>JAFKGD010000010.1 GCA_017307855.1 Burkholderiales bacterium | reverse complement strand
ACCACGCCCTTTTCCTTCAGCCGCACGGCCTCTTCCACCGCGATCTCGTCGAACGGGTTCATGCTCATCTTCACGTTCGCGATGTCCACACCGCTTCCGTCTGACTTCACGCGCACCTTGACGTTGTAGTCCACCACGCGCTTGACGGGTACCAGCACCTTCATGCCTTGGCTCCTGAGAGTTGTTGAAAATCGGTGACGTCAATGGGACGTCTTGAATCCGGCGTGCAGCACCCCGGAAAATCGAACGGTCGTGCTTTTGGCGTTGACGCATTCTAAAGGGCGTTCGGCGGCCCGCCCACGAGTTTAGACCCAGCCCCGCCGGCCTTCACGCGCACGGAGTCACGTCCCCAATCCTTGCCGGATTGTCAAAGCCGCTGCGCCGCAAAGCCCCCGCCGATACAGTGCCCACCGTGGGATAGCGCCATCCGGGCAGGCGGATGTGACAATAGGTATTACCGAGAGCGGCAAGACGATGTGGGGAACCGATGCGAATAGCGGCAGTTGACGACGATCCGGCGCAGCTGGATCTGATCCAGGCCGTCGTGCGCGCCATGGGGCACGACGCGCATCTCTTTCCGGATGCCGGCAGCCTCATGCGCGCCGTGCAGCGCGAAACGTTCGATCTGTTCATCATCGACTGGGAACTGCCCGACATTCCCGGTCCCGCCATCATCCGTTCGCTGCGCGAGCGGGCCACCGCACCCACGCCCATCCTCATGATGACCAATCGCAGCGACGAGCGCGACATCGTGGAGGGCCTGGCCAGCGGCGCCGACGACTACATGGTCAAGTCCTCCCGTGTGGGCGAGATGCGCGCCCGGCTCATGGCGCTTTTGCGCCGCGGCGGCCACATGCGTGCCACGCCCGAAGTGCAGTGGGGGCGCTACCGCTTCCAACTGGAGCAACGTACGGTGTGGGTCGATGGCGTGGAGGTGGACACGCTCAAGGCCAAGGAATTCGACATCGCGCTGCTGATGTTCCGCAACCTGGGCCGGCTGCTCTCGCGCGCCCACCTGATCGAGAGCGTGTGGGGGCCCGGCGCTGACGTGTCTTCGCGCTCGCTCGACGTCTACATCTCGCACGTGCGCAGCCAGCTCGGGCTGCGCGCCGAGGGCGGCTTCCGGCTGGTCTCGGTCTACAACCACGGCTACCGGCTGGAAGACCTGGGCCAGGTCACCCAGCCTCACGCCGCCGCCTGAAAGGCCCCGATGTTCATGCCTTCGACTCAGGCCGGCCGCGCCACACTCGTCCTGGCCGCCAGCCTGCTGGGCGCCGGCCTTGCCACCGCGCAGGACCGCGTGCATACCGTTCAGGCCGGCGATCACCTCTATGGCCTGGCCCAGCGCTATCTGGACGATCCGAACCAGTGGCCGCAGTTGCAGCGGCTCAATCAGGTGCGCGATCCACGCCGACTGACGCCAGGCATGCAACTGGTCATTCCGGCCGCGCTGCTCAGGCCCGAGCCCGTGCCTGCCCGCGTGGTGCATGCCAGCGGCAGTGCCAGCGGCCGCGACCCTGCCGGCGCTGCACGCCCCCTGGCGGCGGGCGACACGGTGCCCGAAGGTTCGCGCATCGACGTCGGCGACGATGGTTTCGTCACCCTGCGACTGGCCGATGGCTCGACGCTGCGGCTGCCGGCCGGCAGCCGCGCGCGCCTGGACGAATTGCGGCAGGCCCCCGGCGGCGCCGCACGATCGACCATCGGGCTCGAACGCGGCCGGATCGACTCCACCGTGGCTCCGCTCACCTCGCCACGCAGCCGCTTCGAAGTTCGCACCCCCCTGGCCACCGGCGGCGTGCGCGGCACCACCTTCGGCGTCGCCGTGGCCGACGACGGCAGCTTCATCGGCGACGTGCGCGAAGGTTCGGTGCAGGTGCAGCGCGCGACGACCACGACCGCGGGCGACAGCGCCCTGTTGCGCGGCGGCGAGGGAACGCGCGTCGGCGCCGACGGCGCGGCCATCATGGTCACGCCCCTGCTGCCCGCGCCCGATCTGGCGGGCCTGCCGGCCGTCGTGGAAGACATCGCTTTCATCGATTTGCCGCTGCCACGCCAGGCCGATGCGTCGCGCTGGCAGGTGCGCATCGCCGCCGACGCGGGGCTGGAGCAGGTCGTGCGCAATGGCGAGTTCCCGGGTTCGGCGCAGGCGCGCTTTCCCGGGCTGCCCGACGGCCGCTACCGCGTGGCGGTGCGTGCCGTGGATGCACGCGGCATTCCTGGGGGGGAGTCGGTGCAGGCGCTGGAGGTCAACGCCCGGCCCGAGCCGCCGCTGCGCATCGAGCCGCAGGGCGGCGCGCGGGTGCACGGCGAGCAATTGCGCATCCGCTGCGCCGACGTTCCGGACGCCATCGGCTACGTGATCCAGCTCGCACGCGACGCGGCATTCACCCAGCCGCAATCCCTGGCCGGGGATGCCGCGGCGGCACGCTGCGAACGCACCCTGGACATGCCCGCGCCCGGCGCTTACTTCTGGCGCGTGGCCACCGTGGCGCTCGAATCCGGCGGGACACGCGACCAGGGCCCGTTCAGCCCGCCCGTGCCATTCACGGTGCTGGCGCTGCCCCCGGTGGGCGCCACGCCGGACATCGACGGCGCGGGCGGCGATACCTTCACCATCCGCTGGACCGAGACCGGCGCCGGCCCGTGGCTGCACCAGTTGCAGATCGCGCACGACGCCGCGTTCTCGCGCCTGCTGCTCGACACGCGCCTCACTTCGCCGAGCTACCAGGGCGCGGCCCTGGAGCCCGGCCAGTATCACGTGCGCGTGCGGCAGATCGATGCCACCACCGGCCTCGAAGGCGCCTGGGGCGGTCGTCAGACTTTCGACGTGCCGGCGCGCCTTCTGAGCGGTGACAACCAGCCCGTGCGCAGCAGCGCGGGCGAGCCCGTGCGCCCCGGCGGCCGATGAGCCCACCCGCGTCGCCCGCCTCGCGCCGCCGCGCACGCTGGCGCGAATGGGTTGCGCTCTCGGCGCTGCTGCTGGCCTTCACCGCGCTGCTGGCCGGGCTGCAGGTGTTCGAGCGCATCGACAACCTGTGGCGCGATCAGCTGGGGCGCTGGACGCGCCACGCCGCATCGCCCGGGATCGTGCTGGTGGTCATCGACGACCGCAGCCTGGCCGAGGTGGGCCGCTGGCCCTGGCCGCGCACCGTGCACGCTGCACTGCTCGACCGGCTGGCGCTGGCGCGGCCGCGTGCCATCGGGCTCGACCTGATCCTCACCGAGCCCGACGCGGCCGACGTGCATCTGGCCGCCGCGATGCAACGCGCCGCACCGGTGGTGCTGCCGGTGCTGCTGCTCGACCGCAGCGGCGCGGGCAGCCTGGAGCGCGTGAGCCCTACCGCACCGCTGGCTGCCGCAGCGGCGGCCCAGGCTCACATCCATCTGGAGATCGACCCCGACGGCATCGTGCGCAGCACGTTCCTGCGCGAGGGCCGCGGCGATGCGTGGTGGGACCAGTTCGGCCTGGCCGTGCTGCGCGCGGGCGGCTTCCAGCCCACGACCCTGCCGGGCCGTCGCGCGCCGCCGCCGTCCGATGCATCGGGCCGTGCGTGGCTGCGCGACCACTGGATGCAGATTCCGTTCGCCGGCCCGGCCGGGAGCTTTCGCACGGTGTCGTACGTGGACGTCCTGCGGGGCGACGTGCCCGCCGACACCTTCGCCGGCAAGTATGTGCTGGTGGGCGCCACCTCGGCTGGCATGGGCGACGCCTACCCCACGCCCTGGTCGGCAGGCAGCGACCTCATGGCGGGCGTGGAAATCTCCGCCCACGTGATGAACGCCCTGCTGGCCGACCTGAGGCTGGAGCGCGCCACACCCGCGCAGGACATCGTCTTCGCGCTGCTGCCGGTCGCCCTCGCGCTGCTGGCCGTGATGTGGCTGGCGCCGACGGCGTCGCTGCTCGGGAGCGCCGCCCTGATCGTGCTGGTGCTGCTGTCGAGCGCGCTGGCGCAACGCCTGCTGGGCCTGCAGCTCGCGCCATCGGCCGCAGTGGCCGGCGTGGCGCTGGCCTATCCGTTATGGATCTGGCGCCGCCTGCGCGCGGCCACCGACTACCTGCTGGAAGAGTCGGCCTGCATGGAGCAGCGGCGCGACCTGCCCGCCATGCAGCCGGGCGCGCGCACGGTGGACCTGCTCGACCGCCACATCGACGGACTGCGCGGTGCGTCCGAGCAACTGCGCAACCTGCACCGCTTCGTGAGCGACACGCTCGACAGCCTGCCCGACGCCACGCTGATCGCCGATACCGGGGGCGTCGTGCTGATGCACAACCAGATGGCACAGCGGCATTTCGGCGACACGGCGCTGCGCGGCCAGCGGCTCGATGCGCTGCTGCGCGACGTGCTGCGCACCGGCACGCGCCAGGCCGTGCTGCCCGAAGGGCGGCTGGCGCAGGACCCACAGCCCTGGAGTGCCGAGGCCTGCGATGCGCGCGGACGCGACCTGCTCGCCAAGTTCGCGCCCTGCTTCAACACCGATGGCGCGCTCACCGGATGGATCGCGAGCCTGACCGACATCTCCGCCATCCGCGCCGCCGAGCGGCAGCGCGACGTGGCGCTGCGCTTCATCTCGCACGACATGCGCTCGCCGCAGAGCTCCATCCTCGCGCTGCTGGAACTGCACCGCATGACGCAGGCCGACGCGGCCCAGTCGCTGCAGCCCGACACCGTGGACCGCATCGAGCGCCACGCCCGCCGCACGCTCGAGCTGGCCGAAGAGTTCGTCCAGCTCGCGCGCGCCGAATCCAGCGCCTACCAGCTCACCCTGCTCGACCTGGGCGAGCTGCTGGGCGACGCCATCGACGAGGTGTGGCCGCAGGCGCAGGCGCGGCGCGTGCGCTTCACCCAGGAGCGCCCACCCGGCCCCGCGCTGTGCGAGGCTGACCGCGGCCTGCTCCTGCGGGCCCTCGCCAACCTGCTGGGTAACGCAGTCAAGTACGGCCGCGAAGGCGGGACCGTGGATTGCACGCTGCGCGCCAACGGTGCCGACTGGACGCTGGGCATCCGCGACCAGGGGCCGGGTCTCACACCGGCGCAGCAGGAAGAACTCTTCACCGCCTGGCGGCGCCTCGCACCCGAAGGCGGCAGCCCGGGCGTGGGACTCGGACTCGTGTTCGTGCGCACCGTGGCCACGCGGCATGGTGGCCGCATCGAAGTGAGCAGCCGGCCCGGCCAGGGCACGCTGTTCGAGCTGTCGCTGCCGCGCGCCGAGGGCTGACGACGGCAGGCGAGGGCCGCTTTTTCATCGCCGGGCCGCCCCAAGATGAAAAGCCCCCCCCGGGGGGCATGGGGGCCATTTTTCAGGCCCGGCCGAGCCGTCCGTCGCCCTTCGCACGGTGGAGTGTTAAACGAAGATTAATTCGTTTGTGCGCGTGCAGGCCGCTGCCTAGAGTCCGCTCCATGAGCCCGGCAACCCGCCGTGGCCCGCACTCCCAGGAGCCGCAGATGACCACCGCCAGCATCCCCATGCACATCAAGGCCTACCGCGTGGCAGCGCATGACTCGCCCATCGCGATGCCGCGCTCCAACAGGACGGACGACGGCGTGCGCGAAGCCGTGGTGGCCTACGAGTCGCCCGAACTGGCCTCCCTGTGCACGTTCGAGTCGCTGGCCGACGAGTCCGCGCTGCTGCGCGAAACCTTGCTGCTGCCGGGCGATCCGCAACTGCACCGGCATCTCACCGTCGAAGGCACGGGCACCTGGAGCGACACGCCGCAGGCACGCCGTGAGTTCTTCCGCTACCTCAAGCGCAACAGCCTGCTGTGTGCCTGGGTGCCGAGCGAGTTCGCAGAGAACCAGCACATCCTGCTGCTCGACCCCGAGCATCCAGCCTACGGTTCGATCCAGATCGAGTTCCGTTACCTCACGCAGCGTGCGCACGACCAGCTCGACGCCCGCGCCCCCGTGTCAGGCCTTCTGCTGCCCGCCGGCATGCGGCCTGTGCATCGCGGCTCGCACCGCGCGGCCGGCCGCCATCTGCACGCCTAGAACGCGCCACCCGACAGCGAGGCCCACCATGCCTGCCAGCCCCATCCACATCGATCCCGCCTCCGGCCTGCGCGCCTTGCTGGATGACACCAGCCGCACCATCCGGCTCTTCTTCAGTCGCCGCGACGCCGGCCACGCACGCTCTGCAGCGCTGCGCGTGGCCCGGGCCGCCCTGCGCCTGCACGCGGGCAGCGACCCGCTGCAGGCCTGGCCTGCCAGCCTGCAGCTGGATCCCGGCCTCGGCCGCGCGCGCTGCCTGCAACGCCTGATGCCGCTGGACACCTGGAGCGTGGCATCGGACGACGTCGATCCCGGCCCCGCCGGGCTGGACAACGCCGCCGGCTATCTGTTCGTGGCGGTGATGTTGCTGGCGCCACGCATCGCGCTCTCGGCCGAGGCGCAGGTGCTGCGCCTGTGGTACCTGGGCACACGCTCGTCGATGCAGCGCCCCGACGTGCAGCGCGTCTTCGGCGATCTGCGCCCGCTGCCGGCGCACCAGCAACTGGCCGTGGGCGCCTATGTGCTGGACCGCATGGATGCGCGCCGCGAGGCGAAGGCCGCCGGCGAAGCGGCGCTCAGCCCGCAGGCAGCGACGACGGCTGCGGCGGCGGCTCATGCGGCCGGTCACCGGCCAGCGCCCGCGCTGCATCACTGAGCTCGGGCACGTGCACCACGCGGTGCGGCTGCGGGATGGTGATGCCCGCGTCGCGCAGGCCCTTGAGGATGGCGATGTTGACCGCCGACCTGATGTTGGCCTGGCCCTTCTCCGGATCGGCGACCCAGAAGTTGAGGCTGAACTCCAGCCCGTCGGGCACGAAATTGACGAGGAAGGCCACCGGCGCCGGATCGGACAGCGCGCGCGGTTGCACCTGCGCCGCGTTCTCGAGGATGCCGCGCACCTGATCCACGTCGCTGTCGAAGGCCACGATGATGTTGGTGGTGAGGTTGAACTTGCGGTCGGAGACCGAGAGGTTCTCCACGCGCTGCGTCATCAGCGACTCGTTGGGCACGATGGACTCGCGCCCGTTGCCCGCGCGGATCAGCGTGTAGCGGGTCTTGATGTCGGTGATGCGGCCCTCGAACGAATCGACGCGCACGTTGTCGCCGATGCGCAGCGAGCGCTCCAGCAGGATCACGAAGCCGCTCACGTAGTTGGCGGCCAGCTTCTGCATGCCGAAGCCCAGGCCGACGCCGGCCGCGCCGCCGAACACCGACAGCGCCGTGAGGTCTACCCCGACCGCCGACAGCGCGAACAGCAGACCCACCAGGATGAGCACCGAACGCGTGATGTTGGAGGCGACCTTGCGCATCGACAGGTCGGCCACGTGCTCGCGCAGCACGCGTTTCTCGAACGTGGCTGCAATCCACAGCGTGACCACGAGCACGAGACCGGCCGAGATCGCGCCCTCGATCAGGGTTCGGATGCTCACGCCCGACTTGCCGAAAGGCAGCGTGATGGTGTCCAGATCCTGCAGCAGCGGCTGCAGCAGGCCGACGCTCCAGAGCGCGGCCGCCACCCAGGCCATCCATGAAATCAGCTGCTCGACCAGACGCACGAAGCCCGAATTGGGAAACACGATGCGCAGCACGCGTGCGCACAGCCGGATGACGGCGAGCGACACCAGGATGGGCACCGCCACCTTCAGCAGCACTACCGGCTGGAAGCGCACGACCACATGGCTCGCCACGCCCACCAGGACCAGCGCCAGCACGGCGAACAGGAAGCCATCGAAAGGCGAGCGTCCGAACAGCACCGAATTCTCGCGCGGATTGCGCCGGTAGGCCGCGCGGCTGATGAAGCCCGCCACCAGCAGGCAGGCGATCAGCACCGCCAGTTCGATCCAGGTGTTGGACTGGCGGAAGTCCTCGGCCAGCCGTTGAAGTTCGAGCAGTTCCATTCGGTGCGTCGCCGCGCCTTTCACGCGGTCAGAGATCGGCGAGTTCGCGCACGTGGGCTTCCACGCTGCGCGCCAGCGCGTCCAGGTTGTAGCCGCCTTCCAGGCACGAGACGATGCGGCCCCGGGCGAACCGCCGCGCCACGTCGCGCACGCGCAGGGTGATCCAGGCGAAGTCCTGCTCGGTGAGCCCGAGCTGGCCCAGGTCGTCGTCGCGGTGCGCGTCGAAGCCCGCACTCACGAAGATCATCTCGGGCCGGAACGCCTCGAGCCGGGGGATCCACTGGGCCTCGATCATCTCGCGCACGTCCATGCCCTTCGTGTAGGCGGGCACCGGCACATTGACCATGTTGGGGCCGGCCGGCACATCGCCGCTGTACGGATAGAAGGGATGCTGGAACAGGCCCACCATGAGCACGCGCGGGTCGCCGGCCAGGATGTCTTCGGTGCCGTTGCCGTGATGCACGTCGAAATCGACCACGGCCACGCGCGAGAGGCCGTGGCGCTCGAGCGCATAGCGGGCGGCCACCGCCACGTTGTTGAAGAAGCAGAAGCCCATGGCGCGGTCACGGCAGGCGTGGTGGCCGGGCGGACGCACGGCACAGAAGGCGTTCTCGATCTCGCCGGCGATGACGGCGTCGGTGGCCGCGATGGCGGCGCCCGCGGCGCGCAGCGCGGCGTCCCAGGTGTGGGCGTTGACGGCGGTGTCGGGATCGACATGCACGTGGCCAGGGCCGCCGGCGCGTGCCTGCTCGATCACCGTGTCGCGCAGGCCGCGCATGGCGGCCACGTGCATGCGGCCGTGGGCGAGTTCGAGGTCTTCGACCGACGCTTCGGGTGCCTCGCGCCGCTCGAGCGCGTCGGCCACGCCGGTGACGAGCAAGCGGTCTTCGATGACGTCGAGTCGCTGTGGACACTCGGGGTGGCCGTCACCCATGTCATGCCGATGGCATGCGGCGTGGAAAAAATAACCGGTGGTGGTCACAGTTATTCCGGATTCTTGCTGTTTGTTTCCCGTTTTCGGCTAACGTCGGGCGCGAGGATATTGCCAGCAGAACACCAACAATGAACGCTCAGGAAAAGCTCCAGTCCCTTCTCGGCCAGCTTAACACCGTCATCGTGGGCAAGGCGCCGCAGGTCCAGGACTGCGTGGCCTGCCTGCTGGCCGGCGGCCATCTGCTGATCGAGGACGTTCCCGGCGTGGGCAAGACCACGCTGGCGCACGCCCTGGCACGCACCTTCGGGCTGCAGTTCTCGCGCGTGCAGTTCACCGCCGACCTCATGCCCAGCGATCTCACCGGTGTCTCTGTGTACGAGCGCGACCGGCAGGGTTTCGTCTTCCATCCCGGCCCGGTGTTCGCCCAGGTGCTGCTGGCCGACGAGATCAACCGCGCCAGCCCCAAGACGCAGAGCGCGCTGCTCGAAGCGATGGAAGAGCGCCAGGTCACCGTCGAAGGCGAAACCCGCGCCCTGCCACTGCCGTTCTTCGTCATCGCCACGCAGAACCCGCACGACCAGCTGGGCACCTTCGCGCTCCCCGAGTCGCAGCTCGACCGCTTCCTCATGCGCATCTCCCTCGGCTATCCCGACCGGGCGGCCGAGCGCGCCCTGCTCTCGGGCGCCGACCGACGCGACTTGCTCGAACACCTGCCGGCCCTGCTGTCCGAGGGCGAGCTGCAACAGCTGCAGCGTGCCGTGCAGCAGGTGCATGCATCCGAGCCCCTGCTGGACTACCTGCAGTCGCTGGTCGCAGCCACGCGATCGGGCCAGTGGTTCCTGCAGGGCCTGTCTCCGCGCGCCAGCATCGCCATCCTGCGCGCCGCCAAGGCGCAGGCGCTGATCGCCGGCCGCGACTACGTGGCGCCCGACGACCTGCAGGCCGTGCTGCCGCAGACCGCAGCGCACCGCCTCGTGCCCGTGAGCGACGCCGGCCGCGGCGCCGTGCAGCAAGTGCGCGCCATGATCGAGGCCGTGCCGCTGCCATGAGCCCGCGTGCGCGCCTGCGCCAGTGGTGGCATTCGCGCCTGCCGCAGGCGGACAGCACCACGCTCACGCAGCGCAACGTCTACATCCTGCCCACGCGTCCGGGCCTGATGCTGGCCATCACCTTGCTGGCGCTGCTGGTGGCGTCGATCAACTACCAGCTCAATCTGGGATTCCTGCTCACCTTCATGCTGGCCGGCAGCGCGGCCGTGGGCATGCACGTGTGCCACGGCACGCTGCGCGGCCTCACGCTGCGGCTGGCGCCGCCCGAGCCGTGCTTCGCGGGCCAGCATGCGCCGCTCGAAGTGCTGCTGGACAACCCGGGGCGGCGCACGCGCCATGCCGTCGGCCTGGCCGTCGAGGGCAGCGGGCACTGGTCGTGGGTCGATGTCGATGCGCGTGCCACCGCCACGGTCGGCCTCGCTTTCCAGCCGCAGCGGCGCGGCCTGCACCGCATTCCCACGCTGACGGCCGAGACGCGCTTTCCGCTGGGCACCTTCCGCGTCTGGACGATCTGGCGGCCGGCGGCGCAGATCCTGGTCTATCCGGCACCGGAGCCCCAGGCCCCGCCGCTGCCGCCCGGCGAGCCGCGCAGCGATGGCGCGGCGGCTGCGCAGGCCGTGGCGACCACGGGGGAGTTCGACGGCGTGCGCACCTACCGGCGGGGAGATCCGCTCAAGCTCGTGGTGTGGAAGAAGGCGGCGCTCGCGCTGTCCAGCGAATCGGGCGAACTGGTGAGCCGCGATGCCCAGCAGGCGCAGCGGCACGAGCTGTGGCTGGACTTCGCAAAGAACGGCGCCAGCGATGCCGAGCACCGCATCGCCCGACTGGCCGCCTGGGTGCTGATGGCGGACCGCGCGGCGCTGGAGTACGGGCTGCGGCTGCCGGGACGCGAGATCGCTCCGGCCAGCGGCGAGGCCCATCGCCGTCGCTGCCTGGAGGCCCTGGCGCTGTGCTGAACCGCCTGTCCACCCTGCCGCGCGAGGCGCGCGACACGCTGTTCCTGCTGGCCGTGATCGGTTGGGTGCTGGTGCCGCTGGTGCCGCACCTGCCGCTGTGGTGCACGGCCTTCGCGGCTGCCATCCTGGCCTGGCGCGGTTGGCTGGCCTGGCACGGCCGCCCGCTGCCCAGTTCATGGTGGGTGGCCGGGCTGCTGGCGATCACCGTGGTGGCCACGCTGGCCTCGCACCGCACGGTGCTGGGGCGCGACGCAGGAGTGACGCTCACCGTGGTGCTGCTCGCGCTCAAGACGCTGGAGCTGCGCGCGCGGCGCGATGCCTTCGTCGTGTTTTTCCTGGGCTTCTTCGTGATGCTCTCGAACTTCTTCTTCTCGCAATCGCTGCCCACGGCAGCGGCGATCCTGCTCGGCCTGTTCGGCCTGCTCACGGCCCTGGTCAATGCCCACATGCCGGTCGGCCGGCCGCCGCTGGCACTGGCGGCCCGCACGGCGGGCAAGATGGTGCTGCTGGGCGCGCCCATCATGGCCGCGCTCTTCATGCTGTTCCCGCGCCTGGCGCCGCTGTGGGGCGTGCCGGGCGATGCGATGGCTGGCAAGAGCGGGCTGTCGTCGAGCATGGAGATCGGCTCCATTGCCTCGCTCGCGCTCGATGGCTCGATCGCCCTGCGCATCCGCTTCGAAGGCCCCACGCCGCCCCAGCGCGACCTGTACTTCCGTGGCCCCGTGTTCGGCGCGTTCGACGGCCGCCAGTGGCAGCCGCTCAACCCGCGCACCGCGCGCAGCTTTCCCGCCGACGCCGATCTGCAGGTCAGTGGCGAGCCCTACCGCTACCAGGTCACCATGGAAGCCAGCCGGCGGCCATGGCTGTTCGTGATGGAGGCCGCCTTGCGTCCGCCGCGCGTGCCGGGCTACGGCGTGGCGATGACGCAGGATCTGCAATGGAGCACCGACCGCATCGTCGGCGACCTGATCCGCTACGACGTCGAGAGCTACCCCGAATTCCGCCACGGCCCGCGCCGCTTCGTGCCGGGCCTCGAGCTCTACCTCCAGTTGCCCGAAGGGAGCGATCCGCGCACGCGCGAGCTGGCGCGAGAGATCGCCGCCGCCGCCGGCCGCGACACCCGCGCGCGCGTGCAGGCCGTCATGGACCGGCTGCGCACCGGCGGCTACACCTATACGCTGGAGCCCGGTGTGTTCGGCCAGCACACGGCCGACGAGTTCTGGTTCGACCGCAAGATGGGCTTCTGCGAGCACATCGCCTCGGCTTTCGTCGTGCTGATGCGCGCCATGGAGGTGCCTGCGCGCATCGTCACCGGCTATCAGGGGGGCGAGGTCAACAACGTCGACGGCTACTGGACGCTGCGCCAGAGCGATGCGCATGCCTGGGCCGAGGTGTGGGAGGCCGGCACCGGCTGGGTGCGCGTCGATCCGACGTCCGCCGTGTTTCCGGGCCGCACCGGCGCATTCCAGCGCCTGCAGGCCGAACCCGGCGTCATCGCGGGCGCCTTCGGCGGCGCACTCGACTCGTTCAGCCCGGGTCTGTTCACGCGCATGCGCGCGGCCTGGGAAGCCGTCAACAACCGCTGGAACCAGTGGGTGCTCAACTATTCGCAGACGCGCCAGCTCGATCTGCTGCGCCAGCTCGGCTTCGACTCGCCCACCTGGCAGGACCTGGTGGTGCTGATCGGCGCCCTGCTGGGCCTGGCGGGCCTGGGCGGTGTGGCCTGGAGCCTGTGGAGCCGCGCGCAGCACGATCCCTGGCTGCGCCTGCTCTCGCAGGCCCGCCGAGCGCTGGAGAAAGGCGGCTTGCAAAGCCCGGCGGCCAGCACGCCGCGATCGCTCGCCCACCTGGCCGAGCAACAATTCGGCGAGCAGGCACGCGCCGCCAGCCGGTGGCTGCTGCGGCTGGAAGCACAACGTTACGCGCGTGAGTCCGCACGGCACGAGGGGCTGGCACAGCTGCGGCGAGAATTCAGGCAGATCTCCTGGCCACGCGCGCAATGAACTTCAAAGTCTCCCGCTCCCTGCCCTGCCTTCCGTCCTTCCCGTCATTGCTCACCGCTGCGCCACGGCGCACGGCGTCCCGGCACCGCTTCAGCTTCGTGGTCACGGCAGCGCTTGCAGGCGCGCTGATGGCGCCCATCGTGTCCACCTGGGCACAGGGAGTGCCGGCCAAGCGGCCGGCCAAGCAGGCACCCCGCCCGGCCGTCACCTACGACACCCGGGCCGAGGCCATGGCCTTCGCCGATGACCTGGCGAGCCGCCGCGACCTCGACCGCGCCTGGGTGCGCCAGGCCATCGGTCAGGCCCGCTTCCTGACCAACGTGCCGCGCCTGATGCAGCCTGCACCACCGGGCACGCCCAAGAACTGGCGCGTCTATCGCAGCCGCTTCATCGACGCGACGCGTATCGCCGCCGGCGTGCGGTTCTGGCAGGACAACGACGCCACGCTGGCACGCGCTGAAGCCGAGTACGGCGTGCCGGCCGCCATGATCGTGGGCATCATCGGCGTGGAAACCATCTACGGCCAGCAGATGGGAACGTTCCGCGTGATCGATGCCCTCGCCACGCTGGCCTTCGACTTTCCCGAATCGCACCCGCGCGCGAAGGAACGCACCGAGTTCTTCCGCGGCGAGCTCGAACAGTTCCTCAGCCTGCAAAGCCGCACCGGCGGCGATCCGCTCGAGCCCGTGGGCAGCTATGCCGGCGCCATGGGCCTGCCGCAGTTCATGCCCTCGAGCTGGGTGCGCTGGGCGGTCGACTTCGACGGCGACGGACGGGTGGACCTGCGGGGCAGCCCCGCCGACGCCATCGGCTCGGTGGCCAACTACTTCAAGGCGTTCGGATGGAAGACCGGCATGCCCACGCATTACCCGGTCCGGTTCGACAGCAGCAGGCTGGATATGGACGCACTGATGGCGCCCGACATCCTGCCCACCTTCAGCATCGAAGGCTTCCAGGCTAGGGGGGCGGTGATCGAAGGCCCCGCGCTCACGCACACGGGCCCGCTGGCGCTGATCGAGCTGCAGAACGGAAACGACCCCGCGCAGTACGTGGCCGGCACCGAGAATTTCTACGTCATCACGCGCTACAACTGGAGCAGCTACTACGCCATGGCCGTGATCGAACTCGCGCGCGAAGTGCAGCAGGCGGCCGGGCGGTGAACTCCATGCAGCAGGCGCACGACGATCGCACGGCGGAGAACTGGATCTACGACTTCATCGAGGCGCACCGCCAGCTCGATCCTGACGGCGAGTTCGATCTGGAGCTGGTGGCTGAACACGCCCGCCTGGCCTGGGACACCGACGCGCAGGACATGCGCGCGCGCGACGCGGCAGAGGTGTACCACCGGGAATCGCAACTGCCGCAGGCACTCACGCTGTGGGTGGCCAAGGTGCTGGGCGAGCCGATCGACCGCTTCGCCCAGTGAGCGGACGCGGCGCCCGCCGGCGCCCCTGTGCTTACTGCGTCACTGGCACCAGGAATTCGCGACTGATGCGCGAGCCCAGTTCGTTCACGCGGTCGAGGAACTGCGTCAGGAAGGCATGCAGCCCGGTAGCCAGGATCTCGTCGATGCGTCCGTATTGCAGGTCGGCGCGCAGCTTGCCGGCACGGCGCAAGGTTTCGCTGGCCGGGTCGGCCGCCACCATGGCCAGGTTGCCCACCACTTCGTTGAGGCTGGCGTGCAGCGACCTCGGCATGTCGGGGCGCAGGATCAGTAGATCGGCCACGCGCTCGGGCCGGATTACGTCGCGGTAGACCTTGCGGTAGATTTCGAAGGCCGAGACGCTGCGCAGGATCGCGCTCCAGTGATAGAAGTCGTATTCCTGGTCGCGCTCGCTGGCGGCGCCGAAGAAGTCGCTCTGCACGGCATGGAACTTCACATCGACCAGGCGCGCCGTGTTGTCGGCACGTTCGAGGAAGGTGCCCATGCGCATGAAGTGCAGCGCCTCGTCCATCAGCATGGTGCCCACGGTGACGCCGCGCGAGAGGTGCGAGCGGAACTTCACCCATTCGAAGAACTGGCCCGGATCGCGCTCGAACTCGCCGGCCTTGAGCATGCGGCGGCATTCGAGCCAGGTGGTGTTCTGCGTTTCCCAGGCCTCGGTGGTGAGCGAGCCGCGCACGGCGCGCGCATTCTCGCGCGCGGCGCGCAGGCACGAGATGATGGACGAGGGGTTGTTCTCGTCCTTCACCATGAACTCCATCACGCGGTCGGCCTCGATCTGGCCGTGCAGCGCCCCGTAGGACGGCAGCAGTTCGCTGATCGACAGCAGGCCCTGCCAGCCCATCTGCGCGACGGCGGCCGACTGCGGCAGCAGCGAGGTCTGGTAGTTGACGTCCAGCATGCGCGCCGTGTTCTCGGCACGTTCGGTATAGCGGGACATCCAGTAGAGGTGGTCGGCGGTGCGGGACAGCATGATTTCAGTTCCTTGCGCCGGCGGTCTGGCTCTGGGTTTGAGACGATGAAGACTGCGACTGGGATTGCGATGACGCCGGGGCACGGCCGCCGCGGGCCGCGTCTTCCAGGATCCACGTGTCCTTGGTGCCGCCGCCTTGCGACGAGTTGACCACCAGCGAGCCTTCCTTGAGTGCCACACGCGTGAGGCCGCCGGGCACCATCTGCACTTCCTTGCCCGAGAGCACGAAGGGCCGCAGGTCGATGTGACGCGGCGCGATGCCGGATTCGACGAAGGTCGGGCAGCTCGACAGGCTGAGCGTGGGCTGGGCGATGTAGCCGGCCGGGTTGGCTTCCACCGCACGGCGGAAGTCCTCGATCTCGGCCTGCGTGGCGGCCGGGCCGACCAGCATGCCGTAGCCGCCGGCACCGTGCACTTCCTTGACCACCAGGTCCTTGAGGTTGGCCAGAACGTACGACAGGTCGTCCCGGTTGCGGCACATGTAGGTGGGCACGTTGTTGAGGATCGGCTTCTCGCCCAGGTAGAACTCGATCATCTTGGGCACGTAGGGGTAGATGGACTTGTCGTCCGCCACGCCGGTGCCCACCGCATTGCAGATGGTGACGTTGCCGGCCTTGTAGGCGCGCATGAGCCCCGCCGCGCCCAGCGTCGACGTGGGGCGGAACACCTCGGGGTCGAGAAAGTCGTCGTCCACGCGGCGGTAGATCACGTCCACACGCTTCGGGCCGCGCGTGGTGCGCATCCAGACGAAATCGTCCTTGACGAACAGGTCTTGCCCTTCGACGAGCTCCACGCCCATCTGCTGGGCCAGGAAGGCGTGCTCGAAGTAGGCGCTGTTGTACATGCCGGGCGTGAGCACCACCACCGTGGGCTCGGCCGTGGCCGGCGGCGAGGAGGCGCGCAGCGTCTCCAGCAGCAGGTCGGGATAGTGCGCCACGGGCGCCACGCGGTTCTGGTTGAACAGCTCCGGGAAGAGCCGCATCATCATCTTGCGGTTCTCCAGCATGTAGCTCACGCCGCTGGGCACGCGCAGGTTGTCTTCCAGCACGTAGTATTCGCCCTCGCCGCGCGCGTTGGGGGCGCGCACGATGTCGATGCCGGCGATGTGCGAATAGATCTGGTTGGGCACCGTCACGCCGATCATCTCGGGGCGGAACTGCGCATTACCCACGATCTGCTCGGCGGGGATCACGCCGGCCTTGATGATTTCCTGGTCGTGGTAGACGTCATGGATGAAGCGGTTGAGGGCGGTGACACGCTGCACCAGGCCTTTTTCCATGCTGGCCCATTCGTGGGCCGGGATGATGCGGGGGATGAGGTCGAAGGGGATGAGCCGCTCGGTGCCGGCGCCGTCCTCGTCCTTGGCGCCGTAGACCGCGAAGGTGATGCCCACACGGCGGAAGATCATTTCCGCCTCTTCCCGACGGGCCCGCATCGCATCGGCGGATTGCCGGGCCAGCCATTTGTCGTAGCTCTTGTAATGGTCCCGCACATCCCCCGATGTCGCGTGCATCTCGTCGAATTTCAGCATAGGCAGCCTTTTTTTCTCCTGCCCGACAGGATAGCAATTTCCAGGCCGCCGTCGCGTCGGACAACGGCGGCGGACCGGCGACGCCGGCCTAGCGCCCGGCCGCAGCCGCCGCGTCGGCCTGCGCGTGATGCCAATAGCGTCGCCGCTCGTCGCGCGTGCAGAACCACTGGCCCGGCGCTCGCGAATGCCAGCGCAGCGCGCCACAGCCCGGCGTGCCGACTACCGGAACGCCGGCTGCGGCATAGCGCTCCAGCACGGCCGACGCCGGGTGGCCGAAGCGGTTGCGGTAGCCCGCCTGCACCACGGCCACCGCTGGCGACACCGCGTCGATGAAGTCCGCGGACGACGAGGTGCCGCTGCCATGGTGCGGCGCCAGCAGGAGGTCAGCCGCAAGGGGTACGCCCGCCTCCACCAGCGCGCGCTCCTGTGCCCGCTCGATGTCTCCTGTGAGCAAGGCCGCCGTGCCATCGGCAGCTACCACGCGCAGCACGCACGAGCGCGCATTCGGCCTCACCGCCGCGCCCTCGCCCGGCGGCGGATGCAGCACTTCGAAGCGCACGCCGTCCCACGTCCAGGCCTGGCCGGCTTCACAGTCCCGCGTGGGGGCCAGCGCGCGCAAGGCGTGGCCCGGTTCGAGCGACGCCAGCACCGGCAGGCCCGGTTGGGCGGCCAGGATGGAAGCGGCACCGCCCGTGTGGTCGCTGTCACGGTGGCTGAGCACCAGCAGATCGGGCCGCTCGCCCAGCGCCCGCAGCAACGGCACCAGCACGCGGCCGCCCGCGTCGTTGTCCGCCGACCAGCGCGGGCCGCTGTCGTAGAGCAGCCCGTGCTGCCGCGTGCGCACCAGCACCGCATTGCCCTGCCCGACATCGGCCGCCAGCACGTCGAAGCGGCCCGTGCCCGGGCGCGGGGGCTGCCACAGCAGCGCTGGCAGCAGCAGCGGCAGGCCGAGCAGGCGCAGGCGCCACGGCAGCCGCATCACCAGCAGCACACCGCCCGCCACGGCCAACGCGCCCAGCCAGGGTGCCACGGCGGGCCGCGACAGCGTGGCGAGAGGCCAGGACGCAAGATGCGCCAGCAGCCAGCCCAGCGCCTGCACCGCCAGCGCGGACGCGCTCCAGAGCGCCGGCACGGCCACACCCAGCATCGCCAGCGGCGTGACCACCAGCGTCACCCACGGAATCGCCACGAGGTTGGCCAGCAGCCCGACCAGCGACACCTGCTGGAACAGCAGCAGCGTGAGCGGCGCCAGCGCCGCCGTGATCACCACCTGCTCGCGCAGCAGCGCGCCCAGGCCGTGCAGCGCACGGTGCACGCCAGCCCGGTCGGGCGCGGCCTCCATCCGTGCGCCGGCCATGCCTGCGTCGGTGGCGAACAACACGCCCACGGCGACGAAGCTCAGCCAGAAGCCCGCCTGCAGCAGTGCCCACGGATCGGCCGCCAGCACGACGGCCGCCGCCAGCAGCCACACCTGCGGCCAGGGCCAGCGCCTGCCGGCCAGCCGCAGCAGGGCCACGGCGGCCAGCATCAGCACCGTGCGCTGCGACGGAACGCCCCAGCCGCTGAACACGGCGTAGGCCGCGGCCAGCGAAACGCCCGCGATCAGCGCCGCATGCTGCGCCGGGCAGGCCAGGCACAGCCGGGCGGAGCGGCGCCACGCGCGCGCCGCCACCGCCGCCGCGATCCAGGCGAACAGCGTGACGTGCAGGCCCGAGATGCTCATCAGGTGCGCCACGCCGGTTTCGCGGAACAGCTGCCAGTCGGCACGGCCGATGGCCGCCTGGTCGCCCGTCACCAGGGCCGCCACCACGCCGGCAGACTGTGCCTCGTCCACGCGCGCCACGATGGCGTCGCGCACGGCCTGGCGGGCGCGTTCCACCGGTCTCCGCCAGCCGGCCGCCTGCAGCCGCGTGGCGGCGGCGATCGACCCCGAGGCCTGCAGGCCCTGTTCCCAGAACCAGAGCTCGGTGTCGAAGCCGTGCGGGTTGAGCAGACCGTGCGGCGCCTTCAGCCGCACGATGAGGCGCCAGCGCTCGCCAGGCACGAAAGGCGGTGCAGCAATGCCGCCTTCGCCCGTCCACCACCCCAGGCTGAGCTGCGCCGGCAGGCGCACCGGCTCGCCGCGCCAGAACGCCTGATCGGCCTCGAAGCGCAGCCGCGTGCCGGCCGGACCCTGCTGCGGCATCGCATCGACGACGCCCTCCACCTGCAGTTCCCGGCCTTCGAGCGGCGGCGCCAGCGCATTGGCCGCGAACAGCGCCGCCCGGCTGCTGCACACACCGAACGCCAGCAACGCCGCCGACAGCGCCCAGGCCAGCTTCGCCCCGCCGAACGAGGCGCCGACGTGACGTCGGCCCAGCATCGCAGCCACTGCCGCCAGGACCACGGCGGCAGCCAGCCACAGCGCGCACGCGGCTGCCGACGGCAGCACCGCCTGCTGCAGTTGCCACGCCGTGCCGGCCACCCAGCCCAGCAACACCGGCGCTGGCGACGGCGCCGCATCGGTCCCTCGGCGCGTGATGACGCGCGTTTCCGCGCCATGCATCGCGCTGTCTCCGCTCTCCCTGTGAAGGGCGCGGATTGTGCAGGCGTGCGGGCCCCGCGGCGCACGGGCGTCAACACTGGAAACAACTCGGCGTCAGCCCCCGGCGGGCAATCTGTCATGCCGACTGGCTCGCCTCTTGCTAGGATGCGTCGTCGCGGGCGTCGTCCGCGGCTCCATGCTTTCGAGACAACTGCATGTCCATCCACGCTGCCCTCCACCACGTCACCCACTACAAATACGACCGCCCGGTGAACCTCGGTCCCCAGGTCATCCGCCTGCGGCCCGCACCGCACTGCCGCAGCAACATCGTCTCGTACTCGCTTCGCATCGAGCCGGCCGAGCACTTCATCAACTGGCAGCAGGATCCGTTCTCCAACTACCAGGCGCGACTGGTCTTCCCCGAGAAGACGACCGAGTTCAAGGTGACGGTCGACCTCGTGGTGGAGATGGCGGTCTACAACCCGTTCGACTTCTTCCTCGAACCCGAGGCCGAGGAGTTTCCGTTCAAGTACGCAGCGGGGCTGGCACAGGAACTGGCCCCCTACCTCGCCGCCGAGCCGGCCACGCCGCGCGTGCAGGCCTATCTCGACCGCATCGACCGCAGCAAGACCCGCACGATCGATTTCCTCGTCAGGCTCAACCAGCAGTTGCAGCAGGACATCCGCTACCTGATCCGCATGGAGCCCGGCGTGCAGACGCCCGAGCAGACGCTGGCGAACGCCTCGGGCTCGTGCCGCGATTCAGGCTGGCTGCTGGTCCAGCTGCTGCGCCATCTGGGCCTGGCCGCGCGCTTCGTGTCGGGTTACCTGATCCAGCTCAAGCCCGACGTGAAGGCGCTCGACGGTCCCAGCGGCACCGAGGTCGACTTCACCGACCTGCACGCCTGGTGCGAGGTCTACCTGCCCGGCGCGGGCTGGATCGGGCTCGATCCCACGTCCGGCCTGATGGCCGGCGAAGGCCACATCCCCCTGGCGTGCACGCCCCAGCCCTCGGGCGCGGCGCCGGTCGAAGGCGGGGTGGACAAGTGCGAGGTCGAATTCGGCCACACGATGGAGGTCACGCGCAGCCACGAATCGCCGCGCGTGACCAAGCCCTATACCGAAGAGCAGTGGCAACAGGTGCTGGCGCTGGGCGAAGCGGTCGATACCGAACTGGTGGCCGGCGACGTGCGCCTGACGCAGGGCGGCGAGCCCACGTTCGTGTCGATCGACAATCGCGACGGCGCCGAATGGAACACCGACGCGCTGGGCCCGACGAAGCGCGGCTATGCCACCGAACTCGTGCAGAAGCTGCGCGCCGAATACGGCGAGGGCGGTTTCCTGCACTTCGGCCAGGGCAAGTGGTATCCGGGCGAGCAGTTGCCGCGCTGGGCGCTGTCGATTTTCTGGCGTGCCGACGGACAGCCGCTGTGGCGCAACCCCGCCCTGTTCGCCGACGAGCGCCTGCCCGCACGCTACACCAGCGCCGACGCGAAGAAGTTCATCCACGCCCTGTCGGGCAAGCTCAACCTCTCGCCGCAGTTCATCGAGCCGGGCTACGAAGACACCTGGTACTACCTGTGGCGCGAGCGCCGGCTGCCGGTCAACGTCGATCCGTTCGATTCGCGGCTCGACGACGAGCTCGAGCGCGCGCGCCTGCGCCGCGTGTTCGAGCAGAAGCTCGACAGCGTGGTCGGCTACGTGCTGCCGCTGGCGCCCACGGGCCAGGTACCCGCGCTCGGCGGACCGCTGTGGACCACCGGGCCCTGGTTCTTCCGCGACGAGCGCATGTACCTGATCCCTGGCGATTCGCCCATGGGCTACCGCCTGCCGCTCGATTCGCTGCCCTGGGTCAGCAAGGGCGACTACCCCTATCAGCACGAAACCGATCCGATGGCGCCGCGCGACGCGCTGCCCGATGCGGGCGCGCTGCGGGCGCGTTACGCCGTGCCCTACGTGGCCGGCGCCGCGGTGCCGGCCGAGGCCGCGCGCCGCCTGCAGGAAAGCCATCGGCGAGGCACGGCCTACGGCGACGTGATCCCCGGCACGCCGATCCGCAACGGCGCGGGCGGCGGTACGGGCAACGGCGCCGCCGCATCGCAGGCCGAACCGGCCGACTTCGTGCGCCACCCCAACCGCTTCGAATCGGCCCACGGCATCACCCGCACGGCACTGTGCGTGGAAGCACGCGATCCGCGCCGCGCCAACGGCCCCAAGGCCGAGCAGCAGGGCAGCAAATCAGGCGTGCTCTACGTCTTCATGCCGCCGCTGGCGCGGCTGGAGGACTATCTCGATCTGCTCACCGCCGTCGAAGCCACGGCCGAGGAGCTCGGCGTGCAGATCGTGCTCGAAGGCTATCCGCCGCCGCGCGACCACCGGCTCAAGCTGCTGCAGGTCACGCCCGACCCCGGCGTGATCGAGGTGAACATCCATCCGGCCCACAGCTGGGGCGAGCTGGTGCAGCACACCGAATTCCTCTACCAGGCTGCGTGGGAATCGCGCCTGTCGGCCGAGAAGTTCATGACCGACGGCAAGCACACCGGCACCGGCGGCGGCAACCACTTCGTGCTGGGCGGCGCCACGCCGGCCGACAGCCCCTTCCTGCGCCGGCCCGAGCTGCTGGCCAGCCTCATCCTCTACTGGCACAACCATCCGTCGCTGTCGTACCTGTTCTCGGGCATGTTCATCGGCCCGACCAGCCAGGCGCCGCGCGTGGACGAAGCCCGCAACGACCAGCTCTACGAGCTGGAGATCGCGCTCAAGGAGATCCGCGCCAACCGCGAAAGGCACGGCCAGGACATGCCGCCCTGGCTGGTCGACCGCGTGCTGCGCAACATCCTCATCGACGTGACCGGCAACACGCACCGCAGCGAGTTCTGCATCGACAAGCTCTACTCGCCCGACAGCAGCACCGGCCGTCTGGGCCTGCTGGAGCTGCGAGCCTTCGAGATGCCGCCGCACGCGCGCATGAGCATCGCGCAGCAGCTGCTGCTGCGCGCCCTCATCGCGAGGTTCTGGAAAGAGCCCTACGCCGCCCCCGCCACGCGCTGGGGCACCGAACTGCACGACCGCTGCCTGCTGCCCACCTTCGTCAAGATGGACTTCGACGACGTGATCGCCGAGATGCAACAGGCCGGCTACGCGTTCGATCCCACGTGGTTCGCGCCGCACTTCGAGTTCCGCTTCCCGCTGGTGGGCCAGGTCCAGTCGCGCGGCATCGAACTCACGCTGCGCACCGCACTCGAGCCCTGGCACGTCATGGGCGAGGAAGGCGCCATCGGCGGCACCGTGCGCTACGTCGATTCGTCACTGGAGCGCATCGAAGTACGCGTGACCGGCCTCAACGAAAGCCGCTACGTGGTCACCGTCAACGGCGAGCCGCTGCCGCTGCAGCCCACGGGTACCGCCGGCGAATTCGTGGCCGGCGTGCGCTACAAGGCCTGGAACCCGCCCTCGTCGCTGCACCCCACCATCGGCGTGCATGCGCCGCTCACCTTCGACATCGTCGACACGTGGATGAAGCATTCGATGGGCGGCTGCCAGTACCACGTGGCCCACCCGGGCGGGCGCAACTACGTCACCTTCCCCATCAACGCCTACGAGGCAGAAAGCCGCCGCCTGGCGCGCTTCTTCCGCATGGGCCACACACCGGGGCGGATGCAGGTGCCGCCGGCCAGCATCGGCGTGCCGGGGAGCCGGGAGTTTCCGTTCACGCTGGATTTGCGGCGTTAGCGCAGCTTCGCGACACGGGGCGCCGGTTCGCCTTGGCGCAACGTCAGACCGGCGGGGGCACATACAGTCTGTAGACCATTTCCTGAGCAGCTTCTCATGAAAATCCAGACTACTTCTTTTCCGATCGACGGAACTGTTGCCCGTTCCGAAGTTGCGTCGAAAGCGATCTCGCCTCCGCGTCGCGGGCAACATGACCTTGATGCGAGGCTTGCCCAACTTTCGAGCGAAATGGAAAAACGCCACATGCTCGGATGGACCCAGTCAGACTTCGGCGAGGTGGCCTGCGACGTATGCCAGGCTGACTTGCTGATCAAGAAGAATCAACTCGCCCCGGGCTGCCCGCCCATGGATATCCAGATGGATCCGCTGGGGGACGTCCGGCATTTTCTTGAGCACCCACCCTCATTGAATCTGCCGCCCGCTGAAAAAGATGCTTTGCTCGAGGCCGCCGACAAGATGCGACAACTGGTGCTGGACAGTGGTCACCCCTTGTCTCGGCCTCAATTGGAAATCGCCCGACGCGCGGGCGTTTTGCATCCGGAGCGGGTGCGCTATGTCTGCATGTCGCCCACCGAATTTCAGCGGATATTCCCACCAAAGCTGGAGGAACTCATGGGGCTCCCCGCCAGCACTTTCCTGGGACTCACTCTAGGGCCCGATGCCATCATTTTCGTGGGAGAAGGATCCGTCGATTCAGACGTTCTGGCACACGAATTGCGACACGTGCGGCAAGCGGAAGCTGCTCATGACAGCGGCTCGAACTTCGTGAATGCAGTTTTGGCCGAGTTGCAGAGGTCCGGGTACGAGCGCAGTGCATTCGAAGTCGACGCATATGCCTATCAGGACGATCCCAGGATGATCGACGGCTTGCCGGCAACGTTCGAACTGCCGTCGGTCAGCCGGCTTTAGCGTCAGTCAGCGCGCGCCAAATGAACGGGACGAGCAAGCCCCCCCGCTGGCCAGTCACGCCATGATGTGACAATCTCCCTTCAGTGGAAAACCCCAGCGACTCCCTCTTCCCCGACCAGGCCCGCGAAACGGCCGCCGAACTGGCGGCCTCGCTCGCGCCCGCCGCGGCGCCCGGCCATTACGACGAACTGCGTGGCCGTGCGGCCGACGCGGCGGCGGCCGGCGCCGCTTCGCCGCTCGCCCCCGCCTGGGACGAGTTCTTTTCCCTGCTCGGCCATGCCGGCTTCCATGACCTCACGCGCCGCCGCGCCAACCTCGAGCGGCAGATCCGCGACAACGGCGTCACCTACAACGTCTATGCCGACGCCGACGGCCCGCAGCGGCCGTGGTCGCTCGACCTGTTCCCGCTGATCGTCTCGCCCGAGAGCTGGAAGCAGATCGAGGCCGGCGTGCTGCAGCGCGTGCGCGTGCTCGACCGCGTGATGGCCGACGTGTACGGTCCGCAGCGCCTGCTGGCCGAAGGCCTGCTGCCGCCCGCGCTGGTGCAGGGCCATCCGGGCTACCTGCGGCCGTTGCATGGCGTCAGGCCCGTTGGCGGCACGCACCTGCACATCGCCGCGTTCGATCTGGCGCGGGGGCCCGACGGCAACTGGTGGGTGGTCTCGCAGCGCACGCAGGCGCCCTCGGGCCTGGGTTACCTGCTGGAAAACCGGCTCATTGTCTCGCGCACGTTCCCGCAGGCCTTCGAGACCATGGGTGTGCAGCGGCTGGCCGCCACCTACCGCAGTCTGATTGAAAACCTCAAGGCGATGAGCCCGGCGGGCGCCGATTCGCACATCGCGCTGCTCACGCCAGGGCCGTACAACGAAACCTACTTCGAGCACGCCTATCTGGCGCGCTACCTCGGCCTCACGCTCGTCGAGGGCAGCGACCTCACGGTGCGCGACCAGAAGCTCTATCTCAAGACGCTGCAGGGACTGGAGCCGATCCACGGCCTGCTCAAGCGCCTGGACGACCAGTTCCTCGACCCGCTGGAACTGCGGCCCGACTCCACCCTGGGCGTGCCGGGCCTGCTGCAGGCCATCCGCGCGGGCAACGTGCTGGTGGCCAATGCGCCGGGCTCGGCCTTCCTCGAATCGACGGCGCTGCTGGGCTTCCTGCCGGCGCTCGCGCGCCGCCTGCTGGGAGAAGAACTGCTGCTGCCCGCCCTGCCCACCTGGTGGTGTGGCGAGCGCGCCGCGCTGGAGGAGGTGCTGCCGCAGCTGGACGAATGCGTCATCAAACCCACCTACCCGGGCTCGGCCGCGCACGAGTCGTTCGAAGCCGTGCTCGGCCGCGGGCTGGACCGGCGCGCGCTCGACGAATGGTCGGGCCGCATCGTCCGCCAGGGCGACGTTCACACCGTGCAGGCCTTCCTTCCCATGTCGCAGATGCCCACCTGGGACGACGGCCCGCGGCGCGCCCGCATCGCACCGCGCTCGGTGATGCTGCGGGTGTTCGCCGTGGCCGACGGCGAGCAGCGCTGGCGTGTGCTGCCCGGTGGCCTGGCGCGCATCGCCACGGCCGACGAAGAGATCACCTCGATGCAACGCGGTGGCAGCAGCGCCGACGCCTGGGTGCTCACGCACGGCACGGTCGACTCGACCACGCTGCTGCAGCCGCATCTCACGCCGGCCTCCATCGCCACGCGGCGGCGCCTGGTCACCAGCCGGGCCGCCGAGAACCTCTTCTGGCTGGGCCGCTATAGCGAGCGCAGCGAGAACTCCACGCGGCTGGCGCGGCTCACGCTGCAGAGCCTGGGCGGCGAAGACCAGTCGTCGCAGCCGCTGCTGGCCTGGCTGACCGAGCTGGCCGTGCACGGCGGCCTGGTGCTGCCTTCGGTACCGCCGGCCACGCAGGCGCGCCGCGTGTTCGAGCGATCGCTGGTCGCATCGCTGGGCGACACGCACAACGCCACCAGCGTGGGCTACAACCTGCAGGCGGTAAAGGGCGCCGCCAGCGCCGTGCGCGAGCGGCTGTCGCAGGAGCACTGGAACGTCATCGTGGGCGCCGAGCACGAGTTCTTCCGCCGCACCGCGGAGCAGGCCGCCGAGGGCGGGCATTCGCCGCTCGAAGCCATGCGCCTGCTCGAAGCCACCAGCGGCCACCTGGCCGCCATGACGGGCGCGCAGACCGACCGCATGACGCGCGACGACGGCTGGCGCCTGCTGTCCATCGGCCGCCACATCGAGCGACTGGGCTTCCTCGCCGGCGCGCTGGCGGAGTCGTTCGAGACCGGTGCCGTGCACGACGCGGGCGGCTTCGAGGCGCTCATCGCGCTGTTCGACAGCACCATCACCTTCCACGCGCAATACCAGCAAAGCCGCGAAGTGGCGGCACTGCTCGATCTGCTCGTGCTCGACCGCGACAACCCGCGCGCCCTGGGCTGGGTGCTGCAGACGTTGCGCGGCCGCCTGGCCAAGCTCGCGGCCAGCAGCACCCATGAAGGCATGGGCGGCGCACCCGATCTGGCCCAGACGCTGCCCGACCCCGCCACATGGGTGCTGGACGACATCTGCGAGCCCGGCGAGGACGGCCGCCATCCCGCGCTTCTGGCGCTGCTGGCGCACTGCACCGAAGCCGCCTATCGCGTGTCCGACGCGATCAGCGCCCACTATTTCACGCATTCGGGCGAAGCCAAGCAGAGCCTGGGCGCCTGAGGAAGCCGCGCCATGCTGCTGCACGTCACGCACGAGACCCGCTACGACTACAGCCCACCGGTGGAAACCGCGCAGCACATGGCACACCTGCGCCCGCTCGATCTGCCGTGGCAGCGCGTGCTCTCGCACACGCTCACCGTGTCGCCCGATCCGGCCCAGCAGGCCCAGACGCGCGATGTATTCGGCAACACGCGCGCCTTCTTCTCGCTGCCCGCCGCGCATGAAGAACTGGCCGTTGTGGCCGAGAGCATCGTCGACACCGACGAGCCACCGCGCCCCACCAGCAGCCTGCCCTGGGAACAGGTGCGCGAACGCTTCCGTTACCACGCAGGCGCGGCGTTCGATGCAGCGGCCGAATTCGTGTTTCCGTCGCCCTACGTGCCACGCCACGAAGAGTTCTCTGCCTACGCGCGCCCCAGCTTCGCGGCGGGCCTTGCGCTGCATCTGGCCGCGCGCGACCTGATGGACCGCATCCACACCGACTTCGAATACGACACGGCAAGCACCCAGGTCAACACGCCGCCGCTCGAAGCGCTGGCACAGCGGCGCGGCGTCTGCCAGGATTTCGCGCACGTGATGGTGGCCTGTCTGCGCTCGCTGGGCCTGCCGGCGCGCTACGTCAGCGGCTACCTGCTGACCGAGCCACCGCCGGGCCAGCCGCGCCTGGTGGGCAGCGACGCCTCGCACGCCTGGGTCTCGGTGTACGCGCCCGACGCGCATGGCCGCGGCGCGTGGTTCGACCTGGATCCCACCAACAACCGCGCGCCGGGGGAGGACTATGTGACACTCGCCGTCGGCCGCGACTACTCCGACGTGTCGCCGATCCGGGGCGTCATCCACGGTGGCGCGCACCATACGCTGCATGTGGGCGTGACCGTGCAGCCCTGGAACCAACCCGCCGCGCCCGCTTCCAACGCAACTCCAGACTCCAAGGAAAAAACCAGACCATGAGCACCCCGAGCGTCTACGACAAGCTGAAAGCCCTGAACATCGAGCTGCCTCCGGTGGCCGTCCCCGCCGCTGCCTACGTGCCCTTCATGCGCACCGGCAACCTCGTCTTCCTCTCGGGCCACATCGCAAAGAAGGACGGCAAAGCCTGGGTCGGCCAGCTGGGCACCGACATGGACACCGCCACGGCCAAGACGGCCGCGCGCGCCGTCGCCATCGATCTGATGGGCACCTTGCATGCCGCCGTGGGCGACCTGAACAAGGTCACGCGCATCGTCAAGGTGCTCAGCCTGGTCAACTCCAGCGGCAGCTACACCGAGCAGCACCTGGTCACCAACGGCTGCAGCGAACTGATCGGCGAAGTCTTCGGCGAGCGTGGCGCCCATGCCCGCAGCGCCTTCGGCGTGGCCCAGTTGCCCATGGGCGCCTGCGTCGAGATCGAACTGATCGCCGAGGTGGCCGCATGACACGCGCCATCCACTCGACGGGGGCCGCGCGATGAGCCGCCGGGGTTATTCGTCTTCGGTGTGGCTGCTGATCGTCGCCGTGACCAGCTTCGCCGCCGTGGGCGCGGCGCTGGTGTCGCAGTACTACTTCGATCTGCAGCCCTGCCCCTGGTGCACGTTCCAGCGCCTGCTGTTCATCGTGACCGGCCTGCTTGCGCTGTTCGCCGCCGTGATGCCCGGCGTGCTGCAGCGCCTGCTGGCCCTGCTGGCCGCCGCCGCCGCGCTGGGCGGCGTGGCCAGCGCGCTGTGGCAGCACTTCGTGGCGGCGGCCAGCGATTCCTGCGCCATGACCTTCGCCGACAACGTGATGGGCCAGCTGCGGCTGTTCGACCTGGCGCCTTCGGTGTTCTCTCCCACGGCGTCATGCGCCGAGGCAGCGGTGAAGCTTCTGGGCGTGCCCTACGAGTTCTACAGCCTGGCGCTGTTCGCGTTCGGCGCCATCGTCTGCCTGCGCGCCGTGTTCCGGCGCGGCGCCTGAGCGTCACGGGCCCTACGGCGTTCGCCGACAGGTGAACGCCGCGCCGGCCTCACGCGCCGGCCTCACGCGTCAGCCGATGCGCGCCACCGGTGCGCCGGCCACCAGGGCCGCCCCCGCGGCGGCCAGACGCGCGACCCGGCCGTCGCGCGGCGCCTGCACCTGCATCTCCATCTTCATCGCCTCCATCACGGCGATGGTGTCGCCCGCGCTCACGTCCGCACCCTCCTGCACCTTCCAGGCCAGCAACGTGCCCGCGATCGGCGCCGCCACGATGCCGTCGGCGTCCAGCTGCGTCGGCACGAGACCCGCAGTCGTTGCCGGGACCGCCGCGCCGCCCGCAGTCAAACCGCTCAACAGCGACGATGGCAGCCCCAGCATCACGCGGCGGCCATCGATCTCGATCGCCGTGCGCACCAGGCCCGGGGCGTGGTGCGGATCGACACGCGCGGCGGCGTCCAGCGGCCCGGCGAAGTCGGTCTCGATCCAGCGCGTGTGCACCCGGAACGCGCCATCGGCAGCGGCAAAGTCGGGATGATCGACCACGGCGCGGTGGAACGGCAGCACCGACGCCACGCCTTCGATGCGGAATTCACGCAGCGCGCGGCGCGCGCGCGCCAGGGCCTCGGAGCGCGTGGCGCCGCTCACCACCAGCTTGGCCATCAGCGAATCGAAAGTCCCTGGCACCACCGAGCCAGCGACCACGCCGCTGTCCAGGCGCACGCCCGGCCCGGAAGGCGGATCGAATCGCGTGACCGGCCCCGGCGTGGGCAGGAAGCCACGGCCGGCGTCTTCGGCATTGATGCGGAATTCGAAGCTGTGGCCCTGCGGCGCGGGCGTATCGGCCAGCGCGAGCGGCAGGCCGTCGGCGATGCGCAGCTGGAGCAACACGAGATCGAGGCCGGTGGTCTGTTCGGTCACCGGATGCTCCACCTGCAGCCGCGTGTTGACTTCCAGGAAGGACAGCGTGCCATCGCCCGCCAGCAGGAATTCCACCGTGCCCGCGCCGACATAGCCCGCGGCGGCGCAGATCTCGCGCGCCGAGGCGTGAATGCGAGCGCGCTGCGCGTCGGCGAGGAACGGCGCCGGCGCTTCCTCCACCAGCTTCTGGTTGCGCCGCTGCAGCGAACAGTCGCGCGTGCCCAGCACAACCACCTGGCCGTGCATGTCCGCCACCACCTGCGCCTCGATGTGGCGCGGCCGGTCGAGGAAACGCTCGACGAAGCATTCCCCGCGCCCGAAAGCGGCGACCGCCTCGCGCATCGCCGACTCGTACAGCGGCTCCACCTCGTCCATGCGCCAGGCCACCTTCATGCCACGGCCACCGCCGCCGAATGCGGCCTTGATGATGATGGGCAGCCCATGCTCGCGGGCGAAGGCCAGCGCCTCGGCCGCACCGGCGATCGGGCCAGGCGTGCCGGCCACCAGCGGAGCCCCCGCGCGCTCGGCGATTCGTCGCGCCTGCACCTTGTCGCCCAGCGCCGCGATCACATGCGCCGGCGGGCCGATCCAGGTGAGTCCCGCATCGACGACCGCCTGCGCGAACGGCGCGCTTTCGGAGAGGAAGCCGTACCCCGGGTGCACCGCGTCGGCGCCGCTGCGGCGCGCCACGTCCAGCAGGGCCGCGATGTCGAGGTAGGTCTCGGCGGGCCGTTGCCCCGGCAACGCCCAGGCCTCGCCGGCCAGGCGAACGTGGAGCGCGTCGGCGTCGGGGTCGGCGTAGACGGCCACGCTGGCCACGCCGTAGTCGGCGCAGGCGCGTGCGATGCGGACGGCGATTTCGCCACGGTTGGCGATCAGGACTTTCTTCATATTCACAGGTTCGATGCGGGCGCCGCGAGCGCCTCGACGTGAAGGAGACGAAAGCGCACCCAGGCGCCTGGCGGCACCTGCCCGGCGCGGGCGAGGTCGTGCAGGGCCACGCTGGCGATCACCGGATAGCCACCGGTGACCGGGTGGTCGGCCAGGAACAGCACCGGCTGCCCGCTGGGCGGCACCTGAATCGATCCGCGGCAGGTACCCTCGCTCGGCAGTTCGCCGGCCACGGCACGCGCCATCGGCACGGCGCCTTCGAGCCGCAGGCCGACGCGGTCGGACTGCGCGGTCACGCGCCAGCGCTGCCGCTCCAGGTACGTGAGCGCCTCGGGCGTGAACCAGTCGGCGCGCGGGCCGGGCACCACATCGAGAACGATCTCGTCGCCAGGCGCGGCCAGCGGTGGTTCGGGCTCGGACAGACCGACTGCGGCACCAGGCGGCGCCGGGCGAATTCCGATCACGTCGCCGGCCGCCAGCGGCGCCGGCCCCAGTCGCGCAAGCGTGTCGGTGGCGGCACTGCCGAGGACGCTCTCGTGTACGAACCCGCCTCGCGCCGCCACGTAGCAGCGCGTGCCCGCCACGGCCGCGCCCACGGACAGCACATCGCCGTCATCCAGCGCGATGGCCTGATGGCCAGCCGGCTGCAGCCCACGCCCGTCGGCCGACAGCAGCCCGAGCGCGGCGCGCGCGCCGGTGACGGCCACGACGTTGGGGCCCACGCTCTGCAACTGCAGGCCGCCGCCGGCGCTCTCGATCACGGCACAGCGGCCATCGTTGCCCACCAGCCGGTTGGCCGCCGCCAGCGCGACCGGATCGAGCGCGCCCGACGCACTCACGCCCTGCGCCGCCAGGCCCGGCCGGCCGTGGTCCTGAAAAGTGCTGAAGAGCCCGGGCGAGCGCACCAGCAGCGCGGTCTGCCCCGCGCCAAGCGCATCGTGCGAGCGCGCGCCGCGCACGTAGCCGCCTTCGCCCGCACGGCTGCTGGCCGCCGACGACGCACGCACGCGGTCGCCGGCATCGACGAAGCGCACCCGGTCGCCGGGCTGCAGCAGCGCGGGCGGATCACGGGCGAGATCCCACAAGGTGGCATCGGTGCGTCCCACGATCTGCCATCCGCCCGGACTCGCGGCCGGATAGACCGCGCTGAAGCCACCGGCCAGCGCCACGGCGCCCGCTGGAATACGCGTGCGCGGCACAGCGCGGCGTGGCACCGCAAGGCCTGCGTCGGCGGTGAGATAGGCAAAACCCGGCGCGAACCCGGTGAAGGCCACCGCCCATTCCTGCGCCATGTGGCGTCGCACCACCTCGGCCGCGTCGATGCCGAGCAGCCGCGCGACCTCCTCCAGGTCTTCACCGTCGTAGCGCACCGCGATCTCGACCTGGCGCCCCGCGGGCGGACCTGCCGCGGCCAGATCGCGGGTGGCGAGGATCTGCGCGAGCCGCGCGAGGCTGCATTCCAGCGGGCGTACACGCACGAGCAGCGTTCGCGCCGCCGGCACCAGTTCGGTCACGCCAGGCACCGGGTCGCGCCGCAGCGAATCGAGCAGCGCCAGCACGTCGGCCTGCCCCGGCAACTCGACCATGAGCGCGTCGAGGTTGACGGGCAGCAGCCGCAGGGCGGGTGCCTGACCGCGCGGGCGGGATGCGGGGTCGTCGCGGGTCACACCTGGTAGGCCGAATCCGGCACGTCGGTGATGGCGAAGCGCATCACGCGCGGGCTCCGGCCGCGTCGGCGAAGCAGGCGACTGCGATGCCAGCGCGACTGAGTTCGGCGCGCACGGAGCGGGCGACCTCGACCGCGCCGGGCGTGTCGCCATGCACGCAGATGGAATCGGCCTGCACGCGCACGTCGGTGCCGTCGATGGCGGCCACCACGCCCTCGCGCGCCAGCCGGGCCATGCGCTGCGCGATGGCCAAGCCATCGTGCAGCACGGCACCGGGCTGTTCGCGCGGCACCAGGGCGCCCGCTGCGGTATAGGCACGGTCGGCGAATGCCTCGGCCACCGGCCGCAGGCCAGCTTCGCGGATCCAGGAGAGCAGTGGCGAGCCGGCCAGTCCCACCAGCGCGAGCGCCGGATCGACGGCGCGGATCGCCTCGATGACGTCGGTGGCCTGGCGCCGGTCGTGCGCGATGGTGTTGTAGAGCGCGCCATGCGGCTTGACGTAGCGCACCTGCGTGCCCGCCACGGCGGCCAATGCCTTCAGCGCGCCGATCTGGTAGATGACCTGGGCGCGCAACTGCTCCGACGGCACGTCGAGCGCGCGGCGGCCGAAATGCTCGCGGTCGGCGTAGCTCACGTGCGCACCGACGGCGACGCCGCGTCCTGCCGCCTGGCGCAGCGTGCGCAGGATGCCGGCCGGCTCGCCCGCATGGAAGCCGCAGGCCACGTTGGCGCTGCAGGCGATGGAGAGCATGGCGTCGTCGTCGCCCATGCCTTCGCCGAGGTCGCTGTTGAGATCGATGGTCTTCATGTCCTGGGTCTTTGCGTGTCTCGTCACATTGCCACCGGGGGCAGCCACGCGATCAAAGGCATCGCGCCGGACGACACGTCGGCGATGGGTCGGCCAAACGAGGCTTGCCTGCAGGCGCATAGGGTACCGCGCCGTGGCACGAACCGGCCGTGGAGCCCCCGCGTATAAGCCGTGCTTATCGCGCAACTACCTCAGCTTGTTGGGAGCGCGGCGCCTTCGCTCGATACTTTTCCGGGCCCCCTACCTGCCCGGAAAACATCGATGAGCCTGGATTCCCACAAGAGCGTCGCCGCCACGCCGGACCGCGCCGAGACGCCCTTTCGCAGTCTCTCGCCCGCCGTCTGGCGCGCGTCCACCGTTCTGTTCGACAGCATCGGTGACTTCACGCGGCGCCGGGAGCGCCTGTACGACGGCTACAGCTATGGCATCACCGGCACGCCCACCAGCCGCGAGCTCGAACGCCGCGTGGCCGCGCTCGAAGGCGCGGCCCACTGCGTGGTGCTGCCCTCGGGCCAGGCCGCCCTGTGCCTGGCGCTGATGACCGTGCTGCGCGCGGGCGATCACGTGCTCATCTCCGATGCGGCCTACGGCCCGCTCAAATCGTTCGGCCGCGAGTGGATGGCCGGCTGGGGCATCGAGGTCGAGTTCTATCCGCCCGCCATCGAATCCGCAGCGCTGGAAGCGCTGATGCGTCCCGCCACGCGCCTGCTGTGCCTCGAATCGCCGGGCTCCATCACCATGGAGATGCTGGACATTCCCGCCGCCGTGGCCGCCGCGCGCCGCCACGGCGTCACGACGCTCATCGACAACACCTGGGCCTCGCCGCTGGGCCTGCGCCCGCTGGCGCTGGGCGTGGACATCAGCGTGGAGGCCGCCTCCAAGATGTTCGGCGGTCATTCCGACGTGCTGCTGGGCACCGTGGCCGTGAACGACCGGGGGCTGTACGAAAAGCTGCGCTCGGCCCAGAGCACGCTGGGCCAGTCGGTCAGCCCCGAAGACTGTTTCCTCGTCCTGCGCGGGCTTGAGACGCTGAAGGTGCGCCTGCAAGCCCAGGCCGTCGCCGCGCTGCAGGTGGCCGCGCTGCTGGCCGCGCAGCCCGAGGTGCGATCCGTTCTCTACCCGCCGCTGCCCGGCTCGCCCGGCCACGCGCTGTGGCAGCGGGACTTCCATGGCGCCGGCTGCGTGCTGACCTTCCAGCCGCGCGACTGGAGCGAGGCCCAGACCGAGGCCTTCTTCGGCGCGCTGCGCGTGTTCTCCATCGGCGCGAGCTGGGGCGGCGTGCACAGCCTCGCCGCGCTCTACCCGGCGAGCGAGCAGCAGTCGCGCACCCATCCGTGCGTGCAGTCGGCGCTGGTGCGACTGTCGGTGGGACTGGAGGAGTTGCAGGCCCTGCTCGACGACCTGGCCGGCGCCTTCGCCGCCCTGCGCGCGTGCGTGGCCTGACTGCCGGAGCCTCCATGAAATTCAGTGTCTGCCTCTCCACCGGCTTCGAGGGCGTGATGTATCCCATCGGCTTCTGCGGCCCGCAAGACTTCATCCGCCAGGCCGTGATGTGCGAGAGGCTCGGCTACGACTCCGTCTGGGGCAACGACCACATCACCACCCAGGACTACGTGCGCCAGCTCCATCCGGGCCAGACACCCAACTTCTACGAACCGATGATGGTGCTGTCGGCCATCAGCGCCGCCACCACGCGCCTGAAGCTGGGCACCGCGCTGTGCGTGCTGCCCATGCGCGACCCGGTCTACCTGGCCAAGCAGGCCATCACGCTCGACCGGATGAGCGGCGGCCGCTTCGTGATGGCCGTGGGCCTGGGCGCCTACCGCGAGGAGTTTCTTGCCTGGGGCGGCAAGCGCGTGGCTGGCGCCGTTCGCGGCGAGATGATGGACGAGGGCCTGGTGGCACTGGAGAAGCTCTTCACCGGAAACAGCGCCAGCATGGACGGAAAGTACTACTCCTTCCACGGCATCGAGATGGCGCCCAAGAGCATCGCCCAGCCGTTCCCGCTGTATGTCGGTGGCCACAACATGGAAGCCGTGCGGCGGGCCGTCCGCTACGGCCAGGGCTGGCTGCCGGCCTGGCGGCCGCTCAACGAGATGCAGGAACGCATCGCAACGCTGAAGCGCGAAGCCGAGGCCATCGGCCGCGATCCGTCCGGCATCGAGATCGCGCCGCAGTTCTCGGTGACGCTGGGCCGCACGATGGAAGAGGCCGAGAAGCGTCATATGGCCAGCGGGCTGGCCGCGCACCGCAAGTCGCTGGCCTACACCGGCCGCGACCTCGGCCAGCAGGTCGTCGCCAACCTCGTCGGCACGCCCGAGGTCGTGCTCGAGAAGATCGACAGGCTGCGCGCCATCGGCGTGGACCACTGCTCGGCGCTCATGTTTCCCACCGACACGGTGAGCGAGATGGACGAGCAGATCCAGTGGTTCGCCCAGGAGGTGATGGCCCGTGTGCCTGACTACCGGCACCCGGCCCCTGCGCCGCTGGCGTGACGCACCGCACATATAAGCAGCGCTTCTCGTTCAAGTAGACCTGCAGGTAGCCGCGCACGAGCCGTTCCATGACACTGCAGAACACAGTAGCGAGCACTTCATCCCCCCCATGGATCATCCCGGCAGTACCCGTTCCCTCCGGCGCGACGCGCCCGCACCCCGCAGCTGACGCCATGCAGATCGACCCGACCTACCTGCTGCAGCTGGCCCTCAACGGGCTGATGCTGGGGCTCATCTACGCCCTCATCGCCGTAGGCCTCTCGCTGATCTTCGGCGTGCTGGACATCATCAATTTCGCACACGGCGAGGTGCTGATGGTCGGCGCCTTCGTCATGAGCTTCGCGCTCGGCGCGTTCGATGGCCGCTACATCCCCGCCACCCTGGTCACGCTGGCCGCCAGCGCCGTGCTGGGCGTGCTGCTCTACGACGGCTTCATCGTGCGGCTGCGCGAGAAGGATTTCGAGAGCAGCATCCTCATCACCACCGGCATCTCGATGGTGCTGCTCTACGGCATGCAGTACCTGTTTTCCTCCACGCCACGCATGGTCACCACCGAGCTGGGCTACCAGGGCCTGCAGATCGGCAGCATCCGCATCACCTGGACGCGCGTGGCGGCCTGCGGCATCGCGCTGATCGCCTTCGTGTCGCTGTGGCTGGTGCTCTACCGCACGCAACTGGGCCGCGCGATGCGCGCCGTGGCCATCAACCGCGAAGCCGCGCTCATGGTCGGCATCAAGCCACGCACCGTGGCGCGCAACGCCGTCGTCATCGCCACCGTGCTGGCCGGCCTGGCCGGCGCGGCGCTCGCGCCGGTGCACCTGGTGCAACCCATCATGGGCCAGTTCCTCATCTTCAAGGCCTTCGCGCTGGTCGTGATCGGCGGCCTGGGCAGCGTGGGTGGCGCCATCGTCGCGGGCCTGCTGATCGGCATCGTCGAGAGCTGGGTCGGCGGCTTCTTCAACATCATCTGGCAGGAAACCGCCGGCTTCATCATCATGATCGTGATCCTGATGGTGCGTCCGCACGGCCTGTTCGGCCAGCGCAACATGCGGGTGGGCTGACGCGATGAAGGAACTCGCATTCGCCCTCGCCGCCGCCGTGCTGCTGGCCGTGGCGCCGCTGGCCGCGTCGGACTACGTGATCGGCGCGGGCGTCACCGCCCTCACGTTCACCGTGGCCGCCGCCAGCCTTAACCTGGTGTACGGCTACGCCGGCCTGCTCTCGTTCGCGCAGCTCGCGTTCTGGGGCATCGGCGGCTACTGCACCGCGCTCATCGTGATGGATGCCGGCGGTTCGTTCTGGACGGGGCTGGCCGCGGCCGGCGCCCTGTGCACCGTGCTCGCGCTGGTGGTGGGCTGGGCCGCATTGCGGCTGCAGCGCCAGTCGTTCGTGATCGTCACGCTGTCGTTCTCGCTGCTGGCCTTCATGGTCTCGCGCGACTGGGTGGACCTCACGCGCGGCCCCATGGGCCTGCCCGGCCTGCCCGCACCCGAGCTGTTCGGCCAGCCGCTGGCCGGCATCCGCTCGATCTACTGGCTGGCGCTGGCCTTCATGCTGTTCGCGCTGGGCGTGCTGTACGCGCTGGGCAGTTCACGCATCGGCCGCACGTTGCGCGCCATCCGGCAGAACGAGCCGCTGGTGCTGGCGCACGGCATTCCGCCCTCGCCCTACAAGCTGCTGGCCTTCGCCGTGGCCGCGGCACTCACCGGCATGGCCGGGGGCATCCAGGTGTTCTATCTGAAGATCGTCGACCCGACGATGTTCGACATGTACTACGCCCAGGCGTGGCTCATCATGGTCATCATCGGCGGTGCCGGCAGCTTCTGGGGCGTGGTGGTGGCGGGCATGGTGATGTCGGTGCTGCCCGAGGCGCTGCGCTTCTCCAACGAACTGCGCATGGTGATCTACGGCGCCATCCTCGTGGTGGCCGTGCTGGTGCTGCCCCAGGGCGTGGCCGGCTGGCTGCGCGACCGCCGCATCGCGCGCCTGCGCCAGAGCCTGACGGAGGACGCGTGATGGGCGCCGTCCTCGAACTCGCCCCCGCGACGGCGACGGCGACGGCGACGGCGACGGCGACGGCGACGGCGACGGCGCGCGACATTGAAGCGCCGGCCACCGTGCCCGATCTGCTGCAGGTCACGGGCCTGCGCAAGGCCTATCGCGGTGTGACGGCGGTGGCGGACGTCTCGTTCAACGTGCCCGAGCATTCCATCGTCGGCATCATTGGTCCCAACGGCTCGGGCAAGAGCACCACCATCGACTGCATCACCGGCTTCCAGCCAGCCGACGGCGGCCGCGTGCTGCTGGACGGCCGAGACCTCATGGGCCTGGCGACCTGGAAGATCGCGCGCGCGGGCATGACGCGCACCTTCCAGACCGTGCGCGTGTACGAGCAGCTCACGCTGATGGACAACCTGCTCATCTCCATGCAGTCGTTCGACGACGTGAACTGGCTGGACGCCGTGCTGCGCACGCCACGCCTGCGCCGCGCACACGAGGCAGCACATGCGCGGGCGGTGGAGCTGATCGAGCTCATCGGCCTCAAGCGCTACACCGACGTGCCGGTGGGCATCCTGTCGTACGGCCAGAAGAAGCTGGTGGCGCTGGCCTCCTCGCTCATGTCGAAGCCGCGCCTGGTGGTACTCGACGAGCCCGTGGCCGGCGTCAACCCCACGCGCGTGCGCGAGGTGGAAGAAGCCATCCGCGTGCTGCGAGCCGCCGGAGAGACCTTCCTGGTGGTCGAGCACAACATGGAATTCATCGTCAACCTGTGCGACCACGTGGTCGTCATCGACCAGGGCCGCAAGCTGGTGGAGGGCCTGCCCTCCGAAGTGCATGCCGATGCCCGCGTGCTGGAGGCCTACCTTGGCGTACGCGCTTGAGATCGTCGACCTGACGGCCGGCTACGACGGCCTGCCCATCGTGCGCAATTTCTCCGCGCGCATCGCCACGGGCACGGTCACCACGCTGATCGGCGGCAACGGCGCGGGCAAGTCCACGCTGATGCGCGCCATCTACGGCTCCAATCGCTGGTTCTCCGGGCAGATCGTGTTCGCCGGCCGCGCCATCGAGCGCCTGCCACCCTGGGAGCGCCTGAAGCTCGGCATCGGCTTCGTGCCGCAGGGACGCTGCAACTTCGCCACGCTGTCGGTGGCCGAGAACCTCAAGATCGCCTGCTACACCCTGCCGCGCCGCCAGCACGACGCCGCGATCGCGCCGGTGCTGGAGCTGTTTCCCTTCCTCAAGGACAAGCTGGGCATGCTGGCCGGCAACATGTCCGGCGGCGAGCAGCAAATGCTGGAAACCGCCATGGTGATGCTGCTCAAGCCGCGCCTGCTGCTGCTCGACGAGCCTTCGCTGGGCCTCTCGCCGCGCATGCAGCAGGACGTGTTCGAGATGGCGCGCCGCGTGGCCGATACCGGCGTGACAGTGCTCATGGTCGAGCAGAACGTGCATGGCGCGCTGCGCATGTCCGACACCGCCATCGTGCTGGAGCTCGGCCGCAAGTTCATGGAGGGCCCGGCCGACGAGGTGATGAACGATCCGCGCGTGAGCCAGGCCTACCTGGGCGTCACCGCCTCCGAGGCGGCAGCCGCCGCACCCACCGAAGCATCCTGAATCCCGAGGAGAGAACACCCATGGGCGCACGCGCTCGCCTCGCCGTCGACATCGGCGGCACTTTCACCGACCTGGCCCTGGATGTGGGCGGCCGCCGCGTCAGCGCCAAGGTGCTGACCACGCCCCGCGCGCCCGAGGAAGGCGTGCTGAACGGCATCGCCACCATCCTGGCCAAGGCGCAGCTGACGCCGGCCGACATCGACGTGCTGGTGCACGGCACCACGCTGGCCACCAACGCCATCATCGAGCGCAAGGGCGCGAAGACGGCGCTGGTGTGCACCGAGGGCTTCCGCGACTCCATCGAGATGGCGTTCGAGAACCGCTTCGAGCAGTACGACATCCTCATGGACAAGCCGCCGCCGCTGGTGGCGCGCCCGCTGCGCCTCTCGGTGCCCGAGCGCATGGACGCGCGCGGCAACGAGATCGAGCCGCTGGACGAAGCCGCGCTCGGCCGCATCGCCGACCAGCTCGAGGCCGAAAAGGTCGAAAGCGTGGCCATCGGCTTCCTGCATTCGTACGCGTGGCCGGCGCACGAGCAGCGCGCCCGCGACATCCTCAAGGCGCGCCTGCCGCATCTGTGGATCACGTTGTCGAGCGACGTGAGCCCCGAGATCCGCGAGTACGAGCGCTGGTCCACCGCCGTGGCCAATGCCTACGTGCAGCCGGTGATGGCCGGCTACCTGGGCCGCCTGAAGGCCGCGCTGGCCACGCAGGGCTTCGCCTGCCCTGTGTTCCTCATCACCTCGGCCGGCGGCCTGACCACGCTGGAGACGGCGAGCATGTTCCCCATCCGCCTGGTGGAGTCGGGCCCGGCGGGCGGCGCCATCCTGGCCTCGCAGCTGGCACAGCAGTGCGGCTACGACGAGGTGCTGTCGTTCGACATGGGTGGCACCACGGCCAAGGTATGCCTGATCGATGACGGCGAGCCGCAGTACTCGCGCACGTTCGAAGTGGCACGCGCCTACCGCTTCATGAAAGGCAGCGGCCTGCCGCTGCGCATCCCCGTCGTCGAAATGGTGGAGATCGGTGCCGGCGGCGGCTCCATCGCCAGCGTCGATGCGATGAAGCGCATCCAGGTCGGCCCCGAGAGCGCGGCTTCCGAGCCGGGACCGGCCTGCTACGACCGCGGCGGCACGCAGCCCACGGTGACCGATGCCGACATGGTGCTGGGTGCCATCGACCCCGCGCGCTTCGCGGGCGGCACCATTGCGCTCGACCCGTCGAAGTCGGCGAAGGCCATGGACGACGTGATCGGCGCGCGGCTGGTCTTCACGCCCGAGCAGTCGGCCTACGGCATCGTCGAGGTGGTCGAGGAAAACATGGCCAACGCCGCGCGCGTGCATGCCGTGGAACGCGGCAAGGAACTGGCGGGCCGCACCATGATCGCCTTCGGCGGCGCCGCGCCACTGCACGCCGCACGTCTGGCCGAGAAGCTGGACATCGCGCGCGTGCTGGTGCCCACCGGTGCGGGCGTCGGCTCGGCCGTGGGCTTCCTGCTGGCGCCCGTGGCCTTCGAAGTGGTGCGCACGCGCTACACCGCGCTGTCGCAACTGGCCGAGCCCTCGGCCATCAACGCCATGCGCGAGGAAATGCGCAGCACGGCGCGCGACTTCATCCGCGCGGGCGAGCCCACGGCCGACCTCACCGAGGTCTGGACCGCCGACATGCGCTACGCCGGCCAGGGGCACGATCTGACGGTACGCATCCCGGGCGACGCCTTCGGCGCAGCCGCGCCCGATCAGTTGCGCGCGGCCTACGAGGCCGAGTACGAACGCGTGTTCGGCATCACCATCCCCGGCATGCAGGTGGAGATCACCAGCTGGGCGCTGCGCATGGCCGCCGCCACGCCGCCGCCCGAGCCCTGCCCGCCCACGCCCGCCACGCGCGAGCAGGCCACGCCGGCCGGCGAACGCCCGATGTTCGACGCCGCCACCGGCGAGCGCCGGCCGGTGCCGCTGTACTGGCGCTTCGGCCTCGTGCCGGGCGTCGCCATCCCCGGCCCGGCCATCATCGCCGAGGAAGAAACCTCGACGCTGGTGACCGCCGGCTTCACCGCCACCATCAACGCGCTCGGCTACATCGTCATGGAGCGCAAGGGAGCCATGCAATGAGCTTGTCGTCCTTGTCCCAGATCCAGATGCAGGTGATGTGGGACCGCCTGATCGCGGTCACCGAGGAACAGGCGCTGACCCTGATCCGCACCGGCTTTTCCACCTCCACGCGCGAGGCCGGCGACGTGTCGGCCGGCGTGTTCGACGCCCAGGGCCGCATGCTGGCCCAGGCCGTCACCGGAACGCCCGGCCACGTCAACGCGATGGCGCGCGCCGTAGTGCATTTCCTGGAGAAGTACCCGCTCGACACGATGAAGGACGGCGACGTGTTCTTCACCAACGACCCGTGGAAGGGCACCGGCCACCTGCACGACTTCACCTTCGTCACGCCGGCCTTCCGCAACGGGCGCGCCATCGGCCTGCTGGCCTCCACCAGCCACATGGTGGACGTGGGCGGGCGCGGCATGGGGCCCGATGCGCGCCAGGTGTACGAGGAAGGCATCTACATCCCGCTGCTGCACTTCGCGCGCGCCGGCCAGGTGGACGAGGCGCTGGTGGAAGTGATCCGCGGCAACGTGCGCGAATCCACGCAGGTGATCGGCGACCTGTTCTCGCTGGCCGCCTGCAACAAGATCGGCGCGCGCCGGCTGCTGTCGATGATGGACGAGTTCGGGCTCGACTCGCTCGACACGCTGGCCACGCACATCCTCGACCGCTCGCGCGAGGCCAGCCTGGAAGCGGTGGCGCAACTGCCCGCCGGCACCTTCCGCCACGAGATGACGGTGGACGGCTACGACAAGCCCGTGACGCTGGTGGCCACGATGACGGTGAGCGCCACCGGCATCGACGTGGACTTCGACGGCACCTCGGGCGTGTCGGCCTTCGGCATCAACGTGCCCTTCTGCTACACCGAGGCGTACGCCAGCTTCGGCATCAAGTGCATCGTCTCGCCCAAGGTGCCCAACAACGCGGGGTCGCTCTCGATCATCCGCATCCGGGCGCCCGAAGGCTGCATCCTCAACGCGCAGCACCCCTCGCCCGTGGCCACGCGCCACATCACCGGCCAGTTGCTGCCCGACCTGATGTTCGGCTGCCTCGCGCAATCGGTGAAGAACGGCGTGCCGGCCGAAGGCACCTCGTGCCTGTGGAACCTGTTCGCCATGGGCGGCGACAGCCGCATCGAGGCCGACCTGGAGCTGATCGCGAAGTCGCGCGCCTTCAACGTGATGAGCTTCCACTCGGGCGGCACGGGCGCGCGGCCGGGGCTGGACGGCATGTCGGCCACGGCCTTTCCCAGCGGCGTGAAGAACTGCCCGATCGAGATCACCGAGGCGCTCTCGCCCATCCTGGTGCGGCGCAAGGAGTACCGCGTGGATTCGGGCGGCGCGGGCGAATTCCGCGGCGGCCTGGGCCAGGTGATGGAGGCCGTGCACCTGGACGACGCGCCCTTCCTCATCAGCGCCAACTACGACCGCGTGACCTTCCCGCCGCGCGGGCGCGAAGGCGGCCACGACGGCGCGCGCGGCGTGCTCACCACCAGTGCCGGCCGCACCCTGCGCGGCAAGGGCCAGCAGACCATCCAGCCGGGCGAGACCTTCCTCATGGAAATGCCCGGCGGCGGCGGCCTGGGCGACCCGATGAAGCGCGACCCGGCGCGCGTGGCCGAGGACGTGCGCTTCGGCCTCGTCTCGCGCGAGGCGGCCGAGCGCGACTATGGCGTCGTGCTGGCCGCCGACGGCACGCCCGATACCGACGCCACCGCCCGCCGGCGCGCCGCCGCCACCCCGGCCTGACAGGGCCATCCACCGATCCACCCCGACCACCCCAGAAAGACCGACATGAAAGTCAGCGCAGGACTGCCCACCGGCATGGAGGGCCTCACCTACCCGATCCCGTTCTCCGATCCGCAAGCCGTGATCGACATCGCCCTCGCCGCCGAGAAATATGGCTACCACTCGGTCTGGGGCAACGACCACATGACCACGCAGCATTACGTGCGCGAGGAGTTCCCGACGCCACCGCGCTTCTGGGAGCCGCTGATCACCTACGCCTACCTCGCTTCCATCACGAAGAAGCTGCGCTTCGGCACCGGCATCCTGGTGCTGCCGATGCGGCGCGACATCGTGGTCACGGCCAAGCAGATCTGCACGCTCGACCACTTCAGCGGCGGCCGGCTGGAACTGGGCCTGGGCATCGGCGCCTATCGCGAGGAGTTCGACGCGCTGCAGCCCGACTCGCCGCTGCAGCGCGGCGACATCGTGGAAGAAGGCGCGCATGCGCTCATCAAGCTGCTGACCGAGCGCGTGGCCTCCTGCGAAGGCAAGTTCTACAACTACCGCGACGTCGAGCTGTGGCCCAAGCCGCTGCAAAAGCAGATTCCCATCCTGGTGGGCGGCAACAACCCCAACAACATCCGCCGTGCGGCCGAGTACGGCACCGGCTGGCTGCCGGCCGGCCTGCACGTGAGCAAGGTGCGCGAAGGCGTGGCCCAGTTGCGCGAGCACTGCGAGCGCGTGGGCCGCGACTGGCGCACGCTGGAGGTGGCGCCGCAGTTCATCTGCCGCATCGACCGGAACCGCGAGAAGGCCGTGGCCGATTTCGAGGCCAGCCAGATGTACAAGCACCTCGTGTCGCTGAAGAAGTCCACGCTCAAGGACCAGGGCGCGATCAGCATGACCGATTCCAACCTCGTCGGCACGCCCGCCGAAATCATCGACAAGTGCAATGCACTGGGCGAAGCCGGCGTGACGCACCTGCTGGGCATCTACTTCGCCGCCAGCTCCGTGCCCGACCTGATCGAGCAGATGCAGCTGTTCGCCGAAGAGGTGATGCCGCACATCAAGTGAGGCACGTGCGGCCTCGCCTCGTCATCCCTCCGTCCGTCCCCGCGTTCCATCCCAACCCCAGGAGCATTCCATGAAGTATTTCTGTTCCGCATCCGCCGTGGCTGTCGCCATGGCCCTCGCCTCGTTCGGTGCCCAGGCGCAGAACACCATCCGCATCGGCTTCTCCAGCGGCTTCACCGGCCCGGCCGCCGCCGCGTCGGAATGGGAGAAGTGGGGCGTCGACCTCGCGGTCGAAGAGATCAACGCGGCCGGCGGCCTGCTGGGCAAGAAGATCGAAGTCATCACCGCCGACAACCGCTGCAACCCCACCGAAGGCGCCAACACCGCGCGCAAGCTAGCGCAGGACAAAGTCAGCGCCATCGTGGGCGCGCACTGCTCCAGCGCCACGCTGGCGATGATGCCGATCATTGCCGAGGCCAGGATCCCCATGGTCACGGCCGTCTCGTCGAGCCCGAAGATCGGCGAACTCTCGGGCGCGGGCGGCAACCCCTACATGTTCCGCCTGAGCCCGGACGACCTGCGCATGGCCCAGGGCCTGACCGAGTACCTCGGCCAGAAGAAGGTGTTCAAGACCATCGCCGTGGTGGGCGAGGATTCTGACTTCGGCCGTGGCGGCGCCGCCGCCTTCGCGCCGCTGGCACAGAAGGCCGGGCTCACCATCGTCTCCACCGATTTCGCGCCGCAGATGACGCCGGACTTCACGCCGCTGCTCACACGCGTGACGCAGCGCCGCCCGGACGCCATCGCCATGTTCATGCTGGGCGCGGATTCGCTCAACTTCTTCCGCACCGCGATGCAGATGGGCGTGAACATTCCCTTCACCGGCCGCGCTGACCTCTCGGGCAAGACGGTGGAACTGATCCAGGCCGGCGGCCTGAACGGATCGATCTCGGCGTGGACGTATGCGCCCGAGATCGACAACCCGGCCAACAAGAAGTTCGCCGCCACCATCCTCGCGCGCCACAAGATTCCCGCCAACCTGCAGGCCTGGGCGGGCTACGACAGCGTGCGCATGATCGCCGCCGCGATCCGCGATGCGCAGAGCGACGACCCGGTCAAGGTGCGCGATGCCATGGCCAAGGCCAGCATCACCGGCCTGCACGGCGGCAAGCTGTCCTTCGACGCCAACAACCAGGCCGGCCGCCTGGTGGTGATCAACCAGGTCAAGGACCGCAAGGTGTCGGTGCTCGACACCTACGAGCTGAAGTAAGCACGATCGCCCGGCCCATGCGCGAGTCGACCCACCTGACCTGCATCCGCTGCGGCAAGCGGTTCGCGCTGGCTGACCACGTGCGCGGCTGCGACGCCTGTGCCGCGCAGGGTGTCGCGGCCAACCTCACGGTGGGCTACGACGCGCCCTGGCCCGCGCTGCGGCCCGAGGGCCTGCCGCGCGGGCCGCACTCGATGTGGCGCTACGCCGACCTGCTGCACGCGCCCGCCGACGCGGCCGTGAGCCTGGGCGAAGGGCTCACGCCGCTGCTGGACATGCCTCGCCTGGGCCTGGGCCCGCTGTGGTTCAAGGACGAGAGCCGCAACCCCACCTGGTCGTTCAAGGACCGGCTGGCCAGCGCGGCCGTGACGATGGCGCGCCGCATGGGCGCGCGCGTGATCGCCTGCAGCTCGTCGGGCAATGCGGGTGCGGCCACCGCCGCGTACGCCGCGCGCGCGGGGCTGCCCTGCGTGGTGCTGACCACCGAGAACGCGGGCGGCGCCATGGTCACGCAGATGCAGGCCTATGGCGCGCTGCTGCTCAAGGTGCCCACCAGCGCCGACCGCTGGACCGTGCTGGTCGAGGCCGTGGCGCGCCATGGCTGGTTTCCCACCACGGCGTACTTCGGGCCCGTGATCGGCAGCAGTCCGCTGGGCATCGAGGGCTACAAGACCATCGCCTACGAGATCGCCGAGGCGATGGACTGGGACGTGCCCGAGTGGTGCGCCGTCCCGGCCTGCTACGGCGACTCGCTCTACGGTATCTGGAAGGGCTTCGACGACCTGCGCGCGCTGGGCTGGACACGGCGCATGCCGCGCCTGCTGGCCGCCGAGGTGTCGGGCTCGATCACCGGCGCCATGGCCGAGGGTGGCGACGTGCCGCCCGTGCGCCCGCTGGCGGCACCCTCGTCGGCGGCGTCGATCGCCGCCGCCCAGGGCACGCTGCAGGGGCTGATGGCCCTGCGCGCCTCGCGCGGCGTGTCCGTGCACGTGCCCGACGAGGACATCCTGCGCTGGCACGCGCGCCTGGGCCCCGCCGAAGGCGTGTATGCCGAGCCCGCCTCAGTGGCCACGTTGCCGGCCATCGAGCGGCTGCGCGCCGACGGCACCATCGCACCGCATGATCGCGTGGTGTCGCTGCTCACCGCCTCCGGCCTCAAGGACAACCCTGTGGCCGAGCGCCATCTGCCACCGGTGCCGCGTACCGCGCCCCGGCTGGACGCGGCGCTCGCCACGCTCAAGGAACACTATGGTTTCGACGTCGCCTGACGCTCACGCTCTCTCCCCCGCCGGCCGGATCGGCGTGGCTTCCGATGGCCGCGCCACGCTGGCCGAATTCGTCGAGCAGGCCCGGGCGGCCGAGGCCGGCGGCGCCTCCACGCTCTGGGTCGCCTGCCACCTGTTCCTGCGCGACCCGGTGACCGCCGCGCACGCCGCGCTGGCCGCCACCTCGCGCATCAAGGTCGCCCTGATGGCGATGAGCCCGTTCACGGTGCACCCCGTGTACATCGCCATGTCGGCGGCTGCGCTCGACGAACTGTTTCCGGGCCGCGTGGTGCTGTGCCTGGGCGTGGGCGCGCCGGGCGACCTGGCCGCCGCAGGCATCGAGGCGCCGCGTCCGCTGGCCACGCTGCGCGAGGCCATCCGTGTCTGCCGCGCGCTGCTGGCCGGCGAGACCATGGCGCACGCCGGCGAGGTGTTCACGGTGCAGGGCCGCCGCCTGCCCAACCCCACCGACCGCGTGCCCATCGTGCTGGCCGCATCGGGCCCGCAGATGCTGGAGCTGGCCGGCGCCGAAGCCGACGGCGTGCTGATCTCGGCCGCCACCGGCACGCCCTTCATCCGCTGGTGCCTGGAGCAGGTCGATCGCGGCCAGGCCCATCGCAGCGCCCCGGGCCGCTGCAGCCGCACGGCCATCGTGTACACGCGCATCGCCGCCACCGAGCCCGAAGCGCTGGGCGGGATCCGCCGCACCATGGGCTTCATCCTGCGGGGTCCGCACCATGCGAAGAACGTGGAACTCTCGGGCACGCGGCTGGACCAGGCGGCCGTGTGGAACGCCTTCCGCGACGAGGACTGGCCCACGCTCGAACGCCTGGTCACCGACGACGTGATCCGCGCGCACGCCGCCGCCGGCACGCCGCAGCAGGTGCGCGCGCGCTACGGCGAATACATGGCGCTGGGGCTGGACGAAGTCACCATCGGCGGCATCGACGACCGGGCGGGGATCGGCCAGGCGCTGGCGGTGGTGCGCTGACGGGGCGGCGGCGGGGCCGGCCCGCTCCGCCACCTCGCCGTCCAGTAGCGGCGTGGTGCCTCCATGCGCATGCACGCGATGGGTTCGGCAGCCAATCACGGCTGACGCGAACGGCGATATCGTGGGAGCATCACCATCCGGCCGCCGACGACGCGCGGTCGCGAATACCAGGAGATCCTCCATGAAAGTCGAAGGCGCTTGCCACTGCGGCGCGGTGGCGTACGAAGCCGAGGTCGAGACCGGCACCGTCACCGTCTGCCATTGCATCGATTGCCAGGTGCAATCCGGCTCGGCGTTCCGGGCCAACATCCCGGCGCCTGCGGCGGGCTTCCGGCTCGTCAGAGGCACGCCGCGCACCTACGTCAAGACAGCGGCCAGCGGGAGGCAGCGTCTCACCGCGTTCTGCGAGGTCTGCGGCACGCAGTTGTACGCCTGCGCGGTGCAGGATCCGCCGTCGTACTCGCTGCGCACCGGCACGCTGGCGCAGCGCCACGAGCTCGGCGCCCCGCAGCGCGAGATCTGGACGCGCCGCCGGCAGGCATGGGTGAAACTCCCTCCCGGCACACCCTCCTTCGACGGCCAACCCTAGGCCGGGTACTTGCAGGGCTGCCGGTGCCAGACACGCGGCACGAGTCAACGAACCTGGAGCGACGATGAGCGACACCACCACCCCGGCCCGGCAGTGGCGCGAAACATGGATGAATGGATCCGAAGCTGCGGAATCGCGGCTCTTCGAAGAACTGGTCATGCGCATGCGCGACGTGCAACTGCGCAACCAGGCCCAGGTTTCCGACGGCCGCAAACTGCGCACGCTGCACGCGGAAATCCTGGCCGGCGTCGATGACGCGATCTTCGAGGTGGCAGACGACGTTCCGCCCGATCTGCGACAGCATCATTTCCAGCCCGGTGCGCGTCTGCGTTGCACCGTCCGCCTGTCCAATGCCAGTGGCATTCCCCACGGCGGCAGGAAGCCTGACATGCGGGGTGCTGCCTTGCGGCTTCATCTGCCGGACGGCAACGTGCATGAACTCCTGCTGACGAATTACCCGGTATCGCATGCGCGGGACGCTGTGCAGTCCGTCCAGTTCGCATCGATCATGTCGGGGGCCAGGTCGCTGCTGCTGCCGCGGCTGCTGTTCACCTTCGGGCCGGCGGAGATGCTGCGCATCCTGCGCAACCTCAAGTCGGCAACGGGCGCAACGCGGCGACTTGCCGACGAAAGCTTCTGGAGCCGGGGGGCCCTGCTCTGGGGCGATGCAGGGCCGGTGCGACTCAAACTGCATCCGGCCGTGCCGCCGGTCTCTGGAATGCACGCACCGCCGGATCTGTCGTCCGATTTCGCGCAGACCCTGCTGCAGGGCGACGTGCTCTATCAGCTGTCGGCCCAGCGATACGTCGATGACGTGATGACGCCGATCGAAGACGGCTGCACGGGTTGGGACGAAAGCACGGTGCCGTTCGTGAAGATTGCCACGCTCACGCTGTCCACGCGCGATCTGCGGTCACCTGCGGCAATGGCGACAGCGCAGGCCGTCGACGCTACGCCATTCAATCCATGGAATGCACCGGACGCGTTCCGCCCACTCGGCAACCTCAACCGCATCCGGCGCACGGTGTATGACGCGAGCGCGGCACGCTGGACCGCGACGCCCCCGCACTGAACGTCGACGCGCTTCGCGGCCGGAACCCGGCGGTCCCTGCCACCCTCGCGGGCGCAGGCATCAATCCAAAAGTACACATCCAGACAAGTGCCTAACTCCGTTTGACGACGACGGCAACCGGACTCGCCCGCTCGCGCCCGCGGCATGCAAGTTGCTAGATTGGACTTCGAAGCCCGAGGCGTTCTGCCGAGGGTGGCGAACTCACAGGCGATATCACCATGCTGCTGCGCGAAATCGAAGTCTTCCGGGCCGTGATGGGGGCGGGCAGCACCAGCAAGGCGGCCACCCTGCTCGGCATCTCGCAACCGGCAGTGAGCCAGATCATCCGCAAGCTCGAGACCAGCGCCGAGTTCCGCCTGTTCGAGCGCGTGCGCGGACGGCTGGTGCCCACGCAGGAAGCCGAGGCGCTGCTGGCCGAGGTGAACCAGTGCTTCGTGGGCCTCGAACTGATCCAGCACCGCATCCGCAGCCTGCGCTCGGGCGTGATGGGCCGCCTGCGCATCGCCGCGTATCCGGCCTATGGCACCAGCTTCGTGCCGCGCGCCATCGCGCGCATGCAGCCGCAACTGGACAACATGAAGGTCTCGCTGCAGGTGATGAGTTCGCGCGACGTCTACCAGAACGTGCTGGCCGGCCAGTACGACTTCGGACTGATGGCCGACGAGACGCCGGCCTCGGGCCTGGAGCACCACGCCTTCGCGCACATGAACGGCGTGATCGTGATGGCGCCCGGCCATGCGCTGGCGCGCAAGAGCGTGATCGAGCCGGCCGACCTGGTGTCGCACCCGCACGTGGGGCTCAACCCCGAGGATGCCTCGCGGCTGCGGCTGGAGAAGATGCTGCAGGCGACCGACCACCGCCTCGCTCCCGTGGTCGAAACCCCGTACGCCAGCACCATCTGCGAGCTGGCGCTGGCCGGCGTGGGTATCGGGCTTGTCAATCCCATCGTCGCCATCGATTTCGTCGAGCGTGGCCTGGTGATCCGTCCGTTCTCGCTAAACGTGCTGTTCTCGTGCGTGATGGTGTCCCGCCCGGGCGTGCTGATGTCCGAAGCCAGCAAGACCCTGCTGCGCTGCATGCGCATGCAGCTGGCCGACGACCAGGAAAAGCTGCGCACCCTGCGCGGCCAGGGCGACGCCTCGCCACGCCTGCGCGTGGCCTGACTGACGCACCGGTCGTCGGCCGCCGCGGGGCCGGACACGCATAAGCAGTGCTTATCGCCCAAATAGGGCCGGCTGTTGAGGCGACCCTGCGGCTTGCCGATACTGGTTCCACACGAGCCTGTTCCGCTGCCCCTTCCAGCTCCCGCCACCTGCCACCCGCCATGCCCCGCCAGCTCCATGCGGTCATTCCCGTCAAGCCTTTCGAGGAGGGCAAGACGCGCCTGGCCGGCATGCTCTCGCCGTCCGAACGCGTGGCGCTCAATCGCCAGCTGCTGCTGCGCACGCTGGAGCGCGCCAGCACCTACCCGGGCGCTGCCCGCACGGTGGTGGTGAGCCGCTCGCGCGAGGTGCTGCGCATCGCCCGCGAGCACGGCTGCCAGGCCTTGTCCGAGCCGCCTCCTCACGGCCTGAACGCGGCGGTGCAATGGGGCGCGCTGCATGCGCGCGAGTGCGGCGCCGATGCCGTCCTCGTCATGCCGGTGGACTTGCCCTGCGGCAGCGGCGACGACCTGCGGCGCCTGGTCGAGACGGCCCCCCGCGGCCCGGTGTGCGTGCTGGTGCCCGACCACCACGGCCAGGGCACGAACCTGCTGTTCCAGTCGCCGGTGGCGCTGGATGACTACGCCTTCGGACCCGGCAGCCTCGTTCGCCACCGGCTGATGGCCTGGCGCGAAGGATTGCAGCCCGTGGTGCAGCGCGATTCCGTGTTCGCCTTCGACATCGACGAACCGGCCGACTACCTGCGCTGGCGTCCCACCGGCGACGTCGCCGCCGCCACGGCGGCATCACGGCCAGAACCGACGCTGCACGCCTGACGGCGCGAAGCGAACTCCCGCCAGGAGCCCCTTCATGTCCCTCGCCCATCCCGCATGGAACGCCAGCCAGGTGCTGGCCACGCCCGCGGCCACACTTCTGGCCGCCGCCGGTGAGCGCGCCCGCGCGTTGCACGGTCCGGTCATCACGTACTCGCGCAAGATGTTCGCGCCGCTGACCATGCTGTGCCGAGATTTCTGCGGCTACTGCACCTTCTCGCGCCCGCCGCGCGCCAGCACGCCGCCCTACATGGACATGGACGCAGTGGTGAAGCTGGCGCGCGACGGCCACAAACAGGGTTGCACCGAACTGCTGTTCACGCTGGGCGACAAGCCCGAGCTGCGCTTCGAAGTCGCGCGCCAGTGGCTGCAGGCGCACGGCCATGCGTCCACCTTCGACTACCTGCTGGCCGCCTGCCGCGAGGTCAATCGCAACAGCACGCTGCTGCCGCACGTCAACGCCGGCATCCTGACCGCCGACGAACTGGCCGCGCTGCGCGAGCACAGCGTGTCGATGGGCCTGATGCTGGAAAGCACCTCGGACCGCCTGATGCTCAAGGGCGGTGCGCACTACCGCTCGCCCGACAAGCAGCCCGTGCTGCGACTGGCCATGCTGCGCGACGCGGGGCGCCTTCGCATCCCCACCACCACCGGCATCCTGATCGGCATCGGCGAAACGCGTGAAGAGCGCCTGCAGGCACTGGCCGCCATCCGCGCGCTGCACGACGAGTTCGGCCACATCCAGGAAGTGATCGTGCAGAACTTCCGCGCCAAGGACAACACGCCCATGCGCGACTGGGCCGAGCCCTCGCACGCCGAGCACCTGTGGACCATCGCCGCCGCGCGGCTGATGCTGCCCGCCGGCATCGCCGTGCAGGCGCCGCCCAATCTCACCGCCGGCAGCGAAGTGCTCGACCTGCTGGATGCGGGCGTGAGCGACCTGGGCGGCATCTCGCCCGTCACCATCGACTACGTCAACCCCGAGGCCGCCTGGCCGCAACTGCCCGTGCTGGCGCGCGAGCTGGAAGAAGCCGACTTCACCCTGGCCCAGCGCCTGCCCGTCTACCCGGCTTATGTGCGCGACGCCGCCACCTGGATCGCACCCGCGCTGCTCGGCCGCGTGATGCTGCGCAGCGACGTGTCGGGCCTGGCGCGCGAGGGCGAATGGCGCCCGGGCGACGTGGCCTGCGCGCAGCCGCCCCTGGGTTCGGCCCCGGTGCACGCGGCCGAACGCCCCTCGGCCGACGTGCGCGACCTGGTGGCGCGCGCCGTGGCCGGCCAGCGCCTTCATGAAGACGAAGTGGCCCGGCTCTTCGAAGCCCGTGGCGCCGACTACCGCCACATCGTGCGCAGCGCCGACGAGGTGCGCCAGCGCGTGAGCGGCGACGTGGCCCGCTACGTGGTCAACCGCAACATCAACTACACCAACGTGTGCGGCTACAAGTGCTCGTTCTGCGCGTTCTCCAAGCGCACGGGCGGCGAGCGCAAGGTGGACGGCCCCTACAACCTGGCCTACGCCGAAGTCGCCGGCATGGCGGCGGAGGCCTGGCAGCGCGGTGCCACCGAGGTCTGCATGCAGGGCGGCATCCACCCCAGCTTCGACGGCAACACCTACATCGGCCTGCTGCGGGCCGTGAAGGCCGCCGTGCCCGACATGCACGTGCATGCGTTCTCGCCGCTGGAGATCTGGCACGGCGCGCAAACACTCGGCATCAGCCACCGCGAACTGCTGCGCGAGCTGAAGTCGCACGGCCTGGGCTCGCTGCCGGGCACGGCCGCCGAGATCCTCGACGACGAGGTGCGCGCCATCATCTGCCCCGACAAGGTGAACACGTCCGAATGGCTGTCGGTGATCGAGGACGCGCATCGCGAGGGCATCGCCACCACGGCCACCATCATGTTCGGCCACGTGGACCGCGCCATCCACTGGGCGCGCCACATCCTGGCCGTGCGCGACGTGCAGCAACGCACGGGCGGCTTCACCGAATTCGTGCCCCTGCCCTTCGTGCCCATGAACACGCCGATGTTCAAGCGCCACGTCTCGCGCGGCGGGCCCACGTGGCGCGAAAACATCCTGATGTACGCGGTGTCGCGCCTGGTGCTCAATCCGCTGATTCCCAACATCCAGACCTCGTGGGTCAAGCTCGGCCCGGCCGGGATGCGGGAGACGATGGCCGCGGGCGTGAACGACTTCGGCGGCATCCTGATGAACGAGAGCATCTCGCGCGCCGCCGGCGCCGACTGGGGCCAGGAAATGACGCTGGGCCAGTTGCAGGCCATCGCCGAGGCCACCGGCCGCCGCCTGCAGCAGCGCACCACCCTCTACCAACCCGTCACCCAGGCGCGCCCGATCGTGCCGGCCGACCTTCCCATGCAATACCCGCACAAACAGGAGATCCTCCAGGCATGACGCTTCCCACATCCACGACCATTGCCGTGCTCGGCGGCACCGGCCACGAAGGTGCCGGCATCGCGGCGCGCCTGGCCCTGGGCGGCCACGCGGTCGTCATCGGCTCGCGCGACGCGCAACGCGCGGCCGACAAGGCCGCCGAACTGAACACGCTCACCCAGACCACGAACCTGCGCGGCGCCAGCCTGGCCGAGGCCGCGGCGGCGGGCGACATCGTGATCCTGGCCGTGCCGTTCAGTGCACAGCAGGCCACGGCGCTGGCGCTGAAGGCCGCGCTGGCCGGCAAGATCCTCATCGACGTGACGGTGCCGCTGGTGCCACCCAAGGTCAGCGTGGCGCAGTTGCCTGGCGGCCAGTCGTGCGTGAAGCAATTGCAGGAACAGCTGGGCGCGGACGTGCGCGTCGTGTCGGCGTTCCAGAACGTATCGGCCCATGCGCTGCTGGATCTGGACCACGCGGTGGACTGCGACGTGCTGGTCTGCGCCGACGATGCTGACGCGCGCCGCGCCGTGGCCGGTCTCATCCGCGGCATCGGCATGAGCGCGGTGGAAGCCGGTGCGCTGGCCAACTCCGTGGTGGCCGAGGCGCTCACCTCGGTGCTGATCTGGCTCAACCGCAACTACAAGGTGCCCGACTCCGGCATCCGCATCACGGGCCTGCCGCCGCAGGCGTCGTGATGCCCGCGCGGCGCAGGCATCATCGGGGGTTACCGACACACCGCGCATGATCCTGCCGACCCGACGATGCAATTGATCGCCCTGCGCCTGCCGCCCCGCCTGGGGCCGGGCGACGACCTCTGCCAGCTCGCCTTCGAGGCCGCCGCTACGCAGGCCGGCGGCCTCGCGGCCGGCGACCTGCTGGTGTTCGCGCAGAAGGTGGTCTCCAAGACCGAGAACTGCTTCGTCAACGTCGAGGCGGTGGAGCCTTCCGACCGCGCGCGCGAACTGGGCGCCCTGATGAAGCGCGACCCGCGCCTGGTCCAGGTGGTGCTGTCCGAATCGGACGAGGTGGTGCGCTGCACGCCGCACGTGATCATCACGCGCCACCGCAGCGGCGTGGTGCTGGCCAACGCCGGTGTCGACCGCTCCAACGTGCCGCAACTGGGCCCCGGCGAGTGGGTGGTGACATGGCCGCGCGATCCCGATGCGTCGGCCGCACGGCTGTCGGCGGCGCTGGCTGCGCGCTGCGGCTTCGACGTGCCGGTGATCATCAATGACAGCCTGGGCCGGGCCTGGCGGCGCGGCACTGTGGGCCAGGCCATCGGCGCCAGCGGCCTGGTATGCCTGAACGACCTGCGCGGCGACACCGACCTGTACGGCTACCGGCTGGTGTCCTCCGAAGTGGGCACGGCCGACGAGCTGGCCGCCGCCGCGTCGGCCGTCATGGGCCAGGGCAGCGAGGGCACGCCGGCCGTGGTGATCCGTGGCTTTGCGTGGCAGGCGAACGCGGGCGCGTCTGCCCGCGACCTGCAACGCCCGCTCAAGGAAGACCTGTTCCGATGACCCTCGTTGCACTGTCCGGCGGCGTGGGCGGCGCCAAACTCGTCAGCGGCCTGGCCGGCGTGTGCGGGCCGGGCGAACTCATGGCCGTGGTCAATACGGGCGACGACTTCGACTACCTCGGCCTGCGCGTGTGCCCCGACATCGACAGCGTGCTCTACGCCGCGGCCGGGCTCAACGACAGCGTGCGCGGATGGGGCCGCGAGAACGAGAGCTGGAACTTCCACCACAGCCTGCCGCAGCTGGGCTTCGAGAGCTGGTTCATGCTGGGCGACCGCGACCTGGCCACCCACGTGCTGCGCACCGACTGGCTGCGCCAGGGGGCGACGTTGTCCGAGGTGACGGCGCGCATGGCGCATGCGCTGGGCCTGGCGTTCGACATCGTGCCCATGAGCGACGACGCCGTGCGCACGCATGTCGACACGCCCGAGGGCGTGCTTGCGTTTCAGGACTACTTCGTGCGACGGCGCTGCGAGCCCTTGTGCCGCGGCATCCGCTTCGAGGGCGCGGGCACGGCCCGGCTGGCTGCGCCGCTGGCGCGGCAGGCCGATGCCGGCGCGGTGCAAGGCTGGGTGATCTGCCCCTCCAATCCGTTCGTGAGCATCGGCCCGATGCTGGCCGTGCCCGGGCTGCGCGATCGGCTCGGCCAACGCCGCGCGCCCTGCGTGGCCGTGAGCCCGATCATCGCGGGCCAGGCCGTCAAGGGCCCGGCTGCCAAGATGATGGCCGAGCTGGGCCTGGAGGTGTCGGCGCTGGGCGTGGCGCGGCGCTACGCGGGCCTGATCGACGGCCTGGTGCTCGACCGACGCGATGCCGCGCAGGCGCCCGCCATCGAGGCGCTGGGCATCCGGGTGGGGGTGACCGACACGCTGATGACCGATGCCGACTCGCGCGAGCGCGTGGCCCGCGCTTCGCTCGAACTGATCGCGCGCTGCGGCTGAGGGGCCGGATCAGCCCGCCGCGAGCCGCCGCGCCAGCGCCTTCACTTCACCATCCACGGCCTGATCCGCGCCGCCGGGCTCGAGCGAATCGAGCAGGCGGGCCAGCGTCTGCGCATGCGGCAGCAGCGGGCCGAAGAAACGCACGCGCTCTCCGCCATCCACCACCAGCACCGTGGGAAAGGTTTCGACGTCGATGTCGCCCACCAGGTCGGCCTCGTCCTCGATGTCGATCCAGCGCACGCGCGCGCCGGGGTGTCGCGCCGTCACCTCGTCGAACAGCGCGCGCCAGTCGCGACAGGTACCGCACCATTCGGCGCAGAGGCAGGCGATCAGGCGGGAGGTGGGCGGCAACGGGGTCATCGGCGGCAGGTCAGGAATGGCGGCGCGCTGTCGCGCACTGGCTTGACTATTGTGACTCGGCCGCAAGAATGGACGGACCGGCCCGCCAGAGGCCTTCCCGCTCCAGGAGACATGCCATGGACACCACGACGCCATCCCCCACCGGTGCGCACGCCGCGCCCGACCCGCGCAGCTTCGCAAGCTTCGCCGAGTTCTATCCGTTCTACCTGACGGAGCATTCCAACCGCACCTGCCGGCGCCTGCACTTCGTGGGCTCGACGCTGGCGCTGGCCTGCCTGGCCGCGCTCGTGCTCACGGGCCGCCCGGGCTTCCTGCTGGCCGGTCTGCTGTGCGGCTACGGGTTCGCATGGATCGGCCATTTCGGCTTCGAGAAAAACCGGCCGGCCTCGTTCAAGCGCCCGCTCTACAGCTTCATGGGCGACTGGGCGATGTACCGCGACATCTGGCGGGGCCGCATCCCGTTCTGAGGCACCACCGCCGGCGCTCCACGCCGGTGCATCGCCTGCGTTTACATACACGCGGGCGCGCATGAATGTTCAGGCAGCGCGCGCGGCCATGGCCTCGGCGCTGTTACACACTGGGCGTGTAACAGTGCGGCGCTCGGGGTCAACCCTGTCAGACCGGTCTGGCAACGGCACGTTACGTGCTTGAACTTTGTCAAATCACCGGACTCTGTCGCCCCATGAGCCGCCTGCTGCGCCACCCCCTCGTCGCCATGTTCGCTGCCCTGCTGTTGCTGGCGGGATGCTCGTCGCTTGACGAGAAACAGCGCCAGTGGATCTTCCAGCCCAGCGACGCCAGCTGGGGCAACAGCGCCGCCATGGCGTCGGACATGAAGGACGTCTGGATCGACTTCGATTCGCGCGTTTCGGGCGAATCCACGCGGCTGCACGGCCTGTGGATGGACGGCCCGCCCGAAGCCGGCGCGCTGGGTCCCGTGCTGCTGTTCCTGCATGGCGCCAAGTGGAACGTGGCCGGCTCGGCGCCGCGCATCCGCCGCATGCAGGAGCTGGGCTTCTCGGTGCTGGCCATCGACTACCGGGGCTTCGGCAAGAGCACGTCGCTGCTGCCCTCGGAGAAGACCGCCTACGAAGACGCGCGCGCCGCGTGGGACTGGCTGGCGAAGAACTATCCCGGCCGGCCGCGTTACATCTTCGGCCACTCGCTGGGTGGCGCCATCGGCATCGACCTGGCCGCGCAGGTGAAGGACGAGGCCGGCACCATCGTCGAAGGCACGTTCACCTCGATCCCCGAAGTGGTCAGCACCTTCAAGTGGGGCTGGCTGCCGCTGTCGGGCCTGATCACGCAGCGCTTCGAATCGACGGCCAAGGTCAGTCGCATCGGCTCGCCGCTGATGGTGGTGCACGGCTCGGCCGACAACCTGATCCTCCCCTCGCTGGGCAGGAAGCTCTACGAAGCCGCCGTGGGCCCGAAGCTGTTCGTGCTGGTGGAGGGCGGCTCGCATTTCAGCACCAACACCATCGGCCACACGCAGTACCGCGAGGCGCTGCGCACGCTGTTCGGCGAGCAGCCCGCGTTCCAGCCGCAGGCGGCCGACACGCTGCAGGCCTCGGCGCTCTGACGCACGCGGGCGGGGCATGGCCTGCCGGTAGCGTCGCACGCGCCACCTTCTGCTAACCTCGACCGGATGTCTTCCGCCTTCCGCGCTCAGGCCGGCGTGCCGCGCGCCATGCCCATGCCCGATTCGCTCGTCGTGCTGGTGCTCACCCTGCTGCTGGGCATCCAGCCCGTCACCACCGACCTCTACCTGCCCGCGCTGCCGGCGCTGACCGTGGAGCTGGGCGCGCCGGTGGCGCAGTCGCAGCTCACGCTGTCGGCGTTGCTGCTGGCCTTCGGCATCTCCCAGCTGGTGTGGGGGCCGCTGTCGGACCGGTTCGGCCGCCGCCCCGTGCTGCTGTGGGGCCTGGCGGCGTACACGCTCGCGTCGGTGCTGGGTGCGCTGGCGCCCGACATGGTGCTGCTGATCGTCGCGCGCACCGTGCAGGGCGCGGCCATGGGCGCGGCCGTGATGTGCGCACGCGCGGTGGTGCGCGATCTCTACACGCCCGAGCAGGGCGCGCGCGCCATGTCGCGCGGCCTCACGGGGCTGGGCGTGATCGCCTGCCTGGCGGTCCCGCTGGGTAGCGTGCTGGCCGACCTGCTGGGCTGGCGCGCAGCACTGCTGGCGCTGGCGCTGTTCGGCGCGGCCAGCCTGGCGCTGATCGCGCTGCGCTTTGCCGAGACGCTGCCGCAGTTGAATCCGCGTGCGCTGGAGCCCGCCACGCTGCTGCGCACCTGGGGCACCATCGTGCGCAATCCCACCTTCCTGGCTTACAGCGCACTGGCCTCGGCGTCGTACGGCGCGCTGTTCACCTTTCTCGCTTCGTCGTCGTTCGTGCTGATCGGTGTGCTGGGGCTGTCGCGGCTGCAGTACGGCGCGGCGCTGTTCTGCGTGTCGGCCGTGTACGTGGCGGGCACGATGGTGTGCCGGCGGCTGCTGGTGCGGCTGGGCGTGCAGCGCTCGGTGGCGCTGGCGGCCTGCTGCACGCTCGCGGCCGGCCTGATCATGGCGGGCCTGGCCGCGGCCGGCGTGCGCGAGAGCCTGTGGGCGCTGCTGCTGCCCATGCTGCTGTTCATGCTGGCGCACGGCGTGCACCAGCCCTGCAGCCAGAGCGGCGCGGTGGGCCCGTTTCCGCGCGCGGCTGGCGCGGCGTCGGCGCTCAACGGCTTCTTCATGATGCTGCTGGCCTTCGCCATCGGCCTGTGGATGGGCTGGCGGCTGGACGGCACGGTGATGCCCATGGTCGAGGGCATGAGCTTCTGGTGCCTGTGCATCGCACTGGCCGCGTGGACGCTGGTGCGCCGCCACGGCGCGCCGCGCGCCGACTGAGGCGGGAAGGCGCCCCATGGCCGATACCCGCCCCGGCATCACGCTCGCCCTGGCCGGGCCCACGGCTTCCGGCAAGACGGCGGCCACGCTGGCCATCGCGGCCGAATTTCCAACCGAAGTGATCTCGGTCGACTCGGCCCTGGTCTATCGCGGCATGGACATCGGCACCGCCAAGCCCACCGCGGCGGAGCGCGCCGCCGTGCCGCACCATCTCATCGACATCCGGGATCCGTCGCAGGCCTATTCGGCGGCCGAGTTCGTGGCCGATGCGCGCGCGCTGATCGCCGGCATCCACGCGCGCGGCCGCATCGCGCTGCTGGCTGGCGGCACCATGCTCTACTTCAAGGCGCTGTTCGAGGGCCTGGACGACCTACCGCGAGCCGACGCCATCCTGCGTGCCCGGCTGGACGCGCAGGCTGCCGCACGCGGCTGGCCCGCCATGCACGCCGAGCTGGCGCAGGTCGACCCGCTCACGGCCGCGCGCCTGGCGCCCGGCGACAGCCAGCGCATCCAGCGCGCGCTGGAGGTGTGGCACGCCACCGGCCGGCCGCTGTCGTCGTTCTTCACCGCGCGCAAGCGGCGCGACGACGCCCCTCCGCTGCTCTCGCTCGAACCGGCCGACCGCGCCTGGCTGCACGAGCGCATCGCCGCGCGCTTCGACACCATGCTGGACAGTGGCCTGCTCGACGAAGTGCGCACCCTGCGCGCGCGCGGCGACCTGCACGCCGACCTGCCGTCGATGCGCTGCGTGGGCTACCGCCAGTCGTGGGAATGGCTGGACTCGCAGGCCGCTGGCAAGCCCGTTGCGCTGTCTGTGCTGCGCGAACGCGGCATCGCCGCCACGCGCCAGCTGGCCAAGCGCCAGATCACCTGGCTGCGCAGCATGCCCGAGCGCCGCGTGATCGCCTGCGACGCGCCCGATGCGCTGCCGCGGCTGCTGGCGCAGGTGCGGCAGCACGTGCATGGCACGCAGGACAGTGCGCCATGACGCGCCTCGTCGTCGACGACCTGGCCAAGCGCCATGGCGAGACGCCGGTGTTCGAGCATGTCTCGATGACCGTGCAGCCCGGCGAGTTCGTGGCCGTGGTGGGCGAATCGGGCATGGGCAAGTCCACCTTGCTCAACTGCATGGCCGCGCTCGATCATTGGGACAGCGGACGCATCGCTGTCGACGGCACCGATCTCGGCAGCCTGGACGACACGCAGCGTGCGCTGTGGCGCCGTCGCGCCGTGGGATTCGTGTTCCAGGCCTTCCACGTGCTGCCGCACCTGGACGTGGCGCAGAACGTGGCGCTGCCGCTGATGCTGCTGGGCGAAACGCGGGCCGCCATCGATGTGCGCGTGCAGGCCATGCTGGGCGCCGTGGGCCTGGGCGATCTGGGTGCACGGCTGCCTCAGCAGCTGTCGGGCGGGCAGTTGCAGCGCGTGGCGATCGCGCGCGCGCTGGTGCACCGGCCCGCGCTGCTGCTGGCCGACGAGCCCACGGGCAATCTGGATCCGCGCACCGCCGCGTCGGTGATGGATGTCCTGGTCGGCGAAGCGCGCACGCACGGCGCGTCGCTGGTCCTGGTCACGCATTCCCACGCCGCCGCCCAGCGGGCCGACCGCGTACTGCGGCTGCATGCCCGGGGCGTCTCGGCCGCATGAGCGTCCGGCTGGCGATCTTCGACTTCGACGGCACGCTGGCCGATTCGTGGGCGGTGTTCGCGCAGTCGGTCAACACGCTGGCCGTGCGGCACCGCTTCCGCACGATCGGCGCCGGCGAGCATGAACGGCTGCGCCGCCTGGGCGCTTCGCAGGTGCTGCGCGAGCTGCGCCTGCCGCTGTGGCGGGTGCCGGCCGTGGCGATGGACTTGCGCCGCATCGTGTCCGGCCGCATCGCCGAGGTGAAGCCCTTCGAGGGCGTGCCCCAGGCGTTGCGGCAGTTGCTGGATGCAGGCATCGATCTGGCCATCGCCAGTTCCAACACGGAAGACAACGTGCGCGCCGTGCTGGGCGACGATCTGGTGGCGCGCATGCGCGCGCTCGAATGCGGCACCGGCCTGTTCGGCAAGCCGCAGCGCCTGCGGCGCATCCTGCGCCACACGGCCTGCACGCCCGCCGAAGCGGTCTACGTCGGCGACGAACTGCGCGACGCCGAAGCCGCACGCGAAGCGGGCATGGCCTTCTGCGCCGTGACCTGGGGCTATAACGACGCCGGCACGCTGCGTGGCGCGGATCCGGCCCATGTGTTCGCCACGCCGGCCGACTTCGCCCGTCTGGCCGCGGCCTGACGCCGCCACGACCGCGCGGCCTCCTGCAAACGCGTGATTGCGCGCTCCCCGGTAACGGGCGCATGATGGCCCTGCCATCCGGCCCGCGAAACAACTCCATCAAGAAGCGCTGCCATGACACCCCCGCTCTGCGCACCGGCCGGGTTCAGCGATCTGCTGCTGCGTCTGTACCGGCTGTCGCATGAACGTCCGCTCGACCAGTTCCAGGACGCCACCCTCGCCCTGGTGCGCAGCGTGCTGCCCTTCGATTCGTCGATGTGGGGCACGGCCACCAGCACGCCCCACGGCATCGACATCCACACCATTCACCTGCACCGCCAGTCCGAGGAAATGCTGGCGGGCTACGAGCGGCTCAAGCACCTCGACACCGCGGCGCAGCAGGCCGGCGCGCGCCCGCGCCATACGCTGGGATTCAACGCCAACCACTGGTTCGACCAGCCCGCACAGGCCGAGTTGCGCGAACACGGCCGGCGCCACGGGCAGGCCAACTTCTTCATCACCAGCGACTTCGACGCGGCCACCGATTTCGTGCACTGGATCACGCTGTTCCGCGAAGACGAGGATGCGCACTGCCGGCCAGCCGAGCGCGAGCTGCTCTCGCTGCTGGCGCCGCACGTCATGCAGGCGCTGACGCTCAACCGCATCGCCCACCTCGACCGGCTGCAGTCACCCGCGCGCGCCGGGCGCGGCACGGCCATCTGCGACCTGCGCGGCGTGATCTATCACGCCGACGAGGCGTTCGACGAGCTGCGGCGGCGCGAATGGCCTCACGGCCCCGCCGGCCGGCTGCCCGCGCCGGTGCTCGAGCATTTCCTGCGCGGGCATGCCGCACTGGCCGGTGGCGACGTGGTGATATCGCAGCGCATCGATCACGGACTGATGTTCGTGACGGCTCGCCCGCGCTGCCGCGCCGACCGCCTGACGCCACGCGAGCGCACCGTCGCCACGCTGATGGCGCGCGGCGACACCTACAAGGAGATCGCACGCGTGCTGCAGCGCTCACCAGCCACGGTGCGCAACCAGATCCGCTCGGTGTACGGCAAGCTCGGCGTCGCCCACGTGGCCGGGCTGATCGAGGCGCTGCGCGAGGCGCAGTAGCGGCTCGGTTCGGCGCGCCGGCCGCCAGCGCGAACGAGAACGCGAACGCCGCGTGGCGCTGGCGCACGCCACCCTGGTAAAACCCTGATCCATCCTGCATGGATGTGAAAACATTTTCACATCCATGAATTGAGGTATGCCGGCCATTGCCTGCGCCTCAGGCTGCAAAACATACTTTTGGCATCACGGAGCCAAAGACATGTTCAACAGCCTTCACATCGACAAGCGCGCCGACGGCGTCTGGCGCGTCATCCTCAATCGTCCCGAAGTGCGCAACGCGCACGATCTCGACATGTTCCGCGAGCTGGTGCGCGCCTTCGACGAGGTCGAGGACGATCCGGCCTGCCGGTGCGCCGTCCTCACGGGCGCCGGCGACATGTTCAGCGCAGGGCAGGACCTGCGCTTCACCCGCAGCGCCGACGCGCGCGCCATCGATGCCTATGGCCGGTGGAATGTGGCGGCGCGCCAGCGCATCCAGCGCAACTTCAAGCCAGTGGTGGCCGCCGTCAACGGACCGGCCATCGGTGGCGGCTGCTACCTGGCCACCGCGTGCGACCTGATCGTCGCGGTGGACACCGCGTACTTCCAGATGCGCGAAATCCAGGCCGGCAACCACAGCGGCGGGGCGTTTGTGTTCACGGTGGGCCGCGCGCGCTCGCTCGAGATGTCGCTGCTGGGCCGCAAGATCGACGCGCAGCAGGCGCTCGACTGGGGCCTGATCAACCGCGTCGCCAGCGCGGCCGACTTCGACGCGGCGGTCGAGGACTATGCGCAGGCGCTCGCCGCCCTGCCTCCGCTGGCCATCCGCTACACCAAGAGCGCCACCAACCTGCTGCTGGACAACGCCGGCTTCACCACGCATCTGGAGGCCGGCGGCCCCATGCAGCGGTACCTGGGCCTCACGCCCGACGGCCGCGAGGCCAAGCGCGCCTTTGCGGAGAAGCGCCAGCCGTCGTTCACCGGCGACTACCCGCGCGTGGCCGACTGACGGAGCAATGGAATGACCCAAGCGCTCAAGGGCATCCAGGTGCTGGACTTCACGCACGTGCTGGCGGGTCCCATCGCCACCAACCACCTCGCACTTCAGGGCGCGGACGTGATCAAAGTCGAATCCGCCGCTGGCGACACCATGCGCAACTACGGCGGCCAGGCTTTCGCGGACGGGCTGGCGCCTTCGTTCGTCTCGGTCAACGCGGGCAAGCGGTCGATCGTGCTCGACCTCAAGCGCGGTGACCACCTGGACATCGCACGCCGGCTGGTCGCCCGCGCCGATGTGGTGATGGAGAACTTCCGGCCCGGCGTGATGGACCGGCTGGGCCTGGGCTACGACGCGTGCCGCGCCCTCCGGCCGGACATCGTCTACTGCTCGGTGTCGGGCTTTGGCCAGGCCGGGCCGCTCAAGGGCCATCCGGCCATCGACCAGATCATCCAGAGCATGTCGGGCCTGATGACGCTGTCCGGCGAGGCCGGCAGTCCGTCCATGCGCGTGGGCTTTCCCATCGTCGACACATTCACCGGCCTGCTCGCCGCATTCGCCACCACGGCCGCGCTGCTCGAGCGCGCGCGCACGGGCCAGGGGCAGATGGTGGACGTCGCCATGCTCGATGCGGCGCTGGTGATGATGGTCTCGGTGGCCGGACCGTGCCTGGCGGCCGGCGTGCGCCCGCGCAAACAGGGCAACCTGGGCTACAGCAATTCGCCGACCGCCGACACCTTTCCCACCGCGTCAGGAGAGATCACGCTGGGTGTGGTGCGCCAGGACCAGTTCGAGAAGTTCTGCCACGCCATCGAACGCAGCGACCTGCCGGAGGACGAGCGTTTCCTGGACCGCCACGCACGCCAGAAGAACGGCGCCGCATTGCGCAGCGAACTGATCGCCACGCTGGCAAGGCACACGGCGCTCGAATGGGAGCTGCGGCTCGGACGCGCGGGCGTGGCCGCCAGCGCCGTGCGCGAGGTGCACGAAGCGCTGGAGCATCCGCAGGTGGCCCAGCGTGGGCTCAGGCGCAACGTGCGCCTGCCCGACGGACAGTTGACGCAGGTGCTGGGCGCGGGCTTCACCGGGCGCGGCCACGAGGCGGCCGACAGCGCACCGCCGCCGCGCCTGGGCGAACACACCCGGCAGGTCCTTGCAGAGCTGGGCTGCGCGCCCGCCGAGATCGAGCAGCTCTGCGCCTGATGCCGATCAATCCCAGAGAAACATCAACCCGAGAAGGAGACAGACATGAACCCCGACTTCGACAAGAGGCATTTCCTGCGCGCCCTGGCCATGGCCCCGCTGGCGGCATCGCCGCTGTGGGCCGCCGCGCAGCCGCGCGACTGGCCTGCGCGTCCGATCCGGCTGGTCTCGCCATTCGCGGCGGGCAGTACCAGCGACACTTCGGCGCGATTCGTCGCGCAACATCTCTCGACCGCGCTGGGCCAGGCCGTGACGGTCGACAACATTCCGGGCGCCGACGGCCGCCTGGGGATGATGCAGGCGAAGAACGCGCCGCCGGACGGCTACACCATGGTGCTGGGCAGCTGGACCAACCTGGCCGTCAACGCCGTGCTGATCAAGGACCTGCCCTACGATCCGCTCAAGGACTTCAAGCCGGTGGCCGGCATCGGCCGCAGCATGCTGGGCATCGCGGTGTCGGGGCAATCCGATATCAAGACCATCGCCGACCTTGTGGCGGCTGCCAAGCGGAACCCGAAGAAGCTGAACTTCGGGAATTTCGCCACCGGCTACCGGCTGGCGACCGAATGGTTCTCGGGCCTGGCCGGCGTGCAGTTCACGCACGTGCCCTACCGCGCCACCAGCCAGATGAACACCGATCTCGCCGGTCGCCAGATCGACGTGGCGATGGACGGCGTGACATCGATGGCCGCCCTGGTGAAGTCGGGCCAGCTGCGCATGCTGGCCGTCACGGGCGAGCAGCGGCACGCGGAATTCCCCAACGTGCCCACGCTCAGGGAAACGTGGCCCGAGTACTCGATCTACGGGTGGTCGGCGCTGATGGTGCGCACCGAGGTGCCCGACACGATCGTGCAGCGCCTGGCCGACGAGGTGCAGAAGATCCTGACCTCGCCGGAAGGCCAGGAGTTCGCGAAGAAGGCGGGCTCCGAACTGCTCTCGCGCACCACGGGCGAGATGCGCAAGTACCAGGTCGCGCAGATCGACACGCTGCGCCGCGTGGCCGAAGCCGCGGGCATGAAGCCCGAATGACGCTAGCGCCCTGCGGTGCGCGAGGCCACGAACGTCTGCGGCAGCGCCTCCATGTGTTCGCGATGAAGATCGACGACAGTGCGCAGCGACTCGACGAAGCGCTCGCGGTTCTCGCGCAGCACGCCGATGCGCGCGCCCAGGCCCAGCACCATCGGCGGCTGGTGGCGCGGCGCCGCCAGCAGCATGGTCACCGTGCCGGAACCCGGCGTGGTCGCACCCTCGCTGTAGTCCCATCCGCGCGCGCGGCATTCGTCGAGCCTGGCCTGCAGGTCGGCCAGACCCACCTTGCGCGCGGCCGGCTCCTGGGCGTTGATGCGGCTCACGAGCGCGCGCAATTCGGCCCGCGTCTTCAGCGTGAGGATCACGCGCCCGACGGCCGAGCGCAGCAGCGGCCGCAGCGCCCCGGCGGCGACGTCGGTGGCGCCGGTGGTGGCCGTGCTGCCCTTGACGACCGAGATGTACTGGACCTGCAGGCCGCTCTGGATGCCCAGCACCACGGTGCAGCCGGTTTCGTCGCGCAGGCGGTACATGAGCCGCACGATGGTGCCGTCGGCCAGCAACGCATCGTTGACCCAGATGCCCAGCAACGCGGCGCGCACAGTGGGCACGAAAGTGCGCTCCTCGCGCGAGTAGTCGAGGTAGCCGAGATCGCGCAAGGTGTTGAGCAATGCGAACGTGCTCGACGCCGGGTAGCCGAGCGCACTGCTCACCTGAGACAGTGTCGCGGGGGCGCGGCGTTGCGCGAAGTACTCGAACACCTCCACCACGCGTTGTGCAGATTTCACCGGGGCCATGTCCCGATGCTAGCAAGCGGCAGGCGCCGCTCCACCACTTTTCCCATCTCCACAGGAACCCTGACCGATGAAACTCGGAACCATTGAACTTCGCGGCGAGGCCGTGCCTGCGCTCTTCGGCGACGACGGCGTCGTCCATCTCCGCGAGGCGCTGGCGCAGTTACCGGCTGGCGAGCGCGCCGGATTCGACCTGCACCGCCTCTCGCTGCTGGACCTCATCGCCGCTGGCGGCCCCGCGCTCGCGCTGCTGCGACGGGTGGCTGGCGAGCCAGCGCTGCGCGCCCGCGCCCTCGTGCCGCAGGGCGGCTTCACCGCCCTGGCGCCGATCCCGCGCACACCGCGGAATGTGTTCTGCCTGGGCCGCAACTACGCCGACCACGTCAAGGAAGACAACCTCTCGCGCGACAAGCAGACGGCCCTGCCCGAGTACCCGCAGTTCTTCACCAAGCCGGCGTCCGCGATCGTCGGCGATGGCGCGTCGGTCCGCCTCGACGAGCGGGTCACCCGGCGACTGGATTACGAAGTCGAGCTCGCCGTCGTGATCGGCACGGGCGGGCGCGACATCCGTGCCGCCGATGCGCTCTCGCACGTCTTCGGCTACACCATCGTCAACGACATCACCGCGCGCGACCTGCAGCGCCGTCACGACCAGTGGTTCAAGGGCAAGGGCCTGGACACCAGCTGCCCCATGGGTCCCTGGATCGTCACGGCCGACGAGATTGCCGACCCGCACGCACTGACGATCTCGCTGTCGGTCAACGGCGAGCGACGCCAGCACGCCACCACGGGCGACATGATCTTCCGCATCGAGCCGATCATTGAGTCGCTGTCGGCCGGCCTCACGCTGGAGCCGGGCGACGTGATCGCCACCGGTACGCCCTCGGGCGTGGGCTACGCGATGGACCCGCGGCGCTACCTCGCGCATGGCGACGTCATCGAATGCCGCATCGAGGGCATCGGCACGCTGACCAATACCGTGCGAGCCGCCGGCTGACAAGCACCGCCCCGGTACCGGGGACACAATGCGGCCATGCGCCGCCTGTTCACCACCTTCTCCTGGCAGGAACTGCGCCACCACCCCTGGCGCACCGCGGCCGCGGGCGTGGCGGTGATGCTGGGCGTGGCACTGGCGTTCTCGGTGCACCTGATCAATGCCTCGGCGCTGGCCGAGTTCGCGGCCGCGGTGCGCGCTGTCGGCGGCCAGCCTGATCTTGAACTGCGCGCCACGCAGGGCGGCTTCGACGAATCGCTCTATGCGCGCGCGGCCGCGCACCCCGCCGTGCGACTGGCCAGCCCCGTGCTCGAAATGGCCACGCAGGCCCTGGCGCCCGACGGCACGCGCGTGCCGCTGCGCGTGCAGGGCGTCGACGGCCTGGTGGTGGCGGGCATCGCGCCCGCGCTGATGCCGCGCGCCGATACCGGCCTGCCCGCGGGCCAGGGACGGCTGGCGATGTTCCAGCCCGACACCGTCTTCCTCAACCCCGCCGCGCGGCAGCGCCTGGGCACGGCGGATGTGCGCCTGCAGGCCGGCGCGCGCTGGCAGGCGTTGCGCATGGCCGGCGACGTGGGCGCGCCCGGCGAACCGCTGGCCGTGATGGACATCGCCGCCGCCCAGGATCTGTTCGGCCGCACGGGTCAGCTCACGCGCCTCGACCTCCGGCTGGCGCCCGGCACCGACGTGGCCGCGCTGCTGAAGGACTTGCAGGCCGGCCCCGGCGTGATCGCGGCCGAGCCGGGCGACGCGGCGCAGCGCGCCAGCAACCTGTCGCGCGCCTACCGCGTCAACCTCACGGTGCTGGCGCTGGTGGCGCTGTTCACGGGCGCGTTCCTGGTGTTCTCGGTGCTGTCGCTCTCGGTGGCGCGGCGCCAGCCGCAGTTCGCGCTGCTCGGCGTGCTGGGCCTGACCGCGCGCCAGCGGCTGCGGCTGGTGCTGTGCGAATCGCTGGCAATGGGCACGCTGGGCAGCGCGGCCGGGCTGCTGCTGGGCACGCTGCTGGCCTGGGTGGCGCTGCGCCTGCTGGGCGGCGACCTGGGCGGCGGCTACTTCCGCGGCGAGACGCCGCCGCTGCAATGGAGCGGCGCGGCGGCACTGATCTACGGCGCGCTGGGCGTGGCGGCATCGCTGGCGGGCGGCTGGTGGCCGGCACGCGCCGCGGCGCGCCTGGCGCCCGCGCAGGCGCTCAAGGGACTGGGCAGCGTCGATGCGGGTGAACACGCCCGCCTGCGGCCCGGCCGCACGGGCGCGCTTCTGATGGCCGGCGGTGCGCTGCTGGCGCTGGCCCCGCCGGTGGGCGGCCTGCCCATTGCGGCCTACGCCTCGGTCGGCCTGTTGCTGGTAGGCGGCATCGTGGCCCTGCCCGCGCTGGTGGCGCTGCTCTACGCGCGGGGCGCGCTGCTGGCGGCTTTCGCGCGGCGCGCCCTGCCCATGCTCGCCATCGAACGCGCGCGCCGCATGCGCTCGGTGGCGGCCATCGCGGTGAGCGGCGTGGTGGCTTCGCTGGCCTTGTCGGTGGCGCTCACGGTGATGGTGTCGAGCTTCCGCGGTTCGGTCACGCAGTGGCTGGACACGGTGCTGCCCGCGCAGCTCTACCTGCGCGGCGCGGCCACCACGGCGCAGGGCGAAGCCGTGTTCTTCGACCCCGCCCTGCCCGCGCGTGCAGCGGCCGTCCCCGGTGTGGCGCGCGTGGCCGGGCAGCGCCACACCCAGGTGCTGCTGGGCGCCGGCCTGCCGCCGGTGGTGCTGATCGCCCGGCCGCTGTCCGGGCGCGCCACGCCGACCGCCGAAGACGCCGCGCGCCAGTTGCCGCTGGTGGGCACGGCGCTGGACGCACCGCCGGGCACGCTGCCGGTGTACGTGAGCGAGGCGATGCTCGATCTGCATTGCGCGCGCGTGGGGCAGCGTCTGCCCGCGCTGGCACAGGCCCTGCCCCACGCGCACGGCGAGCAGGGCGCGCCCGCGCCTGAATTCTTCGTGGCCGGCGTGTGGCGCGATTACGCGCGCCAGAGCGGCAGCATCGTGATCGACCTGGGCGCCTGGCAGCGCCTGTCGGGCGACACGCGTATCAACGACCTGTCGGTGTGGCTGGACGAAGGAGCCGACGAGGCTGCCGTGCGCGCGCGCCTGGCCGCACTGGCGGCCGAGTCCGGCGGCCCCGCGCCCGACATCGTGTCGGTGGCACAGTTGCGCGCCAATTCGCTGCGCATCTTCGACCGCAGCTTCGCCGTCACCTACTGGCTGCAGGCCGTGGCCATCGGCATCGGCCTGTTCGGCGTGGCCGCGAGTTTCAGCGCACAGGTACTGTCGCGCCGCAAGGAATTCGGCCTGCTGGCGCACCTGGGCCTCACGCGCCGGCAGATCCTCGCCGTGGTGGCGGGCGAAGGCGCGGCGTGGACGCTGGTGGGCGCGGCGGCCGGCGCGGTGCTGGGCCTGGCGGTGTCGGTGGTGCTGGTGCACGTGGTCAATCCGCAGAGCTTCCACTGGACGATGGATCTGCAGGTGCCCTGGCTGCGGCTGGCCGCGCTGTGCGCCGCCGTGGTGGCGGCCGGCACCGTCACCGCCTGGCTGGCCGGCCGCGCCGCCGCAGGCCGCGACGCCGTCCTGGCCGTGAAGGAGGACTGGTGATGCACCCGCACCGCCGCGCCCTGCTAATGGGCCTGCTGCTGCCGGCGCTGGCACCGACGGCCCGCGCCCTGCCCGCGCGCACGCTGGTCTTCCCGCGCGACCACGGCGCGCATCCCGAGCTGCGCACCGAGTGGTGGTACATCACCGGGCACGCATCGGCGGGCGAAGGCAGCGCGCGGCGCGCGTTCGGCTTCCAGGTGACGTTCTTCCGTTCGCGCGTCGATGGCACCGAGAGCCTGCGCTCCGCGTTCGCGGCGCGGCAACTGCTGTTCGCGCATGCGGCCGTCACCGACGTGGCAGGTCGCCGCCTGCTGCACGACCAGCGCATCGCACGCGAGGGTTTCGGCATCGCGCAGGCCGACACGCGTGACGCGGCGCTGAAGCTCGGCGACTGGTCGCTGTCGCGCCACGACCCGCAGGGCGCGGTACCCGAACGCTGGCGTGCCCGCGTGCAGGCGGGCGACTTCACGTTCGACCTGCGGTTCGATGCGACGCAGCCACTGCTGCTGCAGGGCCGCTCCGGCCTCTCGCGCAAGGGCCCCGAGGAAAAGCAGGCCAGCTACTACTACAGCCAGCCGCAACTGGCCGTGCAGGGGCGGCTGGCCACCGGGGGCACGCCGCTCGAGGTCGCGGGCCGCGCCTGGCTGGACCACGAGTGGAGCGAGGAACTGCTGCACCCCGACGCCGTGGGCTGGGACTGGATCGGAATGAACCTGGACGATGGCGGCGCGCTCACCGCGTTCCGCCTGCGCACGCGCGATGGCGGCACGCTGTGGGCCGGCGGATCGTTGCGCGCGGCCGACGGGCGACTGCGCATCTTCGACGCGGCCGAAGTCGCCTTCGAGCCCGGCCGCCGCTGGCGCAGCCCCGCCAGCCGCGCCGACTACCCCGTGCAGTGGCGCGTGCGCACGCCCGCAGGCAGCTTCACCGTCGACGCCCTGCTCGACGACCAGGAACTCGACAGCCGTGGCTCCACCGGCGCGATCTACTGGGAAGGCCTGTCGGAACTGCGCGATGAAACCGGGCGCAGCGTGGGGCGTGGCTATCTGGAAATGACCGGTTACGCCAGTGCCTTGCGGCTCTGATCAGCGAGCACGGCGCGCGGCGACAATCGGCACATGGCAAGAACGAACGACTGGACCAGCCGCATCCTGGTTCTCCTCAAGGGTGGCAACACCAGCGCCGCCGTCGCGCAGATCAAGGTGGCTCCCACCGTGAAGGACCTGAAGGCGCTCAAGGCCGCGATGATCGTGGGCCAGCTCACCGGCCGCTGGCGCGACGTGGACGCAGCCGTGGACGACAACCTCGCGCTGCTGTCGGCCCCGCGCCTGCATCGCGCGCCGTGAACGCCATCTGCCCGATCGCGCCGTGAACGACATTCCCGAACATCCCGAATCCGCCCTCGCAGGCGAGGCCATGCCTTCAGCCACAGGCTTTGCCGCGCTCGGCCTGGACGCCGCGCTGGTGCAGGCGGCCGCCCGCCAGGGCTTCGACGCGCCCACACCCGTTCAGGTAGCCGCGATCCCGGTGGCCCTGCGCGGCGCCGACCTGCGGGCCACGGCACAGACCGGCTCGGGCAAGACGGCCGCCTTCGCCCTGCCGCTGCTGCAGGCCCTGCTGCACGATGCGGCCGCCATCGCCTCGCGGCCCGGCCGCCGCACGCGCGCGCTGGTGCTCGTGCCCACGCGCGAGCTGGCCGCGCAGGTGGGCGAGGTGCTGCAGTCATTGGCCGAGCCCCTGCCCGGCCGCCTGAAGATCGCCATCGTGTTCGGCGGCGTGTCGATCAACCCGCAGATGCTGCGGCTGCGCGGCGGTGCCGAGGTGGTGGTGGCCACACCGGGCCGCCTGCTCGACCTGCTGGACCACAACGCGCTGCACCTGGGCGATGTGCGCCACCTCGTGCTGGACGAGGCCGACCGCCTGCTCGACCTGGGCTTCGCCGACGAGCTCGCGCGCGTGCTGGCCCTGCTGCCACCGATGCGGCAGAACCTGTTCTTTTCCGCCACCTTCCCGCCGGCCGTGCAGGCGCTGGCCGACAGCCTGCTGCGCGAGCCCGTGCGCGTGGAGATCGACGACACGCCCGCCACGCTGCCGGACATCGCGCAGCGCGCGATCGTGGTGGACGAGCGCCGCCGCACCGAGCTGTTGCGCCATCTGCTCACGCAGGAAGGCTGGACGCAGGTGCTGGTGTTCGTGGCTTCGCAGCACACTGCCGACCACGTGGCCTGGAAGCTCTACAGCCGTGGCGTCATGGCCGCGCCTTTCCACGGCGGCTTGAGCCAGGGCGCGCGCAAACAGCGCCTGTCCGAACTGCGCAACGAGCAATGGGACGTGCTGGTGACCACGGATCTCGCCGCGCGCGGCATCGACATCGCAAAGCTGGCCGTCGTCATCAACTACGACCTGCCACGCTCCGCCATCGATTACGTGCACCGCATCGGCCGCACCGGCCGCGCGGGCGAGAGCGGCCTGGCCGTGAGCCTGGTGCCGCCGGCCGCCGAGGCTCACTTCCGCCTGATCGAGAAACGCCAGGGGCTGCGCGTGGCGCGTGAAGTGATCGAGGGATTCGCACCCGATCCGGCAGCCGTGCAGGCCGCCGAGGCCGCCGTCCTGGCGGCCGGCACGGGTGGCATCAAGGGCAAGCGCCCGAGCAAGAAGGACAAGGCACGCGCCGCGGCTGCGGCGGCTGGCGCCTCTGCCGACGCGTCTGCCGATGCTTCGACCGGCAACGATGCCGGTACGGCTCGCGTGGGCGAAGTCCGCCCGCGCCCACCGCGAGCGCGGTAAACCCGATCACGCGGCGCGCGGTCGAGCGATCGCTCCGGGCTCAGGCGGCTTCGTCGCCGCTGCCGTCTTCCGACGGCTCGCCGCGCTGCACACGGCTCGGGCCCTTCGGGCCGCGCCTGGCCGCCCGCGCGAGGATCTCCACGTAGAACTGCGGCTCGCCCGCCTGGGCCGCCGCATCGATGCGCTCGATCAGGCTGGCCACGTGGGCGGGTTCGGCAGTTTCCTTCGTGGTGCCGAAACGGCAATCGAAGTCCCAGTAGTCCATGCCCTCGGGCAGCGTGCGGCGGCGCTCGCGCGCCAGGTATTTGCGGATGTCGTGCTTGGTCGCGTCGAGCAGGCGGTCGGGGTGCTTGCCTTCTACGGCGAGGGGGAAAGTCTTGCGCATGGGTGATTGTCGCCGCTCGGGCCCGGGGCCGCACGCCGTTGGCGCGCCGCGCCGCAGACCCGTGTGATCAATGCGCCCCTGCCGCCGCGTCGGCGGCGCCAGCGCCCGCCTTCACCGGCCGCGCCAGCCATACCAGCGGAATCAGCAGCACAAAGATCACCGACGACCACAGGAAGATGTCGTTGGCCGCCAGCATGAAGGCCTGCTGATCCACCAGCCGGTTGATCTGCGCCAGTGCCTGCTCGGGCGTGAGGCCCGCGCCGCCCAGGCCCTGCAGCGCGCCCGTGGCCGCGCTGTTGCCCAGGTTCACCGACTCGGCCAGTTGCGCGTGGTACATGGCGGCGCGGCTTTCCCACACCGTGGTGCTGACCGACGTGCCCAGCGCCCCGGCCGTGATGCGCACGAAGTTGGACAGGCCCGAGGCCGCCGGAATGCGCGCGGGCTCGATGCCCGACAGTGTGAGTGTCACCAGCGGGATGAAGAAGAACGCCAGCGCCAGGCCCTGGATGATGGTAGGCACCATGAGCGTGACGAAGTCGGCCTGCGTGTTGAAGCGCGAGCGCAGCCACAGCACCAGGGCGAACACCATGAACGAGAAACTGGCGAACTTGCGCGGATCGACCCGGGTGATGTTCTTCCCGACCACCGGCGAGAACACGATGGCCAGCAGCCCCACGGGCGCCATGATCATCCCGGCCTCGGTGGCGGTGTAGCCCATGAACTGCTGCAGCCACAGCGGCAGCAGCACCAGATTGCCGAAGAACAGCGCATACCCCACCGACGTGGTGAGCGTGCCGGCCCAGAAGTTGCGCCGCATGAACAGGCGCAGGTCCACCACCGGATGCCGGTCGGTCAGCTCCCAGACCAGGAAGAACGCGAAGCCCACCACGGCCACGGCGGCCAGCCCCACGATCAGCGGCGAGTGGAACCAGTCGTGCTCCTTGCCCAGGTCGAGCGTGAGCTGCAGCGCGGCGATCCAGGTGACCAGCAGCACCAGGCCCACGGTGTCGATGGGCAGGCGCTGGATCTGGCTCTCGCGCTTGCGGTAGATGCCGATGGTGGCCAGCGCCGCGAAGATGCCCACGGGCACATTGATGTAGAAGATCCACGGCCACGAGATGTTGTCGGTGATCCAGCCGCCCAGCAGCGGCCCGGTGACGGGTGCCACCAGCGTGGTCATGGCCCACATCGCCATCGCGGTGCCGGCCATGGCGCGTGGATAACTGGACAGAAGCAGCGTCTGCGACAGCGGGATCATGGGGCCGGCGACGAAGCCCTGCAGAGCGCGGAAAGCGATCAGCATGGGCATGTTGGGCGCGAAGCCGCACAGCCACGACGAGATCACGAACAGGATCACGCTGGCCACGAACAGGCGCACCTGGCCGAAGCGCTGCGACAGCCACCCCGTGAGCGGCACGGCGATGGCATTGGCCACCGCGAAGCTGGTGATGACCCAGGTGCCCTGGTTGGGGCTGACGCCGAGGTCGCCCGCGATGGCGGGCAGCGAGACGTTGGCGATGGACGTGTCGAGCACGTTCATGAACACCGCAGCCGAGAGCGCGATCGTGCCCCAGGTGCGGGCCGCGCCGGTGAGCGGCGCGGGCGGGATGTGTTGGGCCGGAGATGTCGACATGCGATGCGGCGCGCGGCGCGGTAGCCGCGCGCCCCTCGGGTCAGTTCGTCGTGGTGGCCTGCGCGTGCACGGCCGGGCGCTGAGCCGGCGTGGACGTGTCGGCCCTGTGCTGCGCAGCGGACTTTGCGGCAGCGGCCGGGTGCGGCGCGCGACCCAGGTTGGCTGCGATGATGCGGCGCACTTCCGCGTCGGCACCAGCGTCGGCCTGGGCGTACACCTCGGTGCGCGCGGCGGGCGCGTCGCGCGGTGCGTCGGCCAGCGTCTTGCCGCTGGTGTCGCTCACATCCACTTCCACGTCCATCGACAGGCCCACGCGCAGCGGATGCGCAGCGACCTCGGCTGCCTCGAGCGCGATGCGCACGGGCACACGCTGCACCACCTTGATCCAGTTGCCGGTGGCGTTCTGCGCCGGCAGCAGCGCGAACGCCGAGCCCGTGCCCACGCCGAGGCCGGCCACGCGGCCGGTGTATTCGACCTTGCGGCCATAGACGTCGGCGGTGAGCCTGGCGGGTTGACCCAGGCGGATGCTGCGCAGCTGGTTCTCCTTGAAGTTGGCATCGACCCACACCTGCGACAGCGGCACCACCGACATCAGCGGCGTGCCGGCGGCCACGCGCTGGCCCAGCTGGGCCGTGCGGCGCGCGACGTAGCCATCCACCGGCGCGGGCAGCGCGGCGCGCTGCGAGGCCAGCCACGCTTCACGCACCTTGGCCGAGGCGGCCAGCACGCTGGGATGCTGCTCGACCGTCGTGCCTTCGGTCATGGCCTGGTTGCTGGCGAGTTGCTCCTGCGCCGCGCGCACGCCGGCCTGCGAGGCGGTCACGCCTGCCTCGGCCGCGGCGAGCGCGCTCTGCGCATTGGCCAGCTGCGTGCGTGCGTGGTTGAGCTCTTCGCCCGACACGGCACCGTTGCCGCCCAGCGCTTCGCGGCGCGAGAGGTCATCGCGCGCACGCGCCACTTCGCTGCGGGCGCGGGCGACGTCGCTCTGCGTCTTGGTCACGTCGGCCTCGCGCAGCGACACCTGGGCCGACAGCGATCCGTTGTTGGCATAGAGCGTGCGCACCTGGCGCACCGTCTGCGCCAGCGCGGCCTCGGCCTGGTCGAGCGCGATGCGCGCATCGGCGGGGTCGAGCTTGACCAGCGGCTGGCCGGCCTTCACGAAATCGGTGTCGTCAGCCAGGATGGCCATCACCGTGCCGCCCACCTGCGGCGTGATCTGGATGACGTTGCCCTGCACGTAGGCGTTGTCGGTGCCTTCGTAGTGGCTGGCCACGCGCCATTCGTAGAAGCCCCAGGCGATGCCCACGACGGCGACCACGGCGGCCACGAGCGTGAGGCCCTGACGGCGGGCGCTGGAAGAAGGGTTGGCCGATGCGGCCGGTTGTGACGTATTCATGTTGTGTTCTCGTCTGATGAGGGTGGCTGCGGTGCGGCGCTTCAGCGCGTGGCCACCGCGGCGGAAACGTTGACGGGGCCTGCCGCGACCGGGGGCGCGTCGGCCTGCCAGCCGCCGCCCAGGGCCCGGATCAGGCCGGCCTGGTTGTCGAGCACGCGCGCGGCCAGGTCGACCTGCGCGCGGCGTTGCGCCAGCACGGCGTTCTCGGCCGTCAGCACCTGCAGGTAATTGCCCAGCCCGCCGCGATAGCGTTGCAGCGCGATGTCGTAGGCGGCCTCGGCGGCCTCCTGAGCGCGGCGCTGTTCGGCCTGCTGGCGTTCGATGGACTGCTGCGAGGCGATCTGGTCGGCCGCTTCGCGCACGGCATCGAGCACGGCGGCGTTGTAGCTCTCGACCGCGGCGTCGAGGTCGGCCGTCTTGCCGCGCAGATTGGCACGCAGTCGGCCGGCATCGAAGATCGGCAGGCGGATCGCCGGGCCGATGCCCCACTGACGGCTGCCCGATTCGGTCAGGCGGTCCAGCCCGATGCTCGAGAGGCCGGCGAAGGCCACCAGGTTGATGTTTGGATAGAACTGGGTCTTGGCGTTGTCGACGTCACGGCCCGCGGCCTCGACGCGCCAGCGAGCGGCCGCGATGTCGGCGCGGCGGCCGAGCAGATCGGCCGGCACCCGGGTGGCGCGGGCGACGGGGCGCAGCGCATCGAGCGAGGTCGCTGCGAGCGAGTCGGCCAGCGACATGTCGCCCGCCAGCGCAGCGAGCGCGTGGCGCGCCAGTTGCGCCTGCTCGGCAAGCGCTTCGATCTGCACGCGTGCGTCGGGCAGATTCGTTTCGGCCTGCTTGAGTTCCAGGCGGGTGTCCAGGCCCGCTCTCACGCGGTCGCCGACGAGCCGGAGGGTTTCCTCACGCTGCGCCAGCGTGCGGCGCGCCACCTGCAATTGCGCTTCGATGCGGGCGAGCTGGAACCAGCCGCGCGCGACGTTGGTGGACAGCAGCACGGCCGCCGCGTCGCGGTCGGCCACGGCGGCGCGGGCCTGTCCCAGGGCCGCGTCGAGCGCCGCCTGATGGCGGCCGAAGAAATCGATTTCCCAGCTGGCCGACAGTTGCAGCGTGCCCGACTCGCGAATGCTGCCCGCCAGCGGCGCGGGGACGGCACCGTTCTTCGTGTACAGCTGGCGCGTGGCATCGAACGAACCATTGAGCTGAGGCAACGTGGCGGCGTCGGCCACCTCGATCACGGCCTGCGCGCGCGCCAGCCTGGCCTGGGCCACACGCAGGTTGGGATTGCCGGCCAGCGCGCGGTCCATCAGCGTGTCGAGCTGCGCGTCGCCAAAACCCTGCCACCAGCGCGCGCCGAGCGCGGGCGTGACATCAGCGCCGGAAGCTGCGGGTGCGGCCGGCAACGCGGGCTCGTTCAGCCGGGCCACGGGCGCGATGCCTGACATGTCGGCACAGCCGGCGAGCACGGCGACGGCGACCAGCGCCAACGAAAAAGCCGGCCACCGCAGCGGCCGGCCGGCAACCCCCAGGGGTCGCGGATCACGGTTCATTGTTCTCTCCATCGGAAGAAGTGGGGGCTGTGGCGGGCTGCGCACCAGCCAGCCGTTCGGCATTGGCCAGCACGCGGCGCAGCAGGCCTTTGAGGGTCTGCCATTCCTCGGCGCTGAAGCCTTCGAGGTGGGCGTTCTGGGTGTCGCACAGCACGGGCGCGATGGCGCTGGCGGCCTCGCGCCCGGCATCGGTGAGTTCGATGTTGACCACGCGGCGGTCGGAGGTGCTGCGGACGCGGCGGCACAGATCCTTGGCCTCGAGCCGGTCGAGCAGGCGCGTCATAGCGCCGGCATCCAGATGCGTCTCGCGGGCGAGTTCGGCCACGGTCGAGCATTTGCCCGCGTAGAGCTTGAACAGCGGCACCCACTGGGCGTTGGTCAGGCCGGCGGGCTCGAGCGCGCGCTCCACCTGCTGCGCGGTGAGCGTGATGATGCGGCGCATCATGTACGCGGCGCTCTCCTCGGGCGCATAGCCATTCGGCCGGTAGAACACGGCGGCGCCGGCCGGGGCGGGCTGGGCGGATTCGTCGGGCGTGCGGCGCGAATTCATGGGTGCAAATATATTTGCCTAGGCAACTATTGTCAAGGCAGTTTCTGCATCGGCAATCTTTGACCTAAACTCGCACCATGGCTTCTGCTCCCCTGCCTCCTGCGGCGCCCGCTGCCGCTGCCGCCCCCCGCGCTCTCGGCGGCCTTTTGCCGTTCCTGCGCCCGTACACGGGCCGCATCGCGCTGGCCGGCCTATTCCTGCTGCTGGCGGCGCTGGCCACGCTGGTGTTCCCGGTGGCGCTGCGCGGACTGATCGACGGCGGGCTGGCCGCGTTGTCGGGCCCGCCGGGCGCGGCGGCGCCGCCCATGGGCCGGCACTTCCTGCTGCTATTCGGCGTGGCGGTGCTGCTGGGCGTCTTCTCCGCCGCGCGCTTCTACATGGTGAGCTGGCTGGGCGAGCGCGTCACGGCCGACCTGCGCAACGCCGTCTACGACCGGGTGCTGCGGCAGAGCCCGGCCTTCTTCGAGACCACGCAGGGCGGGGAGGTGCTCTCGCGCCTGACCACCGACACCACGCTGGTGCAGACGGTGGTGGGCTCATCGCTGTCGATGGGACTTCGCAACGCCGTGATGGGCCTGGGCGCGCTTGCCATGCTGGTGTGGACGCACCCGGGCGTCATGGCCCAGGTGCTGGGCGTGCTGGTGCTGGTGGTGGTGCCGGCCGCGTGGTTCGGCCGGCGCGTGCGGCGGCTCTCGCGCGCCAGCCAGGACCGCGTGGCCGATGCCAGCGCCATCGCATCGGAAGTGCTGGCCGCCGTGCCCGTGGTGCAGAGCCACACGGCCGAGGCGCGCGAAGCGGCCCGCTTCGCCGACGCCACCCAGGCGGCCTTCGGTACCGCCATCCGCCGCACGGCGGCGCGTTCGGCGTTGATCGCCTTCATCATCATCGCCACCTCGGCTGCCCTGTTGTGGGGCCTGTACCAGGGCACGCAGGCGGTGCTGGCCGGCCGCATGGGCGCGGGTGAGCTGGGGCAGACCGTGATCTACGTGCTGATCCTGGCCAGCGCTTTCGCCGTGCTGGGGGAGGTGTGGGGCGACCTGCTGCGCGCCGCTGGCGCGACCGAGCGGTTGATGGAACTGCTGCATGCACAACCGGCCATCGAGTCACCGCGCGAGCCGCAGGCCGCGCCGGTTCCCGCCGCCGGCAGCGCGGTGGTCCTGCACCACGTCCGCTTTTCCTACCCCTCGCGCCCGCAAGTGGCCGCGCTCGACGACGTGAGCCTGTCGGTGGCGCCGGGCGAGACCGTAGCGCTGGTGGGCGCCAGCGGCGCGGGCAAGACCACGGTGTTCCAGCTGCTGCTGCGCTTTCACGATCCCCAGGCCGGAGAGGTGCGCATCGACGGCGTGCCTGTGCAGGCGCAAGACCTGCAGGCCCTGCGCGCGCGCGTGGGTCTGGTGCCGCAGGACGCCGTGATCTTCTCCGGCACCGCGCGCGAGAACATCCGCTATGGCCGGCCTGGCGCCACCGACGCGCAGGTGCTGGCCGCCGCGAAAGCCGCGTTCGCCGACGAGTTCATCGCCGGTCTGCCGCAGGGCTACGACACCTTCCTGGGCGAGCGCGGCGTGCGCCTTTCGGGTGGCCAGCGCCAGCGCATCGCGATCGCGCGGGCCATGCTCAAGGACGCGCCCCTGTTGCTGCTGGACGAGGCCACCAGCGCGCTGGACGCGCAAAGCGAACGCATGGTGCAGGCCGCACTGGAAACCGTGATGCAGGGCCGCACCACGCTTGTGATCGCGCACCGGCTGGCCACGGTCCAGCGCGCCGACCGCATCGTGGTGCTGGAACGCGGGCGCATCATCGAAGAGGGACGGCACGCCGACCTCGTGGCTGCGGGCGGCGCCTACGCGAAGCTGGCGGCCCTGCAGTTCATGTCGTGAACCGGGCCGGGGACGCCTATTGCAGCGGTCCTTTGAGGATGCCCGGCAACGGCAGCGGGACCACGTCGATCCCCTCGTCGAGCAGAGCCTCGGTTTCCTCGCGCGAGGCCTGGCCACGGATGCCGCGCCCCGCCGTCTCGCCGTAATGGATGCGACGCGCTTCCTCGGCAAAGCGTTCGCCGACGTCCTCGGTGTTCTCCATCACATGGCGCACCATGCGCATGAAGAGCTCCTGCGGCTGCGGCGGTGTCGTGGCGCCCTGCCCTGCGCCCCCGGGCGCGCTGGCCGGTGCGCGCGATGCAGGCTCGGCCGCGCCAAGGTTCAGGCGCGGCGCCGACAGCTTCTTGGAGATCGAGGCGTTGCCGCACAGCGGGCAGGTGACCAGGCCGCGCGCGAGCTGCGACCGGAAGTCGTCCTCGGACGCGAACCAGCCTTCGAAGGCATGGGCGTGTTCGCACTGAAGGTCGAGGACTTTCATGGCGCCGATTATCGGCCGACCGGTCAGCCGAGGGCCGGCTGCCAGTCGAGAGTCCACGCACCCGACAGGACGTTCTGCAGCCAGAGCGCGCCGGCGAGCGTCTTGGCATCGGTGACGCGGCCCGTGCGGCAATCGTCGAGCAGTTCGGCCGGCGTGGCGGCATACACGTCGAGGAACTCGCCCGCATCGAGCTGGCGCTCGCCCGCCACGAGGCCGCGTGCGAACCAGATCTCGATGAATTCGGTGGAATAGGAGATGACCGGGTGCATCACGCCCGCCCATGCCCATTCGCGCGCGGTGTAGCCGGTTTCCTCCAGCAGCTCGCGCTGGGCGCAGCGCTGCGTCGATTCGCCCGCATCGAGCTTGCCGGCAGGAAATTCGATCATGGCCTGCCGCACCGGATAGCGGTACTGCCGCTCCAGCACCAGCCGGCCGTCGTCCAGCATCGGGATCACCATCACGGCACCAGGATGGACGACGTACTCGCGCGTGGTGAGCGTGCCGTCGGGCAGGCGCACCTCATCGCGCATCACGTGCAGGAAGCGGCCACGCAGCAGCTCCTCGCTGCGCACGGTGTGCTCGATCAGGTGGCCGTGGTCGCCGGCGCGGTCAGTCACGGTGCTTGAGTAGGTAGCGCCAGACGAAACCCGGAAAGGCCAGCGTGACGAACAGCGCGGCCGTCACGGCGTAGAACTCCCAGGTCTGCGGCGCGATGCGGCCCAGGCGCTGCTCGAGCAGCAGGCCGATGGCGCCGACCACGAAGTACATCACCACCAGTTCGGCCAGTCGGACGGCCAGCAGCTTGCGGCCCGAGGGCAGCGCCAGCACGCCGAACAGGCGCTGGTTCAGGAACGGCAGGTTGGCCGACACCAGCGCGAGCACCAGCACGAGCCAGACGAATGCGGTCTGCGACGACTGCATGAGGCGGTAACCCCGGGGCCAGGCGCGGCGCGCGCGCTCAGGTGGTCAGCGTGCGCAGCACGGCGTCTGCGCACAGCGTCATCAGGCCGCCGGGGAGGATGCCCAGGCCCAGCACCAGCGCGCCGTTGAGGCTCAGCACCACGCGCACGTCGGTCGGCGCGGCCACGGTGGTGGCCGTGATCGGGTCGTCGAAGTACATGACCTTGACCACGCGCAGGTAGTAGAACGCGCCGATCAGCGACATGACCACGGCGAACACGGCCAGGCCGATATGCAACACGCTGCCCGAAGCGATCAGCGCCTGCAGCACCGCGAACTTGGCATAGAAGCCCACCAGCGGCGGCACGCCGGCCAGCGAGAACAGGCAGACGGCCATCACACCGGCATACAGCGGGCTGCGCTGGTTGAGTCCGGCGAAGTCGGCGATCTCCTCGCTCTCGAAGCCCTCGCGGGCCAGCAGGAGGATGACGCCGAAGCTCGCCAGCGTGGTCAGCACGTAGGTCACGATGTAGAACATCGCGGCGCTGTACGCGTTGGGCGCGTTGGCGGTGTCGCCATCGATCACGCCGGCCAGCAGGCCCAGCAGCATGAAGCCCATCTGCGCGATGGTGGAGTACGCCAGCATGCGCTTGAGGTTGGTCTGCGCGATGGCGGCGAGGTTGCCCACCAGCAGCGAGGCGACAGCCAGCACCATGAGCATCTGCTGCCAGTCGATGGCCAGCGGCAGCATGCCCTCGACCAGCAGGCGGATGGCGATGGCGAAGGCGGCCAGTTCGGGCGCCGCGCCGATCATCAGCGTGACGGCCGTGGGCGCACCCTGGTACACGTCGGGGATCCACATGTGGAATGGCGCTGCGCCCAGCTTGAACGCCAGGCCTGCCACCACGAACACCAGGCCGAACACCAGCACGTCGTGGCGCACCTCGCCGCTGGCGATGGCCTTGAAGACGTCGTTGATGTCGAGCGAGCCGGTGGCGCCATACATCATCGACAGGCCGTACAGCAGGAAACCGCTGGCCATGGCACCGAGAACGAAGTATTTCATCGCGGCTTCGGTCGCCGTGCCGTTGTCGCGGCGCAGCGCAACCAGTGCGTAGCTCGAGAGCGTGAGCAGTTCGAGGCCCAGGTAGATCACGAGGAAGTTATGGCCGCCGATCATCACGTAGATGCCCAGCAGCGAGAACATCGACAGCGAGAACAGCTCGCCGCCGCGCAGCATGCCGCGGTCGGCCGCGTAAGGCCGGCCATAGACCAGCGTGACCATCACGGCCAGCGTGGCGAAGCACTTGAGCCAGCTGCCCATGCTGTCGACCACCACCATGCCGCCGAAGGCGTACACGGTACCGTCGACGTTCATCGCCATCTGTGCGTTGAGCGCGGCCAGGGCGGCCAGCGACAGCATGGTCAGCGCGTACGTGACGCGGCGCAGCGGGGATCTGACGCCCAGATCCACCAGCGTGACCAGGCAGGCCATCGCCAGCAGCAGGATCTCGGGCAGGACGGCCAGGAGGCTTGTCTTGTCAACCACGGCAGTTCTCTCTACTCAGTTCAGTTTGGAGACCGCGACGTGTCTCAGGAACTCGGCCACCGACGCATCCATGACGTCGGTGAACGGTTTCGGATGGATGCCCATGTAGAGCACGGCGATCGCCAGCAGCGCCAGCACGAGGAACTCTCGGGCGTTGATGTCCTGCAGCTCGCGCACGTTGTCGTTGGTGACCGGACCCAGGTAGACACGCTTGAACATCCACAGCGTGTAGGCGGCGCCGAAGATCAGCGCGGTGGCCGACAGCGCGCCGATCCAGAAGTTGTACTTCACGGCGCCCAGGATCACCATCCACTCGCCCACGAACCCGGCCGTGCCCGGCAGGCCGCAGTTGGCCATGGCGAACAGCAGCGCGAACGCGGCGAACTTCGGCATGGTGTTGACCACCCCGCCGTAGTCGGCGATCTGGCGCGAATGCACGCGGTCGTACAGCACGCCGATCGAGAGGAACATGGCGCCCGAGACGAAGCCGTGCGCGATCATCTGCACGATGCCGCCGGCCACGCCCAGGTCGTTGAACAGGAAGAAGCCCAGCGTGACGAAGCCCATGTGCGCCACGGACGAATACGCCACCAGTTTCTTCATGTCCTGCTGCACCATGGCCACCATGCCCACGTAGATCACGGCGATGAGCGACAGCGCGATCATGAGCCAAGCCCATTCGTGCGCGGCATCGGGCGCGATCGGCATCGAGAAGCGCAGGAAGCCGTAGGCGCCCAGCTTCAGCATGATGGCCGCCAGCACGGCCGAGCCACCCGTGGGCGCCTCGACGTGCACGTCGGGAAGCCAGGTGTGCACCGGCCACATCGGCACCTTGACGGCGAAGGCGGCGAAGAAAGCGAAGAACAGCAGCGTCTGCGCCAGCGAGGACAGTGGCAGCTTGTGCCAGGTGAGGATGTCGAAGCTGCCGCCGGAGACGTTGTACAGGTAGACCAGGGCCACCAGCATCAGCAGCGAGCCCAGCAACGTGTACAGGAAGAACTTGAACGCCGCGTAGATGCGGTTGGGGCCGCCCCAGATGCCGATGATCAGGTACATCGGGATCAGCGTGGCCTCGAAGAACACATAGAACAGCACACCGTCGAGCGCGCTGAACACGCCGATCATGAGCCCCGAGAGGATAAGGAACGCGCCCATGTACTGGTTCACGCGTTCGGTGATCACTTCCCACGCGGCGATCACCACGATCACGGTGATGAACGCGGTGAGCAGCACGAACCACATCGAGATGCCGTCGACGCCCAGGTGGTAGTTGATGCTGAAACGGTCGATCCAGGACGCCTTCTCGACGAACTGCATGGCCGCCGAGGCGGTGTCGAAGCCGGTGTAGAGCGGAAGCGTGACCAGGAAGCCGGCGATGGCGCCGGCCAGCGCGAGCCAGCGCACCGCGCCGGCATGTTCATCGCGCCCGAGTGCCAGCAGCAGCACACCGACGAAGATCGGCGTCCAGATGGCAAGGCTGAGCAAACCCATGTTCTTCTTCTCCTTAGCGGCCGAGCCAGCCCGAAATCATGGGCCACGTGACGAAGTACGTCAGCAGCAGCAGCGCGCCCGCGGCCATGACCAGTGCGTAGTGATACAGATAGCCGGTCTGCAGGCGGCGCGCGAGGCCGGCGATCCAGCCCACGAGCTTCCACGAACCGTTGACCACGGCGCCGTCGATCACGGCCTGGTCGCCCTTCTTCCAGAAGAAGGTGCCGAGCGCGCGCGCGCCGCGGGCCAGCACGTTCTCGTTGAACCAGTCCATGTAGTACTTGTTCTCGAACAGCACGTAGATCGGATGGAAGATGCGCTTGATCGCGGCCGGCAGCGCCGGGTTGACCATGTACATGTAGTAGGACAGCGCGACACCCGCCGCGGCCAGGTACAGCGGTGCGGTCTGGAACGAATGGAGCGCCATCGCGACGGGGCCGTGGATCAATTCGGCGAGGCCGGCCATGGCCGGGTGGCGCGCCGCATCGACGTAGATCGCGTCCTTGAAGAAGTCGCCGAACAGCATCGGCATCATGGTCAGGAAGCCGATCACAACCGACGGAATCGCCAACAACACCAGCGGCACTGTCACCACCCAGGGCGATTCGTGCGGCACATGGGCGTGGTGGTGGTCGTCGTGGCCGTGGCCATGATCGTCGTGGGCATCGTGATGCGCGTCGGGGTTCTGGTCGAAGCGTTCCTTGCCGTGGAAGACCAGAAAGTACATGCGGAACGAATAGAACGCCGTCACGAACACGCCGGCCAGCACCGCGAAGTTGGCGAAGCCCGCACCCCACAGCGTGGTCTCGTGCACCGCCTCGATGATGCTGTCCTTGGAATAGAAGCCCGAGAACAGCGGCGTGCCGATCAGCGCCAGCGAGCCCAGCAGCGAGGTGATCCAGGTGATGGGCATGTACTTGCGCAGGCCGCCCATCCAGCGGATGTCCTGGTTGTGGTGCACGCCCATGATGACCGAGCCCGCACCCAGGAACAGCAGCGCCTTGAAGAACGCGTGCGTCATGAGGTGGAACACCGCCACCGAGTAGGCCGAGGCGCCCAGCGCCACCGTCATGTAGCCCAGTTGCGACAGCGTCGAATAGGCCACCACGCGCTTGATGTCGTTCTGGATGATGCCCAGGAAGCCCATGAACAGGGCCGTGATGGAACCGATCACGAGGATGAACGACAGCGCGGTGTCCGACAGTTCATACAGCGGCGACATGCGCGCCACCATGAAGATGCCGGCCGTCACCATGGTGGCGGCGTGGATCAGCGCGGAAATCGGGGTGGGGCCTTCCATCGAATCGGGCAGCCACACGTGCAGCGGGAACTGGGCCGACTTGCCCATGGCGCCGATGAACAGGCAGATGCAGATCACCGTGACCAGCATCCAGTCGGTGCCGGGGAAGATCAGCGCGCTCAGCTTGCCGGTCTGGCCGAACAGCTCGGTGTAGTTGAGCGTGCCGGTGTAGGCCGCGATCAGGCCGATGCCGAGGATGAAGCCGAAATCGCCCACACGGTTGACGAGGAAGGCCTTCATGTTGGCGAAGATCGCCGTCGGCTTGTTGAACCAGAAGCCGATCAGCAGGTAGGACACCAGGCCCACGGCTTCCCAGCCGAAGAACAGTTGCAGCAGGTTGTTGCTCATGACCAGCATGAGCATGGAGAACGTGAACAGCGAGATGTAGGCGAAGAAGCGGTTATAGCCCTCGTCTTCTTCCATGTAGCCGATGGTGTAGATGTGCACCATCAGCGACACGAACGTGACGACGCACATCATCATCGCCGTGAGGCCGTCGACCATGAAGCCGACTTCCATCTTCAGGCTGCCGATGACCATCCACTCGTACAGCGTCTGGTTGAAGCGCGCGCCGTCGACAGCCACGCTCCAGAGCGTCATGGCCGACAGGATGAACGCGACGAGCACGCCCAGGATGGTGAAGCCGTGCGAGAGACGCCGGCCGATCTGGTTGCCGCCGAACTGCGTGCCCAGGATGCCCGCGATCAGCGAGCCGGCCAGGGGGGCCAGCGGAACGGCCAGCAGGGTGGATGCGGAAAGAGTGGTCGCCATTTCTGCTTCAACCCTTGAGCGTATTGATCTCGTCCACGCTGATGCTGGACTTGTTGCGGAACAGCAGCACGAGGATCGCCAGGCCGATGGCCGATTCGGCCGCGGCCACGGTCAGGATGAAGAACACGAAGATCTGGCCGTGCATGTCGCCCAGGTAGTGCGAGAACGCGACGAAGTTCATGTTGACCGCCAGCAGCATCAGCTCGATGGCCATGAGCAGCACGATCAGGTTCTTGCGGTTCAGGAAGATGCCCAGAACCGACAGCGCGAACAGGATCGCGCCCAGGGCGAGGAAATGTCCGAGGGTGAGCGTCATGCCTTCTTCTCCACGGGGGTCGAACCGTCGGCCGCAGCATCGGCCACCGGCTCGGCGGGCGCGCGCGTCACGGCAACCCTGACCACTTCGAGGCGGTCGCGTGCCTTCACGCGGACCTGATCGGAGGGATCGATGAACTTGCTGTCCTTGCGCTGGCGCAGCGTCAGGGCGATGGCAGCGATGATGGCCACCAGAAGCAGCACGGCGGCGATTTCCAGCGGGAACAGGTACTCGGTATAGAGCAGCATCCCGAGGGCACGGGTGTTGTCGGCCGGCGAGGCAGCGATCGGCGTGGACCAGTTGAAGGCGCCACCCAGCACCACCAGCGCCATCTCGAGCGCGATGATCGCGGCGAAGAGCGCCGCCAGCGGGAAATGCTTCCAGAACCCGCGCCGCAGTGCATCGACGTTCAGGTCGAGCATCATCACGACGAACAGGAACAGCACCATCACCGCGCCCAGGTAGACGAGCACGAGCACGATGGCGAGGAACTCGGCCTTGAGCAGCAGCCACACGGCGGAAGCCTGCGAGAAGGCGAGCATGAGGTAGAGCACGGCGTGCACGGGATTGCGCGACGTGATGACCCGAAAGGCTGCGAACAGCAGCACCAGCGAGAACAGGTAGAAGAAACCGGTCTTGGCGTCCATGGTGTCGTTCTTGTGGTGACGTCAGCGGTACTTGGCGTCGGCCGCCTTGGCAGCCGCGATCTCGGGCTCGTAGCGGTCGCCCACGGCCAGCAGCATGTCCTTGGTGAAGTACAGGTCGCCGCGCTTTTCGCCGTGGTATTCGAAGATGTGCGTCTCGACGATGGAGTCCACCGGGCAGCTTTCTTCGCAGAAGCCGCAGAAGATGCACTTGGTCAGATCGATGTCGTAGCGCGTGGTGCGGCGGCTGCCGTCGTCGCGCACGTCGGATTCGATCGTGATGGCCATGGCGGGGCACACGGCCTCGCACAGCTTGCAGGCGATGCAGCGCTCTTCGCCGTTCTCGTAGCGGCGCAGGGCGTGCAGGCCGCGGAAGCGCGGCGACAGCGGCGTCTTCTCCTCGGGGAACTGCACGGTCACCTTGCGGCTGAAGAGATAGCGGCCCGTGAGCGCCATGCCCTTGAAGAGTTCGGCCAGCATGAAGCTGGACAGGAAGTCCTTGAGCGAGAACGTCGAAGGAGCGATCGTGGTCTGGGTCGTCATGGGGCTCGACCTCATTTGAAGATGTTCCAGGACGTCTGCATCCAGCCGCCGATGAGCAGCAGCCAGACCAGCGTCACGGGGATGAAGATCTTCCAGCCCAGACGCATGATCTGGTCGTAGCGGAAGCGCGGGAAGGTGGCGCGGAACCAGATGAACAGCGACACGACGAAGCAGGTCTTCAGGCCCAGCCAGATCCAGCCCGGGATGAAGTCGAGGAAAGCGAACGGAGGCAGCCATCCGCCCAGGAACATCAGCGCGGCCAGGATGGACACCAGCCACATGCTGGCGTATTCGGCCAGGAAGAAGATGGCGAAGCCCATGCCCGAGTACTCGACCATGTGGCCGGCCACGATTTCGGCCTCGCCTTCCACCACGTCGAAGGGGTGGCGGTTGGTTTCGGCGATGCCCGAGATGATGTAGACGAAGAAGATCGGCAGCAGCGGCAGCCAGTTCCAGGACAGGAAGGTCATGCCCTGCTCGGCCATCATGCCGCGGCCCTGCTGGGCCACGATCTCGCCCAGGTGCATGCTGCCCGACACCATGATGACCACCACCAGGCAGAAACCCATGGCGATTTCGTAGCTGACCATCTGGGCCGAGGCGCGCAGCGCGCCCAGGAAGGCGTACTTCGAATTGGAGGCCCAGCCCGCGATGATCACGCCGTACACCTCGATCGAGGTGATGGCCATGATCAGCAGCAGTCCGGCATTCACGTTGGCGATCACCGCCTCGGGACCGAACGGTATCGCGACCCAGGCGGCCAGGGCCGGCATGATGGCCATGATCGGGCCCAGGCGGAACAGCCCCTTGGAGGCCGCGCTGGGGTTGATGATTTCCTTGGTCAGCAGCTTCAGCGCGTCGGCGATCGGCTGCAACAGGCCCAGCGGTCCCACGCGGTTGGGGCCCACGCGCACCTGCATCCAGCCCAGCAGCTTGCGCTCCCAGAGGGTGAGGTAGGCCACGGCGCCCATCAGCGGCGCCAGCACGGCGACGATCTTGATCATGGCCCAGATGACGGGCCAGGCGGCGTTGGTCCACCACGGGGCGGCCACCAGGCCGAGGCCGCCGTTGTAGAGCGCGTCGATCATGGCGTGACTCCTTCGGCGGCGGTGAGCGCGGCGCGGGCATCGGCCGTGAGTTGCAGCGAGGTGGCACGGCGCACCAGGCCGTCGAGCTGGTAGATCGACGCGGACACGGGCGCTGCCGCCGTCGTGGACAGGTCGATCGCGCCCGTGGCGGCATTGGACAGCAGCGTGGCCGGCACAGTCTCGCCCGCCTTCACCTGGCCGCCGGCCACGCGGGCCAGCACGTCGGTGGAGGCTTCGAAATCGAAGCCGGGCAGGCCCAGCAGGTTGGCCAGCACGCGGATCACCTTCCAGGCCGGGCGCGTCTCGCCCAGCGGGCGCACGACGGCGTGGAAGCCCTGCGCACGGCCTTCGGCATTGACGAACGTGCCCGAGGTTTCGGTGAAGGGAGCGATGGGCAGCAGCACGTCGCTGAAGGCGAGGTTGGCCTTGAACGGACTCAGCGTGACGACCATCTCGGCCTGTGCCAGTGCCGCAGCCGAGGCAGCACCGGCCGCCGAGTCGAACTCGGGCTCGGTGGCCAGCAGCAGCACGGCCTTCAGGCCACCGGCCAGCATCTGGGCCGCGTTGAGGCCGCCCTCGCCCGGCAGCGCGCCGGCCAGCGGTGCGCCCACGGTGTTGGCGGCTTCGGTGAGGTAGCCGACGGTGGCGCCGGTCTGCTCACCGATCCAGTTGGCCAGGGCCAGCAGGCTGGAGGCGCGCGGATGATGGGCCGCGGCGTTGCCCAGCAACACGGCCTTGCGGTCACCGCCCAGCAGCGATTTCGCGATGGCCTGGGCGGCATCGGTGGCGTTGCCGGTTGTCGGAGCGGCGACGCCCTTCTCGCCAGCGATGGCGGCGGCGATGTCGGCCAGCGCCTGCGCCCACTGGCCGGGCTCGGCCAGCAGCGATTGCGCGACGGGCATGGCCCAATCCTGCTCGGCGGCATTCACCACCGACAGCTTGCCGCCGCGACGCACGGCCTGGCGGATGCGCTGCGCGAACAGCGGATGGTCCTTGCGGAGGTTGGAGCCCACCACCAGCACGCGCTGAAGTTGCGACAGCGAAGCGATCGGCGTGCCCAGCCAGCGGGCCGTGCCCGCCGTGGCCGTGAAGTCGGCGGCGCGAAGGCGCGTGTCGATGTTCTCGCTGCCCAGGGCACGCATGAAGGCGCCGGCCAGGTGCAGCTCTTCGAGCGTGCTGTGCGGGCTGGCCAGCGTGCCGATGGAAGCGGCGCCGTGGTCGGACTTTATCTTGCGCAGGCCGTTGGCCACGTATTCGAGCGCGGTCTGCCAGTCGACCGTCTGCCACTGGCCGCCCTGCTTGATCATGGGCTGCGTGAGGCGGTCTTCGCTGTTGACGGCTTCGTACGAGAAGCGGTCGCGGTCGGCGATCCAGCATTCGTTGACGGCTTCGTTCTCCAGCGGCACCACGCGCATGACCTTGTGGTTCTTGACCTGCACGATCAGGTTGGCGCCGGTGCCGTCGTGCGGGCTGACCGACTTGCGTCGCGACAGTTCCCAGGTGCGGGCGCTGTAGCGGAACGGCTTGCTGGTGAGCGCGCCCACGGGGCAGATGTCGATCATGTTGCCCGACAGCTCGGAGTCGACCGAGTCGCCCAGGAAGGATTCGATCTCGGAATGCTCGCCGCGGTTGGACATGCCCAGCTCCATCACGCCGGCCACTTCCTGGCCGAAGCGCACGCAGCGGGTGCAATGGATGCAGCGACTCATCTCCTCCATCGAGACGAGCGGGCCGATGTCCTTGTGGAACACCACGCGCTTTTCTTCCTCGTAGCGGGAAGAAGAACCGCCATAGCCCACGGCCAGATCCTGGAGCTGGCATTCGCCGCCCTGGTCGCAGATGGGGCAGTCGAGCGGGTGGTTGATCAGCAGGAACTCCATCACGGACTGCTGGGCCTTGATGGCCTTCTCGCTCTTGGTGCGCACGATCATGCCCTGCGTGACCGGCGTGGCGCAGGCCGGCATGGGCTTGGGCGCCTTCTCGACGTCCACCAGGCACATGCGGCAGTTGGCGGCGATCGAGAGCTTCTTGTGATAGCAGAAGTGCGGGATGTAGGTGCCGGCCTTCTCGGCCGCATGCATCACCATGCTGCCTTCGGCGACTTCGACCTTGCGGCCGTCGAGTTCGATTTCGATCATGGTCAGGAGGCGCTCGGCGCTTGCGTTGCTGCGGCGCGGGCTTGCGCGGCGCGGGCGATCTTCGCCTCGAACTCGGGGCGGAAGTGCTTGATCATGGCGCGCACCGGCATGGCCGCAGCGTCGCCGAGGGCGCAGATGGTGCGGCCCTGGATGTTGTCGGCCACCGAGTTGAGCAGCGCGAGGTCTTCGGCCCTGCCCTGCCCGTGCTGGATGCGCTCGATCACGCGCCACATCCAGCCGGTACCCTCACGGCACGGCGTGCACTGGCCGCACGATTCGTGCATGTAGAAGTACGACAGGCGCAGCAGGCTCTCGACCATGTCGCGGCTGTCGTCCATCACGATGACGGCACCCGAGCCGAGCATCGAGCCCGCCTTGGCGATGGAGTCGTAGTCCATCGTGCATTCCATCATCACGGCGGCCGGCAGCACCGGGGCGGACGACCCGCCGGGGATCACGGCCTTGAGCTGGCGGCCGGCGCGCACGCCGCCCGCGAGTTCGAGCAGCTTGGAGAATGGCGTGCCCAGCGGAATCTCGTAGTTGCCCGGCTTCTCGACGTCGCCCGACACCGAGAAGATCTTGGTGCCGCCGTTGTTGGGCTTGCCGCAGGCGAGGTACGCTGCACCGCCATTGCGGATGATCCACGGCACGGCCGCGAACGTCTCCGTGTTGTTGATGGTGGTCGGCTTGCCGTACAGGCCGAAGCTGGCCGGGAACGGCGGCTTGAAGCGCGGTTGGCCCTTCTTGCCTTCCAGCGATTCGAGCAGCGCGGTTTCCTCACCGCAGATGTAGGCACCGAAACCATGGTGGCCGTGCAGCTGGAAGCTGAACTTGCTGCCCAGCAGGTTGTCGCCCAGATAGCCGGCCGCGCGGGCCTCTTCCAGGGCTTCCTCGAAGCGCTCGTACACCTCGAAGATCTCGCCGTGGATGTAGTTGTAGCCCACCGAGATGCCCATCGCGTAGGCGGCGATGGCCATGCCCTCGATCACGATGTGCGGGTTGTACATGAGGATGTCGCGGTCCTTGCAGGTACCGGGCTCGCCCTCGTCGGAATTGCACACCAGGTACTTCTGGCCCGGGAACTGGCGGGGCATGAAGCTCCACTTCAGGCCCGTGGGGAAGCCCGCGCCGCCGCGGCCGCGCAGTGCGGACTCCTTCAGCGTGGCGATGACCTGGTCCTGCGTGAGGCCCACGCTGCCGTCCTCGGCCGGCGGCGAACCGTCCTGCCCGAGGATGCGGCGCAGCGCCTGGTAGCCGCCGCGCGCCTCGTAGTCCTTGAGGCGCCAGTTGCTGCCGTTGAGATCCTTGTAGATCTGCGGCTCTATGTGGCGGTCGTGGAAGCAGGTCTGCAGGCCCGTGGCCGCGAATTGCGAGAGGATCTGGTCGACCGACATCACTGGGCCTCCGTCTTGCCGGCTTCGGCCGTGAGCGCATCGATCAGCTGATCGAGCTTGTCATGGCTCATGAAGCTGCACATGTTGCGGTCGTTGACCAGCATCACCGGCGCATCGGCACACGCGCCCAGGCACTCGTTCTGCTGCAGCGTGAACAGGCCGTCGGCCGTCGTGCCGCCCATCTCAACGCCAAGCCTGCGCTCGAGATGGTGCAACGCATCGGCACCGCCGCGCAACTGGCACGGCAGGTTGGTGCACACGCCCAACTTGAACCGGCCCACCGGGCGCTGGTTGTACATGTTGTAGAAGGTCGTGACCTCGTGCACGGCCATGGGCGCGACGCCCAGGTGCGCGGCGATCTCGCGTTCGTGCGCGGGGCTGACCCAGCCATGCTCCTGCTGAACGATGGCCAGGCAGGCCATCACGGCCGACAGGGCCTGCTCTTTCGGGTACTTGGCGACCTCGCGGTCGAAGCGCGCGAGCGTGGACGCCGCGAGCGGTGGCACCGGCGCAGCGTCGGAAGGTGCGTGATGCGAGCTCATCGATCAATCTCTCCGAAAACGATGTCCAGCGTGCCGATGATGGCCACGGTGTCGGCCAGCATGTGGCCCACGGTCATCTCGTTGAGCGCGGCCAGGTGCACGAACCCGGGCGGACGGATCTTCATGCGGTAGGGCTTGTTGGCACCGTCGCTGACGAAGTAGATGCCGAACTCGCCCTTCGGGTGCTCGACGGCGGCATAGGCCTCGCCCGGCGGCACGTGGAAGCCTTCGGTGAAGAGCTTGAAATGGTGGATCAGCTCTTCCATGTTGGCCTTCATGGCCTCGCGCGCGGGCGGCGCGATCTTGTGGTTGTCCGTGATCACCGGGCCCGGGTTGGCGCGCAGCCAGTCGATGCACTGTTTGATGATGCGGTTGGACTGCGCCATCTCTTCCATGCGCACCAGGTAGCGGTCGAAGCTGTCGCCGGTCTTGCCCACGGGGACGTCGAAGTCCACGCGGTCGTAGACGTCGTAGGGCTGCTTCTTGCGCAGGTCCCAGGCGACGCCGGAACCGCGCAACATCGGACCCGTCATGCCGAGATTGATGGCGCGCTCGGGCGTGAGCACGCCGATGCCGACCGTGCGCTGCTTCCAGATCCGGTTGTCGGTGAACAGCGTGTGGTACTCGTCCATCAGCTTCGGGAAGCGCTGCGTGAAGTCTTCCAGGAAGTCCAGCAGCGAGCCCTGGCGGTTCTCGTTGAGCTTCGCGATGCCACGGGCATTGCGGATCTTGTTCGCCTTGTACTGCGGCATGGTGTCCGGCAGGTCGCGGTACACGCCACCCGGACGGAAGTAGGCCGCATGCATGCGCGCACCCGACACTGCCTCGTAGGCATCGAACAGGTCCTCGCGCTCGCGGAACGCGTAGATCAGCATGGTGGAGCTGCCACAGTCGTTGCCGTGCGAGCCCAGCCACATCAGGTGGTTGAGGATGCGGGTGATCTCGGAGAACATCACGCGGATGTACTGCGCGCGCAGCGGCACTTCCAGGCCCAGCAGCTTCTCGACAGCCAGGCAGTAGGCGTGTTCGTTGCACATCATCGACACGTAGTCGAGCCGGTCCATGTAGGGCAGCGACTGGATGTACGTGCGCGTCTCGGCCAGCTTCTCGGTGGCGCGGTGCAGCAGGCCGATGTGCGGATCGGCACGCTGGACGACTTCGCCGTCCAGCTCGAGCACCAGACGCAGCACGCCGTGCGCGGCCGGATGCTGCGGGCCGAAGTTCAGGGTGTAGTTCTTGATTTCGGCCATGTCAGTTCAGGCCTTCACCGTAATTGTCTTCACGGATGACGCGGGGAATGATCTCGCGCGGCTCGATGGTCACGGGCTGGTAGACCACGCGGCGCTGCTCGGCGTCGTAGCGCATCTCGACGTGGCCCGAGATCGGGAAGTCCTTGCGGAACGGGTGACCGATGAAACCGTAGTCGGTCAGGATGCGGCGCAGATCTTCGTGGCCTTCGAACACGATGCCGTACAGATCGAACGCCTCGCGCTCGAACCAGTTGGCCGAGTTCCACAGGGGATTGACCGAAGCCACGGCCGGCAGGTCGTCGTCGGCACAGAACACTTTCACGCGCACGCGCTGGTTCAGCTCGATCGACAGCAGGTGCGACACCACGCAGAAACGCGCGCCTTCCCACAGGCCATCGCCATAGGTGGAGTAATCGACACCGCACAGGTCGGACAGCAGATCGAAACGGCAGCCCGGCGCATCGCGCAGGATCTGCATCGCTTCGTAATAGGTGGCGGCGTTGACGACCGCAGTGACCTCGCCGAGGGCGACGGTCACGCTGCGGGCACGTTCGCCCAGCGCAGCAGCGACAGCGTCCCGCAGGGCTTCGGGACGGATGGCAATTTCACTCATGCGATCCCCTCAGACGCGCGCAATGGTGTTGGTGCGCCGGATCTTCTGCTGAAGCTGGATGATCCCGTAGAGCAGCGCTTCGGCCGTGGGTGGGCAGCCCGGCACGTAGACGTCGACCGGCACGATGCGGTCGCAACCTCGCACGACGGAGTAGCTGTAGTGGTAGTAGCCACCGCCATTGGCGCAAGAGCCCATCGAGAGCACCCAACGCGGCTCGGACATCTGGTCGTAGACCTTGCGCAGCGCCGGCGCCATCTTGTTGCACAGCGTGCCGGCCACGATCATCAGATCGGACTGGCGCGGGCTGGCGCGGAACACCTCGGCGCCGAAGCGGCTGATGTCGTAGCGCGCAGCAGCCGCATGCATCATCTCGACCGCGCAACAGGCCAGACCGAAGGTCATGGGCCAGAGCGAGCCGGTCTTGGCCCAGTTCACCACGGCGTCATAGCTCGTGGTGATGAAGCCTTCTTTCATCACACCTTCAATCATCGTGCTTCCTTCCGAGTCGGCCGTGTGTCGTCCGTACCCTCATCATTCCCAGTCCAGCGCGCCCTTCTTCCACTCGTAGACGAAGCCCACGACGAGGATGCCCAGGAAGATCACCACCGACCAGAAGCCGACGATCCCCACGTCCTTGAGCGCGACGGCCCAAGGAAAGAGGAAAGCGATCTCCAGATCGAACAGGATGAACAGGATGGCGACGAGGTAGTAGCGCACGTCGAACTTCATGCGCGCGTCCTCGAAGGCCTCGAAGCCGCACTCGTAAGGGGAGTTTTTCGCGGCATCCGGGCGGTTCGGGCCGAGGATGTAGCCGAGCGCCTGGGGCAGCACACCCACCGCGATGCCCACGAGGATGAACAATAGGACGGGAAGGTACTGGTCTAGGTTCATCTTGGGGCGCTGCTACCGCTGGGGCTGGCCCGGCGCATGCACCCGGCCAGCCATATTTGGTGCCGTCGGCGAGACTCGAACTCGCACAGCTTTCGCCACTACCCCCTCAAGATAGCGTGTCTACCAATTTCACCACGACGGCGGTTTTCTGAGCTTGTCCGGATGGCATGAGGGCCTTGCGGTTATGGCTCTCCGGACAGCCTCAGAGTTTACCCTGAAAACCCCGCGCTTTGCCCCTTGGCGCGGGTTTTTTCCAGAGCGAATTACTTGGTCGGCACCTGGCCTGCGTCCGAAGCCGCGGCGGCGGGCGCGGGCGCAGCGGCGGGTGCCGCGCCGGGCACCTGCGAGGCAGCACCCGGGACTTCGGCCGGAGCTGAAGGGGCGGCGGCCGGTGGCTGGTTGTCCAGCACGCTGCCCATGCCCGTCTGGCGGGGCGTGCCGAAGTAGGCCAGCGACAGCGTGCACACGAAGAACACCGTCGCCAGCACCGCCGTGGTACGCGAGAGGAAGTTGGCGCTGCCGCTGGCGCCAAACAGGCTGCCAGCACCGCCGCTGCCGAAAGCTGCGCCCATGTCGGCGCCCTTGCCGTGCTGGATCAGGATCAGGCCGATCATGACCAGGGCCGACAGCAGCTGGACGGCCAGGATGAGGTTCAGGAGGATGTTCATGGTCTGGAGACTCCGGGGGGGTTCTGTCGTCGCGGGGCGGCCTCAGGCCGCGCTTGCGATGGTGAGGAAATCAGGCGCCTTGAGCGACGCGCCGCCGATCAGGCCGCCGTCGATGTCCGGCTGGGCCAGCAGTTCAGCCGCATTCGCCGCATTCATGCTGCCGCCGTAGAGGATGCGGATGCCGGCGGCGGCCGTGCTGGCCGCATGCAGCTGGGAACGCAATACCGCGTGCACCTGCTGCGCCTGCGCCGGCGTGGCGGTCTTGCCGGTGCCGATGGCCCAGACGGGCTCGTAGGCCACCACGATCTCGGTGATGCAGTGTCCGTTTTCATGGATCACGGCCGCCAGCTGACGCCGCACCACGTCGTCGGTCTGGCCGGCCTCGCGCTCGGAGAGCGTTTCGCCCACGCAGACGATGGGCGTGATGCCGACGTCGAGCGCGGCCTTGGCCTTGAGCGCGACTGCTTCATCGGTTTCGCCGTGGTACTGGCGGCGCTCGGAATGGCCCACCAGCGCATAGCGTGTGCCGAAGTCACGCAGCATGCTGCCGGACACCTCGCCCGTGTAGGCGCCCTGCGCATGGCGCGAGATATCCTGCGCCCCCAGCGCCACGGACTGCTGGCCCTTGAGCAGACCAGCCACCTGCGCGAGATACGGCGCCGGCACGCAGACCGCGATGTCGCAGCCTGGCGTGCCCACGCCCGCCAGGATGGCGCGCACCAGCACCTCGTTGGCCTCGAGGCTGCCATTCATCTTCCAGTTGCCGGCGATCAGTTTGCGGATCATGGTCTATCGGTATCGGACCAGTCCAGCACGATCTTGCCGACGTGCTGGTTGGACTCCATGAGTTCGTGCGCCCGCGCGGCCTCTGTGGCCGCGAAGGTGGAATGGATGACGGGCCGGATCGAACCGGCCTCGATCAGTGGCCAGACGTTGTGGCGCAACGCCTGGGCAATGGCGGCCTTGAAGGCCACCGGGCGCGGACGCAGGGTCGAGCCCGTGATGAGCAACCGGCGACGCAACACAAGTCCGGCATTGAAGCCCGCCTTGATCCCGCCCTGTACCGCGATGATGACCAGGCGGCCATCTTCGGCCAGCACATCGACTTCGCGCGCCACGTAGTCGCCGGCCACCATGTCGAGCACGACGTCGACGCCACGCCCTTCGGTAATGCGCCGGGCTTCGGTGACGAAGTCCTGCGTGCGGTAGTTGACGGCGTGATCGGCACCCAGCTCGAGACAGGCGCGGCACTTGTCGTCCGAGCCCGCCGTGGCGATCACCGTCGCGCCGAACGCCTTGGCCATCTGGATGGCAGTGACGCCGATGCCGCTGGTGCCGCCCTGCACGAGCAGGGTCTCGCCCTTCTGCAGCCGGCCCCGGTCGAACACATTGCTCCACACGGTGAAGAACGTCTCGGGCAGCGACGCCGCCTCGACGTCCGACAGACCGGCCGGAACGGGCAGGCACTGGCCCACGGGCGCAACGCAGAGTTCGGCATAGCCGCCGCCCGCCACCAACGCGCATACGCGGTCGCCGACCGCCAGGCCCGCCTGGCGCATGGCGTCCGCGTCACCCGAGACGATGACACCCGCGACTTCGAGGCCGGGGATGTCAGACGCGCCGGGTGGAACGGGATAATTGCCGGTGCGCTGCAGCACGTCGGGGCGATTCACGCCGCTGGCCGCGACGCGGATCAGCAGTTCGCCTTCCGCTGGCGTGGGATCGGGGCGGACAACGACACGCAGCACGTCAGGCGCGCCGGGTTGGCTGATCTCTATTGCTTGCATCTGTGGATCCGGGGCGAGCGCCCGCCGTGGCGGGAGCTCTGGGCCGAAGGCGGGGCGGGATTACTCCTGCTGAGCCGACGGGGCGCGCGGCACGTCGCCCTCCGACTGCTGCTGTTGCGACTGGTCGTCGCGCGCGGCGCGCTCTTCACGCGGAGCACGCTCCTCGCGCGGGGCGCGATCTTCACGCGGCGCGCGGTCTTCGCGGTAGCCGCCACGGTCTTCGCGCGGCGCGCGATCGCCACGCGGGGCGCGGTCGCCGCGATCACCACGATCGAAACGCTCTTCGCGCTCGGGCATGCCGGCGGGGCGCTCGGTCAGGGCCTTCATCGACAGCTTGACACGGCCTTTGTCGTCGGTCTCGAGGACCTTGACCTTGACGACCTGGCCTTCCGACAGGTAGTCGGTGACCTTCTCGACGCGCTCGTGGGCGATCTGGCTGATGTGCAGCAGGCCGTCCTTGCCGGGCAGCAGGTTGATCAGGGCGCCGAAGTCCAGGATCTTGGTGACCGGGCCTTCGTAGATCTTGCCGATCTCGACTTCGGCCGTGATCTGCTCGATGCGCTGCTTGGCCACATCGGCCTTGGCGGCGTCGGTGGCGGCGATGGTGATCGTGCCGTCTTCCTCGATGTTGATCTGGCAGCCGGTCTCTTCGGTCAGCGCGCGGATCACGGCGCCACCCTTGCCGATCACGTCGCGGATCTTCTCGGGATTGATCTTCATCGTGTAGAGCTTGGGCGCGAAGCTCGACACCTCGGCCTTGGCTTCGCCCATGGCTTCCTGCATCTTGCCCAGGATGTGCACGCGCGCTTCCTTGGCCTGGGCCAGGGCGACCTGCATGATTTCCTTGGTGATGCCCTGGATCTTGATGTCCATCTGCAGGGCGGTGATGCCGGCCGTGGTGCCGGCCACCTTGAAGTCCATGTCGCCCAGGTGATCTTCGTCGCCCAGGATGTCGGTCAGCACCGCGAAGCGGTTGCCGTCCTTGATCAGGCCCATGGCGATGCCGGCCACGTGGGCCTTCATCGGAACGCCTGCATCCATCATGGCCAGGCAGCCACCGCAGACCGACGCCATCGACGAGGAACCGTTGGATTCGGTGATTTCCGAGACCACGCGGATGGTGTAGGGAAATTCTTCCTTCGTGGGCAGGCACGCGACCAGCGCGCGCTTGGCCAGCCGGCCGTGGCCGACTTCGCGGCGCTTGGTCGAGCCCATGCGGCCCACTTCGCCGGTGGCGAAGGGAGGCATGTTGTAGTGGAACAGGAAGCGGTCCTCGAACTCGCCGGCCAGCGCGTCGATGCGCTGCGCATCGCGCTCGGTGCCCAGCGTAGCGATCACCAGGGCCTGGGTTTCGCCGCGCGTGAACAGGGCCGAACCGTGGGTGCGGGGCAGAACGCCGTTGCGGATTTCGATCGGGCGCACGGTACGCGTGTCGCGGCCGTCGATGCGCGGCTCACCCGCCAGGATCTGGCTGCGCACGATGGCGGCCTCGAGGGCGAACAGCTGGTCGCCCACCTTCACCGCGTCGAATTCGGCGCCCTCTTCCTTCAGGCCGGCCAGCACCGAGGCCGAGGCCTCGCGCAGGGCCTGAGTGCGGGCCTGCTTGTTGCGCAGCTGGTAGGCGGCACGCAGCTTGTCTTCGGCCAGGGCCTTGATCTTGGCGACGAAGGCTTCGTCCTGGGCGGGCGGCTGCCAGTCCCAGGCCGGCTTGCCGGCGTCACGGACGAGTTCATGGATGGCGTTGATGGCCGTCCTGGCCTGCTCGTGGCCGAACACGACACCGCCAAGCATGACTTCTTCGGACAGTTGCTGCGCTTCGGACTCGACCATCAGCACGGCCGCTTCGGTGCCCGCGACCACGAGGTCCATCTGCGAGTCCTTGCGTTGGGTCTGGCCCGGGTTCAGCACGTATTCGCCGTTGATGTAGCCCACGCGCGCGGCGCCGATCGGGCCCGCGAACGGGATGCCCGAGATGGCCAGGGCGGCGCTCGACGCGATCATCGCGGCGATGTCGGCGTCGACTTCGGGGTTGAGCGACACGGTGTGGATCACCACATGGACTTCGTTGAAGAAGCCCTCGGGGAACAGCGGGCGGATCGGGCGGTCGATCAGGCGGCTGGTCAGCGTTTCGAGCTCGCTGGGCTTGGCTTCGCGCTTGAAGAAGCTGCCGGGGATCTTCCCGGCGGCATAGGTCTTCTCGATGTAGTCGACGGTCAGCGGGAAGAAGTCCTGGCCGGGCTTGGCCGACTTGGAGGCGACCACGGTGGCGAGCACCACGGTGTCGTCGATGTTGACCAGCACGGCACCGGTGGCCTGGCGGGCGATTTCGCCGGTTTCCATGGTGACCGTGTGCTGGCCCCACTGGAAGGTCTTGGTGACTTTGTTGAAGAGGCTCATGTTGGCTCCTTGAGTTGGATGGCGAGAGGTGGCGGACCACCCCTCAGCAGGATCCGGAAACCGCGCCGCAGAACACGATGCCATTCCAGCGAAGCTCGCACGCGGGGCGCGAATACCGTTGGAATGACACAGCTTCGATCTGCCTGACGTTCTCCGGGAGGGGCCGGCAGCGCGGGGCGCCACCGGCAGTTTTCAATGCTTCAAAGTGCAAAACGCCTGAGTCAGCCAGCCAACCCAGGCGTTTGCTACGTGCGGTTGCCGCTTACTTGCGCAGGCCCAGCTTGGCGATCAGCGCGCTGTAACGGGTCACGTCCTTGGACTTGAGGTAGTCCAGCAGCTTGCGGCGGCGGCTCACCATGCGCAGCAGGCCGCGGCGGCCGTGGTGGTCCTTGGCGTGCTGCTTGAAGTGGGGGGTGAGTTCGTTGATGCGGGCCGTGAGCAGTGCGACTTGCACTTCGGGGCTGCCCGTGTCGTTGGCGGCGCGCGCGTTGGCCTGGACGATCTCGGCCTTGTTCAGGGTGGTCATGTCAGTGTTTTCCAGTGAATGTTTGACTTGCGCAGACAGCCGGAAATGCCGTGTGCGTGTACCTTGCGGAATGCAAAGCTTTGGGATTATAGCGCGGCGGGCGGCCGCCCTGCCCCCGCTTCCTCAGCCACGCGGCTGCGCGGCGAGCCAGCGCTCAAGGCGCCGCACGCCTTCGGCCAGCCGGCCGAGCTCCTGCGTGGCGAAACACCATCGGAACCAGCCCTGCCCCTCTTCGCCGAAGGCGTTGCCCGGCGCGATTCCCAGCCCAGCCTCGGTGACGAGCCGTTTCGCCGTCGCCAGCGAGTCGGCCTGCCCGTCGATGCGGAAGAAGGCGTACATGCCGCCCGGCGCCGGCGAGACATGCACGCCTGGCACGGCCTGCAGCAGCGGCACCAGCGTGTCGCGGCAGCGGCGCAGGTGGGCCACCACGCGCGGCGTCACCTCGTCCGCGCTGGCCAGCGCCGCCAGGCCGGCGCGCTGCACGAACACGCTGGTGCACGAGGTGTTGAACTCGATCAGCTTGCCCATGTGCGGCGTCATCGCGGCCGGCATCACCAGCCAGCCCAGCCGCCATCCGGTCATGAGGAAGCTCTTGGAAAAGCTTTGCGCGACCACGAGGCGATCGTCGGGCCCGGCCACATCGAGAAAGCTGGGGGCGGCCCGAGTCTCGCCCCCCTCGTAATACAGCCGTTCGTACACCTCGTCGGCCAGGATCCAGGTGCCAGTGGCGCGGCAATGCTGGAGGATGGCCTGCTGCTCGGCCGGGTTCAACGTCCAGCCCGTGGGGTTGTTGGGCGCGTTGACGATCAGCAGGCGCGTGGCCGGTGTCACAGCCCTCAGCAGCGCGGGCAGGTCGAGCCGCCACGCCCCGTCGATCACCTGCAACGCCACGCAGCGAACGCAGGCACCCAGTATCGCCGGCTGCGCCGTGAGGTTGGGCCATACGGGTGTGACCGCGACCACTTCGTCGCCCGCATTCACCAGCGCCTGCACCGCCAGCATCAGCGCGCTGACGCCGCCCGAGGTGACGGCGATGCGGTCGGCGCCCACCGCCCCATGCAGCGCCGTGGTGTAGCCGGCGATGGCCTCGCGCAGCTCGGGCAGGCCGAGGTTGTGGGCGTAGAAGGTTTCGCCGCGCAGGATGGAGTCGCTGGCGGCCTGGCGGATGAATTCGGGCGTGACCTCGTCGCTTTCGCCGAACCAGAACGCCAGCACGTCCTCGCGCCCCAGCCCGGCGTTGGCCACTTCGCGGATGCGGGACGCCTCGAGATCGACGATGGCCTGGCGCATGTCGGCTGCCTTTCCGTTTTCAGGGCCGCGCCATGACGCAGCTGTGGGGCATTTCGGCCTGGGCGGACGACAGCGTGCGGATCACGCGGAAGCCATAGCCCGAGCCCTCGACGTCGAACTTGACGCCGGGTGTGCCCTGTTTGTCCATCACCCCCACCACCAGCGTCTGCTGGAACTGGTGGTCGGCCGCGCGCATGGTGCCGGTCTGGCCGGCCAGTGTCACCGACGCGTTCTCCAGTTGCGCGGCGACGGCGCCCGCCTCGACCGAGCCGGCACGGCCGATGGCCTGCGCCAACGACTCGATCAGCAACTGCATGCGCATGTGAACGTAGTCGTCGGCCGGGTTGGGGAAACGCTCGCGGAACGACCGGTAGAACTCCTCGCTCTCGCGCGTGGCGACGTTGGGCAGCCAGTCGGCCACGGCGATGACACGGCCCACGCCGGCGTCGCCCAGCGCGGCCGGCGCGCCGAGCGCGTTGCCGTAGAAGGTGTAGAACTTGCCCTCGAAGCCAGCCTCGCGCGCAGCCTTGACCAGCAGTGTGAGGTCGTTGCCCCAGTTGCCGGTGATCACGGCCTGCGCACCGCTGGCCCGGATCTTGGCGGCGTAGGGCGCGAAGTCCTTCACCCGCATCATGGGGTGCAGCTCCTCGGCCAGCACGCGCACGTCGGGGCGGCGTTCGCCCAACTGGCGGCGCGCCTCGCGCAGCACGGCCTGGCCGAAGCTGTAGTCCTGCCCGATCAGGTAGACACCCTTCACGCCGCGGTCCTCGCCCAGCACGCTCATCAGCGCGCGCATGCGCATGTCGGCATGGGCATCGAAGCGGAAATGCCAGAAATTGCAGCGCTCGTTGGTCAGCGGCGGATCGACCGCGGAGTAATTGAGGAACACCACGCGCCGCGCCGGGTCGCGTTCGTTGTGGCGGGCAATGGCCTCGAGCAGGCCCGACGCCACCGCCGAGCTGTTGCCCTGGGCGATGAAGCGGGCACCACCGTCGATGGCCGCCCGAAGCACCGATAGCGCCTCTTCAGTCTGGCCCTTGCTGTCGTAGCGCACCAGGGTGAGCGGCCGGGCACCGCCCGGCAATGCGATGCCGCCGCGCGCATTCACGCGCTCCATGGCCCAGTGCAGGTTGCGGAAGACGGCTTCACCGGTGTTGCCGGCAGGCCCGGAGAGGCTTTCGATCAACGCCACCTTGATGGGCACGCCGGCTGGCTGGGCCTGCGCGAGGGGCGGAACAAATAGCGCTGCGGCGAGTGATTTCAAGAGCCGGCGGCGAAAATTCTCAGACAAACTTTTCCCTTGAAAAACAACGGCTTGCGCGCATGTTGGAGGCATGCGGCGATCACGGTCGAAAGCCGCGCAGTGTACGGGACGCGATGTTGCACAAAGTGCCTCGCGCCCCACGTTGACTGACACAAGGAGCCTTCCATCATGTTCTTCGCACCCGTTCTCCGTACCCGCGGCTACACCCCTTCGCTGCGTTCCTTCGATCGCGGCTTCGACCGCTTCTTCGCCGATGCGCTGGGTGGCTTCGCCGCCGGCGCGAACGTGCAGCAGGACGACACGCACTGGACCATCACGCTCGACGTGCCCGGCGTGAGCCGTGAGCAGCTGGACATCGGCATCGAAGGCGCTGTGGTGCGCGTTGCCACCAAGGCCGAAGCGCCCCGGCAGTACAAGGCGGCCTACGAGCTGCCTCAGGCCATCGACACCCAGGCCAGCGAGGCGCGCCTGGACAACGGCGTGCTGACGCTCCGGCTGGCCAAGCAGGTGCCGGTTTCCAACGTCACCACGCTGGCCATCAAGTAAGGCCGGTTACCCGAAACTCCTCGTGGGGCCCTCGCGCCCCCTTGCAGGCCGCATGCCCCCGGGCGTGCGGCCTTTTTTTTGCGCGGCCGGCCGGGCTTCAGGCCGCGTCGGCGGCCAGCTCGGCCAGCGGCCAGCGCGGCCGCACGTCGAACGCGTAGTCGCGCCGTGCCGTCCCGACGCCCGCCTGCAGGCGCATGGCGGCGGCCATGGCGATCATGGCGCCGTTGTCGGTGCACAGCGCCAGTTCGGGGTAGTGCACGCGCACGCCCCGGCGCGCGCAGGCTTCGTCCAGCTGCATGCGCAGGTGCCGGTTGGCGCCCACGCCACCGGCCACGACCAGCCGCTGGAGTCCGGTGACCTTGAGGGCCGCCAGCGACTTGGCCAGCAGCACGTCGACGATGGCGGCCTCGGTGCTGGCCGCGACGTCGGCGCGCCGCGCATCGAGCCCGTCGCCGAGCTTCTTCACCTGCGTGAGCACCGCCGTCTTCAGCCCCGCGAAGGAAAAGTCGAGATCGCCGCTGTGCAGCAGCGGCCGCGGCAGCTTGAAGGCAGCGGCATCGCCCTGCTCCGCCAGGCGCGACAACGCGGGCCCGCCCGGATAACCCAGGCCCAGCAGCTTGGCCGACTTGTCGAACGCCTCGCCGGCCGCGTCGTCGATCGTCTCACCCAGCAGTTCGTAGCGCCCGACCCCGTCCACCCGCATGAGCTGGGTGTGGCCGCCCGACACCAGCAGCGCGACGAACGGAAACTCGGGCGGATCGGCCGAGAGGAAGGGCGACAGCAGATGCCCTTCGAGGTGGTGCACGCCCAGCACCGGCCGGTCGAGCGCCGCACCCAGCGCGCAGGCCACGCCCGCGCCGACCAGCAGCGCACCGGCCAGCCCCGGGCCGCGCGTGAAGGCGACCACGTCGACATCGGCCAGCGTGCGACCGGCCTGGGTCATCACTTCGTCGGCCAGCGGCAGGGCACGGCGGATGTGGTCGCGGCTGGCCAACTCGGGCACGACGCCGCCATAGGCCTCGTGCATGCGCACCTGGCTGTAGAGCGCGTGCGACAGCAGGCGCGGCCTGGCGTCGCCCGGCGTGCGCTCCACGAGCGCGACCCCGGTCTCGTCGCACGATGATTCGAATCCCAGCACCAGCATGGCTGCGAGTTTAAGTGGGGTGCCCGACCCGCGTCGCGGCACGGATGTTGCTGCCGCCCCGGCAGACGTGCCCCGCTCCCGATGACTTCCGGCCTCAGCTTCCTCGTCGCCGCCCGCCAGTGCGAGATCGGCGAACTCGAACACCTCGCCCTCACCAGCGAACTGGTCAGCGTGATCGGCCGCCTGATCCATGGCCTGCAGAAAGAGCGCGGCATGTCCAACGTATACCTCGCCTCGCGCGGCAGCCGCTTCGGCGGACAGCGGCTGGCGCAGATCGGCGATTGCACCGCACTCGAGCAGCACGTTCGCGTGCGATTCGCCGCGCTGGACACGGACGCCCACCGCGCACGAAACGGGGCGCGCCTGTTCAGCCGCATCGCCGTCGTGCTGCATGCGCTGGACGGCCTGCCCGCGCTGCGCCAGCGCGTGACCACGCAGGCACTTTCGCCCGAAGCCAGCACGGCGGCCTTCGTGCGGCTGGTGGCGGGGCTGCTGGCCGTGGTGTTCGAGGCGGCCGACAGCGCCACCGACCCGGCGATCTCCCGCGCATTGGTCGCCCTCTTCAACTTCATGCAGGGAAAGGAGTTCGCGGGGCAGGAGCGCGCGCTGGGGGCCGGCGTGTTCGCCTCGGGCCACGCCGACGCCGGCCTGCAGCCGCACTGGCAACACCTGATCGAATCGCAGCAGCGCTGCTTCGAGGTGTTCTCCGACTTCTCCGATGCGTCCGTGCGCGCGGCCTGGATCGACAGCCAGCCCGCCGAGGCGCGCGCCACGCTGGAGCGCCTGCGCCGCCTGGGCAGCGTGGCCGGACTCAACGGGCCGCTCGATGCCGAGCTCAGCCAGACCTGGTATGACTGCTGCACCGACCGCATCGATGCGATGCAATCCGTCGAGGCGTTTCTGGCCGAGCAACTGCGCACGCTGTGCCGCCAGCGCATCGAGCAGGCCCGTGCCGAGTTGCGCAGCCAGCAGGCGACGCTGCAGGCGCTGGCGCGCGAAGCCGGCGCGGCCGATGCCGCAGAGGCGCCTGCACCGATCACGCCGCACCTCGAGCGCTCGGTTCTCGGCATGGTGCAGGAGCAATCTCGCCGACTGCAATCCATGGGCGACGAACTGGAGACCGTGCGCGCCGCGCTCAACGAGCGCAAGGTCATCGAACGCGCGAAAGGCCTGCTGATGGCCTCGCGCAAGCTCAGCGAGGCAGACGCCTACGCCATGCTGCGGCAGACGGCGATGAGCCAGAACCGCAAGCTGGTGGACGTGGCGGAGTCGGTGCTGGCGATGTCGGATTACCTCGGCGCATGAGCTCGCCGAGTCGCCCCACGCCCCAAGAGACTCGCCTCGGAGGTACTCCAGAGCGCGCGCACGCTGGCATGCACAACAATCGTGCCGCCCGCACCGCCCTGCACCAAACGCGGCCATCGACCGCATCGACGACAGACCCCGGCGCGACGCGCTGGCAGCGTGCTTTCCGACTGAAAGCGCACGAAGTCGGCATCTGTCATGGATGCTGGCACGCTTCTGGCTTGTAGCGTTTCAAGTCAGGCCAACGGCGGCCCGACCCGCAGTCTTCCCAGACTCGAACGGACAACGGCGTCCATTTCTTGCACCCCTTGCGGGCGCAACGAAGTGGACGCCGTTTTTGTTTTTGCGCACCGCACAGGAGTTGCCCCATGCAAGACCCGATCGCCCTTCGTCCGCGCGGCCTCACGCGCCGCACCGTCCTTCAGGCTGCCGTCGCTGGCCCCGCCGCGACAACGGCGCTGTGGCCGTCCAGCGCCTTCGCGCAAGGCGCGGCGCTGGAAACCCGCGCGGCCAAGCTCGGCTTCATTGCCCTCACCGACGCGGCGCCCCTGTTCGTGGCTGAAGAGAAAGGCTTCTTCAAGAAACATGGCATGACGGACGTGGAAGTGCTCAAGCAATCGTCCTGGGGCACGACGCGCGACAACCTGGTGCTGGGCTCCCGGTCGGGCGGCATCGACGGCGCGCACATCCTCACACCGATGCCCTACCTCATCAGCACCGGCGCCACGACGGCCAACAACGTGCCGGTGCCGATGAACATCCTGGCGCGGCTCAATCTCGGCGGCCAGTGCATCTCGGTCGGCAACGAATACAAGGACCTCAAGGTCGGCCTGGACACGCGGGACTTCGGCAAAGCGCTCCTGTCCAAGCGCGTGAAAACGGGCAAGCCCGTGAACGCGGCCATGACCTTTCCTGGCGGCACGCACGACATGTGGATCCGCTACTGGATGGCCGCCGGCGGCGTCGATCCCAACAAGGACATCACGACCATCGTCGTGCCACCTGCCCAGATGGTGGCGAACATGAAGGTCGGCAGCATGGACACCTTCTGCGTCTGCGAGCCGTGGAACCGCCAGCTGATCAACCAGAAGATCGGCTACACGGCGCTGACCACCAGCGAGCTGTGGATGAACCATCCCGAGAAGGCCTTCGCCATGCGCGCCGACTACGTGCAGGCCAACCCGAACGCGACCAAGGCGCTGCTCAAGGCGGTGATGGAAGCCCAGATGTGGTGCGAAGAACCGGCCAACCGCGCCGAAGTGGCCGAAATCTGCTCGCGCCGCCGCTGGATCAGCGCACCCGTCGACGATGTCATCGACCGCGTCAAGGGCGACTTCGACTACGGCACCGGCCGCGTGGAAGCCAACAGCAAGTTCCAGATGCGCTTCTGGAAAGACCACGCGAGCTATCCGTTCCAGAGCCACGATCTGTGGTTCCTGACCGAGAACATCCGCTGGGGCTACCTGCCGCCCAACCTCGACACCCAGGCCCTCATCGCCAAGGTCAACCGCGAGGACATCTGGCGCGCGGCTGCCAGGGAACTGGGCGTCGCGGCCAAGGACATCCCGGCCTCCACGTCGCGCGGTGTCGAGAAATTCTTCGACGGCAAGGTCTTCGATCCGGCCAATCCGAAGAAGTACCTCGACAGCCTGTCGATCAAGTACGTCAAGAGCGCCTGACGCGCCGTCGGCCCCGCCCCCGCCAAATCCCAGGAGTCCACGCCATGAGCAGCAGCACCGAAACCATCGAGCCGATCAGGCTCTCCGCCCCCCAGGGCGCGCCGAAAGCCTATGCCTGGCTGGCCGCGCGCGCACGCCGCGCCGGCGCGCACGTACTGCCTCCGCTGGTCATCCTCGCCGTGCTGCTGCTGATCTGGGAGGCGATGGGCTCGCGGGCCGGCGCCGCCCTGCCGCCGCCGAGCAAGGTCGTCCAGGACACGTGGGAGCTGATCGTGCATCCGTTCTACGACAACGGCGGCAACGACGTCGGCATCGCCTGGCAGCTGCTGGCCAGTCTGAAGCGCGTGGCCTACGGCTATGCGCTTGCGGTCGTCGCCGGCGTGGGCCTGGGCGTGCTGGTGGGCCAGTCGACGTGGGCATTGCGCGGTCTCGATCCGATCTTCCAGGTCCTTCGCACCGTGCCACCGCTCGCCTGGCTGCCGATCTCGCTGGCCGGCTTCCGCGACGGGCATCCGTCGGCCATCTTCGTGATCTTCATCACCTCGGTCTGGCCCATCATCATCAACACGTCGATCGGCATCCGCAACATCCCGGACGACTACCGAAATGTGGCGAAGGTGATCCGCCTCAACGGCCTCGAGTACTTCGCCAAGATCATGCTGCCGGCCGCCGCGCCGTTCATTTTTTCTGGGCTACGCATCGGAGTCGGCCTGTCGTGGCTGGCCATCGTCGCTGCGGAAATGCTGATCGGCGGCGTGGGCATCGGCTTCTTCATCTGGGACGCGTGGAACTCCTCGCGCATCAGCGACATCATCCTGGCGCTCATCTACGTCGGACTGATCGGCTTCCTGCTCGACCGTCTCGTCGCCTGGGCCGGACGCCTCGTCACGCGCGGGACAGCCGCCAGCTGACCATTCCTTCCGGCAGGAGCGATACATCATGAGCAATGCATACCTCACCCTCTCGCAGGTCGACATGGTCTTCACCGGCAATGGCGGCAGCGTCAACCCCGTGCTCAAGGGCATCGACCTGGAGGTCCGGCGCGGCGAGTTCATTTCGCTGATCGGGCATTCCGGCTGCGGCAAGTCCACGGTACTCAACATCGTCGCCGGCCTGCTCAAGGCCACGGGCGGCGGCGTGATCCTCGACGGCCGCGAAGTCGACTCGCCTGGCCCGGACCGCGCCGTGGTGTTCCAGAACCACTCCCTGCTGCCGTGGCTGACGGTGTGGCAGAACGTCGAGATCGCGGTCGAGAAGATTTTCCGCAACAGCAAGACGCCGGCAGAGCGCCGTGACTGGATCCGCCGCAACCTGGAGATGGTCAACATGGGCCATGCCCTGCATCGCCTGCCGTCCGAGATTTCGGGTGGGATGAAACAGCGCGTCGGCATCGCGCGCGCGCTGGCGATGGAGCCCAAGGTGTTGCTGCTCGACGAACCGTTCGGCGCGCTCGACGCCCTCACGCGCGCGCATCTGCAGGACGAGGTCATCCGCATTCAGGGCGAGCTGGGCAACACCGTGATGATGATCACGCACGACGTGGACGAAGCCGTGCTCCTGTCCGACCGCGTGGTGATGATGACCAACGGCCCGGCGGCCACCATCGGCCAGGTGATGGACGTCGCACTCCCCCGCCCACGCAACCGGCTGGCGCTGGTGGAAAACCCGGTCTACAACCACTGCCGGCAGGAGATCCTGTCCTTCCTGTACGAGAAGCAGCGCAAGGTGGAGTCGCTGACCCAGCGCGCCACCACCGTCACCTCCCCTGCAGCGATGCGCGCCTGAGCCTTTCGATCCACTCATCTCATGGAGCCCACGATGCTCGCACCCAGCAAGACAGGCCCGTCTTCCCTTGCCAGCCAACCCACACCGGCGGGCCGCAAGAAACTCGTGATGGTGGGCAACGGCATGGCGGGCGTGCGCACGCTGGAGGAACTACTCAAGCTCGCGCCCGAGGCCTACGACATCACGGTGTTCGGCGCCGAGCCGCACCCCAACTACAACCGCATCCTGCTGTCTCCCGTGCTCGCGGGCGAACAGACGCTGGAAGAGATCGTGCTCAACGACTGGGCCTGGTACGCGGACAACGGCATCACGCTGCACGCCGGCGCCACGGTGACCGACGTGGACCGCGTGCGCCGCACGGTGCGCGCCACCGGCCCTGACGGCCAGCCGATCGAGGCCGCCTACGACCGCCTGCTGCTGGCCACCGGCTCCAATCCCTTCATGCTGCCCGTGCCCGGCCGGGATCTGGCCGGCGTGCTGGCTTACCGCGACATCGCCGACACGCAAGCCATGATCGACGCGGCGGCCCGATACCGGCACGCCGTCGTCATCGGCGGCGGCCTGCTGGGCCTCGAAGCCGCCAACGGCCTCATGAAGCGCGGCATGAGCGTGAGCGTGGTGCACGCGAGCGACTGGCTGATGGAGCGGCAGCTCGACAAGGTGGCCGGCCGCATGCTGCAGAAGTCGCTGGAAGAGCGCGGCATGCGGTTCCTGATCGGCGCACAGACGCAGGAACTGGTGGGTGGGCCCGAAGGCCGCGAGGACAGTGAAGTGAACCCGGCGGGGCGCCGGGTTCGGGCCGTGCGCTTCAAGGACGGCAGCGAAGTGCCGGCCGATCTCGTCGTCATGGCCGTGGGCATCCGCCCCAACACTGCGCTGGCCGAGAAGATCGGCGTGCACTGCAACCGCGGCATCGTGGTCAGCGACACGCTGCAGACCGTGACCGACGCGCGCATCTACGCCGTGGGCGAATGCGCCAGCCATCGCGGCATCGCCTACGGGCTGGTGGCCCCGCTGTTCGAGCAGGGCAAGGTGGTGGCCAACCACCTGGCGCAGTTGGGCATCGGCCGCTACACGGGCTCGCTCACCTCCACCAAGCTCAAGGTCACGGGCATCGACCTGTTCTCGGCCGGCGACTTCACGGGCGGCGAGCAGACCGAGGAGATCGTGATGAGCGATCCGTTCGGCGGCGTCTACAAGAAGCTCGTGATCCAGGACGACAGGCTGGTGGGCGCATGCCTGTACGGCGATACGGTGGACGGCAGCTGGTACTTCAAGCTGCTGCGGGAGGGGCGCAGCGTGGCCGACATCCGCGACAAGCTGATGTTCGGCGAATCCAACCTGGGCGACACTGGCCACCAGGGCCAGAACAAGGCCGCCGCGATGGCGGATGCCGACGAGGTCTGCGGCTGCAACGGCGTGACCAAGGGCACGATCTGCAAGGCCATCAAGGACAAGGGGCTGTTCACGCTGGAAGACGTGCGCCGGCACACCAAGGCCAGCGCCTCGTGCGGTTCGTGCACCGGCCTGGTCGAGCAGATCATCATGTTCACGGCCGGCGGCGACTTCTCGGCCACGCCCAAGCTCAAGGCCGTGTGCAGCTGCACCACCCACGGCCACCAGGCCGTGCGCGACGCGATCCGCGAACGGCACCTCACGCGCGTCGCCGACGTGTTCCGCGCGCTCGACTGGAGCACGCCCAACGGCTGCGCCACCTGCCGCCCGGCCGTCAACTACTACCTCATCAGCACCTGGCCCAAGGAAGCGAAGGACGATCCGCAGAGCCGCTACATCAACGAGCGCAGCCACGCCAACATCCAGAAGGACGGCACCTACTCCGTCATTCCGCGCATGTGGGGCGGCGAGACCACGGCCGACGAGCTGCGCCGCATCGCCGACGCGGTGGACAAGTACAAGATCCCGACGGTGAAAGTGACCGGCGGCCAGCGCATCGACCTGCTGGGCGTGAAGAAGGAAGACCTGCAGGCGGTCTGGAAAGACATCGGCATGCCCAGCGGACATGCCTACGCCAAGGCGCTGCGCACGGTGAAGACCTGCGTGGGCAGCGAGTGGTGCCGCATGGGCACGCAGGACAGCACGCAGATGGGCAAGGACCTGGAGCGCGCGATGTGGCGCATGTACGCACCGCACAAGGTCAAGTTCGCCGTCAGCGGCTGCCCGCGCAACTGCGCCGAGGCCGGCATCAAGGACGTGGGCATCATCGGCGTGGACAGCGGCTGGGAGATGTACGTGGCCGGCAATGGCGGCATCAAGACCGAAGTGGCGCACTTCTTCACCAAGCTGAAGACGGCCGAGGAAGTGCTGGAGTACACCGGCGCCTTCTGCGAGCTCTACCGCCAGGAAGGCTGGTACCTCGAGCGCACGGTGCACTACGTCAACCGCATGGGCCTGGACTACGTGAAGCGGCGCATCCTCGAGGACCACGAAGGCCGCCGTGCGCTGTGGGAGCGCCTGCAGTTCGCGCTGGACGGCGAGCCCGATCCGTGGTTCGAGCTCGACAAGGCAGCCGTCGACACGCGGCAGTTCGCGCCCGTGTCGACCGCCCAGGCAGGAGCCACGGCATGACCGACCTCTCTCCGCGCTGGACGGCCGTCTGCCGTGTCGAGGACATTCCCGCGCTCGGCTCGCGCCGCGTGGCGCGCGAGCACGGGCTCGACGTGGCCGTGTTCCGCAACGGCGATGACGTGGTGTTCGCCCTGCTCGACCGCTGCCCGCACAAGGGCGGCCCGCTGTCGCAGGGCATCGTGTTCGGCACCAGCGTGGCCTGCCCGCTGCACAACTGGACCATCGGCCTGGCCGACGGCTGCGCGAAAGAGGCCGACGAAGGCTGCACGCCGAAGTTCAGTGTGCGCGTGGACGCGGGCATGGTGTATCTGGACGCCAACGAGCTCGCGGGCCTCGCCACCGACCTGGCGCGCCCCATCGCCGGTCCCGCGCGCCGCACCGCGGCCGCCTGAAGGCCGGACGATCTCGCTGCCGCCATGGCTGAGACCCGCTCGACCTGCCCTTACTGCGGCGTCGGCTGCGGCGTGATCATTGAATCGCGCGGCGCGCAGATCACCGGCGTGCGTGGCGAACCGGCGCATCCGGCCAACTTCGGCCGGCTGTGCACCAAGGGCTCGACGCTGCACCTGACGGCAAGCGCCGCCATCACGCGGCAGGCGCGCCTGCTGCAGCCCATGCGCCGCGCCGCGCGCGGCGAGGCGCCCGTGGCCATCGGCTGGGACGAGGCGCTGGGCCAGGCCGCAGACCGCTTCGCGCAGACCATCGCCACGCACGGCCCGGACGCCGTGGGTTTCTACCTGTCGGGCCAGTTGCTCACCGAGGACTACTACGTCTTCAACAAGCTGGCCAAGGGCGTGATCGGCACCAACAACCTCGACACCAACTCGCGCCTGTGCATGAGCAGCGCCGTGGCAGGCTACAAGCAGACGCTGGGCGCCGACGCACCGCCCGCCTGCTACGACGACCTGCTGCATGCGCAGTGCGTGTTCATCACGGGAAGCAATGCCGCGTGGTCGCATCCGGTGCTGTTCCGGCGACTGGAAGACGCGCGCGCCGCCAATCCGGCCATGAAGATCGTCGTCGTCGATCCTCGTCGCACCGACACGGCCGACATCGCCGACCTGCACCTGCAGATCCAGCCCGGCACCGACGTGCTGCTGTGCCACGGCCTGCTGCACCTGATGCTGTGGGAAGGCTGGACAGACACCGCCTACATCGCCGCGCACACCACCGGCTTCGATGCCCTGAAAGCCCTGGTGCGCGACGCCACGCCCGACGCCGTGGCGCAGGCCTGCGGCATCGCGCAGGACGACCTGCTGACGGCCGCGCGCTGGTTCGCCCTGGGCGGCGACCGCACACCGCAGGCGCGCGGGGCCACGCTGAGCCTGTACTGCATGGGCCTGAACCAGAGCAGCAGCGGCACGGCCAAGAACACCGCGCTCATCAATCTGCACCTGGCCACGGGACAGATCGGCAAGCCCGGCGCCGGCCCCTTCTCGCTGACGGGACAGCCCAACGCCATGGGCGGACGCGAAGTCGGCGGCTTGTCGAACCTGATGTCGGCGCATCGCGACATGGCCAATCCGCAGCACCGCGCCGAAGTGGCCGCGCTGTGGGGCGTGCCATCGGTGCCGGCGACGCCGGGCAAGAGCACGCTGGAGATGTTCCAGGCCGCGGCCGACGGCGAGATCAAGGCACTCTGGATCGCCTGCACCAATCCCGCCCAGTCCATTCCCGACCAGGCACTGGTGCGCCGGGCGCTGCAGCGCAGCGAGTTCGTGGTGGTGCAGGAAGCCTTCGCCACCGCCGCCACCTGCGACTTCGCCGACCTGCTGCTGCCGGCGGCGACGTGGGGCGAGAAGGACGGCACCGTGACCAACAGCGAGCGCCGCATCAGCCGCGTGCGCGCAGCCGTGCCCGCGGCGGGCGACGCGCGCAGCGACTGGTCGATCGCCGCCGCCTTCGGCCAGCGGTTGGCCACGCGGCTCGGCCTCGGCGCCCACCTGCTGGACTACGCCAGCGCCGAGTCGGTGTGGAACGAGCACCGCGACAGCACGCGCGGGCGCGACCTGGACATCACCGGTCTGTCATGGACGATGCTCGATGCGCAGGGCCCGCAGCAATGGCCGCTGCCCGAAGGGGCGCCGGCGGGCCGCGCGCGCCTTTATGAGGACGGTGCTTTCCCCACGCCCGATGGCCGCGCGCGCTTCGTTGCCACGCCCTACAAGCCGGTGGCCGAGCCGCGCGACGCGCGATACCCGTTCGCGCTGACGACAGGGCGCCTGCGCGACCAGTGGCACGGCATGACGCGCACCGGCACGCTGGGCCGCCTGTTCGCCCATGTGCCCGAGCCGGTGGTGCAACTGCATCCGCAGGACATGGCGCGCCGCCTGCTGGCCGAAGGCGCGCTGGTGCACGTCACCAGCCGGCGTGGCTCCATCGTGTTGCCGGTGCAGGGCTCGGACACAGTCGCGCCGGGCCAGGCGTTCATCGCGATGCACTGGGGCGGCGAATTCCTGGGCGGGCGCACCAGCGCCGGCGATCTTGTCGCAGGTGTGAATGCACTCACCCAGCCCGCGTACTGCCCCGACTCGAAGCAGCCCGAGCTCAAGCACGCGGCGGTGAAGATCCTCAAGGCCGATCTGCCGTGGGGCATGTTCGGCATGGCCTGGCTGCCCGAAGCCGAAGTGCAGGCGCGCCGGCAGCAGTTGCGCGCGCTGATGGGCGAATTCGCGTTCGCCACCTGTGTGCCGTTCTCCGACAACCGCCCGCTGGCCGACGGCACGCCCGCGCGCCACGGCCTGCTGTTCCGCGCCGCGGCGGCCGAGGCCGTGGCCCCCGCCGTATTGCGCGCCATCGAAGGCGCGCTGGGCCTGAAGGGCGATGACACCCTGCGCTATGCCGATGCGAAGCGTCAGCAGCACCGTGCCGCCCGCATGGTGCGTGGGGCCGATGGCGGGGTGACACTCGACGCCGTGCTGCTGGCGGGCGACACGCAGGCCGAAAGCTGGATCCGCGCCGTGCTGCACGAAGGCCAGCCGGCGCAGACCTATGGCCGCCTCGTGCTGGCCCCGGGCGCCCGGCCGCCCGTCGTCCTGCCCACGCGCGGCAAGGCCGTGTGCAGTTGCTTCGGGGTGTCGCAGTCGGAGATCGAGGGTCACCTGGCGTCGTGCCATGGCAGTGATGAGGAGCGGTTGGCATCGTTGCAGGGCGCTCTGCGGTGTGGAACGAATTGCGGATCGTGCGTGCCCGAGTTGAAACGCCTCGTGCGCCAGAACCTGCCGTTGCAGGAGGCCGCATGACCGTGCGTGGGCGGCGCGCGGTCGCCGGGTACCTTCCTCCGCGAATGTCCCCCGGCTGCGGCTGTGCCGCAGCCTCCTCCTTGATTTCGCTGCGGAAGGCACCCGACACCCTCGCGCAGGACACGTCGGACCTCTCGACGATGTGGCGCGGCCGTTCCCGGATCGCGACGCTGTGGGATTCCCCGCAGCGAAATCAAGGAGGAGCCGTCCGCAGGACGGCGGGAGACATTCGCGGAGGGGAGTCCCGCAGTGGCGCGATCCCGCGCGCCACACCCACCTCAAGACCTTTCCGCATCATTCGGCATAGAACCCGAAGTCATGAGGCTTCAGGGACAATTCATGAACCCATGAGCATCGGCCACTACATCAAGGAAATCGGACGCGGCAAGGACGGCGCACGCCCGCTCGACCGCGCGCAGGCGGCCGACCTGTTCGGTCAGGTGCTCGACGGCGCCGTGACCGACCTGGAGATCGGCGCCTTCTGCCTGGCCATGCGTATCAAGGGCGAAACCACGGCCGAGATGTGCGGCTTCCTGGACGCCGTGCACGCGCGCGTCACCGCCTTTCCTATCAGCGCACGACCGCTGATCGTGCTGCCCAGCTACAACGGCGCACGCCGCCTGCCCGTGCTCACACCGCTGCTCGCGATGCTGCTGGCGCGCGAAGGCTGGCCCGTGCTGCTGCACGGCATGCGCACCGAAGCCCGCCGCGTGCTGGCCAGCGACGTGCTGCAGGCCCTGGGCATCGGGCCGCTGGCCGCGCCGCGCGCCGTGACGCCAGGCGAAGTCGCGCACATTGGCACCGCCGCACTGCACCCGGGCCTGGCACGGCTGCTGTCGGTGCGCGAAGTGGTCGGCCTGCGCAACCCGGGCCACAGCGTGGTGAAGCTGCTGGCGCCCACGCCAGGGCCGTCGCTGCTGATCACGGCCTACACGCACCCCGAATACCTGCCCATGCTGCACGACACCTTCGGCGCGCGCGCCATGAACGTCGTGCTCTCGCGCGGGCTCGAAGGCGAGGTGGCGGCCGATCCGCGCCGCACGCCGCGCTACGACGCCTACGTCGGCGGCGTGCACAGCGTGCTGCAGCAACAAGAGCCCGGAACGCTTTCCGAGGTGCCCGGCCTGCCGGCCGACATCGACGTGGCCGCCACGGCCGACTACACGCGCCGCGTGCTGGCGGGCGAGTTGCCGTTGCCGCCCGGGCTCGCGCGCCAGGTGACACATATCGACGCGGTCGCGCGCCAGGCAGAAGCGGCATCCGCCATGCCGCCGCGCGCCGTTGCCGCCTGACACGCACAAGAACACCATGAACTCCACCAACACCCCTGCCCTGCCCGGCCGCTGCATCCTCGTCGGTGCCGGCCCGGGCGACCCGGAGTTGCTCACGCTCAAGGCCGCGCGCGCCATCCGCGAAGCCACCGTGCTGCTGGTGGACGACCTTGTCAATGACGAGGTGCTGGCGCATGCGCAGGCCGGCGTACGCATCGTCCACGTCGGCAAGCGGGGCGGCTGCAAGAGCACGCCGCAGGCTTTCATCGAGAAGCTCATGATCACCGCCGTGCACGAAGGCGAGCGCGTGGTGCGGCTCAAGGGCGGCGATCCGTTCATCTTCGGCCGCGGCGGCGAGGAGATCGAACACCTGCGCGAGGCCGGCATCGAGGTCGAGGTGATCAACGGCATCACCTCGGGCCTGGCGGCCGTCACTTCGCTGGGCGTGCCGCTCACGCACCGCGCGCATGCGCACGGCGTGGTGTTCGTCACCGGCCATGCCAAGCCGGGCGATGCAGGCTGCGACTGGGCACAACTGGCCGCCACGGCGCGCGACGCCAGGCTGACGCTGGTGATCTACATGGGCATGAGCGGCGCCGCCGCCATCCATCGTGAACTGATGCGCGGCCTGCCCGGCGCGACGCCCGCCGCCGTGGTGCAGCGCGCCAGCCTGCCGGACGAGCGCCACGTCCTCACCACGTTGGGAGATCTGGTCACCACCATCGAGCGCGATGGACTCGGCAGCCCGTCGGTGATCGTGGTGGGCGACGTGCTGCGCGGCGTGCGGGCGTTGCAGTCCGGTTCTGCGGCGCCCTGCGGCACCAGCCGCGCCGCCTGATCCCGTGCCGCGGGATGCGGCACGCTCCTCGCTACACTGCGGGCCGTCAAAGAACGACAAGACGGGAGCCCGCATGCTGGACAAACTCAACGAACTCTCCGAAAGCCACGGCGAACTGCGCACCGGGCGCGGCCTGGTTAGCGGTGTCATCGCGCTCACGCTGGGCGTGCTGTGCCTGCTGGGCGTGCTGGCCTTCCATTTCCCCGAATACCTGACCACGCCCGAGCTGCGCCGCAGCTACGACGTGAGCATGATCCGGCAACTGCTGTTCTGGTCCATGGTGCTCGGGGGTGGCCTGAGTCTGGCCAACATCGTGTTCAACCGCTCGCGATATCTGTCGAGCTTCGCCTTTGCGCTGGTAGCGGTCTCGGCGCTGCTGGGCGGGCACAAGGTCGAGGTCGATCCCAACTTCCCCGACCACACGCCCTACATCGGACTGGACTGGTTCATCCTCGACCTGCTGGGCTCGGCGCTGATCTTCATCTTCATCGAGAAGCTGTTCGCGCTGCGGAAGGACCAGCCCGTGTTCCGCCCCGAGTGGCAGACCGACCTGCACCACTTCATCGTCAACCACATGATCGTGGGCTTCGTGCTGCTGGCCACCAACCTGATGGTGCACAAGTTCTTCGGCTGGGCCGCGCACGATGGCATCCGTGGCTGGGTGGCGGGGCTTAACTTCTGGGTGGCCCTCTTCCTCATCATCCTGGTGGCCGACCTGGTGCAGTACTGGACGCACCGCGCGTATCACGAGGTGCCGCTGCTCTGGCGCCTGCATGCCGTGCACCACAGCGTCAAAAGCATGGACTGGCTGGCCGGCTCGCGCCAGCACATCCTGGAGCTGCTGATCACCCGCACGCTGGTGCTGGCGCCCATCTTCGTGTTCGGCTTCTCCAAGGAAGTGATCGACGCCTACATCGTCATCGTCGGCTTCCAGGCGGTGTTCAACCACGCCAACGTGAGCGTACGGCTGGGCCCGTTGCGCTACGTCATCGTCACACCCAATTTCCACCATTGGCATCACGCCCAGGACGAGGAAGCGCTCGACCGCAACTACGCCGCGCACTTCGCCTTCCTGGACTACCTGTTCGGCACGGCCGTGAAGAGCGACAAGGTGTGGCCCAGGCAGTACGGCGTGCTGGGCGACTACGTGCCCAACGGCTTCTTCAAGCAACTGAAGTTTCCGTTCACCTGGAAGGGCTGAGTCCGTCCGCCGCGCGGGCCGCCGGGGTCCGCAGCGTCTTCGTGCCGTCATGCCATCGGGGTCCCTTGCGGACCCTGATGTTTTTTCGCGACGCAAAAGCCCTGCGGTGACGAGTCCGCGGCGCGGCATCGCTACATGCGACAGATAATGCGAACCATTCCTATTCCAACAGGTACGCATCGATGCCCACCCAGATCACCACATTCGCGCTGCGCCCCACCGTCCTGGCCGCAGCCATCGCGCTGCATGGCGTGTCCGCCCTGGCCCAGACCGCGCCCACGACGGCCAATGCGGCTACCGACACCGGCATCACGCTCAGCACCGTCACGGTGAGTGCCGACGCTTCTGCCGAAGGCCTGCCCAAGCCGTTCGCGGGCGGACAAGTGGCGCGCGGTGCGCGCATCGGCGTGCTGGGCAACCAGGACACGATGGAGACGCCGTTCTCGTTCACGGCCTACACCCACGATCTCATCCTGGACCAGCAGGCCCGCAGCATCGGCGACGTTCTGCAGAACGATCCGGGTGTGCGCCTGACGCGCGGCTATGGCAACTTCCAGCAGGCCTACATCATCCGCGGCTTCCCGGTGTATTCCGATGACGTGACCTACAACGGTCTCTACGGTCTCGTGCCGCGCCAGTACACCGCGTCCGAATTCATCGAGCGGGTGGAAGTCTTCCGCGGCGCCAACACCTTCCTGTCGGGCGGTGGCTCGGGCGGCGCGGCGGCGGCCGGCGGCGGCGTGGGCGGACTCATCAACGTCGTGCCCAAGCGCGCTCCGAACGAGCCCCTCAACCGCATCACCTTCGGCGTGGAAAGCGGGGGCCAGCTGAGCGTGGGCGCCGACATCGCGCGACGCTTCGGCCCCGATCAGTCGAGCGGCGTGCGCCTGAACGTCGCGCGCCGTGACGGCGATCTGGCCGTCGACGGCGAGAACCAGAAGCTCAACGTGGCGGGCGTCGGGCTGGACTGGCGCAGCCGCAACGTCCGCCTGTCGGCCGACGCGGGCTTCCAGGAGAACTACGGCACGGCCATCCGGCCGAGCGTGTATTCGCCCGCAGCCGCCACGACACCGATCGCAGCGGCGCCGGATGCCAGCCGCAACTTCGCCCAACCCTGGACCTTCGGCAACAGCCGTGACGCCTTCGGCACCCTGCGTGGCGAGTGGGACATCAACGATCGGATCACGGCCTGGGCCGCGATTGGCGCACGCCACGGCGAAGAACAGAACTCGCTGGCCAATCCGACGCTGACCAGCGCGGCCGGCGACACCTCCACGTACCGCTTCGACAACCATCGCAAGGAAGTCGCCCTGACCGGTGAAGTCGGTGCGCGCGCCAGCTTCAGCACCGGCTCCGTGGGCCACACGGTCACCGTCGCGGCCAACGGCTATGGCCTCAAGGAGCGCAACGGATCGGCGTTCTCGAACTTCGCGGGCTTCGCAGGCAACCTCTACAGCCCGGTCTCCGTGCCGCCGCCCCCGGCGAACTTCTTCGCCAACGGTTCCATGACGGCGCCGACGACGATCAACGAAACGCAGACGGCCAGCCTCGCCGTGTCCGATACGTTGTCGTTCCTGCAGGACACCCTGCTGCTCACGCTGGGCGCGCGCCATCAGAAGATGGACACGACCGATTACGACCCGAATTCCGGTGCAGTGACGGCAGCCTACAGCCAGAGCCGCACCTCGCCCGTGGGCGGCGTGGTGTTCAAGCTGAACAGGAACGTGTCGGTGTACGGCAATTACATCGAAGGACTGATCAAGGGCGCGACCATCACGCCGCTAGGCGGCACGCCGACCAACCTCAAGCCGTATGCGGCACGCCAGACCGAAATCGGCGCCAAGTACGAAGCCGGCACGCTGGGCGCCAGCGTGTCCTACTTCACCATCCGCAAGTCGTCGGCCTTCCTGGCGTTCGGCAACGTGCCCGGCGAGTACGGCCAGGAAAGCCGGGGGCTGGAGTTCAACGTGTACGGCGAAGCCGCCAGGGGCCTGCGCCTGCTGGGCGGCCTCACGCTGCTGGATGCCAAGCAGGTCAACAGCCAGGTAGCGGCCAACAACGGCAAGAACATCGTGGGCGTGCCCGACTACCAGCTCAACCTGGGCGCCGACTGGGACGTGCCAGGTGTGCGCGGCCTGGCCGTCGACGGCCGCGTGATCCGTACCGGCAAACAGTACGCCAACGCGTCGAACACGCAGAGCATCCCCGCCTGGACGCGTTTCGACCTGGGCGCGCGCTATCTGATCGAAGCCGGCGGCAAGCCGGTCACCCTGCGGGCTCGTGTCGAGAACCTGTTCGACAAGAGCTACTGGGCCTCGGCCGGCGGTTATCCCGGCCAGAGCTATCTGGTGCTGGGCCAGCCCCGCACCTTCGTGCTCAGCGCCAGCATCGACTTCTGACCTGCCAACCCATCCCGCACACCCGCGCGCGCTTCCTTCGGCCCGCGGGGCTGTGCTTTTGATGAACCGCTGAACGTCCAGCCGCCCCCCGACGAAGGATTCAAACGACATGCTCAGTTCCCGCGCGATCAAGGTCTGGTCGTGGCTGCACAAGTGGACCAGCCTGGTCTGCACCGTGTTCATGCTGCTGCTGTGCCTCACGGGCCTGCCGCTGATCTTCCACCACGAGATCGGCCATCTGCTGGGCACCGAGGTGGAGGCGCCGGAGCTGGCGCCCGATGCGCCGCGCGCGAGTCTGGACACGGTGATGCAGGTGGCCACCGCGCGCTATCCCGGCAAGGGCGGCATGTTCGTCTCGCAGGAGCCCGACGACGACCGCGTCTGGTACGTCACGCTCTCCAACACGCCGACGGACGAGACCGACATGCGCCAGGTCGCCGTCGACGCGCGCACCGGCCAGCCGCTGGCCGAGCCGAAGCTCGAAGGCACCTTCATCCACGTGATGAATTCGCTGCACGTCGACCTGTTCATGGGACTGGCGGGCAAGCTGTTCCTGGGCTTCATGGGGCTGCTGCTGCTGATCGCCGTGGTGTCGGGCGTGGTGCTGTACTCGCCGTTCATGCGCAAGCTGGCGTTCGGCGAGGTGCGGCGCGAACGGTCCACGCGCGTGAAGTGGCTCGACCTGCACAACCTGCTGGGCATCGTCACGCTGACGTGGCTGTTCGTGGTGGGTGCCACCGGCATGATCAACACGTGGGCCGATCTCGTCATCAAGTACTGGCAGAACGACCAGGTGGCCGAGATGGTGGCGCCGTACCGCGACCGGCCGCCGCTCACGGGCCAGCTCGGCTCTCTGGAAAAGGCCGTGCAGTCGGCCAGGGCCTTTGCACCCGGCATGAAGATTGGCTTCATCGCCTTCCCGGGCACCAGCTTCTCCACGCCGCACCACTACGGCGTCTTCCTTCGTGGCGACGAAGACCTCACCTCACGCCTGTTCAAGCCCGTGCTGGTCGATGCGATGACCGGCGAGGTGACCGACAGCCGCGCCCTGCCGTGGTACCTGTCGGCACTGCTGGTGTCGCAGCCGCTGCACTTCGGCGACTACGGCGGTCTGCCGATGCAGATCCTGTGGGCGGTGCTCGACATCCTGACCATCATCGTGCTGGGCAGCGGGCTGTACCTGTGGTGGGTGCGGCGCTCGCCAGCCGCGGTGGCGCGCGACCCCGAGCTGGCAGTGCCCGCCGCCCCGGAGGCCACGCGATGAGCGCGCGCTCCGCAAAGAGCCGCTTCTGGTTCACCTGGGGCTGGCCGATCGTGATGGCGGTGCTGAGTGCCGTCGGTCTGTTGTCGGCGTTGCTGGGCAACGGTGTGTGGGACTGGGTGTCGTGGATCGGGCTGGGCATTCCGGCGCTGGCGTGCTGCTGGTTGGGGTTGCGGCGCAAGCAAACCTCGCGCTGATCGTTCTCACCGACATCCTGCCCCGATCACGGCGCCAGCGGAGCCTTGCGCCGCTCGTGTCCCCCGGCCTTCGGCCTCCTCCTTGACCTCGCTTTGCAAGGCACCACTGCCGCCGTGATCCACACTATCGTCGCGTGGCGGTCGTGCGGAACCCCTGTCGGGAGCGTGGGGTGGCGGTCGCAGCGAGGTCAAGGAGGAGGATCGGCTCAGCCGATCCGGGGGACACGAGCGGAGGCCGCCACCCCGCGATCCCGACCGGCGAGCCACCAACGTGGTCCCTCCCTCATGAACCGACGAGGCAAAATCGCGCCTTCCCTCAAGAGATCACCCCTTTGAACTTCGACGCCATCATCCTCGGTGCCGGCGCCGCCGGCCTGTTCTGCGCGGGCATCGCCGGCCAGCGCGGCCTGAAGGTGCTGCTCATCGACCACAGCCCCAGGGTGGCCGAGAAGATCCGCATCTCGGGCGGCGGCCGCGCCAACTTCACCAACCGCGACCTCGATCCGCGCGCGCCGCACAAGCACTTCATCTCGGACAACCCGCACTTCTGCCGCTCGGCGCTGGCACGCTACACCCCGCAGGACTTCATCGCGCTGGTGCAGCGCCACGGCATCGCCTTCCACGAAAAGCACAAGGGCCAACTGTTCTGCGACCGCTCGGCCACTGACCTGATCGACATGCTGCTGGCCGAGTGCGCCGCCGGCGGCGTCGAGCGCTGGCAGCCCTGCGGCGTAAAGGCCGTGCGCACGGGCGGCAGCCAGCGATTCGAGCTCGATACCGACCGTGGCACCGTTGAGGCGCACAGCGTGGTGGTGGCCACGGGCGGCCTCTCCATTCCCAAGATCGGCGCCTCCGATTTCGGCCAGCGCCTCGCGCGCCAGTTCGGGCTGGACGTCGTGCCGCTGCGCCCGGCGCTGGTGCCGCTCACCTTCGACGGTGCCGGCTGGCAGCCCTACGCGGGCCTGGCCGGCCTGGCGCTTCCCGTGCGCATCGAAACCGGCGGCAAGAAGAACCGCATGGCCTTCGACGAAGACCTGCTGTTCACCCACCGCGGCCTCTCGGGCCCGGCCGTGCTGCAGATCTCCAGCTACTGGCAGGCCGGCACGCCGCTGCGCATCGATCTGGCGCCCGGCACCGACGTGGCCGGCCAACTGGCCGATGCCAAGCTGCGCTCCAGACGCCTGGTGGTCAATGAACTCGGCGCCCTGCTTCCAGGGCGCCTCGCCGAGGCCTGGGCCGCCAGCGACCCGGCGCTGGCCCGCCCCGTCAATGAGGCCCCCGACAAGGCGCTGGCCAGCCTGGCCGCCCGCATTTCCGGCTGGGAACTCACCCCGTCAGGCACCGAGGGCTACGCCAAGGCCGAGGTGACGGCCGGCGGGGTCGACACCCGCCAGCTCTCGTCGCAGACGATGGAATCGCGCGTGCCGGGCCTGTTCTTCATCGGCGAAGTGGCGGACGTGACCGGCTGGCTGGGCGGTTACAACTTCCAGTGGGCCTGGGCCAGCGGCCATGCTTGCGCGCAGGCGCTGGAGCCCGCCGCAGCCGCTGGCGCGGCATGAGGGGTGGCCGTCGTCGTTGCCAGCCGGCCCGATCACCGTATAATGGCGGGCTTTGCTGGCAAACCCCAACGGCCTGATCACCGAAGTTGGGGAAAAACAAGCGACGCACGAAGCCGGGGCCCGATCTTCCCCGGAATCCTCTGCCCGCACACTGGACGGAAATCCATTTAGTCATGACCACCATCCGCGTTAAAGAAAACGAGCCGTTTGACGTCGCCCTGCGCCGCTTCAAGCGCACCATCGAAAAGCTGGGCCTGCTGACCGAACTGCGCGCACGCGAGTTCTACGAAAAGCCCACCGCCGAACGCAAGCGCAAGAAGGCAGCCGCCGTGAAGCGCCACTACAAGCGCGTTCGCAGCATGCAGCTGCCCAAGAAGCTGTACTGAGCGGTTCCCGCTTTTCAGGCCTGTCTTCGCGGCAGGTCCACAGAACCCGCGCTCGGGACGCCAGGCGCGGGTTTTCTGTTTTCCGCTGTTCTTTTTCTCCCTGCCAACTCAGGAGCACACCATGAGCCTCAAGGACCAGATCACCGACGACATGAAGGCCGCCATGCGCGCCAAGGACACCGAGCGCCTGGGCACCATCCGCCTGCTCACCGCCGCGATGAAGCAGAAAGAAGTGGACGAACGCGTCGAGCTCGACGATGCGGCTGTCGTGGCCATCGTCGACAAGCTGATCAAGCAGCGCAAGGATTCGGTGGCCGCCTTCAACCAGGCCGGCCGCACCGACCTGGCCGGGAAGGAAGCGTCGGAGATCAAGGTGCTCGAGGCCTACCTGCCTCAACGCCTGTCGGCCGAAGAAATCGCCGCTGAAGTCAAGGCCATCGTGGCCGAACTGGGAGCCTCGGGCCCTGGCGACATGGGCAAGGTGATGGGCGCCGTGAAGACGCGCCTGGCGGGCAAGGCCGAGATGGGACAGGTCTCGGCGGCTGTGAAGGCCGCGCTGGCCAGCTGAAAGTACAAGGGGCGCCTCGGCGCCCCTTTTGTCATCCGGGCGAGGCCGCGCGTGCTCAGGCGCCGGCCACCTTCATGCGCTCGATCAGCACCGAGCCCACCGTCTTGGCGCCGTAGTTGTACGCATCGGCGCCCACGGCCACGATGCCGCGGAACATGTCCTTGAGGTTGCCCGCGATGGTGATCTCTTCGACGGGAAAGGCGATGCGGCCGTTCTCCACCCAGAAGCCGCTGGCACCGCGCGAATAGTCGCCCGTCACGTAGTTCACGCCCTGCCCCATGAGCTCGATCACGAACAGGCCGGTGCCCAGCTTGCGCAGCATGGCGTCGAGGTCGTCGCCCGGCCGCGTGAGGCGCGAGGTGAGCACGAGGTTGTGCGAACCGCCCGCGTTGCCCGTGGTCTTCATGCCGAGCTTGCGCGCCGAGTAGCTCGACAGGAAGTAGCCCTGCACGCGACCGGCCTCGACCACGCGGCGCGCATGCGTGGCGACGCCCTCCTCGTCGAACGGCGCGCTACCCTTGCCGCGCGCCAGGTGCGGGTCTTCGTCGATGTCGATGTGGTCGGCCAGTACGGGCTTGCCCAGCGAATCGAGCAGGAAGCTGCTCTTGCGATAGAGCGCGCCGCCGCTGGTGGCCTGCACATAGCCGCCCAGCAGGCCGGCGGCCAGCGGCGACTCGAACAGCACCGGGCATTCGGTGGTGGCGATCTTGCGCGACTTCAGGCGCGAGAGCGCGCGTTCGGCCGCGTAGCGCCCCACCGACTCGGGGCTGGCCAGTTCATTGGGCGAGCGCATCGACGAATACCACGCATCGCGCTGCATGCCGTCGCCGCGCCCGGCGATCGGGGCCACCGAGAGGCTGTGGCGCGAGCTGGCATAGCCGCCCCGGAAGCCCCGCGTGTGCGCGCTGAAGAAATGGCTCTGCTGCGCCGATACGCCGGCGCCTTCGCTGTTGGTGATGCGCCGGTCGGTGGAAAGCGCCGCCTGCTCGCAGCGCAGTGCCAGCTCGGCCGCTTCTTCGCTGGTGATGGCCCAGGGGTGGAACAGGTCGAGGTCGGGTTGTTGCTGCGCGATGTCCTCGGCATCTGGCAGGCCGGCGACCGGATCGGCGGCCGTGAAACGCGCGATGTCGTAGGCGGCCTGCACGGTCTGCTCGATCGCGGCGCGCGAGAAGTCGGACGTGCTGGCATTGCCGCGCCGCTGACCCAGGTAAACGGTGACGCCCAGCGACTTGTCGCGATTGCGCTCCACGGTTTCGAGCTTGCCCCGGCGCACGCTCACCGACAGGCCGCAGCCTTCGGACGCCTCGGCACCCGCATCGGTGGCGCCCAGCTTCTTCGCGTGGGCCAGCGCCGAATCGACCAGTTCCTCGAAGAAGCCGCGGCTGTAGCTGAAGCCGCTGGCGGCTTGCACGGAAGACGAGGGCCTGGGGGTACGGGAGGGCTTGGCGCGGGAAGGAGTGCTCATATCGGCGGCTATGATACTTGTCGCCCCCGCCGCGTGCGCCGGGCCCCCGCAACGTCCCCATCCCATGTCCCGCAAACCCAAAAAAGGCTACTTCGTTCGTGGCCACTTCGTGGCCGAAGGCAGCGAGCTCGACCTCGAACTCAAGGCCGAGCTCAAAGGCACGACCGAACAGAGCAAGACCGATCTCAAGCGCGAGAGCGCTGCGCTGCAGAAGCTCGGCGAAGACCTGCTGACCCTGCGCGCCGACCTGATGGAGCCGCTGGGCCTGCCCGACAAGCTGGCCGACGCGCTCGACGAGGTGCGCCGCATCACCAACTTCGAAGGCCGCCGCCGCCAGATGCAGTTCATCGGCAAGCTCATGCGCCAGCTCGACGAGGAGACGCTGGCCGCCGTGCGCGCCGCGCTCGACGAGCAACGCGAAGGCTCGGCTGCGCAGACGCTGGTGCTGCACCAGGCCGAGCAATGGCGCGAGCGCCTGATCGCGCACGACGATGACGTGGGCGACTGGCTGAACGCCCACCCGGCCACCGACAGCCAGCAGTTGCGCGCGCTGGTGCGCCAGGCCCGCAAGGACGCCGTGCCCGAGAAGCCCGGCCTGGCACCGCGCCACGGCCGCGCCTACCGCGAGATCTTCCAGCTGGTGCGCGCGGCGCTCAGCGGCGACGATGACACCGCACAATCCGACGACATCGACGACGGCAATGACTGACAGCACCCCTGCACTGGCACCCGTGCGCATCGGCATCGTCTCGGTGAGCGACCGCGCCTCCGCTGGCGTCTACGAAGACAAGGGCCTGCCCGCGCTGCGCGACTGGCTCACGCGCGCCGTGCGCAACCCCATCGAATTCGAACCCCGGCTCATCCCGGACGAGCAGGCAGGCATCAGTGCGGCCCTGATCGAGCTGGTGGATGCCGGGTGCTCGCTGGTGCTCACCACCGGCGGCACGGGCCCGGCCGCACGCGACGTCACGCCCGAGGCCACGCTGGCCGTGGCCGAAAAAGAGATGCCCGGCTTCGGCGAGCAGATGCGGCAGATCAGCCTGCGCTTCGTACCCACGGCCATCCTCTCGCGCCAGGTGGCGGTGATCCGCGGCCAGAGCCTGATCATCAATCTGCCCGGCCAGCCGAAGTCGATCCAGGAAACGCTCGAGGGCCTGAAGGACAGCGCCGGCGCGCAACTCGTGCCCGGCATCTTCGCAGCCGTGCCCTACTGCATCGACCTCATCGGCGGACCCTTCATCGAGACCGACGACGCCATCTGCCGCGCCTTCCGGCCGAAGAAGAAGTGACGCGGCCCGGCGCTGTCGCCCTGGGTCCTACTTGCCGACCAGCTGGTTGAGCTGCTCGGCCTCGAAGCGCGCCTTGCGGGCGGCTTCGTCGGGCACGCAGTCTGGCGTGACCTGCGCTGCAGAGAGTTTCTCGATGGCCTGCCAGAGCAGCGCGATCTGGTTCTCCTGACCCGAGGCGCTGTCGATCAGCTTGCGCATCGCCTGGCTCAGCGGATCGTCGTCCTGCGTGATGCCGTAGGCCGTGAACTGCGGCCGGGGCGCGTCGGTCACGTCGGCGCTGGTGCCGGTCTTCGACGGAATGATGCGCGCCGGAATACCCACCGCCGTCGCACCGGCCGGCACGGGCTTGATGACCACCGCATTGCTGCCTATCTTGGCACCGTCACCCACCTCGAATCCGCCCAGCACCTTGGCGCCGGCGCTCACCACCACGTCGCGGCCCAGCGTCGGGTGGCGCTTCTCGCCCTTGTAGAGCGAGGTGCCGCCCAGCGTCACGCCCTGGTAGATGGTGCAGCCGTCGCCGATCTCGGCCGTCTCGCCGACCACCACGCCCATGGCATGGTCGAAGAACACGCGCTCGCCGATCTTCGCACCCGGGTGGATCTCGATGCCGGTCAGCCAGCGCGAGACGTGCGAGATGAAACGGCCCAGCCATTTGAAGCCATGGTTCCAGCACCAGTGCGCCCGGCGGTGCATCACCAGCGCATGCAGGCCCGGATAACACGTGAGCACCTCCCACGCATTGCGCGCGGCCGGGTCGCGGTCGAGGATGCACTGGATGTCGGAGCGCAGGCGGGCGAACATGTCTTGTCGTTATCAGCAGATGAGCGGGAAGTCTATCGCCGCGCCCCCATCCCCGCTCGCACCGCGGCCTTTGAGACTCAGGCCCTAGCGATCGCGCGGCGGCTGGGCCATCGCCTTGGCCACGCCGCGCAGGATGTGGATCTCTTCCTGCGTGAGCTGCGCGCGGTTGAACAGCTGGTTGAGCCGGGGCATGAGCTTCTTGGGCGCGGCGGGATCGAGGAAGCCGATGGCGGTGAGCGACTGCTCCCAGTGCGCCAGCAGGCCCGCCACCGCCTGCGCATCGGCCGGCGCCGCCTCGGGCGTGGCCGGCGTCACCGCAAAACCCTGGCCTTGCGCGGCCAGCGCCTCGCGCCAGTCGTAGGCGATCAGCTGCACGGCTGCCGCCAGGTTGAGCGATCCGTAGCCCGGCGCGGTCGGGATCGACAGGCAGGTGTGGCAGCGATACACGTCTTCGTTGCGCATGCCGAAGCGTTCGGAACCGAAAAGAAAGGCCACGCCCTGCCCCGCAGCGTCCGCCATGCGCGGAGCCAGTTGCGCGAAGTGCGCACGCGGCGCCACCGTGGGCGGGCCGAAGTCGCGCGGCGTCATGGCGGTGGCGCACAGGTGGGTGATGCCCTCCAGCGCCTCGTCGAGCGTGGCGACGATGCGCGTGCGCTCCAGCACGTCGGTGGCGCCACTGGCACGCTGCACGGTCTCCTCGCGCGTGAGGACGTCGGGCCAGCGCGGGGCCACCAGCACCAGATCGTCGAAGCCCATCACCTTGAGCGCCCGCGCGGCAGCGCCCACGTTGCCGCTGTGGCTGGTCTGGATGAGGATGAAGCGGGTGATCATGGACGGCGGGATGCGCTGCGGGCAGCCCGCGATTGTCGCAGCCGGCCGGCGGCGCCCTGCAGCGGAAGGCCGCCGGGGTTAAAATCCCGCCCTTGGCCGCATCGCCGGCCCCCGCCTTCCACCTGCGCGCGCCGTGCGCGGATGCTCTTCACACAATCCATGTCGTCCTCCAACCTGCACCCCATGCTCAACGTGGCCATCAAGGCCGCACGCGCCGCCGGCGCCATCATCAACCGCGCCGCGCTCGACGTGGAATCGGTGCGCATCTCGCAAAAGCAGGTGAACGACTTCGTGACGGAAGTGGACCAGGCCGCCGAGCAGATCATCATCGAGACCCTGCTCACCGCCTACCCCGACCACGGGATCCTGGGCGAGGAAACCGGCACCACGCACGGCAACCCGAATTCCGATCACGTCTGGATCATCGATCCGCTGGACGGCACCACCAACTTCATCCACGGCTTTCCCGTGTACTGCGTCAGCATCGCTCTGGCCGTGCGCGGCCGCGTGGAACAAGCCGTCATCTACGACCCCAGCCGCAACGACCTCTTCACCGCCACGCGCGGGCGCGGCGCGTACATGAACGAGCGGCGCATCCGCGTCTCCAAGCGCACCCGCCTGCAGGAATGCCTGATCTCCACGGGCTTCCCGTTCCGCCCGGCCGACAACTTCAACCAGTACCTGCAGATGATGGGCGACGTGATGCAGCGCACGGCCGGCCTGCGCCGCCCCGGCGCCGCCGCGCTCGATCTGGCCTACGTGGCCGCGGGCTTCACCGATGGCTTCTTCGAAACCGGCCTCAACCCCTGGGACGTGGCGGCCGGCTCGCTGCTGGTCACCGAAGCCGGTGGCCTGATCGGCAACTTCACGGGCGAGGCCGACTTCATCGAACAACGCGAATGCGTGGCCGGCAACCCGCGCATCTACGGCCAACTGGTGCCGCTGCTGGCCAAATACAGCAAATTCGCCGGTGTGGCCGACAAGATGGCCGTGCATGCAGCCGCCGCCGGTGAATCGGCCGCCTCCGTCGAAGAAGAAATCCCCGCGGCCGAAACGCCAGAGGACGAAGTCCCCGCCGCCCCCGCGCGCCGCCGCCTCAAGGCCATCCCCCGACCCGCCAGCGAACCCGGCGAGTTTCGCCCCGCGCAACGCCCTCCGCGCCGCAACTGAAGCCTCGCAGCGCGACACGCCCCGTCGGGAACGCGGGGTGGCTGTCGCAGCGAGGTCAAGGAGGAGCCGGCGCAGCCGGCGGGGGACACGAGCGGATGCAGCCACCCCGCGGTCCCGACCGGCGAGCCACGACGGTGGCCATCGCGCATGCGAATAGCGCCCTCGCCGCGCCCGGTCAACCAAACCGCACCCCGCACCCGAGACATTCACAAGCCCTTACGTGATCGCGCCGTGCCCTGCGCACAATGGGGCGGATGAACGATCTGCTGTCCTCCCTTCGCTCATCGCCCTGGCTGGCGACCCTCGTGCCGGCCACCATCGCCGTCATCATCGCGCTCGTCATCCATCGCATCGGTGGCGTCGTGCTGCGGCGCGCGGCGCGCCTGTCCGTCGTGCTCCAGCACGTGGTCGAGTCGCTGCACCGGCCCGCCCAGTTCGTGCTGCCCCTCATCGCCTTGCAGGGCGTCTGGCAGGCCGCGCCCGACAGCCTGCGCTTCATCGACACCGTCCGCCACTTCAACGGCCTCGCACTCATCGGCTGCTTCATCTGGCTGCTGACCAACGCCATCTCCGGCTTTGCCGACGGCATCATCGCCAAGCACCCCCAGGACGTCGAGGACAACCTGCAGGCCCGCCGCATCTTCACGCAGACCCGCGTGCTCGCGCGCACCGCGCAGATCCTGGTGCTGATGGCCGGCGGCGCGCTGATGCTGATGACCTTCCCCGGCGCGCGCCAGGTGGGCGCCAGCCTGCTGGCTTCTGCCGGCGTGATCGGCATCGTGGGCGGCATCGCGGCGCGGCCGGTATTCAGCAACCTCATCGCGGGCCTGCAGATTGCGCTGGCGCAGCCGATCCGCATCGACGACGTGCTCATCGTCCAGGGCGAATGGGGCCGCGTCGAAGAAATCACCGGCACCTATGTGGTACTGAGCATCTGGGACGAGCGCCGCCTCATCATTCCGTTGCAGTGGTTCATCGAGAATCCGTTCCAGAACTGGACACGCAACAACTCGCAACTGCTGGGCGCCGTGTTCTTCTACGTCGACTTCGGCATGCCGATGGCGCCACTGCGCGCCGAGATGGAGCGCATCGTGCGCGCCGCGCCGGAATGGGATGGCCGTGTCTTCGTGCTGCAGATCACCGACACCACCGAGAAAACCATGCAGGTGCGCGTGCTGGCCACGGCCGGCTCGTCGGGCAAGGCGTTCGATCTGCGCTGCCGCATCCGCGAGGGCATGATCGATTTCATGCAGCGCGAATACCCGCAGTTCCTGCCCCAGCTGCGCATCCAGGCGGCGGCCGACTTCCAGCCGCTGGGCCGCCACGAAAGCGCGCCACCTGCCGCCGGCAGCGATGCCCCCAAGATGGAACATGCCGTGCACATCGACACGCCGCAGGCCGACGCGCCGGCGCCGCAGGCGCGCCCGGCGGGATGACGCCCGCAGGGTCTTTCGAAACAAAATAGACAGCTTTTAGATATATCTAATAAAGTCCGCCGGAACACGAACGATTTCCGGAAAGGACGGCGCATGCGCGGACTTCACCCTGGCGGCCGAGGCGGCCGCTTTTTTCAGCACGGCGGCTTGCGCCTCGTGCTGCTTCACCTCATCGCCGAAAAGCCCCGGCACGGCTACGAACTCATCCGCGAGATCGAGGAGCGCGTGCACGGCCAGTACAGCCCGAGCCCGGGCGTCGTCTATCCCACGCTCACGCTGCTCGAAGAGCAGGGCCTGATCGCCCAGGCCGCCGAAGACGGCGGCCGCAAGCTCTGCAGCATCACCCCCGCAGGCCAGGCCCATCTGGCCGACCAGCGCGAGATCCTGGGCGCCCTGCTGGCCCGCATGGACAGCGGCGCGCAGGGCGAGCGCGGCACGCTGGCGGGCCGGCCGCCGCAGGTGGTGCGCGCGCTGGAGAACTTCAAGTTCGCCGTGCGGCTGCGGCTGGCGGGCGAACCCCTCACGCCCGGACAGGCCCATGCGTTCGCCGCCGTGCTGGACCGCGCGGCGCAAGACCTCGAAAAGATCTGACCCCATGACCACACCGACCATCAACAACGACAATCTGCCCGCCGACGATGCGCTGGCACCGCGCCGCGTGCGGCACGAACTGCGCTTCCGCGTCCTCACCGTGCAGCAGGTGCAGCGCGTGACGCCGCACCTGCTGCGCATCACGCTCGCGGGTGACGAGCTCGAAGGCTTCCACAGCCCGGGCTTCGACGACCACGTGAAGCTGTTCCTGCCCGACGCGGCCACCGGCGCGCTGCGCCTGCCCCAGGCCACGCCTGACGGCATGGTCTGGCCCGAAGGCGCCAAGCCCGTAATGCGAGACTACACGCCCGGCGCGCACGACGCCGCGGCGCGCACGCTGCAGCTGGACTTCGCGCTGCACGACGCCGGTCCCGCCACGCAATGGGCACTGCAGGCCGCGCCAGGCCAGCAGGTGGGGCTGGGCGGGCCGCGCGGCTCGTTCATCCTGCCCACGGGTTTCGACGTGCATCTGCTGGTGGGCGACGACACCGCCCTGCCCGCCATCGCACGGCGCCTGGCCGAACTGCCGGCCGCCGCCCGCGCCATCGTGGTGGCCGAGGTGGACAGCGCGGCCGACCACGTGCCGCTGGCCAGCGCCGCCACGCTGGACGTGCACTGGGTCCACCGCCAGGCCGGCGCCGCGCCAGCCGATGCCTTGCTGGCGCGCGCAGTGGCCGCGCTGCACCTGCCGCCGGGCGAAACCCATGCCTGGGTGGCGGCCGAGTCGGCCAGTGCCAAGGCCGTGCGCCACCACCTCGTGAAGGAACGCGGCCTGGCGCCGCGCCGCGTCAAGGCCTCGGGCTACTGGCGCCGGGGCAGCGCGGGCACGCACGACACGCACGAGGACTGACAGCCACGACGCGTCAGATGCAACGGGGCCCCGAAGGGCCCCGTCTACATTCCGCCTGTGGGCGAGTGCGTCATTCCACCTTCACGCCGCCGGCCTGGATCACCGTGCGCCAGCGTGCGATCTCGGTCTCGATCAGCTTCGCGAACACTTCGGGCGGATTGGGCGTGGGTTCGGCACCTTCCGATGCGAGCTTGGACGAGATCTCGGGCGATGACAGCAGTTCGTTGATCTGCCTGTTGAGCTTGGCGACGATGGCCGGCGGCGTGCCGGCCGGCGCTACCACGCCGTACCACTGGTCGGCCTCGAAGCCGTTGTAGCCGCTCTCGGCCACGGTGGGCAGATCGGGCACGGCCTTCACGCGGCGCGGCGACGAGACGGCCAGCGCACGCAACTGGCCGGCCTTCACCTGTGCGATCACGGCGGGCACGCCCGTGAACATCAGCTGGATCTGCCCGGCCACCAGGTCGTTCACCGCCGGCGCCGTGCCCTTGTAAGGCACGTGCTGCATCTGGATGCCGGCCTGCAGCTTGAGGTATTCGGTGGCGATGTGGGCCGCGCTGCCGTTGCCGCCCGAGCCGTAGTTGAGCTTGTTCGGATTGGCCTTGGCATAGGCGATCAGCTCGGCGATGTTCTTCGCCGGCACCGACGGATGGATCACCAGCACGTTGGGCACGCGCGCCACCCAGGCCACGGCCTGGAAGCTCTTGATCGGGTCGTAGGGCAGGCGCGAATAGAGCGAAGGCGTCACCGCCAGCGTGCCGATGTGGCCCATGAGCAGCGTGTAGCCATCGGCCGGTGCCTTGGCCACCTTGTCGGCGCCGATGCTGCCGCCCGCGCCCGGCACGTTGTCGGGCACCACCGACTGCCCCCACAGCATGCTCAGCTGCTGGCCGATGGTGCGGCCCAGGATGTCGGTGGATCCGCCCGGCGTGAACGGAATCACGAGCCGCACGGTCTTGTTGGGATAACCGGCCGCCGCGTCCTGCGCGAAGGCGCCCGCCGATGGCAGCAGGCCGGCCGCGGCAGCGGCGAGCAGGCGGGTGTTGAAGTTGCGGCGGTCGCGTGCGCGAACACCCTCGGTGCGCGCGGCGGCGCTGCCAGGCCTGACGGTCATGGTTGTCTCTCCGTTTCGAGTTGATGTGTTGTCGTGGTTCCAGCGCCGGCGCGCATCGGCGCGCGGGTGCTCCACCCCAGGACAGTATCCACCGCGCGCGCATCGCCGGCCCGCGACGGCCTTGCGCAGCAGCTTGCTGGTGTTGCGTTCTGCTTATCGCCAGTGCCGCGCTGCTTCCAGGCCCACCTGCCGCAGGGCAGCCAGCACGCCTTCGCTGGCCGACGATGGCAACGCGTGCGCGCGTTGCGCGATGCCGATGGGGCGTTCGGTGCCGGCGATCGGATCCGTCAGATGCACCAGCAGTCCGGCCTCGACGTCCGCATGCACCTGCAGCGGCGACAGCAACGCCACGTGATCGCCCGACAGCAACACCGACCGCACCACCGGCGCGCTGTGCCCGCGCAGCGAGAGGTGGGGCTGCGCCAGGCCCGCCTCGGCGAACAGGCGGCTGAATGCCGCCTCGGCCGGCGTGCCCGGTAGCGGCCCCACCCACGGATGGCGCGCCATCTGCCGCAGCGAGGGGCGGCGCCGCAGCGTGGCCAGCGGATGGCCGCTGCGCGCGACGGCCACGAAACGGTCGACAAACAGTGTTTCCTCGCGCAGGTCGGACGGCAGCGCGCTGCCGCGCAGCGGGCCGACGACGAAGTCCACCTCGGCCGCGCGCAGCATGTGGCGCAGCGATTCGTAGGTGCCGTCCTTGACGGTGATGTCAAGCCGGGGCTGCGCGCGCAGGGCCAGCGTCACCGCGCGCGGCACCAGCACGTCGCCGGCCATGGGCAGCGCGCCGATCACCACCTGGCCGCCGGAATGACGGCCCCGGCGCGCGAGCTCTTCATGGCCGATGCGCAGTTCGGCCAGCGCCTGCTGCGCATGCAACAGCAACCATTGCCCCGATTCATTGAGACGCGTGCCGACGCGCGTGCGCTCGAACAACGGCAGCCGCGCCAGATGTTCCAGCTTGCGCAGCGCCTGGTGCAGCGCGGGCTGCGACAGGCCGAGGCTCGCCGCCGCCGTGCTCTCCGACGGGTGCTCCGCGCGTGCCACCAGCGCGCGCAGCAGGCCGTCTGTGACCAGCCGGGGCAACGCCTCGACAGACGCGGGCGCGCCACGCACACGCAGGCCGGCCGACGCCGCATGGAGCACCTGCTGGGCGCGCAGCACACGCTCCACCAGCACGGCCGCTTCGGGCGTGGCCACCATGCCGCGCGTGTCGCGCTCGAACAGCCGCTCCTCCAGCATCGACTCGGCGGCCTGGATGCCGCGCGTGACCGACGACGTGGATTGATGCAGTGCCCGCGCCGCGCCGCTGGCGCTGGCATGCGTGGCGGCTGCGGCCACGGCGCGCAGGAGGCGGAGCGGAACAGCATTCATGGGCGCCGGATCATGCCGCGGCCGCGCGGGTTCATTCATAGGGTGTGCCCCGATGAAGGGCAGCCACCTCGTGTGTCACCGCGTGCACTGTCGAGGTGCCTGCGAAGTTGTCCCGCCTTTGTGTGGACAACTTTGTGGAAATGCGTCGGATGGTTGTGCCGGAGCGAGCACCGGCGCGGGTTGGCACCGCATTGCCTGCGAAATGAGCAGCGGACAACGTCGCCCGCCGTGGGCCGCAGGTGCCGCATTTCGGTGCACCACGATGCGTCGCATCTGGCACGGAATTTGTATGAAGAAATGATAATTCGTATGAAAGTCCGTCGCCAATGAATCCTCCCTCCACCCTCGCCTGCCTCGCGCTCATCGCACCCGCGCTGGCCTGGGCCCAGGCGACGACCGTCGCCCGCGAACTGGAAGCCGTCACCGTCAAGGGCGAGGCCGTGACCGCCAGCCGTGACCAGCCGTACAGCATGCAGGCCTTCGGCCGCGAGGAGTTCCGCGAACGCCAGGTGACGCAGCCCGAGCAGTTGTTCCGCGAGGTGCCCGGCATGGAAGTGCGCGGCCTCGGCTATGGCGGCGTGGCCAACTCGATCACGCTGCGCGGCTTCTCGGGCGGCGGTCACGGCGGCGACATCGGCTTCGTGATCGACGGCATTCCGCTCAACGAGGCGTCGAGCCATGCCGATGGCTATGCCGACCTCAACGTGCTGGTGCCGCTGGAGCTGTCGTCGATGAAGGTGTACCGAGGCCCGGTGTCGGCGCTGTACGGCAACTACAACCGCGCGGGCGTGGTGGCATTCGATTCGCGCAAGGGTGGCCGCTACCGCGACCTCGACCTCAAGCTGGGCGATCACGGCACGCTGGACCTGCAGGGCGCGTTCGGCGCACACGCGGGCGCCGAGGGCGGCGGCGTCACGCTCAACGGTGCGGTGCAGCTGTATCGCACCGACAGCTGGCGCGAGCAGTCGGGCAACCAGCGCGGCACCGTCGCGTTGCGCGGCGCGATGCAACTGGCGCCCGGCACGCAACTGGCGCTGTCCACGCGCCTGCACACAGGCAGCGCCGACACGGCCTCGGTCATCACGCAGGCACAGTTCGACAACCGCGAGCTCTACGCGCGCAAGAACCCCAACGTGCAGAACGACAGTTCCGACAAGAATTTCGCCACGCTGCGCGCCGACCTCTCGCACACGATCACGCCTGAGCTCAAGCTGCTGGCCTTCGCCTACGGCACGCAGCAGGACTTCCGCCGCTCGTTCACGCGCCTGACCAACGCCGCCACCTGGCAGCAGCGCGAAGAAGCCTACGACCGCGACGTGCTGGGCGCGGGCCTCAACCTCAACGGCAGCCACCGCCTGGCGGACCGGCCGCTGAACTGGGTGGCCGGCATCGAACGCTACTCCGAAGACACGCACTACACCTATGCCGACGCGCTGGCCAACGGTGTCTTCACGCCCACCACGACCACCGCCGGCGTGGCCGGCGGCAGCGGCACGCTCGACCGCCTGCTGGCCACGCGCACCGACTCGCTCTTCGCGCAGGGCGAATGGGCGCTGCATCCGCTGCTGCGCCCCAGCCTGGGCGTGCGCCACGACCACGTGGGCGGCGGCTGCGAGGTGCGCGGCCTGGAGACGCGCACCGGCGCCAGCGCGCAGTGCAACGACATGCAGGACTTCCACGTGACCACGCCCAAGGTCGGCGTGCGCTCCACCTGGCTGCCCGGCGTGGTGGAGGCGCGCGCCAGCGTGGCCGAAGGCTTCGCGCTGCCGGGCGACGCGGCCAAGTTCACGGCCGGACTCGCCGTGCAGCCGACCACGTTCCGCCAGCGCGAACTGGGGCTGACGTTCACGCCCGGCGAGTCCTGGCTGATCGACGTGGCGCACTTCCGCACCGACAGCCGCGACGAGGTGGCGCTGGCCGACCCGGCCACGCTCACCTACGCCAACGTCGGCAGCACGCGGCGCCAGGGGCTCGAAGCCGAGATCCGCTTCATGCCCTCGGACATGCTCGAGTTCACCGCCGCGCTGGCACGCGTGCGCACCGAGGTGCTCGCCAGCCTGCCCACGACGCCGTGGCTCGTGGGATCCGAGATCACCGGCGTGCCGCGCTACCTGGCCACGTTCACGGCCACGGTGCGCCCCGCCGCCGGCTTCGCGGTCACGGCGATCGCACGCTCGCTGGGCCGCTACGCGATCTCGCAGCCTTCGGCCACCACGCCGGCCGCGTACTACGGCGGCTACCGCACGATCGACCTCATGGCCAGCCACGACGTGCGCGGCAACGCCGCCTCGCCTCTGGGCGCGAAGTCGCAGCGCTACTACGTGCAGGTGGGCAACCTCACCGATCGCCGCTACGCCACCTCGGCCGGCATCACGGGCGGCACCCGCACCTACAACCCCGGCGCGCCGCGCAGCATCACGCTGGGCACCTCGCTCCAGTTCTGACCCTTTACCCCTTCATCCTCCCGAGCCATGAACACACGACTCATCCTTCGAGCCAGCGGCCTGCTGCTGGCGGCCGGCCTCGCCAGCACCGCCCGGGCGCACGACGCCTGGGTGCAGCCGCAGGACGGCCAACTGGTCTTCCTGTTCGGCCACGCCGGCAAGCTCGAGGCCGCCACCGCCGCCAAGGTGAGCGCGCTGGCAGCCGTGAACGCGGCCGGCCAGCCACTGGCCGCACGGCTGGTGCCCACCAGCGGCGCCCCGCGCGTGCAGGTGGACGGCACGCCCGCCGTCATCACGTCGAGCTACGACAACGGCTTCCACAGCCGCACGAAGGAAGGATCGAAACCCGGGCCGATGAACGAAGTGCCCGGCGCCCTGGGCGCCTCGCACGCCGTGAAGTTCGGCAAGACCGTGCTCGCCTGGGGCGCGCCCGCGCTCAAGCCCGTGGGGCAGACGCTGGAGATCGTGCCGCTGGCCGCGCCCGCAGGCGGTGCCGTCACGGTGCAGGTGCTGGTGCAAGGCCAGCCGCTGGCGGGCGCGAAGGTTTCTCGCTTCACGACGGACACCGTCGCGCCCGTGGTCACTGACGCCAGGGGACAGGCCCGCGTGCCCGTGCCGCCCGGCGTGCAGATGATCTCCGTCGCCCACCGCCAGCCGCTCACAGGCGACGCACGCGCCGACGTTCTGTCGATGGAGGCGAACCTCGTGCTCGCCGCGCCCTGATGTCACGTCATTTCGTCCACTGCGCCCTGCTCGTGGTCGCCGCTTCGGCGCTGGGCGCGGTCGGGCCAGCGATCGCGCACGACGTGCAGGCCGTCGTCGAGGACGGCCCGCCGCGCCGCGTGACGCTCGCCTACGGCGACGGCGAACCCTTCGCCTACGAAGCCTACGAGTTGCGCGCTCAGGGCGCGCCAGCGGAGGCCTCGCCAGTACAGGCCGGCCGCACCAGCGAGACGGGCGGGGTCGTGATCGACCCGCGCGTGAGCGACGTCGTCGCCCTGCGCCTGCGCGCCTTCTCGGCCGACGGCCATGGCATCGACCTGCTGCTGCCGGCCGTGAACGCACGGCCCGCTGCGGCGGCGCCCATCGCACTGACCGCGGCTCCGACGGCAGGAGACCGCCTCGCGCGTGGCGCTGCGGGCGTGGCGGCGATCGCGGCGCTCTACGGCCTGTGGTTCGCGCGCCGGCGGCGCCGCGCCCGCGCACGGTCGGCGCAGGACTGAAGCCAGGCACGCCATGCACATTCCCGACGGCTTCCTCGCCCCCATCACGTGGCTGCCGGCATCGGCGCTGGCCATCGGTGCCTGGACCTGGGCCGCACGCGGCCTGCGCGACCGGCTGCACGACCGCATGGTGCCGCGCCTGGCCGCACTCACGGCGCTGGTCTATGCGCTGGGGCTGGTGATGCTGCCGATTCCGGGCGGCACCTCCGGCCACGTGGTGGGCGTGGCCCTGCTGGCGTTGCTGTTCGGCGGCCGGCTCGCTTTCCTCGCCTACAGCGTCGTGCTGCTGCTGCAGTCGCTGCTGTTCGGCGCCGGCGGGCTGACGGCGCTGCCGGTCAATGCGCTGGCCATGGGTGTGGTGGGCAGCGCGGTGGCGCTGGCGGTGTTCCATGCGCTGCGGCGCCTGGGCGAGCCTGCCGCCGTCGTGCTGGCCACGTGGTGTTCGGTGATGGCGTCGGCCGCGGCGGTGGCGCTGGTACTGGGCGCACAGCCGCTGCTGGCGCACACCGGCAGCGGCCAGCCGCTGTTCTTCCCCTTCGGCTGGCGCATCGTGCTGCCCGCCGTGCTGCTGCCGCACACACTGCTGGGGGGGGCCGAAGCCGCCATCACGCTGCTGGTGTGGCGGCACGCACAGGAGCGCCGATGGCAGCACGCATGAGCCGCGACACGCTGTGGCTGGCGCTCTATGCCGCAGCGCTGCTGGCGCTGGGCTTCATCCACGATCCGGCCGTGCTGGGTGCGCTGCTGGCGATCGCGGCGCTGGCCGCCGGGCCGGCGCGCTCCGGCCTGCTGCGCCGCGCCGTGCTGTCGGTGCTGCTGTTCAACCTGTCGGTGAGCCTGGGCTATGCGCTGCTGGCGCTCTGGCGCGGCGACCTGTGGACGGCGGCCACGGGGCAGTACCTCCTTCGCATCAACCTGCGAGTGCTGCTGATGGTGTTCCTGGGCTTCTGGCTGGTCTCGCGCGTCAACCTGCTGCGCGCGCTGCGCTGCTCGCCGACGCTGTCGCTGGTGGCGACGCTGGCCAGCGGCCAGGCCCGGACCTTCACGCGTGTCCTGCGCGACTTCCGCCTGGCCTTCGCCAGCCGCGATGTGGGCCAGGCTCGCTGGCGCGACCGCACCCGCCACGCGGCGGCGCAGGCGGCGCACCTGCTCGACAAATCCCTCGCCAACGCGGAAGACACCGCGCTGGCCATGCGATCGCGGGGTTGCTTCGATGAATGACATGCCACTGATCGAACTGCATGACGTCTCCTTCGCCTGGCCCGATGCCGAGCCGCTGCTCGCCGGTATCGACCTGCGCGTCCTGCGCGGCGAGAAGATCGTGCTGATGGGTGCCAACGGCACTGGCAAGTCCACCCTGCTCAAGCTGCTCGCGGGACTGGTGTTCGCCCACAGTGGCCGTCACCTGCACGGCGGCATGCCGGTGGACGCCGCGAGCCTGCGCGACAAGGCCTGGGTGCGGCGCTTCCGCGCGGACGTGGGGCTGCTGTTCCAGAATCCCGACGCCATGCTGTTCAACCCCAGCGTGCGCGAAGAGATCGCCTACGGACCCGAGCGCCTGGGCCTTTCCGACGCGCCGGCGCGCGTGGACCGTTGGGCGCAGGCGCTGCAACTGGGCCCGTTGCTGGACAAGCCGCCCTTCTCGCTCTCCGGTGGCCAGAAGCAGAAGGTGGCGCTGGCCTGCGTGCTGGCCCTGCAGCCCGGCCTGCTCCTGCTGGACGAGCCGGCCGCCAACCTCGATCCGCGCACCGCCGGCTGGCTCGCCGAGCACCTGCTCGACACGCCCGCCACCGTCATCGTCAGCACGCACAGCCATGCCTTCGCGGCGGAGTTCGGCGAACGCTGCGTCATCCTGGGCGCCGACGGCCGCATCGCCCACGACGGCGAGGCGCACGCGGCGCTGCACGACGTCGAACTGCTGGAGCGCACGCAACTGGCCTACCGCCACCGGCATCGTCACCGGCATGCGGACCACGTGCACGGACACGATCCGGCGCATACCCATCCGCACGTTCATCCGCACGTGCACCTGGACTGATGCACGCACACGGGCGGCGGATCAGTCCGGCTGCAGCTTCGCGCTTTCGACCACGCCGCGCCACTTGGCGACTTCGCTGCGCACCTTCATGCGCAACTGGTCGGGCGTGCTGGTCTCCACGACGGCACCATGCGACTCGATGCGGTTCGCCACGTCCTTGTCGGCCAGGGCTGCGTTGAGCGCGGTGTTGAGCTTGTCGACGATGGGCCGCGGCGTCCTCGCAGGCGCGAAGATGGCGTACCACTGCGTCACGTCCACGCCCTTGATGCCGAGCTCCTCCAGCGTGGGCACGTCGGGCATGGTGCTCGAGCGCTTCGGGCCAGCGACGCCGAGCGCGCGCAGCTTGCCGGCCTTGACGAACGGATAGGCAGTGAACAGGCTGGGGAACATCACCTGCGTCTGGCCGGCCACGGTATCGCCCATCGCGGGCGCCGAGCCCTTGTAGGGCACGTGGGCCATCTCCGCCTTGGTGGCGAGCTTGAACATCTCCGCCGCGAAGTGGGGCGCCGTGCCATTGCCGGCCGAGGCGTAGTTGAACTGGTCGGGCCGCGCGCGCATGGCCTTGACCAGCTCGTCCACGCTGCGGGCGGGCACGGCCGGGTTGACCACCATCAGTGTGGGCGAGGTGCACACCATGCCGATGGGCTCGAAGCTGGCGACGGGGTCGTAGCGCAGCTTCTGCAGCGCCGGATTCATGCCGTGCGTGCCGATGTAGCCGAACAGCAGCGTGTAGCCGTCGCCCGGCGCGCGCGCCACGTATTCGGCGGCGATCGATCCGTTTGCGCCGGCCTTGTTCTCCACGATGACCTGCTGGCCGAACATCGTCGAGAGCTTCTGCGCCACGACGCGCGCCATGGCGTCGTTACCGCCGCCGGGCGCCGTGGGCACGACGAGCGTGACGATGCGCTCGGGATAGGCGCTCTGGGCCTGTGCCAGGCCGCTGGCGGCGCAGGCCGCCAGGGCGAGCGCGGCGATGGCCGATCGGCGGCCGATGGCCCGACAGGAATTGCTCTGCATGGTGTTGTCTCCTTGTCTACGTTGATGATGGGCCATGCCGGCCCAGGTGTCATGCGGCCGCCGCGCGGACCGGGATGTAAAGGGTGCCTTCGAGAATCTTGCGGGCCGTGCGCACGAGGCTCGCGCGCTGCAACGTGGGCGATGCGGCGTCGCCGCCGAGTTCGAGGTCGACAGGAATGCAGCCGGCCGGATGCAGCACACCGACCCGGTGCGAGCCGGGCCCAGGTGTCCAGCGGGCGTCGGCCGCCACCGAGCCCGGCAGCGCGAGCGCAGCGGCGACACCGATGGCGCCCGTGGCCGCGTGCGAGCGGTGGCAGCGCAACGGGGTGAAGTAGCGCGAGACGATCGTCCCTGGCTGTGCCCCGGGCGAGACGATGACGGGCTTGGGCAGCACGCTGCGCGACACGTCGCCCATGCCCATGCGCAGGCCGGCCGCGCGACGCAGCGCTTCGAGCCGGGCCATCAGGGGCGCATTGGCGTCGAGGGCCGCGGGCGCTTCGTCGCCGGCCAGGCCCAGGTCGGCCGCGCGCACCATCACCATGACCTGCGCGGCGTCGATGCAGGTGACTTCGATACCGTCGATCACGTCGCTGCGCTGGCCTGTCGGGAAGACGTGGCCGGTCACCGCGCCCCAGGCGTTGGCGAAGGCCAGGCGGATCGGCGCGGCCGTGCCGGGCACGCCGTCGATACGCTGGTCGCCGTCGTAGCTCACGCGGCCGCCCGGCGTCATCACCTCGGCCTCGATGCGCGAGCGGGTGTTGACGTTGAAGATGTTCACGCGGGTGCTGCCCTCGCGCGCCGGCACCAGGCCCTGTTCGATGGCGAAGGGCCCCACGCCCGCGAGCATGTTGCCGCAGTTGGGCGCCACGTCCACGCGCTCCTCGTCGATGCTCACCTGGGCGAAGAGATAGTCCACGTCGCAGCCAGGTTGCGAGGAGCGGGAGACGATGGCCACCTTGCTGGTCAGCGAGTTACCGCCACCCAGGCCGTCGATCTGCAGCTCGTGCGGCGATCCCAGCGCCGCGATCAGCGCGCGGTCGCGCCCGGCCGGGTCGGACGGCAGCCAGTCGCCGAGGAAGAAAGGTCCCCGCGAGGTGCCGCCGCGCATCAGGACGCATGGAATCGTTTGAGCCATGCAGCGATGATCGGCAACGGCGCCGCTTCTGTGAATTGCAACGTTCGGATGCATTGATGCATCTGGTGGAATAATCGGATCCACCCTTTCCACGACGGACGACACCATGGCCAACAAGTTCGATCTCGCTGACATGCAGGCTTTCGCGGCTGTGGCGGAACTGCAGAGCTTCCGTGCCGCAGCCGAAGCGGTGCACATCTCGCAGCCCGCTTTCAGCCGGCGCATCGACAAGCTGGAGGAAGCGCTGGGCGTGCGCCTGCTGGACCGCACGACACGGCGCGTCACGCTCACCGCCGTGGGCCGCGACTTCTTCCGCAAGACGCGCCAGTGGCTCGACGACCTCGACGCCATGATGCTCGGCATGGGCGACATCGCCGCGCGCCGCGTGGGCGAGGTGACCATCGCATGCGTGCCATCGGCCGTCTACTACTTCCTGCCCCAGGTGGTGAGGCGCTACCACGAGAAGTTCCCGCGCATCCGCGTGAAGGTGCACGACGCCAGCGCGAACGAAGTGCTGGTGGCGGTGGCGCAGGGCGAGGCCGACTTCGGCCTCAACTTCATCGGCAGCCAGGAAGCCGAGATCGAGTTCAGGCCGGTGCTGACCGAGCGCTTCGTGGCCGCCTGCCGGCGCGACCATCCGCTGGCGCGCCGCAAGAAGATCACGTGGGCCGAACTCGGCCAGCACGACTTCATGTCCGTCGGCCGCAGCTCGGGCAACCGCCTGCTGATGGATCTGGCGCTGGCCAACGTGCCCGACCGGCCGCAATGCCAGTACGAGGCCCGCCATGTCACGACGCTGCTGGGCCTGGTGGAAGCCGGCCTGGGCGTGGCGGCGGTGCCGGCCCTGGCAATGCCGGGCAAGGATCACCCGACGCTGATCAGCATTGCGCTCACCGACCCGGTGGTGACGCGCAAGATGGGCCTGATCCGCCGGCGCGGCAAGTCGCTCACTCCTGCGGCGCAACAGTTGCACGACATGCTGGCCTCCAACCGCGCCGGACGGACGGCGTCGGCGCGCGCGGTGCGCGCCGGATAGCGGGGGCCGCGCGCTGTCCTCAGGCGCGTGGCATGCGCCGCAAGCGCCAACCGGCGGGCAGGCCCGCACGGCTGCTCACCAGCACCGCCAGCAGGACCACGACGCCATTGGCCACGTCCTGCGCATACGAGTTGATGCCCAGCAGCACCATCGCGTTGTTGAGCACCACGATGAAGAGGCCACCGAGCAGCGTGCCGAGCATGCTGCCCTTGCCACCGTAGAGGCTGGCCCCGCCCACGATCACCGCCGTGATGACCGCGAACTCCACGCCGTAGCCGATGTTGGGATTGCCCGAGCCCAGCCGCGACGTCATCAGCAGGCCGGCCAGCGCCGCCAGGCCGCCCGTCTGCGCGAACAGCAGCACACGCGTTCGCGCCACCGGAATGCCCGAGAGGTGCGCGGCCTCGGCGTTGCCGCCGATCGCATAGACCGCGCGCCCGAACGCCGTGCGCGAGGCCAGTACCGAGAACACCACGAACAGCGCCAGCAGTACCAGCGCCGGCACCGGAATGCCCAGCAGCGTGCCGCTGCCCCAGCGCTCGAAGCCGGCCTCCAGGATGGGCACCGGGATCGCATCGGTCATCAGCATCGCCGCACCGCGCAGCGCCGAGAACAGCGCCAGCGTGACGATGAACGAGGGAATGTTGAACCAGGCCCGGATCGCGCCCGCGCCCGCTCCGATGGCGGTGCCCAGCGCGACCACGGCGACGGCCGCCAGCCACAGGGGAAGGCCGAGCGACGCCACCAGCGTGCCAAACAGCGCCGACGAGAAGGCGATGGCCGAACCCACGCTCACGTCGATCTCGCCGGCCACGATCACCAGCGTCATGCCGTAGGCAACGATACCGGTGAACGCCAGCTGGCGCAGCACGTCCAGCAGGTTGCCCGCCGTCGCGAAGTGCGGCGCGAAGGCGACGGCCGCCGCGCAGAGCACGCCCAGCGCCAGCAAAAGACCGCGGATCTCGGGGTCGAGGCGCGCCATTGCCGCGCTGTGCGCGCCCCGGCCCGCGTGCAGTTCCATGGTGTCGGTATTCATCAGAGTCTCCGTTGTGATCGTTATGTGTCGTGGCCGTGTACGTGCTCGCCCATCGCCAGCGCCATCACTTCGGCCAGCGTCGTGCCGTGCACCTCGCGCCGGGCGACGATCGCGCCCTCCTTCATCACCAGCAGCCTGTCGCACAGCGCCATCAGTTCCTCCGGCTCGGACGAGGCCACCAGCACGGCGGTGCCCTGCGCGGCCAGCGCCCGCAGCAGGTCGTAGATCTGGTGCTTGGCGTCGATGTCGACGCCGCGCGTGGGCTCGTCGAGCAACAGCACCTGCACCCCGGCGTTCAGCCATTTGCCCAGCACGACTTTCTGCTGGTTGCCGCCCGAGAGACTGCGCACCGGATCGTCGAGCGAGGCGCACTTCACTGCCGTCAGCGCGGCAGCGTGGCGCGCCAGGGACGATTGCCGCGTGCGCGACAGCCACGGGCCGCGCATCACGCGCGCGGGCGAGGCCAGCACGAGGTTCTCGGCAATGCCCATGCCCAGCACCAGGCCATCCTTCTTGCGATCCTCCGGTGCGAGCCCGACGCCATGGCCGATCATGCGGGCCGGCGAGCGTCGCACGACCGGCTCGCCGCGCACGGACACCTCGCCCACCTCTGCGGGATCGAGCCCGTACACGGCGCGCAGGAGTTCGGTGCGCCCCGCGCCCAGCAGGCCGGCCAGGCCCACGATCTCGCCGGCGTGCACGTCCAGACTCACGCCGCGCAGCTTGCCGCGCGTGCTGAGCCCGCGCACCTCGAGCGCCACCGGACCGGGCGTGCGCGCCGCCGGACGGGTCGCGGCAGCGGCCGTGCGCCCGGTCATGAGCCGCACGATTTCCGCCGTGGGCGCCTGCGCGATCGGCACCGTGCCGACATGGCGGCCATCGCGCAGCACCGTCACGCTGTCGGCCACCTGCTGGATCTCGTCCATGCGGTGCGATACGTAGATCACGGCCACGCCGCGCGCCGCCAGCGTGCGCACGCAGCCGAGCAGCCGGGCGGCATCGGCGGCCGACAGCGAACTCGTCGGCTCGTCCAGGATCAGCACGCGCGGATCGAGCGAGAGCGCACGGGCGATCTCCACCATCTGCTGCTGCGCGATGGACAAGCGGCGCACGGGCAACGCCGGATCAATGGCCGCGCCGAGCATCGCCAGCGCGGCGGCGGCCTCGCGCCGCATGGCCGCGTGGTCGACGAACAGGCGGCCGCGCCGCCAGCGGCCCAGCAGGATGTTCTCGGCCACGCCGAGTGCAGGCACCAGGCTCAGTTCCTGATGAACCATGGCCACGCCCAGCGCGCGCGCATCGCGCGGCGTAAAGGCCGCGACCCGGCGCCCGCCCACGTGCAGCGTTCCGCTGTCGGGCGCGTGCGCGCCGGCAAGGATTCTCAGCAGCGTCGACTTGCCGGCGCCGTTCTTGCCCAGCAGTGCGCGGATCTCCCCGGGGGCCAGGCAGAAGTCCACCTGCTGCAGCGCCGGCACGCCGGCGTAGGCCTTGCCCAGCGCGCAGGCCTGTACCGCGTGCTGCGGCCCGCCGGCCGGCGGCGCGTCATGCCGCATGGCGTTCGCATCCATGGCGCTGCCCGCTCAGCGGCGGTCGGCGGCGTACTGGCGCGCTGCGGCCGGATCGTCGCGGCTGAAGGTGGGCGAGCCGGCGTACTGGTTGAACGCCCCGGGCGATTCGCCGCGTAGCGCCTTCACCAGGGCCTGCAGGCCCATGGCGCCCAGGGCATACGGATCCTGCCCGGTCGTCCAGTGGACGATGCCGTCGGGCGATGCCACCAGTTGCGCCACCTGCGTGTTGATGTCGATGCCGAAGACGGCCACCTTGCCGGCCAGGCCCTTGGCCTTGATGGCCTGCGCGGCGGCAATGATGCCGTCTTCGTTTTCCGCGATGAACACGTTGGCACCCGGGTGGGCGGCCAGCATCGAGTCGGCGATGGGTCGCGCCTTGTCGACCACGAAGCCCTCCTGCTCCGCGAGGATGCGCACATCCAGCCCCGCCAGCGCCTCGTTGATGCCCTTGCGGCGCTCCTTGCAGACATCGTGCGATTCGCAGGTCAGCATCAGCACGCGGGCCTGCCCGCCCAGGCGCTCGCGCACGTAAGCCGCCACCTGGCGCCCGGTGGTCGTGCCCAGCCCGCGGTTGTCGCTCATGACGAAGGCGCGCACCAGCTCGCGGTCGTCGGGCGGATTGACACAGGTCGTGTAGCAGACGACCGGAATGTCGGCGGCCCGGGCCTGCCGCAGGGCGGCGAGCGAGCCGGTGGGCGAGACCGCCGACATCAGGAGGCCATCGACCTTGCGCGTGACGAAGGTCTGCACGTACTGCGCCTCGCGCGTCGCGTCGAGATTGGCGTTCTGGATCACCACCTTGACGCCGAGACGGCGCGCGGTGTCCTCGATGCCCTTGCGCGCCTGGGCGAAGTGCGGGTTGGGGAAGAGTTCGATCACGCCGATCGTGAGGGGCCGCACGTCCTGTGCGCCGGCGGCGGCGGCCGCCGCCAGCCAGGCCAGGGCCGTCACCAGCTGGCGGAGGAATCGGGGGGTTGTCATCTGTGTGTCTCCTTGTCGGTATGTCTGTGCGGGAAGCCGTGTCCGGCCGGTGCGCCGGACGCCATGCGTCATGTCGTGCCGAAGCGCTCGTAGGCCGCCGGCTCGAACCACTCCGATCCGGCCTTGACCCAGTTGTCGGGGGCGACCTGCACGCCCCCGGCCCGCTCGTGCGCCGAATGGAAGTTCATCTCGAACTGGATGCCGTTGGGGTCGTAGCAGAACAGCTGCCATAGCGGAAAGCCCGGCACCTCGCGCTCGCGGTAGGGCAGGCCCAGCGCGCGGCATCGTGCACGCATGGCAGCGAAGCCCTGCGCGGCCAGCGCCACATGGTCGATGGCGCCACTGCCCGTGGGCACGTGGCCACCCTGCCCCAGCGCCGCGCTGCCGGTGTAGATGTGGAAGATCGCGCCGCCGTAGGGCATGTCGAGCTGCATCCAGAAGCCCGGAAACTCGAAAGCCGGACGCGGTGCCTCCGACATGCCGAAGACCTCGGCATAGAAACGCCGGGTGGCCTCGGGCCGGGCTGTCTTGATGGCGATGTGGAAGAGGCTGAGGGCAGGCATCGTGCGGCGCGCCTCAGGCTCCGGGCCGGATCATGCGGCCCAGGAACAGTGTCCAGTACTCCGCCATGTCGTGCACCACGGCGCGGTAGCTGTCGAGCTGGGGCGAAGCCATGTGCCGGTCCCACAACTCGCGGCTCTCCCACAGCTCGGTGAAGATCCAGCTCTCGCCGTCTTCGGATTCGTTCATCTCATAGCGCAGGCAGCCCTCCTCCGCCAGGGTCGGCAACAACAGGGATTTGAGGACAGTGCGGAATTCGTCGGCCCGGCCAGGCTTGGCCTTGGCACTGCCGATCACGACGAGGGTGGTCATACGGAACAGGTCTCCTTGGAGTTTTCGCGGAACAGATGTATCGGTGGCGGACTCGCGTCCGCGCGGTTCATTCAGGACGCCAGCGTGGCGAAACCGGGAAATGGCTTGAGCGCGACGTACTGCACGTCCAGCAGGTGCTCTTCCACATAGGGCAGGGCCTCGACGAAACGCACGGCATCCGGATGCGTGGGGGTCTCGAGTTCCAGCACGGCACCGGCGCCGTGCTGCAGTCCATGCACGGCGCTCACGCGACCGTCTGCGAATCCCTGCCAGACGGCGCGGGCCTCGGGCGCGGCCAGCCGGGCCAGGGCCTCGGCTGCGGCGCCCTCGCGGCGCGTGAGGATGACGATCGTCTTCACGTCACGCCTCCTGCAGGGCGGCGGCCGGGACCGGCGATGCAGCCGTGTCGCGCGCATTGCCGATGTGGGCGAGAAGGCCGGTCTGCCCCGGCGCGACGTGGTCGGCCAGCACGTGACGGTCGGGATAGTCGCCGCCGTTCTGCGGACGGAACGCGATCGGCTCGTCGTCGAACAGACGCTCCACGCGCGCACGCCAATCGCCGCATGCCTGCGCCATGCTGGCCGCATCCATGCGGCCCGCGCCATAGACGGCGAAGGTGGGCAACACCTGCATGCCCGGAAAGAACAGCGCGCCGTGCGTGATGGGAAACAGCAGTTGCTCCAGCGGGCCGTTGATGCCGCGCGGCGAGTAGTCGATGGCCGGCCCGCCCACGGCCACCGACAGCAGGGCGCGCTTGCCCGCGAAGCCACCCTCGCCGTAGCGCAGCGCGTTGCCCTCGCCGCGGAAACCGTACGCCAGCCCGTACGCCCAGACGCGGTCGATCCAGCCCTTCATGATGGCCGGCATGCCGAACCACCACAGCGGAAACTGCAGGATCACCGCATCGGCGGCCAGGATCTTGCGCTGCTCTTCCTCGACGTCGGCCGTCTGCTTGCCATGGGCGTACGCGTGCGCCGACTCGTCGACGAAGGACAGGCGTGCGTCACGGGCGCGATCGGGGAAATCGTCGGCGTCGAACACCGCCTTCCACCCCATGGCGTAGAGGTCGGATTGCAGCACCGCGTGGCCTTGCGCCCGAAGCGCGGCGACGGAGGCGTGCACCAGTTGGCGCGTCACTGAGGTGGGCTCGGGTTGGGCATGGACGATGAGGACGGTCTTGCCGTGTGGGGACTGCATGGAGGTCTTTCACGAAAGCTGTTGGCGATGGCCCGCAGTCTCGACCACAGCCAGCTATCCGTGAAATCGAAAGATTTTTCTTCTACCATCCACCATATGGATGGCAAACGACTCGACCTCAACCTGCTGGTCACGCTCGAAACCCTGCTGGTGGAACGCAACGTCACGCGTGCTGCCGAACGGCTGCACCTGAGCCAGCCGGCCGTCAGCGCGCAGCTCGCGCGTCTGCGCGAGCTGTTCGACGATCCGCTGCTGTTGCCGGCCCAGCGGGGCATGACGCCCACCGCGAAGGCGCTGGAGCTGCTGGAGCCGCTGCGCGAATCGCTGGACCACGTCCGGGCGACCTTGTCCGGCCACCGGCATTTCGATCCCCTCACGGCGCGCCTGAGCGTCAGCATTGCCGGCACCGACTACCTGCAGTCCACGGTGGTGCAGCCCCTGGCGGTGGCGCTGCGCCAGCGCGCGCCCGGCATCAGGATCGCCGCGCGCCATCTCGACCCCTCGCAACTGGAAGCACAGATGGCGGCCGGCGAGATCGACCTGGCCCTGATGACGCCCGACGACGGGCCACCCGGCCTGCGCAGCCGGCACCTTTTCGACGAGCGCTACGTGCTGATCGGCCGACGCGGCCATCCGCGCCTCAAGCGCGGACTGTCGGTGGCCGGATTCGCCGCGCTCGACCAGGTGGTGGTCTCGCTGCGCGGCGGCGGCTTCACCACGCCCGTGGACGACGGGCTGGCTGCCTTGGGCCACCAGCGCCACGTGGCCCTGTCGGCGGCGTCGTTCCTGTTCGTGCCCGAGATCGTGGCGCAGTCTGACTTCGTGGCGCTGGTGCCGCATCGGCTGGTGCGGCATCGCCGCGACACGCTCAAGGTCATGGACCCACCCTTCCCTGTGCCCGGTTTCGCGGTGAGCATGTTGTGGCACGAACGCACCCAGGGTCACAGCGGCCATCGCTGGCTGCGCGAGGCGGTGCTCGAGGTGGCGACGACACTGCGTCGCTAGCGCAGCCCAGCCATCGCCGGGGGCACCGGGGGGGGTCAACGATAATCGGTGGCCTGTCCTCCACTACCGAACGCGCGCGCAGGCTGTCCTGCGGCGGCGCAGAACCCTCATCCACTCGATTCCCATGCACAACGACGGCGTGACACGCCCCGATGCAGCGCAGGCCGGCCACACGCCGATGATGGCGCAGTACCTCGGCCTGAAAGCCGACTTCCCCGACACGCTCCTCTTCTATCGCATGGGCGATTTCTACGAGCTGTTCTGGGACGATGCCGAAAAGGCCGCGCGTCTGCTCGACATCACGCTCACCAAGCGCGGCCAGTCGGCCGGGCAGCCGGTGGTCATGGCGGGCGTGCCCTTCCACTCGGTCGAGACGTATCTGGCGCGGCTCATCAAGCTCGGCGAATCGGTGGCCATCTGCGAGCAGGTGGGCGACGTCGCCACCGCCAAGGGGCCGGTGGAGCGCAAGGTGGTGCGCGTCGTCACCCCCGGCACGCTCACCGATACCGAACTGCTGTCCGACAAGTCCGAAGCCGTGCTGCTGGCCGTGCACCAGGGCGCGCGCAACCGCGCGGGCCTGGCCTGGATGGCCGTGACGCAGGGCGAGCTGCAACTGGCCGAGTGCGATGCCGACGAGGTGGCCGCCTGGATTGGCCGCATCGGCCCGCGCGAGCTGCTGTACGGCGGCGAGGTCACGCCTGCGTTCGAGCAACGCCTGAAGGCAGCGGGCGCGCAGTGCGCCGTCACCGTGCGGCCAGCCTTCCAGTTCGACGCGGCGCTCGGCCAGCGCAAGCTGCTGGAGCAGCTGCAGGCCGCCAGCCTGGCCGCCTGGAGCGCCGACGCGCTGCACGACGCGCATGCCGCAGCCGCCGCCCTGCTGACGTTTGCCGAGCACACGCAGGGCCGGGCGCTCACGCACGTGCGCAGCATCGCCGTGCAGCGCAGCGGCGAGCTGCTCGAATTGCCCGCTACCACGCGCCGCAATCTGGAACTGGTGCAGACGCTGCGCGGCGAAGATTCGCCCACGCTGTTCTCACTGCTGGACACCTGCACCACCGGCATGGGCAGCCGCCTGCTGCGCCGCTGGCTGCTGGAGCCGCCGCGCGAGCGCGCCGTGCCGCAGCAGCGGCTCGATGCCATCGCGCGGCTGCGCGAGGCGCCTGCGGGGGGCGCCGCGCCCTGGAGCGCGCTGCGCCGCGAGCTCAAGGGCACGGCCGATGTCGAACGCATCACCGCGCGCATCGCGCTGCGCCAGGTGCGCCCGCGCGAGCTGGTCGCGCTGTGCCAGTCGCTGGGTCGGGCCCAGGCGCTGGTGCCGTTGCTGCCCACGGGCAGCCCGCTGCTGGATGCGGCGGCGGCCGACCTGGTGCCGCCTGTCGACTGCGGCGCGCTGCTGGCCAGCGCCATCCATGAGGAGCCCGCCGCGCTGGTGCGCGAAGGCGGTGTGATCGCGCCCGGCTTCGACGCCGAGCTCGACGAGTTGCGCGGCATCCGCGACAACTGCGACGCTTTCCTGCTCGACCTTGAAACACGCGAGCGCGCGCGCACCGGCATCGCCAACCTGCGGGTGCAGTTCAACAAGGTGCATGGCTTCTACATCGAGGTCACGCAGGGCCAGGCCGCCAAGGTGCCCGACGACTACCGGCGCCGGCAGACGCTCAAGAACGCCGAGCGCTTCATCACCCCCGAGCTCAAGAGCTTCGAGGACAAGGCGCTGTCGGCGCAGGAGCGCGCCCTCTCGCGCGAGAAGTGGCTGTACGAGCAGATCCTCGACCAGCTCGCACCCCACGTGCCGGCGCTCGGGCGCCTGGCGCGCGCGCTGGCCACGCTCGACGCGCTGGCCGCGCTCACCGAGCGCGCGCTCACGTTGAACTGGTGCGCCCCGCAGTTCGTCAAGGAGCCCTGCATCGAGATCCGCGCCGGCCGCCATCCGGTGGTGGAGGCGCGCCTGGCCGAAACCACGGGCGGCAGCTTCATTCCCAACGACACCGTGCTGGGCCCCAGGGCGCGCATGCAGGTGATCACCGGCCCCAACATGGGCGGTAAATCCACCTACATGCGGCAGGTGGCGCTGATCGTGCTGCTGGCCTCCATCGGCTCGCACGTGCCGGCGGCCGAATGCCGCCTGGGCCCGATCGACGCCATCCACACGCGCATCGGCGCGGCCGACGACCTGGCCAACGCGCAGTCCACCTTCATGCTGGAGATGACCGAGGGCGCGCAGATCCTGCACGCCGCGACCGCCCAATCGCTGGTGCTGATGGACGAGATCGGCCGCGGCACCTCCACCTTCGACGGCCTGGCGCTGGCTTCGGGCATCGCTGCGCACCTGCACGACAAGGCGCGCGCGTTCACGCTGTTCGCCACGCACTACTTCGAGTTGACCGAGTTCCCCGCCAGCCACCATGCGGCCGTCAATGTGCACGTGAGCGCCACCGAAACCAGCGGACGCGGCGGCCCCGACATCGTGTTCCTGCACGAGATCCAGAGCGGCCCGGCCAGCCGCAGCTACGGCATCCAGGTGGCGCGCCTGGCAGGCATGCCGGCGGCCGTGGTGCAGCACGCGCGCCACGCCCTCGCCCAGCTGGAGACTGGCGCCAGCGAAAGCCGCGTACAGGTGGACCTGTTCGCGCCGCCGCCCGAGGTCCAGGCGGCCGTGCCCAGCGCCGTAGAATCGGCCGTGGGCGCGCTCGATCCCGATGCCATGAGCCCGCGCGAGGCGCTCGACGCCCTCTACGCCCTCAAGAAACTCCAGCAGCAGAACCAGAACAATCCATGACCTATTGCGTCGCCATCAAGCTCAAGGCCGGGCTGGTCTTCCTCTCGGATTCGCGCACCAACGCCGGGCTCGATCATTTCAGCACCTTCCGCAAGATGATCGTGTACGAGCGCCCCGGCGACCGCTTCATGACGCTGCTGTCGGCGGGCAACCTGTCCATCTCGCAATCGGTGCGCGAGATCCTGCAGACCGAGCAGATCAAGGACGTCGAGACTGGCGAGCCGATCACCATCTGGAACGCCAGGAGCATGTTCGACGCCGCCCGTGTGCTGGGATCTGCCGTGCGCCATGTGTACGAGCGCGATGCCGAGGCGCTGCGCCACGCGGGCGTGGAGTTCAACGTCTCGCTGATCTTCGGCGGCCAGATCCAGGGTGAGGGCATGCGCCTGTTCCAGGTCTATTCGGCCGGAAACTTCATCGAGGCCACGCCCGAGACGCCCTACTTCCAGATCGGCGAATCCAAGTACGGCAAGCCCGTGCTCGACCGCGTCATCCAGCCCGACACGCCGCTGGACGAAGCCGCCAAATGCGCGCTGGTGTCGATGGATTCGACGCTCAAGTCCAACCTGTCGGTGGGCCTTCCGCTGGATCTGGTGGTGTATGACGCCGATGCGTTCCAGACCGACAAGGTCATCTGCATCGATCACGAGAACCCCTACTTCCGCATGCTGCACAGCAGCTGGGGCCAGAAGCTGCGCCAGGTGTTCGACAGCATCGAGGATCCGCTGTGGACCGGTGGCACCGCCACCACCGAGGTGCCGCTGATGGTGGATTCGCAGCGCCACAAGCCGCTGGGCAAGATCGCCACGCCCGACGAGAAACTCATCTGACGCGTGAACGCGGCCGGCGGCCGCGTCGGCTTCAATGGCACTGATCGTCTTCTCCCACGCCAACAGCTTTCCGGCCAGCACCTACCGCGTGCTGTTCGACAGCCTGCGCCGGCGCGGCTTCACCGTCCGCGCGATAGAGAAGTTCGGCCACGACGCAGCCTACCCGGTCACCAGCAACTGGCCTTACCTGGTGCGCCAGCTGGCCGACTTCGCCGCCGACGAGGTGGCGAAGGCAGGCCAGAAGGCGTTCTTCGTCGGGCACTCGCTGGGCGGCTTCCTGTCGGTGATGTGCGCGGCGCGCCACCCGCATCTGGCGCGCGGCGTGGTGATGATCGACTCGCCCCTGCTCGGCGGCTGGAAGGCCACCGCCGTGGGCGTGGCCAAGCGCACGCAACTGGTGGGCTCGTTCTCGCCCGGTGCGATCAGCGCGCGGCGTCGCAACAGCTGGCCCGACATGATGAGCGCGCTCGAACACCTGCGCGGCAAGAAAGCGTTCGCCGCCTGGGACGAGCAGGTGCTGATGGACTACGTCGAGCACTGCACGCACGACGAGGACGGCCTGCGCGTGCTCTCGTTCGACCGCGACATCGAGACCGCGATCTACAACACGATTCCCCATCATCTGCCGGCCTTGCTGACGCGGCATGCACTGAAGTGCCCGGCTTCCTTCATCGGCGGTTTGTCGTCGGTGGAAAACCGCCAGGTCGGCCTCGCGCTCACGCAGCGCATCACGCAGGGCCGCATCGCCATGCTGGACGGCAGCCACCTGTTCCCGATGGAAAAACCGCAAGCCACGGCCGCGGCCATCGAGGCGTCGCTGCGCAACCTGGGCGCCTGAGCGCTGCCGGTACAGGAGGCTCAGGGCACGAGCACGATCTTGCCCGGGCTGCTGCCGGCGTCGAGCAACTCATGGGCCGCGCGCACGTCGTCCAGCGCGAAGCGCACGGCGGGCGGCGGCCGCAACCGCCCTTCGCCCATCAGCCGCAGCACGTCCTGCATCAGTTCGCGCCGCCGCGGCGCATCGTCGTCCAGCGTGTGGATGGAATAACAGCGCACCGCCAGGCTGCGGTCCAGCCGCGCGCGCAGCGCCTCCACCAGGTTGTCCTGCGGCACACCCGCCAGCACGTTGAACGACAGCAGCGTGCCGCGCGGCGCCAACAGGTCGAGGTTGGCCACGAAGCCGGGGCCGCCCACGTGGTCGAGCACGAGGTCGACGCCGCGCCCGGCTGTCTGTTCCATCACGGCGGCGTGCACGTCGGTGCACGAACGGTCGATCACATGCAGCGCGCCGGCCCCGCGCGCGTGCGCTGCCTTGGCGGCCGTGCTCGCCGTGCCGATCGCCAGCACATCGTGGGCCTGCGCCAGTTGCAGAACGGCCGTGGCCACGCCGCCCGCGGCGCCGTGCACCAGCACCGAACGCGGCCTGGCGCCGCCCGCATCGAACAGCATGGCCGCCGCCATCTGGTAGTTGGGCGCCGAAACTGCGTCTTCGGCCGAGACACCGCCCGGCAGCGCGAACACGGCCGCGGCCGGCACGCACACGGCCTCGGCGTGACAGCCGCCGCGCTGTGCCAGTTCGCGTGAGCTGACCAACACGCGGTCGCCCTCGCGCACGCCGCGCACGCCCTCGCCTACGGCGTCGATCACGCCTGCCAGCTCGTTGCCCACCACGGTGGGCAATGGCGGCATCCACTTGTAGATGCCGCGGCGCATCAGCATGTCGGGCTTGCCCACGCCCAGTGCCTGCGCCCTCACGCGCACTTCGCCCCTGCCCGGCTCGGGCCGGGGCCGCTCGACCACGGCCAGCGCCTGTGGGCCGCCGGGGCGTTCGAGCCAGACGACGCGCATCAGATCAGGCCCTTGTACGAGCCGCCGTCGAGCTGCAGGTTCTGCCCCGAGATGAACGAGGCCTGTGCGCTGCACAGGAAGGCGCAGGCGTCGCCGAACTCGCCGGGCCGGCCCATGCGGCCTGCGGCCACCGTCTGCACGATCTCCGCGATGGCCTGCTCGCGCGTGACACCGCGCTGCTTCATGATGCGTTCGGCCATGAAGCGCTGGCGATCCGTGTCGATGCGCTCGGGCAGCAGGTTGTTGAGCGTGACGTTGTCGGCCACGGCTTCGCGCTGCACCGACTTCGACAGCGCGGTGAGCGCTGCGCGGCAGGCGGTCGACAGGCCCATGGCCGGGCTGGGCGACTTCACCATCGCCGACGTGATGTTGACGATGCGGCCGAAGCGCCGCTCGCGCATACCCGGCAGCAGTGCCTGGATGAGGAAGATCGGCGCCAGCATGTTGGCCTCGATCGCCGCCGTCCAGGCGGCGCGGTCCCAGTCCGCCAGCTTCCCGGGCGGAGGTCCGGCATTGTTGTTGACCAGGATGTCGGCCTGTGGGCAGGCGGCCACCAGGGCGGCGCGCCCGGCGTCGGTGTTGATGTCGGCGACCACCGTCTGCACCGGCCGCCCGGTGGCCTCACGGATGGTGGCCGCCGCGGCCGCGAGCCGGCCGGCGTCACGCCCGTTGATGAAGACTTCCACGCCCTCGCGCGCGAGCGACGTGGCGCAGGCCAGGCCCAGCCCCTGCGACGAGGCGCAGACGATGGCGCGCCGCCCGTTGATGCCCAGATCCAAGTTGTATCTCCTGCCCCGCGGGGCTCATTCGGGTTCGATGCGCGCCGACTTGACGATGGCGGCGTAGCGCTGGCGCTCGCCCTGCAGGTAGCGCGCGTAGTCGGCGGGGCTCTGCGGATCGGGCTCGTAGCCGCCCTGTACCAGGAAGTCGCGCACCTTGGGCTCGGCCAGCGCGCGCCGCGCGGCGGCGTTGAGCCGCTCGATGATGGGCGCGGGCGTGCCGGCCGGCGCGAACAGGCCGTGCCAGCCGCTGTCGAACTCGAAGCCCCGCACCGATTCGGCGATCGTCGGCACGTCCGGCAGAAAAGGCCAGCGGCGTGTGCCGGTGAAGCCCAGCACGGTGACCTTGCCGGCCTTGATCTGCGGCAGCGCCACCGTGGGCGGTATCACCATGGCCTGCACCTCGCCGCTCATGACCGCGTTGAGCGCCTGCGCCGCGCCCTTGTAGGGCACGTGCGTGAGCTCGAAGCCAGTGCTGTCGGCGAAAGTCTGCGCCGCCAGGTGCAAGGTGTTGCCGACGCCCGGCGAGGAGAAGGTCAGGCCCTTGTTCTTCTTGCCGTAGTCGACCAGCTCACGCACGCTGGAGACGCCGAGCCTGGGGTTGCAGATCAGCAGGTAGCCATCGCCCAGCGCGATGTTGGTCACCGGCGCGAGATCGCGGTCCAGGTCGTAGGGCAGCTTGCGGTAGACGCTGGGGTTGACCACCAGCGAGGCCGTGGTGACCAGCACCGTGTAGCCGTCCGGGGCCGCCTTGGCCAGCGCCTCGGCGGCGATGATGCCGTTGGCGCCGGCACGGTTGTCGACCGTGATCGGCTGGCCCAGCGCGCGGGACATGGCCTCGGCGACGGTGCGCGCGATGGTGTCTGGCGTGCCGCCGGCCGCGAAGCCCACCAGCATGCGGATGGGCCGCGAGGGATAGTCGGCGGCCTGGGCCCGCACCAGGCCGGGCAGGGTCCAGCCCGTGCCGCCGGCGATGGCGGCGCCCGCCAGGAAGTGACGTCGTTGCATGGCGGTCTCCTTCAGAAAATGCCGAGCTGGCGGATGTGCGCCACGGCTTCGCCGCGCGTGCCGGTCCAGATGGCATCGCTGGCCTGGGCGTGGGCCATCATCTTTTCGAACACGGCCATGCCGATCGGCCGGCCGAAGACGTGCGAATGGATCGTCGGATCGAGCCGCGCCGGCCCCTTCTCCACGTCCCGCGCGTACTCGAACCAGTCTTCGTAGAGCTCCATGAGCTGGCGCGGCGAGTTGCCGTGCCGCATGTAGACCGGCAGGTCGTTGACTTCCATGTTGCCGGGGAAGGCGACGATGGACTGTCCCGCGCCGAAGTCCACCTTGTAGGGCAGGTCGTCGTTGAGCGTGTCGCCATGCCAGGTGTAGCCCTCGGCGGCCAGCAGCCGTGGCGTGCGCACGCTGGGGGTGCCGCGCGGGCTCACCCAGCCTTCGGGACGGCGGCCCGACGCGGCCTCGATCAGGTCGGTGGTGCGGCGGATGTTGTCGCGTTCGGCCGTCTCGTCCAGGTACACCGGCACGATGTCCATCGCGTACGAGTGCGCCACCAGTTCGTGGCCGGCCTGGCCAAGGTCGCGCACGATCTCCGGGTGGCGCTCGGCCATGATCCCGCTCACCAGCACGGTGGCGCGCACACCGTGGCGCGTAAGCGCATCCATCGCGCGAGGGATGCCGCGGCGGTGCCCGTATTCGGCGAAGCCCAGCGCGTTGATGTCGACGGAGCCGCCAGCCAGCGGGTTGCCCATCGGGCCGACGCCGGGCCATTTGCCATCGGACCACCATTCGAACGCCACGCGGAAGAAAACCGCCAGACGCCGGCCGCCTGGCCATCGGAAATCGGGGGGCAGGTGGGTCTCGGTGCCGCCCGCATGGATGTCGTGTGGATGCATGTCGCGTGTCTCCTGTTGTCAGGTCCCGATTAATTTCGAAATTCGAAATTTTGTCAATCGGGTGAAATATTCGAAAATGCCCACGCCATTTGGCCGACCCTGGAGATCCGATGAGTGCTGCCCTGACCGCCCCCCTGCCCGCCACGCTGGCGTCGCGGGTCTACGAGGACTTGCGCCGCGACGTGATCCAGGCGGTCTTCCCGGCCGGCCACAAGCTGTTGCTCAAGGACCTGTGCGCGCGGTACTGCGCCGGCCTCAGCCCGGTGCGCGAGGCGCTCAACCGCCTGGCCGGCGACGGTCTGGTCGAGCAGAGCGACCAGCGTGGCTTCTCGGTGGCGCAGCTGGATCTGGAGCGGCTGGACGAGCTCACCCGCACGCGCAGCTGGCTGTATGCGCTGGCGCTGCGCGAGTCGGTGGCCCATGGCGACGCCGCGTGGGAAGAGGCGCTGGTGCTCGCCTTTCACCGGCTGTCGCGCGCGCCGCGCTATCTGGACGACACCGGAGAAGGCGAGCCCGTGCCCAATCCGCAATGGGAAGCCGCGCACCGCGCGTTCCACCTCCAGATGATCGCGGCCTGCCGCTCGCAATTGCTCGTGGGCTATTGCGCCCAGTTGTTCGACGCGGCCGACCGTTATCGCCATCTCTCGCGCGTCTCCAAGCTGCGGCGGCGCCAGCGGGGCGACGAGCATCGCGAAGTGCTCGATCTGGTGATTGCCCGCGACGCGGATGGCGCCTGCGCCCTGCTCGAGAAGCATTTCTCGCGCACCGCCGCGCTGGTGCGCGAGCGGCTGGCGCCGGCACGCTGACTTCGCGACTTCCCGCAACCCACGACAAGCCCCGGAAGGCACCGGGGCGGTTACAACCTGCGGGATCGAATCACTGTACATTCATACAGTGGAAACCATCGCCAAGCTGGCCATCCTGGCCGACGCCGCCAAGTACGACGCCTCCTGCGCTTCGAGCGGCACAACTTCGCGCAATTCGTCCGCCGGGCGGGGCATCGGCTCGACCGAGGGCATGGGCATCTGCCACAGCTATGCGCCAGACGGCCGATGCATCTCGCTGCTCAAGATCCTGCTGACGAACTTCTGCCAGTACGAGTGTCTTTATTGCGTCAATCGCGCCAGCAGCAACGTGCCCCGTGCGCGCTTCTCGGTGCACGAGGTGGTGCAGCTCACGCTGGATTTCTACCGGCGCAACTGCATCGAGGGGCTGTTCCTCTCCAGCGGCATCATCCGCTCGCCCGACTACACGATGGAGCAGGTGACCGAGGTGGCCCGCGTTCTGCGCGAAGAGCACGACTTCCGCGGCTACATCCACCTCAAGACCATCCCCGACGCCGCGCCCGAGTTGCTGGCACGCGCGGGCCGCTATGCCGACCGCCTGTCGATCAACATCGAGCTGCCCACGCAGGCCGGGCTCGACAGCCTGGCGCCGGAGAAAGACAGCGCCGCCATCCGCCGCTCGATGGCGCGGTTGCGCCTGTCCATCGACGACGCGAAGGACGCCGCGCGCGAGCAGCAGCGCGCCGCGCCGGCGTCACGCGCGGGCCTGCCGGGTCGCCGCGTCACGGCGGCGGCGGCGCCGCGCTTCGCGCCCGCAGGCCAGAGTACGCAGCTCATCGTGGGCGCCGACGCTGCCGACGACCGCACCATCCTGCAGACGAGTGCCACGCTGTACGGCTCTTACCGGCTGAGGCGCGTGTACTACTCCGCGTTCAGCCCCATCCCCGATGCCTCGCGCGCGCTGCCGCTGGTGGCGCCGCCGCTGATGCGGGAGCACCGGCTCTATCAGTCGGACTGGCTGATGCGCTTCTACGGCTTCACCCATGACGAGATCGTGCCCGCCACGCAGGGCGGCATGCTGTCGCTGGAACATGATCCCAAGCTGGCCTGGGCGCTGGCGCACCGAGAGCGGTTCCCGGTCGACCTCAACCGTGCGCCGCGTGAAATGCTGCTGCGCGTGCCAGGCCTGGGCGTGCGCTCGGTCGATCGCCTGCTGGCCGCGCGGCGTGTGCGCCGCCTGCGGCTGGACGATCTCTCGCGCCTGCACGTGCCGCGCCGCAAGGTCATGCCGTTCATCGAGGTGGACGGCTTGCGGCCTGGCCGCGCGCTGGACTCCGTGGCGCTGGCCGCGCAACTGGCCGAGCCGGCGCAGCCTGCGTTGCCCCGCGCGGGCGCGCTGCAGTCGCAGTTGCAGCCCTCGCTGTTCTGAGGGCAGCGCAATGGCGCCGGCACTGCGCACCCTTCATCTCGCGGCCGACGACGACTTCGCCGGCTTCCGCTCGGCCGCGCGCGCGTTGTTGCAGGGTGGCGTGCCACCCGAACAGGTGCACTGGTCCACGGGCGAAGCCACCTTGTTCGATGCGCCTCTGGCCACGCCTTCGCTTGCGCGCGAGCCCGATCCGCCGTACGGCGCCAACCCGGCGGATGCCCGCAGCCCCGATGCGTTGCGCCTGCCCGCCGCCCTGCTTCGCACGATCTCGCACGCCGCGCTGCATGACGACGCGCAGCGCTTCGCGCTCATCTATCGCCTGCTGTGGCGGCTGCAGCAGCAGCCCGCGCTGCGCCACGACCCGCTGGACGCCGACACGCTGCGCCTGGCGCACATGGCGCAGGCCGTGCGACGGGACGCGCACAAGATGAAGGCCTTCGTGCGCTTCCGGCCGGTGGCCGCCGACGACGTCGCCGACGGTACGCTGCACGTAGCCTGGTTCGAGCCCGGCCATCACGTCGTCGGCGCGGTGGGGCCGTTCTTCGCGCGCCGCTTCACCAACATGGCGTGGGCCATCCTCACGCCGCGCGGCAGCCTGCGCTGGCAGCCGCCTGGCGCCGATGGCGCGCCGGGCCGCCTGCATCGCGGCCCGCCCGCGCGACGGGCCGACGCGCCGCCCGCCGACGCGGGCGAGGCGCTGTGGCTCACGTACTACCAGCACATCTTCAATCCGGCGCGGCTCAAGCTGTCGATGATGGAAAAGGAGATGCCCCGGCGCTACTGGCACAACCTGCCCGAGGCCGCCTTGATCGCGCCGCTGGCCGCCGCCGCACAGGCGCGCAGCGATGCCATGGTGGCGCAGCCGGCCAGCGTGCCCGCGCGCACGGTGCGCCTGCTGCCCGCGCGCAGCGTGCCGCAGGTCATCGCCTCGCTGGACGACCTGCGCGCCGCCACCGCGCGCTGCCGCGAATGCCCCATCGGCGAACATGCCACCCAGGCCGTGTGCGGCGAAGGGCCGGTGGGCGCACCGTTGATGCTGGTGGGCGAGCAACCCGGCGATCAGGAAGACTTGGCCGGCCGGCCCTTCGTGGGCCCGGCCGGCCAGTGGCTGGACGAAGCCCTGCGCCAGCTCGGCATCGCGCGCGAATCGGTGTACCTGGCCAACGCGGTCAAGCACTTCAAGTTCGAATTGCGCGGCAAGCGCCGCCTGCACAAGACGGCCGGCCAGCGCGAGGCCATGGCCTGCCGCCACTGGATGGAGGACGAAATCCGGCTGGTGCGCCCGAAGGCGCTGGTGGCTCTGGGCGCCACGGCCGCGCGCGCGCTGCTGGGCGATGGCGTACAGGTGACGCGCGACCGGGGCCGCTGGCTGCAGCGCGGCGAGGATGGCTTGCCCGTGCTGGTGACGCTGCATCCCTCGGCCCTGCTGCGCATGGACCGCGCCGCGCAGGACGAGGCCTGGCAACGCTGGCTGGCCGACCTGTCGTTGGCCACACAGGGGCCGCCGGCCTGACGCCGTCGGCCCGCGCAGCCTCAGGGCGTCATTCGGCCCAGGTCACCACGCCGGTGTAGGCCGTCAGCAGCACGACGATACCGAACACGATGCGGTACCAGGCGAACGGCACGAAGCTGTGGCTGGAGATGTAGCGCAGCAGCCAGCGCACGCACACCCAGGCGCTCAGGAACGAGAACAGCAGGCCCACGCCGAACATCGGCAGGTCGGCCCACGACAACAGGTCGCGCTGTTTGTAGAGGCTGTACACGCCCGCGCCAATGAGCGTGGGCATGGCCAGGAAGAACGAGAAATCGGTGGCCGCCTTGCGCGACAGGCCCAGCAGCATGCCGCCGATGATGGTGGCGCCGCTGCGGCTGGTGCCGGGGATCATGGCCAGGCACTGCACCAGTCCGACCTTGACCGCATCCAGCGGCGTCATGTCGTCCACGCTCGCGATCAGACGCGTGGTGGGGCGGAAGGCGCCGTCGGCGTCCAGTGCCTTGCCCGCCACCTGCTCCAGCCTGCGCTGGCGGGCCTCGGCCCACAGGATCACGAAGCCCCCCAGGATGAACGCGGACGCCACCACCACCGGCGTGAACAGGTGTTCCTTGATCGCGGCGCCGAACAGCAGGCCCAGGATGACGGCCGGGAAGAAGGCGATCAGCACGTTGAGCGCGAAGCGCTGGGCCTGGCGCTCGGTGGGCAGCTGCACCAGCGTGTCGCGGATCTTCTGCCAGTACACGATGATGACCGCGAAGATGGCGCCGGTCTGGATGGCGATGTCGAACACCTTGGCCTTGGCGTCATCGAAACCCAGCAGCGCCCCCGCCAGGATCAGGTGCCCCGTGGACGAGATCGGCAGGAATTCGGTCAGGCCCTCCACCACACCCATCACGGCCGCCTTGGCCAGCAAAACGATATCCACGCACAGTCCTCGTTCGTCGCAAAGGCGGGAATTATGGGCCTGGCAACCTGACGCGAGACGCGCAGACCCCGCGAGGTGCCTGCATTTGGCGCGGCGCCAGCGCATTTCATCGCCCGGGTGGGACGTTTTGTCTCAGGTCATGTGGCACGCAACTGGCTTTGGTTCACAGTGGCGGCATCCCGTCAACCTCTTCACCCCTGAAACATGCCGCTCCAGATCATCCAGCACACACCCCTGTGGGTGTTCGCCGTGTTCGCCGCCCTGCTGTGGCTGGGCGTGAATGCGATGTCCACCCGCACCGCGTCGCTGCCCCGCGTGCTCGGCCCCGGCCTGGCCCTGGCCGGGTTGTCGGTGTACGGCGCGATCACGGGCTTCGGCGCCTCGGCGCTGGCGCTCACGGCCTGGGCCCTCGCGGCGCTGGTCGTCTTCGGCTGGGCCGTGCGTCGACCCCTGCCGCGCGGTACGCGCTATGACAGCTGGCAGCGCGTCTTCACGCTGCCGGGCAGCTGGCAGCCGCTGGCCTTGATGATGGGCATTTTCGGCACCAAGTACGCGGTGGGCGTGGCCTTGGCATTGCAGCCAGCGCTGGCCATGCAGTGGGGGTTTTCCGTGCCGGTGGCGGCTCTGTATGGCGTCTTCACCGGCTTGTTCGTTTCGAAGTCGCTGCGGCTGTGGCAACTGTCGCTGCGCGGTGACCGGTTCGGTGGCGCGCTTACCCTGTAAGTGCTGTCATCCGAATCGGTCAAAATTGCAACAATCATGAACTCGACCACGATCTCCGACGAAGAACTCGACCGCCTCGCGCGTCGACGTGCCGCGGCCAAGCTCGGCTGGTACGCGCACGCCACCGTGTACGTGCTGGTGAACCTGTTCCTGTTCGTGCTGGCCACCAAGACGGGCGGGCACCGCTGGTCCGTGTACCCGGCCATCGGCTGGGGCCTGGGCCTGGCGTTCCACGGGATCGGCGTGTTCATCCTCGGCCCCGGCTGCAGCATGCGCGAGAACATGGTGCGCCGCGAGCGCGAACGGCTGCAGCGCGAACGCCATGGCAGCGGCAGCTGACACCCGCCTGGGTGCATCGCTCGAACGCGACGCGCTGCTGCGCCGGTTCATCCAGACCCAGGCGTTCTGCTTCACGCTGTCGGCTGTCCTGCACCTCATCAACGGCCAGCACGCCTACGAGTTCGACCTGCTCTACAGCGTGCTGATCGGCACGGTGATGTGGGCCATCATCGACCTGAGCCGGCTGGTGGCGCCGCTCGATCCCGATTCGGGCTGGCACAAGGGCCTGCTGGGCATCGCCATCGTGCCGCTGGGCATCGTGGGCGGCTTTCTCATCGGATCCAAGATCGGCGATGCCATCACCGGCCAGTCGACCTGGGACATGCCCTCGGCCGATCTGCGCCTGGTGCTGTCGGTGACGCTGCTCGCCGGCCTGGCGGCCAGCCTGTTCTTCTATTTCTCGGGCCGTACGGCGCGCCAGCAGATGCGCATCGAATCGGCCCAGCGCACCGCCGCCGAGGCGCAGCTGCGCCTGCTGGAAACCCAGCTCGAACCGCACATGCTCTTCAACACGCTGGCCAACCTGCGCGTGCTGATCAACCTGGACCCGTGCCGCGCGCAGCAGATGCTCGACCGGCTCATCGCCTACCTGCGCGCCACGCTGGGCGCCTCGCGTGCCACGGCGCACCCGCTATCGGCCGAATTCGAGCGGCTCGACGACTACCTGCAGCTCATGGCCATCCGCATGGGTGAACGCCTGCACTACACGCTGGAGCTGCCGGCTGAGCTGCGCGGCGTGAACATTCCGCCGCTGCTGCTGCAGCCTCTGGTGGAAAACGCCATCAAGCACGGCCTGGAGCCCTGCGAGGAATGCGGCGGCATCCGCGTGAGCGCCTCACTCGAGTCGGGAGGCCTCCGGCTCGAGGTGGCCGACACCGGCGTGGGCATGTCCGAATCGGCCAGCCACCGCGTGGCCAGCGGCGGCGGCTTCGGCCTGGTGCACGTGCGTGAACGCCTGGCCAAGGCCTATGGCGGCCGCGCCAGCGTGAACCTGGCCAATGAGACACCGCACGGCACGCGCATCACCCTGCGCCTGCCGCTGGAAGAAACCATCGACCTGCAACCCTCGCCTGCCGCCCTGCCGGCACAGCCTGCCACCGCCGTTTCATGACCGCCCGCCCCACCCTGCTCATCGCCGAAGACGAACCCCTGCTGGCCCAGGCCCTCAAGGCCGAGCTGACCAAGGCCTGGCCCGAAGTGGAGATCGTCGGCCTGGCCGGCACCGGCCGGCTTGCCGTCAAGCAGGGTCTGGAACTGGCGCCCGACGTGCTGTTCTTCGACATCCGCATGCCCGGCCTCACCGGCCTGGAAGCCGCCGCCGAACTGGCCGACGCCTGGCCGCCCGAGCACGCGCCGGGCAAACCGTTTCCGGTGCTGGTCTTCGTGACGGCCTACGACCAGTATGCGGTGCAGGCCTTCGAGGCGCAGGCCATCGACTACGTGCTCAAGCCCGTTCAGCCCGACCGCCTGGCGCGCACCGTGGCCCGTGTGCAGCAGACCCTGGCCGCGCGCGAAGCCGAAGCCGTCACGGCCGACGAAGCATCCGGGCCCGCTCCCGTGGCGGGCCTGGACGACGCCGTGCGCCAGCTGCGCGCCCTGCTGCAGCAGACCGGCCTGGCCGAGCCCGGCGCGCCCGCGCCGCAGCCGCTCAAGGTGTTCCAGTGCAGCGTAGGCAACAGCATCCGCATGGTGCCCGTGGCCGAAGTGCTGTACCTCGAAGCCGCCGACAAATACGTACGCGTGCTCACGGCCGACCACGAATACCTGGTGCGCACCCCGCTCAAAGACCTGCTGCCCCAGCTCGACGCCACCGAGTTCTGGCAGATCCATCGCGGCACCGTGGTGCGCGCGCAGGCCATCGACGCCGTCACGCGCGACGAATCGGGCAAGCTCAACCTCACGCTGCACGGCCGCCCCGACAAGCTGGTGGTCAGCCGCCTCTACGGCCACCTGTTCAAGGCCATGTGAACGTCCGGCCCCCAGACGCGACAAAGCCCGGCATGCCGGGCTTTGTCGTTTGCGCCGTATCCAGCCAGATCAGCGGCGGTGGTGATGGTGGCGGTGGCCCTGCCGGTGGCCCGGAGGCCCGCCCCAATGGCGGGGCGGCGGCCCGTAGTAGCGCGGGGGCGCCACGATCACCGGCGGCGGCGAGTAATACACCGGCCGCGGGTGGTAGTACACCGGCGGTGGCTGCACGTAGACCGGCGGCTGGTAATACACCGGCGGCGGCACATAGGGCCGCGCGTTACCGGCAGATACCACCACGCCCGGCGCCGCCTGCACGCCCACCGACCAGTAGATGTTGTCCCGCGCACTGGCAGCACCCGCCCCGAGGGCCAGGACTGCGGCCGCGCCGGCCATGATGAATCGTCTGATGAAAGCCATCTCTTCGCTCCTTGTGGGGGCTCATGGATCTGGCCCCTGCCCCAATTAAACGCGGTGAGCCGGTAACGGACTACGGCATGCACGGTCAACGGAGTTGCCAGACGTAACTCCCCGGGTGCCGACGCCTAAAATGCCCCGCATATGACCTCGCCCGCCGACAAAGATCCCAACAAGCCCACCAACTTCCTGCGCCAGATCATCGAGGCCGATCTGCAGCAGGGCACCTACGCCGCCCGCCACTGGGGCGGCTCCCCCGGCGACGCCGCCCACCACGCCGCCGGCCCCGCCGACCCCGCCCGCGTGCGCCTGCGCTTCCCGCCCGAGCCCAACGGCTACCTGCATGTGGGCCACGCCAAGAGCATCTGCCTGAACTTCGGCCTGGCGCGCGACTACGGCGGCGTTTGCCACATGCGCTTCGACGACACCAACCCCGAGAAGGAAGAGCAGGAATACGTCGACAGCATCCGCGAATCGGTGCAATGGCTGGGCTACGGGTGGACGGCCAACGGCACCGAACACCTCTACTACGCCAGCAACTACTTCGACTTCATGTACCGCGCCGCCGAGTACCTCGTCGAAGCCGGCCACGCCTACGTCGACGAGCAGAGCGCCGACGACATGCGCGCCAACCGCGGCGACTTCAACACGCCCGGCAAGAACAGCCCCTTCCGCGACCGCACCCCGGCCGAGAACCTGGCCCGCCTGCGCGCCATGAAGAACGGCGAGCTGCCCGACGGCGCCGCCGTGCTGCGCGCGAAGATCGACATGGCCTCGCCCAACATCAACCTGCGCGACCCGGCCCTCTACCGCATCCGCCGCGCCACCCACCACAACACGGGCGATGCCTGGTGCATCTACCCCATGTACACCTTCGCGCACCCCATCGAGGACGCGCTGGAGCAGATCACCCACAGCATCTGCACGCTGGAATTCGAGGACCAGCGCCCCTTCTACGACTGGCTGCTCGAGCGCCTGGCCGAAGGCAAGCTGCTGGCCGCCCCCCCGCCGCGCCAGTACGAATTCGCGCGGCTCAACCTCACCTACGTCATCACCAGCAAGCGCAAACTCAAGCAACTGGTGGACGAAGGCCACGTGAGCGGCTGGGACGATCCCCGCATGCCCACCATCGCCGGCCTGCGCCGCCGTGGCTACACACCCGAAGCCATCCAGCTCTTTGCAGAACGCACCGGCGCCAGCAAGGCCGGCGGATGGATCGACTACAGCAACCTCGACATCGCCCTGCGCGACGACCTGGACGAAAAGGCACCGCGCGCCATGGCCGTGCTCGACCCCGTCAAGCTCGTCATCACCAACTGGGACGACGTCATGGGCGAAGGCAAGCTCGACGCCTGCAGCGCACCCAAACACCCGCACCACGCCGACTGGGGCCAGCGCCACTTCCAGATCGGCCGCGAAGTCTGGATCGAACGCACGGACTACGAAGAGACGCCGCCCAAGGGCTTCTTCCGACTCTTTCCGCCCCGGCAAGGGGTGGACGGCCAAATGCTCCCCGGCAACAAGGTGCGCCTGAAATACGGCCACGTCATCGAATGCACCGGCGCCAACAAGGACGCCGACGGCAACGTGACCGAAGTGCTGGCGACCATCGTGCCCGACACCAAGAGCGGCACGCCTGGTGCCGACAGCGTGAAGGTGAAGGGCGTCATCACGTGGGTGGGTGCCGCCGATGCCGTGCCGGCCGAGATTCGCCTGTACGACCGACTGTTCGCTGTGCCGCAACCGGGCACGGGCGATGCGGACTTCCTCACCGAACTCAACCCGAACAGCCTCAAGGTCGTGACGGGCTATGTGGAAACGTCACTGGCCGATGCGAAGGCGGAAGACCGGTTCCAGTTCGAGCGGCACGGGTACTTTGTGGCGGATCGGAAAGATCAAGCGGCGGGCAAGCCGGTGTTCAATCGGGTGGCGGGGATGAAAGATAGTTGGGGGAAGTAGATCGAGGTCTAGCGCTGCAGACCGGCGAGAGCTGTTACCCGAGAAACGCCACGGCAAAACAGGAAGAGACATGGTAGCGGTTGCATTGGATTGGAAGCGCATCGATTGGATGCCGGATGAAACCTGGACAAAGAAGACACTCCCCAAGCTGGAGGCAGTAGGGCTCAAAGAAAAGGACTTGAGCCGAAGCGTCTATGTCATTCGCTTGAATGGCGACTTTTGCATCAGGTATCCCAAGGGTGAGTCACCCACGCTCTACATTGGCGAAGGGCGCTTCAATCAGAGGATCAATGCTCACAGGGCTTGGGTCAAGGAGCTTCGCGAACTGGTCGGTGACTTCACGTTCCAAGTTTGCATCGCAGTTCCGCGAGTTCGACGAAACCCTGAAGCCTATCGCGACTGCGAGGCTGCCCTGATCGAGCGCTTCGACGAACATTTCGAGTCGGCTCCCATGTGGAACAAACAATTCGAAAGTCGGCTGAAAGAACACTACGAATACAACAGGAAGCAGATGGACCAGGCCCTCTGCAAGCGAAGTGGCGCGAAATACAAGTGGTCAGTGGCACCGATGAAATCGTCGCCTTTCTACAGGAACTTCGTCAGGACGCACACCTGAGCTGACGTGAATTCGAGTACGAAAGATGGTGACCATCGTCAGCGTTCTCGTCGCGTTGGCTATCGGCTTCGTTCTGGGTAGGCTCCAGAAGCGATATTCATTTCAGAACGCCGGCGAAGAACGCTTGCGAGGTCTGATAAACAAGCATTGCTGCGCACCTGACTATCACCTGCTAAACCACGTCACCATCCGGCTGGCAGATGGGACCACACAAATCGACCATATCCTGGTTTCTCGGTTCGGTGTATTCGTTATTGAGACCAAGGACTATCGAGGCTGGATTTTTGCCAATCCGCGGCATGGCAGTTGGACCCAAGTTCTCTTTCAGCGCAAGTTCCGCTTTCAGAACCCAATCTTTCAGAACCATCGACATTTGCTCGCGGTACAAGCACTTCTAGACTTCCTGCCGCCAGAGTCAGTGAAGTCTGCCGTAGTTTTTACAGGCAGCGCTGAGTTCAAAGCCGCGGCTCCGACAGGCGTATTCACACTTTCAGAATTTTTGGATCACATTCGTTCACAAACGCACGAACTTATGTCTATCAACCGAGTTCAGTTCTGCGTAGGACGGCTTGAGACCGCGCGGCTGGCCATCACAAAGGCAACCGATGTCGAACACGTCGAAAGCTTGGCGCACAGACATAGAAGATGAGCAATGAGAGCCGCTGGAGACGAACTCACGATATGACGCCGTTACTGGCAGGGCTCTCTGAAGGTCACGATTTTCTCGCCGTCCACAAGCCCCCCGGCTGGCTCATCCACCGCTCCCCCCTCGACCCCCACGAAACCCGCATCGTCCTCCAGGCCCTGCGTGATCAGCTCGGCCAGCGGGTCTACCCCGTCCACCGCCTTGACAAAGGCACCTGCGGCGTCCTGCTCGTCGCGCTGAATCCCGACGCGGCTCGCGCCTTGGGCCAAGCCTTCGAAACGCATCAGGTGCACAAGCGCTACCTGGCCTTCGTGCGCGGCTGGCCGTCGATGGACGAGGTGCTGGTGGACCACGCGCTCAAGCCCGACGACGCGCCGGACGATGCGGCGGTGCAGCCCGCGCAGACGCGCATCCGCGCCCTCGCCCGTTTCGAGATTCCCGAATCCAGCGACGGGCGTTTCTCGACCACGCGCGTGGCGCTGGTGGAGGCGCAGCCGCTCACAGGCCGGCGCCACCAGATCCGCCGGCACCTCAAGCACATCGCGCATCCGATCATCGGCGATGCCACGCATGGCAAGGGGCCGCTCAACCGCTGGTGGGCCGAGCGGCTGGGGCATCAGCGGCTCTGGCTGCATGCGCAGGCGCTGACCTTTCCGCATCCGGTGACGGGCGAACGCACGACGGTGGAAAGCGGCATCCAGTGGACGCCGGGCGCGATGCCGGCGGACGGCACACTCGCCGTGGCCGAGGGCCTGCGCGAGCACGAGTCGGCGCGGCAGTGGCTGGCGCTGTGGGAATACCTGCGCCCCTACGTGGCGGGCAGCCGAACGAAGTAGCAGCCACGCCATGAACGCTTGGCACCCAGCCCGGGCCGGCGCGAGGGACAAGGCCGAACAGTTTGCGGCTGTCGATGAACCGCACGTCGCGCGCCTTCCATTGGATTGGCCGAACGAGGTGCCGCCCTCGGCACCGCATCCGCGCCGCTCTGTGGCGGCCTCACCACCTGCGGAATGCCACACCGACCGGCATCACACCTCGCAACGGGTGGCACTTGGCCATGCGCAAGGTCCTACAGACGAGCGCAGAGGCGCGGCCTTAAGGTGAATCGCATCCATCCCACCCCGCGCTGACTGCTCGTCATCCGGCGCGGGCCAACTGCAGGAGACGCACATGCACACCACGACCCCTCGGGCGCCACGGCACACCACCCCTATAGCCGCCATGGCGCTGGCCATCACGACCGCGCTGCCGCTCGCGGCCATTGCGCAGTCCGGCGCGGGCATTCCGGGCAATCAGGGCTCTGCTGCCAGCGACAGGCGCACGGATGGCGTGGGTGACGGCCACCCCAACCGCCCCTCGCCGGCCGCCAGCAATCCTTCGTCGACCGCCCGCCACTCAGGCAGTCAGGGACTGCAGCGCAACAACCGCGTCGATCCCGAGCATCACAGCTCGCCCAGCACCCGCCCGAACGACGGCACCAACCGGTCGGCACCGCCGATCAACCGCGCAGATCCGCACGATGCAGGCGCCGACCGCTCCAGCGCGAAGGACGTGCGCGGTACTGGCGGCAGCGCCACGGGCGGCACCGGCCACGCGCCGAAATGATCAGGAGAACATCATGACCATGCCCGCATCCCGTCAGGACAAGGCGCCCGTCGATCTGCAGCAAGAGTCCGCCGTGGGTGAAGAGGACCCCGGCGCAGCGCTGGACACGAGCGGCAACCAGGCGCCGCGCAAGAGCACGGCATCGAAGATCGGTGAGGCCTTGGGCAGTGTGGGCGCGGTGATCGGCCTGCCGCCAGTCGAAGTCGACCCCGGCGAAGCGCGCGACAGCGGGCCGGACCCGACACGTTCGCCAAAGGCAGAAGGCCATCCGACGCGCAAGCGCCAGTCGGATCTGGGCTCGGGTTAGATACAGCCTGGGCCCGGTAGACGTTCGCCCGCCTTGCTTGGTCCTGTAAGCCGATACCCATCGCCGCCAACCGGCGCGATTGCCGACAGCCGTGCCCCGGGAAGCGACCTGGCGTGGAGCCTGGCATGACGCTGACCATTGTCGGCCCCGCCGCCCAACGCGGCCGAGGATGCTGCAGCGCACGCCCGTGCTGCAACCTGTCTTTTGACATGCGCGCGTTGCTTACGCTCGTCCCTTTCCACCACCCGTAGCCATGCGTCATGCAGAAGAGCCCCATCGCCGAGCTGCCTGAAGACACCATCAGTCTGGCCCTCTCGGACTTCCGCGTCACGACCGCCGACGGCACGCAGGCAGAAGACGAGGACATCGTCGTGCTGTTGCGCCGCGCCCGCGACGTGCTGGACATGGACATCATCTTCATCGGCGAAATCGCGCAGGGTCGCCAGGTGCTCCATCTGGTCGACACGCGACTGGCTGAAGACATGCGCCTGCAGGGCCTGTCCACCGACATGGCCGCTACCTACTGCCGTCTCATGCTGGAGGCCCGCATTCCGCAGGTCGTACCCGATACTGCGCGCGTCGAGGTGCTCCGCGGCATGGCCGCCACGGCTGCGCTGGACATCAAGGCGTATCTGTCGGTGCCGGTGGTGCTGCCCGGTGGCGAGATCTACGGCACCGTCTGTTGCATCAGCCACGAGGTTTACCCGGGGTTGGCCGAGCGGCACGCCCGTTCGTTGAGCGGGGTGGCCGAACTGGTGGCAGAGATGGTGCTACTGGGGCGGGTGCTCCAGACACGCACGCCGTCCTGATCGGGCCCTGGCATGTGCGAGGAGGGGCTGCCGTATCGAGGCAAGCACCCATGCAGCGGCATCGCAGTATTCGCAGCGCTGTCCTACAGTTCGCCCGTCTCGTCAGGTGGATGCTGGGGGCTCAACACAAAAAGGAGCCTCCAATGACGGACGACAAGCCCCAAACCGATGTCCTCCAGGAAAGGGACGCTGGCCGCCCGAAAGATGTGCGTGGCAACGCGCCCCCTGTGCCGGCCGAGCGGGATGCCGATCCGCAGTTTCCCGGCGGCGAGTACCCGGCCAACGACCAGCCCCTGCCTGGCAAGCGAGACTCGTCCTGAGCAAGCGGCTGGGCGGCAAGCCGGGCCGCCGTCCAACCAACGGACGTTGATCAGCTGGGGGCACGGGCGGACACCAGGGCTTCGTCGATCATCTGCCGCAGCCGACTCGGTCGGAGGGGCTTGTAGGCCACTTCGACACCCTGTCGGCGGGCGTGCTCGAACATCTGCGGATCCGTGTCGCCCGTAATCAGGATGGCCGGAATCCATCCGCCCGGGTGGCGGGACCGCACACGGGAGATGGCGTCCAGTCCATTGCTTCCATTGTCGAGATGCAGATCAGCCAGCACGAGCGCAGGGCGCGAACTCAGGCGGTCGATGGCCTCGACGTCGGCCACGGCGTCGACCGTCGCCCCCCAGCCCACCAGGACGTCCTGCATGCTGCGCCGCAGCAGTTCGTCGTTTTCCACCAGCACGAGGTGTCTGTCCGTCAGCGGCAAGGACGTGTCGGTGGACACGGGACGCGAGTCGGGAGTGAGTTCGCATGCTTGCGCTGCGGCGAGGGTGAGTGTGACCGTGGTTCCCTCGCCCGCCCGGGACACGAGTTCCAGCTGACCATCCATCGCCTCGGCAGCGCGGCGCGCGAAGGCCAGTCCCAGGCCACGACCCGGTTCGTCACCGGCGCTCCGGGGCAGCCTCACGTATTCCATGAATGCGCGTTCGATATCGTCGGCGGCGATACCCGGGCCGGTGTCCTGCACCCGCAGCAGGACCCTGCCGCCGCTCGGTTCGCACTTGACGGAGACCGTGCCTGCCACGGTATAGCGGATGGCGTTGGACACGGCGTTGTCCATCACACGTCGCAGCAGCCAGGGATCCGCCATCGCATAGGCATCGGTTGCACCGGAGACCCAACGCAACGACTTGCGGGCCGCCACCGGGCCGAAGCGGGTCTCGAGATCGGCCATCATCGACTTGAGGTTCACCGTCTCGAGGCGCGGAGCGTATTCACCCAGGTCGAGTTGCGAGAACTCCATCAGCTCGCCCAGCATGTCCGTCAGGCTGACGATGGAATGCTCCATGTCCGCGATGCGGGCCTGCAGATCGGGGCCAGGTGTGGCATGCCGCAGGCGCTCGGCCATCATGCTCAGCGCGTGGGCCGGCTGGCGCAGGTCATGGCTGGCCTCCATGATCATCCGGGTACGCGACATGTTGCTGCGGCGGAGCTGCTCGACGCTCTGCGCCAGACGCCGGGCCAGATCGTGCCGCTGGCGCACGTCGGCCAGTCGGTCGCGGCCGAACTTCAGGAACAGGATGGCCGCGACGAACAGCACGATCGACAGGAACCAGGCCTTCTCGACGTCGACGAAAGTCCATGCCAGCGCGGTGGGCAGCAAGGTGATGGCGAGGTACAGACGCAGGCTCTGGACACTCAGCGGCATCAACGCCGACACCAGTGCACACGAAAAGAAGATCATGAACGTCAGCAGCATGGCGCTGCCTTCGGGCACGAGAGGAATGGCCGGCGCGATCAGCGCGCTCTGCAGGAGGCCGTAGCCCAGCATGATGGCCGTGAAGCGCCAGCGCCATGCGTCGGCCGCGGCGACGCGCTGTGCCTGCGGCAATTGCCCGTAGCGGCTGAACAACATGTTGCGCACGCCGATATAGGTCAGGTAGACCGCTACCCAGGACAGCAGCCATGCACGCGGAAGGTAGTTCCAGGCGAGGGAAAGACACAACGCCGCCGCCGCCAGGTACGCAGGCCAGACCGGCGCCGCGGCCGCAGCGAACTGCTCCATCTCGGTCAGTGGCGACGTCTGCTCTCCGCCACCGGAACTCTCGGAGTACAGGGTACGTTCTGGCGTGGTCATCCGGGGCGCTGTGAATGTCAGCCATGGTAGCAGCGCGTCCAGCCATGGCATGGATGCCAGCGCTGATCGGTCAACCGCTGCGGTCGCCCAGCCGGCTCCTCGCCGGGGCCGCCGTCCGGTGCGCCACGTGCGCGCGTCCGACGGTTTTCATTCGCAGAGCCCGAGCCAGGGTGGCGGGCGACGGCTAGAACTTGCCGTTGCCGTGGCGGTGCTCGTGCACCGGGGCGATCGGTTCGATGACGTCCCAGTGCTCGGTGATGAACCCGTCCTGGATATGGAACAGGTCGTAGAAGGCCGTGGGCACCCCGCCATCGGCCCCGTAGACACCCTCACTGACGACCAGCGCGAACTCGCCCTCGGCGAGCACCTTGTGCACACGGGAAAACCGCAGCGTCACGCCATCGCTCTCGAGTTGCGCCAGCGTGTCCAGGAAGCTCGACAGGCCGTCGGCACCGGCAGGATTGTGCTGGACGTAACGATCATCGCGGATGAAGTTCGTGTAGGTGTTGCGCCGGTGCAGCCAGTTCTGTTCCACGAACTCGCGCGCGATGCGCCGGCTCGACTCGGTGCGGCGCACGTCGATGCTGTGGACCGGGCCGTCGGTGGCTGTGCGGCCGCTGCGGTTGGGCGGCAGCGTGGGGCGCAGGTTGTCCCAGTGCTCGACGATGAGATCGTCCTCGAAGCGGAAAATGTCGAACCCGACCTTGGGCCCGAAGAAGTCGTACTCGGTGTGCGCAAAGACGTGATCGTCGTCCTGGTAGACGCGCACCACCCGTGCCTTGAAGCTCCCGGGCGGCTGGGAGCGCAGCACGCCGGCAATGCCTTCGACGCCATCGGGCAACATGAGATTGTGCTGCCGGTAGCGCGTGGGATGGATGTACTGGAAGGCAGACGGATCGCCTGTCTCGATGGATTCGAGCACGGCGCGGACTCTGGCCTTGGGGGATTGATCAGGCATTCTCGGTTCCTCGGCAAAGCGGCCGCTCATCGGCCGACTGCGGCCCACGTTGCGCGGGCCGGGCCGGGATTCTGGAACCGGGCAGGCGCGGCGGCACGATGGCCGACCGATCTCGCCTATCAGGAGAATGAAACGTGCTTTACGGGTGCGGAGGCGCGACGTCCTCGTAGCCGCCCCGGCGCCTGGTAAAGGGCGCCGGCAGCAACGTCAGCGGTAGAACGCCTCGACGCGGCCCTTGAGCGTGATGAGCATGGGCCGGCCGCGCCGGTCCAGCGTCTTGCCTGCGGGCACCTTGATCCAGCCTTCGCTCAGGCAGTATTCCTCGACGTCGAAGCGCTCCTTGTCGTTGAAGCGGATGCCGATGTCGTGCTCGAACACCCAGGACTGGTGATGCGGGCTCTTCGGATCGACCGACAGGCGGTCGGGCAAGGCGGGGCGCTCGGCGGGCGTGGGGGCGGTGGCGGTGTCGTTCATGCGGGTTGGGCGGCGGTGGCGTTGCGGGCGGCGGTCGTGGCGGCAGGCACACCCATGCGGTCGAGCGCGGCCGCCAGGTGGGCCACCGTGCGGTCGACGTGGTGCCACTTCTCCAGACCGAACAGCCCCACGCGGAAGGTCTTGAAGTCGGGGCCTTCATCGCATTGCAGCGGCACGCCCGAGGCAGTCTGCAGGCCTTCGGCAATGAATTTCTTTCCGCTGTGGATGTCGGGGTCGGTGGTGTAGCTCACCACCACACCCGGCGCCTTGAAGCCGTCGGCGGCCACGCTGGCGAAGCCGCGTCGCTCGAACAGTTCGCGGACCTTGCGGCCCAGCTCTGCCTGCTCGGCGCGCACCTTTGCGAAGCCGTAGGCGCGGGTTTCGCGCATCACCACGGCCAGCCGCGTGAGCGCGTCGGTGGGCATGGTGGCGTGGTACATGTGGCCGCCGCCTTCGTAGGCTTCCATGATTTGCAGCCACTTCTTGAGGTCGCAGGCGAAGCTGGTGCTGGTGGTGCCGTCGATGGCCTTGCGGGCACGCTCGCTCATCATCACCATGGCGCAGCAGGGCGAGCTGCTCCAGCCTTTCTGCGGTGCCGAGACGATCACGTCCACGCCGGTGGTCTTCATGTCGACCCACATGGCGCCGGAGGCGATGCAGTCCAGCACGAACAGGCCGCCCACCGCATGAACGGCATCGGCCACGGCGCGCAGGTAGCCATCGGGCAGGATGATGCCGCTGGCCGTCTCGACGTGCGGGGCGAACACCACGGCCGGCTTCTTCTCGGCGATGGCGGCCACCACTTCGGCGATGGGCGCGGGCTGCCACGGCTGCGTGGCGCCGGGCGCGAGCTGGCGGGCCTTGAGCACGGTGGACGAGGCGGGGATGCCGCCCATCTCGAAGATCTGGGTCCAGCGGTAGCTGAACCAGCCGTTGCGGATCACCAGCACATCGCGGCCGGTGGCGAACTGGCGGGCCACGGCTTCCATGCCGAAAGTGCCGCTGCCGGGCACCAGCGCGGTGGAATGCGCGCCATAGACTTCCTTGAGGATGGCCGAGATGTCGCGCATCACGCCCTGGAAGTTCTGCGACATGTGGTTGAGCGCGCGGTCGGTGTAGACAACCGAGAACTCCAGCAGTCCATCGGGATCGACGTCGGGCAGCAGTCCGGGCATGGGGGGTCTCCTTGGGGCAATGACGCGCTGCAGCGAAAAAGTGCGCGCGGATGGGTGCGAAAGGCGGGCAGCTTATCACCCTTGGGGCAGGCCGCGCCCCTGCAGGGATTGCGGGCGGCGGCCTTCCCGGCCCTGCCCTTCACGTTAGGGCAGCAGCCCAGAATCCTTGAGCGAGCCGTGCAGCTCGCGCGCAAAGCGCTCGTAGCCACGCGCGTTGGCATGTACCTGGTCGGAGCGCAGCGAGGCATCGGCCAGCACGCCCGACCAGCCCCCTGCGTGCAGGGGCACCTTCAGTTCGCCCGCCACGTCTGCGAACAGCGCGTGGTCCTTGAGGGAGCCGGTGATGGCCGCCATGGCCGACAGGCGCGGCACGGCGATCAGCATCACCTGCGCGCCCGCGTCGCGGCAGGCCTGCACGATGGCGCGCACGTTGTCGCGCGTGCCGGCCTCAGGCATGGCGCGCAGGAAATCGTTGCCGCCCGCGCACACCAGCACCAGCGCGGGGTGGTGCTCGGCCAGCAGGACCGGCAGACGGTCGCGGATCTGGGCGGAGGTCTCGCCCGGCACGCCGGCGTTGACGATGTTCCAGCCCGTCAGGCCCGCGAGCACCGTGGGGTAGCTCGTCTCGGCCGTGGCGCCGGTGCCGAAGGTCAGCGAATCGCCCAGCGCCAGCACGGTGGCGCCGGCCGCCACGGGAGAGCCCCTGGGGCCGCCGCGACCGCAGGCGGCCGGCAGCACGGCCAGCGCCAGGCCCGCCGACATCAGCGCGCGGCGGCGCACGTCGCCCTGCACCTCAGGCCGCTTTCAGCACGCGGCGCAGCCACGCTTCGAGATCGGCGATTTCCTCGGCGCAGACCGAGTGCGGCATCGGGTAGTCGCGCCACTCGACGTCGTATCCCAGCGCCACGAGCGCATCGCGCGACTGGTGGGCGCGCGCCGGCGCGACGATGTCGTCGCGCTGGCCGTGACCCATGAAGATGGGCAGCCCGGCATTGGCCGCGCTGCGCTCGGCCGCCGTGGTGCCGGCCAGCGGCAGGTAGCCCGACAGCGCGACGATGCCGGCCAGCCGTTCGGCATGGCGCAGGCCCGTGAGCAGCGCCATCGCGCAACCCTGCGAGAACCCGGCCAGCACGATGCGGCTGGCGGGAATGCCACGCGACTTCTCGCGCGCAATGAGCTCCTCGATGGCAGCCATCGAGCGGCGCAGGCCCGCCTCGTCTTCCTGCATGCGGTCATGCAGGATGTCGTACCAGGCCGGCATCACGTAGCCGCCGTTGATGGTGACCGGCTGGCGCGGCGCATTGGGGAATACGAAGCGCACGGGGCCGACGGACGACAGGTCCATCTCGCCGACGATAGGCACGAAGTCGTTGCCGTCGGCGCCCAGGCCGTGCATGAGGATCACGCTGGCGCGCGGCTGGGGGGCCGTCTCGATTTCGATCGGAGTAAGAGAGGTCATGGTGAAAAACGCTGAGGCAGGTGGATCGGCGGGTGGCGGCCGCCGGCACGGCACCCGATGCCCGAGGATAACGGGCAGGCCGCAGACGCCCGTCAGTCGGCCTCGAACTCGCTGACGATGTCCGAAGCGCGCACGCCGCAGGCGGTGCACCAGTCCAGGAAGAACATCACGTCGACATATCGCTCGCCGCGCTCGATCTTGGAGACGTACGACTGGTCCACCATCTTCAGCCGGCGGGCCATCTGCGCCTGGGTGAGGCCCGCCTCCAGTCGCATCGCCTTCATGCGCGCGCGCATGGACTCGTAGCGTTGGTGGTGGATGGACAGGACCATCGAACGATGGTCAAGGCCGATTCGGAATAGTCCATTTCAAACTATTACCAATTCCCCGACCGCGCCCGTCCAGCCCCCGGACAAGAGGGAAGGGATCAGCCGCGCCCCATGGGTGTCGCGCCGGGCGCGGCCAACGCGGCGCGGGCGTCGTCGCCCAACTGGCCCGAGATCGTTTCGGCGAGCTGGAGGCGCCGCAGCAACCAGGGTGTGAGATTGCTCTCGAACGGGTCTGGCAGCGGCACGGGCCCGGCGCCCTGCACTTCGGCCGCCTGGCCCGTGACCGCCACTGCCGCCACTGCCACCACTGCCGCCAGCGGCGGCGCTTCGGCAACGGCGACACCGGCCGCTGCAGGCGCACCCAGCAGCATCGCGTCGATACGCTCGGCGGCCTGCCGCAGCGGATCGCGCACCCGCTCGGCGTGGATGTGACCGCGCCGCAACAGCAGGATGGACTTCACTGCCGAGAGCTGTGCAAGCAACTGGTAGCACCGCGCCTGCAGGCGCTCGAGCGGTTCCAGCGGCGGGCGCGCGGCACGCGGCTCCGACAGCGACCGCTGCGTGGCCTGCACCAGCGCCGAGAGGCTGTCGTAGGCCTCGCGCCGCGCCAGCCGCCATTGCAGCTCGGGCGTGTTGTCCACCGCCTCGATCTGGCCCAGCGCCAGCGCTTCGCGCGCATGTCGCGCCTGCGCGGCCAGCGTGCGCTGCACCAGCGCCGGAATCTGCCCCCGCTCCCAGGACGGCAGCACGTAGCTGAACGCCCAGGCGATGCCCGCGCCCAGCAGCGTGTCGGCAATGCGCTCCACCAGTGCCAGCGAGGCGCTGACCCCCGTGTTCAGCAGGTGGGCCTGCACCAGGCCGAGCACGGTGGCGGCCACGGCGGTGATCAGGTAGCGGCGGATGGCGAAGCCGTGCGCCACAGCCTGCGCCGCCGTCATGGCCCACAGCAGCGCGGCATGCGAGAGATGCGCGGCCAGCAGGCCCACGGCCAGCACGCAGCCCAGCAGCGTGCCGGCCACGCGGTGGTTGCGCCGCTCCACCGTCTGCGCCAGGCTGCCGCGCAGCACCACGACGATGGTGATGAGGATCCAGTACGGATGGGCCTTCCACGGCAGCACCAGCGAGACGATGTAGCCCGCCGCGATGGCCAGTGCCGCGCGGATGGCATGGCGCAACGGCGGCGCGTCCCAGCGCCAGAGTGCGAGGAAGGGCCTGATCGACCAGGCGGCGGGACTCACGAACATCTGCCAGTTGGCGCGCACCACGGCCAGGTCGGGCGGCGCTTCGCCGCGCGCCAGGCGGGCCAGGCGCTGCACCTCGTCGTTGATGTGGCCGGCGCGGTCGGCCAGGCCCTGCAGCAGCGCCTCCGGCGTGGGCTCGCCAGGCAGGGGCACGGCGTCCGGCGATGTCGCGCCCGTGTCCGCCAGTCGCAACGCGGCCAGGCGCGGGCGCAGGTCGGCGGGCAGCGCGGGTATGCGCGCCAGCAACATCTCGTCCGCCAGCAGGTCGACCTGTGCAGCCAGGGCCAGCAACACGGCATTGATCTCGGCGAGCACGGCGGGGTGGCCCGGATGGCGGCGCACGAGATCGGCGTCGAGCTCCACGGCCACGAGGTGGTCGCGCAGCTCCAGCGCCAGCAGCAACAGGCCGGCCAGTTGCTGGCGGCGCGGCGTACCGGGCGATTCGAGCACCAGATCGCGCGCGGACTGCAGCTGGTCAGCCAGCGCAGCGTGCAGCGCGAGCAGGCGGCCGGTGGCGGCATCGGGGGGTGCGTTGGCATCCCCCACCGCGCGGCGCGATTGCGCGCGCATCAGCGCGGCCACGCCATGCAGCGTGTCGGCGATGTGCTGCACGCGATAGCGGCTGTTGAGCAGCGCGTTCATCGTGACCGACCACACCACGTAGGCCAGCGCGCCCAGCGCGAAGTGCCCGGTCGTGCGCAGCACGCTGCGCAGGTCGTCGTCGGCCGGCACGGCCATCGAGAAGATCATCGAGAACATCACCGCGATGGCGATCGGGATGCCGCGTTTGCCCCAGGCCATGAACAGGAAGGCGACGAAGGTGGCCGGCACCAGCAGCAGGCCCAGGTGCAGCGGATCGCTGCCCAGCAGTTGCACGCCCGCGAACAGCGGCACGCCCAGCAGCGGCGCAGGCAGCATCTGGCGCAGCTTGGCGCGGCGCGGCGAGGGCAGATCGGGCGGCGAAGTGACGATCACGCCGACGCCGGCAGCGGCGGCCGCCACGGCGCCCAGCCACAGGTGCACGGCGCCCGAGATCACCAGCAGGCCCAGCGCCACCGTGACGCCATTGGTGACGTAGTAGCTCAGCGCGACGCGCAGCAATGCGCGCAGGCGCCGGTTCATGGTCGGGGGCAGCAAGGGGTCGGACACGTGTGATGCGAAAGACCATCGCCACACAGTGGTGGTGGCGGCTGCGGGCATTGTGCCGCGCGCCGCACCCGGGCGGGCGCAGCCCCGCCGGCCGGACGGATCAGGCGGCGGCTGCCGCCGCCCGGCCGGGCACGCCCAGGCGCTGCGGCGACACGTATTCCTGCCGGTAGACCTCGAACGGCAATGTGTCGGCGGCCTCGATCGCGGCCTGGTCCTGCACCGACTGCGCCGCCAGTGCCTCGAAGCGCTTTTGCTGCGCGTCGCTCCAGGGGAGCGCGAGCAGGGCCTCGTGCGTGGCGCGCGAACGTTCCCGGGTGAAACCGGCGAAAGAACCCGCGTGCTCGCCGGCCATGGCGGCCAGCACACGCGCCGAAGGCAGTTGCGCCGGATCGCGCAACATGGCAGCGGCGTGGGCGACGGCGTCGGCATGGCCCGTGCCGCCGGCCTGGGCATCGAGCCGTGCGGCGATGGGCTCGCACTGCGCCAGGATCTCGGCGCCCCACTGCACCAGCGGCACTTCGGTGCCGGCACGGCGCAGCGTCACGCCGGGTTCGCGCCCGCGAGCGGCCGTCTGGTGCTGGTTGTGCTTGAGCTCGGCGATCTCGGCCGGCGTGTCGGCGGGGCTGTCGGTCAGCAGACAGTGCAGCAGGAACACGTCGAGGAAGCGCATGGTGGGTGCGGCGATGCCCAGCGGCTCGAACGGATCGAGGTCCATCAGGCGCACTTCGACGTATTCGACACCGCGCTCGCGCAGCGCGTGCAGCGGACGCTCGCCGGGGAAGATGGTGCGCTTGGGGCGGATGGTGCCGTAGAACTCGTTCTCGATCTGCAGCAGCGTGGTGGCGAGCTGGTTGTAGTCGCCACCGGGGTTGCGGATGCCCACCGCCTCGTAGGCCGGCCAGGGCCGGGTGAGCGCGTCGTGCAGCGAGGCGGCATAGCCTTCGAGGCTGTTGTAGCTCACGTTGAGCGAGGCCTGCGCGTCGCTCTGGTAGCCCAGCCGGCCCATGCGCAGCGAGGTGCCGTGCGGCATGTGCAGGGTGTCGCCTGACAGGGGCTGCAGTTCGTGCTCGCGGCCGTCGACGAAGCTGGCGCCCAGGGCGGGCGAAGCGCCGAAGAGATACAGCAGCAGGAAGGCCTGCCGCCGGAAATTGCGGATCAGCGAGAAGTAGCCCTCGTTGTCCACGCCGGGCAGCGACCAGTTGTAGTGGATGCCCGAGATGGTCTGCATGCGCCGGCCGTAGCGGTGGCCCAGGCCCATGCGGTAGACGCTCTTGGCACGGCCGACGTTGGAGTTGCCGTAGCGGCCCAGCGGAATGGTCTCGTCGGTGGGCAGGTGGCAGGGCATGCTCGACACCCACATCGATTCGTCGCCCAGCTCGCGCAGGGCGCGTGCCGTGAACTGGTGCACCTCGCGCAGCTCGGCCAGCGTGGCGTCGATACCGCGATGCGCGCCGGTGATGAGCTCGAGCTGCGACTCGCTGTAGTCGGTGGTGATGTGCGGATGCGTGAGCGCCGAGCCCAGCGCGGCCGGATGCGGCGTGAGCGCCAGCGCGCCCCCGGGCTGCGCCCGCAGGCTTTCCTTCTCGATGCCGCGGCGCATGCCGGCGAACGCGGCATCGGGCAGGCGAGCGAGTCGCTCCTCGATCATCGGCATGGCGGTCTGGACCCTCGGGATTCTTCTGGTTGGGGGGCGCAAGTTACCACGGGTGGCGCCCAGGGGCGTCACGATGCCGGCAAAGGACGGCGGGGCCGCACGGTATTGCGGGCCAGCGCGGCAGGCCGGCCGGATTTCGGCTTGGAACGCGCATCAAGGCGCCATGCGGTCGCGCCGCGCCAGGCCCGGAAACAGACGGATCCAGGCCAGCGCCACCATCACCGTGGCGACGCCGCCGAAAGCCACGGCACCGACCGGGCCGAGGAAGGTCGCCATCGCACCCGCCCTGAACTCTCCCAGCTGGTTGGACGCACCGATGAACACCGAATTGACGGCCGCCACCCGGCCCCGCATCTCGTCGGGCGTCTCCAGCTGCACCAGTGTGATGCGCGTGACCACGCTCACCTCGTCGGCGGCGCCGGTGACCGCCAGTGCGGCGAGCGACAGCCAGAAACTCTCCGACAGGCCGAAGACCAGCGTCGCCAGGCCGAACACACCCACCGCGGCCAGCAGCTTGTATCCCACGTGGCGCACCAGTACCAGCGACATGGCCAACGCCCCGACCGCCGGAGCCGCGCGCAGCAGACCCAGCGCCACCGGCCCGGCCTGCAGGATGTCGCGCGCGAAGATCGGCAACAGCGCCACGGCACCGCCCATCAGCACAGCGAACAGATCGAGCGACGACGCACCCAGCAGCACCTCGCGGTTCCAGATGAAGCCGACACCGCGGAACATGCCGCGCCAGCCCTCGCGCGGCGGCTGCGGCGGCGCGGTGTAGCGCACACCCAGCGTCAGCGCGCAGGCGATGGCCAGCAGGCCCGTACAGAGCACGTAGACGGCACTGGCGCCCGCCATGTACACCAGCCCGCCCAGCGCCGGCCCGCAGATCACCGCGCCCTGGGTGCCGATGGAGGACAGCGCGATCGCACGCGGCAGCAGGTGGCGCGGCACCAGCAGCGGCACCAGCGCCTGCTGCGACGGCATCTGGAATGCGCGCACGCTGCCCAGCAGCAGCGACAGCGCCAGGATCAGCCCGCGCGTGGCCCAGCCGCCTTGCGTGGCGAATGCGAGCAGCACGGCGACCAGGGTCTGCACGGCCATGCAAGCCGCGAAGATGCGGCCCCGGTGCGCGCGATCCACCAGTTGTCCCGCCGGCAGGGTGAGCAGCAGCGCCGGCACGAATTGCAGCAGCCCGACAAGGCCCAGATCCCAGGCGCTGCCGGTGATGTCGTACATGTGCCAGGCCACGGCCACCATGAGCATCTGGTTGGCCAGCAGGCCAGCCAGGCGCGCATACCAGAAACGGACGAAAGCGCGGTGCCGGAACAGCTCGGAGAGCGCGGGCCGTTCGGCGGGCAGCGGGGATGGAGGAGACACGCGAAAAGATGGCAGGACGGGCACGCAGGACTGCGCTCGGGGCGGGCAGCGCCGGCCGGCATCGTCGCAGATTTCGGCTTGCTCTGCAGCGAGCACCAGCCAGCGCTGCGATGCAATCGCCAGATGCGATCAATGTCCGATCAATTTCCGACGCCCGAATGCCTAGAATTCCATTGCCGGTACAGCGCTGGAACGTGTAGCGCAACGCGGCCATCGACATCCCCGACAACCCCTTCGGCCCTTCACCCGCTCCGCCATGACTGCGATCACCACCCACTGGCGCCGCCGGCTGCGCACCAGCGGCCAGCCGGCCTACCTGCTGCTGGCCGACCTGATCGCCGAGGACGTACGCCACGGCCGGCTGGCCGCGCGCGACCGGCTGCCGCCACTGCGCGAACTGGCCGACGACCTGCGCCTGAACTACAGCACCGTGGCGCGCGGCTACGCCGAGGCCCGGCGGCGCGGACTGATCGACTCGCGCGTGGGCATGGGCACCTACGTGCGCGCTGGCAGCGCCTCGCCGCGCACGCGCGGCACGCTGGAGATGACCATGAACCTGCCGCCCGAGCCCGCCGACGCCGCCCTGCTGGCGCGCCTGCGCGACGGCGCGGCGGGCCTCTTCGCCGCCACCGAGCCGCACGAGCTGTTGCGCTATCAGGAGTTCGGCGGCGCGCCGCACGATCGTGCCGTGGCCGCGCACTGGCTGGGCGCAGTGCTGCCGGGAGCGCGGCTCGATGCACTGGTGCTCACGCCCGGGGTGCATGCCGCGCTGGCCACGCTGCTGGGGCTGCTGGCGCGGCCGGGCGAGTGGATCTGTGTGGAATCGCTCACCTACCCGGGCCTCAAGGCCATCGCCGCGCACCTGGGATTGAGGCTGCACGCGCTGCCCATGGACGCCGACGGCCCGCTGCCCGACGCGCTGGAACATGCCATCCGCACCCTCGGGCCGCGAGCGCTCTACTGCAACCCGACCTTGCTCAACCCCACCACCGCCACGGTGCCGATCGAGCGGCGCGAAGCGCTGGCGCGTATCGCGGTGCGCCACGGCCTGGCCATCGTCGAAGACGACGCCTATGGTCTGCTGCCCTCCCGGCCGACGCCACCGCTGGCCACGTTCGCCCCCGCCCTCACCTGGTACCTGAGCGGCCTGTCCAAGTGCTTCGGTGCCGGCCTGCGCAGCGGCTGTGTGCTCGCGCCCTCGCCGGCCCAGGCACAACGACTGGCCGCCGCGCTTCGCGCGACCACGGTGATGGGATCGCCGGTCACCCAGGCCCTGGCCACGCGCTGGATCGAAGACGGCACGGCCGCCGCCATGCTCGACGCCGTGCGCCGCGAAAGTGCGGCGCGCCAGCAGATCGCCGCGCGGCTGCTGGGCGCGCATGGCCTGCAGGCTCATCCCGAAGGCTTTCATGCCTGGCTGCCGCTCGCGGCCGGCTTCGACGCCACCGACACCGCCGCGCTGCTGCGCGCCCAGGGTGTCGCCGCCGTGGCCAGCCAGGCCTTCGCCACCGATGGCGAACCTCCCGCCGCGCTGCGCCTGTGCCTGGGCGGACCGCAGTCCACCGCCGCCTGCGAGCAGGCGCTGCAGCGCGTGGTCCATGTGCTGGAACATCCACACGCCAGCGGCGCCATGGCGCTGTAAACGCTCAAGACCTGGACGAAACATGACCCCCAAGATCGCATTCATCCACCGCCGCGGCCCGTGGGTCGCCGTGCTGTCGCTGCTGGCGCTGCTGTCGTTCGTGGCACTGTTGTGGCTCGCGCCGCTGCCCGCCGCCTGGGCGGCCCCGGCCTACGTGCCCGACGCACGCTTCGCCGACACCCTGGCGCGCCGCATGGAAAGCTGCGCCGCCTGCCACGGTGCCCAGGGCCGCGCCGGTCCCGATGGCTATTACCCGCGCATCGCGGGCAAGCCGGCCGGCTACCTCTACAACCAGCTGCTGAACTTCCGCGACGGGCGCCGCCATTACGGACTCATGCTGCGCATGGTCGATCCGCTCTCCGATGCGTACCTGTGGGAGATCGCGCACTATTTCGCCGCGCTCGACCTGCCCTACCCCGCGCCTCAGCCCTCCACGGCGCCGCCGGCGCTGCTGGAGCGGGGCCGCCAGCTCGTGCAGCAGGGCGACAGCGCGCGCGGCGTGCCGGCCTGCATTGCATGCCACGGCGCAGCGCTGACCGGCGTGGCACCCAACGTGCCGGGCCTGCTGGGCCTTCCGCGCGACTACCTGGCCAGTCAGCTCGGCGCCTGGAAGGCTCGCGTGCGCAGCGCCCACGCGCCCGATTGCATGGCGCAGATCGTCGAGCGCCTCGCCCCGGAAGACCTGGCCGCCGCGTCGAACTGGCTCGCAGCACAGCCGTTGCCAGCCGACACGCATCCGGTCGCCGCCCCGCCACAAGCCTGGCCCATGGCCTGCGGCAGCGCCGTGCTGCCCGATCGCGCACCGCCGGCAGCGGCCGGCACGGAGAGCCGCCGATGAACACCCCGCCCCCCCTCCCGACCCGCCCGCGCCTGTGGCCGCGCATCGCGCTCGGCTCGCTGCTGGCGCTGGCGCTGGCCACCGCCGCGATCGCCTGGCTGAACCTGCGTGGCGAAGACGCCATCGACGACGCGCCGCCGCCGGCCGTCGCAGCCCTCGATGCCGCCCAGGTCGAACGCGGCGCCTACCTTGCACGCGCGGGCAACTGCATGGCCTGCCACACGGCGCGCGGCGGTGCCGCCGGCGCGGGTGGCCGGCCCATAGAGACGCCCTTCGGCATCGTCTATTCGAGCAACCTCACGCCCGACGACGACACCGGCCTGGGCCGCTGGAACGCCAGCCACTTCTGGCGCGCGCTGCACAACGGCCGCTCGCGCGATGGCCGCCTGCTCTACCCGGCATTCCCCTATCCGAACTACACCGAGATCACGCGCGAGGACTCGGACGCGCTCTATGCGTGGCTGCGCACCCTGCCCGCAGCCACACGGCCCAATGCGGCGCACGATCTCGCCGCGCCGTTCGACACGCAGGCCGCGCTCGCCGTGTGGCGGGCGCTGTACTTCCGACCCGGCACGTTCGAGTCGGCCCCCGCACAGGGCGCGCAGTGGAATCGCGGCGCCTACCTGGTGCGCGGGCTGGGCCATTGCGCCGCCTGCCATTCGGCGCGCAACGCGCTGGGCGGCAGCGAAGACGCGTCGGCGCTGGCCGGCGGACTGATACCGGTGCAGAACTGGTATGCGCCCTCGCTCTCGGCCCCCACCGAGGCCGGTGTGGCGGACTGGCCGCGCGATGAAGTGGTCAAGCTGCTGCGCGACGGCTATTCGGCACACGGCCAGGTCACCGGTCCGATGGCCGAGGTGGTGCTGCACAGCACGCAGTACCTGAGCGCGGCCGATCTCGACGCCATGGCCACCTACCTGCAGGCATTGCCACCGCGCGATGTCGCGCCGCGTCCACGCGTGGACGTGCCGCCGCAGATGGCCGCGCGTGGCGAGGCCATCTACACCTCCAACTGCATCAACTGCCACGGCGCGCGCGGCGAAGGCGTGCCCGGTGCCTATCCCCCGCTGGCGGGTAACCGCGCGGTCACGATGAACAACCCGGCCAACCTCGTGCAGATCGTGCTGTACGGCGGCTTCGGCCCGGCCACGACCGGCCATCCGCGCCCGTTCGGCATGCCGCCCTACGTGCTGGCGCTCAGCGACGAGGACGTGGCCTCGGTGCTCACGCACATCCGAGGCCAGTGGGGCAACCGCGCGCCAGCCGTCAGCGCGCTCGACGTGGCGCGCGTGCGCGGAGGGCCGCCGCGATGAATCCGGCGCCGGCGCATCACGACCTGTGCGTGCTGCACGCGGACGACGCGTTGCTCGTGCTCGTCAAGCCGGCCGGGCTGCTGTCCGTGCCCGGGCGCGGACCCGACAAGCAGGACTGCCTGTCGGCCCGCGTGCAGGCGCTCTACCCCGACGCGCTGATCGTGCACCGCCTCGACATGGCCACCAGCGGCCTGATGCTGATGGCGCGCGGCGCCGGTCCGCTGCGCGCGCTGGGCGATGCGTTCGCAGGGCGGCGCGTGCACAAGCGCTATGAGGCCGTGGTGCACGGCCTGCCGCAGAACGATCTGCACGCGGCGACGGGCGACGGCTGGAGCCGCATCGATGCACCGCTGATCGCCGACTGGCCCAACCGCCCGCTGCAGAAGATCGATGCCGTGGATGGCCTGCCCAGCCTCACGCGCTGGCGCACGCTCGGACCATGGGACGGCAGCGGCGGCACGCCGGCCACGCGTGTGCTGCTGGAGCCGGTCACCGGGCGTTCGCACCAGTTGCGTGTGCACCTGATGAGCATCGGCCACCCGATCCTGGGCGACGCGTTCTATGCGCCGCCTGACGTGCAGGCGCTGTCGCCCCGCCTGCTGCTGCACGCCAGCGAGATCGCCTTCGGCCATCCGGTGAGCGGTGAGCCGATGCGCTTCGAAAGTCGCGCGCCCTTTTGAACGCGGCCCCCGGCGATCCAGGAACTCCCGCGGCTCGAGGCGCTCTGACGCTTCATCGCGCCGGTGAGGCGCTCGACGGGACGAGCCGCCATGCCCAGCCATCCGCGCCAACTTACTTTTGACCCAGCCGCCGATCGCCGGCTCGCCACGGCCGCCCTGGTCTTCGCGCCTGCCTTGCTGCTGGGCATGCCGACGGCCCGCGCGCAGGGCCGCCGCATGCTCACACCTTCCCAGACCGAAGGCCCGTTCTATCCGCTGCAACTTCCGGCCGACCGGGACCACGATCTGCTGGCCCACGGCGCCGCGCGCTACGCCCGCGGCACGCCCGTGTGGCTCGAGGGCGAGGTGACCGACGTGGAGGGCCGACCCGTGCGCGGCGCCGACGTCGAGATCTGGCAGTGCGATGCCGACGGCCACTACCACCACTCCGGCGATGGCGGGCGCGCCGATCCGGACTTCCAGGGCTTCGGGCGCGTGCGCGTGGGTGCCGATGGCCGCTACCGCTTCCGGACCATCGAACCCGTGCCCTATACCGGACGCACGCCGCACATCCATCTGAAGGTGAAGCTCGGCTCGCGCGAGTTGCTCACCACGCAGGTCTACGTCGAAGGCCATCCGGGCAATGCGCGCGACTTCCTGTGGCGGCGACTGTCCGATGCCGAACGCGCCGCCGTGACCGTGCCCTTCACGGCAGGCGGCGACGGCCGCATCGCGCACCTGCCCGTGGTGGTCGCGGCCTGAACGCGGGCGCTGCGGCGTCGCGCTTACCATCGCAGGCATGCTGCTCACCTCCTCCACCGACGCCGCAGCCACGCCGGCCGCCATCGAGTCGCCGCCAGGCCCGCGCCACCTCACCATCCTCACGGGCGGATCGCGCGGCATGGGCCTGGCCATGGCGTTGCAACTGCTGTCGGCCGACCGGCTGCTGCTGTGCATCTCACGCCAGCGCAACGCATCGCTGGACGCCGAGGCCAAGGCCATCGGCGCGCGCGTGGAGCAATGGAGCTTCGACCTCGCGGACGCCTCGCAAGCGGCCGCGCAGCTGGCCTCGTGGCTGGCCGCGCCCGCCGCCGATACCTACGCCACGGCCACGCTGATCAACAACGCCGGCGTGGTGCCGCGCATCACGCCGCTGGCCGACGCGCGGTCCGAGGACATAGCGTTGGGCTTGCGCGTGGGTCTGGAAGCGCCGATGCTGCTGACGGCGGCGTTCCTGTCGGCAACGTCCGGATGGGTGGGCGAGCGACGCGTGCTCAACATCTCGTCAGGCCTGGGCCGCCGCGCGATGGCCTCGCAGGGGCCTTACTGCGCAGCCAAGGCCGGGATGGACCATTTCACGCGCTGCCTTGCCCTGGAAGAAGCCGCGCGGCACAACGGTGCGCGCGTATGTTCGCTGGCCCCGGGTGTGATCGACACCGACATGCAGACCCATCTGCGCAGCGCCGACCCTGCCACGTTCGCCGATCAACAGGGTTTCGCGCGCATGAAAGCCGAAGGCCAGCTCACCTCGCCCGACGACGCGGCACGGCGCGTGCTGGCGTTTCTGGCAAGGCCGGATTTCGGTAGCGACCCCGTGTCGGACGTGCGCGCAGGTTGAACCTCAGCGCACCGAGGACAGGGCATGGCGGAACCGGCTTTGCCGGGCCGCCCATGCCGCCCCCTTGAGGGGGAGCGCCGCAGGCGCTTGGGGTGGGCTTAGTTCTTGACCACGAGCACCGGCAGCGTGGTGTGCGAGAGCACGCGCTGCGTCTCGCTGCCCAGCAGCAGTTTCTCCAGCCCGGCGCGGCCGTGCGAGCCCATGATGATGAGATCGACATCGACACCGGTGGCGGCTTCGAGGATGCCCTCGAACACCGACTGGCCTTCGATCGTGCGCTGGGTGCAGGGCACGCCTGCGGCTGCCGCGGTTTCAGCGGCCGTCGCCAGGGCCTTGGTCGCGCTGGCCTTGGCCGCCGTCAGATACTCGGCCTGACCGAAAGCGAAGTCGGCACCGATGCCCACGAACGGGTACGGATCGATGACGTGGATCACGGTGATGCGGCCGTCGAAGGCGCGTGCGAGCTGCACGGCCTTGTCCATCGCCACCAGGGCGGTAGACGATCCATCGACAGGAACGAGGATGTGCTTGAACATGATGCGGTCCTTTCGTGCGCTGGGGTGGTTCGTCGGTCCGTCCACTGTAGTGGCGGGCCTCGTCCCTCACTGTAGGACGTTGCCCTGTGCCCGCCAAGCCCGCGCAATGCGCCGCAAGGCATGCATCGCGCCGTACTTGATGCAGCGCAACGGCACGCGTCAGGTCGTGCTGCCCTGGAAGCCGCCCGCGCGGCAGGTCAGCACCAGCGTGTCTCGGTGGCCGCCGGCGTCGAGATCGAGCGGCTGGATGGGAGTGGATTCGTGGATCACACGCTCGTCGTCGAGCAGCAGCAGCGACCACGGCTCGGTGAGCGTGAAGCGCTGCCCATTGGGACCGGCGGCCTCGAACACGCGCGTCTCGCCGCCCTTGATGCCATGGCGGCCGATCATGAACACGGCGACCAGGTCCACGCCATCGCGGTGCGCGCCTTCGGGCGTGGGCCGGCCAATGCCGCCCTCCGTGTCGATGCGGAACTGGTGTGCCTCGATGAACCAGGGTCGGCCGCCCTTCAATGCCGAGGCGGTCGATGCGAGCGCCTGCAGCAGTTGCGCCCATGCGGGCCTGGCCACGTCATCGGCTGCCATGGGCTCGAACCAGCGCTCCATGCCGCCGTGCAGCGCGTTGTACTCCACCGGTTGCCAGTGCGCGCGGTGCGGCACCTGGCGGACGGCGTCGCCCTCCTCCACCACGAAGCACGAATGGCGGCGATGCCGGTAGCGTCCGCCGTCCTTGAGATAGTTGTCGGGCGCGAGGCGATCCCAGCCCGGCAGCAGTGACGCGAGGTCGTCGGCGCTCGCGCCGCTCCAGGCCCGCACGCCGGCCGCGTCGAGCACCCCATAGCCGCGATCGCGCAAGCCCGCGTCGAGCTGCGCGGGGGAAATGACGGGCGGCGGGAACAGCGTGTGGGCCATGGCGGGTCAGACGGGCGTGAGCTTCGCCACGGAGAGGGCCAGCCACTTCACGCCGTGGCGCGTGAACTTGACCTGGGCACGGGCGTCGTCGCCCACGCCTTCCAGCGTGACCACCACGCCTTCGCCGAACTTGTTGTGGAACACCTTCATGCCGGCGCGGATGTCGTGGCCGGAGGCCGAAGGCTGGGCCTCTTCCTTGCGCGCCGGCACCGGCGGCGAGGCGAACGTGTCGCCCTGCCCGGCGCGTGCACCGCCCCAGCCGCCGCCGGAACGCGTGCCCCAGCTGCTGCCGCCCTGCCCGCCGCCGCGCATGCCCGGCGCATCGAAACCCGAGCCGAAGCCGCGGTTCTTCGGCGTGAGCCACTTGAGCGCAGCCTCGGGCAGCTCGTCGAAGAAGCGGCTGCGGATGTGATAACGGGTCTGGCCATGCAGCATGCGCGTCTGCGAATGGCTGAGGTAGAGCCGCTTGCGGGCGCGCGTGATCGCCACGTACATGAGGCGCCGCTCTTCCTCCAGCCCCTCGTAGTCGTTCATGGAGTTCTCGTGCGGAAACAGGCCTTCTTCGAGACCGGTGATGAACACGCAGTCGAACTCCAGTCCCTTTGCCGAGTGCACGGTCATGAGCTGGACGGCATCCTGCCCGGCCTGGGCCTGGTTGTCGCCGGCTTCGAGCGCGGCGTGCGCGAGGAAGGCAGCGAGCGGACTCAGCGTTTCGCCGGTCTCGGCGTCGGGCGGCAGGGAATCGCGCAGCGCCGCCCCAAGCGAATCCGCGCCCCCCCGCAGGCGCTGAGGGTCCGCGTCATCGGGCGCAGGCTCGTTGACCTCGGGCTGGCTTGGATCGAGCCCCTGACTGGCGGGCGACTGTCGCAGCACACCCGGCCCGTGTTCATCGACCGGCAGCGCGACCGCATCGCGGCCGAAGCCCTCCTGCATCACGAAGCTCTCGGCGGCATTGACCAGTTCGCCCAGGTTCTCCAGCCGCTCCTGGCCTTCGCGTTCGTTGCGGTAGTGCTCCTCGAGACCGCTGGCCTGCACCACGCGCTCGATGATCTCGCGCAGCGCGAAGCCTCCGGTTTCGTCGCGCAGCGCCTGAATCATCGCAGTGAACGTGGCGAAGTTGGCCCCCGCGCGCCCGGGCACCTGCGCGACAGCGTCCCACAGCGAGCCGCCGGCCGCGCGCGCGGCATCCTGCAACTGCTCGATGCTGCGCGCGCCGATGCCGCGCGGCGGGAAGTTGACGACGCGCAGGAAGCTGGTGTCGTCGGCGCCGTTTTCCAGCAGGCGCAGGTAGGCCAGCGCGTGCTTGATCTCGGCGCGCTCGAAGAAGCGCAGGCCGCCGTACACGCGGTAGGGCACGCCGGCGTTGAACAGCGCCGTCTCGATGACGCGGCTTTGCGCGTTGCTGCGGTAGAGCACGGCCATCTCGCGGCGCTCGTGACCATCCCGTTCGAGCTGGCGCATTTCCTCGACCATCCACTGCGCCTCGGCGAAGTCGTTGGTGGATTCGTACACGCGCACCGGCTCGCCCGGGCCTTGCGACGTGCGCAGGTTCTTGCCCAGGCGCTTGCGGTTGTGGCTGATGAGCTCGTTGGCCGAATCGAGGATGTTGCTGTGGCTGCGGTAGTTCTCTTCCAGCTTGATCTGGTGGCGCACTTCGAACTCGCGCACGAAGTCGGCCATGTTGCCCACGCGCGCACCGCGGAAGGCGTAGATGCTCTGGTCGTCGTCGCCCACGGCGAAGATGGCGTTGCCACGGCCCGTGAAGGCCTTGAGCCAGGCGTATTGCAGCTTGTTGGTGTCCTGGAACTCGTCGACCAGGATGTGGCGGAAGCGCAGCTGGTAGTGCTCGCGCAGGGCGGCGTTGTCACGCAGCAGCTCATAGCTGCGCAGGATGAGCTCGCCGAAGTCGACAACGCCTTCGCGCTGGCACTGGTCCTCGTAGAGCTGGTAGATCTCGATCTTCTTGCGCGTCTCGGCGTCTCGCGCCTCGACGTCGCCGGGGCGCTGGCCCTCTTCCTTGCAACCGGCGATGAACCACTGCGTCTGCTTGGCCGGGAAGCGCTCGTCGTCGATGTTGAACTGCTTCATCAGCCGCTTGATGGCCGAGAGCTGGTCCTGCGTGTCGAGGATCTGGAAGCTCTGCGGCAGGCCGGCGAGTTTCCAGTGCGCGCGCAGGAAGCGGTTGCACAGGCCGTGGAAGGTGCCGATCCACATGCCACGCACATTCACCGGCAGCATGGCCGACAGGCGCGCCGTCATTTCCTTGGCTGCCTTGTTGGTGAACGTGACGGCCATCAGCCCGCCGGGCGACACGCGCCCGGTCTGCAGCAACCAGGCGATGCGCGTGGTGAGCACGCGCGTCTTGCCCGATCCCGCACCCGCGAGGATGAGCGCGTGCTCGTCGGGCAGGGTGACGGCGGCGCGCTGTTCGGGGTTGAGGGTGGCCACCAGCGACGGGCTCGCGGCCCCGGTGTGCAAGGCGGCGGACTGCGCCGCCGGATCGGTCGAAAACATGGTGTGGATTGTAGAAACCCTTGCGTCTGCATCCCATATGCATGGGCATATGGGACCGCCATCCCGCTTGGGTAGAATCAGTCACCGGGCCCAAGATTCTTGCGCCCGGTTTTGTTTTCCGCCGCCCTTTCGGGGCCGCTGCGGAAAGCAACCGGCCAGGCCAAGCGCTCACTCGTTCCACAACGATTTTTCTGAACTGCTTGGGGTCATTCCATGGAAATCTTCGACTACGACAACATCCTGCTGCTGCCGCGCAAGTGCCGCGTGGAAAGCCGCTCCGAGTGCGACGCCGGCATCGAGCTGGGCGGCCGCACCTTCCGCCTGCCTGTGGTGCCCGCCAACATGAAGACGGTGGTCGACCAGCCCATCTGCGAATGGCTGGCCGCCAACGGTTATTTCTACGTGATGCACCGGTTCGATCTGGACAACGTGCAGTTCGTGCGCGACATGCACGGCAAGAAGCTGTTCGCCTCGATCTCGCTGGGCGTGAAGCAGCCCGACTATGAGACGGTGGACCGCCTCGTCGCCGAAGGCCTGGTGCCCGAGTACGTGACCATCGACATCGCGCACGGCCACGCCGACAGCGTGAAGAACATGATCGTCTACCTGAAGGACAAGCTGCCGGCCACTTTCATCATCGCCGGCAACGTGGCCACGCCCGAAGCGGTGATCGACCTGGAAAACTGGGGCGCCGATGCCACCAAGGTGGGCGTGGGTCCGGGCAAGGTCTGCATCACCAAGCTCAAGACCGGCTTCGGCACGGGCGGCTGGCAGCTCTCGGCGCTCAAGTGGTGCGCGCGCGTGGCGACCAAGCCCATCATTGCCGACGGCGGCATCCGCAGCCACGGCGACATCGCCAAGAGCGTGCGCTTTGGCGCCACCATGGTGATGATCGGCTCGCTGTTCGCCGGCCACGAGGAATCGCCCGGCGCCACCGTGGAAGAGAACGGCCAGCGCTTCAAGGAGTACTACGGCTCGGCCTCGGACTTCAACAAGGGCGAGTACAAGCACGTCGAAGGCAAGCGCATCCTCGAGCCGATCAAGGGCAAGCTCGCCGACACCTTGATCGAGATGGAGCAGGACGTGCAGAGCTCGATCAGCTACGCCGGCGGCAAGAAGCTGATGGACATCCGCAAGGTGAACTACGTGATCCTGGGCGGCGACAACGCGGGCGAACACCTGCTGATGTGAAGTCTGCCGCGCAGGGCTTGCGGACAAGCGCTTGAATACGGCATAATCGCGGGCTCGGCTGCCAACCGATGACGAGAGTTGCTGGAATGGCAGCCAGTTGTGGGGGGGTAGCTCAGCTGGGAGAGCGTCGCGTTCGCAATGCGAAGGTCGGGAGTTCGATCCTCCTCCTCTCCACCACAACGAATTTGATCTTTGCAGATCAGGGCTCTTAGCTCAGTTGGTAGAGCAGCGGACTCTTAATCCGTTGGTCGAGTGTTCGAGTCACTCAGGGCCCACCAACATTTCCCCTCTGGGGAACGAACCGCCGGCGCAAGCCGGCGTTTTCGTTTCTGGACCGGACACCGGAAGCATCACGAGATCGTTCCCATATTCAATGGTCCGGTAGCATCGTGCAATGGAACCCGCCTTCCTCTTCTTCGCCGGCCTTTTCTGTATGGCGGGCGCAGCACTCGACTGGTCATGGTTCTTCGACAACTGGCGCGCGAAGCCGTTCGTCGAGGCGCTCGGGCGCGAGGGCGCGAGGCTGTTCTATGTGGCGCTGGGCACGTGTTTGATGAGCGCGGCCTACTACATGCGGTGACCGCCGCTGGCAGCGGTGCGCGTGACTAGACGCGCTTCTGATCAGGCTGATCCGGATCTCCCGGCAGCTTGACGGGCGGGATGACGCCTTTCTCGGGATCGATCACCGGGGCATCGGGGCCTGGACTTCCCGGCTTGGGATCGGGCGTCACGGGCGGAAACGGTTCTGGGTGCGGCGTGCCGCCGGCGTTGGATGCATGCATGGGTATCTCCGTGGCCATTGCTCGATTTCAGTGAACGGCCAGTTCGGCCGCCGACAGGCGCAGGCGCGACGCGTGCGCCACTCGCAGACGCTCGTGCGCGGCGTCCAGGGCACCAAAGGCGGCTTCGAGCGCTACCGGATCTGCGTCTCGCGCGCGCAGCAGGGCCTCGTAGGTGGCACGCAGGAAGTCGTAGTCGGTTATCGCGGTCTCCAGTCGCACGCTCGCCGCAGAAGACCGTGAAAAATTCGCAGTGGACGGGGTAGAGAAAGCCATATTCAACCTCCGGTCGCCGCAGCCGAGGGTTCCTCGTCCGCGGTACCGACCACACTGCGCCGTGTACGGCGCGCCAGCAATTCCATGAAGCGCTCGTTGAAGACCGGAATGTCGCGGGGCGTGCGACTCGTCACCCAGTGATCGTCGACACGGGCCGCTTCATCGACCCATCGGCCCCCTGCCTGGCACACATCTTTTTCGAGATGCGGCACGCTGGTCAGTGTTCTGCCCTCCACGAGGCCCGCCGAGATGAGCAGCCAGGGCGCGTGGCAAATGGCTGCCACGGGCTTGCCTTCACCGTCGATCTGCCGCACGAAAGACTGCGCCGCCTCGTGCCCGCGCAGCGCTGCGGCATTGCGTTCGCCACCCGGTAGCAAGACAGCGTCGAAGTCGTCGGCACGTGCTTCGTCCAGCGTCAGGTCGACCGCGAAGGTATCCGCGGGGATGTCGTGGTTGAACCCCTGGATAGCGCCGCGCCGGGGAGCGACGATCTTGGTGATGACTCCCGCTTCCTGCAGGGCGTGGAGCGGGTCGGCCAGTTCGGATTGCTCGAAGCCGTCGGTGGCGAGGATCGCGACATGCAGGCCGCCCAGCAGATGCTGCGGCACATGGGGCGCGGCACTGGGCTGGAGCATCAGGTGCTCCAGGCCGGCGCTGCGGCCGGCGCCCCCGGCCGATGCGCCTGCGGATCGATCACACGGAAAGGCCAGGCCGGCTGAGGCTTGGCCCACGCCGGACGCAGGTCCTGCGCCGATGCATCCCGCGGCGTCACTCCCGCACGCACGGGAACGGATGAAGGAATGGCTGCAGAAAAGGGTTGCATCGAACGCTCCTGTCGGTGGACGGCGGATCGATTCCGCCACCCTCAGACTCTAGGAGCGCTCACCGGTGGGGCCCTGCCGGACCTCTGCTGCGCTTGGTGTGGGACGCGTCCCACGTGCGGTGTTTCGTGGTGCGCGCCAACGCACCACGATGCTCAGCGGCCGGCCTTGGCGCCCTTTTTCGGCGCGCCACCAGCGGCACCTACGTAGGGCCGCGGCTTGGCGTCGCGCGGCACGAACACCTTGGGTTTGCCGGCCGGATGGCCAGGACCATTGGAGGGACGAGGGCCAGCGAAACCGTGGCCATGGTCCGGCCGCTGGCCGTAGGCCCTGCGTTCGCGATCGCCATGGGGCGCGCGATCGCGCTCGCCACCGCGGAAGGAACGCTCGCCCTGCGGCGCGCGGTCACGATCGCCGAAGGAAGGGCGCTGATCGCCCCATCCCGGGCGCGCGCCACGATCGAAGTCGCTGCGGCCCCGCGGTGCCTCGCCACCGAAGCGCGGATCGCCGTGGCGGTCGCCGAAGCCCGGCTTGCGGCCATAGCCTTGGTCGTCGCGCGGGCGGCCACCACCGAAGCCTGCGCGGCCTTGCGGGCGGCCGAAGCCGCCACCATTGCGCGGGCCACCGCGCTCCGGACGCGCGCCGATCACAGGGAAGCGCATCTGCGGCTCCATTCCAGGCACCGTTTCGATGGTGAACGGCTGGCGCGTGTAGGCCTCGATGTCGGACAGGCGCCGGCGGTCGCGGATCTCGGCAAAGGTGACGGCCACGCCGTCGCGACCCGCACGACCGGTACGGCCGATGCGGTGCGTATAGTCCTCGGCCTTCATGGGCAGGCCATAGTTGAAGACGTGCGTGATGGTGGGCACGTCGATGCCGCGCGCGGCCACGTCGGTGGCCACCAGGATCTGCACCTGGCCGTTGCGCAGCGCCATCAGGCGGCGGTTGCGCAGGCCCTGGCTCAGAGCGCCGTGCAGGGCGACGGCCGCGAAGCCGGACTGCTGCAGGTCGGTGGCCAGGCCGTCGCACTCCACCTGCGTGCTGGCGAACACGATGGCCTGGTCGATCGATGCATCGCGCAGCCAGTGGTCGAGCAGCTCGCGCTTGTGCTTGGGGTTGTCGGCCCAAAACATCGACTGGCGGATGTTGGCGTGGCGAGCCTGTGGTGCGTCGATCTGCACCTTGCGCACGTTGGCGCCGTTGTCGTGCATCACGCGCATGGCCAGTTGCTGGATGCGCGGGGCGAACGTGGCCGAGAACATCATGGTCTGGCGGCGCTGCTCGGTGAGGTGGTTGATCTCGGCCAGATCGTCCGAGAAGCCCAGGTCGAGCATGCGGTCGGCTTCGTCGACCACGAGGAACTGGACCTGGTCGAGCTTGATCTGCGACGAGCGCTGCAGGTCGAGCAGGCGGCCAGGCGTGGCCACGACCAGGTTGGCGTTCTGCAGCTTCGCGATCTGCAACTGATACGGCACACCGCCCACGATGCTGGCGATGCGCAGCCCACGGCAATGCGTGACCAGGCCGATGGCATCGTGCGCCACCTGTTGCGCGAGCTCACGCGTAGGGCACAGGATCAGCGCGCCCGGCGTGGGCGCGCGGAAGTTGCGGGGATCGGTGGGGTTCTTGCGGCGCGGGCGCTTGGGTGCGGGCTCGCCACGCTCGGCGGCTTCGGCCACCTGGCGGTCCCATTCGCGCGCTTCGGCATCGAACTGGGCCTGCTGCTGCTGGATCAGCGTGTGCAGCACGGGCAGCAGGAAGGCTGCGGTCTTGCCGCTGCCGGTCTGGCTCGACACCATGAGATCGTTGGCGGCAGTGCCCTCGACCTGCAGGGCCAGCGGAATGGTGCGCTCCTGTACGGCCGTCGGCTGGCTGTAGCCGAGTTGGGCCACGGCAGACACCAGCTCGGGCGCCAGGCCCAGACGCACGAAACCGTTGGGCAAAGCCTCTACGGTTTCGGCAGCATCGGCGCCGCTATCGATTTCGGCGATGTCGCTGCCGTCGTCGGCAATCACCACGGCCAGTTCGGCCTCGGTGGTCAGGGAGTGGGAAAGGTCGGAGACAACGGTGTTGTCATCCAGGTCGGCCACGGCGCGGCCATCCAGTTCGTAGGAATCGGTCATGTGCAAGTACGCCGCCACGGCTTGCGCGGGCGGCTCGTCCAAAGGTTGAAATACAACATCAACCATCAGACGAAGTTCAACGCCCGAAGCCGCGAAGGCTGGATCTGGCAGGCCAGATCCGGTGGGCGCGAGGGCCGGCAGCCCCGCAGGGCCCGGCTTCAATGTGTGAGGAAGATGTGCGCGATTCGGGGCGCGCCAGGATGCCAGCGCCGCGAAGCCCAGGATTATCGCATGGCCTCGGGTTTTTACCTAGCGCCCGCAAAAGAAGCCCTGCGGTCGGTCTGATGGGCGCCCGGGCGAGCGCAGATGCGCTCAGGCTTCGGGCATGCGCAGGAAGTGGGTGCGGTAGTGCACCAGCTCCTCGATGGACTCGTGCACGTCGGCCAGCGCGGTGTGGGCCTGCTGCTTCTTGAAGGCGCTGTAGATCTCGGGCCGCCAGCGCCGCGCCAGTTCCTTCAGCGTGCTGACGTCGAGATTGCGGTAGTGGAAGTAAGCCTCGAGCTTCGGCATGTACTTCACGAGGAAGCGGCGATCCTGCCCGATGGTGTTGCCGCACATGGGCGAGCCGCTGCGCGGTGCGTATTTCGAGATGAAATCCAGCAGTTGCTGTTCGGCCTCGGCTTCGGTCACGGTGCTGGCCTTCACGCGATCAATCAGGCCGCTTCGCCCGTGCGTGCCTTTGTTCCAGGCGTCCATGCGGTCGAGCTGTTCGTCGCTCTGGTGGATCGCGAATACCGGACCTTCGATGCGGGGCTCGAGGTTGGGGCCGGTGACGACGACGGCGATTTCGATGAGGCGGTCGGTTTCGGGGTCGAGGCCGGTCATTTCGCAGTCGAGCCAGACGAGGTTCTGGTCGGAACGGGCCAGCATGGGGGCCGCGGCGGGTGTGGCCGCCGGCACGGAATCGGGAAGGGTTTCGGGCATGCGGGAATTGTCACCCAAGGCCCGGGGCCCCGGCCAAAGCCGCCTACACTCCCCGCCATGTCGTCAGAGCCGATCTCGCCTTCCCTGCTGCTCACCCTCGCCTTCGCCGCGTTCCTGCTGGCGGGCCTGGCCGTGAAGTTCTGGCTGGCCTCGCGCCAGATGCGCCATGTGGCTCTGCATCGCAACACCGTGCCCGAAGCCTTCGCCGCCACCGTGGGACTGCAGGCGCACCAGAAAGCGGCCGACTACACGCTGGCCAAGTCGCGATTCGGCCTGCTCGAAACCGCCTTCGGCGCGGCCGTGCTGCTGGGCTGGACGCTGCTGGGCGGGCTGGATGCACTGAACCAGTGGCTGCTGTCGCTGGTCGGGCCCGGCATGTGGCAGCAACTGGCGCTGCTGGCCTCGTTCGTCGTCATCGGCAGCCTGATCGAGCTGCCGTTCACGCTCTACCAGACCTTCGTGATCGAGCAGCGCTTTGGCTTCAACCGCATGACGGCGCGTCTGTGGCTGGCCGACCTCGTGCGATCGACACTGGTGGGCGCCGCCATCGGCTTGCCGATCGCGGCCCTGATCCTGTGGCTCATGGGTGCCGCCGGCAGCCTGTGGTGGCTTTGGGCCTGGGGCGCCTGGACGGCGTTCAACCTGGTGCTGATGCTGGTCTATCCCACCTGCATCGCCCCGCTGTTCAACCGCTTCAAGCCGCTGGATGACGAGGCGCTGCGCGCACGCGTGACGGCCCTCATGCAACGCTGTGGTTTCGCGGCCAAGGGCCTGTTCGTGATGGATGGCAGCCGCCGCAGCGCGCACGCCAACGCCTACTTCACCGGCTTCGGCGCCTCCAAGCGCGTGGTGTTCTACGACACGCTGCTGGCACGCCTGGCGCCTGGCGAAGTGGATGCCGTGCTCGCGCACGAACTGGGCCACTTCGCCCACCGGCACATCATCAAGCGCATGGCGAGCCTGTTCGCGCTCAGCCTGGCAGGCTTCGCGCTGCTGGGCTGGCTGTCTTCTCAGGTGTGGTTCTATACCGGCCTGGGTGTGCGGCCGAACCTCGAAGCGGTGTCTGGCGTGGCTGCTCCCAACGATGCGCTGGCGCTGCTGCTCTTCCTGCTGGCGGTGCCGGTGTTCAGCTTCTTCGTGGCGCCGCTGTTCGCACAACTGTCACGCCGCCACGAGTTCGAGGCCGATGCCTATGCCGTCGCACGCACCAGCGGCGCCGACCTGTCGTCCGCGCTGCTCAAGCTCTACGAAGACAACGCCTCCACCCTCACGCCAGATCCGCTGTACGTGAAGTTCTACTACTCGCATCCGCCCGCCACCGAGCGGCTGGCGCGCATGACTCAGGGAGCCGCCGCATGAGTTCGATGTTCCAGGCGAAAAATTGGTCCGGCCAGCCGCGCCGTGCCCTCAATGCCACCGAGATCGTCTCGCGGCTGGCGCAACTCACCGGGTGGAAGCTCGACGGCGACGGCCCGGCCGTGGCGATCGAGAAGACCTACACCTTTGCCAACTTCCACGAGACCATCGCCTTCGTGAACGCACTGGCCTTCATCGCGCACCGGCAGGACCACCATCCCGATCTCTCGGTGCACTACAACCGATGCGTGGTGCGCTTCAACACGCACGACGTGGGCGGCATCTCGGAGACCGATCTCGAGTGCGCGGCGCAGGCCGACGCATTGCTGGCATGAAGGGCCCGGCTTGAACCGGCCGGCGGAGCTCGCCGAAGGCCTGGTCATCGCCAGCCACGGGCGCCATTGCCTGGTCGAGTCGCCCGACGGCACGCGCCGCATCTGTCATCCGCGTGGCAAGAAGAGCGCCAGCGTGGTCGGCGATCGCGTGCTGTGGCAACCCACGGGTGACGAAGGCAGCATCGAGCGCGTGCAGCCGCGCCGCAACCTGTTCTACCGTCAGGACGAAGTGCGCACGAAATCGTTCGCGGCCAACCTCGACCAAGTGCTGATCCTCGTGGCGGCCGAGCCCGAGTTCTCCGAAAGCCAGCTCGCGCGCGCGTTGATCGCCGCCGAGGCCGAACACATCCATCCGCTGATCGCGCTCAACAAGAGCGATCTGGCCGTGCCATTCGAGGCCGCCTGGAAGCGCCTTGCGCCTTACCGCCGCATGGGCTACGACGTCATGCCGCTGGCACTGAAGCAGTCGGGCGACGCCGAACGTACGCGGCTGATCGCGCAGCTGGGCGGCCAGACCACGCTGGTGCTGGGCCCGTCGGGTGCTGGCAAGAGTACGCTGATCAATCTGCTGGTGCCTGGTGCGGCTGCGGCCACGGGAGAGATATCGCAGGCGCTCAATTCCGGCCGTCACACGACGACCAGCACCACCTGGTACTGGCTGGATGCCGCACGGCATGGCGCGCTGATCGATTCGCCGGGTTTCCAGGAGTTCGGGCTGCGCCATCTGGAGCCTGCGCGGCTCGCGGCCTGCATGCCCGACATCCGCGCGCAGGTGGAACATTGCCGCTTCTACAACTGCACACACCTTCACGAGCCGGGCTGCGGCGTACTGGCCGCCGTGGATGCGCCGCCCGAGACAGGTGGCATCACGCCCAACCGGCATCGCATCTACCGGGAATTGTTCGACGAACTCTCGCAGCCCGCGCGCTACTGACGCGCGCGCTCAGGCCAGCAGTTGGGCCATGACTGCAACCAGGCGGTCGCATTGCGCCGGCGTGCCGACGGTGATGCGCAGGTACTGCTCGATGCGTGGAATTCTGAAGTGCCGCACCAGGATGGCCTGGGCGCGCAATCGCGCGGCCAGCATGGCAGCGTCGTGCGCACGATGGCGCACGAACAGGAAGTTGGCCGCCGAGGGCAGCACCTCGAAGCCCAGGCGAGCCAGCGCAGCGGCCAGGGTGTCGCGCGAGTCGATCACGGCCCGGCGCGTCCGCTCGAAGTGCGCCACGTCCTCGAAGGCCGCCTGGGCGCCTGCCTGAGCCACCCGGTCCAGAGGGTAGGAGTTGAAACTGTCCTTCACGCGCTCCAGCGCCTCGACCAGATGGCGCTGACCGATGGCGAAGCCCACACGCAAACCCGCCAGCGAGCGCGACTTCGACAGCGTCTGCACCACCAGCAGGTTAGGATGGCGATCCACCAGCGCCAGCGCCGATTCGGCGCCGAAATCCACATAGGCTTCATCCACGAGCACGACACGGCCGGGATGTGCCAGCAGCAGGCGCTCGATGTCGGCCAGCGGCAGCGCGATGCCCGTCGGCGCATTGGGATTCGCGATCACCACGCCACTGACTTGCCCGCTTGCGCGGGCGTAATCGGACACATCCACGCGCATCTGCGCGTCGAGCGGCACGCATTCCGGCTCGATGCCGTAGAGGTCGCAGTAGACGCGATAGAAGCTGTAGCTGATGTCAGGCATCAGCAACGGCATGCCGTGACGGAAGAAGGCATGGAACGCGAGCGCCAGAACTTCGTCGGATCCATTGCCCGCGAACACATGATCCAGGGTCGTGCCGCAGGCCGTCGCGATGGCGCCGCGCAGGGCGCTGGACGAAGGATCGGGATAGAGCTGCAGGCCCTCGGAGGCCGCACGGGCAATGGCCTCGATCACCCGCGGTGAAGGCGGATAGGGATTCTCGTTGGTGTTGAGCTTGACCAGACCCTCGATGCGCGGCTGCTCGCCCGGCACGTAGGGCACGAGCGAGCAAATCTGCGGGCTCCAGAAGCGCGACGTCGGCTCCGCCTGAGGCAAGGCGCTCATGGCCGGCTCACCCCAGCAGGCGCGCCAGCGTGAGCAGTGCCAGCAGCACCATCCACATGACGACCGTGCGCCACACCAGCCCCACCACCTGGGCCAGATGGGCGACCTCCGGTTCCCGACCGGGTGTAGCCGGCGGCACAGCGGCGGCGGCCGGAGAACCCTGAAGGGTTTGCGAGCTGTCGGGCAGGAAGGCTGGCTGCAGCTCCCGGCCACCCAGGCGAACGTCGAGCGCGCCGGCCGTCGCTGCGAGGATCACGCCGTCGTTGTCGTTGGGAAACCGCTGGGCGTAGTTGCGCCAGCCGTCGATGGCGTCCTCGAAGCTCCCGACGACCGCAAAGCCCAGCGCCGTGATGCGCGCCGGCAGCCAGTCGATCCAGGCCCAGTTGCCCTGCGCAGCGCGCACCAGCGATTCGCTGATCGGCTGCGCCGCCGGCCCCTTGCGGCGATACGCGCCGTAGCGCGACATGAATTCGGACATGCGGTAGAACACAGCGCCCGTGGGGCCCAGTCCGACAGCGGCCAGCACGGAGAACCAGAACAGCACGCCGAACACGTGGCGATGGGCCGCCAGTACCGAGTATTCGATGACATGGCGCACGATCTCGCTGCGCGGCAGGTCGGCGGCGTCCACACGCTGCCAGCGGGCAAGGCGTTCACGGGCCAGCGCTTCGTCGCCGGCGTCGAGGGCGTCACGGATGTCGGTGAAGTGGTGACTGAACTGCCGGAAGCCCAGCGTGAGATACAGGATCGCCACGCTCCAGACCACGGCTGCGGGCCAACCTACATAAGCCAGCAGAAGGGCGTGAACCATCAGCGTGACCAGCGTGGGCAGACCCACGGCGAGGCCCCACACCACCCAGCCATGGTGACCCCGGCCGGCATCGAAATTCACGCGGCACCAGCGTGCCCAATTGCGCATGGCCGCATGCGCGCCGTTGTCCTGCGACAGTGGCCGGACCTGCTCGATCAGCAACGCGACCAGGATGGCAAAGAAACTCATGCCGGAATGATAGCGGCCCGGCAGACTCGTTAGCCCCGGGACCCCGGCCTGCGACGCTCAGGCCGACAGATAGCGGTACAGGTTGCGCAGCATCCCGGCCGTGGCGCCCCAGATGAAGCGCTTACGCCCTCCATCGTCGAACGGCATCGAGAACCACTCGCGGCGCACACCTTCGAACTCGATGGCGTGGCGGTGGTGGTTCGCGGGGTCCATCAGGAAGGAAAGGGGCACCTCGAACGCGTCCGCCACCTCGAACTCGTTGGGCTGCAACTCGAAGCCCGGACGCACCAGCGCGATCACGGGCGTGATCACGAAAGCCGTGCCCGTGACATAGGTCGGCAGGGTGCCGATGACCTCGGCGAACGCCGGTTTGAGACCGACCTCTTCATCCGCCTCGCGCAACGCCGTGAACGCGGCGTCGGGATCGGTGTCGTCGGTCTTGCCGCCAGGGAAAGCGATCTGCCCCGAATGCGACGACAGGTGGGCCGTGCGTACCGTGAGCAGCACCGTGGGCTGCGCGCGCTGCACGATGGGCACGAGCACGGCGGCCTGCGCGGGCTGCCTGTCGACGAAGCGGTGCTCGCGCATGATTTCCGGCTCCCAGGCGCGGCCCGTCTCGGCGAAGCGCTCACGCAGCGCCTGCCCGGTCAGCCGCGCGGCTGGCACCGCCGGCAGATGCGAGTCGATCCCCAGCACCGGCATGGCTTCGGGCCTGAAGTTGGGGATCTTGGACAGCGGAGTGGTCATGCCTCTGGATACGGAATCTGCAGGAGCCAGAACGGCGAAGCCGCCACGAGCTTGACGCTGGCGGCGGCCTCGGGGCGCATGAAGCGCTGGCTTACTCGGCGGCGGGAGCAGCTGCCGGCGTGGCGCGCAGGTTGAGCTTTTCCTTGATGCGGGCCGACTTGCCGCTGCGCTCGCGCAGGTAGTAAAGCTTGGCGCGGCGCACGTCGCCACGGCGCTTGACTTCGATGCCGGCGATCAGCGGGCTGTAGGTCTGGAAGGTACGTTCGACGCCTTCACCGCTGGAGATCTTGCGAACGGTGAAGCCGCTGTTGAGGCCACGGTTGCGCTTGGCGATCACCACGCCTTCGTAGGCCTGCACGCGCTTGCGGGTGCCTTCGACGACGTTGACGCTCACGATGACCGTGTCGCCGGGGGAGAACTCGGGGATCTTCTTGCCCAGGCGGGCAATTTCTTCCTGTTCGAGGGTCTGGATCAGGTTCATGGTTTCCTCTTGAAGATCGTGCCCGCGCTACGCTGAAGGCGGCCCCTTCGGCAGACCGTTCGCACAGGGCGATTGGGTCTTCGAGAGCCCGCACACCCGCCGCTACGGTTGGTGTACAGGAAATGCCGCGGCCGGGCAGAGGATCGGAAAGCCTGCCATTATAGCAAGTCGGCGGCTGCCCGCGGCGTATCTGCAAGCACAGCTTCATCCTGCCGGGTCAGCAGCCCGGCGGCGCGGGCGGCGGCGATCAGGTCGGGCCGGTGACGCGCGGTGACCTGCAGCCGCTGATCGCGCCGCCAGCGTTCGATCTGGGCGTGGTGGCCCGACAGCAATGCGGGCGGCACGGGCAGGTCGTCCCAGACCTCGGGACGCGTGTAGTGCGGACAATCCAGCAGGCCATCGAGTTCAGGATTGAAGCTGTCCTGCGCGTGGCTGCCGGGCTCACCCAGCACGCCGGGCTGCAGCCGGGCGACGGCATCGAGCAGTGCCATGCCAGCGATCTCGCCGCCGGAGAGGACGAAATCGCCCAGGCTGATCTGCAGGTCGACGTGGCGATCGACGAAACGCTGGTCGATACCCTCGTACCGTCCACACAGCAGGATGCCCCCCTCGCCAGCGGCCCAGCGGCTGACAGCACCATGGTCCAGACGTTCGCCGATCGGGGAGAACAGCACCACCGGGGCCGCGTCCTGCCGCTCAGCGCGGACCGCCGCCAGGCAGCGTGCCAGCGGCTCGGCCATCATCACCATGCCGGGGCCGCCACCGAACGGGCGGTCGTCCACGCGTCGGTAGTTGCCCTCTGCGTAGTCGCGCGGATTCCACAGGCGCACGTCCACGAGGCGGCCCTCGTAGGCACGCCGCGTCACGCCGCTGCGCAGGAACGGCTCGAACAGTTCGGGAAAGAGCGTGAGGACGTCGAATCGCATCGGGCGTGCGGGACGACGGTCAGTAATCGGGTTGCCAGTCGACCGTGATGCGGCGGCCCGGCACATCCACCGCATCGACATAGGCCGAGACGAATGGGATCATGCGTTCGGCCGGCTTGCCGTCCTGCTCATGGTGCAGCACCAGTACCGTTTGCGGGCCGGTGGAAAGCAGGTCGCGAACGGTACCCAGCACCACACCTTCGCGATTGACGACATCCAGGCCGATCAGGTCGATCCAGTAATACTCGTCATCGCCGGTCGACGGAAAGCTCGACCGCGGAACGAACACCCTCGCCCCCTTGAGCGCCTCTGCGGCACTGCGATCGGGGATGTCGGCGGAGCTGGCCACCACGCTGGCGGCATGCTCGCGCGCCTCGCGGATGCGCAGTAGCACCGTTCCGTCGAAGGCCTTGGGCCCGCGTTCGGCCGGCAGCAGATACCAGCGTTTGGAAGAGAACAGCGCCTCGGGTTGGGCGCTGTGCGGGATGATGCGGAACCATCCCTTGATGCCCCAGGCATCGGCAATGCGCCCGACCTCGATGGCATCCGCCGGAAGTTCGGCGGATTCGAGAGCGGGCGTCATCGCGCGGACAGGCAGCGCGGATGCCGCCATGCCGACCTCATGCCGCGGCAGCGGCACCTTCCTTGAGCAGGCGCTCCACGGTGGGAGATGCCTGCGCGCCGACGCCCTTCCAGTAGGTCAGGCGGTCCTGCGCGATGCGCAGGCGCTCTTCGCCGCCACGGGCCAGCGGGTTGTAGAAACCCACGCGCTCGATGAAGCGGCCGTCGCGGCGCACGCGCTTGTCGGCAACGACGATGTTGAAGAACGGACGGGCCTTGGAGCCGCCGCGGGAGAGTCGAATGACGACCATGATTTATCCTTCGGGTGGTGGTAATTTCCCCAACGTTTGAGACACGCGACATGGCCACCCGGCCAGCGACACGCTGGAAAGCCCGACATTATAGCCCTGCGCCAGACGCTCCCCATCCATGCCTCTCGTTCGACCCAGCCGCGCCGATGACGTGCCGGCAGTAACAGCCATCTACCGGCACCATGTGCTCCACGGCACGGCCAGCTTCGAGCTGGATGCCCCCGACGAAGCCGAGATGGCGCGCAGACGCAACGACGTGCTGTCGCGCGGCCTGCCTTACCTGGTCGTGGAAGACGCCGGCACCGTTGCCGGCTACGCCTACGCAGGGCCGTTCCGCCCACGCCCGGCCTATCGCTTCTGCGTCGAGAACTCGATCTACCTCGCGCCCGAGCGGCAGGGCCGTGGCCTCGGTCGTGCACTGCTGGCCGAGCTCATCACCCGATGCGAAGCTGCGGGCGCGCGCCAGATGGTGGCCGTGATCGGCGGCTCCGACAACGCGGGCTCCATCGGCCTGCACGGTGCGCTGGGTTTCACGCACACAGGCAAGCTGGCCTCCAGCGGCTGGAAATTCGGTCGCTGGCACGACACGGTGCTCATGCAGCGCGCACTCGGCGTGGGCGACTCCACCGGCGCGGAGGCCTCTCCATGAAGCCGCGCAACAAGACCGTCGCCACCTGGCTCGCGCTGACGCTCGGGCCCCTGGGCGTTCACCGCTTCTACCTGCGTGGTCTGGGCGACTGGCTGGGCTGGTTGCTGCCGATCCCGACCGCGCTCGGTCTGTACGGCATCGAGCGCGTGCAGGAGTTCGGCGTCGACGACCAGTGGAGCTGGGTGCTCATTCCGCTGCTGGGCTTCACTATCGCAGGTTGTGCACTCACGGCCATCGTGTACGGCCTGATGGCGCAGGAAAAGTGGAACGCCCGGTTCAACCCGCAGGCCAGCGCCGACGCCGCGCAGGGGCGCACCAACTGGATGACGGTCGGCGCGCTGGTGGCGTCGCTGATGCTCGGCACCGCGGTGCTGATGGCCAGCCTGGCCTTCAGCTTCCAGCGCTATTTCGAATACCAGATCGAGGCGGCGCGGCAAATCTCGCAGTAGCCGCTCTGCCCATCCGCGCTCACCTTCGGTGGCGCCGCGGCGGGCAGACCCGGTCAGAAGACCTGCATGCTGACCCAGTACGCGATGGCGGCCATGAACGCGCTGGCCGGGATTGTGAAAATCCAGGCCCAGACGATGTTGCCCGCGACACCCCAACGCACTGCGCTCGCGCGTTGCGTGGAGCCGACGCCGACGATGGCGCCGGTGATGGTGTGGGTGGTCGACACGGGAATACCCAGCGCCGTGGCGAAGAACAGCGTGATCGCCCCGCCCGTCTCGGCACAGAAACCGCCCACGGGCTTGAGTTTGGTGATCTTCTGGCCCATGGTCTTCACAATGCGCCAGCCGCCGAACATGGTGCCCAGGCCGATCGTCACATAGCACGCAATCACCACCCATACCGGCAGGTGGTCGGTGGTCGCCTGCATCCAGCTCGGCAGGCCGATCACGCCTTCGTTGGTGGCAGCGATCAGCAGCAGCCAGATGATGCCGGCCGTCTTCTGGGCATCGTTGCCGCCGTGGCCCAGGCTGTACGCACCGGCGGACGCCAGCTGGAGGCGGCGGAACCAGCGATCGGCGCGCGACGGCGTGGTGCGGCGGCAGACCCAGGCAACGGCCACCATCATCAGCGAGCCGAACAGGAAGCCCAGCAGCGGCGAGACGAAGATGAAGGCGACCACCTTGAGGATGCCGCCGGCGATCAGCGAACCTGCGCCCGCCTTGGCGATCACGGCGCCCACGATGCCGCCGATCAGCGCATGCGACGAGCTGCTGGGAATGCCGTAATACCAGGTGACGATGTTCCAGGCGATGGCGCCCGAGAGCGCGCCGAAGATCACGTGCGTGTCGACGATGTTCGGATCGACGATGCCCTTGCCGATGGTGGCCGCCACGCTGAGGTGGAACACGAAATAGGCGACGAAGTTGAAGAACGCTGCGAACAGCACGGCCTGGCCGGGCCGCAGCACGCCCGTGGAGACGACGGTGGCGATCGAGTTCGCCGCGTCGTGGAAGCCGTTCATGAAGTCGAACGCCAGTGCCAGCAGCACCAGCATCATCACGACCCACAGCGCGGTCTGAATGTTGTCCATCCGGGAAACTCCAGCGGCGCGTGGCTCAGGAGTTCTCGAGGACGATGCCCTCGATCTGGTTCGCGACGTCCTCGCACTTGTCGGTGATGGTCTCGAGCAGCTCGTAGATGGCCTTGAGCTTGATGACCTCGCGCACGTCCGGCTCCTCGCGGAACAGCTTGCTCATCGCCGAGCGCATGACGCGGTCGGCGTCGGATTCGATCTTGTCGATCTCCTCGCAGGTCTTGAGCGCGGCCTCGGCCGTGCCCGGATCGGCGATCTTGTCGAGCAGGCGTACGGCGTCGCGCAGGCGTTCGCAGCACTTGAGGCTGAGATCGGTCAGCCGCCGGATCTCGTCCGTCATCACGCGCACGTCGTACAGCGCCATGGTTTCGGCCGAATCCTGGATCAGGTCGGCAACGTCGTCCATGGTGTTGATCAGGCCGTGGATCTGCTCGCGGTCGATCGGGGTGATGAAGGTCTTGTGGATGGCGCGGTTGACGTCATGCGTCACACGGTCGGCCGCCCGTTCCGCGTTGTCGACGTCCTGGTTGTACTTGTCGCGCAGATGAGGGTCGTTGTAGTTGGCGACCAGCTGGGAAAACGCGCGTGCGGCCTCGACGATCCGGTCCGCGTGCTGGTTGAACATCTCGAAAAAATTGCCTTCTCGCGGCAACAGCTTGCCAAACAGCATGGCCGGCTCCTGGGGGAAATATGACAGGGGAATGTCGTTTTGATGACAGGCGGGAGTGTACCCGCCCCTCCCCGCCCCCGCAGGCTGGGGGGCGCGAGCCACGACGTGCGGCGCGCCTCAGCTGCTGCGAAAGATGAAGTACACCGCGCCGACCATGCACAACGCGGCCCAGAGATAGTCCAGCTTCAGCGGCTCCTTCAGGTAGAACACCGCGAACGGCACGAAGACGGCCAGGGTGATCACTTCCTGCATGATCTTGAGCTGTCCGACCGTGAAGCCCGCCTGCTGGAAGCCGATGCGATTGGCCGGCACCTGCAGGAGGTATTCGAACAGCGCGATACCCCAGCTGATGAGCGCTGCCGTCCACCACGGCGCCGTCGCCAGACCTTTGAGGTGGCCGTACCAGGCGAAGGTCATGAACACGTTGCTGGCCAGCAGCAGCAGCACGGTCTGCGCTGGCAGCGGAATCGATTGGAGGACTTGCATGGCGCGGATTATTGATCCGCGCGGCCAGTGCCGGAAGCGCCCGTATCGAGCCGCTCGATCGGCTGCCCGGCGACACGTTCGAGCGCATCTTCAGGCACCTGGGCGGGCGCCACCTCCGCCAGCGGCAACAGCACGAAAGCGCGTTCGTGCATGCGGGGGTGCGGCAGTGTCAATCGGGGATGGTCGAGCGAAAGATCCCCATAGAGCAAGAGGTCGAGATCGAGCGTGCGTGGCGCGTTGCGGTAAGGCCGCTCACGCCCCTCCGATCGTTCGATGGCCTGCAAGGCATCGAGCAGCTCCATCGGAGTCAGCGCGGTGTCGATTCCGGCCACGGCGTTGATGAAATCGGGGCCGGCTGCATCCACCGGAGCGCTCCGATAGAGCGAGGAGCGGGCGAGCAGTCGAGTACGAGGCAGCCCGGCCAGCGCGTCGAAGGCCCGCTCGACCGTGGCACGCGCGTCACCCAGGTTCGCACCCAGCGCCACCCACGCCAGGATGGGCAGCGGCGGCACAGGGTCAGTCGTGCGGGCCACCGTCGCCTTGCGGCGCCGGCGCTGCGTCACCCTCGCCACCGGCGCGCCTTGCGCCGGAACGCCGGCGACGACGGCGCTTGCGCGCAGGTGCGTCCGTCGCAGCGCCGTCATCGAAGGAGGCTGCGGCGCTGTCCCCCGGTTCATCGTCGCGGTCGGCCGCGGACGCAGAGTCCGTGGACGTCGAAACCTCGCCGCCAGAGCCGGCTGCCTTCGGCACGCGCCTGCGGGCAGGTTTGGCACCGGCCTGGCGCGGCTGCTTCTTCATCTCGGCGCGCGCCTGCTCGAGCAGGTCGTCACGGCGCAGGCCATCCGCCGTGCTGAACTCCTGCCACCATTCGGCCAGCGCCTCTTCCACCTCGCCCACGTCGGCGCGCAGGCGCATGAAATCGAAGCCGGCGCGAAAACGGGGCTGCTCCGCGAGGCTGCCGGCCGACTGCGCCGTCCGCTTCTCGAAGCGCGGCTGCATCATCCAGATCTCCCGCATGTCGGCCGCCAGCTTGCCGCGGCCCGACACGTCGCCGATGCGCGAGTCGAAAACGTGGTCGATGGCTTCCTGAAGCGCCGGGAACGGCGGCTGGCTCTGCTGGCGCGACTCCCAGCCTTCGCGCACATCGGACCACAGCACGGTGGCCAGCAGGAAGCTGGGGGCCACCGGCTTGCCCTCGCCAACGCGGCGGTCGGTGTCCTGCAACGCGGCCTTCACGAACGGCAGGTCGGCGCGCTCGACCACGATGTCGAGCAGTGGATAGATGCCGCGCGCCAAGCCCAGTTTGCGCAATTGCCCGATGGTGGCCAGTGCGTGGCCGGTCTGCAGCAGCTTGAGCATCTCGTCGAACAGCCGGCTCTGCGGAACATCGGCGAGCAAGGCCAGCGAGCTGACGAGAGGTGCGGCCGTCTTGGCCTCGAGCTTGAAACCGCGCGCATCGAGCTTGGCCGCGAAGCGGGCGGCGCGGATGATGCGCACCGGGTCTTCGCGGTACCGTGTGGCCGGATCGCCGATCATGCGCAGGACCTTCTTGCCTGCATCCTTGATGCCGCTGTGATAGTCCACGACGATCTGCGTCTCGGGATCGTAGTAGAGCGCATTCACGGTGAAGTCACGCCGCGCGGCGTCCTCTTCCTGCGGCCCCCAGACGTTGTCGCGCAGGACACGGCCCGACGCATCCACCGCATGCTTCATGCCGGCCAGCTCGCCCTTGCTGCTCTTCTCGTTGCCGGCCACCTGTTCGGCCGCCGCGTTGTCGAGGTAGGCGCGGAACGTGGACACCTCGATCACTTCATGTTCGCGTCCACGCCCGTAGACGACGTGGACGATGCGGAAGCGCCGGCCGATGATGAAGGCGCGCCGGAACAGCGATTTCACCTGCTCCGGCGTGGCATTGGTGGCCACGTCGAAGTCCTTCGGACGCAGTCCCAGCAGCAGGTCGCGCACGGCACCGCCGACGATGTAGGCCTCGTAGCCGGCCTGCTTGAGCGTGCGCACGACGTTGGCCGCGCGTTCGTCCACCAGGGTCGGGTCGATGCCATGAACGGCCGGGCCGATCTCCTGGCGCGTGCCGAAGCGGGCCTGCCGGCTGCCGGCGGCACCCTTGCCCAGGAGCTTGTCGATGAATTTCTTGATCATTGCTTGGCGAACAAATCGAGGATGGGCCAGCCCCGATCGGAAGCCAGCGCCCGCAATCGATCGTCGGGGTTGGTTGCCACGGGGTGGTCGACGCGCTCGAGCAGCGCGAGGTCGTTGAGCGAATCGGTGTAGAAGGTGCTGTCCACGTCGGACCAGTCCAGCGAGCGGTCCGCAAGCCATTGCTCCACGCGCGTGACCTTGCCTTCGCGGGCCGATGGTACACCCGCGATCTCGCCGGTGATCCAGCCGTCGGGGCCGCGCTGGAGCTGCACGGCGATCAGTTCCTGAACGCCGAAGGCCTGCGCGATCGGACGCGTGACGAACTCGTTGGTGGCCGTGACGATGACCACGGTGTCGCCAGCGAGCTGGTGCCGTTGCACCAGTTCGCGCGCCGGCGCCACCAGTTGCGGCCGGATCACGTCACGCATGAACCGCTCGTGCGCCGCGGCCGCCGCCTCGGGCCCGCGCTCGCGCACGGCATCGGTGGCGAAGCGCACATAGTCGTGGATGTCCAGCGTTCCGGCTTTGTAATGGGCGAAGAATTCCTCGTTGCGCCGACGAAACACCACCGGGTCGCACCAGCCGATGTCGATGGTGAACTCTCCCCAGGAGTAGTCGGAATCGATCGGCAGCAAGGTATGGTCCAGATCGAACAGCGCGAGGCTCATCCGGGGTGCAGTGGGCGCGCCGGCCGTCATTCTTCCTCCAGCATGGACTTGATGAGTGGAACGGTGATGGCGCGCTTGGTGCGCAGCGCATAGCCGTCGAGCTGGTCGAGCAGCGCCGTCAGGCTGCCCAGGTCGCGCGAGAACCGGGTGAGCATGAAATCCATCACCTCGTCGCCGAGGAATACGCCGCGGGCATCGGCCTGCTGGCGCAGCACGGCACGTCGTTCGGCTTCGGCCAGAGCCTGCAACTGGAACACGTGCCCCCAGCCCAGGCGTGTGCGCAAGTCTTCGCGCAGCGCCAGGTGCGCGGGGGCGTGGACACCAGCGGCCAGCACCCAGCGCTGATGCGTTTGCGCATTGACGAACCAGTTGAACGCCGTGTGCTGCTGCGCCGCCGTGTACAGATGCACGTCGTCCATCAGAACGGCCGACCATGTCGGCGAGAACTCGGGTGGCCCGGCCACTGTCGCATCGATCCAGCCGCAGGAAGCGCCCTGCACGCGCAGCGCCTCGGCCACGGCCTTGAGCAGGTGGGTCTTGCCGCTCGCTGCACCACCCCAGAGATAAGTGGGCACGGGCGAGCGGGCCGGATTGCCGACCCACAACTGCAGATGGGCCACGGCTTCCTGATTGGGGCCGGAGAGGAAGCTCGACAACGTCGGACCGGGAGCGAGTCCAATGTCGAGCGCGATCTGCTTCACGGGCGCGCTCCCACGCGCCACGCGGCGCGCAGACCGGCAGGAAAAGGGAGAGAACGGGGCGGCATGACAGGCAACAGGCTCGGACGCTCGGGTGGCAAAAGCGGTGCGCAGGCGCCTCGCGTGGCTCCGGCGTCGCCGCGCAGGGCCGGGCCTGCGCGCGCGAAATGCCCGATTCTATCGACTGGCTGGCGATGTCGTGGAGCGAACGGCGTGCGTGCTATTGCAGGGCACGGCGCAGTTGCGCCACGCGCTCGCCGATGAGGTCGAGATCGAGCGCATCGCCCGCGCCGAACAGGTAGGCCTCCAGATCGTCCACGGCGCGGGCCGTGTTGCCCTGGCTCGCGTGGGCCAGGCCCCGGTCGCGCACCTCGCCCCAGGCCTCGGGCAGCAGCACGACGAGGCGATCGAGCACGGCGATCAGCCGCGGCCAGTCTTCCTGGGCGCGGTAGATCTCCTTGAGGTTGCGCAGCATGCGCCCGATGATGTCGCGCGGCTGGGCCGACTGCAGGTAGAGGCCCAGCGGCACGTCGAAGTCGTCGCCCGAGCCTTGCCGGTAGGGCTCCAGCCGCTCGGACAATTCTTCACGGCTGAGCGAATGGCCGGTGAAAGGATCGATCACCACCTGGCCCTTGGGCAGGCTGACCTTCATCATGAAGTGACCCGGAAAGCCGACTCCGCGTGCGTTGAGGCCCATGCCCTGGGCCAGCTCGAGCCACACCACCGCCAGCGAGATCGGCACGCCGCGCCGCGTCCGCAGCACGGCGTTGAGGTAGCTGTTGTCCGGGTCGTAGTAGTCGTTGACGTTGCCGCCGAAACTCAGATCGCGGAAGAAGAACTGGTTGAGCGCACGCAGGCGCGCCAGGGGCGCCGCATCGGCCGGCACGCGGCGGCGCAGGCGGGCCAGCAGTTGGTCGACATCACCCAGCACCTGCTGCACGTCGAGGTCGGGGTACTCGTCCTGCGCCAGACTCGCGGCGGCTTCGAGCAGTGGAAAGTGCTCGTCGCTCTGAACCAGCTGGGCGAAGTATTCCAGCGGCGTGGGCGCTTGCAGGCTGAGCGGTGGCATGAGGTTTTTTACTTGAGCAGGCGACGGGCGTCAACGCGCTGGCCCTGCCGGGTGGCGGGTCACTGCCTGTGCAGCACGCGGCGCAGCTTGAGGCCGGCGGCCCACAGCGCACCGAAATACACGACAGCGGCTCCGGCCAGAACGGCGACGAACAACAGCAGCCGCCGCCAGCCCTCGGCCCGCAGCGCCACCCAGTCGAAATGCCCTCCAGACCACAAAAGGTACACCGCCAGCAACGCACTGGCAGCGATCACGCGCAGGGAGAACAGCCACCAGCCGCGCGAGGGCCGGTAACTGCCGCGCCGCAGCAGGCCCACCAGAAGCCACGCCGCATTGAGCAACGCCCCCAACCCGATCGACAGCGCCAGCCCCGCGTGACCCAGCCACGGCACCAGGCCGATATTCATGAGTTGCGTGCACACCAGCACGACGATGGCGATGCGCACCGGCGTGCGGATGTCCTGTGCCGCATAGAAGCCGGGCGCCAACACCTTGATCGCCACCAGTCCGACTAGGCCGGCGCCGTAGCCCATCAGCGCCAGTGTGGTCTGTTGAACGTCGCGATCGGTGAAAGCACCGTAGTGATAGAGCACGGACACCACGGGTCTGGAGAACACCAGCAACGCCACTGCGCACGGCACCGACAGCAGCACGACGAGGCGCAAGCCCCAGTCGAGCATGCCCGAGTACTTCTGAGCGTCGCCGGACGCCCTTGCCGCCGCCAACTGCGGCATCAGCACCACGCCGAGCGCCACGCCCAGCAAGGCGGTCGGGAACTCCATCAGCCGGTCGGCATAGCCTAGCCAGCTCACGCTGCCGGCCTGCAGGTGCGAGGCGATCTGCGTGTTGATGAGCAGCGAAACCTGCGCGACGCTCACGCCCAGCAGGGCCGGCAGCATCAGCGTCAGCACACGCCGCGTGCCAGGATCGCGCCAGGCCGCGCGTACGGCGACCGGAGACAGGCCGATGCGTGGCAACAGCCCGACGCGCGCAAGCGCGGGCACCTGGACGGCGAGCTGCAACATGCCGCCGACCAGTACCCCCGCAGCCATCGCATAGATCGGCTCGATGCCCATGCGGGCGAACCAGGGTGCTCCCAGCCAGGCGGCAACGATCAAAGCGACGTTGAGAAGCACGGGCGTGGCCGCCGGCACGGCAAAGCGCTTCCAGGTATTGAGCACGCCCGAAGACAGCGCCACCAGCGACATGAAGCCGATGTACGGGAACATCCAGCGTGTCATGACGACGGCGGCATCCATCGCGCGCGGGTCCTGTCCAAGCCCGCTGGCCAGCGCCCAGACCAGCACCGGCGCGGCCAGCACGCCGAGCGTGCACAGCACGACCAGCGACCAGGCCAGCAATGTCGCCACCCGCGCCACCAGCACCCGGGTGGCTTCGTCGCCTTCGGTCTCGCGCGTGGCGGCCAGCACCGGGATGAAGGCCTGGCTGAAGGCGCCCTCGGCCAGCCAGCGGCGGAACAGGTTGGGGATGCGGAAGGCGACGTTGAAGGCGTCAGTGAGCGCGCTGGCACCGAAGGTGGAGGCCATCAGCAGCTCGCGCACCAGGCCGGTGATGCGGGACAGCAGCGTCAGCAGCGAGACAGTGGAGGCGGCTTTGAGCAACGACACGCCGGCGAGTGTAGCCCCGCCCTGCCCGCCCGGGCGGCGCCGGCCGAGCGCCAGGCGCCGTCTGATAGAATCGTGGGCTTTGCTGACAACATCCTCAGACACAAAGGATATCCATCATGGCCACCAAGCCGAAGAAAAAGAACCCCCGTCTCGCGTCGGGCCGCAAGCGCGCCCGCCAGGACGTCAAGCTGAACGCAGCCAACACCTCGCTGCGTTCGAAGTACCGCACCGCCGTCAAGAATGTCGAGAAGGCCGTCGTGGCCGGCGACAAGACCAAGGCTGCCGAACTGTTCGCCAAGGCCCAGAGCGTTCTGGACACCGTGGCTGACAAGGGCATCTTCCACAAGAACAAGGCCGCTCGCGACAAGAGCCGCCTGTCTGCCAAGGTCAAGGCCCTGGCACAAGCCGCCGCCTGACGCCTCAGGCAAACAGCCCGGATCGCCCTGCGCGATCCGCCGTTTGAAACGGGTGCGCTGTCAGCAAAAGCATGAAACCGCCTTCGGGCGGTTTTTTGTTTCACGATGACTCCAGCACGACATTTGGCTGATCTGCGCTGAGGCTCGCCACAGCGAGTTTCCCAAGGAAACAAGCAGGTTCACCATATGCCGGTGCCTTCCGAAACCCGATCCAGTTCCTTGTCGCGTGGCTCCCATGTGGCACCTGGAATCCGGGCCATTTCCTGGAGTCGTCATGGCCAAGATCAAGCTCACCAAGTCCGCGGTAGACGCGGCGCAACCCCAGGCGCAGCCCGTAGAACTGCGCGATACCGTGGTGCCCGGCTTCATATGCAAGGTTACACCAGCGGGTCGCAAGGTGTTCATGTTGCAGTACCGGACCAATGCCGGGGAGCGCCGCAAGCCGGCCATCGGCTTGTACGGTGAGCTGACCGTCGAACAGGCCCGCGCGCTCGCCCAAGACTGGCTGGCCCAGGTCCGCAAGGGCGGCGATCCCAGCGGCGAAAAGTCCCACGCCCGCAAGGCACCGACGATGGCCGAGTTGTGCAAGAAGTTCATGGAGGACTATTCCAAGCAGCGCAACAAGCCCAGCACCCAGCGCGGCTACTGGGGCGTGGTCAACCGCAACATCCTGCCGATGCTCGGGCGCATGAAGGTGCAAGACGTCAAGCGTCCGGACATCGCCTCGATGATGAAGAAGATGGCGCACAAGCCCACCGAGGCGAACAAGACCTTCGGTGTGATGCGCAAGATGTTCAACATGGCCGAGGTGTGGGGCTATCGTCCCGATGGCACCAACCCCTGCCGACACGTGCCGATGTACCCAGCGGGCCAGTCCACCCGGCTGATCAACGACGAGGAAATGGGCAAGCTGTTCCGCCATCTCGACCAGATCGAGGCCGAGGGACTCGTGCCCTACGTCATCCCCCTGTCGATTCGCCTGCAGTTCGAGTTCGCTGCCCGCCGCTCGGAAATCGTCGGCCTGCAGTGGGCCTGGGTCGATCTGGAGCATCGCCGGGTGGTCTGGCCGGACAGCAAGACCGGCGGCATGTCCAAGCCCATGAGCGAGGAAGCCTGGCGGCTGCTTTCGACCGCACCGCGGCCGGAAGGTGCGGTGTACGTGCTGCCGTCGCCACGCGACCCGCGCACGCACATCACCGAAGGCGAGCACTATGGCGGTTGGAAGCGGGCCTTGAAGGCGGCCGGCGTGCCCCACGTCGGCACGCACGGCATCCGCCATCGCTCGGCCACCGACATTGCCAACTCGGGCATCCCAGTGAAGGTCGGCATGGTGCTGACGGCGCACAAGACAGTGGCCATGTTCATGCGCTACGTCCATACCGAGGATGCGCCGGTGCGTCAGGCGGCCGAGCTGGTTGCGAATCGCCGCAAGACCATCACGGGCATGCATAGGGCCGAATCCGCGACGACATGAGACCTATACGGCTGTGCCCCCAGTCAACAAGGCATTAACCAACTTGCCAAATTCAACCTACTAGGTTAAATTCCATGGAGAAACGTACCCCACACTGCAAGTTGTCGGCGGTCAGAGCGCTGATCGATGCTGGGCGGATTCGGACGACGTCCTCTGCGCTCTCTGGCGGCGCTGCGTTGGGTCTGGATTTCGACAGGATGGTCAGCGTGGTGCGGGCGCTGACGTCCCAAGACTTCTACAAGAGCATGACCACGCACGCGGACCACCGTATCTGGCAGGACGTGTACCGCCCCATGACGGTAGTGGGCGAGGTCTATCTGAAACTGACGGTCATCGACGATGTGCTGATCGTTTCCTTTAAGGAGCTTTGAACATGCGATGTCCTGTGTGCGGAGCGGCCGAACTGGTGCGTGACACCCGCGATCTGCCGTACACCTACAAAGGCGAAACGACTGCCATTGCGGCGGTCACCGGGGACTACTGCCCTGCCTGTGGTGAAAGCGTTCTCGACACGGCCGAATCGGCGCGCGTGAGTGCGGCTATGTTGACGTTCAATCGACAGGTCAACGCCAGCATCGTCGATCCCGGCTTCATCGCCGATGTGCGCAAGAAGCTGGCGCTGGACCAGCGCGAGGCGGCCGAGATCTTCGGGGGCGGCGTCAATGCGTTCTCCCGCTACGAAAACGGCAAAACCAAGCCGCCGTTGGCGCTGGTGAAGTTGCTCAAGGTGCTGGACCGGCACCCTGAACTGTTGAACGAAGTGAGGGCGGCATAGCCCGCACTGCGCCTTGCAGCCGAACTGCAAGCCCGCTCAAAACCACCGGGTAAGCGCAGGCAGGCAACCAACCAACCAATCGCGGGCCGGTGGCGTGAGCTTGAAGTAAATGACGTGAGACAGAAGAAGGCCGACGATGACGAAGAAGTCGATCACCCAAAGAATCACACGTTGCGTCAACGCTCTTCGGGAAAGGTAGTCGAAGGTCTTTGTGAATGAGTCTGCCACGGCCGCAAACTCTTTCTTGAGTTGACGCTTCTGCCGATCGATCTCGTCTCGCAGCACAGCCAGTGTGTGCGATTGGTTGTGCAACAGAAAAACCATCAGTATGGCGAATACCCAGCAGCCCACGAGGACCGCCGTATTGACCCAGAATTCGTATCCGTAGGTCTTGGCGTCCTTCATCTGTGTGGCCACGATGATGGTGGCGACTGGGACTCCAAGCAGTTGATTCTGAATATCAGAAAAGACCTTGTGGATCTTGCCGCTGAATTCGACCCTTGCGGCTTCAACCTGGTCGCGCACCTTCTCATATGAGAAGCCTGCCGCGAACAGTTGATATCCCTGTTCAAATTTCTTCTTCAGTTCCCCCGCGTGGGCCAGCAAGTATTTGAAGCGCAGCTCGCCCGCAAGATGCTCCGTCATTGAGACAACGGCCTCCGCCAGGATCGAAGCACATTGCTTCTCATGAGTGCCGGACGGGATGATGTCTGCCAACTCCTGGATGGCGGGCAGCGCCATCTTTTTCAGATCGTCGGCATCGTACTCAATAGGAACTTCGAACTTGCCATCCTTGATGAAGACGAGTGCTGGTTCGTCAGCGTCCAGGAAGGCCGCTGATCGCTTGAGCAATTGAACGAGGCGTAGAACGGCGCGGTATCGCGCTACGGGATGTCCTTCGGCAACGGGGTCATCATTGGAGATTCCCTCGGCCATCAGAAAGAATGAGGGCTCCTTGATGCGTGCCCTGCGAGACCCCGAAAGCAAATCCCCAATATCGTGCTTGAGCAAGCCGAAGCCCAGACGGGGCGAAACCGAGAGTTCCACGGTTTGCCCCACTTTCAGGTCAGATGGCTGCTCCTCATTGATCAACTCAAGATGGGTGTCGTGGTGCGCGTCGAGGCAGGTCCTGAGCACGACAAGATCAGCGTCCCCCTTGATTGTGAACTTCCCGCGTACGGGTGGCCCCTCCTGCCGGTCGGCAAGACCTCGAACAACCTCAACGAGGTCATCCCAGGCAGCCCTAGTCGCCATCTTTTATCTCACGATCCAACTCTGCCTTGAGCCCCTCTGGCAATTTCAGCAGCGTCAGCTCACCCTTCTTCTGGTTGTAGTGCGCATAGCCTTGCGAGAGCGCCAAGCGATCGATGTCGACGGTCCAGTAGTCGGTCTTGTACCGTAGCCGCACCAGTGCTTTGATGCTGCGCCCATCCGGCACGAATCCATCAGATATCTGAACCCCATCTTCGACGAACGCTTCCTGAAGTTTCTTGGGTTCATTGGGCCAGGCCACATTGGACAATGCCTCCAAGCTCAGCGGTTCGTCGTTCTTGTTGCGCTCTTCGCAGTAGTTGAACGCCGACTTCAAGAAATCTTCTTCCGCCTTCTGGTCGAGCCCTTGACCTTTCGCGAACTTCTTCAGGGCGCCGACCAGTTTCTTGGTTTCCTCCGTGTCTGCAATCAACTCATTGCAGCCTAGGAAAACCTTGAAATAATCCGCAATTTCACCGCGCTGCTTGAGAAATCCGACGTAGCGAATGTCCTTATCGGCCTTTTCCCAGTCCGTGAGATTGACTCGACCTGCTACACGCAGGTTGGCAAGGTCAACGTGCATGGCATCAATGACTTCAAGGGTTTTATCATCAATGACACTCCCATCAATGTTGTTGATGATTGCGACGAGGAACCACGTGACTTGTGCAGCGTTGGTCACCTGGGCCATAAGCACATAACCGCCTGTGGCGAGTGGTACTGCCCCTGCTTTGGCGGACAGGACGCTGAGCAGCGACTTGGAGCCATCGACGAAGCTGATACTCTGATCGATGAAAGTGTTCCTCAAGATGACAGACGATGGATAGTTGACCTCGTCCGCCTCGAAGCGACCATACCCTTTGCTGGCCTTGCTTGCGTATAGATCGTGGATAGCCAGGATCAGCTTCCTGACAGGTTCGGTCACTGCCAATGCAGCGGCTCGTTCGACAACAGATGCCTTGCCGTGCTTTTCCTTGACCAGCTTGTGAACAATGACGTGGTTGACGGTGTCCAAGAAATCCCCCGATAGCTGTTCTTTGACTTTTCACCTCTCAAGCGCTGTCGCTTGAGACTTCGGCGTACTTGCCAGACTTTAGAATGTTACATCTACTGGCGAATGCCGTGCTCATCAAATGGCCAGGGTTAGAGCTGCTCGGAAACTGCATGGGTGAGTGTCAACGCGGAGAGCGGCCGTGTGCGTCATAGGTTCTGCATCGAGGTCGTCGGTCGCAACGGCGCATTCGATCTGCTGAACTTGTCGTCCCAATGCCGCCGGTCGAAGCCTCAGGCAGCCGTCCGGAAGCCGCCCATCTCAACACGAATGTACCTCGGCAGACAGCAGTCATGGCGCTTGAGGCTGTGCTACAGGTAGGGATCAGAAGATGCGCTCTATGACAGGTCAAAACGCGACCGACACGCCAATATTCGGCATCTCGGAACTCTCGCCCGAGATGCTTGCAACTTATGCACATCTCTGGCAGTTCGAGACGTGGCTCCGCCGCCTTGTCTATGTCCAGCTTCGTGCCCTTGATGGCGACGGCTGGGAATCAAAGGTAAGCGGCCGGCCATCCCACCTTGGCTAGGCATCGGTGTGGGATGCCGCTAGATTGGCTATCGGAGGTTCAGGATGCGCCGGGCACCGCTGAGCACTATCAGCGCAATGACTGCGCCAATCACGAGGTCAGGGTACGAGGAGCCCGTCCAAGCGACCAAAACACCAGCGACTATCACCCCCGCGTTTGCGATCACATCATTCGCAGAAAAAATGTAGCTTGCCGTCATGTGGGCGCCCCGATCCCGCTTCTTGGCGATCAGCACCAGGCAGGTGACGTTGGCGATCAATGCGACCAGCCCGATACTCATCATGAGCATGGACGCCGGCTCACTTCCCACAACTGCCCGCCGAACGACCTCCAAAAGCGCGCCAAGCGCAAGCACGACTTGCAACCAACCAGCGATGTGCGCTGCCTTCATCTTCAAGGCGGCGGCGCGGCCCACCGCATAGAGCGCCAGTCCGTAGACCGCCGCATCGGCGAACATGTCAAGCGAGTCCGCTATGAGACCTGTGGACTGGGCGATCAGGCCAACGATCAACTCAAAGACAAACATCGCACCGTTGATAGCGAGCAGCAGCTTTAAGGTCCGAGCCTCAGAGGCATTCCCCTCTGCGTCTGGGGCCGTAGACTCGTCGCTTTGCACGCTGTCCAACACTTGCGCGCCGAGGTTGAGAGGGATGAGACGGCCCAGCAGCTCTTGCGTACTTCCCCCATGCTGCACGGTGAGTACACGGTCCTTCAGATCGAAGTCCAGTGCCGCAACAGCCGACGCATCGGCCAGCGCCATCCGAATGAGATTCTCCTCCGACGGGCAATCCATCTTCGGCACGGAGAAACGCGTCTTCCACTGCCCGCCTTCGGTGCGCCTCTCGCTTGTCAGCAGAACCGCACCCAAGTTCAGGGGCGTCAGCTTCTGGGCGATCCTGGCGGGCTCGCCCGAGTGCACCACCCGGAGCTGCCGATGGGCCAGATCGAAGGTCATCGGCCCAACCCCGGTCAGACCACCCAGCGCCATGCGAATGAGGTTCTCCTCGGAGGGGCAGTCCATTCCCGGAACTGAAAATGTGCTCTCCACGGAAGCAATGGCGCTTGGGGCCTCGTCGACCGTCTGCGAATTGCAACTGCTCGAGCAGCTACTGCTTTGACATGTACTCATGTCCCGTATTAGAAACCCTCAAGTAGCTGTAGAGTCAAGCGGTAGGTAGGCAAATATGAAAATCGGTGAACTATCGTCATTGGCAGGGTGCTCCGTTCCCGCGGTGCGCTTTTATGAAGCAGAGGGCCTTCTGCAGGCGCCCCTGCGGGCCGCCAACAACTATCGGCAATATGGCCAACAGCATGTCGACAGGTTGGCCTTCATCGTTCGGTGCCGCTCGCTGGACATGTCGCACGACGATATCCGGGCTCTGCTGCAGTTGCAGGACGACCCCGCCATGTCCTGCGACGAGGTCAATGCCTTGCTAGACGATCAAATGCGCTTGGTAGAGCAGCGAATCGCCGAGTTGCAGGCGCTGCGCAAGCAACTGCGTGCCATCCGCAGTACCTGTGCGGGAGGGGTATGCGTTGGCGATTGCGGTGCACTTGAATCGCTGCGCAGCGCCACTGGGGCAAGCTGGCCAACCGTTCGCTGAGCGGAGCCTCAAATAACGACATTCAGCTCGGTGCGAACCAACGATGCGGTAGCAACTCGTGAACCAGGCTAACCCGTTGCGTCGGCAAGCGAGCCAAAACGTCCTTGAGATACGCATAGGGATCATGCCCATTGAGTCGTGCTGACTGGATGAGCGTCATGACGGCTGCTGCCCTCTGACCAGCTCGTAGGCTGCCCGCAAAGAGCCAGTTGTTGCGGCCAATGGCAATCGGCCGAATCTGGTTCTCGATCCAGTTGTTGTCCACGGGCAGCTGTCCGTCATCGACGAACCGGGTCAAAGCCTCCCAGCGCCGCAAGCTGTAGTCCAGCGCTTTGGCGCTTGCCGAGCCTTCCGGCACCTTCTGGCGTTGCAGCACCATCCACTGGTGCAAGGCATCAAGCAGCGGCTTCGTTTGTTGTTGCCGGATGGTTTGGCGCTGATCGGTCGCAATCTCCTTGACCTCACGCTCGATCTCGTAGACCCGCGCGAACTGCTGCAGCGCGACCTCGGCGATCTGGCTTTGGTTCGCCGCGTGCAAATCGAAGAACTTGCGCCGCGCGTGCGCCAGGCAGCCGACCTCGGTCACACCACTTGCGATCAAGGCCTTGTAGCCGCTGAAGTCGTCACAGGTGAGGCTGCCTCAGAAGTCGTAGACGACCGCCTTGATGTTCTCGAAGGCGCCCGTGGCATAGGCCCATAGGTACGCCCGGTGCGCCTTGCCGTTGCCCGGCTTGAGCATGGACACCGGCGTCTCGTCGGCATGCAGCACGCGGCGCTGCAGCAGCTCTGTCCTCATGGCGTCAACCAGTGGCTGCAACTGCACGCCACACGAGCCCACCCATTGCGCCAGCGTGGAGCGGGGGATGGCTAGGCCGGCGCGGCCGAAGATCGCTTCCTGGCGGTACAGCGGCAGGTGGTCGGCGTACTTGGCCACCAGCACTTGCGCCAGTAGCCCAGTGGTAGGGATGCCTTTGTCGATGATGTGAGGATCGACAGGCACCTGGTGAATCGTCTCGCACTGGGCACAGGCCCACTTGCCCCGGATGTGGCGCTCCACCGTGAACACGCCGGGCGCGTAGTCCAGCTTCTCGGCCACGTCCTCGCCGATGCGCTTCATCTGGCAACCGCAGGCGCAGGTGGTGGACTCGGGCTCGTGGCGGATCTCGCGCCGCGACAGGTTGGCCGGCAGGGGTGCGCGTTTGGGGACTTGCTTGTCTTGGCGGCCTGCCACTGGCGGCGTGGCCTGCTCGATCTCATCGGCCACCGCCTGCAGGTCCTCATCCAGCGATTCATCGAGCAGGCTCTTCTGCTCGGCGCTGAAGCGCTCCGACTGTGCGGCGAACTTCATGCGCTTGAGCAGTGCGTTCTCGTGCGTGAGCTTGTCGATCTGCGCCTGCTTGAAGACCGCCTCTTGGCCCTGGCGTGCGATCACGCCGTCTCGCTCGGCCAGCTCACCCATCAACGACAGCAGGGCCGCTCGCATCTGCTGCGGCTCCAGGGTGTCAAGGTGGTCTGCGGTGATCACGGGAGAAGATGATGCGGCTAACATCACATTCGCGCATCGGTGCAAGCGCTGATTGCCTGGCCAACGACCGGAGCACTCAAAGTACAGTGATGACTCCAGCCTCGCCGACGTTCTTCCAGGGCAGGCCCAGCACGAGCGCATCGAACTGCGTTCGGCTGAGTGTGGCGGTGGTGGCGGCATCGCGCGGCCAGACGAACTTGCCGCTATTCAGGCGCCGGGCCGCCAGCCAGACACCGATGCCGTCGTGCACCAGCACCTTCATGCGGTTGGCTCGTCGATTGGCGAACAGATAGGCGTGGTGTGGGCGCGCTGCGCCAAAGACAGCCACTACCCGGGCGAGCGCCGTCTCGGTGCCTGCTCGCATGTCCAGCGGCTCGGTGGAGAGCCACAGCGCATCAATGCGGATCATCGGAGCCAGTCGCGCAGCCACGCTGCACATGACGCTGCATCTTCCAGGGGCCAGTTCACGGTGACTACGCTGGCGCTGCGCCGAACATCAACGCGAATCGCACGCGACACGGGCGGCGAGCTGGTCTCGGTTGCTGGGAGCTGTTCAACTGGTGGAGGCAGATTCAGCGCAACGAACTCATTCCGGGGCGCTGGCAACAGGGAGTCTGCTTGCTCGCGCATCCAGCGATGAACGATGTTGGCGTTGATTCCGTGTGCAAGCGCTACGCCGGCCACTGACGCGCCGGAGACCTGGCATTCGGCCACGATCTGGCCTTTAAGTTCCGGGGAGTAGTAGTGCCGCTTGGGGCGCTGGGCGATCGTGTCGTTCGCCATAGTGTGCGTGATGTTCATCGTGCACACGATGCCTCGACACTGGGTCTATCTCAAGATGGGATTGCCGGACGCTTAC
>JAFKGD010000009.1 GCA_017307855.1 Burkholderiales bacterium | reverse complement strand
GATTCGAAGGTGATCGTGGCGATCAACAAGGACCCCGAAGCACCGATCTTCAGCGTGGCCGACTACGGCCTGGAGGCGGACCTGTTCACCGCCGTGCCCGAGCTGGTCAAGGCGCTCTGACCTGCCCCTGACAACGCGCCCGCCCGGGCCGGACCACGCCCGTACCGGTCGTTCGCCGGGCGGTCGACACCGCGCCGCCAGCGCGACTCAAACGCGAGCACTCTGGCAAAGGGCAGGGGGCCTTGCTGCGGTGCTCCCGGTCTGGCACGCGAGCTGGGCCAATGGGCCGCAGCGCCGGCTGCGCTGTCAATCTGTCGTTGCCGCCTGGCGATTCAGGAAGGCGGTGACGTCGGCCTGCGCCGGAATCGGGGCCACGGCGCCGAACCCTGTCGTGGTGAGTGCCGCCGCCGCGTTGGCATATCGCACTGCCAGATCCAGCGGCTCGCCGAGAACCAGGCGTGCCAGCAACGCCCCGGCGAAACAGTCTCCCGCGCCCGTGGCGTCGACGACCTTGACCACATGGCCGGCCACGCGCGTGCGCAGGGTCGGCGTGGCGATCATCGCGCCATCCTTGCCCAACTTGAGCACCATCGTGCGGGCGCCAGCCTGCAGGCACCAGTCGATGATGGCGTCTGCGTCGTCGAGTCCCGTGAACTGCTGGGCGTCTTCCAGGCTCGGCAGGAACAGATCGGTCAACCCGATGGTGGCGCGGATGATGGCGCGCGCGCGCGCCAGTGGCCAGAGCTTCAATCGCAGATTGGAGTCGTAGCTCACCCGCGCGCCGGCATGACGCGCGACCTCGATCGCCTCGAAGACGGTGTCGCACGCGGTGGCGCTGATCGCCTGGCTGATGCCGGACACATGCAGCCAACGCGCCTGGCGGATGGCACCGGCAGGCAAGTCGGACGGTGTCATCCGCGAGGCCGCGCTGCCCGCGCGGAGGTAGCTGAACTCATGGCCCCCGGCGCCATGCGTGACGAAATAGACGCCCGTGGCGGCCTGCGCGTCGCGCTGCACATGCCGCGTGTCCACGCCCTCGGCCTGCCACAGCGACAGCAGCCGGTCACCGAAGGCGTCTGTGCCCACCCGGGTGTAGTAGGCCGTGCGTGCGCCCTGGCGGGCAGCGGCGATGATGGCGTTGGACGTGTCGCCGCCGAAGCCCTGCAGGAAGCCGGGCTGGTCGGGCTGCACCTGGTTGAACTCGATCATCGGCTCGCCGATGGCCACGATGTCTGCCATTTCTGTCCTGCTGCGTATGGAATGGGAAGTGGCCGTCCCGCAACTCCGGTGTACGGCCAGGGCGGGGTCGCCCGGTTCAGATCCGGCCGTACTTGGCCAGGCCCTTGCGCAGCGATTTCTCGGCCACGATGAGCTTGGCCTGCTCGAGTTCGCGCACGTCGATCTCGATGGACATCTCCAGCACGGCTTCGGCATGCTGGCGCGGAACCACGACCACGCCGTCGATGTCGGCCACGATGATGTCGCCGGGGTGCACCATGATGCCGCCCACCAGAGCGGGCACCTGCGACGCGACGGTCTTGTGGCGGCCCACCGTGGAGCCGGGCGAGACCGAGCGCGCGAAGACCGGGAAGTCGTAGTCCCGGCGGATCTCCGCCAGGTCACGCACGCCGCCGTCGAGGATGGCGCCCGCATGGCCATTGGCGAAGGCGCCCGCGGTCATGAGGCCACCCCAGACGGCGACGTTGGCTTCCTGCGCGACGCTGATGCAGATCACGCTGCCGGCCGGCGCCTCGTCGATCAGGTCGAGTGCGTGTTGAGGCGGCACGGCGTCGTCGGTCGGCACCTCGACCACGGTGACGGCCGGGCCGACAACGCGCTTCTCGTTGATACGGGGCTTGATCTCGTGGTCGAGGTAGCCGCGCTTGCCGCTCACCTTGTCCACGGCATCAGCGACCGACGCCGTCGCGACCTTGTGGAATCCGGCGATGAGGTCCTTGAGTTCCATGATGTTTCTCTCTTTACTGCTCTGGATGGGAATCACTTGGCCTTGGCGATCTCGGCGTTGGCCTGCTCGAGCAGCTGCGCGCCGATCTGCGGTGCGAACTGCGCATGGACAGGCTTGACCTTCTCGCGCATGCGGGCGATCTCGGCCGGGGACACGTCCGTCACCTGTAGGCCGTGCTTGACCATCTGGGCCTTGAGCTTGTCGGTCGCCTCACGATTGACGGTGCGCTGATAGGGAACGGCTTCCGCAGCGGCCGCGCGTACGGCGGCCTTGTCGGCGTCGGAGAGCTTGTCGAACCACTTCTTGCTGGCCAGCACGACGTAGGGCGTGTAGATGTGGCCCGTCATGGACAGGAATTTCTGCACTTCGTAGAACTTGCCCGATTCGAGCAAGCCCAGGCTGTTCTCCTGCGCGTCCACCGAGCGTGTCTCGAGGGCGCCATACAGTTCCGTGTAGGGCAGCGGCACGGGGTTGGCGCCCAGCGCCTTGAAGGTCTCGATGTAGACCGGGTTCGGAATCACGCGGATCTTCAGCCCCGCGACGTCTTCCATGCGGTTGACCACGCGGCGCGAGTTGGTGATGTGGCGAAAGCCGTTTTCCCAGTAGCCCAGGCCGACGAGACCGTGTGCTTCGAGCTTCTGGCTCAGCGTCTGGCCGACGGGGCCGTCGAGCAGCGTGTCGGCCTCCTTGTAGCTCGTCACAAGGAAGGGCAGGTCAAGCAGCGCGTATTCCTTGATGATGCCCACCAGGTTGGCGGTGGGTCCCACCATCAGTTCCTGGGTGCCACCCTGCACGGCCGACTGCATCTGCGCATCGGTGCCGAGCTTGCCGCTGGCGTAGGTGTTGACGGTGACGCGGCCCGAGGTCTTGGTCTTGACCAGTTCGGCGAAGCGCTTGACCGCCATCCCTTGCGAGTTGTCCTCGCTGGCGCCGTAGCCGAACTTGGCGGCCTGCGCCTGCGCCAGTCCGGTGACGGCCACGGCCGCGAGGGCGATGATCAGTTTCTTGAATTGCATGTCGGGTCTCCTTGGGTTGTCGATGGGTGGGTGTGTAGGACGGGCGCAGATCAGCGGAACCAGCCGGCGGGCACAGTGACCAGCTGGGGAAACAGCACCAGAAGGAACAGCACGATGAACTCGGCGCACATGAAGGGCAGCACGCCGCGGATGGCGGTGTCCATCTTGATCTTGGCCACGCCGCACACCACGTTGAGCACACCGCCCACCGGGGGCGTCACCATGCCGATGGCGTTGTTGATGATGAACAGCACGCCGAAGTAGATCGGGTCGATGCCCGCTTCCTTCACGATGGGCATCAGGACCGGCGTGAGGATGAGGATGGAGGGCGTGAAATCGAGCGCCGTTCCCACGAGGATCACGATCACCATCAGCATGACCAGCAGCAGCGTGGGATGCTCCATGAAAGGGCGCACCAGCTCGATGATCTGTTCGGGGATGTTGGCCACCGTGATCAGCCAGGCCGACACCATGGAGGCGGCCACCAGGAACATGATCACGGCCGATGTCATCGCGGCGTTGAGCAGCGCGTCGTACAGGTTTCGCCAGGTGAACTGGCGGTACACCACCACGCTCACGAACAGCGCATAGGCCGCGGCAACCACACCGGCCTCGGTCGGCGTGAACAGGCCGAACTTCAGGCCCAGGATGATGATGGCCGGCAGGCCCAGCGCCCACAGGCTGCGCAGCAGCGCCACCGCCACCTGGCGTCCGCTCTGGCGTGGTGCAGGCTGGACCGTTTCCTTGCGCGCCACGATCCACCACGTGACGATCAGCGACAGCCCCAGCAGCAGGCCGGGAACGATGCCGGCCATGAACAGCTTGGTGATCGACAGCCCGGCCGTGACGCCGAAGACCACGAAACCGATCGAGGGCGGAATCACCGGCGCGATGATGCCGGCCGAGGCGATCAGGCCGCTGGCACGGCCCACGTCGTAGCCGGCGTTGCGCATCATGGGGATCAGCAGCACCGCCACGGCGGCCGTGTCGGCAATGGCCGAGCCCGAGACGCTGGCCATCACCAGCGCGGTGAGGATGGCCACATAGCCCAGGCCGCCACGGATGTGGCCGACGGCCGCCATCGCCGCGTCGACGATGCGCCGGGACAGGCCGCCCAGGTTCATGACCTCGCCCGCCAGCAGGAAGAACGGTACCGACATGAGGAGGTAGTTGTCGGCGCCGTCGACGAGTTTCTGCGCCAGGATCTGCGCCTGGAACATGTCCAGGTGCAGCATGAGCGCAATGCCGCAGACCAGCAGGGCGAATGCGATCGGCATGCCCAGCGCCATGGCGCCCAGCAGCGAGCTGATGAAGATCAGGACGGTCATAGGAGGGGCCTCGGCGCGTCAGCGATCGTCGTGCGGGCGGTCTTCGGATTCCGCCACCGCGACCAGCTGCGATTCGGACAGCCGCCCCGTCGCCACCTGCCACAGGTTGCCCAGCAAAGTCATGCCCATCAGTACGGCGGACACCAGCCCCGACGCATAGAGCACGGCCACGGGCAGGCCCGATACAGGCGCCCGGTTGTCGAGGTTGAGAACCGTCTGCGGCCAGCTGCCCTGCCACATGAGCACGCAGCACCAGAGCATGAGGAGGTGGCTGACCACGAAGCACGCCACCTTGCCGCGATGGGGCAGGCGGCTGATCACGCTGTCCATTCCCAGATGAGTGCCCTGGCGCAAGGCCACGATGGAGCCCAGGAAGGTGAGCCAGACAAAGATGTAGCGGGCCACTTCCTCGGTGAAAACGATGCCGCTGTCGAAGAAATAGCGCAGTACGACGTTAGCAAACACCATCACCGACATGACGGCCAGGCCGCCCACCAGGAGGTGCTGGAACATCCGGTAGACCCGGTCCAACAGCAATTTCAAATTCGTCTCCAGTTCTTCAAACTAATATATCAGACGTTAGATTGAAGATGCAATACATGTTATCCCGACGCGCTGCTTGGTGTACGATCCCGGCACACGGTACGAAGCCCAATGCACATCACCGACAAAGTCGAACGTCCCAAGTCCCTGACCGAGCTGGCCTTGGTGCGGATTCGCGATGCCATCGTGCGCGGGCCCTTGCAGTTCGGCGAGGCGCTGTCGGAATCGGCACTCGCCAGCAGCCTGGGCATCAGCAAGACACCGGTGCGCGAAGCGCTGCTCCGGCTGAAGCTCGAAGGCCTGGTGGATATCCATCCGCAACGGGGAACATTCGTCTTCCAGCTGGGCGACGCTGAAGTGGCCGACATCTGCAAGTTCCGCGCGCTGGTGGAGTGCGAGGCACTCGCCGACGCGATGGAGAACCGGCGCGACGCGCTGATCGACGGACTGCAGGCGTGCCTGGACGACATGGCCCGGGCTTTCTCGAAGGAGCAGACGGGAGAGTTCCCTCGGCTGGACACCGAGTTCCACAACGCCATCGTCGACCACTGCGCCAACAGCTATCTCAAGTCCGCCTATGCGATGGTGGCGGCGCAGATCACCGCCCTGCGCTACCGGCTGCCCGAGGAGAACTCTCAGGTGACGCACTGCCAGGACAACCACGACATCCTGCTGCAGGCCATACGTGCCGGCGATCACAAGCGCGCGCAGCGCATGCTGCGCGACCACATCCACAGCACCCAGAACGCCTATCTCATCGCCAGCCGCAAGTTGCTGGTGGGACGCGCCGACCGCGCGGCAGCCTAGCAGGATGGGCGCGGCGCCGTTCCACCCGCCGTCGCGTCGCTCAAAGGAGAGCCGTGAAGGATTGCGTTAGCATAAGCACCTGCTGCTGCGCGCCGCCCCTGACCGGACGAGTCGGGCCGATGCCACCGGCAACCTCCTCCACCAGATCCTGCCGGCGCATCCGTTGCCCCGGCAATCAACGAAGCCCGCGAAAGCGGGCTTTGTCGTGATGCCGCCGTCTGCTGCAAAGCCTTTCTCACTCTGGCGCATCGCCATCCCCGCCTTCGGCCCGTCGATCCTGTTCGGGCTGGGCGAGGGCGCCATTCTTCCGGTCATTCCGATCACGGCGCACGATCTGGGCGCATCGATCCCGATGGCTGCGTTCATGATGGCCCTGATCGGCATCGGTTCGCTGCTCAGCAACATTCCCGCTTCCATCGTCACGATGCGCGTCGGCGAGCGCTGGGCCATCGTCGGCGCGGCCGGCTGGTGCGCGCTGGGCATGGCACTGTGCGCGTGGACGCCGCACGTGGCGCTGTTCGCCGTGGGGTGCTTCATGATCGGCATGTCGCAGGCTGTGTTCAACCTGGCCCGGCAGGCCTATCTGACTGACGCGGTGCCGATCGAGTACCGCGCGCGGGCCCTCTCCACGCTGGGTGGCTCGATGCGCATCGGCATGTTCATGGGCCCCTTCATCGCTGCTGCGGCCATGCACGGTTTCGGGCTGGTCGCGGCCTATGGCGTCGGAATCGTGGCGCTGGTGGGTGCCGCCGTGCTGGCATGGCGCATGCCGGAGTTGCCGCCGCCCGCCCATGTGGCTGGCGAAGTGCCGGCACCCGCATCGATCGCATCGATCCTGCGCGGCCACTGGCGCGTGTTCGCCTCGCTCGGCTTCGGCGTGCTGCTGCTGAGTGCCGTGCGGGCCTCGCGCCAGGTGGTGATTCCGCTGTGGGCCGCCCACCTGGGGCTGGTGCCCTCGGTGGCTTCGATGATCTACGGACTTGCCGGCGCCATCGACATGCTGGTGTTCTACCCGGCGGGCAAGGTGATGGACCGTCTGGGGCGGGCCTGGGTAGCCGTGCCCTCGATGGTGATGATGGGTGTGGGCATGCTGCTGATGCCTTTCACCTCGGGGGCGACGACGCTGCTGATCGTGGCGATGGCGATCGGCTTCGGCAACGGCATCGGCTCGGGCATCATCATGACGCTGGGCGCCGATCACTCGCCGCGCCATGGCCGGGCGCATTTCCTGGGCGTGTGGCGCCTGATGTCCGACCTGGGCGCCTCGGGCGGGCCGGCATTGCTGTCCTTGCTGGCGGCCGGGCTGTCGCTGGCGTGGGGCGTTGCGGCCACGGGGGGCATCGCCCTGCTGGCGGCTGCGGTGCTGGGCTACTGGATTCCGCGCGCGCCCAGGCCCTGATCGCGCCGCCGTGCGCTCAGAACGGCAGGCCGTCGTCGGCCACGGGCTCCCACTGCATCAGTGAGAGCGGCTCGACATTCAGTGCCTTGAACGCCTTGATGATGGGCAGGGTGCACAGGCGCACCTGTGCTTCCTGGGATAGCTGCATGCCGATGGCGCGCACCCGCCACGAGGCCAGCAGCACGGCCGAGGCGTCGAGCGCGCCGTCCTTGCCGAAATCGGGCGCGCGCTGCGTCTCGATCACGCGCACGATGCGCGCCGGCAATTCCCACTGGCGGGCCAGCGCGGCGCCCACGTCGGCATAGCAGTAGCCCAGCACCTGCTGCTCGGCCTCACCGCGGCCGATGGCCATCGACGGGCAGATCCGGTCGATGGCCAGCATCTTCTCGGTTATCGAGATGCGCATGACCAGCGCGCCGATCATGTGCAGCAGCGCGGCGGTATAGACGGCTTCGGTATCGACGCCGGCCTTGCGCGAGAGGTGCCGCGCCAGTTCGGCCGTACTCAGGCTGAAGCGCCAGAACTCGTCCAGCTGGGCGGGCGGCAGCGACGGAAAACGCTCCTTCGCCACCAGCCCCAGCACGAGCGAGCGCACCTGCACGAGGCCCAGCAGGCGCACGGCATCGCCCACGTTGTCGATGGCGCGGCCGCGGAAGAAGAAGGGCGAGTTGACCAGGCGCAGCAGCTTGGCCACCACCACCGGATCGATCTCGATGCACTCGATGATCGCGTCGATCGAGGCATTGCGGTTGTCGATGGTCTTGATGAGACGGGCGACGGCCTGTGGCGCGCTGGGCAGCGCGTTGGGCAGGGCCAGGAGCGAGGCGAGGTCCATGGGCGCGAGGAATTGGCGCGCCGTGTTGTTGTTTGCTTGTTCGGATCCCCCGGCGCGGGGCCGAGGATACACGCCCCGTGCGACGCCGCCCGGCCGCGCGTCAGGCCGGCCGCATGAAACCGGCGAAGAATGTGGAAAGTTCCTCGTGCGCGCCCAGCGGCAGCACCTGGGCCACGTACTGGTCGGGCCGCACGACGACCAGTGCGCCGCGCTCGCGGTCGATGCCGCGCGCATCGAAGATGTCGGCGCCGCCCTTGAAGTCGGGCGCGAACACCTTGCCGTAGTCGCGCAGGCCATGGCGGCCTTTCTGCGGGCGCAGCAGGTCGGGCAGCGTCTCGATGGCAACGTCGGCGTGCGCTTGCTGGAAGATCGCACGCAGGTCGAAGACGGCATCCACGTCCTGCCCGGCGCGTGTGTAGCGGCGCAGCGGCGAATGGGACGACTGCGCCAGGTAGTCGCACAGCGCGCGCAGCCCGCTGCCAGCCGCAGCGCCATCGCGTCCGGCGAACGCATAGAGCCGCCAGCGTCCGTCGGCCTTGCCTGCGTGGCCCAGTTGCACGGGCCGGGCATCGGCCACGCGCGTGACCGGCGCCGAATGGAAGCGCATGCCGACGGCGAAGCCGGTGGCCAGGGCCTGGTGTGTCGCCTCGCCACAGATCAGCGAGGGCTGATAGCGCGTCTCCACACCGGCCGTGAAGCGTCCGTGGCGCACGAAGTACTTCTGGAACTCGGCTGGATCGACACCGGCACCGTCGCTGCCATCGCCTTGCTTGGCCCGGTCGCTGAACATCTGCGCCCACTCGCGGTCGAAGTCGATCAGCTCCTGCGCCACCACCTGGCGTTCCTGCGAATAGGTGTCCAGCAATCGCGGATCGCACTGGCCGCGCAACACCGAGGCCAGCTTCCAGCCCAGGTTGAAGGTGTCCTGCATGGAGAAGTTCATGCCCTGGCCGGCCTTGGGGCTGTGGGTATGGCATGCATCGCCGGCGATGAACACGCGCGGCTGGCGCGTGCCCACGGCATCGGCGGGCACCTCGTCGTACTTGTCGCAGATGCGCTGGCCGATCTCATACACCGACCACCACGGCACTTCCTTCACGTCGAGCGTGTACGGGTGGAAGATGCGCTGCGCCGTGGCGATGAGATCCTGCACCGTGATGTTGCGGCTGGCGGCCCGCTCGCCTTCGACGAGCTTGTCCATCTCCACATAGATGCGCACGAGATAGTCGCCCTCGCGCGGGATCACGAGCAGGTTGCCGGCCTCGGCCGACTGCACGGCCGCCTTGTAGCGGATGTCGGGGAAATCGGTGACAGCCAGCACGTCCATCACCCCCCAGGCCTGGTTGGCCGAATCGCCCACCAACTGGCGGCCGATGGACTTGCGCACCGCGCTGCGCGCGCCGTCGCAACCCACCACGTAGCGCGCGCGCAGCGTTTCGCTCTGGCCGGCATGCGCCTCGTCGGTGCGCTCCACGCGCACGGTGACGGGATGGTCGGCGGCGGCGTCGTCGATCGACACGTCGGCCAGCCGGCGCGCGTAGTGCGGCTGCAGGCGGCTGGGCGAGTTGCGCATCACGTCGAGGTAGAAGTCATGCACGCGCGCCTGGTTGAGGATGAGGTGCGGAAATTCCGAAAGTCCGTCCTCCGTGTCCTGCACCCGACCATGGCGCACGATGTGGCCGGGCTGCGATTCGTCGGGCTTCCAGAAGGTGACCTCGGTGATCCAGCAGGCTTCTTTCAACACGCGTTCGCTGAAGCCGAAGGCTTCGAACATCTCCACCGTGCGGCAGGCGATGCCGTCGGCCTGGCCCAGCCGCAGCGGGCCCTCCTTCTGCTCGATGACGCACACGCTGATATCGGGGAAGGCGGCGAGCTGAGCGGCCAGCGTGAGGCCGGCGGGGCCGGCCCCCACGATGGCGACGTCCACCTGCTCCGGCAAGGTGTCAGCGGGGCTGAGCGCGCCAGGGGCGGCATCGGCGATGTGCGGGTCGCCCGCGCGGAAGCCGTTCAGGTGGAATTGCATCTCTCGTGTCTCTCGTTGGCTGCTGGATGAAGAAGGTCGCGACCTGTCCCGGGATCCATTCCTGCAAATTAATAAGTTAGCTTATTATTCATCGGCTCGAGGAGAGGTGCAAGCCCCTCACGGGTAGCTCCGTTGGCATGAGCTGCGGCTTACACTGCGCCGCATGAGCAAGACTTTCGAGTTCGAACGCGCACCCGGCCACCTGGTCAGGCGCGCGCACCAGCTGTCGGTGGCCATCTTCGCGCAGGAAACGGCAACCTTCGACATCACACCGGTGCAGTTCTCGATCCTGAGCGCGCTGATCGACGAGCCCGGTGCCGATCAGGTCACTGTCGCGCGCCGCGTCGCCTTCGACGCCGCGACTTCCGGCGCCGTCATTGGCCGTCTCGAATCGCGTGGGCTGGTGCTGCGCGAGGCGGATCCCGAAGACCGCCGGCGCAAGCTGCTGTGGATCACGGACGAAGGCCGGCAGGTGCTGCGCGCCATGCGGCGACCGGTGATGCGGGTGCAGGATCGGCTGCTGGCCAACCTGTCGGGCAGCGAACGCGAGCAGTTCATGGAACTGCTCACCCGGGTCATCGGTAACGATGACGTAGTGCTGCCAGAGCCCTGAATTGCCCGCGTGCGCGCCTGCCACGCCTGCCGCAGCGCGTCCGGCGCACCGCGGCCGGGGACTAAACTAGCCCAGCCCGCAGGCCGCCCATGACCATCCAGACCGACGATTTCGCCCCGTTCCCCGCGCCCGACAAGCGCGTCGTTTCCGCCGCGCCCGCCTCGCCGAACGAGGAGGCGATCGAGCGCGCGCTGCGCCCCAGGCTGCTGGACGAGTACGTCGGTCAGGCCAAGGTGCGCGAGCAGCTGGAGATCTTCATCGGCGCCGCGAAGAAGCGCACCGAGGCGCTCGATCACGTGCTGCTGTTCGGACCGCCGGGCCTGGGAAAGACCACGCTCAGCCACATCATCGCGGCCGAGCTCGGCGTGAACCTGCGCCAGACCTCGGGTCCGGTGCTGGAAAAGCCCAAGGACCTGGCTGCGCTGCTCACCAATCTCGAGAAGAACGACGTGCTGTTCATCGACGAGATCCACCGCCTCTCGCCGGTGGTGGAGGAAATCCTCTACCCCGCGCTGGAGGACTACCAGATCGACATCATGATCGGCGAGGGGCCGGCTGCACGCAGCATCAAGCTCGATCTGCAACCCTTCACGCTGGTGGGTGCCACCACGCGTGCCGGCATGCTCACCAACCCGCTGCGCGATCGCTTCGGCATCGTGGCGCGGCTGGAGTTCTACACCACCGAAGAATTGACGCGTATCGTCTCGCGCAGCGCGCAGTTGCTGCAGGCGCCCACCGAGCACGCAGGCGCAGCCGAGATCGCGCGCCGCTCGCGCGGCACGCCGCGTATCGCCAATCGCCTGCTGCGCCGCGTGCGCGACTACGCCGATGTGAAGGGCGACGGCACCATCACGCAGGACATCGCACAGCGCGCACTGGCCATGCTCGACGTCGACCCGCAGGGCTTCGACCTGATGGATCGCAAGCTGCTGGAGGCGGTGATCCACCGTTTCGACGGCGGACCCGTCGGGCTGGACAACATCGCCGCCAGCATCGGCGAGGAAGCCGGCACCATCGAGGACGTGATCGAGCCCTATCTCATCCAGCAGGGCTACCTGCAGCGCACGCCGCGCGGCCGCATCGCCACGCTGGCGGCCTTCCGCCACCTGGGCGTGGCGCCACCGGCCGCGGCGGGTGGCTTGTTCGCCGACTGAAGCGGCCGCGCCCGAGCCGGCGTCGCCTGTCGATCACCTGGGCGCCGTCGCCCGGTGGGAAAGACGGCTGTCAGCCCAGGCCCACGACGTCCTGGCGCTTGCGGCCAGGCGGCCAGTCGATGGCACCGAGTTCGACGATGTCGTAGCGCAGGGCGGGATCGATGCGTCGGGCCAGCAGCGCCTGGAGCGCCGCGTGCTGCGATGCCGTCAGCGGCTCGGCCACGACCAGTTCCAGCCGCAGTGACTGCAGGTCTTGCTGGATCAGCCTGAATTCGCGCACCGGCGCGATGTCCAGCCAGTCGAGCGTGGTCAATCGTACGAAGCGCGCCTCGCCCGCCGCGGTGCGTATCAGGCTGCGCCGGCGGCCCAGCAACTGGCTGATCGAGGGCAGCGCGGCGCCGCAGCTGCAGGTGGGATGCAGGGCGGCCACGTCTCCGATGTCGTAGCGGATGACCGGGCTGGCCCAGTGATGCAGGCCCGTGACCAGCACGCGGCCCGTCTCGCCAGGCGCGCAGGCCGCACCGCTGTCGTCCACCACCTCGATGATGACGTTGGACACACTGACGTGGTAGCGCGTCTCGTCGTGTGGGCACTGCATGGCCAGCGGCCCGAGCTCCTCGCAGCTGTAGCGGTCGCGGATGCTCGCGCCCAGCACGCGCCGTGTGCGCTCGCGCAGCGCGGGCTCGACGGTGGTGGAAAAGGTGGTCACCTGCTCCAGCCCGGCCGGGGCCGGCAGGCCGCTCTCCCAGGCATCGAGCATGCTGGTGAGCAGGGTGGGATAGATGAAGAGATAGGCCGGCGCCATCCGGGTGATCCAGCTGGCCGTGTCGGCGATTGGCAAGCCCTCGGTATTGCGGTGCAACCCCGGGCCGGCCTGGCGCCAGGGGTTGGCCGGGATGTCGGCGTGGGGATGGCCAGGGTGCGCAGCGACCTGGGGGCCGACCACGGCCCAGCGGCGCCACATGTCGCGCCCTTGCCGCGCATGGTCGGCCCAGTACTGGTTCTGCGTGAGCCGCTGGGCCAGCTCGGTGGCATGAAACCGAAGCGGCATGCCGGTGGAGCCCGACGTGCTGCCGAACATCGCACGGCCGTGCGAGGGTGGCGTGGGCAGCGCACCGCCCTGCTCGATGCGCTCGCGCAGCGCGGCACGGCCGATGATGGGCAGCGCGGAGAGGTCGTCGGCCCGGGCGCGCAGGGCATCCGGGGGCAGGGCCTCGCGCCACAGGGCACTGGTGTCCCTGACGAACTGCAGCAGCCGGTGCAACTGCCGGGTCTGCCAGGCCAGCCGGACTTCGGCGGGCGCGCGATCCAGGGCATGCACCGCGTGTTCGTCGATCGCGGCCATGGCGTCGGCCGGCCCCATCTGCAGGGGCCAGTCGCCCATGGCCGCCGGCGCGGTTGGCGCCGCGCGCGGCCGCTGCGACGGCAAGGGCCGTCCCCACTGGCCGGCGACCGGCGGCAGGGTCACGTCAGGGCTCCCCGCGCGTCCACGCGGATCACCCGCTCGACCACGCCGTCGGCCAGGCCGCCGCGCACGCCGATCATCTGGTCGTGCAGGTTGACGGTGGGGTCGCAGTGGCCCGGCACCAGCCACACGGTGGCGCCCAGGGCGGGCAGGCCGTCCTGGGTGGTGGCGGGGCGCAGCAGGCCGTGCTCGTCGCCGCCGTTGGCGAACTGCAGCGCCGGCTGGCCTGGCAGCGCGTGCACGCGCGGCAGGCCCGAGTCGATGGCGTGGCTCTTGTGGCCGGCATCGCAGACGGCATGGCCGGCCTGCACGCTGATCACCTGCGACTTGACGAACAGCGCGTGTTCGAAGGTCGGCTGCGCCGCGTCGGCGGTGTTGGCCGCGTAATCGGCGTCCATGAACAGATAGGAGCCGGCCTGCAACTCGCCGTAGACGCCGCTGGCGGTTTCCTGGGCGAAGGTCCCGGTGCCTGCGCCGGTCACCAGCGGGACGGTGAAGCCGGCCGCTTCGATCTGGGTGCGCGTGGTCAGCACGTCGGCTACGGCGCGGCCGATGGCAGCGCGCCGCTCGGCCACGCCGCGCAGGTGCTGCGCACGGCCGTGATAGGCCTGCAGGCCGGCCAGGCGCAGGATCGGCAGTTGCGCGATCTCGCGCGCCAGCGCTACGGCGGCCGGGCCGGGGAGCACGCCGCAGCGGCCCTGGCCGACGTCGATCTCGATGAACACGTCGATGGCGCCGGCAGCGTCCGGCATCCACGCTGCCAGCGCTTCGGCCAGCCGGTGCACGCCCTCGGTGCTGTCCACGGCGATCGCCAGCCGCCCGCCGCGCGCATCGAGCGTGCGTGCCAGGGCCGCCACGCGCTGGAGCTTGCCGGGCGACACGACTTCGTTGCTGATGTAGAGGTTGTCCACGCCGCCGGCGGCCAGCGCCTCGGCCTCGGATGTCTTCTGCACGCACACGCCGACGGCACCCGTGGCCATCTGCAGATGCGCCAGCACGGCGCTCTTGTGCATCTTGGCGTGTGGCCGCAGGCGGATGCCGTGGCGCTGCGTGAAGGCGGCCATGCGTGCGAGGTTGCGCTCCATGGCGTCCAGGTCGATCACCAGGGCGGGCGTGTCGATGGTGTGCACGGGCTGGCCCACCAGCCGGTGATGGGCCATGGGGTCGGCTGGCCAGGGCAGGGGGGCGAGCGCCGCCGCATCCGCCGGCGGCAGCGTCGTGGGCCCGGCGGGGAGTGCATGCGGTGTGAGCGTGTCGTTCATGTGTCGTGTCCCCGTCTTCCTCTTGTGTTTCTGTCGCAGGCGCCGCCGCTCAGGCGGTGGATTCGTCGAGCGTGGTTTCGTCCAGGTGGCGCGTGTCGGCCCAGCCCACCAGAGTCAGTCCGTCCGGCGTCCAGAGCAGGCGATTGATGGCGGCGTTGCCCAACGCCCAGCTGCGCGGCGCGCCCAGCTCCTGGCCGGTGGCGGCCCGATACAGCACGTCCATCACGCCGCCGTGGCCCACCAGCATGATCTGCTCGCCCGGATGCCGCGCCGCGATGGCGTGTGCCGCGGCCACGATGCGGTCGCGGAAGGTGATCAGCGATTCGCCGCCTTCGGGCGGCGCGAAGTCGGGGTCGCGCCGGCGCCAGCGCAGCGCATCCTCGGGCCACTGGGCTTCGATCTCGGCGAAGGTCTGCCCCTCGAAGCGTCCGAAGGCGCGCTCGCGCAGTGCGGGCTCGGCCAGCACGGGCAGGCCGGCCGCCGAGGCGACGGCCTGGGCGGTGGCATGAGCGCGGCCCAGGTCGCTGGCGTAGACGGCTGCCAGCGGCTCGTCGGCCAGGGCGGCAGCCAGGCGCCGGGCCTGCCAGTGGCCGGTGTCGTTCAGGGGAATGTCCAGATGGCCCTGGATGCGCGTGTCCACGTTCCAGGCCGTTTCGCCATGGCGGACGGCGATGATGCGGGTGGCGTCCATGGCGGGGATTCTAGGCAGGCCCCGCATGCGCCGCACCTCCGCCGGGCGGAAGCGACGTGCCGCCCGGCCCTTGGCACGCAGCCGTCAGGCCGTCAGCGGGGGATCTCGATCGCCACGCGCTGCGGCCCGGGCGTCGCGGCCGGGAAATTGCGCAACGCGGCATCGAACATCACCGGCAGCACGGCTGCGTTGTCGGACCATCGGCCCGAATGCTCGGCACGCGTTTCGTATACCACCTGGCCGGTGGCGATGTCGCGCATCACGATGCTCACCTCGCGCTCATACCAGGGCAGGGGCAGCCCACCGCTGGGAAAGACCGGCACGTACACCACCTGGCCGCTGCGTGTGACCACGGGCTGATGGCTCATGAAGCCCCACGGTTGCCAGGCCGAGCCCCAGGGGTCGCGGTCAGTGGCCTGCACGCGGGCGCCGACCAGCACGCTGTAGCGCGGGCTCGCGTCGTTGCGCGTGAGGCCCACGCGTGCCAGCGACTGGGCGGCCATCGATTCGATGCGCGATTGCGGCTCGCCCGCACGCTCCTGCGAGGGCAGGCGCTCGAATCGGTAGGTGGCGCCAGCCGGCACGGCCGACAGCGTGGAATACGCGTTCACGTCGCTGTCGACGATGCGCATGCCCGAGCAGCCGGCCAATAGCGCCGCGCCCGCCAGCGAGAGCAAGGCCGCCCAGCGGCGTGCGTTTGTTGTCTTCATGATCGTCACTGCCTCCATGCAGGAGCCCTCGTCGACCGACAGGGCATAGGGCAGTGGCCGCCGTCAACTGCGGATGACGGCCAGGCCGGGCAGCTCGGGCACCGGGAATTCCTCGGTATCGAACGCCTTGTCGCCGTTGTCGTCGGCCACGCCCGTGGTTTTCAGACCCTTGAAGTCGTGCAGTGTTCCATCCATCAGGTGGGAAGGTACGACGTTTTGTAACGACGTTGCCATGTTCTGCAGGCGGCCGGGGTACTTGCGATCCCATTCGCGCAGCATGTCGCCCACCTGCTTGCGCTGCAGGTTCTCCTGGCTGCCGCACAGCGTGCACGGGATGATGGGGTACTGGCTGTGCGCGGCCCAGCGGATGATGTCCTTCTCGGCCACGTAGGCCAGCGGGCGGATCACGATGTGCTCGCCGTTGTCGCTCTGCAGCTTGGGCGGCATGCCCTTGAGCTTGCTGCCGAAGAACATGTTGAGGAACAGCGTCTGCAGCATGTCGTCGCGGTGGTGGCCCAGCGCGATCTTGGTGGCGCCCAGCTCGTTGGCCACGCGGTACAGGATGCCGCGGCGCAGCCGTGAGCACAGGCTGCACATCGTCTTGCCCTCGGGGATCTTGTCCTTGACGATGGAATACGTGTCCTGCGTCTCGATGTGGAATGGGATGTCGAGCTTGCCGAGGTACTCGGGCAGTACATGGGCCGGAAAGCCCGGCTGCTTCTGGTCGAGATTGACCGCGATCAGCTCGAAGCTGGCCGGCGCGCGGCGACGCAGCTTCATGAGGATGTCGAGCAGCGTGTAGCTGTCCTTCCCGCCCGAGAGGCACACCATCACGCGGTCGCCGTCCTCGATCATGTTGTAGTCGGCGATGGCGCGGCCCACCTCGCGGCACAGGCGCTTTTCCAGCTTGTGGGTCTCGTGCTCGATGCGGCGCGCGGCGCCCGGGTCGGCGGGCGCGGGGTCGGCAGTCCAGTCGGCGATGGCTTGGGGCAGGGCGGCGTTCATGGGAAGGCAGGACGATCGGGAACTGCGCGGCGGCGGCGCGGGGCCTGCCGGGCCCCGGCATCGACGTGATGCGCGTGTGGGGGCGGACAGGGTGGCGGAACGCCGGATTTTAGTGGAGGCGGGCCGGCCCCGCACCGATCGGCGCATCCGCGTGCCGCGGGCGGTGGCGCAGGCTCGCGCGTGGCGCGCTCACCACTCCCCGCATTCCATGCGGATCGCCACCTCGCAGTCGTCGAAGATCTCCAGCTTGGCGATCTTCACGCGCACGCCGATCACGCCGGGCAATTGCATCAGCCGTCGTGTGAGCTTGCCGATCAGGCTCTCCAGCAGGTTCACGTGCTCGGCCGTGCACTCGTCGATGATGATCTGCCGCACCTTGCGGTAGTCCAGCACGTGGGTGATGTCGTCGTCGTGAGGCAGCAGCGGCTGGCGGCCCTGGTTGAGTTCGGCGTCGACCTGGATCGGCTGCGGCGCGGTCTTCTCGTGATCGAGGATGCCGAGGTTGGCATCGAAGCGCAGGCCGGTCAGGGCCAGCGTCTGGCGGCCGGAATCGTGGTTCAGGGGCATGGCGGATAGGCCGTGGCGCGGAGGCGCTCACATCATCGAGAAATCGCGTTCGAAGCGCTGCAGGTGCTGGCCGCCGTCCACCAGCAGCGTGGTGCCGGTGATGGATCGGTTCTCCAGCGCGAAGCGCACGGTGGCCGCCACGTCCTGAGCGCTGGACGATCGGCCCAGCGGGCTGAGTGCGTGCAGCTCGCGGAAGCGTGCCTCATCGAGCATATGGCTGGTGAGCGTGAGACCGGGCGCTACGCCCACCACGCGCACCGCGGGCGCCAGGGCCAGCGACAGCACGGTGTTGGCGGCTTCCAGCGCCGCCTTGGAAAGCGTGTAGCTCAGGAAGTCGGGGTTCTGGTTCCACAGGCGCTGATCGAGCAGGTTGACCACCGCGCCTTCGGCCGGCACACCCGCCAGCGGATCGCGCGACAGCAGATGCGCGTGCAGTGCCTGTGCCAGCAGCACGGGCGCTGCCGTGTTGCTGCGCAGGTGGCGCTCGAAGCGCTCGAAGCCGAAGCTGGCGGCGTCGTCGTGCTCGAACAGCGAGGCGTTGTTGACCACCGCATCGATGCGGCCGAACTCTGCCGCCACGCGTGGGACCAGCGCGCGCACGGCGTCTTCCTGTTCCAGGTCGGCATCGAAGACGCCCGCGCGACCCGAGAGCTGCGCGCACTCGGCCGCAGTGGCCTCGGCCTCGGCGCGCGAATGGCGGTAGTGCACCGCCACCTGCCAGCCCGCAGCGGCCAGCGCCAGCGCGATCTCCCGGCCCAGCCGGCGGCCGGCACCCGTGACGAGCACGGTGCGCAGGGGCGCGGTGAGAACAGCGGTCATTAGGGGACAATCCGGGGGTGACGACGACAGCCGAGAGTTTAACGAGCGCCCTCGCGGCCCACATCCGCGCGGACATCGCCGCGGCCGGGGGCTGGATCGGCTTCGACCGCTTCATGGAACTGGCCCTCTATACCCCGGGCCTGGGCTACTACGCCAATGCGCTGCCGAAGTTCGGCGATGGCCCGCGCGAGGGCAGCGACTTCACCACCGCCCCCGAAATGAGCCCGCTCTACGGCCGCGCGCTGGCCGCCCAGTTGGCAGAGGCGCTGCATGCCACGGGCACCGATGCGGTGTGGGAGTTCGGCGCCGGCTCGGGCGCGCTGGCCGCGCAACTGCTCGAGGCCCTGGGGCCACGGGTGCGCGAGTACTGCATCGTCGAGCTGTCGGCCGAACTGCGCGCGCGCCAGCAGCAGCGGCTGGCGCCGTGGGCCGGCCGGGTGCGCTGGATCGACGCGCTGCCCGAGGCGATACGCGGCGTGGTGGTGGGCAACGAGGTGCTCGACGCCATGCCCGTGCAACTGCTGGCGCGCATCGGTGGCCAGTGGCACGAGCGCGGCGTGGCTGTGGCGGACGATGGCCGGCTCGTACACGCCGACCGGCCCACGGCACTGCGGCCGCCGGTGGACGTGGCTGGCACGCACGATTACGTCACCGAAATCCATCCGCGCGCGCGTGCCTTCATCGCCACGCTGGCCGGCTGCCTGCTGGCGGGCGGCGCGGGCGCAGCCTTCTTCGTCGACTACGGCTTCCCCGAAGCCGAGTATTACCACCCGCAGCGCCACATGGGCACGGTGATGTGCCATCGCGGCCACCGCGCCGATGCCGATGCACTGGCCGACGTGGGCGAGAAAGACATCACGGCCCACGTCGATTTCACCGGCATCGCACTGGCGGGTCAAGACGCCGGCCTGTCGGTGCTGGGCTACGCCTCGCAGGGGCGCTTCCTGCTCAACTGCGGCCTCGGCCCGCTGATGGATGCCGCCAGCCTGCCACAGCGCACCATGGCAGCCAGGCTGGTGCATGAGCACGAGATGGGCGAGCTGTTCAAGGTGGTGGGTCTGTGCACCGGCGATCCGTGGGATGCGCTGGGCTTTGCGGCCGGCGACCGCACGCATACGCTCTGATTCCCGGGCTCGCGCTCAGCCCGGCGCGTCGGGCAGTGTGAACACGATGCGCAGCCCCGAATGCTCGCCCGCGTCGGCCCACATGCGGCCGCCGTGCCGGCCCACGCTGCGGCAGGCCAGGAACAGACCCAGGCCGCGGCCCTCGTAGGTCTCGCCATGCAGCTTCTGCAGCGGCTGGAACAGGCGCGTGGCGTCGCGGGCCGATACGCCCGGTCCGTTGTCGGTGACGGTGTAGCGGCGGCCGTCGGCGGGCGACAACTCGCCCTGCACGCGGATGCTGCGTGAAGGCGTCTCGCGCGTGAACTTGAGCGCATTCGATGCCAGCTCGGCCCACACCATCGCCAGCAGCTTCGGGTCGCCCATGGCCACCGGCATCTGCGCGTCGATCACGATGCCAGCGGACGCCAGATCGGCCTGGCCGAGCTCGGACGTGAAGGCCGCCACGGCCAGGGCGCGCATGTCCACTTCCTGCCAGCGCAGCGGCGCACGCAGGGTCTGGCCGCTGGTGCGCCAGGCGGCCACCAGTTCCGAGCTTTCCTTGGTGGTCGTGCGCATCACGCCCAGGTAGTCGCGCGCCTTGCCGCTGATGTCGGCGGGCAGGATGCGTTCGAGCAGCCCGGCATAGCCGGCCACCACGCCGATGAGCGAGCGCACGTCGTGCGATGCGGCGGCTTCCAGCATCTCCATGCCTTCGTTGACGCGCTGCGCATCGGCCTGGGCCGGCACGGCGGTTTCGGGATCCACGGCGGCGACCGCATCGTCCGGTGCGGTTGCCGCCCGCGTGGCCGACGCCGCACGCACGGCCGGCGCCGCCGATGCCGCTGCGGCGGGCCGCACCTGCTGCACGCAGCGCGAGAGCACGGCCCACATCTGGTCTTCGTCGATGGGCTTGGTGATGTGTTCGTTCATGCCCGCTTCGATGCAGCGGGCGCGGTCACCCGTGAGGGCGTTGGCCGTCATGGCGATGATCGGCAGCGATCGAAGCCGCGCGATCTTGCGGATTTCGCGCGTGGCGGTGAGACCGTCCATCACCGGCATCTGCATGTCCATGAACACCGCGGCGTAGGTACCCTGCGGCGCCTCGCGCAGGATGTCCAGCGCGACCTGGCCGTTGTTGGCCACGTCCACGCGCACGCCGCGCAGCTCCAGCAGGCCCGTGGCGACTTCCTGGTTGGTGTAGTTGTCCTCCACCAGCAACACGCGCATGTCGCTGAAGTCCTGGGGTTCGGCCGGCAACTGCGACACCGCGGCCTCGGCCGGCGCGCGCTCGGCCGATGCGCGCCGGTTCGCGTCCAGGTGCAGCACCAGCGCATCGAACAGCAGCGATGGATTGATCGGCTTGATCAGGACCTCGGCCACCCCGGCCGCGCGGGCGCCGGCCACCACTTCCTCACGGTTGAACGCGGTCACCAGCATCACCACGGGCCGGTGCGACAGCGTCAGCGTGGTGATCTTCCGGGCGGTTTCGACACCGTCCATTTCGGGCATCTGCCAATCCAGCGTGACCACTTCGAACGGATCGCCCTGCGCATCGGCTTCGGTCAGCGCCTGCAGCGCGGCGGCACCCGAGGACACCTGCGTCACCTCGAAACTCATCGAGACCAGCATGTTGGCGATGACCGCGCTGGCGTGTTCGCTGTCATCGGCCACCAGCACGCGGCGCCCGCGCAGGCTGGGAGAGAACACCAGCTCGCGCGGCGCTTCCGTCGATCGTTCGAGCCTGGCCGTGAACCAGAAGGTGGAGCCCAGGCCCAGCGTGCTTTCCACGCCCACTTCGCCGCCCATCAGCTGCGCGAGGTGACTCGAGATCGACAGCCCCAGGCCGGTGCCACCGTAGCGGCGCGTGGTGGAGGTGTCGGCCTGCTCGAACGACTGGAACAGCCGCGCGGCCTGCTCGGGCGCCAGGCCGATGCCGGTGTCGCGCACGGCGAAGTGCAGCATCACCCAGTCCGGGTGGCTTTCCTTCACCTTGATCACGATGGCGATCTCGCCGTGGTCGGTGAACTTGACCGCGTTGTTGGCGAAGTTGACCAGCACCTGGCCCAGGCGCAGTGGATCGCCGTGAAGCATGCGCGGCACGTCGTCGTCCACTTCGATGATCAGCTCCAGCCCCTTGGCGCTGGCCTTTTCATTGATGAGGTCGCCGATGTTGGAGAGCACCTGCTCCAGCTCGAAGTTGATCTTCTCGACGACCAGCTTGCCGGCCTCGATCTTCGAGAGGTCGAGGATGTCGTTGAGGATGCCCAGCAGGTGGTGGCCGGCGCGCAGGCTCTTGTCGAGATAGTCCCGCTGCCGGGGCTGCAGCTCCCCCTTGAGCACCAGCTGGGTCATGCCCAGCATGGCGTTCATGGGCGTGCGGATCTCGTGGCTCATGTTGGCCAGGAATTGCGACTTGGCCTGCGTGGCGGCCTCCGCGCGGTCGAGCGCGTCCTGCAGGCTGTGTGCCACGCGTCGTAGCCGCAACACCAGCACCAGCACGATCAGCAGCCCCAGCGCCACGGCCAGCACCAGCATTTGCTGGCGCGCCTGTGCCACGGGCGCGAAGGCCTCGGCGTCGGGCATTTCGGTGATCACGCCCATGTCGAGCCTGTCGTTCCAGGACCAGGCGCCCACCACGCTCACCCCGCGATGGTTGCGGTAGGGCTCCAGCGACATGCCCTCGCCGCCCTGCGCGACGGCCTGTGCCGAGCGTGTGAGCGGCAGGCGGCTGCGGTCGTGCATTTCGGCACCGTTGGTGCTGACGACGTTGCGGCCCGGATCGCGCGCGAACAGGTGCGGCCGTCCGCGGAACATCTCGCCACGCAGGCCGTGGCGTTCCAGGTCGAGGTTGAGCCACACGCGATCGGCATGCAGGCGGCCGTGGCGGTCGACCAGATAGCTGGTGCCGCCGCTGCCGAAGCGTGCGCGGCCCTGCTCGGCCAGCAGGTTGATGGGCTGCAGCCGCAGCGCGAAGTAGGCGGCCGGCTCGGGCCCGTCGAGCATCACCGGCACGCCCACGAACAGCGTGATCGGCCGGCCTTCGAGCATCACGCCGCTTTGCGTGCGCACGTCGGCCGTGATGAGCGGGCTGACGGCGGCGCCCCGCGCCTTCATCTGCGCCACGAACTCGGGCTCCTGCCACAGCAGGTTCGGCGTGCCCGTGCTGTCGCTGCCCAGCGAGCCGAGACTGATGCCCGCGGGATTGACGATGTAGTAGCCCAGCACGCCGTCGCTGCCTTGCGTGAGCGCGAAGCGGGTGCGGAACGCCTGCTGGCGCGGCAGCGTGTTGAGAAGGTCGCGCGTGGGCGAGGGCAGGGCCAGCAGCTCGCGCACCAGCGCGCGTGTCTCGTCCTGCGCGGCCCACTCCTGCGCCTGCCGCACGCGCGCGGCCATCCATTGCTCGAACTGGCGCTCGGCCTCGTCCTGCGCCACCGCCAGCTGGTGCTGGAACCTGGCCTTGGTGCTGTAGGAAACCCATCCGATGTAGGCCAGGGCGCAGGCCGCGAACACCGCCACCAGGACGATATAGCCGGTCCAGCCCCACCACAGCAGAACGCGGCTGGTGCCCGACAGCACTCTGGAGAGAGGATTCGTGCGTGCCATCACCGCAAGCGCCCGCCGCGGCTGAGTGGATGTTCCGTGGCCTGGCCGCACAGGCCAGCCTGCCGGCCCGCCGTGCTGGCGTGGCCCGTCTTCTTCCCTGTCTTCACAGTGAGCATGGCGCGCCCCTCCCGTGGCGCCGGCGCCGTTTGCCGCTGCTGTCTCGTGGATCGTTCGCCCGCACCGGCGAGGCCCGAACGCCGGACCTGCACCTGTCGCGGGCGCCATACGGCGACCGCGCGGCCATGATTGGCGCAAATCCCGCAACTGTCAAATATGTAAGCCGGTGGTGCCGCGGCCGGCCCGGGGCAGCCCGCCGCCTACACTGGAGCCATGCTGCGCTGGTTCCTCGTCATCCTGCTGTCGCTGGTCCTCATCAGCGGGCTGGCGCCGCTGCTCGCCCGGCTGGGGCTGGGACGCCTGCCGGGCGATTTCCGGTTTCGCGCCTTCGGGCGGGAATGGTTCCTGCCGGTGGGCACCACCGTCCTGCTGAGCTTCATCGCAGCCGTGATTTCCCACGTCGTCTGAAGGCGGCGAACCCAACGAAAGGATCCCGATCCGTGAAGGCCTGTGTCGATATCGGTGGTACCAAGGTGGCGGTCAGCATCGCCGATGTGGAGCCGGCTTCCGGCGGCGGCCAGGACCCGGCGGCGCGGCTCGGACCGCGCGTGGCCGAACCCACCGCCAAGACCGGCACCGAAGATGCGCTGGCGCAGCAGGTGCTGCGCCTGATCGACGAGGCGTGCGCGCAGGCCGGCGTGCGCGCAGGCGACATCGACTGCGTGGGCGTGTCCTCGTGCGGGCCGTTCATCCACGACGAGGCCGGCGGCATCGCGCTGGCCACGCCCAACATCTGCGGCGGCCTGGCCGGCCCGGCGCGCGGCCTGCCCAATGACTGGATGCGCGCGCCGGTGCAGACGCCGCTGGCGGACCGCTTTGCCCGCGTGCGCGTGGCCAACGACGGCATCGCCGCGCTGGAAGCCGAGCGCCGCTGGGGCGCGCTGCAGGGCGTGGCCCACTGCGCCTATGTCACCTGGAGCACCGGCGTGGGCGCCGCGCTGTGCGTGGACGGCCGCGTGTTGCTGGGCAAGAACGGCAATGCCGGCCATGCCGGTCACATCTTCGTGAGTGACGACGACGACAGCGCCCTGTGCGGCTGCGGCAACCATGGCGACGTCGAATCGCTGGTGGCCGGCAACGCCATCGAACGCCGCTTCGGTCGCGATGCCGAGGCCCTCATGCGGGCCGCCGCCGCCGGCGAGCCGCAGGCCCTGCAAACGGTGGACGCGCTCTGCCGCACCCTGGGCCGCGCCCTCTATGACCTGACCGTTCTGCTGGACCTCGAGCGCATCAGCCTGGGCGGCAGCGTGTTCTGGCACAACCGTGACTTCCTGCTGCCCCGCCTGCAAGCCCAATTGACGGGCCGCCTGCCTGCCCTCACCGAGGGCGTACGCCTCGTGCCCGCCGGCCTGGGCGAGCGCGTCGGCGACCTCGCCGCGCTGGCGCTGGTGGACTGAAAAATGGATGCGATAAGGGCTGCACCCTTCCGGGTGCCAGTCCTTATCGCTTGGCGCCGTGGCCGGCCATCACGATGAGCACGCGCAACTGTTCCGGCTGTGCGTCGGCAGCGGTCGTGCGCTCCACTTTCGCCACCACGCTCATCGAGTCCAGGCTGATCGACACCGACTTGGCGGCGCCGGAGGCCAGCGTTTCGTCCACGATGTCGCTCACGTAGAGCACGAGGAACTGCGCTTCGGAACGCTTGAGGCCGAACGCCACCACGCTCTCCGACACCGCATCGAGCGTGAGGTGCGAATCGGCCACCAGGCGCAGGGGTGGCACGGCATCGCCCAGCCCGTCGGGCAGCGTGGCGACAGCGCAAGCAGTGGGGATCTTGCGCGAGCGCGGCACTTGCGGCTTGAGGATGACGCTGCCGGCCTGCTGGAAGATGTCCGGGCTGGCGATGTCCTTGAGGCGACCGCGCACCACGTGGTCCGGGTCGCTGGCGAATACCGCTTCCATCAGGCGCCGGCGTGTCTCCAGCGGCATCGTGATGATGGATGCCCCCATCGAGGCCTCGCCGGGCCGGTGCTCGCGCGAGCGCAGCCGGATCATGTCTTCATGGCCGGTGCTGTCGCGGTGGATGATGGTGACGACGATATCCTTGGTCATAGGCGGCCGGTGATGCAGGAACTGCGTGGCTGCCATTCTAGGGGCGCTGTTACATACCGCGCCAATCGTGCCCCGCCCCGCGTGCCGTCCGCCGGGGAGGGCGTTCAGTCCGCGCCAGCCTGCGAGAGCGCCTGCAGGAAGGTGCGGCGCCACCAGTGCACGTCAAATTCGCGGATGCCCGCCAGCAGCGCCTGGTGCCGGCGCCGCCGCTCGTCCAGCGGCATTTGCAGCGCCTGCTGGATCGCCTCGGCCGTGCCGTGGGTGTCGTACGGGTTGACCAGCAACGCTTCCTTCATCTGCTCGGCCGCCCCCGCGAAGCGCGAGAGCACCAGCACGCCGGGGTCGGCCGGATCCTGCGCGGCGATGAATTCCTTGGCTACCAGGTTCATCCCGTCACGCAGCGGCGTGACCAGGCCCACGCGCGCCGCCCGGCACAGGCCGGGAATGCGCTTGCGCGCCACCATGCGGTGGATGTAGCGCACGGGCATCCAGTCGAGTTCGCCGTAGTCGCCGTTGATGGCGCCGCACAGGCTTTCGAGCTCGCGGCGGATGTCGCCGTAGGCATCGACATCCTCGCGCGTTGGCGAGGCGATCTGGATCAGCGTGGCGCTGTTGCGGTTCTCTGGATAGTGCGCCAGCAGGTCGCGGAAGGCCTTCACGCGGTGCGGAATGCCCTTGGAATAGTCCAGCCGGTCGACGCCGATCAGCAGGCGCCGGCGCGCGTATTCCTCGCGCATGCGCTCGTACAGATCCTGCGCTTCGCGTCCGTGTGTGAGCGAGGCGAATTCGTCCACGTCAATGCCGATGGGCACGGCCTTGACCTGCACCGTGCTGCCGAAGGCGCGATGACGGCCGTCTTCGAGCACCTCGGCACCCGCTTCCTGCTGCACGTAGCGCGAGAAATGCTGGACATCCGCCTCGCTCTGCAGGCCCACCAGGTCGTAGGCGAACAGCGAGCGCATCAACCATTCGTGCTGCGGGATGGCCGCCATGATCAGCGGCGGCGGCAGCGGAATGTGCAGGAAGAAGCCAATCTTCTGCCGGCAGCCCATGCCGCGCAGCTCGGCCGCCAGCGGGATCAGGTGGTAATCGTGGATCCAGATGACATCGTCGTCCTTCAGCAGCGGCAACAGCTTGCGCGCGAACATCTGGTTGACGCGCCGGTAGCCGCCGATGAAGCCGGCCTCGAACTGGGCCAGGTCAAGCCGGTAATGGAATACGGGCCACAGCACGTTGTTGCTGTAGCCGAGGTAGTAACTATCGTGGTCTTCGCGGCACAGATCGACCGTGGCGAGCTTGACCGCGCCGGCCTGCTGAACGTGCAGGTCGCCCTCGCCGGGCGTGCCGCCTTCGACGATCGTGCCGCTCCAGCCGAACCACAGCCCGCCCGTCTGGTTGAGGGCTTCGCCCAGTGCCACGGCCAAGCCGCCGGCCGCGGCCTTGCGCGGATCGGCCACACGGTTGGAGATTGCGACGAGACGTCCCATGGATTCCCTGGTTACTGCTGCGGGCGGGACACCGGATGTCAGATCACGCTGTCCCACGGCGCCGACAGGCGCATCGCGGCGTTGATGATGCCGACCATCGAGTAGGTCTGCGGATAGTTGCCCCACATCTCGCGGGTGACCGGGTGCGTGTCTTCGGACAGCAGCCCCAGCGTGTTGCGCGCGGCCAGCATGGTCTCGAAGATTTCGCGCGCCTCCTTCTTGCGGCCGATGCGAGCGAGCGCGTCGATGCGCCAGAAGGTGCAGATGTTGAAGGCGGTCTCGGGCTTGCCGAAATCGTCGGCCGCTTCGTAGCGGCGCATGTAGGGGCCGTCGCAGAGCGACTTCTCCATCGCATCCACGGTGGAGATGAAACGCGGATCTTTCGGATCGATGAAATTGACCTCCGCCATGAGCAGCACGCTGGCATCGAGCTCCTTGCCGCCGAAACTCTCCGCGAACGCCTGGCGCTGCTCGTTCCAGGACTTGGCGAGGATCTCCTCGCGCATGCGGTCGGCGTGGTCGCGCCAGTAGGCGGCGCGGTGCGGCAGGTCGAGGTGGGCGGCGATCTTGGCCAGCCGGTCGCAGGCCGCCCAGCTCATCAGCGCCGACGAGGTGTGCACGCGTGCGCGGGTGCGCAGCTCCCACATGCCGGCGTCGGGCGTGCCGTACACGCGTATGGCCTGCTCGCCCACGGCTTCGAGCTGGGTGAATTCGGCCACGCCCGCCGGGCTGAGAAGACGCTTGTCATGGAAGGCCTGGGCCGAGCCCAGCACGATGTTGCCGTATACGTCGTGCTGGAAATGCTCCTGTGCCTGGTTGCCCACGCGCACCGGGCCCATGTTGCGGTAACCGCCCAGGTGGTTCATGAGCGACTCGGGCAGTTCGCGCTCGAGCCCGATGCCGTAGAGCGGCTGGATGTGCTCGCCACGCGCGGCCACCACCACGTTGGAGAGCCAGCGCAGGTAGTCCTCCATCGTGCCCACTTCGGACAGGCTGTTGAGCGCCCGCACCACGAAGAAGGCGTCGCGCAGCCAGCAGTAGCGGTAGTCCCAGTTGCGGCCGCTGTCGGCATGCTCGGGGATGCTGGTGGTCATGGCCGCGATGATGGCGCCGGTGTCCTCGAACAGCGACATCTTGAGCGTGATGGCGGCGCGGATCACCGCGTCCTGCCACTCGAGCGGCACGTCCAGCCGCTGCACCCACTTGCGCCAGTACGAGATGGTTTCCTGCTCGAAATGGCGCGCGGTGTCGGCGATGCCATCGGTGAGCGTCTCGTCGGCGCCGAGCAGGAAGTTGTATTCGCGCGAGCAGACGAAGGGCGTCTTCGAGAGCACGTGGGAGATCGGCGCGTCGGTGTTCAGCCGCAGCGTGAGGTCGCCGGAGACGAATCGCACGTGGTTGCTGCCGCGCGTGATCTCGGGCGTCTTGCGGCCCCAGTCGTAACGCAGGTCCAGCGCCACGCGGATGCGTGGCGAACCCTGGATCGGGCGCACCCGGCGCACCAGCGTCATGGGTCGGAAGAAGCGCGAGCGGGAATAGAAGCGCGGCGCGAAGTCGGTGATCTCGATGCCCTGGCCCGCGCTGTCGAACAGCTGGGTGCGCAGCACGGCGGTGTTGGGCTCGTACCACTGCTTCGCCGAGGCGAGGTTCTCGATCTCGATGCCGAAGTGGCTGCCGCGGTCGGGGTCGAGCAGGGCGTTGAACACCGGGTCGCCGTCGAAGCGCGGCAGGCAGCACCAGACGATGCGTCCGTGCGCGTCGACCATGGCATTGAAGGCGCAGTTGCCGATCACACCCAGCGCGAGCGAGGGTGCCGCCGGCGAGGCGAACACTGCGGATTCGGTACCGGCCATGGCGGCCGGTGCCGGCCCGCTGATGCTGGTGGCATCGTGCGCCGACATGATCGTGTTGTCGTGCGGCAATGCGGCGGCGCCCGAGGGCTCGGCCTTGGCGGTCATGCTGTGTGTCCCCAGGTGGCGTTGGGTGGCAAGGGCGGAACGGGCGGCAGGGCGGTGCGCGCAGCGGCGAGCCAGCCCCGGAAAGTGGCGGGCGACAGGCACCGGTGCAGGGCCTGGGTGGGGCCTTCCCCGATCTTGATGCCACGGCCACCCAGTGACTGGGCAGCGACGAATCCGGCCTCGTCGGTCACGTCGTCGCCCGCGAACACGGGCACGCGGCCCCGGAAAGGCTCGAATGCCATGAAGCCGGCCAGTGCGCGGCCTTTGTTGACACCCTCGGGCTTGACCTCGACCACGCACTTGCCGTGCATGAGCTCGACGCCTTCGGTGGCGCCGGCCGCGGCGGCCATGGTTTCCAGGCAGAGAGACTCGAGGTGCTGGGCGTGGCGGTAGTGCAGGGCCACGGTGGCACGCTTGTGTTCCACCAGCAGCCCCGGATGGGCAGCGGCCAGTTGCTCGGCCGCCGTGCGCACGCCGGTCAGATCGGGTGCGGGCACTTCGGGGTGCGTGCCATCGGGCAAGCGCCAGCAGGCGCCGTGCTCGCTGGCCACGGGCAGGCGTAGCGGACCGAGGAACGCATCGACGTCGGACTCGCGACGGCCGGTGAGGATGGCCAGTGCGCCGCCCAGCTGGGCCTGCAGCACGGAGAGGGTGGGCACCAGTCCGGTCGGGACACGGACGGCGTCCGGGTGTGGGGCGATATCGGCCAGCGTGCCGTCGAAATCGAGAAAGAGCGCGTGCTCGGGTGTCAGGAGAGGCAGGGGCTGCATGTTTGCGGAAACCTTACCAGACTCATTCCGCCAGACCCGGGTTCTGAAATATTTCCTTACGGTTTTGCAAAGCCTGCAGTCGGGCCTCCTGAATGCGCTTGCCCACGGCCGGCCCGGACAAACCGGCCGCAATGGCCTCGCCGGCAATGCCGGAAGTTGTGACAGATTGCACCGCGGCCAGCGCGGCGGCCAGCCGATCGCGCTGTGGATACGGGCGGTCCTGCAGGCCCAGACGGCCGCGCGCGTCGCACTCGCAGGCCAGCAACGCACGCTCGAAGCGCCCGGGCTTGCGCAAGGCGTCGCAGCGCTCCAGCAGGCGCAGGACGGCGGCCGGGCCGAGCGTGCCGCTGGCGTGGATGTTGCCGTGCTCGCGCGCCACGACGTCGGCCAGGTCGCGGCAGTCGGAAGGCACGCGCAGGCGTTCGGCCACCGCACGCATCAGCCGTGCGCTGCGTTGCTCATGCCCGATGTGGCGCGGCAGCACGTCGGGCGGCGTCGTGCCTTTGCCCAGGTCGTGCGCCAGGCAGGCGAAGCGCACGTCGAGCGGGGCCTGCAGCCGTGCAGCCATGTCCAGCACCAGCAGCAGGTGCGCGCCTGTATCGACTTCGGGATGGTGCTCGGCACGCTGCGGAACGCCGAACAGCCGGTCGACTTCGGGCAGCAGACGCGCGAGCGCGCCGCATTCGCGCAGCACTTCGATCATGCGCGAGGGATGCTCCTCCATCAGGCCGCGCGCCAGCTCCTGCCACACGCGCTCGGGCACCAGGGCATCCACCTCGCCATCGGCCACCATCTGCCGCATCAGCGAAAGGGTCTCGGGCGCCACCGAGAAGCTGGAGAAGCGCGAGGCGAAACGCGCCACGCGCAGGATGCGCACCGGGTCCTCGCCGAAAGCCGGCGTGACATGGCGCAGCACGCCGGCGGCCAGATCGGCGCGGCCGTTCCACGGATCGACGATGCCCTCCAGGCCGGCCGCTCCCAGTGGCTGCGCCATCGCATTGATGGTGAGGTCGCGCCGCGCGAGGTCTTCCTCCAGCGTGACCTCGGGCGAGGCCTGGAAAGCAAAGCCGTGATAGCCGCGCGCCGTCTTGCGTTCGGTGCGCGCCAGCGCGTATTCCTCGTGTGTCTCGGGGTGCAGAAATACGGGGAAATCGCGGCCGACAGGCAGGAAGCCCTGCGCCGTCATCGCCTCGGGCGTGGCACCGACGACCACCCAGTCGTGGTCGCGCACCGGAAGGCCGAGCAGGGCGTCGCGCACGGCGCCGCCCACCTTGTAGATCTGCATGGGGCGAGTGTAGGCGCGGGCAGCTCCCGGGCGGCTATGCTGCGCCTTTCCGCCCGCCATCACAGGAGCTGCGATGTCATCGATCCCCCCCACCCAGGGCGTGCTGGCCGGCGCGCGTTCGCGCCGTGCCGATTTTCCCGTGGCCGTGCAGTTCATCGACCGCTGGTCGCCGCGCGCCTTCACCGACGAGGCCATGACCGAGGCCGACGTGCTGGGCGTTCTCGAGGCGGCGCGCTGGGCCCCCTCGGCCAGCAATGCGCAGCCCTGGCGCTTCTGCTATGCGCTGCGTGGCGATGCGCACTGGGGCGGCTATCTGGGCGTGCTCAATGACACCAACCAGCGCTGGGCGAAGCGCGCGGCCGCGCTGGTGGTGGTGCTGTCGTCGCGCTACATCGTGGCCCCCAGCGGCGAGGCCAGCGTCTCGCGCACCCATTCGTTCGATGCCGGGTGCGCCTGGGGCTTCATGGCGCTGCAGGCGCACCTGAGTGGCTGGGCCGCGCACGCCATGGCTGGATTCGATGCAGAACGCCTGCGTGCGCTGCTGGGCGTGCCGCTGGCCTTCAACATCGAAGCGGTGGTGGCGCTGGGGCGCCAGGGGACGGTAGACCTGCTGCCCATGGCCCTGCAGCCGCGCGAACTGCCGTCGCAGCGCCGCCCGCTGGCCGACAGCGTGTCGGCCGGGCGCTTCAGCGGCGCCTGATCACGGCTTGGTCCGATAAGGCTCGTCGAACACCACGAAGTCGTGCTCGGCCAGTGCGTCGTCGATCCACGCGCGCACGCCGGGCAGGGCGAGCACGGCGTCCACATAGGCCGCCACCGGCGCACTCACCGGCAGGCCATACGTGCGGATGCGCGTGCACACCGGCGCGAAGAAGGCGTCTGCGATGGTGAAGCGGCCGAACAGCATCGGCCCGCCATGGGCCTGCAGCAGCGCCGTCCACATCTGCTCGATCCGGGCCACGTCGGCGCGCACGGCAGGCTGGTCGCGCCAGATGAGGGCGCCGATATCGGGCAGTCGTGCCTCGATGTTCATGCCGCAGTGCTGGCGCAGTGCGGAAAAGCCCGAATGCATCTCGGCGCAGAGGCTGCGCGCACGGGCGCGGTCGATGCGGTCGTCTGGCCACAGCCCGACCTGCGGATGGGTCTCGGCTACGTACTCGGCGATGGCCAGCGTATCCCACACGGCCAGATCGCCGTCCACCAGCACCGGCACCTTGCCCACGGGCGAGATGGCGCCAAGCGTCTGCTTGAAAGCCGAGTCGGCATCGAACGAGTCGAAGCGCACCATGACCTCCTCGAACGCGATCCCGGCCTGCCGCAGCAGCACCCAGGGCCGCATGGACCATGACGAGTAGTTCTTGTTGCCGATGTAGAGCTTGAGCATGGGACCCCCGGGATGGAAACCGCCGATGCTAGTGCGCCGGCCGGGCGCGATTGATGCCGGATGGCGCGGCGATTGATGCGATGCAGCGGCGCAGGGCTCAGACGCGAGGCTGCGCTGCGGCCGTGTCCGAAGGGTCGCTGCTTTCTGGGTTGGACATGTCGCTGGCCGCGCCGCCGCCGGTCTTGCCGATGTCGTCGCGCGGCTTGCGCTCGTCCTTGACGAACAGCGGCACCACCGCCAGCACCAGCAGCGCGAGCGCGGTGGACAGGATGGCCGTGACTTCCCGCCCCAGGCCGCAGCCGATGCCGATGGCCGCGGTGAGCCAGACGCCGGCCGCCGTGGTCAGCCCGCGGACGTGTTCTTCGTCCCGGCCCTTGAGGATGGTGCCGGCGCACAGGAAGCCGATACCGGCCACCACGCCCTGGATCACGCGGCTCATGTCGGCCGGGAGGATGCCGGCCTGCTGCGGCACCAGCACGAAAATCGCCGCGCCCATGGCAACGAGCATGTGGGTGCGCACGCCGGCGGCCTTGCCCTTGTGCTCGCGTTCCCAACCCAGCAAGCCGCCCAGCAGCGCCGCCAGCCCCAGTCGCACGACGATGCGCGTGACCTGGGCCAGATCGGGCACGTCCGAGAACTCGGACGCCAGCGTGTCGGTGATTTGCTGCTGCCAGGACATGCGGGCGGTTCTACCGTGCGCGCCAGCGGCGGCGTGTAGTCAATCTTCCAGTTCTGCACGGGCGAGTGCGACCTCCAGCCACTCCGTGGCGTCCAGCGGGGTGCTGGTGGCGGCCTGCTCATACAGGCGCGTGGCCTCGGGCACGCGGTCCTCGCCCTCGAGCATCACCAGGCCGTTGGCGTATTCGATGCGGCCGATGATGGAATGGGGGTTCAGCCGCAGGCCCTCGGCCAGCAGCCGCAGGCCCTGGTCCTTGCGCGCGCCGTAGGTCATGCCACCGATGAGCGCGCCCACCTTGTCGATCACCTCGGCATGGAACATGCCCAGCGCGAGGTGGGCGTCGGCATGGCGAGGCTGCAGCAGCAAGGTCTTCTCCAGCGCGGCGCGCACGCGGGGCGCCATGCCCTGCGCCAGCGCGCGTGCGATGCTGATCCCCTGGCTGTAGCGCCCCAGCGCATAGGCCTGCCAGTACCAGGCGCAGGGGTCGTCGGGTGCGCGTGTGGTGAGTTCGGTGGCGCGGGTGGCCACTTCCATCAGCAGGGCCAGGCGCGCTGCCTCGTCCGCTTCGAGATAGGTGGCGTGGATGGCGATGGCCTTGTTGGCCACGGCCAGGCCGGGCGCGTTGCCGATGGCGATGCCGGCTTCGGCAGCCTGCAGGAAGTCACCCTGGTGGTAGAGCGTCCAGGCGTCCAGCAGGCGCTCGTCGGTAGGCAAGGGCAGGGCGTCGCAGGCGTGCAGCCGTTCCCAGTGCTCGCGCACCGAGGCGGCGTCGTGCGCGGGCAGCGCCGCCCCGGATGGCAGGGCCGGTGGACGGCGGGTCATGGCGCCAGCACCTCGGCGGTGGGGCCGGTGGCCGCGCCCTCGCGCTGGTAAGGCGCCAGCAGATGCAGCACCTGCCTCAGGCCGCGCGTGAGGGCCTGCCCGGCCGCTTCGGGCTCCAGCGCCTGGCGTGGCGCGCGCACGTATTCGTGGCTGGGCCAGAAGGTCAGCACCATCATCATGCTGTCGGCCACCAGGCCGATGTCTTCGGCGTGCAGCGACAGAACGCCCTCGCGCCGCAGGCGATCGAGCATCAGGCGCAGCGCCAGGGCCTCGTCGGCCAGCAGCGGCTGCAGCCGGGTTTCCAGGCGCCGGTTGCGGCTGAGCAGGTCGCCCAGATCGCGGTAGAGGAATCGCACGTACCAGATCTGCCCGAAGAGCGCGCGCAGGAAGGATTCGGCGCTGGCCATGTCGCGAACGTCGGGCGCTTCGGCCAGCAGCTCGCCCAGCGCTTCGGCGTGGCTGTCGAACAGGGCGTTCACCAGCTCATCCTTTGCCTTGTAGTGGTAGTGGAGGTTGCCCGGGCTGATGCCGAGCTCTGCCGCCACCTGCGCTACCGGCACATTGGGCTCGCCAAAGCGGTTGAACTGCTCGCGGGCCACTTCGAGAATGCGTGCTGCAGTGCGGCGGGGCGCCTTCTTCACCATGGCGAGCTGTCCGGTCGGGTTTTTGTGCAAGTCAATCTAACGTCAGGCCCGGTGAGCGGCCATTAGGGAAGGCGCTAGGTCTGTCGCAATTCGTAAATATCTGGCGATGGCTACAGGAAGGTCGTCGCAAGAGCCAGTGAGATAATCCTGCGGCCCCGCCAAGGGGGATGATTGGCAAAAAGGAAACACAGGAATGATCCTGGTGAGCGGAGGGGCCGGATTCATCGGCGCGAATTTCGTCATCGACTGGCTGGCGCAGCCCGGCGCCGAGCCGGTGGTCACGCTGGACAAACTCACCTATGCCGGCAATCTCGAGAACCTGGCCGGCCTGCAGGGCGACGCGCGCCACACCTTCGTTCAGGGCGACATCGGCGACAGCGCATTGCTGGCCCGCCTGCTGGCCCAGCACCGGCCGCGTGCCGTCGTCAACTTCGCGGCCGAGTCGCACGTGGACCGCTCCATCCACGGCGCCGAGGATTTCATCCAGACCAACATCGTCGGCACTTTCCGGCTGCTGGAGGCGGTGCGTGCCTATCACGCCGCGCTGCCTGCCGACGAGCGCGCCGCCTTCCGGTTCCTGCATGTCTCGACCGACGAGGTCTATGGGTCACTCGCGCCCGAGGCGCCCGCCTTCACCGAGCAGCACCGCTACGAACCCAACAGCCCCTACTCGGCGAGCAAAGCGGCCAGCGACCATCTGGTGCGCGCATGGCACCACACGCACGGGCTGCCGGTGGTGACCACCAACTGCTCCAACAACTACGGGCCGTATCACTTTCCCGAGAAGCTGATTCCGCTCATGATCGTCAACGCGCTGGCCGGCAAGCCGCTGCCGGTGTACGGCGACGGGCGGCAGGTGCGCGACTGGCTCTACGTGGGCGACCACTGCAGCGCCATCCGGCGCGTGCTGGAAGCCGGCCGCGTCGGCGAGACCTACAACGTGGGCGGCTGGAACGAGAAGACCAATCTCGAGATCGTGCACACCGTGTGCGGCCTGCTCGACGAATGGCGGCCGCGCGCCGACGGCCAGCCGTATGCGTCACAGATCGCCTTCGTGACCGATCGGCCGGGCCATGATCGCCGCTATGCCATCGACGCCACGCGGCTGCGCGACGAACTGGGCTGGACGCCGGCCGAGACCTTCGACACCGGCATCCGCAAGACGGTGCGCTGGTACCTGGACCACGCCGACTGGGTGGCGCGCGTGCAGAGCGGCGCCTACCGGGAATGGGTGGCGCGCCAGTACGCCGGCGCGGCGGCGGGATGAGGGATCGATGGGCATGAAGATCCTGCTCTTCGGTGCCAGCGGACAGGTCGGCTGGGAATTGAGGCGCAGCCTCGCGCCGCTGGGCGAGGTCGTGGCGCTGTCCACCGCCAGCCCCGGCCATGCGGGCGACTTCCATCACCTCGAATCGGTGACGGCCGCCGTGCGCGACGTCGCACCGCAGGTGATCGTCAATGCCGCCGCCTACACGGCAGTCGACCGCGCCGAATCCGAGCCCGGCCAGGCCCACGCCCTCAACGCCATCGCGCCTGGCCTGCTGGCGCGCGAGGCCGAGCGACTCGGCGCCTGGCTGGTGCACTACTCCACCGACTACGTCTTCGACGGCGGCGGCTCCACGCCCTGGACGGAAGACGACGAGCCCGCGCCGCTCAATGTATATGGCCGCACCAAGCTCGAAGGCGAGCAGCTGATCCGGCAGCACTGCAGCCGCCACCTGATCCTGCGCACCAGCTGGGTCTACGGCATGCGCGGCGGCAATTTCATCAAGACCATGCTGCGGCTGGCGCGTGAGCGCGACGAACTGCGCGTGATCAGCGACCAGATCGGCGCGCCCACCGGTGCGGAACTGATCGCCGACGTGACGGCCCACGCGCTCGTGCGCCTGGCCGAGGCGCCCGAACTGGGCGGCCTCTATCACCTGGCCGCGGCGGGGCACATCAGCTGGCACGACTACGCCTGCCACGTGCTGCAGCACGCGCCGACCTCGCTCGGTCCCTTCAAGGCAGGTCCTGCGGATGTCGTGGCGGTGCCCAGCTCGGAATACGTCACCGCCGCCTGCCGTCCCAACAATTCACGCCTGGACACCGGCCGTTTCGCGCGCGCCTTCGGCCTGCGGCTGCCGCCGTGGCAGGACGGCGTCGACCGCCTGCTGGCCGAACTGGCCGCGAGCGCCTGAGACGCGCCGGGCAACGCGTATCCTCTTTCCCTCATGACGCAACGAAAAGGCATCATCCTCGCGGGCGGCTCCGGCACCCGCCTGCACCCGGCGACGCTGGCCGTCAGCAAGCAGCTGCTGCCGGTGTACGACAAGCCGATGGTGTACTACCCGCTCACCACACTCATGCTGGCGGGCATCCGCGACATCCTGCTCATCAGCACGCCGCAGGACACGCCGCGCTTCCAGCAACTGCTGGGCGACGGCTCGCAATGGGGCATCCACCTGCAGTACGCCGTGCAGCCCAGCCCCGACGGGCTGGCGCAGGCCTTCATCATCGGCGCCGATTTCGTCGGCGATGCGCCCAGCGCGCTGGTGCTGGGTGACAACATCTACTATGGCAACGACTTCTCCACCCTGCTGTGCGAGGCCGATGCACGCCAGCAGGGCGCCACCGTGTTCGCCTACCACGTGCAGGATCCGGAGCGCTACGGCGTCGTGGCGTTCGATGCCGAAGGCCGCGCCACCAGCATCGAGGAAAAACCGGCGAAGCCGCGCAGCAGCTACGCCGTCACCGGCCTGTATTTTTACGACGCGCAGGTGGTCGACATCGCGCGGTCGATCCAGCCCAGCGCGCGCGGCGAACTGGAAATCACGGCCGTCAACCAGGCCTATCTGCAGCGCGGCGAGCTCAACGTGCAGATCCTGCAGCGCGGCTACGCGTGGCTCGATACGGGCACACATGACAGCCTGCTGGATGCGGGGCAGTTCATCGCCACGCTGGAGCGGCGGCAGGGGCTGAAGATCGCGTGTCCGGAGGAGATTGCCTGGCGGGCGGGGTTCATCGACGATGCGCAGCTGGAGCGGCTGGCGCAGCCGTTGGCGAAGAATGGGTATGGGCGGTATCTGCTGCGGCTGTTGCAGGATGGGGGGCGGGAATGAAGGTCACGCGGACGGCCATCGCCGATGTGTTGATCCTCGAGCCGAAGGTGTTTGGTGATGCGCGGGGGTTCTTTCTCGAGAGCTACAACGAGCGGGCCTTCGAGGAGGCTACCGGTCTGGACGTGAAGTTCGTGCAGGACAACCACTCGCGTTCGGGCAAAGGTGTGCTGCGGGGGTTGCACTATCAATTGAAGCAGCCGCAGGGCAAGTTGGTGCGGGTGACGCGTGGCGCCGTGTGGGACGTGGTGGCCGACATCCGCCGCGGATCGCCGACGTTCGGGCAATGGGCGGGGGTCGAGTTGTCGGAGGATAACCAGCTACAGATGTGGGTGCCACCGGGCTTGGCCCACGGCTTTCTCGTGCTGAGCGAGAGCGCCGATTTTCTCTACAAGACCACCGACTACTACGCGCCGGAACATGAGCGTTGCGTCGCCTGGAGCGATCCGCAACTGGCCATTCATTGGCCGTTGCAAGGCGCGCCGTTGGTTTCGCGCAAGGACGCAGCAGGCGCGCTTTTCGCCCAAGCCGAGCTGCCGGCGTGAACGGGATAAGCGGTGTGCCCATGATTCATCCTGTCATCCTTTGCGGCGGCAGCGGCACACGACTGTGGCCGCTCTCCCGCAAGGCGTTTCCCAAGCAGTTCATTCCGCTTGTCGGTGACAAGTCACTGCTGACGCTGACACTGGCGCGTGCGCGTGCCGTCGCCGGCCCCGGCGCTGTGCTCACTTGCGTGAGCGCGGACGATCATCGCTTCCTAGTGTCGGACGCAGCGGCCGCCTGTGGCGAAGCGTCAGTGCAACAGATACTCGAGCCCGCCGCGCGCAACACGGCCGCCGCGATCGCGCTGGCGGCGCTGGCGGCACCCGCACCCGATGCGGTCTTGCTGATTTGCCCTGCCGATCACCACATTCCCGATACCGCTGCCTTCGTCGCCTCGGTGCAGGGGGCATTGGGCGCTGCCGACGCCGGCGCCCTGGTCACGTTCGGCATCGTGCCGACCTTTCCCAGCACAGCGTACGGCTACATCGAACAAGGCGCGCCGGCTGCCGAGGGCGGGTTCGGCGTCCAGCGATTCGTCGAAAAGCCGCCGCAGGATCGGGCGCTGGCCATGCTATCGCAAGGCCGCTTTTTCTGGAATGCCGGCATCTTCCTGGCCCGTGCGGATGCCTGGCTGGCCGCGCTCCAGGGCCATGCCCCCGACATCCTGGCTTCATGCCGCCAAGCCATGTCGCTGGCCCGGCGTGACGGCGACTTCCTGCGGCCCGACGCCGCCGTGTTCGTGGCCTGCCGTAGCGACTCCATCGACTACGCCGTGATGGAGAAGGCGGACAACGTCGTCGTCTTCCCGTTTTTGGGGGCCTGGAGCGACGTGGGCAGCTGGAATGCGGTGGCTGACATGGTCGAACCTTCGGAAGCCGGCAACCGGTCGAGTGGCGATGGGCGGCGGGCGCATCACCTGCTGTCCAGCAATACCTACATCCATGCTTGTGGCGGCCGCCCGGTCGTCGCGTTGGGCACTGACAACATTCTGGTTATCGACACGCCCGACGCGCTGCTGGTGGCCGACCGGCGCCATGCCGAATCGGTCAAACAGGTGGTGGCCAGACTGGAGTCGCTCGATGCGGCAGAGGCCTTGCATCACCGGCGTGTCGCGCGCCCCTGGGGCTGGTACGACAGCGTCGACGTCGGCAGCCGTCACCAAGTCAAACGCCTGACGGTCAAGCCTGGCGCGTCGCTGTCGCTGCAGATGCATCACCACCGTACCGAGCACTGGGTGGTGGTGTCGGGGGTGGCCGAGGTCGTCAATGGCGATCAGACAATGATCCTGCAAGAGAACGAAAGCACGTTCATTCCGATGGGGCAGCGTCATCGACTGGCGAACCCGGGTAGCGAGCCGCTGGAGATCATCGAAGTGCAGAGTGGCGCCTATCTGGGCGAGGACGATATCGTCCGTTTCGAAGATGCGTACGGACGCATGAACGAGCGAGGGAGCGCGTGATGACCGCGAAGAAGAAGGCACTGATCACCGGCATCACGGGGCAGGATGGTTCCTACCTGGCAGAGCTTCTGCTCGAAAAGGGCTACGAGGTTCACGGTATCAAGCGGCGAGCTTCGTCGTTCAACACCGAGCGCATCGATCATCTGTACCAGGATCCGCACATCGATGGCCGCAATCTGATCCTGCACTACGGTGACCTGACCGACGGCAGCAATCTGACCCGCATCCTGCAGCTGGTCCAGCCTGATGAGGTCTACAACCTGGGCGCGCAAAGTCACGTGGCCGTGAGCTTCGAGAGCCCCGAGTACACGGCCGACGTGGACGCCATGGGAACGCTGCGCCTGCTGGAAGCGATCCGCCTGCTGGGCTTGAAAGACAGGACACGCTTCTATCAGGCCAGCACCAGCGAACTGTATGGCCTCGTGCAAGAGATTCCGCAGAAGGAGACCACACCGTTCTACCCGCGCAGCCCCTATGGTGTTGCCAAGCTCTATGCCTACTGGATCTGCGTGAACTACCGCGAGTCGTATGGCATGTACGCCTGCAACGGCATCCTTTTCAACCACGAGAGCCCACGTCGCGGAGAGACCTTCGTCACTCGCAAGATTACGCGTGCCCTGGCAAACATCGCGCAAGGCCTGGAAGATTGCCTCTACATGGGCAACATGGACGCGCTGCGCGACTGGGGCCATGCCAAGGACTACGTGCGCATGCAGTGGATGATGCTGCAGCAGGATGCTCCCAAGGACTATGTGATTGCCACTGGTGTGCAATACAGTGTGCGTCAGTTCATCGAAAAGACGGCAGCGCAACTCGGCATCACGCTGTCGTTCGAGGGCAAGGGCGTCGGGGAGCATGCCGTGGTGCGGGCCGTTGACGGTGACAAAGCTCCAGGCATCAAGGCAGGGGACACCATCATCCGTGTCGATCCGCGTTACTTCCGGCCAGCCGAAGTCGAGACGTTGTTGGGCGATCCGTCGTTGGCGAAGAAGGATCTAGGCTGGGTCCCGCAGATCACGCTTGACGAAATGGTTCGGGAAATGGTGATGAACGATCTGCAACAGGCGCGGCAGCATGCGTTGCTCAAGAAGCACGGCTATGCAGTGCCGGTGAGTAAGGAGAGCTGATGGGCACAGACCAGCATCCTGCTCGTATTTACGTGGCCGGTCACAAGGGCATGGTGGGTAGTGCCATCGTTCGCGCGCTGCAGACGCATGGCAATGGCAGGTACGAGATTATCGGCCGTACGCACGCGGAGCTCGATCTGGTGGATCAGCGTGCAGTCAATGATTTCTTTGCGTATGAGAAACCCGATCAGGTCTACCTGGCCGCAGCCCGCGTCGGCGGCATCCACGCCAACAATACCTATCCGGCGGGCTTCATCTACGACAACCTGATGATCCAATCGAACGTGATTCATGCGGCTCACGTCCATGGCGTGCGAAAGCTGCTTTTCTTGGGCAGCAGCTGCATCTATCCACAACTGGCGACGCAACCGATGACCGAGGAGGCCCTGCTGACCGGGCCGCTGGAGCCAACTAATGAGCCCTATGCCATTGCCAAGATCGCTGGCATAAAACTTTGCGAAAGCTATGCGCGTCAACACGGCCGCGACTACCGAAGCGTGATGCCGACCAATCTTTACGGCCCAGGCGACAACTATCACGCGGAAAATAGTCACGTGATTCCAGCACTGATTCGGCGTTTCCACGAAGCGCGCGTGAGCGGTGCACCAAAAGTTCTGATCTGGGGTACTGGCGCACCAAGGCGCGAATTCCTTCACGTCGATGACATGGCATCCGCGTCGGTGTACGTGATGGAGCTCAAGCAGGCCGACTACGCCGCCCAGGTGCAGCCCCAATTGAGTCACATCAATGTTGGCTCAGGGCACGAAGTCCCGATCTCCGAACTGGCTCGCCTGGTTGCTCGCGTAGTTGGCTATAGCGGGCAAATCGGTTTTGACACCAGTCGGCCTGACGGCGCGCCTCGCAAGCTGATGGATTCCGCGCGGTTGCAGCGAATGGGATGGCGGCCGAGGGTCGGTCTCGAGGCAGGGCTGGCCCAGGCTTACCAAGACTTCCAGTCCAGCTTGCAGCAGAAGGTCGTGCGCGAGAGGTGAATCATGCAACGCGCAGCACCCCATCCATCATGAGCCACTTTAACGTCCTCGATCTACCTACCTTCGCTGATGCGCGTGGCGTGCTCTCAGTGCTCGACGGCGCGCTGCCGTTCAGCATCGTTCGCACCTACTGGATCTACGGCGCTGACGGCCAATTGCGCGGCGGTCATCGCCACCGCAGCACGCGTCAGGCGCTGGTCTCCATCCACGGCAGCGTGACCGTCTACATGAATGACGGCGAGGCTCAGGAACACGTGTTTCTCGACAGTCCGGCGCGCTGTTTACTCGTCGAGCCCAAAGACTGGCACACCATGCATTTCGGTCCCGGCGCGGTGCTACTCGTGATGGCTTCGCAACCCTATGATCGCGCCGAGTACATCGATGCTCCCTATGACTGACGCCCCAACGATCGAATATGAGAGCCTTGTGCGCTCCAACGCGGTGCTGATGGACGAGCTGGCCGCAGCCGCGGCGGGCGTGATTCGTGGCGGGTGGTACGTGCTAGGGCAGGAAGTGGCGCAGTTCGAAGCTGAGTTCGCGCACTATATCGGCGCGCGCCACTGTATCGGTGTCGCCAATGGACTCGATGCGCTGATTCTGTCTATGGAGGCGCTCGATCTGCCGCCCGGCAGTGACATCCTGGTGGCTTCCAACACCTACATCGCGACCATCATCGCCATCCTGCGCGCAGGCCATCATCCGGTACTCGTGGAGCCCGACCTCGAGACCTTCAATATGGACCCAGCGCGACTGGCGGGCTCTATGACGCCCGATACGCGCGCAATTTGCGTTACGCACTTGTTCGGAAAGTCGTGTCGCATGGACGCCATTGGCGCTTTTGCGCGCGACCATGGGTTGCGTCTAGTCGAGGACTGCGCCCAGTCGCACGGCGCGCGACTGGGCACGAAGGTTACCGGCACCTTCGGCGACGCCGGTTGCTTTAGCTTCTATCCCACCAAAAACCTGGGTGCGGTTGGAGAGGGTGGCGCCGTCGTAACCAACGACGACGCGCTGGCCAAGCGATTGCGTATGACGCGTAACTACGGCTCCGAACGCAAGTACGTCTTCAAGTATGTGGGCGTGAATTCGCGCCTGCACGAAATGCAGGCGGCCATGCTGCGCGTTAAGCTGCGCCACCTCGATGCGCTCACGGCACACAAGCGCCTGCTGGCGCAGGCTTATTTCGAGCAACTGCCCGACTGGCTCGAGCTACCGCGTCGGCGTGAAGATGAATTCGACGTTTTCCACATCTTCGGCGTGCGCCATGTGAAACGCGACGCGCTGCGGCAGCACCTGCTGCAGCATGGTGTTCGCACCGAGATCCATTACCCCATTCCACCCCACCGCCAGGAGGCGATGAGTGGCATCCTCTCGGGCGATTGGCCAGTCGCCGATGTGTTGCACGGGACCCAACTGAGTCTGCCGATTTCGGCTGGCCATACGCTCCAGGACGTCGCGCGTGTGTGCGAGGTCATCCAAATGTTTCCGCGCTGACGGCGCAGCAAGAAGAGTTTCCTTCCAATGTTCGAAGACAAGGTCATTCTCATTACCGGCGGCACCGGTTCGTTCGGCCACACCTTCGTGCCGATGACGCTGGCGCGCTACAACCCCCGCAAGCTCATCATCTATTCACGCGACGAGATGAAGCAGTGGGAGATGGCCAAGCACTACCAGGGCGATCCGCGCGTGCGCTTCTTCATTGGCGACGTGCGCGACCGCGAACGGCTCTACCGCGCGCTCGACGGTGTCGACTATGTGGTGCACGCCGCAGCCACCAAGATCGTGCCGACGGCTGAGTACAACCCATTTGAGTGCGTCAAGACCAACATCCTGGGCGCAATGAACCTCATTGACGCCTGCATCGACAAGGGAGTGCGACGGGTGGTGGCGCTGTCGACGGACAAGGCGAGCAGCCCGGTCAACCTGTACGGCGCGACCAAGCTTGCTTCCGACAAACTCTTCGTGGCCGGAAATTCGTATTCGGGCGGGCGCGAAACGCGCTTCGCGGTGGTGCGCTACGGTAATGTGATGGGCTCGCGCGGATCGGTGATTCCGTACTTCATGTCGATCCGAGATTCCGGTGTGCTGCCCATTACCGATGCGCGCATGACGCGCTTCATGATCACGCTAGAGCAGGGCGTCGAACTGGTCTGGCATGCGTTCGACGACATGCAGGGCGGAGAGATCTACGTCAAGAAGATTCCATCGATGAAAGTTACCGACATCGCGCAAGCCGTTCGCCAGGACGCACGCCTGCAGATGGTGGGCATCCGCCCAGGTGAGAAGCTTCACGAGCAGATGATCAGCGCGGAGGATTCGCTGTCGACATTCGAGTACCCCGAGCACTTCAAGATCCTGCCGGCCATCAACAACTGGAATGCCGATGCACGGCGCATCAAGGACGGCTTGCGCGTGCCCGAAGGTTTTGTTTACAGCAGCGACAACAATGCCGACTGGATGAGCGCGCAGCAGCTGCGCGAATGGATCGACGCTAACGCCGGCAAGATTGGCCACATCTGAGTCAGGGCCTGGCTTCTGCGCAGCACCCTCCTTCCACATCGAACCATGTCCAAGATGATCCCCTACGGCCGCCAGGATGTGACCGACGCCGATGTCGAGGCTGTCGTGGCAGTTCTGCGTTCGGACTTCCTCACGCAGGGGCCGGTCGTTCCCAGATTCGAGGCGGCGTTGGCACAATACTGCGGAGCGCCGCATGCCGTGGCCGTCAACAGCGCCACCTCGGCGCTGCACATCGCCTGCATGGCGCTTGGGTTGGGACCCGGCGATTGGCTCTGGACCAGCCCCATTACTTTTGTCGCCTCTTCTAATTGTGGTCTGTACTGCGGCGCGCAGGTCGACTTCGTCGACATCGATCCGCGTACCTACAACCTGTGCCCCGACGCCCTGGAGAGGAAGCTGCTACGCGCGCAGGCCGAGGGGCGGTTGCCCAAAGTGGTGGTGCCCGTGCATTTCGCCGGTCAGCCTTGCGACATGCGGCGCATCCACGCGCTGGCGCAGCGTTTCAGCTTCAAGCTCATCGAGGACGCATCACACGCCGTGGGTGGGCGCTATCTTGGCCAGCCCGTGGGCGACTGCCGCTACAGCGACGTGGTGGTTTTCAGTTTCCACCCGGTGAAGATCATCACCACTGGCGAGGGCGGCATGGCGGTCACGCGCGATGCGCGACTGGCGGCGCGCATGGCGCGACTGCGCAGCCACGGCGTCACGCGCGATGCGGCAGACATGACGCACGCGCCCGACGGCCCCTGGTACTACCAGCAGATCGACCTGGGCTACAACTACCGCATGACCGAGCTGCAGGCGGTTCTTGGCGAAAGCCAACTGCAGCGCATCGACGACTATGTGGCACGCCGCCATGCGCTGGCTGCTCGCTACGACCGCTTGCTGGAGGGTTTGCCGGTGCAGCGCCCATGGCAACATCCCGACGGCTACTCGGGCTTGCATCTGTACGTGGTTCGCATCACCGCCGACGCACAAGTGCAACGGGACGCGGTGTTCGCGCGCATGCGACAGGCCGACGTCGGCGTCAACGTGCACTACATCCCTGTGCACACGCAGCCCTACTACCAGCAACTGGGCGTGACCTACGACGCGCTGGAAGAATCGATGCGTTACTACGCCGAGGCCATCAGCCTACCCATGTTTCCCGGGCTCGACGAGGCGCAGCAGGACGCCGTGGTGGACGCTCTGCAGCGCTCGCTCGCACCATGATCGTCGCCGTCATCCCGGCGCGCGGCGGCAGCAAGCGCATCCCGCGCAAGAATATCCGTGATTTTTGCGGGAAGCCGATGATCGTATGGAGCATTGAGGCCGCGCGGGCGGCCGGCTGCTTCGACGAGATCGCCGTTTCCACTGACGACGAGGCCATCGCGGCGGTGGCGCGCGCGGCTGGCGCGGCTACACCGTTCGTGCGGCCGGCCGCCCTCGCCGACGATCATGCGGGCACAGGGGCGGTCATGCGCCATGCACTCGACTGGTATGCCGACGCGGGCCGCGCACCGGCGTTCGCCTGCTGCCTGTATGCCACGGCCCCGTTTGTTCAGTCGGCTGACCTCGCCGAAGGCCTGCGCGCGCTGCGGCAGGCCGGTGCCGACTACGCGCTGGCCGTCACGCGCTATGCCTTTCCGATCCAGCGCGCGTTGCGTGTCAACGCGAGCGGTGGCATCGAGATGCTGCGGCCCGACCTTGCGGCCACCCGGTCGCAGGATCTGGAGGAGGCCTGGCACGATGCCGGCCAGTTCTGCTGGGGCCGTGCCGAAGCCTGGCGGGCATCGGCGCCGGTCTTCGCGAGCCGATGCGTGCCGGTGCCGCTGCCCCATCACCGCGTTCAGGACATCGACACGGCGGAAGACTGGGGGCGCGCCGAGTGGATGTTTCGCGCTCTGGCCGCCCAGACTGCAGCGGAGTAGGCCATGCGGGTGGCATTTCGGGTCGATGCGTCGGTGGAGATCGGCAGCGGCCATCTCATGCGTTGCCTCACCCTGGCTGATGCGTTGGCGCATCATGGTGCGGCGTCGGTCTTTGTCTGCCGATGGCTCGACCCGCGGCAGCAGGCGCTGGTGCAGTCCTGCGGCCACCGTGTCGTGCGGTTGCCCGAGGTGCCGGAGCCCGTCGCCTCCCCGATCCAGCCGCCGCACGCGGCTTGGCTGCGCTGTGATCCGGTGCTCGACGCGCAGCACACGGCCGAGGTTCTGGCAGTAGAGCGGCCGGTCGGCCTGGTGGTCGACCACTACGCGCTCGACGCTGCTTGGGAGCGTGTGGCCGGCGTGCATGCGGGTTGGCTGGCCGCCATCGACGACCTCGCCGATCGCTCGCACGACGTGCAACTTTTGCTCGACGGCAACGCGTATGCTGATGCAGACACTCGCTACGACCGTCACCTCCTGCGCAGCGGCACGGCGCGACTGCTGGGGCCGGACTTCATCCTTTTGCGCGCCGAATTCCTGGCGGCGCGCGCGGCCGCGCGCCCGGCTGATGAACGTGATCGACTGTTCATCGGTTTTGGCGGTGTCGACCGCGGCAACCAGTCGCTGGCCACGGTGCGGGCCTGCCGCGACCTGCTGGCCGGCGGCGTAGGTGCCGACATCGTGGTGGGAGCCACCTTCCCGGGGCTCTCGGATCTGCGGCGCGAACTAGAGAGCCACCCGGCCTATTCGGCCACCCGCCTGCATGTGGCGACCGACCGCATGGGCGCGCTGATGGCCAGCGCGCGCCTTGCCGTGGCGGGTGGCGGCACTTCGGTGTGGGAGCGCATGTGCGTCGGGCTGCCAGCGCTGGTGCTGGCCACCGCCGCGAATCAGGTCGAGGCTTTGCGCTACCTGGGCCAGCGGCAGGCGCTGCACTTCCTGGGCGAGGCCCAAGCCGTTTCCGCCCAGGACATTGGCATGCGGGTACAGGCCCTATGGCAGGACGCGCCGGCGCTGGCCCGGCTGGCCGCCGCCGGCCAGGATCTGGTCGACGGCCGGGGCGCAGCACGCGTGGCCGACGCGCTTCTTTCCCTCGCACCACAAGACCGACATGCCTGAGTCCAAGCCTCCCGCCCTTCCGCCCGCCACCCCGCGGGTAATGTTGCAACCGCTGACGCTGGCGCATCTGCCGCGGGTAAAGGCCTGGAAGAACGACCCCGCACTGGCGCACATGATCGCCGCGCTGACCGGGCCGTTCTCCGATGCGGATGTGGCCGACTGGCTGGCGCGCAATGGCAGCGACCCCTGCCAGTGGCTGCGTGGCATCTTCCGGCCGGGCCAGGATGAGCCCCTTGGCGTGGCGCGTCTCATGTTCATCGACCGGGTCAATGCGGTCGCCGAGCTCGGCATGTACCTGGGCGCAGCGCAGGCGCGTGGTCAGGGCTTGGGCCGTGCGGTGGTGCATGCGCTGCTGGCACATGGTTTCGGTCCGCTGTCGCTGGAGCGCATCCATCTGCGGGTGCTGGAAGACAACGTCGCGGCCATCCGCTGCTATGAGGCAAGCGGTTTCCGGCACGAGGGGCGCTGGCGTGCCCACGTGCGCGGTCCTGCTGGGCGGCTGGACATGCTGCTCATGGGCATCCTGCGGCGGGAGTTCGTCGCGACATCGTTGGAGGCCAGGCCATGAAGTGCGCCATCATGCAGCCTACCTACATGCCGTGGGCCGGTTACTTCAACCTGATTGCCGAAGTCGATCATTTCGTGTTCCTCGACGACGTGCAGTTTGAGAAGCAATCTTGGCAAAGCCGCAACCGGGTGCTGCTCGGTGGGCGTGTGCAGTGGCTCATTGTGCCGGTGCGCCACGGCAGCTTGGCCGACCCGATCCATTCCATAAGCGTGGACGACACCCAGCCCTGGCGCAGAAAGCAACTCACTCTGCTTGAAAACGCTTATGCGCGGCATCCGTTCCGCGACGACATACTGAGGCTGGCCCGCGACATCCTGCAGACGCCTTGGGCACGCCTTGCCGATCTCAACATGTCCCTGATCCGCCGCGTCGCGTCGCAACTGGGCCTGTCGGCGCAATTCCACCGGGCCAGCGAACTGCCGGTCGCCGGGCCCCGCAGCCAGCGCCTTGTGGGACTGTGCCGTCATCTCGACTGTGACCGGTACCTCAGCCCGGTGGGCTCGGCCGAGTACCTCGCGGAAGATGGCGCGTTCGAATCGGCCGACGTGGCGTTGTCGTTCCAGGACTACCCGGTACGGGCCTACCCGCAGAAGGGCGTCGCGGAGTTCATCAGCCACCTATCGGTCCTCGATGTAGTGGCCAATCTTGGTTGGTCGGGTACCGCCGACTATATTCGTTGCGCGTGAGCAAAGTCCAGGTGCGACCGCAAGGTATGCTGTGCGATTGCCGGTGGGACCGGCAGAGAACGAAGATGTATCCGATGCAAGGGGGCGCGTGACGCCATGGCTGACAAACAGTCCTATCAACTGATCCGTGACGCAAAGTACGGGTTTCTGCAGGTTTCTCCACTGCCTTCCGACGAGGAAGTGCGCGAGTTCTACGCGCGCGAGTTCTATTCGGGGGACTACAAGAACTTCAACAACTCGTCACTCGAAGTGCAGGAGCGTGACGCCGACTACCACCGCGTACAGCGTGAGATGTTGCTGGCCACGGTCGAACGGCTGCTGGGTGGCCCCGTCGCCGGCCGGCGCGTGTTCGACTTCGGCTGTGGTTGGGGCCTCACTTTGCAGTTCCTGCGCGGCAAAGGCGCCGAGTGCCGTGGCGTTGACCCGTCGCCCGAGGCGGTGGCATACGGGCAAAGGAAGGGCTTGCAAGTGCAGGTCGGCAACATCGACAACCTCGACCTGTCTTCTGAAGGCGACTACGACGTGGTGCTGCTGCAGAACGTGCTTGAGCATCTGCGCGACCCTGAGCACGCGCTGCGCCGGCTCGGCCAGACCATGCGGCCGGGTGGGGTGATCGTGTGTGCCGTGCCCAACGATTTCAATGCGCTGCAGCAGACCGCGACCGCCGAACTTGGCCTGCCCGACTGGTGGGTGGCTCCTCCGGCTCACCTGAGCTACTTCGATCGCGACAGCCTCACGACGCTATTAGGTGGCTGCGGCTTCACGGCCCGCCATACCGAATGCTCATTCCCGATCGAGATGTTCCTGCTCTTCGGCGACAACTACATTGGCAATGGCTCGCTCGGCCGCCAATGCCACGAGAAGCGCATGAACTTTGAGATGGCGCTGGTCCGCCAGGGGCGCCAGCAGTTGCTGGCGGACCTGTATCGCACGCTGGGCGAACTCGGCGTCGGACGGATCCTGACGGTGTTCGCCACCAAGGACTGAGACGCGATGCGGATACTCAATCTCGGCGGAGCCACCGCCATCATCGAACAGGGAGGCAAGCGCATGCTGACCGACCCATGGCTGGACGACGGCATATTCCATGGTGCTTGGTACCACTATCCGCCGATGAAAAACAGCATCGAGGATGTGGGGCGTCTGGACTACATCTTCATCTCGCACATTCACGAAGATCATTGTTCGGCAGGCACCATCCGGTATCTCAATCGCGATGCCGAGTTGATCATCGCCGACCGCACCCCCAATTTCGTCGAGCGCTTCCTGCAGATGCACGGATTCCGTTTTGCCAAAGTGCATAAGGTCAAGCCGCGTGAACCGGTGCGTATCGCCGATGACCTGCTGGTCGACATCGTCGAGGCAGATCCCGCCAACGAGATGGCCTATGCGGTGGATTCGGCCCTGGTCATGAACTGGGGCGGCACCACTGTCTACAACGCCAACGACTGTCAGCCCTACCCCGACGGCATCGCCTACATCAAGCAGCACTATCAAGTCGACGTGGCGCTGCTGCCGTATTCGGGCGGCTCCGGCTATCCGGCCTGCTATCTCAATCTCAGCGAGGCACAGAAGGCCGAGCGTGCGCAGCAGATCCTGCAGTCGCGCCTGGCCTCTTTTGGGCGCGTGGCGCGCGAGATCGCGCCGCGCTGGGTCATGCCGTTCGCGGACCAGTACGTCATTGCCGGCTCGCGATCGCACCTTAATCGTCATGTCTCGCATCCACCTGCGCCGGGCGTGGTGCGGGAGCATTTCGAGGACATTCCGGGTCGTTCTGAACTGCTACTGCTCAACCCCGGGCAATCCTTTGATTTCGAGACCGGCGCTCGTTCGCCCGATGCCCCTTACGAAGAGCTGACCGCAGACGATCGAGAGGCCTACGTGGCCGCGCATTTGCAGGAGAAGAGTTATGACCACGAAGGTTTCGAGCTCAGCCCGGCCGTCTCGTTTTCTCGCCTAGTGCGCTATGCACGACAGCGCCTCTGGCAAGATCAACAGCGCCGCAAGTCCTTCCCCGAGTGGAACGTGTACCTCGACATCGATGGCCGCAACGAGCGCTATTGCATCGACCTGCGCACGCCCGAGGTCGAGGACGTCGACCCGGCCATGGCGATGGATCAGCCCTACCTTCGCATCGTCATGTCGCCCACGCTGGCGGCGCTCGTCCTCATCGGGCACATTTCCATCAATATCGCTGATGCGGCGCTGTTCCTTGACTATGAGCGCGTGCCCGATCGCTACGACCCGGAAATCTACGTGCTGCTGAATATGCTGCGCTGCTGAGGCCGGCACCCCAGAGAGGCAGGAACCCACCATGCTGTCCAACCCCAATTTCGAGATCGGCGGCGTGCCGGTAGGCCCGGCGCACCCGCCTTTCGTCATCGCGGAGATGTCGGGCAACCACAACCAGTCGCTAGAGCGCGCGCTTGCTATCGTCGATGCCGCGGCCGATGCCGGCGCGCACGCCATCAAGCTTCAGACCTACACCGCCGACAGCATCACGCTCGACGTCAGGCATGGAGAGTTTTTCGTCAGCGACCCTGACAATCTCTGGGCCGGCCGCAGCCTGCACAACCTCTACCAGCAAGCACACACGCCGCGCGAGTGGCATGCCCCGATCTTTCGGCGCGCGCGTGATCGTGGCCTGGTGTGCTTCAGCTCGCCGTTCGACGAGGAAGCCGTTGACTTCCTGCAGTCGCTCGACGCGCCGGCGTTCAAGATCGCGTCGTTCGAAAACACCCATCTGCCCCTCATCCGCAAGGCGGCGTCCACCGGCAAGCCGCTGATCATGTCGACCGGTATGGCCACGCTGGGCGAGTTGGAGGAGGCTGTGGCCACCGCGCGAGCGGCCGGCTGCCGCGATCTGGTGCTGCTCAAGTGCACCAGCACCTACCCGGCCTCTCCCTCCACCACGCATGTGCGCACAATTCCGCACATGCGACAGTTGTTCGACGTGGCCGTGGGGCTGAGCGATCACACCATGGGCGTGGGCGTGGCCGTGGCAGCTGTCGCCATGGGGGCTTGTGTGGTCGAGAAGCATTTCACGCTCAATCGGGCCGACGGCGGCGTCGACTCCAGCTTCTCTCTGGAGCCCGCCGAACTGCGCCTGTTGGTCGAGGAGACGCGTCGCGCCTGGGATGGCCTGGGTTCGATCCACTATGGTCCGACAGAAGCCGAGAAAAAGTCGCTCGCCTACCGCCGCTCGCTTTACGTGGGCGCAGACATGCAGGCCGGTGACATGTTCGACACCACCAATCTGCGCATCGTACGGCCCGGCAAGGGACTGGCGCCGCGGCACTTCGACCAACTGCTGGGCCGGCGGGTACGCCGCGCCGTGACCAAGGGCACTGCTGTCAGCTGGGATCTAGTTGATTGACGATGGCTGCACTACCAATCTATCTGCATCCCGACGACGGGCGCTTCCGGCGCTTCCTGATTGCACGCCTGGCCACGGTGGGCCTGGCGTTCGAGGACATTGCGCCCTATTGGGGTGCTGCGCTCGAGCGCACCCAGGCGCGCTTCGCCACCATCCGCAACAAGTACTACGCTGCCGACGAGGCAGGCACGCCGCTGCGAGCTGGCCACCTGGGACACACCACACTGTTGCTGTACGAGCTGGCGCGTAGGGCCTGGGCCGCACGCGATCGCCATTGCGCTGACCTTTTGTTCTTCCTCAACGTGTCGGGCGGGGGCTGCAATCTACTCTACGAAGTCGAGGTGCCACTGATGACCTTCTGCGATCACCCGTGCGGCGCTGTCATCGGCCGCGGCGAGTTCACACCGCAGGCCTCGTTCTCGTTTAGCACCAATTGCACCGTCGGCAACAGCCGCAATATCTACCCGGTAGTGGACGGGAATCTCACCATGCTGCCCAATGCATCGGTCCTGGGGCGGACAATCATTCGTGGCAATGTGGTCATGAGCAATGGCAGCAAGTTGCTCGATGCTGGCGAGATCAAGGATGTTGTAGTGTATGGAACCGCGCCTGACAATACCTTCAGGACGATCACGCCCGCGGCATACCATGAGATTTCCAACTTCCATCATTGAGGGGAAGTTTCCGTATCTGCTGCTACTGGCCTCTGCGGCGGTACCGCCGCTCGTGGGGCTGGTCCTCGCACCGCTGATCACGGCGCACGTCACGACTGCCGAGTACGGCAGCTACGTGGCGTACCAAACACTGTGCGGCATGCTCAACGCCATCGCCGGATTTTCGTCGGTCGGCTACATCTCCAACGCTTTCATCCATCCGCAGGAGGCGCCGAGCATCAACGCCTCCATGCTGACCGCGGCGACGGGGTCCTTGCCGGTGGTGGCCCTCGCCGCGCTCTGGCTCAACAGTCACATGCAATCGCAGCCGCCGATGCTGGTCGCGGCCATGGTGGCCGCAGCCTTGATGACCTACGTCATCGGGTATTTCCAGGCCTATGCCACGCTCCTCAAGCGCTACGGCTACCTGTTGGGTCTGGCGTTGGCGCAGTTTGGCATCCAGGCGGTGCTGGTCCTGATGTTCATCGGAAACCAAACGCTCGACCTCGACCGACTGGTGCTGGGTCACGTCGCTGGACTGGCGTTGGCGACGCTGGCGTGCCTGGGCCCGGTGCGCGCGCGACTGGGCCTGACCTGGGTGCGTCCGAGGGCTGCGACCGTGCGCACGCTTTTCTGGTACGGCCTACCGCTAGTGCCACATAACTTCTTGTCACTGGCCACGGGAAGCTTCGATCGCTGGTTGTTGGCCAAGGTCGATGCCGTCGAGTTCCTCGCCGTCTACGGTGTCGCACTGTCCGTGGCGGCGCCGATGTACATCCTGCTCGATGTCGCCAATAAGGTGTATTCGCCCCGGGTGTTCGAGCAGTTGCGCGACGGCTTGCGCGAGGTACACCATTTTCTCGGTGGCATGATCGCCCTCAACGCCTTCGGCATCTTCTCGGCCACGGTAGTCGGCGTCACCGGCCGGTTTTTCATCGTTCATTTCTTCGGTCCGCAGTACCGCGATGCGGCAGTGTTTTGCGTGCCGCTGTGCTTCTCGATCGCCGCGTTCTCTATGTACTACTCAGCGTCGCCTTTTCTCTATTACTTCAACCGTACCCGGCTCATCCTGGCGGCGACTATTGCCGGTGCCGCGACCGCCGGCGTGGCGAGTTGGTTCGGCTACGTGGCTTGGGGGGGCATGGGGTTAGTGGCGGCCAAGGCCGCAGGATTCATTGTTTGCGGGCTGGCCGCGGTCGCGCTGGCCCACCGCATACTGCGCGCCAACACGGTTCAAGCCTGAGCGGGCGGCATGCGCGGCAGCGAGTTCTATGGCATCCAGCACGTGCTCTATCGGCACGCTGGATTGCTCGATCTTGGTGTATTCCCTTATTCGGTGCAGCACGGCTGGCAGAACGTTCCGACGCGGTTCGAGGCTGATGACGATCCGGTCGAGTTGTGGGCGTGGTCGGAGCGGATCGCAGACGCAATGCGCGGGCTGGTGGAGCCTTCGCGCGTGCGTGTGGTGGGCTCGCCGTATCTCTATCTTCCACCATCGGCGGGGCCTGCGCACCGAAAGGGAGCGGTGTACATCCTTCCGCATTCGTCTCACTTCGCGCGTATCGGGTTTTCGTACGAGCACTTGATGGACCTGCTGGCCGACATCCGTGCACGCGCCGGTGGCTGCGACGTGCTGGTGTACTACCTTGATGTCAACCCCGAGTTGTGCGCGCTATTCCGTTCGGCCGGCGCGCGCATCCTTGTCAATGGGGGGTTATGGTCCAGTCGGTTCCTGCATCATTTCCGAGACAACATCCGCCGCTACAGATCGCTCTACTACTCCAGCTTCGGTAGCGGCGTTCTCTTCGCGCGTCACGAGGGGCTGGAGACTGTTCACGTGGCGCTAGAGAGTCGCTTGCAGGATTCGAGCAATCCGCATCTGAACGCCATCAGCACAGTGCCCTACGATCCGGTCGGCGCGTGCTGGGATACGGACCTGGAGCTCGGCGCCGCGCATGTCCTGGCGCCGCAGGCCCTGCGTGAGCTCATCCTTCGAGGCATACGCGAGCCTGTCGTGCTGCGGCGGGGACCTCGCCGCTGGGTCGGCAATCTGCGCAGCGGTGTGAGAGATCACTGGAATCACGTTCGGCCTGTTGAGCGGATGGTGCGTTACTACAATCTCTCGACTTGAATTTGCACTCATGATGCAGTCCTTGCGCCAGCGCTATCGCGACGAGCAATTTCAGCCCACCTGGTTGGGCGTGCTGGTCAATCCCTTTTTTCTGGCGCGTCTGACGCTCTGGAGGCACATGCAGCGCTTCGGCGGCTCCATGCGGGGCAAGCTGCTGGATGTCGGCTGTGGCAGTCAGCCTTATCGGCAGCTCTTTCATGGTGCACAGTACGTGGGCCTGGACATCGATACGCCGACTACGCGCGCGCGAGGTTTGGCTGATGTTTTCTACGACGGGCTTGCTTTCCCTGTGCCGGATGCCGACTTCGAATGCGTCCTTTGCAGTCAAGTGCTGGAGCATGTCTTCACGCCAGACGACTTTCTGAGCGAAATTTACCGGGTCATGCAGCCGGGCGGGCGGCTCCTGCTCACCGTGCCCTTTGTGTGGGACGAGCATGAGCAGCCGTATGATTTCGCGCGGTACTCGAGCTTCGGCCTGCGCGCGCTTCTCGAGCGAAACGGCTTCCGTGTGATCGAACAACACAAGCTGATGGCCGACGCATCGATGTTCTTCCAGCTAGCGATTGCCTATCTCTGGAAGGTCATTCCGGGGCGCTCAGTGCCACGCAACGTTCTGGTGACGCTAATCCTTGCGGCACCGCTTTCGCTGCTGGGCCTGTTGGCGAGCGCGCTGCTGCCGCAGAATCCGGATCTGTTCCTAGATCAGCTTGTCCTAGCCGAAAAACCAGCCAGCGCATAGGCACAATAGACGGCCTATCGCCGTTCGGGCGCCTTCAGGCTGGCCACGAGTATCAACTTGGAACACTTCGTCACGCTGTTCGACAGCCATTTCCTGCCACAGGGGCTGGCGTTGCACGCATCGCTCCAGCGGCATCATGCCGACAGCATGATGTGGGTGCTATGTATGGACGACGCCGTGCAGGCGCGCCTGGAGTCGTTGCAATTGCCAGGCTTGCGCTGTATCGCGCTGGCGGAAGCCGAGGTGGCCGAGCCGCGACTGAATATCGTCCGTCCGAAGCGAAGCCGAGCCGAATATTGTTGGACGCTGACTCCTCTCACGCCGAAGCTCGTGTTCGACCGCTGCGAGGACGCGAACCGCGTGACCTATGTGGATGCCGACGTCTATTTCCTAGATGACCCGGCTTTGCTCCTTGAGGGATTTTCCCGTTCGGGCAAGGCCGTGCAGATAACCGATCATGCCTACGACCCTGAGCACGACTATTCGGCGGTCAGCGGCAAGTACTGCGTCCAGTTCGTGACATTCGTGCGAGACATCTCTGAGCCGGTTCGTAGCTGGTGGGCCGAGCAGTGCATTGAATGGTGCCACGCCCACCCTGAGCCCGGCCGCTTTGGCGATCAGAAGTATCTCGATGAATGGCCACGGCGATTCTCTGACCTCGTGCACGAGCTCGAACCTTCGGACCGGCTTCTCGCACCCTGGAATGCCAACCGCTTTCCTTATGGGCGCGCGGTGGCGTGGCATTTCCATGGTTTGCGCCTGCTGGGCAACGGCCGCGTCCTGTTGCACAGCCGCTATCACGTTCCCCAAGTGGTTGACGAGTTCGTCTACATGCCCTATGTCAAAGAGCTGCTCGAGCATGCGCGCCGGGCGGGTGTAGATGTGGTGCAGGCTCGGGTCGACCGATGGTGGCTGCGCTCGCTAAAGTCGGGTGTCCGTGTCTTGCAGGCGGCTGGGCGCTCGTGGCGTTCGCAGCAGTTGATCGTGAAGGTATGACGGCTGCCCGGGAACACGGAGGGCAGCGCGTCACGCGTGGCGAGTCGCCCGTCAAGGTGTCTATCGTCACAGTCGTGTACGACGGAGTTGCAACCCTTGCCGACGCGCTTCGCAGCGTGCGCGAGCAACAGTGTTCCGCGAGCTTTGAGCACATCGTCGTTGATGGGGGCTCCAGCGATGGAACCGTGGAGTTACTTAGGGAGCAGGGGGATTCCATTGCCTATTGGTGCTCCGAGCGGGATCGTGGCATCTACGACGCCATGAACAAGGGGATCGCGTTGGCGCGAGGCGAGATCATCGGCATTCTCAATGCAGATGACACTTATGAGTGCGAGGCGATCCAGCGTGCAGTGCAGGCGCTCGAGGCCGATCCTGGCGCTGGCTATTGCTACGGATGGCTGCGTCTGGTGGATGCATGTGGGAGACCGCTGGGCGTGGTTCAGCCCGTGAGTCGGGATCGTTTCGCGAGCCGGGTCACGCGAGAAACGCCGCTTCCCCATCCAACCATGTTCGTGCGGCGCTCCGTCTACGAGCAGTATGGTGTCTTCGACTCATTGCTGCGCTTGGCGGGTGATTTCGAACTGATTCTGCGATTGCATCTGCAGGGTGTTCGAGGCATCGAGATTCCTGCGGTTATGGCGAACTTCCTCATCGGTGGTGCGAGTACCAACCCGCTAATCCTGACCGAGCAACGCCAGACTGCGCTGAAGTACGGCGCACCGGCATGGCGGGCTTGGTCGGACTGGGCGGTTGCCCGAAGTAGCATGGCGGTCAAACGTTGGCTGCCGGCATCCGCGATCGGCTGGCTTCGGCATTTCAAGCAACGTGTGTTCTTACGAGCTCGATGAAGACAGCAGCAGTTACGGGCGGTTCTGGATTTGTGGGTCGGCATCTGGTGGCGCGCCTGGTAAGCCAAGGCTGGCAGGTGCGTCTGCTGTCGCGCGGGGAAGCCGGCGAACGTCGAGCCAACATCGAACACTTCAGGGGCGATCTCACTCGTGACGATGGCGTTCCACCAGAGTTCCTGGACGGCGTGGATGTGTTGTTTAACTGCGCAGGCGAGATCCGCGATGAGTCCCGCATGATGGCATTGCACGTGGAGGGTACGGACAGACTGATAAGTGCCGCACGCGGACGCCCGTTGCACTGGATTCAGCTCAGCAGCGTTGGCGCTTATGGGCCTCGCGCTAGCGGCATCGTGCTCGACGACGATGTGGACCGTCCTGTCGGGGTCTACGAGGCCACGAAGGCGAGTGCCGACCTTAGGCTGGAGCAAGCTATCCGGGAGTCGGAGCTACGGCATGTCAGCATCCTACGTCCATCCATTATTTTCGGCGATGACATGCCGAACGCCTCGCTGGCGCAGTGGGTCGAAGCCATTAGGCGCGGGCGTTTCATCTTCATCGGTCCGGTAGGCGCGATCGCAAACTACGTGCATGTCGAGTCCGTTGTGGATGCATTGCTGTGTTCAGCATGGGAAGTCGAACGCCGGTCGGCTAGTCGTCGTTACATCGTTTCCGAGCATCTCCCTATGGAGGAGTTTGTTGAGACGGTCTGTGTGGCGCTGCGTCGTCCTACGCCCCGCATGCGCATTCCCTTGGGTCTGGCTCGACGTGTGTCGCGGATGGGTGTATCGATCGCGCGCCGATTTCCGCTCACACCTTCCCGCGTAGAGGCGCTGAGCACTCGGGTTATATATGCCTCGGATCGCGCGCGGCAGGAGTTGAGATGGTTTCCAGGCATACCGTTGACTCAGGGGCTGGCCGCTTATGTCGCGGGGAGGTGGCGGCATGGCTGAATCGCTCCGATCTACCGTGCGAATCGCGCGAGTTTCAACCGTCTCTTTCTTTGTGGCAACGCAGCTTTCGTTGCAGATCCGGCAAATCGCCGCTGCGGGCTTTCAGGTCACAGTGATTTGTTCGCCGGGCTCCGAAATCGACGAGTTACTCGCTCATCCGGGGGTCGAAGGAAAGTTCGTGGACATCCCACGCTCGCTGAGTCCGTTGCGGGACCTTCTCTCTCTTTGGCTCCTGTGGCGGTGTTTTCGTCGGCAGCGGTTCGACATCGTGCATTCCACGACACCGAAAGCGGGGTTGTTGTGCGCAATCGCGTCGCGGCTTGCCGGAGTGCCCATCAGGCTGCACACATTCACCGGCCAGCCTTGGGTCACCCGCACGGGGCTCATGGCGTGGTTCGCGAAGATTGCCGATCGACTGATCGGGCGGTGGAACACACGGTGCTACGCGGACAGTCCCAGCCAGAAGGACTTTCTTGTGCGCGAGCGTATCGTCGCTTCGGAACGGCTTGCGGTACTAGGTAAGGGATCGTTGGCGGGAGTGGATGCCGAACGCTTCGACCCGCGGCGCTGGACCGCGCCGCAGCGCGATGAACTGCGTGCCCGATTGGGCGTAATACCGGGTCACGCACTGGTGACCTTCATCGGGCGAATTACTACGGACAAGGGCGTTCACGAGTTGCTGACTGCCTTCAGGAGTTTGCGGGCCCGTGGGGTCGCGCTGCAGTTGTTGCTGGTCGGACCTGCCGACGATGCGGGTGGCGCAAATGAAGCTCTCTCGCTGTCTGCCTTGCGGGCCGATGGCGTCCTCTGCACCGGTTTCGTCGCGGACCCAGAGCGTTATCTGGCGATTTCCGACCTTCTGTGTCTGCCGAGCTACCGAGAAGGTTTCGGCACCGTGGTACTCGAAGCCGCGGCGATGGGGGTGCCCGCTGTGGGTACGCGAATTTACGGCTTGAGCGACGCCATTGCTGAGGGCGAGACAGGCGTGTTGGTGCCCGCGCGCGATGCCGGGGCGCTGGCCGAAGCACTCGGTGATCTGCTCGCCGATGCGCCGCGCCGGGCTCGCTTGGGTGAGCAGGCGCGCCGGCGCTGCCTGAAAGATTTCGAGGCAGCCCGCATGACCGAATGGCTGCTAAAAGAGTACCGGCGGCTACTGGCTGCTGCCGCGTCGACCGAGGGCGTGGCATGAAGGTGATGCTGACGGGAGCGTCCGGATTCGTAGGTCAGGGCATGCGAGCAATGCTGGGCCGCCGCGAAACGTCGTTTGTGGGTGCGTCCCGGCAAGTCGGAGCAGGACTGGTCGATGTCGGCGATATGCACGCTGGGACCGATTGGCGGCCCGCTCTGGAGGGCTGTAATGTCGTCCTGCATCTGGCGGGACGTGCACATCAGGTAAACGCAAGCCCGTCGCAGGACACGGAATTCTTCCGAGTCAACGTCGACGCGAGCATTCAGTTGGCGCGCCAGGCCCGTGCTGCAGGTGTGCAAAGGATGGTTTTTGTGAGCAGCGTGAAGGTGCACGGTGAAGCTTCGGAGCGGGGTCGCCCTTTCTGCGAAGGCGATCCGCTCTTGCCGCAGGGACCGTATGCCCGAAGCAAGGCTGCTGCTGAAGTTGCGTTGGCTGATGAGCTGCAAAGCTCTGGCGTTGACTTGGTCATCGTCCGTCCTCCTTTGGTCTATGGGGCCGGCGTGCGGGCCAATTTCGCCGCGCTCGTTGGCGCTGTTGGCCGCGGTCTGCCGCTGCCACTGGGTTCCGTCGACAATCGGCGCAGCATGGTGGGCTTGAAGAATCTCTGCGATTTCCTGTGCCTGTGTGTCGACCATCCTGCGGCGGCCGGGCAGACTTTCCTCGTGAGCGACGGCGAAGACGTTTCCACGGCAGATCTGGTCCGCGCGATCGGTGTGGCAATTCACCGGCCGGCGCGCGTACCTTCGGTCCATCCGCAACTGCTGGCTTGGGGCGCCGCCCTTGTAGGGCGTAGCAAAACCTGGCACAAGCTTTCCTCCAATCTGCAGGTCGATATCTCGCATGCGAGACAACGCCTGGGTTGGCTACCTCCGCATACGCTGGCTGATGGCCTGTCGCAGATGCTTCGAGCTGATGAAACGCGTGTTTGACCTGCTCGCGGGACTCGCCGCCTCGATAGTCTTTGCGCTGCCACTAATGGCCGTGGCATTGCTCGTGCGACTCACCTCCCCCGGCCCCGCCCTCTACTGGTCCGACCGCGTCGGCCGCCACAACCGCATCTTCCGCATGCCCAAGTTCCGCAGCATGCGCATCGACACCCCAGCCGTGGCCACGCACCTGCTGGACAACCCCGCCCAGTGGCTGACCCCCATCGGCTCGTTCCTGCGCAAGAGCAGCCTCGACGAGCTGCCCCAGCTCTGGAGCATCCTCGTAGGCGACATGAGCTTCGTCGGCCCCCGTCCGGCGCTCTTCAACCAGGCCGACCTCATCGCCCTGCGCACCGAAAAGGGCGTGCACGAGCTGGTGCCGGGCCTGACGGGCTGGGCGCAGATCAACGGCCGCGATGAACTGCCGATTCCGCAGAAGGTCGCGCTCGACGAGGAATACCTTCGTCGCCGCTCGCTGGTCTTCGACATCCGCATCCTGTGGCTGACGTTCTGGCGCGTGGTACGCCGCGACGGTGTGGCACATTGAGCGCATGCTGACTGACCGGCTCATTGCCCTTCCACGCCGTGCCAAGCAGTTCGTGGTGATGCTGCTGGACGCCGGGCTGGCTCTGTTCGCGACCTGGCTGGCCTACAGCCTGCGGCTGGACATGCTGCATTGGCCGCTGGAACAGCAATGGTGGGTGTATGGCCTCGCCGTTGTCCTGTCGCTGCCCGTGTTCGTGCGCTTCGGCCTGTACCGTGCCATCTTCCGCTACACCGGCATCGCCGCGATGGCGGCGACGACCAAGGCGGTGGCGGTGTACGGCGCCATGTTGTTCGCCGTGCTGGTCGTCATGCACTGGCCGATGGTTCCGCGCAGCCTCGGTGTGCTGCAGCCGCTCATCTTCCTGCTGCTGGTGGCGGCCAGCCGTGCGCTGGCGCGTTTCTGGCTGCTGGACCGGGCGGCAAGGTCGGCTCGCAAGGCAGACCGGCCGCGGCTGCTCATCTACGGTGCGGGCACGGCTGGCGTACAGACGGCCAATGCGGTGGGCCGTGGTCAGTTCCAGTTGATGGGCTTCGTGGACGACGACAAGGCCAAGATCGGTCGCAGCATCAACGGCGTGACCGTGCTGTCACCATTGCAGGTGCCGCAAGTGGTAGAGCGTCTGGGCATCACCGACATCCTGCTGGCCTTGCCTAGCGCCAGCCGGCAGCGGCGCAACGACATCATTGCCAGCCTGCGCGCGCTGCCTGTGCACATCCGCACGCTGCCGGGCATGGGCGATCTCGCGAGTGGGCGGGTGACAGTCCAGGACATCCAGGAGCTGGACATCGAAGACTTGCTGGGGCGGGATGCGGTGCCGCCCGATCCGGCGCTGCTGGCGCAGCAACTGGGCGGCCGCACCGTGCTGGTGACGGGAGCCGGTGGCAGTATCGGCAGCGAACTGTGCCGGCAGATCCTGCAGCAGGGGGCGGCACGGCTGCTGTTGCTGGATCACAGCGAATACAACCTGTACGCCATCCACCAGGAACTGGACAGCCTCGAAAAGACGCAGCAGCGGGGCGTTCAACTGGTGCCGCTATTGGGCAATGTGACGCAGGCCGCGCGGATGCGTGATGTTTTTCATGCGTTCCGCCCGGACGTCGTCTATCACGCGGCGGCCTACAAGCACGTACCGCTGGTGGAGCAAAACGTGGCAGAAGGACTGGCCAACAACGTGTTCGGCACGCTGGTGACGGCGCAGGCCGCAATGGCACATGGCACCCAGCGCTTCGTGCTCATCTCCACGGACAAGGCCGTGCGGCCCACCAATCTCATGGGCGCCAGCAAGCGTGTGGCCGAGCTGGTACTTCAGGCCCTGGCCGAGGACGCGGACGGGGCCGTGGCTGCCACCACCTTCGGCATGGTCCGCTTTGGCAACGTGCTGGGTTCCAGCGGCAGCGTGGTGCCGCTGTTCCGGCGCCAACTGGCATCGGGCGGGCCATTGACCGTGACGCACGCGGAAGTGACGCGCTACTTCATGACGATTCCCGAAGCTGCCCAGCTGGTGCTGCAGGCCGGCGCCATGGCGCGTGGCGGCGAGGTGTTCGTGCTCGACATGGGAGAGCCTGTGCGCATTCTCGATCTGGCGCGCCGCATGGTGCGGCTATCGGGCCTGGCCGTGCGCGATGAAGATCACCCCCAGGGCGACATCGAGATCGCCATCACGGGCCTGCGGCCAGGCGAGAAGCTGTATGAAGAACTGCTGATCGGTGACGATCCGCAGCCCACCACGCATCCGCGCATCATGATGGCGCGCGAGGGCCGGCTGGCGTGGCCGGCGCTCAGCGAAGCCCTCCAGCGCCTGCGCGCGGCGCTCGATCGCAACGACATCGACGACACCAAGGCCATTCTTCGCGAACTGGTCAGTGGCTTCCAGCCCGAAGCCGCCACGGTCGATCCGTTGGCCGCTGCCGCCCGCGACCAGGCCTTGCGTCAAAATGCGGCCTTCCGCAGTCCACTCCCCTGAACCGCTCCGCCCATGACCGACCCCGTCTCCCACATCGCCCCCCGCGACAAGGCCGAAATCCTCGCCCAGGCCCTGCCGTACATCCGCAAGTTCCACGGCAAGACCATGGTGATCAAGTACGGCGGCAATGCCATGACCGATCCGGCCCTGCAGCAGGATTTCGCGGAAGACGTGGTGCTGCTCAAGCTGGTGGGCATTAACCCGGTGGTGGTGCACGGCGGCGGGCCGCAGATCGAGGCGGCGCTGGGCCGCCTGGGCAAGAAGGGCGAGTTCATCCAGGGCATGCGCGTGACCGATGCCGAGACCATGGAGGTGGTCGAATGGGTGCTGGCTGGCGAGGTGCAGCAGGACATCGTGGGCCTGATCAATCAGGTGGGCGGCAAGGCCGTGGGGCTCACTGGCCGTGACGGTGGACTGATCCGCGCACGCAAGCTGCGTCTGGTCGATCAGGCTGATCCGACCAAGGAACACGACATCGGTCAGGTGGGCGACATCGTCGGTATCGACCCGGCGGTGGTGAAAGCGCTGCAGGACGACCAGTTCATTCCGGTGGTCAGCCCCATCGGCTTCGGCGAGCAGAACGAAAGCTACAACATCAACGCCGACGTGGTAGCCGCCAAGCTGGCCACCGTGCTGCAGGCCGAGAAGCTGCTCATGCTCACCAACATTCCCGGCGTGCTCGACAAGCAGAAAAACCTGCTGCCCGAGCTCACCATGAAGGAGATCGACGCGCTGATCGCCGATGGCACGATCTCCGGCGGCATGATCCCCAAGATCGCGGGCGCGATCGATGCGGCCAAGAGCGGCGTCAACGCGGTCCACATCATCGACGGCCGCGTGCCGCACGCCATGCTGCTGGAGATCCTCTCGGATCAGGCCTACGGCACGATGATCCGGTCCCACTGACGCGGGGCGTTCCATGCGGCTGCTGTTGGTCGAAGACGACGTCATGGTCGCCAGCGGCATCAAGCTGGGGCTGACCGACGCCGGCTATGCGGTCGACTGGGTGGCCAGCGCCGAGCGGGCGCTGGAGGTGACGGAGAAGGAGTCGTTCGACGCCGCCGTGATCGACATCGGCCTGCCGCGCATGGACGGGCTCGAGCTCACGCAGCGCCTGCGCCGATCCGGCCAGAGCATGCCGGTGATGATTCTCACCGCGCGCGACGCGCTGAGCGACCGCGTGCACGGACTCGATCTGGGCGCGGACGACTACATGATCAAGCCCTTCGAGCTGCCCGAACTGCTGGCGCGGCTACGCGCCTTGCTGAGGCGCTCGCAGGCGGCCACCAGTGCCGTGCTTTCGTTCGGCCCGCTGGAACTCGACACGGCCAATCGGCGTGCCACCCTCGGCGGCGAGACGCTCGACCTGGGACCGCGCGAGTGGACGGTGATGGAGTACCTGCTCATCAACGCACCCAAGCCGGCCAGCAAGGAGAAGCTCCTGCATGCACTGACCGGCTGGGACAAGGAAATCACGCCCAACGCGGTCGAGGTGTACATCTCGCGCCTGCGCGGCAAGCTCGAACCGCACGGGCTCGCACTGCGGTCCATCCGCGGCTTCGGCTATCGCCTGGAACAGCAGGCGCCTCCCGTTCCCGGGCAGGATTGACGCCGCATGGGCTCGACCGGCATCACGTCGGGCCTGCAACGGCGGCTGGTCGTGCTGCTGCTGCTGCCCTTGACGCTGCTGGCGCTCGTCAACGCCTGGTTCGACTACCGCTCGGCCGACAGTGTCACCGGTCAGCTCGACCGGCAACTGGCGGCCATGCTGCCGCTGCTGTCCGACTCGGTGGTGGCGCAGGCCCAGGTCGCGGGCGATCCCCCGGTGCTGCTCATGGCGCCGCCCGTGGAGCAGTACCTGCGTGAACGTCCGGGCCAGGCCGTCTATGCCATCTCGGACGCCAATGGCAACGTCCTTCACGGTGAGACCTGGCTGGCGGGCACGCCGCCGTCGTCGGACGAACCCGAGTTTCGCAGCGAGGAGTACAGCGGCGTCGTCTACCGTATCGCTACGCAGCGCATGGCCACGTCGGTGGGCGAACTGGTCATGCGGCTGGGCGATGGTTCCGACCCGCGCCAGCAATGGGCGCGCACGGTGCTCTACCGCGTGCTGCTACCCAACATCATCCTCATCGGCCTGGCCGGCTTCGCGGTCAACTGGGCGGTGCGCCGGGCGCTGCGGCCGTTGCTGGCGCTGCGCGAGGAGGTGGAACACCGTTCGCCGCGCGACCTGTCGGCGCTGGACGTGCAGGCCTCCCCCGACGAAGTGAGGCCGCTGGTGCGCTCACTCAACCGCCTGTTCGGGCTGGTCAATGCGCAGGCCGAAAGCCAGCGCCGCTTCGTGGCCGATGCGGCCCATCAGCTGCGAACGCCGCTGGCCGGCCTGCAGTCACAGGTCGAGGCGTGGGCGCAGCAGGCCGACGCGCAGGAAACCGACCGTCTCGAGCTGGCGACCGGGCAGGTGCACAAGTTGCGTGATGCCACCCGCCGCACCTCGCAACTGGCCAACCAGTTGCTGGCGCTCTCGCGCGCCGACGCGCGCACCCTGCATGCCCAGCCGCTGCAGCGTGTCGATCTCAAGCAGCTGTGCGAAACGCTGCTGGAGCAATACCTCGATGCCGCCACGGCGCGTCGTATCGACCTCGGTCTGGACGTTCGCCCGGCCCACGTCATGGGGCAGGAGTGGCTGCTGCGCGAACTGCTGGGCAACCTCGTGGACAACGCCGTCAAATACACGCCTGCCGGCGGATCGGTCACCATCCGCTGCGGCCATATCGCCGGTGTCGAGGGGCAACTGTTGCCCGATGCAGGCGCTGCCTACCTGGAGGTGGAAGACGACGGCGCAGGCATTCCGCAGCCCGAGCGCTCGCGCGTGCTCGAGCGCTTCTACCGGTCTCCGGGCACGACGGGCGAAGGCAACGGCCTCGGCCTGGCGATCGCCGACGAAATCGCGCATACGCATCGCAGCCATCTACGGCTCGATACGGGATTCCAGGGGCGCGGCCTGCGCATCACGCTGGTGTTTCCGCCATAGGAATTGCGAAGTGGGGACTGCCTTCGGCGTATGCGAGAATCAAATCAACACCCCTGTTACACCATGTCAGACGTAGAGACCCCATCCTCCACCGATTCGTCGGGCGCTGACGCCGCCCCTGCGGCGCGCAAGCGACCCAAGCCCGGAGAGCGCCGGGTCCAGATCCTGCAGGCACTGGCCACCATGCTCGAGCAGCCGGGTGCCGAGCGGGTCACCACGGCAGCCCTGGCCGCCCGGCTCGAAGTGAGTGAAGCCGCGCTGTATCGCCACTTCGCCAGCAAGGCCCAGATGTTCGAGGGGCTGATCGAGTTCATCGAGCAGAGCGTGTTCACCCTGGTCAACCAGATCACCGAGCGGGAAGGCGATGGCAACGCGCAGGCCGCCCGCGTGATCGCCATGCTGATCCAGTTCGCCGAAAAGAATCCCGGCATGACGCGCGTGATGGTGGGCGATGCGCTGGTGTATGAAAACGATCGCCTGCAGCAACGCATGAACCAGTTCTTCGACCGTATCGAGTCGACGCTGCGCCAGGCGCTGCGCACGCCCGCCGAATCCTCGGGTTCGGCCACGCCGACGGTAGATGCCCAGGTGCGGGCTTCGGCACTGACGGCCTTTGCGGCCGGTCGCTTGCAGCGGTTTGCGCGGTCGGGCTTCCGCCGCCTGCCGTCGGAGCACCTCGACGCCAGCCTCGCACTGATGCTCTGACGGCCTTGAGCCCGCGCCATAGGCCCGCCATGTGCGGGCCTTTTCTTTGGCGCGGCCGTTTGCCCTGGCGGACCTGTGGGGCTTGCCTCGATCAGGATTCTGTGGAAAATAGAACGACCGTTCGTTTTATTTGAACCATGGCCACGATCGCCCCTGCCCGCTCTCGCACCACCGCCACCGCTGCGCCCGTCGGCGTGGCTACCGCGCGTGCCCGAGGGCTGCACAAGGGCCAGCAGACCAAGGCTGTGATCGTCGACGCTGCCTTGGGGCTGGCGGCGCAGATCGGCCTTGAAGGCCTGTCCATCGGTGCGGTCGCCGAGGCCACGGGCATGAGCAAGTCCGGCGTGTTCGCGCACTTCGGCTCGCGCGAAGAACTTCAGATATCGGTGGTGCGCGAGTACCACGAGCGCTTCGAGGCCGAGGTGTTCTACCCTGCGTTGCATGAGCCACGCGGCCTGCCACGCCTGCGGGCGCTGTTCGGCAACTGGATGCAACGCACTTCCGTGGAGCTGGAAGCCGGCTGCATCTATATCAGTGGCGCGGTCGAGTTTGACGACCGGCCTGGCCCGGTGCGCGATGCGCTCGCCTCGTCTGTCCAGACATGGCTGGCAGCGATGCGTCGGGCGGTGGTGCAGGCCGTGGGCGAGGGCCACCTGCGCGCCGGCATCGACGCCGATCAGTTGCTGTTCGAGATCCACGGTCTCATCCTCGCGCTGCATTACGAGGCACGTTTCCTGCGCACGCCTGGCTCCATCGAGCGCGGCGTGCGCGGCTTCGACAACATTGTTTCTCCGCACCTGACGCCTGACGGCGCTCGCGTCACGGCCTCTTCATCGTCCCCCAGAAAACCCACCCAGGAGTAAGACAGACATGCCCACCTATTCCCCGCCCCTGCGCGACATGCAGTTCGTGATGCACGAAGTCTTCAAGGTCACGGACGCCTACAAGGCCATGCCGCGCCATGCCGAGGTGGATGTGGACACCATCAATGCCGTGCTCGAAGAGGCCGGCAAGTTCGCCGCCGAAGTGACGTTCCCGCTCAACATCTCGGGCGACGAGGAGGGCTGCGTTCTCGACAAGGCCACCCATGAAGTGAAGACACCCAAGGGCTTCAAGGAAGCCTACGCGAAGTACGTCGAAGGCGGCTGGGCCGCGCTGTCGTGCGATCCCGAGTTCGGTGGCCAGGGCCTGCCCTTCGTGCTCAACCAGTGCCTGTACGAAATGCTCAACAGCGCCAACCAGGCCTGGACGATGTACCCGGGCCTGTCGCACGGCGCGTACGAAGCGCTGGTGGCCCACGGCACCGACGAGCAGAAGAAGACGTATCTGCCCAAGCTCACCACCGGTGAATGGACTGGCACCATGTGCCTGACCGAGCCGCACTGCGGCACCGACCTGGGCCTGCTGCGTACCAAGGCCGAACCCCAGGCCGACGGCACGTACAAGCTCACCGGCAACAAGATTTTCATCAGCGCCGGCGAGCACGACTTCACCGAGAACATCGTCCATCTGGTGCTGGCCCGCCTGCCGGATGCGCCGAAGGGCAGCAAGGGCATCAGCTTGTTCGTGGTGCCCAAGTACCACGTCAAGGCCGACGGCTCGCTGGGCGATCGCAACCCCATCGTCTGCACGGGTCTCGAGCACAAGATGGGCATCCACGGCAATGCGACGGCGCAGATCGCGCTCGACGGTGCCACCGGCACCCTGGTGGGCCAGCCCAACAAGGGTCTCGCCGCCATGTTCGTGATGATGAATGCCGCCCGCCTGGGCGTGGGCAACCAGTCGCTGGGCCTGACAGAAGTGGCCTATCAGAACGCGCTGGCCTATGCCAAGGACCGCATCCAGATGCGCAGCCTCTCCGGCACCAAGGCGAAAGACAAGGAAGCCGATCCGATCATCGTGCACCCCGATGTGCGCAAGATGCTGCTGACTGCCAAGGCCTACGCCGAAGGTGGCCGTGCACTGCAGATCTTCGGGACGCTGCTGCTCGATCAGGCTCACCACCATCCCGATGAAAAAGTGCGCAAGGACAGCGACGAGCTCGTCGCGCTGCTCACGCCGATCGTCAAGGCCTTCATCACCGACAACGGCCACATTGCCACCAACGCCTGCATGCAGGTCTTCGGTGGCCATGGCTTCATCAAGGAATGGGGCATGGAGCAGTTCGTGCGGGACAACCGCATCAACATGATCTACGAAGGCACCAACACCATCCAGAGCCTGGACCTGCTGGGCCGCAAGGTGCTCGGCAACCAGGGGGCCACGCTCAAGAAATTCGGCAAGCTGGTGGCCAAGCTGGTGGAAGAAGAGGGCGTCAACGAGAAGATGGCCGAGTTCATCAACCCGGTGGCCTACCTGGGCGACCAGATGACCAAGTTCACCACCGAGATCGGCTTCAAGGGCTTCCAGAATCCCGACGAAGTGGGCGCCGCGGCCGTGGACTACCTGCGCGTGGCCGGTCACCTGGTGTTCGGCTACCTGTTCGCCCGCATGGCCCAGGTGGCGCTGCGCGAGATCGCGGCCGGCAACACCGATCCGTTCTACCAGGCCAAGCTGCAGACCGCACGCTTCTACTTCGCCAAGCTGTTCCCCGAGACTGCGACGCTGATGCGCACCGCACGCGCCGGCAGCAAGGTGCTGATGGACACCGACGCGGCGCTGGCCTGAGCGGGCACCCATCCCGCACCACACTGGAGACGACCATGAAGACCTTTTCCGCATTCGCCGGCCTGCTGCTCTCCGCCGGGCTCGCCTCGGCCCAGATGAGCCCCGTGGGCACCTGGCGCACCATCGACGACAAGACCGGCGAAGCCAAGTCCGAGATCCGCATCAGCGAGAGCGGCGGCGTGCTGAGCGGTCGCGTCGAGAAGCTGCTGCGCACCCACGTGAAGCAGGATCAGACCTGCGACGAGTGCACCGATGACCGCAAGGGCCAGCGCGTGCTCGGCATGGAGATCATCCGCGGCGCGAAGAAGGTCGAAGGTCGTGATGTGTGGGAAGGCGGCAAGATCCTCGACCCCGAGAACGGCAAGGAATACACGCTGCGCCTCACACCCGTGGAGGGCGGCGCGAAGATGGAAGTGCGCGGCTCCATCCTCTTCATCGGGCGCACGCAGACCTGGACCCGTGTCCAGTAACCCCCAGACAGGAAGTTCCATGTCATCAACGTCCCGATTCCAGGTCAAGAAAGTCGCCGTGCTCGGCGCCGGCGTGATGGGCGCGCAGATTGCCGCCCACCTCGTCAACGTCAAGGTGCCGGTGGTGCTGTTCGACCTCCCCGCAAAAGAAGGTCCGAAGAACGGCATCGTCACCAGGGCGGTGGAGAACCTCAAGAAGCTCAAGCCCTCTCCGCTGGGCGTGGTCGACGACGCGGTGCTGATCCGCCAGGCCAACTACGAGGAGGACATCGCCCTGCTGGGCGAATGCGATCTCGTGATCGAGGCCATCGCCGAGCGCATGGACTGGAAGCTCGACCTGTACAGGAAGATCGCGCCCCACGTGGCGAAGCACGCCATCCTGGCGTCCAATACATCGGGCCTGTCCATCACCAAACTCAGCGAGGCGCTGCCGGAGGAGATCAAGCCGCGCTTTTGCGGTATCCACTTCTTCAATCCGCCGCGCTACATGTACCTGGTGGAGCTGATCGCCACGCCCACCACGCAACCGAAAATCCTCGACGACCTCGAAACCTTCGTCACCACCGGCCTGGGCAAGGGCGTGGTGCGTGCCAAGGACACGCCCAACTTCATCGCCAACCGCGTCGGCATCGCGGGCATGCTGGCCACGATGAAGGAAGTGGAGAACTTCGGCCTCACGTACGACGTGGTGGATGACCTCACGGGCAAGAAGCTCGGCCGAGCCTCGAGCGGCACCTTCCGCACCGCCGACGTGGTGGGCCTGGACACCATGGCCCACGTCATCAAGACGCTGCAGGACAACCTCGACGAGAAGAGCGATCCGTTCTACGGCAGCTTCGCCACACCGGCGGTGCTCAAGACCCTGCTCGAGATGGGCAACCTGGGCCAGAAGTCCAAGGCGGGCTTCTACAAGAAGGTGGGCCGTGACGTGCTGCGGTTCGACCTCGAGTCGAAGGACTACGTGTCTGGCGGCCAGAAGGGCGACGAGGTCTACACCCGCATGCTCAGGAAGCCGGCAGGCGAACGCCTCAAGCTGCTGCGCAACGCCGAGGGCGCCCAGGGCAAGTTCCTGTGGGCCATCCTGCGCAACAGCTTCCACTATGCGGCCGTGCACCTGGAGCACATCGCTGAAACCGCACGCGATGTGGACTTCGCCATGCGCTGGGGTTTCGGCATGCAGCAGGGTCCGTTCGAGCTCTGGCAGCAGGCCGGCTGGCTCGAAGTGGCCAGGATGATCCAGGAGGACATCGACGCCGGTCGCGCGCTGTCGACAGCGCCGCTGCCCGACTGGGTGTTCAAGGGCCCGGTGGCGGATGCCGGTGGCGTGCACACGCCCGAAGGCTCATGGAACCCGGCCACCAAGAAGTTCGAGCCGCGCCGCGTGCTGCCGGTTCATGGCCGCCAGCTGTTCCCCGAGGCCGTGCTCGGCAGCGGCGCGCAGGACTTCAAGACGGCCGGCACCACGGTGCACGAAGACGCCGACATCCGCCTCTGGACGCACGACCGCGAAGACATGTCCGGCGTGCTGATCGCCAGCATCAAGACGAAGATGCATGCCATCAGCCCCACGGTGGCCGAAGGTCTGATGAAGGCGGTCGAGATGGCCGAGGCCGACTACGACGGCCTGGTGATCTGGTCGGGGGACGAGCCCTTCTCGGCGGGTGCCGACCTGCAGGCCATGCTGCCCGCCTTCATGGCGGTGGGCGTGGCGGCCGTGGCCGACGCCGAGGAGTTCCTGCAGCAGACCATGCTGCGCCTGCGCTACGCCAGCGTGCCGGTGGTGTCGGCCATCCGCGGCTTGGCGCTGGGCGGCGGCTGTGAGCTGGCTGTGCATTCGCACAAGCGTGTCGTGGCCATGGAAAGCTACATCGGCCTGGTCGAAGTCGGTGTGGGCCTGGTGCCGGGCGCCGGGGGCCTGACCTACATCGCGCGCCGCGCGGCCGAGAACTCGGCCACCAGCACCGACAAGGATCTGCTCAAGTTCGTCACCGACGGCTTCACCGCCGCGGCCATGGCCAAGGTGGGCACCAGTGCCCTGGAGAGCCGCAAGCTTGGCTATGTGCTCGAGAGCGACACCATCGTGCCCAACAAGGACGAGCTGCTCTACGTCGCCATCAGCGAGGCGAAGGCCATGGCCAACGCAGGCTGGCGCGCGCCGCTGCCGCGTACCTTTCCCGTGGCCGGCCGCAGCGGCAAGGCCACGATTCAGGGCCAGCTGGTCAATATGCGCGACGGCGGCTTCATCAGCCAGCACGACTTCCACATCGCCAGCCTGATCGCGGGCGTGGTGACCGGAGGCGACGTCGATGCCGGCACGCTGGTGGACGAGGCATACCTCATGAAGCTCGAACGGCAGGCCTTCTGCTCGCTGATCGAACATCCGAAAACGCAGGAGCGCATCCTCGGCATGCTCTCCACCGGCAAGCCAGTGCGCAACTGACGGCGAAGAGGTACACGACATGACCAAGCAAGTTCAAGACGCCTACATCGTCGCCGCCACGCGCACGCCCATCGGCCGTTCGCACAAGGGCTACTTCCGCAACATGCGCCCCGACGACCTGCTGGCCGCCACGCTGCGTGCGGCGCTGGCACAGGTGCCTTCGCTCGACCCGGCGGCCATCGACGACGTGATCAGCGGCTGCGCGATCCCCGAAGGAGCGCAGGGCCTCAACGTGGCGCGCATCGGCGCCATCCTCGCGGGCCTGCCCAAGAGCGTGGGCGGCATCACCGTCAACCGTTTCTGCGCCTCGGGCCTGTCCGCCGTGCAGATGGCGGCCGACCGCATCCGTGTCGGCGAGTCCGATGTGATGATCGCCGCCGGCACCGAGAGCATGAGCATGGTGCCCATGATGGGCAACTCGCCCTCCCTCTCGCCCACCATCTTCCGCGATACCGAGAACATCGACGACTACGGTATCGCCTACGGTATGGGCCTCACGGCCGAGAAGGTGGCGCAGCAGTGGAAGGTCGGTCGCGAAGCGCAGGACGAATTCGCTTACCGCTCTCACATGAAGGCGATGGCAGCGATCAAGGCCGGTGAATTCGCCAGCGAGATCACGCCCATCGAGGTCACCGACCGTGGCGTCGACCTGCAGGCCGGCGAACCCGTGGCCCGCACGCGCACGGTGGACATCGACGAAGGTGTGCGTCCCGACACCACGACCGAAGGCCTCGCCAAGCTGCGCACCGTGTTCGCCGCGCGCGGCTCGGTGACGGCCGGCAACAGTTCGCAGACGTCGGATGGCGCTGGCGCGCTCATCCTCGCCAGCGAGGCCGCCATTAAGCGCTACGACCTCAAGCCGCTGGCGCGCTTCGTGAGCTATGCCTCGCGCGGCGTGCCGCCGCACCTCATGGGCATCGGTCCGATCGAGGCGATCCCGGCCGCGCTGCGCTATGCCGGCCTCAAGCATGAAGACATCGACTGGATCGAGCTGAACGAAGCGTTCGCTGCCCAGTCGCTGGCCGTCATCAACACGCTGGGCCTCGACGCATCGAAGGTCAATCCGATGGGCGGCGCGATCGCATTGGGCCACCCGCTCGGTGCGACGGGCGCCATCCGCTCGGCCACCGTGGTGCACGCATTGCAGCGCAAGAAGCTCAAGTACGGCATGGTCACCATGTGCGTAGGCATGGGGCAGGGCGCGGCGGGCATCTTCGAGCGCGTCTGACGCAGCGGCCGGGCCGCCCGACGGCGGCCCGCTTTCATCGAGGCGACCGACCCGACCGAGGCCGGCGTCGATCGTCCGCCACGGCGCCGTGGTGGCAAGGAGACCACGAGCGATGAGTCGATCCATCTTTCCAGCCGCCGGTCCTGCCGCTGCTGACGCGGGCTCGGGCACCCTGCCGCACCCGTTCGACGCTGCCGTGGCGCTGCAGGAGCGTGGCGAGGGCCGCTTCGGCGGCCAGCCGCACCCAGGCTGGCACAACATGGTCGGCCCGTTCGGCGGCATCACCGCAGCCACCGTGCTGCAGGCCGTACTGCGGCACCCGGCACGATTGGGTGATCCCGTATCGCTGACCGTCAACTACCTCAGCGCGGTGCAGGATGCGCCGTTCGAGGTGGAGGTGACGCCCGTGCGCACCAACCGCTCCACGCAACACTGGACGGCCACGATGACGCAGGCCGGCGAGGGCGGCGCGGCCGAACCCGTGCTCACCGCGACGCTCGTCACCGCCCTGCGCCGCCCGACCTGGGGCGCCACCGATATGCCGATGCCCGAAGTGCCAGCGCCGGAGTCGGCGGGCGAGCGCGTGCGTTTCAAGGGCGCGGCCTGGGTGTCGCGCTACGACATGCGCGTCGTGCAGGGCGGCCTGCCGACTGTGCTGGACGACAGCGGCGACGGCAGCCTCACGCGCCTGTGGCTGCGCGATGCGCAGGCGCGCCCGCTCGACTTTCCGGCCCTGGCCGCGCTGGCCGATGCCTTCTACCCGCGCGCCTGGTTGCGCCGCGCGCGGCTGGTGCCGGCCGGCACGGTGTCTTTCACCGTGTACTTCCACGCCGACGCCGCCGCCCTGGCCACCGTCGGCGACGGCTGGCTGCTGGGGCAGGCACAGGCCCAGCGTTTCTCCAATAATTTCGCCGACCAGACCGGCCAGCTCTGGAGCCAGGCAGGCGAATTGCTCGTCACCACGCACCAGTGGGCCTACTACAAGGAATGAGCGGCCCGTGCCGCATCTGCCCGATCATCCCCAGCCGAAAGCACACACAGCCATGAGCGACATCCTCAACCACACCGAAGACGGCGTCACCACGCTGACCATCAACCGGCCCGATAAAAAGAACTCGTTCACCGCCGCGATGTACGCGACGCTGGCTGACGCGCTGGCCGCCGCGGCTGACGACGATGCCGTGCGCGTCGTCGTCATTCAGGGCCACGAGACGATCTTCAGCGCCGGCAACGACATCGGCGACTTCCTCCATGCGCCACCGGCCACGCCGGACGCGCCGGTGTTCCGCTTCCTGCACGGCATCTCCGGCTTCCCCAAGCCCGTGGTGGCCGCCGTGTGCGGACCGGCTGTCGGCATCGGCACCACGCTGCTGTTCCATTGCGACCTGGTCTATGCGGGCGACAACGCGGCGTTTTCCATGCCCTTCGTCAACTTGGGCCTGTGCCCCGAGGCAGGCTCCAGCCTGCTGGTGCCGCGCATGATGGGTTACCACCGCGCGGCCGAGGCGCTGCTGCTGGGCGATCCATTCATGGCCGAGGCGGCGCTGGAAGTGGGCCTGGTCAACCGCGTCGTGCCGCCGCAGGAAGCTGGCAATCTGGCGCAGGCCCAGGCGCGCAAGCTCGCGGCCAAGCCGCTGTCGGCGCTGATCGAAACCAAGCGCCTCATGAAACAGGGCCAGGCCGCCGAGGTGCGTCAGCAGATGGCCGACGAGGCCACGAGCTTCGGCCGCATGCTGCGCGAGCCTGCCGCGCGCGAAGCCTTCACGGCGTTCATGGAGCGGCGCAAGCCCGACTTCAGCAAGGTCTGAACGCCCAGGACGGGGCCCGCACGGTGACAATCGCCGCATGACCGACCCCACCGCACGCGCGCGAGAACTCTTCGTAGCCGGCATCGCTGCCGCCGAGTCCGGCCGATTGGCCGATGCCGAACGTCATTTCGAGCAAGCCCTCGGCCTGGTGCCCGGGCGGCCGTCGCTGCTGGCCAACCTGGGCGTGGTGCGCGTGCAGGCGCAGCGCTTTGCCGAAGCCATCGATCCGCTGCGGCAGGCAGCGCAGGCCGACGCTGCACAAGCGAACACGTGGCTCCATCTGGGCCTGGCCGAAGCAGGGCTCGGCCGCCATGCCGATGCCGTGGCCAGCCTCGGCCGCGCCATCGAATTGCTGCCCGAAGCGGCGCCGTTGCGGCTGCATCGCGCGGCCAGCCTCGTCATGCTGGATCGGGCCGACGCCGCGCTGGCCGATCTCGACGCCGCCATCGCGCAGGCACCCGATCTGGCCGAGGCCTGGAGCCGACGCGGCAGCCTCATGCGCGATGCGGGCAGGCTCGACGCCGCAGCGTCCGACTTCGAACGCGCGCTCGCGCTGGGGGCGGATCCGGCGCTTCACGCCTACTACCTGGCTTCAGTGCGAGCTTCCGATGGCGCTGTAGCCGCGCCGCCGCGCGCCTACGTCGAGACGCTGTTCGACCAGTACGCGGAGGAATTCGACCAGCACCTGGTCCACACACTCGGCTATCGCGGGCACGAACGCCTGCTCGACGAGGTGATGCAACTCGGCCCGCGCCACTACCGCAGCGCACTGGACCTGGGATGCGGCACCGGCCTGTGCGGCCCGCTGCTGCGCCGCATCGCGGGCCACGTCGATGGCATCGACCTGTCGGCCGCGATGCTGGACAAGGCCCGAGCCACTGGCGCCTATGACGCACTGGTGCACGCCGACGTGACGGAATACCTGACCGGTACCGATCGCCGCGACGATCTCGTGGTGGCGGCCGATGTTCTCATCTACGTGGGCCAGCTCGACCAGCTTTTCGCGGGCGTGGCGCGAGTCCTCGAAACCGGTGGCGCCTTCTGCTTCACTGCCGAAGCTGCGTCCGAAGACGACGGCCCCGGCTGGCAACTGCAGCCGACCCTGCGCTACGCGCACAGCGCGGGCTACCTGCGCCAGCTGGCGCAGCGCCACGGCTTCGAGGTCGCGCGCCTCACGATGGCGCCGTTGCGCGACCACCAGCAGGACACCCAGGACGCGATCTACGCCTGCCTGGTGCGGCGCTGACACACCCACGGCGCCGCCACGTCCTACACTCCGCCCATGTCCTACATGCTGCTCATCCATGAACCCGTGGGCCAGCGCGCCGGCCGGTCCGAGGCCGAAGGCCGCGCCCTCTACGACAAGATGCTGCAATGGGGTGCCGGCCTGCAGGCACGCGGCGTGCTGCGCGCCGGCGAATCGCTGGCCGACCAGAGCCGGGGCACGCGGGTGCGCATGCAGGGCGGCCGTGCCCAGCTGCTCGATGGACCGTTTGCCGAGGCCAAGGAGATGGTGGGCGGGTTCTTCCTGATCGATGTGCCGACGCGCGCGGAAGCACTCGCGATCGCACAAAGCTGCCCGGCGGCGAAGTGGTGCACGGTCGAGGTGCGCGAGGTCGCGCCTTGCTGGGTGGGCAGCGCCGAAGCCAGCGCGCCGGGCAGATAAGCAGCGTTTTTTTCAGTTGCGTGTCGAAAACGCACGGACTGGTTCGTCGTGCAGATGTGGGGCCGCCAGGCCGTTCGTTCTTTTCCACACCAGGAGCTCCGACATGACGCGCCAGATCTTCGTCAACCTGCCCATCAAGGACATGGTCCGCAGCCAGGCCTTCTTCCGAAGCCTCGGCTTCGACTTCAATCCGCAGTTCACCAATGATCAGGGCGCCTGCATGGTGATTGCCGACAACATCTTCGCGATGCTGCTGGTCGAACCCTTTTTCCAGGGTTTCACCAAAAAGAAAATCGTCGACGCGCACCAGGGCACCGAGGTGCTGGTCTGCCTGTCGTGCGAGAGCCGAGAGCAGGTGGACGAGCTCGTGGCCAAGGCGCTGGCCGCCGGCGGCCGTGCACCCATGGACAAGCAGGACCACGGCTTCATGTACGGCCACGGCTTCGAGGATCTCGACGGCCATCAGTGGGAACTGGTCTGGATGAACCCCGAGGCCGCGCCGCCACAGGCGTGACACACTGCGGGAATGCAGGCCGAACCGCTCCCGCAGACACCTTCCGCGTCGCTGGCCACCCATGAGGCCGTCAATGCCGTCTGGCGCCTTGAAGCCGGCAGGATCATCGCCGGCGTGGCACGCCTCGTGCGCGATGTCGGTCTGGCGGAGGAATTCGCGCAGGACGCGCTGGTCGCCGCGCTGGAGCACTGGCCGCGCGAAGGCGTGCCGGCCAACCCGGGGGCCTGGCTCATGACCACGGCCAAACGCCGCGCGCTCGATCACCTGCGGCGTGACCGCATGCTGGCGGAGAAGCACGAGCAGATCGGCGCTGACCTCGATGCGCTGGGCGCGCGTATCGCGCCCGACTTCGTCGACGCCCTCGACGCCGCGCGCCAGGACCCGGTGGGCGACGATCTGCTGCGGCTCATCTTCATGGCCTGCCATCCGGTGCTATCGACCGAGGCGCGCGTGGCGCTCACGCTGCGGCTGCTGGGCGGTCTCACCACGCAGGAGATTGCGCGGGCCTTTCTCGCGGCCGAGCCCACCATCGCGCAGCGCATCGTGCGCGCCAAGCGCACGTTGTCCGAGGCGCGCGTGCCTTTCGACCTGCCCAGTCCCGAGGCGATCGGCGAGCGGCTCGCGTCGGTGCTCGAAGTGGTCTACCTCATCTTCAACGAGGGCTACACGGCCACCGCGGGCGACGACTGGATGCGGCCGGCCCTGGTGCAGGAATCGCAGCGGCTCGCGCGCCTGCTGGCCGAGCTGGCACCCGGCGAGCCCGAGGCGCATGGCCTCGTGGCGCTCGTGGAGTTGCAGGCTTCGCGCACGCCGGCCCGCACGGATCCGGATGGCCGGCCCGTGCTGCTGATGGCGCAGGACCGCACACTGTGGGACGGTGCCCTGATCCGGCAGGGCCTGGCGGCGCTGGACCGCGCCACGGCGCTGTGCGGATCGCGCGGCATGCAGCCGGGGCCGTATGTGCTGCAGGCCGCCATCGCCGCCTGCCATGCGCGCGCCACCGTCGCAGCCGAAACTGACTGGGCCCGCATTGCCACGCTGTACGCGACACTGGCCGCCGTTGCCCCTTCGCCGGTGATCGAACTCAACCGCGCCGTGGCCGTGGGCATGGCGCACGGCCCCGACGCGGCGCTGGCCATCCTCGACACGCTCGCAGCGGAGAAGTCGCTGGCGCGCTACCAGTGGCTGCCCAGCGTGCGCGCCGACATGCTGGCGCGGCTGGGCCGGCATGACGAAGCGCGCGCCGAATGGCTGCGCGCGGCCGGCCTCACACACAACGAGCGCGAGAAGGCGCTGCTGCTCGAGCGCGCGCAACGGCCCGCCTGAGCCATGCCCGCCGCAGCGCGGCGATCAGGGCTTGGGGATCGGGCGGGGGCGACCGTGGTCGTCGATGGCCACGTAGGTGAGGCTGGCTTCCGTCACCTTGAGGTACTGGCCCTGGGCGGAAAGGCGCTCGGCGTAGACCTCGACCTTGATGGTCAGCGACGTGTTGCCCACGCGCGTGACCGAGGCGAACAGCGACAGCAGGTCGCCCACGCGCACCGGTTGCTTGAAGACGAACTCGTTCACGGCCACCGTGGCGATGCGCCCGCGCGTGAGGCGCGCCGGCAGGATGGAGCCGGCCATGTCCACTTGCGCCATGACCCAGCCGCCGAAGATGTCGCCGTTGCCGTTGGTGTCGGCGGGCATGGGAACGACGCGCAGCACCAGTTCCTTGTCGGTGGGCAATGCGGTGATCGGGGAACTGGATTGGGAACTCATGGGCACAATCGGGTGCAGTAGAACGACAACACCGGATTGTCCCCCAATGCGCCCAGCCAGCCGCAACGACGGCCCATCTCCCTCTTCCCCTGTCAGCCAGCCGCCAGCGACGGCCTCCGACTGGTCCACGCTCGGACGTCTGCTGCCCTATCTGTGGCAGTACAAGTGGCGCGTGATCGCCGCGCTGTCCTTCATGGTCGCGGCCAAGGTGGCCAACGTCGGCGTGCCGGTGCTGCTCAAGAACCTGGTCGACGCGATGACGATCAGGCCCGGCGACGCCCTGGCTGTGCTGGTCGTGCCCGTGGGGCTGCTGGTGGCCTACGGGTTGCTCAGGCTGTCCACCTCGCTGTTCACAGAACTGCGCGAGCTGGTGTTCGCTCAGGCCACGCAGGGCGCGGCGCGCAGCATCGCGCTGCAGACCTTCGAGCACCTGCATGCGCTGTCGCTGCGCTTCCACCTGGAGCGGCAGACTGGCGGCATGAGCCGCGATATCGAGCGCGGCGTGCGCGGCATCGAATCGCTGATCTCGTACTCGCTCTACAGCATCGTGCCCACGCTGATCGAGGTGACCCTGGTGCTGGGCATCCTGGGCGTGAAGTTCGACGCCGGCTTCGTCTGGATCACGCTGGGTGCGCTGGCTGTCTACATCGTGTTCACCGTGACGGTGACGGAATGGCGCACGCAATACCGCCGGCAGGCCAACGAATTCGATTCGGCCGCCCACACACGGGCCATCGATTCGCTGCTGAATTACGAGACGGTCAAGTACTTCAACAACGAACGTTTCGAAGCCGGCCGCTACGACGAGAGCCTGCTGCGCCTGCGACGTGCGCGCCTCAAGAGCCAGACCACGCTGTCGCTGCTCAACACCGGCCAGCAGGTGATCATCGCGGCCGCGCTGGTGGGCATGCTGTGGCGTGCGACGCAGGGCGTGGTGGCCGGCACCATGACGCTGGGCGATCTGGTGATGGTCAATGCCTTCATGATCCAGCTGTACATACCGCTCAACTTCCTGGGTGTGATCTACCGCGAGATCAAGCAGAGCCTCACCGACCTCGACCACATGTTCGCGCTGATGGACCGCGAGCGCGAAGTGGCCGACGCGCCCGCTGCCGCGCCGCTCGACCCGGCGCGTGGCAGCGCAGTCCGCTTCGAGCACGTGAACTTCGGGTATGACCCGGCGCGCCAGGTGCTGCACGACGTGAGCTTTGAGATTCCACAAGGGCGCACCGTGGCGGTGGTCGGGCCCTCGGGCTCGGGCAAATCGACGCTGGCCCGGCTGCTGTTCCGCTTCTACGACGTGCCGCGCGGGCAGGGCGCCGTCACCATCGGCGGGCAGGACCTGCGCGACGTGCAGCAGTCCAGCGTACGCGCGGCGCTGGGCATCGTGCCGCAGGACACGGTGCTGTTCAACGACACGGTCGAATACAACATCGCCTACGGCCGTCCCGGTGCCACGCGCGAGCAGGTGGAGCAGGCCGCGCGCGCGGCGCGGATCCATGATTTCATCGTCTCCACCCCATCGGGTTACGACACGCGCGTGGGCGAGCGCGGCCTCAAGCTGTCGGGGGGCGAGAAGCAGCGCGTGGCCATCGCCCGCACGCTCCTGAAGGATCCCCCCATCCTCATCTTCGACGAGGCCACCTCGGCGCTCGACTCGGCCAACGAACGCGCCATCCAGGCGGAGTTGCGTTCGGCCGCGCAGGACCGCACCACGCTGGTCATCGCGCACCGGCTCTCCACGGTGGTCGACGCGCACGAGATCCTGGTGATGGACGCCGGCCGCATCGTCGAGCGCGGCACGCATGCCCAGTTGCTGGCTGCCGGCGGGCGCTACGCCGGCATGTGGCGCCTGCAGCAGCAGACGGGCAAGGATGACGCGCAGGGCCGAAGCGCCCAATAATGCCGGCCATGGAAACCAAGTGGCTCGAAGATTTCGTGAGTCTGGCCGAGACGCGCAGTTTCAGCCGATCAGCCCAGTTGCGTCACGTGACGCAGCCGGCTTTCTCGCGGCGCATCCAGGCGCTGGAGGCCTGGGCGGGCACCGATCTGGTCGACCGCAGCTCCTATCCGACGCGCCTCACCCCCGCGGGCCAGACGCTCTACACCCAGTCGCTGGAGATGCTGCAGGCGCTGCAGAACACCCGCGCCATGCTGCGCGGCCACTCGGCCGCCGGGCAGGACGTGATCGAGTTCGCCGTGCCGCACAGCCTGGCGTTCACTTTCTTTCCGGCGTGGGTCACCAGCCTGCGCGCCAGCTTCGGCCCGATCAAGAGCCGGCTGATCGCGTTGAACGTGCACGACGCGGTGGTGCGCCTGGTTGAAGGCAATTGCGACCTGCTGATCGCATTCCACCATCCCTCGCAGCCCTTCCAGCTCGACGCCGCCCATTACGAAACGCTCACGCTGGGGCAGGAAACGCTGGCGCCGTACTCGCGGCCCGATGCCGAAGGCCGGGCGCTGTTCCAGTTGCCCGGCCGCGCCGGCCAGCCCCTGCCTTACCTGGGCTACGCGCCCGACGCCTACCTGGGGCGCATGGTCGACGTGCTGCTCAAGCAGGCCGGCGCGCCCATCCACCTCGACCGGGTGTACGAAACCGACATGGCCGAGGGCCTCAAAGCCATGGCGCTGGAAGGGCACGGCATCGCCTTCCTGCCGCAGAGTTCGGTGCGCAAGGAAGTGCGGGCCCGGCGGCTGGTCAGTGCCGTGCCGCCCGAGCTGCCTGGCCTGGAGATGGCCATGGAGATCCGGCTCTGCCGCGAAAAGCCCACGGCGACGGGCAGCGGAACCTCGGGCGCACCCAAGCGCGCCGCGCAGGCGCTGTGGGATTTCCTCCAGGCAGCAGGCCGTCCGGCTGGCTGAACCGCGGCTGACGGCCGCGCGCCGGTCGGTACTTTCCCCATCCATGGTGGGCATGAAGACTGCTTACGCTGATCGACACAAGAAGACGAAGGGCATCGCACGTTGAACACCCATTCCCCCAGCAGTCGATTTCGCGGCAATGCCTGGCTGGATCGTTGCTGGTCAGGTAGGGAAAGCGTGCAACGCCCCTAGAATCGCCATTCACCTTTCCCGAGTGATCGGGCTAACTTTTTCCCAGGAGCTTTCCGAATGAAGAAACAACTGTTCGCCCTGACCATCGTGGCCCTCGCCGCAGGCAGCGCCGTCGCGCAAGCCAACGACACGCTGGCCAAGATCAAGGCGTCCGGCAACATCAGCCTGGGCGTGCGTGATTCCTCCGGCCTGTCCTATACGCTGGGCAATGGCAAGTACGTGGGCTTCCACACCGAAATGGGCGAGCGCATCGTCGACGACCTGAGCAAGATCGCCGGCAAGAAGCTCAACATCGCCTACACGCCCGTCACCTCGGCCAACCGCATTCCGCTGGTGCAGAACGGCACGGTCGATCTGGAGTGCGGCTCCACCACCAACAACACCGCCCGCCAGCGCGACGTGGCCTTCGCCGTGACCACTTACGTCGAAGAAGTGCGCATTGCCACCAAGGCCAGCTCGGGCGTCAATGGCATCAAGGACCTGAACGGCAAGACCGTGGTCACCACCACCGGCACCACCTCGGTGCAGACGCTGCGCAAGAACGAGCGTGCCAATGGCATCGATTTCAAGGAAGTCATGGGCAAGGACCACGCCGACAGCTTCCTGCTGCTCGAGTCGGGCCGCGCCGACGCCTTCGTGATGGATGGCTCGATCCTGGCGGCCAACATCTCCAAGTCCAAGGCCCCCAACGACTACAAGATCGTCGGCGAAACCCTGTCGGTCGAGCCCATCGCCTGCATGCTGCGCAAGGGTGACGACGCCTTCAAGAAGGCCGTGGACGACAGCATCAAGCGCCAGATCGCCGACGGCTCGCTGGCCAAGCTGTACGACAAGTGGTTCCTGCAACCCGTGCCGCCGACCAACACCAAGATCGGCCTGCCGCTGTCCGATGCCACCAAGGCTGCCTGGGCGAATCCCAACGACAAGCCGATGGAAGAGTACAACAAGTAATCAGCGCAAGCTCGCCTGAACGCCCACCCATCCGCGGTGGGCGTTTGTTTTCAAGCTGAGGAGTTCCCCGATGGGAAATTGGGATTGGCAGATCTTTCTACAGGACCCGGGTGGAAAAGACCCGACCTACTGGCAATGGATGATGTCGGCCTGGGGCTGGACCGTCTCCGTATCGCTCTGTGCGCTGGTGCTCGCCCTGGTGGCTGGCTCCATCATCGGCGTGATGCGCACGCTGCCCGACAGCCCCTGGCTGGTGCGTCTGGGCAATGCATGGGTTGAACTGTTCCGCAACATCCCGCTGCTGGTGCAGATCTTCCTGTGGTACCACGTCGTACCGGCCCTGTTCCCCTTCATGCGTAACGTCGAGCCGTTCGTGCTGGTGGTGATCGCCCTGGGGCTCTTCACTTCCGCGCGGATTGCCGAACAGCTGCGCGCCGGCATCCAGGCCCTGCCCAAGGGGCAGCGCTACGCTGGCATGGCGCTGGGCTTCACCACGCCGCAGTACTACCGCTACGTCATCCTGCCGATGGCCTACCGGATCATCATTCCGCCGCTCACCAGCGAGTCGATGAACATCTTCAAGAACTCGTCGGTGGCGTTCGCCGTGTCGATCGCCGAACTCACGCAGTTCTACCTGCAGGCGGGCGAGGAAACCGCGCGTCCGATGGAGATCTTCGTCGCCGTGGTTGCGCTCTACGCGGTGTCGGCCCTGGTCATCAACCGAATCATGGCTTTCATCGAGAAGCGATCGCGTGTGCCGGGCTTCGTGGCCGCCGGTGCCGGAGGGGGCCACTGACATGACCAACCTCGACTTTTCGTTCTACAACTGGGACCTGATCAGCGCCTTCGTGCTCAAGGGGCTGTACTTCAGCGTCATCCTGACCATCGTCGCCACCTTGGGCGGCATTTTCTTCGGCACGATCCTGGCGCTCATGAGGCTGTCGGGCAAGAAGTGGCTGGACATGCCGGCCGCCATCTATGTCAACGGCATGCGCAGCATCCCGCTGGTGATGGTGATCCTGGGCTTCTTCCTGCTGGTGCCGTTCGTGATCGGACGCCCCATCGGCGCGGAAACCTCGGCCGTCATCACGTTCATCGCGTTCGAGGCGGCGTATTTCTCCGAGATCATGCGCGCGGGCATCCAGTCGATCCCGCGTGGCCAGGTGTTCGCCGGCATGGCCGTGGGCATGACCTACGGGCAGAACATGAAGCTCGTGATCCTGCCGCAGGCGTTCCGCAACATGCTGCCGGTGCTGCTCACGCAGACCATCATCCTGTTCCAGGACACCTCGCTGGTCTACGCCATCGGCGCCTACGACCTGCTCAAGGGCCTGGAGACGGCGGGCAAGAACTTCGGCCGCCCGATCGAGGCTTACCTGCTGGCCGCCGTCATCTATTTCGTGCTGTGCTTCTCGCTCTCGTATCTCGTCAAGCGTCTGCACAGGAAGATCGCCATCATCCGTTGAACACCGGAGTCCTCTGAAATGATCGAAATCAACAACGTCTCGAAGTGGTATGGCCCGGTGCAGGTGCTCAACGACTGTTCGGTGAGCATCGCCAAGGGTGATGTGGTGGTGGTCTGCGGGCCTTCGGGATCCGGCAAGTCCACCCTGATCAAGACCGTGAACGCGCTCGAGCCCATCCAGAAGGGCACGATCACCGTCAACGGCGTGCAGGTCAACGATCCCAAGACCGACCTGCCCAAGCTGCGCTCCAAGGTCGGCATGGTGTTCCAGCACTTCGAATTGTTCCCGCATCTGTCGGTGACCGAGAACCTCACGATCGCCCAGGTCAAGGTGCTCGGCCGCAAGCCCGACGAAGCCAAGGTGCGCGGCCTCAAGATGCTCGACCGCGTGGGTCTGATGGCGCACAAGGACAAGTTTCCGGGCCAGCTCTCGGGCGGCCAGCAGCAGCGCGTGGCCATCGCGCGCGCGCTGTCGATGGATCCGGTCGTGATGCTGTTCGACGAGCCCACCTCGGCACTCGATCCCGAGATGGTCGGCGAAGTGCTCGATGTGATGGTGAATCTCGCCAAGGAAGGCATGACCATGATGGTGGTCACGCACGAAATGGGGTTCGCCCGCAAAGTGGCCAACCGCGTGATCTTCATCGACGTGGGCGGCCGCATCCTCGAGGACTGCAGCAAGGAAGAGTTCTTCGGCAATCCCGAGGCGCGCCAGCCTCGCACCAAGGACTTCCTGGCCAAGATCCTCCAGCACTGAACCTGGAGCCACGCAAAGAAAAAGCCCCGCATCGCGGGGCTTTTTCATGGGCGGGTGACGCTGTCTACTTCTTGCGCGAAGCGATGGCCTTCTCGGCTGTGTTCACCAGATCGGCGCCGATGGTGGCCTTCCACTTGTCGTAAACCGGGCGCGTGGCCTTCACGAAGGCATCGCGTTCGGCCGGGCTGAGTTCGGTAACCGTGACGCCCAGGCCGGTGAGTTCCTTGACCAGCGGCCGGTCCGCTTCGACCAGGCCCTTGCGCGCGATGGCGATCTCTTCCCTGCCGGCATCGATGGCGGCCTGGCGCACGATCTCGCGGTCGGCCGGCGTCCACGAATTCCACACGTCGCGGTTGACCACGAAGATCAGCGGATCGGCGATGTAGCCCCACAGCGTCAGGTGCTTCTGCGCCATGGTGTGCAGCTTGGCGGCCTGGTAGAGCGCCAGCGGGTTCTCCTGTCCATCGACAGCACCGGAAGCCAGCGCGGGCTGGGCGTCGGCCCAGCTCATTTGCGTGGGATTGGCGCCGAGTGCGGTGAAGGTGTCGAGGAACAGCGGCGAGCCCACCACGCGGATCTTCAGCCCCTTGAGGTCGGCCGGCGACTTGATGGCGTGCTTGGAGTTGCTGATCTCGCGGTAGCCGTTCTCGCCCCAGGCCAGCGGCACCACGCCGGCCTTCTCCAGCGTGCCGAACAGCTGCTTGCCGACGTCGCCCTGCGTGAGTGAATCGATGGCGGCGAAGTCGGGCATCAGGAAGGGCAGCGAGAACAGGTTCAGCTCGCGCACCTGGGGCGACCAGTTGATGGTCGAGCCGACGGCCATGTCGATCACACCCTGACGCAGCGCGCTGAACTCGCGCGTCTGGTCGCCCTGCACGAGCGAGGTGCCGGGGTAGAGCTTGATGTTGATGCGCCCCTGCGTGCGCTCGCGCACCTTCTCGGCCCACAGCTCGCCGCCCTTGCCCCACGGGAAGGCGGTGCCGAGCACCAGCGACATCTTGTATTCGGACTTGTAGGTCTGCGCGGGGGCCACGGTCGCGGCCGCCAGCGCGATGGCGGCGAGCGCGCCCTTGAGGAAGTTGCGGGTCTTCATGCTTTCAGTCTCCTTCGTTGAAATCGTTCATCGCGGCATCAATAGCCTAGTTTGCGGGGCAGCCACAGGGCCAGTTCGGGCCAGGCGATCACCGCCACCATCACCACGAACATCGATACCAGCAGCCAGCCCACCCAACGCACGGTTTCCTCCATGCGCACGCCGGCGATGCGGCAGGACACCATCAGGTTCACGGCCAGGGGTGGCGTGAACTGGCCCAGCGCCACCTTGAGCGTGAGGATCACGCCGAACCACACGGGATCCCACTGGTAGTGGTTGACGATGGGCAGCAGCAACGGCACGAAGATCAGGAAGATGGACACGCCGTCGAGAAACATGCCCACGGTGATCAGCAGCAGGATCAGCAGCGCCAGCACGCCGTATTCGCCCAGGCCCGAATTCACGATGGCGCGGGTGACCGGATCGATCACACCCAGTGTGGAGAGCGAATAGGCAAAGATGCCCGCCAGCGCCACCACCAGCAGGATCACCGCCGACAGCTCGCCCGACTCGCGGAGGATGACGAACAGGTCGCGTACCTTGATCGTGCGGTAGATCACCATGCCCACGAACAGCCCGTAGAACACGGCCACCACGGCGGCCTCGGTGGGCGTGAACCAGCCCGCGCGCATGCCGCCCAGGATGAGTACCGGCGCGGCCAGGCCCCAGCTGGCTTCGACGAAGCTCTTGAAGAGGGGCGGGCGCGGAAGGCTCGCCTCGAGAGCGCCCATGCGGTGGCGGCGCGCCAGCCAGACGGCCGGAATCATCAGCGCCAGCCCCGCCAGCACGCCCGGGATCATGCCGGCGGCAAAAAGCGCCGGCACCGAGGCGCCCGGCACCAGCACCGAATACACGATGAACGCCACCGAGGGCGGAATCAGGATGTCGGTGGCCGCCGCAGCGCCCACGATCGATGCCGAGTACGCCGAGGGATAGCCCGCGCGCGCCATGGCCGCGATCATCACGCCGCCCACGGCGGCGGCATTGGCGGGGCCCGAGCCCGAGATGCCACCCAGGAACATCGCCACGCCGATGGCCACCAGCGGCAGCATGCCCGGGCCACGGCCCACGATGGCCACCGCGAAATTCACGAGCCGCAGCGCCACGCCGGACCGATCGAAGATCGAACCCACCAGCACGAACATCGGAATGGCCAGCAGCGGGTACTTGCCCAGTCCCGCATAGAAGTTCTGCGGCACGGCCAGCAAGCCGAACCACTGTGTCTCGGTGTTGGCCAGCGCGATGGCAGCAGCGCCTGCCAGGCCCAGCGCCGCACCGATGGGCACGCCCATCAGCATGGTGATCACGAACAGTGCGAACAGCAGGGTGGCGATCATGGCCGGCCACCTTGCCCGTCAGCAGGAGACGAGGTCCGGCTGCGCCGCACGAACAGGCCCAGCGCGCGCAGGGCGATCGCCAGCGACACGATGGGCAGCCAGATCGAATACCACCATTGCGGCACGCCGATGCCGGGGGAGGTTTCTCCGTAGCGGAAGTCGTCCCACGTCACACGCGCCGACAGCACGGCGATCAGCACGAACAGCAGCGCCACCATGAGCGCGCCGAACTGTGCCAGCCAACGCCGCCGAGCTGCCGAGCCGCTCTCGGCGAAGTACTCGATGCGGATGTGCCGGTCGCGCGCGACCGCGGCCGAGCCGGCCACGAGCGCCAACAGGATCATGAGGAAGATGGAGAACTCCTCCGTCCAGGCGAACGAGGCATTGGTGAAGTAGCGCACCAGCACGTTGCCGAACGTGATCAGCGCCAGCAGCGCCATGATGATCACGGTGAGCCAGTCCTCGATGGCCAGCGGCACACGGGTGGCCTCGTCGGCGTTCGGGCCGGGCTGGGCGGGATCTTCTGGGCTGGGCAGGGGGCTGGCGGCGTCCAGCAGCGGGCCGGACTCGGGCGGGGAAGACATGGGGGAGCGGAACCGGAAGGAAGCCCGGCATCCTAGCCCGCCCGCGCCGCGCCGCGCCTCGGGGGTTTCCTTAGGAAAGGGCCGCGGCGACAGCGTTCCGTCAGCCCAGGCCACCCGTCGTCGTGCGGCGGCGGGGCCGCACCGCGCCGGTACGTGCTCAGGCGGTCGCGGCCAGCGCCTCGCCGATCGCGTTCACCACGCTGTCGATCTGCGCGCGCGTCATGCCGAAGGGAGGCGCGAACTGCAGCGTGTCGGCGCCGTAGCGCACGTAGAAGCCGTTCTTCCAGAGGTGCATCGCGGACTCGAATGGTCGCCGTGCCGGCTCGCCCGGCACGGCGGCCAGCGTGATACCGGCGGCCAGGCCGTAGTTGCGGATGTCCGTCACATGCTTTGCGCCCTTCAGGCCATGCACGGCAGCCTCGAAGTGGGCGCTGAGTTCGCGCACCTGTTGCGGCGCGTTCTCGGCTTCCAGCAGATCCATCGTCGCCAGGCCCGCCGCGCAGGCCACGGGATGGGCCGAATAGGTGTAGCCATGGGCAAATTCCACCATGTAGTCGGGCCCGCCGCTGGCCATGAAGGTGTCGTGGATCTCCGACGTGGCCACCACGCCACCCATCGGGATCACCCCGTTGGTCACCTGCTTGGCGAAATTCAGCAGGTCGGGTGTCACGCCGAAGGCCTCGGCGCCCGTCCAGGTGCCACAGCGGCCGAATCCGGTGATCACCTCGTCGAAGATCAGCAGGATGTTGTTCTGCGTGCAGATCTCGCGCAGGCGCTGCAGGTAGCCCACGGGCGGTACCACCACGCCGGCCGAGCCCGAGAACGGCTCCACGATCACGGCCGCGATATTGGAGGCGTCGTGCAGCGCGATCAGGTCGAGCAGGTGATCGGCCAGATGCGCGCCCGTGGCGGGCTGGCCGCGCGAGAAAGCGTTCTCGGGCAACTGCGTGTGCGGCAGGTGATCGGCTTCGACGCCTTGCCCGAACACCTTGCGGTTGCCCACGATGCCGCCCACGCTGATGCCGCCGTAGTTGACACCGTGGTAGCCCTTGGCACGGCCGATGAAACGCGTCTTGCTGGCCTGGCCCTTGAGGCGCCAGTAGGCGCGCGCCATCTTGAGCGAGGTGTCGGCGGCCTCCGACCCCGAGCCGGTGAAGAACACGTGGTTCAGGCCCGGCGGCATGTGCTGCACGATTCGCTCGGCCAGCCGGAACGAGCCCGGGTGTCCGAACTGGAATCCCGGCGAGTAGTCGAGCGTGGCGGCCTGCCGGCCCACCGCCTCGGCGATCTCGCGCCGGCCATGGCCCAGGCCACAGGTCCACAGGCCCGAGAGGCCGTCGAGGATGCGGCGCCCGCCCGCGTCGATGTAGTGGACGCCTTCGGCGCCCGTGATGATGCGCGGATCGGCCTTGAACTGGCGATTGCCCGTGAACGGCATCCAGTGCGCGGCGAGCTGATCGGCCGTCAGGCCGGCGGTGGATCGGAGGTCGGTCATGTCCATGAGGCGTCGCCTTGTGCTCGGGTAACGGGAAAGGCAGATTCTGCTCCGCTGCGTGGTATTCGTCCAAGGGCCGCCGGAACCCGCAGCGGGCCGGTGAGACAATTCCGGCCCATGTCCACCACACCCGACTCCCTCACCATCACACGGCCCGACGACTGGCACCTGCACGTGCGGGACGGCGCCGTGCTGGCCGACGTGGTACCCGCGTCGGCGCGCCAGATGGGCCGCGCGCTGATCATGCCCAACACGCGCCCGCCCGTGACCACGGCCGAGCTGGCGACGGCCTACCGCGACCGCATCCTGGCGGCCATGCCGGCAGACGCCCGCTTCGAGCCGCTGATGTCGCTCTACCTCACCGACCGCCTGCCGCCTGACGAGATCGCACGGGCCAAGGCCGCCGGCGTGGTTTCGCTCAAGCTCTATCCCGCTGGCGCCACCACCAACAGCGACGCTGGCGTGACCGACATCCGCAATGCCTATCCCACGCTCGAAGCCATGCAGAAGCACGGCGTGCTGTTGCTGGTGCACGGAGAAGTCACCGACCCCACGGTGGATCTGTTCGACCGCGAAGCCGTCTTCATCGACCGCGTGCTGATTCCGCTGCGCCGTGACTTCCCCGAATTGAAGATCGTGATGGAGCACATCACCACCCGCGAGGGCGCACAGTACGTGGCCCAGGCCGGCCGGCACACAGCCGCCACGATCACCGCACACCACCTTCTCTACAACCGCAACGCCATCTTCACCGGCGGCATCCGGCCGCATTACTACTGCCTGCCCGTGCTCAAGCGCGAAGAGCACCGGCTGGCGTTGGTGGAGGCGGCGGCCAGCGGATCGGACCGCTTTTTCCTGGGCACCGACAGTGCGCCGCACCCTGCCCACCTGAAGGAACACGCGCTCGGCTGCGCCGGCTGCTACACCGCGCTCACCGCGCTTGAGCTCTATGCCGAGGCATTCGACCAGGCCGGCGCGCTGGACAAGCTCGAAGGATTCGCCAGCTTCCACGGCCCCGATTTCTACGGCCTGCCGCGCAACAGCGGCACGGTCACGCTGCGCCGCGAATCCTGGACCGTGCCCGAGGCCGTGCCTTTCGGCAACGCCACGCTCAAGCCGCTGCGCGGGGGCGAACAGGTGCACTGGCGCGTCGTCGGCTGAACGCCGGGCGCCAATGCACGTCGATTGGGCGACGCCCTGGCTGTGCTCGCTGTCCTTGCCGGCTGCGATGCAGGAGGCACTCGGCCGGCATGGGGCGGTGGCCGAGCGGCTCAACGCGGCCAACGGCGGCCAGCCCTGCGCCTTCGTCGATGACTCGGGCTTGCCGGCGGACAGGGGCTACGAGCAATTCATTCGTTCCACGGGCACCATCCCCACGCGCGACAACCTGCACGACTTCTTCAACGGCGTCGTCTGGCTGCGCTTCCCCCGGGCCAAGGCGCGTATCAACGAGCTGCATGTCGCCGAACTGGCCCGGCCTCGCAGTGATGGCCGGCGAGGCCCGGTGCGCGATGCGCTGACCGTGTTCGACGAGAACGGCGCGGCGCTGCATGCGCCACCCGCGCTGTGGGACGCATTGACCCATCGCCAGTGGCATCGGCTGTTCGTCGATCTGCGCCCGCTGTGGCGCGAGGCTCGGCTGGTGGTGTTCGGCCACGCGTTGCTGGAACAACTGGCGACGGCGCCGCGCAAGCCGCTGACGGCGCATGTGCTGCGCGCCGACGCGCCGCCGGCCGACGCCGCACTGGATGGCTGGCTGGCCGGGCAACTGGCCGATGCCAGGCGTCTGGCGGCCAAGCCGTTCACGCCGCTGCCGGTGCTGGGCGTGCCCGGCTGGTGGCCCGCCAGCGAGGACGCCGCGTTCTACGGCGACACCGCCGTATTTCGCCCGGCGCGCGGGGCGCAGGTGACGGCGTAAGAAGGCACCGCGACGCCGCCCCGGGGTCTGGCGCGAATGCACTGGCGGGGCGCCGGTGCATCGCCGCCGACACGAACTTTTCGCCCTATCATCGCTCCCAGTTCGTCATTGCGCCCGCGCAGTGCAGCGCCATAGAAACCACACACGACAGGCATTGCAGCGACGGCAGCGGCTTGAAAACGGGGCACTCGTCCCCATGTCCGCGCCAGGGTCAACCTCATTCGATCCCACGGAGAATCCATGAAACGCATCGTCCTGTTCGTCATGACCAACCTCGCGGTGGTGGTGGTGCTTGGCATCGTCGCCAGCCTGCTGGGCGTCAACAGATACCTCACCGCCAACGGCCTCAATCTGGGCGCACTGCTCGGCTTCGCCCTCATCATGGGTTTCGGCGGCGCCTTCATCTCGCTGCTGATCAGCAAGCCCGTGGCCAAGTGGAGCGCGGGGGTGCAGATCATCGAGCAGCCGAAATCGGCTGACGAGGCCTGGATCGTCGAGACGGTGCGCAAGTTCGCTGACCAGGCCGGCATCGGCATGCCCGAAGTCGGCATCTTCGAAGGCGCGCCCAACGCCTTCGCCACCGGTGCGTTCAAGAATTCGGCACTGGTTGCCATTTCCACCGGCCTGCTGCAGAACATGACGCGCGACGAGGTCGAGGCCGTGATCGGCCACGAGGTGGCGCACATCGCCAACGGCGACATGGTCACCATGACGCTGATCCAGGGCGTGATGAACACCTTCGTGGTTTTCCTCTCGCGCGTGATCGGCTACTTCGTCGACGGCTTCCTGCGCCGTGGCGAGAACAACAACTCGGGCCCCGGCATCGGTTACTGGATCACCACCATCGTGCTCGACATCGTGCTGGGCTTCGTGGCCGCGATGATCGTCGCCTGGTTTTCGCGCCAGCGCGAATTCCGCGCCGACCGGGATTCCGCCCGCCTGATGGGCCGCCGGCAGCCCATGATCAACGCACTGGCCCGCCTGGGTGGGCTGCCCGCCGGCGAACTGCCCAAGCAGGTCGAGGCCATGGGCATCACCGGCAGCATCGGCAAGCTGTTCGCCACCCATCCGCCGATCGAGGAGCGCATCGCTGCGCTGCAGACGCAGCAGCCGCAATGAGCGCCGGCGGGCGGTCCGGCAGGACTGCATCCGCAGGAAAACGGCAAAAGGGGCAGCGCGTAAGCGCCGCCCCTTTTTGCTTTTCATGGCCGACCGCCCCCGCGCGCCCGCCCTTCAGTTCACCAGCTCGACGGCGGGCTGGGCTGCGAAAGAGGTGAGCTGTGCGGGTGTGAAGCTGGCGGGCAGGAGGGCGGTCATGTTCAGCTGCACAGAGAAGCCGGTGTTGGCTGGCAGGGGCTGGGCGAGGTGCAGCACGATCACGGAGGAGGGCTGGGTGACGTCGACGCTGGTGGTGGCCGGGGCGCTGGAGCTTTCGACGGAGACGAGCACGGCGTTGCCGCCCGCGCGGGCCTCCTGCAGGCGCAGGCGCATGGCGCCGGGAGCTGCGGAGGCCGGGCGCGCGGGCAGCAGCAGCAGGCCGGCGGTGGGGGAGGCTTGTACGTTCGTCAGGCGCAACCGCAACTGGCTCTGGGGGGTGTCGCACACGCCGGTGAGGGTGCCGGTGCGCTGGCCCAGCAGGCGCCATCCGGGCAAGTCGGAGGCGGGCAGCGAGGCGGCCGGGCGCGAGCCGAAGTCGATGTTGGCTGGCGAGACGCTCAGCGTGCAGGCGGCGTGGGCGCCGGTGGCCAGCAGCGAGGCGGCCAGGGCGGCCAGCGCGATCAGGGCGCGGGGGAAGAAAGAGCGTTGCATGGGTTCATCTCCTGGATCGTTGGCAGGGCATCACGGGGGCGGGCGTCACTTGCACACGGCCTGGCCCATCTGGAACAGCTCGTCATCCGCCTTGGGCGCGGTGCGGACGTCCTGCAGGGTGCAGCGCTGGCCGCTGGCGAGCTCGGCGTAGACGATGTCGTCCTTCTTCATGTCGGTGACCAGCACGCGGCCTTCGCCGGCCACGGCGGTGAAGAACTCGTTGCCCCCGCGCAGGATGGCCGTGCCCGCAGGCAGCGGCTGGCCGTCGGGGCCGGTCACGGTGAGCATGAGGCGGCTGACGCGGCGCACGCCGGCATCGAGCTGCAGCACGGCGCCGCGGCCGGCCTGCACCACCTGAAGGCCGTTGTCCACCTCGACGTCCAGCGCCACGCTGCGCCCGGCCACCTCGATGCGCGACTCGTAGTACGGTGCCAGCGCCGGCACGGCGGCCAGCCCGCCGGGGCCCGACCACACGGGGCCCTGCGGCGTGTCCAGGCGCACCCCCGTCACCTTGCCCGTGCTCACGGTGGCAAAGCTGTCCTGCACCGCGTAAGGAGAAAACGCCAGGCCTGCACCGGTGGCCAGCAGCGCGCCGCTGATCTCGCCGTAGGTGCTCTGGTAGCCCTGGCCCTGGGTGATGCCCAGCGACACGCTGGCATAGCGCGGCAGCAGCGAGGCCGTCAGGCTCTGGGCGTCGGAGGTATGGCCCGCCCTGCTGGACTGCTCGGCCGAGGCGGTGTAGCTGACGTACTCGTTGACCCGGTGGTTGATCGATGTGCCCACGCGCGTGGTGTCGTCCGTCTTCTGCGCGAAGCTGCGGCTGGTGATGCTGGTGCCCAGCGGGATCGACAGGCCCACGTAGGCGAAGTCGCTGCCGCCGAAGAGCACCGTGCCGGCGCCGGGGTTGAGCGGACTGGCCGGATACGAGCGCGCCGTGCTGCGCGAGAGGCTGGCGTTCAGGCTCACGCCGCCGCGCCAGCTCTTGCTCCAGCCCAGGCTGAGCACCTGGCCGGGCTCGCCCCAGAAGTAGTTCTCGTGCGTGAGGCCGGCGCTGAAGCTGCCCCAGGCGCCGGCGCCCACGCCCAGCGTGGCCCCCAGCTGCGAGCGGTAGCCCGAGGGCAGGTGCGGCTCGGCCTGGTGGTACGCCTGCGCCTCCTGCAGCGCGCGGTAGCCGCTGGTGCGCAGGTTGGCCGACAGGCCCAGGCGCACGTCACGCCCCAGGGATTGCCCGAGCGCCGTGCTCGCCTGCACGCCCGACAGGCCCCGGGCCGAGTCGCTGGAGGCCAGCAGCTGCCCGTACAGCGAGCGCCCGGCCTCGGGCCAGGCGACGTTGGCCGCAGCACCCGCAGCCACGTACTCGCGCGAGAGCATGCCGCCCACCGTGCCCGAGTAAGGCCCGAAGGCCCAGCCGCGCGAGGCCGAGACCAGCGGCGCGCGCCGGTAGGTGTGCGCATCCGTCTGGTCCCACAGCTGGCCGGCTGCCAGGTTCCAGCCCTCGCGCAAGGCGTTGTCTGAGGCGAGCATGAGCTGCGTGGCCGGCACCACGAAGTTCTGCTCGCTGCCGCTCTCCTCCACCACCTTGACCTGCAGGTCCGCGCCGCGATTGGTCAGCGGGAAGTCGGCGATGGAGAACGGCCCCGGCGGCACCACCGTGGTGTGCAGCAGGGCGCCGGCCTGGCGGATCTCCACCCGCGCGCGCGTGCCGGCCACGCCGGTGACGGCGAAGGTGCTGTTCTGGTAGTGCAGCGCCTGCTCGGGAAACCACTGCGCGCCATCGAGCGGCACGCCGCCGAAGAGCGGGTCTTGCGTGGTGATGCGCCCGGCCTGCAGCACCTGGCGCTGGCCCTCGAAGGTCTTCTGGGCATAGGCCGACTGCCAGCGCATGCGGCTGGTGGGCGCGGCGCCCAGGCCCTCGGAGCGGTAGTAGTTCTGCTGGCTGCGCACGAGCCAGTCGTCGATGTTCACGCCCGCCGTGGTGTCCACGAAGGTGTAGCGGTTGGTGGTGACGCCGCCACTGCTGCCGGCCAGCGTGAAGGCGCGGTAGTTCAGCAGCGCGCCGCGCCCGCCGGTGTCGGTCTTGAAGGCGCGCGGCACAGCCTGCACGTGCTCGGGCGGCACCGTGATCTCCACCGCGCCCATCGAGGGCATGAGCGCCACCTGGGCACGCGGCGAGACGGCGCGGTAGTCGGGGCAGGCGCCGGGCACGCCGTCGCGCGAGAGGTCGGGCAGCGGCAGCGTGGCCAGATCGGTGCCAGCCTCGGCCTTGCTGCGCGCCTGGCGGTTCATCTCCAGCACCTGCGCCATCGGCACCAGGCCGATGGCGCGCACGAACTCGGGCGTGAAGCACAGCTGGCCCACCGCATCGAACAGCGCCTGCTTGCGCCCGAGCTCCTGGCCGTTGACCGTGACCTGCACGGGCTGCGACCCCGGCGTGAAGCGTGGCGCGCGGCGGAAGTACTCGGCGATGCTGGGCGACAAGCCCCGCTGGCGCAGGATGTCTTCGTCGAACTGCGTCACCTGCAGCTGCGCTACGTCGGTGGTCACTGCCGCACTGCCGGTGGCAGCCTGCGCCACGAGCACAGGCTGCGGCGGCAGGGGCGTGGTGGACTGCGGCTGGGCTGCTGGCGCGGGCGTCTGCGCCGCCGCCGGCAGCGCCAGTGACAGCGCAGCCACCGCCACGGCCACCGGCCGAAGCGCGAAAACCGCACGGTGTGAGTGATGTTCAAGCATGGCTGTGCCCTCCTCGCGCCCGGCAACGAGGCCCGGGGCGAAACTTTGGTGTTCTGGTGGAAAAATGGCCCCGAAACTCAGGGCCATGGATGACGCAGGACCTGCGCCCTCAGGGAGCCGTGGGCTCCAACGGTGCGTCGTAGTCGGGGGCTGTGTAGCCCCAAAGATTGGCGGGGAACAGGCGTACTGCCTTGATGTCGGCGGGCTTTACGTCCTTGGGCAGCTCGACACTCAGTGTTTCACCAGGCAGTGCGAATGTGCGCTTAAAGATCTCAATGCGTTTGCCCTGCGGCTGCAAGTCCACTTCGCGCGAAAGACGCACGATGTACGGGCTGGGATTGGTCATGGTGAGCCGGCCTGCGGCCACACTCCACTTCATCAGCTCCCACGGCGCCTCGTGCTGCACCAGGCCCTTGGGTGAGATGATCACGGGAAGGTCGTAGCGCACATTGAGGTTGACCTTGGCCTCACCTTCCTTCTTCTGCGATGGAGGAATGCCTTCGAAGGTCACGCGCTTGATGTGCTGCACTTTGAGCGGCTCGCTCTTGCTTAGCGCAAAGCGCACGATCTGGCGGCCCTGCGGCTCTACACGAACTACAGTGGGCAGGGGCACGACAACCAGACTCTTGTCTTCTTCGACGACGTCGTAGATGCGGCTGTGCAACAGCAGCGGACGCGCATCACCGCTCTTGAGCGACATTTGTGCCTGACCATCAGCCTCATTGATCAGCAGAACGCCTTGCTCCGGCTGTACGCCCGTGCCTTGCACCGGCTGTTGCGCTTGGGCCATGGGCAAACTGAAGGCCAGGAGCAGCGCCAGCAGCGATGCTGCGCCCAGCTTGCAAAACATGTTCATGGTGTCCCCTTGGGGAAGTGTTCTTGGGAATTCGGGAGAGGCGCAGCAAACCCATGAGCTCGCCGCGCCTCATTCGAAAAAGCCTGACCGGGCTTTTCTGAGAAGAAATGTCCTACCAGGCCAAGGACCTATTACAGGCCCACCAGCGTGATCGTGGCGTTGCCGTCCAGCGTAATGTCGCTCGTGGCGGCGTCGACGGTGGCCTTGGAAAGTTCGACGTTGACCACGAGATTGCCGGCAATCGATGCCAACGAATCTGGCGTGGTAGCGCCAGCGGTGGCAGCGAAGCCCAGCGACTGGGAGGTCGGCAGGTAGCTAGCCAGCACGCCAGTCGCCGCAGCCCAGGTGCTGGACGAGGTGGCTGTGCCAGCCGTCACCAACTTCACGGCCGGAGCAGCCGCAGTACCGCCCACAGTGGGGGTGATCTGCAGGCCGGTGTAGTCCACGAAGAAGTTGCCGATGTTGGTTGCCGTACCGCCACCAGCGGGGGTGTAGGTTCCCAAGCCGAAGTTGGCTACAGCGCTGGCGGGAGCGACAACTGACGCAGAGCGGTTGTCTTGCATGGCAAGTGCCATTTTGGTCGGGGCCGGGCAGCTCACGTTCAGGGCAACCGTCTGCTTCTTAGATGCCGGAGCTTGGTAGCGCGCCGGCGCCGTGCTGATCGTCGTCCAACCAGTCAGCGGACGCGTAATGGTGCCGAACGTTGCCGCGCCGCCGCCGGCCAGCGCCAGCGAGCAGATCGGCGCCGTCACCGTGCCGCCCACCGTCAGGGTCGCGGACGGAGCGGGCGTGCCCACTTGCGCTTGGGCCGCGAACGCGCCAGCCAGCACAGCGCTGGCGATCATTGCTTTTTTGAACATGGAGAAACTCCTAAGAGTGTTGTTAAACAGGATTTGACGCGGCGAAGTCGTCCGCGCAGATGGATTGGAAGATGGGGCGGGCCTGCGACGCGCGGCGCGCTTCGAACCGCCGCCAAATCGCTTCCAAATGCGTTTTTTCGGGTGCCAACGCACTTTTCTGTCCGCGAATGGCGACCCAACCAGACCAAAACCGGCGCCAATGGGCGGTTTTGAAGGCTTCCGGGTTCCCGGGATGTCGATATTTCAGAAGATTCCGATGCGGGGGGCGCATCAGACTTCGCGGCAGGGCAACTGCTCGGCCGGCGGTACGCCATGGCGCCGCCCAGGCACGATGCGGTAGGCCTGCAACAACGGACCCAGCACGGGGCGGGGCTCGCCATGCCAGCGCGCCAGCGCCTTGCGGCCCTGATCGGCCGACACCACCTTGGGCTGGCCCAGCACCGCAATCGCGCCGCGCCGCACAGCGGGCATCTGCCCGGCAACGGCGCGCTCGCGGATGAGCATGCGCTCGAACTCGGCTACGGCGCCGAGCATCTGCTCATCAGGCGCCCCACCGGGCTGGACGTGTCGATGAGTTCGGTGAGGCTGCGCAGGCCGCACTCCATGCTCTCGAGCCGCTCGATCAGTCCAGCAAGTCCTTGAGGCTGCGCGTGTCCGTCGAAAGCTCCAGCGCCCCGGCCACCACCAGCGTCGACGTCACCCAGCCCGCCTCCGTGATCGTGCTGCACCTCGCCCAGCCTCTGCCAGCCAACACCGGCTTCTCTGTGCAGCTGAACATGACCGCCCTCCTGCCCGCCAGCTTCACACCCGCACAGCTCACCTCTTTCGCAGCCCAGCCCGCCGTCGAGCTGGTGAACTGAAGGTTAGTCTCCTCGCCAGGCGCTTCCTGCGCAGGCCGTTCGTGCTGCGGCCTATCCAACCCGCTTGGCTCCAGACGGCGTTGCGCAGGTCAGGGCAGCGGCATCAGGCTGCGTGCGACGGCTTCGGCCGCACGCAAGCCATCTACACCCGCCGAAAGGATGCCGCCCGCATAACCGGCTCCTTCGCCTGCCGGAAACAGCCCGCGTACGTTGAGACTCTGGAAATCGTCGCCACGCGTGATGCGAATAGGCGATGAGGTGCGCGTCTCCACTCCGGTGAGCACGGCGTCGTGGCGGTCGAAGCCCGGGATCTTCTTGCCGAAGGCGGGAAATGCCTCGCGCAGCGCGGCGATGGCGGCAGGCGGCAGCGCGCCATGCAGGTCGCCCAGTTTCACGCCGGGCTTGTAGCTGGGTTGCACCTCGCCGAAGGTTGTCGAGGGCCGCCCGGCGATGAAGTCGCCCACCAGCTGGCCGGGTGCTTCGTAGGTGCCGCCGCCCAGCACGAATGCGTTGGATTCGAGCCGGCGCTGCAGTTCGATGCCGGCCAGCGGATGCGGCTGGCCCCATTCGGAACGCGGCAGGCCGAGCGCTTCGTAGTCCTGCGGATAGTCGGCCGGATCGATGGCGACCACGATGCCGGCGTTGGCGTTGCGCTCGTTGCGCGAATACTGGCTCATGCCGTTGGTGACCACGCGGCCCGGCTCGGAGGTGGCGGCCACCACCGTGCCACCGGGGCACATGCAGAAGCTGTAGACCGAACGCCCGTTGCTGGCGTGGTGCACGAGCCGGTACTCGGCCGCGCCCAGCAGCGGATGGCCAACGTGCCGGCCCCAGCGCGCGCGGTCGATCACGCCTTGCGGATGCTCGGCACGGAAGCCCACCGAGAACGGCTTGGCCTCGATGTACACGCCGCGCCGGTGCAGCATGGAGAAGGTATCGCGCGAGCTGTGGCCCAGCGCGATCACCACGTGGTCGGCCGCCAGTTCGTGTGTGGCGCCGGTGTCCAGGTCCTGCACCTCGAGACCGCGCACCTTGCCGTCGTCGATGTGCACGTCGGTCACGCGCTGCCGGAAGCGGATCTCGCCGCCCAGGCGCCGGATCTCCTCGCGCATCGTCTCGACCACCTTCACCAGCTTGAACGTGCCAATGTGCGGATGGGCTTCGGTGAGGATTTCGGCCGGTGCGCCGGCGGCCACGAATTCGCGCATCACCTTGCGGCCCAGGAAGCGCGGATCCTTGATCTGGCTGTAGAGCTTGCCGTCTGAGAACAGCCCCGCGCCGCCTTCGCCGAACTGCACGTTGGACTCGGGGTCGAGTTCGCCCCGCCGCCACAGTGCCCAGGTGTCCTGGGTGCGCTCGCGCACCGGCTTGCCGCGTTCGAGCACGATGGGCGCCAGGCCCATCTGCGCCAGCGCCAGCGCCGCGAACAGGCCGCACGGACCGAAGCCGACGACCACTGGCCGCAGTCGCCCGCCGGGCCAGTCCGCCGGCGCCTGAACGGGTGCGTGCCACGCCATGTCGGGCGTCGGCTGCACGTGGGGCGTACCGGCGAGCGCCTGCAGCAGCCCGACAGCGCGAGCCGGCTCGGACAGCACCACGTCGACGATGTACACGGCCAGCAGTTCGGCCTTGCGCGCATCGAAGCTGCGCTTGTAGATGTCGATGCGCGCGATGTCTTCGCGTGGAATGCCCAGGATCCGGGCAGCCGCACCGGTCAAGGCGGGCAGGGGTGACTCGGCTTCGGCGAGCGTGAGCTTGATTTCTGAGAGGCGGATCATGATGCGGGGCCCGTGTCGATCGGGCGAGCCGTGGATTATCGCGCCGGCATCAGGCCGTGGGCAGGAAACCGTCGATGGAGAGATAGCGCTCGCCGGTGTCGTAGTTGAAACCCAGCACCCTGGCGCCCGCCGGCAGATCGGGCAGTTTCTGCGCGATGGCCGCCAGCGTGGCGCCCGAGGAGATGCCCACGAGCAGGCCTTCCTCGCGTGCCGAGCGGCGGGCCATTTCGCGCGCGGCCTCGGCATCGACCTGGATCACGCCGTCGAGCACGGCGGTGTCGAGGTTCTTCGGCACGAAACCGGCGCCGATGCCCTGGATCGGATGGGGTGCGGGTTGGCCGCCCGAAATCACGGGCGAGGCGGCCGGCTCCACGGCAAACACCTTGAGCTGCGGCCACCTGGCCTTGAGCACGCGCGCGCAGCCCGTCAGGTGGCCGCCGGTGCCCACGCCGGTGATCAGCGCGTCGAGCCCCTCGGGAAAGTCAGCCAGGATTTCCTGCGCCGTGGTGCGCACGTGCACCTCGATGTTGGCGGCGTTCTCGAACTGCTGCGGCATCCAGGCGCCGGGTGTCTGCGCCACCAGTTCCTCGGCGCGCGCGATGGCGCCTTTCATGCCTTTTTCCTTGGGCGTGAGGTCGAAGGTGGCGCCGTAGGCCAGCATCAGGCGGCGGCGTTCGAGCGACATGCTCTCGGGCATGACGAGCACGAGCTTGTAGCCCTTCACGGCCGCCACCATGGCCAGGCCGATGCCGGTGTTGCCGGAGGTGGGCTCGATGATGGTGCCGCCCGCCTTGAGGCGGCCCGACTTTTCCGCGTCTTCCACCATCGCCAGCGCGATGCGGTCCTTGATCGAGCCGCCCGGATTGGAGCGCTCGGACTTGACCCATACCGATGCGTTGCCGAACAGGCGCTGGATACGGATGTGCGGCGTGTTGCCGATGGTCTGGAGGATGGTGTCGGCCTTCATGTCTGTGCTCCTTCGGGTGTTCTGGATGGATGCCGGACGCAGCGGTAAGCAGGCTCCGGGCTGGCCCGCCATTCTGGCGCACCCGCTGTTTCCCCGGCGTCATCGCCGATAATCGCCCGGTGAAGTCCGCCAGGCCGTCGCTGGTGCATGTCCCGAAAGGGCGCACTGGAGGAACGTCCGGACTGCGAAGGACAGCGTAGCAGCTAACGGCTGCCCACCGTGAGGTGAGGATCAGAGCAACAGAGACGAGCCGATTCAGTTCGGGTGAAACGGGCAATCTCTACGCGCAGCAATACCAAGTAGGCCAGCGTTGATGTGGTTCCGCAGAGCTGGCGGGTAGGTAGCACCGAGCCGTGTGGGCGACCCACGGCCCAGAGGAATGACGGTCACGCCGCGGGCAACCGCGGTGCACAGAATCCGGCGTAACGGTGGGCTTCACACTTTTTCTAGAAGCGCTCCTGCGGCTGCAGGTAGCGCCACTGGCCCGGCGGCAGGGCGGCCATGGGCACGCGGCCCAGGCGGATGCGCCGCAGCGCCAGCAACTCCAGCCCCACCGCATGGCACATGCCCGGCACTTGCGCCGGCGCGATGCCCTTGAGCGCGAAGCGCAGCCGGTTCTCGCTCTGCCAGCTCACCTTGGCGGGCGGCAGGGCACGCCCGCGCAGCACCAGGCCGTGGTTGAGCAGCGCCAGGCCCCCGGGCGACAAATCGCCGCGCACGTCGACGATGCACTCCTGCTCGATGAAGGCCGCGTCTTCCTCCAGCCGGCGCGCGATGCGGTTGTCCTGCGTGAACACCACCAGGCCGCTGCCGCGCGGCGGTATCGGAGCGGCGCAATGGAGGTTGCGGAAATGCCGGCGCAACGGCGCCAGGCGCATCGGGTCGCCCACCCAGCGCGTGTCGGCCGAGAGCGCCACTTCTTCGAACGGCATGCCGGCAGGCTTGTGCACCACCAGTGTGACGGGCGGCTGCGGGAGCAGGGTGGCGTCGGGTGCCAGCGCCACGGCTTCGTGGCGCACGCGGAAGGCCGGCTCGTCGATCACCTGGCCGTCCACGAGGACGTAGCCACCTTCGATGTAGCGCTCAGCCTCGGTGCGTGAGCAGCGCGCCAGGGCGGCCACGCGCTTGGCCAGCCGCTCGCCGCCGGTGTCGTCGGGCGATTCAGTCGTCATTGAAGGCGCCTTGGGATTCGATGCGCTGCACGTGCGCGGCCAGCGAGCGCGCGGCCACCGGCCAGAGACGCTCGGGCACGTCGTCATAGGCCAGGCGGACCCAGTCGTCCAGCGTGCCGCCCGGCAACTGGCGCATGGCCGCGGCCACCTTCGCTTCGCGCCTGAGCCGGTGCGCCTTCAACTGGCCGATGGCCGCGCGGGCCTCTGCGATGACGTGGCCGTGCGCGGGCAGGATGAAGTCGAGGCCGTACTTCGTGCAGGCGGCATCGAGCTTGTCCAGCGACTCCAGGTAGTCGGTCATGTCGCCGTCGGGCGGATTGATCACCGTGGTGCTGCCGTTGAGGATGTGGTCGCCCGAGAACAGCAGGCCGTCTTCCAGCAGCGCCAGGCACACGTGGTTGGCCGCGTGGCCCGGCGTGTGGATGGCCCGCAGCGTGTGCGTGCGACCGCCGCCTTCGAGCAACAGGGCCTCGCCATCGGCCAGCACCCGGTCGGGCGTGAAGCGGCTGTCGGCGCGGGCCGTGGACGCCGAAGGCAGGCCGACGATGGGCGGCCGCATCCGGCACAGCGCCTGCAACGGCGCGGCGCCCGGCGAATGGTCGGGGTGCGAATGGGTGCAGACGATCCATCGGATGTCGCCGCCGGCCGCGCGCCAGAGGCGGTCGAGATGGGCGTCGTCGTGCGGGCCGGGGTCGATGGCGATGTAGCCGGTGTCGGGGTCGCCCACCAGGTAGCTGTTGGTGCCTGGCCCCGTCATGAAGCCGGGGTTGCCGGATGTGAGGCGCATCACGTTGCGCAGCAGCGGCACGGGGCGCTCGTGCTGCCAGTCGAGCGCGTGGACGATCTGCCCGTCGGGGCAGACCAGGGCCAGCTCGCCGAAGGGCAGCTCGTGCTCCATGTAGCGCGCCTCGGCACCGGCCAGCAGGCCCGCGCGCGGGCAACTCGACCACAGTGGCGTCTCGCCGGCGCAGGCGGCCAGGGCGGCGTCCACGCTGTCGAAGGCGGCCAGCCGCTCCAGCGTGCGGATGGTCGGGAAGATCATCAGGAAGCTGCCGGCGGCATGGCGTGCCAGCGCGTCAGCCGGGCGCACCCACACGGGCTCGAACTGCTCCGCCTCGTCGGCCACGGGCTGCTGTCCTTCGGGCATGCGGGCGATCAGGAAGGCGACGTCGAAGCGGCGCGACAGGTCGCGGTCGGTGGTCCAGCGCGCCAGCACGCGCACCTCGTCGGCGGCCAGCACCAGGCCGCGGGCGGCACATTGCGCGGCGAAGCTGTCGCCCTCGGGCGGCTGGCGGTCGATCGCGGCGATATCGGCGGCATCGGCCGCGCGGCCGTCGGCATGGCGGGCCAGCAGCACGCCCAGTTCCTCGAAGCTCTCGCGGATGGCGGCGATGGCCTGCGTGAGCGCATCACCGGTCTGCGTGGGCCGGTGTGCCGCCAGCGCATGCGACTGTGCGTCGGCCGGATCGATCACGCCACCCGGGAACACATAGGCGCCGGGCGCGAAGCTCGCGCGGTCGGAACGGCGCGTCATCAGCACCTCCAGCCCGCCCGGCCCTTCGCGCAGCAGCAACACGGTGGCGGCGGCTCGCAACGGTGCGGGTTCGCGGGCCGGATGGAGTAGTTGTGTGGGACGGACCATGCGCCGCATTATCGTGAGGGCGATAATCCCGCAGATATGCGAGTTCGCTTTTCCAAAATGCAGGGCGCGGGTAACGACTTCGTCGTACTCGACGAAATGCGCGACCGGCTGGGGCTGTCGGCGGCCCAGTACCGGTTCCTGGCCGACCGCCATTTCGGCGTGGGCGCCGACCAGGTGCTGTCGGTGCGGCCATCGCCCGCACCCGGCGTCGATTTCGAGTACGTGATCCACAACGCCGACGGTGGCGAGGTGGAGCAGTGCGGCAACGGCGCGCGCTGCTTCGTGCGCTACGTGCGCGACCGCGGCCTCATCGACCGTGACGTGGTGCGCGTGCAGACGCTCTCGGGCGTGATCGAGCCGCGAATCAACAAAGACGGCCGCGTCACGGTCGACATGGGCGCGCCGGTGTTCGAGCTCGAACGCGTGCCGTTCGATGCCTCGGGCCTCACGCCCATCGCCATCAACGGCCAGGACACCTGGCCGCTGGTGCTGCCCGTGCCCGGCGGCGACGCCGCGCCGCGTGCGGCCGTGCTGTCCATGGGCAACCCGCACGCCGTGATGCTGGTGGACGACGTCGATACCGCCCCCGTGGCCGAGTGGGGGCCGCTGATCGAACGCCACGCGCGCTTCCCGCGCCGCGTCAACGCCGGCTTCATGCAGGTGGTGGCGCGCCACCACATCCGCCTGCGCGTGTACGAGCGCGGCGCCGGCGAAACGCTGGCCTGCGGCACGGGCGCCTGCGCGGCCGTGGTGGCCGGCATCCGCGAGGGGCTGCTGGATCCGCGCGTGGACGTGGACACCCGTGGCGGCCGCCTGACCATCGAATGGGCCGGTGGCATGGCCCCGGTCTTCATGACCGGACCGGCCACCACCGTGTTCGAAGGCGAAATCGACATTCCGGACGACCTGCAATGAACCCGATGAACCCCATCACAGAAGACGATATCGCCAACTACCTGGTGCACACGCCCGATTTCTTCGAGCGCCATGCCCAGCTGCTGTCCAGCGTGCAGCTGACCAGCCCCCACGGCAACCGCGCCGTGAGCCTGCAGGAGCGCCAGGCCGAGATGCTGCGCGAGAAGATCAAGGCGCTCGAGCACCGGATCATGGACATGATCCGGAACGGCAACGAAAACCTCATCATTGCCGACAAGCTGCAGCGCTGGATGCGCAGCATGTTGCTGGCGCGCGAGCCGCGGCAACTGCCCTCGGTCATCATCGAGCAGTTCCGCGAGCAGTTCCTGGTGCCGCAGGCGGCCATCAAGGTGTGGGGCGTCTCGGAAGCCTATGCCGCCGAGTCCTTCGCCCAGGGTGCCAGCGACGATGCGCGCAGCTTCGCTTCGTCGCTCACCTCGCCGTTCTGCGGCCTCAACTCGGGCTTCGAGCCCGCCAGCTGGCTGCAGGACCCCAATGCCGCCATCTCGCTGGCGCTGCTGCCGCTGCGCGAAGCCGGCGCGCCGCAGGCGTTCGGCCTGATCGTGCTGGCCTCGCCCGATCCACAGCGCTTCAATACCGAGATGGGCACCGACTTCCTCGAACGCATCGCCGAGCTGGCCAGCGCCGCGCTGGGCCGCCTGCGCGGCTGAACCGGACGGGGCGCGCAGCCATGGGCGCCGACAGCACCGGCATCGCCGCCATCGTGCCGCCGGTCCCGCTGGCGGCGGCCGATCTGGCGCTGGTCGAGCGCTATCTCGAACACGTCCGCGTCGAAAAGCGCCTGGCGGCCCGCACGGTCGAGCTGTACGCGCTCGACCTGCGCCGGCTGGGCGAGCAGGCCGCCGCCGCCGGCATCGAGCTCAGGCGTGTGCATGCCGCGCACATCCGCCGCTGGGTGGCGCAGATGCATTCGGCTGGCCGCAGCGGACGCGGTATCGCTCTTATCCTCTCGGGCTGGCGCGGCTTCTACACCTGGCTGGGCCGCGAGGGCCTGATCGACGCCAACCCCGTGCAGGACGTGCGTGCGCCGCGCAGCGGCAAGCCGCTGCCCAAGGCGCTGGACGTGGACGACGCCGTGAAGCTGGCCAGCTTCACCAACGCAGAGGCCGACCCCTGGCTCGAGGCGCGCGACGCGGCGATGGTCGAGCTGCTCTACGGCAGCGGCCTGCGCGTGGGCGAGCTGGTCGGCCTGGACGTGGCCGCCAGCGCCACAGCGCGCGGATGGATCGACCTGCAGGCCGGCGAGGCGCACGTACTGGGCAAAGGCAGCAAGCGCCGCACCGTGCCCGTGGGCCAGGCCGCGCGTGAGGCGCTGCAACGCTGGCTTCTGGTGCGGGGCAACGCGCCGGCCACTGCCACGGAGCCGGCACTCTTCGCGGGCCGCAACGGTGCGCGCCTGAGCGCGCAGGCGGTCTGGCAGCGCCTGCGACTGCGGGCACGCCAGGCTGGTCTTGCGGTGCCGGTGCACCCGCACATGCTTCGCCACTCGTTCGCCAGCCACGTGCTGCAGTCCAGCGGCGACCTGCGCGCGGTGCAGGAACTGCTGGGGCACGCCAACATCACCACCACGCAGGTCTACACGCGGCTGGACTTCCAGCATCTGGCCAGGGCTTACGACGCCGCGCATCCGCGGGCACGCCGCGGCAAGTAGGCCTGGCCCCTGTCCTGCCTGGATTGACGCCGGAGTATCACCATGCAGATGACGCCCGTCATTGCCATCCACCTCGCTGCCGCGCTCGGCGCCATCGTCACCGGGCCAGTGGCCCTCTGGGCTCGGCGCAGCCGGCAGCAACGCCCGCGGCTGCACCGCGCTTTCGGCTATGCCTGGGTGACCCTGATGCTGGTGACGGCAACCTCGGCCATCTTCATCCGCGACTACGGCCTGCCCAACATCGCCGGATACACGCCGATCCACGTGCTCGTGCCCGTGACCTACATCGGCCTGTTCTTCGGATTGCGCTTCATGCTCAAGGGGCAGGTGCAGGCCCATCGCCACACCATGACCTGGACCTACGTCGGGGCCTGCCTGATCGCCGGTGCGTTCACCTTGCTGCCCGCGCGCTATCTCGGGCGCCTGGTGTGGGGCGACTGGCTCGGGCTGCTCTGAGCCGCGTCGGGCGGCGTGCGGCTGCCGGGGGCGGTCCACGACAATACGCCCCATGAAAACCATCCGTCTCAAGGAAGGCAAAGAGCGTTCGCTGCTGCGCCACCATCCCTGGATCTTCGAATCGGCCATCGCGCGTGGCGGCGGCGATGCGGGCGAGACGGTGCGCGTTGAATCGCACGAGGGCAGGTTCCTGGCCTGGGCGGCATTCAGCCCGTCGTCGCGCATCCGCGCCAGGGCCTGGAGCTTCGACGAGGGCCAGCGCATCGACGCCGCCTTCCTGCGCCAGCGGGTGGCCGCCAGCATCGACGCGCGCCGGCTGTTCGACGTGCAGAGCGATGGCCTGCGGCTGATCCATGGCGAGGCCGATGGCTTGCCCGGCCTGATCGTGGATCGCTATGGCGACACCCTGGTGGCACAGTTCCTGGCCGCCGGGACCGAACGCTGGAAGGCCGTGCTGGCGGATGCGCTGCTGGCACACACGGGCCTCACCCGCCTGTACGAGCGATCGGACGCCAGTGCGCGCGGCCTGGAAGGCCTGCCCGAAGTCACCGGCTGGCTGCGCGGCGAGGGGCCGACGGAGCACGTGTTGCGCGAGCACGAGTGGCGCCTGTCGCTGGACATCGCCGAAGGCCACAAGACCGGCTTCTACCTGGACCAGCGCGACAGCCGCAAGCGCTTCGCCGACACCGTCGCCCGTCGCGGCTTCGAGCGCGTGCTCAACTGCTACTGCTACACCGGTGGGTTCACCGTGGCGGCGCTGGCGGGGCAACGCGCGGCTGGCGTGCGGGGGCACGTCACCTCGATCGATTCGTCGGCCCCGGCCCTTGCGCGTGCGGCGGCCAATGTGGCGCTCAACGGTTTCGACGCGGCCGACACCGCTTTCATGGATGCCGATGTGAACGCGTCGCTGCGCCAGTTCCAGAAGGAAGGCCGGCGCTTCGACGCGATCGTGCTCGATCCGCCGAAGTTCGCGCCCACGGTGGCGCACGCCGAACGCGCCGCGCGCGCCTACAAGGACATCAACCGGCTGGCCCTGGCCCTGCTGGAGCCGGGTGGCGTGCTGTTCACCTATTCATGCTCGGGCGGTATCAGCGCCGACCTGTTCCACAAGATCGTGGCTTCGGCCGGCAGCGACGCCGGGGTGGATGGCTACATCACCGAGCGCATGGGCGGCGCACCCGACCATCCGATGACCATTGCCTTCCCGGAAGGCGAATACCTCAAAGGGCTGATGGTCGTGCGCAAACCGGGGGCTTGACAGCCCGCCTACACTTTCATCAGCAGCCCGCCCCGGTGCGTGGCCACCTCTATCCATCGAAACGAATGACCCATCCATGAGCCTCATTCCCGCCACCATCCTCACCGGCTTCCTCGGCTCGGGCAAGACGACGCTGCTCAAGCGCATCCTGTCGGAAGCGCACGGCCAGAAGATCGCCGTCATCGAGAACGAGTTCGGCGAGGAGAACATCGACAACGACATCCTGGTGACCGAGTCGAAAGAGCAGATCGTGCAGATGAGCAATGGCTGCATCTGCTGCTCGATCCGCGAGGACCTGCGCTCGGCCCTGCAACTGCTGGCAGCCAAGAAGCGCCAGGGTCTGCTGGATTTCGACCGTGTGGTCATCGAAACCACCGGCCTGGCCGATCCGGGCCCGGTGGCCCAGACGTTCTTCATGGACGACGAGATCGCCGAGAGCTACCTGCTCGACTCCATCCTGACGCTGGTGGATGCCAAGCACGCCGCCAACCAGCTCAACGATCGCCAGGAAGCGCGCCGCCAGGTGGGCTTTGCCGACCAGATCTTCATCAGCAAGACCGACCTCGTCGCCCAGGACGAAACCGACGCGCTGATGCACCGCCTCAAGCACATGAACCCGCGTGCGCCGCAACGGGCCGTGCATTTCGGCGACGTGGCGATCAAGGACGTGTTCGACCTGCGCGGCTTCAACCTGAATGCCAAGCTCGATATCGACCCCGACTTCCTCAAGGAAGACGACGACCACGACCACGACCATGAGCACGGCGAACACTGCGACCATCCGTCGCATCAGCACGATCATGCTCATGGGCACGGCCACCACCACCATCACGACGACGACGTCAAGAGTTTCGTCTTCCGGGCCGACCGGGCCTTCGATCCGGCCAAGCTCGAGGACTTCCTGGGAGCCATCGTCAATATCTACGGTCCGCGCATGCTGCGCTACAAGGGCGTGCTGAACATGAAGGGCACTGACCGCAAGGTCATTTTCCAGGGTGTGCACCAGCTCATGGGCTCCGATCTGGGTCCGACCTGGGCCGAGGGCGAGGCGCGGGTTTCCAAGATGGTCTTCATCGGTATCGATCTGCCCAAGGACATCCTGCTTCAGGGGCTGGAGCAGTGCCTGGTCTGACCCCGGCGTCTGCCTGAGCACCGGAACGCGGCCTCCTGGCCGCGTTCTGCCTCGTGTATGTCTCGCCGGCGCAACGGCTGTGTCAGCCAACACCGCTTTCGCGCCTCCTGGCGGCGCCATGCGCGCAATAGGGCGCCATGGCGTGTCGCCGATCTCTGTATTAGGGGTATAACGCGGGGCTTGGTGACAGACTGTGTCTGCGCCGCCACACGCCGCGCGGGCCCCGAAGGGCTGGCGATCCGGGAAATCGAGGGGGCTTCTGCCGAGGAGACAGAGGAAGTGAAGCGAGCACAACCCAGCCAGACCAAGGAGCAGTCCAGGATGACGAAGACGGCTTCCACAGGGGCGAGCAAGCGCCCGGCGACGCAGCCCGCGGCCAAGGCCCCGGCGGCCGGGCGCCAGGCCGTGGCGGTCAAGCCCAAGGCGGCGGCCAAGGCGGCAACGCCCAAGACCGCTGCCGGCAAGTCCGCCGCGCCGGCTCCGAAGAAGGCAGTGGTTGCCAAGTCTGCCTCCGTGAAGAAGCCGGCGTCCAAGTCCGCTCCCGCGAAGAAGCCAGCGCCCAACGCCGCTCCCGCCAAGGTCGCCGCGAAGCCTGCCGCCGCGCCCGGAAAGGCGCCCACCCCGGCCAAGGCTGCGGCGCCCGTCGCGCCAGCCGCCGCACCTTTGGCATCCCGCGCGCCGGTGGCCCCGGCTTCCGTGCCGGTATCCGCGCCAAAGGCCTCGCGGTCCTCTAAACTCTCGATGACCGTTCCCTCGATGCCGCCCGCGGTGGCGTCGACGGCGGCCAAAGCCAGCTACACGCAATCCATGTCCACTCCCGTACTCGCACCCCCTCCGAACGTGACGATCAAGAAAGACCCCAAGCTGGCCAACAACTGGAAGACCAAGACGGCAGACCAGTTGACCGATGCCGAAGTGCTCGCCATGCCCGATGGCGAATACATGAACGACAAGCAGATGGCGTTCTTCCGCCTGAAGCTCGTCCAGCTCAAGCAGGACATCCTGGACAACGCCGGCGAGACCACCGAGCACCTGCGCGAAGATACCGTCGTCGTACCCGATCCGGCGGACCGCGCCACCATCGAGGAAGAGCACGCTCTCGAGTTGCGCACGCGTGACCGCGAGCGCAAGCTGCTCAAGAAGATCGAGCAATCGATCGCGCGTATCGATGCCGGCGACTACGGCTACTGCGACGAGACCGGCGAGCCCATCGGCGTCGGCCGGCTGCTGGCCCGTCCCACGGCCACGCTGTCGCTCGAGGCGCAGCAGCGCCGCGAGCTCAAGCAGAAGATGTTCGGCGACTGACGGGCCACCGGCCTCGTCCATTTCCCCTTCATCTTTCCCTCCTACCGGTCCACCCACCAGCAGACGCAGGCACGGCACGCACGAGATGTCCAAGGAAGAGAACGGCAGCGGCGGCAATGGCATGGGCCTGCTGTCGAAGGTTGTCCGCTTCGTGCGCAACCCGACCACCAACTGGAGCGACCTCGACCAGCAGGACGCCGATCGCGACAGCAGCTACAGCAAGCAGGCGCTCAAGGAGATGATCGAGCGCAAGCGGCGCAACGACTTCGTGCGCAAGCGCGAATTCGACATGCTGCGCAAGCTGCGCCGCCGCGAGGCGCTGGGGGTGCAGAACCCCAACGCCCGGCCCTCGTTCTTCCAGATCAGCACCTCCTCGTCCAAGCCGGACGACCGGGCGATGACGCTCAAGAAGATCGACGAGATCGAAGAGCAGATGTCGATGCAGTGGTGGAAGACCAAGCATGGCGAGCCTACGGGCACCGAGCGCACGAGCCATTCGCCGCTGGGCACGCGCACCGCTGGCGGCCCGGGTATCAACACGAACCCGTCGCCCCTGGGCAACGAAACGGTGCCGCCGGATGGCGTGATGCTTCGCCCTGACGGCGACAACCGCACCAACTTCCAGCTCACCGAGCCGGCGATCATGTCGTCTGCGCCGCGCGGCGCGCCGCCCGCGCCCGAGCCGCCGGGCAACAACCTTGACCTCATGGCCAGCGGCTTCTTCGGCTCGGAGATGTTCAACGTCGACGTGGACGAGGTGGCGCACGATCCCGAGCTCGAAGAGGCCGCCATCCGGTTCGCCAACGGTGACGACGCCGGCGCCGAGCAGGGCCTGCTCGACGCCATTGCCGATGGCGCGGCGCGCTCGCGCCACGAGGAAACCTGGCTGGCGCTGTTCGACCTGTACCGCGCCACGGGGCAGCACGATCCGTTCGAGGCCCTGGCCGACCGGTTCACCCGGAAGTTCGACCGTTCGGCGCCGGCCTGGATCTCGATCCCCGACCTCAACTCCCGCGTGGCGCCGCCGCGCGTGCAGGCCGCGCCGGCGGCCCTGATGGACAGCGAAGTCCACTGGACTGCCCCCGCGTCGCTGACTCTCGAAGGACTGGCCGGGCTGGTGGCTGTGCTGCGCCGCACCTCGCCGCCCTGGCATCTCGACTGGCGCGCGCTGTCGTCGGTCCAGGACGAGGCGGTGGAGCCGCTCTACCGACAGCTCGCGATCCTGGCCGAGCAGCCGGCGCAACTGGGTTTCGCCGGCGCGCGTCATCTCGATGCCTTCCTGCAGGGCATGACGCCCTCCAACGACCGCAGCGTGCCGCCGGCCTGGTGGCTGCTGCGCATGACGGTGCTGCGCATCCTGCGGCGCCCGGACGATTTCGAGCTGGTGGCGCTCAACTACTGCGTGACCTACGAGGTTTCACCGCCGTCCTGGGAGCCCCCGGCCTGCGGTTTCGTCGCGCTCGACGGTGACTCGATGTCCGAGCCCGGCAACACGTTCATCGGCGAGGCTCATGAATCGCAGGTGCCGACGGTCGGCGGTGAAGCGCAGCCGTCTTCATCTTTCCCCCCCACGGGTGCGCCGGGCAGCGAGCATCCAGGCGCAGCCCTCAAGGTCGATCTGGCCGGGCAGATCCTGGGCGACGCCACGTCCGCGCTCGACGTGCTCGACCAGCGCCTGGCGGGCGCCGAGGACATGGTCATCTCGTGCGCGGGGCTGGTCCGGGTCGATTTCTCGGCGGCCGGCACGCTACTCAACTGGGTGTCCACGCGCCATGCGCATGGCAAGCGTGTGCATTTCTGCGACGTGCATCGCCTTGTGTCGGCCTTCTTCGGCGTCATTGGCATCAGCGAGCTGGCGCGCGTCACGCCGAGGAAGGACTGAGCCCCCACGCGCGCTCACTGCGTGTAGCGCGCTGCCCCCCGAGGGGGTGCTCGCGCGGGGCCTCGGCAGAGCCGAGGCGTGATCGCTTTGCGGTCAGCGCTCGGGCCCGCACGCTTCGGACATTCCAGCGATCAGGCGTTCGTTACGGAGTTTGTCGCTGCTCTTGCATCGGGCGGTCGCGCCCCCACCTCGCATCACCATGGAACAGTTTCACGGAACCACTATCGTCAGCGTTAGGCGCAAGCGCGCTGGGGCGGAGGACGAAGTCGCGATCGGCGGAGACGGGCAGGTCACGCTCGGCAATGTCGTCATCAAGGGCTCGGCACGCAAGGTGCGCCGGCTCTATCACGGCCGCGTGCTGGCCGGCTTTGCGGGGGCCACAGCCGACGCGTTCACGCTATTCGAGCGCTTCGAGGCCAAGCTCGAGAAGCACCAGGGCCACCTGACGCGCGCGGCGATCGAGCTCACGCGCGACTGGCGCACCGACCGCGTGCTGCGGCGGCTCGAAGCCATGCTGGCCGTGGCCGACCGGGAGGCCTCGCTCATCATCACCGGCAACGGCGATGTGCTCGAGCCCGAGCATGGCATCGTGGCCATCGGCTCGGGCGGTTCGTATGCGCAGGCGGCGGCCCGCGCGCTGGTCGAGCACACCGACATGGGTGCGGCCGACATCGTGAAGAAGTCGCTCGAGATCGCGGGCGAGCTCTGCATCTACACCAACATGCACCACACCATCGAGTCGCTTCATGATGCGGCAGGAGTCCGCAAATGAGTGGCGGCCAGTCCATGACACCGCAGGAGATCGTCTCCGAACTGGACCGCCACATCGTCGGGCAGGGCGAGGCCAAGCGCGCCGTGGCGATCGCATTGCGCAACCGCTGGCGCCGCCAGCAGGTCGACGAGAAGCTGCGTCCCGAGATCACGCCCAAGAACATCCTCATGATCGGCCCCACCGGCGTGGGCAAGACCGAGATCGCGCGCCGGCTCGCCAAGCTGGCCGATGCGCCCTTCATCAAGGTGGAGGCGACGAAGTTCACCGAGGTGGGCTACGTGGGCAAGGACGTGGACACCATCGTGCGAGACCTGGTCGAAGTGGCGGTGAAGGAAGGCCGGGAGGTGGCGGCCAGGCGCGTGCGCATGCGGGCCGAGGATCTGGCCGAAGACCGCATCCTCGATGCGCTGATTCCGCCGCCGCGCGGCACCGCGCCGGGCGAGGCGTCCGACGGATCGGCGCGCCAGGCCTTCCGCAAGAAGCTGCGCGAGGGCCAGTTGGACGACAAGGAGATCGAGATCGAAGTGGCCGACACCAAGCCGCAGGTCGAGCTCATGGGTCCGCCCGGCATGGAAGAGATGACCGAGCAGTTGCGCGGCATGTTCGGCCAGCTCGGCCAGGGCAAGCGCCAGCAGAAGCGCCTGAAGATCGCCGAGGCCATGAAGCTGCTCACCGACGAGGAAGCCGGCAAGCTCGTCAACGAGGAAGAGGTCCGCGCGCAGGCGCTGCGCCATGCCGAGCAGAACGGCATCGTCTTCATCGACGAGATCGACAAGGTGGCGGCGCGCCAGGAAAGCAGCGGCGCCGACGTGTCGCGCCAGGGCGTGCAGCGCGACCTGCTGCCGCTGGTGGAAGGCACCACGGTCTCCACCAAGTACGGCATGGTGCGCACCGATCACATCCTGTTCATTGCCAGCGGCGCCTTCCATCTGTCGCGGCCCAGCGACCTCATTCCGGAGCTGCAGGGGCGTTTCCCGATCCGCGTGGAACTCAAGTCGCTGTCGGTGGCCGATTTCGAGGCCATCCTCACGCAGACGCATGCGTCGCTGGTGCGCCAGTACCAGGCGCTGCTGGCGACCGAAGGCGTGACGCTGTCGTTCGAGCCCGCCGGCATCACGCGGCTGGCCCAGATCGCCCACGACGTGAACGAGCGCACCGAGAACATCGGGGCGCGCCGGCTGGCCACTGTGATGGAGCGGCTTCTCGACGACGTCAGCTTCGACGCGGTAAAGCTGTCCGGCCAATCCGTCAACGTGGACGCGTCCTACGTCGACGCCCGTCTGTCGGAACTCAGCCGCGACGACGACCTCTCCCGCTACATCCTCTGAGCATCCCCCGCCCGGGCGCCGGCTTGAAGAAACACTTTCACAGCCGGCGCTAAGTGCTTCATTCAGAACGGTTTTGTGGTCCCATTGGCCGCAAAAACTGCGTCTAAGTCTTTGATTTCATTACAAATTTTGTCGCGAGCCCGGCTTGCGGTGCCTTGGTTTCCTGCTACAGTGCAAAAAAGTGCAATTAAGTGGTGAAAAGTGCCTTCCGGGGGCGCTTTTTACGTTGTGGTCGGGCCGAAAGGTACTCTCGCCGTGTTTCAAGGGGCTTCATCGCTGAGTCTGGATGCCAAGGGGCGGCTGTCCGTTCCCACGCGCCATCGCGATGTGCTTTCCGCGACGGCTGGCAGCCAGCTCACCATCACCAAGCATCCGCACGGCTGCCTGATGGTGTTTCCGCGGCCCGAGTGGGAGAAGTTCCGCGAGCGCATCGCGCAACTGCCGATGTCGGCCCAGTGGTGGAAGCGCATCTTCCTGGGCAACGCGATGGACGTCGACATGGACGCCACCGGGCGCGTGCTTATCTCGCCCGAGCTGCGCGAGGCGGCCGGCATCAGCCGCGAAACCATGCTGCTGGGCATGGGCAACCACTTCGAGCTCTGGGACAAGGCGACGTACGACGCCCAGGAGGCCCAGGCCATGCAGGGCGAGATGCCCGATGTCTTCAAGGACTTCTCTTTCTGAAAGACGGCGGTGGAAACCACATGGCAACACACCACCGTCTTGTTGAACGAAGCAGTCGATTCCCTTCTGTCAACAACGGTCCCGGCGCAAGCCGCGGGGCGCACGTTCGTGGACGGCACCTTCGGCCGCGGCGGGCACACGCGCCTGCTGCTCTCGCGCCTGTCGCCGGCCGATCGGGTGATCGCCTTCGACAAGGACCCGGAGGCCGTAGCGGTGGCCCATGCCATCGGCGATCCACGCCTCACGATCCGGCACGAGGGCTTCTCGCATCTTCAGGAGCTGGCGCCCGGCAGCGTGGCCGGGGTATTGCTGGACCTGGGTGTCTCCTCTCCACAGATCGACAACCCCGCACGGGGTTTTTCTTTTCGCAACGACGGGCCGCTGGACATGCGCATGGATCCCACGCGGGGACAGAGCGTGGCCGAGTGGCTGGCCGAAGCAGAACAACAGCAGATTGCGGAGGTGATTCGTGACTGGGGCGAAGAACGGTTTGCTGTTCAGATTGCAAAGGCGATTGTTGCTCGCCGACAAGAGCGGGGCGCTCTTTCAACCACCGCCGAACTGGCCCAACTCGTGGCTGGCGCGGTCAAAACCCGCGAGCCGGGCCAGGACCCTGCAACGCGCACATTTCAGGCTCTTCGGATTTTCATCAACGCCGAGCTTGAAGAGCTGCAACAGGCGCTAGAGGCCAGTCTCCATGTCCTCCAACCCCAGGGCCGGCTCGTGGTGATCAGTTTCCATTCGCTGGAAGACCGGATCACCAAGCAGTTCATCGCGCAGCATTCGCGCGAGGTGTTCGATCGCCGTGCACCGTTCGCTGCGCCCAAGGCGATGAAGCTCGCCGCCCTGGACCGCATCAAGCCCTCGGCTGAAGAGGTCGCGCGCAATCCGCGCTCGCGCAGCGCCATCATGCGCGTGGCCGAGCGCACGGGGGTGCTCTCGTGACACGGCTCAACCTCGTGCTTCTCGTCGCCGTGCTCGCCAGCGCGCTCTACCTCGTGCGCACGCAGTACGAATCGCGCCGCCTGTTCGTCGAGATCGATCGCGCGCATGCCCACGCGCGCCAGCTCGAGGTGGAGCACGAACGCCTGCAGGTGGAGCGCCGTGCCCAGGCCACGCCGCTGCGCGTGGAGCAGCTGGCGCAGGCCCGGCTCAAGATGCACACGGCCACGCCGGCCATCACGCAATACGTCACCTACCACGACGTGGCCAGGGTGCCGGGCAACGGCGCAGCCGCGCCCGCAGGAGCGCGCCCGTGAGCCGCAGCGTGCTCTACGCCTCCAGCCCGCTGCTGGCCAGCAAGACGCCGGTGTGGCGCAGCAAGTTCGTGGTGCTGTGCATCGCGGCGGGCTTCGCCGTGCTGGCGGGGCGCGCGGTGTACGTGCAGGTGGTGGGCAACGACTTCTTCCTGCGCCAGGGCGAAGTGCGCTTCGCGCGCACGCTGGAGCTGCCAGCCAACCGTGGCCGCGTGCTCGACCGCAACGGCCTGCTGCTGGCCTCGTCGGTGTCGGCGCAGAGCATCTGGGCCATTCCCGAAGACGTCGATCGCGACCGCGCCAAGCTGCGCGAGCTGGCCCGGTTGCTCGAGATGCCGATCGCCGAATTGGACAAGCGCCTGGCCAACGAGGACAAGACCTTCGTCTGGATCAAGCGCCAGGTCGACCAGCCCATCGCGCAGAAGATCGCCGCTTTAGGCATCAAGGGCATCTACCAGCGCCAGGAATACAAGCGCCAGTACCCCGAAGGCGAGGCCGCCGCGCACGTGGTGGGCTTCACCAATGTCGAGGACAGGGGGCAGGAGGGCATCGAGCTCGCCTTCAACGACCAGCTGGCCGGCCGCGCCGGCTCGCGGCGCGTGATCAAGGACCGCCTGGGCCGCGTGGTGGAAGACGTGGGCGATCAGGTCCCGCCGGTCGATGGCCGCGACATCCAGCTCTCGATCGACAGCAAGGTGCAGTTCTTCGCCTGGCAGAAGGTGCGCGACGCGGTGGTGGCCAACAAGGCCCGCGCCGGCAGCGCCGTGGTGCTCGATGCCGTCACCGGCGAAGTGCTGGCGCTCGCCAACTACCCGAGCTACAACCCGTCCAAACGCCAGAACCTCACGGGCGCGCAACTGCGCAACATCGCGCTGACCGACACCTTCGAGCCGGGATCGACGATGAAGCCCTTCACCGTGGGGCTGGCGCTCGATTCCGGCCGCGTGAAGCCCGACACCCTCGTCGAGACCGGCCCGGGCCGCTACTCCATCGGCGGCTTCACCATCAGCGACACGCACAACTACGGCACGCTCACGGTGCAGGGCGTGATCCAGAAGTCCAGCAACGTCGGCACGCTCAAACTCGCGCTGGGCATGCAGCCGCGCGAGATGTGGGAAACCTTTTCCCAGGCCGGCTTCGGCCAGCGGCCGCAGATCCACTTCCCCGGTGCGGTGTCGGGCCGCCTGCGTCCGTACAAGACCTGGAAGCCGGTGGAGCAGGCCACGATGTCGTACGGCTATGGCCTGTCGGCCAGCCTGTTCCAGATCGCGCGCGCGTACACCGTGTTCGCGCACGACGGCCAGATCATTGCGCCCACGCTCATGAAGGCCGACGGCCCGGCCACGGGCGTGCAGGTTTTCTCCAAGCGCACCGCCGACGAGATGCGCAAGATGCTGCAGATGGCCGCCGGGCCCGGCGGCACGGGCCAGCGCGCGCAGACGCTGGGCTATTCGGTGGGCGGCAAGTCGGGCACGGCGCGCAAGCAGGAAGGCAAGGGCTACGCGAGCAACAAGTACCGCTCGTGGTTCGTCGGCATGGCGCCGATCGAGCAACCGCGCATCATCGTCGCCGTGATGATCGACGAGCCGGGCGCGGGCTCGTTCTACGGCGGCACCGTGGCCGGCCCGGTATTCAGCGAAGTCGTGCAGCAGACGCTGCGCATGATGGGCGTGCAGCCTGACATGGCCGTCAAGCCGCAGATCGTGGCCGAAGCCGTCGAGGAAAGCTTCTGATGGAGCAGCTGCGCACGCCCGCCACCGCCGCTGCCTGGCTGCGCCAGCGCGTGCGTGGCCACCTGCGCGCCGACAGCCGCCAGGTGTCGGCGGGTGACGGCTTCATCGCCTGGCCCGGCTTCGGCACCGATGGCCGCGCCTATGTGGAGCCCGCCCGCGCCGCGGGTGCGAGCGCCTGCCTGATCGAGCGCGACGGGGCCCAGGGTTGGGGCTTCCAGGGCGATGCCGTGGCCAGCTACGACGGCCTCAAGGCCGCCAGCGGTCCGATCGCCGCGCAGTTCTACGGCGAGCCCACCGCGAGCCTCCAGGTGCTGGCCGTCACCGGCACCAACGGCAAGACGTCCACCGCCTGGTGGCTGGCCCAGGCGCTGTCGCACCTGCCTGATCCGCGCCGCTGCGCCATGGTGGGCACGCTGGGTATCGGAACACCGCCCGCGCTGGAGTACACGGGGCTCACCACGCCCGATCCGGTGCTGCTGCAGAAGACCTTCCGCGACCTCGCCGATGGCGGCTTCACCGCCTGTGCCATCGAGGCCTCGTCGATCGGCATCGCCGAGCGTCGCCTGGACGGCACGCACATCCACACGGCGGTGTTCACCAACTTCACGCAGGACCACCTCGACTACCACGGCAGCATGGATGCCTACTGGCAGGCCAAGGCCGAACTGTTCGGCTGGCCCGGGCTGGCCGCCACGGTGGTGAACATCGACGACGCACAGGGTCTGGCGCTGGTCGACAGGCTGGCGGCCGGCGTGCAGTGCTGGACCATTGGCGTGACCGCACAGGCCCGCCTCATGGCGGCCGACATCGGCTACGGTCCGCAGGGCCTGGCCTTCAACGTGCTGGAGGCGGTCGAAGGCGGCGCGCCGCAGCGCGCGCGTCTGACGACGTCCCTGATCGGCGACTACAACGTGCACAACCTGCTGGGCGTGATCGCCACGCTGCGCACGCTCGATGTTCCCCTGGCCGACGCCGTGCGCGCCTGTGGCAGCCTCACGCCGGTGCCTGGCCGCATGCAGCGCGTACCGGCGGGCGAAGGCCAGCCGGTGGTGGTGGTGGACTACGCCCATACGCCCGACGCGCTCGACAAGGTGCTGGCCGCGCTGCGACCGCTCGCCACGCGGCGCGGTGGCCGGCTGTGGTGCCTGTTCGGCTGCGGCGGCGAGCGTGACCCGGTCAAACGGCCCATGATGGGGGCAGTTGCCGAGAAGGGCGCGGACGTGGTGGTGGTGACCAGCGACAACCCGCGTGGCGAGAAGCCCGAAACCATCCTCAGCCAGATCCTGCTGGGCCTGGCACGCCCCGACGCTGCGCAGGTTCAGGTCGACCGGGCGCGCGCCATCGCCGAGACGCTCGCCCAGGCCGCAGCGGCCGACGTCGTGCTGCTGGCCGGCAAGGGCCACGAGACGTGGCAGGACATCGGCGGCGAGCGCCTGCCGTTCTCCGACGTCCACCATGCCAGCGCCGCGCTGGCCAGCCGGGGCGGGGCATGACGAGCGCCGCATCTTCTTTCATGTTCACGCTGCGGCAGGCCGCGCAATGGCTGGATGGTGCGCGCCTGGTGGGTGATGACGCCGCCGCCACGGCCGTCACGCGAGTGAACACCGATACCCGCAGCCTGCAGCCCGGCGACCTGTTCGTGGCACTGCGCGGCGAGCGTTTCGACGCGCATGACTTCCTGCCGCAGGCACGGGCCCAGGGCGCCGTGGCCGCCATCGCCGAATCGGGCCTGGCCGCGGCGGGGCTCGCGGGGCTGGAGGTGCCGGATGGCCGCGCCGCGCTCGGCCAGCTGGCGGCCGGCTGGCGCGCGCAGTTCACGCTGCCGCTCATCGCCGTCACGGGCAGCAACGGCAAGACCACGGTCACGCAGATGATCGCCGCCATCCTGCGCGCCTGGCGCGGCGAGTCGGCTTTCTCCACGCAGGGGAATCTCAACAATGACGTGGGCGTGCCGCTGACATTGATGCGTTTGCGTGGCGACCACGCCGTGGGCGTCGTCGAGCTGGGCATGAACCATCCGGGCGAGATCGACCTGCTGGCGCGCATCACGCAGCCCACGGTGGCGCTGGTCAACAACGCGCAGCGCGAACACCAGGAATTCATGGCCACGGTGCACGCCGTGGCGCAGGAGAACGGCAGCGTGCTGACGGCCTTGCCGGCCGACGGCACGGCGGTGTTCCCGGCCGGCGAGGAATTCACCGCGCTCTGGCGCACGCTGGCGGCCGACCGGGCCTGCCTCACCTTCGGCGACAGCGCCGATGCCGACGTGCGCCTGCTCCAGGCCGACTGGAGTGGCAGCGCCTGGCAGGTGCGTGCATCGACGCCGGCCGGTGCACTCGACTTCGCGCTGGCCGTGGCAGGCCGCCACAACGTGCGCAATGCCCTGGCCGCCGCCGCCTGCGCACTGGCGGCGGGCGCGCCGCTGGCGGCTATCGCCTCGGGTCTCGCGGGCTTCTCGCCGGTCAAGGGCCGCTCGCGCGCCTTCGCCGTACAGGCTGGCGGGCGGGCGATCACCGTGGTGGATGACACCTACAACGCCAACCCCGACTCCGTGCGCGCCGCCATCGACGTGCTGGCCGAACTGCCCGCGCCGCGCCTGCTGGTGCTGGGCGACATGGGCGAGGTGGGCCAGGAAGGCCCGCGCTTCCATGCCGAAGTCGGCGCCTATGCCCGCGAGCGCGGCATCGACGGCCTGTTCACGCTCGGCGAGGCCGCGTCCGGCAGCGCCAGCGCTTTCGGCGCCGGCGCGCGCGATTTCGGCGCCGATGCGCAGGCGCTGTGTAGTGCCGTCGTGCAGGCATTGGCCGGGCAGGGCAGCGTGCTCGTCAAGGGCTCGCGCTTCATGAAGATGGAACGTGTGGTGCAGGCGATCGACGCCGCGACCACCGCCACGCAAAACAACAAGGAGGGAGCATGAGCCCCGCCCGGCCGCCCGAAGGGGCTCGCACCGTAGCCCGCCAAGGCGAAGGTACTCCGATGTCCCCCCACGCTCGTATTCCCTCGCTGCCCCCCGGGGGGTCGCAGGCCCCTTTTGAGGCGGCTCGGCAGGAGGCCTTCCATGCTGCTTAGCCTCGCCCAGTGGCTTCAGACGCTTTCGCCCGAGTTCGGGTTCTTCCGCGTCTTCCAGTACCTCACCTTCCGCGCGGTGATGGCGGCGATGACGGCGTTGCTGATCGGTCTGCTGGCCGGGCCTTACGTGATCCGCCGCCTGACGGCGCTCAAGATCGGCCAGCCCGTGCGCGGCTACGGCATGGAAACCCACCTGGTCAAGAGCGGCACCCCCACCATGGGTGGCGTGCTGGTGCTGCTGGCCATCGGCCTGTCGACGCTGCTGTGGTTCGATCTCTCCAACCGTTTCGTCTGGATCGTGCTGCTGGTCACGCTGGGCTTCGGTGCGATTGGCTGGGTGGACGACTGGCGCAAGGTCGTGCGCAAGGACCCGGAGGGCATGCGCTCGCGCGAGAAGTACTTCTGGCAGTCGGTGATCGGCCTGGTGGCCGCGCTGTACCTCGCGTTCAGCATCTCCGAGAGCTCCAACTGGCGCGTGCTCGAGCTGTTCATGGCCTGGGTGCGCTCCGGGTTCGACCTGGGCGTGGACACGCGCACGACGCTCATGGTGCCGTTCTTCAAGGAAGTGAGCTATCCGCTGGGCCTGCTGGGCTTCGTGATCCTCACCTACCTCGTCATCGTCGGCTCCAGCAACGCGGTCAACCTCACCGACGGCCTCGACGGCCTGGCCATCATGCCGGTGGTGATGGTGGGCTCGGCGCTCGGCGTGTTCGCCTATGTGACCGGCAGCGCGGTCTATTCCAGGTACCTGCTGTTTCCCTACATTCCGGGCTCAGGCGAGCTGCTGATCTTCTGCGCCGCGATGGCGGGCGCGGGCCTCGCATTCCTCTGGTTCAACGCGCATCCCGCGCAGGTGTTCATGGGCGACGTGGGCGCCCTCGCGCTCGGTGCCGCGCTCGGCACCATCGCGGTCATCGTGCGGCAGGAAATCGTGCTGGCCATCATGGGCGGCATCTTCGTGGCCGAGGCCGTGTCGGTGATGCTGCAGGTGGTGTGGTTCAAGTACACCAAGCGCCGCTACGGCGAGGGCCGCCGCCTGCTCAAGATGGCACCGCTGCACCACCATTTCGAGAAGTCGGGCTGGAAGGAAACGCAGGTGGTGATCCGCTTCTGGATCATCACGATGCTGCTGTGCCTCGTGGCCCTCTCCACGCTGAAGCTGCGATGAACGGGCTCCAGAATCAACACGTTCTCGTCCTTGGCCTGGGCATCTCCGGCCTGGCGATGGCGCGCTGGTGCGCGCGTTGCGGTGCCCGCGTCACCGTGGCCGATACGCGCGCCACGCCGCCCGGCCTGGCCGCGCTGCAGGCCGATCTGCCGCAGGCGCGCTTCGTCACCGGTGCGTTCGACGCATCGCTGGTCGAAGGATCCGACATCCGCGCAGTCTTCCGCAGCCCGGGCCTGTCGCCCGGGCAGGTCGCCCCCGTCGTCGATGCGGCCCGCGCACTGGGCCTGTGGACGGGCGGCGAGCTGGATCTGTTCGCCCGCGCGCTGGCCGACCTGCGCGAAGACTTCGCCTACACGCCGCGCGTGATCGCCATCACCGGCACCAACGGCAAGACCACCGTCACTTCGCTCACCGGGCAACTGGTGGAGCGCGCCGGCCGCCGCGTGGCCGTGGCCGGCAACATCGGTCCGTCGATGCTCGACACGCTGGCCGCGCAACTCGACACGCTGCCGGCCGACCTGCCGCGCGCCAGCGAACTCGCGCCCGAGCCCGAGTTGCCCGAGCCGGTCGAGGAGGCCGGGGACGCCGCCGTGGCGGCCAGGCCCGGGACCGAGGTCGCGGACGACGCGGACGCGGCCGCGCCCGAAACCGACGAGTCCGCTGCCGCTGCCGCCGCGCCGGCCGTGGAAGCCGCCCCGGCCGCCGATGAGCCAGCGGTCGACGCAGAAGAGGCCGAACCCCGCCCCACGGCCAACGACCTGCTGCCCGAAATCTGGGTACTCGAACTCTCCAGCTTCCAGCTCGAAGGCGTGCAGGGCTTCGAGCCGACGGTCGGCGCCGTTCTCAACATCACGCAGGACCATCTCGACTGGCACGGCGACATGGTCGCCTACGCGGCGGCCAAGCAGCGCGTCTTCGGCGAGCGTGGCGCCATGCTGCTCAACCGCGACGATCCACAGGTAGCGGCCATGACCCCGCCGGTGGTGAAGGTGCCGCGCGGCCAGAAGCCGGTGCTGCGCCCCGTGGCCACGTTTGGCACCGGCATGCCCGTGCGCCCGGGAGACTGGGGCATCGAGGACATGGCCGGCATGGTCTGGCTGGTGCGCGCCATGGAAGCCGACGAGACACGCAAACGCCGCAAGGACGAGGAAGAGGAAATCCACATCCAGCGCCTGATGCCCGCCGACGCGCTGCGCATCCGCGGCCGTCACAACGCCGCCAACGCGCTGGCCGCGCTGGCGCTGGCCACCAGCGCCGGCTGCCCGCTCGCGCCCATGCTCTACGGCCTGCGTGAATACCGTGGCGAGCCGCACCGCGTCGAGCCCGTGGGCATCGTGCGCGACGTGGAGTATTTCGATGACAGCAAGGGCACCAACGTCGGCGCCACCGTGGCCGCGCTGCAGGGCCTGGGTGCCGAGCGCCAGGTGGTCGTCATCCTGGGCGGCGAGGGCAAGGGGCAGGACTTCTCGCCGCTGGCCGCGCCGCTGGCGCGCTTTGCGCGCGCGGCCGTGCTGATCGGCCGCGATGCGCCGCTGATCCGCGCCGCGCTCGAAGGCTCGGGCGTCGCGCTGGTCGACGCCGCCGACATGGCCGATGCCGTGGCGCGCGCCACCGAGCGCGCGCATGCGGGCGATGCCGTGCTGCTCTCGCCGGCCTGCGCCAGCTTCGACATGTTCGACAACTACGGCCATCGAGGCCAGGTATTCCAGGACGTGGTGGCGTCGATGCGCCAGGATGCAGGGGAGGTGATGTGAGCACGCTGGCGCAACGCTTCTCGGGCTTCTGGCTGCGCCTGGTGGCCGGCTCGCCCGCGGGTGGCGATCCGCTGCCGGTGCGCGTCGGCAGCGCCGAGTACGCGCGCACCCGCAACGCGCCGGCGCGCGTGATGGGCTTCGATCAGCCGCTGCTGTGGGTCACCGTGGCGCTACTGGCCTTCGGCCTGGTGATGGTCTATTCGGCCTCGATCGCCATGCCCGACAACCCGCGCTTCGCGCGATACGCGCACACGCACTTCCTGGTGCGCCACCTGTTCGCCCTGTTCGTGGGCTTCGTGCTGGCGCTGCTGGCCTTCCAGGTGCCGCTGGCGCGCTGGGAGAAGTGGGCGCCGTGGCTGCTGGTGGCCGCGCTGGTGCTGCTGGTGGCCGTGCTGATCCCGGGCATCGGCCGTGGCGTCAACGGCGCGCGCCGCTGGATCTCGCTGGGCTTCATGACCTTCCAGCCGTCGGAGCTCGCCAAGTTCGCCGTGGTGCTCTATGCCGCCGACTACATGGTTCGCAAGATGGATGTGAAGGAGAAATTCTTCCGCGCCGTAATGCCGATGGCCATCGCCGTGGCGGTGCTCGGCATGCTGCTGCTGGCCGAGCCCGACATGGGCGCCTTCATGGTGATCGCCATCATCGCCATGGGCATCCTGTTCCTGGGCGGCGTGAACGCGCGCATGTTCTTCCTGATCGCCGCCGTGATGGTGGTGGCCTTCGTGCTGATGATCGCGCTGTCCGACTGGCGGCGCGAGCGCATCTTCGCCTACCTCGATCCGTTCAGCGAGGCTCACGCGCTGGGCAAGGGCTACCAGTTGTCGCACTCGCTCATCGCCATCGGCCGCGGCGAGGTGTTCGGCGTGGGCCTGGGCGGCAGTGTCGAGAAGCTGCACTGGCTGCCCGAGGCGCACACCGACTTCCTGCTGGCCGTGATTGGCGAGGAGTTCGGCCTGATCGGGGTGCTGTCGGTGATCGGCCTGTTCCTGTGGCTGGTGCGCCGCATCATGCACATCGGCCGCCAGTCCATCGCGCTCGATCGCGTGTTCCCGGGACTCGTGGCCCAGGGCGTGGGTATGTGGATCGGCTTCCAGGCCTTCATCAACATGGGCGTGAACCTGGGCGCGCTGCCCACCAAGGGCCTCACGCTGCCGCTCATGAGCTATGGCGGCTCGGCCATCCTGATGAACCTCGTCGCGCTGGCGGTGGTTCTGCGTGTCGACTATGAAAACCGCGTCCTCATGCGCGGAGGCCGCGTATGAGGATGTGGTTTCGCCAAAATCGGGTGCATCGCGCAGCGATGCGAGGCGCGCAAGCGCCGTTCATGCGGGGAGGCCGCGTATGACGAAGCAGAAGACAGCCCTCGTCATGGCCGGCGGCACCGGTGGTCACATCTTCCCGGGCCTGGCCGTGGCCGAGATGCTGCGCGAGCGCGGCTGGCGCGTGCACTGGCTGGGCGCGCCGAAGAACAGCGCGGGCGAGCCCAGCATGGAAAGCCAGCTGGTGCCGCCGCGCGGCTTCGCGTTCGAGCCGGTGGATTTCGGCGGCGTGCGCGGCAAAGGTGCGATCACGCTGGCCCTGCTGCCGCTGCGCCTGCTGATCGCCTTCGTGCAAAGCATCCAGGTGGTGCGCCGCGTCAAGCCCGACGTGGTGATCGGCCTGGGCGGCTACATCACCTTCCCCGGCGGCATGATGGGCGTGCTGTGCGGCAAGCCGCTGGTGCTGCACGAGCAGAACTCGGTCGCCGGCATGGCCAACAAGGTGCTGGCCAGCGTGGCCGACCGCGTGTTCACCGCCTTCCCCGACGTGCTCAAGGGATCGCGCCACGTGCAGTGGGTGGGCAATCCGCTGCGCGAGGCCTTCCTGCGCCAGCCGGCGCCGGCCGAGCGTTTCGCCGGCCGTGGCGGCCCGCTGCGCATCGTGGTCGTGGGCGGCAGCCTGGGCGCGCGTGCGCTCAACGAAATCGTGCCGCAGGCCATCGCGCGGCTGCCGCAGGGCCAGCGCCCCGAGGTGTTGCACCAGAGCGGCGCGAAACAGATCGAGGAGTTGCGCGCCAACTACGCCAGGGCCGGGGTCGAGGCTACGCTGGTGCCGTTCATCGACGACACGGCCGATGCCTTCGCCGAGGCCGATCTGGTGATCTGCCGCGCTGGCGCCAGCACCGTGACCGAAATCGCCGCCGTGGGCGCGGCCGCGCTGTTCGTGCCGTTCCCGGCCGCCGTCGACGACCACCAGACCGTCAATGCGCGCTTCCTCGCCGATGCCGATGCGGCCTGGTTGGTGGCGCAGGACGAGCTCAACCCCGACCGCCTGGCGCAGATGCTGATCGGCCTCACGCGCGCGCAGCTGCTCGACCGTGCCGAGGCGGCGAAGCAACGCGAGAAGACCAGCGCCACGCGCGAGATCGTGCTGGCCTGCGAAGAGATCACGGCATGAAACACGCCATCCGTCACATCCATTTCGTCGGCCTGGGCGGCTCGGGCATGAGCGGCATCGCCGAGGTGCTGCACAACCTGGGCTACGTGGTCTCCGGCTCCGACCTGGCCGACAGCGCCACGCTGCGCCGCCTGGCCTCGCTGGGCATCGCCACGCAGGTGGGCCACGCGGCCAGCAACGTGGCGGGGGCCGACGCGGTCGTCACCTCCACGGCCGTGCAGGCGGACAACCCCGAGGTCATCGCCGCGCGCGAGAAGAAGATCCCCGTGGTGCCGCGCGCGCTCATGCTGGCCGAACTGATGCGCCTGCGCCGTGGCATCGCCATTGCCGGCACGCACGGCAAGACGACCACCACCAGCCTGGTCGCCAGCGTGCTGGCCGAAGCCGGGCTCGATCCCACCTTCGTGATCGGCGGGCGCCTGAACAGCGCCGGCGCCAATGCCAAGCTGGGTTCGGGCGAATACATCGTGGTCGAGGCCGACGAATCCGACGCGTCGTTCCTCAACCTGCTGCCCGTGATGGCCGTGGTGACCAACATCGACGCCGACCACATGGAGACCTACGGCCACGACTTCGGCCGGCTGCAGGGCGCCTTCGTCGACTTCCTGCACCGCATGCCGTTCTACGGCACGGCCGTGCTGTGCACCGACGATCCGGCCGTGGCGCAGATCGTGCCGCAGGTGTCGTGCCCGGTGACCAGCTACGGCTTCGGCGAAGACGCGCAGGTGCGCGCCGTCGATGTGCGGGCCATGGGCGGGCAGATGCACTTCACCGTGCAGCGGCGCAACGGCGTCACGCTGCCCGACCTGCCCATCGTGCTCAACCTCGCCGGCGAGCACAACGTGCGCAACGCGCTGGCCGCCATCGCCATCGCTGTGGAGTTGTCGGTGCCCGACGCGGCCGTGCAGAAGGCGCTGGCAGAGTTCCACGGCGTGGGCCGGCGCTTCCAGCGCTACGGCGACGTGCGCCTGCCCTCGGGCGGCCGCGCCACCGTCATCGACGACTACGGCCACCATCCGGTGGAGATGGCCGCCACGCTGGCCGCCGCACGCGGCGCCTTCCCGGGCCGGCGCATCGTGCTGGCCTTCCAGCCGCACCGCTACACCCGCACGCGCGACTGCTTCGAGGATTTCGTGAAGGTGATCGGCGCCGGCTGCGATGCCGTGCTGCTGGCCGAGGTCTACGCGGCCGGCGAGGCTCCCATCGTGGCGGCCGACGGCCGTTCGCTCATGCGCGCCCTTCGCGTGGCGGGCAGGGTGGAGCCGGTGTTCGTGGACGACATCGCCGCCATGCCGCAGGCGGTGATCGACAACGCGCGCGACGGCGACGTGGTGATGTGCATGGGTGCGGGCTCCATCGGTGGAGTGCCCGCGAAGATCGTGGAACTTTCCGAGGGCAAATCATGATGGTGACGCCAGCCGCGAGCGCCGCCGGGCCGTCCCCGAGCGTGCCGGCCCCCAGCTTCGGCAAGGTGGCCGTGCTGATGGGCGGGCGCTCGGCCGAGCGCGAGGTGTCCCTCATGTCGGGCACGGGCGTGCTCAAGGCGCTGCAGTCGAAGGGTGTGGACGCGCATGCGTTCGATCCGGCCGAGCGCGATCTCTCCGAACTCAAGGCCAAGGGCTTCGAGCGCTGCTTCATCGCACTGCACGGCCGCTTCGGCGAGGACGGCACGGTACAGGGCGCACTGGAACTGCTGGGCATTCCCTACACCGGCTCGGGCGTGATGGCGTCGAGCATTTCCATCGACAAGGTGACCACCAAGCGCGTGTGGCTGGCCGACGGCCTGCCCACGCCGAAGTACAGGCTGCTGCGGCGCGGCGCGTTCGACCGCCAGCAGGTGCTGTCGATTCCCGACGAGCTGGGCCTGCCGGTGATCGTCAAGCCCGCGCGCGAGGGCTCGTCGATCGGGGTCGCCAGGGTCGAGCGCCCCTCGGACATGGAAGCCGCCGTGGACGCCGCGGCCCGGCTGGACCCCGACGTGCTGTGCGAGCAGTTTGTCTCGGGCGACGAGGTCACCTGCCCGGTGATCGGCACGGGCGATGCGGCGCGGGCGCTGCCGGTGATCCGCATCGTGGCTCCGCAAGGCAACTACGACTACCAGAACAAGTACTTCACCGACGACACCAAGTACCTCGTGCCCTGCGGCCTGCCCGCGGGTGAGGAAGAGGCGATCCAGCAGCTGGTGCTGCGTGCCTACCGCGTGCTGGGCTGCCGCGGCTGGGGGCGTATCGATGTGATGATCGACGCCGCCACGCGGGCCCCGTCGCTGCTGGAGATCAACACCTCGCCCGGCATGACCGGCCATTCGCTGGTGCCGATGTCAGCCCGCGCCGCGGGCATCAGCTACGAAGAACTGTGCGTGCAGCTGCTGGCGTCGGCCACGCTGGACAACCCGCCCGCGCCGCAACCCGCCGGAGACGCCCGCCCATGAGCGAACCGCTGCCGGTCCCCTTCGACGTGAGACTCATGAACGCCACCGCCACGGCGGTGTTCGTGGCGTGCGCGTTCGCCGGGCTGGCCGCGGTGGCCTGGTGGGCGCTGCGGCATCCGGCGTTCGCGCTCGGCGGCATCACGGTGCATGGCGACACGGCGCGCAACAGCGCCGTCACGCTGCGCGCCAATGTGGCGCCGCGACTGTCGGGCAACTTCTTCACGGTCGATCTGGCGTCGGCGAGGTCGGCGTTCGAGACGGTGCCCTGGGTGCGACGCGCGGTGGTCCGCCGCGAGTTCCCCAATCGCCTGTCGGTGACGCTGCAGGAACATCACGCCGTCGCCTACTGGGGCCCCGAGAGCGAATCGCGCCTGGTCAACAGCTTCGGCGAGGTGTTCGAAGCCAACATCGGCGACGTGGAACAGGACGACCTGCCGCGCCTGGATGGCCCGTCCGGCCAGTCCGCCGAGGTGCTGGAGATGTACCGCGCGATCGAGCCGCTGTTCGAGTCCATCGATCTGTCGATCGAGACGCTGCACCTCTCCAGCCGCGGCGGCTGGCGTGCCGAGCTCGACAGCGGCGCCGAGATCGAACTCGGCCGCGGCGACGTGGCCGAGGTGTCTGCCCGCACGACGCAGTTCGTGCGCACGCTCACGCAGGTCACGTCGCGCTACGGCCGGCGCGTCGACACGCTCGAATCCGCCGACCTGCGCCACGCGCAGGGCTATGCGGTCCGCATCCGCGGCGTCACCACGGTGATGCCGCCGCAGCAGCAACAGCAGAAGAGATAACAGAGGACGCCCAGGAAACGAGGCTGAACATGGCAAAAGAGTACAAAGATCTGGTGGTGGGGCTGGACATCGGGACCGCCAAGGTGATGGTGGTGGTGGCCGAGGTCATGCCGGGCGGCGAGCTCAAGCTCGCCGGGCTGGGCATCGCGCCGGGCAACGGCTTGAAGCGCGGCGTGGTGGTCAACATCGATGCCACCGTGCAGAGCATCCAGCAGGCGCTGAAAGAGGCCGAGCTGATGGCCGACTGCAAGATCACGCGCGTCTACACCGGCATCACCGGCAGCCACATCCGCGGCATCAACTCCAGCGGCATGGTGGCCGTGAAAGACCGCGAGGTCACGCCAGCCGACGTGGCGCGCGTGGTGGAGACTGCCAAGGCCATCAACATCTCCACCGACCAGCGCCTGCTGCTGGTGGAGCCGCAGGAATTCGTGATCGACGGGCAGGACGTGCGCGAGCCCATCGGCATGAGCGGCATCCGGCTGGAGGCCAAGGTGCACATCGTCACCGGCGCCCAGAGCGCGGCCGAGAACATCATCAAGTGCGTGCGCCGCTGCGGCCTCGAAGTCGAGCAGCTCATGCTCAACCCGCTGGCGTCCAGCCAATCGGTGCTGACCGAGGACGAGAAGGAACTGGGCGTGGCGCTGGTCGACATCGGCGCCGGCACCACCGACGTGGCGGTGTTCACAGGCGGCGCGATCCGCCACACGGCCGTGATCCCGATCGCCGGCGACCTGATCACCAGCGACATCGCCATGGCGCTGCGCACCCCCACGAAGGATGCCGAGGACATCAAGGTCGAATCCGGCTTCGCCAAGCAGTTGCTGGCCGATCCCGAGGTGCAGGTCGAGGTGCCGGGCCTGGGCGACCGCGGCCCGCGCATGCTCAGCCGCCAGGCTCTGGCCGGCGTGATCGAGCCGCGCATCGAGGAAATCTTCTCGTTGGTGCAGCAGGTCATCCGCGAATCGGGCCATGAAGAGGTGCTGTCCTCGGGCATCGTGCTCACGGGCGGCAGCGCCGTGATGCCGGGCATGGTCGAGCTGGGCGAGGACATCTTCCTCAAGCCGGTGCGCCGCGGCGTGCCGCAGTACGCGAGTTCGCTCTCGGACATGGTGGCCCAGCCGCGCGCCGCCACCGTCATGGGCCTGCTCGAAGAAGCCCGCCTGGCGCGCCTGCGCGGCTACAAGGTGGCGCAGAAGAACGGATCGTTCAAGACCGGCTTCGGCCGCGTGCGTGACTGGTTCATCGGGAATTTTTGATGCCCCCCAAAGCGTCCAACGTCCGCTTCCCTCCACGGGGGGTGCCACCAGCGGCCCGGCCAAGCCGGTTCCGCGGCGGCCTGGCCTTGCTGTGCTGGCGAAGGCGGCGAAGTCGATGGCGGTCCACCGGACCGCCCGCCCGCGCGTTGAAGCGCGCAAGCCATCCATAACCACAACAAGTTTTCGTATCAGCCAACCGGCAACTGCAAGTTTTCAGATTCAAGGAGCAATCACATGCCAATCGAAATGATCGAAGTCGAAGAATTCAACATGGGCACCCAGATCAAGGTGATCGGCGTGGGCGGCGGCGGCGGCAACGCCGTGGCGCACATGATCGAGCGCAACGTCCAGGGCGTGGAATTCGTCTGCGCCAACACCGATGCACAGGCCCTGGCGCGCAGCAGCTCCCACAAGACCATCCAGCTCGGTGCCAGCGGTCTGGGTGCCGGCAGCAAGCCCGAGAAGGGCCGTGATGCGGCCGAAGCCGCGGCCGATGACATCCGTGCTGCCATCGATGGCGCGCACATGCTCTTCATCACCGCCGGCATGGGCGGCGGCACGGGCACGGGCGCCGCGCCGGTGATCGCGCGCATCGCCAAGGAAATGGGCATCCTCACCGTCGGCGTGGTCACCAAGCCCTTCGACTGGGAAGGCGGCCGCCGCATGACCAACGCCGACAACGGCCTGTCGGAGCTGGAAGCCAACGTCGACTCGCTGATCGTGGTGCTCAACGAGAAGCTGCTCGAGGTGCTGGGTGACGACATCACTCAGGACGAGGCCTTCGCGCACGCCAACGACGTGCTCAAGAACGCCGTCGGCGGCATCGCCGAGATCATCAATGTGCCCGGCCACGTGAACGTCGACTTCGAAGACGTGCGCACCGTGATGGGCGAGCCCGGCAAGGCCATGATGGGCACGGCCGTGGCCAATGGCCCCGACCGCGCGCGCATCGCCGCCGAGCAGGCCGTGGCCTGCCCGCTGCTCGAGGGCATCGACCTGTCCGGCGCCAAGGGCGTGCTGGTGCTCATCACCGCCGCCAAGGGCAGCCTCAAGCTGTCGGAGTCGAAGCTGGCGATGAACACCATCCGCGCCTACGCCTCTCCCGACGCGCATGTCATCTATGGCACGGCCTACGACGACGGCCTGGGCGACGAGATCCGCGTGACCGTGGTGGCCACGGGCCTGTCGCGCCAGGGTCAGCGCCGCACCGCGCCTCCGCTGCAGGTGCTGCGCACCGGCACCGACAACGTGCCGTTCAACGTGCCTACCGTGAACCAGGCCGTCGGCGGCCCCGGCGTCTCGCAGGGCATGGCCCAGCCGGCCCAGCCCGACTACGGCACGATGGCCGTGCCCAGCGTGTGGCGCACCAACCGCACCCAGGCCGCAGCCAAGGTCGATGCGCTGGCCTCGGGTGGCATGGACGACTTCGAAATTCCTGCGTTCCTGCGCAAGCAAGCCGATTGACCCCGATGGCCCGGCACCCGTGCCGGGCCATCGTGGCCATCAATTCCCTGCCAATCCCGGCCTAAGGGATGCGAACTAAAATTCGCACCATGCTCCAGCAACGCACGCTCAAGACCATCACCAAGGCCGTGGGCGTGGGCCTGCACAGCGGGCAGCGGGTCGAGCTCACCCTGCGGCCGGCCCAGCCCGACACGGGCATCGTGTTCCGGCGCATCGACCTGCCGCAGCCGGTCGATATCCCGGTGTCGGCCACGGCGATCACCGACACGCGCCTGGCCTCCACGATCGGCTCGGGCGACGCCAAGGTGCATACGATCGAGCACCTGATGTCGGCCTGCGCGGGCCTGGGCATCGACAACCTGTACGTGGACATCACCGCCGAAGAGGTGCCCATCCTCGACGGTTCGTCCGCGTCGTTCGTGTTCCTGCTGCAGAGCGCGGGGATCGAGCTGCAGAGGGCCCCCCGGCGCTTCATCCGCATCGTCAGGCCGGTCGAAGTGCGCGAAGGCGAGGGCGCGGCGATGAAGTGGGCGCGCCTCGCGCCGTACCACGGCTTCAGCCTCACCTTCGGGATCGACTTCCGCCATCCGGCCGTCGACTCCACCGGCCAGAGCGTGACCTTCGACCTGGGCTCGGGCAATTACAGCCGCGACATCGCGCGCGCGCGCACCTTCGGCTTCACCAAGGACGTCGAGATGATGCGCAGCCACGGCCTGGCGCTCGGCGGTGGGCTCGACAACGCCATCGTGATGGACGACTACAAGATGCTCAACCACGAGGGTCTGCGCTACGACGACGAATTCGCCAAGCACAAGATCCTCGACGCCATCGGCGACCTCTACGTGGTGGGCAAGCCGCTGCTGGCGGCCTATAGCGCCTTCCGCTCGGGCCATGCCATGAACAACCGCCTGCTGCGCGAACTGCTGGCGCACGAGGACGCCTACGAGGTCGTCACCTTCGCCGACGAACGCCAGGCACCCGCCGGCTTCGCGCGCCCGGCGCCCGCCTGGTGATCCGCCCGCCTTACTGAAGCGATGCTGCTGTTCCGCTGGTCCATCTTCGTGCTGCTGATCGCGGCCGGCGTCTGCTTCGCGTTCTACGCCGGCACCGGCCAGCCGCGCTTCAAGCACTGGGGCCTCGTGATCCTGAAGTGGACGGTGCTGGCCGCGCTGGGGTTCTTCGGGGTGCTGATCCTCGAGCGCGTGCTCTGATCTGCCCGCGGCGGGTGGCGCCTATACTCGCCCCTGCTCCGGGGTGCACGTATGGCGTGCTGAGATGGCGGACCTGACCGCCGGAACCGTGAACTTGATCTGGTTAGTACCAGCGTAAGAAGAGCTGCAGTCTGAATCCGTGCGTGCGCGCCTGCCTGGCGTCTGTCTGCACGCATGCGGGCCCATGCGGAGCATTCCATCCACCTCACTGGAGTGCCGCCATGAATGCCCCCGATCCCTTCCCCCACCTGCTGGCCCGTGCGCGCGAGCCGTTCCCTGCGTCCACCAAAGGCTGGCTGAACGGTGCGCAGCCGGGCGTGCGCGTGCCCGTGCGCGACATCGCACTCACGAACGGCGAGATCGTGAGCGTGTACGACACCTCCGGCCCGTACACCGACCCCGGCGCCACGATCGACGTGCGCCGCGGGCTGGCCAGCGTGCGCGGCGACTGGATCGAGGCGCGCGGCGATACCGAGATCTATGCTGGCCGCCCGCACGTTGCGCTGGACGACGGCCGCCGCAGCGAAGGGGCCGACCGGCTCGCCGCCCTGCGCGCCGGAGCCGCGGCCCTGCAACGCACGCCGCGCCGCGCGAAAGCGGGCGCCAACGTCACGCAGATGCACTACGCCCGACGGGGCCTCGTCACGCCCGAGATGGAATACGTGGCCCTGCGCGAGAACGGCCGCCGCGAATGGATGGAGCCCTACCTGCGCGACGCCGCGCGCGAGCAGCGCCTGGCCGGCAACGCCATGGGTACGCGGCTGCCGCGTGCCATCACGCCCGAGTTCGTGCGCGACGAAGTGGCGCGCGGGCGCGCCATCATCCCGGCCAACATCAACCACTCCGAGTTGGAGCCGATGGCGATCGGCCGCCACTTCAAGGTCAAGATCAACGCCAACATCGGCAACTCGGCCGTCACCTCCAGCATCGAGGAAGAGGTGGAAAAGCTGGTGTGGGCCACCCGCTGGGGCGCCGACAACGTGATGGACCTGAGCACCGGGCGCAACATCCACACCACGCGCGACTGGATCGTGCGCAACAGCCCGGTGCCCATCGGCACCGTGCCGATCTACCAGGCGCTGGAGAAGGTGGGCGGCGTGGCCGAAGACCTGACGTGGGAGATCTTCCGCGACACGCTCATCGAGCAGGCCGAGCAGGGCGTGGACTACTTCACCATCCACGCCGGCCTGCGCCTGCCCTTCGTGCCGATGACGGCGGGGCGCATGACGGGCATCGTTTCACGCGGCGGATCGATCATGGCCAAGTGGTGCATCGCGCATCACCGCGAGAGCTTCCTCTACGAGCGCTTCGAGGACATCTGCGACATCATGAAGCAGTACGACGTGGCGTTCTCGCTCGGCGACGGCCTGCGCCCCGGGTCGGCGGCCGACGCCAACGACGAGGCGCAGTTCGCCGAACTGCGCACGTTGGGCGAGCTCACGCAGATCGCCTGGAAGCACGACGTGCAGACCATGATCGAAGGCCCGGGCCACGTGCCGATGCACATGATCCAGGCCAACATGGACGAGCAGCTGCGCCACTGCCACGAGGCGCCGTTCTACACGCTGGGCCCGCTCACCATCGACATCGCGCCCGGCTACGACCATATCGCCAGTGCCATCGGCGCGGCCATGATCGGCTGGATGGGCACGGCCATGCTCTGCTATGTGACGCCCAAGGAGCACCTGGGCCTGCCCGACCGCGAGGACGTCAAGCAGGGCCTGATGGCCTACCGCATCGCCGCGCACGCCGCCGACGTCGCCAAGGGCCACCCTGGGGCGCGCGCCCGCGACGATGCACTCAGCCGTGCGCGCTTCGAGTTCCGCTGGCAGGACCAGTTCAACCTCGGGCTCGATCCGGACACGGCGCGCGAATTCCACGACGAAACACTGCCCAAGGATTCGGGCAAGGTGGCGCACTTCTGCTCGATGTGCGGCCCGAAGTTCTGCTCGATGAAGATCACGCAGGAAGTGCGCGAGTACGCGGCGCGCCAGGGCCAGACCGAATCGGACGTGGTGGCCGAGGGTCTGGCACGCAAGGCGGACGAATTCCGGCGCGGCGGCGGTGCGCTCTACGTGCCGATCGTGCCGGCGGCGGACTGATCCGCACCGCAGGCGATCAGCGGCTGCGCCCTGCCCTGTACATGCTGCTGGTCGAACGCTGCAGCGCGCCACCCGCCTCGGCCAGCCGCGCCATCGACGCGCCCGCGTGCGCGTGCGTGATGGCCAGACCCAGCGCGTCGGCGGCGTCGGTGCCGGGGAGGCCAGGCAGTTGCAGCAGGCGCCGCACCATTTCCTGCACCTGTGGCTTGGCCGCCTTGCCGTGGCCGGCCACGGCGCGCTTCATCTGCAGCGCGGTGTATTCGGCCACGGGCAGCGAGCAGCTCACGAGCGCCGTCAGGCAGGCGCCGCGCGCCTGGCCCAGCAGCAGCGTGGCCTGCGGATTGACGTTGACGAACACGATCTCGACGGCGGCCGCATCGGGCCGGTAGCGCTGGTGCACTTCGCCAATGCCGTCGAACAGCACCTTCAGCCGCGCGGGGAGGTTGCCGCGATCGAGGTGCTTCGTCGTGATGGTGCCGCTGGCGACGTAGCGCAGTGCGTGGCCGTCCATGTCCACCAAGCCGAAGCCGGTGGTCTGCAGGCCGGGGTCGATGCCGAGGATCCTCATCAGAGGTTGAAGTACCAGCGTACCGAGTGGAAGAAGATCGGCGCCGCGAAGCACAGCGCATCCACGCGGTCGAGCAAGCCGGTGGCCCCGGTGACCGAGCGTGCCTGGCCGCCCCAGTTGGTCACGCCGCGATCGCGCTTGAGCGCCTTCATCACCAGATGGCCGAGCGAGCCTGCCACGCAGGCGATGAGTGCCATGCCCAGCGCCTGGCCGGGCTTGAACGGCGTCATCGCCGACAGGACGCCGCCCACCAGTCCACCGGCCAGCACGCCGATCGCCCACGAGATCCAGTTGAAGCTCGAGCTCACGTTGGGCGCCACCGGCCGGCGCGAGAAACGCCGCGCCGCCAGGTGCTGTGCCACCATGCAGGTCTGCACCACCAGCACGACGAAAAACACCAGGAAGGCCTGGCGTCCGTTCCATCCGGGGAAGGACAGCAGCAGCAGCGCCGGCACATGGCTCATGCCATAGACGCACACCATGATTCCCCACTGCAGCTTGGCCGTGCGTTCGAGGAAGCGCTGCGGGTCGTCGGCCAGCGCACTCGTCACGGGTAGCGCGAGGAAGACGTACACCGGAATGAACACGGTGAACAGGTCGAAGTGGCGCGAGGCCACCAGCCAGAACTGGACCGGCAACACGACGAAGAACGCCAGGATCAGGCTGCGGTGGTCGCCGCGCCGCGTGGGCGAAAGCGTGATGAATTCGCGCAATGTGAAGAACGCCACCAGCGCGAACAGGACGGTGGCCACGGTTTCGCCCATGGCCCAGCCGATCCAGAACACGGCGGTCATCATCCACGAGGCCTGCAGCAACTCGCGCAGGTCCACCAGCAGTTCGGTGCGGCGGCGGCCCTCTTCGTTGTCGGGCTGTTCGCGCTGGCTGGCGGTGAACAGCACCACGCTGGCCAGCAGCAGCAGGCCGAACAGCACGACGAAGACGAGCGCAACCTGCTCGTCGGGCGTGAGGCTGCGCAGGAAAGCGTTGAAACTCATGCCGGCACCTCAGACTTCGCGCAGGGCGACGACCGCATCGCGCGCGCGGTCCAGGAACACACGCCGGTCTTCGCCTTCCTGCAGCTGGATCGGCGCGCCGAAGGTCACCGAGCACAGCACGGGCACCGGGATCACCTCGCCCTTGGGCAGCAGTCGCTGGATGTTGTTGATCCAGGCCGGCACCAGCACCACGTCGGGAAAGCGCTGCGCCAGGCTGTAGAGGCCCGACTTGAACGGCTGCGGCTCTTCCTGGTAGCCACGCGTGCCTTCGGGAAAGATGATGATGGAATCGCCGCGTTCCAGCGCGTCGATCAGCGGGGCCAGCGGATCTTCGCCTTCCTTGCGTTCGCGGTCCACATAGACCGCGTTGAACACGGCGGTGGTGATCCACTGGCGAAAGGGCGACCGGGTCCAGTAGTCGCGCGCGGCGATGGGGCGCGTGATGCCGCGCAGCTCCTGCGGCAGCGCGGCCCAGATCATGACCAGGTCGGCATGGCTCTGGTGGTTGGCGAAGTAGATGCGCTGCTCGGCCTTGGGCGGGCAGCCCCACCACCGCGCCTGCGCGCCGGTCAGCAGTCGGATGAGTCCCAGCAGGAACAGGCTCGTGATCTTGGCCAGCATGTCTGGATTATGAGTATCCCTGCGTTGGGGGTAGCGCTTCACGCAACGCATTCGATGCCAAGTCAAGCAGCCACGATGAGAATGGCTCATCCAGCGCAGCCGAGAATTGAGTTGCGACGGTACCTTTGCGCTGGTAGTTGGGATTGATCTGAACCAGGGGCTCGGGCCAATAACGACCATCCTGGTACTGGCGTTCGACTTCCTTCTGGATGTCATCCGCGGCAATGCGAACAAAGCTGCGAGAGAAGTTGCTGTAACGGTCAACCAACTGGTTGCGAAACTGAAAAACGTCATCCACGGCTCTTCTCTCCATTGTTTTCTTTGTGGTCGCGTGACGCGTCAAGGGGCACGGCGGCCCTGCAGAGGGTCATGACTGTTTGTGCTGCCATTTGGCACCTCTGCCTTTCCCATTCGGTTCAATCAATCCTTCGGCTTTCATGGCACGCAGAATCACCCTCACCATGTCGCGGCTGACGCCAGGACAGGCTTCCTCAATTTCCGAGATGGAGAAGGGCAACTGGCGCTTGAGAATCTCTGCGCGCACACGGTCGCCCTTGGCTCCGCGCCCGCGCTCGATGGTGCCTACCCGTTCTTCAAACTCTTTATAGGCACGCAACAGCGCGCCCCAGAAGTAATTCAGCCACGGGGCGATGTTGTGGGTGGCATCGTGCCAGTGCTGCGAGCTGGCCTCCAGCGTCTCGTAGTAGCTTTCTTTCGATTCTTCGAAGATGCGCTCCAGACTGATGAAGCGGCCCACGGCATAGTCGAAGTGGTAGAGCAGCTGCAGGGTCAGCAGTCTCGCCATGCGTCCGTTGCCATCCGGGAACGGATGGATGCACAGGAAGTCGAGAACGACTAAAGGCACCAACACCAGAGGATCGGCGAGGTGTTGATCCAGCGCCGTACGATAGCGTGCGACTGTGTCGGTCATCGCCATGGGCGTGAGATGCGCAGCCACCGGCCGGAACCTGATGCGTGAGCTGCCGTCGGGGTGGCGCTCAATGATGTCGTTGTTGGTCGCCTTCCAGCGTCCGCCGGGCTGCGGCATATAACGATATAGGCAGCCGTGGAGCTGCAGCAACGTCCCTTCCGAGAGCGGCATCTGAGCGCCGCTTTCGTGAATCAGCGCGAGCGCGTCCCGATAACCTGCCACTTCCTGTTCGGATCGGCTCTGCGGCGCCGCATTCTTGAGCACCAGAGATTTGAGCCGGTGCGCTGCTACGACAACGCCCTCAAGACGGTTCGAGGATTCTGCCGACTCCACCACAGCGACCTGGCGCAAATCGCTCAAAACTTCGGGCGACTGCGCCACATATAGCTTCTGCTTGCCCCGGTATTCGCCCAGGGCGCGCAGCGTCGCCAATTGCTGCGTATCGAAACGGAGCCTTTGCGAGATAGTCGATCGAGAGTGAATGCATGCAGTACCCGCATTGGATCCGACAAAAATAGGGTAAATGCTATGCAAAAGGGGGTAATTTGCAATCGAATTAATTAATTAATTTGAAGTACTGCAGTACAGCGACGCCGGTCGGATAAAAGGTAAATGCCATACGAATAGGGGTAATTTGCAGTTGAATTACCTAATTTTTGCCGCCCTCCAGTCCCGTCAAAGACTGCCCTCGTAGCCATTGCTTCACGGAAGCACGGCATCGCCCATGCGCGCCACGATGGTCTGGGCGCGGCTGGAGAGGTAGGGCGAGTTGGGCAGTCTCTCGAAGTAGCGCGGACGCGGCAGCATCACGGCCAGGCGCGCGGCTTCGTAAGGCGTGAGGCGGTCGGCGCCTTTGCGGAAATAGTGGCGCGAGGCGGCCTCGGCGCCGAACACGCCTTCGCCCCATTCGACGCTGTTGAGGTAGATCTCCAGGATGCGCTGCTTGGACAGCAGGAGCTCCAGCATCTGGGTGAGCACGAACTCCTGGCCCTTGCGCAGCAGGGTGCGCTCACCCGAGAGCAGCAGGTTCTTGGCGAGCTGCTGCGTGATGGTCGAGCCGCCGACGATGCGCGGCGCACGCGCGGCCTTCTGCGCCTGGGCACGGCGCGCGGCGGCCTGCTCGGCGCGGGTGTTGCGCTGCCAGGCCTTCTCGATGGCTTCCCATTCGACACCGCCATGATTGATGAAGTCGCCGTCCTCGCTGGCGATGACGGCGCGCTTGAGGTGATCGGAGATCTGCGCGTAACCGACCCACTCGTGGCGCCAAGGCAGCTTGCCCTGCTCGCGCGCGATCCGCCAGGCTTCGGACCGCTGGAACGACGTGGACTCGGGCGCCACCACGGTCATCAGCGCCACGCGCCCCAGGAAGAACAGCTGCAGTGCCAGTCCTGCCAGTACAACGAGGCCGATCCAGCGCAGCAGGGGTTTCATGGCGCGCGCACCGGCCGTGTCAGTGGCTGTCCACCAGCGCGCGCACTTCGGCGAGCACCTGTGCGGAGGGCGGACGCACGCCGCGCCAGATGTGGAAAGCCTCGGCGGCCTGCTCGACCAGCATGCCCAGGCCGTCCCGAGGCACGGCGCCACGTTCGGCGGCCCATTGCAGGAAGCCGCGCGCGGCCTCGCCGTACATCAGGTCGCAGGCCAGGGCACCGGGCTTGAGGACGGCGTCACGCACGGGCGGCGGGCCGCCGGCCAGGCTGCTGGCGCTCGCATTGATGACCAGGTCGAAGCTGCCGCGCACGACCTCGATGTCCTGCACCAGCAGATCGACACCCGAGCGCGCAGCCACCGGCGCATGGCGCGCCGCCAGTTCGGTGGCGCGCGACTGCGTGCGGTTGACCAGGGTGATGCTGCGCGGGCGCGCGTCCAGCAGCGGCCCGAGCACGCCGGCTGCCGCGCCGCCGGCGCCGATCAGCAGCAGGTCGCGGCCCGCCAGCGGCACGCCGGCGTTGTGCTGGATGTCGTGCACCAGGCCCACGCCATCGCTGTTGTCGGCATGGATGCCGTCGGGGCGGAAGCTCAGCACGTTGACCGCGCCGGCCAGGCGTGCACGTTCGGTGAGCACGTCGGCCATCGCGGCAGCCTCGAACTTGAACGGTACGGTGACGTTGCAGCCGCGGCCACCCGCGTCGCGGAAGTCCTGCACGGCGGCGTGGAAGCCGTCGAGCGGCACCAGCCGCTTGTCGTAGCGCAGGTGCTGGCCCGTGAGTTCGGCAAAGCGGGCGTGCAACCAGGGCGAGCGGCTGTGCTCGACCGGGTGGCCCATGAGGCAATAGAAATCCATCGGTATCCGCAAAAAAACAGGAAGGAAAGGCGCGCCGTGGCGGCGATGTCAGGGAGCTTCGGCGCGGGCGCCGCCGGCCGTGGTGGTCATGGTCTCGAGTACTTCGTCGCGCGTGAAGCGGAAGCGGGACGACACCACCATGATCTGGAACTCGCGCAGCATCGCCGGGCTGAACTGGCCGTAGGGCGCGCCCGCGCGCACGATAGCCTGCGCGATGCGGTCGAGTGCGCGGTTGCCCGAGGTCTGCACGATCTCGGTGTTGATGACCTCGCCCATCGAGTTGAGGCTGATGAGCATGGTGAGCTCGCCATAGAGCTTGTTGCCGGCCAGCGTGGGGAAGTTGGTGGTGCCGAGGTTCTCCACCCTTTCCTTGAAGCGGCTGTAGTAGAGCGCGTGCACGCCGGCGGCTGTGGAGGGGCTGATGTAGCGCCGCTTGGGCCGCGCGTTTTCCTCGTTCACGCGGCGTTCGATCTCGGCCAGTAGCTGCATCAGCTGGCGGCGGCGCTCCTCGTTGGCGCGGGCTTCGGGCGAATTGGCCACGCGGCGCGGATCGGGCGGCGGCATGGCGGCGAGCGTCTGGCGGATCTGCGCCAGCATGAGCATCTGTTGCTCCTGCATGGAATCGATGCGGCGCTGCGAATCCTCGGAGGCATCGCCGCGGGCGGTCAGGGCCGATGCGGGCAGGGGACTGGTGGCACGGCCTTTTTCGACATTGCCGCCGCCAGCCAGTGCGAACTGCGCGATGGCCTGGGGTTTGTCCACCCGCTCGTTGGCCTTGGCATTCACCAGGATCACCTCGAGCGGCGAGTCCTGGAAGATGCGGTTGAACGCCTGCGGATCGACGAAGCGCACGGTCAGCAGCACCGCGTGCAGCGCGACCGACACGCCGAGCGCGATCTGGAGGGTGCTGAAGGACCGCAGGTTCACGGAGCCGGATTATCGCTGTCGGGCGCGGCGCCTTCGCCCGGGGTTTGCGCATCGGCCAGATCGACCGCGATGGCGATCGGGCCGGCCACGGTGTCCTCGTCGTCGCTGGCGGAATCGTCCAGTGCATCGGCGCCGCTGTCCGCGTCCAGGCGCTCTGTCACGGTGCCCGTCACGTCCAGCGCGATCAGATCGATGCCGCCCAGCTTCACACGAACGCGCGCCCCGCGCGGCAGGCCCTGTGCGCCCAGCACGGGCAGCACCAGCGGCAGCGTGTCGGCGCGCACCAGGTTGTCCTTGATGACCGTGGCGTCGAGCTCGCCCACGCCCTGCTGTTCGAGCCAGCGCAGCGTCCAGAAGCGCTCCATGCCGCCCTGGTTGGCGTTGTAGGCACTGTAGGCGGCGTCGAATGCCGAGATGATGGCGAACAGCGCCGCATCCTTGGGCTTGAAGGGGGCAGCCAGCGCAGCCGTGCGGCCGTGGCGCGCGCCCGCGATGATCTGCCACTGGTTCACCAGATCGGTGTAGCGGCGCAGCGGCGAGGTGCTCCAGGCGTAGCTCTTCACGCCGATGCCCGCGTGAGGCAGCGCCTTGGTGCCCATGCGCACCTTCACGCCGGGCGCCAGGCTGGCCTGGCTGCGGTAGATGGCGGGCACGCCGAGCTCGCCCAGCCAGCTGCCCCAGGTGCTGTTGGCCAGGATCATGGCCTCGGCCACGATCAGGTCCAGCGGCGCGCCGCGCCGGCGCACGCCGATCACGACGTCTTCGGTGCCGCGCGGCTCGAGGTCGTCGTCGTCGCGCTGGCCGGCCAGGCGGAAGGTGTAGTCGGGCCGCGAGAAGTTCTCCGGCTTGCCGCGCACCACTTCGCGTGCGGCCTTGAGGTGTTTGGCCAGCCGCCACAGGAAGGCCAGCTCCGGCTGGCCGATGCTCTGCCCGGCGGGCGCACCGGCGGGCAGGCGGTCGGCGGCGTTGCCGCTGGCCAGCCAGTCCTCGGTCACCACCTCGTCGAGCTGGTCGTGGCGCAGGTTGGCGGCGATCGGCACGCGCTCGAGCTTCGTCTCGCTGGCCGAGATCTCCAGCGTGGCTTCGTCGAGCGTGACGTAAAGCGACACCGCGGGGCAATCGCGCCCTTCCTGCAGCGTGTACGACTGCACCACGTCGTCGGGCAGCATGGTGATCTTGTGGCCCGGCATGTAGACGGTGGACAGCCGCTGGCGTGCCACCTGATCCACCGCGTCGCCCGGGGCCAGCGCCAGGCCCGGTGCGGCGATGTGGATGCCCAGCGTGACCGTGCCCGAGCCCAGGCCGGTGAGCGAGAGCGCGTCGTCGATCTCGGTGGTCTGCGAGTCGTCGATGGAGAAGGCGCGCACGTCGGCCAGCGGCAGTTCGTCGGCGATCACGGGTGCCGTGAGTGCGGGGAAGCCGGTGCCGCGCGGGAAGTGCTCGAACAGGAAGCGCCGCCAGTGGAACTGGTAGGGCGAGTCGATGGCGCCCGCGCGCTGCAGCAAAGCCAGCGGCGCGGTCTGGGTGGCGCGCGAGGCTTCGACCACGGCCTTGTATTCGGGCGAGTTCTTGTCGGGCTTGAACAGGATGCGGTAGAGCTGCTCGCGGATCGGCTCGGGGCATTCGCCACGCGCCAGATCGGCCGACCAGCCGTCGATCTGCGCCTGGATCTGCTTCTTTTTCTCGATGGCGGCCAGCGCCTGCTGGACGATCTCGGCCGGTGCCTTGCGGAAGCGCCCGCGGCCGGCGCGGCGGAAGTAATGTGGCGTCTCGAACAGCCGCAGCAGCGCGGCGGCCTGCTCCACCTGGCCGGCGGACGCACTGTAGTAGTCGCGAGCGAGGTCGGCAAAGCCGAATTCCTCGTCGGGGGCGAATTCCCAGGCCAGGTCGAGGTCGATCTCGGCAGCCATCGCACGGGCCTGGGCCAGGAGCTCGGCGGGCGCCGGCTTCTCGAACCGCATGAGGATGTTGGCGGCCTTGACCTTCACGCGCTTGCCGGAATCGAGTTCCACCTGTGCGGACGACTCGGCTTCGGACAACACGCGGCCGGCCAGGAACTTGCCGGCTTCTTCGAACAATACAAACATGGGGCGGATTGTGGCATTGGACTCCCCCCGAGGCGCCTGCGGCGCTCCCCCATGAGGGGCTATGCAGCGACCCGGCCAGGCCGGATCCGCGCATCCTGGCCTCGACAACCGCCCGGCTATGCCGGGACAGCCAGATGGAGGAAGTCGAAAATCTCGTCGATGTGGTCGTCGAAGTCGGACAGTGCGTGGTCGCTGGCGTCCAGCAGCTTGATGCGTGCGCCTGCGTAGCGCGTGGTCATCTCGCGCCAGTCGAGCACCTCGTCGCCCTTGGCGATCACGGCGAGATAGCGCGCCGGGTTGGCCAGCGGACCGTGGGCCAGGGCGCGCAGCTCGTCCACGTACCGCGGCTCGAAATAGAAGCTTTCGGCGGGGTCGTGCCAGGCGGTCTGCTCGCCGATGTAGCGGGCGAGATCGCGCGCCGGGTCGACGGCCGGATTGAGCAGCACGGCGCGGCAGCCCAGCGTCTCGGCCACGTGGGTCGCATAGAAGCCGCCGAGCGACGAGCCGACGACGGCCGTTCGGTCGGCCGGCCAGGCGGCCACGCGCTGCATCACGGCTTCCATGGCCTCTCGCGGCGAGGGGGGCAACTGCGGACACCACCAGTGCACGGCCGGATGCCGCGCGGCCACGCGGGCGGCCATGTGGCGCGCCTTGGCCGATTGCGGCGAGGATCGGAAACCGTGCAGGTAGAGCAGGTGGGTGACACGGCCGTCTGCGGCGGGGGCATGGGGTGCAATGTCCATCGCTGCATGATGCCATCGGCCGGGTCGCGCTCCGGCGGGCGGATAATCGCGGCCCATGTCAGCCGTGATCGATCGCCCGCCGCTCCTGCAACGCGTGTTGCCGGTCTTCCAGGGGTTCGACGGCCCGCTGGCCTTCGCCATCTTCCTGTTGTGCGCGGCCGGCCTGACGGCCATGTATTCCTCGGGGTTCGACCACGGCACCCGGTTCGTCGACCACGGCCGCAACATGCTGCTGGCCGGCTTCATCATGTTCGTGGTGGCGCAGGTGCCGCCGCAGCGGCTGATGCAGTTCGCCGTGCCGCTCTACACCGTGGGCGTGCTGCTGCTGATCGCCGTCGAGCTGTTCGGCATTACCCGCAAGGGCGCCACGCGCTGGCTCAACACCGGCGTCATCGTGATCCAGCCCAGCGAAATCCTCAAGATCGCCACGCCGCTCATGCTGGCCTGGTGGTTCCACAAGCGCGAGGGGCAGTTGCGCCCGATCGACTTCCTGGCCGGCGGGCTGCTGCTTATGATCCCGGTGGGCCTGATCATGAAACAGCCCGACCTGGGTACGTCGCTGCTGGTGCTGGCGGCCGGTCTGTCGGTGATCTTCTTCGCCGGCCTGTCGTGGAAGCTGGTGTTGCCGCCGGTGATCGTGGGCCTCGTCGGCATCGCGCTGCTGGTGGGATTCGAGCCGCAGTTGTGCGAACAGGGCAACCGCTGGCCGGTGCTGCACGCCTACCAGCAGCAGCGCATCTGCACCCTGCTCGATCCGCGCCAGGATCCGCTGGGCAAGGGCTTCCACATCATCCAGGGGATGATCGCCATCGGCTCGGGCGGCGTCTTCGGCAAGGGATTCATGCAGGGCACGCAGACGCACCTGGAGTTCATTCCCGAGCGCACCACCGACTTCATCTTCGCGGCCTACTCCGAGGAATTCGGCCTGGCCGGCAACCTGATCCTGCTGGTGGGCTTCATCTTCCTGGTGTGCCGCGGGCTGATGATCGCGCTGGAGGCGCCCATGCTGTTCTCGCGCCTGCTGGCGGGGGCCGTCAGCATGATCTTCTTCACCTACGCCTTCGTGAACATGGGCATGGTCAGCGGCATCCTGCCCGTGGTGGGTGTCCCGCTGCCGTTCATCAGCTACGGCGGCACCGCCATGGTCACGCTGGGGCTGGCGCTGGGGATCCTGATGTCGATCGCCCGATCCCGGCGATTGATACAGACCTAGACCTTTTCCTGCGCGGGGATCGGGGCGGTCCTAGAATCCCGTGATGATTTCCCGCGAACCTACCCTGGAGCGCCTGGCCACGGCGCAGAAGCTGCTTCTCACGCCGTTCGGGCTGGACGAATCCCACCTCACGCGCGCGCTGGCCGAGATCCGGGCGCACCGGGTCGACGATGCCGACCTGTACTTCCAGTACACCCGCCACGAGGGCTGGAGCCTGGAAGAAGGCATCGTCAAGACGGGCTCGTTCAGCATCGACCAGGGCGTGGGCGTGCGGGCCGTGAGCGGCGAGAAGACCGCCTTCGCCTATTCCGACGACATCTCCGAGGCCTCGCTGCTCGATGCCGCGCGCACCGTGCGTGCCATCGCCACGGCGGGCAAGACGGCGCGCGTGAAGACACCCGCCCGCCGTGTCGCGGGCAGCCGGTCGCTCTACGACGGGCTCGACCCGATCGCCACGCTCGACAGCACGGCCAAGGTCCGGCTGCTCGAACACGTGGAGCAGATGGCCCGTGCGCGCGATCCCCGCGTGGTGCAGGTGATGGCCGGCCTGGCCAGCGAGTACGACGTGGTGCTGGTGGCCCGCGCCGACGGCACCCTGGCGGCCGACGTGCGGCCACTGGTGCGGCTGTCGGTCACCGTCATCGCCGAGCAGGGTGGCCGCCGCGAGATGGGCTCGGGCGGCGGCGGCGGGCGCTTCGGCCTCGCGCACTTCGACGAGGCGCTCATCACCGAATACGTGACAGCCGCCGTCACGGCCGCACTGACCAACCTCGACGCGCGTCCCGCGCCGGCCGGCGAGATGACCGTGGTGCTTGGTCCGGGCTGGCCTGGCGTGCTGCTGCACGAGGCCATCGGCCATGGCCTGGAAGGTGACTTCAACCGCAAGGGCTCGTCGGCTTTCTCGGGCCGCATCGGCCAGCGCGTGGCGGCCAGGGGCGTCACCGTGCTGGACGACGGCACGCTGGCCGACCGTCGCGGCTCGCTCAACGTCGACGACGAGGGCAACGCCAGCCAGCGCAACGTGCTGATCGAGGACGGCATCCTCAAGGGCTATATCCAGGATTCGATGAATGCGCGGCTGATGAAGGTGGCGCCCACCGGCAACGGACGCCGCGAGAGCTATGCGCACGTGCCGATGCCGCGCATGACCAATACCTACATGCTTGGCGGCGACAAGGATCCGGGCGAGATCGTTGCCAGCATGAAGAAGGGGCTGTACGCCACCAATTTCGGCGGCGGTCAGGTGGACATCACCAGCGGCAAGTTCGTGTTCTCGGCCAGCGAGGCGTTCTGGGTCGAGAACGGCAAGATCCTCTACCCCGTGAAGGGCGCCACCATCGTCGGCAACGGCCCCGACGCGCTCACACGCGTGACCATGATCGGCAACGACATGCAGCTCGACACCGGCGTGGGCACCTGCGGCAAGGAAGGGCAGAGCGTGCCGGTGGGGGTGGGGCAGCCCACCTTGCGCATCGACGGGCTGACCGTCGGCGGAACGGCCTGACGCAGAAAGCCCCGCATCGCGGGGCTTTCTGCTTTCAGCGGTGACGGCTCAGAGCCCCAGCGGGCCCAGCTCGCCGCGTCCCTGTCGGATGAGTTCGGGCTCGCCGCCCGTGCCCATCGGCACAAGATCGACCACGGTGGTGGGCTCGGAGGCGCAGGCGCCGGCATCGATCACCGCGGCCAGCTCGTGCTCGAAGCGCTCGCGGATTTCGGCCGCGTCGTTGAGCGGGTCGGTCTCGCCGGGCGGGATCAAGGTAGTGGCCAGCAGCGGCTCGCCGTGCAGGGCGAGCAATTCGTCCAGCACCCGGTGCGCGGGCACGCGCAGGCCGATGGTCTTGCGCTGCGGATGGCTCACGCGACGTGGCACTTCCTTGGTGGCTTCGAGGATGAACGTGTAGGGGCCCGGCGTGGCGGCCTTCAGCAGCCGGTACTGCCGGTTGTCCACGCGCGCGTAGCTCGACAACTCGGCCAGGTCACGGCACAGCAGCGTGAGGTGATGGCGATCGTCCACCCGGCGGATGCGGCGCAGCGCGTCGACGGCTGCCTTGTCGTCGAGGTGGCAGGCCAGGGCATAGCTGGAATCGGTCGGCACGGCGACGATGCCGCCCTTGGCCAGCAGGGCGGCCGCCTGCTTGAGCAGGCGCTGCTGCGGGTTCTCGGGGTGGACTTCGAAGTACTGGGCCATCTCTAGCTCTCTATCGGTTGCACGGGCAGCTGCGCAGAACGGCGTTGCTGGCGCGCCTCGTGCATCGTCAGCCAGCCTCCGGCCACGCCGCAGACGGCGATGAGGGCGATGCCAGCCACGGAATAGCGGTCGGGCAGGTGCGAGAACACCAGCCAGCCGCCCAGCATCGCGAAGGCGATCTGGAAGTAGAGATAAGGCGTGATCCACGAGGCTGGCGCGCTCGTGTAGGCCAGGATCAGCAGGAAGTGACCCACCGTCGCCATCAGGCCCATCAGAAGCAGGGCCACCCATTCCACCGTCGTGGCCGGCGTGATCCAGACGAAAGGCACCAGCACGCTGGTGAGCACCAGGCCGATCCAGCCGGTGTAGAGGTGGGTGGTCAGCGGATTCTCGGTGCGCGCCATGCGGCTGGTCAGCATCTGGAACCAGGAGTTCGAGGCCACCAGGCCCAGTGGCAGCAGCATCGCCCAGCTGAAACCTTCGCCGCCCGGCCGGATGATGACCATGGCGCCCGTGAAACCGCCGGCCACCAGGATCCAGCGCAGCGGCGACACCCGTTCGCCCAGCGAAGTGGCGGCCAGCAGCGTGACCACCAGCGGCACGATCATCACGATGGCGGTGAACTCGCCCACCGGCATGAACTTGAGGCTGAAGTAGGCGAACACGCTCGTGGCCAGCAACAGCACGCCACGCAACAACTGGAAGCGGGGGTGGCTGGTGCGGAAGGCCGCGGCCATTCCCTCGCGCGGTATCAGCACGGCCGAAGTGGCGAACGCCTGGAAGGCGTAGCGGAACCACAGGGCCATCATCACGGGAATGGTGAGGCTCGCCACCTTGGTGGCGGTATCCAGCACGGCGAAGCTGGCGACGGCGAGCACCGCGAAGACGATGCCCGCCAGCGGGCGTCCGTAGGGCGTCACAGGAAGCGGTCTTCCATCAGTTCCCATACGGGCGTGAGGCCGCCGGGCAGTGGCGGCAGCCGGCCCAGGTCGGTGTGGCTCTCGTCGGGGCTGTGGAAATCGCTGCCGCGCGAGGCGGCCAGGCCGAACTCGGTGGCCACCGCGGCGTACTTCACGTATTCCTGCGGGGTGTGACTGCCGGTGACCACCTCGACCCCACGGCCACCATGGGCCTTGAATTCGGTGAACAGCGCGTATTCCTCGTTGGCGGTGAAGTTGTAGCGGCCCGGATGGGCGATGACGGCCATGCCGCCGGCGTCGGTGATCCAGTGCACCGCGTCGCGCAGGCTGGCCCAGCGGTGTTCCACGTACCCGGGCTTGCCTTCGGTGAGGTACTTGCGGAACACCTCGGGCGTGTCGCGGCAGATGCCTGATTCCACCAGGAAGCGCGCGAAGTGCGTGCGCGAGATCAGCTCGGGATTGCCCACGAACCGCAGCGCGCCTTCGTAGGCGCCATGGATGCCCACGCGCGCCAGTTGCTCCGACATCTCCTGCGCCCGCTTGCCGCGGCCACCGCGTGTGTCGAACAGCCCCTCGCGCATGGCTGCGTCGTCGGCATCGAAGCCCAGCCCCACGATGTGCACCGTCTCGCCCGCGAAGGTGACCGAAATCTCGGTGCCCGTGAGGTAGCGCATGCCGTGGGCACGGGCAGCCGCTGCAGCGCGGTGCTGGCCACCGATCTCGTCGTGGTCGGTCAACGCCCACAGTTCGACCCCGTTGGCGGCGGCCCGCCCGGCCAGCTGCTCGGGAGTGAGCGTGCCGTCGGAGACCACGGAATGGCAATGCAGGTCGGCGTTCAGGATGTCGGGCACCCCTGCATTTTAGGCGGCGGGCCAATCCCTTGCCGGCGGGCTGTAACCGCGTGCTTGTGCGGTTTCCCGCGCTGCTGCACCATGCCGGGATGATCGTCCTGCACCACCTCAACAATTCGCGCTCGCAGCGCGTGCTCTGGCTCATGGAGGAGCTGGACATCCCCTACGAAGTCCGCCACTACCAGCGAAACCCGAAGACGCTGCTGGCGCCGCCCGAGCTGCGCGCAGTGCATCCGCTGGGCAAGTCACCGGTCATCACCGACGGCGACGCCACCGTTGCGGAGTCCGGCGCCATCCTCGAATACCTGGTCGAGCGCCATGGTGGCGGCCGCCTCGCGCCCGTTGCCGGCACGCCCGACGCGCTGCGCTATCGCTACTTCATGCACTACGCCGAAGGCTCGGCCATGCCGCCGCTGCTGCTCAAGCTGGTGTTCGATCAGATCGAGCGTCGCGCGCCGTGGCCGATCCGGCCCTTCGCGAAGGCCATTGCGGGCCGCACGCGCAACAGCTTCGTGCTGCCGCAGATCCGCCAGCATCTCGACTTTCTGGAAGGCGAGCTCGCGACGCGTGAGTGGTTCGCCGGCAGCGAATTCACGGCAGCGGACATCCAGATGAGTTTTCCCCTCGAGGCGGCCTCGGCGCGGGGCGGCCTCGATGCGGGCCGGCCTCGGCTCATGGACTGGCTGGCGCGCATCCACGCGCGGCCCGCCTACCAGCGCGCGCTGGAAAAGGGCGGGCCCTACGGCATCGTCTGATTCAGAGCTGCGCCGGGAACATGTAGAGCAGCGCCAGCGTCATCACCACGTAGCGCGCGAACTTGCCGATGGCCATGTACATGAGGCACGGCCAGAACGGCATGCGCAGCCAGCCGGCCACGGCGCACAGCGGATCGCCCACCAGTGGCAGCCACGATAGCAGGCAGGCCTTGGGACCCAGCCGCCTGAGCCAGTCGAGCGCGCGGGTGTGATGTGAAGAGTGGCTGTAACGGTCGACCGCCTTGTGCGCGCCATAACCCATCCACCAGTCCACCGCCCCGCCCAGCGTGTTGCCGGCCGTGGCCACGAAGATGGCAGGCCACAGCAAAGACGGATTGAGTTGCAGCAGGCCGAACAGGATCGGCTCGGAGCCGATGGGCAGCAGCGTGGCCGAGAGGAACGAGGCGAAGAACAGCCCCGACAAGCCGTACTGCGGCAGGGCGAGCAGCGAGAGCAGGGAGGCGATCCAGGGCGTGTCCATCAGGGCGACCAGTATAGGAAGCGCTGAGTACGGCCAGGGTAGGACAGGGCGCGCACGCCAAGCCGGGCAAACACCGATCCGCCATTCCGGCTGCTGAAATTTTAGGCAGATACAATCGTGCCTCGTTTTTTTCAGGCACCTTGTTGCGCTCTTCCTGCCGCACCCTGCGGCAGCCCCACCTCCCGTCATGAACATCGGCCCCTATTCCCTGGCGAACAACGTCTTCGCCGCGCCGATGGCGGGCGTGACCGACCGGCCGTACCGGCGCCTGGCGCGCCAGTTCGGCGCGGGCTATGCGGTCAGCGAGATGGTGACGTCGCGCCGCGACCTCTGGAACAGCCTCAAGACTTCGCGCCGCGCCAACCACGATGGCGAGGCCGCGCCCATCGCCGTGCAGATCGCCGGCACCGAGGCGCAGATGATGGCCGAGGCCGCCGTCTACAACGTCGAACGCGGCGCGCAGATCATCGACATCAACATGGGCTGCCCGGCGAAGAAGGTGTGCAACAAGTGGGCCGGCTCGGCGCTGATGCAGGACGAGCCGCTGGCCATCGCCATCGCCGAAGCCGTGGTTCGCGCCTGCGAACCGTTGGGCGTGCCCGTCACGCTCAAGATGCGTACCGGCTGGAGCGACAGTGGCCGCAACGCCGTGGCGCTGGCGCGCGCGTTCGAGGGTGTGGGCATCCGCATGCTGACCGTACACGGTCGCACGCGCGAGCAGGGCTACAAGGGGCATGCCGAGTACGACACCATCGCTGCCGTCAAGGCCGCCGTGGGCGTGCCCGTGGTGGCCAACGGCGACATCGACTCGCCCCGCAAGGCGCGCCAGGTGCTGGCCCATACGGGCGCGGACGCCGTCATGATCGGTCGCGCCGCGCAGGGCCGGCCCTGGATCTTCCGCGAGGTTGCGCACTACCTGGCCACCGGTGAGCTGCTCGCGCCGCCGCTGGTGGCGGAGGTGCGCCGTGTCCTCGTCGATCACCTCGAGGACCACTATTCGCTCTATGGCGAGTTCACCGGGGTTCGCAGCGCGCGCAAGCACATCGGGTGGTACGTGCGCGACCTCCCGGGCGGCGAGGCTTTCCGCGACCACATGAACACGATCGACGATGCGCCCGGCCAGCTGGCTGCGGTGGCGTCGTTCTTCGCGCAACTGGCCGATGCGGCCGACCGCCTGCCCGAAGCCGTGGCGGCGCCGACAGAAGATTCAAGACACAGGGGAAGGGCGGCCGACGTCGCCGCATGACAAAGACATGAGCAAGAAACAGATCGAGGATTGCGTGCGCGACAGCCTGGAAGGCTATCTGCGCGACTTGCGCGGCACCGAGCCCGACGGCATGTACGACATGATGGTCAAGGTGGTGGAGAAGCCGCTGCTCGAGGTGGTGATGCGCCACGCCGAGGGCAACCAGTCGCGCGCCGCCGAATGGCTGGGCCTCAACCGCAACACGCTGCGCAAGAAGCTGCTCGAACACCGCCTGCTCAAGGGCTGACCTGCCCGGGGCCGCGCACCGCGGCCCATGAACCGAATCCGCAACTTCAACCGTGGCCTTTCCATGAACGCACTGATCTCCGTCTCCGACAAGACCGGCATCCTCGAATTCGCGCAGGCGCTGCACGCGCTGGGCGTGCGGCTGCTGTCCACCGGCGGCACCGCGAAGCTGCTGGCCGATGCCGGCCTGCCCGTCACCGAAGTGGCCGAGCACACGGGCTTCCCCGAAATGCTCGACGGCCGCGTGAAGACGCTGCACCCCAAGATCCACGGCGGTCTGCTCGCGCGCCGCGACCTGCCCGCGCACGTGCAAGCCATCGAGCAGCACGGCATCGACACGATCGATATCCTGGCCGTCAACCTCTATCCGTTCGAATCCACCGTGGCCAAGGCCGGCTGCACGCTGGAGGACGCGATCGAGAACATCGACATCGGCGGCCCGGCCATGGTGCGCAGCGCCGCCAAGAACTGGAAGGATGTCGCGGTACTGACCGACGCTTCTCAGTACGCGGGCGTGCTGGCCGAGCTGAAGGCCGGCGGTATCACGCAGAAGACGAAGTTCGCCCTGTCAGTGGCGGCCTTCAACCGCATCGCCGACTACGACGGCGCCATCAGCGATTACCTGTCGGCCATCGATTTCGAAGCCAGCATCGGCCAGCCCGCACCGCAGCGCAGCGCCTTTCCGGCGCAGAGCAACGGCCGCTTCGTCAAGCTGCAGGACCTGCGCTACGGCGAGAACCCGCACCAGCACGCGGCGTTCTACCGCGACCTGTACCCCGCGCCCGGCTCGCTGGTCACGGCCAGGCAGTTGCAGGGCAAGGAGCTCAGCTACAACAACATCGCCGATGCCGATGCGGCCTGGGAATGCGTGAAGAGCTTCGACGCGCCCGCCTGCGTGATCGTCAAGCATGCCAACCCCTGCGGCGTGGCTGTCGGTGCGAGTGCCCTGGAAGCCTATGCCAAGGCGTTCAAGACCGACTCCACCTCGGCCTTCGGCGGCATCATCGCCTTCAACCGCCCGGTCGACCTGGCCACGGCCGAAGCCGTCAACAAGCAGTTCGTCGAAGTGCTGATGGCGCCGGGCTATTCGCCCGAAGCGCTGGCCGTATTCCAGGCCACCAAGGCCAAGCAGAACGTGCGCATCCTGCAGATCGACCTGCCCAAGGGTGGCGCCACCGACTGGGACAACGGCCGCAATGCCATGGACGTCAAGCGCGTCGGCTCGGGCCTCTTGATCCAGACCGCTGACAATCACGAGCTGCAACTGTCCGACCTTAAGGTCGTGACGAAGAAGCAGCCCACGCCGGCCGAGCTGCAGGACCTGTTGTTCGCCTGGAAGGTCGCCAAGTTCGTCAAGAGCAACGCCATCGTCTTCTGCAAGGACGGCATGACCATGGGCGTGGGCGCGGGCCAGATGAGTCGGCTCGACTCGGCCCGCATCGCCAGCATCAAGGCCGAGCACGCCGGCCTGCCGCTGGCCGGGACGGTGGTGGCCAGCGACGCCTTCTTCCCGTTCCGCGACGGCCTCGACGTGGTGGTGGACGCGGGCGCGACCTGCGTGATCCAGCCCGGCGGCAGCATGCGTGACCAGGAAGTCATTGACGCGGCCGACGAGCGCGGCGTGGCGATGGTGTTCAGCGGCGTGCGCCACTTCCGCCATTGACGAGCATGAGCCAGGGCCCCGAGCACGAAAACTATCCGCCCCGGACGCGCTGGGTGGGCTGGCTCATCGCCATCGGCATGATCGCCGTGGTGTGTGGGCTGCTGTCCATCGGCTGGAGGCTGATGCAGGCCTGAGCCCGCATCGCCTCGTCCCGAGGATGCGTGGCACCGTTCAGAGCGCCGCGAACACCTCACGCGCTGCCGCGAGGGTGGCGGCGATGTCCTCGTCGGTGTGCGCCGCGCTCACGAAGCCGGCTTCGTACAGTGCGGGCGCGATGTACACGCCGCGGTCGAGCAGGCCGTGGAACAGCGTGTTGAACCTCGCGCCGTCGCTCTTCATCACCGCCGCGTAGTTCTGCGGCAGGCCGGGCAGCAGGAAGAAGCCGAACATGCCGCCCTCGCAATCGGCGGCGAACGGCACGCCGGCGCTCTCGGCCTCGGCAGTGAGGCCATTGACCAGCGCGCGCGTCTTCGCCGACAGGGCGTCGAAGAAGCCGGGTTTGCGGATCTCCGCCAGCGTGGCAAGGCCGCAGGCGGTGGCCACCGGGTTGCCCGACAGCGTGCCGGCCTGGTACACCGGGCCGAGCGGCGCCAGCTGCTCCATCACCGCGCGCTTGCCGCCGAAGGCCGCCAGCGGCATGCCGCCGCCGATCACCTTGCCCATCACGGTCATGTCGGGCTCGAAACCGGGGATCAGCCCGGCGTAGACGCTCTGCGCGCCGCCGAGCGCGACGCGGAAGCCCGTCATCACCTCGTCGAACACCAGCAGCGCGCCGTGCCGCGAGCACAGTTCGCGGCAGCGCGCCATGAACGGCACGCTGGCGCGTACGAAGTTCATGTTGCCGGCGATGGGCTCGATGATCACGCAGGCGATGTCGGCGCCGTGCTCGGCGAACGCGGCCTCGATCTGCGCGAGGTTGTTGTACTCGAGCACCATCGTGTGCTGTACCACCTCCGGCGGCACGCCGGCGCTGGTGGGATTGCCGAAGGTCGCCAGGCCCGAGCCGGCCTTGACCAGCAGGGCATCGGCATGGCCGTGGTAGCAACCCTCGAACTTGACGATGGTCTTGCGGCCGGTGGCACCGCGCGCCAGCCGGATCGCGCTCATGCCGGCCTCGGTGCCGGAGCTGACCAGGCGCACCATCTCCAGCGACGGCACGAGCGCGATGATGGCTTCGGCCAGCTCGATCTCGCGCTCGGTGGGGGCGCCGAACGAGAAGCCGTCCAGCGCCGCCTTCTGCACCGCTTCGAGCACGGCCGGGTGGCCGTGGCCCAGGATCATTGGCCCCCACGAGCCGATGTAGTCGATGTAGCGGCGGCCGTCGGCGTCCCAGAAATGAGGGCCCTGTGCGCGCTGCACGAAGCGCGGCGTGCCGCCCACCGCGCGGAAGGCCCGCACGGGCGAGTTGACGCCGCCGGGAATGACCGCGCGTGCGCGGGAGAAGAGAACGTCGTTGTGATCCATGCCCGCCATTGTCGCGCGGGCGTGCACCCGCTCAGTGCCTCGTATCGTGCGGCGGCAGCTCGAAGCCTTCGATCGTGCTGTCACCGGCCTCGTCGTCGTCTTCTTCGGTGTCGGGCTGCGCCCAGAACAGCCGGTCGGGGACGACGTGGCCCATGCCCGGGCGGAAGCCCGCGTCCAGGCAGCGGTCGAGGTAAGCCAGCGCCTCGCTGGTGGCGGCCGCCAGGTCGGTGCCGGTGGCCAGCAGCGCGGCCAGGGCGGCCGAGAGAGTGTCGCCGGCACCGGCGAACACGGCTTCGAAGCGCTCGAACTTCTCGGTGGCCAGCACGGTCTGCGGCGTGGCCAGCGTGTTCTCGACGTATTGCTCGGGCAACGGAATGCCGGTGACCAGGGTGTAGGGCACGCCCAGCTCGGCGGCGGCCCGCGCGATGTCGCGCGCACCGGGGCTGCGGTCGGACGCCCAGTCGGGCAGCAGCCAGCGCCACAGCGTGCTGTGGTTGCCGACCAACACGGTCGTCTGCGGCAGCACGAGTTCCTGGAAGGCGTCGAGGTAGGCCTCGATGCGGCCCTCGTCCCACCACGACAGGTTGGGCATGTAGGCCACCACGGGGACGTCGGCATAGTCCGAGGCGAGTTCGGCGATGGCCGACAGGTTCTCGGGGTCGCCCACGAATCCGATCTTGATCACCTGCACGGGCATGTCTTCCAGCACGGCGCGGGCCTGCTCGGTGACGGCTTCGTCATCGAAGGCGAAGTGGTCGAAGATCTCCGCCGTGTCTCGTGCGTAGGCGCCCGTGGCCACCGGCAGGATGTGGGCGCCGACCGAGGCCACGGCGAGCGTGTCGCCCGCCAGCCCGCCGGCGCCGCTGGGGTCGCTGGCGTTGAACACCAGCACGCAGGGCGGATTGCCATCGTCGGTGTCGTCGGTTTCGGGCAGGTCGGGTGCTTGGCTCATGTCTCAAAGGATACCCGGCACGGGTGCCGCCCGCGTGGCCGCCGGGCCCGCTTCGTGCCGTATGCCACAGTGGGCGCTCCCCGCTGGAAGGGCGCCGATACAATCGTTGCAATCTATGCGAAGGCCCTTTAAGCTGTGACCGATACAAAAACTTGGATGTGTCTGATCTGCGGGTGGATCTACGATGAGTCCGCCGGCGCGCCGGATGACGGCATCGTGCCGGGCACGCCCTGGGAACAGGTTCCCATGAACTGGACCTGCCCCGAATGCGGTGCCCGCAAGGAAGATTTCGAGATGGTCCAGATCTGAGGACCATCGTCGGCAGGGCCAGGGGGGTGGCCTCTCGTCGTCCAGGCGACCACAGGAGTAACGGCAGTGAGCACGACCGGAACAGGCTACAAGGTCCTGGTGATTGACGACAGCAACACCATCCGGCGCAGCGCCGAGATCTTTCTCAAGCAGGGCGGACACGAGGTGGTGCTGGCCGAGGACGGCTACGACGCGCTGTCCAAGGTCAACGACCACCAGCCGCACCTGATCTTCTGCGACATCCTCATGCCCCGTCTGGACGGTTACCAGACCTGCGCCATCATCAAGCGCAACCAGCGTTTCTCCAGCACCCCCGTCGTGATGCTCTCGTCCAAGGACGGCGTGTTCGACAAGGCGCGCGGGCGCATGGTGGGCTCGCAGGACTACCTCACCAAGCCCTTCACAAAGGACCAGCTGCTGCAGGCTGTGCAGCAGTTCGGGGCAGCATCGGCCCAAGGAGCCATCTGATGTCGATCCAGAAAGTGCTGGTCGTGGACGATTCCAAGACCGAACTGCTTCACCTCACGGACATGCTGCAGCGCCATGGCCTGGCCGTGCGCACCGCCGAGAACGCCGAGGACGCGCTGCGCCGCCTGTCCGAGGAGAAGCCCGACCTGATCCTCATGGACGTGGTCATGCCCGGGCAGAACGGCTTCCAGCTCACGCGCGCCATCTCGCGCGATCCGCAGTTCGCCGACGTGCCCATCATCCTGTGCACCAGCAAGAACCAGGAAACCGATCGCGTCTGGGGCATGCGCCAGGGGGCGCGCGACTACATCACCAAGCCGGTCGATTCGGGCGAGCTGATGGACAAGATCCGCGCGCTGGCCTGAGGCAATGGCCAAGCGCGAAGCCCTCCGCGAATTCCAGAGCCGACTGGCCGAGCGCCTCCAGGCCGCACGCTCGTCCGGCGTGGCCGCGTCCTGGCTGGGTGTCGAGGCGTCGGGCGCCCGCTATCTGCTGCCGCTGTCGCAATCGGGGGAAATCTTTCCCTGGGGGGCGACGCAGCGCGTGCCCTATACGCAGCCCTGGTTCACGGGCGTCGCCAACCTGCGCGGCGGGCTGCATGGCGTGGTGCATCTGGGCGGCTACATGCAGGGCGACCTGGCGCCCGCGTCCGCGCAGGCCGAGCCCCCGCCCCGGGCGCAGGCCCGGCTGGTGGCACTCAATCCGCTGCTGGAGATCAATTGCGCCATGCTGGTGGACCGGCTGCTCGGCCTGCGCGGCGTCGAATCGTTCGCCACTTCGGCGCCAGCCGCCGGGGATGGCCCTGAATACTTCGGCACCGTCTACACCGAAGCCGATGGCAGCACCTGGCAGGAAATCAACCTGCAGTCCCTGTCGCGGCAGTCCCGTTTCCTCTCGATCGGCGCCTGATTCCGGCGAGGCATTTCCCGCAAGGTCCCATCCATGAAGTCCATTACCGACCAGCTCAAGAAATACCTGCCCCAGCGGGCCTTGTCCCCCGAGCCCACCGTGGCCGAGGACGGCGTGCAAGGCGTGCAGGGCCTGCAGTCCGTCATGGGCGATGCCACCCAGGGCGCCGATGCGGGCTACTCCGAGTCGCGCATGATCGAACCGGGCGACATGGTGGCCGAGCCCGGCGCGCAGACGCTGACACTGCCGCTGCTCGGCGAACGCACGGCGGTGCAGCACCAGCGCACGCTGCTCACGCTGGGCGGCCTCTCGCTGGCGGCGCTGCTGGCCATCGGCGGCGTGGCGTTCTTCCAGGGCGACCGCATCGCGCAGCAACTGGCCGCCACCGGTCAGTCGCTGATGCAGTCGCAACGCCTGGCCAAGTCGGTGTCGCAGGCGCTGGTGGGCTTCGAGCCGGCCTTCGCCGACGTGCGGGAGAGCTCGGCCGAGCTCACCAAACGCATCCGCGGCCTCGGTTCGGGCGACGAGGAACTCGGCCTGGCGGCGCTGCCGGACGAGTGGCAGGACGATCTGGCGCAGGTGACGCCGCTCACCGATCGGGCTTCCAAGAGCGCCGACGTCGTCCTGGGCCAGCAGAAAATCCTGACGCAGGTGGGCGCCGCACTGCGGGCGATCAACCGCCAGTCGTCCGACCTGCTCGAGATTGCCGAGACCGTGTCCTCGCTCAAGCTGCAGCAGGGTGCGCCGGCGGCCGAAATTTCCGCCGCCGGCCAGCTGGTGATGCTGACCCAGCGCATCGGCAAGTCGGCCAACGAGTTCCTGACGATGGAAGGCGTGAGCCCCGAGGCCGTGTTCCTGCTGGGCAAGGACCTGAACTCTTTCCGCGAAATCGCCCAGGGCCTGCGCGACGGTAGCCCCGAACTGCGCCTGGCCGGTGCACGCGACGCACAGACGCGCGAACAGCTCGACGCGCTGCTCAAGCTCTACGAAGACACCCGCACGCAGGCGAGCGCCATCCTGGGCAACCTGCAGGGCCTGGTGTCGGCGCGTGAAGCGCAGGCCACCATCCTGGCCGACAGCGAGCCGTTGCGCCGCAACCTCGAAGTGCTGCAGAACGGCCTGTCGGGCCGCAGCGGACTGGGGCTGGGCACCATCTTCGGCCTGGTGATCGCCGGCGGCCTGACGGTGCTGTTCGCCGTGCTGTTCGCCTACGTGCAGGTGCTCGAAGGCCGCCTGCGCCAGACCCGCGCCGAAGAGGAGCGCGTCGAAGCCGAGCACCAGCAGCAGGAGCAGCGCCGCGTGAACGACGCCAACCAGGCGGCGATTCTGCGGCTCATGAACGAGTTGCAGACGGTGGCCGAAGGCGACCTGACGCAGGAAGCCACCGTGACCGAGGACATCACCGGCGCCATCGCCGATTCGGTGAACTACACGGTGGAAGAACTGCGCTCGCTGGTGGGCAACGTGCAGAACACGGCCACGCGCGTGGCGCTGACCACGTCGCAGGTGGAAAACACCTCGACCGAACTGCTGGCGGCTTCGACCGAACAGCTGCGCGAAATCCGCGAGACCGGCCAGTCGGTGCTCGACATGGCGGGCCGCATCACCGGCGTGTCCTCGCAGGCGCAGGAATCGGCCCTGGTGGCGCGCCAGTCGCTGGTGGCGGCCGAATCCGGCCTGACGGCGGTGCAGAACGCCATCGGCGGTATGAACGCCATCCGCGACCAGATTCAGGAAACCTCCAAGCGCATCAAGCGGCTGGGCGAATCGTCGCAGGAGATCGGCGAAATCACCGAACTGATTTCGGACATTACCGAGCAGACCAACGTGCTGGCGCTCAACGCGGCCATCCAGGCCGCATCGGCGGGTGAAGCTGGCCGCGGCTTCTCGGTGGTGGCCGAAGAAGTGCAGCGCCTGGCCGAACGCTCGGCCGACGCCACGCGCCAGATCGCGGCGCTGGTGAAGGCGATTCAGACCGACACTCAGGATGCCGTGGCCGCCATGGAGCGTTCCACGCAGGGTGTGGTCGAAGGGGCGAAGCTGTCCGACAACGCCGGCACGGCGCTCTCCGAGATTGACCGCGTGTCGCGCCAGCTTGCCGAGCTGATCGAGCAGATCTCCAACTCGGCCTCGCGCGAGGCGCAGTCCGCCAGCGTGGTGGCCGCCAACATCCAGCACATCTTCGCCGTGACCGAGCAGACCGGCGAAGGCACGCGCTCCACCGCCCAGCAGGTGCGGGAACTCTCGCGCATGGCCGAGGAACTGCGCCAGTCGGTCGCACGGTTCAAGATCGCCTGACCGCCCCGCGCCCGCCGCACCCGACAGACCGCCCGACGAGACGCCCGCATCTATGGCCGCCCCCTCCCCGCAACTGACCGACATCGATCCCGGCGCCCAGGATCTCGGCCCGATCGCATGGGTGATCGAGGAAGTGCGCAAGTCGGTCGATGGTGCCGGCAAGGCACTCAAGCGCTTCGCGCGTGAAGCCGAGCTGGCGGGCGGTGGTGGCGGGCCGTCGCCCGACACCGGCCTGCTGCGTCAGGCGCGCAACCAGTTGCACCAGACGGCCGGCGCCCTGCTGATGGTGGGCCAGCCCGAAGCCGCACACCTGCTCTCGGCCATGGAGGCCGCGTGCGAGCAATTGCTGCTCTCTCCCGAGCGTTGCACCGAGGAGGCGGCCTCGCGCGTGGAGCGTGCCGGTTTCGCGGTCGTCGAATACCTGGACAGCGTACTGGCCGTGAAGTCGGGCTCGCCGGTCGCGCTCTTCCCGCAGTACCGAGAGGTGCAGGAACTCGCCGGCGCCGACCGCGTGCACCCAGCCGACCTGTGGCCGCAGCCGTGGGTGTGGCGCGAGGTGGCCGACCCCGCGGCCGGCGTCGAGCCACTGGACTACGGCCAGCCTGTACGCTCGCGGCTCGACGCGGCCGTGCTGCGCATGGTGAAGACCGGCGATGCAGCCGCCGCGCGCGAACTCCACGATGTGGTGCTCGGTCTGGCTCAGACCACCGCTCCCGGCGAAGAGCGCACTGCCGCCTTCTGGGTGCTGGCGGCAGCGTATTTCGAGGCGCTGGCGCTGGGCCTGCTGCCTCAGGACATCTACACCAAGCGCGCGGCTTCGCGCGTGCTGCTGCAATACGCCACCCTGGCCAAGGGCGAGCCGGCGCTGTCGGTGCGACTGGCGCACGACCTGCTGTTCTTCTGTTCGCAAGCCAGGCCGGCCGTGGGCCAGATCGCCCCGGCGCTGTCGGCCGTTCGCCGGGCCTGGGGCCTGGACGAGGCCGGGCCCGTCAACTACCTGCGTCCGCAGTTCGGCCTGTTCGATCCGGCCTTGCTGGCCCAGGCGCGCCGCCGCATCGAAGCTGCCAAGGAACTGTGGTCCGGCCTGTCTGGCGGAGATCTGACCAAGCTGCGCAATCTGGGCGAAGCTTTCCACGCTGTCGGCGATTCGCTGCTGCGGCTGTATCCGCCGAGCGCCCCCATGGTCCAGGCGCTGCAGGCGGCGGTCGATACCACCCTGCGCGCCGCCCGCCCGCCCGAGCCCGAACTGGCGATGGAAGTGGCCACTTGCGTGCTCTACCTCGAGGCTGCTTTCGAGGATCTCGATCCGGCCAATCCGCAACTCGAAGCCCGGGCCACGCAACTGGCCGAACGCCTCGAAGGCGTTCGCGGCGGCGGCCAGCCGCGCGCGCTCGAGCCGTGGATGGAAGACCTGTACCGGCGCGTGAGCGACCGCCAGACCATGGGCACCGTGGTCGGCGAGCTCCGGGCGAATCTCGGCGAGCTCGAGAAGTCGATGGACGTGTTCTTCCGCAATCCTGCGGAAAAGGATGCCCTGCGCAGCGTGCCCGGTCAGCTGTCGCAGATGCGTGGCGTGCTGTCGGTGCTGGGGCTCGACCATGCCGTCCAGGCCGTGCTGCGCATGCGCGACATGGTCGAGGAAATCCTCATCACCGAGATCGACCCTGCGCTCGCGCGTTCGGCCGGCACGTTCGACAAGCTGGGCAACAACCTTGGTGCTCTCGGCTTCCTGATCGACATGCTGGGCTACCAGCCCGCGCTGGCCAAGAAGCTGTTCGTCTACGACCCGATGGCCGGCGAACTCAAGCCGCTGATGGGCCGCCATGTCGAGCCCGTCGTCCCTGAAGTGCCCGCTGCCGCCACCCCGCTGCCCACCATCGACCCGATGCTGGCCACGCAGGCGCTGCACGTCAGCGTGCAACAGGCCGTGGCGCAGGCAGCGCAGGAGACGCCGGCCGGCCTGGCCGAGCGGCTGGATGCGATCGCCTCGCAGGCTGCGCTGGCCGATCAGGCCGCCCTCGCGCGCAGTGCCCAGCAGGCGAGCCAGGCGCTGGCATCGGGCGCCGATGCGGCCGGCAGCGCCGAAGCCCTGCGCCAGCTGGCCGAGGCGGTGGCCGCGCCGGCGCCGGTGGCGGCGCCTGCCGCCGATGTCGGAGACGACCTCGGCGAAGACGACCTGCTGGACATCTTCCTGGACGAAGCGCGTGAGGTGATCCAGGGCGGCCAGGCCGCGCTGGCGCAACTGGCCGATGCGCCGGCCGATATCGAGCGCCTCACCACGCTGCGCCGGGCCTTCCACACGCTCAAGGGCAGCTCACGCATGGTGGGGCTCAACGAGTTCGGAGAAGCCGCCTGGTCGATGGAGCAGGTGTTCAACGCCTGGCTGGCGGAGCAGCCCTCTGCCAGCGATGAGCTGTGCTCGCTCGCGCGCGAGGCCCTGGAGGGTTTCGCCGAGTGGGTGGAAGACATCGCCGGCGGCCATGCCGATGCCTGGCAGGCCGCCGGCTTCAAGGCCGCCGCCGACGCGTTCCGCGAAGAAGGCCGCCGCCTGCCGATCGCCCTGCCGGCGCACGGCGTGATCGACTCGATGCCGCCGGCCCTGCCCGCGGACGCCGACGCCACGGTCGTCACCGTGCCGCCCGCTGACGGTGGCTCGCACATCACCACGCTCAGTTTCGACGTGCCGGCGAGCGCGCAAGCCGCGCCGCTGCCGGTCGAGCTGACCTTCGACGCCGCGCCCGAAAGCGCCTCGCCACCCGCGTCGGCAGCGCCCTCCGGATCCGACGCCGACATCGACTGGTCCATGGACTTCGGCGAGCCCGCGGCTGCCGCGCCGCACGCCGACTTCTCGCACACGGTGTCGCCCGAAGACGACGACGCGCCGACGGCCTCGCCGGCGGCCCCGCTGGCCGACGATCCCTTCGCCGGACTCAACCTCGACCTCGATCCTCCCGCACCGGCGGCAGGCATGCCGGCCGATTTCGAATCCACCCGGTGGCCGGACGAGGCGCACGAGCCGGAGGCCGTCGCGCCGCCCGCGGACGATTTCGAATTCGACCTGTCCGCGGCCGCGCCGCTGCCTGCCGAGGTGCCTGCGCCCACCGTCATCGAGGACATTGACTTCGGCGCGCTGGCCGAACTCTCGGGCGCGCCGGACGGCGCCGCCGGGATCGTGCCGGCGCCGCCCACGGCAGCACCGGCTTACGAAGCCGGCGACGACCAGATCAAGGTGATCGGGCCGCTGCGCATCGGCATCCCGCTCTACAACGTCTACCTCAACGAAGCCGACGAATGGTCGCGCCGCCTGGCCAACGAGGTGGGCGAATGGGCGCTCGAATGGCACAGCCCGTTGTCCGACTCGACCGTGGCGCTGGCGCATTCGCTGGCCGGCAGCTCGGCCACCGTCGGATTCCGTGACCTGTCGGCGCTGGCGCGCGCGTTCGAGGCGGCGCTGCAGCACGTGCAGCTGCAGTCGAGCGGCACGGCCGCGCAGGCTGCGCTGTTCGTCGACGTGGCCGAGGACATCCGCCGTTTGCTGCACCAGTTCGCCGCCGGCTTCCTCAAGGAACCGCGCCCCGGCCTGGCCGAGGCACTGGCCGCCGTGTGCGACGGCCCGGTCGATGCGCCCGCTGTATTGACCCCATCGGCCGACGGGGCCGACGCGGTCACGCTGCCGCCCGACGACCTGCCGCTGGCCGAACAGATCTACGACCTGCATGCGGTGGAGGCGCCACCGGAGCTCGAGCCGGTACCTGCACCGTTGACCGCGCCCGCGGAGACCGACGACACGCGGGCGGTCGACGCCACGCCGCGAATCGACGACGCCTTCGCCGCCGCCGAGGCGCAGACGATGGCCGAGCCGCAGCCCGAGGCCGTGGTGGAACCAGGCTACGTGGCGCCGGCCGCCACGCTGGCCGCGCCCCTGCCTGACGTGAGCGAGGATGAGGATCCCCTCGACGCCGTCGATGCCGTGGACCCCGACCTGTTCCCGATCTTCGAGGAAGAGGCGGTCGAGTTGCTGCCGCGCCTGGGCGGGGCCCTGCGCCAGTGGGCGGCACGGCCCGACAACGGCAGTGCGCGCGTCGAGGCCCTGCGCAACCTGCATACGCTCAAGGGCAGTGCACGCCTGGCGGGCGCCATGCGCCTGGGCGAACTGGTGCACCGGCTGGAGTCGCGCATCGAGCAATACGGCTCGCAGGAAGTACCGCCGCAGGCCTGGATCGAGGGGCTGCAGGGGCGCTTCGATGCCATCGAGGCCATGTTCGAATCGCTGCGCGCGGCCGATGCGAGCCAGCAGCAGGCGCTGGCCGACGTGCCGATGGCATTGCCCGTGGCCGAGCCGGTCGTTGCGTCCGAAGCCGCCGCGTCGTTCGACGATGCCGTGCCGGACGTACCGGTACAGCCCGAATCTGCACCGCCGGCCGCGCGGTCGCTGGCACCGATCACCTCGGCGATCGCCGTGCGTCCCACCGATGCGGTGGCGCCGCGCCTGGCATCGCAGCAGGCCGTGCGCGTGCGCTCGCAACTGCTCGACCGCCTGGTGAACCAGGCCGGCGAGGTGATGATCACGCGCTCGCGCCTCGAATCGGCGCTGGGCCAGTTGCGCGGCTCGCTGGGCGATCTCACGGGCAACCTCGACCGCCTGCGCCAGCAGCTGCGCGACATCGAGGTACAGGCCGAAAGCCAGATGCAGTCGCGCCTGGCGCAGGCCAAGGATTCGCAGCAGGGCTTCGATCCGCTGGAGTTCGACCGCTTCACCCGCGTGCAGGAACTCACGCGCATGATGGCCGAGTCGGTGGACGACGTGGCCACGGTGCAGCGCACGCTGCAGCGCACCGTGCAGGCGACGGAAGACGACCTCAATGCCCAGGCGCGCCAGACCCGTGAGTTGCAGCGCGACCTGCTGCGCACGCGCATGGTGGAGTTCGAAGCCATCTCCGAGCGCCTCTACCGTGTGGTGCGTCAGGCGTCCAAGGATTCGGGCAAGCAGGTCAAGCTCGACATCACCGGCGGTTCCATCGAAATGGACCGCGGCGTGCTGGACCGCATGACGCCCGCGTTCGAGCACCTGCTGCGCAATTGCGTGGCCCACGGCATCGAGATGCCCGAAACGCGCATCGGTGCGGGCAAGGACAGCACCGGCAACATCCTGGTCGACCTGCGCCAGGAAGGCAACGACGTCTCGGTGGAATTCCGCGACGACGGCGCCGGGCTCGATCTGGTGCGCATCCGCGCCAAGGCGATCGAGCAGGGGCTGATCGCCCCGGACCAGCCGCTGACCGAGGCCGAGGCTGCCTCGCTGATCTTCATGCCTGGCTTCTCGACCGCACAGCAGGTGTCCGAGCTGGCTGGCCGTGGCATCGGCATGGACGTGGTGCGCTCGGAGGTGAATGCTCTGGGTGGCCGCATCGAGACCGCTACCACCGTGGGCGCCGGCTCGAGCTTTCGCCTGGTGCTGCCGCTGACCACCGCGGTGACGCAGGTGGTGATGCTGCGCGTGGGCGACAAGACCTTCGGCGTGCCCTCCAACCTGGTCGAGCTGGTTCGCCGCGCCAGCAGCCGCGATCTGGAACAGGCCTACAACGGCGGCACCTACGCGTTCTCGGGTGAGGACGTGCGCTTCTTCTGGGGCGGCGCATTGCTGCAGGTGTCGGGCCGCAGCGCCGAGCCGCAGGGACGCACCGCGCAGGTCGTGGTGCTGCGAAGCGCCGCGCAGCGCGTGGCGCTGCACGTGGACGAAGTGCTGGGCAACCAGGAAGTCGTGGTGAAGAACCTCGGGCCGCAACTGGCGCGCCTGCCGGGCCTGGCGGGGATGACGGTGCTCTCCACCGGCGCCGTGGTGCTGATCTACAACCCGGTCGCGCTGGCGGCCGTCTACGGCGAATCCGCGCGGGCGCTCAGTGCCGACCAGGCCCAGCCCGAAGTGCTGGAACAACTGGCGGCCCAGGGCGCCGGCGGCGCAGCCGATGCGGCGCCGTCCGCGCCCGTGGTGCCCCTGGTGCTGGTGGTGGACGACTCCATCACCGTGCGCCGCGTGACGCAGCGCCTGCTGCAGCGCGAGGGCTATCGCGTGGCCCTGGCAGCCGACGGCCTGCAGGCGCTGGAGCGGCTGCAGCAGGAGCGCCCCGTGGTCGTGCTGTCGGACATCGAGATGCCGCGCATGGACGGGTTCGATCTCGCGCGCAACATCCGCGCCGACGCGTCGCTGTCGCAGCTGCCGATCATCATGATCACCTCGCGCATCGCCGAGAAGCACCGCGAGCATGCAGTGCAACTGGGCGTGAACCACTACCTCGGCAAGCCCTATTCGGAAGAAGAGCTGCTGAGCCTGGTGCGGCGCTACGCCAGCGTCGAAGCAGAAGCCTGACCCCGCGCCAACGCGCGGTGGCTCAGCTGCCCTCGGCCTTCTTCTTCACCACGGCGTAGCGCGCCAGCGTGGCCTCGCGCGCCTCGGCGTGGTCCACCACCGGACGCGGATAGGTCTCGCCCAGCACGATGCCTGCGGCTTCCAGCTCGACCGGACTGGCTTCCCAGGGCGCGTGGATCATCTCGTCCGACAGGCCCGCCAGCTGCGGCAGGTACTTGCGGATGAACTTGCCGCCCGCGTCGAACTTGCGGCTCTGCGCCACCGGGTTGAAGATGCGGAACCACGGCTGGGCGTCGCAGCCGCTGGAGCTGGCCCACTGCCAGCCGCCGTTGTTGGCCGCCAGGTCGAAATCGTTGAGGTGCTGCTCGAAGTAGGCTTCGCCGCGCCGCCAGTCCAGCCCCAGGTCCTTCGACAGGAAGCTCGCCACCACCATGCGCAGGCGGTTGTGCATCCAGCCGCTCTGGTTGATTTGTGCCATCGCAGCGTCCACCAGCGGGTAGCCGGTGCGGCCCTCGCACCAGGCGGCGAACATCTCGTCGGCGTGCTTGCCGTGGTGCCAGCGGATGGCGTCGTAATCGCGGTTGAAACTCGGCCGCCGGCCCTGCGCGTCAGGCGTGGCCACGTGCGGGAAATTGGCCAGGATCTGCATGTAGAAGTCGCGCCAGATCAGCTCGGACAGCCAGACGGCCGCGCCCGCGCTGCCGGCCTGCGCGGCGGCATGGGCCAACGCCGCCAGGCGCCGGATCGACACCGTGCCGAAGCGCAGGTGCACGCTCAGGTAGCTCGGGCCCCTGATGGCCGGGAAGTCGCGCGCGTCGCCGTACCGGTCGATGCGCTCGAGGAAGTCGGAGAGCAGCGAGCGAGCGCCCTCCATGCCAGGCTCGATCTTCAGCTCGGCCAGGTTGGTGGGCTCGAAGCCGATGGCCTCGAGCGTGGGAACGTCGTGCTGGAAATCGCCCGGACGCGTGGCCAGGCCCTGCGCGTATTTCTCCACCGGGTAGGCGCGCAGGAAGAAGTCGTCGACCTTCTTCAGCCACGCCTTCTTGTACGGCGTGAAGACGGCGTAGGGCTTGCCGGTCTGGGTGAGCAGCTCTTCGCGCTCGAAAATCACCTGGTCCTTGTAGGTGTGGAAGGCCACGCCGGCGTCGGCCAGGCCGCCGCGCACGCGCGCGTCGCGGGCCATCGCGGCAGGCTCGTAGTCGTGATTGGCAAAGACGGCCTGGGCTTCCAGCTCGCGCGCCAGCGCCGGGATTTCGTCGGCCGCATGGCCGTGGCGCACGATCAGGCCGCAGCCCGCACGGCCCGCCAGCGCGCGCAGGCCGGCGTCGAGTTGCACCAGCGACTCGCGGATGAATTCCACCCGCCGGTCGGCCCGCGGCAACGGATCGAGCAGGTCGCGGTCGAGAACGAACACGCACAGTACCTCACGGCACGAGCGCAACGCGTGATAGAGGGCGGCGTGATCGTCGGCGCGCAGGTCGCGCCGGAACCACACCATGCCGCGGGGATAGGGTTTGTCCATCGACCGTTAAAATCGCTTCATGGCCGCCGATTCTGCATCCTCCATCAACCTGACGCATCACTTCCTGATCGCGATGCCGGGACTGCAGGACGAATCCTTCGCGCGCAGCGTGGTCTACCTGTGCGAACACAGCGAGCGCGGCGCCCTGGGCCTGGTGATCAACAAGCCCAGCGACATCAGCCTGAGCACGCTGTTCGAGAAGGTCGATCTGCCGCTGAACCGCGCCGACCTGACCGAAACCCCCGTGTTCCAGGGCGGCCCGGTGCAGACCGAACGCGGCTTCGTGCTGCACGAGCCCATGCTGGCCGTGGACGGCAGCGAGCCCGACAGCGAAGGCGAATCGGCCTACGCGTCCACCATGAGCATCGCGGGCGGCCTGGAGATGACGACCTCCAAGGACGTGCTGGAGGCGCTGTCCACCGGCAACGGCCCGCGCAAGGTGCTGGTCTCGCTCGGCTACTCGGCCTGGGGTGAAGGCCAGCTCGAATCCGAACTCGCCGAGAACAGCTGGCTTACCGTCGGCGCCGATCCTGCCGTCATCTTCGACACGCCCATCGGCGAGCGCTACGACCGCGCACTGGCGCTGCTGGGCCTGCAGTCGTGGACGCTCTCGCCCGAGGCGGGGCACGCATGAACCTCGCGGCCGTGCCCGACGACGTTCCCGCCCATTTCCAGACGTTTCTTGCTTTCGATTTCGGCCTGAAGCGCACCGGGGTGGCCGTGGGCACGCGCATGCTGCGCAGCGCCACGCCCCAGGGCAGCGTGCGGGCCGAGGGCGACGCGCGCTTCCCGCCCATCGGCGAGCGCATCCGCGAATGGCAGCCCGACGCGCTGGTGGTGGGCGTGCCGCGCCACCCGGACGGCGCCCCTCACGAGAACACGCAGCGCGCGCAGAAGTTCGCGCGCCAGCTGCGCGGCCGCTTCGGCCTGCCCGTGTACGAGGTGGACGAGCGCTACAGCACCACCGAGGCCGCTGCGGGCGCGCCGCGTGACATCGACGCGGCGTCGGCCTGCATCATCCTCGAACAGTTCCTGAGGAATCTTCCATGAGCACACTTTCACTCGACGCCGAGGCGCTGTACCAGCAGTTGCTGCGCGGCGTGCGCAACCTGATCGAGGGCGATACGCGCCTGGCCGGCATCACCTCGGGCGGCGCCTGGCTGGCCGAGCGCCTGCACCGTGACCTGGCCCTGCCCGGCGAACCCGGCACCATCTCGTCGGCGATGCACCGCGACGACTTCGCGCAGCGCGGCCTGTCCTCCGGTGGACAGACTCGTCTGCCGTTCGAGGTGGGTGGCAGCCGCATCGTGCTGCTCGACGACGTCCTCTACACGGGCCGCACCATCCGCGCCGCGCTCAACGAGATTTTCGATTACGGCCGCCCGGCCAGCGTGCGCCTGGCCGTGCTGGTCGACCGCGGCGGCCGCGAGCTGCCGGTGGATGCCGATTTCGCCGCCGCGCGCGTGGCGCTGCCGGCCAGCCAGTTGCTGGCGCTGGCGCGCGACGACGCCGGCCGCTTCAGCTTCGACGTCGAGAAATGGGTGTGAACGACATGCTGGCCCGACGCAATCCCCAACTCAACGCCAACGGCGAGCTGATCCACCTGCTCTCCACCGAAGGCCTGCCGCGCGACATCCTCACGCACATCCTCGACACCGCGGCGCAGTTCGTCTCGGTGAGCGACCGCGAAGTCAAGAAGGTGCCGCTTTTGCGCGGCAAGAGCGTGTTCAACCTGTTCTTCGAGAACAGCACGCGCACGCGTACCACCTTCGACATCGCGGCCACGCGCCTGTCGGCCGACGTGTACACGCTGGACATCGCGCGCTCGTCGGCCAGCAAGGGCGAATCGCTGCTCGATACCATCGCCAACCTCTCGGCCATGGCGGCCGACGTGTTCGTGGTGCGCCACAGCGAGAGCGGCGCGCCCTACCTGATCGCGCAGCACGTGGCGCCGCACGTGCACGTCATCAATGCAGGCGATGGCCGGCATGCGCACCCCACGCAGGGGCTGCTCGACATGTACACCATCCGCCACTACAAGAAGGACTTCAGCAACCTCACCGTGGCCATCGTGGGCGACGTGCTGCACTCGCGCGTGGCGCGCAGCGACATCCACGCGCTGACCACGCTGGGCTGCGCCGAAGTGCGCGTGGTCGGCCCGCGCACGCTGGTGCCCGGCGACATGGCGAAAATGGGCGTGCGCGTGTGCCACACGCTGGAGGAAGGCATCAAGGACTGCGACGTGGTCATCATGCTGCGCCTGCAGAACGAGCGCATGAGCGGTGCGCTGCTGCCTTCCAGCCAGGAATACTTCAAGAGCTTCGGTCTCACGCCAGAGAAGCTCTCGCTGGCCAGGCCCGACGCCATCGTCATGCACCCGGGCCCGATCAACCGGGGGGTCGAGATCGATTCCTCCGTGGTCGACGGCCGGCAGGCCGTGATCCTGCCGCAGGTCACGTTCGGCATCGCGGTGCGCATGGCCGTGATGGGCATCGTCTCAGGAAACCACGCATGAAGATCCTCATAAAAAACGGCCGCGTCATCGACCCCGCCACGGGCCGCGACGACATCGCCAGCGTGGCCATCGCGGCCGGCCGCATCGTCGGCATCGGCAATGCGCCAGCGGATTTCTCGCCCAACCGCACCCTTGATGCCAATGGTCTCGTGGTCGCGCCAGGCCTGGTGGACCTGTCGGCGCGCCTGCGCGAGCCGGGCCACGAACACGAAGGCATGCTGGAGAGCGAGATGGGCGCAGCGGTGGCCGGCGGCGTGACCAGCCTGGTCTGCCCGCCCGACACCGACCCCGTGCTCGACGAGCCGGGCCTGGTGGAGATGCTCAAGTTCCGCGCCGAGAAGCTGCACCAGTCGCGTGTGTTCCCGCTGGGCGCGCTCACGCGCAATCTGGCGGGCGAGGTGCTGACCGAGATGGCCGAGCTCACCGAATCGGGATGCATCGGCTTCGGCCAGGCCGAGGTGCCGCTGGCCAATACGCAGATCCTGCAGCGCGCGCTGCAGTACGCCGCCACCTTCGGCTACACCGTGTGGCTGCGCCCGCAGGATCTGCACCTGGGCAAGGGCGTCGCCGCCAGCGGACCGCTGGCCACGCGCATGGGCCTGGCCGGCGTGCCCGTGGTGGCCGAGACCATCGCGCTGCACACCGTCTTCGAGCTGGTGCGCGCGACCGGCGCGCGCGTGCACCTGTGCCGCCTGTCCAGCGCTGCCGGCATCGCGCTGGTGCGTCAGGCGCGCGATGCGGGCCTGCCCGTGACCTGCGACGTCAGCATCAACTCGCTGCACCTCACCGACCACGACATTGGCTACTTCGACAGCCGCGCGCGCCTCACGCCCGTGCTGCGCCAGCAGCGCGACCGCGACGCGCTGCGCGAGGCGCTGGCCGACGGCACCATCGATGCGCTGGTGTCCGATCACACGCCGGTCGACGAAGACGCCAAGACGCTGCCTTTCGCCGAGGCGGAGCCTGGGGCCACCGGGCTCGAACTCATGCTGAGCCTGGCGCTCAAGTGGGGGCAGGAAAGCGGCGTGGGCCTCATGCGCGCGCTGGCGGTGCTGACCTGCGAACCCGCGCGTGTGCTGGCGCCGGCGCTGGGCACGTTGCAGGCCAGCGTGGGCCGCCTGGCCGAAGGCGGCGTGGCCGACGTATGCGTTTTCGATCCTTCCGCCGAATGGACGGTGACGCCGTCCGCGCTGCGCAGCCAGGGACGCCACACGCCGTTCGAAGGCTACGAGTTGCCCGGCCGCGTTCGCTGGACGCTGGTGGGCGGCCAGGTGGCGTTCGAGTCCGCCTGAACTGCCGCGCTCCGGCATTGCCGCCATGAAGCCGTTGCGCGCCGTTCGTGCCATGGGCCGCCTGGCGCATGCCGTGGCGCATGCGCTGGCGGGGCTGTTCACCATCGTCTTCGTGTTTCCGCGGCTGTCGGTCGATGCGCGCTGGCTGCGCGTTCAGGCCTGGGCCACGCGCATGCTCAACATCATGGGCATCACCCTGCGCGTGGAGGGCTCGCCGCCCGTTCAGGGGCCGGTGCTGCTGGTGGCCAATCACATTTCGTGGCTCGACATCCTGGTGATGCATGCGGCGCGCCATTGCCGGTTCGTCTCCAAGTCCGACATCGCGCGCTGGCCGCTGATCGGCCGCCTGGCCACCGGTGCGGGCACGCTCTACATCGAGCGCGCATCGCGGCGCGACGCCTTGCGTGTGGTGCACCGCATGGCCGAAGGCTTGCGCGACGGCGACATCGTGGCGGTCTTTCCCGAGGGTACGACGGGCGATGGCACGAAGGTGCTGCCCTTCCATGCCAACCTCATCCAGTCGGCCATCTCGGCCGATGCGCCGGTGCAGCCCGTGGCGCTCAAGTTCGTCGATGCGGCCTCGGGCTTGCAGAGCTTCGCTCCGCGCTACATCGACGACGACACGCTGGCGGCCTCGCTGTGGCGCACGCTCACGGCATCGGCCATCGTGGCGGTGGTGCGGTTCGGCGAGGCACAGCACGCCGATGGCCGCGACCGGCGCGCCTGGGCTGAAGACCTGCGCGCCGAGGTCGTGCGGCTGCACACGCGCTGAAACGCCAGGTGGCGCGGTGGGCGCTCAGGCCTGCGGCTGGCGTGCGAACGTCACCACGTGCTCCACGTCGGGGCGGATGCCGATCCACTCGCCCACCTGATGATCGTGGTGGCTGGGCACATGGGCCAGCAGCACTTCGCCCGAGGCCAGCCGCAGCGTGTAGAGGAACTCCGAGCCCCTGAAGGCTTTTCTCAGGATCTCGGCCTTGACCGGCGAAGCATCGTCGTGAACCACGTCGTCGGCGCGCAGCAGCACGTCATGCACGACGCCGGCCGGCAGTGTCGAGGCCGGACCGGCGAAATCGCCCAGCGCCGTGCGCCAGACGTCGTGGCCTTCAACCGCATGCCGTGTGGCAGGCGCGAACACGCCGTGGCCCACGAAGTCCGCCACGAAGCGGGTGGCGGGGCGATGGTAGAGGTTGTACGCCGTGTCCCACTGGTGCAGGCGGCCCTCGTGCATCACGCCGATGGCATCGCCGATGGCGAAGGCTTCGAGCTGGTCGTGCGTCACGAACAACGCCGTCGCGTTGGCCCGCCGCAGGATGGCGCGTACCTCGTGCGCCAGGCGCTCGCGCAGGTCGACGTCCAGGTTGGAGAAAGGCTCGTCCAGCAGCAGCAGGCGAGGCGAGGGCGCCAGCGCGCGGGCCAGCGCCACGCGTTGCTGCTGGCCGCCCGAGAGCTCGTGCGGATGCAGCTTCTGCATGCCCGCCAGGCCCACCAGGTCGAGCACCTCGGCCACGCGCGCGGCGCGCGCCTCGCGCGTGAGTGCACCCAGACCGAAGGCCACGTTGCGGCCCACGTCGAGGTGGGGGAAGAGGGCGTAGTCCTGGAACACCATCCCGATGCGGCGCGATTCGGGCGGCACCTGCATGCCGGCGGCGCCGACCTGGCGTCCGTCGAGCACGATGCTCCCGCCAGCCACCGGCTCCAGCCCCGCCACGGCGCGCAGCAGCGTGGTCTTGCCGCAGCCCGAGGGCCCGATCAACACGCCGATGTCACCCGCGGCGAGACCGAACGAGACGTCGTCCACCGCCGGCCTGGGGCGGCCGGAATAGCGCACCGTCAATTGCGACACTTCGAGGAACATGCGCCGGATTGTAGATGCGTACAATTCGCATTGATCGCGCGGCCGGCCGTGCCCGGTGTCCGCGCGGCGGCGTGCCGGCTGTCCGCGACACCCCGTCTTCCATGCGCCTGTCCTTCCTCCGGCCCCGCCATTTCCTGCTGACTTTCGTCGCGCTGCTGCTCACGCTGCCGGTGCTCACGGTGTTCGGCTCGTGGCTGCAATGGGACGCCGATACCGCGCAGATCCTGCGCGAGATGTCCGCCACCGTGCTGCCCGAATACGCATGGACCAGCATCGTCCTGTGCGTGGCGGTGGGCCTGGGCGCGGCCGTCGTGGGCACGGCCACGGCCGCGGCCGTCACGCTGTTTTCGTTTCCTGGCCGCCGCACCTTCGAATGGCTGCTGCTGCTGCCGCTGGCCGTGCCGGCCTATGTGACGGCCTATGCGTACACCGACTTCCTGCAGTTCAGCGGCCCGGCCCAGGTGTGGCTGCGGGCCGCTTTCGGTTTCGAGGGGCGTGTGCTGCCCGAGGTGCGCAGTACCAGCGGCGCGGCCTGGGTGTTCGTGTTCTCGCTCTATCCCTATGTCTACCTTCTGGCGCGCGCCGCTTTGGGCGAACGGGCCGCGCACCTGATGGAGGCCGCGCGCCTGCTGGGCACGCCGCTGGCCGGCCGCATCGCGCGCGTGGCGCTGCCGCTGGCCCGGCCCGCCGTGGCCGCCGGTGTGGCGCTGGTGCTGATGGAAACGCTGGCCGACTTCGGTGTGTCCAGCTACTTCGGCATCCAGACGTTCACGACCGGCATCTACAAGGCCTGGCTGTCGATGGACAACCGCGTGGCCGCCGCGCAGCTGGCCACGCTCTTGCTGGGACTGGTCGTGCTGCTGCTGTGGCTGGAACACCGCAGCCAGCGGCGCATGCGCTTCACTGCCGGCCGCGGCGCGCGTGCCGGTTCGGCCGAAGCGCAGCCGGTCGTGCTGGCTGGCGCGCGCTGCGTGGCCGCCTGGGTCATCTGTGCGCTGCCCGTGCTGATGGGCTTCGTCGCGCCAGTGCTGTTCATGTTGCGGCCGCTTTCGGCCGACTGGTCGGTCCTGCCATGGGACCGGTTCATCGGCTGGGCGTGGAACAGCGTCCGGCTGGGATTCATCAGCGCGGCGCTCGCGGTCCTGCTGGCGACGGCTCTGGCGTTCTCGCTGCGCCGCGCGCCCGACCTCCTCACGCGCGGGGTGGTGCAGCTGGTGGGCCTGGGTTATGCGGTACCGGGCGCCGTGGTGGTGGTGGGCCTGCTGCTGCCCGTGGGCTGGCTGCAGGCGGCAGCACCCGGGTCGTCGGCCGGCTACTGGATCACGGCCACCGCCATGGGCATCGTGTGGGCTTACCTGGTGCGCTTCACGGCGGTGGCGCTGCAGTCCATGCAGAGCGGCTATGCGCGCATCCCGGCCAGCCTCGACGATTCGGCCCGCATGCTGGGTACCGGCCCCGCGGGCCTGCTGGCGCGCGTGCACTGGCCGCTGCTGCGCCGCACGACGGCGGCGGCGGCGCTGCTGGTGTTCGTCGACGTGATGAAGGAACTGCCGGCCACCATGGTGCTGCGGCCGTTCAACAGCGACACGCTGGCGGTGGTGGCCTACCAGCTCGCGCGCGACGAGCGGCTGGGCGAGGCCGCCTTGCCGTCGCTGGCGCTGGTGCTGGTGGGGCTGGTGCCGGTGCTGCTGCTGAGCCGGGCGCTGCGCAGCCGCTGAGCCGCCGGCGGGCGGCCGTTTCCGTTCAGTCCGTCGCCTTGAAGCCCGTGGCTTTCACCAGCGCCGACCAGCGCGCTGTCTCCGTGGCGATGGTGTTCTCGAAGGCCGCGACGGATTCGTCCGAGACGTCCAGGCTCAGGGCTTCGAGCTTGGCCCGGTAGCCCGGGTCGGCCTGCGCCTTCGAAGCGGCGGCGCGGATGCTCTCCAGCACGGCTGGCGGCGTGGAGGCCGGAGCGAACAGGCCGAACCAGATCGTGGTGCTCAGTTCCGGATGCCCCAGTTCCGCGAGCGTGGGCACCTGCGGCAGGAAACGCGAGCGCTGCGTGCTCGTCACCGCGATGGCATTGAGCTTGCCGGCCTTGATGTGCGGTACCGCGCTGGCCAGCTGGGTGAAGCCCAGCGGCACCTGCCCACCCAGCAAGTCGGTCACCTGCGGCGCCGATCCCTTGTACGGCACGTGGACCATGCCGGCCTTGAGCATCTCGTTGAGCTGGTAGCCCAGGAAATGGGACGGCGTGCCCGGGCTGAACGAGGCGTAGGCCGCCTTGTTGGCGGGATTGGCGACCCACTGCTTCAGTTCGGCCAGGTTCTTCGCCGGCACCGAGGGATGGGTGACGAGGACCAGCGGTGCCTCCACGCCCTTGATGACGGGCTTGAAGTCCGACGCCTTCCAGCGCAGCTGGGCAAAGGCGGCCGGGTTGATGGTCACCATCGACTGCGTGCCGATCCACAGGACGTGACCGTCCGCCGGCGCGGCGAGGGCAGCCTCTGCACTGAGGTTGCCGTTGGCGCCCGGCTTGTTGTCGACCACGAAGGGCGTGCCGGTCTGCCGGGCGAGCTGGTCGGCCAGGGTGCGGGCGAAGGGGTCGAGCGCGCCACCGGCCGGAACGCCCACCAGCAGCGAGACGGGCTTGGCCGGCCAAGTCTGTGCGGCGGCCGGTTGAAGCGCGCACATGGCGACCAGTGCCAGTGCAGCGCACCATGCGCCGCGCGGCAACGCATCGCGCAAGGTACCAACGCTGCCAGCGCGCGGGGAGGTGATCGGTGTCATGGGTCTGTCTCCTTGTATCGATCCGGTGAGCGGCCACGAGGGCCCCGGGCAACGGGTCTGTTTCTGGCATGCTAAGGACGGCATCGCCGCTTGTTCAAATCAACGAAGCTGCTCGTTAACCCCTATGACCGACGAATCACGCCTCAGCCACCCGGCTGGCATCGAGGACCTGCTGCTGCGCCGCATGGCCAAGATCGTCTCGCTCGGCGGCGGGCTGGTCACGCGCCTGTGCGAGGGGCGCTTCGGCATCACGCGCAAGCAGTGGACAGTGCTCGCCATCCTGGCGCGCCAGCCCAGCCTCAGCTGGACCGAACTGGCCGCGCGTTCCGAAGTGGACAGCGCGCAACTCTCGCGCACGGTGTCGGCACTGGCGGCGCGCGGCCTGGCGACAAAGACCTCGCTGCCCAACCGGCGCATCGACGTGGCACTCACGCCCGAAGGTCTCGCGCTCTATGCAGAGCTCTATCCGCTGGCGCGCGAGATCAATCTGGCGCTGATAGGCGCGCTGGATGACCACGCGGCTGCCGAACTCGACCGCAGCCTGGTCACGCTGCACGCGCGTGCCGAGCAACTCTCGCGCGAGGTCGAAGTGCCCAGCACCGGCCGCGTCCATGGCGGCACTGGCCGGGTGCGGGGCCCGCAACGCGGATCGCAATAGGGGGCGGAGCGGAGGAAAGGACGAGACCCAGACGCGCAGCGGACGGCGGGATGGGTGGCCGCAAGAATGGTCCCCCCGACAGGGACCAACACCTAGAATTCATGCGGCCTGCAGCCTGATGTGCGGGATTCGTGCGGGTTTCCGGTGGATGAACGCCTTGACCTCGGCGCGCAGCCACAGCCGATTCCGCGGCGTGCTGGTGGGCGCCTCAGGTGGGAAGCCGGGCAGTTTGACCAGGACGTCGCGCGCATGTCGCACCGAGCAGTGGTTCAGCTCGGCGATGTCTTCCAGGGTCATAAGGTCGCTCACGTCTTCTCCTTAAGAGCCGCAGCAGCTCGGACGGAATCGATGATCTTTTGCTGATGAAAATGATCCATGCTGTTGGAACAGTATGGGCAGACCCAGAGATCGATTTTGTCGGGCGTCTGATCCTCAATGAAGGCGATCCAACCTTCGATCAGGTTGTTGACCATGTAGGCGCGCTGATTCCAGACGTAGCCGATCTGCTTCCAGCCGTCACCGTTCGGATTGCGTTGCATCAGTGGGCGAGGCTTGTGCCACCACTTGATGTCTCTGACTTGCCAGCGTGATTCAGTCATCACCCCTCCTTTGCCAAGCGCTCGCGCAGGGCGGCGAGAGTGTCCCGCGTGTCCTCGGCCTTATCTGCGTCGAGTTCGCGCAGGTCTCCTTCGTAGAGCAGCGTCATCAGGTCAACAGCTTCCAGTGCCCTTCGCAGCAGCACCTCGTCTCCTGCATGAGAGGGTGGGGTGGCTGTCGTACGAACGTAGACCGGATCGCTGTAGCCAGGTTGCGCTGTCTCATGGATTCGTCCGCAATCCCCTGCTTCACAGGTGTAGCCGATCAACTTCCATCCGGCCACCACCTCCCCACGCTCTGCCCGATCTGCGGCGATGGCCGCATCCCAGACGCGCTGGGCGAAGCGAAGCAAGGCGGCGCGATCTTCGCCGACAACCAGGTTCAGGCTGTCGGAAGCCATGAGCATTGTCAGGTGAAGCTCGCCGCCGGGGATGAGCTTCTTTGCCTCGCGCGGCGGATAGGTGTCATTGGTCATGCGTAATCCTGTTCCGGATATTTCTGTCCGTGTAGGTGTACCAGTTCAGAACCCACTCGCCGGCTATGTAGGCCAGCACAAAAGGGGAGACGATGATCTGCAACAGCAGCCATGGGATGCACCACAGATACCTCATTCCCCTCTCCCCATGGGCTGGGAGCGCAGAGCGGCGTCGATGGATTCATCGAGTTCTGATGGCTGCCCCTCAGGGATGCTGCAAAACCAATGGCTTCTCCCGCTCTTTCGATCAGACAGCGCCAACCGCAGCCACCGATACCTGCGCGCATCCTCCGCATCACTGCTGCGTGAGCCGGCAGCGGAGAGGATGGCGCGGGCGAAATTGATGTGCTCGGGCTTGCGGTGGGCTGCGTAGTACATTGAGGCGATGTCCACGATCTGCTCCTTCGTCAGCGCCGATGGCTGAGAGCGGGCGGCTCGGTCTGAGTCGATCATGGCGTGCACCTGCTCTTCGGTGTAGTAGTCGAGCTTCCGATAGCCGTTCACAGCGGCAGGGTGAGGCAGCGGCGGGTATTCCGGCTTGAGTGCGTCAGTCATTCGGTGGCTCCTTGGGATGGAGTGCGGTCCAGCAGCTTGTCGAAGCGGGCTTTCCACTCGGCCAGTTCGGCACGCGCAGCCTGGTGAGCGGCCATGTGTTGATTCCGTTCCGCGAGGACCTGGTGCAACTCTGCGCGGAGGCGGCGGATGTCTGCATTTGCCGTGCGGAGTTTCGTCGCGTCGCTGGGTGCTTTAGGCATGCTCGCCTCCTTTCGTGCTGGGTGGGGTGCGCATGGCGCGGTCAATGCGGGAATCCGGGTCGTCGCCACTCCACGGGATAAGGGCAAACGTATCCACCTTGGCGATGGTCAGGCCGCCGTGCTTCTCGCATTCGGCACGAAGCCACCGATACCGCGCCGCGTCCTTCTCCATCTCCCCCACGCTGGCTGGTGAGGATGAGCAGGCCAGCGCGATTTCGACGCGGCCCCACAGGCTGTAGTGAGCGTCGTTGTCGAAACGCGGGATGCCCAGCGCGTCCAGCTCGCGGTCCAGCATGTCGGCTTCCCACTTCACGTCACGCTTGCGCGCCACCGGCTCGGCGGACTGCACGGGCCACAGCGCCGCCGTAACGGCCGCTCCGTCTTTCAGACGACCAACCTCTGCGCGCAGGCAGCGAATTTCCAGCGCATCGGCTTCTGCGGACTGCACGGATAGGGCGAGTGCGGCGTCAATGAGCGCGAGCCGGCGCAATGCCTCCTTGCGAATGCCGTGGCCGTTGGTGCCGTCGTACATGCGCTGCGATGCGTTCTCGACGTATTCGCGAGCCAGTTGCAACGCCTCGCGCACCGGGTCTTGTTGATTGGGCATGTCAGTCCTTCAATTGTTGGGGTCGGCGTGCCACGCACGGAAGGTGACGAGCTTCTGCTCGTAGCGCTTTTGAATGGCCCAGCGCCGATCCAGTCCTTTGGCCTCGCAGATGAACTGGATGGCGGCCTCAAGGTCGCCGAGCTCGTCCTGCAAGCGCTCGACGAGATTTCCTTTCCCGTCGGGATGGTTGCCGTTGGGGTACGCCAGCAGCTTTCCGGCGATCTGCGCAACTTCTCCACACTCTTCGATGAGCTTCGCGAGCCCGTTGTGTGCCATAGTCATGTCAGTCCTTGGTGGTGGAGAGGGCCTCATCCCAGCGCTTCTGGGCTTCCTTCATGCTGGCGCACCATTGCGCGGTCAGCACCTGGCCTTCGTGTTGCGAGAGGTTGAAGCAGATGTTTGCCATCGCTCGGCCGGCGATGCGCACAGGATCAGCAGTAGGTGCGCTGACCGACAGGATGTCGCGGGCAAAAGCACGCACGTTCTCCCATTCCTTGATGCCCCGGCCCGACGACGTGATGCCGTGCTTGTCGCGCAGCCGGCTGATTTGCAGGTCGGTCAGCGCCTCCCCCTGCACGGCCTCGGCGGAATAGTGCTGGCACGGCCACACGACTTCGCAAATCTTCTCGCCCTGCTCAGGCGTCACCTTGAGCGTCACCGCGCACATGGCGCTGTCGCTGGCACGCTGCCACGTCAGATCGACTTCACCCTTGGCCGGGAAGTAGCCCGCGCTGATTTGGTACTCGCGCTCCCCCTGCACGGCAGCGGGTGCTGCCTGTGTAAGTAGGGAAGGCTTGAGATGCTTACGCCAGATGGTGGCGGCTGCATACAGGTCACTCTGAGCTTGTGAGCCTGGAGGCTGACGGTCAGCAAGCCAATCGAGTCGATCTGCCAGTGTTTCACCCTCGGGGATGGCGGGTGCTGCCTCTGTGGGGTGGGCGATCTTGGTCGCGAGCGAGTTCTTCTCGCTGGTGCTGTTGAACTTGGCAATCACTGCCGCTTCAAGGTCGATGCCTGCCGTGATAGCGCAAAGCGTCGCGCAATGCACCACGTCGGCCAGCTCTTCGCCGAGATGCTCTACCGTGTCGCGCGAACCACGCCAGCCACGCCGCTCGCGCTCCAGCTTTTTGATGACGTTCTGCGCTTCGCCGCATTCGCCGCCCAGCTCGTTGCCTCGGAACGATAGATCTGGCTTCTGGTCGGGGCACCATTCTTCCTGCCTTTCGGCGTGCGCCGCTTGCAGCGCATTCAACGTCAATCCCACCGCCTCCCCTGCTTGAGGGCGGGCGGGGATGGTGAGGGCGGCATCGATCAGCGCCAGGCGGCGCTTGGCTTCGGTGCGGATGCCGTGGCCATTGGTGCCGTCGTAGTAGCGCTCCGATGCATTCTGGACGTACTCGCGAGCCAGTTGCAACGCCTCGCGCACGGGGTCTTGTGAGGGGGTGGTCATGTCATTTCCCAGAGATAAGTGAACAGCAGCCCCACACGATCAGCAGGGCAACGACGAGGCCGATAACGGCCCAGGCAAGGGCGGTGGCGGCGGTCATCAGTCTTTAGTGGAGAGGCGGTCGATGGCTTCACAGGCCGCGCTGTAGCTCATCGTCGGAAGGCGATCGATCAGCTCGCGGCATGCCTCGCGCGTGGCTCGGTCTGCGTGGTCTTCCGTGATCCAGCGCCAACGCTCCGCATCCTTCTCCAGCGCCTCCCGCACCGGATCGACAGCGGGGGATGCCGCGTCAGGGGTTGTAGGGGTCGAGCGGACAGCCATAGTCGTGGCCGCCGAGCCAGCCGCACACTTCGCAGCGGATGCGCAATCTTTGGTACATGCTTTCTCCTTGGTGGTTTGGGTGATGGCCTCGGGCGCGGGTGCTGCCTGCACTGCATCGGGAGATGGGCGGTTTGCCGTGATGATTGCGTCAAGGTCAGCCAGCACCGCTTCCGCATGATCCGCACTAGGGGTGCCGGCCTTCCAGATCGTTCGGCTTTTCACGATGTCCCGCGCATGGCACAACGCGCCGAACAGGTGGCTCGGCACCACTGGCGCGGCCTGCGGGGATGTGGCGGCGCGGGCGAGCCAGCCAGCCCAGCGGTGGCCTGTGTTGTTGTCGGCATACTCGGACCAAGGTTCAGGGGTAAGCGATTGCACGACGGCCGAGCCGCGCGCCAGATCAAACCCCATCGGGGATGCGTCTGCTTCAAACAGCAAGCGCTCAGCTTGATTCCCGTCATTGGTCATTGCATGCGCTCCTGAGCGGTAAGGCGGGCAACGACCGATTCGCTTTGCGCGATGAGCGCATGCCGAGTGTGGGCATCCACCGGGGTGCCATCCGACCACACGGGTCGGCTACCAGAAAGCCAAACCAGCCGCTCACGGTGATTGCTCAGATCGGCGCTATCGCGCGCGGCCTGAATTCGCCGGGCTGCTGCATCCATGGAGGTGGTCGGTTCAGTCATTCCTTCTTCTCCTTCGTAATAGAGGCGCGGGCGGCACGTAGCTGGCCCATGGTTGGCCCATTGAGACCGGTAAAGGCGGCAACGCTGTCTGCCCATCCTTTTCGAACTGGCAACGACTCCTGCGCATCGCAGCATCTGGCGAACGGCTCCAGCGCTTTCCGCATGACCATCAGTTGGTCGGCTTGGACTGCGACCTGCGCCTTCCACATATCCCGGTTGCGCTTCAACCGCTCGTTCTCTGCTCTCAACTCTTGGAGGGCGGCTTCGATGTCGCGCATCGCCTTGAGCAAGTTCGCATGAGGCGCAAGCTCACCAGAGTTCGCCGCTGTGGCTCCATAGAAGCCGATCTCTTCGCCAAGGTTGGTTATCAGTTCACTGCTCATCACTGTCTCCGGTAGCGCGGGAGATGGCGCGCTCAAGCATCTGCTGAAAAACACTGATGCTCGGCTCTTCGCCGGAACACTCGTCGCGGTAGTACAGAAGCGCTTCCAAAAGCTCAGGCGCGGCGGCGATCAATCGGGCGTTTGCAATGCGAGTTTCCTCGACAGCCTGCCCGTCAATCTTTACGGGCAATTGATAGCTGACGTTGCACACAGTCAGCCCGTCGATGGTTGTGACGTAGTGACCGTACTCAATCGGAGCAGATGACCGCTGATGTGCCATCCAAGGCCCCGGCGTATGCCTCACCCCATGCTTTGCATCACTCATGTCGGGCTCCTTGGTCAGAAGGGGATGTCGTCGTCCATGTCGTCGAACCCGGACGAGGGGCGCGGCGCGGGAGCGGGTGCGCGACGGTTCGCCGGGGCCGGTGCAGGAGCCGGCGCGCGGTCTTGCGATCCGCCCCGGGTGAATTCCAGGTCCACCACGCGTGCCACCAGCTTGTGCCCCTGTCCGCCTTCGCGGCGCTCGAAGGTCTCGATGTGCAGGTCATCCAGCTCGAAAAGAAACTGCGAGCCCTTGGTCAGGTACTCCTCAAGCTTCTCCGCGCGCTCGCCCCACAGCGATGCCTCGACCCATTGAGTCGGTCGCTTTCCGTCAGCACCTTTTCGACCGTAGTTGTAGGCAAGAGAGAGATTGGCGACGGGGTCGCCGCCCGAGGTCTCGCGCACTTCCGCGTCGCGGCCGAGGGTGAAAAGTCCGATGAGTTTTGCCATGGTGTCCTTAAGCGAAAGAGGGTTCGGGGTGGAGTTGCTCGAAGTTGCGGACGACTTCGTGCCAGTACTCGCGCGCGGCTGCGCAGCGTTCGGCCATGCGGTCCTCAAGGACCTTGTCGCGCTTGAGGGAGATGGTGGTCAGGCGGTGGTGCGCCGGGATGTGCGAGACGACGTGCAGGGCAATAGGCTCGTAGCCGATCAGCTCGTCGGGCGTGTCAACCAGGGCATAGTTGATTTCCCACTCGTCGGCGTCCCACAGCCACATGTAGCCGCGCATCTGCCAGTCGTAGCCCTTGTCCTCGCCGTCGATGGGCCAGGCAGGGAAGGTGGACAGCGACCACGAGGATTTCAGGTCATGCCCCCGGCGACGCTCGGCGTCGTACAGGTCACACTCGCCCGTAATCCAGTCGTTGGTCTTGCGCTCGGTGTTCTTCACCAGCGACAGGCCGCGCACCTCGTTGAGTAGGGCAATCGAATCGCCCTCCACCTCAGTGCCTTTGCGCGTCTCCTTGCTGGAGAACTCGAAATCGACACTGAAGATGGATTGTTGGGCCAGCTCGCGGATGTAGGTCTTGGCGCCAACGGACAAGATGCCCTCGGCCTTCGTCTTCGGCTCGGTCATCAGACGGCCGAGGCTGGAGCAGCGGAAGCGGATGTCAAGCATTGGCGCCCCCTGAGGTCTTGAGTGCTGCGCCGCGCTCTTTCACGGCCTTGGCAAACTCGGCGTAACCAGCCCGGTCGCGCGCAGCCTGGAAGGCTTTGACGCCATCCTTCATGACAGCGCGCAGGGCGTCCTCGTCGTTCGCTTGGGCGACCTTGCTCGCCCACTGCTGAATCAGCGACTCACCGCCCGCATCGTTGCCGTCGTCATCGTCCTCGCCGATGGCGACGTTGAAGATCAGCTTCAACAAGTAGCGCATACCATAGGACATGGCGGAGCCAGAGGCGTGCGTTTTGGTCATCACGTCGTTGCCCTTGGCTCCCTTGCCATCGGCCGGCATGTCACACTGGTAGGTGCGCGTGTGGCCGGCGGAGTGGGAGACGTAGCAGACCACTCGCACGTAACCCTCAGGACCATCCGTGCCGGCGTTGAAGCTCAGCGAAAAGCCGTTCGCGGTATAGACCGGGCGCAGCGTGCGGTCGAGCTGCGCATAGGTCGCGTACCGGCTACGCGTCTGCGGGTTCACGGCATCGGCCGACACCCGCCCCATGCCGGACTGGGCGGCCACCATGGCGGCGTTGAACTGCTGTTCAGCGTCACGGGCAGCGATGCGTTCGTGCATGGACAGCAGGCGCTCCATCTTCTCGACGTTGACGGTCGGGTCGTTGGCGGCGGCGATGATGGCCTGGGTGAGGGTGGCGGATTCCGTGCGCACGGCCAAAGCCTCGGGCGGACGTTCGACAACAGCGTTCATGTGAACCTCAGATAGAAAATTGGCCCCCGTCTATCCACACCAAGAAGGCATTGCCCCAAGGCGTGAAGATCAGGAATGCGTGAAGAAGGACGACCACAGCGGCGAACAGAACGAAGTACAGAACGACGTCAATCAGCTCGCTGTAGTTGAGGCTGTCCCAGAGCGTGAGTCCGCGCTCACGGAAGTAGCGGAAGAGCTTGAAGCGGCGGGTCATACCACCACCTCCAGCAGCATCAGCGCGCCCAGCACGAAGGCTGCAACTGCCGAAGCCACCATGACGATCCGGTCACGCGGGTGAACGGGATCAGCCATCGGGACGATGTTCTTGCTGGTGTGAGGGCCGAATGCGCCTTCGAGAGTGCGAGGGGCGCGGCCAGTCCAAGCGGAGTTGCGGAGGACGGTCATGCGGCACCCCCGGTGGCCGCCTGAGCCTGCTCGGAGCGCTCGCGCAGCACGGCGATCGTGTCCACCGTGAACTCATGGTGGGCCGGGTAACCGAACCACTCGCAGGCCGCGTGAACGCCCATGCGCCGGATGGCGTTCTCGAAGATCGCGCCCTCGGTGTTCTCGGGCACCAGCGGGATCGCGCCGGCCTTTCCCCATTCCTTCGTCGGCTCGGCAGCAGCTTCACGCTCGATGCGGCGGGCCAGGTTGTCAGCACAGGTGCTGCACGGCAGAGTTTCGCCGTGACCAGGGCAGTACATGGTCATGCTGCATCCCCCGACGAGTGTTGGCGCATGTACGACTCCTTGGCATCAGCCAGGATTCGCTTGCAGGTGAAGTCGCCATTGGTGGCTCCACGCATCAGGACCGTGTAGACACGATCCCAATCGGTGATGTGGTAGGCCAGTTGTTCGGAGAGAGTCCCGCCTTCGAGCTTGGCGGCAACATCCCAAGCAAGAACGGCTTCGTCCCACTGGTGGCTGGCGGCTTCGCGATCTGCGGCTTTCTGTGCAGCGCGCGCACGGTCTTCACGATCCAGACGATCCGCTACCGCGTCGCACTGGTCTGCTGCGTCTAGGGTGAGGGCGTGGGTCATGCTGCGCCGCCCGAATCGGCAACTGCCGTGGCAATGACCACCTGAGGCATCCAGTGCGCGTTGCTCATCAGGAGCCGGCGAACCTGCGCGGGAGTGCTCTTGAGCTTCTGAGCCAACTCTGCAATCCGCTCATCACTCATCGATTTGACGAGTGCCTTTGCCGTCGTGCGAAGTTCGGCGGTTGCTTGGGCTGCGGCCTTGCGTGTGCGATTCGCAACGCGGGCTTGCTCAGCCCTGTAGGCGTCGAGCTGGGCGTCAATGTCACCTCGCTTCGCGAGCGGGACATTCAGCAGTCCGTGGTCCATTCCTCTTCCTTCCATGTACTGGCTCCGGGGTGGAGCGCATGGAGGGAATTGTGCACAAGACAATCTAGTAATGCAAGAAAAACTAGCGAGAAATTCTTGTGTTTTTTATGACCAGTCGGTCATTAACGGTCATCCGCCATTCGCGAACAGCAAACGAACTACCTCATTGCCCCGCGACTCCTGCAGGCGCACACTCACTGCACACACTGGAGGTTGGGAATGTTCGCTTTGCTCTATGCGCTGGCCCACGGGCTGCCGGTGCTCATAGCCGGTCAGCTCTGGCCGACGAAGAAGGCTGTGCTGATCACCGCAGCGGTGATGTCGGTCGTTGCTGTCGCTCTGGGCCAGCTGGCCTACGCGCCGCTGGATCTTGCCGGGGTGGCAGTTGGCCTGTGGCTCGCGCTGCTGCAGCTACCGAAGAAGCCGCCCGCGCCAGGGCAATGAAAAAGCCGCCCGGAGGCGGCGTGGTGGGGGGTGGTCGGATCAGTCCGTATCCAGGTCGTACTCTCGCTGCACGTCCCTGATGATCCTGGCCACGGTCACGCTGTAGCGGTCAGGATCTGAGCGTCGGGGGACAGTCCAGTTCGGCCCGCCTGTGCCGCGAGGGTCCATCCAGGCCACGCCCTGGTCTACGTCCGATGGCTTCCCGGCCAGGTCCGGATAGGCGTCTATCCGCTCACGGATCAGGGCCTGGAGCTGGCGGGCGGAGAGGGTGGGTTTGCTGGGCATCGGCGTGCAATCAATTGCAAAATCATCACGGTAGTACAGTCGCAACGGGAACCACAGAATCTCACGGCAATCAGAATACGCAACACCAAGATCATTTCTGGAAACCACAATAGAAGTCCAGAAATCAGACTATTCCGCGTATACGTAAACAAACGCTGTGGGATACTCTCAGACCAATGCGAAAATTTGCCGCAGTAAAAGCAACACGATCAAGGAGAAAAACGATGCGCAGAAAATCACTGCTCTCGGCCATCCTTGCGGGCGTGGCCTTGCCGGCGACACTGATTGGCGCGCATGATTTCACGCGGGTCGCGGGATCTGATCTTGATCGGATCCGGGGCGACGTGAATCGTGTGGGGGACAGCTTCCGCTTGGTGATGAAGCGCGAGAATGGCAAAAAAGCCGCCGCCAGCACCCGCGAATCCAGCTAGCCCACCTCGGGCAGGCTCCCTTGTATCGGCGGAGTGGTCTGGGCCCCTCCCGCCGCCTGGCGCACTCAGCCAATTCAACGACATCATCCCTGATGGGGCCGAGCGCATCATGAAGCTCGTTGAGGTTGAACAGGCGCACCGGATTGCGATGGATCGGAGGTCCTTCAGAGCCGAAGTCGCTGATGTCATCGGCGGCAAGATACTTGGCGGTGTCATCACGCTGGTTGCTATAGCCGCTGCCGTCTACTTGGCAATACTCGGTCACACGGCGGTAGCCATCGCGGTTGTCAGCGTGCCTGTCACGGCGCTGATCGGGAAGTTCGTCACCAAGAGTTAGGTCGCCGGGCCCGGCAGGATCACCCCGCCTGCCTCCCAGCCCGCTCCCTCAGCTTCCTCAGGCCCTACAACTCCCCGAAGCCCGTATGTCCCGAGTGCGGACGCTGCTCATACTCCCGGATCCACTCCGCCGCCCTGGCGAACAGGCGCTCGACCGCCACCGGATCCCCGCCGCGGGCTGAGCCTGAAAGGCGGCCACACGACCGGCCATCCTTGCTGAGCTCGACCAGAACACCCAACGGGGCGCCGTCGAAGTCATTCATGTGGGAGAACGCGAGGGACCATCTCCCCACATTGCGGGTTTCTATCGGGGTGACTGTGTTCGGCATGGGTAGTGAGGGCTTGGACAATTCACTATGACGACGACAGGCAGAGTAGGGCAGAGGGGGTCAAGCCTTGAGCTTCTCGGCGCGGATCAGTTCTGGATCGACGTCAGCTTGTCGTTCGTGAAATACAGGTAGCTCCGCAGGTTGTAGACCCATTGCTCGCGAACAGTGGAGCTGGTCGTGGTACGGTTGATGCTCTCCGGCCGCCCCCAGCTCGCGATGCCGCCGCAAGGGCTCATTCCCACCACGGCAGATCCCGTCTTGATGTGGTCGAGGTGGGTTTGCGTGACCCCGTAGTCGGCCATAACAACCAGCATTGCCTCTCCCCATGGTTGTGGCCACTGCGCCGGCAGCTTTTTCACCTTAGACAGCTCGCGCGAACAGAAGGCGTTGAACTCCACCGCGCGCAGCCGGGCGATCTCCTTCTGTACCTCGGGGCTGCGCTGAATAGGGGGAGGCGTGGCCGGTCGCGCAGATGCGGTAGCACTGGACGAGCTACCGCCCGAACCGCTCGCGGCGTTGAAAATGATGATGCCGAAGATGCCGGCGACGATGATGCCCACTAGTCCGACTGACTTTTTGGGCTTCGCTCCACAGCTCGGGCACGCTTTCGCCTCGCTGCTCACCTGGGCGCCACATTCGTGGCATTTCTGCAGTGCCATCTTCCCCTCCTAGTCGTTCTGAAAAGCATCCGGCGGCACACTGCCTGCCACCCGGTGAATAGAGTCGATCTCGGCCATGTCCAGCGTGTTGGGCGCATAGCCGTCATTGATGCTCAGTAGCTGCGCTTCGCCGCCACGAATCCAATTGAGCTGCTTGAGCAGCTTGCGGCCGTCCTTGAGCTTCACCACCACGTCGCGACCCGGCTGAGCCTCAATGCTGGGCGTCACAACGATGAACTCGCCAGCACGATAACGGGGGTGCATCGAGTCGCCTTTGACCCTCAGAGCGTAGGCAGACGGATCGCGCGCCCAATACTCAACAGACCCCTCGCCGTGGCCGGTCGGGTAGTCCATCTCTTCCAGAAAGCCATCCGGGCCGGCCTTAACGTGTCCCACGACCGGAATGTAACGCGAAGTAGCTAGCGCCGGAGCGGCCGCGACATTTGAGGATGACTCTTCCATCAGGGCGCCCAGCGTGGTTTCCAGTAGCGTAGCTACGGTTTCGAGCCTGCTTCGTTTAGGAGCCGATTTCCCGGCCTCCCACTGCTGGACAGTCTGCCAAGACAGGGGCTTCTCCATGCCCTCCGCCTTGCTCACCTCTGCGGCAAGCGTTTCCATCGACCAGCCTTTGGCCAGTCGTTTTGCGCGGATCTGCTCATGAATTGACATGCGCGCAAGTTTTTCATGTGGCCCCTTGCCAGCCAATACAAGATCATCTAGCATTACTAGAACTTCTTGCAAAGGTAAGCATGCCCAAGAAATTCAACTCCCAGCAGGCGGCAGCGAGAGCCGTCGATCTGCTTGGCGGCCCTGTGGCTGCAGCCCGAAAGCTCGACATCGAACGCTACCAGACAGTGCAGTCGTGGGTAAAGACCCGCGTTCCCGCCGAGCACTGCCCCGCCATCGAGCGCGTCACAAACGGTCAGGTCCGCTGCGAAGACCTTCGCCCCGATGTCGCTTGGGATGTCCTGCGCATGCAGGCCGGCACCGTCGACGCCACCGCGCCGGCCTGACGCCCGCATCCACGCCGGCAGCGCATCCACCACCTGTACCCACGGATTCGGCTCTTGTTCCATGGCCTGAATCCTCTTTTTATTTGCCCCGCCAAGGTCCGCAACAGCTCTCAACCTTCTTGAGCACCAACGTGAACCAACTCGCAATCCCCGTCCCCGTCCGTCCCGAAGAGGTGATGCGCAAGCAATCTCTGGGCGGCGCCATTGAACTGTGCGCCGAGCTGGGCGGCTTCGCTCTCGACAAGTCGCTGCAGCAGGAACTCAAGGTCGACAAGGCCCAGTTCTCGCGCTGGCAGTCGGGCACCGAGGGCGTGCAGTGGGCCAAGTTCACCGAGTTGATGGATCGCTGCGGCAATGACGCCCCGGTCCTGTGGATGTTGCACCAGCGGGGCTACGACCTTTACAGCGTCCGCCGTCAGGAGACGACGACCGAGCGAGAAAACCGGCTTCTTCGCGAGGAAAACGCAGCCCTTCGCCGGGTACTCGGAGCACCAGCATGAGCGCCCTCAACTTCGTCAACGTCCACGGCGACCCGGTCAGCATTGCCGGCGCCTCCAAAAAGCTCAAGAGACCGGCGAAAGACCCGGTCAGCTTTCACAACGGTTGGCGCGTGATCGGCATCCCGCCCGGCGCAGAAGAAGAAGCGCGAAGGGCTCGCGAAGCTGCCGCCCGCACGGCTCGGAGCGAAGGGCTCGCGAAGCTGCCGCCTGAGTTCGACCTGGAGCACTGGCGCATGACCTTCAAGAAGAAGCCCGTGCGCTCCAAGCCCTACGAACTCGAGTCCGCCGCGCGTGAGTGCAAGTCGCTGGCCGAGAAGGCCGGCTGGACCTTCGTCGAGATCGAAGAGAAGAAGCTGGAGATCAGGCCGCAATGAACCTCCAGCAAGCCCAAGCCGCCGGCCAGGCCGGCATGCAGCTCTCTCTGCTGGCCGCACTGGACCGCTCGCCCGACTTCGCCGAGGTGGCCAAGACCGCCATCCTGCGGCACCTCCGCGACAACGGCGCAACGGCCGGGGAGGATCTTGTCGAGGTCGCCCGCGCTCACGGCGCCCACGCCAAGGACGATCGAGCATTCGGCGGCATCTTCCACAGCCTGTCGCGCAAGAACCTCATCCGCTGCCTTCGCTCGGACCTGCCCCGCAAGCGTGGGCATGGGACCAGCGGCGGCAAGCTTTGGGCGCTGGTGGTCTGATGGCCGGCGACTGGATCAAGATGCGTGTGAGTCTGCCGGACGATCCGGCGGTGATCGGCATGGCCGCGGCGCTGGGCATGGACGAGTTCTCCGTGGTCGGGCGGCTCCACGCGCTGTGGAGCTGGGCTGATGTTCAGTCACGCGATGGTCACGCTCACGGCGTGACAGCAGCGTGGATCAATCGCAAGGTTCAGCGTGACGGCTTCGCGGAAGCGATGGTTGCTGTAGGCTGGCTCGAGATCGGCGACGACGGCGTCAACTTCCCCAACTTCGCCCTGCACAACGGAGATACGGCCAAATCCCGCGCGTTGGGCGCGAATCGCAAGCAAAAGCAGCGTGCGTCCTCTACCGGTCACGCCGATGGTCACGATGGTGTCTCGTCTATGTCACGCAACCAGCGTGACGAAAACGTGACCAGAGAAGAGAAGAGAAGAGAAGAGTCTTCCGTACCTGACGGTACGGGCGCCAAGGCGCCGCTGACCCCGGACGAGATCATCTTCGGCTACGGCGTGCCGCTGCTGACGAGCGCTGGCACCGCCGACAAGCAGGCCCGGTCCTTCCTGGGCGGGCTGCGGAAGGCGCACGGCGACGAGGCGGTGATCGGCGTGCTGCGCGAGTGCATCCGTGCCAAGCCGCTCCAGCCACTCGAGTGGCTGGCCGCCGCGCTGCCGCCTGGTGGCGCCAAGACCAAGCCGAACGCGCAGGAAGCGCTGGAGGCATCCAACCGCGCTGTCGCTGCGCGATTCCTCGAGAAGGAGGCCGCCCATGCAGGCCACTGACAAGCCGGCGCTGGTCGCGCTGGTCACGGACGCACTCGCGTACTACCGCCAGCCGGTGAGCGAGTTCACGCTGCAGGTCTGGGTGCAGGCATGCCAGCCCTTCACGCTCGAGCAGGTGCAGAAGGCCATGACCGCTCACGCCACCGACCCCGAGCACGGCCAGTTCGCGCCGAAGGTCGCCGACATCGTGCGCATCCTGCAGGGCACGCATACCGACCGCGCTCAGCTGGCTTGGGGCAAGGCACTGGAGGCCATGTCGAGCGTCGACGCCTACACCGATGTGATCTTCGACGACCCAGCCATCCACGCCTGCATCGAAGACCTGGGCGGCTGGCCGAAGGTATGCCGGACCGACATCAAGGAGCTGAGCCACCTGCAGCACCGCTTCTGCCTGTCGCACAAGGCGTACACGGGCCGGGGGCAGTTCGAGTACCCGCGCCGACTCGCCGGGGACCGTTCGCCTGACAGCGAGTACGAGAAGAAGGGCCTCAAGCTGCCGCGCCCCGCTCTCATCGGCGACGAGGCGAAATGCCGCGCCGTGTACCAGGGTGGCAACGTGGCCGGCAAGACCGCCATCACGTATCGGCCGGTCGAAGTGCTGGCGATCGACAACCTGCAGCCGAGGATCGCCGCATGACCGCGCACTTCACCACCGACCCGACGAAGCTGCGCGCACACAAGATCCTCGACGACGTGCGCGCCGGCCTGAATCACTCGCGGCAGGCCGTGACGTGGGCGCTGCGCACCCTTGGGGAGCCCGTTGCATGACCCAAGAAGAAGCCCGCCTCATCGACGCCGACATCCGCCGCGGCGTTCCTGTGCATCCACTGATCGCGGAGCGTGCGCGCGCGATCCTGCCAACGCGGACTCTTGGTCTGGCCGCAGCGAAGCGCCGCGCCAATTCGCGCCTGCTGGCGAACCTCGAAAGGGCCCGCAATGCATGACCGACCCATTCGACATCCAGCTACAGCACCTGGTGCGCATGGCGCGCATCCCCGGGGCGAAGGCTCACGCCTGGCACCGAGCCAAGGAGCTGGAGGCGTGCGGCAGTGGCCGATGGGTTGGGATGTCCGAGAGGCTGCGCGAGGCAATGGCAGCACCGTCGCCCAGCAAGGCCACGCCTACGACTACGCCGGCACCAAGGTGATCGCGCTGGAGTCTGGCGAGAACGTCCGGGTGGCCGAGATCCGGGACGGCTGGCTCGGAGCCAGGTTGCAGGCAGACGCCGCGCATCTGGAGCCGCTGCCGATGGCGTATTTCCATGGACAGGTGCCGGGATGAAAGCCGTCCTGATCCGCACCCCGGCTGGCCTGCGCGGCTCCACCCCGGCCGATCAGGAAGCATGGGCCAAGTTCAAGCGCAAGCTCGAGACCATGAAGCCGGGCAAATGGCTGCGCTTCGAGTGGAGCAGCCCGCGCAACGGCGCCCATCACCGCAAGATGTTCGCCCTGCTGCAGCTCGTCACCGAGAACAGCGAGGTCTACCCCACCGTCGAAAAAGCGCTGGTGGCCATCAAGTTGTGTGTCGGCCACGTTGAGCCGGCGATTGACCCCCGCACGGGCGAGCTCATCCAGGTGCCCAAGTCCATCAGCTACGAGGCCATGGATCAGGAGGCATTTGACGCCTTCTACAGCGCCGCCATTGATGCCGTGCTGCAGTTCATCCTGCCGCAGATGGACCGGGCCACGGCCGACCGGCTCATGGACATGATCGTGGAGGGGTGGGCCTGACCGAAACGCGAAGCCGCCCCGCGCTTCGGGCGGCCATTTAGGAGAAGCAAGTGAACGACGACAGCAATACATACCAAGGCGAGAGCGAGCCCGCGCAACGAGAATTGACTTTTGGCGAGAAGGCCGTGGGCCTCAGCTTTAACCCCAGCGGCAACAAGACCGTCGAGTTCATCAAGCGCGATTTCGCGCTGGCCATTGATCGCCTGCACGCTCTGCGCAGCGCTGAATCCGCGACGGCGGACCAGATCCGCATGTACTCCGTGGCGATTACCGAGCTGCAGACCGGCCAGATGTGGGCGGTCAAGGCGGCCACTTGGCAGTTCTGATCGCGGCCTGATGCTGCGCGTCGAGCTCCCATGGCCGGACTCTCGGCTCAACCCCAACCGCTCCAAGGGCATGCATTGGGCCGCCACCAGCAGCCTGAAGGCCGTCCAGAAGGCCGACGCGCGCATCCTGGCTCTGCAGGCCATGCGGCAGGCGGGTTACACCCCACCCCGGGGCACGCTGCCGCTGTCCATCACGTTCGTGCAGCCTGACCGCCGGCCGCGCGACCGAGACAACCTGCTGGCCGCCTGCAAATCCATGCTCGATGGTGTCTCCTTGGCGCTGGGTGTGGATGACCAGCATTTCGAGCCGGTCACGGTGCGCCGGGAGTTCGGCGAGAAGCCGGGCAGGGTGGTTCTGGAGATCGGCCATGCATAGCAAGAACAAGGCCAAGCCGACGACAGCCGAGCGCGCGCACATCGAGCGCATCAAAGGGATGCCGTGCGGTGTCTGTGGCGCTGGCGGTCCGTCAGAGGCTCACGAGCTGCGCCAGGGCGAGTGGTTCACCTCCGTGCCCCTGTGCCCGGATTGCCATCGTGGCGCGCACAACGGGATTCACGGGCAGAAGCGGATCTGGGACGTGATGCGTCTGGATGAGTTGGCAGTCCTGAACAACACCGTAGCGGCGCTGTGCGCCAGATGAAGAAGGAGAGGGCATGCTGATGCGCGTCAAACACCAGATCGATTTCCACGCTGTGGAGCCCAAGCACGAAGAAGTCCACCGCCGGCTCGAAAACTGGGCTCGCTGGTGCTTCGGCCGTGGCGGATCGACCGTCTCCCCGATGTTCAGGCTGTACCGCCCAGATCAGCACTGGGAGCGGACTGAGGCCGGATCGCCGATTGATGGCAGGGATGCTCAGGTCGTCGCCAAGACGCTGGCCAATCTCCCCAAACAGCACCGGGCGGCTCTGAACTGGTGCTATGTGCGCCGCGGCTCCCCCAGCGCCCAGTGCCAGAAGCTCGGCTGCACCATGGCCGGCCTGGCTCTCTACGTCCGGGATGGCCGGCAGATGATGCTGAACCTTCTCCCGAAAACAACTGGATAAAAAACAGTTGTGCGGCTACGAAACTTCGTGTATCGTGCGGCCCCAACGACTGAGCGTAAACGCATAGGAGTCGCCCATCCATGACGGATGGCGGCGCTGCCGGTAAAGCTCAGAGACTGAGCCCTCTGCAATGGAGGGCTTTCTCGTTTCTGCGCCGTAGAACAGCGGTGGTAGTTCGGCAGGCTCATAACCTGCAGGTCGCCCGTTCGACTCGGGCCGGCGCAACCAATTCAAGCGTTCCAGCACGCGGGACGTGTCGCAGGCCTTCCAAGCCTCGCTGAGCAGGGTTCGATTCCCTCGGGACGCTCCACTTGTCTCCTCCAAGGCTGAACGCAAGCAGTTGCCGAAGCCTCTTGCCCGCCAGTGTTCGCACTGAGCGGGCTTTTTCATTTCAAAGGACAGCCATGCCTGATCCAGCACTCCAAGCCCTGCTCGACCCGGATGCAACGGGTGCAGGCATCCAGATCGAGCGCCGAGTCGATACGCCTGATGGCCTGACCAGCTCGTACTTCGTCGTGGGCCAGGTCACGGGCCGCGGGCGTGGCCGCTGGGTCGATGTGGTCACCGCCAACAGTGACGCTCAAAAGAACACCGCCATTCGTGCGGCTCTCGGGGTGAGCTGACCCCACTTTCAACGCAAGGAGCTGGTAATGGGCAACCCCACTACGGCAAATGGTGATCATGGGCGCGGCTACAGAATTTAAAAAAGGGAAGAAACCGGGCCCCGGTCGCCCCCCTGGTACGCCAAACAAGGCCACGGTTGAGTTCAGGGCTACCGTGCAAGCCCTTTTGGACGAGAACCGGGGCAACGTCGCCATCTGGCTCAAGCAAGTTGCTGAGGGCATCCCTGAGAGTGGGGGCGTAAAGGCCGTTGCGCCGGCCCCAGAGAAGGCGCTGGATCTACTGGCGAAGCTGGCTGAGTTTGCTGCACCCAAGCTGGCTCGGACTGAGCACGTTGGCGAAAACGGCGGCGCGATGAAGTTTGAGGTTTCTGCCCCGTGGCTCCAACAGGCTATCGAGCAACGGAATAAATGACGCGCGGGATCAACGGATACGCACCTCGCCAGCCGTTTATTGATTTCCACAACCGCGCTGAACGGTGGGCGATTCTGGTTTGCCATCGCCGGGCGGGTAAGACGGTCGCCTGTGTTGCTGAGTTGGTCCTGTCGGCGTTGTTCACCAAGAAGTCAGACGCTCGATACGCTTATGTGGCGCCCCAATACAACCAGGCCAAGGACATCGCCTGGATGTACGTCAAGCAGTTGACGGCGGACATCCCTGGTGTTCAGTACAACGAGTCAGAGTTGCGGGCGGATTTGCCCAACGGTGCGCGGATCCGGCTGTATGGGGCGGACAACCCCGACCGGTTGCGCGGGCTCTACCTTGATGGCGTGATCCTCGATGAGTTCGCGGACATGCGCTCAAGCGTGTGGGGCGAGATTGTGCGGCCTATGCTCGCTGACCGGAAGGGTTGGGCCGTGTTCATCGGGACCCCGAAGGGGCATAACGAGTTCTACACGGCGTGGCAGGGTGCGCAGGACAATCCCGCGTGGTTCAAGCTTCGGCTGCGGGCGAGTGCTTCGGGCCTGATTGACCCGGTTGAACTGGAAGACGCCCGGCGAGGGATGACGGACGACCAGTACGAGCAGGAATTCGAGTGCTCGTTCGAGGCGGCTGTTGCTGGCGCGTACTACGCCAAGGACATTGCCAAGGCTGAGGAAGAAGGGCGCATCACGGATGTCCCCTACGACCCAGGCTTGCCTGTTTTCACTGCTTGGGACATCGGCTACTCGGACGATACAGCCGTCTGGTTCTGGCAGATGGTGCGCGGTGAGGTGCGGGTTATCGACTACTTCGCGGCCAATGGAGAAGGTGTCGAGTACTACGCAAAGATGCTCAACGCTCGCGGCTACAACTACGCGAAGCTGGGCAAGTTACCCTACCTCTGGCTCCCGCATGACGCTGCGGCAAAGACCTTCGCATCTGGCGGGAAGAGCACGCAGGAGCAGTTTGAGAGTTTTGGCTACACGAGCCTGATCGTTCCGATGCTGAGCGTGCAGGATGGCATTCAGGCGGCCCGGATGATGATGCCGCGCGTCTGGATCGACCGCAAGAAATGCCACGAAGGGATAGAAGCACTGAAGCTTTATCGCCGCGAGTGGGACGACGACAAGAAGATTTTTCGGGACAAGCCCCTGCACGACTGGACGAGCCATCCGGCTGACGCCTTCCGTGAAATGGCGATTGCTTGGCGCGAAGCCCAGCCCAAGAAGGCCGATCAACCGGCCAAATTCGAGACGCAAGTCTCCATCAACGACCTGATCAAACGCCAGCGCAGAAAGCGTCTGGAGACGGAGTAGCCATGCAACTGAACTTTGCGACCTACAGCGACGGCGATCCTGTCACCCCGAGCGATACGACGGCCGTTTCGTGCCGCGCCCTGTATGTAGGCGGGTCGGGCAACCTTGTCCTGTCTGCCGACGGCGGGGCGACGACCTTCACGCTCAACGCTGTGCCGATTGGTGCGTTGTTCCCGATTGACCTCGGGAACAACGGGCGCGTCATGGCGGCCAGCACGGCCACACTCATCACGGCTCTGTACTGATGGCCGAGACTTACGAGCGCGAGCAGGATTTCGGGCCCGGCAAGAAGGGTCTGGTCCGCCGCTGGCTGATGGAATTGTCCCTTGCCGAGAAGCGGGACAAGGATTTCCGTCAGGTCGGCAAGAAAGTGTGGGACCAGTACCGGGGGAAGGGGCGCAGGAAAAACAGCTTCAACATCCTGTGGTCCAACACTGAAACGCTCGCGCCCGCGGTCTTCAACAGCCCGCCCGTTCCCAACGTGCGCCGTCGCTTCAAGGACGCCGATCTTGTGGGCAAATGGGCCTCGCAGTATCTGGAGCGGTGCCTGGCGTTCCAGACGGACACGGAGCCTTTCGTCCACAACATCAAGCAGGATGTGTTGGACATGCTTTTGCCTGGCCGGGGAATTGGCCGGGTGCGCTACGTCCCCAGCCTCGTCCAGGTGGGCACGCCCGTTCCAGATGAGGCCGACGAAGACCCCGCCCATGAGTCGATGGAGGGCGATCAGGAAGAACTCGCGTGGGAGCAGTGCGTGGTTGAGCACGTCCAATGGGACGATTTCCGCCACGGTCCGGGCAAGACATGGGGCGAGGTGTCCTGGATCGCATTCCGCCACCGCTTCAATCGCGCCGACGGCGTGCGCAAGTTCGGCGACAAGTTCGAGAAAGTCACGCTGGACGAGCCTGCGGACGACGAACTGAAGAAGGAAGAGGATCTCGCTCCGCTGTTCCAGACTGCTGAGGTCTGGGAGATCTGGGACAAGGAAGAGCGCAAGGTCTATTTCATCGCGAAGTCCTACAAGGACGAACCTTTGCAGGAGATGGACGACCCGCTGGGGCTGGGCGAGTTTTTCCCCATCCCCCGACCGCTGTACGCGATTCAGGACAGTTCCTGCCTCGACCCTGTTGCTCTGTATGAGCAGTACAAGGAGCAGGCCGAGGAACTGAACCGCATTTCTACGCGCATCAACAAGATCATCGATGCGCTGAAGGTGCGCGGCATCTATGACTCGACGCTCGGCGAGCTGGCCGAGTTGATGCGGGCCGATGACAACGATCTCGTCCCGGCGCAAGAGGCGGCCAAGTGGGCGCAGATGGGGGGCCTGGAGAAGGCCATCTGGATGATGCCGATGGAGAGCGCTGCAAAGGCCCTCCAGATCCTGTACCAGCAGCGTGAAGCCACGAAACAGGTGATCTACGAGATCTCGGGCATCGGCGACGTGATGCGCGGGGTGAGCGATCCGAACGAAACGCTTGGAGCCCAGCAGCTCAAATCGCAGTGGGGCGGCCAGCGGGTAGGAAATCTGCAGCGCGAGGTGGTCCGGTATGTGCGGGACATCATCCGCATCATGTCGGAGATCATCGCCGAGCGCTTCCAGCCTGAAACGCTGCGCAAGATGTCGGGATTGAGCCTGCCGACGCAGGCCGAATACCAGCAGCAGGCCATGATGGCTCAGTTGCAGGGCCAGCAGCCCCCGCCTCAGCCGGCTGTCTTCATGGATCAGGTGATGGAAGTGTTGCGTGACGATGCAACGCGCACGTTCAAGGTTGATGTCGAAACCGATTCAATGATCGCCGCGACGATTCAGGACGACATGCAGGGGCTGCAGCAGGTTCTGCAGGGCGTGACGCAGTGGATTCAGGGCGCTGCGCCTGCTGTGATGTCTGGTGCCATGCCGGTGGATGCGGTCAAGGAAGTGATGCTGGCCATCGTCCGGCGCTCCAAGCTCGGGACTGCGGTCGAGGATGCGCTCGAGCAGATGAAAGAACCGACGCCGCCGCCCGATCCGGGCGCTGCACAAGCCCAAGCGGAGCAGGCAAAGCTTCAGGCCAAGCAACAACTAGACCAGCAAGCGCTGGAGCACAAGAAGCAGATGGATCAGGCGGCATTGGCGCACTCGCAGCAACTGGAAATGCAGCGAGCCCAGAGCGATGCGCAGATCGAGCGCGAACGCATGCAGGGTGAGCTTGTGAAGGCCCAGCAGGAAGTTGTGTTCACACGTCAGTTGGAAGCGTACAAGGCCGATCAGGACAGGCAGCTTCAGGTGATCCTGGCGCAGATCAAGAAGGACACCGCCATCGAGGTGGCCCACGTCAACAACGAAGGCAAGGTCGCGAGCGCCGAGATCGCAGCCGCCAACAAGCCGGAGCCGACCAGTGCTGAGTGAGCTTGAAAAGCGCTTGGGATTCACAGAGCAGGACAAGATGCGCTGGCTGGAGATCAATGGCCGCTACTACGACGATCCCGAGCAGGGCTGGGCGCAAAAAATCATGATGCACGCCGTCCCGCAGCGTTCTGCGGCGGTGTACGTCATGCCCTCGTACCAGTCACCCGTGACCGGGAAGTGGATCGATACGCCTTCGCAGCGTCGGGATGATCTGGCCCGCAACAACTGCCGTCCTTGGGAGGGGCTGGAGCAGGAGAAGAAGGAGGCGGCAGTCCGCGAACATAAGATGGACGCCGACCTTGACAAGCTGGCCGAGAAGATCGCCGTTGAGGCGTGGCAGACGGCGCCTGAATCGACACGTCAAGCCTTGAGCTGACCGCACAAGTTCTGCAACCCCGAACCGCCCTTGAGGCGGTTTTTTCATTTCTGGAGCCTCAATGGACGACCTGACAACTCAGGAAAACCAAACCACTTCCATGGACAGCACGATTGCTGATGCGTGGAAGGACATTTCGCAGAACCTGCAGGAGCCTGCGGAGACGGTTGCAAGGGATCACACGGGCAAGTTCGCCAAGCGTGAACCGGCTCCAGAGACGCAAGAGCAGGGCGGCGAGGAAAAGCCCGCGATCACCGCGGCGCCGAAGCCTGAGGTGACGACCGAAGAGCCAGGCACCCAGGACCAGCCCCAAGAGCCGACGAGCAAGGCCCCGTCTTCGTGGAAGAAAGAGGCCGCGGCTTTGTTCGAGGCGCTGCCAGCTGCGGTGAAGGATGAGGTTCTGCGCCGTGAGGGCGACATGCACAAGGGGCTGGAAGGCTACAAGGCCAAGGCCGAGCTAGGCCGCAAGTTTGAATCCGTGGTCGCTCCGTACATGGAGACGATCAACAAGTTTGGCGTCACGCCCGACGTGGCGATTGCCGAACTGCTGAAGATTGACAACCTCCTTCGCACTGCACCCCCTGCTGTGAAAGCACAGCGGTTCATGGCGCTTGCGAGGGACTATGGAATTGACCTCACGCAAGAGTTCGACCCCAACGCAGCAGCGCTCCAACAGCGCATGTACGACTTGGAGAACGAGCTGCGTGAAGCAAAACAGGCACGCGAGCAGCAATCGAGTCAAGCGGTCAACACCGAGATTGAGCGATTCGCTGCTGAGCCGGGGCACGAGCATTTCGAGGTTGTTCGTGCCCACATGTCCGCGCTTCTACAAGCCGGGGCAGCCAAGGACCTCCAAGACGCATACGACCAAGCGGTCTATGCGAACCCGCAGACCCGCGCAACCCTCCTTGCTCAACAGCAGGAAGCGGCACGCAAGGAAGCTCAGCGGAAAGCCGACCAGGCGCGTAAGGCGGCTGCTGTGAACGTCCCCTCACGGGGTGTCGTGAGTGCAGCAGGTGCCAAACAAACCATGGACGAATCCATTCGAGCAGAAGCCGAAAGGCTCGGGCTCATTCGATCTTAAAAGGAACCTGAAAAATGGCCTCTCCGGGCACCAGCATCATCACTGCGTGGTCCGAGCTTGCCTCGACCACCTACCGCAATCACTCGAAAGAGGTTGCGGACAACGTTTCCCGTCACAACGCTCTGTTCCGTCGCCTGACGGAAAAGGGTCGCACCCGTGTCGAGGATGGCGGCCTCACCATCGTGCAGCCGCTCGACTACCAAGCGAACTCCACCTACCAGCGCTATTCCGGCTTCGATGTGCTGAACATCAACGCCGTGGATGTGCTGTCGGCGGCCGAATACCCGTGGCGTCAAGTCGCGGTGAACGTGGCCGCTTCGGGTCTGGAAATCCGCACGAACGCCGGGGCTGACCGGATCGTGAACTTCACCAAAGCCAAGGTCAAGAACGCCATGCGTTCGATGGCCAATGGTCTGTCGGTGGACGTTTACTCCGATGGCACCGCTGCCAACCAGATCAATGGCCTGCAAGCGATCATCGCTGATACGGGCCTTGGCACGGTGGGCGGCATCAATGCGGCATCGTGGGCTTTCTGGGCCAACATCGTGCAGTCCGCTGCAGCACCGCTGCAGGGCGGCTCGTCCATCACGGTGAGCGCGACGACCATCGAGTCGCTGATGCTTCCCCTGTGGATCAAGCTGACTCGCGGCACCGACATGCCCGACATGATCGTCATGTCTGACGACTACTTCTCGTTCTACGAGCAGTCGCAGACCAGCCTCAAGCGCTATGCGCCGGCTGACAACGGCCAGGGCGGCATGGTTTCGATGAAGTACAAGACCGCCGACGTGTTCTTCGACTCGTCGGGCGGCATCCCGGGCCAACACGCCTACTTCATCAACACCGACTATCTGGACATGGTGGCGCACCGCGATGCCAACATGACCATGATGGACGAACTGCGCTCCGTCAACCAGGACGCCGTGGTGATCCCGGTTCTCTTCCAAGGGAACCTGGTGTGCTCCGCGCGCTTCCTGCAAGGCGTGATGAAGGCCTAACAGCAGAGGAAAGGAAGAATCATGACTGCTGCTGCTTCTCTCAATACATACATCGGCAACCAGGCCCTGAGCAACTCGTTTGCCAACGGCGTGGAAGTCGCCACCGCCACCAGTGGCTATGTGCCGCTGATCCCCGTGGGCACCATCGCTCAATTCATCGACCCGTATTGGGGCGGTGTCGAGGCCATCCGGCTTTCGATCCCGACCTCGACGGCGGTTCGTGTGGGCGCGATCTCGACCCTGCAGGCGGACAACTCCTACAACGCCGTGCCCAACACGGCGAACCTGGGGCAGTCCCTTGCGTTCAGCCTGTCGGACGTGCCGAGCAATGCGGCCTACGTGCAGTACGCGTGGTTCCAGATTGCCGGTCGCGGTCCGGTGCTTTCCGGTGCGTCGGTGGCCGCCAACACGGCTTTCGGCATCACTGCGGCGGGCACGGCTGGTGCAAACGCGGCAGGCAAGCAGATCCTGAACGCTCGCGTTCAGATCGCCGCGACGACCACGGTGGTGAAGGCCAACACGCAGACCCAGAACGGTTCCTCGTTCCTGCGCGTGACCAACTCCGACGGCTGGTTTGTCGGTATGGCCCTGTCTGGGACGGGCATCCCGGCCTCTACGGTGGTGGGCTCCATCTCCGTGGACGGCACGGTGGTCGGCATGGTGCAAACCGGCACGACGACGGCCCAGAACGCCACGGCGACGGGCTCCACTTCCGTGACGGGTACGTACAACGACGGCACCCGCTACTGGAACGTGGCGACGTTCAACCGCCCGTTCGCCCAAGGCGCGATCACCTGATCGCTCCGACCCCTCAAGAAACAAGGCCTTCGTGGCCTTTTTCTTTGGGGGTTTCTCAGTGGGTTCATTCCGAGCCCACCGAGCAACCTCGAAAGGAATTCCATGCTTCAGCAAGTTCGTATGCCCCACATCCGCTTCGAAACCGAAGTCAAGGAAACGCGTGACGAAGACGGCCACATCATGCGCAAGAACGTCTATTTCGCCCATGTCACGCCTGCAGGTGGCAAAGACGTGGTGGTGAAAGACGCCGAGCAGTGGCTGCTCGAGCTGAAAGAAAAAGCCATGGTGCGCGGCGCATTCGACCAAGCTGCAGCCGAGTATGAGCAGTGGCATGCCAAGGTCAAGGCCGCTTTCGAGCAGTACAAGGCAGGTGAAGAAATGACCACCGAAGGCACGCCCCTGCGTGCATCGCTCGCTTTCACCAAGGCTGAAATTGCGCAGGCCGAGTCCGTGAAGATCTTCAGCATCGAGGATCTGGCCGAGGCGAACGAAGAAGCCATTTCCCGCATGGGCATGGGTGGCCGTGGCCTGAAGATCAAGGCCCAGAAGCTGCTGGAGACGAAGGGCGACGTGGCGCAGGAGAACGCGGCTTTGCGCCAGAAGATCTCCGATCTTGAGGCCAAGATGGAGCGCATGCTGGCCGATGGCTTCAAGGAGCCGGCGAAGCGTGGACGCAAGCCCAAGGAAGTCGAGGCGGCCTGATGAGCGCGCTTTCCATCGTTCAGCAAGCGGCATTGCGTCTGGGGATTTCCTCGCCGACCGCTGTAGCCACTTCTGTTGACCCGCAAGTGCTGCAGTTGCTGGCGCTGCTGAACGCGGAAGGCATCGCCCTTGCGGCCAGGACCAACTGGCAAGCGCTCACGGTCGAGACGTCGTTCGTCACCGTGGCAACGGAGATTCAGGGTTCGATGGCGACCATCGCACCGGGGTGCAAGTTCGTCATCAACGACACGATCTGGAATCGCGATCTCCGCCGCCCTGTGTTCGGCCCCTTGGCCCCGCAGATCTGGCAGCAGCAAAAGGCCATGTTCATGCAGGGCCCGTGGAACCAGTACCGGATTGTGGATGGCGACATCAAGTTTGTCCCCGTCCCCGCTGCCGGGCAGAACTGCTACTTTGAATACGTATCCGTCAATTGGGCGCAGAGTTCTGGTGGGACAGGGCAATCGTCGTTCCTTGCAGACAGTGACACGACGCTGCTTGATGAAGAAGCCATGACCCTCGGGCTTATCTGGCGCTGGAAGCAGATGAAGGGGTTTGACTTCGAGATCGACGGCCGCGCCTATGACCAGTACGTCACGAACCTGATCGGCCGAGACGCGGCAAAGCCGGTTCTCAACGGTGGGATGGTGGCCTATGACATCTACCCCGGCGTTTACGTACCGGCCGGTAGCTGGGGCACCTGATGCCGCGTGTAGCGTCTATTAAGACCGCGCCTGCCCCGGTCGGGGGGTGGAACGCGCGGGATGGTCTTGCGTCCATGAGCCCGAAAGACGCGGTGATCATGGACAACATGATCCCCATGACCACACAGGTGGTTCTGCGGTCGGGCTCGGCGGACTACGCAACAGGACTTCCTGGCGTCGTTGAAACACTCGCCGTGTACAGCAAGGCGGACGGCTCAAACCAGATGTTCGCCGGGTGCGCCGGAAGTATTTACGACGTGACCTCTGCCGGAGCTGTAGGCGCCCCTGTTCAGACCGGGTTCTCCAACACCAAGTTCCAGACGGCCAATTACGCAACCACGGGGGGAAAGTTCCTCTGGATGGTCAATGGGGCGGACTCTCCGCGCCTGTGGGATGGGTCAGCATGGGTGACGGTGACTGGAGCGTCCGTCCCAGCGATCACGGGCGTGACGACCTCGACGCTCATCAGCGTGAACGTGTTTCAGCGCCGGCTGTGGTTCGTGGAGCGGGACAGTTTCCGGGTGTGGTATCTGCCGGTTGATTCAAACGGCGGTCCGGCGGCTTCCTACGACCTGGCCCCTCTCTTCAGCATGGGCGGCTACCTGATGGCGATGGGTACGTGGACCATCGATTCGGGATCGGGGATGGATGACCACGCGGTTTTCATCTCGTCCGAAGGTCAGATCGCGGTCTACCAGGGGACGGACCCGACCGACCCGACGAAATGGGCGCTGAAGGGCGTCTACACGGTAGGACAGCCGGTGGGGCGTCGGTGCATCACGCAGTACGCATCCGATCTGCTGATCATCTCCAAAGACGGCTTGCTACCGATGTCCAAAGCGCTGGCTTCGTCGCGCGTGACGACCAATGTGAGCATTACCGACAAGATCCAGTCCGCGGTCACTCAGGCCACGAGCATCTACGGAACGAATTTCGGTTGGGAGACGCAAATCTATCCCGACGAAAACCTGCTGATCATCAACGTCCCGATCACGGGTGGTGCGCAGCAGTTCGTCATGTTCACCATCAACGATTCGTGGTGCCGCTTCACCGGCTGGGATGCCTCGACGTTCACCCGGATGGGGACGAATCTGTTTTTCGGCACGAACGGGAAAGTGGTGCAAGCGTGGACGGGGACCAGCGACTCCGGCGCTGACATCAATTTTGAAGCGCTGACGTCTTTTCAGTACCACGGGGGGATGAACCTCAAGCGCTACACGATGGCGCGGCCGATTGTTTCCACCGACAACCCGGCCATCGGAATTTTGCTGGGACTCAACCTCGATTTCGACCAGACGGCGCCTACGGGCGTCCCGTCTTTTGCTCCCGTAAATACTGCAGTGTGGGATGTGTCCACCTGGGACTCTGGAGTGTGGGCGGGAGATCTGACCATCCGAAAGGACTGGCAGACGGTGGGTGGCGTGGGGTATTGCGCTGCGCTGCACATCAAGGGCTCAACGCCAAGTTCTCAACTTCGTTGGCAGTCCACGGACTACGTGTATGAGCTGGGACGGGGGTTCGTGTGATCACTTTCGACGTGGAACGGTTGGGGCCATGGGTGGCTGGCCGCACGGGCGGAAAGTATTTCTCCGGATCGGGCCAAGCTATCGGCCTTCATCGCAATGGCGAGTTGGCGGCGGCGGTCTTGTACGACTCATTCAATGGTCGCAGCGTGCAAATGCATGTGGCCTCGGACGGCTCAAAAAGCTGGATGAACAAAGCGTTCCTCCTGATGGCCTTCGACCTTCCATTCAATCAATGGCGGGTGAACAAGATCATTGGTCTTGTTGACTCAACCAACCACGAAGCAATCCGCTTCGACGAAAACATCGGCTTCCATCTAGAGCACGTCGTGACCGACGCTGGCCCCGAAGGAGACCTACTGATCTACAGCATGACGCGGCAGCAATGTCGCTGGATAAAGGACTGACATGGGCAAGAGTTCGGCACCTCCCGCACCTGATTACGCCGGGGCAGCACGCGAAACGGCCGCAGGCAACTTGGAAAACGCTCGCCTCACGACCAAGGCGAACCGTGTTGACTACAACACGCCCTATGGCAACCTGACGTACAGCCAGGATCCCAACGACCAAGACAAATGGTCGGCCAACGTCGCGCTTTCTCCTGAACAGCAAGCCCTGTTCAACCAGCAGAACAAGACATCGCAGGGGCTGGCCAATCTGCAGGACTCGGCGACGCAGCGCGTGGGCGATTCTCTGGGCGCGCCGATGCCGGGCGTCTACGACCCCACGCAGGCCACCAACAACGCGCAAGAGCTGATCATGAAGCGGCTGCAGCCGCAGATGGATCGCCAAGCGGCATCGCTGGACACGCAGCTCGCGAATCAGGGCATCACCGTTGGCTCTGATGCATGGAAAGCAGCCAAGGAATCGCAGGGTCAGCAGTTCAACGACGCATCGAGCCAAGCCGCATTGCAGGGCATCAACCTTGGCATGCAGCAGCAGGGGCAGCAGTACCAGCAGGGATTCGCCAACCGCAACGCACCGCTTAACGAGCTGTCCGCCATTCGCACGGGCTCCCAAGTCACCAATCCGACGTTCGGCAACTCGGCCCAACAGCAGTACACGGGTGGGCCTGACATGCTCGGCGCCACCTCTCAAGGCTACAACGCCGCCCTCAACGCTGCGAGCGCAAACAACGCCCAAGCCGGGGGGCTATTTGGCGGCCTGACAAATCTTGCTGGGCTGGGCATTCAGGCGGGTCTGTTCTCCGACCGCCGCCTGAAACGCGACATCCGCAAGATCGGCTCATACAAGGGGCACAACCTCTACGAGTACGAGAAATTCGGTCGGCGTGAAGTCGGCGTGATGGCGCAAGAGGTGATGGCTACCCGTCCCGATGCGGTGATGCTCCATGAGAGCGGTTACTACATGGTCCGTTACGAGGTGCTTTGATGGCTCAAGCAGGAATCGGATGGGCACAGCCCGACGTGGAGCAGCAGCAGATCGAGCGCCAGCGCGCGCTCGCGATGCAGTTGCGCCAGCAGGGCGCACAGCCCCTGCAAGGCCAGAACGTCGGCGGCGTCTATGTCGCCCCGCACTGGACCCAGCAGCTCGCCAAGGCACTGTCTCCTGTCGTGGCGAACATGACGGACAAGCGCGCCGATGAGCAGCAACGGGCTTATGGCGAAAAGCTGCGAGAGCAAGACCAGGCGGATCTTAATTCCGTAACTGGGTTGCTTACTGGCACCCCTGGGCGAACGATTCAACCGGCAACACCTAACGACGACGAGGGCAACGCAATGTCGCCGGTGCAGGTCGCCGCACAGCCCGCCGACATGCGCAAAGCCTATGCTGCGGCATTGAGCGCCCGTAATCCGGCCCTTCAGCAGTTTGGACTTCAGGGCTTTGCGCAGATCCCGGAGATGGAAGCGCGGCAGGCCGAGCGCGCAACACAGCGCGATTTCCAGCGTGAGCAGATGGCTGCTCAGAATCAGGCCCGGATGGAACAAGCCCAAATGGCCCATCAGCTGCGCATGGATCAAATGGCCGCGCAGAATGCGTCGCGGCAGCAAATGATGGAAGCACAGCAAGCCTTCCAGCGAGAAATGGCCCAACTGCGCCGCGAGGCCGGCGCCAGCTCCCAGCCTTACTTCCAGCCCCTTCAGACGGCCAATGGCGTGATGGCTTTCAACGCAAGAACCGGGAAGATCGAGCCGGTTGTTGGTTCGGATGGGCAAGCCATCGTGGGGGCCCAAGCAGACCCGTCGCTGCAAGGCCGAATCGCCGGAGCCAAAAGTGGCGCTCAGGTAGAGGCAAAAGCGACGACCGAAGAACGTATCGGCGCACCCAAGGCCGTCGCTCAAGGTGAGCAAACCATCAAGCTTGTCGATGATCTTCTGGCCTCTCCGGGCTTCAAGACGGCCGTTGGCATGCCTCGAATGCTTGGAATGCAGAACATCCCCGGAACCAATGCAAAGGATTTCGATGTTCGGCTTGATCAACTCAAGGGCGAGCAGTTCATGCAGGCGTATCAGAACCTTCGCGGTGGTGGTCAGATCACGGAGGTCGAAGGAAAGAAGGCGACGGATGCTATCTCGCGCATGAATGCGTCTTCCAGTCAGAAGGAGTTTGAGAAGGCCGCCAGGGATTTCCAGGACATTGTTCGTCTGGGCGTGGAGCGCGCGAAGAAGGCCCAAGGCGGCGTCACGGCGGCGCCGTCTAATGCCGCGCCCAAGCGGCTGCGATTTGATGCTCAGGGGAATGTGTTGCCATGATCGAAGCAGAACTTCCAGATGGCACCGTTCTGGAGTTCCCGGAGGGGACTGGTCAGGACGTCATTCAGCGCGTTGTGCGGCAGCGCATGGGCGTCGCCGTGGCTCCAACGGCTAATGCTGCACCTCAAAAGCCGGGGCTGATTGATTTGGGGCTATCGAATGCGGCTCAGATTGCTCAGATGTTCATGCCATCTGTTGGCATTACGCGAGGCGGCGACAATGGTCAGAGCGCGGCCAACGCCGGGGCCGGATTGGTTCGTGGCGCGGGATCAATCGGCGCAACAGTGGCCAGGCCATTTGAGTCCGCCCAAGAGAACGCCGAACGCCGAACCTCAATGGACCAGTTCTTTGGGGATCGGGGCATCGACACAAAGTCGGGCGCCTATGCAGGCGGCAAGCTTGCTGGCGAGTTCTCGGGAACCGCAGGCATTGGCGGCGCCTTGGCCAAGAGTTTGGCCGGCGCGAGTGCCGGAACGCAAGCGGCGTCAAAAGTCCAGCCTCTTGTTGAAGCGCTTCGAACTGGCGGGATGTCGAATGCTGGGCAGACGGGAATTGCAGGTTTGGCCACCCGCGTTTTGGGGGGCGGCATTTCAGGCGGCGCAACTGCTGGCCTGATCAGCCCGGAAGAGGCCGGAACAGGGGCCATAGTGGGTGCCGCCCTTCCTGTAGCCGCTCAGGGTGCAGGCTTGGCAGGCAAGGCTCTGGGCGCGGCGCTTAGGCCGAGCGCGGAAACACGCGCTGTTGCCCAGAAAGCCTCAGACTACGGAATCCCAGTTGGCATTGGGGACATCTCTGAAAGCAAGGCGGTTCAGTCCGCACGGTCCATTCTGCGCGATGCCCCCATCACTGGGAGCGTTGCGCAGTCCGGTCGGGAGGCGCAGCAAGCTGCCTTTAATCAAGCTGTTGGCAAGACTTTTGGTGTACCAGAAAAGAAGCTCACTCTGGAAGTGCTAGACACGGCCAAGGCGCGGATGGGCTCGGAGTTTGATCGGATCTGGAACAACAACGCTCTGCAGGTTGATCCGTCGATGTTGGGCAAGATGCAGGAATTGGAGTCGGTCGCGGCAAAACTTCCCAAGAATGAGGGGGCGTCTCTACGCGCAGAGATCCAAGACATTTACTCGAAGATGACGCCGGGAGCTGACGGCAATTTGCAGATCGCAGGGGAGTCGGCGAACAAGTTCCAGCAGTATCTGAGGCGGCGTGCGGAGGGCTCCGCAGGTCTGAAGAACGAGCTTAGCGATCTGCGGCAAACCATCATTTCCGCCTTCAACCGCAGCGTCAGCGAGGCGGACAGGGCCGCGCTCACCACCAACCGTGCGCAGTACAAAGCGTTCAAGACCGTTGAGCCCCTGCTTCGCAGCGCAGAGTTGGGAGTCGCCGGTCGATCGGCTGGCGACGTGCCTGCGGCGCTTCTTCCCAACGCAGTCAACAAGTCGTATGGGAATCTGACCAACGCACCGCTGGCGGACCTTTCCCAGATCGGCTCTAGATTTTTGGTAGACCGCACGCCCCAAACGGGGGGGTCTGCCCGCGCCGCGATTCAGAACACGGCTATCGGCGCCGCTCTGATGGGCACGGGGGGGTTGCCTGCGGTTGTTGGGGCCATCCCGGTGGGCATTGCGGCAGAGAAGGCCCTCCAGAATGCAGCACTTGCGAATCGACTGGTCAACCCTAGTACCGTTCCGCCCTCAGCGCTCGCAGAGGCGCTCAAGCGCAGTCTGCCACTCACCGCACCTGTGATCAGCGTCCAGTAAGACCCACATAGATGCCGTAGAAGAATGCCGCCACAACAACGGCAGCAGCTTTCCAAATCATCACGTCGATGAATTCCATCGCCGAATTCTAAGCCCACCCTAACCCGGTGGGCTTTTTCTTTTCCAGGAGCCCCAATGCCGTCCAGTTCAGGCACGTACACCCTATACACGCCGGGCAATCCGGTTGTGACCGGGACAACGATTTCATCCGCGTGGGCCAACAACACCCTCAACGACCTCGCCGCTGCCATGACCGTGCGGTGGCCGCGCGACGGAACTGCGCCCCCTACGGCGAACATGCCCATGGGGGCCTACAAGTTCACCAACTTGGGTGCGGGTTCGGCGCGAACTGATTCGCTGAACTTCGGGCAGGTCCAAGACGGCGGAGCCACCTACATCACGGGAGTGGCCGGGACGGACACGATCACCGGATCTATCGTCACACCGACGCTGGCCGCCTACGCGGCTGGACAGGCCTTCCGATTCGTGGCGGCCGGCACGAACACTGGTGCTGCGACGTTGAACATCAACAGCCTGGGCGCCAAGGCGATCACCAAAAACGGCACTATTGCGCTTGCTGCAGGCGACATCGTTGCGGGGGCCGCGTACACCATCACTTATGACGGGACGAGATTTCAGATTTCGCCTGCAGTTGGGGCCGTTGCGCTTGGTCCAATCACCACATCCGGCCTGACGCAAGCTACCGCGCGGATGCTCGGGCGCACAACGGCAGGAACTGGCGCCATCGAAGAACTGGACGCGGCGGCCGTCTCTGCCTTTGCTGCGCCGGCAAGCACATCAGCGCAAGGCGTCGTGCCGCTGGCGACATCGACCGAAATGATCACGGGGACAAATGCGACCAAGGCGGTCACCGTCGATGCAATTCGCAAGGGGTATGTTGTTCGTGGCACCTACACATCGCTGCCGGCCGCTACTGCGGTGGATGTGTCCAGTCTGCCAAGCTGGATGACGCATTTTGAATTTCAGTTCAACCTGCTTTCAACTAATGGATCGTCAGCTCTGCTGGCTCGCATCGGCGACTCAGGAGGGATTCGAATCAGCGGCTATTCAGGAGCTGCATCTACGGTGTCCGTGTCTTCCGTAACGTCCGTCGCTTCCGATGCGTCGGGGCTTTCTCTCATCGCTAGCGGCTCGGGGCCAACGCTGACGCTCGGTGGAATCATCACCTGTGACCTGATCGACGCGGTGTCCAACATCTGGATCATGAGGTCGCATGTCTTCTACCTTGGCGCTGGAACGACTTGGGTCAGCGGCTGCACGAAAACCCTTCCGTCCAGCGCCATGAATGCCTTCCGGCTTACGACGGTAGGCGGGGTAGATACCTTCGACGCGGGTTCCTTCAACTACGCCTATTGGTGAACGCCATGCTGCAACGAATTGAGATCAACGCGGAAACAGGCGAGGTTGTCGGAGTCGAGCAGCGCGCTTGGCGCGTAGGCGATCGGGTTGTAGTCGCAGACGCCTCCGAACAGCCTTCCGAAGGCGTGCTGATGACGGACGACGAACTGGCCGAAGCTCGATCGGATCAGCCGACAACCGTGCGCGTGGTCAGCATGCGCCAAGCCAGGCTCGCGCTGCTGTCCATGGGCCTGCTCGACGACGTGGAGACGGCCATCGGCATGCTGCCCGAGCCGCAGAAGTCGGCCGCCAAGATCGAATGGGAGTACGCCGCCGAGGTACGCAGCGACAACCCGACCGTCATGCTGCTGGCCGGCGAGATCGGGCTGGACCTGGAGCAACTGTTCGACATCGCGGAGGGTATCCAGTGAACCACGCCATCACCTCCGCGCTATTGGCGCTTTACATGCTCCTGCCGGTGGGCGCACACGCCCAGGACATCCGCGCCCCGCTGTCGTACAGCCTGCGCGAGTACGGGGTGATCTTGGGCATCTCGCTGCTGGGCGGATTCGCCCGCTGGTACATGGCTGTTCGGCGCGGCGATGCCAACATGCTTTCCTTCACCGCGCTGGTCGGCGAGCTGGCCGTCTCCGCCTTCGCCGGGCTCATCACCTTCTGGGCCTGCGAGTCATTCAACATGAGTCCCCTGATCACCGCTGCGGCTGCTGGGCTGGCGGGGCACGCCGGGGGCTCTGGCATCGCCTGGATGGAACGCATGGCGAAGCGGTCGGTTGCCAAGCGTTTCGGCATCACCGAGCCTGCCGAGCTGCGCAAGGCTGATGGGAGCTCGACATGAACCTGCAGACCGTTCTCGATGACATGGTGGCGCCGGCCCAGCAGATCCTGGGCATCGCACGCACGCCGCAGTCCGACCTCATGCTGCTGGCCATCGGCCTGCAGGAATCCCGCTTCGAGCACCGCCGGCAGATCGGCGGCCCGGCCGTGGGATTCTGGCAGTTCGAGAAGGGCGGAGGTGTGCGGGGTGTGCTGACCCACCACACCAGCGTCGCGCGCGCAGCGAAGCTCTGCGCTGCACAGGGCGTGGGAGCCAACGAAGCCGCAGTCTATGGCGCGCTGCCGCTGGACGACATCCTGGCCGCCGGATTCGCGCGTCTGCTGCTGTTGACGGATCCGCGCCCGCTGCCGGCGCTGGACGATGTTGACGGGGCGTGGGCGTATTACCTGCGCAACTGGCGTCCGGGAAAGCCTCATGCACGCACCTGGCCGGCGCTGTACCTGCAGGCTCGAGAGGCGCTGTCGTGAGCCTCACCGCCCGCATCGCCGCGCTGCTGATCGTGCTGGGCCTGATGGGCGCCGGTGTGTGGCGCATCCAGGTCAAGGCCGACGCCGCGGGCTACCAGCGCGCCCAGCAGGAATACCAGGCGGCGGCCGAGCTGCAGCGCGAAGGCAACCGAGGTCGGGCGCGCCAGGCCGAAGAAAAGCAGGTCGTCCAGACCGTCTACCGCGACCGATTCATCACCAAGACCATCACGGAGGTTCGCCATGCTGCTGCGCCCCTTGCTGCTTGCCTCGTCCCTGCTGCTGCTATCAGCTTGCTCAACGACGTCGCCGAATGCGCCCGCGCGGATCGACCCGCCTCCTGTGGCGCTGGTAACGGGGTGCGCAACCCCTGAACCCCTGACGGCCGGAGTCACCGCTCAGGGGCTCGCGGAATGGACGGTCGCATGGATCGGCGCCTACGGCTGCGAGAGGTCAAAGCGTCAGGCGCTGGTCGAATCCTGGCCGCGCTGAGGCTCATCACACCCGGGCTGCAATCTGCTCGGCCGTTTCCCGGTAGTAGGTGTTTTGCAGGATGTTGATGTCTCGGTGCCCGCTGATGCGGGCCAGCGTCATGACATCAACCCGGCGCGACAGCAGCGTGATGGCTGTGGCTCGCGTGTCGTGAAAGGTCAGGCCCTCGATCAGCAGCTGTCTGGTGAGCCGAGAGAACAGCGCGCTTGCCTCGTTCGCGCCAACCGTGAATTTCACCGGCAGCAGGCGCTGCGCTCGACGAGGCACGGGAAACTCGATTCGGCCTGTAGTCTTGGTCTTCTCCAGCATCCAGACCTTGCGCCGCGGGTCGTACTCACCCTCCAGGATCTCGGATAGGCGCCGGCCCGTGTGCAGGGCAATGTGGAAGGCCCTGATCACCTCGGCCGTCTTCTTGTCCCGCGGGGCGCGCAGCACCCTCTTGATCAACTGCCAGCGCCACAGTTGATGGCGGGCCTGTCCTTGCTCTGGCAGGCGCACCCCCTTGAACGGATTGCGGTCGATCCACCGCCACTCGTCGGCGGCCACGGTGAACAGATTGCGGAACAGGTTGGCCTCACGGAGTACCGTGTTTCCCACCACCGTCTCAAGCCGCTTGTCGCGCCACTGGCCGATGCGCTCCGACGTGATGTCGACCAGGCGGCAGTCCTCGCCGAAGTGGCGCATGAACTCGTCGAAGCGTCGCTCCTCCCACTCCGGCCTGCTCTTGGTGACGCTCACCGTCTTGAGGTAGTGCGATACCGCATCACCCAAGGTCTTGCCGCCGGAGCCCTTCAATGCCTCCAGCTCGGCCTCCTTCTTGAGCGCCCAGGCCTGGGCCTCTCGCTTCGTCTCGGCGACGAAAGATGCGCGGTGGCCATGCTTCTCCACTTCCGCGCGCCACTTGTCGCGGTACTTTCGGATGTAGGCCATCTGTGCGGGAACCTGTGCGGGCAGTTGTGCGGGGAGCTATCGTAGTCGCTCCGCGTCGCTCTCTGGCGGTTCCGGCGTGGAAATGTCGCTGTTTCCCCGAGATGTTTGCAAGTGGTCCCCCCGACAGGAATCGAACCTGTATCTAGCGCTTAGGAGGCACTCGTTCTATCCATTGAACTACAGGGAGCGGACCGGCCGCCATTGTAGGCGGGCGCATGCGGCGCGCCCCGCAGTCAGTCGTACGACAGTGTGAAGATCAGGTCCACCGCGCTTTGCTCGCCGGTCTGCGCGCGTACCGTCCAGCGGCGAGAGAGGTCGTAGAAGACGTAGAGCGTGCCCAGCGCGCCCGACAGGCTGCGCTCGTAGGCGGCGTAGAAATTGCGCGAGAAGCGTTTGCCCAGCGTGATGGCACCCTGGGTGGTGGTGCCCGATTCGTTGGTGCTCGATCCGCGCACCGAGAGTTCATCGAGGCCCAGCGCCGATGCGAGCCCGCCCGACATGCCGCCGCCGCCACGGCTGCCCAGCAGTGCCAGCGCGGCCTGTTGCAGCAGCGCGGCCTCGGCGCCGCCCGAGGCGGACGAGCGTCCCAGCACCAGCCACGAGAGTTTTTCGGCGTCGGGCATGTCGGGCGAGGCGTAGAGGCGGATGCGCGGCAGCAACGCGGTGCCGGTGATCTGCACGCCCACCTTCTGGTCGCTGAGCATGTTGGCGCGCAGCGCCAGCACGTCGAGCGTGGGATTGGCCGGCGGGCCGTTGAAGATCAGCACGCCCTGCGCCACGTCCAGCCGTTGGCCGTAGGCGCGGTACTGGCCGCCGAAGGTGCGCACCGTGCCGTTGACGCGCGGGTTGGCCAGCGTACTGCCAGTGATGTCGAGCGCACCGCGCACGCGCGTGTCGATGCCCATTCCCTGCACGCGGAACTCGTTGCCCAGGTCGAGCTTGACGTCCAGCGCCAGCGTGCGCGCGTCGGTGGTGGCGGCATCGGCACGGGCCGAGGTTTGCGCGGGTGCGGTGGCGCCAGCTGCGCCGGTGCCGCCGCGCACCACGATCACGTCGCTGCCCAGCTCGGGCTTGCTTTCCTCGGGCAGCACGATCAGCGCGCGGTCGACGGTGAGCGAGCCACGCAGCTCGCCCGAGCCGCCGTCCATGCCGGCCGTGAGCTGGCCCGACACGGTGACCTGGCGATCGGTGCGGATGCTGGCGCGCAGCCGGTTCACCTGAGCCTGCAGGCGCGCCTGCAGCTTGCCGTCGATCCAGCCGCCTTCGCCGCGCGCGGTGAGCGTGCCGCCTTCGCCGCGCTCGCCCGCGCCTTCGAGCGTGAACTCGTCGACCACCAGCCGTGTGCCGGCCAGACGCGCGCGCAGGCGGCCGTTGCCGAACTCGATGCCATCGACCACCGAGCGCAGCGCCAGATCGTCGGCCTGCAGGCTGCCGGTGAGCGAAGGGGCGCCCCGCGTGCCTGCGATCACCACGTCGGTGGCGAGCGAGCCGCGCAGCCGCCAGCCGGGCGGCGCCAGCATCGACCACACGCCGATGCGCGGCAACTGCGCGGTCAGCCGGCCCTGCAGCGGCGCGTCTTCGGCCCATTGCCAGGCGCCGTCGGCGCTGCGCGCGAGTGTGGTGGCCAACTGGCCGCTGGCGGTGCCGGCGCGCTCGCTGTCCCAGCGCAGCGTGGCGGCCAGGCGCTCGCCTTCGTTGCGCACGTCCAGGCGCGCCTCGCGCACGCCGGCGGCCAAGCGGGTGCTGCCACCGCCCGCGCCTTCGGCACGCACACTGATGTCGCCCGCGCTGCGCGCCACGCTGGCCTGCAGGCGCAGCGTGTCGCCCACCAAGGCATCCCAGCTGCCGTCGAACACCAGCGTGCCCGACAGGCCGAGGTCGGCCATCTGCTCGCCGGCGAACGGCTCGAGCCATGCCATCGGCAGGCCGCGGATGCGGCCCGCGGTGACCAGCTCACCCGGTCGCCAGCGAACGGGTTCCCAGGCGATGGTCGCACTGCTGGGGGTGGCCGGTGTCGCCACGGCTGGCGTGTCGGCCACCTGCGCGGCGGGGCGGCGCGGGGCCGGTGCGGTCAGCACGGCTTCGCCGGCGCTGACGGCCAGGCGTGTGGTCGGCGAGGCCGGTGTCCAGTCGATCATGACGGGCGAGCGCGTCGCCACGCGCCACGCGCCCCCACCCACGGCCGGGTCTTCCAGCGCCGCATTCAGCTCGGCGATGCGTGCCTGCCACGCGGCGCGCGACCAATCGGGCGGGCGCGCGGCGCTGTAGCCGGGCTGGCCCACCTGGCCGCCCAGCCGCACGTCGAGCTTGCGTGCACCTTGTGCCGCACGCGCGCGAACGGCCAGTTGCGCCTGGGCGATGCGGCCCTGCAAGGCGACCTCGGCATCGCGCAGTTGCCAGTCGTCGGCGGGCTCGGGGCCCAGGTCGATGTCCAGCGTGGGGGCCGTCAGGCGCGCGTCGATGGCCGGATCGCGCCAGCCGCCCTGCCAGCTGCCGCGCAGCCGTGCATTGCCGCGCGCTTCGAGGCCCGCCGCCAGGTCGCCCAGGCCGGGCAACTGGCGCAGCCAGGCGAGTGCCAGCGCGGTGTCGGTGGCCGCCAGGTCGAGCGTGCCGGCGCCGCGCGTCTCGCGCATCTCGCCATCGGCCGACAGCGCAAGGCCCGGCGCGCTGAAATCCACGCGGCCCGAAGCGCCGGCCAAGGGCACGGGCACGACGACACGCGTGGCATCAAGCCGCGCATCGTTGGCCCTCACGCGCAGCGTTTGCAGCGTGAGCTGGCTGCCCGTCCAGCGCCCTTTGGCCGACGCGTCCTGCAGCCGCAACGGACGCAGGTCCACCGTGCTGCCGCGCACGCGGCGCGCGGGTGCGGTCACGCGCGTGCCGGCCGCTGCGGTGACGGCGGCATCGAAATCGATGTCCTGGCCCTGGCCGTGCGCGCTGGCCTGGCCGTCCAGCGGCTGCGCGGCCAGCTGGCTGCTGATCTGTCCAGGGTCGATGCCGCGCGCACGGGCCTGCAAAGTCCAGCGGCTGGTGGCGGCGTCGGTCCATTCGCCCTGGGCGGTGAGCTCGCCGCCAGCGACCTGGGCTGCCAGCGAGCGAACCAGCGCCACACCGCTGCGCCATTCGCCCTCGGCCTCCAGCCGTGAGAGCGGCACGCGCTGGCGGTCGATCGGGCCGGGCTCGGAGTTGTCGATGGTCGCGGCGAGCGTCCACGCGTCGTTGCGCCCGCCCTCGGGCCGCAGGTGCGCGTCGCCCGACAGCCGCGTGCGGGGCGCACCGGGCCACAGCGCGGCCAGGTCGAGTTGCTGGAATTCGGCCTGCGCCTGCTGCACGGGCTGTGCAGCGAATGGCAGCACACGGGCCTGCAGGCGCGCCTGTGGCGCGGCGGCGGTGGGCGTCGCGGGCGGGCTCGCCGCTGGCGCGGAGGCCGCAGCGGCAGGCGCGGCGCCCGCTGCGGGAGCGGTTCGCAACTGGGCTTCGATGTCGAGCATCGCCAGCGGCCCACTGGCCTGCGCTTCGATGAAGACCGGCAGCGCGCCGCCACCCGGAATCTCGGTCTGCACTTCGCCTGTGGCGCGCAGGGTGAGCGGCATCGATGCGTAGGCCCCCAGGCGCAGATTGCCCGCATAGCGGCCCTGGGCGATCTGCAGCTGCCGCAGCGTCAGCGCGTGGTAGAGGCCGTCGAAGCCGTAGTCGCCCTCGATCGGCCCGGCCTCGAAGGCATCGGCGTTGTAGGCCACGCGGCCGATGGCGATGTTGCCCACCGACACGCGCAGCGGCAGCCCGAGCGAGGCGGGGGCGGCGGCGGGTTCGTTGCCGGGCGGGCGGGCGTCGTCGATGGAGATCGAAGCTGCGGCCAGGCGGTCGAGCTGGAACTGGCCCAGCAGCAGGCCGAGCGGCTGCCAGGCGATCTGCACACCCTCGGCGTGCACCGCCAGGCCGTCCTGTTGCCACGCCAGCCGCGCGATGCGGCCATCGCCACGCAGCGGGCCCTGCACGTCTTCCACCTGGACCGGCGTGTAGCGCGCGGCCAGCCGCAGCGCCGTGGCCAGCGATCCGTCCTGCCCCGACCACCACCAGAGGCCGGCCGTGAGCAGCACCAGCGCGATCACCGCCAGGCCGAGCAACCAAGCCAGGCCGCGCAGCACGCGCACCAGCACGCGCAGCGCCCAGGCGCGGCTGCCGATGCCGGCGGGTGTGCGGGTGGCGGGCACGGCGGCCATCAGAAGACGAACCCCACCGAGAGATGCAGGCGGAATTTCTTCGCCTCCAGCCCGTAGGCGATGTCGGCCTGCAGCGGGCCCACCGGGCTGCGCCAGCGCACGCCGGTGCCCACGCCGAAAACGGGCTTGAGCGCGCCGGGCTTGTCGGCCACGGCACCGCCGTCGAGAAACACGGTGTGATCGAACTCGGTGGCCATGCCGTTGCGGCGCAGCGGGCGCTGCCATTCGATGCTGCCGTTGATCATGTAGCGGCCCGGGCCGGTGAGCCCGCCATCGAGCGGGATGCCGATCGAGCGGTAGGCGTAGCCGCGTACCGTGCTGTCGCCGCCGGTGCGGAATTGCTGGGTGGAAGGAATGCGTGCCGCCTCGTCGGCGAAGACCCCGCCGGCCTCGGCCCGCATGGCCAGTCGGCCACGATCGGTGCCCAGCGGGCGGATGCCCAGCCAGCGGCCGACCACACGGGTGAACGGCTTCTTCTCGGTGCCGAGCGTGATGCCGGCGCCCAGCTCCAGGCCCAGCCCGAATCCGCTGGATGGATTGAGGTTGTTGTCGAAGTAGCGGCCTGTCCACACGTAGTTGGCGGTCAGCGCGGAGCCATCGCCTGCGTCCTGCGACGACACGTCCACCCCGCCGGCCGCCCTCACGCTGGCGCGGTCGTATTGCAGGTAGATGTTGCGGTCGATGTTGTCTTCGTTGCGGCTGCGTCCCACGCGCAGGCGCTGGGTCTGGGTGATCAGTTCGTCGTCGTCGAGGCGCTCGGCGCGGCCCAGCACGCCCCAGCGCCAGCTGTCGTCGTCGGGCGGCGCGAGCCAGTCGGTCTGGATGTGCGGTTGCTTGCGTTCGAGCTGCAGCTTGTTGGTCACGCGCCAGCCGATGTAGGGCACGCGGTTGTGCGTGTGCTCGATGGAGGCGCGCGGGCCGCTGTCCGTGGTCAGGCCTACCCCCAGCACCACGCGCTTGAGCGGCGCCTCGCGCACGTTCACCTGCACAGGAGCGGCCTCGGCGTCACCCTCCGGGTCGATGAAGATGTAGGCCGAATCGAAGTAGCCGCTGGACGACAGCCTCTGCTGCGCCTCGACCAGTTCGGACTGGTCGTACACCGAGCCGGCCGGCAGGCGCGCCAGCCGCGGCACGATGTCCGGGTCGTAGCGCTGCATGCCCGTGACCTGCATGGCGCCTAGCCTGAAGAGCGGGCCGGATTCGGCCGTCAGGCCGAGCTGCGCGCCGTTGTTGTCGGCATTCACCTCGGCGCGCGTTGCCGTGATGCGGCCGGCGGGGTAGCGCTTTTCGGTGAGCCGCCGCGTGGCCTGGGTCTTGGCGCTGTCCCAGTCGTCCTGTGTGAACGGGCGGCCCACGGGCAGGGACCACAGGCGCCGCAGCTCGTCGCGCTGCGCCTGGGCGGCGGGGTCGGTGGACGTGGCGATGTCGCCCGCGAAGCGGATGTCCACGCCCGTGACGCGCGTCTGCTCGCCGGGTGTGACGACGACCACGATGGTGGGCCGCTGGCCCACGGCGCCTTCGCGATGGATATCCACCAGCGGATTGAAGTAGCCCAGCGTGCCCAGCAGGTTGCGCGCGTCGCGGTCGGCCAGCTCGATCAGGCGCGCGAGTTCGGCTTCGTCCAGGTCGGTCACCGCGCGGAAGCGGTTGAGTTCGAGGTGGGTGGCCAGCAGCGCGCGTGCCGGCTCGGGTGCCCGCACGTCGATGTCGAAGGCCATGGCCTCGGGCGTGGCACTGCGCGTGCCGACGGCACCCTGGGGCGTGGCTTCCAGGGCGGCGGCGGGTGGGGGCGCGTCGGCATCCACCACCGTGGCCTCGCGCGGAAAGAGGGAACAACCGGTGAGCAGAAGGGCGCCGGCCAGAAGGGCCGCGCCAGCCGCCGCGCGCGTGGGCGAGGCACACAGACGCATCAGACGGGCATCCTACTTCGAGAGCATGCGCATCGCGTCTTCAAGCCCCCTCAGCGTGAGCGGGTACATGCGCTGGCTCATCAGCTGCTGGATCACGCCGATGCTCTGGCGGTACTGCCACACGCCCTGCGGCTCGGGGTTGATCCAGGCGAAGCGCGGAAAGGTGTGCGTGAGGCGCTGCAGCCATTCGGCGCCGGCTTCCTCGTTGTTGTATTCGACGCTGCCGCCGGGCTGCAGGATCTCGTAAGGGCTCATCGTGGCGTCGCCCACGAAGATCAGCTTGTAGTCCTTGTTGTACTTGCGCAGGATGTCCCAGGTGGCGAACTTCTCGGCGAAGCGGCGCCGGTTGTTCTTCCAGACGAAGTCGTACACGCAGTTGTGGAAGTAATAGAACTCCAGGTGCTTGAACTCGCTCTTGGCCGCGGAAAAGAGTTCTTCCACGCGCTGGATGTGCTCGTCCATGGTGCCGCCCACGTCCATGAGCAGCAGCACCTTCACGTTGTTGTGGCGCTCGGGCACCATGCGGATGTCGAGCCAGCCGGCGTTGGCGGCGGTGGACCGGATGGTGTCGGGCAAGTCCAGTTCGAGATCGTTCCCCTCGCGCGCGAACTTGCGCAGGCGGCGCAGCGCCACCTTGATGTTGCGCGTGCCCAGCTCCTGGTTGTCGTCGTAGTCCTTGTAGGCCCGCTGGTCCCACACCTTCACGGCGCTCTTGTTGCGGCCCTTGTCCTGGCCGATGCGGATGCCGCGCGGATTGAACCCGTGCGCGCCGAACGGGCTGGTGCCGCCGGTGCCGATCCACTTGCTGCCCCCTTCATGGCGTTCCTTCTGTTCCTCGAAGCGCTTCTTCAGCGTTTCCATGAGCTCGTCCCAGCCCATGGCCTCGATGCGGGCCTTCTCCTCGGGCGAGAGATCGGCTTCGAGCGCCTTGCGCAGCCATTCGAGTGGCACGTCCTTGGTGAAATCCGCCTGCGCCTGCACGCCCTTGAAGTAAGCGGAGAACGCGCGGTCGAACTTGTCGAAGTGCTTCTCGTCCTTGACCAGCGCCGTGCGCGAGAGATAGTAGAAGTCGTCCACGCTCCAGCCGTCACCCTCAGGGTCCTGGCTGGCCGGGCCGACCACGCCGGCTTCGAGCGCCTCGAGAAGCGACAGGTATTCCTTCGCCGACACGGGCAGGCGGGCCGAACGCAGGGCGTAGAAGAAGTCGATCAGCATGCAGTGCTCCTGGGCGTCGGTCGTGGGAGGCGGTGGCGCGGGTCAGCCGCCGATTATCGGAAGGGCGCTGGCCGCTGTCCCGGATGGAATCCTTTGCTTACGCCGTGCTTCCGGGCGGGTGGCGGTCGAGCAGCGAGCGCAGGTGCGCCAGCACCGTGGGCCATTCGCTCTGGATGATGCTGAACACCACGGTGTCGCGCAGCGTGCCGTTGGGGGCGATCTGGTGGTTGCGTAGCACGCCGTCCTGGCGCGCGCCCAGCCGCGCGATGGCGGCGCGGCTCTGGAAATTGAACCAGTGCGTGCGGAACTCCACCGCGATGCAGTCGAGCTGCTCGAACGCATGCTTGAGCATGATGAGCTTGGCTTCGGTATTGATGCCGGTGCGCTGGGCCGAGCGGCTGTACCACGTGTAGCCGATCTCGACGCGGCGGTTCTTCGCATCGACGTTGAAGAAGCGCGTGGAGCCGACGATGTGGCCGTCGGACTTGCGCCGCACCACGAAGGGAAGGGCCCCCTGTTCCTTCTGCATGCGCAGGGCGGTCTGCATGTAATCGACCACGCTGTCGGCCGAGGCGACGCTGGTGTACCAGAGCTTCCAGAGCTCGCCGTCGCGCGCGGCCTCGAGCAGGTCGGCCTCGTGCTCGCGGCCCAGGGGCTCGAGCACCACGTGATGGCGGCCGGTGAGCGTGACGGGATCGATGAACGCCATGAAGGACTCCGGGACGCGTGAGAACTGGGAAGCGGGCGGCTCAGACCTTCGGATCACCGTGGCGGCGGATGTACCACAGGCGGGCCGCCTGCACGCCCGCGCCGCCGCCCAGGCCGATCAGCGCGATGCCGGCGATGGCGCGGCCGCTGTAGCCCTCGGGCGCGAAGGCATCGAGCCCCAGCAGCATGCCCAGGCCGCGGCCCAGCACCGCGCCGGCGAAGAAGCCCACGGCCTGGGCCACGCCCAGTACCAGCAGCTGGCGGTTGGAGTGGGGCGAAGGCGAGGTGGGCTTCGTGGCGGTGGCGGGCGCCGGCGTTTGCGGACGGGGCTTGCGGGCCATGCGCGCCTCAGCGGTTGTTGCGCTGCATGAACACCAGCTTCTCGAACAGCGTGGTGTCCTGCTCGTTCTTGAGCAGCGCGCCCACCAGCGGCGGGATCGCGACCTTGTCGTCGCCGCTCTGCAGCGCGGCCAGCGGAATGTCCTCGGCCACCAGCAGCTTCAGCCAGTCGAGCAGTTCCGACGTGGAAGGCTTCTTCTTGAGGCCGGGGAGGTTGCGCACGTCGTAGAACGTCTTGAGCGCGGCGGCCAGCAGATCCTGCTTGAGCGTGGGGAAGTGCACCGCAACGATCTGCTTCATCGTCTCGGCTTCGGGGAACTTGATGTAGTGGAAGAAGCAGCGGCGCAGGAAGGCGTCGGGCAGCTCTTTCTCGTTGTTGGAGGTGATGAACACCAGCGGCCGGTGCTTCGCGCGGATCAGCTCGCGTGTCTCGTAGCAGTAGAACTCCATGCGGTCGAGTTCGCGCAGCAGGTCATTGGGGAATTCGATGTCGGCCTTGTCGATTTCGTCGATCAGCAGCGCCACGGGCTGGTCGGCCGTGAAGGCCTGCCACAGCACGCCCTTCACGATGTAGTTCTGGATGTCCTTGACCTTCTCGTCGCCCAGTTGCGAATCGCGCAGCCGGCTCACCGCGTCGTATTCGTACAGGCCCTGCTGCGCCTTGGTGGTGGACTTGATGTGCCACTGCAGCAGCGGCAGGCCCAGGGCGGTGGAGACTTCCTCGGCCAGCATGGTCTTGCCGGTGCCGGGCTCGCCCTTGACCAGCAGCGGGCGCTTGAGCGTGATGGCGGCGTTCACGGCCAGCATCAGGTCACGCGTGGCGACGTAGTTCTCGGAGCCTGTAAATTTCATGGAAGTTACGGATGGCGGACCTCCCTGCGGCGGCCCATATAATCGAAGGTTGATTCCAAGTGTGAAACACTCACCGGATTGTGCGCGCAAAATGAACAAGTTGTTGACCACGATGTATGGCCTCGCTGTCGCTCTTGCGACCGGCGTGGCGCAAGCCCAGCCCGTCACCGGAGACGTGGCGGCTGGCCAGACCAAAATTGCCATGTGCATTGGCTGCCACGGCATCCAGGGCTACCAGGCCACCTTTCCCGAGGTGTACAAGGTGCCCAAGATCTCGGGCCAGAGTGCGCCGTACATCGCGGCCGCGCTCAATGCCTACAAGAAGGGTGACCGCAAGCACCCGACCATGCGCGGCATCGCCGATTCGCTGACCGAGCAGGACATCGCCGACGTCGCCGCCTACTATGCCCAGCACGGCGCCGACAAGCCGGTCGAATTGCCGGCCACCGCACGCGAGCCGTCGGCCGCCGTGGGCGCGCTGCTGCAGAAGGGCCTGTGCGTGTCCTGCCACGGCGCCAACTTCGCCAAGCCCGTCGACCCGATGACGCCCAAGATCGCCGGCCAGAACGCCGACTATCTCTTCGTCGCGCTCAAGGCCTACAAGACCGAGGGCAACCAGATGGTGGGCCGTTCCAATGGCGTGATGGCCGGCGTGGCCAAGCAGTTCTCCAACGCCGAGCTCAAGGCCATGGCCAACTACCTGGGCTCGCTGCCGGGCGACCTGAAGATCGTGCCGCAGAGCCCGGTCGGCCCGTTGCGCCGCTGAGCTTGGGGCCTGCCCCTGCAGAAAAGAAGCCGCCCCCGGGCGGCTTTTTCATTGACCGGGCCTCACTCCATCTTGAGGCCGAGCGCCGCCAGCTCGGCTCTGAGCGCGCGGCGGCGCCCCACCGAGAACTTGCGGCCCGTGGTCCGGCTCCACGAGTCGTCGGTGGTCTCCTTGCCCCGTGCTCGGTAGTGGAGGGCCAGTTGGCGGTCGTAGTCCGCCAGCGCGGCCTCGCTCGCGCTGCTGTCGTACCTGTCTTCGTGCACGAAAGCGGCGCGGGGCAGGCGTGGCTTGGGTACGGGCGGCGTGCGGGGCCAGCCCAGGCACAGGCCGAAGGCCGCGAACGCCCGCTGCGGCAGGCCCAGCAGCCTGGCCACGTCCCCCGGGTGGTTGCGCAACGCGCCGATGAAGACGCTCGCCAGGCCCATGGTCTCGGCCGCCGCCGCCAGTGTCATGGCCACCAGCGCGGCATCGATGCTGGCCACGAGGCCCAGTTCCAGCGTGTCGTCCATCGCCGCGCCCTGTGCCTCGCAGGCCAGCGCGACGCGCGAGAGGTCGGCGCAGAACACCAGGAACACCGGGCAGTCGACCACGTGCCGCTGGTTGCTGGCCAGCGTCGCCAGCTGTTCTCGCAATTGCGCATCGCGCACCACGATCACGCTGCAGGCCTGGAGATTGGATGAGGTGGGCGCGCGCTGGCCGGCGGCCAGCAGGGCGTCAAGCCAGGCCTCGGGCACCGGGTCGGGCCGGAAGTCGCGCACCGCGCCGCGCGCCTGCAGCCGGCGCAGCAGGTCGGCCGCCGTGTCGGGCAGTTCGGGTGCCGTCATGCCGATGCGGCGGGCGGCCGCTTCTGCGTCTCGAACTCGCCCAGGTAGTTGCTGTTGAGCGTGGGGCTCATGAGGACCTCGTTGATGCACACGTGCGGCGGCAGGCCGGCGATGTAGCGCGTCATGTCGGCGAGGTCCTGTGGCTTGAGCAGCGCGGCACGCACTTCGGGCGTGGGCGGCTTGGCCCGCTTGTTGAGGATGGGGGTGTCGATGCCCGCGGGCGCGATGGATGTCGCGCGGATGCCGTGGATGCACTCCTCCATGTTGATCATTTCGGTCAGCGCCAGCGTCGCGCGTTTGGTGGATGTGTAGGCCGGGCCGCCGAAGTACGCGGCGAAGCGGCCCGTCCAGGACGAGATGTTGACGATGACGCCGCTCTTGCGTTCGCGCATGCCGCGCAGCGTGGCCTGGCAGGTGTAGAACATGCCCGAGAGGTTGACGTCGACGGTGTTCTTCCAGTCTTGCACCGAGAGATCGCGGAAGTGCCGCTTCGAGGGGTTCACGCCCGCCGAATTCACCAGGATGTCGATGCGGCCGTGACGCTGTCCGATCTGCTCGGCCGCGGCGTACACCGCTTCGTCGCGCGTGATGTCGACCGCCAGCGCCTCGGCTTGCGATGCATCGCCGCACTGCGCCGCGGCGTCCTTCGTGGCGGCAGGGTCGCGGCCCGAAAGCACGACCCGGGCGCCGGCGCGCACCAGCTCCTGCGCGATCGCCAGTCCCACGGCGCCGTAGGCACCGTGCACCCAGGCCACCTGGCCGGCCAGCTCGTTCGTGGATTGCCTCATCGATGTGCTCCTGTCGTGTCCGAGGGGGCCGCGGCGGCGGCGCCGCTGTCCCAGTAGGGTTGCCGCAGCTCGCGCTTGAGCACCTTGCCCAGCGCCGAACGCGGGATCTCGCCGCGCAATTCCACCGCCGACAGCCGCTGCGTCCGGCCGACCTGGGCGTTGGTCCATTCGAGCAGTTGCTGCGGGGTGACGTCGCTGCCCTGCACGGGCACGACGATGGCCAGCGGCGTCTCGCCCCATTGCGCGCTGGGCACGCCGATCACGGTGGCCTCGCGCACGGCGGGGTGCGCGGCAAGGATGGACTCGAGGTCTGCCGCGTAGATGTTGAAGCCACCCGAGATGATCATGTCCTTCTTGCGGTCGAGCAGGCGCAGGAACCCGTCGGCGTCGAAGCGGCCGATGTCGCCACTGCGGTGGAACACGTTGCCTTCGGCATCGCGCCAGTAGAAATCCTGCGTGGCTTCGGGCCGGCCGTAGTAGCCGGCCATCATGTAGGGAGAGCGGCCGACGATCTCGCCAGTCTCGCCCGGCCCGAGCTCGCGGCCCTCGTCGTCGACGATGCGCAGGTCGTGGTCCGGCGGCGGTCGGCCCACGGTGTCGAGTTTGTCCGGATGCTGGTTGACGTCGAGCACGCACGACACTCCGCCCTCGGTCATGCCGTAGATCTCTCGCAGCGTGCCGGGCCAGGCCTGGACGATGCGCTGCTTCAGGCCGGCGTCCAGCGGCGCGCCCGTGCTCTGCTTCATCACGAAGGACGAAAGATCCGAGGCGGCGAAGTCCGGATGGTCGAGGATGCGCTGGTACTGCACGGGCACCAGCATCGTGTGCGTCACGCGGTGCCGCTGGCACAGCGCCAGGAAGCCGGCGGCGCTGAATTTTTTCATCAGCACGCAGGTGCCACCCGCGGCCAACGTCGCCAGCATGGGCTGCAGCGTGGTGTTGGAGTAGATCGGCGTCGACAGCAGCATCACGCTGTTCGTGTCCAGGCCGAAGCTGCGCCGCGCCGCCTGCCGGTGGCGCATGCCGTGCCGGTGGAGGATGCCCTTGGGCGTGCCCGTGGTGCCGGAGCTGTAGATGATGTTGAAGTCCTGATCGGGTGCCAGCGCCACGCGCGCATCGACTGCGGCGGGGGCTTGTGTCCAGGCGTTCCATGCGGTCCAGCCCGGTGCTTCGAAGCCGATGGCGATCAACCGGCCAGCGAACTCCGCGCGCAGGGTGACTTCGATCGGCGCGAGCAAGGCATGTACGTCGGCCGTCGCCACCAGCACCCTGGCGCGGCAGTCGCGCAGCATCGACAGCACCGACTCCGGCGTGGCCGAGGTGGCCAGCGGCACGATGCATGCGGCGGCGTCGACCACGCCGAAGAAGGTGGCGATCACCTCGGGCGCCATGGAGGCGAACAGCGCCACCGTGTCGCCTTCGGCGAGCGGTACGGCGCGACAGGCCGAGGCCACGCAGCCCAGGTCCGTCGCCAGTTGTCGCCACGTCATCGCGTTGCCGTCGATGACAAAGGCCGGTTGATCGCCACGCGCCTGCGCGTGCCGGCGGATCAGGTCGGGAAACGGCTCGAAGGCCGGCGCGCCCGGGGCGGCCGTGGGTTCATTCGTCATAGACCACCATCAGGAATTCGGCCACCACGGCCGGCTTGGGCTGGCCTTCGATCTCGATCACGCAATCCGACGTGATGCGCATGCCGCCCTCGACGGGATCGGCCGCCTTGATCGTCTGTCGCAGCCGCACGCGCGAATCCACCGGCACGGGGCTGACGTAGCGCACGCGGTTGGAGCCGTAGTTCAGCCCCTTGCCGCGCCGGCGGATGGCGTAGACCGAGCGCACGAGGTAGGGGATGAGCGATAGCGTGAGGAAGCCGTGCGCGATCGTGCGCCCGCCCGGCATCTCGCGCGCTGCGCGCTCGGTGTCGACATGGATCCAGAAATCGTCGCCCGTGATGCGTGCGAAGGTGCTGATCCGCTCCTGATCGATCGTCAGCCAGTCGCTGACGCCGATCTCCCGCCCGACCCAGGCAGTGATGTCTCGGGGTTGCTCGAGGATGACCATGGAACTCGCTTGACTGAAAGGGAAAAAAGGCCGGCGGCGGCGGGTTGCCGCTGCCGCTCAGGACGCGGCGCCGCCGTCGGGACGCGCGGGCACGCGGCCGAGCGTGGAGAGCGTCATCACGGCGTCACCGTCCTGGTTGCGCACGGTCACTTGCGTGCGGATCGTGCCCTGATCGGGCCGCGACTGAGAACGCTCGACGGCCGTGACTTCGCGCTCCACCGTGAGTACATCGCCGGCGCGCACCGGCTTGCGCCAGCGCAGCTCGTCGATGCCCATGCCCACCACCGGCGTGCGGCCATAGCCACCCGACTGCACGAACACGCGCATCGACAGCGCCGCGATCTGCCAGCCGCTGGCGATCAGCCCCTTGAAGGGCCCGGTGGCTGCCCATTCGGGATCGGTGTGCATGGGCTGCGGATCGTTGGCGCGCGCGAAGGCGATGATCTCCTCGGCGCTCACCGGCGTGGGGGCGCTGATCCAGCGCTCGCCCACGACGAAATCCTCGAGGTAGCGCACGCGCTGCGCGTTGTCGTCCGATGGCGGGAAGGCTGCCGTCATTGCATCGAGATCTTCGCGGCCTCGACGACCTTCTTCCACTTGGCGGCTTCGGTCACCATCAGCTCGTTGAGCTGCGCCGGCGTGCCCGCCAGCGGCGTCATGCCCAGCGAAGCCAGCTTGGCCTTGCCTTCGGCCGAACTGGTGTACTTGTTGATCTCGCTGTTGAGCGAGTCGACGATGGACTTGGGCAGGCCGGCCGGGCCCACCATGGCGCTCCACACCGTGGCTTCGAGCGGGATGCCCTGTTCGGCGGCCGTGGGCACGTTGGGCAGGCTGGCCGAGCGCGCCTTGGCCGTCACGGCCAGCGCCTTGAGCTTGTTGCCCTGGATGTTGGCGACCAGCGAGGTCACGGGCGCCGACACGCCGTCGACCGAGCCGCTGATGGCATCCGTCATCGCGGGCGAATCGCCCTTGTACGGCACCGATTGCAGCTTGGCGCTGCTGTTGATGCGCAGGTATTCGGTGGCCAGGTGGCCGATGGTGCCGTTGCCCGGGTTGCCGACCGACAGCGCGTTGGGCGCCGACTTGCTCTGCGCCACGAACTCGGCGAGCGTGTTCGCCTTCACGGAGGGATTGACCGCGATCACCAGCGGGATTTCGCCCACCAGCGCGATCGGCGAGAGATCCTTCTCGGCGTCGAACGGCATGGGGTTGTAGAGCGACTTGTTGTTGGCCAGCGGCCCCGAGGTGGCCAGGCCCAGGATGTAGCCGTCGGGCGGGGCCTTGGCCACGAAGTCGACGCCGATGTTGCCGCCCGCGCCCGCGCGGTTCTCCACCACGAACTGCTGTCCGTAGCGCGTGCTCAGGTGCTGCGCGATCTGGCGTGCCACCAGGTCGGAGCTGCCGCCCGGCGCGAACGAGGCCACGATGCGCACGGGCTTGTTGGGCCAGTCCGACTGGGCGTGCACGGCGGCCTGCGCGAGGCAAAGCCCCAGCGCCAGGCCGATGGCGCGCGGAAAGGTGCCGATCTTCATGGTTGTCTCCAAGGTAGTTGTGCATGCAGTCTGGTCAGGAACCCGCGCGCATACAACCGCCTTTTTCGGACTTTTCAATTGCTGAAAAGTGGTGCAGTGCCGCAACGCGTTCGCCCGGTGGGGCGCGTTAAGGCCGGCGGACGCTCCGCAGGGGTCATGTTTTCTCCGTGTGAAAAGTCGGAAAAAAGCCGTTGGTGCGTTCCTGGGCGCAAGCGCAAGATGGGCGAGCCGCGATGGCGCAAGGGCGCGGGCGGACACGACACGACAACTTCCCTGGTGGAGACAATGGACAAGCTGAAGTTCTACATCGACGGTGCGTGGGTCGAGCCCGCTGCGCCGTCTGCGCTCGACGTCATCAACCCGGCGACGGAGCAGCCTTTTGCGCGCATCTCCATGGGCTCGCGCGACGACGTGGACCGCGCCGTCACCGCTGCGCGCCGTGCCTTCCAGGCGTACTCGCAGACCACCGTGGCGCAGCGCCTGGGCTGGCTGCACCGGATCATCGAAGGCTTTCGCGCACGCCTGCCCGAACTGGCGCGCACGATGACGCAGGAGATGGGTTCACCCATCACGTTCTCCACCGAGCGGCAGGCCACGGTGGCGCTGTTCCATTTCGAGGAAGTGGTGCGTGTGCTGGCCGATTTTCCGTTCGAGGAGCGCATGGGCCCGGGCCTGATCCGGCGCGAGCCCATCGGCGTGTGCGGGCTCATCACGCCGTGGAACTGGCCACTCAACCAGGTGGCATCGAAGGTGGCACCGGCGCTGGCCGCCGGCTGCACCGTGGTGCTCAAGCCCAGCGAGATCGCGCCGCTTTCCGCCCTGCTGTTCGCCGAAGTCGTGCACCAGGCCGGCCTGCCTGCGGGCGTATTCAACCTCGTCAACGGCGACGGCCCCACGGTGGGCGAGGCCATCGCCTCGCATCCCGACATCGACATGGTGTCGTTCACCGGCTCGACGGCGGCGGGAGTGAAGGTGGCCAAGCTCGCGGCCGATTCGGTCAAGCGCGTGGCGCAGGAACTGGGCGGCAAGTCGCCCAACATCATCCTGGACGACGCCGACCTGAAGACCGCGGTGATCGCCGGCGTGCACGCCTGCAACACCAACGCCGGGCAGAACTGCCAGTCGCCCACACGCATGCTGGTGCCTCGCGCGCAGCGCGAGGCGGCCTTCGACGCGGCGCGCGAAGCCATCGCCGCCATCCGCCTGGGCGATCCGATGGATCCGGCCTCGACCATGGGGCCGCTGGTGAGCCGGGCGCAATACGACAAGGTGCAGGCGCTGATCCAGTCGGCCATCGACGAGGGCGCGACCCTGGTGGCCGGCGGCCCGGGCCGGCCAGAGCACGTGGCCCAGGGGTTCTACGTGCGGCCGACGGTGTTCGGCGACGTGACGCCGCAGATGCGCATCGCGCGCGAGGAGGTGTTCGGACCGGTGCTCTCGATCATGAGCTACGACTCCGACGACGAAGCCGTCGCCATCGCCAACGACACGCCCTTCGGTCTGGCGGGCTTCGTGCAGTCGCGCGATCCGGCGCGCGCTCGCGCGGTGGCCAACCGCATCCGGGCCGGGCGCGTGTACATCAACGGGGCAGTGTTCGACCGCAGCCTGCCGTTCGGCGGCTACAAGCAGTCGGGCAATGGGCGCGAGTTCGGCGTGTTCGGCCTCGAGGAGTACCTGGAAGTCAAGGCCATCCTCGGCTGACGCCGGGGCCGCGCGGCGTCAACGCGTGGCGCGGCGCTGCACGCAATCGACGTAGGCGTGGCCGTCGGGCGCGCGGCCGGCGCGCTGCGCTTCCCACAGCATGGTGCCCAGGCATTCCATGGCCTCGTGGTGGGCATCGTGCAGGCTGCCGCGCCGCGCAGCCAGCAGTTCCACCGCCTGGCGGATGCCACGTGGCTGGTCGATGGAACATTGCTCGCTGATCGACAGGTGCATCGACAAGTGCAGGAAGGGGTTGGTGTGGCCGTCGTCGCCGCCATAGACGCGCTTGACGGCCGCGTCGGCGTCGCCGAGGTCGGCGTGGTACTCGGGGTGTTCGGCAGTCCAGAGGCCGGCCAGCGTCTCCAGGGCTTCCATGGCGCCGCCGCCCTGCTGCTTGGCATGCACCGAACAGAAAAAGCGCCGGACGTCGTCTTGCGAGGGGGAAAACATGATGCGGGCAGCGTAGCACGGCCATTGCGGCCCCGGCGGCGTGGGGTGCATTCGGGTGTCGTCCGACGCGGCGTCGCGCGACATCGCCTCGGCGCGGCGTCCTACGAGGATGGCGCGGGGCCGCTCCTACATTGCGGCCCATGGAGACCGCGCGCCGGGCGCGGCCTCCGGGCCAGATGGTCCCTTGTCACCCGTGCAGGAGGAAAAATCATGACAGCTACACGCATCGCAGGCATCGTTCTCATCGTTCTGGGCCTCGCCGGCTTCTTCACCGGTGGCTTCAGCTTCACCAAGAACACCGAGAAGGCCCAACTCGGCCCGGTCGAGCTGTCGGTGAAAGAGCGCGAATCCGTCAACATTCCGCAGTGGCTGAGCATCGGCGCCATCGTGGCCGGCGTCGTGGTGCTCGTGGTGGGCGCCCGCAAGCCCTGATGCACTGCCGCCGCGCCGCCTAGGCGCGGCTGGTCAGGCGTGCCGAAATCGCCGCGGCGGTTTCGCGCAGGGGCTCCAGCATGGTGTCGCGCATCACGCGCGCGCTGGTGCGGTTGGCCTGACCCGAGATGTTGAGTGCCGCCACCATGCGGCCGCCGCGCCCCGTCACTGGCGCGGCCACCGAAATCAATCCCTCTTCCAGTTCCTGGTCGACCAGGCACCAGCCCTGTCGGCGCGCCTGCCGGATCGCCGACAGGATCGCCTCGGGGTCGGTGAGGGTTCGCTGCGTGTGCGACACCAGATCGGCACCGGCCAACCGCGCGAGGATGTCATCGTCGGGCAACGCACCCAGCAGCAGGCGGCCCATCGACGTGCACCAGGCCGGCAGGCGCGAACCCACGCCCAGGTTGATGCGCATGATCTTGTGCGTGGGCACGCGCAGCACGTAGACGATGTCGATGCCCTCGAGCACGGCAGCCGAGCACGACTCTTTCACCGTGGCCGCGAGGTCTTCCATCAGGGGCTCGGCGCTGTTCCACATCGGCATCGACGACAGGTAGGCGAAGCCCAGGTCGAGGATGCGCGGCGTGAGCGCGAACAGCCGCCCGTCGCTCTCCACATAGCCCAGCGACTGCAGCGTGAGCAGGATGCGGCGCGCGCCCGCGCGGGTGAGCCCCGTGCGCAGCGCGACTTCGCTGAGTGTCTGGCGCGGTGCATCGGCGCTGAAGGAACGGATCACCTCCAGGCCCCGTGCGAACGATTGCACGTAACTGTCGCCCGGGCGCGGCGGGGCAGACGCGTCCGTAGCGGGGATTGAGGCGGAAGGAGGTCGCGGCGGCATGGTCTAGAATTCATTATAAGAACAAATGTTCGTAATACGAACAAATCGGGCAATCGCCGGACCGCACCGCGCCGCATGGAATGCGCGGGCCTTTCTTCCCTTTCTCTTCTGCGGAGACTTATCCATGATCAACAAGATCGTCGCCTCCATCGCCGAGGCGCTGGCCGACGTGAAGGACGGTTCCACCGTCCTGATCGGCGGCTTCGGCACCTCGGGCATTCCCGGCGAACTCATCGACGGCCTGATCGCGCAGGGCGCGAAGGACCTCACCGTGGTCAACAACAACGCCGGCAACGGCGACGCCGGCCTGGCGGCGCTGCTCAAGACCGGCCGCGTGCGCAAGGTCATCTGCAGCTTCCCGCGCCAGGCCGACAGCTGGGTGTTCGACGAGTTGTACCGCTCGGGCAAGCTCGAACTCGAACTGGTGCCGCAAGGTAATCTGGCCGAGCGCATCCGCGCCGCCGGCGCCGGCATCGGCGCCTTCTTCTGCCCCACGGCGTTCGGTACCGAACTCGCCAGGGGCAAGGAAACACGCGAGATCAACGGCCGCCACTACGTGCTGGAATACCCGATCCACGGCGACGTGGCCCTGATCAAGGCCGAGGCGGGCGACCGCTGGGGCAACCTGGTCTACCGCAAGGCGGCGCGCAACTTCGGCCCCGTGATGGCCACGGCGGCGAAGCTCACCGTGGCCACGGTGCACGAGCTGCGCGAGCTCGGCGAGCTCGATCCCGAAGCGGTGGTCACGCCCGGCATCCACGTCAGCCGCATCGTGAAGATCGAGCGCACCGCCACCCAGGCCGGCGGCTTCAAGAAGGCCGCCTGAGGAGACACGCACATGAGCACACCCGCCTACACCCGCCGCACCAAGGATGAACTCGCGCGCCTGGTGGCGCAGGACATCCACGACGGCGCCTACGTCAACCTCGGCATCGGCCAGCCCACGCTGGTGGCCAACCATATCCCGGCCGGCCGCGAAGTCATCCTGCACAGCGAGAACGGCATCCTGGGCATGGGACCGGCGCCGGCCGAAGGCCATGAGGACTACGACCTGATCAACGCCGGCAAGCAGCCCGTCACGCTGCTGCCGGGCGGGGCTTACTTCCACCATGCCGACAGCTTCGGGATGATGCGTGGCGGCCACCTCGACATCTGCGTGCTGGGCGCGTTCCAGGTGTCGGCCACGGGCGACCTCGCCAACTGGAGCACGGGCGAGCCGGGCTCGATCCCTGCCGTCGGCGGCGCGATGGACCTGGCCACCGGCGCCAAGCAGACCTGGGTGATGATGGACCTGCTCACCAAGCAGGGCCAGCCCAAGGTGGTGGCCGAGTGCAGCTATCCGCTCACGGGCCTGGGTTGCGTCAAGCGCATCTACTCCGACCTGGCCACGCTGGCCTGCACGCCCGCCGGCCTGGTGCTGATCGACGCCGTGCCCGGCCTCACGCGCGAGGCGCTGTCCGAACTGCTGGGCCTGCCTGTCGCGGCGGCCTGACGTCCCCTCCATCCTTCCAACGAATTCGCGAGACAACCGAGCATGACCACCCCACGCCACGCCTTCATCTGCGACGCCATCCGCACGCCCTTCGGCCGCTACGGCGGCGCGCTGTCGTCGGTGCGCACCGACGACCTGGGCGCCATCCCGCTCAAGGCGCTGATGGCACGCAACCCCAACGTCGACTGGGCTGCCGTCACCGATGTGATCTACGGCAACGCCAACCAGGCCGGCGAGGACAACCGCAACGTCGCGCGCATGGCCGCGCTGCTGGCCGGCCTGCCCATCGAGGTGCCGGGGGCCACGGTCAACCGCCTGTGTGGCTCGGGCCTGGACGCCGTGGGCACGGCCGCGCGCGCCATCAAGTCGGGCGAGGCCGGCCTGATGATCGCCGGCGGTGTGGAGAGCATGAGCCGCGCGCCCTTCGTCATGCCCAAGGCCGAAAGCGCCTTCAGCCGCAGCAACGCCATCTACGACACCACCATCGGCTGGCGCTTCGTCAACAAGCTGATGAAGCAGCAGTACGGCGTCGATTCCATGCCCGAGACGGCGGAGAACGTGGCCGACGACTACAAGATCGAGCGCGACGCGCAGGACCGCATGGCCCTGGCTTCGCAACTCAAGGCCGTGGCCGCGCAGAAGGCCGGCGTGTTCGACGCCGAGATCACGCCCGTCACCATCCCGCAGAAGAAGGGCGATGCGATCGTGGTGTCCAAGGACGAGCATCCGCGCGAGACCAGCCTCGAAGCACTGGCGAAACTGAAGGGCGTGGTGCGCGAAGGCGGCAGCGTCACGGCCGGCAACGCCAGCGGCGTGAACGACGGCGCGGTGGCCCTGCTGCTGGCCGACGAAGCCTCGGCCGCGAAGCACGGCCTCACGCCGCGCGCGCGCGTGGTCGGCATGGCCACGGCCGGTGTCGCTCCGCGCGTGATGGGCATTGGCCCCGCGCCCGCCACGCAGAAGGTGCTGGCGCAGACCGGCCTCACGCTCGACCAGATCGACGTCATCGAGCTCAATGAAGCCTTCGCCGCGCAAGGCCTGGCCGTGCTGCGCATGCTCGGCCTGAAGGACGACGACGCGCGGGTCAACCCCAACGGCGGCGCCATCGCGCTGGGCCATCCGCTGGGTGCCTCTGGCGCGCGGCTGGCCACCACGGCGGTGAACCAGCTGCACCGCAGCGGCGGCCGCTATGCGCTGTGCACCATGTGCATCGGGGTGGGCCAGGGCATCGCCGTCATTCTCGAACGCGTCTGACACTGGGCGCGGGACGCGCCCCTGGCAGGCCATCAGACGCCGGGCATCCGCAGGGATGCCCGGCGTCGTTCCATCTGCGCGCGCGAATCGTGCGCCGGCGTGGCGTTTATTGCGCTCGCGGAAAAACTGATTTCCGCCCCGGCCGTTGAATCGGCGGTGACCCTCGTCCACACTGCGGCGCACACCGGCACGGGCCTGCTGCGGCCCGTTGCCTCACGCAGGAACGAGAACGAGGAGACACACACATGAGCAACAGCATCGGTTGGATCGGCCTGGGCCGCATGGGCGAGGCGATGGTCAAGCGCCTGCTGAAGGCCGGCCACGCGGCCACCGTCTGGAACCGCACGGCCGCCAAGGCCGAGCCCCTGCGCGAGTACGGCGCCACCGTCGCGACCGACAAGCAGCAGCTCTCGGGCTGCGACGTGGTGTTCACCATGGTCTCGACCACCGACGACCTGAAGGAAGTGCTGTTCGGCGCCGGCGGCCTGGTGGCGGGCAGCCAGCGTCCGAAGGTGGTGGTCGATTCCTCGTCGATCTCGCAGGAAGGCTCGGCCGAGATCCGCGAGAAGCTCGAATCGCTGGGCGTGGCCTACCTCTGCGCCCCGGTGTCGGGCAATGCCAAGGTGGCCAAGGCCGGCAAGCTGCTGGTCGTGTGCTCGGGCCCGAAGCACCTCTACGAGATGGCCGAGCCGTATCTCGCCGCCATGGCGCGCAAGGTGATGTGGGTGGGCGAGGGCGAGCTGGCCCGCATCTGGAAGATCGCGCACAACACCATGTTCGGCGTGATCATCCAGAACCTCTGCGAGATCACCGTGCTGGCCGAAAAGGCTGGCATCCCGCGCAATGTGTTCCTCGAGAGCATCAACGACTCGGTGCTGGGCTCGATGTACACGCGCTACAAGACGCCGGTGCTGTCGAACCTGACGTTCGAGCAGGTCACTTTCACGCCCAAGCTGCTGCTCAAGGACATGGACCTGGGCATGTCGGCCGCCAAGGCGCACGGCGTGGCCATGCCCTCGGCCGCGGCCACGCGCGAATCCGTGGCCCGCATGGTGGGCCGTGGCTACGACGACATCGACTTCGCCGTGCTGTTGGTCGAGACGGCCAAGGATGCCGGGCTCGAAGTGAAGCCGCTGAACCTGAAGCTCTCCGACGGACTGGAGGCCTGAGATGAAGCCGAAGCCCCAAGCCCATCGCTACGCGTATCGCTGACATGAACGCCGCGCGCACGCTCATCCGCGGCGCCACCGTCATCACCATGGACGCGCAGGGCGACCTGCCGCGCGCCGACATCCTGGTGACGGGCGAGCGCATCACCGAGATCGCGCCGCAGCTCGCGGTTGACGATGCCGAGGTGATCGACGCCACGGGCTGCATCGTCATCCCCGGCCTGGTCAACGCGCACATGCACACGTGGCAGACCGCGCTGCGCGGCGTGGCCGCCAACTGGACGCTGCTGCAGTACTTCAAGAACATGCACGCGGGCCTGGCCACGGTGTTCACGCCCGACGACCTGGCCATCGCCACCTACGTGGGCGCGCTCAACCAGCTCAACTGCGGCACCACCACGCTGGGCGACTGGTGCCACAACAACCCGACGCCGGCGCACAACGACGCGGCCATCGACGGCCTGCTGCGCTCGGGCATCCGGGCCGCGTTCTTCCACGGCACGCCCAAGCCCGATCCGAAGCCCGGGCAACTGCCGTTCTGGGAAGTGCCGCATCCGCGCGCCGAGATCGAACGGCTGATCCGCGAGCATCAGGCGCAGCCGCTGCTGTCGATCCAGGCGGCGGTGCTGGGCCCGCACTATTCGACGATGGACGTCGCGCTGCACGACTTCCGCATGGCGCGCGACCTGGGCCTGATCGCCTCCATGCACCAGGGCGGCGGCCCGGCCCGCACGCCCGAGGGCTGGGAGCGGCTGGAAGCCGAAGGGCTGCTCGGCCCGCACATCAACATCGTGCATGGCCATGCGCTGTCCGACGAACAGCTGGCGCGCTTCTGCCAGCTCGGCATGAGCTTCTCGGCCACCGCCGAGAGCGAGATGTCGCAGGGCCACGGCCATCCGATCACCGGCCGCCTGCGCGACAACGGCCGCGCGCCCTCGCTGGGCGTGGACCTGGAAAGCGTGATGAGCGGCGACATGCTGAGCCAGGCGCGCGTCGCGCTCGGCATCCAGCGCAGCCTGGACAACTTCGACCACCGCCAGGCCCACGGCACGATCCCGTCCACCTCGACCATCACCACGCGCGAGGCGCTGTCGTGGGTGACGGTGGAAGGCGCGCGCATGCTGGGGCAGCTCGATCGCATCGGCACGCTGGCGGCCGGCAAGCAGGCCGACCTCGTGGTCATCCGCGCCGACACGATCAACATGCGGCCGGTGCACGTGCCCGTGAGCACCGTGGTCATGCAGACCAGCCTGGCCAACATCGACAGCGTGATGGTGGCCGGCCAGTGGAAGAAGCGCGGCGGCCGCCTGCTGGCGGGCGACGTGGAGCACAGCCTGCGGCAACTCGAGGCCTCCGGCCAGAAGATCACGCAGGCGCTGGGCCTGCAGGCCTGAGCGCGGCGGCAGCGGAGACGTCGCCGGCCGTGCTGCGGGCCGGCGACCCGGATGGATCGACCGAGTCAGCGAGTTTTCGAAGAGTGAGCGAGAAAGAGGCCAGGGGTCAGACCCATGTCCCGGCCCCCACACCTACAGGAGACAAGACCATGAAGCGTTTCATCACCCTGGCCACGTGCGCGCTGGCCACCACCTTCGCCGTGGCGCAGGCCCCGGCAGCGACGTATCCGACCAAGCCGGTGCGCATCGTCGTGCCGTTCACGGCCGGCAGTGCCACCGACATCATGGCCCGCATCGTCGGCGAGAAGCTCGGCACCAAGTGGGGCCAGCCCGTGGTGGTGGAAAACCGCCCCGGCGCCGGCGGCACGCTGGGCGCGGCCCAGGTGGCCAAGAGCGAGCCCGACGGCTACACGCTCATCGTGGTCTCCACCGGCCACGTGGTGAATCCGGTGCTCTACCAGAACCTGCCCTACGACACGCTGGCCGATTTCGCGGGCGTGATCCCCCTGGCCACTCTGCCCAACATGCTGGTGGTGGGCGAGGGCAGCCCCTACAAGACCGTCTCGGAGCTGATCGCGGGCGCCAAGGCCAAGCCCGGCCAGCTCAACTACGCCTCGGCCGGCACCGGCAGCGCCACGCACATCAACGCCGAGAAGTTTCGTGCCGTCACCGGCGTCAACGTGCAGCACGTGCCGTACAAGGGTACGCCCGAGACCATCGTCGAGACGATCGCCGGCCGCGTGGACTTCATGTTCACGCCCATGCTGTCGTCGCTGCAGCAGGTCAAGGAAGGCAAGATGCGCGCGCTGGCCGTGAGCGGCAGCCGCCGCTCGGCCACGCTGCCCGACGTGCCCACCGTGGCCGAGGCCGGCGTGCCCGGCTTCGTGTTCGACTTCTGGGCCGGCCTGCTGGCGCCCGCCAAGACGCCGCGCCCGGTGATCGACAAGCTCAACGCCGACGTGCGCGACGTGCTGGCGCAGCCCGACGTGAAGGAGCGCATGGCCAAGCTCGGCGCCGAATCCATGAGCATGAGCGCGCAGCAGTTCGACGCCTACATCCGCGACGAGTACAACACCCTCGGCGCCGTGATGAAGAACGCCAAGTGAAGGCACACGGATGGCGGTGCGGCTCGATGTGAACGGTGCAGTGCACAAGGTTCCCGCCGAACTGGCGGAGCCCGAGGTGTCGCTCGTCCACGTGCTGCGCGACGGCTGCGGCCTCGTCGGTACGCGCCTGGGCTGCGGCGCCAACCAGTGCGGCGCCTGCCATGTGCTGATCGACGGCGCCTCGGTGCCGTCGTGCGACACGCCGCTGTGGGCCGCCGAGGGCAAGACCGTCGTCACCGTCGAAGGCCTGGCGCACGACGCGCGCGGCGCGGCGCTTCAGCAGGCCTTCATTGACCTGCAGGCGGGGCAGTGCGGCTATTGCCTGTCGGGCATCCTGGTCAGTGCCACGGCGCTGCTGGCGCGCGAGGCCGATCCGTCCGACGCGGCCGTGCGCGCGGCGCTCGATCGCCACCTGTGCCGCTGCGGCGCGCACAACCGCATCGTGCGCGCCGTGCGGCTGGCCGCGCAACGGCTGCGCGAGGGCATCGCTGCATGAGCGGCGCGTCGCCTGCGTTGCCAGCCAGCCTGGCGGCCAATCCGCTGCTGTCCCGGTGGCTGGCCTTCGAGGCCGATGGCACGCTCACGGTGCGCACCGGCAAGGTGGAACTGGGGCAGGGCATCGCCACCGTGCTGGCGCAGATCGTGGCCGACGAACTCGGCATCGGCGTGGCGCGCATCCGCATGGCCGCGGCCTCCACGGCGCATGGGCCCAACGAAGGGCTCACGGCCGGCAGCCTGTCGGTGCAGGAATCGGGCGCCGCATTGCGGCAGGTGTGCGCCGAGGTGCGCGCGCTGTGCGGGCAGCTTGGCGCGGCCGACGGCTGGCAGTTGCCGGCCGGCGCGCTGGCCGGACGGCTGGCGCTGGGCGCGGCCCGGCCTCGCGCCGCCGAAGAACTCACGCTGCGCGGCCGAGACGTCGCGCGGCTCGACCTGCCCGGCAAGATCGCCGGCCAGCCCGCGTTCGTGCACGACCTGCGGCCGCCGGGCCTGCTGCACGGCCGTGCAGTGCGCCCGCCCTCGCGCGGCGCGCGGCTGCGCGATGTGGACGTGGCGCCCGTGCGCGCGTTGCCCGGCGTGGTGGCGGTGGTGCACGACGGCCAGTACCTCGGCGTGGTGGCCGATGCCGAGCACCGTGCCATCGCAGCCGCCCGCCGGCTGGCCGCCCTGGCGCAGTGGGACGAGGTGGCCACGCTGCCCGATGCCGCGGCGCTGCCGGCTTTCCTGCGTGCTGCGCGTTCGGAGGCGCGCGTCGTCTCCGGCGCCGCCGCAGACACGCTGCCGCCGGCCGGGCTGCGCCATCTGGGCGCTAGCTATTCGCGCCCCTATCTCGCCCATGCGTCCATCGGCCCGTCGTGCGCGCTGGCCACGGTGACCGACGAAGGCGTGGAGGTGTGGAGCCACACGCAAGGCATCTTCCACCTGCGCGCCGATCTGGCGTTGCTCCTGCGTCGGCCTGTCGATGACATCACCGTGCACCACGCACAGGGCGCCGGCTGCTACGGCCACAACGGCGCCGACGACGCTGCAGTGGATGCCGCGCTGCTGGCGCGCGCTGTGCCCGGCCGCCCGGTGCGCGTGCTCTGGAGCCGCGAGGACGAGCTGGGCTGGTCGCCGTTCGGCGCGGCCATGGCGGTGAGCCTCTCGGCCGGGCTGGATGACACGGGCCGCATCGCGCACTGGCGGCACGAGGTCTGGTCGAACGGTCACAGCATGCGGCCGGGCCGTGGTGGCGACGTGCCCGTGCTGCTGGCCGCCACGCAACTGGCCGAGCCCTTCCCTGCCGTCACGGCCGTCAATCCGCCACCGGGCGCGGGCGGTGGCGGCGAGCGCAACGCCGTGCCGATCTACGCGCTGCCCGACGCGCGCGTGCTCAGCCACCGCGTGCTCGACATGCCGCTGCGCACCTCGTCGCTGCGCTCGCTGGGCGCGCATTGCAATGTGTTCGCCATCGAATCGTTCATGGACGAGCTGGCAGAGGCGGCGCAATGCGATCCGCTGGAATTCCGCCTGCGCCACCTGGACGATCCGCGCGCCCGCGACGTGCTGCAGGCCGCCGCGCGCAACGCGGGATGGGCCGGCCGCGATGCGCGCGAACACAGCGAGGGCACGGGGTTCGGCCTGGGTGTCGCACGCTACAAAGGCAGCGGTGCCTGGTGCGCGGCCGTGGCCGAGATCGAGGCCGCCGAGGCCGTGCGCGTGCGGCGCCTGTGGATCGCCGTGGACGTGGGCTGCGTGGTCAACCCCGACGGCGTGCTCAACCAGATCGAGGGCGGCGCCATCCAGACCGTGAGCTGGGTGCTCAAGGAGGCCGTGCGTTTCGACGACACGCGCGTGCTGAGCACGAGCTGGGAGGATTACCCGATCCTGCGCTTTTCCGAAGTGCCCGAGGTGCACGTCGAGCTCATGCATCGGCCCGACCAGCCGTCGCTGGGCGCGGGCGAGGCCACGCACGGCCCGGTGGCCGCCGCCATCGCCAATGCGGTTGCCGATGCCGTGGGCATCCGCATGCGCGACATGCCGCTGTCCGCCGACGCACTGATGCAGGCCGCGCTGGCCGACTGAATTTCTGCAGAGGAACCACCCATGACCGACCGCCTGCGCGTCAACGTCTTCAACACCTCCAGCAACCTGCCGCTGCTGGCGGCCCGACAGCAGGGCTTCTTCGAGCGCGAGGGCCTGTCCATCGAGATCCAGAACACGCCCAACTCCGACGAGCAGCGCGCGGGCCTGGCCGAGGGCCGCTTCGAGATCGCGCATGCGGCGGTGGACAACGCCGTGGCCATGGTCGAGGGTGCGGGGCAGGACGTGGTGATCGTTCTGGGCGGCGACGCGGGCATGAACGACTTGATGGTGCGGCCCGAGATCCGATCCTTCGACGACCTGCGCGGCAAGCTGCTGGCGGTCGACGCGCCGAAGACGGCCTATGCCGTCGCTGCGCGCAAGATCCTCAAGGACCGTGGCCTGCTGCAGGGCCGCGACTATGAGGTCAAGCTGGCCGGCGGCACGGGCCCGCGCGCCGCGGCCATGCTGGCCGATGCCAGCCTGGCTGCCGCGATGATCAATCCGCCGTTCTCGTTCACCGTGCGTGCGCAGGGCCTGCACAGCCTGGGCAGCCAGCACGAACTGCTGGGCCCCTACCAGGCCACCGGCGCCTTCGTGCTGCGGCGCTGGGCACAGGCCCATGGCGACCTGCTGCGCCGCTACATCCGCGCCTACGTTGCGGGGCAGCGCCATGTGATGGCGCCCGCCAACCGAGAGGCGATGGTGGCGCTGCTGGTGGAGCGATTCAAGCTCGATTCGGCCGCCGCCGAGGGCACCTACGCCGCCCTGGTCGCGCCCGGCTCGGGCCTGGCGCCCGACGCGCGGCTCGACCTTGAAGGCTTCAGGGCCGTGCTGGCGCTGCGCGCAGAGATGGAAGGCATGTGGGGCGGCACGCCGCCCGCGCCTGACCGCTTTCTCGACCTGTCGCACTACGCCGCCGCCGTGGGAGAACACGCATGACGACACGCATCCATGTCCTGGGCGTCGGCAAGATGGGCCTGCCGATGGCCGTGCACCTGCGCGCGGGCGGGCATGCCGTCACGGTCGGCGACACCAGCCCAGCCAGCCTGGCGCTGGCGCGCGCAGCCGGCCTCGAAGTGACCGGCGATGCCGCGTCTGCCATCGGTGCGGCAGACGTGGTCTGGTCGTCGTTGCCCCACGACGATGCGCTGCGCGCGGTCGCCACGCAGGTGGCGCAGCATGCGCGCGCCGGAAGTGCCTGGGTGGACACGAGCACGGTGTCGCCCACGGTTTCGGCCGACGTGGCGAAACAGGTGCAGGCGGCCAGCGTACGCTACCTGCGCTGCACCGTGTCGGGCAACAACAAGATGGCCGAAGCCGCGCAGCTCACGGTGATGGCGTCGGGCCCGCGCGAAACCTACGACGCGCTGCTGCCGCTCCTGCAGCGCATGGGCCCGCAATGTTTCTGGCTGGGCGAGGCCGAGCAGGCGCGGCTGATGAAGCTGGTGGTCAACCTGATGATCGTGCAGACCTCGGCCATGCTGGGCGAGGCGCTCACGCTGGGCCGCAAGGGGGGGCTGGACTGGCGCCACATGTGGCAGGTGATCGGCGCCAGCGCCGTGGGCTCGCCCATCGTGCGGGCCAAGTCGGTGCAGCTGGCCGAGCGGGATTTCACGCCCACCTTCACGGTGGAGCAGATGATGAAGGATCTGTCGCTGATCCTCGGCGCCGGCCGTGACACGCAGGTGCCGCTGCCTCAGACGGCGATGACGCAGCAGCTGATGCTGGATGCGCTGGCGCACGGCGAGGGCGGCGACGACTACGCGGCCATCATCCGCTCGGCCGAACGGGCGGCCGGCCTGGACAATCGCCTTGAATGAGAACGTTGAAGAACGGAACGAACCGATGAGAGCATTCACCTACAACGGCCTGCCTGCGCGCGTGGTGTTCGGCGCGGGCTCGCTGTCCAAGCTGGCCGACGAGATCACCGCACTGGGCGCGACGCGCGCGCTGGTGCTGTCCACGCCCGAGCAGCGCGCCTCGGCCGAGCGCGTGGCAGATCTGCTGGGCGCGCGCTCGGCCGGCATCTTCGACCGCGCGGTGATGCACGTGCCGATCGAGACGGCGCGCGAGGCGCGCGAAGTGGCCGCAAAGCTCGGTGCCGATTGCGCCGTGGCCATCGGCGGCGGATCGACCACGGGCCTGGGCAAGGCGATCGCGCTCGATTCGGGCCTGCCGATCCTGGCGATCCCGACCACGTATGCGGGCTCGGAGATGACGCCGATCTACGGCATCACCGAAGGCGGGCTCAAGAAGACGGGGCGTGATCTGCGCGTGCTGCCGCGCACGGTGATCTACGACCCCGAGCTGACGCTGTCGCTGCCGGTGGGCCTGTCGGTGACGAGCGGCATCAACGCCATCGCGCACGCGGCCGAGGGGCTGTATTCGACGGAAGGCAATCCCGTCATCGACCTGATGGCCGAGGAAGGCATCGCCGCGCTGGGCCGTGCGCTGCCGGGCATCCGCGCGGATGCGGCGGATGGCCAGGCCCGCGCCGATGCGCTCTATGGCGCGTGGCTGTGCGGCATCGTTCTGGGCACGGTGGGCATGTCGCTGCATCACAAGCTCTGCCACACGCTGGGTGGCAGCTTCAACCTGCCGCATGCCGAGACGCACACGGTGGTGTTGCCGCATGCGCTGGCCTACAACGCGGCGGCGGCGCCGCAGGCCATGGCGCGCATCGCACGGGCGCTGAGCGTGGCCGATGGCCGCGAGGCGCCGGGGGCGGTGTTCGATCTGGCGCAGAAGAACGGCGCGCCGGTGGCCTTGCGCGACATCGGCATGAAGGCCGAGGACCTGGACCGGGCGTGCGACATCGCGATGCAGAACCAGTATCCGAATCCGCGGGCGCTGGAGCGCGGGGCGATTCGCGCGCTGTTGCAGGATGCGTGGGAGGGGCGGCGGCCTGCTTGAGTCGATCGCTCTGTCGTTCGCGTGGCAAGGCCGGGCTGGCCTCGGTCGCCGCGCGACAGCGACGCCCGCTGCGCGGGTGCCCTGTGCTGCTCGCTCAGCGAGGGCGGCTGCGATCGCTTCGTCCTGTTCGCTGAACGCGAACAGAACATAAAGCGTTCTCGCCGGTCTGCTGCGCAGACTTCCCCTCGATCGCTGCGCTGCTCGGCGTCGCAAACGCGCGGCGACCGAGGCCAGCCCGGCCTTGTGGGCACAGCGTGTCGCGCAATCAGTTCAAGGCGCAACGATGGTGCGAACTTGTCATGCGCAACTCATCTGTCTCTGTCGGGAGGGTGGGGCGGGGGCCGCTGTGGGGGCGCCTCTCTGGTGCCGAGCATCGCAGCGCGGCGTGGGTAGTCTGCGCAGCAGACCGGCGAGAACGCTTTATGCGCAGGGCCGCGTTCAGCGGCACAAGCGAAGCGATCGCAGCCGCCACGTCGTGCGAGAAGCACAGGGAACCCGCGCAGCGGGCACCAGAGTCGAAGCCTCCACAGCGGCCCCCGCCCCGCCCTCCCGACAGCGCACGGACCGTCGAGAGCAACGACCCAAGAACACAGAAGTCAGTAAGTCGAAAACCTGGCCGTCCACTTCCGCTCGAAATCCATCCGCTCGAAATACTCCGCGATGAAGTCGATGAACGTGCGCACCTTGGCCGACAGGTGCTTGCGGCTCGGGTACGCCAGATTCACGGTGATGCGCGGCAGGTCCCAGTCGTCGAGCAGCGGCACCAGGCGCCCCGCCACGATGTCGTCGTAGACGATGTAGGTGGGCTGCACCAGGATGCCCAGCCCGTCGAGCGCGGCGGCGCGCAGGATCTGGCCGTCGTTCGAATCGAGCAGGCCCTGCACCGCCACGGTGGTGGACACGCCCTCGCGCGTGAAGCGCAGCTCCTGCGGGTTGTTGGCGTGGGTGTAGATCAGCAGGTGGTGGCGTTGCAGGTCGTCCAGCGTCTTGGGGAAACCGTGCTGTGCCAGGTAGCGCGGCGAGGCGGTGAGGATGCGGCGCGTCTCGGCCAGCCGGCGGATGGTGATGTTGGAATCGGGCTCGTATTCGCGGTTGCGGATCGCCACGTCGATGTTGTTGTCGATGATGTCGAAGTAGCGGTTGGCGGCTTCCACGTGCACGCGCACCTTGGGATAGCGCGCCGTGTACTCGCGCAGGATCGGCGCCACGTGGTGCAGCGAGAACGACAGCGATGCCGTGATGCGCAGCACGCCGCTGGGATCGAGCTGCGCCGCGTTGACGGCCGACTCGGCGTCCTTGAGCTCGGCCAGGATGGCCTTGGCGCGATGGAAGAATTCCTGACCGGTGTCGGTGAGGAACAGCCGGCGCGTGTTGCGTTCGACCAGGCGCGCGCCCAGCCGCGCCTCCAGCGCGGTGAGATGGCGGCTGGCGGCGGCGTTGGAGAGTTCAAGGGCTTCGGCCGCGCGTGTGAGGCTGCCGGTTTCGGCCACCTGGACGAACAGCTCGATTTCGGTCCAGCGGTCCATACGTCGTGCTTTCTTTCGCTGCGCGGAAAAGTCATTTGCGCCCGCGATGTTGGCCGAATTGTGGGCGGCTTTTACAGTCGGCCGTTACAGAAATAACCCGAGGAGCAGTACCCGATATGCAGGACGAACTTCTGACCGAGCAGTGGCGCATCCGCCAACTGGTGGAGAACTGGGCCGTGTGGCGCGACGCCGGAGACTGGGAGCGCTTCCGCACCGTCTGGCACGACGATGGCGTGATGATGGCCACCTGGTTCCAGGGTCCGTTCGAGGATTTCATCCGCGTCACGCGCGAAGGCTGGGACAAAGGCGTGAGCATCCTGCACTTCCTGGGCGGCTCGTCGATCGACGTGTCGGGTCATCGCGCCATCGCGCAGACCAAGATGACCATCTCGCAGCGCGGCGAGGTCGAAGGCGTGCTGTGCGACGTGCTGTGCACCGGCCGTTTCTACGACTTCATCGAGAAGCGTGAGGGCCGCTGGGGCGTGGTGCACCGCCAGCCCATCTACGAAAAAGACCGCATCGATCCGGTCGATCCGTCGGCCACCGTCAAGCTCGACGCGGCCCAGCTCGCCACTTACCCCGAAGGCTATCGCCACCTCGCCTACATCCAGACGCGCATCGGCTACACGGTGAAGATGGACATGCCCATGCTCAAGGGCCCCGGCGTGCAGGACCTGTACCGGCGTGGCGCCGACTGGCTGGCCGGCAAGCCGCTGGAGCGCTGAGAGGTGCCGTGGTGACCGGCGCGGGCCGGCCCTGAGATGAACAACGAGAGGAGACAAGACATGCGAAACATCGCAACCCGCATCGCACGCGCCGCCGCCGGCGGCGCCCTGGCCCTGCTGGCCGCCGCACCCGCCATCGCGCAGGCGCCGGCAGCCGGCGGCTATCCCAACAAGCCCCTGAAGGTCATCGTGCCGCAGCCGCCGGGCGGCGGCTTCGACTTCGTCGGCCGCGTGCTGGCCGAGAAGATGGCCGTGCGCCTGGGCCAGCCCGTGGTGGTGGAGAACCGCACCGGCTCCGGCACCGTGGTGGGCACCGACGCGGCGGCCAAGGCGCCGGCCGACGGCTACACGCTGCTCACGGGCTCGGTGTCCAACATCGCGCTCAATCCGGGCCTGTACGCCAACCTGCCCTACGACCCGCTGCGCGACTTCACGCCGGTGGGACTGGCCGTGGCCTACAGCTACACGCTGATCGGCCGCAAGGATCTGCCGTTCAACACGCTGCCGGAACTCATCGCCCACGCCAAAGCCAACCCCGGCAAGCTCAACTACGCCTCGGGCGGCACCGGCTCCGGCCAGCATGTGCTGGCCGCCGCGCTGTGGCGCCTGGCGGGCGTGGAACTCACGCACGTGCCCTACCGTGGCGCGCAGCCGGCCTACACCGACCTGCTGGGCGGCCGCGTCGATGTGTTCTTCGACCTCTCGCCCACGGCACGCCCGCACGTGGACAACGGCTCGCTCAAGGCGCTCGCCGTCTCGGGCGCCCAGCGCAACCCCATGCATCCCGGCGTGCCCACCATCCGCGAAACCGGCGTGGCGCCGCTCGAACTCGAATCGTGGTTCGGCTACTTCGCGCCCGCCCGCACGCCGCCGGCCGACCTGGCCCGCCTGCGCGCCGACTTCCAGGCCGTTGCCGCCGCGCCCGACGTGCGCGATCGCTTCGAGAAGACCGGCGGCACGCCGATGGCCCTGGTGGGCGCCGAGGCCGATGCGCTGGTGCGCCGCGACGTCGAACGCTGGACGAAGATCGTGCGCGACATCGGCATCAAGGCCGAGTGACATCGACAGCGCGCAGCCCCACGAAGCCGCCGCGCATTCCAAGGGAGAACCACACATGCGCAACCTGACGCAGGACACCATCACCCAGGCCGTGCTCGGCCGTCTGGCGCAGACACCCGATCCGCGCCTGAAGGAAATCATGACCAGCCTGGTGCAGCACCTGCACGCGTTCGCGCGGGAAGTGCGGCTGACCGAGGACGAGTGGTTCAAGGGCATCGAGTTCCTCACCGCCTGCGGCCACAAGACCGACGACAAGCGGCAGGAATTCATCCTGCTGTCGGACACGCTGGGGCTCTCGATGCTCACCGTGGCCATGAACAACGACAAGCCGCAGGGCTGCACCGAGGCCACCGTCTTCGGGCCCTTCCATGTCGAGAACGCGCCGCATTACGAACACGGCGAAGACGTGGCCAACGGCGCGCCGGGCGAGCCCTGCATCGTGCGCGGCAGCGTGCGCGGGCTGGAGGGCGAGGCCGTTCCCGGCGCCACCATCGAGGTCTGGCAGGCCGATGCCGACGGCAACTACGACGTGCAATACGAAGGACAGGGCGAGCACCGCGCGCGGGGCGTGCTGCATGCGGGCCCCGACGGGCGCTTCCACTTCCGCACCATCCGTGCCGAGGCCTATCCCATTCCGCACGACGGACCCGTGGGCGATTTGCTGCGCGCCACCAAGCGGCATCCGTGGCGCCCCGCGCACCTGCATTTCATGATCACGGCGCCGGGCTACGAGCGCCTGGTCACCCACGTGTTCCGCGACGGCGATCCGTACCTCGACTCCGACGCCGTGTTCGGCGTGCGGCAGTCGCTGGTGGCCGACTGGAAGCAGCAGGCCGACGGCAGCTACCTGCTCGAGTTCGACTTCGTGCTCGCGCCCGAGCGCCCGGCCGGGCGGCGCCAGGGCGCGGCTGCCGCGAAGGCGGCCGCATGATCTACGTCTTCCACCTGCTCGACGACCCGCGGCTGGGCGACGTGCGCATCGCCGTGCGGCCCGCGCACAAGGATTACCTGGCCGCGATGGCCGACCGCATCGCTTTCGCCGGTCCGCTGCTGGGCGAGGACGGCCGCACCATGGTCGGCAGCCTGCTGGCCATCGACTTCGGATCGCTGGAACAGGCCCGCGCCTGGCTGGCCGACGAGCCCTTCACGCGCGCCGGCCTTTACGCCCATGTGCACGTGCATGCGTTCGAGAACCTGTGGCCGCAGAAGGCCGGCTTCCCGCCGGCGCCGGCACAGTGAAGCAAAAGGCGCACGCATGATCAAGCACATCGTCATGTGGAACCTGCTGGGCGAGACGCCGGCCGAGAAGGCCGACGCCGCGCAGCGCCTCAAGCACGCCTTCGAAACCGTGCGCGGCCGCATCCCCGGCCTGCTGCACCTGGAAGTCGGCGTGGACACCAGCCGCGTCGACTACGCCTGCGACGTGGTCCTCTACTCCGAATTCACCGACCAGCAGGCGCTGGACGGCTACGCCAGCCACCCCGAGCACCTGCGCGTGCGCGCCGAGCTCGAAGGCCTGCGCATCGCCCGCCACCAGGTGGACTACACGACCGAATCAAACCAAGGAATCCAGCCATGAGCCAGCCCATCGACGCCGCCGCCCTCGACAGCATCTTCCGCACCGCCCGCACCGCCAACGGCTTCATCGACAAGCCCGTGCCCGATGCGCTGCTGCGCGAGGTGTACGAGCTGGCACGCTTCGGCCCCACGTCGATGAACACGCAGCCCACGCGCTACGTCTTCCTGAAGACACCCGAATCGCGCGCGCGCCTGCTGCCCGCGCTCTCGCCGGGCAACCTGGACAAGACGCGCGCCGCGCCCGTCACCGTGATCGTGGCCACCGA
>JAFKGD010000008.1 GCA_017307855.1 Burkholderiales bacterium | reverse complement strand
TGACCGCCGACCGACGCCGCGAGCCTGACGGCCTCAGCCTTGAACTCCTGTGTGTACTGCCTCCTGGGCAGCTTGCCTTCTCTCATTTCGATTCTCCGTACCTCTGAAGTTATCAACTTCTTGCTGTACGTGAAATCGAGGCAGGGTCACTGTAGGAGCGTGTCGCTTTCCAAGCGATTGCGCCATGATTACATTGCGTTAATGCGGCGTCCCCAAAGAGATAGGCTCTGCAAGCAGCGAACACACCGAAACGGCATGCTCCCGCCGAAAGCCCTTGGACCACCGGCTCGTCATAGGACTTCCCGCTCGCAGTAAATGGCCCATCCAAGGCGTGTTCACCGAGCAAGCCGGGCGACGGTGGCACACGAGCCCTGGGCCACTCGCACATCAAGCACCTGATTTCGGCCACGCGGACGGGGCTCTGCATGCGTGACGCCAACCGAAGTAGTACAGCCCGAGCTGTTCCGTGCCCGAGCGCTCAGAGACATCCACGCGGCTGCACCACCTTGGTCGACGACATCGACTGAAATGCCACGGCCATCAGCTCCACCCGCGCTCTTTCAGACGGGGACACGCGGGTCTACCGTGGGCCTTGCTCCGAAGGAACGGTCGGCCAGACCATAGTAGCCCTCCCAGACGGGCTCACGTGAGCGTGCGGGCTCTTGCCCCGCAATCAGTGGCAGGAGCCGCAACAGCCCCCTCGCTTGACAGCGGATGCCGGTGCAGCAGCCGGCGCGTTCACCTGAGCGGGCGAATACCCAGCGTCGGCAATCGCCTTCTGGACGATGCCCGCATTCGCATCGGTTGCCACGCTCACCAAATGGCGGCCCAGGTCGACCTGGACACCTGCACCTGGGTCGATGGTCTTGACCGCCTTGGTGATGGTGCTGGCGCAATGGCCGCAGGTCATATCGTTCACCTCGAATGCAAGCATTGGTTCTCTCCGTTAGTGGTTAGGTGCTGCTGACTCTAGACCTTGCCATCGTGGCAATGTCAAGTGTCAGTTTCTGGCCTCCCATCGAGGGCCCACTCCAAGCGGAGCAGACGCTGGGCTTCTCATCGAGCATCTCGTACAAGATGAAGCCGCCGCGGCGCTGCGCGGCGGCTTCATCTTGTACGAGGTTGGATGCTCTTCGGCTCTCCGCCGTTCGCCCTAACCGACAATCAGCCTCCACTGTAGAGCTGCATGCGTGCGTTCCGCTCCGCCGGCGTCTCGCTCAGCAGCTCGCGAACCACTTCTTCGCGCGTCTTGCCCGGTCCGGCACTGGGCACCGGAGGCGGGTAGCTGCCCTCGCCGAAATTGAGGAGTCCCTGCTGTACCGCAGCCTCGGCCTCGGCTCGGACCTGCGCACGGGTTTTCTCGCTCTTGAAGTGGTCCGCGTGAACGACCACGCCGACTTCGTCGCTAGTCGGATGCAAGTATTCAGCCGAGGCCATTCCCGGCAACCCCAGGGCGGCAGCCGCGGCTACGGCTGCAATCATGGAAGAGATGGAGTGGCTACGTTGAGTCATGATAGGAGTCCTTGTAAAAGTCGATGAACTTGCATCTCCCGTCCGCTTGGTAGGCGATGAGGAGATGCGTTCATCGTAGAGACCGCTACCCAACAGAAGCGGGACAGCACGGTGAGATTTCTGTCAGCTTTCCCGAGCGTGATAGCGCCACCGCTCCGAAGATTCGGAAGGCGAGATCAGGCTCAGCGACCAGGTGTTGAAGCGGCCTCTAGGACAAGACACAACGCCGAGTTGGATACTCCAGCAATGAAGGCGCATGACACAGTGGAATGATTGGGCCAAGCCGCGCTATGCATCGCCCTCGCCCGATCCGATCACCCTTGGCACCTCAGGATTGTGGATGGGCGTTGCGATGGGGAAACCACAGCGTGAAGCACGTATGTCCTCGGGATGAGGCTGCGTCGACGCTGCCGCCGTGGGCCTCTGCAATGGCACGCGTGATGGCCAAGCCCAAGCCGCTTCCATCGGAGTCAGGATGGGCACGCGAGGGGTCGGCGCGATAGAAGCGATCAAACAAGCGGGGCAGGACTTTGGGATCAATATCTTGCCCCGTGTTCTCCACCGCTACTGAGGTAGCGTGGCCAGTGCTCGAAATGCCGATTGTGATTGCGCCTGCATTCGGGGTGTAGCGCAAAGCGTTGGAGAGCAGGTTGCTCAGCGCGCGGCGGAACATCAAGCGATCGCCATCAATTTGGCCATCGCCGTGTAGCTGTAGTTGGATGGCCTTCTCCTCCGCTACCGCCTCGTAGAAGTCCAGCAATGCCTGGGCTTCCTTGCGCGCGGAGAACACCTCCTTGTGCGGCAGATCGACGCCGCGCTCAGTCTTCGCCAGGAACAGCATGTCGGACACCATGCGAGCCAGCCGCTGAAACTCCTCGGCGTTGGAGGCCAGGGTGTCACGATACGTCGCGGCGTCGCGCTTGGTCGCCAGCGCCACTTGCGTTTGGGTCAGAAGATTGCTGATGGGCGTGCGCAATTCATGAGCCAGATCGGATGAGAAGTCTGTCAGCCGCTGAAAGTCATCCTGCAGCCGATCGAACATGCGATTGAGTTCCTGCGCAAGGTCTGCCATTTCTACCGGCACAGCCCCTACTGGCATGCGCTCGGACAGCCTATGGCTTGTCACCACTGCGGCGCGTGACTTCATCTCGCGCAGCGGTGCCAACCCCTGGCGCGCAGCCAGCCAGGACAGTAAGCCGCATACAACGATGGCTGCGGCGACATACAAGGCCAAGCTGCTACGCAGACCATCCAGGAACTCGGTGTGGTGTTTGGTATCTGTCGCGATCAATACCTGCAGCGCCGATGCAGAGTAGCCCGAAAGCGACTGGAAGCTCAGCGTGTGAAACTCGGCATCGTGGTTGCGCCACACCCCAAATGTCCCCTTCGCATCGGTGTGGATGGCTTTACTACGCTGCACACCAAGCTCGGAATGTGAGGACTGAAAAACGGTCTCCTGATGAGCATCTTTTACCAAGACATAGAGATCATGGTGGTATCCCAAAGCGTCGCTCAAGCGGGAGCGCGCGTCGTTCACAGAATTGGCATTACCCAGAATTTCCTCGATCAACTGCCTCTTGTCCTCTAAAGCCATCTGATCGAGCACGACAAAATGACGCTGAGTCTCTGCCAGGAACAACAATCCCAGCCCGAGCACGACGATAGCCGCCACCACTGTAAAAAACAGGGTTAAACGGCGGGTCAACGAAAGCCTGCCCAGGCGCTGTTGTCGCTGCACCTTTATTCCTCCTCTGGTACGTCCAGCACGTAGCCCATGCCCCGCACGGTCTGGATGAGCTTGACGGCATGCCCCTCATCTATCTTCACGCGCAAGCGGCGCATCGCCACTTCGATGACATTGGTGTCGCTGTCAAAGTTCATGTCCCAGACCTGCGAGGCGATCAGGGAGCGTGGCAGCACTTCACCATGGCGGCGCATCAGCAGCTCCAGCAAGCCAAACTCCTTGGCTGTCAAGTCAACACGCTTGCCGTTGCGGGAGACACGGCGACGCAACAGATCCAGCTCCAAATCGGCCACCTTGAGCATGGTGCCCTCGTTGCCGGCATGACCGCGCCGCAGAATGATCCGAACCCTGGCCAGCAGCTCCGCGAACGAGAAGGGCTTGACAAGGTAATCATCCGCCCCAAGCTCCAGCCCTTTGACCCGATCCTCCACTTGGTCGCGGGCGGTCAGGAACAGGACGGGCATCTCAAGGCCACGGTCGCGCAGGGACTGCAAGACCTGCCAGCCATTCAACCCCGGCAGCATGACGTCCAGGATCACCAGGTCGTACTCACCTTGCAAAGCCAGATGCAGCCCGTCTGCGCCGTTAGGCACAAGGTCCGAAACGTATCCCGCTTCGGTCAATCCCTGCCGGAGGTACTCCCCCGTCTTGGGCTCGTCTTCAACAACCAATATCTTCACGTTCGCTCTCCGTTCACAGCATTGAACGAGAGTGTGCCGAACTCAAAGCGTCCTGACATGAAGATAACAACAATGTAATGCCTGGAACATCTGAGTGACAGGGTGCCCTCTCCAGAATCTTCACATCGTGAGATCAAAGATTCTTGCAGAGGAAACCATGGTCACTTCTAATCTTTCGCCGTCTTTCAGGGCGTCCCTGCCCTGGGTTTTGGCGCTGTTCGCGGGGGCGTCTTTCGCTCAAGCCTCACCGCCGGAGGCAGCGTCGCAGCCCACACTGCTGACGACGCTGCAGTACTCATCGCCAATCCAGGCTTACCAAGGCTACGTGGAGCAGCCAGTGCAGTCCTGGCGAACAGCCAATGATCGCGTCGGGCAGATCGGGGGTTGGCGCACCTACGCCAAGGAAGCCAAGACGCAGGCGCCGTCGTCGCCATCCCAGGATGCTGCTCCCGTCAGTGATCCGCATTCGAGCCATCACGGTGGAGGCAAGCAATGATGGGATTGGGTACCACTCATGCCAGATTGGCCCTGTCCGGCCTTGGCTTCGCCGTTCTGACCGGATGCGCCAGCGTCAGCTTGGATCAGAACATCAGCCGCGTGAACGACGAAGCCAGCGCGTTCACCGAAGGCAAGCTCTCGCTCGCACGCAGTCAGGACGACCGCGACCAGCGCGCGCAAGCCGCTCAGGCCCTGCTCGCTCAGCCCGTGGGACAGAAAGAGGCCGTTCAGTTGGCCTTGGTGAACAGCCCCTCCTTGCAAGCTCTGCTGGCGCAGGGTTGGGCGGAGTCGGCCGACGCGGCCCAAGGAGGCCGGATCGCCAACCCGATCTTCAGCTTTGAGCGCATGGTCGCGGGCGACGAACTGGAGCTGGGCCGTGCCTTGGCATTCGGCTTGTTGGACGTGCTGACGCTTCCAGCCCGGTACAACGTGGCGACCCGGCGCATCGAGCAGTCGCAGTTGCGCTTGAGCAGCGACGTGGTGGATCAGGTCACCCAGGTACGTCAGGCATGGGTGCGGGCCGTGGCCGCCCAGCAAGCACTCAAGTATGCCAAGCAGGTCTATGAAAGCGCGGAGGCCGGAGCCGAGTTGGCCAAGCGCATGCAAGGCGTTGGCAACTTCAACCGGATCACACGTGCTCGCGAGCAGGCCTTCTACGCTGACGCCGCCACCCGGCTCAGCACCGCAGGGCACCAGGCGACGGCCAGCCGGGAAGAGCTCGTGCGCCTGCTTGGGCTCGATGAGGCCCAGGCGCAAGCGCTTCGCCTGCCCGAGCGACTCCCCGACCTTCCCAAAGAGCCGCTGCAGCCGCAGGCTGTTGCCACGCAGGCCTCCAGAGCGCGCCTGGACATTCGGCTGGCGCAGGCCTCGTTGGATAGTGCGGCCAAGGCCCAGGGTCTGAACCTGGTGACCAGCTTCACTGACATCGAGTTGGAGGGGCGTCGCAATACCAGCTGGGATCGCGCCGAGGGCACCCGTTCGACCGCGCGTGGTTGGGAAATCGCCGTACGCCTTCCGATCTTCGATTGGGGCGGGATACAGCGTGATGCGATGAACGCACGGACCTTGGCCGCAGCCAACCAGCTCGAAGCCACCGTGCGCGCAGCAGGCTCCAGCCTGCGGGAAAGCTACTCGGCCTACCGCACGGCCTACGACGTGGCCCGCCACCACCGCGATGAAGTGGTGCCGCTGCGCAAGGTGATCTCGGAGGAAAACCAGCTTCGCTACAACGGCATGCTGATCAGCGTTTTCGAGCTGCTGGCCGATGCGCGCGATCAGGTCAGCGCCGTCTCCGCTGCCATCGACGCACAGCAGCAGTTCTGGCTGGCCGACGCCGCCATGCAGGCGTCCGTGATCGGACGCCCCACGAGCACCAGCCTGTCCGTCGCATCCAGTGCACCCGGCGGCGGCGACGCCGGCCATTGAAGCAAAGAACATCATCATGACATCCAGACGAGATTTTTTTAAGTTTGCCGGCATCGCAGGTGGCGCTGTTGCGGCGAGCTCGGTCAGCCGTGTGGCGATGGCCGCCCTGCCTGAACCTGTCATCCAGACCAGTGCGAGCACCATGGCACCGCTGGTACCCAACTCAGGCCGGCCCTACAACCCTGTGGTCACGCTCAATGGCTGGACGCTCCCGTGGCGGATGAACCAGGGCGTCAAAGAGTTCCACCTCGTGGCCGAGCCTGTGGTGCGCGAGATGGCGCCCGGCATGAAGGCCCATCTGTGGGGCTACAACGGTCAGAGCCCCGGCCCCACGATCGAAGTGGTCGAAGGCGACCGCGTGCGCATATTCGTCACCAACAAATTGCCCGAGCACACCAGCATCCACTGGCATGGCCAGCGCCTGCCCAATGGTATGGACGGTGTGACCGGGCTGACGCAACCCGCCATCGAGTCCGGCAAGACCTTCGTGTACGAGTTCGTCGCACGCCGGCCAGGCACGTTCATGTACCACCCGCATGCGGACGAGATGGTGCAGATGGCCATGGGCATGATGGGCTTCTGGGTCACGCACCCGAAGGACAAGCATCCCTTGATCGACGTGGTGCAGAGAGACTTCTGCTTCCTGCTGAGCGCCTACGACATCGAGCCTGGCGCTGCGACCCCCAAGGTTGCCGAGATGACGGACTTCAACCTGTGGACATGGAACAGCCGCGTCTTTCCTGGCATCGATTCCCTGAACGTTCGGCTCAACGACAAGGTGCGCGTTCGCATAGGCAATCTCACGATGACCAATCACCCGATGCACTTGCATGGGCACGAGTTCGTGGTCACCGGCACCGACGGCGGGCCGACACCCAAGAGCACGCGCTGGCATGAAGTGACCGCCGACGTGGCCGTCGGACAGATGCGCCAGATCGAGTTCGTGGCAGACGAGGAAGGCGACTGGGCCTTCCACTGCCACAAGAGCCATCACACGATGAACGCGATGGGGCACGACGTTCCCACGCTCATCGGCGTGGATCACACCGGCCTCGCCAGGAAGGTCAACAAGCTCATCCCCGACTACATGGTCATGGGCGAGCGCGGAATGGCAGACATGGCAGAGATGGAAATGCCCATTCCAGACAACACCGTGCCCATGATGACGGGACAAGGACCGTTCGGTTCGGTGGAGATGGGCGGGATGTTCAGCGTGCTCAAGGTACGCAGGGACCAGCAGCCAGGTGACTACAAGGACCCCGGCTGGTTCAAGCATCCGGCAGGCACGGTCGCCCACGAATACACCGGCCCATTGGCGGAGCCAGCCCGCTTCAGCGCAGAAGGCGGTCAGTCCATGCCGCGCGAGCGCAAGCCCGCGACGCCAACCGAGGTCAAGGTGCGCAAGCCGACGTCACATGGTGCGCACTGATTTCTTCCCTTCGTTTTTAACTGGAGATCATCCATGAAGTTCACGCGATCCACCTTCTACCGCCTGCTGGCTGCCGCCGCGCTGACCGCTTCGGGGGCCGCCATGGCCGCAGGCAACCATGCCGGTGGCCACGGCCACGGTGATGGAGAGGAAACCGCCATCGGAAAGCCCGGTGTCGCCGCCAAGGCCAGCCGCACGATCACCATCGAGATGAGCGACACCATGCGTTTCACCCCCTCGAACATTCAGGTCAAGCAGGGCGAGACCGTTCGCTTCATCGTCAAGAACGCCGGCAAGGTCAAGCATGAACTCAGCTTGGGCACCGAGAAGGAACTGCTTGAGCATCTGGAGCAGATGCGGAAATTCCCGGACATGGAGCACGACGAGCCCGGCAAGGTCACGCTGCAGCCTGGCAAGCAAGGCGAGATCGTCTGGCAGTTCACCAAAGCTGGCGGTGTGAACTTCGCCTGCCTGATTCCCGGCCACTACGAAGCTGGCATGAAGGGCCTCGTTCAGGTCAGCAAGAAGTAGAACCACGCCGCTTCATCAAGGGGATGCACGGTGACTGTGTCGGCTCTCCCACGTCCTGCTGATCCGCAAGGCGGATCAGCAGACATTTTTCAACTCGCGCCCGTGAGGTAGTCATGAACAGCTTCAAGCAATTTCTCTCCGTTTCCGCCGTCGCGCTCGGCATTTTCCTGCCCATGAGCGGGATGGCCCAGACCACATCCGAATCGCCCAGGGCACAGGCCTCTCAACAAGCGTCGCTGACCGACGGTGAGATCAGGAAGGTGGACCTGGACAACGGCAAGGTCACCATCAAGCATGGCGATATCAAGCACCTGGACATGCCGGGAATGACCATGGTTTTCACCGCCAAGGACAAGGGACTGCTTTCCAACCTCAAGCCCGGGGACAAGGTGAAATTCATGGTCGTCAACGAAGGCGGAAAAATGGTCGTCACGGATATACGTCCAGCGAACTGAGGCGAACATGCGGAAGGCTGCAATGCGGATGAGGATGGTTCAGCAGTCCGTGTCCGCTTGCCCATTGTTTCCCGGTAGCTGAAAAATCACCATGCATCACGACCAATCCTCGCCCCATACCGATCGACGCAGTGGCTTCTGGCGTTCGCGCTACACCCTGGGAATGCTCGTCCTCGGTATCGTTGCCGGGTACTTCCTCTGGACCGAACACCGGGCCCATCTACAGCAGTGGTGGCCCTATGCGCTGCTGTTGGCCTGTCCGCTGATGCACGTATTCATGCACAAGGGGCATGGCGGACATGGCAACCAATCCCCTGGGTCCGACGAGGGCAGGCGGTCGAATTCCGACAGGGACTGACCATGGGCCGCGCGGGGTAGGCCTTATGCCTGCGTCTCTTTGACCGCTTCGCCTCTCTTCGGCCGTTCAGCCAGTCCGAACGCGGTTGCACACGCAACTGACATGCTATGCCAGCAGGAAGGGCCCACTGCATTCTCCGGGTCTGCCACAAGTGAGCGTGCCGCGCGCCGCACCTCCGTTCGCATGGGATCGCTTGGCTGCACTTGGGAACCGCCGGCGAACCGCAAAGTCGCATCCTGCAACACAGGTACCTGGAGGTGGCGAACCATGAAGCTGAAGCAGTTGGTCTGGATCACGACAGGACTGCTTGCTTTGATCGCCACAGCGGCAGGCAGCTACTTCCATCTTCTCAAGAGTGCTCCGCCAGCGGTTCCGCCCACCCGCAGCCTCCGGCCAGAAGATCCGCAGGTGCTGCGACTCGGCGCCGCGATCTATGCACAGCAATGTGCGGCCTGCCATGGGGTCAAGGGCGAAGGCCAGCCCAACTGGCGAGACCGCGGACCTGATGGTCTCTTGCCAGCGCCGCCCCACGACCCCAGCGGCCACACTTGGCATCACCCCGATGAACAGCTGTTCGCCATCACCAAATATGGCTTGGCGAAGTTGATTGAGCAGCCCGACTACCGGACGGCCATGCCGGTCTACGACAAGGTACTGAGCGACGACGAGATCGTGGCCGCGTTGTCATGGATAAAGTCCCAATGGCCTCTTGAAGTTCGGCGCCGTCACGACGTGATCAATTCCCAATACCGCAAGTCGCTGAATCGATAACCAGCAACGCAACCGGATACTGCAATAGGCTAGACGGAATCGCTCGCCAGGATATTGGCTTGACCTTCACACAATGGCAAGGCTAATAATCAAGCCAGAATTTACGAAAGCACGGGTATGAACGACCACACGCACAAGCATACGCACGGCAAAAGGGACGCAGCTTCTTCGGTCGAACGTCCAGTAGCGACCAATGCTGCCGCCGCCATCGATGGCACACCAGGATTGGCTGGTTCCGCAGTTACCTACACCTGCCCGATGCACCCGGAAGTGCGGCAGGACCATCCGGGGCGCTGCCCCAAGTGCCAGATGCACCTGGTCCCTGAAGGGCAAGTTGCGCATGGCGACCACCGCCACCACGACCACCACGCTCACGTTGCTCGTGAGTCGGCTCCTGTGGCGCCTGCCGCCGCACCGCAGGAAGCGCCTGCCGGCACCACCTATACCTGCCCGATGCACCCGGAAGTCCGGCAGGACCATCCGGGCAATTGCCCCAAGTGCGGCATGACACTGGAGCCGATCATTCCGCTGGATGAAGAGGACAACAGCGAGTTGAAGGATTTTCAGCGGCGCTTCTGGTGGACGCTGCCGCTTACTGTGATCGTCACGGTTCTTGCGATGTGGGGCCATCGCCTTGGCTTGTTCAGCATGGCAACGCAGACCTGGGTCGAATTGTTGCTGTCGCTCCCCGTCGTGCTCTGGACCGGATGGCCATTCTTCGTGCGGGGCTGGCAGTCGATCGTCCACCGCAGCCCGAACATGTGGACCTTGATCGGCCTGGGAACGGCCGCGGCATTCGTCTACAGCGTTGTTGCCACGGTGACCCCGGGTGTGTTTCCCGAATCGTTCGTGGCGATGGGTCGCGTCGCCGTGTACTTCGAGGCCGCGGTGGTCATTATTTCGCTGACCATGCTGGGCCAGATCATCGAGCTGAAAGCCCGCTCCCAAACATCGGCCGCGATCAAGTCCCTGCTGGGGTTGGCGCCGAAGACCGCCCGGCGCATCAATGCGGACGGCAGTGAAGAAGATGTGCCTCTCAACCACGTACACGTCGGCGATCTGCTGCGCGTGCGTCCCGGCGAGAAGATTCCGGTCGATGGCACGGTCACCGAAGGCAGCAGCGCGGTCGATGAGTCCATGCTGACCGGTGAACCCGTACCTGTGACCAAGCGGGTTGGCGACAAGCTGATCGGCGCTACCCTCAACACCAACGGTGCGCTGATCATGCAGTCCGAGAAGGTCGGGGCGGCCACCATGCTGTCGCAGATCGTCCAGATGGTCGCGTCTGCCCAGCGCTCCAAGGCCCCCATGCAACGCATGGCCGACGTGGTGGCGGGCAAGTTCGTCATGGTGGTCGTACTGGTCGCCATCGCCACGTTCTTTGTCTGGGGTCTGTTCGGGCCGGAGCCTAGCTGGGTGTTCGGGCTGATCAACGCGGTGGCTGTGCTGATCATTGCCTGCCCGTGCGCGTTGGGCTTGGCCACGCCGATGTCGGTGATGGTCGCCACCGGCCGCGCCGCGACGCAGGGCGTGCTGTTTCGCGATGCCGGTGCGATCGAGAAGATGCGCGAGGTGGACACCCTGATCGTGGACAAGACCGGCACGCTCACGGAAGGCAGACCCGCGTTCGATACAGCCATTGCGGCTCCGGGCTTCACGCCCGATGAAGTGCTGAGGCTGGCAGCCAGTCTGGACCAGGGCAGCGAGCACCCGCTGGCAGACGCGATCGTCAGCGCTGCGCGAGCCAAGGGCTTGCAACTGGCCAAGCCCTCTGATTTCGAGTCGGGCAGCGGCATCGGCGTGCGCGGAACGGTGGAGGGACGGCGCCTGGCATTGGGCAATACGGCACTGATGGAGCAGGAAGGAGTGGCGGTTTCTGCACTGCGTGCCGACGGAGAACGGTTGCGCGGTGAAGGCGCCAGCATCATGCACTTGGCCGTAGACGGCGTGTTCGCGGGCATCCTGGCCGTGACCGACCCCATCAAGGCCAGTACGCCCGATGCCATCCGAACCCTTCACGCCAGCGGTCTGCGCATCGTGATGGCGACTGGAGATGGACTTACCACAGCCAAGGCCGTGGGGGCCAAGCTCGGCATCGATGAAGTGCACGGCGAGGTCAAACCCGCTGACAAGCTGGCGCTGGTGGACAAACTGCAAAAGGAAGGTCACGTGGTTGCCATGGCGGGAGACGGCATCAACGATGCGCCGGCCCTGGCCAAGTCCGATGTGGGCGTCGCCATGGGCACGGGCACCGACGTTGCAATGAACAGCGGCCAGATCACCCTCGTGAAGGGTGATCTGCGCGGCATCGCCTCGTCCCGCGAGGTCTCCATCGACACGGTACGCAACATGCGGCAGAACCTGCTGTTCGCCTTTGTCTACAACGGCATCGGTGTACCCATCGCGGCTGGCGTGTTCTATCCGTTCACGGGCTGGCTTCTCTCCCCATTGATCGCGGCGCTGGCGATGAGCCTGAGTTCTGCTTCTGTGATTTTCAATGCGCTTCGGTTGCGCGGCGTGAAGTAGCCCAGGATGATTTGGAGCCGCTATCAAGTCGAACAACTCAAAAATCAAGTCTTTAGATTGATTGACATCAATTTCACAACACAATCACCTGGCTAACATATCCTCATGATCTGCTTTAGACGCATCGTCACGCAATGGGGCCGCTGGATTGCCAGCGGTCTCGTCGTGACCTTGCTCTTTTCGCAGGTCGCATTGGCGATGTATGCCTGCCCCAAACTGGACTCGGACACGCACGTCGCATCAATGCAGATGGCAGGCATGGCCATGGAGGATGCCGCCAGCATGTCCGGTATGCCGGACTGCCACGCCATGCCGGGAACCATGGACGGTGAGGCGCCGCAGTTGTGCCGAGCACATTGCAGCGGCGATGGCAAGCCGGTGCCTTCATTGCAAGGCTTGGACGTCCAGAGTCTCGCTGCCCAGGCGGTCTGGTTCGCGTACATGCTTCCGGCCGTGATCGAATCCCACGCGGCAGCCGGGCAGCACGTCGCCTATGTCCCGCCCGACCATCGAGCGGGCTTTCCGCCGATCTACCTCACGCTCCAAGTCCTGCGGAATTGACACGCCGATCCGTGCTCGCCGCGCACCGATGCGGCAGACCACGTGATTTCGTGAACACCAATTCCGAGGACAACCATGTTTACTCCCTTTTTTGGCGCCCCCGAGGGGCGCCCGTCGGCGTACGGCCGAGGCACAACGCCGGCCTCGATGCGAGTGCATCGTCTGAAAGCTATCAGCATCGCGTTGGCGGGCAGTGCGCTTGTCTCGCCTGTAGCCTACGCCCTCGATTTTGCTGAGGCACGCCTTATCGCGGAGCAGCAGAGCCCACGCATAAGCGCGCAGCAGTTGCAGGTTAACGTCGCCGAATCCGTGCAGAAGGCAGCAGGCTCGCTGCCCGACCCCAAGCTCTCGCTCGGCATCGAAAACTACCCCATCAGCGGCATGGATCGCTGGAGCATGACGCGCGAATCCATGACGATGCAGCGCTTGGCGCTCATGCAGGAAGTGCCCAACAGGGCCAAGCGCGACGCCCAGGTCGCCAGCGCGCAGGCGCGTGTGGATCGAGAACGCGCGGCGCTGGTTTTGCAGCGATTGCAGATCCGCCAGGAACTCAGCCTGGCGTGGATCGCCGCGCAGGCGGTGGAGCAACGGGAGATACTGCTGACGGAACTGCTCGCGGAGAACCAGCGCCTGCAAGACAGTCTCCCCGCTCGCGTCGCCGGCGGCACCGCCCAGGCTGGCGATCTGTTGGTCGCGCAACAGGAGGCGCTGACACTCACGGACCGCCGTGACGATCTACAGCGGGACCGGGCCAAGGCCAGGGCCGCGTTGCGGCGCTGGGTGGGCTCCAGGGCCGACGAAGCACTGCAAGGCGATCCAGGCCCGCTCACTCGCCCCGTCGCGCAACTGCGCACAGAACTGGCGAATCACGCGGAGCTTGAACTCTATCCGGCGATGCAAAGCATGGCCCGGGCCGAGTCCCGCGAAGCCCAATCAGAGACCCGCGGCGATTGGGCCTGGGAGATAGCCTATAGCCGGCGTGATCGCCGATGGGGCGACATGGTGTCATTTCAGGTGACATTCGATCTGCCTTGGCAGAAGGATCGACGCCAAGTGCCCATGATCGAGGCAAAACGGCACGAGTTGGAACGTCTGGACGCCGAACGCGAAGACGTGGCGCGGCGGCATTTGCAGGAGCTGGACGACAGCGCCGCCGAACTCCAAGCGTTGAACAGCCAGATCGACCGCCTGCAGACCGCCGGCTTGCAACTGGTACGGAACCGAGCGGCACTTGCATTGAGCAACTACCGATCCGCCAAGGGGGACCTGAGCGCTGTGCTCAGTGCACGCGCCCAGGTGCTGGAGACGCGCATGCGTCTGATCGACCTTGGAGCGCAGCGCGACAGCCTCGTCGCCCGACTGAACAGCCTGATCGCGGACTGAGTGGAGACCCTCGCCATGAATACCTCTTCGAGAAACATCCTTGCCGGCTTGACGCTGGTTGCTGCCGGTATTGCCGTTGGATGGGGCGTCGCCCAATGGCGCGCCGGCCACCTCAGCGGCTCCCCCGCTGCCAACGTCACCGTTGCAAGCGCTCCGACCGAGCGCAAGGTGCTGTATTGGTACGACCCGATGGTGCCGACCCAGAAGTTCGACAAGCCCGGCAAGTCGCCCTACATGGACATGCCGTTGATGCCGAAGTACGCGGATGAAGACACGCAAGACAGCACGGGCCTCAGCGTGTCGGCGCAAGCGGTGCAAGCCCTAGGGCTGCGTACAGCCGAAGTCCTGCAAGGCAAGATCGGCGCAGATGTGAACGTCGTGGGCACCGTGCTGCTCAACGACCGCGACGTCAGCATCGTGCAGGCGCGGACCGCTGGCTTCGTCGAGCGTGTCTACGCACGGGCTGCGGGCGACGTGATCGCAGCAGGGGCACCGCTGGCTGACCTATTGCTGCCGGAGTGGATCGCCGCACAGCGCGAGTTTCTCTCGGTTCGCGCGATGGGCGACGCACCGTTGACCGCAGCTGCCCGCCAACGGCTGCTGCTGCTCGGCATGCCGCAAGCCCTGATCGCCCAGGTGGAGCGCACAGGCGAGCCCAAGGGGCTGTACACGGTCACAACACCTCAAGGCGGCTTGGTGGCCGAACTGATGGTGCGCCAGGGCATGACGGTTTCCGCCGGGGAAAGCCTGGCCCGGGTGAATGGCTTGGCCACGGTGTGGATCGAAGCGGCTGTCCCCGAAGCACAAAGCGGGCCATTGCAGGTCGGCCAAACGGCGCAGGTCCGGCTGGCGGCGTTTCCCGGTGAAGTGCTCCAGGCGCGCATCGTGAGCATCCTGCCCGAAGCCAACCGCGACACCCGTACGGTGCGAGTGCGGCTTGAAATGGCCAATCCCGGCCAGCGCCTGAAGGCCGGCATGTCCGGCCAGATCGCGCTCAAAGGCAACGAACAGCCCGCGCTGCTTGTTCCCAGCGAGGCGGTCATCCGCACCGGCAAGCGCGCACTGGCCTATGTGGTCGATGGACCCGGCAAGTTCCATCCCGTGGAGGTCCAGGTGGGCGCGGAGGTAGGCGATCAACTGGTGGTCAACGGCGGGCTCGCGGCGGGACAGCAGGTGGTGGCCTCGGCGCAGTTCCTGATCGATTCGGAAGCCAGCCTGCGGGGCGTGCTGCCTGCAGGTGCCGCGGCGTCCGCGCCTGCATCGCCGCACAACGGGCACGGCACCTCGTCGCCACCGGCCGCGGCCACCAACGCTTTCGTGGTGCGCGGCGTGATCGAGGAGATGTCGCCCACCGAGCTGACGCTGGCGCACGAGGCCGTGCCAGCCCTCCAATGGCCGGCCATGACCATGGGCTTCAAGCTGAGCAGCCCGCAGCTCGCCGCGGGTCTTTCGGTTCGGCAGCAGGTGCGATTCACCTTCTCCAAGCAAGGTGAGGGCTACGTGATCACCGCCATCGAAAAGGTGCAGCCATGATCGCCAAGCTGATTCGATGGTCGGTGGCCAATCGCTTCCTGGTGCTGCTGGCCACCGCCATGCTCACGGCATGGGGCGTGTGGGGCGTTCGCAGCACGCCCGTGGATGCGCTGCCGGACTTGTCAGACGTGCAGGTCATCATTCGCACCAACTACCCAGGACAGGCGCCGCAGATCGTCGAGAACCAGGTCACCTACCCGTTGGCCACCACCATGCTGTCGGTGCCAGGGGCCAAGACCGTGCGCGGCTTCTCGTTCTTTGGCGACTCGTTCGTCTATGTCTTGTTCGAGGACGGAACCGACCTGTACTGGGCCCGCTCACGGGTACTGGAATACCTGAACCAGGTCCAGGGCCGATTGCCCGCCACGGCGAAGCCGGCCCTGGGTCCGGACGCCACAGGCGTCGGCTGGATCTTCCAGTACGCGCTCGTGGATCGCACGGGCAAGAACGATCTGGCGCAACTGCGTGCGTTGCAGGACTGGTTCCTGAAGTTCGAACTCAAGAGCCTGCCCAACGTGGCCGAGGTGGCATCGGTGGGGGGCATGGTCAAGCAGTACCAGGTCGTGCTCGACCCGATCAAGTTGGCGTCCTATGGCCTCAGTCAGGCTCAAGTCCGCGATGCCCTGATGGCGGCCAACCAGGAGACCGGCGGCTCCGTCCTGGAATTGTCAGGCGCGGAGTACATGGTCCGCGCGAGCGGATACCTCAAGACCCTGGACGAGTTCCGGGAGATCCCCTTGACGGCACGCGGCGGTGTGCCGGTGCGGCTGGGGGATGTGGCGATGCTCCAGATAGGCCCGGAGATGCGGCGTGGCATTGCGGAACTCGACGGAGAAGGCGAGGTCGCCGGCGGCGTGGTGGTGCTGCGCTCCGGCAAGAATGCCCAGGAGACGATCGCTGCCGTCAAGGCCAAGCTGGCGGAGCTGCAGGGCAGCCTGCCGCCGGGCGTCGAGATCGTCACCACCTACGACCGCAGCGCGCTGATCGAGCGGGCCATTCGCAATCTCACGACCAAGCTGGGCGAAGAGTTTCTGGTGGTGGCGCTGGTCTGCGCACTGTTCCTTTGGCATCTTCGTTCTGCGCTGGTGGCCATCATCTCGCTACCTCTGGGCGTGATGACGGCGTTCCTGGTCATGCGCTACCAGGGCATCAACGCCAACATCATGTCGCTGGGGGGGATTGCCATCGCCGTGGGGGCGATGGTGGATGCAGCGGTGGTGATGATCGAGAACGCCCACAAGAAGCTGGAGGCTTGGCAGCACGCGCACCCGAATCAACGACTGCAGGGCAAGGAACGGTGGGACGTGATCACACAGGCCGCGGAGGAAGTCGGTCCTGCGCTCTTCTTCTCGCTGCTCATCATCACGCTCTCGTTCATCCCGGTCTTCACCCTAGAAGCGCAGGAAGGCCGGCTGTTCGGCCCGCTGGCATTCACCAAGACCTACGCGATGGCTGCGGCCGCAGGGCTGTCGGTGACGCTGATTCCCGTACTCATGGGCTACTGGATTCGCGGGCGTATCCCAGATGAGCAGAAGAACCCCATTACCCGCATCCTGATTGCAGCCTACCGGCCAGCACTGGAGTGGGTACTGCGCCGGCCCAAGGCGACGCTGCTGATCGCCGTGCTGGCCTTGGCGACCACGGCCTGGCCCTTGGCGCGGCTCGGCGGTGAGTTTCTGCCGAGGTTGGACGAAGGGGACCTGCTCTACATGCCCTCGGCCCTGCCGGGACTCTCGGCGCAGCGCGCCACGGAGTTGCTGCAGCTGAGCAACCGCATGATCAAGACCGTGCCTGAAGTGGACAAGGTGTTCGGCAAGGCAGGACGGGCCGAAACTGCGACCGATCCGGCGCCCCTGGAGATGTTCGAGACCACGGTGAAGCTCAAGCCCAGGGAACAATGGCGTCCAGGCATGACGCCCGAGAAGCTCGTGGAAGAGCTGGATCGTGCCGTGAAGATCCCGGGCCTGTCCAATATATGGATTCCCCCTATCCGCAATCGCATCGATATGCTGGCTACCGGCATCAAGAGCCCGATCGGGGTGAAGGTGACTGGCAACGACCTGGGCGTGATCGATCGCATCGCTGCAGAGGTCGAGCAGGTCGCCAAGGGCATTCCCGGCGTGACGTCATCCCTCGCGGAGCGCTTGACGGGCGGGCGCTACGTGGATGTTCAGATCGATCGCGTAGCCGCCGGTCGCTACGGCCTGAACATCGCCGATATCCAGGCGGTCATCGCCGGCGCGGTGGGTGGCGAAAACGTCTCGGAAACGGTCGAGGGGCTTGCCCGCTTTCCGATCAATCTGCGCTACGCGCGAGAATGGCGTGATTCACCACAACGGCTGGCAGAACTACCCATCTTCACGCCGATGGGTCAGCAGATCACGTTGGGGACCGTGGCACGCATCGCGATCACCGATGGACCGCCCATGCTCAAGAGCGAGAACGCACGGCCCTCCGGTTGGGTCTATGTCGATGTGCGCGGCCGTGATCTAGCCTCGGTGGCCAACGAACTGCGCGATGCCATCGGGCAGCAGGTCAAGCTGGAGCCGGGTGTGAGCATCACCTACTCCGGGCAGTTCGAATACATGGAGCGGGCCAATGCACGCCTGAAGGTTGTGGTGCCTGCCACCCTGTTGATCATCTTCGTTCTGTTGTACCTGACCTTCGCGCGTGTGGACGAAGCGGGCTTGATCATGGCGACCTTGCCCTTCGCGCTCACGGGGGGCATCTGGTTCCTGTACCTGCTGAATTACAACCTGTCCATCGCCACCGGCGTGGGATTCATTGCGCTGGCAGGTGTGGCGGCGGAGTTCGGCGTAGTGATGCTCATCTATCTGAAGCAGGCCTTGGCGGAACGTTGCCCGGATGGCCGCAACCCAACGCGAGAAGAACTGCTCGATGCGATCCGGGAAGGGGCGGTGCTGCGCGTGCGGCCAAAAGCGATGACCGTCGCGGTCATCCTGGCGGGCTTGGTCCCCATTGTCTGGGGCAGCGGTACGGGCTCGGAGGTCATGAGCCGCATCGCAGCCCCGATGCTTGGTGGGATGGTGACCGCACCGTTGCTGTCGCTGTTCGTGATTCCGGCTGCCTATCTGCTGATGCGTAAGCCGCGCTAACTTGGCCGTCCAGCAGGGCCTCACGACGAGGCCCTGCTGGACGCGAGGGATCAAGCCGCCCGCGCAGAAGCTGGGAGCATTTCTCTCTGGCAAGGACTTCCTATTGCATTGATCCTTACAAAAAAATAATCATCTGCTCATCACTCTGTCAGGGGTGAACTGAACAATGGTTAAGCAATTCATGCATTCAATCTTGGGGCTCTGATCCATGGAATTGCGACACCTTCGTTGTTTTGTAGCCCTAGCAGAAGAGTTGCACTTCACCCGAGCGGCCGAGCGCCTGCATATCGAGCAACCCCCGCTGTCCCGAGCCATCAAGGAACTTGAGGATGAGTTAGGAGTGGTGCTCTTCGATCGAAATCGACGTGGAACTCTGCTGACCTCCGCGGGCGTCGCCTTTCTGCAGGACGTTCGCAGATTGTTTACCGTATTGGAACAAGCACGGGAGAACGTCAAAGCGGTAGCAGCGGGCTCACAAGGGAGCCTGCGCATTGCCGTATCCGACGGCGCGATTGATCCTCGGCTGTCGGCGTTCCTGGCCCGTTGCCGCGAGGAAGAGCCGGAGATCGAGATTCGCCTGTCCGAAGTGCCCTTGGCCGAGCAAGTGCGAGGACTCCGATCAGGCGACTTCACCATCGGATTTGCGCACGCTGCCGATGTGGGCGAAGGCATCGTGGCCGAAACAATCTGGCAGGATCCGTTGGTGGTCGCGATGCCTCCTAGGCACCCGCTGTTGTCGCACAAGAAGATTCCCCTGCACGAACTCGCCTGCCATCCTCTGGTGCTGTGCAACCCACAGGTATGCGAAGGCTACTGCCGTGAACTGGCCCGGCTCTTGCGGCCGCTGGAACGTGAACCCAACGTCGCTGAGCAGGTGTCTTCGCTTGACATGATGCTCACCTTGGTTGGCGCAGGCTATGGTGTCGGCTTCACAACCGCGGCCAGGATCGCAGTCAGCCAGCGTCCTGATGTCGTAATCCGTCCCCTGGCCGTTGATTCGGCGGTGATCACCACCTATCTGCTTCGGCCCGATAGCGACGACTTGCCGGAGGCGCTGGAGCGATTTATCGTGCGCCTGCGCGAGCACTCGGGTGACTGAGGGAAGGTGCTGCCCTTCGGAACGCTCGATCTCAGGCCTCGGTTGGATTGCGAAGATTGCTTTCCGTTGCCGCGATCAATTCGGCCGCACTGATCTTGAGCGCCATGGAAATTTTAAGTATGAGGGGGAGCGTGGGTACATGCTCGCCACGCTCGATCTTGCCCATGTGCGAGCGCGAAATGCCTGCCAGAGCTGCGAACTCGTCTTGAGCGATTGCTTGAGCGACACGAGCTGCGCGTACGGCCTGCCCGAACGCCATTGCTGGAGCGGACTCATACGTAGACGTGCCAGCGGGACGACCTGGCTGAATAGTGGGCTTCTGCATCAGCAGAAGCGTCGAACAATCCGCGAAAATTAACCACGTTAAAGTTATAGACGTTAAACTTCACTCTATTCAAATCATGTTGGCTGAACCTGATCTGCTTTTCGCTTTTATAGGCTCACATGCCCACCGTCATCAGCCAACCTCCCCATCTCAGGCTTGCGATAGCGCCAGGCGTAACGTCATCGAGGCTTTCGGACCTGCTTGCGCTCCAACGCGCCGAAGAGCCAGAGGTCACCATAGCGCTTCTTGAGGTCAGAGGTGACGAGATTCTTGGGGGACTGAAGGATGGCCATTACGACGCAGCGATGTCGCTTCAAGGAGCGACCGATTCGGCTCTCCATACACAACCCTTGTGGATCGAGCACATGGCAATTGCTATGCCGTTGCGATCCTCCTTGATGGATCACGCCAAGCTCGCGATCGCCGAGTTGCTGGATCACCCTGTCTTCCGCTGGCAGGCAGAGAGTTGCCCTTTGCTGGATCAGCGGTTGTCTTCACTTCCTGCGGTGAGGCAGCAGAGCACGCAGTACGTGGCTTCCTTCGAGATGCTGGCGCTCAGGGTCGCCGCAGGCCATGGCGTGGGAATCTCTACGCAATCGCGCATCGAGCGCGCTCACGGATGGGGACTCAGTATGCGACCGCTCGCCGACGGCCCCTACGAGGTCGTGACGTACCTCCAGCGGCCCTACGTACAAGCGACTCCGGCGACCGAGCGGTTCGAGCGCAGAGCGCTGCAGGTTGCAGCTACGATCTGATAGTGACAGGCGAGGCGGGCGCGATCAGCACACTGTCCTGAACCGGCTGCGGTACTCGGCCGGCGTGGTGCCCAGGGTCCTGCGGAATGCGCGGTTGAGCGTGTCAGTGGTATTGAAGCCGCAGGTTGTGGAAATCCGTTCAAGCGGTTCGTCGGTGGTTTCCAACCGATTGCGCGCCATCTCCACGCGCACCGACTGCCAGTTCATCGTCATGGGATTCATGACCCACATGTGCGTGACGTTCACCGCCGAGGGTGCATTTCTACGCGGCAACCAGCCCACCGTGGTGGCCGATGCACGCGCGACGCGGCCCATCCGAACGGGCGGGGTGAATGTGTCGGCCGAGGTGCTGCATGAGGGCGCGTTGGCGACGATTGCCGATCTATACGCCGTCGTGGTGCGCTCGGGCACATCGTTGCAATAAGGCGAAATGCAGTGGCCAGCGACAGGAATGGTGCCGCTGGCCACGGTACTGTCGAACCTCGGATTACGCCGTCTCAAGCATCGCAGCACTGTCCACCAGCCGACGAACGCTCTGCTGGACGTCCTCGGGGATGAGCCTCGGCGGCAAGCCAGCCTCAGACGCACCTGTCTGCTGGTGGGGGTGATCTCAGTTTCGCTGCAGGATTTCCCGGTTCGAATGTCGGGTAACCCCTAGCATCGATCTATTGACTGCCAGACGCATGGCGCTGGCTTGACTCTCTACCGGCTTCAGGGTTTCAAATCTGCAGCCTCCGGCTGTAGGCCGCCGTGCAAGACAATCTCCAGTATCGCCATGACCACTCGCCGCCACTTTTCCGCTATCGCCTTGACTTCACTTGCCGCCGTGCCTCTTGCCGCCTTTGCTCAGGAGAAACCGCTGGAAGGCAAACACTATGTGACCCTTTCGACGCGCCAACCCACCCGCGATGTCAAGAAGGTCGAAGTCCTGGAATTCTTTGCGTACAGTTGTTCGCACTGCCACGCCTTCGAACCTGCACTTGATGCCTGGCAGAAACGGCTGCCTCCCGACGTCCTGTTCCGTCGCATTCCCGTGGCGTTCCGCGACGACCTGGTGATCCACCAGAAGCTGTACTTCGCCATTGAAGCGCTGGGTCTGGTCGAGCGCCTGCATGCCAAGGTCTTCCTGGCGATTCATTCGGACCGTCATCGCCTCGGTACCGCCGAAGAGATCGGCGCTTTCGTCGCCAAGAATGGCGTGGAGTCTGCCCGCTTTGTCGAAACAATGAACTCGTTCAGTGTCGCGGGGAAGGCCAAGCAAGCAACGCAATTGACCGCCGGCTACAACATCGAAGGCACACCCTCTCTTGGAGTTGACGGCCGTTGGCTGACGTCCGGCTCGCTGGCCGGGTCCAACGCAAGCTCGCTTGCGGTCGCCGACTACCTTGTCGGGCTGGCGAAGAAGTCCGGTTGACGACTGGCATGGACGATGACGACGGCCTGGAGGGCCTTGATCAGAGCAACGCGAGAGACCGGGGCATCCTGCGTGCGGTCCTCGCGATCAACCTGGCCCAGAGTGCTTTGGGCTTCGGCGTCGGGACATGGGCATCGTCCACTGCGCTCATCGGCGCCGCGCTGGACAACCTCGCCGACGCGTCCGTCTATGCCGTGGGCATCTACGCGGTCGGCCGTTCGGTTCGCGCCAAGGTCGCTGCGGCGCGCTTGTCCGGCTGGCTGCTGATCGGTCTGTCGGTGATGCTGCTGGTGGAAGTCATCCGGCGCTTTCTGGGGGCCGAAGAGCCAGTCGGGCCGGCGATGATGGTCATGGCCGGCGTGAACGCTGGCATCAACGTCTTCTGCCTGCGCCTGCTGCGCCGCCATCGGGGCCAGGACGTGAACTTCAAGGCCTCATCGATCTTCACGACCAACGACTCGATCGTGAACCTGGCGATCCTCATGGCGGGCATCCTGGTCATGTGGTTCGGCTCCAACCTTCCCGACCTGATCCTGGGCGTCATCGTGGCCGGCATCGCGGCCAACGGCGGCCGGGAGATTCTTGAGGAAGCCTCCAAAGCGGCAGCCAAGGGCCCATGAAGAAGGTGCACATTCTGATCGGCGCGATGGCTTTGGGGCTGTCGCTCGCCGTCTACTTGAGCCTCGGTTCCTCGACGGCGCCACAGTCGACGTTTGTACTGCTCGACGGAAGCTCGAAAAAGACGTCGGATTTCGTGGGCAAGGTCGCGCTGGTCAATTTCTGGGCGACCAGCTGCACCACTTGCGTGGCTGAGATGCCGATGATTGTCCGAACCCACGAGAAGTACGCGCCGCGCGGCTACGAGACGGTCGCGATCGCCATGAGCTACGACCCTCCGGCCTACGTGGTGAACTTCGCCCAGACACGAAAGCTGCCCTTCCTGGTCGCCATCGACAACACCGGCACTGTGGCAAAGGCGTGGGGCGACGTGAACGTGACGCCTACGACCTACCTTGTGAACAAGCGCGGAGAGATCGTGAAGCGCTACATCGGCCAGCCCGATTTCGCCGAGCTTCACAAGCTGATCGAAAAACTCCTGGCCGAAAGCTGAAAGGACTTGGGGCCGTGGACAAGCGCAGAGCCGGCCTAATTGGCGCCAGCGCCGTAAGCGAGAGCGACTTCGTCTTCGACCAACGCCTTCAGTTGCTGATGGCCGAAGTCCTTCAACGGCCGGCCATTCACGAAGAAGCCCGGCGTGCGGGTGACGTTCAGTGCCGCAGCATCCGCAAGGTCCTGCTCAATGTTGGCGATGACCTGAGGGGAGGCGGCATCGTCGCGAGCCTTGATCATGTTCAGGCCAGTGCCGTCGACGATGGACCAGATCAGGTCGGGCCGGGGGTTGTGGTCAGCGCCCCAGGTCGATTGGTGTCTCAGCAATGCCTGTGTCACTGGCCAGAACATGCCTTGCAGCCGGGCGGCTTCCATCGCCTGCACGGCTTTGTCCGCGCCGGCGTGAAACGGCGCATACCGCATGACCAGCTGGACCCTTCCTTGTTGCGAGTCGACGAGATTCTTCACCAGGGGATAGAACGCACGACAGGTTTCGCACGCCGGGTCAAAGAACTCGACGATGCGTACCTTGGCATCAGCAGGGCCGTAGGTGGGCGAGTGCGGCCGATTGAACACCGAGTTGGGCTGGCGCGCGAGTTCGGCGAGCTTCCGGGCTTCCATGCGGTTGTACGCGACAGCCGCGACGGCGAAGACCAGAAGCAGCAGGATGGCCGGCACGGCCATGAGACGTTGTCTGTTCATTGGGGCGACTTCCTCGTTGCCGCGACGAGCAGCACAAGGATCAGGCTGAAGGCGAGCAGCGACATGAGGGGAATGGTCAGGAAGCCCGCCAGTTCCAGCTTCACGTCCGCGCAGGACAGGCCCCTGCCGCATGGCTGCATGCCTTTCGGGACAAAGCCCGTGTAGAGCAGGAAGTGGTAAAGCGCGATGAGCGTTCCGGCGCCGGCAAGGGGCAAGGCGTACCTGACGCTGTAGAGGTCCTGCTTATACAGCCCGATGGCCAGGATGGGAACGAGTGGAAACATGGCGATCCGCTGGTACCAGCACAGCACGCAGGGTTCCAGCCCCAAGACTTCACTGAAAAACAGGCTGCCCAGGCTCGAGGCGAGGCTGGCGAGCCAGCAGACGAGCAGGAGCGTCCATTGCCGGCGCGGCATGGCATCGGGGTAAGCGGCGATCAGGTTGGCTCCTTGGTGATACTGTCAATGAGATTCAGGGCCGCAGGACCGTCCCAGGCCGCAGGTCCCACCGTGCGGCCGATCTCGCGACCCTTTGCGTCAATCAGCAATGTCGTCGGGACCGAGACCAGACCCAATGTACGAAGCGCGCCACCTTGATGGTCGGTGTAGCCGCGCAGCGTTTGCGCCTGGATAGCGCGCAGAAACGCCTGGCTCTTTTCCGGCGAGTCCAGCGAGAGGGCAACGACCTCGAACGTGGCGCTGCGGCGTTTGGCATTGAGGCGGTCCAGGGAGGGCATTTCCTCGCGGCACGGCGGACACCACGTCGCCCAGAGATTGAGCAGCACCATGCGACCGTGAAAGTCCTTCAGGCTGACCAACCGACCCTTCTCGTCGTTGAAGGCCAGATGAGGGAGCTCTCGGGGTTGAGCCCAGCGGACGAACTTCGCGCCGTCCAGGTCGGTGGTGGTGTTTGCGCCGGAGGCGCTTGGCGCCTCGCTGACGGCCGGTGCCGGCTCCTGCGGCTTTTGCGCTTGTCGAAGAAGGAACCCCAGCGCTGCCGATCCGATCACCAGCGCGGCCACCAATGCGATCTGGCTGCTTCTACGCATGCTCCTTGCTACCGATAGCCATGACGATCAGCTCTAGGCGCGAATCGAGCGCGGCGGCCGCCGTCCGGTCGCGGCATGCACGCCACCTCCATGAACCGCTCCCGGTTTCTGATGCTTCACCTTCTTCAGGCCGTCTAGGATTCCACACTCGGCCGCCACGCCGTCGCATTGCTCGCGCAGCGCCTTCAGCTCCTGCTGCAGGTGCCTGAGTTCGCGGATGCGCCGGGCCACATGCTCGATGTGTTCGTCCAGCACGTCGTTGATGGCGTGGCAGTTGTCGCGCGGTGCGTCCTGGAAGCGCAGCAGGGCGCGGATCTCATCGAGCGTCATGTCGAGTGAGCGGCAATGCCGGATGAAAGCCAGGCGCTCCAGGTGTTCCGCCTCATAGAGCCTGTAATTCCCCTCGGTTCGAGGCGGCTCGCGCAGCAGGCCTTCACGCTCGTAGAAGCGGATGGTTTCCGCCTGGGTCTCGGTGATTTTTGCGAGTTCGCCGATCTTCATGCACAACCCCGTCGATGAAACGCCATTGTGCCCCGACAGCCTTGTAGCAGCTTTAAGCTTCATTAATTCCCTTGCGCCAGACGGTATTGATCGTCCGAATCAGGTAGAACCCTTTCGCATCAGACGTCGTTTGAAGAGGAAGGTTTCGCGCTGCCCTGTCCGAGAAACGACGCCGCGATCAGAGCGGCGGCCCCTGCCGTGATCGCCATGTCGGCGATGTTGAACGCCGGCCAGTGCCTTCCGCCCAGGTGGAAGTCGAGGTAGTCGACCACCTGCCCGCGCACCGCCCGGTCGAAGGCGTTGCCGAGGGCGCCTCCCAGGATCAGGCTGTAGGCCAAGGCTTCGAGGCGCCTCACCGGCTTGGACAGCATCCATGCCAGCCAGATCGATGCAGCGAGCGCGATGGCCAGGAAGAACCAGCGCTGCCAGCCCCCGGCGCCGGCCAGGAAACTGAAGGCCGCACCCGGATTCAGTGCATGGACCAGGTTGAAGAACGGCGTCACTTCATGCGACCAGCCCAGCGGTGTGGTCGTGGCGATGGAGCTCTTGGCGGCCTGGTCGGCCGCCAGTACGACGAACGCGAGGGAATACCAGTGGGCTCTGCGGTTGGGATAGTTCATTACTTCTTTTCAGGTTCGGGTACTTCGATGCTGGGCGCGGCGCTCGGCGCGTCCTCATGGGTCCGCAACGCCTTCTCCACTTCCTCATCGGAAATACGTTGCTGCGTCTGCTCGGTGCTCGCCAGTCCAGGAAAGGCCACCAGGATCGCGACCATCAGCATCTGGATGATCAGGAACGGAATCGCCCCCATGTAGATTTGCGAAGTCCGGACGCTGGCCGGCGCCACGCTGCGCAGGTTGTACAGCGCGATGCCGAACGGCGGGTGCATGAACGAGGTCTGCAGGATGACGGCGATCATCACGGTGAGCCACACCATGTCCACGCCCAGCTTGCGCGCCACGGGCGAGATCAACGGCACGACGATGAAGGCGATCTCGAAGAAGTCCAGGAAGAAGCCCAGCACGAAGATGCCCACGCTGATGAAGATCAGGAAGGGGAGCTGCCCCTCCGGCAGGTGGCTGAACAGGCTTTCGATCCAGACCTGGCCGTCGAAGCCGCGAAAAACCAGTGTGAAGAACGAGGCGCCCAGTAGCAGGAAGATCACGCTCGAGCAGAGCACTCCGGTGCTGGTGAGTGCCTGAGACAGCCGGCCATCTGCCAGCTTGCGTTTGGCGGCGCCGATCAGCAGCGCGCCGCACACACCGATGGCCCCTCCTTCGGTGGGAGTGGCCACCCCGAAGTAGATCGACGCCAGGATGGTGAGGATGAGCCCAAGGGGCACGCCCGCGGCGGCGGCTGCCTGCATCCAGACCCGGCCGCGCGAATGGTCCGCCGGCGGCAAGATGGCCGGGGCCAGCCGCGGGTAGGCCATCGCCGCGGCGAACACAAACAGCAGGTACAGGCCCACCAGAATGGCGCTGGGCAGCAAGGCGGCGTGAAAGATGTCGATCAGCGGAACCTCGACCTGTTCGGCCAGGACGATCAACACCAGGCTAGGCGGCAGCATCTGCGCCAGCGTGCCCGCGGCCGCGATGGAGCCCGTCGCGAGCCGCGCGTCGTAGCCGGCCTTGAGCATGGCCGGCAACGCGATCAGGCCCATGGCGATGACCGAAGCGGACACGAAACCCGTGATAGCGGAGAGCACGGCACCGACGATGATTGTGGCGTACAGCAGGCCTCCAGGCAGCCGGCCGAACAGGCGTCCCAGTGCCACCAGCATGTCTTCGGCTACACCGGTGCGCTCCAGGATCAGTCCCATGAGTACGAACAGGGGCACGGCCAGAAAGTTGTCGCTGTTGAATACGCCCTGCTCCCGCAGCGGCATCGCCAGCAGGAACGCCGCGTGGAATTGCCCGACAACGACACCCAGCACCCCGAATGCTGCGGCCACCGCCGCGAGCGAAAAGGCCACGGGAAACCCGGCTAGGAGGATCACCACCAGCGTGGTGAACATCAACGGTGCCAGCAGGTCGGGCGTCATGCGAAGCCGCGCCTGTCGGCGTGCTCGGCCGCGCGCGGCCGTGGCGCCGCTCCGGCCAGGAACGCGATGCAGCGCACAGCCTCCGCCAGGCCCTGCGCCGCAAGCGTCAGGAAGCCGAGCGGGATCATCCCTTTCATGATCCAGGCGGGAAACTGGCTCAGGCTTTCGCGGCTGGCGCGGGTCTCGCCGGTGACGTAGGACGTCACGAATTCCGGCCACGTGACCCAGACGGCAGCTAGGCACAGCGGCAGCAGCACTACTGCGATCCCCACCAGGTCCAGCCACGCCATCCCACGGGGCCCGAGATGCCCGGAGAACACGTCGATGCGCACGTGCTCGTCGCGTTTAAGGGTGTACGCGGCCATCAGCAGCACGGCCGCTGCGAAGAAGTGCGGCTGCACGTCGTACATCGAGGACGACGCCACACCGAAGAACTTGCGGCTGATTGCATTGCCCGCGATCAGCAATGCGTTGGCCAGCAAGCCCCAGCGTACGACCAGTGCGACTTGCCGGTTGACGCGGTCGATGTGATCAGCGCCGCGCAGGGCGAAGGCAAAGCCGGCATTCATCGCGCTGCTCCACCGGCCAGCGGAATACGCGGCGCGACCCGCCGGGCGAGAGGCCCAGCCGCCGCCACGCACACCCAACCCAGAACGAAGCCAGCCAGCACGTCGGCTGGGAAATGCGCCCCCAGCGCAATGCGCGACCAGCCCACACCCACCGCGAACACGAGCAGAGCGAATCTTGCAGGCCAGTTCAGAAGCGGCCAAAGCGCTGCGGCCAGCACCGCGACATAGGTGGAATGCCCGCTAGGCAGCGTGTAGTGGCTGTCGGGGGTACCCACGACGCGGAACACGCGGTCGCCCAGCGCGTTCCAAGGCCGGGGAAAGGCGAACGCCATCTTGGCCACGGCACCGGACGTCATCGCCAGCGCGAGGCCGACCAAGAATCTGCCGAGGGTCAGCCTGGCCGCCGCAAGCTCTTTGCCGGACAAGCTGCGGCACGTGAGCCAGAGCGTCGCGGCGGCGGCGGGTGCGCCCCAATAGCTGCCCAGCCAGGTCAGCGCCTCGGGTAGCCAGATCAGGCCATCGGGCAAGGCGCTGTTGATAGACAGGAAGATGTCCGCGTTGGCGCCGCCCCAGTCGTACAGCCAATGCCGCAGCCAGTCTCCCACGGATGGCGCAGCTTGCATGCGGCTCAAGCAGTCCTGGCCTTGAGCAGCCGCAGGCCGTTGAACACCACCAGCAGGCTCGCCCCCATGTCGGCGAACACGGCCATCCACAAGGTGGCCATTCCCATCAGCGCAAGCACCATAAAGACCGCTTTGATGCCCAGCGCCACCACGATGTTCTGCCTCAGGATCGCGCCCGTTTTGCGGCTGAGCCGGATGAACTCCGGAACCTTGCGCAGGTCGTCGTCCATCAGGGCAACGTCAGCCGTTTCGATCGCGGTGTCGGTGCCGGCGGCGCCCATGGCAAACCCGATGCTGGACTTCGCCAACGCGGGCGCGTCATTGATGCCGTCGCCGACCATGCCAACGGTGCCGTGGGCCGCCAGTTCGGCCTCCACGGCTTTCAGCTTGTCCTCGGGCAAGAGGCTGCCGCGCGCGTCGTCGATTCCCACGCTCTTCGCGATCACGTTCGCGGTTTGCTGGTTGTCGCCGGTCAGCATCACGGTGCGCACACCCAATTCATGCAGCTCGCCGATGGCCTGCCGGCTGGTCTCTCGCACCGTGTCCGCAACGCCGATCACTGCCAACGCGGCCGATGGGGTGGCAATGGCGATCGCGGTCTTGCCTTCGGCCTCGAGCTTCTTCAGGGCAGCCTCGGCGGCCTCATTGCTGATCCCCAGTTCCTGCAGCAGCCGGTGGTTGCCCAGGTAGTACCACTGGCCGGCGATCCGGCCCTTGACGCCGCGCCCGGTGATCGCCTCGAAGTCGTCGACTTCGCCCAGGCCCTCGCCGCGCATTTCTTTCCAATGGGTGGCAACCGCGCCCGAGACTGGGTGGTCGGAACGCGTCGCCAGGCTCGCGGCCGGCTGCAAGGCATCGCCGGCCTCGGATCCGAGGGACACAACATCGGTCACCACAGGCTTGCCCTGGGTGATCGTGCCGGTCTTGTCCAGGGCCAGCGCCTTGAGCAGTCGGCCTTGCTCGAGGTAGGCGCCGCCCTTGATCAGGATGCCGCGACGCGCGGCGGCGGCCAGGCCGCTCACCACCGTCACCGGCGTGGAGATGACCAGGGCACAGGGGCAGGCGATCACCAGGAGGACCAAGGCCTTGTAGATCCAATCCATCCAGGCTGCGCCGAAAAACAGCGGCGGCACCAGCATGACGGCCAACGCCACGGCAAAAACTGCGGGTGTGTAGATGCGGGCGAACTGGTCGACGAAGCGCTGGGTCGGCGCGCGGCTGCCCTGCGCCTCCTCCACGGCCTTGATGATGCGGGCCAGCGTCGAATGCGTGGCCTCGGCCGTAACCTTGTAGACGAACGAGCCGGTCTCGTTGATGGTCCCCGCGAAAACCGTGTCGCCCACGGCCTTGGCCACGGGGATGCTCTCACCGGTGATCGGCGCCTGATTGACCGCGGACTGGCCGCTTTCCAGCACCCCGTCCAGGGGGATGCGCTCGCCGGGGCGGATGCGCACTAGCTGACCGACCGTTACGGTCTTGGCCGGCACTTCCTGCCAGTTGCCATCGGGCTGCTGGACGGTTGCCTTCTCGGGCGCCATCGCGAGCAGCCCGCGAATCGCGTTGCGCGCGCGGTCCAGGGACAGCACTTCGATGACTTCGGCCAGCGCGAACAGGAACATCACCATGGCGGCCTCGGGCCACTGGCCGATCAGGATCGCACCCGTCACGGCAATGGACATGAGGGCATTCATGTTCAGGATGCCGCTCTTGAGAGCGAGCCAGCCTTTCTTGTAGGTGGGCCAGCCGCCCGTGGCGATCGACACTAGCGCCAGCGCAATGACCGGCCAGGCCTTGTCGTTGCCGGTGCTGAAGGCGATCGCTTCGGCCACCCCGGCACTCACGCCGGCCACGGCCATCAGGGCCCACTGCCGCCGGCTCACTGATGGCTTGGGCGCCTCCTCCAGCTCGCTCGAAGGAGCGGTGTCGGGCACGGCCTTCATGCCGATCGCGTGCAGCGCAGCCTCGACGTCCGCGGCGGCCACCGTGTGGGCCACGGTCAGCTTGCGCTGGATCAGGTTGAAATCAAGTTCCTGCACGCCGGGCATGTGCTGCAGCTTGTCGCGGATCAACGCTTCTTCGGTCGGGCAGTCCATGTTCTCGATGCGGTACACGCTTTGCCGAGCGCCGCCGACTGCGGCAGGCGCCGGCTCAGATGGAGGAAGGCCGATGTCCTTGAGCGCGCGAACAATGGGTTCGGTGGACGGCAAGGTGTGATTCACGGTCAGCTTGCGCTGCATCAGGTTGAAGTCCAGGCCTGCCACCCCGGGCAGATTGCCCAGGCGCTTGCGGATCAGGCTCTCTTCGGTTGGGCAATCCATCTTTTCGATGCGGAACGTGTCGGTCCGCGCGGCTGCGGCGGGAGCCGCGACTCCCTGTGTTGCCGGTTCCGCGCGCAGCGTGGGTGCGGCTGACTCGTCGCGTGGCGGCATCCCCAGTTCCGTGAGCGCTTGAACGATCGCGCTGGTGTTTTCCAAGCGGTGGGAGACGGTCAAGCTGCGCTTAGGTAGGTCAAACTCCAGGCTCTCGACACCTGCCATGGTGGCGAAGCGTTCGCGCACCTGCCGCTCCTCGTTCACGCAGTCCATGTTGGGGACGCGGAATGTTGAGCGAGTCGCAGGGTGCTCGGCGGGAGGCACCGCCGCCGGCATGCCGATCGATGCGAGCGCGTCCGTGATCGGTACGACGTCCGGCAACCGGTGATGGACAGTCAGCACGCGCTGTTTGAGGTCGAACTCCAGCTCGCCAATGCCTTCGAGCTGGGCGAATCGTTCGCGAATCTGCGCCACTTCGTTGCGGCAGTCCATCTTGGGCACCTGAAACCGATCGGTGCGCGTGGCGCGTCCTTGGGGCACGGGAGGCAAGCCCAATTCGGCCAAGGCCGTCGTCACCGGTTCCAGGTCCTGCAGCCGGTGGGTCACGGTGAGGTTGTGCTGCGCCAAGTCGAATCCGAGCGAGTCCACACCGGCGATTTGCCCCAGGCGCGCGCGAATCTGGCGCTCCTCACTCGGACAGTCCATCTTCTCGATGTAGAAGACCGTGTTCGTGACGGGCTGGGCGCGGCCGACCAGGGGTTCCTTCGCGAGGGATTCGCATGCGGCCGTGCCGCACGAGGCGTTGTTCGAGGTCATGGCTTTACTCCGTTTTTCTCAATGCCTTGAAGATACACCTTCAAGTCGCTACAGGGTCAAGCCCTATCTGCAACGCCCCGCACTGCTGAGCCAGGCGTGAGGACTTGGTCCGCCGCCTTCGCGTCAGCCGAAGACGACGCGTAGCGACATGAGAACGAGCGAGGCAAGAAAGGCCAACAGGCCGGGAATGACGGTCGTCACCACGCCGAACGCGCGCGCCGCGGCGCCGCGTGGATAGCCCCGGTAGAAAGAGACCCGGCCAACGCCGAACAGGAAGGTCGCCGCGACGACCAGCGCCAAGGCATCGCCACTCGCCAGCGTACTGAAGACGATGTGGGAACCAATCGCGATCACCGCCTGCTCGAGCGTGTTCTGAAGAAAGGCGATTTTGATCCGGATGGTTTCCGAAGGAGTGCCGAAGGCGGAGCCCGCGATGTCCTGCATCGACTGCCTGCGGGCGTGCGACACCAAACCCACGCCCACCAGTACCCAGAACAGGACAAACAGATCCACTCGCAACGTGAAAATTAGCGCTCCGATTGCATCACGCGGAAAGTCAATCAACGATGGCAAAAGGAAGTAGCTCGCCACAAGCACGCCGATGCAAAACGCCGTGCCCTTGGCGGCGGCAACGCGCACGCCTGCGACTTCGCGTCGAAGCTCTGCAGGCCTGGAGTCCATCGTGTCTATCACCCGGCCGATGGGACGGCAGGAAGAGCCCGCTTGTGCGCTGTGCGCCTGTACGTGTCCAGGATGATTCTTTCCGACGCGCCATCGACCTGATGACCCTCCAGGAAATCGTCGATGGCTTGATAGGTCACACCGAGCGCAGCTTCATCCGCGCGCTGCGGTCGCAGGGTCTCGAGGTCGGCGGTCGGCGTCTTCGAGACCAGCATGGCATCCGCGCCCAAGGCGTGGGCCAGCGCCCTGACCCGGCGCTTGGTCAATCCCGACAACGGCGCCAGGTCGCAGCCGCCATCGCCGAACTTGGTGAAGAAGCCCATCAGGGCTTCGGCTGCATGGTCTGTTCCGACCACCAGTCCCGAGGTGGCCCCCGCAACGGCGTACTGGGCGATCATGCGCTGGCGTGCCTTGATGTTGCCCAGCACGAAGTCCTCGTGCCACTCGTCCTTGAGCTGCATGCCCGCCGCCTTCGTCCGCTCGAGCATCGCGTCGGAAGCCGGCCTGATGTCCACCGTCAAGGCTTCGTCGGCATCGATGAAGGCGAGCGCGCGCTGCGCGTCGACCTCGTCTGCCTGGGCGCCATAGGGCAGGCGCATGGCGATGAAACGAATCTGGGAGCCCTCGGTCCTGAGCGCTTCGACGGCGAGCTGGCACAGGCGGCCAGTCACCGTGGAGTCGACTCCGCCGCTGATCCCCAGCACCAGCGTGTGCGCCTGCGCCGACTTCGCGTAGCTTGCCAGGAAGCCGACCCGGCGGGCGATCTCCGCATCGGGGTTGAAAACCGATGCCACGCCCAACTCGGCGGCGATGCGCGCCTGTTCCTCGGAAATCGTCATCTGCTGGCCTCGCGACGTTGCAATGTCATCGGATCCAACTCGGTTGGCCAGCCCCCAGTATCGAGCAGGCCGACCCGCCGCGTGCCCACGTTGTAGGGCGGCATGCGGCCGGTGAAGTGGGCCAAGGGGGTGAGTATCAGCCGCAAGGCCTGCGCGCCGCACTCAGCCCTATTGACGGTGCGCCAAGCCAGGCCGAGCATTTGCCAATGGCTGAGCAGGTGCAGCCGCAGGTACGGCTGGCCGATGATGTGAGCCAGTTCGTGCGCGCGCCACGCGGCCGGCAAGTCCCAGGCGTGTTCCTGGGTTCGCGCGATCGCGCTCTCCCTCCTGAAAGCGATTCTGGCCGCCTCGAATTGTTCTTCGCGGACCCGCACAGCCCCGGAGTCCTGCTGCGTCAGCGGATAGAGCAGTTGCGCTGCGTAGCGCACCGGGAAGGCTCGATCGGACAAGCCGACGTCGGCGGGCCCCAGGGTCTGGCGCGGAAGCTTGAAGGTGCCGAACGCATGGTCCCAGACCATCCAGAACTCCCCGAAGTTGACCTGCGCGTCCTCGTACTCGCGCTTGTGGTGCCAGCGGTGGACTTCCGCCGCGCCCACCAGGTAGCGAAGCGGACCCACGCGGTAGTCCAGGTTCGAATGCTGAAAGGCCAGGTGCACCGCGAGAACGCCCAGCCATGCGCCCACCGCCAGCGACGGCGCGCCCAACAGCACAACGATCAGCAGGCCCGGCCCGGCCATCATCATGGCGTGGAGCGGGTGCCGGCGCTCGCCATTGAGCCAGTACAGGCGCTCCGAGCTGTGATGGATCGCATGGAACTTCCACATCCAGGCGTAGCGATGGCTAAGCCAATGCACGGAGTACAGGCTCAGGTCCAGCACCAGGCCCACCAGCAGCGCTTGCGCAAGCAGCGGCCAGCCGGTGGGCCAGATGCTGTCGGGGAGCCACTGCGAGGGCAGCAGAGCGATGAGCCCGTGCACGCTCAGGAGGATCGCCAGGTTCACCACCGCATGGGCAGCATCGCAGGCGGCGTCGCGATGGTCGCGCAGCCACTCGCGGTGAAACGGAAGTCGACGCTCCAGCAGCGCCACCGCCAGCAGCGCAGCCGCGACAACGAGAGGGACCGTGGGGAAGTACGGCAGGCTGTCGCCCACCAGAACCAACAGAACAAATGCCGTCGCACCGAGGATGGCGGGGTAGCTGGCATAGCGGATGGCGAGCTGGGAAAATGAAGGGCTTGTCGCGGTCATGTCTGGGACCCGTAGTGAACGGCAGCCCAATTGGGAACCTTATAGCCGCTTCAGAGTCAACTGCGGGCTCGGTATCCCGTTGCCCTGCGGGGATTGGCCTCCTGGTCGCCCGGCAAGGACTATATTTCGCCGGGCCAGACCCGATGGCAGCAATTTTTGACCGGGGTGGGGGACGTCTATAGCGCCCATGCCCGAATACCCGATGAGCAGAAAATCCCTTCTCCTTACTTTTGCGCTCCTGGGCGTGGCCGCTTGCTCTGCGCTGGCCCAGACCGGCGGCAAAAGCGTGGTCGTCACGGAACGGGCGAGAGCGGAGCTGATGGCGCACGCCCCTGAAGGCGTCGAGCCGGGCAAGCCGGTCTGGCTAGGGCTGCAGCTGGCGCACAAGCCCGAATGGCACACGTATTGGAAGAACTCGGGTGATTCGGGCTTGCCAACGCAGCTGCAATGGAGCCTGCCCGCAGGCGTGGTGGCCGGCGAGATCGCCTGGCCGGTGCCGAAAAAATTCCCCATCGGCTCGCTGGCCAACTACGGCTACCACAACACGGTCTTGCTGCCGGTCCCGCTCACCATCACCCCGGACTTCAAACCCTCGGTGGCCGGCGATTTGCCTGTCAAGCTGAAGGCCCAGTGGCTGATCTGCCGACAGGAATGCGTTCCCGAGGAAGGCGAGTTTCTGCTGAAGGTACCTGTTCGCAGCGCCACGGCTTTGCATGGTGCAACTTTTGAGGCGGCGTTCGCTGCCCAGCCCAAGCCAATTCAAGGTGAAAGCAGCGTCACCCTCGAGGGGAATTCCCTCAAGGTGAGCGTGGTGGGCCTGCCGGCAGCGTTGAGAGGCAAGGAACTGCAGTTCTTTCCCGAAACCAACGAAGTCATAGAGACGGCTGGCCAGTGGACGCAGGCCTGGACCGGCGGTACCTGGACTGCGCGTGTGCCGGTCTCACCGCAACGCAGTCAAAGCCCGGCCGTGATGCCCATCGTCCTGGCCTTGGGGGAACAGGGTTGGCGGACCGAGGCCAAAGTCCTCGGTGAGTGGCCGAAGGTCGCCGCGCAGGTGGGGATGCCACCTGCCCTGGAGGCTGCGCTTCGCGCCAACGAACTCAGCGCAGCGGCACCGACCGGCTCGATCACTTTCGCGGCCGCACTCCTGGGTGCCTTGCTGGGAGGCTTGATCCTCAACCTGATGCCCTGCGTGTTTCCAGTGCTGGCGATCAAGGTGGTGGGTTTCACACGCCATGCCGATGATCGGCGGGCGCATCGGCTGAGTGGGTTGGCTTACACCTCCGGCGTGGTGGTCTCATTCATCGCCTTGGGCGCAGGGGTCCTGGCGCTGCGCGCAGCCGGGGCACAGCTTGGCTGGGGTTTCCAGCTGCAGTCGCCTGGGTTCGTCGCGGCCCTGGCTGCATTGTTCACGGTGATCGGATTGAACCTGGCCGGCCTCTTCGAGTTCGGTACCGTACTGCCATCCAGTGTCGCCTCGCTCGAGGCAAAGAATCCAGTGGGCAATTCATTCCTCTCGGGCGTCTTGGCTGTGGCGATCGCGTCGCCATGCACCGCTCCATTCATGGGCACATCGCTGGGCCTTGCCATCGGACTTCCAGCGGCGCAGGCGCTGCTGATCTTCGCGGTGCTGGGCATCGGCATGGCATTGCCCTATCTGGCGGCGAGCTGGATCCCCCCCGTGGCCCACTTGCTGCCGCGGCCAGGACCGTGGATGGCTGTCTTTCGCAAAGCGATGGCTTTCCCGATGTTCGCCACGGTCGCTTGGCTCGTGTGGGTGTTGGGGCAGCAGGCGGGCATCGATGGCGCCGGCGCACTGCTGCTCCTTCTGGTGGTCATGAGCATGGTGATCTGGGCGTTCACGCTGCGAGGCCGTGCACGGACTGTTCTCGTCGCGATTTCGGCCGCTTCATTCGCGTTGATCGCATGGGTTGGCGGCCAGAACATCGCAAGAACCGTCGGCCAGGATGTGGTGTCGGCCGCAAGCGGTCCGTGGCAGGACTGGGAGCCAGGTCGCGTGGAGCAACTGCTTGCAACGGGTCAGCCAGTCTTCGTGGACTTCACGGCATCGTGGTGCGTAACCTGCCAGTACAACAAGAAGACGGTGTTGTCCCATCCTGAGGTGTTGGCCGACCTGTCTGCGAAGAACGTGGTGCTGCTGCGTGCCGACTGGACGCGCCGGAATCCGGCGGTGACTGCAGCGCTCGCTCAGCTCGGCCGCAATGGGGTGCCCGTGTATGTGCTTTACAAGGCCGGAGCGACGCCGATCGTGCTTTCCGAGATTCTCGGTGTGGGTGAAGTGCGCTCGGCCATAGCGCGCCTATAGCTTTGACCGCCGGCGACGTGCACTCGTGCCGCACACACCCGTCTTTGCGTTCATGCTATCGAGATAATCTTTCTTATCGCAATAGCTGCATCGCGCAGCTAAACTGGCGAGTGTGAAAAGTGCCCAGTCCCAAGCGGCAGCCGACAGTTTCCCCGGCACGGCGGCCTTGGCCGCGTTGCGCGCCTGGTATGCGGGCTTGAGCGCAAGAGAAGCCGTCGCGCAATACCTCGGACACGACAGGGCAACCGGACAATCGTCGCGCGCCATGCTCGGCGCGATCCGGCGTCAGCTGGCTGGCTACGCGAGCGAGCGGCACCGCGACGATCTGGCCGATCTGCTGCAGCATCCGGCAGCAGATCGTGGTCAACACGCTCGCGCCGTCATGAACACGATCGAGACGCTGCGACGCCTGCCACCGCCCGCGCCGCTCGTGACCGACGCGGTCCAACGGTGGCTGCCTGCGCGCGCGGCGCGCGCAATCGAGGCGCAAGGGATCAAGACGCTGGCCGAGTTGACGGTGCGCATTCCGCGGCGCAGGCGCTGGTGGACGGCGATCCCGAGCCTGGGCGCCGCCGGCGCGCGCGGTGTCGAAGCGTTCTTCGCCGACCACCCGCAGCTCACGCAGCAAGCGCGCGCGCTGGTGCCGGTCGGCGCCCAGGAGGACGTCGTGCCGTGGGAGAAGCTGCGCGTGCCGCACGATGTCGACGGCTCACGCGGCACCTTCCGCGCACCCAGGGCCACCAGCACGCTGGACGCGGATAACGACTACGAAGCGGCATCGGCCTGGCTCGCGCTGCAGGAGTCCGGCGCCACACAGCGCGCCTACCGCAAGGAAGCCGAACGCCTGATCCTCTGGGCCATCGTCCAGCGCGGCCGCGCGTTGTCTTCGCTCACCACCGAGGACGCCGTGGCCTACCGCACGTTCCTTCGCCACCCGACGCCCAGAACGCGCTGGGTCGGCCCGCCGCGGCCACGCTCTTCACCCGAATGGCGTCCATTCACCGGCGACCTGTCCGCACGCTCGGTGGCGTATGCGCTGTCGGTCGTCGGCGCCATGTTCCGCTGGTTGATCCAGCAGCGCTATCTGCTGGCCAACCCGTTCGCCGGCCTCAAGGTGCGCGGTGCATCACGGTCAGGCACCCTGGCGAACACGCGCGTTTTCGGCGAAGGCGAATGGTCGCTGATCCAGACGGTGGCCGAAGGGCTGGAGTGGAGCTATGGATGGCAAGCGCCGGCGGCCCAGCGGCTTCGCTTCGTGCTGGACTTCGCCTACGCCACGGGACTGCGCATCGGCGAACTGGTCGGTGCCACTCTGGGACAGATCGAGGTCGACGCTCAAGGCGATCATTGGCTGCACCTGGTCGGCAAAGGAACGAAGGCCGCCAAGGTGGCCCTGCCGCCGCTGGCGCGATCGGCCCTGGACCGCTACCTGGTGCAGCGCGGACTGCCGGTGACGCCGGCGCGCTGGGATCCGCGAACTCCGCTCATCGGCAATCTCGATCAGGAGAGCGCCGCCGGCATCAGCGCTGCGCGCCTATGGAGCGTCATGCGCCGCTTCTTCGCGCAGGTGGCCGATGTCATCGAGGCCGACAGCCCGGCCACCGCGGAGAAGCTGCGCCGCGCGAGCCCGCACTGGATGCGCCACACGCACGCGACGCATGCGCTGGCGCGGGGCGCCGAACTCACCACCGTCCGAGACAACCTGCGCCACGCTTCGATCGCGACGACCTCGATTTACCTGCACGGCGACGAGGTCAAGCGCGCGCGCCAGATGGGCAGGGCCTTCGAGGTCCGCCGTTCCTGACCGACATTCGGCGGAAGTCCAATATTCGGCGCGTGCCGAATGTTGGAAACGAATTCCTCTGGAGGTACCCGGACCGCCGCGATCCATGCGGCTACCGTGTCAATTTGCACGAAAAGGACCGGGCTGGTCCAAGCACCGGTTTTGCAGGGCATTGATTTGCAACGGGATTTCCCGTGCCAGCGTGTCAATCTGCACGGAAAGGACGAACACCCCAAATCCGGCACCCATCCTGTTCAGGAGAGATTGCCGAAATTGGTCTGGCCGGTGCGGGCGGAACTATGCGCGTCGAGAGCCTCCATCGCGACATCGAAGAGCATTCGGACTTCTTCTCGCTTGCGTTCGGCCTGGATGATCAAGTGGCGCGGTGGGTCGCCCAGCTTGCTGGCGTAGTCCACCATCGCCGCGCCGAGTTCTTTCTCGAGCGCTGTGAGTTCAGCTTGGGCCGCTTGCCAAGCAGCCAGCTTCACGAATGCGGTATCAAGGGAGGGGTCGTTCATGGCTGGCTGCTTGGACGTCGCCAAATCTTACGGCCGATGCTCGGCAGCGCTTTATCCGGATTTAGTCGAAACGGATAATTTGCACTTTCGACGCTTCTTGATGTCCAGAGTACAAGAATCGGCTGGCCACCGATCGCTCCCAACCGCTACAAATCGCACGGAAAACATCGCCGCCCAAAAGTAGGCAACTCGTAAGTCGTTGATTTTTATGGAGGCGCGGCCTCCTACCGCTACAAATTGCACGAGAAACCGCGCTCACCCCGCCGCAGGTCAGCCCGCCACACTCCGCTTCGACGCCGGCTTCTGCAACAGTGCATCCGCGTAGCGGTCGATGCCAAACGAGATCAGGCCCCGGAAGTTCACGTTCGCGAAGTGCACCGGCCCCATGCGGCGGATCCAGGCATCCTCGATCGGGTGCTTGGCCTTGCGCCAGTCGTCCACGACACCCTGCATCTTCAGCGTATTCCAGGCGATGACGATGTTGGTCAGCAAGGCATGCGAGCCGGAAATCGCCCGGATCTCGTCGCGCCGGCGACCGCGCTCGGCCGCCAGGCGTCCGTAGAAGATCGCCCGCTGCAGCTGATGTACCGATTCGCCCCGGTTCAGCAGCGTGTGAATCTCGCGGCGGAAGTCCTCGTTGCTGAAGTAGTCGCACAGGAAGAGCGTGCGTAGCAAGCGGCCCAGCTGATCCGCCGCTTTGTGCATCGGGTCTCCCTGGGCGGCACGGCCCAGCTTCTCCATCGCGGCCCGGGGCGAGAGTCGGCCGGCGCGAATGGACGCGACCAGGCGCAGCAGTTCGTCCCACCCCTTGGTGATGGCGGGCTCCGAGACGTTGGTGACCGCGATGCGCTCCAGGTTCTCGGGCAGCGCGATCGAGCGCGGCAGGTACAGCCTGCGCTCCGCGATGTCGCGCAGCTGGGGGCACAGGTCGAATCCCAGCAGCTTGGCCACCGTCATGCCCACGTAGGTGTAGCCATGGGTATCGACGGCCAGTCGGGACAGCCGCATGCTTTCCTCGGCGCGAGTGTTGTAGTGCTCGACGCCCTCCAGGGCGGCCGAGCTTTGCCGCTCGTTGTGCACGATCGGCTGGTCGTAGATGACGCCGTAGGACTCAAGGACATGGGTGTACAGGCCGACCGCGAACGTCCGGCGCCGCGGATCGACGCGGGCGTTGTACAGGTGCCTGGACGCGTCCAAGGCCATCATGTCCGCTGAGGCCTGGTCGCCGCTTCCCCACAACTCGGCGATCGGGTTCTTGCGCTGGAACTCGACCACGCGTTCGTTGGCCTTGCGAAGGCGGTCCCGCGCTTCCAGCGATCGCATCGCAGCGGAGATGTGCGCCACTTCGATGCCGGGAATCATCGCCGCCACGCCCTTGGCGTCGTTCTCGGTGCCGTGGGCCAGCAGCGCCGCGTAGCAGGCGACGAGTTCCTGCGTGCTCTTGGCGCGGCGCCCCAGCAGGATCTCGCTGAACCCGGTGCAAGCGTCCATCTCCACGATCATGTCGCCGAACTGGACATGGCCGATGATCGAGAACATCGCGTCGCGACTGCGCTGGATCGCGGCATCCACGGGCAGTGCCGCCAGCTTGTGGAAACGCACCATCCCGTCGCCATCGATTTCCAGCTTGCCGTCCGCGACGGCTTCCGACAGCGCGCGCAGTCCCACGTCCAGGTGCGCGTGCAAGCGCGCGAGGAACTTCCGGGGATCGGTGGTCAGGCTGAGCGCACTGATCAGGACCTGGCGCTCCTTCTTCCATTCGGCCGGTGGGATCAGCAAGTCTTCACGGTTGCGAAACTCCCAACTGTGGTCGATCCACAGTCGTCCACCCCGCAACCCCTGGCGCACCGCCAGCATGGTGGAAGCCTTCAGGGCTGCAAATGCCTTCGTGCGGTCGGCATCATTGAGAAGGTCCTGCCAGAGAGGCCCCGCCATTCCGGCGTCGAAGCCCACCGGCAGTTCCGTCGCACCTTGCTCGATCAGTTCGCGCAACGCGACAACCTGCTTCATGGGCCGCTGATCCGCATGCCCCTTGAGATCCAGGTCAGAGAATGCGCCGAGCAGGGCCGTGACCCGTGTGGCATCGTCGGCGAGCGATTGCCGAACGAGAGCGGCATGGCTGTTGGGTTCTGACTTCTCGTCCTTCGGCAGAAGCTCTTTCAGGGCCGCAATCCGTGCCTCGGCCGAGCGATCGTCGTCATGAACGATCCGCCGCATGGCCTCGACCTGCTGGCGATACTCGACCGCGCTGCGCGCTTGTTTGGCAGTGACCCGATTGGAGGCATGGCGAAGCAGGTCGTTCACGCGCCGGCCGGTCATGTACATCAGCGTGTCCGTCAGCTCCAACAGTGTGGCGCGCAGGAAGCAGACGATCTCCAGCACCTGCGTCTGCTCGATCCGGCGTCTTGATTCCGCCGGCGGCCGGTTGGCGATCGCCTGGGCATACGCGCGCAATCGCGCGTTGGAGATCGCGCAGAGCGACCAGGTGTCGACGCCAAGCTCCTTCAGGTAGGAGATCTTGGCCGTGACCTCCGTGATGCTGGTCGGGCTGTGTTTGCCCGCGGGGATCTTGAGCCATTCCAGAACCGTGCCTCCACCACGGCCGCGGCGCGAGGAAAAGACTGCCGCCAGCACGGCTGACTGCTTGTGCGCGGGGACTTCGCTGTTGACGGCTTCCAGGGCGGCCGCCTCGATGAAGGCATAGGCCTTGCGCGCGAGATCTCGAAGAGCGCGATCGGCGGGTAGAAGATGCTGGCGGCCGAACAGCCACAGCTCGGCCTCCTGCACAAGTTCATCGACCGACGCTGCCGTGGCGGCCAGGCTCTCCAGTGCCCGACCAAGTTCAGCCATGACCGCATCGTCAGCGGGCACGATGCCGGCGTGTTCGCGCGCCCATTGCTGATGCTCGTAGAGCGTGGCCACGCGCTGGTAGATGGTCTTGAGCGACGCGATGGCCGTTTCAGGTGCGCCCAGAGCGGCGCACAGGGACCGCAAGAGCGCACGAGGCACGCTTGCCGTGCGATCCAGGGGGCGTCCCGTCGCTCGCAGGAAGACCAGTTGCACCGCAACGCCCAGCCGGCGGTCGGCGCGAAACCGCTCTCGAATGGCCGCGACGTCGGCACTGCTGATCCGAAACGATTGCTGGACGTCGAAGTCCGAAAGGGTCTTTGGAAGCTCAGTGGCTCCCACGAATCGCAGATGAATAGGACGCATGTTTCCCCCCTCGGCCGTGCCGTCGTGAGCACTATATCGGCCGGCCAATGATGAGGAGGTTGGACAAGTCCAGAGCGTGCAGGGGCCGAAACGCGGGTTTACCAGTGCGTCACGGCGCGAGGTTCTGCACAGGAAACAAGGTAACCCCTGGTGGGTGGCCGCGATGACCCGGACGACCATGCCCAGATTGCTTGGCGTCACGATGTCGATGGCGGCACGATCACCCAGGTCCGGATGTGGCCGGGTGAGCATGCGATACAGATTCCACGAGTCCGCCCGCGGACATTGATTCATGAGCACCTGAGCCAGCTTGTGCTTGAGCGGCACCAGTTGCCAGTCGGGAACCCGCTGCCCCCGATTGCCCAGGCTGATGGACAGCAGCTTGCCGGCTTTCAGCTCCCGGTTGATCTGGTCCTTGGACTTTCCGGCCAGCTTGCCGAACAGCGGCACCGGCAGATTGTTCGGCTACTCGTACATGGCCAGCATTTCCTCGCGCTCCCGCTGGATTGCGGAGACTTCCGGCTCCGGCGCATGCGTCGGCGGTGGCGGCACCTGCGACAGCCGCTGGAACGTGATCTCGCCACTGTTCGGGGTCACGACGATGGGCGTGGCCACCACCGGCGGGACGCCAGGGGAAGCGGGCTCGGCCACCATGGGGACCGCGTCCACCACGTCCTCAGTTTCCGCCATCGCCGGCACCCCGTCGATACGAATCGTCAGATGCGCGCTCGCGGCTTCCACTTCGCCCTGTTCGAGCAAGTCGAGGCGATCAGCCCAGTCCTGCATCATCCGCCGCCGCGGCTCCACGTACTTGGCGTGGTTGTAGGCCGAACTCACCTTGTTAGGGTCGGAATGCGAAAGCTGCGCGTCCACCCAAATCTTGGGATAGCCGATCTCGTTGAGCGCCGTCGAGATGGTTCCGCGGATGCCGTGGCCGGTCAGGCGCCCCTCGTAGCCCATGAACTGCAAGGCCTTGTTGAGGGTGTTCTCGCTGATGCGCTTCTTGAGTTCACTGCGATGCGACAGCAGGTACTTCTGTGCCGGCCGCATCACCCCCAGGAGATAGCGCACGATCTCGATGGCCTGAACGGACAGCGGCACGATGTAGGGCGGCACGTCCTGCGGCCGCTTGCCGGCCTTGCGCATTTCGTCCTGAAGCTGCTTGACGACCTGTGGCGGGATGATCCACAAACCCCGGTCGAGGTCGAACTGTTCAGGTTCGGCCAACCGCAGCTCGCCGGTGCGCACACCGGTCAGGAACAGCAGCCGGACGCCAAGCTGGGTTTGGTAGCCGCGGGGGTTGTAGCGCCGCAGCTTCTGAAGGAACTCGGGCAGTTCGGGCAGGTGCAGGTAGGGGTTGTGGGCCACAGGGGGCTTGGGCTCAGCCACCACGTCCAGGTCTGTGGCCGGGTTGACTTCCAGGCCCTCGGCGACGACCAGGGCATAGCGGAACAACTGGTTGAACCAGGTGCGGACCTTCTCGGCGGTGGTGAACGCCTTGCGTTTCTCGATCGCTGCCAGGACGCCCAGGAGTTGGGGGCGGCGAATGTCGTAGATCGACATCTTCCCCAGGGTCGGCAGTACGTCCTTCTTGAAGATGCGCTGGATCTGCGAGAGCGTGCTCTGGCGGCCTTCCTTGAGTTCCTTGCGGCGATGCTCGACCCAGGCATCGAAGACGTTCTTGAAGGTGTATTCGCCGGCCAGCTTGGCCGCGTGCTGCCGCTGGTCGCGCTCGATCTGGGGATCGATCCCCCTGACGAGCAGGGACCGGGCCTTGTCCCGCTCGGCACGAGCCTCGCGCAGGCTGAGGGCGGGATAGCCGCCCAGGGACATGCGCTTTTGGTTGCCCAGCCAGCAGTAGCGGAACATCCACGACTTGCCGCCTGCGGCAGAGACCATCAGGCTCAGGCAGTCGTTGTCGTAGAGGGTGTAGCGTTTGCCGGTGGTCTTGGCCTGCCGGACGATCAGATCAGAGAGTGCCATGTCGAAGCTCCTAAGTGATGACTTAGGCCTATGCTCGTCATGGTTCCCGCTCAGCCCCAGCAACTATCCGGAAGCCGCTTCACCCGTATTCCTGTGCCTAGATTGGCGCCTAAAAAAGGCTGGCTGTGGGTGGATTTCCGTGGCGCTCGCTGGAATGAAAAAAGGAGCCGAAGCTCCTCTTTTCAACGACTTACAGACGTCAGTGGAAGTCTGTAGATCATAAATTGGAGCGGGAGAAGAGTCTCGAACTCTCGACCTCAACCTTGGCAAGGTTGCGCTCTACCAACTGAGCTACTCCCGCGTAAGCCTCGCAGTATATGCCATTTTTTGAGTTTGTGGCAACCGAGGCTAAAAATATTTGAAAAAAGCCGGACGGGTCTGCATGGCTTCCCTCTCTCAAGCTCAATGCTTGATCGCATCTCCTGCAGCGGCCGCCGGCAACGGAGCCGCAGGCACGACGGCCTCCTCGTCGGAGAGTGGTTGAGGCCGGCGTTCGAGAGCGATCTCGAGAACCTTGTCGACCCACTTCACCGGCACGATCTCGAGACCGTTCTTCACGTTCTCGGGAATCTCCTGCAGGTCCTTCACGTTCTCTTCGGGGATCAGCACGGTCTTGATGCCCCCGCGCAAGGCGGCCAGCAGCTTTTCCTTGAGACCTCCGATGGCCGTGACTTCGCCGCGCAGCGTGATTTCGCCGGTCATCGCGACATCGCCGCGAATCGGGATGCCCGTCAGCGCCGACACGATGGCCGTGACCATGGCCGCCCCCGCGCTGGGGCCGTCCTTGGGCGTGGCGCCATCGGGCACGTGGATGTGCATGTCCTTCTTCTCGAACACTTCATCCTTGATGCCCAGCATGCGCGCACGGCTGCGAACCACGGTGCGTGCCGCCGCGACCGATTCCTTCATCACATCGCCCAGCGAACCGGTCGTCGCGATCACGCCCTTGCCAGGCATGGTCACCGCTTCGATCGTCAGCAGATCGCCACCCACCTCGGTCCAGGCCAGGCCGACCACCTGACCGATCTGATTGGCGCCGTCGGCGCGTCCGTAGGTGAACTTGCGCACGCCCAGGAATTCGTTGAGGTTGTCCGGCGTCACGACTACCTGCGGCTCCAGCTTCTTGAGCTGAAGGCCCTTGACCACCTTGCGGCAGATCTTCGAGAGCTCACGCTCCAGCGAGCGCACACCGGCCTCGCGGGTGTAGTAGCGCACCACGTCGCGCACGGCGGCCTCGGTCACCAGCAGTTCTTCATCCTTGACACCGTTGTTCTTGAGCTGCTTGGGCAGCAGGTACTTCACGGCGATGCTGGTCTTCTCGTCTTCGGTGTAGCCCGACAGGCGGATCACCTCCATCCGGTCGAGCAGCGCCGGCGGGATGTTCATCGAATTCGACGTGGCCACGAACATCACGTCCGACAGGTCGAAGTCGACCTCGACGTAGTGGTCGCCGAAGGTGTGGTTCTGTTCGGGATCGAGCACCTCCAGCAGCGCGGACGACGGGTCGCCGCGGAAGTCGGTGCCCAGCTTGTCGATTTCATCGAGCAGGAACAGCGGATTGCGCGTGCCGGCCTTGTTCAGGCTCTGCAGCACCTTGCCCGGCAACGCGCCGATGTAGGTGCGGCGATGTCCGCGGATCTCGGCCTCGTCGCGCATGCCGCCGAGCGCCATGCGCACATACTTGCGACCGGTCGCCTTGGCGATCGACTGGCCGAGGGAGGTCTTGCCCACGCCGGGCGGGCCTACCAGGCACAGGATAGGGGCCTTCACCTTGTCGACGCGCTGCTGCACCGCGAGGTATTCGAGAATGCGGTCCTTGACTTTCTCGAGACCAAAGTGGTCCTCGTTGAGCACACCTTCGGCGTTGGCCAGGTCGTGCTTGATCTTGGTCTTCTTGCTCCAGGGCAGGCCGACCAGCACGTCGATGTAATTGCGCACCACGGTGGCCTCGGCCGACATGGGCGACATCAGCTTGAGCTTCTTGAGTTCGCCCTCGGCCTTCTTGAGCGCTTCCTTGGGCATGCGCGCAGCCTTGATCTTCTTTTCGATCTCCTCGATGTCGGCGCCCTCTTCGCCTTCGCCGAGCTCCTTCTGGATGGCCTTGACCTGCTCGTTGAGATAGAAGTCGCGCTGGTTCTTCTCCATCTGGCGCTTCACGCGGCCGCGGATCTTCTTGTCGACGTTGAGGATGTCAACTTCGCGCTCCAGTTGCGCGAACAGGTTCTCGAGACGCTCGCGCACGTCCGCCAGATCGAGCACAGCCTGCTTGTTGTCGAGCTTGAGCGGCAGATGCGCTGCGATCGTGTCCGCCAGCCGACCCGGGTCATCGATGCTGGAGATCGACGTGAGGATCTCCGGCGGGATCTTCTTGTTGAGCTTCACGTACTGGTCAAACTGCTGCATGACCGCGCGGCGCAGCGCTTCGACCTCGCTGGAAAGCGGTCCGGCCGCCGCAGGCTCCACGGGCGTCACGTTGGCCGAGAAATGCGTCTCGCCGTCCTCGATGCGATTGACCTGGGCCCGTTGCTGGCCTTCGACCAGCACCTTCACCGTGCCATCGGGCAACTTGAGCATCTGCAGGATGGTGGACACGCAACCCACCTCGAACATGTCGTCCACGGCCGGCTCGTCCTTGGCCGCGGCTTTCTGCGCCACGAGCATGATCCGGCGCTCGGCCTCCATGGCGAGCTCGAGCGCCTTGATGCTTTTGGGCCGGCCCACGAAGAGCGGAATGACCATGTGCGGGAACACGACCACGTCGCGCAGGGGAAGCAGGGGCAGGTCGAGGGGAGTGGCAGGCAGGAGGGTCTGTCCGGACATGGGAATCCTTTACGTTACCTGTGGAATATCGTCATCCGGCCACCATTTTCAAGCCTTGCACCCCGCAGGGGCGCAAGACAGGCAGGCGACAACGGTGGCTTCGCGGTTATCGGGGTCGAGGGGGCCGCCGGCAACACGCACGGGCGTCAGGCCTTCTTGGCGGCCTCGCGGTAGACGAGCAGCGGCGGCTTGTTCTCGTCGATGGTCGACTCGTCGACGACCACCTTGTCGACGTTGGTCGAATTGGGCAGATCGAACATGGTGTCGATCAGCGATTGCTCGAGGATCGAGCGCAGGCCGCGCGCACCGGTCTTGCGGGCCAGCGCCTTGCGGGCGATGGCCTTGAGCGCTGCCGGGCGGATTTCGAGGTCCACCCCTTCCATCGAGAGCAGCTTGCCGTACTGCTTGACCAGCGCATTCTTGGGCTCGGTGAGGATCTGCACCAGCGCGTCCTCTGACAGCTCGGCCAGCGTCGCCACCACGGGCATGCGCCCCACCAGTTCGGGGATGAGGCCGAACTTGATCAGGTCTTCGGGCTCCACCTCGTGGAACACCTCGGTGAGCGTGCGCTGCTGCTTGCTGCGGACCGCTGCGCCAAAGCCGATGCCCGAGGCCTCGGTGCGGCCTTCGATCACCTTCTCCAACCCGGCGAACGCGCCCCCGCAGATGAAGAGGATGTTCGTGGTGTCGATCTGCAGGAAATCCTGATTCGGATGCTTGCGCCCGCCCTGCGGGGGCACGCTGGCCATCGTGCCTTCGATGAGCTTGAGGAGTGCCTGCTGCACCCCCTCGCCCGACACGTCGCGCGTGATGCTGGGGTTGTCGGACTTGCGCGAAATCTTGTCGATCTCGTCGATGTAGACGATGCCGCGCTGCGCCTTCTCGACTTCGTAGTTGCAGCTCTGCAGCAGCTTCTGGATGATGTTCTCGACATCCTCTCCGACATAGCCCGCTTCGGTGAGCGTGGTGGCATCGGCCATCACGAAAGGCACGTCGAGCTGGCGCGCCAGCGTCTGCGCCAGCAGCGTCTTGCCGGAGCCCGTGGGACCGATGAGCAGGATGTTGCTCTTGGTGAGCTCGACGTCATCCGAGCGCGCCTTCTCCTTGTGCTGCAACCGCTTGTAGTGGTTGTAGACAGCCACGGCGAGCGTGCGCTTGGCCGGGTCCTGCCCGATCACATAGTTGTCGAGGTTGTTCTTGATCTCGGAGGGCGTGGGCAATTCGCCCTTGCCTTCCTTGACCTCCGTCGTGGCCGGCAGCTCGTCACGGATGATTTCGTTGCACAGGTCGATGCACTCGTCGCAGATGAAGACCGACGGTCCTGCGATCAGTTTCTTGACCTCGTGCTGACTCTTGCCGCAAAACGAGCAGTAGAGCGTCTTTTCGCTGGAAGAGCCTTTTTTGTCCGGCATGAAGAATCGGGCTGGGATGGATGGGCGACGGGAATGACGTCAGTGGATCAATGATACCGAAACACCCGCGCCGAAAACGCGGGCGGGATGCGGCCACGCCACACCCCTACCAGCCTCAGGGCCTCTTGGAAATCACCTGGTCGACCAGACCGTAGTCCTTGGCCTCGTCGGCCGTGAGGAAGTAGTCGCGCTCGGTGTCGTGCCTGACCTTTTCCAGCGGCTGGCCGGTGCGCTCGGCCAGGATGCGGTTCATCTGGTCCTTGGTGCGAAGGATGTCGCGCGCATGGATCTCGATGTCGGTGGCCTGGCCGCGTGCTCCACCCAGCACCTGGTGGATCATGATCTTGGAGTTGGGCAGGGAGAAACGCTTGCCTTTGGCCCCGGCCGCCAGCAGGAACGCGCCCATGCTGGCCGCGAAGCCCACGCACAGCGTGGACACGTCGGGCTTGATGAATTGCATGGTGTCGTAGATCGCCATGCCGGCCGTCACGCTGCCGCCGGGTGAGTTGATGTAGAACGAGATGTCCTTGTCGGGGTTCTCGCTTTCCAGGAACAACAGCTGCGCCACCACCAGGTTGGCGGTCTGGTCGTTGACCTCGCCCACCAGGAAGATCACGCGCTCCTTGAGCAGGCGCGAATAGATGTCGTAGGACCGCTCGCCACGGCCCGACTGCTCGATGACCATCGGGACCATGCCCAGGGCTTGCGTTTCGAGTGCGCTCATGTTTTCTCCAGTAATCGGAAACACTGTACCGAAATTCGGTAGCCGCCAATGAGATGGGGCCTGGCGGCAGGACTGCAAGCCCGCCGCAGGCCCCGCCTGCGAGATGTGCCGGAAGACCTCAGGCCTGCTGGCCCATCAGCTCGTCGAACGACACGGCCTTGTCGGCCACCTTGGCGCGCGCGAGCACGAAATCCGTGACATTGTTCTCGATCACGATGGCCTCGACTTCGGCGAGGCGGCGGTTGTCGCCGTAGTACCAGCGCACCACGTCGGCCGGCTTTTCGTAGCTGGCGGCCAGCTCTTCGATGTGGGCCTTGATCTGCTCGGCGGTGGCCTGCAGTTCGTTGGAACGCACCAGTTCGGCGACCACCAGGCCCAGGCGCACGCGGCGTTCGGCCTGCGGGCGGAACACGTCGTCGGGGATCGGGGCCTTGTCGGCGTCCTTGATGCCGCGCTGCTTGAGGTCAGCCCGCGCGCTTTCGACCATGCGCTCGATTTCCGATTGCACGCTGGCGTTCGGCACGTCCAGTTCGGCGTTGGCCAGCAGCGCATCCATCACGCCCTGCTTGTTGCGTGCCAACAAGCGGAACTTCACTTCACGTTCGAGGTTCTTGCGGATGTCGGCGCGCAACGCCTCCACCGTGCCTTCGGCGATGCCCAGCGACTTGGCCAGCTGCTCGTCGACGGCGGGCAGGTTCGAGGATTCGATCTTCTTGAGCGTGACCAGGAAATCGGCCTGCTTGCCGGCCACGTCCTTGCCGTGGTATTCGGCCGGGAAGTTCAGCGGGAAGGTGCGGCTCTCGCCGGACTTCATGCCGCGCACGGCGTCCTCGAACTCCTTGAGCATCTGGCCTTCGCCGATGACGAACTGGAAGTCAGAAGCCTTGCCGCCTTCGAACGGTTCGCCATCGATCTTGCCTTCGAAGTCGACCGTGACGCGGTCATCGTCCTGGGCAGCGGCGTCCTGCGCGCGCTGCGCGAACGTGCGGCGCTGCTTGCGCAGGATGTCCACGGTGCGGTCGATGGCGTCTTCGGACACCTCTGCCGACAGCTTCTCGACGGTGGCGGCCGACAGGTCGCCGATCTTCACCTCGGGGAACACCTCGAACACGGCGTCGAAAGCCAGTTCACCCTCGGGAGCGCCTTCCTTCTCGGTGATCTTGGGCTGGCCGGCCACGCGCAGCTTGGCGTCGTTGACGGCCTTGGCGAACACTTCGCCCACCTTGTCGTTCATGACTTCGTACTGAACGGAGAAGCCGTGGCGCTGCGCGACCACGCTCAGGGGCACCTTGCCGGGACGGAAGCCGTCCATCTTGACCTGGCGTGCAAGCTTGCGCAGGCGGGCATCGACTTCGGACTGGATCACGCCCACGGGCAGCGACAGGGTGATCTTGCGCTCGAGCTTGTCCAGGGTTTCAACGGTCACGGTCATGAGTTTCTCCAAATCCACAAAAGGATGATGCGCGGCGACCCTGTCGGGCCCGCCTTGCGGAATGTCTGTCGACTGCAGCGTGGCGTGTACGGAAAGCGGCCACTGCCGTGTCGAGGAACAGCGGCCTGCGCGCATGCGTGCGGGGTATGTCATCTGCGGCGCGCGCCACTCCCGGTGGGCAGCGGCGCGCCGTCCGCCGGATGAGCCCGGCCTCCACGGCAACCCGGCATTCTAGCCAATCCGGCCGGGGGCCTTTCCCCTCCGGGGCCCGCACCCGAGGCCGGCTACGGCGGCAGTCAGGGCGCCAGGCGCATGTCCAGGCCGCGCGGCGGCGGGGTCTGGGCGCCCGTCATCACGAAGGACAGCATGGTGTAGTAGCCGGCGATGCCCAGCAGGTCGATCACGCCCTGCTCGCCCAGCGCCGCCACGCCCTGCTGCCAGGTGTCGTCGGCCACCCGGCGGTCGTTCAGTGACTGGCGGACCACGGCGTCCACCAGGCGTTCGTCCGCACGCTCGTAGGGCGGGTCACGTCGCTCGGAAATGGCGTCGACGACGGCGCGCGTGATGCCTTCCCGCATGGCGATGGGCGCATGGATGGCCCATTCCACCTGCTGATTCCAGTGGCGCGCCGTCAGCAGGATGGCCAGCTCGGACAGCCGCAGGCCGATGGCGCTGCGGTATCGCAGGTACTCGCCCATGCGCTGCGCATGGGTGCAGAGCTCCGGGCTGCGCAGCATGGGGATGAAGGGTTCGATCACCGCCCCGCGAGGCCCGGCGATGATTTCTTCGGCACAGGTGCGCTGTTCGGCGGACCATTGATCAGGGGCCAGGGGCGGAAGACGGTCGTGATTCATGCAATGAGTTCCTGAAAAGCCGACAGCCAAGGCTGCCCGCCCCGAACGCTAGCACGGCCGCGTCAGCGTCGGCCCGTCGCCTCGGCAGCGGCTGCGGCAAAACTGAAAGTTCCCCGCCGTTCCATGCGGGCGAATTCGGCCACCACCAGATCGTGCACGAGCGACAGAGCCGGGTTGGGCTTGGGATCGATGCGTGTGGCCAGCACCAGCAGGCGATGGAGCTGCACGCCCGAAATCTCGGACATGACGATCGAGCCTTCCTGCGGCGTCTCGCGGAACACCGATACCGGCATGATCGTCGCCCAGCGTCCGCGCAGCACCAGCTCGCAGATCGAATCGACCGAATCGATCTCGGCGCGCACCTGCAGCGACTGGCCCAGGCTCGCCAGTTGCCGGTCGACCAGGCCGCGGTGCAGGCTGGTCATCAGCAGCGGAATGCGCGCGAGCTGGTGCACTGATACCACCGGCCCGATGCGCATGCGGGCATGCGAGACCAGCGCGAACGGCTCGCCCAGCAGCGGCTGGAACGACAGCGCGCGGCCCGGCTCGGGATTGGTGAGAACGGCCAGATCGATCATCCCGCGCTCCAGCCAGTCCAGCAGCGCGGGGGTGAACGCCTCGCGCGCGCGCAGTTCGAGCTCGTCCAGCGCGTCGATGCAGTTCTCGAACAGGCGTGGCAGCAGCAGCCGCGCCAGCGTGGGCGAGGCGCCCAGCACGACCTGCGTGCGCTCTTTCTGCTGGCTGTGCGAGAGCCGGCGGCCCAGCCTGGCCGCCTCGGTCAGGATGCGCTGCGCAGATTCGTACAGCGTCACACCCGCAGGCGTCAGGCGCACGCCGCGCGGCAGGCGCTGCAGCAGCTGGACGCCCACCTCCGACTCCAGGTCACGCATCTGCCGTGTCAGCGCGGGTTGCGCAATCGGTATCGCAGCCGCGGCGGCGGTCAGGCTTCCGCTGTCGGCCACGGTCACGAAATAACGAAGGGTTTTGAGGTTCATGACGTGTTTCGGGACGAGGGTTCACCCGCATCGAAAGATATCAAGATGATATGGCAGAGGGCAAATACAGCATTAGACAGTGCCCCCGGCGCTGCGTACTCTTGCGGCTGCTTCCGGCAGGGCCGGAGCGTAGACAAAGCATCCACGGAGACACCCCATGAAATCACTCAGCCGCCTGATGGTGGGCGCCCTGATCGCCTTGCCGCTGGCCGTCATCGCCCAGCCCAGCTATCCCAACAAGCCCATCCGCATGATCGTTCCGCTGGCCGCCGGCAGTGCCGTGGACAACGCGGCCCGCGTGGTGGTGCAGAAGATGGGCGAGTCGATGGGCCAGGGCTTCGCGGTGGAGAACATCGCCGGCTCGTCCGGCATCATCGGCGCCGAGCGGCTGGCACGTTCCGCGCCCGACGGCTACACCATCGGCGGCTTCAACGACAGCGTGCTCACCATGGTGCCGCACATGATGGCCAAGATGCCATGGAATGCGCTGACCGACTTCACGCCGGTCTCGCTGGTGGGCACGATCGAATGGGGCCTGGTCGTCAAGGCCGACTCGCCCCACCGCACGCTGGCCGACTTCATCAAGGCCGCCAAGGCCGCGCCGGGCAAGCTCAATTACGGCTCGGGCGGCAACGGCAGCCCGCAGCACATCGGCATGGCCCTGATCGCCGACCGTGGCGGGCTCGACCTGATGCACGTGCCCTACAAGGGTGCCACGCCAGCGGCCGTGGCCGTCGCGGCAGGCGAGGTCGACGCCTCCATGCAGGGCCTGGGCACCGTGACCTCGCTGCTGCAGGGCGGCAAGCTGCGCCTGCTGGCCGTATCCACGCGCGAGCGCCTGCCGCAATACCCCGACGTGCCCACGTTCCGTGAAAGCGGCATGCCCGACTTCACCTTCAATTCCTGGTTCGCCATGGTGGCGCCCGCCGGCACGCCGCCGGACATCGTCCAGCGCCTCGCCAACGAAGCGCGCGCCGCCGTGAACGACCCCGCCACGCGCGACAAGCTGCTGGCCATCGGCGTCACGCCACTGGGCACCACGTCGGCGGAGCTCGGCGCTTCGACGAAGACGCAGTTCGAGCTCTACCGCAAGCTGATCCAGGAAAAGGGCATTTCCGCGAACTGATCCCGCCGCCGCGCATCCGCATTTCCAACGCCAGGCCCTGCATCCATGAACCCATTGATCGTCTCTCCCGAAGCGCTGCAGCGCTTCATCCAGTCCGCCTTCACCAGCCAGGGCCTTCCCGAGGCCGACGCGGCGCAGGTGGCCCGACTCATGACCGAGGCCGACGTACAGGGCTCCGACGGCCACGGTGTGATCCGCCTGCCGCAGTACATCAAGCGCATCCGGGCCGGCGGCATCAACAAGCATCCGGACATCCGCATCGTGCAGGAGCGCGCGGCCATGGCCGTGGTGGACGGCGACAACGGCATGGGTCATCTCGTGGTCTCGCGCGCCGTGGACATCGCCATCGAGAAAGCGCGCACGGCCGGCGTGGCCTGGGTCGGCACGCGCTACAGCAACCACGCGGGGCCGGCGTCCCTGTACGCGCGCCGCCCGCTGGAGCACGACATGCTCGGCCTGTACTTCGCTGTCGGCAACGCCAACCACCTGCCGCCCTGGGGCGGCACCGACATGCTGCTGTCGACCAACCCGATCGCCGCCGGCATACCCACCGCCAATGAGCCGCCCGTAGTGCTCGACATGGCCACCACCGTCGCCGCCTACGGCAAGGTGAAGGCCAAGGCCAAGCGCGGCGAGCAGATGCCCGTGGGCTGGATGATCGATCGCCAGGGCAAGCCGCTGCTCGATCCCAACAAGTCCGGCGAGGGCTTCCTGCTGCCCATCGGCGACCACAAGGGCTACGGGCTGGCGCTCATCGTGGGGCTGCTGGCGGGCACGCTCGGCGGCGCCGCCATGGGCCGCGACGTGATCGACTTCAACGCCGACTTCAAGACCACCACCAACACCGGCCAGGCCATCCTCGTGATCGACCTCGCCGCCTTCGGCGACCCGGCCGTGTTCAAGGGCGCGGTCGACAAGCTGGTGCGCGACATCCGCGGCAGCGAGCGCCTGCCCGGCGTGGAACGCATCTGGCTGCCCGGCGAGCAGAGCCACGAGAAGCGGGCGCGCTACCGCGAGCACGGCGTGCCGATCGCCGGCGGCGTCGCGAGCGACCTGCAGCAACTGGCGGCCGACCTCGGCATCGCCCCCCTGGAAGAAATGGCACTGGCATGACGATCACCTCCTTCAATCCCGCCACCGACGCGGTGCTCGCCGAATACGACGCGCACGACGGCGCCGCGATCGAGCAGCGGCTCGAGCGCGCGGCCGGCGCGCAGCGCGCCTGGGCCCGCACGCCCATGGCCGAGCGCATGGCACTGCTGCGCCGTGTCGCGCAGACGCTGCGCGAACAGAAGGCCACCCTTGCCCCGCTGGCGACGCTGGAGATGGGCAAGCCACTGGCCGAATCCGCCGGCGAAGTCGAGAAGTGCGCCTGGAACTTCGACGTCTACGCCGACGCTGCGCCCGGCATGCTGCAGGACCAGATCGTGCCCAGCAGCGCCACCGACAGCCGCATGGTCTACGACCCGCTGGGCATCGTGCTGGCCGTCATGCCGTGGAACTACCCGTTCTGGCAGGTCATGCGCGCGGCCGCGCCCGTGCTTGCCGGCGGCAATGGCATGGTGCTCAAGCACGCGAGCAACGTGCCGCAGTGCGCTCTGGCGCTCGAAGACGTGTTCACGAAGGCCGGCGCGCCCGCCGGCCTGTTCACGACGCTGCTGGTGGGATCGGGCGAGGTGAAACGCCTCATCGAGGATCGCCGCATCTCGGCCGTGACGTTCACCGGCTCCACCCCCGCCGGGCGCAGCATCGCCTCGCAAGCCGGCCAGGCGCTCAAGAAGCAGGTGCTCGAACTCGGAGGCTCCGACCCCTTCATCGTGCTGTCCGATGCCGACATTGAAGCCGCTGCCGCGGTGGCCGTGAAGGCGCGCTTCCAGAACACGGGGCAGAGCTGCATCGCGGCCAAGCGCTTCATCGTCGAACACGCCGTGGCCGACCGCTTCGTCGAAGCCTTCGTGGACGGCGCGCGCCAGCTGGTGGTGGGCGACCCCATGGCCGATGGCAACACGCAAGGCGCCATGGCCAAGCGCAACCTGCGCGACGAACTGCATGCCCAGGTCGAAGCCAGCGTGCAGCAAGGCGCGAAGCTGCTGCTGGGTGGCAAGCCCGTCGCCGGGCCGGGCGCGTTCTACGAACCCACGGTGCTGGACCACGTGACGCACGACATGACGGCCGCGCGCGAGGAAACCTTCGGCCCCGCCGCCGCCATCCTGCGCGTGGCCGACGCTGCCGAGGCCGTGCGCGTGGCCAACGGCACGCCCTTCGGGCTGGGCGCGGCGCTGTGGACCGCCGACCTCGATCGCGCTCGCCAGATCACGCGCCAGATCGATGCCGGCGCCGTCTTCGTCAACGGCATGGTCGCGTCCGATCCGCGCCTGCCTTTCGGCGGCACCAAGGAGTCCGGTTATGGCCGCGAACTCGGCGTGCTCGGCCTGCACGAATTCACCAACATCAAGACCGTGTGGACCGGCCCCGCACGCGCCTGACCCGCCTACAGACTTCCGACTTCCGAAGGAGCCCCCGATGAGCACACCCTCCCCCGCCAAGTACGCCGTGCTGCGCCCCGACCAGATCAAGAGCCACGACCGTGGCGGCGGCGCCCGCACGACGCCGCTGGTGCTGCCCTCGGTGGGCGCAAGCACCTTCATCAACGGCATCACCGAATTCAGCCCCGGCACGGCCATCCCCTTCCACAGCCACAACTGCGAGGAAAGCGTGATGCTGCTGAGCGGCCATGCCTACCTCGACATCGACGGCGAGGTGCAGGAGCTCAAGCCGCTGGACACCACCTTCATCCCGCCGAACGTGCCGCACCGCTTCCGCAACATGTCCGACACCGAGCCGATGAAGATCCTGTGGATCTACGCGTCGGTCAACGCCACGCGCACGCTGACGGACACGGGCGAGACCCGGCCCGTGGCGGCCGAGCACGCCAAGTAGGGCGCGCCGAACGGCGCCACCACCGCAGGCAATCACACGCACACACAAGACAACGGAGACAACCATGGGACTGCGATTCCTCGAACACCTTCTGATCCTCACGCACGACCCGGAGGGCACGCGCGACTGGTTCGTCGAGAACCTGGGCTTCCGCAACGGCTACCACCCCGAGTTCGGCTTTCCCGTCTACTGGCTCTACATCGGCGAGCAGGACGTGATCCACATCGGCAAGGCACGCTATTCGACGCACCAGGACACCTACCTCAAGACGCCCACCGATGGCGACAAGGATTTCTCGGCGGCCGGCGCCATGGGCTCGGGCCGCATCGACCACCTGTGCCTGAACTGCGAGGGCATCGAGGAATTCATCGACCGCCTCACGCGCAATGGCGTCGAGTTCAGCGAGCGCAAGGCGCACAACTCCAACCTCTACCAGCTGTTCATGCGCGAGCCCATCAACGGGATCAAGGTGGAGCTGAACTTCGCCTGGCACGAGGCGGCCCGCATCGGCCGTGTGCCTGAATGGACCGACGCGGGCGAGAACGACAAGTCCGCCGCCGAGGTGATGACGAAGGAGGCGCCCGTCAAGGCGTCGGCGTTCTGATGAAGGCCAGCCGACAACCTGCCTGCACGTGGACACGCCCCGCATGATGCCGACCTACCCCGAACTCGCCGGCCGCAGCGTCGTGATCACCGGCGCGGCCGGCGGCATCGGCGCCGCAGCCGCACAGGCCTTCGCGGCGCAGGGCGCGCATGTGTTCCTGCTGGACATCGACGGCACCCGCGTGCGCGACATCGCGGCCGGGCTCCAGGGCAGCGCCAGTGCCACCGGTATCGCGCTGGACATCACCGACGAGGCGGCCGTCGCGGCAGCCTTCGCCGGGATTGCCGCGGCCGGCCACGGCCTCGACGTGCTGATCAACTGCGCCGGGGGCTACAAGAAGCTGCTCACCGTGGAGCAGATGGACATCGCCGAATGGGACGCCACGGTGGCGCTCAACCTGCGCAGCGTGTTCCTGTGCTGCCGCGCGGCCATCCCGGCGCTGAAAGGCTCGAAGGCCGGCCGCATCGTGAACGTGACTTCGATCTCGGGCCGCACGGTGCACGCCGCCTCGTCGCCGGCCTACGGCGCGGCCAAGGCCGGCGTCACGCAGCTCACGCGCTTCCTCGCCTACGAACTGGGCCCGCACGGCATCACGGCCAACACCATCGCGCCGCTCACCACGCTGACGCCGCGTGTCGCCGCGCTGCGCACGGCCGAAGACGTCGAGCGCATCGCGGCGCAGGTGCCGCTGCGCCGGCTGGCCCAGGTGGAGGACCACGTGGCCGCCATGCTGTACCTGGCCTCCGACGGTGCCGGCTTCGTCACCGGCGTGAACCTCGATACCAATGGCGGCCGCGTGATGCTCTGATCACCGCGGCGCGCGCGGCACCCCACCATAACCAGACGGAGACAAGACACCATGCAATCCCTTATCAAGCGCACGCTCGGCGCGACCCTGCTGTGCCTGGGCACGGCCACCGTACCGGCCGCCTGGGCGGCCGGCGAAACCGTCACGCTCGTCACGCCGCTGGCGACCGGCAGCGCCTCCGACGTCGCGCTGCGCATCGTCACCGAGCGGCTCTCGGCCGCGCTCGCGCAACCCATCGTCATCGAGAACCAGACCGGCGCCTCGGGCGCCATCGGTGCCGAGAAAGTGGCTCGCGCCAACCCGGACGGCACGACGCTGTGCGGCTGCAACAACGCCATCCTGGGCGTGCTGCCGCACGTGCGCCGGGTGTCGTTCGATCCCGCCAAGAGTTTCAAGCCGGTCGGCATGGTCGCGGTGTTGCCGACGGCGCTGGTGGTCAACCCCAGCCTGCCGGTGAAGAACGTGCAGGAACTCGTCGCCTACGTGAAGGCCAACCCGGGCAAGGTGAGCTACGCCACCGGCGGCGTGGGCAGCGCCCAGCACATCGCCATGAGCATGCTGGAAGCCGCCACCGGCATGAAGATGCTGCACGTGCCCTACAAGGGCGCGAGCCCCGCCGCCGTCGCCGTGGCGGGCGGCGAGGTGCAGGTGATGTTCAACGCCATCGGCACGGTCATGCCCATGGTGAAGGCCGGCAAGCTGCGCGCGATCGCCGTGGCGGGTGCGCAGCGCACGCCCGTCATGGCCGAGATTCCGACGGTGGCAGAACAGGGCGTGCCGGGTTACGACTACGCCTCGTGGATCGGCATCGTCGCGCCTGCCGCGACGCCGGATGACGTGGTCAACCGCATCGCGGGCGAGTTGACGAAGGTGCTGCGCAACCCCGACACCGTCAAGCGGCTGGCCGACAACGGCATCGACCCCTCGGTGATGACGCCCGCGCAGATGCGCGACTACATGGCCAGCGACTACGCGCGCATGGCCAAGGTCGTGGCCGACGCCGGCATGAAGGAATAAGGCGCCATCGCACTGCCGGGACGCGGACCACCCAGGGCCGCGCTCCCCCACGACAACCCACGGAGACAGACAGACATGCATATCCCCTTCACGCGCGCGCGCCGCACGCTGCTCGCCACCGCCCTGCTGGCCGCATCCGGCGCCGCCCTGGCGCAGGCCGCCTATCCCGCCAAGCCGATCCAGGTCATCGTGCCGCTGCAGGCCGGCAGCGCTGCCGACGTGGGCACGCGCGTCGTGCTCGGCAAGGTGGGCGAGAACATGGGCGCGAGCTTCGCCATCGAGAACCAGCCCGGCGCATCGGGCCTGGTCGGTGCCGACCGCATCGCGCGGGCCGCGCCCGACGGCTACGTGCTCGGTGGCATCACCGACAGCGTGCTCAACTACGCCGTGAACCTGGCCGCGAAGACCAGCTTCGATCCGCTGAACGATTTCGAGCCCGTCAGCCGCATGGCCAACATCGCCTGGGTGCTGGTCGCCAACAACAACGCCTTCAAGACGCCGGGCGAACTGGTGACGCAGGCGCAGGCCCAGCCGCGCAAGCTGGACTACGCCTCGGCCGGCCCCGGCAGTCCGCACCACATCGCGATGGAGCTGTTCTCCACCGCCAACAAGGTCCAGATGACGCACGTGCCCTACAAGGGCGCCACGCAGGCCACCATGGATGTGGCCGGTGGCCAGGTGCCGGTGATGTTCTCGGCCATCTCGGTGGCGCTGCCGCTGATCAAGGACGGCAAGCTGCGCCCCCTGGCCCAGCCGGCCGAGCGCCGCTCCAGCCTGCTGCCCGACGTGCCAACGTTCACCGAAGCCGGCATGCCGGCCTTCAACTTCTCGACCTGGCTGGGCCTGTACGCACCCAAGGGCACGCCCCGGGCCATCGTCGACCGGCTGAATGCCGAAGTCGCGCGGGCACTGGCCGATCCGGCCGTGCGTGATCGCCTGCTGGGCCTGGGCCTGGATCCGTCGCCCTCCACGCCGGCGCAACTGGGCGAGCTCACGCGCACCGGCCACGCCCGCATCGGCAAAGTGATCCGCGACGCCGGCATCAAGGCCGAATGATGGCGGCTGGCATCGCCCCTGCATCGGCCGCCGCGGCCGCGCCGCTCACGGTCGGCATCGCCGGCCTGGGCCTGATGGGCACGGCGTGCGCCACCCGGCTCGCGGGCGCGGGCCTGTCGCTGGTGGGCTACGACGTCGATCCCGCGCGCCGCGAGGCGTTCGCCGGCCCCGGGCGCAGCCCCGCGCGCTCGCTGGCCGATCTGGCCGCGTGCGACGTGGTGGTGCTGGCCGTGTTCGACACCGCGCAGGTCGAGCAGGTGGTGGAAGGCGAAGGCGGCCTGCTCCAGGCCGCGCGCGCGGGCGGGCACCGCCCGGTCGTGCTGTGCACCAGCACCTGCGATCCGGACCGGCTGGCGGCCCTCGGACAGCGCTGCGACGCGGCCGGGCTCGCGTTCGCAGAGATGCCGGTGTCGGGCACCAGCGGCACCCTGGCACGTGGCGAGGCCGTCGGCCTCGTCGCCGGCCACGAGGCCGACCTGCAACGCGCCGGGCCGGTGCTCGAGGCCCTGTGCCCTTCGCGCCACGTGCTCGGCGCGGTGGGCAACGGCAGCCGCGCCAAGCTGGCCGTCAACCTGGTGCTCGGCCTCAACCGCAGCGCGCTCGCCGAAGGCCTGGTCTTCGCCGGCCAGCTCGGGCTGGATCCGGAACGCTTCCTCGACGTGCTCATCGGCTCGGCCGCGTACTCGCGCGTGATGCAGGTGAAGGGCACGATGATGGCCACGCGCACCTTCGAGCCGCTGCAGGGCAAGGTCGACCAGAGTCTCAAGGACTTCCGCCTCATCCTCGCGCAGGCGGCTGCGCGCGGCCAGGCGCTGCCCTTCGCCAGCGTCTACGCCGGGTTGCTTGATGACTGCGTGGACCGCGGCGAGGCCGGCCGCGACAACGCCTTCATCGTGGAAGCCATCGCGCGCTGCCGCGCCACCCCCATCGACGGAGCACCGGCATGACGCCAGCCACCCCCATTCACCTCGCCGGTTACCAGGGCGGCGCCTCCATCCTCACCGCCGCCCTCACCACGCTGGCACGCCGTCTCGACGGCGGTGCCGTCGGCACGCCCCACCTGCTGCCCGACGTGACCGCCCAGGGCGAAAGCGCGGCCTCGCTGTTCGCATCGCTGGATCGCGGGGAGCGCCAGATCGGCTACATGGCGTCTGGCTACCTGTCGGCGCGCGTGCCCGAGCTGGCGGTGCTCGACCTGCCTTTCTCCGTGCAGGACCGTGCCGCCGCGTTCGCCGCGCTCGATGGCGCCGCCGGCGTGATGCTGCGTGAGGCCGTGGCGCGCCAGAGCGGCCTGCACGTGCTGGCGTTCTGGGACAACGGCTTCCGCCATGTCTCCAACGCGGTGCGCCCGATCCGCACGCCGGGCGACTGCGAGGGCCTCGTGATCCGCACGCTGGACAGTGAGCTCTACCGACGCACGCTCGACGCGCTGGGCTTCAAGGCCGTGACCACCGACGTCAAGGAACTCGTGCGCGTGGTGCAGGACGGCACGGTGCACGCGCAGGAAAACCCACTCACCAATCTGCTCACCTTCGAGCTCTGGCGCCATCACCCTCACGTGAGCCTCACCGGCCACTTCTTCGGCGTGGTGCTGCTGGCCTGCCCGCGCGCCTGGCACGAGAGCCTGAGCAGCCGCCAGCAGGTCGAACTCCAGGCAGCCGTCGATGAAGCCACGCGCCAGCAGCGCCGCAGCGCCGCAGCACAGGACGAGACGGCGCTCGATCGCCTGCGCGGCCATGGCGTGCAGGTGCTCATGCCCGGCGACATCGACCTCGATGCGCTGCGCCGCGCCACCCGGGCGGTGAGCGCCGAATCGCTCTCGCGCCTGCCGGCCGATCTCGTGAATGCCTACCTGCAGGCCGGCGTATCCGCGACGGCCGTGCCGTGAAGCGCCCCCTGCATGCGACGGCAACGCCGTGTTGACCCTCTCTCTTTTTCTTTTCCGCTGACCTTCGACACATGAGCTATCTGTTCACCCCCACCCCGACCATCGGCCTGCCCATCGTCGGCCGCCCCGAGCTGTTCCCCGTGCACCGCGTGTACTGCGTGGGCCGCAATTACGAGGACCATGCCAAGGAAATGGGCTTCACCGGCCGCGAACCGCCGTTCTTCTTCCTCAAGCCCGCCGACGCGGTGCTGGTGGTGCCGGCCGGCGAAACCGGCCGCATGGCCTATCCCACGCTGACGCAGAACCTGCACCACGAAATCGAGCTGGTGGCCGCCATCGGCAAGGGCGGCAAGAACATCAAGGCGGCGGACGCGATGCAGCACGTCTTCGGCTATGCCGTCGGCCTGGACATGACGCGCCGCGACCTGCAGAACGACATGAAGAAGCAGGGCCGCCCGTGGTGCATCGGCAAGGCGTTCGAGCAGTCGGCGCCCATCGGCCCGATCACCCCTGCCGCGCAGGCTGGCGACATCGAGAAGGCCGGCATCTGGCTGCAGGTCAACGGCGCCGACCGCCAGCGCAGCAACGTGTCCAAGCTGATCTGGAACCTCGCCGAAACCATCGAACACCTGTCGGCCGCCTGGGATCTGCAGCCTGGCGACCTCATCATGACCGGCACGCCCGAAGGCGTGGCCGCCGTCGTCAAGGGTGACACGCTGGTGGGCGGCGTCGACGGCCTGACCGAACTGCGCGTGCAGATGGCCTGACATCGCGGCGTCGCCACAGCGGCAGGCGCCAAGCAAAAAGCGCGTCGATCCGGTGAGGATCGACGCGCTTTCGCTTTGTCGGCGTGTGGTGCGCGGGGGGGGACTCGAACCCCCACACCATTGCTGGCGTCAGGACCTAAACCTGGTGCGTCTACCAATTTCGCCACCCGCGCGTCCCGGCCCGGCCAGCGCTGGCCGGGCGGGCGAAGTTCTTCGCGCAGTGCCGGCAGCCCGCTGGAGGGCAACCCGCGATTGTAGCGGCTGCCGCCCTTCGTCCATCAGGCGGCGGCGCTCGTGTGCTCGACCACCTCGGGCGCTTCGCGCCTGACCCGGAACCAGGCCGCGTACATCGCCGGCAGCGCCAGCAGCGTGAGCACGGTGGCGACGATCAGGCCGCCCATGATGGCCACCGCCATCGGGCCCCAGAACACGCTGCGGGAGAGCGGGATCATGGCCAGCACGGCGGCGGCGGCCGTCAGCACGATGGGCCGCAAGCGGCGCACCGCCGATTCGACGATGGCGTCCCAGGCCGGCACGCCGCGCGCGCGGTCCTGCTCGATCTGGTCGATCAGGATCACCGAGTTGCGCTGGATCATGCCCATCAGCGCGATCACGCCCAGCAGCGCCACGAAGCCGAACGGACGGCCCGAGAGCATCAGCGCCGCCGCCACGCCGGCGATGCCCAGTGGCCCGGTGAGGAACACCAGCATGGCGCGGCTGAAGCTGTGCAGCTGCAGCATGAGCAAGGTGAAGATCAGGAACAGCATCACCGGCAGGCCGGCGGCGATCGAGGCCGAGCCCTTGGAGCTTTCCTCCACCGCGCCCGCCACTTCGATGCGGAAGCCGGCCGGCCACTTCGCCTCCAGCGCGCGCAGCGACGGCAGCAGTTGCTGCGTGACGGTGGCGCCCTGCAGGCCTTCGGCGATGTCGCTTTGCACGGTGATGGCGTAGTCGCGGTTCTCGCGCCACATCACGCCGGGCTCCCACGAGAACACGGGCCGCGCGATCTGCGTGAGCGGAATGGCCCGGCCCGAGGCCGTGGGCAGGTAGGCATTGGCGATGTCGCTGATGGCGGATCGCTCGTCGGCCGGCTGGCGCATCACGATGTCGATGAGCTTGTCGCCCTCGCGGTACTGGCCCACGGTGGTGCCCGTGAACGTGGTGCGCGCGGCCTGCGCGATCGACTGGCTGGAGACGCCCAGCGCACGCGCCTTGTCCTGGTCCACCTCGAGGCGCACCACCTTGACCGACTCGTTCCAGTTGTCGTTGACGCCGCGCGTGTTGGCGTTCTCGCGCATCGCCGCCTTGACCCCGTCGGCGCGCGCACGCAACGCGATCGGGTCGGAGCCGACCACGCGGAACTGCACCGGGTACGGCACGGGCGGCCCGTTGGGCAGCAGCTTCACGCGGCCGCGCACCTCGGGGAACTCGGTGGCCAGCAGGGCCGGCAACTCGTGCATCAGCTGCCCGCGCGCGCGCAGGTCCTTCGAGAGCACGATGAACTGCGACACGTTGGTCTGCGGGAACACCTGGTCGAGCGGCAGGTAGAAGCGCGGCACGCCCGAACCCAGCCAGGCGCTGACCGTGGCCACGCCGTCCAGCTGCATCATGCGCTGCTCGACGCGGCGCGCCACCGCTTCGTTGGCCTGGAACGAAGTGCCTTCGGGGAACCAGATGTCCACCATCACCTCGGGCCGGCTCGAATCAGGGAAGAACTGCTGCTGCACACGGCCCATGCCCGCGATGCCCAGCGCGAACAGCGCCACCGTGGCGCCGATGGTGAGCCACCGGTGGGCCACGCACCAGTTCACCGCACGCCTGAAGACGTTGTAGAACGGCGTGTCGAACATCTCGTGCGGCTGGTCGGCACCGTCGCTGCCGCCGGCATGCGGCCGGGGCTTGAGGATCAGCGTGCCTAGGTAAGGCACGAAGTACACCGACACCAGCCAGCTGAGCACCAGCGCGATCACCGTCACGGCGAAGATGGCGAAGGTGTACTCGCCCGTCATCGAGCGCGCCAGGCCGATCGGCAGGAAGCCCGCCGCCGTGATCAACGTGCCCGTGAGCATGGGCATGGCCGTGATCTCGTAGGCGAAGGTGGCGGCGCGGAAGCGGTCGTAGCCCTCTTCCATCTTCCGCACCATCATCTCGACCGCAATGATCGCGTCGTCCACCAGCAGGCCCAGCGCGATGATGAGCGAGCCCAGCGAAATCTTGTGCAGCCCGATGCCCCAGTACCACATGGCCAGGAAGGTGACGGCCAGCACCAGCGGGATCGTGATGCCCACCACCAGACCGGGGCGGATGTCCACATACCAGCCGAAGCGCCCGCCCTTGTGCAGGCCCAGCGACACGAAGCTCACCGCCAGCACGATCACCACGGCCTCGATCAGCACCTTGATGAATTCGTTGACCGATGCGGTCACGGCCGAGGGCTGGTCCTGCACCTGCGCCAGCGCCACGCCGGCGGGCAAGTCGCGGCCAATGCGGTCGGTGGCGGCACGCAGCGCGCGGCCCAGCGCCACGATGTCGCCGCCCTTGGCCATCGACACGCCGATGGCGATGACCTCGCGCCCCTGGTGGCGCACCTTCACCGAGGGCGGATCGACGTAGCCGCGCCTGATCTCGGCGATGTCCGACAGCCGCAGCTGCGCACCCGACGGCCCGCGGATCGGCATCGCCGCCAGCTCGTCGATGGCACGGAACTGGCCCTGCACGCGCACCTGGAACACGTCCTGCGGCGTCTGCACGGCCCCCGCGCTCTCCACCGCGTTCTGCTGGCCCAGTTGCTGCAGCACGGCGTTGAAATCGAGACCCAGCTGCGCCAGGCGGCGCGCCGAGATCTCGATGAAGACCTTTTCGTCCTGCACGCCGAACAGCTCGACCTTGGCCACGTCGGGCACACGCAGCAGCTGCTGGCGCACGTCGTCGGCAAACACCTTGAGCTCGGCCGGCGAGAAACCGTCGGCTTCCAGTGCGTAGATCACACCGTAGACGTCGCCGAAGTCATCGTTGAAGAACGGTCCGACCACGCCGGACGGCAGCGTGCCGCGCATGTCGCCGATCTTCTTGCGCACCGTGTACCAGACGTTCGCCACCTCGGAGGGCCGCGACGAGTCCTTGATCTGGAAGATGATCTGCGACTCGCCGGGCTTGGAGTAGCTGCGGATCTTGTCGGCGTAGGGCACTTCCTGCAGCGTGCGTTCGATCTTGTCGGTGACCTGCTCGGCCACCTGCTGCGCTGTCGCGCCCGGCCAGTAGGTGCGCACCACCATGGCCCGGAAGGTGAACGGCGGATCTTCGTCCTGCCCCAGCTGGAAGTAGGCGGCGGCGCCCAGCACCATCAGCACCACCATCAGGTAGCGCGTGAGGGCGGAGTGCTCCAGCGCCCAGCGCGAGAGGTTGAAGCTCTTGCGCGGCTCGCGCGGCTCGTTGGCACTCATGTGCGGCCTTCGGGATCAGCGCGCCGTTGCCGAGGCGGCCGCGGCAGGGGCCGGCACCGCCTGCGCGCCGGGCGCGAGGCGGCCACCATCGGTCTGCGCCGCCGTGGGCGCGGCCGGCGTGCGCGGCTGGTAGAGCGAGACTTTCTGCCCGGGCGAGAGCACATGCACGCCCGCCACAACCACCTGCGTGCCGGGCTGCAGGCCCGAGGCGATGACGGCCTCGTTGCCGTCCGCCGTGGCCACCTGCACCACCTGCGACTTCACCGTCATGCTGGTGCTGTCGAGCACCCACACCGCCGTCTGCTGGCCTTCCTGGCGCAGTGCACTGGTGGGCAGCCTCAGCACCGGCGTGCCGGCCTGCGAGAGCGCCTTCGGCAGCACGCGCACCGTGCTGCCCAGCGGCGGCGCCTGATCGCCGTCCATACCCTCCAACGACACCTTCACCGCGAAGGTGCGCGTGGCGGCGTCGGCCGCGGCGGCCACTTCGCGCACGCGGCCGCTCATCTGGCGCTCGTGCGTCCAGGTGCGCACTTCCACCGGCGAGCCGACCGCCATCTGCGTCACCTGATCCTCGGGGACGGAAAAGACCACGTCGCGGGCGCCGTCGCGCGCCAGCCGCAGCACCGGCGTGCCGGCCGCGACAACCTGGCCCACCTCGGCTTCCACCGCCGTGATCACGCCCGCGGCATCGGCCACCAGCGTGGCGTAGCCGGCCTGATTGCCCTGGCTGCGCTGCTGCGCCTGCGCCTGTTCGAGCTGGGCCTGCGCCGCGCGCAGCGTGCTTTCGCGGCGCTCCAGTTCGGCCCCGCTGATGAATCCCTGGTCCTTGAGGGCCGAGAAGCGCTTGAGATCGGCCGCCGCCAGGTCGCGGTTGGTCTGCGCCGCCGCCCGCTGCGCCGCAGCGGCGTCGGCCGCCAGGCGCAAGTCCTGCGAGTCGAGCTGCGCCAGCACCTGGCCGGCGCGCACGCGCTGCCCCATGTCGGCCGGCCGCGCGACGATCTTGCCCGCCACGCGGAAGCCCAGCCGCGATTCGACCCGCGCGCGCACTTCGCCCGAGAACTCAGGCGACGAGCCGTAGGCCGCGGCGCCGACGGTCATCACCTTCACAGCGCGCACCGGCTCTTCGGGCGGCGGCGCCTTGGAACAGCCGGCGATGCCCACCAGCAACAGCAGCGCGGCCCAGCGGGGCCGCAGACGGAACGGATGGGCCATGGCTCCCTCTCGGAACGGCGCGTGTTAGTTAATGACTGATCGGTTAGTAATCTAGGCGATGGGCCATGGGAGTGTCAAGCGACAATCGCGCGCTGCGCCATGCCCCAAGCCCCTGCCCAGTCCCAGCCCGCCCCGCCGTCGATGGCGCTGCTGCGCGGCGTGTCCCGCTCGTTCTACCTCTCGATGCGCGTACTCCCGGCTCCGCTGCGCACGCCGGTCGCCACCGCCTACCTGCTGGCCCGCGCCACCGACACCGTGGCCGACACGGTTGCCGTGCCGGTGCCTGAGCGGCAGGCCCACCTGACCGCGCTGGCCGCGGCCATCGACGCCGGCGCGCCGGCCGGCACGGCGGCCTGCCAGCATCTGGCTACCACCTTCGCACCGCAGCAGCATGACGCGGCCGAGCGACGCCTCATCCTCGCGCTGCCCGCCTGCCTGGCGGCGCTGGACGCATTGCCCGCCGACGACCAGGCCGACGTGCGCGGCGTGCTGCGGCCCATCGTGCGCGGCCAGGCGCTCGATCTCGCCCGCTTCGCCGCCGGCACGGCCACGGTGCCCGCCGCGCTGTCCAGCCGCGCCGAGCTCGACGACTACACCTGGCTCGTCGCCGGCTGCGTGGGCGAGTTCTGGACCCGACTGGGCCTGCGCCACCTGCCCGGCTACGCCCACCTGCCGGCCGACCGCCTGCTGGCGCTGGGCCGCCGCTACGGCATGGGCCTGCAACTGGTGAACATCGTGCGCGATGCGGGCGACGACCTGGCCGCCGGCCGCTGCTACCTGCCCGCCGACGCGCTGGCCGCGCTGGGCCTGTCGCCCGCCGACGTGGCGGCAAGGCCCGAGGCAGCCCTGCCGCTGCTGGACAGCCTGCGCGCCGACGCCCGCAGCGCCTTGCAAGACGGACTGGCCTACGCGCTGGCCGTGAACCATCGGCGCGCCCGCGCCGCGGCCGCCCTGCCCGCCCTCATCGGCCTGCGAACGCTGGACCGGCTCGACGCCGCCGGCGCGCCGGCCTTGCGGCAGCGCGTGAAAGTGCCACGCGCCGAGGTGCGCGCGCTGGTGCTGCGGCTCGCGCTGGGCGCGGCCTCGCGCGCGACCCTGCGCCGGCTGGCCGGGCCCCACGCGGCGGCGATGGGACAATCCCCCGCATGACCACGCCCGAGCAGTACGTCCAGGACAAGGCCGCCGCCTCCGGCAGCAGCTTCTATTACGCCTTCCTCTTCCTGCCCCGGCCGCGCCGCGCCGCGATCACTGCTTTCTATGCCTTCTGCCGCGAGGTGGACGACGTGGTCGACGAAGTCTCCGATGCGGGCGTGGCCCGCACCAAGCTGGCCTGGTGGCGCGGCGAGGTGGCGCGCGCCTTCGCCGGCCAACCGTCGCACCCGGTCATGCTGGCCCTGATGCCGCATGTGCCGCACTACGGCCTGAAAGCCTCGCAACTCGAAGCCGTCATCGAAGGCTGCGAGATGGATCTGGAACAGACCCGCTACCTGGATTTCCCCGACCTGCGCCGTTACTGCCACCTGGTGGCGGGCGTGGTGGGCGAAGTGGCTGCCCTCATCTTCGGGCAGACCGATCCGAAGACCACCGAGTACGCGCACAAGCTGGGTCTCGCCTTCCAGCTCACCAACATCATCCGCGACGTGGGCGAGGACGCGATGCGCGGACGCATCTACCTGCCGGTGAACGAGCTGCAGCAGTTCGACGTCAAGGCCCACGAGATCCTCAACCGCGTGCACTCCGAACGCTTCGTCGCCCTGATGAAGTTCCAGGCCGACCGCGCCCATGCCTGCTACGACGACGCCCTGGCCCTCCTTCCCGCGGCCGACCGCCGCACGCAGAAGCCCGGCCTGATGATGGCCAGCATCTACCGAACCCTGCTGCGCGAGATCGAGCGCGACAACTTCCAGGTGCTCGACCGCCGGGTGTCGCTCACGCCGCTGCGCAAGTTCTGGCTGGCGTGGAAAGTGCAGGCGCTGGGCCGGATGAGCTGAGGGCCCAGCGCGCCGCGCAGGCACGCCCGCCCGTACCCTCCGTTCACCCATGGACATCCGGCAGCTTGAATACTTCGTGCGCGTGGCCGAACTCGGCAACGTCACGCGCGCCTCGATCGACCTGGACGTGACGCAGCCGGCACTCAGCCGCCAGATCCGCCAGCTGGAAACCGAGCTGCGCCAGAACCTGCTCATCCGGCATGGCCGCGGAGTGGAGCTGACGGAAGCCGGCAAGGTGCTGCTCGAGCATGCCCGCGTCATCCTGCACCAGCTGCAACGCGCGCGCGAGGATGTGGGCCGCGTGCGCGGCGGCCTGGGCGGCCATGTGGCGGTGGGGCTGCCCCCTGGCATCGCCAAGATGCTGGCGGTTCCACTCACACGTGCGTTCCGCGCGCAATTGCCGGACGCCACGGTCTCCATCGCCGAGGGGCTCTCGCTGCAACTGCAGGACCAGTTGATCGGCGGCCACCTCGACGTCGCCCTTCTCTACAACGCCGCGTGGTCGCCCGAGCTGGAGTGCACCTGCGTGCTGGAAGAAGATTTCTTCCTGGTCACGCTGCGCCGCCCGGGCATGAGCGAAGCGCCGATCGGGCTGCATGAACTCGCTGCCGAGCCACTCATCATCCCCACGCGCTCGCATGCCATCCGCACCCTGGTCGAATCGCGGCTCGCGGGCATTGGCTGCCGGCCCACCATCGCGCTGGAAGTGGACGGCATCGCGGCCATCCTCGACCTCGTGGCCGACGGCGCGGGCTCGGCGGTGCTGTCGCTCAATGCGGTCGTGAAGTCGGGCCGCGAGCCGGACTTCGCGTGTCGCCCCATATCCAACCTGCGCATCGAGCTCATGCAGGCCGTGAGCGCGCGCCGTCCCGCGACTCTCACGCAGCAAGCTGCCCTGCAATTGCTGCGCGAGGTGGCGACGAAGGTGCTCAGCCGCGAACCGGGGACACGGCCGCCATCGTCCGCCAGCCCAGGCCCCGCGACGTAGCGCCGGGCGCGGTACCCAGGCGCGGGTGGTATTCCGCGCCCACCCATCCTTCGTAGCCCTGCGCATCGAGCAGCGCGAACAGCGCGGGCCAATCCACCGCATCGTCGGCCGACGGCTCGTGCCGCCCGGGCACGCCTGCGATCTGCACATGGCCGATGCGCCGACTGGCCAGATGGCGGCGCAGCTGCGCCAGAGCATCGCCCTCGGTGCGCTCGCAGTGGTAGATGTCCATCATCACGTGCACATTGGCCTCGCCCGCCTCGGCGACCAGGGCATGCGCCTCGTCCTGCCGCTGCAGGAAGAAGCCCGGCATGTCGTGCGCGTTGATGGGCTCGATGAGCACGCCGCGCCCGCACGCTGCCGCCTCGCGCGCGGCCCAGCGCAGGTTGTCCAGGTAGCACTCGCGCAGGGCCGCACGGCTGGCGCCCGGGGGCATCAGGCCAGCCATCACGTGCAGCCGGTCGCAGCCCAGCGTGTCGGCCCACGCGAGCGCCCGCAGGAAGGCGTCGCGGAACTCGGCACGCCGCTCGGGCAGGCAGGCGACGCCGCGATCCTGTGGCCGGCTGCGCGGCGTCGCGTTGAAAAACAGCAGTTCCAGCCCATGGGACCGCAACTGCGCAGCCAGTTCCGCGGCCGGCCAGTCATAGGGAAACAGCAGCTCCACCGCCTCGAACCCATCGCGCGCGGCGGCCTCGAAGCGCCGCATGAAGGGCAACTCCGTGTAGAGCAGCGTCAGGTTGGCGGCGAAGCCGGGCATGGCTCAGACCGGATCGAGCACGCGCCCCGTGTCGAAATAGGCCTGCAGGTTGTCGTACACGCGCTGCTCCATGTCGCGGCGCGTCTCGCGCGTGAAGCCGGCGATGTGCGAGAGCACGACCACGTTGTCCATGGCCAGCAGCTCGGCGGGCACGTGCGGCTCGTTCTCGAACACGTCCAGGCCCGCGCCCGCGATCCGGCCCTGGGACAGCGCGGCGACCAGGGCCGCCTCGTCGATCACCGAGCCGCGCGCGATGTTGACCACGATGCCCTGCGGCCCGAGCGCGTCCAGCACCGCGGCCGACACCAGGTGGCGGGTGGTCGGCCCACCCACGCAGGCCACCACCAGGAAATCGCACCACGACGCCAGCGCCATCAGGTCGGGCACGTGCATGAACGGCGATTGCGCGACGGGGCGGCGCGTGTTGTAGCGCACCTCCATGTCGAAGCCCGCCGCACGGCGCGCGATGGCCTGGCCGATGCCGCCGAAGCCCAGCAGGCCGAGCTTCTTGCCATGCACCCGCGTCATCAGCGGCATCTGCCCGCCGGCGGCCCAGCCGCCGGCACGCACGAAACGGTCGGTGACCGACAGCCCCCGGGCGACGTCGAGGACCAGGCCCATGGCCAGGTCGGCCACGCAGCCGTTGAGCACGTCGGGGGTGTTGGAGACCTGGATGCCGCGCGCGCGCGCCGCGTCCATGTCGATCTTGTCGTAGCCCGCGCCGAAACTGCAGATCGCACGCAGGGAGGGCAAGGCCGCCATGGTCTGCGCGGAGCAGCCGAAGCGCACGTGCGCGGCCACCGCCTCGAACTCGCCGCCGTGCGCCGCGAGGAAGGCCTGCGGATCGGCTTCCTTCCAGAGGCAATGCACGTCGGCACCGGGCAGGGCCTGCAGCTGCGCATCGAGCGGTGCCGAAATGGAATGGGTCTGGAGGACGCGGTGACGGGTCATGGGGTTCGGAATCCGGTTCGGTGAAAGCGGCGTATCTTGCGCCAGTTCCGTCGCTTCAGTCGCGGTACGACGGGTCGATGCGGTCGAGCTTGCGCAGCAGCGCGGGCCATTCGCGCTCGCCGTGCGGCAGGCGGCGGCCGTCGGCGGCGGGCGTGGGAGCCTGGCGAAGCTGCTGGAAGGTCTTGTCCACGAGCTCGGGCGCCAACCGCACCAGCGGGCTGCCGGCCGACATGGCCAGCAACTGCGTCTGGCAGGCACGCTCGAGCCGCTGCATGTTGACGAAGGCCTCGGCCACCGTGCGGCCCACGGCCAGCAGGCCGTGATTGCGCAGGATCATCACGTCGTTGTCGCCCAGGTCGGCCACCAGGCGGCGGCGCTCTTCGGTATCGACGGCCACGCCTTCGAAGTCGTGATACGCCACGCTGCCGGCGAAGCGCATCGCCGTCTGGTTGATGGGCAGCAGGCCGCATTCGAGCGCGGACACCGCCATGCCGGCCGGCGTGTGGGTGTGCAGCACGCAGGCCACGTCGTGGCGGGCGCCATGGATGGCGCTGTGGATCACGTAGCCCGGCAGGTTGATGGTGTAGCGCGGGTCGGCGTTGGCCAGCACGGTGCCGTCCAGATCCACCTTGATCAGGCTCGACGCGGTGATCTCCTCGTACAGCAGGCCGAACGGGTTGATGAGGAAGTGCTCGTCGCGCCCCGGCACGCGGGCCGAGATGTGGTTGAGGATGCCGTCGCTCATGCCGTAGAGGTCGATCAGCCGGTAGCAGGCGGCCAGGTCGATGCGCGCGCGGCGCTCGTCCTCGCTCATGGGCGGTGTCGCGCCGACGGCGGCGGGCGGGTTCTCGATGGCATGCATGCTGTCGCTTTCCGGATTACTGCTTCTCGATGTTGGCCTGGCGGATCACCGCGCCCCACTTGGCGGCATCGCGGATGAACACCTGGCGCAATTCCTCCGGCGTGCTGGACGCCGGCTCGATGCCCAGGCCCAGCAGGCGCTGGCGCAGGTCGGGCGTGGCGAGGGCCTTGTCGATCTCGCGCTGCAGGCGCATCACCACGTCGCGCGGCGTGTTGGCGGGTGCCACGATGCCGTTCCACGAATCCGACTCGTAGCTGGCCAGCGCCGGAATGCCGGCTTCTGCCACGGTGGGTACGTCGGGCAGCACCGTCAGCCGCCTGGGCGACGAGGTGGCCAGCGCGCGCAGGCTGCCGCCCTTGACCTGGCCGATCACGCCCGTGGTGGTCTCCACGCCCACCTGCACCGTCTGGCCCTTGAGCGCGGTGACGACGTCGCCGGTGGACTTGAACGGCACGATGGGCACGTCGAGGTCGGCCATGGTCAGCAGCAGGCGCGCCGACAGGTGCTGGGCGCTGCCCACGTTGATGGTGCCGACGTTGAAGCGCGCCGGGTCACGCCTGGCGGCGGCGAGCGCGTCGGCCAGGTTCTTGTGCGGGCTGTCCTTGTCCACCACCACCAGGAAATGGAAGCGCCCGAGCGTGGAAATCATGCTGAAGCTGTTGACCGGGTCGTAGGGCAGCGACTTGAACAGCGACGGGCTGAACGCGTTCTGGCCGCTCACCAGCAGGAGCGTGTAGCCATCCGGTGCGGCACGGGCCACGGACGACGCGGCCGTGATGCCGCCGGCGCCCGGCGTGTTCTCCACCACCACCGGCTGGCCCATCGACTCGCCCATCTTCTGGGCCAGCGCACGCGCCACGGTGTCGCCCAGGCCGCCGGGGCCGAAGCCGACGACCAGTTTCAGCGGGCGCGCCGGGAAGTCCTGCGCCGCGGCGAAGGTGGTGGCGGCCAGCAGGGCCAGTCCGATACAGCGGCGCAGCCAGCGGAACGGGGAAGCGGGGGCGAAGGCGGGCATGGTGGTCTCCAGAATCGTTGTGTCCCCGCGCGATGAAGATGGCGCAGGGTGCGCGGATTGTTCTGGGTCAAGGAGCCGCCCGCTATGGCGGTTCCGGTACACCAGCCATGCTTTTTAGGCTTGACTGAGCCTGCGGGCCGGGTTCAGGCCAGGATTTCGGCCAGCCTGTGCAGCCCGTCCGCCACCACGTGCGGCTGGCCGCGATGGCCATGCGCCCAGGCCACCGACTCGCGCGACAGCCAGTAAGCCTGCATGCCCGCCTCGATCGCACCCACCACGTCGAGCAGCGGGTCGTCGCCCACGTGCAGCACTTCGCGCGGCGCCACCCCGGCGGCGGCGGCCGCGGCGTGGAAGATGCGCGCATCGGGCTTGGCGATGCCGAACGCGCTGGCGCTGAAGGTGTGACGGAAAAAATGCGTGAGGCCCACGCGGGCCAGATCCGAATTGCCGTTGGTGAGCGCCACCACCGGATAGCGTTGCACGAGGAACTCGAGCGCCGGCAGCGCATCCTCGTACAGCTCGACGCGCTGGCGCTCGTCGAAGAACACGTCGAAGGCCGGCTCGGCCAGCGCCGGATCGTCACCGGCACGCGTGAGCGCCAGGCGGATGGATTCGCGCCGCATGGCGCCCGGGTCGTGCACGAGGTCGGGCCGCTCGATCGCCATGGCCTGGCGCAGCTCGCGCAGCGCCTGCGGCGTGGCGTACTTCGCGGCCGTGGCCGGCGCGCGGTCGGCCAGCCAGGCGTGCAGCACGGCTTCGGCGCGCGCGATGGTGGGCCAGATGGGCCAGAGCGTGTCGTCCAGGTCGATGGTGATGGCGCGCACGCGCGAAGGCTCGAACAGCATCCGGCGAGAATAGCGCATGGCTTTCCGCACCGAACCGACCCACACGCACGGCCAGCCGGCCCTCACCGCCGTGCTGCTGTGCAACCTGGGCACGCCCGACGAGCCCACCGCGCCGGCCGTGCGCCGCTATCTGGCGCAGTTCCTGTCCGACCCGCGCGTGGTCGAGATCCCGCCGATCGCATGGAAGCCCATCCTGCACGGCATCATCCTGCGCACGCGGCCGGCCAAGTCGGCCGCCAAGTACCAGACCGTCTGGACGCCCGAAGGCTCACCCCTGAAGGTGTGGACGGAAAAGCAGGCTGCCCTGCTGCACGCCGCGCTGGGCGCGCAGGGCCACCGCGTGGTGGTGCGCGCGGCGATGCGCTATGGCAACCCGTCGATCTCCGATCAGCTCGACGCCTTGCGGCGCGAGGGCGTGACGCGCGTGCTGGTGCTCAATGCCTACCCGCAGTATTCGGGCACCACCACCGCCAGCGTCTCGGATGCCGTGAACGCCTGGGCCGGGCGCGCGCGCCACGTGCCCGAGCTGCGCTTCGTCAACCGCTACCACGACGACGCCGGCTACATCGGCGCCCTGGCCGCGCGCGTGCGCCAGTACTGGGCCACCCACGGCACGCCCGACCACCTGGTGATGAGCTTCCACGGCGTGCCCGAGCGCACGCTGCACCTGGGCGACCCGTATCACTGCGAATGCCTCAAGACCGGCCGCCTGCTGGCCGATGCGCTGGGCCTGCCGCGCGAACGCTTCACCCTCACCTTCCAGTCGCGCTTCGGCCGCGCCAAGTGGATCGAGCCCTACACCGAGCCCACGCTGCAGCAGTTGGCGAAGAACGGAACGAAGCGCGTCGACGTCGTCTGCCCCGGCTTCGTCGCCGACTGCCTGGAGACGCTGGAAGAAATCGCGCAGGAGGCGAAAGACGCCTTCCTGGCGGCCGGCGGCAGCGCCTTCCACTACATCCCGTGCCTCAACGACAGCCCGGAGTGGATCGACGCGCTGGCCGCCATCGCCCGGCGCCACCTCGCCGGCTGGGATACCGACCGGCCCACTGACGTGCAGGCGCTGGCCGACACGCGCGCGCGTGCGCACGCCGCAGGAGCCAGGCAGTAGAGGCGGACAAGGCCGCCAGTGGCGGCCTCAGCGCGCGCTGGCCTCGGCCGCAGCCGCCGGTGCGACCGCTGGTGCGACGACCGGCGTGGCCGCGGCCGTCTCGGGCGGCGTCAGCACGGCGTTGCCAATGGCTTCCTTGGCCGAGCACGGGGTCATCGTGAACGCGCAGGCGGCCGAGATGGCGAGGTAATACTTGATCGAGTCCATGTCTTCCGTGTATCTGATCGGGTCGTCGTCCCGTCAGAGCACACGGGCACGCGATGGTTCCCGGCCGATTCGCCACGGAAACAGGACGATCCGTCCGGCCATCGGGGCGATGGCCGGGACGGCGACGCCCGCCTCAGCGCACCGCCCGCGCCTGGGCGTCGTCGATGAAACCCGCCACCAGCTCCAGCTGGTCGGGCACGTTGAGCGCCGGGGCGTGGCCGCAGCCGGCGATTTCCACCACGCGCGCCAGGCCGCGCGCACCCGGCCCGCGGCGCAGCATCTCGTCGCAGGTCTCGGGCATCACCAGGTCGGACTCGGCTCCGCGCAGGCACAGCACGGGAATCGTGAGCGCGTCGTAGTGGTCCCAGATCAGGTAGTCGTCGGGGTAGTGCACGAACTGCTGCACCATCGCCGGGTCGTAATGCGGTGTCACGCGGCCGTCGGGCAGGCGCCGCATCGAGGTTTCGGCCATGCGGCGCCACTGCGTGTCGCTCAGCCAGCCATAGGGCTTGTAGACCTGGCGCAGGAAGCCCTCGAGCTCGGCCATGCTGTCGAAGGCCGGCGGGCTGCCCGCGTAGGCGCGGATACGGCCCAGGGCGGCCTCGGCCAGTTGCGGCGCGTTGTCGTTGAGCACCAGGCTGGCGATGCGGCCCTTGAGTTGGGGCTCGAACAGGCCCGAGGCGCAGACGGTGCCGATGGCCCCGCCCATCGATGTGCCCACCCAGTGCGCGCGCGCGATGCCCAGCTGGTCGATCAGCTCGGCCGCGATGCGCGCGTAGAACGACAGCTTGTATTCGTCGCGCGGCGCCGGGCTCCACTGGCTGAAGCCGCGGCCGAGGGTGTCGGGGCAGATCACGCGAAAGCGGCCCGCCAGGTGCTGCGCCAGCTCGTCCATGTCGCGGCCGGTGCGCGCCAGGCCATGCCAGGCGATGACCACGGGCGCGTCGGGCGCGTGATCCACGCCCCACTCGGTCACGTGGATCTCGCGGCCGGCGCAGCGCAGGTAGCGCGACACCGGCTGCAGGCCGCTGGCGGCCGGCGCGGGTTCGATGCGGGCGTTCATCGCTTCACCTCCAGGCGCGCCTGGGCACGGGCGCGCAGCCGTCCGACCACACCGGTCGGGAAGTAGTAGACCGAGAGCACGAACAGCAGGCCCAGCCACAGCAGCCAGCGGTCGGGCGAAAGCAGTTGCGACAGCAGCGGCACGGCCTGGGCGGCCTCGCTGCCCAGCCGCAGCAGATCCTGCAGATAGCTCTGCGCCACCACGAACAGCACCGAGCCCAGCAGCGCGCCGTAGATCGTGCCCATGCCGCCGATGACGACGATGAGCAGCACGTCGAGCATGATCTCGAACGACAGCGACGTGTCGGGCCCGTTGTAGCGCAGCCAGAGCGCCAGCATGCAGCCGGCCAGCGTGGCGAACAGTGCCGACAGCACGCTGGAGAGCGTGCGGTAGACCACCACGCGATAGCCGATGGCCTCGGCGCGGAATTCGTTCTCGCGGATCGCCTGCAGCACGCGGCCGAACGGCGAATTCACCACGCGCAGCAGCGCCAGCACCAGCACCACGGCGCACACGAACAGCAGGTAGTAGGTGATCAGCCGACCGTCCAGCGACACGCCGAGGAACGGCTCTTCGGACAGCTCGAACGAGGGCGAGAGCAGTTCGGGCACGCGGAAGGTCAGGCCGTCCTCGCCGCCGGTGAACTCCGACAGCTGCGACGCCAGCGTCATGAAGGCCGAGGCCACCGCCAGCGTGATCATGGCGAAGAAGATCGCGCGCACCCTGAGCGAGAACAGGCCGATGGCCAGCGCCAGCACCAGCGAGATCGCCAGCGCGCCGGCAACGCCCGTGGCCAGCGCCGTCCAGCTCGCGCCCATGCGGCTCGAAGCGATGGCGATGCCGTAGGCGCCGATGCCGAAGAACATGGTGTGGGCGAAGCTCACGATGCCGGTGTAGCCCAGCAGCAGGTCGAAGCTGGCCACCAGCACGATGAAGATCAGCACCTTGGCGGCCACGTTGAGCGCCTTGACACCCGGGAAGATGAACGGCGCGAAGGCCAGGCCCACGACGACGGCCAGCAGCAGCGCGGCAAGGATGCGGCTGCGCGGAAAGTCGGCGGAAAGAAGTCGGGTCAGCATGAGGCGTCTTCCTTCTTCGTCAGCGCGACGACGCGACCGGGTACACGCCCTGCGGACGCCACAGCAGGATGGCGACCATGAGCGCGATGTTGGAGAACAGCGCCACCTTGGGCACGAGGAAGCCGGTGTAGTTGGCCATCAGGCCCACCAGCAGCGCACCGATCAGGGCGCCCGTGGTCGAGCCCAGCCCGCCGATGATGATCACGATGAAGATCAGCACGTTGACCTGCGCGCCCATCTGCGGGATGACGTTCTGCTGGTACAGGCCCCACATCACGCCGCCCAGGCCGGCCAGCGCGCTGCCCACCACGAAGATGCCCACGAACAGGCGCCGGATGCGGTAGCCGAGCGATTCGACCATCTCGCGGTCCTGCACGCCGGCGCGGATCAGCAGGCCCACCTTGGTTCGCGAGAGCGTCCAGGCCAGCAGGCCGAACACCACGGCGCCCACCACCACGGCGATCAGGCGGTACTTCTCGACGGCGGCATCGCCCACCAGCAGCGCGCCCTTCATGGCCTCGGGCAGCGGCAGCGGAATCTGCTGCGGCCCCCAGATGACCTTGATCAGCTCCTCGCCGATGATCATGCCGCCCATGGTGATGAGGATCTGCTTCAGGTGCTGGCCGTACACCGGCCGCACGATGAAGCGCTCGAACGCCAGGCCGACGGCGCCGGCCACCAGCATCGCCACCACCATGGCCGGGATCACCGCCACCAGGTTGCGCCAGAGCTCCTGCGAGCCCGTCCAGTCGCCCATGGCGCCCAGCACGCTGGTGGCCACGAAGGCACCCAGCGCGATGAACACGCCGTGGCCGAAGTTGAGCACGTCCATCAGGCCGAAGACGAGCGTGAGGCCCGAGGCGATGATGAAGATGATCATGCCCATGGCCAGGCCCGCCACGGTGAGCGTGAGCCACGTGGAGCCCGAGCCGATCAGTGGCAGCGCGATGAGCGCCAGCACCGGCACGAGGGCCAGCGGCTTCCAGTCGATATCGAGTTTCATCGTGCCCCCACGCTTGTCACTTCGTGTACTGCGCTGCCCCCCGAGGGGGTGCTCGCACCTTGGAGCGATCCGGCGGTGCTCGTCACAGTGCCAACCCCAGCAGCGACTGCTGCAATGCCTCGTCGCGCGAGAGCTCGTCCATGGAACCCGCGTGCACCACGCGGCCGTTGTCCATCACGGCCACGGTGTCGCCCAGTCGTTTGGCGAAGTTGAGGTTCTGCTCCACCAGCAGCAGCGTCACGCCGCTGGCCTTGAGTTCGGCGAAGGCGTCGATCATGTTGTTGATGATGGCCGGCGCCAGGCCCTTGCTGGGCTCGTCCACGATGAGCAGCTCGCGCGGCTCGACGATGGCGCGCGCCACGGCCAGCATCTGCTTCTGCCCGCCCGAGAGCTTGCCGGCCGGGTGGTTCCAGAACTTCTCCACCGCCGGGAACAGGCGGAAGATCCACTTCACGCGCGCATCGTCCATGTCATCCACCGTGCGCGCGCCGCGCGCGGCCAGCAGCAGGTTTTCCTTCACCGTGAGGTCGGAGAAGATGCCCATGGTCTCGGGCACGTAGGCGATGCCCAGATGCGCGATCTCGGGCGTGGCCATCTTGGTGATGTCTTCGCCGTTGAAACGCACGCTGCCCTGGCTGGCCTGCCACAGGCCCATCACCGTGCGCAGCGTGGTCGTCTTGCCCGCGCCGTTGCGGCCCAGCAGCATGGTGAGCTGGCCGCGCGGCACGGCCAGGTCGACGCCATGCAGGATGTGATACGCGCCGATGTGCGTGTGCACACCGGAGAGCACGAGCAGCTGGCTGCTGTCGTTGTTGTTCGTCATGCAGCCTCCTTGGCCACGCCCAGGTAGGCTTCCTGCACGACGGGCGAGGCGATCACCTCGGCCGGGTCGCCGTCGGCCACCAGCTGGCCGTTGTGCAGCACGATGATGCGGTCGGCCAGCTCGCGCACCACGTCCATCTTGTGCTCGACCAGCAGGATGGTCTTGGTCCGGTCGGCCTTGAGCTTGCGGATCAGGTTGAGGATGACCGGCGCCTCGTCGTGGCTCATGCCGGCCGTGGGCTCGTCGAACATGAAAACGCGCGGCTCCAGCGCCATCAGCAGCGCCACTTCGAGCTTGCGCTGGTCGCCATGCGGCAGGCTGGCGACGGTGGCCGATGCGCGTTCGGTCATCGAGACGTCGGCCAGGATCTCGTCGGCGCGCGCCGACAGCGCCGTGTGGTCGCTCCAGATGCTCCACAGATTCAGCCCGCGCCGGTGCGCGCCCGTGCGCGCGGCCTGCACGGCCAGCCGCACGTTCTCGCGCACCGTGAGGTTGGGGAACAGGTTGGTCAGCTGGAAGGCCCGGCCCAGGCCGGCGCGCGTGCGGGCCGAAGCCGGCAGGCGCGACAGATCCTGCCCGTCCAGCGACACCGTTCCGGCCGTGGCCGCGATCTGGCCCGAGATGAGGTTGAAGTACGTGGTCTTGCCCGCCCCATTGGGGCCGACGATGGCGGTGAGCGTGCCCGGCGCGAATTCGCACGAGACAGCATTCACCGCCACGTGCCCGCCGAAGCGGACCGTCAGATCTCGGGTTTGAAGCATGAAGAAAAAGAAAAGTCTTGCCGGGGCAGAAAGACCGAGAACCACCCACCGCAGGCCAGGGACACCGCGGAACCGGCTTTGCCGGGCCGCTGGTGTCGCCCCCTGAGGGGGATTCGGCTACACGAAGTGAGCAAGAAACGGGGTGGTCTCTTATCTCTTGTTGCGGATCGGGACCTGCATTTCTTCAGGCTTGATCTCGCGCACCAGCTCCGGCACGCCCCAGGCGAAGGCCGGGTCCACCTTGATCTTGAAGTGGTACATCGACTGCATGGCCTGGTGGTCTTCCTTGCGGAAGGTCATCTTGCCCTTGGGCGTGTCGAAGCTCATGCCTTCCATGGTGGAAATGAGCTTGTTGGTGTTGGTGTCGCCGTTGGTCTTCTTGAGCGCGGTGACGATGGCCATGGCGGCCGAGAAGCCGCCCGCGGTGAAGAAGTCGGGCGGGCTCTTGAACTGCTTGTAGTGCTGGGCCACCAGCGCCTCGTTCACCGGGTTCTTCGGGATGCCGAAGTAGTAGTAGGTGGCGCCTTCCATGCCGGGCAGGTTCTTGTACGCGGCCATGGCGGGCAGGATGTTGCCGCCGGTGGCGATCTCGATGCCGTGGCGCTTGAGGTCGAGGTCGACGATCTTGAACGGATTGCCCGCGCCGGCCCAGACGATCCAGATGATCTTGCGGCCCGGCTGGTCTTTCAGTTTGTCGATCAGCCGCTGCGCGCCGGCCGTGAAGTCGGTGGTGGCGGCGGGCAGGTATTCCTCGTGCGCCAGCTTGGCCTTCTTCACCGAATCCTTGAATGCCTTCACGCCGTCACGGCCGAAGGCGTTGTCCTGCGCCAGCGTGGCGATGGTGACGCCTTCCTTGTCGATGGCCACGGCGTTGGAGATCGCGTCCTGGCTGGAGTTGCGGCCGGTACGGAAGATGTACTTGTTCCACTTGTCTCCCGTGATCGAATCGGCCACGGCCGGCTCGACCAGCAGGATCTTCTTGTACTCCTCGGCTACCGGCAGCATGGCCAGCGCCACGCCCGATGCGGTGGGCCCGACGGCGATGTCGGCCTTGTCGTCGGAATAGGCCGTGGCCAGTTGCGACTTGCCCAGGTCGGGCTTGCCCTGATCGTCCTTCTCGATCACGACCAGCTTGCGGCCGTTGACAGTCATGGTGCCGCCAGTGGCGTAGTCCAGCCCCATCAGCAGGCCCGTCTGCGTCTGCTTGCCGTAGGCCTCGAGCGGGCCGGTCTTGCTGTAGACGTGGGCGATGCGGATGTCCTTGCCCTGCGCCAGTGCGGCGGGCGAGGCGAGCGCGGCGGCCACGGAGGCCAGGGCAGTCAGGGCGAAGAGCGAGCGGCGTTGCATGGAGAGTCTCCTTGGAGTGATGCCTGCTCATTGCACACACCATGCCAGCGCCTAAAACATTGATCTGAAAGGATTTCTCTGTCCACCCCAGACAAATCGCATGAATTTCAGACAGTTTATTTGTCTGAAATTCAGACGAATGTCTTATTCCTTGTCAGGGTTTCCCAGCAAGCCGGGGTCAGCGGTCGAGCTTGACCGTCTTGAGCAGGGTTTCCTTGGACTTGTAGTCGGCGTCGATGCGAGCCTTGAAACGCGTGTGGTCGAGGTACTCCGCCTGCTGGAACTGGCGCTGCGCCACCTCGCGGAAGGCCGGATCGGCCAGCGCGTCGCGGCAGCCGGTCTCCAGCGCGGCGACGATGGGCTGGGGCGTGTCGGCGCGCACGAACAGGCCGCCGTAGCCGGACGGGCTGACGGCGTAGCCCAGTTCCTTGACCGTGGGCACGTTCGGGAAAGCCGCGAGCCGCTTTTCCGAGAACACCGCCAGTGCGCGCATGCCATGCGTGATGACCAGACCCGTGGTGACCACCGCCATATCGATGTCGCCGCTCCTGATCTGCGGCACCATCGGCGTCTCGCCGCGATAGGGCACGTCGTTGACAGCCACGCCGGCGCGCTGGAACAGCTCGGCCCCCGCCAGATGCGGCGAGCTGGACACGCCCGGATGCCCGTACGTCAGCTTGCCCGGCTCGGCCCTGGCGCGTGAAACCGCGGCCTCGAAGCTGTCGATGGGCGAGTCGGCGCGCGTGGCCAGGATGAAGATGTTCTCGAACGTCTGGCACACGGGCACGAACGATTCGGCCTTGAACTGCAACCCCTTCATCCAGTGCAGGTGCACCGTCAGCGCGGTCACGGGTCCATACACGAAGGTGTAGCCGTCGGCCGGCGCGCCCAGCAAGGCGTTCATGCCCACGGTGGTGCTGCCGCCTTCACGGTTGAGCACGACGACGCGCTGGCCGAGTTTGCAGTCGAGCGCCTGGGCGAACGAGCGCGCCACCAGATCCACCGGCGCGCCGGCCGGGAACGGCACGATCATCTGCAAAGGCCGCGACGGATAGCCGGCCGCGCCCGCGGACTGCGCCGCGGCAGGCAGGCCCGCCAGCAGCGCCAGTCCGGCGAGCAGGCCGGACACCAGGTGGCGGGCCGTGCGCCCGGGGAGAGTTGTGCAGCAAGTCATGGTTGTCTCTGTTCTGTGTGGATGAGGAAGAAAACTGCCGGGGCGGTCAACGCCAGAAGGCGTCGAAGGCCGGCATGTCGGTGGGGCATTCCCAGTGATCGGTCACCTGTCCGTCCTTGAACCTCCAGATGCCGAAGGCCGGCTGGTCCAGCCGCCGGCCCTGGCGCTCGGCCTGCAGATGCACCGGCACCAGTGCCCATTCGCCGTCGGTGAGGAACACATCCTTGTGATGCGGCCGGAACGTATGGCCGGTGAGCGCCTGCATGCGCGCCACGTGGGCCAGCATGCCGTCGCGGCCGCGATGCGCCCCCGCGATCGGGTTGTCGCCCGGCGTGTGGCAGGTGTAGCCGTCGGCGAAACGCTCGAAGAGGGGTTCGCGGTCGCGGTGGTAGAAGCGCCGCAAGAGTTCCTGTGCCTGCATGTCATCTCCTGTCGTGGGTCGGTTGATCATCGATCGAGGATGGCGACGGCGCGGGTCCAGCCCGCCGAGGCGCCGCGGATCTTCACGGGAAAGCAGCTGACCGTGAAACCGTGCGGTGGCAGTGCTTCCAGGTTGTGCAACTTCTCCAGGTGGCAGTAGCCGATGTCGCGTCCCGCCTTGTGGCCTTCCCAGATGAGGCCGGCGTCGCCCGTGGCATCCACCTTCTGGCGGGTGTAGACGAACGGCGCATCCCAGCTCCAGGCGTCGGTGCCAGTCAGGTGCACACCGCGCTCGAGCAGGTAGAGCGTCGCTTCGCGGCCCATGCCGCAGCCCGCCTCCACATAGTCGTCGTGGCCGTAGCGGCTGCCGGCGCGGGTGTTGACCAGCACGATGTCGCCTTCGGCCAGCCGGTGGCCGATGCGCGCGAGCTCGGCCTCGACGTCGGCCGCAGTCGCGACGTAGCCATCCGGAAAGTGGCGGAAGTCCAGCTTCACGCCGGGCGCGAAGCACCACGACAGGGGCACCTCGTCGATGGTCCAGGCCCGCTGCGGCTCGCCGCTGGCGTGATTCATCGTCGGATGGAAGTGGTAGGGAGCGTCCAGGTGCGTTCCGTTGTGCGTGGTCAGCTGCACCCGCTCCACCGCCCATCCCGCGGCATCGGGCAGGTCTTCGGGCTTGAGGCCCGGAAAGAAGCTCTGGATGCGGCCGATGGTTTCCTGATGGGCCAGATACTCGATGCGCGGCCGGGCAATGTCCGGATCGCTGCGCACGTCGTTTTCCAGGTGCATCGAGATGTCGATGAAACGGTCTTCTCTCATATCGGCTCCACCGCGCGGTGGCGCGTCCGCTGCAGTAGCGCCGCGAGATCCAGGCCAGGGCGGCGGCCCTGCTCGTACTCGCCGATCGTGAACGAGGCATCCTGAATCTCGCGGGCCCGCGCATGGCGCCGGTCCATGTAGTCGTCCCCCAGCCGGGCGGGAGCGGCGCCGCCGCCCACCAGTTCGCCCAGCACCACCGCATCCTCGATGGCCATGGCCGCGCCCTGCCCCAGATGCGGCGTGGACGCATGCGCCGCGTCGCCGATGAAGACCACGCGCCCGGTATGCCAGGGGGCATCCAGCGTCACCACTTCGAGCGGCCGGTACACCACGGCGCTGTCGGCCTGCACGTACTGGCGCGTGTGTTCGACCAGCCCGCCGAAGCCGTCCAGCCGCTCCAGCAGCAGACGCGGCAACTCGTCGGCGGAAAACTGGACGCCGGGCGCCTCCTGGGTCACCAGCAGCAGGTACATGCTGTCGTCGTTCAGCGGTATGAAGCCGGCCTTGCGCGACTCGCCCAGCATCATCACGCCGCGCCTCATGGCGGGCGGGCGTGGCAGCGTCAGGCGCCACACGCTCTGGCCCGTGGCCGTGGGCACGAAGCGCTGGCCGTGCAATCGGTGGCGCAGGGGCGAATAGATGCCGTCGGCGGCGACCACCAGCGCATAGCCGCGCTGCGTGCCGTCGGACAGCGTCACGTGCGCGCCTTCCTGCGTCTGGGACAGCGCCACCACCGTCGTGCCCAGTTGCAGCCGCGCACCGGCCTCGCGCGCACCGCGCAGCAGGATGTCGTGCAGCCGCGAGCGCAGGATGCCGTTGTAGGCCGGCAGGTGGGGCGCGGCGCGCGGGCCCGCAAAAGCATTGAGCAGCGTGCCGTCGGCGGTCATGTAGTCATAGCCGTCATAGGCGAAGCCGGCCGCCAGGCAGTCCTGCGCCACGCCCAGCGTGTCGAGCGCGCGCAGCGCGTTGGCCGGCTGGATGATGCCCACGCCCGACTGCGCCCAGGCCGGCTTGATCTCCACCAGATCGACGTCGCAGCCGGCGCGCCGCAGCGCCATGGCAGCCGCCAGTCCGCCTATGCCGCCGCCCACGATCAGGGCGCGCGGCCAGATGGGGTTGTTTGTCATCGGATGTCCTCGGGTGTCAGGTCGGCGCGCAGGCGCGCCGGATGGTGTGCGTCCAGCCGCAGCAGCGCGCTGGCGTTTCCGCCCAGCAGCGCGGCCTGCCCCGCCGACGCCAGGCCGGGCACGCGGCGTATCAGTTCATGCAACGCGTATTCGCCCATGTCGAAGGGGTAGTCGGTGCCCGCCACCACCTGGCCCAGGCCCACCGTGTCGATCAGCACGCGCAGCGACTCGGGGCGGAACACCACACTGTCGAACCACATCCGCTGCAGGTATTCGCCTGGCGACCGGGCGCAGCCGCGCGCCTCGGGCCGCACGCCGAACCCGTGATCGGAACGGCCTGGCGCAAAGGGCAGATAGCCGCCGCCATGGGCCGCGCAGATGCGCAGGCGCGTGAACCGGTCGAGCACGCCGCCATGGATCAGTTCGGACAGCGCGATGGTGGTCTCCAGCGGCTGACCGATCACGTTGGAGAGGTAGTAGCGGTTCACGCGCTCGCCCAGCGACGTGCCCAGCGGATGCAGGAAGATCACCGCGTCCAGTCGCTGCGCCTCGCGCCAGAACACGTCGAGCGCGGGATCGTCCAGTCCCTTGCCGGTCGGGTCGGACGTGATCTCGGCGCCGCGCAGGCCGAGTGTGCTCACGGCCTCGCGCAACTGTTCGGCCGCCAGCTCCGGGTGCTGCAGCGCCACGGCCCCCAGTCCTTCGAATCGATCGGGCTGCGCGCGCACCACGCCGGCGATGGCTTCGTTCTGCAGTCGTACCACGTCGCGCGCCAGCCCCGCATCGGCCCAGGTGTAGTACTGCGTGGGCGACGGACTGAGCACCTGCAGATCGATGCCCAGCCGGTCCATGTCGGCCACGCGCACCGCCGGTGTGGTCAGGCGCGGCCCGATGGCTGCGCGCATCTGCTGGTTGTGCGCCAGCGAGGCCGCTCCCATCAGACGTGCCTGCTGCGCCGTCTCGGCCTGCTTGTGCGGATGGCCGGCGACACATTCCTCCACCGCGGGCACCAGCAGGTGGCAATGCATGTCGACCGTGAAATGCGGCAGACGCGGACCTGCCGCCGGCTCGCTCACGGACACGCCGGCATGGTGCTGGCCACAGCAGTGGCACACCATCAGGCCGCTGGCTCCGGCATCGCTCACGCGGCACCCCGCTGTCGCCAGGCCGCCAGGTCGGGCACATCCACGTCGTCCTCGTTCGCCAGCAGACGCACGTCGCGCCCGGCCTCCTGTTGCATGAACGGCGGCAGGTTGGCGCACCAGACGATGTAGCCGAACTTGGGGTCCCACTCGCGCGGCACCCAGCCGTCGTCGAGGTAGTCGGTGTCGGCACCATACTCGGCTTCGCCGCCGGCCGGGCAGTCGACGTAGTAGAACAGGGCCGACGCAATGCGGTGGCGGCCCAGGCCCAGCTTGCTCACGTGGCCCAGTCGCGTCAGGTGATTGGCCCCCGCCATGATTTCATCGACGTCTTCCACGCCGAAGCAGGCGTGCTGGAACGAGGGCGCCGAGGGCCGGTGGTAGTGCGCGTTGGCCAGGAACAGGTTGTGGTGTTCGCACGCGCCGTCGGCGCGCAGGAAGACCCCGAGTCCGCGCGAATGGTCCGACAGCCGGAACCCCAACCGGTGCCGGAAGAAGTCCCAGCTGGCCTTGTAGTCGTCCACGCCGTACACCACGTGGTTGATGGTTCTGGGTTGCGCCCGGAAGCGCCACTTGCGCCACTGGTTCAGGCGCTGCACGTGGCCGGGCGCATTCAGCGGGTCGGGCCGGTTGAGCACCGGCCGCCGGTCGAACAGGCCCAGGCCCATCGGCAGGCCGTCGGGCGTGGTGAAGTGCCAGTCGCCGCGCGCGTCCTGCACCAGCGTGAGATCGCGCGACAGCGCATCCACCAGACGCGCGAGCGCGTCTTCATCGCTCACGCCCCACACCGTCTCGGTGGTGACGGCGGTGTCGAAGGCCGCGGCCGCCGGCGGCTGCAGGCGCACGCGCGCGCCATCCGGCAGGGTAAAAGCGGGCGCGGCATCGTCCTGCGGTGCGCCCAGGCCGAACTCGGTGAAGAAGGTGCGCGCGCTGGCGATGCGTTCGGGCTCGGCGATACGGTAGTTGAGGGACTTCACCCCGGTGATGGCCATGGCGTTCAACTTTCTTCGGCAATGAGATGGTTGACCTGCTCGCCCAGGCCCGTGATGGTGGCGCGCATCCGGTCGCCGGGCTGCAGGAAGCGGCCGTGGTGCATGCCGTTGCCGGCAGGCGAGCCGGTGGCCAGGATGTCGCCCGGCAAGAGGCGCGCATAGGACGACACGTATTCGATCTGCCGCTCGATGCGGAAGATCATGTCGGACGTGCTCTCGTCCTGCATCACCTGGCCGTTGAGCTCCAGGCGCAGACGCAACTGGTGCGGATCGGCCACGAACGCGGCAGGCACGAACAGCGGGCCGATGGGCATGAAGCCCGGTCCGCTCTTGGCGCGCAGCCAGTCCGATCCCAGCGAGCGCAGATCGGGCCGGTAGACCAGTTCCCGCCGCGTGATGTCGTTCACGATGAGGTAGCCGGCCACGGCGTCCATGGCGGATTCGCGCGGCACGCGCCAGCATGCGCGGCCGATCACCACGCCCAGCTCCAGCTCCCAGTCGAGCTGCTGCGCATCGCGCGGCACGACGATGTCGTCGCAGGGCCCGGTGATCGCGCCCACCAGCTTGGGGAAGGCATACGGAATGCCGCCGGCGGCGCGCGAATCGACGCGTGCCGCGGCGTCGGCGCGGCGCTCTTCCGCGGTCATGCCCTCGGTGCCCGCGCCGCCGCCCTGCGCCACCACCAGGTCGATCACATGCTGGCGGTAGTTGGCGCCGGTGCAGATCAGCTGGCGGGTCTGCGCCAGCGGCGCATGCGCACGAAGACCGTCCAGCGGCATCGTGGCGAGCCGTCCGGCGTCGTCGCGGTCCAGCGCGCCGGAGATCGCGGCAAACGCGCCGTCCCAGTCCTGCAGCAAGGCAAAGATGCTGTCGGGCAGCGCAGCGCCAAGCCAGGGCGCGTGCGAAGGAAACAGCTGCGCCAGCGGCAGCACGTTGCAGGTGTCGAGCACGACGCCGACGAACGGTGTCGGCAGGGCGGGTTGGCCCGGGGCGCTGAACAGCCCCAGCGCGAAGGGGCGGCTGGCACGACTCACTTTGTCTCCTGTTGTTCCGCAGGCAAATCTAGGCGCCGCGGTTGTATTCAACAAATGAATTCGATAAATTCAATGCATTCACGGGGTACATACATTGCGCTATCACAAGCTCGATCTCAACCTGCTCGTCGCGCTCGACGCGCTGCTGGAGGAAAGCAGCGTCTCGCGCGCCGCCGACCGCGTGTTCATCACCCAGTCCGCCATGAGCAATGCGCTGGGCCGGTTGCGCCGCCACTTCGGCGACGACCTCGTGGTGCAGGTGGGCCGACGCATGGTGCTGACCGAGCGCGCGCAGGCGCTGCGCGCCGAGGTGCGCGCCATCCTGATGCGCATCCAGCAGGTGACGCGCCCGGCCGACAGCTTCGAGCCCGGCACCGCGCAGCGCGTGTTCCGCGTCGCCGCGTCCGATTACTTCTCGATGGTGGTGCTGCCGCCCCTGCTTCAGTATCTGGGCGAGCGGGCGCCGCAGGTGGGACTGGACGTGATGCCGCTGGGCGCGCGTCTGTCCGACGAGCTCGAGCGCGGCGACGTCGATCTGCTGATCGTGCCGAGCCTGTACGCCGTGAAGAACTACCCGGTGCAGGTACTGTTCGAGGATCCCTGGGTATGTGTCACCTGGAGCCGCAACACCCTGCCCGGCCGCAATCTCACGCTGACGCGGTTCCTGGCCATGGAGCACGTCGCCAAACGCGAGAACCATCCCAGCTTCCCGCCGCTGGAAGAATGGGAACTCGATCGCCAGAAGATCTCACGCAAGGTCGCCATCCGCGTGCCGCAGTACGGCCTGTTGCCACTGGCGGTCATCGGCACGCGGCGCGTGGCCACGGTGCAGAGCCAGGTGGCCCAGCTCTACCGGCGCTGGCGCCTGCCGTTGTCGATCCACCGCTGCCCCTTCGCCTGTCCTCCACTGGAGGAAAGCATGCAGTGGCACCCGGTGCGCGAATCCGACGCCGGCCATGCCTGGCTGCGCGAGGCGATCGCCACCGTCTGCCTGGCGCTGCCGCGCGCCTAACCTGCTGTCACGTCGTCCCCACCGAGCCAGCGCGCCATCCAGCCGCTGACCACGCCGGGCTGCTCCATCGTGCTCATGTGACCGCAATGCTCGACGACGGCCAGGCGCGCCACATCGCCGATAAGATCGCGCATGGTCTCGTGCCGCGCCAGCGGGCTCCAGCCGTCCTCGCGCCCGCACAGCACCAGCGTGGGAACGCGGATGTGCGGCAGCAGCGGCGTGGCGTCGGGCCGGCCGAGCAGTGCATGGATCTGCGCCTCGAACAGATCCGGCGTCGCGCGCTCGAGCATGTCGAGCACGGCCTCGAACAGCGGCGTGCCCACCACGTCGGGGTGAACCATGCCGCGCGCCCATCGCTCACCCATGGCCCGCATGCCCTGGGTGCGCGCCACCTCCAGGAGTTGCATGCGCCCGTTGCGCTCGCCCTGCCCTGGCAGCCCTGGCGCGATGGCCTGGTAGCCGGTGTCGAGCAGCGCCAGGCGCGACACGCGCTCGGGCGCGAGGCGCACGATCTCCAGCGCCACGCGCCCGCCCATGCTGTGGCCCGCCACGGCGAACGGTCCGGGCGGCATCAGCGCCAGCGCCTGTTCGGCCATGCGCGTGATGCTGTCGGTGGCGCCGTTGCGCGCCACCGTGCAGTCGGCGATGCCCGCGAGCGCGGCGATCTGCGGCTGCCAGACGACGTCGTCGCACAGCAGGCCGGGGATCAGCAGCAGCGGGGTCGGTTCTCCAGTCGTCATCTCGGGCACGCGCGGGGCTTCCTCTTCAATCCATCTTGGCGCCCGATCGTGTCACGATCTCGGCCCACTTCTGCTTCTCGGCCACCACGAAGCGCGCGAATTCCTCGGGCGTGCTGGCCACCACTTCGGCGCCCATGCCGCGCAACTGCGCGGCCACTTCGTCGGTGCGGAAGGCCCGGGCCACGTCGGCCGCCATGCGCGCGGCCAGCGCGTCCGGCGTGCCCTTGGGCGCCCACAGGCCGTACCAGTTGGTGAGCACATAGCCGGGCACACCGGCCTCGATCATGGTGGGCACGTCGGGCACGGCGCCGTAGCGGCGATCGGAGGTGACGGCCAGCGCGCGCAGCTTGCCGGTGCGCACGTGCTGCAGCGACGACGAGGCGGGGTCGAACATCATCTGCACCTGGCCACCGATCAGGTCGTTGAGGGCCGCGGGCGCGCCACGGTACGGCACGTGGACGATGTCGGTGCCCGTCATCTGCTTGAACAGCTCGCCCGCCAGATGCGCAGCACCCGCGTTGCCCGACGAGCCGAACGACAGCTTGCCGGGGTTGGCCCGGGCATAGGCCACCAGTTCCTTCACGTCGCGCGCGGGCACCTGCGGATTCACCAGCAGCACCATGGGCACGCGCGTGAGCTGCGCGATGGGCTTGAAGTCGTCGATCACGTCGAAGCCCGCCTGCTTGAACAGCGCCGGGTAGGTGACGTGCACCGATGCGTTGACCAGCAGCGTCTGCCCATCGGGCCTGGCCTGCGCCACCGCCTGCGTGCCGATCAGGCTGCCGCCGCCGGGCCGGTTGTCCACGATGACCGGCTGGCCCAGCGACTTGGCCAGTTCGTTGGCCGTGACACGCGCGATGGCGTCGGCCGGCCCGCCGGCAGGATGCGGCACCACCACGCGCACCGTGCCGGCCACCTGCGCCAGCGCGCCACCCGTGGCGAGCGCGGCGGCCGCGGCCAGGCAGGCGCGCAGCGCGAACGTACGGATGCCGGACCGCAGGCCCGGGGCGAGGAAGGATGTCGGCATGTGTGTGTCTCCGTGCAGTCCCCGGGGCGGGCGGATGCCGCCGCTGGCGAGGCTGCCGCAGAGCATGCCGCGCGTGCGCGCCACGCGCCAATGCGTAGCGCCATGCGGGCGATGCGTCCGGCTTATCGGCGTGCAGCGGCGGCCGGTGCCGCAGCCGCCTGCGCACCGGCTTCGCGCAGGCTGTCGATCAGCTCGCGCAGCGGCGCCGGCGGCTCGAAGGCCGAGCGCATCACCAGTCCGATGCTGCGCCGCGACTGCGGCACGCGTACCGGCAGCACGCGCAGCAGGCCGGCAGCGATCTCGCGTTCCAGCTGGCGCGGCGACATCAGCGCGACGCCGTCGCCTTCCAGCAGCATGGATTGCAACAGCGCCGGGCTGTTGACCTGCACGCCACCTTGGGGTGGCGGCAGGCCTTCGTGCGCGAACGCCTGCTCCAGCATGCGGCGCGCGGGCGCGCCCGGCATGGCCAGGATCCATTGCGCACCGCGCAACTGCCGCAGGCGCGTGGGCGCGCGGCCCACCAGCGGATGGCCGGCGCGCACCACGGCGGCCAGCGGGTCGTCCAGCAGCGGCGATTGCAGCAGCGGCCCCGGCGGCGGCGCCTCGCGCAACGCGCCCACCAGCAGGTCGATGTCGGCCTGGCGCAGTTGGGCGAGCAGCGAGTCGTAGGTGCCGTCCACCACCGTGATCGAGATGCCGGGGTGCCGTTCGGCCAGGCGGCCGAGGGCACGCGGCAGGAAGCTGCCGCCCCAATAGGGCAGCGTGCCCACCACCACGCGGCCACGCACCGCGCCGGCCAGTGCCTGCAGGTCTTCCTCGGCGCCGCGCAGCTCGGCCAGCGCGCGCTTGGCCCGCGCCAGCGCCAGCCGGCCGGCGGCGTTGGGCACGAGACCGGTGCGCGTGCGCTCGAACAGCGCCGCGCCCCAGGCGTGCTCGAGCTGCCGAACGGCCTGCTGCACGGCCGGCTGGCTCACGCCCAGTTGCTGCGCCACGCGGCGGCCCGATGCCGCATCGGCCAGCGCCAGCAACACGCCGAACTGCGCGGGTGTACCCAGGCTGGCCAGGCGCGGGCTGGCGGGCGGGCCATCGCCCTCGCCCGCCAGTTCGGCCAGCGCCTGCCGCACGCGCGCGGCCAGGGCCTGGCCGACAGCGTTGGCGCGCATGCCGCGCGCCACGCGCTCGAACAACGGCAGGCCCAGGTGCGACTCGACGCGCTGCACGGCGCGCGCCACGGCAGGTTGCGACAGGTGCAGGTGCGCGCCGCCCGCAGCCGTGCTGCCCGCGTCGGCCACGGCCAGCACCGCGCGCAGCGCGCGCAGTTCAGCCGCGAGTGCCGGTGCCGCCCAGCCGCTCATAGAGCGTCGCGCGCGAGATGCCCAGCAGGCGCGAGGCGGCCAGCTTGTTGCCGCCCGTGGCCTGCATGGCGGCGGCGATGGCGCGGCGCTCCAGCGCCTCGACCTGTTCGGCCAGCGGGCGCAGCAGCGCGTCGTCGCCTTCGGGGCCGTGCGCGGGCTGCGCGGGCGCGATCTGCTCCACGCCGGATTCGCGCAGGATGCGTTCGAGCTGCGCTGCGTCGAGGTACTGCGAATCGCTGCGCATGGCGGCCTGCTCCAGCACGTTGCGCAGCTCGCGGATGTTGCCGCGCCAGTGCTGCGCGGCCAGCAGCGCGAGCGCGTCGGCCGTGATCTCGGGCTGCGGCGTGCCGCTGCGCAGCGCCATGTCCTCGCCCAGGACTTCCACCAGCGCGGGAATGTCGGCGCGGCGTTCGCGCAGTGGCGGCACCCGCAGCGGCAGCACGTTGAGGCGGTAATACAGGTCTTCGCGGAAGCGCCCTTCGCGCACCAGCGCGCCCAGGTCGCGCGAGGTGGCGGCGATCACGCGCGCGTCGAACGGCACCAGCTGGTTGGAGCCCAGCGGCTCGATCTCGCCTTCCTGCAGCGCGCGCAGCAGCTTGGCCTGCAGCGCGGGCGGCATGTCGCCGATCTCGTCGAGGAACAGCGTGCCGCCGTCGGCCAGCTTGAACTTGCCTTCGCGGCCCTTGCGGTCGGCGCCGGTGTAGGCGCCCGGTGCGACGCCGAAGAACTCGGCTTCGAGCAAGGTGTCGGGCACGGCCGCGATGTTGACGCTCACGAACGGCCCGCCCGACCGCGCCGATGCCGCGTGGATGGCATGCGCCAGCAACTCCTTGCCCGTGCCGGTCTCGCCCAGCAGCAGTACCGGGCTGTGCGACTGCGCGGCGCGCCGGGCCTGGCGCTTGATCTCGGACGCGGCGGCGCTGGTGCCCACGAAGCTGGCGAACGTGTGCTTGGCCTGGCGCTGCGCACCATGCGTGCCGCGCGCCGCCTGGCTGCGCTGGCTGGCCAGCTCGCGCCGGGCGTCGTCCAGATCCTGCTGCAGCCGCGCGAACTTGCTGATGAGCGGCTTGAGCGTGGTCTCGGGGTGGTCGAACAGCACCATGCCGATGGCCCCGATCACCTGGCCCGCGTCGTCGCGCAGCGGCAGGCGGCTGACCACGAAGGTGCCGGCCTTGTTGGTGAGCAGGTCGATCAGCACCGGCTCGCCCGTCTCCAGCACCTGGCGCATCTGCGTGTTGGGAATCACCTCTTCGACGCGATGGCCCACGAACTGGTCGGGCGACGACACGCCCAGGCGCGGCAGGAAACGCTCGTAGCCTTCGTTGAGCCAGACGATGCGCGCGTCGCGGTCGACCAGGAACATGCCCTGGCTCATGCTGGAGAACAGATGGAACATCGAGCGCGCCGCCAGCTCCAGGATGCTCTGGGCATCGCGTGGCAAGGCGTGCGGGGGCGTGTCGATGGCGCTTGGCATGACCGAAATGTTAACCGTGCGGCAGGCCGTGGCCCGGGCGCACGGGCGGCGATCAGCGCTGCGTGAACAGGCGGCGATTGGCCGCGAACTCGTGCGCGATCTCGCGCGCGAACGCTTCTGTCGCATCGGCGCCGGCCTCGTTGCCCGAGCTGCGCAGCATCTGCACGAAGGCCGGCTGCCGCAGTGCCGCGCTGCAGGCCGCGTGCAGCCGCGCCACCTGCGCGGCCGGGGTGCCCTGCGGCGCGAACAGCCCGAACAGCGACGAGCGGTTGGCGCCCGGGCAACCGGCCTCGGCGAAGGTGGGCACCTGCGGCAGCAGCGCCGTGCGTTGCCGCGCGCCCAGCGCCAGCGGCACGAAGCGGCCGGCCGCCACGTAGTCCAGTTGCAGCGGCGCGAGATTGGTGGACAGCAGCTCGAAGCGGCCGGCCAGCGCGTCCTGCAACTGCGGCCCGCCGCCCGCATACGGGATGTGCACCACGTCGATCTGCGTGGCGCGCCGCACCTCTTCGAGGATCAGGTGGCCCAGCGTGCCCACGCCCGACGTGGCCCAGCGCAGCCCGCCGCCGCCGTACGCCGACCGCGCGCGCGCCAGCCGCAGCATGTCGGCAAAGCCCGTGGCCGCGATCGCCGGCGTGGCCACCAGCAGCTGCGGCGTGCGCATGACGCCGATGACGGGCACCACCCGCGGCGCAGCCACGCCGAAATGCGGCGACAGCGTGAGCGGGCTGATGGCCGAGAAGCCCAGCGTACGCCCATCAGGCGCCGCGCGCGCCACGCCGGCCAGCGCCACGCTGCCGCCCGCGCCGCCGCGGTTCTCGACGATGACCGGCGACTGCAGCGCGGGCTCGAGCAGCGTGGCCAGCAGGCGCGCGGCGGTGTCGCTCACGCCGCCTGGCGGATACGCCACCACGATGCGCACGGCCGTGCCGCGCGCCCGCAGCGGGCCGGCCGTGCCCAGCACCGCCGCCGCGCCCGCGATACCGGCGACGTGGACCACCTCACGGCGCCGCAGCGTCATGCGCGCGCGGCCCGTCGGGTGCGTGCCGCGGGCCGCCCGGCTGCGGCGTCGCGCACCAGCGCGATGAACGAGCCCAGCGCGCCCTGCTCCTCGCCGCGCCGCCACACCAGGGTCAGCGGTGCATCCAGGCTCGCGCCGTCGGCCAGCGGCCGGTAGGCGATGGCTTGCGGATGCGCGCCGCGCATCGACGCCGGCACCACCGTCACGCCTTCGCCCGCGGCCACCAGGTTGAGCGCGGTCATCATGCGCGGTACCTCGTGCGTGACGTCCGGCAGGAAGCCGCGCTTCTCGCACAGCGCCAGCAGTTCGGCATACAGCCCGGGCGCGCCGCTGCGCCGCACGAGGATGAAGCGCTCGCCGCGCAGCGCCTTCAGCCGCAGCCCCCGGGGCGCATCGGCCAGCGGATGGCCGGCCGGCAACGCCGCCAGCACCGGCTCGCGCAGCAGCGTCTCGAACACCAGGCCCGGCGGGCGCGCCACCGGCATGCGCAGGAAACCGCAATGCAGCCGCCCTTCGAGCACGGCTTCGGTCAGGCCTGCGGCATGGTCTTCGCTGATCTGCAGCGCGATCGAGGGATAGGTCTCGCGGCTCTTGCGCAGGACCTGCGGCGTGAACGCATGCGCGGCCGCCGAGCTGGTGAAGCCGACCGACAGCACACCCGCATGCCCGGCCGACAGCGCCTGCATGCGGCGCGCCATCGCGTCGGCCTCGGCCAGCAGGCGGCGGCTCTCGGCGAGCAGCACCTCGCCGCTGCCGGTGAGGGTGACGCCCTTCGGATGGCGCTCGAACAGCACCAGCCCCAGCCGCATCTCGAGCGCGCGGATCTGCTGGCTGAGCGGCGGCTGCTGCATGCCCAGCCGCGCGGCGGCCTGCGTGATGTGGCCGGCTTCGGCCACGGCCACGAAGTAGCGCAACTGCCTGAGTTCCATCGATCGTCTCCTGGGGCCTTGCTGGACGCCCCTGCGAGTCTACATATCCGGAACGTCTGCAGATGCCTCGATTGGCGTATTTGACGCACTGCACATGGCCGCCTATCGTCGGCGCCACACGCATGACACCGGAGACAACCGAATGACATCCCCTCGCCCCTGGCGTGCCGTGAGCGCGGCGCTGCTGACTGCCGCTCTCGCGGCGCTGGCCGGCTGTGCCACGCCACCCCGCCCCTCGGCCACCCTGCCAGCCACCACGGAATCTGCTCCGCAGGCCATGGCCTGCCCGGCCAAGGCGCAGTTGCCCGCCGGCACGCGCTGCCTCTCTGGCCAGGACTCGGCCGGTGCGCACTACCTGATCGCCGTGCCCGCGCAATGGAACGGCACGCTGGTGATGCACGCGCATGGCGGCCCCACGCTCGGCCCGCCCACGCTGGCGCGCACCGTGGAAGACCTGGACCGCTGGTCCATCACCGTGCGCGCGGGCTATGCCTGGGCCGGCTCGAGCTTCCGCCAGGGCGGCGTGACCGTGCGCCCGGCCGCCGAAGACACCGAGCGGCTGCGCCGCATCGTCGTGCAGCACGTGCTGCAACCGCGCTTCACCATCCTGCACGGGCAGTCGTGGGGCGCGAGCGTGGCCGCCGTCGGCGCATCGATGTTCACCGACGACGGCGCGGGCAAGCGGCCGTACGACGCCGTGCTGCTCACCAGCGGCGTGCTGGCCGGCGGCACCCGCGCGTATGACTTCCGGCTCGACCTGCGTGCGATCTACCAGCATCTGTGCAACAACCATCCGCGCCCGGACGAGTTGCAATATCCGCTGTGGCAAGGCCTGCCGGCCGGCGCCAGCCTCACACAGGCCGAGCTGCGCAACCGCGTGAACGCGTGCCTGGCGCTCGACAAGCCCGCCGCGCAGCGCACGCCCGAACAGCAGCGCAAGGTGGACACGATCACGCGCGTGCTGAAGATTCCGGCGAGCTCCATCCAGGCCCACCTCAACTGGGGCACCTGGCACTTCCAGGACATCGCGCAACACCGCACCGGTGGCCGCAACGTGTTCGACAACGCCACCGCGCGCTACGTCGGATCGCCCGACGACGCCGTGCTCAACCGCGAGGTGCTGCGCTACCGCGCCGACCCGGCCGCCGTGGCCGCCTTCGGCGCCGACACCGATCCGGACGGGCGCATCCCCGTGCCCGTGCTCACCGTGCACGGCATCGGCGACCCGACGGCCTTCGTCGAGATGGACGATGCTTTCCGCCGCACCATGGAAGCCGCCGGCACCGCGGGCCACCTGGTGCAGACCTTCACCACCGACGACACGCACAGCTACCTGAGCGATCCGGTGTATCCCACGCTGCTGGCGGCGCTCTCGGCCTGGGCGCAGGGCGGCCACAAACCCACGCCGGCGCAGATCGCCGCGCAGTGCGAGGGCTTCAAGCCGCAGTTCGGCGACGGCTGCCGCTTCCGGCCCGACTACCAGCCGGCCGCGCTCGACACGCGCGTGACGCCGCGGCGTTGAGGGCCGACGCCCGGCCCCGGCTCAAAGCTTCGGGCCGGCGCCTTTGCCCATGCGGGCCTTGACGGCTTCCTGCCGCTGCTGCTCCACCCACGCGCTGGCTTTCTGCTGGGTGGTGGCCCAGGCCGCGTAGTCCGTCATGCGCACGCGCAGGTTGTGCACGGGCTCGCCGGCCAGCGAAGCCGCCACGGCCACGCCGCATTGCGAGAAGTCGCGCGGCGCCCATCCGCGGGCCTGCCCACGCTGCAGCAGGCCCACGATGTCGGAGGCATCGCCCGCGCCGATGCTCGTCATGTTGGGCGTCGAGCGCCAGCACATCGGCTTGCCCGCCTCGCCCCAGACCAGGTTGAACATGGCGTTGCTCTTGCCGCTGGTGGTGGGCGCGCCGTACTTCTGGCTCAGCTGAGCCGTGAGCTGCGCCTGCGTGGGCGGTGCCTTCAGGCTCATCTGCCGGTTCACGCCGACGACGCGCGGATCGCCGGGCGGCGGCGAGAAATAGAGCTGGAAGTCCTCGCGGCCCTGCGCGTCGTCGAAGGTCACCGTCACCTCGTGCAGGAACTCGGCCGTCTTCTGCTGCTGCGCGCCATCGCTGAATGTGTAGGCCATGCTGCGCTTGCTCGTGCGCATGCCGGGGCGGTGCGCGGCCAGCGCGGCCATCGCCTGCGCCTCGGTCATGCCGGGCTTGATGCCCACGATGTCGAACGAGGCCTGGGCGCTGGCAATGCCCGGCAGCGCGGCGCAGGCCACAGTCGCCACGATGCACGGCGCGCGCAGGCGGAACAGGCGATACAGGGATTCGATGGACAAGACTGCTCTCCGTCGTTGGTTGCACTGCGCCGCATGCTATGCATCGCCGCCGTCCTGCGCACCTCCCAAACGGGGGGCGGCGTGTGATGCCGCGCGGCCCCCGCGCCCTCAGTGCAGCAGCATGGGCTCGCCGTGCTGCGCGGCGCCAGAGAGTGCACGCACCAGCTCGCTCTGCCGGCGGGTGGCGGTCTTCTGGAACAGGATCTTCAGGTACCAGCGGGCCGTGGCATAGCTCATGCCGGCCCGCCCAGCCGCGTCGCGCAAGGTGCCGCCGGCCATGATCGACGAGGCCAGCCGCGCCTCGGCCGGCGTGAAGCCGAACAGCGGCGCCAGCACCTCGGGCGTGGGCGCCGCGCGCAGTGCCAGTGGCTCCGACAGGCTGACGAGCACCGCCGCCCTCGGCGACACGAACAGGCCGCGCGCGCTGTGCAGCGGCGTGGCCTGCACCACCAGGCCGCCCACCACCAGCGGCGCCACGGCCGCGGGCAGTTGTGCGCCATGCTGCGCCGCCGTGCACTGGCGCAGCACGGCATCGAGCGCGGCCTGATCGCGCGAATCGCGCGCGGCCAGCTTGCCCCGCCGCAGGTACACGCCCCGCTCCCCGGCCAGCCAGCCGAGCGCGCGGCGGTTGGCCTGCAGCAGCACGCCCCGGGCGTCCAGCACCGCCACGCCATGCGGCATCCGGTCGAGCGCCTGCGTGCTGGCCGCCAGGCGCTGCTGGAGCGTGTCCAGCTTGAGCGCCATGCGCATCGCACGCTCCAGGTGCCGCACCAGCGCGGCGAAGCTGCACTGCTCCGCCCGGCTGAAGCCGCCCCGCTCGGCCGGACGCAGCAGGCTCAGGTTGAGCACCAGGCCTTCCTGTGCCAGCGGCGTGGTGCCCATGGTGTGATCGAGGCCCAGCGGACGCATCCACTCGTTGTAGTAGGTGGAGCGGCGCAGCACCGACGCATCGCGGAAATGCTCCACCAGATGCTGGTCGGTGCGGATCACGCCGGGCCGGTGCAGGTCGGGCGTGTGGAGGCAGGGATTGTCGGGCGTGTAGAAGCAGGCGGAAAACCGCTTGAGTTCGGCACCGCCCACGCCGCGTATGCGCACCGGCCTGATCGCGTTCTCGTCGAGATCGAGGTAGTAGAGCGCCTCGACGCGCGAGTCGTAGAGGGCGCGGGTCGCGTGCATCACGTCGTCCCAGGCGGAAGGGTCGAGCACCGCCTCATACAGCGCTTCGGTCGCCCGGCTCATGTGTTTGTCGATGCGCGACATGTCGGCAAGGCCCCCCCGGTCCCTGGATTGATCCGCTCGCGGCCCGGCATCCCCCTGACGCCGCCGGCCGCGCCCTTGGGGCACGAGGGTACGGGCATGCGCCGGCCAAGTAAAGCGCACGGAAATCAGCCGACCGACCCGGCAACCACGGCCTCGTCCTACGCCAAGCGCGCCGTGGCCGCCCGAAGCTCGCAGACGTCGCCGACAACGCCAAGGACATCTGCCATGAGTGACGATCTGACCCTCGACGCGCGTGAGCGCCTTCTACTGGGCACCGAACAGGACTACGAGCGCCACGACTGGGCCGAAGCCCTGGACGTGCGCGAGGCCCGGCTGCGGCAGGCCGTGCGCACCGTCAGCGCGGCGGGCGACGAGCCCGCCACGGCGCGCCAGCGCTTCTGAACCGTCGCCCGCCCCCTTGCGGCTGCCCTCATGCCGGACGCGGGCGCGTCCTACGTCGCCAGGGCTTCGCTCATCTCAGACTGTCACCCATGATCTTCGCCATTGAAGCTGTCGATTTCGACACGAACGGTGTCCTGCAACGCGTACGCTGGCACAGCCTGGAGTACGCGGACGGCATCGTGAACGGGCCTTCCGAGGTTGTGCCGGTGGAGCAGGCCGTGCGGCGCGCCGACGGCCACACGGTGCATGTCTGCTTCGAAGGCGCCGCCGGCAGCACCGTGCTGGTGGGCGACGTGGGCGGGCGCGCCACCTTCGTCGACAGCCCCGAGGTACCACCCGGCCAGCAACTGGCGGTGCTGCCGCGCATCGACGCCTGAAGCCGCGCGATCTCGGGGTCGGTCGCCCTCACGTCAGGATCGGCGTCAGAATCTGCGCCACCTGCAGACACCGAGGCCCGCCGCGATGACATCCCCCGATTCCCTCCTGAGGGCGTTCGCGCCCACCGGCGCGCTGCGCGCCTCCATCAACGTGGGCAACGCCGTGCTCGCCGCCCGGCGCGAAGGCGAGCCCACCGGCGTCTCGGTCGATCTGGCACGCGAGCTGGCACAACGTCTGGGCGTACCGCTCGACTTCGTGGTCGTGGACAACGCCGGAAAATCAGTGGCGAACGTGCGCGACGAGCGCGCCGACATCGGCTTCTTCGCCATCGATCCCGCGCGCGCGCAGAACGTGCTGTTCACCGCCGCCTACGTGCACATCGAAGGCTGCTACCTGGTGCGGGATGAGTCGCCGCTGCGCGCGAACGACGAAGTCGATGCGCCGGGGCGGCGGGTCACCGTCGGCAAGGACAGCGCCTACGACCTGTTCCTCACCAAGCATCTGGTGCATGCGTCGATCGAGCGCGCGCCCACGGCGCCCGCCGTGGTGGACGAATTCCTCGCCAGCAACGCCGACGTCGCGGCCGGCGTGCGCCAGCAGCTCGAACTCGACGCCGCACGCATCGGCGGGCTGCGTCTGCTGCCCGGGCGCTTCATGGTGATCGAGCAGGCCATGGGACTGCCGGCCACCCGGGGCGCCGAGGCCCACGCCTTCCTGCGCGGCTTCGTCGAAGAGATGAAGGCGACGGGCTTCGTCGCCCAGGCGCTGCGACGGCATGGCGTCGACGGCGCGGCCGTGGCGCCGCCGGCCTGAGCGCGATGCGGCACGACCTCCCGCGCCAGTGCGATGCTCACGCCCGCGCGCGCGGCCTGAGCCGGAAGCCGATGCCCAGCCGGTTGATCGCGTTCATGGTCGCGATGGCCAGGGTCAGTTCCACCAGGTCTTTCTCACCGAAGACGGTCAGCGCAGCTTCGTAGGCCGCGTCGGAGGCATGCGTTTCGCTCACGCGCGTCACTTCTTCCGACCAGGCCAGCGCGGCGCGCTCCTGCGGCGTGAAGAGGTATTCGGCCTCGTGCCACACGGGCACCAGCACGGCCTTCTCGACGGACAGGCCTTCCTTGAGCAGATCACGCGTGTGGATGTCGATGCAGTGCGCGCATCCGTTGATCTGCGACACGCGCAGGAACACCAGGTGCACGAGCGCCGCAGGCAGCCCGCTGCCGTTGACGACGTGGTGATGCAGGGCGCCGACAGCCTTGGCGCCTTCGGGGGAAACGGCGAACCAGTTCGCGCGGGTCATGATGAGTGTCCTTTCATGAGGGGGCCGGTCGGCCGGACACCCGGCCGCTCCTTCCCTCAGACGCGCCGAGGCCCCGCGTTGTGACAGCCCCGGTTGGCATCGCCCTGCTGTCTGCACGCCCTTGTCCTACAAGCGCGGGCCCGGTCGGGCCGTTAGCGTCGGGAAGCCGCCCGCGCGCGGCGCATCGCACCCCTGCTCCAACACACCAGGCATCACGTCGTGTCCCAGACTCCACCGCATCGCCCTGCCGGCTTCATCCGCGTGCGCGGCGCGCGCGAGCACAACCTGAAGAACGTCGACGTCGACCTGCCGCGCGACGCACTGGTGGTGTTCACCGGCGTGTCGGGCTCGGGCAAGTCGTCGCTGGCGTTCGGCACGCTGTATGCCGAGGCGCAGCGGCGCTATCTCGAATCGGTGGCGCCCTATGCGCGCCGGCTGATCGACCAGGCGGGCACGCCCGAGGTGGACAGCATCGACGGGCTGCCGCCCGCCGTGGCGCTGCAGCAGCAGCGCGGCACGCCGACGGCGCGCTCGTCGGTGGGCAGTGCCACCGCCATTTCCAGCCTGCTGCGGCTGCTGTATTCGCGCGCCGGGCACTATCCGCCACGCCAGCCCATGCTCTTCGCCGAAGACTTCTCGCCCAACACGCCGCAGGGCGCCTGCCCGCGCTGCCACGGCATGGGCCGCGTCTTCGAGGTGACCGAGCGATCGCTGGTGCCCGACGACAGCCTCACCATCCGCGAGCGCGCCGTGGCCGCCTGGCCCACCGCATGGGGCGGGCAGAACCTGCGCGACATCCTCACCACGCTGGGCCACGACGTGGACCGGCCCTGGCGCGAGCTTCCGCAGAAGACGCGCGACTGGATCCTGTTCACCGACGAGCAGCCCACCGTGCCGGTGTACGTCGGCTTCGACCGCCATGAAGCCCGGGCCGCCCGCCGGGCCGGCACCGCGCCCAGCTACATGGGCACCTTCACCAGCGCGCGGCGCCACGTGCTGCACAGCTTCGCGCACAGCAAGAGCGCGCGAATGCGCGAGCGCGCGGCCGGCTTCATGGTGGCCAGCCCCTGCCCTGCCTGCGGCGGCAAGCGGCTCAAGGCCGAGGCGCTGTCGGTGACCTTCGCCGGGCACGACATCGCGGCGCTGGGCCGCCTGCCACTGACGGACGTGGCGCGCCTGCTGCAGCCCGTGGCCGAAGGCCGGCTGGGCGAAGCGCAAGCCCATGCCCAGGCGCAGACCGACGGCGCACCGCCACGGCGCGCGCGCGCCGCCCCGATGCGCCGCGCCAGCACGCCTGGCACGGCGCATGCGGGCGCGCCCGACGTCACACGCACACCCGAGTTATCGGCCGAGAAGGTGCTGGCCGCCCAGCGCCTGGCTCAGGAGATCGTCAAGCGCATCGACGCGCTGGCGCAACTGGGCCTGGGCTATCTGACGCTGGAGCGCTCGACGCCCTCGCTGTCATCCGGCGAGCTGCAGCGCCTGCGCATCGCCACCCAGTTGACTGCGCAGCTCTTCGGCGTGGTCTACGTGCTGGACGAGCCGTCGGCCGGCCTGCACCCCGCCGACGGCGAAGCCCTGCTGGCCGCGCTGCACCGGCTCAAGGGAGAAGGCAACACGCTGTTCGTGGTGGAGCACGACCTGGCCACCATGCAGCAGGCCGACTGGCTGGTGGACGTCGGCCCCGGCGCCGGCGTGCGTGGCGGCGCGGTGCTCTACAGCGGCCCGCCGGCCGGGCTGGCCGGCGTGGCGGCTTCGCAGACGCGCCGCTACCTCTTCCCCGAAGCCGGGACGGCCGCCACGCCGGCCGCGCGCACGCCACGGACGCCACGCGAGCCAGGCGACTGGCTGCGCATCGAAGGCGTGGTGCGGCACAACCTGCAGGGCGTGGACGCGGCGTTTCCCGTCGGCTGCCTGACGGCGGTGACCGGCGTGTCGGGCTCGGGCAAGTCGAGCCTGGTGAGCCAGGCGCTGGTGCAACTGGTGGCCAGCGCGCTGGGCACCCACGGCGCCGACGCCGACGCGGCCCATGCCGAAGACGACAACGACGACGGCGTGACCGATGCCGCCAGCGCCGCACGCACCCACCTGCAGGACGACGACCCCGGCGCCGCCGACGACGCCGCCAGCGCACCCGTTGCCGGCCGCATCGCTGGCGGTCTGGGCGGCATCCGCCGCCTGGTGCGCGTGGACCAGCGGCCCATCGGCCGCACGCCGCGCTCCAACCTGGCCACCTACACCGGCCTGTTCGACGGCGTGCGCCGCCTGTTCGCGCAGACACCGCTCGCGCGGCGGCGGCGCTACGGGCCGGGCCGCTTCTCGTTCAACGTGGCGCAGGGCCGATGCCCGGTCTGCGAGGGCGAAGGCTTCGTGAGCGTGGAACTGCTTTTTCTGCCCAGCGTGTACGCGCCCTGCCCCGAGTGCCATGGCGCCCGCTACAACCCGGCCACGCTGGAGGTGCAGTGGAACGGCCTCACCATCGCGCAGGTGCTGGAACTGACGGTGGAAAGCGCCTGCGACATCTTCGCCGGCGAGCCCGCCGTGCTGCGCCCGCTGGCCCTGCTGCGCGACATCGGCCTGGGCTACCTGCGCCTGGGCCAGCCCGCCACCGAACTCAGCGGCGGCGAAGCGCAACGCATCAAGCTGGCCACCGAGCTGCAGCGCAAGCAGCGCGGCGATGCGCTCTACGTGCTGGACGAACCCACCACCGGCCTGCACCCCGCCGACGTGGACCGCCTGCTGGTGCAACTGGACGGCCTGGCCGAGGCCGGCAACACCGTCGTCGTGGTGGAACACGACATGCGCGTGGTGGCGGCGGCCGACTGGGTCATCGACATCGGGCCGGGCGCCGGGCGCGAAGGCGGGCAGGTGGTGGCGGCCGGCACGCCCGACGAGGTGGCCGGCCGGCAGCCGCACAGCCGCACCGCGCCCTATCTGCGCCAGGCCCTTGACACCTCCCGCGCGGCCCCGCCAGCACAGCCTGCGCCGGGCGGGCAGACCGCCTCGCGCTGAAGACCCACACGCCACGAGAAAAAGCCGCCCTGGCGGCGGCTTGCATGGACCCGGGCGGCACGCGGGCCGCCCGTGCATGGTCGGTCACTTGCGGGTCTTGCCCTGATCGGCCTGGATCTGCTTGTTGGCGGCGGCCACGTCGGCGTCGCTCTGCATCTCCTGCGTGTCGCGCGGGCCCAGGCCCTGCCGGTTCTTGCGCCAGGTGCTGAACTCTTCCGAGAACTTGCTGTAGCGCTCCTGCCGCCAGGTGTCGTAGTCGTTGTCGAGGTTGCGGATCTGCTCTTCGCGCCATTGGTGGTAATCGGGGTCGCGATGGGGCTGCTGTTCGCGGCCATAGCCGCCACGGCTTTCGTTGCTGCGGTCGAAGCCCGAGACGCGGCCCAGCTGGCCACTACCGCCATAACTGCCGCCGTAGCTGCGACCGTAGGTGGAGTTCGAGTCGCGACCCTGATCGCGGCCATAGCCCTGCCCCTGGTCGCGTCCGATGTCGTTGCTGTATTCCGAGCGGCCCGTGCCGCCGTAGCTCTCGCGGTCGTTGGCGTAGGCGAACTCATCGTTGCGGCCCGGGCCGCGGCCATAACCGCCGGAGTTGCTGCCGAAGTTGCCGCCGCCATGGCCACGGCTCTGGCCCGAGCCGTAGCGTCGAGCGTCCTCAAAGCCGCGATCCTGGCCGCCGCTGAAATCCTGCTGGTTGCCCGACGGGCTGAACTTGGAGCGGCCATGGTTCTCATGCTCCTGCCCCCGGTGCCATCCACCCGAATCGCGGTCCTGGCTGCTGAAATCGCCCTGCTGCACGCCGAACGGCGTGAAGGATGATTGCTGGCGGTGGTCGCGCCGGTCGTCACCGTCGTACTGGTGGCTTCGTTGTTGGCGCTGGTTGCGTTCGTAATCGTCGCTGTAGCCCATGGGGGTCTCCTTCGATGTGATCGGCAGGATTGCCAGATCACACCGTAGGCGCCGCCACGGCTGCGGGTCGTCAGCGGAGGCCGGTAGGTGCGCGGGATGTGTGTATCGGCGTTGCAGGAGACTGATTTCGCTAACATCTGCGGGCGGCCAACGGAGTATTTCCAGACCATGCGCCGGTCACCTCTTCGGATCTGTATGGCGGTACTGCCATCCGCGCGCCGACGGCGCCGGCCGTTCATCGACAGCCAGAACCATCACGACGAGGGGCGAGATTCTTCACATGCCGAGCATCAGAATGTTCCCCGGCAGTGCGCATACAGCGCGGCGCGTCCTGGCCGGTCTCTTGGCCTCGCTCGCCGTGGCATGCATGGCAGAGACGGTCGCACGAGACAACGCCCCACGCGCTTCGACCCCGCCCGCCGTCATCGCTCCGATCACTCCGATCGCCCTGGGCGACATCCTCTCCAGGGCCGCTGAAGACCAGCGGCGCGCCGAACGCGCCACGCGCCTGCTGGCCTCGGCCGACCCGGTCGATCGGCTGTCGCTCCAGCTCGACGGCATCGCCCGTTCGGTCGAGTCCAAGGTGGAGACCGAAGACGCCGCGAACTTGCGGGCACTGCCGATCCGGCGGCTCGAAAGCCTGGCCCGCCACTGGAACTTCGACGCCGACCGCATCGGACGCTGGGAAGCGCAGGCACGGCGCGACTTCGCGCCTTACTCCGACAGCGCCCTGCAACTGGCGCAGCGCCGGCAGGCCTGGTCGGCCACCCGGGCGTCGGGCCTGCTTGACGGCCTGCCCGCTGTCATGTCGGACCGCGTGGATGCGATCCTGGCGCAGATTGACAGCGCAGAGGCCGGACTCGGCCGTGCGCTGGCTCGCCAGTTCGCGCTGACGCAGCGCGCCAGTGAACTGACGGCGCGCATCCAGGCGGGAGCGAGCGACGCGGCAGCGGCCATCGAAGACATCGACCGCCGCCTGCTGCACAGGGACGCGCCGCCCCTGTGGCGTGGCCTCGGGACCGGCCTGGGCACCGGCGCTGCGTGGGAGGCGATGAAACAGGGCATGGACGTCGAGAGCCGCTTCGCGGCGGATTACAGCGCCGCCGACACGGCCAACCAGCAGGCTCTCCGGGTTCTGCAGCTGCTGCTGTTGCCGTTGATCCTGTGGCTCACCTACCGCAGCAGGTCGTCGCGGATCGATGCAGCGCACACTGCGCACGTGGCGCCGGCGCTGCGCCGTCCGGTATCGTCGTGGCTGCTCCTGTCGATGCTGGGCGTGCTGGTGCTGGAGCCCGACGCGCCGCTGCTGGTCCACGAATTCGCCTTGCTGCTCGCACTCGTGCCGGTGCTGCGACTGCTGCCCCGGGCGGCGTTGGCGGCGCTCGGCGCCTGGCCTTACGTGGCCATTGCGCTCTACGCCCTCGACAGGCTCGGCGTCGCGGCCGTGGCCGACGCGCCGGCCTACCGCCTGTTCGTGCTGGCGCAGACCCTGCTGACGCTGGGCGCCACGGTGTGGCTGCTGCGGCATCCGGTGACTCATGAAGCGGGGCAGGGCAGCAGCCTCGTCCGGGTCCTGAAGATGATGGGCTGGCTGGCCGTACCGTTGCTGGCCGTATCGGCTGTGGCCAACGTGTCTGGCAACGTATCGCTCGCCGAGATGCTCACCAGCGCGCTGATCGACAGCGGCTACATGGCGCTGCTGCTGTTCGCCGCCGTCGTGGCCTGCATGGGCATCGTCCGCACCTTGCTGGATCAACCCGAGATCGCCGGCCGCAGGCTGCTGCAGAAGCACGGGGCCCTGCTGCTGTCTGCGGGCAACCGACTGCTGGTGCTCGCGGCATCGCTGTGCTGGCTGGTGTACGCGCTCGATGTCTTCCGCGTGCTGCAACCCCTGCAGACCTTCGGCTTCGCAGTGCTCAAGCTGGGCGTCGACGTGGGCGAGGTTTCCATCCACGTGGGCGACGTACTCGCCTTCGCCGTTTCCGTCTGGCTGGCCTACTGGTCAGCCCGCGCCGTGCGCCGGCTGCTGCACGACGAGCTGCCCCGCTACTCGCACCTGCCCCGGGGCGCGGGCAACAGCATCGCCACGCTCAGCTATTACGGCGTGCTGCTGCTCGGCCTGCTGGTGGCGCTGTCGGCGGCGGGGCTGAAACTGAGCCAGCTGACGCTGATGCTGGGCGCCCTGGGGGTGGGCGTGGGCTTCGGGCTGCAGAACGTGGTGAACAACTTCGTGTCGGGCCTGGTGCTGATGTTCGAGCGGCCGATCCAGCCCGGCGACATGGTCGAGACCGGCGGCGTGGCGGGCACCGTGCGCGAGATCGGGCTGCGCGCCACCACCCTGCGCACTTACGACGGCGCCGACGTCGTCGTTCCCAACGGCTTGCTGCTCAGCAGCAACCTCACCAACTGGACGATGTTCGACCGCAGCCGCCGCTTCGAGATCGCCGTCGGCGTGGCCTACGGCAGCGATCCGTCGCAGGTGCTGCACCTGCTCGAATCCACGGCACGGGCCATCCCCGGCATTGCAGAAAAGCCCGCACCCGCGGCGCAGCTCACGGGCTACGGAGACAACGCGCTGAACTTCGTGCTGCGCGCCTGGACCCTGAACATCGACAACTGGGGCGCCCTGCGCAGCGAACTGATGGCGCGCGTCCTGGCCGCCCTGCAGGCCGAAGGCATCGCCATTCCCTACCCCCAGCTCGATCTGCACCTGTCCGACGCACAGATGCAGTCGCGGCGCGGCAGCGTCTCTTCCGAAAGTCCAGACACCCCCACCCACGACGGAGCGCAAAGATGAAACGACACTTTCCGGCAGCGGCCTCGATCCTTGCCGCCACATTGACGTGCGCCATACCGGCCCACGCACAGACGCCACCCGACCTGCAGGATCTGGTGGGCGTGCGGGGCGCGGGCGGCGAGACGCAGTTGCTGGCGCGCGGCTACCAGCAGGTGCGCGCCACCCTCGTGCGCGATCAGTCGTGGACGCTCTGGTGGAGCGATGTCCAGCGTGCCTGCGTTGCCGTGGCTACCACAGACGGGCGCTACGCTGCGATCAACCGCATTCCCGAGCAGAACTGCCGACCGGGCGGCATGGCGGCCGGTACGCCCGCGCCACCGCGTCCGGACGTCCTCACCCTCGTCTGCTACGGCCAGGGGGAACACGCGGTCTATTCGAGCCACTCCGGCTATGAATGGAACGAAAAGAGCAAGCGCTACGAACCCATGCAACGGATGGAGACCGCGTCGGAACAGTTCCAGACCGGCGTTCAGTTCGACTTCCGCGACGGCGGGGGCCGCGTGCACCTCAGCGACAAACTGATCCCGCCGCTGCACTCCGGCGGCACCGATGGGTGGTGGCCACTGGAAGACCTGCAGATGGGCCCCGACCGCATCACCGCCCACTACCGCGTCAGCGGGCTCAACCGGCTGGCCGTGGAAATCGACCGGCGCAGCGGTGTCGCCGAAATCAAGGGACGGCCCGGCTTCAGCGGCAAATGCGACGTCGGCGACTGGGGCGCGAGCCGGCGGTTCTGAACATGACGACCTCCCACCTCGCATCCGCCTCGACTCCGCAGGGGACGGCGTCGCCCGGCGCGTGGGCCCTGCGTGTCTCCACGCTGCTGTGGGCCGCACTCGTGATCGCGTTCCTGGCCGGCCTGCCCGTGCTGCTGGGCGCAACCTGGCTCGTACTGCCCGCGCTGGCGGCGCTGGCGGCCGTGCTCGCCGTGCCGCTGGCCTGGCTGTGGCGGCGCGGCTGGCGGCCCGCGCGCAACAAGCGCTGGGCAGCCGTCTGGCTGCGCACCGCCACGGGCTTGTGGTTCCTGATGTGCGGGGCCCTGGCCGCACCCATCTATGGCCTGGCCATCACGACCGAGACGCGGCCAGCCCTCGTGCCCACCATCACCCTGGGCAACGGCACGCGCACCCTCGTGCTGCAGGGCATGCAGCACGTGGGCACAGACCACTTCTACCAGGCCGTGGTGTACGACCTGGAAAACGCCCTGGCCGAAGGCTACGTGCTCGCCTACGAGGGCGTGGCCAACAGCGACCCCGAGGCCGACGCGTGGTTCAAGGCAGCGCTCAGCCACGGCAAAGACCTCGGAGACAGCTACCGCGAACTCGGCAAGACCTGCGGCCTGTCCTATCAGATCGACTACTTCGGCCCGCTCGTCGCGGACGCCCGCGCCCATCCCGAGCGTCACGTGACCATGGACGTGGACACGCGCGCCATGAAGCAGGAATACGACCGCCTGATGCAGGCCGACCCCACCTTCGCCGCCGCCATGCGCACGCGCGAGGCGACGCCGGCGGACGATGACGACGACGCACCCGACGTGATCGGCTGGCTCATCGAGCGCCAGAAGACCGGCGACGAGCGCCGCCGCGTGCTGGCCGGCACACTGTGCCGCGGCGTCATGAGCTATGCCATGCGACGCACGACCGAGCGGCAAGGCGGGCCGATGGACGCCGTCGTGCTCGACTTCCGCAACCGCCATCTCGCGGCCCAACTGCTGGCCGACCCCCGACCCCGCATCTACGTGACCTACGGCGCTGCCCATCTGCCCGGTGTGATGGAAATCATCCAGCGCGAGCCGGGCTGGAAGGTCGAATCCATCAAGTGGATGCGCACCATCGCCGCGCCGGAGCATCTGGAAGGCAAGCTCTGACCGCCTGGTGCGGCAGGGCCCGGCCGCACTGCGCCGCGCCGCCCGGCGACACATCAGCCCGGCCCAAACGCGCGACTTCGCATCCTCGTCGCCGGCGGGCCGGCCTACAATGCTGCGATGCAACACGCACCGCGCGCGCCGTACTGCGCGTCATTTCCGGGCAGCGGAATGCCTCGCGGCCATTTCCATTCGGTCAGCCCGCCTTGAGGCTTTGAGCAGCCGCACGCGTGCGGCTTGCCACCGGCTCGCGCACCGCGAGCCCTCTCCATCCTCTTGTTTCCCCGCCGTCGCGTCATCGCGACGGCTGCATCCTCATGAACTTTCAATCCCTGCGCAGCGCGTGGTTCTTCAACACGCGCAACGATCTGCTGGCCGGCCTCGTAGTCGCGCTGGCGCTCATTCCAGAAGCCATCGCGTTCTCGATCATCGCGGGCGTCGACCCGAAGGTCGGCCTCTACGCCTCGTTCTCCATCGCCACCATCACCGCCTTCGCCGGCGGCCGGCCCGGCATGATCTCGGCGGCGACAGGCGCCATGGCTCTCGTCATGGTCAGCCTGGTCAAGGACCACGGACTGGACTACCTGCTGGCGGCGTCCATCCTCGCCGGGCTGCTGCAGGTCGTGGCCGGATGGGCGCGCCTGGGCGCGCTCATGCGCTTCGTCTCCCGCTCTGTGGTCACCGGCTTCGTGAACGCGCTGGCCATCCTCATCTTCCTGGCGCAACTGCCCGAACTCACCCACGTCACCTGGCAGGTGTACGCGATGACCGCTGCGGGCCTGGCCATCATCTACGGGCTGCCCCGCCTCACAAAAGCGGTTCCGTCGCCCCTGGTCACCATCGTGCTTCTCACGGGCGTCTCCATCGCGCTCGGCCTGGACATCCGCACCGTCGGCGACATGGGGGCCCTGCCCGACAGCCTGCCCACCTTCCTGATCCCCGATATTCCTCTGACCTTCGAGACGCTGGCCATCATCCTGCCCTACTCGCTCACGCTGATGGTGGTCGGATTGCTCGAATCGTTGATGACGGCCACGATCGTGGACGACATGACCGACACCCGCAGCAACAAGAACCGCGAGTGCGTCGGCCAGGGCGTCGCCAACATCGCCACCGGCTTCATCGGCGGCATGGCAGGGTGCGCGATGATCGGCCAGTCCGTCATCAACGTGAAGTCCGGCGGGCGGGGGCGCCTGTCCTCGCTGACAGCAGGTGTCGTGCTGCTCGTCCTCGTGGTTTTCCTGGGCGACTGGGTCGCCCGTATTCCGATGGCCGCGCTGGTCGCCGTCATGATCATGGTGTCGATCGGCACGTTCGACTGGAACTCGTTTCGCAACCTGCGCGAACACCCCAAAAGCTCCAGCGTCGTGATGCTGGCGACCGTCGCGGTGACGGTCTACACGCACGACCTGGCCAAGGGGGTGCTGACAGGCGTGCTCCTGTCAGGCTTCTTCTTCGCCCACAAGATCGGCCAGATCCTCGCCATCCAGGTCGAACAGGACGACGCTCGGGGATGTCGCAGCTACACCATCTACGGCCAGGTGTTCTTCGCCTCTGCAGACCGCTTCATGGGCGCGTTCGACTTCGACACCCCGCACAGGCGCGTGCGCATCGACCTCACGCACGCCCATTTCTGGGACATCACCGCCGTGAGCGCACTGGACAAAGTCGTCTTCAAGCTTCGCCGCAAGGGCGCCGTCGTCGAAGTCCTCGGACTCAATCAGGCCAGCGCGACCCTGGTCGACAAGTTCGGCGTTCACGACAAACACGATGCGGACACCGTGCTCAACGGACACTAGACGACGTCGCGCCGCGCCATCGGGCTGAATACACTCCAGTCGAGTACCCAGCCCAAGCACCATGACCGACCTGATTCTCTACACCACCGAAGATGGGCGCAGCCAGATCAAGCTGCGGGCGAAGGACCAGACCGTCTGGCTGACGCAGTTGGAGATGGCAGAGCTTTTTGATGCCACCAAGCAGAACATCTCCCTGCACTTGAAGAACCTCTTCGAGGACGAGGAGTTGGACCCCGTGGCAACTGTCAAGGAATCCTTGACAGTTCAAATCGAGGGCAGCCGTCAGGTTCAACGCCCCGTCACCCTCTACAACCTCGACGCCATCCTGGCCGTGGGCTATCGCGTGCGCTCACCGCGCGGGGTGCAGTTCCGCCGCTGGGCTTCCACCGTGCTGAAGGAGTACCTGACCAAGGGCTTCGTGATGGACGACGAGCGCCTGAAGAACCCGGACGGCCGTCCGGATTACTTCGACGAGATGCTGGCCCGCATCCGCGACGTCCGCGCCTCCGAGAAGCGCTTCTATCAAAAGGTGCGCGACCTCTTCGCCCTCTCCAGCGACTACGACAAGACGGATCAGGCCACGCAGGTCTTCTTCGCCACCGTGCAGAACCTGCTGATCTTTGCCGTGACGCACAAGACTGCCGCCGAACTCATCACCGCCCGCGCCAACCCCGCCGATCCGCATTTCGGCCTGCTGGCGTGGAAGGGCGACAAGGTGCGCAAGACCGACATCGTGGTGGCCAAGAACTACCTCACCGAGGACGAGATCGACACCCTGAACCGGCTGGTGGTCATCTTCCTGGAAACCGCCGAACTGCGGGCCAAGAGCCGGCAAGAGACGCGCATGGCCTTCTGGAAGCAGAACGTGGATCAGATCATCACGTCCAACGGCTTTCCGCTGCTTGCGCATGCCGGCACCATCAGCCATGAGCAGATGGAAGCGCGCACGGATGAGCTGTACGTGAAGTTCGACCAGGACCGCAAACGGGCGGAAGCCATCGCGGCCGACCAGCAGGACGAGGCGGACCTGCAAGCGCTGGAAAGCCGCATCAAGCGCCGCCCCAGGAAATGACAGAGAACGGCCCCAAACATCCGGGCTCGTGCTCTGGCGCACTGCCGGCAGCCTAGCTGCACCAACACAACATCTCGGCCCAGCCCTCACGCAACGAGGCCGCGCGGCGTTGCGCTAGGCGCGTTGCAGTTCGTCCACCACGACGTCGAGCACGTCGGCATCGGGCGTCAGCAAGGTCAGTGCGTCCATCAGGTCGGGCCAGAACAGCCTCTCGTGATGCGGGTTCTCATGCTCGCCATCGGCGGCGGACTTCATCGCGAGGATCGTCATGCGCAGGCGCAGGACGGCGGACTGGACCGACCGGGTGATGGCTATCGGGTCGGGAGGCTCGGGCGCGCTGGCTGGCGGTGCTGAATTCGCGTGGAGACGACGAGGAGCAGCGTTGTGTCGCTGCCGGCGGGCGGAGGTGTCAGCCATGAATGGCTCCTGTGGGACGGTATCGAAACCGCCACCACCCTGCCAAGAGAGGTGGCGGACCGTGCGGGTTGGCAGACCGGCCACAGGACCGGCACACCCTCGCGGGTGTCCCGCACGGCCCGCCGAAAACGGACCATGTCATGCAGCAATGAAAAAGCCGCGCCCCATGGGGGTGGCGCGGCCGCTGCGCCTGTGGTGACGGGCTGCCAAGCCCGTGTTCTTTGCAGAACAACGCGAATGTACTGCAGGGGTCGGCGCCTGCCAAGGTCGAAGGCAGACGACAGGAGGTTGCGACGAATGCCTAGCGTGGCAACGACACACTGGCTCTCTTTCAAGGAGAGAACACATGGAGACTGCCTCGACACCCAATCACGCGCCCTGGAACAAGGGAAAACTTGTTGGACAGAAAGCGCCGCTCAGGCTTCGCGATATCTGGGCCATACGCGTTCGGCTGCAGCTTCAGGCGAAGCCCCGTGACCTGGCGCTCTTCAACCTCGGGATCGACAGCAAGCTGCGCGCGTGCGATCTGGTGAAGCTCAGGGTCAAGGATGTCTGCCACGGCGACCGCGTGGCACAACGTGCCATCGTCATGCAGCAAAAAACGGAGCGCCCCGTCCAGTTCGAGATCACGGAAGCGGCTCGGACATCGATAGCGCAGTGGATCGCAGCAATGGGGCTGCGCGCGCAGGACTATCTGTTTCCAGGCAGAGCGCGCCCAGGCGCCCATCTGTGCACCCGGCAATACGCCCGGATCGTCCACGGCTGGGTCTCGGCCATCGGACTCGATCCGGCGACCTTCGGCACGCATTCGATCCGCAGAACCAAGCCGACGCTGATCTACCGGCGCACCAGGAACCTCCGCGCAGTGCAACTGTTGCTGGGGCACACCAAGCTGGAGAGCACTGTTCGCTACCTGGGAATCGAAGTCGAGGATGCACTCGAATTGGCCGAACAGACGGATGCTTAGGTGATGAAATCAATAGTCGGTACGATGTCGGCTATCGGCCAGAAGCGGACATTGCCCAGCATGATGAGTTCAAGCGTTGGAATCGCTCTTATCGTGGTTGTCTTGGTAGCCGGGGTGGTATGGCTGGGGATCAGCTACGGCGCCAATCCAGAATACTTCCGTGACAAGAACATGCCCTATGCGCTGGCGATGCGGCAGCTCGGAAAGGACAAGCCGCGAGTCGGCATGGTGATGATTGTTTGCCAGCTCATCATTCTTGGGTCGTTGGGACTGGCGGTTCTCTTTAAACTGCTCAGCCGCTAACAGGTCGCCAATTGGCCAGAGGCAGACATTGCTAGATGACGATTGCTCTCACCCGTAGATTCTGGTGCTTTGCATGTGCCATGTTCAGTGCAGCTGCGCTAGCTGGCTGGCACATTCGATGGACGGGTGCTAGCACTGGCGTTCTAGAGTTTGGTGGACGCGGTGGGTCAAAAAGAATTGACCGTCTTGTTGAACCAACCGCCTTCGACTTCTGGAGCGCGTTCTTCGGGTGGCAAGCAGTCATCTGTGCTGCCGCGATGGTTCTTTGCGCTGTCGCTGCTTTTCGCGCCAACCGCTAGCGCATTTACTGTAATCGTGACGTCCGCTTTGGGCCCGAAGCGGACGTCTGACTAGGCGAGAAATCGGGGCAGCTTAGCGTTCTCAACGGCCGTGCGGAAGGCTAAGTCCCAGGTTGCCCATTGAGCTGCAGGCACATGACCGAACACTTGAATGCCAGACGGCTCCCAAGATGTGCCCAGGCCAAGTCCCTCAGACGGGTTGCCAAAATAAAAGCCTGAGGCTTCATCCCACCCTGGCAGACCACGAAGAATTTCGACGAGTGCGTTCTGCTCCGTATCCGTGAGGCGACCGGTATAGATGGTGTACGTGCCGCCAATCTGTGCCAGGGGAGTTGCACTTGAGTCGTGCTCACTCCACTCCTGAAACCACCCGTCGAGTCCGCTGATCTCGCTCGCCTTCGTCATTGCCTCAACTCCGAACGTCCGCTTCTGGCCGATAGCCGACATGCTAGCCGAGCTCCCCGCTTCTGACCCACAGCGAACACCTTCAGGCAACTTGCGGCCAAGCCTTGATGACTTCAAGGGAACGCGGCTCGCTCGGCCAGAGCGTCATTCGATATAGATCGTCGCCTTCAAATCCGTCTTCCGAAATCGTCGCAAGGCGGAAGAACTCCAACAGAACGGCATAGGTTCCAGGCTCGATGTTGACGCGCAAGCATTCGCCGCCAGTGCATTCATGCACCTGGAGAACGCCGCTGGGAACCTCCAGCGCACACATCACGACATGGTCTGCATCTCTAGAAGAGGTTGCAGGATGCGCATCAATCACCAGCTCCGCCCGCACTGTGTCATTGCGAAGAGGGCAGACGACGACGACGTTGGGAGCTACCTTGGCACGCCGCTCGACATCTTCATCGTTCCAATCTGTTGGAGCGTCGGGGTAGGCCTCTGCGTCTTGAAGATAAAACTGCTGGTAGTCGACGGATACCTCGAACGCAAATTGGCGTTGCTCGTTCATCGCAAGCATCTTCTCCAATGTCCGCTCCTGACCGTCGCTACCGGCTCACCGGCAGGGGCACCGCAGCACTGACCGACAGCATGAGAGCGTAGACGATCATGCCGACACCCACGACAAGGTACGTCGCGAATGCGATCCAGAACCGGACGGCGTCCCGGTCCCGCTCGTAGGTCAGCGTCTGGAGAAACGCTTTGGAGCCGAACGGCAGAGAGCCACGCTTGAGGCCACGCCAGTCGAGCGCGAGCAGGAAAACGCCCATGCCGAAGAACAGTACGGATTGGAAGAAGGCCATGGCCAAGTGTCGTGTATCCGCACGCCAGAGCGCAAGATGCGGTGCCACTGCCCGGACGAGATGCTGGCCATGCCAACCCGACAAGCCCTCCAGGGCCAACGCGGACCCGAAGCGGACGCCTAACGGAAATCACTCCACGTCCGCAACCCCATCAAGCACCACACGATCAGCACCAGTTGCGCCAGGTTGAGGCCGATGGCAATGAGGTGGGCCCGGCGGAATCCGGGGATCGCGCCCACGCCGCTCGACTGGATCTGGGCGCCGAGCGCGTCCATCTTCGGAATCATCTGCTTGCGCAAGACGAACGCCAGCAGGGCAAGCAACGCCGCGCCAGTGGCCAGGGCCGGGCGGCCCGCCAGCGCATACCCGACGGCCGTGCCGCCTGCCGTGATGAGCGACAGGACATAGTAGGTATTGAAGAACCCGCGCACGAACCGCGCATCCAGCGGCGTATCGTGCTTGAGCACGAGCAGCGGCACGGAGCCCATGAGGAAGTAGGCCTTGGTCATCACCAGGGCGACGGTGAAGACCAGCGCGAACATCAATGCTGCAGACATGGCGTCTCCTCATCGACGGGGCGCGCCGAGACGCGGGCGCCCTCCGGGAGCGGACTCTGCCAGCCCCGACGCCGCAGGTCCAGCGCCGCTTCCTGGCGTGGGTGAAAGCCCTGAGTCGCCTCCTTGCCGCACTGCGGCATAGTTATCAGAGCCAATCAAACACACAAGGAGACGATGACATGCAACTGACCCGACTACTGGGCGGACTGATGCTGGGCCTGGGCTTCGCGGCCGCGGCGCTTGCGCAGACGACCATGAAGATCAGCATTTCCACGGCCCAGAACTCGCATCAGGGCGTGGCGATCGACACCTTCGCCAGGGAGGTCGAGAAGCGCACGGGTGGCCGCTACAAGGTGCAGACGTTCTACAACGGCGCCCTCGGTGGCGAGCGCGAGTCGATCGAGGCCGTGCAACTGGGCACCCAGGAGCTGGCGTTCTCGTCCACCGGCCCGGTGCCCAACTTCGTGCCCGAGACCAAGATCCTCGATGTGCCGTTCCTCTTCCGTGACAAGGCGCATGCCCGTGCAGTGCTCGATGGCCCCATCGGCCAGGATCTGCTCACGAAGTTCGACGCCAAGGGTTTCAAGGCGCTGGCCTGGGCAGAGAACGGCTTCCGCCACATGACCAACAGCAAGCGCGACGTGAAGGATCCCGCCGATCTCAAAGGCCTGAAGATGCGCACCATGGAGAACCCGGTGCATATCCAGGCCTACAAGGCCTTCGGCATCATCACCACGCCCATGGCTTTCCCCGAGGTGTTCACCGCACTGCAACAGGGCACGGTCGATGGCCAGGAGAACCCGTTGCCGGTGATCATCTCGGCCAAGTTCGAGCAGGTGCAAAAGCACCTCACGCTGACCGGCCATGTCTATTCGCCCTGCATATTCGTCATGAACAAGGGCACGTTCGACAAACTGTCGGCGGCCGACAAGCAGGCGTTCGTCGACGCCGCGAAGGAAGCTACCAAGGCCAACCGCGCCCGCGTGGACGAGGACGACGCCAAGGGCGTAGCCGACCTGCGCGCCAAGGGCATGACGGTGATCGACAACGTCGACAAGGCAAAATTCGTCGCTGCGCTTGCCCCGGTACAGGCCGATTTCGAAAAGCAGTTCGGCAAGGCCGCGCTCGACCAGATCCGCAACTACAAGTGATGGCGGCCCGGACCGTGCACCACGCGCGGTCCACCGCCCAGCGCCCGCCGAATGGCGGGCGTTTCGTTTCCCGATACGGCCCGGCCGGGCCGCACGTCCGTCCGCTATGAAACAAGCTTTCCTCGCCTTCGAGCGCCGGGCCACGCAGTTGGCCATGATCGGCGCCTGCGCCATGCTCGCCATCGCCGCCACGCTCGGCATGTTCCAGATCATCACCCGCTTCGTGCTGGAACAGCCGGCCGAATGGACGGAGGTGCTGATCCGCTTCTCGCTGATCTGGATGGTGTTCCTGGGCGTGCCGGCGGCCTTCCGGCTGGGCGCGATGGTGAGCGTGGACGTGCTCTACCGCTGGAGCCCGCCAGGCGTGCGGCGTGTGCTCGACTGGGCGGTGGCCATCGCAGCGCTGGTGCTGGTGGCTGCCATCGTCTGGTGGGGATGGGACTACGCCATGCGCGGCCGTGTCCAGACCATGGCGGGACTGGAGAGCCTGTCGATGGTGTGGGCCTATCTGGCCATGCCGGTGGGCGGGCTGTTTTCCATGCTGGGCATCGTGGGCAACCTGATCGATCCGCAGCGCTCGGAGCTGGAGACCGCGCAATGACAACGGCCATGATCATCACGATGGTGCTGTGCTTCGCCCTCAGCGTCTCTGTCGCGGTCTCCATCGGCCTGGCCTCGCTTCTGGGCATCCAGGTCTCGAACGTGAACATGCTCATCTCGGTGAAAGAGATGTTCGGTTCGATCAACAAATTTCCGCTGGCCGCCATTCCGTTCTTCATCCTGGCCGGCAACCTCATGGAAACCGGCGGTATCTCGCGCCGGCTGGTGGAGTTCGCCAAGTCCATCGTGGGCGGCGTGCAGGGTGGTCTGCCGATGACCTGTGTGCTCACCTGCATGATCTTCGCAGCCGTGTCGGGGTCGTCGGTGGCCACCACTTTCGCCATCGGCGCCATCCTCATTCCCGCACTCATCAAGCATGGCTATCCCACGCCCTATGCCGCGGCGCTGCAGGCCACCAGCGCAGAACTGGGGGTGATCATTCCTCCATCGATTCCCATGATCCTGTATGGCGTGTCGGCCGAAGTGTCGATCGGCGAGTTGTTCATCGCCGGCTTCGGGCCGGGGCTTCTCATCAGCGGCGCGCTGATGCTGTTCGTGTGGGCCTATTGCAAGTGGAAGGGCTGGGGCAAGAACGACGGTGACGGCCGCATGCGCCTGCTGCCGGCCACGGCACAGGCCGGCTGGGCGCTGCTGATGCCGGTCATCATCCTGGGCGGCATCTACGGCGGCGTGTTCACGCCGACCGAAGCCTCGGCCGTCGCCGTGTTCTACGCGCTGATCGTCGGCCTGCTGATCTACCGCGAAATCAAACCCAAGGATCTGTTCACGATCCTGCGCAAATCGGTGCTGTCCAGCGCGGTGATCATGTTCATCATCGCCAACGCGGGGCTGTTCGCCTTCCTCATCACGCGCGCCGGCGTGCCCGACGCCATCGGCCGCTGGCTGGAGGCCGTGCTCCAGAACCCGACGCTGTTCCTGCTGGGCGTGAACGCCGCGCTCTTCATCATCGGCATGTTCATCGAGACGAGCGCGGCCATCATCGTGTTGGCGCCCATACTCGCACCGGTGGCCATGCATTTCGGCATCGACCCGGTGCATTTCGGGCTGATCATGGTGGTCAACCTCGCGCTGGGCATGATCACGCCACCGTTCGGGGTCAATCTGTTCGCGGCGTGTACCGTGGCGCGCATCTCGCTCGACCGCATCGTCACCCACCTGGTGCCGTTCGTCCTGGTGATCATGGCGTGCCTCGTGGTGATCACCTACGTGCCGGCCCTGTCGCTCGGGCTGCGCGATCTCGTCTATGCGCGTTGACACGCCGAGTACAGGCCAGGAAGACCCCATTTCTTGCAGATGAAACTTCGGCGTGGTAGTCTTTCATCTGAAAGAAAACTGCCATGGCCAACCCTGTTGCCGTACCCACCGCCGCACCCGGCCCGGTCCTCACCAAGGCAGCGTTCCGCGCCGGCGATTTACTGGGCCTGACGCATTCGGCGCTCGCCCGCGTCGTGGGGCTCTCGCCCGCCAGCATCTCGCGCATGGCCGCCGGCAAGCTCAGCCTGGAGCCTGGCACCAAGCCAGCGGAGCTGGCCCTGCTGCTGGTGCGTCTCTACCGTTCGCTCGATGCGCTGGTGGGCAACGACGACGCCATGCGGCGCCGCTGGATGGACAGCTTCAACCACGCCTTCAACCAGCCCCCGCGCCAGGCGATCGAATCGGTCGAAGGGCTGGTGCTCGTCGTGCGCTACCTCGACGGCGCCCGCGCCCTGTCGTGACCCGCGAATCGTCGCCCCGCCCCGCCTGGAAGAACAGGTGGTTCGACACGGCCGCGCCGGCCCGTGCAGACCTGTGGCGCGGCGTCGAAGCACAGCACCGCGTGGCCACGATGCGGCTGGTGGACAACCTGGCCGAGCAGGACATGCTCGAGCAATTGCTCGAAGCCAGCAAGCCGCCGCTGCCGCCCGGCACCGCACGGCTGGGCTATCTGCTCTCCACGCCGTTCCGCTATGCATCGCCCTGGCCTTCGCGCTTTCGCCGTGCCGACCATCCCGGCGTCTGGTATGGGGCCGACAACGTGCTCACCGTGGCGGCCGAGCTGGCGTACTGGCGCTGGAGGTTCTTCATGGATTCCGACGGCCTCAAGGACGGCCACCTGGTCACCGAGCACACGTTCTTCAGGGCGCGGTTCTCGGGGCTGCAGCTCGACCTGATGGGCGAGCCGTGGTCGCGCCAGCGCGCCGCCTGGCGCAATCCATCGGACTACGCCGCCTGCCACGCACTGGCCGATGCGGTGCGTGGCCGCACGCCGCCGGTGGCGGCGATCCGCTACGAATCGGCGCGGCGCGAGGGTGCCGCCTGCACGGTGGTGTTCGCGCCGGCCGCGCTGTCGCTGCCCAGCCCGCCGCGCCAGCAGACGTGGGTGTGCAAGACCACGCGGCAGGCGGTCATGTTCCTTCACGACAGCGACAGCGTCGAGTTCGACATGCGCTGATTCAATACACCACGGACACCGTGATCGTGTCGGTGTAGTTGCCGGCCGCCACGTACTGGCCGGCCGGAATCAGCCCGTAGACGGTGTAGCTCATCGTGCGCGACACGCCGCCCACGCTGGCCACCAGCGAGTAACTGTCGCTGCGGCCGTTGTTGCCCCAGATGGCCTGGTAAGTGTCGGCTGTATAGAGGTTGTAGCTCAGCGGCGTGCCGGGCCCGCTGAGTGCGCGGTTGGTGATGCTGCCACCCGTGCCGGCACTCAGCGAGATGGAATACGACAGCGTGACCAGCACGCCCAAGCCGGTGACCGTGCCGGTGACCAAGATGTCGGTGGCGCCGGTCTTGGGCGAACCCGGGTTGTAGCTGCCGAAGGACAGCGGCAGCGGCACGCTCACGGTCGCGCTGCAGGAGAACACGCCAATGCCCGCGCAGCCGGCATGCGCCGGAAAAGCTGCGACCGCCATCACGGCAGCCGTGCACAGCAGGCCCCAGGTCCGCACGATCGGGGAAGAAGCAGGGAAATTCATGGCGTGGGCGCTGCGGACGGCAACGGCGTGGTGGACAGCACGGGTGACGGTACGGGCGCCAGCGTATTCGACCGCAATGGCGGCACGGCAAGCGACACGGCGTCGCAGGTATAGGGGCCCAGCGATGGCAATCTGTGGCGCAGGTCGATCTCACCCAGCGTGAAGCGGCACCGCCAGTTCCGCCCCTGCACTTCGAACACTTCGCCACTGCGCGGGCCTGCGATCGACACCGCGCCACCGAAGCCCGAGATCAGCGGATCCGCGCGGCCCGAGCCGACGATGTCCAGCCCGGGCGGGAGCAGCTCGCCGTCGGGCAGGCGGACAGTGGCGTTGACGACCAGGTCGTACGAGAGGTCGAAACGCACGTCAGCCACGGTCTTGTAGCGCGGAACCACCAGCATGCTGTCGCGCCGCAGCGTGGCTTCGATCGGCAGGTCGGCCGGATCGATGCTCAGCAGGTTGCTGCCGTAGGCGCGCAGGCCCGGCACGATGGCGCGTCCGCTGGCGTTGGTTTCGGTCCAGGGCTGGTTCTCGCGGTAGATCATCACGCCCGGAGAGTTCTCCACCGTGACCAGCGCGAAGGCATCGGTGGACAGGCGCGACGCGAACAGCATGCCGCCCGCCGTGCCGGCCGAGCCGGTAGCCCGCAGACGCCCGGCCGTGCGGTTGTCCAGCTGCGACACGTCGGCGGAGAACACGGCCGCGTGGGTGCGCCAGTCGACGCCGGCTTCGGCGCGCGTGGAGTCGCCCTGGGCGGCGCGCACGCGGTAACCCCAGCCCAGGTCTTCCAGCGGCTGCTGGCTGTAGTCGGCCTGCACGTTGGCGCGCCCCCGCCCGGTTCGCTGCGTGGATACCGAGGTATTGCGGTTGCGGCCCAGCGTCACGCTGAAGGTCAGGCCGACCGTGGTGGACGAGGGGCCGGTGTTCTGCTGCGAACGCGCGATGAAGGTGGCGAGCGACGCCGACTCACCGATCGGCAGCGCCCAGTTGGCCGAAGTCACGACCACGCGGTCGCCCGTGCTGTAGGCCAGCTGGGTGTAGCTCGCGCCCACCGTGCCGAGACGACCGAACGACCGGCCGGCGAACAGCTGCGTCTGCGCCGACAGGTGCGAGAAGCCGTCCTGCCATCCGATCTGCGTGAAGTTGCGGCTGGCGGCCTGCCGCATGGCGGTGAAGCTCCATTCGCTGCTGGTGCGTGTGTAGGCGGCACGCCAGAGGTGGCCCGTGCCGCTGACCGTTTCAGCACCAGCCGGCGCGGCCTGCGCGCTGCTGCCCGCTGCGTGCAGCGCGAACTCGCCGATCGATCCCCAGACCCATGTCAGCCCCGCGCCCGCGGTGCGGCTTCTCGCAGCGGCTTCAGCGCGCACGTCGAGCGTGACCGCGTCCGACAGGCCGCGCCGCCAGCTGCCCGAGGCGAACAGGTCGCCATAGTCGAAACTGCGCTCGCCGTAGCCGCGGCGCACCTTGCCGGCTTCGACGGAGTAGTCCGACAGGCCTGCGCGCAGCAGGTTGGCGCTCACGTAGTAAGGCGTCGTCAGGAAGCGCCGCACGCCCAGCGCATCGGTGACGGCGAAGCGCATCTCGCCCGCGCCCGAGAGTACGGGCACGTTGTTGATGGCAAAGGGCCCCACCGGCACCGCCTGCTGGTAGCGCAGCACGTTGTCGACATACACCTCGACCGACGACGGCACCGAGGCGCCGCCGCGCAGCGTGGGCAATGGATAGGTGACGTAGCCCGGCTGCAGCCCGAAGCGCGTGCCGAACTGAACCCCACCGAAGCGTACTGGCGTTGACCAGGGAGAGGCCTGCGAGATCGCGTCGCCTACCGAGAGGCGATGCAGGCGATCGGGGTCGTCGCGCGAGTAGGTGCTTTCCAGCCGCGTCGTCCGCTCGCCACCCAGCCGGGCCTGCCCGGTGAGGAAGCTCGTGCCGACGTTGCCCCAGTCACCCGATGCGGTGGCGTCGACGAGGCCCGACAGGCGCGTGCCATCCGAATCCTGCTGCAGGACCAGGTCGTAGTTGACGAAAGCACCGAACACCGAGGGGAACACGGGCGGGCGCTCGATCCCGCGCGCCGCGCCCACGGTCGCCTCGAATGCCTCGGGCGCGAGCTGAAGGTCGGCGGTCTGCGTGTTCTCGTCCAGCGCCAGCCGTGCGCCTGCCAGCGCGCGCAGGTCGTAGTAATCCCTGCCTTCGAAGCGCGACGTCGGCGTGCCGGGGATGACGAGGTTCCAGGCACGCAGGTCGGCCGCCGATGCGAGCAATTGACTGCCGCGCCGGAGCAAGGGGCGAGGCGCTTCCTGCAACTGCCCGTTGATGCGAACTTCGAGGAAGGCCATGCCCTCGTCGGCCACCAGGCCGGCAGCGACGACCGCGGCCGTCGCATCGGGCAGCGCTGCCTGCTGCGCACCCGCCGGATGCGCCATCAGCCAGCCACAGACTCCGATCGCGCTAACGCGCAGCGGCCGGCACATGGGGCACGCGCAGGACCACCGGCGCCAGCGCGCGGCCACCGGCGGCCACGGCCTCGATGCGCAAAGGCGTGTCGGGCGACAGCGAAGCGGGCGCGCCGAGTTCGAGCGGGATGGGCGCCGACTTGCCGGCCAGTACGTAGTGCGAGAGATTCTTGCGCTGCAACTCGCCCCCCGATTCGCGGCTGACCACCAGGCTGGTGATCTGCACGTGGCCGGTGCCGCGGTTGTCGAGCATGAGCTCGTAGCCACCACCGGCGGCGGGCAGCAGCCGCCACTCGATGGCTTCGACCGGCGCGGCCGCGGGCACGAAGACCGGCAGGCCGATACGCAGCAAGGTCTGCAGCCCCAGCCCCTGGCCGGGCTGCCTTTCCTGCGGCAACTGGCGCACGAAGACACGGTAGCTGCGCTCCTGGGTGTCGGCGCCCACTTGCAGGCCCACGCGCACGATCTGCTGGCCCCCGGCAGGAATGCGGAAGATCGACGGGTTGATGAGCACGTCGCGCGTGGGGGTGTAGACATCGCGGCCGTCTTCCTGGGACCAGGCCACGACCTCGGCCTGGATGGCCATCTCCGCCTGCTCCGGGTTGCCGATCACCAGCGACGCCACCGGCCGCTGCGGACCGAGGTCCAGCCGCAACGGAGCCACATGCAGGCTGGCGGCCCACAAGGGAGCCGACATCAGCGTGGCGATGATTGGTACAAACCCCCACCCGGGTCTGGCGCACCGCTGGCGCGCGAATCTCAAGACCCTGTGGAGCGCGGAGCGCAACACAGAACTGGCATTCATGCCCTTCAGTATGTCAGGGTCAGGGTGATCGTGTCAGCGTAATCCGTCGCGGGGGCGGCGGAATACTGGTTGACCGGGATGCGGCCATAGACCGTCAGCGGCTGTGCCGCGCCATTGCCGCTGTAGCCCGTGGCGCTCACGCTGTTGTCCCAGTTGGTGGTGAACGAGGCGTCCTTGTACAGGCCGTAGGTCAGCGTGTTGCTGCCGACGGCGGCCGAAGCACTGGTCATCTTGCGGCTGGTCACGGTGGCGCCGGCACCGGTGCCCGCGCTCATGCCGATCGAGTAGGCCGTGCCGGACGTACAGGTCACGTTGAAGGTGGTCGTGCTCGTCAGCGGCGTGGACGAGTTCGGATCGTAGGTACCGAAGCCCAGCGTCGGGGGCGTCGTGACCAGGCAGGCCTTGACGACGGAAGCCGTCACCTGGAACGTGGTCGTCGCCGTGACCGCCTGGGCGGCGGGCGAGAGGGCCATCAGCGCCGAGACCGGCAACAGGGCCAGGGCCAGCCTGGCGGACAGGGCGCGGGACACCCGGACCGCAGCGTTGGCACGCCGGCCGTTGCGTTGGCTCGAGACTGATTCGTTGCTGCGGTACATGGTTTCCATCCTTGGTGTTGACGCCGTTGCACTCGGGGTGCGTTGGCATGGACTGGATTCTGGAAGCCGTGGCCTGCGTCATGGATGCCGGCAACAGTTGTTAATGGTGCCCGCAACCATTGTTATCAGTCGGGAAACGGTTGTTAATCTTCTGTGGGTTTTCCCGGACTCCCCGGCTCCTCCGCCGCGCCGTCGACGGCCTATCCGGGGCGAGGAAAAGCGGCGGCTATACTCGCCGACGTCAGGAGAGAGCCTCCCCCGAGGAGGCCGCCGAAGGCGCAGGCTTCACCGCCTTAACGCTCAGGCAAAAGGACTGGCAGCCGCCCGGGCCACCGGGCGTTCCCCCCTGGAGAGAGGCCGGCGCCACAGCCGGTCCACCGAAGGAGCAAGCCGGCATCTGCCGGTGAATCTCTCAGGTAAAGCGGACAGCGGGGCTTTCGAACACCGGGCATTGGCGTGCCCGGTGCGTACCGCCCACCGAAAGCCCGCCGCATGACGACCTCCGACGACACCCTGCTCAAGACGCCGCTGCACGCGCTGCATGCCGAACTGGGCGCGCGCATGGTGCCCTTCGCCGGCTATTCGATGCCGGTGCAGTACCCAGCCGGCCTGATGGCCGAGCACCAGCACACGCGCACGGCGGCCGGGCTGTTCGACGTCTCGCACATGGGCCAGCTCACGCTTTCGGGCGCCAATGCGGCCCTTGCATTCGAATCGCTGGTGCCGGCGGACGTGATCGGCCTGGCGCCCGGCCGCCAGCGCTACGGCCTGCTGCTGGCCGACGACGGCGGCATCCTCGACGACCTGATGTTCGTGAACCGGGGAGACGACGGGCTGTTCGTCATCGTCAACGGTGCCTGCAAAAACGCCGACCTGGCCCACATCCAGCAACGCATCGGCGGGCGTTGTCAGGTCACGCCGCAGTTCGACCGCGCACTGCTGGCCTTGCAGGGCCCGCAGGCCGTCACGGCGCTCGAAGCCTTGCTGCCCGGCGTCGGCGCGCTGGTGTTCATGACCGGCGCCGCCTTCGACTGGCGCGGGCATGCGCTCTTCATCACCCGCAGCGGCTACACGGGCGAGGACGGCTTCGAGATCTCGTTGCCCGCCGACGCCGCCGAGCCCTTCGCACGCGCCCTGCTCGCGCGCCCCGAGGTGAAGCCCGTGGGCCTGGGCGCGCGCAACTCGCTGCGGCTCGAAGCCGGCCTGTGCCTCTATGGCAACGACATCGACACCACCACCACGCCGGCCCAAGCGCAACTCGGCTGGTCCATCCAGAAGGTTCGCCGCACGGGTGGCGCGCGCGCGGGTGGCTTCCCGGGCGCGGCGCGCGTGCTGGCGCAGCTGGACGATCCCGCGCAGGCCGCGCGCCGCCGCGTGGGCCTGGTGGCGCTGCAGCGCGTGCCCGTGCGCGAGCACGCCGCGCTGCATGCGGCCGATGGCGGCCCGGCCATTGGCGAGGTCACCAGCGGCCTGCTCTCGCCCACCTTGCAGCAGCCTGTGGCGATGGGCTACGTGCCGCCGGAATTTGCTACGCTGGGCCAGCGGATCGACGCCCTGGTGCGCGGCAAGCCCGTGCCGATGGAAGTCACCGCCCTGCCCTTCGTGCCACCGCGCTACCACCGCGGCTGACAGCCCGCCAAGCCTTCCCAAGACTTCACCGAAAGAAGAAACCATGACCGTCAAATACACCGAAGAACACGAGTGGATCCAGCTCGAGGACCACGAAACCGCCGTCGTCGGCATCACCCTCCATGCGCAGGACGCGCTGGGCGACGTGGTGTTCGTCGATCTGCCCGAGGTGGGCAAGACCTTCGCCAAGGGCGAGGTGGCCGGCGTGGTCGAGTCCGTCAAGGCCGCGGCCGATCTCTATATGCCCGTGGCCGGCGAAGTCACCGAGGTGAACGAGGCCCTGCGTGCCGATCCGGCCCTGGCCAACAGCGACCCCATGGGCCAGGGATGGTTCTTCAAGGTGCTGATCAAGGACATGGCCGAGTTCGACGTCCTGATGGACGAGCCGGCCTACGCCAAGTTCACGCAGAACAGCTGACCGCTGCTCCGTCCGCCCGCAACCCCACACCCGCCCCACCATGCCCACGCCGCTGTCCGCCCTGGAGAACCCCGCCGAGTTCGTCGCCCGCCACATCGGCATCGACGCGCAGGACGAGGCCCGCATGCTCACCGCGGTACATGCGCCCTCGCGCGCCGCGCTGATCGACAGCATCGTGCCGGCCAGCATCCGGCGCAGCGCACCCATGCGATTGCCGGCCGCGGCCACCGAAGCCGCGGCGCTGGCCGAGCTGCGCGCCATCGCGGGCAAGAACCGTGTGCTGCGCAGCTTCATCGGGCAGGGCTACCACGGCACGCACACGCCGGGCGTCATCCTGCGCAATATCCTGGAGAACCCGGCCTGGTACACGGCCTACACGCCCTACCAGGCCGAGATCTCGCAGGGCCGCATGGAAGCGTTGATCAACTTCCAGACCATGGTGTGCGACCTGACGGCCATGCCGATCGCCAACGCCTCCATGCTCGACGAGGCCACCGCCGCCGCCGAGGCCATGACGCTGGCACGCCGCAGCGTGAAGGCGAAGGGCAACGTGTTCGTGGTGGCAGGCGACTGCCACCCGCAAACGATCGAGGTGGTGAAGACGCGCGCCGAGCCGCTGGGCATCAGCGTCGTCGTGGCCAATTCGGCGCCCGAATGGGAAGCCGCCATGGCCACCGATTTCTTCGGTGCGCTGATCCAGTATCCCGCTTCCAGCGGCTGGATCGAAGACTGGGGCGCCGACGTGCGCCGCATCCATGACAGGCAGGCCGCCGCCATCTTTGCGACCGACCTGCTCGCACTCACCCTGCTCAAGCCGCCCGGCGAATGGGACGCCGACATCGTCGTCGGCAGCACGCAGCGCTTCGGCATGCCCATGGGATGCGGCGGCCCGCACGCGGCGTTCATGGCCTGCCGCGACGAATTCAAGCGCTCGCTGCCCGGCCGCCTGGTGGGCGTCAGCATCGATGCGCACGGCCAGCCGGCCTACCGGCTGGCGCTGCAGACGCGCGAACAGCACATCCGCCGCGAGAAGGCCACTTCCAACATCTGCACAGCACAGGTGCTGCCGGCCGTGGTGGCCAGCATGTATGCCGTCTACCATGGGCCGCAGGGCCTCGCGCGCATCGCGCAACGCGTGGCCTCGTACACCGCCATCCTGGCGAAGGGCCTGGCGCAACTGGGCCACACGCGCACGCACCACGACACCGCCTTCGACACCCTCAGCCTCAAGACCGACGCGCGCACCGCCGACCTGCAGGCGCGCGCGCTGGCACAGGACATCAACATCCGCCGCGCCTGGAACGACTACCTGATCATCGCGCTCGACGAGACGACGACGCGCGATGACATCACCGCGCTGTGGCGCGCCTTCGCGGCCGAGGGCCAGTCCTTGCCTTCCTTCGATGCGTTCGAGGACGGCATCGAGCCGCTGATCCCTGCCGCGCTGCGCCGCACCAGTGCCTTCCTCACGCACCCGGTGTTCAACACGCACCACAGCGAGACGGCGATGCTGCGCTACATCCGCAGCCTCTCGGACAAGGACCTCGCGCTCGACCGCAGCATGATCCCGCTGGGCAGTTGCACCATGAAGCTCAACGCGACCAGCGAGATGATTCCGATCACCTGGCCCGAGTTCGCGCACATCCATCCCTTCGCACCGGCCGACCAGCGCGCCGGCTACGCCGAGCTCGATGCGCAGTTGCGCGGCTGGCTCTGCGAGGCCACGGGCTACGCCGGCATCAGCCTGCAGCCCAACGCCGGCAGCCAGGGCGAGTACGCGGGCCTGCTGGCCATCCGCGCCTGGCATGCATCGCGCGGCGAATCGCACCGCGACGTCTGCCTGATCCCCTCATCCGCCCACGGCACCAATCCCGCCAGCGCGCAGATGGTGGGCATGCGCGTGGTGGTCACGGCCTGCGATGCGCAGGGCAACGTCGACCTTGCCGACCTGCAGCGCGCCTGCGAGTTGCACAGCGACAAGCTGGCCGCCGTGATGATCACCTATCCCAGCACGCACGGCGTGTTCGAGACCGGCGTGAAAGACCTCTGCGCCATCGTTCATCAACATGGCGGCCGCGTGTACGTGGACGGCGCCAACATGAACGCGCTGGTGGGCGTGGCCGCGCCGGGCGAGTTCGGCGGCGACGTGAGTCACCTCAACCTGCACAAGACCTTCTGCATCCCGCACGGCGGCGGCGGCCCGGGCGTGGGTCCGGTCTGCGTGGTCGAGGACCTCGTCCCCTTCCTGCCCGCGCACGAGTCGGGCGGCATCGCGGGCGGCGTGGGCGCCGTGTCGGCGGCGCCGTATGGCAACGCTGCGGTGCTGCCCATCAGCTGGATGTACATCCGCATGATGGGCGCCGACGGCCTCACGGCCGCCACGCAGACGGCCATCCTCTCGGCCAACTACATCAGCGCGCGGCTGCAGGACCACTTCCCCACGCTCTACGCCAGCCAGTCCGGCGCCGGCCGCGGCCATGTGGCGCACGAATGCATCCTCGACCTGCGCCCGCTCAAGGATACGAGCGGCGTCACCGCCGAAGACGTGGCCAAGCGCCTGATCGACTACGGCTTCCACGCGCCCACGCTGTCATTCCCCGTGCCCGGCACGTTGATGGTGGAGCCCACCGAGAGTGAGCCCCTGGCCGAGCTGGACCGCTTCATCGACGCCATGATCGCCATCCGCGGCGAGATCCGCCGCGTGGAAGAAGGCGTGTGGCCGCGCGAGGACAACCCGCTGAAGAATGCGCCGCACACTGCGTCCGCGCTGCTGGCCACAGACTGGACCCATCCCTACAGCCGCGAGGTGGCGGCCTATCCGCTGGCCGCGCTCAAGGCCGGCAAGTATTGGTCGCCCGTAGGCCGCGTGGACAACGTCCACGGCGACCGCAACCTGTTTTGCAGTTGCGTGCCGGTGGCAGACTACGCCTGAGCCCGCCCCTCGCGCGGCGCGGGTGGCGTAAAGCGCACGCTGGCGCACAGGCCGGGCCCGCCGGCCACGTCCTCCAGCGTGAAGCGCGCACCCAGCAGCTGCGCGTACTGGGTCACGATCGACAGGCCCAGGCCCGATCCATGGCCGAGTGACGCGCCGGCCTCGCCCTGGATCCAGCGTTGCGTGAGTGCTTCGCGCCGGTCGGGGGGCAGGCCGGGGCCGTTGTCGCTGACCGACAGCACGACCGCGCCGTCGGCGCCGCCCTCGCGCGACACTTCCACCGTGATGCTCGCGTCACCCTCGGCCGGGCGGCCGTAGCGCAGCGCGTTGTCGAGCAGGTTGTTGAGGATGCCTTCGACCAGGATCGCGTCCGCCTGCACCGTGACCGCGGCGTCGATGCCGCGTGCGCCCAGATCGACGCCCGCCGCGTCGGCGCGCGGCAGGAACCGGAGCACCGCCTCCTGCACCTGCGCATCCAGCGCCACGGGCGTGAGGCGCAGGCCGGTGCGCACCTCGTCGGCCAGCGCCAGCGCCAGCAACTGGTCGACCATGCGGCTGGCGCGCGCCTGGCTGCCGGCGATGCGCTCGAGCTGGGTGCGCCACACCTGCGGATCCTTCTGCGCCAGCCCGTACTCGGCCAGCGCGCGGATGCCGGCCAGCGGCGTGCGCAGCTCGTGCGCCACGTTGCCCGCGAACTCGCGCTGCGCCTCCAGGCTGCGCGAGAGCCGCGCCAGCAGCGAGTTGATGGCCTCGCCGAGCTGCGCGACATCGCTGGTGCTGGCATCGACATGGATGGGCCCGAGGTCGTCCTCGCCGCGCCGGTCCACCGTCTGCTGCAACTGGCTGAGCGACTCGGTATCGACGCCGATGGCACGGCGCAGCCACAGTGCCAGGCCCGTGAGCAGCAGCAACTGCGGCACCGTGGCATAGACCAGCACGTTGCGCAGCATGATGCTGCGGCTGCGGTCGGTCTGTGCCATCACCACCAGGAAGGGCTGGGGCTGGTCGCGCCGCAGCGTGACCGCGCGCACGGCACGGCCCTGCACCACCTCGTCGTGGAACTGGTAGGGCAGATCCGTCTCCTCGCTGGGCTGCGAAGGCAGCTCGGCCTGGCCCGCCACCAGCGTGCCATCGCCCGCCTGCACCTTGAGCAGCATGGCTTCGGCCTGGTCGAACAGGACGCCGTCGAGCTCGCCCTGTGACATGTCCAGCTGCAGGCGCCCCTCGTTCTCGTTCACGTTGGAAGCCACCATGTAGGCGTCGTCCAGCAGCGAGCGGTCGAATGCGCGGCCGGTGAAGTACTGCGCCACTTCCACAGCGATCAGCGAGCCCGTGAGCCAGGTGAGCGCCAGCGGCAGCAGCACGTGGCGCGAGAGCCGCGCGCGCAGCGAAGGCCGGGCGCGGGCGGGCGTCATGGGGGGTGTCAAGCGTCCTGAGTGACGGACACGGGCTCGATCACGTAGCCCAGGCCGCGCAGCGTGCGGATCTGCAGGTCGGCGCCCGCGAGCTTCTTGCGCAGGCGCGAGATGAAGGCTTCGAGTGCGTTGTCGCCCAGCGACTCGTCGAACCCCGAGAGCTTGTGCGAGAGCATGCGCTTGTTGACCACGCGCCCCGGCGGCGTCATCAGCTCCCACAGCACCTCGAACTCGCGGCCCGGCAGCGTGAGCGGACGGTCGGCCAGCAGGAAGCGGCGGTCGCGCCGGTCGAGCACGAGCTGGCCCAGCTCGACCCGGTCGTCGGTCTGCTGGCTGCGTCGAACGAGGGCACGCAGGCGCGCCTCGACCTCGGCCAGCTCGAACGGCTTGCCCAGGTAGTCGTCGGCGCCGGCGTCCAGACCCGCGACGCGCTCCTCCATCCGGTTGCGCGCGGTGAGGATGAGCACCGGCGTGCGGTTGCCGGCGGCGCGCGCATTGCGCAGCGCGCGCAGGCCGCTGGAGAGGCCGCTCTGCGGGTGCGAGGTCGCGGGCAGGTTGAGGTCGAGCAGCACGGCGTCGAAGGGTTGCACGAGCCAGAAATGCTCGGCCTCCTCCACGCTCTGGGCCACGTCGACGCGGTGACCCGCATCGGTCAGGCTGCGCGCCACCATGTCGCGCAGAACGAGGTCGTCTTCCACCAGCAGGATTCGCATGCCCCAATGATGCCGCCCCTGTGGTCCATGCCGGTACGAGGAATCACTTACGGAAAGGTCAGCCTGAGGTCAGCCGCCCCCACCTAGAGTCAGCCGCGAGTCAGGAGGCACCTCGCGTGCGGGGCCGCCTGGCCGCAACAACTTCAAGAGGACCGGAGCATCGTGAAGATAAAGAGCCAGAGAGATTTCTATTCAGGAGTGATGTTCGCCACCGTGGGCGGCATCTTCGCCTGGGGAGCGACCAACTACAACGTGGGCACGGGCGCGCGCATGGGGCCGGGATATTTCCCGCTGCTCGTGGGCCTGCTCACCCTGCTGATGGGCGCGCTCATCATGATCAACGCGCTGCGCAAGGGCGGCGAAGACGGCGACCCGATCGGCGCGATCGCGTGGCGACCGCTGATCTTCATCATCGGCGCCAACCTGCTGTTCGGCATCCTGCTCGCCGGCATGCCTTCGCTTGGCATTCCGGCGATGGGAATGATCGTGGCGATCTACGTGCTGACCTTCGTCGCCAGCCTGGCGGGCGACAAGTTCGCGTTCAAGCCGGTGCTCATCCTGGCGACCATCCTGGCGGCCGGGAGCTACTTCGCGTTCGTCGTGGCGCTGAAGCTGCAGTTCCCCGTGTGGCCCACCTTCATCACCGGCTGACCGCCACAGGAAAGACACCATGACGGATCTGATCAGCCATCTCTCGATGGGTTTTGGCGTGGCCTTCACGTTCCAGAACCTGCTCTACGCCTTCCTGGGCTGCCTGCTGGGCACCCTCATCGGCGTGCTGCCGGGCATCGGCCCCGTGGCGACCATTGCCATGCTGCTGCCCACCACGTACGCGCTGCCTCCGGTATCGGCGCTCATCATGCTGGCCGGCATCTACTACGGCGCGCAGTACGGCGGCTCCACCACCGCCATCCTGGTCAACCTGCCGGGCGAAGCTTCGTCGGTGGTGACGGTGATCGACGGCTACCAGATGGCGCGCAAGGGCCGCGCGGGTCCTGCGCTGGCCGCCGCCGGGCTCGGCTCGTTCTTCGCGGGCTGCGTCGGCACGTTGATCCTGGCGGCGTTCGCGCCGCCGCTCACCGAAGTGGCCTTCAAGTTCGGCCCGGCCGAATACTTCTCGCTGATGGTGCTGGGCCTGATCGGCGCGGTGGTGCTGGCATCGGGTTCGCTGCTCAAGGCCATCAGCATGATCCTGCTGGGTCTGCTGCTGGGTCTGGTCGGCACGGACGTGAACTCCGGCGTTGCCCGCTACAGCCTGGACATCCCCGAGTTGACGGACGGCATCGGCTTCATCGCCATCGCCATGGGCGTTTTCGGCTACGGCGAGATCATCAAGAATCTTTCGGTGCCCGAAGAGCAGCGCGAGGTTTTCACCGCCAAGGTCAAGGGCCTGATGCCGACCCTGGAAGACTTCAAGCGCATGACGCCCGCCGTGCTGCGCGGCACGGCCCTGGGTTCGACGCTGGGCATCCTGCCCGGTGGCGGCGCCCTGCTGTCCGCCTTCGCGGCCTACACCATCGAGAAGCGCGTGAAGCTCAAGCCGGGCGAAGTGCCGTTCGGCCAGGGCAACATCCGCGGCGTGGCGGGTCCCGAGTCGGCCAACAACGCCGGCGCGCAGACGTCGTTCATCCCGCTGCTGACGCTGGGCATCCCGCCCAACGCGGTGATGGCGCTGATGGTGGGCGCGATGACCATCCACAACATCCAGCCGGGTCCGCAGGTGATGACCAGCAACCCCGAGCTGTTCTGGGGCCTGATCGCCTCGATGTGGATCGGCAACCTGATGCTGATCGTGCTGAACCTGCCGATGATCGGCGTCTGGATCAAGCTGTTGACCATCCCCTACCGCTGGCTGTTCCCGGCCATCGTGCTGTTCTGCGCGATCGGCGTGTACTCGGAGAACAACAACACGTTCGACGTGTGGATGGTGGGCATCTTCGGCATCGTCGGCTACATGTTCGTCAAGCTCGCAACCGAGCCGGCGCCGTTGCTGCTGGGCTTCATCCTGGGCCCGATGATGGAAGAGAACCTGCGCCGCGCCCTGCTGCTCTCGCGCGGCGACTGGAGCGTGCTGGTCACGCGTCCGCTGTCGGCCGGCCTGCTGGCCGCCGCCGCCCTGCTGCTCATCGTCGTGCTGCTGCCTTCGGTGAAGAAGAAGCGAGAGGAAGCCTTCGTGGAGGATTGACCCACAGAAGGCGCCCTTGCGTCATGAAAACGGCACCCCTCGGGGTGCCGTTTTTCATTGCGCGCGGGCGCGTGCCGGCCGCGGCATCGGCCTCAGGCGGCCGCTCGCCGGGTCAGCGCGAAGCTGTCCATGGCCAGCATGCCGTACATGACCTCACGGCTGAGGTAATCGGGCAGCGCGCCGCCCTCCTCGTCCCAGCCGGCCGCGCCGAGCGCGAAGAACAGCGGCAGGAAATGGTCCTCGCTCGGATGCGCGCGCTGCGCATGCGGGGCGCGCGTGCGGTAGTCGAGCAGCGCCTGCACGTCGCGGCGCGCGATCGCGTCCTCGACCCACCGGCTGAACTCCAGCACGTAGGGCAGCGGCTCGCGCTCGCCTCCGAAGAACTCGGCGAGGTTGTGCGTCATGCTGCCCGAGCCCACCACCAGCACGCCCTCGGCGCGCAAGCCTGCCAGCGCCCGGCCCATGGCCAGCACCTCGGCCGGACCCGCACCGGCGGGCAGCGCCACCTGCACCACGGGCACGTCAGCCTGCGGAAACAGGTGCATCAGCGGCACCCACGCACCGTGGTCGAACGGGCGGCCAGCGTCGGGTTGCGCCTCGATGCCGGCATCCTTCAGGCGCGCCAGCACCTCGTGCGCCAGGGCCGGATGGCCGGGCGCCGGATACTGCAGCTGGTAGAGCGCAGCGGGGAAGCCACCGAAGTCATGCCACGTCTCGGGCCGCTCGCCCGTCATCACGGCCGGACGGCGCGACATCCAGTGCGGCGACATGATCACGATGCCGCGCAACGAATCGCCCGCGATTTCGCGCAGGCCCCGGCCCCAGCGCGTGAGCGCAGGCCCTGTGGTGCCGGGATCGAGCGCGAACAGCGGCGCACCGTGCGAGATGAAGAGCGGGGGAATCAGCGGGGCAGACATGGCGGAAACCAGACGGTGATGGCTATGGAAGGAATGTAGGGGCCGTCGGGAGCGCAATCAACGACGACGAGCGCAATGGATTGTTGCGCCAACGAGGCGAATGGCAGCTATCACACGCGCGTCAACGCGCTTGGGCTAGCTGCCATTTCGTTACGGAACTTGCAAAACAAATGGCGCTTTGTGAGTGAGCGCTCCGTAGCATCCGGGACTTCATTCACTGGAGGTCCTGATGGCAATGCAATCCCCGTTCTTCGGCAAACAACGCGACGTCGAGCCGCTCAACTCCCGCACCGGCGGGCAGATGGCCGGCCATGCCCTGGGGGGCAACCTCGGCGCGGGCCAGGGCATGCCGTCGGCCAGTACGGCGCCGCAGCCTGGCGGCAGTGCCGCTGCGTCCACGACCGCGGCCAAAAGCGAAGGCGGCAGCAAGCTCACGGTGGGCCCCAACATCAAGCTCAAGGGCGTGGAGATCACCGATTGCGACACGCTGGTGGTGGAAGGCACGGTCGAGGCGACGATGGACTCGCGCGTGATCCAGATCGCCGAAAAGGGTGCGTTCAAGGGCTCGGCCGAGATCGATATCGCCGAAATCCACGGCGATTTCGACGGCAACCTCACCGTGCGCAACAAGCTCGTGATCCATGCCAGCGGTCGCGTGACGGGCAAGATCCGCTACGGCAAGCTGGTGATCGAGGAAGGCGGCCAACTGGCCGGCGAGATCGAATGCGCGGGCGTCACCGCCACCGCGCGGCCGGCGGCCAACAAGTCCGGCATCCAGGCCGTGGCGTGATTGAGCGCCGCGGGCGCGGCATTTGCCACCCATGACAACGGCCCCTCGCGGGGCCGTTGTTCATCGGGCGGCAGCATGACTCAGCCTTCGCTGGCCGACAGCTCGCGCAACGCCCGCTCGAACACCTCGACCGGCTGGCCGCCGGAGATCAGATGGCGGTCGTTGAAGATGATGGCGGGCACCGAGTGGATGCCGGCCTGCTGGTACATGGCCTCGCGCTCGCGTACGTCGGCGGCGAATTCGTCGCTGGCCAGCACGGCCTTTGCCCGGACCTCGTCCAGCCCCACGGCGCGCACGGCCGCCAGCAGCACGTCGTGCGACTCGGGGCTCTGACCTTCGCCGTGATGGGCCACCATCAGCGCCTTCTTCAGATCGTGCTGCTGGCCCGGCGCGCCTTCGAGGTCGGCCCAGTGCAGCAGGCGGTGCGCATCGAATGTGTTGTAGATGCGGCCACGCCCTTCCTTGCGGAAGGTGAAGCCCACGCCCTCGCCACGCTGGCGGATGGCCTCGCGCGCGGCGGCCTGCTGCTCGGGCGTGGAGCCGTACTTCTGAGCCAGGTGCTCGCCCACGTCCTGCCCGCCGGCGGGCATGTTCGGGTTGAGTTCGAACGGCTGGAAGTGCAGCTCGGTGCGCACTTCGGGGCCGACGCGCTCGATGGCCTGCTCCAGCGCCGACAGGCCGATGGCGCACCAGGGGCACGAGATGTCGGAAACGAAATCGATCTTGAGGGCGCGCTGCATGGCGTGATCCTGAATGGGAAAGAAGGCGGATTCTGCGCCGTCTTCAACGCCCTTGCCCGGCGGAGGGCACCAGGCCGTGCAACAGCCGCGCGAGCTCGTCGCGGCCGATCAGGCGCGTGCCGTCGCCGGCGGCCTGGCTGCGCGCGTTGTCAGTGAGATCGCCCAGCCCGACGTACCAGGCAGCATCGGCCTGCGCGGCTCGCGCGGCGGCGGCCAGTTCGCGCAGCGGCTCGGCGCCCACGGTGACGGCCTTCCAGCGGCGCGCGGACACCAGCACCACGCGGGTGTTCTTCTCCAGCCGGAGGTCGGCGGCACCGCCGTTGAGCAGCGTCACCTCGTGGCCATCGCGGCGCAGGGCATCAGCCAGCAGTCGGGCGAAGTCCTTGAACGGCAGCGCGCCTGCGGCATCCAGCGTGGCCTGCACCTGGCGCTCGCTGGGGCGGCGCCACTGACGCCATGCGGCCACCGCGCCGATGCCCAGGAAGGGCACGGCCGACAGCGAGCCCACGATGGCGTAGTCGCGCGGCAGCAGCGCATGCGCCACCGCCACCAGCAGGCAGGCGATGAGCAGGCTCCACCACCAGGCCGATCGCAGCAGGATCGCGAACAGCGAGTTGTGGGCCATCTTGAATCTCATCGGGGGTCTCCTCGTCTCGGGCTGGAACAGGGGGTCATCGTCGGGCCGTCAGGCCAGGGCCTCGGCCAGTGCGGCGTTGAAAGCCTCGGGCCGCTCGTGCTGCACCCAGTGGCCGGCACCGGCGATCCAGTGCAGGCGCACGAAGCGCGGTGTGGCGGCCGTGAAGGCGCGCGTGAGTTCGGCCGCGTGGCCGGCGTGGATGGCGTCATGTTCGCCATAGATCGCGTACACGGGGCACCGCACGCAAGCCAGCGCCTCGGCCAGTGCGCGCGTGCGCGCCAGGCGGCGGCGCGGCAGGCGGTCACGCAGCACGTTGGCGCGGTGCAGGGCCAGCGCCTCGTCGTCCACCGCCGCCGGGTCGTGCAGCATGAGCACCGCCAGGTTGTGGCGGTGCACGGCGTCGCGCCCGGCACCCTCGGGCAGGTGGCGCCAGGCGCGCAGATCCACCTGGCGGCTGTCAGCCACGCCCATGGCGGGGGGGCCCACCAGCACGAGGCGCGCCGCCCGCCTCGGATACGCCGCGGCCCACAGGCCGGCCAGCATGCCGCCGAACGAGAAGCCGACGATGTCGATGGGCTCATCGCCCACGACGGTGGAAAGACCCGCTTCCAGCGGTTCGGGCATGGCATCGGCGTCTTCGCCGGAGGGCGGCCTGGCCGAATCGCCGAACCCCGGCAGGTCGGGTGCGATCACGCGGCGGCCGGCAGCCACCAGCGGCGCGATGCTGCGCAGCCAATGCGTCCAGCTGCCGCTGCCGCCGTGCAACAGCAGCACGGGCCGGCCTCTCGCCGGACCCCAGGCGTGCCAGACGATGTGTCCGTCGCCGCACGGCGTGGTCAGGCGCGTGGCTTCGGTCAGCAACTGCGACGCGGCCGCTGGCAGCGCGGGCGTGGCCGGACCGGTCGATGGGTGGGACGGTGAGGTGATCAAGCGGAAGGAGCTTTCTTCTTGCGGGGCACTGGAGCCGGCGCACGCGCTGGCGCGGCCTTCGCATAGAGGCGTGACCGCAACGCGGCAGACGCCCCGAGCGCGGCACCCAGCGATTCTGCCTGCGCCAGCAGCAGCGGCGCAAAGCCCTTGCGGCCGGTGGCGATGCGGTCGGCCAGGCCCGACAGCGTCATCGCGCCCATGAACTGGTCGTCCTGTCCGAATACCGGTACCGAGAGCGACGAGGTATAGCCATCGCGCACACCCGTGGAGAAGGTAGGCAGGCGCGGCGCGCGTTCGCCCAGCGCGTGCCTGCCGGCCTCGCCGAAGTGGCGGAACACCTGGCCAGTCGAGCTGTCGTCGAACGGGCTCAGGCTGCCCTGGATCATGTGCTGGTGCATTCCTTCCTGGGGCTGCACGCGAAACAGGCACAGGCGCTGGCCCTGGCTCTCGACGTACCAGGTGGCGGTCTCGCCGGTCTGATGCGAGAGTTCCTGCAGGCGCGGCATCACCCAGTCGGACATGCGGAAGCCGCGCTCGTACACGCGGCCCAGGTACAGCACCCGCGGGCCGAGCGTGTAGCTGCCATCGGCCTGCCGCAGCACGTAGCCTGCGCGCGTGAGCGAGTTGAGCAGGCGGTAGATGGTGGTCTTGTGCAGCGGCACGCGCGCGGCGAAGCCGGCCAGGGCCAGGCGCTCCTCGCCGGGGCGGAAGCAATCCAGCAACGCGAGCGCCCGCTCCACTGCCACCACGCCGTCGTTGCCCATCTGCCTGCTCCATCTGTTGGCCCGTGCAATTAGCGGGCCTCGGCATGATTTTGCCAGATACAACGGCATTCCGTTAAATACAATTCCGTCCGCTTCGCCGGTCCACGGTGCGGCACCTGCCTCGAAGAATCCATGATCTCTCCCAAGACCCCTTCTTCCCCCGCCGACGCCTGGATCACCTCGACCCTGCTGGCCGATTCCGGCGCGCTGCCGCTGGCCAGCCGCCTGCGCACGCTCACACCCGGCCTGCGCCTGGCAGGGCCCGCATTGACCGTGCATGTCCCTGCGGGCGACAACCTCGCCATCCACGCCGCGCTGTCGCGCGCGCGCCCCGGCGACGTGCTAGTGATCGACGGGCAGGCCCACCTGGAGCGCGCCCTCATGGGCGGCATCATGTCCACGCAGGCGAAGGCTGCGGGCGTGGCCGGCGTGGTGATCGACGGTGCGATGCGCGATGTGGCCGAGCTGCCAGCCATCGGTCTGCCGGCTTTCGCCTGCGGCGTGCATCCGGCCGGGCCGCACAAGGCAGGTCCCGGGCGCGTGGGCCACCCCGTGCATTGCGCCGGCGTCGAGGTGCGGCCGGGCGACTGGATCTTCGGCGACGACGACGGCGTGGTGGTGGTGCCCGCCGCACGACGCGAGCAGATCGTGGCTGCCGCCGGCGCGAAGCTGGCGCGCGAACAGGCCCGGCTGGCCGCCATCGCGCGCGGCGAGCTGGTGGCCGCCTGGCTGGCCGACGCACTCGCGGCCGGTGGCGTGGAATTCGCGGACGACACCGCGCGCTGAGCGCCCCCATGCTGTCCCTGCTGCGTCAGTTCCCCGCCCTGGCCGAGCCCGGTGTCCGTCGCTACATGGCCGGCCAGGTGGCGTCGGTGCTGGGCACGTGGGTGCAGAACATCACGCTGAGCCTGCTGCTGTGGGAATTGACGCATTCGCCCGTGATGCTGGGCGTGCTGAACTTCCTTCTGTTCGGCCCGGCGCTGGTGGTGGGGCCGCTCACCGGCAGCCGGCTCGCTCCGGCCACGGCACGCGCCACCGTGCTGCGCGTGCTCGCGGGCTCGATGCTGGTCACCGCCACGCTGCTGGCCATTGCGTTCACGCGCGGACTCACGCCGGTGGTTCTGCTGGTGGCCGCCGGCGTGCAGGGTGTGCTGTCGGCCATGGAAATGCCTGCGCGCCAGCTGCTGCTGACGTCCTCGCTGGCCGACCGCACGCTCCTGCCCAACGCAGTTGCGATGAACACCGTGGTGTTCAACGTGGGCCGCATGGTGGGCCCGGCCATCGCGGCCGTGGTGTTCTCGCTGGCCGGCCACGTCTCGGCCTTCGTGCTCAACCTGCTGGGGCTGTTGTTGATGCGCCTGTGCCTGGCGGGCCTTCATGCGCACGTCCACACAGGTCCCGTGGCACGCGCAGCCGGCCTGCGCGGCGCGCTGAGCTTCGCGCGGCAGGATGCGTTCGCGCGCCGCTACCTGCCCACGCTGGTATGCATGGGACTGTTCGTGGGCTCCTACCAGACGCTGATTCCGGTGCTGGCCGCGCGCGAGTACGGGCAGGCTGCCGCCTTCACCGGCCTGTTCTTCAGTTGCGCGGGCGCGGGCTCGCTGTGCGCAGCCCTGCTGCTGGCCTCGCGCCACGCGCCGGGCGAAGCAGCGCTGCGGTGCACGCCCTGGCTCAGCGCGGCGGCACTGGCCGGCGTGGCCGCATCGGCGTGGCCGGCCCTGGCCGCGCCCTGCTTCGTGCTGATCGGCTTCACCTTCACGTTCACGTCCACATGCGTCAACGCCACGCTGCAGCACCGCGCCCCCGATGCCGTGCGCGGCGGCATGGTGGGCCTGTATGGCATGGCCTTCATCGGCAGCGCGCCGATCGGCCATCTCATGGTGGGCGCGCTGTCGGCCGCCACGGGTCCGCGCTGGGCCTTTGCCGCGCTGTCGATCGCGCTGGTGTCCAGCCTGGGCCTGCTGGCCGCGCTGGTTGCCGCGCCTGCCTCTTTCACCAAACCGATTCCAACCCCCAGGAGACCTTGAAGATGATGAAGATGACCAAACGCTCCCTCCTCGCGGCCGCTGCCGGTGCCGCGCTGCTCGCCGCGTCGGGACTGGCGCAGGCACAGGCCTGGCCGAGCAAGCCGGTCCGCCTGGTCGTGCCGTTCGCCGCGGGCGGCCCGGCCGACATCGTGGCGCGCGAAGTGGCGCTCAAGCTCGGCGCGCAGCTGGGCCAGACCGTGGTGGTCGAGAACATGGGCGGCGGCCACGGCGTGCCGGCCATGAACGCGGTCGTGCGCTCGCCCGCCGACGGCCACGTGGTGCTGATGGCCGCGTCGGGCAACGTCACCATCCAGCCGCTGACGATGAAGTCCAGCGCCGATGCCCTGGCCGGCCTCGACGCCGTGGGCCTCGTGTCCACCAGCCCGCACGTGCTGGCCGTGACGGCCAAGCTGCCGGTGAAGAGCGTCAAGGAACTGGTGGACTACGCGCGCGCCAACCCGGGCAAGGTCAACTTCGGCTCGGCCGGCACGGGCGGCCTGGCCCATCTGGGCATGGAGCTGTTCAAGTCGCTCACCAAGACCGACGTGGCGCACATCCCCTACAAGGGCACCTCGCAGATCATGATCGACATCACTTCGGGTGAAGTGCAGGCCATGTTCTCCAGCATGCCCTCGCTCAAGCCGCTGGTGGACAAGGGCAGCATCCGCATCCTGGGACTGACCGCGCCGAGCGACGGCGCCGACACCTCGAAGGTGCCCCAGATCTCGGCCACGGTGCCGGGCATGGAATACAGCACCTGGTACGGCTTCTACGTGCCCAAGGGCACGCCCTCTGCCGTGGCCGACCGGCTTAACGCCGAAATGCGCAAGGTAGTGGCCGATGCGCCGCTGCGCAAGAAGCTGTCGGACCAGGGCGTGGACCTGCAGGCCAGCACGCGCCCGGAACTGGAGGCGCTGATGAAGCGCGACACCGACAAGTGGTCCAAGCTCATCAAGGAGGCGAACATCCAGATCGAGTGAAGGTCACGCCACTGGAGAAACGCAAAGGGCCGGTATCACCGGCCCTTTTCTCATTTCGCGCCGGGGTCGGCGGCTCAGAACCCCGCCAGTGCCGCGATCGCCAGCGGATAGCCCTTGACGCCGAAGCCGGCCATCACCGCCTTGGCGGCGGGCGAGATATACGAGTGGTGGCGGAACGCCTCGCGCGCGTGCACGTTGCTGATGTGCAGCTCGATCAGCGTGACGCCCGTGCCCTTGATGGCGTCGTGCAGGGCCACGCTGGTGTGCGTGTAGGCGCCGGCATTGAGGATGACACCGGCCAGCGTGCCCGCGGCCTGCGCGCGGCCGGCTTCGTGCAGCCAGTCGACGAGCTGGCCTTCGTGGTTGGTCTGGCGGAAGTCGAGCGTGAAGCCATGCTGGGCGCAGGCGGCCTCGCAGAGCTTCTCGACATCGGCCAGGGTCTGCGATCCGTAGACCGCCGGTTCGCGCGTGCCCAGCAGGTTGAGGTTGGGGCCGTTGAGGACGAGGGCTGTTTTCATGGTGGCGTCAGGCGGTTTCACTGGATGTCGGAAGGCGCCACGCTGGCGCCAGTTTCGATGGACAGGCGCACGGCCTCGACCACGCGCAGACTCTCCAGCGCATCGGCCACGGTGGCGCGAGGCGCTACTGTACGCGCGATGACGTCGCAGAAGTGGTCGAGCTGCGCGGCCAGCGGATCGTTGCGCGCGCCGTCCTCGCGGCCCTGGGCCAGCGGTCGCCACCAGCTCGCCTCGCCTTCGTAGTGCCAGGTGCGCAAGGTGGGCACGGCCAGCGAGCCCTGCGTGCCGGTGACCACATAGCAATCGCTGCCGTCCTGGTGCGGATAGTCGCGGTTCTCGCCCGACGTGAGTTCCCAGCTGAACGGGCCCGCGCCCGTGTCCGACAGCGTGAAGCTGCCCAGCGCGCCCGAGGCAAAGCGCAGGCTGATCACGGCCGAGTCTTCCACCTCGAAGCCGCGCACGGCGCTGGAGGCGATGGCGTGCACCGATTCGACCTCGCCGCACAGGTAGCGCAGGTTGTCCATCTCGTGGATCAGGTTGATGAGGATGGGGCCGCCGCCCTTCACCCTGCGCCACGGGCCACCTTCGAAATACGCGTCGGGCTTGGCGAACTGCGCGCTGCCCATCACCGTGACGATGCGGCCCAGGCCACCAGCGGCGATGACCTCGCGCGCGCGCAGCAGCGTGTGGCTGTGGCGGCGGTGGTGGCCCACCAGCATGGGTACGCCGGCGCGCGCCACGGCATCGGCCAGCACGCGGCCGCCCGCCACGGTGTCGGCCACGGGCTTCTCGATCAGCGCGGGCACGCCATGCGCGGCGCAGGCCAGCGCGCCCGGCACGTGAAGGTGGTTGGGCGTGGCGAGGATGACGCCGTCGATGCGCGTGCCGGACGCCAGCAGCGCGTCGAGCGCCGGGTAGTGCGGCACCCCCTGCTCCGCCGCCCAGGTCACGCTGGCGGGTGACGGATCGGCCACGGCAGCCAGGTGGGCGCGCGGCGAGGCCGCCAGCAGTTCGGCATGGCGCCGGCCGATCGCGCCCGCGCCGGCCACGGCGATGGAAATGGAAGAGGTCATGAGCAAATCTCCGCGCAGCACGAATCGGGACCAGGAACACCACGGAACCGGCTCCGCCGGGCCGTCGGTGTTGCCCCCGGTAGGGGGTTGGCGAAGCACACGAAGCGAGCGCAGCCTGGTGACGAGTCCAAATCTCTGGGGGCGAGCTATTTTTTCAGCCGCATCGCACCGGGCAACGGCGTGGAGCGGCGCAGCACACCCTCGGCCAGCCACACCGCGCTCTTGCGCGCGCGCTCGGCCACCGTGGGCAGCGGCAGGTTCAGGTAGTCGTCGTTGAAGACTTCGAAGCTGTAGTCGCCCCGGTAGCCCAGCGCATCCAGGCGCTGCACCAGATCGACCAGCGCCTCGCTGTGCACGCCTTCGCCAGGGAAGACGCGGAAGGTGCGCGCCGTGGTCATGCGGTCCTGGAAGGTGGGCGTTTCCTGCCACATGAAGTCGGCCAGTTGCACCAGGAAGATCTTCGCCGGATCGATGTCCTCGATGTATTCGAGCGAGGTCCCGGCGGCGAAGATGTGATAGCTGTCCAGCCCCACGCCCAGGTTGGGACAGTCGGCGCGAGCCACCACGTCCCAGGCCGTGGTGTACTCGTTGATGGTGCGGCCCCACGAGAGGCCTTCGTAGGCGATGTTGATACCCAGCGGCAACGCCAGCATGGCCAGCTTGCGCAGGTCGCGCGCGATGTGGTCCATGTCGCCCGTGGCGTGCTGCGAGGTGGACGAGCAGCACAGCAGCACCTTGCAGCCCAGCGCCGCGCACATCTGCAGCATCGATTTCGCGATGTCGATCTTGTAGCTGTGCAGGTGGCCCGAGAGGCCTTCGAAATCCCGCAGCACCTGAAAGCCCGTGCCGCGCAGGCCGCTGGCCTTGACGGCCGCGACGGCGGCGTCCAGGCCCTGGGGGTGGCCCACGAGGTCGTTGGCCTTGAGCATCACCTGCGAGAAGCCCGCGCCCTTCATCGCCGCCAGCTTGGCCTCGAGCGGGCCGGCCAGCGTGATGGTGTCCATGCCGAAGCCGGAGATGTGAACACTCATATCACGTGCTCTCAGGCTTTGGCGGAATGGACCAGCTCGAACACCACCGAGCCCAGATACGTCTTGGTGATGGCGCCGCGCGATTCGGTGTGCGCAGCCGGCGTCTCGACGAACTCCATGCCCAGGCGGCGGAACTCGCGCACGGCCGCCAGCACGTCGGGCACGCCGATGCCAATGCGCTGGAGCTTCTCCTCGCCGTCGAGCACCAGCGCGTCGGGCTCGATCAGCTGGATCATGAAGCCGTCGCCGCCCTCGCTGGCCGGGCTCTTGAGCAGCTTGCCCTTGGGCATGATGCCGAAGCGCTCGTCGTCCGGTATTTCGGTGAAGCCGAACAGCTCGGCATAGAACTCGATCCAGTCGTAGCTGCGCCCCACGCCGATGTACTGCACCACGCCGAAGAAATGCGCGCCGGCCACCGCGGGCGGATTCTGGTCCACCGTGGGAATGGGCACGAAGTCGACGTTGTAGATCGAGAACTCGCGCCAGCGGTCGATGAAGTAGATGCGGCTGCCGCCCGCGCCGTGGATGGCGGGTATGTTGAGCTCCATCACGTCGGCCTTGGTGGGCACTTCCCAGGCGCCGCGCTCACGGGCGTAGTCGTAGGCCGCGCGCGCATCGCGCACACGCAGCGCGATCGCGGCGATGGCCGGCTCGTCGCTGCCGTGGGCGGCGCCCCGGGCATCGAGCGGATCGGCGTTGACGATCACGTTGAGGCCACCCTGCCGGTACAGCAGCACTTCGCGAGATCGGTGCCGCGCCACCGGACGGAAGCCCATCATCTCCAGCACCTGCCCCAGCGCCTGCGGGCGCGGCGCGGCGAACTCGATGAACTCGACGCCGTCGAGGCCGACCGGGTTGGCCGCATCGCTGAACGAAGCCTGCAGCGGCTCGCGCAGCTGGCCGTCGGCGTCGGGGTTGTGGGGTGCATTCATTGCCACGAAACTCCTTGGAAATGAGTTGTGAGGAAGGGCCGGGGGCCGCAGTCAGGCCGGGGCGCCGGCCGCGGCCACCGCCGCCGCGTGCGCGCCGCCGAGGAACAGCCGTTCGATGTCGGGATCGGCCAGCAATTCGGCCGCCGGGCGGTGCAGCACCATGCGGCCGGATTCGAGCGCGATGGCGTCATCGGAGATCTTGAGCGCGCTCTTCACATTCTGCTCCACCATCAGCACCGTGGTGCCCTGGTCGGCGAGCCGGCGCAGCAGCTTGAACACGTCCTGCACCACGATGGGCGACAGGCCGATGGAGGGCTCGTCGATCAGCAGCACCTTGGGCCGCAGCAGCAACGCGCGGCCGATCTCCAGCTGCTTCTGCTCGCCGCCCGACAGGCTCGAGGCCATGCTGTGCAGCCGCTCCTTCACGCGCGGGAAGAACTCCAGCACCTCGGGAATACGCTCGTGCGTGGTCTTCATGCCCAGCGTGATGCCACCGAGCTCCAGGTTCTGCCACACCGTGAGCTGGCCGAACAGGTTGCGCCCCTGCGGCACGAAGGCCACGCCCTGGGCCAGCAGCTCTTTCTGGGTGATGCCGGTGATGTCCTGGCCGTCCAGCAGCACGCGGCCCTGGCGCGGCTTGAGGATGCCGAACAGTGTCTTGAGCACCGTGGACTTGCCCGCGCCGTTGGGTCCGAGCAGCAGCGTGATCGATCCGCGCCTGGCCTTGAAGCTCAGGTTGTTGAGGATCATGAAGTCCTTGTAGCCGGCGACGACGTCGTCGAACTCGATGGCGGGATGGCCCATGCCTTGGGTGTTGTCTTGGCTCATCGTCAGGCTCCCAGATAGGCGTCGAGCACCTGCTTGTTGGCGCGGATTTCGGCCGGCGTGCCGATGGCCATCACGCGGCCTTCCACCATCACCATGATGCGGTGGCACAGGTCCATCACGAAGTCCATGTTGTGCTCGATCACCACGAAGCTGGTCTTCTTGCCCGAGGCGGGGTTGCGGTTGAGGTCCTTGAGCAGCGTCGAGATGCCGCCCACCAGGCTCGGGTTCACACCGGCGCAGGGCTCGTCGAGCAGCACCAGGTCGGGTTCGCTCATGAAGGCCATGGCGATGTCCACCAGCTTCTGCTGGCCATACGACAGCGTGCCCGCCTTGAGATGGGCCACATGGCGGATGCGGAAGCGGTCGATCAGCGCGTCGGCCTTGGCGCCCAGGCCCGAATCGCCGGGCGCGAACATGCGGCTGAACATGCTGCCGTGGTGCTCCTGCGCGGCCACCAGCAGGTTGTCGCGCACCGACATCTTGCCGAACACCTGCAGCGTCTGGAAGGTGCGGCCCACGCCACGCCGGCTGAGCGCCAGCGGCCCCAGGCGCGTGACGTCCTCGCCCTTGAGCTCGATGCGGCCCGCGTCGGGCGTGATCTGGCCGAGCATGGAATTGAACAGCGTGGTCTTGCCCGATCCATTGGGACCGATCACCCCAAAGATTTCTCCGGGCTGGACTTCGAAGCTCACGCCGCCCACGGCCTGGATGGCGCCGTAGGACTTCTTGAGGTCGGTGACTTTGAGCAATGAGGCCCCCACGCTTGTCACTTCGTGTACTGCGCTGCCCCCCGAGGGGGTGCTCACGCCTTCGGGCGGCCGTGCGGCGTTCAGGCTGGTCATGCTTGTGCTCCCTTGCCTTGCGCGGCAGCAGCAGCCTGGCGCGCGGCATTGGCCTCGCGCGAGGCGCGCTTGTCGCGGATGCGGTCGGGCAGGCTCAACAGGCCGTCGGGCAGCCAGACCATCAGCGCCACCACGGCGGCGCCGAAAAGCGGCAGGTACCAGTTGGCCACGCCGGGCACGTCACGGATCCATTCGGGCACGACCACGCCCATCGCGGCGCCGAGCACCGGGCCGAAGAAGTAGCCCGGGCCGCCGACGACGACCATCAGGTACATCATGATCGAGGCCGCCACGGCGAACGGTGCCGGCTCGATGAACTGCACCAGCGAGGCGAACAGCGCGCCGGCGATGCCGGCATAGGCCGCGCCGATGGCGAACGACAGCAGCGTGTAGCTGCGGATGCTCACGCCCAGGCTCTCGGCGCGGATCGGGTTGTCGCGCAGCGCGGTGAACGCCTTGCCCCAGGGGCTGCGCAGCAGGCCCAGCAGCAGCAGCGACAGCAGCACCGTCACGGCCAGCACGAAGTAGTAGTACGGCAGATTGCGCTCCAGCGAGATGCCGAACAGCTCGGGCCGCGCCACGTTGTTGATGCCGAAGGTGCCGCCCGTGAGCCACTCCTCGTTGCGGATGAACAGCCACACGGCGGTGTTGAAGCCCAGCGTGGCGAACGCGAGATAGATGGTCTGCACGCGCAGCGCCGGAAAGCCCAGCGCCAGGCCGACCACGAAGCACAGCGCCGCCGCCAGCGGCGCGCCGATCCACCAGCTGATGCCGGCCTTCATGAGGATGGCCACCGTGTAGGCGCCGATGCCGAAGAAAGCGGCGTGGCCCAGCGATTTCTGGCCGGCGTAGCCCACGGTGAGGTTCAGGCCCATGGTGGCGATGACGAACACCAGCCAGTAGGTGAGCAGGTAGATGCCGTAGTTCTTGAGGAACAGCGGCGTGACCAGCAGCAGCACGGCCGCGACGGCCAGCGCGATGAGATATGTCTTCTTCATGGTTGTTGTCTTCCGCGTTCTCGTTCAGACCTTGCGCTCTACCTTCTTGCCCAGCAGACCCTGCGGCTTGAAGAGGATGACCACCATGAAGATGACGAGGGCGACCGCGTCCTTGTAGGCCGGCGAGATGTAGGCAGCGGCCAGGTTTTCCGACACGCCCACGATCAGCCCGCCCAGCAGCGCGCCGCGCGAGTTGTTGAAGCCGCCGATGATGGCGGCGAAGAACGCCTTGGTGCCCAGGCCCTCGCCCATGTCGAACTTGGCCAGATAAGTGGGCGTGACCAGCAGCGCCGCAGCGCAGGCCAGCACCGCGTTGATCGCGAAGGTGTAGAAGATCATGCGCGGCACGTTGATGCCCAGCACCGAGGCGCTCTCGGTGTTCTGCGCGACGGCCTGCATGGCGCGGCCGGTCACTGTCTTGGCCAGGAAGGCCTGCGTGCCCAGCACGATGAGCAGCGCCAGCACCAGCGTGCCGAGGTCGGCCGCGGTGATGACGACACCCGCCACGCGGAACAGCTCGTCGCCGAACAGGCTGGGGAACGGATGCGCCTCGGCCGAGTAGCCCGCGCGCACGCCGTTCCTCATCACCAGCGAGAGCCCGATGGTCGCCACCACGATCGGCATCATCCCGAACCGCAGCAGCGGATCGACGACCGACTTCTTGAAGGCCCAGCCCAGCACCAGCACCGACACGATGGCGGCCAGGGCAAAGGCGACCAGCAGGGGTGCGCCCAGCCCCATGAAGCCGATCATCATGAAGGCTGGCAGCATCACGAATTCGCCCTGCGCGAAGTTGATCGTGCCCGCTGCCTGCCACAGCAGGGTGAAGCCCAGCGCCGCCAGTGCGTAGATGCTGCCTGTCGCCAGGCCGCTGAAGAAAAGCTGAAGGAAGTCGGTCATCTCTCTCTCGCTCGAAACTGCGCTGCTTTCTTACTTCCTGGCCGGCGCGTTCAGCGGCGGCAGCGTGGCCACGACTTCCTGCTTGCCACCCTTGACTTCGACCATGTAGCTCTCGCGGTCGAGGTCGCCGTTCTGGTCGAACGTCACGTCCATGATCACGCCGGGGTACTTGGCGGCGCTGATCGTGATGCCGTGCATGGCCTTGGCCACGGCCTTGCGGTCGAGCTTGCCCACCTTCTCGATCGCGGCCTTGAGCGTGTAGACGCCGGTGTAGCCCTTGATGCCGTTGTGGTCGCTGATGTACTTGTAGTCCTGGTAGAACTTGGCCTTGAACTTCAGCATCTCGGGGTTGGGCGCGTCCACCGTCAGGCCCACGTGGGCGATGGCGCCGTTGGCGGCTTCGCCCGCGAGCTCGATCACCTTCTGGCCGGTGAGCGTGGTCTCGCCGATGATGGGCTTGTCCCAGCCCTGCTTGCGCAGTTCGCGCAGCGCGCGGGCCGATTCCTCTTCGTTGGTGTAGACGAACACGGCGTCGGCGCCACTGTTCTTGGCGCGCAGCACGGCGGCCGACCAGTCCACCTGGCCCGGCTCGGTCGACACCTCGGCGGCGATCTTCGTGGGCGAGCCCGCCAGCGCCTTCTTGATCATGTCGAGGCCGCCCTTGCCGAAGTCGTTGTTCACGTACAGCACCGCCAGGTTCTTGGACTTGGTGGTGATGTACTTGGCCACCTTGGGCATGGCGGTGGCCTGGGTGAAGCTGGTGCGGAACACGTAGGGGTTGCCCTGCGTGGTGATGTTGGCGGCCTCGCCGCCCGTCCAGTTCGGGATTTCGGCACGGCGGCTCTCGGCCATGCTCACGATGATGGAGCCGGAGAACACCGGACCGAAGATGGCGAACACGTCGTCGTCCACCGCCTTCTGCGTCAGGCCCTTGGCGACGCCGGGGTTGGACTGCGTGTCGAAGGTGGACGACTGGATCTTCTTGCCCAGGATGCCGCCGGCGGCGTTGATTTCCTTGATGGCCAGCTCGACGCCGTTCTTGAAGTTGGTGCCCGCCGTGGCGCCGCCGCCCGACAGTTCCACGATGTTGGCGATCTTGATCGTGCTCTGGGCAAAGCCCGTGCCGGCCGTGGCCAGCAGCGCGCTGGCGGCGATCAGCTTGAGGGTGAAGCGCTTGTTCATCATCTGTCTCCTTGGTGGTGTGCGATTGATGGTGGTTGAGGAAAAGCGTTGGCGATGGCAGGAAGCGTCAGCCGGCTGGCGACACCTCGCGCAGCAACTCGGGCGGATAGATCTGCTCGCGCAGGAAGCCGGCGTCGGCGCGCACGCGCGCGGCGGCATCGTGGAAGCCGAAGAACTCCAGGTACAGCGGCGCCTGCTGGATCAGCATCTCGAAGCCGGCCCAGGCGTTCAGGCCACGTGCGCGCACGGCGCGAACCAGCGGCGTGGGCTGGTTCTTCATGAGGATGTCGATCAGTTCGGCGTCCGCGTCCAGCCGCGACACGTCCAGCGGCAGTGGATCGCCCGCCTTCATGCCCAGGGGCGAGGCATGCACCACCAGGCTGAAGCCCGCCGGGTCGGAAGACGCTACCGCGCGCACGGGCGTGGCGCTGCCGGCGCGGATGCGCGCGGCCACGGCCTCGGCCTTGCCGGGCACCGGGTCGAACAGCGCGATCTCGGCCGCGGCATCGTCACCCAGCGCGAGCGAGGCGGCGATGGCGGCCGCGCCGCCGCCCGCGCCCAGCACCAGCACGCGGCGGCCGGTGGCGCTGGTGCCATGGAAGCGCAGCGCGCCCTTGAGACCTTCACCGTCGAACAGGCCACCCGTGAGGCTGCCATCGGCTTCGCGGCGCACGCCGTTGACGGCGCCGGCCAGACGGCCCAGGTCGGTGCAGCGGTCCAGCCATTGCGTGATCGGCGCCTTGTGCGGAATCGCCACCCACAGGCCCTTGATGTTGCCCGCGCCCAGCACGGTGCGCACGAAATTCTCCAGTTGTGCAGGCGCCACCTGCGCGGGCACCAGCACGGCGTCGACACCCGTCTGCGCGAACACACGGTTGAAGATTTCCGGCGCCTTCACCTGCTCCACGGGATCGCCGACGATGAGATAGACGTCGGTCGTCCCCCGGATCACCGGAGAAGCGTTTTCTGTGCGGTATGCTGACATGCGTGTGCGCTGATCGATCAGATTGACTTGATTTGTCAGGATTTTCCCAGTGCAACGTGCGGCGTTCGAGCTTAGCCGACGGCTGCTGATCGATGATCGAACGGAAATGTTCGACAAGCATTCGTAACTAGGGTTTGTCTCAGAGCCGCCATGACACGCATCCAGGCCCCCAACGCACCCCCTTCGCTCGACGGCCCCGCAGCCGACAGCCCGCTGCTGCGGCGCGACTGGATCGCCGGGCTCGAGAAAGGCCTGGCCATCCTCGAAGCCTTCGGCGACGCCACACCGCGCCTGACCGCCGCGCAGATGGGCGAGCGCGTGGGCATGACGCGCACCGCCGCGCGCCGCCACCTGCTCACGTTGCTCCACCTGGGCTACGTGGGCAGCGATGGCAAGCTGTTCTGGCTGACGCCGCGCGTGCTGCGCCTGGGCCAGGCGTTCATCGAATCGTCGCGGCTGGCCAAGCTGGTGCAGCCCTTCCTGCAACGCATCACGGCCGGCACGCAGGAGATCGCCTACCTGTCGGCGCTGGATGGCGACGACGTGGTCTACGTGGCCCGCAACGGTCCCAATCGGGCCATGAACACCGGCTTCGTGCTGGGGGCGCGCACGCCAGCGCACGTCACCGCCGCCGGCATGCTGATGCTGGCCTGGCGCGAGCCGCCGGGCGCGCCGGACTGGCTGGCCCGCAACACGCTGCGCACCTACACCAGCTTCACCATCACCAACCCCGAGCACATGCGCGCCGAGTTCGCACGCATCCGCCAGCAGGACTGGGCGCTGTCCGAGCAGCAACTCGAACTCAACTACCGCGGCATCGCCGTGCCGCTGCGCGATGCGCGGGGCCAGCTGGTGGGCGCGCTCAACGTGACCATGCCCATCGGCCAGGAAAGCAGCGACGCCGCCGTGGCGCGCGTGCTGGGCGTGCTGCGCGAGACAGCGGCGGCGCTGCGGCCGCTGATCTGAGGCGGTGCGCACGAACCCCACAGGTCCGCTCATCCCGCCCGCACGCGCGGCGGCACCGTTCACACGGTCTCCTTCGGCAGCACCCCGGCGCGGCGGCAGGCATCTCGCGCGGCCTGGCGCGCGAACACCAGGCCGGGCCCGAGCGTGATGCCCGGTGCCGGATAGGTGTCCGCCATGATCGAGTTCATGTCGTTGCCACAGGCATAGAGGCCGGCGATGGCCTGGTCGCCATCCCCCAGCACGCGCGCGTTCGCATCGGTCACCAGGCCGGTCGTGGCGCCGATGTCGCCGGGCACGAGCCGCACCGCATAGAAGGGTGCCTGCGTCAGTTCGCCCAGGCAAGGATTGGGGCCGGGCCAGCCGGCATCGCCGTTCGCACGCTGGTAGACCGTGGTGCCGCGCGCGAAGCCGGCGTCGTCGCCCGCGCGCGCCATGGCATTGAACGACTGCACCGTGGCTTCGAGCGCGGCGGCCGGCACGCCGATGCGGCCGGCCAGCGCGGCCAGCGTGTCGCCCTGCTGCAGGTAGCCGTCGGCCAGATAGGGGGCCAGCCCGCGCCCGCCAGGCCGCACCATGCCCAGGCCATAGCGGCGCAGCGCCGCCGCGTCGCAGACCAGCCAGGCCGGCACGGCGGGGCGGGCTGCGTCCTGCATGGCGCGGCCGAACAGGTGATAGGAGGTGGATTCGTTGACGAAGCGCTGTCCGTGCGCATCCACCGCCAGCATGCCGGGCTTGCCGCGATCCATGGCGAAGTGCGGAAACACGGCCGTGCTGCCGTCGGCGCGCATGCGCGTGGAGACCGGCGCCCAGAATGCATGCGTGCGATGGCCCTGCCCCAGCCGTGCGCCGGCGGCCAGCGCCAGATCCTGCGCGCTGCCGGTGTGCCCGGGCGCACCCGGGCACCAGTGGGCGTCAATACCCGGCAACAGCTCGGCGCGCCGCGCGGGGTGGCGGTTGAAGCCGCCGCTGGCCAGCACCACGCCACCGTGCACGGAGAAGGCGCGCTCGGTCGTGCCGCCGTCGCCGTCCTGCGCCAGCAACACGCCGGTGATCGCGCCGGAGGCATCGCGGCGCAAGGCGCGCAGGTCGGTGTGCGTGACCAGCGGCACGCCGCGCTCGCGCAGCGAATACAGCATTCGCGCGACCAGCGCGTTGCCCATGACCAGGCGTGTGCCGCGCCCGTGGCGCAATCGGTCGCCCGCATGGCGCGCGAGGATGCGCAGCACGTACCGCAGCGAGGTCAGCGAACGCGTGAAACCCAGCAGGTGGCCGATGTCGTCGCGGTCCACCATCATTCCGCCGAGCACCGTGAATTCGGGGATGGGCGGGCGCACCAGCCGCAGGTCGTCGCCGAGCAGGCGGCCGTCGAAGGGCACGGGCTCGATGGCGCGGCCGGCCGTGGCCGAGCCTTCCAGTTCCGAGAGGTAATCGGGATGGAAGCGGCGCACCTGGTAGCGCATCGCCGTATGGCGTTCGAGCTCGGCCACGGCCTGCGCGCCGTGCGCCACGAAGGCTTCGCGCAGCGCGCGCGGCGAGCGCTCGCCCACGGCGTGATCGAGAAAGCCCAGCACCGTATCGGCCGTGTCGCCCGGCGCCACGGCCAGGCCGGGCGCCGACAGCGGCACCCACGTCGTGCCCGCCGAGAACGCCGTGGTGCCGCCCACGTAGCCGGTGCGCTCCACCAGCAGCACGCGCGCGCCGGCCAGCGAGGCGAACAGCGCTGCCGAAAGGCCCGCGCCACCCGCGCCGATCACCACCACGTCGAAGGCGGCGCCCTCCGCATGCGACGACAGCCGGGTGTCGATCATGGCGTGTCCTGGCCGCGCAGGAAGGCCACCATCAGTTCGCGCACCTGGGCGAACATGTCGGCGCCGGTGCTGGTCTCGCAACCCAGCGCGCGCGCCTGGGCGATCACCGGCGGCACCGACGGTTGCGTGACGACGCAGCCCACGAAGGTGTCGGCGCCCGCACCCTCCAGCGAGAACGGCAGCGGGTCGCCCGCCTGCATACCCATGGGAGTGGCGTTGAGTGCGATGTCGAAACCAGCGGCGGCCGGCCGGCCCGTGCGGCTGGCCAGCACCTCGCCGCGGCCCAGCACGGCCAGCCGCGCCACCAGCGTGTCGCGACGGCTGTCGCTCTCGTCGTGGATCACCAGTTGCGCCGCGCCGGCCATCACCACCGCATGCGCGATGGCCGAGCCGGCCCCGCCCGCGCCCACCAGCAGCACGCGCCGGCCGGCCACATCGCAACCCTTGAGCGCCATGGCACGCACGTAGCCCAGGCCGTCGAACATGTCGCCGTGCCAGCTGCCATCGGCATTGCGGCGCAGGGTGTTGACGGCGCCCAGGAAGGTGGCGCGCTCCGAGGCCGTAGCACACAACGCGTGGAAGGCGAACTTGTGCGGCACCGTGACGATGATGCCGTCCACATTGCGAGCCAGCGACACGCCGGCCGCCCACGCCGCGAGGTCGGTCGGCACCACATGGGCGGGCACCACCACCGCGTTGAGGCCGGCCTGGTGGAAGTCGGCCGTCACGCCGCCGGGCGATTTCACCTGGGCGATGGGATCGCCCACGATGTAGTGCACGCGCGTAGCGCCGTCGAGAGGAATCTGCATGGCTTCTGTCTCTTTGCTGGGTCCGTCGGGACGGGGCGGGCCGCTGCCGAACCCCGGAATGCGGCGCGAATGTAGCATGACTGGAAAATATTTCCAATTTTGAATATGATTCCGGAAAATTGATCGACATGAACGGCATCCTCGAACGCACCCTCGGCATCCTCGAACTGCTGACCTCGCAGGGCGAGCCCATGGAGCTCAGCGTCATCGCCGAGCGTCTGGACATCCCCAACAGCGCCGTCCACCGCCTGCTCGCAGACCTGGTGCGCTGCGGCTACGTCACGCAAACGCGAGGGCATGGCGACTACATGCTCACGACGAAGCTGGTGTCGATGGGCCTCACCTACCTCAGCAACACCGGCATCGTCGACATTGGCCAGCCATTGCTGGACCACCTGGCCGCCGCCTCGGGCGAACTGGTGCGGCTGTCGGTGCTGGACGGCGACCGGCTCACCTGGGTGGCGCGGTCGCAGGGCGCGCGCCAGGGCCTGCGCTACGACCCCGACATGGGCAGCGACGCGCGGCTGTCGTGCTCGTCCTCCGGCTGGGCCCTGATGTCGGCACTGACCGACGACGAGGCGCTGGCGCTGGTGTCACGCCAGGGGCTGGGCGATCCGGCCGACTACGGGCCCAATGCGCCCACCTCGCTGCAGGCCGTGATGCAGGCGGTGAAGGACACCCGCGCGCGCGGCTACAGCGTCACGGTCGACACCTACACCGCCGGCCTGTCGGCCATGGCGGCTCCGGTGCGCCTCTCGGGCCAGCCCCGTCCGCTGGGCATGGTGAGCGTGGCCGGACCTTCGGCGCGCTTCACCGAAGAGCGCATGCACGCCCTCGCGCCCGAATTGCTGGCCACGGCCGCCCGGCTGGCCGCCGCCAGCGGCGCGTCGCCCTTCTTCCGCAGCCGCAGCGGCGCGCAGGGCGGAGACGCGGGCGAACGCCGCGCGATCTACGCGCCATGAACACGTTGCGCATTCGAGCGAAGGGCGACAAGCGATGAGTGCCGAACTGCAGTGCGACCTGCTGGTCGTCGGCTCGGGCGCGGGCGGCCTGTCGGCGGCCGTCACGGCCGCGCATCTGGGCCTGTCGGTCATCGTGGTCGAGAAGGAGCCGCAGTACGGCGGCACCACGGCCTGGTCGGGCGGCTGGATGTGGGTGCCGCGCAATCCGCTGGCGCGAGAAGCCGGCATCGACGAACCCGCCGAAGCGCCGCTGGCCTACCTGCGCGAGGAGCTCGGTGCGCGTTTCGACGAGCCCCGCGCCCGCGCGTATCTGGACGCTGCGCCGCGCATGGTGGAGTTCTTTCGCCGCCACACCGCGCTGCAGTTCATCGACGGCAATGCAGTGCCCGACTTCCACGGGCGCCAGCCGCATGCGGCCACCGGCGGTCGCTCGGTCTGCGCCGCGCCGTTCGACGGCAGGCGCCTGGGCCCTCGGCTGGCGCAGCTCAAGCCGCCGCTGGCCGAGACGACGCTGTGGGGCATGGGCATCGCGTCGGGGGCCGAGTTGCGGCATTACCTGAATGCGCTGCACGCACCGCGCTCGTTCTTCTACGTGGCGCGGCGCGTGCTGGCGCATGCGCGCGACCGGCTGGTGCACGGCCGGGGCCAGCGGCTGGTCAACGGCAACGCGCTGGTGGCCGCGCTGGCCGCCTCGGCCTTCGAAGCCGGCGTGGCGATGCTGCTGGACACGGCCGCGCGCGAGCTGCTGCGTGACGAAGAGGGTCGCGTGAACGGCGCGCGCGTGCAGGGCGCTGACGGCGCGTGGCGCGACATCCGCGCCGCGCGCGGCGTGGTGCTGGCCTGCGGTGGCTTCCCCCACGACACGGCGCGCAAGCGCGACCTGCTGCCGCACGCGCCCACGGGCCACGAACACTGGTCGGCCGCCGCACGCAGCGCCACCGGCGACGGCCTGCGGATGGGCGAGCGCGCCGGCGCGCGCGTGCGCGGCGATCTCGCTCACGCCGCGGCCCTGGCGCCCGTGTCGCTGGTGCCGCGCGCCGATGGCAGCGTGGCGCATTTCCCGCACCTCATCGAGCGTGCCAAGCCGGGTGTGATCGCGGTCACCGCGGCCGGCCGGCGCTTCGTGAGCGAGGCGGACTCCTACTACGACTTCACGCGCGCGCTCATCGACGCCACCCCAACGGGCCAGCCCGTGCAGGCCTGGCTGGTCGCCGACCACGCATTCGTGCGCCGCTACGGCCTGGGTGCCGCCAAGCCGGCGCCGATGCCGCTGGCGACGCACCTGGCCAGCGGTTACCTGCAGCGCGCGCCGACGCTGGCGGCGCTGGCGGCGCAGTGCGGCATCGACGCAGCGGCCCTCGAAGCCACCGTGGAGCGATACAACGCGCAGGCGCGCTCCGGCCACGACGATGACTTCGCCAAGGGCGAGACGCCCTACAACCGCGTGCAGGGCGACGCCTCGCGCGGCCTGCCAAACCCCTGCATGGCCCCGCTCGCGCGCGGCCCCTACTACGCCGTGCGCGTGGTGCCCGGCAGCCTGGGCACCTTCGCGGGCCTGGCCTGCGATGCGCAGGCGCGCGTGCTGGGCGCCGACGGCGCGCCCATCGCCGGGCTCTACGCCGCCGGCAACGACATGGCCAGCATCATGCAGGGCCACTACCCCAGTGGCGGCATCACGCTCGGGCCGGCCATGACGTTCGGCTTCCTCGCGGCGCAGCACGCTGCGGCGGCCGGCCACTGATCCTCTCCTTCTTCCAACGGACCGACACACCATGTACTACCAGCTCGCCACCCTCACCCTTCCGTTCGGCAGCGCCGGCACGGCCGCCACGGCCGTGCAGCAATTCGCCACCGCAGCCGATGCCGGAGGCGAACTGCTGGGCTGCTGGTTCACCGACATCGGGCGGCTCAACCAGATGCTGGTGCTGCGTGGCTTCGCCGACCTGAACGCACTGGAGGCCGAGCGCGAGCGCACGCTGGCCTCGGCCTCGCCCTTCGGCTGCGGCGAGCTCGCCGTGTCGCTGGAGCTGCAGGGCTATCGCGGCTTCCCGTGGATGAAGGCCGTGCGGCCCAGCGCCGAAAGCGGCGTGCGGGGGCCCGTCTATGAAATCCGCACCTACGGGTTCCGGCCCGGCGGCATGCAGCCGACCATCGACCTGTGGCGCGAGGCCATTCCCGCACGCGAAAAGGTATCGCCCTGCGTGGTGGCCATGGTGGCGCTGGACGGCGTGCCGCGCTTCACCAACATCTGGGCATACCCCACGGTGGAAGCGCGCGGCAAGGCCCGCGCCGACGCCGTGGCGCAGGGCATCTGGCCGCCCAAGGGCGGACCGTCGTTCCTGACCACCGACATGCATTCCACCATCGCCATGGCCACGGCCGTGTCGCCGCTGCAGTGAGGCCGGCCCGATGACGACACGCGCCTGGTCGCTGGCCTACCTCACCACGCCAACATTGCGTGCGGCCGAGATGCTGCGCACGGCCCATGCCATCGGCTACGGCTTCGTGGGCCTGCGCATTGCCGCCAACCTGCCGGGCACGCCCTATCAGGCGCTGGTGGATGCGCCGGCCGAGCTGGCCGAACTCAAGGCCGTGATGGCCGACACGGGCACCGGCGTGTTCGACCTGGAGATCATCCGCATCGGCGAGCGCTTCGACGTGACGGCACACCTGCCGATGCTCGACGTGGGCCAGGCCATCGGCGCGCGCGCCGTGCTGGTGGCCGCCGACGACACCGACACCGCGCGGCTGGCCGACAGCTACGCACGCCTGTGCGAAGCCATGGCGCCGCGCGGCCTCACGGCCGACCTCGAATTCATGCCCTGGACCGCCGTGAAGACCGCGCGCGAGGCGCTGGCCGTGGTGCGTGCCGCCGGCCACCCGTCCAACGCGGGCGTGCTGGTCGATGCGCTGCACTACGCACGCAGCGGCACCACGCTGGCCGACATCGCGGCGCTGCCGCGCGACCTGCTGCACTACGCGCAGGCCTGCGATGCACCGGCGCCGCCGGGTCACCGCTTCACCGACGACGAACTGGTGCACACCGCGCGCAGCGAACGGCTGATGCCCGGCGAAGGCGGCATCGACCTGCGTGGCCTGTTTGGCGCGCTGCCCGCGGGCCTGCCGGTGAGCGTGGAGATCCCGCACCTGCAGCGCCAGGCGGCGCTGCCGCCGATCGAGTTCGCGCGGCAGGCGCTGGCCGCGGCGCGCGCCGTGCTCGACCCGCCCGCCTGACCTGCGCACGGCACGGGAAACCGCGCCGGCCCGACAATGGCCGGCTGCATGCACACGCGCCACTTCCTCCAGCTCATCGCCATGTCCGCCCTGTGGGGCGCGTCGTTTCCCCTGCTGCGCATCGCCAGCCCGGCACTGGGGCCCTGGGTGGTCGCCGGCGTGCGCTGCATCCTCGCATCGCTGGTGCTGGGCCTGCTGATGCGCCTGCTGCGCCAGCACTGGCCCGCGCGCGCGGCATGGCCCCGGCTGGCGGTGGTCGCGCTGCTCACCGTGGCCGCACCGTTCGTGCTGTTCAACCTCGCGGCCCTGGTGCTGCCGGCCGGCTACTCGGCCGTGCTCAATGCCACCGCGCCGCTGTTCGGCGTGCTGGGTGCGGCGCTGCTGGGCGAGGAACGCCTGACGACACGCCGCCTGCTGGGCTGCGGCGTAGGTTTCTCGGGCGTGGCGCTGCTGGTGCAGCTCGGTCCCATCGCCGCCACCTGGCCGGTGGTGCTGGCCGCGCTGGCCTGCACGGCCGGCGCGGCCAGCTACGGCATCGGCGCCATCCTCATGAAGCGCGCCACACAACGCCACGAGCCGCTGGCGGCCTCGGCCGCCGTGCACGTGGCCGCCGCCGCCATGCTGGCCCTGCCACTGGCGGGCACCGCGTCGTCCGCACGCGTCACGCCCGAGGCTGCTGTCGCGTTGCTGGTGCTGGGCACGTTCACCTCGGGCTTCATGTACTGGATCAGCATGCGGCTGATGCGCGAGATATCGGCCAGCGCGGCCACGTCGGCCGCGTTCATGATCCCGTTTTTCGGCGTGACCTGGGGCGGGCTGTTCCTGGGCGAGCCCGTCACGGCCGGCATGCTGCCGGGCTGCCTGCTGGTGCTGCTGGCCACGGCGCTGGTGACGGGATTCAATCCGTTCCGCGCCGCGCCGCCCGAACCTTGAGATTTTCTTTGCCCCCACGCTCGCTCACTTCGTGTAGCTCGCTGCCCCCCCGAGGGGGCACTCGCGCAGGGCCCCGGCGAAGCCGGGGCGTGACCGTTGCGCGGTCAGCGTCGAGGTTGTCGGCCCCCACGCTCGCTCACTTCGTGTAGCTCGCTGCCCCCCGAGGGGGCACTCGCGCAGGGCCCCGGCGAAGCCGGGGCGTGACCGCTGCGCGGTCAGCGCGCGGGGTTGCCGAAGCGCTGCACCCGCCATGCGCAGGCCGTGCCCAGCAGCGCCAGCACGGTGGCCGCGCCGAACATGGCTTCGAAGCCCCAGCGCGAGGCGATGGCGCCGCCACCCAGCACGCCCACCATGCCGCCCACGCCGTAGCCGGTGACGGTGAACAGCGCCTGACCACGCCCGCGCAGGCGGCCGGGGAAGTACTGCGACACCAGCGCAATGCTGGCCGCGTGATGCGCGCCGAAGGTGAACGCATGCAGGAACTGCGCGATCACGATGGCCAGCAGGACGTCGCCCGCCCAGCCCGTGAGCAGCATGCGCGCCACCATGGCCACGCCGCACAGTGCGAGCCAGCGCGTGAGCGGCAGCGCGCCGATCACCCGGCCCTGCAGGAAGAACCAGCCGATCTCCATCACCACGGACAGCGCCCACAGCAGGCCGATCAGACCCTTGCCGTAGCCGATCGAATCCAGGTAGAGCGAGAGGAATGCGTAGATGGAGAAGTGCGCCATCACGTGGCACAGCAGCGCGGCGAGGAACCAGCGCACCGCCGGCTGGCGCAGCACCGGCCCCACGGGCTCGTGCGCGGCTGCATGGTGCGCGGGCGTCTCGCGCACGTCGGGCAGGCGCAGCGTGGCCGCCAACACCAGCAGCAGGCTGAAGCCGGCCCAGCCCGGGAAGTGGCCCATGCCGAATCGGTCGAACCAGGCCCCCGCGACGAACACCGTGACGAGAAAGCCCGCCGATCCCCACAGCCGCATGCGGCCGTAGCGTCCCCAGTCGCCCGCTACCAGGTGCGCCATGGCGGCTTCGGTGAGCGACATCATCGAACTGGTGTGAAGAAACAGTACCAGCAGCACGAAGGCCAGCCACCCGGCGCCGCCCTGCCCCCACCACAGCCCGGCCGATGCCAGCAGCGCTGCGCCCGCGCTGTAGCGCAGCAGGCGCACGCGCTCGCCCGTGCGGTCGCTCAAAGCGCCCCACGCATACGGCGCGAACACGCGCGTGAACGACTGCACCGAGGTCAGCAGGCTGATGGTCAGCAGCGGCAGCCCCAGGTGCTGCAGCCACAGCGGCAGGTACGGGTTGAAGAAGCCGATGTGGGCGAAGTAGCTTGCCGACAGCGCGGCGAACGGCACCAGCTGGCGCTGCCCCGCGCCGTCGCTGGCGGCCGTGCCCGAGCTCAAAGGAACGAAGCGCGGATGGGCGCCAGCGGCGGCTCGGCGCCGCCGTTCTGCGCGCGGTGGCGCAGCACGTGGTCCATCACCACGAGCGCCAGCAGCGCTTCGGCGATGGGCGTGGCGCGGATGCCCACGCACGGGTCGTGGCGGCCCTTGGTCACCACCTCGACGCTCTGTCCCGTGGTGTCGATGGAGTGGCGCGGGCTGATGATGGAGCTGGTGGGCTTGATGCCGATCGACACCTCCAGGTCCTGCCCGGTGCTGATGCCGCCCAGCACGCCGCCCGCGTTGTTGCTCTCGAAGCCTTCCGGCGTGAGCGAATCGCCGTGCGTGGTGCCGCGCTGCGCCACGCTGGCGAAGCCCGCGCCGATCTCCACGCCCTTGACGGCGTTCAGGCCCATCATGGCCTTGGCGATGTCGGCATCGAGCCGGTCATAGAGCGGCTCGCCCAGGCCCACGGGCATGCCGGTGGCCGTGACGCGGATGCGCGCGCCGCACGAATCGCCGGCGCGGCGCAACGCGTCCATGTAGGTCTCGAGGTGCGACACGTCGGCTACCGGCGCATAGAACGGGTTGTTCGGCACGTGCTCCCAGCTCTCGAACGGGATCGGCACCTCGCCGATCTGCGTCATGCAGCCGCGGAACTGGATGCCCATCTGCTCGCGCAGCCACTTGCGCGCCACCGCGCCCGCGGCCACCGTGGGCGCCGTCAGGCGCGCCGACGACCGCCCGCCGCCGCGCGGATCGCGGATGCCGTACTTCTGGAAATAGGTGTAGTCGGCATGGCCTGGACGGAAGCTCTGGGCGATGGCCGAGTAGTCCTTGCTGCGCTGGTCGGTGTTGCGGATCAGCAGGCCGATGGGCGTGCCCGTGGTCCGGCCCTCGTACACGCCCGAGAGGATCTCCACGGCATCGGGCTCGTTGCGCTGCGTGACGTGGCGGCTGGTTCCCGGGCGGCGGCGGTCGAGCTCGGCCTGGATGTCGGCCTCCGACAATTCGAGCCCCGGGGGGCAGCCGTCGATGACACAGCCGATGGCCGGGCCATGGGACTCGCCGAAATTGGTGACTGCAAACAGGGTGCCCAGGGTATTGCCGCTCATGCGCCGGATTATCCCAGAGCCCTCATCCGCCTCCGCGCCCACACCTAGAATCGCCGCATGGCTGCGCGCGACCGACTCGTCCCCCTCATCGTCGCGTGCCCGATGTTCCTGCAGAACCTGGACACGTCGGTGATGGCCACGGCGCTGCCCAGCATCGCCAGCTCGCTCGACGTCGAGCCGCTGCACCTGAACCTCGCCATCGTTTCCTACCTGCTGAGCCTGGCGGTCTTCCTGCCGATCAGCGGCTGGCTGGCCGAGCGCTACGGCCCGCGTCGCGTGTTCTGCTGGGCCATCGGCGTGTTCTCGCTGGGCTCGGCGTTGTGCGGGCTGGCGACCTCGCTGCCGCAACTGGTGCTGTTTCGCGTGCTGCAGGGCCTGGGCGGCGCGATGATGGTGCCGGTGGGCCGGCTGATCCTGCTGCGCAGCGTGTCGCCGGCCGAGATGGTGCGCGCCATGGTGTGGTTCACCGTGCCGCCGACCATCGGCCGCATGGTGGGGCCCCTGTTCGGCGGCGCGCTGGTCACCTACACCTCGTGGCGCTGGATCTTCCTGGTCAACATCCCGTTCGGCCTGCTGGGCATCTGGCTGGCGCGCCGCTTCATCGCAGACCTGCGCGAGGAGTCGCCGCGCGTGAAGTTCGACCTCAAAGGCTTCGCGCTGCTGGCGCTGGGGCTTTCGCTCTCGCTGGGCGCCCTGGAAACCGTGGGCAAAGGCATCGTGCCGCCCGTGCTGCAGGCCAGCTGCGCGGCCGCCGGGCTGGCGCTGCTGGCGGGCTACGTGCTGCATGCGCTGCGCCGCGAGGAGCCGCTGATCGATCTGCGCATCCTGCGATTCGAGACCTTCCGTGCGGTCATCGTGGGCGGCATGCCGCTGCGCATCGCCATCGGCGCCTCGCCGTTCCTGCTGCCACTGATGCTGCAGCTGGGTTTCGGCCTCTCACCGCTCGCATCGGGCCTGATCGCCGTGGCCACGGCCATCGGCTCGCTGGCCACGCGCGCGGTGATGACACCAGCGATCCGCCGCTTCGGCTTCCGGCCCCTGCTGATCGGAGCCACGATTTCCGGCAGTCTCTGCTATGCGGCCTATGGGCTGTTCACGCCGGCGACGCCACACCCGCTGATGTTCGTCACGCTGATGGCCGGCGGCCTGGTCAATTCGATGGCCATGGTGTCGCTGGGCACGCTGGGGTTCACCCGCATTCCCAAACCGCGCATGAGCCACGCCACCGCCATCAACAGCATGGCCCAGCAGTTGGCGCAGGCGCTGGGTGTGACGCTGGGCGCCGGCCTGGTCACGCTGGTGGCCTACTGGCACGGTGGCACTTCGGCCCACCTGCAGGCGCGCGACTTCTCGCCGGCCTTCTTCCTCATCGGGCTGATGACACTGCTGCCACTGCTGTGGTTCTGGCGCCTCGATCCGGACGAAGGCGCCGAACTTCGCGGACGCTGACGCCCGGCGCGCACCCGCGTCGGCCCGCCTCGACGGGAACGGTTCATGCTTCGTGCTGCAGCGCAGCAAAACCATTTACCCGCTGCGCAAGGAGAGAAAGTCATGCTGGACAAGACCGCCACCCTGTTCTCCCACGTGAAGCCGCAAGACACGACCTACGTGTCGGGCGGCCTGCGGGATTTCTTCCTCTATCGCGACCTCGGCATCGCCGAAGCCACGCACGGCAAGGTCATCGCGCACCTCGTCAAGGCCAACATGGCACCGGAAACGGGCACGGGCTGGCACCGCCATGAGGCGGATTTCCAGATCGTGATCATGGTCAAGGGCTGGGCGAAGTTCATGTACGAAGACCAGGAAACCCTGGTGGAAGCCGGCGACGTGGTGCACCAGCGCCCCGGCATCCGCCACTACCTGTTCGACTACTCGCCCGACATGGAGTACCTCGAAATCGTCTCGCCGGCCGATTTCAAGACCGTGGACGTGGAGCCCGTCTGCGAGATTCCCGCACCGACACCCTGGGAGTAGGGGCGCTCTGGTCGAACCGGCCACGACACAGGCCAGGGCCACCGCGGAACCGGCTTCGCCGGGCCGCTGGTGGCGCCCCCTTGAGGGGGAAGCGCTGCAAGCGCCTCGGGGGTGGTCAAAATTCCGCGTCGAGTTCGTCGATCTCTTCCGGCTCCTGCTTCGCCGCCTCCACCCACTCCTGCATCGCCGGCAGTTCCATCACCCGCTTGCAATACGCCGTGCAGACCGAATCCAGCGGCACGTCGTAGGTGAGGAAACGCGTCACCACCGGCGCGTACATCGCATCGGCCATGCACGGCTGCCGGCCGAAAAGGAACGGGCCGCCGTTGAGCGCCAGGCATTCCTTCCAGATGGCGATCACGCGGTCGATGTCGCCCTGCGCGCGCGACCACACCTTGAAGCCCGGGAAGCGCGCCTTGATGTTCATGGGCAGCGATGCGCGCATGGCCGAGAAGCCCGAATGCATCTCGCCGCACACCGCGCGGCAGTGCGCGCGCGCCTTGGCGTCGGCCGGCAGCAAGCCCGCGCGCGGCTTGATCTCGTTGAGGTACTCACCGATGGCCAGTGTGTCCCACACCTTGATGCCGTTGTGCGAGAGCGAAGGCACCAGGATGGAAGGCGCCAGCAGCAGGATCTCGGCCTTCATCGCCGGATCGTCCGGCGGAATGACGCGCTCGGAGAACTCCAGCCCCGAGAACTTCGTCATCAGCCAGCCACGCAACGCCCAGGCGCCATAGTTCTTGCTGCTGATCGTCAGGACCGCTCTGGCCATGTCTCTTCCTCTCTGATGGTTGCGTGAACGCCGCTGTTTCAGCAAGCGCTGTGCCAAGGGCGAAACAGGCGCCGATTCCGGCTGGCCCGCAACTTGCCTGCATCCACTTGGCGGAATCCTCCGTCCGGGACATTCATGCTCTATCAGGCCTACCAGCTCCAGTCCGACCTGATGTCACCGCTGCGCATGGCCGCGCAGCACTGGGGCACCGCCCTGTGGGTGAAAGACACCGACCGCAGCCCCCTGCGCCGCATGGCCGCCGCCGGCGAAGTGTTCTCGCGCATGCGCCTCACCCACAGCCGGCCACCCTGGCGCATCCACGACGTGCTGGTGGACGGCCAGAGCGTGCCCGTCACCGAGCAGGCGGGCTACTGCACGCCCTTCGGCACCCTGCTGCACTTCCGCAAGGCCGGTGTCACCGGCCAGCCGCCGGTGCTGCTGGTGGCTCCGCTGTCGGGCCACTTCGCCACCCTGCTGCGCGAGACCGTGCGCACCCTGCTGCAGGACCACGACGTCTACATCACCGACTGGCACAACGCGCGCGACGTGTCGTTGCGCCACGGCGCTTTCGGCCTGGACGACTACATCGAGCACATGACGCAGTTCATCGCGGCCGTGCATGCCGATGCCGGCCAGCCCGTGCACGTGGTCGCCGTCTGCCAGCCCTGCGTGGCCGCGCTGGCCGCCACCGCCCTCATGGCCGAGGACGACCATCCGGCCCAGCCGCGCTCGCTCACCCTCATGGCCGGCCCGGTGGATTGCCGCGTGAACCCCACCGAGGTGAATCGGCTGGCGGTGCAGAAGCCGATCGAATGGTTCGAGCAGAACCTGATCAGCCACGTGCCGCTGCCGCACGCGGGCTTCATGCGCCGCGTGTACCCCGGCTTCGTGCAGCTCACGGCCTTCATGAGCATGAACATGGAGCGGCACAAGAAGTCGTTTGAAGACCTGTTCCATCACCTCGTCGAGGGCGACATGGAGAAGGCCGACGTCATCCGCACGTTCTACGACGAATACCTGGCCGTCAACGACCTGCCGGCCGAGTTCTACCTGGAGACGGTGGAGAAGGTGTTCCAGACCTACGACCTGGCGCTGGGCAAGCTCGGATACCGCGGCCGCCTCGTCAACCCCGCCGCCATCCGCAAGACCTGGCTGCTGACGGTGGAAGGCGAGCGCGACGACATCTGCGCCGTAGGCCAGACCGTGGCCGCGCAAGACCTGTGCAGCGGCATCCGGCCTTATCGCAAGATCCACCACATCCAGACCGGCGTGGGCCACTACGGCGTGTTCAGCGGCCGCAAGTGGAATCAGCAGATCTACCCCCGCGTGCGGGAGATGATCCACGCGAGCCTGGGGTGAGCGCGCGGCGCCGGCCGCGGCGCTAGCGGTAGCGGTCCTCGATGCGGGACCAGGCGTCCATGCCGACGATGGACTTGTATTCCTCGAAACCCACACCCGTGCCCGAGAGCCGCAATTCGCCGCTGGCGATGTCCGCCAGCGTCTCCTGCATCGAGCGCGTGGCGCGCATCAACAGCGAGATGCCGTAGATGACGATGCGAAAGCCCATCGTCTCCAGATCGGCCGGCCGCAGGATGGGCGTGCGCCCGCCCTCGAGCATGTTGGCCAGCAACGGTACGTCGAAGGCGCGTGCGATCTGCTCCATCTCCTTCACCGACTGTGGCGCTTCGATGAACAGCCCGTCGGCGCCTGCCCGCAGGTAGCGCTCGCCGCGCCTGAGCGCCTCGTCCATGCCGACCACCTCGCGCGCGTCGGTGCGGGCGATGAGGAAGGTGTCGGGCCGCAGGCGCTCGCCGGCCGCCGCGCGGATCTTGGATTCCATCTCGCGCGTGTCGACCAGCGCCTTGCCCGCGATGTGGCCGCAGCGCTTGGGACTCACCTGGTCTTCGAAGAAGATGGCCTGCGCGCCCATGCGCTCCAGCGAGTGCACCACGTGAACCACGTTCTTGTGGTCGCCGTAGCCGTTGTCGGCATCGACCAGCACGGGCAGCTCGCTCACGGCCAGGATGTCGCGGTAGGCATCGGCGAATTCGCGCGCGCCCAGCAGCCCGATGTCGGGTACGCCGTAGCGCACACCGGCCACCGGAAAGCCGCCGATGAAATACGCCTTGAAGCCGGCCTGCTTGATGAGCAGGGCCGACAGCGCGTCGTGCGCACCCGGCAGCACCAGCGGGCGCTCGCTCGCCACGAGTTCGCGGAACGTGCTCATTCGAATTTCACTCCTGCATCGCGGATCACCTTCGCCCACTTGGCGCCGTCCTCGCGCATCAGGCGCGAGAGTTCCTGCGGCTGGCCCGTGGCGGCTTCGGCCCCCTGGGCGGCGAGCTTCTCGCGCACCTCGGGGTTCGCGAGGGCCCGCGACAGCTCGGCGCCCAGGCGCGCCAGCGCATCGGGTGGCGTGGCAGCGGGTGCGACGAAGCCGAACCACGTGATGCCCTCGAAGCCCGGCAGGCCGGACTCGGCCACGGTGGGCAGGTCGGGGGCGAGCGGCGAGCGCGTCGGGCCCGTCACCGCCAGCGCGCGCAACTTGCCGGCCCGCGCCTGCGGCACCGTCCACGTGATCGAGTCGAACTGGAACGCCACCTGGCCCGACGCCACGTCGGGCAGCGCCTGCACGCCGGTCTTGTAGGGCACGTGCATGGCCTTGATGCCGCCGCTCGCGGCGAAGAGTTCGCCCACCAGATGCGTGATCGAACCTGTGCCGCTCGACGCGAAGGTGAGTTGCGCGGGCCGGCTGCGCGCGAGCTTGAGCAGCTCGTCCACGCTGCCCACGCCCAGCCCCGGCCCGACGACCAGCACATTGGGTGCGCGCGCCACCAGGCCCACCGGTGCGAAGTCCTTCACCGCGTCGTAGCCGAGCCTCGGATTGGCCACGGGCAGGATGGCGTGCGTGCTGGTGGTCGCCATCAGCAGTGTGTAGCCGTCGGCGGGCGAGCGCGCTACCTGCTCGCTGCCCAGGCCACCGGCAGCGCCGGGCCGGTTTTCGATGACGACGGGCTGGCCCAGCCCCTCGGCCATCTTCTGGCCCACGATGCGGGCCATTGCGTCGGTGGAGCCGCCCGCCGCGAACGGCACGACGATGCGCACGGGGCGACTCGGGTAGCTCTGCGCCAGCACGGGCCATGCCGCGCTGGCGATGGCGGCCACCAGGGCCGCCCGTACGAGGGCTCGGGTTCTCATCATGTCTCCTGTCGTTGTGGAGTGCTACCTTATCGACCGCCGCCTTCGCCGAAAAATGATTTATCTGGATAGCCGGGCCATGCATGGAATCGATGGCCCGCGTGCAGCACGAACATGGACCTGCGCCGTATCGACCTGAACCTGCTGGTGGTGCTGGAGGCCGTGGTCTCCGAGACCAGCGTCTCGCGCGCCGCCCGGCGGCTGCACCTCTCGCAAAGCGCACTCAGCCATTCGCTCGCGCGCCTGCGCGAGGCCTTCGGCGACCCGATCCTGGTGCGCCACGGCCGCGCGATGGAAGCCACGCCGCGCGCGCTGGCCGCCCTGCCCGAGGTGCGTTCGCTGCTCGTTCAGGTCGGGCGGCTGTTTGCGCATGGCGGCCGGTTCGACCCCGCCACGGTGGACCGCCACATCCACATCGGCGCATCCGACCATGCCGCGGCCACCGTGCTGCCGCGCCTGCTCGAGCGCATGCGGGAGCAGGCACCCAACATCCGCCTGCGTGTGCACCATGCGGGCCGTGTCGATGCGCCTGCGATGCTTCGCTCGGGCGAGCTGGATCTCGCCCTCGGCGTCTTCAACCACCTCACGGCCGACCTCGGCACACTGCCGCTGCATGACGACCCGTACCTGTGTGCCGTGGACGCGCGCACCGGCCCTCGCCGGCCGATGACGCGCACCGACTACCTGCAGTGCGAGCACGTCAACGTGCTGGTACAGGGCGATACGCTGGGTGTGATCGACGAGGCGCTGGCGCGCCAGGGGCTGACGCGTCGCATCGTGCTGACAGTCGCCCACTTCGGCACGGCGCTGGCGCTGCTGCGCGGCACGCCGCTGGTCTACACAGGGCCGGCTTCGTTGCTGCGCGCGGCGGGCGCGGTAGCGGGGCTGAAGGTGTTCGAGCCGCCGCTGCAGCTGCCGCCGTTCCCCACGCAGCTGGCATGGTCACGGCGGACCGACAACGACGAAGCGCTGCAGTGGATGCGCTCCGTGCTGGCTGGCGGTGGCGCGGCTCAGCCCGCCGTGTCGCCTTCTTCCGGCCAGTCGCGGATGTAGGCCTTGAGCATCTTGTTCTCGAAGTTCTGGCTGTCCACCACGGCCTTGGCCACGTCGTAGAAGCTGATCACGCCCATGAGCATGCGCTTGTCCATCACGGGCATGTAGCGCGCGTGGCGGTCGAGCATCATGCGGCGCACCTCGTCGAGTTCGGTCTCGTTGGTGCAGGTCAGCGGCGCGTCGTCCATGGCGGCCCGCACGGTGGTGGAGCCCACCTGACCGCCGTTCTTCACCAGCGTCACGATCACTTCGCGGAAAGTGAGCATGCCGACGAGGTCGCCATGGTCCATGACCACCAGCGATCCGATGTCCTTGCCGGCCATGATCTCGATGGCCACGGCCAGGGGTTCGTCGGGGGTGACGGTGAAGAGCGTGTTGCCCTTGACGCGCAGGATGTCGCTGACTTTCATGGTGTGTGCTCCTCGGGGGCGCGCGCGGCGCAGGGCCGGGCGTGCCGGCAAATATAGCCCACAATCAGCGCGATTCAACCGCCGTGGCGCCCGCGCACAGGCCCCGGCACACGAGGAGACACCATGCCCGGCTACGGAGATCCCGGCTTCGACACGCTCGCGCTGCACGCGGGCGCCGCACCCGACCCGGCCACCGGCGCGCGCGCCGTGCCCATCCACCTGACGACGTCTTTCGTGTTCGAGTCGAGCGACCACGCAGCTTCGCTGTTCAACCTGGAGCGCGCGGGTCACGTCTACAGCCGCATCAGCAATCCCACCAACGCCGTGTTCGAGCAGCGCGTAGCCGCGCTCGAAGGCGGCATCGGCGCCATCGCCACGGCCAGCGGACAAGCGGCGCTGCATCTGGCCGTGGCTACGCTGATGGGCGCGGGCTCGCATATCGTGGCCAGCACGGCGCTCTACGGCGGCTCGCAGAACCTGCTGCACTACACGCTGCGCCGCTTCGGCATCGAGACCACCTTCGTCAAGCCGGGCGACATCGATGGCTGGCGCGCTGCCATCCGTCCGGAGACGAAGCTGCTGTTCGGCGAAACCGTCGGCAACCCCGGGCTCGACGTACTGGACATTCCCACCGTCGCGCAGATCGCGCACGAAGCGGGCGTGCCGCTGCTGGTCGACTCGACCCTCACGTCGCCCTGGCTGATGCAGCCGCTGGCACACGGGGCCGACCTGGTCTATCACTCGGCCACCAAGTTCCTCTCGGGCCACGGCACGGTCATCGGCGGCGTGGTGGTGGACGGCGGCAGCTTCGATTGGGAAGGCCCGGCCGCCGCGGGCCGCTTCGCCGAGCTGACCGCGCCTTACGAGGGCTTCCACGGCATGAGGTTCAGCGAGGAAAGCACCGTGGGCGCCTTCCTGCTGCGCGCGCGGCGCGAGGGACTGCGCGACTTCGGCGCCGCCATGAGCCCGCACACGGCCTGGCTGATCCTTCAGGGCATCGAGACGCTGCCGCTGCGCATGGCCCAGCACATGCGCAACACCGAACGCGTGGTCGAGTTCCTGGCCGCGCATCCGCTGGTGGAACGCGTGGGCCACCCGATGCTGCAGAGCCATCCCAGCCACGCGCTGGCGCGGCGGCTGTTGCCGCGCGGCGCGGGCTCGGTGTTCAGCTTCGACATCCGCGGCAACCGCGCGCAAGGCCGCGCGTTCATCGAGGCGCTCAAGGTGTTCAGCCACCTGGCCAACGTGGGCGACTGCCGCTCGCTGGTGATCCACCCGGCCAGCACCACGCATTTCCGCATGAGCGACGACGCACTGGCCGGCGCCGGCATCGCGCAGGGCACGATCCGTCTGTCGATCGGACTTGAGGATGCCGACGACCTGCTCGACGATCTCAAGCGCGCGCTCAAGGCCGCCGAGAAAGCGGAGTGAATATGTACCCCCACGCTCATCACTTCGTGTATTCGCTGCCCCCCGAGGGGGCGCAGGCCCCCCTTGGGGCGGCCCGGCGGGAGGCCTGACCATGCACCTCACCGTCAACGGCCAACCTGCCTACTGCTACACCGGCGGCAAGCCCTTCGATGCGGGCCAGCCCACGGTGGTGTTCATTCACGGCGTGCTCAATGACCACAGCGTGTGGATCCTGCAGAGCCGCTACCTCGCGCACCATGGCTGGAACGTGCTGGCGGTGGATCTGCCCGGCCATTGCCGCAGCGGCGGCGAGGCGCCCGCGTCGGTCGAGGCCGCGGCCGGTTTCATCGCGTCCCTGCTCGATGCGGCCGGCGTGCAGCGTGCCGCGCTGGTGGGCCACAGCTGGGGCTCGCTGATTGCGCTGGAGGCCGCGGCGCGGCTGGGCGAGCGCATCACGCACCTGGTGCTGGTGGGCACGGCGCATCCGATGAAGGTGTCGCCCGCGCTGCTGCAAAGCTCGCAGGACGATCCCGAGGCCGCGCTGAAGATGATCAACGTGTTCTCGCGCAGCACGCTGGCCGCGCCGCCGTCTGCGCTCGGCCCGGGTACCTGGGTCTACGGCAGCAGCCTGGCGCTGGGGCGGCGCGTGCTGCGCAGCAACCCGTGCGTGAACGTGTTCCATCGCGGTTTTTCCGCCTGCAACGACTATGTGGGTGGCGACGCCGCCATCGCGCGCGTGCAGTGCCCCGTCCTGTTCCTGCTCGGCGCTCACGACCAGATGACACCACCGCGTGCAGCGCAAGGGCTGATCGATGCGGCGCATGCGGCCGCGCGCGATGTCACGGTGAAGCATGTGCCGGTCGGCCATCACCAGATGACCGAGGCGCCCGAAGAGACGCTGGCGGCGCTGCGCGGATTCCTGTCGCCGGACTGAGGGGTCGCTTCAGCCCAGGCCGCGCAGATCCGGATTGAACACGGCTTCCCACACGTGGCCATCGGGATCCTGGAAGTAGCCGGCATAGCCGCCATAGAAGGTCTTGCCCGCGGGCTTGACCACCGCGGCGCCAGCGCGCATCGCGCGCTCCATGATCGCGTCCACCTCGGCCTGCGAATCCACGTTGTGGCCCAGCGTGAGCTCGGTCGCCGACGCGGGCTGCTCCGCCAGGCCCGTGTCGGCCGCGATGCTGCGGCGCGGCCACAGCGCCAGCTTGAGGCCTGACTGCAGGTTGAAGAACGCGACCGCGCCGTCCGGAAGGTCGGCGCCGACGATGCCCTGCGTGGGCCAGCCCAGGCCATCGCGATAGAAAGCGACAGCGCGCTCGAGGTCGGCGACGCCGAGGGTCAGGACGGTGAGGCGGGGTTGCATGGCGGGGGCCCGGCTGGAAACGAGTGTCCATTGTGGGCGCGGCCGTGCGCCTCGGCACGCCGCGAAACCACCGGTTGCCGCCGTAACCCCGGGCCAACCCCCATGGAGCGCCACGGCAGGTTTGGCGATAGTCGGCGCTTCGCCCTGCCGTTCCCGAGCGCCTCATTTACCTGCAGTCCACGATGGTCATCACCCCACCCATGGCGCCCGAGCGCGCTGGCGAGATCGCCGCCAGCCTCGACCTGCGCAGCCTGCCCGCAGACTTCTACGACAACCCCTATCCGGTCTATGCCGCGCTGCGCGAGCGCGAGCCGCTGCGGCGCATGCCCGACGGCTCGGTGCTGCTCACGCGGCATGCCGACCTGGTGGCCGTGTACCGCGACGCGCAATCGTTCAGCTCCGACAAGAAGGCCGAGTTCGGCCCCAAGTACAACCAGCCGCCGCACGGCAGCGAGGCGCGGCCCGCGCCGCTGTTCGAGCACCACACGACCAGCCTGGTGTTCAACGACCCGCCCCTGCACACGCGCGTGCGCCGGCTCATCATGGGCGCGCTCACGCGCCGCGCCATCGCCGACATGGAAACGGGCCTGGTCGAACTGGTCGATCGCCTGCTGGACGCGCTCGAGGCGCGCGGCGGCGGCGATCTGATCGAGGACTTCGCAGCCGCCATCCCGGTGGAGATCATCGGCAACCTGCTGGGTGTGCCGCATGCCGACCGCGGACCGCTGCGCGACTGGTCGCTGGCCATCCTGGGCGCGCTGGAGCCTCGCCTGTCGCCCGAGCAGGAGGCGCTGGGCAACCGCAGCGTGGCCGAATTCACGGCCTACCTGCGCGAGCTGGTGGCCGACCGCCGCCGGCATCCGGGCGATCCGCGCCACGATGTGCTCACGCGGCTCATCCACGGCGACGGCGATGGCGAGGAAGCCGCCACGCTCAGCGAAGCCGAGCTGCTGCAGAACTGCGTGTTCATCCTCAACGCGGGCCACGAAACCACCACCAACCTGATCGGCAACGCGCTGGTGGCGTTGCAGGAATGGCCCGCGCAGAAAGCCTGGCTGATCGGTGCGCTGCAGCGCACCGATGACGACACGCGCACCACACTGCTCGACACCGCCGTGGACGAGTTCCTGCGCTTCGAATCGTCCAACCAGCTGGGCAACCGGCGCGCGGCACGCGATGTGACGGTGGGTGGGACGTCGCTGCCGGCCGGCACGCTGGTCACGCTGTGCATCGGGGCGGCCAACCGCGACCCGGCGCAGTTCGCCGATCCCGAACGGCTCGATCTGGCGCGTGCCGACAACCGGCACCTCGCCTTCGGCTTCGGCATCCACCAGTGTGCCGGGCTCAGCCTGGCGCGGCTCGAGGGCCGCGTGGCCATTGGCCGCTTCCTGCAGCGCTTCCCGGACTATCGGCTCACAGCGCCGCCCCTACGCGGCGGAAGGGCGCGCTTCCGCGGCTTCCTCGCCGCGCCATTCGCGACGACGTGAAGCTGCCGCGCACCACCGGCGTCAGTCGCGGCAGAAGCCTTCGCCAGTGCGCACGGTGAGGCAGTTCTTCTTGTCCTGCAGCCACTTCATGCCCGTGGCGGGGCCATCGGTGGCGCGCAGTATTTCCGTGCTGCCGACGCGCTCGAACGCGATGCCGTCGGCGACAGCGCGGCCAGGATAGGTGGCGGGGCCGTCGAGCGACTGGATGGTGATGCGATAGCCCTCGCCATCGGCCGCGATGTCGACGAAAGTGCCTTCAGGCCCTGTCCATCGGCCCAACCAGGCATCGGCTGTGCGCGGTGCGGCTGCGGACGCGGACGCGGCGGTGGCCGGCGCGTCGGCCGCAGGGCTCGACACAGAAGGCGCGCCAGGCACTCCGGCCGACGGCGCGTCGGTTGCAGGTCGGTCGCACGCCGCGAGCAGGCCGGCACAGGCGGCGAGCGCACAGGCCGCGCCGATGCGACGCGTGCGGGGATCCAGAGGTTTGAGGAATGTCATGGGAAAAGCTCCGTCTCGAAGTCCGACCCACCGTAACAGCGCGCGGCGGACCCGTGGTTACCCGCTGTCACCGAGGCGGCGGGGTGCATAGACTCGGCCGGCGCCCCGCCGGCAAGGCCGGCCGGGGCAGACACGCACAACGAGGAGCGAGGGGATATGAACAGGCTGTTGCAGTACAGGACGGCGCGCCGCTGGATCGCGGTCACGTCGATGGCGCTCGCGGGCATGGTGGCCGCATCGATCGGCGGGCCCGCCATGGCGCAACCGGCGGTGCTCGGACAGATCGGCCCCTTCAGCGGCCTGCCGGTACCCGATGCCATCGAAGTCAACCAGGGCATCACGGCCTACGTCGCACAGGCCAATGCCGCGGGCGGAGTGCGCGGGCAGAAGATCGATTTCTTCCAGGCCGACGACCGCTACACGCCCGAAGGCTTCCGTGAACAGTTCGAGCGCGCGCGGCAGCGCCAGCCCATCGCCCTGCTGTCGCCCATCGGTTCCGCGACGCTGACGGCCATGCTGCGGGACAAGCTGCTCGACGACGGCGACACGCTCATCATGAATGCCATCCCCGGCGCCGAGAGCCTGCGCAATCCGGGCCACCCCAGGCTGTTCCACATCCGCGCGGGCGACAGGCAGCAGATCGAGAAGATCGTGAGCCACGCGCGCACGCTGGGCATGACACGGCTGGCCGTGCTGCACCAGGAGATTCCCATCGGCACCTCGGGCCTGGCCATGGCCAGGGCCGAAGCCGAGCGTGTGAAGGGCCTGGAGCTGACGGCCGTGCAATCCACCAACGACCCGGCCGCACTGGCCGCCGCCAGCACGGACATTGCCAAGGCCAATCCCCAGGGCGTGCTGGTGCTGGGCGCGCCGCCCTTCATGGCCGGCGGCGTCGCCGCGCTGCGCAAGGCGGGTGTGTCGCAGTGGATCTTCGTGCTGTCCTATGTGCCGGCCCAGCTCATCGTCAAGCTCGCGGGCCCGCAGGGCGCACGCGGCGTGGGCATCGCGCAGACTTATCCGAATCCCAACGGCAAGTCGTTGCCGATGATGCGCGAGTTCCAGGCCGCGATGAAGGCCGCGCATCCCACGCTCACCGAATACACGCCGTTCCAGCTCGAAGGCTACATGTCGGCGCGCATCGTCACCGACGCGATGCGGCGCGCGCGCGACCGCACGCCCGAGGCCGTGATCGCCGCGCTGCGCGGCATGGGCGAGATCGACCTCGGGGGCTTCCGCGTCAACTTCTCGCGCGGCAACGTGGGCAGCAGCTTCGTGGACATCGGCGTCATCGCCGTGGACGGCAAGCTGCGCTACTGACACCGCCGCCGGGCACTATGGCCCGGCGCGTGCGCCGCGCTCACTCCACGCGCAGGATGGCTGTGGGCTTGAAGCCCAGGTCGGCCGCACGGCCCTTGCGGCCGCGCGCGGCGCGCGCATTGTTGAGACTGCGAATCTCCAGCGTGTCGTCACGCTCCTTGCCGCCGCGGCCGATGCCTTCGATGCGCACGCTGCGCGTGTAGGCAGCCGCGCCAGCCAGGCTGTCCTTGGCCTCGAGGTCGATCAGCAGCAGGCCACGGCCACCGCTGGCCATGGCCTTGAGCTCGCCGATCTCGAACGTGAGGATGCGGCCGCCCGTCGAGGCGCAGGCCACATGCGTGGCTGCGGCCAGCGGCGTGGCGCCCGAGGTGCCCGACACCGGCGAGGGCCGGCACACGGTCTCGCCCTCGCCCACCGCGATGAACGATTTGCCACCCTTCTGGCGCGAGATCAGGTTCTCCACGTTGGCCAGGAACCCGTAGCCACCCGATCCCGACAGCAGCAGCGTGGCGCCCGGCGGGCCGGCGAAGTAGTGCGCGAGCTGCGTGCCCGATTCCAGCTCGATCAGCGTGGTGACGGGCTGGCCGTCGCCGCGCGCGCCCGGCAGCTGCGACACCGGTACCGAATACACGCGGCCGTTGCTGCCGAAGACCAGCAGCACGTCGACGGTACGGCACTCGAAGGTGCCGTAGAGACCGTCGCCCGACTTGAACGCGAAGCCCGCCGCCTCGTGCCCATGGCCGGTGCGCGCACGCACCCAGCCCTTCTGCGAGACGACGACGGTGACGGGTTCGTCCACCACCTTCACTTCGGCCGTCGCGCGTTTGTCGGCCTGGATCAGCGTGCGGCGCGGGTCGGCGAACTGTTTCGCGTCGGCTTCGATCTCCTTGACCATGAGGCGGCGCAGCGCAGCCGGGCTGCCGAGGATCTCTTCCAGCTTGCCCTGTTCCTCGCGCAGGCTCTTGAGCTCCTGCTCGATCTTGATGGCTTCCAGGCGCGCGAGCTGGCGCAGCCGGATCTCGAGGATGTCCTCGGCCTGTCGGTCGCTCAGGTTGAAGCGCGCGATCAGCGCGGCCTTGGGCTCCTCGCTCTCGCGGATGATGCGAATCACCTCGTCGATGTTGAGCAGCACCAGCTGCCGCCCTTCGAGGATGTGGATACGGTCCAGCACCTTGTCCAGGCGGTGGCGTGAACGCCGCTCGATGGTGCGCGCGCGGAACTCGACCCACTCCGTCAGCATCTGTCGAAGCGACTTCTGGATGGGCCGGCCATCGATGCCCACGGATGTCAGGTTGATCGACGCGGAAGTCTCGAGCGAGGTGTGCGCCAGCAAGGTGGTGATGAGTTCGGTCTGGCCGATGCGGCTGGTCTTGGGCTCGAACACCAGGCGCACCGGCGCATCCTTGCTCGACTCGTCGCGCACGGCGTCGAGCACGGCCAGCAGCGTGGCCTTGAGTTGTGTCTGGTCGGCCGTGAGCGCCTTCTTGCCGGTCTTGACCTTGGGATTGGTGAGTTCCTCGATCTCCTCGAGCACCTTCTGCGACGAGACGCCGGGCGGCAGCTCATTCACCACCATCTGCCACTGGCCGCGCGCGAGTTCCTCGATCTTCCAGCGCGCCCGCACCTTGAGCGAACCACGGCCGCTGCGGTAGGCATCGGCGATGTCGCCCGCGCTGCTGATGATCTGGCCGCCGCCCGGATAGTCGGGGCCGGGCAGCAGTGCGAAGAGTTCGTCGTCGCCGAGCTTCGGGTTCTTGATGAGCGCCACGCAGGCGTCGGCCACTTCGCGCAGGTTGTGGCTGGGAATCTCGGTGGCCAGGCCGACAGCGATGCCGCTGGCGCCGTTGAGCAGCGAGAAAGGCAAGCGCGCGGGCAACTGGCGCGGCTCTTCGGTGGAGCCGTCATAGTTGGGAACGAAGTCCACCGTGCCCTGGTCGATCTCGTCGAGCAGCAGCTGCGTGATCTTCGACAGGCGCGCCTCCGTGTAGCGCATCGCCGCCGCGCCGTCTCCGTCGCGGCTGCCGAAGTTGCCCTGGCCGTCGATCAGCGGATAGCGCTGGCTGAAATCCTGCGCCATGCGCACCAGTGCGTCGTAGGCGGCCTGGTCGCCATGCGGATGGAAACGGCCGAGCACGTCGCCCACCACGCGCGCGCTCTTGACTGGTTTGGCGCCCGCCGCGCCCGAGAAGCCCAGGCCCATGCGCTCCATTGCATACAGGATGCGGCGCTGCACCGGCTTCTGGCCGTCGCACACATCGGGCAACGCCCGGCCCTTGACCACGGAGAGGGCGTATTCGAGGTAGGCGCGCTGCGCGTAGCTGGCCAGCGAAAGGCCATCGTCGCCCTCGGGGGCCGGCTGGAATTCGAGAGTGGTTTGATCGCTCATCGTTGTCGTCGTCGGATGTCTGGCGGGCGGCAGCGGCGAGGCTGCCGCCCGCGCGGGAAAGGATTCAGTAGCCGGCCTTTGCGCCCTGCGCGGTCTCGGCCACGGTGGTGGAGCCGGCGGCCAGCGGAGCCGGCATGTTGCCGCGCCCCACGGCGCCACCCGCGGGCACGCCGGCAGCGAGTTCCACGCGCACGCGGGCAGGCACTGCGCCGCGGCGCTGGGCCACCAGCGTCTCGGGTGGGCGCAGCAGTGTGTAGAGCTGGGTCACGGTGCGCACGTAGTTCTGCGTTTCGCGGAAGTTGGGGACCTTGTGGCCCGCGCGTTGTACCGCGCCCTCGCCCGCGTTGTAGGCGGCCAGCACCAGGTCGAGCTGGCCGGGGTAGCGGCGCATCAGGTCGCGCAGATAGCGAGTGCCGGCGCCGATGTTGGTGCGGGGATCGGCCAGGCGCCGCTCCAGCGACATCCTCGCGTCGCCACGCACCCCATAGCGCTCGGCCGTGGCCGGCATCACCTGCATCAGCCCGATGGCGCCGCGCGGCGACACGGCCTGCGCGTCAAAGCCCGATTCGGTGGCGATGATGGCCTGCAGCAGCTCGTACTCGACGCCATGGGTCTGCGCCGATTCGCGCATCAGGTGCTTGATCGACTTGTAGGCCGGCGACACGTCGAAGAACGCCAGCAGCTTGGCCTTCTGCGTGGGCACCGCGACGGCGCGCGGCGTATCGGCCGCGGCTGCGGGCAGGCCGTCGGCCGAATCGAACGACGTGCCGTTGCGGAAGAACAGCTCGTAGCGCTCGTCCAGCCGTTCGGCCGCGAAGTGCGCCACGCCCTGCGCATCGACATAGCCCCACACGTCGGCGCGCACGGCGGTGGTGGTTAGCAGCGCACACGCCATGGCGATGGGCAGCAGCCAGGCGCGCGCGCCTGGCGTGACTTCGCCCGGACGGGCCGCGGTACGAGCCCCCCGGCGAGGCCAGGCGGCGCTCATGCGGGCAGCTCCAGCGCTGCCGCGCGGCGGGCAGCGAATTCGCCGGTCAGCATCGACATCACGATCAGCGAGTCGTAGCCCGACGGCGTGCGATCGCCCACCCTGACTGCATCGCGCAGCGTACCTTCCACCGCGAAGCCCTCGCGCTCGTAGAGTGCGCGCGCCCGGGAGTTGAGCGACTTCACGTCGAGCCAGAAGCGGTGCGCGCCGAGATCATCGAAAGCGATGCGCTTGAGCACACGCAGCGCCGCACGCCCCGTTCCCTGGCCCTTGTGCCACACCACCATTCGCTTGAGTTCCAGCGCCTGGTGTGGGCTGCGGCAGCCGATCAGGATCGCGAAACCCGTGGCCTCGAAATCGGCGCCGGCCTCGATGACGAAGTGGCGGAAATCGGGAAAGCGGATCGCGGCCTCATGCTGCGTGCGCTCCCAGGGCGTGATGTCGGGCAGGTTGTCCGGATCCTGCTCGAGCGAGAGCACGAAGGGGATGTCGGACTGCAGGGTGGGCCGCAGGCGCACGCGCACCGCCCCCGCGTGCGGCTGCGCAGCGGATGTCCCGAACGGCTCCTGCGGCGCCATCACACGTCCACTTCCACAGCGTCGCCGTGCAGTTCCATCAGCTCGCGGCGCGCGGCGGCTTCGCCCTTGCCCATGAGCTTGGTGATCTCGGCTTCGGTAGCCGCGAAGTCCAGCTGGCCCAGTTGCACCGGCAGCAGCCGGCGTGTGTCGGGGTTGAGCGTGGTTTCCCACAACTGCTCGGCGTTCATCTCGCCCAGGCCCTTGAAGCGGCTGATCGTCCACTTGCCCTCGGCCACGCCTTCCTTGCGCAGCTTGTCGAGGATGGCCGTGAGTTCGCCGTCGTCGAGCGCATATACCTTGCCGGCCGGCTTCTTGCCACGCGCCGGCGTATCGACGCGATAGAGCGGCGGCCGCGCGACGAACACATGGCCGGTCTCGATCAGCTTGGGGAAATGGCGGAAGAACAGCGTGAGCAGCAGCACCTGGATGTGCGATCCGTCGACGTCGGCATCGCTCAGGATGCAGACCTTGCCGTAGCGCAGGCCCGAGAGGTCGGGCGTGTCGTTCGGCCCATGCGGGTCGACGCCGATGGCGACCGAAATGTCATGGATTTCGGTGTTGGCGAACAGGCGGTCGCGCTCCACTTCCCAGGTGTTGAGCACCTTGCCACGCAGCGGCAGGATGGCCTGGCTTTCCTTGTCGCGCCCCATCTTGGCGCTGCCGCCGGCCGAATCGCCTTCGACCAGGAACACCTCGTTGTGGCTGATGTCGCGGCTTTCGCAGTCGGTGAGCTTGCCGGGCAGCACGGCCACGCCCGAGCCCTTGCGCTTCTCGACCTTCTGGCCGGCCTTCTGGCGGGTCTGCGCGGCCTTGATGGCCAGCTCGGCCAGCTTCTTGCCGTATTCGACGTGCTGGTTGAGCCAGAGCTCGAGCGCCGGGCGCACGAAGGTGGACACCAGGCGCACGGCATCCCGCGAATTGAGGCGCTCCTTGATCTGCCCCTGGAATTGCGGATCGAGCACCTTGGCCGAGAGCACATAGCTGGCGCGGGCGAACACGTCCTCGGGCAGCAGCTTCACGCCCTTGGGCAGCAGGCTGTGCAGTTCGATGAAGCTCTTGACGGCATTGAACAGGCCATCGCGCAGGCCGCTGTCGTGCGTTCCGCCGGCGCTGGTGGGGATGAGGTTGACGTAACTCTCACGCACCGGCGCGCCGTCTTCGGTGAACGCCACGGCCCAGGCCGCGCCCTCGCCCTCGGCGAAGCTGTCGTTGTTCTCGGCGTAGCCCTCGCCCTCGAACATCGGGATCACCGGATCGGCCGGCAGCGTCTGCATGAGGTAGTCGCGCAGGCCACCCTTGTAGAGCCAGGTCTGGCTGTCTTTCGTCTTCTCGACCGTCAGCGTGACGCTGACGCCGGGCATGAGCACGGCCTTGCTGCGCAGCAGGTGGGTCAGTTCGCCCATCGGCAGTTGCGCCGATTCGAAATACTTCGCGTCGGGCCAGACTCGCACGGTGGTGCCCTGCCTGCGGTCGCCCTCGCCCTGCGGCCGCGTGGACAGCGGCTCCACCACGTCGCCGCCCGAGAACACCAGGCGCGCGACCTTGCCTTCGCGGTGGCTGGTGGCCTCGAGCCGGGTGGCCAGCGCATTGGTGACGGACACGCCCACGCCGTGCAGGCCGCCCGAAAAGCTGTAGGCGCCGCCTTTGCCCTTGTCGAACTTGCCGCCGGCGTGCAGCCGGGTGAAGACGAGCTCGATGACGGGAGCGTTTTCCTCGGGATGCAGGCCGAACGGGATGCCGCGGCCGTCGTCCTCGACGCTGACCGAGCCGTCCGCATGCAGCGTGACCTTGATCTTGCGGCCGTGTCCGGCCAGGGCTTCGTCGGCCGCGTTGTCCAGCACCTCCTGCACGATGTGCAGGGGATTGTCGGTGCGGGTGTACATGCCCGGCCGCTGTTTGACGGGCTCCAGGCCCTTGAGGACGCGGATCGAGCCCTCGGAGTAGTCTGTGGGTGGTTTGACTGCCATGGGAGCGCGATTGTAGAACGCCACCGGCGAAACCACTGGATGAAAATACAGCCCTGGCGGCCGCAGCACGAGCCGATGCGCGGTGAGCATCAATTCGCGCCCGCAATTTCATCTGCCGCCCGTGCCACGAGCAACACTCGCCGTGCGCCTTTTCTATACAGTCAGGCGCCATGACAACAATCGATACAACAACACAGAGACGAACGCTGTCGATCGCGCAGGTGCTGGTGTGCGGCGCTGCCATCGTCACGCTCTCGATGGGCATCCGACACGGTTTCGGCCTGTGGCTGCAGCCCATCACGCAGGCCCACGGCTGGACGCGGGAAACGTTCGCCTTCGCCCTGGCCATCCAGAACCTCACCTGGGGCATTGCAGGCATCTTCGCGGGGATGGCCGCCGACCGTTTCGGCGCCTTCCGCGTGCTGCTGGCGGGCGCCGTGGTGTACGCGGCGGGCCTCACGGGCATGGCGCTTGCGACCACGCCGCTTCTCTTCACCGCCACCACCGGCGTGCTGATCGGCATTGCGCAGGCGGGTACCACCTACGCCGTGGTGTACGGCGTCATCGGGCGCAACATCCCGGCTGCACGCCGTTCATGGGCCATGGGCATCGCCGCCGCGGCGGGCTCCTTCGGGCAGTTCCTCATGGTGCCGGTCGAAGGTTTCCTGATCCGCAGCTTCGGCTGGCAGGAGGCACTGCTGATGCTCGGCGCCGCGGCCGTTCTGATCGTTCCGCTGGCGTGGGGCCTTCGCGAACCCGGGTTCGCCAGCGGCGCAGCACCGGTGCGACGCGAACAGAGCATCGGCCAGGCGCTGGCCGAGGCCTGCCGCTACCCCAGCTTCCAGCTGCTGATGGCCGGCTATTTCGTCTGTGGCTTCCAGGTGGTGTTCATCGGCGTGCACATGCCCAGCTACCTCAAGGACAAGGGGCTGGCGCCCGAAGTGGCCAGCTATGCACTGGCGCTGATCGGGCTGTTCAACGTGTTCGGCACCTACCTGGCCGGCACGCTGGGCGAGCGCATGCTCAAGAAGAACATCCTGGCGTTCATCTATTTCGCGCGCTCGGTGGTGATCGTGCTGTTCCTGCTCGCACCGATCTCGCCGCTGTCGGTTTACCTGTTCGCGTCGGCCATGGGGCTGCTGTGGCTGTCCACCATCCCGCCCACCAATGCCGTGGTGGCGCAGATCTTCGGCGTGGCGCATCTGTCGATGCTGGGCGGCTTCGTGTTCTTCAGCCACCAGATCGGTTCGTTCCTGGGTGTCTGGCTGGGCGGTTACCTGTACGACCGCACCGGCAGCTACGACATCGTCTGGTACATCTCGATAGCGCTGGGCGTGTTCGCGGCGCTGGTCAACTTCCCTGTGCGCGAAACGGCCATTGCCCGCCCGGCACCGCAGGCCGGCTAGTATCCGGCCACGCTGCCTGCGCCATGAACACGAGAACCCTGTTGCCCCGCCTGCTCGTTGCCGCCGCCCTCGGCGCGGCGTTGCTGGGCGTGTTCTCGCTCTACACGCAGCCCGAGTTCCTGGTGGCACTGTCCGAGCAGATGTGGGCCTGCTTCCAGTGACGGCGGCGGCCCCCGCGGCCCATGGCATCCAGGCCCCGTCGGCCTGGGTCAGGCGCTGGAGCCATCTGGTGCCCGCAGGTGCGAGCGTGCTCGACGTGGCCTGTGGGCATGGGCGGCACATGCGCTGGTTTCGTGAACGCGGCCATCCCGTGATCGGCGTGGACCGGTCGCCCGATGCCATCGCCGCCGTCGAACGGCTGGGCGAGGCGCTGCTGGCGGACATCGAAAGCGGTCCCTGGCCCTGGCCAGGGCGCCGCTTTGGCGCCGTGGTGGTCACCAATTACCTGTGGCGGCCGACGCTGCCGCTGATCGTGCAGAGCGTGGACGAGGGCGGCGCGCTGATCTACGAAACCTTCGCTGCAGGCAACGAGACCGTCGGCAAGCCCTCGCGCCCCGATTTCCTGCTGCAGCCAGGGGAACTCATCACCGTCTGCCAGGGTTTGCGCATCGTGGCCTATGAAGACGGATTCGAGGCCGATCCGCCCCGCTTCGTGCAACGCATCGCCGCCGTGCGGCAACCCCATGGCGCCCCGCCGGCGCGTCATGGGCTCTGAGTAGAATGCCGGTTTACCTCCTGAACGGCCCCATCCGGACATGACACCCATCACCGGCAGCATCGTGGCCCTGGTCACGCCCATGCACGAAGACGGCAGCGTGGACTACCCGACGCTGCGCAAGCTGATCGACTGGCACATCGCCGAGGGCACCGACTGCATCGGCGTGGTCGGCACCACGGGCGAATCGCCCACGGTCAACGTCGAGGAACACCAGGAAATCATCCGCGTCTCGGTCGAGCAGGCCGCTGGCCGCGTGCCCGTGATGGCTGGCTGCGGCGCCAACTCGACGGCCGAGGCCATCGAACTCGCCCGCTTCGCCAGGAAGGTGGGCGCCGACTGCCAGCTGCAGGTCGTGCCCTACTACAACAAGCCCACGCAGGAAGGCCAGTACCTGCACTTCAAGGCCATCGCCGAGGCAGTGGGCGATCTGCCGACAGTGCTCTACAACGTGCCCGGCCGTTCGGTTGCCGACATGTCCCACGACACCGTGCTGCGCCTGGCACAGGTGCCCGGCATCGTAGGCATCAAGGAAGCCACGGGCAATATCGAGCGCGCGCAATGGCTGATCCGCGAAGCGCCCAAGGGCTTCGCGATCTATTCCGGCGACGATCCGACCGCCGTTGCGCTGATGCTGTGCGGGGGCCAGGGCAACGTGAGCGTCACCGCCAACGTGGCGCCTCGTCTCATGCACGATCTGTGCGCGGCAGCCGTGGCCGGCGACACGCGTCGCGCCATGGACATCCAGTTCAAGCTGATGCCGCTGCACAAGCAGCTGTTCGTCGAAGCCAACCCGATTCCCGTCAAGTGGGCGATGGCGCGCATGGGCCTGTGCGGCCCGGCCATGCGCCTGCCCATGACGCCGCTGTCGGCCGCCAATGAACCCGTCGTCGAGGCTGCCTTGCGCGCCAGCGGACTGCTCTGAACGCGGGCGCGCAACGCCCGCACTTCCAGGTTTTCAAGGGATTCCCAACGTGAACAAGATCCAACGTCTCGGCCTGCTGGCCCTCGCCCTGTCGCTGGGCGCCTGCTCGGTGCTCGAATCGGACAAGATCGACTACAAGAGCGCCACCAAGGGGGCCTCGCTCGACGTGCCGCCCGACCTCACGCAGCTCTCGCGCGACACGCAGTATGTCGTGCCGGGCCGCCCGGTCACCGCCAGCAGCTACCAGGTCGGCCAGGTCACCACCGCCGTGCCGGCAGCCGCCAGCACGCTGGGCGACGTGCGCATGGAGCGCGCCGGCTCGCAGCGCTGGCTGGTGGTCGACCGCGCTCCCGAAAAGCTCTGGGACGACGTGCGCGACTTCTGGCAGGAAAACGGCTTCCTGCTGGTGATCGATCAGGCCAACCTCGGCATCATGGAAACCGACTGGGCCGAGAACCGCGCCAAGATCCCGCAGGACGCCATCCGCAACCTGATTGGCCGGGCCTTGGATTCGCTGTATTCCACCAGCGAGCGCGACAAGTTCCGCACCCGCCTTGAGCGCACGCCCGCAGGCAAGACAGAGATCTACATCAGTCACCGCGGCATGATCGAGGTGTTCAGCAACACGCAACAGGATCGCACCACCTGGCAACCACGCCCCGTCGATCCCGAGCTTGAGGCCGAGTTCCTTCGCCGCCTGCTCGTCAAGCTGGGCGTCACGCAGGAACAGTCGCGCGCCATCGTCGCCGCGGGCGCAACCAGCGCTGCCGCGCGGGCGACCACCGTGAACAACCTGCCCGCCGTGCAGATCGACGACGACTTCGACCGCGCCTGGCGCCGCGTGGGCCTGGCGCTCGACCGCACCGGCTTCACGGTGGAAGACCGTGACCGCAGCCAGGGCCTGTACTTCGTGCGCTACGTCGAGCCCACGGTGCCGGACACCAAGCAGCCCGGATTCTTTGGCCGCATCTTCTCGTTCGGCAGTTCCAGCAAGGCCGAGCCCGCGCCCATCAAGTACCGCATCGCGCTGCGCAGCCAGGGCTCGTCGACGACAGTGTCCGTCCTCGACGCCGCTGGCACGCCCGATCGTTCGCCCAACGCCGAGCGCATCGTCCGCGTCCTGGTGGACGAGCTGAAGTAAGCGGCGCGGGGCGCGGCGCCGCATGCTGCGCTTTCGCAACCTGGGCAGCGGCAGCACGGGCAACGCCACCGTGGTCGAGGCGCGCGACGGCCTCACCACCACCCGGCTGCTGATCGACTGCGGCCTGGGTGTGCGCCAGCTCGAGGCACGCCTGGCCGCTGCGGGACTCGAGCTCGCCGATCTCGACGCCATCTTCATCACGCACGAGCACGCCGATCACATCGGCTGCGCGCCTGAACTCGCTCGCCGCCGCGGCATTCCGCTCTGGATGAGCCACGGCACGCGCCATGCGATCGCCCGGCTGGACGCCAGCGTCGAGGTGCGTCTGGTGCAGGACGGCGAGACTGCTGCCCTGGGCGCGCTGCAGGTGCGGCCGTTCACGGTGCCCCACGACGCCCGCGAGCCGCTGCAATTGCGTTGCAGCGATGGTGCGCGCCACCTCGGCGTGCTGACCGACCTGGGCCATGCCACCCGTCACGTGCTGGACATGCTGGACGGCTGCCATGCGCTGCTGCTCGAATGCAACCATGACCCGGCGTTGCTGGAGGCTTCCAGCTATCCGCCTTTCCTCAAGCGCCGCGTTGCCGGCCCCTGGGGACACTTGTCGAATGCTTCAGCGGCCGACATCGCTCGCCAGTTGCGGCACGACGGTCTGTGCCATGTGGTCGCAGCTCACCTGAGCCAGCAGAACAACCGGCCGGAACTGGCGGCGCAGGCGCTGGCCGATGCGCTCGGTTGCGCGGCGGCCGATGTGCTCGTGGCGGACGCAGGCACCGGGACGGCCTGGCTGGAGGCCTGAACGAACAGCGATTGACGCAAAAAAGCCGCCCGGTGGCGGCTTCTTCGCGACGCAGATGCAGTGGCCGCCAGCCCGCAGGGTGGCAGCCCGCCGCCGGTCTCGCCGGTTACTGCTTGGGTGCTTCGGTCGTCGAAGGCATCGGCATCGCCGGAGCGGACGCTGCGTCGGCCGGCATCGGGGCAGAAGCGGCATCGGCAGGCGCCGACGCCGGTTCAGTCGGCATGGGGGCGGCCGCCGGCACAGGGGCTTCGACAGCCGGCGTAGTTGCCGGAGCGGGCGGAGTCTCCTGCTTGCCACAGGCGGCCAGAGCGGCGGCGGCAACCAGCGTTGCCAGTACGAGCGATTTCTTCATTTCGGTGTTCCTCAGGATGACGCGAACCTAGTTGTGGGCCCGGGCACGGGATGCTTGCCGGCGCGGGTCGGGCACCTGCGGGGGTGCCTTCGAAAATTATAGGAAGGCGGGGTGACTGACCGAAGTCGTTTCACCCAATTGGACGACGCAACTTACCAATGCTCACAACCCCAGCGTCGTCGACGGAAAGGCCGGCGAGCTGCGGCGCAACCATTCGTCCAGTTCCTCGCGCAGCGTGAGGCGCGGTGCCGCATCGGTACCCGCGACACCCGCGCTGCGCACGGGATCGAGCCGCCGCAGGGCCCAGTTGCCGCCCAGGATGGCACTGGGCAGTTCCAGGGGATCGGCGAAGCTGCACGCGCGGCAATCAATGATGTGGCTCCATTGACGGCGCCAGGTCACGAAGCGCGCATGGTCACGGACCACGGCGTCGTAATTGCGCGCCAGCATGACGAAGCTGCGGCCCGTGCGCGACCATGCCTGCAGCGATTCGGCCACGGCCCGCTCTCCCAGCGGCCAGTCGGCGAAACTGGCATCGCAGAGGACCAGACGCTGCCAGCCTTGCGATGCAGCCTGCACAAGGGCTTGCCGCACGAGCGCGCGGAAGTCCTCGCGGCCGTTGAAGCGGCCCTCCCACGCAGGATGCGCTGACCCGGCAGGCGATGCCGCAGGAGCCGTTCCCTCGGCAGGCGGATCAGCGTGGTCGATCATAGGGTGCTCCTGGCCCATCCGGCCTCGCACCAGTCGCGCAGCAGCGCCTGGGCGTCAGCGCTCGCCGCGTGCACGGCTTGGGCATCGAGCCGGCGCGCGTCGGCCAGCTGGCGCATCAGGCGCGCGTCGGCGCCGCCGGCGCGGTAGCTCTCGCCATTGATGAAGAGATGCCGGCCGTCGTACATCATGCGCGTGCGCCGGTCGAGCTCGATCGCGTCCAGCTGGCGCGGTGCCTCGGCCGGTTCGAACCAGACACCCTCCTTGGGCTCGGTAAGGTGTTCGCCGAGGGCACGCTCGACCGCGCCCGGCGCATCGAGCGCGCGCAGCATGGCCTGCCGCGCGAAGTCGGCCAGGGCCGCCGGAATGCGACCCGGCGCGGCGACGGCCGGCTGCCCTGCATCGCGATAAAGCACCGGTTCGTCCGCCGGCTCGTCGGACAGCCGCGACAGCAGATCTGCGGCCAGTTCGTCGCGCGACGGCGCCCGGAAGCCGACGGAGTACGTCATGCACTCGCCCTCGGCCACGCCATCGTGCGCATAGCGCGGCGGCAGGTAGAGCATGTCGCCGGGCTCGAGCACCCATTCGTACTCGGGCTCGAAGTGGCTGAGAACCTTGAGCGGCAGGCCTTCCTGCAGTGTCAGGTCACGCTGGCGGCCGATTCGCCAGCGGCGGCGGCCGTGCGCCTGAAGCAGGAACACGTCGTAACTGTCGAAATGCGGACCCACGCCGCCGGTATCGGTGGCGTAGCTGATCATGAGGTCGTCCAGCCGTGCATCGGGCACAAAGCGGAACTGGTTCAGCAGCCCATGGATGCCGTCGTCGTGCAGGTCGACGCCCTGCACCAGCAGCGTCCAGCCGGCGCGCTTGACAGGGGGCAACGCACGTTCGCCGAACGGACCCCGCTTCATCGACCAGCCGCCCCGCGCATCACGGGCGATCAAGCGCGACTCGACTTCTTCCCTGCCCGCCAGGTTGAACAGCTCACTGCGCGAGAGCGGGGCAGTGAAACCCGGCAGGGCTTGGCGCACCAGCAGTGGCTTGCGTTGCCAGTGACGCTCCATGAACCGGGCAGGAGAGAGGCCGCCCAGCAGGGCGAGGGGACGATTCACATTCATGGGAGGAGATGCGCATCACGGCGCAGGAAAAGCCGAACTGCGACAATTCTCGTATGGAAATCACACCCCAATGCGTCGTGGCCCTCACCTGGACACTCAAGGACACACTCGGCGAGGAGCTCGATGTGCTGGAAGAACCGGTCGAATTCCTGCTCGGCGGCGATGACCTGCTGGCCGTCATCGAGCACGCGCTGCAGGGCCACGAGGCCGGCGCAAGCGTCGACCTGCACATCGAGCCCGAACAGGGTTTCGGCGACTACGACGAGTCGCTCGTTTTCCTCGAGCCACGCTCGCTGTTTCCCAAGGAACTGGAAGAAGGCATGACGTTCGAGGGGCTGCCTGCAGGTAGCCAGTCCACGGCACCGGCCGACCGGCTCTACACCGTCACCGACATCTATCCGGAGCATGTGGTACTCGACGGCAACCATCCGCTCGCCGGCATCGCCATCCGCATTTCGCTGCATGTACGCGCCGTGCGCGAGGCGACGGAGGAAGAGATCGGCCGCGGCAGCGCCGGGACGGGATTTTTCCGGATCCAGCCCATGGCCCCGGGCAGCCAGCAACTGCACTGAGACGCGGGCTAAGGGCCCATGAGAAAGCGGCCTGCCACGCAAGGTGGCAGGCCGCTGTCGCGTCGGCGCTCAGGCGTCAGATACGGGAGATCTGGCCGTCCTGGATTCGCACGCGGTCGCCCACACGCAGGTCGCCCGGCGTGGGCACGTCGTACGCGCGCAGGGTGCCGTTGTCCACCCGGATGCTCACCCGGTAAGTCTCGGAGACCTGGGTGCGGTTCCCCTCCACACGGTTCCCGACAGCTGCGCCGCCCGCAGCACCAGCCACCGTGGCCAGCGCCCGGCCCGTGCCGCCACCGATCTGGTTGCCCACCACCGCGCCGGCAATGCCGCCGATGATGGCGCCGGCACCCGACGGACGGGCTTGGGACTCGGCGCGCACCACCTCCACGGCGGACACGCGGCCGAACTCGACGTAGCTGGCGGAGGCGACCGGCGGGTACGCCGGCGGATACGGCTGAGAGGTGACGACAGGTGCCGGCTCGTAAGTCGACGTGGTGCCACAGGCGGCAAGTGCCGCGGCGGCCATGACGGCGCCGGCGATCTTGAGGGTGCGGGAAGAATTGCGCATATCGGTCTCTCCTTGAAAAGCATGGCGTGGAGCGCCCATGCACCGATTAAAGAACCGCCCGCGCGCCGTACCGATCAGGGTGTGGCGCGCCGCGCTGTGCGAGCCGGGCGATGTACCGCGTAGGAGTCGGCCGACAATCCGACGGTTCCCTGCGTACCCGGCCGTTTCGATCAACCCTTGCCGGTCGAACCGTAGCCGCCCTCACCGCGCTGCGTGGGCGGAAATTCGTCCACCACACGAAAGCTCGCCTGCATCACAGGCACGATCACCAGTTGCGCGATGCGCTCCATCGGCTCGATGGTGAAGGCGGCGCTGCTGCGGTTCCAGGCGCTCACCATCAACTGTCCCTGGTAGTCGCTGTCGATCAGCCCCACCAGATTGCCCAGCACGATGCCGTGCTTGTGGCCCAGGCCCGAGCGCGGCAGGATCAGCGCCGCATAGCCCGGATCGCGCAGCCAGATCGCGATGCCCGTGGGCACGAGCTGCCAGGCATTGGGCGCCAGTGTGAGGGGTGCGTCCAGGCAGGCGCGCAGGTCCAGTCCGGCACTGCCGGTCGTGGCGTAGGCCGGCAGCTGGTCTTGCATGCGGGCGTCGATGATCTTGACGTCGATGTCCATGGTGATTGCAGAAAACGTTGGAAGGTCGGATAGGCGTGGCAGCGGCGGCAGGCCGCGTGTGCGGCACGGGTTGGCCGGCGGCGGTCAGCGCTTTTGCTGGGCCTTCTTCACCTCGTCGGCCAACTGGCCGAACAGGTGTTTGAAGATGGTCGAGAGATCGGGCGGCCCCGGCGGTGCCGCAGGACGGCTGGACGGATGACCGGACGGCGCACGCGCTGCGGGGAGAGCCGGCGCCGGTGTACCGGGCCTTCGCGCGACCGCAGCGGACCGCGCGCGTGCGGCGGCGGCCTCGGCGCGCACGCGGCCGATATCGTTGGCACCGGCCTGGCGGGCGGTGAGTTGTTCGACGTAACGAACGAAGTCGCCGTCCGGCGGCGTATCCCAGTTGTGGTTCATGAGGTACTGCCATTCCGGGGCAATCGATGGGCAATCTCGCGCACCAGCTGGCGCGCGAGATCGAGCTTGGGCGCGCGCGGCAACTCGCGCTCGCCGTGGGCATCGACCAGCAGCAGGGCGTTGTCGTCCTGCCCGAACGCCAGCGGGCCGATGTTGCCCACCAGCAGCGGGATGCCCTTGCGTTCGCGCTTGGCACGCGCATGGTTGGCGAGGTCGTGGCTTTCGGCCGCGAAGCCCACACAGAACAGATCGCCGGACTTCGCGCGCTCGCCCTGCGCCAGCGTGGCGAGGATGTCGGGGTTTTCGGCGAAGGCGATCACCGGCGCCTGGCCGCTGCCGTCCTTCTTGATCTTCTGCTCGCTGGCCGTGGCGGGCCGCCAGTCGGCAACGGCTGCCGTGGCCACGAACACGTCGGCGCCTTCGGCCAGCCGCGTGCAGGCCGCCAGCATGTCGCGCGCCGACTGCACATCGACCCGCTTCACGCCGCGCGGCGTGGGCAGCGATACCGGGCCCGCCACCAGCGTGACCTCGGCACCGGCCTCATGCGCAGCACGCGCGATGGCGAAACCCATCTTGCCGGACGAATGGTTGGTGATGCCTCTGATGGGATCGATCGCCTCGAAGGTGGGACCGGCCGTGACCAGCACACGCTGTCCACCGAGCGACCTGGGCTGGAACTGCGCGATCACGTCGTGCAGCAACTGGTCGGGCTCCAGCATGCGTCCGTCACCCGTCTCGCCGCAGGCCTGGAAGCCGCTGCCCACGCCCAGCACGGTGGCTCCGTCGGCCGCCAGTTGCGCGAGGTTGCGCTGTGTGGCCGGGTGGGCCCACATCTCGCGGTTCATGGCGGGCGCCACCAGCAGCGGCACGCTGCCCATGGGGCGGGCCAGGCACAGCAGGCTCAGCAGCTCGTCGGACCGGCCCTGCACGAGCCGTGCGATGAAGTCGGCACTGCATGGCGCCAGCACGATGGCATCGGCCCCGCGCGTGAGGTTGATGTGCGGCATGTTGTTGGGCTCGCGCGCGTCCCACTGCGACACGTACACCGGCCGGCCCGACAGCGCCTGCATCGTCACCGGCGTGATGAACTGGCAGGCCGCCTCGGTCATCACCACCTGCACCGTGGCACCCTCCTTGACGAAGGCACGGCAGAGCTCGGCCGCCTTGTAGCAGGCGACGCCGCCCGTCAGGCCCAGGAGGATGTGTTTGCCGGCGAGGTCGTTCATGGCCGCAATGGTAAGTGAACCATCCCCCGAGCCCGGGGGGCGCCGCCTGCGCGAGCCACGCTCCAAGGCCAGAGCAACCGCGGAACCGGCTCCGCCGGGCCGCTGGTTGCGCCCCCTTGAGGGGGAGGCGGCCGCAGGCCGCCATGGGGGGGAGCCTATAATTCGGCTTTACCACCTCCCGGGATCGCGATCCCGACCCTGACATGACCAAATTCGTCTTCGTCACCGGCGGTGTGGTGTCCTCCCTTGGCAAGGGAATCGCCTCAGCCTCCCTTGCAGCGATTCTTGAATCGCGGGGCCTCAAAGTCACTCTCATCAAGCTCGATCCGTACATCAACGTCGATCCGGGCACGATGTCGCCGTTCCAGCACGGCGAAGTGTTCGTCACCGACGACGGCGCCGAAACCGACCTCGACCTGGGCCACTACGAGCGTTTCATCGAAACGCGCATGAAGAAGTCCAACAACTTCACCACGGGCCGCATCTACCAGTCGGTGCTGGAGAAGGAACGCCGCGGCGACTACCTGGGCAAGACCGTGCAGGTGATCCCGCACGTCACCAACGAGATCCAGGAATACGTCAAGCGCGGTGCCGGCATCGGCACGCCCGACGCGGTGGACGTGGCCATCGTGGAAATCGGCGGCACCGTCGGCGACATCGAATCCCTGCCCTTCCTCGAAGCCGTGCGCCAGTTGAGCCTCAAGCTCGGCCCCAACCAGGCAGCCTTCGTCCACCTGACGTACCTGCCCTTCATCGCGGCCGCTGGCGAACTCAAGACCAAGCCGACGCAGCACACCGTGCAGAAGCTGCGCGAAATCGGCATCCAGCCCGACGCCCTGCTGTGCCGCGCCGACCGCCGCATCCCCGACGAGGAGCGCGAGAAGATCTCGCTGTTCACCAACGTGCCCGAATGGGGTGTGATCAGCATGTGGGACGTGGACACCATCTACAAGGTGCCCCGCATGTTGCACGAGCAGGGCCTGGATGGCCTCATCTGCGACAAGCTGCGCCTGAACACGCCGCCCACCAGCCTCAAGCGCTGGGACCAGCTCGTCCATGAGACCGAGCACCCGCAGGGCCAGGTCACCATCGCCATGGTGGGCAAGTACGTCGATCTGTCCGACAGCTACAAGTCAGTCAACGAAGCGCTGCGCCACGCCGGCATGAAGAACCACGTGCGCGTGAAGATCGAGCACGTCGACTCCGAAACCATCAACGCGGACGACGCGGCCGAGAAGCTCGCCAGGTACGACGCCATCCTGGTGCCCGGCGGCTTCGGCGCGCGCGGTGTGGAAGGCAAGATCAGCACCGCCCGCTTCGCCCGCGAGCATAAGGTGCCGTACCTGGGCATCTGCCTGGGCATGCAGGTGGCCACCATCGAGTACGCACGCCACGTGGCCGGCCTGAAGGACGCCAACAGCACCGAGTTCGAGCCCGCCACGCCCCATCCCGTCATCGCCCTCATCACCGAGTGGAAAGACGCCGACGGCACGATCAAGAAACGCGACGCGAACTCCGACCTGGGCGGCACCATGCGCCTGGGCGCGCAAAGCTCCGACGTGGAGCCCGGCACGCTGGCCCACGAGATCTATGGCGACGTGGTCACCGAGCGGCACCGCCACCGCTACGAAGCCAATGTGAACTATCTGGACCAGCTCCGTCAGGCGGGACTGGTGATCTCGGCCCTCACGCAACGCGAGCAACTCACCGAGATCGTCGAGCTGCCCCAGAGCGTCCACCCGTGGTTCATCGGCGTGCAGTTCCACCCGGAGTTCAAATCCACGCCGTGGGACGGCCACCCACTCTTCAATGCCTTCGTGAAGGCCGCCCTGGACCGCCAGGCCGGCGGCAGCAAGAAAAGCGACAAGAGCCTCAAGGCCGTCGCCTGAGACATTCAAGCAACCGCACACCGACGCTCTCATGAAACTCTGCGACTTCGACATCGGCCTCGACAAGCCGTTCTTCCTGATCGCCGGCCCCTGTGTGGTCGAATCCGAGCAGTTGCAGATGGACGCCGCCGGAGAGCTCAAGGAAATCACCGCTTCCCTGGGCATCCCGTTCATCTTCAAGAGCAGCTTCGACAAGGCCAACCGCTCCAGTGACTCGGGCTTCCGGGGCCTGGGCATGGACAAGGGTCTGGAGATCCTGGCGAAGGTGCGCCGCGAACTGGGCATTCCGGTGCTGACCGATGTGCACCGCGAAGACGAGGTGGCCACCGTGGCCGGCGTGGTGGACGTGCTGCAGACGCCGGCCCTGCTGGCGCGCCAGACCGACTTCATCAAGGCCGTCGCGCGCAGCGGCAAGCCCGTGAACATCAAGAAGGGCCAGTTCATGGCGCCTGGCGACATGAAGAACGTGATCGCCAAGGCCCGGGCAGCGGCGAAAGAAGCGGGCCTGCCCACCGACGCCTTCATGGCCTGCGAACGCGGCGTGAGCTTCGGCTACAACAACCTGGTGAGCGACATGCGTTCGCTGGCCATCATGCGCGACACCGAGGCCCCGGTGGTTTTCGACGCGACGCACAGCGTGCAACTGCCCGGCGGCCTGGGCACGAGCAGCGGCGGTGCGCGCGAGTTCGTACCGGTGCTGGCGCGTGCGGCCATCGCCGTCGGCGTGGCCGGCATCTTCATGGAGACGCATCCCGACCCCGAGCGTGCGCTGTGCGACGGCCCCAACGCGGTGCCGCTCAAGCACATGAAGGCGCTGCTCGAAACGCTGGTCGAACTCGACCGCATCACCAAGAAGAACGGCTTCCTGGAAAACAATTTCTCGGCCTGATCCGCAAGGCCGTCAAACCCACCTAGAGCATCCAAAGGAAAGACACGGAATGAGTGCAATCGTTGACATCGTCGGCCGCGAGATCCTCGACAGCCGCGGCAACCCCACCGTCGAATGCGACGTGCTGCTCGAATCGGGCACCATGGGCCGCGCAGCCGTACCCTCGGGCGCGTCCACGGGCTCGCGCGAGGCCATCGAGCTGCGCGACGGCGACAAGAGCCGCTACCTGGGCAAGGGCGTGTTCAAGGCGGTCGAGCACATCAACACCGAAATCTCCGAAGCCGTGCTGGGCCTCGATGCCTCCGAGCAGGCCTTCCTCGACCGCACGCTGTGCGACCTGGACGGCACCGAGAACAAGAGCCGCCTGGGCGCCAACGCCATGCTGGCCGTCTCGATGGCCGTGGCCCGGGCCGCAGCCGAAGAATCGGGCCTGCCGCTGTACCGCTATTTCGGCGGCATGGGCGGCATGCAGCTGCCGGTGCCGATGATGAACGTCATCAACGGCGGCGCGCACGCCAACAACAGCCTGGACCTGCAGGAATTCATGATCCTGCCCGTGGGCGCCCCGAATTTCCGCGAAGCCGTGCGCTATGGCGCCGAGGTGTTCCACTCACTCAAGAAGATCATCGGCGACCGGGGCATGAGCACCGCCGTCGGCGACGAAGGCGGCTTCGCACCCAGCCTCGCCAGCCACGAGGCAGCCATCCAGCTCATCCTCGAAGCCATCGACAAGGCCGGTTACACGGCCGGCGAGCAGATCGCGCTGGGCCTGGACTGCGCGGCCAGCGAGTTCTACAAGGACGGCAAGTACCATCTGGCCGGCGAAGGCCTGCAGCTGTCGGCCGGCGAATGGACCGACATGCTCGCCACGTGGTGCGACAAGTACCCGATCATCTCGATCGAGGACGGCATGCACGAAGGCGACTGGGACGGCTGGAAGACGCTCACCGACCGCCTGGGCCAGAAGGTGCAGCTGGTGGGCGACGACCTGTTCGTCACCAACACGAAGATTCTGAAAGAGGGTATCGACAAGCGCATCGCCAACTCGATCCTCATCAAGATCAACCAGATCGGCACGCTCACCGAAACCTTCGCCGCCATCGAAATGGCCAAGCGCGCGGGCTACACCGCCGTGATCTCGCACCGCTCGGGCGAGACGGAGGACAGCACCATCGCCGACATCGCCGTGGGCACCAACGCCGGCCAGATCAAGACCGGCTCGCTTTCGCGTTCGGACCGCATCGCCAAGTACAACCAGCTGCTGCGCATCGAGGAAGACCTGGGCGACGTGGCCAGCTACCCGGGCCGCTCGGCCTTCTACAACCTGCGCTGACCCGACGCAGGCCCTCCGACACCTTCGCCACACGCCTCATCCAGTCCATGGGCTCGCGCGTCGTTCCCCTCGTGCTGATCGCGCTGCTGGCGGTGCTGCATGCGCAGCTGTGGTTCGGCCGCGGCAGCGTGCCCAACGTGGCGCAGATGTCGCAGCGGCTGGCCGTGCAGCGCGACGCCAACGACCAGGCTCAACTGGCCAACGAGCGTCTGGCGGCCGAGGTGCGCGACCTGCAGGAAGGGCTGGAGATGGTCGAGGAAAAGGCCCGCTTCGAGCTCGGCATGGTCAAGCCCAACGAAATCTTCGTGCAGATCGTGAAGTGAGCGCGACCGCGGCCCCTCCGGTCGGGCGCCGAGTCGTGTGGGTGCTTGGCGCCTCGCCGGCGGCCGTACGCCGTCTGGCCAGCGCGCTGGCGACCGAGAACGGCATCGATGTCCTGGCCTCGACCGGCATCGACGGCCTGCCGCCGAAGACGGCGCCGACGGTCTGCCTGCTGCTCGCTCCCGACCCCCTCGAAGCCGACCTGGCGATACGAAGCGCGCACGAACTCGCCGATGCCGGGTTGCGCGAATCGCTGGCGCACCGCGGCGTGGCTTTCCATGTCATTCATGCGGCGGACGACAGCCAGCGCCTGTCCCATGCACTGCGGGCGCTTCGGCTGCGTACCGCCAGCGCAGTGGCGGCCCGCCCGTGGGCCTGGTCGTGCGACAAATGCTCCGATCCGGCCTGCGAGCACCAGCTGTTCCGCCGGCTCGTGCGCATGGACGACGGCGCGGCCGTCGAGCCGGCCGCTCGCGGCTAGGACTGGCCCGTCACTGAACGCTGGCGCTGCCCGGCGGCTGGTCACCCGGCGCCAGGAACAGGCGCGCCGCATCGACGGCATCGAAACGGTACTGCTGCCCGCAGAAGTCGCATCCCACTTCGATCGCGCCGCGCTCGGCGATGATGCTTTCGGCCTCGTCGGCACCCAAGCCGCGCAGCATGCCGCTCACGCGCTCGGCGCTGCAAGTGCAGGCAAAGCGGGGCTGCAGCGGTTCGAAGCGCGTGATCTGCTCTTCCCAGAACAGACGGCGCAGGATGGTGTCGGCATCGAGCGTGAGCAGTTCCTCGCGCTTGAGGCTGGCCGCCAGCGTGGCGATGCGGTTGTAGTGCTCGTTGAGGCCGATCTCGTCCTCGCTGGATCGGCCTGCCAGGTTGCCCTCGCCTTCCACCGGCATGCGCTGGATCAGCAGCCCCGCCGCCACCTGGCCATCGGCGGCCAGCACCAGCGTGGTGTCGAGCTGCTCGCTCTGCAGCATGTAATGTTGCAGCACATCGCTGATCTGCTCGAGCTTCTCGCCCTGATCGCCGAAGAGCGGCACCACGCCCTGGTAGGGTTGCTGGCCAGGCTGCCGGTCCTTGGGGTCGAGCGTGATGGCGCAGCGGCCCTTGTTGTTCAGGTTGACCATGGCGCTGAGGGACATGCCGTCCGCCACGTCGCCCATCACCTTGGCGGTGGCACGCAGCGCCAGGTCGGGCTGTACCTCGACCACCGCGAGCTTGACCGGACCATCGCCGAACACCTGCAGCACCAGCGCGCCGTTGAACTTGATGCTCGACTGCATGAGCGCGCCGGCCGCGGCCATCTGGCCCAGCAGATCGCGCACGGGCTCGGGCCAGGCGCCTGTCTCGGTGTTGGCCGCGCGGCGCGCGAGGATCTCCTGCCAGGCGCCAGAGAGGCGCACCAGCGTGCCACGCACCGGCAGGCCGTCGAAGATGAATTTGTGCAGTTCGTTGTTGCTCAAGATGCTCGTCCAATAAACAGGGCCGCACGCCCGCGTGCTGCCTTCGGCGGGCCGACCGACGATGGCCCGCCCCGCAGGGCATGGGACCGGTCACGTCCTCAGGCGATGCGGCCGAGGCCTTGCGCGAAGCGCGCGGCGTTGTCCACGTAATGCTGGGCACTCTGCCTCAGCTTCTGCGCCGTGGCCTCGTCCAGCGTGCGCACGACTTTGGCGGGCGCGCCGAGGATGAGCGAGTTGTCCGGAAACTCCTTGCCCTCCGTCACCACACTGCCCGCGCCCACGATGCAGTTGCGGCCGATGCGCGCACCATTCAAGACCACCGCCTGGATGCCGATGAGCGAGTTGTCGCCCACCGTACAACCGTGCAACGTCACCTGATGGCCCACCGTGACGCCTTCGCCCAGCGTGAGCGGGAAGCCGTGGTCGGCGTGCAGCATCGAGAGATCCTGAACGTTCGTGCGGGCACCGATGCGGATGGTTTCGGTATCGCCGCGGATCACGGCACCGAACCAGACGCTGGCGGCCTCGCCCATCTCCACGTCGCCGATGACCTGAGCGTTGTCGGCCACCCAGGTGCTCCCGGCCAACCGGGGCCGGATTCCGTCCAGTTCGTACACCGCCATGCCTGTCTCCGTGGGAAAAATAGAATTGTAGGGATGGAGTTGAGAACCCGTGCGCTGGAGGTCTTGTGCATCACCGATCCGCTGCACAAGGCGGCGGTGATGGCCGAGCCGTGGGCGCAGCCCGACGACGCTGCCATCGCCACCATCGCCGACGGGCCGCTGGCCGAGCCGCCAGGCCTGCCCGGGCGGCCGGCGCGCCCGCTGCTGGTGGCGCCCAAGGATGTTCCGCAGCGCTCGCCCTTCACCGCGCCCGGCTACGCGGGCCTGATCCACGCCATCTGCCATATCGAGTTCAATGCCATCAACCTGGCGCTCGATGCCGTCTGGCGCTTCGACGGAATGCCGCGGGCGTTCTATCTCGACTGGCTGCGCGTGGCACGCGAAGAGGCTTTTCATTTCGGCCTGCTCCACGGCCACCTGCGCGACCTGGGCCACGCCTACGGCGACTTCCCCGCACATGACGGCCTGTGGGGCATGTGCCAGAAAACCTCGGACGACATCGTCGCGCGCATGGCACTGGTGCCACGCACGCTGGAGGCGCGCGGGCTCGACGCCTCGCCGCTGATCCAGGCACGGCTGCGCAAGGTCGGCACGCCAGCGGCGCTCGCGGCAGTCGACATCCTCGACATCATCCTGCGGGATGAAGTGGGCCACGTCGCCATCGGCAATCACTGGTATGCGTGGCTGTGCCAGCGCGCGGGCATCGCCGATCCGGTGGCGCACTATGCCGACCTCGCCCGGCGCTACGAGGCGCCGCGCCTGAAACCGCCATTCAATGCAGAGGCCCGGCGGCGTGCCGGTTTCAGCCAGGCCGAGATCGACTGGCTGGCCGCGGGCTGAGGCCCCGCCTCAACCGCGCGGGTGATGCTTCGCGTGCAACTGGCGCAGCCGCTCGCGCGCCACGTGCGTGTAGATCGTGGTCGTGGAGATGTCGGCATGACCCAGCAGCATCTGCACGGCGCGCAGGTCGGCACCATGGTTGAGCAGATGGGTGGCGAAGGCATGGCGCAAGGTGTGCGGCGACAGTGGCGCGGTGATGCCGGCGCGCTGCGCGCTCTTCTTCACCACCACCCAGAACATGGCGCGCGTCATGCCCGCGCCGCGCGCCGTCACGAACACGTCGTCGCTCTGCTGGCCGCCGAGGATGGCACCGCGCGCCTCGGCCAGATAGCGCCCGATCCAGTCGCGCGCCACTTCGCCGAAAGGCACCAGGCGCTCCTTGTCGCCCTTGCCCGTGACACGCAGCACGCCCTCGTTCATGCCTAGGTGGAACAGCTTCAGGCCCACCAGCTCGCTCACGCGCAGGCCCGAGGCGTAGATCAGCTCCAGCATCGCGCGGTCGCGCAGGCCCAGCGGCGTGCCGGCGTCGGGCGCGGCCAGCAGCGCATCGACCTGCGCCTCGGTGAGCGTCTTGGGCACGCGCAGCGGCTGGCGCGCGGCCTGCAGGCGCAGCGTGGGATCGGCAGCAAGGCGCCGCTCGCGCAGCGCCCACCGGAAGTAGCGCTTGAGCACGGTGAGCCGGCGGTTGGCCGTGGTGGCACGCGTCTGGCCATGGCGTGCGGCGAAGTAGCCGTGCAGGTCGGCCTCGCGCGTGTCGTCGAGAGCCCGGCCGCCCTGGGCCTGCAGCCATCCGGCGTACAGCGAGAGGTCGCGGCGGTAGGCGGCCAGGGTGTTGCGCGAGAGCCCCTCTTCCAGCCACAGCGCGTCGATGAAGGCGTCGATGGCATCCTGGCTGGCGGGCAACATGGCGGCGACGATAGCAAAAAACCACGTCGCAAACGAAAAGGCCGCGCGGTCTGCACCGCACGGCCCCGGTCGGCTGGCTCCGGCCCGGCAAGCGGGCCATCGGATTCAGCGGCTCAGGCTCATTCCAGCTTGAGCTTCTGCTTGGCCACCACCTGCTTGTACACGTCGAACTCAGCCTTGATCTGCGCTGCGAACTGTTCGGGCGTGTTGCCCACGACGAGCGAACCGGTCTTCTCGATGCGCTCGCGCACGGCCGGGTCTTTCAGCGCCTCGAGCGTGCCGGCGCTGATCTTGTCGACGACTTCCTTGGGCAGGCCCTTGGGGCCGAGGATGCCGTAGTAGGCCATGCGGTTCACGGGCTCCAGGCCCACTTCCTTGAAGGTGGGCACGTTGGGCAGCACGGTCAGGCGCTGCGGCGCGGCCACGGCGATGGCCACCAGGCGGCCGCTCTGGATGAACGGCAGGGCCGAGGGCAGGTTGTCGAAGACGATCGGCACCTGGCCGGCCACCACGTCGTTGAGGGCGGGGCCCGCGCCACGGTACGGGATGTGCGTGACGAAGGTACCCGTCAGGCTCTTCCACAGTTCCATCTGCAGGTGGCCGATGCCGCCCGTGCCCGACGAGCCATACGAGTACTTGCCCGGGCTCTTCTTGAGCTCCGCCAGGAAGGCCGCGTAGTCCTTGGCGGGGAAGTTGGGGTTCACCGCGATCACGTTGGGCGTGGCCGCGATGTTGATGATCGGGGTGAAGTCGGTCGTCGGGTTGTACTGGATGGCCGGGTTGATGGCCGGATTGGTGGCCGTCGTGGAAACAGTGGCCACGCCCAGGAAGTAGCCGTCCGGCGCGGCGCGCACGGTTTCCATGGCACCCACCACGCCGCCGCCACCGCCCTTGTTCTCGACGATGACCGACTGGCCGATGGCCTTGCCCAGCGGCTCGGAAATCACGCGGGCCACGATGTCGGTGGTGCCACCGGGCGCGAACGGCACCTGCAGCTTCACGACCTTGTTGGGATAAGCCTGGGCGAACGCGCCGCTTGTGGCGACGGCGGCAACAGTGCCCGCGAGGGCGAGCCAGAGTCGGCGTTGCATACTTCTCTCCTTCGTATAACGGAATCGACGATGTTAGAGGCTGGTTGCTTGCGAAGTGCTTGCACGGCCGGCCCTTTTCGATCAGGACTTACCCCGATTTCCCGGATTCCCCCGCGCCCGCGAAGGTATTTCGCTGCGCTCTTCGTCCGCCTCTCGTGTACTACGCCCAACTGCTGTTTCCCGACTTCTCGCTGATCCTCTGCGGCTACTTGCTGTGCCGTTTCACGGCCCTCGGGCGGCCCGTCTGGGAACAGGTGGAGAGCCTCACCTATTACTTCCTGTTTCCGGTGCTGCTGTTCCATTCCATCGTGCGCAGCACGCTGGACCTGGCGTCGGCATCGAGCCTGATTGCCGCAGGTCTGGCCATGGGCGTGGCTGGCATCGGCCTGTCCTATGCCCTGCCGAGGCTGCCGTTCATCGGCCGTCACATCGACCGGCGCGAGCATGCGGCCAGCGCGCAGATCGCCTTCCGCTTCAACTCGTTCATCGCCCTCGCCATCACGGAACGGCTGGCCGGCCCGCAGGGGCTGTTGATGATCGCGGTGTTGATCGGCGTGTGCGTGCCGTTGTTCAACGTGGGCGCGGTGTGGCCCATGGCGCGTCATGCCGGGCGCGGCTTCGGCCGCGAGCTGCTGCGCAATCCGCTGATCATCGGCACGGCTTCGGGGCTGGCCGCCAACATCGCGGGCCTGCACATCCCCGGCTGGCTCGAGCCGACGGTGTCGCGCATCGGTGCCGCCTCGCTCGCGCTCGGCCTGCTGGCGGCAGGTGCCGGCATGCAGTTCAGCTCGCTCGCGAAGTCGCGCACGCTGTCGGTGTCGGTGCTCACCATCCGGCACCTGGTCATGCCGGTGATCGCGCTGGGGCTGGCCCTGCTCTTGCGCCTGTCGCCGCTGCAGGCGACCGTGTTGCTGGCGTTCTCGGCCCTGCCGACGGCGTCGAGCTGCTACATCCTCGCGGCGCGCATGGGCTACAACGGGCCTTACGTCGCAGGCCTGGTCACGCTGTCCACCGTGATGGGCGTGGTGAGCCTGCCGTTCGCTCTGGGTGTGCTGCGACCGTTCGTGAACGGCTAGGTCACCGCGCCTGCGCCATCGCCCAGCGCACGTGCTCCCGCACCATGTCGTCGGGGTGGTCGGCATGCAGGGCCAGGGCCTGGCGGGCGGCGGCGTCCTCGCGCTGGCGCAGGCCGTTGCCCAGCGCCACCGCCACGTTGCGCTGCCAGCGCGCATGCCCGATGCGGCGGATCGGGCTGCCTTCGGTGAAGCGCAGGAAGTCGGCCTCGCTCCAGCCCATCAGCGGCACGAGCTGCGCGGCGCCCAGGCCATGGCGCGCATCGAAATCGGGCAGCGTGCTGGTGCGGGCGAACTTGTTCCACGGGCAGGCCAGCTGACAGTCGTCGCAGCCATAGATGCGGTTGCCCATGAGCGGACGCAGTTCCAGCGGAATGGAGCCCGCATGCTCGATGGTCAGGTACGAGATGCAGCGACGCGCATCGAGCAGGCCCGGCGCCACGATGGCCTGCGTGGGACAGATGTCGATGCAGGCGCTGCAACTGCCGCAGTGCGCGGCCACGGGCTCGCTGCGCGGCAGCGCGATGTCCACGTAGATCTCGCCCAGGAAGAACATCGAGCCCGCCTCGCGGCTGAGCACCAACGTGTGCTTGCCGCGCCAGCCCTGGCCGCTGCGGGCCGACAGTTCGGCTTCGAGCACCGGCGCCGAATCGGTGAAGACGCGGTGACCGAAATCGCCGATGGCCTCGCCGATGCGATCGGCCAGCTTCTGCAGCCGCTGGCGCATCACCTTGTGATAGTCGCGCCCCCTGGCATACACGGAGATGACGGCCTCGCCGGGCTGGTGCAGCCGTGCGAATTCGCGCGCCTGCCAGTCGGACGGCGTGCCGCGCGGCAGATAGTCCATGCGCGCGGTGATCACGCTCACGGTGCCGGGCACCAGCTCGGCGGGGCGAGCGCGGCGCAGGCCGTGCGTGGCCATCCACTGCATCTCGCCATGGAATCCGCGCGCCAGCCAGTCGAGCAACCCCGGCTCCGCCGAGGACAAATCCACACCGGCAACCCCGATTTGGGAGAATCCCAGCTCCCGGGCCCACACGTTCATGCGTTCCACGAGTTGAGTGCCATCGAAATCCATCCGCCGATTGTAGAAACCGCCCTCTGGCCCGACGAGGCCGCCACGGGCGCATGGGCCGCCCGCCTGGCGGCCAGCCCGGCCATCCGCGACGCCTTCATCGCCCTGCACGGCGACCTGGGCGCGGGCAAGACCACCTTCGTGCGCCATCTGTTGCGCGCCCTGGGCGTGCAGGGCCGCATCAAGAGCCCGACGTATGCCGTGGTCGAACCGCACGAGGCGCCAGGCCTGGCCATCTGGCATTTCGACTTCTACCGCTTCGGCGATCCACGCGAACTGGAAGACGCCGGCCTGCGCGACATCTTCGCCACGCCCGGACTCAAGCTGGCCGAATGGCCGCAGAACGCCGCCGGCTTCCTGCCCACGGCCGACCTGGACATCCACATCCGCCCGACAGGCGACGAGGGCGACGACACCCGCCGCCTCCACCTGGAAGGCCGCACGGCCACCGGCCGGGCGCTGCTGGAAGCCGCGCGCCCATGACCATGACACCCTGCCCCCCGCCGCCCGCGCCGTTGCAGCGCCGGGCCGTGCTGCGCGCCGGCGCGCTGGTGCTGCTGATCGGCCAGGCGCAGATTGCGCGTGGCGCCAGCATCGTCGCCGTGCGCGTCTGGCCCGCCCAGGACTACACGCGCGTCACCATCGAATCCGACACCGCGCTCGTCACCAGGCAGATCTTCGTGGCCAGCCCGCCGCGCCTGGCGGTGGACATCGAGGGCATCGACCTCGACCCCGCCCTGCGCGACCTGGTGGGCAAGATCCGGCCCGACGATCCCTTCATCAGCGGCGTGCGCGCCGGCCAGAACACGCCGGGCGTGATCCGCGTCGTGCTCGACCTCAAGCAGCCCGTCGAGCCCCAGGTGTTCGCGCTGCCGCCCGTGGCGGCCTACCAGCACCGCCTGGTGCTCGATCTGCACCCCACGAAGGAGGCCGATCCGCTGGAGGCGCTGATCGCCGAGCGCATGCGCGACCCGTCGGCGCCCGCGCCCTCACCCGCCGCGGCGGCGGATTCGGCGGCGCTGGACGAACTCATCGCGCGGCACTCCACCCCGGGCGGCACGGCCGCCACGCCCGCGCCACCGCCCGAAACCACGGCGCAGGCCCGTATTCCGTCGAAGGCACCGCCCGGCGCGCGCGCTGCCGCCGCCGCACCGCGCGCGCCGGCCCGCACCGACCGGCTCATCATCGTGGCGCTCGACCCCGGCCACGGCGGCGAAGACCCCGGCGCCATCGGCCCGGGCGGCACACGCGAGAAAGACGTGGTGCTGCGCGTCGCACTGAAGCTGCGCGACCGCATCAACGCCACCACGATCAACGGCAACCCGATGCGTGCCTTCCTCACGCGCGATGCCGACTTCTTCGTGCCGCTGGGCGTGCGCGTGCAGAAAGCCCGCCGCGTGCAGGCCGATCTGTTCGTCAGCATCCACGCCGACGCCTTCACCACGCCGACCGCGCGCGGCGCCAGCGTGTTCGCGCTCAGCACCAGCGGCGCCAGCAGCACGGCGGCGCGCTGGCTGGCCAACAAGGAAAACCAGGCCGACCTGATCGGCGGTGCCAATGTGACCAGCGTGCGCGACCAGGCCGTGCAGCGCGCCATGCTCGACATGAGCACCACCGCGCAGATCAACGACAGCCTCAAGCTGGGTAGCGCACTGCTCGGCGAGATCAAGGGCATCGGCCGCCTGCACAAGCCGCGCGTGGAGCAGGCCGGCTTCGCGGTGCTGAAGGCGCCCGACATTCCCAGCGTGCTGGTCGAGACCGCTTTCATCAGCAACCCCGAGGAAGAAAGGCGCCTGGCCAGCAACGCGTATCAGGAAGAGATGGCCGACGCGCTCATGCGCGGCATCGAGCGCTACTTCGCGCGCAATCCGCCCCTCGCGCGCAACCGTTCGGTCTAGCGGCCGGACGCAGCGCGATCAATCCGCGGCGGCGACCACCACCCGCAGGCCCTGCGTCGCGCGGGAGAGCTCGTCGGGCAGCGGCTGGTCGACCACCAGGATCTGCGGCTGCTCCCACGACAGGCTGGTGATGAGGCCCGGCGCGCCGAACTTGCTCGCATCGGCCACGACGATCACCGTGCCGGCATGGGGCGCGACGGTCTGCTTGAACTCCACCTCGAACGGGTCGAAATCGAGGCAGCCACCGCGGGCGCTCAGCGAGGCGACAGAGGCGACAAAGAAATCCGGATGCAGCTGCGACGCGAAGCGCAACGCGTTCGCGCCGGCCAGGGTCATGTCGCTGCTGCGCAGCGTGCCACCGGGCAGCAGCACGGTGTGGCGGTCGCCGCTTTGCGCCAGTGCCCGCGCGACTTCCAGCGACGGCGTGGCGACCGTGAGGCCGCGACGCTCGGCCAGCGCCTCGGCCACGAAGCAGGCCGTGCTGCTGTTGTCCAGCACCACGCTGGCGCCATCGGGCAGCAGGGCCGACACCTGCTGCGCCAGCCGGCGCTTGGCGGCCACGTTGCTGCGCAGACGAAGCTGGAAGGGCGATTCCTGCACATCGCGGTGCAGGCTCACGCCGCCATGGAACTTCTGCACGATGCCATCGTCGGCCAGCGCCTGCAGGTCGCGGCGCACGGTTTCGCCCGACACGGCCAGCCGCTGCGCGAGCTCGATCGTGGTGATGGACGGCGTGCTGCGCAGGATCTCGACGATGCGCTCCTGGCGCGCGCTCAGCACCGGCGTGATGCTCATGGATGGATCTCCTCGGGTTCTGCGCGATTGTCCACGAGCGCTGCCCGGCCCTCAGGCGTGCGCCGGCACCGCGACACCGCTTGGGCCATCGAACATGCGCAGCCGCGTGACGTCCGCCGACAGGAGGGCGTCCTGGCCTACTTCGATCGCGATGTCGGGCGCGGTGCGCACCAGCACGGCGCGCTCCGCATCCTGCAGCCGCACCTGCGCGTAGGCTTCGGCGCCCAGACGCTCGATGCGCTGGACCACGCCGCGCCAGACCAGCGGCGAGCTGGCCGGTGTCGTGCAGTCCACTGCCAGCGCGAGCTCCTCCGGACGCAGGCCCAGCACGGCGCTGCCCTGCAGCGCGCTGGCATCGAAGCGTTGCGCGAGCCAGGCACGGCCTGTGCCGTCGCCGGCCGGCACGGGCAGGAAATTCATCTCGGGCGAGCCGATGAACGATGCGACGAAGCGCGTGGCCGGTGCGCGGTAGATGTCCATGGGTGCGCCGGCCTGCTGCAGGCGGCCGCCGTCCATGACCGCGATGCGCGTGCCCAGCGTCATGGCTTCGACCTGGTCGTGCGTCACGTAGACGATGGTGATGCCCAGTTCGTGGTGCAGTCGCTCCAGCTCGCCGCGCATGTGCGTGCGCAGCTTGGCATCCAGATTGGACAGCGGTTCGTCGAACAGGAAGACCTTGGGCTTGCGCACGAGCGCGCGGCCGATGGCCACGCGCTGGCGCTGTCCGCCCGAGAGCTCGTTGGGCCGGCGCTGCAGCAGATCGGTGATGCGCAGGCGTTCGGCCGCGTCGTGCACGCGCGCTTCGATCTCGGCGCGCGGCAGACGGCTGGCGCGCAGCAGGCCGAACGACATGTTCATCTGCACCGTCATGTGCGGATAGAGCGCGTACGACTGGAACACCATCGCGATGTCGCGCTCGTGCGGCTCGGCGTGCGTGACGTCCTTGCCGCCAATGACGAGCTTGCCTTCGGTGATGTCCTCCAGCCCCGCGATCATGCGCAGCGTGGTCGATTTGCCGCAGCCCGAAGGACCGACGAGCACCATGAATTCGCCCGCCTGGACTTCGAGGTTCAGGTGATGGACGGCCGTGTGGTCGCGATAACGCTTGCAGATGCCCTGGAGGGAAATGGCAGCCATAGCTTGGAGGGTGGGTTGGAAGAATGAGGGGACGGCCTACTTGAGCCCGGCGTGCATGAAGCTGTCGACGAAGCGGCGCTGGAAGATCACGAACAGCAGCAGGAGCGGGGAGATGACGACCATGGTGGCGGCCATCAGGCGCGGCCAGTCGGCGCCGCTGTCGGCCTTGGCCAGCAGGCCAAGCCCGATCGGCAGCGTGCGCACGCCTTCGCTGTTGGTGACCAGCAGCGGCCACATGTAGTCGTTCCAGTGCGTGACCACGGAAATCATGCCGAACGCGACCAGCGTGGGCTTGACCAGCGGCAGGTAGACATGCCAGAGCGTGGCCCAGTGGCCGCAGCCGTCCAGCCGGGCCGCATCGGCCAGATCGTTCGGCACCTGACGGAAGGCCTGGCGCAGCATGAAGGTGCCGTAGCCGCTGGCGATGAAGGGCACCATCAGCGCCCACAGGCTGTTGAGCAGGCCCAGCTCGCGCACCGTGATGAAGTTGGTGAGGAAGGTCGCGTAGATGGGAAACATCACCTGCAGCAGGAACAGCCCGAACAGCACGTCGCGCCCCGGGAAGCGCAGCCGCGCGAAGGCATACGCCGCCAGCGTGATCGTGGTCATCTGCGCCAGCAGGATGCCGCCGGTGACCAGGATCGAATTGAGCAGGTAGGTGCCGAACGGCGCCACCGCCAGCGCCGCCGGATAGTTGCCCCACTGCAGCGCCTGCGGCAGCACCCCCGCGGCCGGATCGAAGATCTCGGCCCGCGTCTTGAACGAGGTGAGCAGCATCCACGCCAACGGGCTGAGCCAGAGCAGCACCGCCGGCACCAGCAGCCACTGCATCCAGCGTGAACGGCCGAAAAGCATCTTCATCGCCGGGCCGCCCCAAGATGAAAAGCTTCCCCCTCGGGGGGCATGGGGATCCTGGTTCTTCAGCATGTTCATCGCCCCAGGTAATGCACGCGCCGGCCCAGCGTGAGGGCCACGATGCCGATCAGCACGCCCACCACCAGCAGCAGGATGGTGGCGATGGCCGAAGCGGTGCCGATGTCCTGGAATTGGAAGGCGTTCTGGTAGATGTAGAAGGTGAGCACGTTGGTCGCGTCGGCCGGGCCGCCCTGCGTCATCACGAACACGTAGTCGAAGATCTGGTAGGAGTGCAGCACGCCGATCACCACCACGAAGTACAGCGTGGGCGAGATCAACGGCACCGTGATGTGCACCAGCTGCCGGAAGCCCGACACGCCGTCCAGCCGCGCGGCCTCGTACAGGTCGCGCGGCACCAGTTGCAGCGCGGCCAGCAGGATGAGCATGAAGTAGCCCGCGTACTTCCAGATGCTCATGAAGATGATGGCCGGCAGCGCCCAGGTGCTGTCGTACAGCCATTCCAGCCTGGGCAGGCCCAGCCAGTTCATCAGTCCGTTGATGGGCCCGTAGCCCGGCGCATACAGGAACACCCACACCATGCCGGCAGCCACCGACGGCACCATCACCGGGTAGAAGAAGGTGGAACGGTAGAGCGCCGTGCCGCGCAGCTTGCGGTCCAGCGCCACGGCCAGCAGCAGCGCCAGGCCGATGGAAGACGGCACGGTGATCACCATGTAGAGCACGGTGTTGCGCAGCGACTTCCAGAACAGCTCGTCATGCCACAGGCGCAGGTAGTTGTCCCATCCGGTGAAGAAGATCTCGGACGAGCCGAGCTGCACGTCGAAGAAACCGTAGGCCAGCGAACGCGCGATGGGCCAGTAGGTGAACGCGGCCAGGAACACCAGCGACGGTGCGAGCATCACCAGGGCAGTGAGGGCCTCGCGCCGCCGCTGGCTGCGCACCGTGCGGTCGGGCACGGCGTGGGCGGCCATCCGGGAATCAGCCAGCGTGGTCGTCATGGGCTCAGCCGCGGCGGCGCGAGACGCGCTGGATCTCGAGATTGGCCTTGGCGTTGGCTTCGCGCAGCGCGGCGTCGGGCTTGATCTCGCCGGCCAGCGAGCGGTCGATGGCGCTCTGCAGGAACGAGCGCACCTTGTGGTAGCCCGGCACCTGCAGGAAGGCACCGGCGACTTCGGCCGTCACGAAGGCGGCGCGCGATTCCGGCAGCTTGGCCACGTGGGCCTTGAGCACCGGCGTCTCCCACGACGACTTGCGCGCGGCCAGGTAGCCGGTGTCCACGCACCACTGCGCCTGGTTGGCGGTGTTGGTCATCCAGCGCGCGAAAGTCCAGGCGGCGCGCTTGTGCGCGTCGGGCTGCTTCTTCGCGATGAGGATGGGGCCTCCGCCCATGGTCGAGCCCAGTTGCTTGCCGCGCGGCATGGGCACCACGCCGACCGGGAACGAGGAGGACTTGAGGATGTTGGTCATCGAGCCCGTGGAGTGGTAGAGCATGGCCGTGCGGCCGGCCATGAAGTCGTTGGCCGAGCTTTCCCAGGTGGAAGCGGCCGGCATCAGCTTGGCCTGCGCCATGCGCACCCAGAATTCCATCGCATTCAGGCTCTCGGGTGCGTCGAACATCACTTTGTCCTTGTTCCAGAACACCAGGCCGTTCTGGCGCACGAAGCTCTCGAAGATCCAGTCGTGCCAGCCGCCACCGATGGTCAGGCCCCATTGCGAGACGGTGTCGCCCTGGCGCACGGTGAGCGCCTTCGCGGCGGCCTCGAGTTCGGACCAGGTCGTGGGTGGCCTGGCGCCGGCTTTCTCGAAGGCAGCCTTGTTGTAGTACAGCACCGGCGTGCTGCACTGGAACGGCAGGCCATAGAGCTTGTTGTCGGAAATGCACGTGCCCAGAAAACCGGGCAGGAAGTCCTGATAGATGTCGTCGGCGCGGGCCAGCGCGGTGACGTCTTCCAGCGCGTCCATGCCCAGGAAGGTGGTTAGCATGGAGTTGATGGGCAGCCACGAGGCCGGCGGATCGCCCACGCCCAGCGCGGTCATCACCTTCTGTTCGGTGTTGTCGTAGCTGCCGGCGTAGATGGCCTCCACCTGGATGTTGGTGTGCGCCGCATTGAAGCCGGCAATCATGGTGCTGACCAGGCGGTTGATGTCGCCGGACACCCCGACCGGATACATGAAGGCCAGCTTGACCTGTTGCTGGCCCGAAGCGAACAGCGGCATGCCGCCGAACAGGGCAGCGGCCGAAACACTGGCACTGCGCTGGAGGAACTGGCGGCGGGGCGTGGAAGCGGAAGCGGAACGGGACATGTCGAGGCTCCTAAGAACAGGGGACGAAGAAATGTTTGCAGGACAGCAGACGTGCCGAATGCTGCATTTCCCACATGACAACCATATGAATTCCACACATGCAATTCTTGTTCCACATTATTTTTTGGATTCATGTGGATTTAAGGACTAAACTGCCACACCATGACCATGCCGCTCCTGATTGCCCAGCTGTCCGACAGCCACGTCGGCATGGCGCTCGACGTGCTGGAAGGCCGCCTCGACACCCTGGCCGCCCTGCACCGGGCCGTAGCGCATGTGGCGTGCCTGGATCCCCTGCCCGATCTCGTGCTGTTCACCGGGGATCTCGCCGAACGCGGTCATGCCGCTGAATACGAGGCCATCGCCCAGGCGCTGGCCTCGCTGCCGATGCCCGTGTACGCCGTCCCCGGCAACCACGACCACCCCAGCGTGGCGCGCGATGCCCTGCCTGCGTGCATGCCGGTGCGAGCGGATGCACCAGCACAGACCTGCTGCTATCACGTGCAGCACGCCGGCCTGCAGCTGATCGCCCTGGATACCGTCGTGCCCGGTCGCCCGCACGGTGCGCTGGACTCGCCGCAACTCGACTGGCTCGAGAGGACGCTCGCCCGATGCCACGACCAGCCCGTCCTGCTGTTCATGCACCACCCCCCCTTGCCCACCGGGATCGAGGCCATGGACGCCTGCAGCCTGCTGGAAGGCGGTGACAGGCTGGCCGCGCTGGTGCGCGGCTACGGCCAGGTGCAAGGCCTGCTGTGCGGCCATTTGCACCGGCCGGTGCAGATGAGCTTCGGCGGCGCACCGCTGCACGTCGCGCCGTCCGTCGCGCACCAGATCGCGCTGGACCTGCGGCCCGAGGCACCATTGCGCGCCCGCCTGGAGCCACCCAAGATATCCCTGCACCGCTGGAGCGCAGCACTCGGCCTGTGCACGCACACCAGCTACGTCGGCGATTTCGGACGCGGGATACCGCTGTGATGCGAGCCCTGGTCGGACACGAGCGGCATGGTTTCGGGGATCTGCGCGAGCTGCTGGCCTGCGCGTCGCCCGCCCGTTCGGGCGACGAGCTCGCAGGCCTGGCCGCGGACAGCCAGCAGCGGCGCATCGCCGCCCGCGAAGTGCTGGCGGCCTTGCCGCTCAGGCACTTCCTGCAGGAGGCGGTGGTGCCCTACGAGAGCGATGAAGTCACGCGGCTGATCATCGACAGCCACGACGCGGCCGCGTTCGCCGCGGTGTCCCACCTCACCGTCGGCGATTTCCGCGACTGGCTGCTCTCCGACGCCGCCGATACGCAGGCGCTCCAGGCCCTGGCGCCGGGGCTCATGCCGGAGATGGTGGCGGCGGTGAGCAAGCTCATGCGCAACCAGGATCTGATCCTGGTGGCAAGCCGCTGCGAGGTGGTCACGCGCTTTCGCAACACGTTGGGCCTGAAAGGCCACCTGGCCGTGCGGCTGCAGCCCAACCATCCTTCCGACGATCCGGCCGGGATCCTGGCCAGCGTGCTGGACGGTCTAATGTATGGGGCGGGCGATGCGTGCATCGGCGTCAATCCGGTGAGCGACAGCGTGCCCGATCTGGTGCGCCTGCTGCACCTGTTCGACGACATCGTGCACCGCCATGCCGTGCCCACGCAATGCTGCGTGCTCACACACATCACCAACACGATGCAGGCCCTGGGGCATGGCGCGCCGGTGGACCTGGTGTTCCAGAGCATCGCCGGCACCGAGGCCGCCAACCGGAGCTTCGGCATCGATCTGGCCCTGCTCGACGAAGTGCACGCCGCCGCGCGCGAACTGCGCCGCGGCACCGTGGGCGACAACCTCATGTACTTCGAGACCGGCCAGGGCAGCGCGCTGTCGGCGGGCGCGCACCATGGCGTGGACCAGCAGACGCTGGAGGCGCGGGCCTATGCGGTCGCGCGGCGCCACCGTCCGCTGCTGGTCAACACGGTCGTCGGCTTCATCGGCCCGGAATACCTCTACGACGGAAGGCAGATCATCCGAGCCGGGCTGGAAGACCACTTCTGCGGCAAGCTGCTGGGCCTGCCGATGGGCTGCGACATCTGCTACACCAACCATGCGGAGGCCGACCAGGACGACATGGACAACCTGCTGGTGCTGCTCTCCAGTGCCGGCCTGAACTTCATGATGGGCGTGCCCGGCGCGGACGACGTGATGCTCAACTACCAGAGCACGTCGTTCCACGATGCGCTCTTCGTGCGCCGCCTGCACGGCAAGCGCCGCGCACCCGAGTTCGAAGCCTGGCTGCAGGCACAGGGTGTGGTGGACGCCGACGGCGCCCTGCGCGCGCCCCGCGATGTGCCGGCGCTGGCGCGCCGCTTCAGCCCCTTGCTGGAGTCGGAATGAGCGCGCCCGTCGCCCCCGATCCCTGGGCGACGCTGCGGCGCCATACGCCGGCCCGCATCGCACTGGGCCGCAGCGGCACCAGCCTGCCCACGCACGAGTTGCTGCGCTTCGCCGCCGCGCATGCCCGCGCACGCGACGCCGTTCACGTGCCGCTCGACGTGCCGGCGCTGCGGGCCGCGCTGGAGGCCGACGGCCAGTCCGTGCTGTGCGTGCAGAGCCGCGCGTCGTCGCGGCAGGATTACCTGCGCCGTCCCGACCACGGCCGTGCACTGGACGAGCCCAGCCGGCAGATGCTGTCCGCCCTGCCCCGCGCGCGCGTGGATCTGGCTGTCGTCATCGGCGATGGTCTGTCGGCGCTGGCCGTCCAGTCGCATGCGGTGGCCGCGCTGGCATCGCTGCGACAGGCGCTGGCGCCACGCGCAGGAGAACCACCTCTGGCCTGGGGGCCCACGGTCATCGCCACCCAGGCCCGCGTCGCCCTGGCGGACGAAATCGGCGATGCCCTCGGAGCGCGCCTGGTGCTGATCCTGCTGGGCGAGCGGCCCGGGCTCAGCGCAGCCGACAGCCTGGGCGCCTACCTGACGCACGCACCGCGCGTGGGCCGCACCGATGCCGAGCGCAACTGCGTCAGCAACATCCGCGGCGAGGGCCTGCCGCCCGAAGCAGCCGGACGCCGTCTCGCCTGGCTGGTGCGGGAATCACTGCGACTGGGCCTCTCGGGCATCGGGCTCAAGGACCACAGCGCCATCGACAAGCTCTCCTCATGACTCCTTCCACTCCCCAGACACTGGCCCTCTTCGACCTGGACCACACGCTGCTCGATGGCGATGGTGACGATCTCTGGTGCCGCTTCCTGGTGCAGCACGGCCTGGCCGATACCGCGCTGTCGTTCCGTAACGACCAGCTGGGCCGGGACTACCGGGACGGGCGCGTCGGCGTGCATGAATTCAGCGCGTTCTACGCGGCGCTGCTGGGTGGGCAGACGCCCGATTTCTGGGCGCCGTGGCAGGACCGCTTCCTCTCGGACGTCATCCGGCCGCGCCTGCCGGACCCGGCGCGTGCGATCGTCTCTCGGCACCGTGGCCTGGGGCACACCGTCGTGCTCACCACTGCCAGCAATCGCGTGATCGCCGAGCGTACGGCCCGCGAACTGGGCGTCGAGCACCTGATCGCCACCGAACTGGAGTTGCACCACGGCCGCTACACCGGCCAGATCGAGGGAACGCCCAACATGCGCGAGGGAAAGGTCACGCGACTTCGGGCCTGGCTGGATGAGCGGCACTGGCCCCAACAGCTGATGGCCGGCGCGTGGTTCTACAGCGACTCGATCAACGACCTGCCGCTGCTCGAAGCCGTCGCCACACCGGTCGCGGCAAATGCGGATGCCGCCCTCACGCTGCATGCGCGCGGCCGTGGCTGGCCGTGCATCCGGCTGATCCCGCAGCCTGCGGCGGCGTGAACGGATCGGCGACGGCATGACACGATGAAGCAACGACCAGCCGACATGGCCCGTCGATCCTCTCCTACAGCGCCCCACCGCCTGCCTGCCTAGAGTGGAGTCCACAGGCAAACGAAGCGAACGGCAATACCGCCAGCCGCCCCGCCCTGTCATCCCTGACCACTCGACGCAAAGGTGAAACCATGAAGACCAGAATCGCCGCGATGGCCATTGCCGCCGCCTCCGTGCTGGGCCTGACGGCCTGCGCTTCCAACCCCACCAATGCCCAAATCGGCACCGGTGTCGGCGCTGTCGCCGGCGGCCTGGCCGGCAGTGCGATTGGCGGCACCGGAGCCACCATCATTGGTGCCGGCGCCGGCGCGTTGCTCGGCAACGAAGTCGGCAAGCGCAGCGAAGGCCGCTGAGCTGTAGCCACCCCGGACCCGTGAGGGTCCACCCGCCAGACTGCAACGTCTGGCCAGCGCCTGACCTGACCACCCCGAGGGTTGTCGGGTCAGGTGCCGTTTGGCTTGCGACTACGGTGCGATTTGTCCTGCTTCACGCCTGGCCTTGCGGGAAGCCCTCCAACCACCCACGATGGCAATCAGCCCCGGCACGATGATCAGCGCCCAGATCACCTTTTCGAGGTTGTCCTTCACAATCGGAAGGTTGCCGAACAGGTAGCCCACGGCGCACAGGCCCACCACCCAGATGACCGCGCCCGCGACGTTGTAGGCGCTGAAGCGCGCACGATTCATTTGCGCCACCCCGGCCACGAACGGCGCGAACGTGCGGACGAAGGGCATGAATCGCGCGATGACGATGGTGATGCCGCCGTGCCGTTCGTAGAACTGGTGCGTCACGTTGAACGCATTGCGGTTGAAGAAACGCGACTGCTCCCACTGGAACACGCGCGGGCCTACATGCCGGCCGATCATGTAGTTGCATTGATCACCCAGGATGGCGGCCACCAGCAGGATCGCCATCGCCAGGGGCAGGTTCATCAGCCCCGCGCCGCACAGCGCCCCCACGATGAACAGCAGCGAATCGCCGGGCAGGAAGGGCATGACCACGACCCCGGTTTCCACGAACACGATGAGGAAGAGCAGCGCATAGACCCACAGGCCGTAGGCACGCACGAAGGCCTCCAGGTGGACGTCCACATGCAGGACGAAATCGATCAGCAGACTCACGAGTTCCATGGAGACCTTTCTTGCGCCGCGGATTATCCGCGCCCGGCACACCGCCCCACGGGCCGAATGGCCCGACACCGCGCCCTAGAATTGCCGCGGTGAACGCCCTTCTGACCCCTTCCGCCGACCGCCGCCCGATCCGTGAGCTGCCCGACACGCTCATCAGCCAGATCGCAGCCGGCGAAGTGGTCGAACGCCCCGCCTCGGTGGTGCGCGAACTGGTGGACAACGCGCTGGACGCCGGCGCCACACAGGTCACCGTGCGCCTGCTGGCCGGCGGCGTGCGACTGATCTCGGTGGAGGACGACGGCGCCGGCATCCCGCGCGCCGAGCTGCCCGTGGCGCTGCGCCGTCATGCCACCAGCAAGATCGCCAGCCTGGAAGAGCTCGAGTCCGTGGGCACCATGGGGTTCCGTGGGGAGGCCCTGGCCGCCATCGATTCGGTGTCCGAAATGTCGATCGCCTCGCGCACACCCGGGCAGGAGCACGCCTTCCTGCTCGACGGCCAGAGCGGCGAAGTGCGGCCCATCGCACGCGCCACCGGCACCACGGTGGAAGTGAAGGAGCTGTTCTTCTCCACGCCGGCGCGCCGCAAGTTCCTCAAGACCGATGCCACCGAACTCGCGCATTGCGTGGAGGCCGTGCGCCGCCATGCCCTGGCGCGCCCGCAAGTCGGCTTCGCGATCTGGCACGAAGGCCGGCTGGTGGAGCAATGGCGTGCCGGCGACCAGGCGCAGCGCCTGCGCGACGTGCTGGGCGACGACTTCATGGACCAGAGCGTGGCCGTGGACCGTGTGCGCGGCGCCGTGCGTGTGTGGGGCCGTGCCGGCATCCCCGACGCCGCACGCTCGCGCGCCGACCACCAGTTCGCCTACGTCAACGGCCGTTTCGTGCGCGAGAAAACCATCACGCACGCGGCACGCAGCGCCTACGAAGACGTCCTGCATGGCCACCGCCAGCCGGTGTACGTGCTCTTCATCGAGATCGAGCCGGCGCGCGTGGATGTCAACGTCCACCCCACCAAGATCGAGGTGCGCTTCCGCGAGAGCCGCGAGGTGCATCAGGCCGTCCGCCATGCGCTCGACGACGCGCTGGCGGCCCCGCGCGCGGCCACGGGTGGTGTGCCGTTGTTGCGCCCGGCCGAAGCAGATACGGATGCCGGCGCCTTGCCGCCCCTGCAGGTCGACGGCGTGGCACCCGGCGGCTTCGCCAACGCCGGCTGGTCGCAAGGCGGGCTTGCGCTGTCGCAACGCGCCGAAGCCTGGGGCCAGCGCGTGAACGACCTGGGCGCGCTGTGGCATCCCTCGGCCGGCAGCGCTGCCCTGCAGGCTGCCGAGCCCGGCGCGGCCGGTTTCGCCGTTCTGCAGGCGGTGGGTGGTGGGACGATGGTCCCGCCCACGCCGTCGACCCCACAGGCCGCCACGCCCCTGCCCGACGGCGACTGGCCGCTGGGCCGCGCGCTGGCGCAATTGCAGGGCGTCTACATCCTGGCCGAGAACCGGCACGGCCTGGTCATCGTGGACATGCATGCGGCGCATGAGCGCATCGTGTACGAGCGGCTCAAGCAACAGGCCGGGGAGTCGCCCGGCGCGGCGCTGGCCAGCCAGCCCCTGCTGATACCCGCCACGTTCGCGGCCACGCCGCAGGAAGTGGCGGTGGCCGAGTCGCATGCCGAGGCCATCGCCGCGCTGGGCATGGAGATCACGGCGTTTTCGCCGCGCACGCTGGCCGTGCGTGCCGTGCCGACGCGGCTGGCGCAGGGCGATGCCGTGGAATTGGCGCGCAGCGTGCTGGCCGAATTGGCGCAGCACGACGCCAGCTCGGTGATCGAACGCGCTCGCAATGAACTTCTGGCCACCATGGCCTGCCATGGCGCGGTGCGCGCCAACCGGCGACTCACCATCGACGAGATGAACGCGCTGTTGCGGCAGATGGAAGAGACCGAGCGTTCCGACCAGTGCAACCACGGGCGCCCCACGTGGCGCCAGCTCTCGCTGCGCGATCTGGATTCGCTGTTTTTGCGCGGGCGCTGAACACCCGCGACGGACTCAGGCCGACGGCAGGCGCGGCACGGCCGCCGGCAAGCTGTCGCTGCGCGCGCCGTGTTCGCTGGCGGCCAGCGCGGGCATGGCCGCCGGGGGCGCAAGGGCCTCGCCCAGCGTAAGGCCAGCCCAGCGCTCGTGATGCCACAGCGGGCTGCCCGCCGGCGCGGCATCGAGCAGCAACCGTTGCATGAGCGGCGCCAGCACCAGGCGGTCGGGATCGACCAGGAGCACGTAGCGCTCCTCGTCCAGCTCGGCGCGCTCCGGGTCGCTGGCCAGGCGGCCGATCCAGTCGAGCGCCAGCAGGGTTTCGAGCGCCGGTTCCAGTTGCAGTACGTCCACGCGCATGCGCTGTGCCAGTTGCGGCCCCGACAGGCCGCGCTGCGCCGTGTCGCGCTCGTCGCGCAGCAGCGCCACCACCTCGAGCGCGAGCTGGAACGACCAGCCATGCTCGCCGCCACGCCGCGCCACGCCCGACAGCAGCGCAGGCAGGTAGGCCGCGATCACCGCGCCGAGCAGCACGATCACCCAGGCGACGTAGATCCACAGCAGCAGGATGGGCACGGTGGCGAAGGCGCCGTACACCACCGAATAGGTGGGAATATTGCCGATGTAGGCCGCCAGCAGGCGTTTGCCGGACTCGATGCCGACGGCCACGAACAACCCGCCCGACCAGGCATGTCCCCATTTCACCGGGGCATTGGGCACGTAGCGGTAGAGCGCGGCCATGCCGAAGGCCAGCAGCGCGAACTCGAAGCTGTCGAGCACCAGCTTGATGCCGCCGGGAATGTTGCCCGACAGCGCGCGCGTGGGCGAAACGAAGAACGAGGTCAGCATGAGGCTGGCACCCAGCACCAGCGGTCCCAGCGTGATCGCAGCCCAGTAGATCAGCACGCGCTGAGCCAGCGGGCGCGGACGGCGCACGCGCCAGATGTTGTTGAGCGTGCGGTCGATGGTGAGGATCAGCGCCAGGGCCGTGAGAAACACCACGCCCAGGCCCAGGCCACCCAGCCGGTTGGCCTGCCGCGCGAACTGCGTGAGGTAGCCCAGCACCTGGCGCGAGATCGATTCGGGCACCAGGCTGGCCACCAGCCAGCGTTGCAGCACGTCCTGCATCTGCGAGAACATGGGAAAGGCCGTGAGCACCGCCAGCGCCACCACGAAGAACGGCACCAGTGCCAGCGTGGTGGTGAACGTGAGGCTGCTGGCCGTGAGCGCCAGGTGGTCTTCGTGGAAGCGCAGGCGCAGCGTCTGGGCCGTGGTGCGCCATGGAAAGTGCGACAGGTCGTGCAGCAGTGCCTGCAGGCGTTGGGCCAGCGTCATGGTCGCTATGATGCCAGTTGAATGTCTGCCGCTTCTCCCGACTCCCGTTCTTCCTCCGTCGACTGGACGCGCCGCATCGCCGTGGGCAGCCTGCTCGCCCTGATCGTGCTGGGCCTGGCCTGGGAGCTGTTCCTGGCGCCGCTGCGGCCCGGCGGCTCGTGGCTGGCGCTCAAGGTGCTGCCGCTCACGCTGCCGCTGGCCGGCCTGCTGAAAAACCGCATGTACACGTATCGCTGGATGAGCCTGGTGATCTGGCTCTATTTCACCGAGGGCGTGGTGCGGGCCTGGAGCGATCCTGCCCCTTCGAGCTGGCTGGCGCTGGCCGAGGTGGCGCTGTGCCTGTCGCTGTTCGCCGCCTGCGCCATGCACGTGCGGCTGCGCTTTCGCAACGCGCGTGCGGCTCAGGCTGCGGCTGCCTCTTCCGGCTCCTGAACGCGGGTCGCCGCGCCTCGACCTTCCGCCGCCCGCCCGGCTTTGCCACCCAACTTCGACTGGCCTGACACCATGACCGCCCTGATCGACACCCTGCGCCGCATCGTCGGCGAACCGCATGTGCTCACCGACGGCGACCTCACCGCCTGGGAGCAGGACTGGCGGCGCCGCACACGCGGCAAGGCGCTGGCCGTGGTGCGGCCCGCCAGCACGCAGCAGGTGGCCGACGTGGTCAAGGCCTGCGTGGCCGCGGGCCACAGCATCGTGCCGCAGGGTGGCAACACCGGCCTGTCGGTGGGCGGCGTGCCCGATGGATCCGGCACCCAGGTGGTGCTGAGCCTCTCGCGCATGCAGGCCGTGCGCGCGCTCGACGGCGACAACCTCACCGTGACCGTGGAAGCCGGCTGCGTGCTGCAGACCCTGCAGGAAACGGCGGAAAAGGCGGGCTTCCTGTTCCCGCTGTCGCTGGCGGCCGAAGGCAGCTGCACCATCGGCGGCAACCTGGCCACCAACGCCGGCGGCACACAGGTGGTGCGCTATGGCAACACGCGCGAGCTGTGCCTGGGCCTGGAAGTCGTCACCCCCACCGGCGAGATCTGGGACGGCCTCACCGGCCTGCGCAAGGACAACACCGGCTACGACCTGCGCGACCTCTACATCGGCAGCGAAGGCACGCTGGGCATCATCACGGCCGCGACCATGAAGCTCTACCCCGAGCCCGCCGCGCGCCTCACGGCCTGGGCCGCCGTGCCCTCGCTGGAACGGGCCGTGGCCCTGCTGGGCCTGGCGCACCGCCAGTTGGGCGCAGGCCTCACCGGCTTCGAGGTGATGGGCCAGTTCGCCCTCAGCCTGGTGGGCAAGCACATGCCGCAGTTGCGCGTGCCTTTCCTGGGCGACGAGAGCGCGCCGTACTGCGTACTGCTGGAGAACTCCGACAGCGAATCAGAAGCCCATGCGCGCGAACGCTTCGAGGCGTTGCTGGAAGCCGCCTTCGAAGCCGGTCACGTGAGCGATGCCGTCGTCGCCGAGAACCTGACGCAGGCCCACCAGCTGTGGCACGTGCGCGAAAGCATCCCGCTCGCGCAAGCCGAAGAGGGCCTGAACATCAAGCACGACATCTCCATCGCCGTCTCCCGCATCCCCGCTTTCGTGGCCTATGCCGACGAAGTGCTGCAGCGCGAGATCGAGGGCGTGCGCCTGGTCAACTTCGGCCACCTGGGCGACGGCAACCTGCACTACAACGTGCAGGCGCCGGCCGGCGCCGATGGCAAGGCGTTCCTGCGCGACCAGGAAGACAAGGTCAACACCCTCGTCTACGACGCCGTGGCGAAATTCGACGGCTCCATCTCGGCCGAGCATGGCGTGGGTAGCCTCAAGGTCGACAAGCTGGAGAAGCACAAGTCGCCCGTGGCGCTGGAGCTGATGCGCTCGGTCAAACGGGCTCTGGATCCGGCGGGGACGTTCAACCCCGGGCGGGTCGTGCGCACCTGAAAACCGGATAATTTCGCCATGACCCAGCCCGCCGCAGCGCCCTCGCGCCCCGTCCGCTCCCAGTACGAAGACTTCATGCGCCACGTGTACACCACGGGCGCCCCCAAGACCGACCGCACGGGCACCGGCACGAAGAGCGTGTTCGGCTACCAGATGCGCTTCGACCTGAACGAAGGCTTCCCGCTGGTCACCACCAAGAAGGTGCATCTGCGCTCCATCATCCAGGAGCTGCTGTGGTTCCTGCAGGGCTCCAGCGACAACAACTGGCTGCGCGAGCGCGGCGTGACCATCTGGGACGAATGGGCACGCGAGGACGGCGACCTGGGCCCGGTGTACGGCGTGCAATGGCGCAGCTGGCCCACGCCCGACGGCGGCCACATCGACCAGATCGCCGAGGTGGTCAAGACACTCAGGACCAACCCCGATTCGCGCCGCATCATCGTGAGCGCATGGAACGTGGCCGACCTCTCCAAGATGGCGCTCATGCCCTGCCACGCGTTCTTCCAGTTCTACGTGGCCGAGGGCCGGCTCAGCTGCCAGCTCTACCAGCGCAGCGCCGACATCTTCCTGGGCGTGCCGTTCAACATCGCCAGCTACGCCCTGCTCACGCACATGCTCGCGCAGCAGTGCGACCTGCAGGTGGGCGACTTCATCTGGACGGGTGGCGACTGCCACATCTACAGCAACCACCACGAGCAGGTCGAAACGCAGCTCGCGCGCACGCCCTACGCCTATCCGACGCTGCACATCAAGCGCCGCCCGGCCTCGATCTTCGAGTACGAGTACGAGGACTTCGAAGTGCTGGACTACCAGTGCCATCCCGCCATCAAGGCACCCGTCGCGGTCTGACTTCATGGCCGGCACCCGCACACCGCGCGTCAACCTCATCTACGCCCGCGCCGCCAACGGCGTCATCGGCCGCGCCAACGCCATCCCGTGGCGCCTGCCCGAGGACATGGCGCACTTCAAACAGCTCACCACTGGCCACCCGGTGATCATGGGCCGCAAGACCTGGGATTCGCTGCCGCCGAAGTTCCGCCCCTTGCCAGGCCGCACCAACATCGTCGTCACGCGCCAGGCCGACTGGCACGAAGACGGCGCGCTGCGCGCGGCCGACCTGGAGCACGCCCTTCGGCTGGCCGGCGACGTCGACGACGTGTGGGTGATCGGCGGTGCGCAGATCTATGCGCAGGCCCTGCCGCTGGCTCAGCGTGTGGAAGTCACGGTGATCGAGCAGGACATCGAAGGCGACGCCTACGCGCCGCTGCTCGGCCCCGAGTGGCGCGCGGACAGCGACGAGGCGCACGTGTCGGCGCAAGGCCTGCCCTACCGCTTCGTGCGCTACCTGCGCGCCTGAACTCAAGCTGCGCGCGTCAGCGGTCGCTGGCGCGCAGCCGCGAAGCGGCCACACGCAATTCGGGCAGGAAGCGCTCGATCGCCATCTGCTGCGAGAACTCGCCGGCGGTCAGGCTCACGTTCAACGCAGCGATGGTGGCGCCCTCGCGGTCACGAACGGCCACAGCCAGGCCGCAGATCGATTCGTCCAGTTCCCCGTCCACCCAGGCCCAGCCCTGGCGGCGGACGTCGACGATGGCGTCGCGCAGGCGGTCGCGGTCTACCAGCGTGGCAGGCGTCAGGCGCTTGAGCGGCGCGGCCTGCAGGTACTGCTCCAGCTCGTCGTCCCCCAGTCCCGCCAGCAGCACACGCCCCATCGACACGGCGTGTGCCGGCAGACGGCTGCCGAGCGTCGGACTCATCGGCAGGATGCGTTTGGTGTGCTGCCGCAGCACATAGACGAGTTCGTCCCCATCCAGCACCGATAGCGCGGCCGACTGCTGGATGCGTAGACACAGCTCTTCGAGCGCGGCCTGCGCATCGCGCCAGTAAGGCAGCGTCGAGAGATAGGACAGTCCCAACCGCAGTACGCGCGGGGTCAGCCAGTAGCGCTTGCCGTCCGAGCGCACGAACGACAGCTCGATCAGCGTCATGAGAAAGCGGCGCACCGCGGTGCGGGGCAGATCCACCCCATCGGCCAGTTCGGCCAGGGTCTGGCCGCCGGGCCCCCGTCCGAGGACTTCAATGACTTTCAGCCCGCGCGCGAAGGTGCGAACGAAGGCTTCGCTTTCAGGTGTTGCCATAGATGCGTGTGTTGACAGCCGCGCACGATGCGCAGAATAATGACCTTCAAGCGGACACTTTCATCCGCTAGGCGGACATTCTAGATCATCCTGCTGCTTTCATCAACCCCTTCACGCACATCCGCATGACTGAACAAGCTTTCGAGACCGATTTCTGGAAGGACAACGAGCTGCGCAAGACCTGGGAGCAGATCATCCCGGGCGAGCCGCGCAAGACCCTCCCGTATACGCTGACGCTGGAAGCGATCCACAAATACTGCCGCGTCGTCGGCGACCTGCACCCGCTGTACTTCGACGAGGCCTATGCGAAGGCATCCCCCTACAAGGGCCTGATCGCACCGCCGGCCATCCACATCCTGCTGATGTTCTCGTGCACCCCGGCCGACGACTGGATGCGCAGCCCCGGCACGGTCAACGCGGGCCAATCCTGGAGCTACAACGTACCGGCCCGTCCAGGCGACACCATCCGCCTGGAGGCACGGGCGCTCGACAAATTCATCAAGAAAGACCGGCTGTTCGTGGTGCACGACAACGTGTTCTTCAACCAGCACAACCAGGTGATCTGCTCCGGCCGCGGCTGGACGATCCGCCCGCATTGATATCGAGACAAGGAAACTCCATGACCGTCACAGCTTCCGGCTTCGCCGCCGGCCACAAGATCACGGGCTCGTCCTTCTCGCCCACGCGCGAGTCCATCCGCCAGTTCTGCGAAGCCTCGCTGGACTTCAACCCGCTGCACCTGGACGACAACTACATGAAAGGTGATTTCGGCAAGACCAACTTCGGCGGAATCATCATGCACGGCATGAACAACTTCGGCGTGATCACGAAGATGCTCACCGACTGGGTCTATGGCCATGGCGGCATGCAGCGCCGGCTCGAGACACGCTGGAAAGCACCCGTGAAGCCTGGCGACACGATCACCCCGCACGCCGTCATCACGTCGGAGCGCAACACGCAGACGGGCCGCTGGTACACGCTGGACGTGCAGGTCCTCAATCAGCGTGGCGAAGTCGTCGCGGCCGGGGAGGCCCTGGTCGAATTTCCCCTGTCCGCCTGATCCGCAGAAACAACAAGGAGACAAGACATGAGATTCCCGACATCCCTGCGCGCGGCGCTCGCGGCCGCCTCGGTCGCTGGCGCGGCAGCCTTCCTCCCGCTGGCAGCGCCGGCGCAGGACTTTCCCACCCAGCCCGTGAAGATCGTCGTTCCGTTCCCGCCCGGCGGAACCACCGACATCCTGGCACGCAATCTGGCCAACGAACTGCAGGCACGCTGGGGCAAGCCCGTGGTGGTGGAGAACCGGGCCGGCGCCAGCGGAACGATCTTTTCCGAGCAGTTCGCCCGCATGCCGGCCGACGGCTACACGCTGATGCTGACGGCGACCCACCATGTGATCAATCCGGGGCTCTACAAGAGCCTGCGCTACGACACGCGCACCGACTTCACCCCGCTCGCCCAGGTGGCCGAGGTGCCCAACGTGCTGGTCGCGCATCCGTCCTTCGGCCCGCGCAACGTGCAGGAACTCATCGCCTACGCCCGCTCCAACCCGGGCAAGGTCAACTTCGGCTCGTCGGGCGCCGGTGGCGCCAATCACCTGTCTGGCGAACTGTTCAAGTCCATGGCCGGTGTCGAGATGGTTCACGTGCCGTACAAGGGCGCCGCGCCTGCGCTCAATGATCTGCTGGGCGGCCAGATTCCGATCATGTTCGACTCGGTGCCCGGCGTGATCCAGCACATCCAGTCGGGCAAGCTCCGCGCGCTCGCCGTCACTTCGGTGAAACGCTCGCCAGCCCTGCCTTCCGTGCCGACGATCGACGAAAGCGGAATCAAGGGCTTCGAGGCCACGGCCTGGTTCGGCCTCTACGCACCGGGCCGCATGGCGCCGGCACTGCGTGACCGCCTGGCTGGCGATGTGCTGCAGACGCTGCGCAGCGGGGCGATCCGGGCGCAGTTCGAAAAGCTGGGCGCGGAGCCCGGTGCCATGACGCAGGCGCAATTCGCCACGTTCGTCGACACCGAACTGGCCAAGTGGTCCAAGGTCATCACCGACGCCCGGGTCACCATCGAATAGGAGCCGCGCCTTGCCTGAAACCGTGAAGCCGGCCAATGCCCGGGGTGCCTTGTCTCATCTGCGTGTGCTGGATCTCTCCCGCGTGCTCGCAGGCCCGTGGTGCAGCCAGAACCTCGCCGACATGGGAGCGGAGGTAATCAAGGTCGAGCGACCAGGCGCAGGCGACGACACCCGGGGCTGGGGCCCGCCATGGACGGCACCGGCATCCGGTGGCGGCGCGTCCGATTCGACGTACTACGCCGCCGCCAACCGTGGCAAGAAGTCGATCACGATCGATCTGGCCCAGCCCGAGGGCCAGGCGTTGGTGCGTCGGCTGGCCGATATGAGCGATGTGGTGATCGAAAACTACAAGATCGGCGGTCTCAGGCGCTACGGCCTGGACTACGAGTCGCTCGCGGCCAGCAATCCTGGCCTGGTGTATTGCTCCATCACCGGCTACGGCCAGGACGGGCCGAGCGCCCACAAGCCGGGCTACGACTTCGTGTTCCAGGCGATGGGTGGCCTCATGAGCATCACTGGCGAACGCGATGCCCTGCCCGGCGGAGGGCCTCAGAAAGCAGGGATCGCCATCGCTGACGTGATGACGGGCATGTACGCCACCATCGCCATCCTGTCGGCGCTGCAGCACCGCACCGTCTCCGGCCGCGGCCAGTACATCGACATGGCTCTGCTCGACTGCATCGTCGCGCTCGGAGGCAACCAGGTCACCGGTTTCTTCGCCACCGGGCGCGCGCCGGGCCGCTACGGCAACGCGCATGCCAGCCTGGTTCCCTACCAGGTATTCGCCGTGAACGACGGGGAAATCGTGGTGGCGGTCGGCAACGACGGCCAATGGCAGCAGTACTGCGCGGCCATCGGCCGGCCCGATCTCGCGGCTGACGAGCGCTGGCACCGCGTCACCGGACGCATCACGGGCCGCGACGTGCTGGTGCCCGAGCTGGCGAGCACCATGCTCACCCGCGGACGCGACGAATGGATCGCGCGTCTGGAAGCCCACGGCGTGCCTTGCGGGCCGATCAACGACTACCGGCAGGTCTTCGAGGACCCGCAGGTACGCCATCGCGAGTTGCGCGTCGACCTGCAACACGCCGACGGCGCAAGCGTCTCGACCATCGCCAGCCCGCTGCGGCTGCGCACCACGCCGCCGGTCTACGACCGGCCACCGCCCCGGCTGGGCCAGGACACCGAGGACATCCTCGGATCGCTGCTTCAGTGCAGCGCCGAGGAGATCGCGCGCCACCGCGCCAACCGGATCATCTGAACGACATGCCGACCGAACAGACCGTGACCGAATCGCCGCTGGCGCGCTTTCGCGCGCACCTGGAGCGTGGAGAGCTCGCCTATCAGGTCGACCGCGTCAGCGGTCGCGCCGTGTTCTATCCGCGAGTGATCGCGCCGGGATCGGGCAGCGATTCCCTCGACTGGCGCGTGAGCGCCGGCCTGGGCCGCGTGCATGCGGTCACCGTCATCGAACCGCGCGGCGAGCCTTCCTACAACGTCGTGCTGGTCGACATGGACGAAGGCTACCGGCTCATGAGCAGCGTCATCGATCGCCCCGCGCAGGACGTGCGCATCGGCATGCGCGTGCAAGCCCGCATCCGGCCAGGTGCCGATGGCGCTGCGCCCTGCCCGGTCTTCGTGGCCGTGGAGGAACAGCCGTGAGCTCCTCTGCACTGCAGCGCGGTGCGTGCGCCATCGTCGGCGTGGCCGAATCCGACCTCGGGCAAGTGGCCGCAGGCCTCTCGCCCATGGACCTGATGGCGCAAGCGACGCACCGTGCGCTGGCCGATGCCGGCTTGTCGCTAGACGACATCGACGGTGTGTTCGCCACCACGTCGCAAAGCCGCATGCCGACGCTGGCCCTGAGCGAATACCTGGGGCTGCGGCCGCGCTACAACGACGGCACCAACATCGGCGGCTGCAGCTTCATGTCGATGATCGCGCATGCGCAGGCTGCCATCGCGGCGGGCCTGTGCGAAGTGGCGCTGATCGCCTATGCGAGCACCCAGCGCAGCCTGGGCCGGGCCAACGTCGCGGCGGCGGACGCCAACCCCTACGAGGCGCCCTACCGGCCCCTCTACACGGCCAGCTCGTATGCACTCGCCGCGTCGCGGCACATGCACGAATTCGGCACCACGCGCGAGCAGCTGGCCCATATTGCCGTGGCCGCGCGCCAGTGGGCGCTGCTCAACCCGAATGCGTGGGAGAAGGAACCGCTGACTGTGGACGAGGTACTGCGCTCCCGCATGGTCAGCAGCCCGCTCACCGTGCGCGACTGCTGCCTGGTCACCGATGGCGGCGGCGCGCTGATCGTGACCTCTGCACGGCGCGCCCGCAGCCTGCGCGCCCGGCCTGCCTACGTGCTGGGCCTCGGCGACGACCTCGGCCACTACAGCATCAGCAACATGCCCGACCTCACCACCACGGGCGCGGTGCGCTCGGGGGCGGCGGCCTATGCGATGGCCGGACTGGCGGCACGCGACATCGATGTAGTGCAGGTCTACGATGCTTTCACCATCACCACGCTGCTGTTCCTGGAAGACCTCGGCTTCTGTCCCAAGGGCGAGGGCGGCCGGTTCGTCGCCGACGGCCGCATCGCGCCAGGCGGATCGCTGCCGGTCAACACCAGTGGCGGCGGCCTGTCCTACTGCCATCCGGGCATGTTCGGTGTGTTCGTTCTGATCGAAGCCGTGCGGCAATTACGCGGCGAGGCCGGCCGGCGACAGGTTTCTGGTTGCGAGACAGCCATCGCCCACGGCAACGGCGGAACACTCTCGGCGCAGAGCACCGTGATCCTGGGAACCGAAGCCACGCTCTGAGGCGTGGGCGATTGCATCGAGCCGGCCCGCTCCGCCATGCCGACCGCCGCTGCTCCGACACCGCATCTGGCCTACTGCGGCGGCAGTTTCGGCCGCGTATCGCTGATGGCGGCCGACACCGTGCTGGCCGATCACGCGCGCGATTGCGCGCAACTTCTGGTCAACGTCCACACCAGCGAGCTGCAGGTGCGCGTGGACGGCGCGACCCGGCAGTTGCGCCCCTTCGAAGCCACCTTGATCGAACGCCGCCAGGTCTACGCGATCACGCCCGCACAGGCCACGCCACGCCTGCATGCGCCTCACGGCGAGCAGCACGCGGACCTGCAGCATCCCGGGTTCCTGCTGGTCAAGGCAGGCGCGAACACCGACTGGCAATCAGGCACCCGGCACACGCTCCGCGGGCAGGCGGCGCAGATTTCGTTGCCGGCCGCTGCACGCGACGACGCCGGACAGCTGGTGGCGCACCTGCTCAAAGAAATCCCTGAACCGGCCGTGCTCGAGCAAGGTGTGCGCGCGCTCCAGGATGCGGCCTTCGAAAGGCTGGCACCCATCGCGCCGCCGCGCTCGCGTGCAAGCGCGCGGCACGCAAGCGTCCTGGCCGGCATCGAAGCGTTGCATGACCTGGGGCATTTCGGCCCCGTGCGCCGCCATGCGGCCGCCTGCGGCATGTCAGAGCGGCACTTCCTCACGCTGTTCCGCCGCGCCACCCGGCTCCCGCCGCGGGCGTTCTACAACATGCTGCGACTCGATGCCGCATTCGCGCTGCTGGGCGACATGTCGCGCCCCATCGCCGAGATCGCCTATCAGCTCGGCTTCAGCGCACCGCCGCATTTCACGCGCTTCATGCGCGCCAACACCGGCTGGACGCCCTCGGGCTATCGCGCCCACGTGCACAGCCTGCCGCCGGCCCTGCGGCCAAGGCTGACGCTGCAATGGCCTGGCATGTCGCCATGAACGCGGTGGCCGCGTCATAGGTGTAAATACGAACGGACTGTTCCGTGCAGGGTAAGCGGCGACGCCCGCCGCTTCGCACAATGAGCCGCAGCACCCGCCGTGTGAGCCGGCCACCCCCGCGCCCAACGATGTTCCGGTTCTAAGCAAACCACGATTGCGTCGTTCGCGTGCCGGTGGATTGTTCCTACGATCCGACGTTTGTCCCTGGAGATAGACCCATGCCATACGAACTCTCACGCCTGCTGAAACTTGCGGCCACTCTTGTCTTCGCCGCCATCGGCCTGGCGCCGCAGGTCTTCGCGCAGGCCTATCCAGACAAGCCGGTGAAAGTGCTGATGCCCTGGCAAGATGGCTTTCCAGCCAACGCCACGCGCCTGTATGCCAAGGAACTGGCCGACCGCTACCGGCAGCCGTTCGTTGTCGACGTGCGGGCCGGTGCGGGCGGCGAACTGGCCGCCCGGCAGATCATCCAGTCTGCCGCCGACGGCTATTCGCTGCTCTCGACAGGCTCCTCCATCACCATCCGCTCGGTCACCGACGCGAACAACGCCGATAGCGAGCGCGACCTGACGCCCATCGCGCAGCTGGTGACCACACCCTACGTCCTGGTGGCCCGTGCCGGCAAGTACGGCAGCTTCAAGGGCTTCATCGACGCGGCGCGGGCGCAGCCAGGCTCGATCAACTTCGCATCGGCCGGTGTCGGCACCGGCATGCACTATCTGGGCGAACTGCTCAACGTCAATGCCGGCATCCACATCGTGCACGTGCCCTACAGCACCGGATCGCGCCAGTTGCAGGCGGTGCTCGCCGGTGATGTGCAGATCGCCATCATCTCGCTGGTGACGGCGCTGCCCCAGATCAACGCAGGGCAACTGGAAGCGCTGGCGGTGAGCTCGCACAGGCGCAGCCGCGTCGCGCCCGGCGTGCCGACGCTGCGCGAGGCGGGCATCGCGGGCGTTCCGGACATCGGCGCCTGGATCGCGCTGTTCGGTCCGAAGAACCTGCCGCCAGCGGTCGTCAAGAGCTTGTCGGAGCAGATCGCCGCGATCGCGGCCGACCCTGCCGTGGCGAAGACTGTGGCCTCGTGGGGCGCCGAGATTCCGGACACGCGCGCCTCCTACCTCGAGGAAATCATCCGCGCCGAGAAGACCACCTGGGCGCGCCTGGTGAAGGAAAAGAATCTGGCCACCGGGAACTGACAGCATGGCATCCCACAGACTCTCGTCGTTGACCGATCAGATCGCCCAGGCCGATGGCTTGCTGGCCCACCCGAGTGCCAACCGCCTGTTCATCGACGTCCGGCTGGGCGAGCCTGCGGAGGAGCTGCGCAGCTTCCGCGACGCGCATATCCATGGTGCGGTGCATGCGCAGATCCGCGACGTGTTCGCCGGCCCGGCCGGCCCCGACACGGGCACGCTTCCCCTGCCGGCGCCCGACATGCTGCGGCAGCAGCTCATCGCCTGGGGCGTCGACGGGGACACCGAGCTGATCGTGTACGGCCCCTCCGTCGCGCTGGCCGCGCGTGCCTGGTGGGTGCTGCGCTGGGCCGGACTTCGCAAGGTGCGCGTGCTCGACGGCGGCATCAAGGCATGGACGGCGCTGGGTGGGCCGCTGGCGCAGGGCGACGCGCCTCCACGCACGCCGCGCAGCACGGCAGCGCTCGTCCTGCAACCCGGCGGGATGCCGGAGGCAACGGTGAACGACGTCGAGGAAATGGGCCCGGAAACCTTGCTGCTGGACGCCCGCGACGAGAGCGCCTTCCTGGCAGGCGCCATTCCCGGCGCCGTCAACCTGCCCTCGTCGTTACAGTGGACGCCGGGCGCCACCCTGCGCACAGTGGAAGAACTGAGCGCACTGTATGCGCAGGGCGGCGCGCTGCAGGCTCGCGACGTGGTGGCGTATTGCGGTGGCGGCGTCCTGTCTGCACTGACCGTGCTCACGCTGTCGGCGTTGGGTGCGACGCCTCGCCTGTTCGTCGGTTCGTGGTCCGAGTGGAGCCGCGACCCGACGCGCATGGCGCGCAGCGCCACAGCAACGCAGGAGGCGGCATGACGACATCGGCCAGCGCGCACCAGCCCTGCGACGTGGATGTCATCGTGTGCGGCGGCGGGCCGGTGGGGCTGTCGCTTACCTACCTGCTTGGCCGCGCAGGCCTGCGTGTCGCCATGTTCGAGCGGCGCGCCAGCACGACCACGCTGCCCAAAGGGCAATACGTGCACGCTTCCACCGGAGAGCTGTTCAAGCAGTGGGGCGTGTGGGATCTGCTCCACGATGCGGGCTGGACGACCGAGAGTTCCAACGGGCAAGGCTTCTATGTCAACGTGGCGCACGGCCCGGTGGCCAGCATCCGCGCCATCGAGGGTTCGCACGAGGACTACGTGCGCAAGTGGGAACTGCTCAGCCCGGTCTATCCGCGCAAGGTGCCGGCTTCCGAATACGAGTCGGCCATCCGCCGACAGGCGGCGCGCTGGCCTGGCGCGCAGATGCACTTCGGCACCCGGGTGGTGGACGTGCAGGCTGCGGCCGATGCCGTGCAGGTCACTGTGCAGGACGTGGAGACGCAGGCCCGGCGCAGCTTCGGCGCGCGCTACCTCGTGGCGTGCGACGGCGCCCACAGTTTCGTGCGCAGCCGGGTCGGCGGCGGTCAGGATCATGGCCCGACTTTCGGCAACCAGATCCTCGTGGAGTTCCGCGCCGACCTGCAGTCGACACTGGGCCGCGACGGATTTTTCCATTCCTTCATCCTGCATCCGCACCACGCCGGCTGGTTCGGCAGCCAGCATCCGGCCACCGGCCTGTGGCGCTACAGCTTCCGGCATGACGAGGAAGAATTGCCATCGCCGGCGCTGGTGCTGGAACGGCTGCGCGGCGCGCTTGGCATGCCGCACCTGCCTGTCGAGATCGTCCGCTTCCATCGTTTCGACTACACCACGGGTCTGTTGCGCCGCTGGCGCGAGGGGCCGGTGCTGTTCGCCGGTGACGCCGCGCACTGGCACTCTCCATGGGGTGGCTACGGCATGAATTCCGGCATCCAGGATGCCAACAACCTCGCCTGGAAGCTGCATCTGGTGCTGCGTGGGCTGGCGCCCGAAGCGTTGCTGGACACCTACGAAACCGAACGCAAGTCGAAGGCACGCCTTACCGTCAAGGCCGCCACCTACAACTCGTTGCACTACCAGGCGATCGCGGAGGCCGTGCGCGTTGGCGAGGGCGAGGAATTCCGCGAGGGCAAGCTGTCATCCGAGGCGATCGCATTGCTGGGGCAACTCGTCGCGCCGCACGGCGACAACAGTGTGCTGCACACCGGCTACCAGCTGGGCACCGTGTATCGCACGGGTGCGCTGCTGGCGGATGCCCGGACGCCACCTCCGCCGCCCGGTCTGCGCGACTATGTCGAGACCACCGCGCCAGGCGTGCGTGCGCCGCACGCCTGGTTGCGCGACACCGCAGGCCATCGCGTGTCCACCATCGAGTTGTGGGGCCAGCGCCTGACGCTGGCCGGATACCGCCTGCCCGGCTTCTGGACCGGCGTGTGCGCGGATGCGGTGCGTCGCTTCGCGCTGGACATCGACTTGCTCGATGTGGGCGCGGAAGGCCAGCCGCAGCCCGACGACAAGAAGTTCGCGCAGCTCTACGCCGGCCAGCCCGGTCAGGTCGTGCTGGTGCGGCCCGACGGTTTCATCGCCGCGCGATTCGCACCCGGCACCGCGACCCAGGCCCGCGCCGATCTGACGCTCGCGCTGCGCCATGTGCTGGGCATGGCGGACATCGGTGCCGCGCAACCCGCCGGCTCGCTGGCGGGTTGACGGTCACTCGCTCAGCGCGGCCCGCCCTGGATGCCCAGCTGCTTGCGCCAGTCGTCGTCGCGCGGCAGCGAGGGGTTGGCGGGCCGTTCGTTGTAGTAGGGAATCAGCGGCTTGTAGAGCGTGTAGAGGCGCCGCAATTCGGCGATCGGCTCGTCGTGCTCGTCCACGCGCAGATCCACCCACGCATAGCTGCGCTCGTGGTGCACCTGCAGCGCCGTCGAGTACTGGCCTGCCACCTGGCCGCCCGCGTCGCGGCCGGCTTCCAGCGACGCAAGCAGCCGGTGGGCAAGCTCGCCCTTCGCGTTCTCGAAGCCGTCGGCCATGGCCTGGGCCACCTTGTCGTTGGAGAGGCGGTTGCCGATCACGACCAGATTGCGGCGCACCACGTGGCCGGCCCACTCTTCGTTGGTCGCGCCGGTGTGGGCCGCCGTGCGGCCGTCCTTGTCGACCACCGAAATCTGGCGCCACGGGATGTTGTCGGCGCCGTCGCTCTCCAGCAGCTCCTTGAGCACCTTCTCCGCCGAGTAGCCCATCTCCAGCAGCTTCACGCCGAGTGCGCCCAGGCGCGGATCGCCATTGGCCTGCACCACGAGGCCGCCGATCTTGGGACGCACGAAGGGGCACTTGGCGCCGATGGCGATGGGGCGCGTGGCGATGGCCATGCCGAACATGCCCGTCTCCTCGCAGCGCGCGAGAACCGAAAAAGTCATTGGATCTATCTCCTTGTTGGGGCCGGGCTCAGTTGGGTTTGACATCGGCCCGGCGGACGATGTCGGACCACTTGGTCACTTCTTCCTGCACGTACCGGGCGAACTCGTCGGGGCTGTTGCCCACGACCGACATACCTGCGGCATCGAACTTGGAACGGATCTCGGGATCGGCCAGCGCCGCGACGATCTCGCGGTTCAGGCGCTCGACGATCGGGCGCGGCGTGTGGGCCGGCGCGAACACGCCGAACCACACTTCGGCCATGTAGCCGGGCACGCCGGATTCGGCGATGGTCGGCACGTCGGGCAGGGGCCTGGCTCGCGTCGACGAAGTGACGGCCAAAGCCCGCAGGGTGCCGGCTTTCACGTGCGGCAGCACATCGACCATGTTGTGGAAGCCGAGGTTGATGTGTCCCGCCACGATGTCCGAGATGGCGGGCGCGGCGCCCTTGTACGGCACATGCAGCATGTCGACGCCGGCCATGGCCTTGAAGAGTTCGGCCGACAGATGCTGCGACGAGCCGTTGCCTGTCGAGGCATAGGTGAGCGTGCCCGGCTTCGCCTTGGCGAGGGCGATCAGCTCCGCCACGGTGCGCGCCGGCACCGACGGATGCACCACCAGCGCATTGGCCGACGAGCCCACCAGCGTGATGGGTGCGAAGTCCTTGACCGGGTTGTAGTTGAGCTGCGGATAGATGCTGGTGGCCGTGGCATGAGTGGGCGAGCTGCCCATCACCAGCAGATAGCCGTCGGCCGGCGCGCGTGCCACCTGCCCTACGCCCAGCGTACCCGTGGCGCCGGGCCGGTTTTCCACCACCACGGGCTGGCCGAGGGTGGTGGTCAGGCGGGTCGCCAGCAGGCGTGAGAACGTGTCGTTGCTGCCACCCGGCGGCCAGGGGCTCACGAGCTTGACGGGCCGGTCCGGCCAGGCCTGTGCCATGGCCGGCACGGCGAACGCGGCGGCCATGGCCGCCATGAGCGTGCATGCCGCACGGCGATGCACCAGAGAGCTGAGGAAACGCGAGGACATCGAGAACTCCTGAAGGGAAGGCGAAGATTCAAGAATGGGACGCAACAGACCCATCTCGTGCTCGCTGGATCCGGACGTCCGCACCTGGGCGCGGAAGTTGCATCGGCCATGGGCTCCTGCGGTGATGCAGCGACATCTAATGGTCAGACCATATGTTCGCGCTCAATGCATCAAAATGTCAAACCATTGGAAAATCCGACCCCGACGCGGGGTCTTGCTGCATTCACGGGAATGGCCGGCGCCGCGCCCCAGGCCGGGGCAGGCGATCAGCCCGACCGCGTGCGGCGCCTGGCGGGGGCGGTGGAATCCGTGCCCGCGGCCGCGCGCTTGCGCGGCGCAGTGGCAGGATCGACCGCGGGTTTCGCGCGGGTCGTCGCCCGCGTCAGCGCCGGTGCGACAGGGGCGGCCACCGTGGAGCCGATCAGGTCCTGTGCCCGGCGCTTGGCCAGTTCCTTGTAGAGCGCTTCCGACGTCCTGAGGATCTTGGACAGCGCGCGCGCCGCGCCCTCCTCGTCGCGCGCGCGCAGGGCGCGCAGCAGCTCGCGACGGTAAGTGATGCCGCCCGACACCTGGTCGGAGCCCACCTCGGCCATCAGCGCCTGCCAGGCCTGTGTAAGCCCGCGCACCACGATGGCGGCCACCGTGTTGGCCGATCCCTCGGCCAGCATGTTGTGGAATTCGACGTTGATGCGGATGCGATCGGCAAAACGCCCTTCGTTGTGGGCGGCCTCGGCCTCGTTCACGTTCTGCTCGAGCGCATCGATCTGCTCGTCGGTGAGCCGCTCGACCGCCGCGCGCACCAGCGCGCCCTGGATCCACTGCCGCGCCTCGAACAGTTCGGCAATCGACACGCTGCCCAGGCGCAGCAGGTCGGACATCGCGCCCGACACGACGCTCGCCTTGCCGCCGGTGATGAAGGTGCCGCCGTACTTGCCCGGCCGCATTTCCAGCAGGCCGCCGGTCTCCAGCGCCCGCAGGGCCTCGCGCAGCGCGGGGCGGCTGATGCCCAGCAGCACGCTCAGTTCACGCTCGGCCGGCAACCGGTCGCCAGGACGCAGCGTGCCGTTGAACAGCAACGCCCTGACCTTCTCGGCCGCTTCGTCGAATGTGCGCAAACCTCTGCTCCCGGAGTGCGGCCTGGCGGCCGTGAGCGCGCAGTGTAAGCGTGGCCCGATGACGCGCGCGCGTCTCTCGCCATGGCGCGGACTAGCCTGCGCCGGCCAGCCCACCCACGCGCTCCACGCGCGTCGTCACCGCAGCCTCCAGCACGCCGGCGCCGCCGCGCGCCTGCGCCAGCGTGAACCAGTGGCGCGCGCGCGTGATGCCGGTGTAGACCAGCTCGCGCGTGAGCACGGCCGCCGCACGGTCGGGCAGCATCAGCGCGGCGTGCGCGAATTCCGAGCCCTGCGACTTGTGCACGGTCATCGCGAAGACCGTCTCCACCGCCTGCAGCCGGCTGGGCAGCACCCAGCGGATGCCGCCCTGCCCGTCGCCGCTGGCGAAGGCCACGCGCAGTGTCTGGCGAACGGGCGCACGGCCATCGGGCGGCTCTGACGGCGCGGGCACGGGCAGCGCCACGCCCACGTCGCCGTTCATGAGGCCCAGGCCGTAGTCGTTGCGCGTGACGAGCACGGGACGGCCGGCGTACCAGCCACCCGCATCGGGCGCCTCCAGCTCGCCCTCGTGGCGCAGCAGCGCGGCCACGCGCTGGTTGAGGCCGGTGACGCCCTGGGGGCCGTCGCGCAGCGCGCACAGCAGCTGGAACTGGCCGTACGCCGCCAGCACCTCGCGCGCCCACGCATCGAGTGCGTCGCGCGGCGCGCCCCCTGCCGGGCGCTGCGCACGCATCACGCGCAGGTAATGGCGATAGCCCACGGGCGGCGCCAGGCCGCGCGCGGCGGCAGCGCCCGCCGGGAAGCGCGCCCCGCCGCCTTCCAGCACCAGCTGGCGCAACGCATCGGCATCGTCGATGGTGGCCTGCGCCAGATCCGGATGGCCGGCCGCGAGCGTGCGGCGCACCGCCCGCGCGTCGCCCGCATTGACCGCCTCGGCCAGTTGGCCGATACCGCTGTCGGCGCTGAAGCGGTGGCTCACGCGCAGCTTCACGATGGCCTGGTCGAGGTCGTGGCCCTGCGCATCGGTCAACGCATCGGGCACGGTTTCGCCACTCACGGCCTGCAGCCACGCCACGGTGTCGGGCCGGTAGTGGCCGGCGTCGGCGCGCTGGCACAGCTCGCCCAGCACGGCACCGGCCTCCACCGAGGCGAGCTGGTCCTTGTCACCCAGCAGCACCAGCCGCGCGCCCTGGGGCAGCGCCGCCAGCACCTGCGCCGTCATCTGAAGGTCGAGCATCGAGGCTTCGTCGAGCACCAGCACGTCGAGCGCGAGCGGGTTGCGCGCATCGTGGCGAAAGTGGCGCGTGCCCGGCCGGCTGCCCAGCAGGCGGTGCACCGTGGTGACTTCGGTGGGGATGGCCTCGCGCAGTGCAGCCTCGTCGCCCAGCGCCGCCAGCGGCAGCCGCGACACCGCGCCAGCGATGGCCTCCGACAGGCGCGCCGCCGCCTTGCCCGTGGGCGCAGCCAGCCGCACCCGCAGCGGGCGGCCGATGGCGCCATCGGCCGCACCACCCGTGGCACCGGTCATCGCCAGATGCTGCAGCGCCGCCAGCAGGCGCACCACGGTGGTGGTCTTGCCCGTGCCCGGCCCCCCGGTGACGATGGCGAAGCCCTGGCGCGCGGCGAGCGCGCAGGCCACCTTCTGCCAGTTGGTCGCGCTGTCCGCGGACGGCGGGAACAGCAGGTCCAGCGCATGGCGCAGCGCACCCTGCGCGGCCGGTGCCGCAGCCGCCGTGGGCTGCGCCAGCCGCTGCGCGATGCCGGCGCGCACCGATTGTTCGTACTGCCAGTAGCGGCGCAGGTACAGCCGGTCGGCCACGCGCACCAGCGGCTGCGTGCCCGGGCCCTCGCCCACCACCGCAGGCAGGTCGAGCGCGGCCTGCCAGCGCGCGAGATCGACGCCCGCCAGCAGGCGTGCGGGCGAGACGGGCGGCGGCAGGCCGTCGTCGTCGTCGGGCCGGCCTCGCGCGCCATCGGGCGGCAGGGAGAGCGTGCGATCGGCGTGTTCCACCACCGCGCGCAGGTCGAGGCAGGCATGGCCACGACCGAGCTGGTGGCTCGCCAGCGCGGCGCCCAGCACCAGCAAGGCATCGGCCTGCGGTGCGTGATGCGAGACGAAAGCCGCGAACGCATGGTCGAGCGCGCGCAGCCAGCCCCGCTCGACCCAGCGCTGCAGATCGGCCAGCATGGCCGCGTGCGCGGCCGGGGGCGGCGCGAGGAAGATCGTCGTCATGCCGTGGCGCCTCCGCCCATGAACAGCGCATCGAGCGCGTCGATCAGCACGCGCGGGGGACGCTCCAGATGCAGGCCCTGCCCAGGCGCCGCATGGCCGCGCAGGAACAGGTAGACCGCGCCGCCCACGTGCAGGTCGTAGTCGTAGCCCGGCAGGCGCGCACGCAACAGGCGATGCAGCGCGAACACGTAGAGCACGTACTGCAGCTCGTAGCGGTGGTGCAGCACGGCGACGCGCAACGCCTCGGGCGTGTAGGCCGCATCGTCGCCGCCGATCCAGTTGGATTTGTAGTCGGCCACGTAGTAGCGGCCCTCGTGTTCGAACACCAGGTCGATGAAGCCCTTGAGCATGCCGTTGACCTGCTGCGGTGCCAGCGCGGCGCGCGGCGCGCCGCCCAGCGTGTGGCGGCAGACGAGCGCGTCGAGCGCGGCGGCATCCACACGCGTGGCGGACAGCCAGAATTCCATCTCTACCTGCATGACCTGCAACTGCGCCGGGGCGACCGGCGATGCGCCCGGCACCAGCGCGTCGAGCCGCAGTGGCGTGGTCAGCCAACCCTGCAGCCAGTCGCGCAGCACGGGCACCCATTCGTCCCAGCCGGCCTGCTGGCAGCCGCGATCGATCAGCTCGTCCAGCCGCGCACGCACGGCGCCATCGGCCTGCGCGCGGGCGAACCCTTCGCGGCCCGCCGCTTCGAGCAGCGCATGAAGAAAGCTGCCCGGCGTGGCGCCGCGCGCAAAGCCGTGCAACGACACATCGGCATCGAGTCGCAGCGCGAGCTGGCCCGCTGGCGGCGCGGCGCGTGCGGGCGCATCGTCGTCTATCGGCAGGACGTCGGCGGCGGTATCGGCCTGCGCGCTTTCTTCGGCATAGGTGTCCTCGGCGGCGCTGGCGGCGGCGCCTGGCGCTTCGGCCGGCCCATCGGCCACGGCGTCCTCGTCGATGCCGATGACGCGGCCGTCGCCGCGCGCGCGCAACGCGGTGTAACTGGCGATCCACCAGGGCTCGCGCACGCCTTGCGGTAGCGGTGGCTCGGGCAGCCAGCGCGGCTCGGCGTTGGCCGCGCGGTAGATCTCGCCGGAAGGCTCGGGCGCCGGTTGCACGCCCAGGGCGCCGCGCGGGCCGCCGTCCGCCAGGGCGCGCAGCGCATCGCGCAGGCCCGTGGCCGACAGCGGCTGGCCGCCGCCCAGCAGGTATCCGAGCGCACTGCGTTCGACCTCGACCAGCGGCGCCGCGCCGATCCAGGTGGCGAAGCGTGCGCGCGTGAGCGCGACGTAGAGCTTGCGCAAATCCTCGCCCAGGCGCTCGCGGTCGGCGCGCGCCAGCGCGTCGGCATCGGCCACCAGCGACACGCGCGCGTGGCCGGCGTCGTCGTGCCACTTGAGCGGCAGATCGTCGGCACGCGCCGGGCGGAAAGCCGTGGCGAACGGCAGGAACACCAGCGGGTATTCGAGTCCTTTGGATTTGTGCACCGTGACCACCTTCACGAGGTCGGCATCGCTTTCCAGGCGCAACCGGCGGGCCTCGGCGTCGCCGCCGTCCCCGGCCAGCGCTTCGGCCAGATGGCGCAGCAACGCATGCTCGCCGTCGATCTGATGACTTTCGATCTGCAGCAGCTCGGCCAGGTGCAGCAGGTCGGTCAGCGCGCGCTCGCCACCGGCCTGGCCCTGTGCCAGAAGCCGCGTGGGCACGCGGAAGTCGTGCAGCAGATGGCGCAGCATGGGCAGCACGCCCTGGCGTCGCCAGATCTGCTGGTAGCGGCGGAACTGCAGCACGCGGTCTTCCCAATGCAGTTCGTCGTGATTGAGCCGGTCGAGCTCGGCCCACGACAGGCCCAGCGTGGCCGTGCCCAGGGCCGCGCGCAGCAGCCGGTCGTCATCGGGCTCGGCGCAGGCGGCCAGCCAGCGCTGCAGGTCGGGCGCCACGGGGCTCTGGAACACCGAGCCCTTGTCCGACAGGTACACGCTGCGCACGCCGCGCGCGGCCAGCGCCTCGCGCACCGCGCGCGCCTCGCCGCCGTTGTTCACCAGCACGGCGATGTCGCCCGTGGTCACGGGCCGCAGCGCACCCGCGGCATCGGCGAAGCCGGTGCGGCCCTGCTGAGATTCGGACAGCAGCGCCACGATCTCGGTGGCGCAACTGGCGGCCAGGCGGCGCTGCGCGTCGTCGCGGCCGGGCGGCCTGGCCGCGTCGCCCTCACCTTCGAGGAACCAGCAGGTGAGCGCGGGCACCCGGGCGCCATTGCGCTGCCAGTGCTCGGCACGGCCTTTCGCGTCCACGGCGAAGAACGGCAGCGGGTTGTCGCCATCCGGCGCGCGGAACAGGAAGGCGCCCGCGCCATCGGGGCGCGCCTCGGCCTGCGCGAACACGTGGTTCACGGCCGCCACCATCGGCTGGCTGGACCGGAAATTGGTGCCCAGCGTGGCATGGCGTCCCTGCGTGTCGGCACGCGCGGCCAGGTAGGTGTGGATGTCGGCGCCGCGGAAGGCGTAGATGGCCTGCTTGGGGTCGCCGATCAGCACCACGGCCGTGCGCGGGTCGTCGTCCGCCACGCGGTAGACGGCATCGAAGATGCGGTACTGCAGCGGATCGGTGTCCTGGAATTCGTCGATCAGCGCCACCGGGAACTGCTGGCGGATCAGCGCCGCCAGCCGCTCGCCGTTGGGGCCGCGCAGCGCGGTGTCGAGCTGCGCCAGCAGGTCGTCGAAGCCCATCTGCGCGCGGCGTGCCTGCTCGGCCGCCAGCCGCGCCGCGATCCAGCGGGTGGCGTGGGCCAGCAGCGGCTGCAGGCCATCGGGCAAGGCGTCGATCTGTGCGCGCAGGCTGCACATGGCGTTCAGCGCCGGATGGTCGGGTGGCGTGACGCCGGGCTTGCACACTTCGGCCAGGCCCTGTGGCGTGAGGCGCATCCAGCCCGTGCTCTTGCCATCGAAGGGTTCCTGCGCATCGCCCTCGGCCCATTGGCGCAGGCCATCGAGCCACGGCTGGTAGTAGCGCGGCTGCAGCCGGCGCGCATCCACCTGCTTGTTCGCGACGGCGTCGTCGAGCCAGGCCTGCAGTTCAGCCACCCAGGCCCGCCAGGGCGCCTTCAGCGCGGCCAGCACGCGCGCCCGCTCGTCGATGGACTCGCGCAGGGCCTGCCCCGGCGGCTGCCCTTCGGGGAGCGCATCGCGCACCGGCAGCAGCCGTCCCACGGTGGCGCCCAGCGCCTGCGGATCGGGCCACCAGGCGCGCACGGCAGTCGCCTGCGCCAGCGGCAACGGCGCGAAGAAGCTGCGCCAGTAGTCGCGCACGGCCTCGGCGAACAGGTCGCCCGCATCAGCTTCGAGGGTCTGCGTGAACAGCGCGCCGCTGTCGAAGGCATGCTCGCGCAGCATGCGGTTGCACCAGCCGTGGATGGTGGAGACGGCGGCCTCGTCCATGGCCTCGGCTGCCAGCCGCAACGCGCGTGCGCAGGCCGGCCAGCGATCGGGCGCGTAGTCGGCGCGCAGCGCATGCAGCAGGTTGCCGTCGTCGTGCACCGCATCGGGGTCGGCGGAGAACACGTCGGCCGCTTCGGCCAGCCGCGCGCGGATGCGGTCGCGCAGCTCCTGCGTGGCGGCCTCGGTGAAGGTGACGACGAGGATGTCGCGCGGAGACAGCGGCCGGCCGAAGGCTGCATCGCCTCCATGGCCCAGCACCAGCCGAAGATAGAGCGCGGCGATGGTGAAGGTCTTGCCGGTGCCGGCGCTGGCTTCGATGAGGCGGCTGCCGCGCAGCGGGAAACGCAGCGGGCGCAGCACTTCGGGGCGCATGGTTCTGGTCATGCGTCGTCCCGTGCCGTCGCGCGCACGATGGCCGCGTCCAGCGGCGCGATCAGCGTTTGCACCCAGTGTTCGAATTCACCGCCCTCGGCCAGCGATGCGAAATCGACGAAGGCGCGCGCCAGGTCGGCGCTGGACTCGCGTTCGCCCCAGCGGCCACGCGCGGGGTCATGGTCCTCGAAGGCGGCGCGCGCGGCTTCGGCGGCGGTGGCTGCGTTCTGGCCGGCGTTGCGCGCGCCCAGCCACGCCGCGCCTGCGCGCACGGCCAGCGGCAGCGGCCGGGCAAGCCCCTGCACGAAGGCGTCGAGCAGGCGCCGCCAGTAGTCGCGCGCCGCTTCGCGCGCGAGCGGGTGCAACTGCACCGGGCCGGTCTTGTTGAACACCAGCGTGGTGAAGGGCTGGCCGTCGAGGTGGCCCGCCACGTGGGCGATCCAGAACGGCACGATCCTGTCGAGCCGGTAGCTCGTGCGGGGCTTCTGTGCGATGAGGCTGCCGCTGTCGAGCACGAGGCGCATGCGCGCGCCCGCGCCGCCGTCGCCGGCACGCGCGCGCAGTCCGGTCAGCCAGTCGGCCAGGCGCAGCGATGCGTCCAGGCCTTCGGGCAAGTGATCGAGCGGCTCGTCGGCCAGCGCCATCGGCCATTCGGCCAGCGCCTGCGCGTAATCGGAGAACAGGCGCTCCATCGGTTCGGAGAGGCCGGCCTGCGCCAGCGCACCGAAGGCTCCGGCCGGCAGCTCGCCACGGCGGGCGATGCGTGCCAGCGCGTGCTCCAACGCGGCAACGCGCGCGCCGTCGCCGGCGGCATCGATGTCGTCGAATACCGCCTGCTGCGCCTGGATGAGCTCGTCCTGCAGGCGCCAGTTCTGCAGGCCGCCTACCGCGAAGGGCTCGGCATCATCGGCCGCCTCGTCTCCCTGCTGGAAGTGGATGCCCAGCCGCAGACGGAAGAACGACTGCGCCGGGTTGCGCAGGAAATCGCTCAGCGTGCGCAGCGTGAGCGGGCCAGCCCAGGCGGTGGGCGCAAGGGCTTCGCCGCCGCCCTGCGCCGGCCCGCCGGCCGCGCGCAAGCCGTCGAGCCATTCGCTCGCGTGGCTGAACAGGCGCGCATCGCCGCCGGCACTGAAGTAATCGGGATGAAAGGGCTGCAGCCGGTGCTCGATGGTGAGGGCCTCCAGCAAGCGCGCGCCGGCCTCGTGCGCCGGCAGTGCCTCGTCGCCCGCCAGATGCCAGCCAGCCGCGAGGTGGTCGCGCAACTGCGCCACCAGCACCGAGGGCGGCCTCTCGGAATGGTCGTGGATGCTGCGGCCGACCCAGCTGACGTGCAGGTGGTCGCGCGCGGACAGCAGCGCTTCCAGGAACAGGTAGCGGTCGTCCTCGCGGCGCGAGCGGTCGCCGGGGCGCCAATCCTGTGCCATCAGGTCGAAATCGAGCGGCGTGCGGCTGCGCGGATAGTCGCCGTCGTTCATGCCGAGCAGCGCCACGACGCGGAACGGGATGGCGCGCATGGGCATCAGCGTGGCGAAGGTGACGGCACCGGCGAAGAACGGCTGCTGCAGGCCGCCCGGCTCCGCCTGAGCCAGCCAGTGCTCGCGCACCACCGACAGCGGCAACGCCTCGTCGAAGCCGGCGGCTTCGCAGGCGGCCACCCAGTCCTGCAGGGACTGCCGCAGCCGCAGCAAGGTGAAGCCGTCGGCGCCTTCGGGCGCCTGGAAGAAATCATCGAGCAGCGCGGCCAGGCGCACACCCCATTGCGCGGGCGTGGCGCGCGCCGAGAGCTGTTCCCAGTGGCGCTGCAGCGCGGCCAGCAGGTCGGCCAGCGGACCGAGCAGCGCGGCATCGAGGCCGCCGATCTCGTCCATCGGCTCGATGTCGGCCCAGGCCTGGCCGCTGCCCACGGCATAGCCCAGCAGCATGCGCTGCAGGCCGAAGTCCCAGCTGTTGTGCGACTGACCGTCGGGTAGCCCGAGCGACGCGCGCTGCCGCGCGTGCAGGCCCCAGCGCACGTTGGCGGCGGCGATCCAGCGCTGCAGCAGCGGCAGTTGCGCTTCCTCGATGCGAAAGCGCGCGCGCAGCGCGGGCACTTCCAGGCTGTCGAGCACGTCGCTCACCGACAGGCGCGATGCGGGCAAGCCCAGGAGGCGCTCCACCGCGCCCAGCAGCGGATCGTGGTGCCGCTGGCCCTGATCGGCTATGGCGAAGGGGATGTGGCGCGCGTCCTGCGCGCGGTGCAGGCCGAACACCGCCTGCACGTGCGCGGCATAGGTGGCCACGTCGGGCACCATAACGATCACGTCGCGCGGGCGCAGCGTGGGGTCGGCGGCGAAGGCGGCCAGCAACTGGTCGTGCAGCACTTCCACCTCGCGCTGCGGGCCGTGCGCAACGTGGAAACGGATCGACGGGTCGCGCGCGGCATCGACGCCGGGCCAGGTGGCCTGCGTCTCGGCCAGCGGGCGCAGGTCGCGGATGTCGTCCTGCAACTGGCGCAGCAGCGTGTCGGCCGCGTTGGGGTCGAAACAGTCCACACGCTGGCCGATGGCCGTCAGCCGTTGCGCGTAGGCCTCGCGTTCGTCGTGGCTGTCGAGCAGGCGGATGAAGTCGCGGCCCTGCTTGCCCCACGCCGCCAGCAGCGGCTGCGCGTGCTGGTGCAGGGCGTGGTCGGGAATCTCGCCCTCGCCGCCCGCGCGGCGTCGCTGGCGCAGGCGGTCGGCGCGCAGCAGATCGCGGTCGGCCACGATGTGCGACCAGTCGTGCTCGCAGGGGTTGTGCACGCACATGAGCACCTGCGTCCAGCGCGCCAGCGCGGCCAGCACTTCGAGCGCCTGCTGCGGCAGCGACGAGATGCCGAACACCACCAGCCGCCGCGGCAGGCCGGCGGGCCGCGCCGCCGCATCGCCGGCGAGCGCGGCGGCCATGAAGCGCTGGTGCACCTGCGCGCGGCTGGCATGGGCATGCGGGCCCACGTCCTGCAGCAGGGCACGCCACAGGCGCGGCTGCCAGCGCAGCGTGTCGGGTACAGGCACGTCACCCTGGCGGCTGGTGCGCAGCACGTCGTCGCCGTCGGCCCAGGCCTGCAGCCAGTCGGCGCGATAGACCTGGTACTGATCGAACAGATCGGCCAGCCGCTCGGCCAGCTGGTGCCGCTTGCGGCAATCGGCGTCGCCCTCCAGGAAGCGGCGCAGCGGCGCGAACACGTCTTCGTGCAGCAACGCGGGCAGCAGTCGCATGAGGCGCCACACCAGCAGGGGCTTGTCGAATGGTGACTCGGCCGGCACCGCATCTTCGCCCAGCACAGCCCGATAAGCCTGCCAGATGAATCGCTGCGGCAGCTGCATCTGCAACGCGGCGGCGATGCCGCAGCCGCCGTCGGCCACGTCGCGCGCCAGCGCCAGCCGCAGCCACTGCGCGATGCCGTTGCTCTGCACCAGCACGTGCTCGTCTTCCAGCGGCGCCAGCGGATGCGCGGCCAGCCAGGCCACCAGCACGTCGCGCAGCGCCTCGGGGTGGTTGCCGTGCACCACCATCAGGCCGGGGGCGAGTTCGGGGCGGGTGTGGGGCATCGGGCGGGGCTGGGATCGGTTGGGCGTCGCTGTGGCGACGACTGTACCAACCCTGATGGGCGCTCAGGCCCGGCCTGACGACGCGGCGGGCGCGTGGGTCCGCAGGTGTTGCAGGAACTGGCGCGCAGGTGGCGCCAGTGCAGGCGGATCGCGCACCGCCAGCATCAGCGTGCGCCGCGCCCAGCCGTCCGACAGCGGCACCGCGCGCACGCCGGCCGTGCGGGCGCAGCGCCGCGCCACCGCCTGCGGCACGATGGCCACACCGATGCCCTGCCCCACCAGGCCGCACACCGACTCGAGTCCGCGCAGCCGCACGCGATAGGCCAGCCGCAGGCCGAGCCGGCGCGCCTGGCGCAGCACCAGCTCATGCAGCGCACTGCCCTGCGCCAGCCCGACGAAGTCGTGCCCCGGCAGCTCGGCCAGCGCCACGCTGCGGCGCGCGGCCAATGCATGGCCCGTGGGCACCGCCAGCACCAGCGGATCGGCCGCGAAGACGAATGACTCCAGGCCCGACAGATCGGCGACATCGGACAGCAGGCCCAGGTCGCAGGTGTCGCCGCGCAAGGCGTCGGCGATGTCGTTGCTGGGCCGCTCTTCCAGATCGACCGACAGCCCCGGATGCGCCGACAGGAAGCCCGCCAGCAGGCCCGGCAGGTGCACCGACAGCGCCGAGGTGTTGCACAGCACGCGCACCTGGCCACGCAGGCCCGCGCCGTAGTCGCCCAGCTCGCCGCGCATGCGCTCGACTTGCTGCAGCACCAGCCGCGCGTGCTGCAGCAGCGTGCGCCCGGCAGCCGTGGGCCGCACGCCGCGCGGCTCACGCGACAGCAGCGGCACGCCCAGCGTGTCTTCCATGCCGCGGATGCGCTCGCTGGCCGAGGCCAGCGTCATGTGCGAGGCCTCGGCGCCGCCGGTGATGGTGCCCGCATCGTGCACGTGCACGAACAGGCGCAGGTCGACCAGATCGAATCGCATCGCCCGACGCTAGCACGCCCGGCGCGGCATGGCTCAGGTTCTGCCTGAGCCGCGTTGCGGGATTCCCGCATGGGCGCGGCGGGCGGGCCCGCGCAGAATCGGCGCGGCCATGCCCGATGCCTCGCCACTCTCGTCGCTGCCGACCACGCTGCTGATCCTCTCCATTGCCACCTTCGCCCTGGCCGGGGTGGTGAAAGGCGTGGTGGGCCTGGGCCTGCCTACAGTGGCCATGGCCGTGCTGGCGCTGGCCATGACGCCGGCCGACGCCGCCGCGCTGCTGGTGGTGCCGTCGCTGGTCACCAATTTCTGGCAGATGCGCCCCTGGCCCGCCATGTGGCCGCTGCTGCGGCGCCTGCTGCCGATGCAGGCCGGCGTGGTGGCCGGCACGCTGTTCGGTGCCTGGCTGCTGGGGGCACCGGCCGGCGCGTGGGCGCGCGCTGCCCTGGGCGTGGCGCTGCTGGGCTATGCGGCGTGGAGCCTGCTGGGCTCGGTGCGGCCGGTCGCGCCGCGCACCGAGCGCTGGCTGGGCCCGCTGACGGGAGCCATCACGGGCATCGTCACCGCGGCCACCGGCGTGTTCGCCGTGCCGGCCGTGCCCTACCTGCAGGCGCTGGGCCTGCCGCGCGCGGCGTTGATGCAGGCCATGGGGCTGTCGTTCTCGGTCTCCACCGCGGCGCTGGCCCTGGGGCTGCAGGCCAACGGCCGCTTTCCCACGGCGGCACTGGGCCTGTCGCTGGTGATGCTGGCGCCCGCACTGCTGGGCATGCTGGCCGGCCAGTGGCTGGGGCAGCGGCTGTCGCCAGCAGTGTTCCGGCGCTGCTTCCTGTTGAGCATGGCGGCGCTGGGGCTGTACATGGTGCTGCGCGAGCTGATCTGAAACGGCACGCCGACCGGTTCAACGCTTCATGAATTCCTACTCACGCATCGACAGCGCCCACACTTCGTCGAACGCCACGACGAACGCGCGCTCCACCACCGACATCGGCCTGTAGCGGTTGCGCACGATGCGCACCGAGAGCGTCTCGGCAGATTTGAACGGACGCACTTCGAGCCCTTCGAGCAGCCCCCCGGCAATGCCGGCGCGATCCACCACGGCCACCCCGACGCCGGCCTGCGCGAACCAGCACGCCGTCGTCGAGCTCGCGCATTCGAAATCGATGCGCATGTTCGCGGCGGCGGCGCCGAACGCACGGCGCAAGGTCTGCCCGAACGGTGTCGTCTCCGGCGAGGCGATGATGCGTTCGCCCGCCAGATCGGACGGCTTGATCGACTTGCGCTGTGCCAGCGGATGATCGGCGCGCATGATGCACGCCAGCCCGCAGCGGTAGTCCTCCACGACTTCGAGGTTGGGATGCTCGTGAGGCTCCAGCGCCACCCCCAGATTGAAGGAGCGGTCCAGCAGCAGCTGGTTCACGATCTCTGGTGACGACACCTGAAGCCGGCACTTGAGGTGCGGGTATTTCTCGTAGAGCCTCGCCATCGTGCGCGACACCAGGAACGGTGCCACGTTCGACGTGCACGCCAGCTTCAGCACCGCCTGCGTGGGGCTGGCCAGCTGCTGCGTGACGTCGCGTACTTTCTCGACGCCGTTCCACAAGGTGTTGATTTCGTCGTAGAGCTGCTGCGCCTCGGGCGTCGGTATCAGCCGGCCCCGCACATGCTCGAACAGCACGAGCCCGCTGGCCCGCGCCGCCTGCGACAGCACCTTGCTCACGGCCGGCGGCGACACGTGCAGCAACTGGGCCGCGCTGTTGACCCCACCCGACAGCATCACGGCGCGGAACACCTCCATCTGGCGCAAATTCATCGTGTCTCCATTCGTCGCCGGGTGTTAACCCGTGTCTAACAGTAGCGCCCTTCTTTTCAATTGATGGGGCGATATCACGAACGAATAATGACATCGGCAACCGTTAACCACAACAGAACGACAACATTCACCGGAGACAAAACCATGACCGAATCCAACCGGAGGCGGCTGCTGGCCGGCCTGGCCGCCGCGCCCGCGCTGCTGGCCGCGCCCGCGCTGCTGGCCGCGCCCAGCCTGCTGCGTGCACAGAACAGCAAACCCCTCACCATCGTGCTCACGGTGCCGCCGGGCACTTCGTCGGACATCCTCGCGCGCCTGATCGGCGAGCGTTTGCGCACCCGGCTCAACCGCCCGGTGGTGGTCGATTCGCGCTCGGGTGGAGGCGGCGTGGTGGCCGTGCAGCATCTCAAGCAGATGGAAGCCGACGGCAGCCATCTGCTGCTGGCCCCCACGTCGGCCATCTCCTTGCTGCCGCTGTTCTCCAGCAAGCTGCCCTTCGACGCCGACAAGGATCTCGTGGCCGTGTGCGAGGCCGCGGCGGCGCCCCATGCCATCACCGTCAACACCTCGAGCGACATCAACACCTTCGCCGAGTACGTGGAGATGGTCCGCAAGTCGCCATCGAAGGGCTCGATCGGCACGCCCAGCCCCGCAGGCCTCGCATCGCTGCTGATCCACCAGATCCGCAAGACGCTCGGCGTCGACGTGCAGGTCGTGCCCTACCGCGGCGGCCAGCCGCTGCTCACCGACCTGCTGGGCGGGCAGATCCCGGCCAGCGCGTCGATCATGCCGGACTACCTGAACGATCACCGCGCCGGCAAGCTGCGCATCCTGGCCATCGCCAGCGACAAGCGCACGCCGCTCGCGCCTGACCTGCCGACCTTCGCCGAACTGGGCTTTCCCTCGTTCTCGGCTGTCACCTCGTTCGGCTTCTTCGCGCGCGCCGGAACGCCAGCGCCCATCGTCAACGAATACGCCGCCGCCATCACCGAAGCCCTGGGCGTGCAGGCGCTGGTCGACCGGCTGCGCCAGCTGGGCCTGGAGCCCGTGGGCGGAACAGCGGCCGACTACCAACGGAAAGTGGCTGGCGACCGCACCCGCTGGTCGCCGCTCATCCAGGAAACCGGCATGCGCATCGACTGAGGGAAGCGCCGATGACCATCACCACACGCGAGCCGGCCGTCGCGACGCCCTCCGCCGGCCATGAGAGCCTGAACGCACGCATCACGGCCATCGGCCTCGCGCCCGGCCGCGGCAACGGCATGCAGTACCGCCGCGTCGGCCGCTCGGGGCTGTCGGTCTCGGCCATCGGCGTCGGCTGCTATCCGTTCGGAGACTTCATCGGTGCAGCGCAGGCCGCATCGGTGGTGGACTGCGCACTCGGCCTGGGCATCAACTATTTCGACACCGCCAACAGCTATGGCATCGGCCAGTCCGAGCAGTGCCTGGGCGCGGCTTTGCAGGGCCGACGCTCGCAGGCGGTGATCGCCACCAAGTTCGGCAACCGCATGGGCGACGGGCCCAACGACATGGGCGCCTCGCGCGTGGCCCTGACCCGGGCCTGCGAAGACAGCCTGCGCCGGCTGCGCACCGACTACATCGACCTCTATCAGATCCACTGGCCCGACCGCTCGACACCGATCGACGAGACGTTGCGCGCGCTCGACGACCTGGTGCGCGCCGGCAAGGTGCGCTATCTGGGCGTCTCCAACTTCTTCGAGTGGGAGATCTGCGAAGCGCTCTGGACCAGCGACCGGCTCGGCCTGGAACGCGTCGTCTCGGCGCAGGACTTCTACAACCTGCTCTACCGCGACATCGAGAAACGCATGGAGCCGTTCTGCGTGAAGCACGGCATCGGCATGAATTCGTACTTCCCGCTGGCCGGCGGCCTGCTGACCGGCGCGGTGCGGCGAGACGACCCCCGGCCCAGCGGCACGCGCGCCGAGGTCAGCCCCTCGACCAACGCCTGGCAGAGCGAAGCCAACTGGCGCATGCAGGAGCAACTGGCCGCCTTCGCCCGCGAGCGGGGCTGGACCCTGCCGCAGATGGCGCTGGCCTGGCTGCTGTCGCGGCCGGCCATGTCGACCACCATCTGCGGAGCCGACAAGCCCGAGCACCTGTTGGCCAATGTCAAGGCACTCGACATCCGCTTCACCGAAGCCGACCTGCTGGAGATCGACCGCATCACGCTCGCGGGCGAGGACCGCACGGTCGCGCCCGTCTATCGCACCCTCAGGCCGGAGAAGGTGCATGAATTCGACGCCATGCAGCGCGCCCGCGCCACCGACGACGGAGCGCGCCCGCGATGATCGGCTGGACATCCCTGCGCGCAGCCGACGGTCATCGCCTGGCGGCCTGGCAAGCGGTGCCTCCCGCGGGCACGCCGATTCGCGGTGCCATCGTCGTCCTGCCCGAGATCTTCGGCGTCAACGCCCACATCCGCTCGCTGTGCGATCGGTACGCGGCGCAAGGCTGGAGCGCCATCGCGCCATCGCTGTTCGACCGCGCCGAGCCCGCCGTGGAGCTGGGCTACGACGCCGCCGCGATGGCGCGGGCCCGCGATCTGAAGGCCGGCATCCGTGACGCCGACGCGCTGCTGGATGTGCAGGTCGCCGTGGACGCCGCGGCAGCCGGGCGCCACGCGGTGGCCGTCATCGGCTTCTGCTGGGGCGGCACGCTGGCGTGGCTGGCCGCCGCACGTCTTCCGGGCGTGCGCGCGGCCGTCGCCTATTACGGAACGCAGATCGCCAGCCACCTGGGCGAGACGCCGCGCGCTCCGGTGTTGCTCCATTTCGGCGCGCACGACGCCCACATCCCGCCGGACCACGTGGACGCCATCGCGCGCGCACACCCCCGCATCGCGCTGCACCGCTATCCGGCCGGCCACGGTTTCAACTGCGACGCCCGCGCCGCCTTCGAACCGGCGAGCGCCGCGCTCGCCGCCGAACGAACCCATGCATTCCTGAAAGAAGCCCTGCCATGCTGACCGCTGTCAAATCCCCCTCCCTGCTCACAGTCCACAACCCGGTGGGCTACGCGCCGAAGATCCGCCGCAAGCAACCCGCGCCCCGCCCAGCCAGCCTGGACGGCAAGACCGTCTACCTCATCGACAGCAAGTTCGACGATTCGGTCGAGCTGCTCAAGCAGGTGCAGGCCTGGTTCGCGCGCAAGATGCCTGGCGTGCGCGTCGAGCTGCGCCAGATGGCCAGCTACTACGCCAAGGACGACCCCGTGCTCTGGAGCGAGATCCGCGACAAGGGCCACGCCGCCATCATCGGCGTGGGCCACTGCAGCACCTGCACGCCGGCCGTCGCCACGCACGCCATCACGCTGGAGACGCAATACGGCGTTCCGACGGCGGCGATCTACACCGACAAGTTCGTGAAGATCGCGCAATCGGTGGCGCGCATGGGCGGCCTCGCCCAATCGCCGATGGTGTTCGTGCCACAACCCGTGATGGGCAAGACCGAGGCCGAGCTGCGTGCCTACGTGGAAGGCGACGATCCGTACACGGGCCGGCCCGTGATGCAGGAGATCGTCGAAGCCCTCACGCGCGGCCTGGCCGCCAGCGAGACCGGCGAGGAGCCCTACGCCCGCGACACACCGCGCTTGGAGGACCCGGACACCGAGGACAACCTGCGCGCCCTGTTCGAGCGCAACGGCTGGACGGACTACCTGCCCATCGTGCTGCCGACCGAGGAACGCGTCGCGGCCATGCTGGCTGGCACGAGCCGCCGTCCCGAAGAGGTGGTTGGGCGCATGCAGCCCACCTCCAACCGGGGCCTCTGGGAATACACCGTGGAGAAGGTGGCGGTCAATGCCGTGATGGCCGGCGCCCGGCCGGAGTACTTCCCCGTGATCCTGGCGCTGGCGTCGACCGGCGTGTCGGCGCGCGGCAGCACGTCGAGTTCGGCATCGGTGATGAGCGTGGTGAACGGGCCCATCCGGCACGAGATCGGCATGAACTGCGGCATCGGCGCCATGGGACCCTACAACCACGCGAACGCGACGATCGGGCGTGCCTACGGCCTGCTGTCGCAGAACCTGCAGGGCGGCTCGGTTCCGGGCGAGACCTTCATGGGCTCGCTGGGCAACAACTACACGTACAACGGCATCACCTTCGCCGAGAACGAAGAGCGTAGCCCCTGGCAGCCGCTGCACGTCGACAAGGGCTTCGACCGCGACACCAGCACGGTCACCGTGTTCCACGGCTGCCGCTCCACCACCTTCAGCCTGGGCCTGCGCAAGGCGTACTGGCGCGAGCACGTCAAGGACATGTTGCTGGGCACCGATTCGATCACCGGCCCGGTGCTGCTGCTGGACCCGATCACCGCGCAGCAGTTCATCGACCGCGGCGGCTTCGACACCAAGGAAAAGCTGGTGCGCTGGCTGCGCGAGACGGCCGAGATGCCCGCCGGCCGATACTGGGATCTGCAACTGGTGCAGAACTACGTGTATTCGAAGGCGACCTTCGGCGAGTCCGAGTCGCCCAAGGCGCGCTACGTCGGTGTGCCCGACGACTCACCGGTGCGCATCTTCGAGGAAAAGGACATCCACGTCGTGGTGGTCGGCGGCGAGGCCAACGGCTACTGGCAGATGATGGGGGCCCTGCACCGCGCCACCGTGTCGGTGGACGACTGGCGCTAGGAGCGGTGCGATGCAGCAAACCGATCTCGTGGTCGTCGGCGCGGGCGTCGCCGGGCTGGCGGCCGCCACGCATGCGGCCAGCCGGGGCCTGCAGGTACTCGTGATCGAGCGCATGGGCGCCGGCGGCCAGGTGATGACGGTGGAACACATCGCCAACCATCCGGATCATCCCGGCGGCATCGCGGGCTTCGAACTCGGCCCCCTGCTGCAGGAAGCCGCCGAGGAAGCCGGCGCGCAGTTCCAGCTGGACACCGTGGCGCGGATCGATCTGCCCGACAGCGGCGCCCGCCTGCAAGTTCATGGCGAAGCCGGCGTGGTGCAGACCCGCGCGGTGCTGGTGGCGGCGGGCTCGTCGCGCCGGACGATCGGCGTGCCGGGCGAGCAATCGCTGGAAGGCCGCGGCGTGTCGCATTGCGCCTCCTGCGACGGCCCGCTGTTCCGCGCGGAGGCTGTCTGCGTGGTGGGCGGCGGAGACTCGGCCGTGGGTGAAGCCGCCGTGCTGGCGCGCCATGCGAGCGAGGTCTGCCTGGCCTTCGAGGGCGATGCACCACATGCCCAGCCGTATCTGCTGGAGGCGCTGGCCGCGCACGGCAATGTCCGGCTGATGCCGCGCGTCACGGTGGCGGCGATCGAGGGCGGCGACAGCGTGGCCGGCGTGCGGTTGCAGTCCGACGACGGCAGCCGGTCGCTGCCCGTGGCCGGCGTCTTCATCTATGCGGGCCTGCAGCCTGCCAGTGGATTCCTGCGCAACCTGGTGCGACTCGATGGCACGGGCCGCATCGACTGCGATGCACAGGGGCGCACCTCGGTGCCGGGCATCTATGCGGCCGGCGACATCCGTGCCGGCGTGCCCTACACCCTGGCCGCCGCGCAGCAGGACGGCCTGCGGGCCGCGCAAGCCATCGTGCACGACCTCGGACAACCACAAGGAGACACAGCATGAGACACACCGTGATCGACAGGCGCCAATGGCTGCTGGCGGCCGCCAGCGCAGCGCTGGCGGGCAAGGCCCGCGCCGCCGAGTTCCCGGTGGCAGGACGGCCGATGCGACTGATCGTCGGCTATCCGGCCGGCGGCGGCACGGACGTGCAGGCGCGGCTGATCGCGCAGCACCTCGGCGCCGCGCTGGGTATACCCGTGGTGGTGGAAAACCGGCCCGGCGCCGGCACGATGCTGGCCGCGTCCGAGGTCGCCAAGTCGGCACCGGACGGACACACGCTGATGTACACGCCCAGCTCCACCATCGCGCAATTGCCCCACACGCTGCTGGCGGCGAAGTACGACACCTTCCGCGACTTCACGCCGGTGGCGCAATGCGCCCTGGGGCCGACCGTGCTGGTGCTGCACAACTCCATCCCCGCCACCAATGCCCGCGAGCTTGCCGCCTACGGCCGGGCCCACCCCGGCGAGCTCAACTACGTGTCGCAGGGCATGGGCACGGCGGCGCACATCTTCGGCCAGATGCTGGCCAGGCAGCTCGGCATCGACATGGTGCACGTGCCCTACAAGGGCGCCAACGATGTCGCCAAGGACTTCGTGGTCGGCCGCGTGCACCTGCAGTTCGCCTCGTCCTCGGGCGCCGCCGCCCTCGCCAAGTCGGGCAAGGTGCGCCTGCTGGGCGTGGTGGCGCCACGGCGCAGCGCGCTGTTTCCCGATCTGCCGACGATGACGGAGATGGGCGTGCAGGACATGGAGCTGGACACGGCACTGGGGCTCATCGGGCCGGCCGGCATGGCCCCGGCTACTGTCTCGCGGATCGCCAGCGCCACCCGCGACGTGATGGCCCTGCCGAAGGTGCAGGACGACTTCCGCTCGGGCGGTGTCGAAGTGCAGTGGCAGGACGCCCCCAGCTTCGCGCGCGGCGTGCGCGAGACCAGCGAGGGCTGGAAGAAGATGCTGGCCGATATCGGATACAGGAAAGAATGAACCGGCTTGCGGCGAAGGCCCCCTCCACGCACGCCAAAGTCCTGATCCTCGGCTCGGGCCCGGCCGGCTACACGGCGGCGGTGTACGCGGCCCGCGCCAACCTGGAGCCGATGCTGATCACCGGCATCGCCCAGGGCGGCCAGCTCATGACCACCACCGAGGTCGACAACTGGCCCGCCGACGTGCACGGCGTGCAGGGCCCCGAGCTGATGCAGCGCTTCCTGGAGCACGCCGAGCGCTTCAAGACGCAGATCGTGTTCGACCACATCAACAAGGTCGATTTCAACCAGCGCCCCTTCACCCTCACCGGGGACAGCGGCACCTACACCTGCGACACGCTGATCATCGCCACCGGCGCCTCGGCCCAGTACCTGGGCCTGCCTTC
>JAFKGD010000007.1 GCA_017307855.1 Burkholderiales bacterium | reverse complement strand
CAAGGACAAGGAAATGGTCATGCCCGGCGACAACGTGTCGATCACGGTGAAGCTGATCGCCCCGATCGCGATGGAAGAAGGCCTGCGCTTCGCCATCCGTGAAGGCGGCAAGACCGTGGGCGCCGGCGTCGTCGCCAAGATCATGGAGTAATCGCCATGGCTGCCCAACAGAAGATCCGCATCCGCCTGAAGGCCTTCGATTACAAGCTGATCGACCAGTCCGCCGCAGAGATCGTCGACACCGCCAAGCGCACCGGCGCCATCGTCAAGGGCCCCGTGCCCCTGCCCACGCGCATGAAGCGTTTCGACATCCTGCGTTCGCCGCACGTCAACAAGACGTCGCGCGACCAGTTCGAAATCCGCACGCACCAGCGCCTGATGGACATCGTCGATCCGACCGACAAGACGGTTGACGCGCTGATGAAGCTCGATCTGCCCGCCGGCGTCGACGTCGAAATCAAGCTGCAGTAAGTCTGCGCGGGACCGGCCGCCATCCGGCGGTCACCCCGAAACGCGCCCGTTGCCAGAAATGACACGGGCGCGCTATAATTTATGGCTCTGCCCGTTTTGGGCCGAGATTTATCAACCTTCTTTCGTACGTCGGCTTCGGGGTTCAAGCCCTGCCGGCGTTAAAACACAGGCGCCAATTGCAGTGCCTCGTGGCGGAAGTTTTGGAGAAAACCAATGAGTCAGAGCAACTCCCAAGGGTTGCTGGGCCGCAAGGTGGGCATGATGCGCCTCTTCACCGACGACGGGGACGCAGTGCCTGTCACGGTGGTGGACGTGTCCAACAACCGCGTGACCCAGGTCAAGACCCAAGAGAACGACGGCTATGTGGCCCTGCAGGTCACGTTCGGTTCGCGCCGCGCCTCGCGCGTGACCAAGCCGCAAGCCGGCCACCTCGCCAAGGCAGGGGTCGAAGCGGGTGAAATCACCCGCGAATTCCGCCTCTCCGCCGACGCTGCCGCCAAATACCAGGCTGGCGCCGTGATCCCGGTGGGTGACGTGTTCGCCGTGGGCCAGAAGGTGGACGTGCAAGGCACCTCCATCGGCAAGGGCTTCGCCGGCACCATCAAGCGCCACAACTTCGCGTCGCAACGTGCCTCGCACGGTAACAGCCGCTCGCACAACGTGCCCGGCTCGATCTCGATGGCGCAGGATCCGGGCCGCGTGTTCCCGGGCAAGAAGATGACTGGCCACATGGGCGACGAAACCGTCACGACCCAGAACCTCGATGTCATCCGCATCGACGAAGCCCGTCAGCTGCTGCTCATCAAGGGCGCAGTGCCGGGCTCCAAGGGTGGCTTCGTGACCGTCCGTCCCGCCGTCAAGGCCAAGGCCGCTGAAGGAGCGAAGTAATGGAACTCGAACTCCTGAACGAACAGGGCCAGGCCGCGTCGAAGTTCGACGCGCCCGAGACCGTGTTCGGCCGTGAATACAACGAGGCGCTGATCCACCAGATCGTGGTGGCCTACCAGGCCAATGCTCGCCAGGGCACCCGTGCCCAGAAGGACCGCGAGCAGGTCAAGCACTCGACCAAGAAGCCGTTCAAGCAAAAGGGTACGGGCCGCGCCCGCGCCGGTATGACCTCGTCGCCGCTGTGGCGCGGGGGCGGCCGGATCTTCCCGAACATGCCGGACGAAAACTTCACCCAGAAGATCAACAAGAAGATGTATCGCGCCGGCATGGCGTCCATCTTCTCGCAGCTGGCCCGCGAAGGCCGCCTGGCCGTGGTCGATTCGCTCAAGGTGGATTCGCCCAAGACCAAGCAGCTGGCTGCCCGCTTCAAGGCGATGAATCTCGAGTCGGTGCTCGTGATCGCCGAGGAAGTCGACGAGAACCTGTACCTGGCCTCGCGCAACCTGACCAACGTGCTGGTGGTCGAGCCGCGCTACGCCGACCCGCTCTCGCTGGTGCACTACAAGAAGGTGCTGGTGACCAAGGGTGCCGTCGACAAGCTCAAGGAGATGTTCGCATGAGCACGACCCAATTCGATGAAGGACGCCTGATGCAGGTGCTCGTGGCCCCTATCGTGTCCGAAAAGGCCACGATGGTTGCCGAGAAGAGCAATGCCGTCACGTTCAAGGTGCTGCAGGACGCAACCAAGCCCGAGATCAAGGCCGCCGTTGAACTGATGTTCAAGGTGGAGGTCAAGGCCGTGTCCGTGGTGAATACCAAAGGCAAGACCAAGCGCTTCGGCCGCTCGGTGGGTCGTCGCGACAATGTTCGCAAGGCCTACGTGATGCTCAAGCCGGGCCAAGAGCTGAACCTCTCCGGGGAGGCTGCGTAATCATGGCTGTCATCAAGATGAAACCGACCTCGCCCGGCCAACGTGCCGTGGTCAAGGTCACGCGCGACCACCTGTACAAGGGTGCTCCGCACGCGCCGCTGCTGGAGCCCCAGTTCCAGAAGGCCGGCCGCAACAACAACGGTCACATCACGGTCCGCCACAAGGGTGGTGGCCACCGCCATCACTATCGCGTGGTCGATTTCGTCCGCAACAAGGACGGCATTCCTGCGAAGGTCGAGCGTATCGAGTACGACCCGAACCGTACGGCCCACATCGCCCTGGTGGTGTATGCCGACGGCGAGCGTCGCTACATCATCGCCCCGCGTGGCCTGGAAGTCGGCGCCCAGCTGGTGAGCGGTTCGGAAGCCCCGATCCGTGCCGGCAACACGCTGCCCATCCGCAACATCCCTGTGGGTTCGACCATCCACTGCATCGAACTGCAGCCGGGCAAGGGTGCGCAGATCGCGCGCTCGGCCGGTACTTCCGCGACGCTGCTGGCCCGCGAAGGCGTCTACGCCCAGGTCCGCATGCGTTCGGGCGAAGTGCGCAAGATTCACATCGAGTGCCGTGCCACCATCGGTGAAGTCGCCAACGAAGAACACAGCCTGCGCCAGCTCGGCAAGGCCGGTGTGAAGCGCCACATGGGCATCCGCCCGACGGTGCGCGGCGTTGCGATGAACCCGATCGATCACCCGCACGGTGGTGGCGAAGGCCGCACCGGTACGGGCAAGCCGCCGGTCGATCCGTGGGGCAACCTGACCAAGGGTTACCGTACCCGTAACAACAAGCGCACGCAGGTCATGATCGTGTCGCGTCGCAAGAAGTAAGGGGTAGCCAATGACTCGTTCTCTCAAAAAGGGTCCGTTTGTTGACCACCACCTCGTGGCCAAGGCCGACAAGGCCGTGACCAACAAGGACAAGAAGCCGATCAAGACCTGGTCGCGCCGTTCGATGATCCTGCCCGAGTTCATCGGCCTGACCATCGCGGTGCACAACGGCAAGCAGCACGTGCCCGTGTACGTGACCGACCAGATGGTCGGCCACAAGCTCGGCGAGTTCGCGCTCACCCGCACGTTCAAGGGCCATCCGGCGGACAAGAAAGTCCAGAAGAAATAAGGACCTGACATGGAAACCCGTGCAACACTCCGTGGCGTGCGCCTGTCCGTGGACAAGGGCCGCCTCATCGCCGACCTCATCCGTGGCAAGAAGGTCGACCAGGCGCTCAACATTCTGGAATTCACCCAGAAGAAGGCTGCCGTCATCGTCAAGAAGGTGCTCGAGTCGGCCATTGCCAATGCCGAGCACAACGACGGCGCCGACATCGACGAACTGAGGGTCAAGACCATCTACGTCGAGCAAGGCACCACGCTCAAGCGCTTTACCGCTCGCGCCAAGGGCCGCGGCAACCGCATCAGCAAGCCCACGTGCCACGTGTACGTGACGGTCGGCAACTAAGGCGCAGGAAAGACTATGGGACAGAAAATCCACCCGACCGGCTTCCGCCTTGCGGTCAGCCGTAACTGGGCCAGCCGCTGGTATGCGAGCAACCGTGATTTCGCCGGCATGCTGGCCGAAGACATCAAGGTCCGCGAATACCTGAAGGCCAAGCTGAAGAATGCCGCCGTCTCGCGCGTGCTGATCGAGCGCCCCGCCAAGAACGCCCGCATCACCATCTTCTCGGCTCGTCCGGGCGTGGTGATCGGCAAGAAGGGCGAGGACATCGAGAACCTGAAGAAGGAACTCGCGCAGCGCCTGGGCGTGCCGGTCGCAGTGAACATCGAGGAAGTGCGCAAGCCCGAAGTCGATGCCCAGCTGATCGCCGACAGCATCACCCAGCAGCTCGAGAAGCGCATCATGTTCCGCCGCGCCATGAAGCGCGCCATGCAGAACGCGATGCGCCTGGGCGCCCAGGGCATCAAGATCATGTCCGCCGGCCGCCTGAACGGCATCGAAATCGCCCGTACCGAGTGGTACCGTGAGGGTCGCGTGCCGCTTCACACGCTGCGCGCCGACATCGACTACGGTACCTCGGAAGCCAAGACCACCTATGGCGTCATCGGCGTCAAGGTCTGGGTCTACAAGGGCGACACGCTGGGCCGCAGCGATGCGCCCTCGCTGGACAGCACGCCGCGCCCCGAAGGCGAAGAGCGTCGTGGTCCGCGTGGTCCGCGCCGTGATGGCCGCCCGGGCGACCGTCCGGCAGGCGACCGCCGTGGCGGCCCCCGCCGTCCTGCTGGCACCAACGCCGCGCCTGCCGATGGCAGCGACAAGCCCGCCGAAGCCTCCGGGGCCGACGCAACCAAGACTGCCGTTAAGCGCGTCCGCAAGGTAGCCGCGCCCGCCTCAGCAGCGGACGGTAAAGGAGAATAAACATGCTGCAACCCGCTCGCCGCAAATACCGCAAAGAGCAGAAGGGCCGCAACACCGGTCTGGCGACCCGAGGCAACTCGGTCGCGTTCGGTGACTTCGGCCTGAAGTCGACCGATCGTGGCCGCCTCACGGCACGCCAGATCGAAGCGGCCCGCCGTGCCATCTCGCGTCACGTCAAGCGTGGCGGCCGTATCTGGATCCGCGTGTTCCCGGACAAGCCGATTTCGCAGAAGCCCGCAGAAGTGCGTATGGGTAACGGCAAGGGCAACCCCGAGTACTACGTGGCTGAGATCCAGCCGGGCAAGGTGCTGTACGAGATCGTCGGCGTGCCCGAGGAACTCGCCCGCGAAGCGTTCAAGCTGGCTGCCGCCAAGCTTCCGCTGCGCACCACGTTCGTTGCCCGCCAGCTTGGCGCCTGATCAGGAGAAGACGTATGACGAAAGCTGCTGAACTGCGCCAGAAGGACGTTGCCGGCCTGCAAGCCGAAGTGAAGGACCTGCAGAAGGCCCACTTCAACCTGCGCATGCAGAAGGCGACGCAGCAACTGGGCAACGTTGCTCAACTGCGTATCACCCGCCGCGCCATCGCCCGCGCCAAGACCGTGCTTGCCCAGAAGCAGGCCGAATCCAACAAGGCCTAAGGAGTGACCATGACGGAAGCTAAAAAATCCCTCAAGCGCACCCTGGTTGGCCGAGTGGTCAGCGACAAGCGTGCGAAGACCGTGACCGTGCTCGTGGAACGCCGCGTCAAGCACCCGATGTACGACAAGATCGTGGCTCGCTCGAGCAAGTACCACGCTCACGACGAGAACGGTGAGTTCCATATCGGCGACATGATCGAGATCACCGAGAGCCGCCCGATTTCGAAGACCAAGAACTGGGTCGCCACGCGCCTGGTTGAAAAGGCGATCACGGTCTGAGTCTTCTCCGACCGCGGTGACAAGCCCTGAAGAAACGGCCCACAATGTGGGCCGTTTTTCTTTTTCCCCCTCGAGGAGCTAAGTGATGATCAAAGTCGGTGAATCCCTGCCGTCGGCCACGCTGATGGAGTATTCGGAAGTCGAAGGAAACGGCTGCAGCATCGGCCCCAACGCGGTCGACGTGGCCAAGGCATCGGCGGGCAAGACCATTGCGCTGTTCGCCGTGCCGGGCGCCTTCACGCCCACCTGCTCGGCCAAGCACGTGCCGGGCTATGTGGAGAAAGCCGAAGAGCTCAAGGCGGCTGGCGTCGACGAAATCTGGTGCGTGAGCGTGAACGACGCCTTCGTGATGGGCGCCTGGGCGCGCGACCAGAAGACCGGCACCAAGGTGCGCATGCTGGCGGACGGCAGCGGCGACTTCTCCAAGGCAGCGGGCCTCACGCTGGACCTGACGGGCCGCGGTATGGGCGTGCGCAGCAACCGCTATTCGATGCTGGTGCGCGACGGCAAGGTGGCCACGCTCAACGTCGAAGCCCCCGGCAAGTTCGAGGTCAGCGACGCCGGTACGATGCTGGCCCAGGCCAAGGGCTGATCCGGCCGGTGCGGGCGCTCACAGGTCCGCCTTGAGGTAGTGAGCGCCTGCTACGGGGTTATGGTAGTAGGGCGGGATGCTGCGAAAGCCCAGTTCCTCGTACAGCGCCCGGGCGGCTTCCATGTCGTCGAGCGTGTCCAGCAGCACCGTGGCATAGCCCGCCAGGCGCGCCGAATCGAGGATGGCTTCGGCCAGCTGACGGCCCAGGCCAAACCCACGGTAAGCGCGCCGTACATACAGGCGCTTCATCTCGCAGGCGTTCGGATAGTCCACGGCATCGAGCGGGCGCAAGGCGCAGCAGCCCGCCACGTCGCCATCCACCATCGCCAGCAGCAGCGCGCCGCGCGGCTGCGCGTAGTCTCCCGGCAGTCCCAGTAGTTCGTTCTCGAAGTCCTGGAAAGCCAAGTCGATCGCGAGCGTCTGCGCGTACTCCCGGAAGATGGACTTCGCGTGTTCGATGTCGGCGGGGCTCTGCGCGAGGCGCAACTGGACGGACGGCTGGGGCACGGGCGATGGGTCGGCGTGGACGGAGGGCGTCCACAGTTTAGCCCGCGCGACGCGGCCGTCCTTGGGGCCGCGCTTCAGGCGCCCAGCCGCTGCACCCACCAGGCGACGGCAGCGCACACGGCCAGCAGCACCAGGGCCAAGAGGCGCATGCGCACGTCATCGCGCGACGACGGCGGCGGTGCATCCGAATCCACCGTCTTGTCGCCGCCGATCATGGCCGTGGTGAGGTTCTGGCCCTTGGCAACACGGTAGAACACGATGGCCAGCAAATGCAGAACCACCAGAGCGATGACCAGCCATTGGCCCACGTCCTTGTGATAGCCCGTGGCCCAGTCGACCACGTCGCTGGAGACGAATGGCGCCAGCGGGCCGGTGAAGGAGATCGCATCGTCGCTGGTCAACCCGGTTAGCACCTGAAGCGCCAGGATCAGCAGCAGGCCGAACACCGACAGGGCTCCCAGCGGCGAGTGGCCGATCGCATGATCCGGGTGGCCGGCGCCCCTCAGGTGGCGGACCAGGCTGGCCGGCGAGTAGATGAAGCTGCCGAAGCGGGACCAGCGGCCGCCGATCACGCCCCACACCAGCCGGAACAGCAGCAGCGCGAGCACCATGTAACCCAGCCTGAAGTGCCATTGCATGATGCCGAGATAGCCCGTGGCGATGAGGCCGATGACGCCGAGGGCGAGGACCCAGTGGAACAGGCGCGTGGGCAGATCCCAGACCCGGATGGTGGATGGCATGGAGGTATTCCCTCGTGGCGTGGTTTGGTATGGTGGGCAGGCCTTGGGCGGCGCTGGCCGGTTTCCTGCTTAGGCGGTACGGCCCGATTTTGGTTCCTCGAGAACTTTCCGGCAGCCGGTGAATCATTTGCACTGGAACCGATTCCCACAACCACAAAGGAACCCCGATGAAGTCTCTTGCTTCCGTGGCGCTCGCCGCTGCCACGCTCGCGCTGTCTGCCCAGGCATTTGCGCAGCCGTTCGCCAATCCCCAGGACGCGATCAAGCATCGCCAGTCCACCCTGAAGGAAATGCAGCAGAACTTCGGCCGGGTGGCGGGTATGGCCCAGGGCCGTGTCGCCTTCGACGCCGCCGAGGCGGCCGAGCGCTCGCAGAAGGCGGCCGACCTGATCAAGCTGCCCTGGAGCGGTTTCGGCCCGGGTACCGAGGGCGGCAAGGCCAAGCCCGAGATCTGGAAGGAGCAGGCCAAGTTCAAGCAGTTGCAGGACAACGCCATCGCCGAGATGGACAAGTTGGCCGTGACGTCCAAGACCGGCAACCTCGACGCCATCAAGGTTTCGGTGGGCACCACGGCGGCCTCGTGCAAGGCCTGTCACGACGCATTCCGCAACTGAAGAGGTGTATCCGGCTGCGGCCGGGCGCTCAAGAAAAAGCCGGCCCGAGGGCCGGCTTTTTCTTGCGTCGTACGAGCGCCCGGCCTCAAGCCTGCTCTGCCAGCAAGCGCTCGATCAGCCGGTGCAACTCGGGGAAATCGGGCTCGCCGATATAGCGCTTGACGATCTCGCCACGCTTGTTGACCACATACGTGGTGGGCGTGAGCTGGACGTCGCCCCAGGCCCGCGCCACATCGCCGGTGTTGTCGATCGCCACCTCGAACGGCAGCTTGCGCGTCTGGGCGAAGTTCACCACATAGCTCGGCGGGTCGTAGCTCATGGCCACGGCCAGCGTGCCGAAGCCCTGCGCCTTGTATTTGTCGTGCGTCTCGACGATGCGCGGCATCTCGGCCACGCAAGTGGTGCAACTGGTGGCCCAGAAGTTGACCAGCGTCACGCGCCCCTTGAGGTCGTCGGTGGTCTTGCGGCTGCCGTCCAGCAGCACGAACGTGGACGGCGGCGCTGCGGTGGCATTGCCCATCGAGAGGATGTACGCTGCGACGGCGGCGACCAGCACGGCGAGTGCGGCGGCGTAGGGAAGAATTCGCTTCATTTTCGGGAGAAACCCATGGATCGTCGAAAGTTTAATGGCGTCGCTGGCGGCGCGCTTGCCAGCATGCTGACACTGGCCTACGCCCAGGCCTGGGCGCTGTCGCTGGCCGACCTTACCGAGGGCGAAGCATCCCAGGGTCTGAAGACGGCTCTGGAGAAAGGCGCGCTTACTGCAGTCAGCCTGCTGGGCCGTACGGATGGATTCCTCGGCAACGCAAAAGTTCGCATTCCGCTACCCGGATTCCTGGAAGACGGCTCAAAACTTCTGCGTGCGCTGGGGCGCGGGCAGCAGGTAGACGAATTGGTGACGTCGATGAACCGGGCGGCGGAGTCGGCCGTGCCGCTGGCCAAGGATCTGCTGGTCGGTGCGGTCAAGACGATGACGGTCTCCGACGCCAAGAACATTCTCTCGGGCGGTGATACCTCGGTCACGCAGTTCTTCGCCACGCGTACACGCACGCCACTGGGCGAAAAATTCCTGCCCATCGTGACCCGCGCCACCGAAAAAGTCGGCCTGGCCGCCAAGTACAACGCCGTCGCGGGCAAGGCTTCGGGCTTCGGCCTGGTGCGCAAGGAAGACGCCAACATCCAGCAGTACGTGACAGGCAAATCGCTCGATGGCCTGTACTTCGTGATCGGAGAGGAAGAACGCAAGATCCGCCAGGACCCGGTGGGCACCGGCAGCGCCATCCTCAAGAAAGTGTTCGGCGCCATGCGCTGACGCTGCAGCGGCCGGGCGGCGGCGCACGCCGCTCAGAACGACTTGGCCAGCTCCAGCGTCAGCAGCGAGGTGAGCTGGCTGCGCAGCAGGTCGCGGCTCACGCGGGTGTTGGTGTCGCTCATCCAGCTCGCGATGGCGAAGGTGTTGGCGTCGTCGGCCACTTCAAGCAGGCCGAAGTTGGGGTTGTGGCGCTTGAGGTCGAGCACCAGGTTGTCGAGTTGCTCGTCGCGCACGCGCTCGTCCATGATGAGCATGTGCGGGCGGTCCATCTCGACGCAGCGCACGGCCTGCCGCGCGGTGGAGACGGTATCGACCACCAGCCCCAGCACGCCGGCCGCGTTCTGCACTTCGGCGCGCACCAGCGGATCGGCCGTGGCCAGCAGGAGGCGGTGACCGGCGAGCGGCCGTGTGCCGCTGTGCTGGGACGACGGCGGGCCGCTATCGGCGGTCTCCAGCTCCATTGTGGTGATGCCCTCGAGCTGCTTGACCGTGCGCGCAAATTCCAGCGTGACCTGCGCTTCGCCGGGCTGGAATTCGCGCTGCAGGCTCACGCCCATCACACGGGCCAGTTGCACCAGCAGTTGCCAGTCGAGCGCGTCGCCGCGCTCCGACAGGTCGGGCGGCGCGTCGCTCACCACGGTCTGGCTGGCCTTGACCTGAAGCAGCGCGTGCTCGGGCCAGTTCTTCACCGACAGGCTCACGCTGATGCGCTGGCCCAGCACGATGGCCCAGTCGAGCGTGGCTTCGAGCAGGCTGGTGAGCAGTCCCGGATCGACGATGACCTCGATGGGCCGCACGGCGCGCGTGAGCTCGATGCCGGCCTGCTGCATGGCCGGTAAACGCTCGTGCAGGACGTCATCGAGCAGGCTGCCCAACTGCAGGCGCTCATGGGACTGGCGCAGCCGGCCTTCGGACAGCCGGGCAATCTGCTGGCTCTGCCGCGCGACGCGGTCGGCACGCAGGATCGCGGCCTGCAATTCGCCCAGCTGAACGCGCGAAATGCGGCGCGTCTGGCTGAACTCGTCCACGATGTTCTTCATCGCCTGCAACGGTTCGGAGAGTTGCGCGCCGATGATGCCGGCCAGGGCGAACTCGGGCTGCTCCTGAGCGGAAGCGGGCTCGGTGGGCGCAGGCTGGGCCGGCGCGGCCGGCTTGGGCCTGTAATCAGCGTTCTTGCCGACGAGTTCCATGGATGAAGACTTTCGTATCGGGTGCATCCGTCAGGCGGTGCGCCACGTGAGCCGGCAGACGGCGGAAGGCCTGCTGCGGCCCCCCGATTCTGCCATCGGGGGCCTTCACCGATCAGCCAGCTTAAGCGTCTGCGGCGGCTTCCAGCAGCACGCGCGTCAGTGCGTCGGGCGCACTGATCATGGGGTCATGGCCGGTGGCGAGCTCGACCACGCGCGAGCCCGGCAGCCAGGCGCCGTCCCAGAACGCGGCGCTGGTCACGCGTGGCCGGATCGAGTCGATGGTGGCCAGCTGCGGCTGCGTGCAGCTCACGAAGGTGCGGGGCACGCGGGCGACGCGGCGCACGTCGAAATCCAGTGGCGCCTCGTAGGTGCGCCCGGGGTGCGGCGTCTGGCGGCGGCGGACCCACTCGCCATCGTCGGCGGCCAGGCCGAAGACGGCCGGGTCCGGGGCTGGAAATGCGTAGGCCGGCGAGGCTTCGGCAGCGGCCAGCCGGCCCTCGCGCGTGGCGCGCGAGTGCGTGCTGCCCCAGCTCTCTCCGGGCTGCGGCACGACCGCATCCACATAGACCAGATGACGCAAGCGCCCGGGCGCGAGGTCGGCCACCGCCGTGCCCAGCATGCCGGCATAGGAATGGACGGCCAGCACGACGTCCTGCAGTTCCTCGGCCTCCAGGGTGGCCATGACATCCTGCACGTGGGTGTTGAGCGTGATGTCGCGCGACAGCAGATGGGCGCGATCGCCCAGCCCGGTCAGCGTGACGGCGTGGACGCGATGCCCTGCGGGCGCCAGCCGCTGCACGACGCGCTGCCAGCACCACGCGCCATGCCAGGCGCCATGAACCAGGACGAAGTGAGCCATGCGATCTCCGGAAGCAGCGGGCGTCCATTGAACCACCAATGCGCCGCCAGCGCGCCCATGTCGATAATCGGCGCATGCGCTTTCTTCCGGCCCTGGCCGTCATCGTGGCGGCTGCGCTTGCGGCCTGCACTCCCACCTACAACTGGCGTGATGCCCGTTTCCCTGAAGCCGGCCTGGTGGCGCTGCTGCCCTGCAAGCCGGATCAAGGCCGACGCGAGGTGAGCCTGGGCGAGCGTCCGGCCATCGTGTCGATGCAGGGATGCGAGGCAGGCGGCGCACTGTTCGCCGTCGCCTGGGCCGATGCCGGGGAACCCGCGCAGGCCCCCGGGTTGCTGGCGCAGTGGCGTGCCAGCACGCTGGCCAACGCGCACGCGCAATCGGTGGCCGACCACGCCTTCACGCCCGCGGGTGCGCAGGCCGTGCCGGGTGGCGGGCGCATCGTGGCCGAAGGCCGCAGTCCGCAGGGCGAGTCGCTGCAGATGCAGGCCGCATGGTTCGTGCGCGGCCGCCACGTCTTCCAGGCCGTCATCTATGCGCCCCGCCTTCCCGAGGCCGTCGCCGAACCTTTCTTCTCGGGGCTGAAACTGTCATGAGTCTGCTGTCGCGGCCGATGGCCATCGCGGTGTTCCTGTCGCTGGCGCTCGCGTACTTCTTCTCCACCCTGGTGCGCGCCATCACGGCGACGCTCTCGCCCACGCTGAGCGCCGAGTTCGGCCTGCACGCCGGATCGCTGGGACTGCTGGCGGGCGGCTACTTCCTGGGGTTCGCGTTCACACAGTTGCCGCTGGGAACCTGGCTGGACCGATACGGCCCCAAGCGGGTCGTGCTGTGCTTCCTGATGGTGGCCGTGGCCGGGAGCCTCGCTTTCTCGGCCGCGACCGGCTTCACCCAGTTGCTGGCCGCGCGGGTGCTCATGGGCATCGGCGTCAGCGCCTGCCTGATGGCGCCGCTCACCGGCTACCGGCGCTGGTTCTCGGCGGACCAGCAATTGCGCGCCAACTCGTGGATGCTCATGACCGGCTCGTTCGGCACGCTGGCCTCCACCCTGCCGGTGCAGTGGCTGGTGCCCTTGACCGGCTGGCGCCCGATGTTCTGGATGCTGGCCGGCCTGCTGTTGCTGTCGATGGCGGCGATCGCGCTGATCGTGCCGGCCTGGCAGCGCCAGCCCCCCTCCGATGCCGACGTGCCGGGCTGGCGTGGACTGTTCGCGGGGTACGGCACGATCTGGCGGCATCCTTATTTCGTCAAGCTGATGCCGCTGGGCTTTTTCAGCTACGGCGGCATGCTGGCCATGCAGACGCTGTGGGTCGGACCCTGGCTGATCCAGGTATCCGGGCGCGATCCCGTCGGTGCCGCCACGGGACTGTTCTGGCTCAACATCGGCATGTTGAGCGCCTTCTGGGCCTGGGGCCTGGTGACGCCCTGGCTGGCGCGGCGAGGGGTGCGCACCGATCGGCTGATTGGCTGGGGCGTTCCGCTGTCATTCCTGCTGCTGGCCTCCATCATCGTGCTGGGCCCGCGGGCCGGGGCACTGCACTGGACGCTCTATTGCATGAGCTGCACCTTCATCTCGCTATCGCAGCCGGCAGTCGCCATGGCGTTTCCGCCCGCGCTGGCCGGGCGTGCGCTATCTGCCTTCAACCTCGTGATCTTTGCCGGTGTATTCGTGGTGCAGTGGGGCGTGGGGCTGGCCATCGATGGCTTCCAGGCCGCCGGGCTGTCCACGCTCGATGCATTCCGTGCGGCGATGGGCGTCTTTCTCGCGTGTTGCGTGGCATCTTGGGCATGGCTTTTCGCTGCACCGCCGCATAATCCGGGCCCATGAATGGCATCTTCATCATTGCCCACGCGCCGCTCGCCCATGCGTTGCGCCAGTGCGTGCTGCATGTGTTCCCGGATGCCGCCGGCTCGGTGGCCGCGCTGGATGTGCAGCCCAATGTCTCTCCGGAAGAAACGCTGGGTTCCGCGCGCATCCTGCTGGCCCAGCTGGACGCGCCGCAGGTGCTTGTGCTGACCGACCTGTTCGGCGCCACGCCCTGCAATGTGGCGCAGAAGCTGGTCGACGGCGTGCGCTCGCGCCTGATCACCGGCGTGAACCTGCCCATGCTGCTGCGCACCGTCAGTTACCGCCACGAATCACTGGACGCGCTCGTCGCGCGCGCGCTGGTGGGTGGCACCCAGGGGGTGATGCAGGTGGCGATCACCGCACCCCAGAACCAGGCCCGACGCTCCCATGATCAAGACATCCACGACCATCAGCAATAAGCTCGGCCTGCATGCGCGCGCCTCGGCCAAGCTCACCAAGCTGGCGGGCAGTTTTCCCTGCGATGTCTGGATGTCGCGCGGCGACCGGCGCGTCAACGCCAAGAGCATCATGGGCGTCATGATGCTGGCCGCCGGCATGGGCACCACGGTCGAGATCGAGACCGACGGCGCACAGGAGCAGCAGGCGATGGACGCGCTGCTGGCCCTCATCAGCGACAAGTTCGGCGAAGGCGAGTGAAGCCCATGGCCCCGCGCCCCACAGTCGCGCCGCCGGGCCGGGAGGCCGGATGACCTTCGCCGTCCATGGCCTGCCGGTGGCCCGGGGCATCGCCATCGGGCGTGCGGTGCTGGTCGCCTCCAGCCGCATGGACGTGGCGCACTATTTCATCGAGCCCGCGCAGGTCGAGTCCGAAATCATGCGCGTGCGGCGCGCGCGCAATTCGGTGGTGGACGAGATCCAACGGCTGCAGACCGAGATCCCGAAGGACGCGCCGCCCGAGCTGACGGCGCTGCTCGACGTGCATCTCATGCTCCTGCAGGACAAGGAGATGGAGAACGGCGTCAAGCACTGGGTGAGCGAGCGCCTCTACAACGGCGAGTGGGCGCTGACCACGCAGCTCGAGGTGATCGCGCGCCAGTTCGACGAGATGGAGGACGAGTACCTGCGCGAGCGCAAGGCCGACCTCGAGCAGGTGGTCGAGCGCATCCTGCGCCACATGAAGGGCGCGGCCTCGCCCGTGGCCGACAAGCCGCGGCGCAAGACGCAGCAAGACCTCCTGCTGGGCGACACCATCGACGTGCCGCTGGTGCTGATCGCGCACGACCTGTCGCCCGCCGACATGCTGCAGTTCAAGAAGAGCGTGTTCGCGGGCTTCGTCACCGACGTGGGTGGGCGCACCTCGCACACGGCCATCGTGGCGCGCAGCATGGACATCCCTGCCGTCGTCGGCGCGCGCTCGGCCAGCCAGCTGGTGCGCCAGGACGACTGGGTCATCATCGACGGCGATGCCGGCGTGGTGATCGTCGATCCCTCGCCCATCATCCTGGCCGAGTACGGCTACAAGCAGCGCCAGGGCGAAGTCGACCGCGAACGGCTTTCGCGGCTGCGCCACACACCCGCCGTGACGCTCGACGGCCAGCGCATCGAACTGCTGGCCAACATCGAAATGCCCGACGACGCGGCCGCGGCAGTGAAGGCCGGTGCCGCCGGCGTGGGCCTGTTCCGCAGCGAATTCCTGTTCATGGGGCGGGGCGGCGACCTGCCGGGCGAGGAAGAGCAGTACCAGGCCTACCGGCGCGCGGTCGAAGGCATGCAGGGCCTGCCGGTCACCATCCGCACGGTGGACGTGGGCGCCGACAAGCCGCTGGACCGCGCGCTCAAGGACGAGGCCCACCTCAATCCGGCGCTCGGCCTGCGCGCCATCCGCTGGAGCCTGGCCGATCCGGCCATGTTCCTCGACCAGTTGCGCGCCATCCTGCGCGCGGCGGCGCATGGCCCGGTCCAGTTGCTGATTCCGATGCTGGCGCATGGCAGCGAGATCCGCCAGACACTGGCGCTCGTCGAGCAGGCGCGTGCCGATCTGGATGCGCGCGGCGTGGAGTACGGCCCGGTCAAGATCGGCGCGATGATTGAAATCCCGGCTGCGGCGCTCACCCTCAAGCTGTTCCTGAAGTACTTCGACTTCCTCTCGGTCGGCACCAACGACCTGATTCAGTACACGCTGGCGATCGATCGCGCCGACGAGTCGGTGGCCCACCTCTACGATCCGCTGCACCCGGCTGTTCTGCGCCTGCTGGCGGACAGCATCGCCGAGTGCAACGCCCAGGGAAAGGGCGTGAGCGTGTGCGGCGAAATGGCAGGGGACACCGCGCTCACGCGGCTGCTGCTGGGACTCGGGTTGCGCACGTTCTCCATGCACCCGGCGCAGATCCTTGCGGTCAAGCAGGAAGTCCTGCGCGCCGACGCGTCCAAGCTGGCGACCTGGGCGCGGGCGGTGGTCGAGGCGGAAGATCCGGCCTCGGCGATGCAGGGCTGAGCCCGCCTGTCAGCGCGCGGACTCAGACGCCGGCGGCATGCGCCTGCTGGTCGGCGTGGTAGCTCGAGCGCACCATCGCGCCCACGGCGGCGTGGCTGAAGCCCATCTTGTAGGCCTCTTCCTCGAACATCTTGAACGTGTCGGGATGCACGTAGCGCCGCACGGGCAGGTGCGAGTTCGACGGGGCGAGATACTGGCCGATGGTCAGCATGTCGATGTCGTGCGCGCGCATGTCGCGCATGGTCTGCAGGATTTCCTCGTCGGTTTCGCCCAGGCCGACCATGATGCCGCTCTTGGTCGGCACGCCAGGGTGCAGCGCCTTGAACTTCTTCAGCAGGTTGAGGCTGAACTGGTAATCGGAACCCGGGCGCGCTTCCTTGTAGAGGCGCGGAATGGTTTCCAGGTTGTGGTTCATCACGTCCGGCGGCGCGGCCTTGAGGATTTCCAGCGCGCGGTCGTCGCGGCCGCGGAAGTCCGGCACCAGAATCTCGATCTGCGTCGTGGGCGAGAGCTCGCGCGTCTTCCGGATGCATTCCACGAAATGGCCGCTGCCGCCGTCGCGCAGGTCGTCGCGGTCGACGCTGGTGATCACCACGTACTTCAGGCGCAACTTGGCGATGGTCTTGGCCAGGTTGAGCGGCTCGTCCTTGTCCAGCGGGTCGGGCCGGCCGTGGCCCACGTCGCAGAACGGGCAGCGGCGTGTGCACTTGTCACCCATGATCATGAAGGTGGCCGTGCCCTTGCCGAAGCATTCGCCGATGTTGGGGCACGAGGCCTCTTCGCACACCGTGTGCAGGTTGGACTCGCGCAGGATCTGCTTGATCTCGTAGAAGCGCGTGGTGGGCGAGCCCGCCTTCACGCGGATCCATTCGGGCTTCTTGAGCACCTCGGCCTGCTCCACCTTGACGGGAATGCGCGCGAGCTTGGCGCCCGCCTTCTGCTTGGCCAGCGCGTTGTAGGTGTCGACGGACTGCGCTTCGCGGACGACTTCGGTGGTGCTCATTGGGGGTCTCGATGATCAGGGGGCCAGGCGCGTGCACAGCTTCTGGCCGAACACGCTCGCCGCCTCGTCCCAGGTGACGGGGACCCCGATTGTAGAAAGATCGACCGTCGCCAGCCCTGAGTAGCCGCAAGGGTTGATGCGCGAAAAGGGTTCCAGGTTCATCGCCACGTTCAACGCCACGCCGTGGTAGGTGCAATGCCGGCTCACCTTGATGCCTAAAGCGGCGATCTTGCCCAGGCCCCGGAACGGATCGGCAGGATGCGTGGGACCGGCAAGCGCGGCATGGGAGAACGGGTCGTCCAGACGAACGTAGATGCCGGGCGCGCCGGCCACGCGATGGCCCGTCACGCCGAAATGCGCCAGCGTGCGGATCACGGCCTCCTCGATCCGGTAGACGTATTCCTTGACGAAGTAGCCCGCGCGGCGCAGGTCGATGAGCGGATAGGCCACGACCTGGCCCGGGCCATGGTAGGTGATCTGTCCGCCGCGGTTGGTGGCGACCACCGGAATGTCGCCCGGTGCCAGCAAGTGCCCGGCCTGGCCGGCCAGGCCCTGCGTGAACACGGGCGGGTGCTCGCACAGCCAGAGCGCGTCGGGCGTCGCCTCGCCACGCGCCTCGGTGAAGGCCTGCATGGCTTCGTAGGTCGGCCGGTAGTCGACACGGCCGCGCCGCTCGGGCTGCAGCATGGCAGGGCTCAGAGCACGACCTTGACCATCGGATGTGACGACAGCGTGCGATAGAGTTCGTCGAGCTGTTCCCGGCTGGTGGCCGTGACGGTGATGGTGATGCCGAGGTAGTTGCCGCCCTTGCTGTCGCGCAGCTCGATGGTGGAGGCGTCGAAGCCCGGATCGAACTGATGGGCCACCGCCGTGATGGCGTGCACGAAACCGTCCGCCTTCGCTCCCATCACCTTGATGGGGAACTGCGACGGATATTCGATGAGCGAGTCCTTGCGGGCGTCGCTGACGTCTGTGGGGTCGGGGGTCGGTGCGGTGGTCATGGTGGTCATCCTGCGGGTGTGCGACCGATGATGTCTCGCACACTCTGATACAAGTCACATGAGGCCTAAGCCTGCCAATGCAAGCCGCAGCCGGAGACCCGATTGTCGCGCGTGCCATGTGGTGCAGGCGCACCACAAAAATGCGTGGACGGGGCGGTTTTCCGGTTGACCCTGCAGGTCATGGAAAGACGTTGCGGGTTACTACGTATAATCAGAGGCTTTGCAAAGTGACCGGCTGCGTGGCCTGGGTGGTTGTGATGAACGACACGAAGGCGAAAGCAGGGATGGACAAAGCTGATGCAACGGCCGGCCGCCAACGTGCGATCGCCCGTGCAGCCGAAAGTTCTGCCGGTTGGGATGATGCAACTGAGGGTGAGGCTGAAGGATCCGTTCCGGATTTCAAGCCGCTGACCGCCGAGGAGGCGGATCAGTGGCGGGCCCGGCAGACGCCGGTGTCGCCGTGGCATGTGGTCGGGGTGCAGTCCCTGGCCGGCGTGCTGGCGTCGCTGGTGGCCTGGGTGGGGGGCGGATCCGCGGCCCATGGCTGGTCGGCAGCCTGGGGGGCTCTGGCGGTGGTGGTTCCTGCGGCGCTGTTCGCGCGGGGGCTGTCGCGCGGTGTCCGTTCCGGACAGCCGGGCCAGTCGGGTCAGGCCCTCATGCGATTGATGTTCTGGGAAGCCGTCAAGGTGCTGGTCACGCTGGCCATGCTGCTGGTGGCGCCCCGGGTGGTTCCCTCGTTGAGCTGGATGGCGCTGGTCGCCAGCTTCGTGGTGACGATGAAGATGTACTGGCTGGCTTGGTGGCTGCACGCGCGGCGCCGGGCGGGCCGGCCCTGAAGAGACTGATACGGAAGTAGACACATGGCAGAAAACGCTGGAGCACACGGGCCGACGGCCGGTGAATACATCGTTCACCACCTGCAGCATCTGCAGAAGGATTTCTCCTTCCAGAGCGTGAAGCAGACGAGCATCGTCGACTTCAGCCTTTTCAACCTCGATTCGGTCTTCTATTCCGTGGTTCTGGGCGTGATCGGCTGCTTCGTGCTGTGGCTGGCGGCCCGTCGCGCCACCGCCGGCGTGCCCGGCCGCTTCCAGGCGGCCGTCGAGATCATGGCCGAGATGGTCGAGAACCAGGCCAAGGGCGTGATCAAGAATGCGCAGAGCCGCAAGCTGGTGTCGCCGCTGGCCCTCACCGTGTTCCTCTGGATCTTCCTGATGAACGCGATGGACATGCTGCCCGTCGACTTCCTGCCGGCCATCTGGCATGTCGCCGGGCCGGCGATGGGTCATCCCGACTACATGCGCGTCGTTCCCACCGCCGACCTTTCCACCACGCTGGGCCTGTCGGTGAGCGTGCTGCTGATCTGCCTGGTCTACAACGTGAAGATCAAGGGCATCGGCGGCTGGGCGCACGAGCTGGTGGCCGCACCGTTCGGCGACAAGGTCTTCCTGTATCCGATCAACTTCCTGATGCAGATGATCGAATTCATCGCCAAGACCGTCTCGCACGGCATGCGGTTGTTCGGCAACATGTTTGCAGGCGAACTCGTTTTCATGCTGATCGCCCTCATGGGCGGCGTGTGGGCCTGGCAGTTCAATCCGCTCACCGGCGGATTCTGGCTGGGCGTCGGGCATGTGATTGCCGGTACGGTGTGGGCCATCTTCCACATCCTGGTGATCACGCTGCAAGCCTTCATCTTCATGATGTTGACGCTGATCTATGTGGGACAGGCCCACGACCATCACTGATCCGGTTATTCGTTTTTTCTTTCCATTTACTTAATCTGAAGGAGCAATCATGGAAAACATTCTCGGCCTCGTCGCTCTGGCTTGCGGCATCATCGTGGGTCTCGGCGCTGTCGGCGCTTCCATCGGCATCGCGCTGATGGGCGGCAAGTTCCTCGAGTCGTCGGCCCGCCAGCCCGAACTCATCAACGAACTGCAGACCAAGATGTTCATTCTGGCCGGCCTGATCGACGCTGCGTTCCTGATCGGCGTGGCCATCGCCCTGCTGTTCGCTTTCGCCAACCCCTTCGTCCTGGCCTGATCGGGGCTTCCGCCTCGTGCCGAGGAAGGATTTGAGCCGTGAACATTAACTCAACCCTGTTCCTGCAGGCGGTCGTATTCGCGATCCTGGTGTGGTTCACCATGAAGTTCGTCTGGCCGCCGATCACCAAGGCGCTCGACGAACGCGCGCAGAAGATCGCCGACGGCCTGGCCGCGGCGGACAAGGCCAAGAGCGAGCTCTCGGCCGCCAACGCCCGCGTCGAGACCGAACTGGCCCAGTCGCGCAACGAAACCGCCCAGCGCCTGGCCGATGCCGAGCGTCGTGCCCAGGCCATCATCGAAGAGGCCAAGGCACGCGCCACGGAAGAAGCCAACAAGATCGTCGCCGCCGCTCGTGCCGAGGCCGAGCAGCAGACCGTCAAGGCCCGTGAAGCCCTGCGCGAGCAGGTCGCGAGCCTGGCCGTCAAGGGTGCCGAGCAGATCCTGCGCAAGGAAGTCAACGCGAGCGTCCACGCCGACCTGCTGGGTCGCCTGAAGACCGAGCTGTAATCGGCAAGGAGCATCCATGGCCGAAATCGCCACCATCGCCCGTCCCTACGCGGAAGCGCTCTACAAGGCTGCCGGCTCCGACGCGCAGACAGCCCAGTGGCTCGACGCGCTGGCGGCCGTCGCCGGACATCCGCAACTGCTGCAGTTCGCGGACAGCCCCAAGACGGCCCCCGAGCAGGTGTTCGACGTGATCTCGGGTGTCGTCGGTTCGCCGTTGCCGGAGGCTGCGAAGAATTTCCTTCGCACGGTCATCGACAACAACCGCCTGGCGGCCCTGCCGGAGATCGCCACGCAATTCCGCGCGCTGCGCAATGCCCAGGCCGGCTCTTCGGATGCCGTGGTCTACAGCGCCTTCCCGATCGAGCCGGCGCAGCTGGCCGACGTGTCGGCCTCCCTGGAAAAGCGTTTCGCGCGCAAGCTCAACGTGTCGGTGGTGCAGGACGCATCGCTGATCGGTGGCATCCGCGTGGTGGTGGGTGACGAGGTGCTCGACACCTCGGTGCGCGCCCGCCTCGAACAAATGAAAGTCGCGCTCACGGCCTGACGGCCGGGGGTCCGCCATTACAAGCAAACAAGGAAAGAGCCATGCAACTCAATCCCGCAGAAATCTCCGAACTGATCAAGAGCCGGATCGAGGGGCTGGCCGCCAGCGCCGACATCCGCAACCAGGGCACCGTCGTCTCGGTGACCGACGGCATCGTCCGCATCCACGGCCTGTCCGACGTGATGCAGGGCGAAATGCTGGAATTCTCCGGCAACGTGTTCGGCCTGGCGCTCAACCTCGAGCGTGATTCGGTCGGCGCGGTGATCCTGGGCGAGTACGAGAGCATCTCCGAAGGCGACACCGTCAAGTGCACGGGCCGCATCCTGGAAGTGCCGGTGGGCCCCGAGCTCGTGGGTCGCGTGGTCAACGCCCTGGGCCAGCCGATCGACGGCAAGGGCCCGATCAACGCCAAGATGACGGACGTCATCGAGAAGGTCGCGCCCGGCGTGATCGCCCGCAAGTCGGTCGACCAGCCCCTGCAGACCGGCCTGAAGTCCATCGACTCCATGGTGCCGATCGGCCGTGGCCAGCGCGAGCTGATCATCGGCGACCGCCAGACCGGCAAGACCGCCGTGGCCATCGACGCCATCATCAACCAGAAGGGCCAGGGCGTGACGTGCGTGTACGTCGCCATCGGCCAGAAGGCCTCGTCGATCAAGAACGTGGTGCGTGCGCTGGAGCAGGCCGGTGCGATGGAGTACACCATCGTCGTGGCCGCCTCGGCATCCGAATCCGCCGCCATGCAGTACGTGTCGGCCTACTCGGGCTGCACGATGGGCGAATACTTCCGCGACCGCGGCGAAGACGCGCTGATCGTCTATGACGACCTGTCCAAGCAGGCCGTGGCCTACCGCCAGGTCTCGCTGCTGCTGCGCCGCCCGCCGGGCCGCGAAGCCTTCCCCGGCGACGTGTTCTATCTCCATAGCCGCCTGCTCGAGCGCGCCGCCCGCGTGAACGCCGAATACGTGGAAGCCTTCACCAAGGGCGCCGTCAAGGGCAAGACCGGTTCGCTGACCGCGCTGCCCATCATCGAAACGCAGGCCGGCGACGTGTCCGCCTTCGTTCCGACCAACGTGATCTCGATCACCGACGGCCAGATCTTCCTGGAAACCAGCCTGTTCAACGCCGGTATCCGCCCCGCCATCAACGCCGGTATCTCGGTGTCGCGCGTCGGCGGTGCCGCCCAGACCAAGCTGATCAAGTCGCTGTCCGGCGGTATCCGTACCGATCTGGCCCAGTACCGTGAGCTGGCCGCGTTCGCGCAGTTCGCCTCCGACCTGGACGAAGCCACCCGCAAGCAGCTCGACCGCGGCGCCCGCGTGACCGAGTTGCTCAAGCAGGCCCAGTACAGCCCGCTGTCCATCAGCCTGATGGGCGCGACGCTGTTCGCGGTGAACAAGGGCTTCCTGGACGACATCGACGTCAAGAAGGTGCTCGCCTTCGAACACGGCCTGCATGGCTTCCTGAAGGACAAGCACGCTGCGCTGCTGTCCAAGCTCGAAGCCGACAAGGCCATGGACAAGGATGCCGAGGCCCAGCTGACGGCCGCCATCACCGAGTTCAAGAAGTCGTTCGCCTGACCGGCGGGGACTGCAAGGAGTCACCATGGCAACAGGCAAGGAAATCCGCGGCAAGATCAAGAACTTCGAATCGACGAAGAAGATCACCAAGGCCATGGAAATGATTTCCGTGTCCAAGATGCGCAAGGCGCAGGACCGCATGCGTGCGGCCCGCCCCTACGCCGAAAAGGTTCGCGACATTGCCGCCAACCTGGGCCAGGCCAATCCCGAGTACGTGCACGCCTTCATGAAGACCAACGACGCCAAGACCGTCGGCTTCATCGTCGTCACCACGGACAAGGGTTTGTGCGGTGGCCTGAACACCAACATCCTGCGCGTCGTCACCAACAAGCTGCGCGAGCTGCAGGCCCAGGGCAAGACTGCCGAGGCCGTGGCCATCGGCGGCAAGGGCCTGGGCTTCCTCAACCGCGTGGGCGCGAAGGTGGTCTCGCATGTCACCCAGCTGGGCGACAAGCCGCACCTGGACAAGCTGATCGGCCCCGTGAAGGTGCTGCTCGACGCCTATGTGCGGGGTGAGGTGAGCGCCGTGTACGTCTGCTACACGAAGTTCATCAACACCATGCGCCAGGAACCGGTGATGCAGCAGCTGCTGCCGCTGTCGCAGGCGCAACTGGAAGCCGAGGCCAAGGAAGCCGGCGCATCGAGCTGGGACTACATCTACGAACCCGACGCGCAGGCGGTCATCGACGACCTGCTGCTGCGATACGTGGAAGCGCTGGTGTACCAGGCCGTGGCCGAGAACATGGCGTCCGAGCAGGCCGCCCGCATGGTGGCCATGAAGGCCGCGACCGACAACGCAGGCAACGTGATCTCCGAACTGAAGCTGGTCTACAACAAGACCCGCCAGGCGGCCATCACGAAGGAACTGTCCGAGATCGTGTCCGGCGCCGCCGCCATCAGCGGTTGAGCTGAACCCCAGAATCAAATTTATTGGAGCAAAACATGGCTCAAGTCCAAGGAAAAATTGTTCAGTGCATCGGCGCCGTGGTGGACGTGGAATTCCCGCGTGACCAGATGCCCAAGGTGTACGACGCGCTCAAGCTCGAGGGTTCGGCGCTGACGCTGGAAGTGCAGCAGCAGCTGGGCGACGGCATCGTTCGCACCATCGCGCTGGGTTCGTCCGACGGCCTGCGCCGCGGCATCATGGTGACCAACACCGGCAACCCGATCACCGTGCCCGTGGGCAAGGCGACGCTGGGCCGCATCATGGACGTGCTGGGCAACCCCATCGACGAGCGCGGTCCCGTGAGCCAGGAGCTCACCGCTTCCATCCACCGCAAGGCCCCGGCCTATGACGAGCTGTCGCCTTCGCAGGAACTGCTCGAAACCGGCATCAAGGTGATCGACCTGGTGTGCCCGTTCGCCAAGGGCGGCAAGGTGGGCCTGTTCGGCGGCGCCGGCGTGGGCAAGACCGTGAACATGATGGAACTCATCAACAACATCGCCAAGGCCCACTCGGGTCTGTCGGTGTTCGCCGGTGTGGGCGAGCGGACCCGCGAGGGCAACGACTTCTATCACGAGATGGCCGACTCCAACGTCGTGAACCTCGAGAACCTGCCCGAATCCAAGGTGGCCATGGTCTACGGCCAGATGAACGAGCCGCCGGGCAACCGTCTGCGCGTGGCCCTGACCGGCCTGACGATCGCCGAGTCGTTCCGCGACGAAGGCCGCGACGTTCTGTTCTTCGTGGACAACATCTACCGCTACACGCTGGCCGGCACCGAAGTGTCCGCCCTGCTGGGCCGCATGCCTTCCGCCGTGGGCTACCAGCCGACGCTGGCCGAGGAAATGGGCCGCCTGCAGGAACGCATCACGTCGACCAAGGTCGGCTCGATCACCTCGATCCAGGCCGTGTACGTGCCGGCGGATGACTTGACCGACCCGTCGCCTGCCACCACCTTCGCCCACCTGGACTCCACCGTTGTGCTCTCGCGTGACATCGCCGCGCTGGGTATCTACCCCGCCGTCGATCCGCTCGACTCGACCAGCCGCCAGCTCGACCCGCACGTGGTCGGCGACGACCACTACCAGACGGCCCGCGCCGTCCAGGGCACGCTGCAGCGCTACAAGGAACTGCGCGACATCATCGCCATCCTGGGCATGGACGAACTCTCGCCCGACGACAAGCTGATCGTGGCCCGCGCGCGCAAGATGCAGCGTTTCCTGTCGCAGCCGTTCCACGTGGCCGAAGTGTTCACGGGCTCGCCGGGCAAGTACGTGCCCCTGGCCGAAACCATCCGTGGCTTCAAGATGATCACGGCCGGCGAATGCGATCACCTGCCCGAGCAGGCGTTCTACATGGTCGGCACCATCGACGAAGCCTTCGAAAAGGCCAAAAAGCTGTCCTGAGCGACGCACACGGGCGCGCCACGTTGTCGCGGCGCCCCGTCTGCCGGCTCATGCCAACTTTTTAGAGAGGAACAGATATGGCCAACACCATTCAGGTTGAAGTCGTCAGCGCCGAAGAGTCGATCTTCTCAGGGCCGGCGAAGTTCGTGGCCCTGCCGGGTGAAGCCGGCGAGCTGGGTATCTACCCGCGCCACACGCCGCTGATCACCCGCATCCGCCCGGGTTCGGTGCGCATCGAGCGCGCCGATGGTGGCGAGGAATTCGTGTTCGTCGCCGGTGGCATTCTCGAAGTGCAACCCGATTGCGTCACCGTGCTGTCCGACACCGCCATCCGCGGCAAGGATCTGGACGAGGAGAAGGCCAACGAGGCGCGGGCTGCCGCCGAGGAAGCCGTCAAGAACGCCAAGAGCGAACTCGACCTGGCCCGTGCGCAATCCGAACTCGCCGTCATGGCGGCGCAGATCGCCGCACTGCGCAAGTACCGCGACAAGAAATAACGAGCGCCCCACGAAGCGCACATCAAAGGGCCGCCCTCGGGCGGCCCTTTTTCTTTGGGACGGCGGAATCGGCCGCCTGCAGCCGGGCCGTGCGGCCAGACCTGCGCGCGGTGTCGATCAGGGCACAGCGTCTGACGGCGCCGAGAGCGACGGCACGTCGAACGCGCGCATGCGCGGCGCGTCGCCCTGCGTCCAGCGCTCGACCTCCACCAGCGCCGACAGCGCCCCGGGCCCCTGCGTGAGGCGCGACGTGCCGCGGTCGCGTGTGAGCACATTCGGATTGCCGTGGCGTTCGAGCGCCGCGTCGTCGGCGTCGAACCAGGCTCCGGTGGGCAGCACGACCACGCCCTCGCTCACGTCGTCGTCCAGCCGGGCCGCCGCCAGGCAGCTGCCGCGCGCGTTGAAGACGCGCACCAGCATGTCGTCGACGATGCCGCGCCGCGCGGCTTCGGCGGGATGCAGACGCAGCACCTGGCGGCCCTGTTGCTTGCCGGCCAGCGACTGGCTGCCTGCGTCCAGTTGCGAATGGAGCTTGTCGGGCGGCTGCGAGCTGATGAGATGCAGCGGCCATTGGCGCGCGGCCTCGGCACCGAGCCATTCGTCGGGCGCCAGCCACGTGGGGTGGGGTGGGCAGTCGTCGTAGCCGAAGCCACCGATGGTCGACGAGTAGAGCTCGATGCGGCCGCTCGGCGTCTTGAGCGGATGCGCCTCGGGATCGACGCGGAAATCGGCCATCAGCACGAACGGGCGCGCTGGCTCGGGCAGCATCGCGTGCCCCTCGGACCAGAAGCGCTCGAATGCGGGTGCGTCGAAGCCGGCGGCGCGCCAGCGCGTGGCCATGCCGTCGTAGATGTGGCGGATCCAGGTCATCTCGTCGCGCCCTTCGGTGAAGGCGTATTCCTGCCCGGCGCGGGCCGCGAGCTCGCGGTAGATGTCGAAATCGTTGCGGCTCTCGAACTGCGGTGCCAGCGCCTGGTGCATGGCCAGCACGAAGCGGTCGCGCGACGAGCCGCCGATGTCGTTGCGCTCCAGCGTGGTGGTGGCCGGCAGCACGATGTCGGCGCGCCGCGCCGTGGGCGTCCACCAGCTCTCGTGCACGACGATGGTCTCGGGTCGGGCCCAGGCGCGCATCAGGCGGTTGAGATCCTGGTGGTGATGGAACGGGTTGCCGCCGGCCCAGTAGACCAGCCGCGTGTCGGGATAGGTGGCGTGGCGGCCGTTGAATTCGTACGGCTCGCCGGGATGCAGCAGCATGTCGGCGATACGCGCCACGGGGATGCTGCTCTTCGCCGGGTTGGGTCCGGCGCCCATCTCGGGCGCCGGCACGTCGGGGCGGGGCGTGGCCACGCCGTTGATCGAGCCGTGGCCGAAGGCGAAGCCCGCGCCCGGCAGGCCGATCTGCCCGAGCATGGAGGCCAACGCGATGCTGGCCCAATAGGGCTGCTCGCCCCGATGGGCGCGCTGCAGTGACCAGGTGCAGTTGAGCAGCGTGCGCCGCGTGACGGCGTGGCGTGCCAGCGCACGGATGCGATCGGCCGGCACGCCGCAGATGGCAGCGGCCCACGCTGCCGTCTTGGCCTGGCCGTCGTTCTTGCCAGCCAGATAGTCGGCGAACGCGCCGAAGCCCTCGCAGCAGCGGGAGAGGAAGTCGGCATCGTGCAGGTTCTCGGACCACAGCGTGTGGGCCATGCCCAGCATCATGGCCGTGTCGGTGTTCGGGCGAATCGGGATCCACTCGGAGCGCAGGCCCTCGGGGATGTCGCCGCGCGTGGGGCTGATCACCACGAACTCGATGTCGCTGTGGCGAGCGCGCTCGATCCAGGCATGGGTGCTGTGCTCTCCCGCGCCGCCCGAGGTGATCTGCGCGTTGCGCAGCGGGATGCCGCCGAAGGCGATGAAGAGCTGGTTGTGCGCCAGCAGGCTCTGCCAGTCGGTCACGCGGCCGGTCACGGGTGCGTAGCTGCCGATGATGTGCGGCAGCAGGAACTGCGCCGCACCCCAGCTGTAGTTGCCGGCCTGCGTGGTGCAGCCGCCGGTGGCATGCAGGAAGCGGTGCGTGAGCGTGCGCGCGTGATGCAGCCGCCCCGCCGACGACCAGCCGTACGAGCCGCCGAAGACGGCGCTGTCGCCATGTTCTGCACGCACGCGCGCCAATTCCTCCGACACCAGCGACAGCGCCACGTCCCAGTCCACCTCGACGAAATCTTCACGGCCGCGTGCCGTGCGGTCGCTGCCCAGGCGTTGCGCCAGCCAGCCCGCACGCACGGCGGGACGACGGATGCGCAGATCGGAATGCACCATGCCCGGCATCGATTGCAGGATGGGCGAGGGCGCGGGGTCGTGCGCAAAAGGCTCGCAGGCGGTCAGGCGGCCGCCTTCCACCACGGCGGTGAAGGCGCCCCAGTGGGACAGCGAGGGAAAGCGCGAAGTCGGCGAGGTCATGGTGTCAGCGCGGGGCGGTGTCCGGCCCCGGAATTCAGGCGTAGTCGAGCGGCAGCGCCGTGGTGTACTTGATCTCTTCCATCGCGAAGCTCGAACTCACGTCGAACAGTTCGGCGACCTGGATCAGCTTCTTGTAGACGCGGTCGAACCCCGCGATGTCGGGCACCACCACCTTGATGAGGTAGTCGGTGTTGCCGCTCATGCGATAGAACTCGGTCACCTCGGGCATGTCACGCACGCCGGCGGCGAACTTGCGCAGCCACGCCAGGTCGTGGTGGCTGGTGCGCACCGACACGAACACCGTCACGCCCAGGCCGATCTTCCGGCTGTCGAGCAGGCACACCTGCTGGCGGATGTAGCCCTCCTCGGTCAGCCGCTGGATGCGCTTCCAGCAGGCCGTCACCGACAGGCTCACGCGCTCGGCGATCTCGCTCGTCGAGAGCCGGGCGTCGGCCTGCAGCAGGTCGAGGATGCGTTGGTCTTTGCGGTCCATGGTGTGGCTCATCGATTGTGGAAACGGAGGTGGTGAAAAATTTTCTCTTTTCCGGGGCTGCAGCGCCCAACAACGAAAAATATGACACCGGCATGAATCCTAGACTGCCTCCAGACACAACGCGCCGCAAGGCGCCATCCTGGAGCCGTCAAGACAATGCAAGAGAACACCCAACTGGTCACCGCCGGACGTCATCCCGAGCGGTTCGGTGGCGTGGTGAACACCCCCATCTTCCGCGGATCGACGATCCTCGCCGGGTCGATGGACGAGTGGGAGCGCATGAAGCGTGCCCGTGCCGCCGACGAATTCGGCGCCACCACCTATGGCCGCTACGGCGCGGCCACCCACCACGCGCTGCAGGAGGCCGTGGCGCAGATCGAGGGTGGCTACCGCTCCCTGGTCTACCCCTCCGGCCTGGCGGCCATCTCCACCGCGCTGACCGCGCTGCTGGCAGCCGGCGACCACGTGCTGGTGCCCGACTGCGCCTATTCGCCCACGCGCAGCTTCCTCAAGAACGTGCTCTCGCGCTACGGCGTCGAGGTGGACGTGTACGACCCGCTCGTCGGCGTCGGCATCGACGCGCTGATGAAGTCCAACACCCGCGTGGTGTTCGTCGAGTCGCCGGGTTCCGAGACCTTCGAGATCCAGGACATCCCCGCCATCGCGGCCGTGGCGCATGCGCGCGGCGCGCTGGTGGTGATGGACAACACCTGGGGCACGCCGCTGTTCTTCAAGCCCTTCAAGCATGGCGTGGACGTGTCGATCCAGGCTGCCACCAAGTACATCGTCGGCCATTCCGATGCATTGATGGGCATCGTCACCTGCACGCGCGAAGTCTGGCCGAAGATCAAGGCCACCTCGTCCGACATGGGCCAGACCACCAGCCCAGACGACATCTACCTGGCGCTGCGCGGCCTGCGCACGATGGGCGTGCGGCTGGCGCGCCACCACGAATCGGGCCTGGCCGTGGCGTCGTGGCTGGAGCGACGCGCCGAAGTCGAAGCCGTGCTCCACCCGGCGCTGCCTTCGCATCCGGGCCACGCGCTCTGGAAGCGCGATTTCACGGGCGCCTGCGGCCTCTTCACCATGGTGCTGCGCACGGCGTCGGTCCCGGCCATGCATGCCTTCGTCGACGCGCTGGAGCACTTCGGCATCGGCGTGTCCTGGGGCGGCTACGAAAGCCTGGTGATCCCTTTCACGCCCGGCGCCTCGCACACCGGCGCGCGCTGGCCCTGGAAGGGGCTGGCACTGCGCTTGCATGTGGGCCTGGAAGACGTGCCGGACCTGCTGGCCGATCTCGAGCGCGGCTTCGCCGCGCTGCAGGCGGCCGAGCGCAGCGCAGCCGCCCCTGCCAAACACCCTGTCGCGGCATAAGCTTCCAAGAACTCTGACTGAAGGGCGCCCCCGTCTGCGCCTAACATATGTCCCCCTCTCGCGAAACACTGCAACCCGGAACAACAGACATGAGCAAGATGAAAATCGAAGGATCCTTCGTGGCGCTGATCACGCCGTTCAACCAGGACGGCAGCCCCGACTTCGGCGCCTTCCGCGAACTGCTCAAGTTCCAGGAAGACAACGGCACCAGCGCCGTGCTGATCATGGGCTCCACGGGTGAAGTCTCGATGCTCTCGCAGCAGGAGCGCCAGACCATCATCGCCGAGACGGCCAGGATGAAGACCGGCAAGATGAAGCTGTTCTACGGCTGCACCGGCAACAACACCGAGACCACCAAGGACTACCTGCGCTTCGCCAAGGCCAACGGCGCCGACGGCGCCATCCTGGCCGCGCCCGCCTACATCTGCGGCGCCGAGTCCGACCTGGAGGAATACTTCCTCGAAGTGGCCGACGCCACCGACCTGCCGCTGGGCCTCTACAACAACCCGCCGCGCGTGAAGACCGACCTGCACTGGGACCACCTGCTGCGCATCTTCAAGCACCCCAACTACGTCGTGCTCAAGGAATCGACCACGCGCGTGGGCCAGGTGGCGCAGGTGCTGGCCGCGCGCCCCGACGTGGCCGTGATGTGCTGCGATTCGCCCAACCTCGGCCTGGTGGTCCCCACCATGAGCCTGGGCGGCCACGGCACCGCCAACATGACCGGCAACATCGCGCCGGCCGAACTGGCCACCATCTCTAAGCCATGGACCACACCCGACGTGTCGGTGAGCTTCCGCGAGGCCTATCTCAAGAACCTGCAGCTGCTGCACTACTCGTACTCGGCCATCAACCCGGTGGCGATCAAGTCGTTGATGAAGGCCGTGGGCCTGCCCGCGGGCAACCTGCGCAAGCCGCTCAAGGGACTCGAAGGCGAAGCGCTCAACAAGGGCCTGCGCGTGGTCAAGGAACTGGGCCTGGACAAGAAATACGGCTGGAGCTCGCCCGAGCTCAAGGCCGCCTGATCCGCTCGCCAGGAACCGCCGCACATGGATCTTGGTATCGCCGGCCGCAAGGCCCTCGTTTTCGGCGCCAGCAAGGGCATGGGGCGCGCTTGCGCGCACCGGCTCTCGGCTGAAGGCGTAGCAGTCACCATCGCCGCGCGCACCGAGGCCACGCTGGCCGCAGCGGCGAAGGAGATCTCCGAAGCCACCGGCAACCCGGTGCATTACGTGGTCGCCGACATCACGAAGGACGAAGGCCGCGACGCGGCGCTGGCCGCCGTGCCCGCGCCCGACATCCTCATCAACAACGCCGACGGCGCGCCGCCGGGCGACTTCCGCGACTGGTCACCCGCCGACTGGCACCGCGCCATCGACCTGATGATGGTCGGCCCGATCGAGATGATGCGACGCACCGTGGACGGCATGATGGAACGCCGCTGGGGCCGCATCGTGAACATCGTCTCGCGCAGCGTGAAGACGCCGCAACTGGAGCTCGGCCTGTCCAACGGCGCCCGATCGGGCCTGGTGGGCTTCTCGGCGGGCCTCGCACGCCAGACCGTGCGCCACGGCGTCACCGTCAACAACTTGTTGCCCGGCGTGTTCGCCACCGATGCGCAGCGCGACCACATCCGCGGCATGCTGCACACCACCGGCAAATCGTTTGAGGAGCTGTGGGAAGAGCGTGGCGCGAAGTCGGTGGCCGGCCGCTATGGCGAGGCCGACGAGTTCGGCGCGCTGTGCGCCTTCATCTGCTCGGCCCACGCAGGCTATATCTGCGGACAGAACATCCTGATCGACGGCGCGGGCTACCCGGGCACGTACTGATCACTGCGCCTCGCGCATCGCATCCATCACGCACAAGAACAAGGGGGCAAGAAACGTGCATCCATTTCAACCGCTCAACGGGGAAACCATGAACAACACTTCTCGCCTTTCCGATTCTTCCTCCTCGGCGCGGTTCACGCGCCGCGCGATCTCCGCGATGGCCGCCCTGGGTGCCGCCGCCGCTGCCACGGCCTTCGCGCCGCTGGCCGCCCATGCGGAGGACGCGGCGTCCTATCCCTCCAAGCCGATCACTATCGTGGTGCCGCACGCGCCCGGCGGCGCCGTGGACGGCGTGGCCCGGACCTTCGCCCAGGCCTTGTCCGAAGACCTCAAGCAATCCGTCGTGGTGGACAACCGTCCGGGCGCCTCGGGCCTGGTGGGCGCCGGCGCGGTGGCGCGCGCCCCGGCCGACGGCTACACGCTCTACATCAACGCGTCGATCCACAACATCAACCCGCTGCTGTACAAGAAGACCATCAAGTTCGACGCGATCAAGGACTTCACCGCGATCAGCATGCTGGCCCAGGGCGCGCTCATCTTCAGCGTGAACCCACAAGTGCCCGCGAAGAACGTGAAGGAGCTGGTCAGCGTCGTCAAGGCCAATCCCAACAACTACAGCTTCGTGACCAGCGGCTTCGGCTCGGCCGGCCACATCGGCATCGCGCAGTTCATGCAGGAAACCGGCCTGGCCGACCTGAAGGTGCCGATCGCGCTGTACAAGGGCGCCGGCCCGGCCCTGACCGACCTGATCGGCGGCCAGGTGCACGCCATGATGGATCCGATGCTCTCGTCGCTGCCCAACGTCAAGGCCGGCAAGCTGCGCGCCCTGGCCATCACCGCCCGGGAACGCAGCCCGCTGCTGCCCGACGTGCCTACGATGCGTGAAGCCGGCATGGGCAACTTCGAGTTCTACAGCTGGTATGGCCTGTGGTCGCCGGCCAACCTGCCGACGCCGCTGCGCGCCAAGCTCGAAACCGCCGCTGCGCGCATCATGCAAAGCCCGGCGATGAAGGCCAAGCTCGAAGGCTACGGCTTCGAAGTGGCCTACAAGAACGGCCGCGACTTCGAGCAGTTCATCAATGCCGAAGTGAAGAACTACGACGCCGTGATCACCAAGGCCAACATCACGGCCGACTGACGATCCGCCGCGGCGCGCCGGCTCGGGCCCGGCGCGCGCGGCTCTGCGTGGCGCCGAGCGCCCCTTATTCCTCGAGAGTTTTCCCCTCATGCGAATCCTGGTGCTGGGCGCCGGCGTGGTCGGCGTCACGACCGCGTATTACCTGTGGCGCGACGGACATGACGTGACCGTCGTCGATCGCCAGTCCGATGCCGGCCTGGAAACCAGCCGGGGCAATGCCGGCGGCTTGTGCCCGAGCTTCGCCGGCCCGTGGGCCGCGCCCGGCATGGTGGGCAAAGTCGTGCGGATGATGCTGGCCGGCAACTCGCCGATCCGCTTTTCGCTGTGGCCCGAGCCCGAGCGCCTGCGCTGGGTGCGGCAGTGGGTGGCCAACTGCAACACCGAAAGTTTTCCCGGCAACAAGGCTCGCATGCAGCGCGTGGCCCACTACAGCCTGGCGTGCCTGCGCACGCTGGCCGACGACACGGGTCTGCAGCACGATTTCGACTTCCACGGCGACGGCACGCTGCAGCTCTTCCGCACGCAGCAGGAACTTGAACTGGGCCGGCTGGCCGCGCGCACGCTGGCCTCGTTGGGCATCGAGCACCGCCTGCTGAGCGCGCATGAAGCCGCCGGCATCGAGCCGGCCATCGGCGCCTCGGGCGTGGCCTGGAGCGGCGGCCTGCACATGCCGGTGGATGCATCGGGCGACAGCCACAAGTTCTGCCAGTCGCTCTCGGCGTGGCTGGCCGCGCGCGGCGTCGCCTTCCGCTACGACACCGACATCCACGCGCTGCATGTCGAGGGCGACACGCTGGCGTCGGTGGAAGTGGGCGCGCTGCACGAGCGGCTCACCGCCGACGCCTGCGTGGTCGCACTCGGCAGCCATGCGCCGCGCCTGTTGCGCCCGCTCGGGCTCGAACTGCCGGTGTACCCGCTCAAGGGCTACTCCATCACCGTGCCCATCACCGATGCCGGGGCGGCGCCGACGGTGGCCATCATGGACGAGCACAACAAGATCATGGTGTCGCGCCTGGGCGACCGCCTGCGCGTGGCGGGCATGGCCGAGCTGATCGGCCACGACCTGAGCCGCCCGCCGGCACGGCGCGATCTGCTGGTGCGCCTCACGCGCGAGTTGTTCCCGCACGGCATGGACTACGGCCGCGTCGAGTTCTGGGCCGGGCTGCGCCCCATGACACCGGACGGCCCGCCGGTGCTGGGCCCCACGCGCATCCGCGGCCTGCACCTGAACGCCGGCCATGGCTCCAACGGCTGGACGCAGGCCTGCGGCACCAGCCGCGTGGTGGCGGATCTGCTGGCTGGCCGCACGCCGCAGATCGACACCGAGGGCCTGACCGGCGCGCGCTACGGGCTGGGGCCGGCATGAGCGGCCACCCTGCCGCGGCGCAGCTCGCCGTCGAACCCTTCTTCGATGCCGACAGCGCCACCTGGAGCTACCTGCTGCACGACGCCTCCACCGGCGACTGCGCGCTGATCGATCCGGTGCTGGACTTCGACGCCGCCTCGGGCCGCTGCACCACCGCCAGCGCGCAGCGGCTGCTCGACCGCGTGGCCGAGCTGGGCGCACGCATGCAGTGGATCCTCGAGACCCACGTGCATGCCGACCATCTTTCTGCGGCCGCCTGGCTGCGCCGTCGCACAGGCGCGCGCATCGGCATCGGCACGCGCGTCGTCGACGTGCGCCACGCGTTCGGCAAGCTGCTGGCCGATCCCGAGCTGGGCGCGGGCGAGTTGCCGTTCGATCGGCTGTTCGCCGATGGCGATGTCATCCAGGTCGGCCGGGTGCCGCTGCGGGTGTGGAGCACGCCGGGCCACACGCCGGCCTGCGTCACCTATGTGCTGGAGTCTGGCGCCGTGCAGGGCCTGGCGGCCGGCGCGGCCTTCGTGGGCGACACGCTGTTCATGCCCGACTGCGGCAGCGCGCGCTGCGACTTCCCGGGCGGCGACGCGCACGCGCTCTATCGCTCGGCCCAGCGCCTGCTGAGCCTGCCGCCCGAGACGCAGCTCTACTTCTGCCACGACTACCCGCCGGCTGGCCGTGCGGCCAGATTCGGCACCACCGTGGCCGACCAGCGCGCCAACAACATCCACCTGGGCCGCGCGCGTTCGCAAGACGAGTTCGTGCGCCTGCGCACCGCGCGCGATGCGGCGCTGGCCCTGCCGCGCCTGCTGTGGCCCTCGGTGCAGGTCAACGCGCGGGCGGGCGACCTGCCGGCGCCCGTGAGCGGCGGCGGCCGCTTCCTGCGCCTGCCGGTCTCGCTGGGCTGACGCCTGCCCGCCGCCCGGCTGGCGGCGGCGTCCTACGGTATGTCCTCGGGGAGCGCCGCTACGATCGGCCGCATGGACCTCGTCGTGCTGCGCTCCGAAGGCCTGTACTGCCCGCCGGGCGACTTCTTCATCGACCCCTGGCGGCCGGTGGATCGCGCGGTCATCACGCACGCCCATTCGGACCACGCGCGCACCGGGCACGCCCATTACCTCGCCCACGCCGACAGCGAGGGCACCTTGCGCCACCGCCTCGGAGCCGACATTCCGCTGCACACCCTGGCGTATGGCGAGGCCATCACGCACCACGGCGTGCGGCTGTCGCTGCACCCGGCGGGCCACGTGCTCGGCTCGGCCCAGGTGCGGCTGGAGCATGGCGGCCAGGTCTGGGTCGCCAGTGGCGACTACAAGACCGAGGCCGACGGCACCTGCCCGCCGTTCGAGCCCGTGCGCTGCGACACCTTCATCACCGAATCCACCTTCGGCCTGCCCATCTACCGCTGGCCCCGGCAACCCGAGCTGCTGGCCGATATCAACCGCTGGTGGGCCGCCAACGCCGAGGCCGGCCGCGCGTCGGTGCTGTATTGCTATTCGTTCGGCAAGGCGCAGCGCATCCTGTCGGGGCTCGATGCCTCCATCGGGCCGATCGTCACGCATGGCGCGGTGGAGCCGCTCAATGCCGTCTACCGCGCGGCCGGCGTGGCACTCGCGCCCACGCAGCGCGTGGCCGACGTCGATGCGGCTGCGCTGCGCCGCGCCATCGTGCTGGCCCCGCCCTCGGCCCAGTCCACGCCGTGGCTGCGCCGCTTCGGCGTGCACTCGGATGCCTTCGCCAGCGGCTGGATGCAGTTGCGCGGCACACGGCGGCGGCGCGGCGTGGATCGCGGCTTCGTCATGTCCGACCATGCCGACTGGCCCGGCCTGCAATCGGCCATCGGCGCCACCGGGGCCGAGCGGGTGTTCGTCACCCATGGCAGCGTGGCCGTGCTGGTGCGCTGGCTCACGGAGCAGGGCCTGGAGGCACAGGGCTTCGCCACCGAGTACGGCCAGGAGGACAACGAAGAGTCGGCTGCAGCGGACAACGCCGCCGGGCGGATGGAAGAGGGCGTGGACGCGAACACAGGCGCAGACCCGGACGCCTCTGGCGCCACCGGCGACGAGGGCCGCGCATGAAGGACTTCGCTGCGCTCTACCGCGAGCTCGACGCCAGTACTGCGAGCCGTGCCAAGCAGGCCGCGCTGCAGCGCTACCTGCAGGCGGCCGATGCAGCCGACGCGGCCTGGGCCGTGTATTTCCTGGCGGGCGGCAAGCCGCGCCAGCTGGTGCCGACCAAGGTGCTGCGCACACTGGCGCGCGAAGCCGCGCGCCTGCCCGAATGGCTGTTCGACGAGAGCTACGAAGCCGTGGGCGATCTGGCGGAAACCATCGCGCTGCTGCTGCCACCGCCCACGGCGCCCGCGGCCGACGACAGCCTGGCGGCGTGGGTCACCGGGCGGCTGCTGCCGCTGCGCGACCTGTCGGGCGAGGCCCTGGCGGCCGAGCTGCAGGCGCACTGGCAGGTCCTGGCGCCGGATGAGCGGCTGGTCTACTTCAAGCTCATCACGGGCGGCTTCCGCGTCGGGGTGTCACGCCTTCAGGTCACGCAGGCGCTGGCGGCGGTCGCCGGACTCGATGCCCGGCTGGTCGCGCAGCGGCTCATGGGCTACACCGCCATCGGCCACCAGCCGGCCGCGCGCGATTACCTCGCGCTCGTCGCGCCCGAGGCCGAGCGCGAGACGGACCGCCGCACCGGCGGCCATCCGTATCCGTTCTTCCTCGCGCATGCGCTCACCGCGCCGGTGGAGCAGTTCGATGCGCTGATCGGCCCGCCCTCGGCGTGGCAGGTGGAATGGAAGTGGGACGGCATCCGCGCGCAACTGGTCAAGCGCGCCGGGCAGACGTGGCTGTGGTCGCGTGGCGAAGAGCTCATCACCGAGCGCTTTCCCGAACTCGCGCGGCTGGGCGATGCGCTGCCCGACGGCACCGTGCTCGACGGCGAGATCGTCGTCTGGCGTGCCGACGGCCCCGACGAGGCCGCGCGTGTGCGCCCCTTCGCCGAGCTGCAGAAGCGCCTGGGCCGCAAGACGCTGGGCCCCAAGCTGCTGCGGGAGCAGGCCGTGGTGCTGCTGGCCTACGATCTGCTCGAATGGCAGGGCGACGACCTGCGCGAGCAGCCCACCGGCCAGCGGCGCGGCCAGCTCGACACGCTGGTGGCCACCCTCGATCATCCGTCGCTGCGCGCGAGCCCGGTGCTCGACGGCGACAGCTGGGCCCAGCTCGCGGCCCGACGCGAACACGCGCGCGCCATGGGCGTGGAAGGCATGATGCTCAAGGGCCGCGATGCCCGCTACGGCGTGGGCCGCACGCGCGAGGCCGGCACCTGGTGGAAGTGGAAGATCGATCCGCTGTCGGTCGATGCCGTGCTGATCTACGCGCAGCGCGGTCACGGCCGCCGCGCCAGCCTCTACAGCGATTACACCTTCGCCGTGTGGGACGCACCGCCCGAAGCCGAGGGCCGCCGGCTCGTGCCCTTCGCCAAGGCCTATTCGGGACTCACCGACGAGGAGATGCGCCGCGTGGATGCCGTCATCCGCCGCACCACGATCGAGAGCTTCGGCCCGGTGCGCAGCGTCAAGCCCACGCTGGTGTTCGAACTCGGCTTCGAGGGCATCGCGCGCAGCCCGCGCCACAAGAGCGGCATCGCCGTGCGCTTTCCGCGCATGCTGCGCTGGCGCGAAGACAAGCCCATCGAGCAGGCCGATACGCTGCAGATCCTGCAGGACCTGCTGCCCGCATGAACGAGACACCGACCCCGCGGCCGACGCTGCGGCGTGCCATCGACGCATGGTTCGCCGCGCGCGGCTGGAAGCCCTTTGCCTTCCAGCGCCAGGCGTGGGCAGCGATCGGCCGCGGGCAGTCCGGCCTGCTGCATGCGACCACGGGCGCCGGCAAGACGTATGCCGTGTGGCTCGGGGCGCTGCTCGCGCTGGCACCGGTGCGCACGCGCAAGCCACCACGCGCGGCGCCGCAGCCCGCGCCGCTCACGGTGGTGTGGCTCACGCCCATGCGCGCCCTGGCCGCCGACACCGCGCGGGCGCTGCGCGATGCCCTCGATGCGCTCGGCCCCGCGGGCGCGGATGCGATGCCGCTCTGGGACGTGGGCCTGCGCACCGGCGACATCACGAGCGCCGAGCGCGCCGCTCAGGGCAAGCGGCTGCCGAGCGTGCTGGTCACCACCCCCGAGAGCCTGTCGCTGCTGCTGGCGCGGGCCGATGCGCGCGACGTGCTGGGCCGCGTGCGCATGGTCGTGGCCGACGAGTGGCACGAACTGCTGGGCAACAAGCGCGGCGTGCAGGTGCAACTGGCGCTGGCGCGTCTGCGGCGCTGGAATCCGCAGCTCGTCACCTGGGGCATGTCGGCAACGCTGGGCAACCTCGACGAGGCCATGCAGGCCCTGGTCGGCGAGCCGGTGGCCGACGCGCCGCCGCCGGCGCTGGTGCGCGGGCAGACCCCGAAGGATCTGCGCATCGACACCCTGTTGCCCCCGGCCGCCGCGCGCTTCCCGTGGGCCGGACATCTGGGCCTGACCATGCTGCCGCAGGTGGTGGCCGAGATCGACGCCAGCGGCACCACGCTGGTGTTCACCAACACGCGCTCGCAGTCCGAGATCTGGTATCAGGCGCTGCTGGAAGCGCGGCCCGAATGGGCGGGTGCGATCGCGCTGCACCACGGTTCGCTGGACCGCGAAGTGCGCGAATGGGTGGAGCAGGGCCTGAAGGCCGGCACGCTGCGCGCCGTGGTGTGTACGTCGAGCCTCGACCTGGGCGTGGACTTCCTGCCGGTGGAGCGAGTGCTGCAGATCGGCTCGCCCAAGGGCGTGGCGCGGCTGCTGCAGCGCGCCGGCCGCTCGGGCCACGCACCGGGCCGGCCCTCGCGCATCACCGTCGTGCCCACGCACAGCGTCGAGATGGTGGAGGGCGCAGCCGCGCGCGCGGCGGTGGCGGCTGGCCACATCGAATCGCGCACGCCGCCCGCGCAGCCGCTCGACGTGCTGGTGCAGCACCTCGTCACCGTGGCGCTGGGTGGTGGCTTCGTGCCGGAAGAACTGTACGACGAAGTGCGCACGGCGGCGTCGTACCGGCAGCTCGAAGCCGCCACCTGGCAGTGGTGCCTGGACTTCGTGCGGCAGGGTGGCGCGTCGCTCGCGGCCTATCCCGACTATCACCGCGTCGTGCCCGACGACGAGGGCGTGTGGCGCGTGCCCGATGCGCGGCTGGCGCGCCGGCACCGCATGAACATCGGCACCATCGTGAGCGACGCCAGCATGGCCGTGCAGTGGTGGAGCGCGGGCGGTGGCGGCGCGCGGCTGGGCACGGTCGAGGAAAGCTTCGTGGCGCGCATGCGGCCGGGTGACTGCTTCCTGTTTGGCGGGCGCCCGCTGGAGCTGGTGAAGGTGCACCAGATGACGGCCTTCGTGCGCCGCGCCTCGGGTGACCGCGCCACCGTGCCGCGCTGGAACGGCGGCCGCATGCCGCTGTCCACCACCCTGGCCGAGGCCACGGTGGAGCAGCTGGCGCTGGCGGCGGCCGGCCGATACGACAGCCCCGAGCTGCAGCGCGCGCGCCCGCTGCTCGAGGTGCAGCAGCGCTGGTCGGCGCTGCCGACCCCCGGGACGCTGCTCGCCGAAACCCTGCACACGCGCGAAGGCTGGCACCTCTTCCTCTACCCTTTCGCGGGCCGGCTCGTGCACATGGGGCTGGCCAGCCTGCTGGCCTGGCGCGCGGCGCGCGAGAGGCCCGGCACGTTCTCGATGGCGGTGAACGACTACGGCTTCGAGTTGCTGTCGGCCACCGAGATCGCTTGGGAAGAGCGGCTGCCCGCGCTGCTGGCCGCGCGCGGCCACGACGAGCTGCTGCACGAAGTGCTGGAGAGCCTGAACGCCAGCGAGCTCGCGCAGCGGCGCTTCCGCGAGATCGCGCGCGTCAGCGGGCTGGTGTTCCAGGGCCACCCGGGCGAGCGGCGCAGCCAGAAGCAGTTGCAGGCCTCGTCGTCGCTGTTCTGGGAAGTGTTCCGCAAGTACGACCCGGCCAACCGGTTGCTCGCGCAGGCCGAGCAGGAATTGCTGTCGCAGGAGCTGGAGATCGGCCGTCTGGCCCAGAGCCTCGCCCGCATGGCCGCGCAGGCGCTGGTGCTCCAGCCGCTGTCGCGTCCCACGCCGTTCGGCTTTCCGCTGATGGTGGAACGCTTCCGCGAGAAGCTCAGCAACGAGAACGCGGCCGACCGCATCGCGCGGATGGTGCGGCAGCTCGAAGCGGCCGCCGGCGGCACGCAGGAAGAGGCAGCCGCGGGCGGGACGGGCGGCGTGCGCGCCGCGCTGGATTTCGGCGACCCGGACCCGTCGCCGCCCTCGCGGCGCCCGCGCCGCCAGCGCCGGCCGTCTCGCCCGCTGCCGCCGCTGTAGATCGATAGACCGCGCCGGCATCGCGGCTGCCGCGGCGCGGTTAAGCTGCGGCGCGATGCCTGTTCCGTTCCCCGCGCCTGCCCGCCCGGCGCCGTCCGTCGTGTCCCCCGCTCCCGTCATCGTCCACTGGGCCGGCGAAGCCCTGGAGCTGTTGCCCGACCGGGCGCTCTGGTGGCCGGCGCAGGCCGTGCTGTTCGTGGCCGACGTGCATCTGGGCAAGGCCGCCACCTTCCGCGCACTGGGCCAGCCCGTGCCGGCCGGCACCACGGCGGCCAACCTCTCGCGGCTCGATGCGCTGCTGGCCGCACGGCCGGTGCGGCATCTGGTGGTGCTGGGCGACCTGCTGCATGCCGCGCAGGCGCACAACGCCTCGCTGCTCGCGCAATTGGCGCACTGGCGCACGCGCCATGCCGACCTGGCGATCACCCTGGTGCGCGGCAATCACGACGACCGCGCGGGCGATCCGCCGGCGCACCTGGGCATTGCGGTGGTGGGCGAGCCCTGGTTGCTCGGCCCCTTCGCGTGCTGCCACGAGCCGCAGGCCCATGCCACGCACTTCGTTCTGGCCGGCCACGTGCATCCCGCCTGCTGGCTGCAGGGCCCGGGCCGCGACCGCCTGCGCCTGCCGTGCTTCACGCAGCAGGGGCGTGGCGCCGTGCTGCCGGCGTTCGGTGAATTCACGGGCGGCTGGACGGTCGATGCGGCCGATGGGCTGGCCCGCTACGCCGTCGGTGGCGGCGGGGTCTGGCCGCTGCCCTGACAGGCGCGGTGCGTGGGTGCGCACCTACAATGCCCGCGATGGACTCCCCCCCCAGCCGCCCGGTCAGCGACATCCGCGAGCACGCGGCGCAGTTGCTGGCCACCACCTCGGCGCTGGCCGAACTGGGGATCGCCGACGCGCGCGTGGTGCTCGACTACATGACGCCCTCGCGCGTGGGCGCCGGGGCCGTCTTCATGCAGGAAGGCGAGACCATCCACACCGACTACATGGTGCTGCTTCTCGATGGCGAGGTGCGCGTGGATACCGGCGCCACGGCGCCGCGCGAAGGCACGGTGGTCGGGGTCATCGGTCCGGGCAGCCTGATCGGCGAGATGGGGCTGCTCGACGGCGGGCCGCGCTCGGCCACCTGCACGGCGGCCACCGACCTGCTGGTGGCTGTGATGGCGCGCGATTCGCTGCGCCGCCTCATGGACGAGCACCCCGGCGTGGCCGCGCGTCTGCTGCTGGCCATCTCCAAGCGCATGGCCGACCGGCTGCGCGAGAACAACCGCAAGCTCAAGACGCTGGCCCAGGTGAGCCGCGCGCTGCAACAGGAGCTGGACGCCACGCACGCGATCAACCAGCGCCTGCTCGGCTGAAGGCCCGGCCCCGCCCCATGACCTCCCCGACCCAGGCGTTGCACGCGTCGCTGCGCCCCGCGCCGGGTGCGCCGCGCCGGCCTGTGGCCCTTGTCGCGGGTGCCACCGGCAGCCTGGGCAGCGAGGTGCTGCACCGCCTGGCGGGCGCGCGCCGCCACGCGCGCGTGCAGGTGCTGGTGCAAGAAGCCATGCGCACCGGCCTCAAGGACGTGGAGCCGCTGCGCGTGCCGGGAGGCTCTCCCGAGGCCTGGCCGCTGGCGCTGGCGACGGGCATCGACGAGGCCCTGGTGCTGTTCGAGCCCGCGCGCGCCGCGGGTGAACGTGAACGCGCGCTCTGGACGCCCGCGCCCGAGCAGCTGCTGCCGCTGGCGCGCTGGCTGCGCGCCGCCGGCGTGCGCACGCTCGCGCTGGTGCTGCCGCACGACCCGGGCCGCCTGCCCGATGCGTTGCGGCGCGGGCTGGCCAACCTCGACGAACAGGGCGTGGCGATGCTGGGCTTCGAGCGCGTACTGATCGTGCGGGCCGCGCGCACTGCCGGTGGCGGCGCAGGCGCGATGAGTCCGCCACAACGGCTGGCCGCTTGGATGCTGTCCATCTTCCGCTACATGATCCCCGAGGGCGACCGCCCGTTGCAGCCAGCCAGGCTGGCCGAAGTGGTGGCGCAGGCGCTGGCCGTGGCGCCGGCCGGCGTGCACGTGCTCGCGCCCGAACTGCTGTGGCAAGCCGCCACCGCGCGCGGCGAGGGGGGCATGGCCCAGGTGTTGCGCGACGCCTGGCAAAGCACGGCAGAATCGCCCGTGCGGGCCGACGCGGCCTGAACCCTTGCCACGCCGGGCCGCCCCCGGCGTCAACACATCCATGCCCAAGGCTCCACTCAAGGCCGTCGCCGCGCTCGGCGGCAGCGCCCTCGACATCGAATCGGCGTTCTACGACGCCCTGCAACGCGCCGACATCGACGCGCTCATGGCCGTCTGGGCCGACGAGGACGACGTGTTCTGCGTCCATCCGGGCGGGCCGCGCCTGGTGGGCAGCGCGGCGATCCGCGCGGCGTTCGAGCTGATGTTCGCCAATGGCCACATCGACGTGCATGTCGATCGGGTGCGCCGCGTCGAGTCGCTCACCTCGTCGGTGCACAGCGTGCTCGAACGCATCCGCGTGCTCACGCCCGAGGGGCCGCGCGAAGCCTGGGTCATGGCCACCAACGTCTATCACAAGACCGCGCAGGGCTGGCGCATGGTGGCCCATCATGCGAGCCCCGGCAGCCCGCACGAGGTGGCCGACGTGTCCGAGCGCCCGGCCGTACTGCATTGACCGGCGACAGTCTGGCCTACGCCGCGCCGGGCTGGCTGCCCGGCGGGCATCTGCAGACCATCTGGCCCGCGCTGTTCTCGCGCCGCGTGCAGGGTGCGCCTGTGGCATTCACGCGTGAGCGCCGCACCACGCCTGACGGCGATTTCGTGGACATCGACTGGCTCACCGGCAGCGACGCGCTGGCGGCGGCCGGTGCACCGCTGCTGGTGTTGTTCCATGGGCTGGAAGGCTCGTCGCGCAGCCACTACGCACAGGCCTTCGCCGGCTTTGCGCGCCAGCAGGGCCTGGCCTATGCGGTGCCGCACTTCCGCGGCTGCAGCGGCGAGATCAACCTCGCGCCGCGCGCCTATCACTCGGGCGATCACGAAGAGGTGGGCTGGATGCTGGCCGGCATCGCCGCACGCCACCGCGCACAGGGCGGTGGCGACGTGGTCGCCGTGGGGGTGTCGCTGGGCGGCAATGCGCTGCTGCGCTGGGCGGAGGAGGCCGGCGATTCGGCCGCGCAGACCGTGCGCGCCGTGGCCGCCGTGTGCTCGCCGCTCGATCTGGCGGCCGGAGGTGCCCACATCGGGCAGGGCCTCAACCGGCAGATCTACACGCGCATGTTCCTGCGCACCATGAAGCCCAAGGCGCTGGCCAAACTGGCCCAGCACCCCGGCCTGTTCGACCGCGCGCGCCTGCTGGCCGCGCGCGACCTGTACGAGTTCGACGACGTCTTCACCGGCCCGTTGCACGGCTTCGCCGGCGTCGACGACTACTGGCGGCGAGCCTCGGCCAAGCCGCACCTGGCCAGCATCCGCATCCCGGCGCTGGCTCTCAACGCCCTCAACGATCCCTTCGTTCCGGCCGCCAGCCTGCCGCGGCCCGGCGAAGTGGGGCCGCACGTGACGCTGTGGCAGCCCGCGCACGGCGGTCACGTCGGCTTTGCCGGCGGCGGCTGGCCCGGCCACGTGGCAGACATGCCCCAGTCCGTGGGGCGCTGGCTGTTGCAGCATGTCAGCGCGGTGACCCCGCGTGCCATTGCGGCCGCCGGCGCGCCGGGCGCCCCACAATCCGACCATGGATGACATCGTCCGCCAGGCCATGGCCAAGTGGCCCAACGTGCCCGACTGCTACGGCTGGCTCGGCCTGGACGCGCGTGGCCAGTGGTACATGCGCGACGACCGCACCCAGGCGCTCGGCCCCTTCGCCAGTGCCGCGCCCGGTGCCAGAGGCTCGCTCCTGCGTCACGAGAAACTCGTCGACTTCATCCACCGCAACTACGAGCGCGATGGCGAGGGCCGGTGGTTCTTCCAGAACGGACCGCAGCGCGTCTATGTCGAACTCGAAGCCACGCCATGGATCTGGCGCCTGCACGACGATGGCCGCGTGGCGTCCCACACCGGCCGAGAGGCCGGCGAGGTGAGTGCCTGCCTCACCGACGAAGCCGGCCGCGTCTACCTGCTGACCGAGGCCGGCTTCGGCCTCGTACATTCGCAGGACGTGGCCCTGGCCGCCGATGCCATCGAACAGGGGCGCTGGTCCGTGCAGGAAGTGCGCGCCGCGGACCTGCCGGCGCACTACGGCTACGTGATGAGTCCGGCGGGGCAGCAGCAGGCCGGCCACCAGGGGTGACCAGGCCATGATGAAGGGCCTTCAGGCTCGCGAGGGCGTTTGTCACCCCGCGACGGCCCGCCCATGAAAAAAGCCGGTCGGTGACCGGCTTTTCTTGTATGGAGCCTGCAGCCTCAGTTGGCCGGCGCCGACGCCGCGCCTTCGGGTGCTGCCGCTGCCGGACGATCCGGCACCGGGAAGCTGGCGCCGCCCGAGTTGGCCAGGTAGACCACGGCGCGGCCGATTTCCACGTCTTCGAAATCGCCACCGCCCTGGGCCGGCATCGCGCCCTTGCCCTTGAGCGCGGAGTTCAGCAGGGCCTCGTAGCCGGTCTTGATGCGCGCGGCCCAGGCGGCCGCGTCACCCAGGTGGGGTGCGCCCGGGATGCCGGGCGTGCCGTGGCAGGCGATGCACTGCGTCTTGAAGACCTGCTCGCCGCTGGCCAGCGGACGATTGGCGTCGCGGATCTCGATCGCGCCGACCTTCTGGATGCGGTGCTCCACCGCCTGCTCGCGCTGTTGTGCGCTCACGCCGCCGAGGACTTCGCTCTGGCCGGCTCCGGCCGGCTTGTTGGCCGACACCACGAAGTACACGAGGCCGATGATGATGAAGACGGGAACGACGAAGGCGAAGAACGTCGTCCAGAGCAGTTGCTTCGGGGTCTTGATCGGGCCGGTGTGGGCTTCTTCGTGGCTAGCGCTCATGGCGTCCTCTGTAATCGGGGCTCGGGGGCGGGGCAATCAACCCACGATTATAGGGCGAGAGGTCTGACCCTCGCCCCGGGGAGAGCCCGCCCCGCGCCCCGGCACTCATTTCGAGGGCCGGGCCGCCGGGGCCAGGCGGTCAGCGTGCCGCCGTGGCGGCAGGCGGCTGGCCCATGGCCGCCTCGGCGGCGGCCGTATCGGCGGCGCTCCAGCCGCCGCCCAGCGCACGGTAGAGCTGCACCTGGTTCTGCAACTGCGCCAGCCGTGTCTGCACCAGCGCCTGCTGGGTGGCGAACAGCGAGCGCTGCGCATCCAGCGTGTCCAGGAAGCTGGCGATACCGTTGCGGTAGCGCAGGTCGGACAGCCGGAAGCGCTGCGACTCGGCCTCGGCCTGCGCTCGCGTGGCACGCAGTTGCTCGCCCAGCGTGGCGCGGCCGGCCAGTGCGTCCGACACCTCGCGGAAGGCCGACTGGATCGACTTCTCGTATTGCGCGATCGCGATCTGCTGGCCCGCGCGGGCCGATTCGAGCCCGGCCTGGTTGCGGCCGGCATCGAAGATCGGCAGCAGCAACGAGGGCGCGAGCGTGAAGCCCCACGAACCGCTCTCGAACAGGCCGGAGAGTTCGCGGCTGGCCGTGCCGGCCGTGGCCGTGAGCGAAATGCGCGGGAAGAATGCCGCGCGCGCCGCGCCGATGTTGGCGTTGGCCGCGATCAATTGCTGCTCGGCCTGGCGGATGTCGGGCCGGGTGATCAGCAGGTCGGAGGGCAGGCCCGCCGGCACGGCCGGCAGGTCGGTCAGCGGCGTCAGGCGTGCCGACGGCTGCAGGATGCCGGGCGGCAGGCTCTGGCCCAGCAGCAGCACGAGCGCGTTTTCGTCCTGAGCGCGCTGGCGCTGCAACTGCGCCAGCGTGGCGCGCGCGGCCTCGGCCAGCGATTCGGCCTGGCGGAAATCGAGTTCGGACGACGCGCCGTTGTCGAAGCGCAGGCGTGTCAGGCGCAGCGATTCGTCGCGTGTGGCCAGCGTCTGGCGCGTGAGTTCGAGCAGTTCCTCGTCGGCCAGCAGGTTGAGCCATCCCGCTGCAACCGAGGCGACCAGGCTGGTCTGCGCGGCGCGGCGCGCCTCGGCCGTGGCCAGGTACTGCGCCAGCGCCTGTTCTTTCAGTGCAGCGACCCGGCCGAAGAAGTCGATTTCCCAGGACGACACCGCCAGGCCCACGCTGAAGCTGTTGGTCAGGTCGCCGTTGACCGCGTTGGGTGCGCGTTGTGCCGTGCCCTGTACGCCGACGGTGGGGAAGAGGTCGGCACGGCGGATCTGGAACTGCGCCCTAGCCTGCTCGATGTTGAGCACCGACACGCGCAGGTCGCGGTTGTTCTGCAGCGCGACGTCGATCAGTTGCCTGAGCCGCGCATCGGTGAAGAAGTCCTGCCAGGCGATGTCGGCCGCGGTGCCGGCCGGCCCCGACGCCGGCGGCACGCCAACGCCGGCGTAGACGGCGGGCACCGGTGCGGCAGGCCGCTCGTACTGCGGAATCATCGAGCAGCCGGACAGCGCGGCGGCGGCCAGGGGCGCCAGCAGCCATCGGCGGCCGCGTGCGGAATTGAAGGTCTGCTTAGTCATGCTTGGTCTCTCCCACGCCCGCAGCTTGCGCATGGGCGGCATACATCTTCTGTTGCCGCGCGCTGCCCTTGAAGATGCTGCGCACGACGACGAAGAACACGGGCACGAAGAACACGGCCAGGATCACCGCGGTGATCATCCCGCCGATCACGCCGGTGCCCAGGGCTCGCTGGCTCGCCGAGCCGGCGCCCGAAGCGATGAACAGCGGCGTCACACCCAGGATGAAGGCCAGCGAGGTCATCACGATCGGCCGGAAGCGCAGGTGCGCGGCCTCCAGCGCCGCCTGCACCGCCGTCTTGCCCTGCGCCTGCAGGTCTTTCGCGAACTCGATGATCAGGATGGCGTTCTTGGCCGACAACCCGATGATCGTGATCAGCCCCACCTGGAAATACACGTCGTTCGACATGCCACGCAGCAGCGTGGCCAGCAGCACGCCCAGCACACCCAGCGGCACCACCAGGATCACCGACAGCGGGATCGACCAGCTCTCGTACAGCGCCGCCAGGCACAGGAACACCGCCAGGATGGCGAACCCGTACAGGATGAGCGACTGCGAGCCGGCGAGCTTTTCCTCGCGCGACTGGCCCGTCCATTCATAGCCGAAGCCCTGCGGCAGCTGCGCGGCCAGACGTTCCATTTCGGCCATCGCGGCGCCCGAGCTGTAGCCCGGCGCGGCGCTGCCTTCGATGCGCATCGAGGGATAGCCGTTGTAGCGCACGGTCTGCATCGCGCCCGTCACCCAGCGGGTGGTCGCGAATGCCGACAGCGGCACGGGGCGGCCCTGGCTGTTGCTGGCGTTGATCTGCAGCAGGTCGTCGGGTTGCATGCGCGCGGGCGCATCGGCCTGCACCACCACACGTTGCAGGCGGCCCTGGTTGGGGAAGTCGTTCACGTACGACGAGCCCAGCGCGGTCGACAGCGCCGTGTTGATCGAATCGAAGGTGACGCCCAGCGCATTGGCCTTGTCGCGGTCGATGTCGATCTGCAGCTGCGGCGCATCCTCCAGCCCGTTGGGGCGCACCTGCGCGAGCACCTTGCTCTGCGAGGCCATGCCCAGCAACTGGTTGCGCGCGTTCACCAGGGCCTGGTGGCCTGCGCCGCCACGGTCCTGCAGACGGAACGTGAAGCCCGAGGCCGAGCCCAGTTCGGGAATGGGCGGCGGCGACAGCGGATAGATGAAGGCATCGCGAATGCCTGAGAGCGCACCGAAGGCGCGGCCAGCCAGCGATTCGGCCGACTGGCTCGCTTCCTTGCGTTCGTCCCACGGCTTGAGCGTCACGAAGGCGAGGCCCGCGTTCTGGCCCTGGCCCGAGAACGAGAAGCCCAGCACGCTGACCATGCTCTGCACCTCAGGCTGCTTGAGCAGGAAGCCTTCGACCTGTTCCATCACCGAGAGCGTGCGCTCCTGGGTGGCGCCCGGGGGCAACTGCACGTTCACGATGATGTTGCCCTGGTCTTCGCCCGGGAGGAAAGAGGTCGGCAGGCGCGTGTAGAGCACGGCCACGGCCGCGATGATGGCGGCGTAGATGATCAGGTAGCGCGCCGCCTTGGACAGCATGCGGGCCACCAGCCCTTCGTACTTGTGCGTGGTGCTGGAAAAGCCCCGGTTGAACCAGCCGAAGAAGCCCTTCTTCTCGTGGTGCGAGCCCTTTTCCACCGGCTTGAGCAGTGTGGCGCACAGCGCCGGCGTGAGCGACAGCGCCATGAACGCCGAGAACGCGATCGAGGCCACCATCACGGTGGCGAACTGGCGGTAGATGTTGCCGGTGGAGCCCGAGAAGAATGCCAGCGGCACGAACACCGAGATCAGCACCACGGTCACGCCGATGATGGCGCCCGAGATCTGGCCCATGGCCTTGCGCGTGGCTTCCAGGGGTGGAAGACCTTCCTCGCTCATGATGCGCTCGACGTTCTCCACCACCACGATGGCATCGTCCACCACGATGCCGATCACCAGCACCATGCCGAACATGGTCAGCACGTTGATCGAGAAACCCAGCGACAGCAGCACGGCGAACGTGCCCAGCAGCGCGATCGGCACCACGATGGTGGGAATGACGGTGTAGCGCCAGTTCTGCAGGAACAGGAACATCACCAGGAACACCAGCACCACGGCTTCGACCAGCGTCTCGGCCACCTGCGAGATCGAGATCTGCACGAAGCGCGAGCTGTCGTACGGAATGCTCCACTTCACGCCGGCGGGGAAGAATCGCTCGAGCTCGGCCATGCGCTCGCGCACGGCCTTGGCCGAGGCCATCGCGTTGCCGCTGGGCGAGAGCTGCACGCCGATGCCCACGGCCGGCTTGCCGTCCAGGCGAGCCGAGGTGGCGTAGGCCTGCGCGCCCAGCTCGAGCCGGGCCACGTCCTTCAGACGCACGGTGGCGCCCGAGGTGCTGGCGCGCAGCACGATGTTGCCGAACTGCTCGACCGAGGACAGCTGGCCGCTGACGATCACGGTGGCCGAAATGCCCTGGCCCGCGATGTTGGGCAGATCGCCGATGGTGCCCGAGGCCACCTGTGCGTTCTGCGCACGGATGGCCGCCGTGACTTCGGCCGCGGAGAGGTTGAAGCTCGCCAGCTTGGCCGGGTCGATCCACACGCGCATCGCGCGCTCGGTGCCGAACAGCTGGGCCTGGCCGATGCCGGGCAGGCGCTGCAGCTCGGGCACCACGTTGCGCGAGGCGTAGTCGCCCAGCGCGATCGGATCGATCGCCGGGTCGTCGGACGACAGCATCGTGAACAGCAGGAAGTTGCTGCGCGACTTGTCCACGCGCACGCCCTGCTGCGTCACCGCCTGCGGCAGCCGCGGCGTGGCGCGCGAAAGGCGGTTCTGCACGTCCACCTGCGCGAGGTCTTCGTTGGTGCCCGGCTCGAAGGTGAGCGTAAGGCTGCCGGAGCCGTCGGCCTGCGCCACCGACTCCATGTAGATCATGCCGGGCGAGCCGTTCATCTCGCGTTCGATGACCGACAGCACGCTGTCCTCGAGCGTCTTGGCCGACGCGCCGGGGTAGGCGGTGTTGATGACGATGGAAGGCGGCGCCACCGGCGGGTATTGCGAGATCGGCAACTGCGTGATCGAGACCACGCCCGCGACGATCAGGAACAGCGCGATCACCCAGGCGAAGATCGGCCGGTCGATGAAGAATTTGGCCATGTGCTTGCGTACTCCGTGCGATTACTTCGACGCGGCGGCGGCCGGCGCCGATGCGGCGCCCGCAGGCGCGGAGGCCGCACCGGCCGGCGCGGCAGCGCCCGGGGCCTGCCACGGCACGGCCTTCACGGGCGTGCCCGGCGGCATCATCTGCAGCTTCTGGAAGCCGTCGACCATCACCTGCTCGCCGGCCTTCAGGCCGTCGAGCACGACCCACTGGTTGTCCCGCGCGCCGCTGATCTTGATGGTGCGCTGACTGATCTTGCCGTCGGCACCCACCACCGACACCGTGTCGCCCTGCGCCGTGCGCGTGACGGCCTGCTGCGGCAGCGTGATGGCATTGGTGGCCTGCGCCTGCTCCAGCCGCACGCGCACGTACAGGCCTGGCAGCAGCTGGCCCGTGGGGTTGGGCACTTCGGCGCGCAGCGTGACCTGGCCGGTGGTCGAATCCACCGTCAGGTCGGAGAACAGCAGGCGGCCGGTGCGGCCGTATTCGGTGCCGTCTTCCAGCACGATGCGCACGCTGGCGGCGTCGCTGCCGCTGGCGCGCTTGAACTGGCCGCTTTCCATCGCGCGGCGCAGGCGCAGCACCTCGGACGCCGACTGCGTGAAGTTGACGTACATCGGATCGATCTGCTGGATCACGGCCAGTTGCGTGGCCTCGCCCTGGCCGACCAGCGCGCCTTCGGTCACCAGCGCGCGGCCGATGCGGCCCGAGATCGGCGCCGTCACGCCGGCATAGCCCACGTTGATCTGCGCCGTCTGCACCGCGGCCTTGGCCACGGCCACGTCGGCTTCGGCCTGCTTCTGCGCGGCCACGGCGTTGGCGTATTCCTGCTTGCTCACGGCGTTGGCTTCGACCAGCGGCTTGTAGCGCTCCGCCAGGGCGGCAGCCTGGCTCAGATTGGCTTCTGCGCGCGCCTGGCTGGCGCGCGCCGACTCCAGCGTGGCCGTGTAGGGCGCGGCGTCGATGCGGAACAGGGGCTGGCCGGCGCGAACGTCGGAGCCTTCGCGGAACAGGCGCTGCTGCAGGATGCCGGCGGCACGCGCGCGCACTTCGGCCACGCGCGAGGCCTCGAGGCGGCCCGGCAGTTCGGTCACCAGGCCCACGTCGCCGGGCTGTACCGTGACCACGCCCACCTCGGGCGCCGGCATGCCGCCACCCGGCGCGCCGCCGCCGCCGGCCTGGGGCGCCTCGCCCTTGCCGCAAGCGGCCAGCAGCGCACAGGCGACCACGATGGCGGGCAGCGCGAAAAAGCCGCGCGAGGCGGCGGGGAGTCTGACATTGACAGGGCGCAAGGCGGGCATGCGTTTCCTTCCGGGAATGGCGAGGCAGTTGATTTGAAAGAAGAACCGGGGCCCGTGCGACGGACGGCGGGGAGGGGCGATGTGCGTTCACAACCCTACCGCCATGGTCGGCTTTAGGCGAGGTGGCGAGTTTACATACGTTTGTGAATGTATATTTGCACCTGAGCCGCAATGTCCCCATGCATTTGTAGGCCCATTCCGCAGACGCCCCGACCCCCCGACAGGAGACACGCACTTGGTACGCCGCACGAAACAGGACGCCCTGGCCACGCGCCACCGTCTGCTGGACGCGGCCGAGCAGCTGTTCCAGGCCAAGGGCGTGTCGCGCACCTCGCTCAGCGACATCGCCACCGCCGCTGGCACCACACGCGGCGCCATCTACTGGCACTTCAAGGACAAGGCCGACCTGTTCAACGCCATGATGGACCGCGTCACCCTGCCGCTGGAGGAATCGGCCAAGCGCGTGGACGACGAGGCGCAGGACCCGCTGGAGAACATCCGCGCCTCCATGACCAGCGCCCTGCAGCAGGTGGCGTCCGACCCGCAGGTGCGCCGCGTGTTCGACGTGGCCATGCACAAGGTCGAATACGTCGACGACATGCTGGCCGTGCACCAGCGCCACCTGTCGGCGCGCGGCGAATGCTTCGGCCACCTGAGCAACGGGCTCGCCCTGGCTGCCCGCCGCCGCGAAGGCAGCCACGTGCCCCATCCCGATGCCGCCGCCTGGGGCCTGATCGCCATGGTCGATGGCCTCATCCAGAACTGGCTGCTGCACACCGAGGCCTTCGACCTCGTGAGCACCGGCCGCCATGCGCTCGAGGTCTACCTGCACGGCCTGGGCCTGTCGGATGGCGTGGCCGAAGCGGCAGAAGGCAACGTCATCGCCTTCCGGGCCCGCTCCAATCAGTGATAATGGCGGACTTTCCTGCCTCGCGGACACAGCCGCCGCGAGCGAAGCGGCTGTAGCTCAGTGGATAGAGTATTGGCCTCCGAAGCCAAGGGTCGTGGGTTCGATCCCCGCCAGCCGCACCACACATTTCCAAATAGCCGAGGCGCGTTCCCGCGCCCCGCGCGCCATCAATCCAGCTTGATGTTCGCCTGCCGGATCACCGTGCGCCACTTCTGCGCTTCGGCGTTGACGAACTGTTGCAGCGCCTCCGGCGTGGAGCCCACCGCGTCCAGCCCCTTGAGTGCCGCGCTCTTCTTGAAGGATTCCTCGGCCAGCACCGCGTTGACCATCCGGCTGAGTTTGCGCACGTTGTCGGGGTTCATGCCGGCAGGGGCGAGCAGGGCGATCCAGGTCATCGCCTCGTAGCCTGCGTAGCCCGATTCGGCCACCGTCGGTACCTTGGGCAGGGCCGACGAGCGGGCCTGTCCGGTGGTGGCGAGCGGCACGATGCGGCCGGCGCTGATCAGCGGCATGGCAGCCGTCAGGTCCAGGAAGCCGATCTCGACCCGGCCCGCAGCGATGTCCTGCAGCGCACCCGGCGTGCCGCTGTAGGGGATGTTGAGCATGAAGATGTTGGCGCGGTGCTTGAACAACTCGCCCGCCAGGTGGTGGCTGGTGCCCTTGCCGTTCGTGGCGTACGACAGCTTGCCGGGCTCGGCCTTGGCACGGCTGACCAGCTGCTGGATGCTGGTGATGCCCGACTGCGGGCTGGCGACGACGACGACGGGTGCCTGGGCCAGCATCGAGATGCCGGCCAGGTCGGTCTCGGGCTTGTAGCCCAGGTTGGGATAGAGCTCCGGGTTGATGGCCAGCGCGCCGGTCACGCCGACCAGCAGTGTGTAGCCGTCGTTGGGCGCTTTGACGACATGGCCCGTGGCGAGGTTGCCTGCGGCACCCGGACGGTTTTCCACCACAAAGGTGCCGCCGCCTCCGGACTGCAGTTTGTCGGCCAGGTCGCGCGCCACCGCGTCGGCGGATCCGCCGGGCGGGAAGGGCAGCGTCAGCTTCACGGGCCGGTCGGGATAGGCCTGCGCGGCCGCGATCGCGCTCATGGAGACGCCCAGGAGAAAGGTCGCAAGACGGCGGCTGAAGGGATGCTTGAGCATGGTTGTCTCTCGTGTTGATGGTGAAAGGCAGTGGCCTGAAGGGGCCGGTCAGGAAAAGCGGTAGGGCGCGGCGTCGAAGCCGGAGGTGAGGTTCCAGTAGTCCAGGAGCCCGAAGGGCCAGGTCTGGGCCGCGCGGCCGGCGCGGTTCTTGTACCAGCTGCTCACCGATGCGACGGCCCACGCCTTGGTGGTGTTGCCCTGGTCGATCCAGGCGTTGTAGTCCACGTAGGGGCCAGGCTGCACATCGATGGCGCGATGCCCGTGCGACAGCATGTACTTGATGCCACGCAGGACGTACTCCACCTGGCATTCGGAGAAGAAGATCGCGCTGCCGTTCACGACGACACCGGTGTTGGGTCCGCTGGTCATGAAGAAATTCGGAAAGCCCGGCACCGTGATGCCGAGATAGGCGCGGCAATCGCCGTCCCAGTGGGTGTGAAGGTCCTGCCCGCCCGTTCCGGTGATCTGCAGCGGATACAGGAAGTCGGCCGCCTTGAACCCGGTGGCGCAGATGATCACGTCGACCGGATGCTCGCGTCCGTCGCTCGTGTGGATGGCGTGTTCCGACAGGTGCGAAATGCCATCGGTGACCAGCGTCACGTTGTCGCTCTTGAGCATCTCGGGCCACGTGCCGTTGTCCCGCAGCATGCGCTTGGCGCCCGGGGGGTAGCTGGGCGTGACCTGGGGCAGCAGGTCCGGCCGGTCGGCGAACTGCGCTTCCAGCGTCCTCAGGCACTCCTGGCGCAGGGTTTCGTTGGCTTCGCTCACCGATACCGGGTGCTGCCATTGCGGATCGACTTCGACCAGGTGCAGCCGCCCCTCCACACCGATCCACACCTGCCAGAAGCGGAACCACCGGCCGTAGGACGGGACGTGCCGCAGCAGCCACTGCATGCCCGGCTTGAGGTCGTCGTGGTAGGTGGGCGTGGGCAGCATCCAGGGCGGGTTGCGCTGGAACACGCTGAGGCTTTCGACCTGTCGATAGATCTCCGGCCCGATCTGGAATGCGCTGGCGCCGGTGCCGATCAGCGCGACACGCTGGCCTTCCAGCGGCACGTCGTCCTGCCAGGCGGCCGAATGGATGATGCGGCCCTTGAAGGACTCCAGCCCCTTGAAGTCGGGGATGCTGGGACGGTTGAGCAGGCCCATGGCCGTGATCACGAAATGGAAGTCCTCTTCGGTTTCCTGTCCCGCCTTGTTGCGTGAACTCACGCGCCACAGCGCCCTGGCCTCGTCGAAGGCCAGCTTGCACACTTCGGCATCGCAGCGGATGTGCGGGCGGATGCCCGTGAAGTCGACGACGTCGAGGATGTACTTGAGGATCTCGGGCTGCTGCGAGAAATGCTGCTGCCAGTCCTGCTTCTGGGCGAAGGACAGGCTGTACGCGAAATTGGGCGTGTCGAGACGGCAGCCCGGATATGTGTTCTCCCACCACACGCCGCCCACCTCGCTGTTCTTCTCGAACACGGTGAAATCCAGCCCGGCCTGCCTGAGGCGGTGGGCGGCCGTGATGCCGGCGAATCCCGAGCCGATCACCGCCACCCGGATGCCGGCTGCCGCCGGGAAGTCGGCGACTGACCAGTCGGGCGCGCCGACGTCGACCGGCAGGTTCAGTTCGTGGCGCAGCAGATCCATGCACTCGTCGTGGCCCGACTTGATCATGAATCGCACCGCGCGGTCCAGCAGTTGCGCAGAAGGCTCGCCGGGTTCAGGGCACCCGGCGTCGCGGTAGCGGATCAGCGCACGCGTGGCGGCTGCGCGGGCCTTCGCCTGGGCTTCGGCCGACAGGCCTCCCTGTGGCGCGATGCGCGCCGTCATCGATGGAGACGGCGGCTTGAGCTCGTCCGCCAGCAGGCTCTCGTCGCCCGTGATGACGGCCAGCGCGGTAAGCAGGGCCGGCAGCTCGGCATCGGCGACTGCGCGCGCGATCTCGTCGTCACTCGCGTGGATCGGGGCGACGCGGTCGAAGCGGTCGAGTCGTGTTTCCGGGTTGCGCATCGCGGTCTCGTCGTTCTTCAATCTCATGGTGTGGGCTGCGGTCGGTATCCGGCTTGTCAAAGAGGGGTTCGGGAGCGATGCATCACGGCTGATGCATCAAGGGAAAAGGTGAACCGGCGGACCGGGAGGCCACGCCAGCGCTTCATCGCGTGCGAAGGCCAGCCAGGCCTGCTGCACCTCGTGCGTCAGCCGGCGCGCCGCCTGCGGATCGACGCCGCGCAGCATCGGCGCGCCAGCGAAGGCGGGCCAGGTGCCGAAGACGAAAGGCAGTTCGATGCAATGGCAGGCGCCGAATCTGTCGGTCGGTGCGAAATCGAACCGGTACTGCCAGGCCTGGCGGCCGGCCGCCGTCGCGGCCTGGGCCCAGCGGCGGGCCGGCGCGGCGAACAGCGCGTCGCCCATCCGTTGTGTTTCGGGCGCGGCGCGATGGGACGTGAACGCAGCCATCTCGTGGCGGGTGGTGCCGATCAAGACGTCCGCGCGGGCTGCAAGCGATTCCAGCTGAAGCCCAGACGGCAGCATCGCGCCGCCGGCCACCAGGCCTGCCAGGCCTTGTCCATCGTCGATGGCGGCGAGTGCATCGCGCACGCCAGGCGCCTGCTGGGCCTGCATCAGTTGTGCCAGCGGCAGCCTGCGCGCCGCATCCAGGCCGCTGGCGCCAGCAGCCCCGATCAGGGCATCGCCGATGGCGTGGGCCGCCTCCAGGTTTCTCGGGCGGCGTCCCAGCGGCGCGCTCTGCAGGATCAGGCGGCGCGGTGCCGTGTCCTGCGCCAGCAGCGCCGCGGCACACAGGCCGCCCGCGGATTGGCCCATCACCGTGATGCGATCAGCATCGCCGCCGAGTTCGGCGATGTGATGCCGCACCCATGCCAGCGCGGCGGCCTGATCCAGCAGGCCCAGATTCGCGGTGCCGCCGGTCGGGCACAGCCAACCCAATACGCCCAGGCGGTAGTTGACCGATACCACCACGACGTCGCCCCGGCGCGACAGGTCGGCGCCGTCGTACCAGCCGAGCGCATTGCCGCCGGTCTGCAGCGCGCCGCCGTGCAGCCAGACGATCACCGGACGCCGTGCGGGCTCGGCCTCATCGCCGGCCGGAGTCCAGACGGTGAGATGGAGACAGTCTTCCGACTGCGGCGCGTCGGTGTCGCCGAGCACGTCGGCCAGCAGCGACCGACCTTGGGGTGCGAGCGGGCCGTGGCGGGTGGCGTCGACAACGCCTTCCACCGCCAGGGGAAGAGGCGGCGCGAATCGCAGCGCGCCAGTCGGCGGGCGTGCGTACCGCAGACCGCTGAAGCGGGAGACCCCGCGATCGCGGAGCCCGAGAACGCTGCCGTCTCCCAGTGCCCGGCGAATCTTCTCCGTCATGCGGCCGTCCCTCGCGCGCGGGCAGGGCGGCCGGTGCCGGTCGGGCGGGGGAGCGAAGGCAAGGGCGGGCGCATGGCGAGGGGGTGCAGCGGCGGTTCATGCGCATTGAAGCCTTCCGCCATCCATTCGTAAATCGAAAAATTTCAAACCATTTAATATGTTCTTTCATGATCAACATCAGGACGTCCGGGCTGACGATCAAGCAGCTTCGTGCCTTCGTCGCCGTCTACCAGCTCCGCAGCGTCAGCGCGGCGGCAGCCCAGCTGTGCGTGACGCAGTCCGCAGTCAGTGTGCTCATCCGCCAGATGGAAGGGGACCTGGGCGTGCGGTTGTTCGACCGCACCACGCGGTCATTGCAGCCCACGGCGGCGGCCGACGGTGCGATCGAAGTGGCCCAGCGCGTGCTGCGCGACCTCGATTCGCTCGGCGCGGGTCTGGCCGACCTGTCGTCACTGCGACGGGGGCGGATCACCATCGCCTGCACGCCGGCGCTCGCACGGATCCTGCTGCCTGCGGCGCTGAACACGTTCCTGCAATCGCATCCCGATATCCACGTCGACATCGACGACTGTGCTCCTGACCAGTTCTTCGCGCGCCTGCTCGGCGACCACGTCGATTTCGGCCTGGGCACGCCGGACCGCGCGGGAGATGGTGTCAAGGTCCAGCGGCTGATGGGCGACCACCTGAGCGTGATCTGCCGCGCGGACCATCCGATGGCCAGCAGGAAGACCGTGCCCTGGCAGGCGCTGGACGGCCTGCCGGTGATCGCCGTGCGGCCGGGCTATGGCGTGCGTGCCCTCATCGACCAGTCGGCGGCGCGTGCCGGCATCCATCTCAACGTCGCGCACGAGGTGGCGTTGTTGTCCACCGCGTTGTGGATGACTGCCTGCGGCGTCGCGCCATCGGTGATGCCCGCTGCCTATGCGACCTACGGGAACGATCCGGACATCGTGGCGCGACCGCTGGTGCGGCCGGCGGTATCCCGCGACATTTACGTGCTGGTGAAGGCCGGCCGGTCGCTGTCGCCAGCCGCCCGCAAGTTCGTCGAAGTCCTGAAACAGACCCTGTGATCGGGGGCATGCCGGTCATGCGGCACGGCGGCGCGCCCGCACTGTAGTCCCGCACTGACGCCCGATACCTGCCATGGATGGCAGGCGCGGCTGCGCCGGGTCCCGGATAGTGGGCTCATCCCACTGATTCACCGGAGAACGGTCATGAATTCTTTGTCCGCTGCGGCTGCCGATTTTTCTTCGGGCATTCCTTTCCCCACCAGTGATGCGCCCGCCGGCACCACGGCGCGGGCCGAACCGGGCGTGGTCATGCCCTACACCGAGGGCATGCGCGGCTTTGCCTGCGAGCACGAGCTGATGACCCGCCTGGAGGTGGTCCGCCGTCTCGCGCAGCTCAAGGGTCTTCGCCACTCGGCCGAAAAGCCCCTGGCGGCGGCGCACGAGCCCGTGTATTACGTGCCGAGCGACACGCTGGTGGGCCTGGAGCGCGCGCAGGCCCTGGGCATCCATAACCGCGACCACCTGTTCGGTGGCGTCGTGCCGCAGGCCTTCGTGGCCACCAAGGCCATCACGCACGCACTGGTAGAGGAGGGTGCGCACGCGCCAGAGGGCTGGTGCACCGAATTCGCCGACCGCGTGGGCGATGCGGTGCTCAAGGGGTTCACGGCGTTTGGCTTCGCCGACGCCCGGCGCGCTGGCCGGCTGCTGCTGGCGGAAGGCCCGGTGCGGGTCAAGACCGTGCGCGAGACGGGCGGGCGGGGCCAGACCGTGGTGCGTAGCGAGGAAGAACTCGACGCCTGCCTGGCCAGCTTCGATGCGGCGGCGCTGGAGCAGGACGGCGTGGTGCTCGAGGAAAACCTGACCGACGTCATCACGCTCAGCGTCGGCCAGGTGACCGTGGCGGGCATGGTGGCCAGCTACCACGGCGAGCAATATCTCACGCGCAATCGCGAGGGCGGGCTGGCCTACGGCGGCTCGCGGCTCACGGTGGTGCGCGGCGACTTCAACGCGCTGCTGGCCCTGCCGCTGGCCGACGACGTGCGCCTGGGCGTGGAGCAGGCCATGACCTACGACGCCGCCGCCATCGCATGCTTTCCGGGCTTCTTCGCCTCGCGCATCAACTACGACGTGGTGCAGGGCATCGACGCCCGCGGCCAATGGCGGTCCGGTGTGCTGGAGCAATCGTGGCGTGCCGGCGGTGCCACCGGCGCCGAGATCGCGGCACTGGAGGCCTTCCGCGCGGATGCACAACGGGAACTGGTGACCGCAGCCTGTGTCGAAGTGCATGGCCCTTGCGAACTGCCGGATGGTGCGGTGGTTTACTTCCAGGGGGATGACCCGGCCACGGGGCCGCTGACCAAATACACGCTCGTCGAGACGAATGCCCACGCGTCATAGCACTGTCCACATCCCTGTCGGCGACCGGCGCATTGCCGGCACGCTGGTTGCGCCCGACACTCTGGTGCCGGGCGTGCTGCTGATCCACGGCTGGGATGGCAGCCAGCAGAACTACATCGAGCGCGCGCACGAGATCGCGGCGCTGGGCTGCATCTGCCTGACCTTCGATCTACGGGGTCACGCCGAAGACAAGGCGCAGCGCGAGATGGTGACGCGCGAGGACAATCTGACGGACATCCTAGCCGCCTACGACCTGCTGGTCAGCCATCCGGCAGTCGACTCGTCCAACGTGGCCGTCATCGGCAGCAGCTACGGCGGCTACCTGGCCGCCGTGCTGACCACGCTGCGCCGTGTGCGCTGGCTGGCCTTGCGCGTGCCCGCGCTCTACAAGGACGAAGATTGGCTGGTGCCCAAGCGCTCGCTCAACAAGGAAGAAGTGGCGGCCTACCGGATGACCCCGGTCAAGCCATCGGAGAACCGCGCACTCGGTGCCTGTGCGCAGTTCAAGGGCGACGTGCTGATCGTCGAATCCGAACTCGACACCACCGTGCCTCACCCGGTCATCGAGAACTACAAGGCGGCGTTCGAACGCGCGCGCTCGATGACGTATCGCGTCATCTCGGGGGCCGATCACAGTCTTTCCACGCCGGAATTCCGCAATGCCTACGGCGCGATCCTGGTCGGCTGGGTCGGCGAGATGGTCACCGGCGCGCGCAACGACGCGCAGGCGGCCGAGGCGGCGCGCCGCAAGGCCCAGCAGAAGGGCGCAGACGTTGCAGAAACGCCGCGCGCCCAGCGCAAACGTGCCGAGCGCCGCCGACGCGCCATGGTGGCCCGGCGGATGGTGACGGACCTGAAGAACTTCGTGATGCGCACGCGCAAGCCATCGGCTTGAACCGGTGGCGGGCTCAGTCGCCGGCCTGTCCCTTCATGGCCAGCGCGGCGTCGTAGAGCGCATTGCGCGGTTCACGCGTGATCTCGGCGGCCAGCTTGACGGCACTCTTCACCGGCAGCTCGGCCAGCAACAGCCTGAGCACGCGCAATGCCTCGTCGCCCGGGCCGTCGGTATCGCCTGCCGCAGGCGCGGGGCGCGGATGGACAACCAGCGCGAATTCGCCGCGCTCGCGTGACGGAGGGCCGGCCAGCCAGCCGGACAGCGCATGCGCAGGCAAAGTGGCAATCTCCTCGAACTGCTTGGTCAACTCGCGCGCCACGGTGACGGGGCGCTCGCCGAGCACAGCCAGGGCACGTGCCAGCGCGGCGATGCGGTGCGGCGCTTCCAGCAGCACGACGGCCAGCGGCTGGGCTGCGATGCGCGCGATCGCGCTATCGCGCGCCGCAGCCCGGGTGTCGAGAAAGCCCGCGAATTCGAAACGGCCGTCCTCCGTCAGCCCTGCGGCGCTGAGCGCCGCCGTCACACTGCTGGCGCCCGGCAGTGGCATGACGCGATGCGCCGCCGCCTGGGCCGCCTGCACCAGACGCGCGCCAGGGTCGCTGATGGCGGGTGTGCCCGCATCGCTGACGAACGCCACGCGTTCGCCGGCAGCCAAGCGCTCCAGCACGCGCGCAGCCCCCTCCTGCTCGTTGTGCTGGTGCACCGCGAGCAGAGAGCCTGGCGCGCGCTCGATGCCGTAGGCGCGCAGCAGGGATTGCGTGTGGCGCGTGTCTTCGCACGCAATGCAATCCACCAGGGACAGCACGTGCAGCGCGCGCAGCGTGATGTCGGCCAGGTTGCCGATGGGTGTGGCCACCACGTAGAGCGTGCCCTGCGGATAATGCTGCGGCCCGGCCGCCTGGCGCGAAGCATCCAGCGCAGCGGCAAAAGAGGCGTTCAGGGTGGTGGTCAATGAAGCTCCCGCAGGGACTGAAAAACACGAAGGCGGCCGGCGATGCCGCCGAAGCCGAGGCGCTGGACCATTTGCAGCGGGCCGGCCTGCGTCTGGTTGCCCGCAATTATCGGACGCCCGGCCGTGGCGGCGGCGAGATCGATCTCGTGATGCGCGAGCCCGACGGCACGCTGGTTTTCGTCGAAGTGCGCCGCCGCGCCTCGGCCTCGCATGGCGGGGCCGCAGCGAGCATCCATGGCGGCAAGCAGCGGCGCGTCGTGCTCGCCGCGCGCCATTTCCTCCTGCGGCTGGGGCACGAGCCGCCGTGCCGCTTCGATGTCGTGCTGGTGGAGCCAGCGGGCGAACAACGCGTGACCTGGCTGCGCGCCGCGTTCGATGCCGGCTGACGGCCGGTGCCGCCGCTGCAGCTTGTGACGTCTGCAGCATCCGGTTGCCGTGGGCCCACGGTATCATCGCCGGCCATGCTAGAGCAAAGCATCGAGCAGCAATTCATCGACAGTGCCGACCTCAAATACCAGGTTGGCCCCCTCCTGAGCAAACCCATCGCCGCCGCCGTGCAGGCCTTGCTGAGCTGCGTGACCAGCGGCGGCAAGGTGCTGGCGTGCGGCAATGGGCCGGCCGGTGCGGTCGCGCAGGCGTTCGTCGCGGCCTTCGTCGGCCGGTTCGAGCGCGAGCGGCCGGGCCTGGGCGCGCTGGCGCTGTCTGCCGACAGCACGCTGCTGACCGCCATCTCGGGGAACTATGACTTCAGTGCCGGATTCGCACGGCAGGTGAGCGCACTCGGGCAGGCCGGCGACGTGCTGCTGGCCGTGAGCACCGGGGGCAATTCGCCCAACGTGGTCGCGGCCATCGAAGCGGCGCACGAGCGGGACATGACTGTGCTCGCGCTCACGGGACGCGGCGGCGGCCAGGCGGGCCGCCTGCTGCGCGAGACCGACATCCATATCAGCGTGCCGCACGAGCGCTCCTCGCGCATCCTCGAGGTGCACCAGCTCGCGCTGCACTGCATGGTGGAGGGTGTCGACAACCAGTTACTCGGAGAACAGGAAGCTTCCACATGACCATTCGACCTTTCGCCCGCTTCACCGCCGTCGCCCTGGCGGCCGGCACCCTTGCCGCGGCGCTCAGCGCCTGCGCCCCCCTGGTGGTGGGCGGCGCGGTGATGACCGGCATGGTGGCCACCGATCGGCGCACTTCGGGAACCCAGCTGGAAGACCAGGGCATCGAGCTGCGCGCCAATGCCGCCATGCGCGAGAACTTCGGCAGCCAGGTCAACGTCAATCCGACCAGCTTCAACCGCCAGGTCCTGCTGACCGGCGAAGTGCCTTCGGAAGAGGTCAAGCGCCAGGTCGAGCAGCTGGTCTCGCGGGTGCAGAACGTGCGCTCCGTGGTCAACGAACTTGGCGTGATGGCCCCTTCGTCGCTGAGCCAGCGCTCCAACGACGCGCTGGTTACTGGCCGCGTCAAGGCGTCGCTGGTGGATTCCAAGGACATCTTCGCCAACTCGTTCAACGTCACCACCGCGCGTGGTGTCACGTACCTGATGGGCCGCGTCACGCAGCGCGAGGCCAACCGCGCCACCGAGATCGTGCGTGGCATCTCGGGCGTGCAGCGCGTGGTGCGCGTGCTGGAAATCATCAGCGAGGACGAGCTGCGCCAGATGCAGGCACCTGCTGCCAGCAACAACGCGAACCCGTCGCCGCGCAACTGACGCTGCGCATCGCCGCCTCGCCCAAGCAAAAGGCCCGCGATTGCGGGCCTTTTGCTTGTTGGCGGCGGACGCCGTTCACTTCAGCCGGGTGATCAGGCTGGAGGTGTCGAAGCGGTTGCCGCCAGCCTGCTGCACGTCGGCGTAGAACTGGTCCACCAGTGCCGTCACCGGCAGGCGTGCGCCGTTGCGCTTGGCCTCGTCGAGTACCAGGCCCAGATCCTTGCGCATCCAGTCGACGGCGAATCCGAAATCGAACTTGCCCTCGGCCATGGTCTTGCCGCGGTTGTCCATCTGCCAGCTCTGGGCCGCGCCCTTGCCGATGACGTCGAGCACCGCCGGGATGTCCAGGCCCGCGCGCTGGCCGAAGGCAATGGCCTCCGACAGGCCCTGCACCAGGCCGGCGATGCAGATCTGGTTGACCATCTTGGTGAGCTGGCCCGCGCCGCTCTCGCCCATGCGCGTGAAGGCGCGCGAGAACGCCATCGCGACCGGACGCGCCGCATCGAATGCTTCGACATCGCCGCCGCACATGACGGTGAGCGCACCGTTCTGCGCGCCGGCCTGTCCGCCCGAGACGGGCGCGTCGACGAACTGCAGGCCCTTGTCGCGCGCGGCAGCGTACAGTTCGCGCGCCACGTCGGCCGAGGCGGTGGTGTGGTCGACGAACACGGCGCCGGGCTTCATCCCGGCGAAGGCGCCATCCCCGCCGAGCACCACGCCGCGCAGGTCGTCGTCGTTGCCCACGCAGCAGAAGACGAGGTCGGCGTCGGCCGCGGCTTCGCGCGGGGTGGGCGCGCTGCGGCCACCGAACTCGGCTTGCCAGGCCTGGGCCTTGGCCGACGTGCGGTTGTAGACCGTGACGGCGTGGCCGGCACGTGCGAGGTGGCCAGCCATCGGCAGGCCCATCACGCCCAAGCCGAGGAAGGCCACGCGGCGTGCAGGGGTGGATTCGTAGGAGCGGGTGTTGAGGGTGGGCATGGCAGGGCTCTCAGGAAAGGGAAGGGCAACTATATAGATGGCCGCCGTGCCGCTGCGCGACGGGAGTCGAGGCCAGAAACACCGCGGAACCGGCTTCGCCGGGCCGCAGGTGTTGCCCCTTGCCCCGGGGGCGATCAAACGATCGCGAGGTGTTCGGTGCCGGCGGAGAGATCCTGCGTCTTCGCGCGCTGGCTGTTGAGCTTGATCTGCAGGCGCAGGTCGTTCACCGAGTCGGCATTGCGCAGCGCGTCCTCGTAGGTGATGAGGTTGTTCTCGTAGGCGTCGAACAGGGCCTGGTCGAACGTCTGCATGCCCAGATTGCGGCTTTTCTTCATGATCTCCTTGATCTCGGAGACTTCGCCCTTGAAGATCAGGTCGGAAATCAGCGGCGTGTTGAGCATGATCTCGACTGCGGCCTGGCGGCCCTTGCCGTCCTGCTTGGGGATCAGGCGCTGCGACACCATGGCCTTGAGGTTGAGCGACAAATCCATCAGCAGCTGCTGCCGGCGCTCTTCCGGGAAGAAGTTGATCACGCGGTCGAGCGCCTGGTTGGCACTGTTGGCGTGCAGCGTGCACATGCACAGGTGGCCGGTCTCCGCGAAGGCAATCGCATGCTCCATGGTCTCGCGGTCGCGGATCTCCCCCATCAGGATCACGTCGGGCGCCTGGCGCAGCGTGTTCTTGAGCGCCGCTTCCCAGCTGTCGGTATCGAGGCCCACCTCGCGCTGCGTCACCACGCAGTTCTTGTGCGGGTGAACAAACTCCACCGGGTCCTCGATGGTGATGATGTGGCCGTGCGAGTTCTCGTTGCGCCAGTCGATCATGGCGGCCAGCGTGGTCGATTTGCCCGAGCCCGTGGCGCCCACCAGGATGCACAGGCCGCGCTTGGACATGGTCACGTCCTTGAGCACCTGCGGCACGCCCAGCCCGTCGATGGTGGGCAGCGTCTGCGGGATCACGCGCAGCACCATGCCGACCTTGCCCTGCTGCACGAAGGCGTTGACGCGAAACCGCCCCACGCCCGTGGGCGAGATGGCGAAATTGCATTCCTTGGTGCGCTCGAATTCCGCCACCTGGCGGTCGTTCATGATGGAGCGCGTGAGCGCCAGCGTGTGGGCGCCCGAAAGCGGCTGCGCCGACACCTTGGTGATCTTGCCGTCCACCTTCATGGCGGGCGGGAAATCGCTGGTGATGAACAAGTCGCTGCCGTTGCGGCTGATCATCAGCCGCAGGAGGTCGTTGATGAACTTGCTGGCCTGATCACGTTCCATTCAACTGCTCCAGTCCGTGTCAGCTCTGGCGATCGGAGAGGCGTGCGCTCACGACGCGCAGCCGCAGCGACAGCTTGCGGCCCAGCAGGGCCACCAGGCTGGCGGCCAGCTGGGGCTCCTCGGTCATCATCGCGTCCATTCCTTCGGCCGACAGCACGGCGATCTCGCACTCGGTCAATGTGGTGCAGGCCGAGAAGCGCAGGCCGCTGTCGAGCAGGGACATCTCGCCCAGGATGTCGCCGGGCTTGGCTTCGGTCAGGCGCAGTTGCTCGCCCCAGGGCTGCAGGCGGTCCACCGCGATGGAGCCGGTCAGCAGCACCACCATGAAGTTGCCGTATTCGTCCTGCACGATGATGTCGCGGCTGGGCGGCACGATGGCGAAATCGAAGAACTTCTCCAGGCGCATGACGGACTTCTCGTCCAGTGCGCCCATGTAGCGGTCTTTGCTCCAGAGCTGCTGAAGCAACTTGGTCCCGCGCCCGGCATTGATGCGCTTGGCGTCGATCTCGCCAGCGCGCAGCTCCCAGGGGATCAGGATGGAGCCGGCCACGCCGAGTTCGGCGAAGGCCGAGGTGAACAGTTGGGAGTCCTGCGCGTCCTCGGCGCCATAGGGCTTGGGGGACGAGGACGATCCGCGCTTGAGGAGTCCGAAGACGCTTTTCATGTGTGTGCTCCGTAGGGTGCGGCCGGTTGGCGTCAGCCCGGGAAGTTCTCGGGAATCTTGGCCTTGCCGCGGGCCTCGGCACTGCTGATGAGGTTGCGGCGGACCAGATCGGTGAGGTTCTGGTCCAGCGTCTGCATGCCCTGGCTGCTGCCGGTCTGGATGGCCGAATACATCTGGGCCACCTTGGCTTCGCGGATCAGGTTGCGGATGGCGGGGGTGCCAATCATGATCTCGTGCGCCGCGACGCGGCCCTGGCCGTCCTTGGTCTTGCACAGCGTCTGCGAGATCACGGCCTGAAGCGATTCGGACAGCATCGCGCGCACCATTTCCTTTTCCTCGGCCGGAAACACGTCGATGATCCGGTCGATGGTCTTGGCGGCCGACGAGGTGTGCAGCGTGCCGAAAACCAGGTGGCCCGTTTCGGCGGCCGTCATGGCCAGGCGGATGGTTTCGAGGTCGCGCATTTCGCCCACCAGGATCGCGTCCGGGTCTTCGCGCAGCGCCGACTTCAGCGCGGCCGCGAACGACAGCGTCATCGGGCCGACTTCGCGCTGGTTGACCAGGCACTTCTTGGATTCGTGCACGAACTCGATCGGGTCTTCCACTGTGAGGATGTGGCCGTACTCGGTTTCGTTGAGGAAGTTGACCATGGCGGCCAGCGTGGTGGATTTGCCCGAGCCCGTGGGGCCGGTCACCAGCACCAGGCCGCGCGGCTTGAGGGCCAGGTCGCCGAAAATCTTGGGCGCGTTGAGTTGCTCGAGCGTGAGGATCTTGGAGGGAATCGTCCGGAACACGGCGCCGGCGCCGCGGTTCTGGTTGAAGGCATTGACGCGGAAACGCGCCAGGCCTTCGATCTCGAACGAGAAGTCGACTTCCAGGAACTCTTCGTACTGCTTGCGCTGGGTGTCGTTCATGATGTCATACACCATGCCGTGCACCTGCTTGTGGTCGAGCGCATCCACGTTGATGCGCCGCACGTCGCCGTGCACGCGGATCATTGGCGGCAGGCCGGCGGACAGGTGAAGGTCGGAAGCCTTGTTCTTGACGCTGAAAGCCAGCAGCTGGGTGATGTCCACGGAACCCTCGAGTGATTTACGCTTGTAACCTATTATGACGACGATTGCCGACAACCTCCAGCGCATCGGCCTGCGCATCAGGGTAGCAGCCACCGATGCCGGCCGCTCGCCCGATGACGTTCGGTTACTGGCAGTTTCCAAGACCTTCGACGCCAACGCCGTGCGCGATGCGTTCGAGGCCGGGCAGCGCCAGTTTGGCGAGAACTATGTGCAGGAGGGCGTGGAAAAGATCACGCTTCTGCACGATTTGCCCCTGACATGGCACATGATCGGCCCGATGCAGGCCAACAAGACGCGGGCCGTGGCCGAGCATTTCCAGTGGGTCCATTCGGTGGATCGCGAGCGCATCGCTCGCCGCCTTTCGGAACAGCGGCCAGCCCATCTGCCGCCACTGCAGGTTTGCATCCAGGTCAACGTGGACGGCGGGCTCTCCAAGTCTGGCGTGTCACCCGCCGATGCGCCCGCGCTGGCACGGCTGGTGGCGGGGCTGCCGCAGTTGCAGCTGCGCGGCCTCATGAGCATTCCCGAACCTTCCGAAGACCCGACCATGCAGCGCGCGGTGCACGATCAGGCACGGGCCTTGTTCGACGACATCGGGCGGCAGTTGCGGGCCGATGGCGTGGCAGGGGCCGAGGCATGGGACACGCTGTCGCTGGGCATGTCGGCCGATCTGGAGCCTGCCATCGCGGCCGGCAGCACGTTGGTGCGGGTGGGTACGGCCATCTTCGGCCGCCGCGACAAGCCTACTTCGCCGGAGCCGACGGCGGCTTGAGGCCTGCGCAATCCGCAGCCAGCCACTTGCCGGTCGAGTCCATGTCCAGGGTATCGGTGCGGCCGTTCTGCGTGGAGCGGACCTTCATCGTGCTCCTGTAGTCGCGCGGGCTGACGAACGTCACGGTGCCCTCGCCCGACGACACGGGCCGCGTGCACGAGAAGCTCACCTTGATGGTGTTGCCGCTGCGTGGCGACTGCGTGGTCTTGCAGTCGCCCTGCTGGGCAGGTAGCTGGTCGCGTGCCACCATGTCCGGCGTGAGGCAGATGCGCACCGCGTTGCCGGTGGGCGACAGGCCCACGCCCTGCTTGGCCATCATGTCCTGGACCATCTTGCGCTGCTCGGGCGGCAGGTTGGCCATCTGCGCCTGAGCCTGTGCCATGGCCTTTTCCATCTCGCCGCCGCTTTGGCCGCCCATGCGGCTGGTGATCTCCCACAGGCCGGGCTGCAGCTGCTGCGCCGAGGCGAGCCCGGCAAGGCAGCAGAGAGTGGCGGCAACGGAAAGGCGGCGGGCGTACATGAGCGTTCCTTGAGGTGGGGGCGTTCGGAATCGGCGGCAGGCAAGGAGGGGCGGCCGTGGCATGCGGTGCCTGCGTGGCGCCTGCATGACATGCGCCACCTGTCCCCCCTTGGCCACCGGCTGTGGGGGCACTGTAAAAGAGCGTCAAACGAATCGTCAATCTTTCTCAATGCGAGGTGTATCGGCGGCGGGCTTCCCTAGACTGCCGCGCCATGAAAAAGAACGATGGGAGAAGCGGCCGGCGCGGCTACACGCTGGTCGAAATGCTGGTGGCGCTTGCCGTGGGCAGCGTGCTGCTGGCCCAGGGCGTGCCGTCCCTGCGCGCCTTCCTGCTCGGGCGGCAGGTGCAGGGACATGCCATGGCGCTGGCCGACGATTTGCGGCGCGCGCGTGCCGAGGCGATCCAGCGCGGTACCCGCGTCACGCTGTGTCCCAGCGTCGACGGTCGCCAGTGTGCCGGCGCAGCCGCGAACCGTGACTGGTCGCGCGGCTGGCTGGTGTTCCAGGATTCCGGCACGCGCGGCGTGGTGGAGACGGGCGACACCGTGCTGCGCGTGCAGGCGGGGCCGCCCTTGCCGCTGCGCGTGGCGGCGGGCGGGCTGGCGTCGTATGTGGTGTCGTATCTTCCTTCAGGCGTGGCGCCAGGCGCGCAGAACAACGTGCGCTTCCAGCCGGACGGCGCTGGCGACGCACCGGCGCAGTCGCAGCGGGTGGTGTGCATCGGTGCCACGGGCAGCACGCGTATCGCCACGGGGGCTGCGTGCTGAAGCTGCCGGCGCGGAGCATGGGCGGCAACAGCCTTCTCGAAGTGCTGGCCGGCCTGCTTCTGATGTCGTTCGGAATGCTGTCCATGGCCGCGCTCCAGGCGCGCCTGGCATCGCAATCGGAGGCCATCCAGCTCCGCGCCCGCGCCTGGACGCTGGCGCAAGACCTGGCCGAGCGCCTGCGCGCCAACCCGGAGGGTGTGGCCGGCGGCTTCTACGACGGCATGTGGCACGCGTCGGCGCACGCACCCGCCGATCGCTCGTCAGCAGCGCCCGCGTGTGCCGAACCCTGCGATCCGGCCGAGGTCGCCCGGGCTGATCGGGCCCGCTGGAGCGCGGGCGCCAGCCGCCTCCCGGGGGCGGCGGTCTCGGTCGCGCGCGCGCCCGGTAGCGGCACGGGCGGCCTGGTGGACATCCGTGTCGCATGGCACGGCCCGGTCGATGGCGGCGAGGCGCCGACGCCGGATGCCGACTGTCCCGTGCCGGAAGGGGAGGGTGGTCCCGCGCAATGCCTGCACCTGCGGGTGGATGGCTGATGGCGAAAGCGTGCTACCGGCAATCCGGCCGCAGCCTCGTCGAGTTGATGGTGGCGATGGCACTGGCGCTCGTGCTGCTGGCCGCCGCGCTGGTGCTGACGCTCGCGGGTGGACGCTCGGCCCGCCATCAGGATGCCCTGGCTCGCCTGGACGAACACGGCGCCCTCGCACTCGATCTGCTGGCGGCGCAGTTGCGCATGGCGGGCTATGCGCGCCCCGTGCGACAGGGCCCGCTGGGCGCCGCCGCGGGTCACTATGCCGGCGCGGGCGTGCGGGGCTGCGACCATGGTTTCGTGTCGGTCGCCGTAGCGGATGGCGACGCGCTGTCATGTCTGCCGGGGCCCGGGGGCGCCGCGGCCCTCGCCGTGCAGTACGAGGCCGATGCCGCCAGCACCTGGCCGGGTGCGGCGGGCCAGCCCACCGACTGCGCGGGCAACCAGATCGCGGCCAGCACGGCGGCGACCGGTGGCAGCTACGTGCTGGCAGACAACCGCTTCTTCATCCGCGTGAATCCGCAGACCGGCCAGTCCATGCTGTACTGCGCCGGCAGCGGCGGCACGGGCTTCGCCGCGCAGCCGCTGATTGACAACGTCGAGCACCTTCAGTTGCGCTGGGGCATCGGCGACGAGGGCCGCCGCGGCGTTGTGCGTCATCTCGATGCGACGGCATTCGATGCCGAGTACGCGCACGACCCGGCTCGCTGGGCGCGTGTCGTGAGCGTGGAAGTCTGCGTGGTGCTCGCAACCCCTGAAGGACTGTCGGACGAGCCTGCGGCCCATCTCGACTGCAATGGCCGTGCCGTCTGGCCGGCCGACGCCACGCGAAGGCGCATACGCCGCAGCTATGCCGCTACCGTGCAGCTGCGCAACCATGGGGGCAGCCCGTGATGGCGTGCGCAGGCCGCTCCGATCGCGGCGTCGTCCTGGTCATGATGCTGGTGCTGCTGGCTGTGATGGCCATGACGGCCGCGCTGGCCTCGCGCCTCGCGCTCACCGGCGTGGCGACGAGTGCGGGCCGCCAGGCTCATGCACAGGCGCTCGCTGCGGCCGAACTGGCCCTGCGTTACTGCGAAGAGCAGATCGGCCTGGCCAGCGCCGTCGTGCCCGTCCAGCCCGCTCCTGACGTCGACCCCGAGTGGCCGCTGCGCTGGCAGGCGGCCGACAGCTGGTCCGGCCCGGTGCCGTTGGCATCGCCAGTGCCTGCGGCACTGGCCTGGGGCAATGCAGCCGTACCGGCCGATGCACCGGTGCCACAGTGCCTCATCGAAGCCATGGTATTGCCGCGCTCGCGCGGCGCCGACGACCGCCTGGGCGTCTGGCTGGTGACCGCACGCGGCTTCAGCCCCGGCCATGCGCCGGGCGGACGGGGTGCCGAGGTGTGGCTGCAGTCGGTGGTGCAGAAATGAGGGGTCGCATGTTGCGGGGGCATGTGCTGCTGGGTGCCTGCCTGGGTCTGGCCTGTGTGGCGCCCGCGCAGGTGGCGCAGCAGCCGCTGCTGCAGCCGGCCACTGTGAATGATCTGCCCAATCTCGTCCTGACGATCGACGACTCGGCCTCGATGGGGCTGCGCCACCTGCCCGACGCTGCCAGCCCCGAAGGCGCTGCCAATGCTGTCTTCCACCCGCTGGACACGGCCCCCGCTGGCGAGCAGGCCGGTGCCGATGCGGCGCTGCATGTGTGGACGACGCGCGCAGACGACCGCTGGTCCGCGCGCATGCGTTTTCACGGACACAACCGCCTCTACTACGACCCCGGCGTGCGCTATCGGCCGTGGACGCGGGCCGACGGCACGACCTGGCCGCAAGCCGATCCGCGCCTGGCCCGCCTCGATCCGCTGTCCGAAACACCCGCGGCCGACCTGACAGGAGAGATGACGTGGCCCGCTGCCGTGGCCTGGTGCCGGACATCCCCCGGCGCGAACGGAGTGGTCTGCGTGGCGGCTGCGGGCGAGCCCTTTGCGCCCGCCACCTTCTACACGTGGAGTGGCGACCCCATGGCGCCCGGCAGCGCGTTCACGCGCGTGCGCATCATGGACGCGGCGGGTTTCGAGCGTCCCGCATCGCGTACCGACTGCACCCTGCGCGGCGGCGGCGCCTGGTGCAGCCAGGCCGACGAATACCGCAACTTCGCAAACTGGTTCGTCTATCACCGCACACGGCTTCATGCCGCCATTGCCGCGACAAGCGAGGTGCTGACCCGGCAGGAATCGATGCTGCGGCTGGGGTACGGACGCGTTGGGCAGGTTCGCGCCACCGCCATCGACGGCGCCGCCGCGACGACGCTCGTGCGCGGCGTGCGCCCCTGGAGCGGTGCCTACCGTGCCGAGGCGTTCGACTGGCTGCACCGCCTGCGGCCCGCAGGCGACAGCGCGCTGCGCCGCGCCATGGACGACGTCGGGCGTTACTACGAAAGGTCCTTGGCATCGGACACCGGATCGCCGTGGTCCGACGCGCCTTGGCTGGGCGTCGCCTCGCGCCATTCGCCGTGCCGGCGCAGCTATCACCTGCTGGTGAGCGATGGTGGGTGGAACGGCGCGCCGGCAACCACGGCCGCAGCGCGTGGCAACGTCGATGGCGTCGATGGTGTGCGCATCGAGCACGCCGATGGCCGCAGCTGGCGGTACCGCGCCGGACCGCCGTGGCGCGACGCCCATCCGGACACGCTGGCCGACGTCGCGCTGCACTACTTTGCCCGCGACCTGCATCCGGAGCTGCCGAATGCGCTGGCGCCCCGCTTCGAGGGCGACGCCTACTGGCAAGCCATGGTCACGCTGGCAGTGGGTTTCGGCTCGGGTGGGCAACTCGATCCCCGACATGATCTGGAGCGCATCACCCGGGGGGAACTGGCATGGCCCGCGCCGCAGGCCGGCCTGCCGGCGACAGTGGACGACCTCTGGCATGCCGCGATCAACGGCGGTGGCCGTTACCTCGATGCACTCGATCCGCTGGCTCTGTCCGACGCGCTCTCGCAGGCGCTGCACGATGTCCGGCCGATGAGTGTGTCCAGTGCAGGCATCGCCTGGTCGGGCGAGGCGCGGGTGCGCGTCTATGTGCCGTCCTATCGCACCGCGGCCTGGTCCGGCGAGCTCGAGGCCTACGAGATGACCGAGGCGGGCCGCTCGCGCGAGCCGCTCTGGCGCGCCTCGGAACGCATGCCACAGCCCGCGGATCGCAACATCTGGACCTGGCACCCCTCCCGTCGCGAGGCGCTGGCATTCACGCCCGGTGAGGTGGCGCGCGCGACCCCGCCGTCGTGGCGGGGAGATGCTTCGCTGATCGATTACCTGCGCGGCGACCGCACCCGCGAGGCCATGGGCTGGCGCGTGCGCGACGGCGTGATCGGTGACATCGTCCATTCGCAGCCGCGCGTGATTGCCCAGGCGGACGACCTTCAGTTCAATTTCCTGCCGCGGGGCACACCGGGTCGCGAAACGTACCGGGCCTTTGTTCGTGACACGGCCGCGCGCGCGGGACTGGTCTTCTTCGGTGCCAACGATGGCATGCTGCACGCCGTGCGGGAACACGATGGCGTGGAAGCCTTCGCCTTCGTGCCGGCCGGTGTTCACGGCCTGTTGCCGCAGCTCGCGCAATCTTCCTATGGCCACCGGTTCTTCGTGGATGGTCCTGTCGCCGAGGCTCAGGCCTGGTGGGGCGGACGTTGGCGCAGCGTGGTGCTGGCCAGCGCCGGGCGCGGGGCTGCCTCCATCGCCGCGATCGACGTTACCGACACCTCCGCCCTCGGCGGGCACAGCGTGCTGTGGGAGTACGGTCGCGCCGACGACGCGCAACTCGGCCACGTGCTGTCGCCGCCCGACACCGGCATGACGCGAGGCGGCCAGTGGATCGCGGCCTTCGGCAACGGTTACGACAGCGCCGCGGGCGAGGCGCGTCTGGTCGTACTTGACCTGCAAAGCGGCCGGCCATTGCGCGTGCTTCGTGCCGATGTGGCTGGCGGCAATGGCCTGGGGGGCGTGCGGCTGGTGCGCGATGCCAACCAGGTGGTCGTGGCTGCCTATGCGGGTGACCTGCGCGGTCGCGTGTGGCGCTTCGACCTGCGTGCCACCGATCCAGCCGAATGGCGTGTCGACTTCGATGGCCAGCCCTTCTTCGAAGCACTCGACGCCAGCGGCTTGCCGCAGCCTGTGACGGCAGCGCCCGAATATATCGATCATCCTCTGGGCGGGCAGATGGTGCTGCTCGGATCCGGCCGCCTGCACGAGACTGTCGACGCCATGAGCACGCAGGTCCAGTCGCTCTACGGCATCTGGGATCGTGCGCCGGCGAGCCGCGCCGCGCGCGCCGGAGAACGCGCAGGTCCGGCGCCGGCCTTGGTGCGTCACGCCTTGGTGCCCGTGGACGAAGCGTCCGCAACGAACAGCACCCGCCGGGAGCGTCTGGACGCTTCGCCAGTCGACTGGCGTCTCCACCGGGGCTGGCGCATCGACCTGCCACGACGCCTGCGCGATATCCACGGTGCGCGGTTCGAGAGCGGGCTTGCCCGCTTTCGGGTGGTGGCGCCGGCGTGGCCGGATCCTTCCGGCTGCGGCGCGGTCGAGCCCGAGGCGCTGGATCTGTATCTGCGGCCCCTCTCCGGCGCCGCGCCGCCCACGGCGCAGATCGACAACGGCCGCGATGCGCCTCTCGATGCGCCGGAGGTGCAGGTCACCGGGGTGATGCGGGTGGCCGCAGAGGCCCCTGCGCGTCTCTGGGTGGACCGACGGGGGCGCGCACAGGTGCTGGGCAGCAGTGGCGCCGCGCCGGCGTTCGAGCCGGCTGCACTGCGGCCCGCGCGGCAGTGGCGCCAGTTGCTCAACGTGCCGCGGTAACTGCCAATGAATCCATGTAGATCAGCCTTCAGCCGAAATGCGCTTGGTTTCACTCTGATCGAATTGCTCGTGGCGCTGGCAATTGCCGCTGTGCTGGCCACACTGGCCTATCCGAGCTATCGCCAGATCGTGCAGCGCGGCCAGCGTGCACAGGCGCGTGCCGCGCTGCAAGAGGCGTCTTTGTACATGGAGCGCTTCAGGGCTGCGAACCATCGTTATGACCTGCAACTGGGGCTGCTGCCTGGAGATGCCGCCGGGCCGGTGGCGCTACCCGTGTCGTTGCGGGAGGTTCCTGCCGGCGGCCAGGCGCATCATCGGCTGGTGCTGGCACATGTCGACGCGGGGAGCTACCGGCTCGAAGCGCATCCCGTGCGGGGGGATGACCGGTGCGGGATCCTGGCCGTGGATCAGGCAGGGCGCATGCATGCGTCAGGCCCCGCAACGGCGGCCGAATGCTGGAGATGAATGTCAACTTTTGTCAACTGACTTTCTTTGTCGGCGAACTGTGACAAGAATCCGGGCTGGCAATTTGGGAGCGGGGGTTACATGAGAATTGCAGTACTGGAAGACGACCCGGTCTATGCGGACCTTCTTCAGACCGTCGTGCGTGCGCTGGGACATGAGTGCCTGCTTTTCGAGAGCGGACAGGATCTGATGCGGCAAATGCGCCGCGACAACTTCGACCTTCTGGTGCTGGACTGGAGTGTTCCGGACGCCACGGGCTACGAGGTCATGGAGTGGGCCCGTGCGCACCTCAAGTATCCCGTGCCAGTGCTGTTCGTCACTGCCCACGGAAGCGAACGCGAAATCGTGGCGGCTTTGACCGCAGGAGCGGATGACTACATGGTCAAGCCCGTGCGCGTGCCTGAAATACTGGCGCGCATCACGGCACTGCTGCGGCGCTCCTATCCACAGGTGCAGAACGACGTCGCGGTCTTCGGCCGCTACACCTTCCACGTCTCGAGCAACATGGTGGAGATCGATGGGCATGCCGTGGAGCTCAAGCAGAAGGAGTTCCTGCTGGCCTACCACCTCTTCGTCAATCTGGGCCGCCTGCTTTCGCGAAGTTATCTGCAGCAGGTGGTCTGGGGCACCGACACCAGCGCCCACTCTCGATCGCTGGATACACACCTCTCGCGCGTCCGGAGCCTGTTGAAGTTGCGTCCGGACAACGGCTTTCGGCTGACGGCCATCTACAGCCACGGCTATCGCCTCGAACTTCTGGCGGGATCGACCGGACTTCCGCTCACCGCGGGTCTACCATGGACCGCGGACGCGCGTTAGTGGATCGCTTTTGACAATTGTTTGCAAAAGGGGCGCGGCCATGCTGGTGCCTGCCGATCCAGCGCCGCACACTTGAAAGTGCAGTCGGAATCCTCTTTCGACCTGCCGCGCGGGGTTCGCAGAGTGGTCTTCGCGAGACACTGGCATATCCCCCCTTCCCTGCGTGTTTACAGGCCTGCTTTCGAGCAGGCCTCTTTCTTTATGCAAGCCGCCAGCGCGGTGGAGACGTTCAGAAGCGCGGCAGGTCGGGGTGTGGCATCTGACCGGCGCGGACCACCATGCGGCCATATTCTGCGCAGCGATGCAGCGTCGGGATCACCTTGCCGGGATTGAGCAGCCCTTGCGGATCGAACGCACGCTTGATGCCCAGCATCTGTTCACGTTCACTGTCAGTGAACTGCACGCACATGCTGCCGAGCTTCTCGATGCCCACGCCGTGTTCGCCCGTCACGGTGCCTCCCATCGCCACGCTGGTTTCCAGGATGTCGGCGCCGAAGCGCTCGCAGCGGTGCAACTGGTCGGCATCGTTGGCATCGAAGAGGATCAGCGGATGGAGATTGCCGTCGCCGGCATGGAACACGTTGGCGCAGCGCAGGCCGTACTTCTGCTCCATGGTCTGGATGGCCAGCAGCATGTCGGCGAGCCGCTTGCGCGGAATGGTGGAGTCCATGCACATGTAGTCCGGGCTGATGCGGCCGGATGCAGGGAACGCATTCTTGCGGCCGCTCCAGAAGCGCAGGCGTTCGGGTTCGTCGCGGCTGACGGCGATGGCGGTGGCGCCGCACTGTCGCAACACGTCGCTCATGCGGCCGATCTCTTCTTCCACTTCTTCGGGTGTGCCGTCACTCTCGCACAGCAGGATGGCCTCGGCGGATAGGTCGTAGCCGGCCTGCACGAAGTCCTCGACGGCAGCGGTCATTGGCCGGTCCATCATCTCCAGCCCTGCAGGGATGATCCCGGCGGCGATCACCCCGGCCACCGCGTCGCCCGCGCGGCGCACGTCGGCGAAGCTGGCCATGATGCAGCGGGCGACCTGCGGCCGGGGCACGAGGCGCACGGTCACCTCGACTCCCACGGCCAGCATGCCTTCGCTGCCGATCATGAGCGACAGCAGATCCAGCCCGGCGGCATCGAGCGCCTCGGCGCCGAACTCCACCGGCTCGCCGTCCATCGCGAAGCCGCGCACGCGCAGCACGTTGTGCACCGTCAGGCCGTACTTCAGGCAGTGCACGCCGCCGGAGTTTTCGGCCACGTTGCCGCCGATGGTGCAGGCGATCTGGCTCGACGGGTCGGGCGCGTAGTAGAGGCCGTGCGGCGCCGCCGCCTCGCTGATGGCGGCGTTGCGCACGCCGCACTGAACGCGCGCTGTGCGGGCGAGCGGATCGATGGAAAGGATGCGGTTGAAACGCGCCAGCGACAAGATCACACCGCGGCGGTGCGGCATGGCACCGCCCGACAGGCCGGTGCCCGCGCCACGCGCGACCACGGGTATCTGCAACGCATGGCAGGCGCGTAGTACGGCCTGTACCTGCGCCTCGGTCTCCGGGAGGGCCACGGCCAGCGGACGCTCGCGATAGGCCGTGAGGCCGTCGCATTCGTAGGGCGTGGTGTCTTCGTCGGTATGGAGCAGGGCGGCCTTCGGCAGGCAGGCCGACAGCGCCGCCACCACCTCGCGCTGGCGCGCTGCGCGGTCGTCGGCGGGGAGCGGGGTCGATGCGGTGGCGGCGGTCATGCCGCAACTGTAGGGGGTGGGTACGGCGCCGTTGCAGAAATCTTTTTCAGCTTGCCGTGAGGAATTTGCGGAACGGCCCGGGCTTTGTCCGCCTCACGACACCGACTGGCGCAGCCAGTCGGAAAAAGCCGCGCACTCCCAGCGGTCGAGCGTGCCGGTGCGCCAGCACAGATAGTGCGCGTGCGGCGATGGGACGGTGCGCCTGGACAGCCGCACCAGCGTACCGTTGTCCAGCCAGGGCTGGCCGAGTTTGAGCCGCACGAGCGCGATGCCCAGACCCAGCGCTGCGGCCTCGCACATCAGGCCGACGTCGTTGAAGGTCGAGCCACCCGTGGGCTCGGGCGCATCCGTGCCGTGGGCCCCGAACCATGTCCGCCACGGATCGAGCGGGCTGCGGATGAGCGAAGCCGCCCGCAACTCATCGAGGGTGTCGAACGGCCCGTGCTCGCGCACGTAGGCCGGCGAGGCCAGCGGCGTGACTTCGTCGGTCATCAGCCGCACGTGTTCCATGTCGGCGTAGCGGCCGGGGCCGAAGCGCACCACCAGGTCGGCGTCCTCCGCCACCACATCCAGCAGCGGAATGGTGACGTGCAACGCCAGTTCGATCTCGGGATAGGCCTCGGTGAAGGTGCGCAACCTCGGCATGAGGATGGAACGTGCGAACGTGGGCGTGACGGCTACGCGCAGCTTGCGGCGCGCGGCCTGCGAGTCACGCCCCGGCGTGCGGCCCAGGATCGCCAGCCCCTCGCGCACATGCGCCAGGTATTCGCTGCCTTCAGTGGTGAGCGAGAAATCGGCACGCCCGAACAGCTTGGCACCCACCGCTTCCTCGAGTTGCCGCACCCGGTGACTCACGGCACTCGGCGTCACGCACAACTCATCGGCCGCCGCGCTCACGCTACGCAGGCGTGCCAGCGTCTCGAACGTCACGAGACACTGGATCGGGGGGATCCGCGAGCCCACCGTCATGCGGCGCAACCTAAGCCCAGGCCCTCGCAGAACCGGCTTTGCAGGGCCGCCAAGGGCGCCCCCCTCCGGGGGGAAGTGCCGCAGGCGCCTCGGGGGGGTTCAAATGACCGGAGGTCATTTGAAGATAACAGTCTTGTGGCCGTTCAGCAGCACGCGGTGCTCGCTGTGCCACTTGACGGCGCGCGCCAGCACCTGGCTTTCGGTGTCGCGGCCCATCGCGGTGAGATCTTCCACCGTCTTGCCGTGATCCACGCGGGCCACGTCCTGCTCGATGATCGGGCCTTCGTCGAGGTCAGCCGTCACGTAGTGGGCCGTGGCGCCGATCAGCTTCACGCCGCGGTCGTGCGCCTGGTAGTACGGCTTGGCGCCCTTGAAGCTGGGCAGGAAGCTGTGGTGGATGTTGATGGCGCGGCCTTCGAGCTTGCGGCACAGATCGTCGGAGAGCACCTGCATGTAGCGCGCCAGCACCACCAGCTCGGCGCCTTCGGCCTCGATGATCTCGAACTGCCGGGCTTCGGCCTGCGGCTTGTTGTCCTTGTTCACCGGGATGTGGTGGAACGGGACGTTGTAGCTGGCGGCCAGCTGGTAGAAGTCGCGGTGGTTGCTGATGATCGCGCGGATGTCCAACGGCACCAGACCGCTCTTCCAGCGGAACAGCAGGTCGTTGAGGCAATGCCCTTCGCGGCTGACCATGAGCACGGTCTTCATCGGCTGCTCGGTGGCGTGCAGTTGCCAGTGCATGCCGAAACCCGAGGCCAGCGTGGACAGGTCGGCGCGCAATTTGGCGGCGGGTTCGGCGCAGGCGAAGCGCACGCGCATGAAGAACAGCCCCGTGGCGGCGTCGCTGTACTGGGCGGCCTCCTCGATGTTGCCGCCGCGCTCCAGCAGGAATCCGGAGACGGCATGCACGATGCCCGTGCGGTCAGGGCAGGAGAGGGTAAGGATGTAGGCGGCGGACGTCATAACCCGGGGATTGTCGCAGCCCGCCGCCTGCGGTGCCGGGGCGCGCGCCGCTCAACCCGCGGCTTGACGCTGGCGCAGTAGTCCTGCGGCGGCAATGCCGGGGTCTGCCAGACCGTGTCGAATACGCCGGCCCGAGCGCCTGCCTGGCCCGCCTGCAACTTGACGGCATGGGCTTTCAGCGTGGGGGGCAGATGGCGTGGCACGCCCAGCTCGCGGTCGACGTGGCCGGCGCCCGCCACCAGTACCACGGTGCGGCCGGGCTGGGCGGCAGCCATCAAGGTGGCTGCCATGGCGCGATCGCGTGCGATCTGAAGGCGCGTCATCGGACCGATCAGGCTTTCGGGCAGCAGATTGCAGTGGCCGTCGCGGATGGCCTGGCGCTGCACGTGCAGCGCGCCTGGCGGCAGCAGGCCGTCGAGCGTGGCGTCGGTTGTGGCCGGGCCCATGCCCGCGCGTGGCAGATTGGCGCCCAGCACCGGAACGCCCGCGCGGACGGCCGCCATCACCGTAGGCCCGTAACGCTCCCAAGGCCAGCCTCGCTCGTTCCAGCCGAGGGCCGCGCGCACCTCGTCATCGGTGGCTGAGGCGGCGAGCGCCCGTGTGTCGCGGCCGTGGTCGGCCATTTCCAGGGCCAGCGCCGCGAGGCGCCCTGCGGCCGCGAGTTGCGCTACGGCCTCGCGTTCGATGGCGTGGTGGTCGGAGGAATCGTGTTGCTCGCCCAGCAGGAGCAGGTCGGCTCGCGGCAGGCTGACCAACCGCGCTGCGGTGAGAGTGCCTGTGAGGGCAGGCTGCTGCGCGCAGGCGCCCAGCAATAGTGCAACCCACAGAACCGCAAAGCGCAAAAGCATGGGCGGAGCGGGGAGGGAACGCATTGCGGGCATCCTACCCGCCGCGTAACTCGGGTTATCAGTGCATGACCACCGGGTTCTGCGCCAGTTCCGCGTACCCCTCGAGCGTGTCCTCGACCTCTTCCTGCGTGGGCGTGTTCAACTGCCAGGCGGCGATCTGCTGCTGGAACAACTCGGCCCACGAGCCGTCGAGATAGACCTCTTTCCCCGAACGTTTGTCGACGATCTCGAAGCCATGGCGTGCCATGAACGGCACGACGGCCGTTGTGGATTCGTCCTGGACATCCTCGTCGGGTTGCATGTGCACCACCACGAAGGATTCGGAGTCGTAGAGCATTTGCATGAAGGTCCTTTGTTGCCGGGCTGCGGAGCCACCTGTGTCAGATAGCAACGACCGCGCCAAGTTCAAGGTTACGCCTGTCGGAAAGGCTTCCTGTAGGACGAGCGACCGTCACGGTGCCTCACTCGCGCGCAGGCGCTGGTCGGCGACGTCGCCGTTGGCATCGGTCACGCGCAGCCGTACCGGCAGCCAGTCGAGCGACGGGGCGAACCACGCCTCCACGCGCTGCTCGTAGGTGCCCGGACGCGGCGCGCGCACCAGCTTCAGCGTGTCGAACTCGCCCGCGGGCAGGCGCAACGTTTCCGGCGCGTCGACGCGCCATTCCCAGACGTCGGCGTCGCGCGGCCCGGTGGTCTGGATGTCGATGCGGGTGCCTGTAGCGGGCGGGGCGGTCTGCCCGGCCAGCCAGCTCGCGAGCTGGAAGAACACGCTGAGCCGGTCCTGCGCGCCTGCCATCAGCGGGATGGACGGCGTGTTGGCGCTGTAGCTGATGCGGCCGGCGGCGCGCTCGAAATGCGCTGCCACTTCGGTGCGCCGGCGGTCGGAAAAGCGCTCGGGCGCGAGGCCGGCGGCTCCGATCGTGCCCGTGCTGGTCTGGCTGCGCAGCGTACGGAAAAGCAATGAGAACGCCAGCCGCGCTTCGTAGCGTGCACCGTCGTGGCGCCACTCCAGTTCGGCATTGACGCCGCTCATGGGCTGCACGCCTTGCTGACCGGTCACCGAGTACGACAGCCGGCGCGATCCCGGCACGGCCACGCCGGCGAGCTCGGCAGCGGCGGGCGGCGGGGGTGGCGCGGCAGGCTCGGCCGCGGGAGGGGCGGCCTGCGCCGCCGGCGCAGGTGGCGCGCCTTGGGCTTCGGGTGCGGCGACGGCCACCGGCTCTACGGCCGGCGCGTCGGGTGCCGAGGCCGCAGCCAGGGGGGGCCGTGCCGTCTCGGCGTCGTCGGCGGCGGCTTGCAGGGCCGGCGCCAGCGCAGGCCGCGGGCGCGGCACGGGCCGGGGCCGAGGAGCAGGTGGCGGCGCGGCCGAGGCGGCCTGGGGAGGCGGCACGATCATGCGCGTCACCAGCGGTCCGGCCAGCGTGGGTGCCGGGGCCGAGGCTGGCGGCGCAATGCCATCGAGCAGCAGCAGGTGCGCGGCGAGCACCATGGCGGCCAGCGTGCCCAGCACGCGCCATGGCACGCGCGTGTCGGCAGGGCTCATGCGTGGACCGGGGCGGTTCCGGCGTGGCCGAGGTCGGCCGAAAGCTGCCGCGCGGCGGCGTCGAGCGGGCGGGCGATGGCGCCGTCCCAGGCGGGGTCGAAGGTGGCGGTCGAACCCAGCGCCACCATGCCCAGCGCCAGGTGGCCGTTGGAATCGAACACCGGCGCGCAGAAGCCGACGATGCCTGGCAGCAGCGTGTCGATCACGCGGGCCAGCCGGCGCTCGCGCACCTCGGCCAGCATCGACTGGACGGCCGCCATGTCTCCCGGCAGGTCGCGCCGGCCGGCAGCGCGGGCGCGATCGAGCTCGGCCGACAGCAGCGGCGCCAGCGGCTCGGCCGGCGACCAGGCGGCGAAGCAGCGGCCGGTCGCCGACGACAGCAAGGGCATCACGTCGCCCAGCCGCAGGTTGACGGTGACGGCCTGCGGCGATTCTTCCCAGTGCACGATGGTCGGCCCGTGGTTGCCCCAGACCGCCAGCGCCAGCGTATGGCCCAGCTGTTCCATGAGCGGGCCGACGCGTGCCCGCGCGAGCTTCACGGCGTCGAGGCGCGAAAGAGAAGCGAGCCCTAACTTGAGTGCCGCAGGGCCGAGGTCGTAGCGCGTGCTGGCCGAATCCTGCGTCACCAGTTCCAGCCGCTGGAAGCTCACCAGGTAGCGGTGTGCCTTGGCTGCACTCATGCCGGCGGCGGCGGCCAGATCGCGCAGCATCAGCGGGCCGCGGGCCTGGGCAAGGGCGTCGAGCAGCGCAAAGCCGACCTCGACCGATTGGATGCCAGCACGTTCCTTGTCCATTGGGGGTGTCCGGTTTGCCCGTAGAATTCCGCGTTCGTTTCGATAGGTTAAATCAGTTTACCTAAACGTAATCCGATCACCCGCGTGCTGCCTGGCCCGCGATGGACTCAAGGACAAGGTTCCCGCTATGAAACTCGCCACCTACAAGGACGGATCGCGCGACGGCCAGCTCGTCGTGGTCTCGCGCGACCTCGGCAGCGCGCATTATGCGACCGGCATCGCCACCCGCCTGCAGCAGGTGCTGGACGACTGGGGCTTCCTCTCGCCCCAGCTGCAGGACCTGTACGACAGCCTCAACGCCGGCCGCGCCCGTCACGCCTTCCCGTTCGATCCGAAGCAGTGCCTGGCGCCGCTGCCGCGCGCCTACCAGTGGGCCGACGGTTCGGCCTACATCAATCATGTGGAGCTCGTGCGGCTGGCGCGCCATTCCGAGGTGCCCGCCAACTACTACACCGAGCCGCTGATGTACCAAGGTGGCAGCGACGACTTCCTGGGCCCGACCGACGACGTCGTTGTGCCGGACGAAGCCTTCGGCATCGACTTCGAGGCCGAGATCGCCGTAGTGACTGGCGACGTGTCTATGGGCAGCACGCCCGATCAGGCGCTGGAAGGCATCCGCCTCGTGATGCTGGCCAACGACGTCAGCCTGCGCAACTTGATCCCGGACGAGCTGGCCAAGAGCTTCGGCTTCTTCCAGAGCAAGCCGGCCACAGCGTTCAGCCCCGTGGCCGTGACGCTGGACGAACTGGGCGACGCCTGGAAGGGCGGCCGCCTGGGCCTCACGATCACCAGCCAGTGGAACGGCCGCACCGTCGGCATGTGCGACGCCGGCGAGGAGATGACCTTCCACTTCGGCCAGCTGATCGCCCACATCTGCAAGACGCGCAACGTGCGCGCGGGCAGCATCGTGGGCTCGGGCACGGTGAGCAACCGGGCGACCGAGAAGGACGGCAGGAAGGAATGGACGAAGGGCTACAGCTGCATCGCCGAGAAGCGCGCCATCGAAACCATCCAGGACGGCCAGCCCTCCACCGCCTACATGAAGTTCGGCGACACCATCCGCATCGAAATGAAGGGCCCCAACGGGCAGAGCATGTTCGGTGCGATCGACCAGAAGATCGCACCGTTGGGGCGCTGAGCCGCCGCAGGCTTATCGCGCGAAGCTCTTGCGCGAGCCGTCCTCGAACACTTCGTCGTCGCGCACCAGCTGGCCGGCTTCGTCCCACACCTTCTCGCGCGTGAGCCGGCCCCGGTCGTCGTAGACCGATTCGGCCGCCACGCGTCCGCTTTCGTCGTAGCGCCTGTGGCTGCCGACAGGCTGCGTGGTGCGAAAGCGCCCGGTCTCGACGAAGCGCCCCTCGCTGGCCAGCTTGCCGCTGTCGTAGAAGCCGCTTTCCCGGCGCACCTGCTGCTCACCTTCCTTCGAGAACTCGGTCTTCGCCTTCGGCTGGCCGTTGAGATAGAAGCTCACGTCCGACACCGCCGAGCCATCGGCCACAGCCCAGCGCTGCTCTCGCACCAGCGTGCCGCGCTCGGAATAGTCCTGCTCCAGCACCTTGTAGGCACGCGCGTCGGCCGCGCCGGAGGATTCCCAGCGGATCTCGCGCCGCTTCGTGCCATCGTCAGCGAAGCGCCGCTCGACACGCCCGCTGGCCGATACCTCCTGCTGCGTCTGCGGCTGGCCGTTGCGGAAGAAGGTCTCGTAGCGGGTGCGCTTGCCTTGCACCCAGGTGCTGCGCGTCTGCAGCACGCCGCTGTCCGAGAACATCTCGACCTGCGAGGGCGCCGCGAAGCCGCACAGCGCCCGGTCGTCGGCCGCGGGCGAGAGCACCGGGCGGTCGCCGCAGCGCAACGAATGAACCTGGCCGCGCTCGCTCCATTCGACAGAGGCGATCTCGCGGTCGTTCTCGTTGAAGGCGGCGCGACGCGGTTTGCCGCTGTCGTACCAGGCACGCAGCAAGCCGGTGCGGCGGCCGTTCTCGTACGTGGTGTCGTACACCACCTGGCCGTTGGCGGCGAACTCGCGCGCGCGGCCGTCCATGTTGCCCTGCTCGTTGACGCTGTGCTCCTTGAAGAGCCTGCCGTCCTGGTAGTGGCGTACCAGGCCCATGAACTTGCCGTTCTTCAACTCCTGCTCGCGCCGCATCTGGCCGGAGTCGCGGTCCTTGCAGCGCATGAGGCCGGTCTTGCCCGCCGTGGTGTTGCCGTTGGCCGGGTTGACCGCCTCGCCGTTCAGTTCGCAGTCCTGCACGGCGTGGGCGGCCAGCGGGATCAAGGTGGCGACGGCCAGGAGAAGCACTGTGAGCAGGCGCATGGCGTGGTGGGTAGCGGGCAGAGACATGTCAGTGCAGTTGGCTGGCGAAGACGCGGATGCCGCGCAGCAGCATCTCGACGGCGATGGCGACGAGGATCAGGCCCATCAGCCGCTCGAAGGCCATCACGACACGATCGCCCACCAGTCGCTGGATGCGCTCGGCCAGCAGCAGCACCACGCCGCAGGCCAGCATGGTGACGGTGAGCGCGGCCACCCATTCGAGCCGGCGCTCGGGCGCCTGGCTCACCAGCAGCATCACCGTGGCCATCGCCGAGGGGCCGGCCAGCGCTGGAATGGCCAGCGGCACGATCAGCGGCTCGCCCTCGGGCAAGTCGTCGGTAGAGCGCGGCGGCGGGAAGATCATGCGCAGCGCGATGATGAACAGCACGGCCGCACCCGCGATCTGCAGCGACAGCTCCGACAGGCTCATCACGCGCAGGAAGGCATCGCCCACGAACATGAATACCAGCAGCAGCGCGAAGGCGATCAGCACCTCGCGCACGATCACCAGGCGCCGCCGCTCGGGCGCCACGCCGCGCAGTGCATTGGCGAACAGCGGGATGTTGCCCAGCGGATCGGTGATCAGCAGCAGCAGGATGGTGGCGGATGCGAAGGTATAGGTCATCGTGCGTCGGCGCGCTGCCCCTCCCGGATCAGGCCGCGTACAGCGCTTCGAGCGAACGGAAGCCTTTGATCTCCATCGGATTGCCGAACGGATCGAGAAAGAACATCGTCCACTGCTCGCCGGGCTGGCCTTCGAAACGCACCTGCGGCTTCAGCAGGAAATCAGTGCCGGCGGCTTGCAGGCGCGCGGCCATGGCCCGCCAGTCGTCCAGAGCGAGCACCAGTCCGAAATGCGGCATGGGCACCAGGACATCGCCCACATGCCCCGTCCGCGCGGTGGGGAAGGGCTCGCCCTGATGCAACGAAATCTGGTGGCCGAAGAAGTCGAAATCGACCCACGTCTCGGTGCTGCGACCCTCGGCGCACCCCAGCACGTCGCCGTAGAAGCGGCGTGCGACATCGAGGTCACGAACGTTGAAGGCGAAGTGGAACAGGCTTTTCATGGCTTCTGGCGGTGGGGCGATCGCGCCGAGCTTAGCCGGTGTGGCACGGCCGCGCATCCGTGACTGCGACACGCCGGGGGTGAGCGCGCCAGGGCGCGTGCGGCCTGTCCGCTACCGCGCCGCCGTCACTTCGGCTTCGAGCCGCCGGTGCTGACCGAGCCGGTGGAGCCGGGCGCACCCGGCGTGCCTGCGCCGCTCGATGCGCCTTGCATGCCCGTCGTGTCGCTGTCGGGCGAGCTGCCTCCCGTCTTGTCGATGCCCTTGGCCGACGACGATCCTGCCGGTCCGTGCGGCTGGCCCGCCCGGCTGTTGCGCCACGTGTCGAACTCGGTGGAGAACTTGCCGTAACGCTCCTGCCGCCAGGCGTCGTAATCACGGTCCAGGTTGCGGATCTGTTCGTCGCGCCACTGCGCGTAGTCGTGATCGTGCGGGTGGGCCTGCTCGCTGCCCAGGCCGTAGCGGCGGCCCGATGCCGAAGGGTGTTCCTGCCCGCCCGGTCGGCGGTCATCACGCTGGCCGTATCGCTCGGGGTTGCCGCCATATCCACCGGGCGCGCCCAGACCGGCACCGCCGTACCCACCCTGAGGCGCGCCCACGTCGTTACGCGAGAACTGCGGGTCATAGCCGCCGATGGCGTCCTGGCGGTACTCGACGCTGCCATGCCCGCTGCTGCTGGCGAACTCGCGCCCGCCACCGCCTTGCCGGCCGCCGGCGCGGTACTCGCCCTCGAATCTGTCCGTGTCGTAGCCACCCGGGCCCACGTCGCGCTGGTTGCCCCAGGCGCCCCCAGACCGGTAGCCGCGATCACGATCGCCGCGGTCGGCGTGGTTGCCGCCGTAGCTGCCCATCTGGCTGCCGTAGTCGCCATCGCGGCCGCCCCAGTCGCGTGTGAACGTGTCGCGCCCGCCCTGCTGCCCGCTGCGCTGCGAGAACTGCGATGGCTGATCGCGCTGCCAGCCGCCCCGATCTCTGTTCTGGGTCCAGCCGCCTTGCTGCTGGCCGTCGTTGCCGCGCCCCTGGCGGCGGTCGTCATTGTCGCGATAGCCCATGGTCTTGCTCCTTGGTCGGTGAGGGATGCGAAGTGGCGTCAAGCCGACCCCCACGCTACGCCCGGGCCCTCGCCTGCGCTGTCAGTCCAATCCATCGGGAGCGTGAATGTGTATCGGCCGGATTCATCTGGCTTTGCAGACCTGCGCGGCCCGCCGCTCCAGCAATCGGGCCGTGTGCCGGCGTGTAGCTCGTGGGTCCGCCGCCGCGCTCTACAGGCTTGCTGCGACAATCGGCGCATGTCTTGGTGGCCGGTGCATTCCTCCGTGCGTGGCGCGCGCCTGCTGGCGCGTGCGGTGCTCGCGTGGTTCGTGCTGTCCATCGGCGCGGCCGTGGCGTCGCCGGTGGTGCATCCGCGGGCGCTCGAGCTGGTGTGCACCGGCGGTGGCGCCATCAAGCTGGTGGCGCTGGGCGAGGATGGCGCGGCTCCTGCGCCCATCGGACATGCCGATTGCCCGCTGTGCAACACGCACGGCGCGCCGCCGCCCGCCTTGCGCATGGACTTGCGGCTGCAGCCGCCGGCGGCCGGCGCGTCGTTCGTCGCATCCCCGGGCCACAGCGCTTCGCTGGACGCACTGCCTCCGCCGGCCCGCGCGCCGCCCGTGGCCGCAACCTGACTTGCCCGCCTGCGACAGTGCCGCCCGGGCTGCGCGCCACTGTCCGTTCCCGCCACGTTTTCGATGGGTGCCGTTGGCCTCGCCCGCGCCCATTCCACAGGACATACCGACCATGAATTCTTTCTTCCCGACCATCTCTGCGTCCGCCATCGTGCGCCGCACCCTCGTTGCCGCCACGTTGCTGGCCGCCACGGGCCTGGCCCTGGCGCAGGCCCCGTCTTCGACCGAGCGCGTGCAGGTGCAGGGCGCCTGGGCGCGCGCCAGTGTGCCGGGCCAATCCGGCACCGGCGCCTTCATGCGCCTGACGGCGCGCGAGCCGCTGCGCCTCGTGGGTGCCAGCTCGCCCGCAGCCGGCGTCGTCGAAGTGCACGAAATGAAGATGGAGGGCGACGTGATGCGCATGCGCCCGCTGCCCGAACTCGCGCTGCCCGCAGGCCAGGCGGTCGAGCTGCGCCCGGGCGGCTACCACGTCATGCTGATGGACCTGAAGGCGCCGCTGGCCAGCGGCAGTGCGGTGCCCGTCACCCTGCGTCTGAAGGATGCGCGCGGCGCCGAATTCCAGTTGCCGTTGTCGCTGCCGGTGGCGCTGGCCGCACCTGGCGCGGCACCGGCAGCCGACGCGCATCAGGGCCATCACAAGCACTGAAAAGTGCGAACTGATCCGACCCGAGGGGTTGCGCCGATGCACGGCTCAACCTTGCTGCAGTAAGCTGTCCCCGCAGCAGGCGCGATGCGCCGCGTCACGCTTTTCCACACGAGGACCAGCCATGAGCGATACCAGGGATCCGTTCGGATTCGGCAAATTCGTCCCGGGGTTCGACTTCCTGCAGTCGCTCGCGCGCCAGCCGGCCGGCGCCATGCCGCAGATGCCTGGCGTGCCGGGCTGGGTGGCGCCCACGCTCGACGTCGAGGAGATCGAGCGCCGCATCGAGGAATTGCGTGCCGTGCAGTTCTGGCTCGAGCAGAACACCACGGCGCTCAAAGCCACGCTGCAGGCGCTCGAAGTGCAGAAGATGACGCTGGCGGCGCTGCGGGGCATGAACTTCAGCATGGACGACATGGCCGCGGCGTTCCGCGCCCAGCCCGCCGCGCGCCCGTTCGAGGACATGAGCCGGCCCATCACGCCGGAAACGCCGCCGGAGGCCGCCGCGCCCGGACCCGCTACAGCCCCGGCGCCGACGGCACCGGCGAAGAAGAAACGCGCACCCCGCGCGAAGTCTGGCGGTGGCTCCGGCGGCGCTTCGAAGCCAGCCGGTGGCACATCGCCGTCGCCGGCGGCCGATCCATTGCAATGGTGGGGCGCTCTGACCGAGCAGTTCCAGCAGATTGCCAGCAGCGCCATGCAGGACACCGCGCGCCAGGCCGGCGCCCCGGGCGGGCCGTTCGCCAACGCCTTCGCGTCGGCGCCCGCGCCCGTTCCGGCGGCAGCGGACCGTGGCATGGCATCTGCTTCAAAGCCCGCCAGAGCCGCGCGCAGGAAAACGGCGGCATCCAGACGCAAGCCACCCGCGGCGCCGCGCCGCCGCACGACCTGACCCTCCGATGAAGCTGTTCGCGCACGCCCACGCCACCCATCCGCAATGGCCAATGGCGGCCGCGCTGGTGCTGGCGCAACTGCGTGCGCAGCTGGCGCTGCCCGGCCACGTCGACGCACCCACGCTGGGCCTGCTCTACATCACCGACCACTATGCGGGCCAGGCGCAGGACATCCTCGATCTCCTGGCGGCCGAGTTGCCCGGCGTGACCGACTGGGCCGGCACGGTGGGCGTGGGCGTGGCGGCCAACAACGCCGAGTATTTCGACGAGCCCGCGCTCGCCGTCATGCTGTGCGCCCTGCCCGCGGGGAGCTATCGCGTGTTCTCCGGCGTGGCGCCTCTGCCCCCCAGCGGCTTCGAGACGCAGGCCGCGCTGGTGCATGCAGACGCCAGCACGCCCGACGTGGCCGAACTGGTGGCCGAACTGGCACAGCGCACCACGGGCCGCCACCTCTTCGGCGGGCTGGCTGCCAGCCGCACGAGCACCGTGCAATTCGCCGTCGGTGGCGAGGGCAACCTGCCCGGCCAGGGGGCCGCGCGCGGCGTGTTCCAGGGCGGACTCTCGGGTGTGGCCCTCGGCCCGCAGGTGGCGCTCGTCTCGCGCACCACGCAGGGCTGCGTGCCTGTGTCGCCCGTGCGCGAGATCACCGCCTGCGACGGCAATCTGGTGCTCGAACTCGACGGCCAACCGGCGCTTGACGTCATGCTGGCCGACCTGCAGACGTCGCTCGAGAGGCCGCAGCAACTCATGGCGGTCCTGCGCGCCACGCTGGTCGGGCTGTTGCCCCGCACGCGGGGCGCGGCCGGCGACATGCTGCGGCGAACCGGCGATTTCGGTGAAGGCGTGGTGGTGCGCCACCTCATCGGGCTCGATCCCGCGCGGCGCGGTGTGGCCGTGGCCGATCGAATCGACCGCGGTACACGGCTGGCGTTCTGTCGGCGCGACGTTCAGGCCGCGCGCGCCGACCTCACGCGCATCTGCGCCGAGATCCGCGAGGTGCTCGAGCCGCAGGAGCAGCCCCTGGCCATCGCGGCCGAACTCCATGCCAGCGAAGCCGAGGCCGCGCCGCATCCGGCCCGCCGCATCGCCGGCGCCGTGTACGTGAGCTGCGCCGGCCGCGGCGGCCCACATTTCGGCGCGCCCGGCGCCGAGCTGCAGATCGTGCGCCGCGCCCTGGGTGACGTGCCGCTGGTCGGCTTCTTCGCCGGTGGCGAGATATCGGGTGATCAGGTGCTGGGCTACAGCGGCGTGCTCACCGTCTTCACGGCCGACGCCACGCCCGCCGCCTGACGCCACGCAGCGACGCGGGCGTCACTTCTTGCCATACGTGGCTGCGAAGCGTTCCTGCAGGTAGGCTGCCGTGGTGGTCGGCGGGTACTTGGGCGCGGTCCCTGGAGCCACGCAGGTTGGAATGGCTTCCACGCGCGCCTCGGGGTTCGGATCGAGGAAGAAGGCGATCGAATAACGCTCTCGCGACGGCTCCAGCACGCGGTGCGGCGTCGACACGTACACGTCGTTGGCCCAGCGCATCAGGCAGTCGCCGATGTTGCAGATGAAGGCGCCGGGGATGGCGGGCGCGTCGATCCAGCCGTCGGCGCCCGCGCCGCGGCGGCGCACCTGCAAGCCGGCCACGCCATCGGTGGCCAGCAGCGTGACGTTGCCGTAGTCGGTGTGCGCGCCCGCGCCAGCCAGGCCGCGCGGCGCATCGGCGGCGAACTGCACGGGGTAGTGCAGGAAGCGCAGCGTGGCCAGCGGCGCATCGACCTTGTCGTCGAAGAAATGCTCGTCGATCCCCAGATCGAGCGCGAAGGCGCGGTGCAGCCGCTGACCCACGGCCAGCACGGCATCGAAGTAAGCCTGCGCGCGCTCGCGCCATCCGGGCAGGGGCGGCCACACGTTCGGCACGCGCGTGGGCGCGGGGCCGTCGGCGTCGGTCCAGATCAGGTTGTAGGCCTCCTTGAGGTCGGGCGCGGTCTTCTCGTCCAGCGCCTCCACGCCCAGGCCCACGTAGCCGCGGTTGTGGCCATGCGTGGCGATGGCCAGCTCGCGCTTGGCCTCGCGCGGCAGCGCGAACACTTCATGCGCGACGGCGAAGCCGTCCTCCATCAGCGCGGCGGGCACGCCGTGGCCGGTGATGGCGAAGAAGCCGGTGTCGCGGCACGCCGTGCCGATCTCGCGCGCCACGGCGCGGCGCGCGGCGGGATCGGTGGACGACAGGGCGGAGATGTCGATGAGGGGGATGGCGTCGTGCGGCATGGCTGGATGCTATCGCTGCACGATCCGTGCCGGGCTCGCATCAGTCGATGCGGATCTTCGCCGCCGCAATGGTGGCGGCGAGGTCCTTGCGCTCCTGGGCCAGATAGGCGGCAAAGGCCGGGCCGGACAGTTGCAGCGGCTTGTAGCCGGCGTCGGACAGCTTCTTCTGCGTCTCGGGCTCGGCCACCATCTCGTTCACGGCCTGCGCCAGGCGATCGACGATGGCGCGGTCGGTGTGCGCGGGCAGCAGCAGGCCCACCCACGAGTTGACGTCGAAACCCTTGAACTCGGCCGTCTCGGCCAGCGCCGGTACGTCCGGCAGCGTGGCCCAGCGCTGCGCCGAGGTCACGCCATAGGCCCTGACCTTGCCGTCGCGCACGAAGGCCTGCACCAGCGCCACCGGCAGCACGGCCAGATCGATCTGGCCGCCCGCCACTTCCGTCAGCACCTGCGGGCCGGATTTGTACGGTACGTGCACCATGTCGAGCGCGGCCCGCTGTTTGAGCATCTCGGCCGTCACGTGCAGGCCGGTGCCCACGCCGTCGGTGCCGAAGTTGAGCTTGCCAGGCTGGCTGCGGATGAGTTTTACCAGCTCCGACGCGTTGGCTGCGGGCAGCGTGGGCCGCCCCACCAGCACGAAGGGCGACGAGGCCACGGTGGCCACCGGTACCAGGTCGCGCAGGCCGTCGTACTTGTAGGTGTTGGGCGAGACCAGCGGCGCCACCGTCACGGGGCTGTTCACCGCGAAGAACAGCGTGTAGCCGTCGGCGCGGGCGTTGATCACCCGCTGCGCGGCGATGGTGCCGGAAGCGCCCACGGTGTTCTCGACCACCACGGTCTGGCGCAGCTTCTCGGCCAGGCGTGGCATGGTGATGCGCGCGGCCACGTCCACACTGCCGCCGGGCGAGAACGGCACGACGGCGATGACAGGTTGCGCCGCCGGCCATGCGGGGGCCTGCGCGAATGCGGGGAATGCGAGGGCCGAAGCCAGCGCGACGGCGAAGGTGCGACGGATCATGGGAGGACTCCAGGAAGAGGGGTGACGCGAGGGGCGGGGTGTAGGGTCAGGTGCGCAGCCAGGGCAGTTGCGCGGCCGAGTAGCGGAAGGTCTGGAACACGCTGTTGAGCCGCCCGGGGCCGGTCTTGCGGGCGGCGGCATCGGGGTATTCGGCGAACCAGGGGATGACGTACTCCCACACCACCTCGCCGTCCGGCGTGACTTCGAACAGACGACCGGTGGCCGATTCGGTGATGTGCGTGTTGCCGTTCGGCAGGCGCTGCGCGTTGCCCATGAAGGCGGTGTAGAACGCGTTGACCATCTCGTCCTGATACGACCAGATGACGGCCTGGGTGGCCGGGTCGATCTCGACCACGCGCGAGAACGCCACGTGCGCGCCTTCGCGGAAATTGCCGTTGTCGAACGCGAGGATGTTGCCCCCGGGCAGCGGCACCGGTGCATGCTGGTGCGACACCACCGAGGGCGGCACATGCAGCTTCACCGCGCCGCTGACCTTGTCCACGCCGATGATGCCGGCCGTGGTGCGCAGGCTCATGAGCACCGTGCCGTCCTCCGCCACGCCCAGGCCGTTGACCAGCGGCCAGTGGTAGCGGCCGAAGCCCGGGTGGATCGGAAAGGCGGCGGGGTCCAGGTGCTCCCAGGCCTTCCATTCCCAGACGAGGCGGCCATCGCGATCCACTTCGCGGATCACGTCGCCGTACATGAGTTCGCCCTCGCCATGCGCCGTGCCGCCGGGCACGCGGGCGGCGAAGCCCTCGGGCACGACCTCGCAGGCGGCATAGAGCAGGTGACCGTCGGGCAGCCACTGGGCATCGTGGTGGTGGGCCGGGTCCTGATAGCGCCAGACCACCTCGCCCGCCGGCGTGACTTCGTAGAAGTCGCCGCCGTGCCACATCGACCATGCCGCGTAGCGGTCGGGCGAATCGGCGTGGTTGCCGTTGTAGCCCAGGTTGCCGTTGGGCAGGATCACCGCGTGCCGGCCCGGGCGCACCGGCATCGTCCATTCGTGCACCACGCGCCCCTCGATGTCGATGAGGTAGACGCGGCCTCCGGCCGTCTGCGGCGCGATCAGCGTGTAGCCGCCGAAGGACAGATCGGCGTCGAGTGCGATCAGGCCGGTGCCGCGGCGGCGCTGGGTGACCTGGTCGACGGTGCTCTTGGACATGAAAAACTCCGGTTCGGGCGCAGCCGGGACAACCGCGATGAAGCGCACTTTAGAAATCCCCTGGCGTCAGGAAAAGCTGTTTGTTTCTTATGCCGTGTCAGGGAAAATCTGACGCTCAATTTCCGAGCAACCACCATGCCCGCCATTTCCCAGTCGTTCCGCTGCTTCGACGAAGTGGCCCGGCGCGGCTCGATCCGCAAGGCGGCCGAGTCGCTGCACCTCACCGCCGCCGCCGTCAACCAGCAGATCCTCAATCTCGAAGCCGTCGTCGGCATGCCGCTGTTCGACCGCCTGCCGCGCGGCATGCAGCTCACCTCGGCCGGCGAGATCATGGTGGCGGCCGTGCGGCGCAGCCAGCGCGACTTCGACAGCGCGCTCTCCAAGGTGGAAGACCTGCGCCAGCTGCGCCGGGGCCACGTCAACCTCGGCGTGTCGCATTCCACGGCCGAGTACCCGCTGCCGCAGGTGATCGAGCAGGTGCTCAAGACCCATCCCGGCATCACCTTCGGCGTGCGTTCGGGCACGGGCGAGCAACTGCTGCGCTGGGTGGCCGGCGGCGAGGTCGACGTGGCCTACTGCCTGCGCCGCCCGCCGCCGCCCGGCGTGGAAGAAGGCCGGGCGATGCCGCAGCACCTGGGCGTGGTGACCGCCCCTGGCCATCCCCTGGTGGCTGGCGGTCGCCTGCTGCGGTTGCGCGACTGCCTCGACTGGCCGCTGGTGCTGATGGCGCCCGGCATGGAGCTGCGCACCATGCTCGAACGCATCGACCCGCGCCTGTCGAAGGTCGGCCGTCCGATGGTGGAAACCAGTTCGGTGCCCATGGTGCGGCAACTGGTGAGCGGCAGCGAGGCCGTGGGCTTCCTCATTCCCGACAACGTGGCGCAGGACGTAGAGGCCGGCACCCTGGCCTGGGTGGGTCTGCAAGACGCCGGCGCGCGCCTGTCCAGCTGCATCTACCAGCGTTCGGGCCACACCACGTCGGTGGCCATGGGCGTGTTCCTCGACGCGCTGCAATCGGCCGTGGACGACATCCGCGCCCGCTTCGAGCAGCGCCACGAGCTGCGGCTGCAGCACGTGGCGGTTATAGGCGGCCTCGCGGGATCTCAGCGCCGCAACTGCGTGAACGCGCTGAATTCCCAGCTGCGCATGGCCAGCACCAGCGTGTAGCCCTCGCGGTCCTTGTCAGCCAGTTTCTGGTCGGTCTGGTGTTGCTGGGCGAAGTCCTGCGCCACGCGCTGCAGCCGCTCGACGAACGAGGGCGCGAGCGCCCGGCTGATCGAGCCGTGCACCAGCATCAGCCCTTCGCCCGCAGCGTCGAAGCCGCCGCCGAAGTAGTCGAGCAGCGCGTGGTCGCGGAAGAAATTCATCACCGGTCCGTGCGCGCGCCAGCGGAAAGTCTTGGCGAGCTTGAGGCGGTAACGGTTGAGCGGACGCAGCTCGATGATGCCGATGCGGTCGAGCTGCGCGAAGTACTTCACGCATTCCGCATCGCTCACGCGGTAGGTGGCGACGATCTGCTCCGCCGTCCACTGGCTCAGCACGGAGATGGCGACGAGCAGCAGCTTCTTGTCGGCCACCACGGCGCGCTCCTGCTCGGCCGACAGTTCGCGCAACAGCGGCTGGGCGTCGGCCACGCGGCGGGCGAGGTCGGCGAAATCCAGCTTGAGCACGCGGCAGATCGCGTCGATGCGCGACAGCGGCATGTCGCCCCGGGCCAGCATGCGTTTGACGCTGGACTCGGCCAGGCCCAGCCCGCGCGCCAGGTCGGCGTAGGTCATCTGGGCGGACTTGAGTTCTTTCTTGAGGGCGGTGACGAGGTCAGCGGTGGTGCTCATGGGTATCGAATGGTGATACTTCGGTTGCGTACATGCGATTCTGTGCCGGAATTCGATGCCGGTCGGCGTTGGCCCTTTCTACATTGGAGCCATCTCAACGACTGGAGCCCGCTGATGGCACCAACCGGGTCCGCCCTGCCTTCCCTTTCTCGACGCGCGCCGCACCCCCTGCGGCACAATGCCCGCGGCACTGCCGGAGGATCTCGGCCTGAGCGAGAGAGCACATGACACGACAACAGCACCCAGACCCTCGCGCCGGGCACGACGCGCATGACGGCCAGTTCGCGCTACTGGGCCAGCGCCGCTTCGCGCCGTTCTTCTGGACGCAGTTCGCGGGCGCAGCCAACGACAACCTGTTCAAGTTCGCGTTCACCGTGATGGTGACCTACCAGTTGCAGGTGGGCTGGCTGCCGGCGTCGCAGGCGGGGCTGGTGATCGGCGCGCTGTTCATCCTGCCGTTCCTGCTGTTTTCGGCCACCAGCGGGCAACTGGCCGACAAGTACGACAAGAAGGCGCTGATCCGCTTCGTCAAGCGGCTCGAGATCCTCATCATGGCGCTGGCGGCCTGGGGCTTCTTCTCGGTCAACGTTCCGATCCTGCTGGGCTGCACCTTCCTGATGGGCCTGCATTCCACGCTGTTCGGGCCGGTGAAGTTCGCCTACCTGCCGGCGCACCTGTCGGAGCGCGAGCTCACGGGCGGCAACGGCATGGTCGAGATGGGCACCTTCGTGGCCATCCTGCTGGGCAACGTGGCGGGCGGGCTCATCATCGCCATCCCCGAGATCGGCGCGCACCACGTGGGCTTCGCCTGCATCGGCGTGGCGGTGCTGGGGCGCGTGGCCGCCGAGTTCATCCCGGCCACGCCGGCCACCGATCCGCAACTGTCGATCAACTGGAACCCGGCCACCGAGACCTGGCGCAACCTGAAGCTGGCGCACGGCAACACGGTGGTGTTCCGGTCGCTGCTGGGCATCAGCTGGATGTGGTTCTTCGGCGCGGTGTTCCTGAGCCAGTTCCCCGCCTTCGCCAAGGACGTGCTGCACGGCAACGAGCAGGTGGCCTCGCTGCTGCTGGTGGTGTTCTCGGTGGGCATCGGCACCGGCTCGCTCCTGTGCGAGACGCTCAGCCGCAGGCATGTGGAGATCGGCCTGGTGCCCCTGGGCGCCATCGGCATGAGCGTGTTCGCCATCGATCTGTACTTCGCGGCGCGCGGCCTGACCGCGCCTGCGGCCGGGAGCTACACCCTGGCGGCCTTCGTGGCCGAGCCGGCCCACTGGCGCGTGATGGCCGACCTGGCGTTGCTGTCGCTGTTCGCGGGGCTCTACAGCGTGCCGATGTACGCGCTGATCCAGATGCGTGCCCAGCCCACGCACCGCGCGCGCATCATCGCGGCGAACAACATCCTCAATTCGATCTTCATGATCGCCAGCTCCCTCATTGCCGGCGCGCTGCTGGGAGCGGGCATGGCGATCCCGCAGGTGTTCCTCGTCGTCGGCCTGGCCAACGCGGTGGTGGCGTTCTACATCTTCATGCTGGTGCCCGAATACCTGCTGCGCTTCGTGGCCTGGATCGCCTCGCGTTTCGTCTACCGCTTCAAGGTGTCGGGCGACGAGCACATTCCCACGGAAGGTGCGGCCGTGCTGGCCTGCAACCACGTGAGCTTCGTCGACGCCATCCTGCTGATGGCGGCCAGCCCGCGGCCCATCTACTTCCTGATGGATCACCGCATCTTCCGCCATCCGCTGCTGGGCCCGCTGTTCCGCCTGGCGCGCGCCATTCCGATCGCGCCGCAGAAGGAAGACGCCGACGCCTACGAAGCCGCCTTCGAGCGCGCAGCGCAGGTGCTCAAGGCCGGTGACCTGCTGGCCATCTTCCCCGAGGGTGCGATCACGCGCGATGGCCAGCTGCAGCCGTTCAGGCGCGGCATCGCCAGGATCCTCGAACGTGCGAGCGCCGATGGGCTCGATGTCCCGGTGGTGCCGATGGCGCTGACCAACCTGTGGGGCTCGTTCTTCAGCCGCATCGAGGTGCGCGAAGGGCAGAACGTGGCCATGGTGCGGCCGTTCCGCCGCGGCTTGTTCAATCGCGTGGGGCTGAACGTGGGCATGCCCCTGGCGGCCAACGAGGCGGCTCCCGACGTGCTGCATGCGCGCGTGGCCGCCCTGCTGGCGCAATGACGAGCCACCGGCCGGGCAGCGACGCGTGGCGCCGGCTCTGGCGCCTGGCGCTGCTGCTGCTCGCGGGGCTGGCCTGGCTGCCGGCCATGGCGCTGGTCCTGCCGGCCGATGGCGGACTGACCGCACCGGTTTCGCTGCATGGCCACATGGCTGTGCTGGTCGATCCCGAGGGGCGGCTCGACGTGGCAGATGCCGCCGCGCGCGACGGCGAATTCCAGCCCGTGCCGGGCGCGCTGGCGCGGGGTTTCACGCGCGATGTGCTCTGGGTGCGCTTCGAGCTGGCGCGCGATCCGGCCGCCACGCGCCTGTGGTTCCTGGAGGTGGGACCCACCTTCCTCGACGAAGTCACGCTGTTCGAGCCGCAGGCGGGTGGCACCTTCCGCGCCATCGAACTGGGCGACCGCAGACCGTATGCCGGGCGACCGGTGCCAGATGTGCGCTTCGTGTTTCCCCTCCAGCTCGACGAACGGCCGGCGGTGTACTACCTGCGCGTGCGCAGCACGAGCGCCTTGCTGGTGCAGGCGGGCCTCTGGCAGGAGCCGGGGCTGCTGGCGGCGCGTTCAGCCACCGACCTGGGCATGGGGCTCACGCTGGGCGCCATCGGGATCATGTCCATCTTCAACGTGATCTTCTGGCTGTGGTTCCGCGAGCGCGAGCAGATCTACTACGCCGTCTACCTCGCGACGATGGGCGCCCATCTCGTTTTCCTGGGCGGACATGCGGCGCGCTGGCTGTTCCCCTGGCAGCCCTGGCTGGCGGATCATGGCGTGGGCGTCGTCATCGGCCTCAATTGCATGGCGGCCCTGCTGTTCGCCAACCATACGTTCGAGCTGAGACGGCTGATGCCGCGCGTGTCGCGCCTGTTCATCGTCATGGCCTGTTTTTTCGCCGGCGTGGTGGCGGTGGCGCTGATGGGGCGTTACGACCTGGTGGTGGCTCCCATGAACATGGTGGCCCTGTCGCTGTCGCTGTTCGGCATCGTGCTGCCGGCGATCCTGATGATGCAGGGCCACCGGCACAACTTCGTTTACCTGCTGGCCTTCGTCGTCTTCTCCCTGGCCAACCTGCCAGCGTCCTTGCGCCTGCAGGGCGTGGCGGGCATGGACGTGCTGGCCGATCCGCTGATGCGCGTCGGCGTGGTGCTGCACCTGGTGCTGCTGAACATCGCGCTGGTTTATCGCGTGCGCCGCGCCGACCTCGCGGCGCGGCGCCAGCGGCAGGAGGCGCTGGCGGCCTCGCTCGAGGCCGAACGCGTGCTGGAGTCCCGTGTGGCGCAACGCACGTTGTCGCTGCAGACCGAGGTAGAACGGCGCACCGTGCTCGAGCAGCAGCTGCGCGCCGCGCTCGACACCGAAAAGCAGGCGCTGGCACAGCAGCGCCGTTTCGTGGCCATGGTGTCCCACGAGTTCCGCACGCCGCTGGCCGTCATCCACGCCGCCACGCAGTCGCTGGGACTCATGCCGGGCGCCGACGAGCCGCGCATACGTGAGCGGGTGGACAAGATCGGCCGTGCCGCCGGCCGGCTCTCGGCCATGATCGACAACTACCTCACCGAAGACCGGCTCTCGATGGAGCAACTGAGGTTGCAGCCCCGGCTGACCGACCTGAACGCGTTGGTCGGCGAGATGCTGTCCGTGTCCTTGCGCGACGAGCAGGGCAGCCGGTTGCGGCTGGAGAGCGACGGAGCCGTGCACGTGCTGTGCGACCCTGGCCTGACGGCCGTCGCGATCAGCAATCTCGTGCAGAACGCGCTCAAGTACGCGCCGGCCGAGACGCCGGTCGTGCTGCGACTGACCACGCACGCAGGCCGGGCCGTGATCGACGTGGCGGATCAGGGCGGCGGCATCGCGCCCGAGGACGTGCAGCGCATCTTCGCCAAGTATTTCCGGGCCGAGGCGGCAGGGCGCATGCCCGGAACCGGGCTGGGCCTGTACCTGGCCCGCGCGATCGCCCTCGCACAGCACGGCGACGTGCAACTGGTGCGCACCGGGCCGCGCGGATCGTTGTTCCGCCTCACCTTGCCTTTGTCGGATAGAAAAGTACCGGATTTTGATACTTGACGAGCCTGGCATTGCTCCGCGGATGAAAATTCGCCTCCCGGCCGACAGGGCTCGCGCATCATCCGCGCCATGTTCAACAGGCCAAGGAGGCCCTCCGTGTCCACCACCCCCCGCGTTCCCGTCGTCCTTCAGCGCGACACCCGTGCCTGGCAGGTCCAGGTCTGGGCGTCGTTCGGCATTGCCGCCTTCCTGTGCGCGACCGGCCTGGCCTGGCTGCCGGGGCAGGATCTCGACCGCGCCTTCATGGTGATGGGCTACGTGTTCTGTCTCTCCAGCGTGTTCGTGTTGTCCAAGGCCGTGCGTGACGCGCAGGCCGCAGGCAACACCGACAACCCGATGTGGAGACTGGTGGTGTGGGGCGGTTTCGCGGTGGCGATGGGCCTGACGGCCTGGGGCCTGGCGCGCATGGAGATCAATCAGAACTACAAGGCTTACCTGGGCGTGAGCTGGCTGTATCTGGTGACCACCGCGTTCACGCTGGCCAAGACGCTGCGCGACCGTCAGGAAGCCGATCTGTCCGAACTGCGCGCCGCCCGCCATTCCACGCACGCCGACGCGGACTGATCGCAGCTCACGACTACGACTGCATTCATCTTCATCCGAACGACAACCTTCAACGAAAGCACATCGTCATGAATCGCAACCTCTTCTCCCGCATGGGCCTGGCGCTTGCTGCCGCCGGCCTGGTCTTCTCGCTCGCCGCGCCCGCCCGGGCACAGAGCGAAGCTTCGGTCGCCATCTCCATGCTGCCCGTGGCCTCCGTGGTTGGCGCGGTGTCGGCCGCAGGTGCCGCCGCTGGCGCGGCCAGCGGCGCGGCCGTGCTGCTGTCGGCGGGTGGCACGGTCTTCGTGGTCAAGGCTGTCCAGGCCTCGGCCACCGGAACGGTGTATCTGCTCGAGCGTGCCTCGGACGGCGCACAGGTCAGCCTGGAGGTCTCGGGCCGGGGCGCCGCCGCGTCCGTGGCCGGCATCGGCACGGCGGTCACGGTGAGTGCCATCGGCACGGGCGTGATCCTGTCGGCCGCGGGCGAAGTGCTGGCCTTCGTGCCCAACGAAATCGGCCGCGCCCTGCTGCACAACGAGCGCGTGGCGCAATGAGCGGGGCCCTCGCCATGACACGCCAGGCCCTCCGCTTCCTGCCCGCCGCCGTTCTGGTCGGCGCGCTGATGGCGGCGCCGGCCGCGCAGGCCGGCCGCTCGTGCGAGACGCGGCCGCTCACCGTGCAGACGCTGTCGCAGGGGCTGGACCTCGCGCAGCGCACCGCCGAGGCGCTGGAGGCCGAATATCGGCGATCCGGCGCGCGCGTGGTGGCGCTGGCCCGCGCCGGGCAGGATCTGTCGAAGTACCAGCTGCGCTATTCGCACATGGGTTGGGCCTACCGCAGCGACGAAGGCCCGTGGCGCGTGGTGCACAAGCTCAACCAGTGCGGCACGGCGGTCGCATCGATCTACCGTCAGGGCCTGGGCGAATTCTTCCTCGACGATCTCTGGCGTCACGAGGCGGTGTGGGAAGTGCCCGCGCCCGCGCTGCAGGCGCCGCTGCTCGCGTTGCTCAAGAACCCCGCGCAGGTGGCTCCGCTGCACGAGCGCAACTACAACATGGTGAGTTACGTGTGGGGCCGCAAGTACCAGCAGTCCAACCAGTGGGCCATCGAGGTGCTGGCCGTGGCCGCCGAGTACACCGTGCAGAGCCGCGAACGCGCGCAGGCCTGGCTGCAGTTCAAGGGCTACACGCCGAGCACGCTGCGCATCGGCCCGCTCACGCGGCTGGGCGGGCGCGTGGGCATGGCCAACGTCGCCTTCGACGACCATCCGAACGACAAGCGCTTCTCGGACCGCATCGAGACGGTGACCGTCGATTCCGTGTTCGAATGGCTGCCGCGCGCGGGCCTGGCCGGCCCGATACAGCAGCTGGGCGGCGCGGCTGCGCGCACGCCGAAATGAACCCAGTACAGCAACCCGCAAGGAGCATCGCATCATGAGCAAGGGACTTCGCCTGTCGGAGAAATGGTTCCGCCGCGGCCTGTGGCTGGTGGCCTTTGTGTTCGCCGGCTTCCTCATCGGCCTGGGCGGCACCATCGTCGGCGACCTGCCGCGCGTGGAGCGCCACTACACGGCCGACGACTTCATGGATCCGGTCGCCGCGCAGCAGGCCCGTGCCGCACTGGCGCAGGCCGAGTCCACGCAGCAGACCGCCAGCGACGCGCTGGAGCAGGCCCGCCAGCAGGCGCGTGTGGCGCGCGCCAACACGCAGTCGGCGCAGCAGACCTTCGCCAACTGGCTGTCCACCCGCGTGGCCACCGCGCGGCCCGATCAGGATCCGGAACTGATCGAGCGCACCCGCGCGCTCGACATGCTGCGCGCGGCCGAGCGCGAGACGCAGCGTGCGGTCGAGCGGCAGGAGCAGATCGCGCTCGATGCCCGCCAGGCCGAGCAGACCGCCCGCCGCACGCTGTCGCAGCTCGAAGAGGGCGCCGGCGATGCGCTGCGCGAAGCGCGCCGCGCGCAGGAGTTGCGCGTGTTCCTCTACCGCCTGGCCCTCACGCTGCCGCTGCTGGTGGCCGCCGGCTGGCTGTTCGCGAAGAAGCGCAAGAGCACCTACTGGCCGTTCGTGTGGGGCTTCATCCTGTTCGCGGCCTTCACCTTCTTCGTCGAGCTGGTGCCCTACCTGCCCAGCTACGGCGGCTACGTGCGCTATGCGGTCGGCATCGTGGTGACGGTGCTGGTGGGGCGCTATGCCATCGTCGCGCTCAACCGCTACCTGGAGCGGCAGAAGGCGGCCGAGGCGCTGCCCGATGCGCGCCGCCGCGAGGAGCTGTCGTACGACGTGGCGCTGGCGCGGCTGGCCAAGGGCGTGTGCCCCGGCTGCGAGCGCCCGGTGGACCTGAAGGACGCGAGCATCGATTTCTGCCCGCATTGCGGCATCGGCCTGCACGACCACTGCGTGGCCTGCAGCACGCGCAAGAGCGCGTTCGCCAAGTTCTGCCATGCGTGTGGCACCTCGGCCGCACGCACGCCGGTGGACGACACACGGCCGGCCGTGCCGGGCGAAGGCGTGGCGGATCCCGTGTCCGCCGCGCCGGCCGGATCGGTGGCCACGCCGCCCGTTCAGTCCTCGCCGTCCTCCTGAGCCGCATCGGCGATCACCCGATCGCCAGCCTGCACCGGCCGCGCCTGCAGCTCGCGCAGTTGCTGCGCTGCCAATGCCAGGAAGGCATCGCCCAGGCGCGACAGCGGCCGGTGCTGGTTGCGTACGCCGTAGATCGGAAAATGCGGCGCACCGTCGATGGCGGCGAACACCACGCCTTCGGGCCGGTGCGCCCGCGCCGAGAGATCGTCCACGAAGGCCACGCCCACGCCCGTGGCCGCCATCGAGCAGGCGGCGTAGCCCGAGCGCACCTCCACCGCCACATTGCGCGCCACGCCGCGCGATTCGAGCCAGTGGTCGATGACGGCGCTCTGTGGAGCCTCGGGGCTGTAGGTGATGAGGCGCTCGGCCAGCGCATCCTCGAGTGCGAAGCCGCCGGGCCGCGCCAGCAGCGGGTGGCCGGCGGGCAGGGCGCACAGCAGTTGCCACTGGCCGATGGGCTCCACGGCCAGCGCCGGGTGGTCGAGCGGCGCGCTGGAGATGGCCACGTCGGCCTCCTCGGTCACCAGCAATTTCACGATCTCGCGTGTGGGCAACGCCTCGAACAGCACGCGCGCGCCGGCGAACTCACCCACCAGCGCGGCGATGGTCCGCGGCACCAGCTGCAGCGCCGTGTTGGCGCTGGAGAGCGCGCGCAGCGTGGTGTGGGTGCCGAAGCGCAGGTGGGCCGCCACGTCGCGCACGTGCTGCACGCCGCGGTAGACCTTCTCGATCTCGGCATGCAGTGCGCGCGCCTCGGCCGTGGGCACCAGCCGGCCCTGGCGGCGTTCGAACAGCGCCACGCCCAGTTGCAGCTCCACATGCCGCACCAGCCGGCTGATGCCGGGCTGCGAAACGTGCAGCAGGCGAGCCGCCTCGGTGGTGGAGCCCGTGGTCATGACGGCGCGGAAGACTTCGATCTGGCGCAGATTCATGCAGCAAACAATAACATCATGTTATTGACAGTTGATCGATTGGTATTTGGATGAATAGGCGCCGCTGCCTAGGATTTGAGCAGCCCCGGCGCCCGGCCAGGGGTTTGTTCACGGAGACACCACCTATGACCGGATCGAAGATCCGCACCGCCCTGCGCGGTGCATTCGCCGCCGCCCTGCTCGGCGCCGCCACCCTCGTCAGCGCCCAGGCCGCCTACCCGACCAAGCCCGTGACTTTCGTGGTCGGTTTCGCACCCGGCGGCTCGGCCGACATCCTGGCGCGCGTGATCGGCCAGAAGCTGTCGGCCACGCTCGGCCAGCCCGTGCTGGTGGACAACCGCCCCGGCGCCGGCGCCACCATCGCTGCGGCCCAGGTCGCGCAGGCTCCGGCCGACGGCCACACGCTGCTGTTCGTCACCAGCGGCCACGCCGGCAGCGGCGCGCTCTATTCCAACCTGCGCTACGACCCGATCAAGGCCTTCGCGCCGGTGATCAAGCTGGCGGCCACGCCGGTCGTCATCGTCAGCCCGGTGGCCCAGCCGTGGCAGAACTTCGGCGCCCTCGTGGCCGCCGCGAAGAAAGACCCCGGCAAGTACAACTACGCCGCCGGCGGCGGTGGCGCCACCACCACGGCGCTGGCCGCCGAGTTCCTCAAGAAGGACATCGGCATCGACATGGTGCAGGTGCCCTACAAGGGATCGGGCCCGGCGCTCAACGCGCTGCTGGCCGGCGAGGTCGAGGTCGGCTTCGAGATCCCGTCGAGCGCGCTGCCCCACATCCAGGCCGGCAAGCTGCGCGCGCTGGCGGTGACCAGCAAGACCCGCTCCTCCGTCATGCCCAACGTGCCCACCGTGGCCGAGCAGGGCGTGAAGGACTTCGAGGTCGTCGGCTGGTTCGGCATGCTGGCCCCGGCCGGCACGCCCGCGTCCGTGGTGGCGCGCCTGAATCGCGAGGTCTCGGCCATCCTGCAGCAGCCCGACGTGCGCGAGCGGCTGACGGGCCTGGGCCTGGAGATCGGCGGCGGCACGCCCGAGGAATTCCAGAAGCTGATCGAGGGCGACGCCCAGCGCTACGGCGACGCGATTCGCCGCATGGGCATCAAGGTCGATTGAACGCGATGGACGTCATGCGCGACGCGGAAGGCGGGACGAAGGCCGACCTGGCCGTGATCGGCGGCGGCCTGGGCGGCATCTCGGCCACGCTGGCTGCGCTGCGCCAGGGGCTGTCGGTGGTGCTGGTGGAAGAACTGGGCTGGCTCGGCGGCCAGCTCACCGCGCAGGGCGTGCCGCCCGACGAGCATCCTTGGATCGAACACCTGCACGCCTCGCAGAGCTACGCCCAGTTGCGCCACGCGATCCGCGACTACTACCGCACGCACCTGCCGCTCACCCCCGAGGCCGCGGGCCGCTTCATCCTCAACCCGGGCCAGGGCAACGTGGGCACGCTGTGCCACGAGCCCTGGGTGGCCGTGAAGGTGATCGACGCGCTGCTGGCGCCCTGGGAAGCCCGCGGCCGGCTGCGCGTGCTGCGCCTCCACCGCGCGCAGACGGCGCACACCACGGGCGACTGCATCGACGCGCTGACCGTGCGCGACATCGACGCCGCCCGCAGCATCACGCTGGAGGCGAAGCTCTTCATCGACGCCACCGAGACCGGCGACCTGCTGGAAACAGCCGGTGTCGAGCACGTGTTCGGCGCCGAGGCGCAGGCCGACACCGGCGAGCTGCATGCGCTGCCCGTGGCCGACCCGTACGACCAGCAGGCCATCACCTGGTGCTTCGCGATGGACTACCGCCCCGGCGAGCACCACGTCATCGACAAGCCCGAAGGCTACGAGCGCTTTCGCACGCTGCAACTGGCCTGCTGGCCCGGCCCGCAGTACAGCTGGGTGCTGTCGGACTTCGTCACGCACGAGCCGCGCGAGCGGCCGCTGTTCGCAGGCGACACCGACGAGCCCTCGCTCTACGACCTGTGGCACGCACGCCGCATCGCCTGGCGCCGGAACTTCGCCGCTGGCGCCTACGCCAGCGACATCGTGCTGGCCAACTGGCCGCAGATGGACTACTGGGAAAAGCCCGTGGTGGGCGTGAGCGCGGCCGACGCCGCGCAGGCGCTCGAAGAATCGCGCCAGTTCAGCCTGGGCTTCTTCTACTGGATGCAGACCGAAGCCCCGCGCCACGACGGCGGCCAGGGCTACCCGGGCCTGAAGCTGCGCGGCGACGTGCTCGGCACGGCCGACGGCCTGGCCATGCAGGCCTACTACCGCGAAGGGCGGCGGATCCGAGCCGAGTTCACGGTGCTGGAACAGCACATCGGCGTGGCCGCGCGTCCCGGTGCCGACGGGGCCGAGCCGTTCTTCGACAGCGTGGGCATCGGCGCCTATCGCATCGACCTGCACCCCAGCACGCGCGGGCGCAACACGGTGGACATCGATTCCTTTCCGTTCCAGATCCCGCTGGGCGCGCTGCTGCCGCAGCGCATGGACAACCTGCTGCCCGCCTGCAAGAACCTGGGCACCACGCGCATCACCAATGGCGCCTATCGGGAGCACGCCACCGAGTGGAGCATCGGCGAAGCGGTCGGCAGCCTGGCGGCCTTCGCCCTGGCGCGGCAACTGCCGCCGCGCGCGGTACGCGCCGACCGCGGCTTGCTGCAGGATTTCCAGCAATCCCTGCGCAACCAGGGCGTGCTGCTGGCCTGGCCGCGCTTCGGGGCGCTCACGCCCACATTGCGCACGGGCTACCGTTTCGACGCCCGTTGTCAAGGCTGAATTGCCGGGCGCGCCGCTGGCCCGGTCACAACACGTAATTGCCGGCCGTGTGTTCTCGCGGGCGTGCTAAAAAAAGTCCTCGGCCTGGGCATGAGCCTGGCCGTCGACACCTTTGCATTCCGCAGGAGAACCCATGAGTATTTTCGGCAGCATCTTCTCGAAGATCTTTCCGTCGGCCAAGGCCGATCCCGTCGTCACGGCCTCTGCCGCCGCCGCGCCTGCATCGGCCGCGACGGCCGCCGCACCCGCGCCCGCCGTCGCTCCGCCGCCCTCGATCCCGCTGGGCGACGTGCCCGCCATCCTCGATGCCATGCCGGGCGCATCCCGGCTCAACTGGCGCACATCCATCGTCGACCTGATGAAACTGCTGGGCCTGGAAAGCGATCTGGCCACCCGGCGCGCGCTGGCCGACGAGCTGCTCTACTCGGGCGACAAGAGCGACACCGCCACCATGAACATCTGGCTGCACCGCCAGGTGATGACACGGCTGGCCGCCAATGGCGGCACGGTACCGCCCGAACTGCGCGACTGACCGCATCGGCGGCGTCTGGCTGGGAGGTGCCCCGCCGAGGCCGGCATTGCGCCGGCCTTCTGCACTCGGGGCGCCAATCGCCTCAGACGCCGCGTGCGCGATCCTGGGCGAACTGTCGTCTGAATTCACCGAAGCGGCCCGCGTCGAGCGCATCGCGCACTTCCTGCATCAGGTTCAGGTAGTAGTGCAGGTTGTGGATGGTGGTGAGCATGGGGCCCAGCATCTCGCCGCAGCGGTCCAGGTGATGCAGGTAGGCCCGGCTGAACCCACCGCGCCCGCCTGCGTTCCACGGCACCCCGGCCGTGCCCGCGCACGCGTGGCAGGTGCAGCTGGGGTCGAGCGGCTGCGGGTCTGCCTTGTGGCGCGCATTGCGCAGCTTGAGGTCGCCATGGCGCGTGAAGATGGTCCCGTTGCGCGCGTTGCGCGTGGGCATCACGCAGTCGAACATGTCCACGCCGTCGGCCACGCCCTGCACGAGGTCTTCGGGCGTGCCCACGCCCATCAGGTAGCGCGGCTTGTGCGCCGGCAGCAGGTGCGGCGTGTGGGCCATGATGTCCAGCATCAGGTCCTTGGGCTCGCCCACGCTGACGCCGCCGACCGCGTAGCCGGGGAAGTCCATTTCGACCAGGCGTTCGAGCGATTCGGCGCGCAGGTTCTTGAACATGCCGCCCTGCACGATGCCGAACAGTGCGTTCGGGTTGCCCAGGCGATCGAACTCGTCCTGGCTGCGTTTTGCCCAGCGCAGGCTCATCTCCATGCTCTTGCGCGCCTCGGCCTCGGTGGTGATGTGGCCACTGGTTTCGTAGGGCGTGCATTCGTCGAGCTGCATGACGATGTCGCTGTTCAGGATGGTCTGGATCTGCATGCTCACCTCGGGCGACATGAAGAGCTTGTCACCGTTGACGGGCGAGGCGAAGTGCACGCCCTCTTCGGTGATCTTGCGCATGGCACCCAGCGACCACACCTGGAAGCCGCCCGAGTCGGTGAGGATGGGCTTGTCCCACTGCTCGAAGCCGTGCAGGCCGCCGAAGGATTTCATGATGTCCAGCCCGGGGCGCATCCAGAGGTGGAAGGTGTTGCCCAGGATGATCTGCGCGCCCATCTCGGTCAGGCTGCGCGGCATCACCCCCTTGACGGTGCCGTAGGTGCCCACGGGCATGAAGATGGGCGTCTGCACCACGCCGTGGTTGAGGGTGAGCGTGCCGCGGCGTGCATGGCCGTCGGTGGTATGGACCCGGAACTGGAGCATGGGATTCGTCTCGTCGGATTCGTCGATGGCGTCAGGGGCGCTGGCGGTCCAGCAGCATCGCGTCGCCGTAGCTGAAGAAGCGGTAGTGCTGCGCGATGGCGTGGCGGTAGAGCGCCATCACGTGCTCGTAGCCGGCGAAGGCAGAGACCAGCATCATCAGCGTGCTCTTGGGCAGGTGGAAGTTGGTGATGAGCCGGTCGACCACCTTGAAGCCGAAGCCAGGCGTGATGAAGATGCTGGTGTCGCCCGAGGCCACGCCGGTGGCGGCCCAGGATTCGAGCGTGCGCACCGTGGTCGTGCCCACGGCCACCACGCGGGCGCCGCGCGCCTGCGTCTCGTGGATCGCGGCGCGGGTCGCGTTGGGCACCTCGTACCACTCGCTGTGCATGCGGTGCTCGGCGATGTTCTCGGTCTTCACCGGCTGGAAGGTGCCCGCGCCCACGTGTAGCGTCACGGCGGCGCGGTGCACGCCGTGCGCCGACAGCGCGTCGAGCAGGACCTGATCGAAATGCAGCGCGGCCGTGGGCGCCGCCACGGCGCCGGGCGCGCGCGCGAACACGGTCTGGTAGCGCGATTCGTCTTCGGCCGTGTCGCCGTGCTCGATGTAGGGCGGCAGCGGCACGTGGCCGTGCGCGGCCATCAGCGCATGCGGCTCGTCGCTGAAAGCGAAGCGGAACAGGGCGCCGTTGTCGTCCGGCCAGCGGCCGAGCAATTCGGCGGTGAAGCCGCCCCGCATACGCAGCACCGTCCCCACGTTCGGCTTCTTGCTGACCTTCATGTGCGCCACCACCTCGCGCGCGCCCAGCACGCGCTCGACCAGCAACTCGACCTGCCCGCCGGTGGGTTTGGCGCCGAACAGGCGCGCCTTGATCACGCGCGTGTCGTTGAACACCAGCAGGTCGCCGGGCGCCAGCAGGGTGGGCAGCTCGCGGAAGATGCGGTCCACCGCCTGCGTGCCGGTGCCATCGAGCAGGCGCGAACTGCTGCGCTCGGGCGCGGGATGCTGGGCGATGAGGTTGGGGGGGAGGGCGAAGTCGAAATCGCCGAGGGAGAAATCACGCACGATGCTTGAGGGCCGGACGGGCCCGTTCCAAGTTGGGAAGAAGGCAGAATTCTCCCATGCCCGCAGCGCCGCAGAAGTCCGTCACCGAGAAAGCCCTGACCAGGCTGGGCCTAGTGCGCGACATCGATCTGGCGCTGCACCTGCCGCTTCGCTACGAGGACGAGACGCGCGTGGTGAAGCTGGCCGACGCCCGCGAGGGCGACACGGTGCAGATCGAGGCCGTGGTCACCGCCAGCGAAGTGGCCTACCGGCCGCGCCGCCAGCTTCTCGTGACCGTGGATGACGGCACCGACACCTGCTCGCTGCGCTTCTTCAACTTCTATCCGTCGCAGCAGAAGGCGCTGGCGGTGGGCGCGCGCATCCGGGCACGGGGCGAGTTGCGCGGCGGCTTCCTCGGCCTGACGATGATGCATCCGGTGTGCAAGTCGGCCACGGCCGTGTTGCCCGAGGCGCTGACGCCGGTATATCCCACGGTGGCCGGCCTGGCCCAACCCACGCTGCGGCGTGCGATCGACGCGGCGCTGAAGCGCGTGCAGCTCGACGAAACCGTGCCCGAAGGCCATGAGCCGGCGCGCGTATGGCCGCTGCGCCGCGCGCTCGACTTCCTGCATCACCCCACACCCGATGTTTCGCTGCCCGCACTGGAAGACCGCAGCCACCCCGCATGGCGCCGGCTCAAGGCCGAGGAACTGCTGGCGCAGCAACTCTCGCAGTTCACCGCGCGGCGCGAACGCGATGCGTTGCAAGCGCCGCGGCTGCCGGCGCGTGCGGGTGGGCTGCATGAACAGCTGATCGCCGCGCTGCCGTTCGCGCTGACGGCGGCCCAGCGCCGCGTGGGCGAGGAGATCGCGCGCGACATCGCCACCACGCGGCCCATGCACCGGCTGCTGCAGGGCGACGTGGGTTCGGGCAAGACCATCGTGGCCGCGCTGGCCGCGTGCCTGGCCATCGACAGTGGATGGCAGTGCGCGCTGATGGCGCCGACCGAAATCCTGGCCGAGCAGCACTTCCGCAAGCTCGTGGGCTGGCTGGAGCCGCTGCTCGCGCCGCTGGGCCGGCGCGTGGCCTGGCTCACCGGCACGCAGAAGAAGAAGGGCCGCGCCGCCATGCTGGCGCTGATCGCCTCGGGCGAGGCCGCGCTGGTGGTGGGCACGCACGCCGTCATCCAGGACCAGGTGCAGTTCGAGCGGCTGGGCCTGGCCATCATCGACGAGCAGCACCGCTTCGGCGTGGCGCAGCGACTGGCCCTGCGCGCCAAGATGGCCGCGGCGGGCAGCGAGCCGCATCTGCTGATGATGAGCGCCACACCCATTCCGCGCACGCTGGCGATGAGCTACTACGCCGACCTGGACGTCTCGACCATCGATGAGCTGCCGCCCGGCCGGACGCCCGTCGTCACGCGAGTGCTGGCCGACACGCGGCGCGACGACGTGGTGGCACGCATCCGCGCGCAGGTGGAGGCCGGCCGGCAGGTGTACTGGGTGTGCCCGTTGATCGAGGAGAGCGAGGCGGTCGACCTGGTCAACGCCACGGCCACGCACGAGCAGCTGTCGGCCGCGCTGCACGACGCCCGCATGCCGCAGGGCGGTCCGGTGCTGGTGGGTCTGCTGCATTCGCGCATGCCGGTGGCCGAGAAAAAGGCGGTGATGACGCTGTTCGAGGAAGGCCTGATCGGCGTGCTGGTGTCCACCACCGTGATCGAAGTGGGGGTGGACGTGCCCAATGCCTCGCTCATGGTGATCGAGCATGCCGAGCGCTTCGGCCTGTCGCAGTTGCACCAGCTGCGTGGGCGTGTGGGCCGGGGCGCCGCGGCGTCGGCGTGCGTGCTGCTCTATTCCACGGGAGACAGCGGGCGGCTGGGTGAGACGGCGCGCGAGCGGCTGCGCGCCATGGTCGAGACCGCCGACGGCTTCGAGATCGCTCGGCGTGACCTTGAAATCCGCGGGCCCGGCGAGTTCCTGGGCGCGCGCCAGTCGGGCGCGCCGCTGCTGCGCTTCGCCGACCTGGCCACCGACGTGGATCTGGTGGAATGGGCGCGCGCGCTGGCGCCCGAGATGCTCGACAGCCACGCCGCGCTGGCGGCAGCGCACATCGACCGCTGGCTGGGCGGCCGCGCGCAATACCTCAAGGCGTGAGCGGGGCGCCCTGCTGGGCGGCGGTCGCGGCCGCCTGCAGTTCGTCGGCGCCGATGGGCGGCTCTGCGTGCGGCGAGGCCAGCAGCCGGGCGACGCGCTGGCCGAAAGCCGGAGGCAACTGCAGCGAGCCCTTGAAGATGTGCCGCTTGAAATGCGCCCGGCTGCCGATGTTGTTGCCGTGGTAGAGGTAGATGTACGTGTGGGCGAGGCGTGCACCCACCACGTGCTGCCTCTGGAGAAGCCGGTCAAGGCAGCGCGTGTCTTCCGACAGCTGCACGTCGTCGTAGTCCGGCATGGCGGCACGCTCGCACACCAGGCTGGCTTCCCAGGTACGCGCATAGCTGAGCCAGCTCTGGTTCAGAAGCTGGTCGTGGATGATCCAGCGCTCGAGCACGCTGGCCGGCCGCCCGCTCGCCCGCATGACCGTGATCTGCTGCGCGATGCGCTCGGGCGCCGACCAGTCGTCGTCGTCCCAGGTCGCGATGTAGCGTCCCCGTGCGGCCTGGAGCGTGAGCTGCCGCTTGGCGCCCTGCGTGAGGCGAGGAAGCGTGGGCACGACGATGCTGCGGATCAACGGATGGGCGAGTTGCGCCAGGAAGTCGCGCGTGGCCGTGTCGCCGTCCTCGTGCAGCAGCACCAGCTCGCGCTGCGGCCAGGTCTGGCGGTCGAAGCAGTGGATGGCGCGCGTGAGCATCGGCACGCGGTTGTGCGTTACGCACAGGCAGGACACGAGGTCGGGTGGCAGGGTCATGGCAACGCTCCGGGTGGCAGGGCGGCCTGCAGTTCGTCGGACGAGGGCGGCGCCTCGTGCCGGGGGTCGGCGAGCAAGCGCGCGATGCGCTGCGAGAAGGCGGCCGACAGCGGTGTCGACTGCGCGAAGATGTTGCGCTTGAAATGCACGCGGCTGCCCACGTTGGCGCCGTGGTAGAGGTAGACGTAGAGATGCGGCCGGCGCAGCGTGGCCACCATGCCGCGCTCGGCCATCCACGCCATCGAGATCCGGTCGGTGCCGCGTTCCCCGTCTTCGTAAGGGGGCAGTGCGTCGCGCCGGCCGAGCAGGCTGGCCTCCCACGGCCGGCGCTGAGCCAGCCAGGACTGGCCCAGCCGCTCGTCGTGCACGATCCAGCGTTCGAGCGTGACAGCGGCCAGACCGCTGGCCCGCAGCACGTCGGCCTCTTCGGCCAGGCGCGTGGGCGCCGACCAGTCGTCGTCGTCCCAGGTCGCCACCCACTCGCCGCGTGCGGCCGCCACGCTCAGCCGGCGCTTGCCGCCCAGCGTGACGTGCGGCTGCGCGGGCACCACGAGCGTGCGGACCTGCGGGTGAGCGAGGTGCGCGATGAAGTCACGGGTGTCGGTGTCGACGTCCTCGTGCACCACCAGCAACTCGCGCGCCTGCCAGCTCTGCGACAGGAAGCAATGCACGGCACGGCGCAGCATCGGCACGCGGCGGTGCGTGATGCACAGGCAGGAGATGAAGGGCGCGTGGTCGGTCATGGATCGCCTTGCCGCGGCCGGCCGGGCCGGCGGGATGCAGCGGCGAATTATCATCGTCGGCCGGGCGCTGCGGTGGCGCCCGCCACTTCGCCCGCGGGCTCCGACATGACCCTCACCGAACTCAAGTACATCGTTGCCGTGGCCCGCGAGAAGCATTTCGGCAAAGCGGCCGAGGCTTGCTTCGTCTCGCAGCCCACGCTGTCCGTGGCCATCAAGAAGCTCGAAGACGAGCTGGAGGTCAAGCTGTTCGAGCGCGCGGCGTCCGAGGTGAGTGTGACTCCGCTCGGCGAGGAGATCGTGCGCCAGGCCCAGAGCGTGCTCGAGCAGGCCGCCAGCATCAAGGAGATCGCCAAGCGCGGCAAGGATCCTCTGGCCGGCCCGTTGCGCCTGGGCGTGATCTACACCATCGGCCCTTACCTGCTGCCCGATCTGGTGCGCCAGACCATCGAGCGCACGCCGCAGATGCCGCTGATGCTGCAGGAGAACTTCACCGTGCGCCTGCTGGAGATGCTGCGCACCGGCGAGATCGACTGCGCCATCATGGCCGAGCCCTTCCCCGACACGGGCCTGGCAATCGCGCCGCTGTACGACGAGCCGTTCATGGCGGCCGTGCCGGCCACGCACCCGCTGGCCTCGCACGCCCACATCACCTCCGAGGAGTTGAAGGCCGAGACCATGCTGCTGCTGGGCGCTGGCCACTGCTTCCGCGACCATGTGCTGGAGGTGTGCCCCGAGTTCGCGCGCTTCTCCAGCGACGCAGAAGGCATCCGCAAGAGCTTCGAGGGCTCGTCGCTGGAAACCATCAAGCATATGGTGGCCGCGGGCATGGGCGTCACGCTGGTGCCGCGCCTGGGTGTGCCCAAGGCGGCGCTGCAGCCGGCCGCCAGGCGTAGGAAGGAAGACGATTCGCATGTCAGATATCTTCCATTCGCCGGCGACGCGCCCACGCGCCGCGTGGTGCTGGCCTGGCGTCGCAGCTTCACGCGCTACGAGGCCATCGCCGCTCTGAGGAATGCCATCTACGCCTGCGAATTGCCGGGCGTGATCCGCCTGTCCTGAGCGCGACTGCTCGGCCACCCGGGCTATTCCGGCCATAGCCAACGCGATGCGCACAACGCGCAACGCGGGGTTACAGTGGCAGTCCGCTTCCGTTTTCAAGCTGCAAGGAGAATCACCCCATGGCCAAGAGCAAGCCCCTCAAGTCTTCCGCCAAGCCCAAGGCTGCCAACCCCAAGATCGACAAGGCCTCGGTGACGGGCCGCACGTCCGCCCCGCCGATCGAGATCGGCATCGCCGACGCCTCGCGCGCCACCATCTCCGAGGGTCTCAACCGCGTGCTGGCCGACACCTTCACGCTGTACCTGAACACGCACAACTTCCACTGGAACGTCACCGGCCCGCTGTTCAACTCCCTGCACAACATGTTCATGGAGCAGTACACAGAGATGTGGAACGCCACCGACAGCATCGCCGAGCGCGTGCGTGCGCTGGGCTTCCGCGCCGTGGGCTCGTACGCCGACTACAGCCGCCTGTCGCGCGTGAAGGATGCGCCCACCGAGCCGATCAAGGCGCTGGACATGGTGCGCGTGCTGGTCATCGGCCACCAGACCATCTGCGTGACGCTGCGCGAAGTGCTCAAGACGGCCGATGCGGCCGGTGACGACCCGACGGTCGACATGCTGACCCAGCGCCTGACCATCCACGAACAGTACGCCTGGATGCTGCGTACCCTTCTCGAAGAATAAGCCGCCCCGACGGCTGCGCGCCGGGCGCGCGGCTGTGTCGGCCCGCGCTGCGGGCCAGCGCCTGCAGATCGGCGTCGCCGGCCTGCAGGCGTTCGCGTTTAAGCTCCCCCGGTCATGCGAATATCAGACCGAATCCCCCTCTGGCTCGACCTCGTCCGCTGGGACCGCCCGGCCGGCTGGCTGCTGCTGCTGTGGCCTTCACTGTCGGCGCTGTGGATCGCCGCGCGCGGTTTCCCGGGCTGGCATCTGGTGGTGGTGTTCACACTGGGCACCATCCTCATGCGCAGCGCAGGCTGCTGCGTGAACGACGTGGCCGACCGCGACTTCGACCGCCACGTCAAGCGCACGGCCCGGCGACCCGTGACCCGCGGCGCGGTCGGCGTGCGCGAGGCGCTGGCGCTGGGCGGCGTGCTGACGCTGCTCGCCTTCGGCCTCGTGCTCACCACCAACGCCGCCACCATCGCCTGGTCGTTCGCGGCGCTGGCCGTCACCTTGGCTTATCCCTTCGCCAAACGCCACGTCTCCATGCCGCAGGCGGTGCTGGGCGTGGCCTTCAGTTTCGGTATCCCCATGGCGTTTGCCGCCGTGCAGGGCCGCGTGCCGCTGCTGGCCTGGGTGTTGCTGCTGGGCAACCTGTTCTGGGTGATCGCCTACGACACCGAATACGCCATGGTCGACCGCGACGATGATCTGCGCATCGGCATGAAGACCTCGGCCATCACGCTCGGCCGTTTCGATGTGTCCGTGGTGATGGCCTGCTATGCCGCGTTCCTGGTCGTGTGGTCGCTGGCCCTGCACTGGGGTGGCCTGGCGATGGGTCCGTGGTTCTACGCGGGCATCGCCGCTGCCGCTGCGCAGGCGCTGTGGCATTACCGGCTGATTCGCCATCGCACGCGCGAAGGCTGCTTCGAAGCCTTCCGCCTCAACCATTGGGTGGGTTTCGCGGTGTTCGCGGGTATCGTGCTCGATGCCCTCTGGCACTGACCGGATGAGGGCTCGGCCGCACGTCCGGGATCAGGCTGCGCCGAACTCCCGGCCGAGCTCTTCGGCCCGCTGGCGCGCCGCGTGCAGCGCACGCTCGAAAAGCGGGCCCACGCGGTCACCTTCCATCGACATGATCGCCGCGTAGGTGGTCCCACCCTTGGACGTCACCCGCTGGCGCAGCACCTCGGGCGCTTCGTCCGAAGCGCGTGCCAGGGCCGAAGCGCCGGCGAACGTGCCCACGGCCAGACGGTAGGCCTGGTCGGCCGGAAGGCCCATCTCGGTGCCAGCCCGGGTCATGGCCTCGAGGAAATAGAACACATAGGCCGGGCCTGAGCCCGACAGTGCGGTCACTGCGTCGATCTGAGCTTCGTCCTGTACCCACAGCAGGTCGCCCGTGGGGCTCAGCACCTGCTCGACCTGCGCGCGTTCGTCGGCGGTCACGCCGGTACGGGCGAACAGTGCGCTCATGCCCTGACCCACCAGCGCGGGGGTGTTCGGCATGCAGCGCACGATGCGCTCCGATCCCAGCCACGCGGCCAGGCTGTCGGTGGGAATGCCCGCCGCCACGCTCAGGTGCAGCGCGTTGGCGACGTGCGCGCGCGTCTGCGCCGCGGCCTCCTTCATCACCTGCGGCTTCACGGCCCACACCACGATGCCGGAGCGCGCCAGCGCGGGGTTGGCGGCGGCATGCACCTGCACGGGCCACTGGCGCGAGAGCCGGTCGCGCGTTTCGTCGAAGGGTTCGACCACGTCGATGCGATCGGCCGGCAGACCCTGGCGGACCAGGCCGCCGATGATGGCGCCAGCCATGTTGCCGCCGCCGATGAAGGCGACGCGCAGGGCGGGGGGGGAGGATGTCGGGGAGGGAGTCATGTGTCGTTTGCCTGGGAGCCTGGCCCTGACGAGGCCTTCGGCCTGCGAGTCTAGTGCGTGCCGGATCGTCGGGGTTGGCCGACTAGGCCCTGTCACCGCCTTGCGCTACGCTTGTCCGCCTATGGAATACATCCTCGCCCTGGATCAGGGGACCACGAGTTCGCGCGCCATCCTGTTCGACCGGTCCGGCCGCGTCGCGGGCCTGGCCCAGAAGGAATTTCCCCAGCACTTTCCGCAGCCCGGCTGGGTGGAGCACGATGCGGGCGACATCTGGCGCTCGCAGCTCGACGTGGCGCGCCAGGTGCTGCGCAGCACCGGCGTGCCGGCGCGCGCCGTGGCGGCGGTGGGCATCACCAACCAGCGCGAAACCACGCTCCTGTGGGACCGGCGCACCGGCGAGCCGGTGGCCCGCGCCATCGTCTGGCAGGACCGGCGCACGGCCGCGCGCTGCGACGAACTGGTGGCCGCCGGACATTCGGACCGCGTGCAGCGCGCCACGGGCCTGGTGATCGATGCGTATTTCTCCGGCACCAAGCTGGCCTGGCTGCTCGACCACGTTCCCGGCGCGCGCAGCCGCGCCGAGAAGGGCGAGCTGGCCTTCGGCACCGTCGATGCCTGGTTGATCTGGAACCTGACTGGCGGCCCCGATGGCGGCGTGCACGCCATGGATGCCAGCAATGCATCGCGCACGCTGCTATTCAACATTCACCGCATGGCGTGGGACGACGACATGCTGGCGCTGCTGGACATCCCGCGCGCCGTGCTGCCGAAGGTCGTGCCCTCATGCGGCGAGCTGGGCCGCACGCGCGCCTCGCTGCTCGGCGCGGCGTTGCCCATCACCGGCGTGGCCGGCGACCAGCAGGCCGCCACCTTCGGCCAGGCCTGCTTCGCGCCCGGGATGGCCAAGAACACCTACGGCACCGGATGCTTCATGCTGATGAACACGGGCACCTCGGCCGTGGCCAGCCGCAACCGGCTGCTGACCACCGTGGCTTGGGCCGGCCCGCGCGGCACCGCACCCTGCTATGCGCTGGAGGGCGGCGTCTTCATGGCCGGCGCCACCGTGCAATGGCTGCGTGACGGGCTGCAGATCATCCGCAGCGCGCCCGAGGTCGAGCAGCTGGCGGCGAGCGTGCCCGACAGCGGCGATGTGTACCTGGTGCCTGCCTTCACCGGCCTGGGTGCGCCTGACTGGGATGGCCACGCGCGCGGCACCCTGGTCGGCCTGACGCGCGGCACGACCCGGGCCCATGTGGCGCGCGCGGCGCTCGAAGCCATCGCGCTGCAGGTGGCCGATGTCTTCGGCGCCATGGCGCGGGATGCGTCGCTGCCGCTGGCCGAGTTGCGTGTCGACGGCGGCGCCAGCGCCAACGACCTGCTGATGCAGATGCAGGCCGATGTGCTGGGCGTGCCGGTGGTGCGCCCCGAGGTAACGGAAACCACGGCGCTGGGCGCGGCCTGCCTGGCCGGCCTGGGCGCGGGCTTCTGGCAGGGCGCCGACGAGCTGTCGGCGCGCTGGGCGCTCGACCGCCGCTTCGAGCCGCTCATCGGCGCCGACGAGCGCCGGGCGCGGCTGGCACGCTGGCGTGAGGCGGTCGAGCGGTCGAGGGGGTGGGCGCGTGACTGACCGCCACAAGATTCCGCCAGCGCAGCCGACGCGGCGCGAGGCGTTGCTCGACCGGCTGGCCGCCACGCCGCGCTGGGACGTGGCCGTCATCGGTGGCGGCGCCACCGGGCTCGGCGTGGCCCTTGACGCCGCCTCGCGCGGCCTGTCCGTGGTGTTGGTGGAGGCGCACGATTTCGCCAAGGGCACTTCATCGCGCGCGACCAAGCTGGTGCATGGCGGCGTGCGCTATCTGGCCCAGGGCAACGTGAGCCTGGTGCGGGAGGCGCTGCGCGAGCGCTCGCTGCTGCTGGCCAACGCACCGCATCTGGCCCGGCCTCTGCCGTTCGTGATGCCGTCCTACCGGCTCTGGGAAACGCCTTTCTACGGTGCGGGCCTGGTGATGTACGACGCCCTGGCCGGGCGCGCGGGCCTGGGCTCCACGCGGTTCCTGGGGCGTGCCGACGTCCAGGCGCTGCTGCCCAACGTGCAACCTGCCGGATTGCGCGGGGGGGTTCTCTATTGGGACGGGCAATTCGACGATGCCCGGCTGGCCGTGGCGCTGGCACGCACCGCGGCGCGCCACGGCGCGCTGCTGGTCAACCACTGCGGCGTGACCGGGTTGCTGCACGAGGGCGGGCGGGTGGCTGGCTTCACCTGCCGCGACAGCGAGACCCAGCGCATGTTCAATGTGAGCGCCCGCTGCGTGATAAATGCCGCAGGAGTCTGGGTGGACGAGGTTCGGGCGCTGGACGCCCAGGGCCTGGGACAGCGCGTCGAACCGATGGTGGCGCCCAGCCAGGGCGTGCATCTGGTGGTCGACCGCGAATTCCTGCCCACCGACCATGCGCTGCTGGTGCCGCGCACCCGCGACGGCCGTGTGCTGTTCGCCGTGCCCTGGCTGGGCAAGGTGGTGCTGGGCACCACCGACACGCCCCGCCACGATCTGGCACTGGAGCCGCGGCCGTTCGAGGAAGAGGTCACATTCATATTGACGGAGGCCGCCCGCCATCTGGCCCGCGCGCCCACACGGGCCGACGTGCGCAGCACCTGGGTCGGCCTGCGACCATTGGTCAAGCCGCCGAAGGACGATGGCGAGAACACGCGAAAGATCAGCCGCGAGCACACCATCGTGGTGTCGCCCGGTAGCCTCGTCACCGTGACCGGTGGCAAGTGGACGACCTACCGCGCCATGGCCGAGGACGTCATCGAGCGCTGCCACGACGCCGGCCTGCTGCCCGCCGGTGCGAGGATGCCGGCTACCGGCCATCTGCCCCTCGTGGGCGGCGAACACGTCATACCAGACCACCCAGGACTGGCCGCTGCCCCGGGCTGGCACGGCTACGGGACCGAGGCCACTCAGGTACAGGCGCTGGCCGGTGGCGACACGTGGCTGGCGGAGGGTCTGAGCGAAGCGATGGTGCGCTTCTCCATTCGATGTGAGTACGCGCGTACTGTCGAGGATGTCCTGGCCAGAAGGAGCCGCCTGCTGTTCCTGGATGCAGCGGCTGCCGCGCGCGCGGCCCCGTTTGTGGCGTCCCTGCTGCGGCAGGAACTGGGCGATAGCCACGATGCGCGCCTGGGGGAATTCGAGGTGCTGGCAGAGACCTACGGCCGCGTCTTGCCGTCCTGATCGACAGGGCACTTGACGCGCATTCGCGGTCCTGCAATAATCGCTGGCTCTGCCCATTTTCGGGTAGAGTTTTTTCTGCCCATGAGGAGTCGTCGCAAGTGGTTTGCGGCGAGGACTGCGGGCCCAAGACTGGTCGGATGAGCCTTCGGGTGTCCTCTGATCCAAGTTGGGAATATTGAAATGATCCAGACAGAATCCCGGTTGGACGTTGCCGACAACACCGGCGCGAAGTCCGTGCTGTGCATCAAGGTGCTCGGCGGCTCCAAGCGTCGCTACGCCAGCGTGGGCGACATCATCAAGGTGAGCATCAAGGAAGCCGCTCCGCGTGGTCGCGTCAAGAAGGGCGAGATCTACAGCGCAGTGGTGGTCCGTACCGCCAAGGGCATCCGCCGTGGCGATGGCTCGCTGGTCAAGTTCGACGGCAACGCCGCCGTGCTGCTCAATGCAAAGCTGGAGCCCATCGGCACCCGCATCTTCGGACCGGTCACGCGCGAACTGCGTACCGAGAAGTTCATGAAGATCGTGTCCCTGGCCCCCGAAGTTCTGTAAGGACTCACCATGAACAAGATTCGCAAAGGCGACGAAGTCATCGTGCTGGCAGGCCGTGACAAGGGCAAGCGGGGCACCGTCACGCTTCGCAAGGATGACTCCCACCTCGTGGTCGAGGGCATCAACCTGGTCAAGAAGCACGCCAAGCCGAACCCGCTCAAGGGCACGACCGGCGGCATCGTGGAAAAGGCCATGCCGATCCACCAGTCCAACGTGGCGATCTACAACGCCGCCACCGGCAAGGCTGACCGCGTGGGCATCAAGCTGACGGACGACGGCAAGCGCGTGCGCGTGTTCAAGTCCAGCGGCGCAGAAATCAAGGCCGCCTGAGGGTTACATCATGGCTCGACTCCAACAGTACTATCGCGAAAAAGTGGTGGCCCAGCTGACTGAAAAGTTCGGCTACAAGTCGCCCATGGAAGTGCCGCGCATCACGAAGATCACCCTGAACATGGGTGTGTCCGAAGCGGTTGCCGACAAGAAGGTCATGGACAACGCCGTTGGCGACCTGACCAAGATCGCCGGCCAGAAGCCGGTGGTGACCAAGGCCAAGAAGGCCATCGCCGGATTCAAGATCCGCGAACAACAGCCCATCGGCTGCATGGTCACCCTGCGCGGCGTGCGCATGTATGAATTCCTGGACCGCTTCGTCACCGTGGCTCTGCCTCGCGTGCGCGACTTCCGCGGTATCTCGGGTCGTGCGTTCGATGGTCGTGGCAACTACAACATCGGCGTCAAAGAGCAGATCATCTTCCCCGAGATCGAATACGACAAGGTCGATGCCCTGCGCGGCCTGAACATCAGCATCACCACGACGGCCAAGACCGACGAAGAGTGCAAGGCGCTCCTCTCCGGCTTCCGTTTCCCGTTCAAGAACTGAGGGCGTACCGTGGCAAAAACAGCTTTGATCCAGCGCGAACTCAAGCGTGAAAAACTGGCGGCCAAGTTCGCCGGCAAGTACGCCGAACTGAAGGCCATCGCCAACGACGCGAAGAAGAGCGACGAAGAGCGCGCTGCGGCGCGCCTGGGCCTGCAGAAGTTGCCCCGCAACTCCAACCCCACGCGTCAGCGCAACCGTTGCGAGATCACCGGTCGCCCCCGTGGCACGTTCCGCCAATTCGGCCTGGGCCGCGCCAAGATCCGCGAACTGGCTTTCGCAGGGGACATCCCCGGCGTGACCAAGGCCAGCTGGTAAGCACGGCAGGAGAGATTCGAAATGAGCATGAGTGATCCCATCGCCGACCTGCTGACCCGCATCCGCAATGCGCAGATGGTCTCCAAGGCAACGGTGTCCGCACCCTTCTCCAACCTCAAGGCGGCTATCGCCCAGGTGCTGAAGGACGAAGGCTACATCGACGGCTTCCAGGTCAAGTCCGAAGGCGGCAAGTCCGAAATCGAGATTGCCCTGAAGTACTACGCCGGCCGTCCCGTGATCGAGCACATCGAGCGCGTGAGCCGCCCCGGTCTGCGCGTCTACAAGGGCGCCGCAGCGATTCCCCAGGTCCAGAACGGCCTGGGCGTCGCGATCGTGACGACCCCCAAGGGCGTGATGACCGACCGCAAGGCACGTTCCACCGGCGTCGGTGGCGAAGTGCTCTGCTACGTCGCCTGATAGGGAGGATTGGAAAAATGTCCCGCGTAGGAAAAATGCCGATCGTCGTCCCGCAAGGCGTGGAAGTGGCGGTCAAGGACGGTCTGGTGAGCGTGAAGGGTTCGGGCGGCACGATGTCGCTGCCCCAGCACGTGCTCGTCAAGATCGTGAACGAAGGCGGCAAGCTGAACGTGTCCCCCGTGGACGAATCGCGTGAAGCCAACGCCATGAGCGGCACGTTCCGCCAGCTGGTGAACAACATGGTCATCGGTGTGAGCAAGGGCTTCGAGAAGAAGCTGACGCTGATCGGCGTGGGCTATAAGGCCCAGGCCCAGGGCGCGAAGCTGAACCTGTCGGTCGGCTACTCGCACCCGGTCAACGTCGACATGCCCGCCGGGATCACGGTGGCCACGCCTGCCCCGACCGAGATCGTGATCAAGGGCGCCGACCGCCAGCGCGTCGGCCAGATCGCCGCCGAAATCCGTGCGATCCGTCCTCCCGAGCCCTACAAGGGCAAGGGCATCCGTTATTCGGATGAGAAGGTCGTGATCAAGGAAACGAAGAAGAAGTAAGGATCGACCATCATGTTGACCAAGAAAGAACAACGTCTTCGTCGGTCCCGCCAGACCCGCATCCGCATCGCCACGCAAGGCGTCGCGCGCCTGATGGTGAACCGCACCAACCTGCACATCTACGCCAGCGTCATCTCCGGCGACGGCGAAAAGGTGCTGGCTTCCGCCTCGACGGCCGAGGCCGACGTCCGCAAGTCGCTGGGCGGCTCGGGCAAGGGTGGCAACGTTGCTGCTGCCCAGGAAATCGGCAAGCGCATCGCCGAGAAGGCCAAGGCCGCCGGCGTCGAGAAGGTCGCCTTCGACCGTTCGGGCTTCGCCTACCACGGCCGCGTGAAGGCTCTGGCCGATGCTGCCCGTGAAGCGGGCCTGCAGTTCTAACGGAAACGGACAAGACGATGGCAAAGATTATGGCTAAGGCGCAGGGTGACGGTCCCGAGGACGGCCTGCGCGAGAAAATGATCGCGGTCAATCGCGTGACCAAGGTGGTGAAGGGTGGCCGTATCCTCGGCTTCGCCGCACTGACCGTGGTGGGCGATGGCGACGGCCGCGTCGGCATGGGCAAGGGCAAGTCCAAGGAAGTGCCCGTGGCCGTGCAGAAGGCGATGGAAGAAGCCCGCCGCAACATGACCAAGGTGTCGCTCAAGAACGGCACGCTGCACCACAATGTGACGGGCCACCACGGCGCGTCCACCGTGATGATGGCGCCGGCCCCCAAGGGTACCGGCATCATCGCCGGCGGCCCGATGCGTGCCGTGTTCGAAGTGATGGGCATCACCGACATCGTGGCCAAGAGCCATGGTTCGTCGAATCCCTACAACATGGTCCGCGCCACGCTGGACGCGCTCAGGAACTCCACGACCCCCTCGGAAGTGGCTGCCAAGCGCGGCAAGTCCGTGGAAGACATCTTCGCGGCCTGACGACGGAGCTTTGAAATGACTACCCAACAAACCGTCAAGGTCCAGCTGGTCCGCAGCCCCATCGGCACCAAGGAATCGCATCGCGCGACCGTCCGTGGCCTGGGCCTGCGCAAGCTGAACAGCGTCAGCGAGCTGCAGGACACGCCGGCAGTGCGCGGCATGATCAACAAGATCAGCTACCTGGTCAAAGTGCTGTAAGAGGTTCGCAAGATGCAACTCAACACCATTCAGCCCGCAGCTGGCGCCAAGCACGCCAAGCGTCGCGTCGGCCGTGGCATCGGCTCCGGCCTGGGCAAGACCGCCGGCCGTGGTCACAAGGGCCAGAAGTCCCGCGCGGGCGGCTACCACAAGGTCGGCTTCGAAGGCGGCCAGATGCCGCTGCAGCGTCGCCTGCCCAAGCGTGGCTTCAAGTCGCACCTGCTGAAGTTCAACGCCGAGATCACGTTGTCGCAGCTCGAAGCCCTCGGCGCAGCCGAAGTGGACCTTCTGGCGCTCAAGCAAGCCGGCCTCGTTGGCGAAATCGCCAAGGTGGTCAAGGTGATCAAGTCGGGCGAACTCAAGCGCGCCGTGAAGCTCAACGGCATCGGCGCGACCGCGGGTGCCAAGGCTGCCATCGAGGCGGCCGGCGGTAGCCTGGCCTGATCGGCCGGCCTCACCGTACATCCGCAAAGGCAGTTCACGTGGCAACCAGCCCGGCACAACTCGCAAAGACCGGCAAGTTCGGCGACCTGCGTCGCCGGCTTGTCTTCTTGCTGCTCGCACTGGTGGTGTACCGCATCGGTGCGCACATCCCCGTGCCCGGCATCGACCCGGTCCAGCTCGAGCTCATGTTCAAGGGGCAACAGGGCGGTATCCTGAGCCTGTTCAACATGTTCTCGGGCGGCGCGCTGTCGCGCTTCACCGTGTTCGCGCTGGGCATCATGCCCTACATCTCCGCGTCGATCATCCTGCAGCTGCTCACCTACGTCGTTCCGACGTTCGAGCAGATCAAGAAGGAAGGCGAAGCGGGCCGCCGCAAGATCACCCAGTACACGCGTTATGCGACGCTGGGCCTGGCCTTGTTCCAGTCGTTCGGCATCGCCGTCGCGCTGGAAGCGCAGCAGGGCCTGGTCATCACTCCGGGTTTCGGCTTCCGCATGACGGCCGTGATCAGCCTGACGGCTGGCACGATGTTCCTGATGTGGCTGGGCGAGCAGATCACGGAGCGCGGCCTGGGCAATGGCATCTCGATCCTGATCTTCGCGGGCATCGCTGCCGGCCTGCCGACAGCCATCGGCGGCTTGCTCGAGCTGGTGCGCACCGGTGCCATGAGCGCGATCGTCGCGATCATCATCGTCGCCGTGGTGTTCCTGGTGACCTGGTTCGTGGTGTTCGTCGAACGTGGCCAGCGCAAGATCCTCGTGAACTATGCGCGGCGCCAGGTGGGCAACAAGGTGTACGGCGGCCAGTCGTCGCATCTGCCGCTCAAGCTGAACATGGCCGGTGTGATTCCGCCGATCTTCGCGTCGTCGATCATCCTGCTGCCGGCCACCATCGTGAACTGGTTCAGCGTGGGCGAGTCGGGTTTTGCCCGTGTGCTCAAGGACGTGGCGGCCGCGATGGCGCCGGGGCAGCCGGTGTACACCATGTTCTACGCTGGCGCGATCATCTTCTTCTGCTTCTTCTACACGGCGCTGGTGTTCAACAGCCGCGAAACGGCAGACAACCTGAAGAAGAGCGGTGCGTTCATTCCGGGCATCCGTCCGGGCGAGCAGACCGCGCGCTACATCGACAAGATCCTGGTCCGGCTGACGCTGGCGGGGGCGATCTACATCACCTTCGTGTGCCTGCTGCCGGAGTTCCTGATCCTGAAGTACAACGTGCCGTTCTATTTCGGTGGTACCTCGTTGCTGATCATCGTGGTGGTGACCATGGACTTCATGTCCCAGGTCCAGAACTACATGATGTCCCAGCAGTACGAGTCGCTGCTGAAGAAGGCCAACTTCAAGACCACGCTGGGCGGCTGATCCGCTGCTCACCGGCCTGAAGAAATGACTGACCTGTTGACGCCCAACGACTTGTCGCGGGCTCGTATCGTGTACCGCGCCTGTGAGGCGACAGAGAGTTTTAGGAGAGTGAAATGAGAGTTTCGGCTTCGGTCAAGCAAATTTGCCGCAACTGCAAGATCATCCGCCGCAAGGGCGTCGTCCGCGTGATCTGCACGGACCCGCGCCACAAGCAGCGTCAGGGCTGAGCCCTAGATTTTGAGGAAATAGAAACATGGCACGTATTGCTGGCATCAACATTCCGCCGCACAAGCACACCGAGATCGGCCTGACCGCCATCTTCGGTATCGGCCGTACCCGCGCTCGCAAGATCTGCGAAGCCACGGGCATCGCCTACGACAAGAAGGTCAAGGACCTGACTGACGGCGACCTCGAAAAGATCCGCGACCAGATCGCCCTGATCACCATCGAAGGTGACCTGCGCCGCGAAACCACGATGAACATCAAGCGTTTGATGGACATCGGCTGCTACCGCGGTTTCCGCCATCGTCGCGGTCTGCCCGTGCGTGGTCAGCGCACCCGCACCAATGCCCGTACCCGCAAGGGTCCGCGCAAGGCCGCCGCCGCACTGAAGAAGTGATCGGCCCGACCCGTACGAACTGAGAAAGCACCATGGCCAAGTCTCCCTCCAACAACGCCGCGCAACGCGTGCGCAAGAAGGTCCGCAAGAACGTGTCGGACGGTATTGCGCACGTCCACGCATCGTTCAACAACACCATCATCACGATCACCGACCGCCAGGGCAATGCCCTGTCGTGGGCTTCGTCGGGTGGCCAGGGCTTCAAGGGTTCGCGCAAGTCGACGCCTTTCGCCGCTCAGGTCGCGTCCGAAGTCGCCGGCCGTGCTGCCGTCGAACAAGGCATCAAGAATCTCGACGTCGAGATCAAGGGTCCCGGCCCGGGTCGCGAGTCGTCGGTGCGCGCGCTCGCCGCTCTGGGTATCCGCATCACGTCGATCGCCGACGTGACGCCTGTTCCCCACAACGGCTGCCGCCCGCAGAAGCGTCGCCGTATCTGAGCCTGCGGCCGGCTGCGTGCCGGCCTGCCTCGCTATCGTCGTTCACTCCGACATGAAGCCCACCGCCGTCCGCTCATAGAGCAGGCGGCTCCCGCAGCGAATGGCTGCGGAAGTCAGAACCAAGGAAACCAAAGTGGCACGTTATCTCGGCCCCAAGGCCAAACTCTCCCGCCGTGAAGGCACCGACCTGTTCCTGAAGAGCGCCCGCCGCTCGATCAGCGACAAGGCCAAGTTCGACTCCAAGCCCGGCCAGCACGGCCGTACTTCGGGCCAGCGTACCTCCGACTACGGCCTGCAACTGCGTGAAAAGCAGAAGGTCAAGCGCATGTACGGCGTGCTCGAGAAGCAGTTCCGCCGCTACTTCGAAGAAGCCGATCGCCGCAAGGGCAATACCGGCGCCAACCTGCTGTTCCTGCTGGAGTCGCGTCTGGACAACGTGGTCTACCGCATGGGCTTCGGCTCCACTCGTGCGGAAGCCCGCCAGCTGGTGTCGCACAAGGCGATCACGGTCAACGGCCAGCAGGTCAACATCCCCTCGTACTTGGTCAAGGCCGGTGACGTCGTGGCCGTGCGTGAGAAGTCCAAGAAGCAGAACCGCGTGGTCGAGGCCCTGCAACTGGCCCAGCAAGTGGGTATGCCGGCGTGGGTCGAGGTGAGTGCCGACAAGGCCGAAGGCGTCTTCAAGAAGACCCCGGACCGTGACGAGTTCGGTGCCGACATCAACGAATCGCTGATCGTCGAACTCTACTCGCGTTGATCCGCGGGTCCGTCATCGCCTGATCCTGTTCCTGATCCGCGGGGCACCGCGGCGCAGGTGCTTCGCCAGCCTTACCGGTGTAACGAGCCGGGGGTATTGAGAGGAAGTCTGCATGCAAACCAATCTGCTGAAACCCAAGACCATCAATGTCGAGCAGCTTGGCGCGAACCGCGCCAAGGTGACGCTCGAGCCCTTCGAGCGTGGCTATGGCCACACGCTGGGCAATGCACTGCGCCGCGTGCTGCTGTCCTCCATGGTCGGCCACGCCGCCACCGAGGTCACCATCGCCGGCGTACTGCACGAATATTCGTCCATCGATGGCGTGCAGGAAGACGTGGTCAACATCCTGCTGAACCTCAAGGGTGTGGTCTTCAAGCTGCACAACCGCGACGAAGTCACGCTGTCGCTGCGCAAGGATGGTGAAGGCGCCGTGACGGCGGCCGACATCCAGACGCCGCACGACGTCGAGATCATCAACCCCGAGCACGTCATTGCCCACCTTTCGCAAGGCGGCAAGCTGGACATGCAGATCAAGGTCGAGAAGGGCCGCGGCTACGTACCCGGCACGCTGCGCCGCTATGGCGACGAGCCTTCCAAGTCGATCGGCCGCATCGTGCTGGATGCCTCGTTCTCGCCGGTCAAGCGTGTGAGCTACACGGTCGAGAGCGCTCGTGTCGAGCAGCGCACCGACCTGGACAAGCTGGTGGTCGAGATCGAAACCAACGGCGCGATCACGGCCGAAGACGCTGTGCGTGCCTCGGCGAAGATCCTGGTCGAGCAGCTCGCCGTATTCGCGCAGCTCGAAGGCGGCGAACTGGCCAGCGTGTTCGAGAGCCAGGCTCCGCGCAGCGCCCAGCAGTTCGATCCGATCCTGCTGCGTCCCGTGGACGAGCTCGAGCTCACTGTTCGTTCGGCCAACTGCCTCAAGGCCGAGAACATCTATTACATCGGCGACCTCATCCAGCGTACCGAAAACGAACTGCTGAAGACCCCGAACCTGGGTCGCAAGTCGCTCAATGAGATCAAGGAAGTCCTGGCTTCGCGTGGCCTCACGCTGGGCATGAAGCTTGAAAGCTGGCCGCCGGCTGGCCTCGACAAGCGCTGACTCCTGTCATCGTCGTAGAATCCCGCCTCCGCCTCACGGCGAGGCAGTGCACGAGTGGTACCTGATACGGCCACTCTTTTAATAAAGCAAAAGGAAAGCACCATGCGTCACGGTCACGGCCTCCGCAAACTCAATCGCACCAGCGAGCACCGCCTCGCGATGCTCCGCAACATGATGAATTCGCTCATCGAGCATGAAGTCATCAAGACCACGGTCCCCAAGGCCAAGGAACTGCGCCGCGTCGTCGAGCCGATGATCACGCTGGGCAAGGAACCGACGCTCGCCAACAAGCGCCTGGCTTTCGATCGCCTGCGCAACCGCGACAACGTGGTCAAGCTCTTTGCCGAGCTGGGCCCGCGCTACCAGACCCGTCCGGGCGGCTACACGCGCATCCTGAAGATGGGCTTCCGCGTGGGCGACAACGCGCCGATGGCCATCGTCGAGCTGGTGGATCGTCCCGAGATTGATGACACGCAAGCCGAGCAAAGCGCCGCAGAATAAGCTATAATTTCAGACTCGACGCGCGATGGAGCAGCCTGGTAGCTCGTTGGGCTCATAACCCAAAGGTCGCAAGTTCAAATCTTGCTCGCGCAACCAACAAGAAGCCTCAGGCTTCAAAAAAAGCCCGCCACATGGCGGGCTTTTTTTTGTCCGTGAGGGAGGTTCTTGCCGGACGGGGGGTGAAGCCGCCGCGCACCCTGCTGGCTGGCCCGTAAGGTTCGTGTCGATCGGTTGACGCGTGCCTTGCAACCCACAAGAATCAGGCGCCATGCAAGCTCTGATTCCCCAGGTGGGGGCCCGTCTTGCGGCCCTGCCCATTCCCATCCTCATCACTCTGCCCGATGGGCAAGACATCGGAGCGGCGCAGGCCAGGGTCCACCTGCGGTTTCTGCACTGGTCAGGACTGGCCAGACTGGCCTCGGGGCAGATCGGTGCAGTCGGCGAGGACTACGTCGAAGGTGGACTCGAGATCGACGCGACGATGCGTGACCTGATGGTGGCGGCCACTGCGCTGCTGCCAGGCAGCCCAGTGCAGAGCAATACGCGATGGTGGACCCGGGCGCTGCATCGCGCCAAGTCGCTCGCATCGCACACGCGCGAGAGGGATGCCGAGCAGATCCAGTACCACTATGACGTGTCGGACGCGTTCTATGCGCTCTGGCTTGACCCGCGCCGCGTCTACTCATGTGCTTACTACCGCGAGGACGGCATACCTCTCGCGCAGGCTCAGGAGGCCAAGCTCGATCACATCTGCCGCAAGCTGCGACTGCAACCCGGCGAGCGTTTTCTCGATATCGGTTCGGGCTGGGGCGCGCTGTTGCTCTGGGCGGCCGAGCACTATGGCGTGGACGCCACGGGCATCACGCTGTCCCGCAACCAGCATGCGTACGTCCAGCGGCTGATCGACCAGCGCGGCCTGTCGGGACGCGTGCGGGTGGAGCTGCGTGACTACCGCGACCTGCAGACCGATCGACCGTTCGACAAGGTGTCGTCAGTCGGCATGTTCGAGCACGTGGGCCAGGCCAACATGACGGCGTACTTCCAGCGGGTGCGCCAGCTCGTGCGGCCCGGAGGGCTGGTCCTCAACCATGGCATCACGGCCGGTGGCCTGGAGAACACGCAGCTCGGCGCCGGCATGGGCGAGTTCATCGAGAAGTACATCTTTCCGGGCGGGGAACTGCTTCACATCAGCCCGGTACTGCACCATCTTGCCCAGGCGGGGCTGGAGATGGTGGACGTGGAGAACCTGCGCCCGCACTATGCGAAGACGTTGTGGGCGTGGTCGGATGCGCTGGAGTCGCAACTCGGCGAGGCGCAACGCATCCTTGCCGGGGGCGGCGACGAGCGTCGTGCACTGCGCGTGCTGCGCGCCTATCGCCTCTACCTCGCGGGCAGCGCGATGAGCTTCGAGCAAGGGTGGATCTCGCTTCACCAGATTCTGGCGACACGGCCCGACGGAGACGTGACAGGCGGAAACATCCCCGGCGCGCAATCCGTCTATCCTTTCAACCGTTCCTACATGTACCGCTGATCCGGTCCAGCACGCACACCATGCTCTACAAGTTCAAATCCCGCGCCGCCAGCGACCTCATCATGCTCGAGCCCCATGGCCGCCAGGTGCTGCAGATCATCGGCAAGGAGCCGGGCGCCAGCGGCATCATCCTGCCCGAGCAGGTGCCCGCGGCAGTGCAGGCACTGGAACGGGCCGTCGCAGATGACGAAGCCCGGAGGCAGCAAGCCAGGGAAGTGGCAGAAGAGCGCGAGGATGAGCCCCGCAGCGCCGCTGCGGCCGTCAGCCTGCGCCAGCGAGTGGCGCCGTTTGCGGACATGCTCCGTCGTTCGGCCGCCGAAGGGCGCGAGGTGACCTGGGGCGTGTGAATGCCAGCGCGCAGGTCGCGGCGATACAAGAAAAAAGGGCCTCTGCAGTGCAGAGGCCCTTTTCACGTCGCCTGCCGTCGACGGCAGGCGTTCGATCGGCTCCGATCAGTCGGCGTAGACGCCGGCAGCCTTGATCACGGGGCCGAAGCGAGCCACCTCGGCCTGCACGAACTTCTTGTGTTCGGCGGGCTCGACGCGCTTGTCGGTCACCACCACGGCGCCCAGGCCCTCCTGCTTCTTGATGAACTCGGGATCCTTCAGTGCGACCTTCAGGGCGTCGTTGAGCTTCTTGAGCACCGGGGCGGGCGTGCCCTTGGGCGCATACATGCCGTGCCAGATGGTGACCTGGAAGTTCTTCAGGCCCGATTCGTCCAGCGTGGGGAGATCCTTCAGGGCCGGTGTGTTCAGGCGCTTGAGCGTGGTCACGGCGTACGGAATGACCTTCTTGCCCTCGATCTGCGCCGTCGTGTTGGTGGTCTGGTCGCACAGGAGGTCGATCTGGCCGCCGATCAGGTCGGCGATGGCGGGCGCAGTGCCCTTGTAAGGCACGGTGGTCATCTCGGTCTTGAGCTCGCTCTGGAACAGCAGGCCGCACAGGTGCGAGGCCGATCCGATGCCGGCGTTGCCCAGGTTCACCTTGCCGGCGTTCTTTCCGATCCAGCTGCGCAGTTCGGCAAAGTTCTTGGCTTCGAGTTGCGGCTTGCCGATCAGCGTCATCGGCACGTCGTTGATCATGCCCAGGTACTCGAAATCGGTCTCGTAGTTGTACGAGAGCTTGCGGTACAGCACCGGCGTGGTGGCCATGCCCACGTGCGTGACCAGCACCGTATAACCGTCGGCATTGGCGCGCGCCACCTTGGCGTTGCCGATCGTGCTGCCGGCGCCAGCGGCGTTGTCAATCACGATCGAGATGCCGCCCAGCGGCTTGCGCATGGCCTCGGCGAGGTCGCGCGCCACGCGGTCGGTGGGGCCGCCAGCCGCGAACGGGACCACCATGGTGAGGACCTTGTCCTTGGCAGGGAATTCCTGCGCCTGGACGCCGGTGGTGATGGATGCGGCCAGGGCCAGCGCGGTGACAGCAAAGATCTTGTTCATGGACGGAACTCCGAGAGAGAAAACGAAGCGGCATGGTAGAGCCCGTGCCAAGGCGGGCGAATCGCGGATTACCCTAGAAACTCCCGCGCAACAGGGCCTTTCTGGCGCCATTTGCGCCAGATCAGTGCATAAAGCGACGATGCAGAAAGCCTCGTGCAAGCTTCAGGGGGCCGAGGGCTACCGGTAGTCGCGGGCGTCCTCGATGACCCGGCCGTCATTGGGCAGGGAACCCGGCGGCAACAGCTCGACGTCGCCGCGCAACTTGGTGATCTCGCGCACGGCCTCGCCGATGCGCGTGGCCAGGCCCTCCGCAGCACTGGCGGATTCGACCCGCAGCGTCATGCGGTCGTCGGCCATTGCGCCACTGACCACCAGCCTCGCCCGCAGAACCTCGGGAAACCGCCGCGTGATCGCCGCCACCTGGCCCGGGTGCACGAACATGCCGCGGATCTTGGTGGTCTGGTCGGCCCGCCCCAGCCAGCCACGGATGCGGGGTGCCGTGCGCCCGGTGGGACAGGCGCCGGGCAGGATGGCCGACAGGTCGCCCGTACCGAAACGCACCAGCGGATAGTCGGGATTGAACGTGGTCACGACCACCTCGCCCACTTCGCCGTCGGGCACCGGGTCGCCCGTCCCTGGGCGAACGATCTCGACCACGATCTGCTCGTCGACCACCAGCCCTTCGCGCGCTTCGGTCTCGTAGGCGATCAGGCCCAGGTCGGCCGTGGCGTAACACTGGTAGCCAGCGATGCCGCGGTCGGCCAGCCAGTCGCGCAACGAAGGAGGAAAGGCCTCGCCCGAGACCAGCGCGCGCTTGAGCGAGGGCAGTGGCGTGCCCAACTCCACCGCTTTCTCCAGGATGATGCGCAGGAAGCTCGGCGTGCCCACATAGCCGTGTGGCTTCAGGTCGGCGATGGCCCGCACCTGCTGTTCGGTCTGGCCCGTACCGCCCGCGAACACCGTGCAGCCCAGCGCATGCGCGCCGCTCTCCATCATCGAGCCGGCCGGCACGAAGTGGTAGGAGAAGCAGTTGTGCAGCAGGTCGCCGCGGCGCATGCCGGCGGCGTACAACGCGCGTGCCACGCGCCAGTAGTCGCGCGCCGTGCCTTCGGGTTCGTAGATCGGCCCGGGGCTTGCGAACAGGCGCGGCATGTCAGGGCCGATGGCGATGGCCGAGAAACCGCCGAAGCGCTCGCGCGCATCGGCGGCGCGAAGCGCCTGCTGGCGCTCCAGCAGTTCGTGCTTGCGCGTGACCGGCAGCGTGGCCAGCGCCGCGCGATTGGTGATCCGGGTCGCATCGATGCCCACGAAGGCGTCGCGGAAGGCGTCGGTGGACGCCTGCGCGCGCGCCACCTGCGTCGGCAGCATGGCCATCAGCGCTGCTTCGCGCGCGGCCGCCTCGCGCGTCTCCAGCGCGTCATAGTGAACCGATCTGGGACTGCTGCTCATGCCAGCCACCTCTTGCGGCGCTTGTAGCTCTTCACATCGCGGAAGCTCTTGCGCTCCGCGCCGCCGACTCCCAGGTAGAACTCCTTGACGTCCTCGTTGCTGGCCAGATCGGCCGCTGCGCCATCCATCACCACGCGGCCCGATTCCATGATGTAGCCGTAGTCGGCATAGCGCAGGGCCATCGAGGTGTTCTGCTCGGCCAGAAGCACGGTCACCTTCTCGCGCCGGTTCAGGTCCTGCACGATGTTGAAGACCTCTTCCACGATCTGTGGCGCCAGGCCCATCGACGGCTCGTCGAGCAGCACGAGACTCGGGTTGGCCATCAGCGCGCGGCCGATGGCGCACATCTGCTGCTCGCCGCCCGAGGTGTAGGCCGCCTGCGAGGTGCGCCGCGTCTTCAGGCGCGGGAAGTAGGTGTAGACCTTGTCGAGGTTGGCGGCCACCTCACCCCGGTCCTTGCGTGTCCAGGCGCCGGTCATCAGGTTCTCCTCGATCGTGAGGTGGGCGAAGCAGTGGCGCCCCTCCATCACCTGCACCACGCCCCGACGAACGAGCTCAGCAGGCGACAGGTTCTCGATGCGCTCGCCGCGCAACTCGATCCGTCCTTTCGTCACCTGCCCACGCTCGCCGGCAAGCAGGTTCGACACCGCGCGCAGCGTCGTCGTCTTGCCCGCGCCGTTGCCGCCCAGCAGCGCCACGATGCTGCCCTCGGGCACCTGCAGCGACACGCCCTTGAGCACCAGGATCACATGGTTGTAGATGACCTCGATGCCGTTGACGTCGAGGACGATGTTGCGTGGTTTGTCACTCATGATGGCTACAGGGCGGAAAGGTCGTGCGCCGCACTCCGAGGCCAGAGACACCGCGGAACCGGCTTTGCCGGGCCGCTGGTGTCGCCCCCTCGAAGGGGGGTGGCGGAGACACGAAGTGCGGAGCCTGGGGGTGGTCCTAACTCTGGCAGTCGGCCGGGGTACGGCGGGTCAGCTTCTTGTCGCCCGCGTACTTGTCGGCGCCTGCCTTCACCATGGGCTTGAGGATCTGGTCATCCGCTTCGTACCAGTCCGACGAGAAGCCCCACTTCGCGCCATCCCAGGTGTGCACGCGCGTCCAGGTCGAGCCCATGTGGTCCTGGCACGACGTGGACACCGGCCGCATCAGCCCCGAAAAGCCCAGCGCGTCGAGCTTCTTCTGGTCAAGCGCCAGGTTCTCCAGCCCCCAGCGCACCTGCTCCCCGGTCATGACCTTGCCCTTGCCGAAGCGCTCCTGGGCGCGCTTCACAGCTTCGATGGTCAGCATCTGGATGATCACGCCGCGCACGTACAGCACGCTGCCCACCTCGTCCTTCGGTCCTGTGCCCTGGCCCTTGCCGTGCACGTCCTTGAGGATGTCCTGGATCACCTTCGAGTCCTGGCCGTAGCCGTTGAGCGCCAGCGCGTTGTAGCCCTTGGCCTGCGCGCCCACGTCCTTCACGTCGGGCTCGGCGCCCGACCACCACACGCCGTACATCTTCTCGCGCGGGTAGCCGGTGGCGATGGCCTCCTTGAGCGCGGTCGAATTCATCACGCCCCAGCCCCACAGCAGCACGAAGTCGGGCCGCTGCTGGCGCACCTGCAGCCAGGCCGACTTCTGCTCGACGCCCGGCGCGGTGACAGGGATGAGCGAAAGGTCGAAGCCGGCCATCTTCGAGCGCTCCTGCAGCAGCGGGATCGGCTCCTTGCCGAATGGCGAGTCGTGATAGACCAGGGCGATCTTCTTGCCCTTCAACTTGTCCATCCCGCCTTCCTTCTTGGCGATATGCTGAATGAGGATGTCGGCCGCCGTCCAGTAGCTGCCCATGAGCGGGAAGTTCCACTTGAACACGCCGCCATCCTGCGACGCGGCCAGGCCATAGCCCAGCGTGATCAGCGGCACCTTGTCGGCCGGCACCTTGTCGGTCAGCGCGAAGGTGATGCCGGTGGCCTGCGGATCGAACACCGTCACGCCGGGGCGGCCCTTGAGGCGCTCGTAGCATTCGACGCCCTTGTCGGTGGCGTAGCCGGTTTCGCATTCCTCGTAGGCGATCTTCACGCCATTGATGCCGCCACGCGCGTTGACCAGCTTGATGTAGTCCTGCTTGCCGTTGGCCCACGGCGTGCCGTTGGGCGCGTAGGGGCCGGTGCGGTAGACCAGCAGCGGGAAGAACTGCTCCTTCGCCTGGGCCTGCGCCATCTGGGGCAGGACGGCGGCGGCGGCCAGCAGGGCCGTCGCCAGGTACTTCAACTGCTTCTTCATGCTTGTCTCCTTTGGGTGGTTTATCAGACGAACAGCGCGAACAGCGAGCTGCAATGCAGGCCAGGGCACCCGCGGAACCGGCTTTGCCGGGCCGCTGGGTGCGCCCCCTTGATGGGGGATCCGGCTACACGCAGTGAGCAAGAAACGGGGGTGGGCATATCAATGCGGGAAAGGCCAGAGCCGCAGCTTCTGCTTGCCCGTGCTCCACAGCTTGGCCAGGCCATGCGGTTCGACGATGAGGAAGAACACGATCAGCGCGCCGAAGATCATGTAGGTGAGGTGCGAGGCCAACGCCGTGGAGATCGGAATGCCGAACCAGTACGGGATCTGGTCGAGCACCAGCGGCAGGATGACGATGAAGGCAGCGCCGAAGAACGCGCCCATGATCGAGCCCAGCCCGCCGATGATCACCATGAACAGCAGCTGGAACGAGCGGTCGATGTTGAACGCCGCCGGCTCCCACGCGCCCAGGTGCACGAAGCCCCACAGTGCGCCGGCCACGCCCACGATGAACGAGCTCACCGCGAACGCCGTGAGCTTGGCGTATACCGGCCGGATGCCGATCACCGCGGCCGCCACGTCCATGTCGCGCATGGCCATCCATTCGCGGCCGATGGCGCTGCGGACCAGGTTCTTGGCCAGCAGCGCGAACACGCATACGAAGCCCAGGCACAACAGGTACTTCGCGGCGGGCGAGTCGATCGGCAGACCCGCCACCTGCAGGTGCGACACGCTCACCGAACCCGAGCTGCTGTTGTTGGTGAACCAGTTGATACGCAGGAAGGCCCAGTCGGTGAAGAACTGCGCGGCCAGCGTCGCCACGGCCAGATACAACCCCTTGATGCGCAGCGACGGCACGCCGAACACGATGCCCACCAGCATGGCCATGAAGCCGCCCAGCAGGATCGCGAGGACGAGCGGCATGCCCTCGATGCGCACCGTGAAGTTGTAGGCGGCGTAGGCCCCCACCGCCATGAAGGCACCCGTGCCCAGAGAAATCTGGCCGCAATAGCCCACCAGGATGTTGAGCCCCAGCGCGGCCAGCGACAGGATCAGGAAGGGCACGAAGATGGCTCGCATCAGGTAGTCCGAGGCGAACATCGGAACGCCGATGAACGCCACCGCCAGCAGCACGAAGAGCGCAATGCGGTCCTGCAGGATCGGGAAGATCTGCAGGTCCGCCCGGTACGAGGTCTTGAACTGGCCGTTCTCGCGGTAAATCATGTTCGTGCCTCCTCAGACCCGATCAATGATCTTCTCGCCGAACAGCCCCTGGGGCCGCACGAGAAGGAAGACGAGGGCCAGCACGTAGGCGAACCAGATTTCGATGCCGCCGCCGAACATCGGGCCGATGTAGATCTCGGAGAGCTTCTCGCCAACGCCGATGATCAGCCCGCCGATGATGGCACCCGGCACCGACGTGAGGCCGCCCAGGATCACCACGGGCAACGCCTTGAGCGCGACCAGCGAGAGCGAGAACTGCACGCCCAGCTTGGAGCCCCAGATGATCCCCGCCACCAGCGCCGAGAAGCCGGCCACCGACCACACGATCACCCAGATGCGGTCGAGCGCGATGCCGATCGACTGCGCTGCCTGGTGGTCGTCGGCCACGGCGCGCAGCGCACGGCCTGTGGCCGTCTTCTGGAAGAACAGCGCCAGCAGCGCCACCAGAGCCGCTGCAATGCCCGCAGCCACCAGGTCTTCCTTGCTGACGAGCAGGCCGCCCTCGAAGGTACCCTCCAGGATCATCATCGGATCCTTGGGCATGCCCACATCGATCTTGTAGATGTCGTTGCCGAACAGCGTCTGGCCCAGCCCGTCGAGGAAGTAGGCGATGCCCAGCGTGGCCATCAGCAGCGTGATGCCTTCCTGGTTGACCAGCTTCGACAGGCACAGCCGCTGGATCAGCCAGGCCACCAGCACCATGACCGCCATGGCCGCGATGATCGCCAGCAGGTTGGCGAGCAGCTGGCTCTCGAATCCGAACCACTTCGGAAACCACTCCGAGAAGCGCGCCATCGCCAGCGCCGCGAACAGCACCATCGCGCCCTGCGCGAAGTTGAAGACGCCCGAGGCCTTGAAGATCAGCACGAAGCCCAGCGCGATCAGCGAATACAGCATGCCCGCCATCAGGCCGCCGAACAGTGTCTCCAGGAAGAAACCCATGATGTGCGGTCCTCAGTGCGACGTGCCGAGATAGGCCCGGATCACGTCTTCGTTGTTGCGCACGTCGGCCGGCGTGCCATCGCCGATCTTGCGGCCGTAGTCCAGCACGACCACGCGGTCGCTGATGTCCATGACCACGCCCATGTCGTGCTCGATCAACACCACGGTGGTGCCGAACTCGTCGTTCACATCGAGGATGAAGCGGCACATGTCCTGCTTCTCCTCCACGTTCATGCCGGCCATGGGTTCGTCGAGCAGCAGCACCTGCGGCTCCATCGCCAGCGCGCGGCCCAGGTCCACGCGCTTCTGCAGGCCGTAGGGCAACTGGCCCACAGGCGTCTTGCGCCAGGCCTGGATCTCGAGGAAATCGATGATGCGTTCGACGAACTCGCGGTGGCGGATCTCCTCTCGCTCGGCCGGGCCGATGCGCAGCGCCTGCAGCAGGATGTTGCTGCGGATCTTGAGGTTGCGCCCGGTCATGATGTTGTCCAGCACGCTCATGCCCTTGAAGAGGGCCAGGTTCTGGAAGGTGCGCGCGATGCCCATCTCGGCCACCTGGCGGCTGTTCATGTGCCGGAAGGTCTGGCCACGGAAGCTGATCGATCCCTGCTGCGGCTGGTACACGCCGTTGATGCAGTTGAGCATGGAGCTCTTGCCCGCGCCGTTGGGCCCGATGATGGCGCGGATCTCGTGCTCGCGGACGTCGAAGCTGATGTCGGTGAGGGCCTTCACGCCGCCGAACGCCAGCGAGATGTTCTTCACATCGAGAACGACTTCGCCCCCACGCTTGCGCACTTCGTGTCGCTCGCTGCCCCCCGAGGGAGCGCTCGCGCTGGAGCCCGGCGAAGCCGGGCTGGGCCATCCTTCGGACGGCGCGCTCGATGCGCCTGCATTCGCGATGTCGTTCATCTTCATGCCGCCGCCTTCACTGCCGGCCAGACTTTCGCGTCCACGATGGACAGGTTGGCGCTCACCGTGCCCGTGCGTCCGTCCTCGAACTTCACCTGCGTCTCGATGTGCTGAGCCGTGCGGCCCGTGTAGAGCGCTTCCACCAGCACGCCGTATTTTTCGGCGATGAAGCCGCGCCGCACCTTACGCGTGCGCGTGAGCTCGTCGTCGTCGGGATCGAGCTCCTTGTGCAGGACGAGAAAGCGGGCGATCTGCGTGTCGGCCATGCCGGCCTCGGCGGCCAGGTCGGCGTTCACCTGTGCGATGCATTCACCCATCATTTGCAGCACGTCGGGTTTGCCGGCCAGGTCCACATAGCCGCTGTAGGCCAGGCCGCGCCGTTCGGCCCAGTTGCCCACGGCCTCGAAGTCGATGTTGAGGAAGGCGCAGACCTTGTCCTTGCCCTGGCCGAAGCACACGGCCTCCTTGATCTGCGGGAAGAACTTGAGCTTGTTCTCGATGTAGTTCGGCGCGAACATCGCGCCACCCGCGAGCTGGCCCACGTCCTTGGCGCGGTCGATGATGCGCAGGTGGCCTTCCTCGTCGATCACGCCGGCATCGCCGGTGTGGAAGAAGCCCTCGGCATCCATCACCTCGGCCGTAGCGTCGGGCCGCTTGTAGTACTCCTTGAGCACGGACACGCCACGCACCAGCACCTCGCCGCCGGGCGCGATGCGGATCTCCATGCCCGGCGCGGCCTCGCCCACCGAATGCAGCTTGACGCGGCCGTTCTTCTGGATGCAGACGTAGGCGCAGGTCTCGGTCTGCCCGTAGAGCTGCTTGAGGTTGATGCCGATCGAGCGGAAGAAGCGGAACAGGTCGGGCCCGATGGCCGCGCCCGCCGTGTAGGCCACGCGGATGCGTGAGAGCCCCAGCACGTTGCGCAGCGGCCCGTACACCAGCACGTTGCCCAGGGCGTAGAGCGCGCGGTCGGCCGCGCCGACCGGCCGGCCGTCCAGGATGTCGGCGCCCACGCGGCGCGCCAGCGCCATGAAGCGCGCGTACAGCCACTGCTTGAAGCGCGCCGCGTCTTCCATGCGGATGGAGACCGAGGTCAGCATGGCCTCGAACACGCGCGGCGGCGCGAAGTAGTAGGTCGGGCCGATCTCGCGCAAATCGATCGCGACCGTGCCGGCCGATTCGGGGCAGTTGATCGTGAAGCCCGCCACCATCCACTGCGCGATGGAGAACAGGTGGTCGCCCACCCAGGCGGGCGGCAGGTACGAGATGACGTTGTCGCGCGGGTTGAGCCCGTCGGTTTCCACGCCGCCACGCGCGCTGGCGATGAAACTCGCATGGGTCTGGCACACGCCCTTGGGCTTGCCGGTGGTGCCCGAGGTGTAGAGGATCACCGACACGTCGCCAGGCTGCACGCGCGCCACCGCGTCGGAATAGAAGGCCGGATGCGTCGACTCGTGCCGCCGGCCCAGCTCGATGAGTGCCTGCACCGACATCAGCCCGGGCTGGGTGTAGTGGCGCAGGCCGCGCGGGTCGTCGAAGAAGATGTGCGTGATGAGGCCGGGCACGCGCTCGCGCAGCTCCAGCAGCTTGTCGACCTGCTCCTGGTTTTCTGCGAAGGCGTAGTCGATGGACGCGTCTTCCATCACGAAGGCCATCTCGGCGGCCACCGCGTCCTGGTAGAGCGGCACCGGCACGCCCGACAGGCTCTGCGCGGCGATGAAGGCCATGTACAGGTGCGGCCGGTTGTCGCCGATGATGGCGAGGTTCTGCCCGGCATCGAAGCCCAGCGCGGCCAGGCCGCCGGCGAGATGGCGCACGTCGTCGGCCACGTCCTGCCAGCTCCAGGTCTGCCAGATGCCGTACTCCTTCTCGCGCAGCGCCGGCTCGCGCGGGCGGCGCGCGGCATGGTCCAGCAACAGTCGCGGGAACGTCGTCGGTACAACGGAGGGCGTCGTCTGCATGAGGCGGACTCTAGGAGCCGGTTTGACGCCGTGTTGTCGTTACGACGACAATTTAAGGGTCGTCCCGACCGGGACTTTCCCGCATCGCCGGGCCAATCCATGACCGCAACGCGCGAGCCCAGCCTGCACCAGCGCCGCCGTCCGCCGCGCGAGGATGAACTCGTGCATGTGCCCTGGCTCGCGGCGCTCACGCCCGCCGAGCGCGCGCGTGCGGTGGCCGACATCGTCGTGACGGATGCACAGGCCGGTGAGTACGTCTGCCGCGTGGGCCGACCGGTCACCTACTGGTTCGGCGTGGTCGAAGGCCTGCTCAAGATGAGCAGCGAAAACGCACAGGGCGCCACCATGACCTACACCGGCATCCCGCCCGGCGGCTGGTTCGGCGAGGGCACCGTGATCAAGCGCGAGACCTACCGCTACAACATCCAGGCCCTGCGCACGAGCGTGGTCGCCGGTATTCCCGTCGACAGCTTCCACTGGCTGCTGGACCATTCCATCGGGTTCAACCGCTTCGTCATGAACCAGCTCAACGAACGCCTCGGGCAGTTCATCGCCGCGCGCGAGATCGACCGCATGGCCAGCCCCGACGTGCGCGTGGCGCGCAGCCTGGCCTCGCTGTTCAACCCGGTGCTCTATCCGGGCGTGGGCGAGGTGCTGCGCATCACGCAGCAGGAGCTGGCCTACCTGGTCGGCCTGTCGCGCCAGCGCGTGAACGAGGCGCTGAACGCGCTGCAGGCCGCGGGCGCCATCCGCATCGAATACGGCGGCGTGCGGGTGCTCGATCTGGCGGCGCTGCGCTCCAGCGTTTCGGCATCGGGAGGGTGAACAGCGTGCAGATCAAGTGGCTGGAAGACCTCATCGCGCTGGCGCAGACGCGCAGCTTCGTGCGCGCGGCCGAGCTGCGCCACGTCACGCATCCGGCCTTCGGGCGCCGCATCCGTGCGCTGGAGCGTTGGGCCGCGACGCCGCTGGTCGAGCCCGGCGGCGGCCCGGTCACGCTCACGCCCGCCGGACAGAACCTGCTGCAACACGCCTTGCAGGCCGTGCCGGCGCTGCAGCGCGCGCGGGACGAACTCAGCGGCGCGCCAGGCGATGCGAGTGAATGCGTGACGCTCTCCACAGGCCGCACGCTGGCGCGCACCATCGCCGCAGACTGGCTGGTGCGCGTGCGCCCCCAGCTGGCGGGCGGCAGGGTGCATGTGAGCACGGGCTCGATGGGCGAGATCCTGCAGCGCTTCGAGCGCGGCGAATCCGATTTCATGCTGGCCTATCACCACCCGCTGATCGGCATCCGGTTGAGCTCGCAGCATTACCTGCTGCGCACGCTCGCGCGCGACAGGCTGGTGCCCGTGACGCGCATCAATGCGCAAGGCAAGCCCGCGCATGGCTTCGGCGGGCGCCAGCCGGCGCCCTACCTCGCCTATGCCAACACACTCGCGCTCGGCCGCCTGGTGGACGACCACCTCACCAACCATCCGCAGGCGCCGCAACTGCGCGAGGTGATCGAATGCGATTCGGCCGATGCGCTGCTGGAGTACGCGCTCAAAGGCCTGGGCATCGCATGGCTGCCGTGGTCGCTGGCGGGCGGCGCCTGCCGCGCCCGCCAGCTGGCGCCGGTGGCCGGCAAGTCCATGGAGATCGGCTTCGAGATCCGCATGGTGCGGCCCAAGCGCCGGCTCTCGCCGCTGGCCGAACGGCTGTGGCTGCTGGTCGATCCGGCCTGATTCCGAAAAAAGCACGGACACGTGCCGAATCGGCACATCGCCCGGCGTGCCTGTTCCCAGAATCCGGCGGATCCCAACACCAACCGGAGACACGACGATGAAATTGTCCAAACTGCCCCGCCGTGCCGCGTTCGCCCTGGCGACAGGCTGCCTGCTGGGCGCCTGGCTTGCGCCGGCGCCGGCAATGGCCCAGGGCGATGCCTGGCCCAGCCGGCCGATCACCCTGGTGGTGGGCTACCCGCCCGGCGGCAGCACCGATCTCACGGGGCGCGTGGTGGCCGAGCAGCTGGCGCGCAAGCTCGGCGTGCCCGTCGTGGTGGAAAACGTTGGCGGCGCGGGCGGAGCGATCGGCGCGCAGAAGGTCGTCAACGCCGCACCCGATGGCTACACCCTGATGCTTGGCGCCAACAATGAAGTGGCGATCGCGCGGCTCATCTCGCCGGCCGTGCGCTACACCGAGAAAGACTTCACGCCCATCGGCCTGGTGGCTTCCCAGCCCATGGTGCTGGTCGCGTCCGCTGCCTCGGGCGTGAAGAATGTCGACGACTTCCTGCAGCGCGTGAAAGCCCAGCCGGGCCGGTACAGCTTCGGCAGTTCTGGCGTCGGAACGGGCTTGCATCTGGCGGGCGAGCTGGTCAAGCAGCAGGGCGGCCTGTTCATGACGCACATCCCCTATCGGGGCGTCGCACCCCTGACCAACGACCTGCTGGGCGGATCGATCGAGTACGGCGTGTTTGTGCTCTCCAGCGGCCTGCCGCACATCCGCAGCGGCAAGGTGGTGGCGCTGGGCGTGACCGAGAAGAAGCGTTCTCCGGCAGCGCCCGAGATCCCCTCGTTGTCGGAGCACGCCGCGTTCCGCAACCTGGACATCAACATCTGGTTCGCGCTGCTCGCGCCGCCCAGGCTGCCCGCGCCGATCGCCGCGCGGTTGCGCACCGCGCTCAACGAGTCGCTTCAGGCCCCGGAGCTCAGGAAGAAGCTGGAAGATTCCGGCTCGACCATCGCGACTCCCGTCGCCGACATGGAAGGCTTCCTGGCGAGCGAGACGGCCAAGTACAAGAAGATCGTGGACTACGCCGGGATCCGCGAATGAACCGCACGCCGGACTTCGCGATCGCCGCGCCCGATCTGTCGCGCTGGCGCGGGGGCAACACCGGCATCGAGGGCGTGTGGCAGTTCGACTCCGGCCGGCCCGGCCGCAGCGTGCTGGTCACGGCGCTGGTGCATGGCAACGAGCTGTGCGGCGCCTGGGTCCTCAAGGAGTTGCTGGAGGCCGGCGTCCGCCCCCGCCATGGACGCCTGGCGCTGGCGTTCTGCAACCTCGCGGCGTTCGACCGCTTCGACGCCGCGGCGCATGACGCCGCGCGCTTCGTCGAGGAAGACATGAACCGCCAATGGAGCGTCGATCGCCTCGACGGCGGCCAGAGCCTGGAGCGCCGCCGGGCGAAAGCGCTGCAGCCCGTCGTGGCGGGCGCCGACTGGCTGCTGGACCTGCATTCCATGCACGAGCCCGGTGAGGCGCTGCTGCTGACCGGCCTGCAGCCGCGCAACCTGAGCCTCGCGAAGGATCTGGGCGCGCCTGCCCACGTGGTGGTGGACGCCGGCCACAGCGACGGCGTGCGCCTGCGCGACTACGGGCGGCTGGGCCAGCCGCACGATGCCGCGCCAGACACGCGCTCCCTGCTCGTCGAATGCGGATTCCACGGGGATGCCGGCAGCATCGTGGTGGCACGCGACGTCTGCGCCCGGTTCCTTGAGCTGTCGGGCTGCCTGGACGGCCACGACCTGGCCGCGCTGCTGCCGCGCTGGCGCCAGCCGCCGCCGCCGCGTCAGTGGGCATTGCATGTCACGGGCGCCGTCGTTGCCCGAAGCGCGCGCTTCCGCTTCTCGCAGCCGTTCGTCGGGCTCGAGGTGATCGCCCGCGCCGGCACCGTGATCGGCGACAACGACGGTGAGCCGGTAACGACGCCGTACGACGACTGTGTGCTGGTCATGCCCTCGACGCGCCAGGCCAGGCAGGGGGTGACCGTGGTGCGCTTCGCGCGGCGCGAGCCCCTGTAGTGCGGGTGCCGCGGCGGTGACTGCGGTAGGCTCGGGTGTCTGCTGCCCCATGCCCCTGCCATGTCCTCGCCCTCCAGCCCAGCACCCGCCGAACCCGTCCGCCTGAACAAGCGCATGGCCGAACTGGGCCTGTGCTCGCGCCGCGAGGCCGACGAATGGATCGAGCGGGGCTGGGTGCGCGTCAACGGCCAGCCAGCCGCCATGGGCGTGAAGGTGCTGCCGTCCGACCGCATCGAGGTGGATCGCCGTGCCGCCGGCGAGCAGGAGCAGCGCGTGACCGTGCTGCTGCACAAGCCCGTGGGCTACGTGAGCGGGCAGGCCGAGGATGGTCACCAGCCCGCCATCACCCTGATCGGCGCCCGCAGCCACTGGCAGGGCGACACCAGCCGCACCCGCTTCGTGCCCTCGCAGCTGCGCAACCTGGCGCCCTCGGGCCGGCTCGACATCGATTCCACCGGCCTGCTGGTGCTCACGCAGGACGGCCGCGTGGCGCGCCAGCTGATCGGCGAGGACTCCGAGGTCGAGAAGGAATACCTGGTGCGCGTGCACTACGGCGCCGTGCAGCAGGACGTGCAGGCGGCTTTTCCCTCCGCGCAACTGGCGCGACTGCGCCACGGCCTGTCGCTGGACGGCAAGCCGCTCAAGCGCGCGCAGGTGGATTGGCAGAACCCCGAGCAGTTGCGCTTCGTGCTCACAGAAGGCAAGAAGCGCCAGATACGCCGCATGTGCGAGGCCGTGGGCCTGCACGTGGTGGGCTTGAAGCGCGTGCGCATAGGCCGCGTGACCCTGGGCCAGCTGCCCATGGGGCAGTGGCGCTACCTGGCGCCGCACGAGCGCTTCTGAGCCCGGCTGCGACAGGATAATCCGGGGCTTGAAAGCGCCCCGCCGGGCCCCCATCTGGCCGCCAGCCGCGTTCCTTTCCAACACAGACGACATGAGCAAGCAAACCCATTCCTTCCAGGCCGAAGTCGCGCAACTGCTGCACCTGGTCACCCATTCGCTGTACTCCAACCCCGAGATCTTCGTGCGCGAGCTGGTCTCCAACGCGTCGGACGCCTGCGACAAGCTGCGCTTCGAGGCACTGGACAAGCCCGAGCTGTACGAGAACGATCCGCAGCTCGAGGTGCGCATCTCGTTCGACAAGGCCGCGAAGACGCTGACCATCGCCGACAACGGTATCGGCCTGTCGCAGCAGGAGGCCATCGACAACCTGGGCACCATCGCCAAGAGCGGCACGCGCGAATTCATGGGCAAGCTTTCGGGCGACCAGAAGCAGGATGCCCAGCTCATCGGCCAGTTCGGCGTGGGCTTCTATTCGGGCTTCATCGTGGCCGACCGCATCACGGTCGAATCGCGCCGTGCCGGCCTGCCGGCCGCCGAAGGCGTGCGCTGGAGCAGCACCGGGACCGGCGACTTCGAGGTCGAGTCCATCGATCGTTCACAGCGTGGCACCAGCGTCACGCTGCACCTTCGCGACGATGCGCTCGACTATGCGTCAACCTGGAAGCTCAAGGAGCTGGTGGGCAAGTACTCGGACCACATCGCGCTGCCCATCCGCATGCGCCGCGAAGAGTGGAAGGAAGGCGAGGACAACACCGGCGGCGAGATGGTGCTCACCGACGAGTGGGACACCGTCAACCAGGCCAGCGCGCTCTGGACCCGCCCCAAGAAGGACATCAGCGACGAGCAGTACGCCGAGTTCTACAAGGGCATCGCGCACGACTTCCAGCCGCCGCTGGCCTGGAGCCACAACCGCGTCGAAGGCAGCACCGAATACACCCAGCTGCTGTATGTGCCGGCCGCCGCGCCTTTCGACCTCTACAACCGCGACAAGAAGGCCGGCGTCAAGCTCTACGTGCGGCGCGTCTTCATCATGGACGACGCCGAAGCGCTGATGCCCACCTACCTGCGCTTCGTGCGCGGCGTGGTCGATTCGGCCGATCTGCCGCTCAACGTGAGCCGCGAACTGCTGCAGGAAAGCCGTGACGTGAAGGCCATCCGCGAAGGCAGCACCAAGCGCGTGCTCTCCATGCTCGAGGACATGGCGAAGGCGCAGGCCAGCGACGAGGCGAGTGCCGAGGACAAGGCGAAGTACGGCAAGTTCTGGTCCGAATTCGGCGCCGTGCTCAAGGAAGGCCTGGGCGAGGATTCGGCCAACCGCGAGCGCATCGCGAAGCTGCTGCGCTTCGTCTCCACCGCCAGCGACGAAGCCGTTGTCTCCTTCGCCGACTACAAGGCGCGCATGAAGGAAGGCCAGCAGGCCATCTACTACCTCACGGCCGAGACGCTGGCCGCAGCCAAGAGCAGTCCGCAACTCGAGGTCTTCCGCAAGAAGGGCATCGAAGTGCTGCTGATGGCCGACCGCGTGGACGAGTGGGCGCTGGGCTTCCTGACCGAATTCGACGGCACGCCGCTGCAGAGCGTGGCCAAGGGCGCGGTCGATCTCGGCAGCCTGCAGGACGAGGCCGAGAAGAAGGCCGCCGAAGAAGCCGCGGAACAGTTCAAGCCGCTGCTGGCCAAGCTCAAGGAAGCGCTCAAGGACAAGGCCGAAGACGTTCGCGTGACCGCCCGCCTGGTCGATTCGCCGGCCTGCCTGGTGGTGCCCGAGCACGGCATGAGCCTGCAGCTGGCACGTCTGCTCAAGCAGGCCGGCCAGCCTGCGCCCGACAACAAGCCCGTGCTCGAGATCAACGCCGACCACGCGCTGGTCAAGAAGCTCGACGGTTCGCCGAACTTCCACGACCTCGCCCATATCCTGTTCGATCAGGCCCTGCTGGCCGAGGGCGGCCTGCCCGAAGACCCTGCGGCCTACGTGCGGCGCGTGAACGCGCTGCTGGCCTGATTTGCTAGCATGGTCCGCATGACCGCGATCCCACCGAACCGCCGCCCGATCGGCCTGGCAGGCGTCGTCGCCCTGGCGGCGGCGCTGCTGTCCGGCTGCGCCGCTGGCGTGGGCATCGGCGTGCCCATCGCGCCCGGTGTGTCGGTGGGCGTGGGCGTCGGCAGCGGCGGCGTCACGGCCGGTGTGGGCACGGGCGTCGGCCCGGTGGGCGTGGGTGTCGGCGTGAACCAGCGCGGCGTCGTGACGGGCGGCGTCGGTGTGGGGGCCTCCACGCCGCTGGGCGGCAGCGGTGCCAGCGTGGGCGTGGGTGTGGGCACGGGCACCGTGCTGTACGACCCCAACAATCCATCGAACCGCGCGGCGGCGCCAGCGCGTTCGGCCACTTCCGGTGCAACCGTGCCTGCGGCCGGCGGCGTGCCGGTGCAGCGCGGCGTCGTGGTTCCCTCGCAGCCCTGAAGCCGCCCGCGCCGGTGGGCGTCCTCAGGCGCGAAGTCAGGCGGAGAGCGGCGGCTCGTCCAGTGCTTCGAGCTGGTCTTCGAGCAACCGGGCCTGGCCCTGCCAGTAGTCGGAGGTGCCGAACCATGGAAAGGTCGCCGGAAATGCCGGATCGTCCCAGCGCCGCGCCAGCCAGGCGCTGTAGTGGATGAGCCTGAGTGTTCGCAGCGGCTCGATCAATGCCAGTTCGCGCCGGTCGAATTCGCGGAACTGCTCGTAGCCGTCGATGAGCGCGCCCAGCTGTTGCGTGCGCTGCGGCCGTTCCCCATCCAGCAGCATCCACAGGTCCTGCACCGCGAAGCCGGAGCGCGCGTCGTCCAGGTCGACGAAGTGCGGGCCTTCGTCGGGCGTCCACAGGATGTTGCCGGGGTGGCAGTCGCCATGCAGCCGCAGGCGCTGCAGCCCGTGCCCGCCACCGGCGCCCAGCGGCGTGGCGTCGATGCGCGAGAGCACCGCGTCGCAGGCGCGCAGCCAGGCGCCCTTCACGTCCAGCGGGATCACATCGTGCTGCACCAGCCAGTCGCGCGAGGCATGGCCGAAGCTCGCGGCGTCGAGCGCGGGCCGCGTTTCGAACGGGCGCGCCTCGCCGACTGCATGGATGCGGGCGAGGAACCGGCCGATCCATTCGAGCACGTCGAAATCGTCCAGCTCGGGTCGGCGTCCGCCGCGGCGCGGGCTCACGGAAAAAGAGAAACCGGCGTGATGGTGCAGCGTGCGGCCCTCGCGTTCGATCGGGCCGACCACCGGCACCTCGGCCGCCATCAGCTCGGCGGCGAAAGTGTGTTCTTCGAGGATCTGCGCATCGCTCCATCGGCCGGGCCGGTAGAACTTGGCGACCACGGCATCGCCGTCTTCCAGTTGCGCAAGGTAGACGCGGTTCTCGTAGGACGACAGCGCCATCAGGCGGCCGTCCGCAAAAAAGCCCACGGCCGCGAGGGCGTCCATCACCACATCGGGTGTGAGCGCCTCGTAGGCGTGGGCCGGGCTGGCGTCGTGATCAGGCAGGGACATCGCGCCATTGTCGGCGACGCCCTGCCGCAGTCGCGATCAGGCGATGGTGATGTCGACCGGGATGTTGCCGCGCGTGGCATTGGAATACGGGCACACCTGGTGGGCGGTGTCGACCAGCTTCTTCGCCGATTCGGCGTCCAGGCCCGGCAGCGTGATGGCCAGCTTGACGGCGATGCCGTAGGCGGCGCCGCCATTCGTCGGGCCCAGGGAGACGCTGGAGTCGATGGCCACATCGTCGGGCACCTTCACACCGACCTTGGGGCCGACGGCCTTCATCGCGCCGATGAAGCAGGCCGCATAACCGACGGCGAACAGCTGCTCGGGGTTGGTGCCGGGCTTGCCGGAGCCGGGCGAGCTCAGCTTGACGTCGATCGCGCCGTCGCTGCTTTTGCCAGCGCCGTCGCGGCCGCCCGTGGTGTGGGCTTCGGCGGTGTAGAGGACTTTGTCGAGCGTAGTGGTCATGGTGCTTCCTTGGGGTGGTTGGAAAAGGGACAACGGGAAAGAAGGTAAAGATCAGGTCAGGCTGCAGCCTTGAGCCGGTCGCGCAGGACCTGCAGGTCGCGCGTCAGGCCAGCGAGTTCGTCGATCGAACATTCGCTGGCCGCCAGCAGGCAGCGCGGCACGGCGGCGGCGCGCGTCTTGAGCCGGCGGCCGGCGGGCGTCAGGCGGATGAGAACGCGGCGCTCGTCTTCGGCATCGCGCAGACGCGTCACGAAGCCGGAGGCTTCCAGTCGCTTGAGCAGCGGCGTGAGCGTGCCCGAGTCAAGCGACAGCCGCTCGCCCAGCGCCGAGACGGTAGGGGCGTCCTGCTCCCACAGGGCCAGCATGACGAGGTACTGCGGATAGGTGAGGCCCAGCGCTTCGAGCTGGGGCTTGTACAGCCTGGTCATGGCCAGCGAGGCCGAGTACACGGCGAAGCACAGCTGGTGGTCCAGCTTGAGCAGTTCGTCGGCAGAAGGCGTTGCGATAGGCATGGTGCATATTGTAGCGAGCAATTAAATTGTGTGCAATTCAATCGCCGCGGCTTGCTTGGCAAGAAGTAAGTGCGGCAAAGACGCCGCGCCAAGCGCCTTGCTTCAGGCGCTGAAGCGCCGCCGCGTGAGCGCCAGCGCCAGCCAGCCGCACCCGCCCGCGTAGGCCAGCAGCACCAGCGCGTGGCGCAGCGGCGCGTCGGGCCAGCGGTCGAGGAAGAGCGGGCGCACCAGGTCGACCACGTTGGTCAGCGGCAGCCAGGCGGAAATGGCGCGCACCGCGCCGGGCAGTTGGTCGAGCGGGAAGAACACGCCCGAGAGGAACATCATCGGCGTGAGCACCAGCGTGAAGTAATAGGTGAAGAAGTCGTAGCCCTTGGCCAGCGCGTTGAAGATCAGCGCGATGCACGAGAACATGACGCCCGCGCCGGCCAGGATGAACCAGGCGGTGATCAGCTTGGGGCTGTGGCTGATGCCCAGCGCCAGCATCACGCACAGGATGGCCGTGACGGTGAACACCGACTTGAAGCCGGCCCACAGCAGCTCGGCCAGCACCACGTCGTCCAGCCGCACGGGCGCGTTCATGATGCCGTCCCAGGTGCGCTGCACGTGCATTCGCGAGAAGGCCGAATACAGCGCTTCGAACGACGCTGCATTCATCGCGCTCATGCAGATCGAGCCGCTGGCCAGGAAGACGATGTAGGGCACGGCCTGGCCCTGGAACTGCACCTGTCCCACCAGCGCGCCCATGCCGTAGCCGAAGGCCACGAGCCAGATCAGCGGCTCGGCGATGTTCCCGATGAGGCTGGGCACGGCCAGCTTCTTCCACACCAGCAGGTTGCGCATGAACACCGGCCACCAGCGGCGGGTGACGCGCGGCGGGCCCCAGGGCGAGGGCGTGGCAGATGCGGGCAGGGTGGCGGTCGATTCGGCCATGGCGGATGTATCCGTGAAGTCAGCCGGCCGCGCGGATCTGCCGCCCGGTCAGCTTGAGGAACAGGTCTTCGAGGTTGGCCGGGCGGTGCAGCGTGCGCAGATGGGGCGTGTCGCCCAGCCGTGCCATCAGGGTGCGCGCGTCGTGGGTGTAGAAGAACACCGTCTCGCCGCTGACTTCGGTGCGCGCGGCGAGCTGGCTCATTGGTGAATCGGCCAGCGCCAGTGCGCCCTGGCCGTACACCTCGACGACGTCGGGCTCCAGGTGCTCGGCGATCAGTGCGCGCGGCGGCCCTTCCGCGATCTTGCGGCCGTGGTCGAGCACCAACAGGCGCGAGCACAGGCGCTCGGCCTCGTCCATGAAGTGCGTGGTCAGCAGGATGGACTTGCCCTGCTGCAGCAGCAGCTGCAGCCGCTCCCACATCAGGTGGCGCGCCTGCGGATCCAGGCCGGTGGTGGGTTCGTCGAGCAGCAGCAGGCGCGGATCATTGACCAGCGCGCGCGCCAGCGACAGCCGCCGCTTCATGCCGCCCGACAGCTCGCCCGGCTTGGCATCGGCCTTGTGCGAAAGCGCGGCGAATTCGAGCAGCCTGGGCGTGCGTTCGCGCATGGCCTTGCGACCGATGCCGAAGTAGCCGCCGTAGACCTGCAGGTTCTCGGCACAGGTGAAGTCGGGATCGAGCGTGTCGAACTGGCTCACCACGCCCAACTCGGCCTTGATCGCCTGCGCGTCCTGCGGCATGCGCCTGCCCATGGCGGTGATCTCGCCTGCATCGGGCGCCGTCAGGCCCAGGCACATGCGGATGGTGGTGGTCTTGCCGGCACCGTTGGGCCCGATCACGCCCAGGCATTCGCCCGGGGCGATGTGGAAGGAGAGATCGTCCACCACGGTGGTGTCGCCGTAGCGCTTGGTGAGGCGCGAAGCCTGGAAGAGGGGCGCGGACATGGTCGGGCAGTCTAACGCGCGAGGGCCGCTGCCTGGGCTACAGTGGCGCCCATCCCAACCCTCCGCCCGCCCCGACGATGACCCGCCTCGGTACCCCCCTCTCTCCCTCCGCCACCCGAGTCATGCTGCTGGGCTCGGGCGAGCTCGGCAAGGAAGTGCTGATCGCCCTGCAACGCCTGGGTGTCGAGACCATCGCCGTCGACCGCTACGAGAACGCACCGGGCCAGCAGGTGGCGCATCACGCTCGCACCATCACCATGAGCGATCCGGCGCAGCTCAAGGCGCTGATCGAGGCCGAGCGCCCGCACCTCGTCGTGCCCGAGATCGAGGCCATCGCCACGCCCGCGCTGCAGGAGCTGGAAGCCGCTGGCGTGGTGCGCGTCATCCCCACGGCGCGCGCCGCGCGCCTGACGATGGACCGCGAAGGCATCCGTCGCCTGGCCGCCGAGACGCTGGGCCTGCCCACCAGCCCGTACAAGTTTTGCGATTCGCTGGCCGAGCTGCAGGCCGCCATCGACAACGGCATCGGCTATCCGTGCATCGTCAAGCCCGTGATGAGCAGCAGCGGCAAGGGCCAGAGCAAGATCGACGGTCCGGCCGATGTGCAAACGGCCTGGGACTACGCCATGTCGGGTGGTCGCGTAGGCCCTGGCCGCGTGATCGTCGAGGGCTTCATCGACTTCGACTACGAGATCACCCAGCTCACCGTGCGCGCGCGTGGCGAGGATGGCGCCATCCACACCCATTTCTGCGACCCCATCGGCCACGTGCAGGTGAGCGGCGACTATGTGGAGAGCTGGCAGCCGCATCCCATGCACCCCCAGGCGCTGCAGCGTGCGCGCGAGATCAGCAAGGCCGTCACCGACAACCTGGGCGTGGGCATCGACGGACAGGATTCGGGCCTGGGCCTGTTCGGCGTCGAGCTGTTCGTCAAGGGCGAGCGGGTCTGGTTCAGCGAGGTGAGCCCGCGTCCGCACGACACCGGCATGGTAACCATGATCACGCAGTGGCAGAACGAATTCGAACTGCATGCGCGCGCCATCCTCGGCCTGCCCGTGGACACCACGCTCAAGAGCCCGGGCGCCAGTGCCGTGATCTACGGCGGCGTGGAGGCGAAAGGCATCGTGTTCGATGGCGTGGATGAAGCGATGCGCGTGCCCAACTGCGACATCCGTCTGTTCGGCAAACCCGAGAGCTTCGTGAAGCGCCGCATGGGTGTGGCGCTGGTGCACGATGCCGACGTGGAGCATGCGCGGAGCCAGGCCAAGCTGGCGGCTTCCAAGGTGAGGCCCTGCCTGGACTGACCCCTCGACACCTCGCGTCCGTCGTCCCATAATTCGATACAAATAGCTACAAAACGGAGCGGTCGTGGCAAGCGATCCGGGCGGCGGTCGGATACGAGGTGTGAGGTATTTCGGCCTGCCAGGGTGGGCCCCCGCCATGGTGGCCGCAGCGCTCTCTGCTCCGGCAGCGACCGCCCAGGCGGTTGATTCGATCTACGAGCGCCTTGAGCAGAGCGTGTGGACCGTGGGGGTCGTCGATCGCAACGGCCAGAATGCCGCTATTTCCAGCGCGGTCGTGGTGGGGCCGGGTCGGCTGGTAACCACCTGCGGCGCTCTGCGGCAGGCAGCGCACGTGCGGGTGATGCGTGCCAACGTGAGCTATGGCGCCACGCTCGAATACCCGGACGCCGAGCGCAATCTGTGTCAGCTCAAGGTCGCCAACTTTCGTGCTCCCGCAGTCGTGGTCGCCGAGATTTCCTCGCTGCGAGTGGGCATGAGGGTGTATGCAATCGGAAGCCCGAAGGGCATGGAGAGCACGTTGAGCGATGGCCTGCTGTCGGGCCTCCGGCGCGACGAGACGAATCAGGTTCGTATGCTGCAGACATCGGCTCCGGTCTCCCCAGGTTCCGGGGGTGGGGGCCTGTTCGATGCACAGGGGCGCCTGATCGGCATCATGGCGGGCTCCGAGCGCGATGGACAGAATCTCAACTTCGCGATTCCGGCCGCGCTGATTGCTGAACTGCCGGCCCGTGGACGGCGGGCGCTCGAAGAATGGATGGGGATCCATCCTGCGGCCGCACAGGTCGGTTTGGCAGCTTCGGCTCCGCTGCCCGGGCCGATGCCCGAAGCGCCGATGGGTCGCCGCCCGGGCGACTGGTTCCAGTACGCAATCGTGGACAGATCGACCGGAACGCGTCGCCTGGTGGCGCTGGAGGTGGACCGTACCGAAGGCGACGGTGTGCTGTTCAACGGAGGCCGCCGTCGGGAAGATGGCACTGGCATGCAAGTCGCCCCGCAGTCCGCGGCTCTGGGCGAACTCGACCTTCTCACGCCGCCCGGCGGCTGGCCTGCGCTGCAGCAACAGGCGCAAGAACTGCGCTTCGAGAACCAGGTGCTTGGCCGATTGGCGCGCTTCGAGCTGAGGGCGACGCCCGCCGCTCCCGCGCTGCTCCACGTGGCGGCCGGCGAATTCGAGACCGTCCGCATCGAGCTGACGGGCTGGCACACGCGGGCAGGCTTGCCGTCGGGCGAGGGCCGCGCACCTTATTCGGCAACGGTCTGGTGGTCGCCGCAGTTGCGGCGTGTCGTGCGTTTCAGCGTCGACTCGAAGACCAGCGTTGGCATGGGCAGCCCAGGCTCATTCATGGCGTGGGAGTCGCTCGAACTCGTGAGGCTCGATCGGCGTTGATCATGGATTTCTCCCGCTCATGCTTCCCGCGCGTCGAACGACGCCAGTTATTGACCCTGGCGCTGACCCTGGCCGGGGGAGCGGCCTGCGCCCAGGTCGGGGCGGCACTCTCGCCGCTTGCGCCTGGGCGGGCCCGCGTCTACTTTTTCAGGGACGACTCGTCTGCCGGCCCGGACGTGCAGCCAGTGATCAGGCTCGACGGTGTGGCCGTGGGTCGCTCGCAGCCAGGTGGGTACTTCGTCGTCGATGTACCGCCGGGCGAGCACACGGCATCGACTTCCGATGCCGACGCCCGACTGCCACTGGATCTGGCAGCCGGCAGCGCGACGTATGTGTCGTCGAACATCGGCGCAGGCCTGGGCGGGCGGGTCCGGCTGGAGGTTCAGCCCGAGGCAGCGGCGCGCCGCGCCATCGCGGGGCTTCGCCTGACGACGGGGTCCTCTCCCCCGGGTACGCCGCCGGCACAAGGTGGACGGCCTGGGTCTGCGCCAGCCGCAGCTGCGGCGGTGCGCCACGGACCGGTCACGATGGACGATCTCAGTGGCCTTCTGCCACCCAAACGATGACTCGGCCACCGGTCATGCATGGCCTCTTCATGAACTCAGCGATCCGATGGGGGCGGATGCTTCTGCCGCTCCTGCTGCAGCCCGGACTTGCCGTGGCGGCGACGCTCGAGCCGGACCAGGTTTTCGAGCGGGTGTCCCCGAGCGTGTGGACCGTATCCAACTTCGACGGCCGTTCACGCCTGCAATCCCAGGGCAGTGCCGTCACGATCGGGCCTGGCCGACTGATTACCAACTGCCACGTGGTCGAGAAGGGTGCCTCCTTCTCGGTGCAGCGCGAGAACGTCAGCTACGGTGCCGTGGTCGAACTGCAGGACCCCGAGAGGGACTTGTGCCAGTTGAAGGTGGCTGGGTTCGAGGCCCCCGCCGTCGAGATGGCTGGCACCGATTCGCTCAGGGTGGGTGCGCGGGTGTACGCCATCGGCAGCCCGCAGGGCTTCGAGATGACGCTCAGCGATGGCCTGATCTCGGCGCTGCGCCGCGATGACAGCGGCGCGCTGGTGTACATCCAGACAACGGCTCCGATTTCGCCGGGCTCCAGCGGCGGCGGACTGTTCGACGCTCAGGGCCGCCTGATCGGCATCACGTCCAAAGGGGGACGCGATGCGCAGAACCTCAACTTCGCCGTACCGGCCGGGTTGATCGGCGAGTTGCCAGCGCGCTCGAAGCTGCGAGACGAAGCCGCGCGTGCCAGCCGGCGTGAAACCGTCGCTTCCTCTCCCGCCGGCGGGGCGGGCGCATCGACGCCCCTCGACGCAACGCGGCGTGCGGGGGACTGGTTCGAGTACCGGCTGACTGACGGTCTCACCGGCGTCGGCCGCACGATCAGCCTGACCGTCGACCGCGTCATGGACAACCGCGTTGTCTTCAACGGAGGTTCTCGCATCGAGACACCAGCTGGCGCCGTGCTGGAGCACTCTTCAGCCGTACTCGGCGAACTCGATGCGCTGGTTCCTCCGGGAGGGTGGGAGGCGCTGGCACAGGCACCGGGTGCGTTCGCGCTGAGGTTCACTCTGCCCACCCAGATCTACCCGATGGAGTACGACCTCAAGGTCAACGTCGGCGGAGATGAGGTCATGCGCATTGACACGAAGGACTACCGCGCGATCCGGATCGGGCTGGAAGGCTGGACTCGCCAGACCTCGCCCCTGCCCTACAGCGCGACAGCCTGGTACGCACCGGAGCTCAAACGTATTGTGCGGTTCACCGTCGAGAAGCGCAGCTTCACGAAGATGGTCGCGACGCGGGAAACGCTCGAAATCGTACGTGCGGGGAACCGCTGAAATGCGGATCCGGTCTGCTTCTGTCCTGCTGTCTGCAGTTCTCCCCACGATGCCGGCGATGGCGCAGGCTCTGGCGGCTGACCAGATCTTCGAGAAGCTTTCGCCCAGTGTCTGGACCGTTGTCAGCTTCGATGCCCGCTCGCGCACGCAGGCCCAGGGCAGTGCAGTGGTTGTGGCGCCAGGGCGCGTGGTCACCAATTGCCATGTCGTGGACAAGGGCGCGGGCTTCGCGGTGCAACGGGAGAACGTCAGCTACGGCGCGACGCTCGAATGGCAGGATCCCGACCGCGACCTTTGCCAGCTGAAGGTGTCCGATTTCAGCGCGCCACCTGTGGAACTGGCGGGAAGTGGTTCACTCAAGGTCGGCTCCCGGGTTTATGCTATCGGCAGCCCGCAGGGATACGAGATGACGCTGAGCGACGGGTTGATCTCGGCTCTGCGGCGCGGCGATGATGGCGAACTGGTTCACATCCAGACAACCACGCCGATATCGCCGGGCTCCAGCGGCGGAGGACTGTTCGATGCCGAGGGGCGGCTCGTCGGCATCACGACGAGCGGGGCACGCGACTCCCAGAACCTCAACTTCGCCGTTCCGGCGATGCTGATTGCGGAACTGCCCGCGCGCTCACGGCGGCGTGATGAATTGCAGCGCGAACGGTCAGCGGCTGCACCGGCCGCCTCGCAGGCCGGGTTCGTGGCCGGTACTCGCCGCGCCGGTGACTGGTTCGAGTACCGGGTGACGGACACGGTGACGCGAAGCGCACGCACGTTCACACTCTCGGTCGAGAGGGTCGCAGAGGGCCGCGTGATCTATGGCGGCGGCGCCCGTATCGAGGATGCGTCGGGACAATGGGTTGAACGCGATGGGGGAGGGCTCGGCGAACTCGACGCTCTCACCCCTCCGGGGGGCTGGGGCTACATCGCCCGACAGGGTGCGACCCGGCCCCTCGCTTTCTCATCCCGTCTGCCCAGCGGTCACCCGACGCGCTTCGATCTCACGGCCACAGTAGGCGGGGACGAAAGAATAAGGGTCGGCATTCGCGATTACGAGGCGATCCGCGTTGACCTGAAGGGATGGTCCGATCGGCCATCGCATATTTCCGGCATGGCGCAGACCGTGCTGTCGCCGTACCGTGCCACCGTCTGGTTCTCCCAGGAACTCGAACGCGTGGTGAAGTTCACTTTCACGATCCGCCATCCCGGAGAAACGCTGGAACTCGTTGACGCCGGCAATCGTTAATCGCCTGGCTCTCCCGGCGGATGCACCGCAGCATACCGCTCCAGCAATCCCAGCGACAAAAGGGCCAGAACAAGCGGAAGAACGTAGTAGAGCGCGCGGTAAGCCAGCACGGCGCCCATCAGCGCGCCCTGGCGCACACTGCCCGAAAGCAGCGCGAGGTACACCGCCTCCAGCACGCCCAGGCCGGCCGGGATCGGCGTGACCACGCCCACGATCGACGCGGCCATCAGCACGCCCAGCACGTGGCCGTACTCCACCCGCTCACCCAGCAGCCAGTACATGGCCGCGCCCATCAGCGCCCAGTTGGCCATGGACAGCAGCAACTGCGCCAGCGCCAGCGGCGCGCGCGGCAGGCTCACCGTCTTGCCGCGCACTTGCCACCGACGTCCGTGCAGCGCCGTGCATGCAGCCAGATAGGCCACCGCCAAGGCAATCAGGGCCCAGCCCAGCAGGCGGAAGGTTTCGTTGCCCAGGTTGGTCTGGCGCGGGGGCGTGATCACGCCGGCCGCAAACAGCGCCCCGGCCAGCACGCCGAACCCCAGCCAGTTGGTGACCAGGCTCACGCCCACGACCTGCGCCACCTGGGCGGCGTCGAGCCCCGCACGTGCGTAGAGTCGAACGCGCATGGCCACGCCCCCCACTAGCGAGCCGAGGTTGAGGTTGAAGGCATAGCTCGTGACCGCGATCGCCCAGGTGCGCCACTTAGGCAAACCATGGCCGACGTGGCGGCGCCCGATCAGGTCGAAGCAGCCGTAGAGCGCATGGCTGGCCAGCGCCACCGCCATCACGCCGGCCAGCAGTGCGATGGGATAGCGCAACAGCGCCTGCCAGGCGCCTGCCCAGTCGATCTTGTGCGCGTGCGAGGCCAGCAAGCCCAGGACCAGCAGCCCGAAGACCGGCGCGCACCAGCGGCAGGCGCGCTTCCAGAGCGGCTCCTGCCCGTCGTCAGCGGAGTTGTGCGCGGCAGCGGCTTCGGGGGGGTGGGCGGCGGAGTGGGCCATGGTCCACGCATCCTGCGCCTGCCCCGTGGGGTGCGCCAGCCGCCGCCATCTGCTCCGGCCGTAGTCCGTCTCCGACGTGTTGCGGCCGGCGCGCGGTGCGCTTCAGCCCGCCGCGGACATCGCTTGCGGCGGTGCGGCGCGCACCAACACCGAGCCAAGCTGCCCGCCAACCGCCTCCGCCACGCGGAATTCGAAGCCGCCCCACACCAGGACGTCGCCCTTTTCGGGCATGCGGCCGAGACGCGCCTGCAGAAAGCCCGCGACCGAGGTGTAGGCGGGGTCGACCAGGCCCTGCGTTTCCAGCACGGTTTGCAGGCGGTGCAGGTCGGCCGCGCCGGCCACGGTCCATTGGCCGTCGGGGCCGGGCTGGATTTCCAGCGACTCGTCCTCGTCGGGGAACTCGCCCGCGATGGCTTCGAACACGTCGATGGGCGTGACCAGCCCCTTGAGCAGCGCGAACTCGTCGTTCACCAGCGCCAGGTGGCCGCGTGCGCGCCGCAGCGTATCGATCAGGCGGATCACCGACGCACCCTCGGGCACATAGAGCGGCTCGCGCAGCACATCGCTGTCCTCGATGCGGCCACCTTGCATCAACACGCCCAGCAGGTCCTTGGCGCGCGCCACGCCGACCACCTCGTCGAGCGATCCGCGGCACACCGGCACCATGCCGTGCGGCGAGTCGAGCAACTGCGTGCGGATGTCCTCGGGTGCGGCGTCCACGTCCACCCACGAGATGTCGGCGCGTGGCGTCATCACCGAGCGCACGGTGCGCTCGCCCAGGCCCAGCACGCCGCTGACCATGTGGCGCTCTTCGGCCACGAAGGCGGGTGCGTGGGCGGGCACGGATTCGTCGGCCCTGCGGTTGCGCCCGCCCATGAGGCGCATCACCGATTCGGCCGTGCGCTGGCGCAGCGGCCGGCGCTCCTCGTTGCGCACCGCGCTGCGGCGGGCCCACTGGTTGAAGAACTCGATCAGGATCGAGAAGCCGATCGCTGCATACAGATAGCTCTTGGGAAGGTGGAAGCCCAGGCCCTCGGCCACCAGCGTGAGGCCGATCATCAGCAGGAAGGACAGGCACAGCACCACCACCGTAGGATGGGCGTTGACGAAGCGCGTGAGTGGTCTGGACGCCAGCAGCATCACGCCGATGGAGATGACAACGGCGGCCATCATCACGGGCAGTTGGTCGACCATGCCCACGGCGGTGATCACGGCATCGAGGGAGAACACGGCGTCGAGCACCACGATCTGCGCCACCACCACGCCGAAGCCGGCGTACACGCCGTTGCCCGTGCGCTCGTGTGTCACCCCCTCCAGCCGTTCGTGCAACTCGGTCGTGGCCTTGAAGAGCAGGAACAGCCCGCCGCCCAGCAGGATCAGGTCGCGCCCGGAGAACCCGTGACCCAGCACGCTGAACAGTGGCGTGGTCAGCGTGACCAGCCAGGAGATCACCGACAGCAGCCCCAGCCGCATGACGAGCGCGAGCGAGAGGCCGATGACGCGCGCGCGGTCGCGCTGGTGCGGTGGCAGCTTGTCGGCCAGGATGGCGATGAAGATCAGGTTGTCGATGCCGAGGACGATCTCCAGCACGACGAGGGTGGCCAGTCCGATCCAGACGGCCGGGTCGGAAAACAGTTCAATCATGGGAATTCAGTGGAGGGGTAGACAGGGCCCCGCGCACGGCGACATCGCGCCTGTGCACAGCAAGGGGGTGTTCACGCTGGCGCCGCAGGCGTTCAAGTGCCCCAGAGAATCACGGCGGCCAGTGCGGAGCACACGCCGCCGCCAGCCAGCAGGCGGGTGTCGCGGCGCGAGCCCGAGCGGCGTTCGCGCCAGGCCGTGAAGAGAAGCAGCACGGCGAACACGCCGGCCAGCCATTCGTACGAAGAGGAATCCATACAGTTCCTGAAAGACAGTCTGACCCGCGTCATGCACGGACGCGGGAGCGTGAGCGGGCGCGCACGCGCGAAGGCGGGCGGCGCCGGGCCACGCGCAGGGCGCGGCGGCTTCAGGACAGGCTGTTGGGCGGACGCAGCGCACTCACCACGGGTGGCGTGGGAGGCTCGGGGCCGGCGCGAGGCGGCACGTGCGCGGCCTGCGGCAGGCGGTGCGCGCTGCGGTGGGGGAAGTCGATCAGGTCGGCCGCATCGAGCGGAATCTCGGCGCCGGCCTCGGCGAACGCGGTGGCGCTGGGCTTGGCCCGCTCACGTTCTTCCTGCTGCTCCCGCAGGTGGGCCTGCACCTCGTCCATGGCGGCAAGTACTTCTCCCAGCGGGGTGAAGCTCACGCAGAGCAGGACGATGCGCAGGGCGGCGATGATGACCCAGCGGGACATAAGCGCGCCATTCTACGGGCGCGCGCCATGCGTGGCGTGCGCGCCTTACTGGAATGCCACCTCGGCGAAGCTGCGCAGCTTGCGGCTGTGCAGGCGGGCCGTGCCCTCGCTGCGCAGGATCTCCACCGCCCGCATGCCGATGCGCAGGTGCTGGTCGACACGCTCGCGGTAGAAGTGGTTGGCCATTCCGGGCAGCTTGATCTCGCCATGCAGCGGCTTGTCGGAGACGCACAGCAAGGTGCCGTAGGGCACGCGGAAGCGGAATCCGTTGGCGGCGATGGTGGCGGACTCCATGTCGAGCGCGACGGCGCGGCTCTGGCTGAAGCGGCGTTGCGGTTCGTTGTGGGGCAGCAGTTCCCAGTTGCGGTTGTCGGTGCTGGCCACGGTGCCGGTGCGCATGATCCGCTTGAGGTCGGCGCCGCGCACCTGCGTGACGTCTTCCACCGCCTGCTCCAGCGCCAGCTGGATCTCGGCCAGCGCGGGTATCGGCACCCACAGCGGCAGTTCTTCGTCGAGCACGTGGTCCTCGCGGACGTAGGCGTGCGCCAGCACGTAGTCGCCCAGTTGCTGGCTGTTGCGCAGGCCGGCGCAGTGGCCCAGCATCATCCACGCGTGCGGGCGCAGCACGGCGATGTGGTCGGTGATGGTCTTGGCATTCGATGGGCCGACGCCGATGTTCACCATGGTGATGCCGCTGCGGTCGGCCCGCATCAGGTGGTAGGCCGGCATCTGCGGCAGGCGCGGCGGCGGCACGCCCAGCGCGTCGATCTCCTGGGCCGGCAGGCCGCGCCGGCGCGTGACCATGTTGCCGGGCTCGACGAAGGCGATGAATTCGCTGTTCTCGTCGGCCATGGCCTCATGGCCCAGGCGCACGAACTCGTCGATGTAGAACTGGTAGTTGGTGAACAGCACGAAGTTCTGGAACCAGTCGGGCGCGGTGCCGGTGTAGTGGCGCAGGCGGTGCAGCGAGTAGTCCACGCGCGGCGCGGTGAACAGCGACAGCGGCTGCGCCTCGCCGGGGCCGGGCTCGTAGGTGCCGTTGGCGATGCCGTCGTCCATCGCGCCCAGGTCGGGCAGATCGAACACGTCGCGCATCAGCATGCGCCGCCCGGCCGTGAGCGTGCCCTCGATATGGTCATGCTCGGCGAAAGAGAAGTGGATGGGTATGGCGGCCGTGCTGGTGCCCACTTCCAGCTCGACGTGGTGGTTGCGCAGCAGCAGGCGGAACTGCTCCAGGTAGTACTTGGCGTACAGGTCGGGCCGCGTCAGCGTGGTCTCGAAACGGCCCGGTCCCGCCACGAAGCCGAACGCCAGGCCCGCGCCCTCGTGGACGTCGTCGCGTGCGACGGTATCGGTGTGGATGCGCACGAACGGATAGCAGGCCCGCACGTGGCCCGGCAGGCTGTCGCCCGCGACGAAGCGATGCATGGCATCGCGCAGGTGCTCCAGGCTCTGCTGGTAGATGGCCTGCACCTGGGCGAGGGCGGCCTCGGGATCCGTGAAGCGCTGGGGCGCGATGAAAGGCGGCATGTAGGGCATGCCGGCATTGTGCCGAAGCGGCGACTGCGTTCCGGCCCGCCGGGCGCGCCGGTAGGCGTGTGTCCTACATGGCGTCAGGCGTGGGCCTGACGGCTGGATCGTGACACCGTCCTTACAGTTTGTTCACGCCGTCAACACATTCCAACGGCACAGGAGAAGGACGCCATGAACACCATCGAAGCCGCCAACCCGTTCGCCATGATGCTCGCGCCCCAGCAGGTGCTGCAGACGATCGAGAGTTCGTCCGCCCTGCGCAGCCTGCGCCAGAAGCAGTACATGCTGCTGGATCGCCCGGCCAGCCTGGCCCCTGCGGCCGCCAACGATGCCCTGATCGACGACGAGGACGATTTCGACACCGGCACCACGGTGATCGACGAGCCGCTGCTGTCGGAGAGCGTCGGTGGCTCGCAGACCTATCAATCGTTTCCCCGCATCTTCAACTGAAGTCGCGCGGCCCCGACGCCTGATCGCCAGGCGACCAGCGTCTGGCGATCCGCGGGCTCAAGCCGTGGGTGAAGGCTCCCGCATCGTCACGAACTCCTCGGCCGCCGTCGGATGGATGCCGATGGTGCTGTCGAACACGGCCTTGGTCGCGCCGGCCCGCATCGCCACCGCGAATCCCTGAACGATCTCGCCAGCGTCAGCGCCCACCATGTGCAGGCCGATCACGCGATCGGTCTTCGTCTCCACCACCAGCTTCATGAACACGCGCTCGGCGCTGCCCGAGAGCGTGTGCTTGAGCGGCTTGAAATCGGTGCGGAACACGGTCACCTCGCCGAATGCCTGGCGCGCGGCTTCTTCGGTGTAGCCCACCGTTCCCAGGTTGGGATGCGTGAACACGGCCGAGGGGACGAAGTCGTAGTCCATCGAGCGTGCCGCCTTGCCTGGCCGGGGGCCGAAGAGCTCGTCGACCAGCACCATGGCCTCGGCCAGCGCCACGGGGGTGAGCTGCAACCGGGTGCTGACGTCCCCCAGCGCATGGATGCCCGGTGCGCTGGTGCGGAAGTGTGCGTCGACCAGGATCGCGCCCTTGTCGTCGAGCTTGACGCCGGCCTCTTCGAGCCCGATGCCTGCCGTGTTGGGACGACGGCCGGTGGCATACAGCACGGCATCGGCATCGATCTGCGTGCCGCCGCCCAGCGTGGCGCGCACGCAGCCGTCGCCCTGGCTCGCCAGCGTGGCGATGCTGGCGTTGAGCTGCACGTCGACGCCGGCCTTGCCCATCTCGCTGGCCACGAACGCGGCCGCGTCGGTGTCGAAGCCACCCAGCAGGCGCGGTCCGCGCTGCACCAGCGTCACCTTGCTGCCCAGCGCGTTGAAGATCGACGCCATCTCGCAGGCGATGTAGCCGCCGCCCACCACCAGCAGCCGGCGCGGGAACGGGTCCAGGTCGAACATCTGTTCCGACGTGATCGCCAGCTCGCGCCCGGCGACCTCGGGCACGAAGGGCTGCCCGCCCGTGGCCACGAGGATGTGCCGGGCCGTATGACGCTGGCCGTTGACGGTGACCGCGTTGCCGCCCGCGAGCTGGGCGCCGCCGCGCAGCACCGTCACGCCGGCGCCCTGCAGCAGTTGCAGGTAGATGTCGTTGAGACGCCCGATCTCGCGCGCGCGGTTGGCCTTGAGCGTGTCCCAGTCGAACGTGGGCGCGGCGGGCAGCGTCCAGCCGTAGCCCGGCGCTTCGGCGAAGGCTTCGGCGTAGTGGGCGGCGTAGCTGTAGAGCTTCTTGGGGATGCAGCCGGCGTTGACGCAGGTGCCGCCCAGGTCGGCGACTTCAGCCAGCGCCACGCGCACGCCGCGCTGGGCAGCCATGCGCGCGGCGCGCACGCCACCGCTGCCGCCGCCGATCACGAAGAAGTCGAAGTCGAAAGTCATCCCGATGTCCTTGTCACTGGAGCCGCGACGGTACCATCGGCGCATGGTTTCTCCTCGCGGCCTGGCCGAATCTCCCTCTTCTTCGCGTTCTTCTCAGGCGGACGCCAGCACGACGTCCTTTTCCAGCCTGCCGCTGTCGCCGCAGACGGTGGCCAACCTCACGCAGCTGGGCTACACCGACATGACGGCCATCCAGGCCGCCAGCCTGCCCACGGCGTTGCTGGGCCGCGACCTGATCGCCCAGGCCAAGACCGGCAGCGGCAAGACGGCCGCCTTCGCGCTGGCGCTGCTGGCCAACCTCAACCCTCGCCGCTTCGCCGTCCAGGCCCTGGTGCTGTGCCCCACGCGCGAGCTGGCCGACCAGGTCAGCACCGAGGTGCGGCGGCTGGCGCGCGCGCAGGAGAACATCAAGCTCGTCACGCTGTGCGGCGGCGTGCCGCTGCGCGGCCAGCTGGCAAGCCTGGATCACGGCGCGCACATCGTCGTCGGAACGCCCGGCCGCGTGATGGATCACCTGGAGCGCGGCAGCCTGCAGCTGGACGCGCTGAACACGCTGGTGCTCGACGAGGCCGACCGCATGCTCGACATGGGCTTCTTCGACGACATCGCCAAGGTGGCCAGGCAGTGTCCGGCCCAGCGCCAGACGCTGCTGTTCTCGGCCACTTACCTCGAGGGCATCGCCAGGCTGGCGCAGCAGTTCATGCGCGATCCGGTCACGGTGAAGGTGGAGGCGCAGCACAGTGGCGCGCAGATCCGCCAGCTCTGGTACGAGGTGAAAGACAGCGAACGCCTGCACGCCGTGAGCCGGCTGCTGGAGCACTTCCGGCCAGCCAGCACGCTGGCCTTCTGCAACACCAAGGCGCAGTGCCGCGACCTGCAGGCCGTGCTGGCCGCGCAGGGCTTCAGCGCGCTGGCGCTCTATGGCGAGCTGGAGCAGCGCGAGCGCGACCAGGTGCTGGTGCAGTTCTCCAACCGCAGCTGCTCCGTGCTGGTGGCCACCGACGTGGCGGCGCGCGGACTCGACATCGCGGGGCTGGAAGCCGTCATCAACGTCGACGTGACACCCGACCCCGAGGTGCACGTGCACCGCGTGGGCCGCACCGGCCGCGCGGGCGAGGAGGGCCTGGCGCTCAACCTCGCGAGCATGGACGAGATGGGCTCCGTCGGAAAGATCGAGCAGTTGCAGGGCCGCGAGAGCGACTGGCAGCCGCTGGCGGGCCTCACGCCCACGGGTGACGGCCCGCTGGTGCCGCCCATGGCCACGCTGCAGATCCAGGGCGGGCGCAAGGAAAAGATCCGCGCCGGCGACGTGCTGGGCGCGCTCACGGGCGAGGCCGGCTTCACGCGGGAGCAGGTCGGCAAGATCAACATCAACGACTTCTCCACCTACGTGGCGGTGGACCGCTCCATCGCGCGCGAAGCCGAGCGGCGCCTGGCGGCCGGCCGCATCAAGGGCAAGGGCGTGAAAGTGCGGCTGATCTGAGCGGGCGGGTCTTGCGCTTCCCCGCTTCGACGGGGAAGCGCTGAACGGCCGCCTGGCTCTGCCGTGATGCCGGGGCGGTCGTCAGGCGACGGCCGAGAGGCCCGACTGAGGCGTCCAGCGCCAGAGTTCCGGCGCGCCGCGCACCGGTTCGCGGTTCCACAGCCACACCTGGGTGAATTCGCAGCACCCGGCCTCATGTGTCATCCAGTGGTCGAGCGTGCCAAGTACCACGTCCCAGGGCGTGAGCAGATGCTCGCTGTAGGCCAGGAGTTCGAGCTGAGGGGCCGGCACGCCCTGGTAGTAGCCGCGCCGCGCGTTGCGGAATTTCTCGGCGAAGGCATGCACGTTGTAAAGCGCCACGCTGGCTGCCCCGGGCGACAGGCCGGCGGGCGATCCTGCCAGGATCTGGCTGGTGGCCTCGGTCAGCCGCACGAGCTCGAAGGCGGTGTAGGCATCGCCTTCGGTGGACTTGGCGAGGACGTCGGGCTCGCGGCCCAGCGGGTTGCCGCTGGCGATGGAGTGCAGGTCGACGTCGGGCCGGAAGCGCTCGGCGAACTCCCGGAAGATGCCGCGCTCGTGGGTGGATTTCAGATCGGCGGCGCGCTGGGACATGGCGTCGAATATGCCATGGGGGCCGCAAGCGCCGCCTAGAATGACCTGATGCACCTGCGCCGTCTTTCGCGCCTTTCAATCCGCCAGGCCTGGGGTCTGGCGCCCGGCCTGCTGGCCGCACTGCTGATGGCCGCAACGGCGCAGGCACAGGCTCCCGGGGGCTCCGCGCCGCCTGTGGCTCGTACCCAGGCCGCGCCGCCGTTGGCGCCCGCCTCGGCCACGGTGCCCGAGGTGCCGGGCGCGGCGCCGGCCGGTGCCACCGATCCGCAGGCCGCCGCGCCGGTGTCGCGCGATGCGCGGCGCGTGTACGAAACGTCGCGCGCCAAGCTCGTGCAGATCCGTACGCTGCTGCGCAACACCAACACGCAGACGTCGGTGGGCTCGGGCTTCTTCGTGGCCGGGCCGGGCCTCATCGTCACCAACTTCCACGTGGCCAGCCAGCTGGCGCTCGACCCCGAGCGGCATCGCGGCGTGTACGTGCCGGTGGACGGCAAGGAGGGCGAGGTCGAACTGCTGGCCTTCGACGTGACGCACGACCTGGCCGTGCTGCGCGTGAAGTCGGCCGAGGCCGGCGCCTCCTGGCCCGTACTCGATTTCCGCCCCGAACCCGAGCCGCTGTCGCAGGGCGATCGCATTTACTCGCTGGGCAATCCGCTGGACATCGGGTTCGCCGTCATGGAAGGCACCTTCAACGGGCTGGTGCAGCGCAGCTTCTATCCCCGCATCTTCTTCGGCGGCGCGCTCAACCCCGGCATGAGCGGTGGCCCGGCGCTGGACGACCAGGGCCGCGTGATCGGCGTCAACGTGGCCAAGCGGCTCGATGGCGAGCAGGTGAGCTTCCTGATCCCGGCCGGCTTCGCCCAGGCGCTGCTGGCGCGCGCAGCCGGCGCGCAGCCCATCACGCGCGCCGCGCACGCCGAAGTGGCGCGGCAACTGCTGGCGCACCAGGGCCTGGTCGCCGGCCGCTTCATGGCATCGCCGCTGCGCACGCAGCGCCACGGCGGCTATGCCGTTCCGGTGCCCGACGACGCGCTGGCGCGCTGCTGGGGCGCGGGCCGCACGCCCGACGCGCGTTCGTTCAGCGTCGAGCGCACCGACTGCCAGGTCGACAGCCACGTCTTCGCGGGCGACTTCAACACCGGCTTCCTGCGCCTGCGCTACGAGGCCTACGACGCGCCCAACCTCGGTCAGCTGCGCTTTGCCATGCTGCATTCGGCGAGCTTCCGCAACGAGGCCTTCGCCGTCCGGGGCTCGCGCCACAAGACACCGGCCGAGTGCACCGAGCGCTACATCGAGCAGGCCGGCATGCCCATGCGCGCCGTCATCTGCTTCACCGGCTATCGCAAGCTGCCGGGCCTGTACGACGTGTCGGTGCTGGTGGCCACGCTCAACCAGCCTACGCAGGGCGTGCAGGGCCGGCTCGACGCGCAGGGCGTGAGTTTCGACAACGGGCTGAAGATGGTTCAGCACTACCTGGCCGGCTTTCGCTGGGAAGGAGGCAAGCCATGATCCTCGCGCTGCTCGAAGCCCGCGACCGCAACGGCAATCTGCTGGGCTGCGTGCCCGTGACGCGCTGGCCCGTCACCGTGGGCCGCGCGCTCTCCAATGATCTCGTGCTCGACGATGCCCACCTGGCCGCCTCGCACCTGAGCGTGAACCGCACGCCCGATGGCGGCCCGGTGACCGTGGAAGTCCTCGACACCCTCAACGGCGTCACGCTGCGCCGCCGCCGCCATGGACGCGGCGAGCGTTTCGACTGGCCCGAAGGACAGGAGCTGACTGTCGGCCGCCTGCATTTCGTGCTGCGGCTGGCCGAAGCACCGCTGGCGCCCGAGCAGCCGCTGCCGCGCTTTGCCTGGAGCCGCGCTGCGATCACGGTGTCGCTGCTGGCGCTGATGTTCGTGCTGCAACTGGGCCAGGGCTGGCTGGGCACCGACGAGAGCCGGCGCTTCTGGCAGCAGTTGCCGTTCGTGCTGGCCTATCTGCTGGGCTCGGTGTTGCTGTGGGCCGGCCTCTGGGCACTGGCCACGCGGCTCTTCACCGGGCAGATGCATTTCTGGCGCCACGTGCGCATCGCCTGCGTCACGTTCGTCGCCACGCAGGTGGTGATGTCGGGCAGCCAGGTGCTGGGCGGCATGTTCTCGTGGGAGCTGCTGGCGCGCTTTGCCTGGATCGGGGCCATCGTCGCGGCAGCGGCCGGCCTGTTCGCGCACCTGCACGTGATTGCGCCGCGCCGGCGCAACCTGCTCGCCGGCTCGATGACGGTGCTGGTGCTGCTGGGCGTGGGCGGCCTCATCGGGTCGACCTGGATGCAGACCAAGCGCCTGTCCAACGAGCTCTACATGGCCAGCCTGCTGCCGCCCTCCTGGCGCCTGGCGCCGGCCGTGCCCGTGCCCGAGTTCATCGAGCAGGCGCAGGGCCTGAAGGCGCGCGTCGATGCGCGACTGGCCGACCAGGACGACGAGAACGCCGCCACGGCGGACGACACGGACAGCGACGAGGAATGACCGGCGACGTGGTGCGCCGGCGGCGCGTCACGTGCTCCTGCGTCAGCCCCGGCCGGGCCGGCCGTCGTCGCCGCCGCGGTCTTCGCGGCGCGGGCGATCCGGGCGCGGCCCCTCGGGGCCACCACGCTGGACTTGCTGCTGTTGCACTTCGCGCTGGCGCTGGGCCTCCTGCCGACGCACGTTCTCCTGCTGCTGGCGCGCCGCGCGCTCCTGCTGCATGGCCTGTTCGCGCTGCGCCTGGCGTTGCTGCTCCTGCTGGCGCTGCTGCTGTTCGAACGCCCCGCGCTGCTGCTCGAGTTGAACCTGCCGGTCGCGTTGCTGCTGTTGCTGCATCTGCTGCTGCATGTTCATCTGCTGCTGCCGCACGCGTTCCTGCTGCTCGAACTGCTGGCGCCTCACGCGATCCTGCATCTCGCGCTGCTGGCGCTCGACGCGTTCGCGTTGATCGTCCTGCTGGCGCTGCACGCGTTGCTGCTGCTCCCACTGCTGGCGCTGGACGCCGTTCTGCAATTGCTGCTGCTGTTGCTCGGCCAGGGCGCGCCGCTGCTGGTCATGCTGCTGCTGGATCTGCTGGCGCTGCTCCATCGTCAGGCTGCCGCGGGATTCCATGCGCTCGATCTGGCGGCGCTGCTGTTCGGCGAGATCGGGCGCCTGCTGCTGCGGGCGGGGGAAGCCGGGGCGATCGTCGGGGCCCCGGTTGCCGTCCGGGCGGCCATCGCCGGGGCGGTAGTCGGGCCGTCTGTCGTCACCGGGCCGGCGGTTGTCGGCACGGCGATCATCGTCCGGCGGCCGCTGCGGGTTCTGGCCGCCGGGTCGGCTGCCGGTGTTCCAGGGCCGGTCGTTGCCGCCGGGGCGTGCATTGCCATCGATACGCGGCGGCGGCTGCAGGTCGGGGATGACGCCGGGACGGCCGCGATCCAGGTCGGCCTGCGCCACGCGATGGAAATCGCCCCGGATGGGCCGGCCGCGCCGGAAGTCGTCCGCACCCCACGCGGTCACGCTGTCGGGTCGCTGAAAGCGGTAACCGGGCGGGGCACCCCGGTTGTTGTTGACGATGACCGTGCGGTTGATCTGCGTGATGTAGGTGTTGCTGGCGCGGTAGTAGGGCCGATAGGCTTCGCCCGGCGCCAGCGGAAACCACGCCACGCCTGGCTGTCGTGCGCCGCCGATGGACAGGCTCCAGTTCACGCCGCCGGACGAGCCGCCGACGAAGGCCACCAGCGCGGGCGCGTAGTACGGCCGCGCCACGCGCGGGCCTGGCACCCACGCCCAGCGCGGGCCTACCTGCGTCCAGCGGCCGTAGTGCGAAGGCGCGAAGCCCCAGGGCGCGTCGTCCACCCACGTCCAGCCCCAGGGGGCGACCCAGGCCCAGTGGCCGTAGCGATAGGGCGCCCAGTCGGCGACGGTGACGCGCGGATACCAGACCGCGCCGAGCGCGGGGTCGGTGGACCAGCTGCCATAGGCGTCGAGCTGCTGATAGCCGACCACTTCGCGCGAGACAAATTGCGCGCTCTGCGACTGGTCTTCCTGGCGGTCGCGAGCCAGCGTCCACTGGTCGAAGGCGTCGCGCGCAACGCCGTTGCCCGCGCTCACCTGCACCAGGTTGCGGCCGGTGAAACGGATCTGCTGCGGCGAGCCCACCATGAGCGTCTGCCCGCCTTCGCCGTAGGCCACGCCGCCGCCCTCGAAGCTGGCCACGCGCGTGATCCCGCCACCTGGATCGACGTCCACACGGTATTCACCAGGCTGGGTGATGCTGAAGGCCAGGTTGGGCGTGTTCACTTCCAGGTGCTGGCCCTGGAACAGCTGGCGCACGCGCAGCGACAGCGTGCCCTGCATCACGGTGAGGAAGGCGCGGTCGTCGTCGAGTTGAGCGAACTCCATCTGCGTGCCGGCGCCCAGCCGCAGCGCGGTCGAGCCGAGGTGCAGCTCGGCGCGCCCGCTGGCGTCGGTGGCCAGGCGGTCACCGGCCGTGAGCGGGTAGTTGATCTGCGCGCGTTCCCAGCCGGTATCGCCTGTGTTCTGCTGGCTCACGTTGCCATCGAAGTGGTTCAGTCTGGCGACGCGGCCGGGCGGATCGACCTCGGCCTGTTGCTGCGTGCCGACGACGACTTGCGCGTTCGCCGGTGTCGCGAGACGGCCCGCCGCACCGGCCAGCGCAAGCGCGGCCAGCACAGTCCAGGGGACAGTGCGGCGGAATCCGGGCGCGATCGAAGAAAAGCGGGTGGCGGTGATGCGGCGTGCGCGGTGCATGGTGTCTCCCATCGGGCGATCATGCCCGTACCTTCCATGAGAACGCACGAGGGTCCTCTGCCGTTATCGATGCGCGGCAAAGAAAGTGAAATAAGCCGCGCCGGTTGCAACGGCCTGTAAGGCGCTGCGCTGGCAAAATCGGGCGCACCATGACCCAGGCACCCTCATCCACCCACTCTGTCCGTCCCGCCGAAGGCTATGCCGGCGACGTCTCTCCCCAACTGGCTTGGCAATGGGTGCAGGACGGCGATGCGGTATTGGTCGACGTGCGATCCGATGCCGAGCGCGAATGGGTCGGATCCGTCCCAGGCAGTGTGGCCGCGGCATGGAAGCAGTGGCCCGGCATGGCGGTGAATCCCGCCTTCGACGATCAGGTTCGTGCTGCGGCCCATGGGGGCCGCAAGCTGGTGATGCTCTGCCGCAGCGGTGTGCGTTCGGTGGCGGCAGCGAAGCGTGCGACCGAATTGGGACTTTCGGCCTACAACATCCTTGAGGGCTTCGAAGGCGACCCTGATGTGCAGGGACAACGCGGGCACACAGGGGGGTGGCGCTTTCATGGCCTGCCCTGGCGGCAGAACTAGGAATTTGTCACGAATCTGGCGTTTCCGTGCCACAGTCGCGGTCCAGCACCCGGCCACGTGAGCGCGTGCAGCGCGTGTTCTCTCTAGACTGCGCTCCGATGGATGAACGTGCCGGCGCCTGAGAGATTCCTGGAGAAAAACGGTTGGACAGTGCATTCGGTGATTCCCGCTTCGGCGGCACCACGCAGCCCTCGATGCTGGGCTTCGCGCGGGCTGCTTCGACGCGTGACCGGGCCAGCGTGCCGCGACACATCGGGCTGATCGAGCCGTGGATCGGCTTCGCGCTCGCCGCGAGCACCGCATGGATGTATGCGCTGACCTTCGGCAGCCGGCCCCTCATGGCCGCTTATGTCCTGGGTGCGCTCGCGGTAGCCCTGTGGGCCTGGCGACGGCCGGCGCGCCACCAGCCGGCGCTGATGGCCCGTGCCCTTCTGTTCGCGTTGATGGGCCTGGCCATGACCTGGCTGCAAGCCGGCAGCATCACCAGCAATACCACCGGCTTCTTCTGGATCAGCGTGCCGGTCATCTTCTACGCCCTGCTGCTGCGGCCGTCCCATGCCTGGGTGTTGCTGGGCGTGAACGTGCTCATCGCGCTCAGCGTGGTGACATTCGCAGGCACCGATCTCTCGCTGATGGGGACGGTGGCGCGCATCGGTCTGCTGCTGATCTTCACGGCGGCCTCGATCCGAATGGGTGCTGTCCTGCGCCGCACCGACGAACTGCTGGAAGAGCGCCGTGTCGATGCCGGTTCGGGCATGCTCAACGAGTATGGCCTCGTCGACTACGGTGGGAGCCTGTGGTCCGACTGCCGCCGCAGCAACGTGCCGGCCACGCTCGTCTTCCTGGATGCGCCCGACCTGCCGGGCCTGCGCGGTCTCTATGGTTCGCGCATCGCGCGCCTGGCGGTGGAGAAGACGCTGCGGCTCATGGAGTCGCTGGCCACGGGCCGCAACCTCGTCGGCCGGCTCGGCCCGTCCCGCTTCGCGCTGCTGATGCCCGGCTCCACGCGTGATCAGGCGCTGGAGTTCCTGGGAAGCCGTCTGGGCCATCCGCCGCAGATCGAGCTGGATGAAGACGATCTGGAACTGATCTTCCTGCTGAACCTCCATGTGGCCGAAAGCCAGAACCAGGGCGTCACGTTTTCGCGCTTCTTCGAGGCCGAACGCGGCATGCTCGATTTCTATTTCAGCGACCCCCATGGCAGCGTCGACATCGCCGAGCCCGAACCGCCGGTATCTGATGCAGCTGCTTCGACCGGCGCTACCGCGGTCGCACGGCGGCTGTCAGCCATGCCCGTGCTCTCGCCGCGTCCCGCGGACCTGACGCCGCCCCCCAGCACGCTGCCGATGGAGCCGGGCTGAAGCCAAATCGCACTGTTGCGTTTGCGCACTGCCGCGCGCCCGCGTGGTGCAGAATTAAATCCAAAGAGCTACATAACCTGGCGCGCCCGTGGGTTGACGCAACGCCAGGAAGAGCTACCCCTGTCAAATTTGACAGGGGTACAAGACCCTTGTTTACAAATTGAATCTTCAATAGGTGGCACTTTTTCACGAGGCCACCCATGCAGATCCTTGATTTCCCTCCGGTTTCCACGCCCGGCCCGATCGACCCGCCGCTGTCGTCGCACCTGAACCAGCGCATCGCGCGCGACTTCGCGCCACGCTGGCTGGCGGAGTGGGGCGGCAAATTCATCCTCCACAGCAAACCTGCCGGACCGCAGGCCCTGCGCCTGGACGGCAACGACTATCTCGGCATCAGTGGCCACCCCGAGATCGTGGCGGCGCAGGTCGATGCGCTGCGCAAGGACGGCGAGTTCGTCATCCAGTCGGGCGCCTTCCTGCTGAGCGACCATCCAGCCCACCGGCTCGAGCAATCGCTGGCGCGCTGGCTCGGCAAGGAAGACGGGCTGCTGTGCCAGTCGGGCTATGCCGCCAATACCGGGCTGATCCAGGCCATCGCCGATGCCGACACGCCCGTGTATGTGGACACCATGGCCCACACCTCGCTCTGGGAAGGCGTGCGCGCCGCGCGCGCCACCGGTCATGCATTCCGCCACAACGATCCGGAGCATCTCGACCGCATGATTCAGCGGCACGGACCTGGCCTCGTGATCGTCGATTCCGTCTACAGCACCACCGGTGCGCTCTGTCCGCTCGCGGCGATGGTCGAGGTGACCGAGCGCCATGGCAGCATGATCCTGGTGGACGAGTCGCACTCGCTGGGCACGCACGGCCCAGGCGGTGCCGGGCTGTGCGCGGCGCTGGGCCTGTCGCATCGCGTGCACTTCATCACCGCCAGTCTGGCCAAGGCGTTCGCAGGCCGGGCGGGCTTCTTCACCATGCCGCGCGCAATGCGCTACTACGTGCTGTCGGAGAGCTTTCCCAACATCTTCAGCTCATGCCTGCTGCCGCACGAGGTGGCCGGGCTGGCCGCCACGCTCGACGTGATCCGCCGCGCCGACGATGCGCGGGGGCGCCTGTTCGCGCACACGCGCCGCATCCGCGAGGGGCTGACCGAACTCGGCTATCCCATCCACCAGGGCACCGAGCAGATCATCGCGCTGGAAGCGGGCACCGAGCCCGACACCATGGTGCTGCGCGACGCGCTGGAATCGCACGGCGTGCACGGCGCGGTGTTCTGCGCGCCGGCCACCAGCAAGAATCGCGCGATGGTGCGGCTCACGCTCAACGCCGCGCTGACCGAGGCTGAGTTGCTGCACTTCGAGGCGGTGACGCGCGCGATCGCGCCGGTAGTGCGGCCATGGGACTGGCCTATCGCGCGGCGCCAACGCGGTCGAGTGGCCGCGTCGGTCTGACGGGCGGTGTGTGGCTCAGTCGAGCACCTGGCGCGGCGGGCGGCTGGCCAGCCAGCGCGCGTAACTGTGGGCCGGGTCGGGCGTGAAGGCGGGGTCGAGCGTGAACAGCGCGCCGACCAGATCTCGCCCCTGGCCCAGCCCGAAGGCGACACCGAGTTGCGGCGGACGCCGGTCACCCAGCGACTGTGCGAGTTCGAGGGCCGCGAGCTTGCGGCCCGAGCGCACGTCGATGACCTCGTGCGCCGGCATGCCGGCGGCCTCGCAGAGCTCGGCCAGTTCGTCGAGCCGCGCCGTGGGCTCGAGCTGCAGCCAGCTGGTCGTGCCGTTCGCCTCCTGGCCCAGGATGCCGAACGGCTCGCCGATGACGGCGTGCTCGACCCAGCGCTGTGCCACGTGCTGGATGTCGTTGGCGACGTCGATGTTGCGCAACTGCGCGAGCTGGCCCGGCGTGAGCGTGGAGCGCCACACGCGCGATTGCCGCTCGCTTCCCGTGGCCATGAGCCGATGCAGCGCATCCACCAGCCTGCGCGAGATGTCGGGGCTCTGCTTGGCAAGGAACTGGTCGATCAGTCCGCGGTTGAATGCGTTGACGGCGATCTGCTCGTCGGCCTGCCCGGTGAGGAGCACGCGCGAGCCTGGCCAGTCGACGATGCCGTCGAGCACCTGCAGTCCATCCATCGCAGGCATCGAGTAGTCCACCACCAGCACGCGCGTGAGGTCGTAACGCGCGGTGTTGCGATCCCAGTAGCGCAGGATCTGCGGGATCAGCGCCGCGCCCTCGCGCCAGCGGTCGATGATCTGCTGCTGCGCCCAGGCGTCGGCCTCCCATTGCGGCGGCTCGGCCTGCAGGCGGGCCACGCAGTCGGAAGGGCGCAGGTACAACTCCACGCTCCACTCGCGTGGAAGGACGAGCGCCAGCATTTCCAGGTAGTCCGGATCGTCGTCGAGAAACACGATGGTGCCGGGAGTGTGGAACAGCGGGAAGGTCATGGTGTCGATGGATTCTTGAATCGTCGGGACTCAGGACAGCAGCGGCAGTTCGATGATGAAGCTTGCGCCGCGGCCGCCGCCGGGCCGCAACTGGATGGTTCCCCCGAGGCTTCCAATCACGCGGCGGCAGAACGCGAGCCCCAGTCCGTGGCCGCTGCCGGTATCTGTGGAGAAGAACGGTTCGAAGATGCGAGGGGCCAGGTGGCCCGGCACGCCGGCGCCCTGGTCGGTGATCACCACGCGGCCCCGGTTGTGCAGCACGCCCACCTCCACGGTGATGTCGCCCGGCCGCATCGGTACGGGCTGGGCGGCCAGCGACTTCAGCGCGTTCTTGAGCAGGTTGTCGATCACCTGCGAGAACAGCTGTGGCGAGGCGTGGAAGCGGAAGTCACGCCTCACCAGCACCTGCACCGCCGCCCGCTCGCGCGCCGTGCGGAACGGGTAGTGCGCGATGGCTTCCTGCACGGCGCTGGCCGCCGATACCGGTTCGCGGTGGGCCGGCAGGTTCAGCAGGCGGGCGTTGGCGATCTGCGCGTCGATCTGATGATGCATGGCGCGCACCAGTGTCTGCACGCGCACGGCCAGCTTTTCCATCTGCTCGGCCTGCGCCGGCGGCAGGTGGCGGCTTTCGTTGTCCATCACGTCACCCACCAGCGCGATGGTGGCCAGCGGCGTGCGCAGCTCGTGCGCCATGATGCCCACCGTCGCCAGCGTATTGCGAAGGTGCTCGCGCCGCAGGTTGGCTGCCGAGAATCCGAGAGTGAGCGCCGAGGCCCAGGCGAAGGCGATCACCACGCTGTTGGTCATCAGCTGCGTTGGCGAGAGCGCCGGCTCGGGCGGACCGAACCAGCCGAACATCATCCACGCGGTCAGGCCGCCGAACAGCACTCCGAACGTGGCCAGCCGCCAGTCGGTCGCGTGGTAGTAGATGAGGATCATCGCCACCACGCTGGCCAGCCATACCGTGTTGCCGCCGTTGGCCAGGTACATCCAGCTGAAGAACAGGGGCAGTTGCACCCAGCAGATGAGGCTGAAGACCACGCGGGTCTGGCGAGAGTTGACGTCGGCCATCCCCAGGCCCAGCACCATCGGCACCGCCAGGGAGCCGACGATGCCGCGCAGCAGGGGGCTCTCCCAGGGCTGGGGCAGCCAAACCGTCCAGATCCAGCCGAACAGCGGATGTCCCAGCAGCGAGAACAGTCCGATCCAGCGCATCCGCCAGGGCGTCGCGTTGAGAATGGGTTCGACAGGCGCGCGCAGCGCGTCTTCGATGAGGGCGTGCAGTCGGCCTGGCCAGTCCGTCAGCCAGGCCGGCCGGCGCCCCCAGTCATGCGGCGGAAACGGGCGTCTGGGCACAGGCAGCGGCGATGTATCGGTCTGTTATTGTCGTGATTCTCCCCTGCAACGTCGATGGACACCCCTGTTAACTTTGACAGTCCTGGCCTGGACGCCATCCTCAGCGACTGGCTGATCGCGTTGCGCGAGTTCTCCGTCCACGCGGTGGTCGTCCTCGGCCCCGATCCTTTCGGCGACATGGACGCGCGCGAGGTGGTGGCCGTGCATCCCCCGGTGTTCGACGATGCCGCCCATGCGCTCGCGCAAAGCCGCGACTTCGGCTCGGCCTGGCGCGATGCCGATGGCCCGCTGGTTGCCTGGCAGCATTTCGCGCGCAGCGACGCGCTGAGCGGCGAGCGCTGGCGCATGCTGTGGCGCGCCCATGGTTTCCAGACCCTGGTGCGCGTGGAGTTCACGCTGCCCGCAGGTCGCGCGTTCGAGTGCTTCCTGTTCAGTCCCCTGCAGCTGCACGACCGCGCCGAGGCCGCGCTGCTGGCCTGGTCGGCGTTCAACATCTGGCCGGTCATCAAGCGCGCCGCTGCCCAGGCGCGCTGCAAGCTCAGTCCGCGGGAGCTGGAATGCCTGGCGCTCGCCTTCGAAGGACTCACGGCCCATGAGAGCGCGCTGCGCCTGGGCTGCGCAGACCGGACCATCACCTATCACCTGGCCAACGCCATGGCCAAGCTCAAGGTCGACAGCAAGATGGCCGCCATCCAGCGCGCCTGCTGGATCGGGGCGATCTGACATCGATAATCGCGCCACCATGAACCTGCTCGCCCTCGACATCGGCAACACCCGTCTCAAGTGGGCGCTCTACGACCAGCCACGCCCCGGCGCCGAACCGATGGCGCAGGGCGCAGAGTTCCTGGAGAACATCGAACAGCTGGCCGAAGGACCGTGGGCCTCGCTGCCGGTGCCCGATCGCATGATCGGTTGCGTGGTCGCGGGCGACGCAGCGCGGCGCCGTGCCGAGGAGCAGATGGAGTTGTGGGACGTGACGCCGCAGTGGGTGGTCTCGTCGGCTGCGGAGGCAGGCCTGGTCAACGGCTACGACCATCCGACGCGGCTGGGAGCCGACCGGTGGGTCGCCATGATTGGCGCGCGGCAGCGTCTGCTGGCCGCAGGACCGGCACGTCCGATGGTGGTGGTGATGGTGGGCACGGCCGTGACCGTCGAAGCGGTCGACCGGTCGGGCCGGTTCCTGGGCGGCCTCATCCTGCCGGGCCACGGCATCATGCTGCGTGCGCTCGAATCGGGCACGGCGGGCCTGCACGTGCCCACGGGCGAAGTGCGCACCTTCCCCACCAACACCAGCGACGCGCTGACCAGCGGCGGCACCTACGCCATCGCCGGTGCCGTGGCGCGCATGGTGCGCCATCTGCACGAGCACGATGGCGAGACGCCGGTGTGCGTGATGACCGGAGGCGCGGGCTGGAAGATGGCGCCCTTCATGGGCTTCGAATGCGAACTGTCCGAAAGCCTCATCTTCGACGGCCTGCTCGCCATGGCCGATCTGCGCTTCGGTGCGCATGCGCGTTGAGCGCGGGCCTGCTGGCCTAAGATAGCCGTACGCGGCGCTGCGCGCGCCATCCTTGCCCCGGACGCGAGTCCTTACAGCCCACACCATGTCCGACCTCGACACCCAGTTCCAAGCCGCCGTCGCCAATTCCAAGAGCCTGAGCGAGCGTCCGGACAATCCGACGCTGCTCAAGATCTACGGCCTGTACAAGCAGGCCACCGAAGGCGACAACGGCGCTGCCAAGCCCGGCTTCAGCGATCTCGTGGGCCGCGCCAAATGGGATGCGTGGAACGCCAACAAGGGCAAGTCGGCCGACGATGCCAAGCAGGCCTACATCGACCTGATCGACTCGCTCAGCTGACCCTGTTCATCCGACGATCCCGCGCTCGCGCAGCGCGGCGATCTGCGCTTCGCTGAGGCCCACTTCGCGCAGCACGGCGTCGGTGTCCTGGCCCAGTGCGGGCGCATTGCGCCGGTGTCCGCCGGGCGTGACCGAGAGCTTGGGCACGAAGCCGGGCACGGCGAGCGCGCTTCCGTCCGGCAGCGTCACCTTCTGCAGCATGCCGCGCGCCGCGTAATGCGGATCGGCCGCGATGTCGGCCACGGTGTAGATGCGGCCCGAAGGCACGCCGGCCTCGGCCAGCGCGGCCAGCGCGTCGCCGGTGGATTGCGTGGCGGCCCAGGCGCCGATGGCGGCATCGAGTTCTGCCACGCGCGCGACACGGCCGGCGTTGTGTGCCAACTGGCCGTCGTCGGCCAGGTCGGGCCGGCCGATGCGCTGCATGAGCCGGCGGAAGATGCTGTCGCCATTGCCCGCGATCAGCGCCCAGCCGCCATCGGCGCAGCGGTAGGCGTTGGTGGGTGCGATGCCGGGCAGAGCCGAGCCGGCGGCTTCGCGCACCGCGCCGAACGCGTCGTACTCGGGCAGCAGGCTTTCCATGCAGTTGAACACCGCTTCGTAGAGCGCGACGTCGATCACCTGGCCCTGGCCGCGCGGCAGTGTGGGCGACACGGTGCGCCCGCGGTGGTGCAGCGCCATCAGGATGCCGATCACGCCGTGCAGCGAGGCCAGCGTGTCTCCGATGGACACGCCGACGCGCACCGGGACGCGGCCCGGCTCGCCCGTGAGGTGGCGCAGGCCGCCCATGGCCTCGGCCACCACGCCGAAGCCGGGGCGGTCGCGGTAGGGGCCGGTCTGGCCATAGCCGCTCACCCGCAGCATCACGAGCCCGGGGTTGCTGGCCAGCAGCGCGTCGGGACCCAGTCCCCAGCCCTCCATCGCGCCGGGGCGGAAGTTTTCGATCAGAACGTCGGCCTCGGCGGCCAGGCGCCGCACGATGTCCTGCGCCTCGGGCTGGCGCAAGTCGAGCGCCACTGAGCGCTTGTTGCGCGATTGCACCTGCCACCACACGGAAGTCCCGTCCTTGACCAATCGCCAGCCGCGCAGCGGATCGCCACCCGCACGGCCTTCGGCGGCCGGCGGCTCGATCTTGATCACGTCGGCGCCGAAGTCTGCCAGCGTCTTGGCCGCGAACGGCCCGGCGATGAGCTGGCCGAGCTCGACGACCTTGAGCCCTGCGAGTGGGCCGGTGGCGGGCGGCAGGCCATGCGCGCCGGCGTTGGTGGGATGCGTTGCCATGGTCGGGGTCTCCTGGCAGCCGGGCTGCCTTCTCGTTGTTGCGTGGTCGTCCGGCTCGTGCTCAGCGCGGGAGAGCCGCAGCCGTGTCGAGCGCGGCCCGCCTTTCGTCGCGCGGCAGCTCGGCCAGCCGGCGAACGGCCGCATAGAAGCGCGGCCAGTTGCGGCCCTCGCGCTCGAACAACGCCTCGAAGCCGGGCACGAATTCGTCGTAGGCGGCCTGCGCGGCCAGCATGGCGTTGTTGGTGCGTGCGAACGCCGCGTCGTAGCCGGCGAAGCCGCCCCACGCGGCCTTGAGCGCGTCGTAACGCTGTCGCATCTTGGCCAGGATGGCCTGCTTGCGCTCGAGCTTGCCGGCACGATCGATGGCATCGTCGGCGTAGAGCGTGGCCAGCTCGCCGCGCGTGGCGAGCAGCAGCGCCTTGTACTGTCGGCGGCGCGCGTCGAATTCGGCGTACTGCGCGCGCGCGGCGGCCGCGCTGTCGCGCGCGAGCCAGCGCTCGCTGCCCAGCCGCTCCACGGCCGTGGCGAACGATTCGTTGAACGCCATGTCGTCCTTGGCATAGACGACCTGGTGCGCGAGCTCATGGAAGATGATGCGGGCCAGCTCGCCCTCGGGATAGCCGATGAAGGTGGACAGCAGCGGATCGCCGCCCATCCAGTTCGACCAGCCCAGTGTGGAGTACGCCGGCACCGGGTACACCGCCACCTCGAGCCCGCGCGCGGCGAGCGTGCCAGCCTCGGCCTCGGCATCGGCGCGGTCGTAGTAGCCGCGGTAGCCCACGCAACCGGTGACCGGAAAGCACCAGGTCTGCAGCTGGAGCGAATCCACCGGCGTGGCTACCACGTTCCACACCGCCGCTGGCCGCTTGAGGTCGGCGTAGCGGCGGTAGCTGGCGTTATCGGGCAGGTGCAGCTCGCGCGCGGCGAATTCGCGAATCTCGCGCGCCAGCGCCAGTCGGTCTTTCAGCGGCTGCGGCGCTGCCGGGTCGGCGATCCATTCGGACACCGGCCGGGCCGCGTTGAGGATGGCCATGTGGCCGCTGGCGGCCTGCCAGTAGTAGCCCAGGGTCGAGCAACCCGACGCGCCCAGCAGCACGACGGCCGCGGCTGCGCCGGTGCACAGGCGCCGCATCATGCGGGCAGGGCCTGCGCAGTGGCAGCCGCGGGCTGCACATCGACCAGGCAGTCGTAGAACACGGGCGCGCGGCCCAGGTCGGTCAGGCGCTGGCTGGTGAGCTGGTTGACATTGGTGCCGTCGGCACCCAGCTTGCGCCACCAGATGCCCAGGCCATGCACCACGCCCCGGCGCGCGCGAGTGGTCACTTCGGCATGGCAGCGGTGCTCACCACGCGAGTTGAAGACGCGCACCAGCGCACCATCGCCGATGCCGCGCGCGGCCGCGTCGTCAGGGTGGATTTCGAGCCGCGGGCGATCGTCGGCCGCGCGCAGGCTGGCCACGTTCACGAAGGTGGAGTTCATGAAGTTGCGCGCCGGCGGCGAGATCATGGCCAGCGGGTGCTCGGCCGAGCTGCCCCAGGGCTCGTGGTTGGGCAGATGGTCGGGCAGGCCGTCCAGGCCCTGTCGCGCGAGGCGTTCGCTGAAGAATTCGCAGCGGCCGGAGGGCGTCGGAAAGTTGCCGTGGGCAAACGGCGCTTCGGGCAGGGTCTGTGCCGCGAAGCCATCGGCCATGAGCCGATCGAACGACACGCGATCGCCGAACGCCTGGCGGCACATGGCCAGGTCGTCGTCGGCGAAGCAGGCATCGGTGAAGCCCATGCGCGCCGCCAGTGCGCGGAACACGGCGCTGTTGCTGCGCGCCTGGCCCATGGGCGCGATGGCGGGGCGGTTGAGGAGCACGTCGGTGTGGCCGTAGGTGGTGTGGATGTCCCAGTGTTCCAGCTGCGTGGTGGCCGGGAGCACGTAATCCGCGAAGTCGGCCGTATCGGTCTGGAAATGCTCGATCACCACGGTGAACAGGTCGTCGCGCGCGAAGCCTTCCACCACCTTGCCCGATTCGGGCGCCACCGCGAGCGGGTTGCTGTTGTAGACCACCACGGCCTCGATGCGCGGGCCGAAGTCGGGCGATGCCGGCGCGAGCAGGGCGTCGCCGATGGTGCTCATATTGATCGTGCGCGGCCTGCGGCCGGCCAGCAGGTCGGGCCGCTGCAGTGCCGCGCGGTCGGTGGGGTACTGGCCCGAACTCGACAGCAGCAGCCCACCCGCGCGATGCCGCCATGCGCCGGTGAGGGCGGGCAGGCAGGCGATGGCGCGCACGGCGTTGCCGCCTCCGCGTACGCGCTGCATGCCGTAGTTGAGGCGAATGGCCGCACGCGGTGTCGTGCCCCAGGCACGCGCCAGCGCGCGGATCTGTGCCGCTTCGATGCCGCAGACGGCGGCGGCGCGATCGGGCGTCCATTGCAGAGCACGCTCGCGCAGCTGCGCCCAGCCGAGCGTGTGGCGTTCGATGTAGTCGTGGTCGAGCCAGTCGTTCGTCACCAGCTCGTGCATCAGCGCCAGCGCCAGCGCGGCATCCGTGCCGGGCAGCAGGGCGATGTGCTCGTCGCATTTGTCGGCCGTTTCGCTGCGGCGCGGATCAATGCAGACCAGCCGCGCGCCACGGCGCCGCGCCTGCTGCGCCAGTCGCCAGAAATGCACGCTGCTGGTGATGGGGTTGCTGCCCCAGATCAGGATCAGGTCGGACTCGGCGAAATGCTCCACCCGCATGCCGACCTTGCCGCCCAGCGTGTACATCAGCCCCTCGGCGCCGGCCGAAGCGCAGATGGTGCGATCGAGCAGCGAGGCGCCCAGGCGGTGGAAGAAGCGTGCCGCCATGCCCTCGCCCTGCACCAGGCCCATGGTGCCGGCATAGCTGTAGGGAAGGATGGCTTCGGCATTGCGCGCGGCGATGGCTGACAGGCGTGCGGCGATGTCATGGAGCGCCTCGTCCCAACCCACGGACTCGAACTGTCCGCTGCCCTTGGGGCCGGTGCGGCGCAGCGGCGTGAGCAGGCGGTCGGGATGGTAGGTGCGCTCGGTGTAGCGCGAGACCTTGGTGCAGAGCACGCCGGCCGTGGGCGGATGTTCGGGGTTGCCCTGCACGCGCACGGCCCGGCCATCTTCCACCGTGGTGATCAGCGAGCAGGTGTCGGGGCAGTCATGCGGGCAGGCGCCCCGCACCTGGTGCGGGGCCGGCGCCGCGGCGATGGGAATGGTATCCATGCGAGGGAAGGAAACCGGGGTCGCCGTGGCCCTGGTCGTCAGCTCTTGCGCGTGAGCAGGCCGTAGATGATGAGCAGCACGATGGCGCCGAGCACCGAAGCGATCCAGCCCGCCACCTCGCCGGGGCCGTACCAGCCCATCGCCCGACCGGCATAGCCCGCCAGCAGCGAGCCGCCGATACCGAGCAGGATCGTCATGATCCAGCCCATCTTGTCGTTGCCGGGCTTGAGGGCCCGGGCCAGCAGGCCCACGATGAGGCCGATGACGATGGTTCCGATGATGGACATGTGTGGCTCCTGGTGAAACGGACGGTCTATTTTGCGTCACTTCGCGCGCCGGCGCGGCCGCCGCGAAAGACCCCGGCCGCAGTGCATCGAAGCCTGCCGCCGCGCGGGCCGCGGGCTAGGGCCTGTTCACACTATTTTTGCCAGTGCGAACGTCATGGATGGCGCGCCAATCGAGGCGCGCGACGCAGCCCGCACCGGGTGTGCGGGCAAGGCGTGCAACGAAGAGTGGCGTGGCAGACACGGCGTTCCCTTCGGGTTGCGATCAGAAAGGCCATGCGCGGCGTTGCGAATCCTCGCGATAGCTGCGGCTATCGCTGTGGTTCGCGCCTTGCGCATGGCCTTTCTGATCGCAACGCATCTGGCAAAAATAGTGTGAACAGGCCCTAGACTGGAGGGCATGAAAACCATCGATTCCATCGTCACCCAGGCGGCGGGCATCGCCGCGCTGCGCCGCGACATCCACGCCCACCCCGAACTGTGCTTCGAGGAAAACCGCACCGCCGACCTGGTGGCCGATGCGCTCACCCGATGGGGCATTCCGGTGCACCGGGGTCTGGGCAAGACGGGCGTGGTCGGCATCGTGAAGGCCGGCACCAGCGATCGTGCCATCGGCCTGCGCGCCGACATGGACGCACTGCCCATGCAGGAGTTCAACACCTTCGCCCACGCCAGCAAACATGCCGGCAAGATGCACGCCTGCGGCCACGACGGCCACACAGCCATGCTGCTGGCCGCGGCCCAGCATTTCGCGACGAACCGCAATTTCGACGGCACGGTCTACCTGATCTTCCAGCCGGCCGAAGAGGGCGGTGGCGGAGCACGCGAGATGATCCGCGACGGGCTGTTCGAGAAATTCCCCATGCAGGCCGTCTTCGGCATGCACAACTGGTCGGGCGCCAAAGTCGGCCAGTTCGCCGTCAGCCCCGGCCCGGTGATGGCGTCCACCAGCGAGTTCAGGATCACCATCCGCGGCAAGGGCGGCCATGCCGCGCTGCCGCACACCGGCGTCGATCCGGTGCAGGTGGCCTGCCAGATGGTGCAGGCTTTCCAGACCATCATCAGCCGCAACAAGAAGCCGGTGGATGCGGGCGTGATTTCGGTCACCATGATCCACGCCGGCGAGGCCACCAACGTCATTCCCGACAGCTGCGAGCTGCAGGGCACGGTGCGGACCTTCACCACCGAAGTGCTCGACCTGATCGAGTCGCGCATGCGCACCATCGCCGAACACGTGAGCGCGGCCCACGCGGCGACGGCCGACTTCTCGTTCACGCGCAATTACCCGGCCACCGTCAACCATCCGCATGAGACCGAGTTCGCGCGCCGTGTGATGGTGTCCATCGTCGGCGAGGAGAACGTGCTCAAGCAGGAGCCGACCATGGGCGCGGAAGATTTCTCGTACATGCTCGATGCCAAGCCCGGCGCCTACTGCTTCCTGGACAACGGCGACGGCGCTCACCGCGAGGTCGGCCACGGAGGAGGGCCCTGCGTCATCCACAACCCGAGCTACGACTTCAACGACGACCTGATTCCGCTGGGCGCCACGTACTGGGTGCGGCTCGCGGAAGAGTGGCTCAAACCTTGAGCCACGTTCGCTCACTGCGTGTAGCTCTCTGCCCCGGAGCCATGGGCCCCCACGCTCCCCCACTTTGTGTGGGTCGCTGCCCCCCGAGGGGGCCGCTCGCGCGGGGCCTCGGCAAAGCCGAGGCGTGATCGCTGCGCGATCAGCGCTCGGGATTGCCGATGGATTGCCTTCTCAGGGCAGGTCCTTGTTCTCCGCTGCGGCCATGGTGGGCCGCGGGCCCACCATCCCCAGGCGCGCCTTGAGCGACTGCGGCTGGCCAGTGATGAGCGCCGCGTAGTTGGTGGTGTTGGACAGCACCTTCTTCACGTAGTCGCGCGTCTCGGTGAACGGCACGTTCTCGGCCCAGGCGGCGGCTTCCATCACGGGCCCGTTGCGCCAGTTGCGCGGACGGCCGGGCCCGGCGTTGTAGGCGGCGGCGGCCAGCGGCATCGAGCCCTCGAAGTCGTCGAGCGCGAGCTTGAGGTAGGCCGTGCCGATGGTGATGTTGGTGTCGCGGTCGTTGATCTGGCCCGGCGTGAAATCGGTCAGGCCGATCTTGCGCGCCGTCCAGCGCGCGGTCGCCGGCATCACCTGCATCAGGCCCGACGCGCCCACGCCCGAGCGGGCATCCATGATGAAGCGGCTTTCCTGGCGGATCAGCCCATACACGTAGGCCGGATCGAGCCCGATCTCGGCCGTCCGCTTGAGCACCGCGTCGTGGAACGGCATCGGGAAACGCTGCTGCATGTCGATGAACGCGCGTGTGCGCTCGCTGGTGTTGATGCAGCGGTCCCACACCTCGCGTTGGCAGGCGAACTCGGCCGCCGCCAGCAACTCGCGGTCGTTCATGCCGCCGGGCACATGCAGGTTGGTGGCGTAGTTCCACTCGCGCACGCCTTCGCTGCGCAGGCCGATCAGGATGGCGTAGAGCCCGCGGTTGAGCGAACCGTTCTGCCGCGCGGCCTGGCGCTCGGCCTCGGTGGGCGCGGGCGGGGCCGGGGGCAGCGTGATCTTCTGGCCGGTCTCTTCCAGCGCCAGTTGCTCGTAGAAGCCGCGCACGCCGGCAATGCCCTCGAACAGACGTTGCGCGACCGCGCGGTCGGCGTCGGATCTGGCCGTGGCCTGCAAGGCACGTGCGCGCCAGTAGACCCAGGTGGCATCGTCGCGCGTATCGGGGCCCATGGCGTTGATCGTGGACAGCAGCACCGGCCAGTTGGGACCGGCGCGCAAGGCGGCGCGGGCCTTCCAGGCCAGCATGTCCTCGGAGAGGTCGGCATCGCGCGTCACCTTGGCGTAGTAGCTCAGCGCGTCGTTGGACAGCCGCATCGCGGCCCATTTGCCGATCGTGCCCCAGGCCCAGTGGCGCTCCTCGGCGGTGAGGTGCGGCGCCCATTTGTCCTCCAGCAGGCTGGCGGCGGCTGCATGGTCGCTGGCCGCGGTCTTCACCAGAGCCAGCAACACCAGTTCCTTGCGGACCTTGCCCGGCGCGACGGCTCGCGCGGCCAGGTAACGGGCCGGGCTGTTATTGAGCTCGGCCACCTGGGCCGACGCCTCGGGCGCCACCATCTCGACCGCGCGGCGCGCCACGGCAGGGCGGTTGGACTCGATCGCCAGGCGCGCCTTCAGCCAGGCGTCGGCCGCGGGCAGCTTCTTCTCGGAAATCAGCCGGTCGGCGGCCGTGGAGCAGCCGTCGTCGTCGGCCGGCGTGGCCAGCCACAGGCGCCGCACCTCGGCGGTGATGTCGGTGTTGCGGGCGATGTGGTCCACCAGCAGTGCATAGCAGCGCACCTGCCGGTCATCGTTCATGCGGAAGTCGGGGTGCAGCGCTGCGAAATTGCCCCAGTCGCGCCGCTGGCCCAGCAGCAGCAGCCAGTCGTTGCGCAGGCGGTCTTCCTGGTAGGTGCCGGCCCAGCGGGTGAGAAAGGCCTGCACTTCGGGCGCCGTGGCTTCATCGAGCCGCGCGCGCAATTCCCAGTAGGCGGCCCAGGGCTCGAGCGCATGGCCCCGCGCCTGCGGCAACAGCGCCGTGAGCCGGCGCTTGTCGCCGCGCTTGTAGGCCTGGTTCATCTCCAGCAACACGCTGTCGCTGGCGGTGGAGGTTTGTGCGCTGGCGGGGGCAGCGCCTGCCACGGCCAGGGTGATCGATGTCAGAATGGCTCGAATCAGGAACATCTGGGGATTATGGATAAGGCACAGGAAAAGCAGGCCCTGCGAAAGGCCCTGATCGAGCAACGGTTGAACCTGCCCGATCGCCTACACAAGGCCGATCTGCTGCAGCGTGTGATGCGCATCTGGCTGGTCGGGCGCCCGGATACGGTCATCGGCGTCTACTGGCCCATCAAGGGAGAGTTCGATCCGCTGCCCGCGCTTCACCGCTGGAAGGAAGACGGCGAACTCACCGGCGAAGCCCGCCGCCGCCGCATCGGCCTGCCGGTGGTGGACAAGGTCCACAAGACGCTCACCTTCCACGCCTGGTACCCGGGCTGCCCCATGGAAGAAGATGCCTATGGAATCCCCAAGCCCAAGGACACCGAGGTCATCGTGCCTACCCTGCTGTTCGTGCCGTGCGTCGGCTACGGGCCGGGCGGCTACCGCCTGGGCTATGGCGGCGGCTTCTACGACCGGACGCTGGCCACGCTGCAACCCCGGCCGGTGACGGTGGGGCTGGGCTTCGCGCAGGGATTCCTGCCCGACTTCGAGTCCGAGGCCCACGACGAACCGCTGGACGCCATCCTCAACGAGAACGGCGTCGTCTGGCCGATCGGCTGACACGGCATGCGCGCCGGCCGGGGCGCACCGGTCAGGGCGACACCACGGCCTCGAGGTAATCCGGCAGCGCCATGTCGGGAGCGCGCACCGACTCCGACTTGCGCACCCACACATCGCACGACACCTCCAGGTGCTCGCGCAGCAAGCCGGCGGCGCGCTCGACGTGGCCCGTGGCCAGCGCCTGCAGCACGTCCAGGTGCTCGCCCAGTCCCTTCATCGCTTCGTCGTTCAGCAGTTCGAGGTCGAAAAATGAATGGCAGCCCAGGAAGAGTTGCGCGCGGTGAATGGCGCGCACCAGTTCCTCATTGGGGCAGTGTGCGAGCAGGTCGACATGCAGTGCGCGTTCCAGTTGCTGGTGCGAGCGGCGGCCGTGCGGCGGCGGCGTGCTGCTGCGCCCCAGGGTGAACGCCAGATCGGCGATCGGCGACTCCAGCTGTGCGACCGGCACGCGCGCCGCCGCCAGGCTCAGGGCCGCGGGCTCGAGCAAGGCGCGCACCGCATAGGTTTCGCGGATCCGCTGGGTGGTGACCCTCGGCGCAATCCAGCGGCCCTGGCGGTCCTGTCCCACCATGCCGGCGCTGTGCATCCGGGACAGACATTCGCGTGCCACCGTGCGGCTCACCGCGAAATGCTCCGCCACGCGCTCCTCACGGATGCGCAGCGAGCAGCGGAAAACGTTGTGCGAGATCGCGGTGTCCAGCTGCTCGTAGATGCGTTTCCAGCCAGCCACCGGCACGATAGGGCGGGACTCGAGATGCGCCAGCCGGGAGGGCGCCGGGGGTGCGCCGTCGGGCCCGGCGGCGATGAATCCCCGGCCATCGGCCGGCCACAGCAGCTTCGAGGCGGCCAGCAGGTCGAGCGCGCTGCGGGCCGGCGAGCGGCTCACGCCGAAGGCGCGGGCGACGTGGGCCTCCAGCACCCGCTCGCCGGGCTGGATCCGGCCGTCCACGAGCATGGCGCGCATCGTGTCGGCGATCTGCTGCTGGATCGATGCATCGGGGGCAAGATGGGCCATGTTGGAGTCGTTCTTGAGGCGTTCTGCAGGGCTTGGCATCGTGCGTCAGGGGCGGGATTTCATCTTGAGGGAAAATACGCACCGCCGAAACGTCTTGTGTACGCAAAATACCTTTCGGTGACACGACTGTCCATCGGGGCCGATCCCCAGGTCAGCGCATGTCGCAGGCAGCCGGCCGCGCAAGGGCGGCCCACATCCATCCAATGGGGATACCTCTATGAAGAAGATCTACTGGTCCTGTCTGGCCGCCGCTACGGCCGCCGCTTTCGCCCTGCCGGCCGCTGCCGCAGACATCAAGATCGGCGTGGCCTCCGCGCTGTCGGGCGGCGCGGCCCAGTACGGCGCCGCCATCAAGAACGGTTTCGAGCTGGCCGCCGGTGAAATCAACGCCCAGGGCGGTGTCAAGGGCAACCCGCTGCGCCTGGTCATCGCCGACGAGCAGGGGAAGAAGGAAGAGGCCATCAACGTCTTCCGCAAACTGATCTTCCAGGACCAGGTGCTGATGATCTTCGGCCCCACGCTCTCGAACTCCGGCCAGGCCGTCAACGGGCTCGCCCAGGGCTCCAAGATCGTCATGTTCGGCACCTCGCTCACGGCCGACGGCATCACCTCGCCGGGCGAATTCGTGTTCCGCAACTCGGTGACCGAAGCCGACGTGCTGCCCGAAACCATCAAGACGGCCGTCAAGAAGGCCGGCATCAAGAAGGTCGCGGTGCTCTACGGCAACGACGACGTCTTCACCAAGAGCGGCTACGACAATTTCCGCAAGGCCCTGGCCGACCTGAACATCCCGGTCACCGCGACCGAAACGTATGCCAAGGGCGACGTCGACTTCAAGGCGCAGCTCACCAAGATCAAGGCCACCAACCCCGACGCGCTGGTGCTGTCGGCGCTGATCGCCGAGGGCGCGCCCATCATGGTGCAGGCCCGCCAGCTTGGCCTGAACGTGCCGGTGATCGGCGGCAACGGCATGAACTCGACCAAGGTGTTCGACCTCGCGAAGGGCGCATCGGACAACCTCTGGGTGGGCAGCCCGTGGTCGGCGTCCAACGCAGCCCCGGCCAACCAGAAGTTCATCAAGGCCTACACCGAGAAGTACAAGGTGGCGCCCGACCAGTTCGCCGCCCAGGCCTATGACGCCATGTACATCGCCGCCGAAGCGCTCAAGAGCGTCAACATCTCGGGCAACGTGCCGGCCGACCGCATCGCCTTCCAGCGCGCCCTCTCCACCGTGAAATGGAGCGGCGCCACCGGCGACTTCCAGTTCCGCCGCTTCGGCGACAAGGGCTACGACGCCCAGCAAAAGCCCATCGTCAGCGTGACCAAGGGCACCGAGTTCGTCATCGAGAAGTAAGCTCGCGACCGCACCCGCGACCGGCCCGGGCCCCACCGCCCGGGCCGCGGTGCTTTCTGCAACACCGCGCATCGCGGGCCATCCCCTGACGGCGCACCGCGCACAGGCCGGAACAAGAGGAAACTGAACAGTGCTGGAACAACAGCTTGCCAACGGGCTTTCGCTGGGGGCGGTGTACGCCCTCTACGCGCTCGGCTTCACCCTGATCTTCGGGGTGCTGGGCGTCATCAACCTGGCCCACGGCGCCATCTTCATGGCCGGTGCCTACTCGGCCCAGGTCGTCATGACCACCGTGGCCAACTCGCTCGTGCTGGGCCTCGTGGTGGCCTTCTTCGCGGCGGGCATGCTCGGCCTGATCATCGACGTGGCCATCCTCAAGCCACTGCGCGCACGCAATGCGCCCCACCTGATACCCATGATCGCGACCATCGGCGTCGCCATCGTGCTCAACAGCGCGGCGCAGGGCATCTTCGGCGCCAGCAACCGCCGTTTCCCCGAGGGCGCGCTGAGCGGCGAATCCTTCAGCCTGGGCAACGTGACAGTGACGGCCCTGGAGCTGGGCATCCTGTTCCTCTCGGCCGCGCTGATGGCCGTGCTGCTCATCGTCATGCGCCGCACGCAGGTCGGCCGCGCGCTGCGCGCCGTGGCCGAATCGCCACGCGCTGCCTACCTGGTGGGCGTGAATGTCGAGGGCGTGTTCATGCTCACCTCGTTCATCGCGGCCGCGCTCGGCGGCATCGCGGGCGTGCTGATCGGCCTGTACTCCAACGCGATCTATCCGCTGATGGGCCAGCCCATCCTGCACAAGGGCATCGCCGTGATCATCCTGGGCGGCATGGGCGACATCCGTGGCGCGGTGATCGGCGGCATTTTCCTGGGCTTCGCCGAGGTGCTCTCGGTGGCCTACATCGGCTCCAGCATGCGCGACGCGGTGGCGTTCGGGCTGCTGTTCCTGGTGCTGCTGCTGCGGCCCAAGGGGCTGTTCGGCACCATGAACGAACGAAAGGCCTGAGCGGACATGACAGGCTTCGAAACCTTCTGGGCCATCCACGGCAACCTGGTCCTCACGCTCGGCACCAACGCGCTGCTGGCGCTGTCGATCTGGGTCACGCTCTCGTGCGGCATGCTGACCATGGCGAACGCGGGCTTCATGGCCCTGGGCGCCTACTCGTCCTCCATCCTGACCACGCAGTACAACGTGGCCTACCCGCTGGCCCTGCTGGTGGCCTGCGGGGTGCCGGCCGTCGTGGCGGGCATCATCGGCCGCCGCACGCTGCGCATTTCGGGCGTGTACCTGGCCATGGCCACCCTCGCCTTCGGCGAAGTGGTGCGCATCGCCATCCTCAATGCCGAGCCGCTCACCGGGGGCGCGCTGGGCCTCAACAGCATTCCGCAGCTCACGCAGTGGTGGCACGTGGTGCTGGCGCTGGCGGCGGTGATCGTGCTGCTGCAATCCATGCGCCGCTCACGCGTCGGCCGCGCCTTCGAAGCGATCCGCGAGGACGAGACGGCCGCCGGCCTCATGGGCATCAACGTGCAGGCGCACAAGTCGACTGCCTTCATGATCGGCGCCGCCATTGCCGGCCTGGCGGGCGGGCTCAACGCGCACCTGACGTTCTTCATCGGGCCCAACGAATACGGTTTCGACCGCGGCGTCGAGATCCTCGCCATGGCCATCCTGGGGGGTGTCAGCTCGATCATCGGCCCGATCCTGGGCAGTGCCACGCTCACGCTGCTGCCCGAGGTGTTGCGCGGCATGAACGACTACCGCCTCATCGTCAACGGGCTGATCCTGGTGGCCGTGGTGCTGTTCCTGCCCAAGGGCATGTGGAACCCGCGCGGCATCCAGCAGTTCTTCGCGCGCCGGAAGGGAGGTGCGGCATGACGACGAACCTGGCTGTCGACATGGACAACGTGTCGTGCGCCTTCGGGGGCCTGCGCGTGCTCGAAGGTGTCAATCTCAAGATTCCCGAAGGCTCGGTGTTCGGCCTGATCGGCCCCAACGGCGCCGGCAAGACGACGGCGTTCAACCTGGTCTCGGGCGTCTACCAGCCCACGGGCGGCAGCATCAGGCTGTTCGGCCAGGACATCCAGGGCCGCGCCACGCACGAGATCACGCGTCTGGGCATCGGCCGCACGTTCCAGAACATCCGGCTGTTCCGCGAGATGACGATCCTGGAGAACGTCATGGTGGGCATGCACGGCGCGCTCAAGTACAACCCGGCCGAGATCCTGCTGCGCATGCCGCGCTTCCGCACGGCCGAGCGCGAGGCGCGCGAGCGTGCGCGCGAGCTGCTCGGCTGGGTGGGCCTGGACGGCCTGGCCGACGAGCTGGCCGAAAACCTCTCGTACGGCAACCAGCGCAAGCTGGAACTGGCGCGCGCGCTGGCCACCTCGCCGCGCATCCTGATGCTCGACGAGCCGGTTGCCGGCATGAACAGCGGCGAGAAGATGGACCTCATGCGCGAGATCGAAGCGATCGCCAAGCGCGGCTACACCATCTTCCTGATCGAGCACGACGTGCGCTTCGTGATGAGCCTGTGCAGCGAGATCGCGGTGCTGAACTTCGGTCGCATCATCGCCCAGGGCCGGCCCGAGCAGATCCGCAACGATCCGCAGGTGATCGAGGCCTACCTGGGCCGCGAGGACGACGAAGAAGAGGCGCAGGGCGCCGTGGATGCGGAGACGCGCAATGGCTGAAGCCCTTCTTGAAGTGAAAGACCTGGCCGTGAACTACGGCCACGTGGCCGCGGTGAAAGGCATCGACCTGCGCATCGAACGCGGCGCCATCACCACGCTGGTGGGTGCCAATGGCGCCGGCAAGAGCACCTCGCTGCTGGCGATCTCGGGCCTGGTGAAGAAGGCGCGCGGCCAGGTGATCTTCGACGGCGTGGACATCTCGCGCGAGTCGCCGCACCGCATCGTGCAGCGCGGCCTCGTGCAGGTGGCCGAGGGCCGTGCCACGCTGACCACGCTCACCGTCAAGGAAAACCTCGAACTCGGCGCCTACACGCGCAAGATCTCGAAGGCCGAGCGCGAGAAGGAAATCGACGCGATCTACGAGCTGTTCCCGCGCCTGAAGGAGCGCGAGACCTCGGCGGGCGGATCGCTTTCGGGCGGCGAGCAGCAGATGCTGGCCATCGGCCGCGCGCTCATGGCCGCGCCGCGCCTGCTGGTGCTCGACGAGCCCTCGATGGGCCTGGCGCCGATCATCGTGCAGAACATCTTCTCCATCCTGCGGGACATCCACGGACGTGGCATGACCATCCTGATGGTGGAGCAGAACGTCAAGCAGGCGCTGAAGATCGCGCACGCGGCCTACGTGATGGAAAGCGGTTCGATCGAGCTTTCGGGCACCGGCCGCGAACTGTCGCAGGACCCGCGCGTCAAGGAAATCTACCTGGGCGGCTGAGGCTCAGTCCTGGCAGTCGGCCTCGTCGGGGTCGGGCACCTCGCCGATGGTCTGGCGCGTATCGCGCGCCTGGCCCATCAGCCATTCGCAGAAGGCCCGGATCTCGGGCCGCTGTTCGCTGCGCGGCCCCACGATCATCCAGTAGGCCATGGGTGAATCCATGCGATGCTCGTGCGGCAGCGTCTCGATCAGGTCGCCCGTCGCCAGGTTCTCGGCGATCAACGGCAGGCGCGCCAGCACCACGCCCTGGCCGGCCAGTGCGGCCTGCACCATCTGGTAGGCGTAATTGAAATAAAGCCAGCGCTTGGGGGCCAGGCGGGTGAGCTGGTGGTCGTCGAACCAGCGTCGCCACGTCAGCCATTCGAGGTGAGAGCGGTGAGCGTCGCCGGCCTCGATCAGCGTGAAGTTAGCCAGGTCGGCCGGCTGCTTGAGCCGTGGCCCGCCCTTGAGCAGCCAGGGGCTGGCCACGGGCGTGAGCTGCTCGCCGAACATGCGCACGGCGCCGGCCGGCATGTTGGCCGCCGGTCCGTAGCGCAGGGCGATGTCGACGTCGGCCACGTCGAGATCGACGGCGGAGTCGCTGGCGTCGATGCGGATGTCGATTTCGGGGTTGTCGCGCTGGAACGCCTCCATGCGCGGGATCAGCCACATCGAGGCAAACGACGCGAACGTGGTCAGCGACACGCTGCGGCGGCCCGCGCTCTGGCGGATCTGGCGCACCGCGCTGTCGATGCGCGGCAGCGCCTGCGACACAGCCAGCAGCAGTTGTGTGCCGGCCGACGTGAGTTCCACCGCGCGCGTGTGGCGCAGGAACAGCACCACGCCCACTTCTTCCTCCAGCCCCTGGATCTGCCGGCTGACGGCCGACTGCGTGAGCGCCAGCTCTTCGGCCGCGGCGCGGAAGTTGAGGTGGCGCGCCACTGCCTCGAAAGCGCGCAGGTGGCCGGCCGAGATCGGTCGTGTGCGGAGGTGGGTCTGCGAATGCAGCATCGGATGGTGGTGGTATGGCCCGGCACCATTGATGCGGGGCGGGCATCAAAAGCTTAGTGGCTTTTCATTGGACTGCCAATGGCAGCGGGCGGATCATCCATTCCCGATCCATGCACTATCGACGCCACTGGAGCCTTCCATGTCTGCCTCTGCCCACCTGCTCGCGCCCCGCCACGACACCGGTGCTGCCCTCACCGGCTGCTTCAAGCTCGCCGCGCACAGCGCCGTCACGCTGAAGCCGCGCGCGGCCGGCGTTCTGCGTGTGGCACACGGCCGCATCTGGATCACGGTGGACGGGCGCGGCCAGCCGCGCGCCGACCTGTTCCTGTGCGCTGGCGAGCAGATCGCGCTGCGCCGTGGCGACCGGCTGGTGATGGAGCCCTTCCAACAGCAAGCCGACCAGTCGGCCTGGTTCGCGTGGGATCCGTTGCCGCAAACGCAGGCGGCGCGCGCCTCGCGCTGGCAGGCCGTTGTTCAACCGCTGGATGACTTGCGCCTGGCCTTCGGCTTCGCGCTCGGCGCAGCGGGCCGGCTGCTGCTGGGTGTGGCCGGGCTGGCCCTGGTGCGGCGCGCGCGTGCCCCAGGCGATGCGGCCTTGCCCGATGCGCCCGCACCCGCGCGGGCTTTGATCGCACTGGCCAGCGCACGCCGGGCCCAGGGCGCCATCTCGGCAGGCGACTCCATCGCGCTGTCGGGCGCGGTGTAGTAGTTGAGGTTGACCAGCCGGCCGCGCGCCTCGTAGAGAAAGGGCGTGCAGCCGGCCTCCAGCCACGGCTGTTCTTCCCCGGGCGTCACCTTCAAATACAGCGTGTCGCCCAGGATCAGCCCCAGCGGAAGGCCGTCCACCGACAACCCCCAGCCGCCGAACATGCGCCGCGCCCTGCAGGGCCCCAGCGTGCCCAGCAATTCGCAGCAGTGCAGCACGAAGGGATCGGGTGGGCGCGCAGGTGAGGCCATTCCTGCACGATAGCAGCCGCCGATAATCCGCCGATGGCCCGGCCCCGTTCTGCCAATCACGACCTCAAGCGCGACCAGATCCTCGACATGGCGGCGCAATGCTTCGCCGAGCGCAGCTACGCCGCGGCCAGCATGAACGACATCGCCCAGGCGCTGGGGACCAGCAAGGCGCGGCTCTACCACTACTACGAGAGCAAGGACGCCATCCTGTTCGAACTCTTGGGCCGCTACACCGAGCGCCTGCTCGCGCTCATCGCCCAGGCCGAGGCCGCAGCCCAGCGGCGCGGGCTGGATGAGCGCGCGGCGCTGCACGAGCTGCTGCGTACCTTCCTGGGCGAGTACGAAACCTCGGCCACACGCCACGTGGCGCTGCTGCACGCCACGCCCTTCCTCCCCGAGGTCGAGCGCGAGCAGATCCTCGACCGGCAGCGCGATGTGGTGTCCGCCTTCACCCGCTTCCTGCGCCGCGCCTACCCCGGGCGCGTGACTGACGCCAACCAGACGGCCGTCACGATGATGGTGTTCGGCATGATCAACTGGACATTCACCTGGCTGCGCCCAGGCGGTCCGATGAGCTATGCCGATTTCGCGGACGAAGTGATCGTGATGCTGGAGCGTGGACTGGCGGCGCGCGATGCCGAGCCCTCTCAGGATCCGGGGGATTCAACCATCCGTAATTGATTACGGTTAGTTAAAATCGCGACTCCATATGAAGGAGACACGATGTCCAAGGCATTCGCCAGCCAGGCCGACCTGGCCGACAAGCAGATCACGTTCGAGCAGCTCAGCCCCCACTGCTGGGCCTACACCGCCGAGGGCGACCCGAATTCCGGCGTGATCATCGGCGAGCGCTACATCATGGTGAGCGATGCCACCGCCACGCCCGCGATGGCGCGCGACCTGATCGCCCGCATCCGCACCGTGAGCGACAAGCCGATCAAGTACGTACTGCTCACGCACTACCACGCGGTGCGCGTGCTGGGCGCCAGCGCCTTCCTGGACGAAGGCGCCACCGAGATCATCGCCAGCCAGGGCACGCTGGAGCTCATCCAGGAGCGCGGCGCCGAGGACATGCAAAGCGAGATGGAGCGCTTTCCGCGCCTGTTCCGCAATGCCGAATCGGTGCCGGGCCTCACGTGGCCCACGCTGGTCGTCGGCGGTGGTAATCCGGCCCGCGGCGAAGTGCCGGGCAAGCTCACGCTCGACCTTGGTGGCGTCAAGGTTCAGGTGTGGCATCCTGGCCCGGGCCACACGCGCGGCGACACGATCGCCTGGGTGGAAGAAGAAAAAGTGTTGTTCTCGGGCGACCTGGTCGAGTACGAGGCTGGCGTCTACACCGGCGACGCCCAGCTTGAAGAGTGGCCCGCTACTCTGGAGGCCCTGCGCGCGCTGGGCGCCGAGGCCATCGTGCCCGGGCGGGGGGAGGCGATGAAGGGCCGTGCCGACGTGAACAAGGCGCTCGACTACACGCGCCGCTGGGTCGAGACGCTGTATGGCTGCGCGCGCGAGGCCGCAGGCCGCGATCTCGACCTCAAGGGCGCGATGGCGCTCACGCGCGAGAAGATGGACCCGGTCTTCGGCCACGTCTTCATCTACGAGCACTGCCTGCCCTTCGACGTGAGCCGCGCCTACGACGAGGCGCGCGGCATCAAGAACCCGCGCATCTGGACGGCCGAGCGCGACAAGGAGATGTGGACGGCCCTGCAGGCCTGAGCCGGCGCGCCAGCCCGCCTGGCATGCGGCCGCGTCCTACATCAGCGCGAGGAGTGTTTCCATGTCAAAAGACATGGCCCTCGCCCGTAGACTGCAGGCGTGACCCAGCCCCACGTGTCCGCCAATCTCCCAGTTGCTGCTGCCGCGCCTCCGCCGGCTGGCAGCACGCCGCCAGCGCGCTGCACCGAATGCAGACTCCGATGTACGGCGGCGTTCACGCCGGTCTCGCATGACGATCTGCTGTTCATCGAGGCATTCCGCACCGGGGTGTCCATCCAGCCCGCCGGCTCGTCCATCGTGCCGGAGTTCCGGGTGGGCTCGCGCCTGTACACCCTGTATTCGGGCTGGGCGTTCCGCTACAAGACGCTTTCGGACGGACGCCGCCAGATCCTCAACTTCCTGTTGCCGGGCGACCTGATCGGCCTGCAGGAAGAGTTCGTCGACCAATCCACCCACGGCGTGGAGGCGCTCACTGCCGTCGGCCTGTGCGAATTCCCGCGCGACGGACTGTGGGATCTGTTCCGCCAGAAGCCCGAATTGGGTTATCAGATCACCTGGCTGGCGGCCCGTGAAGAGCATCTGGTGGACGAGAACCTGCTGTCGGCCGGCCGCCGCACCGCTGCCGAGCGCGTGGCCATGCTGCTGGTGCATCTGTATCGCCGCGCCGAGCGCGTGGGCCTGGTGACCGAAAGCCGCACCGAATTTCCCCTCACGCAACAGCACATCGCCGATGCTCTGGGCCTGTCGCTGGTGCACACCAACAAGACGCTGCGCCAGTTGCAGCGGCTGGGTTTGCATTCGATCGACGGTGGCTACCTGACGCTAGAAGATCCCCATGCCATCGCGCGCATTGCCGATTGGGTGGATCGCCCGATGCGGCGCCAGCCGCTGATCTGAGCGCGCACACAGCCAGCGGCTGCCGATACATACATCCCGGCTACAGGCGTGTCGGACGCCGCCGACACGCGAATCGCCTGACCGACGACCCGTGCCGCCGCGCCGCTTTCATACGCTTGTCTCATCGCCGGATCACCCTCGGCGTGCCGATTGCGGAAGCTCCGAATGAGACAACACAGTTACGCCAACACCAGTGCCCAGCAGCAGCCCCGCCGGCTGGCCGACCGGCAGCAGCAGCAATGCAGCGGTGCGGCCGATTACAACTTGCTGCCTGCCGCCGCCGCGGCACCCCAGGTGAACGCGGGCACGCCGGCGCAACGAGTACTGCGCCTGGTTTCAGCAGCTGGCGCCGTACAGGCCGCTTGAGCGGTCCCTGCTCGCGCCCTTTGACCCGGAGTCAGTCGATGCAGCGCAATGCACAGAACACCGAAGGCATGGAGAAAGTGGCCGAGCTGATCGACGAAATTGGTGTAGGCATGCTCACCTGGGTCGATGATGCCGGGGCGTTGACCAGCCGGCCGATGATGCCGCTGGAAATGGATGAGGACGGTGCGATCTGGTTTTTCATTCGCTCCAGCACGGCCCATCTGGACGCTGAAGGCCGTGTCAATCTGGCCTTCGCGCAGCCTGACCGCGCGGCCTATGTTTCCGTCTCGGGCCGCGCAGCGCTGGTTCACGACCGTGATCGCATTGACCGCCTCTGGACGGCGCTGGCGTTGCCCTGGTTTCCCGAGGGCAAGGACGATCCCCTGCTCACCCTGCTTCGCGTCGATGTGGACGACGCCGAATTCTGGGATGCCAGCTCGAGCAAGATGATCCGCATGGCGCGGCTCGCGGCTGCCGTGGCAGGCGGTGCCCAGGCCGCCGGCGGAGAGACCGGCAAGGTGACGAACCCCAAGTTTCCGTCTGCCGTCGTGTGATTGGCCGCCCTCGGGCGAGGGCTGGCTGCACCGCCCGCGAGGACCATCAGCGCGACGCCAACTGACGCACATCAGCCTGATAGGCCAGCAGGCGCTGGCGCGCCTTCTCCCGTTGCTCCGGCGTGGTCGTGGCGTGGGCTTGCGCAAAGATACGGCAGCTCTCGGCGCGCAGGCGTTGTTCGTAGTCGCGGTAAGCCGCATCGGGCGAGCGAAGTCCTCGTTCGAGCCAGGCATGCACCTGCGGGCGTGCGGCCGTGGCGTCTGCCCCGCCGGACTGCAATTGACGCAACGTGCGCAAGGCATCATCCTGGCGGCGCATGCGTTCGGCCAGCATGAGCGAGGGATCGAAGATGGAGGCGTCGACCTGGGCGCGCACCATCTGCCGCTGTTCCCGGGTGAGCCGGCCATAGAAATCCTCGCTGCGCTTGAGGATGGACTCGTAGCGCCGCTCACGCCGCTTCTCGGGCGTGACGTCTATCCACTCTTCGCGATAGTCGCGGTTGTTCTTCGCGTACTTCTTCTCCAACTGCTGCAACTGTGCCGGCGACAGCCGCACGGCCAGAGCGGAGACAGCGGGCTCGGCCTGGCCGAGCAACGTGACGAAGCGCTCGCGCATGTCGTCGAACAGGGCGCATGCCTGAGGCGCGGTCACTTCGCCCGGCGCCAATCGGGCCGCGCGCTCCAGCAAGCCAGCGTACAGCGGCAACTCGTTGCGCCGGTGCCACTGATGAAGTCCGGCCAGCGCTTCGCGCACCTGCGGCGCCTGAGCGTCGTCGAGGTCGACATAACCATCGACCCAGTAATAGCTGATATTGGGCAGGCCTTCGTAGGCGAGCTTGATCGCGCTACACCCCGCGGCCAGCAGCGACAGGCCGAGCAGTGCGGCACCGATAATCCGGCGGACAGAAGGGGCCGCAGCGGGCGTCCCGGACAGGAAAGCAATAGTCATGGCAGCAATCGACGTCGTCATCATGGCCGCGGGCAAGGGCACGCGGATGAAAAGCAGCAGACCCAAGGTGCTGCACCGGCTCGCTGGCCGGGCGCTGGTCAGCCATGTGGTGGACACCGTGAGTCGCCTGGAAGTTCGCGGCATCGTGCTGGTGACCGGCCACGGCGCCGATCAGGTCGAAGCCCACCTGGGCCCCCGCACGGCCGCGAACCAGGCCCTAGCCTATGCGCGTCAGGAACCGCAGCTGGGTACGGGACACGCGGTGCAACAGGCGCAACCTCTGCTTGCAGACGACGGCATCACGCTGGTGCTCAACGGCGACGTGCCGCTCATCAGCGAAGCCACGCTGAGCAACCTGTTGTCCGAATGCGGCGGCACCCGTCTCGCGCTACTCACGGTCGACATGCCCGATCCCACCGGCTATGGCCGCATCGTTCGCGAGGGCGATGCCGTGCAGGCCATCGTCGAGCACAAGGATGCGAACGACGCGCAGCGTGCCATCCGCGAGATCTATACCGGCGTGATGGCCGCCCCCACGCGCCTGCTCAAGGGCTGGCTGGCGCGGCTGGACAACCGCAATGCACAGGGTGAGTACTACCTCACCGACGTCGTCAAACTCGCCCGGGCCGACGGGCAATCCGTGGTGGCGCTGAAGACGGCCGACCGGCTGGAAGTCGAGGGAGTCAACAGCCCCGTGCAACTGGCCGCGCTTGAACGCGCCTTGCAATGGCGTCAGGCCGAAGCGTTGATGGACCAGGGCGTGCGCCTGGCCGACCCCGCGCGTCTGGACGTGCGCGGGTCGCTGGACTGCGGCGCCGACGTCGAGATCGACGTCGGCTGCGTGTTCGAAGGCCACGTGTCGCTGGGCGAGGGCGTGCGCGTCGGCGCGCACTGCGTGATCGCCAATGCGCGCATCGAGTCAGGCGCCGTCATCCACCCGTTCACCCACATCGACGGCGAGAAGGCCGGCGCCACCGTGGGCGCGGGCGCACTGGTGGGCCCGTTCGCCCGGCTGCGGCCCGGCGCGCAGCTGGGCGCCGAAGTGCACATCGGCAACTTCGTCGAGGTGAAGAATTCCACGCTGGCGGCCGGCGCCAAGGCCAACCACCTGGCCTACCTGGGCGACGCCACCGTGGGTGAGCGCGTGAACTACGGCGCCGGCAGCATCACCGCCAACTACGACGGTGCCAACAAGCACCGCACCGTGATCGAGGCCGACGTGCACGTGGGCAGCAACTGCGTGCTGGTGGCGCCGGTCACCCTGGGCGCGGGCGGCACCGTGGGTGGCGGCTCCACCATCACCAAGAGCACGCCGCCGGGCGCGCTGAGCGTGGCGCGCGGCAAGCAGGTCAGCATCGCCAACTGGCAGCGGCCGCAGAAGCAGAAGAAGGGCTGAGTCCGCTGCTGCCTGTGCGGCGCGCGCGAAGGCTCAGCGGCGCAGATCAGGGTCGCTGCGCAACGCCTTCACCAGCTTGGCCAGGGCGTCGTCCGATGCGCGCACGGCCGCCAGCGAGAAGTTGGATTTGAATTCGCTGAAGGTGGCGCGGCCGTCGCCGGTCACGCTGAGTGTCTTGACCGGCTTGCCGGCCGGGTCGTGCACGGCGCAGGTGAGCGTGACGGTGAACTCGGTCGGCGGCCACGTGAAGGCGCCGTCCGAAGCCGAGGTGGTGCGGATCTCGGGCGTGATCACGAGCTGCACGCCCTTCGGCCCGGCTTCCATCGGCTGCGCCAGCTTGGTGACGCTGGTGAACGCAAGCGACAGCGCCTTGTAGAAGCCAGGTTCCAGGTCGCGGTACGGGAAGTAGCGCACTTTGTCGCCGCCGCCGCCGGGTGTGGTCACTTCCACGGCGCGCAACGCATCGGGAAGGTAGTAGCCCACGGACTTGGCGATGGGGGCTTCGGCCGTGGCTTCGAGCTTCGCCAGGTCGGCATTCATCGTGATGGGGTGGGCGCAGCCTGCCAGGGTCGCGGCCACGAGCAGCAGGATGCCCAGAGGGAAGAGTCGTTTCATGTCCGGCTCCTCAGCGGCCCAGCGCACGGATGAAATCCGGATCGGCCACCAGCGAGCCCACGAGCTTTTGCACCATCACCGGATAGTTGTTGGCGGCATTGGGGATCGCCACTGCGCCGGCGAAGGCGCCTTCCCACTGGTGCTCGATGCGCTTGACCTTGTCGTAGCGGACCGTGCCGCCCGACGACACCACGAAGCGTGCCTCGATCTGCCCGGCATTGGTGTTGATGCCGCCGGCATCGATGTTGTTGCGCAGCAGCGTGCCGGTGATTTCGGTGGCGGACTGCGCATTGAGCAGCCGCGCGAGCTCCAGCTCCTGCCGCAGTGCTGCGGCCAGGTAATCGCCATAGTGCGAGCCGACGGACGAGACCATCGAATTGGCGCGGATCGACAGGGCATTGGCACCCGGCATGCCCGGCGTGACGCCGAAGGCCCCGACCTTGGCCGGCGCCGCGCCGCTTCTCTTGAGCGCCTCGACGTTGTCGATGGACGGGCTGTAGTGGGGCGATGGGCCAGCACAGCCGGCGAGAAATGCGGAGCAGGCCAGTATGAGTGTTGTGAAAAAGCGGCCCGACGGGATCGGCATGGGATGTTTCCTCCAGACGTTGATGCGCGGATGCGCACGGCGATCGTAGAAGAAATGTTGCTGAATGTTTCTATTGCAGGACCACGCGCGGCAAAAATTTGGCGCGGCGTGTGGCGAAGAACGCCTTCACGTTGCGCACGTTGGCATCGCCCGTGAACAGGCGCTGCGCCAGCGCCAGATAGGAGGGCATGTCGCGCACGCCCACGACCAGCACGAAGTCGGGGCCGGGCGACACGCGCCAGCACTGCTGCACGGCGTCGTCGGCGGCCACGCGCGCCTCGAAGGTATCGAGGCTGGCAGCATCCTGCCGGTCCAGTGAGATTTCCACCAGCGCGGTGAGTCCATGGCCCACCACGGCGGCCAGACGATCGGGATCGAGCACCGCCACCTGGCGCTGGATCAGCCCCAGCGATTGCAGCCGGCGCACGCGCCGCAGGCACGTGGGTGGCGAGAGGGCGAGCGAGGCTGCCAGTGCCTGATTGGTCTGCCCGGCATCGGTCTGTAGCGCATCGAGCAGGGCGAGATCGATCGCATCGAGTGATATGGATTCCATATTCTTTAATTTTCTGGAATTTTATTGCCGACTTCGAATGGAGTGAAATTTTCGTTCATCAAGAGCGAAAGTTTGTACTGAAATATCAAATTGGTGGCGCTAGCATCCATTCATTCGCTTCTTACCGGAGACACCCATGTGCGGCATCGTCGGCGCGGTTTCCACGCGCAACATCGTTCCCATCCTCGTGCAGGGCCTGCAGCGGCTCGAATACCGCGGCTATGACTCGTGCGGCGTGGCCGTGCATGCCGGCGGCGGGCTGCAGCGCGCGCGCAGCACCTCGCGCGTGGCCGAACTGCTGGCACAGGTGGCGGCCGATCACGTGGAAGGCGCCACCGGCATCGCCCACACGCGCTGGGCCACGCACGGCGCGCCGGCCGTGTACAACGCGCATCCGCATTTCAGCCATGGCCCGGGGGCCGACGCGGACGCGCGTGCCGGCCGCGTGGCCCTGGTGCACAACGGCATCATCGAGAACCACGAAGAACTGCGCGCCGCGCTGCAGGCCAGGGGCTACGTGTTCGCCAGCCAGACCGACACCGAGGTCATCGCGCACCTGGTCGATTCACTCTACGACGGCGACCTGTTCGAAGCCGTGAAGGCCGCCATCGTGCAACTGCACGGCGCCTATGCCATCGCCGTGTTCCACAAGGACGAGCCGCACCGCGTGGTGGGGGCGCGCGCGGGCTCGCCGCTGATCCTGGGCGTGGGCAAGGAAGGCAGCGAGCACTTCCTGGCCAGCGACGCCATGGCGCTGGCCGGCGTGACCGACCAGATCGTCTATCTGGAAGAGGGCGACGTGGTCGACCTGCAATTGGGCCGCTACTGGATCGTCGATCGCGCGCACAAGCCGCTGGATGCGAAACAGCGTCCGGTCAAGACCGTGCTGGCCCACAGCGGCGCGGCCGAGCTGGGCCCCTACCGCCACTACATGCAGAAGGAAATCTTCGAGCAACCGCGCGCCATCGCCGACACGCTCGAAGGCGTCGAAGGCATCGTGCCCGAGCTGTTCGACGGCGAAGGCGCCGCCGCCTGGCGCGTCTTCAAGGAGATCGACCGCGTGCTGATCCTGGCCTGCGGCACCAGCTACTACAGCGGCTGCACGGCCAAGTACTGGCTCGAGGGCATCGCGAAGATCCCCACGCAGGTCGAGATCGCCAGCGAATACCGCTACCGCGAGTCGGTGCCCGATCCGCGCACGCTGGTCGTCACCATCAGCCAGAGCGGCGAGACGGCCGACACGCTGGCCGCGCTCAAGCACGCGCGCAGTCTGGGCATGGAGCAGACGCTGACCATCTGCAACGTGGCCACCAGCGCCATGGTGCGCGAATGCAAGCTGGCCTACGTCACGCGCGCGGGGGTGGAGATCGGCGTGGCTTCGACCAAGGCCTTCACCACGCAACTGGCCGGGCTGTTCCTGCTGACCCTGGCGCTCGCGCAGGCCAAGGGGCGGCTCTCGCCCGAAGAGGAGGCCGCCCACCTCAAGGCCATGCGTCACTTGCCGGTGGCGCTGCAGGCCGTACTGGCACTGGAGCCCCAGGTCATCAGCTGGGCCGAAGACTTCGCGCGCATGGAAAACGCGCTGTTCCTCGGTCGGGGGTTGCATTACCCGATCGCGCTCGAAGGCGCGCTCAAGCTCAAGGAAATCAGCTACATCCATGCCGAGGCGTATCCGGCCGGCGAACTCAAGCACGGTCCGCTGGCGCTAGTCACCGCGCAGATGCCCGTCGTCGTCGTCGCGCCCAACGACACGCTGCTGGAAAAGCTCAAGAGCAACATGCAGGAAGTGCGCGCGCGCGGCGGCCTGCTCTACGTGCTGGCCGACGGCGACTCGCGCATCGAGAGCAGCGAAGGCGTGCGCGTGATCCGAATGCCCGAGCACTACGGCGCCCTGTCGCCGCTGCTGCACGTGGTGCCGCTGCAGTTGCTGGCGTATCACACGGCGCTGGCGAGGGGGACGGATGTGGATAAGCCGCGCAATCTGGTGTTTCTGACAAATAAAGTCGAAAACAGCGAAATAGAGTCGAAAACAAAACAATAAAGTCGAAAACTACGGCAGCGACGCTGACATGGCCATCAACCTGAGTTCAGTCATTGACAGTTCTTCAGTTGGGGAGCTGTGCAGCGACTGCCGCTAGGCGCGTCTACACGTTGAACTCACGGTCTTGGCGTAAGAGCTGTCGTCCAAATGCTAGCCAATGGCAGCATACTGCTGAGAGCTTGCGCTATAGGGGTCGGGCATGCATTTAGGAATTGAGCAACACACAGGACTGGTCTTTGAAGGCACGGGGAACCCCGACATTCCCGCCATGCCGATGCCAACGGTGACGCATGCGAAGTTCATCGATACTGCAGACGATTGGAAGGCGCTCCCGAGTCCTTCGGAGGCTTTTGGTCTCGTGTTCCGAGAGGATTCGTATGACCCGGTAAGCCGAACGCGCAGAGGCCGCCTCTATCAGCAAACCAGCGGTGCTCAGCCTTCGAGGCTTATCGTTTCCGCCCACCCCCATGACCGCGGCTTGATTCCAGGCTACGACAAAGCAACCTACAAGTCGCTGTTCGTCTATACGTCTTGCTTCGAAATCCTACAGCGGCCGAACCAGGGCCAAGGTTCGGTTTTGGCGCTAGGGTCGTCGCGCGCAGCGTCAGCGTGGCGCGTCGTGCAAACGGAGGCGCTATACAGCGGCGCCGTGATGGTGACGCTTAAAGCGTTGTCAGCATTCAGCATCCTGCCTGAGCTCGACCTCAACAAGATCGACGAGCAGCTCCGACCTGCGGTCGCTCAGGCAATCGCGCGCGTCCTCGACTCCGCCTTCAAGGAGTCACCTGGCTCTGTCGTTGACAACTGCCGCGATGCCATGCAGGCGATTCTCTCCTCATGGCTTGCTCAGAGTGGCTCGCCCGACACGATCATTGGCAGGGAGCTTGCGCAAGTCTCTGCGACTATAGAGGGTGCACCCTATGAGCGAATCTGCGTGGGTCACCTGGGCAAGGTGTGCGCGAAGCTGCACAGCCGGAACAAGAGCAATGCGCAGCGCCAAAATGGTTATCGACCCATCATGGAAGAGGACGCCGAGCTCGCCATTCATGCTGTTGGCTTCGCAATCCGAGACCTTGAATGGGCGAAAGCCTAAAGCGGCCTGCAATTTCAACCTGCCCGCGCCTTGCGGCCTATTCAGTTCGAAGTCACTCCAGCCACCCGAGAGGCCGTGCAATCCTGGATCAAATTGGCCGGGTTGAAACAGAAGGCGCTCTCTTGCCCTGCTGCATGAACGAATCGCCGCACTTGGGGACTCGCCAGTATGAACAGATCCTCGGGCGGCAGGTCGACAACCTGGGGCTGGACCGCGCGGATTAGTCTTCGGCTTCGCAGCGGGTGTCGCCGGTCACATTCGGCCCGCGTACTCACGCTGTTGGCGCGAAGCCACCATTGGACGCGGCAACCGGTGCTGACCCGTCTGGCCGTGTTAAGGCGGTTAGCCTCGCCTCCCCTATTCCTTGAGCCACGACTTTTTGATCCCCTCGAAGTTGAGTTGCTTCCACTCTTCCTTCCAGAGCTGGTAGTACGGAATATCTGTCGACGAGGGTGGAGGATCGCAGCGCTGCACCTGGACCAACGATGGCATCACCACCGACTCACCGATCAGAAGCGCCTCGCCTGCACCCAGGGTCGGCAACTTGTCGCACAGGTTACCGAGGGTGTCAGGCAACAGGCGGGCGACGTAACTCTGGTCGCTCGGGTTGGTCAAGCGCATCGCCAGGAAATTGCTGCACTGGGAGAAGATCGTCTCGGAGATTTCTGACGGCCGCTGACTCGACAGAAGCAGCGTGACGCCGTACTTGCGCCCTTCCTTTGCAATGCGCTCGATCGAGAGCTTGGAAGCGCGAAAACGTACCAGGTCGCTGTTGGGCACGTACTTGTGAGCCTCCTCATAAACGAGCAGGAGCGGCGCGTCGGTATTGAACTGCTCTTTCGCCGCCGTGCGCATCACTTTGTAGTGATATCCATATTCGAAAAGGATCCGCGAGATCAGTGACACGGTGATGCTCAGGACCTCAAACGGAACGCCGCTCAAGTCGACGATCGTGACGTTGGACTTCGTATCGCCGTAGCCGATCAGGCTCATCAGAGTACCTTCCAGCGTGGCTGTATCCGCAGCCGGACCGAAGAGGAACTGCAGGCGGTCCTGCTCGACCTTGCCCTCGAACCGCGTGAAGAACTTGTCCAGTGTCTTGTCAGCGTAGCTCCCGCCCGTGATGCTTTGCGACTTGGTCGGATGAAAATCGAGTCGCTTAGAAAAGTAAAGATCCAAGCGCTGATCCGCCGTGAGCAGCAGCCCATGGCCACTATCAGTCTTGCCCTCAGTCAGCAACGCGTAGCTGCCGTCGTTCACCATGTACCGCGCCTCGTTCTTCGAGTTCACGGTTTCGTTCTTGATGTTGTACAGCGCGTTCAGCACTTCATGGATGTCGAACTTGAGAGGACTGTCGTAGAAGACGTTCTTCGCGCACTTGTTGTGGCGCTTCTTGTTCTCCGTGACCAAATGGCGAAACACTGCCGATTGGTTGTAGTTGTCGCGCTCGCCCGTATCCAGAAGCACCTCCTCCAGTTCTTCGCTGTTGAGCAGCCAGTAAGGCAAGGTCAGTGTGCTGGCATCCAGGAAGTTCGCGTCGGGGAATGCCGTCCGGTACTCGGAGTGGATGTCGAAGATGACGACGTGGGAGTTGTTCAGCGAGTAATCGCCGTCTTTCGCGCGCACTGCGGTCTGGATGATCTTGGCGATGGTGTGCGACTTGCCCGCGCCAGTGGAACCCACGACGGCAAGATGCTTGTTGAAGAACCGGTCCCCGTCGACGGGGACGGAGATCTTCTCGTTGGACACCAGCGCGCTGAATGCGAACTTCTTTGCCGGCTCAATCGAATCCTCGAAGATTTTCTTGATGTCTTCGTCCGTCGCCGGCGCCACGCCAGTGGGAGGGATGGTCAGCGTATCGCCGCCACGAATGAACTTGCCGTCAGCGATGATTCCCAGCGGCAAGGCCTCGATGAGGTGACGACGCTCGCCGCTGGCAGTTACTTCGATGCAGAAGTTCTCGATGATCGCGATGAGCGCGCATTCTTCGATATCGGTGATGCGCAGATATGAGCCCACCTTGAGGCTCTTATCGTTTGCGAATGCCGAGATGTTGCCAACCGAGATCTTCACCTTGTCCGGGAAGACAGCAATCACTTCGGCCTTGATGTCATTGGAATCGTTCATGCCTGCATGACCTCCTGAAGCAGATAGGCACTGTCACTCTTGATCGAATGGAGCCCTGTGCCCTTGGGCAGGAGGGCTGAGTCCAACGGCGAGCCTTGGTGAAAGTCGTAGACCTCGACGAGCGAGCCTTTGCAGGCAGCCATGGTCGGCGCTAGCTCGTGCTCATCGGGGACGAATTTGAGCGTCCAGAGTCTTTCTTTGGTGGGGCGCTCCGCCAGCATCTCGGGTGAGAAAGCCGAACCGTGGAAGGGATAGCCGTCAATGAAGGCCACGCCCTGCCTCCAAAGGCTCTCCTTGAGCTCAACCAACTGTTCGGGCGTCAGGCCTCGCAGCAGCACGTAGGGGCAAAACCGATCGGTAGCAGGCGTCCGCATATGCTCCGTGTGCGAGAACTTCCGCCCAAGCCCGGCGAGCATGCGACTGGCCTTGGCCACTTCGAACTCTTCGCCCATCTCGATCACGAAGAATCTCGAAGCCTGGGGCAGCTTAGTCGTGCGATGAGAGAAGTACTTTCGACGGACCATCCTCGCGAAGTACTCGCGCCCCATGTAATCCCTCAGCCAGGCGTTGAAGACCACCTCCTTGCGGTTGATTGCCTTCAAGAACTGCGCCTTGGTTACCTTTCGCTGCGCCACGTCCGCTTCGATTGCGAGTCCCTGAACGACGTTGATCGCCATCGGATAGAAGAAGATCCGCGCATCATCGCTGTTGCACCCGGAGATCTCGCGCACCATCAGTTTGATCAACGTCTCCTTCTGAGCGTCATAGGACGGCGCGCTCACGTTGATGTCCAGCAGCGCGAGAAAGTCGGCCAGCTGTTCGTCGGTGAGCACCAGTTCTTCGTGCACTTTGTGGACCTTCTTTTCCTTCGTGAAGGTAAGAAAGTGTTCCTTCACGAAGTCGCCCGTCAGGGGAAGCGTGAGCTTGTGCTGCCCGCTTTGGTAATAGCCGTGAAGCCGGTACCGGAACATTTGGTCTCTGGAGCAGCCCGCGGCATGGAAATGCCGCAGCATGTGCACGACCGCGTCCTTAATCACCGAGTGGTTGTACTCCGTGCCTTCGTAGTACTTGCACTGCACGAAGGCGCTCTCACCCGGATCATCCAGGTCTATGTCCTCCACGCCTTCGACCGTCACGCTGCCATGAGGGGACGCCTCGAGCAGACTCACGATCGTCTGGTCGAACTGGTAGAAGTAGCCTTTGATCGTCGCGATCGCGCTGCGGTCTTTCACTGTCTATCCTCGGGTGATGCTCAACGGCGGTCGGCCTCACGGCGTAGAGGGTTCGCCGCCGCCGTAGCCAGGCGCATGAGATAGCTCGCGTGCGGCAACGCCAAGGTCCTGCCAGGCGTGCGGGTGGCAGCTAAACACCAGGATCTGATGTCTTTGAGCGGCGTCGTAGAGCACCCGCTTCATCTGGCCCAGTCGATCTTTGTCGGTGTGAACCAGGGCGTCGTCTAGGATGAGCAACGTGGGCTTGCCAGCCTCTTGCAGAAGGTCCGCGTAGGCCAGCCGCGCGACGACACCCATCTGCTCCCGTGCCCCGACGCTGAGTTCCTCGAAATCACCGGTCTCCGCGCCGTTGGTGCCGACTCGGGTGATGCGTCCCGGTGATAGGTCATCACTCACCTCGATGCCCGCGCCCGGGAACAGGATCTGTAGGTAGTGGTTCAGGTGTCGCTGAAGTGGCGCGCGCAGGCGTCGTGCCAGCGCGGCGCGCTTCTCTGTGAGCAGCTTGAGAAGATGGCTCAGCGCCTTGGCCCGGCGTTCGAGCTCGGTGCACCGTCTCTCCATGTGGTCGAGCTCGCGCTGTTTGTCCGCGGCGGCCTCTTCCAGCCCCAAGGCGCCCTTGGCCTCCAGGTCCGCCTCCAACCGGATGATGTCGCTCCCGCGTTGGGCGTACGCGCTCTCAAGCTGCTTGGCGCTCCGCTCAAACCGCTCGACGTCCTGCTGCAGAAGTGCAACGTTGAGCGTGCGCAGTTGCTCGGCGAGTGCTTCCACACCTGCCCGCGCCGTGGTCTCGTTCGCAAGGGCATCGGTCAGGGCATGGCTGGCGTCCGCTTTCCTTTTGGCGCGAAGTGGGTCGGCCAGTGTCGCCTGGGCCGCTGCCAGCTCTTCGCTCGCGACGCTGAGCAGGGCCATCGCTTCGCTCACCGCGAGCTTGGAGTCGTTCAGCTGGGACGTCGCATCTTCCAGTATGACCTTCGCCGTGGATTCATCCGATTCCGCTTGCGACACGGATACGCCGGCAGTTTCAGCCCCGACAGGTTCCGTCAAGTTCTGCAGTGCTTGCTTCGCCTCCGTCAGCTTGGTCGACAGCGCCGCTATGTCCACCGCCAAGGCGGCCACCCCCTTCGGAGCGTGGGCCTCCAAGACGGATTTCGCCGCCTTGGCCTCCGCCGCGCGCTGCACGTGCTGGCGCTCACGCTCTTCCGCAGCCGCCAAGTTCGCCACACCCAGGCGCTGGAGCAGCTCCGCCAGGACTTTGCGCTGTTGATCACGATCCGCAATCAGGCTTTGAAGGCCCTCACCGCCCGGCAGCACCGTGATGCGCCCCACCCCCTCAATGTCGATGCCCGTGCGCTCCACCACGGTGAGGCGGTCGGTGGCATTCACCTGGACACCGGCGACCTGCACCTTCGCGCTGGGCTGGAGGCGGAACTCCAGCGCGGTTGATACCGCATCCAACCGAGCCTGCGCGGTGCGCAGGCTCTCCGTGACTTCGCGCAGGCGCTTGAGCTCCGCGCCGGGCATGGCGAGCGACAGCGTCTCGGCCTGCAAGCTTGTTAGCTCTTCCTGCTTGAGCTGCGCTTGGCGGTGACTCCGGCTCAGGGCTTGTACTTGGGCCGCGAGCTCGGTCACCGCCTTCTCCTGGGCCTGCCAGGTCGCCACTTGGCGCGCCGCTGCCAGTCGGTCGCGCGCCCTCATGCTCGCGTGTTCAGCCTGCGCATGGCGCGGCTCCCAGGCCTGGAGCTGACCGTTGGCCTGCGCCAGCTTGTCCTGCGCCGCCTCCAGCTTCTCCTCGCGCAGCTTCACCGCGTCGTCGTCGCGTGCCATGAGCTGCAGTTGTTGGCGCTGGGCGTCAACCTGCGCCGAAGCCTGCTTGAGCAGCAACTCTTGCGCGGTCCTCCGCTGGGCAAGCCCCAACGCGTCGGCCAGCTTGACCTGCGCTTGCTCAAGTTGCGCGCGCAGGGTCAGCCAGGGCCGAGCCTCGCCGTCTTGCCCATGATCAAGACGCAATGCCGCCAGCCGGTCCACGGCGATTCGGTACGCGTTAATCTCCACGCGCAATAACTGCAGCTCTTCGAGCAGCGCTGTGCGGCGCTTGATCGCTTCCCCGTATGCACCGCGCGGTGCCTCGGTGGACGGCGTCAGCAGCTGATTGCGCTCGGTCTCAACCGCCTTGATGACCTCATCGCCGCTTGTGGCCGCGAGTTCGCCAAGGGAGTCCCCCATCGCGTTGCGCAGATGATCGCTTGCGAACCCGACGACCTTGGCAATTTCATGCGACGTGCCCTGCTTAATCCAGAGCAACCCGGGGATACCCATGTGCTCGGGCGAGCTGGCGCCCTTTCCGGCGAAGCTGAAGCCCAGCAGCTCTCCCAGGTGATCCTCGGCCTCTGCTCCTTCCAGCGTCTTGCCATCGATGATGAGCTGGCATCGCTTCTTGCCCAGAAACGCCTTGCTCAGCCGAGCGGGTTTCCCGCCGAGTGCGAAAGCGATCTCCACAGACGGCGTGGCGGAGCTGTCGCTCCACGGACGCAAGCCACTGATCGCGCTCGACTTGTGCCGCTCGAAAAACGCGGCCCGGATGGCTTCGGCTACGGTGGACTTCCCCGACTCGTTCGGGGCGACGAACAGGTTCAGTCCGTCAGCGAAGTCGCACAACTCCAGCGGGGCCCGAAAGCGCTTGAAATTCTCGATTCGCACCCGCTTGAGCTTCATGCGCAGGCTCCTTTCGCTGGTGCTTGGTCGTCCAGGATCCGCGCCAGCGCTAGCAGCGCGTCACGCGCCAGTTCGGGCTCTGCGCTGGCTTGCTGCTCGCGCAGCTCCTGCAGGGCCTCGCCCACAAAGCCGTCGGCACGCAGCGTTTGAATATCTTCCTCGGTTGGCTCGAGCCTGAGCGCCTCAGCGTTCCACAGGATGGCCCGCGCCTTGGCGCGCGCCGCCCCGAGCGCGGCCGTCAGCTTGCGGTGTCCCGCCAGATTGCAGGTGCCGGACAGGCGCAAGTGAAGGACATCATTGCCACTCACTCCGTCTAACGCTTGCACCACTTCGTCGACGTCTGAATCGACGGCCATATGCTGCTCGAGCTGACGCCAGTTGAATTTTCCGGTGGGTACCGCTGTGACAATAGGCTCGAGTGACGTCGACTCTATGGCCACGAGCAGTGCCTGACCCGACTCGTTGGCTTTAAAGCGGTCCGATTCCGGCGTGCCGGCGTACCAGGTCTTGCTATCCACCTGCTTGGTGCCGTGCCAGTCTCCTAGCCCCAGGTAAGCCAGTCCCGCGCTCTGCGCCCGGCCCGCCGCGATCGGATTGGTCGAGTCCACGTCTGCGGGTAGGATGCCCTGCACACTGCCGTGCGCCAGACCGACTCGCGGCAGGTCGTCCGATGGAACGTGCGTCGCGAACCATTCGGTGAGGTCGGCATAGGTATGGCGCTGGGTCAGCGGTGCCGGCAGCAATGTGAACTTGCCTGCCACCACAAAGGGCCTTGGCTCTAGGCACACGATGACGTTGTCGGGGATTGCCCCCAAGCGATGTGCCCGGTTCCACACCGACTCCGCCAGCGCAGCATCGTGATTACCCGGGATCAGGACCCAGGTCCCGGTAAAGCCTTGCATGGCGTTGAACAGCCGCCGAATAGTCTTCTCGGCCACCGTCTGGGCGTCAAACACGTCGCCAGCGACCAGCACTGCGTCCACGCCTCTATCGGCCGCGATACTGGCCAGGCGCTCCACGGCAGCGAATCGTGCCTCAAATAGAGCGGCCGCGTCGTCGGTCTCAAACTGCGCGAACACTCGACCGATCTGCCAGTCGGCCGTATGCAAAAATGAGATCAAGTCATCCCCCTGATCGCTTGATTTGATGGAATTCCCTTGCAGCGGCGACTTGATGCGCCGTTCACCACCAGTCTAACGTTTTGAAACACTGCACGGCAGTGCACTGCTCGGACGAATCGCGAGAGGTTTCTCCGTTCGTTCGAGCACGAAATCAGGGGTTGTTTCGCGGCGTTGTGACCAATTTTTCAGCGGTCTGTTTGGTGTTACTGACGACCCGTTTTGGTCAACTACGGCCTTTCGGCCTCGAAGCGCAGGTGGCTGCACCCAGTCTCGAGCGGCCGATGCTCAACAACTCGCGCTGCGACCTCCTTGATATGGGATGAGATCCATAGGAACATAGGGCGCGCGCATGGCTCTTGCTCCCATGCCCCTCCCTGGCGACGGATCGTCGACCTGAGCTGCTATGGCCATGGAGCTTCTGCCATTCAATTCTGCGGTTCTTCCTTGGTTGACGGGCGAGACCCTGTTCAGCCTCTGCAGTCGGCATCATCGCCTCTGGGGATTTTCGAACTCATCCCAGTCTACGGAGATTCTTTTCGGTTCACCGAGGCGAGGGACGCAACATGACTTTCCCTGCGCGTTGGATGTGTTCGCGGATCGAACGCAAGGGCTTCTTGGTTCGGCGAACGAGATTGCCAGACAGCGTACTGTGCTGAAGTTCTACGCTCCGTTTCGAGGCGCGGGTGAAGTGCAGGATGCAGTTGTCATGATGCGAAGCGCCTCCGTGGCACATCTGAAGTATCGATTGGGGCTTCTGACGAGTCGGTTTCGTGCGCATCACCCGCTCAAGTCTTGCCCTCAGTGCAGGCATCGTGATCTCGTGGAGTGTGGTTGGGTCTATTGGCGAGGCCATCTTCAATACCCCGGGGTCTGGATGTGCCCGGAGCACAAGATTCCTGTGCAGGAGTCGGCGCTGAAAGCGACCGGGGTGGCTCGTTTCCAGTGGCATCTTCCTGCTGAGGAAGATCAACACAGTCTTGAGGCTTTGAGAACGGACTGGATGCAAGCAAGTGCACTCAAGCTCGCAACCATGACCGTCGATCTGGTGGAGTCCATAACGGAGGATGGCTGGTTGAGCCGGCATCGCTTCCAGGCCGCGGTGAGATCCCGCATGCTGGCCAATGGCTGGCTTCTTACATCGGGCAGGCTGCGGCTCGAAGATGCCGCAAGCTCCTTCCTTCAGCATGTACGACCACTTCGACGTATTCCGGAACTAGCAGCTCTGCCGAGCTCCGTTGAAGAGGCGAAATCACAATTGGGTCGACTTCTGCGGCCGATGAGAAGTGGAACGCATCCGCTTCGATGGATGGTCGTCGCGAGCTGGCTGTTTGACGACGTGGATGATCTTCGAGCGGAACTCGCGCATCCCAGCGAAAGGGACTGTTGGCCGGAGGTGAACAAGGAACTCAGTCAGGGGGCAACTGATAAGGAGGACGTGCGCGTTCGACTGGTGGCGTTCATGAGCGAAGGGGCGTCTGCCACATCAGCAGCGCGTGAGTACGGAGTGGACGTCAAGACCGCCATGGCATGGGCAGCATCTTCTGGGATTTCCACGAAGCGTAGGTCGAAGAAGCTGACGGCGGAAAGCCTGCTTTCAATCTTGCAGGCGCTTCAATTTGGCGACGACAGAAATGAACTCGCTCAGCGGTATAGCATTTCGAGTGGGACCATCACTCGCATCCTCATGACCGAGGTGGGGCTGCACGCCCAATGGGTCGCTGCTAGGAAAGCGAGATCCCGAGAGCGCGCACGTTCGACGTGGCTATCCCTTCTGGCAAGTGGCGAACATCAGGGCTTGAAGTGGATGAGAAAACTGGAGCCAGCCGCTTATGCGTGGCTGTATCGCAACGACACCGCCTGGCTTCGGGCCAACCTTCCGCCTGCTCCGAAAGAAAGTGCCCGCAGGGCGAGCCCAGCGGTTCGTTGGGATGTCCGTGATTTGGAGCTCAGTGCACGTGTCTTTCAGACTGCGCTGTCGCTGTCGAAGAACGGGGCAACAACGTTGCGACTCTGGCAGTTGTACCAGGTCCTTCCAGAGCTGAAGGCGAAACTAGGTCAACTACAACGGCTGCCCTTGACGCAGCGAGCGCTCGAGACCGTCCTTACAAGACGCGCAACTTCCACTTCCCCGAGCGAGCTACTCTGATTGCGCAGCCCGGCCGCTTTCCTGTCTTTGTGCATGATGGTTGACATGCAAATATGCGCTAGATTATGCTTTATGGATGCTCGAAACAGCGTCGCTCGCCAGGTTGCTCAACGCTAGGGAGGCGTGCAGACAGCGCGGCATTTCCCAGGCGCAAATTGCGTCTGCCGTTGGTGCCAGTCAGTCGCAGGTAAGCCGGATCTTGAACGGGCGAGGGCTGCGTAGATCTCGCTTGCTTGAAGATGTGTGCCTCTACGTCGAGCGCTTCGAAGTCGGCGTGACGGCCGATGCGGTGAGGGGCAACGAAGAGCTTGTCGACGCGTTGCGTTCTGCGTGGGACGGATCGGCCGGGCACGCAAAGGCATTGTCAACCGTCATTCGGTCCCTCTCTGCATTGCGACCTACGCCGATCAGTCGGTTGTAGGCTAGAAGGGCCCCCAGATTGCTCGTCGTACCTGCCCCCAAGCCTGGCGAGCTTGCCATCGGCTATTGGGGGGCCGTCCTCCGGTGGAACGGATTGAGTCGGAACGTCGCGGATGGACGTCAAGCGTTACGCCTATTCACAGGGCAATCGGTCAACTTCTGTGACGTACCTCGCGTCGAACTCTTGGCGAAGATCGCAGCAATGGACCTTGAGTCATATGTTCGGCATCACACAATGTTTCCTCTTCGTCGTGCAGTGACAAAAGACGTCTCCGGAGGGATGCTGGGGCAAGGAAAGTACCGTGCTTCCATGATCAGCGGGGGCACGTTGCGAGTGCCAAGACCGCAAGCTTATCTTTGCCAAGAATGCGTGCGCGAGGATCTTGGCTTTCACGGCTATGCCTACTGGCGTCGAGAACACCAACTGCCTGGGCAATGGAGATGTGACAAACATGGCGCCACACTGTCTCGCGTTGGCATAAGCCAGGCGGAGGCGTTCTACGCCTCGCCGGCCCAGATGCTGCCGCAGGCCAAGGTTGAGAGTGACTTGATGTTCGAGAAGGATGCGACGGATTGCGCGACGTACCGGTTCTTCGATATCTGTTCGCACCTGCTAGGCGGCGTTGTTGTCCTCCCCCTCGATGCCGTCTTTTCTGCAGCCAAGTATCGAGCCGAAGATCTTGGGATCAATACTGAAGCCTGCACCCTTGTCCGTCACCTGCTAAAACTAGAAGAAGTCCAGGCCTGCTATGACCGGCGATGGCTCGATGCCTTGAGTCAAGAAGGACTCACGAGACATGTGTTCAGCGATGACGTCTCAGGGAGTGCGATGTTCTCTACGCTGTCGGCCGCCCTTGTATTCGCGGCCTTGTACGAGACGAGTGAAGAAGCGATTTCAGGGATGGTTCTCTCAACAAGAGAGTGCACGAAAAGTCATTGACTCAGATTCGCATAGTTGCTGATAGGTAAACCGGAAAGCAATGGACGGGGCACTGGGGGGACTGCAACAGTGGTAGCGCCTTCCCAAGACAAGTGAGACTCACGAGAACCGACTCCAAAACTCCGACCAGAATGGCGTGTCGCGCAGCACGAGGTCTTCATACATGGCCATCTTGGATGGGCTTCCTTCCCGAATCGCCGCGACGGCTGGTGCGAGCGGCTCGAGCCAGGTTTGAGCTGCCGTGATGAAGTCTTCGAGCCGCAAGCTGTCATCCGCGCGTTCGAAGGCAACGCGGTGAGCAGCGATCCACAGTGCGATGATGACTCGTTGAATGCCTGCGGTCAGATCAATGATCAGCTTGGCAAGGTTGTCGTCGATCGGGAGCTTCTTCTGAACATACTGATACCGCGCAAGCACGTCCAGAAACTGGGACCTAAATCTTGGCGCAGTGTGATCGGAGAACTGTTCGAACCGATGGTAACCGGCAGTATTCAGTCGCTGCAAGGTACTCAAGCGCGAGGTCAGAGCACCGATTCCATCCGGCGTACCGGACACAAGCACTGGTATCTGGCCTGTGTTGACGAGATTGAGGAACCAGCGCACGACGCGATCTTCTACGATGCTGATTTCCGGCCGTTCTGCGGTGCCAGCGCGGTTGACTCGTTGCTTCAGGGACGAGATCTTGAAGAGATTCTGAATTTCATCGAGATGAAGAATCCCAAGGAAGCCAGACACGGCGACTTGCCGCCATTCGTCCAAAGCTCGCATTCCATCTGGAATTCGTTCCTTCGCCAGCCAGTTGTCGAATCGCCGACCGCCAGTGGCCTCGTCCCACGCAAGCATCAGCGCACGCGCAAGGTCCGATGAGCGCCCAGAGGGTGGAGCCTCTACGGACAGCCACAGGACTTGGGTCAACCCCCCGATGACCTTTGGGAATCGTTCATGACGAATGACCTGAGGGCCAAAGGCATGTAGGCATCGAAGGCAGGCCTGTGTTTTGCCGACACCAGACAGCCCCTCTACTGCTGCCGCGGTTGCTTGTGGAATTCGAATGCCGGCGCGAGTCGCATCTCCACTAACTGAGGCCCAGGTAGACGCTTGTCTGGGGTCTCTGTAGCTGTATCCCTGGCGTACCATCAGATCGATTGAATGAAACAGGCGTCGCTCGACCAACGTCGGGACATGCAAATCACGAACAGACATCAAGTCATGCAGACGAACATGCTTCGGAGTCGAGCCCAGATCTGTGGGTTCCGGTGGCAGATAGAGCAGGGAACTGAGAGTGGCGTCCGACGATTGAATGCCTGGCAAACACTCCGTGAGGAGGTTGCCCGCGTATGGGTTTGAAGGGTCCTCTGCCTTCATCTACCTGTCTCGGTTTGCGCGTTCGAGCAGTGTGGACATCATCGCGTCGTGGGCGATCTCCGCTTCATACCGAGGTACTTCCAAAGGGCAAGACTCCGCCATAGGATGCGCAAGTGATGCAGCTTCCTCCAAGTGGCGAGCCTCTGTCATTGTGGGCATCGGCCCGTCGAACTTGTCGATCGCTTCTTGAGTCAAGCGATTTGCATTGTCCCGGATCTCTTGAAGGCGCCTTCGTGACTGAATGGAGGCCGCAAGCCGTGCATGTTCTTCAGCGGGCCTGTCCATGACCTCTTTTGCGAGTACGTCTGCCCACTCATCCATACTGTAGTGAGGCGATGCCCTCGACTCGCCGGTCAAGGTCATCTCAAACATCTGGTGGTCCTTGGGCGACGGCGTCCAAATCGTTTCCATGCCACCAGGGTGATGATGAACGGGTACGTTCCAGCCGCCGAAGTTCCGCGCGCGGGTGGTCCATTCAAGCTCATGAATATGATTGGAGGTGTACATGCAACCAGCATGCCAAACCCCATCTGATTTGACACGCGCCGTAGCCGCGGGGAGCAGCTCAGCGACGAGGTCATGCTCAAACACTTGACGCTGATACGCAGCCCCGACAGAGTGACCCCAGCGCCAAAGGCCTGCCGGAGATGGGAACACGCCGGCAGCTCTCATCTCGCCCGTCATTCGATCGCTACGGTTTGCAGTGAAGTTGTAATCCGCAAACGCAATCGATAAGTAGTCCGCGTAGTCTTTCAACGTAAAGGTGCACTTTCGCGGATCGACCTTGCGCAGCTCGAGTTCATGTCGACGAGCGTCCATTGCGCCTGGAATGAACCAGAATTGCTCGTCCTTGATGATGCGAAACTGCACCTCGACCGTACCCTTCAGATCCCCGCGGTAGGGAGGTGTGTAGGCGACGTCGTAGTCGAGCTTGAGTGCTGTGTGCTTGTGTCCGGCCGAGAGATACTCGCCGCGGTCACACAGGAGGCGGTAGCAGAGAGTTGGGGCTGGAACCAACTGCGTTGCCAGCGCGAACTGAGGAATTCGTGTGGAAAGTGAATGCGACATGCACGCGTTGAAGATGGCGACCTTTGCGGTCGACCAGCTGGGACCCGTGAGGCAAATGTAGAAGCCCATGATGGCCGTCGACCAGATGTCGACAATGATGTACACAATGGGACGACCGATAATCCAGGCTCGTTTCACCGATGATCGAAGATAGATGTCTCCTATCGTTGAATCGATCGCCCAGGTGTGCGCCGGACCGGGTACACCCTTCCAGCTTCGTGCAGTCAGACCTCTCAACTGGCTGTTGAAATGATGTTTTGTAGTTTGCTCCGCTAGACGCTCGAGCTGACTCGAATCCCACATGAGCACGCGTCGAATCTGCTGGGCGTTCGGATACGATCCCTGCGGGCCTAGTTCGTACTTCACTTCACCATCAACATCCTTGGCCGTTGCAACAAAGGATGAGCCCAAGATCAGCTTTATCCGCGCTGGCATCGGCGGCTTAGGCCTGGGGATCTGTTTGTCTGCAGCAAGAATCCGCAAGCGCCAGTCCGTGCTCATGCCAGGCTGAATCGAAGCAATGGGAACTCCAGTGGCGCGTGCGATTCTTTGTGCGGTAGATTTCCGCCCCGCCTTGCCTCGAGTGGGCGCCTCGTTCTTGGGCGGGTCGCACGGCCTCGCTTCCCCTGGGGCGCCACAGCGATGACGCAAGGGGTACAGGCTCGACTCGTGCATGCCCCATCTGCACAAAGACGACCAATGCTTGTAGATGTAGGCGCGACTGACCCGCTTGGTTTGCATCGTTTCACTCACAAGTGGAGCAATGCTCTTGTGAACGATGATGCACTCTTGGAGTTTTACCAAGTCCAGAAAGAGCGCCATCTTGGCGATCCGGTCCTCGTGATCGATTCTTGCCAGCTCTCTATTTCCTCCGCGACCCTTTGACGATGGATCGGATCCATTCGGTACAAAACGACGCTCAACAGAAACTGGCAAAAGGAGCTTCGCCGAGTGAAGCTCCTGGAGTTGCGTGCGGTCGAGCCACAGGAGATTGCCGACCAGCCGCGCGGGTGGCTTCTTTCGAGGTCGCCGGAGGCGCTCTATCGTTACACGTGCTCTCCCTCCCTTGGACTTCGTCGGAGAACTTGCCTCAGAGTAGAGGAGGACCGCGCATGTCACATCCAACTCAGGGGCGTCGAGTATCACCCGGTAGATGCCTGGAAGTATGTTGCTTCGACTTCGCGAGCGATTGACCACACGGAACGTCGAGTCGGCGATCATTTCCACGAGGTCCTCCGCATCTCGATAGGGTTGTAGGCCAGAAAGGCCTCGCGTTCTATCAAGCGGAAGGGAACATGAAACTTGATAGGTCGACGGAGATCGACGGACAGAGGGCCGTGTACGACGGATTGCCACAGAGCCTTCTGCGCTTGCGGCTCCGAGCCGAGATGCTTGGTGAGGAGATGAATCAACTCAGTAATGGATCTGAACTGATTGAGCTCGACGAGCTTTGATGCGAACGTCCTCTCCTGCTCGGTGGTATCACGGTGGCGCGTCCAACATGCGACAGTTTTTAAGTTGTCCGCGACGGCGGGGTGAAAGACCTCGGGAGTGATGAGGAGCCAGTCGATGCCTCTGCATTCCCAGTACGCCCTCTCGACCTCAAGTAGATTCATCTTGCGTTTTGGTAATCGGGCATCTTGCTTGCAGGCCACCGCTGTTGCGTTGAAGCGCCCATCTCCTCCACGCCTAACCACGAAGAAGTCGGTGGACATGCGCCACAGAGCTGTGGCGCCATCGCCGCTGGTTCTCGGGTGTTTGACACCCAGCTGCAGACAAAGTCCGACCGTCCCTGGAAATAGCCTAAGTGGGTTGCCTTGGTCGTAGTCGAGCAGCGGATGATTGGATGGTTCGATGGATAGCCGATACTGCTCAAGGCAGTCCGTCACATCGGTCAGCATCCGGATGAAGTACAGGCCAACGAGTTCTTGATCGCTCAACAAGTGCCGTTGTCGGCCGTTCCAGATATGGAGGTGGCTTCTTCCAACGGAAGCCGGATCACCGCGCCCGACTTGGTGCCAAGGGACATAGAGGTCGTAGGTGCCTGATCCCCTGCCTTGGCGTTCGAAGCGTTCCAGCACCTTGGGCGTAAAGCGTTTCGTCGTTCTCATGCAATCCCCGAGAAAAAGGAGAAACGAAAGGGGATTGACGAGACCGCTTGACGACTCGTACACTGAAGCAGTCCTGCAAAGACTTCTTCGGAATCCCCGGAGAACCGGCGGCGACCCGTTACAGCGGGTCGCCGTTTTTCTTTGTCTACATGTTCAGCCTCCTACGATGGTCGTGTGCGATCACGCACCCAGTGCGAACTGGGACCGTCCTTTCCTGCGTGATGAGTTGCGCGAACGAAGAACTCGTGAGCGAGAGTGAGGTGATAGCCGGCGGAACCCCGTGGGCCTGACACGGTCGTTGTTGCGGCTTGCCAGAGAGTTTCGCTACGGGGCGAACTTGCCTTGACCCGGTGCTTGGATTGAGTACCCTTGGCGTGCCAGTGCTGAGGGGACTTCTCCGAGGCTTCAGGTAGACAGGTCCCCAGAGCGGGATCTGTCTGCTTGATTTCACATGGTTTCCTCCTGCAAAAGGGACATCACACGATCCAGGACATCATCCGGTAGCTGGTTGGATCTTGATCTAAGGGTGAGAATGCAGGCGCTCACTCTCGGAGGAAGGGGATTTCCGGAGTACATGTCCTGAATGGCTAGGCTAACCAGCATCTGCCGATCGTCGTCGCTTAATTCCAGGTACGAGGCAATGCTTGTGACGCGACTTGGGGTGGCCAATCGCTTTGAGTTTTCGAGCTCACTGTAGTAGCTCGTGGAGAGACCAAGCAGAGAAGCCATACTCGCTTGGCTAAAACGTCTAGTGGTACGCAGCCGGTACAGCATTTCGCCAAAGCTGCTAGGTGGCTGAGACACCTTTCCGGTCCGGTTACTGGCTCCGCCGCGAACTGGCGGATGGTCCGGCGACGGACATCCGAGATGGTTCGGCTCAAGAGCCATTCTCATGTGTGGGACCTCGCGCCTTGATCGGAACTTCTGTGTTTGACGGCTCGGAAAGTATGTGACCAGGTCGCTGGTTGAGATCAAGAAGTTGACATGGCAATAGGTGAACTCCTTCTTCTCACCTTTCACCAGCGGTGAGAACAATGAACGAGTTCTTCTCACCGTTCACCAAAGGTGAGAACAACGAACGAGTTCTTCTCACCATACTGAACTGTCAGATTGATCGAGGACGTCGTACCACCATGGTTGGGATTGAAGGAGATGCCAAGCACTGGCCGCAAGAGTGGTTGCGGCAGCTTCCGTTGCGTATGGAGGCCATGCAGCATGCAGGCGTACGTCGAAGTGAATTCCATTTTGCCGCGTACGTTCTACTCTGAAGACAGCATCTCAGTGCGTTCAGCCGCCATTCGACGCCTCTGAATATGCCGTTCACGGTTGGGCACTAGGTCTAGGATGGCGAAGTCGGCGCTTCAATGCAGCCTCTCTGGCCGCCGATGCTCCTGTCCCCACTCATACAGAAACCGCGTAACCATGCGCCGAACCTCCCTGGCATTGAGCCTCGCATTCGAATAGACCGAGCTTGGTGGTATAGGAAGTACGCCTGCTGGGAGACCCCATTCAATTCTGATGTCTTCCACCACACCTCGCGCCAGAACGGGCATGTGCTCCCGCCGAGGCTCAGGCATGTACACGATGATGAACCTCGAAAGCAGTGGTCGCGGAATGTTGCCAAGCCCGTTCGCCGTGGCCCAGAAACTCAGCCGAGTCATGTCGCAGGTCGTCTGAAGGAACGTGTCGTGCCAGCGCTTGGCTGACTCCGATTCGAGGAGACCCAAAAGCACAGACGTGATGGGCGCGCTATTGCTCGTACGACTTGTCACTTTGTCCAGTTCATCGAGCAACACAAGGCCGCTCGCGCTCTGGTGCCGCAACATCAGATTCAAGAGTGGCGACGGTTCGCCAGAGGCCCAACCCCTCGGCGTTCCGGTAATCGGTTTGCTGTCATGCATGCCACCAATTCCCAGCGGCAAGAACGGCAGCTTGAGTAGTTCCGCGATGCGACGTACAAATCGTGTCTTGCCGGACCCCGGGAACCCAACCACGAGCACAGGAGGTAGCTGCAGTTGTTGCACGCCGAACAAGCAACGGGATTGCAGCAAGACCCCCAGTTCGTCGATAGCCGCGTCCGCCCAGGGGAACTCGGCCCTCATGGCGATCAGGATCTCTTCGACGTGATGTAGTGGCGGCATGTGCGCCACTGGCAGGTAACCCAGCAATGGCTCGTACTGCTTGATGACCTCCCTGTCTTCCTTGCAGTTGCCGGGATTGATCGGTCCGTGAACCACCCGAAGCACATGCGCTGTTTGCGTGGCGTCGGCGCTTCCATCGATGGTCGAAAACGCGCCTTGCGCTGTGGAGGCCATTGCAGCGATTTGGTCACCTCCAAAGACGTTCAGCGCGACGATCTGCTGCAGTCGACCATTCCATAAAGTCGCACATTCCATGGCATCCCGTCGTTGGCGCAGGTGCTTGGTCAACGCAATCCAAAGCCCCATGCCCACACTCTCGAAGAACTGCTTGCGAGCCGCTTCTGCGCGCAACGGAAAGTGCTGCGTGTCGTTGACCGATAGGACCGCAATGGCACGGATGACCGCCAAACAGTCTCGCGTGGACCAAGTCGAAAGCTTTGCGTCCCGCTCAGCCTCCATCGCCAAGTCGATGCACTTGAGGAGTGTTTCAGCTACCGATGCGGGAACCAGAAGTTTGGGCGGCGCACTCGCCGAAGCCGTCTCTGCGAGCACAAGCCTGGGCAGCCCATAGTTGCCCAGCGACGTCGGCGCCACTTGCCATGCACCATGAGCGAGCGCCAGATCACTCATGGCCAACTGGACCATGGCGAACGCCTCAAGCAGATAGGCGTTTCGCGTGTTTCGGCCCATCTCGTGCAGCCACTCGTTGCGAAAATTCCGAACGCTGTCATCATCGAGCTCAAGGGCCTCGAGCTCTTCGAGGACCCTGATGGCAAGTTCTGAACGCCTGGGGCTCTCCACAGGGGATGAGAGCGCTCGTCTGATCAGGCGTCGAAACGCGCCGAATCGCCGAGGTGCGTTGTTCGTGTCCGTTGCGATGAGCAGCAACGGGTGGCGGAAGCCTCGTCCGCCAATGAGTGAAGAAGTGGGTCGAGCGTCGGTGCGCTCCTTGGCATCTGCAACCATGTTCGCCTCCAAAAAGGTGGAACGGTTGCGGTGCAGGTCCTGCGGTGTTGCAGGACGTTCGGAGAGCAACCCCCGAGTCGTGGGACAAAGCGCCCACGAAGTCAGGCTACGTCACGTTGCATCGCGAAGCAAGCTTCGAGTTCGAAGTGGCCGACGAACGCGAGCGGACGACGAATTTGCGCTATCGGATACTCCGTACACGACTTCGGATATGCCGCAAATTCTTAGAGCGCGAGACACTTGTTGTCGCTCCGTTCTTTTTCCCACCTCAGACGAGGCTGCGGGCGAATTCATCGACCGTCATCACCTCGGTGCCTGCCGCGCGCGCCCGGTCGAACAGGTCGTCGGCGAGTGATTCGAATCCGGGCACCGGGCTCATGCAGTCGCGAAGCAGGACCACCCGGGGCGTGGCCGCGGGCGTCCTCCTGCCCAGGAACCGCATGAACTGGTCGTAGCTGGCCGCCACGCAGTGGCTCGAGGCCTGGCCCGCGATCGCGATCACCTCGGCACCGTCGGCCAGTGCGGTGGCCAGCGTGGTGTTGAACTGCGTGGCCGGCACCGAGGCCACGGGCGCGTCGGCCTCGAACACACCGAAGTGCTCGCTCAGTGGGTATTCACCCTTGAGCACCTTGGTGACGGCGCGCTGGTGCGCCATTTCCCAGGCCGCGAGGCTGCGCGCCAGATCGCCCTGGATGTTGTGGCCCCAGGTGCCGGTGACGCAGTGCACCGGCCAGACCACCATGCCCGCCTTGCCGGCCGCGGCCAGTTGCTCGAGCATGCCGATCACCTGTTCGGTCAGGCGGGCGTCGCGCGGCCGGTAGGAGCCGGCTCGCACATCGTCCGCGGTGATGAAGCTGAACGGCGCCACGGGCTGTCCGTCCGGGCCGAGCCAGAAGGTGGTGCGCTCGACCGCCACGCTGGCGTGCGAGTCCAGCGTGACCGTGATGCCGCCGATGCGGCTTGCGTTCGAGTCAATGAGGCCGGCCAGGCGCTTGAGGTCTTCGTTGGCGCCGGCCACCGGCAGGGCGGCGCCCTCGATGTCGCAGAAGTCGTTCTGGGGATCGATGATGAGCAGTTGGGTGCGCATGGCAGTCACTCCTTGCTGGCAGGCGATTCGACCGATCGGAAGGTGCGCGGAAAGACCGCGGCGCGCTCGCGGTCGAGGATGCGATAGCCCATGGCCGCACGCCCCGCGTCGCCCGCGATCGAACCCGCCTCGAGCAGGAACTGCGCATCGAGCATGCGCTTGCGAAACGCGCTCTTGTCCATGGGGCGGCCGAGCACGATCTCGTAGGTGCGCTGCAACTGCGGCAGCGTGAAGGGCTCCTCCAGCAGGAAGGCCGGCAGCGAGGTGTACTCCACCTTGCCGCGCAGGCGCTCCACCGCCGCGGCCAGGATCTCCGCGTGGTCGAAGGCCAGGCGCTTGCGCAGGGCCGCGTTGACCTCGATCCACTCCGACGCCGCCGACGCCATCTCCTCGCTGTCGGCGGGCGGTGGGACCAGGGCGAAGTAGACATGGGTGGTGCACCACCCGCGGGGGTCGCGCGTCGCACTGCCCCAACTGCCCAGTTGTTCCAGGTAGGGCGCGCTGAACCCGGTCTTCTCGCCCAGCTTGCGCAGCGCACAGTCGGCCAGGCTGGCGTCCAGGTCCACGTTGACGAATCCGCCCGGCAGGGCCAGGCGGCCCGGGAATGGATCGGTGGCTGCCTCCGGGCGGCGCACCAGCAGCACCTTCAACTGCTCGTCGAGCACCGTGAAGATCACGACGTCGACGGTGACCAGCGGTCGCTCGAAGTCGGGTGCCGCAACGCGAGAAGGGGATCGTTGGCTGGCCATGCTTGACATCTCCGGTTTGAGTTGTACTATACAACCCATAAGAGTTGTACAGTACAACTCAATAAGGAGCCCCAAATGCTTGGCATCCGCTTCATCAAGTCGCAGCCCACCACCCACCTCATGCAGTTCCGCGGCGGCAAGCTCGTGCGCGAAGGGGCCGGGCTGTCCTTCTTCTACTACGCACCCACCACTTCCCTGGTCGCGGTGCCGATCGCCAGCCGCGACGCCGGCTTCATGCTGGACCTGGTGACCAGCGACTTCCAGGGCGTGACGGTGCAGGGCGAGCTCACCTACCGGGTGGGCGACCCGGGCCGCATCTACAAGTTGATGGACTTCTCGCTCGAGCCCGACGGCACCACCTACGCCTCGGAGGACCCGGAGCGCCTGCAGGACCGGGTGGTGATGCAGGTGCGCGCCATCGTGCAACAGGTGATCCAGGGCCTGTCGCTGCGCAACGCGCTCAAGGCCACGGCCGAGGTCGCGCGCGCCGTTCAGGAGCAACTGGGCCGCCAGCCCGAGGTGCAGGCGCTGGGGCTGGAGATCCTGGGGGTGGCGGTGGTGGCGATCAAGCCCACGCCCGACATCGCCCGCGCGCTGGAGGCCGAGGCGCGGGAGGCCAATCTCAAGGCGGCCGACGACGCCATCTCGCAGCGGCGCATGGCCGGCGTGCAGAACGAGCGGGCCATCCGCCAGAACGAGCTGGACACCGAGATCGCGGTGGAGGTGAAGAAGCGCGAGATCCAGGAGACACAGATGGAGGCCCGGGCCGCGGCCATGCGGCGCCAGAACGAGTTGCGCGCCGAGCAGATGGGCGCCGACATCGAGCTGGAGAACCAGCGCAAGGCCTTCGTGGCCAGCGAAGCCGAGAACACGCGCCAGGCGGCCGAGGCCCAGGCGCACAAGGTGCGCGCCGTGATGGACGCGCTGGAGAAGGCCGACCCCCGGGTGGTGCAGGCGCTGGCGGCCGTGGGCATGCAGCCGGGCCAGCTCATCGCCCAGGCCTTCGGCGGCATCGCCGAGCGGGCCGAGCGAATCGGGCAGCTCAACCTGTCGCCCGAGTTGCTCAACTCCCTGTTGGGCGCGGGCGGTGGGGCCGCGGCGTCGGCGGTCACGCGGAGGTCGGCGTGACCACCGCCGCCAGCGATCGGCGGGTGGTGCTGGTGACGCGGCGCACGCGGCTCGATACCCTCATCGCGCGCCACAACACGCTCGGGCAGGCGAGGTTCTATGTGGAGCACCTGGGGGCCGACTTCTCGGACTACCTCAAGGAGAACGAGGCCTACGCGGCCAGCCTGCGGGTGACGGTGCAGGCCCTGCAGGCCTGGGGGCGCTACCAGATCGTCGACCGTTCGCTGCTGGCCAACTTCGTCTTCGCGCCGAGCGACATCGTGGTGGCCCTGGGCCAGGACGGCCTGGTGGCCAACACCATGAAGTACCTCGAGGGCCAGCCGCTGGTGGGGCTCAACCCCGAGCCCTCGCGCTGGGACGGCGTGCTGCTGCCGTTCCAGCCGGCCGATCTCGCCGCCATCCTGCCGGGCGTGGCGGCGGACCGGCGCGACACCCGCACGGTGACCATGGCCGAGGCACGACTGAGCGACGGCCAGGTGCTGCGCGCGGTGAACGACCTGTTCGTCGGTCCGCGCAGCCACACCTCGGCGCTGTACGAGCTGTCGCACGGGTCGACCACCGAGTTCCAGTCCTCCTCGGGGTTGATCGTCTCCACCGGCCTGGGCTCCACCGCCTGGCTCAAAAGCATCGTCACCGGGTCGCTCGCGATCGCGCGCAGCCTGGGCGCCAGCACCGACGACGAGGACTACCAGCCCATGCCCTGGGAGGAGCGGGCCCTGGTGTTCGCGGTGCGCGAGCCGTTCCCCACGCGCACCTCTCAGGCCACGCTGGTGCACGGGCGGGTGCTGGCGGGCGCGCCGCTGCGGGTGCGCTCGCGCATGCCGGACAACGGGGTCATCTTCTCGGACGGCATGGAGGCCGACCACTTGCAATTCACTGCGGGGATGGAGGCGAGGATTGAGCCCTCGAGGACGACCGGCAAACTGGTGCTTTGAGCAGTGTTTGGGTATCGGTGTTGAGCAAATGAGGGTCTTGTCTAGTGGGGCAGAGATGGGCCCTCATCGGGGGAATCGAGGCGCATTGCCGTGCGGCTGCCTCAAGCCAAGCCGCATCATCGTGGCCTAGAAGTGACGCTGCAGATACCGAGCTTTGCAGCACCCAGGTATTCGGACTCGGCGAGATTTGTTGGCGCTTGTCAGTGGGCGCGCGCGCCAACGCCCGGCGCGCCGCTGATCTACTTCATTGCGCCTCGTGCCTTCACCCTCGAGGCCGGTAACCTGTTTCTGGACTCCAATGGCATCAATGTCGTCTCCGGCGCCTTGCTCGCGCCTTCGCGGCTGAGCTGTGCCACACGCCGGCGCAGTTGCTGGTGCAGACGCACTGGACGCAGGACCGCATCGCCAGCCGCAGCGGTTTCCGTTCGGTGGACGCGCTGCAGCGCGCGTTCGCGCGCCAGCACGCCGTCACGCCGCAGGCCTATCGCGACGGCGCGCGGCGCCACTGAGGCTGACACGCGCTGCTTCCATTACAGTAGCGCTGGCACCTGTCCGCGCTGACTGACCTTAGGGAGGCAAGAGCTGTCATGACAAGGAAGACAAACGATGCCGTGTGCCACCCGGTGCGGGGGCAGCGTCGCGATGGATCCTTGCGCCACCGGCGCTCGCGCCTGTCGACGGCGGTGCTGGCCCTGGTCTGCGCGACCCTGGGCGCCCCATGGCGCAATCGATCACGGCCATCGGTGACGTGAATCCGGCCCCTGTCTCGACGCCGACCTGGGACGTGCCGGGTGGCGAGATCTATGTCGGCGACACCGGCGGCGTGGGCACCTTGACCATCCAGGGCGGCGCCACGGCGAGCAGCGCGACCGGCGCGCTCGGCTACACCGGGGGCGACGGCACTGTCACCGTCACGGGCAGCGATGCCAGCGGCAGCGTGTCGAGTTGGACCATGCCGGGCGATCTGGCCGTCGGCGCGGGCGGCACGGCGTCCCTCTCCATCCTGAATGGCGGCCTGGTGAGCAACGCGTTCGGCAACATCGCCTCGGGCGGCGGCACGGCATCGGCCACCGTCTCGGGCGTTGACGTCCATGGCAACCGCTCGACCTGGATCAATGCCGTTACCCTCACCGTGGGCAATGCCGGCGCGGGCTCGCTGCTCATGGAGAACGGAGGCCTGGTGCGCAGTGTCCAGGGCGCCATCGGCGGCACCACCGGCGTGGGCCCGGGCGTTTCCAGCGGTACGGTCACGGTCAGGGGCAGCGACGGCAATGGCCGCGTCTCGACCTGGGAACTCGGCAACAACCTGTATGTGGGTTTTCTGGACCCTGGTGACTTGTTCGTTGAAGACGGCGGTGCGATCACGGGCCACACCGCCTACATCGGTTACCAGGTGGGCGGCAACGGCACGGCCACGGTGTCGGGGCAAGACGCCGTCAGTGGGCGCGCGTCGAGCTTCGATTTCTCCGCGCAACTGAACGTCGGCTACGAGGGCACCGGCGAACTGACCATCGAAGACAGCGGCACGGTGCGAACGTCACTGGCCCGCATCGCCGTTCAGGCCGGCTCCACCGGCACGCTGCACCTCAACGGCAATGCGCTCGCGCGCGGCGTACTTGAAACCGACGTGGTGATCCGGGGCGACGGCGCCGCCACGCTCGACCTCAACGGCGGCATCCTGCGGGTGACCTGGGACGAGTCGGACTTTCTGCGCGGCTTCACCACACTGGCCGGGGGCGCTGAGGGCGTGTGGCTCGACACGAACAACCATGCGGTGGGCATCGGCACCGCCTTCACCGGCGCGGCCAGCTTCAACAAGCTCGGCCTGGGGGCGCTGACGATGTCCGGTCTCAGCACCTACGCGGGCGCCACCACCATCACCGCCGGCACCTTGCGCGCCGGCGTGGCCAACGCCTTCAGCGCGGCCTCCGCGCACACGGTGGCGGCCGGCGCCACGCTCGACACGGCGGGCCTGGACCAGACCGTGGCCAGCCTGGACAACGCGGGCACCGTCGCGCTGCTGGGCGCCGCGCCGGGCAGCCGGCTGACGGTGAGCGGCGCCTACGTGGGCCACAACGCGCTGCTGAGGATCGGCACCGCCTTGGGCGACAGCAGCAGCGTCAGCGACCGCCTGGTGCTCGATGGCGCCGGTGCCAGCGCCAGCGGCACCACCACCGTGCAGGTCACCAACCTCGGCGGCCTGGGCGCGTTGACCACGGGCGACGGCATCGAGGTCATCAGCGCCATCAACGGCGCCACCACCACGGCCCAGACCACCCGAGACGCCTTCCGGCTCGCGGGTGATCACGTCGACGCAGGCGCCTACGAGTACCGCCTGTACGCGGCGGACGCCAACGGCGCGGGGGAGAACTGGTTCCTGCGCTCCAGCGCGCTGGCGGCCGATGCCGCCACGCCCGCCTACCGCGTGGAGGTGCCGCTGTTCGCCGCGCTGCCCGAGCAACTGCGCCTGGGGAACGCCGTGATGCTGGGCAACTGGCACCAGCGCATCGGCGATGGCATCGCCCGCGGCGCCGAGCGTCAGACCTGGGCGCGCATCATCAGCGCGGAGCGCACCATCAGCCCCAGTTCGTGGTCAAGGTGGCGCAGCAATTTTGGGGGCACGACCCGCACACTGTTCAAGGACCGGCCGCTCATGAGCGCGAAGCCGATCTGCAGTGCCAAGCCCAGCTTGAGGCTGCCGCTGCGCCATCGCGCCAGCAACTAGTGCTCGGTGCACTGCAGCTGAAAAACGCCTGCAACTCGAACTCGCTGAGTTCGCACGCGATGTCGCGCAGGCACAGGTAAGACGTTTGCAAGCCTTGCATGGCCGCGCTCCTCGACGATTTGGGGGCCGAAAACGATTCGCTGCGGCGAAGTGAACAGCAATGTTCGAACAATCAATGACTTACCGACCACCCCCCCGCGTCAGTACTGGAGAGTTATACGTCACTTTTTGCACTGAAATCAAAAGGACCCCTTGATCGGAACCTTCGCATCTGCCGACCGGCCTCGCGCGGTGGCTGCCCAGATTCAGCCAATCGAACAGACCTATCGTCCGTGCGAAATCCTCGCCATGCTGCCCGGAGCGATGTGGCGCATGGAGTATCGAAGTCGCGCACTCGTTGACATCATGATTGCTAGCCTGAGATTGGAGAGTAGCGCGACCTTCACGACTTCAGTGCATACCATGCGACGCCGTCTCCACTCACGGCGCATTCCACGGCGCTTTCCGCGATGAGGTAGTTCATGCAAGCCACGGCCTCGCCCGTGGCGAGACTCAGTTGCTGTCCATCCTGCGCCCCTATGGCGCGGTGAAAGAGGGCGGGGAACACGTCCACGATCCGTTGCGGCCCGTTGCATAGCGATTGGCGCAGCCGCTCCAGCGCCTGGTCCTGGCTGGCCCTGAGCGAGTCCAGGCGTTGGTGCAGCCCGTAGAAGGGCTCGTTGTGGGAGGGCAACACCAGCACATCGGCGGGCACCTCCCGCGCCAGCTTGTCCAGCGACTCGTACCACTCCTTGAGCGGATTGGCCTGAGGTTCGGTGGCGAACACCGATACGTTCGACGAGATTCGCGGCAGCACTTGGTCGCCCGCGATCAGCAAATTCAGGTTGTGGCAGTACAGGCAGGCATGCTCCGGCGAATGGCCGCCGGTGGTGATGACCCGCCAGTCGTGCGGGCCCAATGGCACCAGATCGCAATCCTGCAGGCGCCGGAAGCTCTCGGGTAGCGCGTGGATGTGCTTGCCGAAGCTGCCAAAGCGGCTGCGGTAGCCTTCGATGGCCGCTTCCGACCAGCCGGCGCGGCGGTGGAACAGCACGCCGTCGGGCGGCGCCTCGCGATTCGTGTCGGCATGCATCACGCGGCAACTCAGGTATTCCAGCCGGCTCATGTGCAATGGTATGCCTGCACGGCGCGTGAACCAGCCGGCCAATCCGATGTGGTCGGGGTGCATGTGCGTGGCGTACACCCCCTGCAGGGGGCGCGCCAGCGGACCCTGCGCCATGAGGGCCAACCAGTCGGCCACGGTGGCGGGATCGTTCAGGCCGGTGTCCACCAGCACCCAGCCATCGCGCGTGTCGATGGTCCAGACGTTGATGTGGTCGAGCCGGAATGGCATCGACAGGCGGATCCAGCGCACGCCGGGGGCGAGTTCGACCGTGTGGCGCGGCGCGGGCGGCTCGAACGGGTAGGTCAGCGCAGCAGTGTCGGGCTTCGTCATGGTGCAAGGTCAGATGCCGGTGAGCCCGCCCGTGCACAGCAGGGTCTGGCCGCTCACGTAGTCAGACTCAGGAATGCAGAACAGGTAGGCCGCGCCGGCGGCCTCCTCGGGCGTGCCGGCCCGGCCCAGCGGGATGCTGCGCTCAAGCATGGCCATCAGGTCCGGGTTCACGCCCACCTTGATCGCGCGTCCATCGACCTGGATGGCGGCGCCGGCATCGGTGGTGGCCTCGGTCATGCGGGTCCCGATGAGGCCGTAGGCCACGCAGTTGACCGTGGTGTTCAGGCGACCCCACTCCTTGGCCAGCGTCATGGTCAGGCCCACGATGCCGGCCTTGGCGGCAGAGTAGTTGACCTGCCCCACGTTGCCGAAGACACCCGCGACCGAGGAGATGTTGACCACCTTGCGCACCACGCGGCGGCCGGCCTCGGCGTCGGTCCGGCTCAGCGCCCGGATCACCGGCTGCGCCGCCCGCAGAATGCGGAACGGCGCGGTCAGGTGCACGTCGATCATCGCGTGCCATTGCTCGTCGGTCATCTTCTGGATGACGTTGTCCCAGGTGTAGCCTGCGTTGTTCACAAGAATGTCCAGCCCGCCGAACGCGCTGGTGGCCGTGCCGATCAGCCGGTCCGCGAAATCTGCGTCCGCCACGCTGCCGCAGCAGGCCACCGCCTCGCCGCCCAGCGCGATGATTTCCTCGCGCACGGCCATGGCGGGCTCGTTGTCGAGGTCGTTGAGGACGAGCCGGGCGCCTTCGCTCGCGAGCTTGAGGGCCATCGCCCGGCCGATGCCCCGGCCCGATCCGGTGACCACGGCCACCTTGCCCCGCAATTTTTCCGACATGGTGTGCTTCTGTGTTTACCGGGCGGTTGCCGCCTCGGCGTCGTAGGCGTCAACGCTGCCTTGCTGGCGCAGGACGGCGCGCTGGATCTTTCCGGTCGCCGTCTTCGGCAAGCTGTCCATCTGGCGCAAGTAACGCGGCTTGGCAAAGCGCGGCAGCTGAGCGCTGGCCTGGCGGACGATGTCCGCCATGTCCAGCACCGCGCCTTCGCGGGGCACCAGGGCCAGCATCACCTCATCCTCCCCGCCCGCGCCCTGCGCCGGAACGGCGTAGGCCGCCACTTCGTGGATACCCGGCAACTGGCCCACCACGGCCTCGACTTCTGTGGCCGAGATGTTCTCGCCACGTCGGCGAATGCAGTCCTTGATGCGGTCCACGAAGGTAATGAGCCCCTGCGCGTCCCGCGTGCCGGCGTCGCCCGTGTGAAACCAGAGGTTGCGCCATGCCTCGACCGTTTTCGCCGGGACGTTCAAGTAGCCCGCCATGAAGCCGAAGGGCACCTTGGGCCGCACCAGGATTTCGCCCACCTGCCCGACCGGCACGGGTACGTCGGTCTCTGGGTCGGCGATGCAGATCTCGAATCGGTCCTCGTGCGCCCAGCCGGCCGCGTTCGGCGCCGGCTGCCCGATGCGTCCCCAGATGGGAATGCCGACCTCGGTCATGCCGAACCCGGACAGGACGTCCTTCACGCCGAAGCGCTCGCGGAACACGGCTTCGTGCTGGGCGGGGTTGGGTGCGCTCAGGCTGGCGCGCAAGCGGTGGTTGCGGTCCTGCTCCGTGGGCGGCTGATTGATGACGAACATGGCTGTGGTGCCGAGGTGGTTGGTCAGCGTGGCACCGGATTCCCGGATGTCGGCCAGCCAAGTGCTGGCGCTGAAGCGCTGCTTCAGGAAGGCCGGGATGCCCGCCAGCACCGTGGCCCCCAGTTGCAGGAACAGGCCGTTGGCATGGAACAGGGGCAGGCAGATGTAGTACTTGTCGGTTTCGGTGATTTCCAGGCTGCGTATCGACCCCAGCCCAAGCAGTGCGCAGTGGCAGTGCGGCATCAGCACGCCCTTGCTCGGCCCGGTGGTGCCGGAGGTGTACATGATGCAGAAGATGTCCTCGGGCCTCGGCGCGGGGCCCTCCCAAGGCGCGCAGGCGTTGCTGTCCGTCCAGGCCACCTGGCGCAAGTGCTCGGGCACGGCGGCGGGCGCATCGCCCACCACGATCAGGGTGCGCAGGTGGGGCAGTTCCTCCGCCAGGATGGCGATGTGTTCGACCAGCGATGCGTCCACCACTATGGTGGCCAGTTGGCAGTCGTTCAACTGGTGACGAAGGAATGAGGAGCGCAGCTCGGTGTTGAGCATCACCGCTGTGGCCCGCAGGTAGCCGATGCCGAACGTGGTCGCCACCATGGCGCAGCTGTTGAACATGAAGACGCCGACGCGCTCCTCAGGCTGCACGCCCAGTTGGTGTAGGAAGCCGGCAAACCGCTGGCTGCTCGCGAAGGCCTGCTCCGCAGTGAGGGTGCTGCCCCGGCTGTCCTCCAGCCAGGGCGCGCCAGGGTGGCTGGTGGCCCATTCGCGCAGGGCATCGGTCAGCGTGCATGCGTGGGGTTCGTGGATACGGCTGTACATGGGTCTCTTTCTCCATTCCTTGGAATATCGATGTGGGGCAGGCTCAGACTTCCAGGTTCTTGAGCCAGGGAACGTGGGCCAGCGCCTCCGAGGGAACTGGCTCCAGCACCGATCCCATCAGGCCGTTCCAGCGGTTGAACCATCCGACCATGGCCACGCAGGACACGATCTCGACGACTTCCTCCTCGGTGAAGACCTGCCGGGCCTGCCCGATGGCCTGGGCTGGTTCGCGCACCGGCAGGGTGCCGCCCGCGGTGGCGATGGCCAGCGCCTTGCGCTCCTGCCCGGTGTACCGGGGATCGTCCAAGTAGGACGGCAGCGCGGCCAGCTTGTCCCAACCGATGCCCAGGTGGTGGGCGGCATGGACGAGGTGTGTCGTCGTATAGCGGCAACGCGCGCCGCGCGCGGCTTCCGCGGCGACCAGGAAGCGCAGTGGCTCCGTGAGCAGGCCGTCGCCGCGCAGCGTCACGCCTAGCAGCTTGAGCAGCGCGGGCACCACGCCGGGCTTGCGCGCCATGGTCAGCAGCGCATTCGGGCGATAGCCGACGAAATCCACCAACTCTTCCAGCACGGGGTCTTGGGAGCGGGGGTCGTTTTCATGCAGGGGCACGATGCGCGCGGCGGTGTGGACGTTCATGGGCATGCCTTGACTTGAGATTTTTGTGAACACGGAGCGGTCACGCCGCCGCGCCCGTCGTGATGAGACCCTCGACGTGGGCGCGCTGCGCATCCAACTCCTGGGCCGTGCCGGACCAGGCGACCTGGCCGTGGTCCAGCACGTACTGACGGTGGGCCAGCTTCATCGGCACCTTGAGGTTCTGTTCCACCAGCACGATGCCGGTGCCCTGGCGATGGACCTCGCTGAACACCCGGACCAGCTGGGCTACGATGACCGGCGCCAGCCCCTCGGTGGGTTCGTCGAGCAGCAGCATGCGCGGGTTGCCCAGCAGGGCGCGCCCGATCGACAGCATCTGCTGCTCGCCGCCGGAAAGCTGGTCACCGCCAAAGTTCAGCCGCTCCCGCAACCGCGGGAACACGTCCAGCACCCGATCGAGGGTCCAGTGCCCCGGCTGGTGGGCCAGCGCGCCCATCTTCAGGTTCTCCAGCACCGAAAGGTTGGGGAAGATGCGGCGCGTGTCCGGCACCAGCGCCACGCCGAGCTTGGCGATGGCTTCCACGCCCAGGCCCGAAATGTCCTGCTCACCCAGCAGGCGCCGGCCGGCCACCAGCGGCATCAGGCCGATCAGGGCTTTCAGCAAGGTGGTCTTGCCCGCGCCGTTGCGCCCGACGATGGCGACGATCTCATGAAAATCGATCCGCACTGAGATTTCTTCCAGCGCCAGGGCCTGGCCGTACTTGATACTGGCTTTTTCGAGTTCGATCACTGCGCGTCCTCCCCGAGGTAAATCGAGCGCACCGATTCGTTCCGGCGGATAGCCTCGGGAGAGCCGCACGCAATGACCGAGCCGTTGCTCATGACCACAATTTCGTGGGAAAGCGACATCACCACGTCCATGTTGTGCTCGATCAGCAGCACCGTCCTCCCCTGCGCGGCCTTACGGATCAGGGCCAGTGCGGCCTGGATCTCATGGTGGCCGATGCCGGCCAGTGGCTCGTCCAGCAGCAGGATTTTGGGGTCGGGCAGCAGGGTCACGCCCAGCTCCAGCGAGCGCTGCAGGCCGTAGGGCAGCGTACCCGCGATGTCGTCGCGGTGGGCCGTCAGCCCCGTCAGCTCCAAAATGGCATCCAGTTGCTCGCGGAATTGCCGGTCAAAGTGGCGGCTCATCCAAAAGGGCTGGAACCCCGGCCTGCGCGACTGAGCCGCGACCATCAGGTTCTCCGCCACCGTCATCTCGCCGAAGATCTTGATGATCTGGAAGCTGCGCCCGATGCCCATGCGGGCCCGCTCGTGGGCTGGGCGCTGGCTGATGTCCCGGCCGCCGCAGTAAACCTTGCCGGAATGGCGCATCTGCCGCCCGGCGAGCACATTCAGCAGCGTCGTCTTGCCCGCGCCGTTGGGCCCGATCAGGCCGTAGATGCGGCCCTCCTGGAACTCATGGCTGACGTCGTTGACCGCCTTCAGGGCGCCGTAGCTGACGGTCACGCCCTCGCATCGCAGTGCCGCCTGGCTCATCGGGGACTTCTCCGCCGGTTCTTCTGGTACACCGCAAAGCCCTTCTCCAGTTCGCCGACGATGCCCCGCGGGAAGAATATGGTCGTGAGGATGAACACCAGGCCCAGCACGCCGTACCAGTACTCGGTCCAACTGCTCAGCCACTCCTTGAGCACCTCGAAGGCGATCACGCCGACAGTGGCGCCCCATAGCGAGCCGGAGCCGCCCAGCAGGGTCATGATGATCACGTCCCCAGAGGTCGTCCAGTGCAGCATCTGCGGGTTCATGTACATCAGCAGCGAGGCCAGCAGAGCCCCCGCCAGGCCGCTCAGGCCACCCGAGATCACGAAGGTGATCTGCTTGTATCGATTGACGTTGAAGCCCAGTTGGTCGGCGCGGGTCTCGTTGCCGCGGATCGCCGCGATCACGCGGCCGAACGGCGAGCTGCGCAGCGAGATCACCGCCAACATGACTAGGGCATACACGCCCAGCACGAACCAGTAGTAGTGGACGGGGTCGTAGAAGTCGATGCCCAGGAAACCCGGCCGCTCCACGCCCGAGATGCCGTCCGACCCGCCGGTGAAGCCGCGCAGCTTGCTGTCCGCCAGGATGAAGATCAACTGGGACAACGCCAGGGTCACCAGCGCGAAGAAAATGCCGGACACCCGCAGCGCAAAGAAGCTGAACAGCAAGGCGAACGCGGCCCCCACGATGATGGCCAGGCCGACGCCAGCGGAGAAGGGCAACCCGTACTTCTGCGTCGCCAGGGCCACGGCATAGCCGCCCACCCCGAGGAAGGTGGCGTGCCCGAACGACACCATGCCCAGCGCGCCGAAGACGAAGTCAAAGCCGACGGCGAAGATCGCCCAGATGGCCGCCAGGGTGACCAGTTGGATCAGCGCCTCCCCTGGGTGAAGGAAGGGCAGCAAGATGCCCGCCGCGGCCAGCAGCAGGCCAAAGCAGATGTCGAATCTGGTGAGTTTCATGCCGTCCTCGCCGTCCGGTAGAACAGGCCCTGCGGCCGCGTCAAAAGGGTGCCAATCAGCAGCACGAAGGTCATGATGTCCACCCAGCCGGGCAGGTACACATAGCCCAGCGCACGCACCATGCCGATCAGCATGGACGCGGCAATCGCCCCCCGGATGTTCCCGAGGCCGCCCAGGATCACGACGATGAAGCAGTCGATGATGGTGTTGGTCGCCATGCCCAATTCGATGGGGAACAGCGGCGCAGCAATTGCGCCCGCCAAGCCCGACAGGCCACAACCTGTGGCGAAGACCGCCATGCGGATCGTGCCCACCGGCAGGCCCAGGATGCGCACCATTTCCGCGTCGCTGCTGGCGGCCCGCACGAGCATGCCGAAGGTGCTTTTCTCCAGCACCAGGTACAGGCCCGCCGAGACAAGTGCGCCGAACCCGATCACGAACAGCCGGTACATCGGGATCGTGCTGCCCAGCATGTCCACGGTGCCGTTCCACAGCTGCGGAATCGCTACTTCCTGGTAGCCAGGACCCCAGACGAATCGCACCAGGTCGCTCAGGATCAGGATCAGACCGAAGGTCAGGATCAACTGGTAGAAGTGCGGGCGCTCGTAGAGCGGGCGCAGCGTCAGCTTCTCGATCACCGCGCCCGCCAGCGCGGTGAAGAACGTGGCAGCCAGCACCCCCATGAGAAACGAGCCCGTTCGCCGCCCCGTTTCATACGAGACGTAGGCGCCCAACATGTAGATGGCACCGTGGGCGAAGTTGATCACGCCCAGCATGCCGAAGATGAGCGTCAGACCCGCCGCCAACAGGAAGAGCAGCATGCCCAGGCTCAAGCCAATCACGATAGTTGACATAGTGATTCACCAAGTGCGGGGGGCCGGGGCGGCGCCCCGCAACAGCCCTCAGCTCTTGCAGGCCTCGAACAGCTTCTCTTCGGGGAAGACCTTGGTGATTTTCATCGTCAGGAGGGGGGCCGGCGGGGTGCCCTGCACCACCTCGCCCCAGAAGCCCGGCTGCAAGGCCTGGTGGTCGCAGGCGCGCATGGTCTTCTTGCCCTCCACGGAGTTCTCGCGGACGCTGGTGGCGAAGGCGTCCACCCACTTTTCCTTGTCCCAGGAGCCAGTCTTTTCCACCGTGTCCAGCCACCAGGCCATGCCGTCGTAGGCTTCCCCGGCCGTCATGCTGGGAGAGACGCCGAACTTCTTGCGGTAGGCTTCGACGAACTTGCGGTTGGCGGCGGTGTCGATGGTGTGGTCATAGCGCAAGCCGGAATTGACGCCCAGCGAGGCCGGCCCAGCGGCCGCTGCCATGGTTTCATCGGCAACCACAGGTCCGAAAAGCACCTTGCTCTTGCCCAGGTTCACCTGGCCCGCCTGTTTGAGTAGGGTGACCACGTCCGAACCCGTCAGCATCAGCAGCACGCCGTCGGCGTCGGACTTGGCGATCTTGTCCACGATCGACGAGTAGTCGCGGTTGCCCAGGGGCGGAAAGTCCTCGCCCACGATCTGTACACCGGTGGACCCGACCTGGCTCTTGATCCACTCATAGCCGTCGCGGGTGGCTTGGTAATCGGCGGTGACGGCGTAGATCTTCTTGAGCTTCTTGTCCTGCATGTACACCAGCGCCATGCGGTTTTCCATGCCCAGGTTGTTCGACGTGCGGAAGGTGTAGCGGGAGCCGCCAGGCACGGTGATTTTGTCGTCCGCCGAAATGGTGACGAGGTGGGGAACCTTGCGCTGCTTGGTCAGGTTCATGACGGCGAGCGTGGAGGCGGAGCTGAGCGCGCCGAAGATCATGTGCGAGCCCTCGGAGATCAGCTTGGTGGCCTTCTGCACGGCCGGCTGGGGCTTGGTCTCATCGTCCTCCCAGGTGATTTCGATGGGGACGCCCAGCACCTTGCCACCGCGCTCCTCGACAGCGACCTGCGCGCCTCGACGCATGTCCTCGCCCAGCAGCCCGTAGGGGCCGGACAGCGACAGCACGCCACCGATCTTGAACTTTTCCGGCTTGGTCTGGGCGTACCCGTTGGACACCAACCCCATGGCCGCCGCCGCGGCGACCACCATGCTCTTCTTGAACCATTTCGCAACGCTACCCATGATCTGTCTCCTGTCGTTGGTCACCATGAATTCCAGGTCAGCCGATGCCGGCGAAAATGCCGCCATCAACCATGATTTCAGCGGAAGTGACGTACTTGGATTCGTCACTCGCCAGCCACAGGGCCGTGTAGGCCACGTCCCATGCCTCTCCCATGCGGCCCATGGGACGCTGCCGGTCCCGCTTGGCCAGCGTTTCTTCCAGCGAGGCCTCCTGATATCCGTCCGCCAAGGCCAGTGAAGGTTGCCGAACCATGGGCGTATTCATCAGGTCGGGCATCAGCACGTTCGAGCGGATGCCTCGCTCAGCCTGCGCGCCCGTACAGGGTTACCACGGTGACGCCACCCAGGCCCGCGTTGTGCTGCAGGGCGAATCGCGCACCCTCAACCTGGCGTTCTTCGGCGCTACCGCGGATCTGGTGGGTCAGCTCGTAACACTGCGCCAGGCCGGTCGCGCCCAGCGGATGGCCTTTGGACAGCAACCCGCCCGAGGGGTTGACGACGACCGCGCCGCCATAGGTGTTGCCGTTGGCCTCGACGAAGGCCTGGGCCTCTCCGACGGGGCAGAACCCCAAGCCCTCGTAGCTGAGCAGCTCGTTCTGCGCGAAGCAGTCGTGCAGTTCGCACACGTCGATGTCCTGCGGCCCCACGCCCGCCGCCTTGTAGACCTGGTGGGCGGCCTCGCGCGTCATGTCGAAGCCCACGACGGAAATCCCCGACTTCTCGTCGAACGTGCCGGGACGGTCGGACACCAGCGACTGCGCCAGCACCTGGACGTTGGTGCCCAGCCCCATCTTCTGCGCGAACTTCTTGCTGACAAATACCGCCGCCGCGGCGCCGCAGGTTGGCGGGCAGGCCATCAGGCGGGTCATGGTGCCGGGCACCAGGGACGAGCTAGCCATCACTTCTTCCTCCGTCACCTCCTTGCGGAACAGCGCCAGCGGATTGCGCGCGGCATGGCGGCTCGCCTTGGCGCGGATCTTGGCGAAGGTTTCCAGCGAGGTGCCGTACCGGTCCATGTGCTCGCGGCCCGCCGCGGCGAAGTAGCGGATCGCCATGGGCAGCTCCGGATGGCCGAACACTTCGTCCATGACCCCGTTGAAGCGATCAAGCGGGTCGGGCCGGTCATCCCAATAGTTCTTCAGGGCACCGGAAGGCATCTGCTCGAAGCCCACCGCGAGGGCGCAGTCGACCGAGCCGTTGGCCACTGCCTTGCGCGCCAGGTACAGCGCAGTGGAGCCGGAGGCGCAATTGTTGTTGACGTTGATCACCGGCACGCCGGTCATGCCGACTTCATAGACAGCGCGCTGGCCGCTGGCCGAGTCGCCATAGACATAACCCGCATAGACGTCCTGCACGTCGGAGTAGGCGAGGCCGGCGTCCTGCAGCGCCTGGCGGATCGCCTGCGCGGCCATTTCCGGATACGGCAGGTTGTCTCCGGGTTTCTTGAAAGGGGTCATGCCGACACCGGCGACGAGAACGGGTTCTGACATTGCGATACCTCCGGGTTGATTCATCAAAACGTACGTTGAATCGAAGCGCACCGCACAATCCGCATGCTGTCCGCAACAGCGGGAAGGACGTTGTGCATGCTTTTCAGTGGGTACTATTTCGCATAAATTGGTACCATTAGATGCCCTTCATCGGTACCATGTCAAATGATTTGGTACCGAATTTGACTGGTGAAAACCCTTATGAGAAAGAATCTCACCGACGACGACTTCATGGATGCGTTGACCGATCTGCTGCTCGCGGAGGGCATCAACGGCCTGACGGTGGGCGAGATCGCCGCACGGCTGCACTGTTCGCGGCGGCGCCTCTACGACGTTGCGCAGACGAAGGAAGAGATCTTCTGCGCGGCGGCTGAGCACTTCTTCAACCGCATCCTGGGCCAGAGCGAAGCGCTGGTCGGCCGTGAGCAGGATCTGACAGCGGCGCTCGCCGCCTACCTCAACGTAGGTGTTCAGGCGGCCGGCCGGATCGGCGTCCAGTTCCTGAAGGATCTGGAATACTCCGCGACCGCCAGGAGCATCTTCGACCGCTACCAACAGGCGCGCACCATGAGGCTGTCCCAACTGATCGACGAGGGAGTGCAGCAGGGCGTGTTCGCGCCCTGCCACGGGTTGGTGGTGTCCGAACTCATCCTGGGCGCCGCGCTGAGGCTGCGCCGCCCGGCCTTCCTCGCCCAGGCCAACCTGACCATCGAGGAGGCCTTTCAGGAGTTCTACCGGGTATTGCTGGGTGGACTTCTGATCGACTCAGCCACTCCGAAAGTGACTCAGGATGGCACGCGGACAGGCCGGACTACCGCGCGGCGCACATTCGCAAAGAAAGATGTTGGTGCTGACGAGGTCGGCGCGATGTTGATGGCCGCCTGGAACCGCGATTAGTACTACAGCCGTAGCGATATCCGCTGCGGTGATGGTCTTCGAGAAGCAGGCGTTCATACCCGTCTGCAGATCTTCGGACGTCGTAGCCGTTCTGATCGTTCATCGTCTGCTCATCTTTCAGAGCTGGTCGTCCGACAATGCCAACGTGCTGGCCGCTCCATTGATCACGATGTCGCGCAGCGCGGAAGCCTCCACTAGGACGTGCGTCGCGTAGTGACTGGCCGTGATGCGCTTGGCACTCAGGAAGCCCGCATCGCCAGCGCCCGCCGCCAGTTGCGCCGTCGCGGCCTCAGCCATGCGCGCCGACAGCCAGCCCCCGATCACGGTGCCCGCCAGTCGAAGGAAGGGTACTGCGCCTGCGGCACAATCCTGCGACTGCGCATCACTGTGGACGAGCAGCCAATCAGCGCTTTCCTCCAGGGCATGAGCTGTTTTCATCAGCGCATCCCCGATTGGCTCGAGTTCCGGGTCGCGCGCATCCATCAGCCGGCGCGCATCGCTGTCGATACGAGCCAGTAACGCCTTCAGCGTGCGCCCACCCTCGCGCGCCAGCTTGCGGCCAATCAGGTCGTTGGCCTGGATGCCCGTGGTGCCTTCATAGATCGTCGTGATGCGGGCGTCGCGGAAGTACTGCGCAGCACCGGTTTCCTCGACGTAGCCCATGCCGCCATGGATCTGCACGCCGTCGGAGGTGATGCCCTGCGCGCTGTCAGTGCACCAGCCTTTGACCACTGGCGTCAGCAGGCCGACAAGGGCCTGTGCCTGCGCGCGCTCCTGGGTGTCGGGGTGACCGGCGGCACGGTCCATCTGGCCGGCGCAGAAATAGGCCAGCGCGCGCATCGCCTCGGTTCGCGCCTTCATGTCCATCAGCATGCGCCGCACGTCGGGGTGGCCGGCGATGGTGCCGCTGACGGCCAGCGCCGGCTTGCCCTGCACGCGCTCGAGCGCATAGGCCCGAGCATGCTGGTAGGCGCGCTCGGAAACGCCCACGCCCTCCAGCCCCACATTCAACCGCGCGTGGTTCATCATCGTGAACATGCAGGCCAGCCCCTGGTGCGGCTCACCGACGAGATAGCCGATGGCGCCCCCGCGCTCGCCGAAGCTCATGGACGCCGTGGGGCTGCCATGGATGCCCAGCTTGTGCTCGATCGAAGTGCAGGAAAGGTCATTGCGTTCACCCAGGGAGCCGTCGCCGTTGACCAGGAATTTCGGGCACAGGAACAGCGAGATGCCTTTGACGCCCGGCGGCGCATCGGGCAGGCGAGCGAGCACCAGGTGCACGATGTTCTCGGCCATGTCGTGCTCTCCCCAGGTGATGAAGATCTTGTTGCCGCTGATGCGGTAGTGATCCCCCTCGGGTACGGCGCGGCTGCGCAGCGCGGCCAGATCGGATCCGGCCTGCGGTTCGGTGAGATTCATGGTACCGGTCCAGCGACCTGCGATCATCGGCTCGAGAAAGCGCTGCTTGAGGGCGCCGCTGCCGTGGTGGGCGATCGCCTCCACGGCACCGAGCGTGAGCATCTGGCAGAGGCTGAAGGCCAGGTTGGACGACTTCCACATCTCCAGCACGGCGGTGGACACCAGCGTCGGCAGGCCTTGGCCGCCCCATTCGGTGGAGGCCGGCATGCCGATCCAGCCGTTCTCGCAGAAGCTGGACCAGGCTTCGCGAAATCCATCGGCAGACGTGACCTCGCCATCGTTCCAGCGCGCGCCCTGCACGTCGCCCGGACGATTCAGCGGATCCAGCACGCCAGCGGCATAGTTGGCAGCCTCCCGCAAAATTGCCTCGACCAATTCAGGCGTGGTCTCCTCATGGCCGGGCTGGGCGCAGATCGCCTCCAGGCCTCCCACTTCTTTCATCGTGAACAGCATGTCGCGCAAAGGCGCGGTGTAAACGGACATCGCTTACTCCTTGTATCCCCGCACTAGGAGTGCTTCCGATCGACCAGCAAGGGGGCATCAACGGCCAGATCGTCGGCTGATATCCATTCGATAGCGTCCAGCTTCAAACGGGTGCGTTGCTTGAAGATCTCGTGAAGAGCCTTCTCGGCCATTGCCGCCTCTCCGCCTGGGTTCAAGACGCCACGCAAGGTGATCGTTTCGCGATGCTGCTGGCTCGTGACCACCACTTGAGCTCGCTGGATAGGCGGAACCTGCGCCAACACCTCCTCGACGTTGCGCGGATAGATGAAGATTTCCCGGGCCTTTACACCCTGTCCGACCCGGCCTTCCAGAAGGTTGATGTGGCTGACGAAACCATCCGCTGAGGCGGCGCGTCCGCTGGCCACGTCGCCGGTGCCAAACCGCACGAGTGGCCAGCCACGGTTCATGGTGGTGACCACGATTTCACCGGTTTCACCCAAGGGCAGGGGAACGCCGGTTTGCGGGTCGCAGATCTGGACCAACCTTTCCGGTTGCACGGTGTAGCCTTCCTCGTCCGCTTCTTCGTAGCCGATGAGGCCGAAGTCACCGGTGGCGTATGCGGAGAAGATCTTGATGCCGTACCGGCTCTCGAGCGCGCGTCGCTTGCCCATCCAGTCGCCCATCTCCCCGCCGAGGAACGCCGACTTGAGCTTCCAGGCGCACGGCAGCGCGTGTCCCATGTTCTCCAGGGTCCGGATCAGTGTGAGAAAGAAGGCGGTGGAGGCACAGATGCAGGTGATGCCCAGTTCCAGGATCAGCTGGGCCTGCTGCTCGGCGCCACCTGGGCCGCAGGGGACGACGGTGGCGCCTGTGGCGGCGATGCCCTGATCGAGCAGCACGCCGGCGGGCACCAGGTGGTACGACCAGGTGTTCAGCACTCGGTCCTGCGGGCCGAGGCCTGCGCGCTGGAAGCAGTGGGCGAAACCGTGGCCGTCCTGGTCGTCCACCAACTGGGGTTCGTAGATGGGGCCGGGTGACACGAAGATGCGCTGGATCGCCGCTTCATCGACTGTCAGGAAGCCGCCAAAGGGCGGCGCCCGGCGTTGGCGCTCCAGTAGCGCGTCCTTGCTCGTGACGGGCAGGCGCGCCAGGTCCGCCGCGCTGCGGATGTCCTGTGGCGTCATGCGCGCGCGCTCGTAGATCTCGCGGATGGCGGGCGCCCGCTCGAAGGCGTGCTGCTGCGCCGCGCGCAGCGCGCCGAGACGATCGGATGGGAGGGAATGCGTCATGGCCCGGCGCTCCCTTACTGGCCGGTGAACCGCGGTGAGCGCTTCTCTTCGAAGGCCAGCAAGCCCTCGCGCAGATCGGCGCTGTGCGCATGCACCTCCGAGGCGAGCAGCTCTAGGCGCAGCGCGGTCTCGATGGGTTGTTGCAGGCCGTCGTCGACCAGCGCTTTCATGCGCCTCAGGCCCAGCGGGCTCTTGGCGGCAATCTTGTCCACGAGCGCCTGGGTGGCCGTTTCCAGTTCACCAGGGGCCACCACCTGGTTAACCAGGCCGGCCTCCATCAGTTCTTCCGCAGTGAGGAAGTCGCCGGTGAACAGCAGGTACTTGGCGCGTGTGGCCCCGATGATGCGGGGCAGGCGCACCGACCCCCCTCCACCAGGCAGCAAACCGTAGTTGGCGTGGGCATCGCCGATCTTGGCGCCGCGAACGGCGAGCACCAGGTCGCAGCAGAGCACCAGCTCGAGGCCGCCCGCCAGGGCCAGCCCGTTGAGTGCGGCGATCACCGGCTTGGGGAAACTGTCCAGCCGGTTCATCGTGGCCAGCACGGTGTCGAGGAAGCGGCGCGGGCCGTCCAGATCCAGATCCGATTGCGACCGAACGTACTTGAGGTCGGCCCCGGCGCAAAAAGCCCGGCCCGTGCCGGTGAGAACCACCGCGCGCACGTCTGGGTTCTTCTCGGCGTCGTTCAAGGCCTGATCGAGGCCGCCGAGCACTTCGGGCGTAAGGGCGTTCATCGCGTCCGGCCGGTTCAGGCGGATCCACATCGCACCTTGGCGGACTTCCGCGGCAACAGCGGCGGGCGGCATCGTTTCCATTTCCTGGGCTTGGTTCTTCATGGGCGGATTCTGCGATTCAAGGGTCGGTTTGGCTCTCAGGGGATTCCATTACTGCATGGTCGTTCAATTTACTTTACAGTAAAAATGATCAACAGAAAGGTCGACATGAATCCACCGATTGCATCGCAGGGATCTCCGCTGAAGGGGATCAGGATCGTTGAGTTCGAGGGCATCGGCCCGGGGCCGCTGGCCGGCCTGTTTCTGGCGCAGCTGGGCGCGGATGTCACGGTCGTGGCTCGTCCGGGTCCTGGCGCTTTGCCGAAGGACATGACGCCGCGCGAGGACGGCTTGCTGTCGCGTGGCAAGCGTCGGGTGGTTCTGAACCTGAAGCAGGAAAACGACAGGGACCGCGCGTTGGAGATCGTCGCGGCCAGCGATGGCTTGATCGAGGGCAACCGGCCGGGTGTCATGGAACGCCTAGGCCTGGGGCCCGGCGTCTGCGGGCGCTTGAACCCGCGCCTGGTATATGGGCGCATGACCGGCTGGGGACAGGACGGACCGCTGGCCCAGGCCGCCGGCCACGACATGAACTACGTGGCGCTCACGGGCCTGATGGCGCTGACGGAGCGCCCCGGCCACCCGCCCATATTGCCTCCCACGGTGCTCGGCGATGCGGCGGGCGCACTGGGCTTCTCGCTGGGCATGGTGTCGGGCCTGCTGGCCGCCAGGACGAGCGGGCAGGGCTGCGTGGTGGATGGCGCCATCGTGGATGTGCTGGCCATGCTGTCGCCGCTGGTACAGCTCGTCAGCGCCGCGGGCGGCTTCGATGCAGGCGTGCCGAGTGTGTTCCATGACTCGCCCTTCTACGACCGCTACCTCTGCGCCGATGGTCGCTACGTCACCGTGGGAGCGATCGAGCCACCGTTCTACGCACTGCTGCTGGAGCGGCTCGGGCTGAGCGACGTGGTGCTGTCCGAGCAGATGGACCGGTCCGCTTGGCCTGCATTGAAGGCGCGCATGGCGGCGCTCTTTGCATCGCGGCCCAGTGCGCACTGGACGCAGTTGCTGGAAGGCACAGACGCCTGCTACGCGCCGGTCTTGAACATGGCCGAGGCGGCCAGGCACCCTCACAACGTGGCGCGTGGCCTCTACCACGTGACACCGGCGGGCGATGTCGAGACCGTCAGAGGGCTGCGCTTCGCCGCGCTGGCGGACCGCGCCACCAGGGCCTGATCAGCCTCGGGATTTCCCTAGGCGGCTTGCGTGAATTTGACTATATAGTAAATCACTTTTATTTATAGTAGATTGGCGCTGATGCGGCGCCAACCATCGATCCAGTACAGGAGAAGCGCGTTGGAAGACATCTACGTCGTTGGTGTGGGGATGACCCCGTTTGGCCGGCATCTGAACAAGGACATCAAGCAGCTGACGCGCGAGGCCACTGAGGCGGCGTTGCTGGACGCCGGGATCCGGCGGGAGGACTTGCAGGCAGCCTTCTTCGGCAACACCTCGCAGGGCCACATGGATGGTCAGCACATGATCCGCGGGCAGATCGCCCTGCGTGCCATGGGGATCGGCCGCATTCCGGTGGTCAACGTAGAAAACGCCTGCGCCAGCGGCTCGTCCGCGTTCGTGCTGGCGTGCAACCACGTCCGCTCCGGTGCCGGCGAGGTGGCTCTGGCCATCGGTTCGGAGAAGATGTTCACCGCGGACAAGCAGAAGATGTTCTCGGTCTTCGACAGCGCCTGGGATCTGTCGAGGGCAGGCGAGATTCGCGAAAACCTGATGCTGCTCGGGCGCGACGTGGTGGTGCCGGAGGGCTCCACTTCGCCCAAGCCCTACAGCGTGTTCATGGATGTGTACGCGGCCTTCGCCCGTTCCCACATGCGCAGCTTCGGCACTACGCAGCGCCAGCTGGCGGCCGTCTCGGCCAAGAACCACGCGCATTCGGTGCACAACCCGCTGTCGCAGTACCAAGTGGCCTACAGCATCGAAGACGTGCTGGGCGCCCCGCCCATCACCTACCCTTTGACGCTGCCGATGTGCTCGCCGGTGTCGGATGGCGCCGCTGCGGTCATCGTGTGTAGCCGGTCCGCGCTCCAGCGGCTGGGCATCGACACGCGCCGGGCGATCCGGGTGCTGGCAGCCCTCGTTCAAAGCGGCTCGGACCGCAGCGAGGACGACCATGCCAGCCATTGCACCGCACTGGCGGCCCGCCGGGCGTACGAACTGGCCGGTGTGGGGCCGGACGACATCTCCGTGGCCGAAGTCCACGATGCCACGGCCATGGGCGAAATCATCCAGTCCGAAAACCTGGGCTTCTGCGAGTTCGGCCAGGGCGGTGTGATCGCCGAGCGGGGCGACACCCGCATCGGTGGGCGCATTCCCATCAACCCCTCTGGCGGCCTGGAGTCCAAGGGGCATCCGGTCGGCGCGACGGGGCTGGCACAGGTGCACGAGCTGGTGACTCAACTGCGCGCGGAAGCCGGTACCCGGCAGGTAGAAGGCGCGCGCATCGCCCTGGCAGAAAACGGCGGGGGCCTCGAGGGCATCGAGGAAGCCGTGGCCTGCATCACCATCCTGGCGCGTTGAGCGCCCTACCCAAAGCGACAAGCAACATGGACATCAAGAACACGGTAGCGCTGGTGACCGGCGCGGGATCAGGCCTCGGCCTGGCGACTTGCAAAGCCCTGGTCGAAGCAGGCGCCCAAGTGGTGGCCGTCGATCTGGACGAAGAACGCCTGGTACGCGAGATGGCCCCGCTGGGCGAGCGCGTGCACACCCTGAAAGTGGATGTGGCCGACGACGCCAGTGTGGCGGCCGCCGTGGCGTTTGCGGTCGACACCTTCGGTGGCTTGCACGTGGCCGTGAACTGCGCGGGCATCCTGGGGCCGTGCAAGACCTTGTCCAAGGGTGAGCTCTTTCCGCTGGATCTCTGGAACCGAGTGATCGGCGTCAACCTCACCGGCACCTTCAACGTCATCCGGCACGCCGCACGTGCGATGGCGGCCAACGAGCCCAACGAGGATGGAGAGCGTGGCGTGATCGTCAACACATCGTCCGGCGCGGCCTGGCAGGGGCAGATGGGGCAGGCCGCCTATAGCGCGAGCAAGGCCGCTGTCATGGGTCTGACGCTACCGGTGGCACGCGACCTGGCGTCGCACGGGGTGCGCGTCGTCGCGCTAGCGCCCGGCCTGTTCGAGACCGGCATGTCGGCCGGCATGCCGGCCAAGGTGGCGCAAAACATCATCGACAACGTGATCCTGTTCCCGAACCGCATGGGGCAGGCGCCGGAGTTCTCGGCCCTGGTTTGCCACGTGGTGGAGAACGCCTACCTGAATGCCACCACGCTAAGCATCGACGGCGGGGCCCGGCTCTGATGCCCATCGTGCAAGCGCGCCACGACCTGAACAAGGAGACCCGATGGACATGATCCAACCTGGCAAAGGTCATTCGGCATGACGGCCGCCCACCCTGCCCACCACGACGACGTCGTGCTCTCGGCCCGCAACCTGCTGCTGCAGTTCGGTGGCATCGTCGCGCTCAACGACGTGTCCATCGACGTGCGCAAGGACGAGTTGCTGGCCATCATCGGCCCGAACGGCGCGGGCAAGTCCTCGCTCATGAACTGCCTGAGCGGCTTCTACCGCCCCAAGAAAGGTGACATCACGCTCGGCGGGCGCAGCGTGCGCCAGATGGCGGTGCACGAGGTTGCGGGCCAGGGCCTGGCCAGGACCTTCCAGGGCACGCACATCTTCTCGGGCATGACGGTGGTCGAGAACCTGATGGTGGGCCGCCACCTGCACATGCGCACGAACCTGGCGCAGTCGTTCTTCTACTTTGGCGCGGCCCGGCGCGAAGAGGTGGCCCATCGGGAAGTGGTGGAGGAAATCATCGAGTTCCTGGAAATCGAGGCCATCCGCCATGCCCCGGTGGGCAGCCTCGGCTATGGCCTTCGCAAGCGCGTCGACCTGGGCCGGGCGCTGGCTCAGGATCCTCGCATCCTCTTGATGGACGAGCCCATGGCGGGCATGAACGCGGAGGAAAAAGAGGACCTGGCGCGCTTCATCCTAGACGTGCGCGAGGCCAAACGCATTCCGGTCGTACTGGTGGAGCACGACATGGGCGTGGTGATGGACCTGGCCGACCGCATTGCGGTGCTCGACTTCGGCCGCAAGATCGCCGAAGGAACCCCCAAGGAGATCCAGGCCGATCCTGCCGTCATGAAGGCCTATCTCGGGGAGGACGGGCCATGAAGCTCCAGATCGAAACCCTGCCGCAGCTGTTGCAGCGCCGTGCGCAGGCCACGCCCGATCGGCTGTCCCAACGCCACAAGCAGCGCGGCATCTGGCGCGAGTACAGCTTCTCGGCGGTGCAGCGCCATGTGCTGGAGCTGACCCTGGGGCTGCACCGCATGGGCGTGCAGCGCGGCGCCACCGTGGCCATCATGGGCGAGAACGAGCCGCAGCACTACTGGGCCGAATTCGCGGCGCACGCGCTGGGCTGCAAGGTGGTCTCGCTGTATCCAGACCTGACGGCGGAGGAAGTCCGGTACCTGCTGGAAGACAGTGAGACGGTCTGCCTGTTCGCTCAGGACCAGGAACAGGTGGACAAGGGCCTGGAGGTCAAGGACGGACTGGGGCTGCTGCGCCACATCGTGTACTGGGACGACACGGGCATGTGGTCCTACAAGGACCCCGTCCTTAGCACCTTCGGGGCGGTGCAGCAGCAAGGGCGCGAGCTGGATGCGCAGGCCCCTGAATTGTACCGCTCGCTGGTGGCGCAGGGCACGCCCGACGATGTGGCGGTGTTGTCCTACACCTCGGGCACCACCGGCAAACCCAAGGGGGTGGTGCTCACGCACCGCTTCCTGATCGACAACGCGCAGCGCCTGATCCAGGCCACCGATGCCCAGCCGGGCATGGAGTACCTGAGCTACATCGCGCCGGCCTGGGCCACTGAGCAGATCAACGGGATTTCCATGGGCCTGGGCTTGCCCATGGTGGTCAACTTCCCGGAAAGCCCCGAGCAGGTGCTGGCCAACATCCGGGAACTGGCGGTCGAGGCCATGACCTTCGCCCCGCGCCAATGGGAAAGCATGGCCTCGTCGGTGCAGGCTCACATGCTGGACGCCGGGCCGGTGCGGCGTGCCGTGTACGAATGGGGCTTGAAGGTGGGGCATGCCTTCCACGTCGGCCGCCTGGATGGCAAGCCGGTCGGCTGGCTGGATCGCCTGCAGTTCCCCCTGGCCGAAGCCCTGGTCCTGCGGCCGTTGCGCGACCAACTGGGCCTGACCCGGTTGCGAATCGCCAGTTGCGGGGGGGCCACCATGGCGCCCGACGTGTTTCGCATGTTCCACGCCATGGGCGTGCCGCTGCGGAACATCTACGGCTCCACCGAAACTGGCCTGCTCACCTGCCACCAGGGCGAGCGCTTCGATCTGGAAACCGTAGGGCACTGGATGCAGGCGCACCCGCAGGCGGGCGCACCGCTCGAATGGCGGGTGAGCTCCGACGGCGAGCTCCAGATCCGGGGTGGGAGTCCCTTTCTGGGCTACTACCGACGGGAGGGCTCGGTCGAGTCCAAGGTCAAGGCCGGCTGGTTCCACACCGGCGATGCCGTGACCAGGACCGAGCGAGGAGAGCTGGTCTTTCTGGAGCGGCTGTCCGACCTGAAGCGGCTGCGCAGCGGTGACACCTTTCCGCCCCAATTCGTCGAGACGCGCCTTCGCTTCAGCCCCTTCATCAAGGACATCATGACCGTGGGCGATGAGCAGCGCGATTTCGTGGCCGCGCTCATCAACATCGACATGGCCGTGCTGTCGCGCTGGGCCGAAGACAAGCGCATCGGTTTCTCGACCTTCACCGATCTGTCGCAGCGGCCCGAGATCGCGGCCCTGATCAGCCAGGAAATCGCGCGTGTCAACCAGTTCCTGCCTGCGCATGCGCGGGTGAAGCGATTCGCCAACTTCCCCAAGGAACTTGATCCCGACGAAGGCGAGCTGACGCGTTCGCGCAAGCTGCGGCGCGAGTTCCTGGAGGAGCGCTACGGCGCCCTGATCCAGGGCCTGTACGACGGCTCCCGTGAGGTGCGGATCGACATCCCCGTGACCTACCAGGACGGACGCCGGAGCAACTTCAACGCGAACGTGTTCATTCACGATGCCGACGGATCCGGTGCAAACACCTCGACCGAACCCCAGCGCAGGAGGCCTGCATGAGCGATTTTCTGAACTACCTCATCAACGGGGCATTGACCGGTCTTCTCTACGCCCTGATGGCCATGGGCTTCGTGGTGATCTACCGCGCGTCCAAGGTGTTCAACTTCGCGCAGGGAGAGCTGGTCGTCTTCGGTGGTTACATGGTGTGGTGGACCATCATCCAGATGGGCATGCCGATGTGGCTTGGTCTGCCCGTGGCCTTCGCGAGCGCGGCGATCTTCGGGCTGATGATCGAGCGGATCTTCTTCGCTCGCCTCGTGGGCGAATCCGTCTTCTCGATGGTGATGGTGACCATCGGGCTGCTGATCCTGATCCGCGGCATCGTGCTGGTGTTCTTTGGCCCCCAGGTGCGCGCGTTCCCGATCATCTTTCCGATCGAACCCATCATCCTGGGTGACGTGGTCATCTCCCGCTCGCTGCTGTACGGCGGCCTGCTGACTATCGCCTTCGGCTTTGGCCTGTCCTGGTTCTTCAACCGGACCCGCATGGGCTTGACGATGACGGCCGTGGCCGAAGACCACCAGGTGGCCATGTCCATGGGTATCTCGGTGCAGCGCTCGATCGCCTTCGCCTGGATGCTGGGCGCCGCGCTCTCGACGCTGGGCGCCATGGTCCACCTGAGCGGCCGCTCCATCAACATGATGAGCTCCGACATCGGGCTGGCGGCGCTGCCGGTGGCCTTGCTGGCGGGCCTGGAGTCGCTGGCCGGGCTGCTGCTGGCCGGCATTCTGGTCGGCGTCATCCAGGGGCTGGCATCGGCCTACCTCGATCCCCTGGTGGGCGGGGCGCTGGGCTCGGTCTTCCCTTTCATCATCATGCTGCTGATGTTGTTGATCCGTCCCACCGGCCTGTTCGGCTGGAAAACCATTGAGAGGGTATGAGCATGGATCCCGCAGGCGTCTTCGCGACCTCGTTTACCCAGGACCAAGCGCTGGTGCGCACGCGCCGCCAGGCCGTGACACTGGTCCTGTTCGTGCTGGCCATGTTCTCGCTGCCCTTCGTCGCCGACGCCCGCGCGGTGGCGGTGATGACGTCGATGCTGATCACCGCCGTGGTGGTGATCGGCCTGCAGATCAACACCGGCCTGGCCGGCCAGATCAACATGGGCCAGGCGGCCTTCATGGGAGTGGGCGCGTACGCCACCGCGCTGCTGGCAACCAAGGGCGGCCTGCCGTTCTGGCTCGCGCTGCCGGCGGGCGGTGTGTGCGCGGCTCTGTTCGGCCTGGTGTTCGGCTTGGCCGCCGTGCGCATCAAGGGCTTCTACCTGGCCCTGACGACGATCGCGGCACAGATCCTGTTCCATTTCATGGTGCTGAACATGCCCGCGGCCTGGCTGGGAGGCTCCAACGGCATCACGGTCGAAGCGGCCCGGCTGTTCGGCCTGGTGCTCGACACCGACACCGGCGTCTACTACCTGTGCCTGGTGGTCGCCTGCATCATGATCGCCGGCGCCTACGGCGTGGCCCGCAGCCGGCACGGTCGGATCTTCGCCGCCGTTCGCGATGACGATGTCGCCTCCGGCATGATGGGCATCAACGTGGTGCGCACCAAGGCACTGGCCTTCCTGCTGGGTGCGTTCTACGCGGGCATCGGGGGAGGGCTGTGGGCGTACTACGTGCGCTTCGTCTCGATCGACCAGTTCACCCTGATCCACTCCATCTGGTTCATCGCCATGATCATCGTGGGCGGCATGGGCTCGGTGACGGGCGCATTGATTGGCGTGTTCGTCATCCGGCTTGCGCAGGAATCCTTCACCAGCGTGGGCCCTTCGCTGGTCGAGAGCTTCTCCTTCCTGAGCGGCGACGTGGTCTTCGCCGCGATGAACATTTTCCTGGGCGGCATCATCGCCGGCTTCCTGATTTTCGAGCCGCGTGGATTGATGCACCGCTGGAACATCCTCAAGCGTTCCTACCGGATGTGGCCCTACCCCTACTGATGCCGGATCTTCGCGGCCGTCCGCTGCGCTGGAGGACGGTCGATTCGTGTTGGACAGCGTGATCAAAATCAGGAGACTTGTGTGAATACAAACAATGGATGTCTGTCGGCCCTCGCGCGTCTGGCGCAATACGGCGCCTTGGCCGCGGGTGTGTTCGGTCTGGCGGGCACGGCCCAGGCGCAGACCACGTACAACATCGCCGGCCTGGCCGACTTCACGGGGCCCTATGCCGATGTCATGAAGGACATGACGGGCTGCCGCAAGGGCGTTCTGGACTGGTGGAGCGAAGAGGTGGGCAAGGCCCAGGGCGTGGCGCTTCGCATCAAGGAGTACGACACGCGCTACGATGTCGCGCAGGTGGCCAGCCTGTGGCCCGGCATCAAATCGGAACTCGACCCCGTGGCGATCCTGGGCATCGGCGGCTCGGACGCGGCGGCACTGCAGCAGCGCCTGCCCAACGACAAGGTGCCTCAGATCCTGGCCACCGCCGGCTATGGCTTCGCCTGGAAGAGCGACAGCTGGGTGTTCAACGCACGCGCCACCTACCCGCACGAAGTGGCGGCCTTCTACACCTGGCTGCAGAAAAAATCGGGTTCCACGGCGCCGATCAAGGTCGGCGTGATCTCGTCCGAGGTTTCCCCGGCCTACGTGGACATCCACAAGGGCACCGAGAAGTTCGCGAAGGACAACCCCAAGATCCTGGAGGTCGTGGAGACGGTCTACACCGAAGCCCAGCCGACTGACCTCACCCAGCAGGTGAACCGCTTGGTCCGCAAGGGCGCGACCGTGCTCCAGGTCTTCAACAACACGGCCTCCGTGGTGGCGACCCGCCGTGCACTTCAGAGCCTGGGCAAGACCAACATCCCCATCGTCATGTCGGCCCACAACGGCCTGGTTTCCTCGGGCAAGGCCCTGGGCGGGCTGGAGCAGATGGAGGGCAACTTCGAGGTCTACGGCATGGCCATGTCCACGGACGATCCCACTCCGGCACGCGCCTACTTCGAGCAGTTGCGCACCAAGTACAAGGCGCAGGTCAGCTACACCTCGGCCTGCATCATGGGCATGAGCCAGGGACTGATCGTGGCCCGTGCCGTCGAGCAGGCGATCAAGACCAAAGGTGCCAAGGGCGTCAAGGGCGAAGACGTGCGCGCGGCGCTGCTGACCACGCCGATGCCGAGTGAACGCAGCTTCGGCGTGCTGCCCGACCTCCAGTATGGCAAGGACGCGCCCTTCCCCACCGAAGGCCTGGCCGTGAACATCGGCACGGTCGAAAAGGGCAAGTACAAGCTGCTGGAGCAGAACGTTCCCATGCCCGTGCTGAACAAGTGGTAAATGAACCCTGGCCTGGATCCGGATCGATTCCGATCCAGGCCCACTCCAATGGAGTCCCCTGTGCTTGAACTGAACAACGTCGAGGTCCTGTACAGCGATGTCATTCTCGCGGTCAAAGGCATTTCGGCCAAAGTGCCTGCCGGGCAATGCGTGACCCTCCTGGGGGCGAACGGTGCCGGCAAGAGCACCACGTTGAAGGCCATATCGAACCTGATCAAAACGGAAGACGGCCGTGTGACGGCCGGCACCATCAGTTTCGATGGTATCGACATCGCGGGGGGCAATCCGGCCGACCAAGTCCGTCGAGGCATGGTGCACGTGATGGAGGGCCGCAAGGTGCTGCGGCATATGACGGTGGAGCAGAACCTGGTGGTCGGCGGACACATGGGCTCCGGGCGCGATGCCAGGGCCCTGCTGGACGAGGTATATGGTCGCATCAAGCGGCTTGCCGCCCTGCGTCACCGCACGGCGGGCTACCTGTCCGGGGGCGAGCAGCAGTTGCTGGTGATCGGGCGTGCCCTCATGGCCAAGCCCAAGCTGGTCATGATCGATGAACCCTCGCTGGGCCTGGCCCCGCTCATGGTGGAGGAGGTCTACGGCCTGCTGTCCGAGCTCAAGGCCAGCGGCCTGACGCTGCTGATCGTCGAGCAGAACACGCGCGTCGCGCTGGAGCTGGCCGACTACGGCTATGTGATGGAGGGTGGCCGCGTCGTGCTCGAAGGCCCGTCGACCAGCCTGCGGAGCAACGAGGACGTGCGCGAGTTCTACCTGGGCCTGACGGTGGAAGGTGAACGCAAGAGCTTCAGGGACATGAAGCACTATCGCCGCCGCAAGCGGTGGTTGGGCTGAGGGCATGGCCCGTCGGAACCGACAGACAAAATTCAAGGATGAGCAATGAGCAGCGTGTCGAATGCGTTTTTGAGCGAACAGGAAGTGATGATCCGGGAGTCGGCCCGCCGCGTGGCCAACGAGGTGGTGGCCAGCACCGCTGCCGAGCGCGACCGCAGCAGCGCCTGGCCTCACGATGAAATCCGGGCGGTGGCTGAACTCGGCTTCATGGGAATGCTGGCGCCCCAGGCCTACGGCGGATCTGGGCTGTCGTTCGTGGAGTACTGCCTGGCTATTGAGGAATTCGCCGCAGCCGATGGCGGCTTTGCCACCATGATGCATGTGCACAACTCGGCCGCGCACGTGCTGCGGTCGTTTGGCACCGAGGAGCAGATGAACTCCTTTCTGCCCGAGCTGGCCAGTGCGCAACGTATCGGGGCCTTCCTGCTGTCCGAACCCCAAGCTGGATCGGACACCGCCGCCATCCGCACCACGGCCCGGCGCGAGGGCAACAGCTATGTGCTCAATGGGAGCAAGCAATGGATCTCAAACGGCAGCGAGGCCGGCTTCGCACTGGTGGTCGCCGCCACGGGCGATCCGGGCTCCCGCGACCGCTTCAGCCTCTTCATCGCGGATCCGAAGGAACCGGGGTACCAGTGCCTTCGAATCGAGAACAAGCTGGGTCAGCACACGGCTCACACCGCCCAGATCCAGTTGGACAACCTGCGTGTGCCAGCGAAGAACATGGTTGGCGAGGAAGGGCGTGGCTATGGCAAGGCGCTCTCCTTGCTGTCGGATGGCCGCATCGCGATCGCAGCGCTGTCCATCGGCATTGCCCGTGCTGCTTTGGAGGCCGCGATCCACTACGCGAAGGAGCGGGAGGCCTATGGCAAACCGATCGCCGAACTGCAGGCCGTGAGCTTTGACCTGGCGGAGATGGCCACGCAGGTGGACGTGGCCCGCCAGTTCATGCTGTACGCCGCGCGCCTGACGGATGCGAAACTGCCGTCCATCAAAGAGGCTGCGATGGCCAAGCTATTTGCCAGCGAAATGGCAGAGAAGGTCTGTTCGGCTGCGCTGCAGGTCCATGGCGGCTACGGCTACGTGAATGACTTCCCCGTCGAGCGCTATTACCGCGACGTGCGGGTGACGAAGATCTACGAAGGCACCAGCCACATCCAGAGGCTGATTATTGCGCGCCAGATCTTGGCAGGATGACTCGGGCTTGCGACTTGAAGCTGCGATTAGCCTGTCCGATATCATCGAAGCCCAGCCTGCATCCGGGTTAACGCGCAGAGGACACTGCAAGAATGAGCACGCAGATTGACGCCAAGCCTAAGTCGAGACCCCGCGGCAACGCCGCCAGACGTCCAGGCAAGGGCGTTAAGTGGAACAACGCGGTGGGTGGCGCGGATGAGCAGTACCAGCTCAAGAAGCAGGCGGTCATTGCCGAGGCTTCTCGCACCTTTGGCCGCCATGGGTACAAGAACGTGTCCCTGGACGAGATTGCCGCCGCGCTCAATGTCACCAAGCCCGCTCTCTATTACTACTTCAAGAACAAGCAGGAGCTGATCTACGAGTGCCACGAACTGTCGATGAGGCTTGGTGACCAGGTGCTGAAAGACGCCATTGCATCAGAGGGAACCGGGTATGGGCGCGTCACTACCTTCATCAAGAACTACATCTCTCTGCTGACCGACGAGATGGGGGCCCCTGCCATCCTCCACGACTTCTCTGCGATGACGGCGGCGGATCAGCGCAAGATCACCTTGAGGCGCCGCAAGTTCGATTTGGAGTTGCGCCAGGTGTTCGAAGAAGGCATACGGGATGGATCCATCGCACCGTGCGATGCCAAGCTGGCGGTCTTCTGGTTCATGGGAGCCGTCGGCGGGATTTCCCAGTGGTTCCACGCAGAAGGTCGTCTGCGTGGGGATCAGGTCGCCGACATATTCATCGGCCTGCTGGCCCATGGCATTCGACCGGCTGCGCCGGAAAAGGGCGGCGCGAGGGGGAAGTCTTGATCCGATGTTCGGAACCATTGACCGTGATCAGCCAGCCCTGAAGCGCGTAAAGAAGTCGAATGCCACAGTCGATTGACCCAGACCCTGCCGCAAAAGCGGGGCGTACCGAGCCCGAGGTCGAGCGGGCCAAGTGCGCCTTGCGGCCGCAAAGACTTAGGTCTTCGGCGGCCGCAGGTTCTCAGTTGGGAAAGTCCGCACCGCGGATGTCGTCGAAGAACCACTCGTCAACGGTCAGCTTGAGCGTACCGCGCTTCTTCATCAGTTTGGCCGCAAGCTTCGGAGACGCGTAGTTGGTGAAGTCGAACTCGAATCCCGTGCGCACGTCCCCACTGTGGTTCGTCAGTTCCATCGCCTCTGCATCGGTCAGCTCGTGCGCTTCGGCCACAGTCAGCTTGAGCTCTGCGGCCAATGCCTCAGCCAGTGTGCGATGGCGCAACTCCCCGCCCTCAAACTCGCGCCAGGCCTGACGCGCGGCGCGAACGACGTGTGAGCCGTAGCCCGCAAAGTAGTCTTCCACCTCGCGCCAGGTAGAAGCCCCGATAGGGAAGGATTTGTCACGCTGGATGTCGCCAGCGACATCACCAATTGGGTCACTGCGACCTCGCTGGCCTTCGAGCCAGCGATGGAATGGAGCGCGCGCAGCCTCTTTTGCGACCTGTGTTGCACGCAAAGGCGTCTCCAGCACGTTCGGGGCACCGTCAGGGCGGTACTTCCGGCCGCGCTCCTCGGCCGGCAAGGTGTTCCATTGAGCAAGGCTGGAGAGGAAGCGCTCGCCGTCCTTGCCGTCGGTGTGATAGCTGGTGGGCACCAGGTGGTCCAGTGGCCAAAAGACGTCACAACGGGCGCAATAGCACTTCGTAGGGTCGTCTTCCACAACGTCTCCGTGCAGGTAGTAGCGGTACGGACCGGATGGGCGCAACGGCTTCGGCGCGTCCGCGACAGCCTGCGACGAGCTATCGCTGTGCTTCGACAGCAGCGACCAGTTGGTGAAGCCGTTCTGCACCGCAATGCGGTCCAGGGCTTCGCTGTGGCAGATGGAGAGTGCGCGGCCGAGCTTCTTCGCTTCGCGGCGGAAGCGCTCGAGCTGCAAGGGAGAGAAAGATGTAGCCATGACTTGACTCCGCGGTCGCGGCAAGTCCGATGCGCCCACACACCGAGCCAGCGGCGACCATTGGAAGGTCAAGGCAGGACTCGTCTTGAAACTCGCGCTGTCAGTACGACTTCGCCTCGTGGGCGGGCAAGCCGGCGGAACGGCTTGAGCCGAAGCATAGCGACACTTGGGCCGAATTGTCTAGTACCCCTGGAGGCGTCAGCAGCGCACCAGACGCCTACCTGTTGAACGTTCGTAAAGTCGCGTGCCTGTCTCACGTACATCTAGGTGCTCAGGCCGCCATCGACCATCAGGAGACTTCCGGTAGTGAAGGAGCTCATGTCCGACGCCAGATACAACGCCGAACGTGCGATTTCCGGAGGAGTGGCATGGCGTCCCAGCGAAATCTACTCGTCAAACATGGTTGCGGCATCTCGTTGGATGGCCTGCGAAATCTGCCGCTCTATGCCGAGCTGGAAGTCATTGGAAACCGGTCCAGGGTGAAGGGTGTTCACTCGGATGCCCCGGTGGCCTGCCTCCTTCGAGATGGAGCGCATCAGACCAATCTGCGCATGCTTGGCAGTGATGTAGGCGTACACGCCCTCAGCTCCAATGACGCCTGCCACACTGCTCGTGATGATGATGCTGCCGAAGTCGGCCATGTGCGGAAGAGCGTACTTGCAGACCAGAAACGCGCCGCGAACGTGTACAGCCATCACGCTGTCAAACACGTCTTCCGGGTACTCCGCGAGCGGCGCCACGACGCCAGCATTGCCAGCGTTGCTGAACAATACGTCGATGCGGCCCCAGGCTTGGCGCGCGGCTTCGATGAACGAACGAACGTCCTCGGCGCGTCTTACATCGGTCATGTGCACGTGAACCCTGTCGTCGTTGAGTGACTTCACTGCCCAAGAATCACTTTGCCTTGGAGCAACGTCTCGGACTGAGCCTGCTTTTCGCGGTGGGCAGTTGCCGTGCCACTTCAGGCATTGTCATTCCTTCCAGCACGTGGGTGATGACTTGCCGCTCTCGTCCCGAGAGAGCCGCCATGGTGTGCCTGGAGAGCTTGGCTGTCGCTCTCTCCTGCCTCGCCACTTGCATGTGGCGTCTTACCGCGCTGCAGGTAAGTCGTGCCTTCTGAGTCAACGCAGAGATGTCTTTTCCGTCGAAATCAGGGTGGGAAAGGCTGCGGCAGAGGTTCACGGCTACGCGGCAGCCATCGCGGAACACCGCCAGCAGGGAGAGTCGTTCTCGAATTCCCGTCTCTGCGTAGCAGACGGCGCGGTACTCCTCGTTGGAGACGTGTTCGGCCAACTGGTGGCTGCACCACAACTGCAATGCGCTCGTTGGCTTCTGTCTGCCAAGCAACAGCATGTTGGAATCCTGCAGGTCGAATCCCATGCGCAGGTAGTCGACCGCGGTCATCGATGCGGCTTACATAAGGGAGTGTTCAGCACCGCATGGGTGAACTCAATCAGCGGTGCGGGCGCTTTCGGCGCAAGTGCTGCGCTCGATATCGTTTAGGTTGAAAGCACTTTTCTCCGTTGGATTTCTTGTCTCTCCCTGGTCGTTGATACGCTCTGTAGCGCACGTAGAGATTCTCTAGACCAATGGCCGATTCGATGTCCTACGGAATCAGGACGGGCCAACCCGAAAAACCTCACCGCGTCAGTAGCGAGTCGACGGTCCAGTAACTGGTCGCCGTGGCCCATGCCGCATTCGCACTCACCGTCTTGTCGCTCTCAATCTGCGGTGGGGCTGGGGGTGCTTCCACGTCAAACCAGCCGTAGAGTGGTCGGCACTGGTGCTTCAGCCTTGGGAGCGTTGTCAGCGGAGAGGCCAAGATCATGGCGACTTTGGTGGAGATTGCAAACGCACTGGTCTATGCGGGACGGACCAAGCTGAGCAGCGTCACTCTAGAAACGCGGGCGCGATGCATCGGCGTTTCGATGTTTGTAGAAGCAGACTCCTCGAAACTCGTCGTGCCTGTCTGGGACGGTCTTTTGAGGCCGAAGGGGTTGCCCGAGGACGTCCACGCCAAGCCGTTGGCCCTCGTTGTGCGCGCCATCTACTCCGACGAATTGCGCGCGTAGTTGGTGGCGTTGGGAATTGAGTGCAAGTCAAGTGTCCTGAAGAATGGACCAAGTTCTTGAGGGAGGATTCTCAGATGAGGCAGAGGCGTCATCCGCAAGGCCAACATTCCGCTCGAAAACTGAGGGTGTGGTCCCCCGAAGGCGGCAGAAGATCGGTCTACTGATCTAGTTCTCGACTCTATTTGCTGCAACGCAGCGGTAGGCCACGCGGACTGCGGCGGCAGTTTTCGACATTGGGCGGAGTACGATGTCCTTCGACCTTGGCGAAGACCGCATGCGCCCTAGCGGGCAGTTTGCGACATTATTTGATCAGAATAAAACCGCCCTCGTCATCGCCGCCGGCTCCGGCATGGGCGCCGCCTCTGCGCGCCGCCTGTCTGCCGACGGCTTCAACGTCGGCATCCTCTCCAGCTCGGGCAAGGGGGAGGCGCTCGCCAAAGAACTCGGTGGCGTGGGCATCACCGGCTCCAACCGCGACACGGCCGCGCTGCAGAAACTTGTCGATGCCGCGCTGGCGCAATGGGGCCGCATCGACGTGCTGGTGAACGGCGCCGGCCACGGCCCGCGCGCGCCCATCCTCGACATCACCGACGAACAGTGGCAGCTGGGCATGGAAACCTACCTGCTCAACGTGGTGCGCGCCACGCGGCTGGTGGTGCCGCACCTGCAGCGCCAGGGCGGCGGCGCGATCGTGAACCTGTCGTCGGCCTGGACCTTCGAGCCGGCCGATACCTTCCCAACCTCGGCGGTGTTCCGCGCCGGGCTGGCCTCGTTCACCAAGCTGTTCGCCGACACGTATGCCAAGGACAACATCCGCATGAACAATGTGCTGCCCGGCTGGATCGACAGCCTGCCGCAGCGCGATGAGCGGCGTGCCAGCGTGCCGATGCAGCGCTATGGCACGGCGGACGAGGTGGCGGCGACGATCGCCTTTCTCGTCTCGGACGGCGCGGCCTACATCACGGGGCAGAACATCCGGGTGGACGGCGGGCTGATGCGCTCGGTGTGATGCGGCCGGCCTGAAGCGGCGCCACAATCCGCGCCTGGCAACCGCCGATCGACAACAACGCCCAGAGGTCGCCCGATGAGCTATCGCCGTTTCACTTCGTTCATGGCCGCCTGCGGCTGCCTGGCCGCCGTCTCCACGGCGCCTGCAGCCGGGCCGCAGGATGCCGCGCCGCGCGCCGCCCTCGCATCGCGCCTGAATGCCGAAACCCAGCGCTACGAGAACCTGCCCAACCCGGGCGCCCAGCCCAACCGCAGCGGATGGGACATCTGGTCCCGCTTCATCTTCGGTGGCAAGCCCGACAACACCGTGCCCACGGATGCGATTCCCGTGCGGCGGCTCGACCGCGCGGCGCTGGACGCGCTGGACGACGACGGCAGCCACGTGATCCGGCTCGGCCATTCGTCGCACCTGCTCAAGCTGCGCGGCAAGTGGTGGCTGATCGATCCCGTGTTCGGCGAACGCGCCTCGCCGTTCTCGTTCCTGGGGCCGCGCCGCTTCCATGCGCCGCCGCTGGCGCTGGCCGACGTGCCGCCGATCGAGGCGTTGGTGCTCTCGCACGATCACTACGACCACCTCGACGCGTTCACCATCGAGGCGCTCAAGGACCGCGTGCAGCGCTACCTGGTGCCGCTGGGCGTGGGCGCGCGGCTGCGGGCCTGGGGCATCGAGGCGTCGCGCATCGAGGAATTCGACTGGTGGCAGCAGGCCACGGTGGGCGAGGTGACGGCCACGGCCGCGCCGGCGCACCATTTTTCGGGCCGCGGCCTGTGGGACCGCAACAGCACGCTCTGGGCCTCGTGGGCGTTCGACGTGGGCGGCCGGCAGCGTATCTACTTCAGTGGCGACACGGCCTACTTCCCCGGCTTCAAGGAGATCGGCGAGCGCCTGGGCCCCTTCGACATCGCCCTGATGGAAAACGGCGCCTACGACAGCTACTGGCCGCAGGCCCACATGACGCCCGAAGAGACCGTGCAGGCGTTCCGCGACGTGGGTGCGCGCCTGCTCTACCTCGTGCACAACAGCACGTTCGACCTGGCCCTGCATCCGTGGCGCGAGCCGATGGACCGGGCGGCCGACCTCGCGGAGAAGGCCGGCGTCGCGCTGGCCACGCCCGAGATCGGCGAGGTGCTCACGCTCGGCCGGCTGCGCGAGAACCGGCGCTGGTGGCAAGACCTGCGCTAGGCGCGCGGCGCGTCAGGCTGCCAGCGCGGCCTTGACCGCGTCGGCCAGCGGCGTGGTCGGGCGGCCGATCAGCCGGCTGAGCGTGCGGCTGTCGTCGAACAGGCCGCCCCTGGAAGCGCCCACGTCCGAATCGGCCAGCAGGTCGGCGAAGCCCTGTGGCAGGCCGGCCTGCACCAGCACGGCGGCATAGTCGGCTTCGGGCAGATCCTTGTAGACCACCGGCTTGCCCGACTGGCGTGCCAGTTCGGCGGCGAAGTCGGCCAGCGTCCAGGAGGCGTCGCCGGCCAGTTCGTAGGTGCGGCCGGCCTGGCCTTCGCCCGAGATGGCGACGGCGGCGGCTTCGGCATAGTCGGCGCGCGTGGCGGCGGCGATGCGGCCGTCCTTCGCGCTGCCCAGCACGGCGCCGTGCTGCAGGGCCACGGGTGCGCTGGCCAGGTAGTTCTCGGTGTACCAGCCGTTGCGCAGCAGCACGGTGGGCAGGCCGGATTCGCGCAGCAGCGCCTCGGTGGCCACGTGCTCGGCGGCGAGGCCCAGCGGCGAGGTGTCGGCGCGCAGCAGGCTGGTGTAGGCCACGAGTTTCACGCCGGCGGCCTTGGCCGCATCGATCGCGGCGCGGTGCTGCGCGGTGCGCTGGCCGACTTCGCTCGACGAAATCAGCAGCAGGCGATCGACGCCCTGCAGGGCGGCGGCCAGCGTGTCGGGGCGGGTGTAGTCGGCCTGGCGCACCTGCACGCCCAGCGCGGCCAGGTCGGCCGCCTTGGCCGGTGTACGCACGGCGGCGATCAGGTCGGCAGCGGGCACGCCGCGGCGCAGCAGCGACTGGATGACGAGGCGGCCCAGCTGGCCGGTGGCACCGGTGATGGCGATCTTCATGACAAAACTCCTTGGATGAACGGGAACAGGCAGGCAGAATATCGGCCAAGCAAACTTTTAGTAAGTACCTACCTGGAGGTAAGTGCCATGACCCGCTCCACCATCACGCCGCCGCGCCCCACCCGCGCCGAGGAAGAGGGTTGCGAGCCGCTCTCGCTGGCCGAGGCCATGCAGCGTGGCGAGCTGTTTTCAGTCGATTGCCCCTCGCGGGAGGTGCTGCAGCACGTCACCAGCCGCTGGGGCGTGCTGGTGCTGGTGGCGCTGCTGGCGGGCACGCACCGCTTCAGCGACCTGCGCCGCAAGGTGGGCGGCGTGAGCGAGAAGATGCTGGCGCAGACGCTGCAGTGGATGGAAGGCGATGGCTTCGTGCTGCGCAGGGCCTACCCGGTGGTGCCGCCGCACGTCGAATACAGCCTCACGCCGATGGGGCTGGAAGTGGCGCGCCGCGTGGAAGGCCTGGCCGACTGGATCGAGGGCAACCTGCCGCGCATCCTCGAAGGCCGTGCGCTGCGCGAACAGCAGCGCGAGGCGCAGGCCGCGCCGGTGGCCGGGCGCCGCGTGCACCGGGCCGCCGCCTGAGGCGGCCGCTGCCCGCTCAGTGCGTGGCCGGCTCGCGCCGTGCCTGGCGCGCCAGCACCCAGGCCACGGCCACCCCGCCGGCGACCACGCATGCGCCGAAGCCGTAGATCGAACGCAGCCCGAACGCACCGGCCACCAGGCCCGCGAGCGGCCCGGTGACGGCCAGCGCCACGTCGAGGAAGGCCACATAGGCGCCCATGGCCGAGCCACGGTTGGCCGGCGGCGCGCGGTGCACCGCTTCGACGCCGAATCCGGGAAAGGCCAGCGAGAAGCCGAAGCCGGTGAGCGCTGCGCCCACGTACACGCCCACGGGATGCACGCCGCCCATCGTCCAGATCACCACCATGCCCACGGTTTCCACGGCCACGGCGGCCAGCGCCACACGCGCGCCACCGATGGCGTCGGGCAGGTGGCCGAACAGCAGCCGCGCCACGATGTAGGCCGCGCCGAACGCGGTGAAGGCCAGCGAGGCATCGCCCCAGCGGTTGTCGGCGAACAGCAACGCGATGAAGGCCGACACGCTCCCGAAGCCCACCGCCGCGCAGGCCAGACCCAGGCCGGGCAGGGTGACCAGGCCCACCACGCGCGCGAAGGGAAGCCGCAGCGCGGCGATCACCGGCACGCCGGGGATGCCGGCCAGCAGTGCCAGCGCGCCCATGGGCAGCAGCAGCGCGGCGATGCCCACGCTCAGGAAGCCGGCCTGCCCGTACAGATAGGCGCCCAGCGGCGCGCCTACCATGTACGCGCCGAACATCGCCATGCCCACCCACGACATCACCTTGCCCGCGCGCGCCGGGCCGATCAGGCCCGTGCCCCAGGCCAGCGAGCACACGGCGGCGAAGCTCTCGGTGATGCCGATGCAGGCGCGCGCGGCCATCAGCAGGCCGATCGACAGCCACGGCACATCCACGTACAGCAAAGACAGCAGATACAGCGCGCCGGAGGCGACGCCGAAGCCCAGGCCCACGTGCAGCGCCATGCGCGCGCCGCGCGTGTCGGCCATGTGGCCGCACCAGGCACGCGACACCAGCGCGGCGACGAACTGGCAGGCCACCACCAGGCCCACCACGAACGGCGTTGCGCCCAGCGTGTCGCGCAGGTGCAGCGGCAGCGTGGGCATGGCCAGGCCCATGGAGAGGAAGGCCACGAAGATCGAGACCGTGAGACGCAGCAGGTGGCGGTCAGCCGCAGAAAGGCCGGGCGGCGTGGCAACGGGGGAAGCAGGAGATGACATTCGGATGTCCGGACCCCTGTACGGTGCAGGGGCGGCAAGGTGTGTGGCAGCGCTGGAACCACGCATTGTCCATGCCAACGCGTTCGGCTGCAGGCGCCGCGCCGCCGCACCTGCCCGCGTTCGTGGCGGTCAGCCGCCGCCCAGCAACTCGCGCGCGCGCCGCGCCTCGGGCGAATCGTCCTGTGGCGGCGCACCCAGTTCGGCACGCGCGCGGTCGCGCGCCGTGCCCCCGCGCAGGTCCACCTCGCGCACCACGCGGCCGCCGTCGAGCAGGAAGGCCATGTCGGCCAGCGCGATCACGTCGTCGATGTCGTGCGTGATCATCAGCACCGGGATGTTCCAGCGCCGCCGCACCTCGGCCAGTTCGTGGCGCAGGCCCTGGCGCAGCATCGGGTTGAGCGCGGCGAAGGGCTCGTCGAGCAGCAGCACCTGCGGCTCGCAGGCCAGCGCGCGGGCGAGGGCCACGCGCTGCTTCTGACCGCCCGAGAGGGTGTCGGGCCGGCTCGCGGCCAGGGCCGAAAGGCCGAAGCTCTCCAGCAATCCGTCGACGCGCGCCGCCGCATCGGGCGACAGCCGCCGCTGGCGCCAGCTGGTCAGGCCGAACCCCACGTTCTCACGCACCGAGAGGTGCGGAAACAGGCCGTAGTGCTGGAAGAGATAGCCCACGCGGCGCGCGCGCGCCGGCAGGTCGATGCCGGCAGCGCGGTCGAACAGCGTACGGCCGGCCACGCGCACATGGCCGTGCTGTGGGCGCAGCAATCCCGCCACGGCCGACAGCGTGAGCGACTTGCCCGCGCCCGAAGGGCCGTACAAAGCCACGAAGGGCGCGTCGGTGGCGAAGGCCACTTGAAGCGCGAAGCTGCGCCGGCCATCGGCCACCGAGAGGTGCAGGTCGATGTCGATCACGGCCGCTTCACTTCCGTCCGGCAGCGCGCAGTCAGGGCTTGCCGAAGCCGTAGCGGGCCAGCACCTGTTGCGCCGCGTCACTGGCGATGAAGGCCGCGAAGTCGCGGGCGGTGGCCTTGTGGCGGCTGTCGGCCACCACGGCGATCGGGTAGCTCACGGGCGTGGCGGTGGGTGGCGAGAGCACGACCTTCACCTTGTCGGCCATCAGCGCCGCGTCGGTGCGGTAGACGAAGCCGGCCTCCACCTCGCCGCGCGAGACGTAGTCGAGCACCTGGCGCACGCTGTCGGCCTGCACGAACTTGGGCTCCAGCGGCGCCCACAGGCTGGCGCCTTCCAGCACCTGCTTCGTGTAATTGCCCACGGGCACGGTGGCGGGCTTGCCGACGGCGATGCGTTTGACCGCGGCACCCTGCAAGTCGGCCAGCGACTTCACACCGGCGGCGCCCTGCACAGGCTCGATCAGTACCAGGCTGTTGGTGACGAAGTTGCGGCGGCTGGTGCTGTCGATGAGGTTCTGCGTGGCGGCGCGGTCCATCGTGGCCTGGTCGGCGCTGGCGAACACGTCCACCGGCGCGCCCTGCGCGATCTGTTGCAGCAGCGCGCCCGAGGCCGCGAAGTTCAGGCGCACGGTGACGCCGGGCCGGGCGGCCTCGAACTTCGGCGCGAGCTCCTTGAACGCGTCGGTCAGGCTGGCGGCGGCCGACACGGTGATCTGCTGCGCCGTGGCAGCCAGCGGCACGACCAGGGCGGCGGCCAGCGCCAGGCGGCGCAGAGGGCGGAAGTTGTGCATGGGTTGCTCCTCGGGTCGCATGTGAGAAAGAAGGGAAGGGAAATCAGCGTGGCGAGAACAGCCGGTTGGACAGCACCAAAATCGCCACCGACAGCACCGAGGTCACGATCACCAGTACCAGGGCGAGGTCGTCCTGCCCCGCCTGCACGGCGTCGTAGATCGCCATCGACAGCGTCTGTGTCTGTTTCGGAATCGAGCCCGCCACCATCAGCGAGGCGCCGAACTCGCCCATGGCGCGCGCGAACGCCAGCAGCGTGCCGGCCAGGATGCCCGGCCAGGCCAGCGGCAAGGTCACGCGCACGAATACCGACCACGGCGACTGCCGCAGCGTGCGTGCCGCGGCCTCGAGCGAGCGGTCGACATTGGCGAACGACGCGCTGGCCGACTTGAGCACCAGCGGCAACGCCACCACGGCCGAGGCCACGACGGCGCCGTGCCAGTTGAAGATGATGGTGTAGTCGAAGTGCTCGCGCAGCCAGGTGCCCAGCGGGCTGCGGCGCCCGGCCGCCACCAGGATGCCGTACCCCAGTACGGTGGGCGGCAGCACCAGGGGCAGCATGAAGATCGCCTCGACCACGGAAACGCCCGGGAACGGATGGCGTGCGAACACCCAGCCCAGCGCCACGCCGACTACCAGCGCGATCACCGTGGCCACGCTGGCCACCTGCAGCGACAGCACCAGCGGCGACCAGTCGATGCCAGCCAGGAATTGCCCCGTCGAGCTCATTTCGTAGTGTTCATCCGAATATAGCGATTATGCATGGCGAGGAACTTCTCCCAGAAAAGAGGGTGTCTGGGGGTCGGAGGCGTATGGTCTGGCGCTCTACGGCGCCGGGCGTCACGGATGCCTCAGGGCGACAGCAGCCGCGTCAGGGCAGCCAGGTCGGCGGCGGCGGCGGTGCGCGCCGTGGCCTCGACCGCGCGGTAGTGGCGGATCACCTGATCGCCGACGGGCGTGAGTGCCGTGCCGCCGCCATGCGCACCGCCTGCGGCCGTGGCCACGGCGGGTTGTGCCAGCGCCCTGTTGGTCTCGTCGATCAGCAGCCACGCGCGCCGGTAGGACATGCCCAGCTGGCGCGCGGCGGCCGAGATGGAGCCTGTCTCTGCAATGGCTTCGAGCAGCGCGACCTTGCCCGGCCCGATGGCGATGCTGTCGTCGCGATATATGCGCAGGCGGAACTGCACTTTCGATGTCATGGCCGCAGCGTAACCGATGCACATGGGTGCACGGACGACGCGTTCGTCCGACACGGCGATGTGGCGCACGCTGGCAGCGCCGGGCCGGCAGGGGCGCCGACAGTGCGGTCATGAGCGCTACCGACACTTACCCTTCATCGTCCTCTTCGCGCCGCCTGCCCGGCGGCCTGGTGCGCAGCAGCGACACCGCGCCCGGCATCGCGCGGCGACGCCGTGGCAAGGGCTTCCTCTATCTGCGTGCGAATGGCAAGCCGGTCACCGACGAGCAGGAACTGCAGCGCATCCGCAGCCTGGCCATACCGCCGGCGTACCGGCAGGTGTGGATCTGTCCGCGCCCCAATGGCCATCTGCAGGCTACCGGCGTGGATGCGCGGGGTCGCAAGCAATACCGCTATCACCAGGCCTGGCGTGAGGCGCGCGAGGAAGACAAGTTCTCGCGGCTGCCTGATTTCGCTGCCGCCTTGCCGCGCCTGCGCCGCCGCGTGACGCGCGATCTGGCAATGCGCGAGCACGGTCGTGCGCCGCTGCTGGCCACGGTGGTGCGGTTGCTCGACACCACGCTGGGCCGCATCGGCAACGACCAGTACGCGCGAGAGAACGGCTCTTACGGTCTCACCACGCTGTGCGATCACCACGTGCGCCTGGCCGGCCAGCGGCTGGAGCTTCAGTTCCGTGGCAAGAGCGGCGTCGAGCAAAGCCTGTGTGTGGAAGACCCACGCGTAGCGCGCGTCGTGCGGCGCTGCCTGGGCCTGCCGGGCCGCGCGCTGTTCCGCTACGTGGGCGAAAACGGCGCGCCGCATTGCATCGGCTCGGCCGAGGTCAACGACTACCTGCAGACCGTCGGCGGCGCCGGTTTCAGTGCCAAGTACTTCCGTACCTGGCACGCCAGCGTGCTGGCGCTCGACCTGACCGTGCGCGCGCTGGAGCGGCAGCAGAAATTCACGCTGCGCCAGTTGCTCGCCGAAGTGTCTGGCGTACTGGGCAACACACCGGCCGTGTGCCGCCGCTCATATATCCATCCGCGCGTGGTGGCACTCGCGACGCTGGCGGCCCGCAAGCCGGATGCCGCGCGCGAATGGCTGGCGCGATGCGCGCCAAATGCCCACCCGGCCGGCTTGCGCCGGTCGGAGCGACGCCTGCTCGCATTCCTGGCCTGCTGTCACGATGCCCCCCTGGTTGTGACAGGGGGCGCACGTGCCCGGCAGCCGTAGTAGGCACGGGCCTACGCCCTCTGGGGGCGACGCCGGACGGCCGGCGAGCCCGCTGACCGTTAACTTCGAGTCATGGCTAACGGGCCATAGGGCCACGGCCCACTGACCATCGATCCACCATCCACTCAAGGAGAAACCTCATGCCCATCATCCTCTGGCTCCTCGGCGTTCCGCTCTCTGTGGTCCTGATCCTGATGCTGATCGGGATTCTGTAAGGCAGCCTCCGCTGCGAGCGCGGCCCGGCCAGACTTCGTGTCTGCCCGGGCCGTGTTCATGGCGATACCGCAAACCCTTCGTATGGCCAAGTCCTCCAGAGCCCCAAGCGACGATCCGCTGCATGCCTACCGCGGCAAGCGCGATTTCACCGCGACCCCGGAGCCGGCGGGTGAGGGCAGGGCGAGGCGGCGCGAGACCCCAGGCCTTGCATTCGTCATCCAGAAACATTGGGCGCGGCGTCTGCACTACGACCTGCGACTCGAAGTGGGCGGCGTGATGAAAAGCTGGGCCGTCCCCAAGGGCCCCAGTCTCGATCCGCACGACAAGCGCATGGCCGTGCAGGTGGAAGACCACCCCATCGACTACAACCAGTTCGAGGGAACGATTCCAGAAGGTCACTATGGCGCCGGCAAGGTCATCGTCTGGGATCGAGGCGAGTGGCTTCCGGTTGGCGACCCCGTCCAGGGCCTGCGCGAGGGCAAGTTGAAGTTCCACCTGCGGGGGCACAAGCTGGAAGGCGGCTGGACGCTGGTTCGCATGCATGGCCGGGGAAAGGAAAAACAGCCCCCCTGGCTGCTGATCAAGGAGCGGGATGACGCGGCGCGACCCGCAGCGGACTACGACATCACCGTCGCCGAGCCGTCGAGCGTATCGGCACGGGCGGCCTCTGCGTCCCGCGCAGCATCCGGGTCCGTTGCGGCGGCCAAGGCGGCGGGCAAAGGGACGGCGCGCGTGCGCAAGGGGCGCAGCGTTCTGCTGCCGGAATCGCTGTCGCCCCAGCTCGCCACCCTCGTCGATGCGCCCCCCGCAGCGGGTAGCGACTGGATCTACGAACTCAAATTCGATGGCTATCGACTGCTGGCCCGGGTGGAACGTGACCGCGCCCGGCTCTTCACGCGCAATGGCCATGACTGGACCGACAAGCTGCCCGATCTGGCACGCGCCGTGGCGCGCTTGCCGCTGAAGTCAGGGTGGATCGATGGCGAAATCATTGCACCCGGCACCGACGGCGCGCCCGACTTCCAGGCGCTGCAGAACGCATTCGATCTCACGCGTACTGCCGGTCTGGTGTACTACGTCTTCGACCTGCCCTTCGCCGACGGCGAGGACCTGCGCGCTCTCCCGGTGGTCGAACGCCGCGAGCGCCTGCGGTCCGTGGTGGCGAAGGCGCCATCTCAGGGGCCTGTGCGCTTCAGCGAGGATTTCGAGGCACCGCCGCGCGATCTCGTCACGTCGGCCTGCGGCATCGGCTTCGAAGGCGTGATCGGCAAGCGACGCGACGCGCCCTATGCCTCCCGCCGCAATGCCGACTGGATCAAGCTCAAGTGCAGTCACCGCCAGGAGTTCGTGATCGGTGGCTACACCGATCCACAAGGATCGCGCGAAGGCCTGGGTTCGCTGCTGCTGGGGGTGCACGACGACAAGGGAAAACTGCGGTACGCCGGCAATGTCGGCACCGGCTTCAGCACGGAGACGCTGGCGCAGATCACGCAGGCGCTGCGGGCCCTGCACACCGACGCCTCACCCTTCGACGGTCCGGTGACCGCGACCCGGGGCCGCATGCGGTCTTCCAGGGGTGTGCACTGGGTCAAGCCGCAGCTGCTCGCAGAAGTGTCGTTTGCCGAATGGACACGCGAAGGCCGCATCCGCCACTCCGTCTTCCATGGGTTGCGTTCCGACAAGAAACCACGCGCCATCGTGCGGGAGGAGCCACGGCACATCGAAGCGGCAACTGCCGCGACCGCGCGCCGGACATCGCGCGGCGCGCTGCCGGAGGGCATGCACCTCACCCACGGCGATCGCGTGATCGATGCCGAGGCCGGGGTGACGAAGCTCGACCTCGCGCGTCACTACGCGGCGGTGGCGCCGCTCATCCTGGAACATCTGCGCGACCGCCCGGTGGCCATGCTGCGGGCGCCCAAGGGCATCGGCGGCGAACTGTTCTTCCAGAAGCATCAGGAAAAATTCCTCATGCAAGGCATCGACCAGCTCGATCCCTCGCTCGACCCCGGCCACGGCCCGCTGATGGCGGTGGCGGGCGCAGAGGGACTGCTGTCGGCGGCGCAGATGAACATGATCGAGCTGCACACGTGGAATGCCCTGAAAGACCGAATCGAGCGGCCCGACCGCCTGACCTTCGACCTCGATCCGGGCGAGGGCGTGGCGTGGCCCCAGATGCAGGAGGCTGCCGAGCTCGTCCGCTGCCTGCTGGACGAGCTCGGCCTGGTGCCGTTCCTCAAGACCAGCGGCGGCAAGGGGTTGCACGTGGTGGTGCCGATCAAGCGGCTCTACGGATGGGACGAAGCCAAGGGCTTCTCGCAGGCGGTGGTGCAGCATCTGGCGCGCATGCTGCCCGACCGGTTCGTCGCGAAGAGCGGGCCGCGCAACCGGGTTGGCAAGATCTTCGTCGACTACCTGCGCAACGGACGCGGTGCGACCACCGTCGCCGCCTGGAGCGCGCGCGCCCGGCCGGGCATGGGCGTTTCGGTGCCTGTGCGCTGGGATGAATTGCCCGACCTCACATCGGGCGCGCACTGGCGCGTGGTGGATGTGGCGCCGCGAATGTCCATCGGCAATACGCCATGGAAGGGCTACGCCAGGTCCTCGCGTTCGCTGGGCACGGCGATGAAGGCGCTCGGCCTGCGTTGATCGGGGGCACAATCGCTGCCTTCGGCTGCCAGCGGGCGGCCACCGTCTTTCGCGATTCATGCATTCGACCGCGCTCGTCCTCTTCTCCGGTGGCCAGGACTCCACCACCTGCCTCGCCCACGCACTCGCGCGGTACCAGCGCGTGGAAACCGTGGGTTTCGACTACGGCCAGCGCCACGACGTCGAGTTGCGCCAGCGGCTTGTGGTGCTCGACGCCGTGCGCGAGCGTTTTCCCCGATGGGGTGCGCGCCTGGGGCAGGATCACATGCTCGATCTGTCGGTGCTCGGCCAGGTGAGCGAGACCTCGCTCACGCGCGACATGGCCTTTGAGATGGAGCGCACGGGCCTGCCCAATACCTTCGTCCCCGGCCGCAACCTGATGTTCCTCACACTCGCCGGCGCGCTGGCCTACCGGCGCGGTCTGGAGGTGCTGGTGACCGGCGTGTGCGAGACGGATTACTCCGGCTACCCCGACTGCCGCGACGACACCATGAAGGCGATGCAACTTGCCCTGTCGCTAGGCATGGATCGGCGCCTCGTCGTCGAGACGCCGCTGATGTGGATCGACAAGGCGCAGACGTGGCAGATGGCGCACGAGCTGGGCGGCCAGCCGCTGGTGGATCTGATCCTGGAAGACACGCACACCTGCTACCTGGGCGACCGCATCCATCGGCACGCCTGGGGCTACGGCTGCGGCGCCTGCCCGGCGTGCGAGCTGCGCGCGCGCGGCTACGAGCGCTACGCCGCCAGCGTGTAGCGCGCGGGCGCGCCGGCCGGCGCGGCCTGCAGCTGCCAGCGCCGGTCGTGGAAGCCGGCCACGTTGCTGCGGTGGGCAATCGACACCAGCGCGCCGCCGCCTTCCTTCGTGAGCGACACCAGCCGGCGATAGACGGCTTGCTCGGCATCCTCGTCGAGCGCGCTGGTGGCCTCGTCGGCGAACACCCAGGCTGGCTTCTTCAGCAGCACGCGCGCGATGGCCAGCCGCTGCTGCTCGCCGCCGGACAGGCGCAGGCTCCAGGCATCGACGTCGTCGAGCCGGTCTTTGAGTTGAGGCAGTTGCGCATCATCCAGCGCTTGTCGCAGCGCCGCGTCGGAGTGCGCCCCGGGCTCGCCGGGATAGGCCAGCGCGGCGCGCAGCGTGCCGTCCGGAAAGTAGGCGCGCTGCGGGATGAACATGGCCGACGCCGGCGCCTGGACGCGCCCGCGCGCGAACGGCCACAGCCCGGCAAACGTGCGGAACAGTGTCGACTTGCCGCTGCCCGAGGGGCCGCCGATCACCACGCTCTCGCCCGGTCGCACGGCGAGCGCCTGGCCCGCGAGCAGCACCTGGCCATCGGGCAGCGCGACGGTGAGGTCGTCGGCCGCCAGCGCCGCGCCGGCTTCGGGGTGCAACATCCCGCTGCCCTGCTGCTGCGCCGCGCTCACGGCGGCTTCGAAGCTGGTGAGGCGGTCGGTGGTGGCGCGCCAGATGGCCAGTTCGCTGTAGCTTTCGACGAACCACGACAGCGAGGTCTGCACCTTGTCGAAGGCGGAAGCGATCTGCATCAGCTCGCCGAGCTGGATCGCGCCACTGAAGAAACGCGGCGCGGCCACGATGAACGGGAACACCACGGCCGCCTGGCCGAAGAAGGTGGAGAACCAGGTGAGGTTCTTCTGCGCACGGATCAGGCGCAGCGAGTTGGCCAGCACATTGGCGAAGCGCTCGCCGAGGTTGCGGTGTTCGACCGGCTCTCCCTTGTCCAGCGCGATCGATTCGCTGTATTCGCGCACGCGGATCATGTGGTGGCGGAAGTCGGCCTCCAGCCGCTGCTGGCGGAAATTCAGCCAGATCTGCGAACGACCGATGTAGTGCGCCAGCACGCTGCCCACCACGCAGTACAGCACGGCCATCCACACCATGAAACCGCTGATGGTGTAGTGCTGGCCGCGCCAATCGAAGCCGAAAGCGCCCGAGAGCGACCACAGGATGCCGACGAAGCTGGCCAGCGTGACCACGGCGTTGAGCAGTCCCATCGACAGGCTCACCGAATAGGTGGTGAACAGGTTGAGGTCTTCCTGGATACGCTGGTCGGGGTTGTCGGCGGCTTCGCGGCCGGGCGTGAAGCGCGCGAGCTCCATGCGATAGAACGCCTGGCCGGCCAGCCAGCGCTGCAGGTATTCGCGCGTCATCCATTGGCGCCAGCGCAGCTCCAGCATCTGCGTGAGATAGAAGCGGTAGACCGCGATCACCACATAGATCAGGGCCAGCCAGGCGAAGCGCCCGAGTTGCGCCCAGAACACGGGCTGGTCGCGCTTTTCCAGTGCGTCGTAGAACACGCGGTACCAGTCGTTGATCTGAACCAGCATGTACACGGCCGCGAGGTTGAGCAGGATGATGGCGGCGAGCAGGCCGCGCGCCTTCCACTTTTCTTCGGACCGGAAGTACGGCGCGGCCAGCGCCCAGACACGGCGGGCCGTGGCAGCGGCCTGGCGAAACCTGCCTTCAGTGCTCATGTGGGGACCCCATTGTTGTGCTTCGCGCCATCGTAGCGCCGGGGTGGCCGCGCAGCTTAGCCAGGGCTGAGACGGCGAGAGCGCGGGCGAGGGCGAGGGGACGCCGCTGCCGCGGTATGGTCAGGCCGGATTGGAGATGCCCGAGCTCACGTGGCCGGCCGGCACGTGGCGCGCGGCCGAGGCCACATGACCTGTCTGGTCGTCGAAGAAGAAGTCGGGTTCGAACTCGCGCAGGAAGAAACCCTTGTCGAGCCCGCCGAGGAACATGGCCTCGTCCACCGTCACGCCCCAGTCGAGCAGCGTGCGTATCGCGCGTTCGTGTGCCGGTGACGATCGCGCGGTGACCAGCGCCGTGCGGATGCGCATGCCCGAGGCATCGGCCTGCTGTTGCAGCTTGTGCAGCGCGGCCAGCAACGGCTTGAACGGGCCTTCGGCCAGCGGCTGCGCGGCCTTGCTGCTTTCGTGTTCCTGGAAAGCCGCCAGGCCCTGCGCCTGGTACACGCGCTCGGCTTCGTCGGAGAACAGCACGGCGTCGCCGTCGAAGGCGATGCGCACCTCGCGCGGATAGGTGTCGCCAGCCGGCGTGGCGTCGGTCATCACGCGCGCGGCCGGGAAGCCGATCGACAGCGCCTGCCGCACATCGGCCTCGTTGGCCGAGAGAAAAAGATGCGCGCCCAGCGGACGCAGGTAGCCAAACGGATCGCGCCCGCGCGTGAACACGCCGCGTTCGATGTGCAGCCCCGCCGTGCGTGCCGACGCGAAGACGCGCATGCCGCTGGCGGGGTCGTTGCGCGAGAGCATGACCACCTCCACGCGCTGTGTGTCGGCGGTGTTGAACGCCATCAGCTTCTTGACCAGCGGGAACGCGATGCCGGGGCGCGCCGGCTGGGTCAGGCGGTCGAGCTGGTGACGCATGTAGGCCGCCTCGTCACCGGCTTCCCAGATGCGGTTCTCTTCTTCGAAATCGAACAATGCGCGCGAAGAGATCGCGACGACCAGCTTGCCTTCGAGGGATGCGCCCATGGTCGTGCCGTGTGGTTTGCCCGCTCAGGCCTGCAGGAACAGGCGGTAGACCGGGTTGTGGGTTTCCTCGATGTACGGGTAGCCCAACGTGTCGAGGAACCGTGCGAAGGCCTTTTCCTCGGCCGCCGGCACCTGCAGGCCCACGAGGATGCGGCCGTAGTCGGCGCCCTGGTTGCGGTAGTGGAACAGGCTGATGTTCCAGTTGGGCTTCATCAGCGAGAGGAACTTCATCAGCGCGCCCGGCCGCTCGGGGAACACGAAGCGCAGCAGGCGCTCGTCGCGTGCCAGTTGCGAATGGCCGCCCACCATGTGACGGATGTGTTCCTTGGCCAGCTCGTCGTGCGTGAGGTCGAGCGTCTCGAAGCCGTGGCGGTTGAAGTTGGCGGCGATCTTCTGCGACTCGCCGCGCGCCGTCGTCGTGAGGCCCACGAAGACGTGCGCCTTCTGCGAGTCGCTGATGCGGTAGTTGAACTCGGTCACATTGCGCTGGCCGCCGGGCAGGGCCCCCACCAGTTCGCAGAACCGGCGGAAGCTGCCGCGCTCTTCGGGAATGGTGACGGCGAACAGCGCCTCGCGCTCCTCGCCCACCTCGGCCCGCTCGGCCACGAAGCGCAGCCGGTCGAAGTTCATGTTAGCGCCGCACAGGATGGCGGCGTAGGTTTCGCCCTTGGTCTTGTGCGTGGCCACGTACTGCTTGATGGCCGCCACCGCCAGCGCGCCCGAAGGCTCGACGATGCTGCGCGTGTCGACGAACACATCCTTGATCGCGGCGCACACGGCGTCGGTGTCCACGCGGATGTACCCATCGACCAGGCCGCGCGCGATGCGGAAGGTTTCCTCACCCACGAGCTTGACGGCCGTGCCGTCGGAGAACAGGCCCACGTCGGGCAGCGTGACACGCTTCTTTGCCTCCACCGACCGGGCCATGGCGTCGGAGTCGCTCATCTGCACGCCGATCACCTTGATCTCGGGCCGCACGGCCTTGATGTAATTGGCCACGCCCGAGATCAGTCCGCCGCCACCGATGGCGACGAACACGGCATCGAGCGGTCCCTGGTGCTGGCGCAGGATCTCCATGGCGATGGTGCCCTGACCCGCAATCACGTCCGGATCGTCGAACGGGTGAACGAAAGTCAGGCCCTGCTTCTTCTCGATTTCCGCCGCATGCGTGTAGGCGTCGGAATAGCTGTCGCCATGCAGGACGACCTCGCCACCAAGCGCCTTCACGGCGTCGATCTTGACTTGCGGAGTGGTGGTCGGCATCACGATGACGGCCCGCGTGCCCAGCTTGTGCGCACCCAGCGCCACGCCCTGGGCGTGGTTGCCGGCCGAGGCGCAGATCACGCCCTTCTTGAGTTGTGCCGCAGAGAGGTGTGCCATCTTGTTGTAGGCACCGCGCAGCTTGAAGCTGAACACCGGTTGCGTGTCCTCGCGCTTGAGCAGCACTTTATTGTGCAGCCTGCGGCTGAGGTTCTTCGCGTGTTCGAGCGGGGTTTCATGGGCCACGTCGTAGACGCGGGCCGTAAGGATTTTCTTGAGGTAGTCGGCGGGTTTGAGCGGGCGAGGCATGGCGCACAGATGATACCGGCCATGAAAAGAGCCACCGACCCGAAGGTCGGTGGCTCTTGCTCAATTCAGCAGAATGTTCCGTTCAGAACGTGTGGCGAATGCCCGCAGCCAAGATCGAATTGGTCGGAACGAGCCCGTCATACAGCTTCGTCGAGTTGTATGCCGCATAGGTTGTCGTGCGCTTGGAAAGCGAGTACTGGAGTTCGAGGCCCAGGGACTTGCTCTTGCCAAGGTCGTCGCTCTTGGATTGGCCATACTGGGCAATGAAGGCCAGCGGGCCCATCGGGATCTTGGTGCCGATGGCGAACTCTTTCGCCGCATCAAGGCCGGAGTATTTCGCACGGTTGTAGGAGGCGAACAGCTGGGCAGCGCCGAAATCATAAGAACCACCCAGCAGGGCGTTGTCCAGCTTCAGGGTGTCCGTGGCGCTCTTGAGTAGCTGCTCGCTCTGCATTGCGAAGCCCAGTGACAGCGGGCCGGTCGTGTAGCTGGCGCTCAGGCCGACGGTGCGCGTGGCGCTTACGCTACCGGCGTTGGAGACGACCTTGTTCTCACCCAGACCATAGATGGCCGCCACTTTCAGCCCACCGATGTCCGCGGAATCGAAGCGGATGCTGTTGTTGATCCGGGGCGTGTAGCCAGTCCAGGCACCAAAGCGATTGGTGATCTTGTTGAGCGCCGTAGCTGCAGCGGTTGCCTGGGCGGCAGTTGGAGAGGTCGCATCGAGATAGGCGGCAGTCGCCAGCACGTCAGCACCTCCCAGCGTGGCGCCGTTGGTCGCGTCGAACAAGGTCGCGCCCTGCGCGCTGGCCACGCCGACCAGCGTGCTGAAGTAAGGACTGTAATTGCGGCCCATCTGCACGGAGCCGAATCCGCCACCGAGCCCGACATAAGCCTGGCGGCCGAATAGGAGGCCGTTTTGCGCGGCCGTGCCATTGTCAATGTTGAATCCGTTTTCGATCTTCGCGAAAGCACGCATCCCTCCGCCCAGATCTTCCTTCACATCCAGCCCGAAGCGGCTGCCCGACAGGCCGCCAGAGTCGATTCTGGTTTGACGTGCATTCGATCCGACCAAGTCGGTACCTACAGCGTCGACTGCCGCAGTCTTTGACGAGGCGAAGAATGCGTCTGCAACGCCGTACAGACTGACGCTGGACTGGGCTTGGGCTGCTCCGAAAATGGACAGTGTAGCCAGAGCAACTAGAGGGCATCAGATGTTTAAATTGACTTTGTTTAACAAAAACATGAACTTGTGTTCAAATCCGTCATGCAGAAGATGCTGACAAACTACACTGTCTCTCTGGCCGACCTTCAGGCGCCGCCGCCGGATTTGTTGGCGGCGGTCGCCGGTCAGCCGGTAGCCGTGCTGGATCAGAATCGCCCGCTGTTCTACGTGGTGGGGCCGCAGTTGCTGCAGGCCCTGATGGCCGGCGCCGGCAGGTCGGCTTCGGATTTACTGGAGGCGGGCGCTCACGTGCGCGCCCCGCTGGCGTTGCTGCCCGTGGCAGCTCCGCTGTTTTCAGACGTGGCGGCCAAACTCTTGTCGCTGGAGGCCGACCGCGCGCGGCGCGGTGCACTGAGTCCGGAATCGGTGCAGATCATGCGTAACCGGCTCGATGCGCATCTGCTGCCGGTCTTCGGTCACCTGCCGGTCGACGACGTGGGGCCGGAACACATCGAGGCATTCATGGAGCGCATGGGAGACCAGGAGGCGTCATCCACCACCATTTCGCAGTATCTGGTGATCCTGCGCAAGGCGATGAAGCTCGCGCTCTCGCGCAAGTGGATCACGGAGATTCCCGAGATTCCCCGTGTGGCGATCACCAGCCAGCCGCGTTCCACATTCACGGTGGATCAATACGGACGCATGCTGCGCACGGCGCGGCGTCTGTGGCGCGAGCAGGCCGAGGCGCCCAGCATCAAGCAGGGGGCGGGCAAGCGCGAACGTTTCTGGGTGACGGCGCGCTACCGGACGCTGCCGCCCGACCTGTACTGGGTGATCGGATTCATGGTCAACAGCTTCGTGAGACCCAGCGACATCAAGTGCATCCAGCACAAGCACGTGGAGATCGTGCGCGGCAGCCGCGTCTACCTGCGGCTGAACCTTCCCACCACCAAGAAGCACGACAAACCCATCGTCACACTGCGCCCCGCCGTGCGCTTGTACGAAGCCTTGCTGGCCCATGCCAGGGCCAATGGCGGCGGCGGGCCGGATGACTACCTCTTCCTGCCGGTGGAGCGCGATCGGACGCACGCGCTTGCCATCCTGAATTTCTGGCTCAAGTGGGTGCTGCGCGAATCCGGCGTGCCGCTGGTCGACACGCACGGCAAGTCACGCACGCTCTATTGCCTGCGGCATACATCGATCACGTTCAGGCTCCTTTATGGCCAGGGAATCGACATGCTCACGCTCGCGCGCAACGCCCGGACGTCGGTGGACATGATCGAAACCTTCTACGCCTCCACGTTGCACGGGGAGATGAACGTGGGCATGCTGCAGAGCCGCCGCGGCCCGCCTGCCCGGTGAGGCGGCGGCCCGCACAAAGAAAAAAGCCCCGAGTCTTGCGACTCGGGGCTAAATCCACCAAAGGAGGAGGGTGGAGGAGACAATTGGCGCATGCCTTTCGGCACGCATGACTGCAGTGTATGCGCAAGATTGTTGCGTCGCAACATGTAGAGCGTCTCAAAGTGAGACGAATTTGGCGAATCCGTCTTTTTGTCGGCAATTCGCAACTTGGCTGATGAATGAGGTATTCGAAGATGGAATGTACGGTGAGCTGGACAGGGGCAACGGGCGCGCGTTCGAGCATGGGTTTTGTGGCCGAGACCGGCAGCGGCCATGTCCTTGTGATGGATGGTGCCCCCGATACCGCCAAGCCGGAAAACGGCGGACAGAACCTGGCGCCGCGCCCGATGGAGACCGTGCTGGCCGGCACGGGCGGCTGCACGGCGTACGACGTCGTGCTGATCCTCAAACGCGGGCGTCATGACGTGCGGGGTTGCAGTGTCAAGCTCTCCAGCGAGCGGGCCGAGACCGACCCCAAGGTGTTTACGCGAATCCACATGCAGTTCACCGTGACGGGCCGCGGGATTCCAGCAGCAGCCGTGGAACGCGCCATCGCGATGAGCCACGAGAAGTACTGCTCGGCCAGCATCATGCTGGCCAAGACGGCCGAGATCACGACCGGCTTCGATCTCGTGGAGGCCTGAGCACGCGCCGCCGGGCCCAGACGGCGGCTTGCTATCTATATGTAGTGGGCGGTGGTCGTCATGACCTTCGCGGCAAGCCGCATCAGGTGCTGCGCAGGCCTGGGCAGCACCACGGCACCTGCCGCTTGCGCCTGATCGGCATGGCGCGCCTCGTCCTCCTTCATCTGGGCCACGATGGCGCGCGAGCTGTGATCGGTGGCGGGGAGCCGGTCGAGGTGTCCCTGCAGGTGGGCTTCGACCTGCCGCTCGGTTTCCACGACGAATCCGAGGCTGACACGGTCCCCACCCAGCCGCCCGGCCATATAGCCGAGTCCGAACGCGCCGGCATACCAGAGCGGGTTGAGCAGCGACGGTCGGCTGCCCAAGGCATCCAGGCGCTGGCGTGTCCATGCCAGGTGATCGGTTTCCTCTCTGGAGGCTTCTTCCAGGTGTTGGCGCAACGCAGGATCCCGGGTCGCCGCCGCCTGGGCCGTGTAGAGCGCCTGCGCGCACACCTCTCCGACATGATTCACCCGCATCAGGGCGGCGGACAGCCGCCTCTGGTGCGCATCCAGCGCATCGGCGGCCGCGGGAGCCGGTGCGGGGCGAGAGGCCCGGTGGGGAGCGAACAGTGTTCTGAGGGCCGAATCGGCGGCGGTGATCAGTGCGTCCATCGTCTGGCGGCCGGAGGCTCCGGCAATCGAAGTCAGCGCCCATTGTGCCGTGCGGGCCCGGGTTCCCCTTGATCTCCATCGCAGCGGTTGGCGGGTGGGACCTGGAGTGTGAGGGCGTGTCTGTTGCAGCCCTGCAACGAAAAACGCCGAACCGGGTGCCAGGAGCCTCTTTTCCTTTGCGCTGGCCAGTCTGCTCTGGTGCAATGGCAACAACTTCCTAAAAGGAGGTTGGCCCGGGGATCCGGCGGGGTGCAAGGCCCCTACGAACCGGAGCCCTATGTTTAACCTTGGAGAAACTTGCAATGAAAAAATCCCTAGTTGCTCTGGCTGCCCTGGCTGTGGCCGGCGTTGCTTCCGCCCAATCGTCCGTGACCCTGTCGGGTACCCTCGACGCCGGTCTGGAAAAGATCAGCGGTGGCGCTCTGCAACTGCAAAACAGCCGCAACGGCACGACGCAGATCACCGTGTCTGGCGTGGAAGACCTGGGTGGCGGCCTGAAGGCTCGTTTCCAAATCTCCTCGTCGTTCGACTCCACCTTCGACAACGGTCAGATCCAAGGTAACCGTGCTGGCACGACTACTGCCGGTACCCAAGCCCAGTACAGCCCGTCCAAGTTCGGTAACAATGGCATGTTCCTGGCGCTGGACGGCGGCTTCGGCTCCCTGATCCTGGGCCGTCCGCTGAACACCCTGTACTCGCACAGCTACACTGCCAACGGCACCAAGGGCGTGACGGGCTTCGCTGCAACCAACACCATCGACGCGCAAAGCATCTACACGTCGAACGCGATCCAATATGTGACGCCCAATCTTGCTGGCTTCACGGCACAGTTCGAGTACGCTCCCTCGGAAGCGACCGATGTGAAGTCGACTACCTCCATCGGCCTGAAGTACGCGAGCGGCCCGTTCGGCGTTTCGCTGGTTCGTGACAATGCCAAGGGCACGGTTGTCGGCGGCGACTATTCCGCCAAGACGACGCAGTTGGCTGGTTTCTGGGACTTCGGCGTTGCCAAGCTGTCGGCTACGTACCAAGACAGCAGCACCCTGCCCAGCGATTCGGATCAAGCCTATGTTTTCGGCCTGAATGTTCCGGTTGGCCCGGGCCAATTCTGGATTCAGTACGGCAATCGTGAACTGGCCGGTACCGATGCTCGTATCGTTGGTCTTGGCTATAAGTACAGCCTGTCCAAGCGCACCACCGCTTACGTGAACCTGGGTTCGCGTAACGATGCTGCTGCGGGCACTGCTGGCAACTCGGGCTGGGGTCTGGGCCTGCAACACAACTTCTGATCACTCACCGGCTTGACCGGTACCTGATCTAAGGTGTGAAAGCCACCCATCGCAAGATGGGTGGCTTTTTTATTGTTGAAATCCCTCTGTCGCCGGCTGGCCGAAGAGGCCCATCCTTGCGCATGATCCGCCTCACGATGCCCGAGCGAAAGTCCTTCTTGTTTCCCGCCCTGATGGTGGCCGTCGCCTTGCTCGCCGGTGGTTGCGCCAGCCCGGATGGTCCAGCCGCCGAGCAGGCCCCGGCAGGAGACGCCATGCTCTGGCACAGCCCGTGGGCCCAGGCTTCGGCGATCAGCCCCGATGCCTCCCGGGCGCCCGGCTGGCGCCATTTCGCCTTGCCCGGCAAGGCGCCGACCCAGTTCGCCTACACGCGCCACGACGGCCGCGATGCCATGGCCGTGCTGTCGGTGGCTTCGGCCAGCATGGTGCGCAAGGACGTGCGCGTGGAGGCTGCGCAACTGGGCGCGTTGCGCTTCTCGTGGCAGGTGCCCGAGCTCATCGCCGGCGCCGACATGGCCGTGCGCGACACCGACGATTCGCCTGTGCGTCTGGTGCTCGTGTTCGAAGGCGATCGGTCGAAGTTCTCCGCGCGCAACGCCATGCTGTCGGAACTCTCGCGCGCGCTCACGGGCGAGGAGATGCCCTACGCCACGCTGATGTATGTCTGGGCCAATGAGGGCGAGGCCGGCCGCGTGATCGTCAACCCGCGCACCGACCGCATCCGCAAGCTGGTGGTCGAGGCTGGCGCAGGCGGGCTCGGCCGCTGGCTCGATTACGAGCGCGACGTGCGAGCCGATTTCGAGCGTGCCTTCGGCGAGCCAGCCGGCGCGCTGGTGGGTGTGGGCCTGATGACCGATTCGGACAACACGCGCAGCCGCGCGCAGGCCTGGTACGGACCTGTCAGGTTGCTGACGGTGGCGCAGGACTGACCTCGCGCGCGGATCATGGCGGGCACGCCGCGGCCCTGTATCGCCACCCTTTCCTTGTACGCGCAAGCCGTCATGGGGCTGTCACGAAAGACCCCCGACATCGGCGGATTCCCCTTTGACGCCGCCCAGGCGCGTGGGCATAGTCACTTCGCGAATTTCACAATCACGGAAGGAAGAGGACCATGCCCATGATCTCGAAGAACGTGCTGGTGGCTGCGGCCCTGGCCGCCATCGTCGCACTGCCTGTCTCTGCGCAGAACAAGACCTTCAAATGGTCCAGCGCCAGCGACATCTCGTCGCTCGACATCCACTCGCAGAACAACGCGCTCAACAACGGCGTGCATGCGGCGATCTTCGACGCGCTGATGTACTACGACAGCAAGACCTTCAAGCCCGAACCGCAGCTGGCTTCCAGCGTGCGCCAGGTCACGCCGACGCAGATGCGCTTCGCCCTGCGCCAGAACGCCAAGTTCAGCGACGGCTCGCCGCTGACGGCCGACGATGTGGTGTTCTCGATTGCGCGCGCGATGTCCAAGACGTCCAACCACACGATCTACACGCAGGGCATAGACAAGGCCGTCAAGGTGGACAACCACACGGTAGACATCATGCTCAAGGGCCCCAACCCCGTGCTGCTGAACCAGCTCACCGAGTTGCGCATCATGTCCAAGGCCTGGGCCGAGAAGAACAGGTCGGTCGATCCCAAGGACATCCGCACCCCTGAAGAAACCTTCGCCCACCGCAACGCCATGGGCTCAGGGCCGTACATGGTCAAGGAATGGCTGCCTGACCAGCGCCTGGTGCTGGTGCGCAACCCGCATCACTGGGGCCAGAACCCGAGCAACGTCACCGAGATCGTCTACACGCCCATCAAGGCCGATGCGACGCGGATCGCCGCGCTGCTCTCGGGCGAAGTCGATTTCGTGCTCGACCCCAGCCCGCAGGATCTGGCGCGCCTGCGCAACAACGCCAACCTCAAGGTGATCGACGGCGTCGAGAACCGCACCATCTTCCTGGGCATGGACCAGTTTCGCGAAGAGCTGCCGGGCTCCAACGTCAAGGGCAAGAATCCGCTGAAGGACCAGAAGGTCCGCCAGGCGCTCTACCAGGCCATCGACATCAACGCCATCCAGCGCGTGACCCTGCGTGGCCTGGGCCAGCCGACGGGCGCGCTCGTTGCGCCGCAGGTGGCCGGCTGGACCGAAGGCGTGCACAAGCGCCTGCCCTACGACGCCGAAGCCTCGAAGAAGCTGCTGGCCGAGGCCGGCTACCCGCAGGGCTTCGAAGTCGACTTCGCCTGCCCCAACAACCGCTATATCAGCGACGAGGAAATCTGCCAGGCCATCACCGCGATGTGGGCCCGCGTGGGTGTGCGCGCCAAGCTGCGTACGCTGCCTTCGGTCACCTACTTCCCGATGATCCAGCGCTACGAAGCCAGCATCTACATGCTGGGCTGGGGCGTGCCGACCTTCGACGCGCTCTACAGCCTGCAGTCGCTGGTGCGCACCGTGGGCACGGGCGGCGACGGCAACTACAACGTGGGCCGCTTCAGCAATCAGCGTGTGGACTACGTGGTCGACCGCATCAAGACCGAGTCCGACCTGCCCGTGCGCAACCGCCTGCTGACCGAAGGCCTGGAACTCGCCAGCAGCACGGTATCGCACCTGCCGCTCTACAACCAGGTCATCCCGTGGGCGATGAAGAAGTCGGTGGACGTGGTGCACCGCGCTGACAACCGGCTCGACTGGCGCCTGATCCAGGCCAACTGAGGTCCTGCCAGCAGCGGCTGGCCGAGGCGCCCGAAGAAAACGGCGCCCGGCCACCGCTTCCGCGTGGCGCATACCCCATCCGCTTCTCTTCCCACGACTGGAGTCTTTCTCCTCGATGCTCGCGTTCATCCTGCGCCGCCTGATCCAGGCCGTGGTCGTCATGGTTTCCGTGGCGTTCATCGCCTTCCTGCTCTTCCAGTACGTGGGCGACCCGGTGGTCGGTCTGCTCGGCCAGGACGCCACGCCCGAGCAGGTGCGCGAACTGCGTGCCGACCTCGGGCTCGACCGGCCCTTCGTCGTGCAGTTCTGGCACTTCCTGGCGCATGCGGCGCAAGGCGAGTTCGGCATGAGCCTGCGCCAGGGCTCCAAGGTGTCGGGCCTGATCGCCGAACGCTTTCCGGCCACGCTGGAGATGGTGATGGTGGCGGCGGTGCTGGCCCTGGCCGTGGGTATCCCGATGGGCGTGTACGCAGCGCTGCGCCGCGGCAGTGCGCTCAGCCAGGTGTTCATGACAATCTCGCTGCTGGGTGTGTCGCTGCCCACTTTCCTGATCGGCATCCTGCTGATCCTGGTGTTCGCCGTGCACCTGGGCTGGTTTCCGAGCTTCGGGCGCGGAGAGACGGTGAAGATCGGCTGGTGGACCACCGGCCTGCTCACGGCCAAGGGCTGGCACCACATCACGCTGCCCGCCGTCACGCTGGCGATCTTCCAGCTCACGCTCATCATGCGGCTGGTGCGCGCCGAGATGCTGGAGGTGCTGCGTACCGACTACATCAAGTTCGCGCGCGCCCGTGGCCTTTCGGACCGCGCCGTGCACTTCGGCCACGCACTCAAGAACACACTGGTGCCGGTGATGACCATCACCGGCCTGCAGCTCGGCGGCCTGATCGCCTTCGCCATCATCACCGAGACAGTGTTCCAGTGGCCGGGCATGGGCTTGCTCTTCATCCAGGCCGTCACCTTCGCCGACATCCCGGTGATGGCGGCTTACCTGTGTCTGATCGCGCTGATCTTCGTCGTCATCAACCTGATCGTCGACCTGCTGTATTTCGCCGTGGATCCGCGCCTGCGCGTCGCACGTCCAGGCCACTGAGGTCACAGCCGTGTCCATGCTCGCACCCCGATACAAGGCCGGCGGCCGCATCTTCACCCACGTCGCGGGATTCCATTCCGAGCTGACCGCGTTGCGGCGCGACCTGCACATGCACCCCGAGCTTGGCTTCGAGGAGGTCTACACCGGCGGCCGCGTGAAGGAAGCCCTGCGCATCTGCGGCGTGGACGAGATCCATACCGGCATCGGCCGCACCGGCCTGGTGGCGGTGATCCGGGGCCGCAAGACCACCAGCGGGAGAATGATCGGCCTGCGCGCCGACATGGACGCACTGCCGATGATCGAGCACAACGAGTTCGCGTGGAAATCCGGCAAGCCCGGCCTCATGCACGGCTGCGGTCACGACGGCCACACGGCCATGCTCGTGGGTGCGGCGCGTTATCTGGCTGCCACGCGCGACTTCGACGGCACGGCGGTGCTGATCTTCCAGCCCGGCGAGGAAGGTTTCGCCGGCGCGCGCGTGATGATCGAGGACGGGCTGTTCGATCGCTTCCCGGTGCAGGAGGTGTACGGCATGCACAACTGGCCTGCGCTCAAGCCCGGCGTGATCGGCATCAACCCGGGGCCCATGATGGCGGCGGCCGACCGCATCACCATCGAGGTGACGGGCAAGGGCGGCCACGGCGCGCACCCCTATCTGACTGTCGACCCGGTGCTGGTGTCGGCCCACATCATCACGGCGGTGCAAAGCATCGTCTCGCGCAACGTGCGGCCCATCGACGGTGCGGTGGTCAGCCTCTGCGCCATGCAGGCGGGCGACCTGGGCGCGATGAGCGTGCTGCCCGGCAAGGCCACGCTGGTGGGCACGGTGCGCACCTTCAATCCCGAAGTGCAGGCCCTGGTGGAACGGCGCCTGTCGGAGCTGTGCAGCGCCGTCGCGCTGGGTTTCGGCGCCACGGCCAGCGTGCGCTATGAGCGCATCTACCCGGCCACCGTCAACACACCCGAATGCGCCCACTTCGCCGCCGATGTGGCCGAAAGCCTGGTGGGCGCCGAACACGTGCAACGCGACCTGGAGCCCAGCATGGGAGCCGAAGACTTCTCCTTCATGCTGCAGGTCAAACGCGGTGCCTATCTGCGGCTGGGGCAGGGCGGCGAAGCCAATTGCTTCCTGCACAACAGCCGCTACGACTTCAACGACGAGGTGCTGCCGCTGGGCGCGGCGCTGCATGCCGCACTGGTGGAGCGTGCCATGCCACTCGATTCACAGCCGTCCGCAGCGGGGCCTGATGCCTGACGCCGTCGCGCTCATCCGCGGAATGCCGGCGTGGCCCTGGCGCCGGCTGGTCGCCCGCGTGCTGCTGGCGGCCTGCGCGGCCAGCCTGCTGGTGCCGGCAGTGCACGCCCAGACCGTTCGCGTGGCCAATCAGGGCGATCTGCTGTCGCTCGATCCGCACTCCAACGCCGAGGCGCTGCAACTGAGCCTCACGCAGAACGTCTACGAGCCGCTGGTGGGCCGCGACAAGACGCTGGGTCTGATGCCCCTGCTGGCGACGCGCTGGCGCGAGGTGGGTCCCAGCGTGTGGCGCTTCGAGCTGCGGCGCGGCGTGCGCTTTCACGATGGCCGGCCGTTCACGGCCGATGACGTGGTGTTCAGCCTGGCGAGAGCGGCCAGCGAAGGCTCGGATCTGCGCATCTTCGCGCACGAGATCCGCGAGGCGCGCCGCGTCGACGACTTCACCGTGGATATCGAGACGCGCGCGCCGTATCCGATCCTGCCCGAGGTGCTCTCGCAACTGGCCATCATGAGCCGCTCTTGGTGCGAGGAGCAGCAGGCCCTGCGCCCGTCCGACAGCCGCCGTGGCCTCGACAATGCCGCCTCGCGGCGCGCCAATGGCACGGGCCCGTTCACGGTGCGCGAGCGCCAGCCCGGCGTGCGCACGGTGTTCGCACGGCACGACGGCTACTGGGGCGCGGTCGAGGGCAACGTGCGCGAAGTCGTGTTCACTCCCATTGCGAGCGATGCGACGCGCGTGGCCGCGCTCCTGTCCGGCGAGGTGGACGTGATGGAGCCCGTGCCCGTGCAGGACATCGAACGACTGCAGGCCAGCAGCCGCGTTCGCGCCGTGGTGGGTCCCGAGCTGCGCACCATCTTCCTGGGCATGGACCAATGGCGCGACGAGCTGCCGCAGTCCGACGTGCTCGGCCGCAATCCGTTCAAGGACAAGCGCGTGCGCCAGGCGTTCTACCAGGCCATCGACATCGACGCCATCCAGAAGTCGGTGATGCGCGGCGCCTCGCGGCCCACCGGCCTGATGGTGGGGCCCGGCGTCAATGGCTGGAGCCAGGCGCAGGACCAGCGCCTGCCGCACGACCCGGCCGCGGCCCGGCGCCTGCTGGCCGAAGCGGGCTATCCGCAGGGCTTTTCGCTCACGCTCAATTGCCCCAACGACCGCTACGTCAACGACAGCCAGATCTGCCAGGCCGTGGCCGCGCAGCTGGCGCGCGTGGGCGTGCGGGTCAATCTGGCGATCGAGCCCAAGGCCACCTACTTTCCGCGCGTGCTGCGGCGCGATACCGGCTTCTACCTGTTCGGCTGGGTGCCCTCGACGTACGACGCGCACAACGTGCTCGACGCCTTGATGCGCTGCCCCGACGAGCAGGGCGCGGGCCAGTTCAACCTGGGTCGCTACTGCAATCCCGCGCTCGACGCGATCACGCTGCGCGTGCGCTCCGAAACCGACCGGCTGCGCCGCGACACGCTGATCCGCGAAGCCTTCGCGCTGCACGCGGCCGATATCGGCCATCTGCCCTTGCACCAGCAGTCGCTGGCCTGGGGCGTATCGCGCCAGGTAGAGCTGGTGCAACTGGCCGACAACGGCATGCCGTTCAAGTGGATCAGCATCCGGCGTTAGGTGCCCGGCCCGCGACGAGCGCAGGACGAACAGAAAAACAAGGAAAGCCCCGACGATGAAAAACACACTGGCCCGGTGGCTCGACAGCGATGTCGGCCACAGCTTCCGCACCTCGCCGGTGGCGATGGTGGCCGCGGCCATCGCTTTCGTGTGCCTGTTCTGCGCGCTGTTCGCAGGCTGGGTGGCGCCGCACAACCCGTTCGATCTCGCATCACTGGAACTGGGCGATGCGCGCCTGCCGCCGGCCTGGGAAGAAGAAGGACGCGCGCGCTACCTGCTGGGCACCGACGACCAGGGCCGCGACATCCTCTCGGCGCTGATCTACGGCGCGCGCATCTCGCTGGCCGTGGGCTTGGTGTCGGTCGTGCTGTCCGTGATGATTGGCGTCGGGCTCGGCCTGCTGGCCGGCTTCGTGGGCGGCGCCATCGACACCTTTCTAATGCGGCTGTGTGACGTGATGCTGTCGTTTCCGGCCATCCTGGTGGCGTTGCTGATCGCCGGCGTCGGGCGGGCGTTGTTTCCCAATGCGCACGACACGCTGGCCTTCGGCGTGCTCATCGTCTCGATCACGCTCACGGGCTGGGTGCAGTACGCGCGGACGGTGCGCGGCTCAACGCTGGTGGAGCGCAACAAGGAATACGTGCAGGCCGCGCGCGTGACGGGCGTGGCGCCCAGCCGCATCATGCTGCGCCACGTGCTGCCCAACGTGATGGGCCCGGTGCTGGTGCTGGCCACCATCCACGTGGCCACGGCCATCATCACCGAGGCCACGCTGTCCTTTCTGGGCGTGGGCGTGCCGCCCACCTCGCCCTCGCTGGGCACGCTGATCCGCGTCGGCAACGACTACCTGTTTTCGGGCGAATGGTGGATCACCGTGTTTCCCGGCGCCATGCTGGTGCTGATCGCGCTCAGCGTGAACCTGCTGGGCGACTGGCTGCGCGACGCCCTCAACCCGAGATTGCGATGACCACCACCGAAGAACCCTTCGGGTGCCTCCCCCTCGAGGGGGAGCCATCAGCGGCACGGCAGAGCCGGTTCCGCGCTGGCCGCTGGCCTGGACTCGTTGAGGATCGACCATGAGTTTGCTGCAGGTAAGAGATCTGGTTGTCGAATTCCCGCACCGACGTGGCACGCTGCGCGCACTGGACCGTGTCTCCTTCGACATCGCGCCCGGCGAAATCCTCGGCGTGGTGGGCGAATCGGGTGCCGGCAAGTCGCTCACCGGCGCGGCCATCATTGGCCTGCTGGAACCGCCGGGCCGCGTGGCGGGCGGCGAGATCCTGCTCGAAGGCCGGCGCATCGACAACCTCGGCTATGCCGAGATGCGGCGCATCCGCGGCCGCAAGATTGGCGCCATTTTCCAGGATCCGCTCACCTCGCTCAACCCGCTCTACACCGTGGGCAGGCAGCTGGTCGAGACCATCCAGGCGCACCTGCCCGTGAGCTCGGCCGAGGCCCGCGAACGTGCCGTCGGCCTGCTGCGCGACACCGGCATCCCGGCGCCCGAGCAGCGCATCGACCACTACCCGCACCAGTTCTCCGGCGGCATGCGCCAGCGCGTGGTGATCGCACTGGCCCTGGCGGCCGAGCCGCAACTCATCGTGGCCGACGAGCCCACGACGGCGCTTGACGTCTCGATCCAGGCGCAGATCATCCAGCTGCTCAAGCGGATCTGCCGCGAGCGCGGCGCGGCGGTGATGCTGATCACGCACGACATGGGCGTGATCGCCGAAACCTGCGACCGCGTGGCCGTGATGTACGCCGGGCGCGTGGCCGAGATCGGCCCGGTGCGCGAGGTCATCCACCAGCCTGCGCATCCCTACACGGTGGGCCTGATGGCTTCGATTCCCGACATCGACGCCGACCGCGACACGCTGGCGCAGATCGACGGCGCCATGCCGCGCCTGAACGCCATCCCCACCGGCTGCGCCTTCAACCCGCGCTGCGGCCGCGCCTTCCTGCGCTGCACCGAAGAGCGTCCCGAGCTGATCGACGCTGGCGCCACGCGCGCAGCCTGCTGGCTGCACGACACGCCGGTGCACGTCGAGGTGCCGCCCGACGGTCCGCTGGTCGTCGAAGGAGCCCCGCGATGAATGCCGCCATCATGAACACGCCCGACGCCGCCACCGCGACGCGCCCGCTGGTGCGCGCACACGATCTGGCCAAGACCTTCGACGTCTCCGCCCCCTGGCTCAACCGCGTCATCGAACGCAAGCCGCGCACGCTGCTGCATGCGGTGGACGGCGTGAGTTTCGAGATCGAGCAGGGCAAGACGCTGGCGCTGGTGGGCGAATCGGGCTGCGGCAAGAGCACCGTGGCGCGCCTGCTGGTGGGCCTGTACGAGCCCACGCGCGGCGGCATGGATTTCGACGGACAGGATGCGCACGCTGCATTCCGCACGCCGCAGGGCCGGCAGATGCGCCGGCGCATCCAGATGATCTTCCAGGATCCGTACGCCAGCCTCAACCCGCGCTGGACGGTGGAGTCCATCATCGGCGAGCCGCTGCGCGAGCATGGCATCGTCACGGATGCACAGGCGCTCAAGGCGCGTGTGGGCGAGCTGCTGCAGTCGGTGGGCCTGTCGCCGCTCGATATGCCCAAGTACCCGCACCAGTTCTCCGGCGGACAGCGCCAGCGCATCTCGATCGCGCGCGCGCTGGCCACCCAGCCCGACTTCCTGGTCTGCGACGAGCCCACCTCGGCGCTGGACGTGAGCGTGCAGGCGCAGGTGCTCAACATCATGAAAGGACTGCAGCGCGAGCGTGGTCTCACCTACCTGTTCATCTCGCACAACCTGGCCGTGGTGCGGCACGTGAGCGACCGCGTGGGCGTGATGTACCTGGGCCGCCTGGTCGAGGTGGCCGACAAGCGCGACCTGTTCGCCTCGCCGCGCCATCCCTACACGCGCATGCTGCTGGACGCAATCCCCGAGATGCACGCCACCGGCCGCGCCCGCACGCCGGTGCAGGGCGAGGTGCCCAATCCACTCAACCCGCCCACCGGCTGTGCCTTCCATCCGCGTTGCCCGCATGCCGATGCGCGCTGCCATGCCGAGCGGCCGGTGCTGCTACCGGCCGACGGTGCAACCGTCGCCTGCCATGCGGTGGAAGAAGGGCGGATATGAGGGGAGAGCCCGAGCGCTGACCGCGTGGGCGGTCCGGCCCCGGTTTCGCCGAGGCCCTGCGTGAGCGCCCCGGATGGCAGCGAACTATGCGCCGTGGCCGAGCGTGGGCTCTCAGGTGTAGCGTTTACTCCTGAGGTTGTCCTTCATCTCGCGCAGCGCCGGCTGCAATGCGCTGCCCAGCCGCAGCGCCACGCAGGTGGCCAGCACGTCCACGATCATGAGGTGCAGCAGGCGCGAGACCATGGGGCTGTAGCGGTCGTAGCCTTCGGGATGGTCGGCCGCCAGGTGGATCTGCGCGGTGGACGCCAGCGGCGAGCCGCTCGCCGTGATGGCGATGGTGGTGGCGCCGCGCTTGCGCGCGATGTCGGCCGCATCCATCAGGTCGCGCGTGCGGCCCGAGTTGGAGATGATGATCACGCAGTCGTTCGTGCCCAGCAGAGATGCGCTCATCACCTGCATGTGGCCGTCGCTGTGCGCGATGGCATGCACGCCCAGGCGGAAGAACTTGTGCTGCGCATCGAGCGCCACGATGCCCGAATTGCCCACGCCGTAGAACTCGATGCGCCCGCCGCTGCGGCAGGTGGCGGCCATCGCCAGGGCCGCGCGCTCGATGGCGTGCGTGCTGGCGTCGTTGCGGTACTTCAGGAAGGCCGCGACGGTGTTGTCGATCACCTTCACCAGCACGTCGCCCGTCTTGTCGTCGGCATCGACGCTGCGGTGGATGAAAGGCACGCCCTCGCTCACGCTGCCCGCGAGCTTGAGCTTGAAATCCGACAGCCCGTCGTAACCCATGCTGCGGCAGAAGCGCACGACGGTGGGCTTGCTCACATGCGCGCGTTCGGCCAGCTCGCCGATCGGCTGCCGCGCGAAGCCGCGCGGATCGGCCAACACCAGCCGGCCCACGCGCTGCTCGGCCGGCGCGAGGGAAGGCAGGGAGGCGGTGATGCGATCAAGCATCGAAGAACCCCGGCACGGCCACAGATGCGCAGCGGCGTTCGCGCGCACGGATGGCGCAGGCACCGGCGGGCCGAGCACGCGATCCGAAGGATCGCCTGTCGCGGCTTGGCCGCGACCCTGCGCTAGCACCCCCCCGGGGAGCAGCGACCCACACGTAGTGGGGGAGCGCGGGGGCTAACACTCTTCGTGCCAGCAATAGTTGTCGCGCGCGATCATCGCGCTGGCCGCGCTGGGTCCCCACGAACCGGCGGTGTAAGGCCTCGGCCCCTGCGTGTCGTTGGCCCAGTGCTCCTGGATCGGCTCGACCCAGCGCCAGGCCTCTTCCTGCTCGTCGCTGCGCACGAACAGGTTGAGGCGGCCGTCGATCACGTCGAGCAGCAGGCGTTCGTAGGCGCCCACGCGCTCCGCGCCGAAGCGGCGGTCGAAGTCGAGGTCGAGGTGCACGGGCGACAAGGTCTGCGCGTTGCTGCGGCGATTGTCCTGGCCCTGTGCGAGCAGGTGCAGCTCGAGCCCGTCCTTGGGCTGCAGGTTGATGACCAACTGGTTGGCGGCGCCTGCGGGCGTGCGGAAGATGGCGTGCGGCGCCGGCCGGAAGTTGACCACGATGCGCGCGTCGCGCGATGCCAGGCGCTTGCCGGTGCGCAGGTAGAAGGGCACGCCGGCCCAGCGCCAGTTGGCGATCTCGGTGCGCAACGCCACGAAGGTTTCGGTGCGGCTGGCCGGATCGACGCCGGGCTCGTCGCGGTAGGCGGGCACGGCATGGCCGTTGCTGCCGCCGGCCGCGTACTGGCCGCGCACCACGTGCTGCGTCAGGGTCTCGGGAGTCCAGGCTTTCAGCGAACGCAGCACCTTGAGCTTTTCGTCGCGGATGGCGTCGGCGTGCGAGTTGATGGGGGGCTCCATGCCGATGGCACACAGCAGTTGCAGCGCATGGTTCTGCACCATGTCGCGCAGCGCGCCGGTCTGGTCGTAGAAGGCGCCCCGCTTCTCCACGCCCAGGTCTTCGGCAATGGTGATCTGGATGTTGGCGATGTTCTCGCGCCGCCACAGCGGCTCGAACAGCGCATTGCCGAAGCGCAGCGCGAACAGGTTCTGCACCGAAGGCTTGCCCAGGTAGTGGTCAATGCGGAACACCTGCTTTTCCTGGAACGCCATGCGCACCGTCTCGTTGATCGCGCGGTTCGAAGCGAGATCGTGGCCCAGCGGCTTCTCGAGCACCACGCGCACGTGGGGCGCATTCAGGCCGGCGGCGGCCAGCTGTTCGCAGACCGTGGTGAACAGCGCAGGCGCGGTGGCCACGTACATGACGACAGTACCCGCATGGCGCTCGGCCAGCCGGGCCGCCAGCCGTGCGTAATCTTCGGGCCTGGACAGGTCCATGCGCAGGAAGTGCAGCAGGGCGGCGAAGCGAGCGAATTCCTCGGCGCTGGGGCGCTTGGCGAGTTCGACCCCTTCGAAACGGCTGGCGATCAATTCGCGGTAGGCCGTATCGGAGAGATCGTCGCGCGCGACGCCGATGATGCGGCAGCCCTGGGGGAGGGTGCCATGGCGAAAGGCCTGGAAGAGGGCGGGCATCAGCTTGCGCCAGGCCAGATCGCCCGTGCCGCCGAAAAGGACGAGGTCGAGACTCATGCGATGTGTCAGGTGTGGAGGGGTTGAATGTAACTTGGTTTCTGCGCTGGCAGCTGACATTGGAGGGGTTGTCCGTGCCCGACACGCAGAAGGATGTAATAAGGTTACTTGCGCAGATGCGTGGCCATGGCTTTTGCTACGCTCGTCTCCATGAAAGCAAATCCGAACCGGGCCGTGCGACTGTGGGTGGTCGCCGGCCTCATGGCCTACGTGGCCCTGCCGTGGTATGCGCAGGAGGGCGCGCCGTGGTGGAACTCGCTGCCCCAGGTCTTCGGCGCGGCTGACAACGCCGGCATCGCGCAGACCTTCGTGCACGGCCACAAGTGGCTGGCCATCGGCCTGGCCGGGCTGATCATTGCCGTCATGTCCATCGGCCAGGCCACGCCCCGGCGCGCCAACGCATACCTGATCGGGGGCGGTCTGCTGGGCTGCGCGGGACTGGCGCTGTCTGCGTGGCTCATTGGTCCGCAGGGCTGGACGGTACCTTCACTACAGGCGCAGTGGGGCCACTGGAACGTCTCGCAGCCGCCCTTTGGCGCGGGCGCCTGGCTGGCCATGGTCACCTTGGCGGGCCTGGCGGTGCTGGGCATCAATCGCGCGGCAAGGGCGGATCGGCCGGCGTGAGCACGACCTGCGACACATCGAAGCCCGACGCCCGCGCATGCTCGAGCATCTCGCTCACGCGCCCGGGTGCCAGGCGCGGTTCGCGCGAGAGCAGCCACAGATATTTGCGGTCGGGCGTTCCCACCAGTGCAACGCTGTAGTCGGGCTCCAGCCGCAGGATCCAGTAGTCGCCCCACACCAGCGGCAACCATGACAGCCAGGCCGGGGCGAAACGCACTTCCAGCTGGCCGGCATCGGGCAGGCCTTTCACCGGCACGGTGCGGCCTTCGCCCAGCGCCTCTTTCACGCTGCCGTCCGCGGTGGCGCAGCGGTTGAGCACGTCCACGCGCCCGTCCTGCCGCAGGCCGTAGCGCGCACTGACCTGCCCCGTGCAGTCGCGCTGGAAGCGGTTGGGCAGGCGTGCCTGCTCATACCAGAGGCCCATGTAGCGCTGCAGTTCGATGGGCGCGACCACCTGCAGTGGCGGTGCTTCCGCGGGCGCCTGTTGAGCGCGGATCTCGCGCTGCGCGCAGGCCACGAGGGTGAGCGCGGCCAGTGCGAGCACGGCGGCGGCCAGGGGAGGGCGCCGGTGACGCGCGGCGGTGGCGGGCGAGAGGTCGATCATGGCGCCAGTGTGCCCAAGGCGCGGCACGCGGTGCGCGGTGCGGTTGCGCTTTCGCATGTCGGTGCTGTCTGACAGGGTGCGGGGTCATCGCACCGCACAATGCCACGGCCATAATGATTCGCATGAACCAACTCGACGCGCTCAAGCAGTACACCACCGTGGTCGCCGACACGGGCGACTTCCGGCAACTGGCCCAGTTCAAGCCACAGGACGCGACCACCAACCCCTCGCTCATCCTCAAGGCCGTGCAGAAACCCGAGTACGCGCCGCTGGTGGCCGATACGGTGCAACGCTTCCGCGGCAAGCCGCTCGACGAAATGATGGACCGCCTGCTGGTGCGCTTCGGCTGCGAGATCCTGTCTGTGATCCCGGGCCGCGTCTCCACCGAAGTGGATGCACGCCTGTCGTTCGACGCCAGCGCCACCTACACGCGCGCCGAGCGCCTCATCGAGCTGTACGAGGCCGAGGGCGTGCACATTGACCGCGTGCTCATCAAGGTGGCGGCCACCTGGGAAGGCATCCAGGCCGCCGAGCGGCTCGAGCAGCGCGGCATCCACACCAACCTCACGCTGCTGTTCTCGTTCTGCCAGGCCGTGGCCTGCGGGCAGGCAAAAGTGCAGCTGATCTCGCCCTTCGTGGGCCGCATCTACGACTGGTACAAGAAGTCTGCCGGCACGCAGTGGGACGAGGCCGCCAACGCCGGTGTCAACGATCCCGGCGTGAAGTCGGTGCGGCAGATCTACGAGCACTACAAGAAGTTCGGCATCGCCACCGAAGTGATGGGCGCCAGCTTCCGCAACGTGGGCCAGATCGCTGCGCTGGCCGGCTGCGACCTGCTCACCATCAGCCCCGACTTGCTGGCACAACTGGCGGCCAGCGACGCGCCGTTGGCGCGCCAGCTCGACCCCGCGGCCGCCCGCGCTCTCGACCTGCCGGCCATCAACTACGACGAAGCCGCCTTCCGCTACGCGCTCAACGAAGACGCCATGGCCACCGAGAAACTGGCCGAGGGCATCCGCGCCTTCGCGGCCGACGCGGTGAAGCTCGACGCCATCCTGCGGGCCGCCTGAGCGCCTGCCACCCGACGTACCCGATGCCCTCCTCCGACGACGACGCCCCCGCCTGGCACCAGCTGGCCGAACACTTCGCAGCCGGTGCCCGCCTGTTCGACCTGCGCGCGGCCTTCCGCTCCGATGCCGGTCGCTTCGACCATTTCAGCCAGGCTGCGCCACACGTCTTCGCCGATCTCTCCAAAAACCTGCTCGACCGAACGGCGGAAGAGCTGTTGCTGCGCCTGGCCGAGCAACGTGGCGTGACGCGGCGGCGCGATGCGATGTTCGCGGGCGAGTCCATCAATGCCACCGAAGGCCGCGCGGTGATGCACTGGCTGCTGCGCGAACCCGCGGGGGACACGGGCCGGCTCGACGCGCAGCGCCGCGAGGTGCACGCGACACTCGAGCGCATGCTGGCCTACGCCGAAGAGGTGCGCGCCGACGAGGGCATCACCGACGTGGTCAACATCGGCATCGGCGGCTCCGACCTCGGACCGCAGATGGCAGCCCTCGCGCTGGCCGAGCACGCGGCGCCGGGGCGGCGCCTGCACTTCGTCTCCAACGTCGACGGCCACGAACTGGCGGCCGTGCTGCGGCAGGTGCAGCCGCGCACCACGCTGTTCCTCATCGCCTCCAAGACCTTCACCACGCTGGAGACCATGACCAATGCGCATACCGCGCGCGACTGGTTCCTGGCGCAGGGCGGACAAGACGTCGCGCGCCACTTTGCGGCGCTGACCACCAACGTCGAAGCCGCGGCGGCCTTCGGCATCAGCACCACATTCGGATTCTGGGACTGGGTGGGCGGCCGCTATTCACTCTGGTCGGCCATCGGCCTGCCGGTGGCCATTGCCATCGGCGCCGACGGTTTCCGGCAGTTGCTGGCGGGTGCCCATGCGATGGACCGGCACTTTTGCGAAGCGCCGCCCGAATCGAACCTTCCGCTGCGACTGGGCCTGCTGGACGTCTGGTACCGCAACTTCCACGGCTTCACCAGCCGCAGCGTCGCGCCTTATCACAGCGGCCTGCGGCGGCTGCCGGCCTACCTGCAGCAGCTGGAGATGGAAAGCAACGGCAAGCGTGTGGATCTGGCCGGACGCCCGCTCTCGCGTGGCACCTCGCCGGTCGTGTGGGGCGAGCCCGGCACCAACGGCCAGCATGCTTACTTCCAGATGCTGCATCAGGGCACCGATGTCGTGCCGCTCGAATTCATCGCCGTGCGCGACGCCGCGCACAGCCTGCCGCTGCACCAGCCGCGCCTGCTGGCCAATGCGCTGGCGCAGGCGCAGGCGCTGATGCTCGGCAAGAAGGATGCGGGCGGCCACAAGGACTTCCCGGGCAACCGGCCCAGCACCTTCCTCGTGCTGGAGCGGCTGGGCCCGGCCGAGCTGGGCGCGCTGATCGCGCTGTACGAGCACCGCGTGTTCGTGAGCGGCGCCGTGTGGGGCATCAACAGCTTCGACCAGTGGGGCGTGGAGCTGGGCAAGGTGCTGGCCAAGGACATCGAATCGCGACTGGCGAGCGGCGATGCCACGGGGCTGGACGCTTCCACGGCCGGCCTGCTGCAGCGCCTGCGCGGTCCGGCGCTCTCGTGAACGTCGTCTTCGATTTCGGTGCGGTGCTGTTCACCTGGCAGCCGGCGGTGCTGGTGCGCCAGCACTTCGGCCACCTCACGCCCACGGCAGAGGCCGCGCACGCGCTGGCGCTCGACCTGTTCGGCCACGCCGACTGGCAGGGCTTCGACGGCGGACTGAACGAATTGCACGAGGTGGTGGAGCGCAGCGCCGCGCGCCTGTCGCTGCCCGGCGATGCATTGCACGCCATGCTCGCGCCCATTGGCGAGCGGCTCACGCCCATACCCGAGACCGTGGCGCTGCTGGAGGAGCTGCGCGAGCGCCGCGACACACGCGGCGACGTGAAGCTCTATTACCTGTCGAACATGCCCGCACCCTACGCGCGCGTGCTGGAAGCGCGGCACGACTTCATCGGCTGGTTCGATGGGGGCGTGTTCTCGGGCGATGTGAAGCGGGTCAAGCCGCAGCCCGAGATCTACCAGTTGCTGGCCGAGCGCCACGGCCTGCGCGCGCACGAGACCCTGTTCATCGACGACATGCCGGGCAACGTGGAGGCGGCACGCGCGCTGGGCTGGCACGCCATCCACTGCGACACCACCGCAGGGCTCGGCGCGAAGGTGATGGCGCACCTGCCGGACTGACCGGCTTTCGGTGCGCCAAAGAAGAAGGGCCGCTTGCGCGGCCCTTCATGCTTGGGAAAGCGTGAGCCTGCCGTGGCAGGCCCGAGGACATTACATGCCCATGCCACCCATGCCGCCCATGTCGGGCATGCCGCCGCCGGCAGCCGGGGCGTCATCCTTGGGAGCTTCGGCGACCATGGCTTCGGTCGTCAGCAGCAGCGAGGCCACGGAAGCGGCGTTCTGCAGCGCGGTACGCGTCACCTTGGTCGGATCCAGGATACCCATTTCGATCATGTCGCCGTAGGTGTCGTTGGCAGCGTTGAAGCCGTAGTTGCCCTTGCCACCCAGCACCGCGTTGACCACCACGCTCGGCTCGCCGCCGGCGTTGTAGACGATCTCGCGCAGGGGCGCTTCGATGGCCTTGAGGATCAGCTTGACGCCGGCGTCCTGGTCGGCGTTGTCGCCCTTGATCTCGCCAGCCGCCTGACGGGCGCGCAGCAGCGCGACGCCGCCACCGGCCACGATGCCTTCTTCCACGGCAGCGCGGGTGGCGTGCAGCGCGTCTTCCACGCGGGCCTTCTTTTCCTTCATTTCGACTTCGGTGGCAGCGCCGACCTTGATCACGGCCACACCGCCGGCCAGCTTGGCCACGCGTTCCTGCAGCTTTTCGCGGTCGTAGTCGCTGGTGGCTTCCTCGATCTGGATGCGCACTTGCTTGACGCGGGCTTCGATGTCGGCAGCGGCACCGGCGCCATCGATGATGGTGGTGTTTTCCTTGCCCACTTCGATGGTCTTGGCCTGGCCCAGATCGGCCAGCGTGACCTTCTCGAGCGTCAGGCCCACTTCTTCGGCGATGACCTTGCCGCCCGTCAGGATGGCGATGTCTTCCAGCATGGCCTTGCGGCGGTCGCCGAAGCCAGGCGCCTTGACGGCCACGACCTTCAGGATGCCGCGGATGGTGTTGACCACCAGGGTCGCCAGCGCTTCGCCTTCTACTTCTTCCGCAATGATCAGCAGCGGACGGCCGGCCTTGGCCACTTGTTCCAGCGTGGGCAGCAGTTCGCGGATGTTGCTGATCTTCTTGTCGAACAGCAGCACGAACGGGTTGTCCAGGATCGCGGCCTGCTTTTCCGGGTTGTTGATGAAGTAAGGGCTCAGGTAGCCACGGTCGAACTGCATGCCTTCGACGACGTCGAGTTCGTTGTCCAGCGACTTGCCGTCTTCGACGGTGATCACGCCTTCCTTGCCGACCTTGTCCATCGCGTCGGCAATGATCTTGCCGATCGATTCGTCGGAGTTGGCCGAGATCGAGCCGACCTGGGCGATTTCCTTGGAAGTGGTGGTGGCCTTGGAAGCCTTCTTCAGCTCGGCGACCAGGGCGGCGACAGCCTTGTCGATGCCGCGCTTCAGATCCATCGGGTTCAGGCCGGCGGCCACGTACTTGGAGCCTTCGCGCACGATGGCCTGTGCCAGCACGGTGGCGGTGGTGGTGCCGTCACCGGCGTTGTCCGAAGTCTTGGACGCCACTTCCTTCACGAGCTGGGCGCCCATGTTCTGCAGCTTGTCCTTGAGTTCGATTTCCTTGGCCACGGACACGCCGTCCTTGGTCACGGTGGGGGCGCCGAACGAGCGCTCCAGAACCACGTTGCGGCCCTTGGGGCCGAGCGTCACTTTCACTGCGTTGGCGAGGATGTTCACGCCTTCGACCATGCGCGCGCGGGCGTCACCGCCGAAAACCACGTCTTTTGCTGCCATGTTGGATATCTCCGAAATTCAGTAAATGGGTTGTGCGAGTCAGCGCAGGGCGATCACTTTTCAACGACCGCGAACAGGTCGTCTTCCTTCATGACGAGCAGTTCGTCGCCATCGACCTTGACGGTCTGGCCGCTGTACTTGCCGAACAGCACACGGTCGCCCACCTTGACGCTCAGCGCCTTGGTTTCGCCCTTGTCGTTGGTCTTGCCCGGGCCGACGGCCAGCACTTCACCCTGGTCGGGCTTTTCGGCAGCGGCGTCGGGAATCACGATGCCCGAGGCGGTCTTGGTTTCGCTGTCAATGCGCTTGACGATCACGCGGTCGCCGAGAGGACGAAGTTTCATTGCATCTCCTGGATCTGAAACGTTGGAATGACACTGAAAAGCGCCAGCCTCTTGCGAAGTTAGCGCTTGTTAACCATCCGGTGGGTGCTGCTAGCACTCGACCGTTGCGAGTGCTAATCATAGGGGCTTTTGGAGGCTTTGCAAGACCATGCCTACGGGAGCGCAGGACAGCTCCCACAGCGGCTGTGGTGTACGAGCATCGGTTGCCTCTCCCAGTTGCAAGAGAGTGTTCCCGTCTGCCGATGGCGTTACACGGCGTAGCGATCGCGCACAGACGCTCACGATGTAAAGCGGTTGGGGTGCCTAAATCGACACACAGGCCAGCACACGGCCTGCGACTTTCTCAACGATCCATTCCATCCAAGGACTCTTCGAATGACCTCCACCCGCATCCTCCGCCTGGCTGCCACGCCCGTCATCGCGGCCTGCGCCGTCCTGGCCGCTGGCGCCCACGCGCAGACGACCACCACGACCACGCGCACCACCACGGGCAGCTACATGCCCTGGAGCGCCGGCAGCGGCGGCTACATCGGCCTGAACCTGGGCCGCTCGGAATACAACGTCGATTCGGGCACGCCGGGCCTGACCTTCGACAACAAGGGTGACTTCGGCAAGCTGACCCTCGGCTCGCTGGTCAACCAGAACCTCGGCTATGAAATCTCGTACATGCACAACGGTGACATCACCCGTGGCGGTGGCGAGACCAAGGCCCAGGGCCTGAACTTCAGCGTGGTCGGCCGCATTCCGCTGGCCGAGCAGTTCAGCCTGTTCGGCAAGCTGGGCGCCACTTATGGCCGCACCCGCACCGACGCCATCGTCGGTTCGGGCATTTCATCCGGCAAGGACAGCGGCTGGGGTGTGGGCTACGGCGTCGGTGCCTCGTGGGACTTCGCTCCGCAGTGGTCGCTGGTGGCCGAGTGGGAGCGTCATGACTACCACTTCGTGGGCAGCAAGGATGGCGTGGACGCAGCGTCGATCGGCGTGCGCTACCGCTTCTGAGTTCGCGCTTCGCGAGCAAAAGGGCCGGCCGATGCCGGCCCTTTTTCTTTGCCGGGTGCTCTTCACGCCCGCAGCGGCGTGGCCACGCCCGGCTCGCCGAGCTGGTGGCCCCAGCCCGCCACCAGCTCCTGCACCAGTTGCGACACCACCTTGCCGGCGGGCGTGAGTTCGCCCTGTTTGGGCAACGCCAGGGTCACGTGGCGGCGCAGGTCGGGGTTGACCACCCGCGAGGCCCGAAGCCGGCCGGCTCGCAACTCGTCCATGATCGAGAACGGCCCGAGCAGCGCATACACGTTGTCGGTGCCGGCCACCAGCTCCTTCTGCACACGCAGCGAATCGGCCTCGACCACCGCCTGCAGTGAAAAGCCCTTGCTGCGCGCCGTCTCGTCGAGCACCGCGCGCCAGTGCGCAGGAGGCCGCGGAAGCACCAGCGGCAGGCCCTCCAGCCGCGAGAAATCGATGGATGCCGATTGCGTCAGCGCATCGCCCGGGCGCGACACCAGGTACGTGCCGGCCGTGGCCAGCAACCTCTCTTCGTCGCTGCGCGGGCGCTGGTAGCGAAAGAGGATCGCCATGTCCACGCTGCCGGTGTCGAGCAGCGTGTCGAGCTCGGTGCCCTGGCCCTCGCGCACGTTGAGCTTGATGCGTGGATAGTCCTGCTGCAGCCGCAGGTACACGCGTGTCATGAGCGGATGCGCGGCCGAGGGCAGGATACCCAGCCGCACTTCGCCCATGGGCACGCCGGCATCGGCGCGGATGTCCGCCAGCATGCGGTCGGTGTCGTGCAGCCAGGTGCGCACGCGGGTCTCGATGTGGCGGCCCAGCTCGGTCAGGACCACGCCGCGGCCTGTGCGGCGAAACAGCCGGCCGCCGCACCACGCTTCCAGATCGGCCACCTGCCGGCTGATGTGCGACTGCACCGTCTGCCGCTGGGCCGCCACCTTGGTGAAGCTGCCCAGTTCGGCCACTTCGAGGAACAGCTTGAACTGTGCCGGGTTCATCCCGTCGTCTCCTGTCTTGTCGTTCTGACATGCCAATGAAGGCATGTCTGAAATCTGTGAACCGAGTCTATCTGTATGGCAGGCGGCTGCCTAGACTGCGCCCCATCGAGCATTCGCGCCCCTGTCGGGCGCACGGCACAACGGAGATGAAGGGCAGCAGACATGCGATTCGCAAGTTTTGAACATGACGGTCGGGCCACGTGGGGCGTGGCGATGGACGACGGCTACCGGCAGGTGCCGGCCGACCTGGCGGGCGAATGCCCCGACCTGCGCTCGGCCATCGCCACCGGTCGTCTGGCCGAGATCGGCACCGCGACGACCACCCGTGGCGAGGTGCGCCGCGCGGCTGACGTGCGCCTGCTGCCGGTGATTCCCGATCCGGGCAAGCTGATCTGCGTGGGCCTGAACTACAAGACCCACGTGGCCGAAACCAAGCGCGCCGACAGCGAATACCCCTCGCTGTTCCTCCGCTTCAACGACACGCTGGCCGCGCACGGCGAGGTCGTGCCGCGCCCCGCGTTCTCCGACCGCTTCGACTGGGAAGGCGAGCTGGCCTTCGTCATCGGCAAGGGTGGCCGCCACATCCCGAAGTCCAAGGCCTTCGAGCACATCGCGGGCTACACCTGCTTCAACGACATCAGCGTTCGCGACTGGCAGCGCCACACGCACCAGTTCACGCCGGGCAAGAACTTTCCCGGCACCGGCCCGCTCGGCCCCGTGCTGGTCACGGCCGACGAGGTGCCCGACGTGACGAAGCTCGACCTGCAGACGCGAGTGAACGGCCAGGTCATGCAGCACGCCAGCGTGGGCGACCTGATCTTCGACATTCCCACGCTCATCGAATACATCTCGCGCTTCACGCCGCTTGCGCCCGGCGACGTGATCGCCACCGGCACGCCCGGCGGCGTGGGCGACCGCCGCGATCCGCCGCTCTACATGAAGGACGGCGACACGGTCGAGATCGAGATCACCGGCCTGGGCGTGCTGCGCAACACCGTGGCGCGTGCCGACTGACGACGGGGATACGCACATGACCGCAACCACCCTGGCGCCGCGCACCGAGCGTCCGCTTCGCATCGCCGTCGACATCGGCGGCACCTTCACCGACATGGCCGCGTTCGACGAGTCGACCGGCAAACTGCTGTTCGGCAAGGCCCTCTCCACCCACGGCCAGCTGGTGAATGGCATCCAGCAGACCATCAGCGGCGCCGGTGTCGACTGGCGCGAGGGCAAGCTGTTCCTGCACGGCTCCACCATCGCGATCAACACGCTGCTCGAGCGCAACGGCGCCAACACCGCGCTGCTGATCACCGAAGGTTTCCGCGACATCTACGAGATCGGCCGCGTGAACCGGCCCGACGCCTACAACCTGTTCTTCAACAAGCACCAGCCGCTGGTGCGCCGCTCGCTGCGCTACGAGGTGGCCGAACGTCTGCGCGCCGACGGCAGCGTGCACAAGCCGCTGGACGAAGACGCCGTGCGCGCGCTGGCGCGTGAGCTCAAGGGCGAAGGCGTGGATGCGGTGGCCGTGCTGCTGCTGCACTCGTACCGCAACCCGGCGCACGAGCAGCGCGTCAAGGCCATCCTTCAGGAAGAGATTCCGGGCGCCTTCGTGTGCGCCTCGCATGAGTTGAGCCAGGAATACCGCGAGTTCGAGCGCGTCTCCACCGCCGTGGCCAATGCCTACGTGGGGCCGCGCGTGTCGCAATACCTGGGCCAGCTGGAAGACCACCTGGGCCGCGAAGGCTTCGAGGGCGACTTCTACATCGTGCAGTCCACCGGCGGCCTGTTCCCGGTGGAACACGCCAAGGTCGGCTGCGTGCGCATGCTCGAATCGGGCCCGGCCGCGGGCGTGATCGGCGCGCAGGCCATCTGCGCGCAGCTGGGCATGGGCGACGCCATCGCCTTCGACATGGGCGGCACCACGGCCAAGGCCGGCGTGATCAGCGAAGGCCGGCCGCTCACCACGGGCTCGGCGCTGATCGGCGGCTACGAGCGCGCACTGCCGATCCAGATCCCCATGATGGACATCCACGAAGTGGGCACGGGCGGCGGCTCGATCGCCCGCGTGGAAACCGGCAACGCCCTGCGCGTGGGCCCGCAGAGCGCAGGCTCCATCCCCGGCCCCGTGGCCTATGGCCGCGGCGGCACCGAGCCCACCGTGACCGACGCCAACCTGCTGCTGGGCCGGCTCGATGCCGAGCACTTCCTGGGCGGTGAGCTCAAGCTCGACCTGGCCGGCTGCCAGCGGCAGATGCAGGAGCGCGTGGCCGGGCCGCTGGGGCTGGACGCCACGGCGGCGGCCGACGGCATCCTGCGCATCGCCGTCACGCAGATGTCGCATGCGGTCAAGGCCGTGACCACCGAGCGTGGCCTGGACGCCGGCAGCTTCACCATGGTGGTGTACGGCGGCGCGGGCCCGCTGCACGCCTCGGCCATCGCGCGCGAGATCGGCATCCGCAAGGTGCTCATCCCGTACGCGCCGGGCTACTTCTCGGCCTACGGCATGCTGTTCTCGGACCGCCGCTACGACTACGTGCGCTCGGTGTTCCGCAAGCTGGCCGACGTGTCGTTCGAGGAGATCGAGGCGCTCTACCAGGGCATGGAAGACGAAGGCCGCGCGGCTCTGGCCCAGTCGGGTGTGGAGGCTGCCGACGTCGTGATCGAACGTGCCGCCGACATGCGCTACGTCGGGCAGGAGCACGCCGTCACGGTGGACCTGCCGCTGGAATTCTTCGCCAGCCGCGACCGCTCGGCCATCAAGCGCCAGTTCGACGAGTTGCACAAGGTGCGCTACGGCACCTCGGCCCCCAAGGAGCCGGCCGACCTCGTGAGCCTGCGCGTCACCGTGCTGGGCACCATGAAGAAGCCGCCGCGCCACAGCGTGGAAGCCGGCACCGCCACGCCCGAGGCAGGCGCCGTGCGCGCCACCAAGCCGGTGTACTTCCGCGCCACGGGTTGGGCCGACACGCCGGTCTACGTGCGTGACGCGCTGCGCGCCGGCAACCTCATCGCCGGCCCGGCCCTCATCGAGGAGCATGCTTCCACCACCGTGGTCCAGCCTGGCGACGACCTGCGCGTCGACGAACTCGGCAATCTCCAAATCAACATCGGGAGCGACAGAACATGAACGCCCGCACCCCCATCGCCACGGTCGATCCGGTTACCGTCGAGATCATCCGCAACGGCCTCTATGCCGTCACGGAGGAGATGAAGACCAACCTCACGCGCACGGCCTACAACCTCATCATCTACGAGGCGCTGGACTTCACCGTCGGCCTGTTCACGAAGGAAGGCGACACGGTCTCCATCGGCCTGGGCCTGCCGATGTTCATCCGCGGCATGTCGGAAACCGTGAAGGCCAAGATCAGGCACTTCGGCTATGAAAACATCAAGCCGGGCGACATCCTCGTCACCAACGATGCCTACACCACCGGCAGCCACCTGAACCACTTCACGTTCACGATGCCGGTGTTCCACGAAGGCCAGCTCGAAGGCTTCACCTGCTGCATGGCGCACTGGCTGGACGTGGGCGGCACGCTGGGCAACGTGACCACCGACATCTTCAGCGAGGGCATCCAGATCCCGATCGTGAAGTACCAGCGCGAAGGCGTGGTCAACCAGGACCTGATCGACATCATCGCCATGAACGTGCGCATGCCCGAGCGCGCCCTGGGCGACCTGCGCGCGCAGATCACCGCCGTCACCACCGGCGAGCGCCGCTACCTGGAGTTGCTGCAGCGCTACGGCGCCGATGCGGTGAACGGCTCGATCGCGCAGATCATGGATGCGTCGGAGGCGCTGGCGCGGCAGAACACGCTGTCGATCCCCGACGGCGTGTATGAGGCCGAGTCATTCATGGACGACGACGGGCTGGACATCGGCAAACGCATCCCGATCCGTGTCAAGGTGACGGTGAAGGGTGACGAGATGACCGTCGACCTGTCGGACGTGAGCAAGCAGGTGCGCGGCTTCTACAACTCGGGCTTCACCACCGGCATCGCCTGCGCGCAGGTGGCCTACAAGTGCCTGACCACGCCCACCGACTACCCGGTCAACGACGGCAGCTTCCGTCCGCTCAAGGTGGTCATGCCCATGGGGACGGTGATCAGCGCCGAACGTCCGTATCCGATGCGCGTGTGGATGACTTTCCCGATGACGGTGATCGACACCATCTTCAAGGCGCTGGCGCCCGCCATCCCCAACCGCTCCATCGCCGGCCACCATGCCGATCTGGTGTTCCCCAACATCCACGGCATCAGCCCGGAGGACGGCCGCCTGTTCATCGTGGGCATCGGCCCGCTGGGCGGCGGCTGGGGCGCCAAGCAGCAGGAAGACGGCGTCTCCGTCACCGTCTGCATCAACGACGGCGACACGCACAACAGCCCCACCGAGCAGCTGGAGGCCAAGTACCCCGTGCTGGTGGAGAGCTACCGCATCCGCGAGGACAGCGCCGGCGCCGGCCGCCACCGCGGCGGGCTGGGCGCCGAAATGGTGGTGCAGGCGCTGTCGCCCTTCACCGTCACCACACGGATCGACCGCGTGCACTGCAAACCCTGGGGCCTGGAAGGCGGCGGTGACGCCATGGGCAACGGCATCGCCATCCGCCACAAGGGCGAATGGAAGAGCGACCTGCCCAACGCCAAGGTGTTCAACGTGCGGCTGGAACGCGGCGACGCGTACAAGATGCTCTCGGGCGGCGGCGGCGGCTTCGGCAATCCGCTCGAACGCCCGGCGGCCACCGTGGCTGAGGACGTGCGCGAAGGCTATGTGAGCGTGCAGGCCGCGCGCGACCTGTACGGCGTGGCCACCGATGCGCGTGGCCAGCTCGACGAGGCCGAGACGGCGCGCCTGCGCTCGGCCTGAGAGCGATGGAAGCCACCGTGGCCGATCCGCGCGCCGAACGGCTGGCCCGGCTCTGGAGCCGGCTGTCGGCCCAGCACGTCTCGCTGGCGACGGGCTGCGGCTGCGGCATCGGCGGCGTCGACGTGCGGCTTGAAGACTTCGAACGCGACATCGCCGACTACCTGCTGGCCGAGGCCGAGCGGCTGGGCGTCGCGGATGTCGTCGCCTTCCTGCCGTCGGCCGAAGCCATCGCCACCGACGCGCACCCGGTGCGCGACCTGCTGGCTCGGCTCGAAGCCGGCGAGGCGCCAGAAGCAGCCGCCGACTGGCTGCTGCCACGCCTCACGCGCACGCTCGAATCGTTCGCCAACCTGCATGGCGGTGGCTTGGGCGACGACGAAGGATCCGGATGAGCGGGGAGCGCCTCACGCCTTCATTGCTGCCGCGCCTGGTGCCTTCACCCGCACCCGGCGCGTCGGCGCAGGTGCGCCTGCCAGTCACCGTGCTCACGGGGTTCCTCGGCAGCGGCAAGACCACGCTGCTCAACCGCCTGCTGCGCCTGCCCGACCTGGCGGGCACGGCAGTCATCATCAACGAGTTCGGCGCCGTCGGACTGGACCACGACCTCGTGGACCACACGCAGGAAGACATGGTTCTGCTGGCCAACGGCTGCATCTGCTGCACCGTGCGCGGCGACCTGGTGGCCGCGCTGGAGCGGCTGGCCGACAGCGACGCCGCGCGAAGCGGCGCGCTGCGCCACGCCATCGTCGAGACCACGGGCCTGGCCGACCCCGCGCCCATCCTGCACACGCTGATGGGCGATGCGCGCGTGTCGGGCCGCTGGCGGTTGGCTGGCGTGGCCTGCACGGTGGACGTCTTCCACGCCATGGCCACGCTCGACGCGCAGCCCGAAGCTGTCAAGCAGGTGGCGGTGGCCGACCGCCTTTTGTTGACAAAGACCGATCTGGCCGATCCGGCGCAACGACCTGCGCTGCTGGAACGGCTGGCTGCGATCAACCCGCTGGCGCAGCCTGTGCAGTCGCCCGCTGATCACCTGCCGGTATTGCGCGGCCTGATGGATGTGCCCGACGCGCCGCTGGCGCAGCGCGAGGCGGTGGCAAGCGATGACGACGGCGGCTGGAAGCCCTTCGCCTTCCGCGCCGTGGCGTCGGCCGCTGCCGATCCGAACCGGCACGACGACCGCATCCGCGCCCATGCCATCGTGCGCGACGAGCCGCTCTCGCGCGAAGGCTTCTTCGCCTGGCTCGACATGATCGCGCGCATGCGCGGCGACGACCTGCTGCGCGTGAAGGGCATCGTCTGCCTGGACGACGAACCCGACCGCCCGCTGGTGATCCACGGCGTGCAGCACATCTTCCACCCGCCGGAGTTCCTGCCGCGCTGGCCCGGCGACGACCGGCGCACGCGCATCGTGTTCATCACGCGCGGCATCGAGCGCGAGGCCATCGACGACACGTTGCGCATTTTCGAGCGCCGGCGCGCCCGCCGTGCCGGCAGCGGCTGAGCCGGCCGCCTCCCTTCCTGGCAGCCCACCGATTTCACAAGGAGACGACAGATGATGAAGAAATGGCTTTCCACCCTCACCCTCTCGCTGGGTGCCGCTGGCCTGCTGGCCGGCGGCGCTGCGCAGGCGCAGGCGAAATTTCCCGAGCAGATGATCCGCATCGTGGTGCCGTTCGCGGCCGGTGGCGGCGTCGACCAGGCCGCGCGCCTGATCGGCCGCCAGATGCAGGAGAACCTCAAGGTGCCGGTGATCATCGACAACCGCGGCGGTGCCAACGGCACCGTGGGCGGCTCGGCGGTGAAGAACGCGCCGGCCGACGGCTACACGCTGCTCTTCTCGGCCACCACGCACGTGCTGTCGAAACAGGTGATGGCCGCCGCGCCCTACGACCCGGTGACCGACTTCGCGCCGGTGGCGCGCGTGGGCGAAGCCCCGCTGCTGATGGTGATCTCGCCCACGCTGGCCCCGCAGAAGCTCGGCGAAGTGGTGGCGGCCGCCAAGGCCCAGCCCGACAAGTGGACCGCAGCATTGCCGGCGATGGGCGCGCCCAGCCATCTGGCGACGCTGCTGTTCGCCAAGCAGGGCCAGCTGTCCAACCTGACCATGATTCCGTACAAGGGCACGGCTCCGGCGCTGGTGGACGTGGCTGGCGGACACGCGCAGATCCTCATGGATTCGATCGTGTCCATCCTGCCCATGGCCAAGAGCGGCAAGGTGCGCCCCATCGCGGTCACGTCGCCGCGCCGCAGCTCGATCGCGCCCGACATTCCCACTGCCACCGAGCTGGGCATGCCCGGCCTGGTCTACCTCACCTGGTACGGCTTCTGGGCCCCGAAGGACACGCCTGCCGACCGCGTGCAGGCGCTGCACAAGGCCGCCAACGACGCTGTGGCCGACCTGGTGAAGGCCGGCGCGCTGGCCAGCCTGGGCATCGAGCCGGTGAACGAATCCATCGAGCAGTTCAGGAAGCACATCGCAGCGGACGTCGCGCAGGCGTCCGACCTGCTCAAGGGCGCGGGCTTCAAGCCGGAATGACGCGGGCGGCGGGCACCTCGCCCGCCGTTCAGCGCACGCGCCGGGCGCTGCCCCGTGGCGTGGCCGACTGCGCCACCATCATCTGCATGAAGGCCTCGGCCGCGGGCGAGAGCGCGAGCCCGCGGCGCTGGTAGACGAAGAACTCGCGGCTCAATGCGGGCGCGCGCAGCGCGACGAAGCGGATGCCGAAGGTGTCTGCAAAGCTGCGCGCGTAGTCGGGCAGTGTCGCCAGGCCCATGCCGGCGCCGACCAGCGCGAGCGCCGTCGTCATGTAGCCAACCTCGGTCGCGGTCTGGATCGACAGCGAGGTGTCGTGCTCGTGCAGCAGCCGCTCCACGTAGCGGCTGAAGTCGCCGGGATACACCACCCAGCGCTCGTCGCGCAACTCGTCCCACGACACCGACTGCCGCCCCGCGAGCCGGTGCGAGGCCGCGCACACCAGCCGCATGGGCACGTTCATGAGCAGCGTGCGCGTGACGTCTTCGCCCGTGGCGCGCTCGGGCCCGATGCCCAGCTCGGCATCGCCGCGCCGCACCGTGGCCACGATGTCGTCGGCCGTGCCGTCGATCACGCGCAGCCCGACCGACGGATAGGCCGCACTGAACCGGGTCAGCACGCCGGCCATCCAGGTGCAGGCCAGCAGCTGCGGCGCCACCACGCGCAGCACGCCGCTGCGCAACGTGCGCAGGTCGCTGGCGCCTTCCTCCACCTGGCGCAGGTCGTCGAGCATGCGCCGCGCCAGGGGCAGCAGCTGGTGCCCGGCCTCGGTGAGCGTGACGGCGCTGCGCGCGCGGTCGAACAGCTTGAGGCCGAGCTCGTCCTCCAGCTGCTGCACCAGCATGCTCACTGCCGATTGCGTGAGGCTCATCTGGCGTGCGGCCGTGGTGAAGCTGCCGGCGCGTGCCACGGTGGAGAACGCGCGCATCTGGCGGAGGGTGATGTTCATGGCTGCACCAATCTGGGTTCCGGATCCTTGCATTGGATCAGGAAAACTGATTCTTTCATCAGAAGAATGCGTTTGCCTGATGCAGATCAGCTGCCCACAATCCGCGCGATATGCACATTGCCGTCATCGGGACCGGCATCGTCGGAACCTGCACGGCCGCCTGGCTGCAGCGCGACGGCCACCAGGTCACCTTCTTCGATCCGCGCGAGCCCGGCGAGGCCTGCTCGTTCGGCAACGCGGGCTCGCTCTCGCCGAGCGCCTGCCTGCCCGTGGGCATGCCGGGCATGTGGAAGCGCGTGCCGCGCTGGCTGCTCGATCCGCTGGGGCCGCTCACCGTGCGCTGGCGCTATGCGCCTCTGGTGGTGCCGTGGCTGGTGCGCATGCTGCGCCACTCCACCAAGGAAGAGGTGACGCGCATCGCCACAGCGCTGCGCACCTTGCTCGAACCCATCTTCGACTGCTATGGCCCGCTGCTCGACGACGCGCAGGCCAACCACCTGGTCAAGCGCACGGGCTGCCTCTATGTCTATTCGTCTCGAGAGATCGCGGCGCAATGGGCCTGGGGCATGAACCTGCGCCGCTCGCTGGGCGTACGGATGGTGGACGTGGACCAGGACGAACTCGAAGCGATCGAGCCCGACCTGAAGGGACGCTTCCGCTTCGGCATCCTGGCTCCCGAGAACGGCTCCACGCTCGACCCGTCGGCGTTGGTCAAAGCCCTGCATGCGCACTGCATGGACGAGGGCGCGCAGTTCGTGCGCTGCGCGGTCACGGGCTTCGAGCGGCAGGGCCGTCATGTCACTGGCGTGCGCACGCGCGATGGCGAGCGGGTGGCCGTGGATGGCGTGGTGGTGGCAGCGGGCGCATGGTCGGCCCGGCTGGCGGCCGAGCTCGGCTCGCGCGTGCCGCTGGAGACGCAGCGCGGCTATCACGTCACGGTGCGCAGTTCCAACCTCAACCTGCGCCACACGGTGATGGCGGTCGAGAACAACCTCATGGTCAACCCCATGGCCATGGGCCTGCGGCTGGCCGGCACGGTGGAGTTCGCGGGCCTGAAGGCGCCGCCCAACTACGAGCGCGCGCAGGCGCTGCTGCGCCAGGGCCGCCTGCTGTTCCCGCACCTGGACACCAGCGAGGTCACCGAATGGATGGGCCATCGCCCGTGCATGCCCGACAGCCTGCCGGTGGTGGGCACGGCGGCCTCGGTGGACAATGCCTGGCTCGCCTTCGGCCACGGCCACATGGGCATGTGCATGGGCGCGAGCACGGGGCGCGAGATCGCCCACCTCGTGGCCGGCCGGCCCACCCAGGTGGATCTGACGCCCTTCCGTCCCGACCGTTTCTGACTTCGCCGCCCATCGCATGAACGACGTCGCCCTGGTCTGCACCCGCGGTTTCGCCGACGTCCTCACGCTGGCGCGGCAGAACCGTCCCGATCCGTACGCGCTGCACGTGCCGGCCTCACCGTGGCTGGAGGCACTGCCGCCCGCGTGGCGCGTGCAGGCCACGGGCCGCATCGATGCGGCGGGCCGCGAGGTCGAGCCGCTCGATGCGGACGCCGTGCTGTCAGCCCTGGCTGCCTTGCCACGCGCGCCGCGTGCGGTCGCGATCTGCCTGCTGTTCTCGCACCGCAACCCGTCGCATGAACTCGCCCTGGCGCAGGCCATCGGCCAGGCCCTGCCGGGCGTGCGCGTGGTGTGTTCGCATGCCGTGCGGCCCGAAGCCGGCGAGTACGAACGCACGCTGGCTACGGTGCAGTCGCTGGGTCTGGACGTGACGGTGCCCCATGCCGGTGAGTCGGTGGCAGCGCATGGCCTGGCCGCGCGGCTCGAATCCATCGCCGACCGCATGCAGCAGCGGCTGGTGGACGAAGCCGTGTCCACCGTCGTGCGCGAAGCCATGGACTGCGCGGCCGCGGTCTTCCTGCCCGACGGCCGCCTGGTGGCCCAGGCGCGCACGCTGCCCTTGCTGCTGGGCAGTCTTTCGCCCGCCGTGGGCGGTCTGCTGCAGGCCTTCCCCGTGAGCGCGATGGCCGAAGGCGACGGCTATCTGATCAACGACCCCTGGCACGGCGGCACGCATTTGCCGGATCTCACGCTGATGCGCCCCGTGTTCGTGCAGGGCCGCGTGCAGGCGCTGGTGGCCAGCGTGCTGCACCACCAGGACGTGGGTGGCATCGCGCCGGGCTCGGTGCCCACCAATGCCACCTGCATCCAGCACGAAGGCTTGCGCATCCCGCCGATGCAGATGTATCGCGGCGACGCGAGCGACGCCGCCCTGCTGCGCATGCTGTGCGCCAACAGCCGCATGCCCGACAACCTGGCTGGCGACCTGCGCGCGCAGTGGCTGTGCCTGCTGCAGGGCGCGGGCGAACTCGGCGCGCTCATCGCGGCCGATGGCGACTTCGCCGCGCATGCCGAAGCGGTGCTCGCCGCGTCCGAAGCCGCCACGCGCGCGGCGCTGGCGGCAGCGCCCGACGGCGACTACGAATTCGAGGATGCGCTGGACGGCGACGGCGTGAGCCTGGCGCCGGTGCCCGTGGTGGTGCGGCTCGTCAAGCGCGGCGACTCGGCCACGCTCGACCTCACGGGCTGCGCCGACCAGACCACCGGCCCCGTCAACGCATCGCGTGGCGCGGTGCAGGCGGCGGTGAGCTACTTCGCGCGCATGATCGCGCCCGAGGCCGCGAGCAATGACGGCTGCACGGCGGCCATCACCCTGCGCACGCGTGCGGGCAGCATCGTCGATCCGTCGTTTCCCGCGGCGGTGAACGCGCGCACCAACCTCGTCAAGCTGCTGGCCAACGCCTTTCTCGGCGCATGGTCGCGCGCGCTGCCCTCGCAGATGCCTGCGCCCAACGCGGGCGAAGTCGTGGTGTTGTCGCTGGGCGGCACACAGTCCGACGGAAGGCCATGGCTGTTCACCGAGATCATCGCCTCGTCGGCCGGTGGTGCGCCCTGGGGCCCGGGGGGCTCGGGCGTGTCCACGGACGTCGGCAACGCGCGCAGCACGCCGGCCGAGGCCATCGAGTCGCAGGCGCCTTTGCGCGTGGAGCGCGTGGCCGTGCGCACGGGCTCGGGTGGTGCGGGCCGCCACCGTGGGGGCGACGGCGTGCAGCGTGTGTACCGCCTGCTGCACGGCAGCGGCAGCATTTCCTATCGTGGCGAGCGCCACGGCATCGCGCCGCAGGGCGCCGCGGGCGGCGAGCCCGGTGCCTGCGCCGCTGCACGGATCGAGCGGGCCGATGGCCGCGTCGAGCACCTGCCCGCGAAGGCGCGTGTGCAGTGGAGCGCGGGCGACCGTCTCGTGATCGAAACCGCGGGCGCGGGCGGCTGGGGTCCGGCCACCCGCGTGGAGACATCCGCGTAAGCCGTAGAGCGTGCGGCGGGCGTGCACGGTTCGTGCATGCACCGTCATCCTGTCCCCATCCCCCCTACCGGAGTGCACCCCTCATGAAGACGATTTCCTCCCGACGCCTCGCACTGCGCGGCCTCGTTGCCGCCGGCACCACGCTGGTCCTGACCGCTGGCAGCTTCGCGCCCGCAGCCGCACAGGCGCAAGCGGCGTTTCCCACCAAGACGATCCGCATCGTCGTGCCGTTCCCGCCGGGCGGCAGCACCGATCTGCTGGCGCGTCGCATTGGCGAGAAGCTCGCGGCCAGCTGGGGCCAGCCCGTCATCGTGGAGAACCGCGCCGGCGCGGGCGGTACCGTGGGTGCCGACTACGTGGCCAAGCAGCCGGCCGACGGCTACACGCTGCTGATGGGCGTGACCGGCAGCAATGCGATCGCGCAGGCGCTCTATCCCAAACTGCCCTACGACGTGGTGAAGGATTTCGCACCCGTCTCGCGCGTGGTCAGCGCGCCGCTGGTGGTGTCGGTGAACCCCAATGTGAAGGCCGCCAACATCCGCGAATTCATCGCGCTGGCCAAGGCGCGTCCGGGCTCGGTGAGTTACGGCTCGGCCGGCAACGGCACCTCCATGCACCTGACGGGCGAGATGTTCAAGCTCGCCACCAAGACCTCGATGGTGCACATCCCCTACCGCGGCAGCGCGGGCATGCTGACCGACCTGATGGGTGGCCAGATCGAAGCCACCTTCGGCGACCTGCTGGTGCTGATGCCGCAGATCGAGGCCGGCAAGGTGCGCCCGCTGGCCGTCACGTCCAAACAGCGCAATCCGATGCTGCCCAACGTGCCCACGCTGGCCGAGAGCGGCTACCCCGATTTCGAGGCGCTGTCGTGGCAGGGGCTGTTCGCGCCGGCCGGCACACCTGCCGACGTGATGACCCGCCTCAGCACCGAGATCAACAAGGCGCTCAAGTCGCCCGAGATCCAGGACTACTTCGGCTCGCGCGGCTTCATCATCGAAGGCACGACGCCGGCGGTGTTCAAGGCGTTCATCGAGGCCGAGACGGCCAAGTGGGGCACCATCGTGAAAGCATCCGGGGCAAAAGCTGACTGAACCCCGGGCTACCCTCGCTGACGCGAGTTCCGCCAAGCCCTTTCAGGGGGCAACGCCAGCGGCCCGGCAAAGCCGGTTCCGCGGCGTTCCGCGACGGGCGTGAGTGCACAGCGGTCCTTCTATCCAGTGGAGACATCGAATGAGTGATTCGTCGCGCGATGCGCCCATCGAGCGTCTGGGCCCGCCCGTCGTGCGCGCCGGCCAGGTGCAGCCCATCTCACCCGCCGTGGGGTGGGAGCGGCTGGTGTTCGTCTCGGGCCAGGTGCCCATGGTCGCGGGCCAGCCTGCGGCAGCCGACATGGCGGGTCAGACCCACGCCACGATCGACATGATCGAGTCCATCCTCGCCACGGCCGGCTGTACGCTGGCCGACGTGGTCAAGACGACGTGCTGGATCACGGATGCGGCGCAGTATCCCGCGTTCAATGCGGCTTACGGCGAGCGCTTCGTACCCGAGAAAGCGCCCGCGCGCTCCACAGTGATCGCCGGGCTGATCGCGCCCGTGCTGGTCGAGATCGAAGCCATTGCCGTGCGCCCGGCCTGAGCAGGATCAGTAGACGGTGGGGGCGCCGTCAGGGCGGGTCTTGAAGCGCTTGTGCACCCAGTAATACTGGGCCGGCATGGTGTCGATGTAGTGCTGCAACCGCAGATTCATCAACGCGGTATCGGCGACGGCATCGTCGGTGGGGTAGCCCGCCCACGCGTCATGCACCTCGACGTCGTAGCCGGTGTCCGTCATGCGCGTGATGACTGGCACGACCTTGGCGCGACCCAGCCGGGCGAAGCGGGAGAGCGAGGGCACGGTGGCTGCATCGACACCGTAGAAGGGCACGAACACCGACTCTTCGGCGCCGAAGTTCATGTCGGGCAGCAGGAACAGCGGCTCGCCCGAGCGCAGCGCGCTCACCACGGGCTTGACGCCGTCGAAGCGCGTGAACAGCCGGATGTCGCCCAGGCGGCTGCGGCCCGCGAATATCCAGTCGTCCACCTGCTTGTTGCGCTGCGGCGTGAAGATGGTCGTGAAGCGCCGCGGCACGGCCGCGGAGACGGCGCTCCACCCCGCGTCCATCCCGTAGAAGTGCGGCAGGAAGATCACGGTGGGCGCGTCCCCCTGCAGTTCGTGGACGGCGCCCAGCAGGCGCAGCCGCCGCCGGGCCACTTCGGCCTTGCCGTGCCACAGCCATGACCTGTCGAGCCAGGCCTGGGCGAAGCAGATGAAAGTCTGGCGCGCCGTCCGTGCACGCCAGGCGGGCGTGTGCTGCGGGAAGCACAGCGCGAGATTCGTCTGCACCACGCGCCGGCGGCCGGCGGCCACGACGTACAGCACCCGCCCCATGAGCCAGCCCAGCGCGCGCACCACGGCCAGCGGGCAGTGCGCGAGCACGCGCATGAAGAGGATGCCCAGCGAGGTGATCACGAGGCCGCTCCCGGTGCATGCCGTGCGGCGGCGGCGGGGCCGTCCTCACGCGGTGCCTTGTAGCGCGCATAACCCCAGAGGTACTGCGCGGGGCATTCGGCGATCAGCCGTTCCATCTCGGCATTGACCTGCGTGGCCGCCGCGCGCGCGTCGTCGGCCAGGGGTGCCGACAGCTCGCGCAGGTGGATCACGTAGCCACGGCCTGCGCCCAGGCGCTCGCCCCAGGCCAGCAGCAGCGTCGCGCCCTGGACCCGCGCGAGCCGCGCCGACAGCGTCATCGTGTAGGCCTCACGACCAAAAAAGGGGGCCCACACGCCCAGGCCCTGCGGAGGCACCTGGTCGGGCAACAGGCCCACGGCCTGGCCGGATTTCAGCGCTTTCAGCAGTTGCTTGACGCCCGCCAGGGTCGTCGGCGCCGTCGCCAGGCCGGGCCGCTGGCGACCCTCGTCGAGCAGTGGCCGCAGCCAGGCCTTGCGGGCGGGCCGGTACAGCACGGTGATGGGGCCGTGCGCCGCCGCGTACCGGCGTGCATACCCCTGCGCCGTGATCTCGAAGCACCCTAGGTGCGGCGTCAGGAAGACGATGCCATGGCCGCGCGCATGCGCGGCATCGATGAGTTCGGCGCCGTCCCACTCGACCGGAACCGGCCGGCCCAGCCAGAGGCGGGGCAGCTCGGCCACCAGCCGGCCGGCCTGGCCGATCGCGCCCGGCATGGCCAGACGGCGCAGGTCCGCCTGGGCCAGGTTGGCCGCAAAGCGCCGGCGGTACGTCGGCGAACCCAGCCATGCGAGCCAGCCCAGCGCGCTGCCGCCCGCGTGCAGCAACGCGAGAGGAAGGTGACCGAGGAGGCGGAAGAGCAGGAGCATCGCGGGAAGAATGGCGCGGGCTTGGCTAGAATGGCGCGGTCGCCGAGTTATGGAACTACTTGCAGGGCGACGTTAAACAACAGCTGCTAAAGCGTTCGCCAGAGCTCCGGCCAGGCAACGCGCCTTGCAACTTGAACAACGGAGTTTATTCAGAAATGGCGAACGACTTCCTCTTCACGTCCGAATCGGTGTCCGAGGGTCATCCCGACAAGGTGGCCGACCAGATCTCCGACGCCATCCTCGACGCGATCTTCGAGCAGGACCCGCGCAGCCGCGTGGCCGCCGAGACGCTGACCAACACCGGCCTCGTGGTGCTGGCCGGCGAGATCACCACCAACGCGCACGTCGACTACATCCAGGTCGCGCGCGACACCATCAAGCGCATCGGCTACGACAACACAGACTACGGCATCGACTACAAGGGTTGCGCTGTGATGGTCTGCTACGACAAGCAGTCCAACGACATCGCGCAGGGCGTCGATCACGCGTCCGACGACCACCTCAACACCGGCGCCGGTGACCAGGGCCTGATGTTCGGCTACGCCTGCGACGAGACCCCGGTGCTGATGCCCGCGCCCATCTATTACGCGCACCGTCTGGTCGAGCGCCAGGCCCAGCTGCGCAAGGATGGCCGCCTGCCGTTCCTGCGCCCCGACGCCAAGAGCCAGGTGACGATGCGCTACGTGGACGGCAAGCCGCACAGCATCGACACCGTGGTGCTCTCCACCCAGCACAGCCCGGACCAGAGCGAGTCGCCCAAGAAGATGAAGGCCAGCTTCAACGAAGCCATCATCGAGGAGATCATCAAGCCGGTGCTGCCGGCCGAGTGGCTGCAGGACACCAAGTACCTGATCAACCCCACCGGGCGCTTCGTCATCGGCGGCCCGCAGGGCGACTGCGGCCTCACGGGCCGCAAGATCATCGTCGACACCTATGGTGGTGCCTGCCCGCACGGCGGTGGCGCGTTCTCGGGCAAGGACCCGTCGAAGGTAGACCGCTCGGCCGCCTACGCCGCACGCTACGTGGCCAAGAACGTGGTGGCCGCGGGCCTGGCGCGCCAGTGCCAGGTGCAGGTGGCGTACGCCATCGGCGTGGCCCGCCCGATGAACGTGACGGTGTACACCGAAGGCACGGGCGTCATCCCCGACGACCAGATCGCCAAGCTGGTGAACGAGCTGTTCGACCTGCGTCCCAAGGGCATCATCCAGATGCTCGACCTGCTGCGCCCGATCTACCAGAAGACGGCGGCCTACGGCCACTTCGGCCGCGAAGAGCCCGAGTTCACCTGGGAACGCACGGACCGCGCCGCCGAGCTGCGCGCTGCGGCCGGACTGAAGTAAGGGCCTTCCGATCCGTGCCGCGCCGGCCTCATCCGGCGCGCACGAACTCCCCGAGCAGGCCCGCCACCCGTGCGGGCTGCTCGTGGATCAGCCAGTGGGTCGCGCCTTCGAGGCGGTGCAGCGTGAGCTTCGGCACCCAGGCTTCGAGGCCATCCACCAGTTCGGGCGGCAGGGCGGTATCGCCCGTGCCCCAGAGCACCAGCGTGGGCACCTCCACCCGCAGCATCGCATCCGGCAACTCGACGCCCAGCGCCCCGGCGTCGCCCTCGCGCGGCGGCCGCAGTGGCGAAGCGCGGTAGTAGTTGCAGCCGCCCGTGAGGCCATGGCGCCAGACGGCGCGGTAGCGCTCTTTCACTTCGTCGGTCAGCCAGCCGGCACCCTCCGGCCGTGGTCCGCCCGCGCCCTCGTCGCGGCCGGCGCCCATCGCAGTGAAGAAAGGCCACAGGCGCGCGAAATCGTCTTCGGCCAGCAGCGCTTCGGCGTCGGGCCGGATCAGGAAGTTCATATAGGCACTGGCAGCCTGCTGGCCCGGGTTGCTGCGCAATTCGCGCAGGAAGGTGCCCGGATGTGGCGAGTTCACGATGGCCAGGCGCTGCAGCAGCCCGGGCTGCTGGTTGGCCAGGCTCCAGGCCACAGCGCCGCCCCAGTCGTGCGCGACCAAGGCATGCAGCGGGGCGTCACCCGCCTCGGCCGCGATGAGCGCGGCGATGTCCTGCACCAGCCACCTGGCGCGATAGGCCGACGGCTCGGGGGGCTGGCTCGAGCGCTCGAAGCCGCGCAGATTGGGCGCGATGCAGCGGAAGCCCCCGTGCGCGGGATCGGCGAAGTGCAGCATCAGTTCGTCCCACACGAAGGCACCCTCGGGGAAGCCGTGCAGGAACATGAGCACCGGCGCGCCGCGTGGGCCGGCGGCACGGCACGACAGCGTGATGCCGTGCGGCAGTTCGCGAAGAAAAGTCTCGATGGCCATCGGGCGCGTCTCCTGGGTTGGCCGCGCGCCCCGGGCGTCAGGGCTGCGCGGGGTCGGGCGTGGGCTCGGCAGGTGTTGCGGCGGGGTGGGACCAGTCCCAGAGCAGCCGGCCGGCATCTTCGACGCCCTGGCGCTTGAGCGCCGAGAACAGTTTGACCTCGCCGCCGCCGGCCTGCAGTCGCGTGATGGACAGCACCTTGGACTGCTCGGCACGCGTGAGCTTGTCGGCCTTGGTGAGCAGCACCAGGAACTTGAGACCTTCCTCCACGCGCGGGCGAACCACTTCGAGCAGGGCCTCGTCGAGTTCGGTCAGGCCCAGGCGCGGATCGCACAGCAGCACGATGCCGGTGAGGCTCTCGCGGCTCACGAGGTAGTTGGCCATCACCTGCTGCCATCGGATCTTGTCCTGCCGGGCCACGGCCGCGTAGCCGTAGCCGGGCAGGTCGGCGAACACGGCGTCGGTCGTACCCTGGCGGCCCAGCGCGAACAGGTTGATGTGCTGCGTGCGCCCCGGCTTCTTGGAAGCGAAGGCGAGTTGCTTCTGCTGGGTCAGCGTGTTGATGCAGGTGGACTTGCCGGCGTTGGATCGGCCGACGAAGGCGATCTCGGGGACGTCGATCGGCGGCAGGTGATGCAACTGGGCGGCCGTGGTGAGGAAGCGCGCGGTGTGCAGCCAGCCCATGACTTCGGTCGGGCTCGGGCCGGTGGGCGGGGCAGCGGAAATGGGGGCGGCGGCGGGCGTGGAGCCGGCGGCCGGGGCGGGAGCAGTCATGGGAGAGGGCGCCGCAAGGCGTCTGGCGGAAGGGAGTCCCGGAGCCTCATTGTAGAATCACGAGGTTTTGCGCCAATAAACAGACAGACAGACCCCCGATATGAAGTCGCTCGCAACTCTCCTGACCGCTGCGCTGCTGGCCTGCGCATCCCTGTCCGCGATGGCCGCCGAGGGGGCTCCGGCCACCCAGGCCAAGCTGCCGGACCTGGCCAAGGGCGAGGCCAGCTACACCGCGGTGTGCGCCGCCTGCCACGGTGCCGACGGCAATTCGGGCGCGCCGGCCAACCCCAAGCTGGCCCAGCAGCACCCTGAATACCTCGTCAAGCAACTGCAGGAATTCAAGAACGACAAGCGCAAGGATCCTGTCATGAAGGGCTTCGCCTCGGCGCTGTCCGAAGACGACATGCGCAACATCGCGTGGTGGCTGGCGTCCAAGAAGACCAAGACCGGCTTCGCCAAGGAAAAAGACCTGGTGACGATGGGCGAACGCATCTACCGTGGCGGCATCGCCGACCGCCAGATCCCGGCCTGCGCCGGCTGCCACAGCCCCAACGGTGCCGGCATTCCCGCACAGTACCCGCGTCTGGGTGGCCAGCATGCCGACTACACCGACAAGCAACTGCGTGCCTTCCGCGACGGCGCCCGTGGCAACAGCTCGCAGATGCACCAGGTGGCCGCCAAGCTCAACGACCGCGAGATCAAGGCGGTCTCCGACTACATCGCCGGCTTGCGCTGAATCAGATCCGCTGCCTGAACGCCAGGCGGCAGCCGGAACCAACCGCCGACAACAAACCCTAAGAAGGGCGGGCTCATCCACCGGATGGCCCGCCCTTTTTTCGACCGTTTCCTGCCTCCAGCCCCGTTTCTGCCATGAGCGTTTCCACCCACGGCCTTCGCGTCCGCGCCGGCTCGCATGCACTGCGCACCGCGGTGGAACTGCTCTCGTCCATGCGCTTCGCGATCGCGTTGCTGACGGTGATCTGCATCGCATCGGTCATCGGTACCGTGATGCGTCAGCACGAGCCGCTGGCCAATTACGTCAATGCGTTCGGGCCGTTCTGGGCCGAGCTGTTCCTTCTCTCCGGCCTCAACGCGGTCTACAGTGCCTGGTGGTTCCTGCTGATCCTGGCGTTCCTTGTCCTCAGCACCTCCCTGTGCATCGCGCGCAACACGCCGCGCATCCTGGCCGACCTGCGCACCTACAAGGAAGACATCCGCGAGCGCAGCCTCGAGGCTTTCGGCCACAAGGCACGCGCGCAACTCGATGCGCTCGACCCCGAAGCCGCCGCGCGCCGCATCGGCGGCCTGCTGGCCGGCAGCGGCTGGAAGGTGCGGCTGCAGCCGCGGCAGATCGGCAAGGATGGGGCGGCCGGTCACGGCTGGATGGTGGCCGCCAAGGCGGGCGCCGCCAACAAGATCGGCTACATCCTCGCGCACGGCGCCATCGTGTTGATCTGCCTGGGCGGCCTGCTCGACGGCGACCTGATCGTGCGAGCCCAGATGGCGCTGGGCGGCAAGACGCCCTATACCGGCGGCGGCATGATCGCCGATGTGGCGCCGCAGCACCGCCTCTCCGACCGCAACCCGACTTTCCGCGGCAACCTGCTGGTGGCCGAGGGCACGCAGTCGTCCACCGCCATCCTCAACCAGTCCGACGGCATCCTGCTGCAGGAGCTGCCGTTCTCCATCGAACTCAGGAAGTTCATCGTCGACTATTACTCGACGGGCATGCCCAAGCTGTTCGCCAGCGAAATCGTCATCCATGACAAGGAGACGGGCGAAGCGATCCCCGCGCGGGTCGAGGTCAACCATCCGGCCAGTCATCGCGGCATCAACATCTACCAGTCGAGCTTCGACGATGGCGGCTCCAGCGTGAAGCTGCGCGCCGTGCCGATCGCCACGGGCGCCAGGCCCTTCGAGATCGATGGCGTGATCGGCGGCTCGTCAGCCATCACCAACGGCAGCGAGGAGCTGACGCTGGAATACACGGCGCTGCGCGTGATCAACGTCGAGAACTTCGCGGGCGGCGCGCCGTCCGGCGCGGCCACGTCGGGCGCCGACGTGCGCAAGGTCGACCTGCGCGCCAGCCTCGACGCGCGCCTGGGCGCCGCCAACAAGACGGTTACGCAGCGGGAACTGCGCAACGTGGGCCCCAGCATCACCTATCGCCTGCGCGATGCGGCCGGCCAGGCGCGCGAGTTCCACAACTACATGCTGCCGGTCGACACCGGCGACGGCGTGCCGGTGTTCCTGCTGGGCATGCGTGAGAACCTGGCCGACGCCTTCCGCTACATGCGCATTCCGGCCGACGACCAGGGTGGGCTCGATGGTTTCCTGCGCCTGAAGGCGGCGCTGGCCGATCCGGCGATGCGTGCATTGGCGGTGCAGCGCTACGCGCGGCAGGCAGTCGATCCGGCACGGCCCGAGCTCGCTACCCCGCTGGCCGAATCGGCCGCGCGCGCGCTGGCCTTGTTCGCGGGTGACGGCACGACGGGTGGGCGCCCGCTGGGGGCGGATGGCCGCGTGCACGGCGGCCTGCAGGCCCTGGCCGATTTCATGGAAGCGAATGTGCCCGAGGACGAGCGCGCGCGCGCTGGCGACGTGCTGGTCCGCATCCTCAACGGCGCCCTGTTCGAGCTGATGCAGGCCAGCCGCGAGCGCGCCGGCCTGGCGCCTTTGCCGGCCGATGCGCAACTGCAGGGCTTCATGACACAGGCCGTGCTGGCCCTGTCGGACGTGCACGTGTATCCCGCGCCGGTGGCGTTCCAGCTGGCCGATTTCAAGCAGCTTCAGGCCAGCGTGTTCCAGGTGGCCCGCGCGCCGGGTCAACTGGTGGTGTATCTGGGCTGCCTGTTGCTGATCCTGGGCATCTTTGCCATGCTCTACGTGCGCGAGCGCCGCCTGTGGGTCTGGCTGGCGCCGGCCGGGGCGGGCTCGGCTGCCACCATGGCGCTGTCCGCCAACCGCAAGACACTCGATGGCGACCATGAGTTCGCCCGCCTCAAGGAACAACTGCTCGGCCTGAAGGACGACACGCGATGACTACCGCCACGCCCACCACCAACACTCCCGCGGCGTCCGTGCCGGAGCCCATCACGCTGGGCGGGGGCTATTTCTCCCGCCGCAGCCCGTTCGACTGGGTCTTCGCGGCGCTGGTCGTGGTGGGCGGCTTGTTCGCTCTGTGGCGCTATGCGCCGTCGATGGACGGCTACGAGAAGTCCATCCTGGTGGGCACCATCCCGGTCCTGGTTTGGCTGGGCTGGTACTGGCGGCCGTTGCGGGTGCTGATGATCGTCGTGGCCGCGGCCTCGATCGCCGCACTGGCCAGTTACCAGGGCGATCTGGCGCGTGCCGAGACGGTGTTCTGGCTGAAGTATTTCCTGTCCAGCCAATCGGCCATCCTGTGGATGAGTGTGCTGTTCTTCATGTCCACGGTGTTCTACTGGATGGGCATGTTCACGCGCAACACCTCGGCCGCGCTCGAGCTGCTGGGCTCGCGCCTCTTGTGGGCGGCGGTGGCGATGGCGCTCATCGGCACGATGGTGCGCTGGTACGAAAGCCACCAGATCGGGCCCGACATCGGCCACATTCCGGTGAGCAACCTGTACGAGGTGTTCGTCCTGTTCTGCTGGATGACGGCGCTTTTCTACCTGTACTACGAAGAGCAGTACGCCACGCGCACCCTGGGCGCCTTCGTGATGCTGGTGGTCAGCGCGGCCGTGGGCTTCCTGCTCTGGTACACGCTGGTGCGCGAGGCGCACGCCATCCAGCCGCTGGTGCCCGCGCTGCAGAGCTGGTGGATGAAACTGCATGTGCCGGCCAATTTCATCGGCTACGGCACCTTTGCGCTGGCGGCCATGGTGGCCTTCGCCTACCTGATCAAACAGCAGGCGACGGAAACGCGCCTCTACAAGCTCACCCCGATCTGGCTGCTGGGCGTGGCGCTGTGCTTCGTGCCCATCGCCTTCCGCCAACGCGGCGTGGCCGAGGCCGGTGGCAGCTACTGGGTGGGCTATGCCATCGTGTCGGCGCTGATCGCCGCCGGCATCCTGCTGGGCCGCAGGCGCATCGCGGCGCGGCTGCCGGCCTTCGAAATCCTCGACGACGTGATGTACAAGGCGATCGCCGTCGGCTTCGCCTTCTTCACCATCGCCACCGTGCTGGGCGCGCTGTGGGCGGCCGAGGCCTGGGGCGGTTACTGGAGCTGGGATCCCAAGGAGACCTGGGCACTGATCGTCTGGCTCAACTATGCGGCGTGGCTGCACATGCGCCTGATCAAGGGCCTGCGCGGCGCCGTGGCCTCGTGGTGGGCGCTGGTGGGCCTGGCGGTGACTACTTTCGCCTTCCTGGGCGTGAACATGTTCCTCTCCGGCCTGCACAGTTACGGCGAGCTGTAACCTGCGGCCGGCGCGCGGCGAAATATTCCGGCACGATGGGCGGTCCGAATGCCGGGCCGATGCGTACAACGTCACGCGACGTGTGACTGTGCGCACCCGCCATAACCATGAAGGAAGCACGCCATGACAATCCGCCGCAATCAGGGCTTCATCCATCCTCATGCCAGCGACATCACGCCGCAGGCGATCTACCAGAGCCGGCGTGAACTCATCCGCCTGATGGCCGGCGGTGCCGCTGGAGCCGCACTCGCGGCCTGGGCCGGGCGCGAGGCGCTGGCGCAGCAGGTGGCGCGGCCGGGCAAGCTGGCGCCGCTGCCGGGCGCGAAATCGGCGGTGGCCGGCGCCACCACGATGGAAAAGGTCACGGCCTACCAGGACGCGTCCACCTACAACAACTTCTACGAGTTCGGCACCGACAAGTCCGATCCGGCGCGCAACGCGCACACGCTCAAGACCTCGCCGTGGACGGTGGAAATCTCGGGCCTGGTGAAGAAGCCGGGCAAGTACGCGATCGAGGATCTGCTCAAGCTGTCGGCGCAGGAAGAACGCATCTACCGCATGCGCTGCGTCGAAGGGTGGTCGATGGTGATCCCGTGGGTGGGCTACTCCCTCGCCGAGCTGATCCGCCGCGTCGAGCCGCAGCCGGGCGCCAAGTACGTCGAATTCCTCACGCAGGCCGATCCCAAGACCATGCCCTTCGTCGGCTCGCGTGTGCTCGACTGGCCCTACGCCGAGGGCTTGCGCATGGACGAAGCCATGCATCCGCTCACGCTGCTGGCCTTCGGCATGTACGGCGAGGTACTGCCCAACCAGAACGGCGCGCCCGTGCGACTGGTGGTGCCCTGGAAGTACGGCTTCAAGTCGGCCAAGTCGCTGGTGGCGATCCGCTTCACCGACAAGCAGCCCGGCACGGCCTGGAACAAGGCAGCGGCCAACGAGTACGGCTTCTATTCCAACGTGAACCCCGATGTGGATCACCCGCGCTGGAGCCAGGCCACCGAGCGCCGCATCGGCGAGGACGGCCTGTTCGCCCGTAAGCGCAAGACGCTCATGTTCAACGGCTACGAGGCCCAGGTGGGCCAGCTCTACGCCGGCATGGACCTGAAGAAGAACTACTGATGGCCGCCGCAGCCCGCGTGGTGGCCGGCCGGGCGCTCATGCACCCGGCGGCCAAGCCGCTGGTGTTCGTGCTGGCCCTGCTGCCCTTCGGCTGGCTGCTGTGGGGCGCTGTGGCGGGTGCGCTGGGGGCCAATCCGGCCGAGGCGCTGATCCGGTCGACCGGCGAATGGGCGCTGCGCTTCCTGTGCATCGGCCTGGCCGTCACGCCGCTGCGCGTGATGCTGCGCCTGCCCACGCTGCAGCGGCTGCGCCGCATGCTCGGGTTGTTCGCCTACTTCTACGTCGTGCTGCATTTCGTGGCCTACGCCTGGCTCGACATGGGCTTCTACCTGGACGAGATCGTGCGTGACATTCCCAAGCGCCCGTTCATTCTGGTCGGCTTCGCAGCACTGGTCCTGCTGACGTTGCTGGCGGCGACCTCGTTCGACCGCGCGGTGCGCTGGCTGGGCGCGGCACGCTGGCAGGCGCTGCACCGGCTGGTGTACGCGGCCACGCTGCTGGGTCTGCTGCATTTCTTCTGGATGCGCGCCAGCAAGAACAACCTGGGCGAGGTCGGGATCTACGCCGCCGTGATCGTGCTGTTGCTCGGCTGGCGCGTGTGGCACCGCTGGAGCGGCCGACGCCGCGAACCTGCCCTCAGGGCCTGACGGCGCGCAGCACCGGGTTGCTGCGGGGCGCCTGGGCGCCGATGACGCCCGTGGGCAATTGGTACGCGCGATCGTCGAACAGGTCGACGCCGCACATCAGGTTCTCGATCCAGTCGAAGAAGTCGCCGATGGCGCGCTTGCCCTTGATGGGAGCGCCGTGCTGCGGCACCAGCATGCTGATGTCCAGCTGCCGTGCCATGCGGGCCCACAGCCGCAGGATCTTGTTGGACACCATGTAGCGCCGGTGGAAGCCTTCCATGCGCGGGATGTGCGGGCCCAGATCGGTCACGAAGTGCGAGGCTTCCTCGCCCGTCGTCAGCGAGACGGCCAGGTCGCCCGTGAACAGGATGCGGCTGACCGGATCGTAGAAGTGGAAGTTGCCTTCCGAGTGCATGAAATGCGCCGGCACGAGCCACAGTTCGCTCACGCCCAGCGGCAGGCGTGCGCCGGTGTCAGGCACGCCGATCACGCGGTCCTGCGTCTTTCCGATCTTGGTGAAGTGCGGCGCGAAGCGTTCCCAGATGCGTGAGATCACCAGCCTCGCCTGGGTCGAGGTCATCCAGCGGTCGAGCGAGGCGATGATGTCCGGGTCGGCGTGCGAGGCGATCAGGTAAGAGAGCTTCTGCGGCGCGAAGTGGCGCGACATCGACAGGAACAGTTCGTTGAACGCGATGTTGCCACCCGGATCGATGATGGCGCCCTCGCCGTGGTCGATCACCAGGAACTGGTTGGACTGCACCGCCTGGCCGTCCTCTTCGACGAGGTCGGTGAACATCAGGCACAGGTGGTGCTCGTCCCTGTAGAGCTCGATCGACATGGCAAATCCCCGCGGGGCACGCCAGGGCGGCGCGCCGGTTTCTTGATGCGGGTCACTTTAGGCGGCGCCCTCGGGCGCCACCTTGATCCATGTCAGGCCGGGGTGCAAACGCGCAGCACCCCGCCGAAGGCCGTCAGGAGGGCAGCAGCACTTCGTGCGCGAAGGTATCGGCAGCAGCTTCGCGCCGACGAATCAGGTGCGCCTGCGCACCATCCACCAGCACCTCGGCCGCACGGCCACGCGTGTTGTAGTTGCTGGACATGGACATGCAGTACGCGCCAGCCGACAGCACGGCCAGACGGTCGCCAGCGGCCACGTCGAGACGGCGGGCCCGGCCGATCCAGTCGCCGCTCTCGCACACCGGCCCGACCACGTCGTAGGCCTCGGCAGCGGGCTGCTTCGCTTCCTGCAACGGCACGATGGCATGAAAGGCCTGGTACATGGCCGGGCGCGGCAGGTCGTTCATTGCCGCATCGACGATGCAGAAGTTCTTCTGCTCGCCGGGCTTGAGGTAGAGCACCTCGGTCACGCAGACGCCGGCGTTGCCCACCAGCGATCGGCCAGGCTCGATCATCAGGTGCTTGCCGCCGTGGCCGCGTGCATCGAGCCGCGCCAGCAGGCGCGACCACAGCGCATCGGCCGCCGGTGGCGTGTCGCCGTTGTAGTCGATGCCCAGGCCGCCGCCGAAGTCGATATGGTCGATGGGAATGCCCGCCGCCTCGATCTCGGACACCAGGTCGAGCACGCGCTCCATGGCGTCGAGGTAGGGAGCCTCCTGCGTGATCTGCGAGCCGATGTGGCAGTCGATGCCGACCACTTGCAGGCCGGGCAGCGAGGCCGCACGCTGGTAGGTGGCCAGGGCGCGCTCGTGGCTCACGCCGAACTTGTTGCCCTTGAGGCCGGTGGAGATGTAGGGGTGGGTCTGCGGGTCGACGTCCGGGTTGACGCGTATGCTCACGCGGGCGGTTCGACCGGCCTCGCTCGCCACGGCGCTGAGCACTTCCAGCTCGGCCTCGCTTTCGACGTTGAAGCAGCCGATGCCGGCGTCGAGCGCGCGGCGCATTTCGGCGCGGGTCTTGCCCACGCCGGAGAAGATGACCTTGGCCGGATCGCCGCCGGCGGCCAGCACGCGCTCCAGCTCACCGCCGGAGACGATGTCGAAACCGCAACCTGCCGCAGCGAACAGCTGAAGCACGGCCAGCGACGAATTGGCCTTCATCGCATAGCAGATGGTGGCGTGACGGCCGGCGAAGCCGCGGCGGTAGGCGTCCAGTGCCTGCAGCATGGCGGCCTTGGAATAGACGAAAAGCGGCGTGGCATGCGCATCGGCCAGCGCGGCCAGCGCGGCGCCTTCGACGTGCAGCTCGCCGCCGCGATAGGCAATGTGGGGCGTGCCCGGCAGCACTGCGGGCGGCAGGACGGGGGCCTGGTTGTCTGAATCGTTCATCGGATGGGGGCGGACGCTGCGGCGGCAGGCACGGTAGCGGCGGTGGGCGAAGGCTGGGCGGGCGATAGCACCTGCGGCAGCGTGGCACGCTGGGCCGCTTCAGGACCGGTGGGCAGATACAGCGCGCCTTTCTGTCCGCAGGCGACGAGCGCGAGGCTCAGGCCGACCGCGCACGCGGCAAGGGAAAGCGGTCTGAATAGAATTTGAAGCAGCTTCAGCATCGTGAAATTGTATGACCGACCCCGAATTCCTGGACCTTGCCGAACGCGCGCTGCAGGCGGTTGAACTCGCCTGTGATCGCATCAACGAGGAAACCGACGCCGATATCGACAACCAGCGAGTGGGCGGCATGATCACGATCACCTTCGCCAGCGGCAGCCAGATTGTGATCAACCTCCAGAAGCCGCTGCACGAGATCTGGCTGGCTGCCCGGGCAGGCGGCTACCACTACCGCTGGGTGGACGGGCAGTGGCAGGACACCAAGGGCGGCCCCTGCTTCTTTGCCAACCTGTCGATGCAGGCCAGCGCTCAGTCGGGGCTGGCGCTGGACTTTCCCGCGCCCTGACGGCGATCCGGCCGCGCAGCCGCAGCGGTGCCCCGGCTCAGTTGGAGCGGAAGAGGTCGAGGATGCGGTTGCGTTCCTCGGTGGGGGCAGGAGGCTGTGGCGGGGCGGCTAGGCCACCCTCGCCGCCGGGCGTTTGCCACGCAGGCTGCGCGGCCTCTTCCATGCCCAGCGAGTTCACGCCGTTGCCGCGCGCGTATTCGTCGTAGTACCACTCGCCGCCAATGTTCACTACGCCTGACGGTGCCGTGTACTCCTGCACCGGGACGCCCTTGAGCGCGGTGCTCATGAAATTGATCCACACCGGCAAGCTCAGGCCGCCACCCGTTTCGCGGTCTCCGAGCTTGCGCGGGTTGTCGTAACCGATCCACACCACGGCCGCCAGGCTGGGCTGAAAGCCGGCAAACCAGGCGTCGTGAGAATCGTTGGTGGTCCCCGTCTTGCCGTAGAGGTCGGGCCGCTTCAGCGTACCCTGGGCACGCGCAGCGGTGCCCGAGCGTGTGATTTCCTGCAGCAGGCTGGACATCACGAAGGCGTTGCGCTCATCGATGGCGCGTCGCGTCTCGTCGAGCGGCGGCGGTTGCGTCTCGACCAGAACCTTGCCTTTCTGGTCGGTCACGCGCGTGATCAGGTAGGGCGTGATGCGGTACCCGCCATTGGCGAACACAGAGTATGCGGTGGCCATCTGCATCGGCGTGACGGAGCCCGCGCCCAGCGCCATCGTCAGATAGGCCGGATGCCGGTCGGCCTCGAAGCCGAAGCGGGTGATCCAGTCCTGGGCTTCCTGCGGCCCCACGGCTTGCAGCACGCGGATCGACACCATGTTCTTGGAGGCCGCCAGTCCGCGTCGCAGCGACATCGGGCCGTCGAACTTGCCGTCGTAGTTCTTCGGCTCCCAGGGCTGACCGCCGGTGACGCCGGCATTGAAGAAAAGCGGGGCATCGTTGACCACCGTGGCGCCGTTGAACCCCTTTTCCAGCGCTGCCGAGTAGATGAAGGGTTTGAAGCTCGAGCCCGGCTGCCGCCACGCCTGGGTGACGTGGTTGAACTTGTTCTTGCTCCAGTCGAATCCGCCGACCAGCGCCCGGATCGAGCCCGTGCGCGGATCGAGCGCGACGAAGGCACCTTCAACTTCGGGCAACTGCGTGACTTCCCAGGTGTCCTTGGGAGTGCGCGCCACGCGGATCACCGCACCGCGGCGGATCTTGATATTGGGCGCGGCCTTCTCGGCCAGGCCCGACTGCACCGGCTTCAGGCCGTCGCCAGTGATCTCGAACGACTCGCCGGTGCCGCGGGTGGCCACGATCTTGCGCGGACCCGCTTCCAGCACCACAGCCGACATGACGTCGCCGTTGTCGGGGTGGTCCGCCAGGATGTCGTCGATCACGTCCTCGGCTTCCTTCGGGTCGGCCGGCAGGTCGGCGAACTTCTCGGGCCCGCGATAGAACTGGCGGCGCTCGTAGTCCATGATGCCGCGGCGCAGCGCCCGGTAGGCGGCGGCCTGATCTTCGGCATTGAGCGTGGTATAGACGTTGAGACCGCGCGTGTAGGTGGAATCGCCGTACTGCGCGTACATGAGCTGGCGTGCTGTTTCGGCCACGAATTCGGCGTGCAGCCGGCCGGCGTCGGGCTGCATCGAGCGCAGCTTGATCTCTTCCTGGCGGGCGGTCGCGGCCTGCTCGGCGGTGATGAAGCCGTTCTCCTGCATCCGGTCGATGATGTAGAGCTGTCGGGCGCGGGCGCGCTTGGGATTGCTGATCGGGTTGAAGGCCGATGGGGCCTTGGGCAGGCCGGCCAGCATGGCGGCTTCGGCTACGGAGATGTTGCGCAGCGGCTTGCCGTAGTACGCCTCGCTCGCGGCGGCGAAGCCGTAGGCGCGGTTGCCCAGGAAGATCTGGTTCATGTAGATCTCGAGGATCTGGTCCTTGGACAAAAGGTGCTCGAGCTTGAACGTCAGCAGGATCTCGTAGATCTTGCGGGTGTACGTCTTTTCGGCCGACAGGTAGACATTGCGCGCTACCTGCATGGTGATGGTCGAGGCGCCCTGGCTCTTGCCGCCGCTGCCCACGTTGGCCAGACCAGCGCGCACCACGCCGATGTAATCGACGCCGCCATGATCGAAGAAGCGCGCGTCTTCGGCTGCCAGGACCGCATCCTTCATGACCTTCGGGATGTCGCCGATGGGCATGAGATTGCGCCGCTCTTCGCCGAACTCGCCGATGAGCACACCCTCCGCCGAGAACACGCGCAGCGGCAGCTTGGGGCGGTAATCCTGCAGGTCAGAGATGTCGGGCAGGTTGGGGTACGCCACGGCCAGCGCTACCGCAATGACGATCAGCAGGGATGCCGCCCCGGCGGCGGCAAGCCCGCCGAGCCATAGCCCGAGTCGGATCGTCCATTGAAGCCAGGAGGGAAGTGGGGCGCGACGGCCGCGCGCCGTGCGCGCATCGTCCGGGGGGGGTGTGGAGGACATGGAACTGTGCGTAAAGTCGCGTCCCGATTATAAAAATTGGATGTGAAGTGTCGGAGAAGTCACTTCCCGCCGTTAGAGTGCGGCCTGCGAAGCTTGTTTGTAGTTGTTAGTGGGTGGTTACGTTTGCCCCCCATTTTCGTCGGCTTTTGACAACGGCAGACAGGTGTGCGGCGGTCTTTTTTCTTTGCTGGACAAAGGGCTTACTGCTAGCATTGAAGTGAATTCTCAAGTTTTTCCGGCTGTTACAAGCCGGGTCAGGGGACCGTTTTGATCTCTTTGGGGTCGTTGTTCAGCCGCCAGCCGGCGGCACTGCTGGGCCTGGACATCAGTTCGTCCAGTGTGAAGCTGGTGGAACTGGCGCGCGACGGCTCCGGGAAGCTGGTGCTGGAGCGCTGCGCCATCGAGCCTCTCGAGCGAGGCTGGATCACGGACGGCAACGTGGAGAAGTTCGACGAAGTCGCCGAGGCCGTCCGCCGCGTCGTCAAGAAGAGCGGCACCCGCACCAAGAATGTGGCGATGGCGCTGCCGCCCTCGGCCGTCATTACCAAGAAGATCATCCTGCCCGGAGGCATGACCGAGCAGGAGCTCGAGATCCAGGTCGAATCCGAAGCCAACCAGTACATCCCGTTCTCGCTCGATGAGGTCAGCCTCGATTTCTGCGTGATCGGCCCGAGCCCGACGTCCGCCGGCGACGTCGAAGTGCTGATCGCCGCCTCGCGCAAGGAAAAGGTTCAGGACCGCCAAGGTCTGGCCGAAGCGGCGGGACTCAAGCCCGTGGTCATCGACGTCGAGTCGTATGCCGCGCGCCTGGCCACCACCCGCCTGATCGAAAACCTGCCCAACAAGGGCGCCGACACCATGGTGGCGCTGTTCGAGATCGGCGCCTACACCGCAAGCATGCAGGTGCTGCGCAACGGCGAAGTGCTCTATGACCGCGATCAGGCGTTCGGGGGAGCGCAGCTGACGCAGCTGATCGTGCGCCAGTACGGCTTCTCGGCTGAGGAAGCCGAAGCCAAGAAGCGCAACGGCGATCTGCCCGAAGACTACTCCAGCAGCGTGCTGCGGCCCTTCGTGGACAGCATGGCCCAGGAAATCGGCCGCGCGTTGCAGTTCTTCTTCACCAGCACGCCTTACAGCCGCGTCGACTATGTCTTCGTGGCGGGCGGATCCGCAGCGCTGCCGGGCCTGACCGAGGCCGTCACGCAACACACCTCGTTCGCCTGCACCATCGTCGATCCGTTCGACGGCATGGAGATCGGCTCGGGCGTGCGCGAGAAGCGCCTGCGCCGTGAAGCACCTTCCTACCTGACGTCGTGTGGTCTCGCGATGCGGAGGTTCCTGCAGTGATCCTGATCAACCTGCTGCCTCACCGCGAGGAGGCGCGCCGCCGGCGCAAGGAGTCGTTCTACGTTTCGCTGGCCGCGGCGGCGATGCTGGGCGTGCTCGTCGCCGGGGCGGGATACCTGTTTCTGCAGGCGCAGATGTCCACGCAGCAAAGCCGGAATGCTTTCCTGCAAGACCAGAACCGCCGTCTTGACGCCCAGATCAAGGACATCGCCAACCTGCAGGCCGAGATCGCTTCGCTGCGCGCGCGCCAGCAGGCGGTGGAAGATCTGCAGGCCGACCGCAACCTGCCCGTGCATCTGCTCAACGAAATGGTGGCCCAGTTGCCGGATGGCGTGTACATCAGCTCCATTCAGCAGAGCAACCAGACCGTCATGCTGCGTGGCGTTGCCCAATCCAACGAGCGGGTGTCCGAGCTACTGCGCAACCTGGCCAACAACAGCCCGTGGCTCACCCGCCCCGAGCTCGTGGAAATTGTGGCCGGCAACGTGAATCTCGGTCCGCGTGATTCGCGCCGCGTGGCCAACTTCACGATGCGCGTGAGCCTCAAGCGCGCCGATCCGCCTGCCGCTGCGGCCCGTGTGGCCGCCGCCCCGAAGAAGTGAGGCCCGCATGGCGACCCGCAAATCTTCCCTCAAGAACCTCGATCTCAACGCGCTGATCGCGCCGCTGCAGGCGCAGTTCCGCGGCCTCAATCCGAACGATCCGTCGACCTGGCCGGCTGCGCCGCGCTATCTCCTCAATCTGGTGATCTGCGTGGCCGTCATCGGGCTGCTGTGGTTCGTCTGGCTGTCGGGCGTCGACGAAGAGCTGGCGACGGAGACGGCGCGCGAGCAGACGCTCAAGGAAGAGTACAAGAAGAAGATGGCGCAGGCCGTCAATCTCGATGCGCTGCGCAAGCAGCGCGAGCAGGTGCAGCAGTACGTGACCGTGCTCGAGAAGCAGTTGCCCAGCAAGGCCGAGATGGATGCCCTGCTCTCGGACGTGAACCAGGCCGGCCTGGGCCGTAGCCTCCAGTTCGAGCTGTTCCGCCCTGGCCAGGTGTCGATCAAGGAGTACTACGCCGAATTGCCGATCGCGATCAAGGTCACGGGCCGGTATCACGACATTGGGGCCTTTGCCGCCGACGTGGCCAACCTGTCGCGCATCGTGACCCTGAACAACCTGACGGTGAATCCGCTGCGCGATGGCGGAACGATGACGATGGACGCCACGGCCAAGACTTTCCGCTATCTCGATCCCGAGGAAGTGGCGGCGCAGCGCAAGGCCGCAGCAGGGGGCAAGAAGCGATGAGAGCCGTGTTCGTTCCGACGAAGGCCGGCGCCCTGGTGCTCGGCGTGCTGGGCACTCTGGTGCTGGCGGGCTGCAGCTCCGACGAGGATGACCTGCAGCAATGGATGACAGAGCAGCGCGCGCAGATCCGGCCCAGCGTCACTCCGATCTCCGAACCCAAGCAGTTCACGCCGCAGGCGTACACGCAGGGTGGCGCGACCGATCCGTTCAGCAACCAGAAACTGGCCCAGGCGCTGCGCAGCGAGGCTGTGCAGGCGTCTTCGAATGCAGCGTTGATCACGCCGGAGCTGGCGCGCCGCAAGGAGCCGCTCGAAGCCGTGCCGCTGGATTCGATGAAGATGGTCGGCAGCCTGATCCGCGAAGGCCACCCGGTGGCGCTGGTGCGGGTGGACAACCTGCTCTACCAAGTGCGCACGGGCAACTACCTCGGCCAGAACTACGGCCGAATCACCAAGATCACCGAGACCGAGGTCACGTTGCGCGAAATCGTGCAGGACGCTGTCGGCGAATGGATTGAACGCGCTGCATCCCTGCAGCTGCAAGAGGGGTCGAAATGAACAATCAGAAGATGAGCGCGTGGGCCCGGGCCCGGCGTTGGGGGGCGGCCTGCGGTTTGTTGGCTGCCGCAGCGCTGGCGCACGCCCAGAACGCGATCGAAGCGGTGACCGGCTCGATCCAGGGCGGCTCGGAAGTGGTTCGCATCGACCTGAGCCAGGCGCTGGGTGCCGTGCCCACGGGATTCTCGATCCAGTCTCCCGCGCGCATCGCGCTCGACTTTCCCGGCGTGAGCAATGCCATGGGCCGTTCGACCGTCGATTTCAATCAGGGCAACCTGCGTTCGGTCAACGTCGTGCAGGCAGGCGATCGCACGCGTGTCGTGCTCAACCTCAAGCAATCGGCCGGCTACAAGGCCGAGATCCAGGGCAAGTCGCTGCTGGTGTCGCTCGATGCCGCGCCGGGAGCAGCGCCCGTGGCGGTGGCGCCTACCACGTTCGCCGAAAATGCCAACCGGGATGTGCTGCCGCTGCGCGACCTGGACTTCCGCCGCTCGCCGGACAACGCCGGCAAGGTGATCGTCGATCTGGCCAACAGCCAGGTCGGTGTCGACATCCGCCAGCAGGGCGCCTCGCTCGTCGTCGAATTCCTCAAGACCTCCTTGCCCGAAGGTCTGCGCCGCCGCCTCGACGTGTCCGATTTCGGTACGCCGGTGCAAAGCGTGACCACGACGCAGACTGGCGATCGGGTGCGTATGGTGATCCAGCCCTCGGGCGACTGGGAGCATTCCGCCTACCAGAGCGATACGCAGTTCGTGGTCGAGGTGCGTCCGCGCCGCATCGATCCGACCAAGTTGTCGCAGGGCCCGGGGTACACCGGCGAGAAGCTCTCCCTCAACTTCCAGAGTATCGAGATCCGGTCGCTGCTGCAGGTGATCGCGGATTTCACCAACTTCAACATCATCACCTCCGACTCCGTGTCGGGTACCGTGACGCTGCGCCTGAAAGATGTTCCCTGGGACCAGGCGCTGGACATCATCATGCAGGCCAAGAGCCTGGGCGTGCGCAAGAACGGCAACGTGCTGTGGATTGCCCCCAAGGACGAGATCACGGCCAAGGAAAAGCTCGACCTCGAGTCGAAGATGGCGCTGCAGAACCTCGAGCCCCTGCGCACGCAGTCATTCCAGCTCAACTACACCAAGGCCGCCGAAATCGCGACCCAGCTCACGGGTAGCGGTTCGACGGGCGGTGCCGGCGGCGCTGCCGGCAGTGCGAGCATCCTGAGTACGCGCGGCAGCGTCATCGCCGAGCCGCGGACCAACCAGCTGTTCGTCTCCGACATCGCCTCGCGCCTCGAACGCGTGCAGGAACTGATCGCCAAGCTCGACATTCCCGTGCGGCAGGTACTGATCGAAGCCCGTATCGTCGAAGCGTCCGATACGTTCGGCAAGTCCCTGGGCATCAAGCTCGGCGGTGGCCGCAGTGGCGTGACGAGCGACACGCTCAATTCGAACATCGGATCTTCGGCCGGAACGGCCGGCAGCGCCAACAGCATCACCAGCGGCAACTTCGTGAATCTGCCGGCGGTGGGCCAGAACGGCTACAACCCGTCCACGTTCGCCATTTCGCTGTTCCGCTCCAGCGCCGCGCGCTTCATCAGCCTGGAACTGTCGGCCCTCGAAGCCGACGGCGGCGGCCGTGTGGTGTCGAGTCCGCGTGTCGTGACGGCCGACCAGACGAAGGCGCTGATCGAGCAGGGCACGGAACTGCCCTACCAGGTGGCCACGTCGAGCGGCGCAACCTCGATCGCCTTCCGCAAGGCCAACCTCAAGCTCGAGGTCACGCCCCAGATCACGCCCGAGGGCAATATCATCCTCGACCTCGACGTTAACAAGGACAGCGTGGGCCAGTCGACAAGCGCCGGCTTCGCCATCAACACCAAGCACATCAAGACTCAGGTGCTGGTCGAAAACGGCGGCACCGTGGTGATTGGCGGTATCTTCGAACTCAACGAAACCGAGTCCGAAACCAAAGTGCCGGGCCTGGGTGATATCCCGGTCATGGGCAACCTGTTCAAGAGCCGTTCGCGGTCGTCGAACAAGCAGGAAATGCTAGTATTCATCACTCCGAAGATGATCTCCGACCGCGCTGCGGCCCGATGAATACCGCGTGATTCCTGTAGCTTTGATCGGCATGCCCGGTGCCGGTAAATCGAGTGTGGGCCGCCAGCTGGCCCGCCGGCTGCAGGTCTCATTCACCGACTCCGACCTCGTGATCGAGCAGCGACTGGGCTGCTCGATCCGATCTTTCTTCGAGCGTGAGGGCGAGGCGCGCTTTCGCGATGTCGAAGCCGAGGTCATTGCCTCGCTTGCTGCCGATCCGCAGACGGGCGTGCTGGCCACGGGAGGCGGTGCGGTGCTTCGCGAAGGCAATCGCGACGTGCTGCGGCGCCAGTGCCGCGTGGTCTACCTGCATTCCTCCCCCGATGACGTGCTGCGCCGCGTGCGCCACGACGTGAGCAGGCCGCTGCTGCAGGTGGCGGATCCGCGCCAGCGGCTGCGCGAACTCTACGCATTGCGCGACCCGTTGTACCGCGCCACGGCCCATTTCGTCGTGGAGACGGGGCGCCCTTCCATCGCGATGCTGGTGAACACGATCTCCATGCAGCTCGAAATGGCCGATGCTTCCGCAGGCGGCGCGTCCCCGTCCTGAGCCGGCTCCGCGTGCCCGCTGGCCGGAGCACCTACACTCGATGGCCATGAGTCAAGACCCCCTCGCCCCGCAAGAGGTCCGCATCGACCTCGGTGACCGCAGTTATCCCATCCTGATCGGCACGGGCCTCGTCGAAGGCCTCGCATCGAACGCCATGCTGCCGAAGGCGGCGGCGGCATTGATCGTGACCAACGCGACTGTCGAGCCGCTCTACGCCGAGCGCCTGCGCACCGGCCTCGCCGGCCGCTACGCCAACGTGCACGTGCTCAGCCTGCCTGACGGAGAGCGTCACAAGGACTGGGAAACCCTCAACCTGATCTTCGATGCGTTGCTCGCGCGCGGTTGCGATCGCAAGACTGTGCTGTTTGCCCTGGGGGGCGGTGTCGTCGGCGACATGACCGGCTTCGCGGCGGCCAGCTACATGCGCGGCGTGCCGTTCGTGCAGGTACCGACTACGCTGCTGGCGCAGGTGGATTCGTCGGTGGGCGGCAAGACGGCCATCAACCACCCGCTGGGCAAGAACATGATCGGCGCGTTCTACCAGCCGCAGTTGGTGGTCTGCGACCTGGGCACGCTTGCCACGCTGCCCCCGCGCGAACTCTCCGCAGGCCTGGCAGAGGTCATCAAGTACGGGCCAATCGCCGACATGGCCTTCCTCGACTGGATCGAGGCCAACCTGGCGGCGCTGCGCGCCTGTGAGCCGGCTGTCATGGCTCACGCAGTGCGCCGGAGCTGCGAGATCAAGGCCGAGGTGGTGGGCCAGGACGAACGCGAGCAGGGCCTGCGCGCCATCCTGAACTTCGGCCACACCTTCGGGCATGCCATCGAGGCCGGCCTGGGCTACGGGGAATGGCTGCACGGTGAGGCCGTGGGCTGCGGCATGGTGATGGCGGCGCACCTGTCGCAGCGGCTGGGCGGGGTGGACGACGCATTCGTCGGCCGGCTCACGCGCGTCGTCGAAGCCGCAGGCCTGCCGGTACTCGGCCCGAAGCTCGGCGTGGATCGTTATCTCGAACTGATGCGGCTAGACAAGAAATCCGAAGCGGGCGAGATCCGCTTCGTCACCCTCGAGGCGCCAGGCCGCGCTGGCGTGCACTCCGCACCGGACGCCGTGGTGGCCGAGGTGATCGAGCAGTGCTGCAACTGAGCGGCCAGGCGCTGGCCCCTTACGCCTGCGACCCGCAGGCCAGCCGCGGGCGGCGCCACGCCGAGGCCGATGCCCCCACGCGCAGCGCGTTCCAGCGCGACCGCGACCGCATCGTGCATTCGACGGCGTTCCGGCGGCTGGTCTACAAGACGCAGGTCTTCCTCAACCACGAGGGTGACCTGTTCCGTACGCGGCTCACACACTCGCTGGAGGTGGCGCAACTGGGCCGCTCGATCGCCCGTTCGCTGCAACTCGACGAGGATCTGGTCGAGGCGATCGCGCTCGCCCATGACCTGGGCCACACGCCCTTCGGGCATGCCGGTCAGGACGCACTGAACGACTGCATGGCCCCGCACGGTGGCTTCGAGCACAACCTGCAGAGCCTGCGGGTGGTCGACGCGCTGGAAGAGCGGTACGCCGCATTCGACGGGCTGAATCTCTGCTTCGAGACGCGAGAAGGCGTGCTCAAGCACTGCTCGCTGGCCAATGCACGAGCCATCGAGGCGGCCGAGCCCAACGGTGTCGCGCGCCGTTTCATCGACCGCACCCAGCCCAGCCTGGAGGCTCAGTTGTGCAACCTGGCCGACGAGATCGCCTACAACGCCCACGACATCGACGACGGCGTGCGCTCGGGACTCATCACGCTCGATCAACTGGCCGACATCGACCTGTTCGAGCGTTTTCGCCACGAAGCGTTGCGCGAATATCCGGGCCTCTCGGGCCGGCGACTGCTATACGAAGCGATCCGGCGAATGCTGAGCGCACAGGTCTACGACGTCATCGACGCGACGCGTGCGGCGCTTGTGGAGCACCGTCCCGCCGATGCCGATGCGGCCCGCCGCGCTCCGGCGCTGGTGCGATTCGGCGAGCGCATGCGGGAGCAATCCACCGAGCTCAAGCGCTTCCTGTTCAGCAACCTCTATCGCCATCCGCAGGTGGTGCACACCACCGGCCAGGCGCGCCAGGTGGTGCGTGATCTGTTCGCGCTCTACAACAACGAGCCGGGACTTATGCAGTCGGGCTTTGCGCAGCGCAGCGACAGTGCACGTTCCGTGGCCGACTACATCGCGGGCATGACCGACCGCTTCGCCCTGCGCGAACACGAGCGGCTGACCGGCCAGCGGCTGCTGGCATGACGGCCACACCGGCGACGCAGGCCGCGCCGGTGCGTGCGGCCTGGGTGGTGATCCTGGCCGGCATCTGCGCGGCCCTGCACATCGGCAAGCTGCCGCCGGCCTTGCCGGTGCTTCAGGCCGAACTCGGCATCACCCTGCTGCAGGCGGGCTTCCTGCTCTCTGTCGTCCAGGTCGCGGGCATGGCCGGCGGCATTGCCATGGGTCTGGCCAGCGACGCGATCGGCCTGCGGCGCAGCATGGCAGTCGGTCTGGTAGTGCTGGGCCTGGCCAGCGTGGCGGGCGCCTGGGCAGAGGGGGCGGCGCTGCTGCTGGCCTTGCGTGTCGTCGAAGGCTTCGGCTTCCTGCTGGTGGCGTTGCCGGCACCCGGCCTGGTGCGGCGTCTGGTGCCACCGCAGCGGCTCGATGCAATGCTGGGCATGTGGGGTGCCTATATGCCGTCGGCCACCACGCTGGCGCTGCTGATCGGGCCGCTGGTGGTGTCCGATGCCGGATGGCGTGTCTGGTGGGTGGGGCTCGGATTGCTATCGCTGGGCATGGCGGCGTGGCTGCGGCGTGCCGTGCCGCCGCCACCTGCCGCCGTGCGCGCCGCGCCGCGCCTGGCGGTGAGCCTGCGGTTGCGTCGCACGCTCGGTGCCAGCGGTCCATGGCTGGTCGCGTTGTGCTTCGCGATGTACGCAGGCCAGTGGCTGGCGGTGGTCGGATTCCTGCCGTCGATCTACGTGCAGGCGGGCATCTCGCCAGCCATCACCGGTGTGCTGACCGCGACGGTGGCGCTGGTGAACATGGCCGGCAACGTCGCCGCAGGCCGACTGCTGCAGCGCGGCGTGGCTGCACAGCGGCTGCTGCGCGCCGGCTACGTGGCGATGGGCCTGGCGGCCGTGGTGGCCTTTGCCCAGGTGGCGGGCCACGAGGCGCCCGCGGCACTGCGCTATCTGGCGGTGCTGGCATTCTCGATGGTCGGTGGCATCATCCCAGGGACCTTGATGGCGCTGGCCGTGCGGCTCGCGCCCGACGAACACACCATCTCGACGACCGTGGGCTGGATGCAGCAGTTCTCGGCCCTCGGTCAGTTCTGCGTGCCGCCGGCGGTGGCCTGGCTGGCTGGCCGGGCGCAGGGCTGGCAGTGGACGTGGCTCGTCACACTCGCCTGTTCCCTCGTGGGCTTGTGGCTGGCGGCGCGCGTGGGGCAATTGCTGGCCCGGCGCGGGCCGGCAGGTCGTTCTCACTAGAATCCGGGCACTGCGCGTGTTTGTGCCGCGCGGGACGCGCCGTGCCAGTTCAACCGAAATCCCGTTCATCCGACAAGACATCCAGGCCAGGCCCGAGCGTGGCCGACGACCTGTCGCAGCTGTGGCATGGGCAGTCGGTCGAGTTGCTCAAGGAATTGCACATCCTCACGCGTGAGGGCCGGCTCAACCAGGATTCGCGTCGCAAGCTCAAGCAGGTCTATCACCTCTATCGATTCCTCGAGAAGCCCCTGGAGGAACTCGGCCAGGGCGGGGCGGCGGTTTCGCTGGCTGATCACGGCGCAGGCAAGTCGTATCTGGGCTTCATCATCAACGACCTGTTCTTCCGCGGCGGACAGGCCGGCTGCGCCCCGGGCCACATCTACGGCATCGAAACACGCGAAGAGCTCGTCCAGCGTTCCCGCGAACTGGCGCAGCGCCTGGGTTTCGGCAACATGTCGTTCCTGCACCTGAGCGCGGCCGATTCGGCGCATTCGCAGGCGCTGCCCGAGCGCATCGACATGGTCACCGCCCTGCATGCCTGCGACACCGCCACCGATGACGCGATCGCCTTCGGGCTTGCGCGGCATGCCCGCTACATGGCGCTGGTGCCGTGTTGCCAGGCAGAGGTCGCGTCGCTGCTGCGTCAGGACAAGGCGCTGTCGCTGTCGCGCACGCCGCTGGCCGAGCTGTGGCGGCATCCGCTGCACACGCGGGAGTTCGGCAGCCAGATCACCAATGTGCTGCGTTGCCTCCACCTCGAAGCGCAGGGCTACCAGGTCACGGTGACCGAGCTCGTCGGCTGGGAGCACAGCATGAAGAACGAACTGATCCTCGCCCGCCACACCGGTCAACGCAAACACAGTGCAGCCGTGCGCCTGCGCGAGTTGCTCGACCAGTTCGGGCTGGGCCCGGCGCTCGGCGGGCGCTTCTCGCTGGCCTGACGATGGCGCGGCTGCCCCGCCTGCTCCTGCCAGGCCTGCCGCACCATGTGATCATGCGCGGCAACAACCGCCAGGCCATCGTGGCGGACGACGACGACCGCCGCTTCATGCTCGAACTCCTGCAGGACGGGGCGGCCCGCGAGGCCGTCGCCGTCCACGCCTGGCTGATCATGGACAACCATCTGCACCTGCTGCTGACGCCGCCGGACGCGAAGAGCCTGCCGTCGCTGATGCAGGGCGTGGGCCGGCGCTACGTTCGCCACTTCAATGCGCGCCAGCAGCGTTCCGGCACGTTGTGGGAGGGCCGTTACCGGGGCACGGTCATCGAGCCCGCGCGGTATCTGCTCAGTTGCATGGCGTACATGGACCTGCACCCGGTTGGCGCCGGGCTGGTGGCCGATCCGCGCGACTACGCATGGTCGAGCCATGGTCACTATGCGGGCCTGCGGGTGGACCGCTGGCTGTCACCGCATCCGCTGGTGTGGCAGCTGGGCAATACGCCTTTCGCGCGCGAGGCGGCCTATGTCGACCGCGTCCGCAACGGGGTGGGCCCCGCAGAACACAATGCCATCTCGCGGGCGACGCTCAATGGCTGGGTGCTGGGAACGCCCGAGTTCGTTGAATCGCTGCAGAAACAGACGGATCGACGGCTTTCGCGCGCACGGCCGGGACGACCGAGCCGGCCGATCCGCAACAATGATGATTGATCTGTCCCCAATTAAATACCGAGGGCAAAGTTAGGAAATTAAATGGTGTCTGACCCCATTTAATTTTCTTGGCATTCTTGTTGCATCGCACTATGCTCCGTTTCCCCGCGAAATTTGAAGGAGCACGCCATGACCACGGCTGCCGAAATCCAGCATCTCCAGCAACACGGCCTCTACAACCCCGACGCCGAACATGACGCCTGTGGCGTCGGCTTTGTCGCCCACATCAAGGGCGAAAAGAGCCATGCCATCGTGCAGCAGGGGCTGAAGATCCTGGAAAACCTCGACCATCGGGGCGCCGTCGGCGCCGACAAACTGATGGGCGACGGCGCGGGCATCCTCATCCAGATTCCCGACACGCTCTACCGCGAGGAAATGGCTGCGCAGGGCATTGCGTTGCCGCCGCCCGGCGAATACGGCGTGGGCATGATCTTCCTGCCCAAGGAGCACGCTTCGCGCCTGGCCTGTGAGCAGGAGATGGAGCGGGCCATCAAGGCCGAGGGCCAGGTGCTGCTGGGCTGGCGCGACGTGCCGGTCAACAAGGACATGCCGATGTCGCCCGCCGTGCGCGAGAAGGAGCCGATCCTGCGCCAGGTGTTCATCGGCCGCGGGGCCGACGTGATCGTTCAGGATGCGCTGGAGCGCAAGCTCTACGTGATCCGCAAGACGGCCAGCGCCAACATCCAGCGCCTCAAGCTCAAGCACAGCAAGGAATACTACGTTCCGAGCATGTCCAGTCGTACCGTGGTCTACAAGGGCCTGCTGCTGGCCGATCAGGTGGGTACCTACTACCGCGACCTGGAAGACGAGCGCTGCGTTTCGGCGTTGGGCCTGGTGCACCAGCGCTTCTCCACCAACACCTTCCCCGAGTGGCCGCTGGCCCACCCGTACCGCTACGTCGCCCACAACGGCGAGATCAACACGGTGCGCGGCAACTACAACTGGATGAAGGCGCGCGAAGGCGTGATGTCCTCTCCGGTGCTGGGCGAAGACCTCAAGAAGCTCTATCCGATCAGCTTCGCGGGGCAATCCGACACCGCCACATTCGACAACTGCCTCGAACTGCTGACCATGGCCGGCTACCCCATCAGCCAGGCCGTGATGATGATGATCCCCGAGCCGTGGGAGCAGCACACCACCATGGACGAGCGTCGCAAGGCGTTCTACGAATACCACGCGGCCATGCTCGAGCCGTGGGATGGCCCGGCGTCCATCGTCTTCACGGACGGCCGCCAGATCGGCGCCACGCTGGACCGCAACGGCCTGCGCCCGGCGCGCTACTGCGTGACCGACGATGACTTCGTCATCATGGGCTCCGAGTCGGGCGTACTGCCCGTGCCCGAGAACAAGATCGTGCGCAAGTGGCGCCTGCAGCCCGGCAAGATGTTCCTGATCGACTTCGAGCAGGGCCGCATGATCGACGACGAGGAGCTCAAGGCCAGCCTCGCCAACAGCAAGCCCTACAAACAGTGGATCGAGAACCTGCGCATCAAGCTCGACGACGTCGAGGGCGCAGGCACGGCGCCGGCCAGCGACCTCACGCTGCTCGACCGCCAGCAGGCCTTCGGCTACACGCAGGAAGACATCAAGTTCCTGCTGGCCCCGATGGCGCAGGCCGGCGAGGAGGGCATCGGCTCCATGGGCAACGACAGCCCGCTGGCCGTGCTCTCCAGCAAGAACAAGCCGCTGTACAACTACTTCCGCCAGATGTTCGCCCAGGTGACGAACCCGCCGATCGACCCGATCCGCGAGGCCATCGTCATGTCGCTGGTGAGCTTCGTGGGCCCCAAGCCCAACCTGCTCGACATCAACCAGGTCAACCCGCCGATGCGTCTTGAAGTGAGCCAGCCGATCCTGGACTTCAACGACATGGTCAAGCTGCGCGACATCGACACGTTCACGCAGGGCAAGTTCCGCAGTTACACGCTCGACATCACCTACCCGCTGGCCTGGGGCCATGAAGGCGTCGAGGCCAAGCTGGCGTCGCTGTGCGCCGAGGCGGTGGATGCGATCAAGGGCGGCAAGAACATCCTGATCATCAGCGACCGCGCGGTGTCGGCCACGCAGGTGGCGATCCCGGCATTGCTGGCTCTCTCGGCCATCCACCAGCACCTGGTGCGCGAGGGGCTGCGCACGACTGCTGGCCTGGTGGTGGAGACGGGCAGCGCGCGCGAGGTCCATCACTTCGGCGTGCTGGCGGGCTACGGCGCCGAAGCCGTCCACCCCTACCTCGCAATGGAAACCCTGGTGGCCATCCACCAGGACCTGCCGGGCGAGCTGTCGGCCGAGAAGGCGATCTACAACTACGTGAAGGCCATCGGCAAGGGCCTCTCGAAGATCATGTCCAAGATGGGTGTGTCCACCTACATGAGCTACTGCGGCGCGCAACTGTTCGAGGTCGTGGGCCTGAACAACAGCACCGTGCAGCAGTACTTCACGGGTACCGCCACGCGCGTCGAGGGCATCGGCGTGTTCGAGATCGCCGAAGAGGCCATCCGCACCCACGTGGCTGCCTTCGGCGACGATCCGGTGCTGGCCAGCATGCTCGATGCGGGTGGTGAATACGCCTGGCGCGTGCGTGGCGAGGAGCACATGTGGTCGCCCGACGCGATCGCCAAGCTGCAGCATTCCACGCGGGCCAACAACTGGAACACGTACAAGGAATACGCCCAGCTCATCAACGACCAGAGCCGCCGCCACCTCACGCTGCGTGGACTGTTCGAGTTCAGAATCGATCCGGCCAAGGCCATCCCGGTGGAAGAGGTCGAGCCGGCGTCCGAGATCGTCAAGCGCTTTGCCACCGGCGCCATGTCGCTGGGCTCCATCTCCACCGAGGCCCACGCCACGCTGGCCGTGGCCATGAACCGCATCGGCGGCAAGAGCAACACGGGCGAGGGCGGCGAAGACCCGGCCCGCTACCGCAACGAACTCAAGGGCATCCCGATCAAGGCCGGAGAGTCGCTCAAGAGTGTGATCGGCGAGAAGCAGGTCGAGGTCGATCTGCCCTTGAAGGATGGCGACTCGCTGCGCTCGCGCATCAAGCAGGTGGCGTCGGGCCGCTTCGGTGTCACGGCGGAATACCTGGTGTCTTCGGATCAGATCCAGATCAAGATGGCCCAGGGCGCCAAACCCGGCGAAGGCGGCCAGCTGCCCGGCGGCAAGGTGTCCGAATACATCGGCAAGCTGCGCTACTCGGTGCCGGGCGTCGGCCTGATCAGCCCGCCGCCGCACCACGACATCTATTCGATCGAGGATCTGGCGCAGCTGATCCACGACCTGAAGAACGTCGCACCGCATGCCTCGATCTCCACCAAGCTGGTGTCGGAAGTGGGTGTGGGCACCATCGCCGCCGGCGTCACCAAGTGCAAGAGCGACCACATCGTGATTGCCGGCCACGATGGCGGCACGGGCGCCTCGCCGTGGTCGTCGATCAAGCACGCGGGCGGCCCGTGGGAAATCGGCCTTGCCGAAACCCAGCAGACCCTGGTGCTCAACCGCCTGCGCGGCCGTGTGCGCGTGCAGGCCGACGGTCAGATGAAGACCGGCCGCGACGTCGCCATCGGCGCGCTGCTGGGCGCCGACGAGTTCGGCTTCGCCACCGCGCCGCTGGTGGTGGAGGGCTGCATCATGATGCGCAAGTGCCACCTGAACACCTGCCCGGTGGGCGTGGCCACGCAGGATCCGGTGCTGCGCGCCAAGTTCTCGGGCAAGCCCGAGCACGTGGTGAACTACTTCTTCTTCATCGCCGAGGAAGTGCGCCAGATCATGGCGCAACTGGGCATCCGCAAGTTCGACGACATGATCGGCCGTGCCGACCTGCTGGACACCCGCAAGGGCATCGAGCACTGGAAGGCGCGAGGCCTCGATTTCAGCCGCCTGTTTGCACTGCCCAACGTGCCTGCCGACGTGCCGCGCTTCCATGTCGAGAACCAGGACCACGGCCTGGACAACAACCTCGACACCCGTCTGATCGAGAAGTCGCGTGCGGCCATCGAACGCGGCGAGAAAGTGCAGTTCATCGAGGTGGCGCGCAACGTCAACCGTACCGTGGGCGCCAAGCTCTCGGGCGCGGTGACCCGGGCGCATCCCGAAGGCCTGCCCGACGACACCATCCGCATTCAGCTCGAAGGCACGGGCGGCCAGTCGTTCGGCGCGTTCCTCCAGCGCGGAATCACGCTCTACCTGATCGGTGAAGCCAACGACTACACCGGCAAGGGCCTGTCGGGCGGCCGTATCGTGGTCCGTCCGAGCATCGATTTCCGTGGCGCGGCCCACCAGAACATCATCGTGGGCAACACCGTCATGTTCGGTGCGACCAGCGGCGAAGCCTTCTTCAGCGGCGTGGGTGGTGAGCGCTTCGCCGTGCGCCTTTCGGGCGCCACTGCGGTCGTGGAAGGCACCGGTGACCACGGCTGTGAATACATGACCGGCGGCACGGTGGTCGTGCTGGGCAAGACCGGCCGCAACTTCGCGGCGGGCATGTCGGGCGGCATCGCCTATGTGTACGACGAGGACGGCCAGTTCGCCACGCGCTGCAACACCTCGATGGTGTCGCTCGACAAGGTGCTGACGGCGGCCGAGCAGAAGCTCGATCACGCCAAGACCCGCTGGCACCGCGACGAGTGCGACGAAATCGTGCTCAGGAAGCTGCTCGAAGACCACAACCGCTGGACCGGTAGCCGTCGGGCCCGCGAACTGCTGGACGACTGGGCCGTGGCCCGCACGAAGTTCGTGAAGGTATTCCCCAACGAATACAAGCGCGCGCTGCAGGAAATGCACGACCGCAAGGTCGAGGAAGCCAGCTCGGGCAACAACGCGCAGGCCGGCCTCGAGCCGCATGCGGTGGCCGATGCGGGCAACGGCCGTGGCAGGAAGGGCGTGGCCGCCTGAGGGCGGGCCACTTCAGAGCCGAGACAGAAAGCAGGAAACCACGATGGGAAAAATCACCGGCTTCATGGAATACGAGCGCATCGAGGAGGGCTACAAGCCTGTGCCCGAACGTCTCAAGCACTACAAGGAATTCGTCATCGGCCTGGATGACGCGCAGGCCAAGATCCAGGGCGCGCGCTGCATGGACTGCGGCACGCCGTTCTGCAACAACGGCTGCCCGGTCAACAACATCATCCCGGACTTCAACGACCTCGTGTTCCGCCAGGACTGGCGCAACGCCTTTGCGGTGCTGGACTCCACCAACAACTTCCCGGAATTCACCGGCCGCATCTGCCCCGCACCCTGCGAGGCCGCCTGCGTGCTCAACGTGAACGACGACGCGGTGGGCATCAAGTCGATCGAGCACGCGATCATCGACCGCGCGTGGGCCGAAGGCTGGGTCACGCCGCGCCCCCCCAAGCACAAGACCGGCAAGAAGGTGGCCGTGGTCGGTGCCGGCCCGGCCGGCATGGCCGCGGCGCAGCAACTGGCGCGTGCCGGCCATGACGTCACGCTGTTCGAGAAGAATGACCGCATCGGTGGCCTGCTGCGCTACGGCATTCCCGACTTCAAGATGGAGAAGTCCCATATCGATCGCCGCGCCGCGCAGATGGAAGCCGAAGGCGTGACCATCCGCACCGGTGTCATGGTGGGCGAGTTGCCGAAGGACTCCAAGGTCACCAGCTGGGCCCGGGAAGCCATCTCTCCTGCCCAGCTGCAGCAGGATTTCGACGCCGTGCTGCTGACGGGCGGCGCGGAGCAGTCGCGCGATCTGCCCGTGCCCGGGCGCGACCTCGACGGCATCCATTTCGCGATGGAGTTCCTGCCGCAGCAAAACAAGGTGAATGCGGGCGACAAGCTCAAGGGCCAGCTACGGGCTGACGGCAAGCACGTCATCGTGATCGGTGGCGGCGACACGGGCTCCGACTGCGTGGGCACCAGCAACCGCCATGGCGCCGCCAGCGTCGTCCAGTTCGAGCTGATGCCCCAGCCGCCCGAGGAAGAGAACCGTCCGCTGACCTGGCCCTACTGGCCTTACAAGCTGCGCACCAGTTCCAGCCATGAAGAGGGTTGCGAGCGCGAATTCGCCATCGCCACCAAGGAATTCATGGGCGAGAAGGGCAAGGTGACGGGCCTGAAGACCGTGCAGGTCGAATTCAAGGACGGCAAGTTCGTCGAGGTGCCCGGTACCGAGAAGGAATACAAGGCCGACCTCGTGCTGCTGGCCATGGGCTTCGTGAGCCCGGTCTCCACCATTCTCGAAGGCTTCGGCGTCGAGAAGGACGCCCGTGGCAACGCTCGCGCCACCACCGAATTCGCCGGCGGCTACGCTACCAGCGTGCCCAAGGTGTTCGCGGCCGGCGACATGCGCCGGGGCCAGTCGCTGGTGGTCTGGGCGATCCGTGAAGGCCGTCAGGCCGCCCGCTCGGTGGACGAGTTCCTCATGGGATTCAGCGACCTGCCGCGCTGACCAGTCCGCCGCAGCAGCGTTTCCCTGCTGCCGGCGCGGGACATGGCGCCATCCCTTATCATCCCGAACGCCGGAGTTGCCTCCGGCTTTTCTCGTTCTGGGCCCATGGATTCGTCCTCATCCTCCTCGCTGGTTGAACTGCGCGACCTGACCTTCGGGTACGGGGAGCGGCGCATTCTCGAAGGCGTGAGCCTGCGCATTCCGCGCGGCAAGGTCACGGCGCTCATGGGCGCCTCGGGGGGCGGAAAGACCACCGTGCTGCGCCTCATCGGTGGGCAGCAGCGCGCGCAGGCGGGCCAGGTGCTGTTCGACGGGCAGGACGTTGGCGCGATGGATGCCGGCGCCTTGTATGGCGCGCGGCGCCGGATGGGCATGCTGTTCCAGTTCGGCGCGCTGTTCACCGACCTCTCCGTTCTCGAGAACGTCGCGTTTCCGCTGCGCGAGCACACACAACTGCCCGAGTCGATGATCCGCGACATCGTGCTCATGAAGCTCGACGCGGTCGGCCTGCGCGGGGCGCGCGACCTGATGCCGTCCGAGGTGTCGGGCGGCATGGCCCGGCGCGTGGCGTTGGCGCGCGCCATCGCGCTCGACCCAGAATTGGTGATGTACGACGAGCCCTTCGCCGGGCTCGATCCGATCTCGTTGGGAACGGCAGCGCGGCTGATCCGCCAACTCAACGACGCCATGGGCCTCACCAGCATTGTGGTGTCGCACGACCTCAACGAAACCTTCCAGATCGCGGACCAGGTCATCATCCTGGCCAACGGAAAGATCGCTGCGCAGGGCACGCCCGGCGAAGTGCGCGCAAGCACCGATCCGCTGGTGCACCAGTTCGTCAATGCACAGGCTCAGGGGCCAGTGCGGTTCCATTACCCGGCGCCCTCCATCGACGCCGATTTCGGCGGAGGCCGCCCATGAGCTGGTACCGGCCCGCCGATGTCGGACTGGCCACGCGCCAGTGGCTGGGCGACCTCGGGCGCGGCGCGCGCCTGTTCGGCCAGTTGCTGCGCCTGGCCGGCCCCGCGTTCCGCCGTTTCGGGCTGGTACGCGACCAGATCCACTTCCTGGGCAACTACTCGCTGGCCATCATCGCCGTCTCGGGCCTGTTCGTCGGCTTCGTGATGGGATTGCAGTTCTATTACGTACTCATGCGCTTCGGATCCGCCGACGCCCTGGGACTGTCGGTCAACCTCGCGCTGGTGCGCGAACTGGGCCCGGTGCTCACGGGGCTGCTGTTCGCCGGCCGCGCCGGCACGTCGCTCACTGCCGAGGTGGGGCTGATGAAGGCCGGCGAACAGCTGTCGGCCATGGAAATGATGGCGGTCGATCCGCTGCGGCGCATCCTGGCGCCACGCTTCTGGGGCGGCGTGATCACGGTGCCGTTGCTGGCTGCGGCGTTCAGTGCGGTGGCGATCGGCGGATGCTGGTTCGTGGGCGTGGTGCTGATCGGTATCGATGCGGGGGCGTTCTGGGGCCAGATGCAGAGCGGCGTCGACGTGTTCTCGGACGTGGGTAACGGCGCCATCAAAAGTCTGGTGTTCGGTGTGGCCGTGACGTTCATTGCCCTGCTGCAGGGGTATGAAGCGCATCCCACGCCGGAAGGCGTGTCGCGCGCGACGACGCGTACCGTGGTGGTGGCGTCGCTGTCGGTTCTGGGTCTGGATTTCATCCTCACCGCGATGATGTTCAGCGTTTGAAGAAGGAGGGTGTGGATGCAACGCTCGAAAAATGATGTCTGGGTCGGCCTGTTCGTGCTGATCGGCGGCGCGGCGCTGGTGTTCCTGGCCTTGCAGGCGGCCAACCTGCTGACGCTGAATTTCCAGTCCAGCTATCCGGTGATCGCGAAGTTCGACAATATCGGCGGACTCAAGCCCAAGGCTGCGGTCAAGAGTGCTGGCGTCGTGGTGGGCCGTGTGGAATCCATCACATTCGATGACAAATCTTTCCAGGCCCGCGTCACGCTGGCGCTGGACCAGCGCTACGCTTTCCCCAAGGACAGTTCGCTGAAAATCCTCACCAGCGGCCTGCTGGGCGAGCAGTACATCGGGATCGAAGCCGGGGCCGACGATGCCAACCTGGCGTCTGGCGACGTGGTGTCCAGCACCCAGTCGGCTGTCGTGCTGGAGAATCTGATCAGCCAGTTCCTCTATAGCAAGGCTGCCGAGGGCCCTGCAGACAACAACGCGCCCTCAGGCGCGAAAAAGTGAGCGAGAAGAGATGACTGCATATATGAGTCGCTGCGCCTGGCGACTGATTCCGGGTGCGTTGTTGTTGGCTGCGCTGGCGGGTTGCGCCACGGGCCCGCAGGCCGATCCGCGCGACCCGCTCGAACCGATGAATCGCGCCGTCACGCAGTTCAACGACGGCGTGGACCGCGCCTTGCTCAAACCGGTCGCCACGGCCTACACGAACGTGACTCCGCAACCGGTTCGCACGGGCGTCACCAATTTCTTCGCCAATCTGGGCGACGTTTGGTCTTTTGTGAACAACCTGCTGCAGTTCAAGGGTCAGGCGGCGGGCGAGAGCTTCATGCGCGTCAACGTCAATACCTTCTTCGGTCTCGGCGGCGTACTGGACATCGCCAGCGAGATGCGGATTCCCCGGCACAAGGAAGACTTCGGGCAGACGCTGGGCTACTGGGGCGTTCCGGCCGGCCCGTACGTCGTGCTCCCGATCTTCGGCCCTTCCACCTTGCGCGACACTGCGGCACTTCCTGTCGACTGGAAGGGTGATCTGGTCAACCAGATCGACCATGTCCGCACGCGTAACGCGACCAGCGCACTGCGGGTGGTCAATACGCGAGCCAACTACCTGCGCGCAGGCGAAGTGTTCGACAACGCCGCGATCGACAAGTACAGCTTCACGCGCGACGTGTATCTGAGCATTCGCGAGGCCGATGTCCAGGATCGCCAGGCGCCGCCGACGTCGCCTGGATCTGCCGGCGACGGCGCACTGCCTGCTGACGACGAGGGCCGCCTGCCCGAATGACCCGCCCTGGACCCCCCTTGCGCGGTCTCGAGTTGTTGCATTGAGACACATGGACGTGGAACCCTGGCCGTGCCAGCCGGTTCCAACCGTCACCCGGACTTTTGTCCGTACAGAGAGGAAATAAATGATCAATCGCCGTTTTTTCAGCATTGCCCTGGTGTCGGCCTGTGCCGCCCTCGGCCTGCACGTCCCCGCCGCGCTGGCTGCTGACGAGGCGCCCGATGCGCTGATCAAGCGCCTGTCGACCGAGGTGCTGGACACCATCAAGGCTGACCGCGCCTTGCAGGGCGGGGACATGAACAAGATCATGTCCCTGGTGAACACCAAGATCATGCCGAATGTGAACTTCCAGCGCATGACGGCTGCCGCCGTGGGCCCGGGCTGGCGCCAGGCCACGCCTGAGCAGCGCACGCGCCTTCAGGAGGAATTCAAGCTGCTGCTGGTGCGCACGTACTCGGGCGCACTGTCTCAGGTGAGCGACCAGACCATCGCGCTGAAGCCGCAACGCTCGTCGCCGGAAGACAAGGAAGTGGTCGTCCGTACCGAAATTCAGGGGCGTGGCGACCCGATCCAGCTCGATTACAGGCTGGAGAAGACGCCCGGCGATGGGGCGGGCTGGAAGATCATCAACCTCAACGTGCTGGGCGTCTGGCTGGTCGATACCTACCGCAGCCAGTTCAGTGCCGAGATCAACGCGCGCGGCGTCGACGGGCTGATCAACACGCTAGCCGCCCGCAACAAGAGCGCCGCTGGCCGGAGCTGATGCCTTGCTGGTGCTGCCTGACCGCCTGACCCACGAGCAGGCCCCGGCCTGCGCCAGCATGCTGGCTGCCACGCTGCGTGTCCAGCCTGCTGGCGACGTGTGGGTCGATGCCTCGGCATTGCAGCATTTCGATTCGTCCGCGCTGGCGGTGTTGCTGGCGTGCCGGCGCGAGGCGCTGGCGGTCGGCCGGCGATTCGCGGTACGGGGCATGCCTTCCCGGCTGCAGTCGCTGGCCGGCCTGTACGGGGTGGGGCGGTTGCTTGAGGGTGCCCCGACCGGGGATTGAGCGGCAGCGCCCGGGTCTGGCAAGCCCTTGCCCGGCAGGGGGCAGGCCGAATCCTTAGAATGGCGGGCTCCCATGCCTGCCATTTCGTTTCAGTCGGTATCCAAGGTCTTTTCTTCAGCACGCGGGCGACTGCAGGCGCTCGACCGCATCAGCTTCGATGTTGCCGAAGGTGAGTTTTTCGGCCTGCTGGGTCCCAACGGCGCAGGCAAGACCACGCTCATCAGCATCCTGGCCGGCCTGGCCCGCGCCAGTGAGGGCCGTGTCTCGGTCATGGGGCACGACGTGCAGGCCGACTACGCCGCCGCTCGCCGCATGCTCGGCGTGGTGCCTCAGGAACTGGTGTTCGACCCGTTCTTCAACGTGCGCGAGACGCTTCGCATCCAGTCCGGCTATTTCGGCGTGCGCAACAACGACGCCTGGATTGACGAACTGCTCGAAAGTCTGGGTCTGGCCGACAAGGCCACTGCCAACATGCGCCAGCTCTCGGGCGGCATGAAGCGCCGCGTGCTGGTGGCGCAGGCCCTGGTGCACAAGCCGCCGGTGATCGTGCTCGACGAGCCCACGGCGGGCGTCGACGTGGAGCTGCGCCAGACGCTCTGGCAGTTTGTCGCGAAGCTCAACCGCGAGGGCCATGCCGTCCTGCTGACCACGCACTACCTGGAAGAGGCTGAGGCGCTGTGCAACCGCGTTGCCATGCTCAAGCATGGGCGGGTGGTGGCACTTGACCGGACCAGCGACCTGCTCAGCGCTGCCTCGAGCAACGTGTTGCGCTTCAAGATCGATGCGCCGCTGCCGCCGGCGCTGGCGGCTCAGGCCCGCGTGACTGGCCGGATCGTGCAGTTGCCGGCGCACGACGCCGCCGAGATCGAACAGTACCTGGCCGCGCTGCGAGAAGCCGGGCTGCGTCCTGAGGACGTCGAGATCCGCAAGGCCGATCTGGAAGACGTGTTCCTCGACGTCATGAAAGCCGAGCAGGCCATGCCCGGACTGGAGACCGTCTCGTGATGACCTTGCTCACTGGCTGGCAGACGCTCCTCTACAAGGAGGTCCTGCGTTTCTGGAAGGTCGGCTTCCAGACAGTGGCCGCGCCCGTGATCACGGCGCTGTTGTACCTGATGATCTTCGGCCATGTGCTCGAGGACCACGTGAAGGTCTACGACTCGGTGGGCTACACCTCTTTCCTCGTGCCTGGCCTGGTCATGATGAGCGTGCTGCAGAACGCGTTCGCCAACAGTTCTTCTTCGCTGATCCAGAGCAAGATCATGGGCAGCATGGTGTTCGTGCTGCTCACGCCGCTGTCGCATTGGCACTGGTTCGTGGCGTATGTGGGTTCGTCGGTCGTGCGTGGCCTGGCTGTCGGCAGCGGAGTGTTGCTGGTGACCTCGTTCTTCACGCCGCTCTCGTTTGCCGCGCCGCTGTGGATCGTGGTGTTCGCCGTGCTGGGCGCCGCTTTGCTGGGCACGCTCGGGGTGCTGGCCGGTCTCTGGGCCGAGAAGTTCGACCAGATGGCGGCCTTCCAGAACTTCATCATCCTGCCGATGACGTTCCTGTCGGGCGTGTTCTACTCGATCCATTCCCTTCCTCCCTTCTGGCAGCGGGTCAGCCACTTCAACCCGTTCTTCTACATGATCGACGGCTTTCGCTATGGCTTCTTCGGGGTGAGCGACACCTCGCCGTGGCTGAGTGTGGCCATCGTCGGCGGCGCGTTGCTGGTCGCGGCCTCGGTGGCCGTCCATCTGCTGCGCATCGGCTACAAGATCAGGAATTGACCGGCCCGAAGCGCGGCTGGCGTCTCCCGACGCAAGGGATGCACCCGGTGGGCCGGCGCGGCCTGCCCTGCAGCTGCACGGGTATTTGAGTCATTCCACCAACCATGACCGCTGACGAACTGAAATCCATCATCACCGCCGGCTTGCCCTGCGAACACATCGAGCTCACGGGCGATGGCCGCCACTGGTATGCCACCATCGTCTCTGCCGAGTTCGAGGGCCGCCGTTCCATCCAGCGCCACCAGCGGGTGTATGCGACGCTCGGTGCGAAAATGCATACCGACGAGGTTCACGCCCTGTCGATGAAAACGCTGACGCCGGCCGAATGGGCTGAGCAGCAACCCTGAATCTCCCGATCCTTTCCCATGGACAAATTGCTGATCCGCGGCGGCCGCCGGCTGCAAGGCGAGGTGCCGATCTCCGGCGCCAAGAACGCCGCCCTGCCGGAGCTGTGCGCAGCGCTGCTGACGGACGAACCGGTCACGCTCGACAACGTGCCGAAGCTGGACGACGTCTCGACCATGCTGCGCCTGATCCGCAACATGGGCGTGGCGGCGGAGCGTGCCGACGACGGCCGCGTCACGATCGACGCCAGCCGCCTCGGCCAGCCCGAAGCGCCCTATGACCTCGTCAAGACCATGCGCGCCTCGGTACTCGCGCTGGGCCCGCTGCTGGCGCGCTTCGGCCGCGCCAAGGTATCACTGCCCGGTGGCTGCGCCATCGGCTCGCGCCCGGTCGACCAGCACATCAAGGGCCTCACCGCCATGGGCGCCGACATCCGGGTCGAGCATGGGTACATGGTGGCGGGCCTCGCAGGCGGCCGCGCGCGCCTGAAGGGCGCCCGCATCACCACCGACATGGTCACCGTGACCGGCACCGAGAACTTCCTCATGGCCGCTGCGCTGGCCGAGGGCGAGACCGTCCTCGAGAACGCCGCCCAGGAACCCGAAATCCCCGATCTGGCCGAGATGCTCATCCGCATGGGCGCGCGCATCGAAGGCCACGGCACCAGCCGCATCCGTATCGAAGGCGTGGAGCGCCTGCACGGTTGCTCGCATGCCGTCGTCGCCGACCGCATCGAGGCTGGAACCTTCCTGTGCGCCGTGGCCGCAACCGGCGGCGACGTCCTGTTGCGGCATGGCCGGGCTGATCATCTCGACGCGGTGGTCGAGAAGCTCCGTGATGCCGGAGTGTCGGTGGAGGCTGTCGACGGAGGCATCCGGGTGCGCTCGGCCGGCCCGGCCTGGGCCCACCTGAAGGCGCAGGCTTTCCGCACTACCGAATACCCGGGGTTTCCCACGGACATGCAGGCGCAGTTCATGGCGCTCAATTGTGTCTCGCAGGGCGCCAGCCACGTCACCGAGACCATCTTCGAGAACCGCTTCATGCACGTGAACGAGCTGGTGCGGCTGGGCGCGCGCATCCAGACCGACGGCAAGGTGGCGATGATCGAGGGTGTGCCGCGGTTGTCCGGCGCCACTGTCATGGCGACCGACCTGCGGGCTTCCGCCAGTCTGGTCATCGCAGGCCTGGTGGCCGAGGGCGAAACCGTGGTCGATCGCATCTACCACCTCGATCGCGGCTACGACCGCATGGAGGCCAAGTTGCGCGGTATCGGCGCCGACATCGAAAGAGCGAGATGAACCACCCCCGATGCGACTTCGTCGCTTCCCCCTCGAGTTCGCGTGCCCAGCAGTCCGGCGAAGCCGGTCCCGCAGCCGTGCTGACCTTGGTGCGTGGCTCGAGGAATGGAGTGCCCCAATGATCACTTTGGCCCTGTCCAAAGGCCGCATCTTCGACGAGACGCTGCCGCTGCTGGCGGCGGCGGGCATCGAGGTGCTCGAAGATCCCGAAACCTCGCGCAAGCTGATCCTGCCCACCAACCAGGCCGACGTGCGCGTGGTGCTGGTGCGCGCCACCGATGTGCCCACCTACGTGGAATATGGCGGAGCCGACCTCGGCGTCACGGGCTTCGACACGCTGCTCGAGCATGGCAGCAGCGGGCTCTACCAGCCGCTGGACCTGCACATCGCGCGCTGCCGCATGAGTGTGGCCGTGCGCGCCAACTTCGACTACGCGCATGCAGTGCGTCAGGGCGCCCGCCTGAAGGTGGCCACGAAATATGTGGCGATCGCGCGCGAGTTCTTTGCCGCCAAGGGCGTGCACGTCGATCTCATCAAGCTCTACGGCAGCATGGAGCTGGCGCCGCTCACGGGCTTGGCCGACGCCATCGTCGATCTGGTCTCCACCGGCAACACGCTGCGCGCCAACGACCTCGTCGAGGTCGAGCGCATCATGGACATCAGCTCCCGCCTGGTCGTCAACCAGGCCGCGCTCAAGCTCAAGCGCGAACCCATCCGCCGCATCATCGACGCGTTCTCGCTCGCCAGCGTGACGCAGTGAACCCCATGACCCTGACCGCCCGACCCCTGCGCCTGTCCACCGCCTCGCCGACGTTCGAACCCGAGTTCCAGCGCCGGCTGCATTGGTCTGCGCAGGAGGACGATGCGATCGAGCAGCGCGTGGCGGCCATCCTGGCCGACGTGCGCGAGCGCGGCGACGCGGCGGTGATCGATTACACGCGCCGTTTTGACGGACTGGCCGCTGCAACCATGGCCGACCTCGAGATCGGCGCGCACGAGTTCAAGGCCGCGTTCGATGCCCTGCCGTCTGCCCAGCGCCAGGCGCTGGAAGCGGCCGCCGTGCGCGTGCGCCGCTACCACGAGGCCCAGAAGAAGGCCAGCGGCGAGAGCTGGGCCTACCGCGACGAAGACGGCACGCTGCTGGGCCAGAAGGTCACACCGCTCGACCGCGTCGGCATCTATGTGCCCGGCGGCAAGGCGGCCTATCCGTCGAGCCTGCTGATGAATGCCATCCCGGCCCACGTCGCGGGCGTGCAGGACATCATCATGGTGGTGCCCACGCCGTCGCGCAACAGCGTCGCCGCGGGCGGCAACGGCGAGGCCACGGGGCAGGGCGAGCGCAACGCGCTGGTGCTGGCGGCAGCGCACGTCGCAGGTGTCACGCGCGCGTTCACCATCGGTGGCGCTCAAGCCGTGGCCGCGCTGGCCTATGGCACGGCCACCGTGCCACGCGTGGACAAGATCACCGGCCCGGGCAATGCCTATGTGGCGAGTGCCAAGCGGCGTGTGTTTGGCACCGTGGGCATTGACATGATCGCGGGCCCCAGCGAGATCCTGGTGCTGGCCGACGGCACCACGCCGCCCGAGTGGGTGGCCATGGACCTGTTCTCGCAGGCCGAGCACGACGAACTCGCGCAGAGCATCCTGCTGTGCCCTGACGCCACCTACATCGACCGCGTGCAGGCCGAGATCGACCGCCTGTTGCCCACCATGCCGCGCGCGGCCATCATCGCGGCCTCGCTCAACGGGCGTGGCGCGCTGATCCAGACGCGCGACATGGACGAGGCCTGCGCCATCAGCAACCGCATCGCGCCCGAGCACCTGGAAATCTCCAGCCGCGATCCAGGGCGGTGGGAGCCGCTGCTGCGCCACGCAGGCGCCATCTTCATGGGCGCCTACACCAGCGAATCGCTGGGTGACTACTGCGCGGGCCCCAACCACGTGCTGCCCACCTCGGGCACTGCGCGCTTCTCGTCGCCCCTGGGCGTGTATGACTTCCAGAAGCGCAGCAGCCTCATCGAGGTGAGCGAAGCGGGCGCGCAGCATCTGGGCACCATCGCGGCCGAGCTGGCCTACGGCGAAGGACTGCAGGCGCATGCGCGCGCGGCCGAGTTGCGGCTGGCCGACGTGCCACCGATGCGGAACGCGCCATGACGCCCTCAGCCGCAGGCCTGGCCGGCGTCGTCGCCCTGACGGTCGCCAGCGCGGCCCAAGCCATGTCCATCCGCGAGTGGCGGGGCCTCGAGCAGGTCGAGCCTGCAGGAGCCCTGCACGCCCAGTACTACCTGATCGGCGTGCTCGAGGGCCTGCGGGAGGCTGCGGAGCAGGCCGTGCGCGAAGGTGGCCGGCCGCCGTTCTGCGTCGCAGGGCGACGCCTGGAGCCTCGCATGGCGCTGTCGCTCTACCAGGCAGAACTGCGTCGCAACGCCACGATTTACGAGGCCGACATGCCGGTGCAGTTCGTGCTGTCACAGGCCCTGCGCAACAGCTATCCGTGCAACTGACATCCTTCCGATGACCGACGCCGCCATCACGACGCCATCCTCCGCATCGGCCCAGGCCCTCGAGCGCATCCGCCGCGATGTGCGTTCGATGCACGCTTATGCCGTGCAGGATTCGAGTGGCCTGCTCAAGCTCGACGCGATGGAGAACCCCTTTACCCTGCCGGCACCGCTGCAGCGCGCACTGGGCGAGCGCCTGGGTGCGGTCGCCATCAATCGCTATCCGGCGGCCGATCGCCAGCAGGCGCTGCGCGATGCCCTGGGCCGCCACGCGGGCCTGCCCGATGGATTCGGGCTGATGCTGGGCAATGGCTCTGACGAACTCATCTCGCTGCTGGCCATGGCCTGCGACGTGCCGCCGATGGAGACCGCCGACGGCCGCGCGCCCGCCATCGTGGCGCCCGAACCGGGTTTCGTGATGTACGCCATGAGCGCGCAGTTGCAGGGCCTGCGCTACGTCGGCGTGCCGCTCACGGCTGATTTCGAGCTCGACCTCCCGGCCATGCTCGACGCCATCGGGCGCGAGAAGCCGGCGATCGTCTATCTGGCCTATCCGAACAACCCGACGGCCAACCTGTGGGATGACGAAGCCATCGAGGCCATCGTGCATGCGCAGGGCGAGGGCGGCGGTCTGGTGGTGATGGATGAGGCCTACCAGCCCTTCGCCAGCCGCAGCTACATCGACCGCGTGGCCCGCCACGGCCACGTGCTGCTGATGCGCACGCTCAGCAAATTCGGCCTGGCCGGCGTACGGCTGGGCTACATGATGGGTCCGCAGGCGCTGATCGCCGAGGTGGACAAGGTGCGTCCGCCCTACAACGTCAGCGTGCTCAACTGCGAGTGCGCATTGTTCGCGCTGGAGCACGCTGACGTGTTCGACGACCAGGCCCGCGTGCTGCGCACGGAGCGCGACCGCCTGCTCGGCCTGCTGCCCGGCCTGTCCGGTGTGCGTGCCTGGCGCAGCGACGCCAACATGATCCTGGTGCGCGTGCCCGACGCGGCCCGCAGCTTCGCCGGAATGAAGGCGCGCGGCGTACTGGTCAAGAACGTTTCTAAAATGCATCCGCTGCTCTCCAATTGCCTGCGCCTGACCGTGGGTACCCCCGATGACAACGCGCGCATGATCGCCGCCCTGCAAGCCAGCCTATGACCGCCACCTCCCGCATCGCCGAAGTCAGCCGCAACACCGCCGAAACGAAGATCACCGTCCGGGTGAACCTCGACGGCACGGGGCAGGCGCGCCTGTCCACCGGGATCGGCTTCTTCGACCACATGCTGGACCAGATCGCGCGCCATGGCCTGATCGACCTGGACATCGATTGCCAGGGTGACCTGCACATCGATGGTCACCACACGGTGGAAGACGTGGGCATCACCCTGGGCCAGGCCGTGGCCAGGGCCGTGGGCGACAAGAAGGGCCTGCGCCGTTACGGCCACGCCTACGTGCCGCTGGACGAGGCACTGTCGCGCGTGGTGATCGATTTCTCGGGCCGTCCGGGCCTCGAATTCCACGTGCCGTTCACCAGCGGCATGATCGGGACGTTCGACAGCCAGCTGGCATACGAGTTCTTCCAGGGCTTCGCCAATCACGCCTTCGTGACGCTGCACATCGACAACCTGCGCGGAGTCAATGCGCACCACCAGTGCGAGACCGTGTTCAAGGCCTTCGCCCGTGCGCTGCGGGCTGCGCTCGAGCTTGACCCGCGCTCCGCCGGCGTCATTCCTTCCACCAAGGGCTCGCTCTGACAATGCAACGGGCGCCAGCGCCCAGGTGAATGTTCAATGAAAACTGTGGCTGTCGTCGATTACGGCATGGGCAACCTGCGTTCGGTCTCGCAGGCCGTGCAGGCCGCCGCGCGCGGGACTGACTGGAGCGTGATCGTCACCGCGCGTCCCCAGGACGTGGATGCGGCCGACCGCATCGTGCTGCCGGGCCAGGGCGCCATGCCCGATTGCATGCGCGAGCTCGATGAATCCGGTCTGCGTGGATCCGTGCTGGCCGCGGCGGCCAGCCGCCCCCTCTTCGGGGTGTGTGTCGGCATGCAGATGCTGCTGGACCGCAGTCACGAAGGTCCCACCGACGGGCTGGGCCTGATCCCGGGCGAGGTGGTGCGGTTCGAGCTGGCCGGCCGGCTGCAGCCCGACGGCAGCCGCTTCAAAGTGCCGCAGATGGGCTGGAACCAGGTGTTCCAGGCGCAGCCGCATCCCGTGTGGGATGGAGTGCCGGATGGCAGCTGGTTCTACTTCGTGCACAGCTTCTACGCGCGGCCCACCGATGTGCGCCACAGCGTGGGCGAAGCCGACTACGGCGGTCGCTTTACGGCCGCCGTGGCTCGCGATAACATTTTCGCCACCCAGTTCCACCCCGAAAAAAGTGCGGATCAGGGCCTCGCGCTCTACCGCAACTTCCTGTCCTGGAATCCCTGATTCCGCTTCTCCACCCAGACGCTGCCTCTCCAGCATCATGCTTCTCATTCCCGCGATCGATCTCAAGGACGGGCACTGCGTGCGCCTCAAGCAAGGCGACATGGATCAGGCCACGACATTCGGTGAAGACCCGGCCGCCATGGCTCTCAAGTGGGTGGAAGCCGGCGCACGACGCCTGCATCTGGTCGACCTGAACGGCGCGTTCGCCGGCAAGCCGCAGAACTTCGCGGCCATCAAGTCGATCCTCGCGGCGGTGGGCGACGACATTCCGGTGCAGCTGGGCGGCGGCATCCGTGATCTCGACACCATCGAGAAGTACATCGACGGCGGCATCAGCTACGTGATCATCGGTACGGCCGCGGTCAAGAACCCCGGCTTCCTCAAGGATGCCTGCAGCGCCTTCGGCGGCCACATCATCGTGGGACTCGATGCCAAGGACGGCAAGGTCGCCACCGACGGCTGGAGCAAGCTCACCGGGCACGAAGTGGTCGATCTGGCGAAGAAGTTCGAAGACTACGGCGTCGAGTCCATCATCTACACCGACATCGGCCGCGACGGCATGCTCAGCGGCGTCAACATCGAGGCCACAGTACGGCTGGCCCAGTCGCTGTCCATCCCGGTGATCGCTTCGGGTGGGCTCGCGGGCATCGCCGACATCGAGAAGCTGTGCGCAGTGGAGGGCGAGGGCGTCGAAGGCGTCATCTGCGGTCGCGCCATCTACTCGGGCGATCTCGACTTCGCCCAGGCGCAGCAGCGCGCGGATGAACTCGGCGCTGCCTGAGTCCCCGGCGGCTCTCTAGCCGCCGCCCACACATTCCCATGCCGGGCGCGCTCGCTGTTCGGCCGGCGGATGGCCGTCGCGCCGACGGTCGCGCCCTCACTCCCATGACCTGTCGCCGGTGGCCGATGCCCCGGCCTCCTAGAATCCCCCCATGCTTGCCAAACGCATCATTCCCTGTCTTGACGTCACCGGCGGCCGGGTCGTCAAGGGCGTCAACTTCGTCGAACTGCGCGACGCCGGCGATCCGGTGGAGATCGCCGCGCGCTACAACGAGCAGGGCGCCGACGAACTGACCTTCCTGGACATCACGGCCACCAGCGACGGCCGCGACCTCATCCTGCACATGATCGAGGCCGTGGCCTCGCAGGTCTTCATCCCGCTGACCGTCGGCGGGGGGGTGCGCACCGTGGACGACGTGCGCCGGCTGCTCAACGCGGGCGCCGACAAGACCAGCTTCAACTCGGCTGCCGTGGCCAACCCGGAGGTGATCCGCGAAGCCTCGGCCCGCTATGGCGCGCAGTGCATCGTGGTGGCCATCGACGCCAAGCGCAACGCCGAGCGCGGCAGTTGGGACGTCTACACGCACGGCGGGCGCAAGAACACCGGCCTCGACGCGGTGGCGTGGGCGAGCCGCATGGCGGATTACGGTGCCGGCGAGATCCTGTTGACCAGCATGGATCGCGATGGCACCCGCGCCGGCTTCGATCTCGAACTCACGCGTGCCGTGTCCGATGCCGTAGGTGTGCCGGTGATCGCCTCGGGCGGCGTGGGTGGCCTCGACCACCTGGCCGACGGCATCCAGAAAGGCGGAGCCGACGCCGTCCTGGCCGCGAGCATCTTCCACTACGGCCAGCACACCGTCGGCGAAGCCAAGGCGCATCTCGCCGCGCGCGGCATCCCGGTACGGCAATGACAGCGGAGCACACCATGGACTGGCTCGACGAAGTCAAATGGGACGCACAGGGCCTGGTGCCCGTGATCGCGCAGGAAGCCGGCAGCAACGACGTGCTGATGTTCGCCTGGATGAACCGCGAGGCGCTGCAGAAGACGGCTGAACTCGGCCGCGCCGTGTACTTCAGCCGTTCGCGTGGCAAGCTGTGGTTCAAGGGCGAGGAGTCGGGCCATGTCCAGACGGTGCACGACATCCGTCTCGACTGCGACAACGATGTCGTGCTGCTCAAGGTGACGCAGCAGGGCCACGAACCCGGCATCGCCTGCCACACGGGGCGCCACAGCTGTTTCTTCCAGAAGTACGAGGAGGGCGCGTGGCGCACCGTCGAGCCCGTGCTGAAGGACCCGGAATCCATCTACAAGTGAAGACCATGCCGTCAGAAGAACTCTCGCAGGACGCACTGGCGCGCCTGGCCGCCGTGATCGAAAGCCGCAAGCCGGGGCAGGGCGGCGATCCGTCGGCCAGCTACGTGGCCAGGCTGCTGCACAAGGGCCCCGACGCCTTCCTCAAGAAGATCGGCGAGGAAGCCACCGAAGTGGTGATGGCGGCCAAGGACGCAAGCGCCGGCGGCGATGCGTCGAAGATCGTGAACGAAGTGGCCGACCTGTGGTTCCACACCATGATTGCGCTGGCACACTACAACCTCTCGCCCGCCGACGTGATCGCCGAGCTGGCGCGGCGCGAAGGCACGAGCGGCATCGAGGAAAAGGCCCTGCGCAAGCTCGGCGCACGCGAAGCCGACGAAGCCCGCGGCTGAGGACGCCGCGCCGTCACGATCTCACCCACCCACTCCCCGGAGACGCCACCGCATGACGCAAGACCAGGAAAATTCGCTCACCACGCTGGGATGGGTGAGCTACATCCTCCACCTCGTGGTGGCCGTGGGTGCGGTGATCCCGAGTGCGCAGGCGTCGATCGTGCTGCTGCTGGTGGCGCTGGTCCTCGACCTGGTCAAGCGTCAGGACGCGGCGGGCAGCTGGCACGCCAGCCATTTCTCATGGCGCATCCGCAGTGTGATCTGGGCCGGTATCGCCTACCTGCTCACGCTGCCGCTGTGGCTGCTGTTCATCTTTCCCGGCTGGATCGCGTGGACCGTGATCTCGCTCTGGTTCCTCTATCGCATCGTCAAGGGCATGGTCCGCATGAATGCCCGACAGCCCATGGAGCCCGCCAGTGCCATCTGACGCCGTGTCTGCCGCGCCTGACTGCATCTTCTGCAAGATCGTCCAGGGGGCGATTCCTTCGCGCAAGGTGTACGAGGACGACGAGCTGTTTGCTTTCCACGACATCGCGCCGTGGGCGCCGGTGCACTTCCTCATCATTCCGAAGGCGCACATCCCGTCGATGGCACAGGTCGGTCCCCAGCATGCGGGCATGCTCGGCCGTCTCATGGCGCTGGCCCCCCGGCTGGCGCAGGAGCAGGGCTGCAACCCCTATCCGGACGGTGGTTTCCGCATCGTGGCGAACACGGGCGCCGAAGGGGGCCAGGAAGTGCACCATCTCCATGTCCACGTCATGGGCGGCCCCCGGCCGTGGCTCAAAGGTTGAAGCAAGGGTTATTCCGCCCAGCCGATGCCGGCTGGGGCACCTGCGCCCACTAAAATCCCCGAATACGCATTAGGAGTCTTCCATGGGTTCGTTTTCCATCTGGCACTGGCTGGTCGTGCTGCTGATCGTGGTCATGGTGTTCGGCACGAAGAAGCTCAAGAACCTCGGTTCCGACCTGGGTGGCGCCGTCAAGGGCTTCAAGGACGGCATGAAGGACGGCAGTACCTCGGCCGAGGGCGACAAGCCGGCGCAGCAGGTCACGTCCGCGCCCGCCGACAAGACCACGATCGACGTCGAAGCCAAGCACAAGTCCTGAACGGCCACGCGGGCCGGGCGGATGCAACGTTCGTGATCGATCTCGGAATCTCCAAGATGGCGCTGATCGGCGCGGTGGCCCTCGTGGTCATCGGGCCCGAAAAGCTGCCGCGCGTCGCCCGTACGGTCGGCGCGCTGCTGGGCAAGGCCCAGCGTTACGTCAATGACGTCAAGAACGAAGTCAACCGCTCGATGGAGCTGGACGAACTGCGCAAGATGAAGGACTCGGTCGAGGGCGCAGCGCGCGAAGTCGAGCAGTCCATCCAGACGCAGGCGAGCGACTTCGAGAAGTCCTGGTCGGACACCACGAACGACGCTGCGCTGCCGGCCTGGACGCCACCTCCGCCCGAATACAAGCATCCCAAGAAGAACTGGCGCCTCAAGCAGGGGGCCACGCCCCAGTGGTACAAGGCGCGGGCCGGGGTGCGCACCAAGGCGCTGTCGGGCGCCGCCCGCGTCGCGCGGTACCGCCCCAGGAAGATCAACTAACTGCCGCCCGCGCAGCGCCTTTGTGTGGCGCGTCCGGCGGCTCTTGCCCCACACCATGGCGGATCCCAATTCCAAGGAAGACGAGCTGGCTGGCTCCGAGCAACCTTTCGTGCAGCACCTGATGGAGCTGCGCGACCGGCTGCTCTACTGCATCTACGGACTGGTGGTGGCAGGCGGTCTGCTGGCGCTCTGGCCGGGCCCCAGCGGCCTGATCGACCTGATCGCCATTCCGATCCGCGCCCACATGCCGCCCGACGCGAAGCTGATCGCCGTCGGTGTGTTCACGCCCTTCTTCATCCCGCTCAAGGTGCTGCTGATGGCGGCCGTCCTGCTGGCGCTGCCGTGGCTCATGTACCAGGTGTGGATGTTCGTGGCGCCCGGCCTGTACAGCCATGAGAAGCGTTTTGCCCTGCCGCTGATCATCTTCGGCAGTGCGCTGGCCTACTCGGGCATCGCCTTCGTGCAGTTCTTCGTGCTCGACAAGATGTTCGGCTTCATCCAGAAGTTCACGCCGGCCAGTGTGGCGGCCACGCCGGACATCGCTTCGTACGTCGAATCCATCCTGTCGCTCTACATCGCGTTCGGGCTGGCCTTCCAGGTGCCCATCGTGGTCATGCTGCTGGCGCGTTTCGGCCTGGTGACGATCGAGAAGCTCAGGTCGTTCCGTGGCTACTTCATCGTCGTGGCCTTCGTCGTGGCTGCGGTGGTGACGCCGCCCGACGTGATCTCGCAACTCGCGCTCGCGGTACCGATGTGCATCCTGTACGAAGTGGGTATCTGGGCGGCGCAGATCTTCATCCGCAACACCCAGACGCCCGAGCAGAAGGCGGAAGCCGAGGCCGCGGAAGGATCCTGAGCGCAGCTGCCGCCTTGTGGCGCAGCGGCCGGCGGTTTCAGCGCTGTTGCATCCGCGCCGGGGAGCGCGGCCGGGTGCCGGGGGTCACCGCCAGTTCCACGCGCTGACCGCCGCGTTGCAGCGAAAACGGCGCGGCCTCGCCCGGCCTGAGCGCTGCCACGTGGCTCAACAGCTCCGCCACGTTGGCGATGTCCTTGCCGTTCACCGCCAGGATGACGTCGCCCGGCCTCAAGCCTGCCTGCGCGGCCGGACCGTTCTGCAGCACGCCGGTGATGATGACGCCTCGGTCGGCCTTCACGCCGAAGGTTTCAGCCAGTTCGGGAGACAGCTCGTTGGGTTCCACGCCGATCCAGCCGCGCGTGACCTGGCCGTCGCGCACGATGCTCTCGAGCACCTGGCGCGCGGTGGACGACGGAATCGCAAAACCGATGCCCATGCTGCCGCCTGAGCGCGAATAGATCGCCGTGTTGATGCCCATCAGGTTGCCGTTGATGTCCACCAGCGCGCCACCCGAATTGCCCGGATTGATGGCGGCATCGGTCTGGATGAAGTTCTCGAACGTGTTGATGCCCAGCTGGTTGCGGCCCAGCGCACTGACGATCCCGCTGGTCACGGTCTGGCCCACCCCGAACGGGTTTCCGATCGCCAGCACCTCGTCGCCGACCAGCAGGCCGTCCGAATTGCCGAGTGTGATGGCGGGCAGCTTGTCCAGCGCGATGCGCAGGATGGCCAGATCGGTTTCGGGGTCGGTGCCGATCACCTGGGCTTGGGCCCGGCGCGAGTCGCTCAGGATCACTTCGATCTCATCGGCGCCATCGACCACGTGGTTGTTGGTAAGGATGTACCCGTCGGCGCTCATGATCACGCCGCTGCCCAAGCCGGCTTGCGGGCGCATGTCCTGCTCGCCATAGAAGAAGCGGAACCATGGGTCGTTGGCGCGAGGGTTGCGCTGCGCGGCCTTGACGATGTTGATGCTGACCACCGAGGGCGAAGCCTTCCGCGCCGCGGCGCTCAGGGAGCCCGCTGGCGGCGGCGTGCCAGGCACGGGAGACGGCGACTCGATCAGCGAGACGACGCGGCTGGTCAGATCGGTGCGGCGCCCGACCCAGTCGGGGCGCAGCGTTGCGACGACGAAATAAGCCGCCAGCAGGACAGTGACGGTCTGGGAAAACAGCAGCCAGGTGCGCTTCATGAGTGGAACGGGCGTCTTGAACCGCGCGGCGGACGGTGGCCGGCGCATGCGGGCATCTATTGTCCGTCAGCCGCGCGCCTGCTGAACAGGTTCAGCGCCTTGGGCCCGGCAAAGATCCCGTCAGCGGACGAAGAACAACAAGCTGGCGAAGTGCGATTTGTGGCCGCAGGAGGCGTCATGCCGGCGCCGGGCTGAGACAATCGGTGACGGGCGCCGCTCCGGCGCCCGTGATCGAGGCCCCCACATTGAGCACCACCACCACTCGTCAGGAACTGCTGGGCGCATTCGACGCGTTGCTCGGCCCTGAGCGTTTCAAGGACTACGGCCCCAATGGCCTGCAGGTCGAAGGCCGCGAGTGCGTCGGCCGCATCGTGTCAGGCGTGACTGCCAGCCGCGCGCTGATCGAGGCGGCGATCGTCGTCGGTGCCGACGCGGTGTTCGTGCACCACGGCCTGTTCTGGCGCGGCCACGACGGCCGGGTCACGGGCTGGATGAAGCAGCGGCTGGCGCTGCTGCTGGCTCACGACATCAACCTGTACGCCTACCACCTGCCGCTGGATGCACATCCCCAGTTGGGCAACAACGCGCAACTGGGCCGCGTGCTGGGCTTTGCCGACGGCGAGGCGCGCTTCGGCGAGCAGTCGCTGGGCTTTCTCGGCGGACCGCCCGCGGGTCAGGACATGACGGCCTCGACGCTGGCCGACCATGTCGCATCGCGGCTGGGCCGTGTGCCCGTCCTGGCGCAGGGCGACGGGCGGCCTCTGCGCCGCATCGCGTGGTGCACGGGCGGCGCACAGGGTTACTTCGAGTCGGCCATCGCCGCCGGTGCCGATGTATTCGTCACGGGAGAAATCTCGGAGCCGCAGGTGCATCTGGCGCGAGAAACCGGGGTGGCGTTCATCGCGGCCGGCCATCACGCCACGGAGCGCTACGGCGCGCCTGCCGTCGCTGCCCACGTCGCGCAGCAACTGGGATTGGCCCACGAGTTCATCGACATCGACAACCCGGCCTGACATGGAACACCCCGACCTGCCCCTGCTGGCGCTGACCCAGGGCGATCCCGCTGGGATCGGACCGGAGGTGATCGCCCGGTTGTACCGGGAGGCCCGGCACGAACTCGACGGCTGTTTCGTCGCAGGCAGCCCGAACGTGATACGCCGCGCGCTCGGGTTCGTGGCGCCCGGCGCGCGACATGACGACGCTGCGGTGGTCGAAATCACTTCGCCCGCGCAGGCGCTGCAGGTGGCGGCACCCGCGATCCCGGTGCTGCCGACGGGCGCCGCAGCGGGCCTGCCGGTCATCGGCCGCGTCGACGCAGCGGCCGGCCGCATGGCGGCCGATGCCGTGCGCTGGGCGGCCCGAGCCGCACTATGCGGCGAGATCGCCGGCGTGGTCACGGCGCCGCTGCACAAGGAATCGCTGGCGGCGGCGGGGGAGCCGTTTCCCGGTCACACCGAACTGCTGCAGGCTGAGGCCGCGCTGCACCTGGGACGTCCGCTGGACGAAGTGCCGGTGCGCATGATGCTCGCCAACGACGAATTGCGTACCGTGCTGCTCAGCATCCATGTGTCCCTGCGGGATGCGCTGGCGGCCGTCACGCCGGCCAACCTCGCCGGCACGCTGTCGATCACCCATCACGCCCTGCTGCCGCTGCTGGGCCGCGCACCGCGTATCGCGGTGGCGGGGCTCAACCCGCATGCAGGGGAGGGGGGGCTGTTTGGCCAGGAAGAGATCGAGGTGATTGCGCCGGCCGTGGTTGCCGCGCGGTTGGCCGGTTTCGATGCGCATGGCCCCTTCGCTCCAGACACCGTCTTCATGCGTGCACGGCGCGGCGAATTCGACGTCGTGATCGCCATGTATCACGACCAGGGGCTGATCCCTGTGAAGTATCTCGGCGTGGAGCATGGCGTGAACGTGACGCTGGGCCTGCCGCTGGTGCGCACCAGCCCCGACCATGGGACCGCCTTCGACATCGCCGGCACAGGCCGGGCCGATCCCGCCAGCATGTTGGCGGCGGTGCGGATGGCGCGCCGGCTGGCCGCGCGCAGCTGAGCCGGCGCGCGTGCAAGCGACGCGTTCAGTCGTTCTTCTTGAGGCTGTCGCGGATCTCGCGCAGCAGCATGATGTCTTCGGGTGGTGCCGCCGGCGCAGGCGGCGGCGCTGCTTCATGCGCGCGCTTGAGCTTGTTCACCTGCTTGACCATCAGGAAAATCACGAACGCCAGGATGAGGAAGTTCACGAACACGGTGATGAAGTTGCCGTAGGCGAACACCGGGACTCCCGCCTTGGTCAGGTCGGCCAGGGTTCGCGGCACGCCCTCGGGTACCGAGCCCAGCACGATGAACATGTTGGAGAAATCCAGGTTGCCCACCACCAGTCCCACCACCGGCATGATGATGTCGCGCACCAGCGATTCGGTGATCTTGCCGAACGCCGCTCCGATGATCACGCCGACCGCCAGGTCGATCACGTTGCCCTTGATGGCGAAAGTCTTGAATTCCTGCAGCATGCCCATGTCCGGCGGCCCCTTGAAAGCTTTGTAAGTGGTCGGTCAGTATTCCCGACTGTTGCGCCCTGTCAAGCGGCTGCGTCCGACACCTGGCGCGCATTGAATCCGCCAGATGCGCTCCGCTACAATTGACGGTTGACCCCCAAATAACGAGCGACGTTCTTCGAGGAACCCCATGAGTGAGACTCCAGTCGACAACAGCAAGCGGACGTGGCTCATTGCGTCCGGCTGTGCTGGCGCGGTAGGTGGTGTAGCCACTGCCGTGCCCTTCGTCAGTACGTTCCAGCCTTCCGAGCGGGCCAAGGCCGCTGGCGCAGCGGTCGAAGTGGACATCTCGGCCCTCAATCCCGGGGAGAAGCTGACGGTCGAGTGGCGCGGCAAGCCGGTCTGGATCGTGCGGCGCACGCCGGAACAGGTGGCCGAGCTGCCGAAGAACGACGGCCAGCTCGCCGACCCGAAGTCCGAGCGCAATCCTGCCGAGCTGACCCCCGAATACGCGCGCAACGAAGCCCGTTCGATCAAGCCCGAGGTGCTGGTCGTGGTGGGCATCTGCTCCCACCTGGGATGCTCGCCGACCGACAAGTTCGCTCCTGGCGCCCAGCCCTCGTTGCCCAGCGACTGGCCGGGCGGCTTCCTGTGCCCGTGCCACGGCTCGACTTTCGACATGGCCGGCCGCGTCTACAAGAACAAGCCCGCACCGGACAACCTGGAAGTGCCGCCGCACATGTACCTCTCCGACACCCGCCTCCTGATCGGCGAAGACAAGAAGGCCTGAGGAGACGGACATGGCTGAATTCAAGGAAATCTCCCCCAACGCACCGATCGGCGCCAAGGCCCTCAACTGGGCCGAGAACCGTTTCCCGACCGCCTTCGACGCCTACCGCGTCCACATGTCGGAGTACTACGCGCCGAAGAACTTCAACTTCTGGTACATCTTCGGTTCGCTGGCGCTGCTGGTGCTGGTGATCCAGATCGTCACGGGCATCTTCCTGGTGATGCACTACAAGCCCGATGCCAACCTCGCGTTTGCATCGGTCGAGTACATCATGCGCGATGTGCCGTGGGGCTGGCTGATCCGCTACATGCACTCCACGGGCGCTTCGGCGTTCTTCGTGGTCGTGTACCTGCACATGTTCCGGGGCCTGCTGTACGGCAGCTATCGCAAGCCGCGCGAGCTGGTCTGGATCTTCGGTTGCGCCATCTTCCTGTGCCTGATGGCCGAGGCCTTCATGGGCTACCTGCTGCCCTGGGGCCAGATGTCCTACTGGGGTGCCCAGGTGATCGTGAACCTGTTCGCGGCCATTCCGTTCATCGGTCCCGATCTGGCGCTGCTGATCCGTGGCGACTACGTGGTGTCCGACGCCACCCTGAACCGCTTCTTCAGCTTCCACGTGATCGCCGTGCCGCTGGTCCTGCTGGGCCTGGTGGTGGCCCACCTGCTGGCATTGCATGACGTCGGCTCGAACAATCCGGACGGCATCGAGATCAAGGCCCACAAGGACGAGAACGGCAAGCCGCTCGACGGCATCCCGTTCCACCCGTACTACACGGTGCACGACATCTTCGCCGTCAGCATGTTCCTGATGGTGTTCACGGCGGTGATCTTCTTCGCGCCGGAGTTCGGGGGCTACTTCCTCGAATACAACAACTTCATCCCGGCCGACCCGCTCAAGACACCCGCGCACATCGCGCCTGTCTGGTATTTCACGCCGTTCTATTCGATGCTGCGCGCCATCACCAGCGAGATGATGTACGTGCTGATCGTCTGCGTGGTGCTGGGGGCCGGCTATGGCGTCGTCAAGTCGCGCCTGCCGTCGTTCGTCAAGGCGGGCATTGTGGCCGTCTCGGTGGTTGCCATTGCCCTGATGCTGGCGATCGACGCCAAGTTCTGGGGCGTGGTGGTGATGGGCGGCGCGGTCATCATCCTGTTCTTCCTGCCGTGGCTGGACCACAGCCCGGTCAAGTCGATCCGTTACCGCCCCGACTGGCACAAGTATGTCTACGGCGTGTTCGTGATCAACTTCGTGATCCTCGCCTACCTCGGTGTGCAGGCACCCTCGCCCATCGGCGAGCGCGTCTCGCAGGTCGGCACGCTGTTCTACTTCGGCTTCTTCCTGATGATGCCGTGGTGGAGCCGGCTGGGCACGTTCAAGACGCCGCCCGAGCGCGTCAACTACACGCCGCACTGAGTCGAGGACTAGCACAATGAAGAAGATCATCCTCACGCTGATCGCCGCGCTCGGCTTTGCCACCGGCGCCCTGGCTGCCGAAGGTGGCATTGCCTGGGATAAGGCACCCAACAAGACGAACGACCTGGCGGCGCTGCAAAACGGCGCCAAGATCTTCGTCAACTACTGCCTGAGCTGCCACTCCGCGGCCTACATGCGCTACAACCGCCTGCAGGACATCGGACTGACCGAGCAGCAGATCAAGGACAACCTGCTCTTCGCCACCGACAAGGTGGGCGAGACCATGAAGGCGGCCATCGATCCGAAACAGGCCAAGGACTGGTTCGGTGGCAACCCGCCCGACCTGACTCTGGTGGCCCGCTCGCGTGCCGGCCACAACGGAACCGGTGCTGACTATCTCTACACGTTCCTGCGCACGTACTACCGTGATCCGTCCAAGGCGACGGGATGGAACAACCTCGCCTTCCCCAGTGTGGGCATGCCCAATCCGCTGTGGGAGCTGCAGGGCGAGCGAGAGCCCCAATACGCCACGCAGCAGTCCCATGGCCATGAAGTGCATGTGCTCACGGGCTGGAAGCAGACCAAGCCCGGCACCCTTTCGCCTCTGGAATACGACCAGGCCGTCGGTGACCTGGTCGCCTATCTGCAGTGGATGGCCGAGCCGGCACAGAACACGCGGGTGCGCGTGGGCGTGTGGGTATTGCTGTTCCTGACGGTCTTCACCCTGATCGCCTGGCGTCTGAACGCCGCGTTCTGGAAAGACGTCAAGTAACGCCAACCGGACCTGGCCCTTCGGGGCACGGACCACGGAGTGGGAGCGCCTGATGCGCCCCACTCCTTTTTGACTTTCAGGAGCCTTTCGCCATGATGGTGCTGTATTCGGGAACCACCTGCCCCTTCTCCCACCGCTGCCGCTTCGTGCTGTTCGAGAAAGGCATGGATTTCGAGATCCGCGACGTCGATCTCTACAACAAGCCCGAGGACATCAGCGTGATGAACCCCTACGGCCAGGTGCCCATCCTGGTCGAGCGCGACCTCATCCTGTACGAGTCGAACATCATCAACGAGTACATTGACGAACGCTTCCCGCATCCGCAGCTGATGCCCGGTGACCCGGTGGATCGCGCCCGTGTGCGCCTGTTCCTGCTCAACTTCGAGAAGGAACTCTTCGTGCATGTCGCCACGCTGGAGAACCGCGCCAGCAAGGGCAACGACAAGGCGCTGGAAAAGGCACGCTCGCACATCCGCGACCGCCTCACGCAACTCGCACCCGTCTTCCTCAAGAACAAGTACATGCTGGGCGAGAACTTCTCGATGCTGGACGTGGCGATCGCGCCGCTGCTCTGGCGCCTGGACTACTACGGCATCGACCTGTCGAAGAACGCTGCTCCGTTGCTCAAGTATGCCGAGCGCATCTTCTCGCGCCCCGCTTACATCGAGGCGCTGACGCCGTCCGAAAAGGTGATGCGCAAGTAAAGCGGAGCGCGGCTCGCATGATGAATGCGCTGGAATCCACATCGACGCGGCCTTACCTGATCCGCGCGCTCTACGACTGGTGTACCGACAACGGCTTCACGCCCTATGTGGCCGTCCTGGTGGACGACACGGTGCAGGTGCCGCGCGAGTACGTGAAAAACGGTGAGATCGTGCTGAACATCAGCTTCGATGCAACCAGCTCGCTCAAGCTGGGCAATGAATTCATTGAATTCAAGGCGCGTTTCGCGGGTACGGCTCGCGAGATCATGGTGCCGGTCGCCCGGGTTCTGGCCATCTACGCGCGCGAGAACGGGCAGGGCATGGCGTTTCCGGTGTCGGCAGCCGAAGAGGCCCCGCCGTCACCGGCCGACGTGGATGCGGCTGCCGGGCCGATGCTGTCTGCCGTGCCCGATCGCCCGGCGGACGACAACGTGGTGTCGCTGTCCGGCGAGCCGACCGTCGAGCCTGACGGCGACCCGCCCCGTCCCGCGCCGTCCTCGGGGGGGGCCCGGCCGTCGCTCAAGCGAATCAAGTAATTTCCGAGTGGGCGGACGCATAGAATGTCCGCTCTTGCCGATTTAGCTCAGTTGGTAGAGCAACCGCCTTGTAAGCGGTAGGTCATCAGTTCGATTCCGATAATCGGCACCATCTTCCAGGCGCTGTTGCGACACGCGACGACGCCACTTGATCGCCGCGGCGCCTCAGGGCGGCCGCGGCTTTTCTCTGGCGTCGCCCGACGCGCGCGAAGCGCGCCGCACTGCCGCGACGCCGGGCGGCGGCGAGCCGGCCGGTTCACCGAGCTCGTCGGCGCACAGTGAGCGGATCCAGCGGTGCGCGCTGTCCTGATGGAACCGCGCGTGCCAGTACAGCTTGACGGCGAAATGCGGAATCGCCACCGGACAGGGCATGCGGCGCAGGCCGGCGTCGGCGGCGATGGTCTCGCCGATCTGGCGGGGCAGGGTGGCCACCAGATCACTGCCCGATAGGATCGCCGGCAGCCCAAGGAAACCGGGCAGCTCGAGTGCCACGCGGCGCTTCACGCCAACGCGGGCGAACGACTCCTCCATCAGCTGGTAACCCGTGCCGGACACGACGCCGATGTGTGATTCCGCGGCGTAGGTCTCCACATCGAGCACCGCTTCGGGTGGGCCCAGCCGGGGGTGATCGGCGCTGGCCAGGCAGATCCAGTCTTGCTGGAACAGCGGCAATTGATGAAAGCCGGCGTCGAGCCAGGGCAGGTAACCGATGGCGAGGTCGGCGTCGCCCGATTGCAGCGAACTGGCGAGCTGCGCGTCGATGCGTCGCGCGTGCAGCACGACGCCGGGCGCTGCCGTGCGCACGCGACGAAGGATGCGCGGCAGGAGCGTGACATGGCTCGCGTCGGTGATCGAAATGTGGAAGTGCCGCTGCGCGCTTCCGGCGTCAAAGTCGTGGCTCAGGGCCGACAGGCGCTCCAGCCCCTCGAGCACCTCGCGCACTGTGTGGATCATGGCGTCGGCACGCGGCGTGGGCAGCATGCCCTCGCCGGTCCGCACGAACAGCGGATCGCCGAGTTGACGCCTCAACTGCGCCAGCCAGACGCTGACAGTGGGCTGGCCCTGGCCCAGCGCCTCTGCCGCGCGCGTAACGCTGCGCGTGCGGTGCAGCTGGTCGATCAGGCGAAGCAGCTTCACGTCGAGCAGAGCGGGATTCGTCTCCATTATCTGAAAACGCAATGATGTAAATGCCGGTTGATGAATGGACAGCATACTGCGTCAGGCCGACCATGCGCACAGCCTCTGTACACGGGGCGACCAGAAACAGGAGACAAGCGCATGAAGACTCTTTCGCTCGGCCACCTGGCCGCGGCCCTCGCCCTGTGCAGCGCCCCGCTGCTTGCAGTGGCCCAAACAGTCCCCGTCATCGGCTTGGTCGAGCTCAGCGGCCCGGGCGCGACCGCCGGCACCAACTTCGACAACGGCGTGAAGCTGGCGGTGCAGGAGATCAACGCTGCCAGCGGCTTCGCAGGCAAGAAAATCTCGTACGCCAGTTGGGACACGCAAACCCAGCCTGGTGTGGCCAAGGGTCTGGCGACCAAGGCCATCGACCAGGGCGCGCCGGTGATCCTGGGCCCCGTGTTCTCCGGCTCCATCCTCGTGAGCATGCAGGAGACGCGGCGCGCCGAGGTGCCCAACATCATCGGCGGCGAGGCTGCTGCCATCACCGAGCAGGGCAACCCCTATGTGTTCCGCAGCTCGTTCACGCAGGCCGCGTCCATGCCCAAGGTCGTGCGCTACATGACCGAGAGCCTCAAGGCCAGGAGCGTGGCGATCATTTTCGTCAACAACGACTTCGGCAAGGGCGGCCGGGATGCCGTAGTCAAGGGCCTGCAGGCCGCCGGCGCCAAGGTCGCCGCCGACATCTCGACCGAGCCGGGCCAGATCGACTTCTCGGGCGCCGTGCTGCGCGCCAAGCAGTCCAACCCCGACGTACTGTTCGTCTACACCAACGAAGAGGAATCGGCCCGCGCGCTCAAGGAACTGCGCAAGCAGGGCTTCGACAAGCCCATCGTCGGCGAATCGACTCTGGCCAACGACAAGGTGATCGAGCTGGCCGGTGCCGCGGCCAACGGCATCGTCGCGCACGTGGGCCTCACGCCCGATGCGCCCAACGCCACGGTGCAGGCCTTCGCCAGGAAGTACGAGGCCACCTACAAGATCAAGGCCGACCACAACGCGATGAAGGGCTACACCGGCATGCACACGGCCAAGGCCGTATTCGACAAGATCGGCAAGATCGATTCGAAGGCCTTCGCGAAGACGCTGCACGGCATGAGCATCTCGGCCAAGGACTACCCCGGCGTGCTGTTCGACACCAAGTACGACGACAAGGGCGACCTCGACCGCGAGAGCTTCATCGTGAAGATCGAGAACGGCCGCGCCCAGGTGGTCGAGACGCTGCGGCCCGCAAAGTAAGCGCAGCAGCCCGCATGGCCCCCGCCTTCCGTTACTGCCGCTACGAGACCGACGGCCCGCTGCTGGTGCTCACGCTCGAGAGGCCCGAGGTGCTCAATGCGATGCACCCGGCCGGGCACGAAGAGCTCTCGCACGCGCTCGACCTCTACGCGGCCGACCCGGAACTGCGCGTGGCCATCCTCACCGGCGCGGGCGAGCGGTCGTTCTGCGTCGGCACCGACCTCAAGGCCCTGGCCGAAACCGGCGACCATCACAAGCCGCCGACCGGATTCGCGGGCATCACCTCGCGCTTCGACCTGTTCAAGCCGGTGATCGCGGCCGTCAACGGCCTGTGCCTGGGCGGCGGCGTCGAAATCCTCGCCGCCTGCGACCTGGCCGTGGCGGCCGACCATGCGCTGTTCGGCCTGCCCGAGCCGCGCGTGGGCCTGGCTGCGCTGGGTGGCGGCGTGCTGCAGCGCCTGCCGCGGCAAATGGCCATGAAGGACTGCAACCTGCTCGTGCTCACCGGCCGGCGCATCGACGCGCAGGAAGCACTGCGCCTTCGCCTGGTCAACGAGGTGGTGCCGCGCGCCGAACTCATGGCCCGCGCCCGCGCGCTGGCGGACGAAGTGCTGGCCTGCGCGCCGCTGTCGGTGCAGGCCAGCAAGCAGGTGATGCAGCAAAGCCTGGCCGAACCCGACCTCGAAGCCGCCATGCGCGCCACCTACGAACTGGCCGAGCGCATGCTCGCCAGCGACGACGCCCGGGAAGGCCCGCGCGCCTTCGCCGAAAAGCGCGCGCCGCGCTGGACCGGCCATTGAATGACGCCCTTGCCATGGACCCCCTGAAGATCTGCATCCTCGGTGCCGGCGCGCTCGGCTGCGTCATCGGCGGCGCGCTGACCGAGGCCGGTCACACGGCCTGGCTGGTCAACCGCTCGGCCGCGCTGGTCGGTACGCTCAACGACCGCGGCCTCCTGCTGCGCGAGGCGGGCGTGGACCGCACCGTGCGCGTTCAGGCCGCCACCGGCTGCGCCGCCGTCGCGGCCGCCTGCGGGCCGGTCGACCTGCTGGTCGTGCTCGTCAAGTCCTTCCACACCGAGGCCGCCATTGCCGGTGCGCGCGCCCTGGTGGGCCCGCAGACTGCCGTGCTGTCGCTGCAGAACGGCCTGGGCCACGAAGACGTGCTGGCCGCTGCGATCGGCCCGGGCCATGTGCTGGCCGGCAAGACCTATCTGGGGGGCACCGTGCTCGCACCCGGCCATGTGATCGCCGGCATCGAGGGCAAGGAAACCGTGATCGGCGAACTCGACGGCACGCGCTCGCCCCGCGCCGAGCGCATCGCCCGCGCCTTCAGCGACGCGCGGCTGGCCACCGCGGTGAGCGACAACATCTACGGCGTCATCTGGGACAAGCTGTTCGTCAACGTCGCCACCGGCGCGTTGAGCGGCATCACCGGCCTGCCCTACGGCACGCTCTACGACGTGCCCGAGATCGAGGAATGCGCCGTGGCCGCGGTGGCCGAGGCGATGGCGGTGGCGCGCGCCACCGGCATCCGCGTGGCCACCACCGACCCGCGCGAGCCCTGGCGCAAGGCCGCAGCCGGATTGCCGCCGGAATTCAAGGCCTCGATGCTGCAGAGCCTCGAAAAAGGCTCGGTCACCGAGATCGATTACGTCAACGGCTCGGTCGTGCGCTGGGGCCAGCGCGCGGGCGTGCCTACCCCTGTCAACCGCACGCTGGTCGCGTGCCTGAAGGGCCGCGAACGTACGCTGGCCCGCCCGGAGACCCTCGCATGACCGCCCCGACCCGCGCCTACGTCGAACACGTCGCCATCCGCGTGCGCGACATCCACTGGCACATCCGTTTCTTCCGCGACGTGCTGGGCATGGACGCGCGCCAGATCGAAGGCGCCGCCGAATCGCCCACGCAGTACTGGAGCCTGGGCGGCATGCAGTTCATCGCCGATGCGCGCTTCGCGCCCCAGGGCGAGCAGCAGCTGGGCCACATCGGCGTCATGGTGGACGACGTGCCCGCCGCCCTGGCCGCCGCGGCCGCGTGGGACGGCGTGCGCGCCACCGCCGCCGGCGCGCACTGGCTGCGCCTGCCCGAAGGCCTGGTGGTCGAGCTGCTGCAGGCCAGCCCCGGCACGGTGGCGCAGGCCCTGGCCGTCGATCCGCGCGCCGCCTGATCGACGCACCGCACCCGCAAGAGAAAGAACCCATGCCCGCGCCCAAGATGTCCTTCACCACCCCCGAACGCTACTGGGAAGACGCCCAGGTGGGCGACGAATGCGTGAGCCCGCCTTACGAAGTCACGGCCGAACGCATCGACGCCTATGCCGAGCTCACCGGCGACTTCACGCCCGTGCACGTCGACGAGGCCTATGCGCGCGCCAGCCATTTCGGCCAGCGTGTGGCGCACGGCCTCATGGGCCAGTCGGTGGCCGACGGCCTGAAGACGCAAAGCGAATACCGCTTCCTGCCCGGCATGTCGCTGGGCTGGACTTGGGACTTCCTCAAGCCCATCTACATCGGCGACACGCTGCGCGTGCGCTTTCGCGTCGGCAGCATGCGGGCGTCCAACAGCAAGCCGGGCTGGGGCATCGTGGTGCTGCCCTCCGAGCTCATCAACCAGAAGGACGAGGTGGTGCAAAAGGGCGAACACCGCCTGATGGTGCCGCGCCGCCCCGCCGCCTGAACGCCCCGCGCCACCGAGACACGAGACGAACGACATGCAATTGCAGAACGCGCCCCTGGCGGGCATCCGCGTGGTGGACTACACCCACTTCCTGGCCGGCCCCTACCTCTCGCGCTGCCTCGCGGCGATGGGGGCCGAGGTGATCAAGGTCGAACGCCCCGCGGGCGACGCCGGCCGCGAGCACCCCTATTTCATCGACGGCCAGAGCGGCTACTTCCTGCAGCAGAACATGGGCAAGCAGGGCCTGTGCGTGAACACCAAGGACCCGCGCGGCAAGGACCTGATCCATCGCCTCACCGATTCGGCCGACGTGTTCGTCGAGAACTACCGTCCCGGCGCGCTGAACAAGCTCGGCCTGGGCTACGAAGAGCTCTCGCGCCGCAATCCCAAGCTGGTGTACTGCTCGATCTCGGCCTATGGCCACACCGGCCCGGATTCGCACCGCGCCGGCTTCGGCCTGATCGCCGAAGCCAAGAGCGGCATCATGGCCATGGTGGGCGAGCCGGGCCGCACGCCGCCGCTGCTGCGCATCGCGCTGGGCGACATGTACACCGGCATCCACGGCGTGGCGGCCGTGTGCGCGGCATTGCTCGGGCGCGTGAAATCGGGCCTGGGCCAGCACATCGACATGGCGCTCTACGACTGCCTGATGTCCATGCACGAATACGCGGTGCAGTGCTACACCTTCTCGGGCGGCAAGGACATCCCCGTGCAGACCGGCCACGACCTGCCGCAGAGCACGCTCTACGGCGTGTTCGACGCCGCCGATGGCCACGTGGTGATCGCCGCGCAGGTGGACGACAGCTGGAAGCGGCTCGCACAGGTGGTGGGCGGCGACGCCTTCGCGGCCGATGCGCGCTTTCACAGCGCCGCGGGCCGCAATGCGCACCGGCAGGAGATTCTGCCGCCCGTGCGCGCCTGGGCCGCCACCCGCACCGTGGCCGACATCCTGGCCACGCTCGACGCCGCCAGCGTGCCTGCCGCCAAGGTGCAGGGCATCGACGAGGTGGTGGCCGACCCGCAAATCCTTGCGCGCGGCATGCTGATCGAGCAGGACCACCCGGTGCTCGGCCGCGTGACGCTGGCCAACACCCCCTTCCACTTCTCGGGCTGCAGCACCACCCTCACCACGCCCGCGCCGCTCCTGGGCCAGCACAACCGCGAGATCGCCGCCAGCCTGGGCTATGCCGCCGCCGACATCGACGCCATGGTGCGCGATGGCGTGCTGCACGCCGAGGCCGCCCCGCCCCGCGCGGCGCAGGCCGCCTGAACTTCCCTGCCGATCCTTTCTTTGCACCCCTGACCGCCATGACCGTTTCTTCTTCCGCGCCGATGGCGCCCGCAACGCTTGCCGGCCAGGTGGCCGTGGTCACCGGCGGCGCCCGCGGCATCGGCCTGGGCATCGCGCAGCGTCTGGCCGCGCAGGGCTGCCGCGTGGCGGTGTGGGACCTGCAGCCCGACGCGCTGCAGGGCAGCGGCTACGCGCCCGAACTCGCGCTGCGCGTGGACGTGGGCAGCAGCGCCTCGGTGCAGGCCGCCGCGGCCGAAACCGAGAAGTCGCTCGGCCCCATCGGCATCCTGGTCAACAACGCCGGCATCAACGGCCCGGTCAAGCCCGTGGCCGAGTACAGCGACGAGGACTGGGCCCGCGTGATCCAGGTCGACCTCACGGCCGTTTTCTACTGCTGCCGCGCGGTCACGCCGGGCATGCAGCGGCGCGGCCACGGCCGCGTGGTCAACGTGGCCTCGATCGCGGGCAAGGAAGGCATGGGCGGCATCGCCGCCTATTCGGCCGCCAAGGCCGGCGTCATCGGCTTCACCAAGGCGCTGGCCAAGGAACTGGTGGGATCGGGCGTCATGGTCAACGCCATCGCCCCGGTGATCACCGAGACCGACCTGTTCCGCGAAATGACGCCCGAGCACATCGCCGGCGCCAAGGCCAAGATTCCGCTGGGGCGCTTCCTGCAGGTGTCCGAGATCGCGGCCATGGTGGCCTTCATCGCGGGGCCCGACTGCAGCTTCACCACCGGATTCACCTTCGACCTGTCCGGCGGGCGCGCGACTTACTGAGCCACGCGATCTGTCCGTGGGTCTCTGACGAAGATCCGTTTGCGGCGGGCACGCCCACCCGCAAGAATGGACGTACCGGCGACGGCGAACGACAACAAGGAGACACGACATGACGCATGAACACCTGCGCGGCGCACGCCGCGCCCTGCTCGGCGCACGCCGCGCCCTGCTCGGCGCGGGCGCCGCGCTCGGCCTTTCCATGGTCCTGCCCGCGGCTCGCGCGCAAGGCAGCCGCTGGCCCGAAAAGCCCGTGCGCCTGATCGTCGGCTTCCCGGCCGGCACCTCGCCCGACCTGCTGGCGCGCCTGCTGGCCGAGCCGCTGGCGGCCGAGTTCGGCCAACCCTTCATCGTCGAGAACCGCGCCGGCGCGGGCGGCAACGTGGCCGCCGGCCTGCTGGCCAAGGCGACCGACCAGCACACCTTCGGCATCGTGGGCGCGGGCACGCTGACCAGCGCCCCCGCGCTCTACAACGACCTCACCTTCAAGACCTCGGACTTCGCGCCCATCACCAACATCGGCAGCTCGCCGCTGATGCTGGTCACCTCGACCACCATCAAGTACGCCAGCGTGCAGGAGTTCCTGGCCATCGCCAGGCAGGCCGGCAACAAGTGGAGCTACGGCTCGCCCGGCGTGGGCAGCAACGGCCATCTGTCGATGGAGCTGCTCAAGCAGCGCACCGGCATCGAGGCCGTGCACGTGCCCTACAGCGGCGCGCCGGCCGTCCTCACGTCCATCATCGGCGGCGACCTCCAGATGGCCCTGCTGCCCATCGGCAACGCGCTCTCGCAGGTGCAGGCCGGCCGCATCAAGGCGGTGGCCCTGACCTCGACCGCGCCCAGCCCGCTGGCGCCCGGCGTGCCGACGCTGGTGGATGGCGGCGTGAAGGACTTCAGCATCGAGACCTGGAACACCGTGATGGCGCCCGCGACGGCCTCGCCTGAGATCGTCGCGCGCTTCGGCGAAGTCGTGCGCCGCGTGATCCGCAGCGACGACGTGAAGCAGAAGCTCTTCGCCCAGGGCTGGGTGGCCGACGGCGGCTCGGCCGCCGAGCTGCAGCGTCGCATCGCCGACGACGCGCTACGCTACGGCCGCATCGTCGCCGAGCGCGGCATCCGGATCGAGAAATGAGCGCGCAGCACAACGACGGAAGCTACGACGTGGTGGTCGTCGGCGCGGGCGCCGGCGGTCTGGGCGCGGCCGTGGGCGCGGCTCGCACGGGGGCGCGCACACTGCTGGTGGAGCGCTACGGCTTCATGGGCGGCTCGGCGACCAATGCGCAGGTGCTTTCGTACTGCGGCTTCTTCAAGAACGGCGGCGCCGGGCCCGAGCCCACTGTGCGGGGCGTGGGCGGCGATGTGCTCGACCGCCTGCATGCGCTGGGCATGAACATCGCGCCGGTGCGTTCGCGCAGCGGCAACTGGATCGTCATGCTCGATCCCGAGGCCATCAAGATCGCCTGCGACCAATTGGCGGCCGAGGCGGGCGTCGAGGTGCGCCTGCACAGCCTGCTGAGCGCCGTGCGCTGCGAAGGCGGGCGGATCGTCTCCATCACGTTGTCCGACCATTGCGGCGCGCACGAGGTCCAAGGCCGCGCTTTCGTCGATGCCAGCGGCGAAGCGGATCTGGCCTGTTTCGCGGGCGCTGCCGCCGGCACCGACAGCCGCAGGGGGGAGCACGTGCAGCCCGCGTCGCTCCCCATCCGCATCGGCGGCGTGCCGCCGGATACCGTGATCGACCGCGAGAGACTCGCGGCCCTCATCGCCGGCTACAACAGCCGCCACGGCGGGCTGACCCGGCCCGACGGCGGGGTCCTGGTGCGCCTGCCGATCTCCCATGACCTCTGGAGCATGGTGGTGGATGTGCAGACCGACGGCGTCACGGCTGCCGACCTCACGCGAGCCGAGACGCGCTCGCGCGCCCTGGCCTGGGATTTCGTCCAGCTGCTGCGCCAGTTGCCGGGCTGCCAGGGTGCCTTCCTGGCCGCGTCGGGCCCGCAGATCGGCGTGCGAGAGAGCCGGCGTCCACGCTCGGTCGACGATGTCAAGGCGCAGGACGCCGGCCACGGTCGCCTGCGGCCGGACGACGGCATCGCGCGCGGATCTTGGCCCATGGAGGTGCACGAGGCGCCAGGCCGGGCACGCTTCACGCCCATCGGCGGGGGCGGACATTTCGACATCGGCCACGGGGCCCTCGAGGTGCCAGGCATTGCCAACCTCCGCCTGGCCGGCCGCGTGATCGGCGCCGATGCGCAGACCTACGGCTCGGTGCGCGTCATGGGGACGGCATTTGCCACCGGACATGCGGCCGGCGTGTCGGCGGCCCTGCACCGCAACGGTCAGGCGCCGGACGTGGCGGCTGTGCGTCGAACGCTGCAGCAGCAGGCCGCGCTGATCTGAGCGCCAGGCGCCGTCGCGTCAGGCCGCCCGCGGCGGGCGGTTCCAGGCCTGACGGGCCAGCTCGCGCAGATCGCCCAGCGGGTGCACATGGGGAAGAAGGTCGTCCGGCATGTCGGCCCCCGGCATGGCGTAGACCGCCATGCCGGCCGCCAGCCCCGCGCGCATGCCGGGCACACTGTCCTCGACGACGGCGCAACGCGCCGCGTCGATTCCCATCGACCGCGCAGCCGTCAGGAACAGGCCTGGGTCGGGCTTGAAGGCCTGCACGTCGTAGGCGCTGAAGATGCGGCCGGTGAACCGCGGCAGCAGCCCCGTCAATCCCAGCGTCAGCTCGGTCTTTGCGCGCGGACCGTTGGAGGCCACGCAGAACGGCACGTGAAGCGCCCCCAGCAGCCAAGACGCACCTGGCATGGGCTGCAGTTCGCGGCGGAACACTTCGGCCATCGAGCGGCGCAACTGTGCTTCGAAATCCTCGGGCAGCGGCCGGCTCAACTGGGCCTCCAACGCCGCGAGGCAGCTTGCCATGCTGCGTCCGCGCAATTGCTGCAGGCCAGTGTCCGCGAAGCCGGCCAGTCCGAGCTCGCAGGCGTGACGGTGGATGACCCGGAACGCGATGCCCTCGCTGTCGACCAGGGTGCCGTCGCAATCGAAGATCACGGCGCGCACGTCGGCGTCATGGTGGGAGGGGGGCGGGCTTCTGGGGGGCGCGAGAGCAGTCATGGGGCGGGCAAAGCGGCTTCGTGGGCAGGGCGCATCAGCCGGCCCGATGGCGCCACCAGGCACCCGGGCGGGGGCAAAGTCAGGCGGTTTGAACCTTCAGGCGAATTGAGGTAACCTGCCAGCCCCCGCTTCGTAGGTGGGCCTGCAAGGCAGGCGCCAGTTGCCGCAGCTTGGCCGCTGCGGCATTGCTGGGCACCAGCAGGCACCAGACGCCATCCTCGATCGGGCCGGGACGCAGTCCCGGCCTCAGGCCCGCGGGTACGAGGGGAAGGATGGCCGCCAGGCGATCACCCGATTCCCGCGCCAGGCCAGCCAGTCGCGCGAGGGTCGGAGCTTCGCCAACGGCCTGTTCGATAGTCAGGGGAACACTGGGTTGCGCGCGCTTCATGAATCGGGAGTGCGTCTCGAGAATGACGAGGGATCGACGGTGCATTTGATTATCACGGATGCCTGGCTCGCCAGGAGCCGCGCCATTCACCTGAGCGGCGCGCGCCTGGTGCTGGCCGGCTTCGCGATCGCCATCGGCCTCGTCGTCGTGGCGGCCAGCCTCTATCACTGGGTGTTCCTCAAGGGCGCGCGCGAAGGCTGGCCCGTCATCGGCACGCTGGTGCGGCTCATGGTCAAGGACGAGTTCGAGCAGCGCGACCGGTTCATGCGCGAGAACCTCGATGCCATGGCGCGCAAGCTTGGCGAGATGCAGGCCAAGCTGCTCCAGCTCGAGTCGCTGGGCGAGCGCGTCTCGGGCCTGGCCGGCGTCGGCGCTGCCACCCCCGACCTCAGGAAGGCGCCCGGCCGCGGCGGCGTGCTGGTCGAGGGCCGGCCGCTGAGCGTCGAGACCTTGCAGGCGACCCTCGCCGAGCTCGACCGGCAAAGCGGCGAGAGCGAGGGCGCACTCATGCTGCTGGAGGCGCGCCTGTTCGAGGACCGCATTCGCAAGATGATGGTCCCTACGCAGCAGCCGGTTCCGACGGCCCTGGTGGGTTCGCCGTTTGGCTGGCGCATCGATCCGTTCACGGGCCGCTCGGCGCTGCACACCGGGCTCGACTTCCAGGCCGACCCGGGCGCTGCCATCGTGGCGGCGGCCGGTGGCGTGGTGGTCACGCAGGAATACCACGCCGCCTACGGCAACATGGTCGAAATCGACCACGGCAACGACCTGATCACACGCTATGCCCACGCCTCCCAGACCTTTGTGAAGAAGGGCGACGTCGTCAAGCGCGGCCAGAAGATCGCCGCCGTCGGCACGACCGGGCGCTCGACCGGTCCGCATCTGCATTTCGAAGTGCTGGTCCAGGGCGTGCACCAGGATCCGCAATCCTTCCTGGCGGCAGGCCAGCGCCTGCCCGACACGCTGGCCCGCGCCACGCCGCATGCCGGCCTCGGTGCGCAGGGCGCCATCCGGGCGTCGCCGGCCGGCGCGCAACGCTAAAATCCCGCGTCCGGGCGAGTCCGGAAGGCCGCTTCATGGCGGCCTTCTCCGCGACCCGTTCCCCCGATCATCCCGACTAGGAGTTCCGGTCGCCGCGTGCCACGATAAGGCGCGGGCGATCCTCCCCCTCATGGCCATCACGTTCCTCACCAAGATCTTCGGCAGCCGCAACGATCGCCTGCTGAAGCAGTACCGCAAGACCGCGGAGCGCATCAATGCCCTCGAGCCCGCCTTCGAAAAGCTCAGCGACGACGAACTGCGTGCCAAGACCGAGTCGTTCAAGGCCCGCGTAGCGGCGGGCGAATCGCTCGATGCACTGCTGCCCGAGGCCTTCGCCGTCGTGCGCGAGGGCTCCAAGCGCATCATGAAGATGCGCCACTTCGACGTGCAACTCATGGGTGGCATGGCCCTGCACTACGGCAAGATCGCCGAAATGCGCACTGGCGAAGGCAAGACGCTGACTGCCACGCTGCCCGTCTACCTGAATGCCCTCACCGGCCAGGGTGTGCACGTCGTCACGGTGAACGATTACCTGGCCAACCGCGATGCCCAATGGATGGGCCGGCTCTATGGCTTCCTGGGCCTGACCGTGGGCATCAACCTGCCCCAGATGCCCCGCGAGGAGAAGCAGGCCGCCTACAACGCCGACATCACCTACGGCACCAACAACGAGTACGGGTTCGACTACCTGCGCGACAACATGGTGTACGAGCCTGGCGACCGCGTGCAGCGCGGCCTGCAGTTCGCCATCGTCGACGAGGTGGACTCGATCCTGATCGACGAGGCTCGCACGCCGCTGATCATCAGTGGCCAGGCCGAAGACCACACCGAGATGTATCTCGCCATGAACCGCGTGGTGCCGACGCTGGTGCGCCAGGAAGGCGAGGCCGACCCGCGCACCGGTGAGGGCGTGACCAAGCCCGGCGACTTCACGGTCGACGAGAAGACGCATCAGGTGTACCTGACGGAGCAGGGCCACGAGAACGCCGAGCGCCTGCTGGCCGAAGCCGGCCTGCTGCCGGCCGGAGCGTCGCTGTACGACCCGGCCAACATCTCGCTGGTGCATCACCTGTATGCATCGCTGCGGGCCAACCACCTCTATCACCGCGACCAGCATTACGTGGTGCAGAACGGCGAGATCGTCATCGTTGACGAGTTCACGGGCCGCCTGATGGCGGGCCGCCGCTGGAGCGACGGCCTGCACCAGGCGGTCGAAGCCAAGGAAGGCGTGGCCATCCAGGCCGAAAACCAGACGCTGGCGTCGATCACCTTCCAGAACTACTTCCGCCTCTACGGCAAGCTCGGCGGCATGACCGGCACGGCCGACACCGAGGCCTACGAATTCCAGGAAATCTACGGCCTGGAAACCGTGGTGATCCCTCCCAACCGGCCCAGCCGCCGGGACGACCAGCTCGACCGCGTCTACAAGACCACGCGCGAGAAGTACGAGGCCGCCATCGCGGACATCCGCGAATGCTACGAGCGCGGCCAGCCCGTGCTGGTGGGCACCACCTCGATCGAGAACTCGGAAATCATCGACCAGTTGCTAACCCAGGCGAAGCTTCCGCATCAGGTGCTCAACGCCAAGCAGCACGCGCGTGAAGCCGACATCGTGGCGCAGGCCGGCCGGCCGAAGATGATCACCATCGCCACCAACATGGCGGGTCGCGGCACCGACATTGTGCTGGGCGGCAATCTGGAAAAGATGATCCAGGCCGTGGAGTCCGACGAGTCGCTGGACGAAGCCGCGAAGGCGGCTGCCGTGGCCAAGGCACGCGAACAGTGGCAGGCCGATCACGACCTGGTGACTTCTCTGGGCGGCCTGCGCATCATCGCCACCGAGCGCCACGAGTCGCGCCGCATCGACAACCAGCTGCGTGGCCGCTCGGGCCGCCAGGGCGATCCCGGCTCCTCGCGCTTCTACCTGAGCCTGGACGATTCGCTGATGCGCATTTTCGCGGGTGATCGCGTGCGGGCCATCATGGACCGCCTGAAGATGCCCGAGGGCGAGGCGATCGAGGCGGGTATCGTCACCCGCAGCATCGAAAGCGCACAGCGCAAGGTCGAGGCGCGCAACTTCGACGTGCGCAAGCAATTGCTCGAATACGACGACGTGGCCAATGACCAGCGCAAGGTCATCTACCAGCAGCGCAACGACATTCTCGACGCCGCCGATCTCGCGGCGCAGATCGATGCGCTGCGGGAAGGCTGCTTCACCGACCTCGTGCGCCAGTACGTGCCCGTGGAGTCCGTCGAAGAGCAATGGGATCTCGAGGGCCTGGAGCGCGCGCTGCGTGACGAGTGGCAGCTGGATCTGCCGCTGTCGGCCGAGGTCAAGGCCGCCAGCGCGATCACCGACGAGGACATCGTCGAACGCGTGGTGAAAGCCGCCAGCGATTCGTTCAACGGCAAGGTGGCACTGGTCGGCCAGGAAAACTTCAACCAGTTCGAGCGCATGGTGCTGCTGCAGAGCATCGACACGAGCTGGCGCGAACACCTGGCCGCGCTCGACTACCTGCGCCAGGGCATCCACCTGCGCGGCTATGCACAGAAGCAGCCCAAGCAGGAATACAAGCGCGAAGCCTTCGAACTGTTCGGCCAGTTGCTCGATTCGGTGAAGAACCAGGTCACGCGCCTGCTGATGACGGTGCAGGTCCAGTCCAGCACGCAGCTCGAGCAGGCCGCCGAGGATATCGAGCAGAAGGGCGAGCAGATCGGCAACGTCACCTACACCGCTCCCACGGAAAGCGGGGAGGCCGAGACCACGCCTGCAGCCGGCGCAACGCCAGGTGACGCGGCTGCGGCCATGCCGCGCGTTGGACGCAACGACCCATGCCCCTGCGGCAGCGGCAAGAAGTACAAGCAGTGCCACGGAAAACTGGCCTGATGTTTCCTGGCGGCCCGCGCTGACTCCGGCGCGGGCCTGTTTCCTTCCGCCCATCCCTCGTCTCGCCTTACTCCCAGGAGCTCCTCATGCCCGTCAACCTTCCGCTTCCGCTCGCCAGTGAACTGCTCGCCGTGCCGGGCGTGCACATTGGCGTGGCCGAGGCGGGCGTGCGCAAGGTCGGCCGCAAGGACCTGACCGTCGTGTTAATCGAAGAGGGTGCGTCGGTCGGCGGCGTGTTCACGCAGAACCGCTTCTGCGCGGCGCCCGTGCAGGTGTGCCGCGAGCATCTGGCGTCCGGCGCCGGCGTGCGGGCGATCGTCGTCAACACCGGCAATGCCAACGCCGGCACAGGCGAGGATGGGCTGGCCCGCGCCCGCAAGACCTGCGAGGCGGCCGCCGCAGCGCTCGGCCTGTCGCCAGAGCAGGTGCTGCCATTCTCGACGGGGGTGATCATGGAGCCGCTGCCGGTCGACCGCATCGTCGCCGGCCTGCCGGCGGCAATAGCCGACGCCGCGCCAGCCCACTGGCTGCGTGCCGCTGAAGGCATCATGACCACCGACACGGTGCCCAAGGCCGCGAGCGCGCAGGTGCAGATCGATGGCGTCACGGTGACCATCACCGGCATCAGCAAGGGGGCGGGCATGATCCGGCCCAACATGGCCACCATGCTGGGCTTCCTGGCCACCGATGCGGCGATCGATACCGCCCTGATGCACCGGTTGGCCACCGAGCTGGCCGAAGGGTCGTTCAACCGGGTAACGGTTGACGGCGACACCTCCACCAACGATTCGTTCGTGGTGATCGCGACGAAGCGCGCTGCGCATACCCCCATCACCTCGCTGGAGAGCGAACAGGGCCAGGCGCTCAAGGCCGCGATGCTGGATGTGGCGCGCCGGCTGGCGCAGGCCATCGTGCGCGATGGCGAGGGCGCCACCAAGTTCATCACCGTGCGTGTCGAGGGCGGGCGCGACGCGTCCGAATGTCGCCAGGTGGCGTATGCCATCGCGCACTCGCCCCTGGTGAAAACGGCTTTCTTCGCCAGCGACCCCAACCTGGGCCGCATCCTGGCAGCCGTCGGCTATGCCGGCATCGCCGATCTCGACCAGACCGGAATCGATCTCTATCTCGACGACGTGCATGTCGCCGTCAAGGGCGGCCGCAACCCTGCCTACCGGGAGGAAGACGGTCAGCGCGTGATGAAGCAGCAGGAGATCACGGTGCGAGTGGTGCTGGGCCGCGGCACGGCCGCCGACACGGTCTGGACGTGCGATTTCAGCCACGACTACGTCACCATCAACGCCGACTACCGCTCCTGACGGGCGGTCGTGGCCTGTTCCTGAGCGCGCAGCACGAGATGAACGAGAAATTCGAGCAATTCCTGGAGCGGGCCGAGCGCCTGCTCTCGCGTATCGAGGCGGTGTTGCCGCAGCCCCTGACAGCCCCCGACTGGACGGCCGCCATCGCCTGGCGCTATCGCAAGCGGAGTTCCGGCCACGGTGCGCTGGAGCCGGTGCGTCACGTGTCGGCCATGCGCCTGGACGATCTCAAGGAGATCGAGCCGCAGAAAGAAAAAATCCTGCGCAACACGCGCCAGTTCGTCGACGGCCAGCCGGCCAACAACGTGCTGCTCACCGGCGCCCGCGGCACCGGCAAATCTTCGCTCATCAAAGCCTGCCTCAACGAGTTCTCCACGCGCGGGCTGCGCCTCATCGAGGTGGACAAGGCCGATCTCACCGATCTGCCCGACATCATCGACATCGTGGCCGACCGGCCCGAGAAGTTCGTCGTGTTCTGCGACGACCTGAGCTTCGAGGATGGCGAAGCCGGCTACAAGGCGCTCAAATCCATCCTCGATGGCTCGGTGGCGGCCTCGACGCCCAACGTGCTCATCTACGCGACGAGCAACCGGCGGCATCTTCTGCCCGAGTACATGAAGGAGAACCTCACCTACACCCATACCGAGGATGGAGAAGTGCATCCGGGCGAAGTGGTGGAGGAGAAGATCTCGCTTTCGGAACGCTTTGGCCTCTGGGTGAGCTTCTATCCCTTCAGCCAGGAGGAGTACCTGGTCATCGTGGCGCAGTGGCTGGCATCGATGGGCGTATCGCAGGCCGATATCCATGCCGCGCGCGCCGAATCGCTTGTGTGGGCGCTCGAGCGCGGGTCGCGCAGCGGTCGTGTGGCTTATCAGTTTGCGCGCGATTGGGCGGGGCGGCGCCAGGGAGCGGCTGAATGAGCGCGGACGGGCGTGACACCCGCCAGCACACCGAAGTCGCGGTCGGCATCCTGTTGCGGGACGACGATGCGCTGCTGCTCACGTCGCGGCCCGAAGGCAAGCCCTACGCGGGCTACTGGGAGTTCCCGGGGGGCAAGCTGGAAGCCGGCGAGACTGTGGAGCAAGCGCTGCGCCGCGAACTCCAGGAGGAGCTCGGCGTCACCATCGACCGTGCCGAAGTCTGGAAGGTCACTGAGCACGATTACCCGCATGCGCTGGTGCGGCTGCACTGGTGCAAAGTCCGGCGCTGGCAGGGCGACTTCGAGATGCGCGAGGGGCAGTCGATGTCGTGGCAGCAGTTACCGCTCCAGGTGAGCCCGGTGCTGCCGGGGGCCTATCCGGTGCTGGACTGGCTGGCCCAGGAGCGCGGCCACACGGGCGCCGTGCATTCGGACTGATCGAGTCGCTGCATCATTGCAGCTTGGGATCACCGAACGGCTCATCGGGCGGCGCGTCGACCGGCATGCGGAACTGCTCGCTCGCCCAGGCACCGAGATCGATGCCCTTGCAGCGCTCGCTGCAGAACGGGCGAAAAGGATTGCCCGGCCCGTACACGCTGCTGCCACCGCACGCCGGGCAGACAACGATGCGTGGTTTCTTCGCGGAATCGCTCGACGATGCGGTCATGAAAGGTATCAGGAGCAGAGCGTGAGTTCGAAGGCCGTGTCATCGACGCTGGGATGCAGGCGTTGGTCTGCCGGGTCGCGGCGCATCAGCCGCACCGAGACGATGAGACGGTTGCCGCTGATCTCGGGGATCAGTCCCAGCGACGGATCGATCGTCATGCGCAGCAGCTGGAACGTGCGGCCTTGGGGCAGCGTCTGCTGAAACTGGCCACCGGCCGCAACCACCTTTTGTGGTGCGCCGGAATCGCGCAGCAGGCGCAGCAGCATGTGGATGGATTCGGCCAGCGGGGCGAGCGTGCCGGCCCAGCGTTCGAGGTCGGCGCGCCGGATGTCTGCGGGCTCATGCTGCCAGGCATAGTAGGCCGGCAGGTCGAACTCGCAAGTGCCGCCCGGAATGCCGGCACGGCTGCGGATGCTCATGAGCCACTCGTTCTCGGTCAGCGGCTGACCAGCCTTGCCGGGCAGCGCATTCAATGCCGAGAAGCAGCTATCGAGCTGGCCGATGACCTGATCGAGCACGCCTTCGGCGATGGCCGGATTGCCGCGGTAGCCCGCCAGCACGTGCTTCTGCTTCTCGAGGTCTTTGAGTACATCGGACTTGAGGTCGGCGCGGGCAGCGACGTCCATGACCTCGAACACGGTGGTCAGCGCGTAGTGATGGTGCAGGGCGTGATCGCTGGGCACCAGATCACCGAGACGACGGAACAGGTGCTCCAGGCGCAGGTAGGTGCGGATGCGTTCGTTGAACGGATATTCGTAGAGGATCACGCGGCGGGCTTCCTGCGTCCGATCATAGCCCGAAGCGTTCGGAGACGGCTCGGACTTGAAGGTGAAGTTCGTCCAACGTGATGCCTTCGTTGAAGATCACGGCGTCTGCGGCGGCAAGTCGTTCGGCCCGCGTCGCCTGCGCCGTGATGATGGCCCGTACCGCGTCGGCCTCGAGGCCACTGCGTGCCACGACGCGCTCAACCTGCGTTTCTGTCGTGCAATCGACGACCAGCACATGATCGAGGCGGGCACGCCAGCGGCCGGACTCGACCAGCAGCGGAATGTCGAACACCGCGCAACGATGCCCTGCACGGGCAGCTTCTGCCAGTTGCTGCTCGCCCAGCAGGCCGACCAGCGGATGGATGATGGCCTCAAGCCGCTGCCGTGCGGCGGGCGTCTCGAAGGCGAGGGCACGCATGCGCGTGCGATCCAGCGATCCGTCCGCGCCGACGAACTCAGCTCCGAACTCATCGCGGATCGCCTGGATGGCCAGGCCACCCGATGCCGTGACGGAGCGTGCATTGGCGTCGGCATCGATCAACGCGGCGCCCGCTGCGGCCAGCATGCGCGCGACGGTGCTCTTGCCGCTGCCGATGCCGCCGGTGAGCCCCAGCTTGCGCATAGCCGGCACCGTCAGCGCACGGTCAACGGGAAGGCGAACGGCACCATGGCACGCAGCTCCTGCGGCCCGACGACCAGGCACAGCAGGCCGGCGCCCGCGAGATAGGGACCGAAGGCAATGGGGATGTCCTTGTGCGCCAGGCGGCCGACCAGCAGCATCACGCTGCCAAGGATGGCGCCCACGACGGACGACATCAGCAGGATGGCCAGCAGGTAGTCCGCGCCCAGCCACGCACCCAGGGCGGCCATCAGCTTGAAATCCCCGAACCCCATGCCTTCCTTGCCCGTGAGCAGGCGGTACAAGTGGTAGAAGGTCCAGAGGACGAGATAGCCGCCGGCGGCGCCCCACACAGCAGAGGACAGCGGCACCGTCCAGCCCAGTGCCGCCACGATCAGGCCTAGCCACAGCAGGAGGTAATTGAGCGAATCGGGCAACAGCTGCGTGTCGATATCGATCACGAACTGGCAGATCAGCAGCGCAGCGAACGCAGCCCAGACGAGCGCCAGCGGCGTCAGGCCCCAACGCCATGCGCAAAGGCCGAAGAACGCGGCCGTGACCAACTCGACGGAGGGGTAACGCCATCCGATCGGCGCCTTGCAGGCGCTGCAACGGCCACGCAGCGCGATGTAGCTCACCACCGGCAGATTCTCGAACCAGCGGATGCCATGGCCGCATTGTCCGCAGCGCGAGCGCGGGCGGGCAATGCCCAGCGGCTTCAGTGTTTGCATCGCCTCGGCTGCCTCCTTCGCGCTGGCATGCAGGTGCGCAGGTGGGGCGCGGCGGCCATCGAACACGAGATCCCACAGCGACGTGTCAATGCCCTGTGCCGGCTCGGCAGGCAACAGATTGTCGGCCGCTTCCCGCAACCAGTCCCGATACATCATCGCGGGCAGCCGCAGGATGACGACATTGAGGAAGCTGCCGATCAGCAACCCCAGAAGAACGCCGATGCCGGCGCTCAGCCAGTCGGGCCCCGTCATCAAACGACTTGGCCGAGCTTGAAGATCGGCAGGTACATCGAGATCACGATGCCGCCAATCAGGCCGCCGAGGAACACGATGATGATCGGTTCCATCAAGCTCGACAGGCCAGCCACCATGTCATCCACCTCGGCCTCGTAGAAATCAGCAGCCTTGCCCAGCATGTGATCGATGGAGCCGGACTCCTCGCCGATGGCGCACATCTGCAGGACCATGGTCGGGAACAGGTTGGCATTGCCCATGGCGGCGGTGAGGCTGGTACCGGTCGAGACTTCCTGCTGAATCTTTTCGGTGGCCTTCGCATACACCGAATTGCCCGAGGCACCGCCGACAGAGTCGAGCGCGTCGACCAGAGGCACGCCCGCGGCGAACATGGTGGCCAGCGTACGGGTCCAGCGCGCAATGCAGGACTTCTCGACCAGGGCGCCGAACACGGGCATCTTGAGCATGACCCGGTCCATGAACATCTGCATCTTCTCGTTGCGCTTCCAGGCCTGCAGGAAGAAGTACACCGTGCCGCCGATGACGCCGAAGATCAGCCACCACCACTGGACAAAGATTTCGCTGAGCGCGATCACGAACAGCGTCGGGCCAGGCAAGTCGGCACCGAATGCGCTGAAGGTGCTCTTGAAGGCCGGGATCACGAAGATCATGATCACGGTGACGACAACGAATGCCACGACGAGCACCGAGATGGGGTACATCAAAGCCGACTTGATCTTCGACTTGATGGCCTCGGTCTTCTCCATGTAGACCGCGAGCCGGTCCAGCAGTTCTTCCAGAATACCCGCTGCTTCGCCGGCCTCCACCAGGTTGCAGTACAGGTTGTCGAAGTACATCGGGAACTTGCGGAACGCGGCCGAGAGCGATGTGCCGGTCTCCACATCGGCCCGGATCTCGTTGAGCAGCTTGGTCACGCTGGCGTTCGCATTGCCACGGCCCACGATGTCGAAGGCCTGCAGCAGTGGCACGCCAGCCTTCATCATGGTTGCCAGCTGGCGCGTGAAGATCGCAAGATCCTTGGGCTTGATGGCCTTGCCGCCACCCATGCGACGCTTCTTGATCTTGCTGCTCAGGATGCCCTGGCGGCGCAGATAGGCCTGGACCTGGTTCTCGCCCGATGCGCGCAGCTCGCCGCGCACCTGCTTGCCATTGCGGTCCTTGCCTTCCCACTCGTAGACGAATTCCTTGATGTCCCGGGACGCCGCAGTTGCCATGTTGCCCTCTGATGCCCTGTGTTATTCGTTGGTCACGGCCAGGACTTCCTCGAGCGAGGTCAATCCCTGTCGAACCTTGTGCAGTCCCGACTGACGCAGCGAACGCACGCCTTCGGCCTCGGCCTGGCGTGCGATGTCGAGCGCACTGCCGTCGGCCAGGATGATGCGCTGGATCGCCTCGCTGATCGGCATGACCTGATAGATGCCGACGCGGCCCTTGTAGCCGTTGTTGCACGCGTTGCAGCCAACGGCATGGTAGGGCTTCCAGCTGCCGTCCAGATCCTCGGCCCTGAAGCCGGCATCCAGCAGCGCCTGCTGCGGGATGTCGATCGGCTGCTTGCAGACGGTGCAGAGGCGCCGCGCCAGCCGCTGCGCAGTGATCAGGATGACGCTCGACGCGATGTTGAACGGCGCGATGCCCATGTTGCGCATGCGCGTGAGCGTGGTGGGTGCGTCGTTCGTATGCAGCGTGGACAGCACCATGTGGCCGGTCTGCGCAGCCTTGATGGCGATGTCGGCGGTTTCCAGGTCGCGGATTTCGCCGACCATGATGATGTCCGGATCCTGCCGCAGGAACGACTTGAGCGCGGCCGCGAAAGTGAGGCCGGCCTTCTCGTTGACGTTGACCTGATTGACGCCCGGCAGGTTGATTTCCGATGGATCTTCCGCCGTCGCGATGTTCACGCCTGGCTTGTTGAGCAGGTTCAGGCAGGTGTACAGCGACACCGTCTTGCCCGAGCCGGTCGGGCCGGTCACCAGGATCATGCCGTAGGGGCGATAGATCGCCTTGAGCAGGCGTTCCTTCTCTTCGGCGTCGTAGCCCAATGCATCGATACCCAGCTTGGCGCTGCTCGGGTCGAGGATACGGATCACGATCTTCTCGCCGAACAAGGTCGGCAGCGTGCTCACACGGAAGTCGATCACGCGGTCCGGACCGACCTTCATCTTCATCCGGCCATCCTGCGGAACACGCTTCTCGGAAATGTCGAGCTTGGAGATGACCTTGATGCGCGAGGCGAGCTTGTCCTTGATCGCGATCGGCGGGCTGGCAATTTCGCGCAGTTCGCCGTCGATGCGGAAACGGACGCGGTAGTTGTGTTCGTACGGCTCGAAGTGCAGATCGGATGCGCGCATGCTGAAGGCGTCGAGCAGCATCTTGTGCAGAAACTTGACGACCGGCGCGTCCTCTACCTCGGCGATGGCTGCGGAGTCAGGCGCATCGTTGTTGCTCTCCATCGAGGCTTCGTCGAATTCGAAGTCGTCCCCGATGATGTTGTCCATCGCCTCGCTGGCCGTGGTCGCGTTGGCCTCGACCATGCGAGCGAGCTTGTCGTACTCGCCGATGATCCAGTCGACCCCCATCTGGGTGGCGAACTTGATGCGTTCGGCCGCCTTGGCATCCGATGGATCGGCCGTTGCGACGATCAGGCGGTTGCCACGCCGGCTGAGCACGACGACCCGGAACTCCTGGCAGATCTTCACGTCCAGCAGTTCCTTGGGCAGCCGCTGGATATCGACGGAATCGACGTCGAGAAGCGGCGCACCGTAGGCGGCCGACATGGCATGAGCAAGCTCGGCCGAGGAAATTGCTCCCGAGCCCGTGAGCTCCGCGATGAAGCTGTTGTTGTTGCTCTGCGCCCGGCGGTAGGCGTCTTCCGCGGTCTTGAGTTCGAGCTTGCCTGCGGTAATCAGGGCATGCGCCAGTCCCGGCAGGGTAACACTGGGGGAGGCCTTCATGAGGGTATCCGCGGCGGCCATGTCTTTCGTGGCGAGGGGGGACAAAAAGCGACGGCACGATCATCGCTGATCGGTCTGGCACTGTAAATCGAAAACCCGCGCACTGTTCCGATTCAGTTGGAAGAACGGAACAAATACGTGAAAACATGGTCGGGGTGAGAGGATTCGAACCTCCGGCCTCTACGTCCCGAACGTAGCGCTCTACCAGGCTAAGCTACACCCCGAAAGCTGCGCTGTGGCAGCGCTCTCCTGAAGACTCAGGCGCGCCGCTCAAGCAGCTGAGCCGCTAATTGTAGCAGGGCATTTGTGTATGGATTGGGTGGCAGCACCGAAATTGCTGAGATCGCGCGCTCGGCCTGGGCTGCTGCGGCTTCCCGTGTGGCATCCAGCGCACCGGTCGAGCGGACGATCTCGACGATATGCGGCAGTTCTTCCGCGTTGCCGGTTTCTATGGCCAGGCGGATCAGGCCGCGCTGCTCCGGCGTGCCGCGCTGCATGGCGATGATGAGGGGCAGCGTGGTCTTGCCCTCGCGCAGGTCGTCGCCGAGGTTCTTGCCGGTTTCTTCGGCGCTTCCGTGGTAATCGAGGACGTCGTCGATTACCTGGAAGGCCGTGCCGATCGCCTGTCCGTAAGTAGCGCATGCAGACTCGACCTGCGGCGGCGACTTGGCCAACACCGCGGCGAGACGCGTGCTCGCTTCGAACAGCTTGGCTGTTTTCGATTCGATGACGCGCAGGTAGCCTGCCTCGTCGAGCGACGGGTCATGCGTATTCATCAACTGCAGCACTTCGCCTTCGGCCAGCACATTGGTGGCATCTGCGAGGATCTGCATGACGCGCATGTCATTGGCATCCAGCATCATCTGGAAGGCGCGCGAATGCAGGAAGTCGCCCACCAGCACGCTGGCGGGGTTGCCGAAGGTCTCGTTGGCTGTTGCGCGCCCGCGACGCAGCGTGGAGGCGTCGACGACATCGTCATGGAGCAGCGTGGCGGTGTGGATGAATTCCACGACGGCCGCCAGGTTGAAGCGCTGCTCCGACTTATTCCCCAGGGCGCCGGATACCAGCAGGAGCAGGGCTGGGCGCAGCCGCTTTCCGCCCGCGGAAATGATGTAGCGGGCGACTTCACCGACCAGCGGCACGCCGGAGTCGAGTCGTCGATCGATGACCGCGTCGACCTGCTGCATGTCTGCGGAGATCAGCTCGAGCGCTGCGGAGGTGCTGGAAGAAGAGGCCAACGTTCGGGCGGTACAAATTTGCCGGCGGGCGGCGGATCGGGCGGATTATAGGGAGCGGGCCTGACCCACGCCGGGCGGGAAATGGGGTTGCATGTTAGCGGCTGCAAACAATGCTATAATCTTAGGCTCTGCGGAAATCCGTCCGTGGAGCTTCCAATTTCGAGAGGTCAAACATGTACGCGGTCATAAAAACCGGCGGCAAGCAGTATCGCGTTGCAGCCGGCGAGAAGATCAAGGTAGAACAGATTGCTGCGGACGTTGGCCAGGAAATCGTGATCGACCAGGTTCTTGCCATCGGCTCCGGTGGTGAACTCAAGGTGGGCACGCCCCTGGTGTCCGGTGCTACCGTCACGGCTACGGTCGTGGCTCATGGCAAGCACGACAAGGTGCGCATTTTCAAGATGCGTCGCCGCAAGCACTATCAGAAACGCCAAGGCCATCGTCAGCAGTTCACCGAACTGCAAATCGGTGCCATCGCAGGCTAACCAAGGAGTTCTGACATGGCACAGAAAAAAGGCGGCGGCTCTACGCGCAACGGGCGTGATTCCAAGCCCAAAATGCTCGGTGTGAAGGCCTTTGGCGGCGAACTGATCAGCGCAGGCTCGATCATCGTGCGCCAGCGCGGCACGCGCTTCCATGCCGGCACCAATGTCGGCGTGGGCAAGGACCACACCCTGTTCGCCCTGGTCGACGGCCACGTGTCGTTCGGCGTGAAGGGTGCGCTGAACAAGCACACGGTCAACATCACTCCTGCCGCCTGAAGCGGCACGGCATCACGGCCGCACGAAGCCCTGCGTCTGGCGCAGGGCTTTTTTGTTGGTGCGGATGCTGTCCCGGGGCAACCTAGAATCGCGCCATGAAGTTCGTCGACGAAGCATTCATTGACATCGCTGCCGGCGATGGCGGGAACGGCTGCGTCTCGTTCCGGCATGAAAAGTACAAGGAATTCGGCGGGCCCAATGGTGGTGACGGGGGCCGTGGCGGCCATGTCTTCGCCGTTGCAGACCAGAGCCTGAACACGCTGGTCGACTTCCGCTTCTCGCGACGCCACGAAGCCAAGCGTGGCCAGCATGGCATGGGCTCCGACATGTTTGGCGCTGCGGGCGATGACATCACGTTGCGCATGCCCGTGGGCACGATCATCACCGACGCCGAAACCGGCGAAGTGCTGTACGAACTGCTGCAGCCCGGCCAGACGTTGATGATCGCCAAGGGTGGAGACGGCGGCTTCGGCAACATGCGCTTCAAGAGCGCGATCAATCGCGCGCCGCGCCAGAAGACGCCCGGATGGCCCGGCGAGCGAAAGAGCCTGAAGCTCGAGCTCAAGGTACTGGCCGACGTCGGCCTGCTCGGCATGCCGAATGCGGGCAAGTCCACGCTGATCGCGGCGATCTCCAACGCCCGTCCCAAGATCGCCGACTATCCTTTCACCACGCTGCATCCGAATCTCGGCGTCGTGCGGGTCGGGCCCGAGCAGAGCTTCGTCGTCGCCGACGTGCCGGGCCTGATCGAAGGAGCCTCCGAGGGCGCAGGCCTGGGACATCAGTTCCTGCGTCATCTGCAACGGACTCGCCTGCTGTTGCACCTCGTGGACCTGGCACCGTTCGACGAGGGTGTCGACCCCGTGGCGCAGGCCAAGGCCATCGTCGCCGAACTCAGGAAGTACGACGCCGAGCTGTACGACAAACCGCGCTGGATCGTCCTCAACAAGCTGGACATGGTGCCGGCTGACGAGCGCGCCGCGCGCGTGAAGGATTTCGTGCGCCGCATGCGCTGGAAGGGGCCGGTGTTCGAGATCTCGGCGCTCACGCGAGAAGGGTGCGAGCCACTAATCCAGGCCGTCTACCAGCACATCCACGCGCAGCAATTGCAGGAGCAGGCACCGGTGGAGGTCGATCCCCGCTTCGCCGGAGACGCTTCGGCGTCTTGACCGCTGCCCATGGAACTCTCCGAGCTTTCTCCGGTACTGCGCGATGCGCGGCGCATCGTCGTCAAGGTCGGCTCCAGCCTGGTGACCAACGAAGGGCGGGGTCTGGACGAGGCAGCCATCGGTGAATGGTGCCGCCAGATGGCTGCGCTGATGCAAGTCAGCGCTCCGGCAGGGCGCGAGGTCATCATGGTGTCGAGCGGCGCGATCGCCGAAGGCATGAAACGCCTGGGCTGGACGTCGCGTCCGCGCGAAGTTCACGAGCTCCAGGCCGCCGCCGCCGTGGGGCAGATGGGTCTGGCGCAGATGTATGAGAGCAAACTGCGCGAGAACGGATTGCGCAGTGCGCAGGTCCTGCTTACCCACGCTGACCTGGCCGACCGCGAACGCTACCTGAACGCGCGTTCCACATTGCTCACGCTGCTGCGCATGAGCGTGGTGCCGGTCATCAACGAGAACGACACTGTCGTCAACGACGAAATCAAGTTCGGCGACAACGACACGCTCGGCGCGCTCGTCGCGAACCTGGTGGAGGCCGACCTGCTGGTGATCCTCACCGACCAGAAAGGCCTGTACACCGCCGACCCGCGGCGCGATCCGTCGGCCGAGTTCGTGCACGAGGCCAAGGCCGGCGATCTGCGGCTCGAAGCCATGGCCGGTGGTGCGGGCTCAAGCATCGGCAGGGGCGGAATGATCACCAAGATACTGGCTGCCAAGCGTGCGGCCGGCTCGGGCGCTTCGACCGTCATTGCCTGGGGACGCGAGCCGGATGCGTTGTTGCGGCTGTCGCGGGGCGAGCGCATCGGTACGCTGCTCGTTGCACAGACCCAGAAGAATCAGGCTCGCAAGCAATGGATGGCCGACCATCTGCAACTGCGTGGAGCCGTGCGCGTGGATGCTGGCGCGGCAGCCAAGGTCCGCGACGAGGGGAAAAGCCTGCTGCCCATCGGCATGACAGCCGTCGAGGGCGAATTCGCCCGCGGCGACGTGATCGCTATACGCGGTCCGGCGGGCGAAGAGATCGCACGTGGCCTGGCCAATTATTCAAGTGCCGAGGCGAGACTCGTGTGTCGGCGTGCCTCCTCGGAGTTCGAATCGGTACTGGGCTATGCGGCCGAGCCAGAGATGGTGCACCGGGACAACTTGGTGCTCACCTTCCTGCGGCCGCTCGCGACCCCCGCCTGAGAGCGGGGTCGCCGATCAATCCTGGCGCAGCGGATTGCGCATCGCGCGCAGGATGTGTTGCGGCGAGTTCGGCGCAGCCCGGCCGTCGCAGGCCCCTTGCCGGGCAAACTCGGCGGCATGGTGCGATGGCATGCGGTCACGCAGGCCGCGCCACCCGGCCGAAGCACCCGAACTGCTCGTCCAGCCCGATCCGCTGTTGTAGCGCGCATAAGTGCGCACTTCGCTGGTGCTGCAACGTATGCCTTCGTACATTGCATTGATGACGCCGCTGTCGCTGCTGGCCATCATCACGTAGCGCACCACGCCATCCGGTCCTATGCTCAGGGTCTGAGGATCTACCGCAAACTTGAGTGAGAGGAACGCGGGCATCTCGATCGCGATGCCGCGATGGAGGTCGAACGCCGGGGGCGGCGGCACGTCGCCCTCGATCCATTGGGGGTCAGGATCGACCAGTTGGGCCGAGGCCAGTCCTGACAACAGTGTGAGGGCGGTGGCCGCCAGGTGGCGGCGCAGGGGCGGGAACTTCATGGCTTAGGATCGAAAGTGGCCCCTGGCGGCAGTTCAAGGTGTGGCCGGATCGTGATGTCGCTAGCCGTAGCCACTTCGGGATCACGGCCGCGATGGCCGCCGCGGAGGTAACGGTTGCGATGGTCCTGTCGGGGCAGGTATCGTGAGAGTTCGGTGAGGGCGAGTTCGTACACGCCGCGCTTGAACTCGACGACCACGTCCAGCGGCACCCAATAGTCGTTCCAGCGCCATGCATCGAACTCGGGGTGGTCGGTGGCGCGCAGGTTGAGATCCCAGTCCTGCCCGACAAGTTGCAGCAGGAACCAGATCTGCTTCTGTCCCTTGTAGTGTCCGCGCGCGTCGCGCCGTATATACCGGTCTGGCACCTCGTAGCGCAACCAGTCACGGGTCCGGGCCACGATGCGCACGTGCTCGGGCTGGAGGCCCACTTCCTCGTGCAGTTCGCGGAACATGGCCTGCTCGGGGTTCTCCCCCCGATCGATGCCGCCCTGCGGAAACTGCCAGGAGTGCGTGCGTATGCGCTTGCCCCAGAAGACCTGGTTCTTCTGGTTGAGCAGGATGATGCCGACATTGGGTCGAAAGCCGTCCCGGTCGAGCATAATCAAACCCCAATTTTCAAACTGAGTCCATTATGCACCGCGCCCCTCGCGCGGCAAGGCCGGTTTGCTCTTCCCCTCGCCCAGTGCTCCGTCCATGAAAGCCTCCCAGTTCTTCATTTCCACGCTCAAGGAAGCGCCCGCCGACGCCGAGGTGGCCAGCCACAAGCTCATGACGCGTGCCGGCATGGTCAAGAAGCTCGGCGCGGGCATCTACACCTACATGCCCATGGGGCTGCGGGTCATCCGCAAGGTGGAGGCGATCGTGCGCGAGGAAATGAACCGCGCGGGCGCTGTCGAGTTGACGATGCCTGTGGTCCAGCCGGCCGAACTCTGGCAGGAGACCGGGCGCTTCGACAAGATGGGTCCCGAGTTGCTGCGCATCCAGGATCGCCACGAGCGTGACTTCATCGTGCAGCCTACGTCGGAAGAGGTCGTGACCGACATTGCCCGGCAGGAGCTGCGCAGCTACAAGCAGCTGCCCAAAAACTTCTATCAGATTCAGACCAAGTTCCGTGACGAGCGCCGTCCGCGCTTCGGCCTGATGCGCGGGCGCGAGTTCATCATGAAAGACGCCTACAGCTTCGACCGTGATCTCGATGGCGCCAAGGCCAGCTACAAGATCATGGCAGACGCCTACCGTCGCATCTTCGACCGCTTCGGCCTGCGCTACCGTGCGGTGGCGGCCGACAGCGGTGCCATCGGTGGCGACCTGTCCGAGGAATTCCAGGTGATCGCTGCCACAGGTGAGGATGCGATCGTCTACTGCCCCGGCAGCGATTACGCGGCCAACATGGAGAAGGCCGAAGCCCTGGCGCCGGAGGGCCCGCGCGGCACCGCATCGGCCACGCTCACGAAGACGCCAACGCCCGGCAAGTCCACCTGCGCCGACGTGGCCCAGTTGCTGGGCGTGCCGCTGTCCACCACGGTGAAGTCGCTGGTGCTGGCTACCGACGCCGTTGACGAGGCCGGCGTGGTCAAGGCCACGCAGGTCTGGCTGCTGCTGCTGCGTGGCGATCACGACATGAATGAGGTCAAGGTGGGCAAGCTGCCGGGCCTGGGCGGCTTCCGTTTTGCCACGGTCGCCGAGATCGAGGCGCACTTCGGCTGCAAGCCGGGCTATCTCGGCCCGCTGAACACAAAGCTGCCGGTCAAGGTCGTTGCTGACCGCGAGGTGGCGCTGATGGCTGATTGGATCTGCGGTGCCAACGAGCCTGACTTCCACATCACCGGCGTCAACTGGGGACGCGACCTGCCCGAACCTGCGCTGGTGGCCGATATCCGCAACGTGGTGGCCGGTGACTTGTCGCCCGACGGCAAGGGCGCACTGGCCATCGAGCGCGGCATCGAAGTGGGGCATGTGTTCGTGCTGGGCACCAAGTACAGCCAGGCCATGAACGCCACCTTCCTCGACGAAGGAGGCAAGCCGCGCCTGCTGGAGATGGGCTGCTACGGCATCGGCATCACGCGCCTGCCGGCGGCGGCGATCGAACAGAACCATGACGAGCGCGGCATCATCTGGCCTGACGCCATAGCGCCATTCACCGTCGTGATCTGTCCGATCGGCATGGATCGCAGCGACGCGGTGCGGGAGTCGGCCGAGTCGCTGCTCGCCGACCTGCTCGCCTCCGGCGTGGACGTGATCCTCGACGACCGCGGCGAGCGCCCCGGCGCGATGTTCGCCGACTGGGAGCTGATCGGAGTGCCGCATCGCGTGGTGATTTCCGATCGCGGCCTCAAAGAAGGCCAGCTGGAATACCAGCACCGCCGCGACACCGCCGCAACCAAAGTCGCGCCTGACGAGATCCGTACGTTCCTGAAGAGCCGGTTGCAGGCCTGATTCAGTGGCCGGCAAGGTTCGCCGCATGACGATGACAGCGACGTACACCGGCTTGCAAAGGCGGCATTGGCTGGGCTGGGCGGCCGGCGCGGCCGCTTTGGGCGCCGGCAGTGCGGCCACGCCGGCGTGGGCCGGCGCGCAAATCGAGGAGCCGCTGGCCGATTCCGTGCGTACCGCGCTGAGCTCGGCCATCGCCAACACGGCGCCGCCTGTGCCCGAGTTCGCCACCACCGAGGCGCGTCTGGTTTACTTGCGCTGGCTTGGCGCGATGAGCGAGCGGCTCAAGCGCCGCAAGCCCGACTGGGATGTGCGGCGCGAATTCCTGCAGACCGCGTGGTACGAAAGCCGCCGTGCCGGCCTCGACATCTCGCTGGTCATGGGCCTGATCCAGGTCGAAAGCGCATTCCGCAAATTCGCGGTCAGCAGCGCGGGCGCGCGCGGCTACATGCAGGTCATGCCGTTCTGGACCCGCGTGATCGGCAATGGCGACCCGAGCAGCCTGTTCCACATGCAGACCAACCTGCGTTTCGGCTGCGTGATCATGCGGCACTACCTCGACCGCGAGCGCGGCGACCTGTTCATGGCGCTGGGCCGCTACAACGGCAGCCGCGGCCGCGCACCCTATCCCACGGCCGTATTGCGCGCCAAGGCGCAGTGGGAGTTCAAGGACCCCCAGGCGTCCTGACCACCGAAACCGGCGCTGCGGCGACGTTCGCGCCTTCGCGCGACACCATCACCTGGTCGATGCGGTAACTGTCGACGTCCAGCACCTCGAACCGCATCCCGCTCCAGCTCACGCAATCGGTGCGCCGGGGCACGCGGCGCAGCATCACCATCAAAAAGCCGGCCAGCGTTTCGTACTCGTCGGCATGCGGCCATTCGTCCACGCCGAGCGCGCGCTGCACGTCCTGCATCGGTGTGGCGCCGTCGATGAGCCACGAGTTCTCGTCGCGACGCACGATGAGCTCTTCCTCCGGCGTCATCACCAGCTCGCCCATCACCGTGCTCATCACGTCGTTGAGCGTGACCACGCCGACGACCAGGCTGTACTCGTTGACGATGACCGCGAAGTCCTCGTGGGCCTGACGGAAGGCTTCCAGCACCTCGGCCAGCGTCAGCCGGTCGGGCACGACGAGGATCTTGCGCACGAGGTCGTCGCTGCCCAGCGTGATCGGCTGGTTGTTGAGCGCGCGCTGGAACAGGTCCTTGGCATCGACGTAGCCGATCACGTGATCGATGTTGCCCTCGCACACCGGATACGTCGAGAACGGCTCGGCCGCGATGCGGGCGCGGATCACCTGGTCCGGGTCGTCCTTGAGGAAGTAGGCGATGCGGTCGCGCGGTGTCATGGCGCTGCCCACGGTGCGCGTGTCGAGCTCGAACACATTGGCAATCACCTGCTGCTCGGGCCGCGCCAGCACGCCGGCCTGGGCGCCGGCTTCGGTGAGCGCCAGGATGTCGTCCGACGTGATGCGATCGTCGCGAGTGGACGGCAGGCCCAGCAGCTTGAACAGCAGGTCGGCCGCATGGCTGTAGAGCCACACGAGTGGGCGCAGCACCGACATCAGCGTCCGCATCGGCACGATCACGCGTACGGCCAGGTTTTCCGGGTTCGTCATGCCCAGTCGCTTGGGGAACAGGTCGGCGAACAGGATGAACAGCGAGGTCACGGCGAAGAACGACAGCAGGAAGCCGGCGGTGGCTGCGCGTCCGGGCGACAGCCAGATCGAGAAGAACTCAGTGAGATAGGGGCTGAGCGCGCCCTCGCCAACGATGCCGCCTAGGATGGACACCGCGTTGAGTCCGATCTGCACCACCGTGAAGTAGTGCCCGGGCTGCTCCTGCACGCGCATCACGCGTTCGGCGCGGGCGTCGCCGTCGTCGGCCATCTGGCGCAGCCGCAGGCGACGCGCCGCCGCCAGCGAGATCTCGGCGACCGAGAAGAAGGCGCTCGCGACGATCAGGAAGAGGATGACGATGAAGCTCTGCGTGAGGGTCATGGGCTGTTGCACGCGCCGGAAGGGCGCCGTGAGTGTAGCCCTGGCGCGTGGCGTGGCGCCTTCGTGGCAACCCCGTGGACGGTCCGTACATCAGACAGAAAATGGGACCATGTCCCCCGAGGAAATGCTTCCTGTCCTGCGGCGACCCGACGATGAAAAACGGCCCCGGAGGACCGGGGCCGTCGTCAGCAGGTGCGCGGGGCGGAACGGAACTCAGGCGGCCTTGTCGGCCAGCAGCTGCTGCAGTTCGCCGTTCTCGTACATCTCCATCATGATGTCCGAGCCGCCGACGAACTCGCCCTTCACGTAGAGCTGCGGAATGGTGGGCCAGTTGCTGTATTCCTTGATGCCCTGGCGGATCTCGGCGTCGTCCAGCACGTTCACGGTCTTGAGTGCGCGCGTGTCCACGCCGCAGGCCTTGAGGATCTGGATCGCGCGGCCCGAGAAGCCGCACATGGGGAAGCTGGCGTTGCCCTTCATGAAGAGCAGGATGTCGTTGCCTTTGACGAGGGAATCGATGCGTTGCTGGGTATCGCTCATGGAAATCTCCTGTGACAGCAGGGTGTTGGATGCCATTATCAGCCCGGCGCACGCTGCGCGCCGCTGCAGCGTTCGATGCCCGCAAGGTCCGACCGGCTGATGGGGCGCTGCAGGTCGGCGCCGACCAGCAGCGCCCGCACCGCTGCGGCCTGGTTCCAGCCGTGTTCCAGCAGCAGCCAGCCGCCAGCCGCCAGCCGCGCCGGTGCCTGGGTGACGATGCGACGGATGTCGTCGAGTCCGTCAGGGCCGCTTGCCAGGGCCGAGCGGGGCTCGTGGCGCAGGGCGGGCAGGTGGGGGTCGTCGTTGGCAATGTAGGGTGGATTGGAGACGATCAGCTCGAACGGGCCATCGAGCCCGTCCAGCCAGTCGCCTCGCTGGAACTGGACATTGCCCAGGCCGAGACGCGCGGCATTGGCTCGCGCCACATCGAGTGCCGGGGCGCTCGCGTCCACCGCCGTGATGCGGGCGTCCGGGCGTGCATGCGCCAACGCGAGGGCGATGGCGCCGCTGCCAGTGCCCAGGTCGACGATGCGCGGTACGGCCACATCCTGCAGCACGTCGAGCGCCCAGTCGACCAGCGTCTCGGTGTCCGGGCGCGGCACCAGCACGCGGGCGTCGACCTGGAATGGCAGGCCGTGGAATTCCTTCTCGCCCACGAGGTAAGCCACGGGCTCGCCGGCCACGCGGCGCACGCAGTCGGCCTGGAAGCTCGCTAGCACCGGCTCCGGCACCTCGTCGGTGTCATGGGCCAGCAGCCAGGCCCGGTCGTGCTGTGCGCGTTGCAGCGTGTGCAGCAACAGGATCTGTGCGTCCAGCCGGTCCAGGCCCAGAGCGGCCGCAGCACGTAGCGCTTCGGCGACCGTCACGTGCCGGCCTCCAGCGCGGCCAGCTGTTCGGCTTCGTGCGCGTGGCGCAGGGCCTGCAGCACTTCGCCTAGGTCGCCTTCCATGATGAAGGTCAGCTTGTAGAGCGTGAGATTGATGCGGTGATCCGTGAGCCGGCCCTGCGGGAAGTTGTAGGTGCGGATGCGGTCGCTGCGGTCGCCGCTGCCGATGAGGCCCTTGCGCAGCGCGGCGTCCTTGGCGGCGCGCTCGGCGCGCTCCTTTTCCTGGATGCGCGCGGACAGCACCTGCAGGGCCTTGGCCTTGTTGCGGTGCTGGCTCCGGTCGTCCTGGCACTCGGCCACGATGCCGGTGGGAATGTGCGTGATGCGCACGGCCGAATCAGTCTTGTTGATGTGCTGCCCGCCCGCGCCGCTGGCGCGGAAGGTGTCGATGCGCAGGTCGGCCGGGTTGATCTGCACGGCCTGGGCCTCGTCGGGCTCGGCCAGCACGGCCACCGTGCAGGCGCTGGTGTGGATGCGGCCCTGCGTCTCGGTGGCCGGCACGCGCTGCACGCGATGGCCGCCGGATTCGAATCGAAGCTGGCCGAACACGCCGGGGCCGCCGGCGGCGTCCTCGATGCGCAGCACCACCTCCTTGTAGCCGCCGACTTCTCCGGATGATTCGGACAGCAGCTCGCAGCGCCAGCCCTGGCGCTCGGCGTAGCGGGTGTACATGCGCAGCAGGTCGCCGGCGAACAGCGCGGACTCGTCGCCGCCCGTGCCCGCGCGGATTTCGAGGAAGGCCGGGCGCACGTCGTCCGGATCGCGCGGCAGCAGCAGTCGCTGCAGTTCGTCTTCCAGTTGGGTCGATTCGGCCTGGGCGGTCAGGGCTTCCTCGGCCGCCAGTTCGGCCATGTCGGGATCGGCCCGCATCTCATCGGCGGCCACCAGGTCGCGCTGGCGCTGCTGCCAGCGCGCGTAGCGCTGCACCAGGTGGGACACGTCGCTGTGCTCGCGCGAGAGCGCGAGGAACTGCTTCATGTCGGCCATGATGTCCTCGCGCGAGAGCAGGAAGTCGAGCTCCGTCAGGCGCTGCGCGTGGCGTTCGAGCTGCTGGATCAGGAAAGGCTTCATGGGCGCGACGGATGGAAGACGGGACGAGAGAGCACCGGCGCGGCCGGCCACGGATCGCGCCAGTGGCGGCGCGGCGGCGGTGGCCGCTAACGTTCCTGGCGCAGGAACAGGCGCGAGATGGACTGCGCCGTCTGCTCGCGGTGCGCGGCATCGGCCGCGTTCAGCTCGGCCATGGCGCCATGCAGCATCTTCTGCGTGAGGCCACGCGACAGCGCGTCCAGCACCGATTCGATGTCTTCGCCGCGCGCCAGCAGGCGGCGTGCGCGGGCGATCTCCAGCGCGCGCCATTCTTCGGCCTGTGCATTGAGCTGCTGGATCAGCGGCACGCTGCCGCGCTGGTCCATCCAGTGCATGAAGCTCTGCACGCCCGCATCGATGATGGCCTCGGCCTGCGCGACGGCGGCCTGGCGGCTGGCCTGGGCCGTCTGCACGGCGGCGGCCAGATCATCGACGGTATAGAGATAGACGTCTTCCAGCGCCTTGACTTCGGGCTCGATGTCTCGCGGCACCGCGAGGTCGACCATGAACATCGGGCGATGCCGGCGCGCCTTGAGGGCGCGCTCGACCGCGCCCAGGCCGATGATGGGCAGCGTGCTGGCGGTGCAACTGACCACGGCATCGAACTCATGCAGCCGGTGGGGCAAGTCGGCCAGCCGCATCACCTCGGCGCCGAAGCGGCTGGCCAGCTTCTCGCCGCGTTCGAGCGTGCGATTGGCGATGGCGATGCCCTTGGGGTTGCGTGCCGCGAAATGCGTGGCCGCCAACTCGATCATCTCGCCCGCACCCACGAACAGCACGCGGATCTGGCCCATGTCCTCGAACAGCTGGCTGGCCAGCCGGACGGCTGCAGCGGCCATGCTGATCGAATGGGCACCGATCTCGGTGGACGTGCGCACTTCCTTGGCGACGGCGAACGAACGCTGGAACAACTGGTTGAGGGTGGTTCCCAGGGCGCCCGCAGCCTCGGCGGCGCGCACGGCGTCTTTCATCTGGCCCAGGATCTGCGGCTCGCCCAGCACCATGGAATCCAGGCCGCTGGCCACGCGGAAGGCGTGGCGGGCAACCTGGCTGTCGGCCAGGGTGTAGGCGTGCGAGCGCAGCAGGGCCGGGGATACGCCGCCACTCTCAGCCAGCCAGTTGACGGCATGGTCGAGGTCGGACGAATCCCCTGCGCAATAGATCTCGGTACGGTTGCAGGTCGAGACGATGGCCGCCTCGTGCCTGCGCGGCAACGCGCTGCGCAGGCCGTGCAGCACGGGTGGCAACTGGTCCGCCGCATAGGCGAAACGGCCACGCAGGTCGAGCGGCGCGGTCGTGTGGTTGAGTCCCAGGGCCCAGACGGTCATCCGACGATTATAAAATTTGGCGCACTCTCCTGCTGTCGCCCTGCTGCCCAGCCTTTTTTGCCAACCGTGGGTTTCCTCGATTTCCTCCACCACCTGCTGAACTTCGTGGCACCGGCCGCCTTCGTCGCGTTGTGCCTGGGGCTGTTCGGCCGCTTCGCGCTGCGCCCGCCGGCAGGGTCACCCCGTGCGTGGGTAGTGATGCTGATCGTCTTCGCAGTGGGGGTCGGCGTCCTCGGTGCCGGGCTCGTGGTGACGGGTCGGGATGGCGCGATGCTTACCTACGGCGCGCTGGTGATCGCCTGCGCCACGGCGCACTGGATCGCCTGGCGGGGCTGGCGGCGCTGACGGTCGTCACAGCGTCGGCGCGAACAGATCCACGCGGTCCGTGATGATGCCGTCCGTGCCCAGCGCCAGCAGCCGCTGCGCTGCACCGGCGTCGTTCACCGTGTAGCTCAGGGCGCGCATGCCAAGCGCGTGCACCTGCGACAAGCGTTCAGCCGTCCACAGCTCCCACTGGCAGACGATGGCGACGCAGGCCTGTTCCTGAGCGAAGGCGAGGGCGTCGTCGCGCCATTCGGCCAGCAGCAGACCGAGCGGCAGGGCCGGCACGGCCGCGCGGGCAGCCACCAGCGATGCCGGCTGGAAGGACGTCAACAGCGGCAGCACGGCTGCGCCCTGCCACAGGCGGGCAGCGGCATGTGCAACGATCTGGCCGGTGCGCGCCTCGTCGCCCGGTGTGGGCTTGATCTCGATGTTGAGCAGGTGCCCCTGCGCGTGGCAATGCCGCGCCAGCGCCTCGAGCGTCATGAGCGGTTCGCCCGCGTAGGCTCGGCTGTGCCAGCCGCCGGCGTCAAGCTGGGCCAGTTCGCCCCATGTGCGCTCGCTGGCGGTGCCTGAGCCCGTGGTGGTGCGTTCCAGCGTGGCGTCGTGCAGCAGGAAGGGCACGCCGTCGGCCGACAGCTTCACGTCGCACTCGTACATGCGATAGCCGTGGTGCGCGCCGAGGCGGAACGCGGCCAGCGTGTTTTCCGGGGCCAGCTTGCCCGCGCCGCGGTGCGCAATCCAGCGCGGATACGGCCAGTGCGACAGCGGGGCGGACGGCGCGGCGGTCACAGGCGTTTGCCGGTGGCGGCGTCGAACCAGTGCAGGCGGTCTTCGCGCGGTGCGATGCGGATGACGCTGTCGGGGGCCGGCGCACCGCCGTGCTCCTCCACGCGAATGATGACCTGCTCGTCGCCCACGCGGGCGTAGATCAGGCGCTCGGCGCCCAGCAGTTCAGAGGTTTCCACGCGCGCCTCCCAGCCCACGGCGCCCACGTCGAGGTGCTCGGGCCGGATGCCAAGGATCGCTCCATCGCGTCCGCCCGGCGCATGGCGCAGCAGGTTCATAGGGGGCGAGCCGATGAAGCTGGCCACGAAGGTGGACGCCGGCCGCGTGTACACCTCTTCGGGCGTGCCGAACTGCTCCATGTTCCCGGCATTCATCACGATCATGCGCTGCGCCAGTGTCATGGCCTCGACCTGGTCGTGGGTGACGAACAGGCTGGTGATGCCCAGTTCGCGATGCAGCTTCTGGATTTCGAGCCGCGTCTGCGCGCGAAGCTTGGCGTCGAGGTTGGACAACGGCTCGTCGAACAGGAACACCTGCGGCTGGCGCACGATGGCGCGCCCCATCGCCACGCGTTGGCGCTGGCCACCAGAGAGCTGGCGCGGTTTGCGCTCGAGCAGATGGCCGAGCTCGAGGATGCCGGCGGCCTTGTCCACGCGGGCCTTGATCTCGTCCTTGGGCACCTTGGCGATCTTCAGCCCATAGGCCATGTTGTCGAACACGCTCATGTGCGGATAGAGCGCGTAGTTCTGGAACACCATGGCAATGTCGCGCTCGGCGGGCTCCAGGTCGTTGACCACGCGGTTGCCGATCGAGATGGTCCCACCGCTGACTTCCTCCAGGCCCGCGACCATGCGCAGCAGCGTGGACTTGCCGCAGCCCGAGGGCCCGACGATGACGATGAACTCGCCATCGGCGATGTCGGCGTTGACGCCGTGGATGACTTGCAATGCGCTCGCGCCCGTGCCGTAGCGCTTGACGACGTCTTTGAGTTGGATGGCTGCCATGGTGTTCTCTGCGTTCTTTACTTCTCGGTGTCCACGAGGCCCTTGACGAACCACTTCTGCATCAGCACGACGACGATGGCTGGCGGCAGCATGGCCAGCAGCGCGGTCGCCATGACGACGTTCCATTCGTTCTGCGAATCGCCGCCGGCGATCATCCGCTTGATGCCGATCACCACGGGGTACATGTCCTCGCTGGTGGTGGCCAGCAGCGGCCAGAGATACTGGTTCCAGCCGTAGATGAACTGGATCACGAACAGCGCCGCGATCGAGGTGGCCGACAGCGGCACCAGCACGTCCTTGAAGAAGCGCAGCGGCCCGGCGCCGTCCATGCGCGCGGCCTCCACCAGCTCGTCGGGGACGGTCAGGAAGAACTGGCGGAACAGGAACGTGGCCGTGGCCGATGCGATCAGCGGCACCGTGAGCCCGGCGTAGCTGTTGAGCATGCCGAGGTCCGACACCACCTGGTAGGTGGGCCCGATGCGCACCTCCACCGGCAGCATCAGCGTGATGAAGATGGCCCAGAAGCACAGGCCGCGGAACGGAAAGCGGAAGTACACGACGGCAAAGGCCGACAGCAGCGAGATGGCGATCTTGCCGAACGTGATGACCAGGGCCGACACCAGGCTCACCCACATCATGCGGATCACCGGTGCGCGCGAGCCCGCGCCGGTCTCGCGGCCGAACAGGGCGGCCTGGTAGGTGTCCCAGAAATTGGCGCCCGGCGTGAGCGGCATGGGAGCCTGCACGATGGCCTGCGGCGTGTGCGTGGACGCGACGAAGGCCAGATACAGCGGAAAGGCCACGATCAGCACGCCGAGGATCATCACCGCGTGCGCCAGGATGCCCAATGTGGGGCGGCGCTCAACCATGGGAAGTACCTCGGGTCATCAGTAGTTCACTTTCTTCTCGACGTAGCGGAACTGGATCACGGTCAGCACGATGACGATCGCCATCAGCACCACCGACTGCGCGGCCGAGCCGCCCAGGTCCATGGCCTTGAAGCCGTCGTAGTAGACCTTGTAGACCAGGATCGCCGTGTCCTTGCCGGGGCCGCCCTGCGTGGCCGCATCGACGATGGCGAAGGTGTCGAAGAAGGCGTAGACGATGTTGATCACCAGCAGGAAGAACGTCGTGGGCGAGAGCAGCGGGAATTGCACCGTCCAGAACCGGCGCCAGGGGCGCGCACCGTCGATGGCCGCGGCCTCGATCAGCGACTTGGGGATCGATTGCAGGCCCGCCAGGAAGAACAGGAAGTTGTAGGAAATCTGCTTCCACACCGACGCGATCACGATCAGCGTCATGGCATGGCCGCCGTTGAGCAGGTGGTTCCAGTCGTAGCCGATCTTGCCCAGCGCATACGACACCACACCCAGAGAGGGTGAGAACATGAACACCCACAATACCGCCGCCACGGCCGGCGCGATGGCGTACGGCAGGATCAGCAGCGTGCGGTAGATGTGCGTGCCACGTACCACGCGGTCCGCGAACACTGCCAGAAGCAGCGACAGCGCGATGCCGATGCCCGCCACCAGCACCGAGAAGAGCGCCGTGGTCTTGAAGGATTCGATGTACGACGGGTCATCGAACAGTCGCTGGAAATTCTCCAGGCCGACCCAGGTGGTCGACATGCCGAAGGCGTCCTGCGACTGCAGCGACTGCATCAGCGCCTGGCTGGCCGGCCAGAAGAAAAAGACGCTGATGATCACCAGCTGAGGCAACAGCAGGGCCCAGGGCAACCAGGCAGAGCGGAAGACGACACGTTTTTCCATGGGACCCCAATGAAAACGCCGCCCGGGCACACAGCCGGGCGGCGGGGCAGTTTAGCGCTCGGAAACGTTCAACCCTTGTTGGCCTTCTGGAAGCGTTCGAGCTGCTCGTTGCCGCGCTTGACGATCGAGTCCAGCGCCTCCTTGGGCGTCTTGCGGCCGTTCCAGACCTGCTCGAGTTCTTCGTCCTCGATGGCGCGGATCTGCACGTAATTGCCCAGGCGGATGCCGCGGCTCTTGTCGGTCACCTTGCGGATCATCTGCGTCACAGCCACGTCGGTGCCGGGGTTCTGGTTGTAGAAGCCCGACTTCTCAGTCAGCTCGTACGACGCCATGGTGACGGGCAGGTAGCCGGTGCGCTTGTGGCTGGCCGATTGCACTTCGGGGGTCGAGATGAACTTGAAGAACTCGGCCACGCCCTTGTATTCCTCGGGCTTCTTGCCGGCCATCACCCAGAGGCTGGCGCCGCCGATCACGGTGTTCTGCGGTGCACCCGGGACGTCGGGGTAGTAGGGCAGCGGGGCCAGGCCATAGGCGAACTTGGCGTTCTTGGCCACGTTGCCGTAGAAGCCGGACGAGGTGTTGATCATGGCGCACTCGCCCGACACGAACGAGGCCTCCGGCACGTTGCCGCGGCCCTTGTAGACGAACAGGCCCTGCTTGGCCATGTTGGCCAGATTGGTGATGTGGCGCTCGTGCAGCGGCGAGTTCACCTTCAGGCGCGCGTCCATGCCCTGCAGGCCGTTGCCCTTGCTGGCGAATTCGACGTTGTGCCAGGCCGAGAAGCTCTCCACCTGCGTCCAGTTCTGCCAGGCCGTGGTGAACGGGCACTTGTGGCCGCTGGCCTTGAGCTTGGCGGCGGCGGAAACGACTTCGGGCCAGGTCGCCGGCGCCTTGTCGGTGGGCAGTCCGGCCGCCTTGAAGGCGTCCTTGTTGAAATAGAAGATGGTGGTCGAGCTGTTGAACGGGAAGCTCAGCATCTGGCCGTTGGGCGCGGTGTAGTAGCCGGCCACGGCGGGGATGTAGGCCTTCGGATCGAACTTCACGCCCGCGTCCTGCATCACCTTGCCCACGGGAACGATCGCGCCCTTGCTGGCCATCATCGTGGCCGTGCCCACTTCGAACACCTGCAGGATGTGCGGTGCGTTGCCTGCGCGGAAGGCGGCGATCGACGCCGTCATCGATTCGTCGTACGAGCCCTTGAAGGTCGGGACGATCTTGTATTGCTTCTGGCTCTCGTTGAACTGCTTGGCCAGATCGTTGACCCACTCGCCGTTCACGGCCGTCATGGAATGCCACCACTGGATTTCGGTTTGTGCCAGTGCGGCACCCTGCACGGCGAAGGTCGCGGCGATGGCCGCGGCCACGGATCTGAATTTCATGGTCTGGAACTCCTGTGGGCTGAAAGCGTGGATGCTATGAATCGTTTATGACATTCGAAAGACAATTTCGCCATGCCTTGGAACCGTCACAAAGCGGGAAAACCCGTTCCACTCGCACGGTGGCGCGCGTGTGCTGCAGCGCAGCATGCTAGGATTTCCGATCTTTCCAGTCGGGATTCAAGCCCGGCTGAGGCGCGCCTGTTTTTACCCGGAATGCCATGACCAAGACCTCCCTGGACAAAAGCAAGATCAAGTTCCTCCTGCTCGAGGGCATCCACCCTTCGGCGCAGGAACTGTTGCGCAACGCGGGCTATACGCAGGTCGAGGCGCTGTCGGGTGCGCTCGAGGGCGACGAACTCCACGCCAAGCTCGCCGATGTGCACTTTCTGGGCATCCGCTCGCGCACGCAACTCACGGCCGAGGCATTGGCGCATGCGCCCAAGCTCGTGGCGGCGGGCTGCTTCTGCATCGGCACCAACCAGGTCGACCTGGTGGCCGCGGCCGAGCGTGGCGTGGCCATCTTCAATGCGCCGTACTCCAACACGCGCTCTGTGGCCGAACTGGTGCTGGGTGAGGCGATCCTGCTGCTGCGCGGCATTCCGGCCAAGAATGCAGCGGCCCATCGGGGAGGCTGGCTCAAGAGCGCCACAGACTCGTACGAGATTCGCGGCAAGACGCTGGGCATCATCGGCTACGGCTCCATCGGCACGCAACTGTCGGTGCTGGCCGAATCGCTGGGCATGCACGTGGTGTTCCACGATGTAGTGGCCAAGCTGCCGCTGGGCAATGCCCGCCAGGCCAGTCTGGCCGAACTGCTGGCCACCAGCGACATCGTGACGCTGCATGTACCCGAGCTGCCTTCCACCCAGTGGATGATCGGCGCGGCCCAGATCGCGGCCATGAAGCCCGGCGCCATCCTGATCAACGCCTCGCGCGGCACCGTGGTCGAGATCGACCCGCTGGCCGAGGCTCTCCGGTCCGGCCACCTGCTGGGCGCTGCGATCGACGTGTTCCCCGAGGAGCCACGCAGCAACAAGGACGAGTTCGTCTCGCCCCTGCGCGGCCTGGACAACGTCATCCTCACGCCGCACGTGGGCGGCTCGACCATGGAAGCGCAGGCCAACATCGGCGTCGAGGTGGCAGACAAGCTCATCCGCTACAGCGACAACGGCACCTCCATCACCTCGGTCAACCTGCCCGAGGTGGCGCTGCCCGCCCACCCCGGCAAGCATCGCATCCTGCACGTGCACCGCAACGTGCCGGGCGTGATGTCAGAGGTCAATCGCGTGTTCTCGGACTTGGGCATCAACATCTCGGCGCAGTACCTGCAGACCAACGAGCGGGTGGGCTACGTGGTGATGGACATCGACGCCGGCTCGTCCGAGGCCGTCGCTGCCCGTCTGGCCGAGGTGCCGGGCACGCTGCGCACGCGCGTGCTGTTCTAGCGGACGGCGGGCCCTGTGGGCCCGCGTTGCGGGGCATGGCCGGCGTGGCCGGCACGCCCCGGCCGGGCGGAATAAAATCGCCCTCCCACGGCAAGGCGGGCGCCACGCGTTCGCAACGACATTTCCCATGAATGCTCCGACGGCGTTGGCCGCCCTGATCGCGCAGGTTTCCGAGCCAGCGCGGCTGCGCGAAATCCCCTACAACTACACGAGCTTCTCCGACCGGGAGATCGTGATCCGCCTGCTGGGCGCGCCTGCCTGGGAGCTGCTCTCGCGCCTGCGCGAGGAACGCCAGACCGGCCGCTCGGCCCGCATGCTCTATGAAGTGCTCGGCGACATCTGGGTGGTGCAGCGCAATCCGTACCTGCAGGACGACCTGCTGGACAACCCCAAGCGCCGTCGCCAGCTGGTCGAGGCCCTGCGCCATCGGCTGGCCGAGGTGGAAAAGCGCCGCACGCCCGCAGTCGACGCCGACCGCGATGCGCTGGTGGGTGACTTGCTGGTGGCTGCCCGTGCCGCCGTCGACGCCTTCGACCGCACCTTCGACGAGACGGCCGCGCTGCGGCGCCGCGCCCAGCGCGTGCTGCACAGGCACACGGCCAGGGACAACATCAAGTTCGACGGCCTCTCGCGTGTCTCGCACGTCACCGATGCCACCGACTGGCGCGTCGAATATCCCTTTGTCGTGCTCACGCCCGATACCGAGGCGGAGATGGCCGGCCTGGTGGCCGCCTGCATCGAGCTCGGACTGACCATCATCCCGCGAGGAGGCGGCACCGGCTACACCGGCGGCGCCATCCCGCTGACCTGGAAGAGTGCGGTCATCAACACCGAGAAGCTGGAGGCCATGACCGAGGTCGAGCATGTGCAGATTCCCGGCATCGGCCACCCCGTGCCCACCATCTGGACCGAAGCCGGTGTGGTGACCCAGCGCGTGGCCGACGCGGCCGAGCGCGCGGGTTTCGTCTTCGCGGTCGACCCGACGTCGGCCGAGGCCTCGTGCGTGGGCGGCAACGTCGCCATGAACGCCGGCGGCAAGAAGGCCGTGCTGTGGGGCACGGCACTGGACAACCTGGCCTCGTGGCGCATGGTCACGCCGCAGGCCGAATGGCTGGAAGTGGTCCGCATGGATCACAACCTCGGCAAGATCCATGACGCCGAGATGGCCTGTTTCGAGCTGCGCTACTTCGCAGCCGACGGCAAGACGCCGCTGCGCACCGAGCGCCTGGACATTCCCGGCAAGACCTTCCGCAAGGAAGGCCTGGGCAAGGACGTGACCGACAAGTTCCTCTCGGGCCTGCCGGGCATCCAGAAGGAAGGCTGCGACGGCCTCATCACCAGTTGCCGCTGGGTGGTGCACCGCATGCCTGAACACACGCGCACCGTGTGCCTGGAGTTCTTCGGCAACGCCAAGGACGCCGTGCCCAGCATCGTGGAAATCAAGGATTTCATGTTCGCGCTGCAAAAGCGCGCCGAGGGCGGCAGCGAGCCGCTGGTTCTGCTGGCGGGCCTCGAACATCTGGATGACCGCTACCTGCGCGCCGTCGGCTATGCCACCAAGAGCAAGAAGCACGGCGGCCTGCCCAAGATGGTGCTGATCGGCGACATCGCGGGCGACGACGCCGACGCCGTGGCGCGGGCCACCTCGGAAGTGGTGCGCCTTGCCAACTCGCGCTCGGGCGAGGGTTTCATCGCCATCAGCGCCGAGGCGCGCAAGAAGTTCTGGCTCGATCGCAAGCGCACGGCCGCCATCAGCCGCCACACCAACGCCTTCAAGATCAATGAAGACGTGGTGATCCCGCTGCCGCGCATGGCCGAGTACACCGACGGCATCGAGCGCATCAACATCGAGCTGAGCCTGCGCAACAAGCTGCAGCTCGTCGATGCGCTGGAGGCGTTCTTCACGCGCGGCAACCTGCCGCTGGGCAAGACCGACGATGCCAACGACATCCCTTCGGCCGAACTGATGGAAGACCGCGTGCAGCAGGCCATTGCCCAGCTGCACGAAGTGCGCGCGCTCTGGCAGGACTGGCTGGCGCGTGTCGATGAACTGTTTCCGCAGCTGCAGGACCACACGCTGCGCGCGAGCTGGAAGACGCAGATCCGCACGCCGCTGTCCGGCCTGTTCGCGGGTGAGGCATTCAAGCCCATCCTGCAGGAAGTCAGCGCCATCCACCAGCGCGTGCTGAAAGGCCGCGTCTGGGTGGCCCTTCACATGCACGCGGGCGATGGCAACGTGCACACCAACATTCCCGTCAACAGCGACAACTACGAGATGCTGCAGACGGCGCACGAAGCCGTGGCGCGCATCATGCAGCTCGCGCGAAGCCTCGACGGTGTGATTTCGGGCGAGCACGGAATCGGCATCACCAAGCTCGAATTCCTGTCGGACGCCGAACTGGCGCCGTTCGCCGACTACAAGGCGCGCGTCGATCCCGAAGGCCGTTTCAACAAGGGCAAGCTGCTGCGCGAAGGCGGTGTGGCGCCGGGCACTCTGTACGCCGACCTGACCAACGCCTACACGCCGAGTTTCGGCCTCATGGGGCACGAGTCGCTGATCATGCAGCAGAGCGACATCGGCGCCATCGCCGATTCGGTGAAGGACTGCCTGCGCTGCGGCAAGTGCAAGCCGGTGTGCGCCACGCATGTGCCGCGTGCCAACCTGCTCTACAGCCCGCGCAACAAGATCCTGGCCACCTCGCTGCTGGTCGAGGCGTTCCTCTACGAAGAGCAGACGCGCCGCGGCGTGTCGATCAAGCACTGGGAAGAGTTCGAGGACGTCGCCGACCACTGCACGGTGTGCCACAAGTGCCTGACGCCCTGCCCGGTGAAGATCGACTTCGGCGACGTGTCGATGAACATGCGCAACCTGTTGCGCAAGATGGGCAAGAAGAGCTTCCGGCCGGGCAATAAGGCTGCAATGCTGTTTCTCAACGCCACCAGTCCGCAGACCATCAAGCTCATGCGCACGGCGATGGTCGACGTCGGCTTCAAAGTGCAGCGGTTCGCCAACGACATGCTGCGCGTGGCCGCACGCCACCAGACGGCCAGGCCGCCTGCGACGGTAGGCACCGCGCCGATCCGCGAGCAGGTGATCCACTTCGTCAACAAGAAGATGCCTGCGGGCCTGCCCAAGCGCACGGCGCGCGCGCTGCTCGACATCGAGGACAAGGACTACGTGCCGATCATCCGCGACCCGAAGGCGACCACGCCCGAGACCGAGGCGGTGTTCTACTTCCCGGGCTGCGGCTCGGAGCGGCTCTTCTCGCAGGTGGGCCTGGCCACGCAGGCCATGCTCTGGCATGCGGGTGTGCAGACCGTGCTGCCGCCGGGCTACCTGTGCTGTGGCTACCCGCAGCGCGGCGCCGGCCAGTTCGACAAGGCCGAGAAGACCATCACCGACAACCGCGTGCTGTTCCACCGCGTGGCGAACACGCTCAACTATCTGGACATCAAGACCGTGGTGGTGAGCTGCGGCACCTGCTACGACCAGCTGCAGGGCTACCAGTTCGACAAGATTTTCCCGGGCAGCCGCATCATCGACATCCACGAGTACCTGCTCGAAAAGGGAATCAGGCTGGAGGCGAAAGAGGCCTATCTCTACCACGACCCCTGCCACACGCCGATGAAGCTGCAAGACCCGATGAAGACCGTGAAGGCGCTGGTCGGCCCCGACGTGCTCAAGTCCGAACGCTGCTGCGGCGAATCGGGCACGCTGGGTGTGACGCGGCCGGACGTGTCCACGCAGGTGCGCTTCCGCAAGGAAGAAGAGCTGAAGAAGGGCGCCGCAGCGCTGGCGGAGATCGCGCCGCGCGCCGCGGGCCAGCCCACCAAGATCCTCACCAGCTGCCCCAGCTGCCTGCAGGGCCTCTCGCGCTACGGCAATGACCTGGACAACGGCCTGCTCGAGGCCGACTACATCGTGGTCGAGATGGCCCGCCACATCCTCGGCGAGGACTGGATGGGCCGCTACGTCGCTGACGCCAACGCAGGCGGCATCGAGCGGGTGCTGGTCTGATGGCGGACGCGGCCTGCCCGCTCTGCGAAGGTCCGGGTGGCGTGCTGCTGGCCCAGGGGCCGCAACTGCGTGTGATCCGGGCGGCGGAAGAGGGCTTGCCGGCGTTCTACCGCGTCGTCTGGCAGGCGCACGTGGCAGAGCTGTCGCAACTCTCGCCCGCCGAGCGGCAGCACTGCATGAGCGCCGTGGTCTGTGTGGAGCAGGCCCTGCTCGATCATCTTCCGGCCGCGCTGCGTCCGGCCAAGATCAACCTCGCCGCGCTTGGCAACATGGTGCCGCACCTGCACTGGCATGTCATCGCTCGCCACGAATGGGACAGCCGATTCCCCGCGCCCGTATGGGCGCCCGCGGCACGCGCCGTTCCGGCCGAGCGACTCGATGCCTTGCAGGCCGCACTGCCGGCGGCCGAGGCGGCGATGGTGAGCGCCCTGAGCGCCGCCGGGCTGGCGCAACCTGTGGGAGCCGGCGGATGGCAGGCCTGACGCCCGGCGCACCGGTGCCGAAGACCATCACGCTGCACGGCCGTACGCGCCGGCTGGAGGTCGTCTTCTCCGACGGTGCGCAGTTCCTGATTCCGTTCGAGCTGATGCGCGTGTTCTCGCCGTCGGCCGAGGTCCAGGGCCACGGCCCGGGTCAGGAAACGCTGCAGACCGGCAAGCGCGAAGTCGGCATCGAGTCGCTCAGCCCGGTGGGCAACTACGCGGTGCAGCCGCGCTTCTCAGACGGACACGACAGCGGCATCTTCTCGTGGGACCTGCTCTACGAGCTGGGCTCGCGTCAGGCTGAACTGTGGGCCGATTACGAGGCGCGCCTTGCCGCGGCGGGTGCGTCGCGCGATGTCGCCATGCCGCCGGCATCCGCCGCTGGCGGCTGTTCGGGCCACGGCTGAGTGCGCCAAGGCGGTGCGGCAGCGCACGGCCTTTCATCAAAATGCCCACAAATTCCCGCTGCTGGTGCGGGGTTGTCGAGGGGTGTGCACGCCTTCGGCCCTAGCATCGGATGCATGAGCAGCACCCATTTTGGTTTCGAGACCGTCGACGAGGCGGACAAGGCGCGCCGCGTGCGCGGCGTGTTCGACTCCGTGGCCTCGCGCTATGACGTCATGAACGACCTGATGTCGGGCGGCCTGCACCGCGCCTGGAAGGCCTACACGGTGCTCGTGTCCGGCGTTCGCGAAGGCTCGCGCGTGCTCGACATCGCGGGCGGCACGGGCGACCTGGCCCTGGCTTTCGCCCGGAAGGCCGGCGTGAGCGGCCAGGTGGTGCACACCGACATCAACGAAGCCATGCTGCGCGAGGGCCGCAACCGACTGCTCGATGCCGGCGTGGTGTTGCCCACCATGGTGTGCGACGCCGAGAAGCTGCCGTTCCCCGACAACCACTTCGACGTCGTGAGCGTGGCGTTCGGCCTGCGGAACATGACCCACAAGGATCGCGCGCTGGCCGAGATGAACCGCGTGCTCAAGCCGCGCGGCAAGCTGCTGGTGCTGGAGTTCTCGCGCGTCGCGCGCCCGCTCCAGCGCGCCTACGACTGGTATTCGTTCAACGTGCTGCCCCGGCTGGGGCAGGCCGTGGCCGGCGATGCGGCCAGCTACCGCTACCTGGCCGAGTCGATCCGCATGCATCCCGACCAGGAGACGCTCAAGTCCCTGATGAAGGAAGGTGGTTTCGGCCATGTGGACTATCACAACATGACGGGCGGCGTGGTCGCCCTCCATGTTGGAATCAAGTGCTGACGACGCGAAGAGCGTCCGACAGAAGCGTTTTCCCGAATGAAGAAGGAGGCCCCATGACCATGAAGTTCCTGACCGCTCTGCTCGTGTGCGTGATCGTGTTCGCATCGACGGAAGCCGAAGCCCGCCGCATGGGCGGTGGCAAGTCGTTCGGCCGCCAGTCGAACAACGTGACGCAGCCTGCCTCGCCGCCGCCCTCGCAGTCGGCCGCGCCGGCCCAGCAGAATGCTGCCGCGCGCCAGGCACCGGCGGCAGCCGCGGCGCCTGCCGCCGCTGCCGCCCGCAAGCCCTGGGGCGCCATGCTCGGCGGCCTCGCGGCCGGTCTGGGTCTGGCCTGGCTGGCCAGCTCGCTTGGCCTCGGCGAAGCCTTCGGCAACATCCTGCTGATCGCACTTCTGGCCTTCGCCGTCATGGCCGTCATTGGCATGGTGATGCGCTCGCGCCGCCCGTCCGGCGCTGGCACGGGTGGCCTGGCCTATCAAGGCGCGGGTGCTGCGGGCAGCGCGCCCACGCAACCGGCGTCGCTGCGCCAATACCGTCCCGAAACCGTGGGCAACGACGCCTCGGCTCGCCCGTGGGAGCGCAACAGCATGGCATTCGACGCGTCCAATGTACGCGGTGGCGCTGCGGGGGTGGCCATCGGCTCGGCGCTGTCGGGCGCTCAGGGATGGGGCGTGCCGGCGGATTTCGACACGCAAGGTTTTCTGGGCGCTGCGAAGCGCAATTTCGTGACGCTGCAGGAGGCGTGGGATCGCGCCGACATCGCCACGCTGCGCTCGATGATGACCGACGACATGGTCGACGAGATCCGCGTACAACTGTCCGAACGCGAGGCGCATCTGGGAGGCCAGCCCAACAAGACCGACGTGGTCATGATCGAAGCCCGCCTGCTGGGCATCGAAGACCTGGGCCAGGACTACATGGCCAGCGTCGAGTTTTCAGGGATGATCCGCGAGCAGCCCTCGGCGGGCCCGAGCCCGTTCCGCGAGGTCTGGAACATGACCAAGCCCAAGAGCGGCGGCAGCGGCTGGCTGGTGGCGGGCGTGCAAGCCCTTCAATGACCTGCTTCCTGTCGGGCGGCGTCCCGTCCGACAGGAAGCTTGGGGAATAATCGGGGGATGGTCACACCATCCCCCTTCGCTTTTCTGGACCATCTCGCCCGCCGCGCCGGCGACTCGCTGCAGCCGCCGGCATGGCTGGTCGACGAGCTCCAGCACCGCGCGGTGCTGTTCCTCAACCACGTGCTGGGCCAGGAAGCTCAGGCGCAAGAGCGCCTGGCGCGCCAGCGCGGCAAGGTGGTGCGGATCGAATGGCGCCAGTTCCACATGTTGCTGGCGGCCACGCCGGCCGGCCTGCTCGAACGGGCGCCGGCCCACGCGGTGGCCGACCTCACCCTGGCCGTCACCGACGAGTCGCCCGCGGCGCTGGCGCGTGCGGCGCTGGCTGGCGAGAAACCTGCAGTGCGTATCTCGGGCGACGTGCAGCTTGCCGCCGAGGTCAACTGGCTGGTCGACAACGTACGCTGGGACGTCGAGGATGACCTGGCGCGCGTCATCGGCGATGCGCCGGCGCATTCCGTGGCGCAGGCCGCGCGGGGCCTGGCCAGCGCCTTGCGCGGCTTCATTGCGAAAGCCGGCCGCGCGACCGCGCCGGCCGCTGCAGCGGGCGAGCGCCCGGAATGATCCGCCGCACCGTCGCCGCCGGCCCTGAGAAGGTGCTGGCATGAAGCGTTTCGTGCGCGGCGCATTCATCGTCTGGATCGCCCTGCGCTACGGGCTCGACGAGCTCGTGCTCACCAGCTTCCAGAAGCCGTGGATCCGCCTGCTGGCCCGCGTTGTGTCGGTGGGCCGGGACCTGCGCGCGCCGAGGGGCCAGCGCCTGCGGGAAGCGCTGGAGCGCCTGGGCCCCATCTTCGTGAAGTTCGGCCAGGTCATGTCGACCCGGCGCGACCTGCTGCCACCCGACATCGCCGACGAGCTGGCGCTGCTGCAGGACCGCGTGCCGCCGTTCGACCCGGGCATCGCCGTCGCCACCATCGAACGGGCCTTCCGCCGGTCGGTCGGCGACATCTTCGTGCAGTTCGACCACGTGCCGGTGGCCAGCGCCTCCATCGCCCAGGTGCACTTCGCCGTGTTGCGTGACCGCAGCGGGCAGGAGCGCGAGGTGGCCGTCAAGGTGCTGCGGCCCGGCATGCTGCCTGTGATCGAGAACGACCTGGCGCTCATGCGCATGATGGCCGGCTGGGTGGAGCGCCTGTCCGCCGACGGCAAGCGGCTCAAGCCCCAGCGTGTGGTGGCCGAGTTCGACAAGTATCTGCACGACGAACTCGACCTGGTGCGAGAGGCCTCCAACGCCACGCAACTGCGCCGCAACATGGCCGACCTCGGCCTGGTGCTGATTCCCGAGATGTACTGGGACTGGTGCCATCCCGAGGTCATCGTCATGCAGCGCATGAAGGGCGTCCCCATCAGCCAACTGCAGCGGCTGCGCCAGGCGGGCGTCAATATCCCACAGCTCGCGCGCGACGGCGTCACCATCTTCTTCACGCAGGTGTTCCGCGACGGCTTCTTCCACGCCGACATGCACCCGGGCAACATCCAGGTCAGCATCGAGCCCGAGACCTTCGGGCGCTACATCTCGCTGGATTTCGGCATCGTCGGCACGCTGACCGAGTTCGACAAGGAGTACCTCGCGCAGAACTTCACGGCCTTCTTCCGCCGTGACTACAAGCGCGTGGCCGAGTTGCACGTGGAAAGCGGCTGGGTGCCTCGCGACACCCGCGTGGACGAACTCGAGGCCGCGATCCGCGCCGTCTGCGAGCCGTATTTCGACCGGCCGCTGCGTGAAATCTCGCTGGGCATGGTGCTCCTTCGGCTATTCCAGACCTCGCGCCGCTTCCACGTCGAGATCCAGCCCCAGTTGGTGCTGCTGCAGAAGACGCTGCTCAACATCGAGGGCCTGGGGCGCCAGCTCGACCCCGAGCTCGACCTCTGGAGCACGGCCAAGCCGTTCCTCGAGAAATGGATGATCGACCAGGTCGGCCCCAAGCGCTTCTGGCGCCAGTTCAAGGCCGAGGCGCCACGCTGGGCCAAGCTGCTGCCCGAGCTGCCGCGCCTGATGCATGCCTACCTGAGCGAGCGGCCCGCCGAGTACCGGCGCGACCTCGACCTGCTGATCGCCGAGCAACGCCGCACCAACCGCCTGCTGGCCGCGCTGGGTTATGTTGGCATGGGATTTGTATTGGGCCTGCTGGTGATGCTTGTCTTCACCCGCGTACGGTTTTTCTGACCGCGTGCGCGGACGGCCGGGGATAATCCGGGCCGCCCCGATGTTCCCCCTGAAGAAAGGATGTTCATGAAACTGACTTCGACGCATCTCGCGCGCCGCCTGGCCGCGATGGCCGTGGCCGTCATGACGATGGCTGGCGTGACCGCCGCGCATGCCCAGGAGGAAAAAGTCCTCAACATCTACAACTGGGGCGACTACATCGCCGAGGACACGATCCGCAATTTCGAGAAGGAAACCGGCATCAAGGTCCGCTACGACCTGTTCGACAGCAACGAAGCCCTGCATGCCAAGCTCGTCGCCGGCATGTCGGGCTACGACATCGTGGTGCCCGGTTCGCACTTCGCCAAGATGCAGATCCAGGCCGGCCTGCTGCAGAAGCTCGACAAGTCCAAGATTCCCAACCTGGCCAACCTCGACCCCGCCATCCAGGCGCAACTGGCCAAGACCGACCCGGGCAACGACTACCTGGTCGACTGGATGTGGGGCTACACCACGGTCGGCATCAACGTCGACAAGGTCAAGGCCGCGCTCGGCACCGCCGCGCTGCCCGACAACGTGTGGGACCTGGTCTTCAAGCCCGAGTACATGTCCAAGCTGCGCGGCTGCGGCGTGTCGTTCCTCGACACCGCGTCGGAGATCATGCCGATCGCGCTGCAGTACATCGGCAAGGACCCGCGCAGCAAGGTCGCAGCCGACTATGCCGAAGCCGGCAAGATGCTCAAGGCCGTCCGTCCGTTCGTCACGCGCTTCTCGGGTTCGGGCTCCGACTACATCGACCAGATGGCCCGCGGCCAGCTGTGCGCTGTGATCGGCTGGTCGGGCGACATCATGATCGCCAAGGACAAGTCGGCCAAGGCCAAGGCACCGCAGAACCTCAAGGTGCTGTTGCCCAAGTCGGGCGGCCTGCTGTTCTTCGACACGATGGCCATCCCCAAGGATGCCAAGCATCCCGAGAACGCGCACAAGTGGATCAACTACATCCTGCGTCCCGAGGTGCACGCGTCGCTCACCAACAAGGTGTTCTACGCCAACCCCAACAAGGCCTCGATGAAGCACGTGAACCCGGTGCTGGCCAACGACCCGGCCGTGTTCCCCGATGCGCAGGCGCTGGCCGGCATGATCGCGCCCGACACGCCCGACCAGGCCACGCTGCGCCTGGTCACCCGCACCTTCACCAACTTCAAGGCCAACCGCTGACGGCGGGCCCGGCCGCCAGTCGCGGCCGGGGCGTGCCGGCGCTTCACGTGTGAACGCAAGCCACCCATGAACACTCCGCCGGACAATCAGGCGTTCCTCCGCATCGAGGCGGTCACCAAGGACTTCGGCAGCTTCCGCGCGGTCGACGGCGTGAATCTCGACGTCGCGCGCGGCGAGATCTTCGCGCTGCTGGGCTCGTCTGGCTGCGGCAAGAGCACGCTGCTGCGCATGCTGGCGGGCTTCGAGACGCCCAGCGCCGGCCGCGTGGTGCTCGGCGGCGTGGATCTGGCGGGGCGTCCGCCCTACGAGCGGCCGGTGAACATGATGTTCCAGTCGTACGCGCTGTTCCCGCACCTCTCGGTGTGGGACAACATCGCCTTCGGCTTGCGGCGCGACGGACTGCCCAGGGCCGAGGTGCAGGCGCGTGTCGAGGAGATGCTGCGGCTGGTACAGATGACGTCCTTCGCCACGCGCAAGCCGCACCAGCTCTCGGGCGGGCAGCAGCAGCGTGTGGCGCTGGCGCGCAGCCTGGCCAAAAGGCCGCAGCTGCTGCTGCTCGACGAGCCGCTCGGCGCCCTCGACAAGAAGCTGCGCGAGGAAACCCAGATCGAACTGGTCAACATCATCCGGCAGATCGGCGTGACCTGCGTGATGGTCACGCACGACCAGGAGGAGGCCATGATGATGGCCTCGCGCATCGCCGTCATGAGCCAGGGGCGCCTGCTGCAGATCGGCGCACCGGCCGAGGTGTATGAAAGCCCGTCGTCGCGTTTCGTGGCCGACTTCATCGGCAACGTGAACCTCATGGACGGCACGGTGGAAGACGGCGCCCACGTGCGCTGTGCCGACGTGGTGCACGAACTCTCCGAACCCTTTGCGGCCGGCGCTGGCCAGGCGGTCACGGTGGCCGTGCGCCCCGAGAAAATCCGCCTGGACGCCGCCGGCACGGCGGGCGCCAACCAGGTGCAGGGGGTGGTGCGTGCGTTCTCTTACTTCGGCGATGCCACCATGTACCACCTCGAGCTGCCCAGCGGCGCGCGCCTGAAGGCCAATGTCGAGAACGAACGCCGTCATGGCGAGCTGGCGTTCGCGGTAGGCGATTCGGTGTGGGCCTCGTGGCAACCGGGCGCCCAGGTCGTGCTGACCGAGTGAGGCACGCGCCGCCATGACAGATCCACGCAGCACGGCGACGCACGCACCCGCTTCCTGGGGGCGGCGTCTCGTCCTGGGCGTGCCCCTGCTCTGGCTGGGCGTGTTCTTCCTGCTGCCGTTCCTGATCGTGCTGCGCATCAGCTTCCTGCAGATGGATGGCGCACAGCTCACCGACCTGTTCACGCGCACCGAGGAGGGATGGACGTTCGGCGGGCAGCTGCAAGCCTACGCGCTGCTGATACAGGACAGCCTCTATGTGTCCACCTACCTGCGTTCGCTGGGCTACGCCGCGGTGACGACGCTGATCTGCCTGGTGGTGGGCTATCCGTTCGCCTATTTCATGGCGCGGGCGCGTTCCAGTCTGCAACCGCTGCTGCTGATGGGTGTGATGCTGCCGTTCTGGACCAGCTTCCTTCTGCGCGTCTATGCCTGGAAGGGGCTGCTCGACGCCGAGACCGGCTGGATCGGCTCCTTCCTCGTCGGCATCGGCGCGGATAGGCTGCTGTTCGCGCTCGGGCTCATCCCGTCGGAAGGGCAGTTGATGTACAGCCCGTTCTCGCTCATCCTGGGCATGGTCTACACCTATCTGCCTTTCATGGTGTTGCCGCTGTACGCCACCCTTTCCAAGATGGATCTGCGCCTGCTCGAGGCCGCGCAGGACCTGGGGGCGACCGCGTGGCAGGCGTTCTGGCGCATCACGGTGCCGCTGTCTCGCGCGGGCATCGCCGCCGGCGCGATGCTGGTGTTCATCCCCTGCGTCGGTGAGTACGTCATCCCCGAGCTGCTGGGCGGGCCCGAAACCCTGATGATCGGTCGCGTGCTGTGGGACGAATTCTTCGCCAACAACGACTGGCCCGTGGCCGGTGCGGTGGCCGTGGTGATGGTCCTGCTGATCCTCGCACCGCTGGCGCTGCTCAGCCGCAGCCAGGACCAGAGCCAGGGGAGGCGCGCATGATCGCCACGCCTGCCGCGCGCTGGACCGGCCGCATCTGGCTGCTGCTGGGCTTCGCCTTTCTCTACCTCCCGATCGCCGCGCTGGTGATCTTCAGCTTCACCGACTCGCCCGTGCCCAACGTCTGGAGCGGCTTCAGCCTGCGCTGGTACCAGCGGCTGATGGAGGACGAGGATATCCGGCGGGGCCTGTTCTTCTCGCTCAAGATCGCCGCCGCCACGGCCACCGGCGCCGTGGTGATCGGCACGCTCACGGCCCTGGTGCTCGAGCGCCTGCCGCGCTTCCGCGGTCGCGCGCTGTTCGCCGCGCTCTCGCGCGCCCCGCTGGTGATGCCCGAGGTGCTGGTGGGCCTGTCGTTGCTGTTGATGCTGGTGTCCATGCAGCGAGCATTCGGCTTTCCCGAGCGCGGGCTGGTCACGATCTGGCTGGGCCACATGCTGGTGGGGGCTGCCTATGCCACGGTGGTCATCGGAGCCCGGCTGCGCGATCTCAACCCGCAGCTCGAGGAGGCCGCGCAGGATCTGGGCGCCCGGCCGGCGCAGGTGTTCTTCCTGGTCACGCTGCCGTCCATTGCCCAGTCGCTGATGGCAGCGTGGCTGCTCACTTTCACCCTGTCGCTGGACGATGTGGTGATCTCCGCCTTCCTGTCGGGACCGGGCTCGACCACGCTGCCGCTGGTGATCTTTTCGCGCGCCCGGCTGGGACTGGACCCGACGGTGAACGCGCTGGCCACGGTGGTCATCGCCGTCGTGGCCGTGTTCGTGGTGGCGTCGAGCTACGTCATCGCCGTGCGCGAGCGGCGCCTGTACCGCCAGCAGCAGGCGGCCTTGCGCGGCGGCCAGTAAGGGGCGGCGGCGGCCGTACGGAAGCGTCGCGCGTCCTATAATCGAGGGTTTCCCGGGCGTTTCCGGGCCGCCTGAGTTCCAGCTCCCACCATGCCGATCTACGCCTACAAGTGCGCGTCCTGTGGCCATTCCAAGGACGTGCTGCAGAAGATGTCCGACGCTCCGCTGACGGTGTGCCCGTCGTGCGGGGCCGAAACCTTTTCCAAGCAGCTGACCGCCGCCGGCTTCCAGCTCAAGGGCTCGGGCTGGTATGTCACCGATTTCCGTGACCGCGCCAGCGCGCCAGCGCCTGCAGAGGCGGGCGCCAAGCCCGCCGAAAGCACGGCGGCCCCCGCAGCAACGCCCGCACCTGCTGCCGCAGCCCCAGCTCCAACTGCTCCAGCAGCCGCGCCGGCCGGCTCCGGCGGTTCGGGCAACTGAACCCTCCCCTGCGATGACCGCTCTGCGCAAATGGCTGTTCGCCGGCCTGCTGGTCATCGTGCCGGTGGGCATCACCATCTGGGTGCTCGAATGGGTGATCCGTACCCTCGACAGCACGCTCTATATCCTGCCGGCCGCCTGGCATCCTGACCGCCTGTTCGGCGTGCATATCCCCGGCCTGGGCGCGCTGCTGGCGCTGCTGATCCTGCTGGTCGTGGGCGCCGCTGCCAGCAACTTCATGGGCCGCAAGCTGGTCGAGTGGGGCAACGCGGTGCTGCACCGCATCCCCGTGGTGCGTTCCATCTACTCCAGCGTCAAGCAGGTCTCCGACACACTGTTTTCCGAAAGCGGCAATGCCTTCCGCACGGCGGTACTGATCCAGTGGCCGCGCGAGGGTGTCTGGACCATCGCCTTCGTCACCGGCACGCCAGGCGGCGACGTGGCCAATTACCTGGCCGACGACTACCTCACCGTCTACGTGCCCACGACGCCCAATCCCACGGGCGGCTACTTCGTGATGCTCAAGCGCAGCGACTGCATCGAGCTGCGCATGGGCGTGGATGAAGCCCTGAAGTACATCGTGTCGATGGGCGTCGTCGTGCCGGTGCTGCCGCCGGCCGCGCTCATCGCCACCCCTCCGAATCCTCCTTCCAGTTCCTGAAGACCATGTCCATGCGCACCCACTATTGCGGTCTCGTCACCGAAGCCCTGATGGGCCAAACCGTCAGCCTGTGCGGCTGGGTGAACCGCCGTCGCGACCATGGCGGCGTGATCTTCGTCGACCTGCGCGACCGCGAAGGCTACGTGCAGATCGTGTGCGATCCCGACCGCGCCGAGATGTTCAAGGCCGCCGAAGGTCTTCGCAACGAGTTCTGTGTGCAGATCAAGGGTGTGGTGCGAGCCCGTCCCGAAGGCACCACCAACGACAACCTCAAGAGCGGCAAGATCGAAGTGCTGTGCCACGAACTCGTGGTGCTCAACCCCTCGGTCACCCCCCCGTTCCTGCTCGACGACGACAACCTGTCCGAAACCACGCGCCTCACGCACCGCGTGCTCGACCTGCGCCGCCCGTACATGCAGAAGAACCTGATGCTGCGCTACCGCGTGGCGATGGCGGTGCGCAAGTTCCTAGACGCCAACGGCTTCGTCGACATCGAGACGCCCATGCTGGGCAAATCCACGCCCGAAGGCGCGCGCGACTACCTCGTGCCCAGCCGCGTGCACGACGGCCAGTTCTTCGCGCTGCCGCAGTCGCCCCAGCTGTTCAAGCAACTGCTCATGGTGGCCGGCTACGACCGCTACTACCAGATCACCAAGTGCTTCCGCGACGAGGACCTGCGCGCCGACCGCCAGCCTGAGTTCACCCAGATCGACATCGAGACCTCGTTCCTGGGCGAAGAGGAAATCCGCGAGATGTTCGAGGGCATGATCCGCAAGGTGTTCCGCGAGGTGCTGAACGTCGACCTGCCGGGCTACCCCGTCATGAAGTACGCCGAGGCCATGCATCGCTACGGCTCCGACAAGCCCGACCTGCGCGTCAAGCTCGAGTTCACCGAACTCACCGACGTGATGAAGGACGTCGACTTCAAGGTCTTCTCCACTCCCGCTACCACGAAGGGTGGCCGCGTGGTCGGCCTGCGCATTCCCGGCGGAGGCGAGATGAGCCGCGGCGAAATCGACGGCTACACCGAATTCGTCAAGATCTACGGCGCCAAGGGCCTGGCCTGGATCAAGGTCAACGATGCCGCCCAGGGCCGCGAAGGCCTGCAATCGCCCATCGTCAAGAACCTGCACGACGCGGCCATTGCCGAGATCATTGCGCGCACCGGCGCGCGCAACGGCGACCTGATCTTCTTCGGCGCCGACAAGTCCAAGGTGGTCAACGATTCCATCGGCGCCCTGCGCGTGAAGATCGGCCACAGCGAATTCGGCAAGAAGGCCGGCCTGTTCGAAAACAAGTGGGCGCCGCTGTGGGTGGTCGACTTCCCGATGTTCGAGTTCGACGAGGACGAGCAGCGCTGGAGCGCCGTGCACCACCCGTTCACCGCGCCCAAGGATGGCCACGAGGACCTGATGGACACCGCGCCGGAGCAGTGCATCGCCAAGGCCTACGACATGGTGCTCAACGGCTGGGAACTGGGCGGTGGCTCGGTGCGTATCCACCGCGCCGAGGTGCAGAGCAAGGTGTTCTCGGCCCTCAAGATCACGCCGGAAGACGCGCAGAACAAGTTCGGCTTCCTGCTCGACGCGCTGCAGTACGGCGCGCCGCCGCACGGCGGCCTGGCCTTCGGCCTCGACCGCCTCATCACCCTGATGACCGGCGCCGAATCCATCCGCGACGTGATCGCCTTCCCCAAGACGCAGCGCGCACAGGACCTGCTCACGCAGGCCCCGTCGACTGTCGACGAGAAGCAGCTGCGCGAGCTGCACATCCGCCTGCGCAACACGCAGCAGCAAGCCGCCTGACGCGGCGGCTCGAAAGCTTCCGGTGACCGGCGGAGTTCGGCCCTGGAAGCTGCCGCAGTCTGTGCTGGTGGTGATCCACACGCGGGCGCTGGACGTGCTCGTGCTGCGGCGGGCCGACGCTGGCACCTGGCAATCGGTGACCGGCTCGAAAGATTTTGCCGACGAGCCATGGCACGAGACGGCGCGCCGCGAAGTGCTGGAGGAGACCGGCATCGATGCGGCTGATCCGAACTGTCGCTTGTCGGACTGGTATCTCGAGAACGTCTACGACATCTACCCTCGCTGGCTGCATCGCTATGAGCCAGGGGTGACGCGCAACACCGAACGCGTCTTCGGCCTTCAGGTGCCGGCTGGCCAGCCGGTGTGCCTGCATCCGCGCGAACACACCGATTGGTGCTGGCTGCCCTGGCGGGAGGCGGCCGACCGCGTGTTCTCTCCTTCGAATGCAGAAGCGATCCTGCTTTTGCCACAATGGGCGGCGTGAGCCAGCTTCGCATCGTCACCTACAACATCCACAAGGGCGTCCAGGGCCTGGGGCGCCGGCTGGAGATCCACAACCTCGGCCATGCCGTCGAGCAACTGGACGCCGACATCGTCTGCCTGCAGGAGGTGCGCAAGCTCAACCGTCAGGCGGCGCGCCACTTCCGCAGCTGGCCCGAAATGCCGCAAGCCGAGTTCCTCGCGCCTGAGGGCTACGAGTCCATCTACCGGACGAACGCCATCACGAAGCATGGCGAGCACGGCAACGCCATGCTCTCGCGCTGGCCGGTGATCGGACACCAGCACGAGGACATGTCCGACCATCGCTTCGAGCAGCGGGGGCTGTTGCACGCGCATGTCCAGGTCGATGGCATGGCGGTCCACGTCATTGTGGTGCACCTCGGACTGGTGCCGGCCAGCCGGGTGCGGCAGGTTGCGCAACTGTGCCGGTTCGTCGAGCGCGAAGTGCCAGTCGATGCGCCGCTGGTGGTGGCGGGCGATTTCAACGGCTGGAGCCCGCTCATGCGGCGCATGCTCGAAGCCAGCGGCCTGAGGTCGATGGATTCGGTGCGCACACCCACCTATCCGTCGCGCCTGCCGCTTGTGCAGCTCGACCACGTCTTCGCGCGCGGCCTGCGGCCCGTGGGCCAGCATGTGCCGCACGGGCGCATCTGGTGGAGGATGTCCGATCACCTGCCGCTGATCGTCGATCTCGCCTATTGACCGATGGGGAAGACGCGCCAGCAACTGCATGCCCTGCGTCGCGGCCACGATGTCGCGCTGCTGGAGGGCAGCCAGCCGTACTTCGCGGCGCTGATCGAGGCCTGCGATTCGGCGCGCGTGGACATCCGGCTCGAAACCTACATCTTCGACACCACCGGCAGCGGTGCCGACGTGGCCCTCGCGCTGGTCCGGGCCGCCCGGCGCGGCGTGGCGGTGCGGCTGGTTGTCGATGGGGTGGGAACGGGCGAACTGCCCCCGCAATGGCAGTCGCAATTCGATGCGGCGGGCGTGGCCTGGCGCGTGTTTTCGCCCACGCCCACGCTCGAACTGCTGATTCCGCGCCGCTGGCGCCGCATGCACCGCAAGCTGTGCCTGATCGATGGCGAGGTGCTGTTCTGCGGCGGCATCAACGTGCTCGACGATTTCCATGACCCTAACCACGGTGCATTGAGTTCGCCGCGCTTCGACTTCGCCGTGCGTGTGCGCGGTCCATTGGTGGACGGCGCGCACGATGCCATGGAGCATCAGTGGCGCCAGATCGACGTGATGCATCAGATGCGCCGGGCCAACTTCGGCGCCGCCGTGAAAAACCTGCGTCGCTCGCGCGAAGCGGCGCGCGCCGAGGGGCGCGGCGCCATCCCGCTGGCCGGCCTGCGCGCCGCGCTGCTGCTGCGCGACAACTTCCGGCACCGTACGGTGATCGAGAAAGCCTACCTGCGTGCCATCGGCACGGCGCATCGCGAAATCATCATTGCCAACGCCTACTTCCTGCCGGGTCGCCGCCTGCGCCATGCGCTGGTGCACGCGGCGCGGCGCGGCGTGCGCGTGGTGCTGCTGCTGCAGGGCCGATACGAATATTTCATGCAATACCACGCCGCGCGCACGGTGTACGGCGCGCTGCTGAACGCGGGCGTCGAGATCCATGAGTATTCGGCCAGCTTCCTGCATGCCAAGGTGGCGGTGGTCGACGGCCACTGGGCCACCGTGGGATCGTCGAACCTCGACCCGTTGAGCCTGCTGCTGGCGCGCGAAGCCAACGTCGTGGTGGAAGACCGTGGTTTCGCCGCCGAACTGCGTGGGCGCCTGTACGTGGCCATCGAGAATGGCGGCCAGCAGCTGCAGTCGCAGGCGTACGAAGCACGGCCAAGGGTGCAACGCTTGCTGGATGGCGTGGCCCTGATGCTGATGCGTGCCGGGCTCTGGGTCATCGGGAAAAAGTACTGACCGCCGGTCGGGCGGGGGCGGCCCATCGGCCCGCAGGGAATGGCCCCTGCTGCTACCATCCGCGGATGTTGAGGAAAGCCGACGACTCTGCCATGAAGCCATCCAGCACGGCCGCCGACGACGGCGAGGGAACCCCCGTCTCCGTGAAGATCCGCGAGCGGCTGGTGGCCGCGCGCCGGCGCTTCAACGCCAACGACAACATTGCCGAGTTCATCGAGCCGGGCGAGCTGGAAAAGCTGCTCGACGAGGTCGAGTCGAAGATGCAGGGCGTGCTCGACAGCATGGTGATCGACACCGCTGGCGACCACAACACGGCCGACACCGCGCGCCGCGTGGCCAAGATGTACGTCAACGAAGTTTTCCGTGGCCGCTACGTGAAGGGTCCGAGCATCACCGAGTTTCCCAATGCAGAGCACCTGAACGAGCTGATGATCGTCGGCCCGATCACGGTACGCAGTGCGTGCAGCCATCACTTCTGCCCGGTGATCGGCAAACTGTGGATTGGCGTCATGCCCAACGAGCACACCAACGTCATCGGCCTGTCGAAGTACGCGCGCCTGGCCGAATGGGTGATGGGCCGGCCGCAAATCCAGGAAGAGGCCGTGGTCCAGCTGGCCGACCTGATCATGGAAAAGACACAGCCCGACGGCCTGGCCATCGTCATGGAAGCCAGCCACTACTGCATGGCCTGGCGCGGCGTGAAGGACATGGACAGCAAGATGATCAACTCGGTCATGCGGGGTGTCTTCCTGAAGGACCCGGCGCTGCGCCGCGAATTCCTGGCTCTCATCCCCAACAAGAACTGAGGTCGCGCCATGCTGGTCCGCCTGCTCTACGCCAGCCGCGCCGTCGATGCGCGAGCCGAGGTGATCGAAAATATTGTCACTGCCTCGCGGCAGCACAACCCGGCCACGGGCATCACGGGCATCCTCTGCTACGGCGGCGGCATCTTCCTGCAGGCCATCGAGGGTGGACGCCGCGCCGTGAGCGAGCTCTACGGCCATATCCAGCAGGACCCGCGCCACAAGGACGTCGAGTTGCTGCTGTTCGAAGAAATCTCCGAACGGCGCTTCGGCGGCTGGACGATGGGGCAGGTCAACCTGTCCAAGCTGAACACGTCCATCCTGCTCAAATACTCGGAGAAGCCGGAACTCGACCCGTACTCGGTGTCCGGTCGCGTCTCGCTGGCGCTGCTTGAGGAGCTGATGGCCACGGCGTCCATCATCGGCCGCGCGTGAGCGCCGCGGCCATTCTTCCGTGCTGATCGCGGGCTGCGATTTCTCCAGCAGCCCCTCGCCGCGCAAGCCAATCGTCATCGCGCTGGGCCGGCAGGCCGGTGGCCGGGTGGTCCTCGATCGCCTGCTGCGCCTGCCGACCCTGGACGATTGGGCGGCGTGGTTGCAGACCCCCGGCCCCTGGGTGTGCGGTTGCGACTTTCCGTTCGGTCTGCCGCGCGAGTTGGTGCACACGCTGGGCTGGCCGACGGACTGGGCCGACTGCATGGTCCACTATGCATCGCTGGGGCGGCCACAGATACGCGATGCCTTCGCGGGGTTCTGTGATGCGCGGCCGGCAGGGGCCAAGTTCGCCCACCGCGCCACCGATGGCCCGGCGGGCGCGAGTCCATCGATGAAATGGGTCAACCCGCCCGTGGCTTACATGCTGCACGCTGGCGTGCCTCGGCTGCTGGCGGCTGGCGTCCACCTGCCCGGCCTGCATGAGGGTGATCCCGCGCGTGTGGCTCTGGAATCTTATCCCGGACTGCTGGCGCGCGAGCTCATTGGCCGACGCAGCTACAAGAGCGATGACCGTACGGCACAGACGCCCGAGCGGCTCGTGGCCCGCAAGGACCTGCTGCACGCACTCGAAGTCGGCCGCACCCGACTGGGCCTTCGCCTGAAGCTCAGTCCGGGGCAGCAGGATACGGTGGTCGCCGACGGCACGGGCGACAGTCTCGACGCCGTGCTGTGCATGGTGCAGGCGGCCTGGGCCGCCGGCCGCCACGCACAGGGTGATGCCCGCTGGGGCCTGCCGGCGCAAACCGACCCGCTGGAGGGCTGGATCGTCACGGCCTGAGCCACCGCGCTGGCGCTCCGGTCTTCAGTCCGGTGTACGAGCCATCGCGGCCAGGGCTTCGGCTTCGGTGCGGTGCAGGTGCAACCGGGGCCAGGATTCGCCGGCCGGCAATTGTCCGGCGCGCTGCAACGCGGTCTCCACCGGCAGCTTCAGGCCGCACACATGCAGGTCGATACTGCGGGCCAGCAGGCTCATGCGCAGTTGGCCGAAGATTTCAACGCCAGTCGTGTCGATGCGGTTGATCGGTTGCGCGAACAGGCAGACCTGATGCACCTCGGGGTGCAGCGCGAGGTGGTCGTTGATGTGCCGCTCCAACGCCGCGGCGGTCGCGAAGTCGAGTCCATCATCCATGCGCAACGCGAAGGTGCGCGGTGCCAGTGGCGGCAACTGCCAGAGGTTGCGGTCGCGCAGCGTGCCGTCGCCGTGCAGTCCCACCTCGATGATTCGCGGATGCAGCCGCTGGTAGAGAAAATGTGCCAGGCCCAGCACCACGCCCGTGGCCACGCCCCAGTAGATGCGCGGTGCGGTCATCAGCGTGACGGCGACCGTCACCAGTGCGGTGGAAGCTTCCACGCGCGAAACCTTCCAGATGCGCACGAACGCCGACGGCCGGATCAGTCCGCTGACCGCCGCGATGACTACGGCCGCCAGCACGGCCAGCGGCACGTGGTGCAACAGCGGCATCAGCCACAGCAGCACCAGCAGCACCAGCACCACCGTGAAAAGCGTGGCCCAGCCTGTCTTGGCACCCGCGTACAGATTGAGCGCCGAGCGCGAAAACGACGAGCTGGTGGGGAAGGTGCCCGAAAAGCCTGCCGACAGCTTGGCCAGCCCCTGGGCGATCAGGTCCTGGTTCTCGTTCCAGGGCTTGCGGGTTTGCAGGTTCTCGACCTTCGCGCTGGAAGCCGTTTCGAGGAAGCTGACCAGCGTGATCACGAAGGCCGGCACGACCAGCATGCCCAGTGTGGCCAGGTCGATCGCTCCCGGCAGGTGAAGCGAAGGCAGTCCCGACGGCAGGTAACCGACCACGGGTCCGCCGCCGGCCTCGAACTTCGAGATCCATGCCAGCAGCGCCGAGCCGATCACCACGAGAAGCACCATCGGCAGCCGCGGCAGCCAGCGGCGCCCACCCACCAGCAGCGCCAGTGATCCGAGGCCGAACGCGGCGGCATGCCAGTCGATCGCGGGTGCGGCCAGCCATGATTGCAGCGACCCGCTTGCGCCGATCAGCGAGGGCATCTGGGACGCGATGATCAGCACCGTGGCCGCCTGTGTGAAGCCCATCAGCACGGGCGAGCTCACGAGGTTCAGCAACCAGCCGAAACGCAGCGCGCCCAGCATTAGCTGCATGATCCCCGACAGCAGGGCCAGCCAGACCGCCAACTCGATCCAGCGTGCTTCGCCGGGCGCCGCCAGTCCGGTGAGCGAGGCCCCGACCAGGAGACTCGACAGCGCCGTGGGTCCCACGGAGAGGCGAGGCGAAGCACTGAACAGCAGCGCGACCAACGCAGGCAGGAAAGCCGCGTAGATGCCCGTGACCAGCGGCATCCCTGCCAAAGTGGCATAAGCCACCGATTGCGGGACAACGACCATGGCCACGGTCAGCCCTGCGGTCATTTCGTTGCGCAGCAGCGCTGCATCGGGGCGGGGCCAGGAAAGGCAGGGGAGACAACGGCGCAGCAGTGAACGCATGGGGCGCGATGTTACGCCGATGCGCTGCGTGGCGGATGTCCTACACCACCATCGGCAGCCTCTGATGGCACTGCCCGATCCGACTTCGTAGATTGGACAAAGAGCGTCCGTGAGCGGACCTCCCGATCGCTTCCAGTCATCACGAAGGAGAACCGACATGCCAATAGTTCGCTATGGTGGAAATGGACGGCGGGCGGCCTGCGTGGCCGCCCTTGCAGCGGCCAGCCTGGCCCTGGCCGCGTGCGACAGATCCCAACAGGAGACATCCGTGGGTCAGAAGGTCGATGGCGCAGTCGAGAAGACAGAACAGGTTGCACGCGAAGGCGCGCAGGACGCCCGCAATTCGATGGCATCAGCGGCGGATGCCGCGCGAGATGCCGGTCAGAAGGCCGCTGCCGCCCTGGATGACACAGCCATCACTGCGGCTGTGTCAGCGGGCCTGGCGCGCGATCCCGATCTGAGTGCCATCCGTGTGGACGTCGACACCAAAGGCGGCGTCGTCACCCTGCAGGGGCCCGCGCCGAACGAAACCGCCCGCCGACGGGCCTCTGACATCGCTCTGGGCGTGAAAGGCGTCAACTCGGTCAACAATCAGCTTGTCGTGCGCAGCAGCTGAAGACGACCTCAACGAACGAAAGCCCCGCATGGCGGGGCTTTCGTTCATGTGTCTGAAAAGCGAAGCGGCCGGAGCCGCCCCGCATGTCATCAGCTACGGATCGTGAGGTTGTTCTGCACAGCGCGCACACCCTTCACGCCACGGGCCAACTGCTCTGCCTGCGACTTCTCGGTGGCATTCTTGGCGAAGCCCGAGAGCTGGACCGTGCCGTTGAGCGTTTCGACCTTGACAGCACCGGCGTCAACGGCCTTGCTTTCCACAAAGCGCGTCTTGATGGCGGCCGTGATGGTCGCGTCGTCGACATACGCACCGACAGACTGCTGGTCGCGCACGACTGCACAGCCGGTGGTGGTCAGCACGGCCAGGCCTGCGGCAGCGGCGAGGACCAGTGTTTGCATGCTTTTCTTCATCTTCATTCTCCTGGTGGTTAAAACGGAAACTGCGTTCTTGCTGGTTGGAAAAAGCCTGGTCGCTTTGGGCTTCCAGGCCGGGGTAAATCAATGGCGACGCGAACCGAGGGACATGGCCAGCGCAGTGATGACCGCGCCGGTGGCAGCGGCGATCAGCACGGACTTCACCGGTTGCTCAGAGATCAATCGACTGGCCGAATCGGTGCCTTCGGACACGGAGCGACGCACCTGCTCGCGCGCCTCGCCCAACGATTCTCCGGCGTAGCGAACGGCATCGGTGGCCAGATGACGGGTTGCGTCGATGGCCTGCTCGGCCGAATGCCGCAATTCATGAATGTGAGAGGTGGTGGCCTGAGCCTGGCGTGCTGCCATGGTGGTATTCCTTTCGTGCAGTGTCTCTCGCGCGGCTTTCGTGCAACTGCAGTGTCAGCGCTTCATGAGGCTCAGCACGAAGCTGACGACCGCCATGATGAGAAACAGGAAAAAGAGGATCTTGGCAATGCCCACGGCACCGGCAGCAATGCCACCGAAACCGAACAGCGCGGCGATCAGTGCGATGACAAGAAAAACGACGGCGTAATGCAGCATGACCCGGACTCCTCTGGAGCGTTGCGGCGGCTTCCCCTCGAAGCGCCTGGGCTCAGTGTGGAGTGAGACCGGTACCGTCGGCATCGGTGGCAGTCGCTGCGCCATGTCGGCGCTGGGCAGCCGGTGATGTAGGCGCGCGCTGACGGCGGGCTTTGCCGATCGGGCCGGTCAGGTATCGGCCGCAGTGCGCGGCGACGTGCGGCTGGGCAAGGTGGCGCTGATGCGCGTGCCCTGGCCGATGACCGACGTGATCGTCAGACGGCCGCCAGCGGCCTCGACCCGGTGGCGCATGCCAGCCAGCCCGTGCGAGCCCGCCACCACCCGCGAGACGTCGAATCCCTTGCCGTTGTCGCTCACCTCCACCGTCACGTGACTGCTGTAGTCCTTGAGAGCGATACCCACCTCGGTGGCCTGCGCATACTTGCCGATGTTGGTGAGCGACTCCTGGACCAGCCGGTACACGGTGAGTTGGTCGTTTTCTTCCAGTTCGACAGGCTCCAGCACGGTTTCGATGTCGAGCCCCGATCGCTGCGCGAACTCGCGGCCCAGGATCTCGAGCGAAGGCACGAGGCCGAGATTGGACAGGGACGATGGCCGTAGGTCCTCGATGATGCGGCGCTTGAGCGCGATGCCGCTGTTGAGCAGTTCGGTCAGATGCTGCAGCCGCTGGGTGGCGTCCGGCGAGTCGCCCAAGCGGGACTTGAGGCGCGCCACATCCAGCTTGGCCGCCGTAAGCAGGGCGCCCAGCTCGTCATGCAGTTCGCGCGCCAGATGGCCGCGCTCGCTCTCCCGCACCTGCTGCAGGTGGGTGGCCAGTTCGGCCAGCGTGGCCGTGCGTTCCCGCACTTCGGCCTCGAGTCGCAAGCGCTCCGACTCGAGCGCGCTCTGTTCGCGCTCGCCCGCGAGCGCCAGCGCCGTGCTCTGCCGCAAATACAGGTAGAACGCCAGCAGGCCGGCCAGGGCCACCAATGCGATACCCACGCGCGAGAGCCTCAGCGCGCGGGCGATCTGCTCTTGGGCCACATCGATCCTGCGTGCACTCGACTCGATGAGCTTCTGCGCCTGGCTGCGAACCTGCTCCATCTGCTCCTGGCCGACATCGGTCGTCACCACGAACTTCCAGGCGTCCTCGTTGCCTTCGCGGCGCAGTCGAACCGTGACGTCGATCTCGGACATCTTCCGTTCGATGTGGCGTGTCAGGCGGGAGTACTCATCCAGATCCGATGGGTTGTCCAGGTAGTTGCTGCGCAGCGCCTGCAGCGTGCGCGAGATCTCGTCGCTGACGCGCTCGTAGGGCTCGAGATAGCGGACATCGCCGGTCAACAGGAAGCCCCGCTGGCTGGTCTCGGCGTCGAGCATGTACTGCAGCAGCGACGACAGCCCGGCTCGTGTTTGCTGGGCGCGCGCCATGTCGGCCACGGCCGCCGTGGATCGGCTATATCCGGTTTCGTTGATGATGACCAGCAGGCAGACCGCGAGTACGGCCAAAGGCATGCTGATGGCCATCTTTGGCATCACAAAGCTGCGCATTTCATCTCCGGATGTAAGCAGAAGTTGTTTCGTTAATAATCAGCGGCGCCGACGCCATACTGCGTGGCCATCTACAAGGAATGCCAGCATGATCAAGATCGGGATTGTGGACGACCACGCCATCGTTCGCTCGGGCCTCAAGCAGTACTTCTCGGAACAGGTCGACCTGCGAGTTGTCGGCGAGGCCGCCAGCGGCCGCGAAGCCATCGAGCTGGTACGCACCACCGAGATGGACGTGCTGGTGATGGATCTGTCGATGCCTGGGCAAAGCGGTCTCGACGCCCTGGCGATGATCCGCGCGAAGGCACCCGATGTCGGCATTCTCATCCTCAGCGGTTATCCCGAAGAACACTACGCGCTCAACCTGATCCGCCAGGGCGCCAGCGGCTACCTCAACAAGGAGTGCGATCCCTCCGAGATCGTCAGTGCGATTCGGACCATCGCCCTGGGTCGTCGCCACATCACGCCGGCCGTGGCCGAACTGCTGGCCCGCCAGCTCGACCGCAAGGACGACACCGCGCCTCACGAGCAGCTTTCCGAGCGTGAGTTCCAGGTATTCCTCAAGCTTGCACGCGGCGAAACGGCGGGCGACATCGCCAAGTCGCTGTCTCTGAGCGTGAAGACCGTCAGCACGTATCGCACGCGACTGATGGAGAAGATGAATCTGGCGTCCAACAGCGATCTGACCTATTACGCGCTGAAGAACGGTCTCATCGACTGATTGCATCAGCCCTCGGTAATGCCGGAGGGCTTGGCAGACTGCTGGATGCAAAAGTCCAGCAGCGCATCGATCTCATTGGATTTGTCGAACACCGCATCCACGCCCAGCTGGGCGCAGCGCTTGCGGATGTCGGCCGTGGCGTAGTTGCTGAGCACAACAACTTTTTGTCCGGTACTGCGTCCCGCGAGTGATTGCAGCACGCCCAGGCCGCTGCCCTGACGCAGGAAGAGGTCCACGATGGCCAGATTCCAGGACGTCGGGTTGGACGCCAGCCACAGCACAGCATCGTCTTCGGTCTCGGCGAATCCCACGGGTTCGACGCACGTCAACTCTTCCAGCGTACCGATGAGGTTTTCGCGGATGGTCGCGTTGTCTTCGACGATGTAGGCGTGCAGTTTCACGAGAGAGACCAAGGCCGGATCAGCCCAGCCGAAAATTGTGCCAGTGACGTCTCGTGACGACTGTAGGAGCTTTCCTACGGTTTGCTGATGTCGCGGCAACAACCCGCTTCAACAGCAGGGTAGAGGATGCAGCGGGCGGCCGCGAGCGCTGATTCCCTCTTCTGTCAGCCCAGACCGACAGGCGCTGACGAGGCCTGCCGACGGCACGTCCGGGCCTGCACAGCCATAGTCGAACCATCCTATCCGCAGACCCATCCGAACTCACAACAGGTGCCGACATGAAGCAACTCATTGCCTACGCTGCCACCGGATTTACCGGCGTTCTTCTGGCAACAGCCGTGATGCTCGGCGAGCCTGCCCATGCCGATCTCGCGGTTGTTCAGGTCGCCACCCAGGACTGGCCTGCGCTGATGGCAGATGCTGATTGAGTCGCCGAGGGGTTAACGCACGATGGAGTCTGCCGCAGCACCACAGTCCGGTCATCGCAAGCTGTGGGTACGCCTGGCGGTCGGGCTTGCAACCTTCCTGGTCTTTCTGGTTCTGCTGGTGGTTTTCTTTCCTTGGGATGTTCTGCGTGGCCCGGTCAACCGCTATGTGAGCGACAAGACAGGCAGGACTTTCGAGATCACGCAACGACTGGAGGTTCATCCCGGCCGCACCACCTCGATCGTGCTTCATGGCGTTCGTTTCGCCAATCCCGATTGGGCGCGTGATCCTCAATTGATAGAGGCGGAACGCATCGAACTGGATCTCGCTTTCTGGCCGTTGCTGCGCAAGCAGATCGTCATTCCCAGGCTTCATCTCTACAAGCCCAGCGTGGCCATGCAACTCGAGGCCGACGGTCGTCGCAGTTGGGCCATGGGCAAAGACACGTCAGATACCTCTTCAGTGCCTCGTATCGGCGTCATCCAGGTCGATGAAGGTGTGGTGAAGTATTACGCGGCGCACCAGGGAGCCGACGCGACGTTGTCCTTCAGCTTTGATCCGTCGGCGGGTGAGCTGCCACTCCAGTACAAGGCCACCGGGACGTGGACGAAGCAGGCTTTTACGGCTCAGGGACGTGCAGGGAATGTATTGCAACTCACCGAGGCTGGCGCCCCGCCGTTTCCGCTCGAGATCGACGCCCGTGCCGGGCGTACGCGTCTGACGGCGTCGGGTACGGTGGCGCGCATTGCCGATTTCGACGGGCTGAACGCCGCTGTCGAGCTTAGGGGCGCCACATTGGGCGACCTGTTCCCGTTGATCGGGGTGTCTCTGCCCCAGACCTCTCCCTATGCGCTGAAGGGCCAGTTGCAAAAGAACGGTGAGCGCTGGCAGGTGGCGGAGATGCAGGGGCGGCTTGGGCAGTCCGATCTGTCGGGAGAGTTGAGTTACGAAAGTGTGTCCGAGAAGCCCCTGCTGGTGGGAAACATCCGCTCGCGCGTGCTCGACATGGACGATCTCGGCCCACTGATCGGCCTGCCATCTTCCACGCGCAGCATACCCGCCAGTACACAGCCACCCTCGGCCCCTGCCGGCGCCAAGCCGGAAAGCACGGAAGCAGCGTCAGCGGAGGCGGCGCCCTCCGCCGCACCTCGGCCACCAGCCGGCCGCGTGCTGCCCACCGCCAAACTCGATACCGCACGCCTGCGCGCAATGAATGCGGACGTCACTTACTCTGCCGCCAGTGTCCGCCATCTCCAGGCCGTGCCCCTGGACAAAGGCAGCGTGCGGGTGCGTTTGCAGGACAGTGTGCTGAGACTCGATCCACTGGAGCTCTCCGTGGCGGGCGGCACGCTGCAGGGATCGGTGCAGATTGATGGACGTCCCGCCCCCGCGCTGGTGCAAGCCAGGCTGGAGGCGCGGCGCGTGCAGCTGGACAAATTGTTTCCCACCATCGAGCGTATGGACGGCAGCGTAGGCCGGCTGAGTGGGCGCATGGATCTCAGCGGACCGGGCCAGTCAGTGGCCGAGTGGCTCGGCGGTTCGAGCGGCGATCTGCAGGTGGCCATGGGTAGGGGGCAACTTTCCAACCTGCTGCTCGAGATCCTGGGGCTGGATGGTGGTGAAGTGGTGCGCTTTTTCATCCAGGGAGACCGCAACGTGCAGTTGCGATGCGCGGTGGCCGACTTCGGCGTGCGCAATGGGCAGGCCGATGTGCGCACTTTCGTTCTTGACACCTCAGACACCGTGGTGACGGGTGAGGGCGGCATCAACCTTCGCGATGAAAGCCTTAGCCTCGTGCTCCGGCCCCAGCCCAAGGATCGAAGCATCTTCAGCTTGCGGTCGCCGCTGCGTATCGATGGCACATTCGCCGCCCCTTCCGCGTTCCCGGACAAGGCGGCGCTGGCAGGCCGCGCCGGACTGGCACTGGCGCTGGGGGCGATCAACCCCTTGCTGGCTCTGGCTGCCACGGTAGAGACTGGGCCGGGCCAGGATGCGGATTGCGCTGGCCTGCTGGCGCAATCACGTGCACCTGATACACCGCCTGCGAAGGGGGCGGCCAAGGCGCCCGCGCGTGCGGCTTCTGCCAGCCGGTGAGTTCAGTCGGAGTAGTCCTGCCCACACACCGGGCAGCCAGGCTGGCGACTCGTACGCATCTCGGTGAACGACATGCTGCGGCCGTCGACCATGAGCAGGCGCCCTGCCAGTGACGTGCCGACCCCGGACAAGAGCTTGAGGGCTTCGGCTGCCTGGATGGACCCGATCAGGCCGACCAGCGGTCCCAGGACGCCCAGCGTCGCGCAGAGCGCTTCCTCATAAGCATCGGTGGGCGGAAACAGGCAGGCGTAGCACGGGGATGTCGGCTGCCGCGAATCGAACACACTGACCTGCGCGTCGAGCCGAATCACAGCACCGGCAACGAGCGGCCGGCGGTGCTTCACGCAGGCGCGATTGACCGCGTGGCGGGTGATGAAGTTGTCGCTGCAGTCCATCACCACGTCGGCGCGCGCCACAAGACTGTCGAGTGCCTCGTCGTCCAGTCGCCAGGAGAGGGCTTCAACCGAAATGTCGGGATTGATGTCGCGCATGGCCACGCGCGCCGATTCGGCCTTGGGCAGTCCGACCCGCGCCGTGGTGTGAGCCACCTGGCGCTGCAGATTGGTCAGGTCGACGACGTCCGGATCGGCGAGCGTGACATGCCCCACGCCAGCGGCCGCCAGATAAAGGCATGCCGGCGAACCCAGGCCACCGGCGCCCACCACCAGCACGCGGCCGTCGAGCACGCGTTGCTGGCCTTCGATGCCGTATTCGTCGAGAAGGATGTGCCGCGAATAGCGCAGCAGCTGATCGTCGTTCACACCCCGGGGCCGGGCAGGGCAGGCGCCCTGCTCAGTTTTCCTTCTTTTCGGACTTGTCCTCGATGATCTGCGTCTTGCTGACCAGCACGGGACGGCCCTTGAGCTGGTTGATGGCCTGAGCCAACTGGAAGTCGGTGTCGCTGCCGAATTCGGGCACCTTGCGCTCGGCGGGCGGCTTGCGCGCCTCTTCTTCCAGACGTTTACGCGCTTCGTCGCGGGCCTTTTCGCGGGCAGGGTCCTTCACCTCCGGGCCGCCGCCCGCGTTGAGGTGGCGTTCGAGGTCCGCCTCGCGCATGCGCAACACGGCAAACGGGCTGCCTTCGGCAGTTTCATCCACCAGCACGTCAGGCACGATGCCCTTCGCCTGAATGGACTGCCCGCTGGGCGTGTAGTAGCGCGCGGTCGTGATCTTCAGGCCGGTATCGGGGCCCATCGGGCGAACGGTCTGCACGGACCCCTTGCCGAAACTCTGGCTGCCCATGATGGTGGCCCGCTTGTGGTCCTGCAGCGCCCCTGCCACGATCTCGCTGGCCGAAGCCGAGCCTTCATTGATGAGCACCACCAGTGGTACGTTCTTGAGCGCGGCTGGCAGCGTGCGCAGCGGGTCGGCGCCAGCTCGACGCATGTAGTACTCGGGCGCCGCCTTGTAGACAGACTTGCTCTCGGCCAACTGGCCGTTGGTAGAGACCACGGTCACGTTCTCCGGCAGGAACGCGGCCGAGATGGCCACGGCCGCGTCGAGCAGGCCACCGGGATCGTTGCGCAGGTCGAGCACCAAGCCGCGGAGGTTGGGGTCTTCGCGATACAGGTCATTCACCTTGCGCACGAAATCGTCCACCGTGCGCTCCTGGAACTGGGACAGGCGGATCCAGCCATAGCCGGGTTCGATCAGCTTGGAACGTACCGACTGGGTGCGGATTTCTTCGCGCGTGATCGTCACCGGGAAGGTGCGGTTTTCGTCCTTGCGCCAGATGGTCAGCAGCACCTTCGTGCTCGGCTCGCCACGCATGCGCTTGACCGCATCGTTGAGCGACAGGCCCTTGACGGCCGTGTCGTCGATCTTGGTGATCAGGTCGCCCGACTTGAGGCCGGCGCGGAACGCGGGGGAGCCTTCGATGGGAGAGACGACCTTCACCAGGCCGTCTTCCTGCGAAATCTCGATGCCCACGCCGACGAAACGGCCGGCGGTACCTTCGCGGAATTCCTTGAAGGACTTCTTGTCGAAATACTGGGAATGCGGGTCGAGGCTGGCCACCATGCCCGAAATGGCTTCGGTGATGAGCTTCTTCTCGTCGACCGGTTCCACGTAATCGGACTTGACGATGCTGTAGACGGCAGCGAGCTGCTGCAACTCCTCCAGCGGCAACGGGGCCAGCGAACTGCTGCGGGCCACGGTCTGCAGCGACACCGTGGTAAGCGCGCCGGCCACGGCGCCGGCGGCTATCCAGCCGACGATTTTCAGTTTCTGGCTCATAACGTCGAAATCCTTTGCCCGAACGCTTTCAAAATATACACCTTGGTGTCCGGCTGACCGGAGGGGTTCCCGCAGAAGTCGTGCCAGAACAGTGCAAATACAGTCCGCCGCCAGTGGTTTACCGGTGATTTACGTAACAGGCGCACCCGGATCGGTTACGACTTTCCTTGTGCAGCGACCGCAGCAGCAGCCTTCGCCGCGGCTTGGGCATCGCCGAGGTAATAGTGGCGGATAGGCGCCAGGCTGGCGTCCAGTTCGTACACCAGCGGGATACCGTTGGGAATGTTCAGGCCCACAATGTCTTCGTCGGAGACGTCATCGAGGTACTTCACCAGGGCGCGGATCGAATTGCCGTGTGCGGCCACGACCACGCGGCGGCCGCTGCGGATGGCTGGGGCCATGGATTCGTTCCAGAACGGGAGAACGCGCGCCACGGTGTCTTTCAGGCACTCCGTCAGGGGCACCTGGTCTTCCGAAAGATTGGCATAGCGTCGGTCGCCGCGCTCGCTGCGCGGGTCGCTGGCTTCGAGCGCCGGCGGCGGCGTGTCATAGCTACGGCGCCAGACCAGCACCTGGGCGTCGCCGTACTGCTTGGCCATATCCGCCTTGTTGAGACCCTGCAGCGCGCCGTAGTGGCGCTCGTTCAGCCGCCAGCTGTGCACGACGGGCAGCCAGGTCCGGTCCATCTCGTCCAGGCAGTGCCACAGGGTGCGCGTGGCGCGCTTGAGCACACTGGTATAGGCCACGTCGAAGTCGTAGCTCTCGGCCTTGAGCAGCCGGCCGGCGTTCTTCGCCTGCTCGACGCCAGTGGCGGTGAGGTCCACGTCGGTCCAGCCGGTGAAGCGGTTTTCAAGATTCCAGGTGGATTCGCCGTGGCGGATCAGCACGAGCTTGTACATGTCGGGGAAGTCCTTGCGATTCGGGCTGTGAGAACCAGGCATTTTAGAATTGCGGGTTGCGCTTGCAGAGGAACCCCGTGAAATTCATCGTCGACAACTGGTATCTCATCTTCGTGGCTGCCGTCTCGGGTGCCATGCTCGCCTGGCCGCTCATCCGCCGTGGCGGCTCGGGCCTTTCCCCCGCCGCCGCCGTGCAACTGATCAACCGCGAGAAGGCGACCGTGGTCGACGTCTGCGAGGTGGAGGAGTTCGCGGCCGGCCATGTGGCCGGTGCCCGCAACATTCCGCTGGGCGAGCTGGAAGCCAGGCTGCCCGCATCCGTCAAGAACAAGACGGCGCCGCTGCTTCTGGTGTGCGCCAAGGGCCCGCGCGCCGACCGCGCGCTGGGCATCGCCAAGAAACTCGGCTACGAGAAGGCCCATGCGCTGGCCGGCGGGCTGGCCGCGTGGAAAGAGGCTAATCTTCCTGTCGAGAAGGCGTGAGGCCGGCGCCCGTGCGGCGCTGCCTGCGCTCCCTGTGTTCCACACTTCGCCAGGAAATCCCAGCCATGTCTCCGGTCAAGATGTACACCACCGCAGTCTGCCCGTACTGCACCCGCGCCAAGCAACTGTTGCGGGCACGCGGCGTGGAGCAGATCGAGGAAATCCGCATCGATACCGATCCGGCACAGCGCCAGCAGATGATGGAGCGCACCGGCCGCCGCACGGTGCCCCAGATTTTCATCGGGGACACGCACGTGGGCGGCTGCGACGACCTGATCGCGCTGGACGGGCGGGGCGGCCTTCAGCCGTTGCTGGCGTCGGCCTGAGTGCCAATCAGTGGACCGGTCGGGCCGCGAGAGCACGCCGTTGCACCTGAGATAATGGCGGGCTTGCGTACGCCATGAAGCCGCGTACAAGCCGCGTCCAGATGCGCCCTTCTGGCGCTTTTCATTGACGATTGAAAGATTGACGACATGGCCGAGCCGACCGATCCCGTTTTCCAGATCCAGCGCGTCTACCTGAAAGACCTGTCGCTGGAACAGCCGAACTCCCCGGCCATCCTGCTCGAACAGGCGCAGCCCACGGTGGATATCCAGTTGGGCGTGGAAGCCACGCCCGTCACCGACGGCATCTACGAAGTGGCCGTGTCGGCCACGGTGCAGACCAAGATCGGCGACCGCACGGTGTTCCTGGTGGAGGCCAAGCAGGCCGGTATCTTCGAGATCCGCAACCTTCCGCAGGAGCAGATGGGCCCGATCCTGGGCATTGCCTGCCCGCAGATCGTCTACCCGTATCTGCGCGGCAACGTGGCCGATGTGGTCCAGCGCGGCGGATTCCCGCCCGTGCATCTGGCCGAGATCAACTTCCAGGCCATGTACGAACAACAGCAGGCCGAGCAGCAAGCCGCTCCGGCGGTGACGCAGTAAGCCTTGCCTGACGCGACCGGCCGCATGAGGATCGCGGTCCTCGGCGCGGGCGCCTGGGGCACGGCGCTCGCCATCAACGCGGCCGGCCAGCATGAGGTCTCCCTGTGGGCACGTGATGCCGCCCAGCGGGCAGCGATGCAGTCGGCCCGGGAGAACCCCCGTTACCTGCCGGGTCAGCCCTTTCCGGCCACCTTGACTCTGGCCACCGGCTCGCCCGACGAGGTGGCGGCCGCCAGTGACCTCGTGATCGTCGCCGCCCCGATGGCGGCCTTGCGCACCATGCTCGCCGCGCTGTCCGATTGCAGGCAACCGGTGGCTTGGCTGTGCAAGGGCGTCGAAGCGCCGGCCGACGGACGCGCTGGCCTGCTGGCCCATGAAGTCCAGGCCCAGGTGGCGCCGCTGCTGATGGCCGGCGTGCTCAGCGGCCCCAGCTTCGCCCAGGAGGTCGCCCGTGCCCAGCCGACGGCCCTCGTGGCGGCCAGCGCGCACGCTGCGGTGCGCAAAGCGCTGGTGTCGGCTTTTCACGGCCGCTCCCTGCGGGTTTATGAGAACGACGACCTGGTCGGTGTGGAAGTGGGTGGCGCGGTCAAGAACGTGCTGGCCATTGCCACAGGGCTGTGCGACGGGCTGCAGCTGGGGCTGAATGCGCGTGCGGCCCTCATCACGCGTGGCCTGGCGGAAATGACTCGCCTCGGGCTGGCGCTGGGTGCGCGCGCCGACACGTTCACGGGGCTGTCGGGGCTGGGCGATCTGGTGCTCACGGCAACCGGCAGTCTCAGCCGCAACCGGCAGGTCGGCCTGCTGCTGGCACAAGGCCTGACGCTGGCACAGGCGGTCGCATCGCTGGGACATGTGGCCGAAGGCGTCTACTGTGCGCGCACGGTGGCGCAGCGCGCCCGCGAGGCCGGCGTCGAGATGCCGATCTGCGAATCAGTGGTCGCGTTGCTCGACGGGCAACTGAAGGCGGATGAAGCCGTGGCGGCCCTCATGAGCCGCGACGCCCGCGAAGAATCCGCCTGATAGCCGGCCCCGAGGTGGTCGCAGAAGCGGGCCGGATGCGTCAGGCTGGCGAGTAGGCCAGGCGCACGTAGATGGGTGCGAAGGCCTCGGCCTGGGTGATCTCGATCAGTGTTTCCTTCGCCAGTTCGAGCAAGGCAATGAAAGTGACCACCAACACCGGGGTGCCGCGGCTGACATCGAACAGATGCTCGAACTCGACGAACTTGCGACCCTGCAGCGTACGCAGCACGATGCTCATGTGCTCGCGCACCGAGAGTTCCTCGCGGCTGATCTTGTGGTGTTGCACCAGTTTGGCCCGGCGCAGGATATCGGCCCAGGCGGAGCGGAGATCGGCCAGCTCGACCTCGGGAAAGCGCGGCTTGAGCGACTGCTCGATGTAGACCTGGGCCTTGAGGAAGTCGCGGCCGTACTGCGGCACCTCGTTGAGGCGGGCCGCCGCCATCTTCATCTGCTCGTACTCGAGCAGGCGGCGGACCAGTTCGGCGCGCGGATCCTCGGCCTCTTCGCCCTCGGCCGTCTTCTTGGGCGGCAGCAGCATGCGCGACTTGATCTCGATGAGCATCGCGGCCATCAGCAGGTACTCGGCCGCCAGCTCGAGGTTGCGGCTGCGCACTTCGTCGACATACGTGAGGTATTGCCGCGTGACGGCCGCCATCGGGATGTCGAGGATGTTGAAGTTCTGCTTGCGGATCAGGTAGAGCAGCAGGTCAAGCGGGCCTTCGAACGCCTCGAGGAAGACTTCCAGCGCGTCGGGCGGGATGTACAGGTCCTGCGGCATGGCGAACAGCGGTTCGCCATACAGCCGGGCCACCGCGACGTGGTCGACCACGTCGGGCTGGCCGTGCCCGGGGCCGGCGGGCAGTTCCGTCGCGACGGACGGCGGACGGCTCACGCGATCACTCGCCGCGGGTCTGGTAGACGTAGGGCTGCTGCGGCACTCGCGCGGCGCCGAAGCCCTGCCAGGCGTCGCGGTCGACCACCTTGTCCCACAGCAGGGCGCGGCCGGCGCGTTGCTGGGCGTCGAGCTCCTGGTTGCTCTGCTTGAGTTCCTCGATGAAGAGGGTGGCGTCGGACTTGTAATCGGGGCGGCGGAAGATGGACATAAACTGGACCTCGTTGCCACTGATTTTACGGGGAACCATGCTGAGGAGGACCGCCGCCATGGCACTGCTGGCCAGCCTGATGTCGCTGCTGGGTTGCGATGCGCAACGCATCGCCGAACTGGAGGAGGGTATCTCCACCGAGGCCGACGTGCGGGCCCGCTTCGGCGAGCCCGAAAACATCTGGGACGGCGCGGGCGGTGTGCGCATCCTCGAATACACCCGCCAGCCCGCCGGCCACGAGAACTACATGATCTCCATCGGCCCGGATGGCCGCATGACGGCGCTGCGTCAGGTACTCAATACCGAAAACCTCGCGCGCATCCAGCCGGGCCAGACGATGGAAGAAGTGCGGCGCAGCCTGGGCAAGCCGATGAAAGTCACGCCCTACGCGCTTCGCAATGAGACCGAGTACGACTGGCGCTGGCGCGACGGCCCCAATGTTTCCGATTCCAAGGTATTCACGGCGGTGTTCGACAGCACCACGCTGCGCGTCAAGCGCACGGGCTCGGTCACCGATCCCGACCTGCGTGCCGAGAACCGCTGACGCCCGGCGATCAGGCGTTCAGCCTGAGGCGGGCCCAGGCCCGTGCATCCTCGAAGAGCGGGCGCAGCGTCAACACCAGCAACAGCAGGGCCAGCGGCACGGTGGTCACGTAGCCCAGCTGCTTGAAGCCGAGCGCTCCTGACAGCCCGCCCAGGAAAAAGCCCGTCACCAGGGCCAGATGCAGCCGAAGCCGGTTCAGATCGGCGCGTACCGGCGACAGCTCGCGGGCCCGGTTCACATAGAGCATCTTGCCGATCTCGATGCCAAGATCGGTCACGATGCCGGTGACGTGGGTGGTGCGGATCTCGGCATGCGAGATCTTGGTGATGACGGCGTTCTGCAGACCCATGATGAAGCACAGCAGCAGCACGGTGAGGGGGGCCATCAGGTAGGGAAATCCGGAGATCGCCGCGCCGAACAATCCGAACACCAGCAGCGACAGCGCCTCCAGCAGAAGGGGCAGGCTGTAGGCGCTTCGCAGGTGCCGCCGCAAGCTCCAGTTGACGATCCAGGCCGTGGTGGCGGCACCGGCCATGAAGGCGATCAGCGCGCCCAGCGCAGCGGCCACGAGCACGCCATTGCCCAGCACGATGTTGTCGGCCAGTGAAGAAACCACCCCCGTCATGTGCGACGTGTACTGGCCGACCGCCAGGAAGCCGCCCGCGTTGGCGGCGCCTGCCACGAAAGCCAGCGTCACGCCCAGGCGCGCATTGGCCTGACGCGTGCGTTCGACGGACGTCCAGTCACGGGTCCAGGGAATCATGGTGTGTGGTGCGGCCCCCTTGCCGCGCGGCGGCGCCGCAAGGGCAAGTGTAAGACCGCCCGGAATGCGAACGCCGGCGCAGGCGTACTCAGCGCACGCGCATGCCGGGTTGTGCCCCCGGCCACGGTTCCAGCACGTGGATGCCCGGATGCACTTTTTCGTCGGCGTGGCTGGCGGCCAGCACCATGCCTTCGGAGACGCCGAACTTCATCTTGCGCGGTGCCAGGTTGGCCACCAGCACGGTGAGCTTGCCCACCAGCTGCTCGGGCCTGTAGGCGCTGGCGATGCCGCTGAACACGTTGCGCGTGCGACCTTCGCCGACGTCGAGCGTCAGGCGCAGCAGCTTGGTCGAGCCTTCGACCGCCTCGCAGTTCACGATCTTCGCAATACGCAGGTCGATCTTGACGAAGTCGTCGATGGTGATGGTGGGCGCCAGGGCCTCGCCGCCAGGCAGGGCGCCGTCAGCGGCGGCTTCAGACGCGGCGGGCGGGGCTTCGGTCGGTGGCTCGAAGAGTGCGGCGAGCTGTTTGGCGTCCACGCGTTGCATCAGATGCTGGTACTGGCCGACCACGTGGCCGGCACCCATCGGTATGGCGGCGTTGAACCAGTCGAGCGGCGCCGAGCCCAGGAACTGCTCGGCCTGGGCAGACAGTGCGGGCAGCACCGGCTTGAGGCACGCCGTCATGACCTTGAAGCTCTCGATGCACGACGAGCAGACGATGGCCGCCTCGCCGCCCTGGCCTTCCTTGACCAGCTTCCACGGCGCGGCGGTGTCGAAGCGTGTGTTGACCTTGTCGGCGTAGGCCATGATCTCGCGCAGCGCGCGGCCGTAGTCGCGCGCTTCGTAGTGCGTCCGCACGCTGGCGATCAGCTCGTCGGCACCGGTTTCGGGTGCGGCGGCCACCAGCACGCCGTCGGGGATGAATTTGACGGCACGGCTGGCGATGTTGACGTACTTGCCGATCAGGTCGGCGTTGACGCGGGCCATGAAGTCATCGGCGTTGAAGTCGATGTCCTCGTTCCTGCCCGAGAGCTTGGCGGCCAGGTAGTAGCGCAGCCACTCGGGGTTCATGCCCAGCGACAGGTACTTGAGCGGATCGAGCCCGGTGCCGCGGCTCTTGCTCATCTTCTCGCCGTTGTTCACGGTGAGGAAACCGTGCACGAAGATCTTGCTGGGCACCTTGCGGCCGCTGAAATGCAGCATGGCGGGCCAGAACAGCGTGTGGAAGGTGATGATGTCCTTGCCGATGAAGTGATACTGCTCGACTGCCGGGTTCTTGATGAAGGCGTCGTAGTCGACGCCGATCTTGCCCAGGTAGTTCTTGAGCGAGGCGAGGTACCCCACCGGCGCATCGAGCCAGACATAGAAGTACTTGCCCGGCGCATCCGGGATCTCGATGCCGAAGTAGGGCGCGTCGCGGCTGATGTCCCAGTCGCCCAGGGCGGTCTTGCCGGCCTCGTCGGGCGTGAGCCACTCGCTGATCTTGTTGAGCACCTCGGTCTGCACGGCGCCGCTGGCCGTCCACTGGCGCAGGAACTCCATGCAGCGCGGATCGGAGAGCTTGAAGAAGAAATGTTCCGACGTGCGCAGTTCGGGCGTCGCGCCCGAGAGCGCCGAGTAAGGGTTGATCAGGTCGGTGGGGCTGTAGACCTTGCTGCAGACCTCGCAGTTGTCGCCGTACTGGTCCTTGGCGTGGCAGTTGGGACATTCGCCCTTGATGAAGCGGTCGGGCAGGAACATGTTCTTCGCGGGGTCGAAGAACTGCTCGATCGTCTTGCTGGAAATCAGGCCATTGCCCTTGAGGTCGCGGTAGATCTGCTGCGCGAGCTCGGTGTTCTCGGGGCTGTCGGTGGAATGCCAGTTGTCGAAGCGGATGTGGAAACCGTCGAGGTATTCCTTGCGGCCGGCCGCGATGTCGGCCACGAACTGCTGCGGCGTCTTGCCGGCCTTCTCGGCGGCGATCATGATCGGCGCGCCGTGCGCGTCGTCCGCGCCCACGAAGTGCACCGTATGGCCGCCCATGCGCTGGTGCCGCACCCAGATGTCGGCCTGGATGTATTCCATGATGTGGCCGATATGGAACTTGCCGTTGGCGTACGGCAGGGCGGTCGTGACGAAGAGCTGGCGGGGGCTGCTGGACATCGGTGGTTCTCGGACGGGGAACCGGCCATTTTATGTGCCGCCCCCGGCGGACGCCCCGTGGCCTCGGCGTCCGGGCCTGCCGGCGGCGCGGTCATGGGCCGGCCGCTAAACTGCCGGGCTCAATTCCCTTGCGAGACATGGCCGACACCACCGCCCTCCTGCAGGCCCTGCAGGCCGTCACCGACCCGCTCACCGGCCGCGATTTCACAGGTCCCCGCGCCCTGCGCAACCTCGCGCTCGATGCCGGCGTCGCCTCGTTCGACCTCGAACTGAACTACCCGTCGCTCGGCTCGCGCGCGCAGCTGCGGGAGCGGCTGCTGGCTGCCGCGCGCACGGTGGCCGGCGTGTCGGACGTCCAGGTGCGCTTCGCCGACCGGATCGAAGCCCATGCCGTGCAGCGCGGCGTGCAGTTGCTGCCCGGGGTCAAGAACATCATCGCCGTCGCTTCGGGCAAGGGCGGCGTCGGCAAGAGCACTACGTCGGCCAACCTCGCGCTGGCGCTGGCCGCCGAGGGCGCGCGCGTGGGTCTGCTCGATGCCGACATCTACGGTCCCAGCCAGCCCATGATGATGGGCGTGGAAGGCAAGCCCGAGAGTTCCGACGGCAAGACCATGGAGCCCAAGCTCGCGCACGGCGTGCAGGTGATGTCGATCGGCTTCCTGATCGAGCCCGACCAGGCCATGATCTGGCGCGGGCCCATGGCCACGCAGGCGCTCGACCAACTGCTGCGCCAGACGAACTGGAACGACCTGGACTACCTCGTCGTCGACATGCCCCCCGGCACGGGCGACATCCAGCTCACGCTGAGCCAGCGCGTGCCGCTGACCGGCGCGGTGATCGTCACCACGCCGCAGGACATTGCGCTGCTGGATGCCCGCAAGGCCGTCAGCATGTTCGGCAAGGTGGGCGTGCCCATCCTGGGCGTAGTGGAAAACATGGCGGTGCACGTCTGCACGAACTGCGGCCATGCCGAGCACATCTTCGGCGAAGGCGGCGGCCAGCGCCTGGCGGCGCAGCATGGCGTCGACTATCTGGGCGCGCTGCCGCTGGCGCTCGCGATCCGCGAGCAGGCCGATGGCGGGCGTCCCACGGTGGTGGCCGAGCCGGCCGGCGAGGTGGCCGCGCTCTACCGCGCGCTGGCGCTCAAGGTGGCGGTCGGGGTGGCCGCGCGCACGCGCGATTTTTCGTCGAAATTCCCGACCATCACGGTGAGCCAGGACACCTGAGGGCATGAACCTGCTGGCCTCCATGCGCTACCTGGTGGCGCTCGAAGAGCACCGCCACTTCGGCCGCGCGGCGCAGGCCTGCCACATCACACAGCCGGCTCTCTCCAACGCGCTGCGTGCGCTGGAGGATGAGTTCGGCGCCGTCATCGTGCGCCGTGGGCGCACCTACGTGGGCCTGACGGCCGAAGGCGAGACCGTGCTGGCGGCAGCGCGCCGCATGCTGCACGAGCACAAGCTGCTCGAGCAGGAACTGGCCAGCACACTGGACCGGCCCCAGGGCCAGCTGCGCCTGGCGGCCGTGCCCACGGCCATGCCCATCCTCTCGGGCTTCGCGGCGCTGCTGCGCGCGAGCCATCCCGGCATCGTGCCAGTGGTGCTGTCGATGAGCTCCCACGAGCTCGAAACCGGCCTGGAGCAGCTGGCGCTCGATCTCGCGCTGGGCTATACCGAGCGCATGAGCCTGCCGGGTGTGCGGCTGACGGCCTGGCCGCAGTACGACGAGCATTACTTCTTCGTGCGCCGTCGGGGCGATGCGGCCGGCTTCAGGATCGGCGAGCCCGTCGATTGGGCGCAGGCCGCGCGCGAGCCGCTGTGCCTGCTCACGCCCGACATGCACAACCGCGCCATCATCGACCAGGCGTTCGTGGACGCCGGGCGACCCGTCCAGCCGGCCATCGAGACCAACTCGGTGCTCACCCTCGTGCAGGCCATCGGCCCCGGTCAGGTGAGCGGCGTGCTGCCCGGTGCGATGGTGGCCACGCTGCGCAACGATCCGGGCCTGCTGGCCCGCCCGTTGCAATCGCCGCACGTCACCACGCCCATCGGCTTCATGGCGCCCGCCGGCGTGCGCGCCTCGCGGGCACTCGAGGCCGCGCTCACCCTGCTGCAGACGTCCGCCTGGCAAGCCTACGTGGCCGCGCACAGCGGCCGGCTGACGGCCTGAAATCCTGGCGGGGCGTCTGCCCGCCATACGTTTTGCCCCGCACTTGCTGCGCTGCACATCGACCGTGTGCCGCGAAACCACGCTCTTTTTGCCGCCGTGATTCGTTTCCTGAATGAGTGCATGTCTTGATGTGATTTGACGCACCTCAAACGGCGCGAAGACACTGCCGCACCCGCGCCAAAGGGGGCGTGCGGTCGTTGATCCAAAACACACAACAGCTTCGAGGAGACGGCATGGCCGCCACACAAGCAGGCTTCCTGGACAAGGAACGCATCATCGCCGGACCCGGCTTCAACCGGTGGCTTGTTCCGCCCGCCGCGCTGGCCATCCACCTGTGCATCGGCATGGCCTATGGCTTCTCGGTGTTCTGGCTGCCGCTCTCCAAGATGCTGCAGACGGCGGGCACGGGCGCTGCGGCCTGCTCGCGCGACATGAGTTTCTTCGCCGAGCTGTTCGCCACCGGCTGCGACTGGCGGGTTTCCACCCTGGGCTGGATGTACACGCTGTTCTTCGTGTTCCTGGGCTGCTCGGCGGCGATCTGGGGCGGCTGGCTCGAACGCGCCGGCCCGCGCAAGGCCGGCGTGGTGTCGGCCGTGTGCTGGTGCGGCGGCATGATGATCTCGGCGCTGGGCATCCACCTGCACCAGTTCTGGCTGATGATCATCGGCTCGGGCGTGATCGGCGGCATCGGCCTGGGCCTGGGCTACATCTCGCCCGTGTCCACGCTGATCAAGTGGTTCCCCGACCGCCGGGGCATGGCCACCGGCATGGCCATCATGGGTTTCGGCGGCGGCGCGATGATCGGCTCGCCGCTGGCGGTCGAGCTGATGAAGTACTTCGGCACCCCCACCGACGTGGGCGTGATGCAGACCTTCGTCGTCATGGCGCTGGTCTACTTCGTCTTCATGATGGCCGGAGCCCTGGGCTACCGCGTGCCGCCCTCGGGCTGGAAGCCCGAAGGCTGGACGCCGCCGCCCGCCCAGGTGGCCAACACCATGATCACGCAGCGCCACGTGCACGTGAAGAAAGTCTGGGGCATTCCCCAGTTCTGGCTGGTCTGGATCGTGCTGTGCATGAACGTCTCGGCCGGCATCGGCGTGATCGGCATGGCCTCGCCCATGCTGCAGGAAGTGTTCGGCGGCGGCCTCATCGGCATCCAGCAGAAGTTCGGCGAGCTCGACAAGACGCAACTGGCGGCCATCGCGGCCGTGGCCGGCGGCTTCACCGCGCTGCTGTCGCTCTTCAACATCGGCGGCCGTTTCGTCTGGGCCAGCGCGTCCGACAAGTTCGGCCGCAAGATGACCTACACGATCTTCTTCGTGCTGGGCGGTCTGCTCTACGCCAGCATTCCATCGTCGGCCGCCGCCGGCAACAAGCTGCTGTTCGTGGGGGCCTTCTGCATCATCCTGTCGATGTACGGTGGCGGCTTCGCCACCGTGCCGGCCTACCTGGCCGACCTGTTCGGCACGCAGATGGTGGGCGCCATCCATGGCCGCCTGCTCACCGCCTGGGCCACGGCGGGCATCCTGGGTCCGGTGGTGGTGAACTACATGCGCGAGTACCAGCTGGGCCTGGGCCTGCCGCGTGAGCAGGTCTACAACCAGACCATGTACATCCTGGTGGGCATGCTGGTCATCGGCCTCATCGCCAACCTGCTGATCCGCCCCGTGGCCGACAAGCATTTCATGACGGACGCCGAGCTGGCCGAGGAAAAGCGCCTGGCCCACGACAAGGCCGCCGCTTCCGAAGTGGGCGCGGGCAGCGGCCGCGCAGACCGTACCAGCTCCGCCACCGTGGCGTTCGCCTGGATCGCGGTCGGCATCCCGCTGGCGTGGGGCATCTGGAAGACGCTGGCCAGCGCGGCGAAGTTCTTCGGCTGATCCCCGCCACGGATCAGACCGAAATGGCAACGCGGTGACACCGCGTTGCGCAAAGCCGGGAACGCGCAAGCCTTCCCGGCTTCAAACCTTGTGAAGGAGCACGGTGATGAGCCACGACAACGACCCCCGCGAACAGAAGATCGAGTTCTACAAAGGCCCGGCCGGTGGCTGGGGCGCGCTGCGCTCGGTCGGCCGTGCCCTGAAAGCCCAGGACATCCCGCTCAAGGGCGCCAAGACGCTGCTGTCGGCCAACCAGCCCGATGGTTTCGATTGCCCCGGTTGCGCCTGGCCCGACCGCAATCACGCCTCCACCTTCGAGTTCTGCGAGAACGGCGCCAAGGCCGTTGCGGCCGAGGCCACCGCGCGCCGCGCCGGGCCCGAGCTGTTCGCGCAGTACAGCGTGAGCGAGCTGATGCAGCAGAGCGATTTCTGGCTCGAAGACCAGGGCCGCCTGACGCACCCCATGGTGTATGACGCCACCACCGATCACTACGTGCCGATCGAATGGGATGACGCCTTCGCCATCGTGGCGCAGCACCTGAACGCGCTGTCCGACCCGAACCAGGCCATCTTCTACACCTCGGGCCGCACCAGCAACGAGGCCGCCTTCCTCTACCAGCTGTTCATCCGCCAGTACGGCACCAACAATTTCCCCGACTGCTCGAACATGTGCCACGAGCCCAGCGGCAGCGGCATGCGCCCGCAGATCGGCGTGGGCAAGGGCACGGTGTCGCTGCATGACTTCGAATGCGCCGACGCGATCTTCATCTTCGGCCAGAACCCGGGCACCAACCACCCGCGCATGCTGGGTGAGCTGCGCGAGGCCAACAAGCGCGGCGCGCGCATCGTCAGCTTCAATCCGCTGCGCGAGCGCGGGCTGGAGCGCTTCCAGGATCCGCAGAACAAGATGGAGATGGCCACGCTGGGCTCCACGCCCATCAGCACCAGCTACTACCAGCTGCAGGTGGGCGGCGACCTCGCGGCCGTCAAGGGCATGATGAAGCACCTGGTCGAGGTCGAGGACCGCGAGGGCGGCGTGCTCGACCATGCGTTCATCGCAGAACACACCACCGGCATCGACGCGCTGCTGGACGACTTGCGTGCCGAGAGCTGGGCCGACCTCGTCCGGGAATCGGGCCTGTCCGAAGCGCAGATCCGCGAAGCCGCGGAGATCTATCGCAACGCCAGGAGTGTGATCGCCTGCTGGGGCATGGGCATCACCCAGCACCAGTACTCGGTGGCCACGATCCAGATGATCGTCAACCTGCTCATGCTGCGCGGCAATATCGGCCGCGAGGGCGCCGGCCCGTGCCCGGTGCGCGGCCACAGCAACGTGCAGGGCGACCGCACCATGGGCATCTGGGAAAAGCCGCCGGCATCGCTGCTCGACAAGCTCGAATCGGTGTTCGGTTTCAAGGCGCCGCGCGAACACGGCTACGACGTGGTGGAGGCCATCGCCGCCATGCGTGAGGGCAAGGGCAAGGTCTTCTTCGCGCTGGGCGGCAACTTCGCCGCCGCCACGCCCGATACCTTCGAGACCTGGAAGGCGCTGCGCAATTGCGACCTGACGGTGCACGTCACCACCAAGCTCAACCGCAGCCACGTGGTGCACGGCAAGGCCGCGCTCATCATGCCGTGCCTGGGCCGCACCGAGATCGACATGCAGGCCGGGGGCGCGCAGGGCGTGACGGTGGAAGATTCCATGGGCATGGTGCACATCTCCAAGGGCATCAACCCGCCGGCATCGGAGCATCTGCTGTCCGAGCCCGCCATCGTCGCGCGCCTGGCGCAGGCCACCATCGGCCACCGCAGCGATGTCCCGTGGCTGGACCTGATCGAGGACTACGACCGCATTCGCGACCTGATCGAGCAGGTGTTCGTCGACTTCAAGGATTTCAACGCCCGCGTGGCCGTGCCCGGCGGCTTCCGCCTGCGCAACACGGCCAGCGAACGCATCTGGACCACCCCGTCGCAGAAAGCCGTCTTCTACACGCATGCGATTCCCACGGATACCCCGGTGCACCGCGCGCGCGGGAAGATGCGCGACACGGTGGTGTTCAACCTGTTCACCACGCGCTCGCACGACCAGTACAACACCACCATCTACGGCATGGACGACCGCTACCGCGGCGTCTACGGCCAGCGCCGCGTGGTGTTCATCGGCGAGGACGACTTGCGCCACCTCGGCCTCAAGGACGGCGACTGGGTCGACATCCAGACCGTGTGGGACGACGGCCAGGAGCGCCGCGCCGATGGCTTCAGGCTGGTGAAGTACGACATCCCGCGTGGCTGCATCGCCGCCTACTACCCCGAGACCAATCCCCTCGTGCCGCTCGAATCCACGGCCATCACGGCGGGCACCCCCACCTCCAAGTCCATCCCGGTGGTGCTGGTGCCCAGCGTGGCCCGCACCGATGCGCAGGCAGGGCCCGAAGCCCGCGCGGCGATCGAGGCCGCGGCCCACGGCCGCGTCAGCGCTTGACGACACGAGCCGCGCCCGAGGCGGGCTCGCTCGCCGCCGGACTGCTGGCGGCGCTGGCCGAGCAGGCGCCGGGCGCGCCGGTATCGCTGCCACGCCTGGGAAAGCAGTTGCGGCTGGAAGCCAGCGCCGTGCTGCGCGAACTCTCGCTCATGGGCGATGCCCGCATCGGCAGCCACCAAGGGCCGGGCTGGGTGGAAGTGGCGCATGACGGCGCGCGCTGGATCGTGCAGCTCACGCCGGCGGGGCGCGCGGCGCACGAAACGGCGCAGGCAGAATCCGGCGCCATGAACGATGCCGACCACGCCGACGATTCCGGACAGCCGCTGCCCGCGCCGCTGGTGCGCCGACCCGTGCTGCGCCATCCGGTGGCTGGCGGCCGCGCGCCGGCCTGGCAGGACGACGATGTGGCGGCCGAGGTGCCCGTGGCTCTGGTGTTCAACGGCCTTTCCCATGCCGTGATGATGGCCACGCCCACCGAGTTGCAGGCCTTCGCACTGGGCTTCGCGCTCTCCGAAGGATTGATCGATTCCCCCGCCGACTGCCATGGCATCGAGTTGCGTGCCCCGGGGGAAGAGGCGGCGCGTGCCGGCATGCCCACGGCCTGCGAGGTGCATCTGGACATCGCCTCGCGCTGCTTCGTCCGGCTCAAGGAAAAGCGCCGCGCGCTCGCCGGCCGCACCGGCTGCGGTGTCTGCGGCATCGACAGCCTGCAGGCGCTGGACATCGTGCCCGAGCAGGTGACGCCGCGCCCGTGGGCCACTCAGCTGGCGGCCGACACGGTGCTGCGCGCCATCGACGCCATGCCGGCGCTGCAGGTGCTCAACGCCGCCTCGGGCGCCATCCACGCCGCCGGCTGGGCCACGCCCGACGGGCGCCTGACCGATCTGTGCGAGGACGTCGGCCGCCACAACGCGCTCGACAAGCTGATCGGCCGGCTGGCCGCGCAGCAGCGCCTGGGCGAGCCGGGCTTCGTCGTCATGTCCAGCCGCGCCAGTTACGAACTGGTGCGCAAGTGCGCCCGGCTCGACATCCCGTTGCTGGCCACCGTCTCGGCGCCCACGTCGCTGGCCATCGACCTGGCTGCGGGCGCCGGGCTCACGCTCTGGGGTCTGTGCCGTCCGCCCCGGGCCGTGCGTTACACCGGCGCGCCTGCCGTCCCATAACCCCAGGCCGCCCGGGCCGTCCGTGCGCGGTGGCGGGCGCTGGGGTATCGTCCCGCCCATGAATGATTTCCTGCGCCTGGGCTGGCGCACGCTCTGGCGCGACCTGCGCGCGGGCGAGCTGCGCCTTCTGATCGTCGCCGTCACGCTGGCCGTGGCGGCGCTCACCGCCGTCGGCTTCTTTGCCGACCGCCTCAACGCTGGCCTGGCACGCGATGCCCGCCAGCTGCTGGGCGGCGACGTCGTGGTGGCCAGCGATCACGCGCCCGAGGCGGTATTCGCAGAACGCGCCAGGGCGCTCGGCCTGCAATCGGCCACCACGCTCACCTTCCCGACCATGGGGCGCGCGCCCGATGACAAGGGCGGCGCCAGCCGCCTGGTGGCGCTCAAGGCCGTGCCCGACGGGTATCCGCTGCGCGGCAACCTCACCACGACCAGCCAACCCGGCCAGCCGGCGCAATCCACGCGGGAGGTGCCGGGCCCGGGTCAGGCCTGGGTCGACGGTTCGCTGCTCGAAGCACTCGAGCTGAATGTGGGCGATCCGCTGCTGCTGGGCGATGCCAGCTTCACCATCGCCCGCATCATCGTCACCGAGCCCGACCGCGGCGCGGGCTTCATGAACTTCTCGCCGCGCGTGATGATCCACGAGGCGGGTCTGGCGGCCACGCAGTTGGTGCAGCCGGCCAGCCGCATCAACTGGCGCTTCGCCGTGGCGGGCGACGAGCGCGCCACGCGTGCCTTCGCCGAGTGGGCCGAAACGGCGGTGCACCAGCCCGGCATGCGGGGCGTGCGCGTGGAGTCGCTGGAGAGTGGCAGCCCGCAGATGCGCCGCACGCTCGACCGTGCCGAGCAGTTCCTGAGCCTGGTGGCGCTGCTGGCGGCTCTGCTGTCGGCCGTGGCCGTGGCGCTGGCGGCGCGCGGTTTCGCCGCCAATCACCTCGACGACTGCGCGATGCTGCGCGTGCTGGGGGTGTCGCAAGGCACCATCGCGCGCAGCTATGCGTTCGAGTTCGCGCTGGTGGGCGTGTTCGCCAGTGTGCTGGGCGTAGTCATCGGTTTTGCTGTCCACCACGTTTTCGTCGCGCTGCTGGCGGGCCTGGTCGAGACCAGCCTGCCTGCCGCCAGCCTGTGGCCCGTCGCGCTGGGCGTGGGCATGGGTCTCACACTGCTGTTCGCATTCGGCCTGCCGCCTGTGCTGCAACTGGCGCAGGTGCCGCCGCTGCGTGTGATCCGTCGCGATGTGGGCGCGCTCAAGCCTGCGTCGCTGGCCGTGCTCGGATTGGGCGTGGCCGGCTTCGCCGCATTGCTTCTGGCCGCCAGCAGCGACCTGCTGCTGGGCCTGATCGCCGTGGGTGGATTCGCGGCCGCCGTGCTGGTGTTCGCGGGCCTGTCGTGGCTGGCGGTGAAAGCATTGCGCAAGAGCGTGAACGAAACCACCGCGCCGCGCTGGCTGGTGCTGGCGACGCGCCAGATCTCGGCGCGACCCGCCTATGCGGTGGTGCAGGTGAGCGCGCTCGCCGTGGGCCTGCTGGCGCTGGTGCTGCTGGTGCTACTGCGCACCGACCTCATCAACAGCTGGCGCCAGGCCACGCCGCCCGACGCATCCAACCGCTTCGTCATCAACATCATGCCGGACCAGGCCGACGCCTTCCAGGCCCAGCTGCGCGCGGCGGGCGTGTCGAACTACGACTGGTTCCCGATGATCCGCGGCCGCCTCGTCTCGGTGAACGGCCGCGCCGTGTCGCCCGATGACTACACCGACGATCGCGCACAGCGGCAGGTGGAGCGCGAGTTCAATCTCTCGCATGCGGCGCAGGCGCCCGATCACAACGAGATCGTCGCAGGACGCTGGACCCCCGAGGAGGCGAAGGGCGCGAGCATCGAGGAGGGCATCGCCGAGCGCCTGGGCCTCAAGCTGGGCGACACCATCGTGTTCGACATCGGTGGCATTCCGCACGAATCCACCATCACCTCGATTCGCAAGGTCGACTGGCAATCGATGCGCGCCAACTTCTTCGTTATGTTCCCGGTATCGGCGATGCCCGAGCTGCCCGTCACCTACATGGCCGCCTACCACGCGCCCGAGGTGCGCGGCTTCGACAACGCGCTGGTGCGCGCTTTCCCCAATGTGACGAACGTCGACCTGACGGCGGCGCTGGTGCAGGTGCAGAAGGTGCTCGACCAGGTGATCCGGGCGGTGGAATTCCTGTTCGGCTTCACGCTCGCGGCCGGTCTGGTGGTGCTGTTCGCCGCCGTCACGGCCACGCGCGAGGAACGCGCGCGGGAATTCGCCATCATGCGTGCCGTCGGCGCCAGCGCCGCGCTGCTGCGCCAAGTGCAGCGCGCCGAACTCGCGGGCGTCGGCCTGCTGGCCGGCTTCCTCGCCAGCCTGATCGCCGTGGCCGTGGGCTGGGCACTGGCGCGCTTCGCGTTCGACTTCACGTGGACAGCCTCGCCCACCGTGCCGCTCATCGGCGCCCTGTGCGGCGCGGTGCTGGCGCTGCTGGCCGGCTGGTGGGGCCTGCGCGATGTGCTGCGTCGCCCGGTGGTCGAGACCTTGCGGCGCGCAAACACATGAGCCCCCACGTTCGCTCACTGCGTGTAGCTGTCTGCCCCCTGAGGCCGAGGTGTGAGCGCTTTGCGCTCAGCGCTCGGATCTGTCCCTCGAGGGGAGTCCGGCGATGAGCATGCAGATCGAGGAGAAGCCGCCCTTCGACACGCCATTCGAATGGATCGGCGGCGAGGGGAGGGTGCAGGCGCTGGTCGAGCGTTTCTACGACCTGATGGACCTGGAGCCGGCCTACGCCGACCTGCGTGCCAGCCATGGCAGCACGCTCGACAACGCGCGCCAGCGACTCTTCTGGTTCCTGTGCGGCTGGCTGGGCGGGCCGAACCACTACACCGAGCGCTTCGGGCATCCGCGCCTGCGCATGCGCCACATGCCGTTCAAGGTCGGCATCAAGGAGCGCGACCAGTGGCTGGCCTGCATGGACCAGGCGATGGGCGAGACCGGCGTGCCAGAGGGCCTGCGCACGCGGCTGAACAACAGCTTCTTCCAGACGGCCGACTGGATGCGCAACCAGGGCGGCTGAGGGCCTGTAGCGCGGCGTCAGTGACGTCCGGCGACCGGCGCCGGACTGGGCCGCAGCAGCACCACCAGCGCGCCCGCGCCGCCTTCGGCCGGACGCGCCTGCACGAAGGCCATCACTTCGTTCTTCTGGATCAGCCAGCCCTGCACGCGCCCCTTGAGCACCGGCGACTTGCCGGGCGAGCCCAGCCCCTTGCCGTGCACCACGCGCACGCACCGCAGGCCGAGGCGATGGGCCTCGCGCACGAATCCGCCCAGTGCGTCGCGCGCCTCGTCGGTGCGCAGGCCGTGCAGGTCGATTTCCCGCTGGATGCGCCAGTCGCCGCGGCGCAGCCGGCGTGTCACGTCGATGCCCACGCCGGGGCGGCGGAAGCTCAGCGCGTCGTCCGTGTCCAGCAGGGTGCTGGTGTCGAATTCATCGGAGAGCGACTCCCGCATCACGCGCTGGTCGTCGAGTTGCTGCTGCACGGGAATCGGCGGGGGCAGGTCGGGCGCGTGCAGAACGCGGCCGCGTGCAGGCAGGGGCTTCACGGCGCCGGCCGCGCGCGTGAACAGGTCGGCCTCGGCCTCGCGGCGGCGCTCGATCTCGCGTCGCTCGGCCGCCTGGCGTTCGGCCTGGCGGCGTGTTTCGGCCAAGGCCTTCGAGATGGCACCGAGGTCTTGAAGCGATCGGGCTTTCATGGTTGTTCAGGGCAGGGCACGCGAGGGTACTCCACGCCGATCGAACACATCAGCTGTCAGGGAAAACGTCGATGCCGGGCCCGATGCGGCAGTGCCCACGAGGTGTAAACTTTTATATCTAAAAGTTACCGAATAATTCCGGAGGAAGAGCATGTACCGTTCGATGATGTCGCTGGGTGTCTGTCTGGCGACGGTGGGTTGCGCGTCCGTCATGAACGACACGACGCAGGGCATGAAGATCGAGACCAAGGCCAGCAACGGTGCTGTCATTGCCGGCGCCGACTGCGTGTTGACCAATGACTATGGCTCGACATCCGTCAAATCGGGCGAGACCTCGCAGGTCCGCCGATCCGGCAAGGATCTGGACATCGTCTGTAAATCGCCAGATTCGCCGGATGCGGCGGCACGCGCGATCTCCCGCGGCAACGCCGGGCTTGCGGGCAACATCATTTTCGGCGGCGGCATCGGCGCCATCATCGACCACAACAAGGGAACGGCGTACACCTATCCCACGTGGGTCCAGCTCGAATTCGGCAAGACCCTGGTCTTCGACCGCTCGGTCGAAACCGAAGGTCAACCCGTGCCGCCGACGCTGCCGGCCGTCGCCGCCAAGTAGAGCGAACCGCAAGGTGATTCGGAGGAGGCCCCCGCGGAGGGTCTGACAGAATTCCCGAATGCCTTCCGTTCTCCATGCGCCGCTGATTGCACGGGGCCTGCTGCTTCTACTGCTGGCTGCCGGCGTCTATTTCTTCCGCGGCTTCGTCGTCCCCATCCTGGCCGCGCTGATCATCGGCTTCGCGAGCTGGCCGCTGTATCGGCGCCTGGTGACTGCTTGCGCAGGCCGTACCAGCTGGGCGGCGAGCATCGCGCTGGTCGTGGTGACCGGCGTGCTGGTGGTGCCGCTGTCGCTCGCGCTGCACTACGCGCTGCAGGAGGCGAACGCGGGTGTCAACTGGCTGCTGGAGGCCAACCGCCGCGGCGCGCGCGTGCCGCAGTGGATCGAATCGCTGCCCCTGGTGGGCGAGCGTCTGGCGCTTTACTGGCGTGAGCATCTGGGTGAGCCGGGCGCTCTGGGCGAGTGGATCCAGCTGCTCAGCGGCCAGAACATCGGCAACATCTATCGCCTGGTGCTGACAGCGACCGGCCATTTCGTGAATCTGGCGCTGACCATCCTGTTCATGCTGATCACCCTGTTCTTCATCTACAAGGACGGCGATCGCATGATGGGCCAGCTCGATGTAGTAGGCGAGCGCGTCCTGCCGCTGCGTTGGCAGCGGTTCTCGCGTGTGGTGCCGGCCACCGTGAGCGCCACCGTGACGGGCATGGGCCTCATCGCACTGGGTGAAGGTGTGGTGCTCGGGGTGGCCTATTGGGTGGCGGGGGTGCCGTCCCCAGTGCTGTTGGGCGTGATCACCGGCTTCATGGCGCTGATTCCGGGCGGTGCGCCAATGGCATTCACACTGGTGTCGCTTTATCTCGTGGGTTCGGGCCACGCTGTGGCAGGGATCGCGCTGTTCGTGTGGGGATCGGTCGAGCTGTTCATCGTCGACAAGACATTGCGGCCACGCCTCGTTGGCGGGCCGGTCAAGCTGCCGTTCCTGCCTACCTTCTTCGGCCTGGTCGGGGGCGTCAAGACAATGGGATTCGTGGGCCTGTTCGTCGGGCCGGTGCTGATGGCGCTCCTGGTCGCCATCTGGCGCGAGTGGCTGCACAACATACGTGCCGCCAACGCGCGCAGCGCATCAGCCGTCGCGGCCGACGCCTTGCCACCGTCCGAATGACGGCCACGCGGGTCAGGCGCGCAGCTTGACTTCGCGGTGCTCGCCCAGATCCTTGGGCGGTTGGCCGGTGACGACGGCCTTGGCCATCTTGAACAGCTGGGTCATCTTGCTGTCGGTGACGTTCCAGTACTCGGCTTCTTCGATCGTCACCTCAACCAGCTGCAGGTCGGGGTCGGTGGGGCCGCCAGGGAACCAGGCTTCGGCCGCCTTGTTCCACAGCTCGGAGATCTTGGCGTGATCCTCGCTGTCACGCGCCGTGCCTGTGATCGAGACGTAACTGTCGGCGCCCGGGTCTGCATAGGCGATGTTGACGACCCCGTCCGAGCGCAGCCGCTGGGCGAGCTCGCTGCTGCGTGAAACGAAGAAGTACAGGATGCCGTCATCGTCCACTGCCTTGTTCTGCGTGGTGAGCGGATGGCTGTGCAGGCGGCCATCGGTGTGGCGGTGCGTGAACATGCCGAAGCGGATGTCCTTGATGAGCTTCCAGAGCGTGTCGTGGGTATCGTTTGCCATGGTGTTTCCTTGATCAGTGGGATGCAGGACGCCATGGTGGCCCGGCGCCGCCGCGCGCCGGGTGCGTGCGGCGCGTAGGCCGGTGTAGGCGGGCGCCGCGTCTGCCGCTGTTACAGGAACGCCTTCAGATCAGGCCCTGTTCGGCCATCGACAGCCCCTGGCCAGCCGCCACGATCACGTGGTCGAGTACCCGCACGTCCACCAGCGCCAGCGCAGCCTGCAGCGTGCGGGTGAGTACTTCGTCGCTGCGGCTGGGCTGCACCGTGCCGCTGGGGTGGTTGTGCGCCAGCACGACCGACGCGGCGCGATGGTGGAGCGCGCGCAGCACCACTTCGCGCGGATAGACGCTGGTCTGCGTGAGGGTGCCCCGGAACAGTTCTTCCATTGCCAACAGCTTGTTCTGCGCGTCGAGGAACAGCACGGCGAAGACCTCGTGCGGCAAGGCGGCGAGGTGCAGTTGCAGATAGTGGCGCACCTGCTGCGGCGAGGAGAGGACCTCGCGCTCGCGCAATTGCTGGGCCAGCGCGCGCCGGGTGACTTCGAGCACGGCCGCCAGCTCGGCCCGTTTGGCCGTTCCGCCCAGCCCCTTGACGCGCTTGAGTTCGTCCAGGCTCGCGTGCAGCAGGCCGGCCACGCCGCCGAAGGTATCCAGTAGCTCCTGTGCCAGTTGCAGCACGCCCTTGCCCGCCACGCCGGTACGCAGTAGCAGGGCCAGCAACTCGGCATCGGCCAGAGCCGCGGGCCCGCGGGCAAGCAGTTTTTCGCGTGGCCGCAATCCGGCCGGAAGGTCTTTGATGGCCATGGCGGTGTCCGCCCTCCCTGTTTTCTACAATGGAGGCCAGTCTATTTGCGCCATTCCCCGGGGCGTGCGCGCCGCCTCCAAACCCCATGTCCACCGTCCAGACCGGCTCGTTCCTGACCTTGCACTACCGCCTCGCGGGGCCGCAGGGCGACATCATCAACACCTTCGATGGCAAGCCCGCCACGCTGTCGCTGGGCACGGGCGAGCTCAGCCCGGCGGTCGAGCAACGCCTGATCGGGCTGGCCGAGGGAGCCCACGCCACCTTCCAGATTCCGGCTGGCGAGGCCTTCGGTGAGCGAAATCCCGAGATGCAGCAATGGGTGGCGCGCCGCCTGCTCAACGAGCTGGGCGATCCGGACGAGCAGTACAAGCCGGGCGACGTCGTGCAGTTCCCCACGCCCGACGGACTGGGCAGCTATGCCGGCGCGGTGCAGCAGGTGGGCAATGCCGAGAGCGCCGATGCCGTGCTGTTCGACTTCAACCATCCGCTGGCAGGCCAGCCGGTGACGTTCGAAGTACAACTGATCGGGGTGCTATGACAGCCGTGACCGGTGCCGGAGCAATGGACCGCGAGGTGGTGCTGGCCGAGCCGCGGGGCTTCTGCGCCGGCGTGGACCGGGCCATCGAGATCGTCGAGCGCGCACTGGCCAAGTTCGGGGCGCCCATCTATGTGCGCCACGAGATCGTGCACAACACCTTCGTGGTGAACGACCTCAAGTCCAAGGGTGCGATCTTCATCGAAGACCTGGCCGAAGTCCCGCCCGGGGCAACGCTGGTGTTCTCGGCGCACGGCGTGAGCAAAGCCGTGGAGCGAGAGGCCGCCGAGCGTGGTTTTCATGTCTTCGATGCCACGTGCCCACTGGTGACCAAGGTCCACGTCGAGGTGGCCAAGCTCGCGAAAGAGGGCTACGAGTTCATCATGATCGGCCACAAGGGCCACCCCGAAGTCGAGGGAACGATGGGCCAGCTCGACCACGGCATTCATCTGGTGGAAGACGTCGAGGACGTGGCGCGCGTGCAGCCGGGGCAGACCGGCAAGCTCGCCGTCGTCACCCAGACGACGCTGTCGGTGGACGATGCCGCCGGCATCACGGCCGCCGTGCGCGCCCGCTTTCCCCACGTGCGTGAACCCAAGCAGCAGGACATCTGCTATGCCACGCAGAACCGCCAGGACGCGGTGAAGATCATGGCCCCGCAGGTCGACGTGGTGATCGTGGTGGGCAGCCCCACCAGCTCCAACAGCAATCGCCTGCGCGAACTGGCCGCACGCCTGGGCACGCCCGCCTACATGGTCGACAGCGCGGCCGAACTGCAGCCCGAGTGGTTCGACGGCCGCCAGCGCGTAGGCCTGACGGCAGGCGCGTCGGCGCCCGAAGTGCTGGTGCGCGAAGTCATCGACCGGTTGCGCACGCTCGGCGCTCTGGCCGTACGCCGGATGGACGGCATCGAGGAGACAGTGCGCTTCCCGCTGCCCAAGGGCCTCAAGCAGGACGCATGACGATCGCTGCGCCCCCTGTGCCGCACGTACCGGACGCCGCCACCATCCGCCGGGCGCATGCCGCGATCGCGCGCCACGGCGTGGTGCGGGAGACGCCGCTCTGGAAGCTGCCCGGCGCCTCGCTGGGAGTGAACTGTGCGGAGGTCTGGCTCAAGCTGGAACACCTGCAGGCCGGCGGCAGCTTCAAGGCGCGCGGCATGCTCAATCGGTTGCTGGCTGGTCCGCTCTCGCCGGCCGGAGTCGTCGTCGCGTCCGGAGGCAACGCCGGCATCGCCACGGCCGTGGCTGCGCGTGCGCTGGGTACGCGATGCGAAGTCTTCGTGCCTTCGGTCAGTTCGCCGGCCAAGCAGGAGCGCCTGCGCGCGCTGGGCGCGCACGTCGTCGTGGCAGGCGACGCCTACGCCGATGCACTGGCCGCATGCCTCGCGCGCCAGCAGGAAACCGGCGCATTGCTCACTCACGCGTATGACCAGCCCGAAGTGGTGGCCGGCGCCGGCACGCTGGCGCTGGAGATCGAGGTGCAGGGCGGCGTGCCCGACAGCGTCCTGGTGAGCGTCGGTGGCGGTGGGCTGATCGGCGGCGTGGCCAGCTGGTTCGCCGGGCGTTCGCGCGTGATCGCGCTCGAACCGGGGCTCGCACCCACACTGCATGCCGCGCTGGCGTCAGGCGGGCCGGTCGACGTGTCGGTGGGTGGCGTGGCGTCCGATTCGCTGGGCGCGCGGCGCATCGGCGACATCGCCTGGCAGGTGGCACAGCGTCACGTGGCGCAGTCGCTGCTGCTGGCCGACGACGCCATCCGCGCCGCCCAGCACTGGCTGTGGCGCGAGCTTCGCCTGGCCGTGGAGCCCGCCGCCGCATTGCCGCTGGCGGCCCTGCAGGCCGGTGCCTACGTGCCGCGGGGCGACGAGCGCGTCTGCCTCATTGTCTGCGGTGCCAACGTCGATCCTTCGTCCCTCGCCTGAAAGCGCCCGGCCGGGCAGCGGCGCACGACCTGCGCCGGCCCCCACCTAGAATCCCGCCATGCTCGACATCAACCTGCTGAGAAAAGATCTGGATGCGGCCGTCGCCGGCCTGCAGACCCGCAAGAACCCACAGCCCTTCCTGGACGTGGATGCTTTCCGCGCGCTCGAGACCGAACGCAAGGCACTGCAGATCCGTACCGAAGAGCTGCAGGCCCGCCGCAACGCACTGAGCAAATCCATCGGCCAGCTCAAGGCCAAGGGCGAGAACACCGACGCCGTGATGGCCGAAGTGGGCAGCCTGAAGGGTGATCTCGAGAGCGCCGCCGTCCGCCTGGACGCCCTGCAGGCGGAATTGCAGGTCCTGCTGCTGGCCGTGCCGAACCTGCCGCACGCGAGCGTTCCCGTGGGCGCCGACGAGTCGGGCAATATGGTGCTGCGCAGCTGGGGCCAGCCGCGCGACTTTGACTTCCCTGTACGGGACCACGTCGATCTGGGCACGCCGCTGGGACTGGATTTCGAGACCGGCGCCAAGCTCGCCGGCGCGCGATTCACCTTCATGAAAGGTCCGGTGGCCCGGCTGCACCGGGCCCTGGCGCAGTTCATGCTCGACGTGCAGACGCAGGAGCACGGCTACACCGAGTGCTACACGCCCTACATCGTGAATGCGGCCACGCTCCGCGGCACTGGCCAGTTGCCCAAGTTCGGCGAAGACCTGTTCGCCACGCGCAAGGGCGGCCAGGACGGCGAGGGCGACGACCTCTACCTCATTCCTACCAGCGAAGTGCCGCTGACCAACTACGTGCGCGACGAGGTCGTGGCCGAGGCCGAACTGCCCATCCGCCTCACTGCGCACACGCCGTGCTTCCGGTCGGAAGCCGGCAGCGGCGGGCGCGACGTGCGCGGCATGATCCGCCAGCACCAGTTCGACAAGGTCGAGATGGTGCAGATCGTGCATCCCGACAAGAGCTACGAAGCGCTCGACGAGATGACGGCCCACGCCGAAGCCGTGCTGCAGAAGCTGGGCCTGCCCTACCGCGTGATGCTGCTGTGCACGGGCGACATGGGTTTCGGCGCCACGCGCACGCACGACCTGGAAGTGTGGATTCCGGCGCAGGACACGTACCGCGAGATCAGCTCGGTGTCGAACTGTGAAGCTTTCCAGTCGCGGCGCCTGCAAGCCCGCTTCAAGAACGCGCAGGGCAAGAACGAACTCGTGCACACGCTGAACGGCTCCGGCCTGGCCGTGGGCCGCACGCTGGTGGCCGTACTGGAGAACTACCAGAACGAGGACGGCAGCATCACCGTGCCCGAGGCGCTGCGGCCCTATCTGGGCGGCCTGGAGACCCTCCGGGCCTGACGCCCGGGGGTATGTCGGCCCGGATCGTGTAGTACAATCACGGGCTTCACTCGGTGAACCTTCAGGAGAGGTGGCAGAGTGGTCGAATGTACCTGACTCGAAATCAGGCGTACCGCAAGGTACCGTGGGTTCGAATCCCACCCTCTCCGCCAGACATCGAGGCATCCGTGAATCGGCGGCATGACCTCGGCAACAAGCCCGCAGCAGCGGGCTTGTTCATTTCCCGGTCAGCACCAGCGCATCGACAGCGCGTACCCCCTGGCCTTCGGCCAGCACCATCAGTGGGTTGACCTCGGCTTCGCGCACGCCCAGCTCCGGGTGCAGTGCCAGGCGCGAGACGGCCACCACTGCTGCGGCCAGGGCCTCCAGGTCACCGCGCGGACGGCCGCGCAGGCCCGACAGTGTCCTCAGCAGCTTCACCTCGTCGACCATCTGGCGTGCCGTCGGGAGATCGACCGGCGCCAGCCGGATGCTGCGGTCGCGCATCACCTCGGCCCAGATGCCGCCGGCAGCCAGCATGACGATAGGGCCCACTTCCGGGTCGATGCGGTAGCCGACCAATGCCTCGCCCAGGCCCTTGCACATGGGTTGTACCAGTACCTCGTTGCACGGCGCGCCCGATGCGTGGCGGGCAAGGTTATCGCGCAACGTGGCACGTGCGACATCCAGGGCCGACGGGCTATCAATGCCCAGCGCCACTCCGCCCACCTCCGTCTTGTGCGGAATATGAGCCGAGCAGACTTTGGCAACGACCGGATAGTCGAACGGAAGGGCGGCCTCTGTGCTCCCGTCCAGCGGCAGCACGACGAAAGGCGCGCGCGGAACGCCCACACTGTCCAGCAGCGCGTAGGCCCGGGCTTCGCTGACCGCCTGGGTGGCGATGCTGGTGTACGCCACGCACGGTTGTTCGCCGGGCTGGCGACGCGCGAACACGGCGGCGATCGCGTCGGCGCAGGCTTCGGGCGAGCGGAATGCCGCCACGCCGGCGGCTGTCAGCTCAGCCAGCGCCTGTGGAGCATCGGGGACCAGCATGGCAGCCAACGGCCGCGAGCTGCCGGCGCTGTCGACGATGGGACGCACGGCCAGATGCGGCTGCAGCCTCGCCGAGGAGCCGACCACCGCGAGCACCAGGTCGAACTCTGATGCCGCCAGCAAAATGTCCAGTGCACACTTCATCACCTCGTACTTCGTGCCGGCCAGAGTGAGGTCGAGCACCCGGCCGCCGAGGGCATCGATGCCTGCGGCACGAAGCCGTTCCAGCGTGGCTGGCTCGCAAGGTTGCACGTCGATCCCGCGCAGGCCGAGCTGGTCGACCGCCATGGCGGCACCGCCACCGGTCGTGGTGACTACGCCCACGCGCGGCGGGCGGCCGGGCGGCAGCAGCGGGACACGGCGTGCCAGCGGGAAGGCTTCGAGCAAAGCCTCGAGCACGCCGACGCGAGCGATGCCCATGTCCTTCATGAACGCATCGGCGACGTCGTCCTCGCCCGAGAGGGCGCCGGTGTGGGTGGCGGCCATCTCGGCGGCAGCGTCGGAGCGGCCAAGCTTGTATGCGATGACCGGCTTGCCGCGGCGCGCCGCCTCCAGCGCGAAGGCACGCAGCGCGGCGCCGTGGCGCGTGGACTCGAGAAACAGCAGGAACCCGTCGATCGCCGGGTCATCCAGCACCGACAGGCAGATGTCGCCGATGCTCAGGTCGACTTCGCTGCCCACCGACACGAGGCCCGCGAAGCCCACGCCGCGTGCCTTGCCGCGCGAGACCAGCGCCCCGATCATGCTGCCGCTGTGCGAAGCCACGAACACGCGGCCATGGGGGAGGTCGGTTTCGGCGAAGGCGGCGTTGGCTGTCAGCCGCAGGCCATTGCCAAAGTTCACCAGGCCGAGGCTGCTGGGACCGAGGATGCGGATTCCGCTGCTGCGCGCAATCTCGCGCAGCGCCCCTTCACGCTTCACGCCCTCAGGGCCGGATTCGGAGAAGCCGCTGGCCAGGATGGCCACCACGGGAACGCCCAGGCGCGCGCACTCCTGCACTGTGGGCACCACGCTCTCGGTGGGCGTCAGCACGTAGACGATATCGGGCACCGTCGGCAGGCTGGAGAGGTCAGGCCACGCCCGTTCGCCCTGCACGGTCTCGCGACGCGGGTTGACCGGGTACACCGCTCCCCGGAAACCGGCAGTGCGCAGGTAGGCCAGAGGGCGGCCTGCCGTCTTGCCGGCATCGTCGGATATGCCGACCAGAGCCACGCTGCGCGGTCGCAGCAGCAGGTCGGCCAGCGCTGGCCGCGGCGCGGCGCCGGGCGGGGCGTTCAAGCGGCGGCTTTCGCGACCCGCTGCGGGAAGCTGCGGTCAAACACGCCTTCGGCGATGCGGTTCTTGAGCATTTCGATGGAGCCGCCCGCGATCATCCAGCCGCGGGTACGACGCACGCAGTACTCCACCAGCGATTCCTGGCTATAGCCCGTGCCGCCCATGACCTGCAGCGCTTCGTTCGCCACGAACCAGCCGGCCTCGTTGCAGGCCAGCTTGGCCATGGCGGTGCTCTGCGCAGACGGCAGGCCGTGCTCGCCTTCGAGCGCCGCCTTGTAGAGCAGCAACTGCGCCGTCTCGAGCTTCATCTTCATGTCGGCGAATTTCCACTGCAGCCCCTGGAACTCGCACAGCGGGCGTCCGAACTGCTGGCGGGTCATGGCGTGCTCGCGAGCGAGCTCGTAGCAATGCCGTCCCAGTGCCAGCGAGCGTGACGAGTTGCCCAGCCGCTCCACGTTGAAGCCGGAAATCTGCTTCTTGAACCCGCCCTCGCCCAACAGCACATTCGCGCGCGGAATACGGCAGTTGTCGAAGAACAGCGGGCTCCATTCCTCGCCGCTCATGAATGCCGACGCCTTGCCGATCTCGAAGCCGGGCGTGCCGCGCTCCACCAGCACCGAGCCGATACCGCCCACGCCCGGCCCGAAGCGCACATAAATGAGGAACAGGTGGGCATGGGGGCTATGGGTGGAGAACACCTTGCTGCCATTGATGACAACCTCGCCGCCGTCGATCACCGCACTGGTCTTGAGTTCGGTCACTGCAGATCCCGCGTCGGGCTCGCTCATGCCCAGCGAGATCAATGTCTCTCCCGCCAGCAGGCCCGGCAGGAAGCGTTGCTTCTGTTCTGGCGTGGCGTATTCCACGAAGGTCCGGATGGGTCCGAAATTGCCAGCCTGCACGATATCGGCGCTCTTGGGGCAGACCATGGCGACCTCCTGGATCGCGAGCACCGAATGCATGAGCGTGCCGCCGGCGCCGCCGTCTGTTTCAGGGAAGCTGATGCCCAGCAGGTCCTGCTCGGCGATCAGGCGGGCGGCGTCCCAGGGGTAGTCGGCCGAATGCGCGCGTTCCAGCGCGCCGGGGCCGAGCTTGTCCTGCGCGAAGCGGCGCACCGACTGTGCGAACGCGCGGTGTTCTTCACTGAGTTCGAAATTCATGGTCCATCCTGTTGAAGATGCGTCGCGGGATTGCGCAGGCGCTGTCCCGGCGCGCTGGCCCCTCCCCCGCGATCCGGCGTCGCCAACGCGCGGGAGGCGGGCGCACGGCCTTTCAGATCGCGCCGGCTGCCCGGAGGGCCTCCAGACGCTCGCGGTCATAGCCCAGCAGGCTGCCCAGCACGTCGTCGGTGTGCTCGCCCAGGTCGGGTGGCCGCAGCCGGTACTGGACCGGTGTGCCGGAGAACTTGATCGGGTTGGCCAGCAGCGGCATATCGCCGCGTTGCGGGTGCTTCATCCGGACGACCATCTCGCGCTGGATGACCTGAGGATCCTCGAAGACCTCGTTCATCTCGTTGACCGGGCCACAAGGCACACCGGCCTGGCCGATGGCGTCGATCCAGTATTTCTTGGGGCGGCTGGCGAAGATGGGAATGAGGATGTCGTTGAGCGCGCCGCGGTTCCTGATGCGCGCCTGGTTGGTCACGAACCGCTCGTCGGTCGCCAGGTGGGGCACCCCCATCGTGGCGCTCAGCCGCACGAACTGCGGGTTGTTTCCGACGACCAGCATGAGCGGGCCATCGGCGCACTGGTACATCTGGGACGGCGAGCCCGTGGGTGCGACGGTACCGCGGCGCTTGGGCGGGTCGCCCGAAACGAGGTACCCGACGCCGGAATGCGAGAGCGAGGCCACCTGTGAATCCAGCAGCGCCAGATCGATGAATTGTCCCTTGCCGGAGACGACATCGCGGTGCTCGAGCGCGGCGAGCATTGCAATGGAGGCGTACATGCCCGTCACGAGATCGGACACGATCAGCCCGACCTTCTGCGGCCCGCCACCCGGCTCCTCGTCGGGATGGCCCGTGATGGCCATGAGGCCGGCCATGCCCTGGAAGATGGAATCGTAGCCCGGCAGCTTGCGATAGGGACCCGTCTGGCCAAAGCCGGTGATGCTGCAGTAGATCAGGCGCGGGTTGATGGCCGACAGCGTGGGGTAATCGAGCCCGTAACGCTGGAGGTCGCCGACCTTGTAGTTCTCGATCAGGATGTCGCAGGACTTCACCAGTTCGCGGATGACCTCCTGGCCCGCGGGCTGGGAGATGTCGACGGTGACTGACTTCTTGTTGCGGTTGGCGCTCAGGAAGAAGCCCGAGTCGCGCGTCTCCGCGCCGTCGTCGTCGCGCAGGAAGGGCGGGCCCAGGCGGCGGGAATCGTCGCCCGTCTGGGGGCGCTCGACCTTGATCACCTCGGCACCCAGGTCTGCCAGCATCTGGCCCGACCAGGGCCCGGCGAAAACGCGGCTGAGGTCGAGCACGCGCACATGCGAAAGGCAGCCGGCGGCGGGTGGGCCTGCGGGGGCGGTTGTCTCGTCTTGATTCTTGGGCGCTGTCACTGCGGTTTCATCCTTCGGAATTGCATCCGAACATGATAGGAAAGGGCTTTTCGGGGCGTCAAGATGACTTACTCGGGCTTTGCGAAGGTCTTGCCGCCTTCGGCCAGGCGCTGTAGCAGCGCCGAGGGCTTCCACCATTCGCCATGTGTCGCGTGGAACTGGCATATCCGCGCGTACACCTTGGCCAGCCCGATGGTGTCGGCCAGGAACATGGGACCGCCTCGGCGGGCCGGGAAGCCATACCCGTTGACATAGATGAGGTCGATGTCCGAGGCACGCTGCACCACGCCTTCCTCCAGGATCTTCGCGCCTTCGTTGATCAGCGCGTACATGGTGCGCTCGACGATCTCCTCGTCGCTGATGGGGCGCCGCTCGATACCGGCCTCCGCCGCACAGGCGGCGATCACTGCGTCGATCTCAGGATCAGGAATCGGTGTGCGGCTGCCGGACTCGTAACGGTAATACCCCGCGCCCGTCTTCTGGCCGAACCGGCCCATCTCGCAGATGCGGTCGGCCACTTTCGAATAGCGCAGGTGCGCCGGCCGTGTGGGCGCCAGGCGCTTGCGGCTGGCCCATCCGATGTCCAGGCCTGCCAGGTCGGTCATGGCGAAGCGTCCCATCGCCAGGCCGAAGTCCTGGAGCGCCCTGTCCACCTGCTGCGGGGTAGCGCCTTCTTCGAGGAGGAATTCGGCTTCGCGCGCGTAGTGGCTCACCATCCGGTTGCCGACGAATCCGTCACACACGCCCACGACCACGGGCAGCTTGCCGATCTTGCGCACTACCGACAGACAGGTGGCGATCACTTCAGGCGATGTGGCCTGGCCACGCACGACTTCCACCAGGCGCATCACGTTGGCGGGGCTGAAGAAATGCAGGCCGATCACATCCTGTTGTCGCCGCGTGAAGCTGGCGATGGTGTTCACGTCCAGCCGCGACGTGTTGGTGGCCAGCACGGCGCCGGGCTTGCAGGCGGCGTCGAGCTTCTCGAAGACTTCCTTCTTGACCGCCATGTCCTCGAACACCGCCTCGATCACCAGGTCTGCCTGCGCAACCGCCTGGAAGTCCAGCGTGCCGCCGATGCGTGCGATCCGTGCGTCGACATCCGCCTGCGAAAGCCGGCCCTTCGAGACGGTGGAGGCGTAGTTCTTGCGGATGTTGCCCAGACCGCGCTCCAGCGCCTCGGGCTTCGACTCGATCAGGCTGACCTGGAAGCCCGCGCTGGCGAAGCTCATGGCGATGCCGCCGCCCATGGTGCCTGCGCCCAACACTGCCACGTGCCTGATCGGGCGCTGCGCCGTGTCGGGTGCGACGCCCTCCACCCTGGCCGCGGCGCGCTCGGCGAAGAAAAGGTGACGCATGGCTTTGGACTCGACGCTGTTGACCAGCACATCGAAGCGCTCGCGCTCGAAGGCCATGCCCTCGTCGAAGGGCAGTCTGTAGGCGGCTTCCACGCAGGCCAGGCATTCGCGCGGCGCGGCCAGGCCGCGCCTGTCCCTCTCGAGTACGGCGCGTTGGGCCGCAAAGAAGGCGGTCGTGCTCCCCTCGGTGTCGACCGGCTCTGCGCGCATGCGCGAAGTGACGCGATGTGGCGCCTGACTGACGATACGCCGTGCGAATGCGACAGCGCCCTCGACAAGGTCGCCTTCGATCAGTTCGTCGATCAGGCCCAGCTCCAGCGCCTCGCGCGAGTCCACGGCATCGCCGGTGGTGATCATGCGCAACGCAGCCTGTGCGCCCACCAGGCGCGGCAGGCGCTGCGTGCCGCCGCCACCGGGCAGCAGGCCCAGCTTGACTTCAGGCAGACCGAGCCGCGCGCCTGGCGAGGCCACCCGGTAATGGCAGCTCATGGCGAATTCCAGTCCCAGGCCCAGCGCATTGCCGTGGATGGCCGCCACCACGGGCATGGTGCCGGCCTCGATCCTGGCAATGATGGAGCGTGAACTGGGCTCGGCGCGCGACATCGGGGTGTTGAACGCCTTCACGTCGGCGCCGCCGCAGAACAACTTGCCCCGGCCGGTGATGACCACGCTGTCGACGGAAGGATCGTCGATGGCGGCCCTCAGGTGCGCGTCCAGCTGGACGCGCAGCGCATGGCCCAGACTGTTCACGGGCGGGTTGTCCAGGTAGATGACCGCTGTGCTGCCGTGGATTGCGTAGTTGCTGTCTGTCGTCATAGCGGGATCAGTCTCGTGTCGGTTCCTGGCTGGATTCTATTAAATCGGAACAAGTTCCGTCAAATGAAATGTCCAGCGATGAGGCTCCTCTTGGCCGTCACGTCGCTTCTGTCTCCAGCAGAGTGGCGCTGAAGCGTCCCAGGTGATACTGCGCATCGCCAAAGGTCTGCCCGATGAGGGTCAGCCGCTTGAAGTAATGTCCGGTGATCAACTCATCGGCGATGCCCATGCCGCCATGCAGCTGAACCGCCTGCTGGCCGACGAAGCGGGCCTGCTGGCACACATAGGCCTTGGCAGCCGACACCAGCCGTGCGCGCTCGGCGGGCGATGCAACGTGCAGCCGAGCGCTGACCAGGAGTGCCATGGAGCGAGCCTGGAAGGTGGCGACAGTCATGTCGGCCATCCGGTGCTGCAGCGCCTGGAAGCTACCAATGGCGACGCCGAACTGCTTGCGCGTCTTGAGGTACTCCAGCGTCTGCCGGTTCAGGGCATCCATCACGCCGACGGCCTCGCAACACAGCGCGGCGTTGGCTTCCTGGAGCGCGCGCTCGACGATGGCCATGCCATCGCCCGCCTGGCCGACCAGCGCATCGGCCGGCACGGCCACGTTGTCGAGGAAAACGTCGGCGGCGCGCTGACCGTCGTGATTGGCGTAGGCATGCAGGCGCAGCCCGGGTGTCGCGCGCTCGAGCATGAAGACACTGGCCTGGCCGGTGCGGGTGGTGGCTGACACGAGCAGGTAGTCCGCCGCAGGGGCGCCCAGCACCACGGCTTTGTGCCCATCCAGCCGCCATCCGCCATCGGCCAGCCGTGTGGCTTGCGTGCGGACGATGCCATCGATGGCTCGTACCTGGGGCTCCTGGTGCGCCAGCGCCAGCCTGATCTCGCCGGCCACGACGTGGGGCAACAAAGCGCGCTGCGCAGGAGAGCCCGCATCGCGCAGGATGCCTGCGCCCAGCACGACGGTCGCAAGATAGGGCTCCAGAGCCAGGTGTTCGCCGAAGAGCTCCATCGCCAGCAGGATGTCGATGCCTGTGCCCCCCATGCCCCCCATGTCCTGCGGAATAGCCAGACCCAGCAATCCCATGTCCGCGAAGGCCGCCCAGGCCTTGGGGTTGTCTCCCGATTCGCTCCTGAGGACAGCACGACGCTGTTCGAAGCTGTAGTGGTTCTGCAGATAGCGCCGCAGGCTGTCGCGAAGTGCGTCCTGCTCGGCGCTGAACTCGAAGTCCATGGTGGATCCGTTTCTCAAAGTCCGAGGATGTGCTTGGCGATGATGGTGCGCTGCACTTCGTCGGAACCACCGTAGATGGTGGTCTTTCGATAGTTGAAGTACATGGCTGTCCACGTGTAGTCCGCGCTCTCGAGGCCGGCCTCGAGAGCGTCGTCGGGGACGTCGCCCGTTCGTACTCCCGGCAGGTAGGGCAGCGCGTACGCTCCCGTCGCCGTCATGAGCAACTCCGTCAGCTGCTGCTGCAACTGCGTGCCCTTGAACTTGAGGATCGAAGCCTCAGGCCCTGGCGCCATGGCGCGGCCCTCCTGGGCGACGATCTTGAGCACCGTGGCGTCCAGCGCCATGAGCTCCAGTTCTGCTTGAGCAATCCGGTCGCGGAATCGTGCGTCCTCGATCAGCGGCCGGCCGTCGTCTCCCGGTTGGCGCCGCGCCAGCTGCTTGAGGCGGGAGAGTGTGACCTTCGACCAGCCCACTCCCGAGGAGATGGTGCGCTCGTGCCCCAGCAGGTACTTGGCATAGGTCCAGCCCTTGTTCTCCTCGCCGATCCGGTTCGCCACGGGGACCCGCACGTTGTCGAAGAAAACTTCATTGACTTCGCGCTCGCCATCCATCAGCCAGATGGGGCGCACCGTGATGCCGGGCGTCTTCATGTCGATGAGCAGGAAGCTGATGCCCTCCTGCTTGCGAGCTTCGCGATCGGTGCGTACGAGGCAGAAGATCCAGTCGGCGTGATGCGCCATCGTGGTCCACATTTTCTGCCCGTTCACGATGTAGTCGTCGCCGTCGCGCACTGCGCTTGTGCGCAGTGAAGCGAGGTCGGAGCCGGCGCCGGGTTCCGAATAGCCCTGGCACCACCAGGTCGTGCCGCCAATGATGCCTGGCAGGTGCTGCTGCTGTTGCTCGGGACTGCCGAACTGCATGATGACGGGCGCCACCATCTTTACCCCGAACGACACCTGCACCGGGGCGTGCGCGCGTGAACATTCCTCATCGAAGATGTTGCGCTCGACCGCGCCCCAGCCCGGTCCGCCGAAGGACTGTGGCCAGGCCGACGCTCCCCAGCCCTGAGCGTGCAGGATGCGTTGCCACTGCAGGAAGTCCTCGCGCTCGAGCCGCCTGCGGTCGCGCACCTTGGCCGCCAGTGCGGCGGGCAGCTTGTCCCTGAGGAAAGCGCGCACCTCGGCGCGGAACGCTTCTTCTTTTTCCGAGTAGTCCAGATTCATTCAGCAGGCTCCATCAGCACGGCGTGCTGTGACGCGATGGGATTTGCAGGGGCGCGGACCAGCAGCGCGTCGACCGCCATGACGCGGTCTCCGGCGCAGATCAGCGGATTCACATCGAGCTCGGCGATCAGCCCGCGCTGGTCGTGAAGCAGTTCTGATACGCGTGCGATCGTGTCGGCCAGCCGGTCCACGTCGACCGGCGGCGCCCCACGGAAGCCGCGCAGAACGCTCTGCGCCTTCAGTTCCAGGAGCATGCCGCGCGCCTGGGCCGGACTGACCGGCGCTAGCCGGACGGCGGTGTCGCGCAGCAGCTCCACGAATACGCCGCCCAGGCCCGCGACCACGATGGCGCCGAACTGCGGATCGATGCGCCCGCCCACCATGATCTCGGTGCCGGACGTCACCATCGGCTGCACCAGCACGCCGTCGATGCGCGCACCCGGTGCCCTGGCGCGGACGCTGGCCACGATCGCGTCGAAAGCGTCGCAGACATCTTCGGCCGTGCGCAGGTTCAGCCGCACGCCACCGGCCTCTGTCTTGTGGGGGATGTCGGGCGATTCGATCTTCAGAACGACCGGAAAGCCCAGCTCCTGTGCGGCGTCGGCTGCCCGGGCAGCGCTGCGCGCGAGCACGTCGCGCGCCACGGCGATGCCATAGCTCGCCAGCACGGCCTTGCCCTCGCGCTCCGTCAGCGTGTCGTTGGGCGAGGCTGCGATCAGGGCCGCCGCTTGCGCGCGCGACGTGCAGGGCACCAGCGCCGGGGCGACCTCCGCCTGACTTTCGAGCCAGTCCGTGCGGCGATGCCACGCGGCCAGCGCCTCCACGCAGTGGCGCATCGAGCGGAACGAAGCGACGTGCGTATGCCGCTCCGCATCGATGGCGCCTGCCTCTTCAGGATGCTGCGTCAGCCAGACGTTGCAGGCGATCTTTCCGTGCCGCGCCGCCACCCCGTCGAGGGCCTCGAGCCGACCGCCTACGGCACCACTCGCGGTGGTATGAGGCACCACCAGCGCACCGTACTGTGCGTCGGACAGTAAAGCGTCGAAGCAGGCGATCTGGTGTCCGGGCGTCGCCAGCACCTGCGCCGTCATGTCGCAGGGGTTGCCCGGTGAGCCATAGTCGGGAATCAGCGGACGCAGTGCGGCCAGCGTGTCGGCTGCAGGCGGCGGCAGTGCGATGCCCCCGGCTTCGGCCTGGTCGGCCAGCAGGATGCAGGCTCCCCCCGATACCGCTGCACCCGCCACGCCGCGCGCCAGCGGGCGTCTTGCCTTGGCGAAGAACGAACAGGTGTCGATGAGCGCTTCGAGTTCATCGACCAGCACCACGCCGGCCTGGGCGAATGCTGCGCGGTAGGCGGCCTGCGAGCCGGCGACAGAACCGGTGTGCGACGCGGCGGCCTGTGCTCCGCGCTCGCTGGTGCCGAGCTTGTGCACTACCAGCGGTTTGCCGAGGGCGCTGCACGCGGCAGCTGCGGCCAGGAAGCGCGTCGGGTCTGCCATGCCTTCGAAGACGCAAGCCACTGCGCTGCAGCGCGGGTCGGCTGCCAGATAGTTCACCAGGTCGGCGGCGTCGACATCGCCGGCGTTTCCGCATGTGAGCATGTGGCTGAGCACCACGCCACGGTCGATGGCCTGCGCCAGCGCCGCGCCGATGGCGCCCGACTGGCTGATCAGTCCGATGGCCGGCGCCTGCGGCTTGCCCCTGAAGCTGGATGCGGCGAACGTGCCGACCGCCCCGATGCCGTAGTGGATGTAGCCCATGCAGTTGGGCCCCAGCAGCGGGATGCCGGCGGCACGGGTGGTGGCCACCAGCGCCTGTTGCTCGCTGGTGTGGATGGGATCGCCAGTCTCCGCGTAGCCCGACGCATACATCACCACACCACCTGCGCCGCGCCGGATGCAGTCCTGCAGGATCGACGGAACAGAGGCTCGCGGCGCGGCGATGAAAACACAATCGGGTGCCTCGGGCAGGTCCGCCACGGAGGGATAGCAGCGGTGGCCATCGAGCGCCTCGAGGCGCGCGTTCACGCGGTAGACATTGCCCTCGAAGCGCCCCGGGGCCGTGATGTTCGCCAGCGTGGTCGAGCCGAAGCCCGAAGCGTTGCTGGAAACACCGACGATGGCGATGGAGCGGGGCTCCAGCAGCCGGCGGAGCTGGTCGTGGCTGTAGAGAGGACGAGACGGAATCGATGCAGCCATATCGACGCAGGCCTCACATCGACTTGGCCATGCCCAGATCCCTGATGAGTGGCGACCACAGGTCGAACTCGCCCTGAACGAAGCGGCCGAACTCCTGCGGCGTGCCGGTGCGCGTCGCCCAGCCGAGCTGCGCCGACTTGGCCACGAAGCTCTCGGAAGACAGGATCTGCGTCATCACCTGGTTGATTCGATCCACGATGGCTGGCGGCGTGCCTGCGGGCGCGACCAGGCCGAACCAGGCCAGGGCTTCCACGTCGAGGCCGGATTCCTTCAGCGTGGGGACGTCGGGCAATTGCTGCAGGCGGGAGCGGTCGAACACTGCCAGGGGGCGGAGCTTGCCACTCTGGATGAGGGGCAGTGCCTGCGTGGTGGAGCCCATATAGACATCGACCTGGTCACTGAGCAGGGCCTGGATGATGGCCGCGTCGCCGTTGTAGGGGACGTGCGTGGTGCTGATCCCCGCTGCGCGGTCCAGCATGAACATGCCCAGATTGGTGATGGTTCCCGCACCGACCGAGGCCCGGTTGATCTTGCCGGGATTGGCGCGCGCGTAGGCCACGTATTCGGCAATGTTCCTGAACGGCGCGTTCGCGCGCGCGATGAGGATGACAGGCAGGTGGCCGACGTGCGATACCGGCACGAAGTCCTTGAAGGGGTCGTACGGCATCTTGGCGTAGAGCGACACGTTGTAGACCAGGTTGCTGTTGGATCCCAGGAACAGCGTGAGGCCGTCGGGCCGCGAACGGGCTACGTAGTCCGCCGCGATCATCCCGGAGGCGCCCGGTTTGTTCTCGACGATGGTCTGCACCCCGCGTTTGGTCATCTCCTCGGCAAGCTGGCGCGCGTAGATGTCGGTGGCGCCACCGGGATTGAGCGGCACGACGAGGCGTGTGGTCTGCGCGTGCACGGACGCGGCCGCGAAAAGCGCGACGGCGCAAAGCGAGCGGAAAAGCCTGGGCCAGGGATGCATAGGTTTTGTCTCCGTGAGCCGGTCGTCGCCGGCGTTGTTTCGGGTTGCAGGCCTTGCGCTGACGGCGCCGGGCATCTTGGTCGTGCCCGTGTCCGTCATGGACCGCAAATTGATTCTAGGTAATCGGAATATATTCCGTCAAATGAAATCAAGACGGAAGATCGGCAACAGTCTCGCTTAGGAGTTCAGGGAAATCCGTATGCATCTCTTGTTGAATAAACGGTATTGGTTTTGTAGAATGGAACAAATACCAGACGAGACAATGGAATGAACCAAGACAGCTGGGAATTACCCGAAGAACTCCGCCAGATGCGGGAGACCACCCGCCGCTTCATGCAGTCAGAGGTCAAGCCGGTTGAGGACCGCCTGCCTCACGACGCTTATGAATTGCCTGCGGACCAGTTGCTGGCGCTTCAGAAGAAGGCGCGCGAGATCGGCCTGTGGTGCGTGCGCACGCCCACGGAGTACGGCGGAGCAGGGCTGAACCTGCTGGGCCAGGCTGTGTTCGCCGAAGAGTCGGCGCGCTGTCGCATGGGCGCCTATGTCCCGGGCTGCGGTGCGTTCGGCGCAGATCCGCCGAACGCGATCTACCTGGGCAGCCGCTACCAGATCGAGAAGTACGCGGTGCCTGCGGCCAGCGTGGGCAAGAAGGTATACGTGGCCATCAGCGAGTCCTCGGGTGGGGCGGATCCGGCGCGGTCCATCCGCACGCGCGCGGTCCGCAAGGATGGGCGTTATGTGCTCAATGGCACCAAGATGTGGATCACGGGTGCCGACGGTGCCGGCTGGGGACTGGTGTTTGCCCGCACGGGTGAGCAGGGCGACCGCGGCGGTATCACCTGCTTCATTGTCAACGGCGTTCCCAAAGGCATGACGATCAAGCCGATTCCGGTCATCCGTTCGTACTCGCCCTACGAGGTGCACTTCGACAATGTCGAGATCCCCGAGGAGGACCGGCTGGGCGAGGAAGGCAGGGGCTTCGCGGTCTGCGAGAAATGGCTGGTCGAAGGACGCGTGCCCTACGCGGCAGGAACCATCGGCATCGCGCAGGCCGCGCTGGACCTGGCGATCGAATGGGCACGCGAGCGCGAAACCTTCCGCAGCAAGCTGGCCGACAAGCAGTCGATCCAGTGGATGATCGCGGACAGCGAGATGGAGCTGCGTTCAGCGCGGCTTCTGACCTACCAGGCGGCGTGGCAGGGCGATCTGGGCCGTGACATGAAGGTCGACTCGTCCATCGCCAAGGTGACGGCCACGGAGACGGCCGGGCGCGTGGTGGACCGCTGCATCCAGATCTTTGGCGCTCTCGGCGTTTCCAAGGAACTGCCGCTCGAGCGCTGGTATCGCGAACTGCGCATCAAGCGCATCGGAGAGGGCCCGTCGGAGGTCCACCGGATGGTGCTGGCGCGCCACCTGCTGGGCGCGCCCGTACGCTGACGCAAGAGCAATGGCCCGCCAGGGGCTCAGCATGAGGAGGGCTGCATGTCGATCGATCTTGAAGTGCTGCAGGACGGCATAGCCGTCGTCACCATCAATCGCCCCGAGACCCGCAATGCGCTCGACGCCGAGCACTATCGTGCGCTCTCCGAGGCCTGGGAACGGGTGCGGGACGACGCAGCCATCCGCGTGGCCGTGATAACGGGCGCGGGCGACAAGTCGTTCAGCGCCGGAGCCGATCTCAAGTCCTGGATCGGCCGCAAGGTCGAGATGTCCTCCATGTGGCAGACGCAGAGGGACATGCTTCTAAACCGCGGCCTCGAGGTCTGGAAGCCGGTCATCGCCGCTGTCAACGGGTATTGCGTGGGCGGTGGCATGACGCTGCTGCTGGCCACCGATATCCGCGTGGCGGCCAGCGAGGCGACGTTCGGTTTGTCCGAGGTGCGGCGCGGGGTCATCGCGGCTAACGGCGGCACGCAGCGCCTCATCGACCAGCTGCCGCAGGCCATCGCCATGGAGATGCTGCTGACCGGCGACGCCATGGACGCCATGACGGCTCAACGCTGGGGCCTCGTGAACAAGGTGGTTCCGCTGGAGCAACTGATGGAGACGGCGCTGGCCTATGCTCGCAGGATCGCCGCCAACGCACCGCTGGCGGTGCAGGCCGCCAAGGAACTGGCACTGCGCTCGCGCAGCCAGAACCTGCCCTCCGGTCTGCGGATGGAGCAGTTCGTCAACCACATCCTCCAGAAGACCGAGGACGCGAAGGAGGGCACTCAAGCCTTCGCGGAGAAGCGCGTGCCGCGCTTCAGGGGACAGTGATCCGCATGCTGCGCGAACGCTACGTCATCGCGGGCATCGGCCATACCGCCTTCGGCAAGCTGCCAGGGCGCGACACGCTGTCGCTGAATGTCGAAGCCTGTCGGCACGCGCTGGCCGACGCGGGCATTGCCAAGGAGGAGGTGGACGGCGTGTTCGTGAAAGTGCCCACCTCCGCGCACCAGTTCATGTATGGCCAGAAGGTGGCCGAGGCACTTGGCGTCATGCCGCGCATGGGCGGGGCCTGGGATCAGGGAGGCGCAGCCAACATCACGCTGGTCACCATGGCGATCGGCGCCATCGAGGCTGGGCAGTGCGACGTGGCGCTGGTCTGCTATGCGGACAACCCGCGTTCGGGCAACCGCGCCGTCTATGCGCGGCCGAGGGGCGACGACGCGGCCTACGGATGGCTCTCGACCGCGGCAGGCTACGCGATGATCCAGCGCCGCTACGTGCACGAGCACGGGATAGGCGCGGAGGCACTGGGGGCGGTGGCGCTGGCCAGCCGCCGCCATGGCGCAGACAACCCGCATGCGCAGTTGCGCAAGCCGCTCACGATGGAGCAATACCTGCAGTCGCCATGGCTGGTCGAGCCGCTGCGCCGTGACGACTGCGCGCTCGTCTCTGACGGCGGCGCGGCCCTGGTCGTGACGAGCGAGGCGCGTGCCCGTGCGCTGGGGGTGCGGGAAGCCGTCCCCGTGCTCGGCTTCGGCCATGGACAGACCTCGTGGGACGTTCAGCTGCGTCCCAGCCTCACGCGCACCGAAGCGGCGCGTGCCGCGCAGACCGCTTTCGCCATGGCCGGAGTCGATCCTGCCAACGTTGACGTTGCGCAGCTCTACGATTGCTTCACCATCACCGTGCTGATGACGCTGGAAGACTATGGCTTCTGTCCCCGGGGAAAAGCCGGAGATTTCGTGCGTGGCGGCGCGATCGAGTTTGGCGGGCGGCTGCCCGTCAATACCAGCGGTGGCCTGCTGTCCGAGACCGGCATGCCCGGCATGCAGCTCATCATCGAGGGCGTACGGCAGATGCGCGGGACGGCGCGACTGCAGGTACCTGGTGCCAGAACCTGTCTGGTCAGCAACCAGGGAGGCACCATGCACACCCATTCGACCCTGCTGCTCGGGAGCTGATCCATGCCGATTCCTGCCCCCGAAGTGACCGAAATCACGCGCCCGTACTGGGACGCCCTGCGCGAAGGGCGCTTGCTGTACATGCGCTGCGCCTGTGGCCATGCGTGGTTGCCCGCGCGGCGTGAATGTCCCCGGTGCCTGGGTGACCGGCTGCACTGGGAAGAGGCGGGCGGCGGCGGCCGCCTGGTGAGCTGGGTGGTCTACCACACGGCTTACAGCGACGCGTTCAAGGACCGGCTGCCCTACAACGTGGCCGTGGTCGAGCTCGACGAGGGACCTCGGCTCATCACCAACATGGTCGATGCCCACGACGCCCTGGCGTGCGACGCACCGGTGCGCCTGGCGATCCAGACAGTGGATGGAGTGGCGCTGGCCCGTTTCGCGCTGGCCTGAGCGCGGGCGGGTCCGTCAGACCGTGTCGCGCAGCGTGGCCCGACCGTTGTCCAGCACCATCCTGTCGCGCGCGCGCACCCAGGCCTGGAAGGACACCACGTCGCCCTCCTGCCAGATGTCGACAGAGATCGTCTCGCCCGGGTAGGAGGGCGAGGTAAAGCGGGCTGCAAAGGACGCCAGGCGGGCCGCCTCATAGCCGCACACTGCCTTCAATACGGCATGGGCTGCAACGCCGAAGGTGCACAGGCCATGCAGGATGGGACGGGAATAGCCGGCCGCGCGGGCGACATCCGGGTCGGCGTGCAGGGGGTTGTAGTCGGCATTGAGCCGGTAGAGCAGGGCGGCTTGCGGCAACGTGGTCAATTCCACCACGTGATGCGGCGGGCCGGATGGCATGGCGTGAGGCGGTGGCAGCTTCTCCACGGGGCCGCCGAAGCCACCGTCTGCCCGGCAGAAACTCGTCGAAGTGAGCGTGGCGATCGGCTCATCTGTGGCGTGGTCCACGATGCGGCGTTCGGAATAGACCAGCGCTCCCTTGCCAGCGCCCTTGTCGACGACCCGCGTGACGCGTGTACGGCCGCGAACCGTGGCCTCGGGCGGCACGGGCTGGTGCAGAACCACGCCCTGTTCGCCGTGCAGCACCATCTTGCGGTCCACACCCGTACCGGGATGCGCAATCCACGGGCCAGGGTGGCACAGCACCACCGGAAGGGTAGGGAATGCGGTGAGGTCGCGCTCATACACATAGCGCAGTTGCTGCGCATCGACAGGGTCGCAGCCCAGGCCCAGTCCCAGCGCGTAGAGCATGGTGTCGCGGGCAGTGTAGGACTGGACGACGTCCTCGAAAGGCCAGTCCAGCAGTCGTTGCGGATTGATCATCTGCGTCGCTGGTCAGAGCGGCTCCCAGTCGAACACGTTCCGGGTCCGTTCCAGCGGCGTGAAGGCACTCTTCCATGCGGCCACCATGTCAGACATGGACTGCGGCGTCCACCCATCACCCCGGTGCAGGGTCCGCACGGGGCGGGGCTGGCTGTAGAGGTAGAGCTCGTTGCCGCGCGAGCCGATGATCTGGCCGTTGACCTCGCTTGCGGCGTCGCTGGCCAGGAAGACCGCCAGCGGCGCGATCTGCTCGGGCCGGGTCTTGGTCTTGCGCATCTCCATGTACGCGGCCTGCTTGTCGGCCGGCTGGCCGGCGGCGCTCTCGATCATGCGGCTGAAGGCCGAGGGCGAGATGCAGTTGGAGCGCACGTTGAAGCGCGCCATGTCCAGGGCGATGGTCTTGGACAGGCCGACGACGCCCAGCTTGGCTGATGCGTAGTTGGCCTGGGCGAGTCCGCCGATCAGCCCGCTGGTGGAGGTCATGTGGACGAACGCGCCGGACTCCTGCTTGCGGAACACGGCGGCCGCCGCGCGGCTCATGTAGAAGCTGCCGTACAGGTGCACCTTGACCACGGCGTCGAATTCCTCGGGACTCATCTGGTGGAAGATCCGGTCGCGAAGAATGCCGGCATTGTTGACGAGCGCGTCCAGCCGGCCGAAGCGGGCGATGGCGGACGCCACGATGCGCTGCGCGCTGTCCCACTCGGCAACGCTCTCCGTGCTGGCCATGGCCTCGCCGCCGCGCGCGGCGATCTCGCGCACCACGTCCGCGGCCGGCCCAGCGTCGGGCGAACCGCCGTCCAGTGCCACGCCGACGTCGTTGACGACGACGCGCGCGCCTTCGGTCGCGGCCAGCAGCGCGATCTCGCGGCCGATGCCGCGCCCCGCGCCGGTGACAATGACGACCTTGCCGGCGAGTACTCCGTTATTGCTCATGGAACGATCCTGTCGATGACGTGTGGTTTGCGGGCTCAGACGGTCGACGCCGCGCCCAGGATGACGGTGCTCTGGCTCGACAGCACGCCGCCGTTGCCATGGACAATGGCGGTCTCAACGTCGGCGACCTGGCGCGGCCCGCACTCGCCGCGGATCTGCCTCACCGCCTCGATCAGCGGGAAGATGCCGTACATGCCGGGATGGCAATACGACAGCCCGCCGCCATTGGTGTTGACCGGCAGGCGCCCGCCAGGCGCGATGGCACCGTCCTGCACGAAGCGGCCACCCTCACCCTTGGGGCAGAAGCCCAGGTCTTCCAGGAACAGCAGTGTGGTGATGGTGAACGCGTCGTACACCTCGGCAATGTCCATGTCGGACGGCCCCAGTCCGGCCATCCGGTAAGCCGCATCCCCCGAGCGGCGGGCGCCCGTGACGGTCAGGTCGGGCATGTTGCTGACAGTGAGGTGGCTCAGCGTCTCACCGGAGCCGAGCACGAAAGCGCCCGGCTTGCGCAGGCTGCGTGCGCGCGCAGCCGAAGTCATCACGAGCGCACCGCCACCGTCGGTGACAAGGCAGCAGTCGCGCACGGACAGCGGCGTAGCGACCATGCGAGCGGACAGCACGTCGGCAACCGACAGCGGCTTCTTTTCCCAGGCGGCCGGGTTGAGGAGGGCCCACTGACGCGCCGCAACGGCGATCTCTGCCAGTTGCTCGCGCGTGGTGCCATATTCGTGCATGTGGCGCGATGCTGCCAGCGCGTAGGCCGTGACGGGCAGGACCGGCTTGTAAGGGGTTTCATAAGGGTTGTAGTCGCGCGCTGCGGCGCTGCGTCCGGTCCGCGCGGTGCTGCCGTAGGTGATGACGGCCACTTCGCACAGGCCCGCCTCGATGGCAGCCTGCGCATGTGCGACGAGCGTCATGAATGACGAGCCGCCCATGTAGGTGCCGTCGTGGTAGCGTGGTTGCACGCCCAGGTACTCGGCAAGGGCACTGGTGGCCATGCGGCTCTGGGTGGCGGCGGACAGCAGGCCATCGACGTCCGACAGTTTCAGGCCGCAGTCATCCAGCGCGCGCACCGTCGCCTGGGCCATCAGATCGATGGCTGACATGCCTGCGGCGACCTCGCCCAGATCGGATTCGGCCACGCCGACGATGGCGGCCGAGCCGCGCCTCAGGGAGTTGGTCATGCCGTCTCCACGATGTCGAACACGGGATAGGGGGGCTCTTCGCCGCCGGTCTGATGGATGCGGACCTTCACCCGCTGGCCGATCGTCACCTTGTCGGCGGCGACGGACTCGACGCGGCTCATCAGCCTGAAACCCTCGTCCATATCGATCAGCGACACGTTGTAGGCCGGTCCGTCACGCGGCGTGATGGCGGTGGTGGCATAGACCGTCCCCAGCCCTTTGCTGGTTTCCCACCGAAGCTCGGTGTTCCCGCTGCCGGGTGCGCAGACCCGTGGATAGAACACGGCCTCTCCCGTGTCCGTGTCGCGCTGGAATGCCAGCTGGCCCTGCGCGAGGTAAGCCCGCCAGGTGCTGAGTGGCGAAGTCTCCATTCTCGTCTTCATGTTCTTGTTGTTCCGTCTATTGGATTTAATTCCGCAATTATGCTTTTGTGCTGCATGCCGCGTCAATCGTCACTCAATGCATGGTGATTCCTTTCTGTGGATCGTGTTCCGTTGTGATACATTGACTGCCTCTTGCTTGGGGTGGAGAGTTCCTTGGACAAAGCGCGCGAGCAGTTGGTGGCCGCAGACTGGCCGGTCTCCGTGACCGAGGCCGCCGCCCTGCTTGACCGGCGGTCGCGCCGTTCGTGGCATCGCGGCCTGGCCGTGCGCTCATGGGGCGAGGGTCCATCCGTGCTGCTCGTGCATGGTGGCGTGGGCTCATGGTCGCATTGGGTGCGCAATGTCGGCCCGCTGGCCGAGCACTTCACGGTTCATGCCCTGGATCTCCCGGGCTTTGGCGACTCGCCCGACGCGCCGCCCGGCCTGGGGCCCGACGGCTACCTGGACTGGGTGGCTGAAACGGCGAAGGATCTCGCGCTGTGCAGCACAGGCGGCAGTACAGGGCTCATTGGCTTCAGCTTCGGCGGCGTCGTGGCAGCAGCCGTCGCGGGCCGCATTGGCGCCTGTGTGCGTCGGCTCAGCCTGATCGGACCGGGTGGATTCGGCGAGCCGGTGGGACGGAGTATTCCCGTGAGAAAGCGACCCAGTGACCGCAGCGACCTGCAGTTGATGCGCGAAGTCACCGCTTACAACCTGGGTCAGTGGATGTTGTCTGCACCGCCTGCGACGGACGACGCGGTGATCGATCTGCACATGGCCAACGTCGAGCGGGCCCGCTTCGACAGCCGCACCGTCGGATGGCGCCCCACGCTGCTGTCTGACTTGCAGCGGGCCACGGCGCCGGTGCAGGTGCTGTGGGGTGACAGTGACCGCCTCGCCCATCCCTCGGTCGAGGCCCGCCGTGCCATGTGCCTGGCCGCGCGCGCGGACATCGAGACCGCCGTTGTCCCGGGTTGTGGCCACTGGTCGCAGTACATGTGCGCCGGGCCCATCAACCGTCTGCTGCTGGACTTCCAGGCGCGCGGCATCAGCCCAGACTGACTGCACGACCGGCGGCCCCTTCGATTCCACAGTACAGGAGAAGAGATTGGATACCAGCGATGCACACAGGCAGGCCGTGAAGGCGGACTTCATTGCCAGGCGCGGCTACTGGGCGCCCTGGCACGAGGGGCTGCTGGCGTTGAATCCGGACTTCCTGGAGGCCTACCTTGGCATGACCAGCCTCGCCTGGACCAACGGCGTGCTGGAGCCCAAACTCAAGGAGTTCATCTACATTGCGATCGACGCTGCCACCACGCACCTCTACCTGCGCGGGCTGCGCCTGCACATCGGCACCGCATTGCAGTACGGTGCCACAAAGGAAGAAATCATGGAGGTGCTGCAGATCGTGAGTCAGCTGGGCTGGCACACCTGCAGCGTCGGTGTACCCATCCTGGCCGACGAACTGCGCAAGGCCGGTCTGGGCGCGCCAGCTGATGCTCCGTTGCCTGCGGAGGCCCAGGCCCTGCGTGCGAAGTTCGAGCAGGACCTCGGCTATTGGGACGAGTGCTGCGACGAACTGGCCCGCCTGGCTCCGGCGTTCCTGGAGGCCTATTACCGCTTCTCTCGCGAAGCGTGGACGTCCGGCGTGCTCGAGCCCAAGGTGAAGGAGTTCATCGCACTGTCGGTGAACGCGTCCACCACACACCTGCACGAAGCAGGCATGCGCATGCACATCCGCCGCGCGATCGCCTGTGGCGCCACTGCCGCGGAACTCATGGAAGTGCTGCAGCTGACGAGCGTGCTGGGCATCCACACCTGCTCGATCGGCGTGCCGGTCTTCACTGACGAGCTGGCCCGCGCGGGCCAGCCAGTGGTCTAGCGGACCTGGCGCGCCGCGGCGGTCTTCTTTGCCGCCGGCGTGCGGGGGGCGGTTTTGCGCGACGTTGTGGCCGTGTCGCCGGACGCTTTCGATGCACGCGGTGTCCGCGGTTTGCGAGGCGGATCGGCGGCTTCGGGTGCCTCCTCGGCCGTTGCGACCTGGGCACCGAGCCGGTTGGAGAGGTCGCGGCCGGCAGCGATCATGATTTCGGCGAAGTCCAGGTCCATCGCGTCCACGCGCACGCTGGGGCCGGTGAGTGCCAGGCAGTTGCGGACACGACCGTCGATGTCGAACACCGGAACCGCGATGGCAGTGAGGCCGGGGACACGCTGGCCGCGCGTGAGCGCATAGCCCTGGCGACGGAAACGTGCGAGTTCGCGGTCGAACGCGGCGCGATCGAAGTCCTTGCTGGGGACATTGGCCTTGAGCACCCGCTCGAGCTCCGCTTCGTCCATATGCGCCATCAGGATGCGCGCGCTGGCACCGTAGAGCAGCGGCATGTGTTCGCCAGGGCGGACGATGGACATGAGAGGAGAGGGCGTGTCGACCACCTCCAGCACCATGCGCTCATTGTTCAGGATGGTGGTGAGGGTAATGGTCTCGGACGTGCGGGCGTTGACCTCGGCCATCACGGGACGCGCGATGTCGCGGATGCTCAACGTACTGCGCACCATGCCGGCCAGACGCACCAGCTTGAGCGACAGGCAGTACTGCTGATTGTCCATGCGGATCAGAAAGCCCGCGCGCTCCACCGTGTTCACCAGCCGGAACGCCGTGGTCTTCGGCATGCGGATGCGCTCACTGATTTCCTGCAGCGTAAGGCTGAGGTGATCTTTGTCGAAAGCATCGAAGATGGCCAAGGCGCGGCCCACGGCACGGATCATCAGGTGGTCCAGTTCGATAATGAAAGAGGTTTCAAATTTAACACGCCGTGTGTAGCCCCTGCATGCATTTTGGCGTCGGCCGGGGCACCGCGTGTGAGGGGTGCAGCGCGATCTCCACACTCCAAAGTCCGGCGGGAATTCCCTAGTATTTTTTCGGAACTGATGCCATAAAGTGGAATTGGCTACGTTCCATGCATCGCCTCCGGCAAGGCGAAGCGCCCGGCACGCGCCGCAGTCCCTTCCCCCGTCCGAGCCGATGAAAACGAGGAATTTCCATGAAAAACGGAATCCGGGCACATGCGCATGCGCTCGTTGCCACCTGTGCGATCCAGTCGGTCCTTGCCTTCCTGGCGTTCACCTCCGTGGCGCATGCGCAGACCGCGCCAGCGGTCTATCCCACGCGCGCCGTGAAGATCATCGTGCCGTTCGTCTCCGGCGGCGCCACTGATCTGGTCGCGCGCGCCATCGCCATCGACATGGCGAAGACGCTTGGTCAGCCGGTCGTCGTCGAGAACAAGCCTGGCAACGCCGGCGCGGTGGGCGCAGACCTGGTCGCCAAGTCGCCGCCGGACGGCTACATGTTGTGCCTGTGCACCGTCGGCTCGCTCATCACCGCGCCGCTGCTCAACCCGGCGGTGCCGTACCGCACGCAACGCGACTTGCTCCCTGTGAGTCTGGTCAACACGGTCGAGCTGGGGCTGTTTGCGCGCGGCTCCCTGCCGGCCGCCAATCTCGCCGAGTTCGTCGCGCTGGCCAAGGCCTCGCCGGGCAGGTACACGTATGCGACGACGGGCGTGGATGGGCCCAACTACCTGGCGTTCCAGTTGTTCCTGCAACGAGCGGGTATCGAGATGCTGCATGTGCCGTACAAGGGAGACGGCCAGGCAGTGGTGGCGCTGGCCGCGGGCGAGGTGGACCTCTTTGTCGGTGGTCTGCAGTCGGCGCAGCCGCTCATGAAGGCGGGCCGCGTGAAAGCGCTGGCCATGACGGGCCTTCAGCGTTCGAAGCTGGTGCCTGAAGTGCCCACGGCCACCGAGACTTTTCCAGGATACGAGCACAGCGTGTGGTCCGGCGTGGTGGTACCTACGGGCACGAGCCCGGCCATCGTGGCGAAGCTGCAGGAAGCGATCGCCAGCGCCGTGCGCCAGCCGGCGATGCAGGACATCTTCGAGCAGAACGGCGTTGTAGGTGTCGGTGGAACGCCCGCGGATTTCGCTGCGGTCATCCAGCGCGATATCGCCAAATACACCGAGGTGCAGAAGCGCGCCGGTGCACGTGTCAACTGAGGCACGGCAGCGCATCGCCATGCCGACGCTGAAGAGCACCCGCCTGGATGGCAAGGCGGTTGTCGTCACCGGCGCGACCCAGGGAATCGGAGAGGCCGTGGCGCTGGCTTGTGCTGAGGCCGGCGCGGCCGGTGTGTGCCTGGGAGGTCGCGACGCCGAACGGGGCGCTGCAGTCGCCGCGCGAATCGAAGCGATGGGTTGTGCAGCACTGTTCGCGCGCGGCGACCTGGCTGCCGAGGACGACTGCCGCGCGCTCGTGCGCGCGGCGGCCTCGCGCTTCGGCATCCTGCATGGCCTGGTCAACGCGGCAGGACTCACGGACCGCGGAACACTGGAAGACACCACCACGGCGCAATGGGACCGGCTGTTCGCCGTCAACGTGCGTGCGCCGTTCGTTCTCATGCAGGAGTTCGCGCGCGTGGCGCGGGTGAATGGCACGGCCGGCAGCATCGTCAACATCAGTTCCCGCTCCAGCATGGCGGGGCCGCCCTTCCTGATGGCCTACGCTGCATCCAAGGGAGCCCTGGTCACGCTGACCCGCAACAGCGCTCACGCGCTGCGAAAGCGCCGCATCCGTGTCAATGCGATCAACGTCGGCTGGACCGACACGCCCGGCGAGCACGAGATACGCCGCCGGGAGGGGCAGGCACCCGGATGGAACGAGCGCGCTGGCGCGCTGCTGCCGTTCGGACGGCTTCTGGACACGGGCGATGTGTCGACGCTGGTGGCATACCTGCTGTCCGATGCATCCGCCATGATGACGGGTTCCATCATCGATTTCGACCAGAACGTGATCGGCGCCTACGGGGCCGACGTGCACCCCCCGATCTGAATGCCGCGCTCAGCGCGCCTGCCAGCCACCGTCCATGGACAGCGCGGCGCCGCGCATTTCGGACGCGGAGGCCGAGCACAGGAAAGCTGCAAGCGCCGCCACCTGTTCCGGCGCCACGGTATTCCCCGAGGGCATGTTGGTGGCTGCGACGCGGCGTTGCGCTTCCTCCCGGCTGATGTTCTCGCGCAGCGCCAGGTCCTTGGCCGTCTTGTAGAAGATGCGCGTGGAAACGTCGCCGGGGCAGATGGCGTTGCAGGTAATGGGCGAACCTGCGGTTTCCAGCGCCACGGCCTTGGTCAATCCCACCAGCCCGTGCTTGGATGCCACATAGCTGCTGCGTTCGTAGCCGCCCACCAGTCCGTAGATGGAGGCAATGTTGATGATCCGGCCCCAGCCGCGCTCGCGCATTTGCGGCAATGCGGCGCGGATGGTCTGGAAGGGTGCCGTGAGATTGAGGCCGAGCACCAGATTCCACTTGTCCAGAGGATGCTGCTCGACGACGCTCTTGTGCTGCGTGCCGGCGTTGTTGACGAGGATGTCCACCCGGCCCAGCTCGCGCGTGGCGGTCTCGATCAGTTGCGTGGCCTCCGTGCCCACCGAGAGATCTGCCGGCGAATGGCAGACCCTCACACCATGCGCCTGCGCCAGCTCGCGGCGCAGCGCGTCGATGGCGGAGGCCTCTCCGAAGCCATTGAGCATGATGTCGACCTTCTGGGCTGCCAGGGCGCGCGCAATGGCCAGGCCGATGCCGTCGGTGGATCCGGTGATGACTGCGACTTTTCCTTCGAGCATGGGCGTTATCCGTGGTTGGGGGTTGCGTGTGTCTGGGTACCGGCGCGACCGATGAGAACCTTGCCGGTGGCGCGGCGCTCGAGCAGCGCCTCCATGGCCTCGGGCACCTGCTCGAACGCAAACGTCATCGAGACGTGTGGCCGGATGAGGCCGGCCACGTACCAGTCCATCATCGTGGCGAAGTTGGCACGCGCCACCTGGGGCGTGCGACGTCCTCCGTAGAGCACGCCGATGACTTCCGACTCGCTCATGAGCACGCGGTTGGCGGGGGCGCTTGGTATGCGGCCTGATGCGAAGCCGATGATCAGCAGGCGACCCTCGCGGGCCATGCAGCGCAGCGACTCGTCGAAGGCGTCGCCGCCGACCGGATCGAACACCACGTCGGCGCCGCGGCCGCCCGTGATCTCGCGCACCCGCTCCCGGATCGACTCGCGCGCGTAGTTGATCGTGTGATGTGCGCCATAGGACTTCGCGAGCGCCAGCTTGTCGTCAGAGCCCGCGGCCGCGATGACGTTCGCGCCCATCAGCCGGCCAAGCTCGACCGCGTTAAGGCCCACGCCGCCAGCTGCGCCGAGCACCAGCAGCGTCTCGCCCGAGGCGAGACGGCCGCGATCGACCAGCGCGCGATAACTGGTGCCATAGGTGGTGGGAAAGGCCGCCGCATGGTCGAAGCTCATCGAGTCCGGGATGACGTAGGTCTGGAAGTCGTCGGCTACCGCGTGCTGTGCGAAGGCTCCTGTGTCGAGGATTGCCGCCACGCGATCGCCGCGCCTGAAACCCGTCACCTCCGTGCCGATGTCCATGACCGTGCCCGAGCACTCTGTGCCGGCCACGAAGGGGCGCTGTGGCTTCATCTGGTACTTGCCAGCGATCATCAGCGTGTCGGGAAAGTTGACGCTGGCCCGGTGCACGTCGATGAGCACCTGGTGCGGGCCGGGCCTTGGGGTATCGCGCTCGCCCAGCGTCAACGATCGTGGTTCGCCCCAGTCATGGCAGATCCAGGCTCTCATGTCGATCCTCGTGCGCAGTCAGGAGCCGGTGAAGACCGGCGGGCGCTTCTCGGCGAACGCCTGCATGCCTTCGCGCCGGTCATCGCTAGCGAACAGAAGGTAGTTGGCGTTGCGCTCCAGCGAGAGAGCGGTGGGAAGGGCTGCGTCCTGGCCGTGGCGCACGGCTTCCTTGATCTGGTGCACGGCCAGTGGCGGCATTCCAGCGATGCGTGCAGCCAGGGCCAGTGCCTCCGCCACGACGCGTCCGTCTTGCACCACCTGCGACACCAGGCCGTACGCATGCGCTTCCCGCGCAGGCAGCATGTCACCCGTCAGCAAGAGCAGCATCGCGCGGTGCTTGCCGATGGCGCGCAGCAGCCGTTGCGTACCGCCGCCGCCAGGCAGGATGCCCGAACGGATCTCGGGCAGCCCGAAGCGCGCGCCTTCGCCTGCGACGATGATGTCGCAGCCCATGGCCAGCTCGCAGCCGCCGCCCAGCGCGTAGCCGTTGACGGCAGCGATCACCGGTGTGCCCAACTGGTCGAGTGCGCGCCAGATGGCGCTGGCACCGCGCCGGGCCATGACGGTGGCGGGCACATGTGCCATCTCCTTGAGGTCGGCGCCGGCGCTGAAGGCCCGTTCGTCGCCTGTGATGACGATGCACCGGATGTCATGCTCGTTCTCCATCCGCAGCAGGTGCCCACCCAGGGCGTCGATGACAGCGCGGTTGAGGGCATTGCGCGCGGCAGGCCGGTTGATGCGCAGCAGCGCGACCGCGCCGTGCCGCTCCAGGATGACGTCTTCCATCGACCTGACCACGCTGGCGCTCAGACGACCCTGGCTGCACGCAGCGCCTGCAGTTGTGCCTCGTCCATGCCCAGGAGTCCGGTGAGTACTTCGTGGGTGTGTTCGCCCTGCATGGGGGGTGGCAGGCGATTGGACACGGGGGTGCCGGACAGCTTGATCGGGTTGGCTATGGTGTGTACTTCTGCGCCCAGCGGGTGGGACTGGACGACCTCCAGCCCGCGCGCCCGCACCTGCGGATCGCGCAGCATCTGCTCCATGTTGTAGATCGGACCGCAGGGAACGCCTGCGGCATCCAGCATCTCCACCCACTCGAGCGCGCGGCGTTTGCGGAATTCTTCGTTGAGGACATCGGTCAGCTCGTCGCGGCGGCGCACGCGGTCGGGCGTGGTGAGGAAGCGCGGGTCGGCCGCCAGCTCGGCTCGGCCCATGGTTTCGCACAGACGCTGGAACTGCGTGTCGTTGCCCACCGCCAGCACCACGTCGTCGTCCGCGCACGGAAAGGTACCCCAGGGGCTGGCGTTGGCCGACACGTTGCCCAGCCGCCCCGGCACGTTGCCGGTCATGAAGTAGTTGGCCGCGACGTGGGAGAGCAGGGCGACTTGCGAATCGAGCAGCGCGAGGTCGATGTGCTGGCCCCTCCCCGAGACCGCCTCGCGGTGATGCAGCGCGGCGAGGATGGCCGTGATGGCGTACATGCCGGCCGACATGTCGGATGACGAATAGCCCGCGCGTTGCGGCCCGCCGCCGGGACGGTCGTCGCGTTCGCCGGTCACGCTCATCAGCCCGCTCATGGCCTGGAAGACCATGTCGTAGCCGGGTCGGTGGCTGTACGGCCCGGATTGGCCGAAGCCCGTGATGGAGCAGTACACCAGGCGCGGGTTCACCTTGGCAATGTCCTCGTAGGCGAGGTTGTAGCGTGCAAGCGTGCCGACCTTGTAGTTCTCGATCAGCACGTCACACTGCGCAGCAAGCTGGCGGATGATGTCCTGGCCCTCGGGCTTGGACAGGTCGACCGTGATCGAGCGCTTGTTGCGGTTGACGCTCATGAACTGCGCGGACTCGCGGCTGTCGCGGCCCTCGGCATCCTTGAGGAATGGCGGGCCCGACTGGCGCACGTCGTCGCCGCGGCCCGGCACCTCCACCTTGATCACGTCGGCGCCCAGGTCACCGAAGAACTGACCGGCCCAGGGGCCGGCGAAGATGCGGGACAGATCCAGTACCCGCAGGTGGCCCAGACAGCCGGCCATGTTCGCATTCGCCATGTGCTTCCTTCGTGCGAGCTCACTCCAGCTCGATGCCAAGCGCCTTGATGACAGGCCCCCACAGCTGCGAGTCGCGCGTGATGGTGGCGCTCAGGGCCTGGGGCGTGCTGGGCTCCACCGTCAGGCCGTCGGTGACGAGGCGGTTGCGGATGTCCTCGGCGCGCAGCGCGGCGCCGATTTCTCGATTGAGCCGCTCGATGATGGGTTGCGGCGTGCCGGTGGGTGCGAACATGCCGTACCAGAACGAGGCATTCATCTTCGGGTAGCCCAGTTCGGCGAAGGTGGGCACATCGGGCATGGCGCTGGAGCGCTTCTCGCTGGTGACCGCCAGCACGCGCACCTTGCCCGCCTTGAGGGCCTGGGCCGAAGTGTTGATTCCGTCGAACGTCAGGTCGACCTGCCCGCCCATGACATCCAGTAGCGCGGGACCGGAGCCCTTGTAGGCCACATCGGCCAGCTGTATGCCGGCTTCGCTGTTGAGCATCTGACCCAGCAGCTGGTTGGTGGCGCCGATGCCTGTGGTGGCGTTGAAGACCTTGCCCGGCCTCTGCCTGGCGTAAGCGACAAATTCGGCGAAATCCTTCGTCGGCAGGTTGGGAGCCACCGTCATGGTGTACGGCGTGCGCGCGATCATGGAGATCGGCGCGAAATCCTCCACCTTGTAGCGGATCTTCTTGTACATCAGCGGGTTGTTGGAGAACGTGGTCACGCTGCCGATGAACAGCGTGTAGCCGTCTGCCGGCGAGCGCGCAGCCTTCTCTGCGCCGATCATGGTGCTGGCCCCCGGGGCATTCGAGACCACGACAGGCTGCCCCAGCGACTCGCTCAGCCGCTGCGCGAGCATGCGCGCGACAATGTCGGTCGGTCCGCCAGCCGCATAAGGGTTGATGATGGTGATGGGCCGCGAGGGCCAGGCCTGCGCCAGCGCCAGCGGGGCGGCTGTGGCGCCCAGCACCGCGGCGCCGGCAAGGATCAGGGTGCGCAGTCTCATCGCTTGTCTCCTGCTTCTTTGTTGTGTCGAATTCATCTGACGGAATTGATTTCGAATACTAGGTGTGCCCATCTCGGGTGTCAATCGGGAATCCGTGGGTCCGCGGGAAGCCACGGGTTGTGGGGCAGTGCCCAGGTCGATAGTATTTTTGGAATGAATTCCTCTATAGAAACCGGGCCGGCCCGTGCGGCTTCCATGAAGCGCGTCGTCGTCATCACGGGTGGTGGGCGGGGCATCGGTGCAGCGGTGGCGCGCCATGCGGCGGCGTCGGGCTATCCGACGGCCTTGCTGTACCGATCCGACCAGCAGAGCGCCGAGGATGTGCGCGCCGAATGTGAGGCGCTCGGTGCACCCTCGCTGGCCATCCGTGCCGACGTCGCCGTAGATCGGGACATCGTGCAGGCGTTCGAGCGCGTACAGGCCGAGATGGGAACGCCCGGCGGGTTGATCAACAACGCCGGCCTCAACGGGGGGCGGGTGGCCATCGGCGACTTCGATCGTGCACACCTCGAGAATCTGTTCCGCATCAACGTGCTGGGCACCATGCTGTGCACCCGGGAGGCCGTGCGGTGCATGGCCACATCGCGAGGCGGGCGAGGCGGCGTGATCGTGAACATTTCCTCCATGGCTTCCACCATCGGTGGGCGGCCGGGTCTGAGCCACTATGCATCATCCAAGGCGGCCGTGGATGCGTTCACCGTCGGTGCAGCGCGCGAACTGGCGCGCGACGGCATCCGGGTCTTCGCCATCCGGCCCGGCGCGACTGAGACCGACCTGACGGCCGCCGGCTTCAACGATCCGGCCACGCGTGCAGCGATCGAGCGCACCATTGCCATGGGACGCTACGCCACTGCGGACGAAATCGCGGCGCCCGTTGTATCGATGCTGTCGGATTCGTTCGCCTTCCTGTCGGGGGCGGTTGTGGACGCGGGCGGGGGCGGCTACGTATTCTCCTGACCCGCCAGCGCCGGGGTCAGATCACTTCGCCACCGTTCGGGCTGATCACCTGGCCGGTGAGATAGTCGGCCTCGGAAGACGCGAGGAATGCGACCAGATACCCGATCTCCTCGGGCTTGGCCTGACGTTTCGCAGGCACGTTGCGCCTGAGGTCCTCGCGGTAGGCGTCGTTGTCCGTCATGTAGGCCACCATGGGCGTGAGTACGCGGCCCGGAGCCACGGCGTTGACCTGGATGTTCCAGTCGGCGAATTCCTTCGCCCATGCCTTGGTCAGGCCGATCAGTGCCGCCTTGGCGGCCGCGTAGTGCGAGCCTCGCCGCTGAGCTGCCATTCCCATGATGGACGATGTATTGATGATCTTGCCGGCCTTGCGCTCCTTCATGGCCCCTAGCACGACGCGCGTGCAGAACATGGCTCCCTTGACGTTGATGTCGAACATGCGATCGACCGTGGCTTCGTCGATATCCTCGAACGCCATGCGGCCGCTCGCCACGCCGGCGTTGTTGACGAGGATGTCGATCTCGCCCACCTGCCGTCTGGCACGTCCGATGGCCTCCGCAATCGCCGCGGCATTGCTGACATCTCCGGCGCACGCTATGGCGCGGCCCCCGGCTGCGGTGATCAGTCCGACGGTCTCTTCCGCCGAGGCCTCATGCAGGTCGTTGACGATGAGCGTGGCGCCGCGCGCCGCCATCACCTGGGAGTTGGCGCGGCCGATGCCCGAACCCGCGCCGGTGACGAGCGCGACCTTTCCTGACAGTTGATTCATGCACGTCCTCGTGTTGGGTTGTTCCGGGTCGTCCCTGCCTTTACAGGGCGGGGTGTGCTGCAGTCTAATGGAATAAGTTCCGTTTTTGAAGACGCAAGGAGTCCGCATGTCCATCGATCTCGCGCGTGAAGGCGCGGTCGCCACGATCACCATGAATGTCCCCGGACGCAGGAATGCCCTGACGTTCGAACTGCGAGGTCAGCTGCGCGAGCGCCTGGAGGAGGTCAGCGCAGACGCTTCGGTGCGAGCGGTCGTGCTGACGGGAGCGGGGGCGGCCTTCTGCGCGGGCGCCGACGTGGAAGCGATGGCAGCGGGCAACCAGCAGCAAAGCCGCGCGCGAATGCAACACCTGCACGCGCTTGTCCGCACGCTCTACCGCCTGGAAAAGCCAGTCATCGCCGCGGTTCGCGGCCCGGCTGTGGGCTTCGGCTGGAGCCTGGCGCTCGCCTGCGACCTCGTCATCGCATCGGACACGGCGAAGTTCTCCCAGATCTTCTCGAAGATGGGGCTGGCGCCCGACGGGGGAGCCGTCTATTTCCTGCAGCGCAATCTCGGCCTGGCACGTGCCAAGGAACTGGTGTTTTCCGCGCGCATGGTGGAAGCGATGGAGGCATTGCAGCTCGGCCTGGTGAACCGTGTGGTTCCCGACGCCGATCTGGCTGCGCAGGCGCAGCGCTGGGCGGCCGAGCTGGCGGCAGCGCCCACCTTCGCGCTGGTCATGGGCAAGCGCATGTTCGAGGCCGGCTCGAGCCCAGGCCTGGACCAGTTCCTTGAAACCGAACTGCTGATTCAGCCGCAGCTCAAGCAGACCCACGACCACCAGGAAGGCAAGCTGGCCTTCCGCGAGAAGCGCGCGGCGCGGTTCACGGGCAACTGAGCCGCTGCTGAAACCGTCAGTCCTGCGAGCTGTCCTGCCAGGTCGGCAGGTTCAGCCGCGCGAAGCGGCGGCGATGCTCGGTGGAATTGCCCAGCCAGGCCGACAGCACGAGGGCGCGCTTGACGTACAGGCCCAGGTCGTACTCGTCGGTGAATCCGATCGCGCCGTGCAACTGGATGGCCTCGCGCGTGATGCGCAGGCCGGCCTCGCTGCTGCGGCTCTTGCAGCGGCTGGCGATGCGGCTGCGATCGTCCGGGCTGGCGTCGCCGTCGAAGGACTGGATCGCATCGCCGAGGACTGCGCGCACGAGCTCCTGCTGGATGTACAAGTCGGCGGCCTTGTGCTGCAGCGCCTGGAAGCTGCCGATGGGCTTTCCGAACTGCACGCGGTTGCGCATGTACTCCAGCGTCATCTTCAGGGTGGCCTCGATCACACCCAGCATCTCGGCGCTGGCCAGCACGCAGGCCTGTTCGATGGCGCGTTCCAGTCCGTCGAGCGAAGCAGGGGAAGGCTGGGTGAGCACATGGCTGGCTGCAACGCCGACATCGGACAGCGTGACGATGCCGCTGGGCGTGCCGTCGGCGCGCCACTCGTGCGACACCTGCAGTCCGTGCGAGCCGGCGGGAACCCAGTAGATTCCGGCACCGCGGCCCGTCACCTGGGCCGTCACCAGGAAGCCGCCGGCTTCGCCGATCCCGCCCACGAACCGCTTGCGGCCGTTCAGGCGCACGCCCTCGCCGTCAGGCGTCGCCGTGGTTCCTTCGGGCTGGAGTTGCAGCCCGCCCGCGTCTTCCTGCCAGGCCACGCAGGGCAGCAGCTGCCCCTCGGCCAGGCGGGGCAGCAGCTCCTGCTTCAGGGCTTCGTTCCCGCCATGGCGCAGCGTCAGGCCGCCCAGCACGACGGTGGCCAGCAGGGGCTCGGCGAGCAGGCCCTTGCCCAGTTCCTGCAACACCGCGCCCATCTCGGCCAGTCCCAGCCCCAGGCCGCCGTACTCCTCCGGCACGAGGATGCCGAACCAGCCCAACCCGGCCATGTTGCGCACCAGTGCCGCGTCGTAGCCGGGCAGGGCCTGGCGGAATTCGCGCTGGCGCTTGAGGTCGGTGGAGCCGCTGGCGAAGTCGAGCGCGCTGTTGCGCAGCATTTCGACCTGTTCGGCCCGCGCGGCGGCGGCGCTCTCGGCGGCCGTGGGCTCAGGCATGGCGGCGGGACGAGTGGGGGTGGAGGTGATCATGTGTCGTGTTTCCGTGAATGCGGGCGCGTGCCTCAGGCGGGCAGGTCGAGTACGGTCTTGGCGAGGATGTTGCGCTGTATCTGGTTGGAGCCGCCGTAGATGGTGAAGGCGCGGCAATCCAGGAAGGGATGCAGCACGTTCACGCTCTCCTCTCCGAAATCGACGTCGCCCAATACCATGCCGGCGTCTCCCGCGGCCTCCACCAGCAACTCGGTCACGCGCTGGCAGGTCTCCGTGGCCCAGATCTTGAGCACCGACACTTCCGAGCCGAAGCTGCCCCCCGTCCGCATGATCTGCGCCGTGCGCTCATACGCCGATGCGCCGTCGAGCACGTCGAAGGTGATCTGGGCAAGCCGGTCCTGGAATACGGGGTCGTTCATCTTGCCGTTCAGGCGCGCCACTTTCTCCAGCCGCAGCAACGCCAGCAGCGACTGACGCGGCGAGCCCGACCACACCCGCTCGAAGCCCAGCAGCGCCTTGGCCACCTGCCAGCCATCGTTGAGCTGCCCCACCAGGTTCTCCACCGGCGTGCGCACGTTATCCAGGAAAACCTCGCAAAGTTCTTCGTGGCCCGCGATGTTGCGTATGGTCCGCACGGTGACGCCCGGCTGGTTCATGTCGATCATCACGAAGCTGATGCCGGCCTGCTTCTTCACCGTCTTGTCCGTGCGCACCAGAGCAAAGAGATGATTGGCCTCCATGGCCATGCTGGTCCAGATCTTGTGGCCGTTGATGACGAACTCGTCGCCGTCGATCACGGCTTCCGTGCGCAGGCCGGCCAGGTCGGAGCCCGCCCCAGGCTCGGAATAACCCTGGCACCACAGGTGCTCGGCCGAGAGGATCTTGGGCAGGTACTTCTCACGCTGGGCCTGCGAGCCGCGCGCGATCAGTACCGGACCGAGGTTCATGATGCCCTGGTCCATCACCCGAGGTGTGCCGCAGCGCTCCAGTTCCTCGACGTAGATCAGGTACTTGGACGGCGACAATCCCATGCCGCCGTACTCCACCGGCCAGCCCGGGCAGAGCCAGCCCTCGGACGACAGCGTGTGGTACCAGTCCTTGACCTCGCTCCAGGCCGGCCGGCGATTGAGGAAACGCAGATGGCGTGGGACGTGCTTCTCGAAGAAGCTGGCTGCGTGCAGGCGGAACTCGTCATCGCCGAGCGAGTTCCAGTCCTGCTTCTGGGTGGGGAAGTTCATGGTTTTCCTGAGAGGTTCAGCACGTTCCGCGCGATGAGGTTGCGCTGGATCTGGTTGGTGCCGCTGAAGATCGCGGGGGCGCGGGTGTCGTAGAACGCCCCAAGGGGTCCGCTGTCCTCAAGCAGGCCGCCGCCACCGGCCGCCTCCACCAGCAGCTCGCTGGCGCGCTGGCCGGTTTCGGTGGCCCACACCTTGAGTGCGGAAACCTCCGGTCCGAGCTCGCCTTGCCGCAGCAGCTGCGCGAAGCGCTGGTAGAGCGATTGCAGGTCCTCCACGTCCAGGCGCATCTGGGTCAACCGGTCGACGAAGGCGGCATCTGCGGCGAGTCGCGAGTGGTCGCGTCGCGCCAGCTCTTCCGTGCGCCAGAGCGCGGCCAGCGCCTTTCGCGGTGAGCCGGCCCACACGCGCTCGAACCCCAGCAGGGACTTGGCGATGCGCCAGCCGTCGTTCATGGGGCCGACGATGTTCGCGAGCGGCGTGCGGGCGTTGTCGAGGAACACTTCGCAGAACTCCACCTCGCCGGCGATGTTGCGGATGTCCCGCACCGTCACGCCCGGCTGGTCCATCGACAGCAGCACGAAGCTGATGCCGGCCTGCCGGACCGAGCCCGGCTCCGTGCGGACCAGCGCGAACATGTGCGTGGCGTCGTATGCCGCCGTGGTCCAGATCTTGTGGCCGGTGATGAACAGCTCGTCGCCCTCGACGCGCGCGCTGGTGCGCAGGCCGGCGAGGTCGGAGCCTGCGCCCGGCTCGGAGTAGCCCTGGCACCAGACCTGCGTTCCGGAGAGGATGCGGGGAAGCCAGTAGCGCTTCTGGTCATCGCTGCCGTGCGCGATCAGCACCGGCCCGAGGTTGCGCACGCCCGAGTCGGGCATCCACGGCGCGCCGCAGCGCTCCATCTCCTCGATATAGAGCAGGTGGCGTGCCGCATGCAGGCCCATGCCACCCCACTCAGTTGGCCAGCCGGGGGCCAGCCAGCCGTGCCGTGCGAGCGTGGTGTACCAGCCGCCGACTTCAGACCAGCGTGGCCGGCGTCCCAGGTGGCGTAGCGAAGGCGGGCAGTGCTCCTGCACGAAGGCGGCCACGCGCGACCTGAATTCGGCGTCGCCCAGCTGGTTCCAGTCTGGCGTGGCGGTCATCGGTGCGTGGCTCCTCAGATGCCCTTGAACTCGGGTTTGCGCTTCTCGATGAAGGCCAGCGCGGCCTCGTGATGGTCCTTGGAATTCATCGAGAGCATCTCGTAGGCGATCGAGGCGTCCAGCACAAGGTTGAGCTGCTGCTTCATCCACTTGTTCACCGACAGCTTCGTCCAGCGCACCGCCAGCGGCGGCAGGGATGCCAGCTCGCGGGCAATCTCCATCGACTTGGCCATCACTTCTTCGGCCGGCACATGGTGATTCACAAGGGCGAGTTCATGCGCCTCCGCGCCGTTGACCAGACGGCCGCGCATCAGGAATTCCTTGGCACGGTTGGGTCCGATCAGCACCGGCCATACGACGGCGCCGCCGTCGCCCGCCACCAGCCCCACCTTCACGTGCGTGTCGCCGAACTTGGCGGTGGACGAGATGACGCTCACGTCGCTGAACAGTGCCAGCGTGGCGCCCAGGCCGACAGCGTCGCCGTTGACGGCACAGATGATCGGCTGGCTCACCTCGAGGATGTTCTGGAACATGCGCCGCGTGGCAGCGGGCACTTCCAGCGAAAAGCGCCAGCCCTCCTCGGAGCCCCAGCGGCTGGCCATTCGCTTGATGTCGCCGCCAGCGGAGAAAAACTTTCCGGCGCCGGTGAACACGATCACGTTGACCTGCTTGTCCTCGGCGAGGTCGAGCCAGACGCGTTCGAGTTCGGCGTGCATCTCGGCGTGGATGGCGTTGCGGTTCTCCGGCTGGTTGAGCGTGAGCGTCGCGATGCCGTCCTCGCGCTGGACCGTCAGGTACTGGTAGCTCTCGTAGTTCATGTGGCCTCGGGATGTCATGGAAGTCGGGGTGGATGGGGAAGGTCTTGGTCGCGGCGATCGTAATGCGGCCTCTCGCGTGATGTCAATAAAAGTTCCACTCAGAGATATCAAATCCACTGAATGGAACGATTCATTTGCCTGCGTGCCAACGTTCGCCGATCGATTCTCCTGGGCGGACGGCCTTCCGGCCAAGAGGGTTTTCCCAATGGGGGCCAATGGAAACCGGCGACCATGACAGAAGCTCGTTAACGTGCTTGCCATCCACTTGATGGAACTGATACCATTATTTTGCCCGTCAACGGTCGGGAGTATTTGGAGACACAGCCAATGGCGCAACCACTCGAAGGCGTGACGGTCCTGGACCTCACCCAGATCTACAACGGTCCATACGCGACCTTCCTGATGGCCATGGCGGGCGCCGAGGTCATCAAGATCGAGCCACCGGGAGGTGAACACCTGCGTCGGCGCCAGGGCGTCAGCGGTGCCGCGATGCCGTTCGCGATGCTCAATGCCAACAAGCGCACCATGACGCTCGACCTCAAGACCAGCCGCGGGCGCGAGATCCTGCTGGAGCTCGTCGCGGGTGCCGATGTGCTCGTGGAAAACTTTGCGCCTGGTGTGCTCGACCGGCTGGGCGTGGGCGGCGCGGAACTTCAGAAGGCCAATCCCCGGCTCATCTATGCCAGCGGGTCCGGCTTCGGTCTGTCGGGACCGTATCGTGACTATCCGGCCATGGATCTGACGGTGCAGGCGATTGCCGGCGTGATCGACACCACCGGCTATGCCGACCGGCCTCCAGTGAAAGCCGGCCCCGCCGTCGCCGATTTCATGGCCGGTGTGCATCTGTTCGGTGCCGTGTCGGCCGCGCTCTACGAACGCGAACGCACGGGCAAAGGGCGGTCCATCGAGATCTCGATGCTCGAATCGATCTACCCGACGCTGGCTTCGAGCCTCGGGTTGTTCTACGGCTCGGGCGGCGGCGCAGCGCCCCGCACCGGCAACCGACATACAGGCATGTCGCTGAGCCCCTACAACGTCTACCCGACGTCGGATGGCTACATCGCCATCATCACCAACAACGAGACCCACTGGCTCAATCTGGTCGACGCGCTGGGACACCCCGAAATGGCACGCGACCCGCGCTACCTGAAGGTGGCCGACCGGTGCGCAAACATGGATGCCCTGGATGCCGAGCTGGGCGAGATCACCCGCCAGCAGACCAAGGCCGCGCTGTTCGAGCAACTGATCGCGCGTCGCGTGCCGTGCGCTCCGGTCCGCACCCTGCTGGACGTGGTCAATGACCCGCACCTGCACGAGCGTGGATCTCTGCAGTGGATCGATCACCCCGAATACGGCCGCATCGTCGTGCCTTCCAGCCCGCTGCGTTTCCGCGGTTCCGATCCCCAGGCGTACAAGCCCAGTTCACCGCTGGGAGCCGACACCCGAACCATCCTGGGCGAGCGCCTGAACCTGGATGCCGCGGCACTCGACGCACTGGCCGCTGACGGCGTGATCTAGCCCATCCGGACACAATGGGCAGCCGCATCCTCGTTACCGGCGCGACCGGCACTGTCGGTGGCGCACTGATCGCGCGCCTGCTGTCCGATCCGCGTGCGACCGGCCACACGCTGCTCGCCACCGCACGCTCCGAAGCGCAACGCCGTGCCTTCGCCGCTAAGGGAGTCGAATGCGTGGTCTTCGACTATCGCGACCCGAACACCGTCCGCGCGTGCATGGCGGGCGTCGACCGGCTCTTCCTGTGCACGGGCTACACGGTCGACATGCTGGTGCATGCCAGGCTTGCGCTCGATGCCGCGCGCGACGCCGGCGTGCGGCAGGTGGTGCATCTGGGCGCGCTCGGTCCGCGCGACAGCCACCTTCCCCATTTCGTCTGGCACGACTATGTCGAAGCCTACATGGAGCGGCTGGGCCTGCCGCATACGGAACTGAGACCGCGCGCTTTCATGCAGAACGTGCTGGCGACGCTGCGTCCGGGTTCCCTGCAGCTGCGTCACTACCATGGTGATTCACCCGTCGGGTGGATCGATGTCGACGACATCGCCAGTGTCGCCGCCGAGGCGCTGCTGGATCCGGCGCGTCATGCCGGCCGCACCTACCCGCTGTGCGAGGACGCTCTGGACATGGAGGGCGTGGCGGCTGTGCTGGCCAGGGAATCCGGCCTGCCGTACATCGCTCAGAGCCGCTCTGCCGACCAGTTGCTGCCCGCGCTGCTCAAGTCCGGCATGGAGCCGGTCTACGCGGCCAGCCTCGCTGCCGGTACGGCAGCCGGTGCGGGGGGAGAGGGCGAGGACGCCAGTACCGTCCACGGCACGGTGCTCAAGGTCACCGGCCGTGCGGGCACGCGATGGCCCGAGTTCGCGAGAAAAAACCTGGAGCGGCTTCGGCAGGGTGTGCCGGCCGCGCCACAACACTGAAGGAGACCCATGAAGACACAGATCACCCGCCGCAGTTTCGCGCTTGCAGCACTGACGTCCACCGTGCTCGCCGCGGGCCTGCCTACTCCCAGCGCGGCGCAGGCGCCTGCCGCCTATCCGGACAAGCCGATCCGCTTCATCGTTCCTTTCGCACCAGGAGGAACGACAGACATTCTCGCGCGACAGTTCGGCCAGCGCATGAGCGCCCTGCTGGGCCAGCCGGTCATCATCGAGAACAAGCCTGGCGGGGGCACGATGATCGGCGCGGAGTATGTGGCCAAGTCGGCGCCGGACGGCTACACGCTGCTGGTCGGCACACCTTCGCTCTGGCTGAATCCGCTGCTCTACAAGAAGGTGCCGTACAAGGTGGAAGAGTTCACTCCGGTATCGACTTTCGCCGCCGCGCCCTTCGTTCTGTCTGTCAGCCAGGCCGCGCCCGCGGCGACGCTGTCCGACCTCGTGAAGTACGGTCAGGCCAACCCCGGCAAGCTCAGCTACGGCATCCTGGGTGTAGGCGGTCCGACGCATCTGCTGTCCAAGATGTTCGAGCAGACGGTCAGGATCTCTGGCGTCGACATTCCCTACCGCGGCACGGGCCTGGTGTGGCCGGACCTGCTCAGCGGCCGGCTTGCCTTCTACTTCGACGCCGTCAGCACTTCGTTGCCGATGTATCGCGCCAACAAGATCCGCGTGTTCGCCGTGACGAGCGAGCAGCGATCGCCCGTGGCGCCCGAGATCCCGACGTTCAAGGAGCTTGGCTACCCGGCGCTCACGATCGACACCGTGTTCGGCCTTTTCGCACCGGCAAAGACACCGCGCGCTGTGGTGGAACGGCTGAGCAAGGCTGCCATCCAGGTCGCGGCGGCCGACGAGCTGCGCAACGCCCTGCTCGCCGACGGCACGATCGCCAAGGGCAGCACGCCCGAGGAATACACGGCCGCCATCCAGAAAGACCTTGACTTCTGGACGCCTGTGATCAAGCCACTGAACCTGCAGCTCGACTGAGGTGGCGCCTCTCAGGCCGGTGCCGACCAGGCGTGCGTGACGCGTGTCGGCATCAGTACGGTCCGGCCCACGTCGCAGAACCCCTCGCGGGCCTGTGCCACTTCCTCGACGTAGCGCGGATCCCGCAGCAGGGTGGCTGCGTCCTCCGCGGTTTCGAACCACATCTCCGATACGCCGTCGAACTCATAGCCCGGCGGCGGCTGGCGAACCACCAGGTCCTGTGCGTAGCGGCGGACCAGCCGCTGCACCGAGGTATGCCCCAGCACCTGATGGGCGTGCGCCTGCCACCGGTCGGCGAAGTCCTCGGGCGACATGCCTGGCGCACGCGCCAGGAACTCGATCACCACCACGCCCGTGGCCGGGCCGTCCCGGAGAATCCGCTCTTCGGTGAACATCGCGCAGTGCACGACCTCCATGCCGAACACGCGCACTTCGTCGGGCCGCAGGCGCGCGACGATCTCGGGATCGGTGTTCACCTCGAGCGCGGACTCCAGGCTTTCCATCCACAGCAGGGCCACGCCCGCGTAATCGTTGGCCGGAGCGAGCGCGAAGTCCTCGGCCTTCGTGCATTGCGCCACGCGCGTGTAGCGCCGACCCACGTTGGAGAAGCTGGCCGCCAGCGCGGCGTGGCGGCGCCATTCGCGCGGAAAGTCCTGCGCGGCGATGGCGGGGTTGCGGCGCGTGAGGTAGATGCGTTTGGTGGACATGCCGGTCTCCTTGCAACGAAGGCTCAGGTGCTGCGCCGCACGCCCACAGCGCGTGCGTAGGGCAGGGGCCACGCACCTTCTGCGCGCAGCTTGCGTGCCGCGTGCAGCGCCCAATAGGGGTCTTCGAGGAAGCCCCGGCCGATGAGGATCACGTCCGCCAGCCCCGTGCCCACGATCTGCTCGGCCTGGACTGCTTCCGTGATGAGGCCCACCGCGCCGGTGGCAATGCCCGCCTGCTGGCGGATGGCGCTGGAGAAGGGAACGTGGAATCCCGGTGCTGCGGGAACCGAAGAGGCCGCGTTGACTGCACCGCTGGAGCAGTCCATCAGGTCCACGCCGATTTCTTTCATCCAGCGCGAGAGCTGCACGGATTGCGGCAGATCCCAGCCGCCTTCTATCCAGTCGGTGGACGAGATGCGCACGAACAGCGGCAGCGACTCGGGCCAGACCTCGCGCACCGCCCGTGCCACGCGCAATGGGAGGCGTGCCCGGTTCTCCAGGCTGCCCCCGTACTCGTCGGTTCGTTGATTGGAGATGGGCGACAGGAAGGAGTGCAGCAGGTAGCCGTGCCCCATGTGGCATTCGAGCAGCTCGAAGCCGGCCGCATGCGCTCTCCTTGCAGCCGCGGCGAAATCGGCCACCACCTTGTCGATGTCGGCCAGGCTCATCTCCCGTGGCGGCGCATAGCCGTCGGCATAGGGGATGGGGCTGGGGCCCAGGGGCAACCAGCCGTTCGCCTCCTCGTAGATAGGCTTGTGACCCAGCCACGGCACCGCAGTGGATGCCTTGCGGCCGGCATGGGCCAACTGAATGGCTGCCACCGCGCCGGACTCGCGGATGAACTGCACGATGGGCTTGAAGGCCTCGGTGTGCGCATCCGACCAGATGCCCAGGTCCATCGGGCTGATACGCCCTTCACGCGATACGGCGCTTGCTTCGGCCATCACGGCGCCCGCACCGCCGATGGCGCGGCTGCCCAGGTGCACCAGGTGCCAGGGGCCCGGAATGCCTTCGGGCGTCGAGTACATGCACATCGGGGAGACGATGACACGATTGCGCAGCGTGAGCCCACGCAGGGTGATTGGTGAAAACAGGAGGGACACGTGTGGGATTCCTCGATGGCGCTTCAGTCCAGCTGGATATTCAGCGGTTTGATGATCTTCTCCCACACCTTCGTGTGATCGTCGATCAGCTTGCCGAACTGCTGGGGGCTGAGGAACGGCGCGGTACCGCCGTTCTCGTCGACCTGCGCCCGCACGTCCGGCATCTGCAGCGCTTCATTCGTCGCCTTGTTGATCTTCTCGACAATGCCTGGCGGCGTGCCGGCCGGCGCCATCAACCCGTACCAGGCGTAAGCCACCATCTGTGGCAAACCCTGTTCAGCGAACGTCGGCACCTGGGGAGCGGCTGGCGAACGCGTCTCCGCGGTGACGCCGATGGCCTTGAGCTGGCCCGCGCGCACGCGCGGCATCGAAGTGGTGATGCCATCGAAGTACAGCTGAACGTGTCCGGCCAGCAGGTCGGTGCTGGCCGGGCCCGATCCCTTGTATGGCACGTCTTTCACGTCCACGCCAGCGGCCGCCTTGAACATCTCCATCACCAGTTGCGTGGATGCGCCCACGCCCAGCGTGGCCACGTTCAGCGAGCCGGGCTTCGCCTTCGCCAGCGCCACCAGTTCCTTCGCGTTGCCGGCCGGCACGGAGGGGTGCGCCACCAGGATGAAGGGCGTCAGCCCGGTCAGCGCGACCGGCGTGAAATCCTCCGTCCTGTACGGGAGCTTCCTGAACATGAAAGGGTTGGTCGACAGTGTGGTCGTCACCGCCATCAACAGCGTGTAGCCGTCGGCGGGCGACTTGGCAACGAACTCGGCCCCCACGATGGTGGAGGCGCCAGCCTTGTTCTCGACCACCACCGGCTGGCCCAGGCGGTCCGACATCTTGCCGGCCACCAGGCGGGCGACGATGTCCGTGTAGCCACCGGGCGCGTAAGGGACGACGATGCGGATCGGCTTCTCCGGAAAGGCGCGCGTGCGCGCGTCCTGTGCTGGCGGTGTCTGCGCGTACGCATGTGCGGCGCCCAGCCCCATGGCCAAGGCAGTGAGGGTCGATACGAGTCGGTTCATGCTTGTTTCCTGCTTGTGCGGGCCTCAGCCGCGCGTGGTGCCCGGTGCCGACGGGCCCAGGTCGAATTCATGGTCCTGAACGATGAAGGCGGTCGAGAAGCCGACGAAGTTGCGGCCGTCCTCGCGTTGCAGGCGTCCCAGTTCGGAGGCGAAGAACGCTTCCTCGTCCTGCTCGGTGTCGAACCACAACTCGGCAATGCCATCGGGCCGCAGTACGTTGCTGGGAGAGCGGCCGTCCACGACGTGATGCTGGATGTAGCGGCGCAACCCCGGCGTGCGGGCGGCAAGCGGGCCGTGCACGTCGCGCCAGTGGGCGCGGAACTGCTCGACCGTCATGCCGTCCTTGCGGTAGATCAGGGTGAGGCGCTGGATCATGGCGTGGCCGCGGCGTCAGTCGAGTTGCAGGTTCAGCGGTGTGAGCACACGGCCCCACAGCGCGGACTCCCGCTGGATCAGCTCGCCGAATGCCGATGCCGAGCGGGGTTCGACATAGGCGTTGAACTCGCGCAGCTTGGCCACCAGCTCCGGCTCGCTGAGCGCCTTGCGTACTGCGTCGTTGACGCGCTCGACGGCTTCGCGCGGTGTGCCAGCAGGCGCCACCAGGCCGAACCAGGCGAGCGCGATTGCGTCCTTGTAGCCCTGCTCGACCATCGTCTGGACCTGCTCGATGCCCGTCACACGCTGTTCGCCGAACAACGCGATGGGCTTGAGACGGCCGGCCTGGATATGGGGGATGTAGAGCGTCACGCCGTCGAAGGTCATCGACACTTCGCCGCTGAGAACGGCGGTGAGCGCGGGGCTGGTGCCTTTGTAGGGAATGTCGCGCAGCTTCGTGCCCGTGACCGATTCGAACATCTCGCCCACGAGGTGCGACGACGTGCCCGTGCCGGACGACGAGTAGGTCAGCTTGTCCGGGTTGGCCTGCGCGTAGGCCACCAGTTCCTTCAGGTTGTTCGCCGGGACTGAGGGGTGCGCCACGGCGATGAAGGGAACCATGCCGATGAGCGCAACCGGCGTGAAATCCGACGTCTTGTAGGGCAACTTCTTCAGCAGGATCGGATTGGTCGATAGCGTCGTCGTCCCCGACATCAGCAGCGTGTAGCCGTCGGCAGGCGATCTGGCCACGAACTCGGCGCCGATCACGGTGCTGGCGCCCGGCTTGTTCTCGATCACGATCGGCTGGCCGAGCGTGATGCTGGCCTTCTGGGCCACCAGGCGCGCCAGCACGTCGGTCAGGCCCCCGGGGGTGTAAGGCACAACGATGCGGATCGGCTTCGAGGGCCAGGGATCTGCGGCCAGCGCGGGCGCTGTGATGAAGGCGGCCGCAGCGAGGACTGCGCCGAGGACGATGCGGCGGTGATGCATGGTTCTGTCTCCTGTTGAGGTGGGCTGCCTTCGGAGCGGCCGTGTGGAACGTTCTCTGGTTCCTTGGTGTTCCGTGCAGTGGAACTAAATTCAGTATATGGCTTGGACTTTGTCAGGTCAATCACCGGGAGATTCCGCTTGACGAATTGTGTTCCATAATAAAAACTCGATCGGATCGGCGGACGCACATGGCGTCCGGTGGTCCACTCAACATGCCGCCGGCAGCGGCTCAGGAGACAAAAGGAAATGACACTGCAGTTCGAGAACAAGGTTGCGCTTGTCACGGGGGGCGTGCATGGCATGGGCCATGCCGCCGCGCGGCTGCTGGCGCAGGGCGGAGCCCGAGTTGCCATTGCCGACATCAACGCAAAAGGCGTGGAAGAAGCGGCACGTGCCCTGGCGCCGGCGCGGGCGATAGGCATTCCCACCGACATCTCGAAGGCAGACCAGGTGCAGGCCATGGTCGAACGCGCGACGAAGGAGCTCGGCCCGATCGACATCTTCATCAACAGCGCGGCGGTGCTGGATTCGCGCCTGTTCCTCGAATCCACCAAGGCGGACTGGGACCGCATGTTCGGCGTGGGCATCTACGGGCCCATGAACTGCCTGCACGCGGTGCTGCCGGGGATGGTCGAGCGTGGCTACGGCCGCGTGCTGTGCATGGCTTCGGACGCTGGCAAGGTGGGTCAGTCCGGGCACTCCTACTACGCCGCCAGCAAGGGCGCTGTCATCGCGCTGGTCAAATCCATTGCACAGGAAGTCGGTCGCCACAACATCACCGTCAATGGCATCTCGCCCGGCTCGGTCGACACGCCGCTGCGCGAGGGCCGCAACCAGGAGCTGCGCAGCAAGCTGGGCGACGAGAAGTTCGAGCGCCGGTCAGCGGCGATCGAGAAGTCTCATCCGCTCGGCCGTACAGGGCAGCCTGAGGACGTGGCCGGCCTGATGGCCTTCCTCGTAAGCGAGCAGGCCCGCTGGATCACCGGCCAGATCTACAGCGTCAACGGTGGCGCCGTGATGATCTGAAGAGAGCAGAACACAGGAGACGAACCATGGGGACCGATTTCCCGACCCGGCGCGCGCCCACGCGCCGAAGCCTGCTTCGGCAGGCCATGAGCATGGCCGCGCTGGCGCCCTGGCTGGGCCTGGCGCCTGCGGTGCTCGCACAGGCTTTCCCGAGCAAGCCGCTGAAGATCGTCGTGCCCTTCGCGGCCGGCGGCCCTACTGATGCGATCGCTCGCGTGGTGGCGGAGCGCATGGCAGCCGACCTGGGACAGGCAGTCGTCATCGAGAACAAGCCGGGAGCCTCCACGATGCTCGGCGCCGAAGCGGTGGCACGCGCGCCGAAGGACGGCTACACGCTGCTGCTGGGCACCACGTCGACTTTCTCCACCAACCCGCATCTCTACAAGGCGATAACTTACACGCTGGCCGACTTCGCGCCCATCGGGGTGGTCGCCAAGACCGACTGGGTGATTGCGGTCAACAACGACCTGCCGATCAGGAACCTGCGCGAGTTCGTCGACTATGGTCGCGCCAATCCCGGTCGCCTCAACTACGGAATGATGGGTGTCGGCAGCTCGTCGCATTTTGTCGGCAAGATGATCGAGGGAGCGACGACAGTCCGCATGGTCGACGTACCCTACAAGGGCAGCGGCCCGGCGCTCGCCGATCTCATGGGAGGGCAGGTGCAGGTTTATGTCGACGCCATCAACAGCTCGCTGCCGCTGGCACGCGCGGGCAAGATCCGCATCATCGGGATGATGGGCGAGAAGCGTGCGCCGATTGCGCCCGAGATCCCGACCTTCGCCGAGTCAGGCTTTCCCGACGTCGTGGCGCAGTCATGGTATGGCCTCTTCGCGCCTTCCGGCACGCCGAGGGCGGTGGTCGACCGGCTCAACGCGGCCGTGCAGTTCGCCATGCGCAGCCCGGAGGTGGCACGCCGCTACGCGACCGATGGCACGCTCGCAGAAACCAGTACGCCCGAGGGCTTCCAGGCCATGATCCGCGCCGACGCCGAGAAGTGGGGCCGCCTGATCCAGCCGCTGGGCATCAAGCTCGACTGAGTCCGGGCGCGGGTAGTGGCGAGGTCCAGGGCGGTGTTTCCGATGAGCGCAGCATCGCCCTGGAGTCCATTCAGGCACAAGGCGTTCCGCGCCATCTGGATCGCCGGGTTGGTCTCCAACATCGGCAACTGGATGCAGAACGTTGGTGCCGCATGGCTCATGACTTCGCTGAGCGAGGCCGTGATCATGGTGGCGCTGATCCAGACCGCGAGCGCCCTGCCGTCCTTCCTCCTGGCATTGCCCGCAGGCACTGCCGCCGACCTGTTCGACCGCCGCCGGCTGTTGCTGGCCGCGCAGGGCGTGATGCTGGCTGTCTCTACGCTGCTGAGCGTTGCAACGCTCACGGGCGCCATGACACCCTGGTTGCTGCTGGGACTGACCTTCGCACTGGGCTGCGGCAGTGCGTTCATCATGCCGTCGCAGCAAGCGTCGTCCTCCGATGTCGTCCCGCAGGACGAGGTGCCGCGCGCGGTGGTGCTCAGCGGCATCTCCTACAACAGCGCGCGCGCGGTCGGCCCCGTTCTGGCCGGCGCGATCATCGCCTGGGCCGGCACAGGGGCCGTATTCGTCGCGAACGTCCTGGCTTTCTCTGTCGCCATCGCCTTGCTGCGGCGCTGGAAAAACCCGCCCCGCGCCACCTCCCTGCCACGCGAGCCGCTGTGGGCCGGGCTGCAAGCAGGGGTGCGCTATGTGCGGCATTCACCGGTGATGCATGAATTGCTATTGCGCTCGATGCTTTTCGTCTGCAGTTCCAGCGCGCTGTGGGCGCTGCTTCCCATCGTCGCGCGCCGGCAACTGGACCTGGGCGCGGCTGGCTATGGCGCCATGCTCGCGAGTCTCGGGATTGGATCGGTCATCGGCGGCGGCCTCATGCCTTCGCTTCGCCGGCGCCTGCCGCTGGCACCGATGATTGCAGTCGCCACCGTGGCGTTTGCCCTGGCCACTGTCGTGCTGGCCTGCGTGACAGTGCTGCCCCTGGTGTACATGGCGCTGGTGATGGCAGGCATCGCGTGGATTCTCATCAACGCCACCATCAGCGGCGCCATCCACACCTCGGTCGCGCACTGGGTGCGGGGCCGCGCGCTGGCACTGCACCTGCTCTTCTTCCAGAGCGCGATGGCTGTGGGCGCCGTCCTGTGGGGCGCCGTGGCGACTTACAGCGGATTGCCGCTGACGCTGGTGCTGGCGGGCGCAAGCCTGCTGGCCGGGCCGCTGCTGCTGTGGCGGCGGCCTTTTGTCGTCAGCGACGGATGGGACTTGGTGCCCGCGCCTGTCGCGATGAGCGACGCGTCTGGGCAGAGCGGCACGACCGGCTGGGTCGTCCTGCGTATTTGCTATTCAACGCGCGCGGCCGACGCGGAAGCTTTCATGCGGGCCCTGCGCGCACTGGGCCGTTCGCGCCTGCGCAACGGGGCGCTTGCATGGCGCTGCCGCCTGCGTTCGAACAGCGTTGCGGAGACGGTTGAGGTGGTGGAAGTCTGTCTGCTCGCTTCATGGGCGGACTGGCAGCGCCACCAGGAACGCAGGGTAATGGCCGACCAGCGGCTGGAGGAAAGCGTCCACGCGGCGCTCTGCCCTCCGGTGCCGCCGCGCGCAGCCGTCCGCGTCTTAGCGCACCGAAAGACAAGGCGATGACCGCCATTTTTTTCCGGAACAACATCAACTCAGGAGCACAAGAAGCATGAAGGCCTTGATCCCCGTCAAGCGCGTGGTGGACTACAACGTCAAGGTGCGCGTGAAGTCAGACGGAAGCGGTGTGGACATCGCGAACGTGAAGATGAGCATGAACCCGTTCGACGAGATCGCGGTGGAAGAGGCCGTGCGGCTGAAGGAAAAGGGCGTGGT
>JAFKGD010000006.1 GCA_017307855.1 Burkholderiales bacterium | reverse complement strand
TCGGTGGCCACGATCACGGTGACGGGCGCGGCGCGCGTCTTGTCCAGGTTGCCCGGCGAGAGCGCGGGCAGCAGGCGCGCGCGCGATTCGGGTGTCTTCAGGAAGACGTAGCGCGTGGGCTGCGTGTTCATCGACGTGGGGCCGAAGCGCGCCAGCTCGTACACCTCGCGCAGCAGCGCATCGGGCACGGGCTTGTCGATGAAGCCGTTGGCGGTGCGGGCCTTGAGGAAGAGTCGGTCGAGGCTGTCCTGGGAAAGCGGCATGGCGTGATGTTTCTGGAAGTGGTCAGGAGGTGGCCGCGGGCTGGAGCGAGAGGACGCGCTGCGCCATCGCGGCGGCGCATTCCTGGAGCTTGGCGCCGATGGCCTCGGGATTGAGCAGCCTGGCCCGCGTGGTGGAGCAGACCAGCGACAGGCTGCCGATCACCTCGGCTTCGAGCAGCACAGGGGCGCCGAATCCCACCACATCCGGATCGAGTTCGGCCTGGCTCACGCAGTAGCCGCGCTTGCGCACCGCCCTGAGTTCGGCCCACGTGGCGGCCCAGCGCTCTTCGCTGGCCTGGCCGGCGAGCACGTCGTCGAACAACTGGCGCACGCGCGCGCGCGGCCAGAACGCCAGCACCGAGCGCGAGGGCGCGCCCTTGAACCAGGGCAGGCTGCGGCCGCGCAGGTAGGTCAACTCCAGCGGCTCGAGACCCGGCTCGTGGGCGACGTTGAGCAGGTGGTTGCCGTAGACGTTGGACAGCAGCGCATGGCATCCGGTTTCCCGTGCCAGCTCGTGCAGCAACGGCAGGCCGGCGCGTGTGATGGGATCGGTCTCGCGGATCAGCGATTCGAGCTCGACCACCCGCGCGCCGATGACGTAGAGGCCGCGGGGCAGGCGCACCAGCAGGCCGGCCTTGCACAGCTCCTTGACGTAGCGGTAGGTGGATGCGGCGGTGTAGCCGAAGCGCGCGGCCAGGTCTTCGACGTCCCAGACGAATTTTTCGGGCGTGAATGCATCGAGCAGGGCCAGCATGCGCGCCAGGCTGGAGGCAGAAGGCTCGGCCATTTCAGGCCCCGATGCCCATGCGCCGCGCCATGTCGGCCTGCCAGTCCTCGCGCGGGCGGAAGCCCGGCAGGGTGCGCGCGTGCTGCTCGGCCCAGGCCATCAGTTCGTCGTGCGGCAACTCGATGGGCAGCGGCACGCGGGCCGGCTGCGAGACGTACCAGGGCAGGTCGACATACAGCTCGATGCGGTTGAGTTCGGGATCGCGGAAGTAGATCGACACCGCGTTGCCATGCGTGACCGGCTGGATGTCGCTGACGGGTGCCTGCTGGAGCCGGGTGTGGAACTCCTGCAGCGTCTGCAGCGAATCGGCCATGAGGGAGATCTGGTTGATGACGTTGAAGGCCAGCGTCTCGGGCCGGCCCGACGCCAGCACGATCTGGTGATGGTGTTCCGGATCCCGGCTGAGGAACACCAGTTCGACGCGGCCCTGCGGGGTGGGCAGGTGGCCCCGGTCGGTGACGGTGAAGTCCAGCACGTCGGCATAGAAGCCGGCCATGCGCTCGAGGTCGTGCACATAGAAGCCCATGTGGCTGAAGGTCAAACCCTTGCGCTTGGTCATACTGGAAAACCCTTGGTTCAATCGCTTTGTAATGGCATTGATTTTATGAGTTATTTGCACATGGTGCAAATAGACGATACATTCCGCCCGTCAACAGAACTGGACATCACGTGAGACTCATCAGCTTCAACCATGGCGGGAAGGATTCGTACGGCGTCGTCAACGACGACCGCGTACTCGATCTGGGCCCGCTCCTGGGCGATCGCGCGCCCGACCTGAAATCGCTGATCGCCGGCGACCTGCTGCAGGCCGCCGCGCGCGCCGCCGAAAGCCACGCGCCGACGCTCGATCTCGCGGCGCTCACGCTGCTGCCGGTCATCCCCAATCCCGGCAAGATCGTCTGCATCGGCCTGAACTACGGCGAGCACGTGCGCGAAACCGGCCGCGAGATCACCGAGAACCCCACGATGTTCCTGCGTGTGCCCGAGTCGCAGGTGGGCCATGGCCAGGACATCGTGCGCCCGGCCGAGTCGCACCGGCTGGACTACGAAGGCGAGATCGCCGTGGTGATCGGCCGGGGCGGGCGGCGCATCAGCGAGGCCGACGCCTGGGGCCACATCGCCGGCTACGCCTGCTACAACGAAGGCAGCATCCGCGACTGGCAGGTGAGCACCAGCCAGTGGACGGCCGGCAAGAACTTCTATCGCACCGGTGCGTTCGGGCCGTGGATGGTGACGGCCGACGAGATCGCCCCGGGTCAGCGCATGACGCTCGTCACGCGCCTCAATGGCCAGGAAATGCAGCGCGCCACCACCGACATGATGATCCACGGCATCCCGCGCCAGATCGCCTACATCTCGGCCTTCACGCCACTGGCTCCGGGCGACGTCATCGTCACCGGCACGCCCGGCGGCGTGGGCAACAAGCGCAACCCGCAGGTTTTCATGAAGCCGGGCGACGTGGTGGAGGTCGAGGTGGACGCCATCGGCGTGCTGCGCAATGGCATCCGGGACGAATGAGCGGGCCCACCCGCCAACAGCCATCAACTGACAGGAGACAAACCATGAACACGATCGACATTCAACACCCGCCCGCGCGGCCGGCCGCACGCCTGGTGCGCGCCGCCGGCGCAGCCTTGCTGTGCATGGCCGCCGCGCTGCCTGCGCAGGCGCAGGACGCCTATCCCAACAAGCCGATCCGCCTGCTGCTCGGCTTCGCGGCCGGTGGCGGCAGCGACATGGTCGCGCGCCTGGTGGCCAAGTCGCTGGGCGACCGGCTGGGGCAGAGCGTGGTGGTGGACAACCGCCCGGGCGCCGGCGGCAACATCGCCTCCGAAGCGGCAGCCAAGGCCGCCCCGGACGGCTACACCCTGGTGCTGATGACCAGCGGCCATGCCACCAATGCCGCCATGAAGAAGGTGCTGCCATTCCATCCGGTCAACGACTTCGCCTGGATCGGCACCATCACCACCTACCCGCTGTCGCTGGCGGTGCGGCCCGAGTCGCAGTTCAGGACGTTCCGCGACTTCATCCAGGCCACGCGCACCGAGCCCGACAAGTACACCTACACCTCCGTCGGCGTGGGCACGGCGATGCATCTGGTGGGCGAGTGGCTGATGGCCGAGAGCGGTGGCGTGGCCCGGCACGTGCCTTTCCGCGGCGGCACCGCGCCGACCGTGGAGCTGCTGGCGGGCCGCGTGGACGTGATGATCGACACCATGACCAACACCACGCCGCTCCTCAAGGACGGCCGCGTGCGCGTGCTGGCGGTGACCGCGCCGCGCGGCGCCAGCAACCTTCCGGGCGTGCCGAGCGTGGCGGACAGCTATCCCAACGTGGTCTACGAATCGTGGCTGGGCATCGCAGCGCCCGCCGCGACGCCGCCCGCGATGGTGGCCCGGCTCAACCGCGAACTCAAGGCCGTGGTCGAACTGCCGGAGGTGCACGAGAAGCTCGCGGGCTGGGGTGGCTCGCCGCAGGTGGGCACGCCGGCCGAATTCCGTGCCCGCGTCGAAGCCGACATCCAGGCCATGCGCCGCGTGGTGGCCGAACGCAAGATCGAAACCGAGTGACGTGGCGCGCCGTGGCACAGGCGGCCACGCGCGCTACAGGTTGCGGTTGGGCTCGCGCGGCAGCGTGAGCGTGGCCAGCGCGCCGGGGCCGTCGGGCGCGTTGGCCAGTTCGATGCGGCCGTGGTGCAGCTCGGCGATCTCGCGCACGAAGGCCAGGCCCAGGCCGGTGCTCTTCTTGCGGCTCGAGGGTCGCGCGAGCGAATAGAACTTCTCGAACACCTGGCCCTCGGCGTAGGCCGGGATACCCGGGCCGTGGTCGCGCACGCGGATGCGCGCGCGGCGGCCCGCACCCTCCAGCGTGATGCGCACCTGGCCGCCGTCGGGCGAGAAGTCGATGGCGTTGTCCACCAGGTTGGCCACCGCGCGGCGCAGCAGGAACGGATCGCCCTCCGTACTGCCGTGCGCGTCCACCTGCACCTGCACCGTGATGCCGCGCGGCGCGGCGGCCACGCGGCTGCTCTCGGCCACGTCTTCCACCAGCGCGGCCAGCGGCACGGGCTCGATGCGCGCGAGCGTGCGCTGGGATTCGAGCGCGGTGAGCTCCATCATGCGGTCCACCGTCTCCTGGATGCGCTGCGTCTCGCGCAGGATGTTGCCCAGGAATTTCTCGCGCTGCGCGGGGCTCATCGATTCGGCCTCGGGCTCCTGCAGCAGTTCGGCCGCGCCGCGGATGGCCGACAGCGGGCTCTTCACCTCGTGCGTCAGCGTCTGCACATAGTCGGCCACGTAGTTGCGCCCCGCCATGGCATCGCGCAGCTCGGCGCCCACGCCGCGCAACTGGTCAGCCAGACGCCGCAGGTGGCGCAACGGATTAAAAGTCCGCTGCTGCCAGACCCAGCGCGCGTAGTCGGTGACGAAGCCGAACGGCCGCACCAGCCACAGCGAAGCGATGAGCGCCAGGCCGATCACCGCCGCGGCCGAGAGGCCGCCCACGCGCAACGCGTTCTCGCGTGCGGCGGCGGCGAACTGGCCGAAGCTCTGTACCGGCTTGCCCACGCTCACCACGCCGACGATGCGGCCGCCCTGCAGGATGGGCGCGCCCACGTACATGACGGCGGTGTTGGCGTCGCTCTCCACGTCGCGCGTGGTGCGCGCGCCGTACTGGCCGCGCAGGGTCTGGTAGACGTCGCGCCAGCCCGAATAGTCGGCGTCCACGTCGCGGCCGGTGGAGTCGTACACCACGTAGCCGCGATCATCGGTCACGTACACGCGCAGCTCCACGCGCGTCTTGTGCAGGCTGAAGATCTGCGCCTCGAACGGGCGCGCGTACACGCCGCGCATCAGCGCGGCCAGGCGCGGCGTGTCGATGCTGCCGTCGTACGGATCCATGTCCTGCTCGATGAGCGCCGCCAGCAGGTGCGAGGTCTCCACCAGCGATTCCTCGGCCGACTCGCGGTAGCGCGGGTCGATGTCCTGCATCAGCCGGTAGACGACGAAGCCGATGCCGATCGCGAAGATCAACAGGACGGCAACAAGTACTCGTGATCTCATGAAGGCTGCGTGGGCAGTTCTTCTTCCAGTGCGTAGCCCGTGCCGCGCAGCGTGCGGATGGCCTCCACGCCGGGGGCCACGGCCTTGAGCTTGGCGCGCAGCGTCTTCACGTGCGCGTCCACCGTGCGGTCGAGGCTGGCGCTGGCGTCGTCCCACACCTGGTCGAGCAGCTCGTCGCGCGTGAACACGCGGCCGGGCCGGCGCACCAGCAGGCGCAGCAGGCCGTATTCGTAGCGCGAGAGTTCCAGCGCCTGGCCGTAGTAGCGGATGCGGCGGCGCTCGTCGTCCACCACGAAGGGGCCGTGCGAGAGCGTGCCGGCGGTCGCGGCGGGCGCCGCCGTGCCGGGGCCGGCCGATGCCGTGGGCGCGGGCCGCGCGCTGCGGCGCAGGATGGTGCGCACGCGCGCCACCAGCTCGCGCGGCGAGAACGGCTTGGCGATGTAGTCGTCGGCGCCCAGCTCCAGCCCCACCACGCGATCGATCTCGTCGCTGCGCGCGGTGAGGAACAGCATCGGCACCCGCTCGCCGCCAGGCAGTGACTGCAACTGCTTGAACAGCGCGAAGCCGTTGATGTCGGGCAACCCCACGTCGAGGATGACCAGCGCCGGCGGCTCGCCCGCGAAGCTGGCCAGCGCCTCCTGCCCGGTGGCGCACCACACGGGCGTGAAGCCGTCGGAGGCCAGCACGTACTGCAGCGTGTCGGCGATGCCGGATTCGTCTTCGACGAGGAGGATGCGGGGCTTGGCGGACATGCGGCGATGGTAGCGCCGACGGTATCGCTCCGCGAATCAGCCAGTGCCTGCGTACCGGAAGTGGCTGATCACCACGAAGAAGAAGACGACGAGAGCCAATGTCGATGCCATCCAGGTTCGACCAAGCAGACGTTGCTCGGCGGGTCGATGTCGCCACAGAAGCCAGAGCACCGAAGCGAATGCATGGGTCAGGAAAGAGATGACTACGACTTCTGCGGAATGACTGACTAGGGCACCAACGCCATGCTGACGCGCGTCGGCGAACCAGATCGCGTAGACGGTGAGTGCGGCGCTGGCGATTGTCTGCGGCAGGCCGATGAGCGCACAGAGAAAGCGTGCGGTCACCGCACGCCCGTGTATTGCAACTGTTCGATCAGCACGAACAGCACCACGAGCGTGATCATCGAAGCCACCCAGGTTTGGCGGAGCAGGCGTCGTTCGGCGCGCCGCCGGCGCCAGCAGAGCCAGAGGATGGCGGCAAGGATCTGGGTCAGCAGCGAAAGGAGCAAGACGTCTGCCGTGTGGCCGACCACGGCGCCCACGCCGGCTTGTCGTGGGTCCGCGAACCAGATCGCATAAATGGCCAGGGCGATGCCGGCGATGACTTGGGGCAGTCCGACGAGCGCGCAAAGGGCGCGTACTGGCATGCTGGTCATGCGAGCCCCAATTGAACGAGGTTTTCCGACAGCTGTTTCCATCGACGCGGACTGTCGGGAACAACGTGCGCATAGTAGAAATGGCCTTCTCCCCGATCCCTGCTCTGCTGGCGCTTCAGGAGCGGCACAGCCTGCAGCAATTCAACCTGACTGATGCCCGCACGAATGGGATCGCCGTGTTCGGTCAGGTCGATGACGATCACCTTCCGGATACAGCGATTCGCCTGGAGGCTGGCCAGGAAAGTGATGTCGATCGGCGAACCGATCAGCACGAGATGATCGACGACGTGGCCCTTCCGGGCATAGGAGTTCGCTGTCTGCGCGGCGAGCAGCGAGCCATACGAGTATCCGATGAGGTTGAACTGTGGTGCGCGACCATCCATGCCGCTGACAATCGTCCAGTCGTCTTCATCCTCGAACCGGATGAGAAGACCTGAGCGCAATGCATCCAGAAGGGCTCCGATGTTCCTGCCCACATGCTGGCCGGCCGTGTTCGTGAGTCCTGTGTGCACATGCCTGAGCCCGGCGGCTTGAAAGGCGTCCAGCTGAGGTCGAATGTAGGGCCCATCGAGGCCTGCACCGCCCCAGTAGAGACTCCCACGCGGTCTCTCGATGTGAACCTTCACGGCCGGCACGTCGCCTCGCAAGGCGAGGGCGGCTGTCGCGGTCGCTATGGGCATCAGGAACGGCGCCGGCATCACGCACCCTCCGCGAACACCTCAATGGTGACCGCGTCGCCATCGACGCCGCTGACCCATTCGGTCTGGCCATCGGCGTCCGTTCGACCTTCGACGATTCCGCCGGGATAGGTCAACCGGTAACGCCGGTTCGTCAACGGTTCGCCGCCGTGCTGGTCGACGACCAGGAACCTCCGCTGGGCTGGGTCCGGCGCGCGATATGGATCGCGCCCGGCGAAGAAGCCGTGCTCATCCCTCTGGGCATAGACAGTCCATCCCTCGGATGTCGCGCTGCTTTGCCCCGCCACGAGCCGCGGCGGTGGCGTGCATCGGCAGATGCACAGGTCGCCTTCGAGCGCGGCCTCGCGGTCATGAGGTCCCCTGAAGGGGATGCGCTCGCCCACGCACTGGATGACGCCGGTGCTTCGGCACGCCGGACAGGACACCGAGTCGCCTTCGAACGCCATCGGCAATCCGTGATGGGTCATCGTGGCGAGTCCTGTGAGGACGACGCCTTGCGATGTGGTGCTGTCGCCTTTGCGGATCCAGCTTCTTGCCATTCGGTACTCCTTTCGTGATGTGGAAGGGCGCACCGTAGGCAGCACGGTGACGGGCTGCAAGCGAGTTGACGATTGTTGTCATTTTCGCGATGGATGGTTGTCGCTTAAAGAGAAAAGGGCCGGCAGATGCCAGCCCTTTGCGACACGTCGAACGCTGTCCGCTCAGAAAGGATAGTGGCGCGGCGTCGTCTGCAGCGTGATCCAGCGCAGCTCGGTGAACGCCTCGATGCCGGCCTTGCCGCCGAAGCGGCCCCAGCCCGAATCCTTCACGCCGCCGAAGGGCATCTGCGCCTCGTCGTGCACGGTGGGACCGTTGACGTGGCAGATGCCGGCTTCTATGCGGCGGGCCACGCGCCAGCCGCGCGCGGTGTCCTTCGTGAACACGGCGGACGACAGGCCGAATTCGTTGTCGTTGGCGCAGGCGATGGCTTCTTCCTCGCCCTTCACGCGCACGATGGCCTTGACGGGCGCGAACGATTCCTCGCGGTAGATGTGCATGTCGGGTGTGACGTGGTCCAGCAGCGTGGCGGGCATCAGCGTGTTGTCGGCCTTGCCGCCGATGACCAGCCTGGCGCCCTTGGCCAGCGCGTCGTCGATGAGGGCGTTGCAGCGTTGAACGGTGCTCATGTCGACCACCGAGCCCAGCACGACCGGGCCCTGGCGCGGGTCACCCAGCGGCAGCGCCCTGGCGCGTTCAGCGAGCTTCGTCACGAACTCGTCGGCGATGGATGCATCGACCACGATGCGTTCGGTCGACATGCAGATCTGGCCCGAGTTGGCGAACGAGCCGAAGATGGCGCCGCTGACGGCCGCGTCGATGTCGGCATCGTCGAGCACCACGAAGGGCGCCTTGCCGCCCAGTTCGAGCACGGTGGGCTTGAGGTATTTGGCGCAGGTCTGCGCGATGATGCGGCCGACCTTGGTGGAGCCGGTGAAGTTGACGCGGCGCACCGCCGGGTGGGCCACCATGGCTTCGACCACGGCGCCCGCGTCGGCGGGCGCGTTGGTGACGAAGTTGACCACGCCGGGCGGCAGGCCGGCTTCCTCGATGGCGTCGATGATCAGGCCGTGCGTGGCCGGGCACAGCTCGGAGCCCTTGAACACGACGGTGTTGCCGCAGGCCAGCGGCGTGGCGATGGCGCGCACGCCCAGGATGATGGGCGCGTTCCACGGCGCGATGCCCACCACCACGCCGGCGGCCTGGCGCACGCCCAGGGCCAGGCTGCCGGGCACGTCGGAGGGGATCACTTCGCCGCCCACCTGCGTGGTAAGCGCGGCGGCCTCGGTGAGGATGCCGGCGGCCAGGTGCACGTTGAAGCCGGCCCACATGGCCGAGGCGCCGGTTTCGGCCGGCACCACCTTCTGGAAGTCGGCCGCGCGCGCTTCGAGCGCATGCGCGGCTTTGAGCAGCAAGGCCCGGCGCTCGCCGGGGCCGAGGGCCGACCACGCGGGAAAGGCGGCGGCGGCCGCCTCGACGGCGGCCACGGCGTCCTCCGGCGTGGCGGCGGGGGCGCGCGTGGCCACCTGGCCGTCCAGCGGGTTCTTGCGTTCGAAGGTGGCGCCGCCCGTGGCCGCGCGGCGCTGGCCGCCGATGAGCATGGTGATGTCGTTCATGGATGGGTCCTCTGGATGAATGCGGGGCGTGCCCGCGCGGGGAAAGGAGGGTGCGGTTTCAGGCCGCGCCCAGGTAGGCGCGGCGTATGACGTCGGAGTTCAGCAGGTCGGCCGCGGTTCCGGCCGAGACGATGTGGCCGCGTTCCAGCACGTAACCGCGGTCGGCCGCGGCCAGCGCCTTGCGCACGTTCTGCTCCACCATCAGCACGGTGACGCCCTGGTCGGCGATGCGGCGCGTGATGGCCAGCAGCTCGTCGACCATGCGCGGTGCCAGGCCCAGCGAGGGCTCGTCGAGCATGAGGAGGCGCGGGCCGCTCATCATGGCGCGGGCCACGGCCACCATCTGCTGCTCGCCGCCGCTCATGGTGCCGGCCAGTTGCGTGGCGCGCTCTTTGAGGCGCGGGAAATCGTCGAAGGCCTGCGCGAGCCGGCGTGCACGCTCGGCCGGGGTGGCGAGCCAGCCGCCGAGCTCCAGGTTCTCGGTCACCGTCATCTGCGGGAACAGCTGCCGGCCCTCGGCCACCAGGGCCAGGCCGCGTTTCACGCAGGTGGTGGCGTCCTCGGCCGGCAATGTGTCGCCGGCCAGCGTCACCTCGCCGCGCCTGCCGATGAGGCCGGCCAGTGCCTTGAGCAAGGTGGTCTTGCCCGCGCCATTGGGGCCGACGATGACGGTGAGGCCGGGCGTGATGGACAGCGTGATGTCGCGGATGACCTCGAAGCCGTTGTAGCCCGCCGAGAGGCCGTGCACCTGCAGCTCGGCTCCGGTCATGGAGGAGGCGGCATGCGGTGGAGTCTGCAGTCGGGCGCTCATGCGCTCACCTCCGCGCTGTCGGCCATCTCGTCGCCCAGGTAGGCCTCGATCACCTGCGCATCGCGGACCACCTCGGCCGGTGTGCCGTCGGCGATCTTGCGGCCCTGGTGCAGCACGATCACGCGCTCCACATAGCGCAGCAGGGTGGTGACGGCATGCTCGATCCACACCACGGTGAGCCGGAATTCATCGCGCAGGCGGCGGATGCGCTGGGCCATGGCATCGACCTCGGCTTCGGTGAGGCCCGCGGCCACTTCGTCGAGCAACAGCAGTTGCGGGCGCGTGGAGAGCGCCATGCCGATCTCCAGCAGGCGCTGCTGCGACGGCGTGACGTCGGCGGCCGGCAGTGCGGCCAGGTGCGCCAGGCCGAGCATGCCGAGGATGTCGTCCACGCTCGCCAGGCCCGCAGGGGCGCTGCGGTGGCGGCCGGCGAACTGCATGCCGAAGCGCACGTTGTCGGCCACCGTCATGTGGGCGAACACGCGCGGCGTCTGGAAGGTGCGCGCGATGCCGTGCGCGGCGTAGTGGTGCGGACCGCGCCCTGTGAGGTCGTGGCCCTGCGCGATCAGCTGGCCCGAGGTGGGCGGGATCACGCCCGAGATGGCGTTGAAGAACGTGGTCTTGCCCGCGCCGTTGGGGCCGATGATGCCCACCAGCTCGCCCGCGTGCAGGCGTGCGCTCACCGCATCGACGGCGGTGAGGCCGCCGAAGCGCACGGTGACCTCGCGCGCTTCGAGCAGCAGCGGGGCGGTGTCGTGGATCGCTGAGGTCATGGCGCGCTCCCGGCCTGCGGCGAGGGCGGTGGCGTCTGCGCCGCAGGTGCGTTGCCGCGCGGGCGCTCGGGCGCGCGGGGCTTGCGCTGCCAGAGCGACGCCAGGCCACCGGGCAGGTACAGCACGCACAGGATCAGCAGCACGCCCAGCACCAGCATGTAGCCGTAGGGCAGCTCCAGCCGCAGCGTTTCGGCCAGCACGCTGAACACGATGGCCGCGAGCACCGGGCCGCCGATGCTGGCCGCGCCGCCGATGAGGGCGATCAGCACGGTCTGGAAGCCGATGAAGGGGTTGAAGACGGTGTGCGGATCGATGTATGTCCAGCGCACGGCCATGGCCGCACCGGCCGCGCCCGCGAAGGCGGCGGTGAGCGCGAAGCCGGCGATCTTCACGCCGCGCGTGTTCACGCCCAGCGTCTGCGCGCGCTGCTCGTCGGCGCCGATGCCGGAGAGCGCCAGGCCGAGGCGGCTCCTGGCCACCAGCAGCGCGCAGGCGATGCTGGCCGCCGCGATCAGCAGCACGGTGTAGTACACGGTTTCGTTCGACGGCACGGTGACGAGCACGCGGCCCACGGTGCCCGACATCGATTTCTCGACGTGGGTGACCGCGTGGCGGATCAGCTCGGTCATGCCGAAGGTGAGCACGGCGAAGTAGGTGCCGCGCAGGTGCAGCACGGCCGCGCCCATGACGGCCGCTACCAGCGCGGCGATGACCGCGCCCGTGGCCACCACCACCGGCCAGGGCAGCACCTCCAGCAAGGTGGCGCTGGCGTAGGCGCCGATGCCGAAGAACGCGGCCGTGGCCAGCGACAGGTATCGCGTGGCGCCGCAGAACATCGACCAGCTGGTGGCCAGCGCCACGTACATCAGGCACGAGAGCGCGACCGAGGTGACGAATTCGCCCGCCACCCACGGCACCACGGCGGCGGCCACGCAGCCGGCCGCCAGCAGCGCCCAGCCGCGCGCGTTGTTGTTGGAAGAGGGCTGCGGGTTCATTTGGAGAACAGGCCGTTGGGCCGCCAGATCAGCACACCGATGAACACCGCGTACGACAGCAGCATCTTGAGCGAGGGGCTGGTGAAATGCATGCCCAGCGCCTCGACCACGCCCAGCATCAGGCCGCCGGCCAGGCTGCCCGCGATGGAGCCGAAGCCGCCGAGCGTGATGACGATGAGCGCCGTCACCGTGTAGGGCTCGCCCATCGAGGGCGTGATCTCGTAGGTCATCGACAGCAGTGCGCCCGCCGCGCCCGACAGGCCCAGGCCGATGCCGAACATCAGCGGATGCAGCCGCCGCGTGTTGATGCCCACCAGCTGCGCGCCTGTGGGCGACTGCATCAGCGCGCGCACGGCCTTGCCCAGCAAGGTGAAGCGCAGCAGCGCGATGAGCGCGAGCGACAGCACCAGTGCCACGCCGAACAGCAGCAGCTTGTTGGCGGTGAAGCGCATGCCGGCCACCTGCACCGGGTCGGTGAAGTAGTCGTAGCCGCGCAGATCACCGCCCCACAGCAGCAGGGCCGTGTTCTGCACCGCGAACATCAGGCCAAAGGCCACCATGAGGCTGCGCGCCTCGAACACGTCCACGTTGGGCGCGCGCGCCGCCAGCGGCCGGAAGCACAGGCGGTGGATGGCGATGCCCAGCGCCATCAGCAGCACGAAGGTGACGGGCATCAGCGCCAGCGGCGAGAGCCCGAACGCCGTGTGCGCCCACCAGGTGATGAACGCGCCCAGCATCAGGAACTCGCCGTGGGCGATGTTCATGATGCGCATCAGCCCGTACTGCAGGTTCAGGCCGATGGCGACCAGCGCGTAGATGCCGCCGGTGATCAGGCCGCCCGCGACGAGCTCGGCCCAGGAGGTGAAGGACACGGGGACTGCCTGACGTCGTGATAGATGAAGGGCTTACTTCCAGGCGGGCTTGGGCTGCAGCTTGGCGGTGGCGCGCGCGGGCGGCCACACCACCTCGAAATCGTTGCCCTGCCACTGGCCCACGGTCCCGGGGATGGACGCGTTCTCGCTGCCCGCGAACTTGATGGGGCCGAGGATGGTCTTGAACTCGGTCTTCGCGATGTGATCGCGCAGTGCCTTGCGGTCCAGCCCTGCGGACTCCACGGCCTGCTGCAGGATCTGCATGCCGGCCCAGGCGTGGCCGCTGGCCCAGCGGTCGGGTTCCTTGCCGTCGAACTTCTTCTTGTGCGCGTCGAAATACGCGCGGGCCTCGGGGCTGGTCTTCACGTTCCACGAGCCCATGCCGATCACGCCCTCGGTGTTGGCCTGCATCACGTTCTTGTAGAGCTGGAAGGCCGTGCCCACCGAGGCGTAGAAGAACTTGGGGTTGAAGCCGATCTCGCGCGCCTGGCGGCTGGCCAGGATGGTGTCGGGCGGGTAGGTGATGCCGATGAAGGCGTCGGGGTTCAGATCCTTGATGCCGCGCAGCACCGGCGCCAGGTCCTTCACGCCCAGCGGATAGCTCTTGCGCTCGACCACCTGGATCTGGGTCTTCTTGAGCTCGTTGTTGAGCGCGGCGAAGTTCTCCAGGCCGAACAGGTCGTCCATGTAGACGATGGCGATGGTCTTGACGTTGTTGGCCACCAGCATGTCGACCAGCGCGCTCATCATCTTGTCGGGCTGCTGCAGCAGCGAGAAGAAGTAGGGCAGGTTCATGTCGATGAGCTTGCGCGAGAGCGCGGTGGGCGCCAGCAGCGGATAGCCCATGCGGTTGGCCAGCGGCGCGATCGCGAAGTTGGCGCCCGAGCCCCAGGGCGGCAGGATCAGGTCGACCTTGTCGCTGCCCATGAGCTTGGAGAAGGTGCGCACGCAGGTTTCGGTGTCGCTGCGGTCGTCGTAGCTCTCCAGTGCCACCGGTCGCTTCGCGCCGCCCTTGACGGACAGGCCGCCGGCCGCGTTCACCTGTTCGGCCCACAGCAGGTAGTTGGGCTCCTGGCTCACCTGGGCGCCGGCGGCCCAGGGGCCGGTGCGCGCGATGGCGTAGCCGATGCGGATCGGCTTGGCCTGGGCCAGCAGGCCGGGCGCGACCGAGGCGGCGCCCAGCGCGGCGGCGCCCTGCAGGATGGTGCGGCGGGTGGTGTGTCTCATGGCGTCTCCTTCGGCGGCGTGGGGTGGTCCGGGTGTCTCCCCGGGGCGCGCGGCATCAGGGGCCGCACGTCAACGCGCATCGTAGGAAGCCGGGCCGGCCCGCGCTGTGCCGAGCGCGCATCCGCGTTTGTCATTGCGTGCACGCCGCCTAGGGATAACCCGCAGGAACAACACCGGGCCCCGGTGGGTCTGCCCATAATCGTCCGTCCGCCATCCGCGGCGGCCCTCCGCACCTTCCATCCAGACATGACCGCCGCGTCCACCCTGCTGACCACCGACGACCACGCGCCGCGCGAGCGCGCGCCGCTGTGGCGCGAATGGATCTGGAAGCACTTCAACGGGCTCGAGTCCGACCTGTACGGCGACACGTTGTTCGACGGCCGCATCGCGGCGTCGCACGCAGGCGACGTGGTGCTCACCCGTCTGGAAGCCAGCCGCCACCGCGTGCTGCGCACGCCTGGCATGGCGCGCGGCAGCGAGACGGCCTACCTGAAGATCGTGGCGCCCTGGCAGGGCTCGGCCAGCGTCGAGCAGGACGGGCGCGAGGCTTCGGTGCGCAATGGTGTCTGGACGCTCTACGACACCACGGGCAGCTACACCGTCTCCAACCCCGAGCGCTCGGACCACCTCATCGTGATGCTGCCCAAGGCGCGCATGGCGCTGGACGAGCTTCGCCTGGCCGACGTGCTGGCGCGCCAGGTGGGCGGCACCAGCGGCATTTCGCGCGTGGCGCTGGAGACCATGCGCAGCACCTACCTGGAACTGCCGAACATGAGCGAAGCCTCGGCGCGCGGCGCGGGCGAACTCATCATGCAACTGGTGCGCCTGTCGCTGATGGAACTGGCCGGCCGCGAGACCGGCGAAACCCAGCGCGAGGCGCTGCGCGACCGCATCCGCCAGCATGTGATGCAGAACCTGCGCGACCCGCGCCTGTCCATCGACGGCATCGCGCAGGCACTGGGCTGCAGCAAGCGCACCTTGCACGGCGCCTTCGCGGGCGACGCCGACACGCTGGCCGGCTACATCCTCCGGCTGCGCATCTCGGCCTGTGTGCGCGAGTTCGAGCGCGCGGGCGCCGGCCGCCCCATCACCGACATCGCGCTCGACTGGGGCTTCTCCAGCCTCTCCCACTTCAGCCGCGTGTTCCGCGAGCACACGGGCATGAGCCCGAGCGAGTTCCGGCGCCGCGCGGCGCACTGAACCGCGTGCGTCGCCGCCGTCGCCGCGTCAGTGCGCGTGCGGCCCCGCCAGGTCGTCGAGGATCGGGCACTCGGGCCGGTCGTCCCCGTGGCAGCAATGGATCAGGTGGCCCAGCGTGCGGCGCATGGCCTGCATGGATTCGATGCGCGCGTCCAGGTCGGCCAGGTGCTTTTCGGCGATGCGCTTGACGCTGGCGCTGCTGCGCCGGCGGCTCTGCCACAGGCCCACCAGTTCGGCGATCTCGGCCATCGAGAAGCCCAGGTCACGCGAGCGGCGGATGAACTGCAAGGTGTGCACGTCGGCGGCCGAGTACTGGCGGTAGCCGCTGTCGGTGCGCGCCACGTTGCCCAGCAGGCCGAGGGTTTCGTAATGGCGCAGCATCTTGGCGGAAACGCCCGACTGCCTCGCGGCTTCTCCGATATTGAGACGAGCCGTCATGCGGCCACCGTGTAGCCCTCTTCGGTGATGGCCTTGGCGAGTGCCTCGCGCGGCTGCGCGGTGGTCACGTCGACACGGCCACTCGCGCGGTCGATCTTCACGTCGGCCTGCGGATCGACCGACTTCACGGCCTGGGTGACGGCGCGTTCGCAGTGGCCGCAGGTCATGCCCTGCACGTCGAAGGTCTGGGTGGTCATGGTGGATCTCCGTGAGTGAGTGGTGATGTCCTGGATTCTCAACCTTTCCACCGTGGCAAGGTCAAGCGCTGGCCGGGCTTGACCTTGCCCCCGTGGGAGGCTTTAGGCTCCCATCCATGGCTGCTTCATCCGAACCCTCCACCCTGGACTTTTCCGTCGGCGGCATGACCTGCGCCTCGTGCGTGGGTCGTGTCGAGCGCGCGCTGAAGAAAGTGCCGGGCGTGGAGCAGGCCAGCGTCAACCTGGCCACTGAATCGGCCCACGTGACCTATCGGGCTGACGAGGGCACCGATGCCGCGCGCCTGCGTCGGGCCGTGCGCGACGCAGGCTATGAGCCGCGCTCCGCGCAGGAAGCCGATGCAGCCGACGCGGCGGCCGCATCGCCCTGGGCCGGCTTCATGCCGGTGGCGGTGGGCGCGGCGCTCTCGCTGCCGCTGGTGGTGCCCATGCTGGGCGACTTCTTCGGCGCGCACTGGATGCTGCCGGCCTGGATGCAGTTCGTGCTGGCCACGCCGGTGCAGTTCGTGCTGGGTGCGCGCTTCTACCGCGCGGGCTGGCATGCGCTGCGCGCGCTCACCGGCAACATGGACCTGCTGGTGGCCATCGGCACCAGCGCGGGCTGGGGGCTGTCGGTGTGGCTCTGGCTCACGGCGACACCGGGCACGATGCCACACCTGTACTTCGAGGCCTCGGCCGTGGTGATCACGCTGGTGCTGCTGGGCAAGTGGCTGGAGGCGCGCGCCAAGCGCCAGACCACGCAGGCCATCCGCGCGCTGCATGCGCTGCGGCCCGAGGTGGCGCACTTGCTGGGCGCGGCGGCCGACGGCGTGGGCGAGGCTGACGTGCCCGTGGACGAGCTGCGCGCCGGCGACCGGCTGGCCGTTCGGCCGGGCGAGCGCATTCCGGCCGATGGCGAAGTGGTCGAGGGCCACACGCAGGTGGACGAGTCCATGCTGACCGGCGAGCCGCTGCCCGTGGCCAAGGCCGTGGGCGCCAGGGTGACCGGCGGCTCGGTCAACGGTGAGGGCCGCGTGGTGGTCGAGGTGAGCGCCGTGGGCGCCGAGAGCGTGCTGGCCCGCATCATCCGGCTGGTGGAAGACGCGCAGACGGCCAAGGCGCCGATCCAGCGGCTGGTCGATCAGGTGTCGGCCGTGTTCGTGCCCGTCGTGCTGGCGATCGCGCTGCTCACGCTGCTGGGCTGGCTGGGGGCGGGTGCGGGCGCCGAAGCGGCGCTGATCCATGCCGTGGCCGTGCTGGTGATCGCCTGCCCCTGTGCGCTGGGCCTGGCCACGCCGGCCGCCATCATGGCCGGCACGGGCGTGGCCGCGCGGCACGGCATCCTGATCAAGGACGCCGAGGTGCTGGAGAACGCGCACCGCGTGCGCACCGTGGCATTCGACAAGACCGGCACGCTCACCGTGGGCCGGCCGCGCCTGGCGGCGTTCGTGGCCGCGCCGGGCGCGGATGAATCCGCGTTGCTGGCGGCCGTGGCCGGCCTGCAATCGGGCAGCGAACACCCGCTGGCCCGCGCCGTGGTGGAAGCCGCACGCGAGCGCGGCGTGGCGCCCGGCGCAGCGGCCGACGTGCGTGCCGTGCCCGGCCGTGGCACCGAAGGCCGCGTCGATGGGCGCGTGTGGCGCGTGGGCAGCCTGCGCTGGATGGACGAACTGGGCGCCGCCGCCGGCGCGCTGGCCGCCGAGGCTGCGCGCCTGCAGGCCGGGGGCGCCACCGTGTCGGCCTTCGCCGCCGAAGGCGACACCGCGGTGGCCGCGCTGCTGGCCTTCGCCGACGAGCCCAAGCCGGGCGCGGCCCAGGCGCTGGCGGCCCTGCGTGCGCGTGGCCTGCGGCTGGTGATGATCTCGGGCGACAACCGCGGCGCGGCCGAAGCCATGGCGCAGCGGCTGGGCCTGCGGCCCGAGGAGGGCGAAGTGCGCGCCGAGGTGCTGCCGGGCGACAAGGCCGCCATCGTGCAATCGCTGCGGCACGCGTGGGCCGAACGCGCCGGCCGCAGGCCGGATGGTCCGGCTTTGCCGGCCCCTGGCGTGAGCGCCCCCTCGGGGGGCAGCGAGCCACACGCAGTGGGCAAGCGTGGGGGCATCGCATTCATTGGCGACGGCGTCAACGACGCGCCAGCCCTCGCCGCGGCCGACGTCGGCATGGCCATGGGCAACGGCACCGACGTGGCCATGCAGGCCGCCGGCGTGACGCTGATGCGCGGAGACCCCGCCCTGGTGGGCCAGGCGCTGGAGATCTCGCACCGCACGGTGATCAAGATCCGCCAGAACCTGTTCTGGGCCTTCGCGTACAACGTGGCCGGCATCCCGCTGGCCGCGCTGGGTTACCTCAGCCCGGTGGTGGCGGGCGCGGCCATGGCGCTGTCGTCGGTGAGCGTCATGGCGAATGCGCTGCTGCTGCGTCGCTGGCGCCCGCCGGCCGGGGCTCCTGCTGCGGCTGGCGCTTCGGCGAGAACCACGCCACATACAGGGCCGGCAGCACCACCAGCGTGAGCAGCGTGGCCGTCACCAGGCCGCCGATCACGACGATGGCCAGCGGGCGCTGGGTTTCGGCGCCGATCTCGCGCGACAGCGCCATGGGCAGCAGGCCCAGCATGGCCAGCAGGGCTGTCATGAGCACGGTGCGCAGGCGCTGCATGGCGCCCTCGCGCACCGATTCGATGACCGACAGGCCGCGCGCCTGCAACTGCTGGAACACCGACAGCATGACCACGCCGTTGAGCACGGCCTGCCCCGACAGCGCGATGAAGCCGATGGCCGCCGACACCGACAGCGGGATCGAGAAGATCCACAGCGCGACGAAACCGCCCACCAGCGCCAGCGGCACGTTGACCAGGATCAGCGTCGCGGTCTTGAACGACTTGAAGGCATCGAACAGCAGCACGAAGATCAGCAGCAGCGAGATCGGCACCACCACCGACAGCCGCTTCATCGCGCGCTCCTGGTTCTCGAACTCGCCCGACCAGCCCAGCGTGTAGCCGGCCGGCAGGTTCACCCGGGCGGCCACCTGCTTCTTCATGTCGGCCACGACCGAGCCCATGTCGCGGTCCTTGATGAAGATGCCGATGGCCATCATGCGGCGCCCACCTTCGCGCGCGATGTTCATCGCGCCGCTGGTTTCGCGGATCTGCGCCACCGCGCCCAGCGTGGTGTAGGTGCCCTCGGGCGTGGCGATGGGCGTGGCCGCCAGCGCCTCGATGGTGCGCTTGCCGCCGGGCAGGCGCACGGCCACCGAGTAGCGGCGCTCGCCTTCCCAGATGCTGGTGGCGGCCTTGCCCGCCAGCGCGGCCTCGATCACGTCCTGGATGTCGCCCACGTTGAGTCCGTAGCGCGCGGCGCGTTCGCGGTCGATGTCGATCAGCAGCTGCGGCAGCTCGCCCAGGCGGTCGATCTCGGCGCGGAACACGCCGGGCACGGTCTTCACCTCGCTCTCGATGGCCTGGGTCACGCGGCGCAGTTCGGTCAGGTCGTCGCCCTGCACCTTGATCACGATCTGGCCGTCGATCTGCGAGATCGATTCGAGCACGTTGTCGCGGATGGGCTGCGAGAACGAAGGCTCCATGCCCGGAATGGCCGACACCGCGCGATCCATCTCGTCGATGAGGCGCGCATGCGTGAGACCGGGGCGCCACTGGTCGGCCGGCTTCACGTCGACGAAGACCTCGGCCATGCTGATGGTCTTGGGGTCGGTGCCGTCCTCGGGCTGGCCGGCCTTGGAGACCGTGGTGCGCACTTCGGGGATGGTGTGCAGCGCGCGCCGCACGTTGCCCAGGATGCGCGTGGCCTCGGCGTTGGAGACGCTGGCCGGCAGGCGCAGGTTGACCCAGATCGTGCCCTCGTCGAGCTCGGGCAGAAACTCCGAGCCCAGCCGCGACGCCGCCACCAGCGACAGCCCGAACACGGCCAGCGCGATGACGAACACGCGCTTGCGGTGCGACAGGGCCCAGTCGAGCACGGGTGCGTAGAAGCGCTTGGTGCCGCGCACCACGCGGTTGTCGCCGTGCGGCAGTTTCCGGCGCAGCATCCAGTAGGCCAGCAGCGGCACCAGCGTGAGCGAGAAGATCAGCGAGCCGATCAGCGCGGTGGTCACCGACAGCGCCATGGGCTGGAAGATGCGGCCCTCGTGGCGCTGCAGCGCGAAGATGGGGATGTGCGCCGCGATGATGATGAGCATCGAGAACAGCGTGGGCCGGCCCACTTCGCCGGCCGCGTCGACGATGGTGCGGCGGCGTTCCTCGGGCGTCATGTCCTCGGGCTTCTCCGAGAGCCGGTGCATGATGTTCTCGATCACGATCACCGCGCCGTCGACGATGATGCCGAAGTCCATCGCGCCCAGCGACAGCAGGTTGGCCGGCACGCCCATGATCTTCAGGCCCATGAAGGTGGCCAGCAGCGACAGCGGGATGATGACCACCACCGCCAGGCTCGCGCGCAGGTTAGACAGGAACAGGTAGAGCACCAGGGAGACCAGCAGCGCGCCCTCCACCAGGTTGCGGAATACCGTGGTGAGCGTCTTCTCCATCAGCCAGGTGCGGTCGTAGAAGGGCACGATCTGCACGCCCTTGGGCAGCACGCGCTCGTTGAGCTGGGCGATCTTCTCCTTCACGTTCTTCAGCACCACGCTGGGGTTCTCGCCCTTGCGCATGACCACGATGCCGGTGACCACGTCGTCGGTGTCGTCTTGCCCCACCACGCCCAGGCGCGGCACGGCGCCGATGGCCACGGTGGCCACGTCGCGGATCAGGATGGGCGTGCCGCCGCGCGCGGTGACGACGATGCGGCCGATGTCGTCGGCCGACTGCAAGAGGCCGATGCCGCGGATGGCGTACTGCTGCGAGCCCTGCGCCAGGTAGCTGCCGCCGGCGTTGGAGTTGCCACGGCCCAGCGCGTCCAGCAGGTTCTGGAAGGTGAGCTTGTAGGCGCGCAGCTTGTCCAGGTCGGGCTGCACTTCGTACTGCTTGATGTAGCCGCCCATGGCCACCACGTCGGCCACGCCGGGCACCTGGCGCAGCGCGCGTTCCACCGTCCAGTCCTGCGTGCTGCGCAGCTCGGTGGTGGAGATGCCGTCGCCCTTCAGGCGGTAGCGCATGATCTCGCCCACCGTGGCGCTGGGCGCCATCTCGGCCTCGACGCCGGGCGGCAGGTCGACGCCGCGCAGCCGCTCGGCCACCTGCTGGCGCACCAGGTTGACCTCGGCGTTGTCGTCGTAGGTGACGACGGTGAACGACAGGCCGAACTGCGTGTGCGAGAACACGCGGATGGCGTTGGGCAGGCCCGACAGCGCCACCTCGATCGGCAGCGTGACCTGCTTTTCCACCTCTTCTGCCGCGCGGCCGGGGTAGAGCGAGATGATGGTGACCTGGGTGTCGGTGACGTCGGGGAAGGCCTCGACCGACAGGTTCTTGAACGCGATCATGCCGGCCAGCGCGAACAGCGCGGTGGCCAGGACGATGATCAGCGGCTGGCGCAGCGAATATTCGATCAGGCGCTTCATGGCTTGCCGGCTCCGGCCTTGTCGGTGGAGGCGGCAGCCGTCGCGGTCTGCTCGGGCTCGGCGTTGCCGAACTGGCGCGCCAGCAGCAGCGTGTTCTCGCTGACTACTTCATCACCGGCTTCGAGGCCGCGCGTGACCAGCACGTCCTTCGAGCCGGTGTAGCCCAGCTTCACCTCGCGCGCCTCGAACGCGCCGGGCGCGGACTGTACGTAGACCACGTGGCCGGTGCCGCGCAGCACCACGGCGCTGGCCGGCACCATCACCCCCGCACCCAGCATGCGCTCGAAGCGCGCCGTGGCCAGCATCTCGGCCTTCAGGCGGCGCGCAGGGTTGGCCACCACGCCGCGCACGTGGATCGTGCGCGAGGCAGGGTCGATGGCATCGGATGCGGCCACCACGCGGCCTTCGAAGCGCTCGCCGTCGAGCGAGGGCACGCTCAGCTCGAAGGTGGCGCCGGGGCGCAGCGTGCCGGCTTCGGATTCGCGGGCGTCGATCTGCACCCAGAGCGAGGTCGGATCGCTGATCACGAACAGCGGGGCGCCGCCGCCGTCGGGGCGCAGTTCCTGAGACGGGTTGATGTTGCGCTCCACCACCACGCCGGCCAGGCTGGCGACCAGCGCCATCTGCTGGTCGACGCCGGACGCACTGCCGTACAGGCGCGTGCGCGCGGCGGCCCGGTCGCCTTCGGCGCGCGCGCGCACGGCTTCGGCTTCGGTCTGCTCCAGATCCTTGCGCGCGACGATGCCGGCCTCGAACAGTTCGCGTGCGCGTTGCAGCGCGCGCTGGGTCAGCTCGACGTCGGCGCGGGCGCGCGCGGTATCGGCCTGGGCCTGGCCGAAATCGGGCGAGGCCACGCGCGCCAGCACGCTGCCGGGCCTGACGCTGTCGCCCACGTCGGCGACGATGGCCGTCACGCGCCCGGCGAAGGCCGGGTAGATGCGCTGGGTGACGGCCTCGTTCCAGACCAGGCGCGAGGGCAGCTCCACCGTGACGGCGCGCGCGGGCGTGGCCGCAGTGATGCCCAGCTGCGCGAGCTGCGGATGGCCGGGCGCGAAACGCAGTTGCCGGCCCTGCAGGGTGGGGGCGTCGGGTTCGGGGGGGAGGGGGGCCGGATCGTCCTTGCAGCCGGTGAGCAGCAGCAGGGCGGTGGCGAGGGCGGCAGCGGTGGCGCGGGTGGCCAGGTTGCGCGGGAGGAGGCGAGGGGTGTGGGACATGGTGGACGGCAGGGGCAGGTGTCGGTCAGGGAGCCTGTTGGGAATGCAGCAGCAGCCAGGCGCCGGCGGCCTTTGCATGGTCGGCACGGGTAGAGAGCGCTTCCAGCACGACGGAGCGCAGGGTGCGGCGGGCATCCAGCAGGTCGGACAGCGGCAGCGCGCCGCGTTCGTAGGCCAGTTGCGCGCGGTCTTCGGCCTGGCGCGCGCGCGGCAGCACGAGGCCGTCGTAGTCACGCGCGCGGGCGGCCACGGCGCCGAGTTCGAGCGCCATGCGTTGCACGTTGCCCTGGGCGCGCAGCTGCGCCTGGGTGAGCGATTCCTGCGCCTGGGCCAGCTCGGCCTGGGCGCGGCCGATCTCGCCTTCGTGCGCATAGCCCACCTGCAGCGGGATCGACAGCCTCAGCTCGAGCAGGCGGTTGGAAGTGCCGGGATAGTGGTCGAACGAGGCGCCCCAGGTGACGTCGGTCTTCTTGAGCGCCAGCGCGCCGTCGAGCGCGGCCTGCGCGGCCGTGGCGCGGGCCCGGGCCGCGCGCACCTCGGGCTGGCGGTCGGCCAGCAGGCTCCAGGTGGCGCCGCCCGCATCGACGGCGGGCAGGGCGTCGGCGGTGGGCCAGTCGCCCTCGGCCCGCAGGGTGGCGCCCGCCGCGCTTTCGTCGCCCAGGCGGGTGAGCTGGTGCAGCGCCAGCGCCGCGCGCTGCACGTCGAGCCGGGCGCTGCGCACGTCGGCCTGGGCGCGGTCGGATTCCACGCGGATGCGCAGCGCGTCCTGCTCCGACAGGTCGCCGACGCGCAACCGCCGATCGGCGATTCCGCCCAGCGATCGGGCGTCGTCGCCGATGGCGGTGATCTCGGCCAGGCGCTCCTGGGCGGCCAGCAGTTCCCAGAAGGCGTCCTGCGCCTGCTGCTGCTGCGCGAGCCTGACCTGTTCGGCGTCGGCCTGCAGGGCCTGCAGCGTGTCTTCGGCAGCGCGTGTGCGCAGGGCGCGCTTGTTGCCGCGTTCCCACGTCCAGTCCACGCCGACGCCCTTGTCGATGCGCTTGCGGGTGAGCGGGTTGCCCGCGCCCACGCCGTTCTGCAGGTCGATCGAGGCGGCCTTGGCGCTGAGCACCGGCATCGGCGCGTGGTCGGCCGCGCGCACGTCGGCGCGCCCGGCATCCACGCCCAGGCGGGCGATGTTCGCGTCGGCGTTGGTGGCGGCCGCCGCCATCACCTGCCGCAGCGTGACCGCCGGGGCGGCCGGCGGATCGGCCGCCTGGGCGCAGGCGCAGCCCAGCGCGAGGAGGGTGGAGAGCGTGAATCGGTTCCAGTACATGGAGGCGGTTTATCGATCCGCCCACCTGACCTGAAGCTGACTCGCCCATGAGAGGAAATGCTTAGCCGTGGTTGCGGCGCATCAAGGCGCGATCGGGCCGACGGGTCCAAGCTCGTGGCGATGACCCTGCCGCCGTCCACCACCACCCCGGTTTCCGCCGCCACCCCCGCCGCCCTGCGCATCATCCGGGACGAGCATGCCGCCCTGCGGGCTGTGCTGCATTCGCTGCAGCTCATGGTGGAGCGCGGGCCGGGCGACGATCCCGAGGGCTTCTTCGGCGTGCTGCGCTCGATGCTCTTCTACATCGACGAATACCCCGAGCGGCGCCACCATCCGCGCGAATCCAACTTCCTGTTTCCCCGCGTGCTGCAGCGCGCGGCCTGGGCCATGCCGGTGATCTCGCGGCTGGAGCAGGACCATGTGCATGGCGAGCGCGACGTGCGCGAACTGCAGCACCTGCTCGCGGGCTGGGAACTGGTGGGCGGGTCGCGCCGCCTGCCGCTGGCACAGGCCGTTCACCGCTATGTCAGCTTCTACCTGGAGCACATGCGGCTGGAGGAAACGCAGGTGCTGCCGCTGGCGCAGCAGTACCTGGGCGAGGACGAGTGGGCCGAACTGGCCGAGGTGTTCGGCGCCAATCAGGACCCGATGACGGGCCTGCATCCGCGCGAGCCGGTGTACGACCGGCTGTTCACGCAGATCGTCATGCGCGCACCTGCCCCGATAGGGCTCGGCTGAGCCAATTCCTTCCGGGGCAGCACCGACGGCCCGGCAGAGCCGGTTCCGTGGTGTCCCTGGCCTGAGGGGTGCGGGATCGGTCAGGCCGCCTTGGGATAGTCCGTGTAGCCTTTTGCGCCGCCACCGTAGAGCGTGGCCTTGTCGATCTGCGCGAGCGGCAGGTTGTCGCGCAGGCGGTGCACGAGGTCGGGGTTGGCGATGAAGGGGCGGCCGAAAGCCACGGCGTCGGCATGGCCGCTGGCCACAGCCTGCTCGGCCAGGGTCTTGTCGTAGCCGTTGTTGGCGATCCAGGCGGCCCGGCCGCCGGCGGCGCGGTAGGCGTCCTTCATGGCGGCGTAGTCGAACGGGCGGTCGTCCAGTTCGCGCGGTCCGCCGGTGGCGCCTTCGATCACGTGCACGAAGGCCAGGCCCAGCGGCGCGAGCTCGCGCACCACGTGATCGAACAGCGGCTGCGGATCGGCATCGACGATGTCGTTGGCCGGCGTGACGGGCGACAGGCGGATGCCCGTGCGGTCGCCACCGATCTCCTCCACCACGGCACGGGTCACTTCCAGCAGCAGGCGGGCTCGGTTTTCGATGCTGCCGCCGTAATCGTCGGTGCGCTGGTTGGCGCCGGTCTTGAGGAACTGGTCGATCAGGTAGCCGTTGGCCGCGTGGATCTCGACGCCGTCGAAGCCCGCCGCGATGGCGTTGCGCGCGGCGTGGCGGTAGTCCTGCACGATGCCGGGCAGCTCGCCCGCGTCCAGCGCGCGCGGCGCCGAGGTGGGCGCGAAGCTGCCCGCGCCGTCCTTGATGAGGTAGGTCTTGGCCTGGGCCGTCACGGCCGAGGGCGCGACGGGCGGCTGGCCATCGGGCTGCAGGTCGTTGTGCGAGATGCGGCCCACGTGCCAGAGCTGGCAGACGATCTGGCCGCCGGCCTCGTGCACCGACTTCGTCACGCGCTTCCAGCCATCGAGTTGCTCGGTGCCGTAGAGGCCGGGCACGTCGGCGTAGCCCTGGCCCTGCGGGCTGATGGCGGTGGCTTCGGAGACGATCAGGCCGGCGCTGGCGCGCTGTGTGTAGTAGGTGGCCGTGACGTCGGCGGGGATGGCTTCGGGCGAGCGGTTGCGCGTGAGCGGTGCCATGACGATGCGGTTGGCCAGGCGCAGCGCGCCGGCCTGCAGGGGATCGAAGAGGGATGCCATCTCGGAGACTCCAGATGTTGTGAATGGAATGAGGCACAGCCTAACGCGCGCGGCAAACTCCTGCAGCAGCGGGCGCGCCGGTTTTGTGGCAGATGCGCCAGGCGTCGACGCCCGTGCGACAGGCCGCGGCGGGCCCGTGGCCGGCGCGGCGCAGAATGCGCTGGCGCCGTGGGCTGCGTGGCATGCGTGCCTGGCCCGGGGCCCACGGAGACGACAACCCGACGATGAGCGAGACGCCCGACCTTTCATCCGATGCCGCAGGTTTTTCGCGCGCGCTGCGGCTGGTCTTCGCGCTGTCGCTGGGCGCGGCCATCTCGCTGGGCATCACGCGCTTCGCTTACGGCCTGCTGTTGCCGCCGATGCGGGCCGACCTGCATTGGAGCTACACGCTGGCCGGCGCCATGAACACCTTCAATGCGCTGGGCTACCTGCTGGGTGCGCTGTCCACGCCGGCGCTGATGGCGCGCCTGGGCGCGGCGCGGCTGCTGCTGGCCGGCGCCGTCGCGGCCAGCGTCTTCATGGCCGGCAGCGGATTCTTCACCGGTGCCGCGCCCTTGCTGGCGCAGCGCCTGCTGGCGGGCGTGGCCAGCGCGTGGATCTTCATCGCCGGCGGGCTGCTGGCCGCGCGGCTGGGCGCGGCACATCCCTCGCGCGCCGGCCTGCTGCTGGGGCTCTATTACGGCGGCACGGGCGTGGGCATCGTGCTGTCGGCGCTGCTGGTGCCAGCCCTGCTCGAGGGGGCCCGTGATCGGCCGCACGGCTGGGCCTGGGCCTGGTGGGCGCTGGCGGCGGCGTGCGCGGTCGCCACGTTGGCGCTGCGCTGGCCGGCCCGCGTGCTGGGTGCGCAGGAGGGTGGTGGCACGGCGGCGCGCATGCCGCTGTCCGCGGTGCCACTCGCGCGGCTGGCGCCCGCGCTCGCCGGCTACCTGCTGTTCGGCGTGGGCTACATCGGCTACATGACGTTCGTGATCGCGCTGCTGCGCGAGCAGGGCGCGGGCACGGTGCGCGTCACCGTGTTCTATGCGTTGCTGGGGCTGGCCGTGATCGCCTCGTCGCGCATCTGGGCCGGGCTGCTCGATGCCAGCCGGGGCGGGCGCGCGCTGGCCACGCTCAACGGTCTGCTGGGCGTGGCGACGGTGGTGCCGGCCGTCACCACCGCATGGCCGCTGCTGCTGGCCTCGGGGGTGATGTTCGGCGGCATCTTCCTGTCGGTGGTGGCCTCGACCACGGCGCTGGTGCGGCACAACCTGCCGCCCGCGCTGTGGGCGGCAGGCATCAGCGCCTTCACCATCGTGTTCGCGGCCGGGCAGATCGCCGGGCCCACGGTGGTGGGCCTGATCGCCGATGGCCCGGGCGGCCTGGCGCGCGGGCTCGCGTTCTCGGCCGCCGCCCTGTGGCTGGGCGCGGTGGTCGCCAGCCGGCAGCGGCCTCTCCAGAAGTGAACCCTTCCGGATGGCACGGCGATGCGGTTCGCGCCATGTCGCCCGGTGGGTTCAGGACACCGCGAAACCGGCTTTGCCGGGCCGCTGGTGCCGCCCCTGGGGTAGCCTGGGGGAGAGCCTTATTTCGCCAGGCCTTCTGCTTTCAAGGCCTCCTGCACGGCGGGACGGGCAGCGATGCGCTCGCGCCAGGCAACGAGGTTCTTCAGGCCCGAGATGTCGATCTTCATGGGCACGGTCCAGCCCGAGGTGACGAACAGGTAGGCGTCGGCCACGGTGAAGTGCTCGCCCATGAGGAACTCGCGGCCCTCGAGCTGGCTGTCGACCCATTCCAGGCGCGAGACCACCTTGGCCTTGAACACTTCCTTGGTCTCGGCCGGCACGGCGGGATTGAACAGCGGCGAGAAGCCCTTGTGGATTTCGGTGCCGATGAAGGTCAGCCATTCCTGCAGGCGGTAGCGCGCCATCGTGCCGTTGGCGGGCGCCAGGTTCTTCTGCGGCACCTGGTCGGCGATGTACTGGACGATGGCCGGGCCTTCGCGCAGCAGCGTGCCGTCGTCGAGCTCGAGCAGCGGCACGTAGCCCAGCGGATTGATCGTGTAGTAGTCGGTGCCGTCGGGCGTCTTGTGCGTCTTGGTGGGCGTGAGCACGGGCTCGAAGGCCAGACCCGCTTCGCGCAGGACGATGTGGGGCGATTGCGAGCAGGAGCCGGGCGAGTAGTAGAGCTTCATGGGTGCATCCTTTGGCGATGAGGGGTTGGGCCCGGCCGCGATGCGGCGGGCGCGCTGCGCATGCTAACGGCTTGTGGGCCGGCGTGCAGGCGGGGCGGCGGCGCACAATGGCCGCATGAGCGACACCCCCGACATCCCGGCGCGCGCCCGTGCGGCGCGGCCCCGGCGCCTGTGGCGCTGGCTGGCGGTGGGCGCAGCGTTGGCGCTGATGCTGCCCGTCATGGCAGCGTCGTTGCTGTGGCACTGGGTGTCGGGTGACGACTTCCGGGCGCGCGTGCAGGCGCAGGCCTCGGCCGCCGCAGGCGTGCCGGTCACGCTGGGCGCCATCGAGGTGGCGGTGTGGCCGCTGCCCTCGGTGCAGGTGGCCGACGTGCGCGTGGCGACCACGCCGCCGCTGTCGGCCGAGGGCGTGCGGGCGTTCCCTGACTGGCGCGCGGCGCTGGCGGGACGGCCCGCGCTGTCGGCGCTCGAAGTGCGCGGAGCGCAGTTGCACGAGACCGCCGCCGCCGCGCTGGTGGTGGCGTTGCAGCGGCTGGCCGAGGGCGGCGGCCCGGCCGACACACGCTGGCTGCCGCGCCGTGTGGCACTGCACGACATCCGCTGGCAGGGCAACCAGGGCGCGGCCAGCGGCTTCGACCTGGAGGCGCGGCTGGGCGAGGACGGCCTGCCCGAGACCGCGTCGCTGCGCATCGGAAGCGGCGCGCGCGCGGGTACCGAGATCGACCTGTCGCCGGGTGCCGATGGCGCGCGCTGGCAGCTTCGTGCGCGACTGGGCGGCGGCACGGTGGAAGGGCCGGTGCGGCTGTCGCCGGGCACGGCCGCCGAGCCGGGGGTGACGGCCAGCGGGGCCCTGGCCGTGCGAGGCGTGGATCCGGCCGCGCTCACCGCGCCCAGCCGGCCGTTGTCGGGCCGGCTCACGGCCGACACCACGTTTTCGGTGCGGGTGACGTCACCGGCCCAGCTGGCGCGCCTGCCCGAGGGGCTGCGCAGCGAAACGCGCTTTTCGGTGGCGCAGGCCCGATTGCACGGCATCGACCTGCTGCGCGCCGTGCAGACGGCAGGCCTGTCGCGCGGTGGCGAGACGGCGCTCGACGAACTCTCGGGCGAGGTTCACACGCAGGGCCGCCAGGCCCGCGTGCGCCAGCTGGTGGCCCGCACGGGCGCGCTCACGGCGCGCGGCGAAGTCGCCATCGCGGCCAACCAGGCCTTGTCCGGCCGCATGACGGTGGACGTGGCCGAGCGCGTGACGGCCGGCGTGGTCGGCGTGCCGCTGGCGGTGGGCGGCACGCTGTCCGACCCCGAGGTCACGCTCACGCGCGGCGCGATGCTGGGGGCGGCCGTCGGCACGGCCGTGTTGCCCGGCGTGGGCACGGGCGCGGGCGCGCGTCTGGGCGACCGGATCGGGCGGGGACTGGACCGGTTGCTGGGCCGCTGAGAGCGGCGCGTTCCACGATGCGGCGGCGTCCTACGAGGGGCCGCGCCGGGTGCCGATGGGTGGCGGCAGGCCCGGTCAATAGCATCTTCAACATCCATCCAGTGCGGCGCACGTCGCCGTTTTAGGGAGTCCACCATGTTGAAGTACGCCATCATCTTTGCGCTGATTTCGCTTGTCGCCGGCGCGCTCGGTTTCGGCGGCATTGCTGCCGGTGCCGCCGGTATCGCCAAGATCCTGTTCGGCCTGTTCCTGATCCTGGCCGTCGTGTTCCTCGTGCTGGCCGCGCTGGGCGTGGGCGCGGTGCGCAAGGCGCTCGACTGATGATCCGCACGCGCCATCCCCGCGCCCGCAGCGTCGTCGCGCCTGTTCGCATTCCGCTGATGCCCGAGCACGCCGACTTGCAGAGCCTGATGAACAGCCCGCTCTACCAGGTGCGCCGCATCCTGCGCGTCACGCAGACCCACTGGGACCTGCCGCTGGCGCATGGCAAGCGCGCCGTGGTGCGCGAGGCGCGCCGCCTGATGTCGCCCCCGCGTCCGGGCGCGCTGGCGCAACTGGCCCGCATCCAGCCTCTGGCCATCGCCGGGTGACGCGGTGCACTGGTCGGCCATCGACACGCGCCTGTCCTACCAGGTCACGGGACCGGCGCATTTCTGCTTTCACCTCCAGGTGGCCCACGCGGCCGGCCAGCGGCTGGCAGGCGAGTCGCTGAACATCGAAGGCGCGGGCGAGCTGCGCCATTTCACCGATTCGGTTTCAGGCAATCGCTTCCTGCGGTTCGATGCCGAGCCCGGCGAGGTGCACGTGCACTACCGCGCCGAGGTGGAGCGTGTTGCCACGCCCCAGCCACGTCGACTGGCCGAGATGCCGATCAGCGCGCTGCCCGATGAGGTGATGCCTTATCTGCTGCCCACGCGCTACTGCGAATCCGACGTCATGGCGCGCGCGGCCCAACAGCTCTTCTGCAGCCACAAGCCCGGCCTGGCGCGCGTGCAGGCGATTGCGGACTGGATCCACGACAGCATCGTCTATGAGCCAGGCAGCACCGATTCGACGACGACGGCTCAGCAGGTGTTCGTGCAGCGAGCCGGCGTGTGCCGCGACTTCGCGCATCTGGGCGTGACGTTCTGCCGCGCGCTGAATATTCCCGCGCGGCTGGTGGTGGGCTATGTGTGGTTCGACGAGCCGCCGCAGGATTTCCATGCCCTCTTCGAGGCCTGGCTGGGCGGCCGTTGGGTGCGCTTCGATCCCACGCGCATGGCGCCCGTGGAGCGGCTGGTGCAGGTGGGCACCGGGCGTGATGCCAAGGATGTGGCCTTCTGCACCCTGTTCGGCCCGGTGACCATGCGCGAGAAGGCGATCACCGTGCGCGAATACGAAGCGCCCCGCCCACGCCACCGACTGGGCGCCGCCTCGGAGCCCAAACCGCCGACCCGTCGCGTCGCCTTGATGGCCTGAGCCTCACGACCGGGCGGGCGCCGGGGCCGTTTCGCGCTCCAGGCGAGTCAGCCATTGCATGGCATGCCGCCCATCGCCGGGCGGGCCGCACATCTCGGCGGAAGGCTGCAGGCCCGAGCACACGGCCGGCCGGTCCGGCTGGCCGAAGATGCGGCATCGCATGTCGTCGTCCAGCTGGACGCAGGGCACGCCAGCGGGCTTGCCTTGCGGCATTCCCGGAATCGGGCTTGAGATGGATGGCGCAATGCAGCAGGCGCCGCATCCTTGGCGACAGTGCATGCTTACTGCCTGAGGCTCAGGTGGCTAACCGGCCGGCCGCCCACAGCACCTGGTCGATGACGGCCTGCACATTGCGCCGAGCGCCTTCGTCGATCAGCGCGCTATCGGCGGTGAAGGCGTCGCCCGCGCGGCCGAGCGCGAAATTGCGGGGCGCGAGCCAGCATTGCAGGTTGACCAGCAGCGGCGCCAGATGGCTCTGGGAGCGAAGGCCCCCCAGTGCGCCGGGCGAGGCCGACAGCACGCCCACCACCTTGCCACGCGAGGAGCGCATGCCGTCCGACCACACCGGGTCACCCTTGACGGGGCTCGACACCCAGTCGAGCGTGTTCTTGAGCAGGGCGGGGTAGCTGGCGTTGTATTCGGGCGTGCAGACGATCCACGCCGGGTGATCGGCCATCACCTGCTTGAGGCGAAGCACGTCGGGCGGCGTGCCGCTGGCTTCGAGGTCGGCGTTGTACATGGGGATGTCGTAATCGCCCAGTTCGAGGTGCGTGACCTCGGCACCGGTTTGGCGGGCCAGTTCGGCGGTGGCGTGCGCCAGGCGCCGGTTGAAAGACTGCTGGCGGGTGCTGCCCGCGAAGACGAGGAGTTTCATGGCCGCGATTGCACCACAGGCATCGCGCAGGAAGCCTGCATCCGGCAGGGTGCGCCGGTAAAATGCTCGGTTCTCCAGCCCGTGGTCCACGCGCGCATCGGCCAGCCGGCCGCCGATGCGCACGGCGTGTGCGGCGGGCGTCGTCTATTCCGCCGCGGCCCGTGCGCCGTGGGCAACAGCGCCGGTCGAGAGCAGACCCATGATCTACCCTGAAGAATTCGACGTGATCGTCGTCGGCGGCGGCCATGCCGGGACCGAGGCCGCGCTGGCCGCGGCGCGCATGGGCTGCAAGACCGTGCTGCTCACCCACAACATCGAGACGCTGGGGCAGATGAGCTGCAACCCGTCCATCGGCGGCATTGGCAAGGGCCATCTCGTGAAGGAGGTGGACGCGCTCGGCGGTGCCATGGCCATCGCCACGGACGAGGGCGGCATCCAGTTCCGCACGCTCAATTCGAGCAAGGGCCCGGCCGTGCGTGCCACGCGCGCGCAGGCCGACCGCATCCTCTACAAGGCCGCGATCCGCCGCCGCCTGGAAAATCAGCCCAACCTGTGGCTGTTCCAGCAGGCGGTGGACGACCTGATGGTGGAGGGCGACCGCGTGGTGGGCGCCGTGACGCAGGTGGGCATCGCCTTCCGGGCGCGCGCCGTGGTGCTGACGGCGGGCACTTTCCTCGACGGCAAGATCCACGTGGGGCTGGACAACTATGCCGCCGGCCGCGCGGGCGATCCGCCGGCCGTGTCTCTGTCGGCACGCCTGAAGGAGCTGAAGTTGCCGCAAGGGCGCCTGAAGACCGGCACGCCGCCGCGCCTGGACGGCCGCACCATCGATTTCTCGAAGTGCACCGAGCAGCCGGGCGACGGCATGCCCGGCGGCGACAACCCGGATCGCATGCCGGTGTTCAGCTTCATGGGCCGTGCCGACATGCACCCGGCGCAAATGCCCTGCTGGATCACGCACACCAACGAACGCACGCACGAGATCATCCGCTCGGGGTTCGATCGCAGCCCCATGTTCACCGGCAAGATCGAAGGCGTGGGCCCGCGCTATTGCCCGAGTGTCGAGGACAAGATCAACCGATTCGCCGACAAGGACAGCCACCAGATCTTCTTGGAGCCCGAGGGCCTGACGACGCACGAGTTCTATCCCAACGGCATTTCCACCAGCCTGCCGTTCGACATCCAGTACGCACTGGTGCGCTCCATGCCTGGCCTGGAGAACGCCCATATCCTGCGCCCCGGCTACGCCATCGAATACGACTACTTCGACCCGCGCTCCCTCAAGGCCAGCTTCGAGACGAAGCAGATCGGCGGCCTGTTCTTCGCCGGCCAGATCAACGGAACGACCGGCTATGAAGAGGCGGCGGCCCAGGGTCTGTTCGCCGGGCTCAACGCGGCGCTGCAGGTGCGCGGCGAGACGCCCTGGCTGCCACGGCGCGACCAGGCCTACCTGGGCGTGCTGGTGGACGACCTCATCACCAAGGGCGTGACCGAGCCGTATCGCATGTTCACCAGCCGCGCCGAATTCCGGCTGCAACTGCGGGAGGACAACGCCGACATGCGCCTGACGGAAGACGGCCGCCGCATGGGCCTGGTGGACGATGCGCGCTGGACCGCCTTCAACCGCAAACGCGATGCTGTTTCACGTGAAACAGAGCGGCTCAAATCCACCTGGGTCAATCCGCGCAACCTGCCGGCCGAGGAGGCCGTGCGCGTGCTGGGCAAGCCCATCGAGCATGAATACAACCTGGCGGATCTGCTGCGCCGCCCTGAGGTGAGCTATCAATCGCTGATGACGCTGGACGGCGGCCGCCATGCCAACGCCGACCTCGCCGCTGTTTCACGTGGAACACCGGAAGGCGAGGAAACTGCCGCAGTGATCGAGCAGGTCGAGATTGCCGCCAAGTACTCGGGCTACATCGAACGCCAGCGCGATGAAGTGGAGCGCGCCGCCCGATTCGAAGGCCTGCGCCTGCCCGCCGAGCTGGACTATATGCAGGTGGCCGCCCTGAGTTTCGAGGTGCGCCAGAAGCTCAGCCGCCACCGGCCTGAGACGCTGGGCCTGGCTTCACGCATCTCGGGCGTGACGCCGGCCGCCATTTCGCTTCTGATGATCCACCTGAAAAAGGGCGGGTTCCGGGGCTTCGCGGACGAAGCGGCGGCTGAGCGCCAGCCGGCCTGAGGCGGAACTCGTTCATGTCGTCATCGCTTTCCGATTCGCTGCGCGCCGGCCTGGAGGCGCTCGGGCTCGAACTCGACACGGCCCGGCAGGATCAACTGCTGGCCTACCTGCAGCTGATCGGGAAGTGGACCCGCGTCTACAACCTCACGGCCGTGCGCGATCCGGCAGAGATGCTGACGCATCACCTGCTTGACAGTCTGGCCGTGATCGCGCCGCTGCGCCGCGAGGTCGCCGCGCTGCAGGAGGCGGGCAGGGCGGGGGAGCGGCCCACGGTGCTGGATGTGGGATCGGGTGCCGGCCTGCCCGGCGTCGTGATCGCGATCTGCTGCCCCGGACTGCAGGTGAGCTGTGTGGACACGGTGGCCAAGAAGGCCACCTTCATCCAGCAGGCGGCGCTGGAGCTCAAGCTGCCCAACCTGCGCGGCGTGCATGCGCGCGTGGAATCGCTCGACACGGGCTGGGACGTGGTGGTGTCGCGCGCCTTTGCCTCGCTGGTGGACTTCACCGCCTGGTCGCGTGCGGCACTGAAGCCGGGCGGTGTGTGGATGGCGCTCAAGGGCCGCCCGCCGGAGGCCGAGGTGGCCGCCTTGCCCCCCGGCGTGGAAGTGTTTCACGTGGAACAGATCGAGGTGCCGGGCCTCGATGCCCAGCGCTGCGTCGTCTGGCTGCGGCCCGCTGCGGGCTGATCGGCGCTCGACGCGCTTTCCGCTGCGGCGGCGCGGGCGGCATCACGTAAACTCGGCCTCCCGTCTCCCGCAGGAAATCCCCCATGTTTGGCGTTGCTGACTACGGCGCATTCGTTGTCGCCATCATCGTTTTCCTGTTGATCCCCGGGCCCGGCAACCTCATGCTCATCACGGCCACGGGCAAGGGCGGACTGCGCGGCGGCCTGGCGGCCACCTTCGGCGTGATCCTGGGCGACCAGGTGCTGCTGTGGCTGGCGGTGGCCGGCGTCGCGGCACTGCTGGCGGCGTATCCCACGGTCTTCCACGCGGTGCAATGGCTCGGCGCGGCCTACCTGGGCTGGCTGGGGCTGCGCATGCTGCTGGCCAAACCGGGTGATGCGCCCGTGCTGAAAATCCAGCCGCGACACTATCTGCGCCAGGCCTTCACGATCACTCTGCTCAATCCGAAGGCCATCGTTTTCTACATGGCCTTCTTCCCGCTGTTCGTCGATCCGGCACGGCACCAGGGCCTGCCCACGTTTGCGGCGATGGCGGTGACGATCGCCTGCCTCACCTTTCTGTACGGTCTGGTGGCCGTGCTGCTCACGCACTTCCTGGCCGAGCGCCTGCGCGCCAGCCCGCGCGTGGGCCGCGCGCTCGAGAAGACGGCAGGCGTGTTCCTGGTGGGTTTCGGCCTCAAGCTGGCGCTCGGTCGCTGACCCCCGACAACGACAACAGCAACGAAAAAGAAGAGCGACGACCGCATGGCAAAGATTTTCTGCGTGGCCAACCAGAAGGGCGGGGTGGGCAAGACCACCACCACGGTCAACCTGGCCGCCGGCCTGGCCAAGGTCGGCCAGCGCGTGCTGATGGTCGACCTGGACCCGCAGGGCAACGCCACCATGGGCTCCAACGTGGACAAGCGCAAGCTGGAGCACACCGTCTACGACGTGCTGCTGGAGAGCGCCACCATCGCCGAAGCCCGCGTGCGCAGCGACAAGTGCGGCTACGACGTCATCGGAGCCAACCGCGAACTGGCGGGGGCCGAGGTCGAACTGGTCTCGCTGGACAACCGGGACAAGCGCCTGCGCGACGCGCTGGCTGGGGTGGACGCCGAATACGACTTCGTGCTGATCGACTGCCCGCCTTCGCTGTCGATGCTCACCCTCAACGGCCTGTGCGCCGCCCATGGAGTGATCGTGCCGATGCAGTGCGAGTACTTCGCGCTCGAAGGTCTGTCGGATCTGGTCAACACGATCAAGCAGGTGCATGCCAACCTCAACCGCGACCTGCAGATCATCGGCCTGCTGCGCGTGATGTTCGATCCGCGCATCACGCTGCAGCAGCAGGTGAGCGAACAGCTCAAGTCGCACTTCGGCGACAAGGTCTTCAACACCGTCATCCCGCGCAACGTTCGCCTGGCCGAGGCACCCAGCTATGGCCTGCCCGGCGTGGTGTTCGATCCGTCGGCGCGCGGCAGCCAGGCTTTCGTCGAATTCGCGAACGAGATGGTCGAGCGCATCAAGACCCTGTGACGTTTCACGTGGAACACGGCCCGACCACCCTCCTGCTGTTGCCCGGCTGGCAGAACTCCGGCCCCGGCCACTGGCAGACGCTGTGGGAGCAGCATCACGGCGACCTGCGCGTGGAGCAGCACGACTGGATGCGCCCGCTGCGCGGCGACTGGAGCGCGCGGCTCGAAGACGTGATCCTTTCCGCGCCCGGCCCGGTGGCGCTGGCCGCCCACAGCCTGGGCTGCATCCTCGTGGCGGCCTGGGCCGCGCATTCGCGCCACACGGCCCGGGTGCGAGCGGCGTTGCTGGTGGCCGTGCCCGACGTTGAACGCGACGACCTGCGCGCCGTGCTGCCGGGCTGGGCGCCCATCGCGCGCCAGCGCCTGCCGTTCCGCACCCGCGTGGTCGCCAGCACCGACGATCCCTATGGCGGCCTCGACACCGCCGGCCCGCTGGCCGCGGCGTGGGGCGCCGAGCTGTTGAGCCTGGGACCGCGCGGCCACCTGAATGCCGACTCCGGCCTGGGCCACTGGCCCGAAGGCCGCGCGCTGCTGACCGACATGCTGTGATCGCCCGCCGGGCGATCACTCCACACGAACGAATCTGAGAAGAAGGACGACTGCCATGGTCACCAAGAAACCCAAGGGCCTCGGCCGCGGACTCGAAGCCCTGCTCGGCCCCAAGGTGGACGACACCGCGCGTCCCGCCGCCGACACGGCCGCACCGGCGGGCCAGACCGGATCGATGGCGCTCGACGATCTCGTGCCCGGCATCTACCAGCCGCGCACGCGCATGGACGAAGGCGCGCTCTACGAACTGGCCGAGAGCATCAAGGCGCAGGGCATCATGCAGCCGATCCTCGTCCGGCGCCTGTCCACCGGCGCCCACGCCGGCAAACACGAGATCATCGCGGGCGAACGGCGCTTCCGCGCCGCGAAGCTCGCTGGCCTGGACCGCGTGCCCGTGCTGGTGCGCGAGGTGCCCGACGAAGCCGCAGCCGCCATGGCGCTGATCGAGAACATCCAGCGCGAAGACCTCAACCCGCTCGAAGAAGCCCAGGGCATGCAACGCCTCATCAAGGAGTTTGGGCTTACTCACGAGCAGGTGGCGCAGGCCCTGGGCCGCTCGCGCAGCGCCGCCAGCAACCTGCTGCGTCTGCTGCAGTTGGCCGAGCCGGTGCAGACCATGCTGATGGCGGGCGACCTGGACATGGGCCATGCACGCGCGCTGCTCAGCCTGGATCGTGCCACCCAGATCACCGCCGCCAACCAGATCGCCGCGCGCAAGCTCTCCGTGCGCGAGGCGGAAGCGCTGTCGAAAAAGCTCGGCGCCGAATTCAACCTCGTCTCGCCGCCCAAGTCCAAGAAAGAAAAGTCGCGCGACCTGCGCCGCGTCGAGGAAGAGCTGGCCGACCTGCTGACCGCCGAGGTCGAGGTGCGCGTGAAGAAACGCGTGAAGCGCCATGGCCGCGTGGAAGAGCTGGGTGAGCTGGCGATCCATTTCGGCTCGCTCGACGAACTCAACGCGCTGATCGACCGTCTGCGCGCCACGGGTAGCTGAAGCCCACCGGCCGGCTGCGGGCCGGCGCCTCCCGCAAACGCGTGAGGCACGTTGCCAACTAATGCACACGCATCCCCCTCGTTCGGGGGATGTTTCGCGCCAGATGCGCTGGGATACTGCGCTCGCCCGAAGTGGTATCACTTTGTAATCGAGCCGGAACGCATCATGACGCTGACCTTGAATTTTCCCCGCCTGCCGCTGCGCCTGCAGGTGGCCGTCACCTGCCTGACCCTGTCGGGCCTCGCGGGCTGCCAGACCAACCCGCCGCTGCAGAACGCCACGGGCGTGTCGTCGATGGAGGTCGATCCAAGCCGCAAAGGCCCGGTTTCGGGCGTGGGCGTGGAGGGCCAGGACATCGTGGCCATGACCGACCAGATGATGCGCGACATCCTGGCCGAACCCATCTTCGTGGACACCGGCAAACGCCCCCGCGTGATCATCGACAGCCAGTACTTCGTCAACGAAAGCTCGCAGGCGATCAACCGCAACATCATCACGCAGCGGCTGATGGTCAACCTCAATCGCGCCGCGCGCACGCGCATGCAGTTCATCAACCGCCAGAACAGCGCGATGGTGGAGCAGGAGCGCCAGCTCAAGCGCAGCGGCACGGTAGACGTGGGCACCACGGGCCTGACGAAGGCGCAGGCCGGCGCCGACTACCGCCTCTCCGGAAAGATCAACTCGCTGGACAGCCGCAACGTGCGCACCGGCATGGTCCAGCGCTACACCCAGATCTCGTTCGAGCTGACCGACCTGGAGTCCGGCGAGATCGTCTGGGCCGGCATCTACGAATTCGCGCGCGCCGCCGCCGACGACGTCATCTACCGCTGAGCGCACGCATCGGCGACACCCGAGGGAGCACACGACATGAACCGCACGATCCACATCGCGGCCGCCGCCGCACTGGCCGCGTTGCTGGCCGGCTGCGCCACCACGCAATCGACGCCGCCCACCTTCGCGGGCTGCCAGACCTGGGAGCAGCAGCGCGCGGCCGGCCACGCGCAGCCGGGCGCCGTCTCGGTGCTCTCGCCCGAGCTGGCCAAGGTCATCGGCGTGCAGAACGTGTCCACCGCACGCACCGGCACCGGCATGGCCGCCGTGCAGGCCGGCATCTACAACTGCACCGACGTCGACGTCGTGCTCTCGGTGCGCACGCGCTTCACCGGCGCGCGCGGCGAGAGCGAGCCGCCCAGCGCCTGGAAGACGGTACACCTCGCGCCGCGTGGCCAGGCCGTATATGGCGAATCGGCCATCTCGCAGGCCACCAGCATGGTGGCCGTGGACATCTACGACGCCAACCGTGGCCAGTCGCAGTTCGCGCCGGGCCAGACATACACCGTGCCGATGAACAGCGGCGCCGCGCGCTGAACGCACGAGGCCATCCATGCTGCGCATTCCATTCACCGCTGCTGCCGCGGTCCTGCTCGCGGCCACCGCCGCGCAGGCCCAGGCCCCGCAGATCGACATTCCCGCCAGCGCCTATCGCGGCGGCCAGCCCGACGTGCTCACGCCGCCGCCCGCGCCGGCCGCGCACGTGGCGCCCACGCTCAACCGCGCCGCCTTCGCCAGCGCCTACGCACGCGCGGGCCGGCCCACCATCGCCGTGCTGTGGAACCGCGAGTTCACCGACATGCTGCAGCAGGGCAGTGCGCAGCAGGTCAGCATCGACAGCGTGAGCGCGCGTGCCGGCAGCGCCGAAGCGGTGCGCGTGCCCGGCTACGGCGCGGCCGAAGTGCGCGGCGCCGCCATCGCCAGCACCACCATCACCGCGCAGGAAGCGCGCACCGTACAGGCGCAGCGCAGCGGCCCGGTCGAACGCGTGGACCTGCAGCTGCGCAGCGCCTTCATGCAGGCCATCGCATCCTCGGGCGTGCGCCTGGTGGACCGCAACGTCGTCATGCGCACCACGGCGGCGAAGCAGAAGGGCAGTGCGCTCGACAGCCAGCAGATCGAGACCGAGGCGCTGGAGAAGCACGCGAAGCTCCTGATGGAAGTGCTCAACACGCGCGACGCGAAATCGCCCACGGGCTGGGCCACCTACGTGTCGATCAAGCGGCTGGCCGACGGCGTGGTGCTGACCGAGGGCTACATCGACGGCCGCCTGCCCGAAGGCACGCCGAAGCCGCCGCCGAAATTCGAGGCCGATCCGCGCGGGGGCTTCCGCGAAGTGGCTCAGCCGGTGAGCGTGGGCGACATGGGCCGCCGCGTGGCCGACCAGACGCTGGCCCAGCTGGGCGAGGCGCTCGCCCGCTGACGCCCCTTTTCGCGGGCCTTGCGCCCGCGTCCCCCGATCCCACCGTTCACGAGGTGTCCGCCATGCAGAAGCCGCCTTTCCTCTCAACCCTGCGCCGTGCGCTGCGTCCGGCGGCCTGCGCCGCCGCGCTCGCCCTGTGCGGCCTGCCGGCGCACGCGCAGTTCGGCGCGCTGTTCCAGAACATCATCCAGCAGCAGACCCAGCAGGCGATGCAGCAGCAGGCCACGCAGGCCGCCCAGCAGCAGCTGCAGCAACAGGCCCAGCCGGCGGCCCGGCCCACGAAGCAGTGGGGAACGCCCAAGCCCGTTCCGGCCGAGCTGCGCACCAGCGCCGGCACCTTCGCTGCGCGCACGGCCGTACCCGAGCTGCGCCCGCTGTTCGAGCGCCTCTACATCGAGGGCGAGCGCAACGCCACGCTCAACTTCCAGCGCATCGGCCTGGCCGCGCTGTCGCTGGGCAAGCTCGACATCGCCGAGCGCGCGTTCGAGGCCGCGGCCTTGCGCATCGACCAGATCTACGCCGACAACGCGGAAGCGCAGAAGGCCAAGTCGCTGTGGACGGCCGAGAAGATCAAGGACTACAAGGGCGAGCCCTACGAGCGCGCCATGGCCTTCTTCTACCGCGGCCTGGTGTACGCCGCGCAGGGCGATTTCCAGAACGCGCGCGCCATGTTCAAGCAGGCCGACTATCAGGACACCGTGGCCGAGGCCGAGCAGTACGCGGGCGACTTCGCCCTCATGCCCTACATGGCCGGCTGGGCCAGCTACTGCGACGGCAATGCGCAACTCGCGCGCGATTACCTGCAGATGGCCGTCAAGGGCGATCCGGCTTACGCCGGCGTGTCCGTCGAGCAGCCCGTGCTGGTGCTGTTCGAGAGCGGCCGCGCGCCCTTCAAGTACGGCGGCGGCAAGCACGGCGAGGCGCTCAAGTGGCAGCCGCACGACATGCCCGCGCAGACCGCGCGCGCGGCCTGCACCGGGCACGACACCGGCTGCTTCGCCACCCGCTTCGTCAAGGGTGCCGACGTGGGCTACCAGGCCACCACGCGCGGCGGCCGCGCCATCGACGCCGTACTCGGCGGCAAGGCCTCGTTCAAGGAAGGCGCGCAGAACGTCGCCGACGTGGCGGGCACGGTGGGCAACGTGGGCATGCAGGTCGCCATGCAGACGGGCAGCCGCGACGCGGCCAGCCTCGGCATGCTGGGCATGTTCGCCGGACTGGTGGCGCAGGGCGTGTCGGCCTCCACCCAGGCGCAGGCCGATATCCGCGAATGGGAGCAGCTGCCGGGCACCGTGTGGCTGGCCACCTCGGCCACACGCCAGGGCACGCCCACGGCCACCGTGACGCTGGAGACGGCCGGCAGCTCGGTGGCGCCCGTGCCGGTGGCGCGGCTGGTCGACACGCCCTCGTGCCAGCTCTACTGGGGCCGCTCGCTGTCGCCCCTGAATCTGCTGCGCGATGCCGGCCCCGTCGAGCCCGGCGAGCATGCGCGCGATCCCGCGCTGCGCCAGGAGCTCGAAGCCAGCTACGCCGGCTGACGACCCCGGGCGACGCCGGGTCGGGCGGCATGCGGGACAATGACACCTGCATGCAACTGAAAACCATCCTGGCAGAAACCGAGTCCCTGCCCAGCGCGCCCCAGGCCGTGCTGGAGCTGGCGAGGACCTTCGAGGACGAGGACGCGCCCACGTCCGACGTCGTCTCGGCCATCGAGGCCGACCCCATGCTCGTGGTCCAGCTGCTGCGGCTGGCCAATTCGCCGGCCTTCTTCCGCGGCAAGCTCATCGACAGCACGTCGGAAGCTGTGCGCCTGCTGGGCCTGTCGCGCGTGCGCTCGCTGGTCATCGGCCTGCTGGCGCGTGACGCCTTTCCCGACGTGCCCGAAGCTGCGCTCGACGAGATCTGGCGCCTCTCGCTGGCCACGGCCGATCTCTCGCGCCACATCGCCGAGGTGGGCGGCCACGACGAGGAGATGTGTTACCTGGGCGGCCTGCTGCACCTCATCGGCGAGCTGATGCTGCGCGTGGCCATGCCCGAGCGCCTGGCCGAGCTGGACCAGACCGTGCCGCTGGCCTCGCCCGAGCGCGCCAAGGCCGAAGTCAGGACCTTCGGCTACAGCTATTGCGAAGCCGGCGCCGAACTCATGCGCCGCTGGCGCCTGCCCACGCGCGTGGTCCACATCATCGAGCGCCAGCGCAACGCCAACCTGCTGGTGCTGCGCGACCTGGAAGCCATGGCCGTGCAGGTGGCGTTCTGGCGCGTGCGCGCGCTCGAGCTGGGCCAGAGCGAGGAAGAACAGCAGGCCGCCTGGCCCGCCACCTTCGGCCGCGCGCTGCGCGTGGAAGCCGCCGACGTGATCGGCTGGCAACCCCCGGCTCCGGCGGGCGACGAGGCCGGCGACACGCTGCCGCTGGCCTGACACGAAGCGTCCGCCGCGGACGCTTACGGCATGTTGCGCGATGCACGCACCGTGCGGCGCGTCGATGCGCACAATGGGTGCAAGCCCGCGCGCCCCTCGTGCGGGGTCCCCGCGAAAGGAGCCCGACGTGATCCCCAAGAACACTCTCTGCCTCTGGTACGACGGCACGGCGCTGGAAGCCGCGCAGTTCTACGCGAAGACCTTTCCCGACAGCCGCGTGGGCGCCGTGACCCATGCGCCCGGCGACTTTCCCTCGGGGCAGGAGGGCGACGTGCTCACGGTGGAATTCACCGTCTGCGGCATCCCGTGCATGGGCCTCAACGGCGGCCCGGCGTTCAAACCCGACGAAGCTTTCTCGTTCCAGATCGCGACCGACGACCAGGAAGAGACTGACCGGCTGTGGAACGCCATCGTCGGCAACGGCGGACAGGAAAGCGAATGCGGCTGGTGCAAGGACAAATGGGGCATCTCCTGGCAGATCACGCCGCGCGTGCTCACCGAGGCCTTCACCGGCCAGGACCGCGCGGCGGCGCGGCGCGCCTTCGACGCCATGATGACCATGCGCAAGATCGACGTGGCGGCGATCGAGCGCGCTGTCAAAGGCTGACCGCAACCGGGCGACATCCCGCACCGGCGCGCATGCGCCACGCCCTTCTCTGAAGTCGGGCGCCCCATCGGCGCTCGAGTTGTTCATTCCCCAGAGACGCCGAGCGACGCTCCTCGCAGCGCCGCAGTTCGCCGCATGCGCGCCATGCGGCGATGCCGTGCGCATCGCATCCATCGTCCGCACTGGACCGTCCTGTGTGCTGCCCATCCTGTGATCAATGCCGCGCGCGCGACCCCAGGCGTGGATGACAGGCATCAACGTGGTGCCCCGGCTGGCGGAAAGAGCGGGACATGGTGCATGCCGCACGACCGCACGCACCCGTGGCGGGCATCGCAGCCGGTCGATGACCGACAAGGGAAAAGGCGCTTGACAGCAATTCTTACGGGTGTCATATTTCAGAACGCTAGTTCCATCAAACGAAACGAGAGACAGAAACGCGACATGTGGCAATGCGCGCTGCCCCGGCGGTTGCAGCGCATTGCGCGGATGAATTGACCCGGGGCGCGTGGCACCGATCTTGCGAAAGCGGCAGCGAGCGAGGTGGTGGCGTGCAGGCGGGAAGTCGTTGCGCCGGCGGTATGCCGGCGTGTGTGCCAGTCGTTGTTGTCGCGGCCGCCGTGCCGCCAGAGGATCCGAGATGAAGCTCAGTTATCGCAATCGCCTCAAGCTCATCGGTGGCGTGGGCGCAGGCATCGGCCTTCGCGCCACGGGTGCCGCCACCGGCCTGGCCGCGTTGGCCATCGCACCCACCGTCGCGCGGGCGCAGTCGGAGACCACGCTCAACTGGGTGCTGATCCCCGAGCCGCCGACACTTGTCACGGCGTTCAACAGCGCGCAGATGGTCCAGCAGATCTCCGCCAAGATGATGGACGGCCTGCTCTCGTACGACAAGGACTTCGAGCCTGTCGCCGCGCTCGCGACGAGCTGGCAGGTCGCGGCCAACGGGCTGTCGATCACCTTCAAGCTGCGCGACGGCGTCAAGTGGCACGACGGCCAGCCCTTCACCTCGGCCGACGTGAAGTACACGTTCGAGGAAGTGCTCAAGAAGCATCATCCGCGCGGCCGCGCGACCTTCGCGCACCTGGAGTCGGTGGAGACGCCCGACCGGCTCACTGCGGTGTTCCGGCTCGCCAAGCCCTCGGCCTACCTGATGGCCGCGCTGTCGGCCTCCGAGTCGCCGGTGCTGCCCAAGCACGTCTACGAAAAGGGCGACCCGCAGACCAGCCCCGCGCTCGCAGCGCCCGTGGGCACGGGTCCGTTCAAGTTCGCCGAATGGCAGCGCGGCCGCTTCATCCGGCTCGTGCGCAACCCCGACTACTGGGCCAAGGGTCAGCCCGGCTTCGAGACGCTGCTCGTGCGCTTCGTGCCCGACGCCGGCGCGCGGGCCGTCGCGCTGGAGACCGGCGAGATCGACATCGGCGGCGGCGATCCCGTGCCCCTGGCCGACCTGCCGCGCATCTCCAAGCTGCCGCAACTGGCCGTGACGACCGAGGGATACGCGATGTTCGGCGGCATGTACTACTTCGAGTTCAACATGCGCGACCCGCAGTTCAAGGACGTGCGCGTGCGCCAGGCCATCGCGCATGCGATCGACCGCGACTTCGTGGCCCGCAACACCTGGTTCGGCTATGCCAGCGCGGCCACCGGCCCGCTCTCCAACAAACAGCCGCGGTTCTACACGGCGGACGTGCCGAAGTACCCCTTCGACACCAAGAAGGCGGAGGCGCTGCTCGACGCGGCCGGCTACCCGCGCAAGGAAGGCGGCATCCGCTTCAGGATCTCGCACGATCCCGCACCGTCGTCCGAGGAATACCGCCGCTTCGGCGAGTACTTCAAGCAGGCCATGCGCGTGATCGGCATCGAGGTCGAGTTGCGCACCGCCGATGCCGGCACCTACCAGCGGCGCATCTGGACCGACAACGCCTTCCAGACCACGTCATACGGCATCTTCACCATGCCCGACCCGACGATCGGCGTGCAGCGCCTCTACTGGTCCAAGAACATCCGAAAGGGCGTGGCGTACTCCAACGGCTCGGGCTACACGAGCGCAGAGATGGACGCGATCCTCGAAGGCGCGCAGGTCGAGCCCGATGCCAGGAAGCGGCGCGACCTGTTCGTGCGCATGCAGCAGCTGGCGATGACCGACCTGCCGATCATCCCCATCATCAACCGCTCGCACACCAGCGTCTACAACCGCCGCCTGGCCAACGTGCAGGGCGATCTCGAGGGCGTCTTCGGCACCTTCGCTGGCCTCACGCGCGCGCCGCGCTGAACCCGCACCGATGACCGCAAGAAGAACGGCGGCCGCCCCAACGGGGCCGCGACGAGGATCGAGCCGATGAAAATCCTGCGCTTCATAGGGCGCCGCACCCTTCAGGCCCTGGTGGTGCTGGTGCTGATCGCGTGCACCAACTTCCTGATCGTCAATTCGGCGCCGGGCGACATGGTGGACGTGATGGCCGGCGAATCCGGGGCCGCCGACCAGGAGTACCTGGCGGCGCTGCGCGAGAAGTACGGGCTGGAGCAGCCGTTGCCGGTGCGCCTCGTGCGCTACCTGGGCGCGATCGCCACGTTCGACCTGGGTCACTCGTTCCGCTACAACGTGCCGGTGACGGACCTGATCCTGTCGCGGTTCCCGGCCACGCTGCTGCTGATGTTCACCAGCCTGGGCCTGGCGCTGATCGGCGGCATCGTGCTGGGGGTCGCGGCCGCCCGGCGGCCCGGCTCGCTGCGCGATTCCGCGATTTCCGTGCTGGCGCTGCTGGGCTACTCCACGCCGCTGTTCTGGTTCGGTCTCATGCTGACCGTGCTGATGTCCGTGAAGCTCGGCTGGCTGCCCAGCAGCGGCATGAGCACGATCGGCGCCGACTACTCGCTCTTCGGCCACGTGGTGGACGTGGCGCGCCATCTGGTGATGCCCTCGGTCACGCTGGCGCTGTTCTACATCTCCACCTACACGCGCCTCATGCGCGCCTCGATGCTCGAGATCTATGGCATGGACTTCGTACGCACCGCCAAGGCCAAGGGGCTGGGCGAGCGCCGCGTCGCCTACGGCCATGTGCTGCGCAACGCCATCCTGCCGCTGGTCAGCCTGTTCGGCGTGCAGCTGGGCGCCGTGCTGGGCGGCTCGGTGGTGGTGGAGGTCGTCTTCGGCTGGCCCGGCCTCGGCACGCTGGCGTTCGATGCACTGTTCCAGCGAGACCTCAACCTGTTGATGGGAATCCTTTTCATGTCCTCGGCGCTCGTGGTCGTCGTCAATCTGGCGGTCGACCTCTTCTACAGCTGGCTCGACCCTCGCATCGAGGTGGCCGCATGATCGCCCGCCTGACGTTCTGGCAGCGCTTCCGCAGGAACCGCACGGCCGTGTTCGGCCTGCTGGTGCTGGCCCTGGTGATGGCGGTGGCGATGTTCGGTCCGCTGCTTTATGGGGCCGATCCGTGGGCCATGGTGACCAGCCCGTTCCTCTGGCCCGGACAGGACCCGGCACACCTGCTGGGCTCGGACAACGCGGGGCGCGACGTCCTCAGCGGGCTGATCAACGGCGCGCGCGTGTCGCTGACCATCGGCGTGCTGGTCGGGGCGGTGGCGGGTTACTTCCGCGGCTTCATCGACGACGTGCTGATGCGCTTCACCGAGGTGTTCCAGACGATCCCGCACTTCCTGTTCGTGATCGTGCTGGTGGCGATCTTCCAGCCGTCCACCGTCGTCATCTGCGTCGCCATCGCCGTGGTGTCGTGGCCGCCGGTGGCGCGCCTCGTGCGGGGCCAGTTCCTCACGCTGCGCCAGCGCGCCTTCGTCGAGTCGTGCGTGGTCATCGGCATGAGCACGCCGCGCATCATCTTCACGCAGATCCTGCCCAACTGCATCGCACCCATCATCGTCACGGCTTCCATCATGGTGGCCTCGGCCATCCTGCTGGAGGCCGGGCTCTCCTTCCTGGGCCTGGGCGATCCCAACGTGATGAGCTGGGGCGCCATGATCGGCTTCGGGCGCCAGTCGCTGCGCACCGCCTGGTACCTCGCGGCCATTCCCGGGCTCGCGATCCAGCTCACCGTGCTGGCCATCAGCTTCGTCAGCGAAGGCCTGAACGACGCACTCAATCCGAGGCTCGGTTGATGTCCACCGCCACTTCCTCCGCCCGCGCCGCTGGCGCGCCCACGCTCGACGTGCGCAATCTGGTCATCGAGGCGAGGGTCGGCGACGTGCCGATCCGCCTGGTCGACGACATCAGCTTCCAGCTGGAGGCCGGCGGAACGCTGGCCATCGTCGGCGAATCCGGCTGCGGCAAGTCGATGACCGCGCTCTCGCTCATGCGCATCCTGCCCGAGCCGGCGGTGCGCATCGGCGGCGGCCGCATCGCGCTGGACGGCGAGGACCTGGCGCGCGCCAGCGAGGCGCGCATGTGCCAGGTGCGCAACAGCGTGATCTCGATGATCTTCCAGGACCCGATGGCGTCGCTCAATCCGGTGCACACCGTCGGCCAGCAGATCGTGGAGGCGATCCGCTCGCACCGCGACGTGCCGGCGCGCCAGGCGCGCGCCGAGGCCATCGCGCTGCTGCGCAGCGTGCACCTGCCCGATCCCGAGAAACGCATCGACTACTACCCGCACCGCCTCTCGGGCGGTATGTGCCAGCGCGTGATGATCGCCATGGCCCTGGCCGCCCGGCCGCGCGTGCTGATCGCCGACGAGCCGACCACCGCGCTCGACACCACGGTGCAGGCGCAGGTCATGTCGCTGCTCAAGGCGGCGCAGCGCGACACCGGTACCGCCGTCGTCCTCATCACCCACAACCTGGCGGTGGCCGCCGATGCGGCGCAGAACGTCGCCGTGATGTACGCCGGCCGCATCGTCGAGGCGGGGCCCGTGCACGAGGTGTTCCGCACGCCGCGGCATCCCTACACCGTCGGCCTGCTGCAGGCGATTCCCGACGGGCTGGAAATCCACGACGGCCAGGAGATCCCGGCGCTGGTCGAGATCCCCGGCACCGTGCCCCGCCCGGGCCTGGCCGGCACGGGTTGCGCCTTCGCGCCGCGTTGCCCGCGCGCGCAGCAGCGTTGCCGCGAAGAGCGCCCCGAACTCGAAGTGCAGGACGACGGCGTGCGCACGGCGGCCTGCTTCTATCCCCATCACGGAGTCCTCCAATGACCGGCGCCCTGCTGTCCTGCCGCGATCTGGCGGTCGAGTTCCCTTCCGGCGGGCGCACGTTGCGTGCCGTCGATGGCGTGGACCTCGACGTGGAGCCGGGCCAGACCGTGGCCATCGTGGGCGAGTCCGGCTGCGGCAAGTCCACGCTGGCGCGCGCCATCATGGGGCTGAACTCGCCCAGCCGCGGATCGATCCGGCTCGAGGGCCGCGAACTCGTGGGCCTGTCGCAGCGCGAGCTGCGGCCGCTGCGCCCCGCTGTGCAGATGGTGTTCCAGAATCCCTACGGCTCGCTGAACCCCCGCCTGACCGTGGGACGGATCATCGAGGAGCCGATGTCCGTGCAAGGGATCGGCACGCGCGAATCCCGCCGCGAGCGGGTGCGCGAACTGCTCTCCATGGTGGGCCTGGCGGCGGGCGCCGAGCGGCAGTACCCGCACGAATTCTCCGGCGGCCAGCGCCAGCGCATCGCCATCGCGCGCGCGCTCGCGCTCGATCCCAAGCTCATCGTCTGCGACGAGCCGGTGTCGGCGCTCGACGTGTCGGTGCAGGCCCAGGTGCTCAATCTGCTGGTGCGGCTGCAGAAGGAGCTGGGCGTCTCCTACCTGTTCATCTCGCACGACCTGTCGGTGGTGCGCCACCTCGCGCACCGCACGGTCGTGATGTACCTCGGGCGGGTGGTCGCGCAGTCGTCCAGTCGCAGCTTCTGGAACGCGCCGCTTCATCCCTATGTGGCCGCGCTCAAGCAGGCCACGCCCACCATGGACGTGCTCGATGCGGGCTACGTGCCGCCGCCTGTCCTGGAGGGCGAGATTCCCAGTGCGCTCAACCCGCCGCCGGGCTGCCGCTTTTCCAGCCGCTGCCCGCACGTGCTGCCGCTGTGCCGCGAGAGCTACCCCGCGCTGCGCCAGGTCTCGGCCACAGAGTCGGTGGCGTGCCACCGCGTCGAGGTGCACTCCGACGGCAGCGCGAGCACGCCATGGGGCGTGGTGTCCATGCCGGCCACCGCGCCGCAGTCCGCGGCCAGCCCGCCGTCTCCCCTGGCACGCGTCGCGTGACACGGCGGCCCCGACCATGAGCTCCATCACCACCACCCACTGGGGCAGCTATCGCGCCCGCGTCGAGAACGGCCGGCTGGTCGGGATGGACCCGGTCGAATGGGACCGCGATCCCTCGCCCATCGGCCAGTCGCTGCCGGAGGGCATCACAGCGCCGGCGCGCGTGCTGCGTCCGGCGGTGCGGCGCGGCTTCCTGGAGGGCGGCGCGGCCTCGCGCGAGGGCCGCGGCAGCGAACCATTCGTCGAAGTCGAGTGGGACGAGGCGATCGCGCTCGTGGCGGCGCACGTGGACCGCGTTCGCAAGACGCATGGCAATTCATCGATCTTCGGCGGCTCCTACGGCTGGTCGAGCGCGGGGCGATTCCACCATGCACAGAGCCAGGTGCACCGCTTCCTCAACGCGTTCGGCGGCTACACCTACGTGCGCGACACCTACAGCAACGCGGCCGGCCGGCGCATCCTGCCGTATGCGATCGGCGAACTCGACACGCTGCGCCCGAAGCAGACCAACTGGTCCGTGCTGGCCGAGCATTGCGAGCTGTTCGTGTCCTTCGGCGGACTGCCCACGCGCAATGCCCAGGTGAACCCGGGCGGAGCCAACGACCACGCCGTGCCGTACTGGATCGACCAGCTGGCGCAGCGTGGCGTCGAGTTCGTGAACGTCAGCCCGGTGCGCGACGACATGGGCACCGTCCCGTCGGCCCAGTGGCTGCCGCTGCGCCCGGGCAGCGACACGGCCGTGATGCTGGCGCTCTGTCACACCCTCATCGCCGAAGGGCTGTACGACCGCGCATTCGTGGCCACGCACACCGTCGGCTTCGACCGCTTCAGCGACTACGTGCTCGGCCGCACCGACGGGCAACCCAAGTCGTGCGAATGGGCGGCCCCGCTGGCCGACGTCGACGCGCAGGCGCTGCGCACGCTGGCGCGCCGCATGGCCGCGCGGCGCACGCTGGTCAACATCGCCTGGTCGCTGCAGCGCGCGCTGCAGGGCGAACAGCCTTTCTTCGCGCTGGTCGCGCTCACCGCGCTGCTGGGCCAGATCGGCACGCCCGGCGGCGGGATCGGCCTGGGCTACTCGGCCTTCAACGACATCGGCAACGGACGCAACGGCTTCTCCGGACCCCGCCTGCCGCAGGGCCGCAACCCGGTGCCCGATTTCATTCCGGTGGCGCGCATCTCGGACATGCTGCTCAACCCGGGTGCGCCATTCGAATACGACGGAAAGCCCTACGTCTACCCCGACATCCGGCTGATCTACTGGGCCGGCGGCAACGCGTTCCACCACCATCAGGACATCAACAAGCTGATCCGCGCCTGGCGCCGGCCCGAAGCGATCTTCGTGCACGAGGCCTACTGGACGGCGCAGGCCAGGTTTGCCGACGTCGTGCTGCCGGCCACGGTGATGGTCGAGCGCGACGACATCGGCAGCGCCTCGGGCGACGGCTTCATGACCGCGATGAAGCGGCTGGTGCAGCCCATCGGGCAGGCGCGCGACGACTACGACATCTTCACGGCCATCTCGGCGCGCATGGGCGACGAGATGGCCTTCACCGAAGGCCGTGACGTCATGCAGTGGCTGAAGTTCCTCTACGAGGAAAGCTTCGGCCGGGCTGAAAGCATGGGCGTCAGCCTGCCGCCCTTCGAGGAATTCTGGGCGCGGGGCCATCTCGAGTACGAATGGCCCGCCCGGCCGCAAGTGTTGCTGGAAGGCTTCCGGGCGGATCCGGCCGCCCATCCGCTGGAGACGCCCTCGGGCCGCATCGAACTGTTCTCCGAGCGCCTGCACGCCTACGGCTACGAGGAATGCCCCGGCCACCCCGTATGGCACCCAAGCGACGAATTCCTGGGCGATGCGCGGGCGCGCCAGTTCCCGCTGCACATGATCACGCCGCAGCCGGCGACGCGCCTGCACAGCCAGTACGACCACGGCAAGGTCAGCCGGGACAGCAAGATCCAGGGCCGCGAGCCGATGAAGATGAACCCGGACGACGCCGCCGCGCGCGGCATCCGCCATCACGACGTGGTGCGTGTCTTCAACGATCGCGGCGCCATCCTGGCTGGCGTGATCGTGACGCCGGACGTGCGTACCGGCGTCGTGCAGCTGTCCACCGGCGCCTGGTACGACCCGCTGGAGCCGGGCCTGGTCGGCACGCTCGACAAGCACGGCAATCCCAACGTGCTCACGCCGGATCGCCCGAGCTCGCGCCTGGGCCAGGGCTGCGCGGCGCAAAGCACCCTGGTGCAGGTGGAGCGCTGGAACGGTACCTTGCCCGAGATCACGGCCTTCGGCCCGCCGCCGATGGTCGCCCGTCCCTGAGGCCGACGGCCCGTGCGCGTCGCCCCCAACCGTGAGTCCGTTGAAAGGAGCCATCCCATGAAATCGATCTTCCTCTCGCTGGTCCTGCTCGCCACCTCGTTCGGGGTCCTGGCCGAAGCTCCCAAGAAGGTTGTCACCATCGTGAACCCCTTCAGCGTGTCGGGCCTGACCGACCTGGTGGCTCGCATGGCCGCCGAGAAGTCGCGCGACAAGTTTCCCAACGGCACGATCATCGTGTCGCGCCCCGGCGCCGGCGGCTCCATCGGCATCGCCAGCGTGACCAATGCGCCGCGCGATGGCTCCACCATCGGCTTCACGCCCACCGGCTCGGTGGTCGACCTGCCCCAGATGCAGGAGCTGCCGTACAAGAACCCCGACGACCTCGAACCCATCATCAACGTGATGGCGTCCTACCAGCTGCTGGCCGTCAGTGCCGATTCCAAATGGAAGACCTTGAAGGAATACGTCGATGACGCCCGAGCGGCACCCGGCAAGCTCAGCATGGGCCACACCGGCCGCGGCACGGCCTCGCACCTGAACATGGCGCAACTGGTCAGCGCGGCCCGGCTCGACCTGATCGAGATTCCCTACACCGGCTGGGCCCAGAGCAGCGTGGCCCTGCTGGGCCGTCACGTGGACGCCATCGTCATCAACCCGGGCGAGGGCCGGCAGCTGATCCAGCAGGGCCGCATCCGCGTGCTCGGCGTGTTCCAGCCCCAGCGCGTTCCCTTCTATCCCGACGTGCCGACCTTCAAGGAGGCCGGCTACGACGTCGGCGTGAGCCTGAAGTTCTTCTTCTTCGGCCCCAAGGGCATGGACCCGGCCGTGCGTCAGTACATGCATGACGCCTTCAAGGCCGTGATGGACGACCCGGAGTTCAAGAGCTTCCTGCAGTCGCGCGAGGTGGTGGCCGACTACATGGACGGCCCGGCCACCAAGGCCATGCTGTGGAGCGAATTCCGCAGCCACACCGCACTGCTCGAATCGCTCGGCCTCAAGGCCAGGCCCTGACCAGACGTCATCAATGAACGAAACGAAAGAGACCCCGCAATGACTGCCCAGATCAAAGGCCTCAAGGAAATCTCGTACTTCGACTGCCTCGGCGGCGGCCAGATCTACGTTCAGGGCAAGTACGCCTACATCGCCCACATGGATGCGCCCGCCGGCACGACCATCCTCGACATCAGCGATCCGCGCAACCCGCGGCAGGTCGCGCACATCGCCATTCCGCCGGGCGTGCACACACACAAGGTGCGGGTCGAGAACGACCTCATGCTGGTCAACTGGGAATGCCCGCCGCCCTACAAGCTGGGCGAGAACTTCCAGGGCGGCCTGGCCATCTACGACGTCTCCAACCCCGCCAAGCCCCGGCAGATCTGCTTCTACAAGACGGCCGGCACCGGCGTGCACCGCTTCGACTTCGACGGACGCTACGCCTACATCACGCCCGAGGTGGAGGGCTACCACCTCAACATCGCCATGATCCTGGACCTGAAGGATCCGACCCGGCCCGAGGAAGTCGGACGCTGGTGGATGCCGGGCCAGTGGGTGGCCGGCGGCGAGACGCCCGACGAGGGCTATCGCGCCACCTGGTGCCACCAGATCCTGCGCCAGGGCAACCGCCTCTACATCGGCTACTGGCATGCCGGCATGGCCATCGTCGACATCGAGGACATGAGCCGGCCCAAGCTGATCTCGCGCCTGCAGACCAGCCCGAGCTTCCCGCATCCCACGCACACCGTGCTGCCGATCCCGTTCGAGCTCATGGGCCGCAAGATCGCCGTGGTGGCCGACGAAGACGTGCGCAAGCTGCGCCCGTCGCCGCCGCCCTTCATGTGGATCGTCGACATCACCGACGAGAAGATGCCGATCCCCATCGCCACACACCAGATCGAGGGCTTCGAGAACACCCACATGCCCGAGTTCAGCGGCTGCCACCAGCCGGCCGAGCAGGTGTACGGCACCGAAATCCCGACCGCCTGGTTCTCGTTCGGCCTGCGCGTGGTCGACATCAAGAACCCGTACCGCCCGCAGGAAGTGGCGTACTTCGTGCCCGAGCCGCCGCAAGGCTTCAAGACCGCCGGGACCAACGACGTCTTCCTCACGAAGGAAGGCCTGATCTACCTGATCGACCGCAACCGCGGCATGCACATCGTCGAGCGGATCTGAGCATGGACGCCGGCGTGCGCGTTCCCGTCACCGTGCTCACCGGCTACCTGGGCGCCGGCAAGACCACGCTGCTCAACCGCATCCTCACCGGAGAGCATGGGCGGCGCTATGCCGTCATCGTCAACGAGTTCGGCGAGATCGGCATCGACAACGACCTCATCGTCGAATCCGACGAAGAGGTCTACGAGATGAACAACGGCTGCATCTGCTGCACCGTGCGCGGCGACCTGATCGGCGTGCTGGCCGGCCTGATGCGCCGGCCCGGCCGCTTCGACGCCATCGTCATCGAGACCACGGGCCTGGCCGATCCGGCGCCCGTGGCGCAGACCTTCTTCATGGACCCGGAAGTGCGCGCCGCCACCCAGCTCGACGCCGTCGTCACGGTGGTCGACGCGTTGCACCTGCCGCTGCGCCTGGCCGACAGCCGCGAGGCGCGCGAGCAGATCGCCTTCGCCGACGTGGTGCTGGTCAACAAGACCGACCTGGCAAGTGCGGAGCAGCTGGCCGAGGTCGAGTCGCTGGTGCGTGCCATCAATCCGCAGGCCGAGCTGCACCGCTGCCAGCGTTCCGATATACCGCTGGACCGCGTGCTGGACCGCGGCGCCTTCGACCTGTCGCGTGCGCTCGATCTCGACCCGTCCTTCCTCGAACCGGGGCACGAGCATGGCGCGCATTGCAGCGCCGCTTGCGGGCATGATCATGGCCACCACGATCATGACAACGCACACGACAACGCGCATGCCGGACACCACCGCCACCAGCTGGACATCGGCTCCATCTCGCTGCGCGCCGGCGAGCTCGACTTCCATCGCTTCTTCCCCTGGCTGCAGAAACTGGCCGAGGAGAAGGGCCCGGACATCCTGCGCATGAAGGGCATCGTCGCCCTGGCTGGCGAATCGCGCCGATACGTCGTGCAGGGCATCCACATGATCGTGGAGGGCGGCTTCCAGCGCGACTGGAAGCCCGGCGAAGCGCGCGGCAGCAAGATCGTCTTCATCGGCCGTGACCTCGACCGCGACGTGATCGCCGCGGGCCTCGCCGACTGTGCGGCGCGCGTGCCTGAGGTCACCGCGGCCTGATCGATGCCATGACCGCCACCGCGCCTGACCGCCTCGCCGTCGCCAGCCGCGCGCTCGGCAGCCACTGCGTCGCCGTGCGCGTGCTGGAGGACGGCCGGCCCTGGTTCGCCGCGGCCGACGGCGGCGTGTTCATCGGGATCGATGAACGGACCGCACCGGTCGTCGCGCACGATGGCCTGCTGGCCGCCGTGCCTGCGCCCGAGGGCCCCACGCTCTACAGCAGCGGCGAGGACGGCCGCGTGTGCCGTCTCGACTGCCAGTCCGGTGCGCCGGCCACCGTCACCGAACTCGGCCGCGTGCCGCGCCGCTGGGTCGGTGTGCTCACCGCCAACCGCGCCGGTGCGGTGGCCTGGGCCAGCGGCAACACGGCCTGGGTGCGCGATGCCGGCGGCGGCCTGCGCGAGATCCGCCATGCACGCGCCATCGAGGCCCTGGCGCTGTCGCCCACCGGCCTGCTGCTGGGCATCGCGGCCTACGACGGCCTGACCCTGCATGCGCTGGACGACGCCACCGTGGCGCCGCGCGTGCTGCCCTGGCCGGGCGTGCACGCGGGCATCACCTTCTCGCCCGACGGTCGCTTCGTCGTCTCGCGCCTAAAGGACGCGACGCTGCATGCGTGGCGCCTGGCCGATGGCAGCGGCATGCGCATGGGCGTCTACCCGGCCAACGTGGGCGACTGGGCCTTCAGTGCCGGCGGCCGCTGGCTGGTCACGTCGGGCGCCGGTGCGGCCGTGGCGTGGCCGTTCGAGGGCGAGGGCGGCCCCATGCACCAGACGGCGCTCGAGCTCGGCGAGCCGCGCGAGAGCCCCGTCACCGCCGTGGCCTGCCACCCGGTCGAAGACATCGTCGCCATGGGCCATGCCGATGGCTGCGTGCGCCTGGCCCACCTGGCCACCGGCCAGCAGCGCGTGTTGCGCGATGCCACAACGGACAATATCGCCACCGGCGCCGTCACGGCCCTGGCCTGGCAGCACCATGGCCTGAGCCTCGCCTGGGGCACGCACGGTGGCGAAGGGGCGGTGGCGTTCTTCCCCTCCACCGACTCCGGGGATTCCAGGAACTTCGCCGACGCCACTCAAGAAAGTACCGCATGACCCCGCTTCTGGACCACGTGACGATGGGTACGTCTTCACTCGAGGCCGGCGCGGCCTGGGTGCAGCGCGAGCTCGGCGTCGACATGCCGCCCGGCGGCAAGCACCCCGACATGAGCACGCACAACCGCGTGCTCAACGTCGGCGGCGAGCATTTTCTCGAACTCATCGCGATCGACCCCGATGCGCCGCCCGTGCCGCACCGCCGCTGGTTTGCGCTGGACGAGGCCGACGTGCAGGCGCGCATCGCCGAGCGTCCGCGCGGCCTGGGCTGGGTGGTGCGCGTGCCGGACATCGCCGCCATCCAGGCGCGCAGCCCGGTCGACCTGGGTCGCATCACCGACATGTCGCGCGGTGGCCGCACGTGGCGCCTCACGGTGCGCGAGGATGGCCGCATGCCCTTCGACGGCCTGGTTCCGGCCTTCATCGAATGGTCGCCCGGCCCGCATCCGTCGCAGAACATGAAGTTCCTGGGCCCCGAGCTGGTGGCGGTGGACCTGCGCCATCCCGATGCCGACGACCTGCGCAAGACGCTGGCCCTGCTCGGCGTGGACAGCCTTGCACGCGTCATACAGGCCGACGCACCGGCGCTCTGCCTCACGTTCAAGCTGCCCGACGGCAGCCTGCGCACGATGGGCGACTGACCTCACGCGGACCCATTGCCATGTGCGGCTACTTCAACGACATCGACGGCAACCGCTATCGCGCCTATGCCGGCCCTTCGCCCACGCTGCGAGAAGAGACCCTGCGTGTGGCCCGCGGCATGCCCGGCGAGCCCGTGCCCATGGCGGCCTGGGACACCTTCTTCAGCCCGGCCTGCGGCGCCATCGACGGCCGCTGGTTCACGCGCATGTTCGAAGCGCGCCAGATCGCCGTGGCTTTTCTCGCCACGCAGCAGTTCGCCCCCCTGGGCGCACGCCGGCCGTCGGCCCTGCGCTGTCTGCCGGACGACGAGGCGGCGATACCGGTGGTGTGAGCGCCTCGGTGCCGGGGCGATGAAGCGGGTCAGGCCGGCCGCCGGCTCGCGCTGCGCGCGGCAGCCGCGCGCGCCACATACGCCTCGATCCGCCCCTTGAGTCCGGGCGCCGCAGCCGAGCGCACGAGCGCTGCCAGGTCGGCGTCGGCGGCGTGGTCGTCCAGCGCGCTGCGCAAGTCGCCGAAGGTCTGGCGGGCCACGCTCACCGGCGCCAGCGTGGCCAGCGCCGCAGCGAGCAGGGCGCCTTCGTCATCCGCCGCGCCTTCGCCCGCAGGCGATGCCTCGAGCACGCGCGTGGCCAGGCCGGCGACGACGGCCTGGTCGGCGCGCACCTGGGTGCCTTCGGTCACCCACTGCAGCGCGCGTGCCGTGCCCACGCGCATGCCCAGGCGGCGCGTGCCCAGTACGAGGCCGAAGCCGGCACCCGGAAAGCGCAGCGCACTGCCGGCCGCGAGGATGCGCTGATCGCAGGCGGCGAACAGGTCGGCACCGGCGCCCACGATCTGGCCTTGCGCCACGACCACCGTGCGCAGCGGCGCGCGCCACAGCGCGGTCAGCATGAGCTCGATGGCGACGAAGCGCGCCAGCAGGCTGGCGTCGGTCTCTTCGGGAAGGCTGGCCAGATCGAAGCCGGTGCAGAAATGGCGGCCCGCGCCGTGCAGCACCAGCGTGTGGATATCGGTTCGCGCGCTGGCTTCATGCAGCGCAGTCATGACGCCTTGCACGATGTCGGGTGCGAGCGCGTTGCCGCGTGCCGCGCGCTCGAGCCGGCACAGGGCGAAGCCGTCTGCCTGCAGGCGCAGGCGGGTGGCGGGCGCGGCGCCAGTGCTATCGCTGTTCATCAGGCGGCGCCCGTCATCGCGGCGCGCGTGGCGGCCGAGCGGTCCCAGAGGTTGGGCACGGCGGTCGACGAGTAACCCGACACGAAGCCGCGCGGACTGCCCGCCGCGTCGAACACGTGGCGGGCCACGGCGCCGATGTTGGCGCCGTAGACGTGGATGCTGATCGAGGCGCGGTCGTCGTAGGCGTTGACCACCTGGTGGATGTCACCCACCGTCGGCGAGACCACGTCGATGCCACCGACGTCGAGCCGGTGTGGCTCGCCGATGGCGCCGAAGTGCCCGTCGGCGCGCCGGCCCCACGCGGTGCCGGTTTCGGCGCCGCGCAGCATGCCGATCAGCCCCCACACCGTGTGATCGTGCACGGGCGTGCGCTGGCCCGGACCCCAGACGAAGCTGACCACCGAAAAGCGCTCCAGCGGATCGGCGTGCAGCAGGTACTGCTGATAGTGCTCGGGATGCGGTCGGGCGAAGTCGTCGGGCAGCCAGGTGTCGTCTTTCAACAGCGCACCCAGCAACGGCCGCGCCTGCGCGAGCAGCACCTCCTCGCGCGTTTCGCGGCTGACCAGCTCCGTCATGGCGATGACGAAGTCGCGCAACGGCGCGATGGGGTCGGCCGCGGCCGTCACAGCGCGGGCTCCTGGTCGCGCTGTGCGACCTGGTCGCGCAGCAGTTGTTCGTGCTCGCCCAGCAGCGGCGGGCGGGTGTCGACCGGGACCGGCTGGCCGTCGATCCACACCGGGCAGGCCACGGTGCGCGTGCGCGCTCCGTCGGGCAGCCGCATCTCCCGCACCAGCTGCAGGTGGACGGCCTGGGGGTCAGCCAGCGCGCTCTCGAAGTCATTGATGGGCGCGTTGGGCACGCCCGCCTTGTCGAAGCGGGCCAGCCAGTCGGTGCTGTCGGCCTCGGCGAAGCGGCTCTCCAGCAGGTCCTTCAACGCCACCTGGTTGCGGGCCCGCAGCAGCGTGCTGGTGAAGCGCGGATCGGCCAGCAGCTCGGGCATGGCCACCACGTCGCACACGGCGCGCCACAGGCGGTCGTTGCCGGCCGCGACCGCGAACCACCCGTCGCGCGCGCGAAAGGCCTGGTAGGGCGCGTTGCGCGGGTGGGCCGAGCCCAGGCGCTGCGGATTGTTGCCGGTGCCGAAATATTCGCTGGTCTGCAACGCGCCGATGGCGATGGTGGTCGCGAACATGGGCACGTCGAGGTGGCCGCCCTTGCCGCCGGCGCGCACGCGCGCGAGCATGGCGGCGATCGAGAAGGCGCCGTAGAGGCCGGCGGTGAAGTCGGAGACCGGCACGCCGCACTTCACCGGCGCGCCATCGGGCTCGCCGGTCACGCTCATCACGCCGGCGGCGGCCTGGATGGTGAGGTCGAAGCCGCCGCCCGCCGCGCGCGGGCCGGTCTGGCCGAAAGCCGAGATGGAGCAGTAGACGAGGCCCGGCTTCACGTCGCGGAAGCTTTCCCAGCCCAGGCCCAGGCGGCTCATCACGCCGGGGCGGTTGTTCTCGACCAGCACGTCGGCTTCGAGCACGAGGGCACGCGCGAACTCGCGGTGCCCGGGATTCTTCAGGTCCAGCGCCACCGAACGCTTGCTGCGGTTGAGCGACGCGAAGTTCTCGGAGAAGCCATTGTTCAGCGGTGGCCACTGGCGCAGCCCGTCGCCTTCCTGCGGCTCGATCTTCACGACCTCGGCGCCGAAGTCGGCCAGCAGCATGCCGCAGAAGGGGCCGGCGGCGACCTGGCAGAACTCCACCACGCGCACGCCCGCGAGGGGCAGTGCCGATGGTGTGAGGGGAGTGTCCTTCATGTTGTGTTCCAGTCAGGAGTGTTTGACGAGGGGAGGCGCAGCGACGCGCGGAGGAAGCAGCCTGGGCGCGATGTGGCGATCGAGCCCGGCGGCGAGGTCGGCCTGCAGGTCGTCCACGTCTTCCAGCCCGATGTGCAGCCGCAGCAGCACGCCGGCCGGATGCGCGCCGCCGGTGCAGCTGCGCTTGGGATGGCTGGGCAGGATCAGGCTCTCGAATCCGCCCCAGCTGGCACCGATGCCGAACAGGGCCAGGCCGTCGATGAAGTCGTCCACCGCGGCCTCCGGCACCGGCTGCAGCTCGAAGCCGAACAGACCCGAGGCGCCACGGAAATCACGCCGCCACAGCGCATGGCCGGGATCGTCCGGCAGCGCCGGGTGGTCCACCCGCAGCACCTCGGGTCGGCCCTGGAGCCAGCGCGCCAGCGCCAGCGCGCTGGCCTGGTGCTGGCGCAGCCGCACACCCAGCGTGCGCAGGCCGCGCAGGGCGAGCGTGCAGTCGTCGGCACTGACCGAGTTGCCCTGGCGCGCGGCGGCCGTGCGCAGTGGCAGGTAGCAGCGTTCGTTGGCCACGGCCACGCCCAGCATCGCATCGGAATGACCGACGAGGTATTTGGTGGCAGCCTGCACCGCGATGTCGGCGCCCAGCGCCAGGGGCTGGCAGAAGAACGGCGTGGCCCAGGTGTTGTCCGCCAGCACGGCCGCGCCGGCGCGATGCGCGGCCTCGGCGATGGCGGGCAGGTCCTGGATCTCGAAGGTGAGCGAACCGGGCGATTCGCAGTACACGGCCGAGGTGTCCGGGCGCAGGCGCGTGGCGATGTCGGCGCCCAGCGATGGCGGGTAGTACTCGGTCTGCACGCCGCGCTCAGCGAGTACCGTGTCGCAGTAGTCACGCACCGGGCCGTAGACGGAATCGACCATGAGCAGGTGCGAGCCGGGCCTGACGACCGCATTGAGCGCGCCCGTGCACGCCGCCAGGCCCGAGGGAAACAGCACCGTGCCGTGTCCATCGTCCAGTTGCGTGCAGGCCTCCTCGAGCATGCGGTGCGTGGCCGTGCCGAACCGTCCGTAGTACGGGCGGCCATGCTTGTCGGCCTGCGCCAGCCGGTAGGTCGCCATGTCGGCGTGCAGGATGGTCGAGGCGCGGCTGACCGGGGCGTTCACCAGTCCGCCGAAGCGCCCGGGGTCACGCCCCGCGTGCACGAGCACGGTGTCGGGTTTCATCGCGCGCCTGCCGTCCGTCACTCGACGTCGAACTTGACGCCCTGCGCCAGCGGGAGCGAGGTGCCGTAGTTGATGGTGTTGGTGGCGCGGCGCATGTAGGCGCGCCAGCTGTCGGAGCCCGCCTCGCGGCCACCGCCCGTCTCCTTCTCGCCGCCGAAGGCACCGCCGATCTCGGCGCCCGACGGGCCGATGTTGACGTTGGCCACGCCGCAGTCCGAACCGGCGGCCGACAGGAAGCGCTCGGCCTCGCGCAGGTCGGTGGTGAAGATGGAGGACGACAGCCCCTGCGGCACGGCGTTGTGCAACTCGAGCACGGCGTCGAAGTCGTCGTAGGTCATCACGTACAGGATGGGCGCGAACGTCTCGCGTTCCACCACTTCCGACTGCGACGGCATTTCGACCAGCGCCGGGCGCACGTAGTAGCCGCCCTCGCCAGCCGCGGTGCTGACGCGCTCGCCGCCGGTGACCTGCCCGCCGCTGGCGCGGGCCTCGTCCAGAGCCTTCTGCATGGCATCGAACGCGCCCTGATCGCGCAGGGGGCCGATCAGCGTGTCCGCCGCGCGCGGATCGCCGATGGCCACCGAGCCGTACACCTTCTTGAGCCGGGGCAGCAGCTTGTCGGCCACGCTCTTGTGCACGAACAGGCGCCGCAGCGACGTGCAGCGCTGACCGGCCGTGCCCATGGCCGCGAAGGCGATGCCGCGCAGCGCCAGCTCGAGATCGGCCGAAGGGCAGATGATGGCCGCGTTGTTGCCGCCCAGTTCCAGCACGGCGCGGCCGAAGCGCGCCGCCACGCGCTGCGCCACGGCATGGCCCATGCGCGTCGAGCCCGTGGCCGAGACGATGGCGACACGGCGGTCGTCCACCAGGATCTGTCCGATGTCGGCGCGGCCGATGAGCAGGCTGGCCAGGCCCTCGGGCGCATCGCTGCCGAACTTCGCCAGCGCGCGTTCCATCAGCGCATGCGTCGCCAGCGCCGTGAGGGGCGCCTTCTCCGAGGGCTTCCAGATGACCGGATCACCGCACACCAGGGCGATGGCCGAGTTCCACGACCACACGGCCACCGGGAAGTTGAAGGCCGAGATCACGGCCACCACGCCGGCCGGGTGCCAGGTTTCCATCATGCGGTGATTGGGCCGTTCGGTGGCGATGGTCAGCCCGTAGAGCTGGCGCGAGAGGCCGACCGCGAATTCGCAGATGTCGATCATCTCCTGCACCTCGCCCAGGCCCTCCGAGAGGATCTTGCCGGCTTCGATGCTCACCAGGCGGCCGAGGTCTTCCTTGGCGGCGCGCAGCTCTTCGCCCAGCAGGCGGACCAGCTCGCCACGGCGCGGGGCGGGCACCAGGCGCCACTTGACGAAGGCGGCCTGCGCGGCGGCGATCTGCGCCTGCGTCTGCGCGGCCGAATGCTCGACCACGCGCGCCATCTCGCTGCCGTCGATGGGCGACATGACGGAAAGCGAGCCGCCGGTGACGGCCGCCTTGGGCACGCCCAGGCGTTCGAGCAGGGCCGCGGTTTCCTGCGGGACGGATTGGAGTTTCGAAGTCATGGCAATTCCTGTCGTGATGTGTTCGGGGCGCGGTCGCGCGCCGGGAAGGGGCAGGTGGCGGGTCAGACGCCGCAGACCACCTGGATGGATACCTTGTGGCGGGGCGACAGCAACTTGGCCACCACGTAGTTGCACACCGGCGGGTCGTGCCAGGGCACCCAGGCATCCCAGCGCGTATTCACTTCGTCGAAGTGGCGGCTGTCGGCGCAGTAGATGTGGGCCATCAGGATCTTTCGCTTGCTGGTGCCGCACTGGGCCAGCACCTTGTCGATCTGATCGAGGACGTCCTGCGTCTGCTCGGCGACCGTCGGCAGTGCGGGGTCGGGCAGCAGCGCGGCCAGGTACGCCGTGCTGTCGTGCACCACGGCCAGGCTGGAGCTGCTGTCGAGCGCTTCGCGCCGCACCGGCAGGCCGGCATGCGCGTTCGCGGTGGCGGAAGGGGGCTTGCTCATGCGCGCCTCGCTCACAGGGCCGCAGTGATCTGCATGGCCACCAGGTGGCGCGGCGTGATCAGCTTGGCCTCGATCGGCGTGCGCGTGGGCAGGTGATCGGGCAAGACCCATGCATCCCAAACGTCGTTCACCGCATCGAAGTCACGCATGTCGGCGAACACGATGGTGGCCGTCATGATGCGCGACTTGTCGATGCCGCACAGCGCCAGCGTGTCGTCGATCTGCGAGAGGATCATGCGGGCCTGCTCGGCCGCCGTGGGGCCGGGGTCCTTCGCGACGTTGCCGGCCAGGTAGACCGTGCTGCCGTGGATCACGGCCTTGCTGTAGCGGGTGCCGGAGCCGACGTACTTGAGTTCCATGGGTAGCTTCCTTGTGCTGGGAAAACCGGTTCGGTGACGGGTGGGTGGTGCATGAGCCGTGCCAGAACCCGTTCACCATTGAGAATGCTGTGATTTTAAAATACGGAACGACTATTCTAAAATGTGGCATAGCTCGAACCGGGTGTCAAGCGTGGCCAGGGGGGTGGCGTGCGATCGGCGCAGCTCTCGCGCGCGGCCTGGCGCCGGCGATGCCGTGGCATCGCCGCAATGCGAAAAGCGGCCGCAGGGGCCGCTTTTCGGGGAATGGGAATGCGCCCGCGCGGGGCGTGCCGCTCAGGCGGGCTCGTGCGGCGGACTCGCGTCCAGCGAGACCGCGTCGGCAGCCTCGATCACGTGGGCGGCCAGCGACTTGATCAGGCCGGGCTTGAGGCGTGACGAAGGACCGGAGACGCCGAGCGCGGCCACCACCGCACCGGTGGAATCACGGATCGGCGAGGCGATGCCCCAAACGCTGTCGCGCCACTCGCCGCGGTTGACCGCGTAGCCGAGATTGCGCACGCGCTCGAGCTCGCGCCGGAAGTCATCCGGGTCGGTGATCGTGTTCTCCGAGTGCCCGGCCAGTCCGTGCGCGATGAAGTTCTCGAGCGCCGCCTCGGGCTGCCAGGCCAGGATGGCCTTGCCCGTGGCCACGCAGTGCGCGGGCGCGCGGCCGCCGATCTCGGAGTAGGCGCGCACCGGCTCGGGACTGTCGAGCTTGTGCACGTAGAGCACCTCGTAGCCCTCGAGCACCGACAAGTGCACCGATTCGCGGGTGGCCAGCAGCAGCTCGGTCATGCGGGTCTGCGCGGCATGGCGAACAGCCAGGCGCAGCGACAACCGGTTGCCCAGTTCCCACACCTTGAGCGATGCCGAATATTCGGAGGTGGTCTCGTCCTTGACCACATAGCGCAGTTCCACCAGTGCCTGCAGCAGGCGGTGGACGTTGCTCTTGCCCATGTCGAGCATGAGCGCGAGTTCGCTGACGCCCAGCGGGCGCTCGCTGCGCGCGAGCGCCTCCAGCACCTGCAAACCCTTGACCAGCGTGTTGTTCATGTGACTCCCTGTTGGCGGGGCAGGATTATAGAAGTCGGCTCATACAGGTCTGGACGTCCCGGCCGGCGATCGCAGTGCCCGCCACAGGTCGGGCGCGCGCAGTGGCATCTGCAGGCCGGCGGCCAGGTCGGCGCGGCCGGAGCGCGCGAGTGCGTCGGCCGTGGCATTGACCACGGCCGGCATCGAGCCGATGGTGCCCAGCTCGCCCACGCCCTTGACGCCCAGCGGGTTGGTCAGGCACGGCGTCGACTCGTCCAGTTCGCTGCGCATCACGATGCGTAACGCATCGGCGCGCGGCGCAGCGTAGTCCATGAGGCTGCCGGTCAGGGGCTGGCCGGTCTCGCGGTCGTACACCATGTGCTCCATCAGCGCCTGGCCGATGCCCTGCAGGGCCGCGCCGTCCAGCTGGCCCTGCACGATCATGGGATTGACCACGCGGCCGATGTCGTTCACCGAGCTGTAGGCGACGATTTCCAGCTCGCCCGTCCCGGGGTCGATCTCGACCTCGCACACATGGCAGCCGTTGGGCCAGCTCGGACCGCCGACGCGGCTGGTCGATTCGGTGAAGATGCGCCCGCCCGGCTGGCGCGCCGCCAGCTCGCCCAGCCCGATCGAGAGGTCGGTGCCCGCCACCTGCAGCCGGCCGGCGCCGTAGGTCACGTCATCGGGCGCCACCTCGAACGACTCGGCCGCCAGCCTGCGGGCGTGTTCGATGAAGCGATGGGCGCCCACGTGCATCGAGGAGCCGCCCGTGAACAGTGAGCGCGAGCCCGCCGTTCCGAAGCCATCGCCGCGATCGGTGTCGCCCAGCACCACGCGCACTTGCCCGATGGGCACGCCGAACACATCCACCACCAGTTGCGCCAGCGAGGTCGCGATGCCCTGGCCCATGGCGTTGACGGCAGAGAACACCTCGATCGTGCCGTCCGCCAGCGCCGTCACGGTGACGCGCTCTTCCAGCGCGTTGCCGCCAGTCCATTCCAGGAACGTCGCGATCCCCAGGCCGCGCAGGCGTCCGCGTGCACGCGCGGCGGCGTGCCGCGCCTCGAATCCGTTCCAGTCGGCCAGCGCCAGGCCGCGGTCCATCAGGCGCTCGAACGCGCCGCTGTCGTACACCTGGCCCATCGCATTGGTGTAGGGCATCTGGGCGGGCCGGATGAAGTTGCGGCGGCGCAGCTCGATGCGGTCGATGCCGCTCACCCGCGCGGCTTCGTCGAACAGGCGCTCGATCGCGAAGATGGCCTCCGGCCGGCCGGCGCCGCGGTAGGAGCCCGTGGGCGCGGTGTTGGTGAGCACGGCGCGGTAGCGCAGATCCACCAGCGCAATGTCGTAGACGCTGGTGGTGACCCAGGGCCCGATCCGCAGCTGGATCATGGCTCCGGTGGGCGTGGCGTAGCCGCCCATGTTGGCCAGGTTGGAGACGCGCAGCGCCAGCACGCGGCCATCGGCATCGAGGGCCATCGCGACCTCGCCATCCACGTCGCGGCCATGGGCCGAGGCCAGGAACTCCTCGCTGCGATCGGCCGTCCACTTGACCGGCCGGCGCAACTGGTGCGCGCACCACGCGGTGGCGAGATCCTCGGGGTAGATGCCGGTCTTCATGCCGAACCCGCCACCGACGTCACCCACCTTCACGCGCACGCTCTCGCGCGGCAGACCCAGCGATCCGGCGACGATGTCGCGCACGGCCGAGGGCATCTGCGAGCTGGAATGGAGCACCAGGCGGCCGTCGCCGGGGTCGATCTCGGCCAGCATGGCGCGCGGCTCGAGCGTGAGCGCCACCACGCGCTGGTTGAAGATGGAAAGACACACGACGTGGGCCGCGCGCGCGAACGCCGCGTCGGCGGCCGCCGCATCGCCGTAGCGTGTCTCGGCCACGATGTTGTCGGGCGCCGCGTCATGCAGCACGGGGGCGCCGGGTCCGATCGCCTGGCGCATGTCGACGACTGCGGGCAGCTCTTCGTAATCCACCATCACCGCCTCGGCCGCGTCGCGCGCCTGCTGCAGTGTCTCTGCCACCACGGCGGCCACGGGCTCGCCGACGAAGCGCACGCGCTCGTGGGCCAGGGCGCGCCGCGGCGGCGATGTGCCGGGAGAACCGTCGGCACGTGTGAACACGTTGGTGGTCGGCAGCGGTTTCACGCCCGCCGTCACCAGGTCGGCGCCGGTGTAGATCGCCAGCACGCCGGGCATGGCGCGCGCGGCTTCGGTATCGATGCTGCGGATGCCGGCGTGCGGATAGGGCGAGCGCAGGAACACCAGTTGCGCCTGCGCCGCGCGCTGCATGTCATCGGTGTACTGGCCGGCGCCGCGCAGCAGGGCCGGGTCTTCCAGGCGTCTCACGGCGTGGCCGCTGCCGAAACGCTGGGGCTCGATAGGGGGGGCGTCGAAGCTCATGCGCAATCCTGTCCTGTCATGCCGTTCCACCGGCCTCGCATGCAAGAGCCGCGCCGCCGCGATGTTTGACATGCAAAATCCATTGTGTCACATTTCGGAAACAGTATTCCAAAATATGGACAACGCGTCCAGCGCCCGGTAGCTTTGCGGTGCGCCCGGAACGCGTGTCCGAAGGAGTGGCATGCGGATCGAACTCAGCGTCAACGATCAGCCGGTCGTGATCGACGTCGCGCCCAACACACTGCTGGTGCAGGTACTTCGCGAGCACCTGCACCTGACGGGAACGCACGTCGGCTGCGACACCGCGCAGTGCGGCGCGTGCACCGTGCTGCTCGACGGCAGCGCGGTGAAGTCGTGCAACCAGCTGGCCGCGCAGGCGGCGGGGCGAGCGGTCGTCACCATCGAGGGACTCGCGGCCGGGGGCGCGCCGCTGCATCCCATGCAGGCCGCCTTCGGTGCATGCCATGGCCTGCAATGCGGCTTCTGCACGCCGGGCATGGTGATGAGTGCCATCGATCTGTGCCGTCGTCATCCGCAGGCCGACGCCCTCGAGATCCGGGAGAAGCTGGACGGCAACATCTGCCGCTGCACCGGCTACCAGAACATCGTCGAAGCCGTGCAGGCCGGCCGTGCCGCGATGCGCGCCGTCGGCGTGGCCTGAAGCGGAGGCCGCCATGTACGCGTTCGAGATGCACCAGCCCGTCACGCTCGAGGCGGCACTGGATCACCTGGCGTCCGGCGCGCGCCCACTGGCAGGCGGACAGACCCTGCTGGCGTCCATGAAGCTGCGCCTGTCCAATCCCGAGACCCTGGTGGACCTGGGGCGCGTCGCGGGGCTCGATGCGATCGAAGTGGCGCCCGATGCCGTGTGCATCGGCGCCATGGCCCGCCATGCCGATGTGGCTGCGCACACGGGAATGCGCGCGGTCTTCCCGGCGCTGGCGGATCTCGCGGGCCGCATCGGCGACCGCCAGGTGCGTGCGATGGGCACGCTGGGCGGCGTCATCGCCAACAACGACCCGGCCGCCTGTTACCCGAGCGCCTTGCTCGCCTCGGGTGCCACCGTGATCACCACGGGGCGCGAGATCGCGGCCGACGACTTCTTCCTCGGACTGTTCGCCACGGCGCTGCAGGACGGCGAGCTGGTGTGCGCCGTGCGCTTCCCGGTTCCGCGGATGGCCGCCTACGAGAAGCAGCGTCAGCCGGCATCGCAGTTCCCGCTCGCGGGTGTGTTCGTGGCGCGCTTCGCCGACGGCATCGTGCGTGTGGCGATCACCGGAGCCGGAGGGGGCGTGCTGCGTCACACCGCGCTGGAGGCCGTGTTGTCGGAGGACTTCCGGCCCGAAGCCGCGGCGGCAGTGCGCTTCGATCCGCAGGATGCCGTGGGCGACCTGCATGCGCCGGCCGACTACCGGGCCCATCTCATCGACGTGCTGTCGCGACGTGCCGTCGCCTCGGCGCTGCGTGCCGGCTGAGGGCCGGCCTCCTCTTCTCCACACCGACACAGAAAGCAGCCACGCCATGGACATGCAGGGCAGCCGCCATCTCTCCATCACACAGGCGCAGGCCTGGGAGAGCCTCAACGATCCGCAGACGCTCCAGGCGTGCCTTCCCGGATGCGACCAGTTCGAGCGCGATCCCGGGGATGCCAGCCGCTATGCGGTGCGCATGGCGGTCCGGATCGGCCCGGTGTCGGCGCGCTTCACCGGCCGCGTGTCGCTGGGCGAGCTCGATCCGCCCCACGGCTATCACCTGGCCTTCGAAGGGCAGGGTGGCATCGCGGGGCATGGCAAGGGCTCCTCGCAGGTGACGCTGGCTCCACTCGAGGACGGCGGCTGCCTGCTCAGCTACACGGTGCAGGCCCAGGTCGGCGGAAAGATCGCCCAGCTCGGCCAACGCCTCATCGATGGCGCTGCCAAGTCCATGGCCGATGACTTCTTCAAGCGATTCGAAGCGGAAATGCAGCGCCGCCATGGTGCCCCGGCGTGATGCGCGCGCGGGCCCGGACAGCGCCTGCATGCCCTGCGCGCGCAGCGCGGCATGGTGCACGGCGCACCGTGGCGGGTCGCCGGCGGGCATGCGGGGCGGGCATGGATTCTGCTTTCACTTGGTATCGCATTCTGGAACGTTAGTTCCTAAATAGGAAACGCCTGCGGACACGGCAGGCGCTGACAGGTCGATCGAACGGAAAGGGATATGCCATGAAGATGAATCATCGGAGCCGCTTGCGCCTGCTCGGCGGCGCTGGCGCCTGGTTGAGCCTGAACGCAGCCGGCCTGCTGCCGGGCGCCATCGGTGCAGCGCAGGCCCAGCCCGCGGCCACGGGCGGCACGCTGCGCTTCGCGCTCACGCCCGAGCCGCCCACGCTGGTGACGGCGTTCAACAGCGCGCTCATGGTCCAGCAGATCTCGGCCAAGATGATGGATGGGCTGCTGGCCTACGACAAGAACTTCGACCCGCTGCCCTCGCTGGCCACCAGCTGGCAGCTGGCGGCCGACGGGCTGTCGATCACCTTCAAGCTGCGCGACGGCGTCAAGTGGCACGACGGCCAGCCCTTCACCTCGGCCGACGTGAAGTACACGTTCGAGGAAATCCTCAAGAAGCACCACCCGCGCGGCCGCGCCACCTTCGCCAACGTCACCGCAGTGGACACGCCCGACCGGCTCACCGCGGTGATGCGCCTGTCGAGGCCGTCGGTCTACATCATGGCGGCGCTCTCGGCGTCCGAGTCGCCCATCCTGCCCAAGCACCTCTGGGAGAAGGCCGCCGACCCGGCCACCAGCCCGCTGGTGAGCGCGCCCGTGGGCACCGGCCCGTTCAAGTTCGCCGAATGGCAGCGCGGCAGCCACATCCGGCTGGTGCGCAACCCCGACTACTGGGTCAAGGGCCAGCCCGCATTCGAGACGGTGATCGTGCGCTTCCTGCCCGACGCCGGCGCGCGGGCCGTGGCCTTCGAGACCGGCGAGCTCGACATCGGCGGCGCCGACCCGATCGCGCTCAACGACCTCAAGCGCATCGAGGCCCTGCCCAGCCTGGCGGTGACCACCGACGGCTACGCCATGTGCGGCGCCATGTACTACTTCGAATTCAACATGCGCGATCCGCAGTTCCAGGACGTGCGCGTGCGCCAGGCCATCGCCCATGCGATCAACCGCGACATGGTGGCGCGCAACGTCTGGTTCGGCTACGGCTCGGCCGCCACCGGCCCGATCTCCAGGCGCCTGGCCAGGTTCTACAACCCCAACGTGCCCAGGTACGACCACGACTTGAAGAAGGCCGAGGCACTGCTCGATGCCGCCGGCTTTCCGCGCAAGGCCGGCGGCATACGCTTCAGGATCACGCACGACCCGTCCACCTACAGCGACCAGTACCGGCGCTTTGCCGAGTACTTCAAGCAGGCCATGCGACAGATCGGCATCGACGTCGAGTTGCGCATGACCGACGCCGCCACCTTCCAGCGCCGCATCTGGACAGAGAACGCGTTCCAGACCACGTCGTACGGCATCTTCAACCTGCCCGACCCGACCATCGGCGTGCAACGCATGTTCTGGTCGAAGAACATCCGCAAGGGGGTTCCGTACTCCAACGGTTCGGGCTACGCCAGTGCCGAGATGGACCGCATCCTGGAGGCCGCGCAGACCGAGCCGGACGCCGCCAAGCGCCGCACGTTGTTCAACGAGATGCAGGTGCTGGCCATGACCGACCTGCCCATCATCCCCATCGTCAACGTCGACTACACCACGGTCTACAACAAGCGCCTGAAGGGCGTGACCGACGACCTCGAAGGCGTGTTCGGCACCTTCGCCACGCTGGGACGGAGCTGAACGCCATGCGCGCCGCCGTGTCCGAGCCCACGCCCGACGAGGCCCAGGCCTGGCTGGCGGCGGCGTCGCGTGTCGTGGGCCTGGACATCCCGCCCGAGCTGCGCGCGGGTGTGGCGGCGCAGTTGCTGCTCAACCACCGCCTGGTCGCGCCGTTGCTGGCCTTCGAGATCCCCGGGGGCACGGCGCCTGCGCCGCGCTTCGAGCCATGAGCGTGGGCCCCGGCATCGCGCAGCTGGTGTCGGCCATCCGCGCCGGTCGCACCACGGCCCAGGCCGTGGCACGACAGGCACTGCAGGCCATGGACGAGCGCGGGCCCGAGGTCAACGCCTTCACGACCGCGTTGCCTGCCGAGCGCGTGCTCGCTCAGGCCGCGCGCACCGATGCGCGCCTGGCGGCGGGCGACGATCCGGGCCCGCTGGCCGGCGTTCCGTTCGCAGCCAAGGACCTGTTCGACATCGAAGGCGTGGTCACGCTGGCCGGCTCGCGCATCCTGGCCGACCGCGCGCCCGCAGTCCGCAGTGCCTGGGCCGTACGCGCGCTGGAGGACGCCGGCGCCACGCTGATGGGCGGACTGAACATGGAGGAGCTGGCCTACGGCTTCCTCACCGACAACGCGCATTACGGCCGCACGCACAATCCCCACGACACGGCACGCACGGCCGGCGGCTCGTCGGGCGGCAGCGGCGCCGCCGTGGCCGCCGGCATGGTGCCGCTGGCGCTGGGCACCGACACCACCGGCTCCATCCGCATTCCCGCGGCGTTCTGCGGCACGGTGGGCTTCAAGCCCACCTACGGCCGCATCGCCACCGACGGCATGGTGCCGATGTCGCCCAGCCTCGACCACGTGGGCTGGATCGGCGGCTGCGTCGACGACGTCGCGCTGGCCTGGCAGGTGCTGTCGGGCGAGGCGCCGCCCGCCGCGGCCGCGCCACCCGCGCGTATCGCGCGCGCCGACGACTACTTCGACCGCCTGCTCTCGCCCGAGGCCCGTGCCGGACTGGAGCGCGCGGCCCGCGCGCTCGGCCCCTGCGACACAGTCCGCATTCCGGAGGCAGCCGCCGCGCGTGGCGCGGCCTACGCGATCATCAGCGTCGAGGCGGCCAGCCTGCGCCTGGACGACCTGCGTGCACGCCCGCTGGACTTCGATCCCGCCACGCGCGACCGCTTCCTGGCCGGCGCGCTGCTGCCGGCCGAGTGGTACGTGCGCGCGCAGTGCTTCCGCGCATGGCATCGGGAACAGGTGGCGCGCCTGTTCGAGCGCGTGGACGTGCTGTTGCTGCCGGCCGCACCCTTCGCCGCGCCGCGCTGGGGCGAGGAAGACATCGCGATCGAAGGCGCCATGCATCCGGTGCGCTCCACCATCGGCCGCTTCACCCAGCCGATCGCACCGCTGGGCCTGCCCATCGTGTGCGTGCCGGTCGCGCCGCCGGGCGCACTGCCCATCGGCGTGCAACTGGTCGGCCGGCCGGGCGGCGAATGGTCCCTCATCGATACCGCGCGGCGCCTGGAGCGCGCCCTCGCGGCAGGCAACACGAGCACGCTCCGGTCCGCGGCACTCGCCGCCTAGCGGACCGGTTCTTCGGCAACGGTCAGTCCATCCCTCATCGCAGAAAGGTCGTACGTCATGCAAGCCAGTGAACGAGTTCCTTGCGCCCCCGTCGATGCCACGCGCCCGCCGCGCTGGCGCGCCTGGCTGTCGGCCGCCGGCCTGGCGCTGGGTGCCGTCGTGCTCAGCCCCGGGGCCATCGCCCAGCAGCCGACCACGGTCAAGATCGTGCTGCAGTCGCAGCTGCGCATCCTCGATCCGGTGCTGACCGTGGCCTACAGCACGCGCAACCACGGCTATCTCATCTACGACACCCTGTTCTCGATGGACGCCAAGTCGGTGCCGCAGCCGCAGATGGTGGAGCGCTACACCGTCTCCGCCGACAAGATGAACTACAGCTTCACGCTGCGTCCGGGCCTGAAATTCCACGACGGCACGCCCGTCACGTCGGAGGACGTGATTGCCTCGCTCAAGCGCTGGCAAAGCCGCGACCAGATGGGCGTGCGACTGTTCGCGGCGCTCCAGGAGATGAAGGCGGTCGATCCCCGCACCTTCACCATCCAGCTGAAGTCACCCTTCGGCCTGGTGCTCGAGACCCTGGCCAAGCAGAGCTCGCCGGTGCCGTTCATCATGCCGGCGCGCATCGCCGCCGCTCCGCCCTCGCAGGCCATCACCGAGTTCGTCGGCTCCGGCCCGTGGAAGTTCGTGCCGGGCGACTTCCAGCCGGCCGTCAAGGCCACGTACCTCAAGTTCAACGAGTACGTGCCGCGCAAGGAAGCGCCCAGCGGCTTCGCCGGCGGCAAGGTGGCGCTGGCCGACCGGCTCGAGCTGGTGTCCATTCCCGATCCGCAGACGGCGGTGCAGGCCCTGCGCGCCGGCGAGATCGACTACATCGAGGACGTGCCCCCCGACCTGATGTCGCAGCTGGAGAAGGCACCCGGCATCACCTTGAAGGATTTCGGCGCCAACTCGGACATGCTGACCCTGCGCATGAACTGGCTGCAGCCGCCCTTCAACGACGTGAAGGTGCGCCGAGCCGCGCTGGCGGCCATCAACCAGGTGGACTACCTGGATGCGCAGTTCGGCAATCCCAAGATCTACCAGCTGTGCGGCGCGGTGCTCTCGTGCGTTTCGCCCTACGCCACCGAACAGTACGCCACGCAGACCAGGGCGCCCGACCTGGCGAAGGCGCGCGCGCTGCTCAAGGAAAGCGGCTATGACGGCAGCAAGGTGGTGATCCTGCATCCGACCGACATCACCGTGCTGTCGGCCATGGCTTCGATCACCGCGCAGGCGCTGCGCGGCATCGGCATGAACGTGGAGATCCAGTCCATGGACTACACCACCATGCAGTCGCGACGCACCAAGAAGGACCCGATCGCCCAGGGGGGCTGGAACATCGTGCATTCCCAGTGGAGCACGCTGGACCTGCTCACGCCGATCATCAACCCCAACCTCGACGGCCGCGGCGAGGCAGGCTACATCGGCTGGTCCAAGAGTGACCGCATGGAAAAGCTGCGCAACGACTTCGCCGCCGAATCCGACATGGCGAAGAAAAAGCAGATCGCCGTCGAGGTGCAGAAGCTCAACTACGAGGAGGTGTTCTACATCCCGCTGGGGGGCTTCTCGAAGATCAAGGCCTACAACGCCAAGATGGCGCGCATGGTCGACGCGCCGCTGCCGCTGTTCTGGCTCGGCAGCCGGCCCTGAACCGGACGCGCGACCGATGAGCCCGGCGACGACAGTGCGAGGCGCGGCATGGGTGGCCTGATCCTCAAGCGATTGCTGGCCACCGTGCCGATCATGCTGATCGTGGCCACCGTGGTGTTCCTGCTGCTGCGCCTGTCGCCCGGCGACCCGGCGCGCGTGATCGCCGGTGAGATGGCGACCGAAGAAGCCGTGGCCGACATCCGCCGCGACCTCGGGCTCGACCAGCCGGTGCTCACGCAGTACCTGCGCTGGATGGGCCAGCTGGCGCGCGGCGACCTGGGCCATTCGGTGATCTCGCGCAAGCCGGTCACCGAGCTGATCGTGGCGCGCCTGCCGCCCACGCTGTCGCTGGCGCTGTCGGCCATCACGCTCACGTTGCTGATGGCGATCCCGTTTGGCGTGCTGGCCGCGTGGTATCACGGACGCTGGGTCGACCGCGCCATCACCGCCACGGCGGTGCTGGCGTTCTCGGTGCCGTCGTTCGTCATCGGCTACCTGCTCATCCTGGCGTTCTCGGTCAAGTTCACCTGGCTGCCGGTGCAGGGCTTCCGCGCGCCCGGCGACGGGCTGCTGGAATGGGCGCGCCACCTGGTGTTGCCCACGCTCACGCTCGCCACCGTGTACGTGGCGCTGATCACCCGCATCACGCGCGCGAGCATGCTCGACATCCTGGGCGAGGACTTCGTGCGCACGGCGCGCGCCAAGGGCGTGACCGAGCGCTTCGTGCTGTTCCGCCACGCGCTGCGCAACGCCGCAGTGCCGATCGTCACCGTGGTGGGTGTCGGCGTGACAGCACTCATCAGCGGCGTGGTCGTCACCGAGACCATCTTCAACATCGCCGGCGTCGGCCGCCTCATCGTGGACTCGGTGCTCGCGCGCGACTATCCGGTGGTGCAGGGAACGATCCTGTTCTTCTCGTTCGCCTACATCTTCGTCAACCTGGCGATCGACGTGCTGTACGTACTGCTCGATCCCCGCATCCGCTACTGACGCAACGGACCGGCCATGAGAACCCTGCGCGCCATCGTCTCCGTGTTGCTGCGCGACCGCGTGATGCTCGCGTCGCTGTTCCTGTTGCTGGCGCTCATCGCGATCTCGGTGTGCGCCCCGCTCATCGCCTGGCACGACCCGGCGCAACTCACGCCGCGCATGCGGCTCAAACCTTCGGACGCGAACTACTGGCTGGGCACCGACTCGCTGGGCCGTGACCTGCTAGCGCGCGTGCTCTATGGCGGCCGCCTGTCCATCACGCTGGCGGCGATGGTGAGCGCGATCGCCGTCTGCTGCGGTTTGCTGATCGGGCTGGTGGCCGGCTACTTCCGCCGCGTCGACGCGGTCGTCATGCGGATCATGGACGGCATCATGGCCATACCGTCGCTTCTGCTGGCGGTCTCCATGGTGGCGCTGGGCGGCGCCAACCTGCTGACCATCGTCACGGCCATCTCGATACCGGAGATTCCCCGCATCGCCCGCCTGGTGCGCAGCGTGGTGCTGTCGGTGCGCGAGGCCCCGTACGTGGAGGCGGCGGTCGGGCTGGGCACGCCCACGGCCGTGGTGCTGTGGCGCCACATCCTGCCCAGCACCATCAACCCGCTGGTGGTGCAGGCCACCTTCGTCTGCGCAGCCGCCATCCTCACCGAGGCCGCCCTCGGTTTCCTGGGCCTGGGCTTCCCGCCGGAGATTCCGAGTCTGGGCACCATCATTGCCGAGGGGCGGCCGTTCTTCCAGCGCGCGCCGTGGATCGTCCTGTGCCCGGGCATTTTCCTGGCGCTGCTGATCCTGGCCGTCAACATGTTCGGCGATGCGCTGCGCGACCGGCTCGACCCGCGCATGGCCCGCAAACACCGGAGCTGAGCCATGCCGACCCACGCCACCGCCACCGCTGAGCCGGCCGACGGCACACCCCCGGTCCTGGAGATCCGCGACCTGCACGTCACCCTGCCGGGCCAGGGCGACCGGCGCTACGCGGTCGAGAACGTCAGCTTCACCGTCGGCCCGCGCGAGATCGTGTGCATCGTCGGCGAGTCGGGTTCGGGCAAGTCGGTCACCGCCAGCGCGGTGATGGGCCTGCTGCCCCAGGGCGTGCTCACGCTCGAGCGCGGCCAGATCCTGCTGCAGGGCCAGGACATCACGCACGCCACGCTGCCGGTGCTGCAGAAGCTGCGTGGCAACCGCATGACCATGGTGTTCCAGGAGCCCATGACGGCGCTCAATCCGCTGATGCGCGTGGGAGACCAGATCGCGGAGGTGCTGCAGTTCCACGATGCGTCGCTGGGCGGCGCGCAGGTCGCGCAGCGCGTGCTCGGCCTGCTCGACGACGTGCGCCTGCCCACGCCCGACACCCTGCGGCACGCGTATCCGCACCAGCTCTCGGGCGGGCAGCGCCAGCGCGTCATGATCGCCATGGCGCTGGCCATGGAGCCCAGCCTCATCATTGCCGACGAGCCGACCACCGCGCTGGACGTCACCTCGCAGGCGCAGGTGCTGCGGCTGCTCAACGAGTTGCGCGGCCGCTATGCCAGCAGCGTGCTTTTCATCACGCACGATTTCGACGTGGTGCGCGAAATCGCCGACCGGGTCATCGTCATGCAGTCGGGCCGCATCGTCGAGGCCGGCCCGGCCGCCCAGGTGCTGCGCGCACCGTGCCATCCCTACACGCAGAAACTGCTCGCCTCGGTGCCCGATGGCTCGTTCCGTGCCGGCACGCTGCAGGCAGGAAAGAAGTCCGGTGCGGTGCTGCGCGTGGAAGACCTGCATGTGCGCTTCGAGACCGGCTCGCTCTTCAAGTCGCGCCGACGCGTGGTGCATGCCGTGGCCGGCGTGTCGCTCGAGCTCGCGCGCGGCGAGACGCTGGGCATCGTGGGCGAATCGGGCTCGGGCAAGACCACGCTGGGCCGCTGCCTGGCGCGCTTCGCGCGGCCCACCGCCGGCCGTGTGCTGGTGGAAGGCGAGGACATCACGGCCATGTCGGCCGCCGAGTGGAGGCGGCGCTGCCAGCGCGTGCAGATGGTGTTCCAGGACCCGTTCCGCTCGTTCAATCCGCGCCTGACCATCGGCCGCGCGCTGGCCGAGGGGCCGATGAACTTCGGCGAGCAGCGCGGGCGCGTGCACGAACGCATGATGCGCATGCTCGAGCTGGTGAGCCTGGACGCGAGCGCCGTCGGCCGCTATCCGCACGAATTCTCGGGCGGCCAGCGCCAGCGCCTCTCGATCGCGCGCGCACTCATGATGGAGCCCGACATCCTCGTCGCCGACGAGGCGGTGTCGGCCCTCGATGTGTCGGTGCAGGCCCAGATCCTCGACCTGCTGGAGGACATCCGCCGCCAGCTGAACCTCAGCATGGTCTTCATCACGCACGACCTGCGCGTGGCTGCGCGGCTGTCGCACCGCATCGCCGTCATGCAGCGCGGCCACGTGGTCGAGCTCGGGCCGGCCGAGCAGGTGTTCAACCGGCCGCAGCACCCCTACACGCAGGAGCTGCTGGCGGCCGTGCCCGGACGCCAGGCCGGGCAGGCCCGGCCATGAGTTTCCATCCGCACAGCGCCCACTGGGGCGCATTCCAGGCGCGCTGGGACGACGGCCGGCTGACCGTGCGGCCGCACCCGCGCGACCCCGACCCCAATCCCCTCATCGACAACCTGCCCGGCGCGCTGCGCCACCCGGTCCGCGTGAGCGTGCCCATGGTGCGGCGCGGCTGGCTGGAGCGCGGCCCCGGTCCCGACGACGCACGTGGCCGCGACGGCTACGTGCCGATGGATTGGGACGAGGTGCTCGACCGGCTGGCGGCGGAGCTCGCGCGCGTGCGCGACGCGCATGGCGTGCAGGGCATCTTCGGCGGCTCCTACGGCTGGTCAAGCGCGGGCCGCTTCCACCATGCGCAGAGCCAGGTGCACCGCTTCCTCAACACCGCGCTGGGCGGCTACGTGCGTTCGGTCAACAGCTACAGCGCGGGCGCCTCGGCCGTGATCCTGCCGCATGTGCTGGGTCCGCTGGAGCCGGTCGCCATGCGCAACGTGACCTGGACCCAGATCGTCCAGCACACCGACGTGCTGCTGGCATTCGGCGGCATGGCGCTGAAAAACTCGCGCGTGGGCAGCGGCGGCATCAGCCAGCACGTGGAACGCGAAGCCATGCGCCAGGCGGCCGCGCGCGGTTGCCGCTTCGTCTGCATCAGCCCGATCCGCAGCGACCTGCCGCAAGAGGCGCGCGCCGAGTGGCTGGCGCCGCGGCCGGGCACCGACACCGCGCTGATGCTGGCGCTGGTGCACACGCTGGTGAGCGAAGGCCTGCACGACCCGGCGTTCCTCGCCAGCCACTGCGACGGCTGGCCGGAATTCGAAACCTATGTCATGGGCCGCGCCGACCGCCAGCCCAAGGATGCGGCCTGGGCCGCAGGGATCTGCGGACTGCCCGCCGAGACCATCGCGCAACTGGCGCGCTCGCTGGCCGGACGGCGCGTGCTGGTGGTGGTGTCGCATTCGCTGCAGCGCGCGGAGCACGGCGAGCAGCCGGTCTGGATGGGCGCGGTGCTGGCCGCGGCGCTGGGGCAGCTCGGCCTGCCCGGGGGCGGCTACAACTATGCGCTGGGCACCATCGCCCATTACGGCAAGCGCGCCAACGCCGTGCCGGTCGCGGCCCTGCCGCAGGGGCGCAATGGCTGCGACCGCTTCATTCCGGTCGCGCGCATCGCCGACATGCTGCTCGCGCCGGGGACGCCCTTCGACTACGACGGCCGGCGCCTGACTTATCCGCACGTGCGCCTGGCGTATTGGGCGGGCGGCAATCCGTTCCATCATCACCAGGACCTGTGGCGCCTGCGCCGGGCCCTGGCCACGCTAGACACGTTCGTCGTGCACGAGATCGCCTGGACCGCCACCGCGCGTCACGCCGACATCGTCCTGCCCTGCACCATGACGCTGGAGCGCGACGACATCGGCGCCACCTCCACCGATCCCCTGATGATCGCGATGCGGCGCGTGGCGCCGCCGCACCGCCTGGCGCGGGACGACTACGACATCTTCGCCGACCTGGCCCGGCGGCTGGGCGGCGATGCGCATCAGGCCTTCACCGAAGGCCGCAGCAGCGCCGACTGGCTCAGGCACCTCTACGAAGCGACGCGCAAGGGCCTGCAGGACCTTGGCCTGCCGGCACCCGACTTCGACGCGTTCTGGGCCCGCGGGGAGATCGTGCTGCCCCAGCAGGCCGACGACGGCGGCATCCTGCGTGCCTTCCATGCCGACCCGGCCGCGCATCCCCTGCCCACCCCCAGCGGCAGGGTGCAGATCTGTTCACCCGCGATTGCTGCCTTCGGATATGCGGACTGTCCGGGCCACCCGGCGTGGCTGCCGCCGGCCGATGGCCCGACGCCGGAGCATCCGCTGGTGCTGATCGCCAACCAGCCGGCGACCCGGCTGCACAGCCAGTTCGACTTCGGCGGCCACAGCCAGGCGGCCAAACGGCAGGGCCGCGAGGTGTGCCGCCTGCATGCCCACGACGCGGCCGCGCGCGGCGTGCATGACGGGGACATCGTGCGCGTGTTCTCCGCGCGCGGCGCGTTCCTGGCCTGTGCCGAGATTGCCGACGACCTGATGCCGGGCGTGATCCAGGTGCCCACCGGCAGCTGGTTCGATCCGGGCGCCGACGCCGCCGGCCGGCCGCTGTGCGTGCACGGCAATCCGAACGCCGTCACGAGGGACAGTGGCACCTCGTCGCTGGCGCAGGGCTGCACGGGCCAGCTCACGGCCGTGCAACTGGAGCGCTTCGACGAAGCACTGCCGGCGGTGCGCGCCTTCGAGCCGCCGGCCACGCAGCCGGGGTCGTGAGCCGGTTGCCGGCCCGGGGTGCCGGGGTTCAGTCCAGCGCGAAGATCTTGCCCGGGTTCATGATGTTCTTCGGATCGAGCGCGCGCTTGATGGTGCGCATCATGTCCACGGCGCCGCTGCCGGCCTCGTCGAGCAGGAAGCCCATCTTGTGCAGGCCCACGCCATGCTCGCCGGTGCAGGTGCCGCCCACGGCCAGGGCGCGTGCCACCAGGCGGTGGTTGAGGTCTTCGGCGCGCATGCGCTCGCCGGCGTCGTCCGGGTCGATGAGATATCCGACGTGGAAATTGCCGTCGCCCACGTGGCCGACCAGGAAGTAGGGAATGCCGCTGGCCTCGGCCTCTGACACCGAGTCGAGCATCGCATCGGCCAGGCGCGAGATCGGCACGCAGGTGTCGGTGGTGATGACGCGGCAGCCCGGGCGGCTCTGCACGGCGGCGAAGTAGGCGTTGTGCCGCGCCGTCCACAGGCGCGTTCGTTCCTCGGGCGTGGCGGCCCATTCGAAGGCGTTGCCGCCATGGCCGGTGGCCAGTTCCTGCACCGTCTCGGCCTGCTCCTGCACGCTGGCGGGCGAGCCGTGGAACTCCATCAGCAGCATCGGCTCTTCGCGCAGCGTGAGCTTCGAATGCCGGTTGACCGCCCGCACCGAATGCGCGTCGATCAGCTCCACCCGCGCGATCGGCACGCCCAGCTGGATGATCTCGATGGTGGTGCGAACGGCCGCCTCGATGCTGGGGAACGAGCAGATCGCGGCCGACACGGCCTCGGGCAGCGGGTAGATGCGCAGTGTGATCTCGGTGACCACGCCCAGCGTGCCTTCGCTGCCCACGAACAGGCGCGTGAGGTCGTAGCCCGCGCTGGACTTGCGCGCGCGCGTGCCGGTGCGGATGACTTCGCCGCTGGCGGTGACCACTTCCAGCGCCAGCACGTTCTCTCGCATGGTGCCGTAGCGCACGGCGTTGGTGCCGCTGGCGCGCGTGGCGGTCATGCCGCCGATCGACGCATCGGCGCCCGGGTCGATGGGGAAGAACAGGCCCGTGCTCTTGATTTCTTCGTTGAGTTGCCGGCGCGTGACGCCGGGCTGCACCGTGACGGTGAGATCGTCGGCATTCACCGACAGCACGCGGTTCATGCGCGACACGTCGATGCTGATGCCGCCCTGCACGGCCAGCAGGTGGCCCTCGAGCGACGAGCCCACGCCGAAGGGGATGACGGGTACCTCGTGCGCGGCGGCCAGCGCCACGGCATCGGCCACGTCCTTCGTGCTCTCGGCGAACACCACGGCGGCGGGCGGCGGCACGCTGACGAAGGCCGATTCGTCGCGGCCGTGCTGTTCGCGCACCGCCTGGGCCGTGGAGCATTGCGCGCCGAAGCGCTCGCGCAGCGCGGTGAGCAGGGCTTCGGGCACGTCGCGCAGGCGAATGTCGGGCGCAAGGTGGGCGATGTCGGTGGGGGCATTCATGGCGGTGTCTCCAGGGTGCGGCGGCCGGCGCGGCAGCGCGGGCAGCAGACGATTCTAGGTCTCGGTGCCCCTGCGCGCCTGCGCGGGCATACCCTCGCCGCCAGCCCTGCCGTACCCATGGGCAAGCGTGTGGCTGACACGGCAGGCGGCCCGGCGGGCCGACAATGCGCCATGCCCATGAACCATGAATTCGCCCCCACCGAGCCCGCCCGGGCCGATGTCGACACCGCCGCCGGCCAGGGGCCGGTGCTGGTCGAGTTCGGCGCGCCCTGGTGCCCGCACTGCCAGCGTGCGCAGCCGTTGCTGGAGCAGACGCTGGCCGCGCATCCCGGCGTGCGCCACTACAAGATCGAGGACGGCAGCGGCAAGCCGCTGGGCCGCAGCTTCCGCGTCAAGCTCTGGCCCACGCTCGTGTTCATGCAGGGCGGCCAGGAAGTGGCGCGGCTCGTGCGCCCCACCGAAGCCGGACCGATCGCCGACGCGCTGGCCCGCATCGACCCGGCAGCCTGACGCGCGCGAGAGCACGTGACGGCGCTTTTTCGCGCCACGCGGGCTGGCGGCGTTTCGAAAGCATTCGCGCGCACAATCCTCGCCTTCCTCCGCTGCACAAGGACATTCCAATGGGCAACCGCCTGACCCAGATCGCCACCCGCACCGGCGACGATGGCACCACCGGCCTGGGCGACAACACCCGGGTTCCGAAGGACAGCGCGCGCGTGGCTGCCCTGGGCGACGTGGACGAACTCAACTCGCACATCGGCCTGCTGCTGTGCGAGCCCTTGCCCGACGGCGTGCGCGTACTGCTGGTGGAGGTGCAGCACCAGCTGTTCAACCTGGGCGGAGAGCTGTCGATTCCGGGCTACGAACTGCTCAAGCCCGAGGCCGTCGCCGCGCTCGACGACGCACTGGCGCACTACAACGCCACGCTGCCCCGCCTGGCCGAATTCATCCTGCCCGCCGGCACGCGCGCGGCCTCGCAGGCCCATGTGTGCCGTACCGTGGCGCGCCGCGCCGAGCGCGCGGTGGTGAGCCTGGGCGCGGCCGAGCCGGGCCGCGTGAACGCGGCGCCGCGCCACTACCTCAATCGCCTGTCGGATCTGCTGTTCGTGCTGGCGCGCGTGCTCAACCGCATGGAGGGCGGCGACGACGTGTACTGGAAGAGCGAACGCATGGCGCGCGCAGCGGACGAGGCGGGCGACCCGGCCTGACGGCGCCCGGCCCGGGCGCCGTGCGTTAACCGCCGGTTGACCCTGCCTGAAAACATGTCGCTCGTGCGCGCGGCGAGTGGTTCCTACACTGCATCGAACCCCTTTTCTTCCTCACCCTCTCGATGCAGGACCCCGCCATGAAATCCTTCCGTGCCATGCGCCGCGCCACCCTGGCGCTGGCGGCCGCCAGCGCCCTGGGCGCGCCCTTCGCCGCGCAGGCGCAAGAACCCGGCTGGCCCACCAAGCCCGTGAAGGTGGTGGTGGCCTGGTCGCCCGGCGGCGCCACCGACATCCTGGCGCGCCTCGTCTCCACCGAGCTGGGCAGGCAGCTCGGCCAGCAGGTGGTGGTGGACAACCGCCCCGGCGCGGGCGGCACCATCGGCCATGGCCAGGTCGCCAAGTCGCCGGCCGACGGCTACACGCTGGTGCTGGCCACCAACAGCACCTACGCCATCGCCGAGCATCTGTACAAGGGCCTGCCCTACCAGCACCAGCGCGACCTGGTGCCCGTGAGCGGCCTGGCCGCCAGCCCGCTGATCCTGGTGGCGCGCCAGTCGCTGCCGGTGAAGAATGCGGCCGAGCTGATCGATTACGCCCGCAAGAACCCCGGCAAGCTCAACATCGCCTCGGGCGGCAATGGCTCCACCAGCCACCTGGCCTCCGAGCTGCTGATGTCGCTCACGCAGACACAGATGACCCACGTGCCGTACAAGGGCGGCGGCCCGGCCACCACGGCCGTGGCGGCCGGCGAGGCCGACGTGGCCTTCCTCGACCTGGGCGTGGCCGTGCCCTTCGTCACCTCGGGCCGCATCCGCGGCGTGGGCGTGAGCGGCGCCAGCCGCTCGGCCCTGGTGCCCGACGTGCCCGCCATCGCCGAATCGGGCGTGCCGCGCTTCGAATCGACCACCAACTTCGCGCTGTTCGCGCCCGCCGGCACGCCCCGGGCGATCGTGGACCGCCTCTACGCCGCCGTGCGTGCCTCGCTCGCCGAGCCCGAACTGCAGGCCAAGCTGCGCCGCCAGGGCTTGGAGATCGTGGGCAGCTCGCCTGAAGAGCTGGGCAAGAGCGTGGCCGCCGAGAGCGCGCTGTGGGCCCGCATCATCCGCGAACGCAACATCGTCCTCGAGTGAGCGGCGCGGTGTTCTCGATGCAGGCCGATCCGCGCGTGGCCGTGGTCGGTGCGGGCGCCGTGGGCTGTGCCACCGTGGCGTACCTGCACCAGCGCGGCGTGTCCGCCACGTTGTGGTCGCCCACCGGGGCGCGCGTGCGCCAGGCCGACGGCGGCACGCGCGTCACGACCTCGGGTGCGCTGCAATCGCAGTTCGCGCCCCGGCTGCTGGCCGATGCCGCCGCGCTGGCGGATGCCGATGTGTGGATCGTCTGCCTGCCCGCCAACGCCTACGAAGCCGTGCTGGAGCCGCTCACGCGCCACTGGCGCGACGGCCAGGTGGTGCTGGTGAGCGGCGCGCTGTCGCTGGTGCCGCTGTGGCTGGCCGAAACCGCGTGCGCCCAGGGGCGCGACGTGCTGGTGGCCGGCTGGAACACCACCGCCACCACCACCCATTTCCTGCCCGATGGCAGCCTGCACGTGAACCCGCTGCGCGAGCGCATCGAGGTGGCGGCCACCGGCCCCGCCGACACCGCGCGCGCCGTCGCCTGCTGCGAACGGCTGCTGGGCCCTCGCTTCGTGTCGGCGGCCAACCTGCTGGCCATCACGCTGGCCAACATCAACCCGATCGCGCATGCGGCCGAGGTGATTCCCAACCTCACGCGCATGGACCGGGGCGAGGCCTGGTCGCTGTTCGGCTGCTTCACGCCGGTGGTGGCACGCATCGCCGAGTCGCTGGACGCGGAACGGCTGGCGGTGGCCCGCGCCTTCGGGCTGGCCTTGCCCACGCTGCGCGAGCACTACGCGCGCTCCTACCACCTCACGCCGGCGTCGTTGCACGAGATGGCGGCTGAGATCGTGCAGCGCGGCATGAGCCCCAACGGCCCCGCGCGCCTGGATCACCGCTACGTGCTGGAAGACGTGCCCTTCGGCATGGCCTTCCTGGAGACCCTGGGGCGCGTGGCGCGCGTGCCCACGCCCGTGCTCACGTCCTGCGTGACGCTGCTGGAATCGGTCTGGGCGCGCGACTTCCGCGGCGAGAACTCTTTGGCCGCGCGGATGGTGGCGGCCGATGCCGACGCCGCCTCGCTGCTGGCGCGCTGCGCGGCCGAGCGCAGCGCCGACAGCACCGGCCTGCGCGCCGCACCGGTGCGGTAGACCAGCGCGATCGGCACCGGCGGGGGCAGGTCCTCCATCGGCAGTTCCACCAGGGCGCCGCGCGCCAGGTACGCATCGAGCGTGCAGCGCGCGGCCAGCGTCAGGCCGGCGCCGTGCGCGGCCAGCTGCAGGTTGGTGATGGCGTTCATCGACTCGATCCACGGCACCAGGGGCGCGAGCGAGCGGCGCAGCAGCACCTGCTCCACCATCATGCGTGCGTTCGTGGGGCGCGGCGGCAGGATCCAGTGCTCGGCGACCAGGTCGGCCCAGCGGCGCACGCGCCTGCCGCGGGCGGCCGGATGCCGGGGCGAGCACACCACGGTCCACTGCTCGTCGTAGATCGGCTCGATGACGAAGCCGTCCGAGCGCAGGCCGCCGAGTTCCGAGGGCATGTTCATCGTCACCAGCACGTCGATGTCGCCGGCCTCCAGCTGACGGCACATCTCGCCCAGCCGGCCCTCGACCACGCGGGCGCGCGGCAGCTCGCCGCCCGGGACGCGCTGCATCTCCTGCAGGATGCGCGGAAGCAGCGTCCAGGTGAGGAAGGGCACGGCGCCCACGCGCACCTCGTCGGCGCGGCCGCCCTGGCGCGCGGCCAGTTCATCGGCCAGTTGCGCCACTTCGTTGAGCAGCAGGCGGGCACGCGCCGCCACCATCTCGCCCATCGCCGTGGGCGACAGGCCGCGCGGCAGGCGCTGGAACAGCTCGGCGCCGAACAGCGATTCGGTCTCGCGCAGGCCCTTGCTCACGGCCGCCGCGCTCAGGTGCAGGCGCTGGGCGGCCGCGCGCACGCTGCCGGTGTCGGCCAGCGTGGCGATCAGTTCGAGCTGGCGCATGCGAAGCGCGGCCAGCAGGCGTTGGGTGGCGGTGTCCAAGGGGCGGTCGGGAAAAGTCGGCGCGATCATCATGCAACAGACGGGCAAGCACGATCCGTGCAGACCCGCGTGTCACCCGGGTGCAGGCCCCCCGCGACGACGCACAGGCGCCGCTGGATGGCACGCCGCGCCGGGCTGCGCCTACAGCCCGGCACGCACTGCACGGGCACGATGGGCAGCATGTCTTGGTTTCGCCCGCGCTCGCCCGTCCTCCGCTGGGGGCTGTGGTCGCTGTGCGGACTTGCCGTCCTGCTGGTCGCCGCCTTCGTCGCCCTGCTGGTGTGGCTGCCGGGCGATGACGAGCTGGCGCGCCGCGTCGAGCACGAAGTGCAGGCGCGCACCGGCGTGGCCGTGCAGGTGGGCGCGGTGAGCTGGCGCCTGCTGCCCACGCCGATGGCCGAGGTGCGCGACGTGCGAACCGTGCAGGACGAGCCCATCACCATCGCCCGCGTCGCCGTCTGGCCGCGCCTGGGCTGGGGCACGCTGCGCGATCGCAACTGGGGCCTGGCGCGGCTGGAAGTGGACGACGCAGTGCTGCCGCGCCTGTCGGTGCGTGCCTTCCGCAGCGACAAGCGGGGCCTGGGCGACCGGCATCCGGTCGATCACGTGGTGCTGCGGCGGGTGACTTACGTCTCGTGGAGCGGCGTGCCGCTGGCCTATGACGCCGACATCCGCTTCGACGCTGGATGGCGCCCGCGGGAGGCTCTGGTGAGCCGCAGCGACGCGGCCCGGCCCACGCTGCTGCGCCTGACGCGCCAGGGCGACGAAGACCGCTGGCGCGCCCATGCCGAGGCCGGCGGTGGCAGCGGCGAAGGCGAGCTCACGCTGACCGAGACGACCGATGGGCTGATCACCGTGCAAGGCAGCTTCGAACCGCGCCGCGTCGAAGTGCAATCGGCCATCGCCGCCTTCAAGCGCCGCTCGCCTCTCGCGGGCCTGGCGTCGGGCCGCACGCGCGTGCACGCACAGGGCACCAGCCCGGGCGAACTCGGCCGCTCGCTGCGCACCGAAAGCGACCTGACCGTGGAGCAGGGCGTGGTGCTGCGGCTGGACATCGACCGCGCCGTGAAATCGCTGGGCCGCGAGCGCGAGGGGCAGACGAAGCTCGACACCCTCTCGGGTCGCGTCGTCACGCAGAACACCGGGCAGGGCGGCATGCGCGTCACCTATTCCGGCATCCAGGCCACGGCCGGCGGCTACAAGGCCGAGGGTGAAGCCACCGTGTACCGCCGCCACGTCAGCGCGAAGGGCTCGCTCGACATGGCTGGCGGCGCCGTGGACGTGCCCTTCACCGTCGAAGGGCCCACGCGCAAGCCGGATTTCAGGATCGCCCCCGGCTTCTATGCGGGTGCCGCGGTGGGCACCGCCATCCTGCCGGGCATCGGGACGGTGATCGGCGCGAAGATCGGCGGCCTGCTCGGTCGCGGCGACGCTGCGCCAAGCACGTCGAAGCCGGCATCGAGCCCGCCGGCGAGGCCGCCCGCTCCACGCAGCCGGTGAGGCCTTTGCGACCGCCTGGTCGGGCTTTGCCGATACGCCTAGAATTTTCCGGCTGCCACTTCGTTTTCTTCCCGCCATGTCAGAACAACTCGACGAGTCCCGCCGCCTGACCGCCTTGCGCCGCCTGATGGTGCTCGACTCCAGTGCCGAGACGGCCTACGACGACATCACGCGGCTGGCCTCGCAGACCTTTGGAGCGCCCATCTCGCTGATCTCGCTGATCGACGAAGACCGCCAGTGGTTCAAGTCCAGGGTCGGGCTGGAGATGCAGGAGACCCCGCGCGATTGGTCGTTCTGCTCGCACGCCATCGAGCAGCCTGACGAGGTGCTCGTCGTGCGCGACGCGCAACTCGATCCGCGCTTCAGGAACAACCCCATGGTCACGGGTTCGCCGCACATCCGCTTCTATGCGGGTGCGCCGCTGGTCACGGCCACGGGCGAGGCCATCGGCTCGCTGTGCGTTATCGATTCGAAGCCGCGCGACATCGATCCGGCCAAGCTGGCCGAACTGCAGTTCCTGGCCGCTCAGGTGGTGGCGATGATGCAAAAGCGCGCCGAGTTCACGGGCCTGTTCGAGCCGGGCCGGGACGACGCGGCGGCCTGAGCTTCGCCCTCACGCGTCGGCCATGGCGCGGTCGACCGCCTGGGCATCAAGCCCCGGTGCGAACGATTCGATGAAGGCGTAGGTGTAGCCGCGCAGGAAGCTGCCGCGCTTGATCGCCAGCTGCGTGACGTTGATGCCGAACAGCGCGCCGGCGTCGACGCCGCGCAGCGCCAGATCGCGCTCGGGGTCGAACGCGATCGAAGCCACCAGGCCCACGCCCATGCCCAGTTCCACGTAGGCCTTGATCACGTCGGCGTCCATGGCCGCCAGAACCACCTGGGCCGCGAGGCCGGCGTCCTCGAACGCTGCGTCGATGCGCCGGCGACCCGTGAAGCCATGGTCGTAGGTGATGAGGGGTTCACGCGCCAGCCGCTCGAGCGTGAGCGGGCCTTCGAGCACCGGATGGCCCGCAGGCGCCACCACGCAATGCGTCCAGCGGTAGCAGGGCAGGGCCACCAGGCCGTCGTACTGCTCGATGGCCTCGGTGGCGATGCCGATGTCGGCCTCGCCCGACAGCAGCATCTCGGCTACCTGCCGGGGCGAGCCCTGGTGCAGCCGCAGTTGCACTTCGGGAAAGCGCTGGCGGAACTCCTGCACCGCCGGCGGCAGGGCGTAGCGGGCCTGCGAGTGGGTGGCCGCGATCGACAGCGTGCCGGTGTCCTGGCGCGCGAACTCGCGGCCGGCGCGCTGCAGGTTGCCCGCGCCCTGCAGGATGCTCTCGATGATGGGCAGCACGGTGCCGCCGGGCGGGGTGAGGCCGGTGAGCCGTTTGCCCGCGCGCACGAAGATCTCGATGCCCAGTTCGTCTTCCAGCTCGCGAATCTGCCGGCTCACGCCAGGCTGCGAGGTATGGAGGGTGTTGGCGACTTCGGTGAGATTGAAGCCGCGCCGTGCGGCTTCGCGCACCGAGCGCAGCTGCTGGAAGTTCATGCGCCGCATTATTCGGTCGCGGCCGCCGCGGACCAACGAATCAATCGTTGGTTGGATATCGCGGACTTGTCTGTGGCGGCGCGCGTGCCGTCCATGGCCCGCGCGCCGCCGCCTGCGGCCGTCAGCGCGGCTTGCGGCCCACGCTCAGCAGCGCGTACAGGATGATGGCGCCGAAGGTGGCGGTGCCGATGCCGCCCAGCGCGAACTGGCCGAACTTCAGCGTGAAGTCGCCCGTGCCCAGCACCAGGGTGATGGCGGCCACGATGAGGTTGCGGTTGTCGGTGAAGTCCACGCGGTTGTCGACCCAGATCTTCGCGCCGGCCACGGCGATCAGGCCGAACACCACGATCGACACGCCGCCCATCACCGGCAGCGGAATCGCCTGGATGACGGCGCCGAACTTCGGCGAGAAGCCCAGCACCAGCGCGATCACCGCCGCCACCACGAAGATGGCGGTGGAGTAGATGCGCGTGGCCGCCATCACGCCGATGTTCTCGGCGTAGGTGGTCACGCCCGTGCCGCCGGCCGAGCCGCTCACCATGGTGGCGATGCCGTCGCCGATGAAGGCACGGCCCATGTACGGATCGAGGTTGCGGCCGGTCATGGCCGTCACGGCCTTGATGTGGCCCAGGTTCTCGGCCACCAGGATGATGGCCACGGGCGCGATCAGCAGCATCGCGTTGGCCGTGAACACGGGCGCGGTGAACGCCGGCGCGCCGAACCATGCGGCAGCCACGATGCCCGAGAGATCCATCGGCTTGCCCCAGCCCAGGCCGTTGGTGAGCAGTGCATAGATCACGGTGGCGACGATCAGGCCCACCAGGATCAGCAGGCGCTGCACCATGCCGCGCGTGAACACGGCCACCAGGCCCACCGAGAGGAAGGTCACCGCCTGCATCCAGCTGTCGAAGTTGCTGGCGGCCATGTTCTTGACCGGGATGCCCGCCAGGTTCAGGCCGATCACCGCCACCACCGAGCCGGTGACCACGGGCGGCATGAAGCGCTCGATCCAGCCCGTGCCCACGGCCTGCACGATGAAACCGATCAGCGTGTAGAGCACGCCGCAGGCCACGATACCGCCCAGGGCCACCGCCAGGTTGGCGTTGGGCCCCTGGCCGCCGTAGCCGCTGGCCGCGATCACCACGCCGATGAAGGCGAAGCTCGAGCCCAGGTAGCTGGGCACCTTGCCGCCCGTGATCACGAAGAAGATCAGCGTGCCGATGCCGCTCATCAGGATCGCGATGTTGGGGTTGAAGCCCATGAGGATGGGGGCCAGCACCGTGGCGCCGAACATCGCGATCACGTGCTGCACGCCCATCACGCCGGTCTGCGGCCACGGCAGGCGCTCGTCGGGGCCGATCACCCCACCGCCGTCCAGCGCCGCCGCGCTCTTTTCCTTCCAGTCGAACATGCCCATGGCCATCTCCTTGTGTGTTGTCTTGGCAGGCGGCGATGCTAGCGGAAGTGGCGGACGTTCAATACCAGACCCAGTCCTCGTTGCTGCGGGGCAGCGAATGCAGCGAGTCCATGACGCGGGCGGCCACGTGGATGGCGCCGAAGACCAGGGCGAGCAGCAGGATGACGAACATGGTGATCTCCTTTATCGCACGGTTGTGCGAAATATGGGCGGTTGGACGAAAAGGGACGCAGGCATGAATCAGGAATGAGAAGGGCGCCGCGCTAGGCAGCGTATCCGGCCCGCAGCCGCTGCCAGGTGGCAAGCGCGTGCGCCGGGGCCTGCGCATCGCGCAGGAAGCGGCCGTCGTGCATCAGGGTCATCACGAGGCCATTGAGTTCGGACACCAGCTGCCCGGCGTCGGTGTCGGCGCGCAGGTGGCCTTCTTCCACCGCCTGCAGCACCGTGCGCCGCAGCGCCGCGCGCCAGCGGGTGACCTCCTGCAGAAGGAGTTCGCGCAACTCGCCTTCGCGGTCGTCGAGTTCGAAGGCGCCGGCGGTGTAGAGGCAGCCGGTCTGCAGCTCGACGTCACGCATGCGTGCGATCCAGCGCTGCATGACGCTGTCCAGCCTCGGCAGGCCGCGCGGCGACTGCATCGCGGGCACGAACACGTCGGCCAGGAAGCGGTGGCCGTACTCCTCGATCACGGCCTTCTGCAGCGCCTCGCGCGAACCCACGCGCGAGAACACGCCGCTCTTGGAGAGGCCGATGCGATCGGCCACGGCCTGCAGCGTGATGGCCTCCAGCCCGTCGTGCAGGGCGAGATCCAGCGCCGCGCCGACGATGGCGGCACGGGTGAGTTCGCTTTTCTGGGTGCGGGCGTCCATGGGGATGATATTAGCACGGTTGTGCGAAATCAGTGTTAACTGGCGCGAGGGGCGAGGAATCGGTGCGGCTTCAGGCGGCCGGCGCCTGACTGCGGCGGGTGAACTGCTGCTCCACCACCTGCGTGCCCCACTGGTCGCCCGGCGCCTCGTGCGTCAGCTCGAAGCCGGCGGATTCGTAGAGCCGCCGCGCCGCGTCCAGGCCCCGGAAGGTCCATAGCTGCGTCGCCGCGAAGCCGGCGCGGTCGCAGAAAGCGATCGCCTCGTGCAGCAGGCGGCGGCCCGCGCCGCTGCCCCGGCAACCGTCGTCCAGGATGAACCAGCGCAGGTGGGCCAGCCCGGGGCGCAGGTCCTGCCCGTCGATCGCGACGGAGCCGACGATGCGCCCGCCCTGTGTCGCGACCCAGAGGCCGTTGCAGGGCTCGTGAAGGCGCTGGCTGAACTCGGCCAGGCCGGCCGAGACGCGACTCTCGAAGATCGCGCCGAAGCCCCAGTGCCGCGCGTAGAACGACGCGTGCATTTCGGCGACGCGCCCGATCACGCCCGGCCGGTAGCCCGCCTCGATGGCGATGGGCGCCGGGCTGTTGACGCGCACCGGAGCGGCCTCGCGACAGGCCCGCAATGCGCCGGCGTAGGCGTCCAGCCCCTGGACCACGGTCTGTTGCTGCGACGGGTTCAGCCGCTGCAAGGCGGCCACGACCTGCGCGCGCCCGTGCGCGTGGATGGAGCGCACCGTGCGCCTGCCGCGCGCGGTGAGATGCAACGGCTTGACCCGCGCATCGCCCTCGCCTGCGGCTTCTTTCAGCTCGCCCGTGGCCACCAGCCGCGAGAGCATGCGGCTGACGCTCGACTTCTCCAGCACCAGCACTTGCACCAGCTGGGCCGCGGTCATGCTGCCGTTCGCCTCGATCTCGAGCAGCGCATGCACGGCGGAGGGCGAATACTCGGTCGCGGCTAGCGTGGGGCGCATGAAGCCCAGCTCGCGCACCAGGGTGCGCGAGGCGGCGCGGACCGATTCGACAGGATCGTGGGCGAGGGCGTCCTCGCGCGACGCGGCAGATGAGGTGGCCATATGGTTGCATCGTACAACCATGTGGCGGCGCCTGCCGCCGTCGTCTCGCGGGCGGCCGCGTTCAGCCCACGCGGAAGAAGCGCATCTCCACCCGGTCGGGAAAGCGCGCGCCGGTGCCGATGAAGACGCTCTCGGTGAGCCACGCCAGCGCTGGCGAAGAAACCTCGAACGTGGGCACGCAGCGGAAGTAGATGGCGGCCGGATCCACCGGCTCGCCGCGCACCAGCTTCGCGATGTCGGCGGCCGAGCCCCGCCGCAGCGCGCGGTTCTGCACGAAGACGTGCTCGCCGCCGTCGAGCTGCAGCAGGTAGCGCGCGTCGAGGTCGGCGCAGGTGTCGGAGACGACCAGCTGGAAGTCGGCGCCGCCGGGCAGTACGCGGCCCTGCATCTGCGGCCCGCTCACGCTGCCGCCCGTGATGGGGATGATGCGGCGCCGGCCGCGGCTGTTCAGGCCGGTGATGGCGCCGGCCTCCAGCGGCGGCGCCACGTGCACCACCAGGTCGCAGGCGAATTCGAGCGACGGGGTCGGCAACGCCATGGTGCGGCCCCTCGCGTCAGCCGATGGCGGGCAGCACTTCGCCGCGCGATTCGCCGAAGCCGATGCGCGCCGCGCCGGGCTTCTCGCACCAGCCGCGCAGGATCACGGCATCACCGTCTTCCAGGAAGGTGCGGCTCTCGCCCGTGGCCGGCAGCGGGATCTGCTTCGTACCGCCCACCGACAGCTCGACGATGGCGCCGGCTTCTTCGTAGGTCGGCCCCGAGATCGTGCCCGTGCCCAGCAGGTCGCCCGGCTGCAGGTTGCAGCCACCCACGGTGTGCTGCGTGACCATCTGGCCGATGGTCCAGTACTGGTGGCGGAAACTGGTGGCCGACAGGCGATCGGCGGACAGGCCCCTGGCACGGTGCTGTTTCGATTCGAGCCGCACTTCGAGCTGCACGTCCACGCCGCCGCGTTCGCGGTTGGCGGGGCTGTCGAGGTAGGCCAGCGGCTGCGGCTCGTCGGCCGGGTGCGCGAACGGCACGCGGTAGGGCTCCAGCGCTTCCATCGTCACGATCCACGGCGACACGGTGGTGCAGAAGTTCTTGCCCAGGAAGGGGCCCAGCGGCGCCATCTCCCAGAACTGGTGGTCGCGCGCCGACCAGTCGTTGAGCAGGCACATGCCGAAGATCTGCTGCTCGGCCTCGGCCATGGGCACGGGCTCGCCCTGGCGGTTGCCCTGGCCGATGTAGAAGCCCATCTCCAGCTCATAGTCGAGCCGCTTGCAGGCGCCGTACACGGGGGCCTTGGCGCCCGGCGGCATGGCCTGGCCCATGGGGCGGCGGAAGGGCGTGCCGCTGATGACCACGCTGGAGGCGCGGCCGTGATACGCGATCGGGATCCACTGGAAGTTCGACGTGAGCGGATCGTCCGGACGCGCGATGCGCCCCACGTTGCGGGCGTGGTGGATGGACGTGTAGAAGTCGGTGTAGTTGCCCACGCGCGTGGGAAGCGAATACTCCACGTCGGCCATCGGCACCAGGCCGGCGCGCAACGCCTGCACGCCCGGGCCCGACGCGCCTTCGCGCAGCAGGTCGAACAGTGCGTGGCGCAGCGCGCTCCAGGCGGCCGGGCCCATGGCCATCAGGTCGTTGAGCGCGTCCTTGGCGGCGGCGTTGGCGGCCTGTGCGGCCAGGCCCGACACCGCGCCGGCGCGCGAGACGGCCGCCAGGTCGATCACCTGGTCGCCGATGGCCACGCCGCCGCGGAAGGCTTCGTTGCTGCCTTTACGGCGGAACACGCCGAACGGCAGGTTCTGGATCGGGAAGTCGGTGCCGGCAGCGTTGGCGGATTCAAGCCAGCTCTTCGCGGCGGGGTCGTGCGTGTGGTTCAGGGCCATGTCGCTGTGTCTCTTCTGTTGATGGACGGAATGTTAGTCGGGGCAACAGCCATCCGGCCGCCGCCGGGCCGCCCCAAGGCGGCCGCGGCCCCCTCGGGGGGCAGGGAACTACACGGAGTGAGCGCCCGTGGGGGTGAACAATGCATCGTCGAAGATGGCGACGGCGCGCGTCCAGCCGGCCGAGGCGCCGCGGATCTTGTGCGGGAAGCAGCTGATGAAGAAGCCCGTGGGCGGCAGCGCTTCGAGGTTGTGCAGCTTCTCGATGTGGCAGTAGCCGATGTCGCGGCCGGCCTTGTGGCCTTCCCAGATCAGGCCGGCGTCCTTCGTTTCGCCGTACTTCTTCGCGGTGTGCACGAAAGGCGCGTCCCAGCTCCAGCCGTCGGTGCCGGTCAGGCGCACGCCGCGCTCCAGCAGATACATCGTGGCCTCGTAGCCCATGCCGCAGCCGGCGCTCACGTAGTCGGGGTTGCCGTAGCGCTCGCCGGCCCGCGTGTTGATGACCACGATCTCCAGCGGCGACAGCGTGTGGCCGATGCGCTTGAGTTCGGCCTCGACGTCCTCGGCCGTCACCACGTAGCCATCGGGGAAGTGGCGGAAGTCCAGCTTCACGCCCGGCTGGAAGCACCACTCCAGCGGCACGTCGTGGATGGCGATGGCCGGCTTCTTCTCGCCGAGCTTGTCGTCCATCGTGCTGTGGAAGTGATACGGCGCGTCCAGGTGCGTGCCGTTGTGCGTGGACAGCTGCACCTGCTCCACCGCCCAGCCTTCGCCGTCGGGCAGGTCTTCCTTCTTGAGGCCGGGAAAGAACGGCGTGATCTGGTCGACCGTGTTCTCGTGCGTGAAGTACTGGATCTTGGGCGCGAACGGCGGCGGATCGGAGAGCACGTCGTTCTCCAGGAAGATCGAGATGTCGACGAACTTGCGGGGCATGGTGGGGTCTCCTTGGAATGTGTGATCGTGATTCTGCGGGGGTTCACCAGTGGACCATAGGCAGGCCCGCCACCGGCGACGTGAAGTACGGAATGCGCGTGCCCAGCAGGCTGCCCAGGTACACGGTGCGCAGGTCGGGTCCGCCGAAGGTGATGCTGGCCATCCAGGGCGCCACGCTGCCATGGGCGCGCTGCATGTCCTCGGCGGTCACGGTGCCGGCGGCCATTCTGTCGAGCAGGTTGCGGCTGGCCTCGGGGTCGCCGTCGTCCATCAGCAGGCGGCGCTCGCCCTGCGGCGTGAGGGCGATCAGCTGGTCCACCATCACCAGGGTGCACCACAGGTTGCCGAAGCTGTCGAAAGCGATGCCGTCGGGGTAGCCGCCCAGATGCGACGGGCCGAACACCTCGCGGTCCTTGAGCTGCACGCCGCCGGGTTGCGATTCGTCCAGCCGCATGCGCGTGACGTGCGGGCCGGTGGTCTCGACGATGTAGAGCCACTCTTCCTTCGCGTCGAGCCGCACCTCGTTGGTGAAGTGGAAGCCGTCGGCCACCACGCGGATGCCATGTGGGTCCACCACGGCGATGTAGCCGTCCTGCACGCGACGCGCGGCGGCGGCCGTCCATGGGTTCACACGCGTGGAGACGGTGAGCCAGATGCGGTCCTTCGAGTCGCGCAGCACGAAGTTGACCTTGCCGATCGGCTGGCCGTCGATGCGGTCGTACAAGGTGCGCGTGGTGCCGTCGCGGCTCATCACCTCCAGCACGTCGGTGCCGAAGTTGGAGATCAGGATGTCGCCATTGGCCGCGAACGCCAGGCCGTTGGGCAGCGTGCCTTGCGTGAACTTGGCCTCGAAATCATCGGCCTTCGCATCGGCCGCCTGTGCGAAGCGCGCGTCGGCGCGCTGACCGATGAAGCGCTGGCTGCCGTCGGGTGCGATGTGCGTCACGCCGCCGCGCGCGTCGGCGGCCCACAGCGAGCCGTCGCGCTCGGCCAGGATGCATTCGGGCCGCTGCAGGCCGTCGCCCACGTAGCGCAGCGCGGCGCGGTCTACCGTGAAGCCATCGAGCGGATTGGCGGGCGTGGGCATGGGCGGTTTCCTGATGTCGTGACGGGGCGGGATGTCAGGGGTGCTGCCAGCGCAGCAGGCGGCGTTCGGCCACGGCCAGCAGCGCATTGGTCACGAAGCCGATCAGGCCCAGCAGCACGATGCCGGCGAACAGTTCGCTCGCGCGGAACGAGCGCGCGGCCAGCAGGATGGCCTGGCCCAGGCCCGACTGCGAGGCGATCATCTCGCCCACCACGGCCACGATCAGCGACACCGTCATCGACAGCCGCATGCCGGCCAGGATGTCGGGCATGGCGCTGGGCAGGCCCACCTTCCAGATGAAGGCGGCGCGGCTGATCTGCAGCGCGCCGGCCACTTCCTTCAGGCGCGGCTCCACGCTGGCGAAGCCGTGGATGGTGGCCAGCAGCACCGGCCACATGGCACCGAACGCCACCACCGACAGCACCATGCTGGGCGAGAGGCCGAAGATGGAAATCGCCAGCGGCAGCACGGCCGAGGCGGGCAGCGGGCGGATGAATTCCAGCGTGGGCTGGATCCACGCGCGAGCCTGCGCCGAAATGCCGATCAGCGCGCCCAGCGCCATGCCCGCGAACGAGGCCAGCAGCCAGCCCAGCAGCATGCGCTCGACCGTGCTGGCGGTGAAGCCCGCCAGTTCGCCGGGCACGTCAGACGGCGCGAGGTTCAGGCCCTGCAGCAGGCTGTGCAGCGTGGCCTCGGGCGTGGGCAGGAACACCTTGCTCACCCACTGGAAGTGGCTGGCCAGCCACCACAGCGCGAGCAGCGCCGCCAGCACGCCGGCCGATTCGAGCACGCCGAAAACGCGAGCGCGGCGCACGTTCTGTTCGGCGGTGCGTTGTTGATCGGGGCGGTTCATTGCACGGCTCCCATCGCACGCGAGGCGCGTTGTTGCAGCCAGTCGGCCGCAGCGTTGATGGCGAAGCCGACGACGGCGATCCAGAACAGCCAGGCCAGCATGAGGGCCGGGTCCAGGCTCTGCTGCGCGATCATGATCGCGTAGCCCATGCCGTGCGGATTGGCGGCGATCTCCACCGTCACGGCCACCACCAGCGCGATGGCCACGCCCAGGCGCAGCGCCACGAACAGGCGCGGCACCATGGCCGGGATGACGATCTTCCAGAGCCGGTCGGCTGGCGAGAGTTGCAGCGCCATCGACACCTCGAGCAGGCGCGGCTCGATCTGCCGCGCGGCCGCCTGGGCCAGCACCAGCATCGGCCAGAAGGTGGCGAAGGCGACGACGGAGGTTTCCATCGCGACGCCGAAACCAAAGATCAGCAGCACCAGCGGAATCAGTGCCACCGAGGGCACGGGGCGCAGCACTTCGACGGTGAGGAAGCCCATGCGCGCCGCGCGACTCGACAGGCCCAGCAGGATGCCCAGCAGGATGCCGAGCACCGAGCCGATCAGCAGGCCGAGCGCGGCCGTGCCCAGTGTGAAGGCCGTGGCCTGCCACAGGCTGCCGTCGGCCAGCGCGCGGCCGAAGGCGGCCACGGCGGCGGTGGGCGGTGCGAGTGCATCGCTGACGGCACCGACGGTGCGCGCATACCACTCGAACGCGCCCAGGAGCACGGCCGGGAACACCAGCGCGCGCAGCAGGGAAGCCAGTTTCTTGCCCATCAGTGGTGTCCCAAAAACTGATAGAGCTCGCGCCGCAGGCGCAGGAAGTCGGGGTGCTCCTTGGTCGAGAGCTGGTCGCGCGGGCGCGGGATCGGCACGTCGATCATGGCGGCGAGGCTGGGGTTCTCGGGCGTCGGGTTGGCGCGCAGCGCGATCACGCGGTCGCCCAGGTAGATGGCCTCTTCCAGGTCGTGCGTGACGAACAGCACGGTGAGGCCGCTCTCGCGCACCAGGCGCGAGAGTTCGTCCTGCAGGCTCTCGCGCGTCATCGCGTCGAGCGCGCCGAAGGGCTCGTCCATCATCATCAGCTCGGGCTGTTGCGCCAGGCAGCGGGCGATCTGCACACGCTGCTGCATGCCGCCCGAGAGCTGCACCGGGAACTTCTGCGCGTGCGCGGCCAGGCCCACCGTCTCCAGCACGCGGCGGATGCGCGCGGGCCGCTCGGCCTTGGCCACGCCCGCGGCTTCCAGCGCCAGGGCGATGTTGCCTCCCACCGTGCGCCAGGGCAGCAGCGCGCGGCCGTAGTCCTGGAACACGAAGGCCACTTCGCGCGACGGCCCCGTCACCGGCTTGCCGTGCCGCACCACCGCGCCGCCACTGGGCGTGACGAAACCGGCCGCCGCACGCAGCAGCGTGGTCTTGCCGCAGCCCGAGGGGCCGATGATGCAGACGAACTCACCGGACTTCACCTCGAAGCTGGTGGGGGACAGGATCTCGCGGCCACCCAGGTGGATGGCGACGCCGTCGAAGCGAAGCAGACTCATCGTGGAACGACTTTTCTCGAAAGGGGCAGGGTTACTTGGCGATCAGCTGCGCGACGTTGATGTTGCCGCGGAGCATGTTTTGCTCCTTCATCACGTCGACCCAGTAGGCCAGCTGCTTCTCCACGATGATGGGCGCCGGCGGGCTGATCTGGATGGTGGCCAGCACTTCGGGCGGCAGCTTGATGTACTTGCCGATGTGGGCCTGCACCTTGTCCTTGTTCTTCGGGTCGTTCAGGAACTTCGCGGCTTCCACCGTGGCTTCGCGGAATGCCTTCACGGCGGCCGGGTTCTTGGTGGCCCAGTCGCGGCGAGCGGTGTAGAGGATGGTCGGATTGCCTTCGGGCAGGAAGGTGGTGTAGTAGGCCACCACCGTGCCCGCGCCGCTGGAGAGGATGCGCGACATGAACGGATCGGCCGTCAGCACGCCGTCGATCGAGCCGCCGCGCAGCAGGTCGCCGTGCTGGGGGAACGAGGCTTCGACGAAGTTGATCTTGCTGTAGTCCACGCCGACCGACTTGAGCCAGGCGCGGAAGCCCACGTGCAGGTAGGCGCCGATGCCGGGCACGCCGATGCGCTTGCCGATGCAGTCCTGCGCCGTCTTGATGCCGCTGCCGGCACGCGCGACGAAGCCCACGCCGGTCATGTTCTTGGCGGTCATGCCGCCGCCACCCACCACCACGTGGTCGAGGCCGCCGTCCACCGACTGCAGGAACACCGACGGCGTGGGGCCGCCCATCTGCAACGAATCGGATTGCACGGCTGCGGGGATGGAGGGGTTGAGCGGAATGAACTTGGGCTCGACGTCGAGGCCCCGCTTGCTGAAGTAGCCCTCTTCCTTGGCGATGAAGACGGTGGCGAAGTCGGTCACGGCCGTGAAGCCGAACGCGATCTTGGTCATGCCCTGCGCGCGCAGCGGCAGCGCGGCGGTGCCCAGCGCGGCGGCGGCGCCGGCAAGCAGGGTGCGGCGGGTGGCGGAATGGATGGAACGGGTCATGCGGGTCTCCTTCGGGTTTTGCGCGGGGCGGAACAATGCTGTGACACGACACCCCGGATGCCGTGCACGATGAAATCGACCAGCAGAGGCTGGGCGGCGGGATCGTTGGGGCGGTTGACGCCACCGGAGAGACGGTCCACGCGGATATCGGAGATGTGGTGCAGCAGTGCGCCCAGCGCGAACTGGTAGCACCAGGCCATCGTGGCCGGCGTGACGCCGGGGGCGTCTTCGCGCACCGTTTCGTAGAGCACGTTGGTGAAGGCGCGCGCCATCGGATCGAAGAAGTCGCGGATCACGTCCTGCACGCCCAGGTCTTGCTGCATCGACAGGCCCACCGTGATCAGCAGCGCGTAGTACTCGCCCTCGGCGCTCGCGCGCAGGCGCAGCACGGGGTCGATGAAGGCGTGCACGATCATGCGCAGCTTGTCGGCGTCATGCGGCAGCTGCTCTGCCACGCGCAACGCGGCGATGCGCTCGTCGATGGTGTAGGCCCAGCGCGCGAAGATGGCGTGGAACAGCTCATGCTTCTGGCCGTAGTAGTAGCCCACCAGCGCCAGCGGCACGCCGGCCTCGTCGGCGATCTGGCGGATGCTGACCGCGTGATAGCCGCGCGTGGCGAACAGCCGCTCGGCCGCCAGCAGGATGGCCAGCTTGCGGTCGGGCCGGGGTGCGGGTGCTGATCCGTCGGCGGATGCAGCGGCCCGCCGGCGCGGCGAAGGTGTGGCGCCGCTGGTGCGGCGCGCCTGTGTCTCCATGCAGGTTATTGAACGCTCGTACAAGAAATTTGTACACCCGTGCAAACCCTGTGACCGGGCGGGAGCGGCCACGCGGCCTTGCCGCCTCAGGCCACGTGGCCGCCCAGGCGCTCGGCCACCCAGTCGGCGATGTACGCACCCGCGTTGGCCATGTTGTCCAGGCTCACGTGGTGCACGCCGCCTTCGCGGTCGGTGAAGACCTTGAGCTCGCGGTCCGGGCTGTTGACCAGCTGGTCGTACGAACGCTGCGCCCAGTGCAGCGGAATCTGTCTGTCCTGCTCGCCGTGGGTGACGAGGAAAGGCACCCGGATCCGTTCCATCGCGCCGTCGAGGTGCATGTCCTCAGCCTTCGCCATGAAGTCGTCCATGCCCGTGGCGCCGAACACCCATTGCACGTGCGCCCAGTAGTGCGGCACGGGGTTCTCGCCCTCGCGGTTGAGGCGGCGTTTCTGCACGTCGCGCCAGTCGTGGTTGGCGCCCCACACGGCGCCGAGCGCGAAGCGCGGCTCGAAGGCCACCGCGCGTGGGCAGTAGTAGCCGCCCAGCGACACGCCGGCCAGCCCGATGCGCGTGCCGTCGATGTCGGCTTGCGCCTGCAGCCAGTCCATCACCGGCGTGGCCCAGCGCTCGCAGTCATGCGTGGCGTGCAGGTCGTGCAGGCGCAGCGCCTCGCCACTGCCGGGCTGGTCGAGGTAGAGCACCGACACGCCGCGCTGCGTCATCTGCTGCGTGAAGGCGTTGGGGTAGAGCATCTCCTTGGTGCTGTCCAGCCCGTTGAGCATGACCAGCAAGGGCGTCTTGGCGGGCGCACCGGGAGCGCGCACCAGCAAGCCTGCGATGTGCGCGTGCCGGTACGGAATCTCGATGCGTGTGCAGCCGGACTTGAGCAGCCCCTGCGCGCGCTGGAAGCAGTCCAGCATCTGGCGGTACATGCGCTTGCGCGGTTCGAAGTCGTGCGCTTGCAGGCGCTCGGCTGTCTGCAGGTACAGGGCTGCGCGCTGCAGCTTCTCGCCTGCGCTGAAGTTGCGGCCCCGGGCCTCGTCTTCGCCCGCCAGCACGATGAGCTTGTCGGCCATCGACTGCCAGGCATGGAAGAACGCCTCGGTGCCCGGGTCGTCGCCCTGGCGCGCGATCTCCAGCAGCGGGCGGCAGGCCTCGTCGATCTCGCCGATCTTCGCGCCGGCCTCGAGCGCACCGCACACGGCCAGGCTCCAGACGTAGTTGGTGGGGAAGTACTGGAACATCGACATGAGAACTACCTGTGGTGAGAAGCGAACGAGGCCAGGGCAGCCGCGCAGCGGCAGGGGGTTGTCAATCGAATATCGCGACGGCGCGGGTCCAGCCTGCCGACGCGCCGCGGATCTTGTGCGGAAAGCAGCTCACCATGAAGCCATCGGCCGGCACGGCTTCGAGGTTGTGCAGCTTCTCCAGGTGGCAGTAGCCGATGTCGCGGCCGGCCTTGTGGCCTTCCCACAGCAGCGATTTGTCCCCGGTCTCGGCGAATTTCTTCGCCGTGTAGGAGAACGGGGCGTCCCAGCTCCAGGCATCGGTGCCCGTGAGGCGCACGCCGCGCTCCAGCAGGTACATGGTGGCCTCGTAGCCCATGCCGCAGCCGGCCGAGACGAAGTCGTTGTGGCCGTAGCGCGAGCCGGCGCGCGTGTTGACCATGACGATCTCCAGCGGCTGGAGGGTGTGGCCGATGCGCTTCAACTCCGCCTCGACGTCCGCGGCGGTGGCCACGTAGCCGTCGGGGAAGTGGCGGAAGTCCAGCTTCACGCCGGGCTGGAAGCACCATTCGAGCGGCACCTCGTCGATGGTCATCGACGGCTTGGCTGTGCCCAGCTTGCCGTCCATGGTGCTGTGGAAGTGCCAGGGCGCGTCCAGGTGCGTGCCGTTGTGCGTGGTCAGCGTCACCCATTCGGCCGCCGCGGCCTCGCCGTCGGGGAAGTCCTCGGGTTTCGTGCCGGGCAGCATCTGCACGAACTCGTGCACCGTGTCGGCGTGCTGCTGGTAGGTGATCTTCGGCGCCAGCGGGGGCGGATCGGAGAGCACGTCGTTCTCCAGGTAGATCGACAAGTCGACGAAAGTGCGGGGCATGTGTGAGCTCTTGGGGGAAAAGGGGTCGGGATCAGTAGCCCGCGTCGCGGTCCACCGTGTGTTGCGGCGGCAGGCCCTGCTGCAGCCGGGCGATGTTGTCCGTGAACTGTGCCACCACGTCGGTCACCGGCACGCGCCGGGATGCGTGAGGCGTGATGGTGATGGCCGGGTGCCCCCACAGCGCATCGTCGGGAGGCAGCGGCTCGGTGCGGAACACGTCGAGCGTGGCGGCGGCGAGCTGCCCGCTGTCCAGCGCGGCGATCAGGTCGGCATCGACCACGTGCTGGCCGCGGCCCACGTTGATCAGCGCCGCCCCGCGCGGCAGTTGCGCCAGCCGGCGTGCATCGAGCAGGTCTTGCGTCGCGGGCGTGAGAGGCAGCAGGTTCACGAGGATGTCCGAGCGCGCGAGCAGCGCGGCCAGGCCGTCCTCGCCATGGAACACCGGCACGCCGGCGTCCTCGCGCGGACGGCGCGTCCAGCCCGCGACATCGAAACCCACGCGCTGCAGGTAAAGCGCCGCGGCCAGGCCCATGCTGCCCAGGCCGAGCAAGCCCACTCTCCGCCGTGCGATCGGCAGCAGGTCCAGCCGCAGCCATTGCTGCCGTTGCTGTGCGCTCGCATAAGCGGGCATGTCGCGGTGATGCCGCAGCACCTGGGTGAGGATGAACTCGTTCATGAGCGCATCGCCGCCGGCTTCGGCCACCGGGCGCGTCAACCGCACGTGGGGCGGGAACGACACGTCGCCCAGAAGATGGTCCACGCCGTTGTGCAGCGAACCCACGAGTTGCAGCGCGGAGAGGCGCGCGAGCACGCCGGCGGGAATCCGTGACACCAGTGCGTACCGGGCCCCGGCCAGGAGATCCGGCGGTACATCGCCCGCGCCGTCCCACACGCGCAGCGCCACCGGCTGCGGCAGGGCTGCGAGCCGGGGCCGCAGGGCGGCCTCGAGCAGGGGCAGTGGCACGGGGCCGGGGTGCAGCAGCAACATGCGTGCTTATTCCGCGCGGATGTTGTTCCTGCGGATCACATCGCCCCAGCGCCTCTGCTCGCCGGCCAGCAGCGACTGGAACTGCGCCGGCGAACCGACGGCAACTTCGCCGCCGCCCTTCGCCGCGAACTGCGCCATCTCGGGCGTGGCCATCATCTTCGCGGTGGCGGCCTGGATCTTCGCCACCAGCGCGGGCGGCATGCCGGGCGGAGCCATCAGGCCCATCCAGTAATCGGCTGGACCGTCGAAGATGCCCTGCTCGACCAGCGTCGGAACGCCGGGCATCAGGTCGGAGCGCTTCTCGCTGGCCAGCGCGATCACTTTGACGCGGCCCAGCTTGAGCCAGTTCTGCGCACCGGGCACAGTGTCGAAGAACACCTGGATCTCGTCGGCCGCCAGTGCCTGCGAAGCAGCGGCCGAGCCCTTGTAGGGCACGTGCACCAGCTCCATGCCGGTCTTGTTCTTGAGCATCTCGCCCAGCAGGTGGTTGGTGCTGCCGATGCCGGCCGAGCCGTAGTTGAGCTTGCCCGGGCGGCTCTTCGCGTAGGCGATCAGCTCCTGCATGTTGGTGGCCGGCACCGAGCTGCTCACCAGCAGAACACCCAGGTAGCGGATGATCTGCGTGATGGGCGTGAAGTCCTTCGCTCCGTCGTAGGGCGGCTTGTCCATCAGCAGCGGCGCGATGATCTGGTTGGTCGACGTGGTGAACAGCAGCGTGTAGCCGTCCGCCGGCGCGGTCAGCGCCGCGGCGGTGCCGATGGTGCCGGTGGCGCCCGGCCGGTTGTCGACCACCACGGGCTGGCCCAGTTCGGTGCGAAGGCGTTCAGCCACCATCCGCGCGTTGACGTCGGTGCCACCGCCCGGGGCGAAGGGCACGATCAGCCGGATGGGCCGGTTGGGGTAGTCGCCTGCGGCCTGTGCGAACGCGGGCGCGGTGAACGCGCCGGTGCCGGCCACCAGGGCGGCCGCGAGGTGAGTGAGTACGGCGCGGCGCGTCGTCGGAAGTCTGGAAGTCATGGTCGTCTCCTTGTGTTGTGTGCGGAAATCTCAGGCCGAGACGCGACCGCCCAGCGTGCGCGCCACCCAGTCGGCCATGTAGTCGATGCCGGGGGTCTGGTTGTCGGCGTGGCAGTGCTCGCTCGCGCCTTCGGCCACGGTGAACACGCGCAGCTCCTTGTGCACGCAGTTGACGGCGCCGGCCATCACCTGGTGCGCTTCGGCCACGGGCGTCTGGCGGTCGTTCGCGCCGTGGGTGACGAGCAGCGGGCAGCGCAGTTTGTCGACGATGCCGTCCAGGTGCATGGGCTTCATGACCTCGATGACGGCGTCCACGCCCTTTACGCCGTAGACCCATTCGGCATGTTCCAGGTGGAAGTGCACCGCCTGCGCGAGCTGGCCTCGCAGCCGCCGCTCGAACAGCCCGCCCCAGTTCCACACGCCGGTCCAGGCCACGCAGCAGGCAAAGCGCGGCTCGAGCGAGGCCGATCGCACCGCGTGATAGCCGCCGGCCGATGGCGCGACGATGCCGATGCGCGCCGGGTCGACGTCGTCGCGCGTGAGCAGGTAGTCGAGGCTGGCCGTGGCCGGACGCTCGGTCTCGGGCATACCGACGAGGCCTTGCAGCCGCAGTGCCTCGCCCACGCCCGGATGGTCCACGATCAGCAGCGAGATGCCGCGGCGGCGGTAATCGTTGTGGATGTCCATCAGGCAGATGGTCTCTTTCATGATGTCGAAGCCGTCGAACATCACCATGCACGGCCCGCGCGCCTCGCCGTTGTCGGCCTTGACGAACAGCGCCGGCAGCGTCGTGCCCTCGTAGGGCACGAGCACACGCTCGGCCGGCTGCTCCATCGTGGCCTGCCAGGCGCCGAAGTGATGCAGCATCTGCCGGTACACCGCCATGCGTTCCTCGCCCACCTGCATCTGGCGCTCGGCCAGCATGAAATAGGTGGCCGCGCGCTGGTGCTTGCGGCCGGCCGAGAAACGCCGGCCGTCGGCGGCGTCCGCTTCGGCCTGCGCCGCAACGCGTTCGGCGACGCTGCGCCAGCTGCGGGACCACGCTTCGGCGGACTTCGCGCCAGGCTGGGTCGAGAACGGCACGAGGGGTCGGCACGCGTCGTCGATCTCGCTGATCGCGCCACCGCTGCTCACGGCCAGCATCACGCCCAGGCTCCAGGCGTAGTTGTCGGGAAAGTATTCGAACATCGTGGTGTCTCCGGAGTCGTTGAAATCGTTGTCAGGCGAGCGCGCGGCGGATCAGGCCCTCGACGTCGCCGTCGTCGCGCAGGCCGAGCGCCCGCGGCAGGCGGTCGTCCAGCGGCGGCTGGCGGCCGAACACCGATTCCACCGCTTCGACGGGCTCGTAGCGCACCAGGGCGCGGCGGTCCTCGCCGTAGATGCGCGCCAGCGCGTCCACCAGCTCGCCGATCGACAGCCGCAGTACCGGCATCGGCCAGGTGCGCTGCGCGGGCGCGGGCATGCGCGCGATGTGCAGCAGGTTGTCCACGCAACGCTCGCGCGACATCCACCAGCAGGTGGCCGCGGCCGACACCGGGCAGGTGAAGTGCTCGCCGGCGGCCAGCGCGTGGAAGATGTTGCTCATGAAGGCCGACACATGGCCGCCCGCCTGCGCGGGCCGCGCCACGATGCCGGGCAGGCGCACGCTGCGGCCGTCCAGCAGGCCGCGGCGGGAGAGGTCGGCCAGGTGGTATTCGGTCATGAGCTTGTGCGCGCCGTAGCTCATCACCGGGCGCAGCGGCGTCGCGTCGTCGACGATGGCCGGCAGCTGCGCGCCGTACACCGCGACCGTGCTGGTGAAGACCACCACAGGCGGCCGGCGGCCGGCCGATGCCGTCAGGCCGGCCAGCTGTTCGAGCAGCCGCGTGGTCGCGTGCAGGTTGACGGCCGTGCCCAGCGCGGGATCGCGCTCGGCCGCGCCGCCGGGAATGCTGGCGAGGTGGAACACCACGTCGGGCGACGCCCGGACCAGGCTGTCCAGGAAGGTGTCGTCGGCAATGCTGCCGACGCGGTGCACGGCGCGCGGGCCCGGCGCGGCGCCGGCGAAGGCCATGTCCGCCAGGATGAGCTCCGTCACCGGCGCGCCCAGGGCGCCGGCATCGTCCTGCAGGCGGCGCGCGAGCGCGGCGCCGACGAAGCCGCCAGCACCGGTGACCAGGACTCTCATGCGCCGGCCTTCGAACTGTTTGCCGCGGGCACGAGGCGGAAGTCGATCGCGCCGAACACCGACTGGCCCTGCGCATCCACGGCATCGAAACGCAGCGTCTCGCCGAACTTCATGAAGCCGGTCGTGGCCGCGCCGCTGTCGATGGTTTCGACCGCGCGCCGCTCGGCCAGGCAGGCCGATCCCACCGTGCGGTGATCCTTGTTGGACACCGTGCCCGAGCCCAGCACGAAGCCCGCGCCCAGGCGGCGGTTGTAGGCCATGTGCGCGATCATCTCGTCGAAGCCGAAATCCATCTCGCGGCCGTTGGGATGGCCGAACCATTGGCCATTGCGCGTGACCTTCATGTCCAGGTGCACGCGGCTGCCCCGCCACGCATCGCCCAGCTCGTCGGGCGTCACGGCCACGGGGGCGAACACGGTGGCGGGCTTGGCCTGCACCAGGCCGAAGCCCATCTGCAGCTCACGCGTGAGGTGGCCGCGCATGCTCACGTCGTTGAGGATGGTGATGAGCTTGATGTGCCGGCCGGCTTCGGCGGCCGATATGCCCATCGGCACGTCGTCGGTGATGACGGCGAACTCGCCCTCGAAGTCGCACTGGTCGGCCTCGGCTGGAAATTCGTAGTCGTCCGTCGGACCGCGGAAGTCGTCGCCCTGGCGCGGCACGAGGATCGGGATGCCGGGCGTCTTCTTCACCGTGAGGTTGTAGGCGCGCTCCATGATGTCGCCATGGTTGAGGAAGGCCGAGGCATCGACGAACTGGTGGCTGCGCGGCAGCGGCGCCATGGCCTCGCGCGCATCGAAGGCGAAGGCGCCTGTGGCCTTGCCGGCGTTCAGCGCGCCGTAGAGCACGGCCAGGCGCGGCGACAGCGCATCCCACTGCTCGATCAGATCGCGCATCGTGGCGGCCACGGGCGCGGCATCGACGGCACGCGAGAGATCGCGCGAGACCACCACCAGGCGTCCATCGCGCTGGCCGTTCTTCAGCGAGGCGAGCTTCATCTCAGCGCACCACGAAGTCGGCGGCGTCGAGCCGGGTGCGCAGCATGGCCTGGGCCTGCATGGCGTCGATCCAGAAGCGCAGATGGTCCTCGCTCACCGTGGTGGCCAGGCGCGGCACCGGCAGCGTGGCCAGCACCTCGGGCGGCAGGCGCAGGTACTTGCCCATGTTGGCGCGCGAGACGTCGGGGTTCTTCGCATGGAAGGCGATGGCCTCGTCGATGGCCTCGCGGAAAGCCTTGGCCGCCTGGGGGTTCTTCTGCAGCCAGGCCGAGGTGCTGCCGTAGACGATGGGCAACACGCCCGTGGCCGGGAAGTCGTCGCTCACGTAGGCATAGGCCGTTCCCACGCCGGCATGCAACATGCGCGCGCCAAACGGTTCGGCCGGCACGGCCGCGTCGATGGTGCCGCCGCGCATCAGGTCCAGCGTCTGCGGCAGGGCCACTTCGACGAAGTTCACCTTCTTCGCATCGACGCCGTTGTCGGCCAGCCACTTGCGGAACAGCACGTGCAGCGTGGCGCCGAAGCCGGCCACGCCCACGCGCTTGCCCACGAAGTCCTGCGGTGCCTTGATGTCCACACCCTTGCGCACGATGATGACCGGCGATTTGCTGTCCTTCGTCAGCACGCTGCCTCCGGCGATCACCTTGAGGGCCAGGCCGCTGTCGGCCGCCTGCATCAGCACCGACGGCGTCACGGTGCCGATCTGGATCGAATCCGATTGCAGCGCCGGCGGAATGTTGGGGTTGATCGGGATCGTCTGCAGCGTGACGTCGAGGCCGCGCTTGTCGAAGAAGCCCTGCTCCTTGGCCACGTACAGCGGCATGAGGTCGGGAATCGGAACGTAGCCGACGGCTATCTTCGTGGTCTGCGCGTGGGCCGCGCCCAGCCCGAAGGCGAGCGCGAACGGTGCCGCGATGACCGCGATGCGGCGGGTGATGGAAGTCATGGGTGTCTCCTCGGGGTGGGTGTGTGAAACGATCTGTGCAGGGTGCCCGGGGGCGCCATCTCAATTCCCGTCGCCGATGGTGGTTCCGCCATCGGCGATGAGGTTGTGGCCGGTGACGAAGCCACCGGCGCGCGCAGCCAGGAACAGCACGGCGCCGGCGATCTCGTCGGCTTCGGCGATGCGGCGCAACGGCGTGAGCGCGACGCGCCGTTCCATCACCTCGGGCCGGTCGGTCAGCGGGCGCGCGAATTCGGTGCGCACGACGCCGGGCGATACCGCATTGATGCGGATGCCCGACGGCCCCCATTCCACGGCGAGGTTGCGCGCGAGCCCGGCCAGCGCTGCCTTCGACAGGCCATACAGCCCCAGGCCCTTGTTGCCGCGCACACCCGCGATGCTGGACATGAGCACGACGCTGCCCGAACCCCGCGGCGCCATGTGGGCGATGACGCCGGAGGTGAGCCAGAGCACGCTGCGCAGGTTGAGCGTCATCGTCAGCTCCCAGTCGGCATCGCTCGCGCTGGCGATGGGCCCCATGTGCGGCGCGGCGCCCGCGTTGCACACGAGGGTGTCGATGCGCGCGTGCCGCGCCAGCGTGTCGCGCACCAGTGCGTCGACCTGGGCACGCTGCGTCAGATCGGCCACGGCGGCGTGCGCGTCCAGGCCTTCGGCACGCAAGGCGGCAGCGGCGGCATGGCATTCGGCGACCTCGTGGCTGCACAGCACCACGGTGGCGCCGGCCTGCGCCAGGGCGCGCGCACTGGCCAGGCCGATGCCGCGGCTGGCGCCGGTGACCAGGGCCACCTGGCCGGTGAGGTCGAACAGCGGGTGCTGGCGCAGGCCGGACATCTCGTGGCCTTCGCTCACCAGTGCACCAGTGGCAGGCCGGCCACGGGCGAGGTGAAGCAAGGGATCGTCGTGCCGCGCAGGCTGCCCAGATACACCGTGCGCAGGTCCGGGCCGCCGAAGGTGAGGCTGGCCATCCACGGCGCCAGCGTGCCGTGCGTGGCAGCCATCAGCGCGGGCGTGAGCGTGCGGTTGGCGTAGTGCTCGTTGAGCTTCGCGGTGGCTTCGGGATTGGAGTCGTCCAGCAGCGTGAGCAATTCGCCCTCGGGCGTGATGGCCACGAGGATGTCGCTCATGATCAGCGTGACCCACAGGTTGCCGTACGCATCGAAGGCGAAGCCGTCGGGGAATCCCGGCAGGTGGTAGGGGCCGTACACCTCGCGCTCGCCCAGCGAGCCGTCGGCCCGGATGCGCAGGCGCACGATGCGGCGCGCGTTGCTCTCGACCACGTAGAGCCATTCTTCCTTCGCATCGAGCCGCACCTCGTTCGTGCCGCCGAAGCCCTCGGCGACGATGCGGATGCCGCGCTCGTCGATCAACGCGATGTAGCCGTCGAGCACGCCCGCGTTGATCGAATCCGTCCACGGCTGCATGCGCGTGGTGACGGTGAGCCAGATGCGGCCTTTCGAATCGCGCGTCACGAAGTTCGCCTTGCCCAGCGGTTTGCCGTCGATCTCGGTGAACAGCGTGCGCAGGTGGCCTTCACGCGTCATCACTTCCACATGGTCGGTGCCCCAGTTGGCGATGAGGATGTCGCCGTTGGCCAGGAAGCACATGCCGTTGGGCAATGAGCCCTGCGACTGCACGTAGCGATCATCGAACGACGAGCCGGCGCCGGCGGCGTGCTCCACGCGCGGCGTGACGAGTGTCTGCGTGCCATCGGGCGCAATGCGCATGGCGCCGCCGCGCGCATCGGCGGCCCACAGCGTGCCGTCGCGTTCGGCCAGGATGCATTCGGGCCGCTGCAGGTCGTGGCCGATGGTGCGGATGGCGGCGCGGTCGACCTGCCAGCCTTTGAGCGGGTTGCGGGATTCAGGCATGCGCGATGGACGTGGAAGGGGAGGGAAGCGGCAGGCCCAGCAGCGCCGCGGCATTGAGACCCAGGACCGCGTCGGCATCGGCACGTGAGAGGCCCGGCACGGCGTCGACCAGCCCCTGCGGGTCGTAGTGGCCCATGTCGAAGGGGTAGTCGGTGCCGACCACCAGCTGCGAGGCGCCGACCACGTCGACGAGGTGGCGCAGGATGTCGGGCTCGTACACCAGCGTGTCGAACCAGATGCGGCGAAGGTAGTCGCGCGGCGCGTGCTGCATGTGCTGCGCCTCGGGCCGCACGCGGTGGGCGTGGTCGCTGCGGCCGAAGTAGGCGGGCAGGTAACCGCCGCCGTGCGCGGCGACGAGCTTCACGCCCGTGTGGCGGTCGAGCACGCCGCCGAAGATCAGCTCGGACAGCGCGATGGTGGTCTCCAGCGGCTGGCCGATGGTGTTGGCCAGGTAATGGCGATTGACACGCTCGCCCAGCGACGTGCCCAGCGGATGGATGAATACCAGCGCACCCAGTTCGCTGGCGCGGGCCCAGAAGGGCTCGAGCGAAGCGTCGGCCAGCTCCAGGCCATTGACGCTGGCCGAGATCTCCACGCCCTTGAGGCCCAGTTCGCGCACCGCATGCGCCAGCTGTTCGGCCGCCAGGCGCGGGTGCTGCAGCGACACTGTGCCCAGGCCGGCCAGGCGATCGGGGTGGCGCGCGCATTCGGCGGCGATGTGTTCGTTCTGCAACCGCACCACATCCTGTGCGAGATCGGGGTCGGCCCAGTAGTAGTACTGCGTGGGCGAGGGGCTGAGCACCTGCACGTCCACGCCCATCGCGTCCATGTCGGCCAGGCGTTCGTCCAGCGATGTCATGCGGCGCAGCGCGGGCGGCAGCATGTGCGCCAGGTTGTGTGCCACCGAGGCTTCGCCCTGGGTACGCAGCATCACGGCGGGCTCGGCCTGCTTCTCGGGTCGGCCCTTGACTTGCGCCTCGACGGCGGGCGTCAGCACATGGGCGTGCAGATCGACCGTGTAGCGATGGCCGGCATGGCCTACCGGATGGGCCGGCGCGGCGGCGCAGCCCGCCGGGCAGGCAGGGGTGCAGGTGTGCAGCAGCATCGTGGGCGGGTGTCTCCGTGTGTCGTGGCGCCCGTCGGTGCGGGCGATGTGGAGCGCATTCTGGAAAGCCCAGACCCATCTGTAAAATCGATTTTCGGGATTTGAGGTATCGGTGAATCCGATTGCACAATGGACCCACTCCCTCCAAGCCATGCGCCTGAACCGACTCGACCTGAACCTGCTTGTGGCGCTGGACGCGCTGCTGGCTGAGAAGAACATCACCCGTGCCGGCCAGAGACTCAGCCTGAGCCAGTCGGCCACCAGCGGTGTGCTGGCGCGGCTGCGCGACTACTTCGGCGACCCGCTGCTGATGCAGGTCGGCCGCACGATGCGGCTGACGCCCAAGGCCGAGGAGCTGCAAAAGCCGGTGCGCGACGTGCTGCTGACGATCCAGTCCACCATCGCCATGCAGCCGGGCTTCGAGGCGGCCACCAGCACGCGCCATTTCCGCGTGACCGCCTCCGACTACCCGGTGAGCGTGCTGCTGGCCGAGGCCGCGCGCCGCATGGCCGAGCAGGCACCCGGCGTGACGCTGGAGATCGTGATGCCCTGGGACGACGTGACCGGCGGCATCGAGCGCGGCGAGATCGACATGCTCATCATGCCGCGCCAGTACCTTGCGGCGGGCCACCCCAGCGAGGCGCTCTATGCCGAGGGCTACAGCTGCGTGGTGTGGGCCGGCAACACCCAGGTGGGCGAGCACCTGACGCTGGATCAGTACATGGCACTGGGCCACGTGACCACGGGCTTCGGCAGCCAGCGCCAGCCCAGCCTGGAGGAATGGTTCCTCAAAAGCAGTGCCCTGTCGCGCCGCATCGAGGTCACCACCAACAACTTCAACACGCTGCCGTTGCTGGTGCTGGGCACGCAGCGCGTGGCCACCATGCACACGCGGCTGGCGCGCCTGTTCGCGCGCACGCTGCCGCTGCGCATCGTGCCGCTGCCGGTCGAATTCCCGTCCATGGTCTGGTCGATGCAATGGCCGCGCCACCTGAGCGCCGACCCCGCGCACCAGTGGTTCCGCGGCGTGGTGCGTGCCGCCGCCGACGCCGGCGATGCGGGCGTGAGCGTGGCCGACCAGCTGTGGGGTGAGCTGGCGGCGGGGCGCGCCTGAGCCCGCCGCCGCACATACGCCCCGCGCCTACACTGCGCGACGATGATCCGCTCGCTGTCTTCCAGCCCGCTACCGGCCCCGCGCACCGCGCGCGAGGGGGAGGCGCGCTCCATGCTCGATCCACGCTGGCGCATCTTCCTGCAGATCGCGCAGGCCGGCAGCCTCACGCGGGCGGCGGCCGAGTCGGGCTCGGCGCAGTCGCTGCTGTCGCGCCAGCTCGCCGCGCTGGAAGCCGAATGCGGCGCGCGCCTGTTCAAGCGCACCGGCCGCGGCGTGGTGCTGTCCGAGTTCGGCGAGCGCGTGCTGCCCCGCGTGCAGGCGCTGTTCGACGAGGCGCGGCGCCTGTCCGACGAAGTGCAGAACGCGCGCGGCGTGCCCATGGGGGATGTGCGCGTCGGGCTGTTGCCGGCGGCGGTGCCCTGGCTGGCCGAGCGGCTCTACCGCGCGGTCTGCGAGCAGTACCCGCAGGTGCGGCTGCACATGAACGAGGGCACCAGCACCCAGCTGTCTGAACTGGTGGCCGCCGGCCGGCTGGACATGGCGCTGCTGTTGCGCGAAGGCGCGGACCAGCCGGGCGACATCATCCTGCAGCGCATTGCGCTGCATCTCATCGGCCGGGCGGGCGACCCGCTGCTCGATCGCGCCACGCTGCCGTTCTCGCGCCTGGACGGCCTGCCGCTGGTGCTGCCGGCGCCGCCGCACGCGCTGCGCGCGCACCTGAGCGAAGTGGCTGCGGAGCGCGGCATCCGCCTCAACGTGGCAGTCGAGGCCAATTCGATCGCGCTGCAGCGGGAGATCGCCGCTGCGGGCAACTGCTACGGGATCGTGGCCGGCGCCGCCGTCGAAGGCGAGCCCAGGCGCCGCCTGAGTGCGGCCCGTCTCGTCGCGCCGGTGTTGTGGCGGCGCGTGGTGCTCACCAGCACGGCGCTGCAGCCCGACACGCTGGCCACGCGCGAAGTGCGTGCGCTGGTGGAGCGCCTGGTCCGTCTTCACGGCCCGGACGCCCAGCCATGACTGCGCAGTCATAGCCGCTTTGATGTGGAGCGGGCTAGGACCGCGCCGACCCCGCTGATAACTTCCGCCTCCTGACGACGCGCCGTACAGGCGCAGCACGGAGACACATGGCGGAAAAGAACACAGCGCTGCCGGCCAGCCGCACGCGCTTTCTCACGGATGCGGACATCAGCCTGCTGGCTGACTGGCGCACGGCGGTCGGGGCGCTGGCCCATGCCTATGCGCAACCCATCGGCGATGCCAGCGTGCCGCCGCGCTCGATGGCGCGCGGCGAGGGCATCTGGCTGCGCAGCCTGACGGCGGCGGTGCCCGGCGGCTACATGGGGTGCAAACTCATCAGCGCCTCGCCGCGTGCGGGGCGCGCGAGCTACCTGGTCTCGCTGTTCGATGCCGGAACGATGGAGCTGGCGGGCTTGCTCGACGGCAACCAGATCACCGGTCTGCGTACGGCCGCCACGGCCGCGGTGGCCATCGATCACCTCGCACCCCGCAAGCCGCTGCGCGTGGCGGTGCTGGGCTCGGGCTTCGAGGCGCGCTCGCAGCTGCGGGCGTTGTCGACCGTGCGCGAGTTCGAGTCGGTCGCCGTATTCAGCCCCAACCCGGCGAGCCGCCGTGCCTTCATCGACCTGTTCACCCCGCAAGGCCTGCAGGTGCGCGATGCCCAGACGCCGCAGGATGCCGTCCAGGGCGCCGACGTCGTCCTCTGCGCCGCCCGGGCGCGTGGCGAAGAACCCATCCTGCGCGCCGAGTGGCTGGCCGAGGGCGCGACGGTGTCCTCCATCGGCTCCACGCTGCCCGAGCAGCGCGAGCTCGACGTCAGCGTTCTGGAACGTGCAGCCTGCATCGTGGCCGACATGCCCGAAGAGGTGCTGCACGACACCGGCGACCTGATGGCCGCCGCGAAGGCCGGTCTCGATTGCGCCTCGCGCACGGTGTCGCTGTCCGACGTGGTCGGCGGACGTGCCGCGGCACGCCGCGCGCCGGCCGACATCGTGGTCTACAAGTCGGTCGGCTCCGCATTGCAGGACGTGGTGCTGGCCGGTGCGCTGCTCGATCGCGCCCGGGCTCTTGGCGTGGGGGCAGATCTTCCGTTCTCCATCGCGCCGGTGCTCAAGTAGGCACCGGCCGGCACCGTCTCTCCTTCACCTTTTATTTCGCAAGGAAGCCTCATGGCCCGGTACACGAAAAGCGAAGCCCGCGAATGGGCCCGCCAGCATCTCGTCGGTGTCGCCAACGTCACCATCCCGACGATGACATCCGACTTCAAGCGCATCAACGAGAAAGCGGTCCGCCACGACGTCGAGCTGTCGATCGAGCATGGCTTCATCGGCTCGCTGGCCTGCTCCGAGGTCGCGATCACGCAGGCGCAGTACGGCACCCTGTGCGAGGTGATGTGCGACCAGGCCGCCGGGCGCGGCATCGTCGTGCACCATGCCGTGTTCAACACGCTGGAAGACAACATCGAGGCGGCGAAGCTGGCCGAGGCGGCCGGCGCCGAGCTGGTGCTGCTGGGTTATCCGCCGTACTTCCATCCGAAGTCGCATGAAGAGATCTACGAATACACGCGGGCCTTCTGCGCGGCCACCAACCTGGCCGTGATGGTGTTCCCCATTCCCACCTGGGGCTTTGGCCGCCTGCATCCGGCCGATCTGCCCGTGCCGCTGCTGCGCCGCATGGTGGACACGATTCCCAACATCGTCGCGATCAAGGCCGAGGGCGGCATGCCCAACTTCATGTCGACGATCGAGGTGCACCGCGAGTTCCACGAGGAGGTCGTGATCTCCGTGCCGCTGGAGTTCGAGTTCGTCCCGCTGGCCCAGCTGATCGACATTCCGTTCTGCGGCACCAACTACTCGGCCTACTACGGCCCGTGGTTGCCGAAGATGCACCGCCTGATGCGCGAGAAGAAGTTCGGCGAGGTGACGCAGGAGTGGTACCGCATCGACCCCGCGCGCAAGGCCATGAACTCGGTGCCGGTCGCCAGCAACGGGCTCATCAACCGCATGATCTGGAAGTACCAGTCGTGGCTGCAGGGCTACAACGGCGGCCCGATTCCACACCCCACGCCGCGGCTGTACCAGCGCGACATGGTGGCGTTGCGGCGCGGTCTCGAAGCTGCCGGCTTCGAGACGACGCGCGAGCCCGACGATGCCTTCTTCGTCGGCCGCCATCCGCAATGAGGCGCGACATGAAGGCGTTGCTGAAATATCCCGCGCTCTGGAAGGACGCCGCCTTCATCGGCGGCGAGTGGCTGGCGCAGTCGCCGCACGGTCGCTACGCCGTGTGCAATCCGGCCAACGGCGAAACGCTGGTGGAACTGCCCCGCCTGGGGGTCGACGCCGCCCGCGCCGCGGTCGGCGCGGCGCATGAGGCCTTCCTCGCCTGGCGCCGCACGACCGCCGACGAGCGTGCGCAATGCCTGCGCCGCTGGTACGAGCTGATCGTCGAGCACACCGACGACCTGGCACGGCTCATCACGCTCGAAGAGGGCAAGCCGCTGGCGGAAGCGCGTGGCGAGATGAAGTACGCGGCCTCGTTCGTGCGGTGGTTCTCCGAGGAGGCCCGCCGTGTGCGCGGCGAGATCATTCCTGCACCGCAGGCGAGCCAGCGCATCGTTGTCACGCGCGAGCCGGTGGGCGTGGCGGTGGCCATCACGCCGTGGAACTTCCCCGCCGCGATGATCACGCGCAAGGCAGCGCCCGCGCTGGCGGCGGGCTGCACCATGGTGGTCAAGCCGGCAGAACAGACGCCGATGACGGCCCTGGCGCTGGCCGAGCTGGCGCACCGCGCCGGCATCCCGGCCGGTGTCTTCAACGTCGTCACCGTCGCCGGTCAGGACGCACCCGCCGTGGGCGACGCGCTGTGCCACGACGCGCGCGTGCGCAAGATCACCTTCACCGGCTCCACGGCGGTGGGCAAGATCCTGCTGCGCCATGCGGCCGACGGCGTGAAGAAAGCGTCGATGGAGCTGGGCGGCAACGCGCCCTTCATCGTCTTCGACGACGCCGATCTGGATGCGGCCGTGGATGGCGTGATGGCCGCCAAGTTCCGCAACACCGGCCAGTCCTGCATCGGCGCGAACCGGGTACTCGTGCAGGCCGGCGTGTACGACGCGTTCGCGCGCAAGGTCGTTGCGCGGGTGGCGGCGCTCAAGGTCGGCAACGGGCTGGACGACGGCGTGCAGATCGGCCCGCTGATCGATACGGCGGCGGCAGACAAGTCGCTCGAGCATGTGGCCGACGCGCGCACGCACGGTGCCCGCGTGCTGCACGGTGGCCAGCGTCACGCCCTGGGCGCCTGCTTCGTCGAGCCGACCGTGCTGGCCGACATGACCCCGTCAATGCGCGTGGCGCGCGAGGAAACCTTCGGCCCGGTGCTGCCGCTGTTCCGCTTCACGACCGAGGACGAGGCCATCGCCCTGGCCAACGACACCGAGTTCGGCCTGGCGGCCTACTTCTACAGCCGCGATGCGGCACGCATCTGGCGCGTCAGCGGCCGGCTGGAGACCGGCATGCTCGGCATCAACACCGGCCTGATCTCCAACGAGGTCGCGCCGTTCGGCGGCATCAAGGAAAGCGGCCTCGGCCGCGAGGGCTCGTCGCACGGCATCGACGAATACACCGAGATGAAGTACCTGTGCTGGGACGGCCTGGGCGCCTGAGCAATCCACGATCAACGAACGACCGAACAAGGAGACAGACCATGAAAATCAAGACCATCGTCGCGGCGCTGTGTGCCGTCGCTGCCATCGGCGCGCACGCGCAGGGCGGCTACCCGGCCAAGCCGGTGAAGGTGATCGTGCCTTTCCCGGCGGGCGGGGTGACCGATATCGGTGCGCGCGTCGTGGCCGAGCGCATGGGCCAGTTGCTGGGCCAGCCTCTTGTGATCGAGAACCGCCCCGGGGCCGGCACCAAGCTGGGTACCGAGGCGGCCATCAAGTCACCGCCCGACGGCTACACGCTTTATCTCAGCAACACGAGCTATGCGATCCTGCCCGTGGTCGATCCCGCGGCCAGCTACGACCCGACGAAGGCGCTCGCGCCGGTGGGCACCATCTCCACCTACGGCCTGGCCATCGTCGTGAACCCGGCCCTGCCGGTGAAGACGCTGGGCGAGTTCGTCGAGTACGCGCGCCGCAATCCCGGCAAGCTCAACTACGGCAGCGCCGGCCTGGGCAGTGGCGTGCACTTTGCGGGCGAGCAGCTCAAGCAGATGACGGGCACCTTCATGGTCCATATCCCGTACCGCTCCACCGCGCTGGCCGTGCAGGACTTGGCCGGTGGCCGGCTCGACATGACGATGGATGGCGCCGTGAAGCCGTACGTCGATGCCGGCAAGGTGCGCCTGATCGCCGTGACCGACGTGCGGCGCGACCCGCGTTTCCCCGACACGCCCACCGTCGCGGAGGCCGGCCTGCCCGATTTCAGACAGGTGTCGTGGCTGGGACTGTTCGCGCCGGTCGGCACGCCGCCCGAAACCATTGCGCGGCTGAACCAGGCGCTCAACGACGCGGTCAAGGATCCGGGCACGCGCCAGCGGCTGGCCGACCTGGGCATGCTGCCCGTGGGCGGTGCGCCGGCAGACCTGATCCAGCGCGCGGGCGACGACCTGCAGCTGTTCCGCAAGATCGCTCGCGACACGAAGATCAAGTTCGATTGAACGGCGGGCCGCACGTGATCGTGCGGGCTGGCTGGGAAGTCCCCAATGGCTTTGCGGCCCGCGCGCGGGTAGCGTCTCCGGCTTGTCCGTCGACGCTGTTCCGCCCGCGCTGCCCATGCCTGCCTACACCCCCCAGATCCGCCTCTACCAGGACTGGCTCGCGCGCGAGCGCGGCCTGTCGTTCGACAGCTTCGATGCGCTGTGGCGGTGGTCCACCACCGACCTCGATGCCTTCTGGCAGAGCGTGTGGGACTACCTCGACCTGCAGTCGCCCACGCCCCACACGGCGGTGCTGGCGAAGGATGTGATGCCCGGCGCCCAGTGGTTCCCCGGCGCGCAGGTCAACTACGCGCAGCAGGTGCTGCGCCATGTGCAGGCCGCCGACGCGGCCGGCCAGCCGGCCATCGTGAGCAAAAACGAGCGCGGCCAGCGGCGCGAGGTGTCGTGGCCCGAATTGCGCCGCCAGGTCGCCTCGCTCGCGCTGCACCTCAAAGCCCAGGGCCTGCAGCCGGGCGACCGCGTGGCGGCGTACCTGCCCAACGTGCCCGAGACGATGGTGGCCTTCCTCGCCGTGGTGAGCCTGGGCGGCGTGTGGAGTGTGTGCGCGCCCGACATGGGCACGAACGCGGTGCTCGACCGCTTCCGCCAGATCGAGCCCACGGTGCTGATCGCCTGCGACGGCGTCACCTACGGCGGCCGCGACCACGACCGCGCGGCCGTGGTGGCCGAGTTGCGCGCGGCGTTGCCTGGCGTGCGCCACACGCTGGTGGTGGCCAACCTGGGCGGCCAGCCGCTGGCCGAGGGCTGCGCATCGTTCGCCGATGCCGTCGCGCGCAACGACGCGGAAACCGCCGCCTTCGAGCCGATGTGGTTGCCGTTCGACCATCCGCTGTGGATCGTCTATTCCAGCGGCACCACCGGCCTGCCCAAGCCCATCGTGCATGGGCATGGCGGCACGGTGCTGGTCATGCTGGCGCTGTGCCAGCTGCACAACGACGTGGGCTGCAGCTACGCGCCCAACAGCTTCGGCGAGCGCTTCTTCTGGTACAGCTCCACCGGCTGGATCATGTGGAACTGCCAGATCACCGGCCTGCTGGGCGGCACCACCTGTGTCATCTACGACGGCAATCCCGGTGGCAGCAAGGAGCGGCCCGACTGGGGCGTGCTCTGGCGCTTCGCCGCCGAGCACGGCGTCACCTTCTTCGGCGCGGGCGCGGCGTTCTACGGCAACTGCATGAAGGCGGGCGTCGACCTGTCGCAATGGCCCGAGCTGGCGCGCGTGCGCGCCCTGGGCACCACCGGCTCGCCACTGCCGGCCGACGTGCAGCAGTGGGGGACAGAGCAGTTCGAGAGAATTCACGCTCTCGCAACTGGCAGTGGCGCGAGCGCCTCCTCGGAGGGCAGCGACCCGCACACAGTGGGGGAGCGTGGGGGCCAACCAATCTGGTGGTGCAACATCTCGGGCGGGACGGATTTCGCTGGCGCTTTCCTTGGCGGCAACCGCGAGCTGCCCCAGGTGCCCGGCCAGATGCAGTGCCGCATGATCGGCAGCGCCGTCGAAGCCTGGAACGAGCAGGGCCAGCCTGTGGTGGGCGAAGTGGGCGAGCTGGTCTGCACGCGGCCCATCCCGTCGATGCCGCTCTACTTCTGGAACGATCCCGGCAACGCGCGCTACACATCGAGCTACTTCGACATGTACCCCGGCGTCTGGCGCCACGGCGACTGGCTGAAGATCAACGCCGACGACGGCGGCTGCATCATCTATGGCCGCAGCGACGCCACCATCAACCGCCACGGCCTGCGCATGGGCACGAGCGAGCTCTACAGCGCGGTCGAGGCGCTGCCCGAGGTGCTCGACAGCATGGTGGTCGATCTCGAATACCTGGGCCGCGAGAGCTGGATGCCGCTGTTCGTCGTGCTGCGCGAGGGGCACACGCTCGACGATGCGCTGCGCGCGCGTCTCAACGCCGCCATCCGCACCGCGCTGTCACCGCGCTTCGTGCCCGATGCCATCTACCAGGTGCCCGAGATCCCTCGCACGCTTTCGGGCAAGAAGCAGGAACTGCCGATCAAGAAGCTGCTGCTGGGCCAGCCGCTGGAGAAGGTGGTCAACCGCGACGCCATGGCCAACCCGGCATGCCTCGGGTGGTATGTGAGGCTGGCGGGTGAACGGACGGCGGGGCAGGTCGACGTTCCCGGCTGAATCAACGCTCTCGGGCCGGCCCCACGTCGCCGGGAAGGCCGCGGCGCGTCCTGAACTCGGCATTGGCTGTCGCCAGCGGGACGAAGTAGCTCTCATCCTGGGTCAACATGGCGAACACGGCTCCTGCGCAGGGCTTCGTTTCGTCGATGTGGGGAACCAGATCCTCCAGGGCGAATGGCGTGTCGATGATGCCGGGTGAGCTGGCTCTGAAACGGACCGCGGTTTCGCAGAGTTCTTCGAGGGCATCGCTGTTGTAGGTGATATTGCTGAGCCGTGTCAGACGGGAGATCAGCCCGGCGCGCGTTTGCGGCCCCAGGAATCGGGACTTCAGGAGTTCGTGGACGACATCAGACTTACAGCCCGAGGCGCAGAGCTGACCCGCAGCTTTCTTGACACTGCCCGCCGCGCTTGTCGATATCTGGGCGTCGCGGCCCAGTGCCAACGGGGAAAGGTTGGGATTCTTGTTCAGAAGTTCGCAACAGCGGGCCACTGTTGCCTGGCTCAGTGGAAGGCGCATTGCCGCACGGACCTGCTCTTCGAACGCCCCACCGGTTGGCGCTGCAGGCTCCGGCAGATTCTTTGCTTGACAGAGGTGCTCGAAACGCTGGTGTTCCGGCAAGCTCATGCGGTACTCCCGGTAGTCGTCGTCTGCCTTGGCCAGGGGTTCGAAGTACGCCCCTCCGTACACCATTGCGAAAGCGGCGCCCGCGTGCCTGCACGACGGGTCGATGTAAGGCACCAGGTCTCTTGCCGTGCATTGACCTGGCACGCAGCCAGGTTGTGGCGCCTGATGGTTCTTCTTGAAGCGGTCGATGGCTGCGCCGACTTCCTTGATGGCGCCAGGATTGAAGAGGCCGCGATGGCCGGTGATGTCGACGAAGTCACGGATCAGGGCGTCCGTGTCGACATCGTGCGTCAGGCAGTGCTGCAGGAATCGATTCATGGCGGGGCCTGGCAGCGCGACACCACAGGAGCATCCGATGACCTCGGCAGCCCGCTTCGTCTTGCCTGCAGGGAGCTTGAGCCGGGTCGCCAGACTCTCAGGCGATGCGTCGGGGTTCTTGATGAAGGATTGGCACAACTTTTCGATGTCGCCGATCGACAGTGGTGTGCCGCTCATGCTGTGCCAGATGTTCGTAAAGAAGTCCCTGTTCATGCTTGAAGGCGCCGACGAGCTGGAAGTTGGTGTCTCGGAAGAACCCGTGGAAGTGCTGGACGGCCCGTGGCGCCGGGCCTTTTTCCGGGGTGGATCCTGCGATGCGTTTTCGGTGCCCATCTCCAGTCGATCGCAGACATCCTCGAAGCTCCGTTTGTCCCTGCGGGCGATATAGCGATCGCACAAGCCGGCCAGAGCGGATTCGGCTGAGACCTTGTCCTTGAGCGCGGTGACAGCCGCTGGTGCGGTCGCGTACCACGTCAGCTGGTCAACCATGCCGCGAATCGTCTCGCTCAATTTCTCGTGGGAGAGTTTGGCGTAGGTTTTGTGCAGTTTCGGGTCGATGTCCGGTACCCGCTTCGACACCGTCGATGAACTCCCCGCCAAAGCCGTGAACTGCGCACATGAGGTCCCTTGCTTCTGCGGCGTCTCGAAGTCTTCGGGATTTCCGCGGGCCGTGGATGCGGTGTCCATTTGCGCTGACGTCAATGCCTGACGGATCAAGTCCAGCTGGACATGCTGACGATCGCGCATGAACGTCTGACAGTTCTGCACGACATCGGGCAGCGTGGCGCATCGGCGCGCGATGATCTCAATTTTGGCGACTGCCTCGTCACGACGCCAATCCGCCCCTTGGCTCAGGGCGTTGACGACCTGGAGCATCTCGTTGAGTGTGATGCGGTCTGGCGTCTGGCTCTGGAGGGGGGCGAAGTGCTCTCCCATGGATGGGGCGGTCTGCGCAGGTGGGTCGGCCCTCTCGTCCAGTGTGTGCACGCGCTCGTCGAACGAGTTCTGGCGCGAAAGGCCATCGGTCTGCAGAGGTGAGAAGGGGGAGATCATGGTGTGCAGCGGATCAGGGATGAAGTCATCTTCCCGACGTCCCGGCCATCGCCGCGCATGAACGCGAACCCTGCGCCAGGTAAACGAAGATCACCGCCGCCAGCCAACGACGCCATTTGCTGAGTCTCGTCAAAACCCTTTGCCCGCGTTCTGAATAGCCTCGTTCCTTTCCGTCATGAAGGAGGCTCACATGGCCCTGCTCGAATGGTCCGACGCGCTGGTACTCGACGTGCCGGCGATGGACGACACCCATGAGGAATTCGTCGAACTGCTGGCGCAGGTGGATGCCGCGACGGACGATATCCTCGTGCACGCTTGGGACGTGCTGATCGCCCACACCGAAGAACACTTCGGCCGCGAGGACGAATGGATGCGCGCCACCGGCTTCTCGGCCGCCAACTGCCACACCACGCAGCACCGCGTCGTGCTGTCGGTGATGCGCGAAGGCGCGCAGCAGGGCGCGGCCGGCCGGCTGGACGTGATCCGCCAGATGGCGGGCGAGCTGGCGCCGTGGTTCGTGCAACACGCGCAGTCGATGGATGCCGGGCTGGCACTGCACCTGCGCAGCGTCGGGTTCGACCTGGAAACCGGCCGCATCGGCCGCGCCGGGGCCCTGCCGGCCGCGCCGATCACCGGCTGCGGCAGCGCTGCCTGCAGTCCTGCCACCCGTTGAAGCGCTTCGGACGTCACGTCCGGTTGCGCGAAGCGGTCGGACTTGTCCTACATCGCAGCGCGTGGGCCTGCGGGATAACGGGAGTTTCAAGCCAGAATCAGGAGCCCGCATGCGTGTCGACCTCTACCGCCGCCCCGAAGCCGAAGGCCGTGTCAGTTATCTGGCCGTTCCCGAAGGCCGCAAGATTCCGGAAGAGGTGATCAACACCGACTGGCAGTCCAGCGGCACCAGCGTCGAACTGGCCGACCATGCGAGGCGCTGGGAACAGTTCGGCATCGAGCGGCCCGAAACGCAGATCGCCGAGAAGGGCTACGCCATCACCAGCCTGGCCGAGCAACCGCAGGCCTGAGCGGCGCGCTGCTGCAGCCTCAACCTGCGGCGCCAGCCTGCACGGCCAGCCACTCGCCAAATGCCGCCAGCGCGGGGCGCGGCGGTGTGTCGGGCGTGACGAGGTAATAGCCACGCTCGGCGTGCAGCACGCGGCGGCAGGCCAGCACGAGATCGCCGCGCGCCAGTTCGTCCTGCACCAGCAAGAGCGGCACCAGCGCCACGCCCATGCCCTGCGCGGCGGCGACGGCGGTCATCGAGAACAGTTCGTAGCGCGGCCCCGAGCGCGCCATCGGCGCCTGCACGCGCTGTGCGTCGAACCACGCGGCCCACATGTCGGGCCGGGTGCTCTGCTGCAAGAGTGGCAGGCGCGCAATGGACGCCGGCGCGACCGGTTTGCCGCCCGGCAGCAGGACCGGGCTGCAGACGGGCGCCACGTCCTCGTGCATCAGCAACTGCGCGCGCGTTCCAGCCCAGGCGGCCACCTGCGCGGGTGTGCCGGCGTAGAGCGCGGCGTCGAACTCGGTGTCGGAGAACATGAACGGGCGGGTGCGCGTCTCGATGTGGATCTGCACGTCGGCGTGCAGGGCCTGGAAGGCGGGCAGGCGTGGCAACAGCCAGCGCGTGGCGAAGGTGGGCACGGCGGCCAGGCTGACGGCGCCGCCGCCTTCACCCGTGCGGGCCATCGCGTCGAGGGTGTCGCGTTCCATCGCGGCCAGCCGCAGGGCCATCTGGCGTGCATAGGCTGCGCCTGCCGGCGTGAGCGCCACGCCGTGGCGTGTGCGGCGGAACAGGGCCACGCCCAGGAAGGATTCGAGCGCCGCGATGCGGCGCGAAACCGCGCTTTGCGTGAGCGCCAGTTCCTGCGCCGCGCGCGTGTAGCTTTCGTGGCGCGCGGCGGCGTCGAAGCACAGCAGGGTGTCGAGGGGCGGGATGCGGCGGCGCATGGCTGGATATGCGTTGGTCGTGTGTTGTGGGCACGGGCGGCATGGGCCGCTCCAAGTGGGAATAAGGATACAAGACATGCGCAGAACGCATATCTGGGTTCCCAACCAGCGTTTGCACACCCGGGGGTGGCGCCGCTAGGATGAAGTCCTTGCGCCCGGATCGCCGGTCCATCTTCACCACCGCCAGAGAGACGAGACACCATGGCCCACGCCCGCTTCCAATGGGACGACCCCTTCCTGATCGAGCAGCAGCTCACCGACGACGAGCGCGCCATCCGCGACGCCGCCGCCGCCTACTGCCAGGACAAGCTCATGCCGCGCGTGCAGGCGCAGTTCCGCCACGAGACGACCGACGTCGCCATCTTCCGCGAGATGGGCGAGCTGGGCCTGCTGGGTCCGACCATCCCCGAGCAGTACGGCGGCCCCGGTCTGAACTACGTCGCCTACGGCCTGATCGCACGCGAGGTGGAGCGCGTCGATTCGGGCTACCGCTCGATGGCCAGCGTGCAGTCGTCGCTGGTGATGGTGCCCATCCACGAATTCGGCTCCGAAGCGCAGAAGCAGAAATACCTGCCCAGGCTCGCCAGCGGCGAGTGGATCGGCTGCTTCGGCCTGACCGAGCCCGACCACGGTTCGGACCCCGGCAGCATGGCCACGCGCGCGAAGAAGGTGGCCGGCGGCTACGAGCTCAAGGGCAGCAAGATGTGGATCACCAACAGCCCGATCGCCGACGTGTTCGTCGTCTGGGCCAAGGAAGTGAGCGAAGGCGGCGCCGTCGGCCCCATTCGCGGCTTCGTGCTCGAGAAGGGCATGAAGGGCCTTTCGGCGCCCGCCATCCACGGCAAGGTCGGCCTGCGCGCCTCGATCACCGGCGAGATCGTGATGGACAACGTGTTCGTGCCGGAAGAGAACGCCTTCCCCGAAGTGCAGGGCCTCAAGGGCCCGTTCACCTGCCTGAACAGCGCGCGCTACGGCATCGCCTGGGGCGCGATGGGCGCTGCCGAGTTCTGCTGGCACACCGCGCGCCAGTACACGCTGGACCGCAAGCAGTTCGGCCGCCCGCTGGCGGCCAACCAGCTCATCCAGAAGAAGCTGGCCGACATGCAGACCGAGATCGCGCTGGGCCTGCAGGCCGCGCTGCGTTTCGGCCGCATGAAGGACGAAGGCATCGCCTCGGTCGAGGGCACCTCGCTCATCAAGCGCAACAACTGCGGCAAGGCGCTGGACATCGCGCGCCTGGCCCGCGACATGCTGGGCGGCAACGGCATCAGCGACGAGTTCGGCGTGGCGCGCCACCTGGTGAACCTGGAAGTGGTCAACACCTACGAAGGCACGCACGACATCCACGCGCTCATCCTCGGTCGCGCGCAGACCGGCCTTGCGGCGTTCTGAGACGTGCCGGATTGCACATGAGCACTGAAGCCGCTCCGACCCCAGCGCTCGGCCACATCAAGGTCCTCGACCTCTCGCGCGTGCTCGCGGGACCGTGGTGCACGCAGATGCTGGCCGACCTGGGCGCCGACGTCATCAAGATCGAAAAGCCCGGCGAGGGCGACGACACGCGCCATTGGGGCCCGCCGTTCCTCAAGGACGACGAGGGCCGCGATACCGCGCAGGCCAGCTACTTCACCGCCTGCAACCGCAACAAGCGCTCGGTGACGGTGGACATGGCCCGGCCCGAGGGACAGGCGCTGATCCGCCAGCTGGCCGCGCAGAGCGACGTGCTGGTGGAGAACTTCAAGGTCGGCGGCCTGGCGAAGTACGGACTGGACTGGGCGACGCTCTCGGCGCTGAACCCGCGCCTCGTCTACTGCTCGGTCACCGGCTTCGGGCAGGACGGGCCGTATGCGCCGCGCGCGGGCTACGACCTGATGATCCAGGCCATGAGCGGCATGATGAGCATCACCGGCCGCGCCGATGGCGATGCCGGCGGCGGCCCGCTGCGCGTGGGTGTGGCGCTCACCGACCTGTTCACCGGCTGCTACGCCACCAGCGCCATCCTGGCGGCCCTGGAGGCGCGCCACCGCACGGGGCGGGGGCAGCACATCGACATGGCGTTGCTCGATGTGGGCATGGCCATCCTCGCCAACCAGGCCACCGGTTTCCTCAACTCCGGTCAGGTGCCGGCGCGCCAGGGCAACAGCCACCCCAGCCTCGCGCCGTACCAGGACTTTCCCACGCAGGACGGCGCCATGCTGCTGGCCATTGGCAACGACGGCCAGTTCCGCCGCTTCTGCGAGGCCGCCGGCCAGCCGCAATGGGCGCAGGACGCGCGCTATGCCACCAACACGCTGCGCGTGAAGCACCGCGGCGACCTGATCCCGGCCATGGAGGCCGTCACGCGCACGCGCACCACGGCCGACTGGATCGCGCTGCTCGAGGACAAGGCCGTGCCGTGCGGGCCCATCAACGACATCGGCCAGGCCTTCGACGACGCGCAGGTGAAGGCGCGGGGCCTGGCGCTGTCTCAGCCGCGCGACGCGGGTGACGGCATCTCCGCCATCCGCACCGTGGCCAGTCCCATGCGCCTGTCCGGCACGCCGGTGGTCACGCGCCGCGCGCCACCCGCGCTGGGCGAGCACACGCAGGAGGTGCTCAGGGAGCTGGGCCTGAAGGACGACGCCATCGCGGCGCTGCGCGCGGCCGGCGCGGTGTGAATCGGCCCCAGGCCGTTCGCCGCGCACCGCTGGCGTCGGCGACGATGCAGCCCCTCAACGCTGCCGGCGCATCGGCATGCGGTCGATTTCGGCGAACACTGTCGTGAGATCCACTTCCGGGCCTTCACGCATCTTCACACCGCCGTCCAGGCCGACGAGCACCAGGGCGGCGGGCCCGCGCGCGTCGAGCGCCAGCGCGCCCAGCAGGGCCTGCGTCTGCGCGGCGCTCAGGGCCTGTCCGTTGCGGCTGCCGCGGCCATCGACCACGGTGTAGAGCGCCATGTCGCGCTCACGGAAGGCTTCACGGCCCGCGGTGCCGGCGAGCGTCGCGCGGACCCTGAGCAGCAGGGGATCGTTGTCCTGAGGCACCACCACCACGACGGGGCGCGTCTTCCAGCGCTCGGCCTCGAGGGGGTCGGGCTCGCTGGCTGCGGCGGACAGGGGAACGGCCAGGGCGACGGCCAGGCCAACGGCGTGCGTGAGCAACGGGATGGGCATGGGCAGCAGTGTCGGTCGGCGTCGGTGCCTTGTGCGTCGGACGCGACGCCGAGACACGCCTGCCTTGCGGGCTTCAGCCGGCCGGCGTGCGCCGTCCGCGGCTCACCAGGACGATGCCCGTGGCCACGGCCGCCAGCGCCAGCACCAGGCCCAGCGTCAGCGGCTCGCCCAGCAGCATCACGCCGAAGCCCAGCGCGAACATGGGCGTGAGGAAGACGAAGGACGACATCTTCGTGGCCGGGTAGTGGCGCAGCATCCACATCCAGGCCAGGTACGAGGCGAAGGCGCCGACGCCGGCCTGCAGCCCGAGCGAGGTCCAGGCCCGCGCCGACAGATGCAGCGACCAGCGCTCGCCCAGCGCCAGCGACAGCAGTGGCGCCACCAGCGCGGTCACGGCCAGTTGGTAGAACAGCGTCTTCTCGGGGCTGGCCGTGGCCACGCGCGTGGTGCGGATGGCCAGCGTGGTCAGGCCCCAGGCCACGCCCGCCGCCAGCGCCAGGGCGTCGCCGCGCAGCTGGCGTGGCGACGAGTGCGAGAAGCCTTCGCTGAATGCCACGGCCACGGCGGCGAACGCGATCAGCAGGCCCGTCCATTGCAGCCGCGTGAGCCGCTCGCTGGGCACGAAGCGCGGCAGCAGCAATGCCACCACGAAGGGCGAGGTGTAGAGGAACACCGTGAGGCGCGAGGCCGTGGTGTCGAGCAGCCCGAGGTAGATGCAGCAGAACTCGACGGCGAACAGCGTGCCCACCAGCAGCCCGCCGGGCAGGGTGCCATCGCGCCCGAACAGCGGTACGCCGCGCAACGCGCACCAGCCCATCAGCAGCAGCGTGGCGCCCCACATGCGCAGCGAGGCCTGCCACAGCGGCGGCACCTCGGCCACGGTCGACTTGATGAGGATCTGCTGGAAACCCCAGAACAGGCAACACGCCAGCAGCAGGCACACGGCCAGCGTGTCCAGGTGGTCCTTGCGTTCGGTCATCGGGGCTTCCTCCCGTCTCTTGATTCTTTTGTGCGCGGCTGCCGGGCGCGGGGCTCAGAGCGGATGCTCGGTGTAGAACCGCCCGCCGTGATAGAGCAGGGGCGAGGCGCCGGGCCGGTGCGTGCAGCGCTCCACCTCGCCCACGAAGATCACGTGGTCGCCTTCCTCGTAGCGGCTGCGGTTGAAGCATTCGAACGACGCCGCGGCACCCGCCAGCAGCGGCGCGCCGCCGCTGCCTTCGGCGAACGGCACGCCGTCGAAACGGTCCACCACCGTCTTGCTGGCGAAGCGCTCGGCCAGCGCCATCTGGTCGGCGGCCAGGATGTTGACGGCGTAGTGCGAGCCGGCTGCCAGCACCGGCAGCGACGCGGCCGCTCGCGCCAGGCTCCAGAGCACCAGCGGCGGATGCAGCGAGACCGAGTTGAACGAGTTGGCCGTGAGCCCCACCAGCGCGCCCTGCGCGGTGCGCGCCGTGACGATGGTGACCCCGGTGGCGAACATGCCCAGGGCCTGGCGGAACTCGCGCTCGGAGAAATCGGGAGGCAGGGCCTGGGCGGGAAGGGGCATCACGGAAGGGCGATCGGCTGCACGGGACAAGCGTTCGATAATAAGCCGCCGGCCGGATTCCGTCCGGCCCACCCACTGCATGCCCACTCCCCCCCCTGTTCACCGCGCTCGGCAGCGGGCCGACCGTCCTGCTGCTGCACGGCCTGGCCGGCGGCCATCTCGCGTTCGCGCCGCAAGTCGAAACCCTGGCGGCCACCGGCTGGCGCGCCGTCGCCTGGGACATGCCCGGCTACGGCCGCAGCGTGCCCACGGAGCCCTACACCCTCAAGGCGCTGGCCGACAGCTGCATCGCCCTCATCGACGCGCTGCGCTGCGGCACCGTGATGGTGGTGGGGCAGGGCCTGGGCGGCATGGTGGCGCTGGAGGTGCTGGCGCGGCGGCCCGAACTGATCGACCGGCTGGTGCTCAGTGGCACCACACCGGCCTGCGCGCCCGAGGCCGCGCGGCTGATGGGCGAGCCGCTGGGCCTGCTGGAGGCCGGCGCCGACATGGCCGATGCGGCCCGGCAGGTCGTGCCGCGCTGGATCGGGCCCGGCTCGCTGCCCGAAGGCGTGCGGCTGGCCGAGCATTGCCTGGCCGGCGTGCACGCTTCCACGTACCGCCGCGCGCACGACGCCATGAGCGGCTTCGACCGCCGCTCGCTGCTGGCGCACGTGAGCGTGCCCACGCTGCTGGTGGCCGGCGAGTTCGACCGCGTCGCGCCGCCGGCCGAGGTGCGCGCCATGGCCGGCGCCATCGCGGGCAGCACGTTCTTCGAACTCGCGGGCATCGGCCATCTGCACAACCTGGAAGCACCCGACGAATTCGACCGTCTCATCCAGGGGTTCCTGCGCCTGCCGCGCGTGCTGCACTGAGCGGCGCGGCCTCGCGCCGCCGCCCGCGGATCAGCGCGACAGGTAGCCGCCGTTGGCGCTGAGCACCTGGCCGCAGATGAACGAGGCGCGCGGGCCCGCGAGGAACAGCACGGCCTCGGCAATCTCGGCCGCCGTGCCCAGGCGGCCCAGCGGCGTGGCCCGCACGTGGCCCGCGGCGATCTCGGGCGGCAGCTGCGAACGCATGGCGGTGTCGATGAACCCGGGCGCCACGGCGTTGACGCGGATGCCCAGCGGTGCCACCTCCTGCGCCACGGCCCGCGTGAAGCCGATGATCCCGGCCTTGGCGGCGGCGTAGTGGGGCACGCCGCCGCCGCCGTCCAGACCCACCACCGAGCTCATGTTGACGATGGCGCCCGAGCGCCGCGCCTGCATTCCGGGCAGCACCGCGCGCGTGCAGTGGAAGGTGCCGTCCAGATGGGTGGAGAGCATGGCGCGCCATTGCGCGTCGGTCAGCTCCGCCGTGGCATTGAGCGGCTGCGAGATGCTGCCCGTGGCCTGCAGCTGCTGCATCTGCGCGACGCGGCGGTCGAGGTTGCGGCGGTACTCGTCGCCGCCGATGATGCCGGCGTTGTTCACCAGCACGTCGATGCGCCCCATGTGGGCGAGCACGCCGGCGAAGGCGGTCCCGACCGAATGCGTGTCGGCCACGTCGCAGCCGAAGGCGTGGGCGTGCGGCAGGGCGGCTGCCAGCGACTGCGCGCGCTCGAGGTCGATGTCCAGCACGGCCACGCGCGCGCCCGCGCCCGCGAAGGCGCGGCACATGGCCTCGCCAATGCCGGCGGCGCCGCCCGTGACCGCGCAGACCTGGCCGTCGAACTCGCCCGCGCCGCTCATGCGCGCAGCGCCTGGATGGCTTCGAGAATGGCGCCCGTCTCGGCCGCTGCGTTGGGGTAGGTGCGCAGGCGCGAGGCGTCGGCGATTTCGTCCCAGCGCTCCAGCAACGCTTCGGGCTCGGCGATGGCCGCCGGATCGAGTTGCAGGCCGAAGGTGCTGCACACCTGCACCAGGGCATAGTGCCCGGCGGCGGCCGAGCAGATCACGCCCGACTGGGTGAACGATTCGCTGCACAGCAGCGCCACCGCCGCCGACACGTGCTCGGGGCGGAAGTGCGGCACGATGTCTGCCGGCAGGATGCCCTCGGTCATGTTCGTCGCGGCCACGGGCGCCACCGTGTTGACGCCGATGTTGTACTTGCCGCCCTCCTGCTTGAGCGTGTTCATCAGACCGACCATGCCCATCTTGCCGGCGGCGTAGTTGGACTGGCCGAACGAGCCGAACAGGCCGGCGTTGGAGGTGGTGAACACCACGCGCCCGTAGCCCGCTTTCTGCATCACCGGCCAGGCGGCGCGCGTGCAGTAGGCCGTGCCCGAGAGATGCACCTTCAGCACGAAGTCCCAGTCGGCCATCTCCATCTTGCCGAAGGTCTTGTCGCGCAGCGAGCCTGCGTTGTTGACGAGGATGTCCAGGCCGCCGAACTCGGCCACGGCCTGCTCGACGAGCCGCTGGGCGCCCTCGAAGTCGGCGATCGAATCGCGGTTGGCCACGGCCTGGCCGCCGGCGGCGCGGATTTCGGCCACCACCTCGTCGGCGGCGAAGCCGTCTTCGTTGCCGGGCGTGCGTGAGCGGCCCAGGTCATTGACCACCACCTTCGCGCCGCGCGCGGCCAGCAGCAACGCGTGGCTGCGCCCCAGGCCGGCGCCTGCGCCGGTGACGATGGCCACGCGGTTGTCGAAACGGATGCTCATATGGGAAGACTCCTTGGAAATTTCGGTACGGATCCGGTGTAGGGCGCCTCAGGCGCCGGCGAGCAGGGCGCGCAAGTCCTTCTTGGACAGCTTGCCGGTGGCGTTGCGGGGCAGCGGCTCGTGCATCAGCGTCCAGCTCTCGGGCACCTTGTAGTCGCCCAGATGCGCAGCGCAGAACGCGGCCAGCGCATCCTGCGCGATGCCCGGCGCGACCGTGACGAAGGCGTGCACGCGCTCGCCCAGGACCGGGTCGGGCCGCCCGACGATGGCGGCCTCCAGCACACCGGGGCAACGGGCCAGCACGGCCTCGACTTCGGCGCTGTAGATCTTGTAGCCGGCGCGGTTGATCAGGTCCTTGAGGCGATCGTGCACGCGCACGTTGCCCAGGGCGTCCACGCTGCCGATGTCGCCGGAGCGCCAGAAGCCGCCGACGATGTTCCTGGCCGTGGCCTGCGGATCGTTCCAGTAGCCGGCCACCACCATGGGGCCGCGCAGCCAGAGTTCGCCCGATTCACCCACGGGCATCTCGGTGCCGGTGTCGGGATCCATCACCATGAGTTCGACGCAGGCCAGCGGACGGCCCACCGTGGTCAGGTCGGCATCGGCTTCGCCCACGGGAATCATCACGGCGGGCGAGCAGGTCTCGGTGGCGCCGTAGCCGTTGACCAGCGTGAGGCCCGGCACACGCGCAGCCAGCGCCTCGATGGTGGCGCCGGGCATGGGCGATCCGCCGAAATGGCCCAGCCGCCAGCGGGACAGGCGGCTCCAGTCGAAGTCCTCCACGCGCAGGCAGAGGTTGTACATGGCCGGCACCATGATGGTGTAGGTCATGCCCGCCTCGGCCGCGGCAGGCAGGAACTCGCGCGCCTTGAAGTACGCCAGCAGCACCAGCGTGCCGCCGCTCCACAGCGGTGCGATCGCGCCGCACACCAGACCGGTCACGTGCGAGAGCGGCACGGCGACCACCGCGCGGTCGTCCGGCGTGAGGCCGAGGTTGCCCGCGTGGTGGATGAACGAATGCGCCACGTTCAGGTGCGTGACGGCGGCGCCCTTGGGCAGGCCCGTGGTGCCCGAGGTGTAGAGGATCATGGCGACGGCCTCTTCGTCCGCCACGACGTGCGGTGCGGCGGCCTCGTCGCAGGTGGTGCCGGCGAAGAGCACCTGCCCGCCCGGCTCGGGCAGAGGCACGGCCACCAGGTCCGGCAGGGCGCGCTGCGCGGCGGCGGCCCGCTCGTTCATGTCGGCGTCGTGCAGCAGCACACGCGCGCCGCTGTTGCCTACGACGTGGGCGACCTCGGCGCCCTGCAGGCGCACGTCCATCGGCACCGCGACCGCGCCCAGGCGCTGGATGGCATAGAACAGCGTGACGAACTCGGCGCGATTGCGCACCTGCAGCGCCACGCGGTCGCCGGCTGCGACGCCCAGTCGCGCGAGGCCGGCCGACAGGCGGGCGGTCTCGTCCAGCAACTCGGCATAGCTCCAGCGGCGGTTTTCGAACATCAGCGCGGTGCGTGCCGCGTGGGCCTGCGCGGCGCGCTCGAAACCGGCCCACACGCTGGGCGCGCGTTCGGCGAAGCACCAGACCAGCCGGTCGCCGAAATGGCGCTCGCGGCGGCGGGGCAGTGCGTTGAGTCGGGCGGTGGACATCGCGGGCCGCGCTCGCTCAGGCCGGCGTGAAGGCCGGCACCGTCGCCTCGCCGTCGGTCGGCCGGAACACGGCCCGCACGCGCTGGCCGATGGCCAGCTGGTCGAAGTCGCAGTCCACCAGGCCGGTCATCACCGTCACGCCCTCGTCGAGCGCGACGTAGGCGATCGCGTAGGGCTGCGGCACGCGCCGCATCACGCTGAACGAGTAGATCGTGCCCTGGCCCGCGCTCTCCTTCCAGTGCGTGTCCTCGCTGAAGCAGTGGGGGCAGATCGCGCGGGGATAGAAGTGGTACTGCCCGCAGCCGGCGCAGTGCTTGAGCAGCAGGCGGCCTTCGCGCGCGGCGTCGAAATAGGCCTGGTTCTCGATGTTGGTGCCGGGGGCGGTGAACGCGCGCTGGGCCGGGGTGTCGGGTGTCGTCGTCATTTCAGTCGTTCCGTTCCATGATCAGCACGCCGGCGCCGTGGCGGCTGCCCATCCAGCCGCCCATGCCGCTGGCCAGCGCCAGGTCGCAGTCCTTCACCTGCACGGCCGGATGCGCCTCGCCGCGCAGTTGCCGCACGGCCTCGATCACCTTGGTGATGCCGCCGCGGTTGGCCGGGTGGTTGTTGCACAGGCCGCCGCCATCGGTGTTGAAGGGCAGCCGGCCCACGCCCGAGATCAGGCCGCCGTCGGCCACGAAGCGGCCGCCCTCGCCCTTGGCGCAGAAGCCCAGGTCCTCGATCTGCATGAGCGCCGTGATCGTGAAGCTGTCGTAGATCGAGGCGTACTTGATGTCGGCCGGCTTCACGCCGGCCTCGGCGAACGCCTGCTCGCCGGCCCAGGCGGCCGCCGAGTAACTCAGGTCGATGCGCCCGCCGCTCTGGTGCTTGGCCGCTTCGCCCGAGCCGATCAGGCGCACGCCGGGGCGCTTGAGCGTCTTCGCGATCTCGGGGCTCGTCACCACCAGGGCGCCGCCGCCGTCGCTGACCACGCAGCAGTCCAGCCGGTGCAGCGGGTCGGAGATCATGGGCGAGGCCAGCACGTCCTCGACCGTGACCACCTTGCGCAGCATGGCGTTGGGGTTGTGCTGCGCATGGTGTGAGGCCGCGACCTTGATCCAGGCGAGCTGCTCGCTGGTGGTGCCCCAGTCGTGCATGTGGCGCATCGCGCACATGCCGTAGGTGTTGACCACTGTCGGCCCATAGGGCTGCTCGAACGGCATGTCGGGGATGTTGTAGTCCACCACCGGTTCGGCGTTGAGCCCGGCGGCGCGCGGCCGCCCGGCCAGCGTGATCAGCGCCACGCTGCACTTGCCCTCGGCGATGGCCTGCGCCGCGTGCGCCACGTGCAGCAGGTAGGCCGAGCCGCCGGTGTCGGTGTTGTCCATGTAGCGCACCTTCAGGCCGAGGTAGTCGACCATGGACAGCGGGCCCAGGCCCGGCGCCTCGGTGTCGCAGAAGTAGCCGTCGACGTCGTCCTTGGTCAGGCCGGCATCGGCCAGTGCGCCGCGCGCCACTTCGGCGTGCAGTTGCGCCAGCGACTTGTCGTCCGCCTTGCGTGTCGGGTGCTCGTAGGCACCCACGATATAGGCCTTGGCCCGGGTTCCCATGGTGTTTACCTGCCTCTCATGAATCGGAAGAAATCGGTTGGATGCGCGCCAGTCCGTGGTCCAGCACCACCGTGTCGCCCACGCGTGCGCGCAGCGAGACTTCGGCGCCGTCCAGCCACAGATCGATGTCCAGTGTCTGGCCGGGCTCCACCGGCGCGGTGAAGCGGGCCTCGAAATGCCGCAGCCGCGCCGCCTCGCGCGCGCAGGCCTCGCGGACGACGGCGGCGGCCGCCATGCCCCAGGTGCACAGGCCGTGGAGGATCGGCCGCTCGAAGCCGGCGGACCGCGCGGCGGCGGCATCCACGTGCAGCGGATTGCGGTCGCCGCACAGGCGGTAGAGCGCGGCCTGTTCGGGCCGCACCTCCACGCGCACGCTGCGGTCGGCCGCCCGGCCGGGGACCGCGTGCGGCGCGGGGCCGCGCCCGGCCGGCCCGCCGAAGCCGCCGTCGCCGCGCGCGAACACGGTCGACAACAGCGTGGCGACGGCTGCGCCGTCCGTCGCGTCGAAAAGCTGCGTCTCGGCCAGCAGCACGGCGCCGCGGCCCGGCCCCTTGTCGAAGGCCTCGGCGATGCGGAATCGCGAGCGCACGCGGCCGGCCGGTGCCAGCGGCCGGTGCAGGGTGACGCGCTGCTCGCCATGGACGATGCGGCCGATGTCCAGGCCAGCGCGCTCCTGCCAGGTGTCCTCCCAGGCCACCACCACGGCCTGCGTGGGCAGCGCCTGCAGGCCCCGCTCCTGCACGAAGGGCAGGTCGGCCGGCAGTTCGCGGCCCATGCCCACGGCCAGTGCGTAGAGCAGCGTGTCGCGCTCGCTGTAGGCGAACTCGCGTTCGGGAACGTCCAGCGCCATCAGGCGTGCGTGGTCGATCGGCATGGCGGTCTCAGAGCGTGGCGACGTCCAGCTGCGCGAACAGCGGATCGGCCGAGGCGATGACCGGCAGCCAGTGATCGAGCCGGCCGAGCTCGTAGCGGTAGAAGTAGCCGCACGCCGTGAGCTTGCCGCGGTAGAACGCCAGCTCGTCCCCGCGGGCACCGCGCTCGATGGCATGCGCGGCCACGCGGGCCTGCCGCAGCCACATCCAGGCGATCGCGACGTGGCCCAGCATGTCGAGGTAGAGCGTGGCGTTGGCCGTGGCCACCCGCTCGTCGCCGCCGGCCGCGGCCTGCAGCGCGCGCGTGGCTTCCTCCACGCGGTCGGCCGCCTGCAGCAGGGCGTCGGCGTACCGCGCCGTGGCGGGCGTGGCCTGCGCCTGGCGGGCGTCGGCGCGCATCGCCTCCAGCAGCAGCGCAAACAGCGCGCCGCCGTCCTGCCGCACCTTGCGGCCCAGCAGGTCCATCGCCTGGATGCCGTGCGTGCCTTCGTGGATCAGGTTGAGGCGGTTGTCGCGGTAGTACTGCTCCACGGGGTAGTCGCGGGTGTAGCCATAGCCGCCGAGCACCTGCATCGCGAGCTTGTTGGCTTCGAGGCAGAACTCGCTGGGCCAGCTCTTGACCAGCGGCGTGAGGATCTCGAGCAGTTGCGCGGCACGCGTGCGCCCGGCGGCGTCGGGTCCGCTGCGCACGTCGTCCACCAGCCGGGCGGCGTACAGGCACAGCGCCAGCGCGCCTTCGGCGTAGGCCTTCTGCGCCAGCAGCATGCGGCGCACGTCGGCGTGCTCGATGATGGACACGGGCGGCGTCGACGGATCCTTGGCGCCGGGCAGACGGCCCTGCGGCCGCGATCGCGCGTAGTCCAGGCTGTACAGGTAGCCCGCCACGCCGAGCATGGCCGCGCCGGTGCCCACCGAGATGCGGGCCTCGTTCATCATGTGGAACATGTACGACAGCCCCCGGTGCGGCTCGCCGATCAGGTGGCCGACACAGGCGTCGTGCTCGCCGAAGTTGAGCAGCGTGTTGACCGTGCCGCGGTAGCCCATCTTGTGGTTGAGGCCCACCAGCGTCACGTCATTGGGGTCGCCTACCGTGCCGTCGGGGTTCACATGGCGGCGCGGCACGATGAACAGCGAGATGCCGCGCGTGCCGGCCGGCGCGCCGTCGATGCGCGCCAGCACGAGGTGCACGATGTTCTCCGACAGTTCGTGCTCGCCGGCCGAGATCCACATCTTGGTGCCCTTGAGGCGGTAGCTGCCGTCGGGCTGCGGCGTGGCGCGCGTGCGCAGGTCGGCCAGGCCCGAGCCGGCGTGCGGCTCCGACAGGCACATGGTGCCCAGGAAGCGCGCCTCCAGCATGGGCTTCATGTAGGTGTCGCGCTGCTGCTGCGTGCCGAACTCGCGGATCACGCCGGCGCCCGACATGGTCAGGAAGTTGTAGCTCGAGGTGCCGATGTTGGCCGCCTGGAAGCACGCCAGGCTCGCCTGCAGCACGGTGTAGGGCAACTGCTGCCCGCCTTCGTCGAACGGCCGGTCGGCATTCATGAAGCCTGCCTCGGCGAAGGCGCGCAGGGCATCGCCCACTTGGGGCAGCACGCGGACTTTGCCGTCCTGCAGGCGCGGCTCGTCCAGGTCGGACTCGCGGTAGTGGGTCTGGAACTTGTCGGCCGCGAGTTGCTGCGCCACGTCGAGCACGGCCGCGAAACTGGCTGCATCGTGGTCGGCGTGCACGGGCCGCGAGGTCAGCGACGCGGTGTCCAGCACCTCGAACAGCTGGAAGTCGAGGTCGCGCCGGCTGACGCTGGGAAGGGTGCTGGAGGAACTCATGGGTCTCAATTGGTCAGGTAGCCGCCATCGGCGAGCAGCGTGGCGCCGGTCACGTAGGCCGACATCGGAGAAGCCAGGAAGGCCACCGGGCCCACCAGGTCCCCGGGCTGGCCGATGCGTCCGAGCGGCACGCGACGCAGCAGCCGCGCCATGCGCTCGCCGTCGCTGGCCGAGGGCGACATGCCGGTGGCGATGGCGCCGGGGGCCACCGCGTTCACGCGGATGCCGTGCGGCCCGAGCTCGCGCGCCAGCGCCACGGTGAGCATGTGCACGCCGCCCTTGGAGGCCGAATAGCCGACGGTGTTGGAGGTGTAGACATAGCCCGCGATCGAGCCGATGTTGACGATGCAGCCGCGCGAGGCCTTCAGCGGTGCGAGGAAGGCGCGCGCCATGTGGAACGGGCCGCCCAGGTTGGTATCGACGATGCGCTGCCAGGCGTCGTCCACGGCGGGGTCGTCCATCGCGGCGTACTCGATCACGCCGGCGTTGTTCACCAGCAGCGAGACGTCGCCGAACCCGGCCGCCACGCGCGCGGCGGCGTCGCGGCAGGACGACGCATCGGACACGTCGAGCACCACGGCATCGGCGCGCCCGCCGGCCGCCACGATGTCCCGGACCGTGGCTTCGAGCGGCGCCAGCGTGCGCCCGCACGCCAGCACATGGGCGCCATAGGCGGCCAGGCCCCGGGCCAGGCCGGCGCCGATGCCCGAGCCGGCGCCGGTGACGACGGCCAGGCGACCCGCCAGCAGGCCCGGCACTGCGAAAGAAGAAGGGTCTTGCGAAGTCATGGGGGCGTCAGCCGCGTTTCTGGATGTTCATCAGCGCGGTGTGCAGGAAGCCGCCGTCCACGACGATCTCCTGCCCGTTCACGTAGGCCGACGCATCGCTGGCCAGGAAGCCCACGACCGAGGCCACGTCCGCGGGCGCGCCGATGCGGCGCGAGGCCACGGCCGCGACGCGCGCGGCCAGCACCTGCGGATCGGCATAGAAGTCCTCCGACATCGGCGTGCGCACCAGGCCCGGGCTCACCGCGTTGGCGCGCACCCCGCGCGGGCCCCACTCCACGGCGAGTTGTCGCGTGAGCGCCAGGATGCCGGCCTTGCTCGGCCCGTAGGCGCCCACGGCGTTGGGGGAGACGGCGGCGATCGAGGCCAAGTTGACGATGGCACCGGCGCCGGCCGCCAGCATCGGCGCACCGAAATGCTTGGCGCACAGGAACGCCCCTTTGAGGTTGACCGACAGCACCTGGTCCCAGAGCGCGGCGTCCATCTCCTCCAGGCTCACGGCCGGCGGCAGCACGGCGGCGTTGTTGACCAGTACGTCGCATCGGCCGAACTGCGCGAGCACCTCGCGCGCGGCGTCGGCCAGTTCGGCCTCGCGCGTGATGTCGCAGGCCAGCGCCAGGTGCCGCCCGCCGCCCGCGAGCGCGGGCGAGACGTCCTGCGGCACCAGCGGCCGCAGATCCAGCAGCGCCACGCGTGCGCCCATGGCCGCCAGCTGGCCGGCGATGGCGCCGCCCAGGCCGCCTCCGGCGCCGGTGACGATGGCGGTGCGCCCTTCGAGCGCATCGCTCGCGAATCCCTTCATGGTGCTTCCTTGTGTGTGTCGTTTGCCAGGCCGGCGCGCTCCGCCGTCCAGAGCGGGTAGTCGGTGTAGCCCTCGGCGCCAGCGCCATACCAGTCGGCGGGCTGGCGCGGTACCAGCGGGTGCCCGTGCCGCAGCCGCTCGGGCAGGTCGGGGTTGCCGATGAAGTCGCGGCCGAAGGCGATCACGTCGGCGCGGCCGGCGGCCAGCTCGCGCTCGGCGCTGTCGCGGTCGAAGCCGCCGGCGGCGATCAGGCCGTGCGGCCAGCGTTCGCGCGCGAAGCCCACCACGTCGGGGCGGTCCGCGCCGCCCTCGCGTACGACGGTCTGGTTGCCGGCCACTTCGGCCGTGACCACGTGCAGGTAGATGAGGCCGAGCGGCGCGAGCTCGCGCAGCAAGTGGTCGTGCAAGGCGGCGTCGTCGGTGCTCGACGCGCCGTTGAAGACGCTGAAGGGCGACAGGCGCACGCCCACGCGATCGGCGCCCACGGCTTCGCAGCAGGCGCGTGCGGTCTCGACCAGGAAACGCGCACGGCCGCCGATGGAGCCGCCCCAGCCGTCGGTGCGCAGGTTGCTGCTCTGGTGCAGGAACTGCCCGGGCAGGTAGCCATTGGCGGCGTGGATCTCGACGCCGTCGCAGCCGGCATCCACCGCGCGGCGCGCGGCGCGCGCGTAGTCGGCGATGACGGCGCGCACGCCCTCGTCGCTCAGTTCGCGCGGCACCGGCGGCGGCTGCAGTCCGGTGGGTGTGACCACGGTGCGATCGAACGCCAGGGCGCTGGGCGCGACCGGAAACTCGCCGGCCTGCATGTTGTCCGGGTGGGCGATGCGGCCCACGTGCCACAGCTGCATGAACACGCGGCTGCCGGCATCGTGCACGCGCTGCACGATGGGACGCCAGGCGGCTTCGTGCGCGTCGGTGAAGATGCCCGGTACGTTGAGGAAGCCCTGGCCCTGCGCCGAAATGCTGACGCCCTCGGTCACGATCAGGCCGGCACTGGCGCGCTGGGCGTAGTACTCGGCCATCAGCGGCGTGGGCGTGCCGTCGGCGGTGGCGCGCGAGCGCGTCATGGGCGCCATGGCGATGCGGTTGGCCAGCGTGAGCGGCCCCAGGCGCGCGGGCGAGAAAAGGAGGGAGGAAGGTGGGTTCACGATGTCTGTCCCGTGCGCTGCAGCGGGCGTTGGTAGGCTGCGTCGCCGCGGTCCTGGCGGCCTTGCGGATAGCCCGCGGGCATGTGTTCGGGCATGTCGCCCCGCCATTCGATGAAGGTTCGGCGCAGCGCGATGCGCCACTGGCCCTGGCGCTTCTCGAGCCGGTCCACATAGCGTGCGCAACCCAGGGCCACGCCGCCGCCGTCCTTGCGGCGCAGGCCGTAGAGGCAATAGCTCTGCGCGTGCGCGACGTCGCCGTCGATCTCGCAGCCGTGGGACGTGATGTTGTGGGTGTGGGCCACGAACTGCTCGCCGTGGAAACGGTTGGCCCATTCGGCCAGCGCCGCAGGGCCGCCGGTGAACGGCCCGTGCTCGTCGATGGCGTCGGGGTGGAAGGCGCTCATGATCATGTCGGTGTCGTGCCGGTCCACGCCCAGGCAGTAGCGATGGATGCAGTCGAGGATCGCCTGCCGGTCCATCAGGTATCGCAGGTCGGCGTCGGACACGGCAGGCACCGATGGGAGATCAGTTGTCCAGCGACAGGCCCAGCTGCTGGATCAGCCGGCCGTATTTCTCGGCGTCGGTCCTGACCAGCGCGCCGAATTCGTCGGGCGTGGACGTGACGGCTTCGAGCGTCTGCGACTTGGTCCAGGTCTGCAGCTGCGGCGAGCCCATCGTCTCGCGCAGCGCGGTGTTCAGGCGCGTGACGATGGCCGGCGGCGTGCCGGCCGGCACGAACGCGCCGAACCAGCTGCTGGCCTCGAAGCCGGGGTAGCCCGATTCGGCGATGGTGGGCACGTCGGGCAGCAGGTCGGAGCGCCTGGCCGTGGTCAGCGCGATCACCTTGATCTTGCCGGCCTTGATGTGCTGCATGGCGCTGGGCACGTCCATCATCATGCTGGGCAACTGGCCGCCCAGCAGGTCCTGGATGGCGGGTGCGCCGCCCTTGTACGGGACGTGCACCATGTTCAGGCCGCCGGCCGCGTTGCGGAACGATTCCATCGCCAGGTGCACCGGATTGCCGGCGCCCGAGGAGCCAAAGGCGAAGCCCGGGTTGGCCTTCACGTGGGCGACGAATTCCTTGAGGTTGTTGGCCGGGAACTCGGGCTTGACCATGATGCCGAACGGAATGCGCGTGAGCACGGTCACGGGCTGGAAGGCCCGGCCGGCGTCGTACGGCGGCTTCTTGAACAGGAACTGGTTCATGGCGACGGTGGAGGGGTCGAACACCGCCATGGTGTAGCCGTCGGGCTGCGAGGCGATCAGCGCCTGGGCCGCGATGACGGTGCTGCCGCCGGGTTTGTTGTCGACCACGATGGGCTGGCCGAGCTTCTCGCCGAGCATCACGCCGATCTGGCGCGTGAGGTTATCGGTGGCGCCGCCGGCGGCGTAGCCCACGATCACGCGGACCGGCTTGTTGGGGTAGGCCGCCTGTGCGTGCGCGCCGAAGGCGAGCACCGCCGCGCTGCAGGCCACGAGGGCGCGGGCGAGCGATTTCATCTGGATCATGTTGCTTGTCTCCTGGTCCTTGAGGACCTGTTTGGGGTGAGGATAGGCCCGCGCGGCCCTGCCGCTGGCGGACGCCGGGGAACGGCCTGCCCCGCGGCAGGCGGGGAACTCAGGTCGGCACGGCCTCCCGTGGCGGTGCGGTGGCGGCCGGTCGTGCGGCCGCGTGCGGCAGCGCATCGGCACCGGCCAGGTGACGGCCCGCGATCCAGCCGAAGGTGAGCGCCGGCCCGAGCGTGATACCGCCGCCCGGGTAGGCGCCGCCCATCACGCTGGCGGCGTCGTTGCCCACCGCGTAGAGGCCCGGCACGGGCTGGCCCGCGTCGTCCACCACCCGCGCCGAGGCGTCGGTGCGGATGCCCGCGAACGTGCCCAGGTCGCCGGGCACCACCTTGATGGCGTACCACGGGCCCTGATCGAGCGGCGCCACGCACGGGTTGGGCTGGTGGCTCGCGTCACCGAGGAAGCGGTTGTAGGCCGTGCTGCCCTTGCCGAAGGCGGGATCGCGGCCGTCCGCGGCATCGCGGTTGAAGTCGGCGATCGTCTGCGTCAGGCCCGCGGCGTCCACTCCGGCGCGGGCAGCCAGGTCGGCGGGCGTGCGACCGCGCAACAGGTAGCCCGAACGCAGGTGCGGCCACAGCGGCAGCGGGAAAGGCTTGACGTAGCCCAGGCCGTAGCGGCGCAGCGCGCGGTGGTCGCAGATCAGCCACGCGCACGTCTGGCCATCCTGGCGTGCCGCCAGCTTCTGCATGGCCTGGCCGAAGTCGTGGTACGACTGGGCCTCGTTGACGAAGCGGCGGCCATCGCGGCCTACGGCGATGATGCCGGGCTTGTAGCGGTCGATGAGGTGGGGGAACACCCCTTCATCGCCGTTGCGGCGAGGTACGCGGGAGACCGGGATCCAGGCGCCGTTGTTGGGCAGCGTGCCCTCGGTCGCACCGCCAGCCGATTCGGCCAGCCGCCAGCCGTCGCCGGTGTTGCCGGGCGGCGCGGGCGACCAGTGCTCCTGACCCGTGGGCGCGTGCGGGAAAAGCCGGCGGCGCAGCTCGGGGTCTTGCGGAAAGCCGCCCGTGCCCAGCACCACGCCGCGCCGTGCCTGCACACGCCGCAGCTGGCCCGCGAGCATGAACTCCACACCCGCGACGCGGCCCTCGCCCAGCAGCAGCCGGCGCACCGGCGCCTCGGTGACGATGCGCACGCCGGCATCGAAGGCGCTTTTCGCCAGCCGCGCGGCCAGTGCGTTGCCGTTGGTCAGGCGCTGGGCGCGGCCGTGCACCAGCATCTCGCGCGCATGCTGCAGCAGCCGGCGTGTCACGTACGCCGCAGAAGCGGCAGAGCGCGTGAAGTTGAAGAAGTGCGCGATCTCCTGGCTGGCGTTGAACATCATGCCGACGAAGGTGATCTCCCGCAGAGGCGGGCGCAGGCGCTTCGCCTCGGCGCCCAGTTCACCGGCGTCGAAGGGCTCGGCCAGGATGGAGCGGCCGCCGGCCCGGCCACCCGGCGCATCGGGGTGGTAATCGGAGAACTCGGGCACGGCCACGAACTGCAGGGCGGTGGCGCGCTCGAAGAACTCCACCATGCGCGGACCGTTCGACAGAAAGGCATCGACGCGCTCGGCGTCGAAGTGCGCGCCGGCCTCGTGGGCCATGTAGGTGCGGGCGGCCTCGAGGGTGTCGTCGATGCCGAGCGCGCGCGATTTCGGATTGCAGGGCACCCACATCACGCCGCCCGAGCGCGCGGTGGTGCCGCCGAACAGTGGCTCCTTTTCCAGCACGAGGACGCTCAGCCCGTGGTGCGCGGCCGTCACGGCGGCGGCCAGCGCGCCCGCGCCCGAGCCGGCGACGACGACGTCGTAGGCCTCATCGATCGGCATGTCGGCGCTCACTTGAGTTCCTGTCCGGCCAGTTTGCCGCCCACGAACTTGTTGGGCTTGAGGAAGAAGGACAGCACCAGGGCGCCCCCCGGCGAGCGGGCCAGGTGCTGGTTGCCCTTGGGCCGCCACACGTAGTCGCCCGCGCGCACCTCGCCTTCGTCGTCGACGATGCTGCCCTCCAGCACGTACGTCTGCTCGATCTCCACGTGTTCGTGCAGGTCGAGCGCCGTGCCAGGCTGCCAGCGGAACAGTGCCGTGAGCAGGCCGGTGTCCTGGTCTTCGAGCAGCACCTTCATGTCGATGCCCGGCGTGGGCGTCGGCTTCCAGGGCAGGGCGGCGACGTCGACGTAGCGCGAGGCCAGTGCGTCCAGGCGGTCTTCGCCGGCGAGGTTCGGGGTGTGGGCCATGAGGGTCCTGCGAGGTGGAGAGGCGTCAGTCGAGCAGCAGCAGCGCGGCCTCTCGCGCCGTCTGGCCCACACGCACGCCCTTGGCGGCGGCGGTGCGGTTGCAGGCGCTGATGACGCCGTCGAAGTAGGTGCTCTGGCCGTCGCCCATGCGCGCGGTGAGCGCGTCCACCGATGCGCCGGCGATGCCGTCGGCGTCCACGTCGGCCAGGGCCGAGATGCCGCTGTCGTTCTTGCCGATGCCGCCATCGGAGCAGATGAAGGCCCAGGGACGGAACTGGCGGAAGTAGTCGACCACGCTGCGGCCGGTATGGCCTGCCGTGCACAGCACGTTGCGCTCGCGATCCTCCGGCAGGGCGAAGGCGATGGAGTCGGTGCAGACGATGTTGCGGCCGTGGGGACCTTCATGCACGACAAGGCGGCGCGCGGGGTCGAACGTCGCCGGCCGGCGCGCGCCGGTCAGCACGGCCTCCACGGCTTCGCGCACTGTCATGCCGGGCGCCAGGCCCAGCCGCTGGGCGCAGTCGTTGACACGGCTGATCACGCCGTGGTCGTGCAGGTCGGCTCCGTTGCCCATTTCGGCGGTGCGCGTGTCGGCGGCCGCCGCCGGTACGCCCAGCGCCTCGTAGTACCAGAGCCCCGCGATGCCCGCGCCGTCCTTGCCGATGGCGCAGTCCAGCCCGATCGCGGCCCGCGGCCGCGCCGCCATCACCATGCGGGCGCACAGCACCCCGGCATACGACGCGGCGACCACCACGTCGCCCTCGGCCGGGGTATGCGCCACGTAGGCCTCCACGTGAGTCGCGGAATCGAAGACCAGCACGCGGCCATGCGGCGTCGCGTGCACCTGGGGCACATGGATGTCAGCCATTCATTTGTCTCGTATTAAGAGATTTGCAATGTAGTATCGCAATACAATGATGTCAATCCAGTTTCTTCAGTGGATACTCGTAAACCCTAACCAGGAGACTCTTCCGTGATCGTCGAAGAACGTTGCTACGTGCTGCATCCCACGGCTTCCCCGGCCGACTTCATGACCATCTACCGGCGCGACGGGCAGGAACTGCAGACGCGCATCCTGGGCGGCCTGCTCGGCTACTTCGCCACCGAGGTGGGTGGGCTCAACACAGTGGTGAGCCTGTGGGAATACCCCTCGTTCGAGGAGCGGCAGCGCCGCCGTGCACTGCTGGCGGCCGAGCCGGGCTGGCACGCTTACCTGGGACAGGTCCGCCCTATGATCCAGAGCATGAGCAACCGACTGATGATCCGCACCCTCTGAGGCGCGCCTGCCGATGCCAAGAGCCCTCGCCGAATCCGCCCCGGCCCCGCGCGAACCTGCCGAGACGGCGCCCCAGAGCAGCCTGGAGCGGCTGTTGTGCGTGATCGACCTGTTCACGGCCGACAAGCCCGAGTGGACGGCGGACCAGATCGGCGGGGTGATGGCAGTCTCGCGTGCCACGCAGTACCGCTACATCCGCACGCTGACCAACGCCGGACTGCTGGCCTCGGCTGGTGACGGCCGCTACCGCCTGGGGCCGCGCTTCGTCGTGCTCGACCGGCAGATCCGCCTGTCCGATCCGCTGCTGCGCTTCGGCCCGCCTGTGATGGCCCGCGCCTGCCAGTCGCTGGGCGACGCCCAGTTGCTGTGCACCTACTTCGGCGACGAGGTGCTCTGCATCCACCAGGAAAGCGTCGATCCCGCGATCCATTCGAGCATGGAGCGGGGACGGCCCTTCCCGCTGTTCCGCGGCTCGCCGTCCCGCGCCATCCTGGCCTGGCTGCCGGACGGCCATCTGCGCAACCTGATGCTCTCGCACGCGCACGAGATCCGCGACGCCGGGCTGGGCGCCAACTGGGCGGAATTCCGCCAGCGCATCAGGGACATCCGCGCCCGGGGCTACTACATCGGGCGTGGCGAGATCGACCGCGACCTCATGGGCGTGGGCGTGCCGATCCTGCGGGCCAGCGGGGAGCTGGTGGGCAGCCTCACGACCATCATGCCGCTGCGCAGCGACGGCGACGAGGCGCTCGAGCGGCACATCCGCATCACGCGCGAGGCGGCCGCCGAGATCGCCGCCGGCCTCAACGCCCTGGAGCAGGCCGCCGCCGGCTGAATGCGCGGCGCCTCATCCCGGCGCGAATCCGAGGAATCCGAACGGAATGCCTGGCCGGCGTCCGGCCATCAGCTCGGCCAGTGCCAGCCCCGAGCCCGCGCCGTGCGTCCAGCCCAGCGTGCCGTGGCCGGCATTGACCCACAGCCGGTCGAGCTTCGTGCGGCCGATGAAGGGGATGTTGGTGGGTGTCGCCGGGCGCAGGCCGGCCCAGAAGTTGGGCGTCTGCAGATCGCACACGCCCGGCAGCACCTGCCGCACGCGATCGAGCAGCATGCGGCAGCGCGCCTGCGACAGCGGCGACTCGATGGAGGTGTCCCAGCCGCCCAGCTCGATCGTTCCAGCCACGCGCAGATGGTCGCCCAGCCGTGTCATGGCGCATTTCACCTCGTCGTCGATCACCGAGACCGACGGCGCGCGATCGGGCTGCAGCAGCCGCAGCGTGGCGCTGTAGCCCTTGCCGGGATAGATCGGCAGGCCGACACCGGCCGTGCGCAGCAGCGGCGCGCTCCAGCTGCCGCAGGCGACGACGAAGGCATCGGCCGTCATGTCCAGCCGGCCGCCGGTGGCGCGGTCGCGCACCGAGACGGACTCGACCGCCCTGCCCGCGCGCGTGAGGTGCTCGACGTCGCGGCCCCACAGGAAGCGCCCGCCCAGGCCGGCACAGTGGCGCGCCAGCGCCTGAGTGAACACGCGCGCGTCGCCGGTTTCGTCGCTGGCGGTGTAGGTGCCACCGACGATGCGGTGGCCGAACGGGGACAGCGCAGGCTCGATGCGCAGCAGCTCGGCCGTGTCGACCACGCGGCGCTCGACACCGAAACGCCGCATCAGCTGCGAGGCGCCCGCGGCGGCCTCGAAGGCCCGGGTGTCGGTGAACACGTGGGCGATGCCGCGCTGGAGCCGGTGATAGTCGATGCCGGTGGCCTCGACCATCGCCTTGAGCGCCTCGTGGCTGTAGCGGCCGAGCGCGGAGATCTGCCGCACGTTGCGCTCGAACGCGGTGTCGTTGCATTGCGACAGGAAGCGCAGGCCCCAGGACCACTGGTGCCAGTCCATGCGCGGGCGGAACAGCAGGGGCGCGTCCTGCCGCATCAGCCAGCGCGCGAGTTTGGCCGGCGTGTCGCGGCTGGCCCAGGGCTCGCAATGGCTGACCGAGATCTGGCCGGCGTTGGCGAAGCTGGTTTCCAGTGCCGCATCGGGCTGGCGGTCGATGACCGTGACGTCGTGGCCCTGCCGCAGAAGATGCCAGGCGGTGCTGACGCCGATGATGCCGGCGCCCAGGATGATGATCTGCATGGCCGCGAGTGTGCCGCCCGCGCCACGCCTTGACCAGCATGGGGCGCAGCGTCGCAGCATGCGTGTATGCTGCGCGAAGCTTTGTAGGCCCACGTCGGCCGGGGGATGTCGTCTTCGTGTTGCGCGCGCTGGGGCTGCGTGCCCGCCTGGTTCTGTTGGTGTTGGTGGCCCTGGCCCCGATGTTCGCCCTGGTGGCGTGGGAAACCGCGCGCAAGCAGGGCGAGGCGCTGGACACCACGCGAGAGCGCCTCCTGTCCCAGGCCCGGCTGGCCGTCGCGGCCCAGGAGCGCCTGACGGAGCGCACCCGCAATCTCCTCGAAGCCGTGGGCAACGCCCCGGCCCTGCGCGAGGCCGATCCGGCCGACTGCATGCGCTACTTCGCCGGCTTGCTGGCGCAATACCCGGCTTACAACAGCATGGGGCTGGTCTCCGCCGAGGGTGAGCTGGTCTGCAGTTCGCGTGAGGCGCGCTCTGCCTTGCCGCAGGCTTCGCGCGATCTGCTGCAGCAGATGCTCACGCAGCGCCGCTTTCTGATGGGTGGCTATGAGCGCAGTGCGCGCACCGGCCGCGAGCAGGTGCTGTTCGGCGCGCCGGTGCTGGCGCGCGACGGCGGCGGCGTCACGGCCGTGGTGTTCGCGTCCCTGCGGATCGACGCCGTCGCCGCCGCGCTGGGTGCCGCGGTGTCCGACGGCGTGGAAGGATCGGCCACCCTGGTGCTCGACCACGAAGGCGTGGTGCTGGCCGCCTGGCCCGCGCCGGCTGCAGAGGTCGGCTCGCGTGTGACGGAAGATGTGGTGCTGCAGGCGCTGGAACGTCGCGTCGCAGGGGCGGAGCTCGCATCCGACAGTGCCGCCGTGCCGCGCGAATGGGGATTTGCACGCATCGCCGATGCCTCGGGCACGCAGCTGCTCGTGGCGGTGAGCGCGCCACGCGCGACCATCCTCGCGCCGGTGCTGGCCGACTTCCGCTGGCAGCTGACCGTGCTGCTGCTCTCGGCGCTGGGCGGTGGCCTTGCCGCCTGGTGGATGGGCGAATGGCTGATGGCGCGGCCGGCGCGCGCGTTGCTTGAGAAGGCGCGCGCCGTGGCCGATGGCGACCTCGGCGCCCGGGTGCCGGTGGCGGGCTCGCAACCGCCCGAGATCAGTCGCCTGGGCGCGACCTTCAACCAGATGGCGCAGGCGCTGCAGAGCCGCCAGTCCGAACTCGACCGCACGCTGCGCGACGTGGAGCAGGAGCATGCGCTGCTCGACCTGGTCATCAACAACATGAGCGAAGGCGTGGTGGCCGCCGATACCGATGGCCGCCTGCTGCTGTTCAATGCCGCCGCCCGCGGCCTCTTCCGCGCGCCCGAGGGCGTTGCGTTCGACGCCGGTTCGCTGGGTCACGAACTGTGCACGCCCGACGGCGAGTCGCTGCCGGTCACGATGCGGCCGCTGGCGCGGGCCATCCGTGGCGAGAGCCTGGACGCCTGGGAGGCGCTGGCGCGGCAGGAACGCGGCCCCGATCGCGTGCTCAGCTTCGGCATCCGCCCGCTGCTCGACCTGCGCGGCGAACTCATCGGCGGCCTGGTGGTGGTCACCGATATCACCGAGCGCCGTCACGCGGAGGAGTTCGAGCACGGACAGGAGCAGGTGCTGGAGATGATCGCGGGAGGCGTGCCGCTGGGCGAGATCCTGGAGGCTGTGATCCGCCTGGTGGAACGGCGCGCGGACGGCGGCTGCTGCAGCGTCCTGGTCAACCAGGAGGGGGTGTTGCGCCGCGGTGCCGCCGTCAGCCTGCCCGAGCCGTTCCTCGAGGCCACCGACGGACTCGCGGTCGCCGAGGGCGAAAGCATCTGCGGCACAGCGGCCGCGCGACGCCAGATGGTGGTGGTGAAGGACGTGGCCAACGATCCGCTCGCGCGCCACTATCGCGACCTGGCCGGACGCTTCGACGTGGTGTCGTGCTGGTCGATGCCCGTCATCGGCGCGTGGCAGGAGGTGCTGGCCGTGTTCGCCGTGTACCACGGCGCCGCGCGCGAACCCGATCCGGAGGGGATCGCGCTGCTCGAGGTGGCGACGCGGCTGGTGCGCCTGGCCATCGAGCGATCGCGCGCCGAGGATGCGTTGCGGGCCAGCGAAGGGCGCTTCCGCGAGCTGGCCGAGAACATCCAGGACGTGTTCTACAGCTACGACCCGCGCACGCGCCGTATCCTGTATGTGAGCCCGGCCTACGAGACGCTATGGGGCCGCAGCAGCGCCAGCCTGCTGGAGGATCCGTCGACCTGGACCGCCTCCGTGCATCCCGACGACCGCGTGCGCGTGGACGGCCGCCGCGCGGCCGGCGCCCTGCAGCAGTCCGACATCCAGTACCGCGTGATCCGCCCAGACGGCAGCGTGCGCTGGGTGCAGGACCATTCGTATCCGGTGGCCGGCCCGGCCGGCGAGCCCGAGCGCGTGGTGGGCATCGCGCGCGACATCACGCCGCGCAAGCAGGCCGACATCGACCTCATGCACACCAACCGCGCACTGCAGATGCTCAGCCGCGGCAACGAAGCGCTGGTGCGCGCCGAGGACGAACAGGAACTGCTGCTGGAAATCTGCCGGCTGGCCGTCAACGTCGGCGGCTACGAGATGGCCTGGGTGGGCTATGCGCTCGACGACGACGAGCGAACCATCCAGCCGCAGGCCTGGGCCGGCAACGAACTGGGCTACCTCACCGAGATCACACTCACGTGGGACGAGAACGATCCGCGCGGGCAGGGGCCGGCCGGCCGCACGATCCGCAGCGGCCACGTGGTGGTGAGCGAGGACATCATGGCCGAGTCGGTGGGCTTCCACTGGCGCGCGCAGGCGTTCGAGCGGGGCTTCCGGAGCATGATCTGCCTGCCGCTGCACGACGGCCAGCGGAACTTCGGCCTCCTCGCGCTGTTCTCGGGCATGGTGACGAAGACACGCTGGGAAGAGGTCAAGCTGCTGCAGGAGCTGGCGGCGAACCTGGCGTACGGCATCTCCAGCCTGCGCGCGCGCGCCGAGCAGCGGCGCACCGAGCACGCCATGCGCGAGGCGAACGAACGCCTGCTGGAGCAGGCTTCGCTGCTCGACCGCGCGCGCGACGCCATCATCGTGCGTAGCGTCGACCACAAGCTCGTGCGCTACTGGAACAAGGGCGCCGAGCGCCTGTATGGCTGGAGCGCGGCAGAGGCCATTGGTCGACCCATGTACGACCGCATGTACGACGACATCGAGCAGTTCGAGCGCGCCATGGCGGCACTGCTCGAGCACGGCGAGTGGGTGGGCGAACTGCAACAGCGCTCGCGGGACGGCCGCGTGCTCACGGTGGAAGGCCGCTGGACGCTGGTGCGCGACACCGAGGGCCGGCCGCACAGCGTGCTGGCGATCAACACCGACGTGGGCGAGCGCAAGCGCGCACGCGACCAGATCCTGCGCCTGAATGCCGAACTCGAAGACCGCGTGCAGCGCCGCACGGCGCAACTGTCGGCGGCCAACAAGGAGCTGGAGGCGTTCTCGTACTCGGTGTCGCACGACCTGCGCACGCCGCTGAACGCCATTGACGGTTTCAGCCACCTGCTGGAGCGCTCGCTCGCGGCCAGCCCGGACGAGCGGCAGAAGCACTTCCTGGCGCGCATCCGCAGCGGAACGCGGCAGATGGGGGAGCTCATCGAGGGCTTGCTGCTGCTCTCCCAGATCACGCGCGCGGCGATGCGCGAGGAAAAGGTGGACCTGGGCGCCCTGGCCGAGCAGTCGCTCGCCGCGTGGCGCGAGCGCGATCCGCAGCGGCCGGTGGCGGCGCGCGTGGAGTCCGGCCTCGTGGCGCGAGGCGACCCGCGCCTGCTGCGGCAGGTGATCGAGAACCTCGTGGGCAACGCCTGGAAGTTCAGCAGCCACCATCCCGAGCCCGAGATCGCTGTCGGCACGTCGGGATTCGAGGACGGTTGGCCGGTGTATTTCGTGCGCGACAACGGAGCAGGGTTTGACATGGCCCATGCCGGCAAGCTGTTCGGCGCCTTCCAGCGCCTGCATTCCGTGACCGACTTTCCGGGTACCGGCATCGGGCTGGCCACGGTGCAGCGCATCGTCAAGCGCCACGGCGGCCGTATCTGGGCCGAATCGGCGCCGGGCCGCGGCGCCACGTTCTTCTTCACGTTGCCCGGCGGCGAGGCCGGTTGAGTCAGGCCGTCAGTCGTCCTCGAGCAGCGTCTCGCGCAAGGCCATTGCGCGGCCGGCGTCGTACGGGCCCTCGGCGCGGGCCAGCACATCGCCCTCGCGGTTGAGCACCAGCACGTGCACGCGGTCGTGGTGGGCAAGGCCGCTGCGGCGCAGGAAGGCCTCGCGGTCGGTGAAGACGGCCAGCACGCTCTGGCGGTCGGGGTGGCTGTCGAAGTGGCCGAACAGCCGCTCTTCCGCCGCGGTGCGCGCAGTGTCGTCGGCCGGGGCATCGATCACCGGCATGCGAACCCATCTGACATCGGCCGCGCGGCGCAGGTCCAGGCCCTCGATCCAGCGTTCTGCGTCGTCGCGCTGGTCGCGCTTGAAGGTGACGACCACCAGCGTTCGATGCGATGGCAGGTCGGCCGGCAAGGCCACGGGCTGGCGGTCGGCCCGCTTGGCCAACGTGAACGGCAGCTTGCCCATGACGGAGGAGTCGGTGGGCGCGGCGAACGCGAGCGAAAGCGCAGCGACAGCCGCGCCCACCCATCCCGCCGTGTCCATCCAGAGTTTGTTCACCGCCCCGCTTCCCATCGGGCACAACCGCCCGGCCCGACATTAGTTCTCGGAAAAGATACATGCAAGTCCGACATGTTTCAGATCGTTTAACGAACGGGGCCCCGCACCCGGTGTGTGGCAAGGGCGGGAAGTTGGCGGCCACCTAGAATCCGCATGATGGACACGGTGGCGCCCACGGGGCTGTCTTTCAAGGCTCAGATGCGGCGGGCGCGCGAAGGCGCCATCGTCGGAACCGTGTGCCGCCTGATGGCCGACAAGGGCTTCGACGCCATGACCGTGGACGAAGTCGCTGCGGCTGTGGGCATCGCCAAGCCCAGTCTCTACAAGCATTTCCCGAGCAAGGAAGACCTCGCCGCCGCTGCCATGGCCCATGTGCTGCAGCGAGCGGGCGAGTACGTGGCCGAGGTGCCGCTGTCGCTGCCGCCGCTGAAGCGGCTGCACGCCGTACTGCGCTGGGCGGCGCAGGTCCACCTCGCGGGCGACCTGCCCATCCTGCCGGGGCCGCGCTCGCCGCTCAGGGCCACACTGTCGGTGCATCCAGTGTATCTCGCGGCCCTGCGCTCGGTGAGCGCTCCGCTCGAAGGCTGGATCCGTGAAGCTCAGGCCGATGGCAGCCTGAACGCCGCGCTGCCGCCCCAGGCCGTGCTTTACGCGCTCTATGCAAGGGCCTGCGACCCGCTCATCAGCCTGTTGCAGGGCACCGGGCAGTACAGCGACGACGAAATCCTCGATCTGGCACTGTCGGCCTGCTTCGACGGCCTGCGCGCACGCTGAGCACGCCGCGCGCAGGCCGGCCGGGGCTGGCGATCAGCGCACCAGCAGAACCGGTGCCTTGGCGCGGGCCAGCACCTGCGTCGCCACCGAGCCCAGCACCAGATTGCCCAGCGTGCCGTAGCCATGCGATCCCATGATGACCAGGTCGTACTTGCCGGCATCGGCGAACTTGGCGATGGTCTCGCCGGCCGGGCCCACCTTCCAGGTGCTCTTGACGCTGCGGCCCTGGCGCGAGAGATAGCGCTCGATCGGAGTGAGCACCTTGTGGGCTTCGCTCTCGTAGTACTCGTTGACGACCTGCGCGCCCACGGCAGCGCGGGCGCGGGGCGGCAGCGGCGTCTGCACCGTGAGTGCGGTGTAGTCGTTGCCGGCGCCGAACACGTCGTCGTGCGTGCTCAGGTAAGCCAGCATCTTCTTGGTGAACTTGCTGCCGTCGACGGCCAGGAGAATCTTCATCTTGAATACCTTTCCTCTGGTGGAGGCCCCCACTATAGAAGTGGCCCCGCACCGGGCGGCTTGATCCGCATCAAGGATTGGGGACTTCCACCAGCAGGCGCGGCCTGAAGGCATCCTGTTCGCCCTTGCCGGCATAGCCCAGCGGGTTGGCAACGACGCGGCAACCCCCGGCCAGGTAGTTGCTGGGTGCGTGCAGGTGGCCGTGCAGCCACAACTGCGCGGACGGCAGCAGCTCATCCCAGGCATTGCAGAAGCCGGCCGTGCCCGGCGTGAGGCCGTAGCGCGGATCGGCACTGTGCAGGCTGGGCGCGAAATGCGTGACCACGACGGTGCTGCCGTCGAACGGCCGGGCCAGCGCCTGTTCGAGCCAGGCCCGGCATACGACCGCCTGCTCGCGCACGCCCTGGGCCAGCCACGGCTCACCGCGCCGCGTGGTGCCGGTGGTGCGCAGGTAATAGTCGGCGGCGCGGAAGGCCTTGCTGCGTGCCTTGAGCTGCGCAGCCAGCGCCCCGGGACCGTCGCCCCTGGGCGCGAGCGCGTCGAAATCGCTCCACAGCGTGGTGCCGGCGAAGCGCACACCGTCGATCACGCAACTCTCGCGCTCCAGCCAGACCAGACCCAGCCGGTCGCAGGTGCGGCGCAGGCGATCGTGCGCCTCATCGAAATCGAAGCCGTCGTACTCGTGGTTGCCTGGCACGTAGAGCACCGGCGTGGGCCAGCCGGCGCCCGAGGGGAGCGGCGAGAAGCGCTCCAGCCCGAAGTCGCTGCCAGGGAGGCGCGAGCCGGCCTGGTAGGAGCCGATGTCGCCCGCCAGCACCAGCAGGTCGGCGCCCGGCGCGGGTTCCGGCCGGAAGTCGGGCTGGGTTTCCAGATGCAGGTCGGACAGCAGCTGCAGTTTCATGGTGACTGGCGAGTCTAGCGGCGCGGGGGACGGGCAATCCGCGTGGGTTATGCCGCCAGGCGCCGGCTCCATGCATAAGCGGCATCAAAGGGGGCTGGAAGATCCTAGGGTTAACCCTTAATCTTGAGTCATCCACTAACCGGGTGCCCACAAGGCACCGAAAACTCATCATGTTCACCCTCATCGCCCAGATCTACCAATGGCTGCGTCAGCCTGTGGGCACCGACACCGACGACCTCGCCTCATCGCTGATGGAGCGTGCCGACGCCCGCGGCGTCGACCCCCGTCAGGCCCAGGAACTGCGCGCCGCCGCCCACGCTTACCTGCGCGTGGTGCGCTGAGCACCCCTGATCGCTGGCCGGGCTACGTCTGGTCGCCCTCAAATCTGACGCCCCGTGGCAAACGCCTTGCGGGCCGAGCGGACGACGGCGCGCCGTAGCCACTGGTGGGCGCTTTGCTGCTGTTGCCGCCGGTGCCAGAGCGCATCGACGTGCACCACGGGCACATCAAATGGAAGGTCGCGCACGGTCAATTCGTCTGCGATCCCCGTCGTGCGCACGAAGTGCCGTGGCAGGACGGTGAGCAGGTTCGAACTGGTGACCACTCTCCCGGCGGTGAAGAACTGGTTCACCGTGAGCACCACGCGCCGCTGGCGGCCCAGCGAGGCCAGGGCTTCGTCGATGAAGCCGTAGGGGCGACCGGAGTAACTCACCAGCATGTGGCGAGCCTCGCAGAAATGGTCCAGAGTGAGCGCTTCCTGTGCCAGTGGATGGCCCCGGCGCATCACGCAGACGTATTCGCCGTCGTAAAGCCGCTCGTGGTCGAAGGGCACGGCGCTGTCGTTCTGCGTACGTGCCGTCAGGTCGGCCAGCACCGCCGGGAAGTAGCCGATGGCCAGGTCGGCCGCTTCTTCGTCGAGCAGGCGGCGCGGATCGCGCGTCGTGAGGGGTACCACCCGCAGCGAAACTCCAGGGGCCTCGGCTTCCACGATCTCCACCAACCCCGGAATGATCTCGGCGGCCGTGGCATCCGCCATGGCCAGGACGAAGGTGCTCTGCGCCTCCGCCGGCACGAACACGCTGGGCAGCAGCGACACCTGCAACTGGCGCAGCGCATCGCGCACGGATGGCCACAGGGCCAGGGCCCGAGGGGTCGGCTCGATGCCCTGGCCCGCGCGGCGGACCAGTTCGTCGCCGAGCGTGTCGCGCAACCGCCGCAGCGCGTTGCTCACCGCCGGCTGGGTGATCGACAGGTTGCGCGCGGCCCGGGTGAGATTGCGCTCGGCCATCACCTCGTCGAAGACGCGCAGCAGGTTCAGGTCGAGGGTACGGAAGTTGGGGTGCCTGGACGACATGGTGCGCTGAACTCACAACAAAGAGCAGTCATTCTCATCATGAATGATTGGAATCACCAATATAAACTTTGAAACACGAAGGGTAAACCCTAAGATGCATTCCATGCACAGGGCAGGTGCCCCGTCAACAGACAACACAAGGGAAACGACATCATGGCCAGCTTCATTCAACTGGATTATTCGACTCAGCACCCGGGCGTGGCCCGTGCCGGCAACGCCATCGAGACGCTCAAGGCTCTTGCGCATCGGTTCGAAGGCACGCGCGGCACGGCTTCGCTGCTGCTGGCCGCCGTTGTGGCAGGCCTCGTGGTGGCCTCCAGCCAACTGGTCGACCGCTGGACCGACGGCCACGCGATGGCTGCGTGGCTGGTGATGTGGGCGATTGCTTTCGCAGCGCTCGCCCTGCTGGCTTCGCCGCTGCGTACCGTCACCGCCGGCGTCCGCGCCACGGCCGTCACCTGGGCCGAAAAGCGCCGCCAGGCCCGTGAAGACGACAAGCTGTGGAATCTGGCGCTGACCGATGCCCGCGTGATGGCCGAACTCAGCCGCGCCATGAGCTCGGACGCTGCCGCCGACATCCGCAAGTACTACTGAACGACAGCAGCAGCCAGTGCGAAAGCGCTGGCGCCATGAAAAAAGCCGAGGCATGCCTCGGCTTTTTGTTTGCCCGTGCGCGGCGGGCACGCCGCGCACGACAGGCGTCAAGCGGCCAGGCGCTTCTCGATCGCCGCCTTGGTGTCCTGCAGTTCCTGCGGCAGGTTGTACTTGAGCTGGGTGAACAGCTCCTCGTGCAGTTTCATCTCGGCCTGCCAGGCGGCCTTGTCGATGCTGGTGACCGACTTGAACTGCTCGGCGCTGAAATCCAGGCCCGTCCAGTTGAGTTCCTCGTACGCAGGGCTCACGCCGAACACGTGGTTCTGGCCGCTGGCCTTGCCCTCGATGCGGTCGATCATCCACTTGAGCACGCGCATGTTCTCGCCGTAGCCCGGCCAGATGAACTTGCCGTCCTCGCCCTTGCGGAACCAGTTGGTGGTGTAGATGCGCGGCAGCGTGGCGCCGGCCGCGGCCAGCTTGCGGCCGGTCGTCAGCCAGTGCTGGAAATAGTCGCTCATGTTGTAGCCGGTGAAGGGCAGCATCGCGAACGGATCGCGGCGCACGATGCCCTGCTGACCAGCGGCAGCAGCCGTGGTTTCCGAGCCCATCGTCGCAGCCATGTAGACGCCTTCCACCCAGTCGCGCGCCTCGGTGACCAGCGGCACGGTGGTGGAGCGGCGGCCGCCGAAGATGAAGGCGTCGATCTTCACGCCCTTGGGGTCGTCCCAGGCGTCGTCGAGCGCCGGGTTGTTGGTGGCGGCCACGGTGAAACGCGCATTCGGGTGCGCGGCCTTGGCGCCGGTCGCCTTGGCGATCTCGGGCGTCCAGTCCTTGCCCTGCCAGTCGATCAGGTGCGCCGGCAGTTGCTTGCCCGGTGCATCGGCTTCCATGCCTTCCCACCACACGTCACCGTCGTCGGTCAGGGCGACGTTGGTGAAGATGACGTCCTTGTCCAGGCTCGCCATGCAGTTGGGGTTGGTCTTGTGGTTGGTGCCGGGCGCCACGCCGAAGTAGCCGGCTTCAGGATTGATGGCGCGCAGCGTGCCGTCGGCCTGGGGCTTGATCCAGGCGATGTCGTCGCCGATGGTGGTGACCTTCCAGCCGTCGAATCCCGCCGGCGGGATCAGCATGGCGAAGTTGGTCTTGCCGCACGCGCTGGGGAAAGCGGCGGCCACGTGGTACTTCTTGCCTTCGGGATTGGTCACGCCCAGGATCAGCATGTGCTCGGCCAGCCAGCCTTCGTCCTTGCCCATGATCGAGGCGATGCGCAGCGCGAAGCACTTCTTGCCCAGCAGGGCATTGCCGCCGTAGCCCGAGCCGTACGACCAGATCTCGCGCGTCTCGGGGTAGTGGACGATGTACTTGGTCTTGTTGCAGGGCCAGGCCACGTCCTTCTGCCCCTCGGCCAGCGGCGCGCCCACGGTGTGCACGCAGGGAACGAATTCGCCGTCGACGCCCAGCACGTCGTACACCGCGCGGCCCATGCGGGTCATGATCTTCATGTTGACGGCCACGTAGGGGCTGTCGGAGAGCTCGATGCCGATGTGCGCGATCGGCGAGCCCAGCGGGCCCATGCTGAAAGGCACGACGTACATCGTGCGGCCCTTCATGCAGCCGTCGAACAGCGGCTGGAGCGTGGCGCGCATCTCGGCCGGGGCGACCCAGTTGTTGGTCGGGCCGGCATCTTCCTCTTTCTCGGAGCAGATGAAGGTGCGGTCTTCCACGCGCGCCACGTCGCTGGGGTCGGATTTGGCCAGGAACGAGTTGGGGCGCTTGGCCGGATTGAGGCGCTGGAAGGCGCCGGCGTCCACCAGCTTCTGGCACAGCTGCTGGTATTCCTCTTCGCTGCCGTCGCACCAGTGGATGGCGTCGGGCTTGCACAGCGCGACCATATCGGCCACCCAGGCGATCAGCCGGGCGTTCTTGACGTAAGCCGGCGTATTGAGTGCCAGGCCTTGCATCACGGGAGAGTTCATCGGAGGGGCTCCTGAGTTTGAAAACGGTCTTTCGGAAGGCCTGCGCCTTTCGGAAGACAGCCGGCACACCGTGCCGAGGACCCGAAATGACGATTCTATGAATCGACCTCGCGCGTTACGACGCAATTCCATGCATAAGATGCATGGGGTTATGCGCGCCAGTGGCCAACGATGGGGCGCGGGGCGAAAAAAAACCTGCAGGCCCGGCGGCGTGCAGGTTGGGTCGGGCGCGGCCAGAGGCCGCGCGGCAATCACGCCATGAAGACGGCGATGAAAGCCAACAGGAACATCAGGACGCCGCCCACGACGGGCAGCACGATGGGCATGGCGTGGGCGATCTCCTCGACGACGTCTTTCTCGGCGGCAACGGAGTCATGCGAAGCGGGAGCGGACATGCAAACCTCTGATGGGTGAACGTGGACAGGGTCGGGATTCTAACTTGCAACACGCTGCAACCCCACGCTGCGGACTAGAGCAGGGCGTAGGTGGTGGTGGCCCGCGCCACGCTGCGGCCGTCCTGCGCGCCTCGCACATCGATCTCGCCGAAGGCCAGGCTCTTTCCCGCGCGCAGCACGCGCGCCTGCACCAGCGCGTCCTGGCCTGACAACGGCTTGAGGAAGCTGGTGGCCATTTGCACGGTGGTGCACGGACGGAAGGTGCCGAAGTGCCGGATGAGCGCCAGCACCATGGCCGTGTCGGCCGCCGCCATCATGGCCTGGCCGCACAGCATCCCGCCGGTGCGCGCGAGCGCATCGGTCACGGGAAGCCGCAGCGTCACGGCGTCGGGTTCGTGCGCATGCACTTCGAGCCCGAGCGCCTGCACCCACGGCGCGAACAGGTCGGTCAGTGCGGACTGCAACTGCGGGGTGTCGATCGGCGAAGGGGTGGGTGTCGGGGCGTCCATGTCTATTTCTGCTCCTGGGCTTCGAAGCCCGCGGCGCGCAGGGCCTGCAGCACCGCCTGGATGTGTGCGGTGCCGCGGGTCTGCAGCACCAGTTCGATGTCGACGTTCTGCGCCGCCAGCGTGGTGAAGGCGCGCTGGTGATGCACCTCGTCGATGTTGGCGCCCGCTTCGGCCACCGTGGCCGTGATGCGGGCCAGCGAACCCGGCACATCGCGCACGCCGACGCGGATGCGCGCCAGCCGCCCGGCGCGCACCATGCCGCGCTCGATGATGGCGGCCAGCAGGAGTGGATCGATGTTGCCGCCGCACAGCACCAACCCGACCGTGCGGCCACGGAAGCGCTCCGGATGGCGCAGGACGGCGGCCAGGCCTGCCGCGCCCGCGCCTTCCACCAGCGTCTTCTCGATCTCCAGCAGCATCACGATGGCCTGCTCGATGTCGCCCTCGTCCACCAGCAGCAGGTCGTTCACGCGCTCGGCGACGATCTCCCGTGTGAGCCGGCCCGGCGTGCCGACGGCGATCCCCTCGGCAATGGTGCTGGTGCCCTGCGGCAGCGAACGGCCCTGGATGGCATTGACCATGGCCGGAAAGCGCGAGGTCTGCACGCCGACGATCTCGATGTCGGGCTTGAGCGCGCGGGCCGCCGTCGCCATGCCGGCGATCAGCCCGCCGCCGCCCACGGCGACCACCAGGGTGTCGAGGTCGGGCTGGGCGCGCAGCATCTCCAGCCCCACCGTGCCCTGGCCGGCGATGATGGCTTCATCGTCGTACGGATGCACGAACACCAGGCCGCGCGCCTCGGCCAGCGCCAGCGCGTGGGCGCGCGCCTCGTCCAGCGTGTCGCCGTGCAGCACCACCTCGGCGCCGAAGCCGCGCGTGCGCTCCACCTTCACGCCCGGCGTGAAACGCGGCATGACGATGGTCGCGCGGATGCCCAGCCGCTGCGCGTGGTAGGCCACCCCCTGCGCGTGGTTGCCGGCCGACATGGCGATCACGCCCCGTGCTGCCTCGTCCGGTGCCAGTTGCGAGAGCTTGTTGCAGGCACCGCGTTCCTTGAACGAAGCCGTGAACTGCAGGTTCTCGAACTTCAGGAAGATGCGCGCGCCCGTGACCTGCGAGAGCGTGTGCGACTCGACGAAGGGGGTATCGGCCACATGGCCGGCCAGGCGTGCGGCGGCCGCTTCGATGTCTTGCAATCCGATCATGGCGGCCATTGTGTATGCAATCGGCAACGCGTCGGCGGCTTCGCAAATGCCTGCGTGCCGCAGGATTTGCCAACCCGCGTCTTCCCATGGTCTTGCTCCTGCGTTATGGTGGCATCGCTTCGAGTCTCCCCAGGAGTCACTGCATGACCAGACGTCCAGCACCGGAAGCCGCCTTGCCCTCGCTGCGCGGCCAGCCGCTGCCCTCGCCGGGGCTGCAGGGCGCGCCCGTGCTCGACCTCATGTGCTCGCACTTCGTGCTCACGCTGGCGGCCAAACAGGGCTCCAAGTTCAATGTGCGGCGCGACCTCAACGGGCTGCTGGCGCTGGCGGGCCGCCACCTCGCATGGCCCGCGCCAGTGCTGGCGCGGCTGCGCATCTTCCTGTCGCGCCGCTGCCAGGGCAACGACCTGTGGCGCGGCCACGAGTCGCTCGAGGCGCGCGAGTTCCTCGATCGCTTCGGCGTGTGGCGTGGTCCCTACGAAGAGGGTACGCTGTTCTTCTATCTCGACGAATACGCCAAGGACAGTCCGCGCGACCTGCTGGCCGTGCTCGCGGCCACCGGCACCTGGCTCACGCAGGCGCTCAAGAAGCAGTCCACGCGGGTGGAGAAGAACATCGATTCGCTCTCGGGCCTGCTGCAACTCAACCGCGCCGAGCGCGCGCTGCTGCTCTACGGCACGCTGGCGCGCTACCAGCGCGACCTGCGCTCGCTGCTGGTCGAATTCAAGGTCAGCAACGCGCCCGAAGCCTATGCCGCCATCGCCGAGGTTGCCGGCGTCAACGCCAGCGAAGTGGGCGAGGCTTTGCGAGCGGGTTCGCGGCTCGAGCGCATCGGCCTCGTCGAAAACCTGATCTCCGAGCACAACATCACCGACCTGGCCGACCTGATGAAGGTCAGCGAGAAGCTGCCGCCCGTGCTCATGCGCGAATACCGCGACGAGAGCGAGCTCATGGCGGTGTTCACCCGTCCTTCGGCCAAAAGCACGCTCGGCGTTTCCGACTTCTCCTTCGTTGCCGACGACGCGCAGGTGCTGTGCACACTTCTGCGCAATGCGGTTGCGCGCAAGGAGCCGGGCGTCAACGTGCTGCTCTACGGTCCGCCCGGCACCGGCAAGACCGAACTGGCCAAAGTGGTCGCGCAGGCGGCCGGGCTGGAGCTGTTCGAGGTGGAATACGCCGACCGCGACGGCAATTCGCTGTCGGGCCGCGATCGCTACCGGTCGCTGCAGATCGCGCAGGTGTTCCTCAAGGGCAGCGCACAGGCCGCGCTGCTGTTCGACGAGGTTGAAGACGTTTTTCCTCCCATCAGCAACGAAGCCGCACAGTTCATGGCTCGCGCCGAGCAGGTGGCGCAGCCGGTCGGCCACTCGGTCAGTGGCAAGGCCTGGGTCAACCAGATCCTCGAATCCAATCCTGTGCCCACCCTGTGGGTCACCAACCGCATCGAGCAGATCGACCCGGCGTTCCGCCGTCGCTTCGCCTATCACCTCGAACTCAAGTCGCCGCCGCCCGGTGCGCGCGAACAACTGGTGCGGCGCGCGCTGGAGGGCGTGAGCGTGTCCGAGCCCTTCGTCGCCCGGCTCACAGAGCGGCGCGGCCTCACGCCGGCGCAGATCCGCACGGCGCTGCGTTTTGCCGGGCTGGCGCGCGAGGGCGCGGCCGACACAGAGGCCACCGAGGCGCTGATCGAGCGCCAGTTGCGCAACGCCGATCTGGCGCTGGGTTCGCGCGGCGAGGCCCGCGGCGCGCGTCCCACGGTCACCACCTACGACCTCGGGATGCTCAATATCGAGAGCCGCTTTCCCGTCGCGCGCATCGTCGAGGCGCTGCGTGCGCGGGGCCACGGCACGCTGTGTTTTCACGGCGCGCCGGGCACCGGCAAGACCGCCCTGGCCGAGCACATCGCGCAGGCGCTGGGGCGCCCGCTCATGATCCGGCAGGCCAGTGATCTGATGAGCAAATTCGTCGGCGAGACCGAACAGCAGATGGCGGCGATGTTCCGCGACGCCGAGGCCGAGCAGGCCGTGCTGCTGCTCGACGAGGCCGACAGCTTCCTGCAGGACCGCCGCGGCGCGCAGCGTACTTACGAGGTGACCGAAGTCAACGAAATGCTGCAGGGCATGGAGCGTTTCCGCGGCATCTTCGTATGCACCACCAACCTGATGGACCGCATCGACCAGGCGGCGCTGCGGCGTTTCACCTTCAAGATCCGGTTCAGCCCGCTCACGCGTGAGCAGCGCGAACGCATGTTCGTGCATGAAGCCCTGTCTGGCGATGCGTCGGCTTTCACCGAACCGCTGCGCATGCGGCTGGCAAAGCTCGACCAGCTGTGCCCCGGCGACTTCGCCGCCGTCAAGCGCCAGGCCGACATCCTCGGCGAGAGCCTGCTGGCGGAGGAATTTGCCGAGCAGCTCGAGGCCGAGCACCGCATCAAGCCCGAGGTCCGCGAATCGCGAGGCATGGGCTTCGTGTAGAAGCCCGCCCCGCGTTCACGCGGTGCCGATGACCCGCAGGACTTCCTCGCCGTAGGCCTCGAGCTTCTTGGCGCCGATGCCGCTCACGCCCGAGAGCTCGTCGAGCGTGGTGGGCGCGAGCGAGGCCACACCGGCCAGCGTGTCGTCCTTGAAGATCACATAGGCCGGCAGGTTGTGCTCGCGCGCGACTTCCGAGCGCCAGGCGCGCAACGCCTCGAAGCGCTTGAGCCCGTCGGCGTCGAGCGAGCTCGCGGCGGCCGAGGTCGTGCCTTTGCCGCCGCCCGACCGCGAGTTGCGGCCCGAGCGGCCAGCGGGCTGGGAGACGGATTCGCGCAGACGCACCGCGACCTCGCCCTTGAGCACGGCGCGCGAGCCCTCGGTGAGCGTGAGCGTGTTGAAGGCGTCCGGGTCCACGGCCACGGCGCCGATGGCGATGAGCTGCCGCAGCACGCCGCGCAACTGCGTCTCGCTGAACTCGGCACCGATCCCGAAGGTGGAGAGCTGGTCGTGGCCGTGCTGCGCCACCTTGTCCGTCTTCCTGCCGCGCACGATGTCCATCACGTGGCCCGAGCCGAAGGTGATGCCGCTCTTCTGCTGCACGCGGTAGATGGTGGAGAGCAGCTTGCGCGCGGCATCGGTGCCGTCCCAGACGGCGGGCGGCTGCAGGCAGTTGTCGCAATTGCCGCACCGGACCCGCACGCTTCCCATTGCGTGTGGTTCGCTGCCCACCGAGGGGGCGCTCGAGAGTGCCATGGGCTCGCCATTCTTTGGCCCGCCATAGGTTTCGCCGAAGTAGCCCAGGAGGCGCACGCGCCGGCAGTCGATGGCCTCGGCCAGGCCCAGCAGCGCGTCGAGCTTGCCGCGCATGACCTGCTTGAACTCCTCGCCGGCCGGGCTCTCGTCGATCATGCGGCGCTGGTTGACCACGTCCTGCAGGCCGTAGGTCATCCAGGCGTCGGCCGGCCCGCCGTCGCGGCCGGCGCGGCCGGTTTCCTGGTAATAGCCCTCGATGTTCTTGGGCATGTCGAGGTGGCAGACGAAGCGCACGTCGGGCTTGTCGATGCCCATGCCGAAGGCGATGGTGGCCACCATCACGATGCCGTCCTCGCGCAGGAAGCGGTCCTGGTGCGTCTGCCGCACGGCGGCATCGAGGCCCGCGTGGTAGGGCAGGGCGTTGATGCCGGCATCGGCCAGCATCGCGGCGATCTCTTCCACGCGCTTGCGCGACTGGCAATACACCACGCCCGCATCCTCGGCATGCTCTCGTTCGATGAAGCGCAGCAGCTGCAGCGAGGCGTCCTTCTTCTCGACGATGGTGTAGCGGATGTTGGGCCGGTCGAAGCTGCTCACGAAGTGGCGCGCGTCCTGCAGTTGCAGGCGCTCGACGATGTCCTCGCGCGTGAGCGCGTCGGCCGTGGCCGTGAGCGCGATGCGCGGCACGCGCGCGAAGCGCTCGTGCAGCACGGTGAGCGCGCGGTATTCGGGGCGGAAGTCGTGGCCCCACTGGCTCACGCAATGTGCCTCGTCGATGGCGAACAGCGCCAGCCGGCCGGCGTCATCCAGCCGCTGCATGAGATCCAGGAAGCGTGGCGTGGTCACGCGCTCGGGTGCGGCGTAGATCAGCGTGACTTCGCCGCGCGCCATGCGGCGCTCGACGTCCTGTGTCTGCTGCCAGTCGAGCGTGGAGTTGAGGAAGTCGGCTTCCACGCCGGCTTCGCGCAGCGCGCCCACCTGGTCGTGCATCAGCGCGATCAGTGGGGAGACCACCACCGTGATGCCCTGGCCCGCGCGCTGCCGCGCGATGGCCGGGATCTGGTAGCACAGCGACTTGCCGCCGCCCGTGGGCATGAGCACCAGGGCGTCGCCGCCGCCGATGACATGGCGAACGATGGCTTCCTGCGGGCCGCGGAAGTGCTCATAGCCGAACACCTCGCGCAGGATCAGGTCGGGGGCGGCGGATGGCGGTGCGGAAGACAAGGCGGCGGACTCGGCGGAGCGGGGCAGTGCGCGGGGCCGGGAGTGCGGGACGCCAGACCGGACGCGAAGTGGGCGATTGTCGCCGCTTCCCGCAGGGGCGGTTCGCGCTTCCTACAATTGGCGACATGCAGCCCGTGAACTACACCCGCGCCCAGGCCCTGCCTGGCATCCTGGCCCAGCGCATCGCCATCCTCGACGGTGCGATGGGCACGATGATCCAGCGCTTCAAGCTCACCGAGGAGCAATACCGCGGCGAGCGCTTCAAGGACTTCCATCGCGACGTCAAGGGCAACAACGAGCTGCTCTCGCTCACGCGGCCCGACGTGATCCGCGACATCCACGAAGGCTACCTGGCCGCCGGTGCCGACCTGATCGAGACCAACACCTTCGGCGCCACCACCGTGGCGCAGGAGGACTACGACATGGCCCACCTGGCGCGCGAGATGAACCTCGAATCCGCGAAGCTGGCGCGGGCCGCCTGCGACAAGTTCAGCACTCGGACCAAACCGCGCTACGTGGCCGGCGCCCTCGGCCCCACGCCCAAGACGGCCAGCATCAGCCCCGACGTGAACGACCCGGGCGCGCGCAACGTCGACTTCGAAACCCTGCGCGCGGCTTATTACGAACAAGTGCAGGCGCTGGTGGAAGGCGGCTCCGACGTGCTGCTGGTCGAGACCATTTTCGACACGCTCAACGCCAAGGCCGCGCTGTTCGCCATCGACGAATTCTTCGCCGCCAGCGGCGAGCGCCTGCCCATCCTCATCAGCGGCACTGTCACCGACGCCTCGGGCCGCATCCTTTCGGGCCAGACCGTCACCGCCTTCTGGCACAGCGTGCGCCACGCGCAGCCGCTGGCCATCGGCCTGAACTGCGCACTGGGCGCGGCGCTCATGCGCCCCTACATCCAGGAGCTGCACCGCGCGGCACCCGACACCTTCATCAGCTGCTATCCCAACGCCGGCCTGCCCAATCCCATGAGCGAAACCGGCTTCGACGAGACGCCCGACGTGACGGCGCGCCTGCTGCACGAGTTCGCGGCCGAAGGGCTGGTCAACATCGTCGGTGGCTGCTGCGGCACCACGCCCGACCACATCGGCGCCATCGCGGGCGCCGTGGCGCCGCTGGCCACGCGCTCGCTGGGCGCCAACCGTTTCTACAAGGAAGCCGCCTGATACGGGTTGGCCTTCGACCGCCTGGCTGCGTTGGTTTGCCTCGCCGTGCTGTAGCACTGTCCTCGGCTTGCCACCTTGCCATGCGATTGAACGCAAACCCGTACGAGCCTCGTCGGGGCAGCAGGGCCCGGTCATGATCGGCCGCATCCACGCCCGGCGCCTGCGCGAGATCTACCGCTCGGCCGGCTGGCCGTCGCACGACCCCGTCGAGATCGAACTGCTGGCTGCCGGTCTGCTCGAGCGCGTGCAGCACGGCGCGCACGAAACCCTGCGCGTCACCGATGCCGGCGTGCGCCTGCTGGCCGACACGCTGGGCACCAACCGTGCGGCGCGCTCCGCCCACGAGGACCTGGTGGAGCGCGTGGCGCGCGAGATGACGCGCGCGGGCCGCATCGCCTGGCGCGGACTCTCGTTGCGCGCGCGCGTGCCCGACGCGCTCGCGCTCTCCGCGGAGCAGACGGACGCGCTGGGCATCGAATGCGAGCCGTTGACGGCCGGCGCCAGCGAAGGCCCGGCCACGCGATGGTGCATGGCCATGCCCGACGTGTTCTCCATCCGCAACACCACGGTGGAGCGCTACGTCGAGCCCGTGGTGCACGAGATCAAGGTGCGCCGCGCCGACCTGCTGTCCGACCTGCGCAACCCGGCCAAGCGCGCCGCCTACCTCGACATGGCCAGCGAGTGCTGGTACGTGCTGGGTTGCGATGCGCGCGGCCGGCCCATCGGCGCGGCCGACGAGATTCCGCCCGAGTGCGGCGTGATGCTGGCGCAGGACGGCCGGCTCGACATCGCGCGCCAGGCGCCCCGGCGTGCGATGACGCTGCCGTTCGGTGTCTGGATGGCGCTGGCGCGCGCCACGCCGATTCGTGCCGGCGACGAGGAAACGCAGGGCCTGCTCGGCCCGGCGGACTGACGCACCATTTCAGCCGCCGGACGCCGGTTCGGCATGCAGCAGTGCCACCAGCCGCTGCGCGGCCAGGCCCAGCGGGCGTTCCTTGGACCAGACCACGTCCACCCACAAATCGAGCGCATTGGTGAGGTTGGCCAGCGGCACCTCGCGCAGCGTGCCGGCCGCCAGCTGGGGCCGCACGAAGCTGCGTGGCAGCCAGCCCCAGCCCAGCCCGGCTTCGAGCAGGGCGAGCGCGGCCACAGGGTTGTCGGTGCGCCAGATCTGGCGCGAGAACACGAAGCGCGGATCGTGCTGCGTGGTGTCGCGCCCGGCCACCACGATCTGGCGCGTGCCGGTGAGATGTTCCTCGCGCAGGTGCCCGCCGTCGCCGGCGGCCAGCAGGGCGGGGTGGTGCGGCGCCATGACGGCCACCAGCGCTTCGCTGCCCACTTCCTGGAAGCCTTCCCGGCCGTCGAGGCTGGGGCGCTCGAACACCAGCGCCAGTTGAACGCGGCCCGCGTGCAGCAGCGCGAGCGCGTCGGCCTGCGGCGCGGAGAGCACCTCGACTTCGAGCAACGGGTATTCGGCCGCCATGGCGGCCACCGGATTGCGCCATGGACCCGACAGCAGCTCGGGCGCGATGGTGATCGCCAGCCGGTCCTCCAGCCCCTGCGACAGCGACAAGGCGTGCGCCTGCAACTGGCGCAGCTGGCTGGCCAGCAGCCGCGCCTGCGGCTCCAGTGCGCGCGCGGAGGGCGTCGGACGCGCTTCGCGGCCCGAGCGGTCGAACAGCGCCAGCGCCAGTTCGGCCTCCAGCTGGGCGATGCCCATGCTCACCGCCGATGGCACGCGGTGCAGAGCACGCGCCGCGCCGGAGAACGAGCCGTGGTCGAGCACGGCCAAGAAGAGATGGACCGAATCGCTGGTGAAGGCCATGGTGGCCAATCTATCAGCAAAACTGAAGTGAGTTGACTTTTTTCATCAGATTGACTGGCCTAAAGTCCAGCCATTGCCAGACCACAGGGTGCTGGCCAGACACGGTTTTTCATGGAGTCGGGTGTGCAAGGTCTCAAGCGCAAGGTGGTGTACGTCACGCTGTACGAGGGGTTCGCGATCCTGTTCGCGAGCATCGGGCTGGCGGGCCTGTCCGGGGAGGGCGCGGCCAAGTCCACCCTCCTGGCGGTCATGGCCTCGGCCATCGCCATCGTCTGGAACCTGGGCTACAACACGGTGTTCGAAGCCTGGGAATCGCGCCAGGCCGTGCGTGGCCGCAGCGTGCGCCGCCGTATCGCGCATGCCATCGGCTTCGAAGGCGGGCTCGCCGCCATCCTGGTGCCGGTGTTCGCCTGGTGGCTGGGCGTGAGCCTGTGGCAGGCGCTGCTGTTCGATGCCGCGCTGCTGGTGTTCTTCCTCGTCTACACCTTCGTCTTCAACTGGGTGTTCGACCGCGCGTTCGGCCTGCCGGCCTCGGCGTTGCCCGTGGCGGCCGCCGCGTCGCAGGGCGCCTGAACGCGGGCTGGCGACATCAGAGCACCTTGCCGGGGTTGAGCAGCCCCAGCGGGTCGAGCATGTCCTTGAGCCGCCGCATCAGCGCCAGCGCCTCGGACGTGCGTGTGTGGCCCAGCCATTCGCGCCGGTGCAGGCCCACGCCGTGCTCGGCCGCCACCGATCCGCCGGCCGCGCGCACGCAGCCGTAGACCAACGATTCCACGGCGTGCACCGGCTGCACGGCATCGGGGGTGCGCACGACCAGGTGCAGGTTGCCATCGGCCATGTGGCCGAAGCACACGGCCGTGCTGCCGGGCCAGTGCGAGTCGATGCGGGGCAGGCAGTCGGCCGCGAAGGCGGCGATGCCGCCGGGCGGCACGCTGATGTCGAAGCCGATGCGCTCGCCGAGCGCGGGCAGGAAATGGCTGCCGGCTTCGCGCACGGCCCAGAGGCCGGCGGCGTCCTGCAGCGATTGCGCCAGCGCGGCGTCGCGCACCACGCCGGCTTCCATCTGCGACTGCAGCCAGTGCTCGAAGCGCGGGCCGTCGGCGGCTTCGTCGAAACCCGAAGCCTCGATGAGCACGTAGGCGCCGTGCCCCGCCGCCAGCGGCGCGCGCGAGGCCGATGCCGTGGCCAGCCGCCAGAAGGTGGGCAGCATCAGTTCGAACGCCGACAGTTGCCCGCCCAGTGCGCGCCGGGCCGCGCCCAGCAATTCGCCCGCGGCCTCGATGCCGTCCACCGCGCACAGCGCGGTCTGCGTGGTGCGCGGCAGCGGAAAGAGCCGCATCACCACGCGCGTGACCACGCCCAGCGTGCCTTCGCTGCCCACGAAGAGTTGCTGGAGGTCGTAGCCGGCGTTGTCCTTCTGCATGCGGCCCAGCGATTCGATGACCGTGCCGTCGGCCAGCACCACTTCAAGGCCCAGGAGCAGGTCGCGCGTGGTGCCGTAGCGCAGCACGCGGTTGCCGCCGGCGTTGGTGGCCACATTGCCGCCCAGCGTGCACGAGCCGCGCGCGCCGATGTCCAGCGGCAGCAGCCAGCCCGCCGCTTGTGCGGCTTCCTGGGCGGACTGCAGAGTGACGCCGGCCTGCGCCGTCAACGTGGCGTCGAGGGCATCGATGCGCTCGATGGCGCGCATGCGCTCCAGCGACAGCAGCACGCAGCCGTGCACGGGCGTGGCACCGCCGGCCAGGCCGGTGAGCCCGCCCTGCACCACCACCGGCACGCGCGCCGCATGGCAGGCGCGCATCGTGGCTGCCACGCCGGCCGTGTCGCGCGGCAGCACCAGGGCCACCGGCACGACGCCGGGTTCGGCGGCGATGGCCCAGTCGCGCAGGCGGCGCGGCTCGATGCCCTCGCCCGTGCGCACGCTGTCGTCGCCAACGGCGGCACGCAGGGATGAAACGATGTCCATGGTGTCCATTGAAAAGAAAAAGGCGCGGCGGCCCGGAGGGCGGCCGCGCCGTTCAGCGCATCGGATGATCCCGGTTGAGCCGGATCACAGGTCGGTGCGGGCTGCCGATTCGTGCCAGGGGATCAGCACCTTGCGCAGCGAGCCCACGGCGAAATAGAGCGAAAAGCCGATCAGCGCCAGCAGCACCACCACGCCGAACAGCGTGTCCACTTCCAGCTCCTGCAGCTTGATGGTGGCCAGATAGCCCAGGCCGCGCGTGCCGGCCACGAACTCGGCGACCACCGCGCCGATGATGGCCAGCACAATGGCCATCTCCATGCCGGTGAGGATGAAGGGCAGCGAGGCCGGAATCACCAGCAGGCGGAAGCGCCGCAACGGCTGCGCCTGGCCCACCTGGAACACCTCCACCAGCCCGCGGTCCACCGACTTGGCGCCCAGGTAGCTGTTGGCGAACACCGGGAAGAAGGCCAGCACCGCCGAAACGATGATCTTGGACTCCAGCCCGAAGCCGAACCACAGGATGAATAGCGGGATCAGCGCCACCTTGGGCGTCACCTGCAGCGCGATCACGAAGGGCTTGAAGATCGTGTCGAGCAGCGGCACGCGGCCCAGGGCCTGGCCGATCACCGTGCCGAACACGATGGCGAAGGCGAAGCCGCCCAGGCACTCGGCCAGCGTGATGCCCAGGTGGTAGTAGGTTTCGCGGTCGCCCAGCAGCTTGAACAGCGCGACCACCACCGCCTCGGGCGGCGGCAGCACGAGCGGAGACACCTCGAAGAACGACACATAGCCCTTCCACAGCAGGAAGAAGGTCAGCACGGAGGCAATCTGGATGGCGATTTTCTTCATGGGGTCACAGCTCCAGCTTGGCGCGGATCTCGGCGCACAGGCGGCCGAACTCGGGCGAGCCCAGCGCCTGCGTGCGCGGGCGCGGCAGGTCGATGGTGAACTCGGCCGCGATACGGCCGGGGCGGGCCGACATCACGATCACGCGGTCGGCCAGGTGCACGGCCTCGCTGATCGAGTGGGTGATCAGCAGCGAGGCGAAGCCTTGTTCCATCCAGATGCGTTCGGTGTCGGCCGTGATCTGCTCGCGCGTGAGCGCGTCCAGCGCGCCGAAGGGTTCGTCGAGCAGCAGCAGCTCGGGGCTGGTGAACAGCGACCGCGCCACCGAGGCGCGCTGGCGCATGCCGCCCGAGAGTTCCGACGGGCGGCGCTTCTCGAAGCCATTGAGGCCGACCAGCTTGCACAGGCTGCGCGCACGCTCCATGTCCTGGGCGCTGGCCTTGCCCTGCATCAGGCGCGGCAGGCAGACGTTGTCCTCGATGTTGAGCCAGGGCAGCAGGCGGTGCTCCTGGAATGCGACCCCCAGGCGCGGGCGCGAGTGGCTGCCGTGATGGCCCCACTGCACCTGGCCCTGCGTGGGTTGCTCCAGGTCGCACAGGATGCGCAGCAGCGTGGACTTGCCGCAGCCCGAGGGCCCCACGATGGCCACGAATTCGCCCGCGCGGATGTCGAGCGACACGTTCTCCAGCGCCTGCACCGAACCCGTCGAGGATTCGAAGCGCTTGGAGACCGATTGCAGGCCCACGACATTGCGGCGCGCACCTTCGGCCGCCGCAGCGGCTGCGGCCGTGGGCTCCACCAGCCGCACCGGCGATTGCGATTGAGCCTCAGGCAACGGCGCGCTCCCAGATCGTGGCGTTGTACATCGGCTTGGCCGCGCCCTTGACCAGGTCGGCCTTGCGCAGCAGCGCTTCGCCTTCGGTCCAGAGCCTGGGGACGCAACGCAGCGCCTGCTTGTGGCTGCCGTCCACCGACCACAGGTCCATGTTGGCGCGCAGGTCGGCCAGGGCCACCACGGTGTTGTTGATGCCGGGGATGCTGAACTTGCCGCCCATCGTCTCGATGGCCTTCTTCAGGCCCGCTTCGTCCATGGAAGCCAGCTCGTTGATGCCCTTGTGCACGGCGCGCGTGAAGGCGATGTAGGCATCGGGGTTGGCGGAGAGCAGGGCCTCGTCGGCCACATACACCTGGCCGGGCACACCGTCGTCCATCTTGAGCGTGTGCACGGGATAGTTCTGCTGCTGCAGGCGGATCGAGGCGCTGGTGTTGCCCAGGAAGGCATCGACGCGCTTGGCTTCGATCATGCCGAACGAGGCGGCCGAATCGGCCACGCGCTCGCGGCGGATCTTGTCGCCGCCGATGTTGGCGCGCATGAGCATCAGGTCGAGCGTGGCTTCCATCGAGCCGCCGGCCGACTGCATGCCGATGGTCTTGCCGACCACATCCTCGGGCTTCTCGATCGGGGCGTTCTTCGACGAAATGATGGCGAAGGGCGAGCGCTGTGCCACGGTGGCGAAGGCGATGACGGGCGCATTGTTGTTGGAGCGCGCGATCATGTAATTGGCACCGCCCGTGCGGCCGGCCTGCACCTGCTTGGCGGCCACCAGCTGGATCGACTGCGCGGCACCGCGGCCGGCTTCCACCTGCACCTGCACGCCTTCCTTCTCGAACAGGCCGGTGGACGCCGCATACAGCACGGGCGAGAACGCCAGCGAGAACGCGGCCGGCGTCATGAAGATCAGCTTGCCCTTGGATTGGGCATGCACGAAGGTGGGCTGAACGGCCAGGGCGGCGGCAGCGGCGGAGGTGGTCAGGAAATGACGGCGGTCCATGGAGACGCTCCTCAGGGATGGTTGCGGATAAAGACGGGGCAGGGCCCGATCACGAGCTGGCGTCGGTGCCGCGGACTGCGGAGGGCGAGGTCGGCGGCCAGCCATGGCGCACGCGAGCGGTGCGCCAGACGTTTCACTAATGATATTTTGGTTTATGCATGAAACGTGCCATGGGAATTCTACCGAGCCCTGAGGCAGATCAAGCAGGTCGCCCCGTAAAATCCGGGAATTCCCCAAGGAGCGTTGCAGCGGTCCGGCGGCAGTCGCCGGGCGCCAGGCTTGGGTTTGTTGCAACGACGCTCATCGCGCTCCCGCCTCGCCCGCGGGCGGTGCGTGATCCGAGCTGCTCCATGACCGATACCTCTGCTTCCGCTGCCGCCCCGGCCGTGCCGCCCATGCGCCTGTCCGGGCTCGAACCCGTCGCCATCGGCGCGGGCACGCTGTTCGTCAATGTGGGTGAACGCACCAACGTCACCGGATCCAAGGCGTTCGCGCGCATGATCCTCAACGGCCAGTTCGAGGAGGCGCTGGCCGTGGCGCGCCAGCAGGTTGAAAACGGCGCGCAGGTCATCGACATCAACATGGACGAGGCCATGCTCGACAGCCGGGCCGCCATGGTGCGTTTCCTGAACCTGATCGCCTCCGAGCCCGACATCGCGCGCGTGCCGATCATGGTCGACTCGTCGAAATGGGATGTGATCGAGGCCGGCCTGCGCTGCATCCAGGGCAAGGGCATCGTCAACTCGATCTCCATGAAGGAAGGCGTCGAAAAGTTCAAGCACGAGGCCACGCTGGTGCGCCGCTATGGCGCGGCCGCCGTGGTGATGGCGTTCGACGAGGTGGGCCAGGCGGACACCTTCGCGCGCAAGATCGAGATCTGCGAGAGGGCCTACCGCATCCTGGTCGATGAAGTGGGCTTTCCGCCCGAGGACATCATCTTCGACCCCAACATCTTCGCGGTGGCCACGGGCATCGAGGAGCACAACAACTACGCCGTCGACTTCATCGAGGCCACGCGCTGGATCAAGGCCAACCTGCCGGGCGCCAAGGTGTCGGGCGGCGTGTCGAACGTGAGCTTCAGCTTCCGCGGCAACGATCCGGTGCGCGAGGCCATTCACACGGTGTTCCTCTACCACGCGATCCAGGCCGGCATGGACATGGGCATCGTCAACGCCGGCATGGTCGGCGTGTACGACGACCTCGAGCCCGTGCTGCGCGAGCGCGTGGAAGACGTGGTGCTCAATCGTCGGCCCGATGCCGGCGAGCGCCTGGTCGAGATCGCCGAGACGGCCCGAAGCGGCGCCAAGGACGAGAGCAAGAAGCTCGAATGGCGTGGCGGCAACGTGAACGAGCGCCTGGCCCATGCGCTGGTGCACGGCATCACCGACTTCATCGTGGCGGACACCGAGGAGGCCTACCAGGCCATCGTGGCCCAGGCGGGTGGCCGGCCGCTGCACGTCATCGAAGGCCCGCTGATGGACGGCATGAACATCGTGGGCGACCTGTTCGGCGCCGGCAAGATGTTCCTGCCTCAGGTGGTCAAGAGCGCGCGCGTGATGAAGCAGGCCGTGGCCCACCTCATTCCCTACATCGAGGAAGAGAAGAAGCGCGACGAGGCGGCGGGCCGTGACGTGCGCAGCAAGGGCAAGATCGTCATCGCCACCGTCAAGGGCGACGTGCACGACATCGGCAAGAACATCGTCACCGTCGTGCTCCAGTGCAACAACTTCGAGGTGGTGAACATGGGCGTGATGGTGCCCTGCCACGAGATCCTCGCGAAGGCCAAGGTCGAGGGCGCGGACATCGTCGGCCTCTCGGGTCTGATCACGCCCAGCCTCGAAGAGATGCAGTACGTGGCCGGCGAGATGCAGAAGGACGAGCACTTCCGCGTGAAGAAGATCCCGCTGCTCATCGGCGGTGCCACGACGAGCCGCGTGCACACGGCCGTCAAGATCGCGCCGCACTACGAAGGCCCGGTGGTCTACGTGCCCGACGCCTCGCGCAGCGTGAGCGTGGCGCAGAGCCTGCTGTCCGAGCAGGCCACGAAGTATATCGACGAGCTCAATGCCGACTACCAGAAGGTGCGCGAGCAGCACGCGGGCAAGAAGCAGGTGCCGCTGTGGCCGCTGGCGCAGGCGCGCGCCAACCGCACGCCCATCGACTGGGCGGGCTACCTGCCGCCGGTGCCCAAATTCATCGGCCGCCGCGTCTTCCGCAACTTCGACCTGACCGAACTGGCCAAGTACATCGACTGGGGCCCGTTCTTCCAGACCTGGGATCTCGCGGGGCCGTTCCCGGCCATCCTCAAGGACGAGATCGTCGGCACCGAGGCCGTGCGCGTGTACGCCGATGGCCAGCGCATGCTCAAGCGCCTGATCGAAGGCCGCTGGCTCAGCGCGAGCGGCGTGGTGGGCTTCTGGCCCGCCGCCTGCGTCAACGACGACGACATCGCGCTCTACACCGACGAATCGCGCACCGAGGTGGCGATGACCTGGTATGGCCTGCGCCAGCAGACCGAGAAGCCCGTGATCGACGGCGTGCCGCGGCCCAGTCGCTGCCTGGCCGACTTCGTGGCGCCCGCCGGCAGCGGGCGCAAGGATTACGTGGGCGTGTTCGCGGTGACGGCCGGCCTGGGCGTGGAGAAGAAGGAGAAGTTCTTCCAGGACGACCTGGACGACTACTCCGCCATCATGCTCAAGGCCCTGGCCGACCGGCTGGCCGAGGCCTTCGCCGAGGCGCTGCACCATCGCGTGCGCACCGACCTGTGGGGTTACGCGCCGCAGGAAGACCTGTCCAACGACGACATGATCCGCGAGAAGTACCGCGGCATCCGCCCCGCGCCGGGCTACCCGGCCTGCCCCGACCACACCGTCAAGCGCGAGATGTTCGAGCTGCTGCAGGCCGGCGAGATCGGCATGTCGCTCACCGAGAGCCTGGCCATGACGCCGGCCGCCAGCGTGAGCGGCTTCTATCTGGCCCACCCCGACGCCACCTACTTCAACGTGGGGCGCATCGGCGAGGATCAGCTGCGCGACCAGGCCGCGCGCCGAGGCGTGGCCGAGGCCGAGCTGGCGCGCGCGCTCGCGCCCAACCTGTCGGCCTGAGCGGGCCGAGCACCGGTCATTCAGATGAGCAAGAGCAACATTTCCTCGCGCCGGCAGATCATCACCGGGGTGCTGCTGATGCTGGCCGTGGGTGGCGGGCTGGTGCGCTGGCTGGCACCGGATCCCTCGCTGGCGCGCGACATGGGATCGCTGCTGCTGGTGCTGTGGCTGCCCATCGTGGGCAACATCATCGCGTGGCTGATCCAGCGCGCGAAGACGCCATCGCAGCCCATGGGCTTTGCCGACGGCGCGGCGTTCGAGCGCCATGCGCAGATCGAGATCACCCTGCTGCCTCCGCCGGTGCCGCAGGCCGCGCGGCCGATCCGCGTCGGGCTGTTCCCCTGCATCCTGGTCGTGGGCTCCGAAGGCTTCACCGCGCGCCTGCACGTGCCCTCGGGCCATGAGCCCGAGCCCGGCGTGCCGGCCACGTTCGATGCGCAGTTCCTGCGGGCCGAAACCGCGGGCCCCAAGCTGCCCGCCGGCACGAAATTCACGCTGCTCGCCGGGCGCACGCCGATCGCGCAAGGGCAGGTGCTGGAGGCCGCCCCCCGCTGAGCGCCGACCCCCTGCCGCCTGTCGCAGCAGGGGTGACCGTCAGGCGTTGGTGGGCAGGTCTGCCACCGGCATGCCTTCGTCGATCAACTGGCATTTGCGGCCTTCGGCGGCCACCTTCTTCTGAGACAGCGCCAGCACCTCTTCGGCCCGCTCGCGGGGGATGAAGCACACGCCGGTGTCATCGGCCAGGACGATGTCGCCAGGCGACACGCGGATGCCGCCGATCTGGATGTCGCCGTTGATCTCCACCGTCTGGATGCGCCACTTGCCGGTGACCGGTGTCACTTCCGACGCCCAGAGCGGATAGCCCACCGACCGGGAATGCGGCACGTCGCGGATACCGCCTTCCACGATGGCGCCGACCTCACCCTGGCGCCGGCCGGTCTGGGCAGAGATGCCGCCCATGTTCGACACACCAGAGACACCCTGGATGACGATCATGTCGCCGGGCTTGGCCAGGTTGTGGGCCTCGAACTCGGCCATGCCGTTGACCTTGGCGCGGGCCGCCTCGTAGGGATGCTGGCGCAGCGGCACGTTGCGCACCGTGAGAGCGGTGCCGACGGCGACCGCTCCGGCCATCGTGGGCCGCAGGAACGATGCTGCCAGCGCTCCGGTGATGCCGAGTTCGTCGAGGATGTCCGAGACGACACCGCTGGCGTCGCCCAGGGCCCTGAAGTCGTCGAGAAGGCCGTCGCGGACGGGAGGTAATTCGAAGGCCTTGATGTTCGAGGCGTCGATCTTGCCTGTTAGTTTTTTCTGCATCGTTTTTCTTCAATGAGGTGGTCGTTGGATCGTTGGCGCCGCAGCCCACCGGGCGGTCAGCCGCCGCGATGCGGAGGCCTTCGGGCAGGCTCTGGCGTTGGCCCGGGTCACTTCAGGTCGAGCTTGCCTTCCGCGAGCAGCTTCTCCCAGCGCTGGATTTGCGTGTCGAGGTAGGCGCCGTAGGCCTGGGCATTCAGGGTGCCGGGTGCCGCACCGACCTGATTGAGCCGTTGGCGGATCTCGGGCGTCGCCAGGCCCTGCAGCAAGGCGGAAGCGATGCGGTCGATGGTGGCCTTCGGTGTGTTCAGTGGCGCCACCAGTCCGAAGACGGACAGGAGATCGGTGTTGGGCAGCCCGACTTCGGCCAGCGTCGGCAACTCGGGCGCACCGGCCCACCGCTGTGTCGAGGTCACGGCAAGCGCCCTGACCTTGCCCGCCCGGGCGTTGGCGAGCCCGTTGATCAGGTTGTCGAACATCAGCGGCACCCGGCCGGCGAGCAGGTCGATCTGCGCGGGCCCCGTGCCCTTGTAGGGGATGTGCACCATGGAGACGCCCGTGGCGTCGGAGAACAGCACGCCGGACAGGTGGCTCACCGTACCCGCACCCGCGGAGCCATAGCTCAGCGTGTCCTTCGGGCTCGAGCGTGCGAGCTCGATCAGTTCCTTGGCCGTGTTGGCCTTCACGGAAGGATGCACCACCAGCACGTTGGGAGACTCGGCCAGCAGCACCACGGGCATGAAGCGCCGGGTGATGACGTTGTCCTTCTCGCGCGCGGTCACCGGGTTGACGATGTCGGCCACGACGTTCACCAGCAAGGTGTTGCCGTCGGGCTTGGCGTTGGAGACCGCGCTGGCGGCGATCGCGCCGCTGGCGCCGGGGCGGTTGTCAACGACGGCGGGGACGCCCAGCCGGGCGGTCAGGATTTCCGCCGCGATGCGGGCCACGGCATCCGTGGGGCCGCCAGGCGCAAAGCCCACGACCAGCCTTATTGGCTCCGAAGGCGCCTGGGCCCTGGAGACCCCGGGAAGGAAGGCGGCAACGACAGCCAGGTTCAAGAGTACGGACCGTAAGAACACGAGAGTCTCCTTTTTATGAAACGTCAACAGATGTCATGCGTGCGGCAGGCAGGATCCGGCCGTCGTCACCGACGGGCGCCGCCGCAGCGGCTTCAAGGTTTGTTGAAGAAGGCGAATGCACGTTCGCGCGGTGCATCCCATTGCAGATCGAATCCGATCACGCGCTTCGTCCACGCGCGCTGGCTGTCGATGACCTTCCTGAAGAAAGGATCGATGGACAAATCCTCGATGACCTTTGCCCAGGCTTGCAACTGGGCTTCCAGGACACTCTCCGGCGCCTGCACCACGGTGACCTTGTCTTCGGATCTGATTTTTTCCAGGTCGCGCGGGTAATACGCCATCTGCTTGTAGAGCATCGACGACGACGCTGCGTCTGCCGCAATGTCGAGAAGCTGCTTGACCTCGTCGCCGAGCGCATCGAGCCTGGACTTGTTGTAGATCACCTCGAAGCACTCGCACACCTGGTGATAGCCCTGCACGACATAGATCGGCGCGCTCTTCGACAGGCCGACCTGGCGGTCGATCGTGGGATTCAGATATTCGGCGGCATCGACCTGGCCGCTGGCCAGGGCGTCGGCCGTTTCGTTGCCGGGAATCAGCACAGGCTCCATTCCCAGAATGCGGCTGACGTCGGCGGACAGGCCGCCGGTGCGGTACTTCAGGCCTTTCAGGTCGTCTGGAGAGTTGATCGGCTTCTTGAACCAGCCCAGCGGTTGGGTCGGCATCGGGCCCACCAGGTAGCCGGTGATGTTCTGGCCGTGCACCTTCTGCACGAGTTCGTCATACAGGGCCTGGCCGCCGCCGTATCGCATCCAGCCGAGCATCTGCACGGAGTTCCATCCGAACGAGGGCGGGGTCGTGAAGAGGGCATAGGCCTTGTCCTTCGCGTACTGGTTCGACGCGACGCCGTGGGCAGCATCGAGGGCACCGGAGGCGACCGCGCCCTGGAGGTCACCGCCGCGACGCACGACCGCGCCGCGCGGCAGCATTTCCAGGCGGATCCGCCCTGCGCCGATCGCATTGACGATATGGACGTAGTCCATCGCGAACTCGTGCAGCACCGAGTCTTCGCTCCAGACCGCCTGCAGTTTCAGTGTGACGTCTTGCGCGCCTGTACCAGCCATTGGATGTGTCCCGTGGGTTTGTTCGTGTCAGCGCGGCGTTGCCGCAGTGTGAAGCGCGTCGATGGGGCCGACGCGGCATGTCGTGGCGCTCGGCCGTTCCTGCGGATTCTTCCTCACCCGCTGGGTGCCCTCAACCGATTTAAACTGACGCACTGGTTGAGTTTTCCTGAATCGAAACGACATGAGCCTGCCACCGTTGAATGCCGTCCGCGCTTTCGAGGCCGTCGGGCGCCGGGGCAGCGTCAAGCAGGCCGCCGAAGAGCTGCACGTCACGCCTGGCGCCGTGAGTCGCCAGCTGGCGCTGCTTGAAGAACATCTGGGTGCCGCGTTGTTCAAGCGCTCGAACCGGCGGGTTTCGCTGACCCACAGTGGCACGCTCTATCTGCGTCGCGTGAGCGAGGCATTGCTCCGGTTGAGTGAGGCGACGGACGAAATAAAGTCAACCAAAGGGCGCGACCCCCTGCACATCTGGTGCTCGATGACTTTCGGGCTGCGGTGGCTGGTGCCGCGCCTGCCGGCGTTCCGTGCCGCCGAGCCCGACCGCGACGTCGTCTTCACCACGTCGCTGGGGCCGATCGACTTCAGCACGCGCACGACCGACGTGGCGATCCGCATCGGCCGAGGCAACTGGCCCGGTTGCGTCAGCCACCGGCTCGTGGACATCGAGCTGACGCCCGTCTGCAGCCCGGCATTGCTGCAGCGTCTCGGCCCGATGACGAGCCCCTCCGACCTGGCGCGCACCACGCTGCTGCAGTCCGCCGCGAGGCCCGGCTACTGGCGCTTGTGGCTGGCCGCTGCAGGCGCCGTCGGCATCGACCCGGACCGCGGCATGACATTCGAGAGCGTCAGCCTGGCCTATCAGATGGCCCTGGATGGCGCGGGTGTCGCGTTGGGCCAGTTGGCGCTGGTGGAAGACGACCTGAAGGCCGGACGCCTCGTCGCCCCCTTCGCACAATGCGTGGATTCAGGCGACGCCTTCCATCTGATCTACCCCAACCGGCTGGCCGAGGACTCGTTCGTGATCCGGTTTCGCGACTGGCTGCTGGGCGAGGCCGCCAGGGGGCCAACCTCGGGCCCGGGGCAGACGACCGACTGACAGATGCTCCTGCACGGATCAGCGCAGGCAGCGGTGAGCCATTCTGGCGGCGCCGTCGGTGTCACAACGCTGCCGACCCCGGCAGCGCCCGCCGGTACTGCACGGCCTCGGCCACATGCGCGGCCTCGATGGCGGCAGAGCCTGCCAGGTCGGCGATGGTGCGCGCCACCCGCAGCGCACGGTGGGTGGCGCGGGCCGACCACGCCAGTCGCTGCGCCACCTTGTCGAGCATGCCGCGCGCCACCGCGTCGAGCGCGGCGTGGCGGTCGATCTCGGCGCCGGCGAGCGCCTGGTTGGGCTTGCCCTGGCGCGACTGCGCACGTTCGCGCGCGGCGGCGGCCCGCGCGCGGGGACCGGCGCTGGGCTCGCCCGGCGGCGCCGTCAGCAACTCGCCCGGATCGAGCGCCGCCACCTCGATCTGCAGGTCGATGCGATCGAGCAGCGGGCCGCTGATGCGGCCCTGGTAGCGCGCCACCTGGTCGGGCGTGCAGCGGCAGGCCCGCCGGCGCGAACCCAGCCAGCCGCAGGGGCAGGGATTCATGGCTGCCACGAACTGGAAGCGTGCCGGGAAGTCGCAGGCCAGCGCCGCGCGCGAGATGGTGATGTGGCCGGTTTCCATGGGCTCGCGCAGCGCCTCCAGCGCGGCGCGCGGGAATTCGGGCAGCTCGTCGAGGAACAGCACGCCGTGGTGGGCCAGCGAGATCTCGCCCGGCCGCGGCGGCGATCCGCCACCCACCAGCGCGACGGCGCTGGCCGAATGGTGGGGCGAGCGTGTGGGCCGCTGTCGCCAGCGGCTGGGCGCCAGGCCGCCCGCCAGGCTGGCCACGGCCGCGCTCTCCAGCGCCTCGTCCACCGTCATCGGGGGCAACAGGCCGGCCAGCCGCTGCGCGAGCATGGACTTGCCCGAGCCCGGCGGGCCGACCATGAGCAGGCTGTGGTTTCCGGCCGCTGCGATCTCCAGTGCGCGGCGGGCAGCCGTCTGGCCTTTCACGTCGATCAGGTCAGGTCCCTCGGGTGTGCCGACGGACGGCGGCGTAGCCTCCATGCGCACGAAGCCGTCGCCAGAGGCCTCGGCCGGCGCCTCATCCGACAGGGGAGCGAAACGTGCCACCACGTCGAGCAGATGGCGCGCCCCGAACACCGTGGCGTCGGGCACCAGCGCCGCCTCGGCCGCACTGGCACGCGGCAACACCAGGCGCGTGGCTGCGCCGCGCACGGCCAGTCCCATGGCCAGGGCGCCGCGCACCGGCCGCAACTCGCCCGAGAGCGACAGCTCGCCCGCGAACTCGTGGCCGGCTAGCCGCGCCGTATCGACCTGGCCGCTGGCAGCCAGGATGCCCAGGGCGATCGGCAGGTCGAACCGGCCCGAATCCTTGGGCAGGTCGGCGGGTGCCAGATTGACGGTGATGCGCTTGTTGGTGGGGAAGGCGAGCCCGCTCATCTGCAAGGCAGCCCGTACGCGCTCGCGTGCCTCCTTGACTTCGGTGTCGGCCAGCCCCACCAGTGTGAAGCTGGGCAGGCCGTTGGCGAGGTGGACCTCGACGGTGACCGACGGCGACTGCAGCCCGAGCAGCGCGCGGCTCTGCACCAAAGCAAGACTCATTGGAACAACTCCATCCCTGATTTGGTGCATTCATGCCGGTTGTCCGGACGTCCTGACTCTCCGCACCTGTCTTGTGCATGCTAATGGCGGGTTTCGGCAGCGAATCATGTCCGTGACAAGGCGTTTCCATATCCCCACGGGCTCCTGGACTTTGGCACGCTCCATGCTTTTGGCTCTCCGTCGTTTTTATCAACCCAACGGAGAGCACCTGATGAAGTTCACGAAGACCCTGGCCGTCGCCGCCCTGGCCGCACTGCCCATGATCGCCAGCGCACAACTGAGCGCCAACGTCAGCCTGGTTAGCAACTACAAGTTCCGCGGCCAGGACCAGGATCTGCGCGCCGGCAAGTTCACGCCCGCTCTCCAGGGTGGTTTCGACTACGCCCACGCCAGCGGCTTCTACGTCGGCAACTGGAACTCCACCGTCGACTGGGCTGGCAACAGCCTCGAGAGCGATTTCTACGCCGGCTACAAGTTCGAAGCGGGCGGCATCGGCTTCGACGTCGGCGCACTGCGCTACCAATACCCCGGCGCTGCTGCCGCCAACACGACCGAGCTGTACCTGGGCCTTGGCTACGGCCCGTTCTCGGCCAAGTACTCGCATACCGTGACCGACGAATACTTCGGCCTGACTGATGGCAAGGGCACGGGCTACCTCAACCTGGCCTATGCGCAGGAAATTGCCCCCAAGCTCACGCTGAAGGCGTCGGTCGGCTTCACGCAATTCAAGAGTGCTGTCAACAACGCTGGCATCCCCGACTACTCGGACTACAGCGTCGGAGTGGCCTATGACCTGGGCAACGGCTTCTCGCTGGGCGGCGCGCTGGTCGGCGGCAGCAAGAAGAATTCGTTCCTCGGCAAGGCCGACGGCGCTTCGGTCAACCAGAACGTGCTGGTCGTCTCGATCACCAAGGCCATGTAATTCCGCAGGGGCCCGCCCGCGCGGGCCCCGTGTGTTTCTTCAAGAGGAAAACCAATGAAACTGGTGACAGCGATCATCAAGCCCTTCAAGCTTGACGAAGTCCGTGAAGCGCTCTCCGGCATCGGCGTGCAGGGCATCACCGTGACGGAAGTGAAGGGTTTCGGCCGGCAGAAGGGCCACACCGAGCTCTACCGTGGCGCGGAATACGTCGTCGACTTCCTGCCCAAGGTGAAGATCGAGGCGGCCGTTTCCGACGACCTCGTGGAGCGTGTGATTGAAGCCGTGGAGGGCGCTGCCCGCACCGGCAAGATCGGCGACGGCAAGATTTTTGTCTACAACCTCGAGCAGGTTGTCCGCATCCGCACCGGCGAGACCGGCAAGGAAGCGCTGTAAGCCGCATCAGAGAAAGAAGACACCGACATGAAAAAACTGCTCGCATCCCTCGCGCTGGGTCTGAGCCTGCTGGCTGGTGGCACGCTCGCCATCGCCCAGGCCCCCGCTGCCGAACCCGCAGCCTCGGCTCCCGCCGAAGCCGCCCCCGCTGCTGCAGCCGCTCCGGCCGCTGCTCCCGCCGCCGCTGAAGCGCCCGCCGCCGCAGCGCCCGCGCCCAAGGTCGATTCCGGCGACACCGCCTGGATGCTGACCTCCACCCTGCTGGTCATCCTGATGACCCTGCCCGGCCTCGCGCTGTTCTACGGCGGCCTGGCCCGCTCCAAGAACATGCTGTCGGTGCTGATGCAGGTCTTCGTGATCTTCTCGCTGATCAGCCTGCTGTGGGCCATCTACGGCTACAGCCTGGCGTTCTCGGGCGAAGGCAAGTTCTTCGGCGGCTTCGACAAGATCTTCCTGAAGGGCGTCACGCCTGACACCTTCGGTGCGCTGGCCACCATCCCTGAATACGTGTTCATCTCGTTCCAGGGCACCTTCGCCGCCATCACCGTGGCGCTGATCGTGGGCTCGTTCGCCGAGCGCATCAAGTTCGGCGCGGTCGTGCTGTTCGCCATCATCTGGTTCACGTTCAGCTACGTGCCGATGGCCCACATCGTGTGGGGCGGCGGCCTGCTGGCGGCCGACGGCGCGCTCGACTTCGCGGGCGGCACCGTGGTGCACATCAACGCCGGTGTCGCCGGCCTGGTGGGTGCCTACGTGCTCGGCAAGCGCCTGGGCTACGGCAAGGAAGCCTTCACGCCGCACAGCCTGACGCTGACGATGGTGGGCGCCTCGCTGCTGTGGGTGGGCTGGTTCGGCTTCAACGCCGGCTCCGCCGGTGCAGCCAACGGCGGTGCGGGCCTGGCCTTCATCAACACCGTGCTGGCCACTGCCGCCGCCACGCTGTCGTGGATCGCCGGTGAAGCGCTGGGCAAGGGCAAGGCGTCGATGCTGGGTGCAGCGTCGGGTGCCGTGGCCGGCCTCGTGGCTGTCACGCCGGCCGCCGGCTTCGTCGGCCCGATGGGCTCCATCGTGCTCGGCCTGATCGCCGGCGTGGTGTGCCTGTGGGGTGTCACGGGTCTCAAGAAGATGCTGGGCGCGGATGACTCGTTCGACGTGTTCGGTGTGCACGGCGTGGGCGGCATCGTCGGCGCCATCCTGACTGGCGTGTTCGCCGCCCAGAGCCTGGGCGGCACGGGCGGCCTGACCCCCGACACGTTCTCGATGGGCGCGCAAGTCTGGATCCAGATCAAGAGCGTGATCTTCACGATCGTCTGGTCCGGCGTGGTGGCCTTCATCGCCTACAAGATCGCCGACCTGGTCATCGGTCTGCGTGTGAGCGAAGAAGCCGAGCGCGAAGGCCTGGACATCACGTCCCACGGCGAAACCGCCTACAACCGCTGATCTGCGATCAGCACCGGCCGGGTCCCTTGCAGGCCCGGCTGGACGCAAGAGTCTCCTTTGGATGTTGGGCCCGCCGCGAGGTGGGCCCTTTTTTTCGTGGGTACTGCCGGCACGGGCCGGCCGGGGATAATCGCGGGCCTGCCCAGGCGCGGCTCAAGAGGCCGTCCGCGCGGGCCATACGACGGCCTTATTCCGCGGCCGGCTTCCTGCTTCCTCTGACCCCTCTGTTCAGTCAATCACGATGCCCGCATACCGTTCCAAGACCTCCACCGCCGGCCGCAACATGGCGGGCGCGCGCTCCCTGTGGCGCGCCACCGGCATGAAAGACGAAGACTTCTCCAAGCCCATCATCGCGGTGGTCAATTCGTTCACGCAGTTCGTGCCCGGCCACGTCCACCTCAAGGACCTGGGCCAGCTTGTCGCACGCGAGATCGAAGCCGCCGGCGGCGTTGCCAAGGAGTTCAACACCATCGCCGTGGACGACGGCATCGCCATGGGCCACGACGGCATGCTGTATTCGCTGCCCAGCCGCGACATCATTGCCGACTCGGTCGAGTACATGGTCAACGCACACTGCGCCGACGCCATGGTGTGCATCAGCAACTGCGACAAGATCACGCCCGGCATGCTGATGGCCGCGATGCGCCTGAACATCCCGGTGATCTTCGTCTCCGGCGGCCCGATGGAAGCCGGCAAGGTGCGCCTGGCCGTGCCCGGCAAGGACGGCCAGTCGGTCATCCAGATCAAGAAGCTCGACCTGATCGACGCCATGGTGATGGCCGCCGACGACAAGGTGAGCGACGCCGACCTGGCCGAAGTCGAGCGCTCGGCCTGCCCTACCTGCGGCTCGTGCTCGGGCATGTTCACGGCCAACTCCATGAACTGCCTGACCGAGGCGCTGGGCCTGTCGCTGCCCGGCAACGGCACGGTGGTGGCCACGCACGCCGACCGCGAGCAGCTCTTCAAGCGCGCCGGCCGCCGCATCGTGGAGCTGGCGCGCCAGTACTACGAGCAGGACGACGAGCGCGTGCTGCCGCGCGCCGTGGGCTTCAAGGCGTTCGAGAACGCCATGACGCTGGACATCGCCATGGGCGGCTCCACCAACACCATCCTGCACCTGCTGGCCATCGCGCAGGAGGCGGAGATCGACTTCGGCATGGCCGACATCGACCGCCTCTCGCGCAGCGTGCCGCAGTTGTGCAAGGTGGCGCCCAACACCAACAAGTACCACATCGAGGACGTGCACCGCGCCGGCGGCATCATGGCCATCCTGGGCGAGCTCGAGCGTGCCGGCCGGTTGCACACCGACGTGCCCACCGTGCACGCGGGAACGCTGGGCGAGGCGCTCGACCAGTGGGACATCACGCGCACGCAGGACGACGCCGTGCGCACCTTCTACAGGGCCGGTCCGGCCGGCATCCCCACGCAGGTGGCGTTCAGCCAGGCCACGCGCTGGCCCAGCCTGGACGACGACCGCGCCGAAGGCTGTATCCGCTCGTACGAGCACGCCTTCAGCAAGGAAGGCGGCCTGGCCGTGCTGACGGGCAACATCGCCAAAGACGGCTGCGTGGTCAAGACCGCGGGTGTCGACGAATCCATCCTCGTGTTCGAAGGCCCGGCCCACGTGGTCGAGTCGCAGGACGAGGCCGTGGAGAACATCCTGGCCGACAAGGTGAAAGCCGGCGATGTGGTGGTCGTGCGCTACGAAGGCCCCAAGGGCGGCCCCGGCATGCAGGAAATGCTCTATCCCACGAGCTACATCAAGTCCAAGGGCCTGGGCAAGGCGTGCGCGCTGCTCACCGACGGGCGCTTCTCGGGCGGCACCTCGGGACTGTCGATCGGCCACTGCTCGCCCGAAGCGGCGGCCGGCGGCGCCATCGGCCTGGTACGCAATGGCGATCGCATCCGCATCGACATTCCCAACCGCACGATCGACGTGCTGGTGTCCGATGACGAGCTGGCCCGTCGCCGCGAAGAGCAGAATGCGAAGGGATGGAAGCCTGCCAAGCCGCGTCCGCGCAAGGTGTCGGCCGCGCTCAAGGCCTATGCCAAGCTGGTGATGTCGGCCGACAAGGGCGCCGTGCGCGACCTCTCGTTGCTGGACGACTGAGCCTCACTCACACCTTCTGAAAAGGGCCGCCGCGTGCGGCCCTTTTCCTTGCCCGGGCTTTGCTGCGCTGCAATCGGCGGCTTGGGGTTGCACCCCATGGCAGCGTGTCGCGCGTGGTGGGCACAATGGGCTTCAAGGAGCGAGAACCATCCATGACCTCACCCGTCCTCCTGCGCGCCGGCCAGACCGCGTGCGACCTGCGGCCCGATCTCGGGGGCTGCATCAGCGGCCTCTGGCACCACGGTGCGGCCGTGCTGCGGTCGGTGCCGCCCACCGACCTGGAGCGGGCGCGCGCCTCGGGCTGCTACCCGCTCGTGCCGTTCTCCAACCGCATCGGCCAGGCCACGCTGCTCTGGCAGGGTACGGGCCATCCGCTGGTGCGCAACAACGCCCCCGAGCCGCATGCCATCCACGGCGTGGGCTGGCAGCGCCCCTGGGCCGTGCTGGAGCAGTCGGACGACTTCGCGCTGCTCTCGCACGAGCACCGCGCCGACGAAAACTGGCCCTTCGCCTACGACGCCTCGCAGACGGTGCGCCTGCGCGAGGGCGCGCTGGAGCTCACGCTGTCGGCCACCAACCAGTCGCACGGCCCCGCGCCGATGGGCCTGGGCTGGCATCCGTACTTCGTCAAGCGCACACGCAGCCGCATCGCCTTCGAGGCCACTGGCCGCTGGGAGATGGGCGAGGACAAGCTGCCCACGCATCGCGCGGCGGCGCGCGGGCTCGACGCGGACTGCGCGCGGCTGGACGTCGATCACTGCTTCGACGGCTGGCAAGGCGTGGCGCGCCTGCGCGACGAGGCGCTGCGCCTGCGCATCACCTCGGACCTGAAGCGGCTGGTGGTGTTCACCAACGACACGCGCGACTTCGTCGCGGTGGAGCCCGTGAGCCACGTGAACAACGCGCTCGCGCTGCTGCATGGCGGGCGCGCTGATGCGACCGACCTCGGCGTCACCGTGCTGCAGCCCGGAGAATCGATGACCGTGCAGATGACCATCGAGATGGAGAGCGTGCAATGAACTGGCAGACCGTTGTGGCCGAGCGCAGCGAGCTCGGCGAATCGCCGTTCTGGCATCCACAGGAGAGCCAGCTGTACTGGGTGGACATCAGCGCGCGCCAGATCAGGCGAGCCAATGCGTTCACGGGCGCGGTCGAAAAGTGGGACATGCCGTCCGAGCCTGGCTGCATCGCCCCCGCCGCCAGCGGCGGCCTGGTGATCGCGCTGCGCGACGGCATCTACCGCGCGCGCAGCTGGGGCGGCGCGCTGATGCCGCTGCTGCGCTTCAACCACGATCCCGACACCATGCGCTTCAACGACGGCAAGTGCGACGCGCAGGGCCGCTTCTGGGCCGGCACCATCTACGAGCCGCGCGATGCCCGCAAGGCAGACCTGTACTGCATCGACTGCCGCCCCACCAATGGCAATGGCGGCAAGCCGCAGGTGCAGCTGAAGGCCCACAACGCCACCATCGCCAACGGCCTGGGCTTCGCGCCCGACGACCGCACCCTGTACTGGGCCGACACGCCCCAGCACGTCGTGCATGCATGGGACTGGGAGCCCTCGGCCAACGCCATGCGGCGCCACCGCGTGTTCCACCAGTTCAAGCCCAAGCCACCCGGCTGGCGCTGGGATGATCCTGCCGCCGCGCCCTATGGCGGCCGGCCCGACGGCGCGGCCGTGGACGCCGAAGGCTGCTACTGGGTGGCCATGATGGAAGGCGCCCGTCTGGCGCGCCTGTCGCCCGAAGGCCGCGAGATCGCCAGCGTGGCGCTGCCCGTGCTGCGGCCCACGATGCCGTGCTTTGGCGGCGACGACCTGCGCACGCTCTATGTGACCAGCATCGGCCATGGCGCCAGCGATGCCGAGCTGGCGCGCTACCCCGAGGCCGGCCGCATTCTCTCGATGCGTGTGGACGTGCCCGGCCTGCCCGTGAATTTTTTCGTCGACTGAGCGCGCAAAAAGCTCAAGTGCCGGCACCGCCTGCGGCGCTACCATGGGGCGCCCCATGAAGATTCACGACAACGACACACCGCCGGCCCCGGCTGACGCGGCGCCCCTGTTGCAGCATGGCCGTCCGCCCCATCCCGCGCTCGCGGCGATGGCGCAGCGCATCCGCGCCGCCGCGGCCGATGGCACGCCGCTGCGACTGCGCGGCGGGGGCACCAAGGATTTCCTGGGCGCCCGCCTGGCGGGCGAGGTGATCGACACGCGCGCGCTCACGGGCATCGTCAGCTACGAGCCCAGCGAGCTCGTCGTCACCGTGCACGCCGGCACGCCGCTGGACGAGCTGGAAGCCACGCTCGCCGCGCAAGGCCAGCAACTGTCCTGCGAGCCGCCGCACTTCGGCCCGGGCGCCACGGTGGGCGGCATGGTGGCCGCCGGCCTGGCCGGGCCCGCACGCGCCAGCCGCGGCGGCGTGCGCGACTTCATGCTCGGCGTCACCGTGGTCAACGGCCGTGGCGAGGTGCTGAGCTTCGGCGGCCAGGTGATGAAGAACGTGGCGGGCTACGACGTGTCGCGCCTCATGGCCGGCTCGTGGGGCACGCTTGCGCTCATCGCCGAGGTGTCGCTCAAGGTGCTGCCCGTGCCGCCCGCGCGCGCCACGCTGCGCTTCGACGGCATTGCCGAGGCGGCAGCCATCGCGCTGCTCAATCGCTGGGGCGGGCAGCCGCTGCCGCTCGATGCCTCGGCCTGGCAGCCGGACGCGGCCGGCACCGACGGCGGCACGCTGTGGCTGCGCCTGGCTGGCGCCCGCGCCGCCGTGGCTTCGGCCACGCTGTCGCTCACGCAAGCCCAGGGGGGGCGCACGCTGGACGAAGTCGAAGCCGCCGCTCTGTGGTCTGCGTGGCGCGAGCAGGCCGAGCCCTTCTTCACGCCCGCGCCGGGCCAGGCGCTGTGGCGCCTGTCGGTGCCCGACACCACGCCGCCGCTGGGCCTGGGCCCCACGCGCATCGAATGGCACGGCGCGCAGCGCTGGGTGCAGTGCCCGCTGGCCGATGCCGCGCTGTTGCGCGAAGTCATGTCGCGCGTGGGCGGCCACGCCACGCTGTGGCGCACGCACGATGGCGGCCGCAGCGACGACGCCTTCACGCGGCCGGCCGAATCGCTGCTGCGCATCCACCGGGGCCTCAAGCATGAGTTCGATCCGGCGGGCGTCCTGGGGCCGGGCCGCATGTACGCCGATCTCTGAACCACCGCACGACGCGCACCGACGATGCAAACCCACCTCGCCGAAGAGTTCAAGGGCACGCCCGAAGGCCAGGAGGCCGAGGCCATCCTGCGCAAGTGCGTGCACTGCGGCTTCTGCACCGCCACCTGCCCCACATACCAGCTGCTGGGCGACGAGCTCGACGGTCCGCGCGGCCGCATCTACCTCATCAAGCAGGTGCTCGAAGGCGCAGCGCCCACGCGCAGCACGCAGCAGCATCTGGACCGCTGCCTCACCTGCCGCAACTGCGAAACCACTTGCCCCAGCGGCGTGCAGTACGGCCACCTGGTCGACATCGGGCGCAAGCTCGTCGACGAACGTGTGCCGCGCCCCGCGCCGCAGCGCGCCGTGCGCTGGCTGCTGAAAGAGGGCCTCACGTCGCCGCTGTTCGCGCCCGCGATGAAACTGGGCCAATCAGTGCGCGGCCTGCTGCCCGCCACCTTGCGCGCCAAGGTGCCCGAGCCGCGCGAAGCGGGTACGTGGCCGGCGGCCGGCCAGCACGCGCGCCGCATGCTCATGCTGGCGGGCTGCGTGCAGCCCGCCATGTCGCCCAACATCAACGCTGCCACCGCTCGGGTCCTGCATGCGGCCGGCATCGACGCCATCGTCGCCCCCGGGGCCGGTTGCTGCGGCGCGGTGAAGTTCCACCTCAACGACCACGACGGCGGCCTCGCGCAGATGCGCGCCAACGTCGATGCGTGGTGGCCCTACCTGCAAGCGGCACCCGGCCAGGAGCCGGTCGAAGCCATCGTCATGAATGCCTCGGGCTGCGGCGCCACCGTGCGCGACTACGGTCATTTGCTGCGCCACGATCCGCAGTACGCCGACAAGGCCCGCGCGATCAGCGACCTGACGCGCGACCTGAGCGAGCTGTTGCCCGACCTCGTGCCCGCGCTGCAGGCGCACGGCGCCACCATCACGCCACCGGCCGGCCCCATCGCCTACCACCCGCCGTGCACGCTGCAGCACGGCCAGAAGCTGCGCGGCGGCGTCGAGAAGCACCTGGGCGCGCTGGGCTTCGACATCCGCGTGGCGGCCAGCGAATCGCACCTGTGCTGCGGTTCGGCCGGCACCTACTCGGTGCTGCAGCCCGAGCTGGCGTATCCGCTGCGCGACCGCAAGCTGGGGCACCTGCAGGCGCTGGCGCCCGTGGTGATTGCGTCGGCCAACATCGGATGCATCACGCATCTGCAGAGCGGCACGGGCGTGCCGGTGCGGCATTGGGTGGAGTTGCTGGACGAGGCGCTCGCAGCCGGCGGTTAACGACACACGGCTCTTGATCCTTGCGGACGCGCGTGCGGCTCGACGAAGCCTGGCGGAGCGCCGATACTTGCCGCCGATCAATCCTCTCGTGGAGCCGAAGCATGAAGAACGCCATTCCTGTCGCCACGGCCCTCGTCGCCGTCATGCTGTTGTCGGGCTGCGCCAACCGCCAGCCTTCCTCCGCCGAGATCCGCATCCAGAGCACCCCGGCCCCCGGTGCCCTGGCAGCCGGTTCGACCCCGGCGCCGTTCTGCCTGCACATCCGCTACGCCAATGCCTACGAGTTCGGCGTGATGACGCACAACGACGCCCAGGCCTGGGTCACGGATGGCGATTGCGCGGCGGCCGGCGCACGGCGCGCCGTGGCCGCGATCGATCTGCGCTGGCGCTATCAGTACGACAGCACGGGCAGCCAGAGTTGCCTGGCGACCGACAGCTGCGCGATCGCCGATAAAAACTACGGAGAGGGCCGGCGGCTCGCCTGCGTGGCGGCCACGGCGCGAGATCCGGGCTGGGTGGCCAGCGGCAGCACCGACTGGCACGCCTGCGCGCGGTGAGCTGGGCGGCGTGCGGGGCGCCGTGTCAGGCCGAAGCCAGCGCGCGCTCGATATCCGCCTGCAGGTCTTTCGGTTTGTCCGTCGGCGCATAGCGCCGGATCACCTGTCCGTCCTTGCCGATCAGGAACTTGGTGAAGTTCCACTTGATCGCCTTGGTGCCCAGCAGACCCGGGGCCTCGGCGGTGAGCCACTTGTAGAGCGGATCGGCGTTGGGGCCGTTGACGTCGATCTTCTCCATCATGGGAAAGGTGACGCCGTAATTGATGGAGCAGAAGCCGGCGATCTCGTCGTTGCTGCCCGGGTCCTGGCTGCCGAACTGGTTGCACGGAAAACCCAGCACGGTGAGGCCGCTGGCGCCGTACTTGCGGTGAAGTTCTTCCAGCCCTTCGAACTGCGGCGTAAAGCCGCATTTGCTGGCGGTGTTGACGATCAGCAGCACGCGGCCCTGGAGGTCACGCAGCGGCACGTTGGCGCCGCCGATCTGGCGGGCTTCGAAGTCGTAGACGGTTGTCATGGCGGGCTCCTGGTGTATCCGGTGGCCGCCAGCGGCGGCCTCAATGGTGATGCGTATCGCTGCGTGCGATGGCCAGCAGGTGGTCCACTTCGGCGCGGTGGCGGATCACATTGTGCGCGTGCCAGCGCTGGATGATCCACATGAAGCCGGCCACCACCAGGCCGAACGCGGTGATGGCGCCGAAGGCCGACAGGCCCAGGCCGGTGGAGAGGCTGTAGAACGCGCCCAGGCCCAGGATGCAGGCCTGCTCGTTGAAGTTCTGCACGGCGATGGAGCGGCCTGCGCCCATGAGGTTGTGGCCGCGGTGCTGCAGCAGCGCATTCATCGGCACGACGAGGAAGCCGCCCAGGCCGCCCAGCAGAATGAGGAACGGCGCGGCCATCCAGACGTTGTCAATGAAGTTCATCAGGATGACCAGCAGGCCCATGCCGATGCCCAGCGGGATCACGCGCGTGGCCATGTCGAGCTTCATCTTCATCGAGGCGACCACCGCGCCCACGGCGGTGCCGATGGCGACCACGCCTACCAGCGACGAGGCCTGCGTGGTGCTGTAGCCCAGGGCGGCGGCGGCCCAGGCCAGCACGATGTAGCGCAGGTTGCCCGACACGCCCCAGAACAGCGTGGTGGTGGCCAGCGAAATCTGGCCCAGCTTGTCTTTCCAGAGGCGCGAGTTGCAGCTCCAGAAGTCGGGCAGCATCTCCAGCGGGTTCTTCGGCATCGGGCGCATCTCGACGCCGGTGTGCGGAATGCGGGTGTTGAACCACGCGGCCAGCAGGTACACGAAGATCAGCACGCAGATGGCGGCTTCGGCCGGTGTGTCGATGCCGGTGTCGATGAAAGGCAGGTCGATCGAGAGCAGGCGGTCGGACACGTGGCGCCCCACCAGTTGCCCGCCCAGCAGCACGCCCAGGATGATGGAGCCGATGGTGAGGCCCTCGATCCAGCCGTTGGCCTTGACCAGTTGCGAAGGCGGCAGCAGCTCGGTCAGGATGCCGTACTTGGCCGGCGAATACGCGGCAGCGCCCAGGCCGACAATGGCATAGGCCAGCAGCGGGTGCGAGCCGAACAGCATCATCAGGCAGCCGAACACCTTGATGAAGTTGCTCACGAACATGACCTTGCCTTTGGGCAAGGCGTCGGCGAAGGCACCCACGAACGGCGCCAGCACCACGTAGAACAAAGCAAACATCGGCACCAGCGCGGCGCGTTGCCAGTCGGGGGCGCCGCCGGTGCGCAGCAGTTCGATGGCGGCGATGAAGATGGCGTTGTCTGCCAGCGACGAGCAGAACTGCGCTGACATGATGGTGTAGAAACCGCGCTTCATCGAGGGGGTGCGGGGGATTGCAGGCAGGCCGTTCAGTCAGGCTGACGGCTGATTCAGGATGGACCGGGTCTCCAGGGGCACAGCGGGTTATAGCATGCGGCCCGGTGCCAAAATCCCGGAATTCCCCCCGTGTGTCCGGTCTGTTCCGGTCTTTTTCATCGCCGGGCCGCCCCAAGATGAAAAGCACCCCCTCGGGGGGCATGGGGGTCAAAACTTTTTTATGCCACGTCCGATTCTCGCCACGATCCACCCCCAGGGCCTCCAGCACAACCTGCATCGGGCGCAGCGCGCCGCGCCCGATGCCCGCGTGTGGGCTGTCGTCAAGGCCAACGCCTATGGCCACGGGATCGAACGCGCCTTCGAAGGGCTGCGCGCTGCCGACGGATTCGCGCTGCTCGACCTGGCCGAGGCCGAGCGCGTGCGCGCACTCGGATGGCGAGGCCCGATCCTGCTGCTGGAGGGGGTGTTCGAGTCGCGCGATCTCGAACTGTGCTCGCGCCTGGGTCTGTGGCACGCCGTGCATTGCGACGAGCAGATCGACATGCTCGCGGCCCACAAGACGCACCAGCCGCATCGCGTCTTCCTCAAGATGAACTCGGGCATGAACCGGCTGGGCTTCCCGCCGGCGCGCTACCGGGCGGCCTGGGCCCGGCTCAACGCGTTGCCGCAGGTGGACGAGATCTCGTTCATGACCCACTTCAGCGACGCCGATTCCCCGCGCGGCATCGTGCACCAGCTGCAGGTGTTCAACACCACCACGGACGGCCTGCCGGGCGAGCGCTCGCTGTCCAACAGCGCCGCCATGCTGCGCCACACCGCGGCCCTGGAGGGCACCAGCGGGTTGCGGTCCGACTGGGTACGCGCCGGCATCCTCATGTATGGCAGCGCGCCCGATTTTCCCGAGCACTCGGCCGCGCACTGGGGCCTTGAGCCGACCATGACGCTGTCCAGCCGCGTCATCGGCATCCAGCACCTCAAGGCGGGCGACACGGTGGGCTACGGCTCCACCTTCACGGCCGAAGGGCCGCTCACCATCGGCGTGGTCGCCTGCGGCTATGCGGATGGCTATCCGCGCCACTGCAGCACGGGCACGCCGGTGCTGGTGGACGGCGTGCGCACCCGCATGGTGGGCCGCGTGAGCATGGACATGATCACGGTGGACCTGACGCCCGTGCCGCGGGCCGGCGTGGGCACGCCGGTCACGCTGTGGGGCCGCGCGCCGGGCGGCACCGTGCTGCCCATCGACGAGGTGGCGCAGGCGGGCGGCACCGTGGGCTACGAACTGATGTGCGCCGTGGCCCCGCGCGTGCCGGTAGTTGCGGACTAGCTATTACGAAGTCTCGAGCTCAGCAATGCGAAAGCGAGAGCGGCTCACGGATAATTCCACCATCACAAAGAAGGTGAGGGAGCTAAATGGCGCTGCATAAGGGACTGTCTGAGCCCCACGTACTCTTGGCATCTAAGAATGTCCAGCTGATGAAGAAAAATCTAGCTGGAGTTCTTTCTGTGGCCGAACTGCAGAAAATTGAAGATGCAGTGAACAAGGAAGTCGCAAGTCTATTCAGACTCGGCCAGCGCCACCTCACCTTTGCCAAAGGATTGCCGAAGAAGGAATGGCGACAAAGAGTTTCTCGTCTCTACTATGCTGGTTACAACTTCCGTCGCGCAGTTCAACTAAAGGATAGTGGAAGCTTTTCCACTGACTCGTCCGACCACAATAATGTAGATGTGCTTCCACAAGCTTTCTCTGCGAACGTCGAGGCACATAAAGCAAAGCTCAAAGATCTGCGTGACGACAGAAATGTTGCCGACTACTCACATCTCGCTATCGCAAAGGATCTAAGGATGACACCTGCGGATGCTGAGATTTTCGTCGTAGCTTTCAAGGCGGATGCGCAAATATTCCTGAAAAGTAAAGGCGTGAACCTGTGATGACACTAGATGAAAAAACGGCTGCCCAAGTGATGGCACAGTTCTCCGCAAAACTTGGCGGTGTGGAACCAGAGTGGACGATGCGGAAGCGTCCAGATGGCTCATTCATCGAGGTGGAGTTCATTGAGCCGAGTGAGCGCATCTATAAGATTACAAATGAAATAAACGCGCGTTTAAGTCAAGAGATTGGAATCGAATCGACCATAACGGTAAAGCGTCGAACAAAAAAACCTCTAAATCGACTTCGACTGCCTGAAACATCACTGCTTCAGAAGATTCTGTCCGAAAGTCTGACTATTGATCAGTATTCGTTCGAAGAGGATTTCGAAACGCGGTACATCCCTTCGGTTAGCAATTTTGAACAGACAGTGACTGCGAAAGCCAATCATGTGGTGTTCGGCCGGCGCGGTGCGGGTAAATCAAGCTTACTGGCGTATGGGCTTCATACATCACGCCGAGCAGGTTACTTGACTTGCTGGATCTCAATGCAGCTCTATGCAGGAAGATCGGACAGAATGGTGATTGCTGCGGTCTTGGGAGAGCTCTTGGTCGCTATGGAGGAACAAACATCCTTTGCAACCGAGATAAACGTACTGATAAAAAAACTCGACAGAATTTCGGTGCTAGACAATGAGGAATCAGCTGGGAGCGAGCTAGACCGTTTGTTGCCACAAATGAAGCGGCTTTTGTCGTCGATCGCAAAGTCCACGCGTCCGCTATTCATCTATTTAGATGACATGCATGTACTGAATGAGTCATTGCAGCCAACGCTTCTCGGAAAAATCTATGCTCTCACGCGTGCCAACAATTGCTATCTCAAGATATCTGGAATCGAGCAGTTAACTAAACTTTGGAACGCAAGTGGCAAGTTCGGGTTGGAAGCCCCGCACGATGCGCAGCTGTTGCGACTTGACTATAACCTGACCATGCCCGATAGGTCGCTGGAGCACATCAAGAGCATTCTTGATGCGCACGCGGTTTACTGTGGATTGCCCGGAATATCCTATTTGGTCGAGGCTGATGCATTAAATCGTTTAGTGCTCGCTGCTGCAGCTGTTCCCCGAGATGCACTAGCGTTGACATCTGCGGGCCTCACAAAAGCAACGTTGACGCAGAAGAAGTCGCTCACGGTAACTAGTATCAATGCGGCTGCTTCTGAAGCTGTTGAGGGAAAACTGCAGGATATTGAGAAGGATGCGAGCGTTGAATTCGGCGCCGTGAGTTCATTGTTGGAGAAGATAAAAATCTTCTGCATTACGACAAAGCGAAAGAACGCATTCTTGGTGCGTATTCAGAACTCGAATTCAGGCTATCTAATGATCCAAAAGCTGATTGCCCTCCGGCTAGTGCATGTGCTGCACGAAGGCACTACTCCTTATAAGGCCGGCGAGCGATTCATTGCATTAATGCTGGATTTTGGTTTTTACACCGGCATCCGAGCAGCAACCAGTGTTGATCTTTTCCCTGATCGCCCGAGGCAACTGCTGGCGGCAGAGCTACGGAAGCTTCCAGTGTTTGTTCCGAGTTAACGTCGGCGCAACCCCAGCGCCACCACCGTACCCACCACCAGCAGCGCGCCGGCCACCTGCACCGGCGCGATGGCCTGGCCCAGGATCAGCCAGGCCAGCACCAGTGCGAACACGGGCTCCACGTTCATGATGGCGGTGTTGCTGCCCACGCCCAGGCGTGGCAGCACGGTGAAAAGCAGGGTGAAGCCCGTGCCGAAGAACAGCGTGAGGCCCGCCAGGCCCCACCAGCCCGGGGCGGCCTGCGGGAAGTGGAAGCCTCCCTGCGCGGCCACCGTGGCGATGGCCACCAGGCCGGCGACGAGCATGGTGGCCGCCGTGCGGATGCGACCATCGAGCCCATGGGTTTCGTGCTGCGTGAGCACCAGCGCCAGCGAGAACAGCATGGCGCCCGCGACGGCGAAGGCCACGCCCACGCCGATGCGCTGCCACTGCCCGGCCGCGCCCAGGCCCGAGGCCGCGCCCGACACGTCGAGCGCCAGCGCCAGCCCGACGAGGATGATCGGCATGGCGATCAGGGCCGCGCGCTCGGGCCGGCGGCGGTACACCGCCCAGTCGAACAGCGCGGTCCAGATCGGATAGCTGTTGAAGGCCAGCAGCGCCAGTGCGACCGGGATGCGCGCGACCGCCGAATAGAGGCACAGACTCTGCGCGCCCACCAGCAGTCCGATGAAAGGCAGTGCGCGCCTGTGCCTTGTCGTGAGGACGACAGGCACGCGCTGTACGGCGATCAACAGCGCCATCACGATCACGATGGCGAAGCTGCGCACGGTGACGGCCGTTGCCACGTCCGTACCGTGGTTGAAGGCGAAACGGGCCGCCACGTGGTTGGAGCCCATCAGCAGGGCGATCAGCAGCAGGGTGGCGAAGGCAGTGCCACTGAGGGCGCGCGTGGGCAAGGTCATGGCGGAGATGTGTGGCCCGCGCGCGCCGTGTGTACGGCGCCGGCTGCGGTCGGTAATGTTTCAGTACAGGCTGCGCATCTGCGCGTGCAACCGCGCCAGGCCGTACAGCGTGTCGGTCTGCGGCGTGGGCACGCCGGTCACGCTGCCCAGTTCGCGCACCGCGCCCACCAGCGCGTCGAGCTCCACCGGGCGGCCGGCTTCCACGTCTTGCAGCATCGACGTTTTGAAGGCGCCGAGCTTCGCGGTGATCTTGTGGCGGTCTTCCGGCGCATCGGCGATGGGGATGCCCAGCCGCGCGCCGATCTCGCGCGCTTCCAGCATCACGCTCGAGGCGAAGCCGCGCACCAGCGGATCGGCCAGCACGCGGTCCGAGGTGGCGCCGGTGATGGCGCTCAGCGGGTTCATGGTCATGTTGCCCCAGAGCTTGTACCAGACGTCCTTCTGGATCTGCTCCGAATACTGCACCTCGACGCCACCCTGCTCCAGCAGCGCGCCGATGCGCTGCACGCGCGCAGACACGCCGCCCGCGGGCTCGCCCAGGATGAGCTTCTTGCCGAAGTGATGCTGCACGAAGCCCGGGCCGTGCATGGCGCAACTGGCATGCACCACGCCACCCACCACGTGCGGCGCGGGGATGGCCGCCGCAATGCTGCCCTGCGGATCGACCGAGGCCAGCGGCCGGCCGGCGTACTCGCCGCCGAAGCCCTGCAGGAACCACCAGGGCACGCCGTTCATCGCGGTGAGCACGACGGTGTCCGGCCCCACCAGCGGCGCAATGGCCTGCGCCACCTGCGCCATGGCCGGCGCCTTCACGGCGACGATGACCAGATCCTGCACGCCCAGCGTGGCCGGCTCCTGCGACGCACGCGGGCGCACGGTGTGCACCGCGCCTTCCATGTCCAGGCGCAGGCCGTGCTGCTCGATGGCCTGCAGCGTGGCGCCGCGCGCCACCACCGAGAGTTCAGCGCCGGCCTGGGCCAGTCGCACGCCGAGCCAGCCGCCGATGGCACCGGCGCCGTAGATGCATGTCTTCACTGTTGATAACTGCTGTCGATGCGGTTGACCTGGCGCACCAGGGCGTCGAACACGTCCTGGCCTGCGCCGTGGTGGGGATTGAACTGGAGCGCGTCGCGCGTGCACTTCTGCGCCACGTCTTCTGAGACGGGGATGGGCTGGCCCATCGACAGCGTGGCGAGCTGGATCTCGCACGCGCGCTGCAGCGTCCAGAGGATGGCGAAAGTCTGCGGCAGCGTCTCGCCCCAGGCCAGCAGGCCGTGGTTGCGCAGGATCACGGCGTTGCGATCGCCGATGCTCTTCAGCAGGCGCGGCCCCTCGTCGGCATGGATGGTGATGCCCTCGAAGTCGTGGTACGCCACCATGCCGTGCAGCTGTGCGGTGTAGAAGTTGCTCTGCTGCAGCCCACCCTGCACGCAGGCCACGGCCACGCCGGCCGTGGTGTGGGTGTGCATCACGCAGTGCGCGCCGGCCAGCCCGTCGTGGATGGCCGCATGCACCGTGAAGCCGGCAGGATTGACTGGATGCGGCGAGCCGTCGAGGACGTTGCCCTTGAGGTCGATCTTGACCAGGTTGCTGGCCGTCACCTCGCTGTAGTGCAGGCCGAACGGGTTGATGAGGAAATGCTTCTCACCGCCCGTCACGCTCTCGGGCAGGCGCACCGTGATGTGGTTGTAGATCATCTCCGTCCAGCCCAGCATCGCGAACACGCGATAGCAGGCCGCCAGCTGCACGCGCGCTGCGCGCTCGTCGGGATGGAGGTTGGGATGGACCAGGGCGGAGGGGGTGGCGGTACTCATGTGAATGTCTCCAGATCAAACAAAATTCCCACCATCACGCATCTCTCACGCTGGGTCCAGGGACACCGCGGAACCGGCTTTGCCGGGCCGCTGGTGTCGCCCCCTCGAAGGGGGGTGGGCGGACCTTGCGAAGCAAGGGTAGCCTGGGGGTGGGCTCAAGCTTCAGCCGTGAATCCGACGTCCTTCACGATGGGAGCCCATTTGGCGGTGTCGCGCTTGATCAGATCGGTCAGCTCGGCCGGGGTGGACGACATGGCTTCGAGGCCGAAGGTGCCCAGGCCGTCGATCACGTCCTTTTGCGCCAGCGCCGCGCGCATCGAGGCGTTCAGGCGCGTGATGATGTCCTGCGGCGTTTTCGCCGGCACGAAGAAGGCGAACCACTCGCTGTGCGCCATGTTGATGCCCTGCTCCTGCAGCGTCGGAACGTCGGGGGCGAAGCGGTTGCGCTTGGTGCCCGAGGTGGCCAGGATGCGCACCTTGCCGCTGGCCAGATGCTGCGTGATGTCGCCGATGGGGCCCGAGACGGCCGATATGTTGCCGCCCAGCAGGTCCAGCATGGCCGGCTGCGTGCCGCGATAGGCCGCGTGCTTGAGCTCGACGCCGGCCGACTTGCCGATCAGCGCGCCCAGGAAGTGGGGCGTGGATCCGGCGGCCGGCGAGCCGAAGTTGGCGCCGGCAGGATTGGCCTTGGCCCAGGCCAGGAACTCGGGCACGTTCTTCACGCTGGCCGGCACCGAAGGGCCGACGGCGAAGCCGAAGTCGAAGATGCAGCCGATGGTGACGGGCGCCAGATCCACCAGCGGCTCGTACGGCAGCTTCTTGTAGATGTGCGGGTAGATGGTGAGGATGGACGTGGGCGTCTGCAGGATGGTGGCGCCGTCGGCCGGCGCACCCTTGACGAACTGCACGGCGATCTGGCCGCCCGCGCCGGTGCGGTTTTCAACCACGGCGGTGTTGGCGTAGTCCGGCGCGATCTTGGTCGCCACGCGGCGGCAGATCGTGTCGGACGTGCCGCCGGCGGCAAAGCCGGTGATGATGCGGGCCACCTCGGGTTTGGCCTGGGCCCAGGCGTGCTGGCCGATGCTGGCCAGCAGCGCGGAGGCGCCGGCGGTCTGGATGATCTGGCGACGGTTGAAAGTCATGGCGGATGTCTCCTGGAAGGATGTGAACGGATCGATCACGACTCGTCGCGCAGCCAGGTGACGGCACCCGAATGGGTGACGGCGCCCTGATGGCTCGGCCGGACCGTGGCCGCGTATTTTTCCAGCAGGCCGCCCAGTCGCGCCCCCGTGTTTACCTGACGTTTTTCCAGCCGGGCGGCGATTTCCGCGTCGGTGAGGTCGACCGTGATCGACAGCGCCTGCGGGCGGGCGTCGATATGCACGACGTCGCCGTTGGCCAGCGCCGCGATCGGGCCGCCATCGGCCGCCTCGGGGCCGGCATAGCCGATGCACAGGCCACGCGTGGCGCCGGAGAAGCGTCCGTCCGTCAGCAGGGCGACCTTGTCGCCCATGCCCTGGCCGTAGAGCAGGGCCGTCAGGCCCAGCATCTCGCGCATGCCGGGGCTGCCCTTGGGACCTTCGTTGCGGATGACGATCACGTCGCCCGGCTCGTAGCGCATGTTCTGTACCGCGGCCTGGGCTTCTTCCTCGTTCTCGAACACGCGGGCCGGCCCGCTGTGCGTGAGCTTCTTCAGGCCCGCGGTCTTGAGCAGCGCGCCGTGCGGGCACAGGTTGCCCTTGAGCACGGCCAGGCCGCCGTCGGGCGTGAGCGCGTCGCTCACCGGGCGCACCACGCGGCCGTCGGGCGCGGCGCAGGCTGCGAGCTCCTCGGCCAGCGTGCGGCCCGTGAAGGTGAGCACGTCGCCGTGCACGAAGCCGCGCTCCATCAGCTCGCGCAGGATGACGCCGGCACCGCCGATGTAGTGCACGTCGCGCGCCAGGTACTTGCCGCCCGGGCGCAGGTCGCCGATGAGCGGCGTGCGGGCAAACACCTCGGCCACGTCGTCCAGGTGGAACCGGATGCCCGCCTCGTGCGCGATGGCCGGAATGTGCAGCGCCGCATTGGTGCTGCCGCCCGTGGCCGACACGATGGCGCAGGCGTTTTCCAGCGCCTTGCGTGTCACGATGTCGCGGGGCAGCGGTCCGCCGCCTTCGAGGCTGCGATCGACGGCCGCCATCAGCTGGCGCGCGGCACGGCGCATCAGCGGCGCGCGTTCGCTGAACACCGCCGGCACCATGCTGGAGCCGATGGGCGCCAGGCCCAGCGCCTCGCTGACCATGCCCATGGTGTTGGCGGTGAACTGGCCCGCGCAGGCGCCCGCGCTGGGCAGGCAGGCGTGGCTCACATCCGACAGGTCCTGCGGCGTGGCCGTGCCGGCCAGCACCTGGCCGATGGCCTCGTAGGTGTCGACCACGTTGAGGTCGCGGCCGTCGGGGCCGGGCGCCTGGCCGGGCAGCGCCGAGCCGCCGTGCACGAACACGCCGGGCACGTTGCAGCGCACGATACCCATCATCAGGCCGGGCAGGTTCTTGTCGCAGGCACCGATGGCGAAGATGCCGTCCCACTGGTGGCCGCGCGTGGAAGCCTCGACGCTGTCGGCAATCAGTTCGCGCGAGATCAGGGAGAAGCGCATGCCCGAGTGCGCCATGGTCAGGCCGTCGCTCACCGACACCACCGGGCATTCGTGCGGCATGCCGCCCGCGGCGTAGATGCCGGTCTTGGCGTGCTGAGCCTGATCGCGCAGGTTCATGTTGCACGGGCTCATCTCGCCGCCGGTGTGGAAGACGCCGATGTGCGGGCGCTCGATGTCCTCGTCGTCCTGGCCCAGGCCGTAGAGGAAGCTGCGCGTGGTGGCGCGGATCGTGCCTTCGTAGATGGTGGCCGAACGGGGCTTGAGTCGCTTGGAAGAAGTCATGGTCGCGATGGCTGGCTCTGGGGCTGGCGGCGGGTGGCGTCAGTACACCGAGCCGCGGTCGCTGCCGGCGGCGGCGCGTTGCCCCTTGTACTGCGCGGCAAGGGCACTGGTGCCGCGCGCGAGCAGGCCGCTATCGGTATCCACGGCCACGAACAGCGCGCCGAGCTCGAGGTAGCGCTTCACCAGCGCCTCGTCGCGCATCAGGATGCCCGGAGCCTTGCCCGCACGCGCGATGCGCACGATGGCGTCCTCGATCGCCGCCAGCACGTCGGGATGGCCGGGGTTGCCCGGATGGCCCATCGAGGCCGACAGGTCGGCCGGGCCGATGAACACGCCATCGACGCCGTCGACGGCCGCGATGGCATCGATGTTGTCCAGCGCCTCGCGCGTCTCCACCTGCACCAGCACGCAGACCTGTTCGTTGGCCTCGCGCACGTAGGCCGGGTAACGGCCCCAGCGCGACGCGCGCGCGCCCGCCATTCCGCGCACGCCGCCGCCGGCCGCGGCATCGCTGCCGGCCCCGGTCACCGGGTAGCGTGTCGAACGCACGATGGTGGCGGCCTGCTCGGCCGTGTCCACCATGGGCACCAGCAGCGTCTGCGCGCCGAGGTCGAGGTATTGCTTGATCAGCATCTGGCCCACGTGGCCGTGACCCATGGGCACGCGCGCCACGGCGTGCACGCCGGGGTAGCCGCTCACCGCCTGCAACTGGGCCAGCAGCCCCGTGAGGTCATTGGGCGCATGTTCGCCGTCGAGCAGCAGCCAGTCGAAGCCCGCACCCGCGCAGATCTCGGCGGTGTACGCATCGGCCAGGCCGAGCCACAGCCCGATCTGCGGGCGCTTCTCGCGCATGGCCTGTTTGAAGGTGTTGATGGGTGTCTGCATGGCGCGGTCAATCCTGGACGAAGGTGAAATCGAAGCGTCCGAGGTTGCCATAGTCCGCCTCGAAGCGGTCACCGGGTTTCGCCGCAACCGGCCGCGTGAACGAGCCGGCCAGCACCACCTGGCCGGCCTTGAGTGTCTCGCCCCAGGGCGCCAGCTTCATCGCCAGCCATGCGATGCCGATCGCCGGATGGCCCTGCACGCCGGCGGCGAGGCCGGTTTCTTCCACCACGCCGTTCTGGCGCAGGATGGCGCCGCACCAGGGCAGATCCACCTCGCGCGGGGCCACGCGGCGCCCGCCCAGCACGATGCCGGCATTGGCGGCGTTGTCGCTGATGGTGTCCTGCACGCGGCGCATCGCCCTGGTGTGGCGGTCGAACTGCTCGATGCGCGCATCGATGATCTCGATGGCGGGCGTGACGTACTCGGTGGCGTCCAGCACCTGGTCGATGGTCACCTCGCCCCGGCTGCCGTCGATGTCCCGTGCAAGCACGAAGGCCAGCTCCACCTCCACGCGCGGCGCGATGAAGCGCGCAAACGGGATGTCGCCGGGTTCGAAGAACATGTCGTCGAGCAAGGTGCCGTAATCGGGTTCGTCGATCTGGCTGGAAATCTGCATGGCCCGCGAGGTGAGGCCGATCTTGTGGCCGCGTACCGTGCGGCCGCCCGCGATCTTGGCGGCCACCCAGGCGCGCGAGACGGCGTAGCCATCGGCAATGGTCATGTCCGGATAGCGCCTGGAGAAATGCTCGACCTGCGTGCGCGAGGTCTCGGCGCGGTGCAGTTCGGCGGCCAGCTGTTCGATGAGTTCGGGGGCGAGCATCGGGTTCAGTTCTTGTTGAAGAGCGGGTGCAGGTTGCTGTGCTTGCTGTCGAAAGCTTCGGTGCCCACGTCCACCTGGAAGGTGATGCCGATGTGGCGCTTGTCGAAGATGGGCGCGAAATGCCGTTGCGCCACGGCCTGCAGCGCAGCGCCGGCCGCTTTCACCACGGCGTCGGTGCGGCCCTGGCCCATGCGCAGGTTGAGGTAGACGAAGGCGTAGTCGCCACCGTCGCCCTTGCCGTCCACGCCCTTGTGTGTGCCTGCCGCGCGACCGGCCGCACCCCCATCGGCCACGGCGAAGTGAGCCGCGGGGTAGGCCAGCACGCGCGTGCCGCCGATGGGAAACACCGCGCGGCCCGCGTCGTCGCGGAAGCCGACCATCGTGTCGGCCAGCGCGCGGCACAGCGCGGTCATGTCGGTGTCGCGTTCGAGGTTGGGCGTGTAGAGGATGACGAGGTGGGGCATTCGGTGCCTGCGGAATTCAGAGGCGCGAGACGGCCTGGAAGCCCTCGGCGCTGGACGCCTGGGCCCGGGGGATGGCGCGCCCGTCCTGCGGCGTGACCGGAAAGATCGCGTTGATCTGCCCCGTGCCCGACGAGCCGAAGTAGGGCGTGACCACCTCGGCCCGGCCGTCGTAGGCCGACCAGCCTAGAGCACCCAGCAGCATCGCGGTGTCGTGCATGAAGCCTTCGCCGTGGCCCTTGGTGGCGTACTCGGGCAGCATGGTGCAGAAGTCGGCCCATTCCCCGCCTTCCCACATGCCCACCACGTCGTGGTCCATGCGTTCGAGCAGCGGGCTCCAGATGCGGTCGGCGAACTGCGGCGCCAGGCCGTTCTGCGCGAAGCGGTGCGACAGCGATCCGCTGGCGAAGAAGGCCACGGTGCCGTCGTAATGGTCTTCGACCGCGCGGCGCATGGCCCAGCCCAGGCGCGCGCTGTCATTGAGGTAATGGCTGGTGCACAGCGCCGATACGCAGATCGCCTTGAAGTGCAGGTCTTCGTTCATGTAGCGCATGGGCACCAGCGTGCCGTACTCGGGGCCCAGCGTGGTGGCATCGTGCGCCAGCGTTTCCACGCCCCACTCGTTGCACGCCTGCGCCAGCAACTGGCCCAGCGCCGGGTTGCCCGGGATCTCGTAGGGCATGTTGCTGATGAAGTGCGGCAGCTCGTTGCTGGAATACACGCCCTTGAAGTGCGGCGCGCAGTTGAGGTGGTAGCTGGCGTTGACCAGCCAGTGCGTGTCGAACACCACGATGGTGTCCACCCCCAGCTCGCGGCAGCGCCGTCCGATCTCGCGGTGGCCGTCGATGGCGGCCTGGCGGCTGCCCTTGCGCGGGCCGTCCAGCTCGCTGAGATACAGCGAGGGCACGTGGGTGATCTTGGCGGCGAGTGCAAGCTTGCCCATGGCTCAGCCGTCGATCGTGATGTTGCCGCGGCGGATCACCTCGGCGTACTTGGCCATCTCGCTCTGGATGAACGCGGCGAACTGCTCGGGTGTGCCCGACAGCGACGCGATGCCACCTTTCTGGAACGCCTCGGTGACGGCCGGGCTGGCCAGTGCCTTGTTCACCTCCGCGTTCATGCGCTGCACGATGGCATCGGGCGTACCCGCGGGGGCCAGCAGGCCGTTCCAGGAATTCGATTCGATCGGCACGCCCTGCTCGGCGAGCGTGGGCACGTCGGGTGCGTAGGCCGAGCGCCTGGCCGTCGCCATGCCCAGCGCCACCAGCTTGCCGCTCTGGATGTGGCCGCGGAACTCGGGCCAGTTGCCGAACATCACCGTCACCTGACCTCCCAGCAGGTCGGCCAGCGCCGGCCCCTGGCCCTTGTAGGGCACGTGGACCAGATCGATCCCCATCTGCTGCTTGAGCAGCTCGCCCGACAGGTGGGCCGAGGTGCCGGCGCCGAACGAGGCGTAGCTCAGCGACCCCGGTTTGCTGCGAGCGAGGTTGCGCAGATCGGCGATGTTCTTGAGACCGCTGCCCGGATGCGTGGCCAGCACGTGCTCCGACATGCCCATCAGCGCCACGGGGCGCAGGTCTTTCACCGTGTCGTAGGGCAGCTTCTTCACCAGCGTGGGATTGGCCGTGAAGCTGTTGGCCACGGTGACGAAGGCGCTGCCGTCGGCGGGGCCCTTGGCCACCGAATCGACACCGATCACGGTGCCCGCGCCGGGCTTGTTCTCCACCACCACGGGCTGGCCGAGCACCTTGCCCAGCTCCACGCCGACCAGGCGCGTCACGAAATCGGTGGTGCCGCCGGGCGTGAAGGGCACGACCAGGCGCACGGGCTTCGACGGCCAGGTCACGGCCTGGGCCCATGCATGGCGCGTGAGCGCGGGCAGGGCGGCGAGGGCGCCCAGCGCCTGGATCAGCTGGCGGCGCTGAAGGGTATTGCGCATGTTGTCTGTCTCCTTGCTTTTCTGTGTGCGGGTGGCGCCCTCAGACGCCCCAGTGCGGAATGTGGTGGCCGCCCAGCGAGACGGCCACGTTCTTCGGCTCGCAGAACACCTCGTAGCTCCAGGTGCCGCCTTCGCGGCCGGTGCCGCTCGCCTTGGTGCCGCCGAAGGGCTGGCGCAGGTCGCGCACGTTCTGGCTGTTGACGAAGCACATGCCGGCTTCGATGGCGGCGGCCACGCGGTGGGCGCGGCCGATGTTCTCCGTCCAGACGTAGCTGGAGAGGCCGTACTCGATGTCGTTGGCCAGGCGGATGGCATCGGCCTCGTCCCTGAACGGGATCAGGCAGGCCACGGGGCCGAAGATTTCTTCCTGCGCGATGCGCATGCGGTTGTCCACGTCGGCGAACACCGTGGGGGCCACGTAGTTGCCGCGCTTCACGCGATCCGGCAGGCCGGCGGGCGCATCGAGGCCGCCGCACAGCAGCGTTGCGCCTTCCCTGGGGCCCAGTTCGATGTAGCTGCGCACCTTGGCCAGATGGGCCTGGCTGATCATCGGGCCGACGATGGTCTTCTCGTCGAGCGGGTCGCCGACGGTGATCTTCTTCGCGCGCTCGACGAACTTCGCGACGAAGTCGGCATAGATCGACTGCTGCACCAGGATGCGGCTGCCGGCGGTGCAGCGCTCGCCGTTGTTGGAGAAGATCATGAACACGGCGGCGTCGAGTGCGCGGGGCAGGTCGGCGTCGTCGAAAACAACGAACGGGCTCTTGCCGCCCAGCTCCATGCTGAACTTCTTGAGGCCGGCGGACTGCACGATGCGGTTGCCGGTGGCGGTGGATCCGGTGAACGAGACGGCGCGTACGTCACGGTGCGCCACCAGCGGCTCGCCAGCCTGTTTGCCATAGCCGTGCACGAGATTGAGCACACCCGGCGGAATGCCGGCCTCCAGCGCCAGTTCGCCCAGCCGCGCGGCGGTCATCGGCGAGAGTTCGCTCATCTTGAGCACGGCCGTGTTGCCGAAGGCCAGGCAGGGCGCGACCTTCCAGGTGGCCGTCATGAAGGGTACGTTCCACGGGCTGATGAGCGCGCACACGCCCACGGGGTGGAACAGCGTGTAGTTGAGGTGCGTGGGCGTGGGGTAGGTGTGGCCGTCCACGCGCGTGCACATCTCGGCGAAGTAGTGGAAGTTGTCGGCCGCGCGCGGCACCAGTTGCTTGCCGGTCTGCGCGATGACCTGGCCGCAATCGTTGGTCTCGGTCTGCGCGATCTCGGGCACGTGTCGGGCGATCAGGTCACCCAGCTTTCGCACGAGCTTCGCGCGTTCGGTGGCGGGCAGGCCGGCCCACTTGGGAAATGCGGCCTTGGCCGCAGCGACGGCTGCGTTCACTTCGGCCTCGCCGCCCGAGGCGACTTCGGCCAGGACCTCCTGCGTGGCGGGGTTCACGGTCTCGAAGTAATCGGTGCCGGCAACGGCCTTGCCGTCGATGAGGTGGTCGATGCGCATGGTGTGAATGGCTTTCTTGAAAGGGGTCAGGCGTCTTGCTCGCCGTCGCTGTCGCTGTCGTCGTCGGGCGTCTCGAGTGCGATCACGGCGTCCAGCAGTGCGTAGAGCTGCCCGAGCTGCTCGGTGCCCAGCGTCTGTTCCATCCAGGCGTAGTGCGCCTCGACGGTGCCCGACAGCTTCGCCACCAGCCGCTTGCCGCGAGCGGTGGCGCGCACCACGGTGCGGCGCTGGTCGGCCGGATCGCGCTCGCGCGTGATGAGGGCGTCGCGCTCCATCCGTGCGAGCACGCCCGTGAGGCTGGGGCCCAAGATGAAGGCCTCGCGCGCCACGCGCCCGGTTTCCACCGTGCCGTGCTCGCCCAGCACGCGCAGCACGCGCCACTGCTGATCCGACAGGCCGTGCGCGCGCAGGCCGGGGCGCGTGTGCGCCATCACGGCTTCGCGGGCCTGCAGCAGAAGCCGGGGCAGGTTGCGGTGCTTGAAAGGGTGTTGCATGGGAGCGAAACGGGTTGCAGATATTTAACAGGTTAAATGATTTTTGGTAAAGTGATCCCCGCACTCAAAACGCTAGGGGTAATCCCTCGCCATCACCAACCTCGGAGCCGCCTTGCGCGGCCCGCCGACGGGGAGACACATTCATGGATCTGCACATCAAGGGCCGCAAGGCCATCGTCTGCGCGTCGTCTACCGGACTGGGTCGCGCCTGCGCGCTGGCGCTTTCGCGCGAAGGCGTCACCGTCGTCATCAATGCGCGCACGGCAGAAACACTGGAGGCCACGGCGCGCGAGATCCGCGAAGCCACGGGTGGCGAGGTGATCGCGGTGCAGGCCGACATCACCACGGAAGAAGGCCGCGCCAGGCTCGTGGCCGCCTGCCCCGAGGCCGACATCCTGGTCAACAACAACGCCGGCCCGGCGCCCGGAAAATTCCAGGACTGGGGCCGCGATCAGTACCTGGAGGCGTTCGAATCCAACATGCTCGCGCCGGTGCTGATGATCCGCGCGCTGCTGCCTGGCATGCGCGCGCGCAAGTTCGGCCGCATCGTCAATATCACTTCGGCGATGGTGAAGTCGCCGCGCGCGCACCAGGGCCTGTCCACCTCGGCCCGCACCGCGCTCACGGCCGTGTGCAAGGCGATATCGTCCGAGACCGTGGTGGACAACGTCACGATCAACAACCTGCTGCCCGAGCGCATCGACACGCCGCGCCAGCAGTTCCTCACCGAGCGCCAGGCGAGGATGGATGGCACCAGCTACGACGAGGCGCGCCAGAAGCTGGCCGACACGGTGGCGGCGAAGCGTTTCGGCACGGTGGAGGAGTTCGCCGACATGTGTGCCTTCCTGTGCAGCACACAGGCGTCGTTCATCTGCGGGCAGAACATCCAGATCGACGGCGGCTCGTACAAGGGCCTGATCTAGGCCTGCGAGCGGAGCCGCCGCCCGCGTCGTTCAGTGCTGGGTGCGGGAGCGCGCGCGTGCACCGCGCGCTGTCGTCGCGTCAGCGGCCATGCCCTTGCTGGCGCTGCGCGCCTTCGAGCGCGCTCCGGACTTCGATGCAGCCTGGCGGGCCCGGGTGGATGGACCGGCCGCCTTGCGCCCTGCTGGCGCTGCCGCCTTGCGTGTCGCCGAAGCCTCGCGCCGGGCCTGCTCGCGTGCCTCGACCGCCTCGCAGTAGGCGATGCGCTGCTCGAAACGGTCGATCACTTCCGCGAACACGGCGGCCTTGGCCTGTGTGCGCTCGTTCGCCTCGCCGCTGGCGCCGCGCTTGCTGGCGGTGCGCTCGCGCGAGGCCAGCGACTGGCGGCGATAGAGATCCTGGTACTTGTCGCGCAGGGCCCGGGCCCGCACGAGCTTGGCGCGCAGCCGCGCCGGTGTGAGGGCCTTGAGGCCCTCGGTGCGGCTGTGGGCGAAGAGGTCGAGTTCGGGCGCCGTGAGGATATTGCGGGCCTGGGTCAGCGTGGTCGCCATGCGTCGGATGCTCCTTTTCCGGTGGGTTGTGACACGGGGTGGAGCCATTCATTCTGGGCGTGCCGCTGCGCTCGCCCTGTCGGACAACACCATGCCTTGCTGATCGTGGAGTCAGGTTGCGGTGTGCGCCGGCGCGGCCCGCCATGCTGCACACTCGGCGCATGGCCAAGGAAAAATCGATCTACACGTGCAGCGAGTGCGGCGGTACCAGCCCGCGCTGGTTGGGCAAGTGCCCGGCGTGCGGCGCCTGGAACACGCTGGTGGAAACCGTGGCCGACAGCCCGTCGGCCGGCAAGAACCGGCTCAGCTCGCCGCAGTTCGCATCGCTGGCCGGCACGGCCGAAGTCGCTGCGCTGTCCGAGATCGAGGCCACCGACGTGGCGCGCACGCCCACCGGCATCGGCGAGCTCGACCGCGTGCTGGGCGGCGGCATCGTGGAAGGCGGTGTGGTGCTGATCGGCGGCGATCCCGGCATCGGCAAGAGCACGCTGCTGCTGCAGGCGCTGGACGCACTGGCCCGCGCGCAACTGCCCACGCTCTATGTGACCGGCGAGGAAAGCGGGGCCCAGGTCGCGCTGCGCGCACGCCGGCTCGGGCTGGCGGGCAGCCCGGTGGGCGTGCTGGCCGAAATCCAGCTGGAGAAGATCCTCGCCACCATCGACGCGCGGCGTCCGGCCGTCGCCGTCATCGATTCGATCCAGACCGTCTATTCGGACCAGCTCACCAGCGCCCCGGGATCGGTGGCGCAGGTGCGCGAATGCGCGGCCCACCTCACGCGCGCGGCCAAGAGTTCAGGCACGGCCATCGTTCTGGTGGGCCATGTGACGAAGGAGGGCGCGCTGGCCGGGCCGCGCGTGCTGGAGCACATGGTCGACACGGTGCTGTACTTCGAGGGCGACACGCACAGCAGCTTCAGGCTCGTGCGCGCGATCAAGAACCGCTTCGGCGCCGTCAACGAGATCGGCGTGTTCGCCATGACCGAGAAGGGCCTCAAGGGCGTCGCCAACCCGAGCGCCATCTTCCTTTCGCAGCACAGCGAGCCGGTACCCGGCAGCTGCGTGCTGGTCACGCTGGAGGGCACGCGGCCGCTGCTGGTCGAAATCCAGGCGCTGGTCGATTCGGGCGGGCCCAGCCCGCGCCGCCTCTCGGTTGGCCTGGAACGCGACCGCCTCGCCATGCTGCTGGCCGTGCTGCACCGCCACGCCGGCGTGGCCTGCATGGACCAGGACGTGTTCGTCAACGCCGTGGGTGGCGTGCGCATCAGCGAACCGGCAGCCGATCTGGCCGTCATGCTGGCCATCACCTCGTCGCTGCGCGGCAAGGCGCTGCCCAAGGGGTTCATCGCTTTCGGCGAAGTCGGCCTGGCCGGAGAGGTGCGACCCGCGCCGCGCGGTCAGGAGCGGTTGCGCGAGGCCGCCAAGCTCGGCTTCAGCGTGGCCGTGGTGCCCCGAGCCAACGCGCCCAGAAAGGGCGACAAGGCGTTCGAGGGACTCACCGTGCATGCGGTCGAGCGCATCGAGGAAGCCATGGACGTGGTGCGCGGACTCTGAGCCCGGCGGGTACGCCCGCAGCGGTAAGTGGTCGCCACATCGGCCCGGGCCGCCGCGCTGCGACAATCCGGGTCATGAAGTTCCAGAAACTCCTTGTGCCCGTCGCGGGCGTGGCGATCCTGATCGTCGCCTACAACGGCTTCGGTGGCGCCGGGCTGGCACTGGCCGGCGGTGCGATGCTGATGTTCCTGTTGCTGCACTTCACGCGCATGATGCACGTGCTGCGCCGCGCCTCGCAGCAACCGCTGGGATTCGTAGCCAGCGCCGTGATGCTCAACGCCCGGCTCAAGCCCGGTGTCAATCTGCTGCATGTGATGGCCATGACCCGCTCGCTCGGCCTGCAGCAATCGCCCGAAGGCGCTCAGCCGGAAGTGTTCCGCTGGGAAGACGCCAGCGGCTCGCACGTGACGTGCGAATTCCAGGACGGGCGGCTGGTGAAGTGGATACTGTGGCGGCCGACGGTGGACGGAGCCGCCGCGCCGGCCGACGACGCAGCAGCGCCCTGACCGACGAGCCGACTGCCGGCGATCAGGGACGCAGAATCCCTAAAATGTCGCGGTTCCGGCGCCCTCGCGCCTTTCCCAATTTCCAAGGATGACATCGATGAGCGCAGCACCCACCATGGCCGACCGCGACGGCAAGATCTGGATGGACGGACAACTGGTCGAATGGCGCGACGCGAAGATCCACGTGCTCAGCCATACGCTGCATTACGGCTGCGGCGCGTTCGAAGGCGTGCGGGCCTACAACACCGAGGGCGGCACCGCGATCTTCCGCCTGGAAGAGCACACCGAGCGCCTCTTCAACAGCGCCAAGATCCTGCGCATGACCATTCCCTTCACCAAGGAACAGGTGAACGAGGCGCAACGCCAGGTCGTGCGCGAGAACAAGCTCGAGAGCTGCTACCTGCGTCCGCTGGTCTGGATCGGCTCCGAGAAGCTGGGCGTCAGCCCCAAGGGCAACACCATCCACATCATGGTGGCCGCCTGGGCCTGGGGTGCATACCTGGGCGAGGAAGGCCTGCGGCGCGGCATCCGCGTCAAGACGTCGAGCTACACGCGCCATCACGTCAACATCACGATGACGCAGGCCAAGGCCGTGAGCAACTACAGCAACTCGATCCTCGCCAACATGGAAGCCGTGGACGACGGCTACGACGAAGCGCTGCTGCTGGACAGCTCGGGTTTCGTGTCCGAAGGCGCGGGCGAGAACATCTTCATCATCAAGAACGGCGTCATCTACACGCCCGACCTCTCTGCCGGCGCGCTCAACGGCATCACGCGCAACACGGTGTTCCACATCGCCAAGGATCTGGGCCTGGACATCGTGCAAAAGCGCATCACGCGCGACGAGGTCTACATTGCCGACGAGGCGTTCTTCACGGGCACGGCGGCCGAAGTCACGCCCATCCGCGAACTGGACCGCGTGCAGATCGGCATCGGCGAGCGCGGCCCCATCACCACGAAGATCCAGAGCGCGTTCTTCGACATCGTCAATGGCCGCAATCCCAAGTACGCCCACTGGCTCACCAAGGTCTGATCCCATCATGAGCACCACCGCCACCGTCGAACTCCTGGCCCGCGACCTCAACCCGCAGGGCGGCGTGTTCTGCCCCAGCGCCAAGGCCGACATGAAGCTCTGGAACGGCCACCCGCGCGTCTACCTCGACGTGGCGCGCACCGGCCAGGCCCGCTGCCCCTACTGCGGCACCACCTACCAGCTGAAGGCGGGCGAGGTGGCCGGGCACGCGCATTGAGCACCATGGCTGCGCCCGGGGCGCCGCTGCAGGCGTTGCTCGACCAGGTCACGGTGATCGTCGTGACCTACAACAGTGCCCATTGCATCGCACCGCTGGCCCAGGGGCTGGCGCAGTTGCCCCACCTCATCGTGGTGGACAACGGCAGCGCCGACGACAGCCGTGAGGCGGTTGCCCGCCATCTGCCCCGGGCGCGACTGGTGGCGCTGGAGCGCAACTTCGGCTATGGCGTCGCCAACAACCGTGGCATCGAGCAGGCCGCGACGCGCTACGTGCTGTTGCTCAACCCCGATTGCGGCATCGACGCCTCTCAGGTCGCGGCGCTGGTCGACACCGCGCAGCGCTGGCCCGAAGCCACCATCTGGGTACCGCAGCTCGTGGGTGCGGACGGCCGCGACGAGGTCAACTACAGCTGGCCCCGCGACGCATGGACGCCCCGCACCGGGGCCGCCGAGGGCCCGCTCTGCGTGGGCTACGCCTGCGCGGCCGTGATGCTGCTGGACCGCGAGCGCATGGCGCCACTGGGTTTCTTCGATCCGGCCTTCTTCCTCTACTACGAGGACGAAGACCTGTGCCTGCGCGTGTTCAATGCGCGCGCACCGATCGTGGTCGACCCGTCCATCCGCGTGGTGCATCTCTCGCGCGGCTCGGTGCGCGGCCCGCGGCCGCTGGCGGCCGAGTACTGGCGTGGCTGGCACCATGCGCAGTCCAAGATCATCTTCGCGCGCAAGCACCTGGGCGCCGAAGCCGGCGACCGCCTGCTGCGCCGCACGCTGGTGCGGGCCTGGGCGCATGTGGCCGTGCGCGCGCTGGTGCCCTCGCCGCGGCTGCTCGCGCGGGCGTGGGGCCGCGTGCAGGGCCTGCGCCAACTCGCCGGCCGCTGAATCGGAGCCACCGCATGAACACACCGGCCGCGACCGCGACCCGCCCGCGCCTGACCATTGGCGTGCTCACGCTCAACGAAGAGCGCCGCATTGCCGGCTGCCTGCGCAGCGCCGCCTTCGCCGACGAGGTGATCGTGGTCGACAGCGGCAGCCGTGACCGCACGGTAGAGATCGCCCGCGAACTGGGCGCCACCGTGCACATCCATGCCGACTGGCGGGGGTTCGCGGCGCAGCGCAACCGACTGCTCGAGCACGCCACCGGCGACTACGTCTTCTTCCTCGATGCCGACGAAGAGATCACGCCTGCATTGCAGGCCGAGATCGAAGCCGCAGTGCGGGCAGGCGGGAACACGGTCTACGAAGTGGCCTGGGAACAGGTGGCCTTCGGCCGCCCGCTGACGCGCATGCGCAGCTCCGGCGGCGTGGTCCGCTTTTTCCCGCGCCGCGTGCTGTCGCACTTCGAAGGCATGGTGCACGAGGGCGCCGTGCTGCAGCCGGCCGATGTGCCGATGCGTCGTTTCAAGGCGCGCATGCCGCACTATTCGCGTGAAAGCGTGCACGGCAGTCTGGTGAAGCTGGCGCAGTACGCGCAACTGGGGGCGGCCAAGCGCCTGGCGGCCGGCAAGCGCGGCGGCATCTGGCGTGGACTGGGATCGGCGGTGGGCAACTTCATCCGCCTGTATTTCTTCCAGCGGGGTTTCCTGTGCGGGGCCCCGGGCTTCCTGCACTGCCTGTTCGTGGCCCTGGAGTGCTTCTTCCGCTATGTGGCGCTCAAGTACGACAGAGAGCTGTTGTCCGAGCCGGCACGGCGCAGCTAGTCTTCACGGGCTTTGCCGCTCACGGCAGGCAACGTTGCCGCCAGCAGCGTGAGAAAGAAGTAGCCCTCGATGTGAAAGATTGAAGCGTTGAGCAGGCTGTGCACGAGGAAGGCGGCCGAGACACCGAACAACATGAGTCGTTCAGGCGCAGGGGCCGTGCGTCCAAGCCACGCTGGCAGCGCGATCAGAAGGCAGGCGAGCAGGAAGCCGGGGAAGCCGTTTTCCACCCATGAGTGCAGCGGCTGGTTGTGTGGATGCCCATTCGCTGCAAGGCCGCACCACTGCGGGCTCATGGCCCGGCAGAACTCCTGCTGGTAACTCGCCGTGCCGGTGCCCAGTGCGGGGTGTATCGCAATCAACCGCAGGGAGCCCGTCCAAAAACCCATGCGCAGGCCGCTGGACGTGGTCGTGCCATCTTCGGCTCGGGATTGCACTTCGGAGGCCACTTGGTCGACGCGTCGCTGAGCCTGTGGCGAGATGGCGTAGAGCAACACCGCTAGCCCCGCGACCGCTGCCAGGGCCGGCAGCCGCCATCGCATTGGTGTTGAAGTCATGGCGAACACCAGCAGGCAGGCCCCCAAGGTCAGGTAGCCGGTTCGGCCACCGACGAAGACCGCAATATTCAGAATGGCCAAAGCGGCAAGTGCCAGCCACATCCAGCGACGGCCGGGCGATGCGGGCCAGCGCGCACGCACCAGGCACACCAATGCAAACAGCGACATCATCACGTTCTGCTGGATGTAGTTGGTGAAGATGTAGTGATTGCCGGCGGCATTGTCCTGCGTCGCCTTGGCCCCAGGAAAGGCCCACGCCACGTGCAGCATAGACGCCAGCAGCGTGATCGTCATGGCACAGACAAAAGCATTCAGCGCTCTTGTGCGCCATGGTCGTTCCTGAAGCAGCGAGAGCATCAAGGGCAGGAACAGCAGCTTCGAATATTTCGACAGGTGGTCCAGGACGGCCGTGCCATCGGCGCTGGTATAGGTTGCTCCGACCACGATCCAGGCAAAAAAAGCCACGGAAACCCACGCCAGAGGCTGACTCCTCACGGAGTGCCACCGTACGACGAAGCCACCGGCCATGACCCATGCAAGCAGAAGCAAGGCTCGGGTCAGGCTATTGGCCGCAGTGGAGAGAGGAATCACGAAGACCCAGATAACTGCCAGCCAGCGCGCGGCGAGATCCAGACGGGGCAAAGGGGTGCGGAAGTAATCGGGCAGGTGCATGGAAGCTCGGCGAACGGCTGCCATCGTAGCGAGGTCTTGTGCTTCCCAAAAAAAAGCCGCCTCGCGGCGGCCTGTCAAAGTCCTTTGCAGGACGTCGTTGGGAGTTCTGTATTCGGTGATGTGGTGACAGCAGACAGCCCGAATCTACGGCCATTTGAAGGGGGCGACATCCCTTGAATGGGGGATCGCACCACGATCGAGACAGGTCGGGCGGCAAAGCCGTGAAAAACGTCACGCTGCGGGCGTGCTCTGAACTGGCAGATCAACCACGAAACGTGCACCGCCGCCGTCGTTGGCCTCGCAGCGCACGTGGCCGCCATGGCGAACGACGATCGATTTGACCAGCGCCAGGCCCAGCCCGACGCCGCCGTCGCGCTCGCTGGCGCCGGGCAGGCGGTAGAAGGGCTCGAAGATGCGTTCGCGCTGTTCCGGCGGAACGCCCGGGCCATGGTCCGCGACAGCCAGCGCGACGCGCGGCCCCTGCTGGCGAATCGTTACCGTGATTTCGCCCGTGCTGTAGCGGCGGGCGTTCTCCAGCAGGTTGCGGATCACGCGGCGCAGCAGGCGCGGCACGCCCTGCACGATGACCGTGCCGCCCGCCGCCTGAAGCTCGGCATCGGCCCGCGCGCATTCTTCGGCCGCCAGACCGGTGAGATCGACCGCTTCCAGCGTGCCCATGTCGGCCTCGCGAGAGTCCAGGCGGCTGGCCAGCAGGATCTCGCCGATGAGCTGGTCGAGTTCGGCGATGGAACGCGCGATCTCGTCGCGCGCGGCCTGCGAGGGCTGCGCGCCCATGAGCTCCAGGCTCATGCGGATGCGCGTGAGCGGCGAGCGCAACTCGTGCGAGGCGTTGGCCAGCAGCGTCTTGTGGGAGGCGACGAGCCGCTCGATCTGCTCGGCCGCGTCGTTGAAGCGGTTGGACAGGTCGGCCACTTCGTCGTGCCCCGCCACCGGAACGCGCACCGACAGGTCGCCCGCGCCCCAGCGCTTCACGCCGCTTTGCAGCGTCTCCAGCCGCTGCGTGAGGCGGCGCACCACCGGATAGACGCCGATGGTGACGGCCACGCCCACCAGCGCCAGCAGCCAGGCGAAGCCGAATGGCTCGCGAGCCCAGAAAGGCGGCGCGGGCCGGCGGTTGGGGCGTGGCGGCAAGGTGAGATGCAGGGTCTCGCCGTCCGTGAGGTTGACCACGAACTCCAGCCCCTCGTTGCCGGGCGGACGCGTGGCACGGGCCGTGCCCGTGCTGAGGATGGTGCCGCTCGCGTCGCGGATGACCACTTCGCGCGGCGGCGACTGCGGCCCGGGCCGGATCGAATCGGCCGTGATACGCCAGGCCCAGCCGATCACCAGCGTGAGCACCAGCAAGCCGCCGGCAATGGCCAGCCAGATGCGCAGGTACAGGCGACGCGAAAACGGATTGGAGGGCATGGGCAGCCTATGAGCGCCCCGTACGCAGGACGGGCCGCGCGGGATGTGCCCGCGCTAGGCGCGAAGGCCCCCTCGGGGGGCAGAGAGCGACACGCAGTGCGCGAACGTGGGGGCTCATGCTTTTCAGTCTTGCTGTTTGGCGAAGACATAGCCCACGCCGCGCACCGTCAGGATGCGCTTGGGCGCTTTCGCATCGGCCTCGATGGCCGCGCGGATGCGGCCCATGTGAACGTCGATGGAACGGTCGAAGGCTTCGAGTTCGCGGCCGCGCACGGCTTCCATGATCTGATCGCGCGTCAGCACACGGCCGGCGCGCTCGGCCAGGGCCACCAGCAGGTCGAACTGGTACGAGGTGAGTTCGGCCACGCGGCCGCCCACGGTCACGGTGCGCGCATCGCGGTCGATCTCGAGGGAGCCGAAGCGCAATGCGGGCGCGGTAGCGGCCGGAGCGGCGTCGTCGCCACGGCGGCGCAGGATGGCGCGGATGCGCGCCAGCAGCTCGCGTGGCTCGAATGGCTTGGGCAGGTAGTCGTCGGCGCCCAGTTCCAGCCCGATGATGCGGTCCATCGGATCGCCCTTGGCCGTGAGCATCAGCACCGGCACGCGAGCCGCGGGGCCCGGCAACGCACGGATGCGGCGGCAGACCTCGAGCCCGTCGATGTCAGGCAGCATGAGGTCAAGGATGACGAGATCGGGGGCCTGCTCCGCCATGCGCGCCAGTCCACCCTGGCCATCGCCCACGTGATGGAAGCCGAAACCCGACTGCGTGAGGTACTCGCCCACCATCTGGGCCAGACGCGCATCGTCCTCGATCATCAGCAGTTGGGGAGAGGTCATGGTGTCAATCCGCAAAGAGGGCCGGCGCGGTGCGCCGATGAACACATCGTCGCCCGGTTGCATCGCCCCCGCTTGAATACGGCGTAAAGAAAGGTAAACAGACGTGGCAGGGCTTCACCGTCCGCCGTCGGTGGCGATCCGCACTCGTGACGCCAGGGCCACAAGCAGCAGCACCGGCAGACCCAGCAATGCGGTGCCGACAAAGAACGGCGTGTAGCCCCAGGCGTCGACGAACGCACCCGAGAAGCCGGCCAGCCATTTGGGCGCCAGCAGCATCATCGAGCTGAACAGCGCGTACTGCGTCGCCGAATAGCGCACGTTGGTCAGCGACGACAGATAGGCGATGAAGGCGGCCGAGGCGATGCCGCCTGCCAAGTTGTCGGCCGACACCACGAGCACCAGCGCCCGTACGTCGTGGCCGTGGCTGCCGAGCCAGGCGAACAGCAGGTTGCTCAACGCGCTGGTGACGGCGCCCAGCATCAGGATGCGCATCACGCCGAAGCGCATCGACAGCACGCCGCCGACGAAGGCGCCGGCCAGCGTCATGATGACACCGAACACCTTGCTCACGGCCGCCACCTCGTCCTTGGTGTAGCCCATGTCCACATAGAACGGGTTGGCCATGATGCCCATCACCACGTCGCTGATGCGGTAGACCGCAATCAGCGCGAGCAGCAGCACGGCGTGCCAGCGATGGCGGCGCAGGAAGTCGGCAAAAGGCTCCACCAGCACCTGGCGCAGCCAGTCGGCAGCGCCGCGCGCCGGCGGCAGCGCGGCGCGCACAGGTTCGCGCACGGTGAGCACGGTGACGACGCCCACGGTCATCGACGCGGCCATCGCCCAGTAAGCGGCCTGCCAGGCCTGCTGCTGGTAGCCGGCGAGGTCGGCCACCTCGTGGCGTGCCGCTACCCACAGCACGCCCGCGCCGGCCCAGATCATGGCCAGGCGGTAGCCCGTCTGGTAGGTCGCGGCCAGTGCGGCCTGGCGGTCGGTGCCGGCGGACTCGATGCGGAAGGCGTCCAGCGCGATGTCCTGCGTGGCCGAAGCGAAGGCCACCACCAGCGCGCACAGAACCAGCACATCCAGGCCCGCGCGCGGATCGGCCTGTGCCATGCCCAGCAGCCCGGCCGCGATGGCGAGCTGCGACACCAGCAGCCAGCTGCGCCGCCGGCCCAATACGCGTGTAAGCACCGGCAGCGGCATGCGGTCCACCAGCGGCGCCCAGCACCACTTGAACGCGTAGGCCAGGCCCACCCAGCTGAGATACCCGATGGTGGTGCGGTCGATGCCGGCCTCGCGCAGGCGGAAGCTCAGCGTACCCAGCACCAGCAACAGCGGCAGCCCCGCCGAGAAGCCCAGCGCCAGCATGCGCAGGCTGCCGGGCTCCAGGTACACGGCGAGGGATTCCCGCCAGCTGCGGCGGCGGGGCGTGGCGGCGGCTGGGGCCGCACGCGGGACGGAGGAGTTGTCTGACATGGAGGAAACGGTTTCTGACTATTATTCGCGCATGTGCATCTTCTGCGCCGCCAAACAATCCTCTGTCCATGGGCCCTGGCAGGCCCGACGTGCATTCCTGCTGGCTGGCGGTGCGCTGGCGGGTGAGGCGGCGATCGGGCAAGTCAACGTCGGCCAGTCATCCGAGCTGCGCAAGCTGGTGCCTGCCGAGGAGCTGGAAACCGCATCGCGCCAGCAGTATGGCGAGATGATGCAGGAGGCCAAGTCCAAGGGCGCACTCGCGCCGGCCAACCATCCGCAGCTGGTGCGCCTGCGAAGCATCGCGCAGCGCATCATCCCCTACACCAACACGTGGAACAGCCGCGCAGCCAACTGGCAGTGGGAAGTCAACCTGATCGGCAGCAAGCAAATCAACGCCTTCTGCATGCCTGGCGGCAAGATCGCCTTCTACACCGGCATCCTCGACCAGCTCAAGCTCACCGACGACGAGACCGCCATGGTGATGGGCCACGAGATGGCCCATGCGCTGCGCGAGCATGCGCGCGCACGCATCGCCAAGAGCCAGGGCACGGGCGCGCTGCTGTCCATTGGAGCGCAGTTGCTGGGCCTCGGCCAGCTGGGCGACGTGGCGGCCAACCTGGGCACGCAGCTGCTCACGCTGAAGTTCAGCCGTGACGACGAGAGTGACGCCGATCTGGTGGGGCTCGAGCTGGCCGCGCGCGCGGCCTACGATCCGCAGTCGTCCGTCTCGCTCTGGCAGAAGATGGGCCAGGCTAGCGGCAACAACGGCGCGAGCTTCCTCTCCACCCACCCGAGCGGTCCGCAGCGCATCGCGCAACTACAGTCCAATGTGCCGCGCGTGCAGGGGCTGTACGAGGCGGCCCGCAAACGCTGATCCCGTGCTGGTTCGGCACGTAGTGGCACTGCAAAGGCGGCTGCGCGAACCGCGGGTGCTCACTCAGGCGCGCAGCGCTGCCGCGTGATGGGCGAAGTGATCGCCCAGAAAGCTTGCGATGAAGTAGTAGCTGTGGTCGTGGCCTGGCTGCAGTCGTAGCGTGAGCGGATGGCCCGAGGCCGCGCAAACGGCCTTCAGCAATTCGGGCCGCAGTTGCTTTGCGAGGAATTCGTCGGCGTCGCCCTGATCCACCAGCAGCGGCAGGCGCTCGGCGGCGGTCTTCACCAGTTCGACGGCATCCCACTCCGTCCACGCGGCGCGGTCCGCGCCCAGATAGGCCGTGAAGGCCTTCTCGCCCCACGGCACCTGCGTGGGCGCGACGATGGGAGAGAACGCCGACACGCTCCGGTAGCGACCCGGCCGGCGCAGCGCAGTGACGAGCGCGCCGTGGCCGCCCATCGAATGGCCCGAAATGCCGCGCGCGTCCGTCGTCGGAAAGTGCGTCTCGATCAGCGTCGGCAGTTCGTCGCCCACGTAGTCCTGCATGCGGAAATGCGCGGCCCACGGCGCCTGTGTGGCATTGAGGTAGAAGCCCGCGCCCTGGCCCAGGTCGTAGGCCTCGTCGTTGGGCACGCCTTCGCCACGCGGGCTGGTGTCGGGTGCGACGACGATGAGGCCGTGGCGCGCCGCATGTTCCTGCGCGCCGGCCTTGGTGATGAAGTTCTGCTCGGTGCAGGTCAGGCCCGAGAGCCAGTACAGCACCGGGCAGCGTTCACCGGCCAGCGCCTGCGCCGGCAGGTACACGGCGAACTTCATTTCGCAGTTCAGCGTGGTCGAGGCGTGCCTCCACACCTCCTGCCGGCCACCGAAGCTGGCGTGCGATTCGACGCGTTCCATGAGAATTTCCTTGTGAGTGCACTGCCGGAACCCGCACCACCTCAATCCAGGGCACCTGCGGAACCGGCATTGCCGGGCCGCTGGGTGCGCCCCCTTGAGGGGGGATTCGCGCGACACGCAGTGCGCGAGAGGGGGGGGTCAAAAATGAACGACGGAGCGGATCGACTTGCCTTCGTGCATCAGGTCGAACGCCTCGTTGATGCCCGTGAGCGGCATGGTGTGCGTGACGAAGGGTTCGAGCTGGATGCGGCCGGCCATCGCGTCCTCGACCATGCCCGGCAGCTGCGAGCGGCCCTTCACGCCGCCGAAGGCCGTGCCCAGCCACTTGCGGCCGGTGACCAGCTGGAACGGGCGGGTGCTGATCTCCTGGCCCGCGCCGGCCACGCCGATGATCACGCTTTGGCCCCAGCCGCGGTGCGCGCATTCGAGCGCCGCACGCATCACGTTGACGTTGCCGATGCACTCGAAGCTGTGGTCCACGCCCCAGGTAGTCATCTCGACGATGACCTGCTGGATGGGCTTGTCGTGATCCTTGGGATTGACGCAGTCGGTGGCGCCGAAGGTTTTCGCGAGTTCGAACTTCGAAGGGTTGGTGTCGATCGCGATGATGCGGCCAGCCTTGGCCAGTTGCGCGCCCTGGATCACGGCCAGGCCGATGCCGCCCAGGCCGAACACGGCCACGGTGTCGCCGGGCTGCACCTTCGCCGTGTTCTTCACAGCGCCCAGGCCGGTGGTCACGCCGCAGCCCAGCAGGCACACCTGTTCGGGGTTGGCGTCGGGGTTGACCTTGGCCAGCGACACCTCGGCCACCACGGTGTACTCGCTGAACGTGGAGCAGCCCATGTAGTGGTAGACCGGCTGGCCGTTGTAGCTGAAGCGCGTGGTGCCGTCGGGCATCACGCCCTTGCCCTGGGTGGCGCGCACGGCCACGCACAGGTTGGTCTTGCCGCTCTTGCAGAACAGGCATTCGCCGCATTCGGCGGTGTAGAGCGGGATCACGTGGTCGCCAGGCTTCACGCTGGTCACGCCTTCTCCCACTTCGACCACGATGCCCGCGCCTTCGTGGCCCAGCACGGCGGGGAACAGGCCCTCGGGATCGTCGCCGCTGAGCGTGAACGCATCGGTGTGGCAGACCCCGGTGTGGGTGATCTTCACCAGCACTTCGCCCTTCTTCGGCGGTTCGACGTCGAGTTCGACGATCTGCAGGGGCTGGCCTGCGGCGAAGGCGACGGCGGCGCGGGATTTCATGGTGTGCTCCTCGGGGTGGGGGACGGGGTCAGGAGAAGGTGGCGGGCCACCCGGTCGGGGGCGGTTGCCGGACGCAGTGCAGGGGCGGGCGTCAGTGTGCTGATACTCCCTGCCAGTATATCCGCACATCGGCCGCGCATCGTGTCCGCCGCACGAATGCGGCATGCCCAGGCGGTGCCGCCCGTCAGTCTTCCGATGGAGCGTCGGCCGCTTCAGCCAGCCGGGCCGCCACGTCGCGTCGGCCCATCGCCCGCAGCTCGGCGATGGCCGGGAAGTGGCGCGCGCGCGGGCGCGAGGTGCCTTCTTCCCATTTGTAGACCGACTGCACCGACACGCCCAGCAGGCGCGCCATCTGCGCCGCCGAAATCCCCAGGCGGCGCCGCTGTGCGACGAGGCCCTTGGCGCTGTAGCGGAAGGCCTTGCCTTCGGGCTCGTCGCCAGCAGCATCGGGCGATGACTTAGCGGTTCCCCGGCTCAGTCGGGCGACTGCGCGTTCGAGGTCGGCGATTCGGCGCTTGAGCGCCGCGAGTTCGGAGCGGTGTTGCGTCGTGACCTGCTTGAGCCGATCGGTGGAGGCGCGCAGTTCCTTGCGCGCGAGGCGTGCGATCTCTTCCTTCAGGACGGAGGCGATGTTCGGCATGGGGAATCCTGTCTCGGGAAAACCGAGTGTAGGCCGCAAGCGCGAACGACAACTTTAGGATTCAACCCGTTACGCAGGGTAAGAATCGCGTTGGCGCACCCTCCGCAAGACCACGCGGCAACGGCGAGATCGTGCACGCAGTGGAGTCAACGGCGTGCGAAGCCGCTGCTGTCAAAGCGTGAAGTCGTAGTCGACCGTGATCGGCGCGTGATCGGAGAACTTCACGTCCTTGTAGATCGATTCGGTGCGTGCCAGCGCGGCGATCGCCGGGGTGGCCAGGTGGTAGTCCAGACGCCAGCCCACGTTGTTGGCATAGGCCTGGCCACGGTTGCTCCACCATGTGTAGCAGGCGTCGGTGGTGTCGGGCTGGAGCTGACGATAAACGTCCACCAGGCCGCAGCCCGGGCCGCTTGTGTCCAACAGTTTTGTCATCCACGCACGTTCCTCGGGCAGGAAACCGCTGTTCTTCTGGTTGCTGCGCCAGTTCTTGAGGTCTTTCTCCTGGTGCGCGATGTTGATGTCACCGCACAGCACGAATTCGCGCGTGGTCTTGAGCTGGACGAGGTAGGGAAAGAATCCGGCCAGGAAGCGGAACTTGGCCAGTTGCCGCTCTTCGCCCGACGAGCCGCTGGGGAAATAGCAGCTGATGATGGAGAGCTTGCGCTTCGGGGTGTCGAAGCGCAGCTCCAGGTAGCGGCCCTCGGCATCGAATTCGGTGTCGCCCCAGCCGATCACCACGTCGCTGGGCTCGTGGCGGCTATAGACGCCCACGCCCGAGTAGCCCTTCTTTTCGGCGAAGTGGAAGTGGCCCTTCATGCCGGCCAGGTCCTCGAACTTGCCCGCGATGTCGGCGGCCTGCGCCTTGATCTCCTGCACGCAAATACAATCCGGCGCGTGTCCCTCGACCCACTGGACCACGCCCTTGGTGGCGGCGGAACGGATGCCGTTGAGGTTGAGGCTGGTGAGTTTGAACAAGGATGTCCCCATGGCGGTTGAAGGCGCGGAGCCGGTCTCGCAAGACCCGCTGGCCCAGGATTTCGTGCAGTTTTCCGTCGAGGCCGGCGTGCTGCGCTTCGGCGAATTCAAGACCAAGGCCGGAAGGCAGTCGCCGTATTTCTTCAATGCCGGCCTGTTCGACGACGGCGGCAAGCTCGGGCGGCTGGCGCAATTCTATGCACGCCGCATCCTGGACAGCGGCATCGAATTCGACATGCTGTTCGGCCCCGCCTACAAGGGCATACCGCTGGTGGCGGCCGTGGCCATCGAGCTCGCACGGCTGGGCCGCAACGTGCCTTTCGCCTACAACCGCAAGGAAGCCAAGGACCATGGCGAGGGCGGCTCGCTGGTGGGCGCGCCGCTGGCGGGGCGGGTGATGATTGTCGACGATGTGATGTCGGCCGGCACCGCGGTGCGCGAATCCATCGCCATCATCGAGCGCGCGGGCGCCACGCCGCATGCGGTGGCGCTGGCGCTCGACCGGCAGGAGAAGGCCACCGAGAACGGGCAGGACGTGCCTTACAGCGCCGTGGCCTATGTCCGCCGCGAACTGGGGCTGCAGGTTTGTGTGATTGCTAGGCTGGCAGATTTATTGCAGTATCTGGCGCAGCGCGGTGCCGCAGAGTTCGGCGCCCACCACCAGCGCGTGCTGGCCTACCGCGAGCGCTACGGCGCGGGCTGAGGCCGCAGCGCCCCGGCGGTGAGCTCCCAGGGACAGCAGAACAAGGAAACACACCGTCGTGCCAAGCCGCCGCCTCTTCCCCCTTTCCGCCCGCTCCGGCGCCTTGTCGCTGGGATGGGTGCTGATGGCGGCAACGGCCCCGGCGATGGCGCAGGGCATCTACACCTGCACCGACGCCAAGGGGCGGCGGCTCACGTCCGACCGGCCCATCATCGACTGCATCGACCGCGAGCAGCGCGTGCTCAATCCCAGCGGCACGGTCAGGCGCACGGTCGAGCCCTCCTGGACGGCGCGCGAGCAGGCCGAGCGTGACGAGCGCCGCCGGCAGCAGGCGGCCGAAGACGCGCGCGCGCTGGAAGAAAAGCGGCGCGAACGCGCGCTGCTGATCCGCTACCCCAGCCTCGAGGTGCATGCCCGCGAGCGGGCCGAAGCCCTGGCGCAGGTGGACGACGTCATTGCCGCCGCGCGCAAGCGTTCGGACGAGCTGGCCAAGCAGAAGGCCCAGATCGACGCCGAGTTCGAGTTCTACAAGAAAGACCCGGCCCGCGCCCCCGCCTCGCTCAAGCGCCAGCGCGAGGACAACGACCAGAGCCTGGCCATCCAGGCCAAATTCATCGCCGATCAGGATGGCGAGAAGCGCCGCGTCAACGCGCGTTTCGACGAAGAACTCGTGCGCCTGAAAGAGCTCTGGGCCGCCCAGGCCGCCGGCCGCGCCAGCGCCGCGCAGCACACCACCCCGCGGCCCTGAGCGGCGCACGCCGGCCCGTGCCGGCGTTGCTGCCCTCCGGAACCGGAATCAGCCCTGCTGCTGCAGCTTGCGGCGCAGCAGGTCGTTCACCTGCTGCGGATTGGCCTTGCCACGGCTTGCCTTCATGGCCTGACCTACCAGCGCATTGAACGCCTTGTCTTTGCCGGCGCGGAACTGGGCCACGTTGTCGGCGTTGGCGGCGATGACCTCGTCGATGATCTTCTCGAGCTCGCCGCTGTCGTTCATCTGCCGGAGGCCACGAACCTCGATGACGGCGTCGACGTCGTGGCCTTCGCCGCTCCAGAGCGCCTCGAACACCTGGCGCGCCGCGGCGTTGGACACCGTGCCGTCGGCGATGCGGCCGATCAGCGCGCCCAGTTGCGCGGCCGAGACAGGCGCAGCCTCGATGCCCGTATCCCCCGCATTGAGCCGGCGCGAGACCTCGCCCATGATCCAGTTGCTGGCCAGCTTGGGCTGGCCACTGGCCTGGGCGGCCGCCTCGAAATACGCGCCCATGGCCTTGCTCTGCGTGAGCGTGGTCGCGTCGTACTCCGGCAGGCCGTAGTCGGCCACGAAGCGCGACGCCATGGCGCGCGGCAGCTCGGGCATGTCGGCACGCACGGCATCGATCCATTCGGGCGCGATCACCAGCGGCGGCAGGTCGGGGTCGGGGAAGTAGCGGTAGTCGGCCGCGTCTTCCTTGGTGCGCATGGCGCGTGTCTCGCCCGTGTCGGGATCGAACAGCACGGTGGCCTGCTGGATCGCGTGGCCGTCCTCGATCTGCTCGATCTGCCAGCGCACCTCGAAGTCGATGGCCTGCTGCATGAAGCGGAAGCTGTTGAGGTTCTTGATCTCGCGACGCGTGCCGAACGGCTGGCCGGGCTTCCTCACCGAGACGTTGGCGTCGCAGCGGAATGAGCCTTCCTGCATGTTGCCGTCGCAGATGCCGATCCACGTCACGATCTTGTGCAGTTCTTTCGCATACGCCACGGCCTCGTCGGACGAGCGCATGTCCGGCTTGGTGACGATCTCCAGCAGCGGCGTGCCGGCGCGGTTGAGGTCGATGCCGCTCATGCCCACGAAGTCCTCGTGCAGCGACTTGCCGGCGTCTTCCTCCAGGTGGGCTCGCTCCAGTTGCACCGTCTTCTTCTCGCCATCCACGAAGAACGAGATCTCGCCACCCTGCACGACTGGAATTTCGTACTGGCTGATCTGGTAGCCCTTGGGCAGGTCGGGATAGAAGTAGTTCTTGCGCGCGAACACCGAACGCGGCGCCACGTGCGCGCCGATGGCCAGGCCCAGGCGGATGGCCCGCTCGACCGCGCCGCTGTTCATCACCGGCAGTGTGCCGGGCAGCGCCAGGTCCACCGGCGAAGCGTGCGTGTTCGGCTCGGCGCCGAAGCCCGTGGGGGCGCGGCTGAAGATCTTGCTGTCAGTGGAGAGTTGCGCGTGCGTCTCGAAGCCGATCACGACTTCGTAGCCCTGCACCAGCAGCGATTTCGTCTTGCTCTTGTCGCTCATGGTCAGATTCCTGCGGGCTTCTTCATGTGCCAGTCGGTGGCCTGCTGGAAGCGGTGCGCGGCGTTCAGCAGCTTCGCTTCGCCGAAGTAGTTGCCGATGAGCTGCAGGCCCACGGGCATGTCGCCGGCGCCGAAGCCGCACGGCAGGCTCAGTCCGGGCAGGCCGGCCAGCGAAGCGGGCAGGGTGAAGATGTCGGCCAGGTAGTTGGCGACCGGGTCGTCGGCCTTCTCCCCCAGCTTCCAGGCCACCGTGGGCGCCACCGGCCCGGCGATCACGTCGCACTGCGCGAAGGCCTGCTGGAAGTCATCAGCGATCATGCGGCGGATCTTCTGCGCCTGCAGGTAATAGGCGTCGTAGTAGCCGTGCGAGAGCACGTAGGTGCCGACCATGATGCGACGCTTGACCTCGTCGCCGAAGCCTTCGGCGCGGGTCTTTTTGTACATGTCCACCAGATCGGTGTACTTGCTGGCGCGGTGGCCGAACTTCACGCCGTCGAAACGCGAGAGGTTGGACGACGCTTCGGCCGGCGCGATCACGTAGTACACGGGAATGGCGAGCTCGGTGCGCGGCAGCGAGATGGGCACCAGCGTGGCGCCGAGCTTCTCGTACTCCTTGAGGGCCGCATCGATGGCCGCGCGCACGTCGGCGCCCAGGCCTTCGCCGAAGAACTCTTTCGGGATGCCGATGCGCAGGCCGGCCAGCGCGTCGCCGAGTGCGCGCGAATAGTCTTCGGGCGGCACGTCGAGCGACGTCGAGTCGCGCGCCACGTCGGGCCCGCACAGGGCCGACAGCAGCAGCGCGCAATCCTCGGCGCTCGGCGCCATGACGCCGGCCTGGTCGAGGCTGGAGCCGTACGCGATCATCCCGTAGCGCGAGGCGCGGCCATAGGTGGGCTTGATGCCGGTGATGCCGCAGAAGGCCGCGGGCTGGCGGATCGATCCGCCCGTATCGGTGCCGGTGGCCGCCGGGGCCAGGCGTGCGGCCACGGCCGCCGCGCTGCCGCCCGACGAGCCGCCGGGCACGCGCGCGGTGTCCCAGGGGTTGTGCACCGGACCATACGCGCAGTTCTCGTTGGAAGAGCCCATGGCTAACTCGTCGCAGCTGGTCTTGCCCAGGGTCACGCAGCCCGCGTCGGCCAGGCGCGCGACCACCGTGGCGTCGAAGGGCGAGCGGTAGCCGGCGAGCATCTTCGAGCCGGCCGTGGTGGGGAAGTCGCGCGTCACGAACACATCCTTGTGCGCGATGGGCACGCCCACCAGCGGCCCGGCGTCGCCGTCGGCGATGCGTGCATCGGCTGCACGGGCCTGGGCCAGCGTCGCGTCTTCGTCGATCGAGAGGAACGCGCCCCATGCATCGTGAACTGGCTGTGCGCTGAGCGTGGCCGCTGTGCGCCCGGCGGCATCGATCGTCCTGGCCCGCTTCAGGAAGTGCCCGGCCGCTTCAGTGGCCGACACCTCTTTCGCGCGCAGCTTGGCAGCCAGCGCCGCGACGCCGAGTTGGTGCAAGTCGTGGCTCATTCGATCACCTGCGGCACGAGGAAGAGGCCGCGCTCGACGGCCGGTGCGCTGCGCTGGTTGGCCTCGCGGTCGGTCGGGCCGGTGGCGACGTCATCGGCCAGCCGCAACGCCACCTCGCGCACGGTTTCCACGGGGTGCGACAGCGGTTGCACGCCCGAGGTATCCACAGCGCGCATCTGCTCCACGATGGCGAAGAAGTCATTGATTTTTGTGAGCATGCGCTCGCTTTCGTCAGGCTGGAGCTCCAGCCGCGCGAGATGCGCGATGCGCGCGATGTCTTCGGCGGAAAGGGACATGGATCGGGATGGTGGAAAACGTCGCTTGAAACGGCCCGCAACAGGGGCCTGGCGGCAAGTTATGCACAGGGGATGGAGTATTATCCCGCCTTTGGTTGCGAGGCCCCCCGCCGGGCGGACCCGAGCCGCCGCACACGCCCCAAAAGACCGTATTTCCCACCCCTGAAAACTGGCGACGGCTCGCCGAAGTGCGGCCCGTGCCCGAGAGGAACGTAATGTTTGGAGCTTTCCGTCGGTACTTCTCCACCGACCTGGCCATCGACCTTGGCACCGCCAACACCCTGATCTTCGCCCGCGACAAGGGCATCGTGCTCGACGAGCCGTCCGTCGTCGCCATCCGCCACGAGGGCGGACCCCACGGCAAGAAAGTCATCCAGGCCGTCGGCCGCGAGGCCAAGGCCATGCTGGGCAAGGTGCCCGGCAACATCGAGGCGATCCGCCCGATGAAGGACGGCGTGATCGCCGACTTCATCATCACCGAGCAGATGATCAAGCAGTTCATCAAGATGGTGCACCCGCGCTCGCTGCTCGCGCCCAATCCGCGCATCATCATCTGCGTGCCCTGCGGTTCCACCCAAGTCGAGCGCCGTGCCATCCGCGATGCGGCCGAAGCCGCTGGCGCCTCGGCCGTCTACCTGATCGAAGAACCCATGGCCGCGGCCATCGGCGCCGGCCTTCCGGTGTCGGAGGCCTCGGGCTCGATGGTGGTCGACATCGGCGGCGGCACCACCGAGGTCGGCGTGATCTCGCTGGGCGGCATGGTCTACAAGGGCTCGGTCCGCGTGGGTGGCGACCGCTTCGACGACGCGATCATCAACTACATCCGCCGCAACTACGGCATGCTGATCGGCGAGCCCACGGCCGAAGCGATCAAGAAGAGCATCGGCTCGGCCTTCCCTGGCTCCGAGGTGCGCGAGATGGAGGTCAAGGGCCGCAACCTCTCCGAGGGCGTGCCGCGCAGCTTCACCATCTCCAGCAACGAAGTGCTGGAAGCGCTCACCGACCCGCTCAACAACATCGTCTCGGCCGTCAAGAACGCGCTCGAGCAGACGCCGCCCGAGCTGGGCGCCGACATCGCCGAGCGCGGCATGATGCTCACCGGCGGCGGCGCGCTGCTGCGCGACCTCGACCGCCTGCTGGCCGAGGAAACCGGCCTGCCGGTGCTGGTGGCCGAAGACCCGCTGACCTGCGTGGTGCGCGGCTGCGGCATCGCCCTGGAGCGCATGGAGCGCCTGGGCAGCATCTTCACGAGCGAGTGAGGGCCGCCGGCCACTTGCGCGCTTCGTTCTTCCGTCCGTAGTCCCGACAGGCCCCTTCGATGCCGCTCGGAACACTGGACCGCTCGCCCCCCCCGTTTTTTCGTCAGGGCCCTTCGGCCCTCACGCGGCTGGCCGTCTGCGGTGCGCTCGCGCTGTTCCTCATGGTGGCCGACGCACGACTGCAGATCGCGCGGCCGGTGCGCACGGCGGTGGCAACGGTGCTCTATCCGCTGCAGCTGCTGGTGATGCAGCCGGTGGCGCTGGCCCGCGGCGCCGGAGGTTATTTCGCCAGCCTCGAAGAGGCCCAGCGCGGCCATGCGCAGGCGCTGGAGCGGCTGGCCAGCCAGGCCATGCGCGCAGGCCAGGTCGAAGAACTCACGATCGAGAACACACGGCTGCGCCAGTTGCTGGCGCTGCGCGAGCAGTCGTCCACGCCTGCGCATGCGGCCGAGGTGCTGTACGACGCGGCCGATCCGTACTCGCGCAAGATCTTCATCGACAAGGGCTTGCAGGGCGGCATCGTCGAGGGCTCGGCCGTGATGGACGAATCCGGCGTGCTGGGCCAGGTGACGCGTGCGCACCCGTTCATGAGCGAGGTCACGCTGGTGGTGGACCGCGACCTGTCGATCCCCGTGCTGAACGCGCGGACCGGCGTGCGCAGCATCGCATTCGGCGAGCCGGGCGTCGATGGTGGCGTCCTCGAATTGCGCTTCGTCGCGCCCACGGCCGATGTGCAAGAGGGCGATCTCATCACCACCAGCGGTGTCGATGGCGTGTATCCGCCCGGCCTGCCGGTGGCGCGCATCGCGCGCGTGGAGCGGCGGGCCGATTCGGCCTTTGCCCGCATCTACGCCGCGCCGCTGGCGCTGGTGTCCGGCGCGCGCTATGTGCTGGTGCTCGACCCCGTGGGCGCCGAGGTGGCCGCGCGCGTGGCCGAGACGCGCCGTCCGGCAAACGATGCACGCCCCCCGGCCCGGCAGCCCGCACGAAAGGCCTCACAGCCATGATCATGCGTCCCGGCCAGCAGTTGCTGCTGCCCGCCAACCCGGTTTTCATCTGGAGCAGCCTGATCGTCGCGTTGCTGCTCGACATGCTGCTGGGCATGCTGCTGCCCGCACGCGCGGCCTGGGTGCCAGACATCGTGGCGCTGGTGATCGTGTTCTGGACGGTGCACCAGCCGCTGCGCATCGGCATCGGCGTGGCCTTCGTGCTGGGCCTCGCGCTCGACGTGCACCAGTCTTCGCTGCTGGGCCAGCATGCGCTGGCCTACACGGCGCTGAGCTTCCTGGGCATCACCATCCACCGCCGCCTGCTCTGGTACAGCGTGCCGTCGCAGGCGCTGCAGGTGCTGCCCATCCTGGCGACGGCGCACCTCATCGCCGTACTGGCGCGCCTGGCCGCCGGAGACGGCCTGCCGGGCTGGGGCGTGCTGCTGGCGCCCGTGCTCGAGGCGCTGCTGTGGCCCGTCGTGAGCGTGCTGCTGCTGGCGCCGCAGCGGCGCGCGCCCGATCCCGACGCCAACCGACCCCTGTAACAACCCGACTTCACGGTTGAGCCTTCGGCGCCGAGCGAAGACAATCACGCCGGCTCGCTCCTTCCCTCGCATTCCACGTTTTCCACATGACCATCCTGCGCAACGTCGAGGCCGACCTGTCGCGCTTTCGCCTGCGCGTGCTGGTGATCGGCGGCGTGGTGCTGTTCGCCTTCGGGCTGGTGCTCGCGCGGCTTGTCTACCTGCAGGTCATGCGGCACGACGACCTGGCGGCGCAGGCCGAGAACAACCGCACGGCCATCGTGCCCATCGTGCCCAACCGGGGCCTCATCCTCGACCGCAACGGCATCGTGCTGGCCAGCAACTACTCGGCGTACACGCTGGAGATCACGCCCTCGCGTGCGGGCAACCTCGACGACACGATCGAACGCCTGGGGCAACTCGTCACCATCGAGCAGCGTGACCTGCGGCGCTTCCGCCGGCTGATGGAGGATTCGCGCAATTTCGAATCCGTGCCGCTGCGCACGCGCCTCACCGACGAGGAGGTCGCGCGCTTCGCCGCGCAGCGCTTCCGCTTTCCAGGCGTGGAAGTGAAGGCGCGCCTGTTCCGCAGCTACCCCTGGGGCGACCTGGCCAGCCACGTGATCGGCTACATCGGCCGCATCAACCAGAACGAGAAGAAGGCCATGGAAGACTGGCCCGACGAGGACCAGGCCAACTACAAGGGCACCGAATACATCGGCAAGCTCGGCGTCGAGCAGAGCCTGGAGCGCCAGCTGCACGGCATCACCGGCGTCGAGCAGATGGAAACCTCGGCCGGCGGGCGTGCCGTGCGTCGCCTGGCGTCGAGCCCGGCCACGCCGGGCGACGGCGTGGTGCTGTCGCTCGACATCAAGCTGCAGAAGCTGGTCGAAGATCTGTACGGCGACCGCCGCGGCGCGCTGGTGGCGATCGACCCGCGCAACGGCGAGGTGCTGGCCTTCGTCTCCAAGCCCACCTTCGATCCCAACCTGTTCGTCGAGGGCATCGACCAGGAAAACTGGTCCGCCCTCAACGAGTCGATCGACCGCCCGCTGCTCAACCGCGCGCTGCGCGGCACCTATCCGCCGGGCTCCACGTACAAGCCCTTCATGGCTTTGGCGGCGCTCGAAGGCGGCTACCGCCGCGCCGGCGACACCATCAACGACCAGGGCTCGTGGACGTTCGGCGGCCACACCTTCCGCAGCCACGGCGACGGTGGCCTGGGCGTGGTCGACATGCACCGCTCCATCGTCGCCTCGAGCAACGTCTATTATTACTCGCTCGCCAACGACATGGGCGTCGATGCCATGCACGACTTCATGAAGCCGCTGGGCTTCGGCCAGGTCACCGGCATCGACATCAACGGCGAAGTGCGGGGCGTGCTGCCCAGCCAGGCCTGGAAGCGCGCCGCGTACAAGCGGCCCGAGCAGCAGCGCTGGTATGCCGGCGAAACCATCTCGCTGGGCATCGGCCAGGGCTACAACACCTTCACCATGCTGCAGCTGGCGCAGGCCACGGCCATCCTGGCAGCCGGTGGCATCAAGCACCAGCCGCATCTGGTGCTCGCGACGGAAGATGCCGTGACGCGGGCCCGCACCCCGGCGGTGCGGGCGCCGGCCGAAAATCTCGGCTTCAAGCCCGAGAACGTCGCCGTCATCAAGCGCGCGCTGGTGGGTGTGACGCAGGAGGGCACCGCCACGCGCGTGTTCGCGGGTGCGGCCTACCTGTCGGGCGGCAAGACCGGTACCGCGCAGGCCGTCACCATCGGGCAGAAAGACCGCTACAACGCGGCCAAGCTCGAGGAGCACCAGCGCGACCATGCCGTGTACATGGCGTTCGCACCGGCCGACAACCCCACCATCGCGATCGCCCTCATCGTCGAGAACGCGGGCTGGGGTGCGCAGGCCGCCGCGCCGATCGCGCGCCGCGTGTTCGACTACTGGGTGGCCGGGCAATACCCCAATCCCGAAGACATGGCGGCCGTGCGGCGCGGGCAGGGCGGCGCACCGCTCGGCAAGCCTTCGGGCACCGAAGCCGCCTGGCCCACGGACGGCGCGCCGCAGTGAGGCTTGCCGTGCGCGTTCAGCGCACGAAGGCGTCCCAACCGGTCTTGAGGATCAGGGCCGACACCACCAGCACGAAGACGGCGCGCACGAAACCCGCGCCATGCCTGAGCGCCAGCCGCGTGCCCAGCAGGCTGCCCGCCACGTTGGCCACGGCCAGTGCCGCCGCGTAGTGCCACCACACGTGGCCTTTGGCCGCGAACAGGATCAATGCGGCCAGGTTGGTGGCGGTGTTGAGCACCTTGGACGACGCCGCGGCGTTGAGGAAGTCATAGCCCAGCCAGCGCACGAACAGGAACACCATGAAGCTGCCCGTGCCCGGCCCGAAGAAACCATCGTAGAAACCGATGCCGCCGCCCACTGCCATGGCGGCAAGCGCCTCGCGCCGGCCCTCGAAGCGCGGCTCATGAACGCGGCCCAGGTCCTTGCGCGCAAGGGTATAGGCCAGCACGCCGATGAGCACGAAGGGCAGCAACTGGCGCAGGAAACTGGCCGAGATCACCGTCACCGTCCACGCGCCGATGAAGGCGCCCGCGAAGCCGGCACCCGCGCCCCACAGCACGGCGCGCCAGCGCATCTGCACGCGATGCCCGAACTGCCAGGCGGCGAACGCCGTGCCCCAGACACCCGCGCTTTTGTTCATGCCCAGCAGCGTGGCCGGCGGCGCGGTGGGGAAGGCGGCGAACAGGGCGGGCACGAGGATCAGGCCGCCGCCGCCCACGATGGCGTCGACGAAACCGGCCAGCCCGGAGGCCAGCGTGACGATGAGGAGTTCCATGGCGGGCGCGATTATGGCTGCAGTCACCACGCCTGCCGGCCGCGCCTGGGCCCACGATCCGGCGCCCCAAAAAAAGAAAAGGCGCCGTCAAAAAACGGCGCCTTCGAAAAAAAGCATCTCTTGGGGGATGCCGGGAAATATTGTGCTAGTTCTGCTGTGTGTCTCCTCGGTCCCTCGCCCTCACGGGCAAGACTGCGGCCCGTTGCGAGTGGTAGGACTGTAATCGGATGCACCGAGGGGGTGCACTAGGACTAACCCGTGCGTCTGCAGGGTGCATGGCGTGATGCAGTTCGCGGGCGAAACTGGCTGCGCTGCAGTTTTTTACATTTGGCACGACTCATGCATCGGCGCCCGAACTGAAAACACAACAGAGGCGCACGGCATGAAGTTCTTCGCGTGGAAGGCCCTGGTTCGTTGGGTGATGGCCGCAGTGATGATGGCGGCGATGGCTGGCGTGGTGCAGGCGCAGGATGCTCCCGCCGCGGCGGCCGAGTCGCCCGCCCGGCCGGCGCTGGTGGCGGCCGATTCGATCAATGGGGCCGATACGGCCTGGATGCTCACCTCCACGGCGCTGGTCCTGCTGATGACGCTACCCGGCATCGCGCTGTTCTATTCCGGACTGGTGCGCAAGAAGAGCGTCGTCAACACCATGGCCAGCGTGGTGGCCATCGCGGCGCTGATCTCGCTGCTCTGGTATGCGGCGGGCTATTCATGGGCGTTTACCCCGGGCAACGCCTTCATCGGCGGCGCGTCGCGCATGTGGTTCTCGGGACTCGACTACCTGGTGGAAGCCGGCCGGCTCAGCGTGAGCCACATCGCGCCACGCATCCCCGAGTCGCTGTATTCGATGTTCCAGCTCACCTTCGCCATCATCACGGCGGCGCTGGTGGTGGGCGCCTTCGTGGAGCGCATGCGCTTCTCGGCCATGCTGTGGTTCATCGGCCTGTGGTCGCTGTTCGTCTATGTGCCGATCGCGCACTGGGTGTGGGAGCCGGGCGGCTGGCTGGCCCGCATGGGCGCGCTCGACTTCGCGGGCGGTGCCGTGGTGCACATCAACGCGGGCGTGTCGGGGCTGGTGTGCGCCTACGTGCTCGGCCCGCGCCTGAACTACGGCCGCGAGCCGTTCGAGCCCTACAACCTCGCGCTCACCATGACAGGGGCGGGCATGCTGTGGGTGGGCTGGTTCGGCTTCAACGCCGGCTCGGCGGTCGCGGCCGACGGCCGAGCCGGCCTGGCGATGGTGGCGACCCACATCGCCGCGTCGGCGGGCGCGCTCACCTGGATGCTGGGCGAATGGATCATGCGCGGCCGCCCCTCGCTGCTGGGCCTGTGCTCCGGCCTGGTGGCTGGCCTGGTGGCGATCACGCCGGCCGCCGGCTTCGTCACGCCGCGCTCGGCGCTGCTCATCGGCGCGGTGGCGGGGCTGGCCTGCTACTGGGGAGCCACCGGCCTCAAGCGCCTGCTGCGCGCCGACGACTCGCTCGACGTGTTCGGCGTGCACGGCGTGGGCGGCATCGTGGGCTCGCTCATGACGGGCCTGCTGGCCAGCAAGACGGTATCGGGCGTGGAGGGCGACCTGCTCACGCAACTGATCAGCGTCGTGGCCGTGGCGGCCTACAGCGCCGTCGGCACCGCCCTGCTGCTCGGGCTCACGATGGTGATCGTCGGCCTGCGGGCCGACGACCAGTCGGAGCAGGTGGGGCTGGACATCGCCCAGCACCGCGAACGCATCGGTCACTGACCCCGCTGTGCAGGAGAACGCCGACATGTCACTTTCTCCCAGCGACCGGGTCGCCATCGCGGCCCATCTCCATGTATTGCTGCGCCGGCGCACGGGCCGCGTCACCGACACCGAATGGATGGCCGTGAACGAGGACTACGCGCGCGCCATGGTGGCGTTCGCTCGCGAGCGTGCCGCCGAGGACAACGCGCCCGAGCTCGAAGAGTGGGCGCAGCGCCTGGAGCGCGCCTGGGATGCACCGCTGGACCAGGCGCGCCAGTCGTTCATGGAGTCGGCCATGCGCACCGTCGCCATGCGTCCGGGCGAGCCCAGTGCGCGACCGGCGCCGGGCGCAGCGCCCGGACCCGGCGGCAAACCTCCCGGCGGCCCGCCGCCGCCTGCAGGTGGCAGCCGATACGTGGGCGGACTGCGCTGAGCTCCTTCAGGCCGACGCCGCCGCGCGTGCCTCGGCGCGCATCCAGCCGGCGGCCTTCTCGGCCATCATCAACGTGGGCGAGCTGGTGTTGCCGCTGGTGATGACGGGCATGGCGCCCGCATCGACCACGCGCAGCCCCGCGATCACGCCACCGCGCCCGTCGCGCACCCGCAGGCGGCTGTCCAGCACGGCCATCGGATCGCCGTCGCGCCCCATCCTGGTGGTGCCCACGGGATGGAAGATGGTGGTGGCAATTTCGCCGGCCAGCCGCGCGAGTTCTTCGTCGCTCTGGTACTGCGGGCCGGGCTTCCATTCCTCGGGCCTGAACCGCGCGAGCGCCGGCTGCGCCACGATGCGGCGCGTGACGCGCAGCGAATCTGCCGCCACCTGGCGATCTTCCGGTGTGGCCAGGTAGTTGGGCGCGATGGCGGGCGCGTCGGTGAACTTCGCGCTGCGGATCTGCACCGTGCCGCGGCTGGTGGGATTGAGGTTGCACACGCTGGCGGTGAACGCCGGGAAGGTGTGCAACGGCTCACCGAACGCATCGAGCGACAGCGGCTGCACGTGGTACTCGATGTTGGGCCAGGGCTGCGATGGATCGCTGCGCGTGAACGCACCCAGCTGCGAGGGCGCCATGCTCATCGGCCCGCTGCGCGAGAGCAGGTATTCGAGCCCGATGCGCGCCTTGCCCCAGAGCGACGACGACAGCACGTTGAGCGTGGGCGCGCCATCGATGCGGTAGACCGCGCGGATCTGCAGGTGGTCCTGCAGGTTGGCGCCCACGCCCGGCAGGTCGGCCACCACGGTGATGCCGTGCCGCTGCAGCAGTGGCGCCGGGCCGATGCCCGAGAGCTGCAGCAGTTGCGGCGTGCCGATGCTGCCGGCCGACAGCACCACGGCGGCCGTGGCATGCGCGATGGTGCGGCCTTCGCCGTCGTGCACCTCGACGCCCGTGCAGCGCAGGCTGCCGTCGGCCTGCACCTCGGTGATCACGCGCGAGACCTGGGCGCCCGTCCATTGCTCGAAGTTGGAGCGGGCGTAGCAGGCGGGCCGCAGGAAGGCGCGCGCCGTGTTCCAGCGCCAGCCGTTCTTCTGGTTGACCTGGAAGTAACCCACGCCCTCGTTGTCGCCGCGGTTGAAATCGCGCGTGTGGGGGATGCCGGCCTGCTGGGCGGCATCGGCGAAGGCGTCGAGGATGTCCCAGCGCAGGCGCTGCTTCTCCACGCGCCATTCGCCGCCGTGGCCGTGGTAGCGGCCGAAGTCGGCGTCGCGCAGCGCAGCCTGGTCGTCGTCGCCGATGTAGTGGTCTTCATGGCGCATGAAGTCGGGCAGCACGCTCTCCCAGCGCCAGGCGTCGTCGCCGGTGAGCTGCGCCCAGCCGTCGTAGTCGCGCCGCTGGCCGCGCATGTAGATCATGCCGTTGATGCTGCTGCTGCCGCCCAGCGTCTTGCCGCGCGGATAGCGCAGCGTGCGGCCGCCCAGACCCGGTTCGGCCTCCGTGCTGTAGAGCCAGTCGGTGCGCGGATTGCCGATGCAGTAGAGATAGCCCACCGGGATGTGGATCCAGTGGTAGTCGTCCTTGCGGCCGGCCTCGACCAGCAGAACCCGCAACTTGCGGTCGGCCGACAGCCGGTTGGCCAGCAGGCAGCCGGCCGTGCCCCCGCCGACGATGATGTAGTCGAACGTCAGCTCGGGTGGCGTCTGCGTTGCCTCGGGTGCGCTCATCGGGCCTGTCTCCTCGTGCATCGCGCGGCATCAGGGGCACGCGTCGTGCCGCGCATTGTGGCGCGGCCCGCTTGCGCGGGGCTTTCAGCCCCGGCCGACCGGCCTCACTTCGAGGTCGGCATGACGAATTCGGCGCCCTTGGGGGTGCTCTCGGGCCAGCGCTGCATCACGCTCTTCTGCCGGGTGTAGAAGCGCACGCCTTCCTCGCCGTAGGCATGCATGTCGCCGAACAGCGAGCGTTTCCAGCCGCCGAAGCCGTGCCAGGCCATCGGCACCGGGATCGGCACGTTGATGCCCACCATGCCCACCTGGATGCGACGCGAGAACTCGCGTGCGACGTTGCCGTCGCGCGTGAAGCAGCTCACGCCGTTGCCGAACTCGTGCTCGTTGATGATCTTCACCGCCTCGGCGAAATCCTTCACGCGCACGCACGAGAGCACGGGGCCGAAGATTTCTTCCTTGTAGATGCGCATCCCGGTGGTCACGTGGTCGAACAGCGTGCCGCCCATCCAGAAGCCGTTGTCGCAACCCGCGCCCGCCGCCCGGCCCGAGAAGCCGCGGCCGTCGACCAGCAGCTTCGCGCCCTCGTTCACGCCCACGTCGATGTAGCCGCTGATGCGCTCGTGCGCGGCGCGGGTGACGATGGGCCCCATCTCGGCGTCGAGGTTCATTCCGTCGAGCACCTTGAGCGTCTTCGTGCGCTCGATCAGCTTCGGGATCAACTTGTCGGCCACGTCGCCCACCAGCACCGCCACGCTGATCGCCATGCAGCGTTCGCCGGCCGAGCCGTAGGCCGAGCCGATCAGCGCATCGACCGTCTGGTCGAGGTCGGCGTCGGGCATGACCACCATGTGGTTCTTGGCGCCGCCCAGTGCCTGCACGCGTTTGCCGTGATGCGCGCCGGTTTCGTAGATGTAGTTGGCGATCGGCGTGGAGCCCACGAACGACACGGCCTTCACGTCGGGGTGCACCAGCAGTGCGTCGACCGCTTCCTTGTCGCCCTGCACGACGTTGAAAACGCCGTCGGGCAGGCCGGCCTTCTTCAGCAACTCGGCCATGAAGAGCGAGGCGCTCGGGTCGGTCGGGCTGGGCTTGAGCACGAAGGTGTTGCCGCAGGCGATGGCCACGGGGAACATCCACATCGGCACCATCACAGGGAAGTTGAACGGCGTGATGCCGGCCACCACGCCCAGCGGCTGGCGCATCGTCCAGTTGTCGATGCCGGTGGAGACCTGTTCGGTGTAGTCGCCCTTGAGCAGTTGCGGAATGCCGGTGGCGAACTCGACGATGTCGATGCCGCGCGTGACTTCGCCCTGCGCATCGGTGAACACCTTGCCGTGCTCGAGCGTGATCATCTTCGCCAGCGCGTCGCGGTTCTGGTTGAGCAGCTCGAGGAACTTGAACATCACGCGCGCCCGGCGCAGCGGCGGCGTGTCGGCCCAGGCCGGGAAGGCGGCCTGCGCGGCGGCCACGGCCTGATCGACAGCGGCCGTATCGGCGAGCGCGACGCGGCCCGCGACGGCACCCGTGGCGGGGTTGAAGACATCCTGCTGGCGCGTGCCGCCAGCGGCCGGCTGGCCGGCGATCCAATGGGCGATGGTGGGGATGGAGGAAGGCGTGGCGGTCATGGCGCGGGTCTCGTTCGTTCGGTGGAGTCTGCGGAAGTAGGAGAGCCAGTCTAGGCGTGCGCGCGTGCTTTGCAAAGACACCTGGCTTGACTTCATTGTTCGATACATCGAACAATCGGCGTGCCACTCTTCCTGCCATGGCTTCGTCTTCGCGCCTCGCTCCCGTCCTCGCCGACCTGCATCTGCTCACGGTGCTGGGGCAGACGCGCAGCTACACCCAGGCCGCGCGCCGGCTGGGTGTCTCCAAGGCCACCGTGAGCCTGCGCGTGGCCGAACTGGAGCGCGCCGCCGGCGTGCCGCTGGTGGTGCGCACCACGCGATCGGTCGCGCTCACCGCCGCGGGGCAGCAACTGGTCGCCGAAACCGAGCCATCCTTCGCGCGCATCGAACACAGCTTCGCCGCCGTGCGCGACCTGGCCGCCACACCGCGCGGCGTGGTGCGCATCACGGCGCCCGTGGCGCTGGGCCGGCAGCACATCGCGCCCTTGATGGCGCCGCTGCTGCTGCGCTATCCCGAAATCCGCGTCGAGCTCGACCTGACCGACCGATTCGTCAACCTCGCGCACGAGGGTTTCGATCTCGCCATCCGCCACACGCATGCACCGCCCGACACGCACGTGGCCTGGGCGCTGTGCGACACCCGCTCGGTGCTGGTGGCCAGCCCCGACTACCTCGCGCGACGCGGCACGCCGCGGCATCCGCAGGACCTGTCGGCGCACGATTGCCTGCTCTACCTTCGCCCCGGCACGGTGCAGGGATGGAGCTTTGAGCGCCTGCCCGCCCGGCGCGGCGCGCAGCCCGTCACGGTGGCGGTCGACGGGCCGTTCAAGGCCAACAACAGCGAAGTACTGCGCGAGGCCGTGGTGGCGGGCCTGGGAGTCGGCCTGCTGCCGGACTTCAGCGCCCGCCCGGCTGCGGGTGCCCAGGATTTGGTGCCCGTGCTGCAGGGCTGGCGCCCGCAAGGGTTCTTCGGCGCGCGGCTGTATGCGATCCGGCCCTGGTCGCCGCAGGTGCCGCGCGCCGTACAGTGTGTGGTCGAGCACCTGCGCGACGGGCTGGCACGGGGTTTTCAGGCCCCCTGAACGGGGGGCCAGCACTCACGCGTTTGCAGGAACCGCGGATTTTTTCCCGGTCTTGGCCTACACCGCCGACGGTGCCAGCCGTTAGGATGCCAGCTGTCACCTCAGGCTCCGCCATGCGGCGCGGGCCCTGGCCTCACAGCTTCGCATCGACGCACGAACACACGATTCATGGAGGACTCCACGCCACGCATCCGCCTCGACGGCGCGACGGTCGTCGCCAGCGGTGACTGGACGGCGGTGAGTCTCACGGTGCCCACGGCATGGCGGTCGGTGGGCGATGGGCTGCGCACGGCCGATGCCAAGGCCGCGTGGAGCCTGCAAGGCGTGGGCCAACTCGATCACGTCGGCGCGCAGCTCCTGTGGAACCACTGGGGGCGTGTCTGGCCCGAGCCGCTCGATGCGAGCGAAGCCCAGCGTGCCGTGCTCGCGCACGTGGCCGAGTTCACCGTCGACGCCCCGCCCGATTCGGGTCATTCGCTGTCCGAACGTTTCCTGTCGCTGGGTGGCCGCCTGTTCGCGCTGCGTGAGCATCTGCGCGATCTCGTGAAGCTGGTGGGCCAGCTCTTCCTGGATCTGCTGCGGCTGGCGCGTGCGCCTCACCAGGGGCCCTGGCGCGATGTGTCGGGACACCTCTTCCACATCGGCGCGACGGCGATGCCGATCACGGCGCTGGTGGGCTTTCTCATCGGCGTGGTGCTGGCCTACCTCACGTCCCAGCAGTTACGGCAATTCGGCGCCGATGCGTTCATCGTCAACATCCTGGGCCTGTCGCTCATCCGAGAGCTCGGCCCGGTGCTGGCGGCCGTGCTGATCGCGGGCCGCTCGGGCTCGGCCATCACGGCGCAGATCGGCGTGATGCGCGTGACCGAAGAGCTCGACGCCATGCGCGTGATGGGCATCCGCCACGGCTTCCGGCTGGTGATGCCGCGCGCCATGGCCCTGGCGGTGGCCATGCCGCTGATCACCGTCTGGACCACGGTGGCCGCGTTGCTGGGCGGCATGCTGGCGGCCGATCTTTCGCTGGGCATCACGCCCTCGTTTTTCATCTCCGAGCTGCCCAAGGCGGTCCAGCTGTCCAACCTGGTGCTGGCGATCTCCAAGTCGGTGGTGTTCGGCGTGCTGATCGCGTTGGTGGGCTGCCACTACGGACTGCGCGTCAAGCCCAACACCGAGAGCCTGGGCCAGGGCACGACGTCGTCGGTGGTGACCTCGATCACGGTGGTGATCCTCGTCGATGCGCTGTTCGCCGTGGTTTTCAAGAGTGTGGGCGTGTGAGATGAGCGACGGCACGCGCACCACCGACACGGCAGCGCAGGACGACGGCCGCGTCGTCGAGATCGAGCGCCTGTGGACCGTGTTCGACAGCGAGGACGGCGAGGTGGTGATCCACCGCGACCTCGACCTCACCATCCGCCGCGGCGAGGTGCTCTCGCTGGTGGGGGGCTCGGGCACGGGCAAGACGGTGTTGCTGCGCCAGATCCTCGGGCTGGAGACGCCGGCGCGCGGCAGCATCCGCGTGCTGGGTCGCCCCGTGGGCAGCCTGGGCGGGCGCGAGGCGGCGGGCAGCGTGGGCATGCTCTTCCAGCACGGTGCGCTGTTCTCGGCGTTCAACGTGCTGGAGAACATCGCCTTTCCGCTGCGCGAATTCAAGATCCTGCCCGACGAACTGGTACGCGATGCCGCGCTGGTGAAGCTGCAGATGGTGGGCCTGTCGGCCAAGGACGCGCACAAGATGCCGTCCGACCTGTCGGGTGGCATGGTCAAGCGCGTGGCGCTGGCGCGCGCGCTCATCATGGACCCGCCGCTCCTGCTGCTGGACGAACCCACCGCCGGGCTCGATCCCGACAGCTCCGACGGTTTCTGCACCTTGCTGCGCGCGCTGCATCGCGAGCTCGACCTCACGGTGGTCATGGTCACGCACGACCTGGACACGCTCTACGAGCTGTCCACGCGCATCGCCGTGCTGGCCGAGCAGAAAGTCATCGTGGACGGACCACCGAAGGACGTGATCGCCTTCCCGCATCCGTTCATCCACAACTTCTTCCTGGGCGAACGCGGCCAGCGGGCAATGGAATTGCTGCGCGAGTATCCGTTCGCGGTGTAGCAGGAACGCAAAGGAGAAAGCAATGGAAAACAAGGCCCATGCCATGGCCGCCGGCTTCTTCGTCATTGGCGTCGCGGCGCTGCTCGTGGCGATGTCGATGTGGTTGATGCGTGACACCGAAGTGCGCAACATCTATGAAATGTCCACGCGCGAATCGGTGGCCGGTCTGCAGCCGCAGGCGGCCGTCCGCTACCGCGGGCTCACGGTGGGCCGCGTGACCGAGATCGGCTTCGATCCCCAGGTGCGCGGCAACGTGCTGGTGCGCATCACCGTGGCCGACGACACACCGATGACGCGTTCCACCTTCGCGCAGCTGTCGCAGCAGGGTGTGACGGGCCTGGCGTTCATCCAGCTCGACGATGAAGGCGAATCCACCGAGCCGCTTCCGCCCAACCCCGAGAAGCCGCCGCGGCTGCCGCTCAAGCCCTCGTTGTTCTCGCAGCTGGCCTCGCGTGGTGAGGCCATCCTCGAACAGGTGGAGATCACCACGCGCCGTGTCAACGAGATCATCGGCCCCGACAACCAGAAGCTGGTGCAGGACACCCTGGGCAATCTCAGCGCGGCCGCCGGCGGCGTCAACCGGCTGACCGAGCGGCTCGATGCCACGGTGACGCAGCGCCTCGATCCGGCCCTGGCATCGCTGGCGCCGGCCGCGCGCGACACCAGCGCCGCCATGGTCTCGATGAAGACGGCGGCCGACAACGTGGCGAAGGCCTCGGAAGACATCGGCAACACGGCGCGCCGGCTCAACGCCAAGGACGGCCCGATCGACCGCCTGGCCGAAGGCACGCAGGCCCTCTCGCATGCGGCCGATTCGTTCAACTCGGCCACGCTGCCGCGCATCAACCGCGTGACCGAGGAAACCTCGCGCGCCGCGCGCCAGCTCAGCCGGGCCGCCAACTCCATCAACGACAACCCGCAATCCCTGCTGTTCGGCAATGGCCCCGTGCCGCCGGGCCCGGGCGAAGAAGGATTCACCGCGCCGCGCGCAGGAGCCACGCCATGACCGCCGACCGTTCCGTCTTCCGCCAACCACCGCTGCCAGCCCTGAATTCGCGCCGAGGCGTGCTGCTGCTCGCCGGCGCGGCCGGCCTGGTGCTGGCGGGTTGTTCCCTTCCGGACAAGCCGGTGCGCTCCACGCTCTACGACTTCGGCCCCGGTCCGCTGACGCCGCGCCCCCAGGACCGGCGAGCGCCGCTGCCGGCCATCGCGCTGGCCGACGTCGAAGCTGCCGGCATGCTCGACAGCACGGCCGTTCTCTATCGCCTGGCCTATGCTGACGCGAACCAGCTGCGCCCCTATGCCCAGGCGCGATGGAGTGCACTGCCGGCGCTGCTGGTGCGCCGGCGCATGCGCGAGGCGCTCGGTGAGAGGCGAGCTGTATTCACCGCAGAAGAAGCGGCTTCCCAGGCGCGCGTCGGCGGCCGCGTGCCGCACACCCTGCGCGTCGAGCTCGACGAGTTCACGCACCATTTCGACAGTCCCACCGCCAGCCGCGGCGTGGTGCGGCTGCGCGTCACGCTGACCGAAAGCACGACGGTCGGCGACCGCCTGCTGGGCCAGCGCGCCGTGGTGGCCACGCGACCGGCCGACAGCGGCGACGCCAGCGGTGGCGTGCGCGCGCTGGCCGCCGCCACCGACGCGGCGATCGAGGACATCGCCCAATGGCTGCAGCAGGTACCCTGAAGCCTGGCGCCGCGACGCTGGCGGTGGCCGAGCAGCTGCAGGCGGCGGGCCTCGCCGTGGTCGGCACCTGCGCGGGCCTGACCGGGCGTGGCCCGCGGTTGCTGCACAACGCGGCATTGCTGGAAGACTTCACGCCGGATGAGGCCGAAGCGCTCGGGTCGGCCATGCTGCTGCTGCGCGCACGATCGGGCCAGCAGCTCATCGCCGAGGGCGAGGTGGGCGGGTGGATGCTTCTGCTGCTCGAGGGCACGGTGGACGTAACCAAGCGTTCCCCCACCGGCGAGCCCTCGCGGCTGGCTGTCATCCGCCAGGGTGCAGCCATCGGCGAGATGTCGATGCTCGATGGCGAACCGCGCTACGCGACATGCACGGCGCAGGGCGACGTGGAGGCCGGCGTGCTCACGCGCGAGGCCATCGCGGCCCTGATCCGCGACCACCCCGGCGCCGGTGCCAAGCTGCTCGTCAAGCTCACGCAGTTGCTCGCCCAGCGCCTTCGCAACACCAGCAACCAGTTGGTCAAGCGCGTGAATGCGGAGGCAGAGGCCGAAGCGGACAGCACAGAAGAGCCTTCCGAGGGCTGAGCGCAACGCGCTCACGCCCCGGCTGTGCCGGGGCCGCGCGCGAGCGCCCCCTCGGGGGGCGGAGAGCTACACGCAGTGAGCGAACGTGGGGCCTCAGCTCGTGAACTGTGGCGCGTACAGATCGCGCACCGGCGTCGCTTGCGCGATGATGTTCCGGTTGCGGTAGAAGGTCTGCACCTTCTCCAGCCGCAGCGCATTCATCTCCCCGGGACGGCGTTGGCCGGGGTACACATAGTCGGCGTAGTAGCGGATCACGTCGGCGATCTCGTCGGCCTTGCCCTTCTGTTGCGGGAACGTGTCGGCGATCAGCTTCGCCGATTCCTGCGGCGCGCGGATGGTTTCCTGGAGGCCGCGCACGGTGGCGCGCACGAACGCGTTGATGGCATCGGGGCGGCGTGCGATGGCGGCGTCGGAACTCAGCAGCGCCTGTGCCAGGCTGGGGAAGAACTCGTCGGAGCGGAAGATCATCGTGCGCACGCCGCTGCGCTGGATCGGGACCACCCAGTCGGGCACGCCGGCCATGGCGTCCACCTGGCCGTCGATGAGGTGCTTGAAAACGTTGACCGGGCCCGACGGCACGATGGTGACGTCGTCCGCCGCCACGCCGATGGCGGCCAGGAATCCCAGCAGCGTGTAGTACGTGGTGTCGGTGGTGGAGGTAACGCTGATCTTCTTGCCGCGGAATCCCTCGGGCGTATAGATGCCGGCCTCGCGCCGCACGACCATCTGCGTCATCGACTTGCCGCCCAGCACCGCCACGGCCTTGATCGGCAGGCCCTGCGGGCGCAGCAGGATGGGCGTGTCGCCCGTGCCGCCGCCCAGGTCGAACTCGCCGTCGATCACGCGTTTGGCGGCGTCCAGGCCGCCGGCGACCGACTGGAATTCCACCTCCAGGCCGGCTTCGGCGTAGTAGCCCTTGATCTGCGCGATGTTGATGGGCGTGAATGCCGCCAGGAACGCGGGTGCCGGGAAGGCATAGCGCACGCGCTGGGCGGCGCGCACGAGGCCCGGCGCGAACGTGGCGGCGGGTGCGAGCGCGCCGGCGGCGGCGCGGGTGACGAAGGTGCGGCGGGATAGCGTCATGGGCGGTACTGCGGTGGGGTGAAGTGGCGGGTCGGGACGGAAAAGGCGGGCGGTTGCACCATCCGTGCCACCCCGGTTCGACCAGGGCGCGCGCGAACGGCGCCAGGGCTCAGGCTGGTGCCGCCGGCGCGCCGGGCGTGCGGCGGCGGAACATGCTCCAGCCTTCCATGTGCAGCACCTGCACGCCATGCTGGTTGACCATCGACCAGGTGGTGCGCACCAGGCCCACGTCGGGCCGACTGTTCATGGGGCGCGATTCCAGCACGGTGCTCGACAGGCTCAGCACGTCGCCAGGGAACACCGGCTTGAGCCACTTGATGTTCTCCAGGCCCGGCGAACCCAGGCTGGACGATCGGCTCAGGAAGTTGTCCACCATCAGCCGCATCGCCATGCTGCAGGTGTGCCAGCCGCTGGCGCACAGGCCGCCGAACACCGATTCGCGCGCCGCCGCCTCGTCGAGGTGGAAGGGCTGCGGGTCGAATTGCCTGGCGAAGGCGATGGTCTGCTCGGCCGTCGGCGACACCGAGCCGAGGGCGCGCGTCTCGCCCACCTTCATGTCTTCCCACCAGAACTCGATATCGGTGCGCGGGGTGGATGGGGTGGCTTGGGTCATGGGTCAGCGGCCTCCGGAGATTTCGAGCAGGGACATGGTGGTGTAGGGCGAGGCATCGGACAGCAGCCAGACGATGGCCTCGGCCACTTCTTCGGCCGTGCCGCCGCGCAGCATGGGCACGCCCGGCGCGAGATCGCGCACGCGGTCGGGCAGGCCACCCGAGGCGTGGATGTCGGTCTCGATCAGGCCCGGGCGCACGGCGTTCACGCGGATACCCTCGGCCGCCACCTCGCGCGCGAGGCCCACGGTGAGCACGTCCATCGCGCCCTTGGCCGCCGCATAGTCCACGTACTGGCCGGCCGCGCCCAGGCGCGCCGCGGCGCTGGAGACGTTGACGATGGCTCCGCCCGTGCCGCCATGCTTCGTGCTCATGCGGCGCACCGCCTCGCGCGTGCAGCTGAAGGCGCCCAGCACGTTGATGTCGAACATGCGCAGCAGGCGTTCGCGGCTCATCTGGTCCACGCGCGCGGGCACGTCCACCACGCCGGCGTTGTTGACCAGGCCCCGCAGGCGGCCCAGGTGGGTGTCGATGGCCTCGAACATCGAGACGATCTGTGTCTCGTCGCGCATGTCGGCCTGGAAGGCTTCGGCCCGGCCGCCGGCGGCGCGGATGTCGTCCACCACGGCCTGCGCGGCGTCGGCGCGGCTGGCGTAGTTGACGGCCACCGTCCAGCCCTGGCGCGCGGCCAGCCGGGCGCAGGCGGCGCCGATGCCCCGGCTCGCGCCTGTGATCAGCAGGACCTTCTCCATGGGGGGTGTCTCCTTCCGGTGCGGCGGGGATTCGCCGATGCGTTACAACGGCAGGCGTTCGCAGGCTTTCGAGCCTTATTAAACCCCAAGAGGAGACCCCGCCGTGCCCGCCGTGATCGACTACTACTTCGCGCCCCACAGCCCGTGGACCTACCTCGGACACGACCGCTTCGCCGCCATCGCCGCGAAAGCCGGCGCGCAGGTGCGCGTGCTGCCGGTCGACCTCGGCCGTGTGATGTCGGTCTCGGGCGGGCTGCCGCTGGCGCAGCGGCCGGCCCAGCGCAAGGCCTACCGGCTGCTGGAGTTGCGGCGCTTTTCGCAGTGGCTGGGCAAGCCGATGAACGTCGAGCCGCGCCATTTCCCGGTGCCGCCCGACGATGCCGCGCGGCTCATCATCGCGGCCGATCTGCACCACGGCACCGAGGCCGCGCTGCGTCTGGCCGGCGGCGTGATGGCGGCCGTGTGGCAGCACGAGCGCGATATCTCCGATGCGGCCACGCTGGCCGATCTGGCGCGCGAGGCCGGCCTGCCGCCCGAGCTGCCCGAGCAGTCGCGTGGCGCTCAGGTGCAGGCCTGCTACGACCACAACACGCAGGCCGCGATCGACCTCGGCCTGTTTGGTGCGCCCACGTACGTCCTCGACGGCGAGATGTTCTGGGGCCAGGACCGGCTCGACTTCCTGCAACGCAAACTCGACAACCATCCCAACCAAGGAGCTTGACCACCATGGGTTCTTTCATCGACCTCACCGCCGCCGACGGCACCACCATCCCCGCCTACGTGGCGCAGCCCCAGGGCGAGGTGCGCGGCGCCATCGTCGTGGTGCAGGAAATCTTCGGCGTCAACGCCCACATCCGCGAAGTGGCCGACGGCTACGCCACCGAGGGCTACGTGGCGGTGGCGCCTTCCACCTTCCATCGTGTGCAGCCCGGCGTGCAGCTGGGCTACACGCCCGACGACATGAAGCAGGGCTCGGCGCTCAAGGCCGCGGTCGAGGCCCTGCCCGCGCCCGGCGTGCTGCAGGACCTGCAGGCGGCCGTCGACTACGCCGCGAAGGCGTCGGGCGGCAAGGTCGGCATCGTGGGGTATTGCTACGGCGGCCTGCTCACCTGGCGTGCAGCGGCGCAGGTGTCGGGCCTTGCCGCGGCCGTGCCCTACTACGGTGGCGGCGTGACCACGCCTGACGAAATCGCCCGCCAGCCGCGCGTGCCGGTGCTGGCGCACTTCGGCAGCCGCGACCACTACATTCCGCTCGACGGCGTGGAAGCCTTCAAGCGTGCGCACTCCGGCGTGGAAGTGCACATCTACGAAGCCGATCACGGCTTCAACTGCGACCACCGCGGCTCGTACGACGCCGAGGCGGCCCAACTGGCCCGCACGCGCACGGTCGAGTTCTTCCGCAAGCACGTCGGCTGATGCCCACCGCCGCCGTGCGCCTGCGTGCGCTGCTCGTGGCCGCCGTCGCGGCTGCGCTGTCCGCGCCGGCGTGGGCGGCTGGCTACGAAGGTCCGCTGTTCGACGCGCACCTGCACTACAACATCGAAGCCCAGTCGCCGTATCCACTGGCCGACGTGCTCAAGCTCATGCAGCACAGTGGCGTCAAGGCCATCGTCGCCAACAGCCGTCCCAACGACGGCACGAAGGCCTTGGCCGCGGCGCGCGAGCAGGCGCAGGCGGCCGGCGTGGCCGTGGTGCCGTTCATCCGGCTCTACCGCGACCGGCCCGACTACACCAACTGGTTCCGCGACGAATCGATCTGGAAGCTGGTGCAGGACGAATTCGCGCGCGGCACGGCCAACGGACCGTATCGTGGCATCGGCGAATTCCACCTCTACGACAGCGCCAACGCCAATGGCCCGGTGGCGCGCAAGATCATGCAGTTCGCGGCGCGGCACCAGTTGCCCGTGCTCGCCCACGTGGACGACGTGGCCATCGACCTGCTCATGGCGCACGCGCCCGCGGGCCGCATCGTCTGGGCCCACACCGGCATCGGCGGCCCGCCGGTGGCGCGGGTGAAGGCGCTGCTCGATCGTTACCCCACGCTGATGGGCGAGCTGTCGTACCGGCCAGGCCTCACCTGCGAGGGCGGCCAGCTGTGTGCCGAATGGCGCGCACTGCTGCTGGCCTATCCGGACCGCTTCATGATCGGCTCCGACACCTGGATCAACGCCCGCTGGCAGACCTATGGCCAGATCATGCAGGACTACCGCACCTGGCTCGGCGGATTGCCCGCCGACGTGGCCCGCGGCATTGCCTGGGGCAACGCGGCCCGGCTGTTCGGCGTGAACTGAGCCGTCAGGCCGCCGCGTGCGCGGGGTCGCCGCAGACGATGCGGCGGATTTCGTCCGTGAGCCATTGCGTGGCCGGGTCGTGGTCGCTGCGCGCATCCCAGCAGATCAGCTGCCGGTAGGTGGGCAGGCCGAACGGCGCCGCATGCTGCGCGAGCTGATCGGCGTACGCATCGGCCACGCGGCGCGCGATCACCGCGCCCATATCGCTGTGCTGGAGCAGGTCGACGATCTGGCCGAAGCCGCCCAGCGCCACCTGCGCCATCCGTTCGCGGCCTTGCTGGCGCAGCGTCTCGTCGATCACGTCTTCCAGGGCCGATGTTCCGTAGCCGAGGAAGGCCTGCGGCGTGGCGCAGAAGTCGTCCAGCGTCACCGGCCGGCCCACCTGGGGATGGCCATGGCGTGTCACGTACACGTAGTTGTCTTCGTAGAGCGCGAGTGTGCGCATGTCTTCGGCCGGGCGGATGCGCGCGAGGACGGCGAGGTCGAACTCGCCCCGCCGCAACCGCTCGGGCATTGCAGATGTGCCGGGTTGCTCCCACACGATGCGGATCTGCGAGCCGCAACCGGCCAGCCGCCGCACCAGCGTCGGCAGCAGCACGCGGCCCGCGAAGTCCGAGCCGGCGATGCGGAAAATGCGGGCTGAGCGCGCCGGATCGAAACCATTGCCCTCGTCGAGCAGCGAGGCCACGCTGGCCAGCACGGCTTCGACCTGGGGCGCCAGCGCGCACGCGCGTGCGGTGGGCACCATGCCGTGGGATGTGCGCGAGAACAGCGGATCGTCGAACACCTGCCGCAGCCGGTTGAGCGAGGCGCTCACGGCGGGCTGGCTGAGGAACAGCCGCGCCGCCGCGCGGGAGACGCTGCGCTCGCGCATCAGCGCATCGAAGGTGCGCAGCATGCCCAGATCGAGGCTGCGGATATCACGCTGGTTCATATCTCGTATCCAAACAATCGAATTGCCGCACCCCGGTTGTCTCCTTAGCATGCCCTGCACGCCTTCCTCGAGGCGCTAGCACAAATATAGGAGACAACCCATGATGAAGCGCAGAGAACTTCTGCTCACGGGCGCTGCCGCGCTCGTCGCGGCTCCCCTGCCGGGCCGCGCCCAGCCCGCTGGCGCCTTTCCTTCGCGCGTGATCCGCATGGTGCCCTTCGGCACGGCGGGCGGGCCGATCGACACGCTCGCGCGCGTGTATGCCGACAAGCTGCAGGCGCGCTGGGGACAGCCCGTGGTCATCGACGCCAAGCCCGGCGCCAGCGGCATCATCGCGGCCGACTTCGTGGCCAAGGCACCGGCCGATGGCCACACGGTGTTCTTCACGCTGCCGCTCACGCACGTGAACGTGCCCATCATGCAGAAGACGCCGTACGACCCCTTCACCGACTTCACACCGCTGTCGATGGTGGCCACGGGCGGCCCCATGATCGTGGGCCGCGCCGATTCGCCCTACGGCAACGTGCAGGAGTTCGTCGCCGGCGGCAAGGGCGGCAAGCGCCTGCACTACGGCACCTGGGGCAACGGCTCGGCCGCGCACCTGTTCGGCGAACTGCTCACGCGACAGACCGGGCTGGACATGGTCCACGTGCCCTACAAGTCAGAGGCGGCGGCACACAACGACCTGTTCGGCGGCCAGCTCGACTTCGCCTGGGCCAACCCTTCGACCGCGCGCGGCCACGTGCAGGCCGGCAAGATGAAGGCCTGGGCCGTGGCCGGCTCACGTCGCACGCCGGGCATGCCGGAGGTGCCCACCTTCGCCGAGCAGGGCTACAAGGGTTTCGACGTGGACAGCTGGATCGGCGTGTTCGGCCCGGCCCACCTGCCGCAGCCAGTGCAGGAAGCCTGGGTGACCGCGCTGCGCGAGGTGACGGCGATGCCGGACATCCAGCAGCGGCTGCTGGGTTACGGCTTCGTCCCGTTGGGCAACACGCCGGCGCAGTTCCGCCAGATCTTCAAGGACGACTATCCGCGCGTGAGCGAGCTCATCAAGGCCGCCGGCGTGACCGGGCCGCAATGACGCGCCCGCGCGCATTCCATTCCGACAGACAGGGAAGCACTCCATGAGTACCGACAGCCGCGCCACCGCCCTCGACAAGCCGGGCGCACGCGTGATCCCCATCGCCGTCGACACGGGCACGGCCTATGGCCGGCCGCAGCCGACCTCGCGCCACGAACTCACCGACGTCACGGCCGGCACACCCATGGGCGAGCTCATGCGCCGCTACTGGCATCCCGTGGGGCTGGTGGGCGACGCCACCGACGTGCCGCGCAAGGTGCGCGTGCTGGGCGAAGAACTGATCCTGTTCCGCGACAAGAGCGGCCGGCCGGGCCTGGTGTATCCGCACTGCGCGCACCGGGGCACGTCGCTGTACTACGGCCGCGTCGAAGAGCGCGGCATCCGTTGCTGCTACCACGGCTGGTTGTTCGACGTGCAGGGCCACTGTGTCGAGCAGCCCTGCGAGCCCGAGGGCGGCCGCGCGCGCGACAAGGTGCGCCAGCCCTGGTATCCGGTGCAGGAGCAGTACGGCCTGATCTGGGCCTACCTCGGGCCGCCCGACCGCAAGCCCGTGTTGCCGCGCTACGAGTGCCTGGAGCAACTGGAAGAAGGCGAGTTCCTGGAGGCCGACGACCGCAGCATCGGCGGCGGCGGCCCGCAGATCATCGAATGCAACTGGCTGCAGCACTACGACAACCTGGTCGATCCGTTCCACGTGGTGGTGCTGCACTCGTCGTTCAGCGGCACGCAGTTCGTCGAGCAGATGGCGGTGATGCCCGAAGTGACGTGGGACACGGCCGAGCAGAGCGTGCGCACGGTGTCGATCCGCAAGCTGCCCGATGGCAAGACGCTGCGCCGCATCAGCGAGGCGGGCCTGCCCACGTTGCGCATCATCCCGAGCCCGCGCCTGGGCCGCTACGGCATGGTGGAGTCGTTGGGCTGGATCCTGCCGCTGGACAACCACAGCTTCCGCATCTACGTGGTTGGCCGCGTGCGCGAGGCCGGCGAGCTGCAGCGCATGCGTTCGCGCCTGGGCGGCAAGCTGTGGGAGGAGATGACCGAGGAAGAACACCGCCAGTTTCCGGGCGACAACGAGGCCATGATCGGGCAGGGCAACATCGCCAGGCACTCCGAGGAACATTTGGCCACCACCGACCGCGGCATCGTCATGCTGCGCCGCTTCCTCAAGAAACAGGTCGATGCCGTGGCGGCTGGCGAGGACCCGGCAGGCGTGAGCTTCGATCCGGCGGCGCCGCCGGTGCGTTTTTCGGCCGGCAACTTCCTCGAGGAATGAACGCGTTCATCGTCGAGCTCGCGCGCAGCGGCCGCGAGGTGCGGGTGCACGAAGACCAGTCGGTGCTGCAGGCGCTGGGCGCCGCCGGCGTGGAGGTGCCACTGTCGTGCCAGCAGGGCGTGTGCGGGACCTGCCTCACCCGCGTGCTGGCCGGCGAGGTGGAGCACTGGGATATGTACCTCACGCCCGAAGAGCAGGCCGTGGGCGACCAGTTCCTGCCCTGTGTGTCGCGCGCGGCCGGTGAGCGACTGGTGCTGGATCTTTGAGCGGGCGCTGACCGCATCGCGGTCATGCCTCGGCGATGCCGAGGCTCCACGCGAGCGCCCTCTTCAGGGGCAGAGTGCTACACGCAGTGAGCGCACGTGGGGGCTCAACGCCCCGTTCGCGCCAGATAGCGCTTGCGGCGGAACACGGCGATCAGGCCGATGGCGATCGCTGCCATCGCGCCCATGGCCCACCAGAAGCCGCCCTGCGTGTGCAGCAGCGGGATGAATTCGAAGTTCATGCCGAAGATGCCCGCGATGAGGTTGAGCGGCAGGAACACCGCGGTGAGCGCCGTGAGCGTGCGCATGATGTCGTTGGTGCGGTTGCTCTGCGCGGAGAAGTGGATCTGCACCACCGTCTCGGCGTTCTGCTCCAGCCGGCGCACATGGTGCACCACGCGCTCGATGTGCTCGATCACGTCGCGCGAGCGCGCGACGAGGCCGTCGCGCTCGGACTGGCTCATGGCCGTGGACGGCTGCTCGCGCAGCGTGTCGAGCCACTCCTGCATGGCGTCATGCTGCTCTTCGCAGAGGTCTTCCAGCGTGTGCAGCTCGTTGCGGGCGGTCATCAGCGCGTTCCAGTCGGCGAACTGGGAGCGCGGGCGCAGCAGTTCCTGCTGCCAGTAATCGAGCTGCGCCGTGAGCTGCTTGCGCAGGTCGAGGTAGCTGTCGACCATCACGTTCACCATGCGCAGCATCAGGTCGGCCGGGCTGCTGGGCAGCCGGTTGCGCGCGGCGGCCGTGAGGCCCTCGGCCTGGATGGCGTCCGCCAGGTAGCGCTCGATGAAGGCGCGGGCGGTGAAGCAGCCATCCGGATGCACCGAGATCAGCAGGCGGTCGAACACCGCGAAGCCGACGGCGTGCGTGCGGATCTGCCGCAGCGGAGCACCCGGGGCGATGCCGTTGGCCGGCGGCTCGGCCGTATCTTCCCGCGTGGCCAGCCGCCTGAAGATGATCAGGTCGTAGATGGAGGTGTAGTCGTAGTGCGACGGATGCGCCGCGTTGACCAGGTCGGCGCAGTGCAGATCCAGCAACTGCGAACCGCCCAGCCGCGTGGCCGCGTGCTGCAGCTGCGGCAGTTCGCGCTCGAACGCGGATCGGTCGAGATAGATCCAGACGAAGCCGCCGGCGGGCATCTGCTCGGGCAGGTGCTCGACGAAGCGCAGCGTGCCGGGGCTGAATTCGATGATCTGCATCGGGGCGCGGTGGTTGCGGGGTCAGCCGCGCAGCAGTCGCGCGGCGTCGAGCGCGAAGTAGGTCAGCACGCCATCGGCGCCTGCGCGCTTGAAGGCCAGCAGGCTTTCCATCATCACCGCGTCATGGTCGAGCCAGCCATTGGCGGCCGCGGCCTTGAGCATGGCGTACTCGCCGCTGACCTGGTAGGCGAACGTGGGCATGTGGAAGGTGTCCTTCACGCGCCGCACGATGTCCAGATACGGCATGCCGGGCTTGACCATCACCATGTCGGCGCCTTCGGCGATGTCCAGCTGAACCTCGCGCAGCGCCTCGTCGGTGTTGCCCGGATCCATCTGGTAGACCTTCTTGTTGCTCTTGCCCAGGTTGGCCGACGAGCCGACGGCGTCGCGGAAGGGGCCGTAGAAGGCGCTGGCGTACTTGGCGCTGTAGGCCATGATGCGCGTGTGCACCAGCCCGTGGGCTTCGAGCGCATCGCGGATCGCGCCGATGCGGCCGTCCATCATGTCACTGGGCGCGACGATGTCGACACCGGCTTCGGCCTGCACCAGCGCCTGGCCGGTCAGCACCTGCACGGTGTCGTCGTTGAGGATGTAGCCGGTGTCGTCGAGCAGGCCGTCCTGGCCGTGGCTGGTGTAGGGATCGAGCGCCACGTCGGTCATCACGCCCAGGCCGGGATGTGCCTGCTTGAGCGCGCGCACCACGCGCGGGATTAGGCCGTCGGGATTGAGCGCTTCACGTCCGTCGGGTGTCTTGAGCGAGGCATCGATCACCGGGAACAGTGCGATCACCGGGATGCCGAGCGTGACGCACTGCGCGGCGACATCCAGCAGCAGATCCAGGCTCAGGCGCTCGACGCCCGGCATGGACGGCACGGCCTGGCGCACGCCCTGGCCTTCGGTGACGAACACCGGATAGATGAGGTCGTGCGGGCTCAGACGGTGTTCGCGCACGAGGTCGCGCGAAAAAGCGTCGCGACGCAGGCGGCGCGGACGGCTGGCGGGAAAGGGGGGCAGGGAGGCGGACGCGGTCATCCGAAAATTGTGCACCAAGCCGGCATGGCCTCCTCCTCGGTTGGTCAGGTTGTGGCTCGTGTATGAAACGCCGGACCTCACTGAGGGTCATGTGCCAACTAATGGATTACTTCTGATGCGCGCATGGCCTCTTACATTCATCGCAGCTGGAAAAAAAGCGCGACGCGCGACTTGTAGTGAACTGTGAGCTTTGTTAAATTTCCCGCGGGCGTTCGCGCCCCCCGCTTTTCCTCCCTGAGCGGGCGCCTTGATGTGTGACAGCAAAAAGGCTTCCATGGCCCGGCGGCATCCGCCGGGCTTTTTTTTGTCGCGGCCGCTCGCACCTACACTCGAACGCATGCTCTGGGTCAAAGCCTTCCACATCGTGTTCGTGGCCAGCTGGTTCGCTGGCCTGTTCTACCTGCCGCGCATCTTCGTCAACCTTGCACAGATTCCGCGCGAAGTGCCGCCCGAGTCGGTGCGCGAGCGCGAACGCCTGCTGCTGATGGCGCGCAAGCTGATGCGGTTCACACATCTTCTGGCAGTGCCGGCACTGGTGCTGGGCCTGTGGCTATGGATGGTCTACGGCATCGGCCGCGGTCCGGGGAACGGCTGGATGCACGCCAAACTCACGATCGTGCTGCTGGTGCTGGGATACCACCATGGCTGTGTGCGCCTGCTGAAGCGGTTCGAGCGCAACGAGAACACGCGTGGCCACCGCTGGTACCGCTGGTTCAATGAGGTGCCGGTGCTGCTGCTCGTGGCAGCGGTGGTGCTGGTGGTGGTCAAGCCGTTCTGACCGCGCGGGAGAGGGCGGCATGCAGAAGACCTCCGCCTGGCCGCTCGCGCTGGCCTGGGTGGTTCTGATCGTCTATGCCAGCCTGTATCCGTTTGGTGAGTGGCGCGATCAGGGCATCGTGCCCTGGGCCTTCCTCACGGCGCCGCTGCCGCGTTACTGGACGGGCTTCGACCTCGTCTCCAATGTGGCGGGCTATATCCCGTTGGGATTCCTGTGCAGCCTGGCGGTGCTGCGCAGCCAGCCACGCGCAGGCGCGCTGCGTGCGTTTCTTTTCGGGTTCGTTCCGGCGACGCTGCTGTCTCTGCTGATGGAGACGCTGCAGAGTTATCTGCCGATGCGCGTGCCGTCGAATGTGGATTTCGCGCTCAATAGCGGCGGCGCGGGCGTGGGCGCGCTGCTGGCCGTGGCGCTGGAGCCCCTGGGCGCACTGGCGCGCTGGAGCCGTTTCCGCGAGCGCTGGTTCACGCCGCACGCACGCGGCGCGCTGGTGCTGCTGGCGCTGTGGCCGGTGGCGCTGCTGTTCCCGGCCGCGGTGCCTTTCGGGCTGGGCCAGGTCTTCGAGCGGCTAGAGGCGTGGCTGGGCCGCGTGCTCGAGGACACACCCTTCCTCGACTGGGTGCCCGTGCGCTACGCGGAACTGCAGCCCCTGGTGCCGGGCGCCGAAGCGCTGTGCGTGGCGCTGGGCCTGTTGGCGCCATGTCTTCTGGGCTACAGCGTGATGCGCTCACCCGCGCGCCGGGCGGTGCTGGCGGCCGCCGTGGGCGCGAGCGGGCTGGGCGTGACCTGCCTGTCGGCGGCGCTGAGCTTCGGACCCGCGAATGCGTGGGAATGGATCACGCCGGCGGCCGAGGCCGGCATGGCTGCCGCAGCATTGTTCGCGCTGCTGGCGCTGGTGCTGCCGCGCCGCGGTTGCGCGGCCGTGCTGTTGCTGGCGCTGGGCGTGGGGCTGTCCGTGCTCAATCAGGCGCCCACCAGCGCCTATTTCGCGCAGACGCTGCAGGTGTGGGAGCAGGGGCGCTTCATCCACTTCCACGGCCTGGCGCAGTGGCTGGGCTGGGTCTGGCCCTACGCCACGCTCGCATATGTGCTGGTGGTGCTGTCACGGCGCGAGCGCGAAAACTAGAATTGGCACCATGCCCAACGCACCCGAGACGCCGGCCTCCTACTACGGCCGGCACATTTTTTTCTGCCTCAATGAACGCAAGGGCGGCGAAGACAGCTGCGCGCGGCACCGTGCCCAGGATGCCTTCGACCACTGCAAGGCCAGCGTGAAAGCGGCCGGCCTGTCAGGCCCGGGCAAGGTGCGCGTCAACAAGGCCGGCTGCCTCGACCGCTGTGCGGGCGGGCCGATCGCCGTGGTCTACCCCGAGGCCGTCTGGTACACGTATGTGGACAAGGACGACATCGACGAGATCGTCGAATCGCACCTCAAGCGCGGCGAGGTGGTCGAGCGGCTGCTGACCCCGCCGCACGTCGGACGCTGAGGGCGGGCGTGTGAACCGCCAGACCGAACGCCTGGAAATCTCCGGCGCCGCAGGCCGGATCGAGGCCCTGATCGACGTGCCGGCCGGGCAGGAGCCCCTGGGCACGGCCGTCATCGCGCATCCGCATCCGCTGTTCGGCGGCACCATGGACAACAAGGTGGTGCAGACGCTCGCGCGCGCCTTCGTCCAGTGCGGCTGGCGTGCCGTGCGCTTCAACTTCCGGGGCGTGGGGGCCAGCGAAGGTACGCATGACGAGGGCCGTGGCGAGGCCGAGGACTTCCTGGCGGTGGTGCGCAGCGTGGCACCCGGTGGCGCGCTGTGTCTGGCGGGCTTCTCTTTCGGCTCGTTCGTGGCCAGCCGCACGCTGGCGGAACTCTGGCCTGCGCGCGCCATCGAACGGCTGGTTTTCGTGGGAACGGCCGCCTCGCGCTTCGAGGTGGCGGCCATCCCCCAGGAACTGCACGCGCGCACGCTGATCGTGCATGGCGAGCAGGACGACACGGTGCCGCTGGCCTCCGTGCTCGACTGGGCGCGGCCGCAGTCACTGCCCGTCACAGTCTTCCCGGGGGGCGGCCACTTCTTTCACGGACAATTGCCGCTGCTCAAGGACGTGGTGGCGCGCCACCTGCGCGCCTGAGCGTCCCGCGCCGCTGTTCCTCGCGGCGGTGGGCCCTCCCGCCGCCATCTGTTTTCGTCGCCGGTGTTTCCGGCTCCTGCCGTCAGTCCTCGCCAGTCTCCATGAAACGCATCCTCGCTGCCCTGCTGCTCGCTTCGTCCTGTCTTGTCGCCCACGCCCAGGTTCCACAGCCACCCGAAGTGGCCGCGCGCAGCTACCTCGTGCTCGACGTCAGCGCCAACCAGACGCTGGCAGCCAAGGATGCCGAGGTGCCGGTGGAGCCGGCATCGCTCACCAAGCTCATGACGGGCTATCTGGTGTTCGACGCCCTGCGCTCGAAGAAGATCGACCTGCAGCAGGCCATGCCCGTGAGCGAGCGCGCGTGGAAGATGCCCGGCTCGCGCATGTTCATCGACCCCAAGATGCGCGTGCCGGTGGACGACCTGATCAAGGGCATGGTGGTCCAGTCGGGCAACGACGCCACCGTGGCGCTGGCCGAGGCGGTCGGCGGCACGGTCGAGCGCTTCGTGCAGCTCATGAACGACCAGGCCAAGGCGCTGGGCATGACCGGCACCACCTACCGCAACCCGGAGGGCCTGACCGAGGCCGGGCACGTCACCACGGCGCGCGACCTGGGCGTGCTGGCCTCGCGGCTGATGCATGACTTCCCCGAGTACATGCACTATTACTCGATCAAGCGCTACCGCTACGAGGGCACGCCGGCGGCCAACGACACCAACCGCAACCTGCTGCTGTTCCGCGATCCCACGGTCGACGGCCTCAAGACCGGTCACACCAACGCCGCCGGCTACTGCCTCGTGGCCACCGCCAAGCGCGACTTCCCCAATCTGGCCGGCCGCCGCATCGTGGCTATCGTGCTGGGGACGGCCAGCGAGAATGCGCGCGCCAACGAAGCGCAAAAGCTGCTGAACTGGGGCTTCACGGCCTACGAGGGGGTCAAGCTGTTTGACGGCAATCAGCCGGCTGCGACACCGGCGGTCTGGAAGGGCCAGGGCCGCACCCTCAAGCTGGGACGGACCGAACCGATCGTCGTGGCCGTGCCGGCCGGCAGTGCCGGCAAGGTGCAGACGCAACTGGTGCGGCCCGAGCCGCTGGTGGCGCCATTCTCCAAGGGTCAGGCGGTGGGGTCGCTCAAGGTCACGCTGGACGGCCAACCCCTGGCCGACGTGCCGCTGCAGGTGCTCGAGCCGGTGGCGCAGGCGGGCATTCTCGGCCGGGCCTGGGATGCGATCCGCCTGTGGATTCAGTGATTCCGTAAGCAAGCATCAACTAACTTGCCGCAGTCCGGCAGGTTTGCTGCGGGACCGACGAACTGCTACACTCGAAGGCTTTTCGGAAATTCCGAAGGGATTCACGTTTTCGTTAGTTTTCAAACGTTTAGGGACGTTTTTCAATGCCAACCATCAATCAACTGGTGCGTCAGGGCCGGGAGGTCGAAAAGACCAAATCCAAGAGCCCCGCGATGCAGAACTCGCCGCAGCGCCGTGGCGTGTGCACCCGTGTGTACACCACGACGCCCAAGAAGCCGAACTCCGCGCTCCGCAAGGTGGCCAAGGTTCGTCTGACCAACGGCTTCGAAGTCATTTCCTACATCGGCGGCGAAGGTCACAACCTGCAGGAACACAGCGTGGTGCTGGTTCGCGGCGGTCGTGTCAAGGATCTGCCCGGTGTGCGTTACCACATCGTCCGCGGTTCGCTGGACCTGCAAGGCGTGAAGGATCGCAAGCAGGCGCGCTCCAAGTACGGCGCCAAGCGCCCCAAGAAGGCCTGAAGCCCTTCTGTCATGTATCGGTGTTCGAATCGCCCTGGCTGGCGGTGTCGGACGGAGTGACCCGGAGCGCGGATGGTCCGCGTGGGTCGAGTAAGTGAGGGTCCTGATGGCTCTCGCGGTGCCGGAAGACGGTGCCAACTGAAGCAAGAGGTGAACAAATGCCACGTCGTCGCGAAGTCCCTAAACGTGAAATCCTGCCGGATCCCAAGTACGGCAATGTCGAACTGTCGAAGTTCATGAACGTGATCATGGAAGGCGGCAAGAAAGCCGTCGCCGAGCGCATCATCTACGGTGCGCTCGACCTGATCGAGAAGAAGAACCCCGACAAGGACCCCCTGGAAGCCTTCGTTGTTGCCATCAACAACGTCAAGCCCATGGTCGAAGTGAAGTCCCGCCGCGTGGGCGGTGCCAACTACCAGGTCCCGGTCGAAGTGCGCCCCGTGCGCCGTCTGGCGCTGTCGATGCGCTGGATCAAGGAAGCCGCCCGCAAGCGCGGTGAGAAGTCCATGGCCCAGCGCCTGGCCAACGAGCTGCTCGAGGCCACCGAAGGCCGTGGCGGCGCGATGAAGAAGCGCGACGAAGTCCACCGCATGGCCGAAGCCAACAAGGCTTTCAGCCACTTCCGCTTCTAAGCGCTTCCGGTCGGCGCGCAAAGCGGGCGGCAGCTTGCCGTTCGCCTGCGCGCCCCCATGTTTCTGGGTGCTCCGTGCCACGCCGTGGCGCCGGACGCCCAACCCTTAAGGAATTTCCATCATGGCTCGCAAGACACCCATCGAGCGCTATCGCAATATCGGTATCTCGGCGCACATCGACGCCGGCAAGACCACCACGACCGAGCGCATCCTGTTCTACACCGGCGTGAACCACAAGATCGGCGAAGTGCACGATGGCGCGGCCACGATGGACTGGATGGAGCAGGAGCAGGAGCGTGGCATCACGATCACGTCCGCTGCCACCACCTGCTTCTGGAAGGGCATGGACATGTCCTACCCGGAGCACCGTTTCAACATCATCGACACCCCGGGCCACGTGGACTTCACCATCGAGGTGGAGCGTTCCATGCGCGTGCTCGACGGCGCCTGCATGGTGTATTGCGCCGTGGGTGGCGTTCAGCCCCAGTCGGAAACCGTCTGGCGCCAGGCCAACAAGTACAAGGTGCCCCGCCTTGCGTTCGTCAACAAGATGGACCGTACCGGCGCGAACTTCTTCAAGGTTCATGACCAGATGAAGCTGCGCCTGAAGGCCAACCCCGTGCCCGTCGTGATTCCCATCGGCGCGGAAGAAAACTTCACCGGCGTGGTCGACCTGCTCAAGATGAAGGCCATCATCTGGGACGAGGCCTCGCAGGGCATGAAGTTCGACTACCAGGAAATCCCGGCCGAGCTGCTCGAATCCGCCAAGGAATGGCGCGAGAAGATGGTCGAGGCTGCTGCCGAAGCGTCGGAAGAGCTGATGAACAAGTACCTGGAAGAGGGTGACCTCTCCGAGGACGAGATCAAGCTCGGCCTGCGCACGCGCACGATTGCCACCGAAATCCAGCCGATGCTGTGCGGTACCGCGTTCAAGAACAAGGGCGTGCAGCGCATGCTCGACGCGGTGATCGATTACCTGCCGTCGCCGGTGGACATCCCCCCGGTGGCCGGTACCGATGAAGACGAGAAGGAAACCAGCCGCAAGGCTGACGACGGCGAGAAGTTCTCGGCTCTCGCTTTCAAGCTCATGACCGACCCGTTCGTCGGCCAGCTGACCTTCGTGCGTGTGTATTCGGGCGTGCTCTCCAAGGGCGACACCGTCTACAACCCCGTGAAGGGCAAGAAGGAGCGCATCGGCCGTATCGTGCAGATGCACGCCAACGAGCGCCTGGAGGTGGACGAGATCCGCGCCGGCGACATCGCTGCCTGCGTGGGCCTGAAGGACGTGACCACGGGCGAAACCCTGTGCGATCCGGATTCGATCGTCACGCTCGAGCGCATGGTGTTCCCCGAGCCCGTGATCGCCCAGGCCGTCGAGCCCAAGACCAAGACCGACCAGGAAAAGATGGGTCTGGCGCTGGGCCGCCTGGCGGCCGAAGATCCGTCCTTCCGCGTGAAGACCGACGAAGAGTCCGGCCAGACCATCATTTCGGGCATGGGCGAGCTCCACCTCGAAATCATCGTGGACCGCATGAAGCGCGAATTTGGCGTGGAAGCCAACGTGGGCAAGCCCCAGGTGGCCTACCGCGAAACCATTCGCAAGACGGTGGAAGAGGCCGAAGGCAAGTTCGTGCGCCAGTCGGGCGGCAAGGGCCAGTACGGCCACGTCGTGCTCAAGATCGAGCCGAACGAAGCCGGCAAGGGCATCGAGTTCGTCGACGCCATCAAGGGCGGTGTGGTTCCTCGTGAATTCATCCCGGCCGTGGAAAAGGGCATCAATGAAGCCGTGAACCAGGGCGTGCTCGCCGGCTATCCGGTGGTCGACGTCAAGGTCACGCTGCACTTCGGCTCCTACCACGACGTGGACTCAAACGAACTGGCGTTCAAGATGGCCGCCATCTTCGGTTTCAAGGAAGGCTGCCGCAAGGCCAGCCCCGTCATCCTCGAGCCCATGATGGCCGTGGAAGTCGAGACGCCGGAAGACTACGCCGGTACCGTGATGGGCGACCTGTCGTCCCGCCGCGGCATGGTGCAGGGCATGGACGACATGGTCGGCGGTGGCAAGGCCATCAAGGCCGAAGTGCCGCTGTCGGAAATGTTCGGCTACTCGACGTCGCTGCGCTCGGCCACGCAAGGTCGCGCCACGTACACGATGGAGTTCAAGCACTACGCCGAGGCTCCGCGCAACGTGTCGGAAGCGATTGTCGCGGCTCGCGCCAAGTAAGTTCGCAAGCCGGGTGGTCAGCCGCCCGGCTTCTTCATTTTGTCTGCGATCGTGTGCCCCTCGTTGCCCGTGGCGGGGGATTCAGCAACACGGTGCAGACGTTAAACCATCACACGGGCATTGCTCTTTCAAGGATTGAAAAATGGCAAAAGGCAAGTTCGAACGTACGAAGCCCCACGTGAACGTGGGCACGATTGGTCACGTGGACCACGGCAAGACGACGCTGACGGCGGCGATCACGACGGTGCTCTCGAAGGCCTTCGGCGGCGAAGCCAAGGCGTATGACCA
>JAFKGD010000005.1 GCA_017307855.1 Burkholderiales bacterium | reverse complement strand
AGCTGGGTTTAAAACGTCGTGAGACAGTTTGGTCCCTATCTTCCGTGGGCGCTGCAGATTTGAGGAAGCCTGCTCCTAGTACGAGAGGACCGGAGTGGACACACCTCTGGTGTATCGGTTGTCACGCCAGTGGCATTGCCGAGTAGCTATGTGTGGAAGAGATAACCGCTGAAAGCATCTAAGCGGGAAACTCGTTTCAAGATGAGATCTGCCGGGGCCTCGAGCCCCCTAAAGAGTCGTTCAAGACCAGGACGTTGATAGGTCAGGTGTGGAAGCGTAGTAATGCGTTAAGCTAACTGATACTAATTGCTCGTGCGGCTTGACCCTATAACTTTGATCTGCGATCAAGGTTGTTATGCCAAGTGACGCATTCAAAATTGAAGCTGATTTGCTCTATGAATTGGTTGTCTTGACCTGGTCAAGATGACGACAAGTTATGCCTGATGACCATAGCGACGTGGTACCACTCCTTCCCATCCCGAACAGGACAGTGAAACGCGTCTGCGCCGATGATAGTGCGGGTTCCCGTGTGAAAGTAGGACATTGTCAGGCTCTTACAGCGAGAAAGCCCGGTCAGAAATGACCGGGCTTTTCTTTTTTGTACTTTCGCCTTTTATTCGTTGCTGATCCAGTCTCCTTCGACGCGGGCGGCGCCAGTTCGTGCAAGCTGAGTCATCAATTCCAGCACCCAGCGCTTCTGGTCCTGCGTGCCCGCATGTCTTGTATGCACCAGCTCGAAATAGGGCGTAGACATGGCCCAGTCGAGCAAGGCCGATCGCTCGATCCGCTGAACCTCCAGCAGTTTGAATTTCAACAGTACCTTGGCTGCGTACATCGAGTGTCGCGCGGGGTTGTCGATGAAAGCGATGAGTCGGTCGCGAGCGCGCTGCAGTGCATCCTCGACGTCGACGAATACAGGTCCGTGCCCTGGTATCACGATCCGTGGATGCAACTGCTCAATAAGATCGAGCGTGCGATCGACATCAGAGAACGCGTCCACGCCCTCGAGTTCCGGAAACACAACTCCAAAGCCGTGCTGCCACAAGGCATCGGCCGAAATGAGCACCCGATTCTCAGGCTCGAACAGAACGACGGACTGGGGATCATGACCAGGTGCCGCGTGCACTTCCCACTCGCGGTATCCCAATAGCACTGGCTGACCGGGAACGAGAAGGTCGTCGAAGCCGAAGCGCTGGCACAGTTGGCCAGTTGCCCGGTAGGAAAGACGATCTTCATCCCAGTGGCCAACATCTGCTGCGCAACCGGTGGGAACGAGGGTCTTCAACTCTGGGTACGCAACTTGTAGTGTGCGGTTGCCACCACAATGATCCGAATGGAGATGCGTATTCGCCAACGTTGACAGCGGCGCTCCCTGCAGGGAGTCCCGCACGAGGGCCAGCGTCTGGGACGCATGGGTCGCATAGCCGCTGTCGACCAGAGCGTGGCGGCCACCTTCGTCCTTGAGCAGGATGCTGTTCGACGACAACCAGCCTCGCTCGAAGACGACGATGTCTTCTGGCAAATCAGGCGAATTCACGCTATCGCCCGCTACGCAGCTCACGCCGGAGAATCTTGCCGACATTGGTTTTCGGGAGGTCGTCGCGGAACTCGATGTACTTGGGGCGCTTGTAGCCGGTGAGGTTGTCGGCGCAGTAGGCAGCCACTTCTTCCTCGGTGAGCGAGGCGTTGGCCTTCACGACGAACAGCTTGATCGCTTCGCCTTGCTTCTCGTCGGGGACACCGACCGCCGCACACTCCACCACGCCCGGGCACATGGAGACGACGTTCTCGAGTTCGTTCGGAAAAACGTTGAAGCCGCTCACGAGAATCATGTCCTTCTTGCGATCGACGATGCGCGTGTAGCCGGCATCGTCCATGATGCCGATGTCGCCGGTGCGCATGAACCCATCCGCCGTGAACGCCTGCCGGGTTTCCTCTGCCTGCCTGTAGTAACCCGTCATCACGTTGGGACCGCGGATGCAGATCTCACCCGCTTCGCCCAGGGGCAACGATTGGCCCGCATCGTCCTTGATCGCAATGTCCACGCCGGGCAAAGGCAGTCCGATGGAACCCGTGAAGTGCGTATTGGTGACGGGATTGTTGGTGCCGATGGCACACGTCTCGCTCATGCCCCAGCCTTCGATCATGGCGCAACCCGTGGCCTTCTGCCACTGACGCGCCGTACCTTCCGAAGCCGCCATGCCGCCGGCCTGGGAGACGCAGAGAGTCGAAAAGTCGACACTGCGGAACTGCGGGTGCTGCAGCAGCGCATTGAACAGCGTGTTCACCGCCGGCAGCATGTGGAATGGGCGGCGCTTGAGGGTTTCGACGAACTTTCCAATGTCACGCGGATTCGGCACCAGGGTCATGTGCGAGCCCCAACGTATGGCCAACAGGCATAGCGTCAGCGCGAAGATGTGATACAGCGGCAGGGCGGCGATGCTGTGCGTGCGGCTGACGTCGCCTACCCGGCCCAGCGCCGGCGTGAACCAGGCTTCTGCCTGCAAAACTGCTGCCACGATGTTCCTGTGGGTCAGGACGGCGCCCTTCGACAGGCCCGTGGTACCGCCGGTGTATTGCAGAAACGCGATCGAATCGAGCGTACTGTCCACACGCTGAAGCTTCATGCCGGCGCCCTGCGCCAGGGCGTCGCCCCAGCGAGTCACCGTACGCCCTTCCGTCAGTGGCAACCTGTAGGCCGGCACCATGCGGGCCAGATGGCGTACGGCGAACGTGATCCAGCGCCCATACCAGAACCCCAACTGGTCGCCCATGGCGGTGACGACCACATGCCGTACGGGCGTGTCCTCGATGACTTCTTCCAGCGTGTGGGCGAAGTTCTCCAGGATGATGATGGCTTCAGCTCCCGAGTCCCGCAACTGGTGCCTGAGCTCGCGGGCCGTGTAGAGCGGATTGACGTTCACGCACGTATAGCCTGCGCGCAGCACCGCTGCCATAGCCACCGGGAACTGCGGCACGTTGGGCACCATGATGGCCACCCGCGACCCGGTGGGCAGACCCGTCGACTGCAGCCAGGCTCCGAGATCGGACGACAGCGTATCGAGCTCGCCATAGTTCATCCACCGCTCCATGCACACGGTGAATGGCCGCTGGGCGTGCCGCTGGAACGACTCGTCGAGCAGATGCACAAGCGAGCGATAGCGCTCGGGCTCCACGTCGTGCGCCACACCTGCCGGATAGCTGTCCAGCCAGATCTTCTGCATGTCTGTCTCCTCTGTTGCCGGCCATTGTCGAATCCGTGCCCCGGCCAGCCCCTCGGGTCTTGTCCTAGGTAGGAGCTGGCGGCGTCGCATCGGGGACAATGGCCACATGCTCGCCCGAATGCAGCAACTGACCACCTTCCTTCTGATCGCTGCGGCCCTGGCATGGATGGCCTGGTGGTTCGCCCACGATGCACCTTTCGTCGCAGCAGCAGGCGGCATTCTCATCCTGTATGTGCACGCGCCGGTCCTCGCACTGGAATTCGCGCTGGCACACTGGGTCAACCGGCGCGATCCCGCGCCGCGAGCCAGCGCCGCGCAACTGGTCCGCGCTTGGTGGGCCGAGGTGCGCACCACGCCGGCCATCTTCTGCTGGCGCCAGCCGTTCGCATCACGCGCCGTGCCGGACCATCTGCCGCCCGACGCGCGGGGCCGCCGCGCCTTCGTGTTCGTGCATGGATTCGTCTGCAACCGGGGCTTCTGGACACCCTGGCTGAAACCCCTGCGCCGCATCGGCCGGCCGTTCGTGGCGGTCAACCTGGAGCCGGTGTTCGGCACGATCGACGACTACGTTCCCATCCTCGAGAAGGCAGTGAGCCGGGCCGAGGCCGCGACAGGGCTAGCTCCCGTGCTGGTCTGCCACAGCATGGGAGGGCTGGCGGCGCGCGCCTGGCTTGCTCAGGGGCGGAACCACAGACGCGCTGCACACGTCATCACCATCGGATCTCCACACCGGGGCACCTGGCTCAGCCGCTTTGCCCGCTCTCCCAACGCCAGTCAGATGCGGCCCGATTGCGACTGGCTGTGTCAACTGGCAGGAACCGAGGCTCGGACAATGGCGGACGGCGCGGGCATCACCTGCTGGTATTCCAGCGCAGACAACATCGTCTTTCCTGCGAGCACCGCAACCCTGCCAGGAGCCGACAACCGGTTCCTTCCGGGCGTCGCGCACGTGTGCATGGCGTTCGACGCGCGGGTAATCGACCATGCTTTGGGGGTCATTGACTCGCAGTAAACTGAATACCTCAGTCGCAGTTCGTTGCAAGTCGGCTGTAACTGCGGGCGCAAGTGAGCTACATGATGGCCCCAAGGCAGTGAAGAAAAAGGAAATCCCATGCCCCTGATCGTCGTGACAGAAGACGATGCCGGGACGCGGATGCTGGTGGGCTCCGTTCTCAGAAAAGATGGTTACCAGGTTCTGTTGGCCGAAAACGGCGCGCAGGGCTTGGCCATGGCCGAGCAGAGCAAGCCCGACCTCGTCATCAGCGACATCCAGATGCCCGAGATGAACGGCTTCGAGATGCTGGCTGCGCTGCGCGCGCGTCCCAACCTGGCCTCGACGCCCGTGATTCTGCTGACCTCGCTGCAGGAGCGCGCTCACATGCGCCAGGGCATGAACACTGGCGCTGACGACTACATCACGAAGCCGTTTCACCCGGCCGAGCTGCGCGAGGCCGTCGCCGCGCAACTGGGCAAGCGCGAAATGAACCGCGCCATGCAGAACCTGGCCGTCGATGCCGCCGTGCAAAGCGCGCTGGCCGACCAGAAACACAAGCTGGCCAAGCTCTACGAACAGCGGCTTTTCAAGGAATTGCAGGATCGCTGGCCGACGGGTGACGGGGACGAAGCCGATGTGCGGCTGACCGGCGCCACCGTGCTGTTCGTGGACATGCCGCACTATGGCGTGATGGCCGAGAAGCTGTCGGAGGACGAACTCAGCGATCTCGTCAAGCGCTTCTACGCCAGTGTGGGTGACACCGTGCATCTCTTCGGCGCGCGGCACATGCAATTCGTCGGTGATGGCCTGCTGGCCATCTTCGCCGAAGAGGCCGACACCCGCTCGGTCAATCATGGCCTGCGCGCCGTGCGCGCGGCGCTTGGGCTGATCGACTCGGCCCACCGCCTGCGTCATCATCAGGAAAAGCAGTTCGCCGACCGCGGCCTGCCGCGCTTCGAGGTCAACGTTGCGCTGCACAGCGGCCCCGTCACCCTCACGCGTGTGCACGAGCCGCTGCACAACACGCTGGCCCAGGTGCTCCCCGTGGGCGATGCCGTGGTGGCCGCCATGCAACTGCAGAAGCAGGCTTACGGCATGGGCTGGACCATCGCCGCGAGCATGACCGTCCTGCGCAGCGTAACCGGTGCCGTGCGCATCGGCTCGCGCGCTCTGGTCGACCTCCCAGGCCGCAGCGCGGCGCTCGATGCCGCCGAACTGCTGGGGCTGGCGCAGTAAGCCCGCCCGCCTCCCGCCCGTCCCGATCCACGTTATCCCGGAGGCCCGATGCGCCTGATTTCCCTACGCACGCTGCTGGGCAGCCTGCTGTTGCTGCTCACCCTTGTGCCGGCGGCGCTGGTAGCGCTGGTGATGGCGCGAGGAAGCTCGGGGGCCGTGGAAGACCTGGCGGGCCAGATCCTGGCGAACGTGGCCACGCGCGTTCAATCCTCCACCGAGCAGCATCTGCAGCAGGCCCACGCCGCGCTCAACGCCATCGTGCCTGTGCGCATGACCGAGCCGCAAGCCGCCCGCGCGCGTACCTGGCTGCGCGACGAGACGAGCTTCGAGCCCATGGCATTCGCGGTCACGCGCCAGTCCGCCGACACCCCGGTGCTCTACCTGGCGAACCGTCTGGGCGAATATTTCAGCGTGGAGCATCTCGCCGAGGGCACGCGCGTGGCGCATCGGCCACCTGCCGGTGCGGGCCGTCAGGTCTGGATCGCATCGGACAGCGGCGACCGCAGCCGCCCGGTGGGTGAGGAAATCGCCAACTTCGAACCGCGCACGCGTACCTGGTACCAGCGCGCGCTTGAAGCCCGCGGCCGGGTGTTCTCGCCGCTGCAGATCTCCGAGGATGGCCGCCAACTCATGCTCACGCTGTCCCAGCCGGTGTATGAGATCGACGGCGCCGCTGCGGGGGTGTTCGCGGTCGACCTGTATCTACGCCAGCTCGACAACCTGCTGCGCACGCAGAGCATCAGTGCCCGCGGCGTGGCCTTCATCGTCGACGAGCAGGGGTTGATGGTTGCCGGCTCGGCGGGAGACGCGCTCGTGTCGCGCGCACCGGACGGTACCTGGCGGCGCATCACCCCGGCGTCGAGCGCAAATCCCGGGATCCGTGCCGCATGGGCACACGTCCAGCGGGTCGATGCGCAGCGCCGCACGGATTCCGTGGCGGCCGATACCAGCCTGCAGCGCCTGGGGCAGGGCGCAGACACCCGCATGCTGGTGCAGCGGCCGTTTGGTCAGATGCTGGGACTGGGCTGGACGCTGGTCGTGTCCTCGCCCGAGTCCGATTTCACCGCCGCGACCACACGCGCGTTCGAGACCTCGATGCTGCTGCTGGCCGGACTCGGGCTCGCGGGCGTGCTGTTGTCTGTGCTCACGGCCTTCGCGATCGGCCGGCGAATGACACGGCTGGCGGGTGCGGCCAACCAGATCGGACAGGGCGCGGTGCCGCCCGTCGACACGAGCACGCGCATCAGCGAAGTGCGGGAGCTCTCGCAGGTGTTGCACGACTCCGCCGTGCAACTTCAGGGTTACCGGGCTCAGGTCGAAGCCGATGCCCTGGCGCTGCAGCAGGCCAACGAGACGCTGGAGGTCCGCGTGCGCGAGCGCACGGCCGAGCTCGAAGCCTCGCGTGAAGAAGCCCTGTCGGCCGCTCGCGCCAAGGCAGCGTTCCTGGCCACCATGAGCCACGAGATCCGCACACCGCTCAACGGCGTGGTCGGCATGAGCACGCTGCTGGCGGAAACACCGCTTGATGCCGAGCAGCGCGATTACCTGCAGACCATCCACGTCTCCAGCGACCAGCTGCTCGCGGTCATCAACGACATCCTCGACTTCTCCAAGATCGAGTCGGGCAAGCTTGACCTCGAGAGCGAACCGCTGTCTGTGCAGGGCGCGGTGGAGGAGGCCTGCGACATCTCGGCCGGCCGCGCGCGCGAGAAGGGCCTCGAGCTCATCATCGACATCCCGCATGACGGCCCGGATGCCGTGCCCGAAGCCATCGCGGGCGACGTGACGCGGCTGCGCCAGGTGCTCATCAACCTGGTCAACAACGCCGTCAAATTCACCGAAAAAGGAGAAGTCACCGTGCAGGCGCGCGGCCGGGGCCGCAACGCAGCAGGCTTGGAGATCATCGAGTTCCGTGTCACCGACACCGGCATTGGCATCGCACCCGACCGCGCGGCTGCACTGTTCGAGGCCTTCACGCAAGCCGACGCATCGACCACGCGCAAGTATGGTGGCACCGGACTGGGTCTGGCCATCTGCAAGCGCCTGGCCGAGCTGATGGGCGGCCAGGTGGGCGTGGAGAGCACACCCGGCGTCGGCTCGACGTTCTGGTTCACGATCGCAGCGCCGGTAGCTCACATCCCGCCAGCCGTCTCACCTGCGCAGACCGACGTGGTGAACGGCAAGCGCGCGCTGGTCGTGGACGACCATGCGACCAACGTGCGCATCCTCACGCGCCAGCTGCAGCTGTGGGGCATGCAGGTCACGGGCGTCGAATCAGCCGCCCACGCGCTGGCCTGGCTGGACGCGCAGGATGCGCAGCCACACGTCATCGTGACTGACATGCACATGCCCGACATGGACGGCGTCAGCTTCGCGCGGCGGCTGCGCGAGCGCGCCGACAGCCGCAAGCTGCCATTGGTGCTGCTCAGCTCGGGCTTCATGCCCGCCAGCGACGACAGTGCGCGCCTGTTCGATGCGCGCCTGCTCAAGCCCGCGCGCCAGAACCAGCTGTTCGACACGCTGGCGCGTTGCCTCACGCAGGGCAGCACGCCCGACCAGCGCGCGCAGGCCCGCGTTCCCGAGGTGCGGAAGAACGTCCCCGTGCTGGTGGCCGACGACAACGCGGTCAACCTCAAGGTGGCCTGCGCCATGGTGAGCAAGCTGGGCTACGACGTGGTCACGGCCGTTGACGGCCGCGAGGCCATCGACGCGGTGGCGCGGCTGCGCGCGGAGGGCACGCGCCTCGGCGCGGTGCTGATGGACGTCAACATGCCCAACGTCGACGGGCTGCAGGCGACGCAACAGATCAAGTCTGCCTGGGGTGTTTCGGCGCCGCCCATCATCGCCCTCACCGCCGCGGCTTCATCCGAGGACCGCGCGCGCTGCATGGCCGCCGGCATGGACGACTACCTCACCAAGCCGCTGCAGGTGTCGCAACTGGCGCGCGCGCTGGAGCAATGGGTGGTCACGCGCGCTGGCAGCGAAGCGGCGACGGCGACGGTGACGGTGTCTGACGGCGTGGCCACGCCAGCCGAGGTGGCCGCCGCGGCGCCCGTCAGCGAGGCGCCGGCCCTGGTGGATTTCAGCCGCCTGAGCGAATTCCGCGAATTCGACGACGATGAGCTGTCGATGACGCGCGAAGTCGTGGCCCTGTTCATCGCAGACGCGCCAGCGCGCCTCGGCGCCATCGGCGACGCCATCGCGGCAGCGGATGCCGCTGCGCTGTCGCGTGCCGCGCATGCACTGAAGGGCGCGTGCAGCAACATCGGCGCCGTCGCCATGCTGGCGTTGTGCACCACGCTCGAGGCCGATGCCCGCGAAGGCACGATGCCCGCCGACGCGGCCGGGCAGTTCGCACGCCTCGAAGCACTGTGGCCTCCAACGCGAGCCGCGCTCGAGGCCTGGCTGCCCGCCGCAGGCTGAGCCTTGCGCGACGGTGGGCTCAGCCCGCCATCCGCTCGCCCAGCCCGCGCACGCGTTCGTACACGGGTGTGAAGTCAGGCGCCGTCATCTCGAAGAGCTGCTCGAAGCTGTCGATGACGAAGTAGGTGTGCTGGAAGGTGTCGATCTTGTAGCGCGTGCGCATCACGTCTTCCAGGACGAGCGGAATGCGGCGCGGCTCGGGGCTGGTCACGCTGTAACGCAGCTCGCCTGAGGAACTCAGGATGCCGGCGCCGTAGGCGCGCAGCCCCTCGGCCTCACGAATCAGGCCGAACTCGATCGTGTACCAGTACAGGCGCGAAAGCATCTCGCAGGCGCCCAGCGCCTCGGCCTTGAGGCCGCCTTCGCCGTAGCGTTGCACGTAGTCGGCGAACACCGGGTTGAACAGCAGTGGCACGTGGCCGAACAGATCGTGGAAGATGTCCGGCTCGACGATGTAGTCGAACTCCTGCGGCGTGCGGATCCAGTCCGTCACCGGAAACTTGCGGTTCGCCAGCAGGGTGAAGAACGGCACTTCCGGAATCAGCCCGGGCACGCCCACCAGTTGCCACTTCGTGGCCTTGTAGAGCCGCTCGTTGACCTCGTCGAAGCGGGGAATGCGATCGACGGCGCCAAGAAACGGCAGCATGCGGACGAATTCGCCGGCCGCCAGGCCGGGCAACAGCGCGCTCTGCCGCTGGTACAGGCGCCGGTAGGTGTCGTGGTCGGCCTGTGTGTAGGCGGCATAGTCCTGCGAGCAGGTGTAGTCATCGCCAGCGCGCGTGTAGTCGCCGCGCGGCGGCCGGTCGCTGGCGCCGTAGACGACGGGTTCGACTGCCATGGTGTTGTCTCCCTGATTTTTGTCGTGATGCTCGGACGCGGCGTTCAGGTCTTCGTCTGCAGCACGCCGCGGCGGATCTGGTCGAGCTCGATGCTCTCGAACAGCGCCTTGAAATTGCCGTTGCCGAACCCGTCGTCGCCCTTGCGCTGGATGAACTCGAAGAAGATCGGGCCCAGCTGGTTCTCGCTGAAGATCTGCAGCAACAAGGCGCCTGCCTTGCCGTCGATCAGGATCTTGCGCTTGAACAGCTCATCGACGGGTTCGCCGTGACCCGGGATGCGCTTGTCGATCAGTTCGTAGTAGGTGTCGATGGTGTCGAGCAGCTTGACGCCCCTGGCCTTGAGCTTGTCCACCGTGGCGTACAGATCGTCCGAACCCATGGCGATGTGCTGGATGCCCTCGCCGCGGTACATGTCGAGGTACTCCTGGATCTGGCCGGCCTGCTCCTTGCCTTCCTCGTTGATCGGGATGCGGATCTTGCCGCAGGGGCTGGTCATGGCCTTGCTCTTGACGCCTGTCACCTGGCCCTCGATATCGAAGTACTTCACCTCGCGGAAGTTGAACAGGCGCTCGTAGAACTCGGCCCACTCGTTCATGCGGCCGCGGTGCACGTTGTGCGTGAGGTGATCGATGTACGTGAGGCCGTTGCCCGCGGGGGTGAGCGCCTCTTCGGCGGTCAGGCCTGGCAGGGCTTCGAAGTCGACATCGTAGAAGCCGATGTTGCCGATGTCGCCGGGCTGCGCGCCGTTCTTGCCGCGCCAGCGGTCTACCAGGTAGATCAGGCTGTCGCCGATGCCCTTGATGGCCGGGATGTTGAGCTCGCCCGGGCCGGCCTTGCCGGCAAAGCCCCAGGCGCCCAGCGAGATGGCGCGCTCGTACGCGGCCTTGGCGTCCTGCACGCGGAAGGCGATGGCACAGACGCTGGGGCCGTGCAGCCGGGCGAAACGCTGGGCGAACGAGTCGGGCTCGGCGTTGATGATGAAATTGATCGTGCCCTGGCGATAGAGCGTCACGTCCTTGTGACGGTGCCTGGCGACGGGACGGAAACCCATGCGCTCGAACACCTCTCCCATGGCTTTGGGGTCGGGCGCGGCGTATTCGATGAACTCGAATCCGTCGGTGCCCATGGGATTGTCCCAAGGCTCGAAGGCGGGGGCAGCTTGTGCGGGCAGTGGGGCATTCATGTTGGTCTCCAATTGATCGTGCCACTTTATCGTTGCCAGCCCGCAGCTTTCATGCCGTTTGGGGCGTAGTTGTGCATCGATGCGCATGAAAAATGCACAATTGGTGAAATGCATGCACTCGACAAGCTCGACCGCCTGATCCTGCGCCGTCTCCAGGAAGACGGCCGCGCCACCTACGACCAGATCGCCGAGGCGGTCAACCTCTCGCCCAGCGCCGTGCTGCGGCGCGTGCGCCGGCTTGAGGACGCCGGCGTGATCGACCGCTACGTGGCGCTGGTGAAACCCGAATCCGTGGGACTGGGCATGACGGCCTACCTCAACGTGCGGCTCGAAAAGCACACCGAAAGCCACAAGCGCAACCCGATGGATCTGTTCCGCGCCAGCGTGCAGACATGGCCCGAAGTGGTGGAATGCGCGGCGCTGACTGGCGAGATGGATTACCTGCTGCGTGTGGTCGTGGCTGACATGGCGCACTACAGCCGTTTCATCATGGAAACCCTGCTCAAGCATCCGAGCGTGCAGGATTGCAAGACCAGCTTCGTGCTGGACCGCGTGAAGGCCACCACGGCCATGCCGATCTGACCGTTGCCCGGTGTTCGTCGCTGCCTCGTGTCGTGTGCAGCCCAATGACCCCGTGGCGACATACGGCGCTTGGATTGACCCGGGTAAACCCTTATATTTGAGGGAGATGGACACCCGCCAGCTCCTCAAGGCCTCGCTTTCCGCCAGCCGCGACTTTTTCCGCGTGCCCGGAGCTCGCCCGGCCGCGCCGCGCCCAGGCGTGCTGGTGCCCATCCGTTCGCTGGGCCCCGCCCATCGCGGCCGCATCCTGCGCCACCTCATGTCGCTCGAGCCGCACGACCGCTACCTGCGGTTCGGCTATGCGGCCAGCGACACGCAAATCCAGCAGTACGTCGCCAGGCTCGATTTCGATCGCGACGAGATCTTTGGCATCTACAACCGCCGGCTCGAGCTCATCGCCATGGCGCATCTGGCCCACGCCTCGCGCCAGCGCGCCGGCACCACGGCCGAGTTCGGCGTGTCGGTGTTGCGCACAGGCCGCGGGCGCGGCCTGGGCTCCCGGCTGTTCGATCGTGCCGTCATGAGCGCGCGCAACGCCGGGGTGGAACTGCTTCTCATCCATGCGCTGTCCGAGAACGCCGCCATGTTGCGCATCGCGCGCCGGGCCGGTGCCACGGTCGAACGGCACGGCTCCGAGTCCGAGGCGCTGCTGCGCCTGCCGCAGGCCACGCTTGACACGCGCATGGCCGAGCTGGTCGAGCGCCAGTACGCCGAGATGGACTTCCAGCTCAAGCAGCAGGCCAAGCATTTCCGCGACTTCATCGATAGCGTGCAGGAAGTCCGGGGAGGCCTGCGCGCCGCCCGGCACCAGTCCGGCAGCTGACGCCGCAGGCGCGGGCGCAGGGGCTTGTGCATCGCTGTCGCTTCGATCCGGTATCCTTGGACGTTCCTCCACTCCCTGCATTCCCGCAGTGACAGACCCTCATCCTGAGCGCCCGGCCCCGAGCCGGGAAGACAAGCGGACGTTCCTGCAGAAACTCGCCGAGTTCATCCACCCCGGTCCGGATTCTCGGGACGAACTGATCGAGACCCTCGCCGAAGCCGAGGACAACGAGGTCATCGGCGCCGAGTCGCGCGTGATGCTCGAGGGCGTGATCCGCATGGCCGACATGAGCGCCGGCGACGTGATGGTGGCGGCACCGCGCATGGACCTGATCGACATCGAGTCGGCCTACGACGACATCCTGCATCTCGTCATCGACACGGCCCATTCGCGCTTCCCGGTCTACGAGGGCGAGAAGGAAAACATCATCGGCATCCTGCTGGCCAAGGACCTGCTGAAGCTGCAGCGCGCGCCCGAGCTCAACATCCGCGCGCTGCTGCGCCCGGCCGTGTTCGTGCCCGAGAGCAAGGGCCTCAACGACCTCCTGCGCGAGTTCCGCGGCAACCGCAACCACCTGGCCATCGTCATCGACGAGTTCGGCCGCGTGGCGGGCCTCATCACCATCGAGGACGTGCTCGAGCAGATCGTCGGCGAGATCGAGGACGAATTCGACATCGCGCTCGACGAGGGCGACATTTTCGGCCTGGCCGACCGCACCTACCGCGTGAGCGGCGACACGCCGATCGAGCGCGTCAACGAAGCCTTCGGCGTCGAGCTGGCGAGCGATCCCGACGACGAGCTCGACCGCGAGTTCGACACCATCGGTGGCCTGATCGCGCACGAGATGGGTCATGTGCCGCGTCGTGGCGAATTCCTCACGCTGGCAGGGCTCAACTTCGTGGTGCTGCACACGCGTGGTGGCGCCGTGAAGTGGTTCAAGGTCTCGCCGGTCGAAAGCGAAGACGCCAGTGGCGGCTGACGCAACGGCTCCTCTGCGCGCGGCGCTTCGCTGATGCGTGGCAGCTTCGTCTGGCCGCTGCTTGCGGCGGCGTTGGCGGGGCTGGCACAGGCCGCCTCCATCGCCTGGCCTGTGGGCGGGCAGCCCCTCTGGTGGCTGCAACTCGCTTCGCTTGCGGTGCTGGCGCGGCTGCTGGTGGGGCAGGCCTCGGCATGGCGCGGCTTCGCTCTGGGGCAGGCGTTCGGCACGGCCTGGCTGTGCGGCACGTTCTGGTGGCTGTTCATTTCCATGCACACCTACGGCGGACTCGCGGCGCCGCTGGCGGCCGTCGCCGTGCTGGGGCTGGCGGCTTTCCTCACGCTCTATTACGCCGCCGCCTGCGCGGCCTTCGTGCGCTACCTGCCTCACGGGCGCCTGTCGCGCGCCTCGCTGTTCGCCTCGCTCTGGCTGCTGGCCGAACTGCTGCGTGGCCACTGGTTCACCGGGTTCCCGTGGGGAGCTGGCGGTTATGCGCATGTCGACGGCCCGCTGGCCGGGCTGGCGCCGTGGTTGGGGGTGTATGGCATCGGCATGGTGGCCGCGTCAGCGGCCTTCGCACTGGCAGATGCGGCACGGCGCCGGCCATCCGGCCGCGACCTGACGGCAGCCGCAGCCGCTATCGCCGTCCTGGCGGCGCTGCCGTGGCTGCCGGCGCCGCGCGGTGAGGATTCCGGCCGCCTGCAGGTGGCGCTGCTGCAAGGCAACATCCCGCAGAACGAGAAGTTCCAGCCCGGCAGCGGCGTGCCCCTGGCCCTCCAGTGGTATGCCGAGGCGTTGCGCTGGGCGTCGGCGCCGCTGGTGGTGGCGCCCGAGACGGCGCTGCCGCTGCTGCCGCGTTCGTTGCCCGAGGGTTACTGGCAATCGCTTGTCGACGTCTTTGCCACCGGTGAGCGTGCCGCGCTCATCGGCGTGCCGCTGGGCGACCGCTCGGAGGGGTATTTCAATTCGGTCGTAGGCCTCAAGCCCGGCGCGGCCGGGCCCACGCCTTACCGCTACGACAAGCAGCACCTCGTGCCCTTCGGCGAATTCGTGCCGCCGATGTTCCGCTGGTTCACCAGCCTGATGGACATCCCGCTTGGTGACTTCGGCCGAGGCGCTCCGGTGCAGCCCGCGTTCGAATGGCAGGGCCAGCGCCTGGTGCCCAACATCTGCTACGAGGACCTGTTCGGCGAAGAGATCGGGGCCTACTTCCTCGACGCGGCGAAGGCACCCACGGTGCTGGTCAATGCGAGCAACATCGGCTGGTTCGGCGACACGGTGGCGATCGACCAGCACCTGGCGATCTCTCGCATGCGCGCGATCGAATTCGCGCGGCCCATGCTGCGCGCCACCAATACGGGCGCCACGGCCATCATCGACCATACGGGCAACGTCACGCACCTGTTCCCGCGCCACACGCGCGGCGTGCTGGTGGGCGAGGTGGAAGGCCGCACGGGCGTCACGCCCTACGGCTGGTGGGTGTCGCGGGTAGGGCTGGTGCCGCTCTGGGCGCTGGGCCTGCTGCCCATCCTGCTGGCGGTGGCCGTGCGGCACCGCCGCCGCGACGTGCTGCGCTGACGCGGCGCGCGATCAGCGCGCCGGCAGGTACATGGTGGCTTCCACCTCGATCAGCACCTCGTCGCCCGGCATGAAGCGCGAGACTTCGACCACGGTGGAAACCGGCGGCTCGCCCGGATAGAACAGGCCGCGCACGCGGTTGTATGGCGCGTAGTGCGAGAGCTGGCGGAAGTACTGCACCAGCTTCACCACGTCGGCCATGGTGCCGCCGTGCTCGGCCGCGATCTGCCGGATGCGTTCCAGCACGAACCAGCTCTGCGCCACGATGGGCGCCTCGAAGATGTCCACCGTCATCTGCCCGGTGACATAGCCCAGCGGCCGCAGCGCCTCGCGCGCGGCCTCGGGGATGTCGTCGTAGCTCTGCACGGCGCTGCGCGTGGCGGGGTTGACCGCTACCACGCCACTCATGAAGACGAAATCGCCCACGCGTTTCGCGGCGGCGTAGTTGGCCATCGGCTTGCCCATGCTCATGTGTGTACTTCCTTTGATGCGGAATCGCCTTCAACCGTCTAACTGCGTTGGTTCGCCTCGCCGTGCCAGAGCACTGTCTTCGGCTCCCCGCCTTGTTATACGGCTGAAGGTGAACCCGCATGAGGGGCCGCCGTGGCCCGGCGAACGATCAGCCGGGCACCGCCCAAGCGCGCATTTTGCCGGGATTGAGCAGGCCGTGAGGATCGAGTTTGCGCTTGAGATCGACCACCGCCTGCGGCAGGTCGCCGCCGGCCTTGCCTTCCTCGATGATGTAGGTGTGCGGGTCGTTCACGCGGATGCCGTTGTCGCGGAAGATCCGGATGATCTCGCGTAGCCGCTCCTCGGTCGAGAAGCGCACGATCGGAAGCGACGTGCAAGTCGTGAAGCCGTCCATGCTGCGCAGGAACTCGACATGCATCAGCACTTCGTCGCCGAACAGCTGGCGCACCAGGCGCACCTGGTCGAGGTGCTTGCCGGGTGTGAAGGTGGTCTGCAGGTAGGTCAGCGTCTTGTCGACCTTGAGCGCGTTGAGCGTGGTGTGGTTCCACATGTACTCGAGCAGCGTGCGGCGCGTGGCCGTCACCTGCTCGGCGCTGGCGCGGTAGGTCACGCGGCCACCGAAGCGCTCGATCACCTGAAGCGCCGCGTCTTCGGAGAACTCGGCCACGATCAGCAGCGCCGCGTGGCAGCCGGGCGTGAGGTGCTCGGCCAGCGTCGTCAAGTAGGCAGGCACGGGGTCGGCCAGCAGGCAGATGTCCTTCTTCACCACGCCTGGCGAATGCGCCAGCACGTTGCCGAACTCGAGCGCGCGGTCGAAGTCGTCGAAGGTGACGATCATCTCCATCCAGGGATGTGCGGGCGCCAGCGCCATTTCCACTTCGAGCACCAGGCCGTTGGTACCCCAGAGGTGATGCATCAGCAGCGCGTCGGGGCCACGCAGCTCGACCACCTGGGGCTCGGCCTCCACGCTCATCGCGCGCACGGCCAGGATGTTGCCGGTAGCGCCGATGGGGCCATAGTTGATCGAGCCGGCGCCGCCGAAGCCGCCGCTGAACAGGCCTCCCAGCGAGGCCGTCTTGTAGGTGGAGGGGATCGCACGCAGTTCCCAGCCCATGGTGCGGGCCTGGGTGTCGAAGTCGCCCAGCCGGATGCCGGCCTGCGCGCGCGCGGCGCCGGGCCGGGCCCAGAGGAAGGCGTTGTAGCCGCTCATGTCCAGGATCACGCCGCCGTGCAGGGGTGTCGACTGGCCGTAGTTGCCGGTGCCGCTGCCGCGCACGGTGAGCGGGATGTTGCGGCGCGCACAGGCGGCGGCCACGCGGCGGATCTCGTCTTCCGTGCGGGGCTTGCAGACGATGTCGCCCTGCTTGCCCGCGAGCGTGCGCTTGAGCACGGGGCTGAACCACGAGAAATCCTGCGACAGCCGGGCCACCTTGTTGGGCTCGGTGATCCAGTCGAGGTCGGGCAGTTCCAGGTGGAGTTGTTCGATGTTGGAAGCGGGTGCGTTCATGGCGGAATCCCTGAAATGGATCAGTCCTGCGAAATTTCGCTCGCGTGCCACGAACCGAGGCTGATCTTCGTCAACCAGGCCATCAGCACGAACAGGAACACGCCGGCCAGCGAGATCAGCAGCAGCGCGGCGAACATGCGCGGGATGTCGAGCTGGTAGCCGGCCATGAGGATCTGGTACGCCAGGCCCGTGTTGGTGCCGCCCGTGCCGGCCACGAATTCGGCCACCACGGCGCCGATCAACGCCAGGCCCGACGAAATGCGCAGGCCGCCGAAGAAGTAAGGCAGCGCGCTCGGGATGCGCAGGCGCCAGAGCATCTGGCTGCGCGTGGCCCGGTTCATCTTGAAGTAGCTCTGCAGGTCGGGATCGATGCTGCGCAGCCCCAGCGTGGTGTTGGAGATGATGGGGAACAGCGCGACGAGCGCCGCGCACACCACGAGCGAAGCCGTGGGCTCCTTCACCCAGATGATGATCAGCGGCGCGATGGCCACGATGGGCGTGACCTGCAGCAGCACGGCATAGGGGAATAACGCCGTCTCGATGATCCGGCTCTGCACGAACAGGAACGAGATCAGCACGCCCACCACCACGGCCACCACGAACGACAGCACCGTGATCTTCATCGTGATGAACAGCGAGTTCATCAGGATGCCCCAGTCGGCGAACAGCGTCTTCATCATCAGCGTGGGCGAGGGGATGAGGTAGGGCGGCAGCTCCAGGCCGACCACCAGGCCTTCCCACAGGCCGATCAGCACCACGGCCACCATCAGGGGGAACAGCACACGCTGCACGCGCGGCTGGCGCAGGAGCGGCGTGCGCACGGGCACCGTGCGCGGCGGAGTCGAAGTCAGGGCGGTGGCGGTCATGCGTGGGAATCCTCGGTGGTGTCGCGGCTGGCGCGCAGCAGGCTGTCCTGCAGCTGCCTGGCGTGGCGGCTGAATTGGGTGGAGACCATGAAGTCGGGCGAGCGCGGATACGGCTCGTCGATCGGGAATTCCTCCACGATGCGGCCGGGGCGCGCGGCCATCATCACCACGCGGTTCGACAGGAACACCGACTCGTGGATCGAGTGCGTCACGAAGACGACGGTGAGCTTCTTCTTCTGCCACAGCTCCAGCAGGTCGGCATCGAGCTTGTGGCGCGTGATCTCATCGAGCGCGCCGAAGGGCTCGTCCATCAGCAGCAACGTGGGCTCGACCACCAGGCCGCGCGCGATCGACACGCGCATCTGCATGCCGCCCGAGAGCGCACGCGGCAGGGCCTTGGCGAACTTCGACAGGCCCACCAGCGCGAGCGCATCGGCCACGCGGGCGTCGGCCTCGGCACGCGGCACGCCGGCCAGGTCGAGCGGAAGGCGCACATTGGTCTGCACGTTGGCCCAGGGCATCAGCGTGGGCGCCTGGAACACGAACGACAGCTTGTGGCCGCCGGCCTCCAGCTGGTCGACGCCGCGGCCCCACAGCTTGAGGCTGCCGCTGGTGGGCTCCAGCAGGCCGGCGATCATCTTGAGCAGCGTGCTCTTGCCGCAGCCCGAAGGACCGAGCAAGGTGACGAACTCGCCTTCGCGCACCGTGAGGTCCACCGGCTGCAGGGCCACGGTGCCGTTGGGGTAGGTCTTCTGGACCTGATGGATGTCGATCGCGGCCAGGGGCGGCGCGGCGGCGGGCGAGAGGCTGGAGTTCATCGTGGAGCGCTCGGAATGGAGGGGATGGGCGAGCCGGGCCCGGCACGGGCTTCATGTCCTGCATGAAAGGCCCGCGCTGGCGCAGCGCGCGTGGCGGCCGGTGGCCGCCCGTGGATTACGGCAGGACCTTGGCGCCCTGCACCAGATCGAGCCGGTAGGCCTGCTCGAGGTTGACCTTGGCCGGGTCGATCATCTGGTTCTCGACCAGGAAGGCGTGCGTCTTCTGCAGGCGCTCGCGGGTCATGATGCCGATGCCCTGCTTCTGCGCATCGCCACTGGTGATGATCCCCATCTCCTTGAGCTTGGTGATGCCGTAGTTCAGCTGGTCATCGGTCATGTTGGGGTTGTCCTTCTTGATCAGCGCGTTGGCCGGCGCCGGATCGTTCAGGTAGCTCCTGTAGCCCTCGGCCGTGGCTTTCACGAAGGCGGCGATGGTCTTCTCGCGTTCCTTCACCGTCTTCTCCATGCACGAGATCAGGTTGGCGTACGGAGGGTAGCCCTGGTCGGCCAGCAGGAAGGTGTTGGCCTTCACGCCGGCCTTCTGGATGGCGAACGGCTCGGACGACAGGAAGCCCATCTGCACGATGTTCTTGTCGGCCACGAAGGGCTGGATGTTGTAGGTGTAGGGGCGGGCCTGCGAATCGGTGTAGCCGTACTTGCCCTTGAGCCACGACCACATGCCGCGCATGGCGGTGGGCGCGATCAGGATGGTCTTGCCCTTCATGTCCTCGAAAGACTTCACGTCCTCGTGGGCGATCAGCACCTGCGGATCCTTCTGGAAGATCGCCGCCACGTTGACGATCGGCAGGCCGTTGCCGCGCGCCACCATCATCTGCGTGTCGGTCGCGCCCATGATGCAGTCGGCCTGGCCGGCCGCCATGATCTGGATGATGTTGACCTGCGGGCCGCCCATCTTGATCGTCACGTCCAGCCCGGCCTTCTGGTAGATGCCCTGCGCCACGGCCTGGTAGTAGCCGCCGTGCTCGGCCTGCGCGTACCAGTTGGTCATGAAGGTGATCTTTTCCTGGGCCTGCGCGGCCAGGCCGAGCGAGGCGATGGCGGCGATGCCGCACGCACGAACGATGGAACGGAGTTTCATGGCAGGGTCTTTCTGAGGGGTGGACGGAAAGGTTGGAGGGGAAAAAGGAAACGGGTCAGATGGACTGCTGGATGTGGCCGGTGTACTGGCCACGCTCCCAGGTGGATTCGTCACGCTCGATCCAGCGCAGCTCGTGTAGTTCGGTCAGCGCCTTGACCCAGCTGTCGGCCAGCGTGTCGAGAATCTGCAGGCCCTGCTCGCGCGTGGCGCCCGTGGGGTCGCCGATCACGCCGCTGGGCCCGAAATCGCGCGCCACCCAGGCGCAGCTGGGGCGGCCGTCGGCCGACAGCGTCTTGACCGGGAACGGCGGCGGAAAGTACGGCTTCGCGTGTTCCATGTGCACGGTTTCGGGCGCCAGCGCCAGCAGCAGCGCGGTCTCGGAATGGCCGGCGTGCATCGACAGCTTCTTCTCCTGCTCGCTCACGAACTGGCCCGAGCAGTTGGGCACGCGCGAGACGCCGTACGGAACGATCACGAAATCGCCATGGCGCAGGCGCAGTTCGCGCGCGGCCATCTCCAGCACCTGAGGCTGGCCGCCGTGGCCGTTGGCGAACACCAGCTTGCGGAAGCCCGAGCGGTAGACCGACTCGCCCAGCTCGATCATGGTCGCCAGCAGCGTGGGACCGGTGAGCGTGAACGTGCCGGGGAAGTGCAGGTGCTCTTCCGACTTGCCGTAGGTGATCGGCGGCAGGCCGAAGGCGCGCACGCTGGCCGGCAGGCGCTTGAGCGCCTCGCCCATCACGCCGGCGGCGATGGCGGTGTCCACGCTGCAGGGCAGGTGCGGGCCGTGCTGCTCGGTGGCGCCCACGGGCAGCACGATCACGGTGTTCTCGCGGTCGGGCAGGGCGGCGATCTCGGTCCAGCTCAAATAGGGCAGGAAGCGGTGCGGGGGGCAGTAACCATGCAGCATGGAGTAGGTCTCTGGAAAGGGATGTCGTGGGGCGACGCGTGTTGTCAGGCCGGCGCGGGCGCATCCGCTGTGTCGGCGGCTGCGGGAACGGCGGTCTGCAGCCACCGGCCGGCGCGCAGCACCTGCCGGCGCGCGGTGCGCGAAGGCCAGCCGGTGGCGTCGGCATCGGGAAAGATCACCAGGTCGGCTGGCGCGCCTTCGAGCGTGGGACGCGCCGCCGGCTGGCGCTGCAGCCAGTCGCCGCGGCAGATGCTGTCGGACCACGTGTCGAACGGAGCGTCCAGTTGTGCGGCCCAGGTGGCGATGGCCATCGTCTCCACCGGGTCCAGGCTGCCGGTGCGGCAGAACGGATCCTGCACGTTGTCGCTGGCGAACAGCAGCGGGATGCCGCGTGCGCGGGCTTCCTTCACCAGCGTGATGCCGCGCTGGCGCGGCGTGCGGTGGGTGACGGCGTCCTGCAACAGCAGGTTGGTGACGGGCAGCGAGACCAGGGTGATGGGCGCGCGCGCCACGGCGTCGAGCACGGCGAGGGCCTGCGATTCGGGCATGGCCGCCAGCGCGCAGACGTGGCCGCAGACGATGCGGCCGGTGAAGCCGGTCTCGCGCGCCAGTCGCGCGATCGTGGCCAGGCCCTGTGCGCCGGGTTCGAGTTCTTCGTCCACGTGCAGGTCGAGGTCGATGCCGGCTTCGGCCGCGGCCATGACGAGGTGGCGCAGCGCCCCGGCGTCCCAGTTGCTGGTGTGGACGAAGCCGCCCAGCCGCGCGTGCGGGCCGGTCGATGCGGCCTGGCGTGCCAGCTCGCCGGCCTGCGCGGCGTCGGCGAAGAAGCGCAGCGGCGCCAGCGCGGCCAGCTCCACGCCCAGCCGGCCACGCCATTCATGGGCCAGCGCGGACAGCACGCCCCAGGCGGGTGGTGGCATCGCGCCGTTGAACCAGTCCACGTGCGTGCGAAGGTGCGTGGTGCCGGCTTGCCAGGCCCACTGCAGGCCGCGCGTGGCGCGGGCGCGGATGTCGGCGTCGGTCCAGCGTGCGCGGTCCTCGATCAGCGCGTCGATCGCGCCCAGCAGGCCGGGGCGGACGGTGCCCATGCGGCCGAGCGTGAAGGCTTTGTCGAGATGGGTGTGGGCTTCCACGAGACCGGGCAGCACGGGTGCGCCATGGGCGTTCCATGCCGGTACGGTGTCGGGAGCTTCCACGGCGCCGGGCGGCTCGGGCTTCACGCGCGCGATGCGGCCGTCGGCCAGTTCGATGCGGGCAAGCGCTGGCGCGTTGCGGAGGGCTGGATCGCGCGGCCAGTCCTGCGGCAGCAACCATGCCGGCAGGCGCGCGCCGCGGACGGCGGCAGGCGCGCTGTCATCGCACGGCGGCGGGGCAGGAGGATTGAGCCAGTTCAAAACTTGACCAATTAATCTGATCGATCGGTCAAGTTTAGTGAACGCAGGGGCCAAAGCCCAAAGGGAAACCCCTTAAAAGCGGCCGCTGTCAGCGGAGCGTGTCAGGAATGCGACAACCCGCACCCGCGAAGCACAAAGGTGGTGAGCTCGTGCACCACGGTGGCGCGGTCGAACGGCGGCGCGCCGGTGCCGTCACCGCAGATTTCGCGCATCTGCAGCGCGAAATCCGCGTGGTGCTGCGTCATGGCCCAGATGTTCATGAGCAGCAGGTGCGCATTCATCGGCGGCATGAGGCCGCGCGCGATCCAGCCGTTGATGACGTCCACCTCGCCCTGCACCCAGGCGCGCGCATTGGGCCAGTAGTGGCCGAGGTTGTGGCCGCCGTCCAGGATTTCGCGCGTGAAGATGCGCGAGACCTCGGGGTGGTCGAACGCGTGGTCGAGCTTGGCGCGCACGTAGTTGGCCAGGATGTCGGCCGGCCGCGTGAGATGGGCGGGCGCGAACTCCAGCTTCCAGGCCATCATCACCGACTGGAGGAGTTCGGCGTAGAACGCCTCCTTGCCGCTGATGTAGTAGTGCAGCTGGGGCTTGGTGAGGCCGGCGCGTTCGGCGATGGCCTGGGTGGAGGTGCCCTTCAAGCCGTGCAGGCTGAATTCGGCGATGGCCGCCTCCCGGATGACGGCCATCACGCGCTTGCGACTCTGGCGCTCCGGCCGCGGGCCACGCGTGGCGCGGCCGTTGTCGGGTGGCGTGTCGTCGGAGGGGCGGTCGTTCGGGCGGGCGGTCATGCGGTCGCCCGCGCGGCGCGGGCCGACGCAGGCGCGGCAGATGGTAGCAGGGGGGTGGCGTGCTTATGGATGAACGCGTGCCGTGGGGGCCGGCCCAGGCGGGCGGGCCGGTGCGCAGTGCTTCGAGTGAAGCGGTCGGCTGCGCCGACTGCCCTGCGGTGCTCGCGACACCGGCGTGCGGCAGAACTCGCTGCATTCGCTGCGCTCATTGCGCTCAACAACTGCCGCAAGTCAGATGACGAAGCGCGCCTGTCCTTCGGCAGGCGCGCGGCCGGTGTCGCTGCGCGCCTCGGCGCTTCACAGGCGCACTGCCCCCCGGCCCACCCGCCTGGGCCTGCATGGTGTGGGATCACACGAGGGGGTCGCGGGTCAGCAAGAAGTGCGATCGAGCAGGTTGGCAGGGGCCTGGGTGATAGTTGACGAACGAGAGAGTTGCCTGAGAACCCGCTCGCGAGCCCCACCGGGCTGCGCCATGCGCCGGCGCAGTGCCAATCCGAATGCCTGGGGAATTCAGCCCTCGTACGGCCAGGCGCGCATCTTCCCCGGATTGAGCAGGCCCAGCGGATCGAAGCGGCGCTTGGTGGCCACGATCTCCGGGTCGAGGTCGCCGCCGGCCTTGCCTTCCTCGATGATGAAGGTGTGCGGGTCGTTGATGCGCACGCCGTTGGCGCGGTAGATGGCGATGATCTCGCGCAGCCGCTCCTCTGTGGTGTAGCGCACCAGTTGCAAGGCGGTGCAGGTCGTCAGGCCCGCGCCGTTGCGCAGGAACTCGGCGTGCATCAGCACCTCGCCCTTGAACAGCTTCTCCATCCGGCTCACCTGCTCGAGGTGCTCGCCCGGCGTGAAGCTGCTCTGCAGATAGGTCAGGCCCTTGTCCACCTTGAGCGCGTGCAGCGTGGTGTGGTTCCAGCCGTATTCGACCAGCGTGCGTCCGCTGGCGGCGGCTTCGTCGGCCGACTTGTCGTAGGTGACCTCGCCGCCGTGCTGCGCGGCCATCTCCAGTGTCGTCTCGCGGCAGTACTCGGCCACCAGCAGCAGGATGGCGTGCTTGCCCGCTGGCAGGTGGTCGGCCAGCGTGTGCATATAGGCCGGAATGGGATCGGCCAGGAAGCAGATCTCCTTCTTGACGACGCCGGTGGCATGGGCCACCGCGTCGCCGAACGCCAGCGCCTGGTCGAAGTCGTCGAACACCACGATGGTCTCGGCCCACGGCAGCGCGGGCGCCAGGCCCACCTCGATCTCCAGCACGAGGCCGTTGGTGCCCCACAAGTGATGCATGCGCATGGCCTCGGCGCCGCGCAGCTCGACGATCTGCGGCTCGGCCTCGATGGTCATCGCGCGCACGCCCAGCACGTTGCCGGGTGCTGCGAGCGGACCGTAGGTGATCGAGCCCGCGCCGCCGAAGCCGCCGCCGAACAGGCCGCCCAGCGTCGCGCTCTTGAATGTGGAAGGAATCGCGCGCAGCTCCCATCCCGTGGGGCGCGCGGCGCGGTCGAACTCGCCGAGCTTGATGCCCGCCTGCGCGCGGCCCACGCCGGGTCGTGCCCACAGGAAAGCGTTGTAGCCGCTCATGTCGAGCAGGATGCCGCCGTGCAGCGGCACGGCCTGGCCGTAGTTGCCGGTGCCGCCGCCGCGCACGGTGATTGGCACCTTGCGGCGGGCGCAGGCCGACACCAGTCGGCGGATCTCGTCCTCGCTGCGTGGCTTGGCGACGGCGGCGGCGCGCTTGCCCGCCAGGTCGCGCTTGAGCACGGGGCTGAACCACGAGAAATCCTGCGACAGCCGCGTGACGCGGTTGTCGTCGGTGATCCAGTCCAGGTCCGGCAACTCGTGCTGGATCTGCTCGACCGGCGAAAGCGCTGCATTCATGACACAAATCCTTCCTGAGATCGATCGCCGCCCCCTCGGGGGGCAGAGAGCCACACGCAGTGGGCGAACGTGGGGGCCTTAGTTCGACAGTTCGCTGGCGTGCCACGAGCCCAGGCACACCTTGGTGAGCCACGCCATCAGCACGAACAGGAACACGCCGGCCAGCGAGATCAGCAGCAGCGCGGCGAACATGCGCGGGATGTTGAGCTGATAGCCGGCCATGAGGATCTGATAGGCCAGGCCCGTGCCCGTGCCGCCCGTGCCGGCCACGAATTCAGCCACCACGGCGCCGATCAGCGCCAGGCCCGACGAGATGCGCAGGCCGCCGAAGAAGTACGGCAACGCGCTGGGGATGCGCAGGCGCAGCAGCACCTGCGAGCGCGAGGCGCGGTTCATCTTGAAGTAGCTCTGCAGGTCGGGGTCGACACTGCGCAGTCCCAGCGTGGTGTTGGAGATGATGGGGAACAACGCGACGAGCGCCGCGCACACCACGAGCGAAGCCGTGGGCTCCTTCACCCAGATGATGATCAGCGGCGCGATGGCCACGATGGGCGTGACCTGCAGCAGCACGGCATAGGGGAACAACGCTGTCTCGATGATCCGGCTCTGCACGAACAGGAACGAGATCAGCACGCCGATGACCACCGCCACCACGAAGGACAGCACGGTGATCTTCATGGTCACCAGCAGGGCCAGGCCCAGCGGTGCCCAGTCGGTGAACAGCGTCTCCATCATCAGCACCGGCGACGGCACGAGATAGGGCGGCAGCTTGAGGCCGGTGACCAGTGCCTGCCAGGTTCCCAGCAACACGATCGCCACCACCAGTGGCAGGACGATGCGCTGCACCTTGGGCTGTTGGAGCAGCGGCACCGGCGTGGCGGCAACGCGCGCCGGCGGCGGGCGCTTCGCGGGCGCCGCTGCCGGCATCGATGACGCCGCCGTCACGGCAGCGGAAGGGGCACCGGGCGTGGAGACGCCGGCGGCGGTTGTTGCGGCGACGGTGTTCATGCCTCGGTTTCCTCGTCGGTGTGCTGGCTGGCGCGGTGCAGGCTGTCCTGCAGGGCGCGGGCGTGGCGGGCGAATTCCGGCGTGACCATGAACTCGGGTCGGCGCGGGTAGGGCTCGTCGATGTGGAACTCCTCCACGATGCGGCCCGGCCGCGCGGCCATCATGACCACGCGCGTGGAGAGGAACACGGCCTCATGGATCGAGTGGGTCACGAACACCACGGTGAGGTTCTTCTTGCGCCAGAGTTCGAGCAGGTCGGCATCGAGCTTGTGGCGCGTGATCTCGTCGAGCGCACCGAAAGGCTCGTCCATCAGCAGCAACGTGGGCTCGACCACCAGGCCGCGCGCGATCGACACGCGCATCTGCATGCCGCCCGAGAGCGCACGCGGCAGGGCCTTGGCGAACTTCGACAGGCCCACCAGCGCGAGTGCATCGGCCACGCGGGCATCGGCCTCGGCGCGCGGCACGCCGGCCAGGTCGAGCGGCAGGCGCACGTTGGTCTGCACGCTGGCCCAGGGCATCAGCGTGGGCGCCTGGAACACGAACGCCATCTTCTTGCCGCTGCCGGCCGTCTGCAGCTGCTCCACCGGCTTGCGCCAGAGCAGCAGGCGGCCGTCGGTGGGCTCCAGCAGGCCGGCGATCATCTTGAGCAGCGTGCTCTTGCCGCAGCCCGACGGGCCGAGCAGGGTGACGAATTCGCCCTCCTGGATCGTCAGGTCGACCGGCTGCAGCGCCACCGTCCCGTTGGGGTAGGTCTTCTCGGCCGAGAGGACCTCGATGGCGGGCGTGGCGTTCGTGTTGTCAGGCACCATGTGGACAGCCCCCGTGCCTTACGGCATCACCTTGGCGTCCTTGATGAAGTCGAGCCGGTACGCCTGCTCGATCTTGATCTTGGACGGGTCGATGAGGTTCTGGCTCACGAGGAAGTCGTAGTTCTGCTTCATGCGCGTGTCGGACATGATGCCGATGCCCAGCTTCTGCGCGTCGCCGCTGGTGACGATGCCCATTTCCTTCAACTTGGCCACGCTGTGGTTGAGCTGGTCGTCGGTCATGTTGGGGTTGTCCTTCTTGATCAGCGCGTTGGCGGGCGCCGGATCGGCCAGGTAGCTCTTCCAGCCTTCCATCGTGGCCTTCACGAAATCGGACGTGGCCTTGGTGCGCGTGGCGACGGTGTTCTCCAGGCACGAGATGGTGGTGGCGTAGGAGGGGTAGCCGTTGTCCGAGAGCAGGAAGGTGTTGGCCTTCACGCCGGCCTTCTGGATGGCGTAGGGCTCGGAGGTGAGGTAGCCCTGCTGCGCCACGTTCTTGTCGGCCAGGAACGGCTGGATGTTGAACGTGTAGGGGCGCATCTGCGAATCGGTGAATCCGTACTTGGCCTTCAGCCAGGCCCAGTAGCCCTGCACGGCGGTGGTGCCGATCAGCATGGTCTTGCCCTTCATGTCCTCGATGGACTTCACGTCCTCGTGGGCGATGAGCACTTGCGGATCCTTCTGGAACACGGCGGCCAGCGTCACCACCGGCAGGCCATTGGCGCGCGCGCGCATCATCTGCATGTCGCTGGAGCCCATGATGCAGTCGGCCTGGCCGGCGGCCATCAGTTGCAGGATGTTGACCTGCGGGCCGCCCATCTTGATGGTGACGTCGAGGCCGTACTTCTTGTAGATGCCCGTGGCCACCGCCTGGTAGAAGCCGCCGTGCTCGGCCTGCGCATACCAGTTGGTCATGTAGGTGAACTTTTCCTGCGCCTGCGCGCCGGTGGCCGCGAGGCCCAGCACGGTGGCACCGAATGCCTGCGCGACGCGCATGGCCAGGGGGGAGAGGCGGATGGTCATAAGTAGCGCTCCTGGGTCAGACAAATCAGTCAGGGATGGGGAAACAAGACAGGCGGTTTAGCAAGAGGCGGGCCGTGCGGCGGCGCGCCATCTCAGGGCATGGATTGCTGGATGTGGCCGGTGTACTGGCCGCGCTCCCACGTGGCTTCCTCGCGCACGATCCAGCGCAGGGCATACAGCTCGGTGAGGGCCTGCACCCAGCTGTCGGCCAGCGTGCTGAGGATTTCTTCGCCCTGCTCCTTCGTGGCGGAGGTGGGGTCGCCGATCACGCCGCTGGGGCCGAAGTCGCGCGCCGTCCAGGCGCAGGCCGGGCGGCCGTCGGGCGAGAGCAGCTTGATCGGGAATTCGGGCGGGTACCAGGGCTCGGCCTTGTCCATGTGCACCGTGTCGGGGGCCAGGGCCAGCATCAGCGCGGTCTCGGAATGGCCGGCGTGCATCGACAGCCTCTTCTCCTTCTCGCTCACCTGCCTGCCCGATGCGTTGGGCAGGCGCGAGACGCCGAAGGGAACGATGACGAAGTCGCCGTGGCGCAGGCGCAGTTCGCGCGCGGCCATCTCCAGCACCTGCGGCTGACCGCCATGGCCGTTGGCGAACACCAGCTTGCGGAAGCCCGAGCGGTACACCGATTCGCCGATCTCGATCACGGTGGATAGCAGCGTGGTGCCCGTCAACGTCATGGTGCCGGGGAAGTGCAGGTGCTCTTCCGATTTGCCGTAGCTGATGGGCGGCAGCGCGAACGCGCGCACCGCGGCCGGCAGCCGCTTGAGCGCTTCGCCGATGACGCCCGAGGAGATCACCGTGTCGACGCTGCAGGGCAGGTGCGGGCCGTGCTGTTCGATGGCGCCGCAGGGCAGCACGATCACCGTGTTCTCGCGGTCGGGCAGCGCCGCGATCTCGGGCCAGCTCAGGTAGGGCAGGAAGCGGTGCGGGGGAATGTAGCCGTGCAGCATGGAAGAGGTGTCCTTGTGAATGCGGGATCAGGCGGTGGCCGGTGCGAGCCAGGCCGCGGGCGGTGCGCTGTCCGCCACGCCGGCGCGCAGCACCACGCGGCGCGCGGTGCGTGACGGGAATCCGGTGGCGTCGGCATCGGGGAAGAGCAGCAGGTCGGCGGGCTGGCCGGCCAGCGATGCGGGACCGGGCCTGCCGCGTGCCAGGAAGTCGTGACGGCAGAGCGTGTCGGACCAGCGGTCGAACGGCGCGTCGAGCTGCGCGGCCAGCACGCCGGCGGCGAAGGCTTCGAGCGGATCGAAGCTGCCGACGGGGCAGAACGGGTCCTGCACGTTGTCGCTGGCGAATAGCAGGGGAATGCCGCGTGCGCGGGCCTCTTTCACCAGCGTGATGCCGCGCTGGCGCGGTGTGCGGCCGGTGACGGCGTCCTGCAGCAGCAGGTTGGTGATGGGCAGCGAAACCAGCGTGATGGGCGCACGCGCCACGGCATCGAGCACGGCGAGGGCCTGCGATTCGGGCATGGCCGCCAGCGCACACACGTGGCCGCAGACGATGCGGCCCGCGAAGCCCATGGCGCGCGAGAGTTCGGCCACCGCCAGCAGGCCGTGCGCTTCGGGATTGAGTTCCTCGTCGGTGTGGAGATCGACGTCGAGGTCTTGCGCGGCCGCCGCGTCGAGCAGATGCGCGAGCGAGGGGCGATCCCAGTTGGACGAATGCACGAAGCCGCCCAGCAGCGCGTGCGGGCCCGTGGCCTTGACCTGCGCCGCCACGGTGCGTGCGTTCGCGGCGTCGGCGAAGCTGATCAGCTTGGTCAGGCTCACCAGCTCCAGCAACACGCGCCCGCCCCACTGGCGCGACAGCTCGGCCAGCACGGGCCAGGCCATGGGCAGCGGGCCGATCTCCGACCAGTTGACGTGCGTGCGCAGGCGCGTGGTACCGCATTCGTGCGCCCATTGCAGTCCGCGCGTGGCGCGCGTGCGGATGTCCTCGGGCGTCCACGTGGGCACGTCGCGCGACGAGGCCTCGATCGCACCCAGCAGGCCGGGCTGCACGCCGGTGATGCGCGAGAGGGTGAACGCCTTGTCGAGGTGCACGTGGGCATCGACGAACGCCGGCAGCAGCAGGGTGCCGCCCACGTCCCAGGCGGGCGCAGTGCAGGGCGCGGCATCCATGGGCACCACCGAGACGACGCGGCCGCCTTCGATCTGCACGCGGGCGAGCGCGGGTGCGCCTTCGTGTCGCGGCCAGGCATCGCCCAGCAGCCAGGCGGGCAGGCGCGCGTTCAGCAGTTGCTGCGGGGCGGCGGGCGATGCGCGCAGTCCGGACATGGTGGCGGTGGCCGGTGCGGCGGGGCTCAGGCGAAGTCCGACATCGCGGCACCCACGCGCTGCTTGAAGCGGGTGAGCTGCGACTCGGTCGCGATGTTCATGTGGTAGTGGGCGTGGTAGTCCACGCGGGCGGTGTTGCCCGTCATGCGCTTCATGTACCGCGTGATGATCTTGCGCGGCGGATCGCCCATGTACATCGCCATCCAGCGCGGGCGGCCGTAGGTCACCACGGCCGAGATGCGCTTCAGGTGCCCCAGCATCGGCTTGACGTTGGCCGGGTCACTGATGTCGAACGCCACGCCCGGCATGAAGAGCCGGTCGAAGTAGCCCTTGAGCATGGCCGGCAGGCCGAAGCACCACGTCGGGAAGCAGAACACCATCGCCTCGGCCCACTGCAGGCGGCGCACGTGCTCGGCCAGCGGGGCCTGGTTGGCGGGCACGTCGTGGTAGCCCAGCCGTTCCTCGCGCGACATCACGGGGTTGAAGCCTTCGGCGTACAGGTCGCAGTCGTCGACCTCGTGGCCGGCGGCGCGCAGCTTCTCCACCACTTCCTGGTGCAGTGCCGCGTGGAAGCTGGTTTCCACCGGATGGCAATAGACGACGAGCACACGCACTGGCATTCCCCTCGGTGGCTGCACCGGGCTGGTGCAGCGTTGTCCAGGGCCCTGACCACTCAATCAGAGCAACTGGTCAGGTTCAGCAAGAGGTGTGCCAGTGGTGTGCGGCGCGTGCCGCTGTGCGTGCTGCCGCGCGGTGCGCTCAGTCGGCCGGTGGCGTGAGGCCGCAGCCGCGCAGGATGAAGGTGGTGACTTCGCGCGTGATGGTCTCGCGCGGCAGCGGTGCCTCGGGGGCCAGGCCATGCATCACGCGCACCTGCAGCGCGAAGTCGGCGTAGTGCTGCGTGAGCGCCCAGATGTGCATGAGCAGCAGGCGCGCGTCCATCGGCGGGATGAGCCCGCGCGCCATCCAGCCGTTGATGATGTCGACCTTCTTCTGCGACCACGCGCGTGCGTTGGGCCAGTAGCGCTCGAGGTTGCGGCCGCCGTCGAGCACCTCGCGCGTGAAGATGCGCGAGATCTCGGGGTTGTCGAATGCGTGGTCGAGCTTGGCGCGGATGTAGGTGGCCAGCACCCGGGCGGGGTCGTTGGAGGCCTCGAAGGAAAACACCACCTTCCAGTCGTGCAGCACCTGCATGAGCAGCTCTTCGTAGAGCTCGTCCTTGCCGCTGATGTAGTAGTGCAGCTGGGGCTTGGTGAGGCCGGCGCGCTCGGCGATGGCCTGGGTGGAGGTGCCCTTGAGACCATGCAGGCTGAACTCGGCGATGGCCGCCTCGCGGATCGCCGCCATGATGCGTTCGCGCCCCGGCCGGGTGCGCGAGAGCGGGCCGTCGGGCGCGGGCATGTCTTGCGCCAGCGGCGTTGCAAGCGGCGGTGCGAGGGTGGGGGCGGCATCCACTTTCATGGCGAAACGGAACGGGCGGGAAGGTTGAAAGGGCCGAAGGGCATGGTACTGGAGTCTGCCGTGGCCGGCGCGATGCCATGGCGCGCGCAGCGGGGCGTCACTACACTGCGGGGCACATCAGGCGATCGATTCCGGTCGCGACAGGAGCCGTCCATGCAGTTTCCGGGCCTCTTTTCCTCCTCCACCGTTTGCGGCCGCGCCTGGCGCCGCGCATCTCTCGCGTTGCTGGCCCTGGGCCTGGTGTTCAGCGCCGCAGCGCAGGGGCCGCTGCGCGAGCGGCTGGCCGAGCGCCGCGCGCAGGCCGCCGCCGGAGCCGGCAGCGAGATCGAAACCGAAGGCGCCGGGCCGTCGGTGCGCGTGCCACTGCCGCCGGGTGCGCGTCGGGTCGCCGATCAGGCCTACGGCGCCGATGCGCTGCAGAAGCTCGATGCCTACATCCCCGCCCAGGCGCAGGGCGCGCCGGTCATCTTCATGGTGCACGGGGGCGCCTGGCGCACCGGCAGCAAGACCGCGCGTGGCGTGGTCGGCAACAAGGTCGATCGCTGGGTGTCGCGCGGATTCATCGTGGTGTCCACCAACTACCGCCTGCTGCCCGGCGCCGATCCGCTGGTGCAGGCCGACGACGTGGCGCGCGCACTGGCCTTCGCGCAGAAGGCTGCCGCCGGCTGGGGCGGCGATGCCGGGCGCTTCGTGCTGATGGGGCATTCGGCCGGTGCGCATCTGGTGGCGCTTCTCAATGCCAACCCGCAGCGCGCCCTGGCGCAGGGCGCCCGGCCGTGGCTGGGCACGGTGGCGCTGGACAGCGCCCTGCTCGATGTCGCCCCGGTGATGGAGCGGCGCCACCTGCCGTTCTACGACGCCGCCTTCGGCAGCGACCCGGCGTTCTGGCGGGCCGCCTCGCCGCAGCAGCAACTGGTGCGCGGTGCCGCGCCGTTGCTGGCCGTGTGCTCCACGCAGCGACGCGACCGCCCCTGCGACGGCGCGCAGCGCTTCGCGGACCACGCCGGCAGCCTGGGCGTGCGGGCCGAGGTGCTGGGCCAGCCGATGACGCACGGCGAGATCAACGCGCAACTGGGGCTGCCCGGCGCGTACACCGACGCGGTCGAGGCGTTCCTCGCGTCGCTCGATCCGGCTCTGCGCGCCCGGCTCGGGCGCTGAGGGGCGGCGATCAGCCGTAGGCCAGGCGCGCCAGCCGCATCTTCTCGGCGTGGTGTTCGCCGGCGGTGACTTCGGCGTACCGCGGTGGATGGGCCGCGTCGAAGCAGCCGGGCAACGCGCTCACGCGCGCGTGGAAGTCGATGTCGAAGAAGTACGGGATCGAGTAGCGGTCGCGTCCGCTCACGTTGTTGATCACGCGGTGCATGGTCGAGCGGTAGGCATCGTTCGTCCAGCGCGACATCAGATCGCCCAGGTTGACCACGAAGCTGCCGGGCACGGGCGGCACGTCGTGCCAGTCGCCCTGCGCATCCTGCACCTGCAGGCCACCGCCGTCGTCCTGCGCCAGCAGCGTGAGCGCGCCCCAGTCGGTGTGCGCGCCGGCGCCGGCCTGCCCGGCTTGTGCATCGGCCGGATGCGGCGGATAGTGAAGCAGCCGCATCGAGGGCACGGGCCGGCGCATGAAGGGCTCGAAATAGTCGCCGGGCAGCGCCAGTCCGATCGCGATGAGCCGCATCACGCGGCGCGAGGCGTGCTCCAGCGCCGCCATGTAGGCCTCTGCCGTGGCGCGCATGCCGGGTGCGGCGCCCTCGTCGGGCCACTGGTTGGGCCCCCGGCGCGGCTGCCGGTCGCCCAGCGGATCGGCCGGATCGAACTCCAGGCCGATGTTGTAGCCCTCCAGCAGATCGGCCGGCTTGCCGTTGTCCAGCGCCTGGTGGCCGATGGCATCCCAGCCGCGCCGGATCGGCGAGAGCTTCGTGCTCCAGCGCGCCTTGGTGTCGGCCGGCTGGGCGAAGAAGTGGCGCGCGCAACCGAACATGCTCTCCACCAGCGACTCGGGCACGCCGTGGCCGGTGATGTAGAAGAAACCCGATTCGCGGCAGACGGCGTCCACCGCGCGTGCCACGCCGTGCTCGGTCTCGGGGCCGGCCTGGCTCTGCGACAGGTCGATGACCGGCAGGCTCGGCGCGCGCGTCACGGCATCACCTTGATGGCCGAGATGAAGCGCGTGTCGTAGCTGGCGGCCAGATCCACCTTCGGGTCGAGCAGCTTGGCACCGACCAGGAAGTCGTAGGTCTTCTTCAGGCGCTCGGGCGTGATGGTGCCGATGCCTGCCTTGGCCGCATCGCCGCCCATGACCATGCCGCGTTCCATCATGGTCCTGACGGCGAACTCCAGCTGGCCGTCGTTCATCTGCGGGTTGTCTTTCTTGATCAGCGCATGGGCCGCGGCGCGGTCGCCCGTCAGGTAGTTCTTCCAGCCTTCAAGCGACGCCTTGAGGAAGGCGGCGACCATCTGCGGCTTGTCCTTGAGCGTCTGTTCCATGCAGACCACGGTGTTGGCATAGGGCGGCCAGCCCAGGTCGGCGAACAGGAAGAACGAGGGGTCGATGCCGGTCTGCGATTTCACCGCGTACGGATCGAAAGTCACATAGCCCTGCAGCGCGATGGACTTGTCCTGCACGAAAGGCGCGAGGCTGAAGGCGTAGGGGCGGGCCTGATCCTCCGTGAAGCCGAAGGTGGCCTTGAGCCAGGGCCAGTAGGTATTGCGCGCGCCGGTGCTGATGAGGATGGTGCGGCCCTTGAGTTCCTCGATGCGTCTGGTGTCGGGGTTGGCCGTGAGACCCTGCGGATCCTTCTGGAAGATGGTGGCGATGGTCACCGCCGGGATGCCCTGCTCGCGGATCTTGAGCACCTGCGTGTCCGACGAACCCATGATGCAGTCGGCCTGGCCGGCCGCCATCATCTGCAGCGTGTTGACCTGCGGCCCGCCCATGCGGATCGTCACATCGAGCCCCGCGGCCTTGTACGCACCACTGGCCAGCGCGTGGTAGTAGCCGCCGTGCTCGGCCTGCGCGTACCAGTTGGTCAGGAACGTGAATTTCTGCTGTGCCAGCGCGGAGCCGGCGAAGCCCAGCGCCAGCGCAGCGGCCAGCGGAAAACGGGCGAGACGGATGGGGAACGGCATGGAACGACTCCTGTGTTTGACCAAGGATTTGATCGATCGGTCAAACGCATGAAGCGTGCCAGCCTTGACGGGCCTCAAGCGGGCCGGTCACGGTGAGGGGCAGCGGGAGAACGGTGCATGGCCGCACCGCGGCCGGACGTGGCGCGCGCCTCAGGCGCCGTCGTGGGGCGCGAGGCCGCAGCCGGCCAGCACCAGGTCGGTGACTTCGCGCACGACGGTGTCGCGGTCCATGGGCGACTCGGGGAAGCGGGCCGACATCTGGCGCACCTGCACCGCGTAATACGCGTAGTGGCTGGTCATGGCCCAGATGTTCATGAGCAGCAGGTGCGGATTGCACCGCCGCATGCGGCCTTCGTCCATCCAGCGTTGCAGCGTGGCGGCCAGCCGGCCGGTGACCTCGAACGCGGTCGGCCAGTGCGGGCCCAGATGCGGTGCGCCCGACAGGATCTCCAGGCCGAAGATGCGCGCGAGCTCGGGGTCGTCGAGTGAGGTCCGGATCTTGTCCTCGACGTAACTCGCCAGCACCGCCGCCGGATCGTCGCTGGCGTGATCGAACGACGTGTCCTGCACCCAGCGGTGCACGACCGAGGCGAGCAGTTCCTCGTAGAGCCGCTCCTTGCCCTTGATGTAGTAATGCAGCTGAGGCTTGGTCAGACCGGCGCGCGCAGCGATGTCCTGGGTGGAGGCGCCGCGCAGTCCGTGCTGGCTGAATTCGACGATGGCCGCCTTGCGGATGCGCTCGTCGATGCGCTGGCGCTGCTCGCGCAGCCGCTGCTCGGGGCCGGTGCCCGGCAGCGTGGCCATGGCGGCCATCTCGGCGTCGCTCCAGCCGTCAGACTGGGCTGGCGCGGTGTCGGGCAGGGGCGAGCGGGAACGGGGCATGGAGCGCGCAAGTTTAAACAGCGCCCGTCCTGCGGGCGGGCAGGCTCGTAAAATCACCGGTTTGCGCGCGCCACGCGTGCTTTTCCGATCGCGAAGACGCCGACATGTTGACCTTCCAGCAAATCATCCTGAAGCTGCAGTCCTACTGGGACGCGCAGGGCTGCGCGCTCCTGCAGCCCTACGACATGGAGGTCGGCGCAGGCACGTCGCACACGGCCACGTTCCTGCGTGCCATCGGCCCCGAGCCCTGGAAGGCCGCCTACGTGCAGCCCAGCCGCCGCCCCAAGGACGGCCGCTACGGCGAGAACCCCAACCGGCTGCAGCATTACTACCAGTACCAGGTGGTGCTCAAGCCGGCGCCGGCCAACATCCTCGAGCTGTACCTGGGCTCGCTCGAAGCGCTGGGGTTCGATCTGAAGAAGAACGACATCCGCTTCGTGGAAGACGACTGGGAGAACCCCACGCTGGGCGCCTGGGGCCTGGGCTGGGAAGTCTGGCTCAACGGCATGGAGGTGACGCAGTTCACCTACTTCCAGCAGGTCGGCGGCATCGACTGCAAGCCGGCCACGGGCGAGATCACCTACGGGCTGGAGCGCCTGGCCATGTACCTGCAGGGCGTGGACAACGTCTACAACCTCCAGTGGACCGAGACCATGAGCTATGGCGACGTCTATCTGCAGAACGAGAAGGAACAGTCGGCCTACAACTTCGAGCACAGTGACGCCGATTTCCTGTTCACCGCATTCACGGCGCACGAGAAGCAGGCCAAATACCTGATGGAGCAGCAACTCGCGCTGCCCGCCTACGAACAGGTGCTCAAGGCCGCCCACACCTTCAACCTGCTGGACGCGCGCGGCGCCATCAGCGTGACCGAACGCGCCGCCTACATCGGCCGCATCCGCAACCTCGCGCGTGCCGTGGCGCAGGCCTACTACGAGAGCCGCGAGCGCCTGGGCTTTCCCATGGCGCCGCGCGAATGGGTCGCCGAAATGCAGAAGAAGGCCGCCTGAGGCAGGGAACGGATCGCAAGCACATGACAAGCAAGAATCTCCTGGTCGAACTGTTCGTCGAAGAACTCCCGCCCAAGGCACTGAAAAAGCTCGGCGAGGCGTTCTCGTCCGTGCTGTTCGAGCAACTCAAGGCCCAGGGCCTCACGACGTCCGGCTCGGCCGTGACGCCCTTCGCCTCGCCGCGCCGGCTGGCCGCGCACGTCACCGATGTCGCCGCCCGGGGCGCCGACAAGGCGGTGTCGCAGAAGCTGATGCCCGTCTCGGTGGGACTGGATGCGGCGGGCAACGCCACGCCGGCGCTGCTCAAGAAGCTTGTGGCGCTGGGCGCCGACGTCTCCGATCCGGCATCCGCCGTCGCCGCGCTCAAGCGCGCGCCCGACGGCAAGGCCGAGGCGCTGTTCTACGACAGCACCGTGGCCGGCGCGACGCTGGAGGGCGGCTTGCAGAAGGCGCTGGCCGAAGCCATCGCCCGGCTGCCCATTCCCAAGGTCATGAGCTACCAGCTCGAATCGGGCTGCGAACTGCCGGGCTGGAGCAGCGTGAGCTTCGTGCGCCCCGCACACGGCCTGGTCGCGCTGCACGGCGCCGACGTGGTGCCGGTGCAGGCGCTGGGCCTCGTGGCCGGCAACGCCACGCACGGCCACCGCTTCGAGGCGAAGGTCGATCCCGTGGTGCTGAAAGACGCCGACAGCTACGCCCGGCAGCTGCGCGAAGAAGGCGCGGTGATCGCCGGCTTCGACGCGCGCCGTGCCGAGATCGCCCGCCAGCTCGCCGATGCCGCCGCCCGGGTGGGCAACGGCGCCAGGCCCATCGAGGACGATGCGCTGCTCGACGAAGTGACCGCGCTGGTCGAGCGGCCCAACGTGCTGGTGTGCGAGTTCGAATCGCAGTTCCTGGGCGTGCCCCAGGAATGCCTCATCCTCACGATGAAGGCCAACCAGAAGTACTTCCCGCTGCTCGATGCGGCGGGCAAGCTGACCAACCGCTTCCTCGTGGTGAGCAACATCAGCCCGCAGGACGCCAGCGCCGTCACCGGCGGCAACGAGCGCGTGGTGCGCCCGCGCCTGGCCGACGCCAAGTTCTTCTTCGACCAGGACCGCAAGAAGACGCTGGCCTCGCGCGTCGAGGGCCTGGGCAAGGTGGTCTATCACAACAAGCTGGGCACGCAGGGGCAGCGGGTCGAGCGCGTGAAGGCGATCGCCAGGGCCATCGCCAGCAAGCTCGATCCGCAGCTGGTGGCGAACGTGCAGTTCGCCGCCGAGTACGCCAAGGCCGACCTGCTGACCGACATGGTGGGCGAGTTTCCTGAGCTGCAGGGCACCATGGGCCGCTACTACGCCCAGCACGACGGGCTGCCGGCCGACGTGGCCGACGCCATCGAGGACCACTACAAGCCGCGCTTCGCGGGCGACACGCTGCCGCGCGGCGATGTCGGTGTCGTCGTGGCGCTGGCGGACAAACTCGAGACGCTGGTGGGCATGTTCGGCATCGGCAACCTGCCCACGGGCGACAAGGATCCGTTCGCGCTGCGTCGCCATGCGCTGGGCGTGGTGCGCATGCTGATCGAGCGCGATCTGCCGCTGCATTTCCACGAGCTCACCCGACTGGCGTTCGGCGTCTTTCCCGCAGGCCTGCTGCAGGACAAGGCGGTCGAGCTCGACGAGTTCCTGGTCGAGCGCCTCAAGGGGTACCTGCGTGACGGCGGCTATTCCGCCGCAGAAGTCGACGCCGCCATCCATGCGCAGAAGCTGGGGCGCTGGTCCACCATTCCGAGGCGCCTCGAAGCCGTGCGCGCCTTCGCCGCGCTGCCCGAGGCGCCGGCCCTGGCCGCGGCCAACAAGCGCGTGTCCAACATCCTCAAGAAGGCCGGCGACGTCGACGCGCACGTGAGCCCGGTGCTGCTGCAGGAGCCGGCCGAACAGGCGCTCTACGCAGCACTGCAAGCCAGCGTCCCTGCGGCCGACGCGAAGTTCGAATCCGGCGACTACACGGCTTCGCTGCAGTCGCTGGCCGCGCTCCGGACGCCGGTCGATGCGTTCTTCGACGGCGTCATGGTCAATGCCGAGCAGGACGACCTGCGCCTGAACCGCCTGGGCCTGCTCAAGACCCTGCACGTGGCGATGAACCGCGTGGCCGACCTGTCGCGACTCGCCGCATGACGCGCCACGGCCGCTTCCAAGATGAGCCCTGCCACGCGGCCGGGGCGCGAAGGGCGGCCCATGCCTGATCGGCAAGCGGTGAAGCTCGTCATCCTGGATCGCGATGGCACGATCAATCAGGACAGCGACGAGTTCGTCAAGTCGCCGGAGGAGTGGATCCCGCTGCCCGGCGCGCTCGAGGCCATCGCGCGGCTGAACCATGCGGGCTGGCAGGTGGTGATCGCCTCCAACCAGTCGGGGCTGGGGCGCGGGCTGTTCGATGTCGCGGCGCTCAACGCCATGCATGCCCGCATGTACAAGCTGCTGGCCACGGCGGGCGGCCGCGTCGAAGCCGTCTTCTACTGCCCCCACGCGCCCGAAGAGGGTTGCGAATGCCGCAAGCCCAAGCCCGGCCTGTTCGTGCAGATCGGCGAGCGCTTCGGCGTGGACCTGACCGGCGTGCCCGCGGCTGGCGACAGCGTGCGCGACCTGCAGGCCGGTGCCGCCGCCGGCTGCGAGCCTCACCTGATCCTCACCGGCAAGGGCGTGGCCTGGCGCAACGTGCCGCTGTCGCCCGACTTCCCGGCCGGCACGCTGGTGCACGAAGACCTCGCCAGCTTCGCCCGCTACCTGATCGCGCGGGAGGAGCGCCGCGCGCGCCTCGCCCCGCCGCGCGCCGACGCCTGAACCCGCGCCGTTGCCGGCCGGGCCGGTGACGCACCAATCCCTACCCTCTCCACCGCGAACACAATCTCCATGGCCCTGCTGCGCTCCATCCTCCATCTGCTGGTCATGCTGGTGACCGTCGTGCCGTACGCGATCGCCATCCTCGTCGCCTGCCTGTTCGTGCGCGGGGAGCCGCTCTATCGCATCGCGCGCGCCTGGCTGGTGCTGGTGATGAATGCGCTTCGCCTCATCTGCGGCGTGCGCACACGTGTGAGCGGCATGGAAAACCTGCCGCAAGGCAACAGCAGCGCGGCGATCCTGCTGGTCAAGCACCAGTCCACGCTCGAGACCTTCCTCATGCCGACACTGATGCCGCACCCGCTGGCCTACGTGTTCAAGAAGGAACTGCTCTACATCCCGTTCTTCGGCTGGGCCATCGGCCGGCTGGACATGATCCACATCGACCGCAGCCAGCGCACGCAGGCCTTCAACAAGGTGGTGGAGCAGGGCCGCCGGCTGCTGGCGCAGGGCACCTGGATCATCATGTTTCCCGAAGGCACGCGCATTCCGCGCGGTCAGGTTGGCAACTACAAGACCGGCGGCACGCGCCTGGCCGTGGCCACCGGTGCACCCGTGGTGCCGATCGCCGTGAGCTCGGCCAAATGCTGGCCGCGCAAGGCCTTCATCAAGTACCCGGGCGTGGTCGACGTCTCCATCGGGCAGCCCATTCCGAGCGCCGGGCGCGATCCCGAAGAGCTGATGCGCGAGGTGCAGGACTGGATCGAGGCCGAGATGCGTCGCCTCGATCCCGAAGCCTACGCGGGCGAGCGCCGCGCCGGGGGCTGAGCCGCCTGGCCGATCCGGCATCCACCATGCAGCGGTTCATCCAGTTGGTGCTGGACGGCTTCGACCTCCGTGCCGAACCGAAGCCGCCGGCCGCTGTAGCCGTCCCACCTGCGGTGCCGTTGCCCGAAGCCGCCGTGCCGGCCGTACCCGCCCAGCCGCTGGCCGACGTGCTGGCGCCTGCCCGCTTCACGCATCCGCGCGCCACGCGGCGCACCGTGCTGCAGGGCACGCACGTCGAGTATGAATTCCGGCGCGGGCGCCGCCGCACCATCGGTTTCGCCATCGGCGTGGAAGGGCTCGTGGTCAGCGCGCCGCGCTGGGTCGCGCTGGGCGACGTGGAGGCGGCACTGCAGGAAAAAGCGGGCTGGATCGTGCGCAAGCTCGGCGAGCAGCGCGAGCGCCACCAGCGCGCCGAGGCGGGCCGCATCGACTGGCGCGACGGCGCGACGCTGCCGTTCATGGGGGAGACCGTGGTGCTCGCGCTCGATTCCCGGCAGGCCGCGCGTGGCGGCGCCGTGCTCGATACGGCGGCCGATGCGCCGCCCGGTGCGCCTCGCCTCACGCTGCGCCTGTCCTTGCCGCAGCAGGCCGAGCCCGCGCAGATCCGCGATGCCGCGCAGGCCTGGCTGATGCGCCAGGCCCGCCGCGTGTTCATCGAGCGGCTCGACCATTTCGCGCCGTTGCTGGGCGTGAAGTGGCACAAGCTGGCGCTGTCGAGTGCGAGCACGCGATGGGGAAGCGCCAGCGCCGATGGCTCGATCCGGCTCAACTGGCGGCTGATCCATTTCCGCCTGCCGGTGATCGACTACGTGGTGGCGCACGAGCTGAGTCACCTGCGCGTGATGGACCACAGCCCGCGCTTCTGGGACACCGTGCGCACCGTGGTGCCCGATTACGAGGTGCTCAGAGGCCAGCTCAGGGACGAAGCGGTCCCCCTGCTGTGAGGTCCTGCGGCTTGCCTGAAATTCGAGGAAATTGCGAATGCTGGTGCAAATTTGATAAATCTGATAAATTCGCCAAAACCCTGAAAGGCTGCTGAGGACGCGCATGAAGGAAAAAACCATTCTGGTCGTCGAGGACAACCCCGACCACCTCGAACTCACCCTGCTGACGCTGCAGGAGAACGGCATCCGCAACCAGATTGCGGTTGCCCACGATGGGGTCGAGGCACTGGATTACCTGTTCGGCGAAGGCAAGCACGCGGGCCGCGACGTCACGGTGCAGCCTGAAGTGGTGCTGCTCGACCTGAAGTTGCCCAAGCTCACGGGTCTCGAGGTGCTGCAGCGCATGCGCGCAGATCCGCGCACGGCCTTCGTGCCGGTGGTCATGCTCACCTCGTCCAGCGAGGAAGAAGACATCATCGCCAGCTACAGGAACGGGGCCAACAGCTTCGTGCGCAAGCCCGTCGATTTCGGTGAGTTCACCGACAAGCTGCGCCAGGTGAAGGTGTACTGGCTGCTCGTCAACGAAAGCCGTCCGCCGCGCTGAAGCGCGCCGCGACCCGCTGCCGACCGTTTCCTCCGTGTGAAGCTGCATCGCAAGCTGCAGGCGCGCCTGGCGCTGCTCGTCCTGGTGGCCGTGCTGCCGCTGGTGGCGTTCTCCATCGTCACCTCGCTGCGCGACGCGCGTCGGGCGCTGGACGCTTCGCGCGCCGGCCTCGAGTTATCTGTGTCGCTCGCAGCCAGCAGCCTGGCGGGCGTCTCCGACGCGGCGCGCGGCCTGCTCACAGCCGTGGCCAGTTCGGCCGAACTGCGCGAAGGCGATACGCGGCGCTGCGAGAACTACCTCGCGCACGTGGTCGAGCGCTTTCCCCACTATGCCGACGTCGGCCTGGTGGGCCTCGACGGCGTGATCCGCTGCAGCGGCCGTGCACGCGCGGCCATCGGCCTGAATGTTGGCGACCGTCTCTACTTCCGCGAAGCGCTGGTGCATGACGACTTCGCTGTGGGCGAATACATGCAGGGGCGCGTGAGTGGTGTGAAGGCGCTGGGCTTCGGCCTGCCGCAGCGCGATGCCCAGGGAGTGCCCACCGGTGTGATCTACCTGTCGCTCGATCTCGCCGGGCTGGCCGAACGGCTGACCGACGTCCGGCTGCCGCCGGGGGCACGCCTCACGGTGGTCGATCGCCATGGCACCGTTCTGGCTGCACAGGCGGGGGAATCGATCGAGGTCGGCGAGACGGTACGCGCCGAGGTGATGCGCCGCGCCGTGCAGCAAGGCGAGGCCGGCGTAGTCGAGGGAGTGGATCCGGGCGGGCAGGAGCGCATCTACGCGTTCGCGCCAGCGGCTGGCGAGGCAGGCTCGCGGCTCATGGCCTCGATCAGCCTGGACCGCGCGCAGGTGGTGGGTCCGAGCATGCGTGCGCTCTACACCGAAGTGCTGCTGCTCCTGCTGCTCACTGCACTGGGTGCGGGCCTGGCCTGGCGGCTGGGCGGCCGGGCGCTGACGCGGCCGGTGCGCCGCATCCTGGATACCGCGGACCGTGTGGCTGCCGGCGCGCTCACCGAGCGCGTGGGCACGTTCGATGGCGCCACGGCGGACGAGCTGGTGCGCGTGGGTGCCGCCCTCGACCACATGGCCGATGCCTTGCAACAGCGGCAGGAAGCACTGCAGGACGAGTTGCGGCGCAGCCACCAGGCGCAGGCCACGCAGGCGCTGGTCTTCAACAGCATGCACGAAGGCCTGTGGGCGGCCGATCTCCAGGGCAACCTGCTGCTCTACAACGCCACCGCCGCCAGCATCTTCCCGATCGTCGCCAACATGGGCGAGCCGAAGGCCTGGACGGCGAAGTTCGGCCTGTTCGTCCCTGATTCCCAGCGCGAGCTCGAGTTGGAAGAGCAGCCGCTGCATCGCGCCATGCAGGGCGAATCGGGTCAGGCCGACATCGCCGTGCGCAACGACCTCGTGCCCGGCGGATGCGTGCTGCGCTGCAGCTATCGCCCGCTCACCGGCGCGGGCGGAGAACTGATTGGCGGACTGGTCGTCTTCAGCGACATCACCGAACTGCGCAAGGCCGAGATGCAGGAAGCGCGCATCTATGCCCGCCTGCGCGAGACGCAGCGCCGCCTGGTGGATGCCCTGCGCGTGGGCCGCATCGGCAACTGGGAGCAGGACTTGCGCACCGGTGAAAGCTGGTGGTCCGACGAGGTCTATGAAATGTTCGGCCTCACGCGCGCCGATGCGCGCGAAGGCGACGCCGCGCTGCTGGCGCGCCTCCATCCCGACGACGTCGAGGCTTTCACGGAGCATCGCCGTACCGCGGCCCGGCGCGAGGGCACGGTGGACATCGAGTTCCGCGTGCAGATGCCCGACGGCTCGGTGCGCTGGATGCTCAAGCGCGGCCAGGTGTACCGCGGCGCGGGCGGCGAGGCCGTCAAGCGCTCGGGCGTAATCCAGGACATCACGCAGCGCAAGAAGTCGCAGGCCGAACTGCTGCTGCTGCGCAACGCCGTGGAGCACATCAACGACATCGTGGTCATCGCGCGCGTGGAGCCCGCGCGCGGCGATGACGGGCACGAGGCGCCGGCGGCACGTGTGCTCTACGCCAACCCGGCCTTCGAGCGGCTCACCGGTCATTCGTCGGACGCCGTCACCGGCCAGCCGATGCCGTGGCTGGATGGTGCCGGCACCTGCCCGCAGGCGCGCGCGCACCTGGAGGCCGCCGTCAACGGCCGGCAGGCGGTACGCCAGGAACTGCTGGCCTACACGCGTGCCGGTGCCGAGATCTGGCTGGAGTTCGACGTCGTTCCCTTCGGCGACCAGCAGGCGGGGGCGGGCGACCTGATCCTGGTGGGCCGCGACATCACCGACCGCAAGCGCGCCGAAACGGCCCTCGCCGAAAGCGAGGAGCGCCTGCAGGCGCTCTTCGAGCACGGCCCGATGCCGATGTGGGTGTTCGAGGAGAACACGGGCCGCCTGCTGGCCGTCAACAATGCCGTGCTGCAGCAATATGGCTACAGCCGCGAGGAGATGGTGGGCCTCACGCTGATGGACATGCGGCCCGAACGCGACCGGGAGCGCATGGAACGCCGCATCCGCGAGGGCTACCAGGGCGTGGCGGAAGGCTGGACGCACCGCCGCCGCGACGGCAGCGAGTTCCCGGTGGACGTGATGTCCAACCCGGTGCGCTATGGCGGCATCGATGCGCGCTTCGCCGTCATCCACGACATCACCCGCGTGCAGGCCGAACAGAACCTGCAGGAGCACCTGTTCACGTTGCAGCGCGCCACCGATGCCACCCAGATGGTGCTGTCGCACCAGACCTTGCAGGGCACCCTCCATGAAGTCGTCGAGCAGGCCCGTGCGGTGATCCGCGCGCATCAGTGCGTGATCAGCCTGGTGCACGGCGGCGACTGGGCCCATGCGGTGCATGCCACCTCGATGTCCGATCGCTACGACGACTGGCGCGGCCATTCGTACGAGCCGCCCGACGGTGGCATCCACGACGTGGTGCGCGAGACCAACCGGCCGCTGCGGCTGTCCGACGCGGCGCTGCGCGCCCATCCGCGCTGGCCGTCCGGACTGGAAGGCGTGGCGCACCCGCCAATGCGGGCCTGGCTTGGCGTGCCGCTGACCAACCGGCGCGGCGAGAACATCGGTGTGCTTCAACTCACCGACAAGTACGAGGGCGAGTTCTCGCTGCAGGACGAGTACGTGGCGATGGAAATGGCACAGCTCGCTTCGATCGCGCTGGAAAACGTGACGCTGCTCGAGGAAGTGCGCGCGCTCAACAGCGGACTGGAGCGCAAGGTGCACGAGCGCACGCTGGAGCTGATGCGCGAGCAGGCGCGCTACCGCGCCGTCACCGACCAGGCGCCGCAGATCATCTGGAGCTACGAGTCGGGCAAGGGCGTCACCTACTTCAACCGCAACTGGTACGAGCTGGTGGGGGGCACGTCGGACTACTGGCTCGGGGGCAACCGCTGGGTGGATGTGATCCATCCCGAAGACCGCGACAACTCCCTGGCCAACTGGGTGGTAGCGCGCCAGACCCGCACGGTCTACAAGGGCGAGCGCCGCATCCGCGACAAGTTCGGCCGCTACCACATCATGTCGTACCGCGGCGCGCCGGTGTACGACGACGCCGGCCGCGTGATCTGCTGGGTCGGCATCGACACAGACATCACCGAATCCAAGATGGTCGAGGCGCAGCTGCGCGAATCCAACCGCGAGCTCGAGGCGTTCTCGTACTCCGTCTCGCACGACCTGCGCTCTCCGCTCAACACCATCCACGGTTTCTCCAAGCTGCTGGCGCGGGAGATCCAGCCCGCGGAGGGATCGCGCGTGCCGCATTACCTGGAGCGCATCCAGGCGGCCACCGGCTACATGGGTCAGCTGATCGAAGACCTGTTGTCGCTGGCCCAGGTCTCCCGTGCCAATCTGCGCAACGAGGCCGTCGACCTGTCGGAAGTCGCGCGCGGCATCCTCGACCGGCTGCAGCAGAACGAGCCGCACCGCTCGGTGCGCGTTCATGTGCAGGGCGGGCTGATCGGCTGGGGCGACGTGCGCCTGTTGCGCGTGATGCTGGAGAACCTGCTGGCCAACGCATGGAAGTTCACCTCGCAGACGGCCGATGCCAGCATCGAGGTCGGCGTGGAGGACGAAGGCGTCTTCTTCGTGCGCGACAACGGCGCCGGCTTCGACATGACCTACGCAGACAAGTTGTTCGGCGTGTTCCACCGGCTGCATGCCGCGACCGAGTTCCCGGGGACGGGCATCGGCCTGGCCACGGTGCACCGTATCGTCACGCGCCACCAGGGCCGCGTCTGGGCCGATGCCCGGCCAGGCCAGGGCGCGACGTTCCGCTTCGTGCTCGGCACGGTCCCCTCGGCGGCGTTGGCCGATGAGGTGATGGCGGTCCACCCGCCGGGAAACCCCTGATATCGTTTCATTTTGATGAAACTGATGAATTCGATAAAATTGCTGGCAGAAACCGATAAAACATGAGCACGCCACCGTCTTTCGCCCCGTCCCAGCAGGATTCGACGCTGTCCGTCGAAACCATCGGCGAGGACAGTTACTGCGGCACCTCGTACGCCGCCAAGCTGCTGGGCATGTCGGTCGCCACCGTGCAGGCGCTGGTCGAGAAAGGCGAGATCGAAGCCTGGAAGACCCGTGGCGGCCACCGGCGCATCTCGATGCGCTCGATCAACCAGTACATCCGCGACAACCAGCCCACCTCCCAGTTCGCCGACAGCGAGCCCACGCGCACCCTGTCGGTGCTGGTGGTGGAGGATGACGAGAACTCGCGCGAACTGCTCAAGGCCTGTTTCGAGGAATGGGGCCTCGACGTCGACCTGTCGCTCATGGGTTCGGCCCTGGAAGCGCTGGTGGACATCGCCACCTTGCGTCCCGACCTGCTCATCACCGACCTGGACATGCCCGGTGTCGACGGCGTGGAAATGCTCAAGGTGCTGCGCCGCAACCCGCTGCTGTCCAACATGCAGGTGCTGGTCATCACCGGCATGCAGGAAGACGCCGTGACGGCGCGCGGCGGTCTGCCGCCGGGCACACTGTTCCGCCAGAAGCCGGTGAACTTCGACTGGCTGCACGGCTACGTGACGGCGCTTCTCAACGCGCTGCGTGCGGCGCGCGGAGCCTGAGGTGGCCGCGCCGGCGCCAGACCTGGGCGACCTGTCATCCGAAGGCATCCTCGTGCTGGATGCCGCCGGCACGGTGCTGCGAGCCAACCGCCGCGCGCACGAACTCATGCGCGGCCTGCTGGTACCGCTGGAGGGCGCGGCCTTCTGGGACACGCTGCCCGAGGATGTGGCCGAAGAGCACCATGCCCATGCGCGGCGCGCGCTGCAGTCGGGACGGGCCTACACCTTCCTGGATCGCGATGAGTTCGCTGCCCGCTGGATCGAATACGCCATCAGCCAGAACGGCGAGCTCACGGTGGTGCACCTGCGCAACGTCAGTGAACGCCATCGGCTCATGGGCCTGCTGCGCGACAGCGAGCGGCGCGGCCAGGGGTTGTTCGAGTCCAACCCCAACATCATGTGGGTGGTCGACATCGCCACGCTCGACGTACTGGCGGCCAACCGCGCGGCGGTCAGGTTCTACGGCTACTCGCAATCCGAATTCCTGGCCATGACGGCCAACAAGCTCTACCCCAGCAGCGACGAGCGCGACCTGCGCCAGTCACTGCCTGCTCTGGAGGCGCATCCGCAGGGCGCGGGGGCCATGCGCCTGTGCAAGCACCGCAAGCGCGATGGACAGGTGCAGATGGTGGAAGTGTCCGGCCTGTCCATCGAGTGGTCGGGCAAGCGCGCCGTGCTGGTGACCGTGGCCGACGTGACCACGCGCTACCTGGCCGATGCCCAGTTGCGGCAGGAGAACACCGAACTGGAGCAGCGCGTGCGCGAGCGCACGCAGGCGCTGCAGGATTCGCTCCGCGAGCTGGGCTCGCTGCAATACGCCATGTCGCACGACATGCAGTCGCCGCTGCATGCGGTGGACGGATTCACCAAGGTGCTGGCCAGCCAGTTCGGCGACAGGCTCGGCGAGCAGGGTCTGCACTATCTGGGCCGAATCGAGGCGGCCACGGGCAAGATGGCCCGGCTGATCGAAGACCTGCGCCTGCTCTCGCGCGTGTCGCGGCTGACCATGAATCCGGCCACGGTCGATGTCACGCCGCTGGCGGTGTCCATCGTCGAGAGCCTGCGCCAGCGCGACAAGGGGCGCGACGTGGCACTGGAGATCGAGCCGTCGATCCGCGTGCACGCCGACCCCGAACTGCTGACCACGGCGCTGATGGCGCTGATCGACAACGCCTGGAAGTTCACGTCCAAGAAAGAGCAGGGCTGGATCAAGGTCGGCCTGGCGCTGGGACGCCGGCCGCGTGAGTCGGTGCTCTACGTGTCCGATAACGGCGCCGGCTACGACCCCGCCTATGCCGGCAAGCTGTTCACGGCCTTCCAGCGGCTGCACTCCTCGGCCGACTTTCCCGGCGCCGGCCTGGGCCTGGCCATCGTGCAGCGCGTGGTGTCGCGCCACGGCGGGAATGTGTGGGGCGAGTCCACGCCGATGTCCGGCGCCACGTTCTACATCTCGCTGCCCCGGCCGGATGCCGCGCAGTCCGTGCCGGACGACACGCTCGTGCGGCAGGTGCAGATTCAGGCAGCGAACCGGTAGACCCCGTCGGGCCCGCGCGTGCGGCGCAACTGGCCCGCGAACCACAGCGCATGCAGGTGCGCGATGGCCTCGCCCATCGCGAAGGTGGTCTGGTGCAGGTCGAGCTTGCGGTGGAACAGCAGCGGCAGGATGTCGGCCGCGCTGTGCGGCCGCGTGGCGCAGGCCTGCAGCACCTCGGCCAGCCGGTCGCGGTGGTGCGCGTGTAACTGGCGGATGCGCGCATGCAGGCCGCGGAACGGCTTGCCGTGCGAGGGCAAGGTCAGCGTATCGGCCGCCAGGAGCGCAAAGCGGTCGACAGACGCGAGGAACTGCTTGAGCGCATCGGCCTCGGGCTCGGTGTCGTACACACTCACGTTGGTCGAGATGCGCGGCAGCATCATGTCGCCGCCGATCAGAAGGCCGTCCTGCGCGCAATGCAGCGCGATGTGCTCGGGTGCATGGCCGTAGCCCGAGATGCAGGTCCAGGACCGCCCGCCGATGTCGATCACGTCGCCGTCCTGCATGCGCCGGTAGGCCGGCGGCAGCGAGGGCACCATGCTCGCGTAGTAGCCCGTGCGCTCGCGCACCTTGGCGACGGCCCCCGGCTCGGTCAGTCCGTGCGTGGCGAAGAAGTCGGCGGCGCGGTGGCCGCCATTGCCGGTGGTGCTGAGGATGGCCACGGCGGCGGAGTAGTAGTCGGTGGCGCTGATCCACAGCCGGCATTCGTGCGCGGGAGTGCTCCAGCGCTCGCACAGCCAACTGGCCAGGCCCAGGTGGTCCGGATGCATGTGCGTGACGATCACGCGAAGCACCGGCAGGCCCTGCAGTTCATCCTCGAAGATCTGTTGCCACTGGGCGCGCGCCTCGTCGCGCGCGATGCAGCAGTCCACCACCGTCCAGCCGTCGCGGCCATCCAGGTGGTCGCGCAGCAGCCACAGGTTGATGTGGTCGAGCGCGAACGGCAGCGCCATGCGGATCCAGCGCACGCCGGGCACCAGCTCCAGCGTGGTGCCGGGCGCGGGCAGCGTATCGCCCCAGGGGTAGTCGAGTTCCTGTTCGAGTGCGTTCATGCAGAGGGCTTCGCGAGATTGACGTTTACGTCAACGTAAGATGTAATCCGTCTATTGTAGGCAGCCAGCGCACTGGATGCTGTCGCCCCGGATTCACCCTTCGCGCCCGCATGGCCACCCCCGTCACCTACACCATCAGCGATCTGGCCCGCGAGTTCGACCTGACCACCCGCGCCATCCGTTTCTATGAAGACATGGGCCTGCTGTCGCCGCGCCGCGAAGGGCCGGGCGGGCGCAACCGCATCTACACGGCGCGCGACCGCACACGGCTCAAGCTCACGCTGCGCGCCAAGCGCCTGGGCCTGTCGCTGAGCGAGGCGCGCGACATCATCGACACCTACGACAGCCCGCGCGATACCGTGCCGCAGTTGCGCAAGTTCCTGCAGGTGCTGTCGGCCCACCGTGTCCAGATCGAGGAACAGATGGCCGAGATCCAGGCCAACCTCGACGAGGTGCGCGCCCACGAGAAGGAAGCGCGCGCCCTGCTGGCCAAGGCAGAGCGCACGCGTTGACGACTGCCACCGGAGACCACCAATGCCGACGCCCACCTTCCAGCCCCAGGCCGCCGACTGGCTGCAGCGCGTGCACGAGAGCTTCGAGCGTCAGGCGGCCATGCGCACGCTGGGCGCGCAACTCGCGTCGGTGCAGCCCGGCGAGGTGACGATCGAGCTCGACTGGGCTCCGGCCCTCACGCAGCAGCACGGCTTTCTGCATGCGGGCATGGTGGCCACGGCGCTGGACTCTGCCTGCGGCTACGCCGGCTTCTCGCTGATGCCGGCCGATGCGGCGGTGCTCACCATCGAATTCAAGATCAACCTGCTCGCGCCCGCGCGCGGCGAGCGCTTCCGCATGACCGGCACCGTGATCAAGCCCGGCCGCACCGTGACGGTGTGCGAGGGCCGCGCCATCGCCTTCGACGGCGGCCGCGAAAAGCTGGTCGCCACCATGAGCTGCACCTTGATGGCCGTCACGGGCCGCGAAGGCGTGCAGGGCTGAACGCACGAATACCGGACATTCCAGGAGACATACCGCATGAGCACGAACCTTCCAGGCCTGAACTTCCAGCTCGGAGACGACATCGACGCCCTGCGCGATGCCGTGCGCGACTTCGCCGCCGCCGAGATCGCGCCGCGCGCCGCGGAGATCGACCGTACCGACCAGTTCCCGATGGACCTCTGGCGCAAGATGGGCGATCTGGGCGTGCTGGGCATCACCGTGTCCGAGGAATACGGCGGCGCCGACATGGGTTACCTCGCGCACATGGTGGCCATGGAGGAGATCAGCCGCGCCAGTGCATCGGTGGGCCTCTCTTACGGCGCGCACAGCAACCTGTGCGTCAACCAGATCAAGCGCAACGGCAGCGAGGCGCAGCGCCGCAAGTACCTGCCGAAGCTGATCAGCGGCGAGCACGTGGGCGCGCTGGCGATGAGCGAGCCCGGCGCGGGCTCCGACGTCATCAGCATGAAGCTCAAGGCCGAGGACAAGGGGGGCTACTACCTGCTCAACGGCAGCAAGATGTGGATCACCAACGGCCCCGACGCCGACACGCTGGTGGTGTATGCCAAGACCGAACCCGAGCTCGGAGCCCGTGGCGTCACGGCTTTCCTGATCGAGAAGGGCATGAAGGGCTTTTCCGTCGCGCAGAAGCTCGACAAGCTCGGCATGCGCGGCAGCCACACGGGCGAGCTGGTGTTCCAGAACGTCGAGGTGCCGGCCGGGAACATCCTCGGCGGCCTCAATGGCGGTGCGCGCGTGCTCATGAGCGGGCTCGACTACGAACGCGCCGTGCTCACCGGCGGCCCGCTGGGCATCATGCAGTCGGTGATGGACAACGTGGTGCCCTACATCCACGACCGCCGGCAGTTCGGCCAGAGCATCGGCGAATTCCAGCTCATCCAGGGCAAGGTGGCCGACATGTACACCGTGCTGCAGGCCGGCCGCTCTTTCGCCTACACCGTGGCCAAGAACCTCGACCTGCTCGGCACCGAGCACGTGCGCCAGGTGCGCAAGGACTGCGCCAGCGTGATCCTCTGGTGTGCCGAGAAGGCCACCTGGATGGCGGGCGAGGGCGTGCAGATATTCGGTGGCAACGGCTACATCAACGAGTACCCGCTGGGCCGCCTGTGGCGCGACGCCAAGCTCTACGAAATCGGCGCGGGCACCAGCGAGATCCGGCGCATGCTGATCGGTCGTGAGCTCTTCGCCGAGACCCTGTGAGCCGCCCCTGCCACTGACGACGCGACAATAGCGGCATGACTGCAGACATCTCCAAGCTCTTCGAACGCAACCGCCACTGGGCCGCCCAGATGGAGCGCGACCGCCCCGGTTTCTTCCGCAGCCTGATGGCCCAGCAGGAGCCCAAGTACATGTGGATCGGCTGCTCCGACAGCCGCGTGCCGGCCAACCAGATCACCGGCCTGGAGCCCGGCGAGGTGTTCGTGCACCGCAACGTCGCCAACGTGGTGGTGCCGACCGACCTCAACTGCCTGTCCACGATCCAGTTCGCGGTGGACCAGCTCAAGATCGAGCACCTCATGGTGGTGGGCCACTACGGCTGCGGCGGCGTGAAGGCGGCGCTGCTAGACCAGCGCGTGGGCCTGGCCGACAACTGGCTGCGCCACATCAAGGACGTGCGCGACCGCCATGCGTCGCTCATCGCATCCACCGCCGAGCACCTGCGCCACGACGTGCTGTGCGAGCTCAACGTGATCGAGCAGGTGATGAACGTCGCGCAGACCACCGTGATGCAGGACGCCTGGCAGCGCGGCCAGCAGGTCACGCTGCATGCCTGGTGCTACGGACTGAGCGACGGGCTGGTGCACGACATGCACCTGTCGGTCTCCGGCACCGGCGGCATCGAGGAAAAGTACAAGGCCGCCATCGCCGGCGTTTCCGAAGAGCGCCGCCACCTCGTCTGAGCGCGCCAGCGCGCTCCCCGCCAAACCATCCATCAAGGAGCTTCATCCATGTCCGATCCCGTCGTCATCCTCGGTGCCGCGCGCACGCCCATGGGCGCCTTCCAGGGCGACTTTTCCGCGCTATCGGCGCACGATCTGGGCGGCGCGGCCATCCGGGCCGCCCTCGAGCGCTCGGGTGTGGCGGCCGACAAGGTGGATGAAGTGCTGTTCGGCAACTGCCTGATGGCGGGCCAGGGCCAGGCGCCCGCGCGGCAGGCCGGCTTCAAGGGCGGCCTGCCCGCATCGACCGGTGCTGTCACGCTGTCCAAGATGTGCGGCTCGGGCATGGAGGCGGCCATGCTGGCGCACGACCAGCTCGTGGCCGGCAGCCGCGACGTGATGGTGGCCGGCGGCATGGAGAGCATGACCAACGCGCCCTACCTCATGCTCAAGGGACGCGGCGGCTACCGCATGGGCCACGACCGCATCTTCGACCACATGATGCTCGACGGCCTGGAAGACGCCTATGAGGCCGGCCGCTCCATGGGAACCTTCGGCGAGCAATGCGCCGACAAGTACCAGTTCACGCGCGAGGCGCAGGACGCGTTCGCCATGGAGAGCGTCAAGCGCGCCAAGGCCGCCACCGAGTCGGGTGCGTTCGCGGCCGAGATCGTGCCGGTGCCGGTGAAGAACCGCACGGGCGAGGTCACCGTGTCTGCCGATGAAGGCCCGGGCAAGGTCAAGCTCGACAAGATCCCCACGCTCAAGCCCGCGTTCAGGAAGGACGGCACCATTACCGCCGCGAGCAGCTCGTCGATCAACGACGGCGCGGCCGCGCTGGTGCTGGCGCGCGAGTCCACCGCGAAGCAGCTGGGCGCCACGCCGATCGCGCGCATCGTGGGCCATGCCACGCATTCGCAGCAACCCGAATGGTTCACCACGGCGCCCGTGGGCGCGGTGCAGAAGCTGCTCAAGAAAGTCGGCTGGAGCGTTGCCGACGTCGACCTGTGGGAAGTCAACGAAGCCTTCGCCGTCGTGCCCATGGCCGCGATGAAGGAACTGGGTATCGGCCACGACATCGTCAACGTCAACGGCGGCGCCTGCGCGCTGGGCCACCCGATCGGCGCGTCGGGCGCGCGCATCATCGTCACGCTGATCCATGCGCTCAAGGCGCGCGGCAAGAAGCGCGGCGTGGCCACGCTGTGCATCGGCGGCGGCGAGGGCACGGCGCTGGCGGTCGAGCTGGTCTGAACGGCGGGTCGCTGCGAGTCTCGTTTCGATCATGATGGAAGCGGCTCGTGCGATGGGTGGGAGGGATCCCGCCGACGCCGCACTCCCCTCCGCGAATGTCCCCCGCCGGCCTGCGGCCGGCTCCTCCTTGATTTCGCTGCGGGGAGCGCGGCATCGGCGGGATCCTGGGACGTCCGTTCTTCTCGGATGTGCAGCGCACGTGCCCCTGTGCGAGGGTGGTGGGTGCGTCCCGCAGCGAAATCAGGGAGGAGGCTTTGGCTCCGCCAAAGCCGGGGGACATTCGCGGAGGGACGTACCCGCCGACCTCGCACACCAGGCGCAACATCACGCCTGACCACCCCTGAACACCAAGAAAGCCAGAGACCCATGCCCACCATCCTCGTCATCGGCGCCTCGCGAGGCATCGGCTTCGAATTCGTGCGCCAGTACGTGGCCGATGGCGCGCGCGTGATCGCCACCGCGCGCACCGACGCGGCGCTGGAGCAATTGCGCGCCGCCGGCGCCGAGCCGCTGCGTGTCGACGTGGCCGATCCGGCCAGCATCAGCGCATTGGCCTGGCAGCTCGACGGCGAGAAGATCGACGTCGCGCTCTACGTGGCTGGCGCCTTTCCCGAAGGTGACGCGCGGCAACCACCCACGAAGGACGCGTTCGATCAGGCCATGCACACCAACGTGCTGGGCGCCATGCAGGCCATCCCGCAGGTCGCGCCGCTGGTGGAGGCTGCGCGCGGGCGCTTCGCCTTCATCAGCAGCCGGATGGCCCGCATCGATGGCGTGGAATCCAGCCGCGGCTGGACGTACCGCGTCAGCAAGGCCGCGCTCAACATGGCGGTGGCGTCGGCGCAACTCGACTACCCGGACGCGCTGCTCGTCGCCCTCTCACCCGGGTGGGTCCGCACCGCGATGGGTGGGGACGCTGCGCCGCTCACGGCCGAGCAGAGCGTGACGGCGATGCGTCGCACGATCGCGGCGCTGACGCCATCGCAGCGCGGCACCTTCGTCGACTACGACGGTACGCCTTTCGGCACCTGGTGAGGCGCACCGGCCTGCACGCCGCAATCTCATTCCCGTTGCGCCCCCCGACACCCGGAGACCCTCGATGCTGCTCACCACCGATCAGGAAATGATCCGCGACGCCGTGCGCGAGTTCGCCCAGGCCGAGCTCTGGCCCCATGCCGCGCGCTGGGACCGTGACCACCACTTCCCCACAGACGCGCACCGCGGCCTGGCCGCGCTGGGCGCCTACGGCATCTGCGTGCCGGAGGCCTACGGTGGCGCGGGCCTGGATTACCTCTCGCTCGCGCTGGTGCTGGAGGAAATCGCGGCAGGAGACGGCGGCACCAGCACCGCCATCAGTGTGACCAACTGCCCTGTCAACGCCATCCTCCTGCGCTACGGCAGCGAGGCACAGAAGCAGCAGTGGCTGGCGCCGCTGGCACGTGGCGAGATGCTGGGCGCGTTCTGCCTGACCGAACCGCACGTGGGCAGCGATGCCTCGGCGCTGCGCACCACCGCGCGGCGCGAGGGCGACGGCTATGTCATCGACGGCGTCAAGCAGTTCATCACCAGCGGCCAGAACGGCCATGTCGCCATCGTCATCGCCGTCACCGACAAGGGAGCGGGCAAGAAGGGCATGAGCGCTTTCCTCGTGCCCACCGACACGCCGGGCTACGGGGTCGCGCGGCTGGAAGACAAGGTCGGCCAGCACAGCAGCGACACTGCGCAGATCCAGTTCGAGAACTGCCGCGTGCCGGCCGACAACCTCATCGGCGCCGAGGGCGACGGCTACCGCATCGCGCTGTCGTCGCTGGAGGGCGGGCGCATCGGCATCGCCGCGCAGAGCGTGGGCATGGCGCGCAGCGCGCTCGACGTGGCCATCGCCTATGCGAAGGAACGCGAGAGCTTCGGCACGGCCATCTTCAACCATCAGGCGGTGGGCTTCCGCCTGGCCGAGTGCGCGACGAAGCTCGAAGCCGCGCGCCAGCTCATCTGGCATGCCGCGGCGCTGCGTGATGCGGGCCGGCCCTGCCTCAAGGAGGCCGCCATGGCCAAGCTGTTCGCCAGCGAGGCGGCCGAGCAGGTCTGCAGCGCCGCGATCCAGACCCTGGGCGGCTACGGCTACGTCAACGACTTTCCCGTCGAGCGCATCTGGCGCGATGTGCGCGTGTGCCAGATCTACGAGGGCACGTCGGACGTGCAGAAGATCATCATCCAGCGCGCGCTCTGAACGCCGGCCCGGGCGTGTCGATGCGGCGGAGCCGCCCGGCCGCATGCCGGGTCTGCATCCAGCGGGTCACGCTCCGACCGGGTCCAGTCGATCGTCCGTGTCCCGGTCCAGCAGGCAGTCGATGAAGGCGCCCAGGAGGGCGGGGCGGTGCCGCCGGCTGGGGTGATAGAGGAACAGTCCGGGGCGCGAGATCGACCAGTCCGCGAGAACCTGAACCAGCCGCCCCTGGGCCAGGAGGTCCCCCACCCCGTCCCGTTCGAAGTGATAGGCGATGCCCAACCCGTTCAGTGCAGCAGCCACGCCGACGTCAGCGTGGTTGGTGACGATGGGGCCGTCCACCGCCACCTCGAGCCGCTTTCCCCGTTTCTCGAACTCCCAGCGATAGTGCCTGCCGTCCATCTGCAGCCGCCAGTTGATGCAGGCGTGCTGGTGCAGCTCGGCAGGGGTCCGGGGCACGCCCCGGCGCGCGAGGTAGTCGGGGGATGCCACCGCGATCATGTCCAGGTCCGGTGTGAGCCGGACGGCCACCATGTCCTTCTCCAGCTGCCCGCCCACGCGGATGCCGGCATCGAAGCGCCCGCTGACGATGTCGGCCAGCGCGTCGTCGACGACGATATCGAGCACCACCTCGGGGTGCGCCCGATGGAAGCGTGCAAGGCGCGGCGCGATGAGGGTTCTCGCCGCGAGGCCCAGCGTGTTGATGCGAAGCGTGCCACTGGTGCGCCCCGCGGCCTCGCTGGCCTCGGCCACCGCGGCATCCATCTCGCAGAACAGGGGCGCGATGCGCCTGTAGAGCAGCTCGCCGCTGGCCGAAGGGGCGACGCTGCGGGTCGTGCGATTGAGCAGTCGCGCGCCGATCCGGCTCTCCAGCTGCCGGATGGTCTGGCTGAGGGCCGAGGGCGACAGGCCCAGATGCTCTGCGGCGCGGGCGAAGCTCGCCCGTTCGACCACGGCGGCGAAGGCCTTCAGTTCGGTGAACTCGGATCCGCGCATTATGTATTCCTGCCTACACAGATCGTGCGGATTCTAGGTGATTCACTGAATTCAAAGCGGCGCGCATCCTCAGGCCTTCATCGACCCACGGAGCCATCCACATGAATGCCTTGACCCTTCCCGAGCCGATCGCCGCGTACTTCGCGGCCGAACACGATCCCGAGGCCCTCGCGCGGTGCTTCGCGGCGCAGGCCGTCCTGAAAGACGACGGCCACACGTATGCGGGCGTCGACGCCATCCTGGCCTTCCTGGCCGAGGCATCGGCCAGATACAGCGCAACGAGCGTGCCTCTCGCCATCGAGCGGGACAACGCGACCCAGCTCGTGCGCGCCAACGTCACCGGCAACTTCCCTGGCAGCCCGGCCGTTCTGAACTACCGCTTCCGCCTCGAACGCGGCCTGATCGCCAGCCTGGAGATCACCGCATGAGCTTCGACCTCCAACTCGATGGCCTGCGGGCCGTGGTCACCGGCGGCACGCTGGGCCTGGGTGCCGCCGTCGTGAAAACACTCGCGGACGCCGGCGCCCGCGTGCCGACGTCGGCGCGCACCCTGCCGGCGCAGCCGGTGGCGGGGGTGACCTACGTGGCGGCCGATCTGTCGACGGCGCAAGGCACGAACGATCTGGCCCGGCATGTCCTGCAGGAATGGGGCGGCGTCGACATCCTGGTCAACGTGCTCGGCGGCTCGAAGACTCCCGGCGGTGGCTTCGCGGCGATCAGCGACGAGCACTGGTTCGCCGAACTCAACCTGAACCTGATGCCCGCCGTCCGCCTGGATCGTGCGCTGCTGCCCACGATGCTGGCTCGAGGCTCGGGCGTCATCATCCACGTCAGCTCCATCCAGCGCGTGCTGCCCCTGCCCGAATCGACCACGGCCTACGCCGCGGCCAAGGGCGCCCTCACTACGTACAGCAAGTCGCTGGCAAGAGAGGTGACGCCCCGGGGCGTGCGCGTGCTGAGCGTCGCGCCGGGCTGGATCGAGACAGAAGCTTCCGTTGCATTCGCGCGGCAGCGGGCCGCAGAGGCCGGAACGGACTACGAGGGCGGCAAGAAGATCGTCATGGATTGGCTGGGCGGCATTCCGGTGGGTCGTCCTGCCCGACCCGACGAGGTCGCCGATCTGATCGCGTTCCTGGCTTCGCCGCGCTCCGCTTCGATCGCCGGAGCCGAGTACAGGATCGACGGCGGCACGGTTCCTACCGTGTAGGCCGCGGCGGCAGCCGGGGTGCCGGCGTGCAGGCGCGGCGCTGCCCGCTCGGCCGCCGGGTTAACCTCGGGCCTCATGAAGATCATCATCCTGGGCGCTGGCCGCGTCGGCGAGAGCGTGGCCGAGAGCCTGCTGTCCGAGCGCAACGACATCACGCTGATCGACCCCGACGCGGCGCGCCTGCGCGCGCTGGAGGAACGGCTGGATCTGCGCGGCGTCGCCGGCAACGGCATCGAGCCCGGCACGCTGGAGCGCGCGGGCGCCGCCGATGCCGACCTGCTGATCTCGTGCGCCACGCTCGACGAAACCAACCTGGCCGCCTGCAAGGTGGCGCACGCCGCGTTCAACATCCCCACCACCATCGCGCGCCTGCGCTCGCCGGAGTTCACCGACGACCATCCGCTGCTGGGCCGCGACGGTTTCGCCGTGGACCACGTGATCCGGCCCGAGGAATCGGTGGTGCGCTACGTGGGGCGCCTGGTGGACTATCCCGAGGCGCTGCAGGTGCTGGAGTTCTCGCAGGGCCGGGCCCACCTCGTGGTGGTGCGGGCGGCCTCGGGCGGCGCGCTGGTGCAGCGGCGCCTGTCGGAACTGGAGACGCTGATCCCCTCGGCCAAGGTGCAGGTGGTGGCCGTCTACCGCGGCGACGCCGAGATCACGGGCCAGGGCGATCCGGTCATCCAGCCGGGCGACGAGCTGTTCCTGCTGGCCGACCGCGACGCCGTGCGGCCCGCGCTGGTGGCCGTGCACAACGCCGACGAGCCGGTGCGCCGCGTGATGATCGCCGGCGGCGGCAAGGTGGGCCTGCGGCTGGCGCGCCGCCTGGCCGGCCGCTGCGAGGTCAAGGTGATCGAGCGCGACCTGCGGCGCTGCGAAGTGCTGGCCACCGAGCTGCCCTCGCGCGTGCTGGTGCTTGGCGGCGACGGCACCGACGAGGAACTGCTGGCCGACGAAGGCGTGCGCGGGGTCGACATGTTCCTGGCGCTCTCCAACGACGACGAAGACAACATCCTGGCCGCCATGCTGGCCAAGCGCATGGGCGCCCGCCGCGTGCTGGCGCTGATCAACCGCCGGGCTTACGCCGAGCTGATCGAGGGCGGCAGCATCGACATCGCCGTCTCGCCCGCGCAGACGGTGATCGGCGAGCTGCTGACGCACGTGCGGCGCGGCGACGTGGCGGCCGTGCACAGCCTGCGGCGCGGCGCTGCCGAGGCGCTCGAAGGCATTGCGCGCGGCGACGAGAAGACCTCGCGCCTGGTGGGCCGTACCGTCGAGCGCCTGTCTTTGCCCCCGGGCGTGCGCCTGGGCGCGATCGTGCGCGGGGAGGACATCGGGCTCGAAGTGGTGCTGCCACGCCCCGGCACCTTGATCCAGGAAGGCGACCACCTGGTCTTCTTCATCCCCGACAAGCGCTGCGTGCGCGAGGTCGAGCGCCTGTTCCAGGTCAGCGCCACGTTCTTCTGACCGGCGCGCCGTCCATGCACAGCCTGCAACCCGTCCTGTTCGTGCTGGCCCGCGCGCTGGGCGGCTTCGCGTTCGCTTTCCTGGTGCCGATGGCGTGGGCCCTCGCGCTCGACCACCCCTACCTGGCCTACGTGTGGGCCGGCGCCTTCGCGTTCACGCTGGGCAGCGCGTGGCTGCTGGGCCGCGCCGTGCGGCGCCACCGCCGCGAGCTGCAGCCGCGTGACGGCTTCCTGCTGGTCACGCTGGTGTGGGTGGTGCTGCCGCTCTATTCGGCGCTGGCGCTGGTGCTGGCGATGCCGGGGCTGGACTTCACGCGCGCCTACTTCGAATCGATGAGCGGGCTCACGGCCACCGGCGCCACCGCGCTCACGGGGCTGGACGCGCTGCCGGTATCGGTCAACGTGTGGCGCTGCTTCCTGCAGTTCGTGGGCGGCCTGGGCATCATCCTGCTGGTGGTGGCCGTGCTGCCCATGCTGGGCCTGGGGGGCGTGCAGATCTACAAGGCCGAGGCGCCCGGCCCGCTGAAGGACGCGCGCCTCACACCGCGCATCGCCGATACCGCGCGCGGCCTCTGGACGGTGTACTTCGTGCTCTCGGGCGCCTGCCTGCTGGCCTACCGCTGGGGCGGCATGAGCTGGCCCGATGCCTTCATGCACATGTGTTCCACCATGGGCCTGGGCGGCTTCTCGTCGCACGACAGCAGCTTCGGCTACTGGAATTCGCCGCTGCTCGAAGCCATCGCCATGGTCTTCATGCTGGTTTCGGGCGTGAGCTTCGCGCGCTACTTCGTGGCCTGGCGCGTGCGCTCGCTGATGCCACTGTGGCGCGACCAGGAAGTGCGCGCCTACGTGGGCGTGATGCTGCTGGCCATCGCGCTGCTCACCGTGCTGCTGGGCGTGCGCCACTACTACGAGAGCGACCGCGAAAGCCTGCGCGCGGTGGCCTTCCACGTCGTGTCGCTGGCCACTACCACCGGCTACGCCTCCACCGACTACACGCTGTGGCCCGCGTTCGCGCCGGTGCTGCTGATCTTCCTGGGCTGTTTCGCGTCGTGCGCGGGCTCCACCGGCGGCGGCATCAAGATGGTCCGCATGATCCTGCTGGTCAAGCAGGCTCGGCGCGAACTGGTGCGCGCCATCCACCCGCGCGTGGTCAACCCGGTCACGCTCTCCGGTGGCATCGTGCCGGGCAGCGTCACGGCCAACGTGCTCGCCTACATGCTCATCTACGGCGGCGCCATCCTCGGACTGTCGATGCTGATGATGCTCACGGGCATGGATCTGGAAACCGCGTTCTCCGCCGTGATCGTCTGCGTGAACAATATCGGCCCCGGCCTTGGAAGCGTCGGCCCGGCGGGCAGCTTCGAGGGCCTGAGCGCGCTGCAGCACTGGGTGCTGACCTTCGGCATGCTGATCGGGCGGCTGGAACTCATCACCGTGCTGGTGCTGTTCACGCCGCAGTTCTGGCGCGAGTGAGCGCGGCGCGGGTAATCTCCGCACCCATGCCCGCAGTACCTGCCACCCCGAAGCCGCGCCGCGCCTGGCGCATCCTGCTGCCCTGCCTGCTGGCCGCCGCGCTGGCGGGATGCTCCAGCGCACGGCCCTGGATCAACCAGCCGCTGGCGGCCGACGCCGACCCGGCCGCAGCCGCCATCGGAGCGGCGCAGGCCGTCGATGCCTCCGATCTGTCGATGACCATCGCGGTCACGCTCTCCGGCGGCGGCGCGCGCGCGGCGGCCTTCGGCTACGGCGTGCTCGATGCGCTCCGGCAGACCCGCGTGCGCTGGGACGGGCGCGACACCTCGCTGCTGGACGAGGTGGACGTGATCAGCGGCGTCTCGGGCGGCAGCATCGTCGCGGCCTACGTGGCGGCGCACGGCGAGCAGGCCTTTCCCGCGTTCGAGCGCGAATTCCTGCGGCAGGACTTCCAGGATTCGCTCATCAGCAACATGCTCAAGCCCGCGAGCCTGTTCGACCTCACCTCGCCATGGTTCGGCCGTACGCACCTGCTGGCGCGCCGGCTCGACGAGCTCTACGGCGGCATGACCTTCGCCGACCTGGCCGCGCGCCCCGGCCGGCCGCGCCTGCTGGTGTCGGCCACCGATCTGTCGCTGGGCGCGAGCTTCGAATTCAGCTGGGAGCAGTTCGCGCTGATCTGCTCCGATCTCGGCAGCGTGCCGCTGTCGTTCGCCGTGGCGGCGTCATCGGCCGTGCCCATCGTGCTGAGCCCCGTCACGCTGCGCAACTACAGTGCGCAGTGCCCGCTGCGCACGGCCAGCCCCGGCGACGAGGCCACGCCCGGCGATGCCGACTATCGCCTGCGCCTGCTGCGCTCCACGCAGCGCAGCTACCTCGACGGCGACGCCCGGCCCTACATCCACCTGGTCGACGGCGGCCTGGCCGACAACCTGGGCGTGCGCACGCTGCTCGACCGCGCGCTCGCGGGGGGCGGCATCCGCAGCGTGACACGTGAAGTGCCGGCCGGTGCCATCCGCCGGCTGGTCATCATCGCGGTGAACGCCGAGCGCGACCCGTCGGAGCGCATCGACCAGCAGGACACGGTGCCCAGCTCGCTGCAGGTGGCCGATGCGCTGCTGTTCGGTGCCGGCGCGCGCGCCACCAACGAGACGCTGGGCCTGCTGGCCGACACGGCGCAATCGTGGCGGCGCGAACTGTCGCGGCGCCAGGGCGCGCGCGACGGCTTCGCGGCCGACGCGCAGGTGCACGTGGTCACCGTCAACCTGCGCGACGCGCCCGAGCTGCTGCAGCCGCGCCTGTTGCTGCAGGTGCCCACGGCCTTCTCCATTCCGCACCGCGACGTCGATGCGCTCATCGACGCCGGCCGCCACATCCTGCGCCAGTCGCCGCAGTTCCGGCAGCTGATCCAGTCGCTGGGCGGCGAGCTGGCGCCGCCGCCCTGAGTACCGGACCTCAGGCGCGCGGATCCACCTGCGCCACGCATTCGATCTCCAGCAGCATGCGCGGGTCGGGCAACGACAGAACCACACAGGTGGTGCGCGCCGGGTAGGGGCCGGGCCCGAAGGCTTCGGCATAGCGGCGGTTCATCTCGGCCACGTCGTCCAGCCGCGTGAGCAGCATGTTGACCTTGACGATGGAGCGCATCGACGCGCCACCTGCCGCGAGGATGGCTTGCAGCGTGGCCACGGCCTGGTCGAACTGGCGGCCGAAGTCGCCTTCGGCGATGTGGCCGTCCTCGTCGTAGCCGGGCGTGCCCGAGACGAACAGCAGATCGCCCACGCGCACGGCGGCCGACAGCGGCGGCACCTTGAACCGGCCGGGCGAGGGGATGTGGGTGAGGGCGGACACGGCAGTCTCCTTCGATGTGGGGCGGGGTTGCGGGCCACCCAGCATAGCGGCCGCGCTGCGAGGTCAATGCTGCGGTGCACGACGAAAAAAAAAGCATTCACTGCGCGGGTAATTGCTAGAACGGGCGCGGCCCCGTCGTCCCTAGCATGCCCGTTCACGTCGCACAAAAACACACACTCCAGCGGCTTATCAACCACACAAGGAGACACACGTGAGCCAGACCTCTTCCCCGCGCCGCCGCTTCATCAAGGGTGCCGCCACCGGCGCCGTGGGTGCCGGCGCCGCCGCTTTCCCGATGGTGTCGACGGCGCAGACCACGACGTTCCGCTTCCAGAGCACGTGGCCGGCCAAGGACATCTTCCACGAGTTCGCGCAGGACTTCGCCAAGAAGATCAACGACATGGCGGGCAACCGCCTGAAGGTGGAAGTGCTGCCCGCCGGCGCCGTGGTGCCCGCGTTCCAGCTGCTCGACGCGGTGGCCAAGGGCACGCTCGACGGCGGCCACGGCGTGGTGGCCTACTGGTACGGCAAGAACCAGGCGGTGGCGCTGTGGGGCTCGGGCCCGGCCTTCGGCATGGATGCCAACATGGTGCTGGCCTGGCACAACTACGGCGGCGGCAAGGAGCTGCTCACCGAGATCTACCAGAGCCTCAACCTCGATGTGGTGTCGATGCTCTACGGCCCGATGCCCACGCAGCCGCTGGGCTGGTTCAAGAAGCCGGTGGCGCGCGTCGAAGACCTCAAGGGCCTGAAGTTCCGCACCGTGGGCCTGGCGGTGGACGTGTTCACCGAGATGGGCCTGGCCGTCAACCCGCTGCCCGGCGGCGAGATCGTGCCCGCGCTCGATCGCGGCCTGCTCGACGCGGCCGAGTTCAACAACGCCTCCAGCGACCGCGTGCTGGGCTTCCCCGACGTGGCCAAGAACTGCATGCTGCAGAGCTTCCACCAGTGCAGCGAGCAGTTCGAGGTGCTGTTCAACAAGACCAAGTACAACGCGCTGCCGCAGGATCTCAAGGCCGTGATCGACTACGCCGTGCAGGCCGCCTCGGCCGACATGAGCTGGAAGGCCGCGCACCGCTATTCCACCGACTACCTCGAGATGCAGGCCAAGCAGGGGGTGAAGTTCTTCAAGACGCCCGACACCATCCTGCGCGCGCAACTGGCCGCGTGGGACAAGGTCACGCAGAAGAAGGCGGCCGAGAACGCGATGTTCAAGAAGGTGATGGATTCGATGCGCGCGTTCTCGCAGCGCACCGGCCGCTGGAAGAACGACACCGAGATCGACTTCCGCATGGCCTGGAACCATTACTACGGCCAGCGCGCCGGCGGCGGCAACGCCAAGAAGACCTGAAGCCCGGCGGCGGCACCGGCCGCCGCCGCTGATCGTGCGTCCTGCAGGGGCGCCCCGCACCGGGCGCCCCTTGCTTTCTTCGCGTGCCTCCCGTTTTCACAGGAACCGTCTCCCATGCGCAAGCTGCTGTTCGGCATCGACGCGATATCGACTTTCATCGGAAAGATCTCGGCCTGGGCCGTGGTCGGCCTCACGCTGCTGATCAGCTGGGAGGTGTTCTCACGCTACGCGCTCAACAAGCCCCACGCCTGGGTGCTGGACGCGCAGATCATGCTGTACGGCACCCTGTTCATGCTGGCCGGTGCCTACACCCTCTCCAAGAACGGGCACGTGCGAGGCGACGTGCTCTACGGCTTCTTCAGTCCGCGCGCGCAGGCGGGCTGCGATCTGGTGCTCTACATCGTGTTCTTCCTGCCCGGCGTGATCGCCATGACCTGGGCCGGCTGGACGTACGCGAGCGAATCGCTCGCCATCCGCGAGCAGACCTTCTCGGCCGAGCCGCTGCCGCTGTATCCGTTCAAGTTCGTGATCCCGCTGGCCGGTGCGGCGCTGCTGCTGCAGGGCATGGCCGAGATCGCGCGCTGCGTGATCTGCCTGCGCAACGGCGCCTGGCCCTCGCGCCAGGCCGACGTGGAAGAGGTGGACGTCGAGAAGCTCAAGCAGATGGTGCATGTGAAGGACGACGATCTGCGGGAGCTGGATCGCACGCTGGCCGCGCGCGAGGGCGACACGGTGATCGACCCCGAACGCAGCCTGGCGCAGGACGTGGCGCAGGCCACCGGCGAATCCACCGGCCCGCTGCCGCGCGAGCCCCGGAATGGGGAGGGCCGGCCATGAAGATGCGCAAGGAGCTCTGGTTCGGCTTCTCCATCATGGCGCTGGTGGTGGCCTCCATCGTGTGGCTGCTGCTGGGCGTGGAAACCGTCACCAACGGCCACCTGGGACTGCTGATGCTCTCGCTCGTGGTGGTAGCCATCATGCTGGGCTTTCCCACGGCGTTCACGCTCATGGGCATGGGCATGATCTTCACGTGGCTGGCGTACGACCGCGACATCCACCGCACGCTCGACCTCATGGTGCAGGCGGCCTACAAGAGCATGGCCAACGACGTGCTCATCGCCGTGCCGCTGTTCGTCTTCATGGGCTACCTGGTCGAGCGCGCCAACCTGATCGAGAAGCTCTTCAAGAGCATGCATCTGGCGATGGCGCGCGTGCCCGGCTCGCTGGCCGTGGCCACGCTGGTGACCTGCACGGTCTTCGCCACGGCCACGGGCATCGTGGGCGCGGTGGTCACGCTGATGGGCCTGCTGGCACTGCCGGCCATGCTGCGCGCCGGCTACAGCACGCCCATGGCGGCGGGTTCGATCACGGCGGGCGGGTGCCTGGGCATCCTGCTGCCGCCCTCGGTGCTGCTGATCCTCTACGGCGCCACGGCCGGCGTGTCGGTGGTGCAGCTCTATGCGGGCGCGTTCTTCCCCGGGCTGATGCTGGCCGCGCTCTACGTGGGCTACGTCATCCTCATGGCCAAGCTCAAGCCGCACTGGGCGCCGCCGCTCTCGCCCGAAGAACGCCGCGTGCAGCTGCCCGCGCAGACCGAGGCGCTGCCCGCCCATGGCGAGGTCTACGCGCCCACGCGCCTGCTGGCCGCGCTCAAGGGCCGGCGCAATGCCGACGTGCCACTGTCGTACGTGCTGCGCCAGCTGGTGCTGGTGCTGCTGCCCGGCGTGTTGTTCCTGGCCCTGGCGGCCGGCACCTACCGCGCCGTCACGCACGTGCCGCCCGAGGCCGTGTACGACATCCAGCCCATCGGCTTCGGCGACGAGCGGCGCGACACCGACACCGGCGGCGTGCAGGAGCCACCCGTCGAAGGCGGGCTGGCCGAGCCGCCGATCGACGAAGGCGGCGTGTCCGAGCCGCCGCTCGAATCCACGGCCGACGCCGCCGGCGGCGTGCAGGAGCCTCCGGGCGCCGAACGCTCGGCCGATGCGGATGCCGGTGGCGCGCCGCTGCCACCGGGCGCCGAAGCACCCGCGGCTGGTTCTGCTGCGGCCGCCGATGCAGACGCTGAAGGACCCGCGGGTGCCACCACGCAGCCCGCGCCCACGTGGTGGTGGGTGGTGTTCGCCGTGCTGGGCGCGCTCACCACGCTGTTCTACCTGTTCCTGTCGTTCGCGCGGCTCGAGATTTTCAAGATGCTGCTGGCGTCGTTCTTCCCGCTGGTGTTCCTCATCCTCGCGGTGCTCGGCTCCATCGTGTTCGGCCTGGCCACGCCGACGGAAGCGGCGGCGATGGGCGCCATGGGCGGCGTGCTGCTGGCGGCGGCCTACCGGCGGCTGAACCTCGCGATGGTGAAGGAGTCGGTCTATCTCACGGCCAAGACGGCGGCCATGGTGTGCTGGCTGTTCGTGGGCTCGGCCATTTTCTCGGCCGCGTTCGCGCTGCTGGGCGGGCAGGAGTTGATCGAGCGCTGGGTGCTGTCGATGGATCTCGGCAAGGTGGAGTTCCTCGTGCTCTCGCAGATCGTGATCTTCCTGCTGGGCTGGCCGCTGGAGTGGACCGAGATCATCGTGATCTTCATGCCCATCTTCATCCCCTTGCTGGCGCACTTCGACGTCGACCCGCTGTTCTTCGGCCTGCTGGTGGCGCTGAACCTGCAGACGGCGTTTCTCTCGCCGCCCGTGGCCATGTCGGCGTTCTACCTCAAGGGCGTGGCGCCGCCGCACGTCACGCTCAACCAGATCTTCCTGGGGATGATTCCGTTCATGGGCATCCAGATCCTGGCCATCGTGCTGCTGTACCTGTTCCCGGCCATCGGCATGTGGCTGCCCGAGCTGCTGTATAGATGAAGGGCCCCCACGTTCGCTCACTGCGTGCAGCTCTCTGCCCCCCGAGGGGGCCGCTCGCACGGGGCCTCGGCAGAGCCGAGGCGTGAGCGCTGCGCACTCAGCGCTCGGAGGCGCTGCCCGAGGTTCAAGGCGGCGACAGGCGATGCCAGTCTCGCGCCCAGCAGCACGCATGGTCGAACCCCGCCTGCAATTGCACGGCGGCGGGCGCACCCGCCGGCAGCCGCGCGATGAACGGCTGCACGGCGGCGAGGCCGGTCACCATGTCATCGGCGCCCACGAAGTGCCACTGCGGCACGGTGGCGAGCGCTGGTGCCGCGCTCGCGGGGTCGAGCGATCCGGTGAGTGGCGTGAGTCCGTGCACCCGCGTCCATGCCTGCGCGTCGAGCACGGCCGCCACCGTCACCAGCCGCGCCACGTCGTCGCGCCGCGCCGCCAGCAGCGCGGCCAGCGCGCCGCCGCCGCTGTAGCCCACCAGCACCAGGCGCCGGGCGCCCGCTTCGGCGCGCAGCCGGTCGAGCGCGGCATCCAGCGCATCCACGACCTCGGGCGACCAGCGCGCGTCGGTCCAGTCGCGCGGCGTGCAGCGTGATGAAGCGGCGTCGTCGTACTGGCACGGCCGCGCCAGCCACGCGGCGGGCCGGTGCGGCCCGGCCAGCGCCAGGCGCAGCGCGACGGGGTCGAGCGGTGTCGGGTCGTCCGAGGGTGTGCGCGCGTCCCGCCAGGCGAGGCCATCGCCTTCGATGAACACCGCCAGTTCCGGCACGGGTGCCGACGTCGACGCCGTCTGCGGCGAACGTGCGGCCTGCAGCACGAAACGCCCGGCGCCGATGCGCAGCGGCTGCCATCCGGCCGCTGCCATCAGCGCCCGGGCTTCGTCGCCACGCTCTCCGGGCGTGGGCAGGGCGCCACAGCCGGCCAACAGCAGGCAGGCCGATGCCAGCCACGGGCCGCACCGACGCAGCCGCCGCCGCACGCAAGCAGGCGGTGGCCGCGGGCCCGACGGCGCGGGCGGGGTCATGGCACGTGGGCTCAGAACGACCAGGCCGCGCGCGCCGTGAGCTGATGGCCCACGTAGCCGCGCTTGAGCTCCGCGTCGTAGCGCAGGTTCAGCGTCACGCCGTTGCCGGCATCATGGCGCAGGCCCACGCCCAGTTGCAGCGCGTCGCGGTTGGCGGCGATGCCCGGCGTGGTGAAGCCGGGGCCGCCGGCGGCGAAGGCCGCGTTCAGTTCGGGCGCATTGCCGAATTCGTGCAGCCAGCGCGCGCGCAACTGCACCGCGCTGCGCGGTGCCGTGGCCCAGTTCAGCTCGGCGCCCAGCACCGACTGGATGCTGGTGGCGTTGGCCGAGTTCACGGCCAGCGCCGCCGTGCCGCCCTGCTCGGTGTAGCTGCCGGTCCGCAGGTAGCTCAGGCGCGTGCCCACCAGCCAGCGGCCGCTGAGGTCCTGGCGCAGCTGGAACGGCAAGCCCAGCTCCACCTGGCCGCCGATCTGCCAGCCGTCGTGGTCGCCGCGGATCTGCTCGGTCACGCTGCCCACGGTGACGGCGCGGCGCGTGTCGTAGCGGTTGTGGCCGGCGAGCACGGCGGCATCGATGGTGAGATCGGACGCCGTGCGGCTGAAATAGCCGCCGATGCTGGCGGACTTCACGCGCACGTCGTCGCCCGTGCCGGTGCCCACGCCGTCGGCGCGAGCCTGGTTGAGGCCGAGCGAGAGGCCCATCACATCCTGCGCGCCGCGGTCGGCCTCCATGCCGGCGGCCAGGCCCCAGGCTTCGAGATCGAAGCCGTCGTTGCCGGCGCGTGCCTTCTGCTCGCCCCAGGCGCCCAGGCCCTGCACCCAGGCGCGGCCGCGCGTGACGTCGCCGGCCGACAGGCCGCGTGCCGGCCCTTGCGCCATGGCGCTGCCGCGTGCCTGATCCATGCGGTCGGACACCGCGCCGAACACCTGCGCCTGCGTCATCTGCGCCGCGCGCAACGCCGCGCCCGAGCGATCGGGGGAGAGCTGGCGCAGCGCCTCGGCCACGCCGGCGACCGTGTCCTGGCTGTCGATGCGGGCCAGCAACGCATTGGCGGCCGACGACTGCGCACCCAGCGCGTCGAGCGCCTGTCCCAGGCTGCCCAGTCCGGCCGGGGCCACGCTGGCGAGCGTGGCGGTGCGCTCGGCGGTCAGGACGAGGTCGTGGCCCGACACCGCGAGCGAATACTTCACCAGCGCCGAGTCGCCGATCAGCCGGAGCTCGTTCGCATCGGCGACGAGGCTGCTGCCCGACACCAGCGTCCAGGTGGAGCCGCCCGCCACATAGCCCAGCGGCCTGACCGACAGCGTGGCGCCATCGGCCAGCGTGGCCGCCTGCCCGGCCACGATGCGATCCGAATGGCCCGAGGTGCCCACGCGCGCCTCCAGCACGCCGTGCGCACCCTGCTCGTAGCTGCCCACGTTCACCGTGCGCAGCGCCTGGCCTGCCGGCGCGGCCAGCAGGCCGTTGACGGTGAGCGCATGGGCGGTGGAGAAGCCGCCATTCACGCGCAGCGTGGCGGCCTGGCTCACCGTCACCGCATCGACAGCGCCCAGCGCGTAGTCGAAGGTGGTCACGCCGTCCAGCACGTTGAAGCGCTCGAAGCTCGACAGCGTGCCGGCCGCGAAGCGCTGCGTGCCCTGTGTCTCCAGCAGGTCCATGCCGTCGCCGCCGTCGAGGGTGCCCACGACGGTGCTGCCGGCCATCAGGCGCAGCGTGTCGTTGCCCAGGCCCAGGTCGATCGCCATGCCGTTGCGGCCCTCGATGCGGCCGGCATTGACCAGCAGGTCGTCGCCCGCGCCCATCTGCACTGCCGCGGCGGGCGTGGTGCTGCCTTCCTGGTCGACGCGGCGCGCGTCGGCGCCGCCCACGATGACGCCGGTGGCGCCGTTGTAGAGGCGGTCGGCGAAGGCGCCCACCAGTCCGATGGCCGCGCCGGTCGCGCCTTCAATGCGGCCGTCGTTGACGATGAGCGCGGCCGCGCCCTGCGCATCGGCCGTGCCCCGTCCCGCCGGCACGGCGCTGCCGGCCGCGCCGTCGTCGATCAGGATGCCCTTGGTCTGGCCGAAGATCACGGCGCCCGCATGATTGATGAAGGTGCCGCCGCCGGCCGCGATGCCGTCGGCGCCGTTGGGGTTGCCGCCCGAATCGCGTCCGCCCGCGCCGGTGCCGCGGATGGTGCCCCAGTTCTCGACGTAGGCGGTGCCGTCGATGTCCACGCCGTCACCGTCGCCGTTGGCGGAGGTCAGGCCCGCACCGGCGCCGTTGCTCGTGTTGCTCGGGTGGTCGAACACGTGGCCCGCGCCCGCGTAGTTGCCGGTGATGGTGCCGTGGTTGATCACCACCGCATGGCCGTCGATGCCCACGCCCGAGCCGTTGTTGCCCGTGATGGTGCCGCCCGCGTAGTTGATCACCACCGGGTTCGCGACGCGCACGCCCTCGGTCGTGCCGCTGGTGCGCACCACGTTGAAGAGCACGCCATCGCCGTCGGCGCGCACGATGTCCAGCCGCTCGACATCCACCAGGTGAGCGCTGGGCGCGTAGGCCAGCGGATCGCCGCCATCCACGCCATGGCGGGGGCCGGTGATGCTGCCGTGGTTGAGGATCACCGCGTTGCTGCGCGCGTTCTCGATCGCCACGCCATCGGCGGCCGACAGATCGGCGCCACAGCCCACGTCGCTGGCCTGGTAGTCGGGGCAGCTGGTGTTGACGCGGCCGGTGGAGAAGATGTCGCCCCAGTTGGTCAGCGTGAAGTTGTTGCCCAGGCGGATGGCGTCGTTGCCGTTGGACCGGATCACCGCGGCGCGGTTGGTGTCCGAGCCGTTGATGATCTGGTTGCCCGTGGTGGTGTAGGCGCCATCGGCCTTGATGGCGCGCTCGCCACCCACGTCGGTGCCGGTGTGCCAGAGGGTGCCCTGGTTGTCGAGCACCTGCTTCGTGCTGGCGCTGTCGAAGCGGATGACCTGCGCGCCGCTGCTGGTGATCAGGCCGCTGTTGAGGATGTGGACGTCGGCGTTGGTGCCATCCACGTCGATGGCGCGGCCGGTGCCCGTCTGCTCGATGGTGCCGGCGTTGGTCAGTTGCGTCACGCCGTTGCGGATGCGCACGCCCCGCGTCCCGGCACTGGTGGAGATGGTGCCGCCCGCTTCCACCACGCCGGTGCCACCGGCAATGACCTTCCCGGCCGTGTCGGTCGTGCCGGCGCCCACGGTGAAATTCTGCGCATGGGCCGGCAGGGCGAAGAGCGTGGCCAGCGCGGCGGCCAGCGGAAGCAGGGAGAAAGAGGTGGCGCGTGCGCGCGGGGAGGTGTGTCGTTGTACGGGCATGGTCGGGTGGTCGGGCCGCGCAGTGCGGCGCTATGGCAACCCGCGATGGTCGATGGCTGATGTGACGCTGCCGTGAAAGCGGCGTGACAGTCGCTCAGGCGCAGGCGTGTCCGTTCACCACCGGATCGTCCTGCACGGGCCCGCATAATCGGTCGCTGTTTTTCTCTCTCCGTCTCCTGAAGGAAGCCTGCCATGCCGCGATTCGACGCCGTCCTCTTCGATTGCGATGGCGTGCTCGTCGACAGCGAGCCGATCACCAACGGCGTGCTGCGCGACATGCTCGAGGAGATGGGCTGGCGCCTCACGCTGGCCGAGTGCATGGCCATCTTCGTGGGCAAGGCGGTGAAGGACGAGACCGAACGCATCGCCCGCGCGACCGGAACGCGCATCGGCGAGCCCTGGCTCGTAGCCTTCCGCGAGCGCCGCAACGAGCGGCTCGAGCGCGAGCTGCAGGCCGTGCGGGGCGTGGTCGATGCGGTGGCGCGTGTGCACGCACACCACGCCGGCCGCATTGCCTGCGCCAGCGGTGCCGACCGCTTCAAGGTCGAGCTGCAACTGGCCAAGTGCGGGCTGATGCCGTACTTCGAGGGCAACATCTTCAGCGGCCACGAGATGCCGCGCTCCAAGCCTTATCCCGACGTGTACCTGGCGGCGGCGGCGCACCTGGGCGCCGACCCGGCGCGTTGCGCGGTGGTGGAAGACACGGTGACCGGCGCCACTGCCGGCGTGGCGGCCGGCTGCACGGTGTTCGGCTACAGCCCGGCCGAGGCGGGTCACGACGCACCGGCCGCGTTGCGCGCGGCGGGCGTGGTGCAGGTGTTCACGCACATGGACGAATTGCCGGCGCTGCTGGCACAGGCCTGATCGCCCGCTTCAGCGCAACTGGCGCACCAGGCGGAACCCCACCAGCGGATACCGCGTCGCCCCGGTGTTGATGTTGGGCTAGGCGCAGCGCGCCAACACTCTCTTGCGGGTCGTCGCCCCTGAGCGAAGTCGGTGTCGTCACCGTAGCCACCCACACCGTCGGCATCGCATTCGTGCACATGGGCCGGGCCTGCGCGAATGCTCGCAATCGAGTCACTGCGGTCTCGTGCGCGCCATCGATGAACCGCGCGTGATACGCGCGCGATGGCGCCATTTACCTCCGGTTTTTGAATATTCAGGCAGAGATTCGAATTGACCGCCTGTGGAGTAAATGGCGGGAGATTTCTATGATCCTGATCAACCAACGATGAAAACAAAGCACAGGCTTATGGCCCGTGCTGGGGCTTTCGTCGTCCCGCCGAAACAGAGACAAGGAAAGAGAATGAGTCCGATCGACAGCGCAGACCTGACCCGCGTGGGCCCCGGCACCGTGATGGGAGAGTTCATGCGGCAGTACTGGATGCCCGCCGCCATGTCGTCCGAAGTGCAGGCCGACCGCGAGCCTCTGCGGCTGATGCTGCTGGGCGAAAAGCTGGTGGCGTTCCGTGACTCCACCGGCCAGGTGGGCATTCTCGATCACCGCTGCCCGCACCGCTGCGCCTCGCTGTTCCTGGGCCGCAACGAGGAATCCGGTATCCGCTGCGTCTATCACGGCTGGAAGTTCGATGTGCGTGGCAAGTGCGTGGAGATGCCCAACGTGCCCGTGCACCAGGACTTCAAGGACAAGGTCCATGCCAAGGCCTACCGCACGGCGGAGCGCAACGGACTGATCTGGGTCTATATGGGCCAGCAGCAGGATTCGCCGCCGCCGCTGCCCAACATCGAGGCCAACCTGATCCCCGACAGCGAAATCTGGTGCCTGCAACGGGAGTGCAACTGGATGCAGGCGCTTGAGGGCGATATCGACACCTCGCACGTCGGCTTCCTGCACGTGGGAATGCTGGGCCCTGACGATCTGCCCGAAGACCACCCGATGCGTCCGACCGTGCTCAACCGCGCGCCGGAATACGAGGTGCGCAACGCGGAATGGGGCTCCATGTATGGCGGCTACCGGCTGAACGACGACGGGCTCATGTCCTGGCGTGTGGCCCATTTCATGTTCCCGTTCTGGACGCAAACGCCGAACGCGCGCTTCTCCACCCGCGCCATCGCCCGGGCCTGGGTGCCGATGGACGACAACCACAGCATGCTGTTCGATATCTCCGGCGGCGTGGACGATGGCAATCCGGCTTACAACTCCACGCGCGCCAACGGCGAGCCGCTGTACGAGAAGTTCGAATACGAACCGAACACCACCGACTGGTATGGCCGCTGGCGCTGCCGCGACCGCGCGCACAACGACTGGGGCATCGACCGCCAGTCGCAGCGAGATGGCCACCAGTACACCGGGATCGCCAACATCACCATCCAGGATCAGGCCGTCACCGAGAGCATGGGGGCGGTCACCGATCACGCCTTCGAGCATCTCGCGCCGACCGACCAGATGATCGCGCGGACCCGGCGTCGCGTGCTGATGGCCGCACGCGCCTGGCGCGACAAGGGCACGCTGCCGCCCGGGGCGCATGAGCCCGATGTGTTCATGGGGGCGCGCGCAGGCTCGTTCCTGCACGATCCCCAGGTGCCGCTCGACGACGCCTACCGCGCCCAACTGGAGCAAGCGGTGCGCTGGAAGACACCTGCCTGAAGTCGGCCATGCAGGCTCGCATCCGACACGTGCGCTGGGAGGCGCACGATATCCTCGGCTTCCGGCTCGAGCCGGCAGCCGGCGCCTCGCTGCCCGCGTTCACCGCCGGCGCGCACGTCGACGTAGCACTGGCCGCGGGCCTCGCGCGCAGCTATTCCCTGCTGGGCGATCCGGCCGACCGCAGCGGCTACGAGATCGCCGTGCAGCTCGATGTCGACAGCCGCGGGGGTTCCCGCCACATACACGAGCACTGGCGCCCGGGCCAATGGGTGGATGTTTCGGCTCCCCGCAACAACTTCGAACTGCACGAAGGAGCCGCGCGCAGCGTGCTGATCGCCGGCGGCATTGGCATCACGCCGATGCTGTCGATGATCGCGCGGCTCGAACGACTGGGCCGATCGTGGGAACTGCACTACGCGGTGCGCACTCGCGAGCGCGCCGCATTTCTTGATCGGCTTGAACATCACGACGCGGTGCACCTGACCATCGACGACGAACCGTCCACGCCACGGCTGGACCTGGCGCGCCTCCTCGCCGGCCTGCCACCGGACGCGCATGTCTATTGCTGCGGGCCCGAACGGATGCTGGCGGCGTTCCGCGAGCTGGGGGCGCCGCTGGGCGAGCGCCTGCATTTCGAGTACTTCTCGGCGGACACCGATGTGGCATGCGACGGGGGCTACCGACTCGACCTGAGGCGCAGCGGGCGCAGCATCGACGTGCAGCCCGGCGAGACCATGCTCGACGCCCTGCTCAACGCAGGTGTCGATGTGGGCTTCGCCTGTTCCGAAGGCATTTGCGGAAGTTGCCGCGTGACAGTGCTGGACGGCGTTCCCGATCACCGAGACCACTTCCTCACCGACGCCGAGAAGCAGTCCAACCAGGCTGTCATGGTGTGTTGCTCCGGTGCGCGCAGCGGGGTCCTGGCGCTCGATCTCTGACCCCTCCCGCGCGCATCGGCGAGACAGCGCGCCCGATTTTCCGATTCAAACCAAGGAGACCTCGATGAAATCCCTGTCCCGCGCCGCCCGGCGCCTTGTTCCTGCCGTACTCGGTCTGGCGCTGTCATGTGCTGCTCTGGCCGAAACCTGGCCGTCCAAGCCGATCCGGCTGATTGTTCCGTACTCCGCTGGTGGCAGCACCGACCAGCTCGCGCGCGCCATCCAGCAGTCGATGAGCGAACAACTGGGTCAGCCAGTCGTCGTCGACAACCGTGCCGGGGCCGGCGGCGCCATCGGCGCTGAGGCGGTGGCGCGCTCGGCCCCCGACGGCTACACACTGGTGTTCGGCAACTCGGCGCCAAGCGCCATCGTTGGCCTGCTGCGCAAGGTGCCGTACGACGTGCAGAAGGACTTCCGCCCCATCTCCACGGTCGCCTTGGTTCCGCTGGCGCTCGTGGCTTCCAGCAAGGTGACTGCGCGCGACTTCGGTGAGTTCCTGGCGCAGGCACGCAAGCCCGGCGTCAACCTGAACTATGGCTCGGTCGGCACCGGATCGATGTCGCATCTGACGGGCGAATACCTCAACGAACGGGCGGGTATCAAGGTGCAGCACGTGCCCTACAGCGGTGGTGGCGCGCTGGGTGTGGCCGTGCTGGGCGGCGAGATCGAGACGGCATGGGTCAACCCGCTGGACGGCACGAGCATGGTCGCTTCGGGCAAGGCCCGCTACCTGGCCGTGGCGACGCCCAAGCGTGTGCCGACGCTGCCCGATGTGCCCGCAGTGTCCGAATTCCTGCCCGGCTTCGACAGCACGGCCTGGTTCGGCGTGCTGGCACCCAAAGGCACACCCGATGCCATCGTGCAACGCCTGAACGAAGTCATCGCCAACGCCGTGGCGCGGCCCGACGTTCGCAGGAACATCGAATCGAAGATGGCAGAGCCGCGCAGCAGCACGCCGAAAGAGCTCGAGACCATCATCCAGCGCGAGATCGACCAGTGGGGACCGCTGATCCAGAAGAACGGAATCAAGCTGTGAGCGTGGCGCAGCCGATGCGGCTCGGAACAGCTTCGTTCCGCTTCGATGGCCGCACTGTGCTCGTGACGGGCGGCGGCCGGGGCGTGGGCGAGGCCATTGCCCGGTTGTTCTACGCCAGCGGCGCGCGTGTCGCTGTGAGCGACGTCGACGCGGAGTCGGCCGAGCGCGTGGCCCAGGGGCTCGATCCCTCGGGCGAAAACGCCATGGGTTTTCCGCTGGACGTGCGCCGCAAGGCCGACTTCGAGGCCGCACGCGACCGTCTGGCCGCGCAGTGGGGGCGCACCGATATCGTGATCAACAATGCCGGCTACGCCAAGCGCACGCCGGTGCAGGAAATCACCAGCGACGAGTTCGACGACATCGTGGCCATCAACATGCGCAGCGTGTTCCTCAGCTGCCAGGTGTTCTCCGAGGCGATGCGAGCGCAGGGCCACGGCCGGATCGTCAACATCACCTCCCTCGCGGGGCAGAACGGAGGAACTGTGGCGTCGGCGCACTATGCCGCCGCCAAGGCCGGTGCCACCATGCTGTCCAAGTACTTCGCGCAGCAGCTGGCAGGCACCGGAGTCACGGTGAACTGCATCTCTCCCGGCCCCATCAGTACTGCCAGGGGGCGGCTGTCCGCAGAGCAGATTGCGCGCATAGAGAAGCTGGTTCCCGTCGGCCGCTTCGGCGAAGCCGACGAGATTGCCGCCGCCGCTGCGCTGCTGGCTTCGGACCAGGGCGGCTTCTTCGTCGGCGCCACGCTGGACCTCAATGGCGGCCTGCTGATGCGCTGACTGCGGCGCGCGCCGCGGGTTTGTATAGTGCCGCAGAGACGGTGGCCGGGCTGCCGTCCTTCTTCTCCATGGCTGCCCACTCCTCCCTTCCTGTGCCCGCGGCGCCGGGCCCGTTCGATCTGAACCTGCGTCACCTGCGCGGGTTGGTGGCCGTGTGCGAGCACGGCAGCATCAGTGCCGCGGCACGTGTGCTCAACTTGTCGCAGCCGGCACTGACACAGGGCATCTCGAAGCTCGAAACCCAGGTCGGCCGGCCGCTGTTCGAGCGTCGCGCCGGTGGCATGCGTCCCAACTCGGCCGGTGAGATCATGGCGCCCCGCGCCCGTGCCGTCATCGAGCACCTGGCCGTCGCGGGCCGGCGCGTCGCGGGGGCAGCCAGCTACGCCGAGCGGCGCGTGACCATGGCACAGTTGCGTGCCTTCCTGGCGGTGGCGCAGGCCGGCAGCTTTGCCGGCGCTGCCCAGCGCACCGGGTTGTCGGAGACCGCTGTCAACCGCGCCGTGCGCGAACTGGAGGCACTCCTGGGCAAGCCCCTGCTGGAGCGGCGTGGCCGCGGCGTGTCGGTGAACTTCGTCGGCCGGCGATTCGCACGGGCCTGCCGGCTGGTGTCGGGCGAGATCCTGGCCGCGTTCTCCGAGCTGGAACTTGGCACCCACGCCGCCACCATCGCCGTAGGCACCACGCCGCTGGCGCGCGCTTTCCTGGTTCCCGAGGCCATGGCCACGATGGCCGCGATGGGGGGCGGCGAATATGCCGCCGGCTTCCAGGTGCTGGAGGGCAGCTGGGGCGAACTGGTCGAAACCCTTCGGGATGGCGCCATCGATCTCGTGGTGGGCGAACTGCCGCCGCATGACAGTCCCGATCTCCTCAAGACCCCCCTGTGCCAGGAGCCACTGGTGATCGTGGCCGGCAGCCAGCATCCTCTAGTGGGGCGGCGGCGTCCGTCGCTCGCGACGCTGGCCTCCTATCCCTGGATCATCGGCCCCGAGAACTCCCCGTTGCGCTCGGAGTGGGAGCGGCTCTTCACCGGGATGGAGCGCCCGCCCGCGCCGATCGAGTGTGGCTCGATCATGATCGTGGGCCGCCTGCTGACCAGCACGACCCTGCTCACGCTCGCCACGCCCGACCAGGTGGCCCTGCAGATCCGCAGCGGTCTGCTCGGCTGCGTGGGCCCGCCACTGGAGGGCACCCACCACACCATCGGCATGACGCTGCGCCGGGGCTGGCGCCCGACGCCATTGCAACAACGCTTCCTGGACCAGTTGGCGCAGGCTGCACAGCGCATCGACCGGCCGGGCGAAGAGCGCCCGGGCATGGCCCGCCAGTGGAACTGAGGTCGGTTGCCGCCACGCACAAGCACGAATTGCCGGCGTGGCCGGCGCAGGCCTGATGGCCACGGTTCAGCGCAACTCGCGCACCAGCCTGAACCCCACCAGCGGATAGCGCGTCGCCTCGGTGTTGATGTTGCGGTAGGCGCAGCGCGCGTAGAGGGGCCAGGTGTGCCACGAGCCGCCGCGGCGCACGCGCACGTCGCCCGTGGCCGGGCCTTGCGGGTCATCGGTGGGCGACCTCGCGTACCAGTCTTCGCCGTACCAGTCCGACGTCCATTCCCACACGTTGCCGTGCATGTCGAACAGGCCGAAGGCATTCGGCGCGAAGCGGCCCACGGGCGCGGTGAAGGCGAAACCGTCGCGACCGGCCAGCGCCTCCTGCTTCCATTTGGGCCAGTGCGCCGCCGCATCCTGGTCGAACAGGTTGGCGGCGCCGGTGAGCGCGCGCGGATCGTCGCCGGTCTGGAAACGTGTGGACTGGCCGGCACGGCATGCGTATTCCCATTCGGCCTCGGTCGGCAGCCGGTAGGTGCGGCCCTCGCGTGCCGACAGCCAGCGCGCCATCGCCACGGCGTCGCGCCAGGTCACGTTGGTCACCGGATGGTCGTCGCCCTGCACGAAACCGGGCCACTGCCATGAGTACTGCGGATCGCGCCCTTCGAACGCGTCGCCCGTGCGGTTCACGTCCTGCGCGAAGGCCGCGTTGTAGCCGAATCCGCCCGTGCCATCGGCGATGGATTCGGGCACGTGGCCCGAGGCCTGCACGAAGGCGCGGAACTGCCCCACCGTGACCTCGTGCCGCGCCATCTCGAAATCGCGTGTGATGCGCACGCGGTGGCGCGGCGCCTCATCGGCCAGGTCGGCATAGCGCTTCGGATCGTCGAAGGGAAAGTCGGCACGCAGCGTATGGGCGGTCTCGTCGCTGCCCATGATGAACTCGCCCGCCGGAATGCGGGTGAAAGTCAGTCCCAGGGCGTCGGAAGGGGTCGGTGGTGCGGCACAGGCCGACAGAAAAAGCACGCTGGCCAGCGTCCATGGGCCATCCGCCCACCACCGGTTTCGCCGGGCTTCACCGGACTTCGCTTTGGCGTCTTGCAGGTTTTCCACGGTACGTAGAGTCATTTTTCACATTCTTTCTTGCTTCAGGACGTCGGCAATGGACCCCAACATCGGAACCGCGCATTCCCACAGTGTCATCCAGCTGCCTCGGGATTCACACACGCCGAGCGCGCCGCCTGCGCCTGAGCCGAAACTGCCGCAGCCGCCGGCTTCCGACTGGGCTTCCTGGCTCCTCGGGCGAGCCGCCGCGGGGGCCAATGCAGTCTATGAGGCAGGGAGTGCCTTGACGCAGGCCACCCTGAAGGCCGGTGCCGCCATCGCCGACACATTCCATGGGCAACGTGCCGCATTGACGCCCGCCGCGTTGCCCGCACTGGCCAGCCTGGACTTGCGCGCGATGGAGCTGCGCGATCCGTTCGCGCCACACGCGGTCTATGGCGAGACCCATGTCAACACCCAGCATCTTCAGGGACTGGTGAAGGGGCTGCAGGACCACATCCGCCGTGCAATGGCCACGCTGCCGTCCGAGGACGCCACGCGCGTGGCGAATGCCTTGCGTGAGCTGACGGCGCGCGTGGCCGATGGCACGTTCCAGAGACTCGATGCCGCCGGTCGGACCGATGCCCTGCAGCAGCCGTCAGCCGATGCCGATATCTGGACGCGCGCGCACCTTCAGTACGCTGCGCTCAGCGCGCTGACGCAGGAGTGGAAGTTCGTGGAACAGGAGCTGCGGGCGGTGATCCGCAAGAATGCGCCGGGCCCCGCCTTCGACGACGCGTCCGAGCCGTATGCCGCCGCCGAATCGCGCCGCACCGAATCGCTGCCGCCGGGCCTGGAGTACCTTCGCGTGCTGGCCGGCTATTGCGCCGATCAGGCCCGCTACAGTGCCGCGGCAAACATGGCACCCACCACGCTGGTGGCAGCCACCGACCTGGCCTGCGATCTTGAAACCCTTCGCGGCAAGCGCGTCGACCTGCCGATCGGTACCAGCCATACCCGCAACGCGCAGTACTCGTTGGGGGCCTCGGTGAAGATGGACGCGTCGACTCTGGGACTGTCTGGCCGCGCGGCCAAGGTACTGTCCAGCGATCTGGGCGTCTCGGGCGGCGGCGGCACAACCACGACGAGCTACAAGGACATCGACGGCGACTTCAACCGGTCCGAGCGCCGCTATGGGGTCGTGGGCGCGAACGCGAGCGCCAGCGCATTCGGCCAGCCGGTGGGCGCGGCGGTCTCCACGCAGGTCGTCGGGGGGACTTACGCCGAGTTGAGAGACTTCAAGTCGACCGTGGCCGCGCAGCAGTACGAGGCCATGCATTGCGAGCGAAACGCCGCGGACATGCTGCTGAATTTCAGTCTCCCCCCTCCGCTCGACCGGGCAGCGAACTGGCTCGTTGGCGGCTCACCCACTTCGGAGGCCGTGCGGGCAGCCTCCGCCTTCTCTCCGCAGACCTACGAAGGAGCGCACCTGGCCTACCGGCTGCACCGGCAGGCGGCGCAACTGGACGCCGCCCGGGACAAGATGCCCGACCCGCAGGGCGGGATCCTGCCCCGGCCGTTGAGATCCTCCCTCGCAGATCTGCACACCCGGCTCATGCCGCTGCCATGGGACTACAACACGAAGGTGGCCGAGGCCAGCGCAGATGAGCTCGGCAAGCGCAGCCAGTTTCCGGACATCGGCGTGCCCAAGTCGACGCCGGCCGCCGCATCGGCAAAGCATCGGCCCACGCAGCAGGATCCCGAGGCGTGGAAGTTGCAGACCTCCACGTTTTCCGCCGGTGTCGGCCCGATGTCGGTCAACCCGAAAAGCTACACCCTGGGCGAGGACGGAAAGCCGGTATCGAGCCGGCTTCCCGCGCTGGGAGGCAATTTCGAATTGAGCCATCAGTCGAGCCAACTGCAACTGACGCGCCTGAATCGTGCGTCGTGCGATCTGCCGGCGTTCGCACCTGCGAAGCATCTGATCGCGCTTCAGGATGCCGTGCGTGCCCTGGTGGACCAGACGGCGCCGGGCGCGCCCGGCACGGTCGATGCGCCATTCGGCGAAGCGGGCTGCCTGACATCGCTGCACTCTGTGCTGCCCCGCCATGCAAGTGGAGCCGACAAGGGAAGGCCGCTGGTCGATGTCACCCAGCCGCTGCTGTCGAACGAGTACCGCAAGGCGTGCGCCACCTCTTCGCTCTACGGCGATCAGGAAGCCCTGCATCCGTACTTCCGGCAGCTGCTGCAGCAGCTGGAGGTGGGCATCCATGGCGAGGATCCCGGCGAGGGGCTGCGTCCGGCCGACCTGCTGGCGGGCCTGCGCGACGCGTACCCGCAGTTGCAGCAGCAGTGGCTGGACGTGTGCAATGACGTCGCTCGCGCCAAGGGCGCTGCCGCCGCAGGCGATGGGCCGGCGGAAGAGGCCGCGCTGGCCCGGCTGAACCGTTTCGCGACGGGCAGCGATGCGAGCGGCAAGATTGACCTGCACTCCCTGCCTGCGGACAAGAACCGCCTGTACCTGCTGTGCCAGCAGCTGGTCGATCTGTCCTTCAACATGACCGATCGTCTCTTCACGATGGCCAAGTTCCAGCACGACATGAGCGGCAAGGCCTGGTTCGACGGCCGGGATCTGCCTGCCCGCAGCGACAACACGCCGCAGGCCGTGCCCGGCAGCGACCCGCCGTCGGCGTGGCACCGCACCGAATATGGCCGGGCGCAGGAACTGATGCACGACGTCCAGCAGGCCCGCGACCATGCCAAGGCGGCCATGGACCGGATGCAGACCAGCCAGATGGAACTGCACCTGTGTCGCTCGCATCTCGTGATGCCCTCGGCCGACTCGGTGAGCGAGACCACCACGGCCACCGGCAAGCTGACCGCGCGCGGGCGACCGGGCGACATCCTCCGTCTTGAAAGCAAACCTGCCGAAAGGGTTCCTGATGGCACGCTGTTGTTCAAGGAGCTCGCGGAGCTGGGCATCGAGGTGTCGTGGCAGCGGCGGCAGCATCTCCGGCATCCGGCCGGACATCGCACGCAGGAGGCAGACACCTACACCTTCCAGATTTCCGGCAGTGGATCGGTGGCATCGGCCACGCTGCAGCAGGTGCTCAAGTATGTGACGGAACAGATGGGCAACGAGGGCGAGTTGCGCCTGGACGAGCTGGCGCGTCATGTCCGGCAGGGCCTGACGCGCCAGGCGCGCACTGTCGGCCGGGAAGACGGCGCGCTGTCGGTGCTGGGCACGCGGCATGGACTGTCGTTGACACTGCGCCGCGAGCGGCCGCTGCCGCGCGCGGGCGAACCGCCCCTGCCGTTCAAGACGTCCTGGATCACCTATGGCGCGGTGGACGATGCCAGGACGTCGATGGGCCTTCCGCCCATCGCGGCCACGGCGATGCGAAACGCGATGGGCGGGCTGAGCCTCTCGCCCACGGCGACGTACGCCAACAACCGCAAGGAGGGCAGCTTCGTGGTGGGCAGCAGCCTGCGGGCGCTGATGACCTACTTCAGCACGCTGGCAGATTGCATCCGGATCGACGGCGAGCAGGGCATCGATCGCCATGCGTTCCGCCAGGCACTCGAGAAAAGCGAGAACACCGACGTGCTCGCCTCCTGGTTTCGCGCCGGCCCCGATCCGTTCCTGGGCGTCCTGCGCGATGTGCTGAAGTCGGAGGACCGGGTAGCGCAAGGCGGCCCCGTCCGCACCGAAACGGAATACGTGATGCGCGGCTCGGCTCAGGACTGGGAAGACACGTCCGCAGTACAGCGGCACGTGTTCGCACAACGCGAGGCCAACTACAGCGCGGCCAGTGCGTACCAGCCCGCCGTCCAGGAGGGCAACATGTTCGAGCGCATCCGGGACATCGTGCAGGACCGGCTCGCGCCGCTCTTCTCGCAGCTTCTGGGCGGGGAGCCGTACACCGGAGCCGCCAGTCAGAACGAGCGGGTGCTGGACAAGCTCGCAGAGCTCGACGCCTCCCTGGCATCGATGCGGCCGACCGCCCGCCTGCGCCACTACACCGATGCAGCCAGGGAGGGCTGGGACGGGCCGGCCGTGCTGACCGCCGTGACGGAAATCATGAAGGAGCTCGCGAGCCACTCCAATGCCGAACGCATGGGCGACGCCTATCGGCCACGGTCGAACGACAGCGCGATCCAGTATCTGGCGGCGGCTCTTCCCGTGGAGAGTGGGGCGCGGCCGATCGTGCCCATGGCGACCGAGCAACCTCCCGAGCGAATCCAGGCGATCCAGCGGCGCGCGGTGGAGTCGGAGTTGCGTGATATGTATGGGGCCTGGGGACACCCGCCCGAACTCCCCTTCCCGGTGGACGTCGCTGCACCGGCGTCGGGCCCGGCACCGTCATCCACCGACGGGGCATCGGGCGCTGAGTCTGAGCCACGCAATGTGTCGCGCGGCCGGATGCGCGTTCTGCCATCTCAGGATCTCGGCGCTGAAGGGAAAGGGCCGCGCTGACACCTCAGCCGGCAGTCAGCATGCCCTGCACGCGTGCGGCCAGCGCGGCCACGGGGAAGGGCTTGGTCATCACCTCCATGCCCGGCTCCATCAGGCCGTTGCCCACGGCGGCGTTCTCGGCGTAGCCGGTGATGAAGAGCACGGGCAGGCCCGGCAGGTGCCGGCGCGCGGCATCGGCCACCTGACGGCCGTTCATGCCGCCCGGCAGGCCGACGTCGGTGATCAGCAGGCCGACACGCTGGCGCTCGTCCTGCAGGCGCTGCAGTCCCTCGGTGCCATCCCGGGCCGTGAGGACGCGGTAGCCGGCTTCTTCCAGCACGTCGGCCAGCATCACGCGCAGCATCTCCTCGTCGTCGATCAGCAGCACCGTCTGCCCGCCGCCACTGGGTAGCGGAAGCGGCGGCAACGACGCGCCGGCCACGGCCGCACCGTGGTGGCGTGGCAGATACAGATGCATCGTCGTGCCCTCGCCGGGCGCCGACAGCACGTCCACCTGGCCGCCAGACTGTTGCACGAAGCCATACACCATCGACAGCCCGAGGCCCGTGCCCTGGCCCTGAGGTTTGGTGGTGTAGAAGGGCTCGAAGATGCGCGACATGTCGTCGGGGGCGATGCCGCTGCCCGTGTCGGCCACCGAAAGACGCACGTAGTCGCCTTCCGGCAACGCCAGGCGCTGCGCTTCGTGCAGGCGTACCTCGATGCTGGCGGTGGCGATGGACAGCCTGCCGCCCCCGGGCGTCATGGCGTCGCGCGCATTGATGCACAGGTTGAGCAGCGCGTTCTCCAGCTGCGGCGCATCGATGCGGGTGGGCCAGGCGCCCGGTGCGGCGTCGATGCACAACTGCACATCGGGGCCGACGCTGCGCAGGATCAGCTCGTGCATGCCGTGCACCAGCGCGTTCACGTCGGTGGGCCGCGGATCGAGTGTCTGCCGGCGCGAGAACGCCAGCAGCCGGTGCGTGAGCGACGCTGCGCGCTGCACGGCGCTCTCGCCCATTTCGACGTAGCGTCGCAGGGCGCCGGGCGGCACGCCACGGTCCAGGTGCACCTGCAGCGTCTGCAGGCTGCCGCCGATGGCCATCAGAAGGTTGTTGAAATCGTGTGCGATGCCGCCCGTGAGCTGGCCCACGGCTTCCATCTTCTGCGCATGGCGCAACGCCTCCAGCGTGGCGGCCAGCGCCGCTTCGCTGCGCACGCGATCGGAGATGTCGTTGCCGGTGAGGAAGGCGCCGGTCTGCGTGCCGTCAGCGGCCCGCAGCACCTCGAAGTTCATCTCGAAAGCGGTGCGCAATGCGCCCTCGCCCCAGTCGTGCACCAGCTTGAAAGACTCGCCCGCCAGCGCCCTGCGCCAGAGCGCGAGCGCGGCATCACGCTCCGCTTCGGGCAGGCGGGCGAGCAAGTCGAGCAGGCTGTCCCCCACGGCCGGGCTCACGCCGAAGATGCGAGCGTAGGCGCGCGCGCAGGAGCTGTTGATGGCCAGGAAGCGGTAGTCGGCGTCCACCACCTGGATCTGCGCGTCCGTGGTTTCCACGATGCGCGCCAGCGTGTCGCGCTCGGCCGTGCGCTCGGCCAGTGCCTCCTGGGTCATGGTGTGCAGGCGCTCCTGGGCATCGCGCAAAGCGTTCTCGGCGCGCAGGCGTTCGGTCACGTCGTAGCCGCCGACGAAGATGCCCTGGATCGCGCCCTGCGCATCGCGCGTGGGCGCGAACAGCAGATCGATGAAGCGCTCGCCATCCTCGCGATCGAGCCGGATCGGCAGCGCCGCCGCATTCATCGGCAGGCCCGTCGCGTAAACCCGGTCCAGCAGTTCGAAGTAGCCCTGCTCGGTCAGCTCGGGCAGGGCTTCGCGCACCGTGCGTCCGATGAAGTCCCGGTGCCCGGCGACGTCCCGGTAGGCGTCGTTGACGAACTCGTAGCGGTGCTCGGGCCCGCTGAGCAGCGCGACGAAGCCGGGCATCTGCTCCAGCGTGGCGCGCTGGCGCTGATGCTGGCGTGTCGACTCGCGCTGCGCCAGCACTTTGGCGGTGGTCTCCATCACCGTGTCGATCATGCCCACCACGTGGCCGTGCTCGTCGAACACCGGGCTGTAGCTGAAGGTGAACCACGCATCTTCCAGCGAACCGTGGCGGTTGAGCAGCAGGTGGTGGTCTTCGATGAAAGTGGCCTGACCGGCCAGCGCCTTTTCAGCGATCGGCCGCAGGCCGTCCCAGGCTTCGGCCCAGGTCACGCGCAGCGGCTGGCCCAGTGCCTCCGGCTTGCGCCCCAGCATGGGCTTGTAGCCATCGTTGTAGACCGCGATGAAGTCCGGGCCCCAGAACAGGCAGGTGGGAAATGCCGACGCCATCATCTGCTCGACGGTGATGCGGAGTGCGGGCGACCAGCCGGCAATCGGCCCGAGCGGTGTGGACTGCCAGTCGAACTCCCGCAATCGCGCCCCCATCTCGCCTCCACCTGCGACGAACACCGAAGCAGCCGCACGTGTGGTGGCCGCGCCGGCCGCGGCCGATGAGGGGGGCAGGGAGGGGGCGGGAGCAGTTTCTTCTTCGGGAGGCATCGTCATCGACATCTCGAAGGAGCATAAGCGCGCCGCGCAAGCGGCGACGTGCGGGTAGTCCTACAAAGTGCAAAACCCCACGGAGGGCGTGGCGCCTTCAGCGCGCGGCGTCGCGGGCCGCAGGCTTCTTCTTCGCCTGGAACGGGTAAGCCGTGCCCGCGTGGCCGCGCGGCGGCAGTTTGAGGGACAGCAGCATCGACGCCGCCAGCACCGCCACCGTCATGCCCAGCGACCAGGCCACCGGAATTTTGTAGATGTCGATCAGCAGCATCTTGGTGCCGATCAGCACCAGCACGATGGCCAGCCCGTAGCTCAGCAGGTGGAAGCGCTCGTGCGCTCCGGCCAGCAGGAAGTACATCGCGCGCAGGCCGAGGATGGCGAACACGTTCGAGGTGAGCACGATGAACGGATCGGTGGTGATGGCGAAGATGGCGGGAATCGAGTCGACGGCAAAGATCACGTCCACCACGCCGATGAGGATGATCACCACCAGCATCGGCGTGGCCATGCGCACGCCATCCACCTGGGTGAAGAAACGCTCGCCGTCGTAGTCGGATGACACCTTGAAGCGCCGGTTGATCCAGCGCAGCACCGGGTTGTTGGCCATGTCCGGCTCTTGTCCGGCCGCCCACCACATCTTCACGCCCGTGAAGACGAGGAACGCGCCGAACACGTACAGCACCCAGTGGAAGGTGGAGATGAGCCAGGCGCCCACCACGATCATCACCGCGCGCAACACCAGGGCACCCAGGATGCCGATCATCAGCACGCGCTTCTGGAACTCTGCCGGCACGCCGAAGTAGGTGAAGAGCATGAGGAAGACGAAGATGTTGTCGACCGCCAGCGCCTTCTCGACGAGATACCCGGTGACGAATTCGAGAGCCTTGTCGTGCGCCAGGCCGGCGCGCAGCGCATCGCCCGAGGTACCGCCCAGGTACCACCAGAGCCAGCCCACGAACACGAAGGAGACGGCCACCCAGACCAGGGACCAGACGGCGGCCTCCCGGATGCTGACCACGTGCGCGCCCTGGCGCCGCAAGCTCACGAAATCGACGATCAGCGCAACCACGACGAACGCGGCAAACAGACCCCACATCGTGGGCGTGGCGGTGGTCATCATCGAAGGCTCCCGGTGGGATGGCTGACGAAGAGAGGCGGATCGGAAGGGGGTACGGCAAAGCGGCCGCTCTCACGGCCGCCGCGTTGCCGGGCAGTTCAGGCCAGGCGGTTGGCCAGCACCATGCTGCGCGCCTGCGTCAGCGCATATTGCATGGCCGCCGCATCGCTGGTGAAGCTCTGCGTGAAGCGGTAGATGCGGTCGTGCATGCCGCGCCGGATCGATACCGAAGCCGCATACAACCCGGTTTCCGTGAGCCGGGTGAGCGGCGTGACGAGGTAGCGGCCGATGGTCTGGGCTGGTGCGGATTTCGTCATGGTGCGGCGAATGAAGAGGATAGGAGCGCCTGGTTGGACGGCAGGTGGGCGGCCGGGGGTGTCAGACCAGTGGCGGCAGGCCGGCGGTGCGAGCACGCACGGGCGTATGCGCCGCGGCATACGGGATGGTGTCGTCATCGACCGCACGGCCGTCGACCAGACGCTGGTCCATTACGGCCAGCGAGGCTGCCAGCGAATCGCCGTTCTCGCGGATCTCCTGGCTCAAGCCATCCTGCGCCTGAACGATGCGGCCGTGAAGCCGGGCAATGTCTTCGCGCACCTCACGCAGGCGGGATTGCTCTTCCTGCTCGGCCAGCGAGCGCTGGCGTTCGACTTCCTTGTGCATGCGGCGCATTTCCATCAGCACGTTGCCTTGCCAGAACGACATGTAGGCCACGAATGCGAGCGACACCGCCACCAGCACGCCGAGCATGATCATGCCCAGCGGCGCCTGGACCTGAGTAACGAACAGGTCGAGCGTGGAAGGCGCGACGAAAGTGGACCAGTTGACGGCGGTGAACGCCCCCATCACACCCAGGGCCAGAATGACGACAAGCAGACGCAAAGACACGGCAATCTCCTGAAAAAGAGGGGCCTGCCGTGGTTCGCATCCTGTGCGGAAAACCCGGCCGTGGGCCCATGCCGCATCGTCGCGCGAACGCCTCTCCCGCGCAGTCATCCGGCCGCCGCGGCGGGCGTAGGACAGTGGCTCGCGCGTGCGGAGCAGGTCTGCCGCACTACGCCTCGTCTGAGCCCTTGAGTGCCGCGAATTTCGCAGCCATCGTGGGATTGCCGCGGGTGAGCTTCTTGATCGTCAGGTCTTCGGCCTTGTCGTTGGCCAGTCGCAGGTTGTTGGCCGACTTGTGCAGCGCTTCCTTCGTCTTCTCCAGGTCCTTGATCGCCTCGTCGATGCGCTTGATCGCTTCCTCGAAACCGTCGGAGGCAAGCCGCCAGTTGCGTCCGAACGCGGTCTTGAAATCGTCGAGCTGCGTCTCGAATCGGGTGATGTCGAGGTTCTGCGCCTTCACCAGCGCCAGCTCCGACTTGTAGGCCATCGCCTTGGTCGATGCATTGCGCAGCAGCGTGATCATCGGGATAAAGAACTGCGGCCGGATCACGTACAGCTTGGGATGGCGGTGGAACACGTCGACGATGCCGGTGTTGTAGAGCTCGCTCTCGGGCTCCAGCAGCGACACCAGCACGGCGTATTCGCAGTTTTTCTCGGTGCGGTCCTTGTCGAGCTCCCTGAAGAAATCGTCATTCTTCTTGCGGGTGGCGGTGGTGTCGCTTTCGTTCTTCATCTCGAACATGATCGAGACAATTTCGTTGCCCGCCTCGTCGAAGTCGCGGAACACGAAGTCCCCCTTGCTGCCGCTGCGCGCGTCGTTGTCCTTCTCGAAGTAGGCGCGCGGGAAGGCCGTGGCGCGGATGCGGTTGAATTCGATCTCGCAGTGCTGCTCCAGCGTCTCGCCCACCATCTTGGTGGACAGCTTGGCCTTCATGTCGCGCAGCCGGACGATCTCTCCTTCGCGATCGCGCAGCTGGACCTCGTACCGGTCCTTCATCGCCCGCTCGGCCAGCTCCTTTTCCAGGGCAACGCGCTCCAGCCCGTTCCTGAACTCGTCGCGCTCCTTGGCGATCACGCTCACCGCCTCGGTCACGGCGAGCTTGTGCGTGAGGCTGCTCGCCTCGATCTGCGCCCGCAGATCGCGGATCTCGGCCTCCTTGGCAGCGGCGGCCTGCTGCACGGCGCCGGCGAGTGTCACCTCGGCCAGACGCGCGGCCGCCTGCTGCTCGGCGCGGGCCTGCTCGAGTTCGCGAGCCAGCTGCTCGCGCGCTTTCTCGATCGGGCCGAGCGCCTCGGCCACTGCCAGCCGCCGCGCCACTTCGTCGGCCTCGAGCCGCGACTTCAGGGCCTGGATCTGCGCGTCCTTCGCCGAAGCGGCCGCCTGCAACTCGCTGGCGGCCTGGGCCCGCGCCAGTTCGACCGCGCCCTGCTTGTCCTTTTCGGCCAGCGCCAGCCGCTCGTGCAGCTGCTGCTCGAAGGCATGGTCGCGCACCTGCTGGAGGATGTCGGCGTAGCCGGCCTCGTCGATCTTGAAGGCCTTGCCACAGTGCGGGCAGATGATGTCGTGCATGGCGTGCGGATCCTTGTGGGCGCGATGGGCAAGTCCCGATTGTCGAGTACGGCGCGACGGCGGTGCAGGGCGGCCAGCGGGTTAACCCCGATCTTTTCCATACCAACTGACCAGTAAATTTGCCGACGTTCCTGCTCGCTCACACGGAGACTCCATGAAGAAGACCCTTTCGTTCGCCGCCGCCGGCCTGCTGGCGGCGCTCGCCTTGCAACCGGCCTTGGCGCAAGAGACGATCAAGATCGTCAACCTGCTCGAGCTCTCGGGCCCCATCGCCTCGGCTGGCACCAACTACCGCAACGGCGTGGAGATGGCCGTCAAGGAAATCAACGACGCTGGCGGCGTGCTCGGCCGCAAGTTCGAGCTCACCACGCTCGACAACCAGAGCAACCCCGGCGTGGCCAAGGCCATGGCCGTGCGCGCGGTCGACATGGACGTGTTCGCCGTCATCGGCCCCACGTACTCCACGGCCATGGTGGTCAGCATGAACGAAACGCGCCGCGCCGAGATCCCCAACTTCACGGGTGCGGCCGCCGCCGCCATCACCGGACAGCAGAACCCCTACGTGCTGCGCACCAACTCCACCCAGGCCGACACCATGCCCAAGGTGGTGCGCTACATCAAGGAAGGCCTCAAGGCCCAGACGGTGGACCTGGTCTGGATCAACAGCGATTTCGGCAAGGGCGGCCGCGACGAATTCCTGAAAGCCGCGCAGGCCGCCGGCCTCAAGGTGGTGTCGGACATCTCCACCGAGCAGGCGCAGCTGGACTTCTCCAGCGCCGTCATCCGCGCCAAGCAGTCCAACGGCGACGTGCTCTTCGCCTACACCAACGAAGAAGAATCGGCGCGCCTGCTGCGCGAACTGCGCAAGCAGGGCTACAGCAAGCCCATCGTGGGCGACACCACGCTGGTCAGCCAGAAGGCCATCGAACTGGCCGGCGGCGCCGCCAACGGCGTCTACGGCCACGTGCCGCTGACGGCCGACGCGCCCACGCAGCAGATGCGCGAATTCGACCAGAAGTACATGAAGGCCTACAAGGTGAAGTCCGACCACAACGGCATCCAGGGCTACATGGTTCCCTACATCATCAAGGCCGTCAGCGAGAAGATCGGCAAGGTGGACCGCCGCGCCTTCGCCGCCGCCGTCAAGGACATGCCGCTGTACGTGAAGGACTACCCCGGCCTGCTGATGGACATGAAGTTCAACACGAAAGGCGACGCCGACCGCGTGAGCTACCTCGTCGAGATCAAGGACGGCAAGCAGGTGGTGGTGCAGACCCTGCCGCCGCTGAAGCCCTTCTGAGCGGGCCGCGCTTGCAGGGCGACGACGAGCCGGGCAGCGCGCCCGGCGCCCCATCTGCCCCGGCGCCGCGGCGCACCAAGGATGCCGCCCGCACCATGGCCGACATCCTGGCCGCCGCCACGCGCGAGTTCGCCGACAAAGGCTTCTCGGGCGCGCGCATCGATGCCATCGCCGCGGCCACGGCGACGCGCAAGTACATGATCTACTACCACTTCGGCAGCAAGGAAGCGCTCTACCTTGCCGTGCTCGAAGACGTGTACCGCGGCATCCGCGAGGCCGAGAAAGGCCTGCACCTGGACGAGCTGCCTCCGGCCGAGGCGCTGGCGCAACTGGTGGGCTTCGCCTTCGACTACCACCACGGCCACCCCGACTTCGTGCGCCTGGTGATGGCCGAGAACATCAACAAGGGCGAATACCTGGCGCGCTCCGACGTCATCCGAGAACTCAACCAGTCGGTCATCCACGCCGTGCGCGAGCTCTACCGGCGCGGCGTGCGCCAGGGCGTCTTCCGCGATGGGCTCGACCCGGTCGACATCCACCTGTCGATCAGCGCGCTGTGCTTTCACTACGTGTCGAACCGGCCGACCTTCTCGCTGATCTTCCAGTCCGGAGAAGCACCGGGCGACGCCGTGCAGAAACGGCGCGCTAGTGTGATCGAGCTGGTGCTGCGGTACGTGGTAGCGGCTCAGCCGCCTGCGCCGGGGCTGCAATGAAGTAGGACGCCGGCCTCGCCCTGCTATGTGCTGTGCGTGCGGAGCGGGTCACTCGGAACGCGCGACGCGCGCCCGGCGTTCAGTCGCGGACGCTCAGGGTGCTTCGAGGCGCTTGGCGTGCGCGGCGATCTCGAAGCCGGCGCGTTCGATCACGCGGCCGCGGCGCGTGGCTGCGTCGAGGACCGCGATGTGGGTCGAGGAACTGTCGAGCAGAAAGCCTGTGAACCTAATCTGATCGTCCTTCACCACGTCAATGCAGAAGGAACTCGCGGCTTGGCAGCCCTTCGCGAACTCAGCCTGTCTGCGCTCGGCGGTGGTTCTTCCGGCGAGTTCTCCAATCGCCCCCACAGCACCCATCGCCAGGGTGGAGAGCAAGACTGTGGCCAGAAGCACAGTGCCCAGCCACGCAGAGAGAAGAATGCAGTTGATCAAGCGGCGCCAGTGCGCAGGAAGCTTCGTGTACCAGTCTTCTTCCTGAATCCTGCGTGTAGGCGCGGAAAGAAGGAAGAAGTAGAGACCGAGTAGCAGCACCGCCGTCAGAACCCAGTACCAGTTCTTCCACGCAGTACCCAGCAGCGCGACGAACTGTCCGAACACGCTGTAGTAGCCATTAATGAGGAGCCAGTCAGCACTCTTCTGGAACACCCCTCGATCTATCCCCCAGAAGCCAAGGTACTGCCGATGCGCAATGTCACCGACAAAGTGCAGAAGCACTGCACACGCACCGAAGAACGACGCGACCAGACTGAGCAGCGTGAGCCCGTTGATCGGCAGGCGAAGCCGTTGTGGCGACTCAGGCGCGGTCATGGTGCGTCGGTTCAGTGGCTCGCAGGGCGCGCCGCGTCCAGGCATGCCATCAACGCCGACACCGGCATTTGCAGCGCATACGCCAGCCGGGCAATGTTGTGCAAGGACAGGTTTCGCTCCCCTCGCTCCACCGAACTGACGTAGTTGGTGTGAAGGCCTGCACGCTCCGCCAGGCCCTCCTGCGTCAACCCCTGCGCTTCACGGAAGCCGCGCAGCGCGGCACCGAACGTGACTTGGGCCTTCGCTTTGGAGGGGGCTGGAGGGTACGGCCGGGGCATCGACCAAGTCTTGCGTCGTACACACTATGAGTACACACACTATGAGTTTGATTGGTGGCAGAATCGCACGCACAAAGTCAGGGAGAGCCACACATGGGCAATGCAGATGAAGCGGGGCCGGGCAGCGCCGTGCCCGGCGGCCACACGACGCGGACACCTGCCGACTCGGCTGTGACCGTGGTCGTGCCCATAGACGCGTCCACCTCGTTCCTGTGCCTGCTGGCCCAGCATCTCTATCTGAACGAGCGCTTCGGCCGCCACCTCTGGCAGCCGTGCCGTGTGTCGACCGAGGAGCACGGTGATCGCCTCTACGATCGATACGACCTGTGGTTCGACAGCGCGCGGGCCCTCACGGTCTGGTTCGACATCACCGACTCGGTGGCCAGATGGGCGCCAGAGCGTGTGGCGAGGGCAGGGCGGGGTCGGGCCGACGAGGCGCGACCGTCATCCGTGGCTGCGGCACACGACCTGCCCGCGCACGGAGACCACCCCATGACGCCCGCATCCACGCCCCCGCTCATCCTCGAAGCCGCCCACGGATCGCACGACGGCCGCTTGCACTTCGGCGAGGTCATCGAGCTGCTGATGCGTGCCGACGTCGAGTCGTACCACGCCGACTACCGCAGCCACCGGACCACCTACTACCTGGCGGACGGCGCCACCTTTGCCGTCGAGTTGCCTTCAATCGACGTTCCCGTGGCCGACGCCTTCGACGTGGCCGGCGTGCGCGCAGCCATCGCGGGTGCGCAGCGGGGCAGCGTGATGTACCCGGAGTTCAAGCAGCTCACGATGCAGGCGGGGTGCGTGGGATACATCGTGTGGATTGCGGGACGACATGCGAGCTACTTCGGCCGATGCGGGGAGGTGCATGTGGAGGTATTTCCGTAGCGAGAGCGCCGGCCTCTACGTGCCTCCACCTCAATACTCAACTCGTGCTTCGGAAAGTTTGCGAAATGATCTTTGCAAACCTTGATCAATATCGCTCTTCAACTGAGCAATTTCGGCGACCAGCTTCTTGAGTTCTTCATTGGAGGTCGCGTCAGGACCAAATATTCTTCGCGTCCCATTTGGCACCAGAAGCTGGTCTCGTAATGAACTATCAGAAGATACGCGCGCAAGAAACGCCAGAGAGTTATCAACCAGTCGAAGCTCAAAGCCTTTTGGAATAAACAATAGCTCATCAGGCATGTTGTAGCCGAGCGCGGCGATGTCATAGCTAGAGACACCAATGGGCTTATCTGCGTCGTAGCGCAGAGACTTCAGTAGCCGAATAACTTTGCGAACGCTGCCGGAGAATTGTATGTCTCGTACATCGATTGCACGGTTGTGATGGAAGGGCTTGTTCGTGATTCTGGATCTCGAATCTCTATCGAGAATCATGATAGACCTATCGTGCTTTCATCCGCTTGCCTCCGACTCAGAAGTTAGTAGCCAGTTAGACGCGATTACATCGATTTTTCTTCGAAGCGAGCCCCCGGAAAGTGCAATGGCCTTCGACCCGCTGTTATCCACTCTGGCCTCGTAAAATGCTGATCTGAGGCATTGATACGAGTCCTCACGCAGTGACAACAGATCATCTAAGACGTCGCCTGCATAGTGAGAAGAGGGCTCGAGAGGTGGTTTCAACGAGACAAATGCCGAATGAATCGTCAAGAGATCGATGTCGCTGTATGCCTTGATATGCGTGTTGTTTGTCACCGATCCCTGATACTCAAACTCGGTGCGTATCGAGTTCGAATTGATGGCCTTGTTCAGTTGATTCTTGACCCTCTCACCTTCGGCGAAGGTGTTCTTCGTGTACTCGGGATCAATGTCCTGCATTGCGCCGATCGCGTAGCGAACCGCATCGTCCTCTTGGATCTTTCTGTAGACCTCCAAAAGCTGTGCGGTTTGAATGTCTGGCGCTGTTCGGCGTGACTCGAGTTTTTGTAGTCTTTGATTAGACAATCTCGTTTCCCTTCAAGAAAATCCTGACAATATCCTTCTCCTGATAGGAGTAGGAATCCCTTCCTAAACTCGTCAGCTGAGTCAAACGAGCAGGACGATGCTCAAGTAAATCTGTTGCATACCTAGGATCACTAAAGGTTTGGTCTACACGTATGCATTCAACCGAGGGAAAACAAATACCTCTTACGATGTCCACCGTATTCGAACTTGTTTCGAACATGTCTTGAACCATCCTTACGGATGGGAGAAGATTGAGAAGCTTGGCGTAGAAGGTCTGCTGTGGCTCGACGTAGTGTCCGACGCCGACGTTCAGAACCTTAATCTCATTTTCCGGAATACCAAGAGCTTTGACGGCGTCGTTGATTGCAAAAAGAGTGGGATTGTTGGCAACGAATCCACCATCGATTGCGGTTATGAGGTCCGAATGTGCGGTCTTCACCTGACGCGCAAGAAAGAATGGCGTTGCCGCTGTTGATGCCATTAGTGCCTCGGCGATAGTGCATCCAAACCCTAGCGCGAATGTGCTGCGCATCGTGTACGAAAGCGCCGCTGCACTCTTGAAAATCATCGGACGATGTTTGTCATTGTTTGTGGCAACAATCCCAACCCCTGTCTTGAATGCATCGAACTTGGACTCCCCAAATACTTCGTTCGCGCACTTTTCGAGTTCAGAGCTTCTGTGCTTACTGGTCTTGCGAGACATCACTCGGGGAATGATCTCGGAGTAAATGGTTTGAATCTCAGAGACCGACTTGCCGAGTGCCAGTAGCGACGCAATGATCGCGCCGGTGCTCGTTCCATAAATCAGTTGGAAGAACTCAGATAAGGGACGATCGCAAGCGGCTTCAAACTCTTTCAAGACCCCCAATGTGTACACGCCCTTGGATCCACCTCCATCGAGACTTAGCACGTTGAACTGGCTTCTTTCAGACATTCGACTCCTCGCGATTTCCGAGCATGATGGATGTTTTGTTACACGTTCGCAAGCTGGTTGATACCAGTTCATTTATTGCTAGCCAACTTTCTCTTCAGGAGGGTAAGTCGCTTATTGCGCGTTTATCTCTTGAATCTCTGTGACTTGGGATGGTTGTGTTGTCTGTCTTCCGGTATTCACCCGGCCCCACCCCCACCCATCCCCCGAACGCCCGCACAAAACTCTTCTCGTTCCCGAACCCCACCGCAGCCGCCACCTGCTTCACCGGCTTCTTCGTGCGCAGCAGCAACTCCTTGGCCTTCTCGCAGCGCACCTCGTCCTTCAACTGCTGCAGCGACGCCCCTTCTTCCTTCAACTGCCGGTGCAGCGTGCGCGCCGAGAGGTGCAGCCGTTCGGCCAGGCTGTCGGCGCTGTGCGGTTGCGCGGGATCGGCGGCGATCAGCTGGCGCACCTGCTGCACCAGCAGGCGGTCGCGCCTGTGTGGCAGCACGATGAGCGAGAGGGCGCGGCTGCGCAGCATCTGGCGCAGGGCGGCTTCGTCGCGGCGCAGGGGTTGGGCCAGGTAGGCGGCGGCGAAGCGCACTTCGGTGCGCGCATGGCCGAATGAGACCTGGGGCGCGGGGAAGAGCACGGCGGCATAGGTGGCGGCGTGCGGGGGCGCGGCGAAGGCGAAGTGGGCCTGTTGCAGCGCGATGCGTGAATCGATGTACCAGCTGGCCAGGCCCAGCGCGTTGCGCAGCAGCGTGACGTGGCAGAACTCGCGCAGGCGGCCGTGGGCGGAGAGGTCGCGGTGTTCTTCGAGCGCGAGGATGGCGCTGCCGGTGGCGTCGCCCTCGGGCGGCGCGTTCAGGCGCAGCGCGATGTCGTCGGTCAGCAGGGCGTGATGACGGCACCAGCGCGCCAGGGCCACGCCCAAGGTGGGCGCGGTGAGCGATGCGCGCGCCAGCATGCCGTAGCTGCCCCAGGGCAGGCGGCGGCTGAACCAGCCCAGGGCTTCGTCGTCCAGTTCGCGCATGGCGTGGGCGCTCAGGGTTTCGAGCTGCGGCGCGGTGATGCGGGCACCGGGTTTCTTCAGCAGGGATGGCATGATCTGTGCCGCCGCCAGTGCGTGCGCGGGGTCGCGCCCGGCCTGGGCGTACGCCTGCACGATGTCGTGGGCAAACGTGATGGGGGTGAGCGCCTGCGGTGTGGCCAGGGTGCGGCGACGGGGTGGAGTAACCATGGCGGCCAGTGTGCCGTTGCATGGCACGATCTGCAACCTGCGAGGCGTGCAGGGCGGCCCCGGGCTGGGTAAGCTGTGGCCTTGCCTGCCGCGTGGGGTCGGCCCGCTGTCTGCGGTGTCCGGCCTGGCCGTTGATTCGTCCGGTTTGCCGCGCGCGCCCCGATTCCGTGATGAGGAGACCCATGCCTGTTCTCGACACCCGGCTCAATCCGCGCTCGGCGGATTTCCAGGCCAACGCGGCCGCCATGCGCACGCTGGTGGACGACCTGGCCGCGCAACTGGCCCAGGCCCGGCAGGGCGGTGGCGAGGTGGCGCGCGCCCGCCACACAGGCCGCGGCAAGCTGTTGCCGCGCGACCGCGTGGCGCAATTGCTGGATCCGGGCACGCCCTTCCTCGAGCTCGCGCCGCTGGCCGCGCACGGCATGTACGGTGGCGATGCGCCGTCGGCCGGGCTGGTGGCGGGCATCGGCCGTGTGAGCGGGGTGGACTGCATGATCGTGTGCAACGACGCCACGGTGAAGGGCGGCACCTATTACCCGCTCACCGTCAAGAAGCATCTGCGCGCGCAGGAAGTGGCAGGCCAGAACCACCTGCCCTGCATCTACCTGGTGGACAGCGGCGGTGCCAACCTGCCGCAGCAGGACGAGGTCTTTCCCGATCGCGACCACTTCGGCCGCATCTTCTACAACCAGGCCAACCTCAGCGCGCGCGGCATCGCGCAGATCGCCGTGGTGATGGGTTCGTGCACGGCGGGCGGTGCCTACGTGCCCGCCATGAGCGACGAATCCATCATCGTGAAGAACCAGGGCACCATCTTCCTGGGCGGCCCGCCGCTGGTGAAGGCCGCCACGGGCGAGGTGGTGACGGCCGAAGACCTGGGCGGCGGCGACGTGCACACGCGCCTGTCGGGCGTGGCGGACCACCTGGCCGAGGACGACCTGCACGCCATCGCGCTGGCCCGCCAGGCCGTGGCGCGGCTCAACCGCAGGAAGCAACCCGCCCTCATGGATCTGGCCGCGCCCGTGCCGCCGCGCCACGCGCCGGCCGAGCTGCACGGCGTGATTCCGGTCGACACGCGCAAGCCCTTCGACGTGCGCGAGGTGATCGCGCGCATCGTGGACGGCAGCGAGTTCGACGAGTTCAAGGCGCGCTACGGCACCACGCTGGTGACGGGCTTCGCGCGCATCGAGGGCATGCCGGTAGGCCTCATCGCCAACAACGGCATCCTGTTCAGCGAGAGCGCGCTCAAGGGCGCGCACTTCATCGAGTTGTGCTGCCAGCGCAACATCCCGCTGGTGTTCCTGCAGAACATCACCGGCTTCATGGTGGGCCGCAAGTACGAGAACGAGGGCATCGCGCGCAACGGCGCCAAGATGGTGACGGCCGTGGCCTGCGCCAGCGTACCCAAGTTCACGGTCATCATCGGCGGCAGCTTCGGCGCGGGCAATTACGGCATGTGCGGCCGCGCCTATTCGCCGCGCTTTCTCTGGATGTGGCCCAACGCGCGCATCAGCGTGATGGGCGGCGAGCAGGCGGCCAGCGTGCTGGCCACCGTGCGGCGCGACGGCATCGAGGGCAAGGGCGGCCAGTGGACGGCGGCCGAGGAAGAGGCGTTCAAGGCGCCCATCCGCCAGCAATACGAGGAGCAGGGCCATCCCTACTACGCCAGCGCGCGCCTCTGGGACGACGGCATCATCGATCCGGCCGACACGCGCCGCGTGCTGGCGCTGGGCCTGTCGGCGGCACTCAACGCGCCCACCGAGCCGACCGCGTTCGGCGTGTTCCGCATGTGAGGCGCGCGGGCCCGGCCAATCCTTCACTTCGACACGCGAGCACAACCACATGAACATCCTCGGCAAGAAGAAGAACGCCGACGTCGTCATCGACGTCACACCCAGGACGCCGGGCGAGGCCGAGCCCCCGCCGCCGCCCGTCGAGCTGCGCCGCCCCTCGGCCCACGTGGCCGAGGTATGGCTCAACCGGCCCGACGTGCGCAACGCCTTCAACGAAGAAGTCATCGCCCTGCTCACGCGCACCTTCACCGAGCTGGCCGAAGACGACGAGCTGCGCGTGGTGGTGCTGGCCGCGCATGGCAAGGCGTTCTGCGCTGGCGCCGATCTCAACTGGATGCGCGCCATGGCCGATTTCAGCTGGGAGCAGAACCGCGCCGACGCCGGCCGCCTCGCCGACATGCTGTGGGCGCTGTGGCGCTGTCCCGTGCCGGTGGTGGGCCGCGTGCAGGGCGACTGCTACGCGGGCGGCATGGGCCTGGCGGCGGTGTGCGACGTGCTGGTGGCCGCCGAGGGCGTCACCTTCTGCCTGTCCGAGGCTCGCCTGGGCCTGCTGCCCGCCACCATCAGCCCCTACGTGGTGCGCGCCCTGGGCGAGCAGGCCTCGCGCCGCTACATGACGACGGCCGAGCGCTTCAGCGCGGCCGATGCCAGGGCCTTGGGTTTCGTGCATGAGCTGGTGGCGCCCGAGGCGCTGGACGCCAAGGTGGCCGAAGTCGTTGCCACGATCTGCGCCAACGGCCCGAAGGCGGTGCGCGCCAGCAAGAAGCTGGTGCGCCACGTCGCGGCCGAGCCGCTGTCGGCCGAGCTGCGCGCCGACACCGCCAAGCGCATCGCCGACATCCGCGCCAGCGACGAAGGCAAGGAAGGCGTGCAGTCCTTCCTGCACAAGCGCCGGCCCAACTGGCTCGACTGATCCGCTTCCCCCGGAAGCTCGCCCGCATGCAATCGCTCGATCTGCCCGCACTCGCCGCACTGGCCGCCGCGCTCGGCTGGGCCAGCGGCGTGCGCCTGTACGCCGTGGTGTTCATTGTGGGCGCGATGGGCTGGCTGGGCTGGCTGCCGTTGCCGCCGGGCCTGACGCTGCTGCAGCACCCGGCCGTGCTGGTGGGCAGCGGCGTGATGCTGTGCGTGGAGTTCTTCGCCGACAAGCTGCCCTGGCTCGACAGCCTGTGGGACGCGTTGCACGCCTTCATCCGCGTGCCGGCCGGCGCGCTGCTGGCGGCGGGCGTGTTCGGGCTCGACGGCGGCGTGATGACGCTGCTGGCCGCGTTGATGGGCGGCTCGCTGTCGGCCACGGCGCTGGCCACCAAGATGACGGCGCGGGCGGCGGCCAACACCTCGCCCGAGCCGTTCTCCAACTGGCTGCTGTCGTTCTTCGAGGATGGCCTGGTGGTTTTCATGGTGTGGCTGGCCACCCAGCACCCGCTGGTGTTCGCCGTGGCACTGGCGCTGGTGCTCGCGGTGTCGGTGCTGCTGCTGGTGGTGCTGTTCAGGTTCGCACGCGCCGTGCTGCGGCGGCTGGGCGCTCTGGTTTCTTCTGGTCCTGCAAAAGAAGTGGTGTGAGACATGTTCGAAAAAATCCTGATCGCCAACCGCGGTGAAATCGCCTGTCGCGTGGCCGCCACGGCGCGTCGCCTCGGCATCAAGACGGTGGCCGTCTATTCCGATGCCGACGCCCATGCCAAGCACGTGGCCGCCTGCGACGAGGCCGTGCACATCGGCGGCAGCGCGCCGCGCGAGAGCTACCTGCAGTGGCAGCGCATCCTCGATGCGGCCCAGGCCACGGGTGCGCAGGCCATCCACCCGGGCTACGGCTTCCTCAGCGAGAACGAGGCCTTTGCCCAGGCCTGCGCCGATGCCGGCCTGGTGTTCATCGGCCCGCCGCCTGCGGCCATCGAGGCGATGGGCCTGAAGGCCGAATCCAAGCGGCTGATGGAGCGCGCCGGCGTGCCCCTGGTGCCGGGCTACCACGGCGCCGATCAGGACGCCGCGCTGCTCGAGCGCGAGGCTGCCCGCATCGGCTATCCCGTGCTCATCAAGGCCAGCGCGGGCGGCGGCGGCAAGGGCATGCGCGTGGTGGAACAGGCCGGCGACTTCGCCGCCGCGCTCGCCTCGTGCCAGCGCGAGGCGGCCAACAGCTTCGGCGACCAGGCCGTGCTGGTCGAGAAATACGTCAAGCGCCCGCGCCACATCGAGATCCAGGTGTTTGCCGACACGCACGGCAATGCGGTCTACCTGTTCGAGCGCGACTGCTCGGTGCAGCGGCGCCACCAGAAGGTGCTGGAGGAAGCGCCTGCCCCCGGCATGACCGACGCCCTGCGCCGCCAGATGGGCGAAGCCGCCGTGGCGGCGGCCCAGGCCGTGGGTTACGTGGGCGCGGGCACGGTGGAGTTCATCGTGGAGCAAGGCGAGGCGCAAAAGGACCCGGCCGGCGCCTTGAGCGCCGCCGGGCCGCCCCAAGGCGCGAGCGCCCCCTCGGGGGGCAGCGAACCACACGCAGTGGGGAGCGTGGGGGTCTTCTACTTCATGGAGATGAACACGCGGCTGCAGGTGGAGCATCCGGTGACCGAAGCCATCACCGGGCTCGATCTCGTCGAATGGCAGTTGCGCGTGGCCGCCGGCCAGCCGCTGCCGCTGGCGCAGGAGCAGTTGAAGATCCACGGCCACGCCATCGAGGCGCGCATCTGCGCCGAAAGCCCCGACAACGATTTCCTGCCCGCCACCGGCATGCTGGCCATCTATGCCCGCCCGCCCGCCACGGCCTTCGCCGTGGGCGACGTGCGCATCGACGACGGCGTGGAGCAGGGCGATGCGATCTCGCCGCATTACGACTCGATGATCGCCAAGCTCATCGTGCACGGCGACACGCGCGAACAGGCGCTGGCCCGGCTCGACGCCGCGCTGGCACAGGTGCGCATCGTGGGCCTGGCCACCAACGTGCAGTTCCTGCGCCGCGTGGTGCGGCCGGGCGGTGCGTTCGCGCGGGCCGACCTGGACACCGCGCTGATCCAGCGCGACCGCGAGGCGCTGTTCAGACAGCAGCCCGTGGCGCCCGACCAGGCGGTGGCCGTGGCCGTGGCGCACCGGCTGCATGGCGAGCAGGCGCCGGCCGCGGCCGGCTGGGCCGACCCGTGGGCTGCGCGCGACGGCTTCCATTCGCACGCCGTGGCGCAGCGCGGCTTCAGCTTCGAGGTGGCGGGCGAGCCCGTGCGCGCCACGCTGCACTACGGCCGCACGCTGGCCGACGGCAGCGCGCTCACCCTGGCCGTGGGCGACGCAGCGCCGCAGCCGCTGGCCTTCGCGCCCGCCGCCCATGGCGCGCTGCGCGTGGACTTCGCCGGCCAGCGCACCGTGGCGCATGTTCACGCGGGCGCCGACGCGCAAGGCCAGGTGCTGCACGTGTTCACGCCGGCCGGCGCGGCCCAGCTGGCGGTGGTCGATCCGCTGGCACGCGCGGGCGCATCGCATGCCGAAGGCGGACAGCTCACCGCGCCCATGCCGGGCAAGGTGGTGTCGTTCGCCGTGAAGGCCGGCGACAAGGTGGCCAAGGGCCAGCCACTGGCGGTGATGGAGGCGATGAAGATGGAACACACCATCGCCGCACCGGCCGACGGCGAGGTCGAGGAACTGCTCTACGCTCCGGGCGACCAGGTGGCCGAGGGCGCGGCGCTGCTGCGGCTTCAGTCCGCGTGAACGCACGGCGGTAAGTCCGACCCTCTCCCGGGGCTGCATCAACGCTGTCAGACTCGTGCCCGTGAACATCGCCTTCTGCTTCACGGGCTTCGCACCCGACACCTGGATGGCCGCCTTCCGCCAGGCGCTGCCCGAGGCCAACCTCTTCGCCTGGCAGCCCGGCGATCCGCCGCGCCCGGCCGACTACGCCGTGGTGTGGCGCCCGCCGCAGGCTTTCGTCGATGCGCACTCGGGCCTGCGCGCGGTGTTCAACATCGGCGCGGGCGTCGATGCCCTCGTCGGCCTGCGCCTGCCGCCTGGCGTGCCGATGGTGCGTGTGGAAGACGCGGGCATGGGCGTACAGATGGCCGAGTACGTGACGCATGCCGTCATCCGCCACTACCGCGGCTTCGAACGGTTCCAGGCCGACCAGGCGCGGGGCGTGTGGGAAGACCGCGATCCGCTGCCGCGCGAAGACTTTCCCGTGGGGGTGCTCGGCCTGGGCGTGCTCGGCGCGCGCGTGGCGCGTGCGGTGGCGGCGTTCGAATTCCCGGTGGCGGGCTGGAGCCGCACGCCGCACCAGCTGGCCGGCGTGCGCACCTACGCGGGCCCCGAAGGGTTCGACGAATTCCTCGCGGCCACGCGCATCCTCGTGTGCCTGCTGCCGCTCACGGCGGAGACCGAAGGCATCCTCGATCGCCGCACGCTCTCGAAGCTGCGGCCGGGCGGCTACCTCATCAACGTCGCGCGCGGCGCCCACCTGGTCGATGACGACCTGATCGCGCTGCTGGACGAAGGGCGCCTGGCGGGCGCCACGCTCGACGTGTTCCGCACCGAGCCGCTGCCTGCCGGCCATGCGTTCTGGCATCACCCGAAGGTGACGGTGACGCCGCACACCTCCGCCCGCAGCCTGGTGCGCGAATGCGTGACCCAGATCGCGGGCAAGATCCGGACGCTCGGCCAGGGCCAGCCCATCACCGGCGTCGTGGATGCGGCGCGCGGCTACTGAACACCCAACAACACAGGACGGAGACACCCCATGGCAACCCTGCCCACCCGCGTGAAGATCACCGACGTCGGCCCGCGCGACGGACTGCAGAACGAGAAGGGCAATGTGCCTGCCGCGGTCAAGATCGGCCTGGTGCACCGCCTGCAGGACGCCGGCGTCCAGAGCATCGAAGCCACGAGTTTCGTGAGTCCGAAGTGGGTGCCGCAGATGGCCGATGCCGCCGAGGTGATGGCCGGCATCGAGCGCCGGCCTGGCGTGCGCTACTCGGTGCTTACGCCCAACATGAAGGGCTTCGAGGCCGCGGTGGCGCCCGACCGCTCGCTGTGGCCTGACGAGATCGTGGTGTTCGGCGCGGCCAGCGAAGCGTTCAGCCAGAAGAACATCAACTGCTCGATTGCCGAGAGCATCGAGCGCTTCGCGCCCGTGGTGGCGGCCGCGCACGACAAGGGCATCCGCGTGCGCGGTGCCATCTCGTGCGCCGTGGGCTGCCCCTACGAAGGCGAGGTACCGCCCTCGCGTGTGGAGCTTGTGGCGCGCCTGATGAAGGACATCGGCGTCGACGAGCTCTACGTGGCCGACACCATCGGCGTCGGCACGCCGCGCAAGGTGCAGGCCGCCATGGAGGCCGCGCTGCGCCACTACCCGCTCGACCTGCTGGCCGGCCACTTCCACGACACCTATGGCCAGGCACTTGCCAACACGCTGGCGTCGCTGGAGCTGGGCGTCTGGCAGTACGACGCGTCCAGTGCCGGGCTGGGCGGCTGTCCCTATGCGAAGGGCGCCACGGGTAACGTGGCCACCGAAGACGTGGTGTACATGCTGCGCGGCATGGGCATCGATACCGGCATCGACCTGGACAGGCTGATCGATGCCGGCCGCTACATCAGCGACTTCCTGCAGCGCAAGCCCAACTCGCGCGCGGCGACCGCGATGCTCAACCAACGCTCGGCCTGACCCGGTCAGGCGAGAATCGGCCCTTTCATCAGCACCGTGTCGCCATGTGTGGAGCCGAACTCAAGACCCTGCCCGAGAGCGTGCAACGCGTGGCGCGCGAGCTGGAACAGCTGGGCCATCCGCACGCACCCGTCATGCTCGACGGTGCCGCGCGCACCGCGCAGGAGGCGGCCGATGCGCTGGGCGTGCAGCTGGGGCAGATCGCCAAGAGCATCATCTTCCGCCGCAAGAGCGACGAGGCCGCCGTGCTGGTGATCACGTCGGGCGACCGCCGCGTCGACGAGAAGAAGGTGGCCGCGCTGGTGGGCGCGCTGGGCCGGGCCGATGCGGATTTCGTGCGCGGTCGCACCGGGTTCGCCATCGGCGGCGTCTCGCCCGTGGCCCACACGCACAAGCCCGTCACGCTGATCGACCGCGAGCTCCTGCGCTTCGGCGAAGTGTGGGCCGCGGCCGGCCATCCGCACGGCGTGTTCCGGCTGGCACCGGCCGATCTCGAGCGCCTCACCGGCGCGGCCTTCGCCAACGTCACACAGGAGCTTGCGACATGAGCGCCGCCCGGCCGCCCGAAGGCGCTCGCGCCGCAGCCGAAGGCGGAGGTTGGCCGGTGAGCGCCGCCCGGCCGCCCGAAGGCGCTCGCGCCGCAGCCGAAGGCGGAGGTTGGCCGGTGAGCGCCGCCCGGCCGCCCGAAGGCGCTCGCGCCGCAGCCGAAGGCGGAGGTCGTCTGCTGCCCGCTGCGGCGGACTCGGCGCTGGCCGGCACGCGGCGGCGCCTGATGCTGCGTGCGCGCATGATCGTCAGCGCCGTCGATGCGAGCGACCTGCCGTCGCCCTGCGTTTCCGTCTGCCGCATGGACGATGCGCTTGGCCTGTGCGCGGGCTGCCTGCGCAGCATCGACGAGATTGCCGGCTGGAGCCGCGCCGACGATGCGCTGCGCCGCGTCATCTGGCAACGCGTGGCCGCGCGCGCCGCCGGCACGTTTTCCACTCCGGCCACTTCACCGCCTGCGCCATGAAGCACATCGTCTTCCACCTCGACTTCCTGTCGCCCTACGCCATGCTGGCGTTCGAGCGGCTGCCGCACGTGCTGCAAGGCGTGAGCCACAGCGTTGAATACCGGCCGGTGCTGCTGGGCGCGCTGCTGGCGGCCGGCCAGGTGCCCGGCCCGGCCGAGACCGCCCACAAGCGCGACTGGACGTATCGCCACGTGCAATGGCTGGCCCACACGCATGGCATCGCCCTGGACCTGCCGGCCGCCCACCCCTTCAATCCGCTGCCGCTGCTGCGGCTGGCCATCGCGTGCGGCCAGGATGGAGCCGCCAACCGCCACGTCTGCGAGACGATCTTCCGCCACGTCTGGAACGGCGGCGGCGACGCTGTCGATCCGGCGCGCCTGGCCGTGCTGGCCGGGCGCCTCGCTCCCGCGCGCGACGTGGGCAGCGCCGAGGTCAAGGACCAGTTGCGCGCCAACACGGATGCAGCGCTCGCCCAGGGCATCTTCGGCGTGCCGATGCTGGTGGCCGACGGCCGCCATTTCTGGGGCCTGGACGCCCTGCCGATGCTGCGCGCCGCGCTCACGGGCGATGCGTGGTTCGAAAGCGGCGCGTGGGCGCGGGCGGCTGCGCTGCCTTCCGGGCTGCCGCACCGTCCTACTTGAGTTCCTGGCCGGCGAGCGCGCCGCCCACGAACTTGTTGGGCTTGAGGAAGAACGACAGCACCAGGGCGCCCCCCGGCGAGCGGGCCAGGTGACGGTTGCCCTTGGGCCGCCAGACATAGTCGCCCGCGCGGACCTCGCCTTCGTCGTCGACGATGCTGCCCTCCAGCACGTACGTCTGCTCCACCTCGACGTGCTCGTGCAGGTCGAGCGCCGTGCCGGGCTGCCAGCGGAAGAGGGCGGTGAGCAGGCCCGAATCCGGGTCTTCGAGCAGAACCTTCATGTCGATGCCGGGCGTTGGCGTGGGCTTCCACGGCAAGGCGTCGACGTGGACGTAGCGGGAGGCCAGGGGGTCGAGGGCGTGCTCGCCAGCGAGTCCGGGAGTGGTGGGCATGGTGGGTGACTTCCTGCGGAAAAGTGGAGTCGATGCACCGCGCCAGTCGCTGGGACCGGCGCGGCCCGTCAATCGAATAATCTCTTATTTAAAGAATTCTCATTAAAAGAGATAAACGAAAAATAGCAATATACGGGAAAACCTTATGAATCTTTGACGGGCCTCAAGACTAAGCTGCGCACCTCATCAGTCCGGGGCGCGGCAGTTGACGGGGCCCCTCACATCCACTCTTGGGGACCCACCATGAAACTCCGCCAACTCTGTCTCGTCGCCGGCCTGGCCCTTGCTGCTGTCACCGCGTCCGCGCAGGACATCCAGGAACGAACGATCAAATTCGGCCATCTCGTGCAGCCGGGCCACCCGATCGCGCTGGGCACGCAGAAGTTCGCCGAGATCGTGGCCGCCAAGTCGGGGGGCAAGCTCAAGGTGCGCGAATACGGTGCTTCGGTGCTCGGCAGCGAATCCCAGCAGGTGGGCGCCGTGCAGGGCGGGGTGCAGGAAATCTTCCTTCCGGCCACCACGTCCGCGGCCTCGCTGGTCAAGGAGATGAGCCTGATCGACACGCCTTTCTCGTTCTCCAGCGCGCGGCAGGTCGACGCCCTGCTGCAGGGCCCGTTCGGCGAGGCGGTGGCGCAGAAACTGCCGGAGAAGGGCATCGTCGCCCTCGGTTACTGGGAAACGGGCTTCCGCAACATCACCAACAGCCGCAAGCCCATCACCTCGGTCGACGACGTGCGCGGGCTGAAGATCCGCGTGATGGGCAATCCGCTGTTCCTGGAGTCGTTCCAGGCCCTGGGAACCAATCCCGTGCCCATGGCGTTCGGCGAGCTCTACGGCGCGCTCGAATCGCGCGCGCTCGATGCGCAGGAGAACCCGTACAGCATCGTGCTGACGAGCAAGTTCAACGAAGTGCAGAAGTTCATGAGCGTGACCAACCACGTCTACACGGCGAACATCTTCATGGTCAGCAAGCGCTTCTGGGACAAGCTCTCGGCCACCGAGCAGAAGATCCTCGCCGATGCCGCCAGGGAAGCCGGCGCCTACCAGCTGCAGGTCAGCCGCGATGCGGCCGACAAGGCGCGCCGCGAGCTCGAAGCCAAGGGCATGAAGATCAACGACGTCCCCGCGCCCGTGATCGCCGCGATGCGAGCCGCCACGGCGCCGGTGGCGCAGAAGTTCGCGGCCAGCTATGACCCGAAGCTGGTGCAGCTCTACAACGCGGAGATGAAGCGCATCCACGAAACCGTGCGCTGAGCACGCACCGCCCGACGGAGCCGCCATGCAGCGCTGCATCGACTTCTACTGCCGCTGTCTCGACGCACTGAGCGCGCTGCTGTTGCTGGCCATCGTGGTGCTGGTGTTCGGCAACGTGGTGCTGCGCTACGGCTTCAACTCCGGCATCCTGATCTCGGAAGAGCTCTCGCGCTGGTTCTTCGTGTGGCTCACCTTCCTGGGCGCCATCGTGGCGCTGCGCGAGCGCGCCCACCTGGGCACCGATCTGCTGGTGCGGCGGCTGGGCCGCCACGGCCGCATGGCGTGCATGACGCTGGCCTACGCCATCATGATCTACGTCACCTGGCTGCTCACCGATGGAAGCCTCACCCAGGCGCGGTTGAACGTGGACGTGCTCGCGCCCGTGAGCTCCACGCCGGTGGCGGTGTTCTATGCCGCGGGCGTGGTGTTCGGCCTGTCGGCGCTCGCCATCCTCGGCTGGCAACTGCTCTGCATGCTCTCGGGCCGCGTCTCGACCGAAGACCTGATTGCCGTGCGCGAGTCCGAGGACGAGCCGCATGCGCCCGTCCACAGGGGTAATGAATGACCATCGTGATCTTCCTCGGCGCGCTGCTGGCCGCCATGCTCATCGGCATCCCGATCGCTTATTCGTTGCTGGTCAGCGGCGTGGCGCTGATGTGGCACCTGGACATGTTCGACACCCAGATCCTGGCGCAGAACCTGATCAACGGCGCCGACAGCTTCCCGCTCCTGGCCGTGCCGCTGTTCATGCTGGCGGGCGAACTGATGAACGCTGGCGGCCTGTCGCGCCGCATCCTGGCGCTGGCGATGACCCTGGTGGGCCACCGTCGCGGCGGGCTGGGCTATGTGGCGGTGGTGGCGGCCTGCCTGATGGCGGCACTGTCGGGCTCGGCCGTGGCCGACGCCGCAGCGCTGTCGGCCATGCTGCTGCCGATGATGGTGCGCGCCGGCCACGATCCGGCGCGTGCGGGCGGCCTCATCGCCTCGGCCAGCGTCATCGCGCCGGTGATTCCGCCCTCCATTGCATTCATCATCTTCGGCGTGGCCGGCAACGTCTCGGTCAGCAAGCTCTTCATGGCCGGCATCGTGCCCGGCGTTCTCATGGGGGTGGCCATCGCCGGCGCCTGGGCCTGGGTCAGCCGGCGCGAGAACGTGCCGCTGCCCCCGCGCGCTTCCCGGCGCGAGCAGCTGGTCGCGCTGCGCGATTCGCTGTGGGCGCTGGCGCTGCCCGCGATCGTGCTGGTGGGCCTGAAGATGGGGGTGTTCACGCCCACCGAGGCGGCCGGCGTGGCGGCGGTGTACTCGTTCCTGGTGGCCACGCTGGTCTACCGTGAACTCTCGTGGCGCCAGCTCTACGAAGTGTTCGCCTCGGCCGCCAGGACGACGGCGGTGGTGATGTTCCTGATCGCGGCCGCCATGGTCTCGGCCTGGCTGATCACCGTGGCCGACATTCCCAACGAGATCACGCGTCTGCTCGAGCCGCTGCTGGAATATCCCACGCTGCTGCTGCTGGCCATCATGCTGCTGGTGATCGCGGTGGGCACGGCCATGGACATGACGCCCACGATCCTGATCCTCACGCCCATCCTGGTGCCGGTGGTCAAGGCGGCGGGCATCGATCCGGTGTACTTCGGCGTGCTGTTCATCATGAACAACGCCATCGGCCTGGTCACGCCGCCTGTTGGTACAGTGCTCAACGTCGTGGCCGGGGTCGGGCGCATGTCCATGGATCAGGTCACGAAGGGCGTGGTTCCGTTCATGTGTGCGCAGTTCGGCGTGGTGCTGCTGCTGGTGTTCTGCCCCTGGCTGGTCACCGTGCCGGCCCGCTGGCTGGGAGGCTGACCGGGTGCCGCGCATCAGTGCCAACAACCACGAGGTCGCCACACCGTGAACAGCAGTTTCGCCAAGGGTCTGAGCATTCTGGAATTCTTCCGCGAGGGGCGCATCAGCGCGCACCTCGAAGACATCGTCCAGGCGCTGGGCACGTCGCGCGCCACCACCTACCGGTATCTGGGGACGCTGTGCGACGCCGGGCTGCTCGCTCCCACGGCCGGAGGGGTGTACGTCCTGGGGCCGCGCATCGTGGAGCTCGACCGGCTCATGCGCATCAGCGACCCGCTGCTGGTGGAAGGCAGCCGCGTGATGCACGAGGTCAGCGCGCGGCGCAAGCTGAACATGATGCTGGCGAGTTTCTACCGCGACAGCATCATGTGCGTGGATATTGCCTGGCCCGACGCCGACATCCCGGCCAACTTCGAGCGCGGGCGCCCGATGTCGCTGTTCAAGGGCGCGATGGCGAAGATCATCCTCGCGCATCTCTCGCCCTACCAGCTCAAGAACATGGTGCTCAACTACGCCGACGAGATACGCGCCGCCGGGCTCGGCTCGAACTGGAGCGAGTTCCGCTCCCACATGAGCGAGCTGGCGCGGCAGGGCTACGCCATCACGCGCTCGGAGATGGTGGCAGGTACCGGCGGCATTTCGGCCCCCATCTTCGACGGCGAGCGCAAGATCCTGGGCAGCATCACGTTCGTCGTCTCCGAGCGGCAATGGGCCGAGACCGACTTCAACCGGTTGCGCAAGCTCATCCTCGAGGCGGCGGCGCGCATCACCGAACGCATCGTCGCGCAGCAGGCTGGCACCGACGGCACGGACGACGCGCTGGTTTCCGGCGCCTCGTCGTCATCGACTCCGCGCCGGCGACGCGTCGCCAGCACTCCCTGAAACCCGGCGCGGCGCGGTTGTCCCGCAGCCTCGTCCCGCTCCTGGAACACCATGACCGCCAGTGACCTTCCACCGCTCGAACGTCTCGAGGCGCTGGAGCAGATCCGCACGCTCAAGGCGCGCTATTGCCGCTTCATCGACACCAAGCAGTGGCAGGCGCTGCGGGGGCTGTTCTCCAGCGGCGCGCGATTCGAGGGCTTCGGGTCCGCGCCGGATGGCTCGGATGCCGACGCCTTCGTCGCCGGCGTGTCCAGCCGGCTGGCGCAGGCGGTGTCGACGCACCACTGCCACACCCCCGAGATCGTGTTGCTGACGCCGACACGCGCACGCGGCGTCTGGGCCATGCAGGACCACCTGCAGTGGCCGCACGCCATCGTCCTGCGCGAGCTGCCGGACGCAACGGGCTTCGTCGGCTCCGGGCACTACGAGGAGGAATACGTGCGGGAAGAGGGCCAGTGGAAGATGGCTTTCCTGCGGCTGTCGCGGCTGCGGATCGACCCGCTGCCGGCAGGTACGGCGTTTCCGGCTGGCGGCGCAGGGCGCGCGCCAGATGCGCGCTGGCTGGACCCGGCATCGTGAAGCACGCGCTGGTCATCGGTGCCACCGGCGTGATCGGTGGCGGGATCGCCCGCCACCTGGCGCTGGACGGCGAATGGCGCGTGAGTTGCGTCTCGCGCGCGGGCACGGCCGTCGGCACGGCCGCGGGTGTGGCGGTGGACCTGCTCGAAGAGCGGGCGGTGGCCGCGGCTGCACGCGGTCTCGCGCCCGTCACGCACGTCTTCTTCGCGGGATACCAGCCGCGCCCGTCGCGCACCGAGGAAATCGAGCCCAACCTTGCCCTGCTGCGCCATGCGGTCGACCTGGCGGAGGCCACGGGCGATGCGCTGTCGCGCGTGGTGCTGGTCACCGGCGGAAAGTACTACGGCCTGCAGTGGGGCGCGATCAAGACGCCGGCGCGCGAGACCGACCCGCGTCACCTGGGCCCCAACTTCTACTACCAGCAACATGACCACCTGCAGCAGCGTGCGCAGGGAGCGCGCTGGAGCTGGACCCATCTCGTCCCGCCGTACGTCACGGGCTTCTCCACGCGGGCGCCGATGAACCTGGTGATGGCGATCGCCGTGCTGGCCACGCTGGCGCGCGAGCAGGGCGCGCTGCTGCGCTTTCCTGGTCCGGCCGCGGCCTGGCAGGCCCTGCATCACCTGGCAGACGCCAGCCAGATCGCCGAGGCCGCGGCCTGGGCCGCCGTCAGTCCGGCCGCCGCAGGAGAGATCTTCAATGTCGCCAATGGCGACCCCGGACGCTGGTGCCACCTCTGGCCCGCCATCGCCGCCCACTTCGACGTGGCGGCAGGCGATCCGCTGCCGGTCCCGCTGACACAGCTGGCCGAGGCCATGGCGCCGCACTGGGAGGTGCTGGCGCGCAGGCATGGACTGGTCCAGCACGACATCCATGCACTGGTCGACTGGCGCTGGGCCGACTACATGTTCAAGACAGCCTTCGCCAACGACGTGCTGTTCGAGCTGGGCAAGCTGCGCCGCGCGGGCTTCCACGCCAGCGTGGACTCGGAGGCCGCGCTGCGCATGCGGTTCGACGAGCTGCGCCAACTGCGGCTCATTCCCTGACATGGCCTTCGCACGAGGCGACACATGACCATCTACCGCAGCGCCCTCATCAATCGCCGCCCCGGCCTGACCGAAACGCAGTTCCGCAAGCACTGGATCCGCGTGCACGGCGCCATCGCAGCCGGGCTGCCCGGCGTCGGCACGTACCGGCAGAACCACATCGCCGAGCGCTTCTTCGAGGACGCCATGGCACCGGTGCAATCCATCGACGGCATCTCCCAGCTGGCGTTCGACGACATCGGCGCGATGGAGCGATCCGATGCCTCGGACCAGTACGCGCTGGCCAAGGCCGACATCCCCCTGTTCCAGGGTGGCATCACGATCCTGGTGCTGAAGGCCGATCAAGTCGTCGAAGCGCCGCCGCCCCGGGTCGTGCAGGCCGAAGGAGGCGAGCGGCGTTCGGCCGGTGCCAAGCTCGTGTGGCTGTCCGCACGCCGTCCGGAGGTGCCGGCCGGGGACCTTCGCGGACGCTGGCTGCAGGAGGTCGGCCGCGCGCCCGCCCGCCTGCCCGGCGCCGGGCGCTGGGTGCAGAACTTCGTGATCGACCGCAGCCATCCGGTGCAGGCCGGCGTGCCGGCGGGCGATGCGGCGTATGTCGAGACGATGTCAGAGATGTGGTTCGACGATGCGCAGGCCCTGCGCGCCGCGCTGGCCACGCCGGCCGGCCACGCCATGGTCCACGCGGATCCGCTGCTGGCCCCGTTCGCTGTCTACCGGATCGAGGAAGTGCACATCATCGAGGCCTGACGGCCCGAGCGGACCGGCGATTCTCCACATCGTGAAAGCGCTGCCGCGGGTTTCACCCTAATTCGTCAGCCCCTGTTGGATTCGCGTCAGAACGCGGTCAGTGCTGTCTCCAAGAATGCTCCCAGGCTACCCGTGCCTTGCGGGCGCGCCGCATAACCAAACTGGAGACAACCCATGGCAACTGCTGAAAACAGGCCCATGTCGCCCGAGGAGAAGAAAGTCATCTTCGCCTCGTCGCTGGGCACCGTGTTCGAGTGGTACGACTTCTACCTCTACGGTTCGCTGGCCGCGATCATCGCGCGCCAGTTCTTCAGCGGGCTGGACGCGGGTGCCGCGTTCATCTTCGCGCTGCTGGCGTTCGCCGCCGGCTTCCTGGTGCGCCCGTTCGGCGCCATCGTGTTCGGCCGCCTGGGCGACATGATCGGACGCAAGTACACCTTCCTCGTCACCATCCTGATCATGGGCCTGTCCACGTTCATCGTGGGCCTGCTGCCGACCTACGCCACCATCGGCGTGGCCGCGCCGGTCATCCTGATCATCCTGCGCATGCTGCAGGGCCTGGCACTGGGCGGCGAGTACGGCGGCGCGGCCACCTACGTGGCCGAGCACGCGCCGCACGGCAAGCGTGGCGCCTACACCTCGTGGATCCAGACCACGGCGACGCTGGGCCTGTTCCTGTCGCTGCTGGTGATCCTGGGCGTGCGCACCTGGCTGGGTGAGCAGGCCTTCGCCGACTGGGGCTGGCGCATTCCGTTCCTGGTGTCGATCCTGCTGCTGGGCATCTCGGTGTGGATCCGCCTGTCTCTGAGCGAATCGCCCGCCTTCCAGCGCATGAAGGCCGAAGGCAAGACCTCGAAGGCGCCGCTGGCCGAATCGTTCGGCCAGTGGAAGAACCTCAAGATCGTGATCCTGGCGCTGGTGGGCCTGACGGCCGGCCAGGCCGTGGTCTGGTACACGGGCCAGTTCTACGCGCTGTTCTTCCTGACGCAGCAGCTGAAGGTCGACGCGACCACCGCCAACCTGATGATCGCCGCCGCGCTGCTGCTGGGCACGCCGTTCTTCATCGTGTTCGGCACGTTGTCCGACAAGATCGGCCGCAAGCCCATCATCATGGCCGGCTGCCTGCTGGCGGTGCTGACGTACTTCCCGGTGTTCAAGGCGCTCACCTCGGCCGCCAACCCCGACCTGGCCCGTGCGCAGGCCACGGCCGGCGTGGTGGTGACGGCCGACCCGGCCACCTGCTCGTTCCAGGGCAATCCGGTGGCGCGCGAGATCGATTTCCGCAGCTCGTGCGACATCGCCAAGCGCTACCTAGTGCAGAACTCGGTGAGCTATGAAAACGCCGCTGGTCCGGCGGGCTCGCCGGCCGTGGTGAAGATCGGCGACAAGACCGTCACGGCGCCCACCGGCAACGTGGTCGACCTGAAGTTCGACGCCGCCTCGGCCGCCGCCATCGCCGCCTTCAAGAAGGAAGTGGCCGACGACCTGAAGCTGGCCGGCTATCCCGCCAAGGCCGATCCGGCCAAGATGAACAAGGTGCTGATGATCGCCATCCTGTTCTATCTGGTGCTGCTGGTGACCATGGTGTACGGCCCGATCGCCGCGATGCTGGTGGAACTGTTCCCCACGCGCATCCGCTACACCTCGATGAGCCTGCCGTATCACATCGGCAACGGCTGGTTCGGCGGCCTGCTGCCGACCACGGCGTTCGCCATCGTGGCCTCCACCGGCAACATGTACAACGGCCTCTGGTACCCGATCATCATCGCCGGCATGACGCTGGTGATGGGCACGTTGTTCGTGCGCGAGACCAAGGACGTGGACATCTACGCCAACGACTGATCCCGTACCGCGCCGGCCTGCCGCCGCCGGGTGGCGGGCCCCACGGTCCCACAGGCCTCATGCCTTCGGGCATGAGGCCTTTTTCATGAGGGGTGCGTGTCGTGCCACCCCTGCTTTCATCAAGGAGTGCGTTTCATGTGGAAAATCGCTGTCGGCTTTGTCATCTTCGCGGCTGCTGCCCTGTATTTCATCTCCCAGGCGGGTGACAAGATCGAGATGGGCGGCGAGAAACACAGCGGTGACATCCATGCCAAACCGGCCGCCTCGGCCCCGGCTGCGGGGGTGGCACCGGCCGCGCCCGTGCCGGCGCCGGCGGCCAGCGCACCCTGATGGTGCCCGTGGCCCGGCCCCGGCAGGGTCTTTCCGGTAGCGGGCGGCCGGGCGGCCAGTAAGATTCGCGCAAGAAAAAATCTCGAGGGGTCCATGGCTTACAGCAAGACGGAGATCGGGCAGCGCACCTTCAAGGACCGTTCGGTTCCGCTCACCCCTCGCCAGCGCTCGGCTTTCATCCTGTTCGACGGCCGCCGCAGCCTTTCCGAGGTGCTCGAGGCGACGTCGGGCCTGGGCGTCACCCCCGAGGACGTCATCCACATGCTGGAGATGGGCCTGCTCGAGGGCACGCCCGAGGGCACGGGCACCTCGCGCGGACCGCTGACCCAGCCGCCGCCCAGCACGCTGTCCCGTCCCATGCCGCTGGAATCCCGGCCCATGCCGCTGGGGCGGTCGTCCCGGCCGGCGTCGCTGGAGCCCGCGGGCGGATCGCGCACCTCGTCGCTGTCGTTCGAGCCCGTGCCGCAGGAAGAAGGCCGCCGCCGCTACCAGTCGGCCTATCCGCTGGCCACCAAACTCACTGCTTCGTTGGGACTGCGCGGCTTCCGGCTCAACCTGGCCGTCGAGGCGGCGGGCAGCTACGAGGAGCTGCTCGAAGTCGCACCGAAGATCCGCGACGCGGTGGGTGCCGACAAGTTCGTGCCACTGGCCGCCGCCCTGCGCGGCGAGGGCTGACCATCCATGGAAGCCGCAACCCGGCGGCCTGCTGCCGACGCGGGCGCGGCCCGCGTTGCCCGGCGGCGGGCACGCACCGTGACGCTGGCCTTGCTGCTGGCCTGGTTCGTGGTCAGCTTCGCCATTCCGGCACTGGCACGCTCGCTCGATTTCCGGCTGTTCGGCTGGTCGTTCTCGTACTGGATGTCGGTGCAGGGCAGCCTGCTGGTCTACCTGGCCATCTGCGTGGCCTATGCGGCCACGATGAACCGGCTGGAACGCCGGTTCCCGCCACCCGACGGCGACACCTGATCCCGCCCGGCGCACCCGGTTGCATTTGCAAGACCGCGTGACGCGGCGTGTCATTGCGGCTGCCTAGAATGTTCGGCCTCACCCCGGAAAGCCGTACATGACACAGGGAACCATCCGCATCCGCGGAGCGCGCCAGCACAACCTCAAGAACCTCGATCTCGACATCCGCACCGGCGAGCTGACGGTGGTCACGGGCCCCAGCGGGTCGGGCAAGTCCAGCCTGGTGTTCGACACCCTGTACGCCGAAGGCCAGCGCCGCTACGTCGAGACGTTCAGCGCCTATGCGCGCCAGTTCCTCGACCGCATGGACAAGCCCGCGGTGGATCGCGTCGAAGGCGTGCCGCCGGCCATCGCCATCGACCAGACCAACCCCGTGCGTTCGTCGCGCTCCACCGTGGGCACGATGACCGAGCTCAACGACCACCTCAAGCTGCTTTTTGCGCGCGCGGCCGCGTTGTTCGACCGCGAAACGGCGCAGCCCGTGCGGCACGATTCGCCGGACACGATCTATGCGCAGATCCAGGAGCGGGTCAAGGGGTTCGGAGCGGGCGAGCCGCGCCTGGTGCTCACGTTTCCGGTCGAATTGCCTGCCAGCACCACGCCCGAAGAGGTCGAACAATGGCTGTCCGCCAGCGGCTTCACCCGTGTGCAGGCTGAGCGCGAGGTAGCCACGCCCACAGGGCCCCGCAAGGTGCTCGATGTCGTGGCCGACCGCTTCCGCTTCTCGTCGGCCGAGCGCATCCGCGTCGTTGAGGCCATCGAGACGGCGCTCAAGCGCGGCAGCGGGCGGCTGAACGTGTACGTCGTCCAGGAAGATCAAGAGGCCGTGTTGTGGAGGTTCTCCACCGGCCTGCACTGCCCCGACAGCGACCTGCGCTACGCCGAGCCCGTGCCCTCGATGTTCTCGTTCAACTCGCCCGCCGGCGCCTGCGAGACATGCCGCGGATTCGGCCGCGTGATCGGCGTGGACTGGGCACTGGTGGTGCCCAACGAGAAACTCACGCTGCGCGCGGGCGCCATCAAGACCATCCAGACACCCGCCTGGGCGGAGGCGCAGGACGATCTCATGCGCCACGCCGAGGCGGCCGGCATCCCGCGCGACACGCCCTGGAACAAGCTCACCGAGGAACACAAGCGCTGGGTCATCGAGGGCACGCCCAACTTCAAGGAAGGCAACTGGAACAAGCAGTGGTATGGCATCCGCCGCTTCTTCGCCTACCTGGAGAGCAAGGCCTACAAGATGCACATCCGCGTGCTGCTGTCCAAGTACCGCAGCTACACGCCGTGCGAGGTATGCGGCGGCGCGCGCCTGAAGACCGACAGCCTGCTCTGGCGCATCGGCGGCAAGCAGGCTGCCGACGCCGTCCTCGAACCGTCGAAGCGGTTCATGCCGCGCGGCGTGAAGTGGTCGCGCGAGCAACTGGAAGCCTTGCCGGGCCTGTGCCTGCATGACCTCATGCTGCTGCCCATCGACCGGCTGCGGCGCTTCTTCGAATCCATCGAGACCACGCAGCACGCCGCCGCCGCGGGCGAGGAACAGGCGCTGGCCCTGCTGCACGAGGAAATCACCACACGGTTGAAGTACCTGGCCGAGGTCGGCATCGGCTACCTCACGCTCGACCGGCAGAGCCGCACGCTCTCCGGCGGCGAGGTGCAGCGCATCAACCTCACCACCGCGTTGGGAACCTCGCTGGTCAACACCCTGTTCGTGCTGGACGAGCCGAGCATCGGCCTGCACCCGCGCGATATGGGCCGCATCATCACGGCCATGCAGCGCCTGCGCGACGCGGGCAACACGCTCGTGGTGGTGGAGCACGACCCGGCCGTGATGTTCGCGGCCGACCGCATGATCGACATGGGCCCGGGCCCGGGCGAGCGCGGCGGCAACATCGTGTTCGATGGCGCCACGGCCGACCTGCGGCGCGCCGACACGCTCACCGGCGCCTACCTGGGCGCGCGCAAGAGCATCGGCCTGGGCCTCAAGCGGCTGGTGACGGAGAGCACACCGCGCCTCATCCTCGAAGGCGTGCGCGAGCACAACCTCAAAGACGTGTCGGTGGATTTCCCGCTGCAGCGCCTGGTCACGGTGACCGGCGTGTCGGGCTCGGGCAAGTCCACGCTGATCCAGGACGTGCTGGCGCCCGCGCTGATGCGCCACTTCGGCCGTGCCACCGAATCGCCCGGCCGCCACGACCGCCTGCTGGGCGCCGACCACCTGGCCGACGTGGTGTTCGTCGACCAGTCGCCCATCGGCAAGACCGCGCGTTCCAACCCCGTGAGCTACGTGGGCGCATGGGACGCCATCCGCGAGATCTTCGCCAATGCGCCGCTGGCCAAGCAGCGCGGCTACACGGCGTCGAAGTTCAGCTTCAACTCCGGCGATGGCCGTTGCCCGCTGTGCGGCGGGTCGGGCTTCGAGCATGTGGAGATGCAGTTCCTCTCCGACGTCTACCTGCGCTGCCAGGAATGCGACGGCCGCCGCTGGCGCCCCGAGATCCTGGAGGTGACCATCGAGCGCCAGGCCGTGGGCAGCGTGCGCCCGCGCGTGCTGTCGGTGGCCGACATGCTGGAGCTCACTGTGAGCGAGGCCGCGCAGCTGTTCGCGCAGGACCGCGAGGTGATCCGCGCGCTGCAGCCCATCGTCGATGTGGGCCTGGAGTACGTGCGCCTGGGCCAGCCCGTGCCCACGCTCTCGGGCGGTGAGGCGCAGCGGCTCAAGCTCGCCGGCTTCCTGGCCGATGCCGCGAAGGGCCGCGGCAGCAGCCAGCCCGTCGCCAAGAAGGGCACGCTGTTCCTGTTCGACGAGCCGACCACCGGCCTGCACTTCGACGACATCGCCAAGCTCATGCGCGCGCTGCGCCGGCTGCTGGAGGCTGGCCACTCGCTGGTCGTCATCGAGCACAACCTCGACGTGATCCGCGCCAGCGACTGGCTGATCGACCTGGGCCCCGAAGGCGGCGACGCCGGCGGCCTGGTGGTGGCCCAGGGCACGCCCGAAGAGGTGCGCCAGCATCCCACCTCGCACACCGGGCAGGCGCTGCGCGAGTACGAGGCGGCGATGGGCGAGGGCGCCATGGTGGCGGCCGAGCCTGCCGCCTCCTACGCGGTGAAGCCGGCCGTGGCCCCACGCGACGCCATCGAGATCGTCAACGCGCGCGAACACAACCTCAAGTCATTGTCGGTGGACATCCCGCGGGGCAAGTTCAACGTGGTCACGGGCGTGTCGGGCTCGGGCAAGTCGACGCTGGCGTTCGACATCCTGTTCAACGAAGGCCAGCGCCGCTACCTCGAATCGCTCAACGCCTATGCGCGCAGCATCGTGCAACCGGCCGGGCGGCCCGAGGTCGATGCCGTGTGGGGCATTCCGCCCACGGTGGCGATCGAGCAGCGCCTCTCGCGTGGCGGCCGCAAGAGCACGGTGGGCACCACCACCGAGGTGTGGCACTTCCTGCGCCTGCTGTACGTGAAGCTGGGCACGCAGCACTGCGTGCACGACGGCGCGGCCGTGCAGCCGCAGACGCCCGACAGCATCGTGGCGCAGCTCATGCGCCAGTTCAGGGGGCAGCACATCGGCCTGCTCGCGCCGCTGGTGGTGGCGCGCAAGGGCGTTTACACCGAGCTGGCCGACTGGGCGCGCCCGCGCGGCTACACGCACCTGCGGGTGGACGGCAACTTCCTGCCGACCACCGGCTTTCCGCGCATCGACCGCTTCAAGGAGCACACCATCGAGCTGCCGGTGGCCAGCCTGGACATCACGCCGGCCAACGAGGCGCTGCTGCGCGACAAGCTCGCCACGGCGCTGGAGCACGGCAAGGGCGTGCTGCACGTGCTGTCGTCGCTGGGCGCGCTGGCCGATGCCATGCGCGATGGCACGCCCACGGCCGGCATCGGCGCGCTGCAGGTGTTCTCCACCCGCCGGGCCTGCCCGGTGTGCAGCACCAGCTATGCCGAGCTGGACCCGCGCCTGTTCTCCTACAACAGCAAACACGGCTGGTGCCCCGATTGCGTGGGCACGGGCGTCAAGCTAACCAAGGACCAGCGCCGGGCGCTGGACGACTCGGTGCAGTCCGATGACAACCGGGGCCGCGAGCAGACGTTCGCCGAGCCCGACGTGGAAGACGTGGGCGAGGCCATCTGCCCGGGCTGCGAAGGCACCCGCCTCAATGCCACCGCGCGCGCCGTGCGTTTTGCCGGTGTGGCCATCACCGACATCGCGCGCATGTCGGTGCAGGACGTGCGCAAGTGGGTGGCCTCACTCGGCGAAGTCGCGCTGAAGGCTGATGCGGCCAGCAGCGGCGCCGCCAGCATCGGGCTCTATCAGCTCACCCAGCGCGAACGCGACATCGCCCGCGACCTGATCCCCGAGATCGCCAGCCGTCTCGAATTCCTCGAGGAAGTGGGCCTGGGCTACCTCACGCTCGACCGGGGCGCGCCCACGCTCTCGGGCGGCGAGGCGCAGCGCATCCGTCTGGCCGCGCAGCTGGGCAGCAACCTGCAGGGCGTGTGCTACGTGCTCGACGAGCCGACCATCGGCCTGCATGCGCGCGACAACCAGATCCTGCTCGATGCGCTGCACAAGCTCGGCGACAAGGGCAACACGCTGGTGGTGGTGGAGCACGACGAGGACACCATCCGCCGCGCCGACCACATCATCGACATCGGTCCGAGCGCGGGCAGGCGTGGCGGCCGGCTGGTGGCGCAGGGCAGCGTGGACGACGTGGCGGGCCAGGCCGATTCGGTGACCGGCCGCTACCTGCTGCACGCCATGCGACACCCCGTGTCAGCGCGGCGCGCCATCGAGGCCGACACGCCGCGCCTGCTGGTCAACGGCGCGCACCTGCACAACCTGGCCGAGGTCACGGTGGACGTACCGCTGCATCGCCTCGTGGTGGTGACCGGCGTGTCGGGCTCGGGCAAGAGCACGCTGGCGCGCGACGTGTTGCTGGCCAACGTGAGCGCCGCCGTGCAGCAGCGCAGCACGAAGGCCGGCCGCGATGCCGACGATGCCGGCAAGCACCCGGCCTGGAACGGCCTGCGCTCGCTGGCCGGCTACGAGGTGATCGACCGCGTGCTGGAGGTGGACCAGACCCCCATCGGCAAGACGCCACGCTCGTGCCCCGCCACCTACATCGGCTTCTGGGACACGGTGCGCAAATTGTTCGCCGACACGCTGGAAGCCAAGGCGCGCGGCTACGGACCGGGGCGTTTCTCGTTCAACACCGGCGAAGGCCGCTGCCCCGCCTGCGAAGGCCAGGGCATGCGCACCATCGAGATGAGCTTCCTGCCCGACGTGAAGGTGCCTTGCGAGGTCTGCCACGGCGCGCGCTTCAACCCCGAGACGCTGGCCGTGAGCTGGCGCGGCAAGAGCATCGGCGACGTGCTGCAGATGGAGGTGGACGAGGCGGTGGAGTTCTTCGCCAGCATGCCCAACATCGCGCATCCGCTGCAACTGCTCAAGGACGTGGGCCTGGGCTACCTCACGCTGGGCCAGCCCAGCCCCACGCTCTCGGGCGGCGAAGCGCAGCGCATCAAGCTCGTGACCGAACTCAGCAAGGTGCGCGACGACATCACGCGACGCGGGCAGAAGGCGCCGCACACGCTCTACGTGCTGGACGAGCCCACCGTGGGCCTGCACATGGCCGACGTGGAGAAGCTCGCGCACGTGTTGCACCGTCTGGTGGGCGGCGGCCACAGCGTGGTGGTGATCGAGCACGACCTGGACATCATCGCCGAGGCCGACTGGATCATCGACCTGGGCCCCGAGGGCGGCGACGGCGGCGGCCGCGTGGTGGCGCAGGCGACGCCCGAGGACGTGGTGGCGCAGGGCACGCACACGGGTGTGGCACTGGCGCCGGTGCTGGCGCGCTGAAGCGGGCGCGAACGACGGGGCGGACGATGGACGGCCAGGTCATCCACATCCACCCCGAGGCGCCGGCCAAGCCGGCGTACGGCGCGCCATGCAACGGCTGCGGCGTGTGCTGCCTGGCCGAGCCGTGCCCGCTGGGCATGGTGGTTTCGCGCCGTCGCCACGGCGCCTGCGACGCACTGCGCTGGCGCGCGGCCGAGGCGCGCTACGTGTGCGGCATGGTGGCCGATCCGGCGGAGGTGCTGGGGCCGCGCTGGCGGTTCGCGGCGCCGCTGCTCGCGCGGCTGGCGCGGCGATGGATCTCGGCCGGCAGCGGCTGCGACGCCGCCATCGAGGTGCCGCCGCGGGTACGCTGACCGCGCGGGCCGCCGCTACACTGCGGCGTCCGCCCGGACGAGGCGCCGATCGACGGCCCCGCACCGCGGCGACGAGGAGGGGCTTTCATGACGACCGCTGTCGCGCGCCGAACCGCGCTTCGTGAACCTGCCGCCGTGCTGGCGCTGCTGGCCTGGGGGGCGGCCACCAGCGTTCTCGCGCAGGCCCCGGCGGAACCGCATGCGCATGGCGCGCCCGCGGCCACAGCGGCGGCACCTGCCGAGTCCGAGCCCGCGCCTCACCCCTGGGTCGTACCGCCGCCTTCGCGTGCGCCCGAGACCTATTTCACCAATCTGCGCAACGGCGATTCGCGCGAGGCGCCCTTCGTCGCGCGCTTCGGCCTGTCGATGCGCGGCATCGTGCCGGCCGGCCTAGTGGCGGGCAACGCGGGGCATCACCACCTGCTGATCAACCAGCCGCTGCCGCTGGACTTCACCCGGCCGCTGCCCTTCACCGAGAAGTACATCCACTTCGGCAAGGGCCAGATGGAATACCTGGTGGACCTGCCGCCGGGCCGCTACGAATTGCGCCTGCTGCTGGCCGACCAGGGCCACATCCCGTACTTCGTCTACAGCAAGCCGCTGCAGTTCACCGTCACGAAGCAGAACAAGGGCGTCACGCCCGAAAGCGTGCTGGGTCCGCCGCGCATCGAGATGCTCGGGCTGCAGCCGGGTCAGGCACTGCGCGGGCCGTTCCGCGTTCAGTTTCATGCCAGCGGCTACAACGTGTCGCACGCCGGCCCCAGGCTCAAGGACACGGGCCACTTCCGGCTCACGCTCGAACGCGCCGGTAAGCGCGAAGCCATCGACTTCACGGGCGGCCAGACCGAAACCTGGCTGCAGCCGCCGCCGGGCGACTACACGCTGCGGCTGGAACTGGTGAGCAACGCGGGCGACGGCTCGGCCGTGATGGCGCGCACGCAGCCGGTCGGCATCACGGTGAATGCGCGCTGAGGCTGCCGTCATGCGTCTGTGCATGGGCTTGGCGCGCCGGGTGACGGCGACGCTGCTCGCCGCGGCGGCGCTGGCCGCCTGCGGTGTGCAGGACTCGCCTGCCGACGCTGCCCACAAGCGGCAGCTCGAAGGTGCCTGGCGCTACGAATCGCGCGATGCCGTGGGCCAGCCTATTGAAGGCACGCTGCGGCTCGGTGTCACAGGGGTGTTCAGTGGCACCGAACGGGTGGCCTCCAATCCGGAAGAGCAGTATTCGGGCGAGTGGTTCGTGACCGCCGGCCTGTTCAAGCTCAAGACCACACGCAGTGGCGGTGAACGGCTGGGTACGGCGCAGACCGGGTTCTTCACCTGTGCCCTGCTGGCCGTGGAGGCGGACGCGTTCGCCTGCGACCACACCCTGGGCGGGCGCACCTACCGTTTCGTACGCCTGTCGGCCTGAGGGCAAGCGCGCCATGCGTCGCAGCCATAATCGCCTGCCGCCATCCCTTCGCTCCCATGCCCCGCCGCGCCGCATCGCCCGTCCTCCCCGCCAACGCCCGCACGATCGACGAGAGTGCCGCCGTCCGCGACACCGGCGGCGCACGCGAAGCCATCCTCGCGGCGGCCCGCGCCGAGTTCTCGGCGCGGGGCCTGGCCGGCGCACGCGTCAACGAGATCGCAGCGCGCGCGGGCGTCAACAAGCAGCTCATCTACTACTACTTCGGCAGCAAGGAAGACCTCTACCGCACGGCGCTGGAGGTGGTCTACCTGGAGATCCGCTCGCTCGAAGCGCAACTGCATCTGGCCGACATGGCGCCGGCCGAGGCCATGGCCGCGCTGATCGGCTTCTCGTTCGACTACCTGGCGCAGCACCCGGATTTCATCGGCCTGCTCAACCACGAGAACGCGCAGGGCGCGGCGCACGTGCGCGATTCGCGCGCGATCCGCGAGACCAACTCGCCATTGATCGAGCTGATCGCCAAGACGCTCGCGCGCGGCACGCGCGCGGGTGCATTCCGGCGCGGTGTCGATGCGGTGGAGCTCTACATCTCGGTGGCCGGCATGTCGTACTTCTTCTTCTCCAACCGGCTCACGCTGTCGTCGATCTTCGACCGCGACCTCACGGCGCCGAAGGCACAGAAGTCGTACCGCGAACACGTGGTGTCGTTCGCGATGGCCGCGTTGCGGCCCTGAGCTTTCTTCCGGGGGCGTGCTTTCCGTTGGTGAGGGGCGAGATCGCGGGGTGGTCGCCTCCGCTCGTGTCCCCCGAGTCGGCTGCGCCGACTCTCCTCCTTGACCTCGCTGCGGCAACCACCCCGCGCTCTCGCAGCAGTGCGGCTCACGACTGCTCCCGCACGCCACCGTGGCTCCAAGACCCGGGATCAGGCCCCCTTGCAAAGCGAAGTCAAGGAGGAGCCGGCGCAGCCGGCGGGGGACATGAGCGGCGCAAGGGGGCGTGGATCCCGGGTCCGGGCGCAACGTGGAGAACCTTCGCAGAACACCGGCCCATCTGGTGCACCGCGCCCGAAGTCAGTGCCCCGCATGCACTGCATCCGGGCTAACCCTCGCCATTTCAACCAAACGGTTGACACGCCGGAAACCAGCCCATAAGCTCATTGCCGTCCGTTGGTTTCAAACGCGTGAAAGTCCCGCCATGAACATGAGAACCCCGATCGGCGCCGCCTCTGGTGGCGCGGCCCTGCTCGACGCCGCGCGCCTGCCGGCCAGCTTCGAATCGGTGGACGCGCTGGAGGATTTCCTCGCGCGGCCCAGCCAGGCACTGGTGGACGATCTCGCGCAGGTGGATGGCGACATCATGATCCTGGGCGTGGCCGGCAAGATGGGCCCCACGCTCGCGCGCCTGGCGAAGAACGCGGCGCCGCACAAGCGCGTGATCGGCGTGGCGCGCTTCTCGGACGCCACCGTGCGCGATCGCCTCGAGGCCTGGGGCGTCGAGACCATCGCCTGCGATCTGCTCGACCGCGCCGCGCTCGAGGCGCTGCCCAAGGTGCCCAATGTCATCTTCGCGGCGGGCCACAAGTTCGGCGCCTCATCCAACCAGTCGCTCACCTGGGCCATGAACACGCACGTGCCCGCGCTGGTGGCCGAGGTGTTCAAGGCCTCGCGCATCGTGGCGTTCTCCACCGGCAACATCTACCCCCTCACGCCCGTGGGCCGCCAGGGCGCGGACGAAGCGACGCCGCCCGGTCCGGTGGGCGAATACGCGCAGTCGTGCATCGGCCGCGAGCGCATGTTCGAGTATTTCTCCGGCAAGTACGACACGCCCGGACGCATCTTCCGTCTCAACTACGCCATCGACATGCGCTACGGCGTGCTCTACGACATCGCCAGCCGCGTGCATCGCGGCGAGGTGGTGGACGTGACCATGGGCTACGTCAACGTGATCTGGCAGGGCGACGCCAACGCACAGGTGCTGCGCTGCCTGCGTCACTGCACGACGCCCTCGACGCCCATCAACTGCACGGGCCCCGAAACCATCTCCGTGCGCTGGCTGGTGACGCAGTTCGCCCACCGCTTCGGCGTGCCGGTACAGGTGAGCGGGCAGGAAGCACCCAACGCGCTGCTGTCCGACACCACGCTGGCCAACCGCCTGTTCGGCTACCCGCTGGTACCGCTGGGCCAGATGATCGACTGGGTGGCCGACTGGATCAGCCGCGAGCAACCCGCGCACGGCAAGCCCACCAAGTTCGAGGTGCGGGATGGTGGCTTCTGACTCGCTCGCGCGGGTGAAGCTCTCGCCGGCCGATGCGGCCGGCGGCCTGCTGCTGTCCACCGCGTCGGGCTGGAACCAGACGCTGGCCGACTGGCAGCTGTTCATCGGCCATGGCGAAGTCACGGGCCTCAAGGATGACGCCGGTACGCTGGTGGCCACGGCCGCCGCGCTCCCCTACGCGGGCGGCCAGGGCTGGATCTCGATGGTGCTGGTGCGTGACGACTGGCGGCGCCGGGGCCTGGCCACACAGCTGCTGAACGATTGCGTGCGCGCGCTGCATGCACGCGCGGTGACGCCCGTGCTGGACGCGACGCCGGACGGCGCCGAGGTATACCGACGCATCGGCTTCGTCGAAGGCTTCGCGCTCGCGCGCTGGCAGGGGCAGGGCGTTGCGGGCCCGACGGCGGATGCGCGCGTGCGCGACGCCGGCCCCGCCGACGCCGACGCCATCGGCGCGCTGGACCGCGAAGTCACCGGACTCGACCGCGGCTTCCTGCTGCGCGACGTGCTGGCGCGGCCGGGCACGCAGGCCCTGACGCTGCACGACGGCACGGGCTTCGTGCTGGCGCGCGGGGGCGTGCGCGCCGTGCAGGTCGGCCCGCTGGTCGCTGGCAATGAAGACGATGCGCTGGCGCTGCTGCAGGCCGTGATGGCGCGCGTGCGCGGGCCGGTGTTCCTCGATGTGCCCGACCGCTGGGGCCGGCTCGCGGTCTGGCTGCAATCCCACGGCTTCGCGCCCCAGCGCCCCTTCGTGCGCATGGCCCTCACGGCGCCCGGCGCGCGCCTGCATGCCCAGGCGCACGACCGCCAGTTCGTGCTGGCCGGTCCTGAATTCGGTTGAACGATTCCATGAGCATCACTTCGCAACAGGTCTCCCAGGCGCGCGCGCTGCTGGCGCGCGGCGTCGCCATCCCGGCCCAGCCACTGGCGCTGAACGCAGCGCGCCAGCTCGACGAGCGCCGCCAGCGCGCGCTGTCGCGCTACTACATCGATGCCGGCGTGGGCGGCCTGGCCGTGGGCGTGCACACCACGCAGTTCGCGATCCGCGACGTGGGGCTGTACGAACCCGTGCTGCGCCTGGCGATGGAAGAGGCCACCACCTGGGCACCCGGCCGCGAGCTGGCCATGGTGGCCGGCGTGTGCGGCCGCACCGATCAGGCACTGAAAGAAGCGAAGCTGGCCACGGGCCTGGGCTATCACGCGGGCCTGCTCAGCCTGGCCGCGATGAAGGGCGCCACCGAAGACGAACTCATCGCGCACGTCGAAGCCGTGGCGCAGGAAATCCCCGTGGTCGGCTTCTACCTGCAGCCGGCCGTGGGCGGCATGCAGCTGCCCGCGTCGTTCTGGGCCCGCTTCGCCGCCATCGACAACGTGGTGGCGATCAAGGTGGCGCCGTTCCACCGCTACCGAACCCTCGACGTGATACGCGGCGTGGTGGCCGCGCGCGCAGAGGACCGCATCACGCTCTACACCGGCAACGACGACCACATCGTGCTCGACCTGGTCACGCCGTTCACCGTGATGCGCGACGGCCAGCCCGTCACCGTGCGCTTCCAGGGCGGCCTGCTGGGCCACTGGTCGGTGTGGACGAAGGGCGCGGTGGACATCCTCGCGCGCTGCAAGGCTGCTGCCAGCTCGGCGGCGGACGGCGCCGTTTCGGCCGGGATGCTCGCGCTCGACTCGCGCGTCACCGACTGCAACAGCGCCTTCTTCGACGTGGCCAACGACTTCCACGGCTGCATCGCCGGCTGCCATGAAATCCTGCGCCGCCAGGGCCTGCTCGAAGGCATCTGGTGCCTCGACCCGGCCGAGGGCCTGTCGCCCGGCCAGAAGGAAGAACTCGACCGCGTTTCGGCGCAACACGCCGATCTGGCCGACGACGCGTTCGTGGCCGCCAACCTCCAGCGCTGGCTGGCCTGAACCGTCCACCATGAGCAGTAGCACCCCTTCCAACCCCATCGCCCGCTGGGCCGCGCACTACCTGCCGGCCGTGGGCCTGTTCGCGGCCTTCATCGCGCTGTGGCAGGTGTCGGTGTCGGTGTTCGACATCCGCGAGTACCTGCTGCCCAGCCCGCTGTCGGTGCTGCAGGCCATGAAGCCCGGCGAAATCCAGTGGGCCACGCACGCGTGGATCACCACGGTGGAGATCGTCGGCGCCTTCGTGATCGCGGGCGTGGCCGGCGTGCTGCTGGGCGGCGCCATCGCCTGGTCGGCGGGCATCTCGCGCGCGCTCACGCCCTTCCTGGTGTTCGTGAACACGCTGCCCAAGGTGGCCATCGCGCCTCTGTTCCTCATGTGGATGGGTTACGGCATCGTGCCCAACATGCTGATCGGCGCACTGATCGGCTTCTTCCCCGTGGTGATCAACACGGCCGTGGGCCTGACGCAGATCGACGCCGACCTGGTGGACCTGGGCCGCGTCTTCAGCGCACCGAAGTGGAAGGTGTTCTGGAAGATCCGCATCCCCAATGCCTATCCGTACATCCTCTCGGCGCTCAAGGTCACCGCCACCTCGGCCGTGGTGGGCGCGGTGGTGGGCGAGTTCGTGGCCTCGCAGAAGGGTCTGGGCTACGTGATCATCACCACGCAAAGCAGCATGAACACGCCGGCCGCCTTCGCGGCGCTGGTCTACATCTCGATCATCGGCCTGGCCGTGTACGGCCTGGTGGCCGTTCTCTCGCGCCTGCTGGCCCCGTGGGCCGACGAAGGTACGCACTGAGCGAGCCGCTTCTCCTGACCCCGATTCCCGACCAACGATTTCCCTTCCCCCTCCGCAACGCCTCTCACGCCCCGAAAGGACGCACCATGAAGACCCGCATCGCCGCACCCCTCTCTGCGCTGGCCCTGGCCCTGATGGCCCTGCCCGCGCAGGCCCAGACGCCCGAGAAGTTCACGTTCGCGCTCAACTGGTTCGCCGTGGGTGACCACGCGGCCTACTGGGTGGCGCTGGAAAAGGGCTACTACGCCCAGCGCGGCCTCGACGTGTCGCTGGAGAATTCCAAGGGCTCGGGCGACTCCATCGCCAAGGTGGACACCGGCCGCGCCGACGCGGGACTGGCCGACGCGGTGCCCATCATCAGCGCCACCTCGCGCGGCGCGCGCGTGAAGATGGTCGGCATGGTGTTCGACAAGACGCCGATGACGATCTTCAGCCATGCCGACAAGCCGCTGCTCAAGCCCAAGGATCTCGAAGGCAAGACCATCGGCGCGCCCGCAGGCGACAGCCAGCGCCTGGCCTTCCCGGTGTTCGCCAAGATCAACAACGTCGATGCGTCCAAGGTGACGTGGGTCAACATCGAGCCCACCGCCAAGTACGCCTCCATCGCCGAGAAGCGCATGGACGGCGTGGCCGACTACACCACCGGCCAGCCCTTCCTCGACAAGGCCGTGGGCCCCGGCAAGTCGGCGCGCATGGCGTGGTCTGACTTCGGCTTCGACCTCTACGCGATGTCGATCATGGCCAGCGAGAAGACCATGGCCGAGAAGCCGCGCCAGCTCAAGGCCTTCCTCGAAGCTTCGTACATGGGCTGGCGCGACGTGATGGCCAACCCGAAGGAGGCGCTGGCCATCTTCAAGAAGCGCGTGCCCGAGATCGACGTGGCCATCATCGAGCAGAACATGATGCTGGGCTTCGAGCTCATGCGCACCAAGGGCTACGCCGACAACGGCATCGGCTGGATCGACGAGAAGAAGATGTGCAACTCGGTCGAGATCGTCAACACCTACATGGGCCTGCCCAAGAAGGTGGACTGCAAGGCGGTGTACACCGGCGAATTCTTCACCAAGGTGGCGATGCCGCTGCCGGTGAAGTGATCCGGCAACCGCACACGACAGCACACACACGAGGAAGAAGTTGGGAATGCGCAACCTGATCGAGGTCGACCACGCGGGCATGATCTACCAGGCCGACAGCGGCCCGGTGGAGGCGCTGCGCGACATCTCGCTGACCGTGGGCGAAGGCGAGTTCGTCGCGCTGGTCGGCCCCTCGGGCTGCGGCAAGTCCACGCTGATGCGCGCGATCGCGGGGCTGCGCCCCGTGACCAGCGGCAGCATCCGTGTGGACGGCGCGGTGGTCGACAAGCCCATTCCCAAGGTCGGCATGGTGTTCCAGGCAGCGCTGCTGCTCAAGTGGCGCACCGTGCTCGACAACGTGCTGCTGCCCGTGGAACTGTCGGGCGGCAACACCGCGCAATACCGTGACCGCGCACGCGAACTGCTGAAGATGGTGGGCCTGGGCGACTTCGCCGACAAGCGCCCGCGCGAACTCTCGGGCGGCATGCAGCAGCGAGCGGCGCTGTGCCGCGCGCTCATCATGGATCCGCCCATCCTGCTGATGGACGAGCCGTTCGGCGCACTCGACGCGATGACGCGCGACGAGATGAACATCGAGCTGCTGCGCATCTGGGGCGAGGCGGGCGGCGGCAATCAGCGCAAGACGATCGTGTTCGTCACGCACTCCATCCCCGAGGCCGTGTTCCTGGCCGACCGCGTGGTCGTGATGTCGCCGCGGCCCGGCCGCGTGGCCAACATCCGCGAGGTGCACATTCCCCGCCCGCGCACGGCCGAGACGCGCGCCGATCCCGAACTCGGCCGCATGGCCTTCGAGATCTACACCGAGCTGTCCGGCAGCACCGCGAAGCCGGGCGAGACCCGCAGCGGTCCGCACTGGTGAGGGGCGGCCGATGAACGCGGCACCCGAGCTCCGGGTCACCGGCGTCGACCTGTTCGAGGCGCCGTACCGGCTGCGCCTGCCCTTCCGCTTCGGCGTCATCACGGTCACCGAAGGCGTGCAGGCGATCGCGCGCGTGCGCGTGCGGCTGGCGGACGGCCGCGAAGCCACGGGCTACGCCGCCGAGGCGCTGGGCGCCAAGTGGTTCGACAAGAACCCGCAGCTCTCCGACGAGGACAACCGCCACCAGCTGCGCCGTGCGGTGCAGCTCACGCGCGATGCCTACCTGCAGGCCGGGCCGATGACGGCATTCGGCCTGCACGCGAAACACTATCCGGCCCTGATCGCGGCCTGCGGCGCCGAGCAGTCGCCGCCGCTGGTGGCGTCCTACGGCCCGGCGCTGCTCGACCGCGCGGTGCTCGACGCGCTGTGCCGCGCCCAGGGCATCAGCTTCTTCGACGCGATGCGCGCCAACCTGGCGGGGCTGGACGCCACGCTCACGCCCGACCTGGCGGACTTCGACCTGCCGGCGATGCTGGCCGGGCTGGCGCCGCTGCCGCGCATCGACGTGCGCCACACCGTGGGGCTGGTCGACCCGATCACGGCTGCCGACCAGGCGCCCGGCACGCGCGTGAACGACGGCCTGCCCGAGACGCTGGAAGAGGTCATCGCCACCTACGGCAACCGCTGGTTCAAGCTCAAGGTCTCGGGCCAGCTCGACGCCGACATCGACAGGCTCGCACGCATCGCGGCTGTGCTCGACGCGCAGGGCTCGCCCTATCGCGTCACGCTCGATGGCAACGAACAGTATGCCGATGCGGCCGCCATCACCGCGCTGTGGGAGCGCGCCCGGGTAACGCCCGCGCTGGCGCAGCTGGTGGCCAGCACGCTGCTGATCGAGCAACCCATCAAGCGGCAGCAGGCGCTGGCCGAACCCGTGGACGCACTGGCGCGCCACCGGCCCGTCATCATCGACGAGAGCGATGGCGAGATCGACGCCTTCTTGCGCGCCCGCGCGCTGGGCTATGCCGGTGTGTCGACCAAGTCGTGCAAGGGTCTCTACAAATCGCTTCTCAACCTGGCGCGCTGCCGGATGTGGAATGCGCAGGAAGCACCCGGCGCAGCAGGCCGGTACTTCATGTCGGCCGAAGACCTCACCATGCAGCCCGGGACGGCCGTGCAGCAGGACCTGGCGCTGGTCAGCCTGATGGGCATCACACACGTGGAGCGCAACGCGCACCACTTCATCGACGGCTTCGACGGCCGACCGCGCGCCGAGGCGCGTGAATTCATGACGGCCCATCCCGATCTCTACGAGGACACACAGGGCCCGGTACGGTTGCGGCTGATGCAGGGTCAACTGGCGCTGGGCTCGCTCGCCACGCCCGGCTTCGGCAGTGGCGTGTCGCCACAGCTGGACAGCACGGCCGCGATGCCCGCAGCCGCCTGGCCCGCCGCGGCCTAGCTTCACGACGCCGGGCGCCATGGACGATTTCGAACGATTCGATGCCCTGGCGCTCGCCGATCTCGTGCGGCGCGGCGAGGCCACGGCCAGCGAGGTGCTCGAGGCCGCCATCGTGCGCATCACGGCTCGCAACCCCGCGCTCAACGCCGTCGTCACACCGCTGTTCGATGCGGCGCGCGCGGCCGTGGCGCAGGGCGTGCCGGCCGGCCCGCTCTGCGGCGTGCCGTTCCTCGTCAAGGAACTCGTGAGCTCGGTGGCCGGCACGGCCACCACCTCGGGCTCGCGCCTTTATGCCGGCAACCGCGCCACGCACGACAGCGAAGCCATCGCGCGCCTGCGCCGCGCGGGCATGGTGATCGCGGGCAAGACCAACACGCCCGAGTTCGGTCTCTCGCCCACCACCGAGTCGCAGCTCTACGGCATCACGCGCAATCCGTGGGATCTGTCGCTGTCGCCCGGGGGCAGCAGCGGCGGCTCGGCCGCCGCCGTGGCGGCCGGCATGGTGCCGATGGCGCATGCCACCGACGGCGGCGGGTCGATCCGCATTCCGGCGTCGGCCTGCGGGCTGTTCGGCCTCAAGCCCACGCGGGCGCGCGTGACGGCCGGCCCGGAAGGTGGCGAGGGCCTGTCGGGCCTGGCCTGCCAGCACGTCGTGAGCCGCAGCGTGCGCGACAGCGCGGCGCTGCTCGACGTGATCGCCGGCGCCATGCCCGGCGATCCGTACAGCGCTGCGCCGCCGGCCGGCAGTTTCCTCGACGCCGCGCGACGCGCGCCTGGCCGTCTGCGTATCGCCTTCAGCGCCGTGGCGCCCAACGGCATGCCGGTGGATGCAGCCTGCGCCGCCGCCGTGCACGACGCGGCGCGGCTGTGCGAATCGCTGGGCCACCACGTCGAGGAAGCCGCGCCCGACTACGACGCCGCGGCCGTGGCGCAGGGCTTCCAGACCGTGTTCGCATGCAACACGCTGGCCAACATCGCGCGCGTGACCGGCGCCGCGCCTGCGGGCGATGGCCTCGTGGAGCCCATGACGCGCGCACTGGCCGAGCGCGGCCGCGCCGTGGATGCCGCGCGCTTCATCCTCGCGCTGCAGGGTCTGCAGCGGCAATCGCGCCGCGTGGCCGCGTTCTTCGAGCGCTTCGATCTCTGGCTCACGCCCACGCTGGCGCAGACGCCCCGGCCCATCGGCTGGTTCGGCATCGACAGCGACGACGTCGATGCCTGGCTCGGCAAGCTCGAGGCCTACCTGCCGTTCACCTACCTCTTCAACGTGACGGGGCAGCCGGCGGCATCGGTGCCGTTGTACTGGAGCGAGAGTGGCATTCCGATCGGGGTGCAGTTCGCAGCACGTTATGGCGACGAGAGCCTGCTGTTCTCGATCGGCGCGCAGCTGGAGCAGGCGCGGCCCTGGTTCGATCGCAGGCCCAAGCAGTACGAGGCCGCCGGTGTCCACCCTCGACACACCTGACGAAGTCGACCTGCTGGTGCTGGGCGGCGGCGTGGCGGGCCTGGCCACTGCGCTGGTCGCCGCCATCGAGGGTCTGAGCGTGCTGGTGTGCGAGAAGAGCAGTCAGTTCGGCGGTACGGCCGCCACCTCGGCCGGCACGGTGTGGGTGCCGGGCAGCCGCCAGGCCGAGGCGGCGGGCCTGGCCGATCCGGTGGAATGGGCACGCGCCTACCTGGCCGCCGAGATCGACGAATCCGGTGGCGGCGCCGACACGGTCGGCCAACGCCTGCGCGCCACCTACCTGGCCACCGGCCCGCGCGTACTCGACTATCTGGAGCAACACAGCCACGTGCACTTCACGCCGGCCGTGCGCCATCCCGACTACCACGACGAGCATCCCGGTGCTGCCATCGGTGGCCGCGCACTGGTGGCGCGGCCGTTCGACGGCAGGCGGCTGGGCGCGGATTTCGCGCGGCTGCGCCCGCCCATGGCCAGCATGATGGTGCTGGGCGGCATGTCGGTCGCCAAGGACGACGTGGCGCCGCTGCTGGCCCCGTGGTCGTCGTGGCGCGCGTTCGGCCATGCCGCGTCGCTGCTGCTGCGCCATGCGCGCGACCGGCTGGTGTATCCGCGCGGCACGCGCCTGGTCATGGGCAATGCGTTGATCGCGCGCCTGATGCTCAGCCTGCGCGAGCGCGGTGTGCCGCTGATGTCCGGCGTCCACGCCATGCGGCTGCACCGCGCGGCCGGCGGGCGCGTCGAGGCCGCCACGATCGCGCATGCTGGCGGCACGCGCGTCGTGCGTGCGCGGCGCGGCGTGGTGCTGGCCTGCGGCGGCTTCGCCCATGGCACGGCCTGGCGGCGCCAGTGGTTGCCGCAGGCGGCCAACGAAGCGCACACGCCCTCGCTCATGTTCGAGGGCAACACGGGCGACGGTCTCGATCTGGCCACGGCCGTGGGCGCCGTGGCGCGCGCCGACGGTCACGCCACACCGGCGTTCTGGGTGCCGACCTCGGCCTGGACGGAGTGCTCGGGCGGCCAGCGCAGCTGGTTTCCCCACTTCGCGCTCGATCGCGCCAAGCCCGGTCTCATCGCGGTCAATGCCGCGGGACGACGGTTCGTCAACGAGGCCGACTCCTACCACGACTTCGTGCTCGGCATGTACCGTTCGCACCGCAGCGTGCCGACACTTCCGGCCTGGCTGGTGTGCGATGCCGTCTTCGTGCGGCGCTACGGCCTGGGCCGTATCCGCCCCGGCGGCTGGGGCCTGGCCGCCGCCGTGCGGCGCGGCGATGTGCTGAGCGCGCCGACGCTGGCGCAACTGGCCGCAGGGATGCACGTGGACGCGGCCGGCCTGGCCGACTCGGTGGCGCGCAACAACCGCTTCGCCGCCTCGGGCGTGGACGAGGACTTCGGCCGGGGCCGGCGCGAGCTCAACCGCTTCAACGGTGATTCCAGGCAGCGGCCCAACCCCTGCCTGGGCCCGATCGGCCGTGCGCCGTTCTACGCGGTGGCCGTGTGGCCGGCCGATGCCGGCATGAGCGCCGGCCTGGTCACCGACGCGAACGCGCGAGTGCTCGACGCGCACGGCGACGCCGTGGAGGGCTTGTATGCCTGCGGCGCCGACATGGCCTCGATCATGCGCGGGCGGTATCCCGGGCCCGGCGTCACGCTGGGGCCGGCCCTGGTGTTCGGCTGGCGCGCAGCCATGCATGCGGCAGGGCGCGCCGCGCCGCCGGCGCGATAGGCCCCCGCGTCAACGCACAGCCAGCAGCTTCACCGAGACTTCTGCGAAGCCCTCGCCGCGCTCGCCGCGTGTGATGTAGCGCGGCTTGTGCGCGAGTTCTCGCTCGAAGCGGCGGATGTTGGCCACGCCGATGCTGTTGGCGAAGTGCTCGAACATCAGCTGGTCGTTGGTGGAATCGCCCACGTAGACCCAGCGGTCGGATTCGGCATCGAGGTCGCGGCCGAACAGCTCGCGCACGATCCAGCGTGCGCCCTCGAGCTTGTTGTGCGTGCCGTACCAGCCGTTGATGTGGATGCTGCTCACGGTGGCCGTCATGCCCTCGGCCTGCATGATGCGCACGGCGCGTGCGATGGCGCTGGCATCCATGTGGTTGAACTCGCTGTGGTCGATGGCGATGTCGGTTTCGCGGCCGATGCTGTCGCGCGAGAGTTGCGCGCCCGGCACCTCGCGCAGCACGCGCAGCGCCACGTCCTGCATGCGCGCGAAGTTGCGAGTGCGCGTGGCCTCGTCCTGCTGGTAGCGCTTGACCAGCGCACCGCCGGCGGGGTGGGTGAGCGCCACGGATCCGTTCTCGGCCACGATGGTGTCCACCGGCCAGACGGCCGCGAAGGGCGCGCTCCAGCCGGCGGGCCGCCCGGTGATGGGGATCACGTGCAGCCCGGCCGACTTCAGCCGGGCCAGCGCCAGCAGCGCGTCCGGCGTGGCGCGGCCGTCGGTGGTCAGCGTGTCGTCGATGTCGGTGAAAACGCCGACGATGCGGCGCCGGTCATCGGCGGGCCAGGCGTTGATGTCCCAGAGCATGGCGCGTTACCGGCGTGTGCGGCCGTCAGCCGGCGTGGCCCAGCGCCAGGCCTGCATGCTCGCGCAGCGGGTGGAAGTGGATCCTGGGGAAGCGCTCCTGGGCCAGCCGCACGTCGTACGGGCTGGTGCACAGGTAGGCCAGCGTGTCGGCGGCGTCGCGCGCCAGCCGCTGCGGATAGGTGTCGGTGAAGGCGCGCAGGTCCTGCGCGTTGTCGGCCGTGATCCAGCGCGCGCCGGTGTACTGGCAGCTCTCCAGGCGCACGTCGCAGTCGTATTCGGTCTTGAGGCGGTGCTGCACCACTTCGAACTGCAGCTGGCCGATCGCGCCCAGCAGCATGGGGCCGCCCACCTCGGGCTTGAAGACCTGGATCGCGCCTTCCTCGCCCAGTTGCTCCAGCCCCTGCTGCAGCTGCTTGGTGCGCAGCGGGTTCTTCAGGATCACGGTCATGAACAGTTCGGGCGCGAAGAACGGCAGGCCGGTGAACTGCAGGCTGGCGCCGTCGGTGATGGTGTCGCCCAGCTGCACGCCGCCGTGCGTGGTGAAGCCGATGATGTCGCCCGCGTAGGCTTCGTCCACTGCCTCGCGGCGCTGGCTCATGAAGGTGACCACGCTGGTGGGACGCAGCTCTTTCGAGGTGCGCATCACCTTGAGCTTCATGCCCGGCGTGTACTTGCCCGAGGCCATCCGCACGAAGGCGATGCGGTCGCGGTGGTTGGCGTCCATGTTGGCCTGCACCTTGAACACCACGCCGGCAAAGTCCTTGTCCTCGGGCTCGATGGTCTTGCTGACCGGCTGGCGGTTGACCACCACGGTGCTGGTGCGTGGGCGCGGCGAGGGCGCCAGGTCGACCAGCGCGTCCAGCACTTCCATCACGCCGAAGTTGTTGACGCCCGAGCCGAAGAACACCGGTGTCTGCTTCGCGGCGAGGAAAGCTTCGTGGTCCCATTCGGGCGAGGCGCCGGTGGCCAGTTCCATGCTGTCCATGGCGGCCTGCCACTCGCCGCCGAAACGTGCGGCGAGCCGGTCCTGCTCGGACAGCGGGATGGTTTCGAAATCCTGCGGGCGGCGCTCGCTGCCCGACTCGAACACCGTCATCGCCTGCGTGCGCAGGTTGACGATGCCGCCGAAGTTCTTGCCCTGGCCCACCGGCCAGGTCATGGGCACGCAGGGCATGCCCAGCTCGCGCTCCACCTCGTCGAGGATGTCCAGCGGGTCGCGCACCTCGCGGTCCATCTTGTTGACGAAGGTGATGATGGGCGTGTCGCGCTGGCGGCACACCTCGATCAGGCGCCGCGTCTGCGCTTCCACGCCGTTGGCCGCGTCGATCACCATCAGCGCCGAATCGACGGCCGTGAGCACGCGGTAGGTGTCTTCGGAGAAGTCCTTGTGGCCAGGCGTGTCGAGCAGGTTGATGACGTGATCGCGGTAGGCCATCTGCATCACCGAGCTGGCCACCGAGATGCCGCGCTGCTTCTCGATCTCCATCCAGTCCGACGTGGCGTGGCGCGACGCCTTGCGCGCTTTCACCGAGCCGGCGATCTGGATCGCGCCCGAGAACAGCAGCAGCTTTTCCGTCAGCGTGGTCTTGCCCGCGTCAGGGTGGGAAATGATGGCAAAGGTGCGGCGGCGCCGCGTTTCGGAGGCGTAGGACATGGCAGGCGGGAGTCGGGCCGCAGCAGGCCGGGCGGCCGGGGCGGCGAACCCGCGATTATCCGCCACCGCCTGCGGCAGCGCGGGTGGCTGGCGCGGCTACTTCGTCTGCACGCGATCGATCGTGCAGGCGGCCTGGACGATGCGCGCGGTGGGATTGGGCTGGATGTCGCGGAACGCCATGGGCGGCATGGCGGCCTCGGTGTAGTTGACGACCCGGCTTGCACCGGTCCAGAGCGGGCCGTTGAACATCTGCAGCTGGCGGTAGCGCGCCGTGGCGTTGGCACAGTCGATGTGCACGGCGCCGATGAAGGCGCGATAGGTCTGGTCGTCGTAGCCCTTGCGCGGGTGGGCGCGTGAGACGCGGATGCGGATGGTGCGCAGGTTGGAGAACACGACCACGCTCTCGGGCTCGATCTGCACCACGTCAGACGAGGCGTCGGCCGGGTCGCCCGTGATGGTGAGCCAGGTGGTCTGCGCTGCCCCTGCCGCTGTGCCCGCGGCCAGGGCCGCGCAGGCGAGGAGGAGGGCGGACAGGCGCGGCATGCGGGCATTATCCATGCCGCAAGCCGCGCCGGCGCTCATTTTTCGGCGAAGGCGCGCTCGATGACGAAGTCGCCGGGGCGCGTGGTGTTGCCCTCGGCGAAGCCGCGCGCCTCGAGCATGTGCTTGAGGTCGCTCAGCATGGCCGGGCTGCCGCAGATCATCACGCGGTCTTCCTCGCGGTTGAGCGCCGGCAGGCCGAGGTCGGCGGCCAGCTTGCCGTTCTCGATGAGTTCCGTCACGCGGCCCATGTGACGATACGGCTCGCGCGTGACCGTGGGGTAGTAGAGCAGCTTGTCTTTCACGAACTCGCCCAGGAACTCGTGGGCCGGCAGGTGGTCGGTCACGAGGTCGTGATAGGCCAGCTCGTCTACCTGGCGCACGCCGTGCACCAGGATGACCTTGTCGAAGCGCTCGTAGGTCTCGGGGTCGCGGATGATGCTCATGAAGGGCGCCAGGCCCGTGCCGGTGGAGAGCAGGTACAGGCGCTTTCCGGGCAGCAAATAGTCGCACAGCAGGGTGCCGGTGGGTTTCTTGCCGACGATGATGGTGTCGCCCACCTGGATGTGCTGCAGGCGCGAGGTCAGGGGGCCGTCGGGCACCTTGATCGAGAGGAATTCGAGGTGTTCCTCGTAATTGGCGCTGACGATGCTGTAGGCACGCAGCAACGGCTTGTCGTTCACGCGCAGGCCGATCATGGTGAAGTGGCCGTTGGAGAAGCGCAGCGCCGGATCGCGCGTGGTGGTGAAGGAGAACAGCCGGTCGGTCCAGTGGTGGACCGAGAGGACGCGTTCCTCGTTGAAAGCACTCATCGGAAAAACCTTGGGCTAGGGCGGAAAGGGAGAGGTTGCAACCCGTATTGTCCCGGAACGCGGGAGTCCTGTTTTGCGGGCAGGCAAAATCGCGGGTGATGCGGTGCGCGGGAATCCGGTGGATTCCGGGCGGCCTGATGGTTTCCACGTTTTCAAAACCTCCAGGAGTCACTCATGAAATCCCTGCGTCTGGTTGCCCGGCTCGCCGCCGTGGCAACACTCGCCAGCACGTCGGTCGCCTACGCCCAGGGCGTGCTGCGCATCGGCGAGATCAACAGCTACAAGGCCCAGCCGGCCTTCCTGGAGCCCTACAAGAAAGGGATGGACCTGGCCGTGGCCGAGATCAACGCCGCCGGCGGCGTGAACGGCCGCAAGGTCGAACTGATCACCCGCGACGACAACGCCAACCCCGGCGACGCGGTGCGCCTGGCCGAAGAGCTGATCTCGCGCGAGAAGGTCGAAGTCCTCACCGGCGCCTTCCTCTCCAACACCGGCCTGGCGCTGGCCGACTTCGCCAAACAGCGCAAGTTCTTCTACCTGGCGGGCGAGCCGCTCACCGACAAGATGACCTGGCAGGGCGGCAACCGCTACACCTTCCGCCTGCGCCCCGGCACCTACATGCAGGCCGCGATGCTGGTGCCCGAGGCGGCCAAACTGAAGAAGAAGCGCTGGGCCATCGTCTACCCGAACTACGAATACGGCCAGTCGGCGGTAGCGGCGTTCAAGCAGCTGATGAAGGCGGCCCAGCCCGACGTGGAATTCGTGGCCGAACAGGCCACGCCGCTGGGCAAGGTCGATGCCGGCAGCGTGGTGCAGGCGCTGGCCGACGCGAAGCCCGACGCCATCTTCAACGTGCTGTTCGCGGCCGATCTCTCGCGCTTCGTGCGTGAAGGCAACACGCGCGGCCTGTTCAAGGATCGCCCCGTCGTCAGCGTGCTGACCGGCGAACCCGAGTACCTCGACGCGCTCAAGGACGAGACGCCCGACGGCTGGATCGTGACCGGCTATCCCTGGTATGCCATCGACACGCCCTCGCACAAGCGTTTCCTCGACGCCTACCAGGCGCGCTTCAAGGACTACCCGCGCCTGGGCTCGGTGGTGGGCTACACCATGATCAAGTCGGCGGCCGCCGGCATCGCCCGGGCCGGCAGCACCGATGCCGAGAAGCTGATCGCGGCCTTCCGGGGCCTCAAGCTCGACTCGCCGTTCGGCCCCATCAGCTACCGCGCCGAGGACCACCAGGCCACCATGGGCGCCTATGTGGGCCGCACGCGCAACGACGGCGGCAAGGGCGTCATGGTGGACTTCGTCTATGCCGATGGCGCCGATGCACGCTTCCAGCCCTCGGCCGCGCAGATCAAGGCCTCCCGTACCGACGACTGATTGCCAGCGGCCCATCCGCCGGGGTATCCACCCGGCGGTCCGTGACGCCGCCGGCTGGCGGCGACACGCGCTTGCGACACGCACCGCATGAGCTTTTCCGGCTTCATCGTCCAGTTGCTCAACGGCCTGGCCAGCGCGTCGACGCTGTTCCTGGTCGCGGCGGGACTGTCGCTGATCTTCGGCGTCACGCGCATCGTCAACTTCGCGCACGGCTCGTTCTACATGGTGGGCATCTACCTGGCCTACACGCTGGTGGAGCAGTTCGGTGCCAGCCTGGGCTTCTGGCCCGCGCTGCTGCTGGCGGCGGTCTGCGTGGGGGGGCTGGGCGCGCTGATCGAGGTGCTGTTGCTGCGGCGCATCTATCGGGCGCCCGAGCTGTTCCAGCTGCTGGCCACCTTCGCGCTGGTGCTGGTGATCCGCGACGCCGTGCTGTGGTTCTGGGGCCCCGAGGAACTGCTGGGCCCGCGCGCGCCGGGCCTGCGCGGCTCGGTGGATATCCTGGGCCGGCAGTTTCCTGCGTACGACCTGTTCCTCATGGTGGTGGGGCCGCTGGTGCTGGGCCTGACCTGGCTGCTGCTCACGCGCACGCGGCTGGGCCTGCTGGTGCGTGCAGCCACGCAGGACCGCGAGATGGTGGGCGCGCTGGGCGTGAACCAGGCCTGGCTCTTCACGGCCGTGTTCGCGCTGGGCGCGATGCTGGCCGGCCTCGGGGGTGCGCTGCAGCTGCCGCGCGAGCCGGCCAACCTCGAGATGGACCTGCACACCATCGGCGCCGCGTTCGTGGTGGTGGTGGTGGGCGGGATGGGCTCGCTGCCCGGCGCCTACCTGGCGGCGCTGCTGATCGCCGAGCTCAAGGCCATCTGCATCTGGCTGGGCGTGGTCGACGTGTTCGGCCTCGAGGTGTCGTTCTCCAAGCTCACGCTGGTGGTTGATTTCCTGGTGATGGCGGCTGTGCTGGTGTGGCGGCCATGGGGCCTGCTGGGCCGGCCGCAGGCGCCCAGCCGCCACGCGGGCTGGCGCGAGGCGCCGCTGCGCCTGCCGGGCCCCGCAGGGCTGGCCGTGGCCGCCACCTTCGCGCTGGTGCTCGCAGCCATGCCGTTCTTCACCACCGGTTCGCCTTACACGCTGGTGCTGCTGATCGACCTGCTGATCGCCGCGCTGTTCGCGGCCAGCCTGCATTTCCTCATGGGGCCGGCGGGCATGCATTCGTTCGGCCACGCGGCGTATTTCGGCCTGGGCGCCTATGGCGCGGCGCTGCTGGTGCGCGCTGCAGGCCTGCCGATGGAGGCGGGGCTGCTGCTGGCACCGCTGGTGGCGGCGGCCGGCGCGCTGGTGTTCGGCTGGTTCGCGGTGCGCCTCTCGGGCGTGTACCTGGCGATGCTGACGCTGGCGTTCGCGCAGATCGTGTGGGCCGTCACCTTCCAGTGGAACGCGTTCACGGGCGGCAGCAACGGGCTCACCGGCGTGTGGCCCGCCGACTGGCTGTCGGATCGCCGTGCCTACTACTGGCTCACGGTTGCGCTGGTGCTGGCCGGGCTGTGGGCGCTGCGTCGCGTGCTGTTCTCGCCCTTCGGCTATGCGTTGCGCGCGGGCCGCGATTCGCCGCTGCGCGCCGACGCCATCGGCATCGACGTCCGGCGCCTGCAGTGGATGGCCTTCGTCATCGCGGGCGCGGCGGCCGGGCTGGCGGGCGCGCTGTTCGCGTTTTCCAAGGGCAGCATCTCGCCCGAGAGCCTGTCGATCGCCAAGTCGGTGGACGGCCTGGTGATGGTGCTGCTGGGCGGCCTGCAGACACTGGCAGGGCCCGTGGTGGGCGCGTTCAGCTTCACCTGGCTGCACGACACCGTGGCTCGCAGCACCGACTATTGGCGCGCGCTGCTGGGCGGCATCATCCTGGCGCTGGTGCTGCTGTTCCCGCAGGGCATCGCGGGCGCAGGCCGGCAGGCCTGGGGCTGGCTGATGCAGCGGCGAACCGGTGGGCGGGAGGACGTTCGATGAGCACGTCGCTGCTCATCGTGTCGGGCCTGGGCAAATCGTTCGGCGGCGTGCGCGCCGTCGACGACGTGGGCTTCGAGCTGGCGGCCGGCGAGCTGCTGGCGCTGATCGGCCCCAACGGCGCGGGCAAGTCCACCACCTTCAACATGATCAACGGGCAGTTGCCGGCCGATGCCGGCTCGGTGCGGCTGGGCGGCGCCGAACTGCTGGGCCGGCGTCCGCGCGACATCTGGCGGCTGGGCGTGGGCCGCACCTTCCAGATCGCCGAGACCTTCGCCTCGCTCACCGTGTCCGAAAACGTGCAGATGGCGCTGCTCTCGCACGACGGCCTGCTGGCGTCGCTGTGGCGCCGCGCCACGCGCCACCGACGCGCCGACGCGCTGGAGTTGCTGGCGCAGGTGGGGATGGACGCCCAGGCCGACCGCCCCGCCGGCGAACTGGCCTACGGCGATGTCAAGCGCGTCGAACTGGCCATGGCGCTGGCCCATGCTCCACGCCTGCTGCTGATGGACGAGCCCACCGCCGGCATGGCACCCGGCGAGCGCAACGCGCTCATGTCGCTCACGCGCGATCTCGCCACGCGCCGCGGCATCGGCGTGCTGTTCACCGAGCACAGCATGGACGTGGTCTTCACTTATGCGCACCGCGTGATCGTGCTGGCGCGCGGCCGGTTGATCGCCCAGGGCACACCCGACGAGGTGCGCGCGCATCCGCAGGTGCGCGAGGTGTATTTCGGCAGCGGCCGGACATTCGGCGCGGCCGGGCCTGCAGTGGAGGTGGCGTCATGAGCGAGCCGCTGCTGTCGGTGCGCGGGCTCGAAGGCTGGTATGGCGCGGCGCAGATCCTGCACGGCATCGACCTTCAGGTCGGCCGGGGCGAGGTGGTGGCGCTGATGGGGCGCAACGGCGCCGGCAAGTCCACCACGCTCAAGGCCATCGTCGGCCTGCTGGCGCATCGCACCGGCGAGATCCGGTTCATGGGGCACGACCTGTCGCGCGCGCGGCCGCACGAAGCGGCGCGCCGGGGCCTGGGCTTCGTGCCCGAGGACCGGCGCATCTTCACCGACCTGACCGTCATGGAGAACCTCGAAGTCGGCCGGCAGGGCCCCAGGCACTGGCCCGACGGCACGCCCGCTCCCTTGTGGACGCCCGAGCGGCTGTTCACGCTGTTCCCCAACCTCGGCGAGATGCCGCGACGCCCCGGCGGGCGCATGAGCGGCGGCGAGCAGCAGATGCTGACCGTGGCACGCACGCTGATGGGCAACCCCTATCTCGTGCTGCTGGACGAGCCGTCCGAAGGTGTGGCGCCGGTCATCGTCGAGCAGATGGCGCAGATGATCCTGGAACTCAAGGCGCAGGGCGTGTCCATCCTGCTGTCGGAGCAGAACCTGCATTTCGCCGCGCTGGTCTGCGACCGCGCCTACGTGCTGGAGCAGGGCCAGATCCGCCACCACGGCCCGATGGCCGAGCTGGCCGCCAGCGACTGGCTGCGGCGCACCTGGCTCGGGGTCTGAAGCTACAATCGGCGCTTCTTCCGAGGGGCGCTGCGACCCCGCCATCGTCCGTCGATGCATGGGGCCAGGCTCGGAACATCCGTCCAACCGCGCTCACCCACGGCCTGCCGCCGTGGCGTGAGGTCCGCCTCCGCGCCCCTGCTGCCGTCCGTGGTGTCCGCCCTCTGACTTCTGGAGCCACCATGAACGCCATCCTCAAACCCGTCCCGAAGGCCGCGCAGGACTTCGCCATCGCCGACCTCTCGCTCGCCGCCTGGGGTCGCAAGGAAATCGCCGTCGCCGAGACGGAAATGCCCGGCCTGATGGCCATCCGCGAAGAGTTCGCCAAGTCCAAGCCGCTCAAGGGCGCGCGCATCACCGGCTCGCTGCACATGACCATCCAGACGGCCGTGCTGATCGAGACGCTGCAGGCGCTGGGCGCCGAGGTGCGCTGGGCCTCGTGCAACATCTTCTCGACGCAGGACCACGCGGCGGCCGCCATCGCCGCCAGCGGCACGCCGGTGTTCGCCATCAAGGGCGAGACGCTGGAAGACTACTGGGACTACACCCACCGCATCTTCGAGTTCGGCCCCAAGGGCAGCAAGACCGAAGGCCCGAACATGATCCTGGACGACGGCGGCGACGCCACGCTGCTGATGCACCTGGGCGCGCGCGCCGAGAAGGACATCAAGGCGCTGGGCCGCGCCACCAGCGAGGAAGAGAAGATCCTGCACGCGGCCATCAAGGCCAAGCTCAAGCAGGATCCGACGTGGTACAGCCGCCGCCTGAAGAACATCATCGGCGTGACGGAAGAAACCACCACCGGTGTGCACCGCCTCAACGAGATGGCCGCCAAGGGCGCGCTCAAGATGCGCGCCATCAACGTCAACGACTCGGTGACCAAGAGCAAGTTCGACAACCTGTACGGCTGCCGCGAGTCGCTGGTGGATGGCATCAAGCGCGCCACCGACGTGATGATCGCCGGCAAGGTGGCCGTGGTGGCCGGCTACGGCGATGTGGGCAAGGGCTCGGCCCAGGCCCTGCGCGCGCTGTCGGCCCAGGTGTGGGTGACCGAGATCGATCCGATCAACGCGCTGCAGGCCGCCATGGAAGGCTACCGCGTCGTGACGATGGAATACGCCGCCGACAAGGCCGACATCTTCGTGACGACGACCGGCAACAAGGACGTGATCCGCCATGAGCACATGGCCGCCATGAAGGACCAGGCCATCGTCTGCAACATCGGCCACTTCGACAACGAGATCGACGTCGCGTCGCTCGAAAAGTACAAGTGGGAAGAGATCAAGCCGCAGGTCGACCACATCATCTTCCCGGCCAAGGGCAAGAAGCCCGAAAAGCGCATCATCCTGCTGGCCAAGGGCCGCCTGGTGAACCTGGGCTGCGGCACCGGCCATCCGAGCTACGTGATGTCGTCCTCGTTCGCCAACCAGACCATCGCGCAGATCGAGCTGTTCACCAAGCAGAAGGACTACAAGGTCGGCCAGGTCTACGTGCTGCCCAAGCACCTGGACGAGAAGGTGGCGCGCCTGCAACTCTCCAAGCTCGGCGCCCAGCTGACGGTGCTGACCGATGCGCAGGCTGCCTACATCGGCGTGGACAAGGCCGGCCCGTACAAGCCCGACACGTATCGGTATTGATCCCCCCAGGCTGCGCGGCACGACGTGCCGCTTCGCCAGCCCCCTTTGTGACTAGGTCTCAAAAAGGGGCGACGCGAGCGGCCCGGCAAAGCCGGTTGCGCCGCATTCCTGGCCTGCATCGCGCCTGACACCATGCGTGCCGATCAACTCCTCGTCGAACGCGGCCTGGCTGCCTCGCGCTCGCAGGCGCAGCGGCTGATCGCGGGCGGCCTGCGCTGGCATGACGGGCGCGGCTGGCGCAGCGTGGCCAAGAATGGCGACGAGGTGCCGGCCGATGCGCGGCTGGAGCTGGCCGACGATGCCGAGGCCCGCTATGTCTCGCGCGGCGGGCTCAAGCTCGAAGGCGCGCTGGCGGCCACGGGCCTGGAGATGGACGGCTGGCGCTGTCTCGACGTGGGCCAGTCCACCGGCGGATTCACCGACTGCCTGCTCGTGCGCGGCGCGGCGCACGTCGTCGGCGTGGACGTCGGCCATGGCCAGCTGCACGCGCGCGTGCGCAGCGATCCGCGCGTCACCTGCATCGAAGGCGTGAACGCCCGCGCGCTCACGGCTGGCGATCTGGGCGGCGCCCACGATTTCGACCTGGCCGTGGGCGACCTGTCGTTCATCTCGCTCACGCTGGTGCTGCCGGCCGTGGCGCCGCTGGTGCGGGCGGGCGGCCATGTGCTGATGCTGGTGAAGCCGCAGTTCGAACTGCAGCCGGGCGACATCGGCAAGGGCGGCGTGGTGCGCGATGCAGCCCTGTATCCGCGGGTCGAGGCGCGCATTCGCGAGGCCTGCGCCGCGTCGGGCCTCACGGTGCGGCAATGGCTGGACAGCCCGATCGAAGGCGGCGACGGCAACCGCGAGTTCTTTGTGTACGCAACACGTTCGTGAAAAGGAGGAAGCGATGACGCTTCCCTTGAGCCTTGAATTCTTCCCGACCAAGACGCCCGAAGGTGCGGTCAAGCTGCGCGCGGCGCGCCAGCAGCTGTACGCGCTGAAGCCGCAGTTCTGCTCGGTCACCTATGGCGCCGGCGGCTCCACGCAGGAAGGCACCTTCGGCGCCGTGCGCGAGATCCTCGCGGAAGGTGTCGATGCGGCCAGCCATTTTTCGTGCGTGGGCGCCACGCGCGCCGGCGTGCGCGAGCAGCTGTCGCAACTGCAGGCCATCGGCGTGAAGCGCCTGGTGGCGCTGCGCGGCGACCTGCCCAGCGGCTACGGCGCGGGCGGCGAGTTCCAGTACGCCAGCGACCTGGTGGCCTTCATCCGCGCCGAGACCGGCAGCGCCTTCCACATCGAGGTGGCCTGCTATCCCGAGACGCATCCGCAGGCGCGCTCGCCCGAGTCGGACCTCAAGGCCTTCGCGGCCAAGGCCGCGGCCGGGGCCGATTCGGCGATCACGCAGTACTTCTACAACGCGGATGCCTATGTGCGCTTCGTCGATGAAGCGCGCGCGGCAGGCATCGCGATTCCGGTGGTGCCGGGCGTGATGCCGATCACCAGCTCGACGCAGCTGATGCGCTTCTCGGATGCCTGCGGCGCCGAGATTCCGCGCTGGATCCGGCTGCGCCTGTCGGCGTATGGCGACGACGCAGCCTCGATCCGCGCCTTCGGCCTCGACGTGGTGACCGACCTGACCGAGCGCCTCGTCGCAGCCGGCGCGCCGGCGCTGCACTTCTACACGATGAACCAGTCGGCCGCGACGCTGGAGATCTGCCGGCGGCTCGGCCTGGGCTGAGCGCGCGCCGCGTCTGCTGCATGCAAGGGCCTCCGGTGGAGGCCCTTTTTCTTGAGGTGACGCAAGAGACCGCTTGGCAAGGCACGCGCAGGTCGCGTGCCTTGCGTTGCGTCAGGGCCTGCGTGCGCATGGCGTTCTCCAATGGTCACCGGGGGATGTCCCCGAGTCCACTGGAAAGAACGTCATCATGAAGAAGAACTCCGCCGTGCTGCTGGCGGCCTGCGCCGCCGCCTCGCTCATCGCCCTGCCCGCCGCCGCGCAATCCAGCGCCGAAGGCCCGTGGCTGGTACGCGTGCGCGCCGTCAACCTGGATGCCGCCAACAAGGACAGCACCGGCCTGGGCCTGTCGATGAACGACAAGACCATTCCCGAAGTCGACATCAGCTACTTCTTCACACCCAACATCGCAACCGAACTGGTGCTGACCGTGCCGCAGAAGCAGACGCTGTCCTCCAGTGTCCTCGGCGGTCCTATCGGCAGCTTCAAGCACCTCCCGCCCACGCTGACCGTGCAGTACCACTTCGCGCCGGGCGCGAGCGTGCGCCCCTACGTGGGTGCGGGGGTCAACTACACGCGCTTCAGCTCGGTGAACCTGCCGGCCGGCGTGGACATCGACCGCAACAGTTTCGGCCTGGCACTGCAGGCCGGCGTGGACATCCCGCTCACGCGCAACCTGTCGCTCAACTTCGACGTAAAGAAGGTGCAGATCCGCACCGACGTGTCGGCGGCCGGCACGAAGATCGGCACGTTCAAGGCCGATCCGGTGCTGTTCGGCGTGGGCCTGGGCTGGCGCTTCTGACGGATTTGCCTTCGGCCGTAGAACTGCGTTGGGACGCCTCGTTCTCCGGCCGAAGGCGAGCCCGTCGGGTCTCTGGAGCGGCGGCGCTCACCGCTCGTCGTAGCTCACCACCAGATGCGGCGTGAGCGGCCGGGCCTGGCAGGTCAGCACGAAGCCGCGCGCGATCTCGTCGGGCTCGAGTGTGAAGTTCCGCTCCATCGCCACCTCGCCTTCGAGGACGCGCGCGCGGCAGGTGCAGCACACGCCGGCCTTGCACGACCACGGGAGGTCGAGCCCGCCCTGAAGCGCCACGTCGAGCACGCGCTCGTGCGCGTCGATGGCAAAGCTGTGGGTCTTTCCGTGCAGCACCACCTGCATGGCGCCGGCAGCGGCGGACGGGGCCGCGCGCGATAAGTCGATGCGCGCGGGGCGGGCCGCAGGCAGCGTCGCGCCATCGGCCAGGAACCGCTCGCTGTGCACGCGCGCGGCTGGCACGCCGGCGGCAGAGAGCGCGCGCTCCACGGCCTCGATCATGCCGCCGGGCCCGCACACGAAGGCCTCGTCGATCCGGTCGGGCGACAGCAAGGTGCGCAGCAGCGTCGAGACGCGCTCCTGGTCGAGCCGGCCGTGCAGCAGCGGCACGTCGCCCGCCTGGCGTGAGAGCACGTGAAGCAGCGACAGCCGTGTGGGGTAGCGGTCCTTCAGGTCCTGCAGCGCCTCGCCGAACATGATGCTGTCCACGCGCTGGTTGCCATACACCAGCGTGAAGCGCGAATCAGGCTCGCCCTGCAAGCTGCTTTCGATGATCGACAGCAGCGGCGTGATCCCCGAGCCCGCTGCGAAGCCCACGCGGTGGTGCGCGCCCGGCGTGGGCGTGAAGCGGCCCTGCGGCGGCAGCACCGCCAGCGTCCCGCCCACGTGGCTGGCCTGCGCCAGCCAGGGGGAGACGCGGCCGCCCTCGACGGGCTTCACGCCGATCTCGATCTCGCCCCTGGCCGCGAATCGCGCACGGCTCGAACAGATCGAGTAGCTGCGCCGCTGCTCCGCGCCATCCACCAGCATCCGGAGCGTGAGGTATTGGCCGGGCTCGAACGCGAAGGTGTCGCGCAGGGCCTCGGGTACCCCCAGCGTGATCGCGACGGCGCCCGCGGCCTCGGGCCGCAGGGCGTGGATGGGCAGGTCGTGGAAGCGCGCGGCGGTCATCGTCGGGGCCTCATCAGTACGGCTTGAAATAGTCGAAGGGCTCGAGACAGGCCAGGCATCGGTACAGCGCCTTGCAGGCGGTGGAGCCGAAGTGCGAGGTCTCGGTGGTGTCGTGCGAGCCGCAGCGAGGGCAGGCCACGGCGTCGGCAGGGATGTCGCGGCGCGCCGGACGCAGGGGCACGGCCGTGCCAGCCTCGCCCACGAAGGCGCGATGCGGTGGCGCGATGCCGTAGTCGGCCAGCCGCTGCCGTGCCGCGGGCCGGATCCAGTCGGTGGTCCAGGCAGGCGCGAGTTGCGTGAGCACGCGTGAGCGCCAGCCGGCGTCGGCCAGGGCCGCCTGCACGTCGGCCGCGATCTGTTCCGTGGCGGGGCAGCCGCTGTAGGTGGGCGTGAGTACGACGTCGAGTACGCCGTCGGCCGCCAGCCGGACGTCGCGCAGGATGCCCAGATCGTCGAGCGTGACGACAGGGATTTCCGGGTCGGGCACCGCACCCGCGATCGCGCGTGCATGCGCGATCCCGATCGCGGACACGGATTCGTTGGCGAGCGCATCGTGTGGCGCCGCCGCGTCCTGCACCGGCCGTGCGGCACCGGCGGTCACCATGTCGCCCCGGGATGCTGCCGAGCCAGCACCTGCATTTCGGCCAGCAGGTAGTCCAGGTGCTCCGAGTGGCGGCCGCGGCTGCCGTGCGTGGCGGCGGCGCGGGCATCGGGGCGCGAGAGCGTGGCTTCGGCCAGCGCGTCGTCCACCTGCGCGTCCCACGCGGCGCGCAGTGCCGCGGTGGCGGGGTCGTGCCAGAACTCCGCCGTGTAGGGCATGAGGTGGTCGAGCGCGGCCTGCGTGCGTGCATGCGAGACGGCTGTGCCGTCGCCCAGGCGGACCAGCCAGTCGCGTGCGTGGCGCAGGTGGTAGCGCGCCTCCTTGAGCGAGCGTGCCGCGATGGCGGCCAGCTGCGTGTCGGCATCGCCCGCCAGAGCCTCCCAGCGCAGCGCCATGAGTGCGCTGTAGAGGAAATTGCGCACGGTGGTCACGGCATAGTCGCGTGCGTGCGATGCGCCGGGCGCGAGTGGTCCGGTGTGCGGCAGTTCCAGCAAGGTGTAGTTGCGGAAGGCTCCGGCGTCGCGGAAGTACGCCAGCGAATCCTCGGTGACCGGCGCGCTCACCGCGGCGGGCAGGCCCAGCGCAGCGGCCAGGCCCGGCTGGTCGTTGATCTGCGCGGCCGCGTGCTGGTAGAGGAGGCGCGCCTGGCCGATCAGGTCGAGGCTGAGGTTGGCCAGCGCGATGTCTTCTTCCAGCACCGGTCCGTGGCCGCACCACTCGGCATTGCGCTGGCCCAGCACCAGGGCGCAGTCGGCCAGGTGAAGCAGCAGCTCCAGCGGGGCAGTGGCGGTCTTCGTCACATATGCCCCACGTCGTCGGGGATATCGTAGAAGCCCGGGTGGCGGTAGATCTTGTCGCCCATCGGGTCGAACAGCTCGGGCCGATCGTGCGGCTCGCTCGCGATGATGGCGGCGGAGGGCACGACCCACAGGCTCACGCCTTCCTGCCGGCGCGTGTACACGTCGCGGGCCATCTGCAGCGCCTGTTTCGCATCGGCCGCATGCAGGCTGCCGCAGTGGCGATGCTCCAGCCCCTGCCTGCTGCGCACGAAGACTTCCCACAATGGCCACTCGTGGCGGGTCACGTCGGTCATGCGGCTTCCTTCATGGACTCCTGTTCGTGCTGCCGGCGGCGCGCGGCGTGGGCCAGCGCGGCCTCGCGCACCCAGGCACCGTCCTCGTGGGCCTGCACGCGCGTGGCCAGCCGCTCGCGGTTGCACGGGCCGTTGCCATTCACCACCGACCAGAAGTCGTCCCAGTCGATCGGACCGAAGTCGTGCGCCTGGCGCGCCTCGTTCCAGCGCAGTTCGGGATCGGGCAGGGTGATGCCGAGCACGGCGGCCTGCGGCACGGTGGCGTCGACGAACTTCTGCCGCAGCGCGTCGTTGGACAGTCGCTTGATGCCCCAGCGCATGCCCTGCGCGCTGTTGGGGCTGTCGGCATCGGGCGGGCCGAACATGGCCAGCACCGGCCACCACCAGCGGTCCACCGCCTCCTGGACCATGGCGCGCTGCGCATCGGTGCCGCGCATCAGCGTCATGAGGCTCTCGAAGCCCTGGCGCTGGTGGAAGCTCTCTTCCTTGCAGATGCGGATCATGGCGCGTGCATACGGGCCGTAGCTGCAGCGGCAGATCGGCACCTGGTTCATGATCGCCGCGCCGTCCACCAGCCAGCCGATCACGCCCACGTCGGCCCAGCTCAGGGTGGGGTAGTTGAAGATGCTGCTGTACTTGGCGCGGCCGGTGTGCAGGGCGTCGAGCATCTGCTCGCGGCTGGTGCCCAGCGTTTCGGCGGCACTGTAGAGATAGAGGCCGTGGCCGCCCTCGTCCTGCACCTTGGCCAGCAGGATGGCCTTGCGCTTGAGGCTGGGGGCGCGGCTGATCCAGTTGCCCTCGGGCTGCATGCCGATGATTTCACTGTGCGCATGCTGGCTGATCTGGCGCAGCAGCGTGCGGCGGTAGGCCTCGGGCATCCAGTCGCGCGGCTCGATGCGGCCGTCGGCGTCGATGCGCTCGTCGAAGGCGTGCTGTCGCAGGTCGACCGACGTTGCGGACGGCGTTTCGTGGGGGCTGGAGGTGCCGGGCGGCACGTCCATGGCCTGCGTGTACATGGCGGTCTCCTCGCGCGCCGGCCGGCGCGGCATGGAGCCATTCTAGTGATTAACCAACCGATCGGTTTGCTAATTCGGGCCGGGTGCGGGTTTCCCCGGCACGACGCTCAACCGCCGTGTTCGAGCGTGAAGCTGCCGGCGCCGTCCTGGCCCAGCAGTTCGGCCATCTCCGCCAGGGCCGGGCGCAACGCCTTCGCCAACGTATAAGGCGGATTGACGATGAACATGCCGCTGGCCGGCAGGCCGGGGCGGGTGGTCCGGCCGCCGGTCTGCGCGGCGACGCGCTGGCCGACCGATATCCGGCCCGACTTGACGGTGAGCGTGGCGTGCAGCCAGGGCTTGGCGGATTTGGTGACCAGCGTCTTGAGGCGGCGCGGCAGATCATGGGCCTCGGGGCGCGGGATCACCGGGTACCAGACGGCGTAGGTGCCCGTGGGGAAGCGCTTGAGCGACTCGGTGACCAGGTCGAGCACGCGGCCGTAGTCGGTCTTGACCTCGTAGCTGGGGTCGCACAGCAAGAGCGCACGGCGTGAGGGAGGTGGCAGAAGTTTGCGCACGCTCTCGAAACCGTCTTCGTGCAGAACGGACACCTGGCGACCGGCGTCGAGTTGCGCGATGTTCCCCGACAGCGCGCGGGCGTCGGCGGGGTGCAACTCGAACAGTTTGAGCTTGTCGTGCGCGCGCAGCAGGCTCTGGGCGATGAAAGGCGAGCCGGGGTAGACCTTGAGCTTGCCGCCGGGATTGAAGCCGGCGATGAGGGTGGCGTAGTCCTGCAGCAGCGGATCGACCAGATCCGGGGTGTCGTCGGCCAGCAGGCGGTGGATGCCCTCGTCCGCCTCCCCGCTGGTCTGGGCGTAGTCACCGTCGAGGCGGTAGAGTCCGGCGCCGGCGTGGGTGTCCAGCACCATCAGCGCCGCGTCCTTCTCGGTCAGATAACGCAGAAGGGCGATGAGGACGGTGTGCTTGAGCACGTCGGCGTGGTTGCCGGCGTGGAAGCCGTGGCGGTAGCTGAACATAGGGCGGAATGGTAACCCGCCCGTCATCTTTCCTTTGCCCGATCTGGCGCAAGTCCTTGATTCTGCATATAATCGCGGGCTTCGCAGCGCTTTTTCAGCCCCGCGGCGAAGGACGTAAATACCACCTAAGAGGTCCTCTACAGAAGGACACCGACCGTGGAAAAGGGCTGGCTCAAACCTCTCTCCCGAAGAGAAAACTCATGACCAAAACGTTCAGCGCAAAGCCCGCTGACGTGACGCACGAGTGGTTTGTGATTGACGCCACCGACAAGGTGCTCGGACGGGTTGCCAGCGAAGCTGCCCTCCGACTGCGCGGCAAGCACAAGGCCATTTACACGCCTCACGTCGACACCGGCGACTACATCGTCGTCATCAACGCATCCAAGCTCCGCGTCACCGGCGCGAAGGAACTGGACAAGGTGTACTACCGTCACTCGGGCTTCCCGGGCGGCATCTACGCCACCAACTTCCGCGACATGCAGGCCAAGCATCCTGGCCGCGCACTCGAGAAGGCCGTCAAGGGCATGCTGCCCAAGGGCCCGCTCGGCTACGCCATGATCAAGAAGCTCAAGGTGTACGGCGGTGCAGAGCACCCGCACACCGCCCAGCAACCGCAGCCGCTGGAAATCTGAGGAGCCCCGAATGATTGGTGATTGGAACAATGGCACCGGCCGCCGCAAATCGAGCGTCGCCCGCGTGTTCATCAAGAAGGGCACCGGCAAGATCACGGTGAACGGCAAGGACATCCAGGCCTACTTCGGCCGCGAGACGTCCATCATGATCGCGAAGCAACCGCTGTTCTTGACCAACCATGTCGAAACCTTCGACATCCAGGTCAACGTGCACGGCGGCGGCGAGTCCGGCCAGGCCGGCGCGACCCGCCACGGCATCACGCGCGCCCTGATCGATTACGACGCGTCGCTCAAGCCCGCCCTCAGCCAGGCCGGCTTCGTGACCCGCGACGCCCGCGAGGTCGAGCGCAAGAAGGTCGGTCTGCACTCCGCCCGTCGTCGCAAGCAGTTCAGCAAGCGCTGATCTCCGCCTGCTGGCACGAAAAGCCGCCATGCCGCAAGGCATGGCGGCTTTTTCATGGGGTCCGCCGTGCCTTGCTGCCGGAATGTGAAACCATTCCTCGAGGGTGCGCGGGGCTTGTCGCCGCCGCGGGCGCGTCCGGTGGCCGGACTTGGGTTTTGCCGCCTGTGCTTGTAGAGTGTGCGCTCCCTGTTCATGGGGGCGGTGCGCCCCCGGCCTCTTGCCCATGCGCCTCCGACTTCTTCGCCGCCGCCTGACCATCAGTGCCCCGCGCATGGCGGTGCGCAGTGCATTGCCGTGGCCGGTGCGCTGGGTCGGCGCCGCGCTCGTGTTGGGCTTTTGCGCCGCGATCGCGCTGTGGGCGTTCGAGTTTGGAAAGGACATCGCCGGCCTGGAGCGTCCCGCGCGCGAGGAGATCACCCGCCTGCGTGCCGAGAACCTGCAGTTGCGTGAAGAACGCGACAAGGCGCAGTCCGTGGTGAACACGGCCGAGAGCCTGCGCGTGGCCGAGGCCGTGGCGCAGGAGAAGCTGCTGGGGCAGTTGCGCCAGCTCGAGGCCGACAACCGTTCGCTGCGCGAGGATCTGGGCTTCTTCGAGAACCTGCTGCCCGCCAGCGGCGAGGGGACGTTGGCCATCCGCGGGCTGCAGGCCGAACGTTTGCCCGCCGACGGGCAGGGCCAGCATCTGCGCTGGCAGGTGCTGGTGATGCAACCCATGAAGAATGCGCCTGAGTTCACTGGCCGGCTGGAAGTGGGCTTCGCCGGCACGCTGGCCGGCAAACCCTGGAGCATGCAGTTGCCCGAAGGTCCCATGGCCCTGCGGTTCCGTCAGTACCTGCGGCTCGACGGCGTGGTCGACCTGCCGGCGGGGGCCGTGGTAAAAAGCGTCTCCGCCCGGGTGCTGGACGCCACGTCCACGCGCGCATCGCTCACCCAGCGGCTCTGAGCCCGGTCCCGTCCACGCCCCCGCGCAGTCATCCGACCGCTGTTTCCAAGGAGATCGCCGCCATGTTCGCCCGCAAGAAGCAACCGCCCATCCGCAGCCTGATCGCCCATGGCACGCGCATCGTCGGTCACGTCGAGTTCCGCGACGGCCTGCGCATCGACGGCGAGGTGGTTGGCGACATCCGGGCCGACGACGCACTGGCCAGCATCCTGGTGATCTCCGAGTCGGCCTCTGTCCATGGCGCCATCCATGCCGACCACGTGATCGTCAACGGCCACGTCAACGGCCCGGTGCATGCTGCCAATCTGCTCGAACTGCAGCCCAAGGCGCGCATCGAGGGGGACGTTCATTACAAAGCCCTCGAAATGCACCAGGGCGCCATGATTTCGGGCCAGCTCCGCCCCGAAGGCGGCATCGAGCCAAAGCCCACACTCAAGCTGGCGGCAAACAACCTGTAGCCTGAATTCCCCAGCAGACTGCTATACCATCGACAGACATTCCGACTCCTTCCAGGAGAGACCCCATGAGCGCCGTAGCCGAAAACATCCAGACCGAAATGCCTTCGCCGATCGTCTTCACGGACAGCGCGGCCGCCAAAGTGGCCGACCTGATCGCCGAAGAAGGCAACCCCGACCTCAAGCTGCGCGTGTTCGTGCAGGGCGGCGGCTGCTCCGGCTTCCAGTACGGCTTCACGTTCGACGAGATCACGAACGACGACGATACGACCATGACAAAGAACGGCGTGTCGTTGCTGATCGACGCCATGAGCTACCAGTACCTGCTCGGCGCCGAGATCGATTACAAGGAAGACCTGCAGGGCGCGCAGTTCGTGATCAAGAATCCGAACGCAACAACCACCTGCGGTTGCGGATCGAGCTTCTCGGTCTGACGATCCCCCCAGCCACCAGCCGCCCATCGGGCGGCTTTTTCGTTTCCGCCTTGCTTCGTCCCTGACGCCGTGAAGATCCCCCAGGTCGATCCCGCCACAGAAAAGTCCCTCAACACCCTGCTGTGGCTGGTGGCCGTCGGCTTCTTCATGCAGACGCTGGACGCCACCATCGTCAACACGGCACTGCCGTCGATGGCGCACAGCCTGGGTGAGAGTCCGCTGCGCATGCAGTCGGTTGTGGTGGCGTACTCGCTCACCATGGCCATGCTGATTCCGGCCTCGGGCTGGATCGCCGACCGCTTCGGCACGCGGCGCGTCTACGTGGGCGCCATCGCGCTGTTCGTGCTGGGTTCGGTGCTGTGCGCCGTGTCGTCGAGCCTTACGCAACTGGTGGCCGCGCGCGTGGTGCAGGGCCTGGGCGGCGCGTTGCTGCTGCCCGTGGGGCGCCTGGCGGTGCTGCGCTCGTTCCCGCGACAGATGTTCCTGCCGGCGATGAGCTTCATCTCCATACCGGGCCTGGTGGGGCCGCTGATCGGGCCGACCCTGGGCGGCTGGCTGGTGGAGTACGCATCGTGGCACTGGATCTTCCTGATCAACGTTCCGGTGGGCGTCATCGGCTGCGTGGCCACGCTGGTGGCGATGCGCGGTGCGCCACTGCCGTCGGCGGGACGGTTCGATGTGGCCGGCTACCTGATGCTGGCCTTCGGCATGGTGAGCGTTTCGCTGGCGCTCGACGGCCTCTCGGGCCTCGGGCTGCGGCAGGCCGGAGTGCTGGTGCTGCTGGTGTTCGGTCTCGCCAGCCTGGCGGCCTATTGGTTGCATGCCGTGAAGCGGCCCGATCCGCTGTTCTCGCCTTCGCTGTTCTCCATCCCGACGCTGTCGATCGGACTGCTGGGCAACCTGTTCTCGCGGCTGGGCAGCTCGTGCATGCCGTTCCTCGTGCCGCTGCTCATGCAGGTCGGCATGGGCTATTCGCCATTGCAGGCCGGGCTGATGATGTTGCCGGTGGCCATTGCCGGCATGGCGGTGAAGCGACTGGCCACGCCACTCATCACGCGTGCGGGCTATCGCCGCGTGCTGGTGGGCAATACGCTGCTGGTGGGGCTGACGATGGCCAGTTTCGCGCTCACGTTCCTGGGGCAGCCGTGGTGGCTGCTCACGTTGCAGCTGGCAGCATTCGGGGCCGTCAATTCGCTGCAGTTCACCGCCATGAACACCCTCACGCTCAAGGACATCGACAACGTGCGCGCCAGCAGCGGCAACAGCCTGCTGTCGATGGTGCAGATGCTGGCGATGGGCATGGGTGTGGCGACCGCCGGTGCGGTGCTCGCGGCCTTCACGGGCCTGTTCGGCGCGGGGTCTGCGGCACAGACGCTGACCACTTTCCACGCCACGTTCGCGTGCATGGGCCTAATCACGATGGCGTCGGCGGCCATCTTCTGGCAACTGCGCGGTCACGAGCGCGCGCCAGCGGGCAGTGCGGCCGATGCGGCCGATCCGGGCTGACCCCGGGGCGGCTTCAGGCGGGGTAGATCGCGCCCAGCACGCGCGGGCCGCGGGCGCCGGTCACCGCCGGAAGGTTACCGGGCTGGCCGGTGAGCGTGCGTTGCGCCAGCCAGGCGAAGGCGCAGGCTTCCACCTGCAGCGGCGGCAGGCCGGCGGTATTGGTGGAGGCCACGGCGATGCCGGGCAGCAGGGCGGCCAGCCGTGACATCAGGTGCGTATTGAGGGCGCCGCCACCGCACACCAGCAGCCGGGTGGCGTCGGCAGCGTGGCGGAGTACATGGCGGGCTGCGGCCTCGGCGGTGAACTCGGCCAGCGTGGACTGCACGTCTGCAGCGGCGGCAGCGACCGCATCGGCGGCCACCAGCTTCGAGGCCAGCCAGGCGGGGTGGAACAGATCGCGCCCGGTGCTCTTGGGTGGCGGCTGGTCGAGGAACGGCTCGGCCAGCAGCATCCTGAGCAACGCGGGCAGAACACGGCCCTGCGCGGCCCAGGTGCCATTGCGGTCGAACGGCTGGCCGGTGTGCTGCAGGCACCAGTGGTCCATGAGCGCATTCGCAGGGCCGCAGTCGAAGCCCGTGACGGCGCCGTCGGCCGCCAGCACGCTGATGTTGGCGATGCCGCCAAGATTGAGCACGGCGACAGTCCGTGCCGGTTGGGCGAACAGCGCGTGATGGAAGGCCGGCACCAGCGGCGCGCCCTGGCCGCCTGCCGCGATGTCGCGGCTGCGGAAATCGGCCACCACGGCGATGCCCGTGACTTCGGCCAGCAGGGCCGGCTGATTGAGCTGCAGCGTGTAGCCCGTGCCATCGTGCAGGCCGGGCTGGTGGCGCACGGTCTGGCCGTGGGCGCCGATGGCCGCGACGTCCCTCGCGCTACGGCCGGTGTCAGCCAGCAGCGTGGCGACGACCTCCGCGTAAACGCGCACCATTGCATTGCCTGCCAGAGCTGCGCGGTGCAGTTCGTTCACGCCACCGGGCGTGTTGAGCGCCATGAGTTCAGCACGCAGAAGGGCGGGCAGCGGCCGCGCGGCGTGGCCCAGCACGCGCGGCGTGTGGCCTGAGAGATCGGCCAGCACGCCGTCGACCCCGTCGAGCGAGGTGCCCGACATGAGGCCGATGAACAGCGGATCCACGGGGGTGGGTGTGCCCGGTGCTGGCGCTTACTGCGCGCTGGCCTGCTGCATGATCGCCGCAGCACCCAGTTGCACGCGATAGCCGGCGGCCAGGCGTTCGAACGCCGGTCGCGAAGCGGTCGACAGCGGCACGGTCTCGGCCTGGCGGGCCACGGTGAGCGGATCGCGCACCTCGCCGTTGACGCGGAATTCGAAGTGAAGGTGCGGGCCCGTGGCCCAGCCCGTCATGCCGACGGCGCCGATGTTGTCGCCCTGCGCCACGTTCTGGCCGCGGCGCACGTTGATCTTGCTCAGGTGGGCGTACACCGTGGTGTTGCCGCCGCGGTGCTTGACGAACACCACGTTGCCAAAGCCGTTCTGGACGCCCGCGAACTCGACCACGCCATCGCCGACAGTGCGCACCGGCGTGCCCGTGGGAGCGGCGTAATCCACGCCGTTGTGGGCCCGCCAGGTCTTCAGGATGGGGTGGAAGCGCATCTTGAAGCCGGAGGTGATGCGCGAAAACGCCATCGGCGAGGCCAGGAAGGCGCGCTGCAGGCTGTCGCCGTTCAGCGTGTAGTAGCCGCCCTTGGTGCCCGGCTCCTGGAACCACATGGCCTGGAAGGTCTTGCCGTTGTTCACGAACTCGGCCGACAGCACTCGGCCGGCGCGCAGCGGCTCGCCATCGGCTTCGAGCGTTTCGTAGACCACCGAGAAACGGTCGCCGCGGCGCAGTGCGCGGTGGAAGTCGATGTCGCCCGAGAAAATCTCGGCCAGCTGCGTGGCCACGCTGTCGGGCAGACGGACTTCGTCGGCCGCGGCGAACAGCGACGACTGGATGGTGCCGCTGGCCAGGCGGGCCGAGGTCGTCAGGACGTCCTGCTCGATACGGGAGATGAACCCTGCGGAGCCTTTTTCGACCACCAGGCGCTTGAAGCTGCCGTCGTCGGCGCTCCAGCGGGCCGACAGTCCCACGAGCGAGTGGGTGTCGCTGGCTTCTGCCTTGACATTGCGGCCGGCACGGCCCCAGAGCACCTGGCGCACGTTGGCGTCGCGGCGCAGGAAGGCGGCGGCGTCGGCGTCGGCGATGCCCAGGCGCTGCAGCAGCGACTCGGGTGTGTCCGACGAACGCGTCAGGTCGGTGCGGAAGAGGTTGAAGCTGTGTGTGTCCAGGGCCAGCGCCTGCGCGTCCACAGGCAGGGTGTCGATGGCTTCGATCACGGTTTCGACCGGCAATTCGGATGCATCGGGGCCCAGCGAGGCCACGGCGAAGGCACCGCCTCCGGCACACAGGAGAAAAGCTGCAACAGCGGTGGACAGACGGCGGGGGTGGCGGCGAACCATGTCGAGAGTGGCCTGGCCGGCGGTGATCAGTCCTTGCTTCAAGGATGGGCTCCGGGGAAGTCAGCGAATGCCGGGCCCGTCTGTAGGAAGGGAAGCCGGATTCTGGAAAAACATGCGCTGCGGATTGCAATAACCACGCCAATTAGAATCCGGCGCTTGCAGCAAACTGGCGCGAAGTATACCGACCGTGTCCGGCGTGTCGATCAAAAAACCCTTATGAATCAAGCACCTGTTACAAAATTCCCGGTCACGGATGCCGTGCGCGAGGCATTGGCCGTGACCCGCCGCGGGGTCGAGGAGTTGCTGCCCGAGGACGAGTGGACGCACAAGCTCGCGCGTTCGGCCGCCACGGGCGTGCCGCTGCGCATCAAGCTGGGGCTCGATCCGACCGCGCCCGACATCCATTTGGGCCATACCGTGGTGCTCAACAAGATGCGCCAGCTGCAGGACCTGGGCCACACCGTCATCTTCCTGATTGGCGACTTCACCTCCATGATCGGCGACCCCTCGGGTCGTAACAGCACGCGCCCGCCACTCACGGCCGACCAGATCAAGGTCAACGCCGAAACCTACCGCGCCCAGGCCGACAAGATCCTCGATCCTTCGAAGACCGAGCTGCGCTACAACTCCGAATGGAGCGACCCGCTGGGCGCGCGCGGTCTGATCCAGCTGGCCGCCAAGTACACGGTGGCCCGCATGATGGAGCGCGATGACTTCCACAAGCGCTTCTCGTCTGGCCAGTCGATCAGCGTGCACGAATTCCTCTACCCGCTGATGCAGGGTTACGACTCGGTGGCGCTGAGGAGCGATCTCGAACTGGGCGGCACCGACCAGAAGTTCAACCTGCTGATGGGCCGCCACCTGCAGCAGGAATACGGCCAGGAGCCGCAGTGCATCCTCACCATGCCCCTGCTGGTGGGCCTGGACGGGGTCGACAAGATGTCCAAGAGCAAGAACAACTACGTGGGCATCACCGAGGACGCCAACAGCATGTTCGCCAAGGTGCTCTCCATCAGCGACGACCTGATGTGGGACTGGTACACGCTGCTGTCGATGCGCTCGCTGGCGGACATCGCGAAATTGCGCGAGCAGATCGCCGGTGGGCGCAATCCCAAGGAAGTGAAGGTGGAACTGGCGCGCGAGATCACCGCGCGCTTCCACAGCTCGGCCGCTGCCGACGCCGCCGAGCAGGATTTCGCCAACCGCAGCAAGGGCGGCGTGCCCGACGACATTCCCGAGGTGGCCCTGTCGGGCGCGCCGCTGGGCGTCGCGGCGCTACTCAAGGCGGCCGGCCTGGCACCCTCGTCCTCCGAGGCCAACCGCCTGATCGAGGGCGGCGGCGTGCGTGTGGATTCGTCGGTCGTCAGCGACAAGGGGCTGAAGCTCGGTGCAGGCACTTACGTGCTGCAGGTGGGCAAGCGCAAGTTCGCGCGCGTGACCTTGGATTGATCCCGCGACAGGGTCAACCCGCGAGCCAGCCCGTCTGCTGCATCGACTCGTCGACGAAGCCCGGGTCTTGCATTCCGGCCGCCCGCAGATCGCCTGTATTGATGGACGTTTGCGGCACGCCGTTCTTCTCGGCCAGCTGGGCGATGAGTTCCGGGTCGAGCTGGATGGGCGCGCCGCTCGCATCCATCAGCTGGATGGGCTCGCCGTTCTTGTCGAGGAGGTCGCCGTTGACGAGATCAATCAGCTTCTTGCTCAGATCCTGATCCTTGCCCGAATTGAGCACGGCCATGATCCGTTCGCGCGTGGACTCGTCCACGCCCAGCGAATCGATCATTGCCTTGAAATCCTTCTTGAAGTTGATTTCGTTCTTCGGGTGGATCTTGTCGAAGATGCCCGTGATGATGGAAATGGGGTTGGGAATAGGGCCGATCATGCTGCATCCAGTGTTGGGAATGAATTGCAGCCTAAGGGCCATGCTGGCCCCGCCGCCCGACGTATCCGAACCCCTGCAATCCGATGCGAAGCCGCCCCTTTAGCGGACGGTGATCTCGACCCGCCGGTTGCGCGGCTCGTTCACGTTGTCGGCCGTGGGCACAGCCAGTTGCCGCTTGCCACGGCCCACGGTTTCGATGTGGCTGGCCGGAAAGCCGCGCTGGACGAACAGGTCGCGCATCTCGTTGGCGCGGCGCAGCGACAACGCGTCGTTGATCGCCACACTGCCCTGGGTGTCGGTGTGTCCGGTGATGAGCAGCTCGGCGCCCGGGCGGCGCGGCGCCTCGTCGAGTACCTGGGCCATGACCGAGCGCGACTCGGGATTGAGCAGGGTGCCGCCGGTCTGGAAGTAGATGGTGTACGAGCGGGCGGGCGCCGGCGTGGCTTGCAGCAGTTGCGCATGGTCGGCCTGCATCTGCGCGGCGCTCACGGCATCCACCGAAGGTGCCGCGGCTTCTCCCTCACGAACGCTGGCGCGCTGGTACGGTGCCGACAGCATGCTGGTGCCGCCTGGTGTGGTCACAGTCACGGCCGACGGTTTGCCGTCGGCCTGCGGCAGCAGCACCACCTGTGTCGATGGCGGCTTGGGCGGCGGTGCCGCGCAGCCGGCCAGTGCCACGGCGATGACCAGTGCCGCGCAACGCAGCAGGGCGGACATCCGGCCGCCGCTCACGGGTTGGCCTCGTCGACGGTAACGATGAAGTCGGTGCCGCGGATGCCGACGGTGGCGGTGCGTGTCGCAACGGTCACTGCGTCAGGATTGGAACGGCCGATCAGGCCGGTGATCATGCGCATGGACCCGCGCACCAGGCGCACGGCCAGGCTGCCTTCCTGTGTCGTGGCGTTGTAGTTGAAGCGGCTGAGGTCAAGGTTGGTGCGCGGGCCCAGCGCCATCACCGTGCCGTCGCGCAGCACCACGCTGGCAGCGCTTTCCCGGCCCGTGACCAGGCGCTCGGTGGAGGCGATGCGGTCGCCGGGCTTGACGCGGCGCTCTTCGTAGTCGGTGCCCACCACGCGAACATCTCCGTCGACGATCTTGAGTGTGCCGGCGGCCGGCACGTCGAGCTCGGTTGTGGGCGGCGGTGTCTGTGCGAATGCACCGGCGCTGGTCAGCAGCAAGGCGCCTGCGGCGGCGCCGGCGCGAATGAATGAAGCAGCGTGTAGCGCCCCTCGATGTCCCATGGCTATCCCCCAGCGCAGATGTGGCTTTATGGCGCGGACTATAGCGGTCCGTCCGTTGCCGCCCTGTAGGCCGGCGCCTACCCGCATCAGATCGGGCGGCCTTTGCGTGAGGTTTTCCACGCAAGGAGCAGCTCGGCGGAGTCCATCACCAGGCCGAGGTGGAGCGACACCATGGCCAGCGCAGCCGCCTCCAGGTGGTCGTCGGTGCCACGTACCAGATCGCGCAGCACGATCACGCGGTAGTTGTGGTTGTTGGCGTCGAAGGCCGTGTTGAGCACGCAGCAATCGGTGAACCCGCCGTCGAGCACCACGGTCTGGATGCGCTGGTTGCGCAGCAGGAAATCGAGATCGGTGGGGTAGAAGGCCGAGAGGCGCCGCTTGTTTTCCACGCGCATGTCGCCCGGCTCCACGCGTGTGACCCATTCGGTCCAGCGGCTGCCCTCGATCGCATGCTCGGCGTGGTTGGGGATGTCGCCCATGTGCAGCGGGAAGGTACGCCGCCAAGCCGCCGGGATGCCCGCCAGGTCGTCCACGCCGCCGGGGCGCAGCACCGACTTCACATGCACGATGCGCACGCCCGCGGCCCTCGCCTCGTCATGGAAGGCGTCGATGGGCGCCACCACGTCGCGGGCGCGCGGCGCCGGGCAGGGGCAGTCGGGGCTGTCTTCCAGGTGCCGCGGTGCATGTCGATAGATATCACGGCCGTGGTGGCGGGATCGACATAGTCGGCGAAGGCGTCGCCCAGCTCGCGCGGCTGGCCGTAGACGTAGGATTTCATGGGTTCGGATGCTCCGTGGCTATCGGCGCTCTTCGCGCACGTAGGGCTCGCCGAGCGCGCCCGGCTGCGCATCGGCCTGGCGATCGCGGCCCAGCGCCACCCAGACCATCACGGCCAGCGTCACGACATAGGGCGTCATCAGCACGAAGTACTGCGGAAGCTGAACGCCGGCGGCGGCCAGTTGCGGTATCAGCGCCTCGATGCAGCCGAACAGCAGCGCACCGGCCAGCGCCTTCCAGGGCGACCAGCGCGCGAAGATCACCAAACCCACAGCGATCCAGCCACGCCCGCCGGTCATGCCCGCGATCCAGAGCTTGGTGGACAGCAGCGAGATGTACGCACCCGCCAGCCCCACCAGCGCCGCGCCCCCGACGATGGCCGCGAAGCGCCAGCCCGACACGCTGATGCCCGCCGCGTCGGCGGCCTGCGGGTTCTCGCCCACGGCGCGCAGCTTGAGGCCGGGCGTGGTGCGCAGCAGGAACCACACCACGGCCAGGAAAATGAACGGCATCAGGTATGCCACCGGGTTCTGGCGGAACAGGCCGCCGATCACCGGAATCTGCGCCAGCGGCCCGAGCGCCACCGCGCCCATCGAGACGACCGGCTGGTTGGTCCACTCGAATAGCGTGCCCAGCAGGCTGGTGAGCCCCTGGCAGAAGAACACCAGCGCCAGCCCCGCGATCACCTGGTTGATGCGCAGCCACACCACCATGACCGCGAACAGCACCGACACCGCGCTGGCGGCCAGCATCGCGGCAAACAGCGAGATGCCGGTGGCACCGACGGCCAGTTGCGTGCCGATGGCCGTGAGCGCGCCCACCAGCATCAGTCCCTCCGCGCCCAGCGAGAGCACGCCCGCGCGCTCGGCGATGATGAGTCCCAGCGCCGCCAGTGCATAGGGCACGGCGAAATCGGGGATGCTCGCGATCCAGTGGCCGATCAGGTCCATGGCGTGCTCCTCAGGCGCTTCGGCGAAGGCGGTGGCGGATGAAGAAATCCGACGAGGCCACGGCGATCACGACGATGGCCTGGATCAGTTGCGTCATCGCGAACGGCACCTGATAGAACACCTGCAGGCTGCGGCCCGCCACGAACAGCTGCGCCACCAGCAGCGCCACCACGGTTGCTGCCACCGGATGGTTGCGCGCGAGGAAGGCGATGAGGATCCCCGAGAAGCCGTAGCCCTGGTAGAAAGCCTGTGTGAGCCGCCCCTCCTGTCCGGCCGCCACCAGGAAGCCACCCACGCCGGCCATCGCACCCGAGACCAGCACCGCGCCCAGGATCATGGCCTGCACCGGCACGCCCTGCGCGCCGGCCACGCGCGGGTTGGCGTCGACGAAGCGCAGGTACAGGCCCGCGCGGCTGGCCCGCACGAACCACCAGGCGGCCAGCATCGCCACCAGCGCCAGTGTCACGGCCGCGCCCGAGGGGCCGAGGAATTCAGGCAGCCGCTCGAAACTGCGGAACTGCGGCGAGTAAGGGAACGAATCCTTCGGATCCTTCCAGGCACCGTAGACCAGATGCAGCAGGAAGTTGGCCGCCACGTAGTTCAGCATCAGGCTGGAGATGATCTCGTTCACGCCCAGCCTGAGCTTGAGCAGCGCCGGGGCCAGCGCCCACAGCAGCCCGCCCAGCGCGGCGGCGCAGAACATCAGCACCAGCCGCGAGCCTTCGGGCCCGATGCCGAAAATCGACACCGCCGTGGCGCCGACGGCGCCCCAGATCATCTGGCCTTCGAGCCCCAGATTCCAGAAACGCGCGCGGAAGGCGATACAAGCCGCCAGGCCCACAAGGATCATCGGCGCCGCCTGGAACAGCACGGCCTGCAGGCTCTGCGCGTCGAACAGCGTGGCCACCACGAACTCGTTGAACAGCTCGCCGGCCGGCACGCCAGCTGCCACCAGGATCGTGCCCGACACCAGCAGCCCGGCCGCGACGGCCAGCGCCAGCACCACCGCCTGCCAGTGCCAGGCCATCTGCTGGCGGATTTCCAGCGTGTAGCGGCGCGAGAGCAGCGGCACGTGCGCGGTTTGGATGGTGGGTGAAGAGATGGACATGGAAGTGCGGGGCGAAGTCACGCTTCGGGCGGTGCGGTGGTGCCGGTTCGCGGGCACCCATGGAACCGGCTTCGCCGGGCCATCGGGTGCGCGCCCTCGAGGGGGGGACTCGGCTGCACGAAGCGAGCAAGAAACGGGGGGGAGCTCAGTCATGTCCGACCATGGCCTCGCCGATGGCCTGGCGATCGGCGGGCTGCCCGAACTCGGCCACCAGGCGGCCGCGGTTCATCACGCCGATGCGGTCGGCCAGCTGCAGCACTTCGTCGAGGTCTTCGCTGATCAGCAGCACCGCCGCGCCCGCGTCGCGCGCAGCCAGCAGGCGGGCATGCACTTCGGCGCTGGCGCGCACGTCCAGGCCTCGGCTGGGGCTGTGCACCACCACCAGGCGCGGCGACTTGCTGAACTCGCGCGCGATCACCAGCTTCTGCGCGTTGCCGCCCGAGAGCAGCGCGGCCTTCTGCGTGGGCGAACGCACGCCCTGCACGTCGAAGGCCGCCACGGCTTCGCGGGCATCGGATTCCATGCGGCGGCGCGCCAGCCAGGCCAGCGGGCCATAGCGGCCGGTGTGCACCTGGCCGATGCCGAAGTTCTCGGCGACCGACAGGCCACCGGCCAGCGCGAACGTGTAGCGGTCGGCCGGGATCGCGGCCACCTGCAGCGCACGTCGCCGCGCGGGCGAGAGCCGCTGCACCTCGCCCGTGCCGGCCAGCTCGATGGTGCCGCTGCCGCTCCTGGGGTTGTCACCGGGCAGGCCGAGGATGGCGGCTGCCAGTTCGCCCTGGCCGTTGCCGCCCACGCCTGCGATGCCGTAGATCTCGCCCGCGTGCACGGTGAGCGCGATGCCCTCCAGCATGGCACGGCCATCGGCAGCGCGCCGCGAGAGGTTCTTCACCACCAGGTGCGGCGCGCCGCGCGAGCCGCCCGTGCGCACGCGCGCCGGCACGGCTTCGCCCACGGTCAGGCGCACCAGCTCGGCCACGGGCGTGGCCTTCGGGTCGACCGTGGCCACCGTGCGGCCACCGCGCATCACCGTCACCTGATCGGCCCAGGTCTTCACGTCGGCCATCTTGTGCGTGACCAGCACCACGGCGCTGCCGCGACGCGCCAGGCCATGCACCGTGGCGAGCAGGCGCTCGGCTTCCACGTCGGTCAGCACGGCGGTGGGCTCGTCGAGGATGAGGATGCGCGCCCCGGCCAGCAGCACCTTGAGGATTTCCACCCGCTGCTGTTCGGCGATCGACATCTGGTCGATGCGCTGGCGCGGATCGATGGCGAAGCCGAGGTCGGCCGCCTGTGCGCGCATGCGCTCCTCCACCTCGGCCAGGCGCGCACCGTAGCCCGCGCCGCCTTCGGGCGCCGGCAGGCCCAGCAGGATGTTCTGCGCGGCGGTGAACGGCCGCACCAGCTTGAAATGCTGGTGAACCATGCCGATGCGGTGCCGTGCCGCATCCTTCGGGCCCGCAAGCCGCACGGCGTTGTCGTCCACCAGCAACTCGCCCGCCTCGGGCGCGTACAGCCCGGCGGCGATGTTCATCAGCGACGACTTGCCCGCGCCGTTCTCGCCCAGCAGCGCGTGCACCTCGCCCCAGCGCGCGGTGAAATGCGCGTCCTGCAGGGCCAGGAAGCCGTCGAAGCTCTTGCGGATGCCGCGGAGCGCCAGTGCGCAGCGCGAAGCCTGGGGGTGAATCATTTTTGCGTGACCACGCCTTTCACGTACCAATCCATCTTCCAGAGATCGGCATCGGAGAGCACGGCACCCGCGGCCACGCGCTGCTTGCCTTCGCGGTCGTTGAGCGGCCCGGCGTAGATGTGCTTGCCCTTCATGATCGCGTCGCGCTCGGCCTGGATGACCTTCACCTTGTCGGCCGGCACGGCGGCGCCGAAGCCCGCGATGTCGGTGCCGCCCGCGCTCATGGGGATGAAGGCGCCGTAGGGCTCGGGCTTCCAGTTGCCGGCGATGACCTTCCTGAGCTCGGTGACGAGGAACTTGTCCCACACCCACACCGACGAGCACAGCGTGGCCTTGGGCGCGAACTGCCGCAGGTCGCGGTGGTGGCCGGTGCCATAGACGCCGCGCTCCTGCGCCACGATCTGCGGCGTGGGCGAATCCACGTGCTGGCCGATGACGTCGGCGCCCTGGTCGATCAGGGCCGAGGCGGCGGCGCGTTCCTTCACCGGGTCGTTCCAGGTGCCGGTGTAGATCACGTTGACCGTGGCGGCCGGGTTGATTTTCTGCGCGCCCAGTGCGAAGGCATTGACCGTCCAGTTGACCACGCCGAACGGGTTGGCCGCCACGAAGCCGAGCTTGCCGCTCTTGCTGGCCGCGCCCGCGGCCATGCCGCACAGGTACTGGCTTTCGTACGTGCGCCCGTAGAACGATTCGAGGTTGGGGCCGTTGGTGGTGCCCGAGGCGTTGAGGAACGCCACCTTGGGATGCTTGGCAGCCAGGTCCTTGAACGAATCGGACTGGCCGAAGGCGGTGCCGATCACGATGTTGGCGCCGCGCGAGATGAAGCGCTCGGCCGCCGGCTTGATGACCGACGCGTCCTCGCCCACGTTCTCCACGAACTGGATCTTCTGGCCCAGCGCGGTTTCGATCTTCACGCGGGCCTCGTCGAAGGCCTGCGTCCAGCCGCCATCGTTCTTGGGGCCGTAGTACAGCATCGCGATGACCGGCTTGCCCGTGAGGGAGAAACCGGCCTGCGCCGAGGCGGCGCCCGCCGTCAGCAGGGCCATCGCGCCCGCCATCAGGGCGGACATCCGGTAGAAGCGCTTGGACAACATGAAGACCTCCGGTTTAGGGAATCAGGAAGGAAACGACACGGGACAAGGAAACTCGAACCACGATGGCCTGCGCGACGACGGCGACCTCAGGCGGTCTGCAGCGGCGACTTCGAAGCGCGCGGGCGCTCGCTGCGGTGGTCGTTGCTGTAGTTGGTGCTCATGTGCTGCTCCAGCCGGTCGCCGTAGCGCAGCGGCGGGAATTTCGCCGGATTCGCCTCGCTCACGCAGGTGGGCAGGCAGTCGATGACGGCATCGATGTGGGTGTCCAGGAAATAGGGCAGCGAGTAGCGGTCCTTGCCCGATCGGTTGACCACGCGGTGCGGCGTCGAGACGAAGCGGTTGTTGGTCCAGCGCGCCAGCATGTCGGCCACGTTGAGCACATAGGTGCCCGGGATGGGCGGCGCGTCGATCCAGTGGTCGGTGCCGCGCGGGCGCACCTGCAGGCCGCCCGAGTCGTCCTGCGCCAGCAGCGTGACGAAGCCGTAGTCGGTGTGCGGGGCCGAACCGAAGTTGTCGGCGTCGTCCGGGGCCTGCGGCGGGTAGTGCAGCATGCGCAGGAAGGTGGTGGGCTTGGCGAACGGCGCGTCCAGCGCATAGGGGTCGAGATCCAGGCTCATGGCCATGAGCCGGATCACGTAGCGACCCAGCGTGTCGACTTCGCCGATGTAGCGTTCCACGCGCGGGCGGAACTCCGGTATCCAGTCGGGCCACTGGTTGGGTCCGTTCATCGGGCGGCCGTAATCGGGATCGTCCCCGGCCACCTCGTGCATGAGCATCAGCGATTCGCTCATGTTGGGGCGCGTCACCTGGGCCACCGACGAGGTCTTGATGGTGTCGCTGGCCAGCGCCATGTAGCCGCGGTGGAACTCGTTGATCGCCAGCGAGTTCTTCTTCTCGAGCGGCGAGGCGTGGAATTCGCGCGAGGCCTCGAAGGCGGCGGTGCGCGAGGCATCCGACACGTTGTGGCCCGCGATGTACGCGAAGCCGTAGGTGGTGAGCGCGTGGTGCAGGTCGGCCACGGCAGCGCGCGCGGCGGGCGCCGCCGGGTCGTAGTTGCCGTGCAGGTCGATGACGGGAATGGTCTTCATGCGTCGGCTCCCGGCCTCACTTCTGCGTGACCACGCCCTTGACGAACCAGTCCATCTTCCAGAGGTCGCCATCGGAGATCACGGCGCCGGCGGCCACGCGCTGTCGGCCTTCGCGGTCGGCCAGCGGGCCGGCGTAGACGTGCTTGCCCTTCAGGATCGCCTCGCGTTCGGCTTCGATGAGCTTGACCTTGTCGGCCGGCACGGCCGGGCCGAAGCCGGCGATGTCGGTGCCGCCACGGCTCATGGGCGCGAGGTCGCCGTAGGGGTTGGGCGCCCACTGGCCCGCGATGATCTTCTTCACCTGCGGCACCAGGAACTTGTCCCATGACCACACGGCCGAGCAGATGGTGGCCTTGGGAGCGTACTGGCGCATGTCACGGTGCAGGCCGGTGCCATGCTTGCCGCGCTCCTGCGCCACGATCTGCGGGGTGGGCGTGTCCACGTGCTGGCCGATCACATCGATGCCCTGATCGAGCAGGGCGGATGCGGCCGTGCGCTCCTTGACCGGGTCGTTCCAGGCGCCCGTGTAGATCACGTTCACCGTGGCGGCCGGGTTGATCTTCTGCGCGCCGAGCGCGAAGGCGTTGATGGTCCAGTTGACGCTGCCCACCGGGTTGCCAGCCACGAAGCCGAGCTTGCCCGTCGGGCTGGCGGCGGCGGCGGCCATGCCGCACAGGTACTGGCTCTCGTAGGTGCGCCCGTAGAACGATTCGAGGTTGTCGCTGTTGGTGGTGCCCGAGGCGTTGAGAAACGCCACCTTGGGGTACTTGGCGGCCAGTTCCTTGAACGTGTCGGAATAGCCGAAGGCGGTGCCGATCACGATGTTGGCACCGCGCGAGATGAAGCGCTCGGCCACCGGTCTGATGGCGGAAGCGTCTTCGGGAATCTTCTCGACGAACTGGATCTTCTGGCCCAGCTGCGCTTCCATCTTGATGCGGGCCTCGTCGAAGGCCTGCGTCCAGCCGCCGTCGTTCTTGGGGCCGAAATAGATCATCGCGATCTTGGGCTCGCCGGTGAGCTTGAAGGGGCCTGCGGCCAGCGCGGGCGCGGCGAGGACGGCGCCTCCCGCGAGGATGGCGAGGGCGGCAAGGGCACGGCGGGAAACGGGGTACTGCATGGGAACGCCTTGGAAACTGCGGGGTTGCTGAGGGAGAAGTGCGGGGACGGCCGTGCGCGTCACATCATGAAGTTGATGCGGAACACGTTGCTTTCGGGATCGAGCAGCACGGCCTGGTACCAGTTGTAGTAAGTGACGTAGGGCGCCTTGACCAGCGTGGCGCCCGCGCCGAGCGCGATGGGCACCATGCGGTTCACGTCGGCGCGGCTGTCCACATCGATGTTCAGAAGGAACTTGATGCCCCGGGTGTCCGAATGCTCGGACAGCTTGAGCAGCTCGTAGGCATCGAGTGCGTTGAAGCCCAGGCTGGACTTGCCGGTGTCCAGGCCGCGGAAGATCGGCGAGCGGATGGCCTCGATCTCGGGGAAGCCGAACACGCGCTGGTAGAAGCCCGAGAGCAGGACGATGTCCCTGGCGAAGACGTTGACGTAGGAGAGGTGGGCCATCAGGCTTCCGCTTTCGTGCCGCCGAAGGTGGTCTGCTTGACGAACTTGGCGGTCAGGTGGTCACCCGAGCTGATCGGTGCGTACTTGGGCATGGCACCGGGCGCGAGGCAGCCGGGCAGGCACTCCACCATGGCGTCGTAGTTGGGCTGGTGGAAGAACACCAGCGACTGGCGGCGCACGTTCTTCATCGCATCGTCGAAGGGCGGGTTGGTCACGCGATGCAGGGTGGACACCCACTCGTCGTTGGTCCACTGCATCATCAGATCGGCGATGTTCACCACCAGCCCGCCTTCGACGCTCGGCACATCCACCCATTGGCCTGCCTTGTTGAACACCTGCAGGCCCGGGCCGTCGGGCAGCACGATGGTCAGGCTGCCGTAGTCGCTGTGCGCGCCGGCGCGCAACTGGCCGGGCAGCGGCGGTTCGTTCTGCGGTGGATAGCTCAGCACGCGGAACATGCTGATGTGCCTGTCGATCTTGTCGTCGAAGAAATGCAGCGGCAGGCCCAGGCCGGTGGCGAAGATGCGCATGAGTTCGCGCGAGAGATCGCTCATCGCGTCGAAGTACTCGGTGTAGGCCTCGCGGAAGCCCGGCAGGCCTTCGGGCCAGACGTTGGGTTCGAAGTGCGCGCCTGCGGCGGGGCCGCGATGGTAGGCATCGTCGGGGACGCCCGAGGGGCCGATGGAGAACGACTCCTTGAGGTCGCCGGGTGCAGCTTCTTCCAGGCTGTACGACAGGCCCTCCTCGCCCACGGCGCTGTAGCCGCGCACGGCGTCGTCGCGCGGCCGGTCGACACGGCGCTTGTCGGCCAGCGGCAGCGCGAAGAATTCGCGCGAGGCGCTCGACACGCGGCCGATCAGCTCGGCCGGAATCTGGTGGTTGGTGATCACCAGGAAACCGATGTCGCGGCACGCGGCATCGACAGCGCGGCCCACCGCGTCGCGGCCCTCGGGCGTGCCGTCGAACCACGGCTTCAGGTCGATGATGGGAACGCTCAGTGTGGGCATGTCGAAAGACTCCGGTGAGGCCCGCAGCTGGCGGGCACAGACATCGCAGAGCGCGGCATGCAACGACCGTGCCACTTGGACCAGTTGGACAAATGCCCGCGTTGCGCGGGTCGCGCGGCCTGCGGGCGAGCCTGTCCGCGCCGCGCTGGTGCGCGCGCGGAAGTCTGGATGCCTGTCCGGGCACCATTGCGATCCGCCGCCCCGCCGTGCTGGTGCATGCGGCGGCCGCCATCGCCGTGCGCACCGCGCACGGTTCGTGCTGTGCCTGCCTGTCCTGTGGCAGCATGGCGCACCGGATGCATGGCCCCGCCGTGGGGAGAAGAGAGCAACATGAGCATCGACACGAAGCCGGCCCCCGCAGCGCGCAACGGCACGCGCGCCCCCGCACGCGCGGCAACCCCGCGCCGCAAGCCCGAGGCGGCCACCACCGCCCGCAAGCCACGCAGCCGCGCGGCGCGCGTGCCGGTGGACAAGCGCGGTGTCATCCTGTCGGCGGCGCTGGGGCTGTTCTCGCGCTTCGGCCTGCATGGCACCACGGTGGACCAGGTGGCGGCGCGAGCGGGCGTCTCCAAGAGCAACCTGCTCTACCACTTCGCCAACAAGGAAGAGCTCTACGTCGCCACGCTGCGTGATCTGCTGGACGTCTGGCTGGAGCCGCTGCGTGCCTTCCGCGCCGACCAGGACCCGCGCGAGGCCATCGCCGACTACATCCGCGCCAAGCTCGCGCTGTCACGCGACCGGCCCGATGCGTCGCGCCTGTTCTGCCTGGAGATGATCCAGGGCGCGCCGCTGCTGCGCGACGACCTCGCGCGCGAGCTGCGCGAACTGGTGGCCACCAAGTCGGCCGTGATCCGGGCGTGGGTGAGCGCCGGCCGGCTCGCGCCCGTGGCGCCGCACCATCTGGTGTTCGCGCTGTGGGCCACCACGCAACACTACGCCGACTTCGCGGTGCAGATCCAGGCCATCACCGGCCGCACGCTGGACGACCCGGCCTTCTTCGAGGAGGCGGTGGCCAACGTGCAGCGCATCGTGCTCGACGGCGTGACGGTTCAGGCCGCCGGCACGCAGGCGATGGCCGCGCTGGCAGCCACGGGAGGAGCGCCTGCACCCGCACGGCGCCGGGCGGCTGCGGCCAGGGCCTGACGCGCGCCCGCCAAGGCAAGGCTCGTCGACCGTCAGCGCTTCAGTAGTGCGGCGGCAACTCGTCGCGCAACGAGCGCGGTGCGCCGGAGTCGGCAGCGGGCGCGCGCCGCTCCAGCTCGGCCAGGCGTTCCAGCAGCCGGTCGATCTGCTGCTGCTGCCGGAACACGGTCAGGTTGAGCTGTTCCAGCAGGTCCTCGGCATAGCTGGCCTTGATCTCCAGCGATTCGAGTCGGGCGTCGGTGTCGTTCGGCATGGGCGTATTGGACACCAGCGACATGACGGCGCAAGGCGTCAGTGCGGCGCGGGTAGCAGCGGGTGGTAGCGCCGGTCGAAGTAGACCAGGCCATGGGCCGTGGGGCCCAGGTGCACGGCCAGAACGTCGCAGAACAGCACGTCGTGCGAACCCGCCGCCACGCGGCTGGCGATGCGGCATTCGAAAGCCACCGCCGCGTCGGCCAGGCGCGGCGCACCGCCCGGCCCGGCATGCCAGTGGGCGGCGGCGAAGCGTTCGTCCATCGGTGTCCTGCCGCCGAACAGGCCGGACAGCGGCTGCTGGTCGGCGCCCAGTGTGTTGACCACCAGCGTGTCGTTGGCCTCGAACACCGGATAGACCGAGGCCGCGCGGTTCAGGCACACCAGCAGCGTGGGGGGTGTGTCGCTCACGCTGCAGACGGCCGAGGCGGTGAAGCCGGCGCGGCCGCCGGGGCCGTCTGTGGTGACGACGTGCACGGCCGCACCCAGGCGTGCCATGGCGTCGCGGAAGGCCTCGCGCGTGAGCGGGCCGTCCGGCGGGGTGGTGCCTTCCAGGCGCCCGGCCGGTGCGAAGGAGGACGTGGTCATTCTCATGCGTGCACCTCGCCTGTGGTGATGCAGGCGAGGAAATCCAGCGCCCCCTGGTTGAAGGCCGAGGCTTCGGTCACGCTGTGGGCGTGGCCGCCATGTGGCAGCACATCGAAGTGCGCGTGCGGCAGGCCCTCGGCCAGGCGGCGCGAGCAGGTCCAGGGTACGAGCACGTCATCCATGGCGGCGGACACCCACACTGGCGCGTCGATGGCTCCCAGCCGCGCATCGACGTCGAACGCGCGCAGCGCACCGATGCGCGCGCGCATCGTGGCTTCGCCGGGAAAGTGGGCGAAGGCGTGGTCCACCTCCGCCTGTACGCGTTCGGCATGGGCCGCGGCCCAGGCGGCCGGGTACAGGAAGACCGGTTGCGCCTCCACATACGCGCGCGCGCCGACGGCGCCCAGCAGCGCGAGCCGTGCGTCGAAGCAGCGCGCGGAATGCGGATTGGGCGCGGCCCAGGCGTTGACCAGTAGCAGGCTGGCCACGCGCTGCGGCGCATCGAGGGCGAGCTGCAGCCCCACGAGCCCGCCCAGCGCATGGCCCATGAGGTGGCAGCGCGCGGTGCCGGTGGCGTCCAACACCTCGATGACGTCCTGCGCCATGTGGGCGATGGTGTAGCCGGCAGGCAGCGCACCCGGGCTGCGGCCCGTTCCGCGCTGGTCGTACGCGACCACGCGGTGGCCGGCCGCCACCAGCGCGCCGACCTGCGGTTGCCAGAAGCCGGCGGAGCCGCCCAGGCCCGAGGACAGCAGCACGGTTTCGCCGTCGGTCGGGCCGTGAACCTCGTGGTACAGCGTGCTCATGGCGCGGTCACTTCTGGCCGATGTGGGCGATCGAGGCGATTTCCACCAGCGCGTCGGGTTTGACCAGCCCGCACTGGATGCAGTAGCGCGCCGGCTTGCTGCCGGGGAAGAACTCGGCATACACGGTGTTGATGGCCTGGTAGTCCGCCCAGTCCTTGAGGAACACGTGGTTGAAGGTCACGTCGGCCATCGTGCCGCCGGCGGCCTCGATCACGCCCCGGATGGTGGTGAGCACGTGGCGCGTCTGCGCGGCGGCGTCGCCCACGTGAACGACGTTGTTGTCCTTGTCGAAGGCCAGCGTGCCCGAGACATAGACGATGCCGTCGGCGAGCGTGCCGGGCACGTAGGGCGCGAGCGGCACGCCGGTGCCGGGCGGGATGATGGCTTGCTGGGGCATGGGAGGCTCCGTGGACGGGTTGGAAAAGGCAGCGGGTTCAGGCCGGCAGGCCCTCGTGCGAGCCAAAGGCCGCGACCGTGGAGGGCGCAGGCGACACCGTGGCGCAGAAGGCATCGACGCTCGACACCCAGCCGAAGAAGGTCTCGACGTTGTAGACCGAGGCGGCCTGTATGGCCGCGCCACCCAGCTCGTGCGTGGCGTCTTCGAGCATCACGCTGAAGTACTCGAGGTGGAAGGCGTCGCGCAGCGTCGATTCGACGCACACGTTGGTGGCGATGCCGGTGAACACCAGATTGCGGATACCGCGCGCACGCAGCGTGCTGTCGAGTGCACTGTTGAAGAAGCCGCTGTAGCGGGGCTTGGGGCAGACGATGTCGCCGGCCTGCGGCTGCAGGGCGTCGATGAGCTCGTAGTCCCAGCCGCCCTTGGCGAGGAAGCGGCCGGCCAGTTCGGGCCGCGCGCGCATGGCCTTGAGCGCGTTGGACTTGTGCCAGTTGGGCGAGCCGGGGCCGCCGGCCTCGACGTACTTCGCGTCCCAGCCGTTCTGCAGGAAGACGACGAGGAGGCCGGCCGCGCGCGCGGCGGCCACCGCGCGCGCGATGCCGGCGATGGTGGACTGCGCGCCCGAAATGTCGAAGCCCGCCGTGTCCACGTAGCCACCCACCGAGGCGTAGGCGTTCTGCATGTCCACCACCACCAGCGCGGTCTGCGCGGCGTGGAAGGCCAGCGGCTCGGGCCGCGAGGGCAGGACGAAGGCGCCGGATCCGGCGGCCAGCGCTTCGGGCAGGCCGACGGGCGTGGTCGAGGTGAGGGCGGCGTTGGCCTTGCCCTGTGCGTTGACGTTGCTCATGGGCTGTGCTCAGGCGGCCAGCGCCACGGGCGGCGCGCGCGAGGCCACGGGCGTGTCGGCCCCGACACGGCTGGCCATCAGCGGCTGGATGCGTTCGCCGAAAGCCTTCACGCCGGCGACGAAATCGTCGAAGGTGAGCAGCACGCCTTCGGTGCCCGGCACCTGCGCCACCTCATCCAGCATGCGCGCCACGCTGGCATACGAGCCCACGAGCGTGCCCATGTTGATGTTGACGGCCGACGTCGGGTCGGCCATCTGCCGGATGTTGGTGTCGCCGCCGGACTTCGTGTCGGCCGCGCCCTGCGCACCCAGCCAGCGGATGGCTTCCTGGTCGGCACCGGCCTTGTAGTGATCCCACTTGGCGCGCGCGGCCTCGTCGGTCTCGTCGGCAATCACCATCATGAGCACATAGGTGGTGACATGGCGCCCGGTCTTCGCCGTGGCGGCGATGAGCTTGTCGGCCGCGGGCGCGAACGCCGTCGGCGTGTTCACGCCCTTGCCGAAGCAGAAGTTGTAGTCGGCGTACCTCGCCGAAAAGTCCATGCCCGCGTCGCTCTGGCCCGCGCAGATCACCTTCATGTCGGCCTGCGGACGCGGGCTGAGGCGACAGTCGTCCATGTTGAAGTGCACGCCCTTGAAGTCGGACTGGCCCTTGCCCCACAGGTCGCGCAGCACCTGGATGTATTCGGAGAGGTATTCGTAGCGCGTGCCGAAGAACTGGTCGCCAGGCCACATGCCCATCTGCGAGTACTCGGGCCGTTGCCAGCCCGTGACGAGGTTGAGCCCGAAGCGGCCGCCCGAGATGGAATCGATGGTGGACGCCATGCGCGCCACGATGGCCGGCGGCATCACCAGCGACGCGGCGGTGGCGAACAGCCGGATCTTCGTGGTGACGGCGGCCAGGCCCGCCATGAGCGTGAACGATTCGAGGTTATGGTCCCAGAACTCGGTCTTGCCGCCGAAGCCGCGCAATTTGATCATCGACAGCACGAAGTCCATGCCGTAATGCTCGGCCGCGAGCGTGATCTGCTTGTTCAGCTCGAACGTGGGCTGGTACTGCGGTGCGTTCTCCGACAGCAGCCAGCCGTTGTTGCCGATGGGAATGAAGACGCCGACTTTCATGTGCATGTCCTTCATCGGGGCACTGGCCCGGACAAGCGGAATTAGCATGCGGCGTGCCAGCTTGAATGTCTTTTGAAATCAACAACTTATGAAATTGACCGCGCACCGTTTTGACCAAATGGTCCACAACGATGCACGGCCGTTGCCTGCCGTGCGCGGCCCTGGTGCGCGTATCGCGTTGGTGCGCTTCGGCGGTTAAGCTTGGCCGCCTGCGATCTGCCGTTACGCATGTCTTCCTCTTCGCCCATCCGTCGTCCCGCGTCGCCCCACCTGCTGCTGCGCATCTCCGTGGCGGTGGCCGTGGTGACCATCGTGCTCAAGATGCTGGCGTGGCACCTCACCGGTTCGGTGGGCCTGCTCTCGGACGCGATGGAGTCGTTCGTCAACCTGGCCGCGGCGGTGTTCGCGCTGGCCATGGTGGCCGTGGCCGCGCGGCCGGCCGACGACGGCCATCCCTATGGCCACCACAAGGCCGAGTACTTCTCGTCGGGCTTCGAGGGCGTGCTCATCATCGGCGCGGCCGGCGCCATCGTCTGGGCGGCGGTGCTGCGCTTGCTCGATCCCCGGCCGCTGGAACAGCTCGGCTGGGGCCTGGCGCTGTCGGTGGCGAGTTCGGCGCTGAATGCGGCACTCGCCTGGGCCATGTTCCGCAGCGCGCGCGCCTGGCGTTCGGTGGCGCTGGAGGCCGATGCGCGCCACCTGATGACCGATGTGTGGACATCGGCCGGCGTGGTGCTCGGATTGCTGGCCGTGGGCGCGACGGGCTGGCTCTGGCTCGACCCCGTGCTGGCCATCGGCGTGGGCCTGAACATCCTGCGCGAGGGCGGGCTGCTGGTCTGGCGCGCGGCGCAGGGCCTGATGGATGAGGCGCTCGAACCCGAGGTGCTCGCCACGGTCGAGGACGTGCTGCGCCAGCAGGCCGACGGTCAGGTGCGTTTCGATCACGTGGTCTCGCGCCGCGCGGGCCAGCGCCGCTTCCTCGACCTGCACATGCACCTGCCGGCCGACTGGCCGCTGGGTCGGGCCGACGCGCGTCGCGCCGACGTCGAGGCGGCGCTGGTGCGGGCGGTGCCGGGCCTGCGCCTCTCGATCCAGATGCTGCCGCGGGGCGTGGAGCCCGTGGCCGACGCGCAAGCTGCACCCGGCGCGGCCGAGGCGGAGCCAGGACACTGATGCTGGCTGTGCTGCAAAGGGTGAGCGAAGCCCGCGTCAAGGTCGATGGCCAGGTGGTGGGCGAGATCGGCGCCGGCCTGCTGGTGCTGGTGTGCGCCGAGCGCGGCGACACCGAGGCACACGCGCAGCGCCTGCTGGCCAAGCTGCTCAAGTTGCGTATCTTTTCCGACGCCGCCGGCAAGATGAACCTCAGCGTGCAGGACGTGGGCGGCGGCCTGCTGGTGGTGAGCCAGTTCACGCTGGCCGCGGACGTTTCGGGCGGCAACCGCCCCAGCTTCACGAATGCCGCGCCGCCCGACGAAGGGCGCCGGCTCTACGAGCGTTTCGTCGAGCTCGCGCGGGCGGCGCATCCTGTGGTGCAGACCGGCATCTTCGCGGCCGACATGAAGGTGGCGCTGGTCAACGACGGGCCGGTAACGATCCCCATGACCGTGCGCTGAGGCGCGCGGCCGGCGTGCAGCTCAGTAGGGATTGGCGAAACCCAGCGAGCCCATCAGCAGCACTTCGAGCGCTTCCATCTCGAGCGCGTCGCGCTCGTCGGTCTCGTGGTCCCAACCTTGGGCGTGCAGCGTGCCGTGCACGAGCAGATGCGCGTAGTGGGCCTGGAGCGTCTTCTTCTGCTCGGCCGCCTCGCGTGCCACCACGGGCGCGCACAGAACCAGATCCGCCATGACCACGGGCGACTGTGCGTAGTCGAACGTGAGCACATTGGTGGCGTAGTCCTTGCCGCGGTACTGGCGGTTGAGCATGTGGCCTTCGGTTTCGCCCACGATGCGTACCGACAGCTCGGCCGGCACCGCCAGCGCGTGCTGGATCCATCGGCGCACGGCGGCGCGCGGCAGGGCAGCGCGATGGGCGTCCACGCCGGTGAAAGCGCCGAACTGCAGCGACAGGTCGAGCGTGGGCGGCATGCCGCGTGCGCCGCTCATGCGGCGTCGTCCTTGCGTGCGCTGTCGTAGGCATCGACGATGCGAGCCACCAGCGGATGGCGCACCACGTCGGCGCTGCTGAAGCGCGTGACGGCGATGCCCGACACGCGCTTGAGCACGCGCTCGGCATCGATCAGGCCCGACAGCTGGCCCTTGGGCAGGTCGATCTGGCTCACGTCGCCCGTGATCACGGCCTTGGCGCCGAAGCCGATGCGCGTGAGGAACATCTTCATCTGCTCGGGCGTGGTGTTCTGCGCTTCGTCCAGGATCACGAAGGCGTTGTTGAGCGTGCGCCCGCGCATGAAAGCCAGGGGTGCGATCTCCAGCTGGTTGCGTTCGAAGGCCTTGGCCACACGCTCGAAGCCCAGCAGGTCGTAGAGCGCGTCGTACAGCGGGCGCAGATACGGGTCGACCTTCTGCGTCAGGTCGCCGGGCAGGAAACCCAGGCGCTCGCCCGCTTCCACCGCCGGCCGAGTGAGCACGATGCGCTGCACGGCGCTGCGCTCGAGTGCGTCCACGGCACAGGCCACGGCCAGGTAGGTCTTGCCGGTGCCGGCCGGGCCGATACCGAAGGTGATGTCGTGGCTGGCGATGTTGTCGAGGTAGCGCGCCTGCACGGTGGTGCGTGGGCGCAGGTCGTTGCGGCGCGTGACCAGCGAGGGGCCGCCGTCGCCCAGGTCCTGGGCGAGGTCGCCGGCCAGCATCAGCTGCACGGTGGACGGCTCGATCTCGCGGCCGGCAATCTCGTACATGGCCTGCAGGACTTCCATCGCGCGCTGCGAATTGCCTTTGGAGCCTTCGACCTTGAACTGCTCGTGGCGGTGGGCGATCTTCACGTCCAGCGCCTCCTCGATGCGGCGCAGGTGCTCGTCGGTCGGCCCGCACAGGTTGGCCAGTCGGGTGTTGTTGGGCGGCGAGAAGGTATGTCGCTGGATCAAGCTGATAATTCCGTGGAAGACACAACGTGCGTGGCCGCAGCGTGCCTGGAGGCCTAAGCGCCCACGGCTTCATTCGGCAGAACCCGCGCGGCACCTCAGGATTTTCCCATGATCGGCAAACTCACCGGCACCCTCGCTGAACGCAATCCTCCCCAGATCGTGGTGGACTGCCATGGCGTCGGCTACGAAGTCGATGTGCCCATGAGCACCTTCTACAACCTGCCGGCCACCGGCGAGCGGGTGTCGCTGCTGACACATTTCGTGGTGCGCGAGGACGCACAGATCCTCTACGGCTTCGCCACGGCCCAGGAGCGCGCTGCATTCCGGGAACTCATCAAGATATCCGGCGTCGGTCCGCGCACCGCACTGGCCGTCCTCTCGGGCATGAGCGTAGCCGAGTTGTCGCAGGCGATCACGCGCCAGGAAGCCGGCCGGCTCATCAAGGTGCCTGGTATCGGAAAAAAGACGGCCGAGCGCCTGCTGCTCGAGCTCAAAGGCAAGCTGGGAGCCGACATGGGTGCCCCTGCTCACGCCACCAGCGATACGCAGGCCGACATCCTTCAGGCGCTCGTGGCCCTGGGCTACAGCGACAAGGAAGCGGCTGCCGCACTCAAGGCTCTTCCGGCCGATGTGGGTGTGAGCGATGGCATCAAGCTGGCGCTCAAGACCCTGGCCCGATAGCCTGTGAATGAGCGGCCCTCAGCCGTGGTCGGGTACGTCGTAGGAAGCGAAGACTTCACGGACCGGCAACACTTCCGGCAGCACGTACACCGCCGCGCGATAGCGCGCGAACAGCGGCGAGATGTGCTCGTCGTAGAAAGCCACCGGGACGTTGATGCAACCCCATGAAATTCGGTTGTCCTCGATGCTTGGCGTGGCCAGGCGCTCCAGGCGCCGCTCAGCCGGATTGGTTGCACGTACTCGATGCATTGACACGGCGGCTTCGTAGTCGATCCAGACGACGTCCTCGCCCGTGTGGTTGACACCGCGTTGTGCGATGAAGCGTCCGGCCGGCGTAGTGCGTTCCTCGGGGCGTATGTCCTCGATCTTTTTCTGGCCTACACCGGCAACCGAATGGTCGCCCGCTGCGTAGCCCAGGAGCACGGGGGTGCTTCCAACAAGGCGTGCCTCGCCGTCAAATACGTGAACGGCCGCGAATTTCTTGTCGACGATGACGAAGCCGATCGCGTGGTTGTCACGTGAGTCGGCCACCCAGTTCGCCACATGCCGGGCATCTGGCGAGGGCGTGACGGCGCCGAAATCCGCGAGACGGCGCGCGGCAGAAAGTGGTCGGGATGGGGAGGCGGACGCAGCTGGATCTCCGCGCCGTGTGAAATGGATGAGCGGCAGGCCGACTGCAGCGGCGACCAGGCCGAAAACAGCCCCGCGTCGCAATCCGTCGACAACGTCGTCGCGGCGCTCAGAACGATGTGTGGGGGGCAGGGGGGGCGCCACCGGCGCCGATTCGTCAGGCGAGATTTGCGACATGGTCGGCGCGGTGGCTGGTATCCACAAACGCGGATCAGTTGCGATCGGCTTGGGCCGGCAGAGTGGACGGCGCCGCCTGCGTGGTGGTATCCATCGGTGCGGGCGTGTTGTTCATCGAACCCATCGTGCCAGGGGTGCCCGGGGTGTTGGCATTCGGCAGCGAGTTGTTGGCGCCGGTCTGCGTGCCCGGACCTTGGGTAGCAGCCGTCGGCGGGTTCATCGGGGCGTCGCCGCCGGTCTGGGCATAAGCCAGACCAATCGTGCCGGCCACCATCACGGCAGCAGAGGTAGAAGCGATGAATTTGCGTGCGTTCATGGCGGAAACTCCTTTGAGGGTTGGGAAGGTTGGCCCATCTTTCGATCGGCTGAGGTCAGCGTAGAGCTGCTCCTGTGGGCGCCTTGTCGGTTGAACACGCACAGCGGTGTAGTCAATGCCGGGGCCTTGAAAGCAAATGTTTGGGCTGCAACGGGCCTTTTCGCAACGGTGTGCTGAATAGCCTGGAACCACAAGAAACAGGGGCCCTAAAGCCCCTGTTTTCTGTACGACTGGCGTTCCTGCCGTCACCGACGCTGGCCGGACGAGTTCGCGTCCTGGAAAGGCGCGCGGTCCTGGCGTCGCTGCCCCTCCTTACGCCGCCGCTGGGTGGTGCACGATTTCAGTCTAGGCGTCTACCCCGAGGGATCTGTAGGAGGACGTGCTGGTTGTGGAACGCGTGACAGGACGTGAAGGCTGTCAGTTTGGGCACAGGGCCCCTCCCCACAAACTGCTGCGCAAGCGTCCTACTGGCTGAAACTCGCAGCATTGGCAAGCTGCAGTCATGGAATCCGTCACACGCACGCATGCCCGCAAGACCGCATCCATGCGGCGCCTGCTGCTGGTGCGCGCTTCCCGGATTGCACGGGCGTTGTTCTATGTGGTGACAGTGAGTGCTGCATTGGCTTCCGTCATCGCCACCAATGCATCGGACGGCACAGGACCCTGGTTGTCCGAGTGGAGTTGGTACCTGTTGATGGGCGGCCTCGTGTTGTTTGCCGTGATGCTGTTGATACAGGCCTGGCTGGTGCTGCGTCAGCATCGAGTGGACGATCCCGCCGTGGTGCCTGCGGTGTCTGTCGAGGCAGTGCGCAGGGAGTGAGCGTTGCGTTTCATGACAGCCCGTGTCCGACATGCCCGTCAACATGTGCTGCATACAGTGGGGCCAGATACTGGGTCCGCACGGCGTGGACCGCAGATCACTCATCTCCAAGGAACACACCATGGCTCAAAGCAGTTTGATGGGTGGCGAGCGCGCCCCCGAAATTCCGGAAGGGCGTAGCGTGGCGCGCCTGGGTCCCAGCAATAGCTCGGATAGCGGAAGCGATGCCAGCGCTGGCGCAGGCGCGTTCAGCGATTCCGATGCTGCCGCCACAGGCGAACGGGCCTCTGCAGACGATCCTTCAAAGGAAGCAGCCGCGGATGCGGACGTCCTCCCGGATCAGGTCGTGGGCACCGGAGACGCGCCGCAGACCCGGCTCAGGCCCCGCGAAGCCCGCCAGCTCGCCCAGGAGCAGGCGCGGGCCGTCGACGCCTGAGTGTGGGATCGACCAGGCACGGGCATCGGCCGGCCATTGATCGTGACCGATGCGGGCGTGTCACGGCACCGCCAAGGCTGGGCAGGCCCTAGACTTGGCATATGGCCGAGTCGTCCCCATCCCCCGAGAGCTCCCGAGGTCGCGAATGGGTGGATGGCGAACTGATCCGCATCATGATGGGGGCGTCGCAAAGCGCACAGTACCTTGGAGCGCTGATGGTGCCGGTCGTGGTGGTGGTCGGCTGGAGCGATGTACCGCTCGTCTGGCTCGCGCTCTGGGCCTTTGGAGCCTGGGCCCTGTGGTTTTCACGAGTGCATGTATCGGCGATCTACCTTCGCACCGCAGCGGGCGGAAGTACGGCTGTTCAGCGCGCATTCGTCGAGCGATATGGCATCGTGTGGCCGCTCAACGCGCTCTGGTGGGGCCTGATGACCGCGCTTTTCTTCGATCGCACGCCCCTCGAGAACCAGTTCACCTGCTGGCTCATCGTCTGCGGTACGGTGGCTCTGGCCATCAACAACTATTCGGCCTGGCTTCCGGCCATGCGTTCCTATATCGGTACGCTGATGGCCACGGCATGTGCGGTCGTGCTGATCAACATGGCGTCGAATGGCTTTTCAGGGCCTGCGTACCATTGGTGGATGCTGGCGCTCATCCTGGTGTTCTGGCACATGATGTTGCGCGCTGGCCAGCGCGTGCACCGCGCCCAGCGTCGAACGGTGGAGTTGCTGCATCGCAACAGCATCCTGATCGAGTCGCTCAAACGGCAGACACAGGCAGCGCTGGATGCCGTGGCCGTCAAGAACCGTTTCCTGGCCAGCGCCACACACGACATCCGCCAGCCCGTGCATGCACTTGCCCTCTATGCCGACTGGTTGCGCAATGAGCCTGCGCTCGTGGAGGAGATCGCTCCCAAGATTGTCCAGGCTACGGCGGCGGTCAACACGCTTTTCGACTCGTTGTTTGACTTCGCCAAGCTCGATTCCGGGCGCATGCGGGTGCAGATCGACACGCTGGACGTGCGCGAATTGATGCGTGAACTTGAGACCCAGTACCGGCCGTTGGCCGCTGCGCGCGGTCTGCAGTTGCGTACCCGCGAGGTGGGCGGCACGGTGGTGTCCGATCCGATCCGGCTGCGCCGCATCCTGGGCAACCTGTTGTCCAACGCGATCAAATACACCGAGCGCGGCGGCGTGCTGCTGGCAGCCCGCCGCACAGCGCACGGTGTGCGTTTCGAGGTCTGGGACACGGGCATCGGCATTGCGCCGATGCACCAGCAGCGCATCTTCAGCGAGTTCTACAAGGTGCCGGGCCATGCCGGCACCGAGGACGGCTTTGGACTGGGTCTGGCGATCGTTGCGCGGGTGGCTGCGTCGATGGGACACCCGATCGGGATGAAGTCGCGTCCCGGCCGCGGCAGCATGTTCAGCGTGACCGTGGAAGGCGCGCAGGAAGACGAGGTGCGCGCGCGCATCACGCAGGTGCTGGCCTCGGGTCAGATGGCCAGCAGGCCATGAGTGCGGGCGTAGTGCAGCGTCTGGGTGCGGCTTTTCACACCCAGGCGGCGGAACAGACGCCACAGGTGAACCTTCACTGTGTGCTCGCTGATGCCCAGCTCGTCGGCGATCTGGCGGTTCGAGAGACCGCGGTCAAGCATGTGGATCAGCTGGCCCTGCCGCCGCGAGAGCTTGCTGTCGGTGGGCGCGAGTTCCTCGAAGCCGCTGTCGGCATTGAGCAGCGCCCGCAGCGCGGCACCGATCTCGAAGGCGCCGGACGATTTTTCGATGTAGATATCGGCGCCGGCCTCGATGCATTGCTCTTCCGCGTCGCCAGCCGGAGAGGCGGACAGCACGGCCAGGGGAATCCCGGGGTGGAGCTGCTTGAGCGCCAGCACGCCTGACACGCCGTCGGTGTCAGGCAGCTTGAGATCGAGGCAGAAGAGTTCGGGCGCGCCGTGGGAGGCCACGGCGTCTTCCACCTGCGACAGCCGCTCCAGCTCCACCACCTCCACGCCGCCGCGCTGGCGGCGCAGCAGCATCGCCACGGCCTCCCGCATCAGCGGATGGTCATCGATCACGTAAATGCTCATGGAAACCTCGGCAGGGCGAGAGGGGCGCGAAGAAGGGGCTGGAAAAGGCTTCAGCTGGCGTCGGCCAGCTGCCTGAGGGCCGCCAGCGCGACGGCGACTGTACCACCGTCGGCCAGGGTTCCGGCCGCATGCAACGCGGCTTCGTCGGCCTGGACGCGCAGGGCGGCGATGGCCTCGCCGGCGGCGCGCGGCGTGTCGTGTGCGTGGCTCTGCAGCAGCAGCCGGCCCTGCGCATCGACCAGCTTGAAATAGAAGCGCCCGTCGGTTTCGCGGTACTGCTTGAAGGAGGCATTGGCCACCTTGGCGGCCTTTGCGGCCTTGGCCGGGCCGGCGGCTTCACCCAGGCGGCGCAGGCCGACGGCGTGGCGCAGCTTTTGAGTGAACGGCGTGGCCAGGCGGCGCGCCTTGCTGGCGCCCGCCAGCAGCGTGGCCTCGATCTTCGCCGGCTCGGCCATCAGCGCCTCATAGCGTTCGCGCAGGGGCGTCAGTTCGCGGTCCACACGTTCGAACAGCTGCTGCTTGGCATCGCCCCACGCGATGCCTTCGGCATAGGCGCGGCGCAGCGCGGCGGTTTCCTCGGGCGTGGCGAAGGCCTGGTAGATCTGGAACAGGGCCGAGCCCTCGACGTCCTTGGGCTCGCCGGGCGCACGCGAGTCGGTGACGATGGAGGCAATCAGCCGGCGCAACTCGGTCCGGCTGGCGAAGAGCGGAATCGTGTTGTCGTAGCTCTTGCTCATCTTGCGGCCGTCGAGGCCGGGCAGCGTGGCCACCGATTCCTCGATCGCCGCCTCAGGCAGCACGAAGTGCTCGCCGTAGAGGTGGTTGAAGCTCGACGCCATGTCGCGCGCCATCTCCAGGTGCTGCACCTGGTCGCGGCCCACGGGCACCTTGTGCGCGTTGAACATGAGAATGTCCGCGCCCATGAGCACCGGGTACATGAAAAGGCCCGCCGTCACGCCGTCATCGGGTTCGCCGCCGGCGGCGGTGTTCTTGTCGACCGCAGCCTTGTAGGCATGGGCGCGGTTGAGGATGCCCTTGCCTGTGACGCAGGTGAGCAGCCACGTCAGTTCGGGTATCTCCGGAATGTCGGACTGGCGGTAGAAGGTCACGCGCTCGGGGTCGAGCCCGCAGGCCAGCCAGCTCGCCGCGATCTCCAGCGTGGAGCGCTGGATGCGTTCGGGGTTGCCGCCGGTCTTGATCAGCGCGTGGTAGTCGGCCAGGAAGTAGAAGCTCTCGGTGTCTTCGCTGAGGCTGGCCGCCACCGAGGGCCGGATCGCGCCCAGGTAGTTGCCCAGATGGGGCGTGCCCGAAGGCGTGATGCCGGTGAGGACGCGCAGGGTGGCAGGCTTTTTCTGGCTCATGGCAGGTACACGGAAAAGGGTCAGCGCAGAAGCGCGAGCAGGGGGGACAGCAGCAGGTTGATGACGGCGTAGCCGGCGTTCATCAGCGGGCGAAGCCACAGGCTGCCCACGACGCCCAGCAGCACCAGGCCCAGAACGATGAAGAAGCCGTACGGCTCGATGCGCGATACGAGTTGCGCCTGCCGCCAGGGCAGCAGGCCGACCAGGATGCGGCCGCCATCGAGTGGCGGCAGCGGGAACAGGTTGAACGCCCACATCACCAGGTTCACCAGGATGCCGGCCTGCGCCATCTCGACGAAGAAACGTTCCTGTACACCGGAGACGGCCAGCCCGAACAGCACCAGCGCCCAGGCGATGGCCTGGATGAAGTTGGTCGCCGGCCCGGCCAGCGCGACCCAGATCATGTCGCGCTTGGGGCGGCGCAGGTGGCCGAAGTTCACCGGCACCGGCTTGGCATAGCCGAACAGGAACGCGCCCGAGGTAGCGAAGTACAGCATCAGCGGCATCAGGATGGTGCCGATGGGATCGATGTGCTTGAGCGGGTTGAGCGTAACGCGTCCCATCATCCAGGCGGTGTTGTCGCCGAAGTGGCGGGCCACGTAGCCGTGGGCCGCTTCGTGCAGCGTGATGGCGAAGAGGACGGGCAGGGCGTAGACCAGGACGGTCTGGATCAGTTGCGAAATATCCACGCCCGGATTGTCTCAGACGCCCGCCCGGCGCCGCCCCGTGCTACATTGCGCCTTCCATGCAAACGCGCACCTCCTTTTATTTTTACTTTTGGTTCCCGGTCTCCGGCGGACTAGGAGTGCGCGCGTAAAAGCAACACGAACACCCTCCCAGACAACCGCCGGAGCCTCAGGGCCCGGCGGTTTTCTTTTGGGCGGATCAAAACCATCACACCACCATTTCCACTGTTTCCAGGAGAGCGAACGATGAATGCCAAAGCCGTCCAGACCGCCAGCGAGAACTGGTATGCGAGCGTCGAGAAAACCAGCCAGACCGACGACGAACGCATCAAGGACATCACCGTGCTCCCGCCTCCCGAACACCTGATCCGCTTTTTCCCGATCCGTGGGACCCCCGTGGAGCAACTGGTGACGCAGACGCGCCGGCGCATCCACGACATCATGGCCGGCCGCGACGACCGGCTGCTGGTGATCATCGGCCCGTGCTCCATTCACGACCCGGCCGCCGCGCTCGAATACGCGCGCCGCCTGAAGGCCGAGCGCGAGAAATACGCCGACACGCTGGAAATCGTGATGCGCGTGTATTTCGAGAAGCCGCGCACCACGGTGGGCTGGAAGGGCTTGATCAATGACCCCTACCTCGACGAGAGCTATCGCATCGACGAGGGCCTGCGTATCGCGCGCCAGTTGCTCATCGACATCAACCGCATCGGCCTGCCGGCCGGCAGCGAGTTCCTCGACGTGATCTCGCCGCAATACATCGGCGACCTGATCAGCTGGGGCGCCATCGGCGCGCGCACCACGGAAAGCCAGGTACACCGCGAACTGGCCTCCGGCATTTCGGCACCCATCGGCTTCAAGAACGGCACCGACGGCAATATCAAGATCGCCACCGACGCGATCCAGGCAGCGGCGCGGGGGCACCATTTCCTGTCGGTGCACAAGAACGGCCAGGTCGCCATTGTGCAGACGCAGGGCAACAAGGATTGCCATGTGATCCTGCGCGGCGGCAAGGCGCCCAACTACGATGCGGCGAGCGTCGCCGCGGCTTGCGCCGAGCTGGGTGCGACTGGCCTGGTGCCCAACCTCATGGTCGACTGCAGCCATGCCAACAGCTCCAAGCAGCACCAGCGCCAGATCGATGTGGCGCGCGACATTGCCGGCCAGGTGGCCGGCGGGTCTCGCGGTGTGTTCGGCGTGATGGTCGAGAGCCATCTGCAGGCCGGGGCCCAGAAGTTCACGCCGGGCAAGGACGATCCGGCCGCCCTCGAGCGCGGCAAGAGCATTACCGATGCCTGTATCGGTTGGGAGGACTCCGTGGGCGTGCTGGACGTGCTTTCGCAGGCCGTCAAGACCCGCCGCGGCTGAAGCGGCTGCAGGCTGTCTAGGGGGGGCAGGCCAGCGCCGCGAGCAGCCTGGCGTGGATGCCGTCGAAGCCGCCATTGCTCATGCAGACCACGTGGTCGCCCGGTCGTGCGGCGGCGACCACCTGACCCACCAGCGTTTCGATGTCGCCCGCCACCTGCGCCCGCCGGCCGGAGCCGACGCCCATCGGCGCCAGCGCTTCGGCGGCGTCCCATCCCAGGCCGGCTGTGTGGCAGAAGGCCAGGTCCGCCGGTTCCAGGCTGGCCGGCAACAGGGCCTTCATTGCGCCGAGCTTCATGGTGTTGCTGCGGGGCTCGAACACCGCGAGGATGCGTGCACCGGGGCCGATGCGGCGGCGCAGGCCGTCGAGCGTGAGCCGGATGGCCGTCGGATGGTGCGCGAAGTCGTCGTAGACGGTGATGCCGCGTACCGTGCCGCGCACTTCCATGCGACGGCGCACATTGCGGAAGGCGCCCAGTGCGCGCGCTGCATCGGCCGGCGCCACGCCCACGTGCTCGGCCGCGGCGATGGCCGCGAGCGCATTCATCTGGTTGTGCGTGCCGGTCAGCGCCCATTTGACGTGGCCGACGGGCTCGCCGCCGCGCAGCACGTCGAAATCGTCCTGCGGCCCCGATACCTGCCACGGTCCCTTGGCGCCGAAGCGTTCGACGGGGCTCCAGCAGCCCTGCGCCAGGACACGGTCGAGGCTGGTCTCGTCGGCATTGGCCACCACGCGGCCGCGCGAGGGGACGGTGCGCACGAGGTGATGGAACTGGCGCTCGATGGCGGTGAGGTCGTCGAAGATGTCCGCGTGATCGAATTCGAGGTTGTTGAGCACGGCCGTGCGCGGGCGATAGTGAACGAACTTGCTGCGCTTGTCGAAGAAGGCCGTGTCGTACTCGTCAGCTTCGATCACGAAGTACGCGCCGCCTCCCAGGCGGGCCGACACCCCGAAATCGAGCGGCACGCCCCCCACGAGGAAGCCCGGCTTCAGCCCCGCCTGCTCCAGCACCCAGGCCAGCATCGAGGTGGTGGTGGTCTTGCCGTGCGTGCCGGCCACGGCCAGCACGTGGCGACCCTGCAGCACGTGTTCGGCCAGCCACTGCGGGCCGCTGGTGTAGGGCAGGCCGGCGTCGAGGATGGCTTCCATCAGCGGATATCTCGCGGTGCCGTCGGCGTGGCGGGCACGGGAGACGACATTGCCCACCACGAACATGTCGGGCGCGAGATCGATCTGGCTGGCGTCGTAACCCTCGATCAGGTCGATGCCCAGGGCGCGCAACTGGTCGCTCATCGGCGGGTACACGCCGGCATCGCAGCCGGTGACGCGGTGGCCGGCCTCGCGGGCGAGGGCGGCTACGCCGCCCATGAACGTGCCGCAGATGCCCAGGATGTGAATATGCATGGCGGTGATTCTAGGTAACGGGCGGGGCAGAATGCGGCCATGCAGCATTCGTCCGCCACGCAAGAGATCGCCGCCCACGCCGCCCGCCTCGTGGTGGAGGAGGGGCTGGAGTACGGACCCGCCAAGCGGCGTGCACTGAAGGCGCTGGGCCTGCCGGCCCGCACGCCCTTGCCCGACAACGATTCACTCGAGGATGAGGTGCGCGAATACATCGAGCTGTTCTGCGCCGACACCCAACCGAGCGAACTGCTGGCCCTGCGCAAACTCGCCCTGCAATGGATGGAGCGCGTGGCGGAGTTCCGTCCCTATCTCGCCGGCGCGGTATGGCATGGGACGGCGACGCGGCTGTCGGATGTCTACATCCAGCTCTTTTGCGACGATCCGAAGGCTGCCGAGCTCGCCCTGATCAATGCAGGCGTGCGTTACGAGGCCCGCTCGGTGACGGGCGTGCTCGGCCACGATGCGGAGGCATTGAGCATTCACGCCCGCAGTCCGGCGCTGGGCGAAGACATCGGGGTGCACCTGCTGGTGCATGACCTCGACGACCTGCGGGGCGCACTCAAGCCCGACAGCAAGGGCCGTCCGCCGCGTGGGGATATCGCGGCCGTGAGGGCCTTGCTGCAAGGTTGACTGCACAATTGTGTGTTTTGGACGCCCGTTGATGACCGAATCCGTAACACCGCCCCTCTCCGTAGACCGTCGCCGCTGGCTCTATGCTGGCGTTGGAGCGGCCGCGGCGATCGCGGGCGCGGTGGGTGCCTGGCGCAAGTACCAGCCGCATGCGGTGGCGGACGGAGCGCTCGACGGCTTGTGGGCGATGAGCTTCGACACACCCACGGGTGGGCAGCTGTCGATGGACAGCCTGCGCGGCAAGCCATTGCTGGTGAATTTCTGGGCCACGTGGTGCCCGCCATGCGTGGAGGAGCTACCCTTGCTGGACCGGTTCCATGCGGAGTACGGCGCGGCCGGATGGCAAGTGGTCGGACTCGCCATCGACCAACCGTCGGCGGTCCGCAATTACCTGGCGCGCCTGCCGCTGCGGTTCCCGGTGGGTCTGGCGGGCCTGGAAGGAACGGCACTCGGACGTTCTCTGGGCAACGAAACGGGGGGGTTGCCGTTTTCTGTCGTCATCTCGCCGGCAGGGGCGGTCATCGAGCGTAAAATGGGCCAGCTACACGATGCCGACCTGCAGCGCATCCGTGCCGCCATCTGATTGGCACTCTCGTCGGGCGCAGCCCCCGACTTCATGCTTCTGCCTAGTTTGAAATAAATTTAACCGATTTTCCTGGAAATTGGCCGAAGTTGGGCTACATTTCCGGCTTTCGCGTTTGTTGGAGAGTGCATGGATCTGCGCAAGCTCAAAACCCTCATCGATCTGGTGTCCGAATCGAATGTTTCCGAACTCGAGATCACCGAAGCCGAGGGCAAGGTTCGTATCGTCAAGGCCGGTGTCGCTGCCGTTCAGGCGCCGATGATGGTTGCTGCCCCTGCCGTTGCCGCTCCGGTGGCGGCAGCTGCGGATGTTTCCGCTCCAGTGGCCGCGTCCGCGCCTGCGGCGCCGGTCGGGCATTCGGTCAAGTCTCCCATGGTCGGTACGTTCTACCGTGCCTCCAGCCCCGGCGCCAAGGCCTTCGTCGAGATTGGCCAGCAGGTCAAGGAAGGCGACACGATCTGCATCATCGAGGCCATGAAGATCCTCAACGAGATCGAGGCCGACAAATCCGGCACGGTGACCCAGATCCTGGCGGAAAACGGCCAGGCGGTGGAATACGGCCAGCCGCTGCTGGTGATCGAGTAAGCAAGTTACCGGCACCATGTTCAAGAAGATCCTGATCGCCAACCGCGGCGAGATCGCCCTCCGGGTGCAGCGTGCCTGCCGCGAACTGGGCATCAAGGCCGTGATGGTGTACTCGGAGGCCGACCGCGAGGCCAAGTACGTCAAGCTTGCCGAAGAGGCCGTCTGCATCGGCCCCGCGCCTTCTCCGCTCTCCTATCTCAACATGCCGGCGATCATCTCGGCCGCCGAAGTCACGGACGCCGAGGCCATCCATCCGGGTTATGGCTTCCTGTCCGAGAACGCCGACTTCGCGGAGCGCGTGGAGAAGAGCGGCTTCCAGTTCATCGGCCCGACGCCCGAATCGATCCGCATCATGGGCGACAAGGTGTCGGCCAAGCAGGCCATGATCAAGGCTGGCGTGCCTTGCGTGCCGGGCTCCGACGGTGAACTGCCTGACGACCCTGTCCAGATCCGCCGCATCGCGCGCAGCGTGGGCTATCCGGTGATCATCAAGGCGGCAGGCGGTGGCGGTGGCCGCGGCATGCGCGTTGTGCACACGGAAGCCGCGCTGGTCAATGCCGTGCAGATGACGAAGGCCGAAGCCGGTGCCGCCTTCGGCAATCCGGCCGTGTACATGGAGAAGTTCCTCCAGAACCCTCGCCATATCGAGATCCAGGTCCTCGCCGACAAGCATCGCAACGCCGTCTATCTCGGCGAGCGCGATTGCTCGATGCAGCGCCGCCACCAGAAGGTGATCGAGGAAGCGCCGGCGCCCGGCATTCCCCGCAAGCTCATCGACAAGATTGGCGCGCGCTGTGCGGATGCATGCAAGAAGATCGGCTATCGCGGAGCGGGCACGTTCGAGTTCCTCTATGAGAACGGCGAGTTCTACTTCATCGAGATGAACACGCGCGTGCAGGTGGAGCACCCGGTGACCGAGCTGGTGACCGGTATCGACATCGTGAAGACGCAAATCATGGTGGCGGCAGGCGAGAAGCTCCCTTTCACCCAGCGCGACATCCAGCTGCGTGGCCACGCGATCGAGTGCCGTGTGAACGCCGAAGATCCGTACCGCTTCACGCCGTCGCCGGGCCGCATCACCATGTGGCATGCGCCTGGCGGTCCCGGTGTCCGCGTCGATTCGCACGTCTACACGAACTATTTCGTGCCGCCCAACTACGACTCGATGATCGGCAAGATCATCGTGCATGGCGACACGCGCGAGCAGGCGCTGGCCCGCATGCGCACGGCGCTGCTGGAGACCGTGGTCGAGGGCATCCATACCAACATTCCGCTGCACCGCGAGCTGATGGTGGACGCCAAGTTCATGGACGGCGGCACCAACATCCACTACCTCGAAGAGTGGCTCGGCGCGCATAAACGCTGACCACCCCCAGGCTTGCCCACTTCGTGTGGCCGCCAACCCCCTTGCGAGGGGGCAACGCCAGTGGCCCGGCGAAGCCGGTTCCACGGCGTTTCTGGTCCTGGATGCTTGAAGCGCGAAGAGGGCTTCGCTTCGTTGACCGCACAGGAGATCGAATCATGTTTGAACTGCGCCTGATGGTGCCGGAGGCGGCTGTCGAATCGGTCAGCGAGGCACTGGACGCTCTCGATGCGCTGTCGGTGTCGGTGGAGGATGCCGATGCGCAGACCGATGCGGAGCAGGCGCTGTTCGGCGAGCCGGGCATGCCGCCGCCAGCCGAGGGCTGGCAGCGGTCGCGCGTGGTCGCGTTGTTTTCCGGGGAAGCTGGTGCGCGCGAGGCAGCGCAGTTGCTGCCCGCGCAGGATTTCTTCGAGGGCTGTGCCGTGCTGGGGGTGACGGCCGTGCCCGAGCAGGACTGGGTGCGGCTCACGCAATCGCAGTTCGCACCCGTGGAGATCACGCCAGAGTTCTGGATCGTTCCCACTTGGCATGAACCGCCCGCACAGGCGCAGCGCGTGATCCGGCTCGACCCTGGACTGGCCTTCGGCACGGGCACGCATCCGACCACGCGCATGTGTCTGCGCTGGACGGCGACCCGTCGCATCGCCGGTCAGCGAGTGCTGGATTACGGTTGCGGCTCAGGCATCCTCGCCATCGGTGCCGCGCTGCACGGCGCGACCTCGGTCGACGCGGTGGACATCGATCCGGCGGCCGTCGAGGCCACCCTGGCCAACGCCGAGGCGAACCGCGTCACTCTCGCAGCGGGCCTGCCCGATCGGGCCCATGGCCGCTACGACACCGTGCTGGCCAACATCCTGGCCACCCCGCTGAAGGTACTCGCACCGCTTCTGACGGCGCACGTTGCGCCGGGCGGGCATCTGGTGCTCGCAGGCATCCTTGCCCGGCAGGAAGACGAACTCAAGGCGGCCTACGCGCCCTATGCCACGCTGGAGGTCGCGGACCACGAGGATGGCTGGATCCTGATGACGGCGCGCCTCTGAATCCCGCAGCGCCTGAGCAAAGCGGACACCTACAATCGGCCGCAGATGCGCCAGATCACACGTTGCCCCGCCTGCGGCACCCTGTTCAGGGTGGTCGCGGACCAACTGAAGATTTCGGATGGCTGGGTGCGATGCGGCCACTGCGCCGAAGTCTTCGATGCGCCCCAGCACTTCGTCGACGAACAGGCCCTGGCCGCACCGTCGCCCGAAGCGGCGATGGCCGCGCACGAGGCCTCGTCTGCGACCGCTGTGGACGACCTGGTAGCGGCGAAGCCACCCGACAGCGACGCGCCCCCGGCGGATGTGGATCCACCCAGCCCAGTGACGGCATTCGCCGCGGGGTGGCCGGCCGGTGTCGACGTGCCGGCCGATGTCGAGCGCGGGGCTGATGCCGAATCGCAGGTCGCTGCCGACGACCCGGTTTCCCATCGGGTGCTTGAGGAGGATTCTGAAGTCGACGTGACCGGGGTGCCGGCAGCGACGCAGCCAGCCGCAACTGTGGACGCCGCCATCCATCCCGAAGCCGATACAACGGACGAAGCCGACGCGATCACCGCTTCCGAACTGCAGGCCTGGCGTCGCCGCCGCGATGCCGGGGTGCAGGCCGATGTCGACGCGCTTGAGCACGCCGTCGAAGGCCGTGTGCATGAGCCGCCGGCTGCAGTCGACATCGATGCCTCCTTGCCCGACAACGGCGCGGAGGCCGGCGTGGAGGCGGTCGAGGTTCCGCACGCCGCCGACGCCGGCCAGGCCGACGATGCGCCCGCACCGGCCTTCGTGCGTCAGGCCGAGCGCCGCGCGTTCTGGGGCCAGCCGCGCGTGCGCGCACTCATGTCGGTGACCGTGCTGGCGCTGATCGGCGTGTTGGGCGCACAGCTGATCCTTGTCGAGCGCGATCGTATCGCGGCCCATGTGCCGGCCGCGCGCGCGCTGCTCCAGCAGGCCTGCGCGGTCATGGGCTGCGAGGTCGGCGCCTTGCGGCAGATCGAGTCGGTGCAGGTCGAAGGCTCGTCGTTCACCCGCCTGCGGCCCGACACTTACCGGCTGGGCCTGGTGCTGCGCAGCTCGGCGGGCGTGGATATCGCCATGCCCAGCATCGAACTCACGCTCACTTCGACGCAGGGGCAGACGCTGCTGCGGCGCGTTCTGTCGCCCACCGACATGGGAGCACCGCTGACGCTGAACGCCCAGTCCGAATGGGTGGGCGATCTTCCGCTCGCACTCGATGATCCGCAGGTGGCCTCGCGCGTGTCGGGCTACACCGTGCTCCCCTTCTATCCGTAAGTGCCGGCGCGCAGCGGACCGCCCTTTCTCCCAACCTTTTCAATCGCGATCACATGGCAGCCATCATCTGCGGGTCTCTGGCCTTCGACACCATCATGACTTTCGAGGGGCGCTTCGCCGAGCAGATCATGCCGGACCAGTTGCACATCCTGAACGTCTCGTTCCTTGTGCCTGGGTTGCGCCGTGACTTCGGCGGTTGTGCCGGCAACATCGCCTACAGCCTGAAAGCGCTGGGGGGCGACCCGCTGCCAATGGCCACCGTCGGCGCCGACGGTGCCGATGGCGCCGACTACCTCAAGCGCCTTGCCGACCTGGGTATCAGCGCCGAATACGTTCGCGCACTGCCCGGTGCTTACACCGCGCAGGCCATGATCATGACCGACCGCGACAACAACCAGATCACGGCCTTCCACCCTGGCGCGATGATGCAGGCTCACGTCACGCGCATCGAAGCGCGGTCCGATGTGAAGATCGGCATCATCTCGCCCGACGGTCGCGACGCCATGCTGCAGCATGCCGAGCAGTTCCATGCGGCCGGCATCCCCTTCGTGTTCGATCCGGGCCAGGGCCTGCCGATGTTCGACGGCAAGGATCTCGCGCGCTTCATCGAACTGGCGAGCTGGGTCACCGTCAACGACTATGAAGGCAAGATGCTGTGCGAGCGCACAGGCTGGGACGAGGCCGAGGTTTCGCGTCGCGTGCGTGGCCTGGTGGTCACGCTCGGCGGCGATGGCTGCGACGTGTGGGTGGACGGCCAGTGCACGCGCGTGCCACCGGTGAAAGCCGAGGCCGTGGTCGATCCCACCGGTTGCGGCGATGCCTGGCGCGGCGCCCTGCTGTTCGGCCTGGAGCGCGGCTGGGATCTCGCACGTTGCGCGGCACTGGGCAACGCAGTGGGGTCGCTCAAGATCGCGCAACGCGGCCCGCAGAACTACGCGATCGACCGCGCGGCACTCGGCGTGGCCTGAGCGGCCGATCCGTCAGCGACCGGCCAGCGCTGGCCAGTCGGCCGCAGCAGCGTGCAGGGCCGCGATGCGCAGGTGCTTGCGGCGCGCCGAATGGCCGCGTACCAGCCCGATGGCGCTGCGCGGCACACCCAGGGTGGTGGCCACCCAGGCGACCAGCGCCTCGTTGGCCCTGCCTTCGACCGGCAGTGCTTTCAGCCTCACCCGCAGGGCGCCATCATGCGTGCCGTCCGCTTGCGTGCGCGGAGCGTTGGGCACCACATGCACGTCGAGCAGCACGTCGCCTCCGGCCTGAGGATGCAGATAGCTTTCGGTGGGCATGGCGATGCGCGGCGGACCTCAAAAGAAAAAGCCCGATGCGGTGAGGCATCGGGCTCGAGGGTACGGCGCGCAAGGCGCCGTGGGACCTCAGGGCTTGCTGGACGTGGGGAACGGCCAGGCTGCTTGCGGGTTCAGAGTGGTCTGAGCCGCAGGGGCAGCAGCAGCGGGGGCGGCAGCAGGCTTGGCAGCCTTCTTGGCAGCAGGCTTTTTCGCAGCCTTCTTGGCAGCGGGCTTTTTCGCGGCAGGCTTCTTGGCAGCGGCCTTCTTGGCAACCTTCTTGGCTGCAACTTTCTTCGCCGGCGCCTTCTTGGCAACAGCCTTCTTTGCAACCGGCTTCTTGGCGGCGACCTTCTTGGCCGCAACCTTCTTCGCCGGTGCCTTCTTGGCGACGACCTTCTTGGCCGCAACCTTCTTTGCCGGTGCCTTCTTGGCGACGACCTTCTTGGCCGCAACCTTCTTCGCCGGTGCCTTCTTGGCGACAGCCTTCTTGGCCGGAGCCTTCTTCGCTGCGACCTTCTTGGCCGGAGCCTTCTTCACGGCGGCCTTCTTGGCCGGAGCTTTCTTTGCAGTTGCCATTGCTTTCTCCTTGATCAAGTTGAAGATTCAACTGGTTGAAGCGCTTCACGCCTGTTGGAGGGCACAAAGCGATCCATGACGTTGGGCAACCACCCAGCGCCATGAACACGGGAGCAGGCCCCGGCGCCGCAGTCTCTGCTGCAGTCGTCCGTGGCCGCGATTGTTGTTGTCATGCGTACTTCGGTCAGTCCCAGGACAGCGCCCCGCCCGACTGATACTCGATGACACGCGTCTCGAAGAAATTGCGTTCCTTCTTGAGGTCGATCATCTCGCTCATCCAGGGGAAGGGGTTCTCCTCGTTGGGAAAGAGAGCTTCGAGGCCGATCTGCGTGGCGCGCCGGTTGGCGATATAGCGCAGGTAGCCCTTGAACATGGAGGCATTGAGGCCCAGCACGCCGCGCGGCATGGTGTCCTCGGCATAGCGGTACTCGAGCTCGACGGCCTTCTGAAACAGGGCCTTGATCTCGGCCTTGAACTCGGCGGTCCAGAGGTGCGGGTTCTCGAGCTTGAGCTGGTTGATCAGGTCGATGCCGAAGTTGCAGTGCATCGACTCGTCGCGCAGGATGTACTGGTACTGCTCCGCAGCGCCCGTCATCTTGTTCTGGCGGCCCAGCGCCAGGATCTGCGTGAAGCCCACATAGAAGAACAGGCCTTCCATCAGGCACGCGAAGACGATCAGCGACTTGAGCAGTGTCTGGTCGTTCTCCGGCGTGCCGGTGTGGAAGTTGGGGTCCATGATCGCCTCGATGAAAGGGATCAGGAACTCGTCCTTGTCGCGGATCGACTGGACTTCGTTGTAGGCGTTGAAGATCTCGGATTCGTCGAGACCCAGCGACTCCACGATGTACTGGTAGGCGTGGGTGTGGATCGCTTCCTCGAAGGCCTGGCGCAGCAGGAACTGCCGGCACTCGGGCGCCGTGATGTGGCGATACGTGCCCAGCACGATGTTGTTGGCGGCCAGCGAGTCGGCAGTGACGAAGAAGCCGAGGTTGCGCTTGACGATGCGGCGCTCGTCTTCGGTCAGGCCATTCGGATCTTTCCACAACGCGATGTCGCGCGTCATGTTCACTTCCTGCGGCATCCAGTGGTTGGCGCAGGTGGCGAGATACTTTTCCCAAGCCCACTTGTACTTGAACGGCACGAGCTGGTTGACGTCGGTCTGGGCGTTGATGATGCGCTTGTCGGCGGCATTCACGCGGCGGTGTGCGCCGCCCGGCTGGGCTGCGGTCGCCGCGGCCGGCGCCATGCGCGGCGCATGTGCGACATCGTCGAGCATCGACGACGTTTGCAGTGCGGATTGCGGGGGAAGCGAGTCCGGGCGGTTGACTGGCGAACCACCGGTGTTTGACTGTTGCAGTCCTTGCGATGAGGGCTTGACTTCTTCGTCCCAGGTCAGCATAGGCGTTCCAATGTGTGGATTATGTGAGCAACGTCGTGAATTGAAAAGTGTTCATTCACATCGTGCATAGGAGTGTGTTGCGGCATCGCATCGCCGACGCGATGCGAACGCACGTGGCGCGTGCTGTTGCGCCACGTGCAGGCCCTATTTACTGGCAGGCCTCGCAGGTCGGATCGTCGACGCCGCAGAACTTGATGTCCGTGGCTGGCGTCGAACTCATCTGCTCCCGGGCGGCAGCGGCGGCAGCTTCCAGTGCGCTCATCTTCGCAGCGGCGGCGGGTGCGGCAGCCTGAGGTGCCGACGACTGACCCGAGGACACGGCATTGAGGCGGCCGCTCTGCACGGTGGACTTCTCCGCGTGGGTGGCGCTGGTGGTGCGCAGGTAGTACGTGGTCTTGAGACCGCGTGTCCAGGCCAGCTTGTACGTGTCGTCGAGCTTCTTGCCCGAGGCGCCGGCCATGTAGATGTTCAGCGACTGGGCCTGGTCGATCCACTTCTGGCGGCGCGCGGCGGCTTCCACCAGCCACTGCGGCTCGACTTCGAAGGCGGTGGCGTACAGCGCCTTGACGTCCTGCGGCACGCGGTCGATCGGGCGAAGCGAGCCGTCGAAGTGCTTGAGGTCCATGACCATCACGTCGTCCCACAGGCCCAGGCGTTTCAAGTCGCGCACGAGGTAGTGGTTGATGACGGTGAACTCGCCCGACAGGTTCGACTTGACCGACAGGTTGCCGAAGCAGGGCTCGATCGACGCGTCCACGCCGATGATGTTGGAGATGGTCGCGGTCGGGGCGATGGCCACGCAGTTGGAGTTGCGCATGCCGTCCTGCCGGATCTTGGCGCGCAGGGCATCCCAGTCGAGCGTGGAGGAGCGGTCGACCTCGACATAGCCGCCGCGGGCCTCGGCCAGCAGGTCCAGCGAGTCCTTGGGCAGGATGCCCTTGTCCCAGAGCGATCCCTTGTAGCTCGAATAGCGGCCGCGTTCCTTGGCCAGTTCGGTCGAGGCCCAGTAGGCGTAGTAGCAGACAGCTTCCATCGACTTGTCGGCGAACTCGACGGCTTCCTGTGACGCATAGGGAATGCGCAGCTCGTAGAGCGAATCCTGGAAGGCCATGATGCCCATACCCACCGGGCGATGGCGCATGTTGGAATCGCGCGCCTTCTTGACGGCGTAGTAGTTGATGTCGATCACGTTGTCGAGCATGCGCATGGCGACCGAGATGGTCTTCTTGAGCTTCTCGTGGTCGACGCCGCCGTCCTTCAAGTGCTGCAGCAGGTTCACGGAACCCAGGTTGCAGACGGCCGTTTCAGTGTCGCTGGTGTTGAGCGTGATCTCGGTGCAGAGGTTGGACGAGTGCACCACACCGGCGTGCTGCTGGGGCGAGCGCACGTTGCAGGCGTCCTTGAAAGTGATCCAGGGGTGGCCGGTCTCGAACAGCATCGAGAGCATCTTGCGCCACATGTCGGTCGCCTGCACCTTCTTGGCGGGCTTGATCTCGCCACGCTCGGCCTTCTCTTCGTAGGCCACGTAGGCCTTCTCGAACTCGGCGCCGAACAGGTCGTGCAGGTCGGGCACGTTGGAGGGCGAGAACAGCGTCCAGCTGCCCTTTTCCATCACGCGGCGCATGAACAGGTCGGGGATCCAGTTCGCCGTGTTCATGTCGTGCGTGCGGCGGCGGTCGTCACCCGTGTTCTTGCGCAGCTCGAGGAACTCCTCGATGTCCAGGTGCCAGGTTTCGAGATACGTGCAGACGGCGCCCTTGCGCTTGCCGCCCTGGTTGACGGCCACGGCCGTGTCGTTGACCACCTTGAGGAAGGGCACGACGCCCTGCGATTCGCCGTTGGTGCCCTTGATGTGCGAGCCCAGCGCGCGCACGCGGGTCCAGTCGTTGCCCAGGCCGCCGGCGAACTTGGACAGCAGCGCGTTTTCCTTGATCGATTCGTAGATGCCGTCGAGGTCGTCGGGCACGGTCGTCAGGTAGCAGGACGAGAGCTGCGAACGCAGCGTGCCGCTGTTGAACAGCGTGGGCGTGGACGACATGAAGTCGAAAGACGACAGCACTTCGTAGAACTCGATGGCGCGGGCTTCGCGGTCGATCTCGTTGAGCGCCAGGCCCATGGCCACGCGCATGAAGAAGGCTTGCGGCAGCTCGATGCGGGTCTTGCGCACGTGCAGGAAGTAGCGGTCGTACAGCGTCTGCAGGCCGAGGTAGTCGAACTTCAGGTCGCGGTCGGCCTTGAGCGCGGCGCCCAGGCGGGCCAGGTCATACTGCAGCAGCTTCTCGTCGAGCAATTCGTTCTCGACGCCCTTCTTGATGAACTGCGGGAAGTAGTCAGCGTAGGCCGAGGGCATCTCGGCGTGCGTCACTTCGCGGCCGATGACTTCCTTGACGATGGTGTGCAGCAGCAGGCGTGCAGTCGCGTAGGTGTAGTCGGGATCCTTCTCGATCAGCGTGCGGGCCGCGAGGATGGACGCCTTGTAGACCTCGTCCATCGGAACGCCGTCGTAGAGGTTGCGCATGGTTTCGGCCACGATCGGATCGGGACGCACGTCGGCCGAGAGCCCAGCGCAGGCATTCTCGATCAGCGTCTTGAGTTCGGTCAGATCCAGCGGCACGCGCTGGCCGCCGTCGAGCACGTGGAGCGACGGCGTGGTGGCGACCGGTTGCTCGGCAGCGCCCTGGCGCGCGCGCTCCTGGGCGCGGCGGTCGCGGTAGAGCACATACGCGCGGGCGATGTCGTGGTGGCCGCCGCGCATCAGGCCGAGTTCGACCTGGTCCTGCACGTCTTCGATGTGGAAGGTGCCGCCGCCCGGACGCGAGCGCACCAGCGCGCGGATCACGGCCTGCGTGAGGCTGTCCACCGTTTCGCGCACGCTGGCCGATGCGGCACCCTGCGTGCCATGCACGGCCAGGAAAGCCTTCATCATCGCAACGGCGATCTTGTTCGGCTCGAACGGCACCACGGCGCCGTTGCGGCGGATGATCTGGTAATGGGCGAGCGCATGGCTGCCGGACTGGATGGCGGTGTCCGCCTGAGGAGCAGCCGGCGGCACCAGGCCGACGGCGGGAAATGACGTGCTGGGGGTGTTCAATGCAGTCTGCATGGGCTTCCTCTTTCTCGATGCGCGAAGTTGTTCTGGGGGAGATGCCGGCGTGGCGTGGGCAGCGGTCGATGTTTTTATGTGCTGCGCGCCGGACACTATATCTAGGGGGGCGGTTGATTTCAACCACTACAGGTAGTGTACCGGGAAGAAATTTCCCCAATGTGCCGAGGGGGCGCTGTCGTGTGGGACGTGTCTGACAACAATCGGGTGCAACACACCTGCGGCGATGCCTTGCGGCACGCGGCGGATGACTCGGCAAGCGAGCATCGGCGCTACCTGTAGCGCGTTTTGCCGCGTCAGGGCGCGCGGCTGCTTGATGGGCGAGCGTCGGGGCCGTGGTCGGCCGGCATGCGGGAACGCGTCACACCGGGCGGAAAAAAAACGTCGGGCCATCCCAGCGCATCCTGCAGTCCGGGCCAGTCGAAGGCCGCTCCGGGGTCACGCTTGCGCTGCGGCGCGATGTGCTCGTGGCCTGCGATGCCCGTGACTGGATAGGCCAGTGCGATGGCACTGCACAGGCTGCCCAGTGTTTCGTACTGCGCCGCCTCGAACCGGTGGTCTTCCAGGCCCTCGAGCTCGATGCCGATCGAGGTGTCGTTGAGATTCTCCCGGCCGCGCCAGGTCGAGCGGCCCGCATGCCAGGCGCGGTCGTCGCAGCTGACGAATTGCCGCAGCGCACCGTCGCGCCCGATGACGAAGTGGGCAGAGACTTCGATGCCGCGTATGGTGTCGTAGTACGGATGTGCGTCCCAGTCGAGCGTGTTGGTGAACAGTTGCTGGATCGCGTCACTTCCGTAGATGCCGGGCGGCAGGCTGATCGAATGCACGACGATGAGATCGATGGTGGCGCCCCGCGGTCGCGGACCGAAGTTGGGCGAGGGCAGCGCGTGTGCGAAGCGGTACCAGCCCGCGCGCCAGGGCGACGAGGCCTCAGCGGGGTGCGATATCGCCATCGGCTTCTTCGGCGGCGAGTTCGCCCGGCTCCTCGCTGCCGGGCACCGTGATGGCAAGACGGGCGATGCGGTAGCGCATCTGCCGCAGGCTCAATCCCAGCCGCGCCGCGGCGGCGGTGCGGTTGAAACCCGTGTCATGCAGGGCTCGGACGATGATCTCGCGCTCCTGCTGGTCGAGGTAACCCTGCAGATCTTCCGGCAGCGAGGCGGCAGCCGCAGGGGGCGCCGACGTCAACGCTGCCGCTGGCCGGTGGGCAGGCAACTGCGCAGGCGCCTCGCCGTGCAGCAGGTCCACCTGCAGTTCATCGCCTTCAGACAGCGCGACGGCACGGTGCAGCAGGTTCTCCAGTTCCCGTACGTTGCCATGCAGCGGATGGGCCGCCAGTTGCGCCATCAACGCCGGCCCCAGGCGCGGAATGGGCATGCCGGATTCCTGCGCGATACGCCCGAGCAGCGCATCGCACAGCGCGGGCAGGTCGTCGCGGCGATCGCGCAAGGGCGGCAAGGCAATCTCGATCACGTTGAGGCGGTAGAACAGATCCTGGCGAAAGCGGCCCTGGCGCACATCGGAAGCGAGGTCGCGGTGCGTGGCGCTGACGATGCGCACGTCCACCGCCTCTTCCTGCGTCGCGCCCAGGGGCCGCACGCTGCGCTCCTGGATGGCGCGCAGCAGCTTCGACTGCATGGCCAGCGGCAGGTCGCCGATCTCGTCGAGGAACAGCGTGCCGCCCCGCGCTGCCTGGAAGAAGCCGTCGCGATCGTGCGTGGCGCCGGTGTACGAGCCTTTCCGCGCGCCGAAGAACTCGGCTTCGAGCAATGTCTCGGGAATCGCCCCGCAGTTGACCGCGACGAACGGACCGTCGGCGCGATGGCTGCAGGCATGCACGGCACGCGCTGCCAGTTCCTTGCCCGTGCCCGATTCGCCGCGCACCAGCACCGGCGCCATGCTGCGCGCGACGCGCGCAATGCGCGACTTGACGCTGCGCATGGTCTGCGAGTCGCCCACCATGCGTGCGAGCGCCGGGCGTGCCAGGGCCTCGTCGGCAGAGGCGGGCAGGGTCAGCGGCGTGGCCGGCACGATGTCTGCGCCGGCAGCAGGCGTGCGCACCTGCCGGCTGGCTTCCTGTACGGCCGATGCCACGACCGCCCGGAACTGCCGCAGATCGACCGGCTTGGTGAGGTAGTCGAACGCACCGGCCTTGAGCGCTTCCACCGCATTCTCAGCCGACCCGTAGGCCGTCATGACCACGCAGCGTTCGCCACGCTGGCCTGCCTGCAGTTCGTGAAGCAATTCGAGACCCAGCCCGTCTGGCAGGCGCATGTCGGTGATGATGGCGTCGAATCGACGCTCACCCAGTTGCTGGCGTGCCTCGCCCACCGAGCCCGCGGTTTCGACCCGGTAGCCCTCGCGCAGCAACGCGAGTTCATACAGCGTGCGCAGGTCGGGCTCGTCATCGACCACCAGGATGTGGGCCGCGCCGGTGCCTGCGGAGTTCGGGTAAGAGGTCACGCGCCTATTGTGTCAAATGCGTCACTGGCGCGGAAGACGACGAAGAAGGCATTGCCCTCCACCGGCTGGCCATCGCGCTGGAGCGTGACGCGCTCGAAGCCGATCTGCGCGCCGTGCTGCTCGCACAGCTCGCGGCAGATGTGCAGGCCCAGCCCGCTCGAGCGGCTCTCGGAAGAGAAGAAAGGTTCAAACAGGTGGCGCTGCACGGCCTGCTCGATGGGGGCCCCATCGCTCCAGACCCGCAGCGCGCTGCGACCCCCCCCCACATCCTGCGTGGCGATGCGGATGGCGTCGGCCTGCTCGCTCGCGTAGCGCGCTGCGTTGTCCAGCAGATTCACCAGCAGGCGCCGCAGGTGCTCGGGCTCGAACACGACCTCGGCGAGCGGGGCCTGCAGTTGCAGTCGCAGGCGAGCGCCGTGACCGGTCTGATCGGCCCATTCGTCACTGGCGGCGCGGACCTGCACGTCCAGCGGCATGCTCAGCCCCGGCATATGCGGCAGCGGTTGCTGCTGGGCACGTGCCACATCCAGCACGTCGTCGACGATGCGCGCCAGGCGCTGCGCGTTCTGGCGCACCATGCCGGTGAGCTGCAGCAGCGAAGGATCGGAAATGTCTTCCTCCAGCAGTGCGTTGGCCTGCGCGATGGCCGCCAGCGGGTTGCGGATCTCGTGGGCCACGGCTGCCGACATGCGGCCCATCGCCGCCAGCTTTTCGGTGCGGACCCGGGCTTCGATCTCGCGCACGTCCTGCAGGAAAAACACGCAGAGCTGGGCGCCGGCGTCGGCGCCCGCGGTCATGCGGGTGCGCACGTGCAGCCGCTGCGCCCCGGCTCCGGCCGCACCCACGTCGATATCGGCTTCGACGGGCTCGCGCCGCTCGAAAGCCATCAGCGCTGCATCGGCCAGGGCATGCCAGGCCGGATCGCGCCGCAGGGAAAAGGGGGGCTGCACGCGGTTCACGTCGGCACCCAGCAGAGAGCGCGCCGCCGGGTTGACCGCATGTACCAGGCCACGGTAGTCCACCACCAGTACGCCGTCGCTGATGTTGTCGATGACCAGCGCGTTGACCAGCGCCTGCATGCGCTCGGCGCGCTGGCTTTCGATGGCGCGCCGCTCCTCGCGGGCCAGGCGGCGCGCCAGCTGGTTGGCGAGCACGGCGACGGTGAACAGCCCGATGCCGGTGAGGCCGGCCTGCAGGAAGCGCCCGGGCGATTCGATGGCCAGCGACATCGAGACCGACCACGCGTCGGCCAGCAGGAGCAGTGAGGCCACGGCGGCCGTGCCCAGCGCCAGTTGCACCGTGCCCAGTACGGCGGCCAGCAGCACAGGCAGCGCGAACAGGGGTGTGTAGGCCAGGCCCCCAGTCTGCGCCATCTGCAGCAGGGAGAAATAGGCGATGTCGCTGCCCACGCTCACGACCCACGACAGGTCGAGCGCGCGCAGCGGCAGAACAGGCCGGTTGCGCAGCCGCAGCAGCAGCGCGCTGAGCGGGTAGGCCAGCGCCAGCATCAGCATCCACAGCGGCACCGGCTGACCCAGTGCCACGATCACGCCCTGCAGCAGCAGCAGCACGATGCCAGTGACCAGCCGCACCGCCATGAAGCCGCGCCACAGCCGCACGAAGCCGGTGTGGTCGGCGGGAGCGGCAGGCTGCCAGCCCGGCAGCATCGACTCGGGCGGGCCGAACCATGATGCTGCGTCGCGCGGAGCGTTCATCGGGCCTGGGCCCGGTGTTCGGCGCTGCAGTACCAGCCACCGGGGCCGGGGAGGGCGTCGGCCTGCGGCAAGTGCAGCCCGCACGAGGCGCAACGGGCCATCGGTTGCGGCGTGCCGGGCGCGGGGCGCGGCTCCGGGCGTTGCTGCCGGGCGGCTTCGGCCTGGTCCTGACGCCGGCCGTTGCGCCACAGCCAGAAGGCGACCATCAGCACGGCCAGCACCAGCAGGTATTTCATGTCGTGTTCGTGATGCGGGAGGAAGCGGCGTCAGGCCGCGGTGCGGCCGAGGACGACCTCGAGCACGAAGCGCGAGCCCACGTAGGCCAGCAGCAGCAGGCCGGCGCCCGTGTACAGCACGCGCACGGCGGTGCGGCCTCGCCATCCGAAGCGTGAGCGGCCCACCAGCAGCAGTGCGAACGTGAGCCAGGCCAGCAACGAGAAGATGGTCTTGTGATCCCAACGCCAGTTGCCCGAGGCCCCGTACAGCGTTTCGCCGAACAGTGCGCCGGCCAGCAGCGTGGCCGACAGCAGCACGAAGCCGGCGCTCACGAAGCGGAACGTGAGGCGCTCGAGTGTGAGCAGCGGAATGCCGGTCTGCTGCTCCTCGCCCAGGCGGAACTGCTTCTCGGCGCGTGTCATGAGCCAGGCGTGGACCACGGCCGCGCCGAACAATCCGTACGACGCGATGCCCAGCGCCAGGTGCAGCGGCAGCCACGGCGAGGCCTGGACGTGCAACGGCTGCCCCGGGAACAGCAGCGCCATCAGCACGGCGGCCGAGCCCAGACCGGCCAGCGCCCAGCGTGCACGCATTTGCGGGAACAGGCGGCTCTCGACCGCATACACGGTGAGCACCAGCCAGGCCGTGATGGAGAGGGCGGGGGCGAAACCGAAGCGTGGCAACGTCTGTGTGAGTTCGTTGACCAGCATGGCTGCGTGCAGCAGCCAGGCGGCCACCAGCGCTCCCTGGGAGGCGCGCGCCGAGAGCTGCGACGCTGCAGCGGCAGGCACGGCGTACGCCACGGCGGCGGCGCAGCCCAGCCACAGGCTGGTCAGGGTCGTGCTCGCTAGAATCATGGGCAGAGTTTAGCGTTTCGCCGTCTACCGGCCGCCCAGGATGCAGCATCCCGGCGCGCCCCACACGCCGGCTCATCCCCGGCGCCATCGCCATGGCATCTTCCGCCCTCACCGAAAAGTTTTCCCGCCTCGTCAAGCAAGTCAGCGGACAGGCCCGCATCACCGAAGCCAACGTGCAGGACATGCTGCGCGAGGTGCGCATGGCCCTGCTCGAAGCCGACGTGGCATTGCCCGTGGTGCGGGACTTCATCGCACGCGTGAAAGAAAAGGCTCTGGGCCAGGAGGTGCTGGGCTCGCTCAAGCCCGGCCAGGCACTGGTGGGCATCGTCAACAAGGAACTGGCCGCCACCATGGGTGAGGGCGTGTCGGACCTCGACCTCGCCGTGCAGCCGCCGGCCGTCATCCTGATGGCGGGCCTGCAGGGCGCGGGCAAGACGACGACGACGGCCAAGCTGGCCCGCCACCTGGTCGAGAAGCGCAAGAAGAAGGTGCTCACCGTCTCGGGCGACGTGTACCGGCCCGCCGCCATCGAGCAGCTCAAGACAGTGACGGCCCAGGCCGGCGCCGAGTGGTTCCCGAGCACGCCCGACCAGAAGCCCGTGGACATCGCGCGCGCCGCGCTCGACCACGCGCGCCGCCACTACTTCGATGTGCTGCTGGTCGACACGGCCGGGCGCCTGGCCATCGACGAGGCGCTGATGAAGGAAATCCGCGACTTACATGCCGCCATCGACCCGGTGGAGACGCTCTTCGTCGTCGATGCCATGCAGGGCCAGGACGCCATCAACACCGCCAAGGCCTTCAAGGAAGCGTTGCCGCTCACCGGCATCGTGCTCACCAAGATGGATGGCGACTCGCGCGGCGGCGCGGCGCTGTCGGTGCGGCAGATCACGGGCGCGCCGATCAAGTTCGCGGGCGTGTCCGAGAAGATCGATGGGCTGGAGGTGTTCGACGCCGAGCGGCACGCGGGCCGCATCCTGGGCATGGGCGACATCGTCGCGCTGGTCGAGCAGGTCACGGCCAACGTCGACATGGCGGCGGCGCAGAAGCTTGCGGCCAAGGTCAAGAGCGGCGGCGGCTTCGACCTCAACGACTTCCTGGGCCAGCTGCAGCAGATGAAGCAGATGGGCGGCCTCTCCAGCCTGATGGACAAGCTGCCCGCGCAGATGCAGGCCAAGGCCGGCCAGGTCGACATGGACCGCGCCGAGCGTGACGTGCGCCGCAAGGAAGGGATCATCAACAGCATGACGCCGCTGGAGCGCCGCAAGCCCGAACTGCTCAAGGCCACGCGCAAGCGCCGCATCGCGGCCGGCGCGGGTGTCCAGGTGCAGGAGGTCAACCGCCTGCTCAAGGAGTTCGAGCAGATGCAGGACATGATGAAGAAGATGAAGGGTGGCGGCCTCATGAAGATGATGAAGCGCATGGGCGGCATGAAGGGCGGCCTGCCGGGCATGGGCGGTGGCGGCATGCCGCGTTTCTGATCGCCAGGCCGGGGGCCGTGAGGCCTGAAAGAACAACGCCCCGGCGATCACTCGCGCGGGGCGTTGTTCATGGAGGCTCCGGGAATCAGGCGGCCAGCAGTTGGGCGCCAGCGGCGCGGCGTGCACGGTGATTGCTGGCGTGCATCCAGGCGCGGCGCAGCACCATCGGCGACCAAGCTTCTTCGGGAATCAGCAGCCAGCGGCGCTGGCGCAGCGCGGTACCCAGTTCGATCTGGCTCGTGAACACCGTCAGCGGAATCGCCAGCAGAAGCGGCAGGCCCACCGGCATCAGCCAGATCAGCGCGCTGGCGTCGATGAACGAGATGCCGACGGCCAGCAGGCCGATCACCAGCGTCATGGGGGCGAGCTGGCGCACGGCGTGCATCCAGGGCACGGCAGCGGCTTCGCGCGGGGGCGACTTCCAGTCCAGCTTGATGCCGGTGACAGCCACCAGCACGAACAGCGAGTGGGCCAGCATGCGGATCGGTGCCTGAAGCAGGGCCAGGCCGGCTTCGAGCACGGCGCTCTTCACCAGGCTCGGCGCGCCGCCGAACAGGCGTTGTTCGCCCTTCATGATCACTGCCACCAGGCCCAGCACGCGCGGCAGGAACAGCATGCACAGCGTCCAGCCCCACAGCGCCATCAGTTCGCTGGGCACCAGGTGCCAGTTGGTGGCGATGCGTGCGCCCGACAGCCACAGGGCCGTGCCGAGCGTGAGGAAGGCCAGCCACAGCGGCGCGGACACATAGGCCAGCGTGCCGGTGACGAACATGGCGCGGTGCACGGGGTGGATGCCCGGCTCGGCCATCAGGCGCGAGTTCTGCAGGTTGCCCTGGCACCAACGGCGGTCACGCTGCAACTCGGCCAGCAGGTCGGGCGGCTGTTGCTCGTAGCTGCCGGTCAGGTCGGACACCAGCCAGACGTGGAAGCCCGCCCGGCGCATCAGCGCGGCTTCGACGAAGTCGTGCGACATGATGCCGCCCGACATGCCGCCCGTGCCCTTGATGGGCGCCAGCGCGCAATGCTTCATGAAAGGCTCCACGCGGATGATCGCGTTGTGACCCCAGTAGTGCGATTCGCCCAGTTGCCAGAACTGCATGCCGAGGGTGAACAGGCGGCCGGTCACGCGCGAGGCGAACTGCTGTGCGCGTGCGTGCAGCGTCACGTGGCCGATGGCCTGGGTGGTGGTCTGGATGATGCCGGCGGTGGGACGCGCTTCCATCAGCTTGGCCAGAGTGACGATGCAGTCGCCGCTCATGACGCTGTCGGCGTCCAGCACGACCATGTACTTGTAGTCCTTGCCCCAACGACGGCAGAAGTCGGCCACGTTGCCGGCCTTGCGGTGCGTGCGGCGGGTGCGCAGGCGGTAGTACACCTCGACCTGCGGCTGGTTGGCGTTGGCGGCCAGCGTGGCGCGCAGTTCTTCCCAGGCGGCACGTTCGGCCGCGATGATGTCGGGGTCGTAGCTGTCGGACAGCACGAACACGTCGAAGTTGCGCGAATGGCCTGTGGCTGCCACTGATTCGGCGGTGGCGCGCAGTCCGGCGAAGACGGTGTTCACGTCTTCGTTGCAGATCGGCATGATGATCGCGGTGCGCACGTCGTCGGCCAGCACGTCGTTCTGGACCTCCTTGGCCGAGACCGTGTGCTCGTCGCCGAACAGCATGACCCAAAAGCCCATCATCGCCGTCATGAAGCCGCTCACCACCCAGCCCGACAACAGACCGAACAGCAGGATCTGGCCCCATTCGAGCAGGGCGTTGTCGTAGTCGGGCTGCACGCCGGCGAACAGCATGCTGGCCACGGCCGCGGACGACAGCGTCAGCACCGTGAAAGTCAGGCGGCGGCGCGCGGCGGCCAGCTGCCAGGGCTGCTGCTTCGGCGTGCGCGCCGCCGGGCGGGCGACACCGGCCAAGCGGTTCACACGCAGCATGAGCGCGGTGCCGATGCTGTTCCAGAAACCGCGCCACGGCCGCACGGGCATCGATCCGCGATGGATCGGGGGCGCGGTCAGCGCATTGGGATGGCGGGAGGAAACCAGTTCCTCCGGGCGCGACACGGGGTGACCCGTGCTCATTCGGGAAGGATGATGTTGCTCCATGTTTCGCTCACGACGTCGTTGTGGTGTTGAAGGAAGGCGCGCAGCTCGACCGGCTGGGCCGGGTCGGTGCGCTGCACACGCAGGGTCATCCGCCAGGCGCCAGTGACGCGGTTGCGGTAGACCAGGGATTCGGTGATGCGGGCGTGCTCGCCCACGGTGGTTACCGCCTTGACGGGGGCGTCCGCCGCCAGCGTGTCGAGTGCCGGACCGGCGAAATCGACCACGTACTGCACGCGCGACCGGCGCTCCTCGGCAGACAGCCGGCTGTAGCCGATGCCGCGGCGTGTCTGCACCGTGTAGCCGCCCGGCGGCTGCTGCATCGCCGCGCCCTGCCAGAGCAGGTCGTAGGCGAATTCGAGCGGCTGGCCGGCGGCGGGCATCTTCTCCGGCACCCAGTACGCCGCTACGTTGTCGTGCGTTTCGTCCGGGGTGTTGAGCAGCAGCAACTCGACGCGGCCGGGGCCCCAGTCGCCCAAGGGGCGCACCCAGGCACTCGGGCGCTTTTCATAGCGCGCCTCGGGGTCTTCGTAATTCGCGAACTGGCGGTCGCGCTGCATCAGCCCGAAGCCGCGAGGGTTGGTGGTGGTGAACGAAGTGACCGTCTTGCGGGCCGGGTTCTGCAACGGACGCCAGATCCACTCACCCTCGCCGGTGGCGATCATCAGGCCGTCGGAGTCATGCACTTCGGGACGGAAATCGCTGGCATCGGGCTGGTTCTCGCCCGAGAGGAACATGCTGGTGAGCGGGGCCAGGCCGAGCATCGCAGGGGCGTCGGTGCCTTCGCGAAGCCACACGCGGGCCCTTACGCGCATGGCGGTCTCATCGCCGGGCGTGATGTCGAAGTGATAGGCGCCGGTCGCGCGCGGCGACTCCAGCAGCGCATAGACGGTCAGCTTGCGGTCGTTCTCGGCCGGACGCTTGAGCCAGAACTCGGTAAAGGCCGGGAATTCCTCGCCGGCGGCGCCGCCCACGGTGTCGATCGCCAGTCCGCGCGCAGACAAACCATAGCCCTGGCCCTTGCCCAGCGCGCGGAAATAGCTGGCGCCCTGGAACACGACGAGTTCGTCCTTGTAGTCGGCCGAGTTCAGCGGGTAGTGCACCCGCAGCCCTGCGAATCCGAGATCGCCCCACTTCGAGGTGTCGAAGGTGTTTTTGCCGTAGTCGAACAGCGAACCGCTGTAGGCCACGTGCCGCACACCCTCAGGTGTGATCTCGTTGATCAGCACGGGCTCGGTCTGGTACATGCCCAGGTGGAAGAACATGGCCTCGAACGGGCTGGCGTCGTTGCGCCACAGCGCCTGGTCGGGCTTGAAGCGGATGTCCCGGTGCTGGTCGTAGGTGATGGTGCGCAACTCGGCCGGGAGGCTGGCGCCGGCCTTGTCGCCGGATGCCGCGGATGCCGGTTCCCAGACCTGCCGAGAGCGCTCGCGCGCAATGCCCGAGAGCGTGTCGAAATCGAAGACCGGAGCCGCCTTGGCCTGCACGGCCACAGAGTGCAGCAGGGCCCCGGCGGCCACCATCAGGCTGGCCGCGCGCAGCGCCAGGCGGAGGGTGGTGAGGGGTGCGGTTGCACGTTGCATGCCCCTTATAGGGCAAACCCTGTGCCAGCCAAAAAAAATCGTTCTATATCAACGACTTGGATGGACCTTCTGCTGTAAGCAGGTGTACATCACTGCTTCCCACCCTCCGAACACCTCCGATCTGTCGCCAGCTGGCGACAGGTGGGGTGTCATGACAAAAAAAATCTTTTCAGATCAACGGGTTAGTCGCGTCGCTCATCGGCGACAGGCTCGTTCTTGAAGTGGCCGGGAGTCAATTCGTGCTTCTGAAGCAGGCGGTAGAACTCCGTCCGGTTGCGGTCCGCCAGGCGGGCGGCGTCCGCCACGTTTCCGTCGGTGATCTTCAGCAGGCCGACCAGATAGTCGCGCTCGAACCGCTGCTTGGCATCGGCATAGGTGAGCACCTCCACCGACGGCACGCGCAGTGCACGCTGCACCAGGGCCAGCGGGATGAGCGGCGTGCTCGACAGCGCACAGACCTGCTCGACCACGTTGTAGAGCTGGCGCACGTTGCCCGGCCAGGCGGCGGTGGTGAGCGCCTTCAGGGCCTCGGGCGCGAAACCCGAAAGGCGCTTGCCGTACTTCACGGCCAGTTTCTTGAGGAAATGCTGGGCCAGCAGCGGAATGTCCTCGCGCCGCTCGCCCAGCGGGGGCAGCGTGAGCGTGACGACGTTGAGACGGTAGTACAGGTCCTCGCGGAACTGGCCGGCGGCCATCGCGGCTTCCAGGTCGCGGTGGGTGGCCGAGATGATGCGGACATCCACGGCGATCGACTGGCTGGAGCCCAGCGGGCGCACGGCGCGCTCCTGCAGCACGCGCAGCAGCTTCACCTGCAGCGCGGGCGGCATGTCGCCGATCTCGTCGAGCAGCAGCGTGCCGCCTTCGGCGGCCTGGAACAGCCCCTTGTGGTTGCTCACTGCATCGGTGAAGGCGCCCTTCATGTGGCCGAACAGCTCGGATTCGAGCAGCGCCTCGGGAATGGCGCCGCAGTTGACGGCCACGAACGGCCTGGCTGCGCGCGCGCTGGCGCGGTGGATGGCGCGGGCGAGCAGCTCCTTGCCGGCGCCGCTGTCGCCGCGCAGCAGCACGCTGGCATCGGAGCGCGCCACCATGTGCGCCTCGGCCAGCACCTCGGCCATGCGGTTGGACCGGCTCACGATCTCGGCGCGCCAGGTTTCGTCGCTTTGCGTCGGCAGCGTGGCCGGCGCGCTCAGCGCCAGCGCCTGCGCGATCTTGTCGGTCAGTTCCTTGCCGTCGTAGGGCTTGGTGAGGTAGGTGAACACACCGCGTGCGGTGGCTTCCACCGCGTCGGGAATCGTGCCGTGCGCGGTGAGCAGGATCACCGGCAATGCCGGATGGCGGGCGCGGATTTCGTCGAACAGCTGAAGGCCGTCCTTGCCCGGCAGGCGGACGTCCGAGAGGACCATCTGCGGCCGCTCGACGTCGAGCTGGGCCAGCGCGGCCTCGGCCGAGCCCACGGCGGTGACGCGGTAGCCGGCGGCGTTCAGGCGCAGCGACAGCAGCCGCAGCATGTCGGCATCGTCGTCCACCACCAGCAGGTGATGCTGCGCCGTGCCGGAGGCAGGGGAGGAAGTGGCCATGGCTGTATCGCGCCCTCGATGGATGTCAGGGCGCAGGCCGCGCGCCGTTGCCGTGGTTGCCCGGATGAGCGCCCGTGGGACCGTTGGGCGTACGCGGCGCCGTGAGGCTGCGCTCGATGGCGCGCATGGCCTCGAGCCGTTCGTTGAGCTGGTCGATGCGCCTTTGCGTGTCGCGCATCTGCTGGTTCTGCTTGTCGATCTGGTCTTCCAGCCGGCGCTGCTCGCCGGCGCGGGCGATCAGCAGGCGCACCAGCGGTTGCACCGCGCGGGCCTCGGCCGTGGTGCCGGCCTGCGCACGCTGCAGCAGGCCGAGCGCGCGTGCGGTATCCGCAGGCACGCGGGTGTTGAGCAAGGCCAGCGCCAGCTCGGCCTGCGCGATGGCGTCTTCGGGCTCGCCGTAGCGGGCGATCTCGGCTGTCAGATCGGCAGGCGGCAGCGCACGCAGCCGGTCGGCCTGCGCCAGCAGCAGGTCGGTCGGCGAATTGCGCGGCCGAACGGGCGCGGCGACCTGGACCTCGGGTGGAACGATGGGCGCGCTGGTGACCGCCGGGGGCGGCGCCACCGGCGCTGCGACCACGGCGGGCTCGGGCGGGGGGGCGGGCACGGGCGGCGGAGGCGGTGCCGCGCAGCCGGCCACCATGCCCAGCGCGAGCAGCGCGCCCAGCAGGGAGCGGCCCGCGCCGGACGCGCCGGGGGTGAGGAAGTCAGAGGGCATGGGGTAATTCGATCCGGAAATGGGCACCGGTGCTCGCGGGCACGAGCACGATGCGGCCACCGTGTGCCGCAATGTACTCCTGCACGATGGACAGGCCAATGCCGGTGCCGCGCACGGCGTCCTGCGGCTGGCGTTCGCCCCGGTAGAAGGGTTCGAAGATGCGGTCGCGGTCGCCGCGCGCCACGCCGGGGCCGCCATCGACGATGTCGATGCGCGCCAGGCCGTCGACGTGCAGCACCGACATGTGGATGGCCGAGCCTTCGGGCGAGAAGCGGATCGCGTTGGACAGCAGGTTGGCCAGCGCCGTGCCGATCTTTTCCGCGTCCACCATGGCCTCCAGCGGCTCGCCCTCCACGCGCACGCGCAGGTTGCGGGCCTGCCACTGCAGGCGCTGGGTGTCGACCTGTTGTTCCAGCAGCACCAGCAGGTCGCAGCGCTGGCGGCGCAGCTGGCGCGCCTCGAAAGCGGCTGCGTTGAAGCGCAGCAGCGCCTCGATCTGGCCCTGCAGCGCAGCGGTGTTGGCCTGCAGGATGTGCACCACCTCGCGCTGGCCGGGGTTGAGCTCGCCCGTCACGCCGTCTTCCAGCAGCGAGACGCCTTCGCGCAGCGCGGCCAGCGGAGTCTTGAGTTCGTGCGAGATGTGGCGCAGGAAGCGCGACTTGTCGGCGTCCAGTTCCGAGAGGCGCAACCGCAGCCAGTCGAGTTGCTGCGCCAGCCGGCGCACGTCCGAGGGACCGGGAATGTCGATCGGTTCGTCGAGGCGGTTCTCGCCCAGTCCGACGATGGCGCGCTCCAGCCCCTTGAATGGCCGCGCGAGCCAGATGCCGAAGCCGAACGCCATCGCCACCGCCAGCCCGATGGCGGCCATCACCTGCTGGGCCAGCAGGCGGCGGCTGCTGTCGAGCTGGGCCAGCAGCGTCTGGTTGCGGCGCGCGATGCCCTGCTGCACCTGCTGCGCGATGGCGGCATTGAGCGAATCCATCTCGCGGAATTCGGCCGCCACGGCGCGCTCACGGTCCAGCGCGGTCTCGGGTGGACCGCCCAGCAGGCCGGTGATGCGCGTCAGGCGGTCGAGCCAGGCCTGAGCCTCGTCTTCGGGCAGCTCGTTCTCGGTCAGGCGCTGCACGATGCCGCGCGCGTCGCGCGCCGCATCGTCGAAGCGACGACGCAACTGCGTGTCCGACAGCACCAGTGACTGACGCGCCGCACGCTCCATCGCCAGGCTGCGTTCGGTGAGCGCTTGCGCCGAGGTCGAGAGGCTGATGGCGCGCTGCGCCCCATCGCGGCTTTGCGCCATCAGGTCTTCCAGCGTGAACAGCGCGCGCAACGAGGCACCGCCCAGCAGCGCGGCGATCAGCAGGAAGGCCACCAGCAGCCACTGGCGGAACGAGACACGGTGCAGGCTCATCGGCAGCGGTTTCTCCGGTGCGGCGTCAGGCCGCCACGCCCTCGCTCACGGCCACCTCACCGCTGAGCGTGTAGGCGTGCGATTCGGTGATGGTCACGTCGACCATCTGGCCGATGAGCCGCGCCGCCTGCGGGCCGCCGGGGAAATTGACCACGCGGTTGCACTCGGTGCGGCCCGACAGGCGGGAGGCGTCCTTGCGCGAAGGGCCTTCGACCAGCACGCGCTGCACCGTGCCCACGCGGCTGTCGCCGATACGGCGCACGTTGTCGTCGATGGCGGCCTGCAGCTCCTGCAGGCGCGCGAGCTTGACCGCGTGCGGCGTGTCGTCGTGCAGGTTGGCCGCGGGCGTGCCGGGGCGCGGGCTGAAGATGAACGAGAAGCTCGCGTCATAGCCGACGTCATGCACCAGCTTCATCAGCCGGCGGAAGTCGTCGTCGGTTTCGCCGGGGAAGCCGACGATGAAGTCCGAGCTCATCGACATGTCGGGCCGGATTGCGCGCAGCTTGCGGATCGTGCTCTTGTATTCCATGGCCGTGTAGCCGCGCTTCATCGCCATGAGGATGCGGTCGCTCGCGTGCTGCACAGGCAGGTGCAGATGGCTCACCAGTTGCGGCACGCGCGCATAGGCATCGACCAGGCGCTGAGTGAACTCGTTGGGGTGGCTGGTGGTGTAGCGGATGCGCTCGATGCCCGGGATGCCGGCCACGTACTCGATCAGCAGCGCGAAGTCGGCGATCTCGGCCGTATGGCCCATGGCGCCGCGGTAGGCGTTCACGTTCTGACCCAGCAGAGTCACTTCCTTCACGCCCTGCGCAGCCAGGCCCGCCACTTCGACCAGCACATCGTCGAACGGCCGGCTCACCTCTTCGCCGCGCGTGTACGGCACCACGCAATAGCTGCAGTACTTGGAACAGCCCTCCATGATCGACACGAAGGCGGTGGGGCCTTCGACGCGCGCTGGCGGCAGGTGGTCGAATTTCTCGATCTCCGGAAAGCTGATGTCCACCTGAGGCCGGTCCTGCCGCTCGCGCGCGGCCAGCAGTTCGGGCAGGCGGTGCAGCGTCTGGGGGCCGAACACCACGTCCACGTAGGGTGCGCGCGCGATGATGGCCTCGCCCTCCTGGCTGGCCACGCAGCCGCCCACGCCGATCTTCACGCCGCGCGCCTTCAGGTGCTTGATGCGGCCCAGATCGGAGAACACCTTTTCCTGCGCCTTCTCGCGCACCGAGCAGGTATTGAAGAGGATCAGATCGGCCTGCTCGACGTCCTGCGTGGGTTCGTAGCCTTCGGCCGCGCCCAGCACGTCGGCCATCTTGTCCGAGTCGTACTCGTTCATCTGGCAGCCGAAGGTCTTGATGAAAACTTTCTTGGGGGTCATGGCGACCTCTGTGTTCGTCGTGGAAGGAAAGACGGGCGACGGCGGTGCGCCGGGCCATCGGCCCGCCAGCACCGCCGCACGGGCGGGGTCAGCGCGCCGAAGCGTTGCCCAGGCCGGGCAGCTGGTCGTAGGGTGTCTTGCCGTCGTCGCGCTTGGGGGCGTCCGCCTCGAAGCCGAACAGGAAGTTGCGCTCGGGCGTGGCGCCGGGGCGCTTGAGGGCGATCTCGGCCGGGGTGAGGATCCACACGTCATGGATCAGGCCGTGCGCCTCGCGCGTGTAGTTGACGATGAATTCGCGGCCGGACAGCGCGCCCGACATCACCAGCATGTTTCGGTCGTCACGGATGCGCGCCCCGGGCGACAGGCGCGCGGGCCGCCGGTCGATGAGCACGTCGGGTGCGGCGGTGACGATCAGCGTGCCGCGCAGGGCGCTGGCCGGGAATGCGCGCGACTGCGGCTCGGCGAGCTGGGCGCGGGCGACTGTGACCAGCATCAAGGCCGAGATCGCAGCCAGACCAGTCAGCGTGACGCGCCGGCGCGCAGGGCGGCATGAAGGAGTGGGGCAGCGGTTCATGGTGTCGATCCAGAGGCTGTGGTGGCAAGTGCGGCGCACGCTGCGCCGCTTCAGGGCGCGCCAGTGTACCCGCCGCGTTGGCCGCAGACCCCTGAAGGCCGCATTGGCGGGCGGTTTCGGCGCTGCTTGCCCCCTTTAATGCGCGGATTGCGCAAACTACCTAGTGTTTGTAGGCGAAAAGACTCTTGTACCTTTTGAAACTATTTCGTAGATTTTGAAAACTAAAGTGCAGGCGCTGACAAGTCACGGGAACCGCTCCGGTCGCCCGCGGTGGCCGTGTTTCTGGGGGTGACGTGAGGATCGCAATCCTTGAGGATGATGCGGCGCAGCTCGATCTGCTGCGCCATACGGTAAAGGCGCTGGGCTATGCGCCCCACGTGTTCAGCAGCGGTCAGGCGCTCATGCGCGCGATCGGCAGGGACACGTTCGACATGTTCATCCTCGACTGGGAATTGCCTGACACCACCGGCATCCAGATCCTGCGCTGGGTCCGCACCCAGCAGGGCATGCTGATCCCGGTGCTCATGATCACGCAGCGCTCGTCAGAGTCCGACATCATCGAAGGCCTCAACGCCGGCGCCGACGATTACATGGTCAAGCCCGTGCGCGTGCCCGAACTGATCGCACGCATCCGCGCCATGCTGCGGCGCGGCTACCCCGAGCCCGTGGGGGGCAACGAGGTCTTCGGCGCCTACCGCTTCGATTCCGGTGCGGGCGTGGTCGAGCTCGCGGGAGAGCGGATCGAGCTCAAGCAGCGCGAATTCGACCTTGCGCTCTACATGTTCCGAAAAGCCGGCCGGCTGGTGTCGCGCCAGCAATTGCGCGATGAAGTCTGGCGCCGCCAGGACGACAGCGATTCCCGCACCCTCGACGTCCACATGTCGCGCCTGCGCACCAAGCTGCGGCTGCGCAGCGAGCACGGCTGGCGCCTGCTGTCGGTGTACAGCCAGGGTTACCGGCTCGAGCAGGCGGCGCCTGAAGTCGCCACTCCCTGACGGGCGTCTCGATGCCTGTGCGGCTGGCCAAACGCTTTTCCGTGACCCGCTGGCTGGTCTTCAGCACGCTGCTGGTGGGCCTGGCCGCCGCGCTCGGCAGCGTTGGCGGCTTGGGCCGTGCCGACCTCGCCCTCACCGACAGCCTGCGGCTGTTCGACTCGCGCCCGCACCGTGACGACATCGTGGTGATCGCCCTCGACGACGCCAGCCTCGACGCGCTCGGGCCACTGCCGTGGAACGAGTCGGTGTACGAGCGCCTTTTCGATACCGTCGCCGAAGGCCAGCCGCGCGTGCTGGGCATGCTGATTCCCTGGAACCGGCGCTTCCTGTCCCCGCGTGCCGACGAGCGGGTACTGGCCGACGCAGTGGCCCGTGTACGCAACGTGGTGCTGCCGGTGCCGATGACCGGCGCGCGCGGCCGGGCGGCCGTGCCGCTGCCGCCGGTGCCGGTGCTGGCAGCAGCGGCCGAATCGGCCGGCCACGTGCGTGTGCAGCTCGACGCCGACGGCGTGGCGCGCTCCGTCTGGCTGCGCGAAGGACCGCCCGGCCAGGCGTGGGACCACATGGCGCTGGCGCTCTACCGCGCTGGGGCGGGCGACGTGGGACTCGTCACGTCCAACGGAGACGCCGGCGACCGTCCCTGGCAGCACCTGCCCGACGACAGCAGCGCCGACTGGCTGGCCGAAAACCGGCTGATCGTGCCGTTCCCGACCACGCCGGTGCGGCATTTCCCGCTGGTGGACGTGGTGGCCGGGCTGGTGCCGGCGGAGGAATTCCGCAACCGCTACGTCCTGGTGGGCAGCACCGCGCCCGGCGTGGGCAACGCCTTCGTCACGCCGGTGGCGGGCCGCGATTCGCTCATGGCCGAAACCGACATCGTCGCCGCCGTGCTGCAGTCGCTGCTCGAACAGCGCTATGTGCAGCCCGCCTCGCCGCGCCTGAATGCGTTGGTCAATGCGTTACCGGCCCTGGGCGCGGGGCTGGCGCTGGCGTTCCTGTCCACTGGGGCGGCGCTCGCGGCCCTGGGGGGGCTGGCCGTCGCCACGCTGGGGGCTACGGCGCTGCTGCCGGTCGCTACGGAAATCCAGATCTATCCGCTGGCGGGCCTGTTGGCCCTGCTGGTGGCATGGCCGCTGTGGCTGTGCGTGCGCCTTTTCACGGCGGTTCGCTCGCTGTCGGCCGAGATGGGCGAGATGGACGATTCGGTGTTCCCGTCGCAGCAGGATGCGCCGCCGGGCTCGGACATGATCGAGCGCCACATCGGCCGGCTGCACGAAGCCATCGAACAGTTGCGCAGCAGCCAGCGCCTGGTGGCCGACAGTCTGGACAGCGTGCCCGACGTGACGCTCATCGTCGATGGCGAAGGCCGCGTGCGCATCGCCAACGCGGCGGCGCTCCGCTACCTGCGTGCGGCCGGTGTGCGCGATGTGGTGGGCACGCGCATGGGCGACATCGGGCAATCCATCCTGCCCGACGATGCGCGCATGCGCGTGGCGGCACTGTTCACGCCCGAGCCTGCCGCAGAGGGCCGCACGGAAGTGATCGACCGCCAGGGCCGGGAGTTCCTGTTGCGGGTGATTCCGCGCACCCGCGACGGTCTGGGCGGCCAGTCATCCGAGGGCTGGATCGTCAGCCTGGTGGACATCCATACCGTGCGCGAGGCGCAGAAGCAGCGCGACGACGCCCTGCGATTCATCTCGCACGACATGCGCGCGCCACAGTCGTCCATCATCAGCCTGATCGAATTGCATCAGCGCGGGGCCGAGGAAGCACAGGACACGGCCCGCCTGCTCGAACGCATCCAGCGCTACGCTCGCTCGGCGCTCGATATGTCGGAAGATTTCATCCAGTTCGCCCGCGCCGAAGCCGGCAAGATCGAGCCCGAGCCCAACGACCTGCACGCGTTGCTGGAAGAGGCGGCCGACCTGGTCTGGCCGCGCGCCCGATCCCGCGGCATCCGCATCGAGTTGCCCGACGACGAATCTGTCGAGGCCATGGCCGTGTGCACCGTCGACCGCTCGCTCATGACGCGCGCCTTGATGAACCTGCTGGACAACGCCATCAAGTTCTCTCCTGAAGGCACGACGATCCACTGCGAGATCGCGCCCGAGCCCGCGCTGCATCCGGGCCAGCCGCCGCGCTGGCGCGTGTCGGTACGCGACCAGGGTCCGGGCCTGCCGGTGAGCGACACCGAGATCCTGTTCGAGAAGTTCCGGCGCGCGCAGATGCCTCACGCGCCGCGCATCGAAGGCGCCGGGCTGGGCCTGGCATTCGTGCGATCGGTGGTCCAGGCGCACGGCGGCACGCTGTCCGCGCTCAATTGCGCCGAGCAGGGTGCCGAATTCCGCATCTGCCTGCCGGCCAACGGCCTGCGCGGCTCGGCGGCCCCGGAATCATGAACAAACGTTTCCTGTCTGATAACAATGATTGCCGGCAGCATTAACAACTGTTGCCGACAAACCTGAGTCCTTCGTCCCTCCGCAGAATTCCTTCCATCCCGTGATCGACGCCGATCCGGGCGCGGCAAGTCGCCGCAGCCGGCCGCCCCGGGCGAGCCGGGCAGCCCACACGACAGGCAAGGAAGGAACGGACATGGACGATTTCGCAGACACGATCAGCATCGAGCGGCTGGTGACGATGAACGACTTCCAGGACACCATGATCATGGAAGACCTCATCGACGAGCCCGTGCACCTTCTGGTGGCGCGGCTGGCCGAAGACATCATCCCGACCGGACAGGCCGCCCGCCAGCACGTGCAGGCCCGTCCGCGCAGCACGCACCAGTCCAGCCGCGACGGCAGCCTCCACGGCCTGGCCGTGGAAGTGCTTGGCCGCGAGCGTGCGAAGAAGTGGGTGGGCCGCTGCGATGCGCTCGAGGCGCCCGTGCTCAACGCCTGGCTGCTGCGCCGCGCGCGCAGTGCCAAGCCGGTCGATTTCAGCGAAGCGGCGGCGGCGGTATGGGCATGAGGAGCGCCGCGCCGGGCGCAGCGTCCGGCACGCTGCGGCTGTACCGGCTGGCCACGGCCACGAGGCCCGCGCGGCAGGTCTGCATGGAGCCCGCGGTGCGCGCCGGCCAGTGGCATGAGGCAGGTGACCGCGTGTTGTATGGCTATGAATCCGAAGAACTGGCGGCGCTGTCGCTGTCGCACCTGACACTCGGCGTGGAACCGGCGCGGCTGGTGCACGAGCGCATCGAGCTGCCGGCCGATCCGTGGCTGCATGCCGAATTCAATGTGGCCGAGGATCCGCGCGCACGCCGCGCCATGGCCTCGCACGGCACGGCGCTGCCTCTGGTCAACCTGTGCGAAGTGCTGCGCGAGCGCAACCTGCTGGCCGTGTGGGTGCGCTCGCCCTACGTCACGCGCCAGCGCACGGTGCTGATCCACGTGGACCATCCGGATTTCGAGCGCGTGCGCATCCGTTCGCACGTGATGCCCGGCGAGCAGTTCTTCGCCCACGGCCCGTGCAGCGCCGAGCCCGACGACGCCTGGGCGCCGACCCAGATCCTGCGCCATGCGGCCGGTCCGCACGGGATGCGGCCATGAGCGCCGATCCGCTGCCCGAAGGCCAGCCACACGATCCCGCTCAGCCGCCAGACGATGCCACCCGCACTGGCGCGCCCGATGACGCGTCCGCACCCGAAACCCAGGCGGACATCGACGACGCGCTGACCCAGCTCGCGCGGCAGCTGTTCGCCGACAGCGGCTCGGTGCCGGAATGGGTGCAGGGTCGCGGCCAGCCGGGCCGCCCGCCGGCACGCGATGAAGGCCGGCTCCGTCGCACGTCGTCCGACGAGTCGCAGGACGGCTGATTCCCTGGTCGTCGCACGACGGCGGAAACGAAAAAGCGGCCCGGAGGCCGCTTTTGTCTTGCGTGGGTGCCTTGCAGGCAGCCGGTGGCGCAGGGCGCGTCAGGGACGGGCGAGGTGGCGGAACTTGATGCGCCCCTTGGTCAGATCGTAGGGAGAGAGTTCGACGGACACCTGGTCGCCGGCCAGCACACGGATTCGGTTCTTGCGCATCTTGCCGCCCGCGTAGGCGACGATTTCATGGCCGTTGTCCAGCACGACGCGAAAACGTGAATCGGGCAGCACCTCGTTCACCTTGCCGCGCATTTCAATCAGGTCTTCCTTCGACATTCCTGTGAGTCCTTTCGATGCGACGTGCCTTCGTCAGGTCCGGCCGCACCGGACGCCGGACATGCCCACCGCACCCGGCCGGCGACCACGGGGGCTGAGCCGGCGCCTCGACGCCTGTGCAGCAGGGGAGGGGGGTGGGGGAAAAGCCGGCCCGCGCCGCTGATAGAGCAGGCACGGGCCGGTAGATCTGGTGGCGCTTCACGGATTCGAACCGCGGACCTGTGGATTATGATTCCATCGCTCTAACCGACTGAGCTAAAGCGCCAAGCCCTCAATTATAGCCTGCGCCCGCAGGTTGCGCGCAAGCCCCCGGCGCGGGCCCGGTCGATCAGGCCGGCGCACCGGCCCCCCGCCTGCGTTCAACCGCCAGCCCGGGCCGTCGGCAGCCGGCCCAGTTCCTCGCGCACCAGACGCACGATCAGGCGGTCGAGCGATTCCACCGAATAGCCCGCCACGTCGTGCGACGTCTCGCGCCCCGGCCCGCTGCTGCCCGGGCGCGCGGCATCGGCGTAGGTCAGGAAGACGAAGCGCCCGCCCGTGTACTGGGCGATCTGGCGCTGGATGTACTCGCCCTGCCGGTCCAGCCCGCTGGCCGCCACACCGAACACCTTGATGCCCTTGCCCAGCGCGGCCAGCATGTCGCTGTCGTACTGCGGGCCGCCGTAGTCCAGATGAGGCGGAGCATCGGCCAGCAGCACCACCATGCGCGTGGTGCCTGCGCCGCGCCAGCTGAGCTGGTGCACGGTCTCGTGCAGCGCCTCGTTCATCGCTTCCGGGTAGTCGCCGCCGCCGGCGGCGCGCAACTTGTCCAGCGCGCCCTGGAAGGCGCCCAGATCGTTCGTGAAATCGTGGCTGCGCAGCAGGAAGGCGTCGCCCTTGTCGCGGTAGGCCACGAGGCCGAAGCACAGGTCGGGCCGGCTGGGCAGGCGCGACACCTCGCGGGCGATGTCGGCCAGGCTGGCCTTGAGCTTGCCGATCTCGTCGGCCATGGAGCCGGTGGCGTCGATCAGGAACACCAGGTCGAGCTGCGCGCGCGCGGGCAGCGCCGCGCCGGAAAGGGTCACTTCCACCGCGCTCTTCTGTCCGCGGCGCAGGAAGCCGCGCGCCTGCTGCGTGCCCTGGCGCACGGCCACTTCGTAGACCTGCGAGCGCATCGGATCGAACGCGTTCGGATGCAGCCAGACGCGGCCGCCCGTGTCGGTACGCGCCCACATCGCATGGCCCTGGGGCGCACGCACGGCCACTTCCGCGTCGGGCACGGGCCGGCCGGCGGCGTCCTTCACTTCGAGCAGGTAGCGCTCGCTCACGTCGCGCGCACGGTGTTCCACCTGCGTGCGGTCGCGGAAGGCAAGGTAGCCGGCGAAGTCGGCGTTGTCGTCGACCACGCCTGCGGTGACCTGCGGGCGCTGCGGCTGGGGCTGCGGCGCCGGGCGGCGGCCCGGCGGCAGGACGGATGGGGCGACAGCCGCCGCCATGTCTTCGGCCACGGCGGCGCGACCCGCGGGCGCCGCCAGTACCGGGGCGACCGGCGACGGCGCGGGCGAGGCTTCCATCACTTCGGCGCGCGAGCGGCGGGCGTCGCCGGACCGGCGTTCGAGCTCGCGTTCCTCCTGCGCGGCGCCGTCGCGGCCGGGGACCTCGCGGGTTTCGATCGGCCGGCGGCAGTCGGTGGCGCTGGGCGCCTGGAAGTCGGGCTTGTCGAGCACCGGCGGCCACGGCTGGATGGCGACCGGCGGCCGGGGCTGTGGCTTCGGATCGGGCCAGGCCGGGCCCGGCATCGGCGTGAGGGCCTGTGCCGTGCAGGCGGCCAGCAGCAGTTGCGTGCAGGCCAGCGCGGCCAGCCGGCGGACCGGGCGGCGTGCTGGGGCGTGGGCGAGGGTTGCGGAACGTGTCATCGGATCCTCCGGTGGGTGGTGATGCGGGATGACACGGGCGGGGGCCGCGGACGGGGTCGAACGGCGTGAATTATTTTTTCCGGCCGCCCATCGACCCCGTTGCCTCCCGCCGCGCGTGCAAGCTGGTGTGAGAATCCCCGCATGCCCGACGCTTCGCGCGACGACGACCAACTGATGCTGGCCTACGCCCGCGGCGACACCGCCGCTTTCGACGAGCTGTACGCACGCCACGAGAGCGCGCTGCTGCGCTTCGTGCGCCGCCTGCTGGGCCAACCGCTGGCCGCGCAGGCCGACGAGGTGTTCCAGGACACCTGGATGCGCATCATCGCGGCGCGTGCGGGCTACGTGGCGCGCGGCGACGGGGGTGGCGGCCGCGCGAGCTGGCGCACCTGGGCCTTCACCATCGCCCACCATGCGGCGATGGACCGGCTGCGCACCAGCGGGCGCGAAGTCACCCTGGAGATGGCGGACGACGCCGGCGATCCGATGGAATGGCTGCAGGCCTCGCTCGACATGAGTCATCCGGCCACCGAAGACGTGGCCTTCTGGCGCGCGGCCGGCCAGCAGTTGCTGGATTGCCTGGACGCCTTGCCCGATGTGCAACGCGCCGCATTCCTGCTGCACCACGAGGATGGCGCCTCGGTCGAAGACCTCGCGCGCCGGCTCGCCCTGCCGTTCGAGACTGCCAAGAGCCGGCTGCGCTACGCGCTGCAGAAACTGCGCGGCTGCATGCAGTCGTATCTTGTGGTGCTGGAGGCCCGGGTATGAGCGACGACCGGCCCGATGCCTCCCCGCTGCGCGATGCACGCCTGGTGCGCGCGCTCGAACACGCGCCCGACGCGCACCTGCGTCCCGACGGCGCCGTGCGTGCGGCCGTGCTGTCGGCCGCGCGTGAAGCCGTGGCGCCACCGGCCGCGCCCGTGCGGCCCGGCTGGCGCGCCTGGTTCGGCGGCGGCCGTGGCGCGGGGATGCCATGGAATGCGGCCTTTGCCACGCTGCTCGTCGCCGGCTTCGTCACCCTGTTGTGGCAGGGTGAGCCCGTCCCCGAGGCGCGCCTGGACACACCGCCGCCACCAGCGGCACCCGCCGCCGCGCCCGCCGAAGTGCCCGCGGCGCCGGGGGCAGCGTCGCCCGCACCGGCACCGGCACCGGCACCGGTTCTCAGGCCGGCGCCTCCATCGGCCGCGGAACGTGCGCGCGAAATGCGTGAAGCTGAAGCCTCGCGCCAGCGCCGTGCCGAGGCGCCGGCGATGCCAGCGGCGCCGCCAGCGGCCGCGCCCGCGCCCGCGCCGGCACGGCCATCGGGCGATGTTGCCGGTGCCGTCGGCGCCTCTGGTGCGGCTCCGGCCGTCGCGGAGTCGGCAAGTCCGGCGTCACCACCATCCCCCGCCACCCCGGCGCCAGCCGTCGTGGCGCCTGCACCCGCACCCGCTGCGACCGCGCGCTCCGCCGCCCCGATGGCCGCCCAGCGCCTCATGGCCGAAGCGGCCTTACCTGGCGACTGGACGCACGTGCGCATCGCGCAACCCGGCGGCGGTGTGGTGGCGCTGGATCGTTCGGCGGCCGGGTCACTGCCCGACCTGCTGCGTGCCCTGAGGCCGTCAGCTGACGCCCCCGGCGTGGCAGCCGATGCGGCTGCGCCCGCGCAGCGCATCGAACTGCGCCGGGGCGACGCCTTGCTCGGCACGCTGGAGCTGCAGGCGGACCGCTGGCGCTACCAGCCGCTGGCGGGCGACGTGCCGGCGCGCATGGGCCGGCTCGACGCGGCTGCGGCTGCTGCCTGGCGCGCCGAACTCGCACGCCTGGGGGCGCCGCGCTGAAGAGCCCGACCGCGCGGCCGCGCTCGCCGCGTACTCAGCTGTGGTTGAACGTGGCCTTGCGCTTGTTCATGAAGGCGTCCATGCCTTCCTTCTGGTCGGCGGTGGCGAACAGCGCGTGGAACAGCCGGCGCTCGAACATCACGCCATCCGACAGCGAGCCTTCGAACGCCCGGTTGACCGATTCCTTGGCGGCCATCACCGCCAGCTGCGAGAACTCGCTGATCTGCAGCGCGGCGCCCAGCGCCTCGTCCATGAGTTTCTCCAGCGGCACCACGCGCGACACCAGGCCCGCGCGCTCGGCTTCGGTGGCATCCATCATTCGGCCGGTGAGCGCCATGTCCATGGCCTTGGACTTGCCCACCGCGCGCGGCAGGCGCTGCGTGCCCCCGGCGCCGGGAATCACGCCGAGCTTGATCTCGGGCTGGCCGAACTTCGCGTTGTCCGCCGCGATGATGAAGTCGCACATCATGGCCAGCTCGCAGCCGCCGCCCAGGGCAAAGCCGCTCACCGCCGCGATCACCGGCTTGCGCACGCTGCGGACGGTTTCCCAGTTGCGCGTGATGTAGTCGCCCTTGTAGACCTCGGAGAAGGTGTAGGTGGCCATGGCGCCGATGTCGGCGCCGGCGGCGAACGCCTTCTCGCTGCCCGTCACGATGATGCAGCCGATGCCGTCGTCGGCATCGAAGGCCTTGAGCGCGGCGCCCAGCTCGTCCATCAGGGCGTTGTTGAGCGCGTTGAGCTGCTTGGGCCGGTTGAGCGTGACGATGGCCACCTTGCCTTCCGTGCGCACGACGATGTTCTCGTAGGTCATGGGTGAAGTCTCCTGCCAAAAAAACCGATTGTGGGGGAAAGCTCAGTGCACGAGCGAGACCAGGAAGGCCACCGAAGCGATGCCCATCAGCGCCGTGGCCAGCCAGCCGCCCAGGCGCAGCCGCCGGCCGATCGCGAAGCGTCCCATCAGCGCCTTCGATGCCGCCATGTGCATGGTGACGACCATGATGGGAACGGCCGCGATCCCGTTGAGCACGGCGGCCCAGAGCAGTTCCTGCACCGGATCGACGTCGTTGAGATTGAGGGCCACGCCCACCACGACGGACGCGATCAGCACCGCGTAGAAGCCGCGTGCCTGCGCCGTGGTCTTCTCCAGGCCCGCGGGCCAGCCCAGCGCCTCGGCCATCGCATAGGCCGAAGAGCCCGCCAGCACCGGCACTGCCAGCATGCCGGTGCCGATCAGTCCGGCGGTGAACAGCAGGTAGGCCATCTCCCCGACCAGCGGGCGCAGCGCCTGGGCGGCCTGCTCGGTGGTGTCCACCTGCATGATGCCGTGGCTGTGCAGCGCCAGCGCGGCCGTGAGCATGATGCAGAACGCGATCACGTTGGAGAACAGCATGCCGGCCCAGGTGTCGATGCGGATGCGCCGGAGGTGGGCGCGGGCGTCGCGTGTGCCCATGTCATGCGGCCCGGCCTCGCCGCGCAGCGCGTGGCCTTCGGCCTCCTGGCTGGCCTGCCAGAAGAAGAGATAGGGGCTGATGGTGGTGCCCAGCACGGCGACGATCATCATCCAGTAGTCGCGGCCGGCCGACAGGTGCGGCACCAGGCTGTCGGCGAAGACGCGGCCCCAGTCGATGCCGCCGGCGAACAGCACGGCCGCATACGCCAGCAGGCTGAGCGTGAGCCCCTTGAGGACCGGCGAATAGCGCGACAGCGGCAGGAACACCTGCAGCCCCAGCGACACCAGCGCGAAGCCGATCAGCCACAGGTGCGTCGAGCCCCCGGCCAACAGGTGCGCGGCACTGGCCATGGCGGACAGGTCGGCGCCCAGGTTGATGGTGTTGGCCACCACCAGCAGCATCACCACGGCCGCCACCAGCGGCGCCGGATAGCGCTCTCGCAGGTTGGCCGCCAGGCCGCGTCCGGTCACCCAGCCGATGCGCGCGCTCACCAGCTGGATCGATGCCATCAGCGGCAGCGTGAGCACCGTGGTCCAGAGCATGCCGGTGCCGAACTGCGCGCCCGCCTGGGTGTAGGTGGCGATGCCGCTGGGATCGTCGTCGGCGGCGCCCGTCACCAGCCCGGGACCGAGCGACTGGATCAGGCCCGCGCGGGGCCGCTGGCCTTGTTGTTCTTCATCCTGCATCGGTGGACCTCGTGGCGACTTGGCTCGAGCTTAAGCGCCGCCGCGCCTGCCGTCTTACGCCAGGCTGAGACAGCGTCGGCCGGGTACGGGAAAACCCAAGCAATAATTCGCCAACCGATCGGTTGGCGAACCGCTCTTTGATGCTAGATTGCCGTCAAGGAGACAAGCCCGATGACCGAACCCGCCGTCACGTATGCGGTGCATGGCGCCGTGGCCGTGGCCACGCTCAACCGGCCGCAGGCGCTCAACAGCTTCACGCGGCAGATGCACGAGGATCTGCGCGCCGCCTGCGACCGCGCCGAGGCCGACGAAGCCATCCGCGCGCTGGTCATCACCGGCGCCGGCCGCGGCTTCTGCGCGGGCGCCGATCTGTCCGAGTTCGATTTCGCGCCCGGTCCCGGCCTGGTGGAGCGGGCCGACCCCGGCCCTGTGATCGAGCAGAACTTCAACCCCACCGCGCGCCGCCTCATGGGATTGCGCCTGCCCACGGTGGCGGCCGTCAACGGTGTGGCGGCGGGCGCGGGCGCCTCGCTGGCGATGAGCTGCGACCTGGTGGTCGCCAGCAGTGGCGCCAGTTTCATCCAGGCCTTCAGCCGCATCGGCCTGATCCCCGACGCGGGCGGCAGCTGGCTGCTGCCGCAGCGCGTGGGGCTGGCGCGCGCGCTGGGGCTGGCGATCACCGGCGACAAGCTCACGGCCGCGCAGGCCCAGCAGTGGGGCCTGGTGTGGGAGGTGGTGGAAGGCGACGGCGCGCAGTGCGTGCAGGCGGCGCTGGCCATTGCCGGACGGCTGGCCGCCATGCCCACGCGCGCGCTGGTGGCCACGCGCCAGCTCATGCGCGAGGGTGCCACGCGCACGTGGGACGAACAGCTCGATGCCGAGCGCGACATGCAGTCGGCGCTGGGGCGCACGCACGACTACATCGAAGGCGTCACCGCCTTCCTTGAAAAGCGCGCGCCGCGCTTCAGGGGCGAATGATGGGCGCACCCCTGACACCCGACGAACGCGCGCGCCGCGTCGGCGAGGCGATGTTCGCGGACGACCATGCCTCGCGCGAGACCATGGGAATGACGCTGGTGTCGTGCTCGCCCGGCCGCGCCGTCATGCGCATGGAAGTGCGCGAGCTGCACCTCAACGGCCACCGCATCTGCCACGGCGGCTTCATCTTCACGCTGGCCGATTCCACCTTCGCCTTCGCGTGCAACAGCTACAACCGCGCGGCGGTGGCGGCCGGCGGCAGCATCGAATTCCTGCGCCCGGGCGAACTGGGCGACGTGCTGACCTGCGAGGGCGCCGAGCAGGTGCTGTCGGGCCGGCACGGCATCTACGACATGCGCGTGACCAACCAGCGCGGCGAAACCGTCGCTCTGCTGCGCGGCAAGAGCGCGCAGATCCAGGGCACCGTCTTCCACGAGGAGCCATCCCCATGACCGCCAGCTTTGCGCTCGAGCCGATCGAGCGGGCATCCACCGACGAACTGCGCGCGCTGCAGCTCAAGCGCCTGAAGGCCACGCTCTCGCATGCGTGGCGCAACTCGCCCGTCTACCGCGCCAAGTTCGATGCGGCCGGCGTGCATCCCGACGACTGCCGGACGCTGGCCGACCTGGCGAAGTTTCCGTTCACCACCAAGGCCGACCTGCGCGACAACTACCCCTTCGGCCTGTTCGCCGTGCCGCGCCAGCAGTGCGTGCGCCTGCATGCCTCCAGTGGCACCACAGGCAAGCCCACCGTGGTCGGCTACACGCGCAACGACATCGAGATGTGGTCGCACTGCATGGCCCGCAGCCTGCGCGCGGCGGGTGCGCGGCCCGGCGACCTGGTGCACGTGAGCTACGGCTATGGCCTCTTCACCGGCGGCCTGGGTGCGCACTACGGCGCCGAGAAGCTGGGCCTCACCGTCGTGCCCTTCGGCGGCGGCCAGACCGAGCGACAGGTGCAGCTCATCAACGATTTCCGTCCCGACATCGTCATGGTCACGCCCAGCTACATGCTCGCCATGGCCGACGAGTTCGAACGCCAGGGCATCGATCCGGCCGGCACCAGCCTGCGCCTGGGCATTTTCGGCGCCGAACCCTGGACCAACGACATGCGCGCCGCCATCGAACGGCGCATGGGCATAGACGCCGTGGACATCTACGGTCTCTCGGAAGTCATCGGCCCCGGCGTTGCCAACGAGTGCGTGGAGACCAAGGACGGCCCCACCATCTGGGAAGACCATTTCTTTCCCGAGATCGTCGATCCGGCCACCGGCGAGCCCGTGGCCGATGGCGAGATCGGCGAGCTGGTCTTCACCAGCCTGACCAAGGAAGCCCTGCCCATCATCCGCTACCGCACGCGCGATCTCACACGCCTTTTGCCCGGCACGGCGCGCACCATGCGCCGCATGGAGAAGATCACCGGCCGCAGCGACGACATGATGATCGTGCGCGGCGTGAACGTGTTCCCCACGCAGATCGAGGAACTCATCCTGCGCCAGCAGGCGCTGGCGCCGCACTACCAGTGCGTGCTCTCGCGCGAAGGCGCCATGGATTCGCTGGCCGTGGTGGTGGAAGTGCGCGCCGGCCTCTCGCACGACACACCGGCCGCGCGGCAGGCCATGGTCGACCTGCAGCATGACATCAAGGCCTACGTGGGCACGACCGCGCGCGTTGAGGTGCGGCCCGAGGGCAGCATGGAACGCAGCATGGGCAAGGCCAAGCGGGTGCTGGATCTGCGGCCGCGCTGAGCGCTCCGGCGACCGGAAGGCCGCTCAGTCCAGCCAGCCGCCCAGCGCCTTCGCGTCGCGCGGCGACAGCCGCCACGTGGTGGTGCCTTGGGGCAACTCGACGGGCAGGCGCAGCAGGCGTTTGTCGCGCGCGACGATGGCCGTGATACGCCGCGCCGCCGTCCCGGCGTACAGCGCGATGTCGTCGAGCCGGCCGATGCGCCAGCCCTGCGGCTCGGCGCCGCGGCGCGCGGGCAGCTCGATGCCCAGCCATTCGTCGCCGGCCGCCAGGCCCGCCTGCTGGCCGGCGCCGCCCGAAAGCACCATCTTCACCTGCACGGCCTGGCCTTCGGTCACGCGCAGGCCGAGTGCCTGCGCCATCTGCGCCGGGTCGTCGTGCACCTGCGCGCCGTTCTTCTCCAGCAGTTGGCGCAGCGGAAGTTCTTCGGTGCCGTGCACCCAGGCCGCGATCTCGCGCGTGAAGGCGCGACCACCGACCTCTTCGAGCACGGCGGCGAAGTCGGCCTCGGTCATGGGGCCGGCCTTGCAGCGCTGCCACAGCCCGCGCATCACATCGTCGAGCGTGCCGCGCCCTTCGGCGCGCAGCGTGAGGTCGAACGCCAGGCCCACCAGCGCACCCTTGGTGTAGTAGCTGACAGTGGCGTTGGGTGTGTTCTCGTCCTGCCGGTAGTACTTGACCCAGGCGTCGAAGCTGGCCTGCGCCACCGACTGCACGAAGCGGCCTGGCGTCTGCAGCACCTGGTTGGCCGTCTTGCCCAGGAGGCGCAGGTACGTGGCATCGTCGATCAGTCCGGTGCGCCGCAGGAAGAGGTCGTCGTAGTAGCTGGTGAAGCCTTCGAAGAACCACAGCAGCTGGCTGTAGTTCTCGGCGTCGTAGCGATAGGGCGCGAACTCGGCCGGCCGCAGGCGCTTGACGCTCCAGGTGTGGAAGTACTCGTGGCTGACCAGGCCCAGCAGCGTGGTGTAGCCATCGCTGATGCGCGCGTCGCCCCGGCGCGGCAGGTCGCGCCGGTCGCAGATCAGCGCGGTGGAATTGCGGTGTTCGAGGCCGCCATAGCCGTCGTTCACCGCATTGAGCATGAACACGTAGCTCTTGAACGGCGGACGACGGGAGCCGTGCCAGAAGCGGATCTGTGCTTCGCAGATGCGGCGCGTGTCGCGCAGCAGGCGCTCACCGTCGAAAGAGGCGGGCGCACCGGCCACGACGAAGCGGTGGGCCACGCCGCCTGCCTTGAAGCGGCCGCTCCAGAATGCGCCCATCTCGACGGGACAGTCGGCCAGTTCGTCGTAGTCCTGCGCCACGTAGCTGCCGAAGCCACGCGAATCGACGGAGGCCGGCGTGAGACCGGTGGCCAGCTCCCAGCGCGGCGTGCCACGCGGCAGGCGGGGCGGGGGCAGCTCGATGGCGTGCAGGCCGCCGTGCTGGCCTTCCACGCGCAGGCACAAGCTGGTCGGGTTGAAGAAGCAGCGGCTCTCGTCGAGCCAGGCGGTGCGCACCGAGTTGTCGAAGGCGTACACCTCCCAGGACAGCTCCAGTGGCCTGGACGGGTCGGCCTTCACGCGCCAGCGCGCCTTGTCGAGCTGCTCCACGGCAAGTTCGTTGCGTCCCTGGCGCGCCACCAGGCGCTGCAGGTGGCGTGAGAACTCACGCACGAGATAGCTGCCCGGAATCCAGACCGGCAGCGACAGCTCGGTGACAGCCTGCGGATGGTCGATGCGCAGGCTGGCGTGCAGCAGGTGCTCGTGCGTGCTGCCGATCTCGATGCGGTAGTGCAGCGCCGCCGCGCCCTGTGCGCGCCCCGCCATCACTTGCTGGAGCTGGCGAGTTGCGCCTCGACCTGGGTGGCGCTGATGGCGCCGGGGATGCGCGTGCCGTCGGAGAAGATCAGCGTGGGCGTGCCGGTGATCTTGTACTTGCGGCCGAATTCGACGTTGCGCTGCAGCGCGGCCGGATCGCAGGCACCGCTCACGGGCGGAATGGCGGCCTCACGCACCATGTAGTCCTGCCACACGCGGCCCTTGTCCTTGGCGCACCAGATGGCGCGGCTCTTTTCGACGGAGTCCTGGCCCAGGATGGGATAGAGGAACATGTGGATGGTGACGTTGTCCACCTTCTGCAGGTCGCGCTCGAAGCGCTTGCAGTAGCCACAGTTGGGGTCTTCGAACACAGCCAGCTTGCGCTTGCCGTTGCCGCGCACGATGGTGAACGCATCCTTCATGGGCAGCGACGCGAAATCGACGGCGGTGAGCTTGGCGATGCGCTCCTCGGTCAGGTCGCGCTGCTCCTTCGTGTCGATCAGGCTGCCCTGGATGAGGAAGTTGCCCTGGGCGTCGGTGTAGAAAATTTCCGAGCCGTTGACGCGTACCTCGAACAGGCCCGGCATGGGGGCGGGCGTCACTTCGTCGATGGACGGCATGCGCGGCAGGCGCTCGGCCAGGTTCTTGCGGATCACGGCCTCGTTGGCCAGCGCGCCCACGCTGAAGGCGAAGGCCGCGCAGGCCAGGACGAGTCGTTGGTGGAATTTCTTCATGGTGTCTTGTAGCCCGATATCCAGTGCCGGCACCGTGCCGGCGGTCGCAGCGCCCGTCTCGCGCACCGGTGGCTTCAGCGCAGGCCCATCGCCTGCCGCGCCACCTGCCGCTTGATCCAGCCGCTCTGATCGAATCCCTTCATGCCCCAGTTGCGCAGCCCGGGCAGCGGCCCGTCATCGCGCGAAAACAATTGCTGCAACCCGTCGGTGGCCAGCGTCATCGGCAGCACGCCGGCAGCGCGGGCCCGCGCGTATTGCCGCAGCAGGCGTTCGTCGTCGGGGCCGCGCCAGAAGGCGCGCTCGTGCATCACCTTCGCCAGTTCGGCCGCATCGGCCAGCCCGAGGTTGAGTCCCTGGCCGGCCAAGGGGTGCATGCTGTGCGCCGCATCGCCGGCCAGCGCGAAAGCGCCAGCCGCCGTGCGGCCCACCCAGCGGCTGGCCATGGCGCGCTGCAACGGCCAGGCCACGCGTTCGGACGCGAGTTCGATCGCGCCCAACTCGCCATGGCTGGCCTGATGCAGCGCGGCCGCGAAGGCCGCCGGGTCTTGCGCCAGCAATTGCGGCACCCGATCCTTCGGAACTGACCACACCATCGCCACCGAGTTCCCGCCCGGTCCGCCGAGCGGCAGCAAACCGAGCACCGAGCGGTCTTCGAACCATTGCCGGGCCGCCTGGGCGTGCGGTTTTTCACACAGCAGGCGCGCAGCGATCGCGCCCTGGGGGTAGGGCGTGACGTTGTATTCGACGCCGAACTCGGCGCGCGTCTGGCTCGCCCGGCCTTCGCACACCACCGTCAGGCGGGCCGGCACGGGCTCTTGCACCATGTCGATGTGCGAGTGGTAGCGGACGGCGGCGGCCAGGCGCTCCTCGAGCGCGGGCACGTCGACGATCCAGGTGAGCGCCTCGACCTGTTGCCGGCCGGCACTGAAGTGCACCGTGCCGCCTCCATCGCCGTGCACCACCATGTCGAGCACGGGTGTGGCCAGCGTCTCGTCGGGCCACACGCGCAGATCCTGCAGCAGCGTCCGCGAGGCCGCGTTGAGCGCATAGGCGCGCACGTCGGGCCGGGCTTGCGGTTCGGTGGGCGCTTCCACCAGCGCCACGCGCCAGCGTTCGCGCGCCAGCAGCAGGGCCACGGTGCGGCCGACGATGCCAGCGCCGCGGATGCAAATGTCCACATTCGAAACCATCGCGGCATTGTAGGAGGCGGCACAATCGTGCGGGATGGCCCCGCCGATGCCCTGCCTGCCATGGCCGTCTTTCCTTCCACCCGCATGACCTCCCTCAAACGCTCCCTTGCCTGGACGCTCGCCATCGTGCTGGGCGTGCTGCTGCTGGCCGGTGCAGCGCTGGCCATCTTCGTCGCTACCTTCGATGCCAACCGCTACAAACCGCAGGCCGTCGAATGGATGCGCACGCACTACGACCGCGAGCTGGCCATCGACGGTCCGCTGGCACTCCGGATCTGGCCGCGCCTGGCGCTCTCGGCGCAGGGCGTGCGGCTCTCGGGCGCGGGCCGCACGGGCGACTTCGCCGCCGTGGCGGGCGCCGATGTGGCGCTGGAACTGCTTCCCCTGCTGCGCGGCGAGGTTCGCGCCGGACGCGTCAGCGTGCACGGCGTGCGCCTGTCGTACCTCCGAGATGCGCAGGGCCGCAGCAACGTGGACGACCTGCTCGCGCCGGCCGCGACTGAACCGGCTGCGGCCCCCGGCACCGCGCCGTCAGGGCCCGTAGCGATCGACGTGGCGGGCGTCGACCTGCGCGACGCCGTGCTGCATGTGAAGGACGACCTCGGCGGCGTGGCCGGCACCCTGACGCTGCAACGCCTGCAGGCCGGCCGCATCGCGCCGGGTGTGCAGACGCCGGTGGAGCTCCAACTGGCGCTGGACCTGTCCCAGCCCGCCATCCGTGGCGACCTGTCCGGCCGCACGCAGCTGAGCCTGGCCGCCCAGCCGGCCCGCGGCGGCGCGCCGGCTGCCACAGTGGTCACGCTGGGCGAATCCAGCCTGTCGTTCAAGGGCACGGCGGCCGACGTGCAGGTGGCGCGCGCCGAGATCGGCCTGGCCGGCACCGCCTACGCGGCCGACAGCCACACCACCACCGTGCAAGGCCTCAGGCTCGCGCTGGAAGCGGCGCTGCCCGGTCTGGGCGCGCAGACGCTGGAGCTGCAGGGCTCGGCCGCGGCCTCGCCACGCCGCGCCGACTGGCAACTGCAGGGCCGCTGGCGCGCGCCGGGCAACGACGGGCCGATCTCCACCAGCGGCCGATACGCCATCGACACCGGAACCATCGATGCCCGGGCCGAACTGCAGTCGCTCGACCTCGATGCGCTGCGCGCGGCGCCGGCGGCAGCAGCGTCTGCGGCGCCTGCTCCCGCTGCGCCGGCTGCTGGCAGCCCGGCCGCGGCCAGCGGCGACGCCGCGCCGGTGGATCTGCGCCCGGCCACGCTGCTCAAGGGCACCGTGCAGGCGAAGCTGGGCACGCTGGTGGCCAGCGGCATCCGTTTCTCCGACATGGCCGTCACGCTCAGGGGCGACGGCCGGGCGCTCGACGCCGCGCCGTTCAGCGCGCGGGTGTGGAACGGCCGTATCGAAGGCCGCGCGCGCGCCGAGGCCGCCGCCTCGCGCCTGACGCTCGCGGCCACGGCCAGCGACATCCGCATCGAGCAGGCCATGGCCGACCTCTCGGGCCGCGATACGGTGCGAGGCACCGGCCGGCTCGAGCTCGACCTGAACACGCGCGGACAGACCGTGGGCCAGCTCAAGTCGCAACTGGCCGGCCGCGCGGCCGTCCAGCTGCGCGATGGCGCCGTCAAGGGCTTCAATCTGGCCGAGCTCGGCCGCAAGGCCAAGGCCGCGCTGGCCCTGAAGAAAGACGACTACGAAAAGGCCAGCGCCACCGCGCAGACCGATTTCTCCGAGATCGCGATGAGCTTCGCCATCGCCCAGGGCATCGCGCGCAGCAGCGACCTGGCCGCGAAGAGCCCCTACCTGCGCGTGGGCGGCGAAGGGCAGATCGACATTCCGCGCTCGGCCATCGACTACACCGCCTTCGTCACCGTGACCGACACCTCCAAGGGCCAGGGTGGAGCCGAACTGGCGGCGCTCGATGGCATCCGCCTGCCGGTGCGCCTCACGGGTCCGCTCGACGCCATGCAATACCAGGTGCAATGGTCGGCCGTGGGCGGCGCCATCGCCAAGGAGGCGGTGAAGCAGAAACTGGAAGAAAAGCTCGGCCTCGACTCGCAGGAGAAGAAGGACGCGCTGAAGGAAAAAGCCCGCGAGAAACTGAAAGGACTCTTCAGATGAGTGACGCTGTACGTGACGTGACGGCGACCATTGCCCGCCTGTTCGTCTACCCCATCAAGTCCTGCGCGGGCGTGGAGGTGCGCGAGGCCGTGCTGACCGAGACCGGCCTCGAATTCGACCGCGCCTGGATGCTGGTGGACGAGGCGGGCGTATTCGTCACCCAACGCGAGCTGCCGCGCATGCAGCTCATCCGGCCGCAGCTCAAGCACTTCGACATGGTGCTGCGAGCGCCCGGCATGCTGGCGCTGCACATCTCCCTCAACGAAGTCGAAGAGCCCGTGCGCGTGAAGATCTGGGGCGACGAGGTCGCCGCCTACGACATGGGCGATGTGGCCGCGCAGTGGTTCAGCGATTTCCTGGGCCAGCGGCTGCGTCTGGTGCGCTTCGACCCCGAGTTCAAGCGCCGCTCCAGCCGCAAGTGGACGGGCGATGCCGAAGCCTTCAACCAGTTCAATGACGGCTATCCGGTGCTGGTCACCAGCGAGGCTTCGGTGGCCGGGCTGAACGAGCGCCTGGCTGCGGCGGGCCGGTTGCCCGGCGGCCAGCCCGTGGGCGTGGAGCGCCTGCGGCCCAACATCGTGCTGGCCGGTGTCGAGGCGCACGACGAAGACCGGCTCGACCTGTTCACCGTGGAGACCGGCGAGGGCGCCGCCACGTTGCGGCCGGTCAAGCCCTGCGTGCGCTGCCCGATCCCCGACATCGACCCCGCGACTGCCACCGTCAGCCCCGAAGTGGGCGACATGATGCGCACCTACCGCGCCAACGCCCGCATGGACGGCCGCATCACCTTCGGCACCAATGCCATCGTGATCGAGGGCGTGGACCGCGTGTTGCGCGTGGGGCAGGCCGTCAGCGCCGACTACGTGTTCGAGTGACGATGGCCGACGACCTGCCCGCCCCCGCTCAACCCGTCCCGCCGGCCCAGCCACGCAACCCGCTGCACGGCCTCACCCTCGAAGCCATCGTCAATGCGCTGGTGGCCCATTACGGCTGGGACGAGCTGGGCCGGCGCATCCCCGTGCGCTGCTTCACGCACGAGCCCAGTGTGTCGTCGAGCCTGCGGTTCCTGCGCAAGACGCCGTGGGCGCGGGAGAAAGTCGAAGGGCTCTACCTTTTCATGCTGCGCGATACGCGCCGGGGCGGCCGGTAAAATCGCAGGTTCGCCGCTTTTCGCGACCGCTGCGGCCCCTCTTCTCCGTCTTCCCTGAAAGCCCCCGACCATGAGCCTCCAATGCGGCATCGTCGGCCTGCCCAACGTGGGCAAGTCCACCCTCTTCAATGCCTTGACCAAGGCCGGCATCGCGGCTGAAAACTATCCGTTCTGCACCATCGAGCCCAACGTGGGTGTGGTCGAGGTGCCCGATCCGCGGCTCAAGGCCCTCAGCGACATCGTGCAGCCCGAGCGCGTGGTGCCCGCCATCGTCGAGTTCGTCGACATCGCCGGCCTGGTGGCCGGGGCGAGCACCGGCGAAGGCCTGGGCAACAAGTTCCTGGCCCACATCCGCGAAACCGACGCGACCGTCAACGTCGTGCGCTGCTTCGACGACGAGAACGTGATCCACGTGGCCGGCCGCGTCGACCCGATCTCGGACATCGAAGTCATCCAGACCGAGCTGTGCCTGGCCGACCTGTCCACTGTGGAAAAGGCGTTGCACCGCCACACCAAGACGGCACGTTCGGGCGACAAGGAGGCGATCAAGCTCGTCGGCCTGCTCGAACGCTGCCAGAAGGCACTCAACGAGAACATCCCGGTGCGTGCGCTGCAGTTCAGCAAGGAAGAACTGCCGCTGGTGAAGTCGTTCACCCTCATCACTGCCAAGCCCGCCATGTTCGTGGGCAACGTGAGCGAGGATGGCTTCGAGAACAATCCCTATCTCGACCGGCTGCGCGAATACGCCGCGAAGCAGAACGCGCCCGTGGTGGCCATCTGCGCCAAGATCGAGGCCGAACTGGCCGACATGAGCGACGAAGACAAGCGCATGTTCCTCGCCGAAATCGGCCAGGAGGAGCCGGGCCTCGATCGCCTGATCCGTGCGGCCTTCAAACTGCTTGGGCTGCAGACCTACTTCACCGCGGGCGTCAAGGAAGTTCGCGCCTGGACCATCCGCATCGGCGACACCGCGCCCCAGGCCGCCGGCGTCATCCACGGCGATTTCGAACGCGGCTTCATCCGTGCACAGACCATCGCCTTCGACGACTACATTGCCTTCAAGGGCGAGAACGGTGCCAAGGACGCGGGCAAGATGCGCAGCGAGGGCAAGGAATACGTCGTCAAGGACGGCGACGTGCTGAACTTCCTGTTCAACGTCTGAGGGCTCGTCGCGCGGGTCGCCGATCCCGTCCCGGGCCGCTACTGCAGTTTGCGTCCCGGCTTGGCGGGGGCAGCCAGGCTGGGCGGCAGCTGTCGCTGCTGCGTGCTGCGCAGCATCGATTCCATCGACGCCGTGAGCCGGTCGGCCGCCTCGGCCACCTCACGGGCCTGGCGCACGGCATTCATGGCCAGTTCCAGCACCACGGCGGCCTCGATCTTCTCCCGGGGCGAATGGGCGCGATCCAGGGCGGCCTCGGCGGCTTCCTGCGCGTCGTTGGCACGCTCGACCGAGGCGCGTGCCGCGGCCGGAGCTTGCGCGACCGACACCGTCAGGTCCTGCGCCGTCACCGTCATCTGTGCGGCCGCTTCGCGCGCCTGCTCCAGCTTCAGGCGCGCTTCACGGAAGGCGCTGTAGTCATCGATGACCCGAACGGCCAAGTCGAGCCCCGCATGACGGGAAACGCTGCGGCGCAACTGCTGCAGTTGATCGGTGTCGTAGCCCAGCAGCGATGCAAGGATGGTCTGCGCCGACAGTGAGTCGGCGCGCGACCACTGCAGCGCGAGATCGTCGAAGTCCATGAGAACTTCCTCCTTGTCATCGTGAAGACACGACAGCAAGGTTACCGACCCATGCGGGGCCGCGCCGTCGGAGGCGGCTGACATGCCATGTCAGAACGCCCCACCTATCCAGGTAGAGCGCCTTCCACCAGGAACCGCACTTTGCGCTCGCCACGCCATTCGTCGGCATCCAGCCGGAAGGCCAGCACCACGCGGGCGGGCAGGGCGTCGGTGTGGCCGAACCAGATGGCGTCCACCGGCTGGCCCTGGTGCCTGAGCTTGAGAGCCAGATGCTTCTCGCCCACCAGGCGCTGCGACACCACCTCCACTTCCTCGCTGAAGGTGGGCGGCGCAAAGCCCTGGCCCCAGACCTCGCGGTGCAGCGTGTCCACCACGTCGATGCGGCGGTACTCGGGCGCAAGCGGGCCGTCGGTGTCGAGCCGGCGCGTGAGCGTGGCGGCGTCGAGCCATTCGCGCGCGACCTGGGCGAGTGCCCGCTCGAAGGTTTCGAAATGCTCCGCGGCGATGGTGCAGCCGGCCGCCATGGCGTGGCCGCCGAAGCGCAGCAGCACGCCGGGGTGGCGCTTGGCGACGAGGTCCAGCGCATCGCGCAGGTGAAAGCCGGGGATCGAGCGCCCCGAGCCCTTGAGCTCATGTCCCTTGCCCGGCGCCTGGCTGGCGGCGAAGACGAACACGGGGCGGTGCATGCGGTCCTTCAGCCGGCTGGCGACGATGCCGACCACGCCTTCGTGGAAGTCGGGGTCGAACACGCTCACGGCCGGCGGCGGACTGGCACCGTCCTCGAACAGCGACTCGGCTGCCAGCATGGCCTGCTCGCGCATGCCGCCCTCGATCTCGCGGCGCTCGCGGTTGATGCCGTCGAGCATGCGGGCGAGTTCGTCGGCGCGCGCGGCGTCGTCCGTGACGAGGCACTCGATGCCCAGCGTCATGTCGGCCAGGCGGCCGGCGGCGTTGATGCGCGGGCCCAGCGCGAAGCCGAAGTCGAAGGTGGTGGCCACGCGCGCATCGCGCCCGGCGGCGCGGAACAGGGCGGCCAGGCCGGCGGGCATCTGCCCCATGCGGATGCGGCGCAGACCTTGCGCGACGAGGCGGCGGTTGTTGGCGTCGAGCTTGACGACGTCGGCCACCGTGCCTAGCGCGACCAGCGGCAGCAGCGCATCGAGCTTCGGCTGCCCGGCTGCATCGAAAGCACCGCGCGCGCGCAACTCGGCCCGCAGCGCCAGCAACACGTAGAACATCACGCCCACGCCGGCGATGCACTTGCTCGGGAAGCCGCATTCCGGGTGGTTGGGATTGACCACCACATCGGCTGAGGGCAGCACGACGGTGCCATCCACCGCGGCGGGCAGGTGGTGATCGGTCACCAGCACCGACAGGCCCAGCGCCTGCGCATGCGACACGCCGTCGAAGCTCGCGATGCCGTTGTCCACGGTGACGAGCAGGTCGGCGCCGCTGGCCTTCACCCGATCGGCGATGGGGGGCGTGAGGCCATAGCCGTCCGTCACGCGGTCGGGCACCAGATAGTGCACGCGCTTAGCGCCCAACAGGCGCAGGCCGCGCAGCGCCACGGCGCAGGCGGTGGCGCCGTCGCAGTCGTAGTCGGCCACGATGCAGATCGAGCGGTCGGCCGCGATGGCGTCGGCCAGCAGCACGGCGGCCTCGCTTGCGCCGCGCAGCTGCGGCGGCGGGATCAGCTGGGCCAGGCTGTCGTCGAGCTCGGCCGGTGCGGTGACGCCGCGCGCCGCATACAGACGCGCGAGCAGGGGATGGATGCCCGCCTGCTCCAGAGCCCAGGCGGCGCGGGGCGGGATGTCGCGCGAGACGATCTTCAATGCGGAACTCATTCGGTGAACTTTCTGGCAAGCGCTCACGACAGGCCGTCCAGCCAGCGGTCGCGGTCGGGCCCCGCGATGCGGCGGCGCATCTGCTGGATCCAGCCGCCGGGCTGCAGCGTCCAGCTGCGGCTCGCACGCTCGCCGCACAGCGTCAGCGTGACGGCCCGGCCGGCTCGCGCGGCAGGCAGCAGCGTGGTGGCCAGCCGTGCGTCCAGCGCCTGCCAGGCCGCTGTCCAGCCGGCGACATGCCCGGCCTGCCAGGCATCGGCGATGGTGCGGTCGAGTTGCGGCGCCGGCTGCGGATCGCCGGCCCAGGCTGTGGGCAGATCGCCCGTGCCGCTGATCCAGAACGAATTGACGGGCGGGCGGCGCAGGCATTCGCGCGCATCGTTGAGCGCGTGGGTGTAGAGGAACATCTGCATTTCCTGCTGCAGGCGGCGCAGGGGTCGGCCGGCGTCCCCGCCGAGCTTCCAGGTGTCGATGTCGCGGCCGATCACGCGGTCGAGCGAGGCGCTGGGCAGGGCCGCCAGCGGTGCCCCGTGCGCCAGCCACGCGCCGGGCGTGGGGCCGGCGTGCAGGGCAATGCCGTCCCCGGCGAACCAGGGGCGCACGGCTTCCCTGAAGGCCGCCGATTCGGCGGCATCGGGCAGCAGGCCGGCCGGGTCGTGCTGGCGCACCTCGTTCATGCCCACCTGCCAGTGGCAGGGCGTGATCCAGGCCCAGCCGGGCGCGTGGGCATCGGGCAGGCCGGCCGCGTGCGCGGCACGCGCGGCCCAGGGAATCAGGCCATCGGCCACGGGCAGGCCCAGGGCGTGCGCCATGGCGCGCTCGTGCGGCGGACTCAGGCTGTCGTCGTCGGCGGCGTCGGGCGCGCCGGGCGACAGCAGGCGCAGCAGCGCGTCCAGGCCGGGCAGGGCCAGCGTGGCGAAGGCCTGGCGCAGCACCTGGGCTTCGGGATCGGCGGGGGGAGCGGCCTGCGCCACGATCAGGTGCAGCGCGGGCGAGCCGGCCGTCCCGGCGGAAGCGGGCGGCGGGGGTTTGTCTGACATGGGCCTATTGTCCGGGATGCCACAATCTCGGCGCCACTTCCAGGGCGCCCCCCGCGCGCTCCCGATCTACCCGCCCTCTTTCGCACGGATGCCCTTCCCCTATGAACTGACTCTCGGCTGGCGCTACACGCGCGCCGGCCGCGCCACGCGGCGCAACGGGTTCATCTCCTTCATCTCGGGCGTGTCCATGCTGGGCATCGCGCTCGGTGTGGCGGCGCTGATCATCGTGCTGTCGGTGATGAACGGCTTCCAGAAAGAGGTGCGCGACCGCATGCTCGGCGTGGTCTCGCACATCGAGATCTTCGCGCCCGGCGGCGCGGCCCTGCCCGACGTGGAGCGCACGCTCAGGGAGGCCACGGCCAACCCTTCCGTGGTGGGCGCCGCGCCCTTCATCGCAACGCAGGCGCTGCTGGCGCGCGGCGAGGACATGCGCGGCACCATCGTGCGCGGCATCGATCCGGCACGCGAGCCGCAGGTGACCGATCTGGCCGTGGGCATGCGCGACGCGGGCCTCGACAAGCTGGTGCCGGGCGGATTCAACATCGTGCTGGGCGGCGAACTGGCGCGCGCCCTGGGTGTGCGCGTGGGCGATCCGGTCACGCTGATCTCGCCCAGCGGCCAGGTCACGCCGGCCGGTGTGGTGCCGCGCGTCAAGTCGATGACGGTGGCCGGCATCTTCGACTCGGGCCACTACGAATACGACTCGGCGCTGGTGATGATCCACATGGAAGACGCCGCGCGCATCTTCCGGCTCGAAGGGCCGACGGGCATCCGGCTGAAACTCAAGGACCTGCACCAGGCGCGCGAAGTGGCGCAGCAACTGGCCGGCTCGCTCTCGGGCGAGCTGCTCATCCGCGACTGGACGCGCCAGAACCGCACCTGGTTCGCCGCCGTGCAGCTCGAGAAACGCATGATGTTCATCATCCTCACGCTGATCGTGGCCGTGGCAGCGTTCAACCTGGTCTCGACGCTGGTGATGACGGTGACCGACAAGCGGGCCGACATCGCCATCCTGCGCACGCTGGGAGCCAGCCCGCGCAGCATCATGGGCATCTTCGTCGTGCAGGGCGCGATGGTGGGCGTGATCGGCACGCTGGCCGGGCTGCTGCTGGGCCTGGGCGTGGCATTCAACATCGACGTGATCGTGCCGGCGCTGGAGCGCGCCCTGGGCGCGAGCTTCCTGCCCAAAGACATCTACCTCATCAGCCGCATGCCCAGCGATCCGCAGAGCACCGACATCGTGCCCATCGCCCTCATCTCCCTGGTGCTGGCCTTCGTGGCCACGCTCTATCCGAGCTGGCGCGCCAGCCGCGTCAATCCGGCGGAGGCCCTGCGCTATGAGTGAACCCACCGCAATCCTGGATGGCGCAGCGCCGCTCACCGGCGACGTCGTGCTGCACGCGCAGGGGCTGACGAAGCGCTTCGTCGAAGGGCCGCTCGACGTGACGGTGCTGCGCGGTGTCGATCTGGCCGTGCGCGCGGGCGAGACGGTGGCCATCGTCGGGGCCTCGGGCTCGGGCAAGAGCACGCTGCTGCACCTGCTGGGCGGGCTGGACGCGCCCACGGCCGGTCATGTGGTCCTCAAGGGCACGCAGCTCGACACCCTGGGCCAGGCCGCGCAGGGCGTGCTGCGCAACCGGCACCTGGGCTTCATCTACCAGTTCCACCACCTGCTGCCCGAGTTCAGCGCGCTGGACAACGTGGCCATGCCCCTGCGCATCCGCCGCGAGCCGATCGAGGCCTGCCACGCCGCGGCCCAGGCCATGCTGGCGGCCGTGGGCCTGGGCGAGCGCCTGCACCACCGCCCGGCCGAACTCTCGGGCGGCGAGCGCCAGCGCGTCGCGATCGCACGCGCCCTGGTCACCCGGCCGGCTTGCGTGCTGGCCGATGAGCCCACCGGCAACCTGGACCGCAGCACGGCCGACGGTGTCTTCCAGCTCATGCTCCAGCTGGCGCGCGATCAGGGCACGGCGTTCGTGATGGTCACCCACGACGAGGCGCTGGCGGCCCGCTGCGCCCGCACCTGCCGGCTGGTGCAGGGCGTGCTCTCGGCCGGCTGAAGGTCGCCGTATCGACGGCCGGGCGCCGTCGATCTTTCCGTTTTCCTGAAAGATGCTTGGCTCGCCGGCGCATTGTTGGCGGCATGGCGCATGCATATCGTCTGCTCCCTCCAGATGCACGGAAAGACGACCATGCCCCATCCCTTCGCCCAAGCCCGCCGCCGCACTTCGGCGGCACTCCTTTCCACCTTCTGCGGCCTGCTGGTCTCGGGCGGCGCACTGGCCCAGGGCTTTCCGTCCGCCAAGCCGGTCGAACTGGTCGTGCCATTCGTGGCGGGCACGGCGCCCGACGCCGTGGCGCGGGGGTTGGCCGAAGGCATGGGCCGACATCTCGGCCAGTCGGTCGTGGTGGTCAACAAGCCCGGCGCGGGCGGCGCCATCGGCTACAAGTACGTGCAGGCGGCGCGGCCCGACGGCTACACCGTGGTGCTCAACTCCAATTCGGTGTCCACGGGATTCCACGGCGGCCTGATGCCGTTCGACTACAACGCCTTCCAGCCGATCGGCCGCGTGACGGTCGAGTTCCCGGTGGTGGCCGTGCGCGGCGACTCGCCCTTCAACAAGCTGTCCGAAATGCTGGCGTACGCCAAGGCCAACCCGGGCATGTACCGCGTGGGCTCGACCAGCATCGGCAGCCACATGCACCTCACCTCGCTGTCTTTCCTCAATGACAACGGCGTGGAGGTGACGCACGTGCCCTTCGCCACGTCGGGCCACGTCACCAGCCTGCTGGGCGGGCATATCGATGCCGTGGTCACGCTGCCGGGCTCGGTCGCGGGTCAGGTCAAGGCCGGCCAGCTGAAGGTGCTGGGCGTGCTGGGCTCGACCCGCGAGCCCGTGTTCGCCAGCGTGCCGACGGCGCTGGAGCAGGGTTACAAGTACCAGTCCGACCTGTGGCGCGGCGTCGCCGCGCCCAAGGGCCTGCCGGCCGACGTGGCCGCGAAGCTCGAAGACGCGGTGCGCAAGACGGTGGCCAGCCCCGAGTTCAAGGCGCTGGGCGACAAGGTCGGGTTCCTGCCGGCGTTCCTGCCGGCCGATGCCTTCGGCCGCACCATCGCGTCCGAAGACAAGCTGATCGCCGAACTGATGAAGAAGAACGGGGTGGAGATCAAGTGAGCACCGCACCGATGACCCGCACCCTCATCCGCGGCGGCACGGTGCTGTCGCTCGACCCCGCCGTGGGCGACCTGCCGCAGGGCGACGTGCTCGTCGAGGGCACGGTGGTGCGCGATGTGGCGCCGTCCATCGACGCCCACGCCGACCGCGTGATCGACGCGCGCGGCGCGATCGTGATGCCCGGCCTGATCAACGCCCACATCCACACCTGGGAAACCGCGTTGCGCGGGCTGGGCAACGACTGGGCGGGCTCGGACTACTTCAACTTTTTCCACGCGAAGCTCGCGCCGCTCTTCACCCCGCAGGACACCTACATCGCCACGCTGATGGGCGCGCTGGCGCAGATGGATGCCGGCGTGACTGGCGTGCTGGACTGGTGCCACAACAATGCCACGCCGGCCCACACCGACGCGGCGATCGAGGCGCTGTTCGACTCCGGCATCCGCGCCGTGTTCGGCCACGGCACCGTCAAGGCGCATGCGAAGCCGGGAGAGAAGCATTTCTCCGAAGTGCCACATCCGCTGGACGAGATCCGGCGCCTGCGCGCCGGCCGGCTGTCGTCGGACGACGCGCTGGTCACGCTGGCCATGGCGATTCTCGGGCCCGACTACTCCACGCTGGAGGTGTCGCGGCAGGACTTCCGCGCCGCGCGCGAGTTCGGACTGCTGTCCACCGCGCACGTGTGGGGTCGCCCCAACCGGCTGGTGCCCGGCGGCTACCGCACCATCGCGGCCGAGGGCCTGCTCGGGCCGGACCACAACCTGGTGCATGCCAACTACTTCGAGGACGACGAGCTGAAGATCGTGGTCGACAGCGGCGCCTCGGTGACCTCGACCACGGCCGGCGAGATGAACAACCACGTGCGCATCTCGTTGTCGCGCCGTGTGCGCGACCTGGGCGGCCAGCCGTCGATCGGCACGGATTCGGAGGTGGCGACCAAGGGCGACATGTTCGACGCCATGCGCTCGGCCCTGCGCATGCAGCGCCTCTACGCCAACATCGACACCGTGCGCACTGCCGAATCGGCACAGGACAGTGCCGCGGCCGACTTCGTGCGCAAGAACCTCAAGACCGTGGGCACCGGTGGCTCGCCGATCCAGCAGGTGGCGGTGAAGACGCGCGAGGTGCTCGAGTGGGCCACGGTGAACAACGCACGTGCACTGCGCTGGGACCGCCGCGTCGGCCGGCTGGCGCCGGGACTGCAGGCCGATCTCATCGTGGTGCGCCGCGATGGCCTGCACATCGCTTCGGCGCAGGACCCGGTGCAGGCCGTCGTGTCCTATGCACAGAGCAGCGACGTGGACACGGTGATGGTCGCCGGCCGCGTGGTGAAAGAAGCCGGGCGCCTGAACTTCCCGATGCTTGGCAGCCGCGTCGCCGAACTGCGGGCGTCGGGCGAGCGACTGCTGGCCGCGGCCCAAGGCGCCCCGGCCGCGCATGCCTGAGCCGCGCGCAGCGGCAGGCTCAACCGGCCGGCCGTTGCAGCTCGGCCGCAAGGAAGTCGAGGAAGACGCGCATGCGCCGGGGCATCACGCCCTGGCGCGGCCAGGTCGCGTAGAGCGCGACTTCGTCGAACGAATAGTCGGCCAGGCACTGCACCAGCCGGCCACTGGCCAGATCGTCCTCGACGTTCCAGAGCGCCTTGAGCGCCAGCCCCCGGCCTTCGAGCGCCCAGTCATACAACACCTCGCCGCTGGTGGTGGCCAGCGTGCCGCCCACCTCGACGGTGCGCGCCACGCCGTCTTCCACGAAACGCCAGCGGTCCAGCGTGCGGCGTCCGCGCAGCAGGCGAAGGCACTTGTGGCGCAGCAGATCGTCGGGCACCTGCGGTATGCCGTGGCGTTCGAGGTAGGACGGCGCAGCGCAGACGACGCGGCGGCTGTCCATCAGCTTGCGCGCCACCAGCGCGCCGTCGTCGGGCAGGCCGATGCGGATGGCGATGTCGAGTTCGTCCTCGATGGCGTCCAGCTCGGCATTGGTCAGCACGAAGCGCAGGTCCAGGTCGGGGTGCAGGTCCGAGAAGCGGCCGGCCAGCGGCGCGAACAGCCGGCGTCCGATCTGCGTGGGCGCGCCCACGCGCAAGGTTCCCCTCACCGAGCGGCCGGTGGCCGAAACCTCGGCCTCCGCGTCGTCGATCGCGGCGAGAATCTGCTGCGCCCGCTGGTGCAGCAGCGTGCCCTCCTGGGTCAGCGCGAAGCGGCGCGACGAGCGCTCGAACAGCCTCACCCCCAGGCGCGATTCCATCGCGGCCAGCCGGCGGCTGAGCGCGGGCGGCGAGCTGTCGAAGCGGCGCGCCGCCTCGGACAGGCTGCCTGCTTCCACGAGCTGGCACATGAGCCTGAGATCGCCGGCCTGGTCTGTCATGGTTGTCCGTGGGTTTCCATCAGCAATTGAATCGAATGTCTTCCAGCCGTACCCAGACCCTGACGCCGGGGATCGTCCGCCTGATGGCCGCCGGCGCCGGCCTCTGCGTGGCCAGCAATTATTTTGCCCAGCCGCTGCTGGCACTTTTCGCGCAGACGTTCGGCGTGAGTTCCGTGCACGCCGGGCTGCTGGTCACGATGGCGCAACTGGGCTATGTGGCGGGCCTGATTCTCGTCGTGCCGCTGGGCGACCTGCTGGAGCGGCGGCGCCTGCTGGTGACGACCACCGCGCTCACGGCCGCGGCGCTGCTGGCGATGGGGCTGGCGCCCAACTTCGAGGCCATGCTGCTGGTGTCGGTGGTGATCGGCGTCACCTCGGTCGCGGCCCAGGTGCTGGTGCCGCTGTCGGCACATCTCGCACCGCCGGCGCAGCGCGGGCGGATCATGAGCACGGTGATGAGCGGGCTGCTGCTGGGCATCCTGCTGGCGCGCTTCGCGGCAGGCATGGTGGCGGGCCTGGCCGGCTGGCGTGCGGTGTACCTGATCGGGGCAGTGCTCATGCTGGCGCTGTGCCTGTCGTTGCGTGCGAGGCTGCCTGAAGTGGCGCCGACCGCCGGTGGCAGCTACGGCGCCCTGCTGCGTTCCATCGGCCGCATCTTCGCGGCACAGCCGGTGCTGCGCCGACGCGGCGTCATCGGTGGCCTGTGCTTCGCGGCTTTCGGCGCCTTCTGGACGGCGGCCGCCTTCATGCTCAAGGCCAACCATGGCGCGAGCGAACTGGTGATCGGCGGCGTGGCCCTGGTCGGCGTGCTGGGGGCACTCTGCGCGCGCTTCGCGGGCCGGCTGGCGGATGCGGGATGGGGGCCGGCGGCCACAGGGGGCTTCGTGCTGTTGTCCGTGCTGTCATGGCTGCCGCTGTGGTGGGGGCAGTTCTCGTGGCCGCTGTTCCTGGCGGGTGTCGTGCTGCTGGACATGGGCGTGCAGGGCGCCCACATCTCCAACCAGACCGAGGTCTACCGGCTCGATCCGGCCGCGCGCAGCCGCATCACCACGGTCTACATGTCGATGTACTTCACGGGCGGGGCCATCGGTTCGCTGCTGTCGGGCCTGGCGTATGCGCGCTTTGGCTGGCATGGGGTTGCCGCCGTCGGGGCGGCGATGGCAATGGCGGCCTTCGTGTACTGGGCTGCGGTCGAAGGCGGACACGCGATGCGGCGCCGCACGTCGGGAGCTTGAAATCACGCGAGCACTGCGGTGGTGCTTTCTTTATGCGGGGTTATGAATTTGGTGCATGAGACGCCCTTTGTTGATGCATAAAATCCGGACTCTTCCCAAGTCGGTGCATCCAGAGGAGTCAGATGAAGCACGCCACCCACCAGGATTTCCTGGCCCATATCGCGCAACGCAATCCCGGTGAGGTCGAGTACCTCCAGGCCGTCACCGAAGTGCTCGAAAGCCTCTGGCCCTTCATCGAAGCGCATCCCAGATACCAGGCCCAGTCCCTGCTCGAACGCCTGGTCGAGCCCGAGCGCGTGGTGATGTTCCGCGTGTCCTGGACGGACGACCACGGGCAGGTGCAGGTCAACCGCGGCTACCGCATCCAGCACAGCCTGGCCATCGGTCCGTACAAGGGCGGCCTGCGGTTCCACCCGTCGGTCAACCTGTCGATCCTGAAGTTCCTCGCGTTCGAACAGACCTTCAAGAACGCCCTGACCACGCTGCCCATGGGCGGCGGCAAGGGCGGATCGGACTTCGACCCCAAGGGCAAGAGCCAGGGCGAGGTCATGCGCTTCTGCCAGGCCTTCGCCACCGAGTTGTTCCGCCATGTGGGCGCCTACACCGACGTGCCGGCCGGCGACATCGGCGTGGGCGGCCGCGAGGTGGGGTACCTCACCGGCATGGTCAAGAAGCTCACCAACCGCGCCGACTGCGTGTTCACCGGCAAGGGCCTGTCGTTCGGCGGATCGCTCATCCGCCCCGAGGCGACGGGGTATGGCAACGTGTATTTCGCGCAGGAGATGCTCAAGACGCGCGGCCAGAGCTTCGACGGCCTGCGGGTGTCCGTCTCGGGCGCGGGCAACGTGGCGCAGTACACGATCGAGAAGGCCATGGCGCTGGGCGCCAAAGTGATCACGGTGTCGGATTCCAGCGGCACGGTGGTGGACGAAGACGGCTTCACGCCCGAGAAGCTCGCCATCCTCATGGAGGTGAAGAACGAACTCTACGGCCGCGTGAGCGAATACGCCGGCCGCACCGGCACGCGCTTCGTGGAAGGCGCCACACCCTGGCACGTGCCGGTCGACGTCGCACTGCCCAGCGCCACGCAGAACGAGCTGGGCGAGGAAGACGCGCGCACGCTGGTCAGGAACGGCGTGGTCTGCGTGGCCGAAGGCGCCAACATGCCGTCCACGCTGGGCGCCGTGAAAGTGTTCGAATCCAGCGGCGTGCTCTATGCGCCGGGCAAGGCCAGCAATGCGGGCGGCGTGGCCACGTCAGGCCTGGAGATGAGCCAGAACGCCTCGCGCATCTCGTGGCCGCGCGAAGAGGTGGACGGCCGCCTGCTGCAGATCATGCAGGGCATCCACGAGGCCTGCCTGCGCTACGGCACGGGCAAGGATGGCCGCGTGAGCTACGTCAACGGCGCCAACATCGCCGGCTTCGTGAAGGTGGCCGACGCCATGCTGGCGCAGGGCGTGGTCTGAGCCTCAGGCTATCCCTGGTACCGGAAGCCGCGCCGAAAGACGCGGCTTTTTTCCTGGGATACCGGCCGCGCTCAATGCAGCCGCGATTGCCGCCAGCGCTGGCGCTGCAGAGCCACCAGTTCGACCGCGCCCCACAGCAGCGCGGCAGCGATCACCAGCGGACGTGAGCCTGCGCGGGAAACGGCGTCGGTACGGCGGACCGAAGGGCGGATGGTGAGAGACATGCCGCAAGGCTAGGGCGGGCGGATGGCAGCGATGTGACAAACCGGTGTCATGTAGTGCGCTCAGGATGGGCGCATGTCGTTACCCACGCCGGCCCTGGCCGAACTCGCCGCGCTCGAACGCGTCATCGAACTGGGCGCGGGGCATCTGCAATCGCGTGTCGTCTGCGAGGTGCCGGTGGATCCGAGCGACCCGGCCGGCGCGCGCCTGCCGGTGCATGCCATCACATTGGGCAACGACGCGCCTCACGTACCCGCGGCCGCCTTCATCGGCGGCGTGCACGGGCTGGAGCGCATCGGCGCCGAGGTGGTGATCGCCTACCTGCAGAGCCTGGTCATGCGCCTGCGCTGGGACAGCACGCTGCACCGGCAGCTCGAATCCGTGCGGCTGGTGTTCGTGCCGATCGTCAATCCGGCGGGCATGCTGCGCGGCACGCGCGCCAACGCGGCCGGTGTCGACCTGATGCGCAACGCGCCGCTGGACGCCGACGACCGCGTGCCCTGGATGGTGGGCGGCCAGCGCACCAGCCCCGGCCTGCCGTGGTACCGCGGCGCGGCGGGCGATCCGTTGCAGCCCGAGGCCCGCGCGCTGTGCGATCTGGTGCGCGAAGAGTTGCTGCCGCGCCCGTTCAGCATCTCCATCGATTGCCACTCGGGCTTCGGCACGCGCGACCGGCTGTGGTTTCCGTACGCGCACACGCGCGCGCCGATCCGTCACCTGGCCGAGATGCACGCGCTGCAGGACATCTTCGGCCGCGCGCATCCATTGCACCGCTACATCGTCGAGCCGCAAAGCCGCCAGTACCTGGCGCACGGCGACCTGTGGGACTGGCTCCATCTGGAAGCCGGCGCGCGCCAGGGCGGCGGCCCGGTGTTCCTGCCGCTCACGCTGGAGATGGGCTCGTGGATCTGGGTCAAGAAGAACCCGCGCCAGCTGTTCTCGCGTCACGGCATCTTCAACCCGCTGATCCGCCACCGGCAGGAGCGCACGTTGCGCGTGCACGTGGGTCTGCTCGATTTCATCTCGCGCGCGGCCACCGGCTGGCGGCTCTGGGTGCCCGAAGGCGACGAGCGCGTACGGCACCACGAAGAGGCCTTGCAGCGGTGGTATTGATGCATTCCGATGACTCGCGCGACGTGGTGCCGGCCGCTTCACCGCACTGGGTGCTGCTGCGCGGCCTGGTGCGCGAGGCCGGCCACTGGGACGACTTCCTGCCGGTATTCGCGCAGGCGGTCGCGCCGCGCGCGATGCACACGGTGGTGGCGCCCGACCTGCCGGGCAATGGCACGCGTCACGCCGAGCGCAGCCCGGCCACGGTGCCGGCGCTCATGGAATCGGTGCGCGAGCGGTTGCGCCAGGGCGGCGTGCCGCCGCCGTATCGGCTGCTGGGCCTGTCGCTGGGCGCGATGCTGTGCGTGGACTGGGCGCGCAAGCATCCGCACGAGGTGGCGGGTGCGGTGCTGGTCAACACCAGCCTGCGGCCATTCAGCGCCTTTCACGAACGGCTGCAGCCGCGCGCCTGGCCGCTGCTTGCTCGCGCCATGCGGCCCGGTCAGCGCGACGAGGACATCGAGCGCGCCGTGCTGGCGCTGACCAGCCGCGACGACTTCGACGGTGCGGCACGCGAACGCATCGTGGCGCACTGGGTCGAACTGCGGCGCCGGCACCCGGTCTCGCGCGCCAACGCGCTGCGCCAGCTGCTGGCCGCCGCGCGCTACCGTGCGCCGCAGACGCCGCCGCCCGCGCCGCTGCTGGTGGTGGGCACGCGGGGCGACCGGCTGGTTTCGCCGCGTTGCAGCGTGGCGCTGGCCCGCAACTGGGGTACCGATTTCGTGCAGCACCCCGATGCCGGGCACGACCTGCCGCTGGACGATCCACGCTGGCTGGCGGAGGTGGTGCAGGCCTGGGCAGCTTGATCGCCTCCGCCCTTTCCGTTAGCTTCGAGCGCTTTCGTCCCCACAGGAGATACGAATGTCCGATGTCCTGACCGGCGGCTGCCATTGCGGCGCCATCCGCTACGAGGTGAGCGGCCAGCCCGTCTACACCGCGCTCTGCCATTGCACCGACTGCCGCCGCAGCGCCGGTGCGCCCATGGTGGCGTGGGGCGCGTACCCCGAAGGCAGCTTCGCGCTGCTGCGCGGCGAACCCCGCACGTTCAACAGCTCGGGCACCTCGTACCGCAGCTTCTGTGCCGACTGCGGCAGCGGCCTCTACTTCCGCAACGAACAGGTGTTGCCGGGTCTGGTGGACATCCAGATCGCCACGCTGGACGATCCGGACCGGCTGCCACCGCAGATCCACGTGCAGACCGCCGAGCGGCTGCACTGGATCGCCCACGGGGGCGAGTTGCCGGAGTTTGATCGCTATCCGCAGCCGTGAGCAGGACCAAGCAGGCGCTGCGCGCGAGCGGCTCCCTTGGGGGGCAGAGAGCCACACGCAGTGAGCGGACGTCGGGGTCTAAAGGATGCGGTTGAACCAGAGAAGAGACAGACCGGCGGAGCCCAGCGCCAGCAGCGCCGCGATCAGCGCCAGCAAACCCGAGATCTCGGTTTCCTTCTTCTCCACGGTGAGCTTGGACGACAGCGTCTCGTACACCTTCTTGAGGTCGGTGGCGTTGCCCGCATAGAAATACTCGGCCGCCGTGCGATTGGCCACGCCCTTGAGGGTTTCCTCGTCGAGGCGCACGCGCATCGACCAGCCTTCGAAGCCGATGGTTTCGCCGTCCACCGTGCCGATGCCCACCGTGTACACGCGCACACCGCGGTCGGCGGCCAGCTTGGCGGCGTCCATCGGATCCACGCCCGTGGTGCGCTGGCCGTCGGTCAGCATGATGATGGCGGCCGAGTTGTACGAGCCCGGCGGCACGGGCGTGAAATCCTTCTTCGGCGGCGCCTGCGCCTGGTCGAGCGAGCGCCCGCGCAGGCGGTTGCCGCCGCGCGCGCCACCGTAGGCCATTTCGTTGATGTCGATGCCGTCGTCGGGGAACAGCGTGGCCAGCGACAGCATGATCCCGTTGCCCGTGGCCGTGCCACGCTGCAGCTGGAAGCGGTCGATGGCGGTGATCAGGTCTTCGCGCGTGAGCGTGGGCAATTGCGCCACCTGCGCGCTGCCGGCGAAGGCCACGATGCCCACGCGCACGTGGCGCGGCAGTTCCTGGATGAACTTCTTGGCGGCCTCCTGCGCGGCCTCGATGCGGCTGGGCTGCACGTCGGTGGCGCGCATGCTGCCCGACACGTCGATGGCCAGCATGATGGTCTGCTGGTTGGAGGGCAGCGTGATCACCGCCATGGGCCGGGCGGCGGCCAGCAGCATCGCCACCATGGACAGCAGGAACAGGGCGGGGGGCACGTGACGTCGCCATCCGTTGCCGCGACCCATGGCCTCGCGCACCAGCGACAGGCTGGCGTAGCGCAGCGCGGTTTTCTTCTTGCGCGACAGCAGCCACATGTACAGCAGCACCAGCAGCGGCACGGCCAGCAGCAGCCACAGCAGTTCGGGCCAGAGGAAGTTGACGGGAGCGTTGTTCATCGGCGCACTCCTGGGGTCGCAGCGTTCTTTACGTATCCGTGGATGTCAGGCCACGCGCAGGTGGGCGGGCCGTCCGACCGCGCCCTGTCGCGTGCGCCGGCGGCGCAGGTCGATGAAGCGCAGCAGCGCGTCGGCCAGATCGTCGTCGGTGGAGAGTTCGAGCGTGTCCACGCCGGCATCGGCCAGCGTCGTGCGCAGCGCGGCCTCGCGCTCGGCGGCCAGGCGCGCGAAGCGCCGGCGAAAGCCCGGGTCCTGCGTGTCGACCATCAGTTGCTCGCCGGTCTCGGCGTCGCGGATCGGGATCAGGCCCAGGTCGGGCAGATCCATCTCCAGCGGATCGACCAGCCGTACGGCCACCACTTCGTGGCGCTGCGCAAGCTGGGCCATGGCCTGTTCCCAGCCCGGCTCGCTGATGAAGTCGGACACCACGAAGATGGTGCTGCGCCGCTTCATGAGGCTGGCGCCGCCGTGCAGCAGGTCGCGCAGGCGCGTGGCCTGGCCTTCGGCCGTGGGCGGGCGGCGCAGCGCATGCAGCAGGTGCAGCACGTGGCGCCGGCTCGTGCCGGGCGGAATCACGGTGTCGAGCCCGCTGCCGTACAGCATGGCGCCCACGCGGTTGCCGTGGCGCGTGAGCAGCCGAGCGAGCGTGGCCACGAAGCCGGCCGAGACATCGCGCTTGCGCCGTTCGCTCGAACCGAAATCGACCGAAGGCGAAAGGTCGAGCAGGAACCACGCCGACATCTCCCGGTCTTCGGTGAACACGCGCACGTGGGGCTGGCCCAGGCGCGCGGTCACGTTCCAGTCGATGTGGCGCACGTCGTCGTGCAACTGGTATTCGCGCAGGTCGGCCAGATCGAGCCCGGTGCCGCGCATCAGCGTGCGGTAGTTGCCCTGCAGCAGGCCGTCCAGGCGCCGCATCACCGTCCACTCGAGACGGCGCAGCAGGTGCTCGGCATCGCCGGCCAGGCCGCTGGCGACACCTGCCGACACCACATGCGCGGGCACGGCCGGCGGCGCGGTGGGGGCGTCGTTGGCGGGGCGGCGGCGCTTGAAGAACATGCTCAGTCTTCCGACCCGAATCGAGCGACGCGATGCGGGCCAGAACACCGCGGAACCGGCTTTGCCGGGCCGGAGGTGTTGCCCCCTCGAAGGGGGGAGGAGGACCACACGAAGTGGGGGAGCCTGGCGGTGGGCATATTTCAGGCCGCCAGTTTTTCGTGCTCGAGCGGACGCGCCGGCGCCGGCACCTTGGCCATGATGCGGGCGATCAGCGCGTCGGGCGTGAGGCCTTCGGACAGCGCCTCGTACGACAGCGAGAGGCGATGGCGCAGCACGTCGGGCACCAGGTCGCTCATGTCCTCGGGCAGGGCGTAGGTGCGGCCGCGCAGCATGGCGAGGGCGCGGGCGCCTTCGACCAGGCCGATCGTGGCGCGCGGGCTGGCGCCGTAGGTGATGAAGCGCTGCTGGTCCTTCAGGCCGTGCTTCTCGGGCGTGCGCGTGGCCGAGACCAGCCGCACCGCGTACTGCACCAGCGAGGGATCGACGTAGACCTTGCGGCAGTCGGCCTGCAGTTGCGCCAGCTGGTCGGTGGTGGCGACCGCGTTCACGGTGATGGCCGGACCGGTGATGCGCTCGACGATGACGTACTCCTCTTCGTCGCTCGGGTAGTCCACCAGCACCTTCATCATGAAGCGGTCGACCTGCGCCTCGGGCAGCGGATAGGTGCCTTCGGTTTCGATGGGGTTCTGCGTTGCCATCACGAGGAAGGGGCTGGGCACCTTGTGCGTGTGGCCCGCGATGGTGACCTGGCGCTCCTGCATCACTTCGAGCAGCGCGCTTTGCACCTTGGCCGGCGCGCGGTTGATTTCGTCGGCCAGCAGCAGGTTGGCGAACACCGGGCCCAGCGCGGTGGTGAAGTCGCCGGTCTTCTGGTTGTAGATGCGTGTGCCCACCAGATCGGCCGGCACCAGGTCGGGCGTGAACTGGATGCGCTTGAACTGGCCCTGCACCACGTCGGACAGTGTCTTCACGGTGAGTGTCTTGGCCAGCCCCGGTACGCCTTCGACCAGCAGGTGGCCGCGCGCGAGCATGGCCACCATCATGCGTTCGAGGAACTTGTCCTGGCCCACCACGAGGCGCTTGACCTCGTAGAGGATGCGTTCCATGAGGGCCGCGGAGTCCTCGGCGCTGGAAGGGGTCGGGTGGTCCATGGCGTCCTTTCTGGCGGAAACGATGTGCGGGTGTGAGGGTGCGGCAGGGTGGCTGCTGGTGCCGCTAGAACGGCGGCATGCCGGCGGCCTGCGCGGCGTTCTCGATCGGCACGGCGAAGCCGATGCCGATGAAGGTGCGCGCCGGCGTGGGATTGAGGATGGCGGTGACGATGCCCACCACTTCGCCGTCCATGGTGACCAGCGGCCCGCCCGAGTTGCCGGGGTTGGCGGCGGCGTCGAACTGGATCAGGTTGCTCATCTCCTGCTTGCCCTCTGGCGAGCGGAACGAGCGTTTGAGTCCCGACACCACGCCGGCCGATGCCGAGGGGCCGATGCCGAACGGGAAGCCGACGGCGGCCACCTGCTCGCCGGGCATCAGGTCGGCGGTGGAACGCAGCGTGGCGGCCTGCAGGTCGTCCGGAATCTTGTGGGCCTGCAGCACGGCGAGGTCGTTCTCGGGCTGCACGCCGACGATGGAGGCGGTGGTTTCCAGCCCGTCGGCGAAAGTCACCTTGATCTGGTCGGAGCCGCTGACCACGTGCAGGTTGGTGAGGATCACGCCCTTGTCGACGATGACCACGCCGGTGCCCACGCCGTTGGGCAGGAATTCGGCCGTGGCTTCGGCGGCGGCCTCAGGGTCGAGCAACGGCGGGTTGCTGTTACGGCCTTCGCGGCGCGCACTGTTGCCGCTGCGCTGGCCGCGCGCGGCCTGTTCGGCTTTCTCTTCTTTCTCGCGGGCGGCGCGCCGCTCGGGGCTGTTGCGAACGAACCCCATCACGCGCACCACCGAAGGTGCCACGTTCGCCACGGCGCTGGCGGCCGGGGAGGGCAGAACGGTGGTCTCCAGCGTGCGCACCACGGCGGCGTCGATGTCTTCCTGGGTGAGTCGGGGTGCGCCGGGTCGCAGCGCCAGCGTGAGCGCGACGGCCAGGCCCACGGCCAGCAGGGTCATGGCGGCCCATTGCAGATGGAAGGCCGAGAGGCGCAGGCGGCGCCGGGCCGGTGCGGCGGTGGCTTCGCCCGACGCCGCGCCGGGCGCTTCGGGAGCATCAGCCTGTGCACCCTGCGCACGGCTGGATCGGCTGTAAAGGGCTGGCCTGCGCATCCGGTACCTCTACTTCGTCGGGACGGGAAAGCGGGAGATCCTGGGCGGACCTTCCAGGTGGGGCGGGCGCTTGGCGACGCCGCCGTGGCACGGTAGCACGGTTTGCCAGCCCATGCATAGGGATCAGGCATCATGCCCCCATGCCCGAGTGGATCGATACCCATGCGCACCTGGACGCGCCCGAATTCGGCGGCAGCGGCGAGGCCGTCATGGCGCGTGCGCGTCACGCGGGTGTCACGACCTGCGTGCTGCCGGCCGTCAAGACCGGCAATTTCGACGAGGTGCGCGAACTGGCGCACCGGGGCGGCGGCGCCTATGCGCTGGGTATTCATCCGCTGTGTACCGGCGACGCGGGTGAGGGCGACATTGCCGTGCTCGAAGCCGCCCTGCGCGCGCACGCGGGCGATCCGCGCCTGGTGGCCGTGGGCGAGATCGGGCTCGACTACTTCGAGCCGCTGGACGACGAGCGCCAGACCTTCATCTACCGCGAGCAGCTCAAGCTCGCGCGCGACCACGACCTGCCGGTGATCCTGCACGTGCGTCGCTCGGCCGACCGCGTGCTCAAGGGGTTGCGCGATGTGGCCGCGCGCTCGCATCGCTGGCTTGGCATCGCCCATGCCTTCAACGGCAGCGAGCAACAGGCGCAGGCGTTCATCGACCTGGGATTCAAGCTCGGCTTCGGCGGCGCCGTCACTTTCGAGCGCGCGTTGCAACTGCGCCGGCTGGCGGCCACACTGCCGCTGTCTTCCCTCGTGATGGAAACCGATTCCCCCGACATCGCGCCGCACTGGCTCTACCGCACGGCCCAGCAGCGGGCGGCGGGTGAGCCGCAGGGCCGCAACGAGCCGGCCGAGTTGCCGCGCATCGCCGCCGTGGTGGCGCAGTTGCGCGGCATCGGCATCGACGAACTGGCCGAGGCCACCGGTCGCAACGCGCGCGAGGCGCTGCCGCGGCTGGCGCAGGTGACGGCGGCCACCCGATGAGCGAGGTGCTTCACGGACTCGCGCCCGTGCTGTCGCGCCAGACGCGGCTGGTGGTGCTGGGCAGTTTTCCTGGCGGCAAGTCGCTGGCGCTGCAGCGCTACTACGCGCATCCGCAGAACCAGTTCTGGAAGATCCTGTCGGCGCTCTGGCAGGCCGACCTCATCGACATGGCGTACGACGCGCGCTGCGACGAACTGCGCCAGCGCGGCCTGGGCGTGTGGGACGTGTACGCCGCCTGCGAGCGCGAGGGCAGCCTGGACACGGCCATCCGCAACGCACAGCCCAACGATCTTTCCGTGCTGCTGCGCGAATGCCCCGAGGTGCAGGCCGTGGCCCACAACGGCGGCGAGAGCTTCCGCCACGCGCGCCACACGCTGGCGCTGGGGCTGGCCGTGCATCGGCTGCCTTCCACCAGCCCGGCCAACGCCTCGTGGAGCTTCGAGCGCAAGCTCGCCGCCTGGCGCGACGTCTTCACCCTGTATGGTCTCGCCTGATGGCTTCCCGAAAACAAGACTCTTCTCCCGTCGACCTGCCCGAAGTCGACTTCTCCGACGATGGCGACGTGCGCCACCTGCACCTGGGCACACCCTGGATCCAGGGCTCGATGAACCTCGACGCGCCCTATGACCTGGAGCTGGAGTACATCCAGCGCATGATGGCCTGGCTGCTGTTCGTCGACCCCGCCTCCGTCGGCAAGCGCCACGCCATGCAGTTCGGGCTGGGCGCGGCCGCGCTCACCAAGTTCTGCCGCAAGCGCCTGCTGATGCGCACCACGGCCATCGAGCTCAACCCGCAGGTGGTGGCCGCCTGCCGCCTGTGGTTCAAGCTGCCGGCCGACGACAGCAAGCTGTCGGTGATCCTCGGCGACGCGGCCGAGGTGGCGCGGCACGGCCACTGGGCCGGGCAGGTCGATGCGCTGCAGGTGGATCTGTATGACCATGACGCCGCGGCCCCCGTGCTCGACAGCAAGGACTTCTACGCCGACTGCCGCGGGCTGCTCACGGAAGACGGTTGCATGACGGTCAACCTGTTCGGCCGCGCTTCCAGTTACGAGCGCAGCCTGGAGAAGATGGCGGCGGCCTTCGGCCCCGGGGCGCTGTGGGCGTTCCGGCCCACGCGCGAGGGCAATACCGTGGTACTGGCCCAGCGAACGCCCCTGCGGCCCGAGCGGCAGGTGCTTGCCGCCCGCGCGGAAATCATCCAGACTCGATGGGGCCTGCCCTCGCCGAAGTGGCTGCGGGGCTTCAAGCCCGTCCATCCATGAACGCCGTCCTGCCCAAATCCAGCACCCCGTCGCTCGCCAAGACCGCGTACCACGGCCCGCTCAACTGGCGGTCCATCGTCGAATGGCTGCAGGAAGATGGCGTGATCAGCGCCGAGGAATCGCAGCGGGTGTTCGCGCGCATGTCGCAGGCCGAGAGCTCGCAGAACCCGCTGGTGCGGCTGGCCAGCGTCTCGATGAACCGCGTGGCCGACGGCAAGCCGCTGGACATCGAGCGCCTGTGCGAGTGGCTGGCCGCGCGGGCCGGCATCGACTACCTGCGCATCGATCCGCTCAAGGTGGACGTGGGCAAGGTGGCCGACACCATGAGCGCGCCCTATGCCGAACGCCACAAGGTGTTGCCGGTGCAGATCACGCCCGCCGAAGTGGTGGTGGCCACGTCGGAGCCGTTCATCAGCGACTGGGTGCCCGAGGTCGAGCGCCAGGCCAAGCGCCGCGTGCGGCGCGTGATGTCCAACCCGCTGGAGATCCACCGCTTCACGGTCGAATTCTTCGCGCTGGCCAAGTCGGTGCGCGCTGCGCAGAAGGCGGGCGGCAACCAGGGTGGGGCGAGCTTCGAACAACTGGTGGAACTGGGCCGCAGCAACAAGCAGCTCGACGTCAATGATCAGGGCGTGGTGCAGGTGGTGGACTGGCTCTGGCAATATGCCTTCGACCAGCGCGCCAGCGACATCCACCTGGAGCCGCGCCGCGAGCAGGGCGTGATCCGCTTCCGCATCGACGGCGTGCTGCAACCCGTGTATCAGCTGCCCATGGGCGTGATGAACGCCATCACGGCGCGCATCAAGCTGCTGGGCCGCATGGACGTGATGGAAAAGCGCCGACCGCAGGATGGCCGCATCAAGGTGCGCAACATCCGTGGCGAAGAGGTCGAAATGCGCCTCTCCACGCTGCCCACGGCTTTCGGCGAAAAGACGGTGATGCGGATCTTCGATCCCGACAACGCCGTCAAGGATCTCGACGCCCTGGGTTTCTCCAGCCATGACGCGAGCCGCTGGGAAACCATGGTCAAGCGGCCCAACGGCATCATCCTGGTGACCGGCCCCACGGGCGCCGGCAAGACGACAACGCTGTATTCCACGCTCAAGCGCCTGGCCACCGAAGAGGTCAACGTCAGCACGGTGGAAGACCCGATCGAAATGATCGAGCCGGCCTTCAACCAGACCCAGGTGCAGAGCCAGCTCGACTTCGGCTTCCTCGAAGGCCTGCGCGCGCTGATGCGCCAGGATCCCGACATCATCATGGTGGGCGAAATCCGCGACCTGGCCACAGCCGAGGCGGCCGTGCAAGCCGCGCTGACCGGCCACCTGGTGTTCACCACGCTGCACACCAACGATGCGCCCTCGGCCATCACCCGCCTGATGGATCTGGGCGTGCCGCCCTACCTGATCAACGCCACCATCCTCGGCGTGCTGGCCCAGCGGCTGGTCCGCACGCTGTGCAAGCAGTGCAAGCAGCCCGACGAGGAGCTCGAACGCTCGCAACTCGACGAGATCGTCAAGCCCTGGAAGATCAACGGTGGCTACCGGCCTTACAAACCCGTGGGCTGCGTCGATTGCCGCATGACCGGCTACCTGGGCCGCATGGGCCTGTATGAACTGCTGACCGTCTCGCCCGAGTTCCGCGAACGCGTCAACACCACTCCCTCCATCGACGGCCTCAAGCGCCAGGCCGTCGCCGACGGCATGCGTCCGCTGCGGCTGGCCGGGGCTCTGCGGGTGGCCGAAGGCGTCACCACCATCGAGGAAGTGCTGGCGGCCACGCCGCCCATGGACTGACCGTCAAGGCCGAGCGCACCGCCGCGGCCTCTTCTGCCAACCGCTTCGCACCGCGCTGGTGCGGTGGCACGCCCCGCACCCCTCACCTAGGTTAAACCCGCGTAGGTGGTATCCACATCCTGACCCTGCGGTCAGACAAGCAGAATCCGCGTGCACATGAAAAAGAGGAGTGCACTGTGAAACTGAAGAGTCAGAAAGACTTCTTCGCCGGTCTGCTGTACACGGTGGTCGGCGTTGCGTTTGCGTGGGGGGCGACCTCCTACAACATCGGTACCGGTGCCCGCATGGGTCCGGGCTACTTCCCCATGCTTCTGGGCATCCTGCTGGCCATCATCGGCTGCGTGGTGATGTTCGTGGGTGCCTTGAGGAGCCCGGCGAAGGACGGCGACCCGATCGGCAAGTGGGCCTGGAAGCCCCTGTTCTTCATCATCGGCGCCAACGTGCTGTTCGGCATCCTGCTGGCCGGCCTGCCGTCCCTGGGCGTTCCAGCCATGGGTCTGATCGTCGCCATCTACGGCCTCACCATCGTCGCCGGCCTGGCCGGTGCCACGTTCAGTCTGGTGTCCTCGCTGATTCTCGGCACCGTGCTGGCCGTCGGCAGCTACCTTGCCTTCGTGGTGGCGCTCAAGCTCCAGTTCATCGTCTGGCCCACCTTCATCACCGGCTGAGGCAGGAAACCCCGTCATGTCCGATCTGATCTCGAACCTCTCCCTGGGCTTCGGCGTCGCCTTCACGGCGCAGAACCTGATCTATGCCTTCGTCGGCTGTCTGCTCGGCACGCTGATCGGCGTTCTACCCGGCGTGGGCCCCGTGGCCACCATCGCCATGCTGCTGCCCGCCACCTATGCGCTGCCCCCCGTGGCCGCGCTGATCATGCTGGCCGGCATCTACTACGGCGCGCAATACGGTGGCTCCACCACCGCCATCCTGGTCAACCTGCCGGGCGAGTCGTCGTCGGTGGTGACCGTGATCGACGGCTACCAGATGGCTCGAAAAGGTCGAGCCGGGCCCGCGCTCGCCGCGGCCGGCATCGGCTCGTTCTTCGCCGGTTGCGTGGGCACGCTTGTCCTGGCCGGCTTCGCCGCGCCGCTGACCGAAGTCGCCTTCAAGTTCGGCCCGGCCGAATACTTCTCGCTGATGGTGCTGGGCCTGATCGGCGCCGTGGTGCTGGCCTCGGGCTCGCTGATCAAGGCCGTCGGCATGATCGTTCTGGGGCTGCTGCTGGGCCTGGTGGGTACCGACGTGAATTCGGGCGTGGCCCGCTACTCGTTCGACATTCCTGAACTGACCGACGGCATCGGCTTCATCGTGATCGCCATGGGTGTGTTCGGCTACGGCGAAATCATCGCCAATCTTTCCAAGCCGGAAGAAGAGCGCCAGGTGTTCACCGGCCAGGTGAAGAACCTCTATCCGAACTTGGAGGACATCAAGCGCATGACGCCCGCCATCCTGCGCGGCACGGCGCTGGGTGCGGCACTGGGCATCCTGCCCGGCGGCGGTGCGCTGCTTTCGGCGTTCGCGGCCTACACGATCGAGAAGAAGACCAAACTCAAGCCCGGCGAAGTGCCGTTCGGCCAGGGCAACATCCGCGGCGTGGCGGCTCCCGAGTCCGCCAACAACGCAGGCTCGCAGACCTCGTTCATCCCCTTGCTGACGCTGGGCATCCCGCCCAACGCGGTGATGGCGCTGATGGTCGGCGCGATGACCATCCACAACATCCAGCCGGGCCCGCAGGTGATGACCAGCAACCCCGAGCTGTTCTGGGGCCTGATCGCCTCGATGTGGATCGGCAACCTGATGCTGATCGTGCTGAACCTGCCGCTGATCGGCATCTGGGTGAAGCTGCTGACCGTGCCGTACAAGTGGCTGTTCCCCTCGATCGTGCTGTTCTGCGCCATCGGTGTGTACTCCACCAACAACAACACCTGGGACGTATGGATGGTGGCCATCTTCGGCATCATCGGCTACGTCTTCATCAAGCTCGGCATGGAACCCGCGCCGCTGCTGCTGGGCTTCATCCTGGGCCCGATGATGGAAGAAAACCTGCGCCGTGCCCTGCTGCTCTCGCGTGGCGACTGGAGCGTGTTCGTCACGCGTCCGCTGTCGGCCGGCCTGCTGGCCGCGGCCGCCCTGCTGCTCATCATCGTGCTGCTGCCTTCGGTGAAGAGTAAACGCGAGGAAGCCTTCGTCGAGGACTGACGATGGCGATGCGCGCCCCGGCGCGCGCGTCCCTCGCACAACGGCGCCTTCGGGCGCCGTTTTTCATTGCCGAGGCGCCCCAGGATGAAAGTCTCCCCCGGCGGGCATGGAGGCCATTTTTCCCATTGCCGCACCAGCCCGATAATCGCCCGATGCCCTTCGACTTCAACAATCCCTACCCCTCCGTGCGCACGCCCGTGTTCGCACGCAACGTGGTGTCATGCTCGCATCCGCTGGCCTCGCAGGCGGGACTGCGTATCCTCCAGGCCGGCGGCAATGCGGTCGATGCCGCAGTGGCCGCCGCGGCGGTGATGACGCTGGTGGAGCCGGTGAGCAATGGCCTGGGCAGCGATGCGTTCTGCATCCTGTGGGACGGCCAGAAGCTGCATGGCCTCAATGGCTCGGGCCGCGCGCCGCAGGCGTGGACGCCCGGTTACTTCAAACGCAAATACGGCGACGACGCGACGACACCGCCCAAGCGCGGGCTGGACGCCGTCACGGTGCCCGGCGCGGTGGGCAGCTGGGTCGCCATGTCGGAGCGCTTCGGCAAGCTGCCGTTCGCCGACCTCATGGCGCCGGCCATCGAGATCGCCGAGCGCGGCTACCTGGTGCCGCCGTGGGTGCGTCTCAAGTGGGAAGCGGCCACCGAAGAACTGCGCGGCCAGCCCGGCTTCGCCGGTGCCTTCCTGCCGTGGGGACGCGCGCCCCAGGTGGGTGAGCTGTTCCGCTTTCCGTCAGCCGCGCGCGGCCTGCGGGCCATTGGCGAGACGCGCGGCGCTGCGTTCTATGGCGGCGAGATCGCCCAGGCCGTCGAGCGTTTCGCCGCGCAGCATGGCGCGAGCCTGAAGGCTTCGGATTTCGCGTCGTACAAGCCGGAATGGGTCGAGCCGATCTCCCGCAACTACCGTGGTCACACGCTGCATGAGATCCCGCCCAACGGGCAGGGCATCACGGCCCTGATCGCGCTGGGCATCCTGGAGCAGTTCGATCTGGCCGGCATGAAGGTGGACGGCGTCGATTCGCAGCACCTGCAGATCGAGGCCATCAAGCTCGCCTTTGCCGACGTGTACCGCTACGTGGCCGAGCCATCGGCGATGGAGGTGACGGCCGCGCAGATGCTCGATGGCGATTACCTCGCTTCCCGTGCCAGACTCATCGACATGAAGAAGGCACAGGATTTCGGCGCCGGCAACCCCGTCAAGGGCGGCACCATCTACCTCACCGCCGCCGACGAGAGCGGCATGATGGTGAGCTTCATCCAGAGCAATTACATGGGCTTCGGCTCGGGCTGCGTGGAACCGACGTTCGGCATCAGCCTGCAGAACCGTGGCCACGCGTTCAGCCTCGACGAGCGCGGCCTCAATCCCGCCAACGTGGTGGCGCCGGGCAAGCGGCCGTTCCACACCATCATTCCGGCGTTCCTCACCAAGGACGGCCAGCCCATGATGAGTTTCGGCGTGATGGGCGCCAACATGCAGCCGCAGGGCCATGTACAGACGCTGGTGCGCATGCTCGACTACGGGCAGAACCCGCAGGCCGCCTGCGACGCGCCGCGCTGGCGCTACAACGAGAAGCTCGAGATCAACGTCGAGGCGTCGATGGATGCGGCCACCATCGAAGGGCTGACTGCGCGCGGCCACCGCACCGAGATCATCCGCGACAACTACCAGGACTTCGGCGCCGGCCAGTTCATCTGGCGCATGGGCGATCCCGCCGTCGAAGGCTACGTGGCGGCCAGCGACCCGCGCCGCGACGGCCAAGCCGCAGGCTACTGACGATGGCGCAGCCGGCGGCGGCAGTAGCGCCGCAGCGCTTCACCTCCGGGCTGGTGCTGGCCGTGGCGGGCGCGATTGCCTTCAGCGGCAAGGCCATCATCGTGAAACTGGCCTATCGCCACTCCGTCGATGCGGTCACGCTCATCATGTTGCGCATGCTGTTCGCGCTGCCGCTGTTCCTGGTGATGGCGTGGTGGGCCAGCCGCGGCAAACCGCCGCTCACGCGCCGCGACTGGGCCGGCGTGGTGGGGCTGGGCGTGACGGGCTACTACCTCGCGAGCTTTCTCGACTTCGCGGGGCTGGCCTACATCAGTGCCAGCCTCGAGCGGCTGATCCTCTATCTCACGCCCACGCTGGTGCTGGCGCTCGGCTGGATGCTGTACCGCAAGCGCATCACACGCCTGCAGCTGGTGGGTGTAGCGGTGAGCTACGGCGGCACGCTGCTGGTATTCGGGCAAGAGCTCACCATGCAGGCCGATGGCCGCACGGCCTGGGGCGCGCTGCTGGTGTTCGCCAGCGCGGTGTCGTATGCCGTCTATCTGGTCTACAGCAGCCAGCTGGTGCAGCGGCTGGGATCGTTGAGGCTCGTGGGCCTGGCCACCAGCGTGGCCTGCCTCTGCTGCATCGCGCAGTACCTGGCGCTGCGCCCGGTGGGATTGGCACTCACGCTGCCGGCGGAGGTGATGTGGCTGTCGGTGCTCAATGCCACGGCCTGCACGGCCGCGCCGGTGCTGATGGTGATGATGGCGGTCGAGCGCATCGGCGCGGGCCTGGCCTCGCAGGTCGGGATGGTCGGGCCGCTGTCCACCATCGTGATGGGCATCTTCATCCTGGGCGAGCCGTTCACCGCCTGGATCGCCGCCGGCACCGTGCTGGTGGTGGGAGGTATCTACCTCTTCACGCGCGGCGCACGGCAGGCCTGAAGTCTTGGGGCGCCGGCTGTTGGGCGGCGCACGTACAACTCTATTGCTTCTTGCGGCTGGCGTTCGCGGCCGGGGTTGCCTTGGCCGGTGGCGCAGGCCGGGTCACGGCCGGGGGCCGGTTGGCAGCGGCCAGCAATTGCAGCCGTTGCGGCACGGTCACCGGTGCTGCGCCGGCATAGGCGTCGAGCCGGTTGCCCATGGCCTGTTCCAGCTGGTCGAGCCGTGCCTGCGCGGGTGGGTGGGTGGCCAGGGCCAGCGTGAACGCCGGGTTGTCGGGCGTAGCGGTACGCAGTTGCTGCAGCGCGCCGAGCAGGCCGTAGGGATCTAAACCCGCGGCTGCGGCCAGCGCCACGCCGGCACGGTCGGCCTCGAATTCGTCGCCCTGATCGAGCCCGCGCGCGTACAGGTCGCGCCCCAGGCCCAGCAGTTGCGCCGACACGGCGCCGCCCAGGTTGTTGCCCAACTGCGTGCCTACCAGTTGCGTGAGGGCGCCGGCGCGCGCGTTCTTGCGCATGGCCTGCAGGTGGTGCTTCGAGGTGACGTGCACGATCTCGTGCGCCAGGATGCCGGCCAGTTCGGCTTCGTCCTGCACCTGATCGACCAGGCCGCGCGTGACGAACACGTAGCCGCCCGGTGCGGCGAAGGCGTTGTAGCCCGAGTCGTCGAGCACCGCGAAGGTCCAGGGCAGGTTGGGGCGGCTGGACTGCAGGCTGATCCAGCGGCCCAGCCGGTTCACGTAGTTCTGCAGCGCCATGTCGGGCGACAGGCGCTTGCTGCCCAACAGCACGGCGGCCAGTTGGCGGCCGATCTCGATCTCGCGCGGCTCGTCGATCTGGTCGAGCGACTGCGACAGCAGCGAGACGATGTCCATCGCCTGCGCGGCCTTGTTGCCTGCCACGGGTGCCGCAGCGCTGCCGCCGACCAGGTTGCCCAGCAGCGCACCGGCCGCGTTCTGGGGTGCCGCTGGCGGCTGGGGCTGTGGCCGCGCGATCTGCTGGAGGAACCCGCCCAGCGCGCGGCCCACGTCGTCGGATTGCGCCTGCGTCGGTACGAAGGCCATGACGGACGCCAGCACGATCAGGGTCGGGCGCAGCCATGCGGACAGTGCGTAATTCTTCATGGCAGAACCCCCTGGTTGCTGCTCCCGGCCGGCGGGGCGCCGGCACTGGCGGGCCGTTGCGGTTCGGGCAGCACCATCAGCGGCCGTTGGGGCAGCGCGGCGGCCGATGCGAAAGCCTGAGCCTGGCCGGCGTCCTGCCGCAGCGCCTCGGCCTGCGCGACGGCGGCGAGATCAGGCTGCGAACGAGCCAGGTCTTCGGTGCTCAGGCCGCGGATGCCCACGGTGGACGTGGCTGTCGTGGTGGCCGCGCCTGCACCGGTGTTGCGGGTAAACAGACCCGTCAGCCCACGCAGGGCGCCTGCGGCCGGGTTGCCGCTGGCGCTGCTGGCCGAGGTCAGATCGAAGATGTGCAGCCAGCCCGTGGCGCCAGCGGCTGTGCGAACCTGCACCCACGCGCCCTGGCGGGTCGGCAGCCGCGTCACGGCGGTCTGTGGTGCCAGCGCGCCCAGGGACGGCGACCCCTCCCCGGGCTGCTGGCGCAGTTCTGCGGCGCGCTTGACCAGCGCTGCCTCGCCACCAGCACCGTCGGCCTGGCCCCAGGCCGGTGACCCCAGCGCAGACGCTGCCGCCAGAGTGCAATAAGCTACCCACCTCATGCTGTGTTCCCCCCTGCGGTGAATCTTGCGCATGCGCTCGCGTGCTGCGCGTATCGGCATTTAGTGTAACTACTTGAAACCTACAGGACATGTGATGGATTTGGGCATTGCAGGCAAATGGGCGCTGGTCGGGGGCGCCAGCAAGGGATTGGGTCTGGGTTGCGCGCAGGCGCTGGCGCACGAAGGTGTCAACGTGATCATGGTGGCCCGGGGTTCCGAGGCGCTGGAGGCTTCAGCGGCCGAGCTGCGCCGCGCGGCGCCCGCCGTGCAGGTGCTCACCGTCGCAGCAGACATCACGACGACGGCAGGCCGCGCGGCCATCTTCGGTGCACGATCCGACTACGACATCGTGGTCACCAACGCAGGGGGCCCACCGCCGGGTGATTTCCGCACCTGGGACCGCGACGCCTGGATTGCCGCCGTGGATGCCAACATGCTCATGCCGATCGAGCTGATCAAGGCCACGGTGGACGGCATGGCCGCCCGCGGCTATGGCCGCATCGTCAACATCACGTCGAGCGCGGTGAAGGCGCCGCTGGACATCCTGGGCCTGTCGAATGGCGCGCGCAGCGGGCTGACGGGTTTCGTGGCCGGCCTGGCGCGCAGCCCGGTGGCGGCGCGCGGCGTCACCATCAACAACCTGCTTCCCGGTGCCTTCGACACCGATCGTCTCAAAGGCACGCTGCGCAACTGGGCGCAGAAGGGCGGCACGACCGTCGAAGCCGCCGCCGACACGCGGCGCAAGGCCATTCCTGCAGGCCGCTTCGGCGAGCCGGCCGAGTTCGGCGCCGTCTGCGCCTTCCTGTGCAGCATGCAGGCCGGCTACATCACCGGCCAGAACATCCTGGCCGACGGTGGTGCCTACCCCGGCACGTACTGATTCACCTTCCCCCTTCCTGCCTCACGCATCCACATCATGACCCAGCAGACCACCGTTCGCGCCGTGCGCATCGATCAGCATGGCGGCCCCGAGCAGTTGAAGTTTGTCGACATCGCCCTGGGCGAGCCCGGACCGGGCGAGGTGCGCATCCGTCACCGCGCCATCGGCCTGAACTTCATCGACGTCTACCAGCGTAGCGGCCTCTACACGCTGCCGATGCCGCTGCAGCTGGGCATGGAGGGGGCCGGCGTGATCGAGGCCGTGGGCGAGGGGGTCACGCACCTGCGCGTGGGTGACCGCGCGGCCTACGCCAGCCAGCCGCCGGGCAGCTACAGCGAGGCGCGCGTCATGCCCGCGCGCTGCGTGTGCCGCCTGCCCGATGCGATCAGCTTCGAGACCGGCGCGGCCATGATGCTCAAGGGCATGACCGCGCAGTACCTGCTCAAGAAGACGCTGCCGGCCGAGGGCCTGGTCGCTGGCGACTACGTGCTGTTCCATGCCGCGGCCGGTGGCGTGGGCCAGATCGCGTGCCAGTGGGGCAAGGCTTTGGGCCTGCAGGTGATCGGTACGGCGGGCTCGCAGGAGAAATGCGACATCGCGCTGGCCCATGGCGCCGCCCACGCCATCAACTACCGCACCGAGGACTTCGCCGCGCGCGTGAAGGAGATCACAGGGGGTCCCGGCGTGAAGGTGGTCTACGACTCGGTGGGCAAGGACACGTGGGAAAAGTCGATCGACTGCCTGCGGCCCTTCGGCCTGATGGCCTGCTTCGGCAACGCGTCCGGACCGGTGCCGCCGTTCGCCCCTGCGCTACTCAATGCGAAGTCGCTCTACGTGACCCGCCAGAACCTGTTCACCCACATGGCCACCCGCGAAAGCACCCAGGCCATGGCCGACGACCTGTTCGATGCCGTGCTTACCGGCCAGGTGAAGATCAACATCAACCAGACCTATCCCCTGGCAGACGTGCAGCAGGCGCATCGCGACCTGGAGGCACGCAGGACCACGGGCTGCACCGTGCTGACGCTCTGAGCACCGGTGGCGTGCCGCAGGCCGCCGTCGCCGCACGCCCGTGACCTCAATGCGGCGGTAGAGGGTCGCGCAGCCGGCTGGGCGCGAGCGCGCCGGCCGAGTCGAGGATCGGATAGGCGATCGAGCAGATGTGCGAGTTGATGCGCTTGAGGTCGCTGATGAGGTCGATGTGCAGCGAGCTGGTCTCGATGCTGGAGACCGTCTTGTCCGACAGCCGCGCCAGATGCGTAGTGGCGTACTCGCGCTCCAGGTCGCGAAAGCGCGCCTTTTCCTCCAGCAGCTTCTGCGCGTCGCGCACGTTGCCGTTGAGGAAGACGCTCATGCCCAGGCGCAGGTTGTCGATCAGGCGCGCGTGCAGCTCGCAGATCTCGGCCATGCCAGCCTCGGAGAAGTTGCGGCCCTTGCGGATCTTCTTGTCCTCGATGTCGATGACGATGCGCTCGACGATGTCGCCGATCTGCTCCATGTTGATGGTGAAGCTGATGATGTCGGTCCAGCGCCGGCTTTCGTCTTCGGCCAGTGCCTCGCGCGAGATCTTGGTGAGGTAGTACTTGATCGACGAGTAGAGCTGGTCGACCGTGTCGTCCATGCGGCGCAGCTCGCCAGCGAGCTTGAGGTCGTTGTTGCGGATGACGGTGAGCATGCCCAGCAGCATCGACTCGACCACGTCGGCCTGGTGCAGCGCCTCGCGCGCGGCGTTGGAGATCGCCAGCGACGGCGTGGAGAGCGCCGACGGATCGAGATGCTGCGGACGCTGCGTGGTGGCCTGCACCGCGGGCTCGGGCAGCAGCCGCTGCACGGCGCGGGCCACCAGTTGCGTGAGGCCGATGAATCCCAGGCTGACGACGACATTGAACGCTAGGTGGAACAGCACCACGCTGTGCGCCAGGTCGGGCAGGAAGGGGCCGGCATGCCGGATCCACAGGCCCACGAAGGGCGCGCAGATGGCGACACCGAGCAGCTTGAACAGCAGGTTGCCGATGGTGACCTGCCGCACCGGCACGGCCGATTTGGCCGTGGTCAGTACCGCCAGCACGCCGCTGCCCAGGTTGGCGCCCAGGACCAGGCCGAGCGCCACGTCGATCGGGATGGCGGTGGAGGCGGCCATGGCCGCGATCAGCAGGACGATGGCCAGGCTGGAATACGCCACCACCGCCAGCGCCGCGCCCAGTGTGATCTCCAGCAGCATGTCGCTGCTGATCGAGGCCAGCAACGCCCGCACTGCTGGCGAGGCCAGCAGGGGCTCGGTGGCCTCGACCACCAGCCGCAGCGCCAGCAGCATGAGCCCCAGCCCGATCAGCACCCGTCCGATGCGGCCCACGGCGTTGTCCTGGCGCGAGATGAACAGCACCACGCCCACGAAGATGAAGAGCGGCGAGAGCCACGACAGGTCGGTGGAGAACAGCACCGCCATCAGGGCCGTGCCGATGTCGGCCCCGCGCATCACGGCCAGCGCGGCCGGCAGGGCGATGAGACCCTGGCCGACGAACGAGGACGTCATGAGCGAGGTGGCCGTGCTCGACTGCACCAGCGCTGTCACTCCGATGCCCGACAGGGCGGCAGTGAAGCGGTTGCCCATGCTCTGGGCCAGCATGTTGCGCAGGTTGGCGCCGAACACCCGCAGCACGCCCGTGCGCACGAGATGCGTTCCCCAGACCAGCAGCGCCACGGCTGCCAACAGATTCAACAAATGCTTCATGGGCTCGACCAGCCACTATACGTGGCCGGCCGGCCTTTTCAACCTCGCCGGGACGTCATTCGGCGCGCATGTTGCCCGCTTTGATCACGCGGCCCCACTTCTCGATCTCGGCCAGCACGAAGGCTTGTGCCTGCGCCGGCGAGCCGGCCATGGCCTCGGTGCCGCTGGCGGCCAGCCGCTCGCGCACGTCCGGCAGCGCGAGGATCGAGGCGACTTCCTGGTTGAGTCGCTCCACCACCGCACCCGGCAGACCGGGCGGGCCCGCCAGGCTGGTCCACGAGTCGGCGACGGCCCCAGGCAGCCCGGTTTCGACCAGCGTCGGCACCTCGGGCAGCAGCGGATTGCGCGAGCCGCTGGTGACGGCCAGCGCGCGCAGCTTGCCGGACTTCACGTGCGGCACCGCCACCACGCTGTTGAGGAACAGCAGGTCGACCTGGCCGCCGAGCAGGTCGGCGGTGGCCGGCGCATCGCCCTTGTAAGGCACGGCATTGAAGTCGACACCCGCCGATTGCTTGAGTAGTTCCATCGCCAGATGCCCCGACGAGCCGATGCCGGTCAGTGCGAAGTTGAGGCCCCGAGGTTGCGCCTTGGCCTGCGCGATGACCTCGCGCAGCGACTGCGCCGCCAGGCGCGGCGAGGCCAGCAGCACGTTCGGGCTGCGCGCGACCAGGGCCACGTGGGTGAGGTCGCGCCGCGCGTCGTAGCGCACGTTCGGGTTCATGGCGGGGTTGATGGCGAGTGTGCCGATGCCGCCCATGACCAGCGTGTGGCCGTCGGCGGCGGCGCGGGTCACGGCGTCCGTGCCCAGCGATCCGTTGACGCCCGGGCGGTTCTCGATCACCACCGGCTGGCCCAGCCGGCGCGCCAGATGGTCGGCCACCATGCGGCCGATCGCGTCGGTGTGGCCGCCGGGCGGGAACGGGATCACCAGGGCGACCGGACGGGACGGCCAGGCCGCCTGTGCATGCGCGTGGGGCGCGAAGATGGGCCAGGCGAGCGCGGCCGCGCAGGCCTGGCGGCGGGTGATCGATGTCATAAGGAAGTCCCCTCGTTGTTGTCGCCGCCGGGTGGCGGCTCTCGGGCAGCGAAGGTAGCACAGCCGCAGCCGTGCGCGGCCGGGGGCGCTGCGGCTCAGCGCCCGCGCCGCACGCGCAGGATCTCGTCGAGGATCAGGCAGGCCGCGCCCAGCGTGATCGCCATGTCTGCCAGGTTGAACGACGGGAAATGCCAGCCGGCCCAGTGGAAATCGAGGAAGTCGACCACGTAGCCGTGCAGCATGCGGTCCACCACGTTGCCCACCGCGCCGCCCAGGATGCACGACAGCGCAAAGCAGAACAGCCGCTGGCCGGTGTGGGCGCGCAGCATCCAGACGATGAAGACGGCTGCGCCGACGCCGATGGCGGTGAAGAACCAGCGCTGCCAGCCCGACGCCCCGGCCAGGAAGGAGAAAGCGGCGCCCGTGTTGTGGGCGCGCACGATGTTGAAGAAGCCGGTGATGTAGGTGCTGTCACCCAGGCGGTAGTAGCCCAGGATCAGCGTCTTGGTGAACTGGTCGGCGATCACGATGGCCAGCGCGAGCGCCAGCCAGGTGATCAGGCGGGCGCTGCTGCCCGTGGATGCCTTGCCCGCCATCTCAGGCCACCGTGCGGGTCTCGCCCGCGCCGAACAGGTTGCTCACGCAGCGGCCGCACAGCGTGGGATGGGTGGCGTCACTGCCGACATCGTCGCGGTAGTGCCAGCAGCGCTCACACTTGGGGGCGGTGAGCGGTGTGACCGTGGTGGCGAGAGCATCGCCCGCCGCCACCGAGGCTTCGGACGTGATGAACACGAACTTCAGGTCGTCGCCCAGGCTCTGCAGCGCGGCCAGCATGTCGGCATGCGTGGCCGCGGGCACGGTGAGCTTCACGCCGGCCTGCAGCGACGAGCCGACGCGGCCTTCAGCGCGCACGGCTTCGATGTCCTTGTTGACGACTTCGCGCGCAGCACGGATCTGCGCCCATCTGGCCAGCAACGCATCGTCGCCCGCGGCGCTTTCGAACCTCCAGTAGGTCTCGAAGAAGATCGAATCGCTGTTGCCCACCAGCTTCCACGCCTCTTCGGCCGTGAACGACAGGAAGGGCGCCATCCAGCGCAGCATGGCCTGCGTGAGCTGCCACAGCGCGGTCTGGGCGCTGCGGCGCGCGTGCGAGCCGGCGTCGGTGGTGTAGAGCCGGTCCTTGAGCACGTCCAGATAGAACGCACCGAGGTCCTCGGAGCAGAACACCTGCAGCTTGGCAACCACGGGGTGGAATTCGTACTTCTCGTAGTGACCCAGGATCTCGGCCTGGAACTGTGCGGCGCGCGCCAGCATCCAGCGGTCGATCTCGAGCAACTCGGCCACGGGCACGGCGTCCTTCTTCGGATCGAAGTCGCTGGTGTTGGCCAGCAGGAAGCGCAGCGTGTTGCGGATGCGGCGGTAGCCGTCGACCACGCGCGCGAGGATCTTGTCGTCGCCCGCGATGTCGCCCGAGTAGTCGCTGGCGGCCACCCACAGGCGGATGATCTCGGCGCCCAGCTTCTCGGTGGTCTTCTGCGGGTCCACGCCGTTGCCCAGCGACTTGCTCATCTTGCGGCCCTGGCTGTCGACGGTGAAGCCGTGGGTCAGCAGGCCGCGATAGGGCGCGTGGCCGTACATGGCGCAGGCGGTGAGCAGGGACGAGTGGAACCATCCGCGGTGCTGGTCGTGGCCTTCGAGGTACAGGTCGGCCGCCGGGCCGACGCCGCCGGTCACCGGGTGCGGCTCTTCATGGCCGCTGCCGGCATGGCTGCCCTTGAGCACGGTGGTGTGGGTGGTGCCGGAGTCGAACCACACTTCGAGGATGTCGGTGCTCTTGGTGTAGTCGGCCGCGCCCTGCGCACCGACCTTGGCGAAGATCTCTTCGGTGCTCGCCTTGCTCCAGGCCTCGATGCCGCCGGCCTCGACCATGTCGGCGGCCAGTTCGAGGATCTCCATCGTCATCGGGTGCAGCTCGCCCGAGTCCTTGTGCAGGAAGAAGGGGATCGGCACGCCCCAGCTGCGCTGGCGCGAGATGCACCAGTCGGGCCGGTTGGCGATCATGTCGTGCAGACGGGTCTTGCCGTTCTCGGGGTAGAAGCCGGTTTCCTCGATCGCAGCCAGGGCCATGTTGCGCAGCGTGTCGGGCGCCTTGTCCTTGGTGAACACGCCTTCGCCTTCGTCCATGCGCACGAACCACTGGGCGGCGGCGCGGTAGATGACCGGCGTCTTGTGGCGCCAGCAGTGCGGATAGCTGTGCGTGATGGTCTCGGTGGCCATCAGGTGACCCGCTTCGCGCAGCGTTTCGATGATGACCGGCACGGCCTTCCAGATGTTCTGGCCGCCGAAAAGCGGAAAGTCCGGCGCGTACGAGCCGTTGCCCTGCACGGGGTTGAGGATGTCGTCGTAGGCCAGGCCATGCGAGACGCAGGAATTGAAGTCGTCCACGCCGTAGGCCGGCGCGGAGTGCACGAGGCCCGTGCCGTCGTCGGCCGTGGCGTAGTCGGCCAGGTACACGGGCGAGAGGCGCTTGTAGCCCGCATCCACGTCGTACAGGGGATGGCGGAAATTCAGGCCCCCGAGCTTCTCGCCCTTGGCCGTCGCGACCACCGTGCCTTCGGTGCCGTAGCGCGCCATGCACTTGTCGACCAGGCTGGCGGCCAGCACCAGCAGGCCGCGTGGCGTATCGACCAGCGAATACTCCAGTTCGGGGTTGAGGTTGATGGCCTGGTTGGCGGGGATGGTCCAGGCGGTGGTCGTCCAGATGACGGCGAAGGCCTTCTTGCCGGCGGGCAACCCGGGCAGGCCGAAAGCAGCTGCGAGCTTTGCGGGCTCGTCCGCCTCGAAGGCCACGTCCAGCGTCTGCGACTTCTTGTCGGCGTACTCGATCTCGAACTCGGCCAGCGACGAGCCGCAGTCGAAGCACCAGTAGACGGGCTTGAGGCCGCGGTAGACGAAGCCGCGTTCGATCACGCGCTTGAAGGCGCGGATCTCGTTGGCCTCGGTGACGAATTCCATCGTCTTGTAGGGATGGTCCCAGTCGCCCAGCACGCCCAGGCGCTTGAAGTCGGCCATCTGCAGCGCGATCTGCTCGGTGGCGAAGGCGCGGCTCTTGGCCTGCATCTCGTCGCGCGGCAGGTTGCGGCCGTACTTCTTCTCGATGGCGTTCTCGATCGGCAGGCCGTGGCAGTCCCAACCCGGGATGTATTGCGCATCGAAGCCGGCCAGCTGGCGCGCCTTGACGATCATGTCCTTGAGCACCTTGTTGACGGCATGGCCCATGTGGATCTGGCCATTGGCGTAGGGCGGTCCGTCGTGCAGCACGAACTTCGGGGCGCCGCAGCGCGCGTCGCGCAGGCGCTTGTAGAGGCCTTCGCCGTTGTGCCACTCGTCCACCCAGCCCGGCTCACGCTTGGGCAGGTCGCCGCGCATGGGGAAGGGGGTGTCGGCCAGGTTCAGTGTGGCGCGGTAGTCGGTCTTGGCGTTTTCTTCGGACATGTTCTGGGGTGGGAGGCTTCGACAGGCTCAGCCCACGCTGTGTGCGGCAGGCACGGTGCGGGTGGAGGGGTATGCCGTTCGCCCCGAGCTTGTCCAGGGGCAGGCCGGCCGCATCGTCCCGATGCGTGGCGCGGGCTTCAAATTCGGTCGCGGGTGGTCTGCCGGCGGGTCTGGCCGTGACGCGACGCGAAGAACGAACGTGCGTCGTCGCAGTCGCGCGCGATGCCCTTCTTCAGGGCATCGAGGCTGTCGTAGCGCAGTTCGTCGTGCAGTTTGTGCAGCAGGTCCACGCGGATGATTTTACCGTAGCCCCCCTCGCCCCCCAGGCCGGCGGGCCAATCGAGGCAGAAGGTCTCGAGCAGCACGCGGCCGCCGTTGACGTCGGCGGGGTCAAGCGAGGGGCGTACGCCCAGGTTGGCCACGCCGGCCAGCGGCTCGGGCGAGAGCCCGTGCACCTCCACCGCGAAAATGCCGCTGGCGGCCGGCTTCCAGTGCGAGAAGCGCAGATTGAGCGTGCGGAAACCCAGGTCGCGGCCCAGCTTGCGGCCGTGCACCACGTGGCCGCTGATGCTGTAGGGCCGGCCCAGCAGCGCGGCGGCCTGGGCCATGCGGCCGGCGGCCAGAGCCTCGCGCACGGCGGAACTCGACACGCGCAGGCCGTGGACCTCATAGCTCATCATGCGCGCCACGTCGAAGCCGCGCGCGGCGGCCATCGAGTCGAGCAGGGCGTAGTCGCCGGCCCGGTGAGCGCCGAAGCGGAAGTCGTCCCCTACCAGCACGTAGCGCGCGCCCAGGCCCTGCACCAGTACGTCGTCGATGAAAGACTGGGGAGACAAGGCCGCCAGCGATTCGTTGAACGGCAGAACGACGCACTGCTGCACGCCGCAGCGCTCCAGTTCGGTGAGCTTGTCCCGCAGCGTGGCGATTCGCGCGGGAGCCAGTTCGGGCCGGATGTGCCGGGCGGCGAAATGGTCGCGCGGATGTGGCTCGAAGGTCAGCACGCAACTGGGCACGCCGCGGTGGGCGGCCTCGTTGCCCAGCAGCGCCAGCATGGCCTGGTGGCCCCGGTGCACGCCGTCGAAATTGCCGATGGTGAGGGCGCAGGCGGGCGAGATGCCCGGGTGCCTGAAGCCGCGGAAGATTTTCATGGACTGGGGAGGTGGTCGCCGTGATGACGCCATCCGTCATGCGATCAGGTTATATTGTCCTTCAGACCGGCCCCTGCCGCTGGGCTTTGGCCGGTGCGTGAGTTTCGCGCTCACGCCACCCGCTCGCCATTCAACTGCAGGAGTCGTCTCTTGAAAGTCTTGAAGCTGTCGGCCCAGGGGCTGCCCCAGTCCTGGATTTCGCTCGAACAGGCGGTGATCCACTATGCCGCCGACGAGGTGCGCTGGGAGATGGGCGCCGAGGTGGCGGTGTTCCGCGGCGGCCACAACGCCATCACCGGCGAGCAGTCGGTCATCGCGGTCAGCAGCATCATCGGCACCAAGGGCGTGCCGGGCATCAATCCCTTCGACCTCAAGCCGGGCCTCACCAACACCAAATTGTTCGCGCGCGACCGCTGCGTGTGCGCCTATTGCGGCCAGCAGCCCGACGAATCCGAACTCACGCGCGAACACATCATCCCGCTGGCCCAACGGGGCCGCGATCACTGGATGAACGTGGTGACAGCCTGCCGCGCCTGCAATCACCGCAAGAGCAACCGCACGCCCGAGCAGGCGCACATGCCGTTGCTCTATGCGCCCTACGTGCCCAGCCTGTGGGAAGACTTCATCCTGCGCAACCGCCGCATCCTGGCCGACCAGATGGAGTTCCTGATGGCGCACCTGCCGGCCAGTTCGCGGCTGCACGGCTGAACTGCCGCGCGCCGCACCCGCCGCCGCGGCTCAGGCGAAAACGCCGGCCGTCTCCTCCATGCGCGCCGACACCTCGCCGAGGTGGTGCAGCGAATCGCCGTAGGTCATTTCCAGCTGGGTGAGCTTCTTGAAGTAGTGGCTGCCGATGTACTCGTCGGTCACGCCGATGCCGCCATGCAGCTGCACCGACTGCTGACCCACGAAGCGCATCGACTGGCCGAGCTGGTATTTGGCGCGAGCGAGCGCGCGTCGGCGCTCCCCGGCCGGTGCCTGCAGCTTGAGCGCAGCGTAATAGCTCATCGAGCGGGCGAGTTCCAGCTGCATTTTCATATCGGCCACGCGGTGGCGCAGGGCCTGGAAGCTCGCGATGGCCACACCGAACTGCTTGCGCGTGTTCATGTAGTCCACCGTGAGGGCCAGCGTCTGCTCCATCACCCCCACGGCCTCGGCGCACAGGGCGGCGATGCCGGTGTCCACGCCGAGCTCGAGCGCGGCCAGCCCATCCGCGTGCAACAACACCGCAGGTGCGTTCGTGAGCTTCACGTCGGCCGCGCGCGAGCCGTCCTGCGTGAGATAGCCGCGTGCGGACACGCCACCACCCGTCTCCGCGATGAAGAGCGAGAGCCGGCCGTTGGCCAGCGCCGGCACGATGACGGCGTCGGCCCGGTCGCCTGCCGGCACGATCTGCTTGACGCCGTTCAGTCGCCACTGGCCATCCGCAGCCTGCGTGGCCGTGGTCTCGCAGGCGTCGAGCCGGTAGCGGGCGCGGCGTTCCTGATGGGCCAGCACCACGAGGCGTTCGCCGCTGGCGATGCCCGCAAGCCACACGTCGCGTTCGGAGGTGTCGGCGCCGGAGAGCACAGTACTGGCAATGAGCGCCTGGGCCAGCGGCTCCAGCACGATGCCGCGGCCGAGTTCTTCCATGACCACCATCGCCTCGACCGGTCCCATGCCCAGGCCACCCTGGTCTTCGGGCACGACAAGGGCCGTCAGCCCAAGCCCGGCCAGGTCTTGCCACGCCTCGCGCGAGAAGCCGCCGTCCTCGCGCACGATGGCGCGGCGGCGCTCGAACCCATAGCTCTTGTCCACCCAGCGGCGCACCGCGTCGCGCAGCGCCTGCTGGTCATCGGAGAAATCGAAGTCCATGTCCTGATCCTCTCGTCTCAACCCAGAACGGTCTGCGCCACGATGTTGCGCTGGACCTCGTTGCTGCCGCCGTAGATGGTGGTCTTGCGGTAGTTGAAGTAGGTGGAAGCCAGCGGCGCGCAATAGGCGGCGCCCACCTGGTCGCCCTGCCAGCCGGCTTCCATCGCCTCCGGGATGAAGGGCAGGCTGTACGGCCCGGCGGCCAGCATCAGCAGCTCGGTGTAGCGTTGCTGGATCTCGCTGCCGCGGATCTTGAGCAAGCCCGCGATATCCAGCGAATTCTTGCCCGACTTCTCGGCCGAGAGCACGCGCAGCACCAGCATCTCGAGCGCAACGACGTCGACTTCGAGCTTGGCGATCTCGTCGCGAAAGCGCGTGTCGTCCCAGGCGCCTTCGCTCTTCGCGATGCGCTTGAGCCGCTCGAGCTCGCGCTTGGCGCGGTTGACGTCGGCGATGTTGGTGCGTTCGTGCGAGAGCAGGTGCTTGGCGTAGGTCCAGCCCTTGTTTTCTTCGCCGATCAGGTTCTCGGCCGGCACCTCGACGTTGTCGAAGAACACCTCGTTCACCTCGTGCTCGCCGTCGAGCATGATGATCGGGCGCACGGTGACGCCGGGCGACTTCATGTCGATCAGCAAAAAACTGATGCCGGTCTGCGGCTTGCCGTCCGTGCTGGTGCGCACTAGGCAGAAAATCCAGTCGCCATACTGTCCCAGCGTGGTCCAGGTCTTCTGGCCGTTGACGATGTATTTGTCGCCCTGGCGTTCGGCGCGGGTCTTGAGCGAGGCCAGGTCCGAGCCCGAGCCCGGTTCGCTGTAGCCCTGGCTCCACCACACTTCGCCGCTGGCGATGCCCGGGAGGAAGCGCGCGTGCTGCTCGGGCGTGCCGAAAGCCATGATGACTGGCGCGACCATCACCGGACCGAAAGGCACGATGCGCGGCGCGCCGGCCAGAGCGCACTCTTCTTCGAACAAGTGCTTCTGGACGGCTGTCCAGCCCGGGCCGCCGAACTCTTTAGGCCAGCCGTAGCCCAGCCAGCCCTTGCTGCCCAGGATCTTCGCCCAACGCTGCATGTCGTCACGCGAAAGGCGGAAGGCGTTGTGTACCTTGTGCGCGATGTCCTGTGGAAGGTTCGCTCGCACCCAGGCGCGGATGTCGTCCCGGAACTTCTGTTCTTCAGGGGTGAATGCCAGGTCCATGGTGTCTCCAGTAGGCTCCTGGCGGGTTTTAGCACGGGCGTTCTTATCCGTCCTGTCCTGGCTGCGACAGACCCAGTTCGCCGCACAGCTTCTGAACGGTGGCGCGCAGGCCGGCCACCTCGCTTTCCAGTGCCGCCATGCGCACGTGCAGCGCGCGGGCTTGCGATGCATCCGTGCCCGAGGTGTCGTTGCCCGAAGCGTCGACAGCCGACGGCGCCAGCGCCGGTTCGTCGACCGGGCCGCACAGCAGATGCGCCCAGCGCTGTTCGCGCGCACCTGGTGCACGGGCCATCCGCACGACCAGCGGGCCGCCCTTGGCCTCGCCGCGCTCCTGCAGTTCGTCGAGGAAGGCTTCCACCGACGAGATGTCGGCGAAGCGGTGCCAGCGCTCGGCGTTGATGCGCAACTCGCCGGCCGTCTGTGGGCCGCGCAGCATCAGCAGGCCGAGCAGGGCGGCCGACTGGTCGGGGATGGCCAGCGCGCGTTGCAGGTTGTGTTCGTAACGTGTGACGCGGCCACCGCTGGTCTCGAAGACGAGGTGCAGCGCCTTCAGGTCGTCCAGCGCTTCCTGCGCCTGAGTCTCGGTAATGTTCATCAGCGGTTCGCGGCTGCTCTTCTGGTTGCAGCCAGAGACCAGCGAGTTGAGCGTGAGCGGGTAGCTGTCGGGCACGGTGCGTGCCTTTTCCATCAGCGTGCCGAGCACGCGGGCTTCGAGAGGGGAGAGGGGGCGCAGGGGCATGGCGGGATAATTCGCGCTTCAATGAAAAACATCGTGATTCTGATCTCGGGCGCGGGCTCGAACATGAAAGCCATTGTCGAGACCGCGGAGCGCGAGCGCTGGGCCGGGCGGATTGGCGCCCGCGTGGCGGCTGTCATCAGCAACCGGCCACAGGCCGCCGGGCTGGCGGTGGCGCACGCAGCCGGCGTGGCGACCAGCGTGGTCGATCACCGCGCGCACGCCTCGCGCGAATCCTTCGATGCCGGCCTGGCGCAGGCCATCGACGCCCACGCGCCCGCGCTGGTGGTGTTGGCCGGTTTCATGCGCATCCTCACGCCCGGATTCGTGGCCCACTACGCGGGTCGGCTGATCAACATCCATCCGTCCCTGCTGCCGGCGTTTCCGGGGCTGGACACACACCGCCGCGCCATCGAGGCGGGCTGCAAGGTGGCAGGCGTTACGGTGCACCAGGTGACAGCCGAGCTGGACCACGGCCCCATCCTCGACCAGGCCGTGGTGCCCGTGCTGGAGGGCGATACCCCCGAGCTCCTGGCCGCGCGCGTGCAGGCGCAGGAGCACCGTATTTACCCGCGTGCCGTGGCGAGGCTGGTCGCCAGCCTGCCCGCGCGCTGAACCCGCCTCAGGTGGCGGGCGTGCCGTCGGCCACGCGCTCGAAGCGCGGCCGTGCCACGCCGTCGATCACCACGGTTTCGAGGAACATCGCAGCCGGGCGCACCCACAGGCCGTGCGCGCCGTAGAGAGCGCGGTAGAGCGTCATCGGCTCCAGCGTCTCGCTGTGGCGTACCGTACCGATCACGTCGTACAGGCCACCCTTGTAGTGGCGGTATCGCCCGGGCGGGGTTTCGACGAGGGTGGGCAGGTCGGAGTCGGTCATCAAGTGGGGCAATGGGACAATCGGGGCATGCATCCTAAAGCCCTGCTGGACGCCTGTACCGAACTGGTCGGCCGCGTCCTCAAGTTCGACCACCCGGCCGACGCGATCGTGTCGCGCTATTTCCGCGACAACCGTTCGCTGGGGCCGCGCGAGCGCGCCACACTGGCCGAAACCACCTACAACGTGCTGCGGCGCAAGCTGCTGCTGGAACAGCTGGCTCGCTCGGGGGCCGGTCCGCGCGAGCGGCGCCTGGCCATCCTGGGCTTTCACGGCCCGCGCGACTTCCTCAAGAGTGCCCTCAGCGACACCGAGCGCCACTGGCTCGACCAGTGCGACGCGGTCACGCTCGAGCAGTTGATGGATCCGCACCGCCACAACCTGCCCGAATGGCTGGCCGCGCCGCTGCGCGAGCAGTTCGGGGCCGAATTCATGGCGCTCGCCAACAGCCTGAACGAGCCGGCTCCGCTCGACCTGCGCGTCAATGCGCTGTCGGCGCGGCGCGAGGCGGTGCAGGAAGAACTCGCCAAGGCCGCCATCCAGGCCCGGCCCACGCCGTATTCGCCTTGGGGCCTGCGGGTGGATGGCAAGCCTGCGCTCACCAAGCTCGATGCCTTCACGCGTGGCGCCATCGAGGTGCAGGACGAGGGCTCGCAACTGCTGGCGCTCGTCACCGATGCGCACCGTGGCGAGATGGTGGTCGATTTCTGCGCCGGCGCCGGCGGCAAGACACTCGCGCTGGGCGCATCCATGCGCAACACCGGCCGCCTGTACGCTTTTGACACCTCGGCTCACCGGCTCGATGCGCTCAAGCCGCGCCTGGCACGCAGCGGGCTGTCGAACGTGCATCCGGCCGCCATCGCGCACGAGCGTGACGACCGCATCAAGCGGCTGGCCGGCAAGATCGATCGCGTGTTGGTGGATGCACCGTGCTCGGGTCTGGGCACGTTGCGCCGCAACCCCGACCTGAAATGGCGCCAGTCGCAGCAGGCCATCGGCGAGCTGACGGCGCTGCAGGGCCGAATTCTGGAAAGCGCGGCCCGCCTGCCCAAGCCTGGCGGCCGCCTGGTCTACGCCACCTGCAGCCTGTTGCGCGAAGAAAACGAAGACATCGCCCGCGCGTTCTCGGCCTCGCATCCCGAATTCGAGCCGCTACCCGTCGACGCGCTGCTGGAGTCGCTCAAAGTAGCGCACGCGGGTGCGTTGTGCACCGACGACGGGCAATTCCTGAGGTTGTGGCCGCACCGCCACGCGACAGACGGTTTTTTCGCCGCCGTGTGGCAGCGGCGCAGCTAGCCCCTTCCCACAGTCGCCAAAGTGCTCGCAAACCCTTGATTACATGTGAAGAATCAAGGGTTTACGGCTGTGGGCACTTAAAATGCTTGCATTACCGCCGTCCGCTCCCAACTGCGGCTTTCCTCTTGTTCCAGGACTCCTGACACCATGCAACTTCCCGACTGGGCCGTTCTCAACACCGCCGTCGACTGGCTTGCCCACGGGCTGCTGGACCTGTCGTGGTGGCAGATCGTGCTCTACACGTTGGTGACGACTCACATCACCATCGCTGCAGTCACCATTTTCCTGCACCGCGCGCAGGCGCACCGCTCACTGGATCTGGGCCCGATCCCGTCGCACTTTTTCCGCTTCTGGCTCTGGATCGGCACCGGCATGGTCACCAAGGAGTGGGTTGCCATCCACCGCAAGCACCACGCCAAGTGCGAGACCGAAGAAGACCCGCACAGCCCGCAGACGCGTGGCATCGACACCGTGATGTGGCGCGGCGCCGAGTTGTATCGCGCGGAGTCGAAGAACCAGGAAACCATGCAGAAGTTCGGGCACGGCACGCCCAACGACTGGCTGGAGAACAACCTCTACAGCCGCTATGGCTGGCAGGGCGTCGGCCTGATGCTGATCCTCAACCTGGCGCTGTTCGGTGCGGTGGGTGCGGCTGTGTGGGCCGTGCAGATGGCCTGGATCCCGTTCTGGGCCGCCGGTGTGGTCAACGGCATCGGCCACTACTGGGGCTATCGCAACTTCGAAGCGGTGGACGCCAGCACCAACCTGTCTCCCATCGGTTTCATCATCGGCGGCGAAGAGCTGCATAACAACCACCACACCTATCCGACCTCGGCCAAGTTCTCGGTCAAGCCGTACGAGTTCGACATCGGCTGGCTCTATATCAGCCTGATGCAGAAGGTGGGCTGGGCCAAGGTCCGCAAGACCGCGCCCAAGCTGCAACTGGGCGCCGTGCGCCCTGTGGCTGATGAGAAGACGCTCGAGGCCCTGATCGCCAACCGCTATGAGGTGATGGCTGGTTATGCGCGCGAGATGCGTCGCGCCTGCAAGGCCGAGATCGCGTTGCTCAAGCAGAAGAACGCCGACGTATCGGTGCTCAAGTCGGCCAAGCGCTGGTTGCACCGCGACGAGGACAAGGTACCGGCTGCTGCCCGGCCGCACCTGGCCCGGGCCCGTGCCGAGCACCCCGTGCTCGACAAGATGCACGCCATGCGCGAGGAGTTGCGCCAGATGTGGCAGAGCACCACGCGCTCGCGCGAACAGCTGGCCGCCGACCTGCAGGCCTGGTGCCATCGTGCCGAGGAAAGCGGCATTGCCGCGCTGCGCGATTTCTCGATGAAGCTGCGCGCGGCCCACGCCTGAACGGCTTGTCTTCTTCATCCCCCGCGTCCGTCAGGCATGCGGCGGACACAAAAAAGCCCCGCATCGCGGGGCTTTTTTGTGGGTCAGGCTGAATTACTTCAGCTTGATTTCCTTGTACTCGACGTGCTTGCGAGCCTTGGGATCGAACTTCATGATCGACATCTTTTCAGGCATCGTCTTCTTGTTCTTGCTGGTCGTGTAGAAGTGACCGGTGCCGGCAGTGGATTCCAGCTTGATCTTTTCGCGTCCGCCTTTGCTTGCCATGGTCGCTCTCCTTAAGCCTGGCCGCGTGCGCGCAGGTCTGCGAGCACGGATTCGATGCCGTTCTTGTCGATCAGGCGCAGGCCTGCATTGGAAATGCGCAGGCGCACCCAGCGGTTCTCGCTTTCGACCCAGAAACGACGGTATTGCAGGTTCACTTCGAACCGGCGCTTGGTTTTGTTGTTGGCGTGGGAAACATTGTTGCCCACCATCGGGCCCTTGCCCGTGACTTCGCAGACGCGTGCCATTGCAGCACTCCTTCTAACCGGCCGTCATTCGCCGTGACCGCAGGTCGCGCCGAGGAAACTGGCCTCACCTCGCCACTTCGGGGGCGGTGACCGGCTGGCGTAGTGCCAGCAAAGCCAGCGATTATAGCCAATTACGGCCGGCCGCCACATCCGGCCCGGTTCTTCCCGCCCAGCGCCTCGGTGCCTCAGTGCGCGCCGCCCTGCTCCAGGAATCGCTGGGCGTCCAGCGCGGCCATGCAGCCGGTGCCGGCACTGGTGATGGCCTGGCGGTAGATGTGGTCCTGCACGTCGCCGGCGGCGAAGACGCCCGGCACGCTGGTCA
>JAFKGD010000004.1 GCA_017307855.1 Burkholderiales bacterium | reverse complement strand
GCAGGCGGGCACCGTGTGGGTGAACACGTACAAGCTGTTCTCCATCAGCACGCCGTTCACGGGCCACAAGATGAGCGGCTACGGCCAGGAGAAGGGGCGCCTGGGCATCCTGGAATACACGAGCCAGAAGAGTTTCTATTGGGGGCTGAGCGAAGCGCCCCTGCCGTGGGCCGCCTGAACGCGGGTCGCGCAAAAGAAAAGGCCTCGCATCGCTGCGAGGCCTTTCTGCTTCTCAGGCGCGGTGCGCGCGCATCACGCCTTCAGGTCGAACCGGTCCAGGCTCATCACCTTGGTCCACGCCGCCACGAAGTCACGCGTGAACTTGGCCTGGCCGTCGGCGCTGCCATACACCTCGGCGATGGCGCGCAGCTGCGCGTTGGAGCCGAACACCAGGTCGATGCGCGAGGCGGTCCAACGGGGCGCGCCGGTCTTGCGGTCGCGGCCGGTGAAGGCTTCGCGGGCATCGGACGTGGGCTTCCATTCGGTGGCCATGTCCAGCAGGTTGACGAAGAAGTCGTTGGTGAGCTGGCCGGGGCGGTCGGTGAACACGCCCTGGCTGTCGCCGCCCACGTTGGCGCCCAGCACGCGCAGGCCGCCCACCAGCACGGTCATCTCGGGCGCGGTGAGCGTGAGCAGTTGCGCGCGGTCGATCAGCAGGTGCTCGGCTGGCACGCTGTAGCGGCCGCCCACCCAGTTGCGAAAGCCATCGGCGGCCGGCTCCAGCGGCGCGAACGAGGCGACGTCGGTCTGGTCCTGCGAGGCATCGGTGCGGCCGGGCGCGAAGGGCACTGCGATGCTCTGGCCGGCGTCTTTCGCGGCCTTCTCGATGGCGGCGCCGCCGGCTAGCACGATCAGGTCGGCCAGCGAGACGCGCGTGCCGGCCTTGGCCGCTTCGGCGCGGATGGCCTCGAGCTTGTCGAGCACCCTGGCCAGTTGCTGCGGCTGGTTGACGGCCCAGTCCTTCTGCGGGGCCAGGCGGATGCGCGCGCCGTTGGCGCCGCCGCGCTTGTCGGAGCCACGGAAGGTGGAGGCCGAGGCCCAGGCGGTGGAGACCAGCTCGGCCACCGAGAGGCCGGATTCGAGCACGCGCTTCTTGAGGCCGGCCACGTCGGCTTCGCTCACGGGCGGGTGGTCGGCGGCGGGCACGGGGTCTTGCCAGATCAGCACTTCGGCCGGCACTTCGGGGCCGAGGTAGCGGGCGCGCGGGCCCATGTCGCGGTGGGTGAGCTTGAACCAGGCCCGCGCGAAGGCGTCGGCGAACTGCTCGGGATGCTCCATGAAGCGGCGCGAGATCTTCTCGTAGGCCGGATCGAAGCGCAGCGACAGGTCGGTGGTCAGCATGGTGGGCAGCAGCTTCTTCGAGGCATCGAAGGCATGCGGAATGGTGGCGCTGGCGCCCTTGGCCACCCACTGATGCGCGCCGGCCGGGCTTTTCGTCAGTTCCCATTCGTGGCCGAACAGGTTCTCGAAGAAGTTGTTGCTCCAGCGCGTGGGCGTGGTGGTCCAGGTGACTTCCAGGCCGCTGGTGATGGTGTCGGCGCCGCGGCCCGTGCCGTGGCTGTTGTGCCAGCCGAAGCCCTGGGCTTCGAGCTCGCCGGCTTCCACCTCGACGCCCACGTTCTTCGAATCGGCCGCGCCGTGGGTCTTGCCGAAGGTGTGGCCGCCGGCGATCAGGGCCACGGTTTCCTCGTCGTCCATCGCCATGCGGGCGAAGGTGTCGCGGATGTCGCGCGCGGCAGCGATGGGGTCGGGCTTGCCGTCCGGGCCTTCGGGGTTCACGTAGATCAGGCCCATCTGCACGGCGGCCAGCGGGTTTTCCAGGTCACGCGAATGGGGCTTCTGGCTGTCGTCGTCCTTGACCAGCACGGCATGTTTGGCCACGCCGGGCGAGCCCTGGCTGTAGCGCACGTCGCCGCCCAGCCATTCCTTCTCGCGGCCCCAGTACACGTCGTGGTCGGGCTCCCACACGTCGGCGCGGCCACCGGCGAAGCCGAAGGTCTTGAAACCCATGGTTTCCAGGGCCACGTTGCCGGCCAGGATCATCAGGTCGGCCCACGAGATGTGGTTGCCGTACTTCTGCTTGATGGGCCAGAGCAGGCGGCGCGCCTTGTCCAGGCTCACGTTGTCGGGCCAGCTGTTGAGCGGCGCGAACCGCTGCTGGCCCCGGCCGGCGCCGCCGCGTCCGTCGCCGATGCGGTAGGTGCCGGCACTGTGCCAGGCCATGCGCACGAACAGCGGGCCGTAGTGGCCGAAGTCGGCCGGCCACCAGTCCTGCGAATCGGTCATCAGCGCGGCCAGGTCTTTCTTGACGGCGGCGAGGTCCAGCGATTCGAAGGCGGCTGCGTAGTCGAAGCCCTCGTCCATCGGGTCCGACTTGGCCGAATGCTGCGCCAGCAGGTCCAGCCGCAGGGACTTGGGCCACCAGTCGCGATTGGTGGTGCCGCCGCCGGCGGTCTGGTGGAAGGGGCACTGGCCCTTGGGCTGGTCGTTGTTGGCGCTGCTGCTCATGCGGGGCTCTCCTTGGAAGTTCTGATGGGCGAGGGAAGGGAAACAGTGGATGAAATTCTGCGGGAAAAGCAGGGCGGCGGCGATTGAAATGCCTTACTCCACCGATAGGAAACGGCCGCACACAGCGGCGCAGACCGCGATGTGCTCCTACAGGACGCGGGTCTCGCGCCGTCTAGAGTGGTGCGGCCCGAATGCCCATTGCCCGAGGATCACGATGAACTCTCCCGCAGAAGAACAGCTGCCGCCCGAACTGGTCGAGGTCGTCGAAGTGGCTGCCGCCAGCACCGGCCCCGCCGAAACGCGCGCCGTGCGGCTGCACATCAACGGACAGCCCTACGCCCTGAAGGTGCAGCCCTGGGTCACGCTGCTCGACCTGCTGCGCGATCGCCTGGATCTCACCGGCACCAAGAAGGGTTGCGACCATGGCCAGTGCGGCGCCTGCACGGTGCTGGTCGATGGCACGCGCATCAATTCGTGCCTCACGCTGGCCGTGATGCACGACGGGCGCGAGATCACCACGGTGGAAGGACTGGCGGCGCTGGCCGGTGGCGATGCCCTCCATCCGCTGCAGGAGGCCTTCATCCGCCACGACGCCTTCCAGTGCGGCTACTGCACGCCCGGGCAGTTGTGCTCGGCCGTCGGGCTGGCCAACGAAGGCATCGCGCGCGATGAGGCGGAGGTGCAGGAGTTCATGAGCGGCAACGTCTGCCGTTGTGGCGCCTACGTGCAGATCCGCCAGGCGGTCTGCGAAGTGGTGCTGCACGATCGCCGCGCACCCTCGGGAGCCGGCGCATGAACCCCTTCACCTACACCGCCCCGCGCGATCTGGAGGGCGCGCTGTCCGCGCTGTCGGTGACCGGCGGCCGCCCGCCGGTCAACAGCGCCGCGCAGCCGCCGCGCTTCGTGGCGGGCGGCACCAATCTGCTCGACCTGATGAAGGAAGGCGTGGCCCGGCCCGCCGCCCTGATCGACGTCAACAGCGTGCTGGAGCCCGGCATCTCGGTGTCGGATACCGGCGAGTTGCGCCTGGGCGCGGCCGGCCGCAATGCCGCCACGGCGCGCCATGCGCAGGTGCGCGCGGGTTGGCCCTTGCTGGCGCAGGCCATCCTGGCCGGCGCCTCGCCGCAGATCCGCAACATGGCGAGCAACGCGGGCAACCTGTTGCAGCGCACCCGCTGCCACTATTTCTACGACCTGGCCACGCCATGCAACAAGCGCGCGCCGGGCACCGGCTGCAGCGCCATCGGCCAGCTGGCGCGCCAGCATGCGATCCTGGGCGCGAGCGAGCATTGCATCGCCACGCATCCGTCGGACATGTGCGTGGCGCTGGCCGCGCTCGAAGCCGTGGTGCACGTGCGGTCGCGGCGCGGCGACCGCCGCATCGACTTCGCGGCGTTCCACCGGCTGCCGGGCGATCTGCCCGACGTCGACACCACGCTGGAGGCCGACGAACTCATCACCGCCATCACGCTGCCGCCGGCGCCCGCGCTGGCGGCGCGCTCGGCCTACCTGAAAGTGCGCGAGCGCGCCTCGTATGCCTTCGCGCTGGTGTCGGTGGCCGCCGCGCTCGACGTGGGGCCCGATGGGCGCATCCGCGCCGCGCGCGTCGCCCTGGGCGGCGTGGCGCACAAGCCCTGGCGCGTGCCCGAGGCCGAAGCGTTGCTGCAGGGCGCCGAGCCCACCGACGACGCCTTCGACGCCCTGGCCGTGCGGCTGCTGGAGGGCGCGCAGGCCCAGGGCAGCGGCGTGGGCAACAACGCTTTCAAGATCACGCTGGCGCGCCGCGCCGTGGTGCGGGCGATGCAGCAGGCCCTGGCGGGCACGCGCATCGTCGGCGCCGGCGAAGAGGAGACCGCCGCATGAACACCGTACCCCGTCCCGCCCCGCGCCCCGAAGCCTCGCAGCAACCGCAGGCCGACACTGGCAGCGGCACCGTGGCCGTGGGCGATGCGTTGCCGCGCATCGACGGCCGCCTCAAGGTCACCGGCCAGGCCCGCTATGCGGCCGAACATCCCGCGCCCGACCTGTGCCACGGCGTGGTGGTGAGCAGCGCCATCGCCCGGGGCCGCATCACCGCCATGCATCTGGACGAAGCGCGTGCCGTGCCCGGCGTGATCGACATCCTGTGGCACGGCCACCGGCCGCGCACGCGCCGGCTCGATCTTTTCTACAAGGACATGATCGCGCCCGGCGGATCGCCGTACAAGCCGCTCTACAGCGACGGCATCGTCTACAGCGGCCAGCCGATCGCCCTGGTGCTGGCCGACAGCTTCGAGGCCGCGCGTTGCGCCGCCGCGCTGGTGCGCGTGGACTACGAGCGCGAGGCGCACGAAACCGGCCTGGATTCCAACCTGCCGCAGGCGCGCAAGCCCACGGGATTCAAGGCCGGCTTCTCCAAGCCGCCCAAGCCCACGGGCGATGCGCCGGCTGCATTCGCCGCCGCGGCGCACACGGTGGATCTGGATTTCCACAGCGGCGCTGAACACCACAACCCGATGGAGATGCACGCCAGCACGGTGATCCGCGGGCCGGACGGGCATCTGACCATCCACGACAAGACCCAGGGCTCGCAGAACAGTCGCTGGCAGGTGTCGCACGTGTTCGGGCTGTCCAGCGACAAGGTGACGGTGAAGAACGCCTTCGTCGGCGGCGCCTTCGGCTCCGGCCTGCGGCCGCAGTACAACCTGCTTCTGGCGGTGATGGCGTCGCTGCACCTCGGGCGTTCGGTGCGCGTGGTGCTCACGCGCCAGCAGATGTTCACCTTCGGCCACCGGCCACAGACCTGGCAGCGCGTGCGCCTGGCGGCCGACGCCCGGGGTCGCCTGCAAGCCGTGATGCACGATGCCATCGCCGCCACTTCGCGGCTGGAAGACTACGTGGAAGTGGTGGTCAACTGGTCGGGCCAGCTCTACCGCTGCGACAACGTCCAGCTGGGCTACAAGCTTGTGCCGCTCGACCATGCCACGCCGATGGACATGCGCGCGCCCGGCGCCGCGCACGGCGTGTTCGCGCTGGAGGTGGCCATGGACGAGCTGGCCTGCCAGGTGGGCATGGACCCGCTGGCCCTGCGCGTGGCCAACTACGCCGAGCGCGATGCGGCGAAAGACCTGCCGTATTCGAGCAAGGAACTGCACGCCTGCTACACGCAGGGCGCCGAGCGCTTCGGCTGGTCGGCGCGCAATCCCGAGCCGCGTTCGATGCGCGAGGGGCGCGAGCTGATCGGCTGGGGCATGGCCACGGGCACGTGGGATGCCCTGCAGATGTTCGCGCGCGCGCGGGCCGTGCTCGATGCGCAAGGCCATCTGGTGGTGGAAAGCGCGGCCAGCGACATCGGCACCGGCACTTACACCGTGATGGCGCAGATCGCCGCAGCCGCGATGGGTCTGCCGCTCGCGCACGTGACGTTCCGGCTGGGCGATTCGACGTTGCCGGTGGCCCCGGTGGAAGGCGGCTCGTCCCACGTCACCACGGTCGGTTCGGCCGTGGAGGGCGCCTGCGAGAAACTGCAGAAGGCGCTGCTCAAGCGTGCGCAGGGCCTGGCCGGCTCGCCGCTGCGCGGCCTGAAGTTCGCCGACGTGGAATGCACGGGCGGCGTCCTGCGCAGCCGGCGCGAGCCGGGCCGCGCCGTCGGCCTGGCCGACATCGTGGCGGCGGGCGGCGACGGCCAGCAGCTGGAGGTGAAATACCTGCTGCTGCCCAACATCCTCAAGCAGAAGAAATACGTGCGCGCCACGCACTCGGCCGTGTTCTGCGAAGTGCGGGTGGACGAGGAGCTGGGCACGGTGCGCGTCACGCGCGTGGTCAGCGCCGTCGCGGCGGGCCGCATCGTCAATCCGCTCACGGCGCGCAGCCAGATCATCGGCGGCGTGGTGTGGGGTATCAGCCAGGCGCTGCACGAAGAGACGCTGAACGACGAGGCGCAGGGCCGCTTCATGAACCACAACCTGTCGGAATACCACGTGCCGGTGAACGCCGACATCCACGACATCGACGTGCTCTTCGTCGCCGAGGACGACCGCATCGTCAGCCGGCTGGGCGCCAAGGGTGTGGGCGAGATCGGCAGCGTGGCCGTCGCCGCCGCCGTGTCGAACGCCATCCGGCATGCGACCGGCCGCCGCCTGTGCGACAAGCCCTTCACGCCCGACAAGGTGATGGCGCCCTGATGGACGGCGCCTCGACGGGCGCCGTACTACCATGGGCCCTCGACAACCCGGAAGGCGAGGGACGATGAAGTACTTCAGGATCTTCCTGCTGGTGGTGGCCGCGCCCGCGCTGGCCGCCCTGGTGGCCGAATGGCTCAAGGCGGCGCCGTGGGCGCGCCCAGCCGGGCCGCTGCTGGATTTCCTCACGGGCGCCGTGCCCGTGCCGCGCGTGGCGGTGATCGTGCTGATTGGCGGCGTGGTGTGCGTGGCGCTGGTCGAGGTGCTGGCCCCGCTGCTCGATCGTGACGATCCGGTGCCGCGCCCGCGAGCCGATCCGCCGCGGCGCGATCCGCGCGACGCCCGCCGCGACTACCTGCGCCGGGGCCCGGCGACGCTGTTCGGCTCGGGGCCCGAGCGCGTGCCGCTGTCGCGCGCCGAGGAGCTCGTGATGATCGAGCTGGCCCGCGCCGATCCCCAGCCGATTCCCACCGCCGCGCTGGGCGAGCGCATCGGCGGCGAACCGGCGCTGGCGCTGGAGCACGCCGTCGATCTGCTGATCGCGCGCCAGATGGCGGCACACGAAACCGCCGGCAGCGACCGTGTGCTGCAGCTCACGCCACGGGGGCGGGCACTGGCGGTGCACCGTGCGTATGACGAGGCGAAGACGGCAGGCATGGCGACGCAGCCCACCGCAGGCCACGCCTGAACAGGCCCTGCGGCCTCAGCCCTCCTGCGAACGCGGGATGGCCACCACCCGCCACGCATACACCACGGCGAGCACCATGACCACGCCCGTCGCGACCGTGTCGACCACGTCGGCCACGCGTGCGTACTGCTCGGCCAGCGCATAGCCCAGCCCCGCCAGCAACGCGGACCATGCCAGCGTGCCGCCGGCCGACCAGGCCAGCATCGTCGCCAGCGGCATGCGCGCGATACCGGCCGGCATCGAGATCACGCTGCGCACGGCCGGCACCATCCGTCCGCCCAGCAAGGCCCAGCCGCCCTTGCGCCCGAACCAGTCTTCGGCCCGCGCCAGGTCGGGCGGCGTCATGGCCAGCCAGCGGCCATGGCGCCGCACCCAGGCGCGCAGCCGCTCGGCGCCGATGCTGCGGCCCAGCCAGTACCACGGCAGCGTGCCCAGCAGCGAGCCGATGCCGCCCGCCACCACCAGCCCGGCCAGGCTGAGTTCGCCGCGCGCGGCGGCCGCGCCGGCGAACGGCATGATGAGTTCGGAGGGGATGGGCGGGAAGATGTTCTCCGCCGCCATGAGCAGCGCCACGCCCAGGTAGCCGAAGCGCTCGATGAAGCCCGTGATGAAATCGACCATGCGGCCAATATAGCGGCGGCCGGCCGGCTTCAGGAACGGCTCACCCCTCCTCGACGAAGGCCTCTTCGCGCTTCTGGCGCACCGCCGGCAACAGCACGATCGTCATCAGCAGAACGGCGCCGACCAGCAACGTCGCCGAGATCGGGCGGGTGACGAACACGCTCCAGTCGCCGCGCGAGAGCAGCAGCGCGCGGCGCAGGTTCTCTTCCATCATCGGACCCAGGATGAGACCGAGCAGCAGCGGCGCGGGCTCGCATTCGAGCTTGTGGAAGATGTAGCCCACCACGCCGAACCAGCCCAGCATCCAGACGTCGAAGGTGTTGTTGTTGGTGGAGTACACGCCGATGGCGCAGAACAGCACGATGGCCGGGAACAGCCACTTGTAGGGCACCGACAGCAGCTTCACCCACACGCCGATCAGCGGCAGGTTCAGCACGATGAGCATCAGGTTGCCGATCCACATCGAGGCGATCAGGCCCCAGAACAGCTCGGGGTTGCTGGTCATCACCTGCGGGCCGGGCTGGATGTTGTGGATGGTCATCGCACCCACCATCAGCGCCATCACCGTGTTGCTGGGGATACCCAGGGTGAGCAGGGGCACGAACGATGTCTGCGCGCCGGCGTTGTTGGCCGACTCGGGGCCCGCCACACCGCGGATGTTGCCCTGGCCGAAGGGCTCTTCGCCGGGGCGCAGCGCCAGCTTCTTCTCGAGCGTGTACGAGGCGAACGCCGACAACAGGGCGCCGCCACCGGGCAGGATGCCCATGCAGCTGCCCAGCGTGGTGCCGCGCAGCACGGCGGGCGTCATGTTGCGGAAATCCTGTGCCGTGGGCCACAGGCCGCTCAGTCGCGCCGTGTAGATCTGGCGCTCTTCCTCGGGCTTGGCAAGGTTGGCGATGATCTCGCCGTAACCGAAGATGCCCATGGCGATCGCGATGAAGCTGATGCCGTCGGTGAGCTCGGGAATATCGAACGAATAGCGCGCCACGCCCGAATTCACGTCGGTGCCCACCAGTCCCAGCAGCAGGCCCAGGATGATCATGCAAATGGCCTTGAGCAGCGAGCCGGAGGCCAGCACCACCGCACCGATCAGGCCCAGCACCATCAGCGAGAAATACTCGGCGGGCCCGAACTTGAAGGCGATCTCGGTGAGCGGTGGAGCGAATGCGGCCAGCACCAGCGTGGCCACGCTGCCCGCGAAGAAAGACCCCAGACCGGCCGCCGCCAGTGCGGCGCCCCCGCGGCCGTTCTTGGCCATGGCGTGGCCGTCGATCGCCGTGACGACGGACGACGCTTCGCCCGGCAGGTTGACCAGGATGGCGGTGGTGGAGCCGCCATATTGCGATCCGTAGTAGATGCCGGCCAGCATGATCAGCGCCGCCACAGGCGGCAGCGCATAGGTGGCGGGCAGCAGCATGGCAATGGTGGCCGTGGGCCCCACGCCGGGCAGTACGCCGATCAGCGTGCCCAGCAGGCAGCCGATGAAGGCATACATCAGGTTCTGAAGGGTGAAGGCGGTGCCGAAGCCCAGTGCGAGATGGTCGAGCAATTCCATGGTGTCGATCCTCAGCCGATGAACGTGGGCCAGACCTGGAACTGCAGGCTCAGGCCGACGACGAAGGTCAGATAGCTGCCGATGGCCAGCACCACGGCCAGCAGCAGCGCGCCGCGCAGCGTGAACTGGTGGCCGGCCAGGCTGGACACGATCACCACGCCGAAGATGGCCACGATCAATCCCATGGCCGGAACGCCCAGCGTGGGAATGCCGCCCAGCAGCACGCCGAACAGCAGGTTGGCGCCGACGATCAGCAGCAATGGCTTCCACGCGATGCCGCCGATGCGTGCCGCCCCCTGGCTGCGGGGAGACAGGGCGCCTGCCGCCACGCCGCTGCCCAGCAACGCCAGGATGATCCCCAGCAGCAGCGGAAAGTAGCCCGGCCCCATGCGTGCGGCATCGCCGACCTTGTATGAAAGTGCGCCGACGGCGAATGACGTACCAACCGCCATGAACATCAGTCCGGCGACGAAATCCTTGTGACTCTTGATCTGCATTCGTTGGAATCAATCGGAAAAATGGAAAACGGATCGGCCCGCGGCGCAGGGCACCGCGAGACGGGCGACGAGGAATGTCTGAAGGCGACGCGTAGCGCCGCAAGGCAAGCCGGATGGGGTGAGTCAGCTTCCGGTCAGGTGTCTCATGGTATGAGGTAATTTGCATCACAACATGAGTAATTTCCCTGTCAACGGATGCGGGCAGGGCGGAGCCGGCGCTATAGTCGCGCCCCACGAACGGAGGACGAAGGAATGAAGCCGGACGATGAAAGCGCCGCCGCGGTCGAGAAGAGCCGCTACGAAGCGCTTTCCAATTTCAGGTACATGCTGCGCTGCTTCCTTCGTTTCAGCGAAGACGCGGCGCGTGTAGAGGGCATCACCGCGCTGCAGTACCAGCTCCTGCTGCACACGCAGGGATTCGACGGTCGCGAATGGGCCAGCATTTCAGAACTGGCCGAGCGTTTGCAGACGCAAGTGCACGGCGTCGTGGCACTGGTGACGCGGTGCGAACAGGCGGGGCTGGTACGGCGCAGGCCGAGCGCGGAGGATCGACGGCAAGTCGAAGTGCACCTGCTGGCGGCCGGACGCCGCAAGCTCGAGCGGCTGGCGGGGCTTCATTCCGGCCAATTGCCGGCGTTGGTGGATGCCGTGACGTTCGCGAGCCGGATGCGCGATTGAGCCGGACGGCGGCGGCTGGGCGCCGCGCTGCCGTCGCTCAGTTGCCGGTGGCCGGTTTGGTGGCTGCCCGGGGCGCTTCGGACAGGGCGTTGAACAGCTGGTCGGCCGCCAGCACCACGGCGAAGCAGGCCACCGAGAAGATCACCATCGAGGGCAGTTCCCACGAGCTGATGACGCCGAAGCCGGTGGGCACGGCCGAGCGGTTGTCCACGGTGCAGATGAAGTCGGCGGCGCCCATGCCGGTGTAGTGCATGGCGCACACGGCCACGGCCATCACCATGGCGGCCAGCGTGGTTCCGGCCACGCCTCGCGTGTTGAAGGCCAGCCACAGCGCGGCGGTGGCTGCGACGATGGCGATGGCGATCGAAGCCAGCACCAGCGGCACCGACCACAGGAAGTAGCCGCCGAAGCGCATGCCCTGCATGCCCAGGTAGTGCATCACGCACACCGCCAGGCCCAGCAGCACGCCGGCCACGAGCAGGCGCACGCGGCTGCCCGGGTTGCGCGCGACGAACACCAGCGCGGCACCCGTGGCGGCGGCCGCGGCCACCAGCGACAGGCCGGTCTCGACCATCGAGTAGCCATGGCCCAGCGGCAGGCGCAGCGCCAGCATGCCCACGAAGTGCATGGCCCACACGCCGATGCCGCCCAGCGCCAGGCTGGCCGTGAAGGTATTCATGCGATGGAGGCTGCCGTCGGCGCGCAGCATGTTGCGCGCGGCATTCAACGCGATGAAGGCGCCCACCATCGAAATGAGGAAGGAGATGGCGACCATCGTCGTCGAATAGCTCGTGACCAGTTTTTCCATGCGCAGGACCAATAAGGGGGGTGGGGTGACTCAGGGTAACTACGCAGTCTAGGCAGTAAAGGATCACCGGACGTTTCACAAGGCCACGCGGGAGCGGCTGTTTGTCACGCTGGCGCCATCTGGATGGGCCCGCGTCGCGCTGCGACCACAGCGCTGGCCGTGAACTAGTGCCGGGGCATTTCGTGGGCGGATCGGTCGCCAGGTGAACAGGCCCTAGTTGCGTGGGCCGCCCATCGCCTGCTGCGAGCACTGCAGGAAACTCTCGATCAACCCCTTGCGCGGCGAGGCGCGCAGCCACAGCAAACCCAGCGAGCGCCGCGAGCGCGCCTGCGGCAGCGGCAGGCGTGCGAGCGCCTTGCCGGCCTGCAGCGGCGAATCGATGTCGGGCACCAGCGCCACGCCCAGGCCACGCTCGACCATCATCGACACCGCCAGCAGCGAATTGAGTTCGAACCGCTCGAGCGGGACGATGCCCGCGTCCCGCAGGTATTCGTCGGCCAGCTTGCCGCCGCCCAGCGTGCGGTCGTAGCGGATCAGTGGCTGGGTGCGCAGCAGTTGCAGAGGATCTTCACCCGCCAGCCGGCGCGGCACGAGCAGCACCAGCGGTTCCTCGCGCAACAGCTTCCAGCGCAGTGTCTTGGGCAGCTCGAACGCGGGCCTGAGCGTGAGCGCGGCATCGATGCTGCCGTCCGTCACCAGGTCGTAGAGCTGCGTGGCCACAGCCGAGCGGATCGACACGCGCGTGGCCGGATGGCGGCCGGTGAACACCTGCAGGATCAGGGGCAGGGCGCTGTGCAGCACGGTATTGATGGTGCCCACGTGCAGCTCGTGCTGCAGTTCGTCGCCATGCACCCAGGTGCGCAGCCGCGCGGTGTCGCGCACGATGGCCTCGGCCTTCTCGACCAGCCGGTAGCCCGCCTCGGTGGGGCGCACCGTGCGGCCGGCCCGCAGCAGCAGCGGGGTGCCCAGCTCGGCTTCGAGCACGCGCATCTGCTGCGCCACGGCGGCCGGGCTCAGGTCGAGCTGCCGTGCCGCCTCGGCCATCGAGCCCTTGGCGGCCACGAGCAGGAAGGTGTGCAGGAAGTTGGTATCCACACGGCGTATTTTGTAGCTTGTGAAGAAAGGTGGAAGTGGTTTTTTCTTGATTGTCGTCCGGTCACACTGCCGCCGAGCGAAAGACACAAGGAGACCTCCGCCATGAACCGCTTCCAACCCAACCGCCGTCACCTGCTGGCGCTTTCCGCCCTGGGCGCGCTGCCCTCCCTGGGCCGGACCCAGTCCAGCCGGCCCGTGCGCATCGTCGTGCCGTTCGCGCCGGGCGGCGGCAACGACGTGCTGGGCCGCCAGATGGCCAACGGGCTGACCGAATCCACCGGCCGCAGCCACATCGTGGAAAACCGCGCGGGTGCCGGCGGCAACATCGGCACCGAGTTCGTGGTGCGCGCGGCGGCCGACGGCACCACGCTGCTGCTGGGCCACACGGGCACCATCTCGATCAATCCCGCGCTCTACACGGGCCTGAAGTTCGACGTGCAGAAAGACCTGGCGCCCGTGGCCATGTTCGCCACCTCGGCGCTGGTGCTGGTGGTGGCCGAAACCTCGCCCATCCAGTCGATGGCCGACCTGGTGGCGGCCATCCGCAAAGCCAACGGCAACTTCAACTACGCCTCCAGCGGCGCCGGCACGGGCGGCCACCTGACGGCCGAGATGCTGGCGCACATGCTGGGCACGAAGATGACGCACATCCCGTACAAGGGCACGGCGCCCGCGCTCACCGACGTGGTGGGCGGGCAGGTGCAGATGATGTTCAGCGTGATTCCGCCGGCGCAGGCGCTGGTGGCCAGCGGCAAGCTGCGCGCGCTGGCGGTCACCAGCGCGAAGCGCCTGGCGCAGCTGCCCAATGTGCCCACGGTGGCCGAATCGGGCGTGGCCCAGCTCAAGGGCTTCGAGAGCACGCTGACCTACGGCCTGATGGCCCCGCGCGCCACGCCGGCACCGGCGATCGAGGCGATGGGCAGGCAGATCCTGCAGGTGGCGGGCACGGCGGCCTTCCAGTCCAAGCTGGGCGTCGAAGGCGCCGAGCCGCTGCTGGGCGATGCCACGCAGTACGCGGCGCTGATCCAGCGCGAGAGCGCCAAGTGGGGCGCCGTCATCAAGGCGTCGGGCGCCACGGTCTGAGGCCCGCCGCCGCCCTTTGCAGGAGCCCTCGCGCATCGTGAACGTCTTCGGGAACATCCTCGTGCCGGCCGCGGCCGGCACGCTGTTCGACGACGCGGCGCTGTGCCGCGCCATGCTGGATTTCGAATCCGCGCTGGCCCGCGCCCAGGCGCAGGAAGAGGTGATCCCGCCATCCGCGGCGCAGGCCATCGTGGCCGCGTGCGACAGCCTGCAACTGGATGCCGCCGCGCTGACCGAAGGCGGGCGTCGCAGCGGCGCCATGGCCGTGCCGCTGGTGGCCGCGCTCACGCAGGCGCTGCAGTCCGCCGGCCAGGCCGACGCCGTGCGCCACCTGCACTACGGTGCCACCACGCAGGACGTGGTCGACACCGCGCAGGCGCTCATGACGCGCCATGCGCTGGGCGAACTGCTTGCCCAGGTGCAGGCCAGCGTGCAATGGCTGCGCGACGAAGCCGCCCGCCACGCGCGCACGCCCATGCTGGCACGCACGCTGCTGCAGCCCGCGCAGGTGACCAGCTGGGGACTCAAATGCGCGCAGTGGGCCGCGCCGCTGGCGCGCAGCCACGCGCAGCTGCGGCAGCTTGCGCAACGCGCGCTGGCGCTGCAGCTCGGCGGTGCCGTCGGCAATCTCTCGACGCTGGGCGAGGCGGGCGAGCGCGTGGCGGCCCGCATGGCCGCGCAGCTGGGCCTGCGCTGCGCCGTGGGCAACTGGCATACGCAGCGTGACGAGTGGATGCGCCTCGGGCTGGAGGTGGCGGTGCTCGCGGGATCGCTGTCCAAGATCGCGGGCGACCTGGTGCTGATGTCGCAGGCCGAGGTCGCCGAAGTGGTGGCGGGCGATGCGCAGAGCGGCGGATCGAGCGCCATGCCCCACAAGCGCAATCCCGTGGCCTGCATGCAGGCCGTGGCGGCCTGTGCGCAGGTGCCGCATCTGGCGGCCACGCTGCTCTCGACCATGGCGCAGGCGCACGAGCGCGGCATGGGCCAGTGGCAGGCCGAGGTGGCCGTGTGGCCGCAGCTGTGGGTGCAGGCCTTCGCCGCCGCCAGCGCCGTGAACTCGGCGCTGTCCGGCCTGCGCGCCGATCCGCAACGCATGGCCCGCAACATCGACGAGTTGCAGGGCGTGGTCTGCTCCGAGGCGCTCGCGCACACGCTGGCCGTGTCGCTGGGCAAGCCCGCGGCCGCGGCGCTGGTGCGCTCGCTGGGCGCGCAGGCCATCGAGCGGCGCACGCCGCTGGTCACGCTGCTGCTGGCCGATCCGGCCGTGGCGGCACTGGACGCATCGCAACGCAGCGCACTGACCACCGCCTGCGACCCGGCCGTGGCCGTGCTGCCCTCGGCCCGGCTGTGCGAACGGATGCTGCAGGCCGCCGATAGCGACGCGCTGTAACCTCACCGGCCATGTCGAACCCACTCTTCCATCTCTCGCACGCAGGCGGCGACGGCCCGCTGCTGGTCTTCAGCCATGCCTTGGGCATGGACCACACGGCCTGGGCGCCCGTCATCGACGCGCTGCGCGGGCGCTGGCGCGTGCTGGTGTTCGACCACGCCGGCCACGGACGGTCTGCCGCACCGCTGCCGCCGTGCAGCATGGACAGCCTGGTGGAGCAGGCGGCCGACTTCCTGCGTGACGTCGCGCGCGAGCCCGTGGTGTGGGTGGGCCTGTCGATGGGCGGCATGGTGGGGCAGGGCTTGGCCATCCGCCATCCGGATCTGCTGCGCGGCCTGGTGGTGGCCAACAGCACGGCGTTCTATCCCGAGGCCGGGCGCGCCGCCTGGAGCGCGCGCATCGACGCCGTGGCGCAGGGCGGCATGGACGCCATCGCCGACATGGTGATGGCGCGTTACTTCCACGAGGGTTTCCGCGCCGCGCAGCCCGATGCCGTGGCGCGTGCGCGCGAAGTGCTGCGCGCCACCGATCCCGTGGCCTATGCCGACTGCTGCCGCGCCATCCGCGATGTGGACTGGCGCGCGGGCCTGGCGCGCATCGCGTGTCCCACGCTGGTGATCGCGGGTGAGCTGGACGGCGGCACGCCGCCCGCCATGTCGCAGGCCATCGCCGATGCGGTGCCGCGCGCGCAGCTGGCGGTGATCGCGCAGGCCTCGCACATCAGCGCCATCGAGCAGCCGGCCGAATTCGCGCGCCTGCTGCTGGCCTTCGTGGCCGGCCGCGTGGACGGCCAGGCGCGGGTGCAGGACGACTACGACCGCGGCCTGCGCCAGCGCCGCCGCGTACTGGGCGACGCCTGGGTCGATCGCTCGCTGGCGCAGCGCACGGCGTTCAACGGCGAGTTCCAGCAACTCATCACGCGCCACGCCTGGAACGACATCTGGGGACGGCCCGCGCTGGGCGACCGCACGCGGCGCTTCATGGTGCTGTCGATGATGCTGGGCCTGCGCGCGTGGGAAGAGTTCGCGCTGCACGTGCGCGCCGCGCTCGACGCGCAGGACGATTCGCGCCTGTCGCCCGACGACATCAAGGAAGCGATCCTGATGGCCGCCATCTACTGCGGCGTGCCCGCCGCCAACCATGCCTTCGGCATCGCGGGCGCGATCCTCAAGGACAAGGGGCTGGCGCAGCCCGAAGGCTTCGACGCCAGCCACTGACGGCGTGCCGCGCGCCGTACCTCAGAAGGTCACGATCCCGGTGATCCACAGCGTGCGGCCCACCGGCGTCGTGCCAGCCACCGACGAGCCACCCTGGAAGTACTGGTTGACCCAGGTCGGCGTCGGCGTGGTGGGTGCCTCGCGGTACGCGGTGCGGAAGTCCTTGTCGAACAGGTTGTAGATGTTCGCGTTGAACGTCAGCGCCCTGGACACCTTGTACGAGCCGCCCAGGTGGAACAGCGCGTAGGCGTTGATGTCGCCGATGGTGTCGTAGATGATGCGGTTGTTGCCGGTCAGCTGCGCCGGATCGCCGGTGAAGCGCGGGCTCTTGCCGCGGTATTCGCCGCGGAACCAGAAGCGCCACTGGTCGTTCAGGTCGTAATCCAGCTGCGCGTTGAGCAGGTGCTTGGCCGTGTTGGCCAGCTGCCCGTTCTTCACGCCGTTCTCGATCACTTCGCTGTTCGTCCAGGTGTAGCCGGCGCGTACCGACCACTGCGGCGAGAGCTTCAGGCGGGTGCTCAGCTCCAGCCCCCAGGTCCGCGCTTCGTCGACGTTGATCGAGTAGGTGGCGGCCGGGTTGGCCGCGCAACTGGAGATGAAGTTGGTGGCGCAGTCGCCGCCGCTGCTGATCTTGTCGTCCACCTGGTTGTGGAACAGCGTCACGGCCGCGTTCACGCCCTGCAGGTTGTCGAAGATCGCCGACACCTCGGTGCTGGTGCTGGTCTCGGGCTTGAGCGTCGGATTGCCGATGTTGATCGTCGCGCCCTGGCCGCTCACGCCGCTCACGCCGTCGATCAGCTGGTTCAGGCGCGGCGCGCGGAAGCCGCGGCTGACGCCGCCCTTGATGGTGAGCGTCGGCTGGGCGTTCCAGACGAGGTACGCACGCGGGCTGACGTGGCCGCCGAAGGTGCTGTGGTCGTCATAGCGGGCGCCGAGCGTGGCCGTGAGGTTGTTGCCGAGCTTCCATTCGTCTTCGGCGAACAGCGACCACATGGTCTGGCTGTGCGTCTGCGGCAGCAGGCCGTCGACCAGTTCCGCGTCCCACCACTGGCCGCCCACGGTCACGACGTGCGACTCGCCCAGCGGCGCCACCAGCTTGGTGTCGAGCACGGTGTTGGTGGTTTCGAGCTCGCGGTGCGTGCCCCGGCGCGGATCGCCCGCCGGCACGGCACCGCCGGGGATGGTGCGGCCGATGGTTTCGGTCACGTTGCGCATCAGGCTGCTTTCCAGCAGGCCGATGCCCAGCCGCGCCGTGTGGCCCAGGGCGATCTGGTCGCGGTTGAAGCGCAGCGAGTCGCGGTAACCGGGCGGGTTGTTGCCCAGCAGGTTGGTGAGGGCGTCGCGGTTGCCCAGGCGCCCGTCGCTGTTGTCGTACCAGGTGCGGCCTTGTTCCACGTCGAGCCACAGGTCGTGTTGGCGCGATGGCGTGAGCGTGAGGCGAGCGCCCAGCGTGTGCTGGCGGCTCTTGGCGGGTGCCGGGTTGCGGGCGCCCGCGGGCGGCGTGGCGCCCGGCGCGAGGACGAAATCCGATGTGCCGCGCTCGTACACGTCGCCGCGGATGGCCAGGCCCAGCATGTCCTGCTTGATGGGGCCGGAGAGATAGAAGTTGCCGCGGTACTGCTGGCCCCAGCTGCCGTCTTCCGGAATGCCGACCTGCGCCGACACCTGCCCGCCCCATTGCCTGGCCACCTTGCGCGTGATGATGTTGATGACGCCGCCCATGGCGTCTGAGCCGTAGAGCGTGGACATCGGGCCGCGGATGACTTCGATGCGCTCGATGGCGGCCAGCGGCGGGATCAGGCTGGTGTGCGCGGCGCCGAAGCCGTTGGGCGTCACGTCGCCGGCCACGTTCTGGCGGCGGCCGTCGATGAGGATCAGCGTGTATTCGCTGGGCATGCCGCGGATGCTGATGTCCAGCCCGCCGGTCTTGCCGGTGCCGCCGCCCACGTCGATGCCTTCCACGTTCTGCAGCGCTTCGGCCAAGTCGCGGTACTGGCGGGTTTCGAGTTCCTGGCGCGTGACCACCGAGATGGAAGCGGGCGCCTGCCGCACGTCCTGCTCGAAGCCGGAGGCGGAGACCACCACTTCGGGCAGCGCCACATCGGTGGCGGTCGTGGCCTGCGCCAGTGCGGTGCCGGCGCAGGCGCCGAACGCGGCCAGAGCCGTGAGGCGCAGCGCGAATGCGGGAAGGGGACGGGACGGTTTCGTGTGATCAGTCATGGTGCAAACCTGGTTGGAGAAACGGGACACAGAGCTTCGGAATGGCTGGCTGGCCGGAGTGCGCGGGCAAGGCCCGCGACCAGGTTTGCTGGCGGAAGGAACGCGAGGAAAAAGGAGAGCGCACCGCGACGGACGCGGGCAAGGACGGCGGCGGCGCGCTGGCGCGCGGCTCACCGGATCAGGTGGCGCAGACGCCGGGGCTGCGGGCGCAGGAGCCCGGCCGCGGCCTCAGGCCACGCAGGGCAGGATCGGAGGGCGGTCGAGTCCGGCCAGAGGAGGCGATGCGCGGCCGTGCAGGACGGCCGTGCGATACACCGCTACCGTGGACGGCAGGGCGAGGACGGCGTCAGTGGGGATGAACTCGGGAATGTCGGCGTGGCCGTCCGACAGGCCGTGCTCGGCCTCGTCCATCTGGGCGAGCACATCCAGCATGTCGGGGGCGTCGGCGTGCACGGCCTGCGCGGCGTGCGCATGGTCCAGCACGCCCTGCACATCCGCGTGGGCGAACGAGAACATCCCGACGCTCAGGCAGAAATGGAGAGTGAACAACGCGAAAAGCCAACGACGCATGACGGCCCGCATTGTAATGCGAGCGATTCGCGTTCGTAAGAAATTGATGCGCGGCCGGCCTGTTTCCATGGCCGGCGAGCGCGCCGGCGGGGCTGGATTGCCGGCGGATCAACCGGCCGTCAGCAGCTTCTCCACACTCACCTTCATCGCGTTCACCTTCATCGGCCCGTAGTTGGACAGGAAGGCCACGTCGGCCGCGTCGCGACCGTAGGAAACCACCACGCGGCCCGGCTCGCGTGTGGCCTGGGTGGCGTCGAAGGTGTGCCACGAGCCGCCGACGTAGGCTTCGAACCAGGCGTGCATGTCCATCGGGTCGAGCTTGTGCAGGTAGCCCGACACATAACGCGCGGGGATGCGCAGCGCCCGGCACAGCGTGATGGCGACGTGCGAGAAGTCACGGCACACGCCGGCGCGGGCTTCCATCGTCTCGAACGCACCGGTGCTCTCGGTGCTCACGCCGTACCGGTAGGTGATGTTCTTCCGGATCCAGTTGCTGATCGCCATGACCTGGCCGAAGCCGGGCGTGGCCTTGCCCACGATCTCCCAGGCGCGCTCGATCGCGGCGTCGGCAGGGCAGTATCGGCTGGGCAGCAGGTACATCAGGCAGTCCGTGGGCAACTCGTCGATCAGCACGAAGCCGTCGTCTTCCGAGTCGTTGATGTCGTCGGCCACCACCACCTGCGACTGCACATCGATCGTCGAGATGCCTTCGGGCAGCGTGAAGCGCTGGCACACGTTGCCGAAGGAATCGGTGTATTCGCTGGCGCGGATCCACGGCGCCATCTCGTAGCTTTGCGACACGACCCACTGGGCGTCGCCGCTCGACGGCCGCAGCATGGCGACGGTCGGGCAGACATCCTCGCATTCGAGTTCGACGTGGCTTCGCACGAGCAGGCGCATGGCTGGGGTCTTCCGGATCTGGCGTTGGAGGGCAGGGCAACAAAAAGCCCCGCGGCTGCGGGGCTTCGATCGAAGGCGGTCAGGCCTCAACCCTTGAGATTGCGCTTGGCGGTGTCGCGCGCGGCCTTGGCGTCGTTCTCGCACGACTTCTTGGCATCGCCGTTCATGTCATCGCACTTTTCCTTGGCGATGTCATAGGTGGTGTCGGCGCGCACTTCCTGCACCTTGCGGGCGTTGCGGTCGCTGGGCTTGTACGACTGCTCGAGTTCGGCCTTGGCGATCTTTTCCTTGCCGTCGGCTTCTTTCTCGCACACGTCCTTGGCGTTGTCCTTCATGGCGTCGCAAGCCTTCTTGTCGGCCTTGTGCGTCTGCTCGATGCGGTCCTTGGCGGCGTCGTATTCGGCCTTGGTCATGGCGTGGGCCGAGAACATCGACGAGGCGGCGATGAGCGAAGCGACGAGGGTGAGTTTTGCGTTCATGCTGATCTCCTTGGGTTGCGAACGGAACGAATCTTCCGCGTGGCGCATCGTCCGGTTCGTAGTTCGGAGCAGGTGACTCATGTAGGACTCGACCCCCCCAGCTGCGGGAAGATCTTGCGCAACTGTTTCGGATCCACCGGTTTGCGCAGGAAGTCGTCCACCAGCGGCAAGGTCTGCTGAACCAGGGCGGCCTCGTCGCCCAGGCCCGTGAATGCGATCAGTACGAGGTCGCCGGCGAAATGCTCGCGCAGGCGCCGCGCGAGCTGGTAGCCGTTGATGGCCGGCATGTCGACGTCCAGCAACACTCCCAGCGGCCGGCGCTCCATGATGAGCTGCAGCGCCTCGGCCCCGCTGCTGGCGCTGCGTACGGCGTAGCCATCGGTCTGCAGAAGTTCAGCCAGGGTCTGCGCCGCCTCGGCGTCGTCGTCCACCACGACGATGTCCACGTTGTGCAGCGCGCTCATCCCGCGGCCCTCGGCGGGCCGATCGGCGGCAGGATGCGCCGCAGTCGGTTGAGATCGAGCGGCTTCGTGAAGTGGTGGTCGACCAGCGCGGCGGCTTCGCCCACGCGCTCCTGTGTCGTATCCCATCCGGTGATCATGATCATCACGACATCGTCGCCGTGGCGCTCGCGCAGCGTGCGGGCGAGTTGCAGCCCGTCCATGTCGTCGAGACCGAAGTCCAGCAGCACGCAATCGGGCCGGTGCGTGCTGGCTTCGGCCAGCGCGGACTGCCCGGTGAAAGCGACATGCGCCACATAGCCGTCCATCTCCAGCGCCATGGCCAGGGCCTGGGCGGAAGCGACGGAATCATCCACCACCAGCACCGTCATCGGGCGAGTGTCGGCTTGCGTCGCAGGGGGGACCGGGAGATCGGTGTTCATGTCGTGGTCAGGGGAATCCGGACGGTGAATGTGCTGCCCTTGCCTTGGCCCGCACTCTCTGCCATCACCTCGCCTCCATGTTCGCCTACCAGCCGGCGGACCAGCGTCAGACCAATGCCCAGGCCACTGTGGCCCTCCACCGCGCCGGGATGGCCCTGCACGAAGAGGTCGAAGATGTGCGGCATGGTGTCGGGCTCGATGCCCACGCCGTTGTCGGCCACGCGAATCACGGCGCTGGCGCCTTCACGGGACAGTCCGACGCGTATCTCGCCGCCGTCGGGCGTGTAGCGCGCAGCGTTCTGCAGCAGGTTGGTGAATACCTGGCGCAGTCGGGCGGGATCGCCCACCGACCAGAGCTCCACCGGGCTGGCATCGATGTGCAGCTGGTGATGGCGCGCGCCGATCATGCCCGTGACGGCCTCCACCGATTGAGCGACGAGTTCGTTGATTTCGATGGGCACGCGGGCCAGCTCGACCTTGCCCTGGCTGACGCGCGAGACATCCATCAGGTCGGCCACCAGCCGCGTCATCTGTTCGGTCTGCCGCGCCATCACGGCGCGCCGGCGTTCCAGCTCGTCGGCACCGATCTGCGGGTTGCGCGCGATGATCTCCAGCATCATCTGCAGCGTGCCCAGCGGCGTGCGCAACTCGTGCGCCAGCATGGCGAGGAAATTGTTCTTCCGTTCGTCAGCGCGCTGCAGTTCGGTCTGCCGCACGCGCAGTTCGTCGAGCGTTGCGAGCATCTCGCGGTTCTGGCGCTCCAGTTCTTCCAGCGCCGAGGGGGGCCGCTGGCGCGTCAGGTCGTCCATCATGCGCGACAGCGCCTTCACCTCGACGGTGCCGGCCGCGCGGGGCAGGGCCATGCGCAGCGTGACCGTCGTGCCGCGACCGGGGGCCGTGTCGATGGCGAACACGTCGACCAGCCGGCGCGCGCCCGCCAGGCCCACCGGCACAGCGCCATGGGCCGTTCGCGCGCCCGCCAGCAGGTCGTCCGCGCGCTCGATGCCCGGGCCCTTGTCGGCCAGCGTCACCCCCACGTACTGGGGCGCGTCGCGGTGCGCGGCTTCCTCGAAGAAGAACGACGCCGTGCCTTCGACGGCGTAGTCGGCGGTATTGCGCGCGATCTCGGATACCGCCGTCACGAAGCGTGTGGTCTGCAGCCGGTCGAGCTGGAACAGGCCGGCGATCTGCCGCGCGCGATCGCGCACGTTCAGCAACTGAGCACCGGTGACGCGCGTGGTGACCAGCGGGTGCTGCTTCATGCAACGACCTTCGCGACCACCACGGTGGCATCGTCAGTGGTGCGCAGGTGGTCGCGGAACAGCACGCCCGCGATCAGTGCCGGGTGGCGGCTCATCAGCGCCGGCTCGAACTGCAGGCGCGACGACAGGCCGTCGCTGGCCAGCACCAGCACGGCATTGGGGGCCCAGCGGTACTCGTGCGTGCGCAGCCGCTGCATGTTGTAGCCCACGATGCCCTCGGCCGGCAGCAGGTGCTGCGCGCGCGCGGCACTCCAGATCAGTCCTGTGATGTTGCCGATGCCCGCGAAGCGCACGACGCCGCTGGCGGTGTCGACGTCAACCACGGACATCACGGCGCCGCGCGTGTTCTTGAGCTGGCGGTGGGCGGCGGCCAGCACGTCCTCGGGTCCGTCGCGCTCCATTGAGGCCTGCACCGCCGCCACGGCCTCGGCCGATGCGGTGGCCGCCAGCGGGCCATGGCCCAAGCCGTCGATCACGCTCACGCGCTGCCAGCGGCCGGCACGCTTGGCGGTCCAGTTGTCGCCGGATTGTTCCTGCCCCGGCTTGGGCGACATGCGCCAGCCGATGTCCAGCCGTCCGGGTGCGCGCGCGGGCTCGCTGCCGGGCCGCCGCACGCGCGCGAGGAGGGCCGCGCCGCGCTGCTCGACCGAGTAGTGGTCGAAGACATCCGCATTGCGCCGCAGCACGCCCAGACCCAGGCCCAGGCTGCCGCCGGTGGAATGGCCATCGCGTGCGGCCAGCTCAAAATTCGCGATGCCGGGGCCGCTGTCGGTGGCCAGCAACTGCACGCCCACGCCATCGCGGTCGTCGAACGCATCCACCGCCACGCTGCCGCGCTTGCCGTACTTGGCGATGTTGGTGGCCATCTCGGTGCCCACCAGGGCCGCGCGGCCGGCCGTGGTTTCGTCCAGCCTCAGGCGCGCAGCCACATCGGCGACCGCGCGGCGCACGTCGGCCGCCCGGTTGGCGCCTTCGATTTCTACCGACGTTTCCATTGCGTGATGACGACCCGCGTGCCTTGGCCCGGGGTGGATGAAATATCGAACTCGTTGACCAGCCGCTTCGTGCCGCCAAGGCCCAGTCCCATGCTGTTGGCGGTGGAGAAGCCATCGGTCATGGCGCGCTGCACGTCGGCGATCCCCGGGCCCTGATCCTGGAAAACCAGTTGCAGGCCCTGGCGCCCGTCGCGGGCGATTTCCTCGATGCGCATGGTGCCGCCCTTGCCGTGTACCAGCGCATTGCGGCCGATCTCGCTGGCCGCCGTGACGAACTTCGTGCGTTCGACGACGCTGAAGCCGATACGCGTGGCCCATTCCTGGACGGTACGCCGCGCCAGGGTGAGCTGGTCGGGTGTGCGGATGTCCAGTGTCTGTGCTGTCAGGACGGCGATGGCGTGGCTCCCGGTTCATCGACCGATTCCCGCAGCAGCGCCATGCCCTTGTCCACATTGAGTGCCGTGCGGATGCCGCGCAACGACATGCCCAGCTCCACCAGCGTGATCGCGACGGCCGGCCGCATCCCCACCAGCACGGTGGTGGCGTCCATGATGCCGGCCACGGCCGCGATGTTGCCGAGCGAGCGGCCGATGAACGAATCGACGATCTCGAGTCCGGAGATGTCGATCAGCACGCCGCGTGCGCGCGTGCGCGCCAGCATGTTGGTCAGGTCGTCCTGCAGCGTCAGCGCGAGCTGGTCGTGCAGCTCGACCTGCACGGTGACGAGCAGCAGGTCGCCCAGCTTGAGGATGGGGATGCGTTCCAAGGCCTCAGGCTCCCGGCGTGCCGCTGGCGGCAAGGGCCCTGGTGTTCACCACCAGGCTGCGCCTCTGGAAAGCAAGCTTGAGCGCATCGGCCAGCGTCGACTTCGTGCCCACGCCGCCCAGGTCCACACCCAGATGCACGATGGTCTGCGCGATCTGCGGCCGGATGCCCGACAGGATGCACTCGGCTCCCATCAGGCGCGCGGCCGAGATGGTCTTGAGCAGATGCTGCGCCACCAGCGTGTCCACAGTGGGCACGCCGGTGATGTCGATGATGGCGATGGTGGCCTCGTTCTCCACGATGGACTCCAGCAGCGATTCCATCACCACCTGCGTGCGCTCGCTGTCGAGCGTGCCGATCAGCGGCACGGCGACGATGCCGTCCCACAACCGGATGACGGGGGTGGAGAGTTCCAGCAGTTCCTGCTGCTGGCGCACGATGACCAGTTCGCGGCTCTGCTGGTAGGCGTCCACCGTGAGCAGGCCCAGCTTGTCCAGCAGCAGCGACACATTCCAGCTCTCGTCAGCCAGGCGCGCAGCGTCGCCGGTATAGGCGCGGGCGAGCGAGGCGAACAGCGGCTGCTTGAGGGAGAACACGAAGGTGGCGGTTTCGCCCGGGCTGAAGCCGGCGACTGCGCGGCTCTTCGACAGCGCGCCCAGCGCGGCCTTGACGTCGTCCCAGTGCGCACCCGAGAGGTCGCCCTCCGCGCCATGCGAGAGTGCCTGCGAGAGCAGGCTCAGGAAGCGGCGCGACTGCTCGTTCAGCTCGGCCTCGCCGATCAGTTCGCGGCGCGTGGTGTCGGCCAATTGCGCCTGCATCCATTCGTCGAGGATGGTGGTCTCGTCGGCACTCAGGATCTGGCCAGCGCTTTTCTTGTCGGGCACGTGCAACCTCACGGGAAGAGTCAAGGGATGTAACAGCGCGCCGATTATGGGTGGGGGCCCTGAAAAAACGCCGCAGCGCCAACCGATAGGGGCGTTGTCCTACACGCAAAGGGCCCCGCGTCCTGCGATCCGGGACAGGGTCTTAACCTGGGTTAAGTCCGCGGAGGGCCTGGCATCTGTAACGGCGGCCCTGTGGGCCCATTCCCACGCCTGATGGCGATGACGAACGATGGCCGGCACGCCATGCTGCTGCCAACAATCGCCGGTCACTCCTGCAGGGATCGAGCGAGATGAAGACATTGTTGATCTGCGCGGCTTTCGTCGCCGGCATCCAGGCGGTCGACGCCTTCGCCCAGTTGCCTCCGGGCGACGGGCCAGCCACCGTCAGTACCACCGTGAATGAGCCGACGCCGCTCAAGTTCGACGAGGCCTTGCTGGCCCGCCTGTCCGTGCCCGCGGGCTTCAAGGCCAGCGTGTGGGCCCGCGATGCGGGCAACGTGCGCTGGATGCAGGTGGCGCCGAACGGCGACGTCTATGTGAGCCGGCGCGAGCAGGGCGACGTCATGCTGCTGCGCGGCACCGATGCGCAGGGCCGCGTGGCCGAGCGCCGCATCGTGGCGCAGAACCTCAAGTGGGTGCACGGTCTGGCGCTGCGCGGCGGCCAGCTCTATATGGCGACCGACAAGAAGGTGCTGGCCGCAGCCGTGCTGCCCGACGGCGCCCTGGGGGAGCCGCGCGTGCTGATCGACGATCTGCCCGATGCCGGCCAGCATCCCAACCGCACGCTCGCGTTCGGACCCGACGGGTTGCTCTACATCACGGTGGGCTCCACCTGCAACGATTGCCGCGAATCCAATCCCGAGGCCGCCACCATCGTGCAGGCCCAGCCCGACGGCCGAGCGCGCAGCGTGTTCGCACGCGGGCTGCGCAACACCATCGGCTTCGGCTGGCATCCGGCCACGGGCGTGATGTACGGCATGGACCATGGCGCCGACTACCACGGCGATGACTGGCCGCCCGAAGAACTCAACGCACTCATGCAGGGCAAGCACTATGGCTGGCCTTTCTGCTATGAGCGCCGCGTGGTGGACAGCCGCCAGTTCAACGATCCGCCCCACAGCACCAAGCGCGATTTCTGCCCGACGACCGAGCCCTCGGTTCTGACCTACACCGCGCACGCGGCGCCGATCGGCATGGTGTTCTACACCGGCGCCCAGTTCCCGGCCGAGTTCCGCAACGATGCGTTCGTGGCCATGCGCGGCTCGTGGAACCGTGGCCAGCCCAGCGGCTACAAGGTGGTGCGCGTGCGCTTCGATGCGGCGGGCCGGCCCGTGGCGTTCGAAGACTTCATCAGCGGTTGGCTGATGGCGGGGCCTGCCGATACACACGCCCGTCCCGGTCCGGCCGCGGGCGAGGCCGAGCGCCGGCAGGCGCAGCGTCCATCGCAGTTCGGCCGGCTGGCCGGACTGGCCGTGGCTGCCGACGGATCGCTCCTCGTCGCCGAAGACCAGAACGGCGTGATCTACCGTATCCAGTACCAGGGGCGCTGACATGAGCCTGTTCACCTCTGCGCGCGCGAGCGCCATTTCCCTGCGCCTGACAGGCCTCGCGGCCGGTGTCGCCATCGTCGCGGGCTGTGCCGCGCCCGTGCCGCCAGCTGCGCCCGTCGCGCCGGGTGGCGGCCAGGCGCCGGCGCCCGACGCCGTCGTGCGGCTGCTCGATCCCTCGGGCCGCGAAGCCGGCCGCGCGGCGCTCGCCGACACCGCGCAGGGGCTGGACGTGCGGGTCCAGGTCTCGGGCATCGCGCCCGGCGCCCATGGTTTTCATGTGCATGCCAATGCGTCGTGCGAGCCCGGGCCCGATCCGCAGACCGGACAGACGGTTAACTTCGGCGGCGCCGGCGGCCATTTCGACCCAGGCCTGTCGCGCAATCATGGCCGCCCCGGCGAGCACCACGGGAGCGCGCACGCGGGCGAGCTGCCCAACATCGATGTCGCGGCCGACGGGCGCGGTGCGCTCGCGTGGATGCATCCGCACCTCACGGTGAAGCCGGGGCCCCGGTCGGTCATGGGCCGGGCGCTGGTGGTGCATGCCCAGCCGGACGACTACGAGAGCGACCCGGCAGGCAATTCGGGCGCACGCATCCTCTGCGGACTGATCGAGCCCGCGGCGCCGGGCCCGGTGGCCGGCCGCGCGATCCTGGAGGGCAGCAACGTCTTTCCCGAAGGCATCGCGCGCGATGGCCGCAGCGGCGATGTGTTCACAGGCTCCAGCAGCGAAGGGCATATCTACCGCGTGAAAGCCGGCGCCCAGGCACAACTGCTGCAGGCGGGTGGATCGCCTGGCCGGCAGGGCGCGTTCGGCATGAAGCTCGACGGGCAAGGCCGGCTCTGGGTGGCCGGCGGTCCCGGCGGCGTGGTGTCGGTCATCGATCCGGTCAGCGGGGCGACGCTGGGGCAGACGCTGCCGCCCAAGGGACTGCATGTCTTTCTCAACGACATCGCCATCGCCCCGGACGGCGCCGCCTACGTGACGGACTCCTTCCACCCCGTGCTCTGGCGTGTGTCCACCGCGCCCGGAGCGCCCATGGCGATGGAGCCGTGGCTGGATCTGCGCGGCACGCCGATCCGCTACCTGCCCAACCAGATCAACCTCAACGGCATCGTCGTCTCGCGCGACGGGCGCATGCTGCTCGCCGTTCAGCTGTCCACCGGCCAGCTCTGGCGCATCGACCCCGCCACGCGGGGCGTGACGCAGGTGCGCGTGGAGGGCGGACCGCTTACCGGCGGCGATGGCTTGCTGCTGGGCGAGCGCAACCAGCTCGTGCTGCTGCGCAACGCCACCAACGAGGTGGTGCAGCTGCAGCTGTCCGACGACTGGAGCGCGGCGCGCGAATTGCGCCGCATCACCGATCCGCGACTGCGCTACCCGACCACGGCCGCGTGGGGCGAGGGCGGGCGGCTGATCGTCGTGAATGGCCAGCTCGACCGGCAGAAGAGCCCGCCGCCCGTGCTGCCGTTCGACCTCGTCACGATCGATCTCGCGCGCTGAAGACACGATGGGCGCACGCGACACACCTGCGCGGCTGGCCGACGATCCGGGCGGCACAGCCTGCGAAGACGCGCTGGTCGCGCTCGGCGAGTGGTTGCGCCAGCAGGGCTACACCTTCGTCACGCCCACGCCCGCCACGCATGCCCGCGTGCTGCGCCGCCCGGCGCAAGGTGCGTCGTCGCTGCACGATGCGTTTGGCTGGAGCCGTCCGTTCGGCGCCGATCTGCTGCCCCGGCCGCTGCATGACGTGCTGGCCGCCGCCGGCCTGATCGACGTGGCTGGGGGCTCATGGCGCAGCCGGGTGCGGTTTTCGTCGCTGGCCGATCTGTTGCTGTCGCATTCGGCCTTTCCGACGGAGCACGAGGACGCGGTTTTCTTCGGCCCCGACACCAGCCGCTTCGCCCGCCAGATCGCGGCCGAGCTGGCGCTCAGGCCCTTGTCCGCACGGCCCCGCGTGCTCGACGTAGGTTGCGGCAGCGGCGCTGGCGGACTGCTGGCCGCCCGTGCCGGGCGAGCGGCCCGGCTGGTGCTGGCCGACATCAACCCGCACGCGCTCGAGCATGCCCGCGCCAATGCCAGGCTGGCCGGGCAGCAGGCCACCTTCGTGCAGGGCGACCTGTATGCGCCGGTGGCGGGTGAGTTCGATCTCATCGTCTCCAACCCGCCTTATCTGGTCGACGACCGCCAGCGGACCTACCGCAACGGCGGCGGCCCGCTGGGCGGCGGCCTGTCGCAACGCATCGTGGCCGAAGGGCTGGAGCGGCTGGCGCCCGGCGGGCGGCTGCTGCTCTACACGGGCGCGGCCATCGTCCATGGCCATGATGCGATGCGCGAGGCCGTCGGTGCGCTGGCCCACGCACGCGGCTGGCCATGGCATTACGAGGAGCTCGATCCCGATGTGTTCGGCGAAGAGCTGGACACGCCGGCCTACGCGCACTGCGACCGCATCGCTGCCGTGGGAGCCGTCATCGAAAGGCCCGACGGGTGAGGTTCCTGGGCGTCGGCGACACCTGCGACCTCGCATGGATGTACCGGGGCCTGGCCGGGCGTGGCCACGAAGTGCGCGTGTTCGTGCACGACGACGCCTGCCACGACGTGCACGCGGGCTGGCTGCAGCGCACGGACGACTGGATGGGCGAGCTGGGCTGGCTGCGCGAGGCCGGCGAGGATGGCATCGCGCTCTTCGAGACTGCCACGCACGGCCCGGTGCAGGACGCCCTGCGCGCCGAGGGCTTCCAGGTGATCGGCGGCAGCGGCGTGGGCGACCGGCTGGAGGCCGATCGCGAGTACGGCCAGCACGTGCTCGCCGAGGCCGGTCTGCGTGTGGCGGCCAGCCGTCGCTTCACCCACTGGCACGACGCGCACGACTTCATCGGCCGCGAGCCCGGCCGCTACGTGCTCAAGTTCAACGACGCCGCGGTGGCGCGTACACGCAACTACATCGGCCAGCGCGCCGATGGCGCCGACATGGCCGCGCTGCTGGCTACTTACGAGGACCATGTGCCCGAGGGCGAATGCTGCGACTTCGTGCTGATGGACCATCTCGACGGCGTCGAAGTGGGCGTCGGCGGCTACTTCAACGGGCGGGAGTTCATGACGCCGGTGTGCGTGGACTTCGAGCACAAGCGACTGTTTCCCGGTGACCTGGGCGAACTCACGGGCGAGATGGGCACGCTCGTCACCTACCGCGGGGGGCGCACGCTGTTCGAGCGCGTGCTCGCGCCCGTGGCGCCGCTGCTGGCCGCAAGCGGCTATTGCGGCTACATCAACGTCAACCTCATTGCCAACGAAGACGGCCTGTGGCCGCTGGAATTCACCAGCCGCTTCGGCTACCCCGGTTTCGCGATCTGCGAGGCGCTGCACACCACGACGTGGGAAGACATTTTCCGGCGCATGTTGCGCCGCGAACGGCTGGACTTCGGCACGCGTGGCGGATGGGCCGCGGGCGTGGTCCTGACCGTGCCGCCGTTTCCCTATCGCCAGGGCTACGCCGAGTTGTCGAAGGGCATGCGCGTGCAGGTGGATGCGACCCTCACAGCCGGGGAAAGCTCACGCCTGGCCTGGGCAGAAGTGGCGCTGGCCGGTAGCGACATGGTGACGGCGGGCGCCAGTGGCTACCTGGGCGTGGCCACCGGGCTGGCGCCAGAGGTGATCGAGGCGCGCGACGCGGCGCTGGCGCTGGCACGCCGCGTCTGGGTGCCCAATCTTCGCTACCGCAACGACATCGGCCAGCGTCTCGCCGATGGCGATCTCGAACGCCTGCGCACACTGAGACTGTTCGATACGGCTGAAGTGCAGGTGACCTCAACGTAGGAGCCGGACCACCGGCCCACGCGGGCGCTACCGATGGCGGCCGGGACCCATTGCACCGAGCATGGATGCATCAAAGAGACACCACTGCAGTCATGTCCCCACAACTCTCCGCCCCTTCGACGATGCATGCCCTGGCCGGCGCGCCTCGCCTTGGCCTGGTGTCCCGGCGCAGTGCGCTCGGCCCCCACGAGCAGCTGTATCGGCGGTTGCTCCAGCCGCATCTGGATGAACAGAGCCTGCACGACGCGGCGTCATACCTCGACGACAACCTGCGCGCGGTGGGGGGAGAGCCTGTCGATCTTCCTGACACCCCCGCGCAGCTGCACGAGTGGATGGAAGACGGCGCGCGCGACGTGATGCGCCGCTATGGGGAATACATGCGCGAACGCGAGGAGGGCGCGCCTCGGCGCTTCTTCAGCAATCGCGCGCACGCGTTGTATTTCCTGCGGATGGTCGCACCCACCAAGCTGGTGGACGGTTCGTGGCTCTGGGGCCTCACAGCGCAGGCGGACAACCCGCGCCTGGCACCCCTGGTGCGCACCTACCTCGAAGAATTGGGCGATGGCGACCCTTCCAAGAACCACGTCTTGCTGTATCGACGCCTGCTCGAAGGGCTGGGCCTCGATCAGGAACGGGCGGCCCCCGATGCGGCGTGGCATCAGGGTGCGATCCAGCTGGCGTTGGGATGCCAGGCCGAGCGTTACCTGCCCGAGGTCGTGGGCTTCAACCTGGGGTATGAGCAACTGCCGCTTCATCTGCTTATCACGGCCTACGAACTCGACGAGCTGGGTATCGATCCGTACTACTTCACGCTCCACGTGACAGTGGACAACGGAGCGTCAGGCCATGCCCGTCAGGCATGCGACGCCGTGCTGGGCCTGCTGCCGCGATATGGCGATGCCGACGCGTTCTGGAATCGGGTCCGTGAGGGCGCGAAGCTCGGCTGCGTGGGAATGGGCACGAATGAGGCCATCGCGGGGTTCGACCCCCGGGCGGAGGTGGTGCGCATCCTGACCGACAAGGCACCGTTGGGCGCAGGTGCCCATGCCAGCCATTGCCGCCTCGCCGGTCGCTCCATCAACGACTGGTTGCGGGAACCTGCAGGCATGGACGGCTTTCTTCGACAGCTTGAACAGGCTCCCGGATGGCTTCGTCTGGGCGAGCCGCCGGTCCACAGCCGTTTCTGGCAACTGCTCCAGGGAGAGCGCGCGCAGATGTTCGGCGTGTTCAGCGCCTACGAACTGCAAGTCATCCACGACTGGATCCGTGGCTCCGAAAGCCATGATGGAATGCCGTTCACCGAGACAGCTGCCACGAACGAGGGCGCGCGCCGCCCACGCTTTCGCGCGATGCAGGCCCGGGCAGCGCGGGCCAAGGCGGTGGCTGCTCCGCTTCCGGGGCTGGAACTCGATCCGGATCTCGCCGATTTCAAACGGGCATGGGCCGGCAGCAGTGGCGCCTCACGCCACGCGCTGATGGTGAGCGCTCTGGGGCCGGCCAGTCACTGGACCCCGGCGGGCCTGTACGCGACACGCCTGTTCGCAGCGCGCGGTTGACTCCACGCCACGGGCCCCCATGGGAGTTGCGATAAGCCACGCTTGATCCGATGCATCGCCTCAGCCTTCATCTCGGTCCGCCGCGGCACGGGTGGTTGCCGGTACGGGTCATGGTGGGCGGTCTGGCGCTCGAGTTTCACGCGTGGCGCGGGCCTTCCGATCCGGTGCGCGAGCTGTATCAGGCCATCCAGGCGGTGCTCTCAGGAGGACGCGGCACGGTGCTGTGGCATGTCGATCCCGAGGGCTATTTCTTCGAATTCACACGACTGGACGACATCTTCCATCTTCGGGTGTCCCATGCGCGGCAGACGTTTTTCTCTGCCAAGGAAACCGTGGCGTCGGTGCATGGCAGCAGCGAAGACGTGCTCGCGCCGCTCCTGGTGGCACTCACTCAGTTCGAGGCGCTGCGTGCCGGCCCTCCGCACTGGTGGCTCACCGAGATGCCCCAGCTCGCGCGACTGCGAGACTGGGTGTCTGCGTGCGCAGGCAGCGCTGGCGCCTACGCGGGCCGGCACGCGTTGGGAATCAGCCGCACCGGCACATGATGGCGGAGATGTGTAGCGTCGGTCTGCGCCGACAGGCTAGGCGCGCCTGCGCCGACCGCGCAAGGCCGGGGTATGTCGTAGGCTGGCCTTATGGAGCCGGCACCCATCGAAACCATCACACGTGAAGAACATGAGTTCCAGGTGATGCTGTGGGTCGAAGGGACGGCGTGGCGCAGTGCATGGCGTGAGCCCCATGGGCGCCACTGGCATGGCGTGCAGAGTCGTCACGCGAGCGCGGAAGCCGCGCGCGAGGCGGCGTGTTCCGTCGCGCTGCGCAGCCGTCCGCGGCGTTCAGCCGCATCCCCTGGACAGGCTGCATCCACAGGCTCTGGCGACGGCGCCCCTGCCTTGCGGCAGGAGGCGTTGAGCGACAGTTGGACAGCGGCTTACTCTTCATGGCGGGCAGCCCAGGACCAGCTGGAGCACACGCCGCCAGACAACCTGGGTGAGTTCATGCACCTTCGTGCCGAGGTTGATCGCCTGCAACGTCAACTCGACCGATTCACATCTCTCGCATTGCGTCGCACTGCCCGTGGCAGACGCGGCGCGCATCCGGGCAGGACTGCAGAGGAGATGGCGCCTGATCGCCGTGACCGGCAGAGTTGAAAGTGCGTGTCAACGACAGCACGCCTGCGTCAAGCCGCCAGCAGCGTGCAGGATGCGCTCAGAACCACGCCGCCCGGCAGCATCGCCTGCAGGACGAAACCGTGCTCGGTCTCCCGGCCAGTCCAGTGCACGTCGAACTCGAGCGGCAGACCCAGCTGCGAGACCACGTCGGGTGAATGGCGCGCACAATGCATTGGAAAATCCAGCACGCCACCGTCACTGCGGATGTCGCCGTGGTAGTGATGCAGGAAGTCCGCGCCGACGAACCGGCCGTCCCGGATCAGGCAGGCGCCCTCGCCAAGCGTGCCCGTGGTGGTGGTGAACACGATGCGGTAATGACCGTTGTGCATGAGGTTCTCCGTTGTCTCGTTGTTGCTTGCCGCGCCGCATGCCCGGGCGCAGTCTGTGCCCCCGCGATGTTCGAAGGCTGGCGGCGGAGCGTCAACCCGCCGCCTTCCTGAAGCGGCAGCCTCTCAGCGGCCGGCCCCCACGCGCCGGCCCAGCCAGTCCAGCACCTTCGCGTGATATTCGTCCTGCCAGCGCCGCTCGGAGAGCTCGTGGTCCGCGCCAGCCAGCACGTGGCGCGTGACCGAGCGTGCGCGATGGCTGAGGGCCCGTGCGTAGCTTTCGATGACAGGTGGAGGAATCACCTCGTCGTGCTCGCACGAGACCAGCAATACATCGCCTGCGAAACCGGCACAGGCCGCCAGCGCACGGTTCGTCGATGGCGAATGCAGGCGGGATCGGTAGTCGTCGAGCTCCTGCTTGTCGAGTTCTTCCTTCGGGCGCAGCCAGTCTTCGTCGGGATAGAGCGCGGGACAGCGCAGTACCAGCGCATCGACCGCGCGTTGCCCGGCCAGCAGCGCGGCCATGTAGCCGCCGTAGCTGAAACCCAGAGCGCACAGCGGCGCATCCGTTGCGCGGGCAACAAGTGCGTCGAAGTCGTGCAGCGTCTGGCTCAGGTTCTGCTCACGGTTGGCAGCGTGCCGTTCCGCGTCGGGCCAACTCGCATCGGGCAGGTCTGCCCGCGAGCACGCCCAGCCGCGCGGAGCCAGGTCGCGCTCCAGGCGCTCGTACTGGGAACGCCCGTCGTCATCCCAGCCGGGCAGGACGAGCAGGGCGGCGATGGCGGTTGCGTCGGATCCGTCGGTCATGGCGTCGCTCACGGTGGCCCACCTTAGCTCGGTCCTTGACTCGTGGATGTAGGACGGAAGTGACGGGTGGGGCGCCGGGCGTAATGCCAGGTTCAACCGCAACCTTGTCCTACGCCGCGCTGGCCTGGCGAGGGGAAGATGAGAGGCTTCGGAGTGACCGGTCAGCGCCGGAACAAAGGATCGACATGGCAGACGACAGACGTGCGCGCGCCCCTGAGGCGGGCAGACCCTCCACGGAGCAGGACGGTGCGAAGGACAGGCCATCGCCGGACGGCACGCATGTCGCGCCTGACGGGCAGCGCGTGAGCCGCAGCGGTGCGGCTCTCGGCCGACCTGAGATGGAGCACGGTCAATATGGATTGACCCGCCCTGTGGCCGAAGGTGGCCCATTGCCGGAACGCGAGGTGCGGGGCGTGCATTCGCACGAGATACCGCGCCAGCGTGGTTGAACTCGCGTCCCCGCAAGGCAGTACACGCAGTGTTTGATCGCGCACCCCGGAACTCCCCGCTGCGCTGGCCGGCGGTGTGCCTCGGCATCAGCCTGGGCGGCTTCTTCGACGGCATCCTTCTGCATCAGGTGCTGCAGTGGCATCACCTGCTCAGCGAGGTCGATGCCGTGCGCGACGTGCGCACGCAGATCCTGGCCGACGGCCTGTTCCATGCGCTGATGTACGTGATCGGCGCGGCGGCCATCGTCCTTTTGTGGCGTCGGCGTGCGGCACTTGCCGCGCCGATGGCGGCGCGCGTGCTGCAGGTATCTCTCGCGGCCGGTTTCGGCTTGTGGCACGTGGCGGATGCGATCCTCTCGCACGGTCTGTTGCGCATTCACCGTGTGCGCGGCGATGCGACCCATCCGCTGGCGTGGGATCTGCTGTGGCTGGCCGTGTTCGGCATCGCCCCCCTGCTGCTGGCATGGTGGCTGCACCGCCGGGCGCCCCCGCCGGCCGGACCGGGTGATGGCGAAGCCCGCCGGGCGGGGCGCGTGGCTGTCGCCATGGGGCTCGCCGCCGGCTTGGCGGGCCCGCTGGCGGCACTGCCGCCGTCCGGCGCCGGGCAGACGGTGGTCGTCTTCGGTCCCGGCGTGAGTTCCGCGCGCGCCTTCAATGCGCTGGGCCGTGTGGATGCCCGCATCGTCTGGAACGATGCGGTCGGTGGCGTCTGGCTGGTCGAAGCCGGCGGCGATCCGCAGCGGTTGCGCGCACTCTACGCAGACGGAGCGTTGCTCGTCACCCGATCCGCGATCGGCCTGGGCTGCGCCAGCTGGACCCGCGCCTCGGCCGCCTGCCTCAAGGCCCGGGCATGGCCGGCAAGGCGCGCTTGTGGGCTGTGCGCCGCCAGGTGTCCGTGATGATGCGCGCGGCGGCCGCATCCACGGGCTTGCCTTCGAGGAAGTCGTCGATGTCGTCGTAGCGCACGCCCATCGCGGCCTCGTCGGGCAGCAGCGGGCGCAGCGATTCCAGATCGGCCGTGGGCTGCTTGAGCGCCAGCGCTTCGGCGGCACCCAGAGCCAGGGCCAGCGCCCGAACGCGCCGCTTGGTCAGCCCGCCCAGCGGCGAGAGATCGAAGCCACCGTCGCCGAACTTGGTGAAGAAGCCCATCAGTGCTTCGGCGGCGTGGTCGGTGCCCACCACCAGCCCGCCGCGCGCGCCGGCCACGGCGTACTGCGCGATCATGCGCTGGCGCGCCTTGATGTTGCCCAGCACGAAGTCCTCGCGGGCGGCCTCGCCGAGCGCCGCGCCAGCAGCCTTCACCGCATCGCGCAGGGCATCGGCGGCGGGGCGGATGTCCACCGTGAGCGTTTCGTCGGGGCGGATGAAGGCCAGGGCGCGCTGGGCATCGGCCTCGTCGGCCTGGCGGCCATAGGGCAGGCGCATGGCGATGAAGCGCATGTCGCCACCGCCTTCGCGCACGTGTTCGACGGCCAGCTGGCACAGCCGGCCTGCCACGCTGGAATCGACACCGCCGCTGATGCCCAGCACCAGCACGCGCGCACGCGCGGCGCGGGCGTAGTCCACGAGAAAACCGACCCGGCGGGCGATCTCGTGGGACGCTTCGAAATCCGGGCTGACGCCCAGTTCTGCGGCGATCCGCCGCGGGTTCTCGTCACTCATCGGCTCTCCTTGGCTGCCTGCGCGGCCACACGGCATGCGCGCACGGCAACATCCTCGCGCATCGGCGTGCGGGGCGGGGTAGGACACGGGAGGATGACGAGGCGATCCGCCGCCGTTGTCCTACACCCGCCAGCGGCCGCGCGCGCGATGCTGTCGTGCCCTTCGCTCGGAGAAGTCAGACGCCATGGCCACCAAGAAGATCGCGGGCGGCATCGCCCCCACCTCCACGCGCACGCTCTGGAAAGGCGCCATCACCTTCGGGCTCGTGCACATCCCGGTGGGCCTGCATTCGGCCACGCAGGAGTCGGGGCTGGACTTCGACTGGATCGACAAGCGCAGTGGCGACCGCGTCGGCTACAAGCGCATCAACAAGGCCACGGGCAAGGAAATCGCCACGTCCGACATCGTCAAGGGCATCGAGTACGAGGACGGCCAGTACGTCATCCTCACGCCCGAGGAACTCGAGGCGGCCTATCCCAAAACACTGCAGACCATCGAGATCGAGGCCTTCGTGAAGGCGGGCGAGATCCCGTTCGTGTATCTGGAAAAGCCCTACTACGTGGCGCCGATCAACAGGGGCTCCCGGGTCTATGCGCTGCTGCGCGAAACGCTCAAGGCATCGGGTCGCGTGGGCCTGGCCAAGGTGGTGATCTCCAGCAGCCAGCATCTGGCGGTGCTGATTCCATGCGGGCCAGCGCTCATCCTCAACCTGCTGCGCTGGGGCGACGAAGTGCGCTCGTGGGAGCAGCTCTCGCTGCCCGACGAAGGCAGGGAGGGCCTCAAGCCCGGCGAGTTGAAGATGGCCGAGCAACTGGTCGACGAGATGACCACGAAGTGGGACCCGAACAAGTTCCGCGACTCGTTCCGCGAGCAGGTCATGGAGCTGGTCGAGAAGAAAGCGCAGTCCGGCAAGCTCATGGCCGTCACCGAGCCGGAGAAGGGCGAGGCGCCGCCGGCCGGCGCCACCGTGCACGACCTCTCCGAAATGCTGCGGCGCAGTCTGGCCTCTGGCAAGCGCACGCCGGCCGCCAAGACCGTGGCCCGGGGTCGCAGCGACGGCGAAGCCGAGGACGACATCGCGCCGCGCAAGGCAGCGACGAAAAAGACCGCTGCGAAGAAGTCCGAGCCAAAAAAGGCCGCGACGAAGAAGGCAGTGGGCGGCAAGGGTGCGTCCGCATCTGGCGCGCGCCCGGCGGCGAAGAAGGCCGCGGCCAAAACAGCGGCGCGGCGCAAGGCCGCCTGACCGCGTTGCCGCGCGGCGTGCCGGCGCGTGGCTGGCGGGCCGTGTCAGGCGCCCGCCGGCACCCGTGCCAGCGCCACGCCCAAGGCCAGCGTCCCGCGCCTCATTGGCGGTTTCCGGAGGGCGGCGCGGCCGGGTCGCGCAACCCCCGGGCATCGTCCGCGGCGCGCGCGGCGTCGCGGTCGGCCTGCTTCTGCTCCTCGGCGAGCTCGCGTTCGGCGGACGATACCTCGCGCGCGGAGCGTGCCACGCCGTCCGCAGCCGGGTCGGCGGCTTCGGGCGCGGCGGGATGGGATTCGGCCGTCGGGAACGGCCAGGGTCGGGTGGCGGGCATGGGAAGCTCCTTGCGCAGGCGATCCGTCGCGGATCGTCACCCATGGTCCGCCTCAGGTGGCGGACGTACCGTAGGAAGAGGCCTGTGTTGCGAATGGGCGGCGCGGCGCGCCGGCCTGCGTCACAGCCCCTCCACCAGCTCCTTCACGCGCCGCTTGAGCACGGCGATCTCGAACGGCTTGGTCAGCACCGCCATGCCGGGTTCGAGCAGGCCGTTGCCCACGGCGGCGTTGTCGGCGTAGCCGGTGATGAACAGTACCTTCAGGCCTGGTCGCTTCTCGCGTGCCGCATCGGCCACCTGCCGGCCGTTCATGCCGCCCGGCAGCCCCACGTCGCTGATCAGCAGGTCGATGCGCATGTCGCCCTCGAGGATCTTCATCGCCGCCGGGCCGTGCTCGGCCGCCAGTACGTGATAGCCCGACTCGGCCAGCACTTCCTCGAGTGTGGAGCGGATGCCCCATTCGTCCTCGACGACGAGCACGGTCTCGCCTTCGCCGGGCGCCGCGGGCGGCTCGTAGGGTGTTTCGTCGGCTGGCGCGTCGGCGCCCACGTGGCGCGGCAGATACAGGCACATGGTCGTGCCCTTGGCGACTTCGGAATACACGCGCACCTGGCCTTCGGACTGGCGCACGAAGCCGTAGACCATCGACAGGCCCAGGCCGGTGCCCAGGCCGATGGGCTTGGTGGTGAAGAAGGGATCGAAGATGCGCTCCTGTACCTCGGGCGTCATGCCGGTGCCCGTGTCGGTCACGCACAGCGAGACGTACTGGCCCGAGCGCAGCTCGCGCTCGCCCGCGCCGCGCTCGTCGAGCCACTTGTTGGCCGTCTCGATGATCAGGCGCCCGCCCTCGGGCATGGCGTCGCGCGCGTTGATGCACAGGTTGAGCAGCGAGTTCTCCAGCTGAGACGGATCGACGCGCGTGAGCCACAGGCCCACCGCGCCCACCACCTCGACCTCGATCTGCGGCCCCACGGAACGGCGAATCAGCTCTTCCATGCCACGCACCAGCCGGTTGACGTCCAGCGGCCGCGGGTCCAGCGTCTGCTGGCGCGAGAAGGCCAGCAGACGGTGGGTGAGGGCGGCGGCGCGCCTGACCGAATCCTCGGCGAAGCCCAGGTAGCGCTCGGCCCCGTCGGTCTTGCCCTGCGACAGGCGCATCTGCAGGATCTGCACGCTGCTGCTGATGGTGCCCAGCAGGTTGTTGAAATCGTGCGCGATGCCGCCGGTGAGCTGGCCGATGGCTTCCATCTTCTGCGCCTGGCGCAGGGCGTTCTCGGTTTCGCCACGGCGCGCCACTTCTTCGGCCACGCGGCGCTCCAGCGATTCGTTGAGCTCGCGCAGCGCGATCTCGGCCCGGTGGCGCTGCGTCACGTCCTGGAACAGCACCGCCACCTGTCGGCGATCGGGCGGATCGATGCGGAAGGCCGACAGCGCCAGATATCGCCGGGTGGCCACCAGCTCGCGCTCGAAGCGGATGGGCTTGCCGGTGAGCAGCACCTCGCGGTAGATCTCGACCCAGCCTTCGGCCTCGTCCGGCACCATGTCGCGCACGCGCTGGCCCACCACGTCGGCAATGCCGGCGTTCGCCAGGTAGGCCGGGTTGGCCGCCACGTGCACGTAGTCGCTCAGGGGCCCGTGCGGGCCGTCGAGGAACTCGATCACGCAGAAGCCTTCGTCGATCAGTTCGAAGAGTGTCTGGTACTGGCGCTCGCTCTCGCGCAGCGCGGCGGCGGCGGCGTTGCGCGCCGTGAGGTCCAGCATGGCGCCGATCATGCGCACGGCGCGGCCCTCGGCATCGCGGTGGACGTGGCCCCGGTCCAGCACGTCGGCGTAGCTGCCGTCGGCGCGCTGGAAGCGGTATTCGTTCGTCCACGACGCACCGGTACCGTCGATGACGGCGTGGATGCTGTCATCGACCTGCTGACGATCGTCGGCATGGATGTGATCGATCCACCATTGCGCGCTGGTCTCCTCCAGGTCATGGCCGAACAGCGTGGCGAGCGCGCGGTTCCAGACCACCCGGCCGGAGTCGAACTTCCAGTCCCAGACCGCGTCGTTGGTGGCCAGCACCGCCAGGCGCAGCCGCTCTTCCACCTCGTTCTTCTGTGCCTGCAGCCGGGCGGCAGCTGCCTCTTCCTCGCGGTGGCGAGCCCGCACGCGCTCGATGGCGTCGAGCTGGCGCTTCTCGCGCACGGCGCGCTCGATCACCGGCACGAGGCGCGCGAGGCGGTTCTTGTTCACGTAGTCGGTGGCGCCCTGCTTGAGCATCTCGACCGCCTCGTCGTCGCCCACGGTGCCCGAGACGAAGATGAACGGCGTCGTGGGGTGCGTGGCGCGGGCCTGCCGGAAGGCCTGCATGCCGTCGTAGCCAGGAACGCGGATGTCGGAGAGCACGACGTCGAAGCCACCCTCGGCGAGGGCCTGGGCGAAGGCTTTCTCGTCGGCCACCGTCACCAGTTCGGCATCGGGATAGGAAGCATGCAGGCGGATGCCCAGCAGTTCGGCGTCGGCGCGCGAGTCTTCGAGCAGCAGGACCTTGAGCGCTTCGGTCATGCGGTGCCCCGCGGGGGCTGCGGCTGGCCGTCAGGCGTGCTGCGGGGGTCGACCGTGGGAAGGGCCTGCATCAGGTGGAGCTTTCTGGAATCTGGAGCGCACCGGCCCCCTTGGCCGGCGCCGGAAGACTGTAAGGCCGGTGAGATGTGCGCAACGTAGGAGGCGGACTACTTCGATGTCAGGCGGAGTCCTGCTGTGCCGGGCATTGCCCGCAGGCGCACTCGTCCTTCACGATTAACGCAGGTTAATGCGAGGTACTCCCCCATGTCAGATGATGCGGCCCCCATGTCTCTCCACACCCGGACAGAGAACGTTTTGCGAAACCGGACGCCTGGCAACCTGACGCGCGAAGAGCGCGACGTACTCGAAAGCGCGATCAGCGGCACGCGCGTCATGCGCGCCGGACAGATCGCCGTGCGGCAAGGCCGCGAGGTCGACGCCAGCACCGTGTTGATCGAAGGTCTCATGACGCGCCATATCGATGCGCGCGACGGGAGGCGGCATCTGGTGGGCATCTACCTGCCGGGAGACTTCGTCGATCTGCACGCCTATGCGCTCAAGCGGCTGGACCACGACGTGGGCGCGCTCACCGACGTCACCATCGGCATCGTGCCGCACTCGGCGCTGGAGCGCATCCAGACCGACTACCCGCATCTCACGCGTCGGCTGTGGTTCCTCACGCTGCTCGACGCCGCGCAGCACCGGCAATGGGTGCTCCGCCTGGCCAGTCTCAACGCCATCGGCCGGGTGGCGCATTTCCTGTGCGAGATGAATGCGCGACTGGCGGCCATCGGCCGCTCCGATGGCGAGCGCTTCGACTTGCCGATGACGCAGGTGGACATCGGCGAGGTGTGCAGCCTGACCAACGTGCACGTCAGCCGCGTGCTGCGCGAGCTGCGCGAACTCGGGCTGTGCACCATGCGGGCGTCCTCGGTCGAGCTGCACGACGTGCCGCGCCTGGCCCAGCTGGGCAATTTCGATCCCCATTACCTGTACCTCAACGATGCGACCGCCAGGCTCGCGGTCAGCGGGAAAGGAAGTCTGTGATGACTCTGCGACGGGCGATCACCCGGCCGTGCCGCGATGCAGGCACCGCCACCGTGGAAGACGGTATCGTGCTGCTGGACGGGCCCGACGGCGTGGCCGTGGCCATGACGGCCGACGCGGCCGAGCAGACCGCGCACAGCCTGCTGGCCGCTGCCGCCCAGGCGCGGGGCCAGGGTCCAACCACACGACAGGAGGCAGGCGATGGAGGAACGGCACACTGATGTCCTCACCGAGCGATTCGGCGAATGGCAGCTGGTGTTCGCCAGGCAGCCCACCGATGGCGAGGGGCAGAGCTGGACGGTGCAGGTCGAACTCGGCGGACACACGCGGGCACGCCTGAGTCTCTCCAACGCCGCCACGGCGGGCGAAAGCGAATCCATCGCCACGCTGCGCGAGAAGGCGCGGCGCTGGGTGGTCGACTACGAGAGCCGCGCGCACTCGGGCGACACCGACTTCGGCTCGCTCTGACGTTCAGAGCAGGCCGAACGCGGCGGCGGCCACCAGCGTCGGGCCGAGCGCGCCCAGCAGCAGCCCGCCCGCGCTCACCGTCTCGTCGGCGAAGCCGCCCTTGAGCAGCGCCACGCCCGCGGGGTTGGGCGCGTTGGCGATCACCGTGAGGCCGCCACCGGCCACGGCCCCGGCCACCAGCATGTACTTCGAGGTGTCCGGCATGCCCTCGATGAGCGAGCCCAGGTACGTGAGGGCGGCGTTGTCGGTGATGGCGGTGAGTCCCAGCGCGCCGAAGAACAGCGCCACCGGCTCCAGGCCCGAGACGATCGGCTGCAGCCACCAGGCCTGCATGCCGCCCAGTACCACGAGGCCGGCCAGGAAGAAGGCCACCAGCAGCGCCTCCTTGAGGATGAGCGGGCTCTGGTGTTCGCGGTACGCCTGCGTGAAACCCATGAACATCAGGAACAGGCCCAGGAAGATCACCGGATGGTGGGCCGCCAGCACCACGCCGGCCAGCAGGCCCAGGTGCACCGTCACCACGGGCAGCGGCACGCGGATCTCTTCGGGCAGCTCGTCGTTGGCCAGCGGGCCGCGGCCGAGATGGCGGCTGAGCACCAGCGTGGCGACCGTGGCGTTCACCAGCACCGCGATCGCGGCCTTCCAGCCGAAGTTCAGGAACATGAAGGCGCTGTCCCATTGCCAGGTGGCGGCCACCATGAGCACGGGCGGTGCCGCGTAAGAGGTGAGCGTGCCGCCGATGGAGATGTTCACGAAGAGCACGCCCAGGGCCAGGTACTTCGCGCCCTCGGGCACGCCGGGGCGGAAGATCTGCGGCGCCAGCATCAGCGCCGCGATGGTCATCGCGGCAGGCTCTGTGATCAGCGAGCCCAGCAACGGCACGGCAGCCAGGCCCAGCCAGGCGGTGGCCAGCGGCGTGCGCACGGGCATGCGTTCGGCGATGGCGTTCACGGCCGACATGACCGTGCGCAGCACGGGGCGCGACGCGGCGATCACCATGACCACGAACACGAACAGCGGCTCGGTGTAGTTGCGCGATTCGGCATAGGAGAGCGCCTCACCGCCCCCCAGCGCCAGCGCCATCGTGGCGATGAGCACGATGGCCCAGAAGCCGAACACGACTTCCACCTCGCCCAGCAGGTGGAACAGTCCGGCGTGGCGCGGGTATCGGTGGGAGAGACGCTCGAGCTGCTTGGCTGCGAACGTGTGGATGAGCGCGATGGCGAAGATGAAGGCAGCGATCCACTGGATCGGGGTAGCGGTCATGGCAGGGTCGTGGAAAAGCCGCGAGGCGGCCCGACCATTCGCTGTACCTGGGACGCCCGCATCGGCGTCCCACCCGGCGGGCAGTCTAACCGACGCATCGTGCACAGCGCTTCTGCGTTGCCTTGATTGGAACGCAGACCGCTTAAAACGGTGCTTGTGGGGCATCCGTCATGCGCCTAGATTGAGCGACATCAAGTTCGTCGTTCCAGCGCGGAGTTCCCCATGCAAACCCTACTCAACCCATCCCGCCGTCAACTGCTGGCCCGTGCCGGCGCCATGGCCGCCGTGGCCTCCATCGGCATGCCCGCAATGGGCCAGGCCGCGCCCACCAAGGTGCGCTATCAGCTCGACTGGCGTTTCGAGGCCGGCACCATCCCGCACATCCTGGCGCTGCGCAAAGGCTACTTCGCCGAAGAGGGGCTGGACGTCACGCTCAACGTGGGCGCGGGCGCGTCGGCCACCGTCAACCGGCTGGCGTCGGGCAATTTCGACATGGGCACGGGCGATCTGAACTCGCTGGCCGAATTCGCCGGCAACAACGCGCAGGCGCCCGCCACGGCGGTGATGGTGCTGTACGAGACCACGCCGGCCGCCGTGTTCACGCTCAGGAAGAACAACATCGCCCGGCCGGCCGACCTGCGCGGCAAGACCGTCGCCGCGCCCGCCAACGACGGCGCGCGCCGGATCTTTCCGCTGTTCGCCCAGGCCACGGGGCTGGACGCGCAGGCCGACATCAAGTGGATGTCGGTGGAGCCCGCGCTGCGCGAAACCATGCTGGTGCGCGGCCAGGCCGACGCCATCACGGGCTACATCGCGTCGGGCTATGTCTCGCTGCAGCGCCTGGGCGTGAAGCCCGAGGACATCGCCGTGATGCGGTTCGCCGAGTACGGCGTGCCGCTCTACGGCAACGCCGTCATGGCCAGCAATGCTTTCCTGCGCGACAAGCCGCAGGCCGTGGCGGCCTACCTGCGCGCACTGACCCGTGCCTATCGCGATGCGGTGCTCGACCGCGCCGGCGCCGTGGCCGCGCTGAAGGCGCACGAGCCCCTGGTGGACGAAGGCATCGAGACGCGGCGCCTGGCCGTGATCCTGGACGACGAGATCGCCTCGCCCAACGTGCGCCGCGCCGGCCTGGGAATGATCGAGGTCGATCGCTACCAGCGCGGGATCGATTCGCTCGCGAAGGCCCTCGATTTCAAGAGCGTGCCGCGTGCCGCCAGCCTGATCGACATGCGCCACCTGCCGCCGGCCGCGTCCCGCATGATCTTCGCCGCCTGAGGGCCGCGTGCGCGCCGACCGAAGGAGACCCACACCATGAACGCACGCCTGGAATTGCCTGCGGCCCCGCCCGCGCCGGCTGGCCTGCCCACCTCGCGCATGTCGCCAGACCGCCTGCCGGTCGTCGATCTCGCGCAGTATCTCTATGGACTGGCGCCCGAGCGCGCCCAGGCCGCCGCCGCCATCGACAGCGCCTGCCGCGACTACGGCTTCTTCTATCTGGAGAACCACGGCATCGCCCGCGACCTGATCGCCGCCAACTTCGCCGCCGCCCGCGAGTTCTTCGCGTTGCCGCTGGCCCAGCGGCAAGCCTGCAAGTCCGCCGGCGGCCGGCAGAACCGGGGCTACCAGCCCATGTTCGATACGCAGCGCGAGGGCGAGGCGCCCGATGTGAAGGAGTCGTTCGACATGGGCTATCCGCTGCCCGATGCCGAGCTGGCCCAGCTGTCGCACCTGCCGTTCCATTCCAGCAACGCCTGGCCGCACGATCCGGCCTTCCGCTGGCGCGTCGAGAGTCTCTACTTCGCCATGCTGGCCTGCGGCCAGCAGGTGCTGCGCGCGGTGGCCCCGGCGCTGGGCCTGGATCAGAACTTCTTCGTCTCGCGCTGCCGGCAGCCGTTCTCCAACATGCGGCTGGTGCACTACCCGCCGCAGCCGCCCACCGCAGAGCAGGGCATCGGCGCGCGCGCCCACACCGACAAGGGCCTCATCACCCTGCTGCTCAACGATGCGAACGGCGGCCTGCACGTGCAGGCCGCCGACGGCAGCTGGATCGACGCGCCGCCGCGGCCGGACGCGCTCATCGTCAACGTGGGCGACCTGCTCACTCGCTGGACCAACGGGCGCTACCGCTCGGCCGTGCACCGCGTGGTCAACGTGTCGGGCCACGAGCGCTATTCGATCCCGTTCTTCCACCATTTGAACTACTTCGCGGTGGTGGACCCGGCGGACATCCCGGGCGGTGGCGACACGGTCTACCCGCCGATCACCGCGGGCGACTTCGTGGGCGAGGGCTTCAGGCGCGACCGCAAGTCGTGGCGCAGCTGAGCCGGCGGCCCTAGCCGGCCGCCGACCCCGCCAGCGCGTCGAAGCGCGCGGCCATCAGTTCCAGCAACAGGGCCACCAGCGGCGACAGCGGGCGGTCGGCCCGCACGAACAGCGACAGCGACAGGCTGCCGATGCCGCGGTCCGAGATCGGGATATGACGCAGCAGGCCCTGCTCGATCTCACGCTGGACAGTGGCCCGCGTCATGAGTGCCACGCCCGCGCCCGCCACCAGCAGCGCGGTGATGGTGGCGATGGAGTTGGATTCGACGAAGGGCACCACCCGGCTGGCCGCGCCGCGCGTGGCGTCGTCCACCATCTGGCGCAGCCGCGTGTCCTGTGACTGGATGATCAGCGGATAGGTGAGGCACTCGGCCACCCGCATCGACTTGCGCGCCGCGAGCTCGTGGCCGGCCGCCACCACCACGCCCACCGGGACGGCGAAGGTCCGCACGTTGCGCACGGGCAGCGACGCAGCGGGCTGCCAGCACAGCCCCAGGTCGAGGTCGCCGCGCACCACGGCGTCGACGATCTCCGGCGAGTTGCCCACGTAGACCGTGTGCGAGAGGCCCGGATAGTCGCGCGCCAGGTCAACGATCAGCTCGGGCACGAAGCCGGCACTCATGTATTGCAGCACGCCGAAGCGCACGTGACCGCGCCGAGCGCCCTTGAGCGCTTCGACCTGCGTCACCGCGTGGCCGAAGTCGCGCTGCATGCGCTGGATCTGCGTGAGCATCATCTCGCCCGCGGCGGTGAGGCGCACGCCGCGCGGCAGCCGCTCGAACAGCGGTGCGCCCAACTGCTGCTCGAAACGCGCGACCTGCCGGGTGACGGCCGATGGCGCGATGTTCAGCCGCTCCGCTGCCCGGCGGATGGAGCCCTGGGCCGCCACTTCCTGGAAATAGCGGATGGCATGGGAGAAAGCCTGCATGGGCCGGAATTATCCCGCCGGCACTTGCGCGGCCGAGAAGGAATGCACGAAACCGCGAAGTGCGGATAGCCCGGCCACCGCCTTGTCAGCCGCCGGGGCATGCAGGGCGTTTCATCTGCCATGGACCCAACCGAACCGCCCGCCGACGACCCGGTACGTAGCCGCCACCACGAGGCGCTGCAGCAGGCCCGCGCCGACCTGGCCGACGCGATCGAGCGTCGCCAGCAGGGCACGGGCACGGCCGGCCAGGTACTGCGCGCGGGGCGCAAGCTCAAGAAGGTGGTGGCCCTGCTGGCCGCCGGGCGCCGCCGCACGCCGGCCAAGCCCACGAAGGGCTGAGTGTCTGCGTATCGGCCGCACGCGCGCCCGCGCCCGCTGGGCTAGCATCCTTGGCCAGGGGCGGCCATCACGCCGCGCCCACTTGCGATCGGACCCCGCCCAGATGAAAACCATCGACGAGATGCTGAACCTCGACCTGCTGACCGCCGATCAGCACCACCAGATCAACGACTGGATCGCGCACTCCAGCTCGCCCGAGGACATCCTGCGCATGCCGGGCCCGCTGTGGCTGGCTGTCGAGCGGGCCAGCGAGGCCATGGGTGTGAACGAGGACCTGCTGCGTCCGCCCGCGCTCGACGCCGGCTGATGCTGCACGCATGGCGGCATGCGACTGGGATCGCAGGGCACGCGGCCCGGCTTTGCGCAATAATCAGTAACAAATAGCCCGCCGGCCAGAGACAAGAGGCGCCACTCCTGGCGACCCGGGCCCGGCGCCGCAATGCCGCCACGCGCCAGCGCCTATGGGTGCTCGATGACGTGGACTCCATGGGGGATCGCCGATGTTGACCGTTCTCATCGTGGACGACGACGAGTCCGTCCGAACACAGGCCATGCAGTACCTGGCCGGGCCGGATATCCGCCTGGCTTCTGCCGCTGATGGCCGCCTGGCGCTGGAGCAGGCCGAGCTTCTCAAGCCGGACATCGTGATCTGCGACGTGGACATGCCCGAGATCAACGGCTTCGACGTGCTCGCGCAGCTCAAGGCCAGCCCCGCACTCGCCTCCACGCAGGTGATGATGCTCACCAGCCAGAGCTCGCGCCGCAGCATGCGGCTGGGAATGTCGCTGGGTGCCGACGACTACCTCACCAAACCATTCACCGAAGCCGAGCTGCGCGATGCGCTGGACGGCCTGATCAAGCGGCGCGGACGCATCGAGGTGCTGCGCGGTTCTCCCGAGAGCAGCCACGAGGATTCCCTGCGCCACTGGTTCGCGGCCGGCGTGGCCGGCGGTGTGACCACGCGCGTATCGGCAGGCACCACCTTGCCGTCGGCGGTTGAGCACCGCATCGAGCGCTGCATGGTGATTGCCGCCTGCATCCATTCGTTCACGGCCGTCGCGCAGCGCCTGCCGCAACAGGATCTGGGCCGCCTGCTCACCGAATACAGCCAGCGCCTGGGCGGCGCCGTCATCGGGGCGGGCGGGCAGCGCGTGCGCTTCATGGGCGACCGGCTGGTGGCCGTCTTCGGCGGCGATCAGGCTCCCGAGTCGTCGCACGCACAGGCGGTGCTGTCGGCCGCGCTCGCTGGCATCGGCGCGGCCGATGCCGTGGTGCGCTGGTCGGCCGCCGAGTTTCCCGACGCAGGCCTGCCCGCGTGGCACATCGGCTTCGGCGTGGCCTACGGCGAAGTGCAACTGACCGCCGGCTCCGGCCTGGCCGGCGGCACGGTGGACGAGGCGCACCTGCTGGCGCTGGCCGCTGCCGAGCGTGGATGGCATGTGCTGGCCACCGATGCCGTCATCGCCCGGCTGCCGGTGGCGGCGCGGCTGGGCCGCACCACGGCGCTGGAGCGATCCGGGGGCCAGGTGGCGCTGGCGGCCACCGAGGTCACCGGACTCGATGACGACCGGGGCCGCCAGACCCTGTTCGAGACCACCGTGCGCGTGGGCGCGGGCAACGCGGCCGGTGCCGAGGCCACGCTGCCCGAAGGCGCGCCTTCACCCGAGCTGGAAGCGCTGCGCGAGAGCGCGCGCAGCAGCTCGGAGATGGCCGCGCGCGCTTTCAAGGACGCGCTGGGCGACAAGCTCAGCCAGTTGCGCCGGGCCGACGCGCTGTCGTCCACCGAGCCCTTGCGCCTGGCCGGCTACGAGGTGGTGCGACGGCTGGGTGCGGGCGGTATGTCGAGCATCTTCCTGGCGCGCAGCGAGGCGGATTCCTCGCTGGTCGTGCTCAAGGTGATCGCGCTGGATCCGTCGGCACGCGACATGACGGCGCGCTTCGTGCGAGAGTTCGCGCTGCTCACGCGCATCCAGCATCCTCACATCGTGCGGCTGTTCGGTCAGGGCTTCACCGACGACACGGCCTACATCGCCATGGAGTACTTCGAGAACGGCGACCTTCGCGCGCGCATGAAGGGCCCGCTGCCCGTGCCCGCGGCGCTGAAGGTGGCCGTGCAGGTGGCGCAGGCGCTGCGCGAGATCCATGCCATGGGCATCGTGCACCGCGACCTCAAGCCCGAGAACCTCATGGTGCGGGCCAACGGCGACGTGGTGCTGGCCGACTTCGGCATCGCCAAGGTGACGGGCGCGGCCGCGCAGGGCCACGAGCAGCTCACCGTGATGGGCGACGTGATGGGCTCGCCCTCCTACATGAGCCCCGAGCAGTGCGCCGCCACCGACATCACGGCGCAGTCCGACCAGTACAGCCTGGGCGTGGTGCTGTATGAACTGCTGACCGGCGAGCGGCCGTTCCAGAGCGAATCCTTCGTCGAGCTGCTGGGCATGCACATGCGCAGGCAGCCGCCGCCCCTCACTGGCGAAGCCGCCGTGCTGCAGCCGGTGGTGGCCCGGCTGATGGCCAAGAAGCCGGCCGATCGGTTCGAGTCGATGGATGCCGTCCTGGCCGCCCTCGACGCGCTGGAGGTGCGCGGGTGAACGCTGGGCCGCGCGGCCTGGCCGCGCGCTGGCGGGAGGCGTTGTCCGTCTGGGGATGGATCGGCTGGCTGCTGCTGGGCGTGCTCGCCTCGGGCCTGGCGGTGGCGCTCTACCTGCGCGCTGCATCCGCCAGCAACGATGAGCACTTGCGCGGCCTGCTGGCCGAAAGTCAGGCCAGTGCGCAGAGCCGGTTCGAGCTGTGGATGGAGGAGCGCGTGGAGCGCGCACGCCACTGGTCCGAGCAGCCGGCCACGCGCGACATGGTGCGAGCCGTGCTGGCGCAGCGCGGTGGCACGCCTGAAGCGATGAACGACCATCCGCTGCAGGCGGCCTTCCGCGAGCGCTTCACCGCCGCCGAGGCCGGCGACATGGCCAGCTCGTCCTACTACCTGGTCGATACCGAAGGCACGAACATCGGCGCCTCGCTGGGCGACCATCAGGTGGGGCAGACCAACCTGCTGTGGCGCGAGACCGAGTTCGTGCAGCAGATGCGCGTGCAGCGCGCCGCGCTGAGCCCGCTGATGGCGTCCGACCTGGACATCCGCACCGGGTTCGAACTCGACCGCCGGCCCATCACGCTGTTCGTCGGCGTGCCCGTGTACCTGGACGGGCCGGAGCCGGCGGCCTACTTCATCATGCGGCTGTTTCCGCTGAGCCTGATGACAGAGCAGGCCCGCGCGCATTTCGGCCAGTCCGGCCAGTCGTACCTGCTCGACCGGTTCGGCCGGCTGCATGCCGATCGCGCGTGGACCAGCCTGGAGCTGGAGCGCTACGGGCTGCGCAGCGAAGTCTTCCGCGACCGGCCTTTCTTCTTCGCGCGCGATCCGGGCCACGACGTGAGCACACGGCCGGCGGGCGCCGAGCGCGAGCAGATGCCGCTGATCGTGCCCGCCGCCGAGCTGCGCCACGGCGACGGGGTGCGGCTCGAGCCCTGGCGCAACCTGCGCGGGCAGGAGGTGGTGGGTGCCTGGACCTACAGCCCCCGGCTGGGCCTGGGCGTGGTGTCCGAGCTGCCGGTGCAGGAGGCGTTCGCGCCGGTGGCCACCGCGCGCCGCAATGCGCTGATCGCCGCCGTGGTGGCGGCCCTGTGCGCCATCGGCTACATGTCCATCCGCCTGCTGCGCTCGTCGCGGCGGCTGCAGGCCGCGCTGGCTGCCGCCGAGGTGGCTACGCGGGCGAAGTCGCAGTTCCTGGCCAACATGAGCCACGAGATCCGCACACCGCTCAACGCCGTGCTGGGCATGACGCAGCTGGTGCTCAAGACGGCGCTGGACGAGCGGCAGCGCAGCTACCTCCACAAGAGCCTATCGGCCGGCCGCCACCTGCTGGGCGTGATCAACGACGTGCTCGACTTCTCCAAGATCGAGGCCGGCAAGCTGCACATGGAGAGCATCGACTTCGAGCTCGAATCGGTGCTCTCGGGCACGGCAGACATGATCGCCGACCGGGCGGGCGAGAAGGGCCTGGAAGTGGTGATCGACATCGACGAGCGGCTGCCGCGCATGCTGGTGGGCGATCCGTTCCGGCTGGGCCAGATCCTCACCAACTTCGCCAGCAACGCGGTCAAGTTCACCGAGCGGGGCGAGATCGCCATCATCGTGGCGCTGCAGGAAGACCTGGGCCACGAGATCGTCCTGCGCGGCAGCGTACGCGACACCGGCATCGGCATGACGCCCGAGCAGCAGGCCCTGCTGTTCCAGTCGTTCCAGCAGGCCGACGCGTCGACCACGCGCCTGTTCGGCGGAACCGGCCTGGGCCTGGCCATCGCGCAGCAACTGGCCCAGCTCATGCATGGCACGGTGGGCGTGGAAAGCGTGCATGGCGAAGGCTCCACGTTCTGGTTCACGGCGCGGCTGGCCCGGTCGCAGCAGGTGCCGCGCGAACTCATGCTGGAAGGCAACCTGGCCGGCCGCCGCATCCTGGTGGTGGACGACAGCTCGCACGCGCGGGTGGTGATATCCAGCATGCTCAAGTCGATGCGGTTCGACGTGGCCAGCGTGCGCGGCGGCCGCGAGGCGCTGGCCGCCATCGCCCAGGCGCATGCGGCCGGAACGCCCTTCGATGTCGTTGTCACCGACTGGAAGATGCCCGGCATGAACGGTGTCGAGCTGGCCACGCAGGTGCGCACGCTGGCGCTGCAGCCTTCACCGCGCGTGGTGGTGGTCACCTCGTTCAACCGCGATGAGGTGGTCAACGCCTCGCTGCAGGCCGGCGCGGTGCGCGTGCTGGTCAAGCCCGTCAGCGCCTCGACGCTGTTCGACACGCTGGCGGACTCGCTGGCGCAGCGTCGCGCCGACGAAGGCGCGCCGGTGCTGCGCCGCTCCATCGGTGAGGTGGCTCCGCTGCTCAAGGGCGCGCGTGTGCTGCTGGTGGAAGACAACGCCGTCAACCGCGAAGTGGCTGTGGGCCTGCTGGAGCAGCGGGGCGTGCTGATGGACGTGGCCGGCGACGGCGCGGTGGCGCTCGACATGCTGCGCCGCGCGCCAGCCGGGCGCTGGACGGCCGTGCTGATGGACATGCAGATGCCCGTGATGGATGGCCTGACCGCCACGCGCGAAATCCGCAAGATGCTGCGCCACCGCTCGCTGCCCATCATTGCGATGACGGCCAACGCGCTCGAAGGCGATCGCCAGCTGTGCCTGGCCGCGGGCATGAACGACTACATCCCCAAGCCCATCGACGAGCGCGTGCTGCTGTCGGTGCTGGCGCGATGGGTGGAGCGCAGCCAGGCCCTGGCGGCGGCGCAGGAGGGTGACCCGCATGACGTGCAGCTGGAGGCAGTCGACTCGGAATTCGGCTTCGGCGCCGGGCAGCGTGCCGACATCGATGCGCCGGTGGCCGAGCGCAGCGTCCCGGACGCCGGGACGATTGCCGCTGCGGCCGCGGCTGCCGCCATCGCGGCCGATGCCGGCCTGCTCGCCGCCCTGGAAACGCTGGACTCGGCGGCGGCTCACGAGGTGCGCTCGTCGCTGGGCATGATCTCGGGCTACGGCACCTTGCTGCAGCGCAAGTACGCCAACCAGTTGCAGGGACAGGTGGCCGACCATGTGAACGACATGCGCGAGACGGCGATGGAAACCGCCGACTTCGTCACCGCCTGGCGCGAAGCTGCGCGCGAGCTGCGCGCGCCGCTGGAAGCCGGTCCGATCGATCTGGACACGCTGGTGGCTGGCGCGGTGCGCGAATTCAGCAACAGCGCCCCGGCCGACGTCCGCGTCGCGCCCGGCCTGCCCCGGGCCTGGGGCGATGCGCGTGCCGTGCGCCGCGTGCTGGGCGAGCTGCTCTCCCACGCGCGCCGCGCGGCGGCGCCCGGCCAGGCCGCGCAGGTGGCCATCGACGCGACGCGGGCCGGCGGCTGCGTCGTGCTCTCGCTCACCGATGCCGTGGCGCTGCCCGAGAAAGCGCGGCAGCAGCTGTTCAAGCCGGCCGCACGCGCAGCGCACGACGATGCGCCGGGGCTCGAGCTGGGCCTGTTCGTGGCCCATGCGCTGGCCGCGCGCGGCGGCGCGCGGCTGGCGCTCGATGAAAGCGCGGCCGAGGGCACGCGGTTCGTGCTGTCGATGCCGGAGGGCCCGGCCCAGGTGCCGCCGGCCTAGGCGCAGGCCTGCACGCAGGCGCGAGGAATCAGCGCGCCTGGATGCGGATGGACGACACCATGCCGATCAGCGACGCCATGATCGTCTTCGTTCCGCTGTTGAGTTCTTTCAACACGAAATGAACGCGCACGGCGGTGCGTTTGTCGCCGAGCAGCCAGACGAAGTGACGGCGGCCGTCGGCACCGGTGGCCTGGCCGATGACTTCGAAGTCGATGGTGTCGCGCGGCCGGGATGTTTCCTTGGGCTCGTCGAACTTCAGCTTGCGCTGGTGGGCCCAGGTCTCGAAGGTTTCGACCAGGTCGTACATGTCGATGGGGCGCTGGCCCTCGCGCACGAAGTACGTGAAGTCGCTGATGCTGCCCACCGCGTCCAGGCTCTCGGGCGCCGCGTCGCGGTCGGCCTCGCCCGTGAACAGCATGTAGGCCGTCACGTCGTCGGTGTGGCTGGGCTGGATGCTCCAGCCCACGGGCAGGGTGAACTGGTAGGTGTCGTGGTCGATGGAACTCATGGGGATCTGGAGACAGTGGCGCCGGTCGGGGCCGGGGGGTGATTGTCCACCAGGCCTGCGGGGCGGCGTCATGTCAGGGCCGGTCGCGATCCGGTGGCGCAGGTGCCATCGCCGCGGCCTTGCCGCTGCCGGGCTCGGAGGCCGGCGTCGGATCGGCCGCAGGGGTCTCGGCGGGCCGGTCTTTCATCGATCCGAACGTGGTGGCGTACACCCAGGTGAACTCCGCGCCCATCAGGAAGATCTGGGCCGAGTAGTACACCCACACGAAGATCACCGCCAGCGAGCCGGCCGCGCCGAAGCCCGAGGCCAGGCCGGTGGTGCCGATGTACAGGCCGATCAGCACGCGGCCCACGGTGAACAGCACCGCCGTGATCGCCGCGCCCAGCCACACGTCGTGCCACCGCACCTTCACGCGCGGCATGATCTTGTAGATCATGGCGAACACGCCCGTGGTGATGCCGAAGCCCACCAGCGCGTTCACCGCCTGCGCCGTCGCTTCCCAGGCGCCAAAGGCCGGCGCCCACCATTTGCCCAGCGCCGCCACCGCGGCGCTGATCACCAGCGACACCATCAGCAGGAAGGCGATGCCCAGGATCATGCCGAACGACAGCAGGCGCGCGCGCACCACGCTCCACAGGCCGCTCGCGCCGTCGCGGACGGGCGCGCGCCAGATGCGGTCCATCGCGTCCTGCAGCTCGGCGAACACGGTGGTGGCGCCGACCAGCAGCACCACCACGCCGATCACCGCCGACGTGATGCCGCGCGACGGGCGCGAGGCCGCGTCCAGCAGCTCCTCCACGGTCTTCGCGGCCTCGGGGCCGACCAGGCCCGCAATCTGGGCGAACACTTCGCCGCGCGCCGCTTCCTGCCCGAACACCAGGCCCGAGATGGCGATCACGATCACCAGCAGCGGCGCCAGCGAGAACACGCTGTAGTAGGCGAGGGCGGCGCCCATGCTCGGCGCGTAGTCGGCGGCCCAGGCGGCCACTGCGCGCTTGATCAGGCTCCACCAGGTGGCCGGAGAGGGGGCGGGTGCGGGCGGGGCTTGCGTGTCCATGGCGGCCAACCGTAGCCGCAGCGCAGGCGCGCTCCTGTAGGACGCCAGGCAGACCGGCAGCTGCAAGCGATTCGCATGCCGCGCATCCCCGTGCGACGCAGGGGCGGCCGCATCGTCGTAACGGATGCGGTTACAATCGCCGCTTCGTCATTGGGGAGTAGCCGCCCTGCGCAATGCAGGGGCCCGCGTCAACACACTTGGCCTCACGGCCATGGCGCAGGCAGCCTTCTAGGCCTGGCAAGACCTTTGACCACACGTCCTCTGGTACTGGGCCGGGATGCCGTGTGGTCTTTGGTCCGGCCCTGGAGTTCCCGTTCATCATGGAAGCCTTTCTCGTCTCTACCGGCGTCGTCGCGCTGGGAGAAATGGGCGACAAGACGCAGCTGCTGGCCATCGTGCTGGCTGCCGCGTTCCGCAAACCTCTGGTCATCATCGCCGGCATCTTCGTGGCCACTGTCGTCAATCACGCGGCGGCCGGCGCGCTGGGTGGCTGGGTGGCGGCCCAGCTGGGGCCCGACATCCTGCGCTGGGTCATCGGCATCTCGTTCCTGGCCATGGCCGGCTGGATGCTGATCCCCGACAAGCTCGACGACGACACCGCCAACCAGAAGCACCGCTTCGGCGTCTTCTGGACCACGGTGATTGCCTTCTTCCTCGCCGAGATGGGCGACAAGACGCAGATCGCCACCGTGGCGCTGGCCGCGCGCTACCCCGAGGTGGTGCAGGTGGTGATGGGCACCACGCTGGGCATGATGCTGGCCAATGCGCCGGCCGTCTTCCTGGGCGACCGCATCGCGCAGAAGGTGTCGATGCGGCTGGTGCACGGCATTGCCGCCGCCATCTTCGCGGTGCTGGGTGTGCTCACGCTGCTCAACGTCGGCCGGCTGTTCGGATGATGACGGCGCGCTCGGGCCTGCCGCCGGCCGGTGCCGGACGGCAGCTGCCGCCCCTGGCGCTCGCATCGCTGCTGGCCATCCTGGCGCTGTTCGCCGTGCTGGGCCACGAGGGCCGGCGCGTCGCCCAGACCCTGGTGCTGGCGGCGCCCATGCTGGCGTGGCTCGCATGGCCGGTGCGGCACGCGGGCCTGGCGCGGCTGCGCGCGGTGGCCGCGTGGCTGTGGATCATGGCCTTCGTGCTCGACGGCAGCGTGCGCGCGTACCTGCTGAGCGCCTATCAGGCCGCGCCCGAGAGCTCCTTCGTGCTCGGCGCGATCGCCAACACCGGTGTGCGCGAAGGCAGTGAATACCTTGTCACGCAGTGGCGGCCGCTCACGCTGTGGACGCTGCTGTCGGTTTCGGCGGCCGTGCTGGTGTGGCGACTCATCGCGCAGGCGCGGCCGGCACCGCAGGCGCGTCCGTCGCGCTGGATCATGGCCGGCCTCGCGCTGGTCGTCGTGATCGGTGCCGTGGGCCATGCCAGCAAGCCCTGGCGGCGCCTGCACCCCGTGGCTTTCTGGCCCGACTGGGGCCGCTCCGTTGCCGCGTTGCGCGACAACTGGGCCGACGAGCAGCACGAGCGTGACGAGGCCCTTCGCCGCGCGCTGCTGGACCGACCCACGGTGGCATGGGCCGGCCGCTCGACCGTGGTGATGGTCATCTCCGACAGCATCAACCGCGACAACCTGTCGCTCTACGGCTACCGCCGTCCGACGACGCCGCGCCTGGCCGCGCTCAAGGAGATGGAAGGCGAGCGCATGCTGGTGCTGCGCAATGCCTGGTCGGCCGATGCCAGCACCTTGCCGGCGCTGCGCAACATGATGGGCTTCGGCGCGCCCGGCCGGCCCGATGCGCGCCACCTGCTGGCGCTGGCGCGTGCCGCCGGCTACAAGACCTTCTGGATGAGCAACCATGACGACGTCGCCGTGGACCAGCAGCACGCGCGCCTGGCCGACGTGGTGGATCTGGTCAATCGCACGCCCGGCCGCTCCAGCGCCTCGCTCGATGGCGGGCTGCTCGACTGCCTGCAGGAGGCCATGCACGATCCGGCCGGGCGCAAGTTCATCGTGGTTCACCTGCAGGGCGCGCATCCGCACTACGGCCTGCGCTTTCCGGCCGGCTTCGCGCCGTTCGACGCGGCGGCCGACGCGGTGGAAGCCGATCTGGTGCGCAGCGGCCGCTCGCTGTGGCTCAGGCGCTTCCGCCAGCAATACGACGCCGCGCTGCTCTACCACGACTTCGTGGTGGCCGAGATGCTGCACACCACCCGCGCCGAGGGTCGGGCCGACGACCGGCGCGCCTTCGTGTACCTCTCGGACCACGGGCAGGAGGTCGGCCACGAATCCGACCGCGCCGGCCACAGCCCGGGAACGGCGGCGGGCTACCGCATCCCGGCCATCGTGTGGCGCTCCGAGCCGTTCGCCGACGCCGCCCTCATCTCGGCGCGGCCGTTCCGTGCCGACTGGGTGGCCTGGACGATGGCCGATCTGCTGGGGCTGGACTGGGCGGCGCGGCAGCCGGGTGCCAACGTGCTCGATCCCGCATATGCATGGCAGCCACCGGTGCTGCCCATCGCGGTGCGCAGCTTCACCGATTGAGCGACGCTCACGGGCGCGCCGAAGGCCCTCCCGCATAATCGCGGCATGCAAGCCCTCCGCGCCCTGACCCGTCTGCACCGCCTGGTGCTGATCTGGTTCGGGCTGTCGCTGGGCGCGGCCATCGCCTCGCCGCTGGTGCATCCCGTGAGCTACGAGATGATCTGCAGCGGCACCACGGTCAAGTTCATCGCGCAGGTGGACGGCGAATCCGTGGAGATGGGCAGCATGTCGATGGACTGCCCGCTGTGCGTGATGACCGCCGCACCGCCGGCCGTCGTGCAACTCGACGCCGTGGGCGTGCAGCCTGGCCTGGGCCACGTCATGCGGTCGATCCCGGCCGCGCGCCTGGCGGCCATCACGGCCGCGCCGCTGCCCGCGCGCGGGCCCCCCGCCGCCGCCTGATCCTCCGCCGCCATCCTGCGTGCCTGGGCACGGGGGATGCGCATACCGCAGAAAGATCAGGCGCCGCGCCGCACCCCATGGGCGCGCGGCCGGCGCGACAGGAATTTTCCCGATGACCCCGTTCCATCGCGGCCGCCCGGCAGGCCGCATCCCCCCTGCGCGCGTGAACACCGGCGCGCTGTCCCTTCTCGCACTGTCCCTGGCCGCGGCCTGGGCGCCCCGCGCGGCCAGCGCACAAGCTGCTGCCGATGCCGAAGGCACCCTCGCGCCCATCACCGTGACCGACACGGCCCCGCAGGCCAGCGGCCGGCTCAATCTGGACACACCCTCGCAGACGGCCAGCCGCCTGGGCCTCACGCCGCGCGAGACGCCGGCGGCAGTGCACGTGGTGGACCGCGCCACCATCGAGGCCCGCGGCGCGCAGGACACGCAGGAGATCCTGCGCGGCGTGCCCGGCATCACCGCGCACAACGCGCCGGGCAGCATCGGCGTGTCGTACCGCGGTTTCAGCGGCGCGTCGCTCAGCCAGCTGTTCAATGGCATCAACGTGCAATACACCATCGCGGCACGGCCGGTGGACAGCTGGATCTACGACCGCGTCGAAGCCATCGGCGGCGCTTCCAGCTTCCTGTACGGCGCGGGCGCCGTGGGCGGCACCATCAACTACATCACCAAGCTGGCCGAGCCGGGCGACTTCACCGAAGGCCGCCTGCGCATGGGCAGCCACGACCTGAAGGAGGCCTCCATCGGCTTGAACCGCCGCGTGGCGGGCGAGGGCGGTGGCGCTGCCGCCAGCCACTACCTGCGTATCGACGCCAACCACAGGAACGCCGGCAGCTGGACCGACGGCACGCAGACGCGCGCCACACAACTGGCGGCATCGCTGCTGTCCGACCTGGGCGGCGGCTGGCGCCACACGCTGGCCTACGAATACCAGGCCGAACACGTGGACCGCCCGTATTGGGGCACGCCGCTGCTCAATCCGGTGGCCGGCGAGATCCGCATCGACCCCGGCGTGCGCTTCAAGAACTACAACAGTGCCGACGGCGTGTATGCCCAGCGCGTGCAGTGGCTGCGGTCCATCACCGAGTGGACGGCTTCGGACGCGCTGCAGTGGAGGAACACCTTCTACGCCTACGACGCGCTGCGCGACTACCGCAACGTCGAGAACTACCGCTACAACGCCGGCAACACGGCGGTGATCCGCTCGTCGGCCCTGCTGCAGCGGCACGACCATCAGGTGGTGGGCGACCGGCTGGAAGCCACCTACAAGGGCAAGCTCGCCGGCATGAAGAGCGACTGGGCCTTCGGCACCGACGTGAGCGTGAACCGGCAGACCCGCTTTCCCAACAGCATCGCGGGCACGGTGAGCACGGTCGATCCGTACAGCTTCACCACCGAGAACTTCTTCTCCATTCCCGGCACGTCGCCGGTCTTCAACCCCGACCGCACCAACCGCGTGACCACCGTGGCCGCCTACGTGGAAAACCGCACCGTGGTGGCACCGGCCTGGTCGGTGGTGAGCGCCCTGCGCCACGAGCGCATCGAGCTGGACCTGACCAACCGCCGCGCCGTCACGCCCACCACGCCCGCTGCCTACGGCCGCGACTACGCGCCCACCACGGGCCGCATCGGCGTGGTGTGGGACGTGGCCCCGGGCGCCAACCTGTACGCCCAGTACGCCACGGCGGCCGACCCGCCCTCGGGCATCCTGTCCACGGCATCGTTCTCCGACGTGGCGAACAACAGCGCGCTCACCACCGGCCGGCAGGTGGAGGTGGGCAGCAAGCTGGACTTCTGGCAGGGCAAGGGCACGGCCAGCGCCGCGCTCTACCGCATCGAGCGCAGCAACATCGCCACGCAAGACCCCAACAACACCGCGCTCACCGTGCTGGTGGGCCAGCAGTCGTCTCGCGGCATCGAGCTGGCCGTGGGCCTGCAGCCCACGCGCGCCTGGTCGGTGCAGGCCAACCTGACCCACGTGGACGCGCGCTACGACCAGTTCGTGCAGGGCGGCGTCTCGCTGGCCGGCAACACGCCCACCAACACGCCCGACGTGGTGGCCAACCTGTGGACGTCGTATGCCTTCACGCCCGGGCGCACCGGCATTGCGGGCCTGCGCCACGTTTCGCGCGTGTACGCCAATGCGGCCAACACGCTCACCGCGCCGGCCTACACCCTGCTCGACGTGGGGCTGGACTGGCGCGTGAGCCGCACGGTGTCGCTCGTGGGCCGCGTGCGCAACGCCACCGACCGCATCTACTTCGCCAACGCCGGCAGCACGCAGGGCTACTTGGGCGCGCCGCGCACGGTGGACGTCACGCTGCGTGCCAGCTTCTGAGAGGGGGCGACGCGATGTCCTCCGCCCGACGCCTGCTCTACCTCGTCCATCGCTGGATGGGGGTCGTGCTCTGCGCCTTCTTCGCCATGTGGTTCGTCTCCGGCGTGGTGATGATGTACGTGGGCTATCCCAAGCTCACCGCGCAGGAGCGGCTCGCGCACCTGCCGGCGCTGGATGGCGGCGCCGACTACCTCTCGCCCGCGCGGGCGCTGGCCGCCGCGGGCCTGGCTGGGCGCGAGCTGGACGACCTGCGCCTGGCCATGGCCAGCCGGGGCCAGGCGGTGTACCTGGCCACGCCCGCGCCGGCCCGGGGCGGCGCAGGGCAGGGCGCCCGCCGGCCGCGCGCCGCTGCGCCCGTGGTCATCGACGCGCGCGATGGCAGCGTGTTGCGCGTGGCGGACCGCGAAGCGGCACTGGCGTCGGCCCGTGCTTTCGCGGGCAGCGGTGCCGATCCGGGGGCCGCCGCACCGGACTACGAAGGCACCATCGACGAAGACGCCTTCACCCACTCGCGCGCGCTCGACGCGCACCGGCCGCTGCACGTGGTGCAACTGCACGACGCGGCCCGCACGCGGCTCTACGTCTCCGGCACCACGGGCGAAGTGGTGCGCGATGCGCCGCGTGCGGAGCGGCTCTGGAACTACGCGGGCGCGTGGATCCACTGGCTCTACCCGTTTCGCGGCAACGTGTTCGACCGCTGGTGGACCGACATCGTCAATTGGCTCTCCATCGCCGGCATCGTGCTCACCGTCACGGGCACGGTGGTGGGCGTGATGCGCTGGCGCTTCACGCGCCGCTACCGCTCTGCCTCGCGCTCGCCCTACACGGGCCGGGCCATGCGCTGGCACCACATCGCGGGCCTGGCCTTCGCGGGCATCACGTTCTCGTGGATCTTCAGCGGCCTCATGTCGATGAACCCGTGGCGCGTGCTGGACAGCGGCGCGCCCGCGCTGCGCACCGAAGCCATGAACGGCGGGCGCCTGGCGGCCGATGCGCTGGGCACGCCGCCGCGCGCGCTGCTGGCCGCCGCCGGGGGCGACGTGCGCGAGCTGCGCTGGCTGCGCGCGCCGGGCCGGGATCTCGTCGCCGTGTCCGGCCCCCTGGGCCGCGTGGCCGTGCTGGACGCCGGCACGGCGCGCGCGCACGTTCCCGATGCCACCGCGCTGCGGCAGGCCGCCGCGCGGCTGGTCGACGCGCCCGTGCACGAGGCGCAAAGCCTCGCGGCCTACGACCTCTACTACTACGCGCGGGACGCGCACACCATGACCGGCGGCAACGACAAGCCGCTGCCCGTGCTGCGCATGAAGTTCGCCGACGCGCACGCCACCTGGGTTCACCTGGATCCGGCCACGGGCGAAGTCCTCGGCCGCACCGACGATTGGCGCCGGGCCGGCCGATGGTTGTTCGCCATGCTGCACAGCTGGGACTGGCTGCCGCTGCTGCAGCGCCGGCCGCTGTGGGACATCGTTCTGATCGCGCTGAGTGCCGGCGGCCTGCTGCTCAGCGCCACCGGTGTCGTCATCGGCCTGCGCCGTCTGGTGCGCAAGGGCGGGGCGCTGGCGCGCAGCCCGGCCGGCGTCACTTGCAACGCAGGCGCAGCGCGGACACGGGGGCAGGCACCGTAACTGCTGTACAATGTCTCACCGGTCCAGGGCTTACTCGCTTCCCTGCACACGCTTGACACCTCGCGGCAGCCCTTGCCCCCGCCCGGAACGTCACGGCGCCCAACGCGCCAGACAGTCATCCACTTCCGGCGAGCCCTCCAGATCCGCCTCATCGGATCGCCTCCGTCCCCTACACAGCATGCCGCCATCGGCATGCGCGCCTCTTCCAGGCGCGGCGGATTCCTCCTCAGCAAATGAACCAACCCACAGCCCAGACGATGGGCCGCTATCTCGTCACACCCATGAGCAGGCTCACCGAAGCCGGGCTCTACCAGGCCTCGGTTTCCATCCGCCGCGGCATGCACGACCGGGTCTACCGCTTCGTGCCACGTTTTCGCACCGACCGGCGCGCCATGCTCTACGCGATGAGCCAGGCACGCGCCCTGCTCGGCGAAGCGAAGGCGGCCCTGGCCCCCACCCCTTGCGCGGCGGGCTGACCGCATGTCCAAGGAAGAACTCATCGAAGCCCAGGGCAAGGTAGACGAAGTCCTGCCCGATTCGCGCTTCCGCGTCGTCCTCGACAACGGACACACGCTCGTCTGCTACTCGGGCGGCAAGATGCGCAAGCACCGCATCCGCGTGCTGGCCGGGGACCGCGTGTCGCTGGAGATGTCGCCCTACGACCTCAACAAGGGCCGCATCACCTTCCGCCACCTCGAGCCGCGCAAGCCCGGCTCACCGGCGCCGGCGCAAGGCCGTCCGCGTCGCTGACCGCCCGCTCCATTCAACACAACACAACCCAACCCACACCTTTCAAGGAACATTCAATGAACAGCAAACTCTACGTCGGCAATCTTTCCTACGACACCAGCGAATCCGACCTGCGCAACGCCTTCGGCGAGCACGGCAGCGTGGGCTCGGCCCAGATCGTCATGGACCGCGACAGCGGCCGCTCCAAGGGCTTCGGCTTCGTGCAGATGGGCAGCGATGCCGAAGCCAACGCCGCCATCGAGGCGCTCAACGGCCAGTCGATCCACGGCCGCGCGCTGACGGTGAACGTCGCGCGCCCGATGGAATCGCGCGGCAACGGTGGCGGCTTCAAGTCGGACGCCGGCCGTCCCCGCCGCTACTGAGCACGCCACGGCCACCCCTCACACCGCAGCCCTGCCGTGGTCGGGCGGCCCGCTCGCAGCTTCCATGCTTGACACCCGGCCCACCCGGCTCGCCTATCAGGTCGAGCTGAGTTACGACGTGCGCGCAGGAAACTGCGACTTCCTCTTCTGCGTGCAGGCCGCACGCACGCCCCACCAGACGGTGGTGCGCGAACAACTGCACCTGAGCCAGGCCGTGCCGGTGCGCGAGCTGCAAGCCCCTGGCAACACCAGCCGGCGCCTGCACGTGACCGCGATGCCGGGCCCGCTGGTGCTGCGCTACGACGCCGAGGTGGACGTGATCTTCCATCACGCCAACCCGGCCGACGTGGCCGAAACCTGGGTGCGCAATCTGCCCGCCGAGGTGCTGCCCTACCTGTGCGCCAGCCGCTACTGCGAATCCGACCTGATGGCCGCCTTCGCCCTGCGCGAATTCGGCGCCATGTGGCAGGGCCACGGTCGCGCGCAGGCCATCTGCGACTGGGTGCAGCGCCACATCGCATTCGAATCGGGCAGCTCGCTGCCCAGCACCACCGCCATGCAGACGCTGGCGCAGGGCAGGGGCGTGTGCCGCGATTCGGCCCACGTCATGATCGCCATCTGCCGCGCGCTCAACATGCCGGCACGCTTCACCACAGGGCTGGACTACGGCGCCGACCCGGCCCTGGGCCCGCCCGACTTCCATGCCTATGTGGAGGTCTACCTGTCGGGCCGCTGGTATCTGTTCGACCCCTCGGGCACGGCGATACCGCGCGGCCTGCTGCGCATCTCCACCGGGCTGGACGCGGCCGACAACGCCTACGCCACGCTGTTCGGCGACGTGCAACCCCTGGGCCGCAGGCTGTTCGTGACACCGGTGGCCGACGCGCAAGGCCACACCACCTGGCCGCAGCGCACGGGCGAAGCCCTCTCCACCGCGGCGTCCTAGCACCCGCCGCGCGCGGTGCATGAAAAGACACAGTTCGATCGGCGACAATTGCGCCTTCGATTTGCCGGCACAACCGCCACACCCCATGCCCTTCCAGCTCGAACTCTTCCAGACCGCCCTGCAACAGGGCGGCCTGGCCAAGGCCATGGGTTTCCTCAATGAGCCGGTGTCGCACCGCTACACCGGCGTCTACCGCCTGCGCGACGGCCACCTGCACAACGTCGAACTGCATGACAAGCAGGGCGAAGTGCGCCCCGAATTCCTGGCCGTGGTGCCGCTGCAGGACAGCTTCTGCCAGTTCGTGCTGCGCGACGGCGTCTTCCGCACCAGCAACACCGGCACCGATGAGCGCCTGAACGGCCACAAGTACCAGGGCGTGCTGCTGTCCTATCACGGCGTGCCCGTGCTTGACAACCGGGGCGAGCTCTTCGGCACGTTGTGCCACTTCGACGCCCTGCAGAAAGATCTGGGCGACGAGCAGTTCGAATTCATGCAGCGCGCCGCGCGCTTCATCTCGCCCTACCTGCCGGCCTGAGCCGCGCCACACCTTTCGCATGTATCAGGCGGCCCTGCCCGGGCCCGCCCGTCCGCCCGCCGATACCGCGCCTGCCATGACCCACCGCCTGACCTACGTGAGCCGCGCCGGCGACTTGCAGCACCTGCGTGAAATCCTCGAAACCTCGCGCGTGCGCAACGCCGAAGCGGGCATCACCGGCGCCCTGTGCCTGCTCGACGGCGTGTACATGCAGTGCCTGGAGGGCAAGCTGCCCGCGCTGCAGGAAGCCTACCGCCGCATCGCCCGCGACACCCGCCACGGCGACCTGCGCCTGCTCAAGCTCGAAGCGGTGCAGCGCCGCTACTTCGAGCACTGGTCGCTCGCCCTGCTGACCTGGACGGACGAAACCCGCGCCATGTACGAGTTCTTCATGCCCGAGGGCGAGCACGACCTCTACGACATCGACGCCGACAAGGCCAGCACGCTGCTGCGCACGCTGTCGCAGTCGAAGAACTGGCTGGCGGCGTAAGTGCGCTGCGGCGCGGTGGACACAGGCCGCGCCAGTACATCCGCACGTACGGGCAGCGCCCAATGCGGTAAGGCCTGTCGGGTGCAAGGCATCGTCATTGCATTTTCAGCCAGCTGACGCTATAAAATCTCAATATCTCGTGATTTATCAATCTTTAATCACACGATATGAGAACATCTTCCACCGGTCAGCGACTTCCCTTCGAAGCCGAGGACGTCTTGACAACCCTTGCCGAGCGCGTGCGCACCGTGCGCCGCGCGCGTGGGCTCACGCAGCCCGATCTGGCGGCCAAGGCGGGCATCAGCACCAACACCCTGGTGACCATGGAGAAGGGCGGCGGCAGCGTGCAACTGGGCTACTGGCTCAAGGTGCTGTGGGCGCTGGACGTGCTGGCCGGCTTCGGCGATGCCGTCGCGCAGCTGGGCCGCGCACAGGGCGACGTGGCGCTGCTCGAATCGCAACTGCCCCAGCGCGTGCGCGGCAACGGGCGCGGTTGAACGCGTGCGCTTCATCTGAACACCCCTGAGCCTTGCACCCATGAGCGACACGCACAAACCCGTCTGGATCTGGTTGCCCGGCCGGCCCGAGCCCGTGCGTTGCGGCATGTTTTCGCTGGCGCGCGGCGTCGGCACTTTTCACTACGACGACGACTATCTGGCGCGGCCCGACGCGCTGCCGCTCGATGAATTCAGCCTGCGGTTCCCCCGCTCGCGCGCGGGCCTGAAAGAAACGCGGCAGGGGGGACTCTTCGGCGTCTTCAGGGACGCGAGCCCCGAAGGCTTCGGCCTCGCGCTGCTGGAACAACTGCGCGGCACCACGCTGGCCGATCCGATGCAGCGGCTCGAACTCTCCGAAGGCGATTCGGTGGGCGCGATCGAGGTCTGCGACGACATCGCGGCCAAGCTCGCCTTCGAGCCACCCGCATCCGGACACCTGCTCGACGTGCTGGCCGCCCTGCCGCCGGAGCGGGCCAGCAGCCACGCCGCACGCGAGATCCGCGGCATGCACGGCACCAGCCTGGGTGGCGAGCGGCCCAAGCTCACCGTGCTGCACCAGGGCCAGCACTGGATCGCCAAACTGCAAGACCGTGGCGACCCGCCGCACGCGCCGCTGCGCGAGTACGTGGCCATGCGCCTGGCGCGGCGCTGCGGCATTCAGGCGGCCGACGTGCAGTTCCAGACCGTGGGCGAGCGCGAGGTACTGCTGGTCAAGCGCTTCGACCGGCAGGTGACCGCTTCCGGCCAGGTACTGCGCTCGCTCTACGCCAGCGCGCACACCGTGCTGCGCCTGGACGCGCAGACGCGCGGCGAGCGCCAACGCTCGTACGTCGCGCTGGCCTGGGAAATCGGCCGCTGGTGCGGCCGCGCCGACGTGGACATCGCCGCCATGCAGCGCGAGCTGTGGCGCCGCATGGCCTTCAATGCCATCTGCGGCAACGGCGACGACCATCCGCGCAACCACGGCCTGCTGCACCAGGACGGCCGCTGGGGCCTGGCCGAGGCGTTCGACATCGCACCGTACATCACCTTCTCGGGCACGCTGGCCATGGCCATCACGCGGGAAGGCAGCGCGCTGGCGACTACCGCCAACCTGCTGGCCACGTGCGGCCACTTCGGCTACGACCGCACCGAGGCCGCGCAGTACATCGAGGCAACCAAAGACGCCGTGGCCACCAGCTGGGCCGCCGAGCAGTCGGCCGTGGGTGTGGCGCCAGACACCGTGCCGCCGCCCGACTTTACGTGGCTCAAAGGCGAGGGCTGAGTCATGTCGCCGCGGGCGACATGAATACACGACGTGTCGCCATTTTCGGGAAATAAGAACATGTTTTGTTGACGTGTCGCTGGTGGCGACATAAGCTGTCTATATGTCGCCAAAACAGGATTTTTGCATCATGACGACTGCTCCCGCTTGGCAAGCCGATCGACCGTACAACCAGCTACCCGCTCTTCCTCCAGCGTACGAGCTGGAAACCCGAGCAGTGCTCAAAGCCTGTATCGAGGCCCGCGCCGCGCTGGCCGAGCTCAAGCAGGCGGCTGAGCTGATCCCCAACCAGTCGATGTTGATCAACACGATTCCGCTTCTGGAAGCCAAAGACAGCTCGGAAATCGAGAACATCGTCACCACCACCGACCAGCTGTTCCAGTACGCGCAGGGCCAGGACAACGCCGATCCGGCCACCAAGGAAGCGCTGCGCTACCGCACCGCGCTGCAACAGGGATTTCAGTCTCTTGAAGCGCGCCCGCTGTGCACCGCTACGGCTGTAGATATCTGCCGCACCCTCAAAGGCGTGGACATGGACATCCGCCGCACCCCGGGCACCCAGCTCACCAACGACCGGACTGGCAAGGTGGTCTACACCCCGCCCGAAGGCGAAGCCCGCCTGCGCGACATGCTGGCCAACTGGGAACGCTTCCTTCACAACCAGACCGAGCTGGACCCTTTGATTCGCATGGCCGTGGGCCACTACCAGTTCGAAGCCATCCATCCCTTCATCGACGGCAACGGCCGTACCGGCCGCGTGCTCAACATCCTCTACCTCATTCAGGAAGAGTTGTTGAACCTGCCCATCCTGTACCTGAGCCGCCATGTGATCGCCCACAAGGCCGACTACTACCGCCTGCTGCTCGGCGTCACGCGCGATGGCGCCTGGGAGCCCTGGCTGCTGTTCATGCTGCAGGCCGTTGCAGAAACGTCCAGATGGACGACGGGCAAGATCGCCGCCATCCGCGCGTTGGCTGCGCACACCACTGAACACGTGCGTGCGCGGCTACCCAAGATCTACACCCACGAGCTGGTGGACGTGATCTTCGAGCAGCCCTATTGCCGCATTGGCAACCTGGTGGACAAAGGCATTGCGCAGCGCCAGGCTGCCTCTCGCTACCTGCATGATCTGGCTGACCTGGGCGTGCTGCGCGAAATGCCGTTCGGCAAAGAGAGGCTGTTCATCCACCCCAAGCTGATGCAGTTGCTCAGCCGGGACAACAACCAATTCCAGCCTTACCCCTGAAAAAGCGGCGCGCCCCACGACTAGATGGCGGCTGCCTTGCCCCGCCGCTGCCGCCGTGGCGGCGCGGCGGCATCTTCTGCCCCCAGTTCCTTCACGATGGCTTCGCACTTGTTCTTGAGGTGCGTCTTGAGAATGCCCGCCAACGAGGCCGCGTCACGGCGCGAGAGGGCGTTGAGCATGCCGTCGTGTTCTGCCATCGCGCGCTCCCAGATTTCCTCGGTCATCGGCGAATTGAAGCGGATGCGGCGAATACGCGCGTTGACCACGGCGTACTGGCTCAGCAGCACCGGATTGCGCGTGGCACGCACGATGGCTTCGTGGATGGCGCGGTTGTCTTCGTAGTAGGTGGATCGATCGCGGCGCTGGAAGGCGTCGTACATGCGTTCGTGCAGGGCGCGGATCTCGGCCAGCTCTTCGCGGCTGATGCGCTCGGCGGCCTGTTCACCGGCCAGCGCCTCCAACGCACCGGCCACCGAGAAGAGGCCTTCCACCTCATCCAGCGAGAGCTGCCGCACCCGCGCGCCACGGTTGGGCAGCAGCTCCACATGCCCCTCGGCGGCCAGCACCTTCAGCGCCTCGCGCAAGGGCGTGCGCGACACCGCGAAGCGCTCGCAGAGCATGGCTTCGGGCACCTTGCTGCCGGGCGCGATTTCTCCTTGCACGAACACCTCGCGCAGCTCATCGAGCAGCGTGGCATGGACGAAAGTCTTGGTCATGGCGCGATTATGAATTCATTTTCTGCATAAAACGGCCGAATGGCCTGCTATTTCTCGGTGGAAACCCTGTTTTGAATTCATGACGGTTGACGGCCCACGCCGGTTTTTCTACATTCCGTGCATTCATTCGACCAGGATGAGTACCCGAACTGTCTGAATTTCCGCATTGAAGGACCAAAAATGAATGCATTCCAGAAGGGCATCGAAGAGATCGCCGGCTCCACCCACGACACGCAGCGCTACGTGAATGCGCTCGGCCCGCGCGGTGTCATCGGCGTGATGACGCCCGGCCCCAACGTCAACGTCGAGAACGAAATGATGGACATGCGCCCCCGGGGCGTGATCAACGCCGTCGACCGCTACTACGTGCCCAACCAGAAGATCGCCCAGAACGAAGACTGGTCGGTCATCATGCGCAACGTCACGGCCAACCTGGACGACTCGGTGCGCCGCCTGAAAGAAGCGCTCATCGACCACCTCGTGCTGGGCATGTCGTCGCAGAGCTACATGGGCGGCGAGAAGGGCAGCTTCGCGCTGCAGGAGCATCTGGAAAAACTCTCGGGCATGGAAGTGACCATGGGCGCGCAGTCGGCCGAGCAGGCCTTCAAGCTCTGCGGCGCGAAGAAGATCGCGCTGCTCACGCCCTACTACCCGGTGATCGAGCAGAACGCCATCGACTACTTCAGCGCGCGCGGCTTCGAAGTGGTGCACGTGGAAGGGCTCAAGTGCAAGAGCATCATCCACGTCGCATCGCAGACCTATGAACAACTGGCCGAAGCCACGATGCGCTGCCACGCCGCCAAGCCCGACGCCATCCTGCAGCTGGGCACCAACCTGGCCTATGCGCGCGTGGCCAACGACGCCGAGAAGTGGCTCAAGATGCCGGTCTTCGCATCGGGCCCCGTCATCTACTGGTCGGCCCTGCGCAAGATGGGCATCAAGGACCAGTTCCCGGGTTTCGGCAGCCTCTGCGAATTCCACTGAGCCCCCGGCACAGAAAAAAGGAGACAAGCATGAACACGAAAAGACAAGTGGTCCGCGCCGCCATGGCCGCCATGGCATCGGCCCTGCTGGCGGCCCCCGGCTACGTGGCCGCCCAGGAAGACTGGCCCAGCAAACCCATCACCCTGCTGGTGGGCTTTGCGCCCGGCGGCGGCACCGACCTGATCGCGCGCCACATCGCGCCGCGCCTGTCGGAACTGCTCAAGCAGTCCGTGATCGTGGAGAACCGCGCCGGCGCCAGCGGTGCCATCGCCACGGCCGCGGCGGCCAAGGCTCGGCCCGACGGCTACACGCTCATCCTGGGCCACGTCAGCTCCAACGCCATGTTGCCCGCCATCAACAACAAGCTGGCCTACGCCGCCGACACCGACTTCACCGCCATCACCCTCATCGGCAGCGTGCCCCAGGTGGTGGTGGTGCCCCCCACATCGCCCGCCAAGACGATGCCCGAGTTCATCCAGCTCGCGCGCAGCAAGTCGCTCAACTACGCGTCGTCGGGCACGGGCACGCAGCAGCACTTTGCGGCCGAGCTGTTCCAGCAGGCCACCGGAGCCAACATGGTCCACGTGCCCTACAAGGGCAGCGGCGCCGCGCTGACCGACCTGATGGCCGGCCAGGTGGACGTGAACTTCGACACCGTGCCCACCGTGCTGCAACAGGTGCGCGCCGGCAAGCTGCGCGCCCTGGCCGTGACCACGCGCGAGCGCATCGCCAGCCTGCCCGACACGCCCACGCTCATCGAATCCGGCATCGCCGGCTACGAGATCGGCGCCTGGTACATGCTTATGGGCCCGCGCGACCTGCCCAAACCCATCGTCGACAAGCTCGCCGCCGCCACCAATGCGGCGCTGCAGACGCCTGACGTGCGCAGCAAGCTCGTGGGCCTGGGCACCGAGATCTCCGGCGGCACGCCCGCGCAGGCCAGCGCTTATCTCAAGTCCGAGATCGCGCGCTGGTCGAAGCTGGCGGCCGACAAGAAGATCACGGCGGAATAAAGAGAAAAGAAGGGCCGGGCAGGGACGAGCAGCGCGAACTCTTCCCGCCCCCTGCATCGCCCGCGCGCCGTGGCCAGCGATCGGCCGGCGCATGCGGGGCAGCCTCAGGCCACCGCTGCCGCCTCCGCAGCCGCCTGCTGCAAGCGCCGCAGCTCATCTGCCACCACATCGAGCACATCCGCATCGGGCGTGAGGATGGTCAGCGCATCCATCAGGTCGGGCCAGAAGAGCGGCTCTGCGCCGCTGTTTTCATGCTCGCCATCGGCGGCGAACTTGAAGGCCAGGATCGTGCCGCGAAGGCGGAGCACGGCGGACTGGAAGGTGCGGGTGATGGCGAGGGCGTCATCGCCCTTCGCTTCAAAGGGCGTGTTGGTGGTTGCCATGGATGGCTCCTACGTGACAGAACTCGAATCCCGCCACCACCCTGCCAAGAGAGGTGGCGAGCCGTGCAGGTTGGCAGACCGGACGTAGGACCGGCACCCCCTCGCGGGAGTCCCGCACGGCCCGCCGAAACAGACCATGCTGCGCAGCAATGCAAAGGCCGCGACCTCCTGGGAAGTTGCGCGGCCTGCTGCGCCCACGTACCGGGCTGCCAAGCCCGTGCCCTTCTCGGGCGTCATTAGTGTACTCGGCACACCGTATCCGGCGATCTATCCCGATCTCGTCGTATGAGTGGGAATGACAGTGCGTTTGACCAGCGAGTCATAGAATCAAACAGAGCAAGAGATGTGAGCGTCTGAGAGGGAAGACGAGTGTGAGCAGGAAGAAAATCTACTTCGTATCTAAGAACAGATTCAAGCAGGCGGAAGCCTGCCAAATTCTGGAGCCGCTGGGTATTAGCGTTGAGGCGAACTACACCGAAATCGAAGAGCTTCAAACAATAAATACTGATCTCTTAATCAGAGACAAGGCTGCCCGCGCCTTCAAAAAAATAGGTAGACCATTGTTTGTTGAGCACACGGGCTTGTACCTTGATCTGTTGAATGGATTCCCTGGAGGTCTCACTCAAATCTTCTGGGACAGTCTAGAGAAGAATCGCTTCTCTGAACTGTTTGCGCATGACACTTACGTCGCCACAGCAAAGACCACTATTGGATATGTGGATGGGCAACGGGTTCACGTGTTTCAAGGAGAAATTGCTGGTCGTATCGTCAGCCCGCCGAGAGTCGATCACGGATTCCAGTGGGACTGCGTATTCGTACCTGAGGGGGGTGAGAAAGCGTTCAGTGAGATGGGAGATGCTAAGAACGAGATATCGATGCGCCGCCGTGCGCTAGAAGGACTAAGGTGCTATTTGGAGGGATGCACGTGACGACGATTGAAGACGAACTGGCCGCTCAGTTGGCGCGAGGTCAAATCGTTCCGTTTGTTGGCGCTGGTGTTTCTATGTCACTGGGACTGCCGTCGTACGCATCGCTAATTCAGGAGTTGGGCAACGATTTAGGATTTGATGGCTTAATCTTTGAGCAGCTGGGTGACTACCTTACTCTTGCAGAGTTCTACCATCTGAGAAAGAGCGGCCTTAAGGATCTACAGAATCATCTTAGAGAAAAGTGGAGAAAGACTGAAAAGGAAGTTGTGGCATCGCCCGTTCATAGAGCCATCGTTGAACTCGGCTGCAAGCTCATCTATACGACGAATTTCGATGACTTCCTGGAGAAGGCTCATAAGGGTCTTAAACGCTCATACCGAGGACTTCGAAGCGTCAATGACTTCGTTAATCTGACTGACGATAAGGTGCACATCGTCAAGCTTCACGGGGATCTGCGTAGTCCGCAGACGATGGTCTTTACTGAGTCGAGCTACTTTGAACGATTGGCATTCGAATCGCCGCTGGATATCAAGCTTCGCGCTGACATACTTGGTAAATCCCTTCTCTTCTTAGGCTATAGCCTAACGGATATCAATGTCCGTCTTCTGTTGTTTCGTTTGCAGAAGCTTTGGGAGGCCGGCCCACGACCGCGATTTCGACCAAAGTCTTATGTATTCATGAGTCGACCCAATACGGTACTGACTGAAGTCCTTCGCGCCCGAGGTCTCGAGCCGATAATCGCGGACGGAGTCGACCAAGCGGCGTCACTGGCAAAGTTCTTGAAGGATCTTCGTGCAAGAGCAGACGCATTGATCTAGTGCCAGCGTTCTAGAAGAAGGCTGTGAGACTTTCAAGCTCTGTCTATTGGCGCTTCTTGGGCTAATGACCAGCACGGGATCCTGAAAGCATTGGGTCCGCATCAATAGGCGGTTCGCATCGCTCGGGCTGGGTGCTCCTGAAAAGTCTTCGTCGGGTAACCCAAGCCTACTTGGGAGAATCGAGCGTAGCTCTTTTTGACTTGAACATTCTCACCGGGACGCTATCGGCGAAGGAGAGACGGAACGTTGATGAAAAATCGGCAGGGCGTAAACGGACCCAAGGGTCAGCCAGCTCCGTCTCTGAGAATTTTTTATCCAGCTCAAGATCGAATCTTGAGTGATCGACCTTAAAGTCATTCCGAGCTAGGTCAAGCAGCATGTAGCCATTTGCGTAGATGCGAATTCCTTCAACTTTCTCTGCCAGTGACTGATTGAGAATTGGCATGATCATGCAGTCGTCAAAGTCGATTAGTGACAACACTGGTTCGAAGCGGATGAAACTGGACGATGAGTAGGAAACGCCAAGGTATCTAACTTTGGCCATGCCGATAGCGGAACCGCACCCTGTTTGTATGTAGTTCCATGTTTCCTCGTCGTCGTCAGCATAGGTGCTGTTCTCGAATCTCTCAGTCGGCGGCAACGCCTCGGCTTGCAGCGTAGGGGGATTCCATGGCACCGTCCATTGACCCGATGCCACTCCTGCTGCAATTCCAGGGGGCTCACTACGTTTAACTTCGATGTCAGTACGGAACCTTTCGGATCTGTCTGTTTTCCCAATCAGCAGTGCCAGAGTTCCAAGCTTGGGCTCGCGTAAATAGATCGAGCAGAAGGCTCGGAAGTGGCTGATCTCAGAAGCTTCGTACTCTCTGTCAAGCTTGAATTGAACTTGGAAGTTTAGCAGGGGGCGTGCCGCCTCTTGCAGAAAGAGAAGTTGGGACAGTGACCAGTGCAACTCTTGGAATCCGGTCGTGATGACTGATTGAATTTCATCGCCCCATTTTGCAAAAAAGCTGGCTTGCTCAGCATCCGACATGGCGATGTTCAAGTATTGAAATCGCGCGGCAAATCCATCTGGGCTATCAAGAGCAATCCTCAGACGCTCGCGATCAAAAATTTCGCAAAAAGAGAACCCCTTCAACTTCGCCTGAGCCACGAGGTTGGCCTTTTCCCCAACGGTGAAGTTCACGTTGGTGAAGAATATGAAGGCGGATGGCTTCGGATTAGCTGCGTCAGCACTGTGCAAATCGTCGCTGAACTTGGTGTAGATCGCTTTTTTCTTTTCTTCGATGTCGGCGGCTTGGTTGACGAAGCCAACAGCACCAAAGGCCAACTCTTTGCCGTGAAACTGAGCCTCGAGATCGCGTCCTCCATCGGGGCCGCCTCTTGGGTGGCGAGGCCTGACGTCGGCAAAGCGCTTGTCAAGTGCGAGCACAGCTAGGCAGAGCTGCTCACGATGCATCTGGTTTGTATCTAGATATCCTTTCAGCCTCTCGTCTGTCTCGTAAGCCACGCCATCACCTCCACTTTCAAGTTGAGCTGTGCTTTTTCAAGAGCTATGTGTCCAGTGCTCTTGCGCCGTCTGCTGCTGCGACGGTCTGGAGCGCTGAGAGCAAAGTCTTGATGCCTAAATGTAGCTTTGCGCCGTGTAGATGACTCTAGGGGCTCCACTGTTTGACGTCGAAGCAGACTACGCAGCTCGGATCTGAACAACACTCGTAAACATAGATTCAGTGAATCAAGAATGACATAGGGTCTGTGTTTGGTGGCTGGTTGGATCTCTTCTTGGGCATCAGCGTTGAATCGCCAATGACTCGAATTTGAGGTGTCTGGAATGCTGCCTCAGTACGGTGGGGCAGCGAGCTCTGCGGTTGGCGGTGTGCGAGAACTCATCTTGGTATGCCAGTTGCTTTTCAGGAGCAAAGAAAAAAGCCCCCAAGTCTTTCGACCTGGAGGCTTGATTCATTTCCGTATTTTTGGCTCCTCGACCTGGGCTCGAACCAGGGACCTACGGATTAACAGTCCGGCGCTCTACCGACTGAGCTATCGAGGAACAAGCCTCAGATTATAGCGTCATTTTTCGGGGTCTGAGAAGACCCCCGAAATGTTTTCCTGAACCAGCTGCATCAGGCCCTTCGCGGCCTGCTCCGGATCGCTCGCGCCGGTGATCGCGCGCACCACCGCCACGCTGCCCACGCCGCTGTCCCGCAGCACCTGCGGCATGCGTTCGGCATCGATGCCGCCGATGGCGACCAATGAGTGCTGGCGCATGAGGCGCGCATACGCATTGAGGCGGCCCGTGCCTTGCGGCGCGGTGGGCATGGCCTTGAGCGTGGTGGGGAAGACGGCGCCCATGGCGATGTAGCTGGGGCTGACGGCGTCCACGCGGCACATCTCGGCGTAGCCGTGGGTGCTGAGGCCCAGGCGCAGGTCGGCGTTGCGGATGGCGGCCAGATCGTCGGCGCTCAGGGTGTCCAGGTCTTCCTGGCCCAGGTGCACGCCGTAGGCGCCGGCGGCGATGGCTTCGCGCCAGTGGTCGTTGATGAAGAGCAGGGACAACGTGCCGCGTACGGCTTCGACGGCAGTCCGCACTTCGCGCGCGATGGCTTGCGCGTCGTCGCTTTTGAAGCGCAGTTGCACGGTGGGCACGCCGGCGCGGGCCATGCGGCCCACCCATTCGGCGTCGGGCAGCACGGCGTAGAGGCCGAGCGCGCCGGGGCAGGGGGCGAAGGCGTTCTTGCGCGGCCACGGGGCCAGGCCGAAATCGGCCGGATCGTCGGGCCAGGCGGTGGCGTCGAATTGGCCGGTGCGTTCGGTCTGGCGTTGCCAGGCCTGGGCCAGGCATTCGGCGTCTTGCGCGATGAAGCCCAGCTCGGCTGTGGCGCGGCGGGCGGCGCGGTAGGCGGGTTCGTTGCGCGTGTAGGCGGCCACGCGGGTGTCGTCGATGGCGCTGGCAAAGGTGTCGCGGTGCGCGGCCACGATGGCTTGCGCGGCGGCCTGCACTTGCGCGTCGGTGGCGTCCGGGGGCAGGGCGGTGGCGGGGGTGGGGCTCATGGCGGCGGGTGTCTCCGGTATTTCTTGTGCGGGGGCGCGCGCGGTGGCGATGGGGCTGATCAGGCCTGATGCCAGAAGGGCGTGCCCAGCACGGGGGTGCTGGGCTGGGCGGCCTGCTGTTCGGCCATGGCGCCGGCGCGCCACGCGTCGCGGCCGGCCTGCGTGGCGGATGCGAAGGCGCCGGCCATGGCCACGGGGTCTTGCGACAGGGCGACGGCGGTGTTGAGCAGCACGGCGTCGTAGCCCCATTCCATGACGGTGCAGGCGTGCGATGGCAGGCCCAGGCCGGCGTCCACAATCAGCGGCACGCCGGGCAGGCGTTCGCGCAGGCTGCGCATGGCCCACGGGTTGACGGGGCCCTTGCCGGTGCCGATGGGCGCGGCCCAGGGCATGACGGCCTGGCAGCCCACGTCGACCAGGCGCTGGCACAGCACGAGGTCTTCGGTGCAGTAGGGCAGCACCTTGAAGCCGTCCTTGATGAGGATGCTGGCGGCTTCGGGCAGGTTGAGCGTGTCGGGCTGCAGCGTGTAGTCGTCGCCGATCAGCTCCAGCTTGATCCAGTCGGTGCCGAAGACTTCGCGCGCCATCTGCGCGGTGGTCACGGCTTCCTGCACGCTGTGGCAGCCGGCGGTGTTGGGCAGCACGGGCACGCCCAGGCCCCTGAGCAGTTGCCAGAAGCTGCCGCCGGCCTCGTTGTCGTTGGCACCCTGGCGGCGCAGCGATGCGGTCACCATCGCGGGCCGGGCCGTTTTCACGGCGGCTTCGAGCACGGCGGGCGAGGGGTAGCGCGAGGTGCCCAGCAGCAGGCGGCTGGCGAAGGTTTCGCCGTAGAGCACGAGCGCGTCGGGGGTGGGCATGCGGGTGATCGGTTCCATGGTGGGTTCAACCTCCGGTCACGGGGGCGATGATCTCGATGCGGTCGCCGTCGGCCAGCGCGCGCGCGGCGTATTGCGTGTTGGGCACGAACTGCAGGTTGACGGCGGCGGCAAACGGCGGGCGCGGTGCGAGGCGGGCCACGGCGTCGGCCAGGGTGGCGCCATCGGGCAGATCGTGCGGGGCCTGGTTGATGAAGACTTGCATGGGGTGTCGCTGTGTCGCGTGTGGATCAGGCGGCCAGCGCGTCGTGCGCGGGTGCGTCGGCGGGCAGCAGCGCGAAGCGGTCGGCCAGGGTGCGCTCGCCGGTGGTGAGCAGTTGCAGCGCGGCGTCCAGCACGGCGGGCGAAATCATGAAGCCGTGGCGGTACAGGCCGTTGATGTGCAGCACGCCGGGCGCGCTGCTGCGGATGGCGGGCAGGTTGTCGGGCAGGGCGGGGCGGCACTGCGTGGCGATTTCCAGGATGCGTGCTTCGGCGAAGCCGCTGTGCACGGTGTAGGCGGCGCTCAGCAGTTCCAGCGTGGACCGCACGCTGGCGGGCGAGAGGTCGTCGGATTCGATCTCGGTGGCGCCGATGACGAACACGTGGTCTTGCTTGGGCGCGATGTAGATCGGATAGCGCGGATGCATGAGCCGCGTGGGGCGCGACAGCGATACCTCGGGGGCGTGCAGGCGGATGACTTCGCCACGCACGCCACGCAGGGGCGTGCCGTTGACGAACGCATCGCGCGCACCCAGCCCCCGGCAGTCGATCACCCAGCCGGGCTGGCCCGCCTGGCCGGGGCGGAAGTCGGCCGGTGTGCGCGGCGCGTGCCAGTGCAGCGGCACGCCGATCGCCTGCAGCTCGTGCAGCAGCGCGGCCAGCAGTTGGCGGTTGTCCAGCTGGCCCTCGCCGGGCAGGTACAGGCCCTGAGCGAAACGATGGGCCAGCGCGGGCTCCAGCGCGGCCAGTGCCTGCGCGTCCACGGCTTCGATGGCGGGCAGGCCCTCGATGCCGCGCGTGGTGGTCTCCACCTGCCGGCGAAAGCGAGCGGCTTCGGGCGCGTCCTGCCGGTGCCACACGATCAGCGTGCCTTCCTGCTGGAAGAACACAGGTTGCGACAGCCCGGCCAGCAACTGGGGCCAGCGGCCCAGCGCGTGCTGGCCCATGCGCACGACCACGGGCTCGGTGATGGCCGATTCGGCCAGCGGCGCCAGCATGGCGGCGGCCACGCGAGCGGCCGCTCCGTCGGCATCGGGGCCGGCGGCGTCGTACAGCTCGCAGCGCCAGCCCGCGCGCGCCAGCGCCAGCGCCATCAGGCGGCCCATGAGGCCGGCGCCGAGGATGGCTGCGGAGGTGTCGCGTGGGGTTGCTGCCGTCATTTCGTCGTGTGTTGCCAGAAGGGACGGACGAAAACGAGGCGCGTCGTTGACGGGAAACTCCCCACGCCAGCATGACCTGGATCGGGTAGGAAGGGTGTTTCTCAGCCAGGCCCTGATGGGCACGGCACCCCTGTTTCATCCTGAGCCGCCGATTATCCCCGAACGATCGCCGCCGCCCCTGCGCGGGCGCAAGGAACCCTGCCGCCGCCGCGATAATTGGCCGATGACGTCCGTTGCCGCTGCTGCTCCCGCTTCCCACCGCTATGCCCGCGTGCTGTCCATCGCCGGGTCCGATTCGGGTGGCGGCGCCGGCATCCAGGCCGATCTGAAGACCTTCGCGGCGCTGGGCTGCTACGGCATGACGGCCATCACCGCGCTCACCGCGCAGAACACGATGGGGGTAACCGGCATCCATGGCGTGCCGCCCGAGTTCCTCAAGGCGCAGCTGTCGGCCGTCATCGAAGACATCGGCGTGGACGCCGTGAAGATCGGCATGCTGCACGCCCCCGAGATCGTGCGCGTGGTGGCCTGGGCCATCGACACCTACCGCATCGAGCGCGTGGTGCTCGACCCCGTGATGGTGGCCACCAGCGGCGACCGCCTCATTGCCGAGGAAACCGTGAGCGTGCTGGTGCACGAGCTGTTTCCGCGCGCCACCGTGGTCACGCCCAATCTGGACGAAGCCGCGCTGCTGCTGGGCCGGCCCATCGACGGCATCGATGCGCTGGACGCCGCCGCCGCCGACCTGCTGGCGCTGGGCGCGCCGGCGGCCTTGCTCAAGGGTGGACATCTGCCCGGCCCGGAAGTCGTCGACCTGCTCGCCCGCCCGGGCCAGCCCCTGTTGCGCCTGGCCGCCAACCGCATCGACAGCCACAACGTGCACGGCACCGGCTGCACGCTGTCGTCGGGCATTGCCGCGCATCTGGCAATCGGCCTGCCGCTCACCGAAGCGGTGGAGGGCGCTCGCGCCTATGTGCTGAAAGCGATTGCTGCAGGGGCCTCAGTGCGCACGGGTCGCGGCCATGGCCCGCTCAACCACGGCCACGCGCCGGTGGCCGCGCGGCTGCTGCCGCTCTGACGTCAGCCGGCGTCCCGCGCAGCGCAGCGAAGCGAGGCGGGCCCGGGCCGGGGCGAGCGCGCCTCGACGCTCAACCGGCCTTGCGGAACGTGAGGTTGATGCGCCGATCCGCCAGCTGGGGATGCGGATGCGGCGCGCCTCTGAGCGGCATCACGCCGTGGAAGCGCAGGCGATCCTCGCCGCCCCAGACCACCGCGTCGCCATGATGCAGGGACACCTTGGTCACCGGATCGGTGCGCGCCAGTCCGCCGAACTGGAAGGTGGCGCTCATGCCCAACGAAACGGAAACGATCGGTGCGCCGAAGTCGGCTTCGTCGCGATCCTGGTGCAGTGACAGGCGGGCACCGGGTACGTACTGGTTGATCAGGCAGGCATCGGGTTCGAACCCGTCGAAGCCCGCTGCAGCCGCCGCCTCGCGCGCCAAAGTCATGAACGATTCGGGCATGGCGGGCCAGGCGCGTCCGTGGGCCGGGTCGATGGCGGTGTAGCGGTAGCCGCGCCGGTCGCTGATCCAGCCCAGCGGCCCGCAATTGGTCGTCGCCACCGACATGGTGAAGCCGCCCGGCGTCACCATGTGCCGCAGCGGCGATGCCTGCTGCACCGTTGCCAGCGCGGTGAGCAACTCATCGACCGCGCCCAGCGCGAAGCCGCGCAGCAGGCAGGCGTGCCGGCCCAGCGGCTGGCGGGCAGCGCCGGGGTCCTCGGCAAACAGGTCTGCGGTCACGTCGCCCCGATTCAGCGCCCGCGCGTGAAGTACGCCAGCGCGAAGGTGACGGCCAGCGCCGGCAGCGCCGAGCCCGCCTGCGGAATCAGCTGTCCCGCCGCGTGATAGACAGCGATGCCACCCAGCCAGATGGCGATGGGCACGGCATTGGCACGGGGCGCGCGCGCCAGCAGGGCGGCAGCATCCACACCGAAGGCCAGCCGGCCCAGGATGGTGCCGAACAGCGGCACGAACACCGACGACAGCATCAGCAGGAACGGCTCCAGGCTGTGCATGGGCAGGACCATGGCCACGCCCGTGCACACGGCGGCCATCACGAAGCCCCACTGGCGGATGCTCCAGCGCGGCAGCAGGCTGTGTGCCGAGACCGAGCCCGAGTAGGTGTCGCCGTAGGCGTTGTCCACCTCGTCGATGAGGATCAGCGACAGCGCGATCAGCCCGCCCTGCGCCAGCAGCAGCGCGGCGACGAGGTTTTCGCTGGGCAGCGTCAGCGCCACCAGCACGCCCAGCGAGTAGCACCACATGTTGGCGATGGCATAGCCCAGCCAGGTGCCGGCCAGCGCCGACTTGCCCGAGCGGCCATGGCGCGCGTAGTCGGCCACCAGCGGCAGCCACGAGATCGGCATGGCGATCACCAGATCCAGCGCGGGCAGCACGCCCATGCCGCCGGCGCCCTGGCGGTTCCACAGCGCCGACAGCCCTTGCGCCTGCGCCATGCCCAGGAACTGCCACGTCAGCCACAGCAGCGACAGCACCACCAGCGGCAGCGCCACGCGCGCGATCAGCTTTCGCACCACGCGCACCATCGATCCGCTGATGAGCAGCATCACCACCGCGCCCCACAGCAGCGTGGCGAGGGCCGTCCATGCGGGCGAGGCCACCTCGGCGCCCGACTGGCGCGCGATGGCCAGTGTGGAATCGCGCATCACCACGATCTCGAACGCGCCCCAGCCGATCAGCTGCACGATGTTGAGCAGCACCGGCAGGCGCGCGAAGGCGCTGCCGTACACCGCGTGCATCAGCCCGGCGCTGGCCAGGCCGCTGTCGGCGCCCAGTTTGGCCACCCAGCCCAACAAGCCCGCGCCCAGCAGCGAGCCGGCCACGATGGCCAGCAGCGCCTCTTTCGTGCCCAGGGCCGGCATCAGGTAGGCGCCCACCTGCATCACCAGCAGGCCCACGCCCAGGCTGAACCACAGCGATGCGTGATCGCGCGTGCCGAAGGCGCGCTGGTCGGCCGCGATGGGCGTGAGCGCGTCGTTGCCGCCCGCGGCGGAAGAGGAAGAAGACGAGACGGTTGCCATCAGTTTGCTCCGTGCAAATCGTGAGGCAGGTGGGCTTGGCCGCCCGGTGCGCCACGCCGCGTGCTGCGGCGATGGATGCGCGTGCGAGAAGTGGCACGCGGCGCCCCGGATGTCGGGCCTGGCTTCCCTGCGCGAGGATTACCTCAATCAGGTTCAAAGGGACTCTCTCAGCCCGGCACCATCGTCTGTTCGGACGACGGGGCCGGACACCCCTAGCGAGTGGCGCCCGCAATGCGGACGCCGGCGCGGATTGTATGCGAGTGGGGTGGGCGGGCCGCCTGGCTCAACCCCACGAGCGGGTGAGCAGCTCGTCCATCGCATCGGCAATCTGCTGGCCCTGTGCAGCCAGGCTGCCGATGCATTCGCCCAACTGGTCGAGTGCGACAGAAACGGTGTCCAGCGGATGCAGCACCACGTCGATGCCATCCACCTCGAACACCGGGTTCATGCGCGTCCCCGCAAGGGGTGAGCGAGTAGGCAAAACGCTGCGACGCATCAGCGGCACCACGACGCGGCGGCGGTAGCGGTCAAATTGCGCGGACTGCACAACGACCACGAACGGAATGGCCTGCTTCTGCTGGCCCTTGTTCCGATGAACGTCGAACTGCGGCATGCGGGTGGGTCAGAGCGTGGAATGCTCGTCTGCGAAGGAACCGAACTTCTCCTCGACCCTGTTCCATCCGTCGGCACAGGCGGCGGCCCACTCGCGATGCGCGGAATGCCCCGCCGCATTGCGCTGGCGGCGGGCCTCCAGCAACTCCTCCATCTCTTGTGCAGAGACGATGAAGGCCACGGGCCGTCCGCGCCGCGTGATGCCGACGGGCTGCCGCTGCGCGGCATCGAGCAGTTGGCCGAAGCGGTTCTGCGCTTCCACGGAACTCAATGTCTGCATGGTGGCTACCTCAGTGAACTGGCTAATTTGTACAGTTTAGCCGCACATTGCAGTCGGGGCTGTCAGTCGCGCTGCGGCGTCGCCACGCCCAGCAGCGCGTGCAGGCGCGGACTGGTGGTGGTGTATTGCAGGTGCACGGGCTGGCCGCTGATCAGTTCGGCGGCGGCGAAGGCCGCCAGCGTGCATTCGTGGAAGCCCGAGAGGATGAGCTTGCGCTTGCCCGGGTAGGTGTTGACGTCGCCCACGGCGTAGATGCCGCGCACGCTGGTGCTGAACGATTCGGTGTCCACCCTGAGCTGCTTGCGCTCGATGTCCAGGCCCCATTGCGTGACCGGGCCCAGGCGCGGCGACACGCCGAGGAAGGCGAGCAACTGGTCGGCCGGCATGGCACGCTCTTGGCCATCGGCGTCCAGCACGCGCACGGCGGTCATGAGCGGGCTGGCGTCGCCGTCGGCGGCTTCGTGATGTTCCGGCGGGGCCGTGTCGAAGCCGGCCACCTGGCCGATGCGCAGCGAGATCGCGCCCTGCGCCACGGCGGCGCGCATCGCATCGACCCGGGCGGCCTCGGCCTGGAACACGTCGCGCCGGTGCAGCAGCGTGATCTGCGCAGGGCGCTGCGGCGGCGGCAGCGCGGCAAGCGCCAGCGCGGCATCGAGCGCGGCGTCTTCGCCGCCGTTGATCACCACGCGGCGGCCGGCGTATTGCGCGGGGTCGCCCAGGCGGTAGCGCAGCGGGCCGCCTTCGAGCCGGTCGGCTCCGGGCGCCTTCAGCGCGCGTGGCTGGAAGGCGCCCACACCCGCCGCGATGAAGACGGTGCGCGCCAGCAGGCGGGTGCCGGCGGACGTGGCCAGCAGGAATCGGCCGTCGGGCTGGGTTTCGAGTTGGGTGACTTCCTGGCCCAGGTGCATCGTGGGCTGGAAGGGCGCCACCTGCTCCAGCAGCGACTGCGCGAGCTCGCGCCCCGTGCACACGCGCGTGCCGGGGATGTCGTAGATGGGCTTGTCGGGATAGAGCTCGACGGGCTGGCCGCCGGAGTGGGGCAGCGCGTCGACGATGTGGCTGTGGATGCCGTGCAGCCCGAGCTGGAAGGCCTGGAACAGCCCGACCGGGCCCGCGCCGATGATGACCGCGTCGGCCTCCACGGGCAGCTCGGCCGGGGCAGGGTGCAGGTCGGGCACGGTGCGGGGGTGCCCCGGCTCAGCGGATCAGCTCGGCGATCTTGCCCGGCTTGTCCTTCCACTCGTCGGCGTCGGGCAGCGCGGGCTTGCGCTTGGTGATGCTCTTCCAGCCGTCGGCCAGCGCGAGTTCTGCGTTGAGCTTGATGAAGGCGAGCTGGTCGGCCGGCAGGTCTTCCTCGGCGAAGATCGCGTTGGCCGGGCATTCGGGGATGCACACCGCGCAGTCGATGCATTCGTCCGGATCGATCACCAGCATGTTCGGGCCTTCGCGGAAGCAGTCCACGGGGCAGACGTCGACGCAGTCGGTGTATTTGCAGCGGATACAGTTTTCGGAGACGACGTGGGTCATGTTGGAATTCGGATCGGGGACGGGTACGACGGCAAACGGTCGATTTTAGTTGTTTCGGTTCGGCAGGCCAGCGATCAGCCGCGAACCAGCACCGCGCCAGCGGTCTTGTGGCTGGCGGTATCCACCAGCACCAGGCTGCCCAGCGCGCGCGACTGCGCGAACGGGCGCGCGGCCAGCGGTTCCTGCAGCGTCAGCTCCACGTGGCCGATGGCGTTGGCCGGCAGCTCGGTGGCCTCGTCCTCGGCCAGGGTGTTCACGTCGAGCCGGTGCACGATGCGGCGCACCTTGGCCTTGACCCAGCGGTGGCCGTGCAGCGCCCAGTAGGCGCGGCCGGGCACCAGCGGCTCGTCGTCGAGCCAGGCCACGGTGGCCTGCAGCGTCTGCGCGGGATCGTAGGCGCCGGGCGCCAGCAGCCAGTCGCCGCGCGACACGTCCACTTCGCGGTCGAGCACGATGCCGGCGCTGTGGCCGGCCGCCACGTCGCCCTCGCGCCGCACGTGGTCGAGCACGCGGGCCACGGTGGCCGTCTGTCCGCCGGGCAGCACCGTCACCTGCTGGCCGGGCGCCACGCTGCCTGCGGCCACACGGCCCCAGAACACGCGGCGACCTTCGGACGTGTCGGATGAAGAGGAAAACTTTTCGACCCACTGCACGGGGAAAGCAAACGGCTCGGCCGTATCGGCCGGCGTGACCGGCAGCGTTTCCAGGAGTTGCAGCAGGCCGGGGCCCTCGTAGCCACACCAGCCGGCGCGCGGCTCCACCACGTTCCAGCCTTCCAGCGCCGAAACCGGCACGACGGCCCGCACGGCCACGCCGGCCGCGGCGGTGAAGCGCGCCAGCGCATCGCGGATGTGGGCGAAGGCCACGTCGGGCTGCTCCACCGCGTCGAGCTTGTTGATGGCGAACACGATGGACGGCACGCGCAGCAGATGGGCCAGCAGCGTGTGGCGGCGGGTCTGCACCAGCAGTTCGAGCGCGGGGTCGTTCCACGCGAGCTTGGTGGCATCGACCAGCACCACGGCCGCGTCGGCGCTGGAGGCGGCCGTGACCATGTTGCGCGTGTACTGCTCGTGGCCCGGCGCGTCGCCGATGATGAACTTGCGCGTGGGCGTGGAGAAGTAGCGGTAGGCCACGTCGATGGTGATGCCCTGCTCGCGCTCGGCCGACAGGCCGTCGGTCAGCAGCGCCAGGTCGGCCGCGCCGCTTTTCGAGACACTGGCCAGCTGGTCCTGCAGCACGGCGCGGCTGTCCACCAGCAGGCGGCCGATCAGCGTGCTCTTGCCGTCGTCCACGCTGCCGCAGGTGATGAAGCGCAGCGCGGTGGAGGTGTCGTTGGAGGATGTCTGTGTCATGGCAGCAATTCTTGATGAGGCACCACCGAGGCGCGGTAGCCGCGGAACCGGCTTCGCCGGGCCGCTGGCTGCGCCCCTCGAAGGGGGAGGCGGATCACGCAGTGAGAAGCCTGGGATGGTCTAAAAATAGCCGTCTTTCTTGCGCTTCTCCATGGAAGCGTCGGACGTCTTGTCGTCCATGCGCGTGGCACCGCGCTCGCTCACGTCGGCGGACAGGGTTTCGGCCACCACGTCCAGCGCACCCGCGGCCAGGCTGGGCACGGGGCAGGTGCAGGTGATGTCGCCTACGGTGCGGAAGCGCACGTCGCGGCTTTCGACCACTTCGCCCTCGCGTGCGGGCGTGAGCGGCGTCACGGGCACCAGCAGGCCGCGTCGCTCGACCACGTCGCGCTTGTGCGTGTAGTACAGCGAGGGCAGGGCCACGTTCTCGCGCGCGATGTACTGCCACACGTCGAGCTCGGTCCAGTTGCTGATGGGGAACACGCGGAAGTGCTCGCCCGGGGCCAGGCGCGTGTTGAACAAAGTCCACAGCTCGGGGCGCTGCGCCTTGGGCTGCCACTGGCCGAAGCTGTCGCGGTGGGAGAAGATGCGCTCCTTGGCGCGGGCCTTTTCCTCGTCGCGGCGCGCGCCGCCGATCAGCGCGTCGAAGCGGAATTCGTCGATGGCCTCCAGCAGCGTGACCGACTGGTGCACGTTGCGCGATTCGTCCGGCCGCGCCAGCCGCACCGTGCCGCGCTTCATGCTGTCTTCCACGCTGCGCACGATCAGCTCGGCGCCCAGTTCCTTCGCGCGCTGGTCGCGGAAGTCGGTCACTTCGTGGAAGTTGTGCCCGGTGTCGATCATCAAAAGCGGGTAGGGAATCCGGCCCACGCCAAACGCTTTCTCTGCGCACTTGAGCAGCACCAGCGAATCCTTGCCGCCCGAGAACAGCAGCGCCGGGCGTTCGAACGCGGCGGCCACCTCGCGCAGGATGAAGATGGTTTCTTCCTCCAGCGCGTCGAGATGCGCGTCGGAGAGAGGGGCTGCGGCGGTGTCGAGCAGTTCGGGTTCGGTGCGGGCGTTCATCGCGGGCTCTCTTGCGGGATGGGGTCGTATTCAGTGCGACAGGTGGAGGCCGCATTCGCGGTTGTCCTCGCCCTTGGTCGGGTCCACGTAATCGAAGTTGTTGGGCAGGCCGTGCTGCTGGCAGTACTCGTGCAGGTCTTTGGACGACCAGTGCAGCAACGGGGCGACCTTGACGAGCCCGTCGGGGTTGATGCTCACCGGCTCCATCTGCGCGCGCACGGCCGTGTCGGTGGCGCGCAGCGCGGTGAACCACACGCGGGGCGCCGTCTCGCGCAGGGCGCGCGCGAAGGGTTCGAGCTTCACCTCTTCGGTGAAGGCGGCGTGGCGCGGATCGTCCAGCGCGGGTGTCGGGCCGTCGACGGCTTCGCGGTGCGCGCGCGAGCGCAGCGGCAGGTAGATGCGCAGGTTCAGGCCCAGCTGCTTCGTCACCTCGTCGGCGAAGCGGTAGGTGGCTTCGGTGTTGTAGCCGTTGTCCATCCACACCACGGGCACGTCGGGCTGCACGCGCGTGACCAGATGCAGGATCACGGCCTCGAACGGGCGGAAGTTGGTGGTGACGATGGCGCGCTGGCCCAGGCCCAGCGCCCATTCCACCAGGGCGGGGGCGTTGCGGCCGAGGTCGGCGTTGATGCGTGCGAGATCGAGGCTCATGGGGCGGCGGAATCGATGAAGCCCGTACTTTAGGAACGCCCCTTATGAAAACAAACGATTAATTAATTCGCGCCTTATGCGGATAAGCAAATGCGCCAGTGTTCATGCGGGTTGCAGGGCGATCCGGGTGCAAGTCTGGATAAGGCCGGCCTGCACGCGGCGCGATGCATGGATGCATGGCGCCGCCAGAAACGACAACGACGCCCGAAGGCGTCGTCGATGCGGGCGGGCGCGAAAAGCGCGTCAGGCCGTCTGCGCGAAATGCGGCTTCACCTCGACCGCATCGCCCTGGTAGAAGCCGGCGAAGCGATCGAACTGGCGCTGCGCGTCGGCGGTGCCCAGGCCTTCCTTGAGCACGGCGCTGCTGAAGCCCGTGCGCTCCATCTGCACCAGCTGGTCGATCAGCACGTCGCCGGTGGCGCGGATCTCGCCCGTGAAGCCACGGCGGCGGCGCAGCAGGAAGGCCTGGCTGAAGGCGCGGCCATCGGTGAACTGCGGGAAGTGCAGGTCGATGCGGGTGACGCCGTCGAGCGGAAGGGCCAGCGGATCGGCATCGTTGGGCAGGGCCACCACGTGGGCGTCGCCCTCGGCCGGCGCGGCGTGGTCGGCGAAGGCCAGCAGGCGGAGCTTGGGGGCGGTGCTCATGCCACTTCCTCCACCTTGATGCGCGCCGCGTTGGCCGCGGCCTTGAACGGGTCGAGCCCCAGGCGGCGCACGGCGTTCTGGAACGTCTCGCCGGCTTCGCGCTGGTCGCGGTAGGTGGTGAGCACGGCCTCGATCACGTCGGGCACTTCGGCCGCCGAGAACGACGGGCCGATCACCTTGCCGGCCACGGCCGGGCCGCTGGGCACGCTGCCGTCCGAGCCGCCCAGGGTGACCTGGTACCACTCCTTGCCGTCCTTATCCACGCCCAGGATGCCGATGTGGCCGCTGTGGTGGTGGCCGCACGAGTTGATGCAGCCGCTGATGTGCAGGTCGATCTCGCCGATGTCGTCGAGCTCGTCCAGATCCTGGTAGCGCTCGGTGATGGCGGCGGCAATGGGCAGCGAGCGGGCGTTGGCCAGCGCACACAGGTCGCCACCGGGGCAGGCGATCATGTCGGTGAGCAGGTGCACGTTGGTGCTGGCCAGGCCCAGCTCGCGCGCGGCGTTCCACAGCGCGGGCAGGTCTTCGGCATGCACCCAGGGCAGTACGACGTTCTGGTCGTGCGTGACGCGGGCCTCGCCGGCCGAGAAGCGGTCCACCAGGTCGGCCAGCGCGTCGAGCTGGTCGGCCGAGGCATCGCCGGGCGCCTGGCCCACGCGCTTGAACGACAGCGTGACGATGCGCAGGTGCGGCTGCTTGTGCGGGGCCACGTTGCGCGAGAGCCAGCGCGCGAAGGGGGCGCTGGCGGCGGCCTCGCGGCGCAGCGTTGCCTCCACGGCGGCCAGGTCGGCCGGCTGGCGCCGGGCCAGCGCGGGCGGCACGAACGACGCGGCCACCCGGTCGAACTCGGCCTGCGTGATGAAGTGCGGGCCGCCATCCACTTCGACGATCTGGCGGAACTCTTCTTCCACGTCGTCGATGTACTTCTGGCCCTCGGCCTTCACCAGGATCTTGATGCGGGCCTTGTATTTGTTGTCGCGGCGGCCGTAGCGGTTGTAGACGCGTACCACGGCTTCCAGGTAGTTCATGAGCTGCTGCCAGGGCAGGAACTCGCGGATGACGGTGCCGATCACGGGCGTGCGGCCCATGCCGCCGCCCACCTGCACCTTGAAGCCGATTTCGCCGGCCTCGTTCTTCACCAGGTACAGGCCCACGTCGTGCCAGCTGGTGGCGGCGCGGTCTTCCTTCGATGCCGAGACGGCGATCTTGAACTTGCGCGGCAGGAAGGCGAACTCGGGGTGCAGCGTGGTCCACTGCCGCATGATTTCGGCATAGGGGCGCGGGTCGGCGATCTCGTCCACGGCCACGCCGGCGCGTTCGTCGGTGGTGGTGTTGCGGATGCAGTTGCCGCTGGTCTGGATGCCGTGCATGTCCACGCTGGCCAGCAGGTCCATCACATCGGCGCTTTTCGACAGCGGGATCCAGTTGAACTGCACGTTGGTGCGCGTGGTGAAGTGCGCGTAGTGCGTGGGCAGGTAGGTGGTGCCCATGGCGCCCTGGGTGGCCAGCGCCTGCTGGTAGATATCGGCCTCGGGCTGGTCGTACTCGCGCGCGATCCTGGCCAGCATGCGGATCTGGCGGCTGGCGATCTCGCCGTAGGGCACGGCCACGCGCAGCATGGGGGCGTAGCGCTGCACGTACCAGCCGTTCTGCAGGCGCAACGGACGGAACTCGTCTTCGGAGAGGCGGCCGTCGGTCCAGCGCTCGAGCTGGTCGCGGTACTGGTCCGCACGGGCGCGGACGAACTGTCGGTCGAATTCGGTGTATTGGTACATCGTGGGTCGCGTCTGGGACGCGGCAGGCAGGCGTCGGGGCGTGCGCGGGCGCGCAGGATAGGGCGCACTGTAGGCAGCCCCGGCCCCGAAACCAACTATTTTATTTTTTGCCGCTTATGCTCGAAACCCCATAAGCCAATGCTGGCGCGGCCTCGCGGGGTTTTGAAGTGTAGTGCCAACCCCGCCGCCAGGGCGGCATCGGGTCCCGCGCGGCAGGAGGCTGATAACATTTGCTGACAGCGCGGCCGTGCAATGCGGCTGCTGATTTGGGGGTTCCAGTTGTATTCGAACGCATGAGCCAGCAGCGCATATTCGTCAAGGTCACCGGATTCAGCGATGTGGAGCGGCACGCGCTCAACACCGTGTTCCGCCTGTCCGAGGGGCGCGAAGTCGTCTACGCCCTGTGGACGCCCGGCGCTCCCGACGAACCGCGCGTGGCGCTGGTCGACGGCCAGAGCTACGAGGCCGGCGTGGAGCTCACCGCGACGGGCGCCGCTGCCGGCCCGCGCCTGATCTGGGTGGGAGCCATCGCGCCCGCGCATGCGTGGCTCACGTTCGAGCGGCCCATGCGCTGGTCCGACGTGGTGCGCGCCATGGACGAGGCTTTCATGCCGCCGCCGCCGCTCGACCTCGACCTGGACGCGCCGCCCGAACTCGATCTCGACCTCTCGGTGTTCGATGTGGCCAAGCCCGCAGGCGATGCGCGCCGTGCGCTGGTCATCGCCGTGGACATGGAACTGCGCCTGTACCTGCGTGCCAAGCTGGCCGCCGTGGGCTTGACGCGGCTGCAGGAAGCCACCAGCGCCAGCGACGCGATGGAATTCGGCCAGACGGAGAAGTTCGACCTCATCCTGCTGGACCTGGACCTCACGGGCGCAGACGACTGGCAGCTCTACCGGGGCGTGCGCCTGCTGCAGCCCGAGGCGTCCATGGTGCTGCTCACGCGCCAGCGCGGGCTGGGCACGCGGCTGAAAGCGTGGTGGCTGGGCGCCACGGCCTGCCTGCGCAAGCCGCTGTCGCCCACGGCACTGCAGGAGGCGATCACGCGCGTGCCGAAGTCTCGGCGCCAGGCCTTGCCGCCGCCGGATCCGCAATGAAGCGTGCGGGCGCCAGCGCCCGCGCCAGCCGTTCTTCCACCGGCCACGGATCGCCGTCGATCTGGCTGGCCAGCAGTTCCGCGCAGACCGCCGCCAGGCTGAGCCCCCGCGAGCCCAGCGCGGCCAGCATGTGCAGGCCCGGGCGACCCGGCACCGGCCCCACCAGCGGCAGCCGGTCGGGCGAGGCGCAGCGCACCTGCACCCAGGCGCGCGCCACGGCGGGATCGAAGTCGCCTTCCACCTGACGCGCGAGCGCCGGCGCCAGCTGCCGGAACTTGTCGAGGTTGCCCGCATGCGCGGCGGCGCTGGCCTCGGGCGTGGCCTCGCCTCGCTCGAAGCTCGCGCCCACCAGCCAGGGCCATCCGGCGTCCTCGTTCAGCGCCGCGATGAAGTGGCCGTGGCCGCTGAGCGCGTGGGGCGGTGCGTCGGCCGGCGGCAGCGGCGTGCGGCCCAGCGTGATCTGGCCGCGCACCGCGCGCAGCACGCCGGAGGTGGACGGATCGCCCGGCGTGGCGAGTGGCAGGCTCGCGAGCGCGGTGGCGACGATGGCCACGGGCGCCTGCGCGATCACCACCGCGTGCGGGTCGAGCGCGGCCCAGCCGTCTTCCCGGCGCGTGAGCGACGCCACCGCGCGGCCCCAGCACGGTGTGACGCCCTCGGCCGCCAGCCAGTGGCGCACCAGCGCGCCGCCTTCGATGGCGACGCCGCCGGGGAAGTAGCGCGCCGGCTGGCCGGGCCGCGCCTCGCGCAGTTCGAACAGGCGCGTCGGCAGATCCAGTTCATCCCAGGCGGCGGGCGCGCGCGCCCGGTGGGCGTCGTCCACCTGCTGCAGCACGCCGGCCTCGCGCCAGTGGCGCGCGGGCAGGCTGTCCTGCCCGATCCAGTCGCGCAGCAGCGCGGCACCGGCGCGTGTGAGGCGGGACATCGGCGCATCGTCGGGCGACACGTGCGGCACCATGAGTCCGGCCGGCAGGCCTGACGCGCCGGCCGCCGGGCCCGTGGCATCGACGACGGTGACGTGCCACCCCCGTGCCCGCAGAGCGCGCGCGGTGGCCGCGCCGGCCAGCCCGGCGCCGATCACCAGGGCGTGGCGCTCGCCGGGCGCATCGGAGCGCGCCTCATGAACGGGCCAGCTGGCAGGTCGCGCCCAGGCCGGCGCATAGCGTGCGCGCAACGCGTCGCGCTTGGGCGGCAGGCCGGGCGCGCGTTCGACCACGAAGCCGGCCTGCGCCAGGCCATGCCGCACGGCGGCCGCGATCGTCCAGGTGGCCGCGGTGCCGCCCTCGCGCATCAGCCGCGCCACGCTCTTGAGCAGCGCGGGCGACCACATGTCGGGGTTGCGCGCGGGCGAGAAGCCGTCGAGGTACACGGCATCCGCCGACAGGTGCAATTCGCGCAGCAGCGCGGGCGCGTCGCCGATGGCCAGGGTCAGCGCCAGCACGCCGGCCTGCGGACCGTCGGCATGCACGAATTCGATGCGGTGCAGGCCGGGCAGGGGGAGCGGATGGCGCGCGATCAGTTGCCGCGCCAGCGGCGCGAGGGGCGCCTGCTCGGGCGATGCGGCCACGGCCCGGGCGATGTCGTCCGCCGATACGGGATGCGCCTCGATGGCCACGTAGTCCAGCCGCGTGCAGCGCGCCGGGTCGTCGTGCCAGGCCTGCCACGTGGCCAGGAAGTTCAGGCCCAGGCCGAAGCCGGTTTCCAGCACGGTGAAGCGCGCGCGTGCCTGCCAGCGGCCGGGCAGGCCGTTGCCGTGCAGGAAGACATGGCGCGCCTGCGCCAGGGCGCCGGCTTCGGAGGTATAGAAGTCGCCATAGCGCGGCGACGAGGCGCGTCCGTCGGCGGACCAGTGCACCGGTCCCGCCGGGCCGGTGGGATCGCGCGTGCTCATGGGGGGCGAAGGGAGAGGACGGTGGAAGCGCCGGGCAAATGAGCCCGGCCCGCGCGTTCAGCCGGCCGTGCCGGGCGTGGGCGGCACGAAGCCGGCGGCCTGGTCTGCGCCGCCTTCGAAGAAGTGCTTTTCCATCTGGCGGCGCAGGTACTCACGGGCGCGTTGATCGGCCAGGTTGAGGCGGTTCTCGTTGACCAGCATGGTCTGCTGCTTCATCCAGGCGGCCCAGGCTTCCTTGCTCACACTGTCGTACAGGCGCTTGCCCAGCTCGCCGGGGTAGGGGGGGAAGTCGAGTCCTTCGGCTTCCTTGCCGAGCTTGATGCATTGGATGGTGCGCGCCATGGGGTGTGCCTCTTGTGTGCGGGGGTGGTGAATCAGGGCTGAGATGTTTTGGATATATGGAACTGAAATCTTATTGGTTCCAGTTTGGTGGGGCGGTTCGCAGAATCCTTCCCATCCACTCAACCCGAGAGATTCTCAAATGACTGTTCGTCGCGACTTTATCAAGATTCCCGTGGCCGCCGCCCTGCTGGGGGCTCTGGCGTTCCCTGCTTTCGCGCAGCAGAAGGTCGAGCTGCTCAACGTGTCGTACGACCCGACGCGCGAGCTCTACGTCGAGTTCAACCAGGCCTTCATCAAGGCCTATAAGGCGAAGACGGGTGTGGACGTGACGATCAAGCAATCGCATGGCGGCTCGGGCAAGCAGGCCCGCTCCATCATCGATGGCCTGGAAGCCGACGTGGCCACGCTGGCCCTGGCCGGCGACACCGACGCGCTGGTCAAAAACGGCAACCTGCTGTCCGCCGACTGGCAGAAGAAGCTGCCGCACAACGCGTCGCCCTACACCTCGACCATCGTGTTCGCAGTGCGCCAGGGCAACCCCAAGGGCATCAAGGACTGGGACGACCTGATCAAGCCCGGCGTCTCCGTCATCACGCCCAACCCCAAGACGTCGGGCGGCGCCCGCTGGAACTACCTGGCCGCCTGGGAATTCGCCAAGCGCAAGTACGGCAGCGATGCCAAGGCCAAGGAATTCGTCGCCAAGCTCTACGGCAACGTGCCCATCCTGGACACCGGCGCGCGCGGCTCCACCATCACCTTCGCGCAGCGCGCGCAGGGCGACGTGCTGCTGGCCTGGGAGAACGAAGCCTTCCTGCTGGAAAAGGAATTCGGCGCCAAGTTCGACATCGTCGCGCCCTCGCTCTCCATCCTGGCCGAGCCCGCCGTGGCCGTGGTCGACAAGGTGGTCGACAGGAAGGGCACGCGTGCCGTCGCCACGGCGTACCTCGAATACCTGTACTCCGAAGAAGGCCAGGACATCGCGGGCAAGAATTTCTACCGCCCGGCCGTGTCCAAGAAAGCCATCGACAAGTACGCCAGGCAGTTCGCCAAGGTGAACCTGTTCACCATCGACCAGGCGTTCGGCGGCTGGGCCAAGGCCGACAAGGAGCACTTCGCCGACGGCGGCAGCTTCGATCAGATCTACACGCGCAAGTGAAGGCTGGCCCCATGACTGCGCCTGCCCTCTCTTCGCCCTCGCCTGAAGGTCCCAGGTTGTCGTCGCGGGCCCGGATCGTGATCGCGGCCACGGCGCGCGCATGGGGACTCGTCGCAAGACCCTGCCTGGGCGTGCCGCAGTTACCGCCGCTGGCGGTTGCCTTCGCGTCTGAGCGCCCGCGCGCGATGCCTGCGTTTATTCCGGCTCGTGCTTTCCTCAGAATTTCTTATTGTTTAAGCATCTAACGATTTGGCCGTAGCATCGCGGGCTTTCGTTTCGGAAGCCCGGCTCACACGGCCGGGCCCTGTTTTCATGATCGAACTCAAGGGCATCGCGCTCACCTACCGGGGCCAGCGCGGCCCGGTGGAAGCGCTCAAGGGCATCGACCTGCGCATCGCGCCGGGTGAGGTGTTCGGCATCATCGGCAAGAGCGGCGCGGGCAAGAGTTCGCTGGTGCGGGTCATCAACCTGCTGAACCGCCCCACCGCGGGCAGCGTGCACGTGGACGGGCGCGAGCTCACCGCGCTCTCCGATGCCGACCTGCGCACCGCGCGTCAGGGCATCGGCATGATCTTCCAGCACTTCAACCTGCTGTCGTCGCGCACCGTGTACGGCAACGTGGCGCTGCCGCTGGAGCTGGCGGGCCTGCCCGAAGCGGAGATCCGCGCGCGCGTGACGCCGCTGCTCGACCTGGTGGGCCTGGGCGCGCTGGCCGACCGCTACCCGGCGCAGATCAGCGGTGGCCAGAAGCAGCGCGTGGGCATCGCACGCGCGCTGGCCAACCGGCCGCGCGTGCTGCTGTCGGACGAGGCCACCTCGGCGCTCGACCCCGAGACGACGCGCTCGATCCTCGCGCTGCTGCGCCAGATCAACCGCGAGCTGGGCCTGACCATCGTGCTGATCACGCACCAGATGCAGGTGATCAAGCAGGTGGCCGATCGCGTGGCCGTGATCGACGCCGGCCGCATCGTGGAAGAGGGCGCCGTGGTGGACGTGTTCACGCGTCCGCGTGAGGCCATCACGCGCAGCCTGATCGACGAGATCGTGCCGCAGGAACTGCCGGCCAGCGTGCTCGCGCACGTGCAGGCGCTGCAGGGCGCCGCCTCCACCGGCGGGCTGCCGGCGGGCCGGCTGCTGCGCCTGTCGTACGCGGGCGAGAGCGCCTACCAGCCCATCCTGTCGCGCCTGGTGTCCGACCACGGCGTGCAGCTGTCCATCCTGCACGGGCAGATCGACGAGATCCAGGGCCAGGCCTTCGGCTCGCTGGCCGTGCTGGCCACGGGCAGCGATGCGCAGGTGGACGACGCAGTGGCCGCGCTGCGCGCACGCGGCGTGGCCGTGACCGAGATCGCGCCGCAAACCACCGCCCAACGTGCGTTCGCCGCGGCTGGCACCGACAACACCCCCGTGGAGGCCTGAGCCATGTTCGAGAATTTTTCGCAGGCCCTGCTGGAGCTGTTCGCCCTCTCGCTGTGGGAAACGCTGGTGATGGTGGGCGTGTCGGGCGTGCTGGGTGCGCTGCTGGGCATTCCGCTGGGCGTGTTCCTGCGCCTCACCGACCACGGCGGCGTGCTGCAGAACGCGGCGGCCAACCGCATCGTCGGCTGGATCGTCAACGCCGTGCGCTCCACGCCTTTCATCATCCTGCTGGTGGCCATCATCCCGTTCACGCGGTTGCTGGCGGGCTCGTCCATCGGTACGGCAGCGGCCATCGTGCCGCTGACCATCGCGGCCGCGCCCTTCGTGGCGCGCCTGGTCGAAGCCTCGCTGCGCGAGGTGGACAGCGGCCTCGTCGAAGCCGCCCAGGCCATGGGCGCGACCACCGGCCAGATCGTCTGGAAGGTGCTGCTGCCCGAGGCGCTGCCCGGCATCGTCGCGGGCCTGACCATCACCTTCGTCAGCCTGACCGGCTACTCGGCCATGGCCGGCGCCATCGGCGGCGGCGGCCTGGGCGACCTGGGCATCCGCTACGGCTATCAACGCTTCCTGCCGGACGTGATGCTGGCCGTGGTGGTGGTGCTGATCTTCTTCGTGCAGGCCGTGCAGAGCCTGGGCGACTGGGCGGTGCGCCGCCTGTCGCACCGCTGACCCGATTCCGTTTTTTTCCATTCCCCTGGAGGACTCACCCATGACCATCGCCATTCCCCGCCGCCTGCTGCTGCAGGCCACCGTGGCCGCCGCACTGGCCGCGGCCTTCCCGCTCACGGCCATCGCCGCCGACAAGGAAGTCACCATCGGCGTGACCGCCGGCCCGCACGCGCAGATCGCCGAAGTGGCCAAGCGCGTGGCCGAGAAGAACGGCCTGAAGGTCAAGCTGGTCGAGTTCAGCGACTTCATCCAGCCCAATGCCGCGCTGGCCTCCAGCCAGCTCGACGCCAACATCTACCAGCACGTGCCCTTCCTCGAAGCGCAGAACAAGGACCGTGGCTACAAGCTCGTGCCCGTGGCACCCGCCGTGCGCCAGCAGATGGGCGTGTACTCGAAGAAGGTGAAGAAGCTCGCCGACCTGGCCGACGGTGCACGCGTGGGCATCCCCAACGACCCGACCAACGGTTCGCGCGCGTTGCTGGTGCTGGCCGAGCAGGGCCTGATCCAGCTCAAGGGCGGGGCGGGCACGCGCGCCTCGGTGCTCGACATCACGGCCAACCCGAAGAAGCTGCGCTTCATCGAGCTCGAAGCCGCGCAACTGCCGCGCGCCCTGGGCGACCTGGACGCCGCCGCCGTCAACAGCAGCTATGCCGTGGCCGCCGGCCTTTCGCCCACCGGCGACTCGCTGGCGCTCGAGAACCCCAACACGCCCTACGTGACCGTGGTGATCGCCACGCGCGCCGGCCACGAAAAAGACGCCGACCTGCTGGCCTTCGTGAAGGCCTACCAGTCGCCCGAGGTGAAGCAGTTCGTCGACACCACCTTCAAGGGCGCTTACACAGTCGCCTGGTAAGCCAGGCGCCGCCCGGGCCGCCCGCGCGCGGCCGGGCAGACCCGGAGCCGCCCCGCGGGCGCGCCGGGCGATACTCGCGGGCTGCCATCCCATGCCAGAACCGACGGATACCGCCATGACCTCACCCCTGCCGTTCCACGCCTTCGACGCGGCGCTGTTCCAGCGCGCCCAGACGCTGCTCAACGAAGACTGGCTCAAGGGCGATGCCGACCTGGCGCCCGTGCTGCCCGTGGTGCTGGCACGCGGCGTGGGGCAGGACTGGCACAAGGCCGGCACCTTCCGCCACCACCTGGTGGGCGTGGCACGCTCGCTGGCGCAATGGGGCCAGCCGCGCGACGTGCGCCTGCTGGGTCTGCTGCACAGCGTCTACGGCAACGCCTTCGTCGATCTGGTGAAGTTCGACGCCGGCAGCGAGCGCGGCCGGCTGCGCGAGCTGGTGGGCGAGGGTGCCGAGCAACTGGTCTACACCTTCTGCACCGCCAGCCGCGTGCAGTTCACCCAGCGCGTGCTGGCCGGGCAGATCGACACCGACGGCGGCATGACCATCGACCGCATCGGCCAGGGGCAGGGCACCGTGCACCTGGGCGCGTACGAGGTGGCGGCCTTCATCGTGGTGAGCATGGCCGACACCATCGAGCAGTGGTTCAGCTGGCAGGAAGACATCTTCGCGGGCTTCCCGAACGTGGAGCAGCGCAGGCAGACGGTGCACTGGATGGCCTCGCTCTGGCCCGGCCCCATGCGGCCCAGCAGCCGCATGGTGGCCCAGATCTCGGCCATGGGCCGGGCGCTGCAGCACCCCGCACTGCGCGCCGTGCTGCCGCTGCCGCCCGTGTTCGCGGCTTGCACGCAGGTACTGGCCGAAGCCGACGAAGCGGCGGCCACGTCGCTCTACTGGTCCGTCATCCAGCAGGACCAGCCGCTGGTGCAGACCGATGCCGCCATTGCCGTGCTGGAGCAGGCCGTGCGCCACAACCCGTGGGTGGGCGAGCCGCAGATGGTGCTGGCCCAGCTGTATCTCTCGGCCGGCCGCTTGGGCGACGCGCGCATCGCCGCCGAAAGCGCGCTGCAGCTCTTCAGCCAGTGGGGCAACGCCTGGGACAAGCGCGTGCAGTGGGACGCGTGGGTGGCCTGGACGCGCATCCTGCTGCAATCGGCCACGCAGGACAGCTGGCCCGAGCGGCTGGACAAGCTCAACAACCTCGCGTTGCGCGGCTGACGGGCCGGGGCCACCGCACACCGCCATGCTCTCGTCCTCCCACGTCATCGAGATCGTGCAGACCGGCGTCGAAGCCGCTGCCGTGATCGCCTTCGCCATGTCGGGGCTGATGGCCGCCGCGCGCAAGCAGCTCGACGTGGTCGGCGCCTTCGTGGTCGCCGGCCTCACCGCCTTCGGCGGCGGCACGCTGCGCGACATCCTGCTGGATCGCCGGCCATTCTTCTGGGTGGAGCACCACGCGTGGCTGTGGGTTCTGCTCGCGCTGTGCAGCGCAGCGATGCTGTTCATGAGCAGCCGCCACATCGAGCCCACCGAACGCGCCATGCAATGGCCCGACGCACTGGGCCTGGGCCTGTTCACCGCCACCGGCACGCAACTGGCGCTGGCGCAGGACATGCCGCTGCTGGTGGCCGTGCTGCTGGGCGTGGTCACCGCCACCTTCGGCGGCGTGTTGCGCGACATCGTCTGCAACGAAATTCCCAGCCTCTTCCGCGACCGCCGGCCCTATGCGGTGTGCGCGTTCATCGGCGGCTGGGTGGCGGTGGGCGCGCACGCGGCAGGTGCGGCCGAACTCACGGTGCTGCTGCTGGCGGCCGTGGTGACGTCTGCGTTGCGAATGGGATCGCTGTGGCTGGGCTTCACGCTGCCGGGCTGGCGGCAGTGAGTTGGATGCGCAGCGTTCAAGCCGCTGCCTGCCTTATAGGCAAAAGTTCCGAGGAAATGAAAACGTATTCGTTGGTGAAATGAGGCGCTCCTTCTAGCATCACGGCACTTATCCATCGAAAGGTATTTCCGTGAACAAACGTGCCCTGCTGCATACCGCCATCGCCGTGGCCGCTGCATTAGCCATCGGACCGCTGCTCGCGCAGGACAAGCCGCTCAAGATCGGTGTGACCGCCGGCCCGCACGCGCAGATCTTCGAGCAGGTGAAGAAGGTCGCCGAGAAGGACGGCCTGAAGATCCAGATCGTCGAGTTCTCCGACTACGTGCAGCCCAACGCCGCGCTCGCCGCCGGCGACCTGGACGCCAACAGCTACCAGCACAAGCCCTACCTCGACGCGCAGGTGAAGGACCGCGGCTACAAGATCAGCGCGGTGGGCTACACCGTCAACTTCCCCATCGGCATCTACTCGAAGAAGGTCAAGGACCTGAAGGATCTGAAGGAAGGCGCGCGCGTCGGCATCCCCAACGACCCCACCAACGGCGGCCGCGTGCTGCTGGTGTTCCAGGACAAGGGCCTCATCAAGCTCAAGCCCGAAGCCGGCCTGAAGGCCACGCCGCTCGACGTGATCGACAACCCCAAGAAGATCCGCTTCGTGGAAGTGGATGCCGCCCAGCTGCCGCGCACGCTCGACGACCTGGACGCCGCCGCGATCAACACCAACTTCGCGCTGTCGGCCGGCCTCAACCCCGGTAAGGATGCCATCGCGCAGGAAAACGCCAAGAGCCCCTACGTCAACCTGATCGCCGTGCGTGACCAGGACAAGGACAAGCCCTGGGTGGCCAAGCTGGTCAAGGCCTACCAGTCGGCCGAGGTGAAGAGCTTCATCCAGACCGAGTTCAAGGGTTCGGTGCTCGCCGGCTTCTGATCGCCGAGCTTCCGCAGCCGGTTCGCGGGCCGGGGCAGACAGGGCGATGGGGTTGCATCGTCTCCTGAGGGGCGCCTTGCCCGCCCCGGCCTGCACCTTTCATGAAATCACGCCGGGCGCTGCGGCGTCGGCCGATCAGAACACCGACAAACCCGTCTTCTGCGCGAACAGCTCCAGCGCGCGCCGGCCCAGCAACGAATTGCCTGTCGCATCCAGCGCGGGCGACCACACGCACAGGCTCAGGGTGTCGGGCACCACGGCCACGATGCCGCCGCCCACGCCGCTCTTGCACGGCAGGCCGATGGAGAACGCGAACTCGCCCGCCGCGTCGTAGGTGCCGCAGGTGAGCATCAGCGCATTGATGCGACGCGTCTGCTTGTCGGTGAGCAGCGGCTGGCCGGTGAACGGGTGCAGCCCGTCGCGGCACAGGTAGCCCGTGGCGCGCGCGAGCTGGCGGCACGTCATCGACACCGCGCAGTGATGGAAGTACGCATCCAGCACCGTGGCCACGTCGTGATCGAGCTTGCCGAAGCTCTTCATGAAATTGGCCAGCGCGATGTTGCGGTAGCCGGTGGCCGCCTCGGATGCCGCCACCTCTTCGTCGAAATGCACCGGCTCGCCCGCCAGCCCCGACAGCAGATCCAGCATCGCGGCCTTGGGGTCGCAACTGTTCAGCAACCGGTCGGTGACCGCGATGGCGCCCGCATTGATGAACGGATTGCGCGGCGTGCCCTGCTCGAATTCCAGCTGCACCAGCGAATTGAACGCCGTGCCCGAAGGCTCGCGGCCGATGCGGTCCCACAGGTATTCGCCCATCTCGCGCATGCCCAGCGTCAGCGCGAACACCTTGGAAATGCTCTGGATGGAAAACGCCGTATCGGCCGCGCCGGCCGCCGCTTCGTGCCCATCGCAGGTGCGCAGGGCCATGCCGAACTGCGCGGCCGGCACGCGGGCGAGGGCGGGGATGTACTGCGCGACCTGGCCTTCTTTGCCGAGATCGGGGGTGAGGGTGTGGACGATGTCGGTGAGGATGGGTTGGAAGTCGCGTGCGGTCATGAGGGGATTGTCGGGGGTGGGGAGCGGTCTGCAGGGGTCGGCACGGGCGGTCGTCTCAGGTCGCTGTTGCTGTCTTTCGCCTACGCGGCAACGACTTCTCCAGCAGATCGACGAACGCCTGCGGGGCCGTGCCCAGCAGGCGCGAGGTCTGCCAGACGAGATGGATGGGGCGCTCCAGATCGGGAGAGGCCAGGGGCACCAGCGCGACCTTGTCCCGGTCGAAGAACGGCACCGCGATGCTGGGCACCACGCTCACGCCCAGGCCCGCGGCCACCAGGCCGGCCACCGTAGGCAGGTGTTCGACCTCCATGGCGTCGTCGACAGCGATGCCGCGCATGTGATACGCCAGATGCTGGCCGAAGCTGCCGGCCCGCGCGTAGCGCACCAGGTGCACGCCTTCCAGATCGCCCAGGTCGACGCGCTTGCGCGTGGCCAGCCGGTGGCCTTTCGGGCAGGCGAGCACGAACGATTCCTGGAACAGCACGCGGTACTGCAACCCCGCCAGCGGCCCGGGTGCGCTGACGATGGCGAAGTCGGCCTGGCGCTCCCGCACCAGCTCCAGGCAGCGTGGCGGCAGGTGGTCGAAGAGCTCGAAGCGCACGCCCGGATGCCGGGTGCGGAACTGCGCGATGAGCGGCGGCAGCCAGTGCGCCGCGAAGGGGGGTGAAGTGGCGACAGCCACGCGGCCCTTGCCCATGCTGGCGTGGTCGCGCAGGTCGGCACCGATCTCGTCGAGCTCCGCGATCATGCGGCGGGCCGAGGCGACCAGCCGCTCGCCGTCGCGCGTGAGGCTCACGCGGCGCCGGTCGCGATCGACCAGGCGCAGGCCGACGTCGGATTCGAGCTTGGCGATCATCTGGCTGAACGCCGACTGCGTGACGTTGCAGCGCTCGGCCGCCAGGGAGAAGTGGCGCAGCTCGTCGAGCGCGATCAGCGCGCGCAGCACACGGGTCGACACATTGATCATGTTTGCTAATCACAGGCCGCAAAGAATTAATTTTACGGGCGCAAGCAGGCTGCCTACGATTCGGCCCACAACAACGGCAAGGAGCCGAAAACATGAGACAAGCCAACCGACGTCAAGTCACTTCTGTCATCGCCGCCGCCGTGCTGGCCGTGGCCGCATCCACCGCCGGCAGCGCGCTGGCGCAGGCCTACCCCAACAAGCCCGTGAGGCTCATCGTGCCGTGGCCCGCCGGCGGCAGCACCGACGTGCTGGGCCGCGCGCTGGGCGTGGAACTGGGCAAGCAGCTGGGCCAGCCCGTGCTCATCGACAACCGTGCCGGCGCGGCCGGCAAGATCGGCACGGCCATCGCGGCCAAGTCGCCGGCCGACGGCTACACCATCTACCTGGGCACCATCGCCAACTTCAGCGTGGCCGCCGCGTGGGAGCCTTCGCTGCAGTACGACCCCGCGAAGGACTTCGCCCCCGTCGCCTACGTGGCCGATTCGCCGGCCATGCTGGCGGTGAACAGCGCTTTGCCCATCCACAACCTCAAGGACCTGCGCGAGTACGCCCAGAAGAGCGGCCGGCAGATGTCGTACGCCAGCGCGGGCGAGGGCAGCGGCTATCACCTGATGGCCGAGCTCTTCAAGCTGCAGGCCAAGCTGGATCTGCTGCACGTGCCTTTCCAGGGCACGCCGCCGGCGGCCACGGCCGTCGCTGCGGGGCAGGTGGACATGACGTTCGACGCGGCCGGCCTCAAGCCGTTCATCGATTCGGGGCGGCTGCGGCCCATCGCCGTCACGGGCAACGAGCGCTGGTCGTTCGTGCCGGACGCGGCCACCTTCGCCTCGCAGGGCCTCAACAATCTGGAGGGCAACAGCTGGTTCGCCATCTTCGCGCCCACCGGCACGCCAGCCGATGCCATCGCCACGCTGAACGCGGCCATCAACAAGTCATTGGCCGCGCCCGAGTTCGTTGCCGTGCTCAAGGCCAACGGCTTCGTGGCCGTGGGCGGCACGCCGGCCGCGCTGGGCGCCATGGTCACCAAGGACATGGCGAAGTGGAAAGACGTGGTGCAAAAGGGCAACCTGCGCGCCGCCGCCAGGTAGCCATCCGCCCGGCAGGCCGCACGCATGCTCAAGACCATCCCGCCGGTGCTCACGCCCGATCTGCTCTGGTGCCTGGCGGCGATGGGCCATGGCGACCGGCTGGTGCTGGCCAACGCCAACTACCCGGCGCATTCGCGGCACGAGCGGGTGGTGACGCTGGCCGGCGTCTCGCTACTGGCGGCCGCGCGGTCCATCGTGCAACTGATGCCCATCGACGACCTGGGCGGCCCGGCCGCCCACCGCATGGTGCCCGACGGGCGGCCCGACGACGTGATGGACGTGCACCGCGACGTGCAGCAGGAGCTGGACGCCGCCGAAGGCCGCCCCGTGCCTCTGCAGCCGCTGGAGCGCGCGGCCTTCTTCGATCTGGCCGCCAGCGCTTTCGTGGTTGTGGCCACCACCGACAACCGCCCCTTTGGCTGCTTCGTGCTCACCAAGGGCGTGGTGCGGGCCTTCTGAAATCCTGTCTACGGAGTGAACAGACGATGTCTCTCGATGAAGTCGCCGCGCTGAAAGCGCGCGTGCAAGCCCTGGAGGACCGCGACGCGATCCTCACCACGCTGATGCAGTACGGCCACGCGCTCGACTACGGCGACGTCGAACTGCTGATGGACTGCTTCACCGACGACGCCGTGCGCGAGACGCGACGGCCCGACGGCACGGTCAACCGCTGGGCCGGCCTGGAAGGCACGCGCGAATTCGCCACCACCCACACCCACGCGCCCGAGAAAATCCACAAGCACCTGGTGCTCAACAGCACCGTGCAGGTGAAGGGCGACACCGCCGACGTGGTGAGCTACATGTTCCGCTTCGACGCAGGCGAGGGCGACAAGTCGCACGTCTGGGGCATGGGCCGCTACTTCGACACCATGCGCCGCGGCGCCGACGGCCGCTGGCGCATCCAGCTGCGCGTGACCTTCATCGAAGACGACTGGCCCGGCCGCTCGCGCCCCGCCACCGGCCTGGTGACCGCGCCCGCCGCCGCGCCCGCGTGACCGACATCCTCATCGTGGGCGGCGGCACGGCCGGCGCCGTGCTGGCGGCGCGTTTGTCGCAAGACCCGCAGCGCCGCGTCGTCCTCGTGGAAGCCGGAGACGACCATGCGCCCGGCGCCGAGCCGGCCGACATCCGCGACGCCTTCCCCGCCGCCACGCTGAACGCGCGCTACTTCTGGGACGGCCTCACCGCGCGCGCCACCGACGCCAGCGTGCCCGCGCCGTACCCGCAGGCCCGCGTGATGGGCGGTGGATCGAGCATCAACGGCCTGTTCGCGCTGCGCGGCGTGCCGTCGGACTACGACCGCTGGGCCCAGGCCGGTGCGGGCAGCCACTGGTCGTGGGACGCCGTGCTGCCGCGCTTCCGCCAGATCGAGAACGACCTGGACCATCCCACCGGCAAGGCAGGCGCACCTGGCCCACACGCCATCGCCCGCACGCCGCAGGCGCAGTGGCCCGCCTTCGCGCGCGCCATGGCGCAGGCCGCGCAACGCGCCGGGCTACCCTGGGTGCCCGACATCAACGAACAGCCCGGCGACGGCTTCTTCGCCATGCCCAATGCCATCGGCGACGACGACGCGCGCGTGACCACGGCGGGCTGCTACCTGACGGCGCAAGTGCGCGCGCGCGGCAACCTGCGGATCGTGCCCAACACCTTCGTCACGCGGCTGCGCGTGCAGGGTGGGGCGGTGCGCGGCGTGGAGGCCATGCAGCGCGGCGAACCCGTGTTCATGCCGGCCGGGCGCGTCGTTGTCGCAGCCGGGGGCATCCATTCGCCCACACTGCTGCTGCGCTCGGGCATCGGCCCGGCCGACGAACTGCGCGCCGTGGGCGTGCAACCCGTGCTGGACCGAGCGGGCGTGGGCCGCAACCTGCAGAACCATCCCTACTTGTTCTTCGCGCTCACGCTGCCGCGCGGCAAGCGCGGCGCAGATACGCTGCGCCGCTTCGCGCTGGCCGGCATCCGCTCGTCGTCGCACCGGCGGGGCTGCCCGCCCAGCGACCTGTTCAATTTCATCATCGGCCGCGTGAGCGGCCAGGCCTTCGGCCCCCACTTCGCACTGGTGGGCAGCGCGCTCTACGCGCCGCAGTCTCGCGGCGCCGTGCGCCTGCGCAGCGCAGACCCGGCGCAGGGCCCCGACATCGCCTTCCGCTTCCTGTCAGACCCCGCAGACCCGCCGCGCATGCTGCAGGCCGCGCGCCTGGCCGAGCAACTGCTGCGCGACCCCGCCGTGGCCGCCGAATACAACGAAGCCTTCCTGCTGCCCGGCGCGCTGGCCATGAAGCAGTTCAACCGCCCCGGCCTGGCGGGCCAGGCGCTGGCCCTGGCCGCGCGCGCCGCCGCCAACTCGCCGCAAATCGTTCGCCGCCAGATCTTTGGCCGCGCGTTCAAGAGCGGTGCGCCCGTGGCCCACCGCCACGGCGGCCGCCCGATCACCGACGCGCAACTGCTGTCGTCCATCAGCCCCATGGGTCATCCCGTCGGCACCTGCGCCATGGGGCGCGCCGACGATCCGATGGCGGTGGTGGGGGAGGACTTTGGCGTGCATGGCATCGGCGGGCTGTATGTGGCGGATGCGTCGGTGATGCCGGTGATACCGAGTGCGAATACTAATTTGCCGACGATCATGGTGGCGGAGCGGGCGGTGGGGAGGATCCAGTAGTCGGGGGTAGGTCACCACTGCGCCGCCCGACCGTGAATCCTGCAGCTCTGCGACTCCTCAAGCGCCAGTCGACCAACGAATATGATGTCCCCGCGATCGGCGAGAAGCGGACATCGGGATGGCCAAGGAAATGATCGTCGGAATGTCAGAGCGAGAAGCCTATTTGGTAATGTTTCACTTCCTACAGCGAAAGTACGATCCGGGCTGCAAGGAGTTGGGTGCAATACTTGGCGGTATGTCCATCGTGCTAGGTGGTACTCCCGTAGATGCCGCACTTTGGGAAGACTGGGAGGACTCAGTTAGCGCTGCAAAAGCTGGAGAGGTCGACGCTCAACTCCTGTTTGAATAGTCAGCTACTGGCCATAGAGAGGCGTTCAGGCCTTCGCCCCTGAGCAGTCCGTCGTAAGTTCGAACAGAACCTACCTTCAGCTCAACGCTGGATGGATGCAGTTGTGTCGCTCGTCGTTTCTGGCAGCGGTGCGCCCAGATCTTCGTCTGCGCTGCTCGACACCATCCAAGGAGTTCGGCCCACTGCGAGGACCTTGATGCGGACAGGTCTGTCCTGCGCAGGACTCAGTGCCCACGCGTGCCCTTCCATCATTGCACCGACCAGATACTTGAGCCGCGCCTGTTTATCCGCTTGCTCCATCTCCTTCAGTGTTTGATAAGGGTACGGCGAGCCCTCTCCGAGCAAGACACTAACAAACTCTTCGACATCGTCCAGAATTTTCTCAGGACAGTCCTTGTGCCGCGTGAGACCTTCGAGGAGGTGACGCAGCAGTTCGGCCAATGCACCCATGTACGTGCATGAGAACGCAGCCGCCTGCACGAAATCCAGTGTCGTGCGGAACGCGCTCTCGAACTCTGTGCTGGGGTCTGCGAGGTATCGCTTGTAGCGCGCAATGCCGTGACGAGCCCAGTGAGTGCCCTGATGGCACATCAGCAAGAGGTCCTGCGGGCCCAGCGAGACGAACGAACGGTTTTCCAGGAACATCTGGACCGTGTTGTGCGAGTAGGCCCGTTGCGTTAGCTTTCCGACGGCAGTGGCGTGCATCAACAAGGCTTGGGGCCATACGCCGCGAACGTTGACGTGTCTCGCCACATTGCGCAGACGGCCATCGACAGTGACGAGGCATAGGTTGCGCTCCACGGCGAGCCGGAGCACTGCGTGCTCCTCATCCGAAATGGCCTTTTCGAGCTGTGTCAATAGCTCCATGCCCGATTCCGGGCCATATGCAGGGACCACCTCACATATCGACTCAAGCGCGTCGACCATCGCCTGCGCGGCCAAGCGCGCGCGTTCCCGGTCACGGTCTGTGTATTCGACAAGGCGCATGCGACCGTCGTCGTCGAGGAGCGTTCCACTCGCTCGCCCCAGCTTGGTTTCTTCCAGCCGACGCCGCAGGATGTCCCGCGTTTCGCTCGTGGCATAGACCTTTGGCAGCGCTCTTAGTGCTTCAGTTGAACCCAGCGCTGTCAGCTCCGCCATCGTCGCAGCGTCCACGACATAGATGGCGGTCGAATCGCCCAGTAGTGCAAGTGCGCCCTGCCGCTCTTCTAACGTGCCTGCTGTCACAAACATCGCTGGCGTTTCCTGGCTCGTCGGCCAGCCGCACACGACGTCAACCGGCCCCTTGCCAATCAGCCGGCCAAAGCCACCAAGCGTTATTGGGGCGGTGCTGTAGCTTTGGAACGCCTTCTTGATATGAGCGCTTTGCTTCTTCAGCTGCTCGTGGAGCTCGCTAAAGTCTGGCTCTCCGTCTGCCGAAGTGCCGATCGGTATTGAGGTGGCGTTCGGCACCGGCTCAAGTGAGCGGTCCATCTGAACGCGCGCTTGATCGAGAAGCCTGCGATACGCAGAGCTGATGCCTTCGACGCGCAGGACCCGTCGCATCCGGAACGAACCCTCGACGACCACCTCCTCGCCGACCTTCTTCCCGATGAGCTGAGCGACAGAAGCGGCTTGAGCACTGTGGTACTCCTCATCCGTCGGCAGTTCGCCGACCTCGGCCGGGTCTAGAGTCACATGAATCCGATCAGATCCATCGGCCAGCACGAAGTGCGTTCCCGCAGCAATGGCGGGCAGCGACTCCTCCATGTTGGGCAGCAGCTCAGGAATGGAAACGAATGCTAGGAGCAGTGCGGAGGCCGACTCGACATCAGCTGCCTTGCGCCGACGCAAGCGGTACATGCGCTGCATTCCCTTGGGCTGCAGCCCATATCGCAGTTCCTGCGCGGCGAGCTGCGTGGTCTGCTGGATGCTTCCTTCCAGCGCCAACGGGGCTTCAGCCAATAGCTGCTGAAGCTCGGCAATCGGCAGTTCCCGTGCCGCGACCATGAACTTGAAGAGCCAACTGCTGACCTGATTCGGCTCCCGCGCAAATTGGGCGCCTGCGAGAACCTTGAGCAGCGGCCAGTCTCCGACGTCTTGGGCGAGTTCGATTGCCAGCGCGCGTGCGTTGTCATCACGCACCCAACCGTCAGGGAAGCCTTCGATGAGCTTCTTTGCCTTGCGGCGATTACCAGTCCGGATGTACGCGTGGAGCAGTCGAGCGTGAAGTTCACTGAGCTGACCGGGGGGCACAACCTTTTCATATAGCTGCGAAGCCTTCACATACTCTTTGGCGTCGAAGAGGAGGTCGGCAAGAAGCAGCGTGTTCTCGGGGGCCGGGTCCGCGGCGACAAGCTGCTCGGCTCTCGCAAGTGCCACGGCCGCAAGCTCAGGGTCAGAGCGCTGTAGCACTCGGTATCCCGACACAGCAACCGGCAGGCTAGGCGTGGAGGCGAAGTCTGCGAGCCGCGCTTCTACCTGAACGGCCTCGCGGTCCTTGGCGTTCCACATTGCAATCCAGCGAATTGCACGCAGCGTTTCAAGAACGTCTGCATCCGCCGTTGCAATGCGCTCTGCAACCGTCAACGCTTCGTTGGCCAATGACACATCACCCACATTGGCGGCCGCTTGGGCCAGCCCGACAATCGCATCCTCGCGCAGGCGCGGAAGGAGTGCGCGGCCACGGGCCAGCATCTCTGGCACGTTGGCCATCTGCTGCAGTGCCTCGAGCTCCACACGCAACAGCTCTGGCGGCTCCACGCCGTGTGCGCGAGCCTCTTGAACGAAAGCCAACGCCGCTTCACGGTCACCTTGGAGCAGCAAAGCAATTCCAAGGTTTGCCGCGGCGCCGGAGACGGCGCCAGGAGCTTGAACGTTCCAAAGTCTTGCTGTACGAGGGTCAAAAGCCGTTGTTACCTCGCGTAGAGCTGTCTTCATCCGTTCATCCGCAAGGCGGAAAGTTGAGAAGACCTTGTTTGCAGTTGCAGCCTCAAGCACAGTGGAGAGAGCCGCTTGCCGTGTGTAGAAGCCGGCGTCGGCGCAGTTCAGTGACTGCAGTGACACCTCGATGGCGCCATTCTCGTCGCCAGCTTGGTTCAGGCTCGCAGCGACTAACTGGAGTGCATCCGCCGCAGCTCTGTGAGCAGCGGGAATGTCGCTAAGCGACAGTTTCTGCCCGGCGAGAATCCGTGCGTTTGCGTATACCGTCCACACGTAGATGGACTCAGGAAAGCGCTCTATGGCCTCCTTGCCACTGGCCAGCGCAGCGGGGAGGTCATCGCTTAGCAGCTTTCCGCGAATTCCGGCGGCCATCATGCGCTCATCATCTGGGAACAGCTCTGCAGCGTGGAGGAAATCGGCTGCAGATGACTTCGCGTCACCCAAGTGCCAGGTGCATACCCCGCGCTGCAAGTGCCAGCGCGCCTTCTGGTGCGCGTCGAACGGGCCTAAATCCTTACCGAGGGCGGAAACGTCGCCCCGGGCATCCTGATACCGGAACTGCTTCAGTTTCTCGTTAATAGCGTCGAGTTGGCCTGTGATGACCCGATTGGCCGAGTCAAACCGACCGGCGCTCAGGCCAATCTCCTCCACGGGCCCGCCAGACCGACGTACGGACGCTACCGAGAGCATCCGTACGTTGTCGCGCGCGCCGGGGACGAACGTTCGCTCTGCGGCCACTCCCGCGGTTGGGTCAGCACGCAGGTTCGCAATAGGCAGGCGTGCAACCGGGCTGCCTCGGTGTGCTGCAAAGGCGGCTGCCAGTTTGGGAGAGAGCTGGGTGTCGATGTTGGCAAGGGACAGTGATGCGGCGTCCTTGTTGAGGCCCTGACACGCCGTGGTTAGAAGCGCCCAAATGTTGCGAGGGCTACCGCCGAGCTCTGCGCCCAGGATGAGCTTGATGCGGTCGAAGATGCTCGCTACTTCAGGCGTCTCGTCAGTTGCCAGTGCGTGAGGCACGAACCAGACATGCCGTAGGAAGTCATGTAGCTCGTCGCTGTTGGGCTCCGCTCCGAGCTCCTTTGTGAGGATCGCTCTGATAGTCTCGAAGACTCCGCGTTGCTGCTTCGAACTGAACCCCTCGGCTGTAGCCTTGCGAACGAACTCGGCGCCAGTGAGCGACGTACGTGCGAACTGAGTCAGTTGACTGGCGACGTAGATTCTGGATCCATCAGCGTCGCGGGCGTAGACGACCACAAGCCGGTCGCTTCCGCGATGAAATAGCGAGACGTCTTGATAGTCATACCAAGCCGCGATGAGGGAATCGCTGAACGGGCCATCTGACGATATGGCTTTCAGCGTGAGCTTCACCTGCAGGAGCGCCTTCAACGTACTGCCGTCATCGAGGCGAAGCGTGCAAATTAGGTCGTCGGTGTGATACCCGTGTACCCTGCCTTGGAAGCGAAGCTCGACCACCGTGGCATCTGGCAGGACTGCGGTGGGTGACCCCGCAAACATTGCAAGGAGGTACGAGGCCTGGACCCGGACTTCGTAGGTGACTCCTGCCCCTCCGGTCGAAGTCGGGCTGGCCAATCGCTTTTGGCCTCTGCCTCCCGCCACTGATTTGGCTGTTTTCTCCGACTTTTCTTGCATTGGTCGCCTGCGCAGCTTGACGACGCGCTCATGCAATCTTAACGTTTCAAGCCGCGCGTCGACATCCGCCATCGTGTCGATGCGAGCCGAGTGACCGTCTGGCGCTGGTAAACGCGGCCGAAGCGGGCAATGACATGTTTGAGGCCGAAGTCGCCCAGATCAACCACTTGGGCGAGATTATGTCGGCAAGGCTGAAGATCGAGAATGACCCGGGCGACTTCCTGCAATAGCGCTCTTCGGAACTTACCGACAGCGATTTGTCATCGGGACTCGCCGTGCAGCGCGACTAGATCTTTTGCCTTTGCGCACATGACGCCGCTGCGCACGGTTGGAACGAGCTAGGTATTCAGCGTCCGGTTCGTCCGACTTCGGATGTCGGGAGTGGGCCCGAAACGGACGTCGCTACCATGTCGCCTATCGGCCAGGAGCGCAACTCAAGCGCAGGCCGATGGGCGACTACTCCAGACTGCCGTCCATCGGCGAAGCAATGACAGCTCCGCACAGCAGCAGACGCTCAAAGGGGGAATTGGCTAGTTCATGTGCACACCGCCCTGCGGGGCTTGCAGAGCCACTTCGGATGAAGATCAACAATAGGTCCGTTGAAGAGACGCATGACGCTGCGCGATAGCGTCTAGGCAGGCGAGCGTTTGCGGCGCATAGACGAGAAGCATGTAACTCTTGGCTATAGACGAGAGGCGAGCTGATCTACGTTCGTCAGCAGAGCAACGCTGCAGGAGTTCATGCCGTCGCCATACTCCCGCATCGCTACCATCTGCGCCTTGAACTTCTCGAGGTCCTCGACGGCAAGCAGTCGTGCAAGGTCATCCCAATAGCTCTTAGAACTGGCCCTGGCGAAGAGTTCGAACGGCCGGTGCATTCCGCCTGCGAAAACGTGAGTTGCAGGGTGCCAACGATGCTCATCCTTGAGGTGCGCCTTCAAGTGCATGAAGAAGTCTGCCTGCATAAGGTCTTCGCGGGTAAGTGAAGTTCCCTCTGTTCGCTCCAGCAGGAGGTCCGCAATTAGGTTGGCACGTCGCGAGTTTATGCGTCGGCGCCGGAAGTCCATGGACTCGACCTCTCGAGCCATCACGCCGAACGGATACATCGTGGTCCCACCAGAAATGACTGGCAAGTAGTACTCGCGGTCTAATAGAGCATGTGCGAGGTCGAACCGTTGCAGCTTTAGCGCAAGCGCGTTGGCTAGAAGGAATAGTTCTCGGCAGACGAGGCGGAAGTTGTCAAAGTCAGTCGTCTGGTAAGAGCCGAAGAAGTTCTGCGGCCTCTCGTTGTGCACGTAAATCTGCTCGAAGAAGCTGTGCAATGTCTCACCGATGGCGGGCTCCTTGAAGTGACGCATCGCAACGCCAAGCACCTCCACAAACTCGTCACGGAATGGCTTAAAAACCGCGAAGGACTCGACTACCTGCTCGTCAAACTCTTTGCCCTGCTCGCGCGCAATTTTGAGTCGGTCAAGGTGCGCAGCGAGCGTGCCCAAGTACTCGGACAGCGAGCCTAGAGCCTGCGCCTTGCCAGTCCGAAATGCATCTATGGCTCGGCGCGCATACATGCCAGTGCCAAGGTCAAGGCCGGGCCTGTCCTGCAAAAAACTCGGGCTCGGCCCATAAACTGTCGGACGCTCTTCGGCGTGCTTGTCGTGAATCCAGCGCAGCAGTTTCTCGAATTCCTCAACGTATTTGTTCGCGTCACTGAAGTCTACGTAAATGCGGCCCTTGTAATACGTTGGCAGGTACGGCGTGCCCTTGTCATCGCGCTCGCAAACGGCCAGCGCAAACTTGCGCGACTCAGCTTGGTCGTAAAGTTCAGGCGAGATGATTTGCGTCTCGGTCCCGACGCCGCCTTCCCGACCGTTGGCGCGCGCGGCGTACTTCCTATCCGCGAGGATGAGCACCTTCGTGACCGACCTATCGTTCACCATCCGCTCCATGAACCTGATGGCGTCGTCTCCCGTCCGGAGGTCCCACTTGTCGATGATGGGGTGAACTCCGTGTGCCATCAGGTCCTTGGCAATCCCAAGCACCCGCTGTTCATGGTCGTAGTCCGTCCATGAGTACGAAAGGAAGACCTTGATGCGCAAGTCCTCAGACTTGACTGAAATTGCTGCGTCCACCATTACTCCTCATTAAACTCGAGCCATTTTGCCCTCGGTGCGCTGCAGCGTCACGAGGCCGCGCCAAGTGCAACCAGAACTCGGTCTCCGGCCGTGCTTGAAGAGTCAGCCGTCGCCTGTACGAAGACTCAGCCGGAGCCACTAACAGTCGTTGAGTTCGCTCATTCAAGGGCTGCCATTTCGTCAGCCGCCCCCGGCTGTTGCTTTAAGGTAGCAATAATCTGCGCGCCCAACTTCAAGGCTTCGGCTGCCTGCGTAGGTGGACTGATCTGCGCATGGACTGCGGCATACGGCCGGCGTCCTAAGGCAAGGCGTCTCAGACGGCCGCGCGATGACCGCTCACTGATATCAAGGATGTGGTCAGTCGCCAAGACCAACAGTCAGCTTTTGGCCGATACCAGACATCCTACTAGGCCTGCTCACACATGGTCAGTCGTCATGGTGGCAAGCAGTTCTGAAAGAGCACGCATTGCCATCCACGCTGCTCTGGTTAAACTCACGTCGTTCTGAAAAGAGCTCGGGCTTGGTCGCCCGGTATACGAGGCGCAGCGAGCCGCGCCATCCCTCAGGGAGTCGCGGCTTTTTCGTTGCTGCGCAGCATTGCCTGTTTTTGGCGGGCCATGCGGGACTCCCGCGAGGGGGTGCCGGACTCGTATCCGGTCGACCAACCTGCATGGTCCGCCACCCTCTCTTGGTCGGGTGAGTGGCGGGTTCAGATACCTGTCATACGAGAGTCATACATGACTGACACCTTCGCTAAGTCGGCGCCACATGGCGCAAGTCCCGAGCCACTGTCCCCCTCGCACCTCGCAGCCATCGACCCCGAGGCCGCGCTCACCATCACCCGCAACTTCCAATCCGCCGTCTTCCGTCTTCACGGCACCATCACGGCGATGAAGCTCGCGGCCGAGGCCGATCACGAACAGGCGGACGGTCCATCCCTCTTCTGGCCCGACCTGATCGACGCCCTCGCGCTGCTCACGCCCGATGCCGCCGTGCTCGATGCGGTGGTGGACGAATTGCGTATCCCGCGTTTGCGGGATGCGCGTGACCCATCGCACGCTATCGCCTGCTGACGGCTTCATCTCCCCCTGAACGCGGGGTGGTGTAACACCCCCGTCTTGCGCATCATCGCCGCCGACCTGTCTCGGTGGCCGAGGCGGGCACGGCCTCGACCACAACACATCAGACAGGGCAACTGCGATGCGCAAGACGACGACGAAGACGTTCATGAAGACGACCCGCCTTCGGGCGGCCACGCTGCTGGTGTGCGGTGGCGCGGGGTTGGCGCCGGCCTGGCTGGCGGCGGCGGAGCTGCAGGAGGTGTCGCCCACCGATACGCAGAGCCTGATGGCCACGGGCATTTCGGCCGATGGCTCGGTGATCGTCGGCACGATGGGGCCATCGCAGAGCCCGGAGTCGAACCTGGGCCGGGGCTTCCGCTGGACGCAGGCCGGTGGCCTGACCACTTTGGTGACGCCGGGGCAGTTCAGCCAGTTCACGGCCACGGGTGTTTCCAACAGCGGCAACTACATCGTCGGCACGGCGTCGGCCGATCTGTTCGGGCAGGGCGGCAGCGCGGCGAGCAGCCGCGCCTACCGCTGGAGCGCGGCGGGCGGCCTGGAGGACCTGGGTGCGCTGGTGGCGGGCACCAATTCGCTGGGCAAGGGCATCTCGGGCGACGGCAGCGTGGTGGTGGGCATCAGCGGCGGCAATGCGCCGTTCCGCTGGAAGCAGGGCGTGGGCATGCAGGCGTTGCCGGGCAATTTCACGGGATCGCACGAGATGGCGGTCAACTACGACGGCACGGTGGTGGCGGGCACGCGCATCAATTCGGGCATCCGCGCCATCCGCTGGAAGGAGGGCGAGGGCACGATCGATCTGCCGCTGCTGCAGCCCAACTCTTCGTCTTGGGCGCGTGACATTTCCGATGACGGCAACGTGATCGTGGGCATGTCGGGCATCAACGCGGTGCGCTGGGTGGATGGCGTGGTGTCGGGGCTGGGCTACATGGGCTCCGACCCGTACGGCTCGTCGGCGGCCTACGGCGTGTCGGGCAACGGGCAGGTGATCGTGGGCAATGGCTCGACGGGGCCGGGCGTGAACGACCCCTACCGCGCCTTCCGCTGGACGGAAGCCGGCGGCATGAAGACGGTGGAAGACTGGCTGCGCGACAGCGGCGCGGTGATCGCTGCCGATTCCACGTATCTCGCGCGCGCCGCCAATTGCGATGGCAGCGTGGTGGTGGGCGAAACGCGCATGGTGCACGGGCTGGTGGGCGCGCCGCCCAGCTCCCTCTTCATCGCGCGCGGGCAGGGCACGGGGCCGAACAACTGCCTGGCGGCCGACAACAGCGGTGGCAACAACGGCGGGAACAACGGCGGGAATAATGGAGGCAACAACGGTGGCAACAACGGCGGCAACAACGGCGGCGGCGGCGTCGGCCTGATCGTGGTCGACCAGTTCAACGCCACGCTCGCCTCGGCCGGCGCGGCCAACGTGGCGTCGCTGGGCAGCATGAACCTGCTGCTCAACGGCGCGGGCAGCCGGCCGCTGGATCGGCGCACGGCGCCCGGCCGCTCGGTGTTCTGGGCTGGCGGCGACGTGGGCCGCACCGACGTGCGCGGGGACGATGGCCGCGCGCGCCTGGGCGAGGTGGGCGTGGGCCGGAATTTCGGCAACGTGCAGGTGAATGCCGTGCTGGGCGCGACCCGGCTCGATCAGGATCTGCCGCTGGGCGGCCGGGCCGATCTGTCGTCCACCTACGTCAAGCTCGAAGCGCTGTCGCGCGTGGGCGGCACCGAGCAGCAAGGCATCTGGGCGGCGGTGACGGCAGCCGCCACGTGGGGCGATGCGCGCATGCGCCGCAACTACCTCAACGGCGGCGTGGTGGATTCGTCGCAGGGCCAGGCCGACACCGACGGCTACGGTATCCGCGGCCGCCTGCAGTGGGACAACCTGGTGCAGCACGTCTCGCCCTATGGCGAGCTGGCGTACTCGCGCGGCTGCCTCGATGCGTACAGCGAGGCCGGCGGCGGCTTTCCGGCCGCGTTCAACAAGCTGTGCGACAAGTCCACCGAGCTGCGCTACGGCTTCGACGCCGCGTACCCCGTGTCGCCCACCGTGCGCCTGATCGGCACGCTTGAAGGCGTGCACCGCTTCGAGAAGAAAAGCGCCAGCGTCACCGGCCAGGCCATCGGCCTGTATGCGTTCGACCTGGGCGGCGCGGCCTACCGGCAGAACTGGCTGCGCGCCGGTGTGGGGCTGGCCACGCAGATCGGCGGCTCGGTGCTGTCGGTGATGGGCAACGCCACCACGCAATCCGGCAGCACCAATGCGTGGCTGGCGGTGAACTGGCGCGTGGACTTCTGAGCCGACGCGCGCGCGGGGCGGACATCGGTGCCGCTGGGCGCAGCGCAAAGGTAGGATGCGCGCTTCGGCCCGCAGCGGGCATCGGAGACGGCATGCACCTTGATGACTCTCGCCCCACGTCAGGGGCCCGGCGGTGATGCGGCGCGGGCTGCAGCGTGCGCTACTGGTGCTCACGCATCTGGCCGCCGTGGCGGCCGGCTTCGCGCTCGGCATCTACGCGCTGCCCATCCTCACGGCCCCGCCCGCGCCCAGCGCCGACGAGGTGCGCCGGGTCCAGTCCGGCGCCACCTACAGCGCCACCTTCCGCCGTGATCTGAAGGACAGCGATGCGCTGCACTGGGGCGAGGGCACGGTCACGGTGTCGGCGCAGTCCATCGCGCTGTCGGGCGAGCTGGCGCCGGGGCCCGACTACAAGCTCTATCTCTCGCCCGAGTTCGTGGAGACCGAGGCCGATTTCCTGCGGCTCAAGCCGGCAATGGCGCGGGTGGGCGACGTGAAGACGTTCCGCAACTTCCTCGTGCCCGTGCCGGCGGGCGTCGATCCGGCGCAGTACCGCGCCGTCATCGTGTGGTGCGAATCGTTCGGGCAGTTCATCACCGCCGCGCGCTACCGCTGAACGCCGGGCCGCTTACTGCGGCACCAGGCCCGAGGCCTTGACCAGCTCGGCGTGCAGGGCGATTTCTTCGGCGATCACCTGCGCGAACTGCTCGGGCGTGGTGGGGGCCACGTCCATGCCGGCTTGCAGGAGCTGACTCTTCACTTCCTCGCTCTGCAGGATGGCGTGCACCTGGCGGTTGAGCTGGTCGATGATGGGGCGCGGCGTCTTGGCCGGGGCCAGCAGGCCGATCCAGGTCTGCATGACCATGTTGGGAATGCCGGCCTCGCGCATGGTGGGCACGTCGGCGATGAGGGACGAGCGCTTGTCGCTCATCAGCGCCAGCGCGGCCAGCTTGCCGGATTTGATGTGCGGCAGCGCCTCGGGCAGCGGGGCGAAGAGCAGATCCACCTGGCCGCCCAGCAGGTCGTTGATGGCCAGCGCGCCGCCCTTGTAGGGGATGTGCGTCATGCGCACCTGGGCGCGCGTCTCGAACATCAGCGCGGCCAGATGCTGCGGGCTGCCGTCGCCCGAGCTGGCGTAGGTCAGCGTGGTGGGGCTGGCCTTGGCGGCGGCCAGCACGGCGCCGGCGTTGGCGAACTTCTGCTTGTCGCGCACCACCAGCACCATGGCCTGGTTGGCCAGCTTGGTGATGGGCATGAAGTCGGCCTGCGGGTCGTAGGGCATCTCCTTGAAGATGGCCTTGTTGGTGGTGAGGAAGGAGGCCGGCGAGGCCATCAGCGTGTAGCCGTCGGGCGCCGACTTGGCCACCACCGGCAGGCCGATGCGACCCGAGGCGCCCGCGCGGTTGTCCACCAGGAACGGCTGGCCGGTGGCCACCTGCAGCTTCTGGCCGACCACGCGGGCGATCATGTCCACGCCGCCGCCGGCCGGCAGGGCCACGATGACTTTGACCGGCTTGTCGGGGTAGCTGCCCTGCGCCACGGCGGGCAGGGCGGTGGCCAGCAGGCCCAGGGCGCAGGCGATGACGGAAAGGCGACGGGTGTTCATGGTGGCGACTCCAGGGAGGGGTTCAGGAAAGATTTGAGGACGACGGGAGCAAGGAAGGTGCCGGCGCCTCGGCGATCAGGCGGTCGAGCCGCAGGCGCGTGATGGCGGCGATCTCGTCCAGCGCGTTCGCCATCTCGGCGGCGCGGTCGTTGCGCAGGCGCTGTTCGAAGGCCTGCAGTGCCGACTCGCGCGTGTGGCGGCGGATGCAGAGGATGAAGGGGAAGCCGAAGCGTTCGCGGTAGGCGCGGTTGAGTTCGTCCCAGCGGCGGGCGTCGTGCGCGCCCATGCGCTCCAGGCCCAGCGTGCCCTGTTCATCCACCGAGGCGGCCGTCATGGTGCCGCGGCGGGCGTCGTCGCCGGCCAGTTCGGGGTGGCCGCCGTAGAAGGCAATGCGCTCGTCTTCGCCCAGCGCGGCCACCACGGCCACCATGGCGCGGTGCAGCGCATCGGCGTCGGCGAAGGGGCGCTGGCCCGCCACGCTGCGGGCGACCCAGGGGGCGTGTTCCCAGATGTCGGCCAATGCGGTGCCGAAGGCTTCGGGCGGGCAACTGTTGAGGTGCTGGAGGCTGATGCGCTCTGTCATGGAAACGGATCGTAGGCAGCGCCACCATTGCCGTCCATCTCAGCTTTGGCAATGTTGCATTCGAGAAATTAGAATGCACCGATGCGCCACTCACTCATCCATGCCGGGCTGCGCTACGCCGATCAGGTGGCCCGCTCGGGCTCGATCCAGAAGGCCGCGCGCGAACTGCACGTGGCGGCATCGGCCATCAACCGGCAGATCCTGCAACTGGAAGACGAGCTGGGCATGCCCCTCTTCGAGCGGCTGCCGCGCGGCATGCGCCTCACGCCCTCGGGCGACGCCATCATCACGCTGGTGCGTCGCTGGCGCCAGGACGAGCGGCAGGTGGTGGCCGAGCTCAAGCGCCTGCAGGGCGTGCAGCAGGGCCACGTGTCGCTGGCCGCCATGGACAGCCACGCCACCAGCGTGCTGCCGCCGCTGGTGGCGGCGCTGGGCGAGCAGCATCCGCTGGTCAGCCTTTCCATCGAACTGGCCACGCCCGACGACGCCGAAACCGCGCTGCTCACCGGCCGGGCCGATCTGGCCGCCATCTTCAACCTGGCGCCCCGGCGCGAGCTGCTGGTGCTATGGAAGGCCGAGCTGCCGCTGGGCTGCGTGGTGGCGCGCGGCCATCCGCTGGCCCGCAAGAAGACGGTGAGCTTCCAGGAAGCCACCGCGTACCCCGTGGCGCTGCAAAGCCGCGCGATCACCATCCGGCGTTTCCTGGAGGCGCAGTACAGCTCGCTGTTCAAGGGCTCGCGCTCCTATGTCGAAACCAATTCCCTGCAACTGGTCAAGCAGCTGGCGCTGGGTGGTCAGCACGTGGTGTTCACGTCGGAGCTGGACGTGGCGCCCGAACTGGCCGACGGCCGCCTGGTCTTCGTGCCCGTGCGCGACAAGAGCGCCGAGCCCCAGGGCATCAGCGTCGCCGTGGACGCGGCCCGGCCGCCCGGGCCGATCGTGAAGCTGGTGGCGGAGCGGTTGATCGCCGAACTGCAGGCCGCGCTGGCGGCGGCGCGTATGGGCCGGGGCACCGAGCGGCGCGACTGACGTTCAGCGTACGGCGGGCGCTGGCCCGCAGCGTCATCGATGCGGATCAGGAGCGGGTCCGCTTCTTCACGACACGCCCCTGCGCGAGTGTGGAAGCTGCACGCTGCCGCACTTCGACGGCGTTCTTCGCGGGTACCACGCCGTCATCGGCTCCATAGGCTGGCGAATCCTCCTTGACCAGGTGCCTCGCATGCTGCGCCACATGCTTCTTGAGCACGCCATCCATGCGGGCTTGCCAGCCGGCGCCCGTGCCGCGGAAGTACTCCACGACTTCGGGGCTGTAGCGCACCGACAGAAGAACCTTGCTGGCGTCGGATTTCGGCCGCCCGCCTTTGTTGATCGTTGCACGCGACAGCATGTCGTCCGTCAGCTCCGGCAGCTCGGCGTATTCGTGCTTCTCGATCCGGTGGGCATCCACCTTCTTCAGATCAGAGCCCAAGGTGCGGGCCGATGCGATCTTTTTCGCGGTCATTGGCTTTCCTCATGCTGAATACGTGGCGATCCGCGCCACGCGGTGTGTAGCCGACGACCACCATGCGGCCAGCGAGCAGGCCGTAGCAGACGATGCGGGTTTCACCATAGTCGGCGCGCATGTCTTCGGCTTCCAGCGTCACACCCTCGAAGACCCGCGCTGCATCGGCGAAATCCAGGCCACGCTCTTGCAAGGTGCGATCCCGCTTGGTGGGGTCGAAGGTGATGCGCATGGGTTATTGTAGCTACATAAACCTATAGGTCTGGAGATGGACGTGTCGCGAAACCGCAGACGGTGGCGAGACAGTCCGGCGTTTCAAAGCGAAAAGTTTTCAGTGATGTGCTCGAGCATGTCCGCCGCGGCCTTGCGCTGCAGCGAGCGGGCGGCCAGGGTGGCGATCGCGTGCATGCGCATCGGGGCGCCGGCGAGCCGGATTTCCTTCAGGGCGCCACTGGCGAAGTCCGCGGCGAGCGTGGTCTGCACCGCGCACATGACGCCCAGGCCGGCCATCGCCAGTTCCTTCATCACCCCGGCATCGGTGGCGCGGGCCGAGATCCGCATGCGCTCGATGCCGGCGGCGCCGAACATCAGGCGCATCTCGCGCGAGAAGCCCGAGCGGTGGGCGACGCGCAGGAAGCTGTGTTCTTCCAGATCCTGCGCGGTGACGGTGCGAAGCCTGGCCAGCGGGTGGTCCGGCGCCACGGCCAGGGCAAACGGAACCTGTCCGATCACGTGATGCTGTGAGCCTTTGGGGATGGTGAAGCCGAGGTAGCAGGCGACATCGACGCGGCCGGTGCGCACTTCGGCCATCACCTCGTCCAGCGTGCCCGATGACAGCGTGAGCTGATAGCTCGGATGGTCGAGCGCGAAGCTGGAGAAAACCGAGGGCATGAGCGCGCGCATCAGGGGCCGTTGGCACGACACGCTCAACCGCAGATCTTCCTGGCCGGCGGCGGCCCGCATCTGCTGCTCCAGTGTCTGGGCCTCGCCCAGCAGCTTGCGCGCGTATTCGACGAGACGCTCGCCCGCCTCGGTGAGCGCTGCCCGTCGCCCCCGGGACCGCAGGAACAGCGGGGCGCCGATGCGTTCCTCCAGTTTGCTGATGTGCCCGCTGATGGAGGGCTGCGAAATGTCCAGCTGGGCCGCTGCGCCCGAGAAGCTGCTTTCGTCCACCACGACGAGGAACACCTGGAGCGAGCGCAGCGAGAAGTCGAGCATGGTCATCCAATAGCCAGATGGCTATTTATTTTATAGCCCGTCACCCCGTTGCTAGTTGGCTCTCCATGGGCAAACTGGCCGCTTCGGCCGAACGAGCCATAAGGAGACACAGATGAGATTCATACCCCGCCACGCCGGCTTGGCGCTCGCGTTGCTGATCGCGGCGGCGTTGCCGGGCCATGCCGCCGAAGATGCGAAGGACTTCCCGCGACAGGGGGTGCGCATCGTCAACCCGTTCCCGCCCGGCTCGCCGGTGGAGACGCTGGGGCGGCTGGTGTCCCAGTCGCTCGAGAAGGAGTGGGGCAAGTTCGTGATCATCGAAAGCAAGTCGGGCGCTGGCGGCACGATCGGGGCCTCGTTCGTGGCCAAGTCGGCGCCGGACGGCTACAACCTGCTGGTCAGCACCGCCTCGCCGATCACCTTCGCCGCGGCGATGTACAAGAAGCTGCCCTACGACCCCGTGAAGGATCTGGTGCCGGTCTGGGGCATTGCCACGCCGGGCCAGGTGGTCATCGTCAACGACGCGGTGCCGGCGCGCAACCTGGCCGAGCTGGTGGCCTATGCGCGGGCCAACCCGGGCAAGCTGGCTTACGGAAGCGCCGGCACCGGCACGGTCCAGCACTTCGCCGGAGAACTCTTCCAGGCCAAGACCGGCACCAAGCTCGTCCACGTGCCCTACAAGGGCGGCGCGCCGGCGGCGACCGATCTGGCCGCAGGCCACATCCAGGTGATGTTCGACTCGCTCACGAACCAGCTGCGCAACATCGACTCGGGCAAGGCCCGTCCGCTGGCGATCATGCGTGCGCGCCGCGACGCCAAGCTGCCGCAGGTGCCCACCGCGGCGGAGGCGGGCGTGCAGGGCGTCGAGCTCGTCAACTGGATCGCCGTGCTGGCGCCTGCCGGCATGGATCCGGCCATCCTCAGGAAGCTGCGCGACACCGTGCGGCGCGTCATGGCCACGCCGGAAAACCAGGAGCGGCTGCGCAACGTGTTCGGCGACATCCAGGCGCTGGACGGCGAGCAGATCGAGAAGATGATCCCGGTCGAGGCCAAGGCATACACCGAGCTGGTCGAGAGCGCGGGCATCGAGCGGCAATAAGCGGTGTCACGATGAAGATCGACCGGATCGAAGCTTTCCACGTGCGTCTGCCGCTGCCGCGGGACTTTCGCGGCAGCTCCTACAGCGTGCCCGAGAAAAATGCCGTCGTGACACGCGTGTTCACGGATGAAGGGCTGATTGGCGAGGCCATCAACGGCGAAGGCAGCGCCGCCATGCACAGCGCGATGCTGCGCATCCTGCGCGACGAGCTCATTCCCCTCATGCTCAGGCGCGACCCGGTGGCGATCGAGGCGCAGTGGCATGCGATGTGGCCGGCCACGCACCGGGGCGGCCGTGACAAATGGAGCGCGGTGCGCGCGGTGGCCTGCATCGACACAGCGCTGTGGGACATCGCAGGCAAGCGCGCGGGGCTGCCGCTCTACCAGATGTGGGGCGGCGCGCGCAAGGCGCTGCCCATCGTCGCCATCGGTGGCCAGTATCACGATGGCTGGGCGCCGCAGCGTTACGGCGAGGAGATGCACGACTACGTGGCCATCGGGCTGGCCGGATGCAAGTTCAAAGTGGGCGGCGCACCGCTGGCCGAGGACGTCAAGCGCATCGGCGCCGCGCGCCGCGCCGGGGGAGATGGCTTCCTGTTGTTCGCCGACGCCAATCGCGGCTGGGATCGGCGGACCGCGTACGACTTCGCCATGCGCGTGCGCGATCTGGATCTGGTCTGGCTGGAGGAGCCCTGCCACTGGGACGACGATCGCCGTGACCTCGCGCTGCTGCGCGCCCAGACCGGCGTGCCGATCGCAGCGGGCCAGTCCGAGATCACCGTGCAGGACTGCCGCGATCTCATGCTCGATGCGGCCATCGACATCTGCAACCTGGACGCCAGCTGGGGAGGCGGGCCCTCGGCCTGGCTGCGCGTGGCCCACATGGCGGCGGCCTTCGGCGTGCAGATGGGACACCATGGCGAGCCGTTGCTGGGCGCCCACCTGCTGGCGGCCGTGCAGAACGGAACGTACCTGGAGACGCACCATCCGGACCGGGATCCGGTCTTCCACCGGATGGCGGTCAACAAGGGCACCATCGACTCAGGCGCCTACGTTCTCGGCGAGGCGCCGGGCTGGGGCTTCGTGCTGGACCAGGAGTTCATGAACGCCCACGTCGTGGATCGTGTGAGCTCGGCCTGAGGGCGAGGCGGCCCCTGCGTCCGGCGCTCTAGCGCTGCGGCATGTCCCTGGCCGAATACCCCAGGCTGATCGTCGCGTCGTCCGGGATGGGCGGCATGCTCGCGTTCCAGGCCTCCCAGGCGTCGCGCATGCGGGCCAGGCGGTCGGGCTCGTGGCGGCCGAGGTTGGCGCGTTCGCGCTCGTCGGCGGGCAGGTTGAACAGGTAGTCGTTGCCGTCCACGCGCAGGTACTTCCAGTCGCCTTCGCGCAGCGCGCGCTGGCCCCGGTGGTTCATACGCCAGTGCAGCGGTCGCTCGAAACGGTGGCCGGCGTCGCGCAGCACGGGCATCAGCGAGACGCCGTCGAGCGCGTAGGCCGGATCGGCCGTGGCGCCGCCGGCCTCGATCATCGTGGCCGTCCAGTCCATGGTCATGCAGTGCTGTTCGCTCAGGCCGCCCGGCGCGATGGCCGCGGGCCAGTGGGCGATCCAGGGCACGCGGATGCCGCCCTCGGTGAGGTCCATCTTGCCGCCCACCAGCGGCCAGTTGTCGGAGAAGCGCTCGCCGCCGTTGTCGCTGGTGAAGACGATCAGCGTGTTGTCGAGCTGGCCCTGCGCACGCAGCGCATCGACCAGCCAGCCGATGCCTTCGTCCATGTGCTCGATCATGCGGCGGTAGGTGTGGATGTTGCCGCCGTGCAGGTGGAAGAGGTTGCTCTTCACTTCCTGCGCCAACGCTTCGTCGTCGCGCGTTTCCCAGGGCCAGTGCGGTGCCGTGTAGTGCAGGCTCAGGAAGAACGGCGTGCCGTTGCGCGCCCCGTCGGCCATGCGCTCGACGTAGTCCACGGCGCGCCGGGACAGCAGGTCGGTGAGGTAGCCCTCTTCCTTCTTCTCTTCCTCGCCGAACCACAGGTCGTGGTCGCCGCTGGAGGCGCAGTGGGTGAAGTAGTCCACGCCGCCGGACATCGGGCCGAAGAATTCCTCGTAGCCCGAGCGCAGCGGCCCGAAGGCGGGCGGGTAGCCCAGGTGCCACTTGCCGATCAGCGCCGTGCGGTAGCCCTGCGCGCGCAGCAGCGAGGGCAGGGTGGGGTGATCGGTGGGCAGGCCCAGCGTGGTGCTGCCACGGCTCTTGCTGTTGATGGGCTCTTCGGCAGCGCCGCGCAGCCGGTACTGGTAGCGGCCGGTGATGAGCGCGAAGCGCGTGGGCGAGCACACCGGCGAATTGGCATAGCCCTGCGTGAAGCGGATGCCGTTCGCGGCCAGCGTGTCGAGCACGGGCGACACCGGCACCCGGCCGCCGTAGCAGCCCAGGTCGGCGAAGCCGAGGTCGTCGGCCACGATGAAGATGATGTTCGGTTTCGTCATTCGCTCTCAGTCTGCTTTCAGATCCAGTTTCTTCACCAGGGGCTCCCAGCGCGCGATCTCGGCCTGCATGGTCTGGGTGGCCTGCGTATGTGTCGTGCCCAGCGCCACCAGGTCGGAGGCCTGGAGCTTGGTGCGCACCTCGGGGTCTTTCATGATGTCTGCGGCCAGGCGCTCGATGCCGGCGATGGCGGCGGGGGGCGTGCCCTTGGCCGTCTGCAGCACGAGGCGGAAGCTCACGTCCAGGCCGGGCTGATTCAGCGCCTGGGCCAGCGTGGGCACATCGGGCGCCAGTGGCGAAGGCGTGCCCGACGACACGGCCAGCGCCGTGAGCTTGCCGGCCTTCACGTGCTGCATGACCGTCGGCGTGGCCAGGAAGCCGCAATTCACCTCGCCCGAGAGCACGGCCAGCGTGGCCGGCGCGGGGCCGCGGTAGGGCACGTGTTCCATCTTCGCGCCCGAGGTCTGGATGAACATCTCGGCCGCCAGGTGGCCGGGCACGCCCGCGCCGCCCGAGCCGTAGGTGATGCGCGTGGCCTTCGACTTGGCAACCAGCTCGGCGGCCGTCTTCACGCCGGTGGCCGGGTTGCACACCAGCATCTGCGTGAAGCTCGTGAGGATGGTGGCGGACACCAGGTCTTCGCGCGCATCGAAGTTCTGGTTCTTGTAGATGAGCGGATTGACGGTGACCACCGTGTCGGGGCTGAGCACCAGCGTGTAGCCATCGGGCTCGGCCTTGGCCGCCACGCCGGCCGCCAGGTTGTTGCCTACACCGGGGCGGTTTTCCACCACGGCGGGCTGGCTGGTGCGCCGCTGCAGCGCTTCGCCGAACACGCGCGCCGTGATGTCCGAAGGCCCGCCGGGGGGCGAGCCCACGAGGATCTTCACCGGCTTGGCGGGCCAGGTGGCGGGCTGCGCCTGCTGGGCCTGCGAGAAGGCGGGCAGCGAGGCCAGCGTGAAGGCGAGGGCGGCGGGCAGCATGCGCTGCCCCGGACGAAGTGCGGTCATGGTGAGTCTCCTTGTGTCATGCGTCGAGCCAGGCCCGTGGCTTGTCCTGTGCGGCGTCCTTCCCGGGGGACGTTGCGGTACTCTAGGCGCCCGCCATTTGATTGATCAAATCAATCATTCACCGTACTAACCCGAGCATGGATCGAGCCGACCGCCTGAGCCATCCGCAAGCGCTGGACGACCTGCTGCTCTACCGCATCGCGCGGTTGATGGCGGCGGCCAGTGCGCCGGTGATCCGCCTGTGCGAAGGGCGCTTCGGCATCACGCGGCGCGAGTGGCGCCTCATCGTGATGCTGGCGCGGGATGGCGAGATGCAGCCCTCGCGCCTGGCCGAGCGCATCCAGCTGGACCGGGCGCGCACTTCGCGCGCGATCACCTCGCTGGTCGCCAAGAAACTCGTCGCGCGCAGCAAGGGCACCGGCGACCGCCGCCAGGCCGTGGTGGTCCTCACGCCGCAAGGGCACGCGCTGCACGACGAGCTCTTTCCGCTGGTGCGCGAGATCAACCAGGAACTGCTCGGCCCGCTGGCGGTGGCCGAACTGCGGCAACTCGACGCGGTGCTCGGCACGCTGCAGGCGCGGGCCGACGCGATGGTGCTCACGCATGCCGATCTGCCCAAGGCCAACCGGCGCCGGGGTGGTGGCCCGGCACTGCAGGAGCGCGCTGGCGCGCGTTGACGGCGGGCCACTGACGGGCTGCCAGCGCGTCTCGGCGACGAGAGCGAAAGGCTACCGATCGTGCCGCGCCGTATCTGGTTGATGCAACGGCTGCACGACGCCCGGTGCGCTTTCATAATGGCTGGCAGCGCTCGGCCCCTCGGGCTTTCACACACACCAGGACAGGAGTGTTTCGCATGAGCCAATCTCCCCAGACCCGCATCGCCGTCATCGTCGGCAGCCTCCGCAAGGATTCGTTCAACCGCAAGCTCGCGCTGGCGCTGGCCAAGCTGGCGCCGGCCGGCTTCAGCTTCGAGCATGTGCGCATCGACGACCTGCCGCTCTACAACCAGGACGACGACGGCAAGCCGGCCGAGTCCGTCAAGCGCCTGAAGGCCGAGATCTCCGCCGCGCAGGGCCTGCTGTTCGTCACGCCCGAGTACAACCGCTCGATTCCCGGCGTGCTCAAGAACGCCATCGACCACGCCTCGCGCCCCTATGGCCAGAGCGTGTGGGGCGGCAAGCCGGCGGGCGTGATCGGCGTCTCGGTGGGTGCCATCGGCACGTCGCTGGCGCAGCAACACCTGCGCAACATCCTGGCCTACCTGGATGTGCCCACGCTGGGCCAGCCCGAGGCGTTCATCCAGAACAAGGAAGGCCTGTTCGGCGACAACGGCGAGATTGGCGCCGAGGACACGAAGAAGTTCCTGCAGACCTGGGTCGACAAGTACGTGGCCTGGGTGAAGACGCACAACGGCTGAGCTGCGGGCCGGACGGCCGTGCGGCGTTTGTCGCGCTACGGACGCCCGGCCCTCCTGTCCTCTTCGGCTTCTTTGCGCAATTGAAGCTCCTCCTCGCAGAGCGCCTTGGCAACCTGTGCGCCGGTGCTGCTGGTGCCTGGCGCCCAGGCTCCTGGCCGTGAAGGGACGCCCAGGCGGGCAAACGCTTCTTCCGCCACCTTCAAGGAATCGTTGGGCCGTGGCGGTTTGAAGTTGCAATCATCGGGATCCAGATAGGACTGAGCGGGGTGATCTGTCAGGTAGTGCCCCGACACGTTGTCTCCTTGCGTGATGGTGCCGTCCTCATCGACCATGAATTCTCCGGCGGCGCCCAGCTTGCCGTGTCTTGCCATCTCCGGATGCCCGTATCCGTTTGCCGTGGCGATGAGTTCTGGCGCCATAGCAATTCCTCCGCTGGGCAGTACGGCAAAGATGTACTTCGTGCCCGGAATCAGGACGTCCCTGCCCGCGGACGACGTCAGCACGTGGACTCCGGGCAGATTCCGTAGCGGCGTGTTGTAGTGCCGGCGACCGCCAGACGCCGCACTTCGCTGGTCGAGATAGGGCAGCCTGTTGGGATACAACGGCGCATTCTGGAACTGCGGGTGAATCGCTTGGTCTTCTTCCGCCTGCATCCGCCAGGAAGTCACCGCCTGCATTAGCTGTGAAATTGCCGACTGCACGAACGGAGAAAGCACTGCGGCGAATACCGCCAGGGCCAGGATCAGTGCGGTTTCCAGCAGCCCCAGCGTAATTTCGGAAGACTCCGCCGGTTCGAACGGGGTGTGTTGATATGCGGTGCCAAAGCGCGAGTTGGTTTGATCCAGCGCCTCTTCCACCAGACGCGATAGAACGCCTGTTCCGTTGATAGTCTGCAGGCGGGGCAGACCGTGGTCGAGGAAGCGTTGCAGTGTGTAATGCGCGTGCTCCTGGGGCATTCCGGCTTGTTGGCAGTAGCTCAGCATGGCCGCTGCGATCCGGGGCGCTTTTAGCCGGGCCCATGGCGCTTGGGCGTCGCGCAGAGTTGCCTCGATGTGTTGAAGGTCCCTGCTGGCCGCGAAGGGCTCATACGCGCGTTTCGAATTCAGCTGTGTGACCCAGAAGGGGGTGCTCAGGGCCGGGTGCAGGGGTTCCTGCCGGGCGTTCGCGTTGACGGGGACGGGCGCACTGGTGGGGTCGTAGCTGGTGCGATAGTCGGAAAGTGCTGAGTTGACGTTGGTCATGGCAGTTGGCGGACGTTGATGTCCGCCAACTCTGCTGAATCCCGTCTGGCGCGCACGGCTCGGAGGCGCAGTGCTGCGCCGTCATCCGAATCAGGCAGCTTCGGCCACGATCTGCTGCTCTGCCGTCGCCAGCGCGGCGGTCTTGCTGGCTTCGCCCAGACCCACGCCTTCGGCACGCACGAAGCGCACGTCGGTGATGCCGAAGAAGCCGAACACCACCTTGAGGTAGCTCTCCTGGTGTTCGGCCGCCTGCCCGGCGTCGGAGGTGGAATAGATGCCGCCGCGGCTCGAGGCCACGATCACCGTCTTGCCGCCGGCCAGGCCCACGGGGCCGGTCTCGGTGTACTTGAAGGTACGGCCGGCCTGGGCCAGACGGTCGATCCAGGCCTTGAGCTGGCTGGGGATGGTGAAGTTGTAGAGCGGCGCACCCACCACGATCACGTCGGCCGCGAGGAACTGCGTGAGGAAGGCATCGGTCACGGCGTTCTCGCGCTTTTGAGCTTCGGTCAGCTGAGAGGCATCGATGCCCAGGCGGTAGCCCAGCGATTCGGGGCCGAAGTGCGCCGGGGCATTGGCACCCAGGTCCAGGTATTCGACCGTGGTGCCGGGATGGGTGGCTTGCCACTGCGCCACGATGCGGGCCGTGAGTTGACGGGAGACGGAATTGGCGGCGAGAACGCTGGAGTCGACGTGAAGCAGTTTCATGATGTGGGTTCCTTGGGGGGTCAGGCGCCGCCTGTTTTGCGGCGATGCAGTGATGGTGACGCCGAGAGAGGGCTTCGATAAGTCGCCGATCGCACGATGGATCGTTCTGTTGATGGGACAATCTGCGCCATTTCGGCGATTTTTTTGCCGAGTCAACCTGTCAATGTGTTGTGACGAGGGGCTTAACGATGCAGGATCTGAACGACATGCTGTTCTTTACCGAGGTGGTGGAGCGCGGCGGTTTCGCTGCCGCCAGCCGGGCCTTGGGCATTCCGAAATCACGCCTGTCGCGCCGCGTGGCCGAGCTGGAGCAGCGCCTGGGCGTGCGGCTGTTGCAGCGAACCACGCGCAAGCTGTCGCTGACCGAGGTGGGCGAGCAGTTCCTGCGCCACTGCCTGGTGATGCGCGAAGCGGCGCGGGCGGCCGAGCAGGCCGCAGCCCAGGTGCAGACGGCGCCGCGCGGCACCATCCGCATCGCCTGCCCGGTCACCCTGGCGCAGACCGGCGTGGGCGAGCTGGTGGCCCGCTTCATGGCGCTGTATCCGCAGGTACGGGTGGAAATGCTGGTGACCAACCGCGTGATCGACCTGGTGGAAGAGGGGGTCGATGTGGCACTGCGGGTGCGGCCGACCCTGGAATCCAGCGGCAGCCTCGTGATCAAGCAGCTGGGGCGCTCGTGCCCCCGACTGGTGGCGAGCCCGGCGCTGCTGGCCCGGCAGGGCGGCGCGCCCGCGTCGCCGGACGATCTGTCGCGGCTGGATACCGTGGCCATGTCGGTGAACGACGGCCAGGCGTCGTGGCGCCTGATCGATGCGTTCGGCGCCGAGCGGGTGGTCGTTCATCGGCCACGCCTGGTGGCCGATGACCTGCTCACGGTGCAGACGGCGGTGATTGCCGGCACGGGGGCCGGTGTCCTGCCCGACTACCTGTGCCGCGAGGCGCTGGAATCCGGGCTGCTGGTGCCGCTGCTGCCCGACTGGCGCAGTCCGGAAGGGATGGTGCATGCCGTCTTCCCATCGCGGCGCGGGCTGGTGCCGGCGATCCGCAGCTTCCTCGATTTCCTCGGCGAACACCTCAAGGGCGAGACGTTCGTCGCTTGAGGCGGACCTGACGCCGGGGGGGCGTTCAGATGTTCTGGTTATGCGTTTCGAAAGATATATGCATAGAAGAACATATTCGTTGGTCGCGGCGCGGGTGCGTTCCAGAATCCAGACCTCCAATCAGTTCCGGAAAGCGATCCATGGCCACCCTCCGTCTCGGCGACACCGCCCCCGATTTCCAGCAGGATTCGTCCATCGGTCCGATCTCGTTCCACGCCTGGGCCGGCGATTCGTGGGTGGTGCTGTTCTCGCACCCCGCCGACTTCACGCCCGTGTGCACCACCGAGCTGGGCCGCACGGCGGCGCTGTCGGGCGAATTCGCCAAGCGCGGCGTCAAGCCGATCGCCATCAGCGTCGATCCGGCCACCAAGCACACCGAGTGGATCGCCGACATCAACGACACGCAGAAGACGAAGGTCGATTTCCCGATCCTGGCCGATGCCGACCGCAAGGTGTCGGCTCTGTACGACCTGATCCACCCCAACGCTTCCACCACCGCCACTGTGCGCAGCGTGTTCTTCATCGACCCGAAGAAAACGGTGCGTGCGACGCTCACCTATCCCGCCAGCACCGGCCGCAACTTCGACGAACTGCTGCGCGTGATCGATTCGCTGCAGTTGACTGACAGCCACAAGGTCGCCACGCCAGCCGACTGGAAGGACGGCGACGACGTCGTGATCCTGCCCAGCCTGCAGGATCCGGTGGAACTGGCCCAGCGCTTCCCCAAGGGCTACAAGGCCGTGCGCCCGTACCTGCGCGTGACGCCGCAGCCCAACAAGTGAACGTATGACCCCCACGGTCGTCATCGTCCCCGGCTGGCGCGATTCCGGCCCCGGCCACTGGCAGAGCCTGTGGGCGGAGCGCATTGCGGGCGCGCGGCGTGTGGCGCAGGACGACTGGATCACGCCTTCGCGCTCCGCCTGGGTGGATGCGCTGGCCCGGCTGATCGACGACGTCGACGGGCCGGTGGTGCTGGCCGCGCACAGCCTCGGCTGCATCGCCAGCACCCACCTGCCCCCCGAGGCGGCGGCGCGGGTGCAGGGCGCGCTGCTGGTGGCGCCGGCCGACCCGGAGCGCCGCGCCGTGCTGTCGGACTTCGCGCCTGTACCATTTGCACCCCTGCCGTACCGCAGCGTGGTCGTGGCCAGCGGCAACGATCCGTATTGCCCCGTGAGGCTGGCGGGCGCCTATGCGCGGGCCTGGGGCAGCGAGTTCGTGCGGCTCAACGGCGCAGGACACATCAACATCGAATCGGGCCATGGCGAGTGGCCCCTGGGGCTCGCCCTGCTGCAATCGCTGACTGGCGACGCGGCCCTGGCGGCCTGAACCCTTTTTTCGGCACATCACCACTGAGGAAGAGAAGAGCATGAAGAACTTCACCATCAAAACGATCCTGGCGGGCGTCGTCCTCGCCGCCGGCAGCGTCGCCTCGGCGCAGACCCTGCTCAACGTCTCGTACGACGTGGCGCGCGAGTTCTACAAGGACTACAACGCCGCCTTCATCGCCAACTACAAGAAGACCACCGGCAAGGACATCAAGGTGGATCAGGCGCACGGCGGCTCGAGCGCCCAGGCGCGCGCGGTGAACGACGGCCTGGACGCCGACGTGGTCACGTTCAACACCACCACCGACGTGCAGTTCCTGGCCGACAACAACATCGTCGCCAAGGACTGGGCCAAGCGCTTGCCCAACGACGCTTCGCCCACCACATCCACCATGCTGTTCCTGGTGCGCAACGGCAACCCGAAGAACATCAAGGACTGGGACGACCTGATCCGCCCCGATGTCAAGGTCGTGGTGGTCAACCCCAAGACGGGCGGCAACGGCCGCTACGCCTATCTGGCCGCCTGGGGCTATGTGCGCGAGAAGGGCGGCACCGACGCGCAGGCCGCCGAGTTCGTGGGCAAGCTGTTCAAGAACGTGCCCGTGCTGGGCAAGGGTGGCCGCGACGCCACCAGCATCTTCTTGCAGCGCAACATCGGCGACGTGCTCATCACGTTCGAATCCGAAGTGATCTCGGTCGACCGCGAATTCGGCGCCGGCAAGGTCGATGCGGTGTACCCGTCGGTGTCGGTCACGGCGGAGAACCCGGTGGCTGTCGTCGAACGCACCGTCGCCAAGAAGGGCACGGCCGATCTGGCCAAGGCTTACCTCGACTGGCTCTACTCCCCCGAAGCGCAGGAGATCGCCGCCAAGCACGCGCTGCGGCCGCGCAACGAGGCCGTGCTGAAGAAGTACTCGAACCAGTTCAAGCCCCTCAAGCAGTTCACCGTGGCCAAGTACTTCGGTTCGCTGTCAGAAGCGCAGAAGGTGCACTTCAACGACGGCGGCCAGTTCGACAAGCTCTACACCGTCAAGTAAGCCAGTGAGCGCCGCCCGGCCGCCCGGCGGCGCTCGTTTTTCCTTGCAGTCCTCACGGGCGAACGTATTCCAATGAACACCGCGAATCCTGCGGCGCCTGCGGCCCCTCTGGCCCCGGCGCCGCGCCGTCGTGGAGGGGCCCGGCGCGTGCTGCCCGGCTTCAACCTCACGCTCGGCTACATGCTCTTCTACCTGTGCCTGATCGTGCTGATCCCGCTGTCGGCGCTGGTCTTCAAGACCTTCACGCTCACCTGGGACCAGTTCTGGGTGGCCGTCACGTCGCCGCGGGTACTGGCGTCGTACCGCCTCACCTTCGGCGCCTCGCTGCTGGCGGCGCTGGTCAACCTCGTCTTCGGCCTGCTGATCGCCTGGGTGCTGGTGCGCTACAGCTTTCCAGGCAAGAAGATCGTCGACGCGCTGGTGGACCTGCCCTTCGCGCTGCCCACCGCCGTGGCCGGCATCTCGCTGACCGCGCTGCTGGCCAGCAATGGCTGGATCGGCCAGTACCTGGAGCCCATGGGCATCAAGCTGGCCTTCACGCCCGCGGGCGTGGTGATCGCACTGATCTTCATCGGCCTGCCGTTCGTGGTGCGCACGGTGCAGCCCGTGCTGGAAGACACCGAGAAAGAGCTGGAAGAAGCCGCTACCTCGCTGGGTGCCACGCGCCTGCAGGTGTTCACCCGGGTCATCCTGCCCACCATCACCCCGGCGCTGCTCACCGGTTTCGCCATGGCGTTCGCGCGGGCCGTGGGCGAGTACGGCTCCGTCATCTTCATCGCCGGCAACATGCCCATGATTTCCGAGATCACGCCGCTCATCATCATCGGCAAGCTCGAACAGTACGACTACGCGGGCGCCACGGCCGTGGCCACCGTCATGCTGGTCATCTCGTTCATCCTGCTGCTCGTCATCAACGGCCTGCAGGCCTGGCAGCGCAGGCGCGCGGGAGCACCGGCATGAGCGCAGCGCAGAACCGCTTCAAGCAAGCGACGACCCCCTCGGGGGGCAGCGAAGGACACGAAGTGACGAGCGTGGGGGTCGACAAATGAGCGGCGCGACCACCTCACGCATCAGCGCCGGGCAACAGCGCGCCCGCACCCGCGCGGGCACCAGCGAGGCGCCGTGGGTGCGCTACACGCTGCTCACGATCGCGCTGGGCTTTCTGCTGCTGTTCCTGGTGCTGCCGCTGGCGGCCGTGGCCACCGAAGCGTTGCGCAAGGGCTTCGGTGCCTACCTCGAGGCGCTCAAGGAACCCGACGCCTGGGCGGCGATCCGGCTCACGCTGATCACCGCCGCCATCGCGGTGCCGCTCAACCTGGTGTTCGGCGTGTGCGCGGCCTGGGCCATCGCCAAGTACGAGTTCCGCGGCAAGTCGTTCCTGACGACGCTGGTGGACCTGCCTTTCTCGGTGTCGCCCGTGGTGGCCGGCCTGGTGTACGTGCTGCTCTTCGGCGCGCACGGCTGGCTGGGCCCGTGGCTGCAGGAGCACAACATCAAGATCATCTTCGCCGTGCCCGGCATCGTGCTGGCCACCGTCTTCGTCACCTTTCCCTTCATCGCGCGCGAACTGATCCCGCTGATGCAGGCGCAGGGCACCGAGGAAGAGCAGGCCGCCATCGTGCTGGGCGCCACCGGCTGGCAGACGTTCTGGCATGTCACGCTGCCCAACATCAAGTGGGGCCTGCTGTACGGCGTGATCCTGTGCAACGCGCGCGCCATGGGCGAGTTCGGTGCGGTGTCGGTGGTGTCGGGCCACATCCGCGGGCAGACCAACACCATCCCGCTGCACGTGGAAATCCTCTACAACGAATACCAGTCGGTCGCGGCGTTCGCCGTGGCGTCGCTGCTGGCGCTGCTGGCCCTGGTCACGCTGGTCATCAAGTCCATCGCCGAATGGCAAAGCGAACGCGAGCTCAACGCCTCGGCCGACCTGCCGCCCGAGCGGCCCCTGGGCGGGTACGCCCAGCCTGCGGGCACGACGACGGTCGCCTCGACTTCCCCGGCCACGCGCTGAACCCACGATTGAACGCATCACCATGAGCATCGAAATCCGCAACATCACCAAGCAGTTCGGCGACTTCCGTGCGCTGAACGACGTGAGCCTGGACATCGGGTCGGGCGAACTCATCGCGTTGCTCGGCCCCTCGGGCTGCGGCAAGACCACGCTGCTGCGCATCATCGCGGGCCTGGAATCGGCCGACGCGGGCAGCATCCTGTTCAGCGGCGAAGACACCACCGACGTGCACGTGCGCGAGCGCCAGGTCGGATTCGTGTTCCAGCACTACGCGCTGTTCCGCCACATGACCGTGTTCGAGAACGTGGCCTTCGGCCTGCGCGTGCGCCCCCGTGCCACGCGCCCGAGCGAAGCGCAGATCAAGGCCAAGGTGCACGAGTTGCTGGGCCTGGTACAGCTGGACTGGCTGGCTGACCGCTATCCGTCGCAGCTCTCGGGTGGGCAGCGCCAGCGCATCGCGCTGGCCCGCGCACTGGCCGTGGAGCCCAAGGTGCTGCTGCTCGACGAGCCCTTCGGCGCGCTCGATGCCAAGGTGCGCAAGGAACTGCGCCGCTGGCTGCGCCGCCTGCACGACGAGTTGCACGTCACCTCGATCTTCGTCACGCACGACCAGGAAGAGGCGCTGGAAGTGGCCGACCGCGTGGTGCTGATGAACAAGGGCAACATCGAACAGGTGGGCTCGCCGCAGGAGGTGTGGGACCACCCGGCCAGCCCCTTCGTCTATGGCTTCCTGGGCGACGTGAACCTGTTCCATGGCCGCGCGCACGAAGGCGCCGTCACGGTCGAGGGCATCCAGCTCGATTCGCCCGAGCACGCGGGCGCGCAGAACGCCAAGGCCTTCGCCTATGTGCGTCCGCACGATCTCGACGTGCAGCGGTGGGCCCCCGGCGGCAACGTGGATGGATCGGGCAAGCCTCGCGGCATCGTGGCCCAGCTGGAGCGCGCCATCGTCGTCGGGCCGATCGCCCGGCTCGAACTGGTGGCGGCGGAGGAGGGCGGCACACCTGGGAAGGAATCGCTGATCGAGGCGCAGATCCCGGCCGAACAGTTCCGCGAACTGGGCCTGAAGGAAGGTGAAACCCTGGTGGTGACGCCGCGCCGCGCGCGGGTGTTCGTCGAGGCGGGCGCAGGAATCTGAGCCGATAGTCTTGGCTGCGGGCGCCGCTGATCGGCGCCTGTCGCTGCGCAACTGACGGCCCGGGGGGCGACGCGCCACAGCCGGCCGGGTGTGTTGCAGGACGTGTATATTGCTGGCGCTGTGGCCTCTTCTACCAAACCACCTTCAGCCAATCTGTCGGAACTGCTGGGCGCCGCCGTGTCCAGCATGCAAGAAACGCCGCTACATGCTGAAGCCGTGGACGAGTGGGAGCTTCGGTACTTCAGGTCGTCGAATTCGCGAGGCGGCTACCTGATGCACGCGGTGCAGATGGTGCTCGCCGGCACGGTGCGCGCGCGGATGACGACAGTGCGGCCCGGGCAGGATGACGATGCGGTGGTGGACCATCTGCGCCACAAGGCGCTGGCGTGGATCGACGACTACGGCAAGCGCGATCATTCAGGCACGACGGATTTCGGTCCGCTCTAGGCGCCAGCGGCTTCGACCGCCCGTACACCTGCAACATTGACCCCGTCCGACAGGACATGCCCGCCGTCGGCGCGAGTCTTTCCCCTTTCTCGAAGGGAATTCCATGAGCGACGACACCAGCAAGACGGGATCTGACCGCAAATTCATCAGCCTGGAGCAGGACTACGAGCGCCGCGACTGGGCCAAGAGCTTCGGCGTGAGCGAAGAAAGACTCACGCAGGCTGTGCAGGCCGTCGGCAATTCCGCCGACGCCGTGCGCGAGTACCTGGGCAAGAGCCGCTGACGAGCGCCGTGGCAGAGCGAGGCCAGACGGCCAAGGTCACGGTGCGAATGGGCCGCTTCACTGCTGACGCGACCGTGCAGGCCACGCCGGCCGGCCTGCTGGCCGTGGGCGGTCTGGTGAGTTGCATCCTGCTGTCTACCGCGGTGTTGGTGTGGACCGCGACTTCGGTTCGGCGCCAGCACCCGATCGCTTCGCGCCTCGGCCGCTGATGGCGCAGCCGTTTCTGTTGTCAGATACAACGGAACGAAAGCAGGCGTGGCGATGGCTCGTGTCCGTGTACTGTTTATTTGTCCAGTATCATGGGTATGGCGGCAGGTGTGACACGTCCGGACACTGTCGTCCTACAACCCGTGCGTAGGCTGGCAGCCACGCTTGGCGCGATGGCAGAAGGAGCCTCCAAGATGACCTACAAACCCAACACTTGGCCGTTCATGGCGTCCGAGACCATGCGCAAGAGCGCCGGCGGCGGCGGGACCGGCGCCAGGCCGGCCGCGCCCTTGCATCAGCAGGACGAAGCGACGCCCGGCAAGGGCGAGAACCAGGCCGGCTTCATCAAGCCGCAAGCCACGCCGCTGCAACCGACCGGGCCGCACGAGCCGCGCTCGCCCCAGAAGCCCGATTGAGGGCGCGCCATGGGCAGCAAGGCGGCATGATGGCGCGCCGCAAACGCCTGGCGCTGGCCACCTACAACATCAACGGCATTGGCTCGCGCCTGCCCAACCTGATCGCCTGGCTGCGCGAGGCCCAGCCCGACATCGTGTGCCTGCAGGAGCTGAAGGCCACGCAGGCCGCCTTCCCCAAAGAGCAGCTGCAGGCCGAGGGCTACCACGCCGCCTGGGTGGGGCAGAAGGCGTGGAACGGCGTGGCCATCCTCTCGCGCGGCAGCGAGCCGCTGGTGGTGGCCACGCGCTTGCCGGGCGAGCCCGACGACGACCAGGCGCGCTATCTGCAGGCGGCCGTCAAGGGGCTGGTGGTGTGCTGCCTGTATGCGCCCAACGGCAACCCGATCACCGGCCCCAAGTACGCCTACAAACTGCGCTGGATGCGGCGGCTGATTGCGCATGTGGGGCCACTGGCGGCGGGGGAGTTTCCGGTGGTGCTGGCGGGCGATTTCAACGTGGTGCCGACCGACTTCGACATCTACAACCCCAAGTCGTGGCGGCGTGACGCGCTGCTGCAGCCCGAGGTGCGCGAGGTGTTCGCCGAGCTGCTGGCGCAGGGCTGGACGGACAGCCTGCGCGCGCTGAACCCCGACGAGCAGCTGTTCACCTTCTGGGACTACTTTCGCCAGCACTGGCAGCGCAATGCCGGGCTGCGCATCGATCACATCCTGGTCAACGGCGTGGTGGCCCCGTGGCTCAAGCGTGCCGGCGTGGACATGGCCGCGCGCGGCGAGGCCCATGCCAGCGACCACGCGCCCACGTGGGTGGAGCTGATGGTGCCGCCGCCGGCGGCGTAAGGCGTAGAGTGCGCCGCCCGCGCTCGCCGATCAGTGCGATGCCCAGGCCATGGCGGTGTATGCCGCCCCGTTTCGACCTGACGCCCTATGTGGTCAGTTCATCGCTACAGCGATGTAGCGCGAGCCGGTGATCAGGGATATGGCGCCAGTTGCCGCAGCCCGGCAGAGGCTGGTTCCTGCGTCGGGGGCGCAGCAGAGAGGGCCTTTTCAGGCGCAGTAGCCCCAGCCCTTGGCGCGGCAGATTCCGGCTCCAGGTAGTAAGCCGCGAAGAGGAAGCAAGCGCCCAGCAGAGCATAGAAGAGCTGCGCCACTTCCTTGCCCAATGCTTCGACGATCGGCCTGGCACGCCAGTTGTCGAAGAACCAGGCCCAGTCGAGCACCACGGCCAGCAGGCACAGAACACCGGCGCTCGCGAGGCAGATTTTGAACCACATCGACTCGGATGCTAACCGGCGCGGAGCTCATCTCCACCGAAGTGCGCCTATGTCCGATCTGGCCTGCCCGGACGGACTCGAACCGCCGACCTGCTGCTTAGAAGGCAGCTGCTCTATCCAGTTGAGCTACGGGCAGATACGCGCTGGGTAGGGCGGAAACCCTGCGGCGCGAAGGCCCGTGATGATACCGTGGGCCCGTTCAGTCGCCGCGGGCGCGCCCCGGGTCCTCTGCGTCGATGTCCTTGCCCTGCCCGCTGCCTCGGGAAGGGGAATCGATCCCGGCCTGGCGGGCCTGCTCGATGTTAGACGTGGACTTGCCGGAGCGCTTGCCCTCGCTGGCTTCCTCATACGCCTGCGATCCGCCAGGGTGGGGTGTCGTGGGTTGTGTCTGTGGCATGGCGACTCCTGGCGGGATTCAGCGGGGCGGCGGGGTCGGCAGATCGCTGGCGGTGTTCGCAGGCACCGGAGCGGTAGCGTTCGACTGCGGGCTGACAGTGACGTCGGGAGAGCCGGCTCCCGACGCACCGGGCGTGTTGCCAGTGCCCATGGGGCCTGTGCTGCCGCCCGGCGGCGTATCGGGTGCTGCAGGTGTGGCGCGGTCCGGCGTGGCGGTGGTGGCCGGTGCCGTCGGCGTGCTGTTGCCGGTGCCAGGATTGGCGCCTTCCTGGCGGTCGCATCCAGCGAGAGCCAGCACGATCGCGCAGGCGCCCAGAGCGGGCACGAGAATGGATCGAACGGAAGTCGGGGGACGGGGCATCTGTTTCTCCGGTGAGGGCATGAGACAACTCTGGCGCCCGGTCTGCCCGCCGCCTGTAGGACCGGCTCGGTGATACGTGTGGGCGCTGCCCGTCCACCGCGACTAGGCCTGCACCCGACCCATGCTCCAGTAGGCGACGAGCATCACCACCGCGCTGAGTGTGCCAACACCGAACAGTACCCAGGCCACCACGGCCGAGGCCTCCGCGGGTGCGTCGGCCGCCTGCAGCAGAGGCAGGCAGAGGGCGGCGAGTACCGCAAAGACGATGGAAAGGGCGCGCGCGAGCACAAAGGTCGAGGCGTACGGATGGCCCGAATCGGGAGAGGATGACAAGAAGGACGGCTCCACCGTGCAGGTGATGAGCGACCGTAGAAACATGGGGCCTGGGAGACCCACTCTCATACAACACCGCGGAGCACGATTCCGCAGCAGCAGGATTGGCAGTCGAGAGGAGATTGTCTGCCATAGCGCCGGGTCGGCCGGAATCACATGGCGATGCCCGTGCCGCGAGGACTGTCTTGTCGAGTGGTGTCGTCAGAGGCTGTGCCGGATCACGATTTCGTACGGGATCTGGCGCACTGCCGACTCCACGTGACCCGTCTCGATCTTCTGCAGCAGCATCTCTGCGGCAGCGCGGCCGATTTCCGCCCCGTTGGTCTTGACCGTCGTGAGCCCGGGCGGGACTTCGGCGGCGATTTCGTAGTCGCCATAGCCTGCCACCGAGAAACGCTCGGGCACGCTCCAGCCGCGGCGCATGCACTCGAACAGCGCGCCAGCCGCCATCACATCGGTGACGCAGCACAGGCCCTGCAGCCGGGGCTCCTGGCGCAGCAGGGCTTCCATGGCCAGCCGCCCGCCCGCGAAGCCGGACGACTCGGGCGCCAGGAACACGAGGTCGGCGCGCAGCCCCGCATCGCTCATGGCTTGCTGGAAACCCAGTTGCCGCTGCACGTAGCGCTCGCTGGCGGGCTCATCGTGGCCGGCCCAACCGATGTGGCGCAGACCCTTGCGCACCATCATGTGCGCGATGTCGCGCGCGGCGTCGAACAGTGAGAAGCCCACGGCCATGTCCACGCTGGGCCGGGCATGGCGCCAGGTTTCCACCACCGGCACGCCCGATTGGCGGATCAGCTCGATACTGAGTTCGCTGTGCTCGCCGCCGGTCATCACGATGCCGGCGGGGCGCCGGCCCAGCAGGCCCCGCAGCACCTTTTCTTCGCGCGCGGGATGGTCGGCCTCGGCCAGCAGCAATTCGTAGCCTCGGTTGTGCAGATGGTCGCCAAGACCCTTGAGCGTGCGTGCGTAGTTGGAGTTGCGCAGCGAGGGCACCAGTGCGGCGATCATGCGACTGTTGCCCGACGCCAGGCTGCTGGCGATCAGGTTGGGCACGTAGCCCAGCGCAGCCGCCGTCTCCAGCACTTTCTTGCGCGTGGCGGCCTGCACCTTGTCCGGGTGCTTGAAGCAGTTGGAAACGGTCATCGGCGACACGCCGGCGGCCGCGGCCAGATCGGCCATGGTGGCGCGCGGACGGCGCTCGGCCTTCATTGCGCAAATCTCCTTGCGTATGAAAATTGTAGCGCTACAATTTGCCAGCCGTGCTGGTGTGAAATCCTCATGGCGGTCTCCTTCTGCAGCCCGACGCTTCGAACCTTCGGGCAGCAGGATTTTATAGCGCTACAACCCAAACCCTCGGGAAAGCCACCCATGAAACCGTTCGCCCGTGCCATTGCGCTGATCGCGCTCGCTGCTTCCTCCGTCGTCGCCCATGGCGAGCCGTATCCCAACAAGCTCATCAAGATCGTGGTGCCGTTCCCGGCGGGCAGCGACCTGGATCCGATCGGCCGCAGCCTGGGCGACCATTTCCGCACCGCGTGGGGGCAGCCGTACATCGTGGAAAACCGCGCTGGCGCGAGCGCGCAGATCGGCACTGGCCATGTGGCCAAGCAACCCGCAGACGGCCACACGCTGCTCATCTGCTCGCCCGGGCCAATGACGATCAATCCCCATCTGTACGCCAAGCTGCCCTACACGGTGGGCAAGGACATCGTGCCGGTGTCGCTGATCGGCACCACGCCGATGGTGCTGGTGGCCAGCACGCGCATGCCGGTGAAGAACTACGCCGACTTCGTCTCGTACGCCAAGGCCAACCCCGACAAAGTCTTCTATGCCTCGGCTGGCGCGGGCAACATCACCCACCTGACGGCGGAACTCTTCCTGCGCCAGGCCGGCCTCACCGCCACGCACACGCCGTTCAAGGGCGGGCAGGCGGCGATCAACGACCTGCTGGGCGGCCATGTCGACTTCTACTTCAACCCGCTGCCCTCGGCACGCACGTATGTGCAGAGCCAGACCGACAAAGTCGTTCCGCTGGCCGTCACCTCGCTGGAGCGCTCGCCCTACCTGCCCAATGTGCCCACGCTCAACGAGCTGGGGCTCAAGGGCTTCGAGGTGATCTCCTGGTATGGCCTGTGCGCGCATGGCGACACGCCGCGAGAGATCCTGACGCAGCTGTCCGGCGAGACGGCCAAGGCACTGGCTGGCGGCGAGCTTCCAGAGCGCCTGCGCAACGTGGGCACCACGCCGCGCGCCAGCACGCCAGAGCAATTCGCCGAACACGTGCGCCGGGAAAGCGCCAAGTGGGCTGCGATCATCAAGGACAAGGACATCCGCGCCGACTGAGCCACAGCCGCGTTCATCCGACAGCATTCCATGGAGACACCCGACATCGCCGGCGGCTTGCCCGCCATCGACCACCACTCGCATGCGTCGATGGCGCGCTTTCGCACGGTGGACCAGATCGAACGCCATTTCGCCACCGACCACCTCGAGGGCAACGTGCCGGCCGGGGTGTACGACGCCTTCATCGCCGCGCGCAACCGTGGCGACGCGGCTGCGTTGCAGCAGCTCGATGCCGAACACGGCACCGAGGCCCTGATGCTCCGGGGTGTCGAATTCCGTTCCACCACGTTCTTTGCGCGCGCGCTGCGGCTGGGTTGCGCGCAGCTCTACGGTCCCGATGCAGGCTGGGACGAGCAGATGGCACGCGCGCTCGATTGGGGCAGCCGCGGCCCTGCGTTCAGCTACGACCAGGCCGTGCGCGTGGCCAACACCCCCGTCGCGCTGGCCGACGTGCCCTACATCGACCGCTCGGTGTGGAGCCCCGCGCACTACCGGCAGATCATGCGGATCGACCCGTACGTCTACCCCTTCCACAGCGGGCAGACGGACACGCTGCGGGGCACGGAGTTCCAGCGCTTCCATGCCGGCTTCGCGGCTGTGCTGCGCCGCGAACTGACGCACTACGGCATGGATGCGCCGCCGGCCACCTTCGATGCGTACCTGCAGTTCGTCGATGCCTCCATCGAACGCCGCGTGCGGGAGGGCGCCATCGGCATCAAGGTGGCATCGGCTTACGTGCGGCCGATCGACTTCCGCCCGGCCTCGTTCGATGACGCGGCGGCAACCTACGCGGCGCTGGCGGCCGGCCGGGACGTGGAGCGCCGCCCCCTCGAGGATTTCGTGGTGCGCCGCGTGGCGCAGTACGCAGCCGACCATGCCCTGCCCATGCAGTTGCACGTGGGCATGGGGCATCCCGAGCCGGGCATGCTGATCGGCAACAGCGGACCGCTGTTGCTGGAAACCTTCCTCAACATCCGCTCGCTCAACCGGCTGAAGATCACGCTGCTGCACGGCGGCTATCCGTTTTCCAGCGACATGGCGGCGCTGGTGCAGACCTACGGCAACGTGTTCCTCGACTTTTCCTGGATGCCGTACCTGCACCATTTCTACCTGCGGCAGAAGCTCACGGAATGGCTGGAGATCCTTCCGGCCAACCGCCTGCTCTACGGCTCCGACGCTGGCGCGCCCGAATTCCACGTGGCCGCTGCCGCGCAGGCACGCGATGCGCTCAACCACGTGCTGAACGACGGCCACATGCGCGGCGTGTGGAACACGCGCCAGGTCGATTGGCTGGCCCGCCGTGTACTGCTTGACAACGCAGCCGAGTTGTACGGCCTGGAGGCCCGGGCCGTGGAGCGCATGGAAATGCCGGCGGCTGCCTAGCGGAAGCCCAGCAGCTGCAGCGGCGGCCCAGCAGCAGCCACGCGCCGCCCAGGGTGAGCGCGAGGATGACGATCGTGGCGAGACCCTGGCTGCGTGGAAACAGTGCGCCGGCGGCCATGAACACGAGCAAGGCATAGATGCCGATGGCGGCCAGCAGCCCCCAGGGGCCAAGAGCGTTCTGCAGGAATTTCAAGTCGGTTTCCTTCGATGGTGTCGTTGTACATCGGGCGCGTGGGCCGGGAGCGCGGGGCCGCATCGCCTATCCTCTGGGCCCGGCTTTTCGCCGTGATCCGCTGCAATTTCCATGAGCCTACCCCGAACCCCTCTCTTGCATGGCGCGTTGGTGCGTGGCATGCGCACCGCGTTGCTGGCACTGGGTGTGGCCGGTACGTGCCTGCCCGCCGTGGTGGCCGCACCGGTCAACGCCGCCACCGTCCAGCAGTTCGTCGATGACTGCGCTCTGCGCCCGCGCGAGAACGCGCAGGATGTCTGCACCAGCTACCTGCAGGGCGCTGTAGATCAGATCGTGATGCACAGCGGTCATCCGGATTGTGTGGGTGCCTTCGATCGGCCCGAGAAGATGGAAGAGATCTGGAGCCGCGTCATGGAGCAGGCCCGCCATCCGCTGGGCGGCAAGGCTGCCATCTGGACCGCGGTGCGCGAGGCCGCGTGGCTTGCCGTACCGGCATGCCGCTAAGGAATTCAGAGCAACTGGACAGATATCCAGTTTGTGCTATAGTTCGCACTTCGCCGGCAAGCAGTTGCAGCCTCTGCCGGGTGCCTGGCCAGGCAAGCCGTTATCTCACGGCGGCACGTCGACAGAGAACTCACGACGAGAAAAACAAACGGGTTCTCCTGCATGTGAATGTGCCGTAACGTGGGTCGCGTAAGAGCCCACGACCAATCCCCGAAAGCCCGCCTTGCGCGGGCTTTCTTCATTGCAGGTTATCTCGCGAAGAAACCTCGCCGTGCGCCGATAAGAGTTCGGATGAAAGAAAAAGCCCCTTGCCGCGAAGCAAGGGGCTGAAGCCCCATCGAGGATGAGGGCGGGAGGTTTGCAGGGAGGAGTGTCAGTTCAGTTCTGATCGCGACATGTAGGAAAACTTCGCCATCGCCTAGATCGAGCTGTTCGCTGGACGAGGCACCGGCTGGAAATGTGACGCGGTAGCGTCCTACGAAGGCATCACGCGCGCTGCTCCATGCTGTCGGTGTCAAAGAATGGGGGTCCAATATGTCCGATGTGTTTCCTGCTGCCGGCAAGCGCATGCCCAACGTCAACGCGCCTGGTGCCGCATTCGGCAACCGTTCTCGGAGGTCGTGGGTCTACTATTCTTCAGTGGGGTCCGCTCCCGGCAAGTCGCGTGGGGCGGTGATGCCAAGCGGCCAATTGCAGGCGGGCGACATCGTGGCTACGCATTCTCCGGGCGGCCAGATGCGTTAAGTTGCCCATGACCACGGTTTTCTATCGCCGTGGTTGAGTGCTGCTGATGCCCTGCGACTCGCATGCCGCGCGGATGATGCGTTCTGCAGGATTGGGTTCCACCCCTCGAAAACGCATCACCGCCTGAGTCTGCGGTCCGAATTCCATTGATCGAAGGGGCTGGCCCCGCCAGATGGGTTGACTCCAGTACGTCACTTCCCGGTAGCGCGCCGTACGACTCACGCAATCGAAGTGCACCAGTGCTGCGAAAGACCGGAATTGCAGCTCGGCCCATGGAGAAATGCGCAACGATGCGCGGCTGACTCGGATCACCGCTGTGCGATCAGCGTCATTGCCCAGGATCGAAGCCACGTCCACCTGGATGGTGTCGGCATCAGCCTGGTCGGGATCCCCAACGATGGTGAACCACGACCGCTCTGCAGCATTCACGGAGACCGCGCACCATGCTGTCAATGCAAATGCCGCGAGGAAGCGGGCGAGAGATTCCATGCAGGATGCAGTATGGCTTCACGCGCACTATTGACCAACGAGTCAGTTTCATCGGCACCTTCTCCAGTGCATCGGAGCAGGGCGGGAGCAAATGGGTACTACGGCAGTTCAACGCTGGGACTGCTTGTCTGTATCTGGACGTGGCACCGTAGGTGAAGTGGGTGACGTCGGATCGCCAATCCGGGAGTCTTCACATGCGCTCAAAAGTAGAGCCATGGCAAGGGTGGCGAAAACCGCGACGGCATGTGGAGGATGCATGACAGCTCCTTGAGATGGCCTCTCACCTTAAGACTCCGGGTAAGCCGAGGCTGTAGGACATCCGCGCCCGTATTGCACAAGTCGTACCGTTCAAACCGCGGGCGGCTCCTTGCCCAGCGTGCGCCAGCCGAGTTGGGTGATGCCATGGACCACCACCTCTGTCGTGTCCGAGCTGATGAGCGGTGGCACAGCTTCGATGCAACCTGCGCCCAGCAGCATCCGCAGTCGCGGGAAACAGCGAGCATCAGAGATGGTCACAGGCAGGCTTTCGGTGGACAAGGCTTTGAGCAAATCGAGCGGCACGGCGAATCTAAGCAGGAGCTGGGAGACCGATTCACTGTAGGAGTGCGCTGACAAGCCTCCACCACGCGATACCTTTTGCAATCGCGTTTTCACATGGATGTCGCAGGAAGGAATGCTTTAGTCGGCGGCTGCGAGAGAAAAACTTCGCGTTCCTGTCCTACGCGAAGGGCATTCGTATCCTGCGACCATTTCGTCAGTTTCAGGAGACACGATGTCAACCAACGACCGCGACCTCGACGATGGCAAAAGCCCGGATGAATACACCGACCCGGATCTACGCGAAGCCAGCGAAGCCGTGATGGAAGACACCATCGAGGCAGTTGTTCCCTATATGCCGATCGTGTTGCCCGTCATGGGCGGTGCGATGATGTTCCTGCTCGCCTTCATTGCTGTTTTCATGGCATGACCTGACCCCTTGCGAGCATCCTCCGGGACGGCCGTCAGGCACCCGGGCCGGGTGCCCCGTAACGTGGGCCGCGTAAGAGTCCACGACCAATTCCAGGCCCGCCGCGTGCGGGCTTTCCTGTTCCTCGACGTGACACCCCTTGTTGCGGCACTTCGAGGCTGGTTGCAGTGCGCGGGCGCTCAACGGCATCTTCCGACATGCAGCTGCTTTCTGATGGCCTACAAACGAGTCCAGCCAAGCACAGGAGACGAATCGATGTATGAAAGAAGCCGCAAGGGCGCGCAGCCAGTGATGGCAGGGTGGTGTCCCGCAGATAAGTTTGATCCGGCCTCAGGCCGGTAACCGGATCGCGGGTGGGTGCTGGCGAGGCAGCCGCCCGTGATGTTTCCCTTCCTCCTCCGGGAAACTGCTTCCCTTCGGTCTTCGGGCCGAAGGGTTTTTTATTTGGGGGCTCCAGGCCCTGCGCCAACAGCTGCTGACGGGAAGGTGTGACAGGCGTGACAGTAATTGGCGCGGCGTCCTACAGGCCGCTCGGAGCCACAGCCCGAAGCTTTCAGGCCCAACCACTTCTTCTTACAAGGAGTAGCCATGGATGAGCCCGACTGGAGCCGAAGCACCCATCGTGACGACACGATGCCGGAGCAGGCGCGCTCCGTGGGAGAACGCCGTATGCCAGACGCCTTCTCCATGCTTACATCGCCGGCCAACGGCCTCGGGGAAGCTGGCCTTTCCGAGGTGTGGGACTATCTCGGCAAGCACTGAACTTGTCGGTGCGATGGTCATCCCATGCACATGCCGCAACTGCCAACGCCCAACGCCGGTGCCCGCGTTCAGATGATTGCCCGCGCCGTGTTCTACATCCTGACGCTCACGGCGGCCGTGCTCGCTATCGCGGCGAGTTCGGTAGGGGGCCGCTCGGGCAGCGTGCTGATGAGCCTGAGCTGGTATTTCATCGTGGCAGGCGTGATTGCGTTCCTGCTGATGCTGGTTTTCAATGCCCTGTTCAAGGAAGATGTGCCGTCGGCGCGCGCAGGCTCGCCGCGCAACGACGCGCCGCAGTAGAGCCGGATGGCTGAATTCCCACTCGTTACCGAGATGCGCAGCGCTGCGGCTCGGGCTGCCCGGGGCCTGATGGCGCCGCTGCTTCTGATAGCCGGGCTCGCGGGCTGCAGCGAGGGGGTATCCCACCTGGCGCTTGCCGAAACCCAGGGGCCCGAGCCGCACTTGCCGGAGGCTCGCGCCCAGGTGCTGCCCACGCTTCTGGTCGCGCCTGCGGCGGGCTGGACCGACACCGCAGCGCCCACGCCTGCACCGGGACTGACCGTGACTGCATTTGCCCGCGGGCTCGATCATCCTCGCTGGCTCCATGTCCTCCCAAATGGCGATGTGCTCGTCGCCGAGGCCGCCGCACCGCCGAAGCCCCCGGGCGAGGGCGGTGGCTTCAAGCAATGGGTGATGGGAATGGTGATGAAGCGCGCAGGCTCCAATGTCCCCAGCGCCGACCGCATCACGTTGTTGCGAGATGCCGATGGCGACGGTGTCGCCGAGACTCGGCACGTGCTGCTCGACCGCGAGGGCGGGTTGATGTCGCCGTTCGGCATGGCGCTGGTGGGTCCACACCTTTACGTGGCCAATGCCGATGCGCTGGTGCGCTACGACTACGTGCCCGGCAGCCAGCGGATTGCGGGGCCTGCGACTCGTGTCGCTTCGCTTCCTGCAGGCCTCAACCACCACTGGACCAAAAACCTGCTGGCGTCGCCAGACGGGGCTCGCCTGTACATCACCGTGGGCTCCAACAGCAACATCGGCGAGAACGGGCTGGAAGCGGAACACAACCGCGCCGCCATATGGGAACTGGACATTGCCAGCGGCCGCCAGCGGCTCTTCGCCACAGGTTTGCGCAATCCCAATGGCATGGCATGGGAGCCCGTCACCGGGGCGCTCTGGACTGTGGTCAACGAGCGTGACCTGATCGGCAACGACCTGGCGCCCGACTACCTCACTTCAGTGCGCGATGGGGGCTTCTACGGATGGCCATGGAGCTACTGGGGGCAGCACGTCGACACACGTGTCCAGCCGCTCGACGCAGCCCGCGTGGCTCAGGCCATCCGACCCGACTATTCGCTGGGCAGTCACGTCGCGCCGCTCGGGCTCGCCTTCGCGCCTGGGCCCGCCAGAGCTGATGGGCAACAGACGATGCGCTGGCCGCAGGCTTTTGCGTCGGGTGCCTTCGTGGGCCAACACGGCTCTTGGAATCGGCGGCCGCGCTCGGGCTACAACGTGGTTTTCGTGCCGTTCAGGGAGGGCCGGCCCGCGGGTCTGCCGATCACTGTGCTCGACGGCTTCGTGGGCGCGGATGGCCGCGCGCGCGGTCGTCCGGTCAGCGTGGCCATCGACGGGCGTGGCGCGCTGTTGGTGGCTGACGACGTGGGCAATGCGATCTGGCGGGTGAAGCCGGACTCCTAGCCGCGCCCACGGCCCTCCGCAGCTGGGTCTGATACATATCCGAATAGCCTTTTGCTGGTTGCGGAATGGGTATGCCTGTAGGATGGTGCCTACAAACGAGGCAGTCCCAGGCGGAGGTAACGGGACTGACCAAGCCGCGGCGCTGCAGCACGCGGCATTCCACGCACGTCTGTCGCGTGGCCTCGGTTCCAGGCTTTCATGTTCCCGGCCGTCCCGCAGCAGGACGCCATTGACAGGCCGTATTGCCCATGAGCGACTCCTCCACCCACGCCGGTTCCCCAGTCTCCGAAGCCTTCGAGGCCCAGGCGCACGACGCTGCGCCGCGTCCTGGACGTTGGCAGCGCGCCAGGCAGGCCGCACGCCATGCGGGCTCGCGCGTGGCCGACTGGTTCTCGGTGCAGCTGCCCGTGACCCAGGTGCTGGTGGTGCTGGCGCTGCTGCTGATTCCGGCGTCGGCGATCTATGCGTGGGTGTCGATGGAGCGCTCCACCTCCATGGCCGAGCAGGTGATGGCGATGAACGATACCGCGCCCGGCGCACAGGCCGTCTGGGCACTCGATACCTCCAGGCCCGTGGTTTTCGGCGGCGGCTCGCTGCTGTCGTTCCTGGCGTCCAATCCGGTCGACCGTGTGACGGTGATCTACAGCCCGCTGTCCTGGAGCGTGTCAGAACGCTTCGTGCTGATCGAATCTCAGGGAACGCAGTACGCCTACTATCCCTCCGACATGGAGACTCGGATCTTCACCGAGCAGGCGCTGACCGCTCCCTGGGCCGGCAAGCTCAACTTCGTGCCGCGCGCCGAACTGCAGGGCGATGCCGCGGCGATGGTCGATCGCCTGGAGAAGCGCTTCTCGGGCGCGCGTCCGCAGGCCGGCGACAACTGGCGTTCCGGGCTGTCGGCCGCGTTTTCGGCGGCGCTCACGATCGGCCTGCTGGGCTTCCTGTGGTTCCAGCTGAGGGGCCAGATCAAATCACTGCGTTTCATCGAGCCAGCGCAGATCAAGGGCAGTATCGACGACCTGGTGGGCATGGACGACATCAAGGCCGAAGTCGCACAGATCAAGGACCAGTACCAGCGGCGTGCCGAGTACGCCGAGTACGGTGTGACCAAGCCGTTCAACGTCATGTTCAGCGGACCGGCCGGCACCGGCAAGACCAAGCTCGCGAGCTACCTGGCCAAGGAGCTGAAGCTGCCGATCCTGTTCCATTCGGCCGCCAACCTCGAGACCGGCTTCGTGGCCGGCGGCTCGCAGACGCTCAACCGCATCGTCTCGATGGCCAAGCGCCGCAAGCGCTGCATCGTCTTCCTCGACGAAGCGCAAGACCTGTTCATGAAGCGCGGTGGTCACCGCAAGTTCGACGACGACACGCAGAACATGCTGCTGGCCGTGCTCGACGGTGTGCGTACCCAGGGCGAGACGGAGATCATCTGGATCGTCGCCTCCAACTTCAACCAGCAGAACCAGCAGATGGATGAAGCCATGCTGCGGCGTTTCCAGATGAAGGTGGACTTCCGCACGCCCAACCGCGAGGAGCGGCTGGCCATCATCGAGCACTACCTCTCGCTGCGCGCGGCCAAGGTGGCCCCTGATCTCGATCTGGGCCACGTGGTCGCCGTGACCGAAGGCATGAGTCCGGCCGACATCGAGACGCTCGTGAACCAGGCGGGTATCAGCGCCGTGCAGACCGGCGAGCTCATCGACACGGAGACACTCATGCTCGCGGCCGAGCGGGTGCTCGTGGGCAACACCACCAGCGCCACGACGCAGGAGCGAGAGCGCGACCGCCGCATCATCGCCATCCACGAATGGGGCCACTTCCTGGTCGATCTGGTGCGCGAGCGCAAGCTGGCTGACGGCGACTGGGAGAAGCTGCTGGCGTCGATGAAGACGCTCAAGATCTCGCTCAAGGCCAATCCGCGCAGCAATGCCTTGGGCTTCGTGTTCCACCGCCAGGGCTCCAACCTGCTCAAGACCAAGGGCGACCTGGAGCACGAGGTGCGCGTGTTGCTGGGCGGCATGGCCAATGAAGAGCTGTTCTTCGGCGAGGATGGCACCACCAACGGCGCGCACAACGACATCACGCGCGTGACGCGCATCCTGCACCACGCCGTGGGCGAGATGGGCATGTACCGCAAGACGCGCCTGAACTTCGGCGCGCTGGAGCAGGGCGGCCAGGCCAAGTCGGTCGACGAGGAAACCCGCGCGGTGATGGAGGCCCAAAGCGAGCGCCTCTATGCCGAAACCCGCGCGCTGCTGGCGCCGCTCAAGCCGCTGACCGAACACCTGGCCGGCAAGCTGATGGAAACGGGCGAGATGAGCCTGACGCAGGCGGTCGAGGAAATCCGCCGGTTCGAGCGCGACTGCGAAGCGTTCGACAGTCAGTTCGGTTCGGTGCCTCCGGCCGTCGCAGAGCCGGCCTGAGCCTCTCCGGGTGCAGCCTCAGCCGAAGAGGCCGAGTATGCCGACGATGATCAGGTACAGCGCCACGATGTAGTTCAGCAGGCGCGGCATGATCAGGATGAGGATGCCTGCGATGAGGGCGGCGAGTGGCCCGATCTGGACGAGTGTCATGCCGTGTGTTCTCCACGAAAGGTGAGTGGCTGCGGCCGCCTGGCCCCGCCTGAGCGCATTGTGGAGAGCGACGGTGCATTCGGGTGACGGCTGCTCCCCCGAGCCGAAGCCGGTGCCGTCCTACGCAGGGTGCACATCGTTGGCGGATCACTGCGCGCAAGCGTTGCGTTTGTTGCAGCCAGAAGCGGTTGCGACGTGGGTCTTTCACCGACAGCCGGCCCGCTCTGCCACCGACAGGTGATGCGCCGTTGGAGCTCCAAGATGGGGCTCTTCAACGAAAGGAGCTACACCATGGCAGCTGACAAGCGAGACGCGAACCGCGACCCGATTACTGACGAACCCGGCGCACACCCGGTCGGTACTGGCCTCGGCGCTGCAGCGGGGGGCGCCGCTGCAGGTGCCGCAGTGGGAATGGTCGGCGGCCCCGTCGGTGCCGCGCTCGGCGGTATCGCGGGCGCCGTGACGGGCGGACTGGCCGGCAAGGCCGCAGCCGAGGCCGTCAACCCGACGGCCGAAGAGGCCTACTGGCGCGACGCCTACCGCGATGAGCCGTATTTCGAGCAAGGCCGGCAGTACGAGGATTACCACCCTGCCTACGCCCTGGGCTGGTCCAGCGCCGGGCTGTACGGGGTTCCGTTCAACGAGGCCGAAGAGCGCCTGCGTGCCGACTGGGAGTCGCGCCGCGGCTCCTCTTCCCTCGACTGGCAGAAAGCTCGGCCGGCCACCATGGCTGCCTGGGATCGTGCCGCGAAGATCAACGCGGGGCCCGAGCGCGCCGTCGATGTCGTCGATACGTTGAACGACCTGCTGGAGAGCTGCCGCGACGGCGAGTATGGTTTCCGCACCAGCGCCGAACAAGCCAAGTCGCAGGACATCAAGACGGTGCTGCTGCGCCACGCCAGCGAATGCAACGAAGCCGGTCTTGAATTGCAGCGCGAGATCCAGCGGCGCGGCGGCAAGCCGGCCGAGGGGGGCACTGTGGCTGGCGCCATGCATCGCGGCTGGGTGGCGGTGCGCACCGCTCTGACCAAGTACGACGACAAGGCCGTGCTCGAAGAGTGCGAGCGCGGCGAGGATGCCGCCCTGGCGCGGTATCGCAAGGCACTCAAGCATGACAGCCTGCCGGCCGACGTACGTTCGCTGATCGAACGCCAGATGCAGGGTGCGCAACGCAACCACGATCAGATCAAGGCCTTGCGCGACGCGTACAAGGCCAAGTGATCTGCGCGGCGCCGCGAACTGCTCGCGCTGTCCGCCAGAAACAAGAAAGCCCGCCTCCACAGAGGCGGGCTTTTTCAATGGGCAATGGGGAACGGGTTTCTTTCAGGCCGGCGCCGATGTGTTTTCGTGCGTCGCTCGGGCCGCGCTGTGTGAGCCGCGCTCGCTGGCGTAGGCATAGGTGAACTCAGCGCCCAGCAGAAAGATCTGCGCCGAGTAGTTGATCCAGAGCAGCAGCACCGCCAGCGAACCCGCTGCGCCGAATGAACTCACGGTGGCGGACTTGCCCAGGTACAGGCCGATCAGCATCTTGCCGACTTCGAACAGTACGGCCGTCACGGCGGCACCCACCCAGACGTCGCGCCACGCGATCGCCGCGCGTGGCATCAGCCGGTAGATGCTGGCGAACAGCGTGGTGGTGACGAAGAGCGAGATGGCCAGGTTCAGCAACTGCAGCAGCAACTCGGCACCAGCGGGCAGCAGGTCGTTCGTCCACTGGCCAATGGCAGCCACCACGGCGCTGGCCACCAGCGAAACCACCAGCAGGAACGCGAAGGTAAAGATGATCCCGAACGACAGCAAACGGGTCTTGACCGTGGCCACGATGCCCGACTTGCTTTCGGGCGGCACGCGCCAGATGCGATCGAGTGCCCGCTGCAGCTCGGCGAACGCGCGGGTGGCGCCAAACAGCAGAACGCCGATGCTCACCAGCGTGGCGAACAGGCTGCTGCCGCTGACGGCCGAGGCCTGCAGCAAGGTCTGCACGGTGCCTGCGGCGTCGCGCCCGACCACGTCGCCGATCTGCTCGACGATCTCACCCTGGACCGCCTCGCGCTCCCACACGACACCCGCCACGGCGATCACGATCACGAGCAGCGGCGCGATCGAGAACACGGTATAGAAGGCGATGGCTGCACCCATGCTGGAGGCGTCGTCGTCCAGCCAGGATTTGACCGATCGCCGGCTGATGTGGAAGAACTGGCTCAGTGTCATTCGGGTGGATCCTGCAGTGCTTCGCGCAGCATGCCTCAGGCAGGCCGCGGCGCGCGTAGGAGAACGTCAGGAAGCGTCAGCGCCTGGCGTACTGGGTGGCTCCGAACAGGACTTCGCGCGACTTGTCGTCCGTGATCGGCTTGCGCAGGTCGGCCAACACCTTCACACCGCGCTGCACGGCGGGCCGCTCGGCCACTTGCGCGAACCACGCTGCGAGGTGCGGGTATTCCGTCAGCACGATGCCCTGGTTGGCCCAGTTGCGCAGCCAAGGGAATATCGCGATGTCGGCGATACCGTACTCGGCACCCGTGATGAACGGGCTGGAGGCGAGCCGCCGGTCGATCACGCCGTAGAGGCGACGCGCCTCATTGGTGTAGCGCTCGATGGCGTAGGGGATCTTCTCGGGGGCGTAGAGCCTGAAGTGGTGCACCTGGCCCAGCATCGGACCCACGCCACCCATCTGGAACATCAACCATTGCAGGGCCTCATAGCGGCCGGCGTCATCGGCCGGCAGGAAGCGGCCGGTCTTGCCGGCAAGGTAGATGAGGATGGCGCCCGATTCGAACAGCGAGATCGGCTGGCCGCCCGGGCCTTCGGGATCCACCAGCGCGGGTATCTTGTTGTTGGGGCTGATGGCGAGGAAGTCGGGGGCGAACTGTTCGCCGCGTCCGATGTCGACCGGATGGGCGCGATAGGGCAGGCCGCATTCCTCCAGCATGATGTGAACTTTGTGGCCGTTCGGCGTGGGCCATGAATAAATATCGATCACTGGCTACCTCTCATGCGGGTTTTCGTGGAAGATGGGCACTTTAGTTCATCTGGGGGGGCGATGCTGGAGCGACTGCGCAAGCTGTTCTCGTCGCGCGCACCCTCGGCAGCCCGGGCTGTGCCGGTGCCGATTGAAGCGGCGGCCGCCTGGGCGACGGGCGCGGGATTCGATTTCCAGCCACGCGGCGAGGCGGGCTTCGTGGTGTCCGGCCAGCACGATGGACTGGCCTGGCGGCTCGAACGCGGGGCGCCGTCGCGCCACTTCATTCATGGCGCCGAACTGCGCGGGCGAACCGAACTCGGCCTGCATTCCAATGTCGCGGTGCTCGTTCTCAACCGCCATCTGCAGGACGCCCTCGAACACCGCGCTTTCTCCGAGTTCACCGACACCCTGCGCACCTCGGCCGATCAGCAGTTGCCCGAAGAGGTGCGCTGGCTCTCGATGTACGAAGAAGTGCCGCTGCCCGAGGCACCCATCGGTTTCCAGGATATGTATGCGGTGCTGGCCGACGAGCCGCGCCACGCGCAGGACTGGATCGATGCGTCTCTGGCCACAGAGCTGATGCGCTGGCACGAGCCGGTCAACGAGCAGACGCCGCTGATCCTGATGGCGCTGCGCGGCAACGTCTACTTCCGAATGGAAGCGGTGCCGCTCGACCTGGGAGTGCTGGCGCAGGCGAGCCGGCTCTATCCGCTGGCCTGCGCGCGGGCGCAGGCCGTGCTGCCTCGTACCGTGGGCTGAGCGCCCACGTTCAGAAGCCGCGGGTCACCGGCATCTCGACTTCGCGCTTCGAGGCCGAATACTTGCCCAGTTCGAGTTTGGCGATGGCATTGCGGTGCACCTCGTCCGGCCCATCGGCGAAGCGCAACGTGCGCGCGTTGGCATAGGCATAGGCGAGCGGAAAGTCGTCACACATGCCGCCGCCGCCATGCACCTGCATGGCCCAGTCGATCACCTGGCAGGCCATCGACGGCGCGACCACCTTGATCATCGCGATCTCGCTCTTGGCCGCCTTGTTGCCGGCCACGTCCATCATCCAGGCGGCCTTGAGCGTGAGCAGGCGCGCCATGTCGATGCGGCACCGTGCTTCGGCGATGCGCTCCTGCGTCACGGTCTGCTGGGCCACGGTCTTGCCGAAGGCCGTGCGCGACGAAGCGCGGCGGCACATCAACTCGAGCGCACGCTCAGCCAGGCCGATCAGGCGCATGCAATGGTGGATGCGTCCGGGGCCCAGGCGCCCCTGCGCGATCTCGAAGCCGCGGCCTTCGCCCAGCAGGATGTTGCCGGCGGGCACGCGCACATTCTCGAAGTACATCTCGACGTGGCCGTGCGGCGCGTCGTCGTAGCCGAACACGCCCAACGGCCGCACGATGCGGATGCCCGGCGTGTCGGCGGGAACGACGATCATGCTCTGCTGCGAGTGGCGGGGTGCGTCGGGGTCTGTCTTGCCCATCGTGATGAAGACGGCGCAGCGCGGGTCGGCCGCGCCGGAGATCCACCACTTGTGCCCGTTGATCACATAGTCGTCGCCCTGGCGCTCGATGCGCGTGGCGATGTTGGTGGCGTCGCTGGAGGCGACCTCGGGCTCGGTCATGGCGAAGGCCGAGCGGATCTGGCCTTCGAGCAGGGGTTTCAGCCAGCGCGCGCGGATCTCCTCACTGCCGTAGCGTGCGATGGTTTCCATGTTGCCGGTGTCGGGCGCCGAGCAGTTGAACACCTCGGGTGCCCAGGGCACGCGTCCCATGATCTCGGCCAGCGGCGCGTATTCCTGGTTGGTGAGACCGGCGCCTTCGTAGCCCGACACGGCGGCACTGTCCACCGGCAGGAAGAGGTTCCACAGTCCGTCGGCGCGGGCCTGCTTCTTGAGGCGCTCGATCACGTCGAGCGCGCTCCAGCGCTTGCCCGCCGCGGTGTTGGCGGCCAGTTCGCGCGCGTATTCGGCTTCGGCCGGATAGACGTGTGCGTCCATGAAAGCCAGCAGGCGCGCCTGCAGTTCGCGGGTGCGGGGGGAGTAGTCGAAATCCATGTGTGTTCTCCTGTGGCGGGCCGGCAGGATGGCCGGTCATTGGATGTGTGGATGGCGTCAGCCGCGTTGCGCGAAATCCCAGGCCATGCGCGCGAGCGGCGCGGCACCGGCCGCAGCACTGAGTGCCTGCGCGCTGGACGCCGTGCCTGCTTCGACGCGCTTGGCGATGCCCTGCAGGATGGCCGCCAGACGGAACAGGTTGTAGGCGAGGTAGAAGTTCCAGTCGGCCATCACGGCATCCGGATCGGCGCGGCCGGTGCGCTCGCAATAGTGGCGCACGTAGGCCTGCTCGTCGGGGATGCCCAGCGCCGCATGGTCGAGCCCGCCGATGCCTCGGAACGCGCCGGGCGGGATGTGCCAGGCCATGCAGTGATAGCTGAAGTCGGCCAGCGGATGGCCGATGGTGGACAGCTCCCAGTCGAGCACGGCGATCACACGCGGCTCGGTGGGATGGAACACCAGGTTGTCGAGACGGAAGTCGCCGTGCACGATCGACTTCTCGCCTTCGTCGCGCGCGCCGGCAGGAATGTGCGCGGGCAGCCACTCGATCAGCCGGTCCATCTCGGCGATGGGCTGGGTGATCGACGCCTGGTACTGCCGGCTCCAGCGTGCGATCTGGCGCTCGAAATAGTTGCCATGGCGTCCGTAGGCTTCCAGGGCGCCGGTCACGGGCACGCTGTGCAGCGCGGCGACGACGCGGTTCATCTCGTCGTAGATCGCGCCACGTTCTTGCGGCGACATCCCCGGCAGGGCCTGATCCCACAGCACGCGGCCAGGCATGAACTCCATCACGTAGAAGGCACGACCGATGACGGACTCGTCCTCGCACAGCTCGTACATGCGCGGCACGGGAACGTCGGTGCCGGCCAGCGCACGCATCACGGTGAATTCGCGGTCGATGGCATGCGCCGATGGCAGCAGGTCCGCCGCCGGGCCGGGCTTGGCCCGCAGCACGAAGCTGCGATCGGGCGTGATGAGCTTGTAGGTGGGGTTGGACTGGCCCCCCTTGAACATCTCCACCGAAAGCGGGCCCTGGAAGTCCGGCAGCCGGCCGATGAGCCAGCGCTCGAGCGCCGCCACATCGAAGGCATGGCGACCCGATACTGCCCGGGTGCCGACGAAATGATCGAAGTCACCCATGTGCGGTCTCCTGAAGATTCAGTTGTCGGATTCGGCGATGCGCGCCAGCATCTGCCGGTCGCGCACCACCAAGCCCGAGGCCTCGATGCGGATCACGGCTTCGCGTTCCATGGCCTTGAGTTCCTGATTGACGCGCTGGCGCGAGGCACCCAGCAACTGGGCCAGCTCTTCCTGCGCCAGATGCAGCCCGATGCGCACTTCGGCCTCGGGTTGGCCGTGCAGCGGCGGCACGCCGTAGCTGCGCACGAGGTGCGTGAGCTGTTTGGCCAGGCGCGCGCGCAGGGGCAGGGTGTTGAGGTCTTCCACCTGGCTGAACAGCTGGCGTATGCGTCGCGCCTGCAGCCGCAACAGGGCTTCGTACAGCTCGATGTGCTGCGTCATGATGCGGCGGAAGTCGTCGCGCGAAACGCACACGATGGTGGTGTCGCCATGCGCCGAGGCATCGTGCGTGCGCCGGTCGCCATCCAGGATGGCCACGTCGCCGAACCAGATGCCCGGCTCTACATATGTCAGCGTGATCTGCTTGCCGGTCACCGAGGTCGAGCTGACGCGGACCGCACCTCGCGCGCAGGCGATCCAGTCCTGGGCCGGGTCGCCGCGGGCGGCGATGATGTCGCCATCCTTGAAGCGCTTGACGTAGGTGCATCGAAGAATGTCGTGCCGCAGCGACGGCGAGAGGGAAGAGAACCAGCGACCGTTGTTGATCGCCTCGCGTTCCTCGATGGTAAGAATCGGTTCGTCCATGGACTGTCGTGTGAGTGACTGGGCGCGGACCGGTTGTCGCGCGCGCGACCTGCCGCGTTCAGGAGTAGCGCGGCGTCTCCTTGCGCAGGAAGGCCTCGATGCCGATGCCGGCGTTGGCATGGTGCAGGTTGCGCACGAAGTGGTCGCGTTCGGCGGCCAGTTGCTCGTTGAGCGTGCGGTCGGCGGCGTCGTTCACGAGTTCCTTGATGCTCTCCAGCGCATTGGGCGCACGCAGGTTGAGGCCGTGCGCTAGCGACAAGGCGTCGGCCAGCGCTCCCGCCGGCTCGCTGAGACGGTTGACGATACCCAGCTGGTGCAGCCGCTCGGCCGGCATGCGCTCGCCGCACATCAGCAACTCGTTCACCAGTTGGCGAGGCAAGGTACGCGCGAGGTTCCAGCTGCCGCCGCCATCGGGCGACAGGGCGATGTTGCTGTATGCCATCACGAACACCGCGTTGCTGGCGGCCACGATGAAATCGCAGGCCAGCGCAAGCGAAAAGCCGGCTCCGGCCGCCGCTCCCTCGACGGCTGCGATCACCGGGCGCGGGAAGGTGCGAACGGCCTCGATCCAGGTGTGCAGGCCTTCCAGGCTCGCGGCCTGCACCGACGGATCCTGCTGCCTGTTGCTGTTCAGTCGTCCGAGGTCGCCGCCGGCACTGAACAAGGTACCTTCGCCCGTGATGATCACGCTGCGCACGTCGGGACTGTCGCCCGCGGCGTTGAGGGCTTCCACGCCGGCGGCATAGATCTCGGGGCCGAACGCGTTGCGATGTTCGGGATTGCTGATGTGCAACACCAGGGTGTGGCCATCGCTGGTGCTCTTGAGTGCGGCAGGCATCGGTTCCTTCGGTTGTGCGCAGGGGGCGGGGCGACGGCGTGCGATCAGGCTTCGTCGTGCAGCAGGCTCAGGCCGATGGCGCCGCGGCGGCGCAGCCAGGGACTCGGGCGATAGCGGGGATCACCGTAGACCGTCTGCAGGTTGAACAGCACTTCGAGCACGTTGGTCGGACCCTGGCGGTCGCCCATGGCGAGCGGGCCCTGCGGATAACCCAGCCCGAGCGTGACGGCGGTTTCCAGATCGGCCGGCGAGCAGATGCGCTGCTGGCAGATGTCCGACGCGATGTTGATGATGGTGGCGAGTACGCGCTGGGTGACGAATCCACCCGAATCGCGGATCACGCTCACGGGCTTGCCGTCGCGCGCGAACAGGGCGTGCGCGGCGTCGCGCATGTCGGTGCGGGTGGCCGGGTTGGTGGCGAGCACACGCCGGCGGGTCGCGGCGTCCTCGATCAGGAAGTCGATGCCCACGGTGCGGGCCGGATCGAGCCGCTCGACCACCGCCACGGTGGTCACGTCGAAGCCCAACGGTGCCACGATGGTGAGCGCCTGCGCCGAAGGGGAGGCGCCGGTCTCGATGGTGGCGCCCAGGTTCTTGACCAGTTGCAGCAGTTCGGCCCGGCGCGATGCGCGCGGGGAGACCCACACGGGTGGAATCGCCTCCACCTGCGGCACGGGTGGCTCGTCGGGCACCTGTGCCACGCCGTCCACGTAGCGATAGAAGCCTTCGCCCACCTTGCGTCCGACCACGCCGCCGGCCAGCCGCTGGGCCGTGATCACGCTGGGGCGGAAGCGCGGCTCTTCGTAGTACTGGTGGTAGATCGATTCCATGACCGGGTGCGAGACGTCCAGTGCGGTCAGGTCCATGAGCTCGAAGGGCCCGAGCTTGAAGCCGGCCTGGTCCTTCAGGATGCGGTCTATGGTGGCGAAATCGGCCACGCCTTCGGAGACGATGCGCAGCGCCTCCGTGCCGAATCCGCGCCCGGCATGGTTGACGATGAATCCGGGCGTGTCCTGCGCGCGCACCGGCGTATGCCCCATCTGGCGCGCATAGCCGGCGAGCCGCTCGCACACAGCGGCATCGGTCTTCAGACCGGCAATCACCTCGACCACTTTCATCAGCGGCACAGGGTTGAAGAAGTGATAGCCGGCCAGGCGCTGCGGATGCCTGAGCCCCGCGCCGATGGCCGTCACTGACAGCGACGACGTGTTGGTGGCCAGCGTCGCATCGGCGGCGACGACCTGCTCCAGTTGGGCGAACAGCGACTGCTTGACGTCGAGACGCTCGACGACGGCTTCCACCACCAACTGGCACCCCGCCAGATCTTCGAGCTTTGCTGCGATCCTCAGCCGCTGTGCGAGGCGGTCGGATTCGCCTGCAGGCAGGCGGCCTTTTTCTTCCTGCCGCTTCCATTGCGCGAGGATGTGATCGCGGGCCTGCGGCGCGGCCTCGGGCTTTGTGTCAAAAAGGTGAACGACACTGCCGGCCTGCGCGGCGATCTGCGCAATGCCGCGCCCCATGGCGCCTGTCCCCACCAGCCCGATGTCTGGATAAATCGTTGTCATCCGTGGATTATTGCGTAGGGGTCGGTGTTTCAAGGTGTGTCAAAATCAGTCACATTCAGAATAGCTCCCCCGTGAAGAAGCTCAGACACACAGTCCTAGGAGGCATGCTTCTCGCCACCGCTGTCGCCAGCCACGCGCTGTCGATCGGGCGGGTGCGAGGTGCCGCATGGATCGGCCAACCCCTCGATGTCACCGTACCCGTGCGGCTCGAGCCGGGCGAAGACGGCTCTTCGCTGTGCTTCGACGCCGACGTCTTCCACGCCGACACTCGGGTCGAGTCCCGCAACGTCCAACTGGTGACCGAGTCCGCCCCCACGCCCAGCGGTGGCCGCGAATTCACCGTGCGGGTGCGCTCGTCGCTCGTCGTCGACGAGCCTGTGGTGACGCTGTACCTGCGGGTCGGGTGCGAGCAGAAGATCAGCCGCCGACTGGTGTTGCTGGCCGACGTGCCCATCGACACGTCGTCCGCGATACCGGTCGCTCCTCTGCCGGTGTTGCCCGTGCCCGGGGCGGGCTCGCCTGCCGCACCAGCCGCGGCGCCTCGGCCGGCCGAGGCGCAGACTTCGCGCAGCACCTCGTCGCCGGTGTCCCGGCCCGCCACCAGCGAGGCTCCCGTAGCCGCGCCTCGGCCCGCACCGCGTCCGACACGTCCCCGCGTGGTGGCTCCGGCGGCGGATGCAACGACCACACCGCGTGCCGATGCGCCTGCCAGCGCGGCCCCCACGGCGCGCGCTCCCAGCCAGGCACCTGCACGGGCACCGGCGGCTTCGCCGGCGCCGCGCGCGCGACTGCAGCTCGATCCGGCGGAGCCCCCACCGCCGCCGGCCGATGGTGGCCTGCGCAGTTCGACGGTTCTGTCTGGAACGCCTGAGGAGAACGACGCCCGCCGCGCCGAGGCCGCTGCCATCCTGCGCTCGATCAACGCCCAGCCCGACGACATCCAGCGCGAGACCCAGCGCCTGCAGGAACTGGAGAAAAGCCTGCTGGCTCTTCGCTCGCAAATGGCGCAGAACCAAACGATGCTGACCGAGTTGCGCACGCAGCTCGACCAGGCGCAACGCGAGCGCTACACCAATCCCCTGGTCTACGTGCTCGGCCTTCTGCTGGTGCTGGCACTGGCCGCGCTGGCGTTCGTGTGGAAGCGAGGCCGGGGCAGCGAAGCAAGGCCGCGCTCGGCCGACTGGTGGCGTGACGTCGATCACCGCAGTCCCAACACGATCCAGGTCGCGCCGGCGGGCCCGATCCCCGGTATCACCGAGCCCCCGGCACCGCCGCCACACCGCTCTACGGTACGTACGCAGGCGTCGGCCACGCCCGCGGCCGGCGCGGGGCTTGACCTTGACCTGGGTTTTGACGAGCCGTCGCAGGCGTCGGCCATGATGCAGAACGAAGGCAACATGGTCTTCCGTCCGCAGCCGCTGCCGCGGCGCATGCATTCGGATTTCCATTCCTCGTTCGGTGGCAGTGGCCGCTCGGTCAATACCGAGGAGTTGTTCGACATTCACCAGCAGGCCGATTTCTTCGTCTCGCTCGGGCAGCATGAGCAGGCCATCGGCGTGCTCATGGGTTACATCCGCGAAAACCCGAAGACCAGCGCGCTGGCCTACCTTGATCTGTTCAGGATCTACCACCAGCAGAACCGGCGCGCGCAGTTCGACCAGCTGCGCGATGAGTTCCATGCCGCATTCAACGCTGACGTACCGAGCTTCGACGCCTTCAACGACGTCGGCCGGGGCCTCGAAGGCTACGCCGAGACACTGGCGCGCATCGAGGCTCTGTGGGGTACGCCGGACGGCATCACGCTGATCGAAGAACTGATCTTCCGCCGGCCCGGACGGGGCGCCGACGGCCAGGCCTTCGACCTGGAGGCTTATCGCGAATTGCTGCTGCTGTTCGCCATTGCGCTTGAAGTGAGTGAGTCGGAAGAGGACGACGACTTCGTGGTGTCCGGCCGTGGCTCGGCGTTTGCCGTGATCGACGACACGCCGGGCGGCCCGGCGACGGTTCCGCCTGCCATCGATGATGAGCCGGTGGCGTTACGCGAAGCGTCGGTGTCGCTGCCGCCGTTGCCGGAGTTCGACATCAACCTGGCCTCCGAAGCGGGCTCGCTGCCGACGCACCCCGCGCCGGCCGTGCCGACCGCCAGTGCTCCGAAGGGCACCACGAGCAGCATCGACTTCGAGTTGTCCGACAGCATGGTGGCTCCGCTGGGCTCGCTGCCGGTGCCTCGCCCGCCGGCACGGCCTCCGGCACCTGCGCCAGCGGACAACGGCATCGACTTCGACCTGTTCGATCCGTCAACCGAAGCGAAGCTCGACCCCGAGCGCAAGAAATGAGCGAGGGGTTGCGCTGACGGCGCATCCGCTCAGGCCCGCATCGCGGGGCAATGACGAACGGGCCCGAGGGCCCGTTGTTTTTTCAGCGATTGAAAGCCGTCATCGGCGGACTTGCAGGGCGCCCGGGTTGACGATGTTGGTCGGCCGGCCCGAGATGAAGTTCACCACGTTGTCGAACGCCTGGCCGAAGTAGGACTCATAGCTGTCCTGCTCGACGTAGCCGATGTGCGGGGTGCAGATGCAGTTTTCCAGGCGCAACAGCGCGTGACCCTGCAGTATCGGCTCGCTCTCGAATACGTCGATAGCCGCCAGGCCGGGGCGCCCACGGTTGAGCGCGGCGATCAGCGCATCGGCCTCTATCAACTCGGCACGCGATGTGTTGACCAGCAATGCCGTGGGCTTCATGCGCGACAGGTCATCCAGCGTCACGGCGCCACGCGTGCCGTCGGCCAGCCGCAGGTGCAGCGAGATCACATCGCATTCGGAAAAAAAGGTCTCGCGGTCGGGCGCTACCAGCAGGCCGTCGGCCAGCGCACGGTCCCGCGTCGCCTCGCTGCCCCAGACAACCACCTGCATGCCGAAGGCGATGGCATAGCGCGCCACGAGCTGTCCGATGCGCCCATAGCCCCAGATTCCCAGGGTCTTGCCCATGAGCACCGACCCGAGACCGAAGTTGGGCGGCATCGATGCGGACTTGAGCCCCGACTGTTGCCAGGCGCCGTGCTTGAGGTTGCTGATGTACTGCGGCAGCCGGCGGGTGGCTGCCATGATCAGCGCCCAGGTCAGTTCGGCCGGTGCGACAGGCGAGCCCGTGCCCTCGGCCACGGCAATGCCGCGCTCGGTGCATGCAGCCACGTCCACGTGCGCGCCGACCCTGCCGGTCTGCGAGATGAGTTTCAGGCGCGGGAGCTTCTCGATCAGCGCGCGCGTGATGTGCGTGCGCTCGCGGTTGAGCACGATGACATCGGCGTCCTTGAGGCGCACCGAGAGCTGTCCAATTCCCTTGACGGTGTTGGTGTAGACCTTGGCGGTGTAGGCGTCGAGCTTGGCGGCGCAGGGCAACTTGCGCACCGCATCCTGGTAGTCATCGAGGATCACAATATTCATGGCCGACATTGTGCCGCGTGCATGCCGCTCACGTTCGTGCAAGGGCTGCAGGAGGCGGCTAGCATGGCGCACCGTCAACCACTTCGTCACGGAATCACTCATGTCGATCACGATGTCGTCCGCCAGCCTTCCGGTGTTTCGCTCCATGCTGTCCAATCTCTCCCACCTGCTCGACAAGGCGCAGGCCGATGCGCAGGCACGTCACTACGATCCGGCGGTGCTTGCCAACGCCCGACTTGCGCCCGACATGCTGCCGCTGCTGCGGCAGGTGACCATCGCCTGCGATTCCGCGAAGCTCTGCGTCGCACGCCTGGCGGGTATCGACGCACCTCGCCATGAGGACAGTGAAAGCACGTTGCCTGAACTCCAGGCGCGCATCGCGGGCACGCTGGCATTCATCGACAGCGTCGAGCCGCACTTGATCGACGGCTCGGAGGCCAGGCAGATCACGTTCCCGGCGGGCCGCGACCGCACGCGCACGCTGTCGGGGGAAGACTATCTTCGGCAGCACGCGCTGCCCAACTTCTTCTTCCACGTGACGACGGCCTACGCCATCCTGCGCCACAACGGCGTGAACCTCGGCAAGCGAGACTATCTTGCGGGTGCGCAGGCAGCCACCTGACGTTCCCGGCGGCCATCGATCCGTCTGATCAGCACGACCGCATGAGCGCTCCGGCCTGCGGCGGCGCTGACGGCCTGCCTAAGTGTGTTCAGTGCCGTCGCGATTCGATCTCAGCCAGCCGGTCGAGCTCTGCGCAGACATCGGCCATGCGACCGCTGATGACGAGCCGCCCTGCGTCGCGGGCCTTGGGATCGATGACGCGCACCACGCGGAGCGGTCGATGCGGCTGTGCCGGGCGGCGCGGGGCTGACAGACTGCTGCCATGTGCCGGTCCTCGCGTTGCAGCGGGGCGCGACATGAGAGCGTCGTTGGCCGAGGCGTTTTTGTCGTTTCCGCCCAGCGTGCGGCCTGCGGGCACCGCAGTCTGACGGCGTGCGGTGGCCTGGTTCAGCAGGGCCTGCAGCGGGGTGAAGAGACCTTCGAGCGCGAGGAGGGCGATTCCCATGTTGTTTCTTCCAGAAAAGGCAAGTGGTTGAACACAGGCAGGATTCGAGAAGACCGACAGCAGGGTGATGGCTTCATGCCATACGCCCGCCACCTGCTGCCGGGCCGATGCAGGGCGGGCCTACATCAACATGGTGTTGCGGATCAGGCCGACCGCGAGACCTTCGATCTCGAAAGGCTCACCGGCCTCGACGACGATGGTCTGGTAGTCGGGGTTCTCGGCGTGGAGTTCGATCACGTCGCGGTTGCGGCGGTAGCGCTTGACGGTGACCTCGTCACCCAGCCGCGCCACCACGATCTGGCCGTTCTTGGCCTCCCGCGTTGATTGCACGGCCAGCAGGTCGCCATCCATGATGCCGGCGTCGCGCATGGACATGCCGCGCACCTTCAGCAGGTAATCGGGCCTGCGCTGGAACAGGCTGCTTTCGACGTAGTAAGTCTGGTCGACATGTTCCTGGGCGAGAATCGGAGACCCCGCCGCGACGCGGCCCACCAGCGGCAATGCCAGCTGCGCGAGGCTGGGCAAGGGCAGGCTGAACTGCTTGGTGCGCGATTCGTGCAGCGAACGCAGCGTGTCGCTCTTGAGGCGGATGCCGCGTGAGGTGCCACTCACCAGTTCGATGACCCCCTTGCGAGCCAGCGCCTGAAGATGTTCCTCGGCTGCATTGGCGGAGCGGAAGCCGAGCTCGGCCGCGATCTCGGCCCGCGTAGGAGGCGCACCTGTGCGCGCGATGACGCTTTCAATCAGCTGCAGGATCTGCTGCTGGCGGGCGGTGAGCTTGGGACTCTCGATCATGACGGCTCCTTCTTGGGACAGGCCGGGACAGGGATCCATTGAGCGAACATCACAACACTGTGTGTTCATCCAGTAACTGTATTTTTGATCAGTTCGAAAGACTTTGCAAGTGTCAAGCAACAAGATCGTGATTCTGGGGACCGGCGGCACCATCGCCGGCACGGCTGCGGCGCGTGGCGACCATGTCGGCTACACGGCGGCGCAGCTCGGTGTGGCCGAACTCGTCGCCAGCGTACCCGCGCTGGCCGACGTTCCCCTCGTGGCCGAGCAGGTGGCGCAGCTCGACAGCAAGGACATGGACCACGCCACCTGGCGCGCACTGGCACTCAGGGTGGCGCATTGGCTGGCCGACACGCAAGTGCAAGGCATCGTGGTCACGCATGGCACCGATACGCTGGAAGAAACCGCATGGTTCCTGCAGCAAGTGCTGCAGCCGTCCAAGCCGGTGGTACTGGCCTGCGCCATGCGGCCCGCGACGGCGCTGGTGGCCGACGGTCCGCAGAATCTGCTGGATGCCGTGTCGGTGGCGCGCCATCCCGGCGCCAGCGGCGTGGTGGCCGTTTGCGCGGGTGCCATCCACGGCGCGCGCGAAGTGCGCAAGAGCCACACGTACCGCCTGGACGCCTTCGACAGCGGAGACGCCGGCCCCATCGGCTATGTGGAGCAGGGCGGCCTGCGCCTGCTGCGCGGCTGGCCCCGTCCGTTGCCGCCGCAGGCGGCGCTGCTGGCGCGCGACGCGCATGAATGGCCCCGCGTGGACATCGTGTCCAGCCACGCAGGCGCCGACGCGCGGCTGGTGGAACTTCTGGTGGCTGACGGCACTCGTGGCCTGATTGTTGCCGCCACGGGCAATGGAACCGTCCACAAGGCGCTGGAAGCCGCGCTGGCGCGAGCGCAGCAAGGGGGCACGCGCGTGCTGCGCGCGACCCGATGCGCGCAGGGGCGCATCATTGCATCGGCCGATGCGGCGTTCGCGGATGCAGACGACCTGTCGCCAGTGAAAGCGCGAGTGAGCCTGATGCTGTCGCTCGGGGACTGACCACGTGCAGTCGTTGCAGTCCATTGCCTGGCTTTATCCCGCGCTCGAGACCGTCCATATTGTCGGCATCGCGCTGCTGGTGGGAAACCTGGTGCTGCTGGAGATCCGCGCCTGGGGAATTGGCGGCGTTGCCTTGCCGCTGATGCCGCTGGCCCGCCTGTCGATGGGGATTGCGCTGTCGGGCTTTGGCTTGGCCGCGCTGTCGGGACTGGTCATGTTCGCGCTGCAGCCGGCTGAACTTCTCGCCAATCGCGCATTCAATCTCAAGATGCTGCTGCTGGTGGTCGCGGGCTGCAACGCCGCGTGGTTCCATGCGCGGGGCTCGCTGGTCCGTATGGACGGTCTGGCGCGGGCGCAAATGGGGCTGTCGATGCTGGTCTGGCTGGCCGTCATCACTTGTGGACGCTGGATCGGATACCTGTGAAGCCGGCGCCTGGCGCCAACGACAAAGGAGTGACCTGCATGAAGCGACGGGAATGGATGGGTTGGGCGCTGGGCGCGCCGGTGCTGGCGTCGGCCGGCGTTTCTGCATGGGCGCATCATGGCTGGAGCAGCTTCGACCAGAACCGCCCGCTGTTCCTGGCCGGTCGAGTGGCACGCGTGCGCTGGCAGAACCCGCACGCCGAGATCCTGCTCGACGTGGCGACACCGGCGGTATTGCCGGCTGATCTCGCCCGGCGTCCGCTGCCTGCGCAGACGGCGCCCGTGCCGCCCGACCTGCTGGCGCGCACCACGTTGCCCACCCGGCGGGACGCGCAATGGGAGATCGAACTCGCTCCGCTGACGCGCCTGCGTGCCTGGCAGGTCGAGCCGCTCGCGGTGGGGCAGGCCATCGAGGTGGTGGGCTTTGCCTTCACCGACGAGAAGGGCGATCCGGTTCTGCGGGCCGAATACCTGTTTGTGAACGGCAAGGGATACGGGCTGCGGTCCAGCCCGGCCTGAGCGCTACCCTGGCGCTTGGGAAACGGCACGGGGCGCCGAAGCGCCCCGTGGTGTGATGAACGGAATGACGACGGCCGCAGCCCGTCAGCTGGCCAGCGCCTGCAACGCGCGCCCGGTGATCTCGTCCACCGTTCCCATGCCGCTGATGGCGCGGTATTTGGGTGCGTTGGCCGGATCGGCTTTGGCCCAGCCCGAGTAGTACTCGACCAGCGGGCGGGTTTGTGCGCTGTAGACGTCCAGGCGCTTGCGCACGGTTTCTTCCTTGTCGTCGTCGCGCTGGATCAGCGGCTCACCGGTCACGTCGTCGAAGCCTTCCACTTTGGGCGGATTGAACTTGACGTGATAAGTGCGGCCTGAAGCGGCATGCGAGCGGCGGCCGCTCATGCGCTCGATGATGGCGTCGAAGGGCACGTCGATCTCGAGAACGTAGTCCAGCTTGACGCCTGCTGCTTTCATGGCGTCGGCCTGCGGGATCGTGCGCGGGAAGCCGTCGAAGAGGAAACCGCGTGCGCAGTCGGGCTGGGCGATGCGCTCCTTGACCAGATTGATGATCAGGTCGTCGCTGACCAGTCCGCCCGATTCCATCACCGACTTGGCCTGCAGTCCCAGGGGCGTGCCGGCCTTGACGGCGGCGCGCAACATGTCACCGGTAGAGATTTGCGGGATGCCGTATTTCTGGCACAGGAAAGTGGCCTGCGTGCCCTTGCCGGCACCGGGGGCGCCCAACAGAATCAGTCTCATGGAGAACCTCGGATGTTTTGAAATCGTCTCGAGCCCGGCAGTCGCCGTCTGCAGCGGCGATGCATGGTCGCCGGGTCGGTGTTGGCGGCGAGGATAGCATGCGCGTCTGCGACGGAACTTACTCCGCAGTGGCTGGCGGGAGGCGTCCGAAGAGCTCGCGCACGCGTTCCAGATCCTGGGGCGTGTCCACCCCGGGCCCGGGTGCATCGGCAGTCACATGGACGGCGATGCGGTGACCATGCCAGAGCGCGCGCAATTGCTCGAGCGACTCCAGGGTTTCGATGGGCGCGGGCGCCAGTTGCGGAAACTGCCGCAGGAAGCCGACCCGATAGCCGTAGATGCCGACGTGGCGCAACGGCGCGGGTGACGCCAGACCGGCTGCACCGTTCGCCGATCCGTCGCGCCACCAGGCGATAGGCGCACGGCTGAAATAAAGCGCAAGCGAACGCGCATCCAGCACGACCTTGACAACGTTGGGATTGATGAACTCGTCCACGCGGGACAAAGGATGCGCTGCCGTACTCATGGCGGCCTCGGGCCGCTCGTCCAGCAATCCCGCTACCGCATCGATCAGCGCGGGCGCGATCAGAGGCTCGTCGCCCTGGACATTGACCACCGTTTCTTGCTCGCCGAGCCCAAGCAGCGCGCATGCCTCCGCGAGGCGGTCGCTGCCGGAAGGATGATCGTTCCGCGTGAGCACGGCCTCGATGCCGTGAGCCGCGCAGGCGGCCACGATGCGCTCGCTGTCCGCCGCCACGACCACGCGTCGCGCACCGGACTGCTGCGCCCGTTGCGCGACGCGCGCCACCATCGGCAGTCCCGCAATGTCGGCCAGCGGCTTGTCAGGCAGGCGCGTGGAGGCCAGCCGTGCAGGAATCAGGACGGTGAAGCTCACAGCCCGAGTTCCGCATCGGTCAACGTGCGGGCTTCGGTCTCGAGCAGGATGGGGATACCGTCGCGCACCGGGTAGGCCAGCCGGGCGCTGCGCGAGACGAGTTCCTGGCGCTCGCGGTCGTACTGCAGCGTACCCTTGGTGACGGGGCAGACCAGCAACTCAATCAGTTTGGTGTCCATGCGCCGATGATAGCGACCGCTGGTCCAGCCAGGCATCCAGTGCGGCCCAGAACGCCGGCTCGATTTCCACCTCCAGCGGCACTGCCAATGCCTGGCGGTGGTGCGGCCACAGCTTCACGGCATCCTTCTCGGTGCACAGCAGCACGCCCGCTGGCGGCTGCCACCGCGACAGGTCGGCGTGATCGGGCAGGGCGATGCATTCCGAGAGCTCGATCCCGGCCTCCCCGCGCAGCATGTCGAAAAACCGCTGCGGCTGGGCGATGGCAGCCATGGCCGTGGCTCGCTGGCCGCGCAACGATGCCAGAGGAATCCGCCGTCCATCGCCGTCGACAGCATGGCTGGCCAGCCGTCGCTGGATGGCAAGGCCGCCGAGCATGGCGCGCTCAGGCGGATGCAGGATGAAGTCGACCACGCGAGGCCAGGGTTCGCGCAGTGGACCGGCCGGCAGCAGCCAGCCGTTGCCTGTCCCGCGGGCGTCGAAAACACAGATTTCCAGATCACGCGCCAGCGCGAGATGCTGCAGCCCATCGTCACAGACGATCAACTGAACGTCTGGATGCCGGTCGAGCAGTGCCCGCGCTGCTTCGGCGCGGCGCGGTGCCACGACCACCGGTACGCCGGTGGCACGCGCGATCAGCAGGGGCTCGTCACCGCTGTCGGCTGCGGCGCTGTTGGCCCGAACCTCGCGGCAGTCGCGGGTGGCGCGGCCGTATCCACGAGAGATCACGCCCGCCGGGATGCCGCGCCGGCGCAGATGATTGACCAGTGCGATGACCACCGGCGTTTTGCCCGCCCCGCCGGCGACGACATTGCCCACCACGATGACGGGCCTGGCGATCCGCGTCGTGCGCAACAGGCCGGCACGGTAGGCGGATCGTCGCAGCGAGACAACGGCACGATAGAGCAGCGAAACGGGCCACAGCGCCGTGGCCGTGGCGCCTCGCCGCAGCCACGCCTGCTGCAGCGCCATGTCAGCGCGACCCGGAGGACTGCGTGGCGAATGTGATCTGGCTCAGGCCCGCGCGGCGCGCCGCTTCCATCACAGTGACGACCGACTGGTGCGCTGCGTTGGCATCTGCGCTGATGATGATCACGCTGTCTTTGCCGGCCACGGCGGCGCGCGCCAGCGCGGCCGCCACGATTTCGACGCTTCGGCCTTCGACCGCAGTCTTGTTGATGGAATAACGCCCGTCTGACGCCACCGCCACCACCACTTCCTTGGGATAGTCACGCTGCGCATCCGCATCGGCCACAGGCAGCGTTAGCTGCAACTCGGTGAACTTGCTGTAGGTGGTGGTGAGCATCAGGAAGATCAAAATCACCAGCAGCACGTCGATGAACGGGATCAGGTTGATCTCGGGTTCTTCCTTCGGACGCGGTCGGAAGTTCATGCCGCGCGCAGGGAGTTCAGGTGGCGCACGAAACGCTCAGCCGACAGTTCCAGCGTGAGCAGGTAGGCGTCAACCCGGGAACGGAAATAGCGCCAGAAGATCAGCGCCGGGATGGCGACGATCAGGCCGAAGGCGGTGTTGTAGAGCGCGATCGAAATCCCGTGCGCCAGCTGGCCCGGATTGCCGCTGACGCCGCCCGCGCCAGTGGGGGCCTGCGAGCCGAAGATCTCGATCATGCCGATGACCGTGCCGAGCAGGCCCAGAAGGGGCGCGGCCGAAGCAATGGTTCCAAGCGCGGCAAGGTAGCGCTCGAGCCGGTGCGCCACCAGCCGCCCCGTGCCTTCCATGCTGGCGCGAAGATCCTCCTCCGAGCAGCGCGGATTGGCGTTCAGCGCCCGGAAGCCGCTGGCCAGCACTTCCCCGAGGGCCGAGTTCTGCTCGAGCTTGGTGACGATATCGGGGGAGGGCACGCCGCCCCGCGAGACGCCGATGGCTTCGTCCAGCAGGCGGGGTGGCGCGATGCGGGCCGTCTTCAGGCTGACGAAACGCTCGATGATCAGGGCCAGCGCAAGGATGGAGCAGGTGATCAGGGGCCAGATCGGCCAACCTGCGGCTTGTATGATCGAAAGCAAAAAACCCCCTCGGTACGGACTGCAGCGGCAATGTGCCATGTGGCGAAAAACGCCGGCCGATTATGGCCCAGCGCAGACGGCGCGCAAGGCTCGCCAGCGAACAACTGGCCTGCGCATTTCAAAGTAGGTCGCGGCCCACATTTTCTGTGGATAACTTTGTGAACAACCCTGTGGTGAGAGCGCGCCAACCCGCGCCAGTTAACGCTGGTGACAATTCGATGACATTTTGAGCAAACAAAAAATCTTATAAATCAATGACTTGCTTCGAAAAATCGTCATTTCCCAGTGGCTTTTCCGGGTTAATCTGGCTCTCGCGAGCTTCTGTGGACGAATTGCGTGTCCTGGCTTGACACGACCGGCAAAGATGGAGCGGCTCCAGCCTTGGGCGAGAGCCGTGCGTGGGCGGTGGGAGCGCTGTGCCGTGCCATCGCGGATGCCCTGCAAACGCGTTTCAACCCGGTGGCGGTCACGGGCGAGATTTCCGGCTTTTCGCGCGCGGCCAGCGGCCATTGCTACTTCTCGCTCAAGGATGCCGACGGCCAGTTGCGCTGTGCGATGTTCCGCCGCGCCGCTGGCTTGCTCGATTTCCAGCCGCGCGACGGCGAGCGCGTCGAAGTGCGCGGGCGCCTTGCCGTATACGAGCCGCGCGGCGACCTGCAACTGGTTGTCGAAGCCATGTCGCGTGCGGGCCAGGGCGCGTTATTCGAGCAGTTCCTTCGGTTGAAGGCACGCCTTGAAGAAGAAGGCCTGTTCGAGACGTCGCGAAAGCGACCGGTGCCCGTGGCCGCGCGCAGCATCGGCGTCGTGACGTCGCCGGGCGCGGCCGCACTGCACGACGTGGTGACAGCCCTGCGCCGACGCGCCCCGCACGTGCCGGTCGTCATCGCACCGTCGCAGGTGCAGGGCCAGGCCGCGTCCGGAGAACTGGTCCGGGCGCTCGAATCGCTCTATGCACGCGTCGAAGCCCGCGCACCCGGTGCGCCCGACGTCATCCTGCTGGTGCGCGGAGGCGGCTCCATCGAAGACCTGTGGGCTTTCAACGACGAGCGGCTGGCCCGCACCATCGTGCGCAGCCCGGTGCCTCTCATCAGCGGCGTTGGTCATGAAACCGATTTCACCATTGCCGACTTCTGCGCGGACGTGCGCGCGCCCACGCCCACTGCGGCAGCCGAGATCGCGGCGCAACCCCTTCAGGCCTGGCTGCGTGCCGTCGAACTGATGGAAGGCCGGCTGATCGATGCCGTGAGTCGCCGCCTCGATGTGCAGGCCCAGCGGCTCGATCGCGCGGCCCATCGGTTGGGACGGCCATCGGCCTTGCTGGTACGACAGCAGGTCGGCTTGCAGCATCAGGGCGCCCGGTTACGCGAGGCGGCGAGCCGGGCGATCTCGTTCGAGCGCACCCGGCAGGACGACATGGCGCGCCGGTTGCCGGCGGCCGGTGCCCTGGCCGTCGACCGCCACCGTGCACGCCTGGCGCAATCCCAGCGCGGGCTCGCACTTCTCGATCCGGCGCTGGTGCTGCAGCGCGGTTATGCCTGGCTCGCCGACAGTGCTGGCAAGCCCGTCACGCAGGCTGCGAGCGTGCGGCCGGGCCAGCCGGTGGTGGCAACCCTTGCCGACGGTGAGGTTGACCTCACGGTGAAGGCGAGGCGCTGACAGTTCTTCCTACAATCGACTCCGTTTTCAGTTCAACAACACCACGAGGAAACCATGGAACACACGCTTCCCCCCCTCCCGTATGCGATCGATGCCCTGGCACCGCACTACTCCAAGGAGACACTGGAGTACCACCACGGCAAGCACCACAACGCCTATGTCGTGAACCTGAACAACCTGCAGAAGGGCACCGAGTTCGAGAACATGCCGCTCGAGGAAATCGTGAAGAAGTCCTCTGGTGGCATCTACAACAACGCCGCCCAGATCTGGAACCACACGTTCTTCTGGAACTGCATGAAGCCCGCTGGCGGCGGTGAACCCACCGGCGCGCTGGCCGAGGCCATTAACAAGAAGTGGGGCAGCTACGCTGCGTTCAAGGAAGCGTTCACCAAGTCCGCCGTGGGCAACTTCGGCTCCGGCTGGACCTGGCTGGTGAAGAAGGCCGACGGCAGCGTTGACATCGTCAACACCGGTGCCGCCGGCACGCCGCTGACCACCGATGACAAGGCCCTGCTGACCGTGGACGTGTGGGAACACGCCTATTACATCGACTACCGCAACCTGCGCCCGAAATTCGTCGAGACCTTCCTCGACAAACTCGTGAACTGGGAATTCGCTGCCAAGAACTTCGCCTGAGACGGGCAACGTCCAGACAAAAAGCCGGCGCGATGCGCCGGCTTTTTTTTGCCTTGTCGGTTCTGGCAGGCATAGACCATGTCAGCGGGGTGGACCACTTGCGACCCACCGCAAAGCGCGTTGGATGCCGTCCTATCTCCGGATGGTGAAAGGTTCGCCGCCGAGCCGGAATCCTGCCTTCAGACCCTTGCGCGCGAACCAGCCCTGATTCATTTCGAGTACGTACCGCACAGGGCGAGTCGAGCAATGCGACGCCGTCGACAGGGGCTGCATGTCTGCCAGGTTGACGATGGTTCCGTCGTCGTCGACGAAGGCCGCCGTGAGCGGAATCAGCGTGTTCTTCATCCAGAAGCACTGCTGGCGTGGCTGGTCGAAGACGAACAGCATGCCTTCGTTGATGGGCATGTCCTGGCGGAACATCAGGCCCGTGGCCTGCTGGTCGGGCGTGCGCGCCACCTGCGCGTCGATGAGATGCATGCCGGCGGTGAGCCGGACACGCGGCAGGTTGAGTTGAGGGGTTCCCTGGGCGGCCGTGGTGGTCGGCTGGGCGGTGGCCGGTGCGGACGTGACGGTCGTCACGACGCCGACCACCAGCGAAATCGCCAGGGCGCCGGACAGGACGAAGTAGCGGGAGTGGCGCGCGGCGGAGGCCGGCGATCGTTGACTTTGAGGGCGCATGGGAGTCACGGGTCACGCAACACGGGGATCGCCCGAATGTACAGCCATCCGCCTGCCACGCGCCGGGACGCGCAGCAGGCCGGTGCCGTCATCAGGCCTTGGGCATGGCGTCGTGCTTCTTGGCCTTCTTGCTCTTCTTGGCAACCTTGGTGTGCTTGGCCTTGGCGCCATCCTTGGCGGCCATCTTGGGCTCGGCCTTCGGGGCGGGGGCGGCGGCCACAGGGGCTGCCGGAGCCGGGGTGGTTGCGGGAGCCGGCATCGCCGCTGCGGCCGGAGCGGCGGGAGCCGGCTTGGCCGCCGGAGCCTGGGCGAACGCCGTCGCAGCGAAAGCCGTGGCGATCAGGGTGGCGAAGAACTTGGTCATGGCAGTGATCCTTTGATATGCGTTGGTTTGGCTAGCCGCCTCTGTGAATCAGAGGTGATCCTTCAACGGCGCTCACGCACGCCGCGTTGACGGCGGATGTGTTGCCGGGTGTCGCTAAAATCCAAGGGCTTTCCCTGTCGGCGAGCCACACGCCGATGCTCCCCGGGCGTTGCGCGACCCGGCCCGTTGCCAGCTTCGAACACTCTCGCTCCATGCCCTACCAGCACATCCGGGTGCCTGCCCAAGGCCAGAAGATCACCGTCAACGCAGACCAGTCGCTGAACGTGCCCGACCAGCCGATCATTCCTTTCATCGAAGGTGACGGCGTGGGCGTCGACACCACACCGGTCATGATCAAGGTGGTCGACGCGGCGGTGGCCAAGGCCTACGGTGGTCAGCGGCGCATCCACTGGATGGAGATCTATGCCGGCGAGAAGGCCACTCGCCTCTATGGCGACGACGCGGGCATGCCGGCGGAAACGCTCGAAGTCGTGCGCGACTATGTGGTGTCCATCAAGGGCCCGCTGACCACGCCGGTCGGCGGAGGCCACCGGTCGCTCAACGTGCTCCTGCGCCAGGAACTCGATCTCTACGTCTGCCTGCGCCCGGTGCGCTACTTCAAGGGCGTGCCCTCGCCGCTGCGTGAGCCCGAGAAGACCAACATGGCGCTGTTCCGCGAGAACTCCGAGGACATCTACGCCGGCATCGAATACGAGGCGCAGAGCGAGAAGGCGCGCAAGCTCATCCGTTTCCTCATCGACGAGCTCGGCGTCAAGAAGCTGCGTTTTCCCGAAACCTCTGCGCTGGGCGTCAAGCCGGTGTCCATCGAGGGCACCGAGCGCCTGGTACGGCGCGCCATCCAGTACGCCATCGACCACGACAAGCCCAGCGTCACCCTCGTGCACAAGGGCAACATCATGAAGTTCACCGAAGGGGGCTTCCGTGACTGGGGCTTTGCGCTGGCGCAGCGCGAGTTCGGCGCCGAGCTGATCGATGGTGGTCCGTGGTGCCGAGTGAAGAATCCGCGCACCGGCCGCGACATCATCGTCAAGGACAGCATCGCCGATGCGTTCCTGCAGCAGATCCTGATGCGGCCCGCCGAGTACAGCGTGGTGGCGACGCTCAATCTCAACGGGGACTACCTCTCCGATGCACTCGCTGCACAAGTGGGCGGCATCGGCATCGCGCCAGGCGCCAACATGTCCGATACCGTGGCCATGTTCGAAGCCACCCACGGCACGGCGCCCAAGTACGCCGGCAAGGATTACGTCAATCCGGGCTCCAGCATCCTCTCCGCCGAAATGATGCTGCGCCACATGGGCTGGGCCGAGGCGGCGGATCTCATCATCGCGTCGCTGGAGCGAGCCATCGAATCCAAGCGTGTCACCTATGACTTCGCGCGCCTGATGGATGGCGCAATGCAGGTGAGCTGTTCGGGCTTCGGGCAGGTGATGATCGACAACATGTGAGCTGGCGGTCTGGCCCTGCCGGGCTGCCCGCTCAGTGGCCGAGCCCGGCCGGCAATGCCTGTGCCAGGCGGCCCGTAAGTGCGGGTCGCCGGTGTCAGCCGGTGCCGCGCCGCGCCGTCGCGGGCGCGCGTCTGTCGGCGAACAATTCGATCATTAGTTCGCGCAACCAGCGGTTGGCCGGATCGCGGTGGTAGCGCGCGTGCCAGAACAGGTTGATGGCCACGTCAGGCAGCTTGACGGGGTGCGCGGCCTTCTCCAGGCCGAAGGGCTCCAGCAGGCGGTCGGCCAGTCGCTCCGGCACGGTGGCGATCAGGTCGGAATCAGCCAGGATGTGACCCACACTCAGGTAATGCGGTACGGAGAGATGCACGCGCCGCTCGATGCCGTTGCGCGCGAGCAGCGCATCGACCTGACCGTGGCCGGTGCCGGCCGCGACCACCACCAGATGCTCGGCCGCCGCGTAATCGGACTGCGACAGCCGCTTCCGGCCGAGCCGGTGTCCGCGTCGCATCAGGCACACATAGCGCTGCGTGAACAGGCGGCGCTGATAGAAGCCGGCACGCAGTTGCGGCAGGAGGCCGATGGCCAGGTCCATCTGGCCTGAGGCAAGTTCCTCGCGCTGGTCCACGGCGGTGTCGCGCACGGTGCTCAGTGTCACGGCCGGCGCGTGCTGGCGCAGGTGTTGCGCCAGCGTTGGCAGGAAGTAGATTTCGCCGATGTCGGTCATGCCCAGCGTGAAGGCGCGATCCGAGGTCGCCGGCTCGAAGCTGGCGCGCAGGTTGATCCCGCCGTGCAGCAGGGCCAGGGCTTCGTTCACCGGCCCGGCCAGCTGCTGGGCATAGGTCGTGGGCTGCATGCCGCCGGGCGTGCGCAGGAACAGCTCATCACCGAACAGCCGCCGCAGCTTGGCCAGCGAATTGCTCACGGCTGGCTGCGACACGCCCAGCGTCTCGGCCACGCGCGACACGCGCCGCTCGAGCAGCAACTGGCGGAAGACGACCAGCAGGTTCAGGTCGATGTCATGTAGTTCCACTGGCGCGCGCCTCCTGATCATGTATCACTGATGGTGATGATGAATATATCCACAATCCCGTTGGCTGATCGCGCGCGAGCCCGGATCATGTGCGCGATGCGCCCGGCACCGCGCCAGGGCGCGCACAACGACAACCGGAGACAACACGATGGACGACCGATCGGCCGTCTTCCCCGAGCGCGCGCGCTGGGAAGGCGAGGGCACGCACCGCATTCCGTTCCTGGCCTACACCAGCGACGAGCTGTACAAACGCGAGCTCGAACGTTTCTTCTACCGTGGCCACTGGTGCTACGTCGGGCTGGAGGCTGAAGTGCCCAACCCCGGCGACTACAAGCGCACCGTGGTCGGCGAACGCTCGGTGATCCTCACGCGCGATGCAGGCGGCGATATCCACGTGGTGGAGAACGTCTGCGCGCACCGCGGCATGCGGTTCTGCCGCGAGCGGCACGGCAACCGGAAGGACTTCACCTGCCCCTACCACCAATGGAGCTACACCCTCAAGGGCGACTTGCAGGGCGTACCGTTCCGCCGGGGCGTGCGGCAGGACGGCGAGGTGCACGGCGGCATGCCGTCCGATTTCTCGATGGCCGACCACGGCCTCACCAAGCTCAAGGTGGCCACGCGGGGCGGTGTGGTGTTCGCGTCGTTCGACCACGAGGTCGAATCGCTCGAGAGTTACCTGGGCCCCACGATCCTGGGTTACTTCGACCGCCTGTTCAACGGCCGCAAGCTGACTATCCTGGGCTACAACCGCCAGCGCATCCCGGGCAACTGGAAGCTCATGCAGGAGAACATCAAGGACCCGTACCACCCGGGCCTGCTGCACACCTGGTTCGTCACCTTCGGCCTCTGGCGCGCCGACAACAAGTCGCAGTTGCGCATGGACGCGCGCCACCGCCACGCGGCCATGATCTCCACGCGCGGCACTGGCGGCGGCAACGCCGGGCAGGTCACGCAGGTGTCGAGCTTCAAGGAAAGCATGCAGCTCAACGATCCAGGCTTCCTCGACATCGTTCCGGAGCCGTGGTGGAACATGCCGCCGCTGGGCCGCCCCGAGGCGGCATGCGCCCCCTCGGGGGGCAGCGAACCACACGAAGTGGGAAGCGTGGGGGCTCATGCTCCGACGGCCGTCATGACGACGATTTTCCCCAGCGTGATCCTGCAGCAGCAGGTCAACAGCGTCTCCACCCGGCACATCCAGCCCAGCGGGCGCGGCAGCTTCGATTTCGTCTGGACGCATTTCGGGTTCGAGGACGACACGCCGGAGATGACCGAACGCCGCCTGCGCCAGGCCAACCTGTTCGGGCCGGCCGGCTTCGTCTCGGCCGACGATGGCGAGGTGATCGAGTTCTCCCAGCAGGCGTTCGAATCCAAGCCGTTCCACCGCGCCGTGGCCGAACTGGGCGGGCGCGACGTGGAAGACACCGAACACATGGTCACCGAGACGCTGATCCGCGGCATGTATCGCTACTGGCGCGACGTGATGGAGGCCTGAGATGACGAGCGCGACGACACCGCCCGGCCGACCCGATGTGGACACGTGGTTCGAACTGCAGCAGCTCTATGCCGATTACGCGAGCGCGGTCGATTCGGGCCATTGGGACCTGTGGCCCGAATTCTTCATCGACCAATGCCTCTATCGCCTGCAGCCACGCGAGAACCACGAACGCGGCTTTCCGCTGGCCACGCTGTCGTTCACGAGCAAGGGCATGCTGAAAGATCGCGTCTATGGCATCCGCGAGACGCTCTATCACGACCCGTACTACCAGCGGCACGTGGTGGGCGCGCCGGTGATCCGCCGCATCGCAGAAGACGGGCGGCTGCACTGCGAGGCCAACTACGCGGTGTTCCGCACCAAGCTGTCGGAGCCATCGACCGTCTTCAACGTGGGCCGCTACATCGATGTGGTGGTCCGCACGTCCGACGGCCTGAAGTTCGCCTCGCGCGAATGCATCTACGACACCGAACTCGTGCCCAACTCTGTGATTTACCCCGTTTGAGCAGCAGAACGGCTGGAGGCGCCGGGCGGCCGTTCATCATGTGGGATGGCGGCTCGCTATGCAACAATCGGGGGTTGTGCCAGAGGCCGGCCGGCCCGGCATGCCGTTTCCGCTGACGGAACGGCCCAGACAAGCAGACGTTTTCAAGAAGCGAAGCCTTTCCAGGAGATTCCATGAGCACGCAGCAGCCCACCATCATCTACACGCTGACCGACGAAGCGCCGCGCCTGGCCACCAGTGCCTTCCTGCCGGTCATGCAGGCGTTCGTCGAGCCTGCGGGCATCAAGGTCGAGACCAGCGACATCTCGGTGGCCGGCCGCGTGCTGGGCCAGTTCCCCGAGGCGCTCACGGATGAGCAGCGCGTGCCTGACACGCTGACTGAGCTGGGGCAGCTCACGCTCAAGCCCGAAGCCAACATCATCAAGCTGCCCAACATCAGCGCATCGCAGAACCAGCTCGTGCAGGCCGTGCGCGAACTTCAGGGCAAGGGCTACAAGATCCCCGACTTTCCGGACAACCCGCAGACCGACGAAGAGAAGGCCATCCGCGCCAAATACAACAGGGTGCTCGGCTCGGCCGTGAACCCGGTGCTGCGCGAAGGCAACTCGGACCGCCGCGCACCCAAGGCCGTCAAGGAATACGCCCGCAAGAACCCGCACAGCATGCAGCCCTGGAGCCCGGCTTCGCGCACGCATGTCTCGCACATGTTCCATGGCGACTTCTATCACGGCGAGAAGTCGATGACGCTGGCCAAGGCCTGCGACGTTCGCATGGAACTGGTGGGCAAGTCGGGTAAGACCACGGTGCTCAAGCCCAAGGTCTCGCTGCTGGCCGGCGAAATCATCGATTCGATGTTCATGAGCAAGAAGGCGCTGCTGGCGTTCTACGAAGAGCAGATCCAGGATGCCTACGACACCGGCGTGATGTTCTCGCTGCACGTCAAAGCGACGATGATGAAGGTTTCGCATCCGATCGTCTTCGGCCACTGCGTGCGCATGTTCTACAAGGAAGCGTTCGAGAAGCACGGCAAGCTGTTCGACGAGCTGGGCGTGAACGTGAACAACGGCATGGCCAACCTGTACGACAAGATCTCTACGCTGCCGGAGAGCCAGCAGGAAGAGATCAAGCGTGACCTGCATGCCTGCCATGAGAAGCGTCCGGCGCTGGCCATGGTCGATTCGGCCAAGGGCATCACCAACTTCCATTCGCCCAACGACGTGATCGTCGATGCCTCGATGCCCGCGATGATCCGCGCCGGCGGCAAGATGTACGGCGCCGATGGCCGCCTCAAGGAAGTCAAGGCCGTCATTCCCGAATCGACGTTCGCCCGCATCTACCAGGAGATCATCAACTTCTGCAAGTGGCACGGCGCGTTCGACCCGAAGACCATGGGCACGGTGCCCAACGTCGGCCTGATGGCCCAGCAGGCCGAGGAATACGGCTCGCACGACAAGACTTTCGAGGTGCCCGAGGATGGCGTGGCCAACATCGTCGATATCGCCACCGGCGAGGTGTTGCTGTCGCAGAACGTGGAAGCCGGCGACATCTGGCGCATGTGCCAGGTGAAGGATGCGGCCATCCGCGACTGGGTGAAGCTGGCGGTGACGCGTGCGCGCAATTCGGGCATGCCGGCCGTGTTCTGGCTCGACCCGTACCGCCCGCACGAGAACGAGGTCATCAAGAAGGTCAAGACGTACCTCAAGGACCACGACACCGACGGCCTGGACATCCAGATCATGAGCCAGGTGCGTGCCATGCGCTACACGCTCGAGCGCGTCATCCGCGGCCTCGACACCATCAGCGTCACCGGCAACATCCTGCGCGACTACCTGACCGACCTGTTCCCCATCATGGAACTGGGCACCTCCGCCAAGATGCTCTCCATCGTGCCGCTGATGGCCGGTGGCGGCATGTATGAAACCGGTGCCGGCGGCTCGGCCCCCAAGCACGTGCAGCAACTGGTGGAAGAGAACCACCTGCGCTGGGATTCGCTGGGCGAGTTCCTGGCGCTGGCGGTGAGCCTGGAAGACCTGGGCCTCAAAGTCGGCAATACCAAGGCCAAGATCCTGGCGCAGACGCTGGATGCGGCCACCGGCAAGCTGCTGGACAACAACAAGAGCCCCAACCCGAAGACCGGTCAGCTCGACAACCGCGGCAGCCAGTTCTACCTGGCCCTGTACTGGGCCCAGGCCCTGGCCGCGCAGACCGAGGACAAGGAGCTGGCTGCACGCTACGCCCCGCTGGCCAAGGCCCTTGCCGATGGCGAAAAGGCCATCGTGGCCGAGCTGACCGACATCCAGGGCAAGCCCGTGGACATCGGGGGCTACTACCTGCCGGACGTGGCCAAGCTCGATGCCGTGATGCGTCCGAGCAAGACTTTCAACGCGGCGCTCGCCTCGGTGAAGTAAGCCTCACCCGCGTCGCATGCGCGCAGGCCCCGGTACCGTCAGGTGCCGGGGCCTTTTTCCATCCAGGCCCATATGGGATGGCCTGCCCGCGCGTGCCTTGGCTTCACGCAGAGTTACATCTTTGACGCCGCCTTGTTGGCCGTATGCGGGGCTCGCGCGTTCAATTCTCTGAGTCGCTTCGCGAGGAACCTGTGCAGTCAACCGCCGACACCGCCATTGCCCTCAACCGCTTCGGTCTGGGCGCCCGCCCTGACGAAGCGCCGCCCGCGCAGGCACGGCGCTCGCTGCTGGAGCAGCTTGAGCGCTACCAGCCTCGCACCCAGGCCTGGACAGCACTGGCGCCATCAGCCGTCCTGCTGGCCGCATCGCAAGCAGCGCAGCGTGAGCAGCGCACCCTCGACGACGTCGCACGCCGGCAGGCGCAGGAGATGCGCCGCCGCGACGCACGCGAGGTGCACGCTGCCGGCGTCGAGGCGCGCGTGCTCAGCTCGCTCGTGACACCGGCCCCCTTCGTCGAACGGCTGGTGCACTTCTGGTCGAATCACTTCGCGGTCTCGATCGAGCAGAACGCCGTGACAGCTCTGGCGGGTGCGTTCGAGGCAGAAGCCATCCGCCCGCACGTGCTCGGCCGGTTCGAAGACCTGCTGCTGGCCGTCGAGCGCCATCCGGCCATGTTGCTCTATCTGGATCAGGCGCGATCCATCGGCCCTGGCAGCCCGGCCGGGCAGCGCGCCAATGCCAACGCGCAACGGACGGGCAACGGGCAGCGCCGTGGCCTCAACGAGAACCTTGCCCGGGAGATTCTCGAGCTGCACACGCTGGGCGTGCGCAGCGGCTACGGCCAGGACGACGTGACCGAATTTGCGCGTGCGCTCACCGGCTGGGGCATCGCCGGAGAGACACCGGCCCGAGCGGCGCGTGTCCGCGGCGCGCAAAACGGCCCGCCGGAGTCCGACGAGACTCCGCAGGCCGGCACCTTCCAGTTCCAGCCGATGCAGCACGAGCCTGGCGAGCGCCGCGTGCTGGGCCGGCGCTATGCAGCGGGGGGCGAAGCGCAAGGCCTGACCATCCTGCGCGACGTGGCGGCCCAGCCGGCCACGGCGCGCCACATCGCGACCAAGCTGGCGCGCCATTTCGCCGGAGACCAGCCCCCCGCGACGCTGGTACAGCGGCTCGAATCCGTCTTCATGCGGACGCGCGGCGACCTGCCCGCCCTCTATCGCACTCTGGTCGAATCGCCCGAGGCATGGGCGCCGCAGCCGCTGAAGTTCAAGACGCCGTGGGACTGGATGCTGTCGGGTCTGCGTGCGCTGGGCCGGCGCGACCTGCAGGGTGTCCAGCCAGTACCCGTGATGACGCAACTGGGCCAGCCTGTCTGGCGACCCGGATCGCCGGCCGGCTGGGACGACATCGCCGCCAGTTGGGCGGCCCCCGATGCGTTGGTGCGGCGCATCGAAACCGCTCAGCGGTTGGCCGCCCGTGCGGGCAATGCCGTGGATCCACGCGCATTGGCACCGCTGGTGCTGCCCGGCACGTTGACCGAATCCACTCGCGCGGCCGTGGATCGCGCGGAAAGCGGTGCGTCGGGTCTGGCGCTGCTGCTCGTCTCGCCCGATTTCCTGCGGAGGTGACCGCCATGCTGCAACGACGTGACTTCATTCGCCGCGCGGCGTTCCTGGCCAGCACGGGCCTGGTGGCGCCCCGCCTCGTGTTCGCGAACGCGGCGGTCGAGCGCCGTTTCGTCTTCATCATCCAGCGCGGCGCGGCCGACGGCCTCAATACCGTCGTGCCGTACGCCGATCCGTCCTACGCCAGCCTGCGCGGCGCATTGGCCATCGATGCGACTCAGGCGACGCGGCTCGACGGCATGTTCGCTTTGCATCCGGCGCTCGCGCAGACGGCGCAACTCTACGCACAGCAGCAGGCGCTGTTCGTACACGCGGTGGCCTCCCCGTATCGCGACCGGTCTCACTTCGACGGGCAGAACGTGCTGGAAACCGGCGGAACCGCACCCTACCAGCTCAAGGACGGCTGGCTCAACCGGCTGCTGGCGTTGCTGCCGCGCCACGGCCAGGAAGCCATCGCACTCGCGCCCACCTTGCCGCTGGCGTTGCGCGGCGCGCAGGAGGTGACGTCCTATGCCCCCTCCAATCTGTCGCAGGCGTCCGACGATCTGCTGGTGCGCGTCGAGCAGCTGTATGCCGGCGATGCGCAACTGCATGCGTTGTGGGCGGCGGCGCTCGATGCGCGATCCATGGCTTCGGGCGACATGGCCGGTGGCCGAGTCAGGCAGGACCCAGAGGGCATCGGCCGCATGGCCGCCAACTTCCTGGGCCGCGCCGCTGGGCCGCGCATCGCCATGATCGAAACCGGCGGCTGGGACACGCATACCGGGCAGGCCGGCCGTCTGGCCACGCAGCTCAAGGCGCTTGACACGATGATCGCCGCGATGAGGTCGGGCCTGGGCCCCGTGTGGGAGCAGACCACGGTGCTCGTCGCCACCGAGTTCGGCCGCACGGCGGCTGCCAACGGCACGGGCGGGACCGATCACGGCACCGCCAGCGTCGCCATGCTCATGGGCGGAGGCGTGCGCGGTGGCAGGGTACTGGCTGACTGGCCGGGCCTGACTGCCGCCGATCTGTATGAGGGGCGCGATCTGCGGCCGACGCTGGGCCTGGACGCGCTGGTGGCGGCCGTGCTGGCCGAGGTGTTCACGCTGGAGCCGGCGCGCGTGCGCTCGGCGCTGTTCCCCTCGCTGCGAGGGGGCGATCTAAGCCTCGGGCCGCTGCTGCAGGCTTGACGGAGGCGAGGCCGACTCAGGCGGGTGCAAGCCGTGCCAGCAGTACGCCCATGCGATCGTAGGCTGCCTGGGCACCCGCCACGACGGCGTCGTGCGCCTGGGCTGGCTGGGCGTCGAGCGTCGCGACGAACTGCTTCCACACCTGGGCCCGGCCGCCCGGATACGCCGACAGGTTGCGCGCGCCGAAGTCTTCCGACAAACCCAGTTTTTCCCGCGCTTCCTTGAGCAGGAAGGCGGCGCCGAGTGTCGATCCTTCGGAGACGTACAGCCAGCCGAGCGCCTCGGGCATGGTGACACCCGCCGTCGCCACGGCGTCATCGGGCGGTGCATGACCCAGGTCGGCCAGATCGTCGCGGGCGGCCTGCAGGCGGCCACGTACATGCAGATCGGGGACCGCCGCGCGCAAGCCAGGATCGGCGAAGAAATGCTCGACGTCCTGCTGGAAGAGATATTGGGACGCGGTGAAGCGGGCGTAGGCGTCGCGCGAGCCGAACGGGTCGGCGCGCGCCATCAACTGCTCCATGCGGTCGTGCTGGAAGGCTGTTTCGGCTTTCAGGCGCCGGGACAGTGCGGGCGAGGGAGAGGACATGAATGGAATGATGGGCCGGTGGAGGGCTGAGGCGGCTCAGCGGGGCTCGATCAGCCCGCGTCGCGCGGCTTCGAGTGCCGCCTCCGCGCGCGAGTTGATGTCGAGCTTGCGGTAGACGTCTTTGACGTAGCCGGCCACGGTATGTCGCGACAGGCCCAGTTGCTGCGCGGCCTCGGCCAGCGTGTGGCCGCGCGCGATGCAGCCGAGCACCATGGTTTCACGCGTGGTGAGAGGGGCCGGGGAGGGTGCCCCGGCCATCGGCACGGTGGGCGCCTGCTGGAAATGGCCCAGCAGCCTGCGTGCGATGGCGGGTGACAGCGGCGGACGCCCATCGACGATGCCACGCAGCATCTCGACCAGCTCGTCCTGCCCCCGGTCCTTGAGCAGGTAACCGCGGGCTCCCGCCCGCAGCGAAGAAAACAGGTGCTCGTCGTCGTCGAAGATCGTGGCCACGATGCTGGTGCAGCCCGGATGCGAGCGCGCCAGCGACGCCACGACGTCCACCCCGGAGCCGTCGGGTAGCTCGAGATCCACCAGCGCCAGGTCGGGGCAGGCTGTACGCAGCCATTCGTGTGCCTGGGCGCAGGTCGGGACGGCCTGGATACCGATGCCGGGGAACGCTTTGTCCAGGGCGCCTGCCAGCCATTCACGGGCGTGGGGATGATCTTCCAGGATGAGGGCGGACAGCATCGGCATCGATTGCGGGGGGCGGGCGCGCCGGAAGTGGCGAGAAAGTTGCGGGCAATGATAAGACGACAGTTTGTCGGCCCTTCCGCTCCTAGAATTGTTGCCATATGCAACTAGCCCCTCGATTGCTGCAGACCCTGGGTGCCGTGCTGGCGATGGGCGCATTCCTCACGGCGCTGCTGCTGGCGCTGCAGGCGCCCACGGTCGGGCTGTCGCTGGCGGCGGACGAAGGCGCGGGCCTGCGGATCACGGCGAGCGCTGTGTCACGGCTGGGCCCCGCAGACCGTGTGCTGTCGCTGGGCGGCGTGGCGCTGCAGCCCGACTTCGTGATTGAGGAACCCGACATGCTGCCTGACTGGGCGCGCTACAACGACCTCATGGCCGGCATGCGGGCGCTGAACGCCGCCATGGAGGCGCCTCAGGTGGCGGCGCAATTGGCCGACGGCCGCCGTGTGGACCTTGAGGTGCGTACGCGCCACTGGTACCAGTTGCCCATGCTGTTCTGGTTCCAGTGCTTCGTCGGCGTGGTGTGCTTCCTGCTGGCATGGGGCGTCTGGGTGTACCGCTCGGGCGACCGCGCCGCCTGGCATTTCGCGTTGTCGGGCCTGGGCGTGATGCTGTCGGCGTGCTGCGCGGCGGTCTACAGCTCACGGGAGCTGGCGTTGCAGGCCGAGGTATTCCTGTGGCTCTCGCGTCTGAACCATCTGGGTGCGATGCTGTTCACCTCGGCGCTGGTCATGTTGTTGTGGCACTACCCCACGACACTGGCGCGCCGCAGTCCCGCGCTGCTGGCCTATGCCATGACGGTGCTGACCTTCGTGCTGTTCGTCTGGCAGGTCGTGCCGGCGCCGCCCATGGGCAATGCCGCCGTACTGGCCTTGTTCTCGTTCTCGTTCGCCGCCGCGTTCGTGCAATGGCGGCGCACGCGGGGCCGTCCGCTGGAGCGTGCGGCGCTCAAGTGGTATCTGCTGTCGATCTACCTGGGCACCGGCCTCTTCGCGACCGGCATCCTCCTGCCGGTCGCCCTCGGCATCGCGCCGCCGGCCAGCCAGGGGCTGATGTTCAGCGTGTTCCTGTTCATGTTCGCGGGCATCGTGGCGGGCATCACGCGGTACCGGCTATTCGATCTGGATCGCTGGTGGTTCCGTGCCTGGAGCTGGTTCATCGGTGGCTTGTGCCTGCTGCTGCTCGATCTGGCCCTGGTTTCGCTGTTCGACATGTCGCAGGCCGGGGCGCTGGGCCTGTCGCTCGCGCTGCTGGGGTGGGTGTACTTCCCGGCGCGTCAGTGGCTTTGGGCACGGCTGGCAGGCGGCACATCGGCCGAAGAGGCCGGCCGTTCGCTGGGCCGTGCGCTCGAAGCCCTGGCGGCGGCGCCCGACGAGGCGCAATTGCGTGTGCGCTGGCGGCAGGTGCTGTCGGAGCAGTTTGCGCCGCTCGAGGTGCAGGAGCGCCCGCCCGCTGCTGCCTCGGGCGTCGCCATCGCGGAGAACGGCCTGGCCCTGCATCTGCCCGAACCCGGCGGTGGCCCGGGGCTGGCGCTGCGACTGCCTCAATCGGGCGCGCGCCTCTTCGGACGGGACGACGCAGCGCGCGGCGAGGTGCTCTGGCGCATGGTGCAGCATGTGCACGATGCCATGCAGCGGCGTGAAACCGATGTGCAGGCAGAGCGCGGCCGCATCATGCGCGACCTGCACGACGACCTTGGCGGCAAGCTGTTGTCCATGGTCTACATGGGGCAGGGCGAAATGCAGCAGATCGCCCGCGCGGCCATGCAGGACATGCGCGACGTACTGTCTGCGTTGGGATCGCAGGGGTGCAGCCTGGACGAAGCCCTGGCCACCTGGCGAACCGAGGCGGCACAACGCATGCAACTGCTGGGGCGGCAGCTCGACTGGTGTCAACCCGACGACTGCCGGGGCGTCTGGCTGTCCGCGCGGCAGCAGACCAACCTGGGCCGTATCGTGCGTGAGGCCATCACCAACAGCCTCAAGCATGCCGACGCGCCGCGCGTCCGCGTGGAATGGGTTTGCGAAGGCGGCGCCATTGGCCTGCGGGTGGAAGACGAGCGCGGAGACCAGCCATCGGCCGAGTCGGCGACCCAGCCACGGACCGCACGCACCATTGGGGAGCGTGTGAGCGACCTCGGCGGCACGGTGCAATGGCAGCGCGCCGACGCGGGCGGCACGGTGGTGCAGGTGAGTGTGCCTGTGGCGCCGGCCTGACCCGGGGCGCCGGGTCGGCTGGCCTAGCCGCCTGGCTGGGCGAGCGCTGCAGCCGCGCTGTCAGTGTGGATATTCTGGGCGAGCTGGCCCTTGGGGCCGTCCACCAGATCGTAGGTGACGCGCGAACCCTGCTTCAGGGTCTTGAAGCCGTCCATGGCAATGGCCGAGAAATGGGCAAATACGTCGGTTCCACCCCCATCGGGTTCGATGAACCCAAAGCCTTTGGCGTCATTGAACCACTTGACCGTGCCGGTAGCCATTGGGGCCTCCATTTTTTTGTCTCCGTAACGCGGCAAAGTGTGCGGTTCTGCCAGCGCGTTTGTCAATGAACGGGCGGGTTGGGGTTTGTGCTCATTCCGCGCTGGCATGCGTCTTGAATGTTGCAGGAGTGTCACCAAATCACCTGCGGGCAGTGGTGCGGAATCCGGCCCGATAGAATGAATTTCATGGCAACCAAAATCCCTCCAGCGCCACCGGCAACGGGTACCCGGCCCGGCGGCGCTAACGACGGCGATTCCGTCGTGATGGAGCGGCGCACGCAGAAGACCCAGCCGCCCCAGATGTACCAGGTGCTGATGCTCAACGACGACTTCACCCCCATGGAGTTCGTCGTCATGGTTCTCCAGGAGTACTTCCACAAGGACCGCGAGACAGCCACCCAGATCATGCTCAAGATCCATCTCGATGGCCGCGGCGTATGTGGCGTGTATTCGCGCGACGTGGCGGCCACCAAGGTCAACCTCGTGCTCGATGCGGCGCGCAACGCCGGGCATCCGTTGCAGTGCGTCAGTGAACCGGTTGAATAGAACCGGGTCACACCCATTTAGGACTCTTCAGACTCCCCCGGAGTTTTCTCTCAGCAAGGCAAAGGAATCATCATGATTGCCCAGGAATTGGAAGTCAGTTTGCACATGGCCTTCGTCGAGGCCAGGCAACAACGCCACGAGTTCATCACCGTGGAACACCTGCTGCTCGCCCTGCTGGACAACCCGAGCGCCGCCGAAGTGCTGCGTGCGTGCTCGGCCAACATCGACGATCTGCGCAAGTCGCTCACGAACTTCATCAAGGACAACACGCCCCAGGTGGCGGGTACCGACGACGTGGACACCCAGCCGACGCTGGGATTCCAGCGCGTCATCCAGCGCGCCATCATGCACGTGCAGTCCACCGGCAACGGCAAGAAGGAAGTCACGGGCGCCAACGTGCTGGTGGCCATCTTTGGCGAGAAGGACTCGCACGCCGTCTACTACCTGCACCAGCAGGGCGTGACGCGCCTGGACGTGGTCAACTTCATCGCGCACGGCATCAAGAAGAGTGATCCGCCCGAGGCCGCCAAGGGTGGCGAAGCCGCGCCCGGCGAGGCCGAGGAGGGCACGGCCGAGCGTAACGAGAAGGCTTCGCCGCTGGAGCAGTTCACGCAGAACCTCAACCAGATGGCCAAGGACGGCAAGATCGATCCGCTGATCGGCCGCGAGTACGAGGTCGAGCGCGTGATCCAGATCCTGTGCCGCCGCCGCAAGAACAACCCGCTGCTCGTGGGCGAGGCGGGTGTCGGCAAGACCGCCATCGCCGAAGGGCTGGCCTGGCGCATTGTCCAGAAGGATGTGCCCGAGATCCTGGCCGACTCGCAGGTCTACTCGCTCGACATGGGCGCACTGCTGGCGGGCACCAAGTACCGCGGCGATTTCGAGCAGCGCCTCAAGGGCGTGCTCAAGTCGCTCAAGGACAAGCCCAACGCCGTGCTGTTCATCGACGAGATCCACACGCTGATCGGCGCGGGTGCTGCTTCGGGCGGGACGCTCGATGCGTCCAACCTGCTCAAGCCGGCGCTTTCCAGCGGCCAGCTCAAGTGCATCGGCGCGACCACGTTCACCGAATACCGGGGCATCTTCGAGAAGGATGCAGCGCTGTCGCGCCGTTTCCAGAAGGTCGATGTGGTCGAACCCACGGTCGAGCAGACGGTGGAAATCCTCAAGGGACTCAAGTCCCGCTTCGAGGAGCACCACAGCGTCAAGTACGCCAATGCCGCGCTGCAGGCCGCGGCCGAGCTGTCGGCCAAGTACATCAACGACCGCCACCTGCCGGACAAGGCCATTGACGTGATCGACGAGGCCGGCGCGGCGCAGCGCATCCTGTCGCCGTCCAAGCGCAAGAAGACCATCAGCAAGAACGAGATCGAGGAGATCGTCGCCAAGATCGCTCGCATCCCGCCGGCCAACGTCTCGAATGACGACCGCGGCAAGCTGCAGACGCTCGAGCGCGATCTCAAGAGCGTGGTGTTCGGCCAGGACAAGGCGCTCGAGGTGCTGGCCTCGGCCGTCAAGATGGCGCGCTCCGGCCTGGGCAAGGGCGACAAGCCGATCGGCTCGTTCCTGTTCAGCGGCCCCACGGGCGTCGGCAAGACCGAAGCGGCCAAGCAGTTGGCGTTCATCATGGGCATCGAGCTGATCCGCTTCGACATGTCGGAGTACATGGAGCGCCATGCGGTGTCGCGCCTGATCGGCGCGCCCCCGGGCTATGTGGGCTTCGACCAGGGCGGGCTGTTGACCGAGGCGATCACGAAGAAGCCGCACGCGGTGCTGCTGCTCGACGAGATCGAGAAGGCGCATCCGGACATCTTCAACGTGCTGCTGCAGGTGATGGACCATGGCACGCTGACCGACAACAACGGGCGCAAGGCCGACTTCCGCAACGTCATCCTCATCATGACGACGAACGCGGGCGCCGAAACCATGAACAAGGCGACCATCGGCTTCACCAACCCGCGCGTGGCCGGTGACGAGATGGGCGACATCAAGCGCCTGTTCACGCCCGAGTTCCGCAACCGTCTCGATGCCATCGTGGGCTTCAAGGCGCTGGACGAGCAGATCATCCTGCGCGTGGTCGACAAGTTCCTGCTCCAGCTGGAGACGCAACTGGCCGAGAAGAAGGTGGATGTCACCTTCTCCGACAAGCTGCGCAAGCACCTGGCGAAGAAGGGCTTCGATCCGCTGATGGGTGCGCGCCCGATGCAGCGCCTGATCCAGGACACCATCCGCCGTGCACTGGCCGACGAGTTGCTGTTTGGCCGCCTCACGGACGGCGGGCGCCTGTCGGTGGATCTGGACGAGAAGGACGAAGTCCTGCTCGACATCCAGCCGCTGCCGAAGAAGGAAGGCCGCGCCAAGCCCGAGGCCGAAGAGGCCGAGGCCAGCTGACAGCCCTGTCGCTGCGCGGCACGGTGGCACACAGGAGGGCCGGAGGCGCAAGCCGCCGGCCCTTTTTCCATCCACTTCGCTCCGCCGTGCTGGCGCAGTACGCGGCCGCAACGACAATAGCGACCCATGGCACAGCACACCTTCTTCTGGCACGACTACGAAACCTTCGGCGTGGTGCCGCGCCGCGACCGGCCCTGCCAGTTCGCCGGCATCCGCACCGATGCCGACCTCCACGAGATCGGCGAGCCGCTGATGCTGTACTGCCAGCCGGCCAACGACTACCTGCCCGATCCGCAGTCTTGCCTGATCACGGGCATCACGCCCCAGCTGTGCCTCGAGCGCGGCGTGCCCGAGCATGAATTCGCCGCGCGCATCGAGGCCGAACTGGCCACGCCCGGCACCATCGGCGTGGGCTACAACACCATCCGCTTCGACGACGAGGTCACTCGCTTCATGTTCTGGCGCAACCTCATCGATCCCTACGCGCGTGAATGGCAGAACGGCTGTGGCCGCTGGGACCTGCTCGACGTGGTGCGCATGGCCTACGCCTTGCGGCCCGAGGGCATTGTCTGGCCCACGGTGGCCGACGAGCGCGGCGCGCCGGGCGCGCTGCGTCCGAGCTTCAAGCTGGAAGAACTGACCCGGGCCAACGGGCTGGTGCACGAGTCGGCGCACGATGCGTTGTCGGACGTACGCGCCACCATCGCCATGGCTCGGCTCATCCGCGACAGGCAGCCCAAGCTGTTCGAGTTCTGCTTCGGCATGCACCGCAAGGACCGCGTGATGGCCGAGCTGGGCCTGCCGGCATCGCCGCAGACGGCGCGGCCGTTCCTGCACGTTTCGGGCATGTTTCCGGCGGCGCAGGGTTGCCTGGCCGTCATGTGGCCGCTGGCCACGCACCCGACCAACCGGAACGAACTGCTCGCCTGGGATCTTGCGCACGACCCGTCGGAGCTGGCCCTGCTCGACGTGGCGACGCTGCGCCAGCGCCTGTTCACGCGCAGCGCCGATCTGCCCGAAGGCGTGCAGCGGCTGCCGCTCAAGTCGGTGCACATCAACAAATCGCCGATGGTGGTGCGCAACCTTCAGACGCTCTCGCCCGCGATGGCCGAGCGCTGGGGTACCGACATCGAGCGCGCGTTGCGCCATGCCGAGATCGCGGCGACGCTGCCCGACATGAGCGCGATCTGGCCCGAGGTGTTCAAGCGCGATCCGCTACCCACGCCCGACGTCGATGAAGACCTCTACGGCGGATTCGTCGGCGATGCGGACCGCCGGCGCCTCACCGGGCTGCGCGCGCTGTCGCCGGAAAAGCTGGCCGTCAGCCGCGCCGGTTTCGACGACGACCGCCTGACCGAACTGCTGTTCCGCTATCGCGCGCGCAATTTTCCGGACACCCTCACCGAGGACGAAGCCCTGCGCTGGGAAGAACACCGCGCCGCGCGGCTGCTCGAAGGCGAGGGTGGGGCGCGCAATGTGGACGAGCTGTTCGCGAAGATCGACGAACTCTCGGCCACGGCCGATGAGCGCGGTGAAGCCGTCCTGGGAGCGCTCTACGACTACGCGGAGGCCATTGCGCCCGAGCCGGTGGGCGGGGATTGACGGCCAAGCCATGCAGATCGCCCACGTGAACGACGATGCGTCCATCGAAGCGCTGGCTGCCTTCGTGCGCAGCCACCCACGGCTGTTCGTGCTGACGGGTGCCGGCTGCAGCACGGAATCGGGCATTCCGGACTACCGCGATGCGCAGGGCGACTGGAAGCGGCCGGCGCCGGTCACCTTCCAGGCCTTCATGGGCGACGAGGCCGTGCGGCGACGCTACTGGGCGCGCAGCCTGGTCGGCTGGCGGACCATGGGACAGGCGCGGCCGGGCCCGGCGCACGTGGCGCTGGCCGCGCTGGAGACGGCCGGGCGCCTGTCCGTGGTGTTGACGCAGAACGTCGACGGCCTGCACGACGCAGCGGGCAGCCGGGCCGTGATCGATCTGCACGGCCGCATCGACACCGTGCGCTGCATGGCCTGCGAGGCGCGCTCGCCGCGTGCCGCGCTGCAGGCCGAACTGCTGCGCCGCAATCCGGCCTGGGCAGCCCTGGATGCACGGGCCGCGCCGGATGGCGACGCCGACCTCGAAGGGCTCGACTTCTCCAGCTTCGACGTGCCGGCCTGCCCGCACTGCGGTGGGCTGTTCAAGCCCGACGTGGTGTTTTTCGGAGAGAACGTGCCGCGCGAACGTGTCGATGCCGCGCGCGCGGCGCTGGCGGCGTCGGACGCGATGCTGGTCGTCGGTTCGTCGCTCATGGTGTATTCGGGCTTTAGGTTCGCACAGGCCGCGTCTGACGCTGGATTGCCGCTGGCGGCCCTCAACGTGGGGCGCACGCGGGCCGACGCGCTGTACGCGCTCAAGATCGAGCGGCCGATCGGGCCGGCGATGACGGCGCTGGTGGCGATGCTGGACGGCAGCCAGGCCCGCGCGGCCTGAGCGGCCTCAGCCCTTGCCGTCGAGCCGCCGGAGCACGGCACGCCAGTGCGCGGGCTCCACCGGCGTGATCGACAACCGGTTGCCGCGCCGCAGGGTCTGCAGCTGCGACAGCACCGGGTCATCGCGCAATTCGGCCAGCGCGAGGTTGCGCGTCTTGCGCAGCACCTTCACATCCACCAGCAGCCAGCGCGGCTGCGCCGGCTTCGATCCGGGGTCGAAGTAAGGCGACGCCGGATCGAACTGCGTCGGATCCGGGTAGGCGTCCGATGCCACCTCGGCGATGCCGACGATGCCGGGCTCGGCGCAGCTGGAGTGATAGAAGAGCACGCCGTCGCCCACGCGCATCTGGTCGCGCATGAAGTTGCGCGCCTGGTAGTTGCGAACGCCCGTCCAGGGCACGGTGGCGTCCGGGGCTGCCAGCGCGTCGTCCACCGACACGTCGTCGGGTTCGGATTTCATCAGCCAGTAGTGGGTCGTCATGGGCTCGTGCCGCGGTTGGGCGGAGGCATCGTTCGCAAGCGGCGAGAATAGCCGCTTCCGATGCCGCGCAGTACCCCCCCTCCAGCGCCGTCCCGCATGGGCTGGCTCACGATCAACCTCGTCGCGCAGATGGCGCTCGGCCTGCTGGCCATGACCATGTGCCTGCCCTCGATGCAGGACTGGCCTGCCACCTTCGGCGCCAGCCAGGCGCAGGTGCAGCTCACCTTCGGTGCATTCATCGCCGCCTACGGTGGCTTCCAGCTTGTGCATGGCCCGCTGTCCGACCGCATCGGCCGCAAGCCGGTGTTGCTGGCGGGGCTGTTGCTGTGCGTGGCCGGCTCGCTGCTGTGCGCTCTGGCGGACGAGCTCTGGATGCTGGTGCTGGGCCGCGTGGTGCAGGGCGCGGGCGGTGCCGCGGGCATGGTTGTGGGCCGCGCGATGGTGCAGGACCTGTTCGCCGGACCGGGGCGCACGCGCATGATGGCTTTCGTGGGCATGACGATGGGGGTGTGCCCGCCCGTGGCCATGCTGGTTGGCGGCCAGTTGCACGTGCGACTGGGCTGGCAGGCCGGCTTCGTGCTCGTCGCGCTGCTGGCGGCCTTGCTTTTCGCAGCGGCCTGGCGCGGTCTGCCTGCGCGCGAAGCGGTAGCGGCGGGCGCCGCGCAGAGTGGGTCCGCGGGCTGGGGCGCACTGTTGTCGGGCTACCTTCGCCTGCTGCGCCATCCCGTCTTCATGATGTACGTGGCCATGCTGGGATCGACCACCGCCACCTTCTACGCCTTCCTGGGCGGAGCGCCGCTGGTGCTGGCGCGCTACGACGTCACGCCCGAGCGCATCGGCCTGTACATCATGACCATTCCGGTGTCCTACATCGCCGGCAACCTGCTGACCACGCGCCTGATCAGACGCCATGGCGACCGGTCACTCATGCGCATGGGACAAGTGCTGTCGTTCACCGGCCTGGGGCTCGTGCTGGGGCTGGCCGTGGCCGGCGTGCAATCGCCGCTGGCCCTGTCGTTGCCGCTGCTGTTCCTGGGCATCGGCCATGGCCTGCTGGTGCCGCCCGTGCTGGCCGGCACCGTGGGAACGCTGCCGGCGCTGGCGGGCTCGGCCGCCGCCGTAGCCGGCCTGATGCAACAGCTCACGGGCGCGCTGGGCGGCTTCTCGGTCGGGCTCATGCCGCACGGGCAGGGCGCGACCAATCTGGCGCTGACGATGCTGGGCTGGACGGCCGTGGGCCTCGTCGCGCAAATGCTGATGTTCCGAGCCACGCGCCGGACCACGACGCGCTGATCCACTGCGAGTCCTGCGAATGACAGATGCCACTACCTTCCTGATCCACGACGGCCTGCTGCTGGACGGCAGCGGTGCACCCGGCGCGCCTGGCGATCTGCTGGTCGAGCGCGGCCGCATCGCGGCCGTGGGCCACGTGCCGCCCGAGGCGGCGCGCCAGAGCGGCCTGCGCCGCATCGATGCGCGCGGCCTGGTGGTGGCGCCGGGCTTCATCGACATCAAGACCCATTCGGATTTCGTGCTGCCCATCAACCCCACCGCCGACAGCAAGGTCCGGCAGGGCGTGACCACGGAGATCATCGGCCACTGCGGCTTCTCGGTCGCGCCGGTGCTGCCGGGCAAGACGCAGTTGCTGGCCGACTACCTCTCGCCCAGCGCGCCGTGGCTGCCGTTCCGCGAGATGGGTTTCCCGGAGTACCTCGACACCTTCCCCGCCACCTCGGTCAATGCCGGCATGCTGGTGGGCCACAACACGCTGCGCCTGATGGTGATGGGCATGGAGCGGCGTGCGCCCACAGCCGTGGAGCTCGACCGCATGTGCCGCCTGCTGCGCGAAGGACTGGAAGCCGGCGCGCTTGGCCTGTCGTCGGGCCTGTTCACTTCGCCGGGCTCGTATGCGCAGGCCGACGAGATGCTCGCGCTGTGCCGCGTGCTCGAGCCCTACGGCGCGGCCTACTTCACGCACCTGCGCGACGAATCGGCCGGCGTGCTCGACGCGCTGCAGGAAGCCATCGACATCGCGGCGCAATGCCGTGTGCACGTGCAGGTGGTGCACTTCAAGTGCTCGGGCCTGGACAACTGGGGCCGGGCGAAGACCGCGCTGGAGATGCTGGCAGCGGCCAAGGCGCGCGGCCTGTCGATCGACTGCGACGCCTATCCGTACACGGCTGGCAGCAACCCGCTCAAGAACCTGATGCCGCAATGGGTGCAGGATGGCGGCGTGCAGGCCATGCTGGCGCGGCTGCCCGAGGCCGCGACGCGCGCGCGCATCCGCGCCGACATCGAGCGCGACGGCCTCAACAACTGGGGCCGCATCCCGTCGTGGGATTGCGTTCGCGTGTCGATCAGCCCGCACCTGCCGCAGTACGCCACCCGCACCATCGCCGACATCGCGAGCGAATGGGATCTGGATCCGCTCGACGCGGCCTGCGAATACCTGCTGCGCGACCAGGGTGCCACGCGGGTGCTGGTGACTTCAATCTCCGAAGACGACATCGACACCCTGGTGCGCACGCCGTGGACACTGGTGGGATCCGACGGCAACTGCGTCGCGCACCACGGCGTGACAGGGCAGGGCATGCCACATCCGCGCTTCTATGGCACCTTCCCGCGCATCTTGAGCCGCTATGTGCGCGAGCGGCGGCTCATCCCTATCGAACAGGCCGTGCACAAGATGACCGGCGCCACGGCCGCTGCGTTGCGCCTGGCCGACCGCGGCCTGCTGCGCGCGGGCTGGCGCGCCGATCTGGTGCTGTTCGACCCGGACGACTTCGACGACCGCGCCACCTACGCCGATCCGCACCAATACCCCAGCGGGCCGCGCACCACGGTTCTGGTCAATGGCGTGCCGGTGGTGGAAGGTGCGGCGCACACGGGCGCCACGCCCGGCCGTGTGCTCCGGCGCGACGCCCACGGACGCGTCGCCTGAAGCTCAGTCCGAGCCGCCGAGGGCCGAGCGTGCCTCGGCGATGAAAGCGTCGACCAGCGGGTTGTCGTGCCGCGCCTGCGTGGCGAAGGCCAGCGTGTAACGCAGGGGCTTGCGACCCTCGTGCAGGGCCACGTACGCCACACCGGGCATGGCCACGGCCGCGAATGAGGCCGGCACCAGCGCCACGCCGACATTGCACGCCACCAGCGTGATCTTCGTGAGCATCTGAGACACCTCCTGCACGATGTCGGGCACGAAGCCCGCGCGCTGGCAGGCGGCCAGGAAGACGCTCTCGAACCCCGGCCCCGCCGCGAACGGAAACGAGACGAAGCGCTCGCGTGCCACCTGGCCGAGCTGGATGGAACGCCGTGCCGCCAGTGCATGGCCGGCGGGCAGGGCGATGAGGATGTTCTCGTCACGCAGGGGGTGTACCGCGAGGCCCCGGGCATCCTGCAGGGGCGCCACGATCAGTGCCACGTCGGTGCCGCCGCGCCGCAGCGATTCGAGTTGGCCGCCCGTGGTGTCGCTGTCGAGCAGCACCTCGACGCCCGGATGCCCGGAGCGGAACCGGCGCACCAGTTCGGGCAGCGGGCCCAGCGCCGCGCTGGCCACGAACGAAAGGCGGATGCTGCCGCTCTTGGCATCGGATGCATGGCGCGCCAGATGCACGGCGTGCGCTGCCTGGCCGAGCGTGCGGCGCGATTCGCGCAGGAACAGCTCGCCTACCGCCGTCAGCCGGACGTGGCGGCGCCCCCGGTCGAAGAGCGACTTGCCCAGCGAGTCCTCCAGCCGCTTGATGGCATTGGACAACGGCGGTTGCGACATGTGCAGCCGCAGCGCGGCCCGGCGGAAGTTGAGTTCCTCCGCCACGGCGACGAATTGTTCGAGCTGGCGCAGTTCGATCATGGCGGTCGCTGATATTTTCTGGCTATCAATAAATAGCAAAACGGTATTTGAAGTATCACACGTGCATCTCCAGAATGGCGCGGCCCGTCACAGGAAAGTCACACCCCCCAATGTCCACAGCGCCCGCCGCCGGCCCCGAGCTGCAAATGACCCATTTCGGTGCAGCCGGCTGGCGCATCACCGATGGGCGCACCACGTTGCTGGTCGATCCGTACTTCTCGCGCGTGCGCTATGCGGGCAAGACGTTCGGTACGGCCGACGCGCCGATCACGCCGGGTGACGAGCGGCCGATCTACACACCCACCGACCGGCTCACGTCCGACACGGCGCTGGTCGACCGACACGTTGATGCGGCCGACTACATCCTGATCTCGCATTCGCACTTCAACCACTGCATGGACATGCCGCACATCGCGCGCAAGACCGGTGCGCTGGTGATCGGCACCGAAAGCACGATGAACGTGGCGCGTGCGGGCGGTGTGGACGAGCAGCAGCTGATCACCGTCAAGGGCGGCGAGGACTACCAGTTCGACGAACTCTCGTTGCGCGTGCTGCCAAGCCTGCACTCGCCGCTGGCGGCCAAGCGCTATTTCGAGTCGGGCCTGGTGCCGCGCGACGTCGAGCGGCCGCTGCGCATGTTCGATTACTGCGAAGGCGGCACGCTGGGTTACCTGATCCGTTGGGGTCGCCACCGCATCGTGGTGTTCGGCTCGATGAACTACATCGAGCGCGAGCTGTTCGATATCACCGCCACCATCGCCCTGGTGCCGGCTGCGCGCGCGCGCCTGCACGTGCACGACTACACCGGCCGCCTGCTGCGCCGCCTGGGCCAGCCGCCGCTGGTGATCGCCACCCATTGGGATGTCCAGACCGCGCCCTATGGCGCCTCGCAGGACGAGGCGCTGGCGCAGGCAGAAACCTTCGTGGCCGAAGTGCATGCCGTCTCGCCCACGGCCCACGTCATCGTGCCGCGCCACTTCGACACGGTGACCGTCGATGGCGACGGCCGCGTGCAGTCCGTCCAGAACCAGGTTTCAGCCGTGCCCGCCTGACGCGGCCGGATTTGCATTGCGTCGCACGGCGTCCCTCGCGCCGCGCGGCAAGTTCCAAGAAGAAGACGATGCCCGGGACTGGGCGGAGGACGACAAGCAAGCAGTGCATGCCTGCGCAGCGGCTGGGGCCGGCGCGGGCCTCACCTTCCATCGACTATCGGAGCGTCTCATGAAATTCATTCTCCGGGCCCTGCTGGGCCTGTCCTTCGCCGCCGTGGCAGGCCTGTCGGCCGCGGCCGACTTTCCCACCAAGCCGATCCGGATGGTGATCCCGGTGACACCCGGCGGTCCCAACGACATCATGGCCCGCACCTTGCAGCCGCGCCTGGGCGCGCTGCTGGGCCAGTCGGTGGTGATCGAGAACATCCCGGGCGCCGGCGGCAACCTGGCCACCACCTCCATCGTGCGCCAGCCGGCCGATGGCTACAACCTCATCCTGCACGGCATGACGTATGCCGTGAACCCGTCGATCTTCGGCAACACGCTTTCCTACAAGATCGACGACCTCGTGCCGGTGTCCATCGTGGCCAAGGGCCCGCTCGTGCTGGTGGCGCATCCGTCGCTGGGCGTGAAGAACGTGCGCGAGCTCATCGCCTACATCAAGGGCCGCGGCGACGGCGTGGACTTCGCCTCGGGTGGGCCGGGCACCTCGCCGCACCTCGCGGCCGAGCTGTTCAAGGTGATGACGGGGACCAAGCTACAGCACATTCCCTACAAGGGCACCAGCGCCTTCATGCCCGACCTGATGGCCGGCCGCATTCCGATCGCGTTCGTCAGTCCGCTGGTGGTCAAGACCTACGTCGAGTCGGGCCAACTCATCGGGCTGGGCGTCACGGGCGCGAAGCGCGCCGAAGGCTGGAATCTGCCCACCATCGCCGAAGCCGGCGTGCCGGGCTATGACTTCGAGGCCTGGTACACGGTGATGACGCGCGCCAGCACGCCGCCCGACGTCGTGCAGAAGCTCAACAAGGTGATCAACGAAGCCCTGGCCGCGCCCGACGCACAGGAGAAGTGGAAGAGCCTGGGTGTGGAAGTCATGCCCGGCACGCCGCAGGAAGCCGCCGTGTACGTGCGCAGCGAATTCGAGAAGTGGGCCAAGGTGGTCAAAGAGGCCGGCATCAAGGCCGAGTGACGACAGAACGACGAGACACAAGAGACACGATGCTGTATCTGAATGGAAAGCTCTTCGACGGCCGCGATGCCCTTCCCCCGGGGCATGCGCTGCTGGTCGAGGAAGGCCGGGTGCGCGCGATCGCCCCGGCCGCGCAATTCGAGGGCCATGCCGGCCCGCGCTTCGACCTGCGCGGCGACACGCTGCTGCCGGGCCTGATCGACTGCCACGTGCACCTGACCATGTCGGGTGACGGCAAAGCCGTGACCGGGCAGGGCAGTGGCCACGCCGCGCTCACGCTGCAGGCGCTGGAGAACGCCCAGGCCTCGCTGCGTGGCGGCGTGACCGCGCTGCGCGACTGCGGGGGCGTCGATCATGTCGAGTTCGCCGTGCGCGACGCCTGCAACAGCGGGCGTTTCCTCGGCCCGCACATCAAGGTGTCGGGCAAGGTCATCTGCATGACCGGCGGCACGAAGTGGAAGATCGCGCGCGTCGCCGACGGGCCCGACGAAGTGGTCAAGGCCGTGCGCGAACAGATCTACATGGGTTGCGATTGCATCAAGCTCATGGCCACCGGCGCCGTGCTGCATCCGGGCACCGACATCGAGGATGCGCAGTACACCGAGGAAGAGCTGACGGCCGGCGTCAACGAGGCGCGGCGCTTCCGCAAGCCGACGGCCGCGCATGCCATCGGCACGCAGGGCATCCTGAACGCGGCGCGCGCGGGCGTCACCTCCATCGAACACGGCATGTTCATGACCGACGAGACGGTGCGCCTGATGCTGGAGCGCGGCATCTTCCTGGTGCCCACGCTCGCGGCCATCGAGCACGTGCTGCTCAATCCCGACGCGGTCTCGCCCGTCTCGCTGGCGAAAGCGCAGCGCGTGGCCCAGCGGCACCGCGAATCCGTCGGCATGTACTACCGCGCGGGCGGGCGCATCGCCATGGGCGCCGACACCGGCACGCTGTGCAACCCGCACGGCGAGAACGCGCAGGAGTTGCGCTACATGGTCGCCTGCGGCATGTCGCCGCGCGATGCGCTGGCCGGCGCGACCTCGGTGGCGGCCGATCTTCTGCGCCTGCCCGATCGCGGCACATTGAAAGAAGGCCAAATCGCCGACCTGCTCATCGTCAGCGGCGATCCGCTCTCGGACATCGAGCGCGTGGCCGACCGCCGCAACCACCGCCTGGTGATCAAGGACGGCCGCGTCGTCGGCGGCCCCGAATCGGAGCTGCCCGCATGAGCCTGCGATTCGACTACGCCGCACCGTACCCGAGCGCGCGCCTGCCGGGCTTTTTCGACAACGTCGTCGCCACCTCCCACCCCATCGCGGCGCAGGCCGGCGTGAGGATGCTGCAGCTGGGCGGCAATGCGGTGGACGCCGCCATTGCGGCCGCTGCGGCCCTGACCATCGCCGAGCCCGTGAGCAACGGCCTGGGCAGCGATGCTTTCTGCATCCTGTGGGACGGCCAGCAGTTGCATGGTCTCAATGCATCCGGGCCTGCGCCGCAAGCCTGGACGCCGGAGTACTTCCGGCGCCGCCATGGGCCGGACGCGACCACGCCCCCCAAACGCGGCATCGATTCCGTGACGGTGCCCGGCGCCGTCGCCGCCTGGCAGGCCTTGCATGCGCGCTTCGGCCGCCTTCCGTTTCCCGAGCTGATGCAGCCGGCGATCGAGTTGGCCGAGCGCGGCTACCGTGTGCCCCCGGTGGTGCAGCAGAAGTGGCGCGCCGGTGCCGGCGAGCTGGCGTCGCAGCCCGGCTTCGCCACGGCTTTCATGCCGCGCGGCCGTGCGCCCGAAGTGGGTGAGCGTTATGTTTTCCCGGCGGCGGCGCGCGCGCTGCGCGCCATCGCCGCGAGCCGCGGTGAAGATTTCTACCGTGGCGAAATCGCCCAGGCATTGGCCGCGTTCTCGCGCGAGCACGGCGGCGCGATGACCGAAGCCGACCTGGCCGCCTACCGTCCCGAATGGGTCGAGCCGCTGGCCCAGGGCTACCGGGGCCACACGCTGCACGAGATCCCGCCCAACGGGCAGGGCATCGCCGCGCAGATGGCGCTGGGCATGCTGGAGCATTTCGACCTGGCGTCGATGGCCGTCGACTCGGCAGAGCACCAGCACATCCAGATCGAGGCCATGAAGCTCGCCTTCGCCGACGTCTATCGGCACGTGGCCGATCCGGCGTCCATGCACGTCGACGCGCGCCAAATGCTCGATGGCGATTACCTCGCGGCGCGCGCCAGGCTGATCGATCGCCAGCGCGCGCAGGTCTTCGGCGCCGGCAATCTGGTGCGCGGCGGCACCGTCTACCTGACGGCGGCCGATGCGGGCGGGATGATGGTCAGCTTCATCCAGAGCAACTACATGGGCTTCGGCTCGGGGTGCGTGGAGCCGACCTTCGGCATCAGCCTGCAAAATCGCGGCCACGGCTTCAGCCTCGATGCGGCGAGCCCAAACTGCGTGCGGCCCGGCGCGCGCCCGTTCCACACCATCATCCCGGCGTTTCTCACGAAGGACGGCCGGCCGGTGATGAGCTTCGGGGTCATGGGCGGCAACATGCAGCCGCAGGGCCACATGCAGACCCTGGTGCGCATGCTCGACCACGCGCAGAACCCGCAGGCTGCCTGCGACGCACCGCGCTGGCGCTTCAACCAGGGGCTCGACATCAACGTCGAAGCGGCGATGGCTCCGGCCACGGTCGCGGGGCTCCAGCAACTGGGCCACCGAATCACCACCATCGACGATCCGTATCAGGATTTCGGCGCAGGCCAGTTCATCTGGCGCATGGATGACGACGCGACGGGCGGCTATCTCGCCGCCAGCGATCCGCGCCGAGACGGCCACGCGGCGGGCTGGTGAGGCACGCGGATCAGCGCGGCTGGAAAGCGATCAGCGCCATGCCGGCCAGGCTCACGGTCACGCCAGCCACGTCCCACGCCGTGGGACGCACGCCGTCCACGGCCCACAGCCAAGCCAGTGCCATGGCGATGTAGACGCCGCCGTAGGCCGCATAGACGCGGCCGGCGGCGGCTTCGTGCAGCGTGAGCAGCCAGGCGAAGGCCGCCAGGCAGGCCGCTGCGGGCAGCAGCAGCCACAGCGGTTTCCCGCGCACCAGCCAGAGCCAGACGAAGTAGCAGCCGAGGATCTCGGCCAGCGCCGTGACGGCGTAGAGCGCAACGGTCTTCATCGCGGGATGCGCGTGGCGCGGCGTTTCACGACAACCGCTTGACCAGCACCTGGCTCTTGCGGTCCCAGTTGTACTTGCGCTTGCGCGCCTCGGGCAGCCAGTCGGGGTCGACCTGCACGAAGCCGCGTTTGATGAACCAGTGCATGGTGCGCGTGGTCAGCACGAAGAGGCTGTCCAGGCCCATGTCGCGCGCGCGCTGCTCGATGCGCTTGAGGATCTTTTCGCCGTCGCCCTGGCCCTGGCTCTGCGGCGAGACGGTGAGGGCGGCCATCTCGGCCGTCTTCGCCTCGGGGAAGGGGTAGAGCGCCGCGCAGGCGAAGATCACGCCGTCGTGCTCGACGATGGTGTAGAGGTCGATGTCGCGCTCGATCTCGGTGCGGCTGCGCTTGACCAGCGTGCCGTCCCGCTCGAACGGCTCGATCAGCTGCAGGATGCCGCCCACGTCGTCAGCCGTGGCTTCGCGCAGTTCCTCGAGCTTCTCGTCGATCACCATGGTGCCGATGCCATCGTGCACGTAGATCTCGAGCAGCATCGAGCCGTCGACGGCGAACGGCAGGATGTGGCTGCGCTCGACGCCGCCCTTGCAGGCCTTCACGCAGTGCTGCAGGTAGAACGTGGCGTCGGTCGGCGTCTGGGCCGGTGCCAGCGTGGCCAGCAGGCGCTCGGCGGCGGCCAGCGGCAGCTCGGTGTCGATGGGGTTGTCCTCGCCCTCGGGCTGGTCGGGCCGCGTGCGGATGCCCGGGATCTCGGTCAGGAACACCAGCTTGTCGGCCTGCAGCGCGATCGCCACGCTGGTGGCGACCTCTTCCATCGTGAGGTTGAACGCCTCGCCCGTGGGCGAGAAGCCGAACGGCGAGAGCAGCACCATCGCCCCCATGTCGAGCGAACGCGTGATGCCGCCCACGTCCACCTTGCGCACCAGGCCCGAGTGCTGGAAATCCACGCCGTCCATGATGCCCACGGGCCGCGCCGTGATGAAGTTGCCCGAGATCACGCGCACCTTGGAGCCGGCCATCGGCGTGTTGGGCAGGCCCTGGCTGAAGGCGGCCTCGATCTCGTAGCGCAGCTGGCCCGCTGCCTCCTGGGCGCAATCGAGCGCCACTTCGTCGGTGATGCGGATGCCGTGCGAATACTTCGCCGCATGGCCCTTGGCGCGCAACTGCTCGTTCACCTGGGGGCGGAAGCCGTGCACCAGCACCAGCTTGACGCCCATGCTCTGGATCAGCGCCAGATCCTGCGCCAGCACCTGCAGCTTGCCGGCCGCGATGGCCTCTCCCGCGATGCCGACCACGAAGGTCTTGCCGCGGTGCATGTGGATGTAGGGCGCGACCGAACGGAACCAGGGGACGAAGGTGAAATTGAAGACGGCGGACATGGGCTCTCGGGAGGTCGGCGGCGGGTGCCCCGGCCCCTGCGCGGCGGGGTTGGGGCTGGGATAATCCGCGATTCTCTACGAAGTTCGCGATTTGACTGCCCCGCTACTGAAGATCGAGTTTCCCGAGTCGCTGCCCGTTTCCGGCCGGCGCGACGAGATCATGGCCGCCCTGGCCGCGCACCAGGTCATCATCGTCTGTGGCGAGACCGGCTCGGGCAAGACCACGCAGTTGCCCAAGATCGCGCTGGCGATGGGCCGGGGCAGGCTCAACCACCCCGGCCAGCGCGGCCACCTGATCGGCCACACGCAGCCGCGACGCATCGCCGCCAGCTCGGTGGCCAAGCGCATTGCCGAGGAACTCAGGACGCCGCTGGGCGAGGTGGTCGGCTACAAGGTGCGCTTCCAGGACCGCCTTTCGCGCGACGCCTCGGTCAAGCTCATGACCGACGGCATCCTGCTGGCCGAGACGCAGACCGATCCGTTGCTGTCGGCCTACGACACGCTGATCATCGACGAGGCGCACGAGCGCAGCCTCAACATCGACTTCCTGCTGGGCTACATCCGCCAGATCCTGCCGCGCCGGCCCGACCTCAAGGTCATCGTGACCTCGGCAACGATCGATGCGGACCGGTTCGCGCAGCACTTCTCCTCTGCCAGGGGACCGGCACCTGTCCTGATGGTGTCAGGCCGCATGTTCCCGGTGGAGCAGCGCTGGCGTCCGTTCGAGGAAAGCCGCGAGTACGACCTGAACGACGCCATCGCAGCCGCGGCGGACGAACTGTGGGGCGGCAACGCTCAGGGCGACATCCTGGTCTTCCTGCCCGGCGAGCGCGAGATCCGCGAGGCCGCTGACCATTTGCGCAAACACCTCTCGCACAGTGCCGTCACGCGTAACGCCGAGGTGCTGCCGCTGTTCTCGCGCCTCTCCCAGGCCGAGCAGGAGCGTGTGTTCGAAGGCCACAGCGGGCGCCGCATCGTGCTGGCCACCAACGTGGCCGAAACCTCGCTCACCGTGCCCGGCATCCGTTACGTGATCGACGCCGGAACGGCGCGCGTCAAACGCTACAGCTTCCGCAGCAAGGTGGAGCAGTTGCTGGTGGAGCCCGTCAGCCAGGCGGCCGCCAACCAGCGCGCCGGCCGTTGCGGCCGTGTGGCCGACGGCATCTGCATCCGCCTGTACGACGAGAAGGATTTCGCCAGCCGGCCGCGCTTCACTGATCCCGAAATCCTGCGCTCGTCGCTGGCGGGCGTCATCCTGCGCATGAAGTCGCTGCACCTGGGTGCGGTGGAAGACTTCCCCTTCATCGAGGCGCCCTCGGGCCGCGCCATCGCCGACGGCTACCAACTGCTGGGCGAACTGGGCGCGGTGGACGACGCCAACGAGCTCACGCCGCTGGGCGCGGAGCTCGCGCGCCTGCCGCTCGATCCGCGCGTGGGCCGCATGATCCTCGAGGCGCGCCAGCGCAACGCCCTGGAAGAAGTGCTGGTCATCGCTTCAGCGCTGTCGGTGCAGGATGTGCGCGACCGGCCGATGGACGCCCAGCAGCAGGCCGACGCGGCCCACAAGAAGTTCGACGACGAGAGGAGCGAGTTCAGCGGCTACCTCAAGTTGTGGAAGTGGATCCACGAAGCGCGCGGCGGACACGGTGAGACGCACAAGCTCTCCAATCGCCAGTACGAATCGCTGCTGCGGCAGAACTTCGTCAACGTGCGCCGCGTGCGCGAGTGGCGCGACATCCATTCGCAGCTGGCGTCGGTGGTCGCCGAGCACAAGTGGCGAGTCGGCGGCACGCCGGCCAGCTATGAGCAGCTGCACCTGTCGATGCTCTCGGGCCTGCTGGGCAACGTCGGCTGCAAGGTCGATGACGAAGAGGTCTACCTGGGCGCGCGCGGCATCAAGTTCCATCGCCATCCGGGCGCGCACCTTTCGAAGAAGCCGGGCCGCTGGATCGTGGTGGCCGAGCTGGTGGAAACCACGCGCCTCTTCGGCCGCGGCATCGCGGGCATCGAGCCGCAGTGGATCGAGCAGATCGGGGGCCACTTGCTGAAGAAGCAGTTGCTCGACCCGCACTGGGAGAAGAAGTCGGCCGAGGTGGTGGCGCTGGAGCGTGCCACGCTGTATGGCCTGGTGGTGTACAGCGGGCGCCGGGTGGGCTTCGGGCGCATCGATCCGCAGGGAGCGCGCGAGGTGTTCATCCGCGAGGCGCTGGTGGCCGGCGATTGGGACACGAAGCTGCCGTTCCTGGCCGCCAACCGTCGCCTGATCCGGCAGGTGGAGGAGATCGAGCACAAGTCGCGCCGGCAGGACGTGCTGGTGGACGATGAGCTGATCTACGCCTTCTACGACAAGTTCGTGCCGCCCGACGTGTTCAACGGCCACCTGTTCGAAACCTGGTTCCGTGCCGAGAGCGTGCGCCAGCCGAAGCTGCTGCAGCTCACACGCGACGAACTGATGCGCCATGAGGCGGCGGGTATCACCACAGATGCGTTTCCGCGCACCTTGCGCCTGGGTGGCGTGGACTGTGCTGCCACCTACCTGCACGAACCCGGCGACGCGCGTGACGGCGTCACGGCCACCGTGCCGCTGTTCGTGCTCAACCAGGTGAGCGAAGAGCGCTGCGAGTGGCTGGTGCCGGGCATGCTGAAGGACAAGATTCACGCGCTGCTGAAAAGCCTGCCGCAGAAGCCCCGTTCGCGCTTCGTGCCGTTGCCCGAATCGGCCGCGCGGCTGGCGACCGAACTCGGCGAGCCGGAGGTCTTCGGCCGGGGCGCGCTCACCGATGCGCTTCTCAAGCGTGTGCGCGACGCCACCAGCCTCGACGTGAAGCGCAACGACTTCAAGCTCGACATGCTGAGCCCGCACCTGTTCATGAATCTGCGCGTGGTGGACGAGCATGGGCGCCAGCTGGGCACGGGGCGCAACGTCGGCGCGCTCAAGGCCGAGCTCGGCGCGCAGGCGCGCGGTGCCTTCCAGGCGCTGGCCGGGATGAAGGTGGCCGCAGCGCCGACGCCGGGCCACACGACCGCCAGCGCGCCGTCCCCGGCCGTGGCGCCGCAGCCCGGCCAGCGTCAACGCGCACCGGCGCCGCCGCCCGCTGCGGCCGTGCAGGCGCCGCAGCGCTCCACCACCTGGACCTTCGGCGAGTGGCCCGAGCTGATGGAGATCCGCAAGGGCGGCCAGACGCTGGTGGGTTTTCCCGCCCTGGTGGACGAGGGCGATGCGGTCGTGCAGGAGGTGTTCGACGAGCCCGAGGTCGCGGCGGCGAAGCACCGCGCCGGCCTGCGCCGCCTGTTCGCGCTGCAGATCCGCGACGCGCTCAAGTACCTGGAGAAGAACATCCCCGAGCTGCAGAAGATGGCGGTGGCCTTCATGCCGCTGGGCACCAGCGAGGAACTGCGCGGCCAGATCATCGACGTGGCGCTGGACCGGGCGTTCCTGCTCGACCCGCTGCCCACCGACGAGGCGTCGTTCAAGCGTCGCGTGGAAGAAGGCCGGGGCCGGCTCACGCTGATCGCCAACGAGGTGGCGCGGCTCGCGGGCACCGTGCTGTTGGAATACGCGGCGGCGGTGCGCAAGATCAAGGACACGCGTGGTCACCCCGACGCGACGGCCGATGCGCAGCAGCAGCTGGTCAGGCTTATCGGCAAGCGTTTTCTGGCCGATACGCCGTGGGCGCAACTGCAGCACCTGCCGCGCTATCTCAAGGCCATCGTGCTGCGGCTGGACAAGCTGCGCTCCGATGCCGCACGTGATGCCACCCGGCTGGCCGAGCTGCGCCCGCAGGAGCAGCGCTACTGGCGCCTGGTGGCCGAGCGCAAGGGCGCCGTCGACGAACGCATGAACGAGTTCCGCTGGCTGCTGGAGGAGCTGCGCGTGAGCCTGTTCGCGCAGGAACTGCGCACGCCGCAGCCTGTGAGCATCAAGCGGCTGGACAAGGCCTGGGCGCTGATCCACCGCTGAGCCGGGAGCCGGCCACCCAATGAAAACGGGGCGCCCGAAGGCGCCCCGTTTTCATGCGGCCGCCAGGGCCGCCGCGTCAGATCCGACCCATGAGAGCCAGGATCAGCAGCACCACCAGCACGAGGCCGATGCCGCCGCTCGGGCCGTAGCCCCAGTTGCGGCTGTGGCCCCAGGTCGGCAGCGCACCGATCAGGATCAGCAGCAGGATGATGATGAGAATGAACGAGATCGACATTGATGCACTCCTCGGGTTGTGATGTGCCAATGGTTCCCGATACGGCGTCTGCTGCGAGACGGCGGAAGACGTGAACCACTGTGGGGCCAGTCTTACATCGGTCCCGATGCGCGTGCGCTCAAAGCCGTGCCAGGCGCTCCAGCGCGGCGCGCAGCGTGTCGTCCTTCTTGGCGAAGCAGAAGCGGACCACGCGCTGGTCGAAGCCGTCGCCATAGAAGGCCGACAACGGGATGGCCGCGACGCCGATCTCGCGCGTGAGCCACTGGCAGAAATCGGCCTCGGGCAGTCGGGCCTCGGGCACGGCCAGGCCCGAGATGTCCACGCACTGGAAGTACGTGCCTTCGCCCGGCAACAGGCGCAGGCGCGTGCCGGCCAGCCCCGCGCGGAACAGGTCGCGCTTGCGCTGGTAGAAGGCCGGCAGTTCCAGGTAGGGCGCCGGATCGGCCATGTAGTGCGCCAGCCCGTGCTGCACGGGCGTGTTCACGGTGAACACGTTGAACTGGTGGACCTTGCGGAATTCGGCCGACAGCGCGGACGGGGCGGCAACGAAGCCCACCTTCCACCCCGTGACGTGGTAAGTCTTGCCGAAGCTCGACACGATGAAGGCGCGCGCCGCCAGGCCGGGAAAGCGCGCCGCGCTCTGGTGCGCCTGGCCATCGAACACCATGTGCTCGTAGACCTCGTCGCTGATGAGCAGGACGTCGGTGGGCGCCAGCAGCTCTTCGAGCCTTCGCATCTCGTCTGCGATCCAGACCGTGCCGCTGGGGTTGTGCGGCGTGTTGACGACGAGGGCGCGCGTCTTCGGGCCGATGGCCGCGGCGATGCGGTCGAAGTCGGGCCGGAAGGTGCCGGGCACGAGCGGCACCCGCACGGCGCGGCCTCCGGCCAGCTCAATGTTGGGCACATAGCTGTCGTAGCACGGGTCGAGCACGATGACTTCGTCGCCGGGCCGCACCACTGACAGGATGGCTGTGATGATGGCCTGGGTGGCGCCGGCCGTGACAGTGATTTCGGCGGCGGCGTCGTAGCGGCGTCCGTAGAGCGCTTCGATCTTGGCGGCGATGGCCTCGCGCAGCGGCGCGGCCCCCGTCATGGGTGGGTACTGGTTCAGGCCGCGGGCCATGGCCTCGGCCACGGCGGCCACCAGCTTCGGGTCGCAGTCGAAATCGGGGAAGCCCTGGCCCAGGTTGACCGCACCTGTCTCGGCGGCGAGCTGCGACATCACCGTGAAGATGGTGGTGCCGATGGTGGGGAACTTGGTCTGCAGTGGCGGCGTGCGTGCCGCGGCCGTGGATGCATTCATAGGTCGTAGTCCGACGCGTGGCCGGAAAGCGCTTTGCCAATGAGGTTGCGGTCGAGCCGGTCGCTCAGCAGTTCGGCGAAGCGGAACACGAAATTGCGCAGGTAGGCGCCTTTCTTGAAAGCCACGCGCGCCACATTGGTGCCGATGAGGTGGCCCAGCGGGCGTACGACGAGATCGCTGTTGGTTTCATCGCGTACGGCCATCTCGGCCACGATGCCCAGGCCCAGGCCGAGCCGCACGTAGGTCTTGATCACGTCCGAGTCGATGGCCTCGAGCGCGATGCGCGGTGACAGCTTCTTGGCGGCGAAGGCCTGGTCGATGCGCGTGCGGCCTGTGAAGGAGGGGTGGTACGTGATGATCGGCTCGGCCGCGAGGTCTTCGAGCGTGAGCCGCTCGGATTGCGCGAGCGGATGGTCGCGAGGTACCACCAGGGCGTGCTGCCATTCGTAGCAGGGCAGAGTGACCAGCTCGGAGTAGTCGGCCAGGGACTCGGTGGCGATGCCGATCTCGGCCACTTCGTCGATCACCATGCGCGCAACCTGATCGGGCGAGCCCTGGTGCAGGCTCACGTTGACCTTGGGATAGGCCTCGCGCAACTGCGCGACGGGCACGGGCAGGACGTAGCGCGCCTGCGTGTGAGTGGTGGCGATGGAGAGGGTGCCGCTGTCCTGGGCGCTGAACTGCTCGCCGATGCGCTTGAGGTTGCCCACCTCGCGCATGATGAGTTCGATGCTTTTGAGCACGTGCTCGCCGGGCTCGGTCACGCGTTTGAGGCGCTTGCCATGACGCGCGAAGATCTCGACGCCCAGCTCTTCTTCCAGTTCGATGATCGCCTTGGACACCCCGGGTTGCGAGGTGTGCAGCGCCTTGGCGGCCTCCGTCAGGTTGAGGTTGCGCCGTACGGCCTCCTGCACGAACCGGAACTGATGGAGATTCATATTGATTTGAAGCTAATGAACTTGATCATTATGCAGCACAAATCTAAGGGCCGCGGCGGGCCGGGGGGTCTTCACTCGAGGGCCAGAGCCGCCAGAAGGTCTGTCACCCGTCGGTCTGTGCCCACCGCCGGCCGAAGGTCAAAGCGTATGTCCGGCCACTGGCTGCGCACAGATTCCACCAGCCCGGGCAGGTCCTCGCGCGCATGGCGGCCCATTCCCAGGAAGAGCGGCAGCACGCGAATCGTACGCACGCCGCCCGCAGCCAGGGTCGCGGCCGCGGTGGGCAGGTCGGGTGACGTGAGCTCCAGATAGGCGCAGATCACCTGCAGCCCGGGTTCGAGCTCGGCAACGCGGCGGGCGACGGCCTGCATGGGCGCGTGCCAGCCTGCGTCGCGCGAACCATGCCCGAAGAGGATCAGCCCGTCTGCCCGGGCGGTGGATGCGGTCATGTGGCTAGCGCCTCAACACCAGCCATCCGAAGGCGCCGAGCGACACCAGCGAATAGATCATTCCCGGCGCCGCCGCTGTGAGCCACGGCCACCAGTTGCGCAGGTTGCCGATGTAGCCGAACACGTTGTTGAGCAGGAAGAAGCTGATGCCGATCATCACGCCCGCGAACACGTAGGCCGTGAGGCCGCCCGAGCGGAAATGCAGATAGGCGAAGGGCAGGGCGAGCACCACCATCACCAGGCACGAGAGCGGATAAAAGACCTTGCGCCAGAACTCGATCTCGTAGCGCTGGGCCGACTGGTTGTTGGCATCCAGATGGCGGATGTACTGGAACAGGTCGAGGGTGCGCATTCGGTCGGGCTTGAGTAGCGCCACAGAAATCATCTCTGCCGTGATCTCGGTCGGCCAGCGGTAGGTGGGCAGATGCAGGCGCTCCACGTTCGCCGGGCCTTCGCCACGGGTGCTGAACTCGGTTCGTTCGGCATCAGAGAGCATCCATGCGCCATCCGGCCCGTACACCGCCTGCGGTGCATGCGTGGTGGATCGCAGGAAACCCCGGTTGTCGAATTCGAAGATGCGCACGTCCTGGAGGCCGCCATCGGCGCGCAGCGCGCCGACATTGGCGGCGAAGGAGCCATGCTGCTGCTTTTCCTTGAGCCAGGCGCCGGTCTGACTGAGCGTGAGATTCCCCTGGTAGCGTGCCTTCACCAGTTGCGCCATCCGGTCGGCGGCGGGCGCCAGATAGTCGCCCACGGCGAACGTCAGCACGACGAATGACAGCCCCAGCACCAGCAACGTGCGCAGCGCACGCCAGGGGCCCAGGCCGCTGGTGCGCAGGATGGTGTATTCGGAGCTCTGGGCAAAGCGGGCCATCACGAAGATGGTGCCGATCAGCACGGCGATGGGCAGCAGTTCGTACAGGTGATTGGGGATCAGCAGCGCGACATAAGCCAGTGCGTGCGTGAGCTGGTAGCCCTCCTCGCCGGACTGCCCGATGGCCGGCAATTCGTCCACGAGGTCGAAAAAGAAGAACAGGGAGAGAAAGCCGAGCGTGACGAAGCCGATGGCCGTCAGCACCTCGCCGAAGATCAGACGGCGGATCGTCCTCATGCGGCGCTCCTGCGGCGCAGTACGTCGAGCAGCGACCAGTTGTTGTGCCGTTTGAACAGCCAGGCCAGCGACATCAACAGCACGCCGCCATGCAGTCCTGCCACGAACGGCAGGAAGCCGACGCGTCCGGCGGCGATCCAGCTCTGGCCCATGTTGAGCAGGTTGAAGTACACGACGAACGCGAACAGCGCGAACACCAGGTTGCCGCTGCGGCCGGCCCTCGGATTCACGCTCGAGACGGCGATGGCCAGCACCACGAAGTTGAACGCCGCCAGCGCCAGACCGAGACGCCAGGCCAGCTCGCCCAGGTGCTGGGGAGTCGGCTCGCGCAGCAATTGCGCTGTCGAACGCGCGCGCACCGGCGAGCCTTCCTGCAGCGCAGCCGCGGCGCTGCCGACGCGCACGCCGTATTCCTCGAACTCGCTCACGCGCAGCGTGGGATCGTCGTCCCGGGTCTCCAGCCGCTGGCCGCTCTGCAACAGCAGGAAACGCTGCTCATCGATCGTGTCCACCCGTCCCGAGCGGGCTGACGTGACCGACTGGCGCCCGTGCTCGTTGGCGGAAATGAAGACGTTGCTCCCCGTGTTCCCGTCGGTCACGTCCCTGTCGATGAAGAACACGCGCGAGCCGCTGGATGATTGCTGGAACTGCCCGGGGGCGATGCGGTCGAGGTCGCCACGCCGCTCATAGCGGTCGCGCATCTCGCGCGTCTGCTGGTTGGCCCAGGGCCACGCGCCCAGCGCGAGCGCTGCGATCACCAGCAGGATCGGCCATGAGAAGCGGAACAACGGCGAGAGAAAGCCTGCCAGGCCGCGCCCCGCAGCGAACCAGATCACCACTTCGCTGTCGCGGTACATGCGCGAGAGCGTGCCGACGCTGGCGACGAAGAGGCTCAACGACAGTACGGTGGGCAGGTAACCCAGCACGGTATAGCCCATCACCAGCATCACATCGGACGGTCCTACGGAGCCGCGCGAGGCCTGGCCCAGCGTACGGATCAGCACCATCGTCATGACGATGGTGACCAGCACCACCAGCGTCGCACCGAAGGTGCGGGCCAGCTCCTTGCGTACGGAGGAATGGAATAACATCGACGGAGAAGGAAAAGCTGCGATTATGGACTTCGAACTCAAGACCCTCTCGGCCGCCGATGCGGCCCCCTCGCGCACCGATGCACTCATCGTGCTGGTGCAGCTGGAGTCCAAGCCCGGGCGCGACGCGCTCTCGCGCTGGGTGTCCGATGCGGTCAAGGCGCAGGACTTCGAGCCGCGCGCCGGCAAGCTGCTGGCGGCCTATCGCCCGGCCGGCTTCGGTGCCACGCGCGTGCTGGCGGCCGGCATTGGCGACGGCTCGGCGAAATCGGTGCGCCAGGCCGTGGCTGCGGCGGTCGGCTCGCTCAAGGGAAGCCCCGCGCGCAAGATCACCGTGCTGTTCCCGGCCGCGCCCGCGGCTGGCGCCGTGCGCGCCGCGGTGCTGGCCGCAGCCGACGCCAGCTACGTCTACACCACCACGCGGGGCAAGGCTGATGGCCGCAAGCTGGAGCGCGTGACGATCGGTGTGCCCGACGCGGCGACGCAGCAGCAGTTCTTCGACCAGGCGCGCGGCACCGTGGCCGGCGTCGAACTCGCCAAGGAATGGGGCAACCGGCCGGCGAACCACGCCACCCCCACGTTGCTGGCCGACGCCGCGCAATCCCTTGCGCGCCGCGGCAGTGGCGTGCAGTGCGAAGTGCTGGGCCCGCGCGAGGTGGCCAAACTCGGCATGGGCTCGTTCATGGCCGTGGCCAGAGGCTCCGAGGAACCGCTGCGGTTCATCGTGCTCAAGTACCAGGGCGCACCCAAGGCCGCAGCCCCCGTCGTGCTGGTGGGCAAGGGCATCACGTTCGATACCGGCGGCATCTCCATCAAGCCGGCGGCCGAAATGGACGAGATGAAGTTCGACATGTGCGGTGCGGCCAGCGTGCTCGGCGTGTTCAAGGCGCTGTCCGAGATCCGGCCGGCCGTGAACGTGATCGGCCTCATCCCGGCGTGCGAGAACATGCCCGATGGCCGCTCGCTCAAGCCGGGCGACGTGGTCACCAGCATGAGCGGCCAGACCATCGAGGTGCTCAACACCGACGCCGAAGGGCGCCTGATCCTCTGCGACGCGCTCAGCTATGCCGAGCGGTTCAAGCCCGCGGCCGTGATCGACATCGCCACGCTCACCGGCGCCTGCGTGATCGCGCTGGGCGGCGTGCGCAGTGGTCTGTTTTCGTCCAACGACGCCCTGGCCACGGCATTGCAGGCGGCCGGCGAGGTTGCGCTCGACCCATGCTGGCGCATGCCGCTGGACGACGAGTACGCGGAGGGCCTGAAGAGCAATTTCGCCGACGTGGCCAACGTGGCCGGCCGTGCGGCGGGCGCCGTGACCGCTGCCAAGTTCCTGCAGCGTTTCACCGGCAGCCTGACCTGGGCCCATCTGGATATCGCTGGAACGGCCTGGAAGGGCGGCGCCGCCAAGGGCTCGACCGGTCGGCCCGTGGGCCTGCTGCTCGAATACCTGCTCGCGCAGGTGGGCGTATCGCAGCCGGCCGTGCGTGCCGTTCGCGTGCGCCAGCGCGCTTGAAACTGAGGGGCTGCAGTCGCTTGCTGGCATGACCGAGATCGCATTCCACTTCAATGCAGACGAGAAGCTGTCGTATGCGTGCCGACTGCTGCGCAAGGCGACGGGCAGCGGCGCGCGCGTGGTCGTGACCGGGTCAGCCGAGCAGCTCGGGCAGCTCGACCAGATGCTGTGGACCTTCGGCGCACTGGAATTCGTGCCGCATTGCCGCGCCGGCGCCAGCGCCGAATTGCTCGCCCGGACACCCGTCGTGCTGGCGAGCCAGCCGGCGCAGGCGCCGCATGCGCAGGTCTTGCTGAATCTCGGCGATGCCGTGCCGGAGGAGTTCGGGCGTTTCGAGCGCCTGATCGAAGTCGTTACCCACGATGAAGATGACCGCGGCCTGGCGCGCCGCCGCTGGAAGCACTACGCCGATCGCGGCTATGCCATCGTGCGCCACGACCTGAAGCCGCGGGAGGCCGCATGAGCGCCGACGGGCCGCGCATTCCACCGCGCTTCGTGCCCACGCTGACGGAGGTGGTGGCCGAGGTGCCGCGCGTGCAACTGCCCGCCGCGGACCCGGAGCCTGCGCCCCCGGCGGAGTCACGCGCTGAATCGGCCCTGCCCGCCATCAGCCAGGAAGAGCTCGCGCGCCGCGTGCTCGAGCGCGTCGCGCAATCGCTCGAGCCGGTGCTGGCCGACACCATCGCCGCCGTCGCCAGGCAACACAGTCTGGCCATGACGCAGCATCTGGCGGAGACGGTGGAAGACGTCGTCTCCGGCCTCGTGGCCGAAGCGGTGGAGGCCGAACTGGCCGCCCGCCGCGACGCCTGAGCCCTGAAGACGCACGGATACGCTGCGCACTGACATTCGTCACGATTGTTGTGGCCAGGCCGCACGGAGTTCGCCCGGCCGCAAAAACAGTCCGCCTCCACGGCGCCCGTGCTAGCATGCTGCGCACCTTGCAGGCCGCGTCAGGACTGGTTCGGGCACTGTCTGCGTGGACCCAAAATGCATCCGGCATCACGAGCCGGTCACATCAATGGTTTTCCGTTCGGAGGCTTTTATGAAGATGAAGTGGACTGCGGTCGCTATGGCTGCGCTGGTGGTTGCCGCATGCGGCAAGAAGGAAGAAGCACCCCCCGCAGCCGCGCCTGCGGCAGCAGCGCCCGCGGCGCCGGCTGCCGAGACCATCGCGGTGAAAATCGGTCACGTGGCACCCACCAGCGGCGCCATCGCCCACCTGGGCAAGGACAACGAGCTCGGCGCCAAGATGGCGATCGACGAGCTCAACGCCAAGAACGTCAAGATCGGCGACAAGGTCGCGAAGTTCGAACTGCTGGCCGAAGATGACGGCGCCGATCCCAAGCAGGGTGCCGCCGCGGCCCAGAAGCTGGTCGACAGCAAGGTCAACGGCGTGATCGGCCACCTGAATTCGGGTACGACGATCCCGGCGTCCAAGATTTACAGCGACGCCGGCATTCCGCAGATCTCGCCTTCCGCGACCAACCCCAAGTACACGCAGCAGGGCTACAAGACCGCATTCCGTGTGGTGGCCAACGACGGCCAGCTGGGCGGCACGCTCGGCAAGTACGCCGTGGAAACGCTCAAGGGCCAGTCCATCGTCGTGATCGACGACCGCACGGCTTACGGCCAGGGCGTTGCCGAGGAATTCTCCAAGGCGGTGAAGGCCGCCGGCGGCACCATCAAGGGTCACGAGTTCACCACCGACAAGTCCACCGACTTCAACGCCATCCTCACCAAGCTCAAGGGCCAGAAGCCGGATGTGCTGTTCTACGGCGGCATGGATGCCGTGGCCGGCCCGATGATCAAGCAGGCCAAGCAGTTGGGCCTGAACGTCAAGTTCATGGGCGGCGATGGCATCTGCACCAGCGAACTGGTCAAGCTGTCGGGCGAAACCGTCGCAGACGACCAGGTGGTGTGCGCCGAAGCCGGTGGTGTCGACGGCGACCTGAAGGCGGGCCTCGACAAGTTCAAGGCCGATTTCAAGACCAAGACCGGTGTCGACGTGCAGATCTACGCTCCTTATGTCTATGACGCCGTGAACGTGATGGCGGCCGCCATGGAGAAGGCCAAGTCGGCAGACCCCGCCGTCTACCTGCCCGAACTCGCCAAGATCGAATACAAGGGCGTGACCGGCAACATCGCCTTCGACGAGAAGGGCGACATCAAGAACGGCGCGCTGACGCTCTACACCTACAAGGGTGGCAAGCGCGAGCAGATCGCCGTCGTGCGCTGATCGGCTTCTGGCCTGCGGCCAGAACGGCGAAAGGGCCCCACTGGGGCCCTTTTCCTTTGGTGCAGCAGCTTGCCCGACATCAGGACGCGGGTTCGGGCCGACGCCACAGCCACCAGAGGATCAGCAGCATGAAAACACTGACGCCCTCGGCGATCCATTCGCGCGATGCCGTGAGGAACAGGATCGCGATACATGCGGCCATTGCCAGCGTGGCGCTCCATTTGGCGCGCCGGCTCACGGTGCCACCGTTGCGCCAGTTCACGATCATCGGGCCGAACAGCCGGTGGCGCAGCAGCCAGGCGTGCAGGCGCGGCGAACTGTGCGCAGCGGCCCAGGCGGCGATCAGGATGAAGACAGTCGTGGGCAGCCCTGGAACGATCACGCCGATGAGGCCCAGCGCCAGCGAGGCCCCTGCCAGCACCATGAGCGCGATGCGCAACGGCAGCGCCAGCGGGCGCGCCCCCGGCTCGGGGGGCATTTCAGGGGAGGTCGAATCGGGCATCTGCAAAACGAGCATCTCACCGTGTCTCGCGCCGGTGGCATGCGATCGCATTGTGCCCCGTGCTCCGGCCTGTGCACGCACCGCAAAGCCTGCAACCGCGGCAGCGGGTAGCCCTGACATTTGGCGAGTGAAGGACGCTTCCCACGACGCCGAGGTCAGCACGCCGACTGCAGGACCTGACAGAAGGAATAGGGTGGAAGTGCACGCTGGCCACCCTGGCTGGCCCGCTTTCAACAGGAGATTCCATGCCCAGAGGTGACAAGTCGTCTTACACGGACAAGCAGCAACGCCAGGCCCGGCATATCGAAGAAGGCTACGAAGACCGCGGGCTGTCTCAAGATGAGGCCCGGCGGCGCGCATGGGCCACGGTGAACAAGGAAACCGGCGGTGGCAAGAAGAGTGGCGCGGGCCGCGGCACGCCCGTTTCCCACGCGCCTTCCCGCAAGGGAGGACATGCCGGCGGCGCAGCCACCGCATCGCGGCCTGCGGCGGCGCGGTCGGCCTCCGCCAGGAAGGCCGCCGCCACCCGCAAGCGCAACGCCGCTGCGAAGCACTGAGACGTCGTCAGGCGCCGTCGCCCACGGATCCCGTCACCGGAAGCACGATGCCGCTGATGTAGCTGGAGCAGACGGGCGCCGCCAGGAACACATAGGCCGGCGCCAGTTCTTCCGGCTGGGCCGGCCGGCCCATGTCCGTCTGGGCGCCGAAGTCGCTCACTTCCTCGGCCGGCCGATCGGCGGGATTGAGCGGCGTCCACACCGGCCCGGGCGCGACGGCATTCACGCGTATGCCCTTTTCGAGAAGATTGGCGGCCAGCGCCTTGGTGAACGCATGGATGGCACCCTTGGTCGTCGAGTAATCCAGCAGTTTGGCGCTACCGCGCAGGCCCGTGACCGAACCGGTGTTGATGATGCTCGCCCCGCGCTGTAGATGCGGCACTGCAGCGCGCGCCATCTGGAAGTAGCCATAGACATTGGTGCGCAGCGTCTCGTCCAGCCGCGCGTCCGTGATGTCGGTGATCGATTCGGCATGCAGCTGGAAGGCGGCGTTGTTCACCAGCACGTCCAGGCGGCCGAATTCTTCCAGCGTCTGGCTCACCGCCTTTTCGCAGAAGCGGGGCTCGCGCACGTCGCCTGGAATCAGGATGCAGCGGCGGCCTTCCTTTTCGACCAGTTCCCGCGTTGCCTGGGCATCTTCGTGTTCGTCCAGATAGGCGATGGCCACGTCGGCCCCCTCCCGCGCGAACAGCACGGCGACGGCACGGCCGATGCCCGAGTCGCCGCCCGTCACCAGGGCCGCAAAATCCTTGAGCTTTCCGCTGCCCAGATAGCCCGGCGCGTCGTAGCGCGGCGCCAGCGCCATGTCGGCTTCGTTGCCGGGTTTGCGCAGATGCTGCGCGGGCAAGGGCGGTACCGGCTCGGGATGTCCCGGGTCGGGCGTGCGCCGACCCTTGGCGCCGGCTTCGCCGCCACCGGCTTTGCCGGCGGTGTGCCGGTCAGCGCGGTCCTGGCTGGCTTGCAGCTTCTTCTGGCGGTCTGGGGTTGCGGAGGGCATGGCGATTCCTCTGAAGTGATGCATGAGTGACGTTGCCTGCGTGACGCAGGTGCGCGGCACGCGGGCGCTCCAGTCTGAAGCGCCAGTATCGATGGCGCCGTAGGACGACACCTTCGCAACCCTCGTGACGCCGCCCTGCAGCCCGCGCCGCTGATGCCGTTTGTTTGTATCGCCGTGTGTATCGCCGTGTGTTTCCGACCTCGCGGGTGGGGTCTTCCTACAAGCTCCGTTGGGTGGTACTTCCACACTGGAGCTTCGATCAACCACGATGGAGAACAAGGATGCCCACACAGCCCAAGGACGCCTGCGCGCTGCTCGACGCCGACCACCGCGCCGTCAAGAAACTGTTCAATGCCTACGACGAACTCGCCGGCTCCCGCGCCAAGACATCGGTTGCCAAGAAGGCCGAACTCGCGCGCGAGATCTGCATGGAACTGACCATCCACGCGCAGATCGAGGAGGAAATCTTCTATCCGCAACTGCGCGCCGTCATCCGCGAAACCGACCTGCTGGCCGAAGCGGAGGTGGAGCACGCCAGTGCCAAGGACCTCATCGCGCAGATCGAGGCCGGACTCGATGCCGGCACGCTCGACGAAGAGTTCGATGCCAAGGTGAAGGTGCTGGGCGAGTACATCGACCATCACGTCAAGGAAGAGCGCAACGAAATCTTCCCCAAGGCTCGCGCTGCGCGCAAGCTGGATCTCGAAGCGATGATGCAGGAACTCGAAGCACGCAAGGGTGAACTGCAGGAGCACTACGGCGCGGTGGCCTGATCCGCCCCCGGCCCATCATCCGGCCCCGGCCCCGATGACTCCGACCCGCGATGGCGGCATGCCATGGCGGGTTTCTCATGCCGCCCGCCTCAACCGGGCATGGACGGCGCCGTCGACCGTACGACGCGCACGGGCACGGCCTTGGCGGCCGGCACCTTGCTCTCGTCATCGTGTTGCCACAAGGGCATCAGCACGTTGCACTCGGGGTAGTAGCCTCCTACGCAACCACGCGGAATGTCGTAGGCCGTCACCCGCAGGCCATCGAGCCGGCGCTGGACGCCGTCGCCCGCCGCGCTCTCCAGCGCCACACGTTCCCCCTCCACAAGGCCGAGCGCCTGCATGTCGTCCCGGTGGATGAAAAGCACATGACGCGTGCCATTCACGCCCCGGAACCGGTCGTCGTAGCCGTACACGGTGGTGTTGAACTGGTCGTTGCTGCGCAGGGTGATCAGCCTCAACACGTCCGCGCCACCGTCTCCGGGAAACGCGGCATCCAGTCCTTGCGGCAGGTGGAAGACGGCGCGGCCCACGTCGGTTTTCCAGATGCGCTCGCGTGCGGCGAGGGGCTTGGGAAAGCCGCCGGGCGTGTCCATCCGGCGATTGAAGTCGCGGAAGATGTCGGGATAGGTTTCCTCAATCGCGTCGCGCACGCGCGAGTAGTCATCCACCCAGGCTTGCCAGTCCACTGCGGGAACAGGGTCGAGGGCCGCACGCGCGATGCCTGCCACGATGGCCGGCTCAGACAGCAGATGCTCCGACGCCGGCGCATGCTGGCCGCGCGACGCGTGGAAATGGCTGGTGCTGTCTTCCACCGTCACCACCTGCGGACCGCTGGCCTGGCGATCCACTTCGATGCGGCCCAGGCACGGCAGCAGCCACGCCGATCGTCCGCAGAACAGGTGGCTGCGGTTGAGCTTGGTGGCCACCTGCACGGTCAGCTGCAGGCGCGGCCACGCGGCTTCGATGGCGGCGGTCTCGGGCACGGCGCGCACGAAGTTGCCGCCCAGGCCGATGAAGGCCTTGACCGACCCGTCGAGCACGCCGCGGCAGGCATCCACGGTCGTGAGGCCCTGGTGGCGCGGCGGCTCGAAACCGTACTGGGCAGCCAGCCGGTCCAGCGGCACCAGCTCGGGCTTCTCGGCGATGCCCACGGTGCGCTGCCCCTGCACATTGGAATGGCCACGCACCGGGCACACGCCGGCACCCGGCCGGCCGATGTTGCCGCGCAGCAGCAACAGATTGACCAGCATGTGCACGTTGTCGATGCCGCGCTTGTGCTGCGTCAGGCCCATGCCGTAGACGCCGATCACGCGGTCGGATCGCGCATAGACCTCAGCCGCCGTCTCCAGGGCGGTCCGCGGGAGCCCGCTGCCGGCTTCGATGTCGGCCCAGGCCGTGGCGCGCACATGGGCGGCAAACGCCTCGAAGCCGTGTGTGTGCAGATCAATGAAGTCGGTGTCGAGCACGCGCGGCCGGCCTGCGGCGCGTGCATCGTCATCGGCATCGATCAAGGCCTTGCACAGGCCCATGAGCGCGGCCACGTCACCGCCTGCGCGGACCTGGTGGTACTGCGTGGCGATGGAGGTCTCGTCGGCCGTCAGCATCTGCCCCGGCCGCTGCGGATTCGCAAAGCGCTCCAGCCCACGCTCGCGCAGCGGATTGAAGACGATGACAGGCACGCCACGCTCGCGTGCCGCCTGCAGGGGATGCAGCATGCGCGGGCTGTTGCTGCCCACGTTCTGTCCCAGGAAAAGCAGGCAATCGGTGTCCTCGAAATCGGTGAGCGACACGGTGCCCACAGGCACGCCGATGCTGTCCTGGAGCGCGACCGACGTCGTCTCGTGGCACATGTTGGAGCTGTCGGGCAGGTTGTTGGTGCCGTAGAGGCGGGCCATCAGCGCATACATGTACGACGTCTCCAGCGACGCGCGGCCGGAAGCGTAGAACACGGTCGCATCGGGCGTGGCCCGCAGTGCGCGCAACTCGGATCCGATGGCGGTGAACGCCTCATCCCAGGTGGCGGGCACATAGCAGTCGCTGGCCGCGTCGTAGCGCATCGGTCGCGTGAGGCGGCCCTGGATCTCCAGATGGTGGTCGTCCCAGCGCCGCAGTTCGGTCAGCGTGTGCTTGGCGAAGAACGCGTCGTCCACGCGGTCCGACGTCAGCTCGGAAAACGTGGCCTTGGCACCGTTTTCGCAGAACTCGGCCAGATGCGAGCGTGCGGGCTTGGCCCAGGCGCAGCTCACGCAGGCGAATCCGCCCGGTTTGTTCTGCCGTGCCAGCGGCACCAGCGCGCCGGGCGACTCCTGGCGCAGCAGATGGGTGCCCAGCGAGCGGACCGATCCCCAGCCCCCGGCCGGTCCTTCGTAAGGCTCGATGGTGAAGCGCGTGTCATCGTGGTGTTCTTTGGCCATCGTGACATTGCAACCGCAGCAGCCGCGCGTGGGCCGTCTCCATCGGTAACGTGTGTGAGCGCATCGGCCCCGTCGGCGGTGATGCGACTGCAATACCCCTCTTGTCCTACGTGCCGCCCGAGCCATTGGGCGTCAGATGGGCTTGTCAAGGAGCGCAGCATGACCAACCAGATCGAATCCCCCGACGGCAAGCCCCGCAAGGACGAGCGCCCGTCGCCCGACACGCGCGGTGTGGCCGATGGCGCCACCGGCAAGACGGCTGACAACCGCACGCCCGACGGGTCGCCGCCTCGGCACCCGGAACCCGTCACGCCCACGCGAGGACAGCCCATGGCCGATTAGGCCAGGCGCCGAGTTAAGCCGGCGCGCCTCGAACACAGCGGTGGAAAGCAGCGCAGTCTATAAATAAACCGACAGGACGGTTAATATATTCCCCTTCGAGACTGTCGAGGAGGAAGACATGAACGTGCTGATCGTTTTCGCCCACCACGAGCCGAAATCTTTCGGCTCCGCGCTGCTGAAGCGCTCGGTCGACGCGCTGCAGGCCCACGGCCACGCGGTGCGCGTGTCGGACCTGCATGCGATGAACTTCAATCCGGTTGCCACGGCCGACGACTTCACCGAGCGGCGCTTTCCCGATCTGTTGCAGTACGACCGGGAGCAAAAGCATGCGTGGCAGCGCGACGCCTTCGCCCCCGACATCCAGGCCGAGATCGACAAGCTGCTGTGGTGCGACTTCCTCATCCTGCAGTTCCCGCTGTGGTGGTTCTCGGTGCCGGCCATGCTCAAGGGCTGGATCGACCGCGTCTTCGTCAATGGTGCGGTGTACGGGCAGGGCCGGCGCATGGACACCGGCGGACTCAAGGGCCGGCGGGCCATGCTCACCGTGACCACGGGCTGTTATCCCGAGATGGTGGCCGAGGACGGCCTTCTCGGTGGCCTGGACGTGAACCTGTGGCACCTCAACAGCGGCACGCTGGCCTATGCGGGGTTCGAGGTGCTCAGGCCGTTCATGGCCTGGTCCATCCACTACACCGACGAGGCCCGGCGCCACCAGTACCTCGACGAATACGCCGCCCGCCTGGCCGGCATCGAGCAGGACACGCCGATGTTCTTCCATCCGCTGGCGGACTTCGGCCGCGACTGGCGGCTGCGTCCCGAAGTCGAGCCGAAGACCGTGGGCCATCGCCGGCCCGTGGCCGGCTGATGCGGCAGAGCCGCCGCGCGAGGCCGCGATGCCCGTGAACACCCCCGTGGCGCCGGTGCCCGGCAGCCTGCAGGTGCAGCCGTGGGACGGGCACGACCTGCAGGCGCTGCTGCGGCTGGACACGCTGGCCCCCGGCATGTACCGCACGCGCCACGCCGATGCCAACCTCAACCTGCGCTCCTACGGTGGCCAGTCGCTGGGCCAGGCCCTGATGGCGGCCTGCATGGATGTGCAGGCGGACCGCCGGCCCTCGGCCATGCAGTTCATGTTCCTGCAAGGCGCCGATCCGGCGCAGCCGATCGCGCTCGACGTCACGCGGCTGCAGGACGGCCGGCGCTTTTCCTCGCGCCACGTTCGCGGCGCCCAGGCCGGTGGCCGCCTGGTGCTGGATGCCCAGGTGAGTTTCGCCGTCGAACTGGACTCGCCCGCGCACCAGCGCCCATGGAGTGGCTGCGGCCCGGGCGAGGTGCCCGTCGCGCCAGCGCACGGCGTCGGCGACGAGGAGCCGCCCACGCTCTCGCCCGACTGGGCGCGCAGCATGCGGCGCCTGGGCGGCTACTCGATCGCGGTCAAGCCGTCGGTGGTGTTCGTGCTGCCGGAGCCCGAACGCCAGGTCGATCCCCGCACGGCCGAGCCGCGCCTGCGCTTCTGGCTCCGGGCCCGGCAGCGGCTGGCCGACGACGCGTGCGTGCATGCCGCCGCGTTCGCCTACCTGTCGGACTGGTGGATCAATTTCTGCAGCCTGGCGCCGCACATGCGCGATCTGGAGCGGGGCGAGCGCCTGTACGTCGCCAGTCTCAATCACGCCATCTGGCTGCACCGGCCGTTCCGTGCGGACGAGTGGCTTTACTTCGACACGCACAGCCCGTTCGCGGGCGGGGGGCGCGGGCTGTCCATCGCGCATGTCCACGACGCGGCAGGCCAGGCCGTGGCCACCGTCACACAGGAATGCCTGATGGTGCCGATCCCGGACGACGGGCCGGCGCAGGCCTGAGCGCCCCGGAGCGCTTGCTTCACACCTGCTCGAGCGGCAACTGCAGCTCGAGCCCTTCCAGTTCCGCACGCATGCGGATCTGGCAACACAGGCGGCTGGTCTCGCGGGGCTCGGGCACCCCTTCGAGCATGAAGGCTTCCGTCTCCGAGATCTTCGGCAGGCGGTCGGCCCACGATGCGTCCACATAGGCATGGCAGGTCGCGCAACTGCACGAGCCTCCGCAGTCGCCCAGGATGCCGGGCACCGCGTTGTCGACGGCCACCTGCATCAGGTTGCGGTCTTGCGGCGCCATCACGTCGTGGCGGGTGCCGTCGTGTTCGATGAATGTCACTTTGTACTGGGGCATGGGGGCGGCTCTCGAAGGAATGGCGAGGGGCTGTGGCGGCCGGTGAGGCCGGCCGATTGGGGTTGTTCCGGGGTTTGACATAGTCCGACCAGTCGGACTATTATTGATGCACGAAAGGCGCTGCGCAAGAGCGAGGCGCCCCGGAACAAACCCGACAACACACAACCGATTTCGTGGAGGTGACAGGCATGCACACATGCGCCCCCGGACACGCCGCCACCGCGCCGGCATCGTCCCGGCCGATCCCCTGGAGCGAGCTCGTGCGCGATCACCAGGTGCACGGCTCTCTCTACACCGATCCCGACATCTTCCAGGAAGAGCTGCGCCAGATCTGGTTCCGCACATGGGTGTACGTGGGCCACGAGAGCGAGATCCCCAAACCCAACGACTACGTGATGAAGTCCATCGGCCCCGAGCCGGTGATCATGACGCGCGACAAGGAAGGCCAGGTGCACCTGCTGCACAACCGTTGCCCGCATCGCGGCAACCGCGTGTGCATGACCGACAAGGGCTCGGCGAGGTCCTTCACCTGCCCGTACCACGGCTGGACGTTCGCCAACGACGGCGCGCTGCGCGGCTATCCCTTCCCCTCGGGCTACGAAGGCGTCGACAGGTCGACCCTCGGCCTGGGCAAGGTGGCGCGCGTGGCTTCGTACCGCGGCTTCGTGTTCGGCAGCATGGCGGCCGAAGGCCCCTCGCTCGAAGAGCACCTGGGCGCGGCCTGCGAGGCCATCGACGCGCTGTGCCGCACGTCGCCCGAGGGCGAGGTCGAAGTCACGGCCGGCTTCCTCAAGCACAAGGTCAAGTCCAACTGGAAGTTCCTCGTCGAGAACGAGACGGACGGCTACCACCCCTCGTTCGTGCACGCCTCCATCTTCGAAGTGGCGCAAAGCGGCATCGGCACGCTCTACAGCAGCGATTCGACCGCCGTGTCGCGCTACTTCGGCAAAGGCCATTCCGAGAACGACCTGCGGCCCGAGTTCCGCAAGCGCGACGTGCCGCTGTCCTGGTTCGGCACCACGGCCGACCGTCTGCCTGATTACGTGAGCCGCATGAAGGCTTCTTACGGCGAGCAGAAAGCGCGCGAGATCATGATCGAAGGCACGCCGCACATCATGATCTACCCGAACCTGTTCATCGCGGAGATCCAGATCTTCGTGATCCAGCCGCTGTCGGTGAACGAGACGGTGCAGCACGTCACCGCGCTGCAGTTCAAGGGCGCGCCCGACCTCAACCGCCGCATGCGCCAGCAGACCATGGGCTCGGTCGGGCCGGCCGGCTTCCTGCTGGCCGACGACGCCGAGATGTACGAACGCACCCAGCTCGGCGTGCAGGCGAAGAGCCCCGAATGGCTCTACCTCGGCCGCGGCAAGCACCGCGAGCGCACCGACGAGAACGGCTACCTGATCGGCGACGCCACCGACGAGACGCCCACGCGCGGCATCTGGCGCCACTACCGTTCGCTGATGGAGGCCGCGTGAGCACCATGGAAACCGTGACCCCCGCGCCCGCCATCGCGACGGCGGCGCCGCCGTCGCTCGACGATCTGCTGCTGCACCACGAGATCTCGCAATTCATCTACCGCGAGGCGCGCCTGCAGGACAACCACGAATACGACGCCTGGGAATCCCTGTGGACCGACGACGGCGTCTACTGGATTCCCGCCAACGGCGAGGACATCGATCCCGAGCAGCAGATGTCGATCATCTACGACAACCGCTCGCGCATCGCGCTGCGCGTGCGCCAGTTCCACACCGGCAAGCGCTACAGCCAGACGCCGCGCTCGCCGCTGCGGCGCGTGGTGTCCAACGTCGAGATCCTGCGCCGCGAGGGCGACGAGATCACCGTGACCTGCAACGCGCTGGTGTTCGAGGCGCATGCGCGCGAGGACACCCTCTGGGGCTCGCGCAACGAGTACCGGCTGCGCCGCGACGCGTCGGGCGGGCTGCGCATGGCCGCCAAGACCGTGGTCCTCACCAACAACGCGAAGGCCCTGTTCTCGATGGCGTTCCTGATCTGAGCGCAACCGGATCCCGCGCGCGGTTCCCGCGCCATGGCCCGATGGACAACATGCGCCCCCCGAGGCGCCGGAGACAGACGATGAGCGCAGACAAGGCGACGACAGCCCCCCAACCCCTGGTGGCCGATGGCCCCGTGCGCGTGGACCTGCACGCCGACGGCGTGGCCCACGTGCGGCTCAACCGTCCCGACGCGGCCAACGGCCTCGACATGGATCTGCTGCGTGCGCTGCACGAGGCGCTGATGCTGCTGCACGGGGACGGCCGCCTGCGCGTGGTGCTGCTCACTGGCGAAGGCCGCAACTTCTGCGCGGGCGGCGACGTGCACACCTTTCTGTCGCGCGGCGAGCAGTTGCCCGATTACATCCGCCCCGCCACGTCATACCTGCAACTGGTGGTGTCGCTGCTGATGCGGCTGAACGCGCCCGTGGTCACGGCGGTGCAGGGCTTCGCAGCGGGCGGCGGCGGCATGGGGCTGGTGTGTTCGTCCGACGTGGTGATCGCGGGCGAGTCGAGCAAGTTCCTGGCTGGCGCCACGCGCGTGGCCATGGTGCCCGATGCAGGCGTGTCGGTCACGCTCACGCACCTGGTGGGATTTCGCCGCGCCATGGAGATCCTGCTGTTCAACCCGGTGATCGATGCCGCCGAAGCGCTTCGCATCGGTCTGGTGACGCGCGTGGTGCCCGATGCCGAGCTGGAGCCGCGCGCGATGGAGGTGGCCCGGCAGCTCGCGGCCGGCGCACCGGCCGCGCTCGCCGCCACCAAGCGCCTGCTGTGGAACGGCCTGGGGCAGGGCGCCGAAGCCGTCATGCCGGAAGAGAACCGCACCCAGGCGCAACTGGCCGGCATGCAGGATGCGCTCGAAGGCCTGGCCGCCGTGATCGAGAAGCGCGCACCGCGCTTCACGGGCCGATAGGCATGCACGCGGTGTCCTCCATGAACGCGCAAACGTCCTCATCCTCTTCCGCCGCCGGTGGCGCGCGGCCGCTGGCCGGCCGCCGGGCCTTCGTCACGGGCGGTGCGAAAGGCATCGGTGCCGCCATCGTGCGCCGCCTGGCCGCGGCCGGTGCCGACGTGGTGATCGCCGACCTCGACCTCGGCGGCGCGCAGGCGCTCGCCGGTGAACTGACCGCCGCAGCGCCCTCGGCCCGCGTCACGGCCATCGCGCTCGACGTGAGCGATCTGGCCGCGGCGCGCCATGCGGTGCTGGACACCGGGCCGCACGACATCCTCGTCAACAACGCCGGCGTCGACCAGCATGCCTGGTTCACGCAGACCACAGAGGCCGACTGGCGTCGCCTGCTGGGCATCAATCTCGAAGGCGTGTTGGCCACCACCCATGCCGCGCTGCCCGCCATGCAGGCGCGGGGCCAGGGCCGCATCGTCAACATCGCCTCCGAAGCCGGCCGGCTGGGCTCCAGCGGCGCGGCCGTCTACGCGGCGGCCAAGGGCGGGGTGATCGCCTTCACGCGGTCCATCGCCCGGGAGAACGGCCGCAAGGGCATCACGGCCAACGTGGTGGCGCCGGGGCCCATCGACACGCCGCTGCTGCGGCAGGCGGTGGAGCAGGGGGGCGAGCGCCTCCTGGGCGCCATGACCGGCGCCACGCTGGCTGGCCGCCTGGGCACGCCCGACGAGGTGGCCGCAGCGGTCGCTTTCCTGGTGTCGGACGAGGCCGGCTATGTCACCGGCGAAGTGCTGGGCGTTTCTGGCGGCATGGGGTGTGGCGCATGACTCGCCCGGATCAAGCCCTGGCCGAACGCGACGACCCCGCGGCCGTCGAAGCGGTCATCGCGCGCGTGCTCGGCGTCTACCGCCGGTGGCGCCGTGACACGCCCGTGGTGCAGATGCGCGCGGACTGGGACCAGCTCTTCGGCGCCGATGCGGTCGATGCGCAGGTCGAGCCCGTCGCCGTCGGCGACCTCCTGGGCGACTGGGTGGTGGCGCCCGGGGCCGACGCCACGCGCGTGATGCTGTACCTGCACGGCGGCGGCTTCCAGGTCGGCTCGGCGTACTCGCACCGTGAACTGATGGCGGGCCTGTCGGCCGCCTGCGGCTGCCGCGTGCTGGGCGTGGACTACCGCCTGGCGCCCGGGCATCGCTGGCCGGCCGCGCACGACGACGCGCTGGCGGCCTGGGAATGGCTGCTGTCGCAGGGCCACGATCCGCAGCGGCTCGTGATGGCGGGCGACTCGGCCGGCGGCAACCTGGTGCTCGGCGCGCTGCTGCGCCTGCGCGATGCCGGCAGGCCGCTGCCGGCCGGGGCCGTGCTGCTGTCGCCGTGGACCGACATGAGCGCATCGGGCGAGAGCTACGAGACGCGGGCCGCCAGCGATCCCATCCACCAGCGGCCCATGATCCAGGCGATGGCGCGCAACTACCTGGGCGAGGGCGCCGACGCGCGATCGCCCGGTGTCTCGCCGCTGTTCGCCGATCTGGCCGGCCTGCCGCCCCTGTTGCTGCAGGTGGGCGACCGCGAGACCGTGCTGAGCGACGCCACCGATTTCGCGCGCCGTGCGCAGGCCGCCGGCGTCGATGCCCGGCTGCAGGTGGCCGACGGAATGATCCACGTCTTCCAGCAATTCCCCGAACTCGCACAGGCCCGCGCGGCGCGCCGTGCCATCGGAGATTTCGTGCGCGAGCGCCTGTTTGCACCCGCTGCCGCTTCTTCTTCATCCGCAACGAGACATCCGACATGACTTCCAAGGACATCACCGGCCTCACCGGGATCACCGGCATCACGGGGTATGGCGGCTACGTGCCGCGCCTGCGCCTGTCCCGGCAGGCCGCGGCGCAGGCCAATGCCTGGTATGCACCGGGGGCGGCCAAGGGTGCGCGCGGCACGCGTTCGTTCAACAACTGGGACGAAGACAGCATCACGCTGGCCGTGGCGGCCGCGCGCGACTGCCTGGGCCCGGCCGATGACCGCAGCGCCGTGCGCGGGCTGTTGCTGGCGTCGGGCACGCTGCCGTTCGCCGACCGCTCCAATGCCGGCGTGGTGGCCGAGGCGCTGACGCTCGAAGAAGGCGTGCAGGCGCTGGACGTGACAGGCTCCACGCGCGCGGGCCTGGCGGCCTTGCTGCAGGCGCTGGCGCAGGTGCGCGGCGGTGCAGGCGACACGCTGGTTCTGGCGGCCGACAGCCGCAAGACCCGCGCAGCCAGCTCGCAGGAACTCGACTACGGCGACGGCGCCGCCGCGCTGCGCGTGGGACAGGGCGCCGGCGTGCTGGCAGAGCACCTGGGCACGGGCACGGTGCAGGCCGACTTCGTCGACCACTTCCGCGGTGCCGGCGAGGACATCGACTACCACTGGGAAGAGCGCTGGGTGCGCGACGAAGGCATTGCCCGCCTGGTGCCACGCGCCGTGGCCGAGGCGCTGGCGCAAGCCGGCGTCGACGCGGCCGCCATCGATCACTTCATCTTCCCCACCACCTTCCAGAAGATGGACCAGCAACTGGCCAAGGCCTGCGGCGTGCGCGCCGAGGCCGTGGCCGACAACCTTGCCTCGAGCGTGGGCGACACCGGCACGGCGCACGGGATGCTGCTGCTGGCCCACGTGCTCGAACGCGCGCAACCGGGCCAGCTGATCCTGCTGGCGCAGTTCGGCAGCGGCGCGCAGGCGATCGTGCTGCGAGCGACCGACGCCATCACGGCTTTCCGCCCGGCGCGCGGCGTGGCCGAATGGGTGGCGCGCGGCGTCGAGGAGACCTCGTACACCCGCTTCCTGGCGTTCAAGGGACAACTGCAACTCGAACGCGGCATGCGGGGCGAGCAGGACCGCAAGACCGCGCTCTCCACCGCCTGGCGCCATCGCCGCGCGTTGCTGGGCCTGGTGGCCGGCCGCTGCGAAGTCACGGGCAGCGTCCATTTCCCGCCGTCGCGGCTGTCGTACGACCCGGCCGGCGCGCAGCTCGACACGCAGCGCCCGCACAAGCTGGCCGAGCGGCGCGCGCGCGTGCTCAGCTGGTCGGCCGAGTACCTCTCGTTCCACCGCTCGCCGCCGCACCGCTATGGCCAGGTGGACTTCGAAGGCGGCGGCCGCATCCTGATGGAGTTCACCGACGTGGGCGAGGGCGAGATCGACAGCGGCACCGAGGTCGAGATGGTGCTGCGCATCAAGGACATCGACGAGACGCGCGGCTTCACGCGCTACTTCTGGAAGGCCGTGCCGGTGCGCCCGGCCGCGGCAGGCGCCGACGCGGCGCGGAAAGGCTGAACGATCATGGCAACGGGCATCAAGGACAAGGTCGCCATCCTCGGGATGGGCTGCAGCAAGTTCGGCGAGCGCTGGGACGCGAGCCCCGAGGACCTCATGGTCGAGGCCTACACCGAGGCCATGCAGGACGCGGGCATCGAGCCGTCGCAGCTCGACGCCGCCTGGTTCTCCACCCACATGGACGACGTGGGCGTGGGCCGCGGCGGCACGCCCATGGGCATCGCGCTGCGCCTGCCCAACATCGGCGTCACCCGCGTGGAGAACTTCTGCGCCGGCGGCTCCGAGGCCATCCGCGCGGCCGTGTACGGCGTGGCCTCTGGCGCCTGCGACATCGCCATCGCGCTGGGCGTCGAGAAGCTCAAGGACACCGGCTACGGCGGCCTGCCCGTGTCGGCCGTCGGCACCTACATCCCCCAGTGGTATCCCAACGCGGTGGCCCCGGCCAACTTCGCCCAGCTGGCCAGCGCCTACCGCGCGCGCCATGGCGTCGATGCCGACCTGCTCAAGCGCGCGATCGCGCATGTCTCGGTCAAGAGCCACGCCAACGGCGCCAGGAACCCCAAGGCCCACTTCCAGAAGGCCGTGAGCATGGAGACCGTGCTCAAGGCGCCCATCATCGCGGAGCCGCTGGGCCTGTTCGACTGCGCCGGCGTCTCCGACGGTGCGGCTGCGGTCATCGTCACCACGCCCGACATCGCACGCGGCCTGGGCAAGCGCGACCTGGTCACCTTCAAGGCGCTGCAGGTGTCGGTGTCCAACGGCTGGGAGATGCACTCGAACGAATGGGACGGCAGCTACGTGCACACCGCGCGCATCGCCGCCAGGAAGGCGTATGCCGAGGCCGGTATCACCGATCCGCGCCGCCAGGTCAGCATGACCGAGGTGCACGACTGCTTCTCCATCACCGAGCTGGTGACGATGGAAGACCTGGGCCTGTCGGAAGTGGGCGGCGCCGTGCGCGACGTGCTCGATGGCGCCTTCGACGCCGAAGGCCGCAACCCCTGCCAGATCGACGGCGGCCTCAAGTGCTTCGGCCATCCCATCGGCGCGAGCGGCATTCGCATGCTCTACGAGATGTACCTGCAATTGCAGGGAAGGGCAGGGCCGCGCCAGCTGGCCAACCCGACCATCGGACTCACGCACAACCTGGGCGGCCAGCCGTCGCAGAACGTGTGCTCGGTATCCATCGTCGGCCGCGAGGGGGCATGAGCACCGCCGGGCCGCCCCAAGGTGCTCAGCACCGCAGCGCGCAGCGCGAAGGTAACCCGGCAGGCATGGGCGATCCCGTGGTGCTGCTCGACCGGCCCGCGCCTCACGTGGCGCGGCTTCTGATCAACCGGCCCGACAAGCGCAACGCCATCGACCATGACGTACGCCAGGCGCTGGTGGAGGCGATCGACGCGCTGGCCGGCGACGGCTCCGTTCGTGCCCTGGTGTTCGGCGGCTCTGCCGGCACCTTCTCCGCCGGCGGCGACGTGCCATCGATGGTGGGACTGGACGAAGCCGGCGCGCGGGCGCGCATGGTCCACATCGCGGGCCTGTGCCGCCGCGTCGCGGCGCTGCCCATCCCGGTGGTGAGCGCGGTCGAGGGCTTCGGCGCCGGCGCGGCCGTGGGCCTGGCGCTGCTGGGCGACCACATCGTCGTCGGGCCGGGCACGCGCATCCTGTTTCCGTTCCTCAAGCTCGGCCTCGTGCCTGACTGGGGCCAGCTGCTCACGCTGCCGCGCCGCGTGGGCATCGGCACGGCGCGCCGCATCCTCACGGCGGGTGCGCCGGTGCCGGGCGACGAGGCACTGCGCATCGGGCTGGCCGACGCGCTGGTGCCCGATGCCGAGGTGATGGCGCACGCCGTCGCGCATGCGGGCCAGCTGGCGCTGCTGCCGCAGGGCGCGTTCGGCCGCATGAAGCGGCGGCTCAATGAGCCGTCGGCGTCGCTGGACGACGAACTGGCGCGCGAGGCCGACGATCAGGCCCAGGGCCTCACCTCGCGCGAGTTCCGCGAGGGATACGCCGCCTTCCGCGACAAGCGGCCGGCCGACTTCATCCGCATGCCAGGAGCCGACGCATGACTGCCGAAGCGACATCCGCCGTGCCTGACGCACATGCGGCGCAGACACTGGTTCGCGTCGAATGCAATGGGCCCGTGGCCACCGTCACGCTCGACCGTCCGGCCAAACGCAATGCGCTCGACCTCGCCATGCGCGCGGCCATCGCCCAGGCCGTGGCCCGGCTCGACGCCGACGCCGCCGTGCGCGCGATCGTCATCACCGGCGGCGACACGGTGTTCGCCGCCGGCGCCGACCTGAACCTGCTGGTGGACAAGGGCGCCCAGCAGGTCGCCGACATCGACCTGGGCCAGTACTGGACACCGGTGGCGCGCTGCGGCAAGCCGGTGATCGCGGCTGTGAGTGGCTTCGCGCTCGGCGCGGGTTGCGAGCTCGCGATGATGTGCGACTTCATCGTGGCCGATCCGTCGGCGCGCTTCGGCCAGCCCGAGCTGGCCGTCGGCATCATGCCGGGCGCGGGCGGTACCCAGCGGCTGCTGCGTGCCGTCGGGCGGCCGGTGGCGGCGATGCTGCTGCTCACGGGTGAACAGCTCACGGCCGAGCGCGCCTTCCAGCTCGGCCTGGTGGCCGAACTGGCGCCCGAAGGCCAGGCGCTGGCACGCGCGCAGGCGTTGGCGCTCAAGGCCGCGCGCATGCCGCCCAAGGCCGTGCGCGCCACGCGGGCCGTGCTGCGCCAGGGGCCCGATCTGCCGCTCGATGCCGCGCTGGCGCTGGAAAACCGCGAATTCCTGCTGCTGTTCGACACCGCCGACAAGACCGAGGGCATGCGTGCCTTCCTCGACAAGCGGCGTCCCGAGTTCAAGGGCGAGTGAGCGTCGTCCCAACCACCTGACTGACACATGCAAGACAACATCGTCACGCTAGGCGTCGTGGGCGCCGGCACCATGGGGCGCGGCATCGTGCAGCTGTTCGCCCAGGCCGGCCATCGCGTGCTGTGCTTCGACAGTTTCGAGGGCGCGGCGGCGCGCGCGGTCGAATTTGCCAACGGCATGATCGGCCGCGGTGTCGAGAAGGGCCGCATCACGGCGGCCGAATTCGACATCATCCGCGGGCGCATCGAGGCCGTCGGCCAGTTGCAGGATCTGGCCGCGTGCGACGTGGTGGTCGAAGCCGTGATCGAAGACCTGGAGGCCAAGCGCGCGCTGTTCCGGCAGCTCGAAGCCGTGGTGGCGCCTCATGCCATCCTGGCCAGCAACACCTCGTCGCTGGTGGTGGCCGAGCTCGCCGCCGCCTGCGCGCACCCGGGCCGTGTGGCGGGCCTGCACTTCTTCAATCCCGTGCCGCTGATGCGGGTGGTGGAGGTGATCGCCGCCGTGCGCACCGAGCCGCAGGTGGTCGAGCGCCTGCGCGCGCTGGTGGCCGCCACCGGACACCGCGCCGTCGTCACGGCCGACCAGCCGGGCTTCCTCGTCAACCACGCGGGGCGCGGGCTCTACACCGAAGGCCTGCGGCTGCTGGAAGAGCAGGTGACCGATGTCGCTGGCGTGGATCGCGTGCTGCGCGAGGCGGCCGGGTTCCGCATGGGGCCGTTCGAGCTGCTCGATCTGACGGGTCTCGACGTCTCGGGCAAGGTGATGACCTCGATCTACGAACAGTTCCATCACGAGCCGCGCTTCCGACCGTCGTCGCTGGTGGCGCCGCGCGTGGCCGCCGGGCTGTTCGGCCGCAAGAGCGGCCGGGGCTGGTACGAGTACAGCGGCGGCGAGCCGGTGAAGGCGGCGGCCCTGGCCGTGCCCGCACTGCCGGCGTCGCTCGCCGTCTGGATCGATCCCGCCGCCACCGACCATGGCGCGCTGCTCGCGCTGGTCGGCTCGGCGGGCGCGACCCACGCAACCGCCGCAGCGCAGGCCGACCTGTGCATCGTCCAACCCTGGGGCACCGATGCCAGCCACGAGGCGGCCCGGCTGGGCCTGGATGCCACGCGGACCGTGGCGGTCGATCCGCTGCCCGGGCTGGCGCGGCATCGCACGCTCATGCTCACCGTGGCCACGGCGCCGGCCGCGCGCGATGCCGCGCAGGCGCTGCTGGCCAGCGACGGCACCGGCGTCACCGTGATCAGCGACAGCCCGGGCTTCATCGTGCAGCGCGTGCTGGCCACGGTGGTCAACATCGCGGCGCAGATCGCCCAGCGCGGCATCGCCTCGGTGGACGACATCGAAGACGCCGTGCGCCTGGGCCTGGGCTATCCGCGCGGGCCGCTCGCCTGGGGCGACGCCATCGGCGGTGAGCGCGTGCTGGCCATCCTGCGCGGCATGCTGGAACTGACGGGCGATCCGCGCTACCGCCCCAGCCCGTGGCTGGAGCGCCGCGTGGCGCTCGGCCTGCCGCTGCTCACGCCCGAGGCCGCGCGCGGCTGAGCGCCGGCACGGCACGAACCCTTCATTCATTCACTTCCGAGTTCCAAGGAGACATACGACATGACGACCCCCGCCATCCATCCCGTCACCTACGACGCCATCATCATCGGCGCTGGCGCAGGCGGCCTGTCAGCCGCCGCGCGCCTGTTGGCCGCGGGCAAGAAGGTGCTCGTGGCGGAGAGCCTGGCCCGCGTCGGCGGGCGCGCCTCCAGCGAGCAGATCGACGGTTTCACCGTCAACATCGGCGCCATCGCGATCGAGCTGGGCTCCACCTTCGAGGAAACCTTCTCGCTGGTCGGCGTGCCGGTGGACGTGCGCGAGCCCAATCCGGCCACCGTGTTCCGCATCGACGGCAAGATCATCAACGTGGCCAAGGGCGGCTGGGGCATGCTGCTGGGCGGCTTCACCAAGCAGGCGGCCAAGATCGGCGCCAAGTTCGCCGACGCGCGTGCCGGCGACCTGCCCGAGGCGAAGCTCACGACGGCCGAGTGGCTGTCGCAGTACACGAAGAACGAGACGGTGCACGCCATCTTCCGCAACCTGTGCGCGGCCATCTTCGCCGCCAACAGCGACGAGCTGCCGGCGCGCGCGTTCCTCACGTACTTCGCCGTCAAGGGCGCGTTCAAGCGCTTCGGCTTCTGCCCGCGCGGCACGGTGGGGCTGTGGAACGACCTCACGGACGGCATCCGCCGCCATGGCGGCGAGGTCTGGCTCGAATCGCCCGTGACCGCGCTGCGCACCGAGGGCGGCCGCGCGGTGGGTGTCGATCTGGTGAAAGACGGCCAGCCCCTGCGCGTGAACGCACGCACGGTGATCAGCAACATGGGCCCGCGCGCCACCGTGCGCCTGCCCGGCGCCGAGGCCTTCGGCGCCGACTACGTGCGGGCGATGCAGGAAACCTCGAAGCCGGCCGCCAACATCGTCATCAACTTCGCCACGCGCGAGCGCCTGTACGACGCCCCGGGCCTGCTCACCTTCGGCCGCACGCGCAACCTGTGCAACATCGGCGAGCTGACGGCGACCTGCCCCGAACTGGCACCGGCCGGCTGGCATCAGTACGTGGCCTACGCCGTGCCGCGCCCGGCCATCGGCGATTTCGACGAGAAGGGCGAGACCGAGGCGGCCCTGCAGGATCTGCGCGACGAGTTCCCCGGCTTCGAAGGTGCGAAGATGCTGTCGATCCGCGTGATGCGCGGCGACTGGCCCGCCCAGCGCTCGTGCGCGGGTTTCGACCAGCCGCAGACCACGCCGCTGCCCAATGTGTGGCACGTGGGCGATGCGGTGAAAGACTATGGTGACGGCGGAACGCAGGCCTGTGCCGATACTGCGCGAACCGTGTCGGCGCTGGCGCTGGCCGAACTCTCGGGCGCGGCCGTGCCGGCCTGAGCGACAGAACAACGACTAGGAGATGACCGAATGAACGCCGCCGTTTCTTCCATCGCATCGCCCCCCGACCGGGCGGCCTGCGTGGCATTGCTCGACCGGCTCGAGCCGCTGTTCGGCCAGGCCTGCGATGCGCTGGCCCGCGCCTGCGCGGGAGAAGGCGGCGCCGTCGACGCGGCGAAGTTCGACCGCCACCAGGTGGCCGCCTACGAGATCGCCTGGGCGCGCGCCGACCTGCTGGCCGCGCGCAACTGGAGCGGCGCGCTCGGCCCGGCGAGCGGCGAGCTCGAGGTGCGCCTCGCGCTGCTGTTCGCCGTCGATGCCGTGACGGCCACGCTGAGCCGGCTGGAGGCGCTGTACCTCGAGTTCGGCCTCGATCTCGCGCCGCTGTCGGCCATCTCGGCCGATGCGGCCTGGGCGGCTCTGCGCCGCGCGGCCGCGGGCGGCGACGCGCTCAGCGAAGCCGGCCGCCAGTTGCTGGCCGCCGACGGCGAGGTGGGCGGCGTGGTGCTGGACGACCAGCACGCCATGGTGCAGAACGCCTTCCGCCGCTTCGCCGCCGAGGTGGTGGCGCCGCAGGCCGAGGCGCTGCACCGGCACGACCTCACCATCCCCGAAAGCCTGCTGCAGCCGCTGCGCGAGATGGGCGTGTTCGGCCTGTCGATTCCCGAGCGCTTCGGCGGCATCGGCCCCGACGGGCGCGACGACACGCTGCAGATGGTGCTGGTGACCGAGGCGCTCTCCGAAGCGTCGCTGGCCGGCGCGGGCAGCCTGATCACGCGGCCCGAAATCCTCAGCCGTGCCCTCATGGCGGGCGGAACCGAAAGCCAGAAGGCCCACTGGCTGCCGCGGCTGGCCGCCGGCGATCCGCTGTGCGCCATCGCGATCACCGAGCCCGACCATGGGTCGGACGTGGCCAGCCTGGCGCTGCGTGCCACGCGCGTGGACGGAGGATGGCGCCTCGACGGTGCCAAGACCTGGTGCACGTTCGCGGGCAAGGCCGGCCTGCTGATGGTGGTGGCGCGCACCGATCCGGACCGCACGGCGGGCCATCGCGGCCTCAGCCTGCTGCTGGTGGAGAAGCCGTCGGACGACGGCCATGCCTTCGACTTCGTGCAGCCCGCCGGCGCGCTGGGCGGCGCGGGCGGCGGCCGGCTCACCGGCCGGGCGATCCCTACCATCGGCTATCGCGGCATGCACTCGTTCGACCTGGCCTTCGAGAATTTCTTCGTGCCCGACAGCCACGTGATCGGCGAGCGCGCCGGCCTGGGCCGCGGCTTCTACTTCACCATGGCCGGCATGATGGGCGGGCGCATGCAGACGGCCGGGCGCGCCTCGGGCGTGATGCGCGCGGCCCTGCGCGCGGCGCTGCGCTACGCGCAGGACCGCAAGGTGTTCGGCCAGCCGCTGGCCGACTATCCGCTGACCCTGGCCAAGCTCGCGCGCATGGCCGCGCGCCACGCGGCCTGCCAGCGCCTGGCCTACGCCGTGGCCGACACGCTGGACGCCGGCGGCGGGCGCATGGAAGCCAGCCTGGTCAAGCTGCTGGCCTGCCGCTCGGCCGAATGGGTGACGCGCGAGGCGCTGCAGATCCACGGCGGCATGGGCTATGCAGAAGAAACCCCGGTCAGTCGCTACTTCGTCGATGCGCGCGTGCTGTCGATCTTCGAGGGGGCCGAGGAAACGCTGGCGCTCAAGGTGATCGCGCGCAGCCTGCTCGACGCGGCGCTGGCCGCAAGCCCGGCGGCGACGCCCGAGCGGCGGGCCGCCTGAGCCCACGGAAGCACTCCGATGCCCAATACCCGACTGCTTTCCGGGCTGCGCGTGGTGGAGGCGGCCGCCTTCGTGGCCGCGCCGCTGGGCGGCATGACCCTGGCCCAGATGGGCGCCGAGGTCATCCGCATCGACACGCTCGCGGGCGGCCTCGACCACCACCGCTGGCCGGTGGCACCCGACGGCACCAGCCTGTTCTGGACCGGCCTCAACAAGGGCAAGAAGTCAGTGGCGCTCGACCTGTCTTCGCCCGAAGGACGCGAACTCGCCATGGCCCTCATCACCGCGCCGGGCGAGGACGCCGGCGTGCTCGTGACCAACTTCCCGCCGCGCGGCTGGCTCGACCACGATGCGCTGCGCGAGCGGCGCGGCGATCTGATCCAGCTCACGGTGCAGGGCGACCGGCACGGTGGATCCGCGGTGGACTACACCATCAATTCGCGCGTGGGCATGCCCTACCTGACGGGGCCCCAGGGCCACGCGGCCGACCAGCCCGTCAACCACGTGCTGCCGGCGTGGGACCTGATCTGCGGCCAGATGGCGGCCACCGGCGTGCTGGCCGCCGAACGCCACCGCCGTCGTACCGGCGAGGGGCAGCACGTCAAGCTCGCGCTGGAAGACGTGGCGCTGGCTTCCATCGGCCACCTGGGCTTTCTGGCCGAGGCGCAGCTGGGGCATGAACGGCCGCGCCACGGCAACCACCTGTTCGGCGCCTTCGGGCACGACTTCGCCACCGCCGACGGCGAGCGTGTGATGGTGGTGGGCCTCACAGGCAAGCAGTGGCGCGCGCTGTGCGACGCGCTGGAGATCGGCGACGAGGTGGCCCGCATCGGCGCCGGGCTCGAGCTCGACCTGAGGCAGGAAGGCAACCGTTTCCTCGCGCGCGAGCCGCTGGCGCAACTGGTGGGGCAGCGCATCGGCGCCCGCAGCTTCGGCGACCTGCGCGCGGTGTTCGACCGGCACGGCGTGTGCTGGGGCCGCTACCAGACGGTGTCGCAACTGCTGCGCGAGGACGATGCCTGCTCGCTGGCGAATCCGCTGTTCGGCGAGGTGGAGCAGGGCGGGGCGGGCCGGTTGCTGGCGCCCGGGCTGCCGTTGTCCTTCTCGCGTGGCGAGTCGGCGCCCGTGCAACCCGCGCCACGGCTGGGCCAGCACACCGAGGAAGTGCTGAGCGCCCACCTGGGTGTGTCGTCCCACGAATTCGGACACCTCGTCGAGCGCGGCGTGGTAGCCGCCCCACCCGCATGAGCAGCGCTGGGCTGCCGCCGGCCCCGTCCGCCTACGAGACGCTGGCCGCCTTGCTGCGCGATCGCCACAGCTGCCGGGCCTTCCGTCCGGAGCCGGTGGCGCGCGGGCAGATCGTGCGCGTGCTCGAGGCCGCGCAGCGCACGGCGTCGTGGTGCAACGCGCAGCCGTGGCAGGTGCACATTGCCAGCGGCGCTCGGCTGGAGCGCCTGCGAAGCGCCTTGCAGACGCAGGCCGACCAGCCCGGCCGCCCCGAGCTGGACTGGCCCCGCGAGTACCAAGGCGTCTACCGGCAGCGGCGGCGCGACTGTGCCATGCAGCTCTATGGCGCCGTGGGCATCGCGGCTGGCGACCGCGAGGCGTCGGCGCGGCAGTCGGCCGAGAACTTCCGGCTGTTCGGCGCACCGCACCTGGCGATCGTCACCTCCGACGAGGCGCTGGGAACTTACGGCGCCATCGATTGCGGTGCCTACGTGGCCAACTTCCTGCTCGCCGCGCAGGCGCTGGGCATCGCGGCCATACCGCAGGCCGCGGTGGCCGCCCATCCCGCCACGCTGCGCGAGCATCTGGACATCGCGGCTGGCCGGCGCATCGTCTGCGGCATCTCGTTCGGCTGGTCGGACGAGGACCACCGCGCCAACGGTTTCCGCACACCGCGCGCGCCGCTGGACGAGAGTGTGGTGTGGGCCGGTTGATGCTTCGCGCGGCTGGCGCGCGCGTCAGCGCCGGTGCACCGACGCCGGCTCGAAGGTCTGACCCTTGAAGCCGTGCACGAACAGCTGCGAAATGCGCGCCGCCAGTTCGCGCGGCGTGATGCTGCCGTTCTTCTCGTACCAGGTGAAGGTCCAGATGATCATGCCGAACAGCAGCATGGCGTAGGGGCCGCGCGGCTGCGTGGCGGGCATGAGCTCGGGGTTGATCTCGTGCAGCACGCCCACCATCAGGTCGACGATGCGCTTCTCGAGCTTGCGCACTTCACGCCGCTCGCGCTCGGCCAGGAACTTGATGTCGTTCATCAGCACCAGGTGCTCGTTGCGTGAATGCGCGCCCCGCTCGACGAAGGCCGCGACGAATTGCTCGAAGCGCTGCTCGGCGGGCAGGTCGGCGCGCACCACGACTTCGAGCTCGGAAACCTGCGCCGTGATGTGGGCACGGACGATCTCGAACAGCAGGTCTTCCTTGCGTCCGAAGTAGTGATAAAGGTGCGACTTCGACGCGCCGCAGGCCTGCGCCACTTCCACCATGGTGGCGGCCTCGAAGCCCTTGCGGGCGAACAGCGCCGCGGCGTTGTCCAGGATCGACTGGCGCTTGTCGTCGTAATCGTCTGCGCGTACCCGTGTCATGGCATCCCCTCGTTCTTGCAGGCCGTGCGCGGCCTGTCTTGCCAGTCCCGATCCGCCGGCCTATCATGCCCCGGCATCGATATTAGACCGACTGGACGGACTATGAATTGCCACTATAGGCCATTCGTGGGCGTCACGATTAGGGGACAACCATGGTTCAGGATGAGACTTTGCTGGTCGTGGGCGCAGGCCATGCCGGCGCCGAACTGGCGATCGCCGCCCGGCAGGCCGGGTGGGCCGGTCCCATCGTGCTGATGGGCGAGGAGCCCGAGCTGCCGTATCACCGGCCGCCCTTGTCGAAGGCCTACCTGCATGGAGAGGCGGCGCGCGAGGCGCTGCAACTGCGTGGTGCCGCCGCATACGCGGCGGCCGGCATCGAGCTGGACGCTGCGGCCCGCGTGGTTGGCATCGACCGCGAGGTCCGCGAGGTCCGCCTGGCCGATGGCCGCACGCGACGCTATGCCCGGTTGGCGCTATGCACCGGCGGCCGTCCGCGCCCGCTGGTGACCGAGGGGCTGGCGGCGGGCGATGCGCCGTCGAACCTGCATTACCTGCGCACGCTGGCCGATGCCGACGCCATCCGCAGCGGCCTGCGCGAGGGCACGCGCCTGGTCGTGGTGGGCGGTGGCTATGTCGGGCTGGAACTCGCGGCGTCGGCCACGAAGTTCGGCGCCCGCGTCAGTGTGCTCGAAGCGCAGCCGCGCGTGCTGTCGCGGGTGACGGGTGCCGAGGTGTCGGCGTTCTACGAAGAGGTCCACCGCGCGGCGGGGGTCGAGCTGCTCACGGACTTCTCGGTGGCGCGGGTCGAGCGCGTACAGCAGCCGGATGCAGCGCACGCCGCCATCGTCGCGCTGGTGGGCCAGGACGGCCGCCGCGTCGATGCCGACCTGGTGGTGGCCGGCATCGGGATGCTGCCCAACGTCGAGCTGGCCGTCGCGGCCGGGCTGGACGTGGATGGCGGTGTGGTGGTGGACGCGGGCGCGGTCACGTCCGATCCCTGCATCGTCGCGGCCGGCGACTGCACGGTGCAGCACAGCCTGCTCTACGACCGCAGGCTGCGGCTCGAATCCGTGCCCAATGCGCTGGAACAGGCGCGCGCGGCTGCGGCCACGCTGTGCGGCAAGGCATTGCCCGCGCGCGCGGCGCCGTGGTTCTGGTCCGATCAGTACGACCTCAAGTTGCAGATGGTGGGCCTCTCGCAGGGCCACGACACCTGCGTGCTGCGCGGCGACGTGGCCTCGCGCAAGTTCGCGGCGTTCTACCTGCGCGAGGGCATCGTGATCGCCGCCGACGCGATCAACCGGCCGGCGGATTTCATGCTGGCCAAACGGCTGGTCGGGGCGGCGGCACGTGTCGATGTGATTGCGCTCGGTGACGAGTCGGCTTCTCTGAAGGATCTGGTGGCTGCTGCGGTTGGTTGATACGCGGCGCCGGTGCGGTACTGCGCGGTCGGTTGCCTCGGCCTTGTGCGTTACAGGGGGGCGTGGGGTGACTTTGCGCCCGGCGCATGGCACAGCCGGGTGGGCGGTACGGGCTCAGAGTGGGCGGTCGGCTGCGCCGACTGCGCTGCGATGCTCGCAAAGCCGGCGCATCGCAGAACTCGCTACGTCCACTTCGCTCACTGCGCTCAGACAGCTGCGATGAGTCAGTTCACGAAGCCCGCGAAACTTCGCGCGGGCCCGCCCGCCTGGGCCGGCCCGGTCAAGCACTATGGGGCGAGAAGCCCCCCCTGCGGGTAAACACCGAATCGTGATCCGGATCAAGCCCGCAAAATCGCATCATTCACAGTCCGACGAGTCGGACTATAAAAACGGAAGGCCTGGCGATGGTGTCCAGGCTTTGTCTGTGGCTGCCGACCGATCCGGCGGATCGAGCCGCGTCGTCGCAACGAAGAAGGAACGATGAGCCAAGCAACCCTCTCTCCGACACCGGCCGGGACACCATCCGGGCCGATGCTGGCCGTGCAGAACCTGCAGGTGGTCTACGGCGGCGCCATCGAGGCCGTGCGCGACGTCTCGCTGGAAGTGCCGGCCGGCAAGATCGTCGCGCTGCTCGGCTCCAACGGCGCGGGCAAGTCCACGGTGCTCAAGGCGATCTCGGGCGTGCTGGATGCCGAGGACGGCGAGATCGAGAAGGGGCAGATCCTGTGGCTCGGCAATCCGATCGGCCAGGCCTCGGCGCCGGCCATCGTCGGGCGCGGCCTGGTGCAGGTGCCCGAAGGGCGCCGCCTGTTCGGCACGCTCACCGTAGAAGAGAACCTCATCGTCGGCGCGCATCTGCAGGACCGCCACGCCCTGGCCGAGACGCGCGACTACGTGTACGGCCTGTTTCCCCGCCTGGCCGACCGCCGGACCCAGATCGCCGGCTACCTCTCGGGTGGAGAGCAGCAGATGGTGGCCGTGGGCCGCTCGCTCATGAGCCGCCCGCGCCTGCTGGCACTGGACGAGCCCTCGCTCGGCCTGGCGCCGCTGATCGTGGCCGAGATCTTCGCGGCCATCGAGAAGCTGCGCGCGAGCACGGGCCTGACCATCCTGCTGGTGGAGCAGAACGCCACGCGGGCGCTGGCCATCGCCGACTACGCCTACATCATGGAAAACGGCCGCGTGGTGCTCGACGGCACGTCGGAGGCGCTGCGCCGCAACGCTGACGTGCGCGAGTTCTACCTCGGCCAGGGCGCCGCCAGCGCCCAGCGCACCAGCATGAAAGACGTCAAGCACTACAAGCGCCGCAAGAGGTGGCTGTCATGAACACCGGCACGACCCCCATCCTCGAAGTGCGCGGCATCTCGAAGAACTTCGGCGGCGTCAAGGCCGTGAGCGATGTGAGCCTGAAGGTGATGCCGGGCCAGATCGTGAGCCTCATCGGCCCCAACGGCGCAGGCAAGACCACCACCTTCAACCTGGTGAGCGGCGTGCTGCCGCCCTCGTCGGGCCAGATCCTCTTCAAGGGACGGGACACCGCGCCGCTGCGCTCGTCCGACTACGCGGGCCTGGGCATCGGGCGCACGTTCCAGAACCTCGCGCTGTTCCGCCATGGCTCGGTGATCGAGAACCTGCTGATCGGCCGCCACATCCACTTCCGCTACAGCGTGCTGGAGTCGCTGCTGTTCTGGGGCCGTCCGCGCCGCGAGGAGATCGCCGCGCGCGAGAAGGTCGAGCAGATCATCGAGTTCCTGGAGATCGAGGAACTGCGCGACAAGCCCGTGGCCGAGCTCGCCTACGGCCAGCAGAAGCGCGTGGAACTGGGCCGGGCCCTGGCCTGCGAGCCCAGCCTGCTGCTGCTCGACGAAATCGTCGCCGGCATGAACCGCGAGGAAAAGGAAGACATCGCGCGCTTCACGCTGGACATCCGCGACGAGTTCGGCGTGTCGGTGCTGATGATCGAACACGACATGCAGGTGGTGATGGATCTGTCCGACCGGATCTACGTCCTCGACTTCGGCTGCCTGATCGCCGAAGGCACGCCCGAGGAGATCGCTGCCAACCCCCGCGTGCTGGCCGCCTATCTCGGAGAGGAGGCTGCCCATGTTTGACAGCGAACGGCTGTTGCGCGGCGAGGCCGTGATGCCGCACATGCTGCGCGAGCGCGCGGCCGCCCACCCGGACCGCGTGGCCCTGCGCGAGAAGGAGCACGGCGTCTGGAAGGGCGCGACCTGGGGCCAGTACTACGAGCGCTCGCGCCTGGCGGCGCTCGGCCTCATGAGCCTGGGTCTGGCGCGCGGCGACCGCATCATCATCGCCAGCGAGGACGTGCCGGCCTGGTTCTATGCCGACATGGGCGCGCAGATGCTGGGCGTGCAGGTGGTCGGCATCTATCCCACCAACCCGTGGCCCGAGCTGCAGTACATCGCCCGCCACTGCCAGGCGCGCGTGGCGATCACGGGCGACCAGGAGCAGACCGACAAGGTGCTCGATGCCATGGCCAACGGAGAGGGCCTGCCGCATCTGGAGCAGATCTTCTGCGTGGACATGAAGGGCCTGCGCCGCTACGAGCCGGGGCGCCCGCACAGCTTCGAGCACCTGCTGGAGTTGGGGCGCGAGCTGGCGGCGCGCGACCCGCAGGCCGCGGTGCGCCTGGACGCCCAGATCGAGGACCTGACCCCGGACGACGTGGCCATCCTGGTCTACACCTCGGGCACCACCGGTCCGCCCAAGGGCGCGATGCTCTCCCACCGCAACATGGTCTATGGCGCCTACGCCTATGCGCATGCGCGCGACATGCTGGACAAGCCGTTCGAGTCGGTCTGCTACCTGCCGCTGTGTCACGTGGCCGAGCGCAGCTATTCGACCGTGCTGCACCTCATCACCGGCGGCACGGTGAACTTCGCGGAATCCATCGACACCGTGGCCAGCAACATCCGCGAGATCGCGCCCACCTTCTTCCTGGGCGTGCCACGCATCTGGGAAAAGCTGCAGCAGCATTTCGAGTTCCGCATGAAGGACAGCGGGCGCCTGCAGCGCGCGCTGTATCGGGCCGGCATGCGGCGCGGCCGGGCCTTGTCCGACCGGCGTGCCGCGCGCGGCGATGCGGGCAGCGCGGCCGACCGCGCCGAGTTCTTCGCCTGGTACTGGCTGCTGTTTCGCAACATGCAGCGCCACATGGGGCTCGACCGCACCCACACGCGCATGTGCGGCGGTGCGTCGGTCTCGCCCGAGACGCTGCGGTTCTTCGACATCATCGGCCTGCCGGTGGGGCAGGGCTACGGGCTCACCGAGGCCGGCGGCCTGGCCTTCGTGCAGCGCGCGGGCCGGCCGCACGTGGCCGGCAGCTGCGGGCCCGAGCTGCCCGGCACCGAGTGGAAGCTGGGCGACGATCACGAGGTGCTGGTGCGCTCGCCGGGTGTCTTCCGCGGCTATCTGTTCGACGACAAGGGCAGCGCCGACGTGCTGCTCGACGGCGGCTGGCTCGCCAGCGGCGACATCGTCGAAGTGCACGAGCGCGCCGGGCTGCGCGAGATCACGGTGGTCGACCGCAAGAAGGCCATCATCATCACCAGCGGCGGCAAGAACATCGCGCCTTCGGAGATCGAGAACGCGCTGAAAGACAGCCCCTACGTGCGCGAGGCCATCGTCGTGGGCGAGGGCCGCAAGTTCCTGGGCGGCCTGATCCAGATCGACTTCGACACCGTCGGCCGCTGGGCCGCCGAACGCAACCTGCAATACACCACCTACAAGTCGCTGTCGCTGCTGCCCGAGGTGATCGACCTGGTGCAGGGCGTGGTGGACGAGGTCAACGGCCGCTTCGCCCGCGTGGAGAACGTGCGGCGCTTCGTGATCCTGGAGAAGGAGCTCGACCACGACGACGGCGAGCTGACGGCCACGCAGAAGGTGCGCCGCGGCCTCATCAACAAGAAGTTCGCGCGCGAGCTCGAACAAATCTACGGCAGCGCGGCATGAACTACTTCATCGAACTGGTCGTCTCGGGCCTGGCCATCGGCGCCATCTACGGCCTCGTGGCCATGGGCTTCGCGGTCATCTACAAGTCCACCGGCATCGTCAACTTCGCCCAGGGCGAGATGGGCATGCTCACGGCCTACACCTCGTGGTCGGTGGCCACCACGCTGGGCACCAATGCCATCGGCACCGTGCTGGTGGCCGTGGCGGTGGGCGCCGTGCTGGGCCTGCTGTGCGAGCGGCTGGTGATGCGGCCGATGCTCGGCGAGCCCGTGCTGTCGGTGGTGCTGGTCACCGTGGGTCTGGCCGTCGTGCTGCGCTCGGTGGTCACCATGGTCTGGGGCGCCGCGCCGCACAAGTTCGCGGTGCAGGGCGCCGACACGCTGGTGGACGTGGGCGGCATCGGCATGCGGGCCAGCCAGATCGCGGTGATCGGCGTGCTGCTGCTGGCCATCGCGGGGTTCTGGTTCTTCCTGCGCAAGAGCCGCTTCGGCGTGGCCATGCGGGCCGTGGCGGCCGACGAGAAGACGGCGCGGCTCATGGGCGTGTCGACGGCGCGCGTGCAGGCCGTCGCGTGGGCAGCAGCGTCGGCGCTGGCCGGGCTGGCCGGTGCCTTCTTCGCGGTGATCTACGGGCTGGCGCCCACCATCTTCGAGCTCGGCCTCAAGGCCTTCCCCGCCACGGTGCTGGGCGGCTTCGACGCGGTGCTGGGCTCGGGCGTGAGCGGCCTGGCCATCGGCGTGCTGGAAAACCTGGTGGGCGGCTACCTGCCCAGCACGCTCAAGGAGATTGCCGGCTTCGTGCTGATCCTGGTGGTGCTGATGGTGCGGCCGTTCGGCCTGTTCGGTGAAAAGCGGATCGAGAGGGTCTGAGATGCGCAGCGGTTTCTTCAAGCAACGCTACCGCGACTTCGTCGTCCTGACGGATTCGCCCGCGGTCAAGGCATGGACGGTGCTGCTGCTGCTGGCGCTGGTGGCGGCGCCCGCGGTGGTGGGCAACTTCATGCTCTCGCACCTCACGATGATCCTGTTCACGCTGGTGGGCGCGCTCGGGCTGATGGTGCTCACCGGCTTCACCGGCTTGATCTCGCTGGGCCACGTCGGCTTCCTGATGCTGGGCGGCTACGCCTACGCCATCGGCACGACGCGGCTGGGCCTGCCGCCCGAGCTGGCGCTGGTGCTCTCGGCCGTGGCGCCGGCGGTGTTCGGCCTCATCGTGGGCCTGCCGTCGCTGCGCCTGCACGGCCTGTACCTGGCCATCACCACGCTGGCGTTCAGCTACATCGTCAGCGCCACCATCCTGGCGGGCGGCAAGTTCACCGGCGCGGGCAGCGGCATCATGGTCGAGCGGCCGGTGATGCTGGGCCTGGACCTGTCGAGCGACCGCGCCTTCTACTGGTTCTGCCTGGCGATGGCCGTGCTGGCGGTGCTGCTGGTGCTCAACCTGCGCCGCTCCTACGTGGGCCGGGCGCTGGTGGCGATCCGCGACAACGACATCGCCGCCCGCACCATGGGCGTGAGCCTGGTGCGCTACAAGCTGCTGGCCTTCCTGATCAGCGCGGCCCTCACCGGCGTGGCGGGTGCGCTGATGGGCATGTACATGAACATCGTGTCGGTGGAGGGCTACCCGTTCCTGCTGAGCATCGAGGCGCTGGCCATCATCATCGTGGGCGGCATCGGCTCGGTGCTGGGCGCCGTGTTCGGCACCATCTTCATCCTCACCATGCCCGAGGTGTTCGCCTCGCTCATGGCAGCCATCGGCGGCCAGCTGGCCGACAGCATGACCACCCGCGCGCACGAGGTGAAGACCATCCTCTACGGCCTGGCCGTGATCGGCTTCCTGCGCTTCGACCCGCGCGGCCTGCGCGGCATGTGGCACGACCTGCGCCACACCTGGGTGCACTGGCCGCTGCGCTACTGATTTCGACGTCCCGATCCAACGATGGCCACCGGCCACATTCCGCAAAAAGGAGCTTGCATGACCAGGAGACTCACCACCCTCGCCGCCGCCGCACTCGTGGCGGCAGGCGCCTACGGTCCCGCTGCCGCCCAGCAGCAGGGCGTGACCGACACCGAGATCGTGATCGGCGACATCCTGCCGCTCACCGGCCCGCCGGCCCTGCTGGGCGTGGCGCACAACCTGGGCGTCAAGGCCGCCGTGGCCGAGGTCAACGCCGCCGGGGGAATCAACGGCCGCCGGCTGCGCCTGGTGTCGGAAGACGACGGCTACGTGCCCTCGCGCACCATCCAGGGCGTGCGCAAGCTCATCAACAACGACAAGATCTTCGCCTTCACCTCGATCTCGGGAACGGCGCAGGCCCAGGCCGCCATGCCCATCCTCAAGCAGTCGGGCATTCCGGCGATGGCGCCCATCACCACGTACGAAGGCCTGTACAAGCCGACGATCAAGAACGTGTTCGCGGTGGGCTACGACATGGCCGATGCCGTGGACGAGCTGGTCTCGCGCATGGCCGAGCGCTATCCGGGCAAGAAGTGGGCCGTGATCTCGCAGGACGACGAGTACGGCGAGAACGTGCGCCAGGGCTTCGAGCGCGCCGCCAAGGCCAAGAAGCTGCAGGTCGTCTCGACGCAGGTCTTCAAGAAGGGCCAGTCCGACTTCTCGTCCGAAATCCTCAAGGTCAAGCAGGCCGGCGCCGAAGCGCTGATGGCCGGCGGCGTGCTGGGCGAGAACATCACCATGACCAAGGAGCTCGAGCGCATCGGCCACAAGATCCCGGTGGGCGTGACCTACGTGTCGCGCGTGCCCGCCAGCGCCAAGATGATGGGCTCGGCCGGTGAGACCGTGTACACGGTCGACTACGTGTACCTGGAGAACGCGGCGCAGTCCAAGCCCTTCATGGACAAGCTGGCCAGGCACCTCTCGGCCGACGAGCTGGGCCGCGTGAACCGCTACACCTTCACGGGCTATGCCTCGACGCGCGCGCTGATCGACGCCATGAGCCGTTGCGGCAAGGCGCTCACGTGGGACTGCACCAACGCCGAGCTGGCCAAGGTGAGCAACCTGGACACCGGCGTGATGACGCCCATCAGCTTCAGCGCCACCAACCACCTGGCCGCGCCCAAGCTCTCGCTCTTCAAGGCCGACCCGGCCAGCGCCACCTACAAGGCGGTCGAGTAAGCCGCGCGGCACGCCGCTGCGCCCCCGAGCCCGGCCCGCGCGCCGGGCTTTTTCGCTTCTGGCTCGCCCCTGGTGCCAGGCGCGGCCGAGGGAAAGCCCTAGGCCCGCTGCACCCCCCAGCGGCATGGATCGTCGGATACGACGATACCGAGGGGGAGGGCGGTTCTTAAGGTTGCACCCATCACAGACATCGTGCGCCCGGCGACACCGCAGGGCCGACGCGGGCAGCGCAGGAGACACAAGCTTTGCTGGTATTGCAGATCATCGTGGCGGGGATAGCGCAGGGCTGCGTGTACGGCCTGATCGCGCTGGGCTTCGTCCTCATCTACAAGGCGACCGAGACCGTCAATTTCGCCCAGGGCGACCTGATGATGCTCGGCGCGTTCGCGGGGCTGGCCGGCATGGGCCTGTTCGGCTGGCCGTTCTGGCTGGCCGCGCTGGCCTCGGTGGTCGCGATGGCCTTGCTGGGCCTGCTGCTGGAGCGCGCCATCATCCGCCCGGTGCTGGGCCAGCCGCAGTTCTCCATCGTGATGCTCACGTTCGGCGTGGGCTACGTGCTGCGCGGCGGCATCACCATGGTGCCGGGCATCGGCACCGACACGCACACGCTGGGCGTGCCGTACCGCGGCGTGATGGTGCAGCTGGGCCCGGTGACCATGGGCGCCGAGCAGCTGGTGGTGATCGGCGCCACCGCGCTGCTGTGCGGTGCGCTGTGGCTGCTGTTCCGCTTCACCCGCGTAGGCGTGGCCATGCAGGCCTCGTCGCAGAACCAGCTGGCCGCCTACTACATGGGCATTCCGGTGCAGCGGCTCAACGGGCTGGTGTGGGCGCTGGCGGCCGCCGTCGCCACCGTGGCGGGCCTGCTGCTGGCCCCCGTCACCTTCGTGCACGCCAACATGGGCTTCATCGGGCTGAAGGCCTTTCCGGCCGCCATCGTGGGCGGCTTCGGCAGCCTGCCGGGTGCCATCGTGGGCGGCCTGATCATCGGCGTCGTCGAGTCGCTCTCGGGCTTCTACCTGCCCGAAGGTTTCAAGGACGTCATGCCCTATGCGGTGGTGCTGCTGATGCTGGCCGTCAAGCCCACCGGCCTGTTCGGCGAACGCGCCCGCAAGAAGGTTTAGACATGACGCACACCCCCAGTCTTCGCGCACTTCGTGTCGCTTCGCCAACCCCCTTGCAGGGGACAACACCAGCGGCCCGGCAAAGCCGGTTCCGCGGTGTTCCACCCCTGATTCGCGCCATGAGCAGAGTTGGTTGACATGCGTTTCATCTTCAAGACCCGATACGACCAGGACATCGACCTGGCCCGCCACGGCGGCCACCGCTTCTGGTATTCGCTGCTCATGGTGTGCCTGCTGGCGGCGCCGTGGGCGCTGCCCGAATACTGGCTCGCGCAGCTCACCTTCGTCTTCATCTACGCCATCGTCGCCGTCGGCCTGATGCTGCTGGCCGGCTTCACCGGGCAGTTCTCCATCGGCCACGCGGCCTTCATGGGCGTGGGCGCCTATACCGAGGCCTACCTGGCCGCGCGCGGCTGGCCGCTGCCGCTGAGTCTGCTGTGCTCGATGGTGCTGTCGGCCGCCGTCGGCGTGGTGGTGGGTCTGCCCGCGCTGCGCGTCAAGGGCATGTACCTGGCCATCGCCACGCTGTCGTTCGGCTTCATCGTCGAGGAAGTACTGGCGCGCTGGGAAAGCGTGACCGGCGGCAACGCCGGCAAGTCGGTGGTGGGCGCGTCGGTGTTCGGCCAGCCGCTGGACAGCACCGGCAGCCTGTACTTCCTGTGCCTGGTCTGCGTGGTGGGGGCCACGCTGCTGGTGCTCAACCTGCTGCGCTCGCCCACGGGCCGGGCCTTCGTCGCCATCCGCGATTCGGAGATCTCGGCGCAGAGCATGGGCATCCAGCTGGCGCGCTACAAGTTCATGTCTTTCGCGATCTCGGCCGCGCTGGCGGGGCTGGGCGGCGCGCTGTACGCCCACAAGATGCAGTACATCTCGCCCGACCAGTTCAGCCTGGTGCAGTCGATCGACCTGGTGCTGATGATCGTCGTGGGCGGGCTCGGCTCGATCCATGGTGCGTTCTTCGGCGCCATCTTCCTCATCGGCATGCCGCAGCTGATCTCGCTGGGCAAGGACTGGCTGCCCACCGCCATGGCGCAGGCCGCCGGCCTGCAGAGCGTGGTGTACGGCGTGGTGCTGATTGCCTTCGTGATGCTCGAGCCCATGGGCATCTACGGCCGCTGGCTCAAGCTGCGCACCTGGCTGGAGCTCTACCCCTTCTACCGGCGCGGCATGTTCCGCCGCCAGAAGTCCTATACCAAGTCGGAGCGTTTGAAGTGAAGCCCACCCCCGTTTACTGCTCACTTCGTGTAGCCGAATCCCCCCTCGAGGGGGCGCACCCTGCGGCCTGGCAAAGCCAGTTCCGCGGGTGTCCTGAGCCGAGGTCCGCGCCGCGCGGACGAAGCTGCGGAGGCCCGGCATGAGTTCTTCACCTCTTCTTTCGGCCCGCAACCTCAGCGTGCGCTTCGGCGGCGTGCTGGCCGTCAACGACGTGAGCTTCGACGTGCAGCGAGGCGAGGTGTTCACGCTGATCGGCCCCAACGGCGCCGGCAAGACCACGGTGTTCAACCTGATCAGCCGGATCTACACGCCCACCAGCGGCTCGATCGAGTTCGACGGCCAGGCGCTGGGCCGCGTGGCGCCGCACGACGTGGCCGCGCTGGGCATCGCGCGCACCTTCCAGAACATCGAGCTGTTCGAGCACGCCACCGTGCTGCAGAACCTGCTGATCGGCCGCCACATCCGCCGCACCACCAGCGTCTGGAGCGAGATGCTGTTCCTGCCGCAGGTGCGCGCGGCCGAGCGCGAGACGCGCCGCAAGGTGGAGGAGGTGATCGACCTGCTCGAACTCGCGCACTACCGCGACGCGCAGGTGGCGGGCCTGCCGTATGGCGTGCGCAAGGTGGTCGAGCTCGGCCGCGCGCTGTGCACCGAGCCCAAGCTGCTGCTGCTCGACGAGCCTTCGTCGGGCCTGAACGTGGAAGAGACCGGCGACATGGCCTTCTGGATCGAGGACATCCGGCGCGACCTGGGCATCACCATCCTCATGGTCGAGCACGACATTAGCCTGGTCTCCAAGGTGTCCGACCGCGTGCTGGCCATGAACCAGGGCGCCGTGCTGGCCGTGGGCGACCCGGCCGCAGTGCAGGCCGACCCGGCCGTGATCGAGGCGTATCTGGGCACGGTGGACGACGTGGCCTCGCTGCGCCGCACGGCGGAGGTGCAGCCATGAGCGCCGTCATGCAGACCGCCGCGCAGCCCAGCCTGCAACTGAACAACGTCGAGAGCGCCTACGGGCCGATCAAGGCGATCCGCGGCGTCAGCCTGCAGGTGCTGCCGGGGCAGATCGCCACCGTGCTGGGCTCCAACGGCGCGGGCAAGTCCACCATCCTGAAAACCATCTCGGGAATCATCGATCCGTCGCGCGGCAGCATCGCCTTCCAGGGCGAGGACATCACGGCGCGCGACCCGGCCCTCATCGTGCGGCGCGGGCTGGTGCACGTGCCCGAGGGGCGCGAGGTGTTCCCGCTGCTGTCGGTGCACGACAACCTCATGATGGGCGCCTACACCCGCCGTGACCGCGACGCCGTTGCCCGCGACATCGAGACCGTCTACGGCTATTTCCCGATCCTGCGCGAGCGGGCGCGGCAGGACGCCGGCCTGCTCTCGGGCGGACAGCAGCAGATGCTGGCGATCTCGCGCGCCATCCTGGCAGGGCCCTCGATGATCCTGCTCGACGAGCCCAGCCTGGGCCTGTCGCCCCGGCTGACCAAGGAGATCTTCGAGATCGTCGTGCGCATCAACCGCGAACGCGGCACCACGATCCTGCTGGTGGAGCAGAACGCCAACATGGCGCTCAACGTGGCCGACCACGGCTACGTGCTGGAGAACGGCCGCATCGTCATGGACGACAGCTGCGACCGCCTGCGCGAGAAGGACGACATCAAGGAGTTCTACCTCGGCATGAAGGAAGCCGGTGCGCGGGGCGACCGGCGCTGGAAGAAGAAGAAAACCTGGCGGTGAGACAGCATGGCACTCTGGAACCTCGATCACCTCAAGCCCACCGACGACATCGTCGTGCCGGGCGACACCATCTCGCGCATCTTCTGGTCGGGCGTCGCGGCGCGCGGCGACCGGGTGATGATGCGGCAGAAGGATTTCGGCCTGTGGCGCGGCTGGAGCTGGAACGACGTCGCAACCATCGTGCGCGAGCTGGCCATGGGCCTGGCCGCGCGCGGCCTGCAGCCGGGCGACTGCGTGTCGATCCTCTCGAACACGCGCGTCGAATGGGTCTGGCTCGACCTGGCGGTGCTGGGCGCGGCGGGCGTCTCCAACGGCATCTATCCCACCGATGCCGCGCCGCAGGTGCACTACCTGTGCGAAGACTCGCGGACCACCGTGCTGGTGGTGGAAGACGAAGAGCAGCTGGACAAGGCGCTCGAAGTGCGCGAGCGCCTGCCGCTCCTGCACACCATCGTGCTGATCGATCCCAAGGGCCTGGCCGAGTTCCGCGATCCGATGGTGGTCACGCTGGATGACCTGCGCGCCAGCGGCCGTGCGCACGATGCGGCCCACCCCGGCGAATTCGAACGCCTGCGCGAGCTGCGCGGCCCCGAAGACCTGGCCATCCTCATCTACACCTCGGGCACCACCGGCAAGCCCAAGGGCGCCATGCACTGCAACCGTGGCCTGGTGACCGTGGTGCACGGGCAGAACCGCACGCTGCCGCAGGACGAGCGCGACGAGCGCATGTGCTTCCTGCCGCTGTGCCACGTGGCCGAACGCGTGGTGGGGCTGTATGCCTCCATCTACACCGGCACGCGCATGAACTTCGTGGAGAACCCCGACACCGTGCCGGAGAACGTGCGCGAGATCGCGCCCACCGTGTTCGCGGGCGTGCCGCGCATGTGGGAGAAGTTCTACTCCGCCGTCACCATCTCGGTGAAGGAGGCGGGTGCCGTGCAGCAGGCGCTCTACCGCTGGTCGATCGCCCAGGGCATGGCGGTGGTCGACAAGGTGCTGGCCGGGCAGCCCGTGGGACCGGGCCTGAAGCTGCGCTACTGGCTGGCGGGGCTGGCCTCGCTCAACAACGTGCGCCGCTTCATCGGCATCCACCGCTGCCGCTTCATGGCCACGGGCGCCGCGCCGATCGCGCCCGACCTGATCCGCTGGTACCTGGCGCTGGGCATCCCCATGCTCGAAGCCTGGGGCCAGACCGAATCGTGCGGCATTTCGACCTCGATGCCCGCCGGACGCATCCGCCTGGGCACGATCGGCACAACCAGCCCCTACAACGAGGTGCGGGTGGACGCCACGACCGGCGAGCTGCTGGTGCGCGGCCCCAACGTGTTCATGGGCTACCTCAACCAGCCGGAGAAAACGGCCGAGACCATCGACGCCGAAGGCTGGCTGCACACCGGCGACGTGGGCACGGTGGACGGCGAGGGCTACTTCCGCATCACCGACCGCATGAAGGACATCATCATCACGGCCGGCGGCAAGAACATCACGCCCAGCGAATGGGAGAACGAGCTCAAGTTCAGCCCCTACGTGACGGACGCCGTGGTGATCGGCGACCGGCGCTCCTACCTCACGGCCATCGTGATGATCGAGCAGGAGAACGTGGAGAAGTTCGCGCAGGACAACGACATCCCGTTCTCCAACTACGCCAGCCTCACGCGCGCACCCGAGATCCAGGCCCTCATCCAGGAAGAGATCGACAAGGTCAACCGCAAGTTCGCGCGCGTGGAGCAGATCAAGAAGTTCTTCCTGCTCGAAACCCAGCTGTCGGCCGAGGACGAGGAGCTGACGCCGACCATGAAGCTCAAGCGCAGCTTCGTGCAGAAGAAGTACGCCGAGCAGATCGAGGCGATGTACCGGTGAGCGCCATGGCCGACATCCTCGAACCACCGGCGCAGGCTGCGCCCGACCTGAGCGACGCATCGATCGCCGCCGGCCTGCAGCGGCATCTGTCGGGCGAACTCGGCCTGCCGGCCCGCGTCGAGGCGTTCCGCCGTTTCACCGGCGGCCTCTCGTGGATCACGGCGGCCTTCGTGCTGCGCGCGCCGGGCCATGCGCTGGACGGGCGGCAGTTCATCGTCAAGGTGGGCTCGCCCGCCGGGCTGATGGCGCCGTACTCGGCGCTGCCGCAGTCGCGCGTGCTGCAGGCCCTGGCCGGCTCGGCCGTGCCCGTGCCATCGCTGCGCTGGTACAGCGACGATGCGGCGATCCTGGGCGCGCCTTTCCTCGTCACGGACCGCATCGAGGGCGTGGAGCTCAATCCGTTCACCCGCGACTACGGCATTGCCGATGCCGGCGTGCTGCGCCCCGTGGGCGAGCATCTCGCGCAGGTGCTGGCCGACCTGCATCGCATCGACTGGCGCGCACACGGCATCGCCACGCTGCAGGGCGAAGACCCGGCGCGCAGCGCGAGCCAGGAGCAGGTCGGCTTCTGGCAGGAGCGTGTGCGCGGCTGGAGCCGCCGTCCGCAGCCGCTGATGGACTATGCCGCCCACTGGCTGCGCGAGCGCACCCCCGTGCTGCCGCGCCCCGTCATCGTGCACGGCGACTACCGCGTGGGCAACTTCCTGGCCGTGGGCGGCCGCATCACCGCCATGCTCGACTGGGAGATGACCCATCTGGGCGATCCGCACGAAGACCTGGCCTGGGTGATGCTGCCGGACATGCGGCTGCGCGGGCTGCTTGACCACGAGGCTTTCATCGAGCGCTACGAGGCGGCTGGCGGACCGGCCGTGGACCGCCGCGCGCTGGCGTACTACGAGGTGTTCTCGCTCTACAAGATGGTGGCCATCAACATCGGTGGCCAGTCGGGGTTCCTCTCGGGCGGACGCGACCTTCGGCTGGTCTGCCTGGCCAACAACATCCCGAGCTTCCTCGTGCGGCTCGCGCAGGCCATGGAGGACGCGGCATGAACCCGCTCACCGAAACGCCGCAGATGATCTTCGCCGCCATGGCCGAGACCGTCGAGCAGCAGCTGATGCCGCATCTGGACGACGCGTCCTCGCGCGCCGCGGCAGCCAGCATGCTGCAGGTGCTGGCGCAGTTGTCCGTCACCGTGGCCTGGGATCCTGCGCCGCTGGCCGATCGCCTGCAGGCGCGGCGCGACGCGTTCGCCCGGCTGGCCGCAGCCGGCGCCACGGGGATGCCGGACGGCTTGCCCGCCCGCACCGACGCCGTGGCGCTGGAGCAGGCCATCCATGACTGCGATGCCTGGGCGGCGGCGCAGGTGGGCGGGGGCAGGGCGCTGGCTCCGCCGATCGGGCGTGCATTGCTGGCCTATGGCCGCGCGGCGGCCGAGGCCGATCTGCGCTTCATGGCGCCCAGCCACCTGGGCAAGCTGACGCGCCGGCGCGCTGCGCCCGCCACTGCGAAGGAGGGCACATGATCACGCCACGAGACGACCACTTCGGCCACCAGACCGCGCTGCCGCTGCACGAGCCGGCGGCCGACGATTCGGGCATCACCCTGTTCACGGAACGCTTCTGGTACACCGGCCACGGGGTGCCGGACGGCCGGCTCGCGTTCAACGTCGGCATGGGACGCTATCCCGGACGCGGCGTGATCGATGGCTATGCCGGCGTCTCGCTGGACGGCCGGCAGTTCGACTACCAGGTGTCGCGCCACGCGGGCGACCGGCCGCTCGATCCCGAGGCCGGGGCCTTGCGCATCGAGGTGCAGGCCGGGTTCGACCGCCACCGCCTGGTCGTCACGCCCAATGCATCGGGCGTGGCCATGGACCTGCTGTTCCACGGCCGCATGGAGCCCAACGAGGAGGGCCGCGAGCTGATCCAGAAGGACGGCACGCTCTACTCCGACGTCAACCGCTTCGTGCAGCTCGGCCGCTACGAGGGCTGGATCGAATTCGACGGCCGGCGCGTGGACGTGGACACCCGGGGCTGCTGGGGCGCGCGCGACCGCTCGTGGGGCCGCCGGCTGGAGCTGCGCACCGAATCGGGCGACCACGCGCCCTCGCGCTTTCCGCCGATGTTCTACGCCTTCGCCTGCCTGCAGTTCGAGGACGAGGCGGTGCATTTCTTCCTCAAGGAGAAGGCCCCGGGCAAGGTGCGTTTCCTCGGCGGCTCGCGCAGCGGCCGGCGGGGCGGGGACGCTGCCCCGGTGCCCATCACGTCCGTGCAGCACGCGCTGGACTGGGATGCGCGCGCGCCCAGCCAGGTCGTCACCGGCGGGCGCATGAGCCTGGGCTTCGCCGACGGCTCGTCGATGGATCTGACCCTGCGTGCCCTGCCGGGCCGCTACTTCCTCAAGGGCGGCCTCTACGGCGGCCTCGATGGCTGGAACCACGGCGACGACAAGGGGCCGCTGCACGAGGGCAGCACGCGCTGGAACTTCGCCGATGCCGCGGACCGTGCCGTGCTGCGCAGCATCGCCGACCAGGTGCTGGAGATCGGCGACGGCACGCGCGTGGGCTACGGCGCGCTGCAGTGCGGTCTGTCGCAAGGCTACGGCCAGTACACGGAGGTGGAGCACCTGCCCACGATGTAGTACGGGGCGCACGCCGCGTCGCGCGCGCCGGATCGACGGAAGACCCGAACAGAAGGAGACATATCTTGAAGACGACGATTCGTGTGAGGGCCAGCCTGCTGGCCCTGGTGATGATGGCTGGCGCAGGCGCCGCGCAGGCCCAGGCGCGCGGGGTGACCGACAAGGAGATCCGCATCGGCACGCTGCTGGACCTCTCGGGCGCGCTGGCCAGTGCCGGCAAGGACGCGCGCGACGGCATGCAGATGCGCGTGGACGAGATCAATGCCCAGGGCGGCATCAACGGGCGACAGCTGCGGCTGCTGGTGGAAGACCACGGCTACGACCCGAAGAAGGCGGTGCTGGGCGCGCAGAAGCTGATCGACCGCGACGGCATCTTCGCGGTGGTGGGGCAGCTGGGCACGGCGACGATGATGGCGTCGGCGCCGCTGCTCAGGCAGAAGGACACGGTCAACTTCATGCCGCTCACGGCCACGGCACTCACGTACGAGCCGCCGCAGCCGCTGATGTTCGCCTACCTGCCGTCTTACGTCGACCAGCTCTCCAAGGCCATGCCGCCGTTCCTCAAGCAGGTGAACGCCAGGAAGGTGTGCGTGATCTACCAGGACGACGAGTTCGGCCAGGAGATCCTGCGCGGCGCCGAAGCGGGCCTGAAGGCGGCGGGCCTGCCCGTGGTCGAGCGCACCAGCTACAAGCGCGGCGCGACGGACTTCTCGTCGCAGGTGGCGCGCACGGCCGCTGCCGGCTGCGACGCGGTGGTGCTGGGCACCGTGATCCGCGAGACGGTGGGCGTGATGACCGAGGCACGCAAGATCGGCTACAAGCCCGCCTTCGTCTCCACCGTGTCGGCCTACTCGGCCACCGTGCCCAAGCTGGGCGGCGACAACGTCGAAGGCCTGTACGCCACCGTCGTGCTGGACCAGCCCTATGCCGACAGCGGCCCGGCCGAGTCGCGCGCCTGGTCGCAGCGCTACAAGGCCGCGTTCAAGGAAGACCCCAGCGTGTTCTCGGCCCAGGGCTACTTCGTGGTCGAGAGCTTCGCCAACGCCGCGCGCGCGGCGGGCCCGCAGCTCACCACGGCCAGCCTCGTGAAGGCGCTGGAGACCACGCGCCTGCCCGCCACCCTGTTCGGCACGCCCGAGGTGAGCTACAGCCCCACCAAGCGCATCGGCATCGACACCATCCGCCTGGCCCGCATCAAGGACGGGCGCTGGATCGCGGCCGAATAGCCGCCCGCGCCCCCGCATCCATTTTCCAAAGGAGACACACACATGACGACCGAACTTCGCAGCACCGAACACCTGCTGGACGTGACCGAGCGCCTCACGCGCTGCTGGGACCAGCGAGACATCGAGGCCACACTCAACTACTACACCGAGGACGTGCAGTACAGCGAGCCGGGCGCCGGCGTGAAGATCGAGGGGCGCGACCGGCTGCGCAACTACCTGCGCAGCTACTTCAAGGCCTGGGACTCGCGCTGGGCCATCTACGAGCACTACCGGCTCGAAGGCCAGAACGGCATCGTCGTGTTCTGGGACATGGAAGTCTGGCGCCCGGGCTCCACCGACCGCCTGCTCACCAAGGGCATGGACCTGGTGATGGTGCGCGGCGACCAGATCGCGCGCGACACCGTCTACTTCGACCGCATGCAGCTCAAGCCGCTGCTTGAGAAGGCCGCCGCCTGACGGCGCCCCTGGAGCACCCCATGACCACACCATCGATCGCGGGCCGCGCGCCCGCGCGGACGAAGCTCGTCCTCGCCTCGGCCTTCGCACTGGCGCTGGCGCCGGCCCTGCTGCCGCGCCCGGCGCTGGCGCAGGCCGAGGGCGTCAGCCCCACCGAAATCCGCCTGGCCACGCTGCAGGACCTGTCGGGTCCGCTGGCCGGCCCCGGCAAGCAGGCCATGAACGGCATGCGCCTGCGCGTGGACGAGATCAACGCGCAGGGCGGCATCCACGGACGCAAGCTCACGCTGCTGGTCGAAGACCATGGCTACGACCCCAAGCGCGCCGTGCTGGGCACGCAGAAGCTGTTCGGCCGCGACGGCGCCATGCTGATGGTGGGCCAGATCGGCACCGCCACCACGCTGGCCACGGTGCCGCTGCTCACGCAGAAGAAGGCCATCAACTTCTTCCCGCTCACCTCGACGCGCGAGGTGTACGAGCCGCCCGGCCCGCTCAAGTTCGCGTTCCTCTCGCCGTATTTCCAGCAGCTGGGCACGCACACGCCCAGGCTGGCGAAACAGGCCAACGCCAGCCGCGTCTGCGCGCTCTACCAGGACGACGAGTTCGGGCTGGAGATCCTGCGCGGCGCCGAGGCCGGGCTCAAGGACGCCGGCATGGCGATGGTCGAGAAGACCAGCTACAAGCGCGGCGCCACCGACTTCTCGTCGCAGGTGGCCCGGCTGGCCGCGGCACGCTGCGACATGGTGGTGCTGGGCACGGTGGTGCGCGAGACGGTGGGCGTGATGTCCGAGGCGCGCAAGCTCGGCTTCAAGCCGGTGTTCCTCGGCTCCCCGGGTGCCTACTCGAGCGCCGTGGTCGATCTGGGCGGCAAGGACGTCGAGGGGCTCTACGTCACGATGAGCGTGGAGCAGCCCTACACCGACAGCGGCCCGGCCGAGCTGCGCCGATTCGCGTCCAGCTACAAGGCGCGCTTCTCGGAAGACGCCACGGTGTTCTCCACCTACGGCTACGTCGTGATCGACCTGTTCGCCCAGGCGGCGCAGAAGGCCGGCCGCGACCTCACGCCCGAGACGCTGACGCGCGCGATGGAAACCGGCTCGCTGCCCGCCACGCCCTACGGCACGGGCGAGCTCACCTTCACGCCCACCAAGCGGCTGGGCAGCGAAGTGGTGCGCCTGTCGCAGATCCGTGACGGCCGCTGGGTCGTGGTCGGCCCCTGACTGAGGGAAAAGCCTGAGCCCCGCTGGCGCCGGCCTCGTCGGATACGACGATACCGGCGCCCGGCGGCCTGCTTAACGTTCAGGCGCGACAACAGGACCGGGGCACACGCATCCCGGCCGACCCACCTACGGAGACAACCATGACCTTCGCCACGACCACCCGACAGCTGATCGCCACGGCAGCCCTCCTGGCCTGCGGCAGCGCCTTCGCCCAGGCCCAGGGCGTGAGCCGCGACGAGATCCTGATCGGCACGTTGCAGGATCTCTCGGGGCCGCTGGCCGGCTACGGCAAGGACCTGCGCAACGGCATGCTGCAGCGCATCAACGAAGCCAACCAGAAGGGCGGCGTGCACGGCCGCCGGCTGCGGCTGCTGGTGGAGGACACCGGCTACGACCCGCGCCGCGCCGTGCTGGCCGCGCAGAAGCTGGTCAACCAGGACAAGGTGTTCGTGATGGCCGGCTCGCTGGGCACCGGCGTGAACAACGCGGCGCTGCCGGTGCAGATGCAGCGCAACGTGATGAACTTCTTTCCGGCCGCGCTCTCGCGCGACATGTACGAGCCGGTGAACAAGCTCAAGTTCGCCTTCATCTCGTCGTACTACGAGCAGATCGCGCCGGCCTCGGCGCGGCTCTACCGCGAGAAGAAGGCGGGCAAGCCCTGCATCATCTACCAGGACGACGAGTACGGCCTGGAGATCCTGCGCGGCACCGAGGCCGGCCTCAAGTCGGTCGGTGTCGAGCTGGTCGAGAAGACCAGCTTCAAGCGCGGCGCCACCGAGTTCTCGTCGCAGGTGGCGCGCATGAAGGCCGCCGGCTGCGACTTCGTCGTCACCGGCACGCTGATCCGCGAGACCGTGGGCACCATCAACGAAGCGCGCCGCATCGACTTCAACCCCACGTTCCTGGGCGCCTTCGGCACCTACACCGACCTGATCCACAAGCTCGGCGGCAAGCCGATGGACGGCTTCTACTCCACCATGACGGTGCAGCATCCATACGAGGACACGGCGCCCGAGAACCTCAAGCCCTGGATGGCCAGCTACCGCAGCCAGTTCAACGAGCCGCCGACGGCCTACTCGATCTACGGCTACGTGATCGCCGATCGCCTGGTGCAGGCCATGGACAAGGCCGGCGCCAACCTCGACACCGACGCGCTCGCACGCGCCATCGAAGGCCTGAGGACGCCGGTCGACATGTTCGGCATGCCCGAGATGAGCTTCGGCCCCGACAGGCACCTGGCCTCGAACAAGGCTCGCCTGTCGCAGATCCAGGACGGGCGCTGGAAGGTCGTGCTCGACTACGACCAGATGGCGAAGTGAGCGCGCGGCAGAACGGCGCGAAGGAGAAGAACGACATGAAGACAAGCACATTCCGGCGTGTCGCGGCCGCCGCCGCGCTCGGCCTGGCCGCGACGCTGGCCGCCGCGCAGCCCCAGGGCGTCAGCGCCAGCGAAGTGGTGATCGGCACCATCAGCGACCTGTCGGGCCCCGTGGCCGGCTACGGCAAGGACCTGCGCAACGGCATGCTGATGCGCGTGGACGAGATCAACGCCCAGGGCGGCGTGCACGGCCGCCGGCTGCGGCTGATCGTCGAGGACAACGGCTACGACCCCAGGCGCACCGTGCTGGCCGCGCAGAAGCTGGTCAACCAGGACAAGGTGTTCGCCGTCATCGGCACCTTCGGCACCGTGCACACGCTGGCCGCGGTGCAGGTGCAGTCGCCCAAGGGGGTCTACAACCTGTTCCCCATGTCGCTCTCGCGCGACATGTACGAGCCGGTGGACCGCCTCAAGTTCGCGCTGCTCTCGCCGTACTTCGACCAGCTCGACGCCGTCGTGCCGCCGCTCTACAAGAGCACGAATTCGCGCCGCGCCTGCGTCATCTACCAGGACGACGACTTCGGCCACGAAGTGGTGCAGGGCGCCGAATCGGGGCTGCGCAAGGCGGGCACGCAGATCGTGGAGAAGACCAGCTTCAAGCGTGGTGCCACCGACTTCTCGTCGCAGGTGGCCCGGCTGAAGGCGTCCGAGTGCGACTTCGTGGTGATGGGCACGCTGATCCGCGAGACCGTGGGCGTGATCTCCGAGGCGCGCAAGCTGGGCTATTCGCCGGTGTTCCTGTCGACCTCGTCGGCCTACACCGACCTGATTCCCAAGCTGGGCGGCAAGGCCATGGACGGCTTCTATGCCGCCACCACCGCCGTGCATCCGTACCTGGACGACGCGTCCGAGCCGGTACGCGCCTGGGCGGCCAGGTACCAGTCCCGCTTCACCGACGCGCCGACGGTGTTCTCCACCTACGGCTACACCATGATCGACCTGTTCGCCAAGGGCCTGCAGAAGAACGGGCCGCAGATCACCGCAGACAGCTATGGCCGCGCGCTCGAATCCATGGGCGAGCTGCCGACGGACATCTTCGGCAACCCGCCGATGCGCTTCACGCCCACGCAGCACCTGGGCTCGAACAAGGCCCGCCTGTCACAGCTGCAGAACGGGCGCTGGAAGGTCGTGCTGGACTACGACCAGTTCAAGTGATGTCATCTGCCCAGCCCAGCATGACCGGCGGCAACCGACCGGGCAGCGGGGGCCTGCCATGAGCCGCCCCGTGCACGTGGCCGGCGTGGGCATGCTGCCCTTCGTCAAGCCCGGCGCCTCCGAGCCCTATCCGCAACTGGGGGCCCGCGCCGCGCGCGCGGCGCTCGACGACGCGCGGGTGGACTACCAGTCCGTCCAGCAGGTCTACGCGGGCTACGTGTATGGCGACTCGTGCAGCGGCCAGGCCGTCGCCTACCGGCTGGGCCTGACCGGCGTTCCGGTGATCAACGTCAACAACAACTGCGCCACCGGCTCCACCGCGCTGTTCCTGGCGCACCAGGCCGTGGCCAGTGGCGCGGCCGACTGCGTGCTGGCGCTGGGCTTCGAGCAGATGCAGCGCGGCGCCATCTCGGCGAAGTGGGCCGACCGGCCCGATCCGTCGCAGCCGCTCATCGATGCGATGCAGGCCATCCAGGGGCTGGAGTCCGACACCCCCGTCGCCGCGCAACTCTTCGGCGGCGCGGGGCGCATGCACATGCAGCTCTACGGCACGCGCGCCGAGACGTTCGCCCGCATCGCCGTCAAGGCACGCGAGCACGCCCGGCACAACCCCAACGCCATCTTCCGCGAGGCGCTCACCCTCGACGAAGTGCTGGCCTCGCCCATGGTGTTCGATCCGCTCACGCGGCTGCAATGTTGCCCGCCCACCTGCGGCGGCGCGGCGGCCGTGCTGTGCTCGGCCGACTTCGCGCGCAGCCGGGGGCTGGACACCCGAGTGGCCATCGCGGCCATGGCCATGACGACCGACGGCAACAGCAGCTTCGACGAGAGCGACATGCGCAAGCTGGTGGGCTACGACATGGCACGCCGTGCGGCGCTGCAGGTGTACGAGACCGCCGGCGTCGATCCACTCGACATTCCGGTGGCGGAGCTGCACGACTGCTTCACCACCAACGAGCTCATCAGCTACGAGGCGCTGGGCCTGTGCCCCGAAGGCGAGGCCGAGCGATTCGTGCTGGACGGCCAGAACACCTATGGCGGCCGCGTGGTCACCAACCCCTCGGGCGGGCTGCTCTCCAAGGGGCATCCGCTGGGTGCGACCGGCCTCGCGCAATGCGCCGAACTGGTGTGGCAGCTGCGCGGCCAGGCCGGCGAGCGGCAGGTGGCGGGTGCGCGCCTGGGCTTGCAGCACAATCTCGGGCTCGGGGGAGCCTGCGTCGTGACGCTCTACCGGCAGGTGTGAGGTGCGGCCCCCGGGCGCCCCGCAGACGCCGGCGGCGCGTACCGCCTTCCGGGGGGACGGCGGCAACGGCCGCGCCGCCCCCCATGCGCCAGGCGCCGATACCGCACGATCCATGATGTCCCGACACCCCGCTGATCCACCCCGGCATCCACCCGCTGACGAAGCCGGCGGCGCCCACGTGGCGGCGCGCGCGGCGGCCGGGGCCGCCCAGCCACGGCCGTTCCCGATCGCCGGCAAGCTGCGGCCACCGCTGGCCACGCCGTTCGAGCTGCAGCGCACCGAGGTCTGCGAGAAGATCTTCAATGCCGGCGCCGCACGCCTGGTGCTGCTGCGGGCGCCGGCCGGCTTCGGCAAGACCACCGTCATGCTGCAGGTGCGACGCCGCTTCGAGGAGACCGGACTGCCGCAGGCCTGGCTCACGCTCGATCGCGCCGACAACGACGTCGGCCGCTTTCTCGCCGCGCTGATTGCCGCGCTGGAGCCGCTGGTTCCCGCACTGCGCAAGTTCGACCTCGCGGCCGGGCAGGGGCCGGACGAGCTGGCGTTCGCCCTCATCGACACCGTCGCCGCCCATCCCGCGCCGTTCGCGCTGTTCCTGGACGACTTCGAAGTGCTGCAGGGCCCGGTGGTGCTGGGCCTGGTGCAGGAACTCATCGAGCAGTTGCCCCGCGGCGCGCAGATCATCATCGGCTCGCGCGGTGCGCCCGAAATCGGCCTGGGCCGCCTGCGCGCGCGGGGTCGCCTGCTGGAAGTGGAGCCCGCACAGCTGCGCTTTTCGGAGCAGGAGGTGGACGGCTTCCTGCGCGAGCGCCGCGGCCTGCCGCTGGCGCCCGAGGACATCCGCCGCCTGCACCGCAGCACCGAAGGCTGGGTGGCGGCGCTGTGGCTGGCCTCGGTCACGCTGGAGCACCGCGACGAGCCCGGCCGCTTCATCGCCGGCTTCTCGGGCTCCAACGCGGCGGTGATGGACTATCTGATGGAAGACGTGCTGTCGCGGCAGAGCGAGGACGTGCGCGGCTTCCTGCTGCGCACCAGCGTGCTGGCACAGCTCAACGCCCCGGCCTGCAATGCGGTCTGCGGGCGCAGCGACAGCGCCGCCATGCTGCGCGCGCTCGACCAGGCCCATCTGTTCCTGATTCCGCTGCAGTCCGACCACGCCGAATTCCGCTACCACGGCATGTTCGCCGAATTCCTGCGCGCGCAACTGGCGCGCCAGCATCCGGGCGAAGTGGCCGGCCTGCACCGCGCCGCCGCGCGCTGGTACATGGACAGCGGCCGGCCCGTGCCGGCCGTCGAACATGCCCTCGCGGCGGGCGACATGGCGCTGGCGTTCCCGCTGCTCGATGGCTGCGCCCAGGCGCTGCTGGAGCAGGGCCGCGTGCGGCTGCTGTCGCGCTGGCTCGACCCGCTGCTCGAATCGGGCGAGCTCGACTCGCATCCGATGCTGCAGGCGGTGCATGCCTGGGCCGTCTGCCTGGCCCGCGGGCCGCGCGCCGCCGCGCCGCTGCTCGAACGGCTGGAGCGCCACGGGCACGACGATCCGCAACTGCGCGCCCACCAGCTCGCGATGAAGCCGCTGCTGATGGTGCTGACCGACCGCACCGACGACGCCATGGCGCTCACCGAGCCGCTGCTGGAGGCGTTGCCGTCCAGCGCGGCCTTCGTGCGCGGCTTCCTCGAAGTGGTGCTGGCCAACCTGGCGATGATCGCTGGCCGTTACCACGAGGCGTTGCGGCTGGTCGATGCCGCCCGCAGCCGCCAGCCCGAGCATGCGAGCAGCTTCAACTTCGCGCTGTCGGAAGCGGCCGAGGGCGCGGTCGATCTCACGCAGGGCCGGCTGCGGCGCGCGATCGCCCGGCTGCGGCTGGCGGCCAGCGCCGGCGCGCTGGAGGGCTCGCGCACCACCAACGGCAACGCCATGGCCGGCGTGCTGCTGGCCGAGGCGCTGTACGAGGCCGACCAGTGCCAGCAGGCCGAACGCTTGCTGGCCGTGTACATCCCGCTGATCCGGCGCGTGGGCATTCCGGACCAGCTCATCATCTCGCACATCCTCATGGCACGCATCGCCAGCGACCAGGGCGAGGGTGATCGGGCGCACCAGCTGCTGACCGAGCTGGAGCACATCGGCCACCGCGAGGGCCTGCCGCGCGTGGTCGCCAGCGCCCGCCTGGAGCGCGTGCGGGTACTCGTGGTCGAAGGGCGGCTGGCCCGCGCCCGCACCGAGCTGGAACGCTGCAGCGACCGCGCCATGTGGCAGCGCGTCTCGCGCCTGTCGTTGCGCGCCAACGAGGTCGAAACCTGGGACGTGGCGGCGGCGCGCTGGTCCATCGCCAGCGGGCATGCGAAGGACGTGATCGATTCGCTGCGGCAGGAGCTCGATGCGTCCGAGCGCGCGCAGCGCGAGCGCCGGGCCCTCACCATCCGGCTTCTGCTGGCGCAGGCGCTGCATCGCGACGACCAGCGCAACAAGGCCATGCGCGTGCTGGCCAAGGCCGTGCGCATCGCCGCCGTGGAAGGCTATGTGCGGCTGTTCCTCGACGAAGGGCCGATGGTGCTGGCGCTGCTGCGCGAGCTGCGTGCCGTGCCCACCGTGCTGCTGGAAGACGCCGCGGCCGGCGACGATGCACCGCTGGCCTTCATCGACCGGCTGCTGCCCGCCGATGGCACCCCGCCACCGGTGGCGGAGGCCGCGCCGCCCGCCGCGCGCCTGCCGCAGGCCGCGGCCGCGCCCGGCAGCGAGCTGCTCACGCGCAAGGAGATCCAGGTGATGCGGCTGGCGGCCGAGGGCCTGTCGAACGACCAGATAGCCGAGCGCCTGTTCGTGGCCGAGACCACCGTGCGCACCCACCTGCGCAACATCAACGTCAAGCTCGACGCGCGCAACCGCATGGAAGCCATCGCGCTCGCGCGCCGGGCGGGCCTGATCGCCTGAACGCGCACCCGGCACGCCGGGGCCCCAAACTCGTCGCATGCGACGATGCGCGCGCCGCGCCGCGCGCCGACACTCCCGGCAGAAGACCACGCCAGCCCCCTGGCCGTGGCTCCGGAGACTGCCCACCATGTACCGCTATTGCCCGCCACTGCGCGACCAGGCATTCGTGCTGCACGAGCTGCTCGGCACCGCCGACGTCCTGGCTGCGCTGCCCTGCGGCGCCGACTGGGATCGCGCGACCATCGACCAGACGCTGGCCGAGGCCGCCCGCTTCATGGCGGCCGAGCTGCTGCCGCTCAACACCATCGGCGACCGCGAGGGCTGCAGCGTGGTGCGCGACGCCGACGGCGCGCCGGCCGGGGTGCGTCTGCCGGCCGGCTTCGCCGCGGCCTGGCAGCGCTACGTGGCGGCCGGCTGGCCCGCGCTCGGGTCCGACCAGGCGCTGGGCGGGCAGGGCGCGCCGTCGGTGGTGGCCATGGCGGTGTACGAATACGTCAACGGCTGCAATCCGGCCTGGGGCATGATTCCCGGCGCCATGCGCGGCGCCTACCGCCTGCTGCGCGCCTATGGATCGCCCCAGCAGCAGCGCGACTACCTCACGCGCATCGTGAGCGGCGAATGGACGGCCACCATGGCCATCACCGAGCCGCAGTGCGGCAGCGACCTGTCACTGCTGCGCACCCGCGCCGAGCCGCGGCCCGACGGGAGCTTCGCCATCCATGGCAGCAAGCTGTTCATCACCGGTGGCGACCACGACATGGCGGCCAACATCGTCCACCTCGTGCTTGCGCGGCTGCCCGATGCGCCGCCCGGCGTGGGCGGCATCTCGCTCTTCCTGGTGCCGCGTCACCTGCCGGATGCGGGCGCGCCGGGCGGTCTCGCGCCGGCGGTCAACGCCATGGTGGCCACCGCGGTGGAGCACAAGATGGGCCTGAACGGATCGCCCACCTGCGCGATGTCGTTCGACGGCTCGATCGGCTGGCTGGTGGGGCAACCGCACCAGGGTCTGCGCGCCATGTTCGTGATGATCAATTCGGCGCGCGTGGCCATCGGCGCCCAGGCCACCGGCATGGGGCAGGCCGCGCACGACAGCGCGCTGGCCTATGCGCGCGAACGCCTGCAGATGCGCGTGGCCGGCGGCCCCGCGCGGCCCGATCTGGCGGCCGATCCGATCGTGCTGCATGCCGACGTGCGCCGCATGCTGCTCACGCAGAAGGCGCATGTGGAGGCCGCGCGGATGTTCACCGCCTGGCTCGCCCTGACGCTGGACATCGCCGAGACGCATCCCGATGCGGCCCGGCGCGAGAGCGCGGACCGCACTGTGGCGCTGCTCACGCCCGTGCTCAAGGCCTTCACGGCCGAGAACGCCACGCTGGTGGCCAACCTCGCGATCCAGGTGCACGGCGGCCACGGCTACGTGCGCGACCACGGCGTCGAGCAGATCGTGCGCGACGTGCGCGTGGCCCAGATCTACGACGGCACCACGGCCGTGCAGGCGCGCGATCTGCTCTCGCGCCGCGTGCTGGCCGACCAGGGGCGCGGCCTGAAGTCCTTCCTGTCGCAGGTGCGCGAGGACGCGCGGCCGATGGAGGCGTTCTTCCGGGAGCCGCTGCTGGCCCTGTGCGATGGCCTCGAGTCGCTCACCGCCGATATCGCCGCCGCGCAAGACGACATGGCCGGCGCATCGGGCTGCGACTACCTGCGTGCCCTGGGCCATCTGGTGTGCGGATGGCTGTTCGCGCGTGCCGCACGCGTGGCGGGGCACTGCCTGGCCGAGGGCCGCGGCGACGGATTCCACCGTGCCAAGCAGGCGACGGCGCGCTTCTACGTGGAGCGGCTCCTGCCCCAGGCGCAGGCGCACATCGCGGTGGCGCGCTCCGGCGTGGCCAGCCTGTCGGCGCTGGACGAGCGCGAACTCTTCGGCGAATCCGCATGAACGCGATGCTGCCCGCAACCGCATCCGCATTAGCATCGCGCCGGGAGCCCCGCGCCGCGCAGACACACGACGAGACAGCGGCAGCACACGCAGTATGGAGACAGACATGCCCCTGACACTGGCCCTGAACAAGGCCGTGCGCGAGCAACCCGGCCGCCTGGCCGTCATCTGTGGCACGCGCCGCACCACCTATGCCGAATTCGGCGACCGCGTCGCGCGGCTGGCTGGCGCCCTGCGCACGCTGGGCGTGGCGCGCGGGGACCGCATCGCCATCCTGGCGCCCAACACCGACCGCTTTCTCGAAGCCCTGTATGCCGCCTGGTGGATCGGGGCGATCGCCACGCCGCTCAACTGCCGCTGGAGCGCGGACGAGCTGGCCTACGCGCTGCAGGACAGCGGCGCGCGTCTGCTGCTGGCAGACGATCCTTTCGCCGGGCTGGTGCCCGTGCTGCGCGCCCGCGCGCCCGCGCTCGAACAGGTGGCGTGGATGGGCGACGATGCGCGCCGGCCCGCGCAATCCCTGGCCTGGGAGCCATGGCTGACCGGTGCCGCACCCGTGGCGGACGTGCGCGCGGCCGGCGACGACGCGGCCGTGCTGTTCTACACGGGCGGCACCACCGGGCGGGCCAAGGGCGTGCTGCTGTCGCATGCGGGCCTGTTCGCCACCACCCTGGCGTCCATCGTCATCGGCGGCCGCGCGCCGGGCGCCGTGTGCCTGCACGCGCTGCCGATGTTCCACGTCGGCGGGCTGGCCGTGGTGCTGCAGGCCATGGCGGGGCAGTGCACGCAGGTGATGCTGGCGGCGTTCGATCCGGCGGTGTTCTTCGGGCTGATCGCCAGCGAGCGCGTGAGCGAGGCGGCGCTGGTGCCCACCATGATCCGCCGCGTGGTCGATCACCCGGGCGTCGCGCAGGCCGACCTGTCGTCGCTCGAGCGCCTCTACTACGGCGCGTCGCCCATCGATGGCACCTTGCTGGAGCAGACCATCGCGTGCCTGCCCGGCGTGGCACTGACGCAGTTCTACGGCATGACGGAGACGGCCGGCATCGCCGTCGCCTTGCCCGACTGGTGCCACGGCGCCGACAGCCGCGCCCTCGGCCGGCACCTGGCGGCGGGCCTGCCCACGCCGTGCATGGAAGTGCGCGTGGTCCGGCCCGATGGCGCAGACGCCGCGCCGGGCGAGGTGGGCGAGGTGTGGCTGCGCGGCCCGGGTGTCATGCTCGGCTACTGGCAGTTGCCGGTGCAGACCGCCGAGGTGCTGCACGACGGCTGGATGCGAACGGGCGACGGCGGCCGTCTCGATGCCGAGGGCCTGCTGCACATCGTCGACCGACTCAAGGACATGATCGTCACGGGCGGCGAGAACGTCTATTCCACCGAGGTCGAAAACGCCGTGCTGTCCCTGCCTGGCGTGGCGCAGTGCGCCGTGATCGGCGTGCCCGACGCGCAGTGGGGCGAGCGCGTGCATGCCGTGGTGGTGGCGCATCCGGGCGCCGCCGTGGATGCCGCGGCCGTCGTCGCCCACTGCAAGTCGCTGATCGCCGGCTACAAGTGCCCGCGCAGCGTCGAATTCCGCGACCAGTTGCCGGTGTCGGGCGCCGGCAAACTGCTCAAGTACCAGTTGCGCGAGGCGCACTGGGCCGACCGCGAGCGGCGCGCGGCCTGAAGGGCCGGCGGCGCGCCAACGCTTTCCCCAAGGAGACACCAGAGATGACGATCAACCGGGAGATCTTCCGTCCCGAACACGACCTGTTCCGCGACACCGTGCGGCGCTTCCTCCAGAAAGAGGTGGCGCCTCATCTGGACCGCTGGGCCGAGCGCGGCTGCTTCGACGCATCGGTGTTCCGCGCGGCGGGCGACGTGGGCGTGTTGTGTCCCACCGTGCCCGAGGCCTACGGCGGGCCGGGCGCCGACTTCCTCTACTCCGCCGTGCTGCTGGAAGAAGCCGCGCCGCTGAGCAACTTCGGTCTCTCGCTGACCATGCACTCGGAGATCGTCACCAACTACTTCCTGCATTTCGCCAGCGAGGCGCTCAAGGCGCAGTGGTTGCCGCGCATGGTCACGGGCGAGGCCATCGGCGCGCTGGCCATGACCGAGCCCGATGGCGGATCCGACGTGAAGGCCGTGCGCAGCACCGCGGTGCGCCAGGGCGACCACTACGTGCTCAACGGCGCCAAGACCTTCATCTCCAACGCGACCACGTGCGATGTGGTGATCGTGGTGGCCAAGACCGACCCGGCGGCCGGCGCGAAGGGCGTCAGCCTGCTGGTGGTCGACACCCTGCTCCCCGGCGTGAAGAAGGGCCAGCCCCTGAAGAAGATCGGCCTGAAGTCGCAGGACACGGGCGAGCTGTTCTTCGAGGACGTGCACGTGCCGGCCGACCAGTTGCTGGGAGAGGAGGGACGCGGGTTCGGCTACCTGATGAAGGAGTTGCCCTGGGAGCGGCTGCAGATCGCCATCTCGGCCATCGCCGCGGCCGAAGACGCCTATCGCACCACGCTGGAGTACGTGCGCGGCCGCCGCGCCTTCGGTCAGGCCGTGGCCGATTTCCAGAACACGCGCTTCGTGCTGGCCGAGCTCAAGACCGAAATCCAGATCGGCCGCACCTTCGTCGACCGCTGCCTGCAACTGATGGCCGAGGGCCGGCTGGATGCGCAGGAGGCCACCATGGCCAAGTACTGGTGCAGCGACCTGCAGTGCAAGGTGGTCGATGCCTGCGTGCAGCTGCACGGCGGCTACGGCTTCATGGCGGAGGTGCCGATTGCGCGGGCCTATGTCGATGCGCGCGCGCAGCGCATCTATGGCGGCACGAACGAGATCATGAAGGAGCTGATTTCGCGGGACCTGTAGCCGTCTGTTGTTGGAGGGCTACGTGGGTTGACCCCCGGACCGCCCGCCTGGGCCGGCCCTCCCGCAGTTGCCGTCAACCCGTCTCGTCCATGAAGCCCTTGAGGTACAGGCGCGAGATGCGCTCGCACAGCTCGGCCGGCTTCATCGCGCCGCCGGGCTTGTACCAGTAGTCGGTCCAGTTGAGCATGCCGATCAGCAGCATCGCATAGGGCTTGTAGGCCGCGTCGTCCAGACGCGGGTTGACCTGGCGCAGCACGTCGGAGGCGATGTCGGTCACGCGGGTTTCGAGTGCCAGCAGGGGCGTCTGCAGCGCCTTGGGCAGGAACTTGACGTCGTTCATCGCAATCACGTGGCGGCGCCGCGAGTGCGACGACTTCTGTGCATAGACCTGCACGTACGCCGCCAGGCGCTCGGGGCCGCTGCCCGGCTGGGCGAGGGCTTCCTCCAGGCCCGCGATCAGCTTCTGCAGGTGCTCCTCCAGCATGGCGAACAGCAGGTCGTCCTTGGTCGGGAAGTAGTGGTAGAGCATCGACTTCGATGCGCCGCAGGCCTGCGCGATGTCCTGCATCTTCGCGTTGGGATAGCCCACCTTGGCGAACAGGCCGGCAGCGCTGTCGAGGATGGTCTGCGTCTTGGCATCGTAGTCGTCGGCGCGTACGCGTGGCATGGCGGTGGCTGTCCCTGGTGTGAAGTCGTGATGTGTTCAAGGAGGCGGGCGATCCGCGCACCGGGTGGCGATGTTACCGCCAGGCTGCGCGGCAGCTTGCTGCCGCCCGGTGGACACAGCCCTGGAAAACCCTATTTATAAGCCGACACGTCGGTCTATAATTGAGCCAGATCAGTCTTCCTGCACGGGGCGCCCGACGCCTGCGTGCGAAACCACACCTCTTCGAGACATGACCGAATTCGACTTCCTGGAACCCGACCTGCTCGACGAAGACCATCGCATGATCCGCGAGCAGGTTCGCCGCTACGTCAACGACGTGATCGTGCCGCAGGCCGATGCCTGGGAGGCCGCAGGCGAGATCCCGCGGCAGGCCTTCCGCGACTTCGGCGCCCTGGGCTTCCTCGGCATGCGGCATCCCGTGGAGTACGGCGGCGGCGGCCTCGGTTCGATGGCATCGGTGGTGCTGGGCGAAGAGCTCTCGCGCAGCACTTATGGCGGCGTGGCATCGGCTTTTCTCGTGCACAGCGACATGTCGATGTCGCACATCGCCCACCGCGGCACGCACGAGCAGAAGCAGCGCTACCTGCCGGACTGCATCGCCGGCACCAAAGTGGGCGCGATCTGCGTGACCGAGCCACATGCCGGCAGCGACGTGGCGGGCCTGAAGACGCGTGCGCAGCGCGTGGACGGCGGCTGGGTCATCAACGGCTCCAAGACCTTCATCACCAATGGCGTGTACGGCGACATCTACATCGTGGCGGCACGCACCGACCCGGCCGCCAAGGGCAGCCGTGGCATCTCGCTGTTCATCGTGGAGAAGGACAACCCGGGCCTGAAGGTGACGCGCAAGTTCGAAAAGCACGGCTGGCGTGCTTCCGATACGGCCGAGCTGTTCCTCGACGACCTGCGCGTGGCCGACGACGCGCTGCTGGGCGAGGAGGGCAAGGGCTTCTACTACATCATGAGCACGTTCCAGACCGAGCGTCTGGTGGCGGGGGCCATGAGCACGGGCCAGTGCTCCAAGGCGATCGAGCTCACGGTCGACTACACCCGGCAGCGCCGCGCCTTCGGCCAGACCTTGTGGGATCAGGCCGTGGTGCGCAACAAGATCGCGTGGATGGCCAGCAAGACGGCGGCGGCGCGTGCCTTGCTCTACCAGTGCGCCCAGATGATCGACGAGGGCAAGGACACGGTGCGCGAGGTGTCGATGCTCAAGGCCTTCGCCTGCGAGACGCTGCAGGAAGTCGTGCACGGCTGCCTGCAGCTGCACGGCGGCACTGGCTACATCATCGGCACGCCGATCGAGCGCATGGCGCGCGACGCGCGCATCCTCACCATCGGCGGCGGTGCCACCGAGGTGATGCTGGAAGAAGTCGCCAAGCGGATGTGAGGGGCGCGCCGCAGCGCGACCGGAGGAACTGCGATGAACGATTCACGGGTGCAGTACGGCGTGGCCGACGGAGTGGCCACCTTGACGCTGGACGACGGCGGCCGCATGAATCCGCTGTCGCCGCAACTGCTGCAGGGCTGCCTGGACGCGCTGCAGGCGGTGCGGTCCGACCCCGCCGTGCGCGTGCTGGTGCTGGCCGCCAACGGCCGGGGCTTCTGCTCCGGCGCCGACCTGCCGGCCATGGGGGCCGAGCTGTCCGCGCCGCGCGCCGCTGGCGCACCCAGCCTGGGCGAACAGACGGCGCGCCTGATGGACGAAGGCGGCCACGCACTGGTGAACGGCCTGCGCACCCTGCCGGTTCCCGTCGTGTGTGCCATGCATGGTGCCGTGGCTGGCGGCGGCGTGGGGCTGGTTCTGGCCTGCGACGTGGTGGTGGCGGCGCGCTCGTCGTTCTTCTACCTGCCGTTCGCGCCTGCGCTCGGGCTGGTGCCCGACATGGGCAGTGCCTGGTTCATGCAGCGTGCCGCCGGCCGTGCCCGGGCGCTGGCCCTGACGCTGCTGGGCGATCGCCTGCCGGCCGAGCGCGCCGAGCAGTGGGGGCTGGTGTGGGCGTGTGTGGACGACGCACGACTGGCCGACGAGGTCGCACGCACGGCCAGGCGACTGGCCGCCTTGCCCGCGTACGCGGTGCAGGAATCGCGCGATCTGTTCGCGCATGCCGAAGGCGCCACTTTGCCCGCGCAGCTGGATTACGAGCGCGACCGGCAACGCGAACTGATCGATCGTCCCGAGTTCGCCGAAGGCGTGCAGGCCTTCCTGCAGCGGCGCCCGCCGGTCTTCCGTGGCCGCTGACGCTCAAGCAAGCGAGAAGCCTTCATGACCGCCAGCGCATCCGCACCGGTGACCGTCGACATCGACGCCGGCCTGGCCTGCATCACGCTCAACCGGCCGGACCGGCACAACGCGCTGTCTGCCGACGTGCGCGCCGGACTGCTGCAGGCGCTGCGCGATGTCGCCGCCGACGACCGGGTGGGCGCGGTGGTGCTGACCGGCGCGGGCCGGCAGGCCTTCTGCGCCGGAATGGACTTGCAGGAGCTGGCGCGCACGCCGCTCACGCCCGACGACCTCGGCCCGGACACGCCCATGATGCGGGCGTTCGACGCCTTGGATAAACCGCTGATCGGCGCCGTCAACGGCTTCGCCGTCACGGGCGGTTTCGAACTCGCGCTGATGTGCGACGTGCTGGTGGCGTCCGAGCGGGCCCGCTTCGCCGACACCCATGCGCGCGTCGGGCTGGTGTCGGGCTGGGGCCTGTCGCAGCGGCTGTCGCTGGCCATCGGCGCGCAGCGCGCACGCTACCTGCATTTCACGGGCAACTTCCTGGACGCACAGACAGCCCGCGAATGGGGTCTGGTGCTGGAGGTGGTGGCGCCCGACGCACTGCTGCCACGCTGCCGCGCCATCGCACAGGACATGCTGGGCTGCGACTGGCCCACGCTGCGCGCGATGAAGCGGGCCCAGCGCGCGGGCCAATCCACGACCCTCGCCGAAGGCCTCGCGGTCGAGGCGCAACTCTCCCGCGAGAGCCTGGCACGGCTGGACCTGCACGCACTGCAGCAGCGCGTGGATGCCCTCATGGCGCGTGGGCGGCGCCAGCAGGCCGTCGCCCACGGTGCGCAGACGTCGTGATCGCACGCAGCCATCTAGGGGATGCCCCGAAGTGAATTCGTCGTTTGCGACGATACGGGCCCCGGCGCCGGCGACGACAGTGGATGCCATGGGACAGGCCACGCACTCCGGCACCGCAGCCGCCGGCATCACGCTGCACACCGAGGGGGCGGTCGCCACCCTCGTCATCGATCTACCCCAACCCAAGAACAGCTTCCGCACCGAGAACGCCCAGGCCCTGGGCGCCCAGCTCGATGCGGCGCTGGCCGGCGGTGCCCGCTGCGTGGTGCTGCGTGGCGCCGGGCCGGTGTTCTCCGCGGGGTGGGACATCTCGTCGATCGATCCCGCAGGCGACGACCCGATGGCGATGATCGGCCAGGTGGTGGGCCCGCTGTGCCGCAAGCTGCGCGAGCTGCCGGTGCCCACGCTCGCGGCCGTCGCCGGCCCGGCCCTGGGCTTCGGCTTCGGCATCGCACTGTGTTGCGACCTGGTGCTGGCGGAGGAGGGTGCGCTGTTCGGCAGCCCGTTCCGCCACATCGGCATGGTGCCTGACACCGGCGCCCATCATCACCTGCTCAGCCGTATCGGCTTCGCGCGTGCGTCCGAGCTCATCTACACCGGCCGCCTCGTGTCGGGCACCGAAGCCGCTGCCCTGGGCCTGATCAACCGGGCGGTGCCCGCGGGCAGCCTGCTGGCGGAAGCCCAGACGCTGGCCGCCGGCATCGCCAGCGGACCGACGCGCGCATTCGCGCTCTCCAAGGAAGTGTTGCTGGACGGCGGCGACTTCGACGCGATGCTCGCGCACGAGGCGCGCCAGTTGAAGCAGGTGTTCGCCACGGCCGACCTGCACGAAGGCATCCAGGCGTTCCAGCAGCGCCGCAAGCCCGCCTTCACGGGGCGCTGAAGCCGCGTCCCCGCGTACCGAACCATTGCAAGGACTCCGATGACAGAAGCCTACATCCTCGACGCCGTGCGCACGCCGCGCGGCCGTGGCCGCGCGAGCGGCTCGCTCCACGAAGTGGCGCCCGTGCGCCTGGCCGCGCAGGTGCTGCAGCAGATCCGCGACCGCAACCGGCTCGATACCGCGCTGGTCAACGACGTGATCCTGGGCTGTGCCGAGCCCGCGCTGGAGCAGGCCGCCAACGTGGCGAAGGCCGCGCTGTTCGCGGCCGACTACGACCATGCCGTGCCTGGCGTCCAGCTCAACCGCTTCTGCGGCTCGGGGCTCGAGGCCTGCAACTTCGCCTCGGCCCTCGTCAAGTCGGGCCAGGCCGAGCTGGCCATCGGCGGCGGCGTGGAGAGCATGTCGCGCGTGCCCATGTTCGTCTCCGGCGGGCCCTGGATCACCGATCCGCAGATCACGCTGCCGCAACGCATCGTGCCCCAGGGCATCTCGGCCGATCTGATCTCGACGCTCTACGGCTTCAGCCGCCAGGACGTCGACGCCTACGCCGTCGAGAGCCAGCGCCGCGCCACCGCGGCCTGGGCCGAAGGACGCTTCTCGAAGTCCGTGGTGCCCGTGAAGGACATGAACGGCGTCGAGATCCTCGCGCGCGACGAGTACATCCGCCCCGAAACCACGATGGAAACGCTGGCGAAGCTGGAACCGTCGTTCGCCATGCAGGGCGAGAAGATGGGCTTCGACAACGTGGCGCTGCAGCGCTACCCCGAGCTCGGCGAGATCGTGCACATGCACCACGCCGGCAATTCGTCGGGCATCGTGGACGGTGCCTCGGCCGTGCTGATCGGCAGCAAGGACATGGCCGGCCGCCTGGGCCTGAAGCCGCGCGCGCGCGTGCTGTCGTTCGGCACCATCGGCAGCGAGCCGACCATCATGCTGACCGGCCCCGCGCCGGCGGCCGAGGCCGCGCTCAAGCGCGCGGGCATGAAGGCCTCCGACATCGACCTGTTCGAATGCAACGAAGCCTTCGCCGCCGTGGTGCTGCGCTTCATGCAGGCGCTGGGCGTGCCGCACGACAAGGTCAACGTCAACGGCGGCGCCATCGCCATGGGCCACCCCCTGGGTGCCACCGGCGGCATGCTGCTGGGCACGCTGCTCGACGAGCTGGAGCGGCGCGACCTCAGCACCGGCCTGGTCACGCTCTGCGTGGGCGGCGGCATGGGATCGGTGATGGTCATTGAACGCGTCTGATGCACGCGCCGCAGGAAGGAACACACACATGATCGACTACACCATCGACGCCGACGGCATCTGCACACTCACCTGGAATGTGGCCGACCGGCCCATGAACGTCCTCAACCTGGCCTCGATCGCAGCCTTCGACGCGGCCGTGAACCGGGCGATCGCCGACACCGCCGTCAAGGGCGTCATCGTCACGTCGTCGCGGCCCGAATTCGTGGCCGGCGGCGACCTGGACCTGATCCGGCGCATCCGCACGGCCGAAGAGTCGATGGCCAGTTCGGGCCCGTTCAGCCGCACGCTGCGCACACTGGAGACCTCGGGCAAGCCCTTCGTGGCCGCCATCAACGGTACGGCGCTGGGCGGCGGGCTGGAGATCTGCCTGGCCTGCCATCGCCGCATCGTGGCCGACGACGCGAAGATCCAGCTCGGCGTGCCCGAAGTGACGCTGGGCCTGCTGCCCGCCGCCGGCGGCACGCAGCGCCTGCCGCGCATGATCGGCATCAAGGCCGCCCTGCCGTATCTGCTCGAAGGCCGCAAGGTCGCGCCGCGCAAGGCGCTGGAAGACGGCCTGGTGGACGAAGTGGTGCCGGCGGCCGACCTGCTGGCCCGCGCCCGCGCCTGGCTGCTGGCCGAGGGCGCGCGCGCGATCGTCAAGCCGTGGGATGCCAAGGGCTTCAAGTTTCCCGGCGGCGCACCGCAGACGCCCGGCCCGACGCAGATGTTCTTCGGCATGGCCGGCGCGCTGCTGGGCAAGACACAGGGCCTGTATCCCGCACCCGAAGCCATCCTGGCCTGCGTGTACGACGGCTGTCAGGTGGACATCGACGCGGGCCTGAAGATCGAGCAGCGGCAGTTCGCGCGTCTGGCCACCAGCGCCGCCACCAAGAACATGATCCGCACGCTCTTCTACTCGATGGGCGAGGCCAACCGCCTGGCGGGCCGGGCCAGGGACGTGCCACGCCGTGAGTACAAGCGCGTGGGCGTGCTGGGCGCCGGCATGATGGGGGCGGGCGTGGCCTACGTGAGCGCGCAGGCCGGCCTGCAGGTGGTGCTGCTCGACACCACGGCCGAGGCCGCCGCCCGGGGCAAGGACTACAGCGCCAAGCTGCTGGACGCGCAGGTGGCCAAGGGCCGCCTCACGGCCGACAGGCGGGAGCGCACGCTGGGCCTGATCGAGACCACCACCGACTACGCCGCGCTGGCCGATTGCCAGATCGTCATCGAGGCGGTGTTCGAGGACCGCGCCGTCAAGGCCGACGTGACCCGCCGGGCCGAGGCCGCAATGGCGCCCGACGCCGTCTTCGCCTCCAACACTTCCACGCTGCCCATCACCGGGCTGGCGCGCGAATCGTCGCGCCCGGCGCAGTTCGTCGGCCTGCACTTCTTCTCTCCGGTGGAGAAGATGCCGCTGGTGGAAGTGATCCGCGGCGAAGCGACGAGCGAAGCCACCATCGCCCACGCGCTCGATTACGTGAAGGCGATCCGCAAGACGCCCATCGTGGTGAACGACTGCCCCGCGTTCTATGCCAACCGTGCGTTCGGCATGTTCCCTTACGAGGCCATGACCATGCTGGCCGAAGGCGTCAATCCGCACCTGATCGAGAACGCGGGCCGCATGGCCGGCATGCCGATGCCGCCACTGGCGCTGATCGACGAGTTCTCGGTCGAGCTGCTCTACAAGGCGCTCAGGCAGCGCCGCATCGACGACGGTGCGGCCTACCGCGAGCAGCCGCAGGATGAGGTGCTGGTGACCATGGTGGAGAAGCTCGGCCGGCTCGGCCGCAAGGCGGGCCAGGGCTTCTACGACTATTCGCCCGAGGGCAAGCGCACGTTGTGGCCGGGCCTGGGCGAGCTCTATCCCCGCGCCGGCGAACAGCCGACGGTGGACGACGTGCGCCGGCGCCTGATGTATTCGCAATCGCTGGAGGCGGCGCGCTGCCTGGCCGAGGGCGTGGTCAGCGCGCGCGATGCCGACGTGGGTTCGCTGCTGGGTTGGGGCTTCCCGGCCGCGCTCGGCGGTGCCATCAGCTACATCGACACGGTGGGCGCGGCGACCTTCGTGGCCGAATGCGACCAGCTGGCGCGCCGCCACGGCGAGCGCTTCGAGGTGCCGCAGGCGCTGCGCGACATGGCCGCGCGCGGCGAGCGTTACTTCGCGGAGGGCTGATGGCCGGCCCGCTCGCAGGCGTCACGGTCGTCGAACTGGCCGGCATCGGCCCCGGCCCCTTCGCCGGCATGATGCTGGCGGACATGGGGGCGCGCGTGCTGCGCGTGGACCGCATTCCGCAGCCCGGCGGTGGACCGCTGGCGGCCATGCTGCGCAACGATGCCATCGTCGATCGCGGGCGCGAATCGATCGCCATCAACACCAAGGATCCGCGCGGGCTGGAGGTGGCGCTGGATCTCGCGGCGCGCGCCGACGTGCTGATCGAAGGCTTCCGCCCAGGCGTGGCCGAGAAGCTGGGCCTGGGCCCCGACGCCGTGATGGCGCGCAATCCGCGGCTGGTCTATGGCCGCATGACGGGCTGGGGCCAGAGCGGCCCGCTGGCGCAGGCGGCCGGGCACGACCTCAACTACATCGCCATCAGCGGCGCGCTGCACGCCATGGGCCCGGCCGACCGGCCGCCCGCGCCACCGCTGAACCTGGTGGGCGACTATGGCGGCGGCGGCATGCTGCTGGCACTGGGGGTGGTGGCCGCACTGTTCGAGAGCCGCACCAGCGGCCGCGGCCAGGTGGTCGATGCCGCGATGAGCGACGGCGCGGCGCTGCTCATGGCCGCGCAGTACGGCCTGATGGCCAAGGGCGCCTGGGACGGCCAGCAGCGCGAGACGAACTTCCTCGACGGCTCGGCGCCGTTCTATGCCAGCTACGAATGCGCCGACGGCCGCCACATCGCGCTCGGGCCCATCGAGCCGCAGTTCTATGCCGAACTGCTGCGCCTGATCGGGCTGGACGACGACGGCGCGATGCGCGCCGGCCAGTGGTCGCAGGCCGACTGGCCCGCGCAGAAGGCACGGCTGGCCGCGCACCTGCGCACACGCACGCGCGACGATTGGTGCGCGCTGCTGGAAGGCACCGATGCGTGCTTCGCGCCCGTGCTGTCGATGCGCGAGGCACCCGCCCATCCGCACAACGTGGCGCGCGGCACCTTCGTGCAGCGCGCCGGTGCCACCGAACCGGCGCCCGCGCCGCGCTTCGACCGCACGCCAGCCGAGTTGCCCCCGCGGGCACCCGCCATCGGCGGTCACACCGCCGGCCTGCTGGGCGAACTGGGGCACGCGCCGGCCGACATCGACGCGCTGGTGGCGGCGGGCGTGGTGTTCCAGGCCCCCGGATCCGGGGGCGCCGCGTGCTGACGCTCATGCGCCACGGCCAGGCGTCGTTCGGCACGAGCCACTACGACCGGCTCTCGCCCGATGGCTGCGCCCAGGCCAAGGCGGCGGGCCGCTTCGTGCTGGAGCAGGGCCGCCATTTCGATCTGCTGTGCGTGGGCCCGCGCGAGCGGCACCGCGACACGGCCGATCTGCTGCTGGATGCGTGGGGCCACGCACCCGCGCGCCAGGCCGAGCCGGCCCTGGACGAGTTCGCCGACAGCAGCAGCCTGGTGCTCGAACGCGCGCCCGCGGCGCACGTCACGGCGGGCGGCGAGCCAGCGCTCGGCCCGCGTCCGCGTGTCCAGTTGCAGCAACTGCTGGAACGCATTGGCGCCTGGGCCGATGGCGAGCTGGCCCTGCGCGACGGCCCCACCTTCCGCGAGTTCCGCGCCCGCGTGGGGCGCTGGGCCCGCGAGAGGCTGCGCCAGGACGAGGAGGCGGCATCCGCCGGCCATGCGCGCCACACGCTCGCCGTGACCTCGGCCGGCGTGATCGCAGCCACGGTGTGCGAACTGATGGACCTGCCCGACAGCCTGTTCCTGCCGCTGGTGAGCCAGGTGCGCAATGCGTCGTTCACCGAGTTCGCGATGTGGCGCTACCGGCCGGTGATGGTGAGCTTCAACGGCACGGCACACCTGCCGGCGCAGTTGCTCACGCACATCTGACAGGAGCCCGCCGTGATACCAGCCGACGACGCTCTGCCCGTGCCCGCCGTGGGCCGGCGTCCGGTGCACCTGCGGCGCATCGAATGCGCGGGCTATGTTCGCGACGACGGCCTGTTCGACATCGAGGGCCGCCTCGTCGATACCAAGCCGTATGACCTGGTGCTGCCCGAGCGGCCCCTGCCGGCCCACGAGCCCATCCACCAGATGACGCTGCGGCTGGCGGTGGACGCCAGCTTCCTGATCCACGAGGCCGAGGCCCGCACACTCGACGCCCCCTATGGCGTGTGTGGCCGCATCGCACCCGACTACGCCCGGCTGGTGGGCATGCGGATCGAGCCGGGCTTCAACCTCACGGTCAAGCGCATGTTCCGCGGCACGCAGGGGTGTTCGCACATCACCGAGCTGCTGCCTGCGCTGGCCACCACGGCGTTCCAGGTGATCTGGTCCGACACCTCCAACTACGACAACCGCGCCGGTGACTCGGGCCGGCTGCGCTCGTCGCCCCTGGGCGGATGCCATGCGCTGCGGCTCGATGGCGAGGTGGTGCTGCGCCACTTCCGCCACCTGCTGCCGCCGGGCGCGGGCTGAACGGCTTTTCTCTTCCTTCCATCGAATCCGGAGACGCCATGGACTATTCGGGCCGCTTCCGCCCCGTGCGCCCGCTGCTGCCGCAGGACGCCGCCAACCATCCCGTTGAGCCGCACCCCTTCTTCAACGAGAGCCGCTATCTACACCTGATCGATGGCCGGCAGCGCATCGGCGGCTGGTTCCGCATCGGCCAGCGCGCCAACCAGGGCTTTTCGGAGATGACGGTGTGCCTGTACCTGCCCGACGGGCGCCTGGGCTTCGTCTTCGCGAAGCCCGACGACGTGAGCGTGGGCCGCATCGAAGCAGCCGGCCTGTCGATCGAGGTGCTGGAGCCGATGGTGCGCACGCGCCTGCGCTACGACGGCCCGATCTTCGTGCTGCCCGACGGCACGGCGCTGGAGCGGCCCCGCGAGGCCTTCGTGCCCGAGGCCAGCCGGCCCGCGCGCATCGACCTGCAACTGCACGCCGTGGCGCCCGCGCACGGCGGCGAATTGCTGGACGACGCGGGACAGCCCTACGACGAGGGCGAGGGCCGCTACTTCGCGCGTGCGCACTACGACCAGTCGCTGCGCGGCGAGGGCACGATCGAGGTCGGTGGCCAGCACTGGCTGATCGCGGGCCACGGCCTGGCCGACCATTCCTGGGGCCCGCGCATCTGGCAGGCCATCCCGTGGTATCGCTGGTATCCGTGCACGTTTGGCGACGACCTGTCGATCTGCCTGATGGTGGTGAAGCAGGCCGACGGCGCGCTGCTGCAGACCGGCTTCCTCAACGAAGGCGGGCGGTTGCACCACGTGCATTCGATCCGGGTGAACTCGCGCTACACCGACGATGAACGCCGCTACCCCACTGGCTTCATCCTGTCGTTCGAAGACGACCGCGGCCGCCGGTATGACGTGGAAGGCGAGACGATCGCCAGCGCGCCGTGCCGCCACGGGCGCAAGCTGGACGACGGCCGCACCGACAAGTCGCGGATCATGGAATGCATGACGCGCTATCGCATGGACGGGCGCGAAGGCTGGGGCATGGCCGAGTACATGGACCACCAGGACGCGGCCGACGGCGGGGCGTTCGAAGGCATCCGGGCGGGTTACTGATGGAGGGGTCGCGCAGCATCGCACAGCACCCCGTGGAGGCCAGCCACGTGCTGTCGGCGCTGCGCCGCCACCGGCCCGGCGTGCGTCGCGTCGATGACCTGAAGACCCTCTCCGGCGGCGCGAGCCAGGAGATATGGAGTCTGCGGGCCGAAGGGGAAGAGGGCGCGCTCGACCTCGTGCTGCGCCGCGCGCGGCCCTGGAGCGACAGCGGCCAGGCCGGCAGCGCCGGCATGGCGGCCGAGGCGGCGTTGCTGTCGGCGGCAGCGACCGGCGGCGTGCCCGTGCCGGAGGTCGTGGGTGTCCTGCATGCCGACGACGGCTTGGGCGAGGGCTACTTCATGACGCGCGTGCCCGGCGAGTCGTCGGCGCGGGCCATCCTGCGCGATGCGGCCTATGCGCCGGTCAGGCCGCGGCTGGCCGCGGACTGCGGCGCCCTGATGGCGCGCATCCACGCCTTGCCCGCCGCCACGCTGCCGCCCCTGCGCGAAGGCCGCGCGCGCGTGGAGCGTGAACGCTGGCAGGCCGCCCACCGTGCCAACGGCGTCGCGCGTCCCGTGTTCGAGTACGCGCTGCGCTGGCTGGCCCGGCACGAGCCGGCCGACGCGGGCGAGCCGCCCTCGGTGCTGGTGCATGGCGACTTCCGCAACGGCAACCTGCTGGTCGACCCCACGGGCGTGCGCGCCGTGCTCGACTGGGAACTCGCCCATCGCGGCGATCCGATGGAAGACCTGGGCTGGTTCTGCGTGAATGCCTGGCGCTTCGGCGAAGTGGATCGCCCCGCCGGCGGCCTGGGCTCGCGCGAGCAACTGTTCGCGGGCTACGAAGCCGCGGGCGGCTGCGCCGTCGACCCGGCGCGCGTGCGCTGGTGGCAGGTGCTGGGCACGCTGAAATGGGGCGTCACCTGCGATGCGATGGGGCTGGCCTGGCGTTCCGGCGCGGATCGGAGCATCGAGCGACTGGCGGTGGCGCGACGGGTGGGTGAGACGGAGATGGATTTGCTGGCGTTGGTGGCGCCGCAAGGGCGTGCGCGCAGCGCCGAGACCGCACCGGACGCTGCTGATGCGGATGGCGGCAACTCTGTCCCGCCGGCATCGGATGCAGAAATCCTGCAGGCGCTCGATGCGCTTCTGCGCGAACAGGCGCATGCGCCGGAGGCAGATATCTCGCTGCGCATCGGTGTGAGTCTGATCCAGATGCTCCAGCGCGAGCGTCTGTCCGGGCCAGCCTTGGCGCGGGAGGAGGGCGAGTCGCTGCAAGGACTGCTTGGCAGCGCAGCGACGGAGCAGCTGGGCGTGCTGCGCGAACAGCTTTGTGAACGGATCGCGGGCAGAAATCCGGCGCTCGACGATGAGCAGTTGGTCGCCCACCTGTGGCGCGTGACGCGTGCACGTCTGGCGATCGACCAGCCGCGCTATCGCTGGGCGGCGTAGGCCGGCGATGGTTGATCAGGGTGGGTAGAAAACAGAAACGGGGCGCAAAGCCCCGTATTCATTGATCGCCTGGCGGGAGGGCGGGACTCGCTGTTTATCACCATCTAAGCTGTTGATTCGGCTCATCTTCCTCTGAAAATCGGTCTTGAAATGGGGTTCTGCTTGGGGTTGACATTGGGGTTAATTTTTCTTCGAACCCTTTCCGAGCAGTATGAACATCGAGCTTCGCCACCACACCTGGTACGCAACCCTCCTGGTCCCTAAGGATGTCCGCGAGGCGCTTGGCGTGGTCCGCTTCAAGCGGTCGCTCGGCACTCCGAACCGGCGTGATGCTCTTCTGAAGGCCGCTCCCTTCATCGCTCAGTGGAAGGCTGAAATTGCACAGGCTCGGGGCACCACGGGCGCGGTCCGAACCGAGGCGATGCGCTGGCGGGATGCCTTGAAGGCGATTGATGACGACGACACTCGTGCCGATGTCGAGGGCGTGCTCATCGACCGCTTGGAGGCGATGGAGGACAAGAAGGGAGCCAAGGCGGCCAAGGAGTTCTATGAAATCGCCACGGGCGCGCGCACACCGGCCAGCGAGTACTTCGATGCCTGGAAGGGCCAGATTGATCTGGCCGAGAAAACCAAGGACCACATGGTCAAGGGCGTTGGTCTGCTGGTCGCCCGATTCGAATCCCTGGAAGGCATCACCAAGGGCGCTGTGAAGCTCTGGCTCGACGAGATGACGAAGGAAGGGAAGGGGGCGGCTTCGCTCGAGCGCATCCTGTCCTTCTGCCGCAACTACTGGCGCTACCTCAAGACCTATGACGCCGTGCCGGCTGAGTCAGAGCCATTCACCGGCGTCCTGGTGCTCTCAAAGCGCAAGAAGGCCAAGGCTGGCAAGACAGCCAACATGCCCTATGGGGCCGAGCAGGTAGTGAAGTTGTGGACCGAGGCTGCCACCAGACCCTACGAAGGCCGTGATGGCGACAAGCAATTGGCGGACCTCATCATGCTTGGCGCGTACTCGGGCGCGCTCATCGAGGAGCTGTGCTCACTGAAAGCCATCGAGGTCACCGACAAGAGCTTCAAGATTGCCGACTCCAAAACGGCGGCTGGCATTCGCGAGGTGCCAATTCATCCGAAGCTGGCTGCGACTGTCAAGCGCCTGGTGAAAGAGTCGAAGGACGGCTTCCTGCTGTCGGGCCTGACGCTGAACAAGTACGGTGACAGGTCGAATGCGATTGGTAAGCGCTTCGGTCGGCTCAAGAAGGCGATGGGCTTTTCAGAGGGCCACACGTTTCACTCGATGCGCTCGACGGTCATCACGCAGATGGAGAACGCGGGCGTGTCTGAGAACCTTGCAGCAGATATTGTGGGCCACGACAAACTGCGCATCACCTATGGGCTGTACTCTGGCGGTGCTGGCTTGAAATCCAAGACAGATGCTCTTGCGAAGGTGGCCTACCCGTTCTAGTTCTATTGGCCGGATTGCTTGGAAGACGCCGCTCTGATAGCAGCAAGGGCTTCAGCAATCAGTGACTTCAACGGAGACAGTGGGGTCACATCCTCATGCTTGTTCTCGTATATGCGCCCCGGCCGCTGCGCAAGAGAACTCAGCACGTTCTCACAGAGGATTACCAGCGGGTTTTGTTGCCCTTCCACAGACGGAATGTTTGCCATCTCCCTCTTGTAGCCTTCGAAAGCGAACGAGACGGCCTCCTTGAAGGCGTAGTCTTCCTGGAGCTTCAGTGCCAAGCTGTAGTGACGGCCGGAGTAGATTGCAAGCCAAACAAGAGGAATAATTATTGGGAGACGATTCGCAAAATGACGAAGCATCGCGTCCCAAGTTGGCTCGGCGGCCTGGAAGTCGTACAAGCCCATTCCAAACAAGGCCGCCAAGGTCAGCACGAAAACGATGAGCCAGCCTATGGAGGGAGCGACAAAGCGCTCTTTCTGAATTCGAAATGCAGATGCCAGTCCAGCGCTTGTCGCGCCGGGCAGCATAGATTCAACTTTCTTGTTCAGGGCAGTGTATTCAGCTAGTAGGCGCACCAGTTCCGCTTCATGCGCTTTTACTTTCACATCGACATCTGTGGCGCTTTCTACCGCCTCGTCCAGGTAGGTGGCGTTGACCTTGGCGCCGCTCTCAAGCTTTTCGATTTCTTTCGCGCTCAATACGGCTGAACTTGCCGCTTCTGCAATAGCTGCATGAGTAGCCTGAACGGACGTGAGAGCAGCTTCCACAGCAGCTTTGTTGGTAGCCACATCTACAGCAGCGGAAGTTGCTGCACGACTAGCCTCTATTGACCGTTCCCGAAGGGATTCGACTTCAGTTTGGATTGAGGAGACAGCGGCATTCACCGCCCTTACTGATGCGCTGTCAGACTTAGCTTGCGCGCGCATCTCAGTCAGAGCAGCGGCGTCTACGTCCGCCGATGCCTTGGAGGCAGATAGAGCTGACTGGACATCCTCTGCGTTCTTCTTTGTTGCTGATAACCAGGACGCATCAGCCTCCACAGCTCCGCGCAACTGGGCGACAAAACGCGCATGCTCTTCAGCCGCGCCCTTTGCGTTGAAGGCAAATCCGGCCTCGCTGTTGGCCCGGCGGGCAGCTTCTTCGGCATGAGCCAGTAACCGCGCAACCTCGCTGCGAAGTTCCTCACTGCTGCCAGATGACTCCGGTGAATCTCCGCTCATATTCCCTCCATGCTCCCACTCATGAAACTTTCCCAGAAGTGGGAGCTTTTGTTTTGGTTTCGGGCGATGGCTCAGAGCCGAGCCATTTCTGCGAGCTTGCGATAGTGGGCGCCGAGCGCTGTCAGGCGGCATCCTTTGGAACCAATCGCTGCGTCGTACATGTGCTCGGCATCGACCGGAACGACCAATCCATGACGATTGCACGATTGGAGTTCCTTGAACTTCTTCGTGTTCTCTATGTCGATGGGCAGCGCTCTAAATTGTTCAGGCACGTTCGCTCTGTCGGGTTCGAAGCTTGGATCAAGTGGGAAAACATACGCAGCATCTGGAAAGTACACAGGCAAACGCCGCAAGACTTCCAGCGGGATCTTTGGCGCGACTCCCCGCAACGTGATGAAGGTCTGCACGTTTGCCTTATAGACAGGGCGTTGTTCCCACGGTCCGAGTGCCTGGTCAATGTGAGAGTAAACCGACGCGGGGGTAATTCGCCCGCATATATCTGCAGCACTTCCGGTGAGCGCATCGACCAGCATGTCTGTGAAGATACCGTGGCCCTGAGCTTCCCCTGCGCTCCCTTGCCGATGGCTCGCGGTAAGGATGGTCACACCTGTACCAATGATGGAGACTTCTCCTTTATTTGCGCCAGTCACCTCACCCGCGAAGCCCGAATGACAGCTATCCAAGATGATTACTGTTGACCGGATTCTTGGATAAGCTGCGTTCGCAAGCGCGATGATTTCCGATAGCGAAACACCCCAACTGCCTCTTCGGCCATCCTGGCTAACGATGTAGCCCGAGTTCGTTTCGGGATTGATCGCGCCATGACCTGCAAAGAACAGAAGGGCGATTTCGGCATCAGCTTTAAAAAGCTCGTCGACTGCGCCCGCCATTTCCTCAGATGTGACAGCCCCTGCATCGCTCGTCAACAATCGAACCGCGAAGTTAGGCGACCCGTCGCCATTCTTCTCCAGCGTTGTTGCAACAGTTCGGGCATCGTTGACGCAGCCATGCAAGGGCGCATCGGGGTAGTCATCAATACCAATAATGAGCGCGCGTTTCATTAGCGACTACCACCAATGAGTAGCTTTAGATTTTCCCAAGTCCACGCGTATATCTTGTCACCCGCGCGTGCGCTCGTAGGCTTTGTGCATGTCTTGTTCGAGTAGCCCTTGAGCAGAAAATAGTCCGTTGAGACGGCCTGGGCGATAGAGACTTCTGCGCTCACTCCAGTGGCAGTGTGGGTGTGCTCTCCGCAGATGACGACCACGACATCTACGGACTTGATTCGAGTCTTGGCTTTTGCCTTCCAGTTCTCATCAATATGTTCTTTGATAGACCAGTCGGCCAGTTCAAACGGACTGTCCGGATTCTTGGACTGCCCCACAAGCAAATGTTTGAGACCTTCGTCGTGGTCGTAATCGAAGCTGATGAAAACCTTCTTCTTGGCCATTTGGCTCCTCCGGTTAGGAACAAATGGTTACATACGTCGAGCTAGTTGTCTACACTTGCTGGGCAAGGAGATGAGATGGATGAACTAGCAAAGATTGTTCAATCACCTGTGTGGTGGATTTCGGTTGTTGTAGTCGGGCTGCTGATCAATTGGGCAAGCTCGCTGATACCTTGGGCGCTATCCACAGTGTCATCAAAGGCTGCACTATGGTGGCGCGCGCGCAATGAAGCTCGTCGGCAGGCATTCCAAGCGCAAGTTGACCACTGCGCGCGCAACCCCCAGCAGGACATCTACCTTCTTGCTGAAGAGATGCGTCACCGATTGAGGGCGGCTTCGCTTATAGGCATAGCGGTTCTGTTAACCGTGCTGTGGGCACAGTCTTCGCTGGTGAGATCTGCCAGTATCTGGATGGCCATCACAGGGTTGTCCGCTAACGCCGTCATGCTGTCAGCCGGAAAAATCCTCAGTAGTGCCAATCGACTACGAGACGTGATTAAAGAGGCCCGGAAGCTGCGTGATACGCCCCCGGCCTTATAGCGGGGAAATTTCTGCAACCTGAGCCCGAAACCAGCATTCCCCGTATGGAGAGGTGAATACTGCGCTACATGGCAGTGGCACCGTCTGGGGTTAATTCTGGGGTTAATTGGCCCCAAATGAAAAAGGACCTGCGATGGCAAGTCCTTGATTTCAACCGACTGTTGGGTAGTCGTGTTCCCTGGCGGAGAGGGCGGCTGCCGATGCGTGTTAAATGCTGTCAAAGTTCGTCAAGGACGGAGACATGCAAGATGTTGATTTAAAAGGAAATTATCCAAAATCCATAAAAAGTCCTGTACAAAGCTGCCCAACGCAATCGAGAATTCTATGGTAGAAGCATTGGTAGAAATAAATGGCGAGACAGGCAAAAGAACTCTCTGCGCTTGCGGTGGGGCGTTTGATCGATCCAGGTCATCACGCCGTAGGTGGTGTGGCCGGCCTATATCTCTACGTGAAGGACGCCGATGTACGGTCTTGGGTGTTGCGCGTGATGGTGGGGAGCAAGCGGCGTCACATTGGTTTGGGCGGATACCCCACAGTCACTTTGGCGCAGGCGCGCGACAAGGCGAGGCAAATGCGCTTGGAGATCGAGCAGGGCAACGACCCAGTTCTTCAGCGCAAGGCGGCGAAAAGTCAGCTTCAAGCGCAGCAAGCGGTAGCCAAAACCTTTGAGCAAGCGGCTACAGGGTATCTGGAGACCCATGGCGACACATGGAAGAACGCTAAGCACCGGGCCCAGTGGGCTAGCACGTTGTCCACATACGTCTATCCACAGATAGGCACGATGATGGTCAAAGACATCGATGTGAGCCATGTCCTCGCTGTGCTATCTCCCCTCTGGAAGTCAAAAAACGAGACTGCATCGCGTCTGCGAGGTCGTATCGAGGCAATCTTGAACTGGGCCTTGGCGCGGGGCTATCGAACTGGTGAGAATCCGGCGCGATGGAAGGGCCTCCTGGATAACCTGTTGGCGGCACCAAGCAAAGTCCGTGTGGTTGAGCACCATCGTGCGATGCCAATCGATGATGCTCCTGATTTTTTTCGCCGATTGCGACTTCAAGGTGGTATGGCTGCTATGGCTTTGGAGTTCACGATCCTGTGCGCGGCTCGCAGTGGGGAAGTGCGCGGCGCGACTTGGGAAGAGGTCGACATGGACAATGCAGTTTGGACCGTGTCGAGGGAGCGAATGAAAGCTGGGCGGGAGCACCGCGTCCCGCTGAGCCCCATGGCAATGGAAATCCTGGAGGATCTGCATAGCCCCAAGTGCGCGGGGCTTATCTTCCTGGCACCACGTGGTGGCGCGCTGTCAGACATGGCGCTCACCGCGCTGATGCGACGTATGAACGCTGATGCGGTACCGCACGGGTTTCGCTCAACGTTCCGTGATTGGGTGGGAGAGCGCACACACTTTGCACGAGAATTGGCCGAGCACGCGCTGGCGCACACTTTGGAAAGTAAAGTTGAGGCTGCCTATCGGCGTGGCGACGCGCTCGAGAAGCGCAGATTCATGATGACCGAATGGGGAAAGTTCCTCTCAGGCATGTCTCCAACTTTAGTGTCCCCAGACCAAGATGCAATCCGCTGAGAAAGAGCTTTTCCCCGACGAAACGATTTCCTGTGCGGAGGTTCTTAGACTAGTCGCCGCGCTAACCCATCCATTTAGGCATCGCGCCGTGGGCGCTCAGTGCATTGTTGGGTTTGCAGTTCAGCTGCCATCGTCACCGAATGGTCCAATGCATTCGTGGCTTCCGACGACTGTTGACGGTTCCGAGATTGAGGAAATCTCAGAGCTTGCAGCGGCCGTTCGATCACTTCGTTACCCGCTTCAAAAGTCTGTGATGGTGGATTTCATGAAGAGGTACATGCAGGTAGAGAATCTGCCTGAGCGTGCGCCGATGTTCATCTCGAATGCGATATTGCATGACGATCGAGCAAGAAGAGAGGCTACATATCTAGACGAGGTTACGAGACTTGATCGTCTGATTGAGGCCGGTGCGATTCGCGTAACCGCAGCAAGGCAGGTCGGCCGAGTTCGCCTTGAGAATGCGACGTTCTCTCGCGCAGAAGCCTTGGACTACTTGAATCGTAGGCGCCTTTTGGGCCAGGCCCTTGCTTCTGGAGAAAGTTTCAAGGATCAGATCCAGGAACCAGAGTTACCTGATGCACTGGAATCCGAGAGGTTCTATTGCTTTGGATTTCCAGACGATCTCATTCGATACGGAATTCTTACCTATCGATTGCTCGTTCGTCAGACAACCGCCAAGTCAATTGATAGCGAGGTCGATCACACCTCTTCAAACGCTTCGAGGAATCTGAAGGCATCTGTCGGCGCGGCCGGGGTGAATGAGGCGGAGGGTTTGGAGGACAACCAGTCTAGATTCAACGTTCAATCTGAGAGTCCCGATCGGAGCGAAATTCAGAGTTCGAGCGAAGAACGCGCTGGCGCCACGATGCCAGTCAAGGCTTCTGCACAGGGAGACAGTTCTTCTGCGGTGCGTGCCGCGCCAAACTTGGATCATTCAGCTGAGGGCGAGCTTGAACTGTTGGCAATGAAGGAGCTAACGGAGATTCTGGATGTGTCCCGGCAGACTATTTATAACTACATGAACACAGGCTCACCGTCACACATAGCCAGTTTTCCGCTTCCGAGGGAGGTCGGAGGAGTAAACAAGTGGATTAGATCCGAGGTCACGGAGTGGATGAAGAGTCGACCAAAGGCGCGCCAAGGCAGGAAGTAGCGCGTACCGTGCGTTGATTCTTGCTAGCGATTTCCCCGTCGCGTGACGGAAGCGACAGCAGTGTTAGAGTGGCTGCGCGTGTTCGACGAGCCGCAGGTTCATGTATCTGTTGGGAAGAAAATACTTGAGTCTAGTATGGTCTGAACCGTTTCCCTGCGAACCAATTCAGATCAGGCCGATGAGGATGCAACTGGCTCAGATCTAGAAAATTTTTCTTGCGCTGCCTGACTATTTTTCCAGAGTTAAGTACTTATGAAAAACACCGCAGCGTGCGGCGCTTCTCTCAATAATCCATCCAGAACTGCAGGCATCATTTCTCGGTATTGGTTATATAAGAATATAGGATAAGAATATAAGAAATAGGTAAAGTAATCATTCCTCAGGAGCACTAGCTCTCGTGGTGGTTTTTTGATGCTGGGGCTAGTTGTTTCCAGTGATTCGGTTCATTTGGTCATGCTATGACAACGAGGAGATCCCTCGATGTCATTAGGAGAAACTAATGAACGAGAAATCTCTTAATAGAAATCACACGCTCTACTACGACAGAACCTTCCATGGACTTCCCGTGATGCAGGAGAACGGGCCTATGATCATGGAGTACCTTGATACTTTGCATCGCGTAGCGAATCTAGCTCTTGAGTCTTACTCTCGCGTCTTTGCAATTAGGTTTGACCTACATTTTCCGTACGGTATGGATGCAAGCAATGATTCAATCGCGAACTCTTACATCTCGCGGTTCGTTGATTCAATCAAGGCAAAGATTCGTCATCATCGATCCTTAGCGATGCTGAGGAATATCTACGCCCACGACAGTGAGGTTCGATTCGTTTGGGCGAGGGAGATCGGCAAGTTTGGGAGAGTGCACTATCACGTCGCGATTCTTCTCAATCGCGAGGCGTATTTCACATTGGGGAAAATCGCTTCCAGACACTCCAACATGGCGCATCGAATCATGGAGTCATGGGCCAGCGCGCTTGGGACAAAGTACGAAACTGCACTCGGCTTGGTGCATTTCCCGGAGAATCCTGTTTATCTTTTTGAGAAAGGAGATCGGTCGGGGTTGGAAGCGTTCTTCTATCGTGCTAGCTACCTGTGCAAGGCAGGAACCAAGGAGTTCGGGAACGGGCGCCACGGGTTCGGGGCGAGTCGAAGCTAGTACGCCATGCTGGTATGTGTGAGCTCAAGAGCTAGCTCGTCGCATGCATCCTCGCTAGCGCTACACGATAGACGCTGAACGTAGCCGCGCAATGTGTGGATCTGCCTCAAAGTGCGCCGCTGTTTCCGTGATCGCGTGACCTCTGCTTCGAGCCACTGGGTCAGCTTGTCGGCATAAGGGTCCAGCCTGCTCGAGCTGGCCCGCTTGGCGTACTGCGGCTCCGTCTGATCGGATCGCAGGTACTTCTTCACTGTGTTGCGTGCCAGGCCTGTACGCCTGGCAATCTCGCGAATGGACAGCTGCTCGCGCAGTGCCCAGCGCCTGATGACATTCAATGTCGCCACGTCTATCACTCCTGATTACTCCCTGCTTTCAGAAGCAAGCAGGGTAGGGCTAACGTGGGTCAGATCTGAATGAAAACTAACGCGTTTATGGAGTGAACCCCGTAGACTGGACCAGCGGGTTCATCAGAACTAAGCCGCCTGCTGAGCGAGTTGCGATTCGAATTCGTTGGGTGATCGGTAACCGAGTGACGAGTGAAGCCGCTTGGTGTTGTAGACCTCTTCGATGAAGCGCGGCAACCGCGTGGCCACATCCGTGAACGTCTCTTAGCCGGCCAAGTACACCTCCTCGACCTAGAGCGTCTTCAGGAAGCTCTCAGCCTGGGCATTGTGATACGGATTGGCCGGCGAGCTCATATAGCCGCGCAGGCCAGCCTCCCGAAGCGCACGCCGGTATGTGTCGCTTGCGTACTGAGAGCCGCGATCCGTGTGGTGGATGCAGCCAGGTGAAGGTCGGCGGCTCTCGATCGCGGAGCGCAGGGCCGCGAGTGCCAGCGGCGTTTCGATGCGCCTGGAGATCGCATATCCCACCACCTTGCGACTGCACGCATCGAGGGTTGCCGTCAAGTAGCAGAACCCGGTTGCGATCTGGATGTACGTGAAGTCGGCGACCCACACCAGATCTGGCCGGCTCGGGATCACGTTGCGATAGAGGTTCGGGAAGATGGGCGAGTCGTGGTTGCTGTCGGTCGTGCGAACGAACTGACGGCGCGGCTTGTTGCCCATGCCGTGCGCCTTCATCAGGCGTGCAACACGCTTGTGGTTGACGACGTGGCCACGGCGTCGCAGCTCGTGCGTGACGCGACATATCCGTAGCCCGGTAGCTCGTCCTGGATGGACGAGATGAGGTCGACCAACTGCGTGTCGGGCAACTCGTCGGCGTCAGCCGCGCCACGGTAGTAGAAGGTACTGCGCGGCATTTCGATCACTTCGCACCCCCGTCGGACTGTGCAGGCTTGGGGCCGGTGATGATTGATGAGCTCTCGTTGTCGCTCACGAGGCGCAGGCGGGGTGTTTTTTGACCAGATCCAGCTCCATTGTGAGCTGCCCCACTTTGCGCTCCAGCGCAGCAATCTTCGCTTCGTATTCGGCGATCACGTCCGCCTCGGCCTCCTCGTTGGTCAGCTCGCCGCGGTCAAACTGCGTCAACCATGTCTGGATGAGATTGGCGGATAGCGCGTATTTCTTCTGGGCGTCGCGCCGCCCCAGCGAGCCTGAGCGAATGTCGCTGCACAGTTGCAGTTTGAACTGCGCCGCGTGCCTGCGATAGGGACCTCTTGATGACATGAACCTTCTCCTTCTATGAAGGCCCAGCTAGCGTATCAGTTCATCTATCCCCGGCGGTCCAGCCTAAAGGGTTCACTCCAGTGAAATGACTACTGATCATCAGGATGCTGCTTGAATCCTAATCATGGGGGGGGTGTGCAAACGTTTTTTCGAAACACCTGACGACTAGCTCGTGAATTAGAAGCACTCATTTTGAGAATCGATGGCCTGAACGTACTGTTACAGAAATGAGGGATTAAAGGCGCTGGAGAGGATGACTATGTATAGATGGTGGGGACGTCGGGGCCGCAAATACAGTTATGGATTTTCTTGCGAAGTCGGTGTGCTGTGTTGGATGTTGGCTGCAGTTTGGACGGGCGTGGCGCATGGGCAGCAAGTTACTGTGACCGAGAGTGGCCAGTTGAGCTACTCGGTGCCGGTGGTGGTGCCTCCAGGTCGTGGAGGCGTCGAGCCCAAACTCTCCCTTCAGTACTCAGGCGGTGGCGTCAGCGGCCCCTTCGGCCACGGCTGGTCGATGAGCGGTCTGTCGGTGGTCACGCGCTGTGGCGCGGTGCTGGACACCGATGGTGTGCGCCGGGGCGTGAAGTACACGGCCGATGACCGGCTGTGCCTGGATGGTCAGCGGCTGATCTTGACCGATGCCTCGGGGGTGCCGGTCACCTCTCAAACGGGCTACGGCGGAGCGGGCACCGAATACCGTCTCGAGAAAGACAACCACACGCGCGTACGCGCTGTTGGCGGCACATCCGCCACGGGCGCACAGAGCTTCAAGGTGTGGACCAAGGCCGGGCTGATCTACGAGTACGGGCTCGATGCCAACGCACGCATCGAGGCGCAGGGCAAGACGGCGGTGATGGCCTGGGCGGTCTCGAAGATCAGCGACACGGTGGGAAACTTCATGACCGTGGGCTACGGCAAGTGGAGCAACAGCTTCGCGGGCTCGGTGGGCAGCGAGTGGGCCGTGAGCCAGATCCGCTACACGGGCAATGCCAGCCAGGCGGCGACGAGCCGGGTGGACTTCACCTACGAGGCCCGGCCGGACAAGAGCGAGGCGTACCACGAAGGCTCCAAGAGCGTGAACACGCAGCGGCTCTCGGCCATCCGCACCTACACCGGCACGGCCACGGACGGCACAGGCGGGGTGAAAGTCAACACGGTCAAGCTGCTGTACACGACGGGAGAGCAGACGGGGCGCTCGCTGCTGGCGTCGGTGCAAAGCTGCGGTGGGGCGGCGGAGACGACGTGTAGCCCGAGGACGGAGTTCACGTACGGGGCGGGCCCGGGCTTCAACTTCGATCAGCTTTCGCACGCGAGCCTGACAGGGGTGCAGCTCAAGAACAGCGCGGGCACGGTGGGGGTGATCCAGGGTGACTTCAACGGAGACGGCCGTCAGGACATTATCCGCTGGAGCGACACAACGAGCAGCAACGAGCTGTTGCTCTCCAATGGCGATGGCAGTTTCACACTTTGGACAAGCTTCAATCTGAAGAATGTGCAGTTAGGTCACAGCTCAGGTTGCTACTACTCGCTGGTAGCAGATTTCAATCTTGATGGAGTTTCCGATTTAATAAGAGTTAAAGATCAATTCAATAACCCATTGAGTAACCTCTGCTCCTCAGGAAGTTCAGCTCAGATATATCTGGGTAGCACTTCTGGAATTTTCAGTACGGCAATACCGGTAGAGGCGCCTATTTTGGTGAAATCTTCGCCAGTGTATCGCGACGTCTGCATCGTGGATGACGAAGGAGGTTGCCTCAGTTCCGCGACTATCCTCCAAAGAGTCGGAAGAAATTTTCAGTTGTCCGATGTGAATGGTGATGGATTTCCTGATCTCCTAATCTCTAATACTGAAGATAGGAATCCTATTCATGCCTCCCGATGGGATGGGCATCCTGCTATCCCCTCGGGGTGTAGTGAGAGAACATGTGTTTTCTTGGGGTCTTCAATAGTTGGAAGTTATACAAAACTGCAAACAAATATTAGTGGTGAGAATACTTACTCGAGTCCATCCGCCAATGTGGGATACGAGAATATTGGAGCTTACAAATCCGATAATTCTTTCGTGAGTGATATCAATGGCGATGGTTTGCCAGACATTGTTGTTAGAAGTTCTAGCGTTCGATTTTTGGCCTCCGGTTTGCCTGGGCAATTTCAAAAATTGTCTACTCAGGTACCGACATGTTCAACCGGGATTGAGATATTGGACGCCAATGGCGATGGGCAGTGGGACCTTGCATGTCTCGACTATACAAGTCCTCAGCCTTATTCACTTTGGATTAACAATGGGGCCGGAAGCTTTATATACCGAGGGAACATTGCAACCTGGGCTGGCAAAAATTATCCTGAGTGCTCTTGGGGGGGAGAGGGCACTGGATGCCCTCCACCTCCTTCTGATTGGCCTAGCTATGTGCAGTATGTAGCTTTGGATCTAGATGGCGATGGCCGCAGCGAGATACTGTCTTCTAGAAGAAAAGCTGAGCAAGGAGTTTTGATCGCTGGAAATCACTCCAAAATCGTACGTCCGCTTAGTGACGGTTCTTTTGCTGAAGTAGAAACAAATCTGAGCAGTGTGCCTCTTTCGTGGAACGGAGATTATTCTTTCCTCGTTGGTGACTTTGCTGGCGTGGGTTCGGCTAACTTACTTCGTGTTTCTGACAACGCCGCCTCTAATGCTTTGTTCCGTCGCGCCACGACGCAGCCGCCCGACCTGCTCGCTAGCGTTAAGTCTCCGCTGGGCGCGGTGACCACAATCCATTACAAGCCTCTGACGGACCCGGCGGTCTACACGCGCTTGACGGGCGCTGTGTACCCCACGATCGACCTCGTGAGCACCCAATGGGTGGTCTCATCGGTCGATGCCCCCAACGGCGTTGGCGGTGTGCTTACCACCGAGTACGCCTACGGCGGCCAGCGCGCGCACATCAACGGTCGCGGCTACCTGGGTTTCAGAACTCTCACGCGCACGACACCGGCCGCTGACGGCACCTCCATGTCCACGCGCACGACCTACCGCCAAGACTTCCCCTTCATAACCCTGCCCGAAGAAACCCGGCGCTGGCCCGACGCGGCGGGGGCGGCGGCCTGGGTGTCACTCACCGAGAGCACCTATGGCGACCTTCATACCCAGGGCTGCCCGCAGACGGTGGCGACGGGCACGCCGCGCCTGTACCGCCCGGTGGTGCTCACGAATGCCGAGCAGAGCCGGGACCTGAACCTCGCGCCCATGGCCAAGGTCACGACCAGCAACGGCAGCTACAACTGCTGGAGCGATCCGCTGCATGTGACGGTGGAGACTACAGGCCAGGTGCAGGGGCAGAGCCGCACCTACACCAAGGCCACCACGAACCAGTACTTGGCGGCCAACACCGCAGGCGACAGCTGGATCCTGGGCCGCTTGGCGCGGGCCGAGGTCAACAGCACCGTGCCGGACGTGATGCTGGCGGCCAGCAGCGGCGGCGCACCCACGACCTTCAACGGCCTGGCGCTCACGGTGAGCTCGGCCAACGTGGTCGACAGCAGGAACTCACCCGGGATCCTGAGCGCAGACATTACGCCCACGGCGTTCGGTGGCACGCCGGGCTACGCCTACACATGGGCACGGCTCACCGGCAACACCTTCACGATGGCCACGGGCGCCAATGGCGTGCTGACGGTGACGGGCAACCTCACGTGGAGCCAGAGCGTGACGGAGACGTTCCGTGTCACGGTGACCGATCAGGACAACGCGATGCGCACGCAGGACGTGAGCGTGAGTTACTCGGTGGGGGCGCCCCCACCATTGTCCGCCACGGTGACGGCGCCCACCGTCTCGGGCACACGCAACACCCCTGGGGAGATTGACATCACCACCGCGGGCGTGAGCGTCACAGGCGGCAGCGGCGTCTACACGTACAGCTGGGTGCGCCTCAACGGTACGCGCACGACGATCACCAATGCTACGAGCGCAACACCAATTTTCAGCACAACGGTGGCTTTGGGACAGGACTTTACCGAACAAGTACGCGTGACCGTAATGGACAGCCTTGGCGCGACTCTGACCAAAGAAATGAACGTGCGTTACCACACGCCTTCACCCTTGGCCGCTAGTTTTTCCAGTGCTCTTTACTTACATATTTACTATCCCGGGACATACAACTCCGATGGCCCAGCTTCGGCTCCTGTATCTCTGGTGGGGTCAAATGGAAACTATATTCTTCTCAGCTGCCCGCGAGATAACGAGGCGGAGGTATCGTTCACACTGAGTGTTTCAGGCGGGGTCTCGCCCTATGTTTTCTCTTGGCAGGGAATCAGTAATTCTTGGCTAGTATCGGCCAACAGCCAATCGGCAATACTGCGTTTCTCCGCCGAGTCGCAAAGTCTATTTCAAGTTGTCATAACAGATTCGGCCGGAAATTCAACAACTCGGACTGCAAATCTAGCTCGTGGCTCCAATGGTGCCGGATGCGGCCTTTGGTGAGGTGCGAAGTGATGATGCAAAACCTCCTTTGCTGCCGAATCCGCACAGTGATTAGTCGTAAGCGTGGATATACATTTTTTCTCTCACTTGCCTTAGCAGTGGGAGCGCAAGCGCAGCAGCTTAGCGGGCACCGAGCCACCGCTTTCGAGTACGACGCGATATCTGGCCTGCTCACCGCCGAGGTATTAGAGCCCGATGCCGGCCGAGCCGACTCATGTCTGCGCACCGTCTACACCCACGACACCTACGGCAACCGCACGGGCATGACGCTGAGCGGCTGCACGGGGGCCTCCGCGCAAGCGCAGTTCACGAGTCGCACCACCACCACGGCCTACGCCAGCTACACAGTGACCGTGAGCGGCTCCAGCATCGCTGTCCCCGCCGGCGCCTTCGCCACCCAGGTCACCAACGCCCTGTCGCAGTCCGAGATGCGCCAGTACGACCCGCGCTTCGGTGGCGTGATCAGCCAGACCGGCCCCAACGCCCTCACCACCACTGCCGAGTACGACCTGCTGGGCCGCAAAGTGCTGGAGGTGGCGGCTGATGGCAACCGCGTGGCCACGCGCCACTGCCTGCTGCCGGCGAAGGTGACGGACACGTCGTCCAACAGCGCTGGGTGCGTGGCCAGTCCTCCAGGCGCCCCGGCCGCGGCGGTCAGCTACGTCGAGAGCCAGCCGCAGAACGCCGCGGGCACGGCCAACGGGCCGTATGCGCGCAAGTACTCCGATGCCCTGGGCCGCGTGGTGCGGGAAGAAACCCAGGGCTTCGATGGCGCAGGCCAGCCGGGCAACGCGCGCATCCTCGTCAAGGACACCGAGTACAACGCCTGGGGCGCTGCCGCCAGGGTCAGCCAGCCGTACTTCCTGGACACCGGCTCCTCCGTCACCGCAGGCGGTGCAGCCGGCTGGACCGTGACCCTCTATGACGCGCTGGACCGGCCGGTAACGATCTACACGCGCGATGATGAGGGTGCGGCCAGCTACCAGGGCGCCACCGTCTCCGAAGCCAGCCGCACGTACAACGGCCTCGTGGTCACCGAGACCACGGTGCGCACCTCCAGGGACGGCCAGGGCCAGCAGCAGGCCTCCACCACGCTGAGCACCACGCGCGTGAAGGACCCGCTGGGCCAGCTCGTGCAGGTGGTGGACGTCACGGGTGCCACGCTCTCGCAGAAGTTTGATGCCTTCGGCAGCGTCGTGGAAAGCCGCGACGCGCAGGACAACCGCATCGTCACCACCTTCGACCAGCGCGGCCGCAAGACCCAACTGGCCGACCCCAACGCCGGCACCTGGAACTACCGCTACAACGCCCTGGGCGAGCTCACCGGCCAGCAAAGCCCGCTGCAGGTTGCAGGTACCCCGAGCATCACGGCCGGCCACTGGACCACGCTGGCCTACGACCTGCTCGGGCGACTCGTTAGCCGCACCGAGCCGGAATACACCACCACCTGGAGCTACGACAAGTACGCCAACAACGCCGCCTGCACCAAAGGCATCGGAAAGCTCTGCGAGGTGGTCACCAGCCACGGCGTGAGCAAGAAGACGGTCTATGACAGCTACGGCCGGCCCAGCAGCACGACGCAGGCCGTGACCAGCGGGCCGAGCTTCACCAGCAGCCAGACGTATGACGCCAACGGCCGCCTCGCCACGGCCACCTACCCCACGGGCGTGAGCGTCACGCACACCTACACGGCGCTGGGCTACCCGAGCCAGATCAGCCGGGGCGCCACGATGCTCTGGCAGCTCACCAAGACCAACGCCTGGGGCAAGCCCGAGCAGTTCGTCCTGGGCGATGCGGCGCAGACCACACAGCACGGCTTCGATGCCCAGACCGGCCGGGCCACGGCCATCCAGGCCGGCAGCGCGGCCAGCCCTGCGGCCCTCCTGAGCCACGCTTACGGTTGGGACACCGTGGGCAACCTCACCGACCGGGTGGAGGTGTACGACCCCGGGTCGAACCACAGCCTCTCGGAGAACTTCGGCTACGACGGCCTGAACCGCCTCACGAGCTACCAGACCAGCTCGCCGGGCATCGCCAGCCTCAGCCGCACAGTCTCGCTGGCCTACAGCCCCATCGGCAACATCCTCTACAAGAGCGACGTCGGCATCTATAGCTACCCGGCCAGCGGAGCCGCCTCGGTGCGCCCGGGCGCGGTGGCCTCGATCGCGGCGGGCTCGGGCGGCACGCTCGGCTACAGCTACGACGTGGCGGGCAACCTCACGGGCGGCAGCGGCGGCAAGTACAGCCAGGTGAGCTACACGAGCTTCAACCTGCCCGACGGGCAGAACGGTGTGCTGGGCGCCAATGCCAACCGCTACACCTGGCAGTACGGCCCCGACCACGAGCGCGTGAAGGAAGTGCGTGTGGCCGGCGGCACCACGCGCACGACCTGGTACCACCACCCGGACAACCAGAACGGGCTGGGCTTCGAGCAGGAGCACGTGGGCGCCACCATCACCAATCGCCACTACGTGAGTGCAGCAGGCCAGGCCTTCGTGATGCTCACGAGCGTGGGCACGCACACGAACATAGCCGCGCAGACGCTCACCGAGACCCAGTGGTGGCACCGCGATCACCTGGGCAGCATCGCGACGATCACGAATGCCGCCTATGCGGTCACGCAGCGCTTCAGCTACGACCCCTTCGGCAAGCGGCGCGACATCAACGGCAGCTACGACGCCAACGGCGTGCTGGTGTACGACCACCCCACGGCAACCGACCGGGGCTTCACGGGCCACGAGCACCTCGATGACGTGGGGATCGTGAACATGAACGGGCGCATGTACGACCCGCACATCGGGCGCTTCATGCAGGCCGATCCGTTCATCCAGGCGCCGGACCTGCTGCAGAACTACAACCGGTACAGCTATGTGCTGAACAACCCGCTCAATGCAACTGATCCCAGTGGGCAGTTCTTTGCGCCGATATTTGCGGCGATCGCATCTTCGGCGGGCTACGTCGCTGCGGGCATTGTGGCGGCGCGGGCCGTGGGTCTGATCGACACTAAAACGGCGCGAGGACTGCTGGGTGCGGTGGCTTTGATGACAATTGCGGGCAATCCTCAGTGGTTTGGCGTCGTAGGCACTGAGTCCATGCGCGCGGAGTTCCTTGCGGGCGTGATCGGTGGAGCTGCGTCCGGAGCGATTGCCTGCGGTGCCGATTGCGCCGCAATGGGTGGATTTTCTGGCGCGCTCTTCAGCACGGTTGCAGTGACGGCGAAAGGTCTCGCTCAGAACCACATCGGCCGCATCACTATGCACGGTGTTGCTGGGTGCATTGCGAGTGAGGCCGGTGGTGAGAAGTGCGGCCACGGTGCAATGACCGCTGCGCTTAGCAAAGCTATTACGTCGAATCTCGAAAGCACTGGAGACATCCGGATAGATACGGTTCGCTCAGCAATGATTGCAGGGGTGATCTCCGAGGTCGGCGGCGGGAAATTCGCCAATGGCGCGGTGATGGGCGCGTTTCAATACCTGTTTAATCAGGCCCTCACGGGCAGAAACTCTCCAGAGACCAAAGTCTTGGATGCTGTGCGTCGCGGTGACTATGACGAAGCGAAGTTTCTCCTTGAGAATGCGACAGCCGGGGAGGTATCCCCGGCTGTGGGGCGCGCTATTCAGGCTGGGTTGGAGCTAAAGAACCTCGGATACTCAGCAAACAGCATTCAGCACATCATGAATAGCAAGCACATGCTTGGACCACTCGTGAGGCAATTGGGGAGCAACGAGGCTGCAGCGCTACGCATACATGAGGCTGCGCAAACTCTGGTCGCTGTCGGTAAGAACTATCAGACTGGCACTTGGGTTGCTCTTCGTGTCGAACAAACTGTAGTCCATGTCAAAGGTGCGATTGTCAATGGAACTTTCCGTGTTTCGACTGCCACGATGAAGCCTTTTTAAGAGAACTATGCTTTCAGTCACATCACTTGAGAAGCAGGCGCTTGATCGTGCCTTGGATGGGCCTCAACCTTGGATGCCGTTTCTCCGTGCCCAAGCAGCGGTGATTTGTGTAAAGGATCGAAGGAGCACTGGTGTTGGTCAGTTCGTTGAGTTTGAACTGCCTCTTGGAGTTTCTCCTGTACCGGAGGAATTCCGCGATAGTATTTTTGCTCCGTCGGTACAGGTGATACACCCGGCGTTGCCTTATGGCGGCTCTTTCATCCTGTGGATTGAGGACGGCTTTATCAACACATTGGAATGCGTGGCAAACGCTGCAGAATGGCCATTGGATGATTGTGCCGGTAATTTCACTTTCGAGTGAGTCAAAGAACATTAAAAATGTCAGTACTCATGGTCGTAAGGTGACGAGAGATGGCCCGTTTTCGCTAGACATAGGGACGCTTTTACCTATGGCAATTCCATGAACGCCGATCATCACCAACGAGGTTTCACGCTTGTTGAACTCATGGTCGTCCTTGCCATCATCGGCATGCTTGCCGCCCTCATCGTCCCCAACGTCCTCGACCGCGCGGACGATGCACGCTTGACGGCAGCACGCACGGACATCACCAACCTCACCAAAGCCCTCGGCATGTACCGCCTGGACAACCAGCGCTACCCCACCACCGAGCAGGGCCTGCAGGCTCTTGTCACGCGTCCCGCAGGTGTACCGCCGCAGGCGCGCTGGCGCCAATACCTCGACAAGCTGCCGATCGACCCTTGGGGCCAGCCCTACCAGTACCGGTCTCCGGGAGCGCATGGCGAGATGGACGTCTTTTCGCTGGGCGCGGACGGACAGCCAGGCGGTGAAGGCCCGCAGGCCGACATCGGCAATTGGTAGCAGCAGCAACGGCAGGCGACGCACACATGAGCTGGGACACTCCCTGGACGCAGCGCAGCCTGGCCTGGCACTTGCGCGCGGCCGTTGTGGCGCTCGGGCTCGTGGGCATCGTGGCTGCCACCCTCTGGCTGCAGCAGAGTCGGGCGCAGGATGCTGGCGAGCGCGCCGTTCAGTCGGCACAGGCCGAGTTCCAGGCCCTGCGTGACGCACCGTTGCCCGAAGCCTCACGCTTCGGCGATCGGTTGACCGAGAAGGCGGTGGTCGACGACGTGGTGCGCGATGTGGGGCGCCATGCGCAGGCACTCAACCTGCAGGTGAAGTCGTTGGCCGTGCAGGCCGTGCCAGCCACGCCCGCCGAGTACGCGCGGATCCAGCTCGCACTGTCAGCCAGCGGGGACTATCCCGCACTCAAGACGCTGCTGGCTGACCTGCTGGGGCGCTTTCCGGCGCTGGGCGTGCAGTCGCTGTCGTTGCGCAGGGAGTCGGCCACGGGCCCGCGCGTCGAGATGCAGGCCACGCTCGCGCTGTGGGTGAAGGACTGAGGCGATCGAGACCGTGTCGACCATCCCCCGTCATCGCCTGCTGCTGTATGGCCTCGTGGTCGCGGCCGGCCTGGTGGTGTGGTGGCAGGTGCGCTCGCCCAGGGTACCCACGTCTCCCGCCAGCGCGCCAGCCACACGTTCGCCGACCCTGGGCGTGCCGATGACGGCGCCTGTCGTGGCCGGCGCCCGGCCGCTGCTCACGCCCGCGGAACGTGATCCGTTCGCGGCTGCAGCGCCGCCTGCGGTGGCGGTGCCGGCCGCGCCGGTGGTGGTGCCTGCGCCGGCGCCCGTCGTGGTGGCCGTCCCTTCGCCGAACCTGGTGTTCCAGGGGCAGGTGACGGCGCCTGACGGACAGCGACTGGTGTTCGCCTCACTGAACGAGGTGACGCTGCAACTGAAGGAAGGGCAGGCCCTGCCCAATGGCTATGTGGTGAAGGCGATCTCCGCAGATGCCGTGGAGTTGAGCCATCCGCCGACCAACACAAGCGCGCGGCTGGAATTGCCGGCCGCGCCGAGCTACGAGGTCCGATGATGAGGGAATCGATGGAGGGCGCCACCCGGTGGGTGGTGATGGCGGTGGCGGTGTTGCTGGCCGGGTGTGCGCAGCAGCAGATCCGCGACGAGGCGAACCTGCGCCTGCGCGAGGGCAGCTACGAGGCCGCGGTATCGACGCTGGAGCAGGGCGTGGCCCAGTACCCGGACAGCACGGCCTTGCGATCGCAGCTGATCAGTGCGCGGGCCGAGGCCAGCACCCGGCTCATCACGCAGGCCGCGCAGGAGCGGGCGCAAGGCAACGCGGCTCAGGCCACGGCCGTGCTGGAGCGCGCGTCCCGCATGGAGCCGGGCAACGAGCGCGTCATGGCGCTGCAGCTTGCGCTGGCCGAAGACCGCCGGGTGCAGGCACGCCTCGAAGCCGCGCGCGCGCAGGTGGCGGCCGGCCAGAAGGAGCAGGCGCTGCGCACCCTCGATGCCGCTTTGCGTGAAGCGCCTCGCCAGCCCGAGCTGGTCGCGCTGCAGCGGCAGATCGAATCCGATCTGCGGCTCGGTGCACCCGCGGCCCGCCTGGCGCTGGCCGAGACGCGGCCGATCACGCTGGACTTCCGCAACGCGCCGTTGTCGACAGTGCTCGATGCGATCACGCGCGGCAGCGGCGTCAATTTCATCCTCGACCGCGACGTGCGGCAGGACGCGCGCGTGACGGTGTTCATCCGCCAGGCGCGGGTCGAAGACGCCATCGACCTCGTGACCAGCGCCCACCAACTGGCCCGCCGCACCGTCGATGCTCAGACGGTGCTGCTCTATCCGAACACGCCCGAGAAGCAGCGCGAACATCAGGAGCAGGTGATCCGCGTCTTCCACCTCGCCCATGCCGAGGCCAAGGCCACGGCCAACCTGTTGCGCTCCATGCTGCGGATCAAGGAGCCCTTCGTCGACGAGCGCGCCAACCTCATCGCGCTGCGCGAGTCGCCGGACATCATCGCCCTGGCCGAGCGCCTGGTGGGCCTGCACGACGTCGGCGAGGCCGAGGTGCTGCTGGATGTCGAGATCCTGGAAGTGAAGACCACGCGCCTGACCGAGCTCGGCATCAACTTCCCCAACTCCGTGCTGTTCACGCCGCTGCCGGCCGGGGGGGCGACGGGGTTGACGGTGGACAGCCTGCGCTCCATCAACTCCGGCCGGGTCGGTGTCTCGGTGGCGGGGCTGCTGGTGAACCTGCGGCGCGAAGTCGGCGATTCGAACACGCTGGCCAATCCGCGCATCCGCACCAAGAGCCGGGAGAAGGCGCGCATCCTGATCGGCGACAAGCTGCCGGTGATCACGGCTACCTCCAGCTCCACCGGGTTCGTGGCCGAGAGCGTGAACTACCTCGACGTGGGGCTCAAGCTCGATGTCGAGCCGCTGGTTTCGCCCGACGACGACGTCACCATCAAGCTCGGCCTGGAAGTCAGCACGCTGGGCACGGCCGTGCAAAGTGCCGGCGGCTCCATCGCCTACCAGATCGGCACGCGCAACGCCAACACGGTGCTGAGGCTGCGCGATGGCGAGACGCAGCTGCTCGCCGGCCTGATCAGCAACGACGACCGCTCCAGCGCCAACCGCATTCCGGGGCTGGGTGATCTGCCGATCGCCGGCCGGCTTTTCGCGAGCCAGAAGGACGACGTGCAGCGCACCGAGCTCGTGCTGGCGATCACGCCGCACATCCTGCGGCCGGCGCCGCGCCCCGATCTCTCCATGGCCGAGATGTGGGTCGGCAGCGAACAGGCGACGCGACTGCGGGCGCCGCCAGGGCGTGGTGCGGTGAGCGAGCCGGCCGTCGCTGCAGCACAGGCGGTTTCTGCGGTGGCGTCGGCCGCTGCGCCGACGGCGCGGGCCGGCGCGGCGACCGCCGTGCCGGCAGCCGAGGCCCCGAGCGCGCAGCCGATGCAGCTGGCCTGGACATCGCCCGCCCGGGTCAATGCGGGCGATGAGTTCGTCGTCTCGCTGGATCTCGCGGCCGCGACGGCGTTGCGGGGTGTTCCGCTCGAAGTGGCCTTCCCGAGCCAGATGCTCGACGTGCTCGAAGTCACCGAAGGCGATTTCTTCAGGCAGAGTGGCGGCGCGACCAGCTTCACGCATGCGGTCAACCCCGCCACCGGTCGCATCAGCGTCGGCGTGTTGCGCAGCGATGCCACGGGGGCCACGGGGCGCGGCAGCCTCGTGAAGCTCAAACTTCGGGCGAAGAATCCGGGGCCGATCGAACTCGGCATCGCGAACCTGCGGCCGATCGGCGTGGGCGGCAACCCGGCCAGCGGCGAACGGCCCGTGCTGCGGCTGGACGTGCAATGAACCCGCTCCGCTGCCGGCTCGCATGCGGGTTCACCTTGATCGAGCTGCTGGTGGTGATGGCCGTGCTCGGTGTGCTGGCCGCCGCCGTCATGCCGCTCGGGGAAACGCTGATGCGCGCGCAGAAGGAGCGCGAACTGCGCCAGGCCCTGTGGGAGATCCGCGGTGCCATCGACGAGTACAAGCGCATGAGCCAGGCGCGCACCGTGGCGGTGGCCGAGGGGCAGTCCGGCTACCCGGCCTCGTTGGCGGCGCTGGTCGAAGGCGTGCCGGACACCCGCCCGCAGACCCAGGGGCAGATGCTGTACTTCCTGCGCCGGGTGCCGCGCGATCCGTTCGCGGATCCGTGGCTGGCGGCGGAGAAGACCTGGCGTCTGCGCAGCTTTGCCTCGCCACCCGACAAGCCCCTGCCGGGCGACGACGTGTACGACGTGCGATCCTCGTCCGATGCCGTGGCGCTCGACGGCTCGCCGTACGCCACATGGTGAACCCGAGGCACGACCGCATGGATCGCAGGCCCCGTTCCCGTTCGCCCCGCGGCTTTACGCTGATCGAGTTGCTGGTGGTGCTGGCCGTGCTGGCCATGCTGGCCAGCCTCGTGGCGCCCCGGTATCTGGACCGCACCGACGACGCGCGCGAAGCCGTGCTGCGGCAGAACCTGATCGGTGTACGCACGGCCATCGACCAGTTCTACCGCGACAAGGCACGGTATCCCGACGCGCTGGAGGACCTCGTCAAGGAGCGGTACATCCGCGCGGTGCCCGTCGACCCGGTCACCGAGCGCGTGGACACCTGGGTGCTGGTGCCACCCAAGGAGACGGAGCGGACCATCTTCGACATCAGGAGCGGCGCCCCTGGCGAGGCACGTGACGGGAGCCGCTATGCGACGTGGTGACCGTGCCCTCCAGGGCGGCTTCACGATGCTGGTCGTGCTGGCCGCCCTGTTCATCCTGGCCCTGGGCTCGCAGCAGGTCATGGCGGTGGCCTCGCAGCAGGCGACGCGCGAACGCGAGGCGCTGCTGCAGCGGGTGGGCGAGGCCTATCGGTCGGCCATCCGTTCCTACTACGAGTCGTCTCCCGGAGGCGTCAAGCAGTGGCCGCGCGCGCTCGACGACTTGCTGGAGGATCGCCGCTTCGTCGGCACGCACCGGCACCTGCGCGAGCTGTATTCCGACCCCATGGTCCGCGCGGGCACGTGGGGCGTGGTGCGCGAGCCCGGGGGCGGCATCACGGGGGTCCACAGCCTGTCGGCCGGCGAGCCGATCCGGGTGGTGCGCGATGCGCAGGGCGTGCCCGCCCGGACCTATGCCGATTGGCGCTTCGTCTACGAGCCGCCGGGCGTGGTAGGGGTGAGGTGATGGAGTTTTCGGTACGAGCGCTGGACCCCGAGACCCGCGACGTGCAGGAGCACCGGGTCGAAGCCGCCGATCTGGACGGCGCACGCCGTCTGCTGCGCGAGCGCGGGTGGGTGGTCTTGAGCGCGCGCGGCGCGCGCATGCGATGGGCCTGGCCCGGGCGCACGGGTGATGCCGCACCCGGCCGCCGTGCATTCCCGATGTTCTGCCGCGAACTCCGGACCCTGATCCAGGCCGGCATGACCGTGGTCGAGGCGGTCGACACCCTGTCCGCGCGGGAGCGGCAACTGGGTCGCCACAGCGGCCTGGCGTCGGCCCTGCGGGGCCGGCTGGAGCAGGGGCAGGCCCTGTCGGTCGCGATGGCGGGCCTGCCGGGGGCCCCACCGGTGCTCGTGGCCGCGATCCGCTCGGGCGAGCGCACCAGCAATCTGCGCGAGGCGCTGGACGACTACCTGCGCTTCAACGTGCTCGTCGAGCAGCTGCGCGCCAAGGTGATCAGCTCGGCCATCTACCCGGCCATCGTCATGACGCTGGGTATCGCCATCTCGCTGTTCCTGCTGATCGTGGTGCTGCCCAACTTCTCGCGCATGTACCAGAACCTGCGCGGCGTGGCCAGCGGCGGGACGGCCGCGATGATCGCGTTGAGCCAGTGGGTCAGCGACCACCGCGGCTGGACCTTCGCGATGCTCGGCGGACTGCTGGCGGTGACCGGATGGTGGGCCGCCTCGGGTGGCGCCCGGCGCTTCGCCATCGCGCTCGCGCGCCGGATTCCCTGGCTCTGGGCCCGCTTCGAGGACTTCCAACTCGCGATGATGTACCAGGCCCTGGCGCTGCTGCTGCGTGGCGGCTACGCCATGACCGAGGCGCTGACGGTGGCCGGGCAGTCGGCCCTGTCGACCCAGTTGCGTGCAGGACTTGCCCGGGTGCTCGGGCGGATAGAACAGGGCGGGTTGGTTTCGCAGGCCCTGCACGAGGCAGGCCTGGCCGACGAAGTGGGCCGCCGCCTGATGGCGGCCGCCGAGCGCAACGGAGAGTTCCACGTGGCGGCGGCCGTCGTGTCGCAGATGCACGCCGAGCGGTTCGAGATCTTTGTCGAGCGCATGACCCGAGTGGTCGAGCCGCTGCTGCTGATGGTCGTCGCGGTGGGCGTCGGCGGCATCGTGGTGATGATGTATCTGCCAGTCTTCGACATGGCGACGGGAGTGCGATGAACCAAGATCACACCCGACTGCAGGCAGCGATCGACGCTGCGCGGGCGAGCGAGGTCGCGGGGGGCGCCATCTGGCGTTCCCTTTCTGCCGAGTTCGGGAACGATGCATGGCTCGCCTCGGCCTTGCGTGAACTCCATGGCCTCGAGGTCTGTCCTGCGGCGACCGCGCTCGGGCCGCTTCGGGGTGCTGCGGCCGGCGTCGGGCTCGGCACGGCCACGGCGGACGGCCTGTCGCTGCTCGTCTGCGACGACCCCTGGTCGGAGGGCGCGGCCCGATGGCTCGCCCGGCAGCCGGTGAATGCCGCGCTGGCCTTGAGCCGTCCGGGGCTGGTCGTCACCGCCGTGCCGACGGCCACGCCCACCGCGCGCGGAATGTCGGATGCAGGCGGGTCGGAGATCGTCCGCTTCGTGGACGCCGCGATCCGCCAGGCCCGTGCCACGGGCGCCAGCGACATCCACTTCGAGACCGATCGCCATGGGCTGCGCGTGAAGTACCGCCTCGATGGCGTGATGACGGCCGGACCGGCGTTCGCGGATCCCGCGCGCGTGGAAGAAGTGATCTCGCGCATCAAGGTCATGGCGCACCTGGACATCACGGAGCGCCGCCGGCCCCAGGACGGGCGCATCCACTGGGAGGCCGCCGATCACCCGGCCATCGACCTGCGGGTGTCCATCATGCCCAGCATCTTCGGCGAGGACGCTGTCCTGCGTTTGCTGGACAAGGCACAACTGCAGGACGGCGAACAGGCACTGTCGCTGGAGCGGTTGGGCTTCGACGGCGCGGTGGCCGACGTGCTGCGCGACCTGGCGGCGCGCCCGCACGGCATGCTGCTGATGACCGGGCCGACCGGCAGCGGCAAGACGACCACCGTCTACGCGGCACTGACCGAAGTCGACACGGGGCTGGAGAAGATCGTGACCATCGAGGACCCGGTGGAATACGAGCTGCCCGGCGTGCTCCAGATCCCCGTGAACGAGCAGAAGGGGCTCACCTTCGCCACCGGCCTGCGTTCCATCCTGCGCCACGACCCGGACAAGATCCTGGTGGGCGAGATCCGCGATGCCGAGACCGCGCAGATCGCCGTGCAGTCCGCCCTCACGGGCCATCTGGTGTTCACCACCGTGCACGCCAACAGCCTGTTCGACGTGCTGGGCCGGTTCCAGCATTTCGGCATCGAGTCGTTGGCGCTGGCGTCGGCGCTCAATGGCGTGGTGGTGCAGCGGCTGCTGCGCAAGGCCTGCCCGCACTGCACGGGTTGGCGGCCACCGTCGCCGGCCGAGGCCCGTCGGCTGGAGCAGGCGGCATTGCCGGTGCCCGCCCGGTTGCCGGCCGTGGGCGGATGCCCGGCGTGCCGCGATACCGGTTACCGGGGCCGCTTCGTGGTGGCCGAGGTGCATGTGCTGCACGACGCGTTGCGCGACCTGATGGTCCAGGGGGCGTCGTTGACGGAGCTCAAGCGCGTGGCCTATGCACGACCCGACGACCGGCTCATCGCCCGCGCGATGCGCCATGTCGAACGCGGTGAAACGACTTTGGAGGATGTGATCCGTGTGGTCGGCCTGGCGTAGCGGTCCGGCATCGCTGTATCTCGGCGTCGGCGTCGTGCTGCTGCGCGACGCCGACGGCCGCGAGGTGCTCGTGAACCATGCTTCGACGTGGCCCGTGGCGCGCGTGCTTCGCCAACTGAGCGAAGCGCGGAGCGCTGCCGGGCAGGCATCGCCAGCGCGAGGGCGGCGGCTCGAGGTGTCGCTGAGCGCCGCTCACAGCCCGGCGGTCTGGTGCGACATCCCGGCCGGCGTGCGGACCTGGCAGGAGAAGCAGGCCTTGCGCGCCCATCAGGTCGGCAGCGTGATGCAGATGGATGCCCAGGATGTGCAGCTGGCAGGTGATCGGGACGGAGGGGCGCTGTGCTCGGGCATGGCCCAGTCCCTGTTCGTCGCGTTGGCGCAGTGGGCGTCGGACGTCGGCTTCAAGCTTGCTTCGGTGCGGCCTTTGTGGTCTCAGGCGACGCAGTCGGGTCATGCTGCAACCCGTGCCGCCATCGTCGTCCGTGAGCCAGGCGCCGTCACGGTCGTGCAGGCGCAAGCTGCGCGGTCGGTGATCGGCACCGACGCGGCCCTTCCGATGGCCGCAGACGTCGCCGGGTTCCATTTCTCCGTGGAATCCGGTCCGGAAGGTCCCGGGGCGCCTGCGGCCTGGAGAAACCATTGGGAGCTGTCATGAAGCCCGTGCGCATCGACTTCGTCCCCTCACGCTCGTGGATCCCGGTGTGGTCGGTTGCGGCCGCGCTGGGACTGGCGATCTGCGGCGTGACGCTGGTGGCCCTGTCGGCCTCGCGGCAGCAGGCGCGAGTCGCCCAGGCCAGCCTGGCAACGATTGCCCAAGAGGTCGCGCGGCTCGACTCGGCCCGAACGCCGCCAGCGGATCCGAAAGCGCCGTCCGCGCATCGTGCATCCATGGCCTTGAATGCAGACCTCGACAAGGTGCTGCTTCCGCTGGAGCGGCTGGCTCAGGAGGGCGTTCGGCTGGTGGGCGTCCAGCTCGATCAGGCAGGCGGCACGGTCCGGGTCGAGTATGAGCTCGATGCGATCCAGCGCGTGCCGTCGATCACGGCGGAGCTGAATGCGGGGCACGAAGGCTCCCCGTGGCAGTTCGAAGGTGTGCAGTCGCAGCCGGCTGCGGGGTTTGCAGGGACGGCATCGGCACGGGCGTCGTGGCGGGCTGAAACCGGGCGCTTGTAGATGGGTGTTGCCGCTCACCAAGAACAGACCCACTTGAGAGCCTGACGCCGACTCAAAACTGACCCACCCCTAGTGAAATGCCCCGCTTAACTACGTGCGGGGTGAGGAGTGATCAGCATGGACATGTTGGCCAAGATCAGGCGGATGCACCTTCGCGACGGCATTCGTATCCGGGAGATCACAAGCGAAACGAGTCGCACAGGTTCAAACAGAGCTCAGGCGCAAGCTCCGCAGCCAAGCCCAAGAGCAACCGGAAGGGTGACTGCTTGAGCAGAGAAGGCAAATCATTCAGCACGCTTGGTGAGCCGGGCGCCTAAGCGGGTCACGATTGATCGCGCAGGCTGGGTTAGTGCAGTGTCGGCGCAAACAGTGGGGTCTTAACTGTGGAAAGCCGTTGCGATGGGCCACCCTTCGGCGAAGCGGGGCATGGGTGGGATTGCGACCCGCTCCGATCCGACGCCTCAAGGGGTACCTTGGTTGGTTCTGTGCTGCTCGACGAAATCGGTCGTCTTCGGGGGGCAGCGAGACACATCGTCTACACCCGCCAAGAGATCCAGTCGCGGGACGTAGACCTTCGACTTCACGTCGAACGCGCCCATGAGGGTGTGGTACAGGTAGTCGTGTGACAGGTCGCGCGTCATGGCGTCGTCGAGGCATCGGGTGTCGGGGGCCAGCCTTCGCCTCGCGGCGTCGTCCATCCACAGCATCATGGGTACATGGAACTGTTCGTGCGGCGCGACCCACGACGGAAGTCCGTGGAGATACACCCCACGTTCGCCCAGCGACTCGCCGTGATCGGAGATGTACAACATCACGACACCCCCGCCCGCGCTCTGGAATGCGCGTCGCTCCAGGGCCCGGATGACGTTCGCCAGGGCCTGGCTCGTGAAGTCGATTGAGCTGTCGTAGGCGTTCACCACGGTCTCGCGCGGGCAGTCCTGCAGCCGGTTGGTCTCGCAGGCCGGGCCGAACGCCGGCGTGCCGGGGTAACGCTTGAAATAGGCCGGCCCGTGGCTGCCCTGCTGGTGGAACACCATCAGGGTGTCGGCCTGTAGGCGCGGGAGCCGGTCGATGGCGAGCGCGAAGTCGGCATCGTTGCAGTCGCGCCCCGCGCATGCGTCCAGATCCTGCAAGCGGGTGGTGGGCACGCGGTCGCAGACACCCTTGCAGCCGGAGTTGTTCTCGACCCAGGCCACGTTGACCCCAGTGCGTTGCAGGATGTCCAGCAGATTCTCCCGCCTGCCCGCCTGCTCCACGGAGTACGCGTCGCCCTTGATGTCCGTGAACATGCAGGGCAGCGCGGTGGCCGTGTCGGTGCCGCAGGACTTCACGCCCTGGAAATAGCGCACGCCAGAGGACGACAACGCCGCGTTGGTCGGCCTTGCGTAGTCGCCGAGCGAGAAGTTGTCGGCACGTGCGGTCTCGCCCACCACGAGCACGAACAGCAAGGGCTGGGCACCGGGCGTGCGTGTGGCGTCCTGTGCCACGGGTTCGATCTTTCGCATCGACGGATGCCCCGTCGGAAGCGCGATGCCGACACCGGCGCGTACGAAGTTGGCTGGGACGAGCTGATAGCGCAGCTCGCGGTGGTTCCGGAACGTGGGTGCGTATTCTGAGTAGTGGACGGCGAGTGCGGCGGTGAAAAGGCCCGCGCCCAGGAGCGCGAGCGACACCGATGCGATCAATGAGCTCTTCAGGCGCGGCCGCTGCATGGGCCAGGCCAGGATCGCTGCGGCCGGCAAAAGGCCACGGAAGAGCAGGTCGAGCACGAGCTCGGACGTCAGCAGATCGAGTGCCTCGGCGGTGTCAGTCTGAACGACGTTCCGCAGCATCGCCTTGTCGATCAGCACGCCCCAGTGGTCGACGAAGTGCGCCGCAGCGGCCGAGGCGACCAGCACGATGGCCCACAGCCAGCGATGCAGCCGGGTGAAGGCGAGCAGGTGCAGGGCGAAGGTCAGGCTCGCCCACAGCGCGACGGCCAGCGTCAGGGCGGCGGCGACGCCGCGGGTCGAATCCCCGAGGCCACCGGTCAGCGTGGTCCAGAAACTGTAGTTCCCGGCGACGACGAGCCACAGGGCGACGATGCTGGCCAGGGGGGCTGGCGTCCAGGCCGACAGCATGAGAGGGCTGGCCGGCTCACGCGGCATGGGGCGGACTCAGGAGGATTGCTGCATGCCGGCACCGGGATCTGCAGGAAAGCCTGGCGTTGCGCGGGAGGCGGTCGTGGCGCAGTGGGAGAGGGTCGAGGGTCGCGTCGGGATTCATGGCGTCGCGCTCTGGAGCCCCCGGACATTCCGATGCTCTTCTGCGCTGGCCAACTCTAGGAAATCACCTCATCCGTTCGGGAACGCCGACATGACAAATGCGTAACGCCCGCAGGCCCTGGCGGGCCTGCCGGACCAGTCAGGGCCTGGTGGCTGGCGCTCCGCACTGGCCGCAGAAACGCGCGCCCGCCAGCAAGGTTGCGCCGCAGCCCGCACAGCCGCGCGGCAGCAGCGACTGGCCGCAACCCTGGCAGAACCGCGCGGCGGCCGCAGAGACCGTTGCGCAGGAGGGGCAGGCGACGCCGGCCGGCACGGGTGAAGGCCGGGGTGCCGGATCGGGGGTGTCGTATCGCCGGCTGCCGTGATGGCCGTCGCGCCGGTGGTGGCCGCCGCCGAGGAGGCGTTCCCAGAAACTCATGATGGACTCCCTGGATGGGTCTGGAGGGTGGATTCGGAGGATGGGGCTGGAAGGGAAGGGTGCCTGTCAGAAATGACCGCGCCGACGCCACACGAGCGGCAGTGCGAACCACGCCAGCACGACGAGGAGCCCGGCGATGGCGGCCGCCGCACTGCCGACGCGGTGTCCGAAGACGGCGGTCAGGACCAGCTGCGTGGCGAGCACCAGCGATATGGCGAGGGATGTCGCACCCGCCACGATCTCGCGTGTCGCAAAGGTCTTGAAGCGGGCTCGGTGCTGCAGCGGCCTCAGGAGCCGGTGCTGCACCGCCGGTGCGCTGAGCAGGACCAGCGCCACGATGGCGAAGCCGAAGGTGGCGAGGAAGACGTGCCGCTCTCCGGTCGCGATGGCTGCGAAGCCCGGTGCGAACGGCACGGTCACCAGGAACGCGGAGAACAGTTGCGCCGTGGGCAGCAGGACCCGCAACTCGCCGAGCAGGTCGGTCAGATCGCCGTCGTCCCGGATCGTAGGGGGGTGCAGCGGCTGCGCCGTGGTCGATGTGCGGTTGCCGCTGCGGTGGTCGCGTCCGGTGTCCATGGTGCGTTGTTGTTGTTGTTGTCGGGTGTTGGACGCATTCTGCGGCGCGCGGTGCACCTGGAGTGCATCGCGCACGCATGGATTTCATCGATGTAATCCTACGGAGAGCAGCGCGTCATCTGGCCGGACCACAGTGATGGCTGAGGTCGTGGGGCATCGCACATGCGCCGTTCCCCGACCTGAAAAGGAACTGCCATGCCTGCCGCCCGAGAGCCTCGACGCGATCCCTGGACCATCTGGTGCCTTCGCGCGCTTCTGGTGTCGATGATGCTGTGGACCGCGCAGGCGCTCGCCGACACCGACACCGTCGTCCGTTCACGCATGCCGGATGGAACCACCGCCTACGGCGACGGGCCGCAGGCCGGCGCCGTCTCGACGCAGCAACTGGAGATCGAGTCGCATCCGGCGGATCCCGCCGCTGCGGCACGCGCGGTGCGTGAGGTCGAACTCGCCCGCCAGCGCATGGCCGCGCAGATCGCGCAGCACGAGGCGCAGGGCGAGGCACTGGATGCACGCCTGTGCGTTGCCCTCGAACAGCTGCAACAGGCGCGCACGAGGCGGACACAGGGACAGGACATCCGCGAGGGCGATCGTCAGGGCCGCCGGCTCACGCCGGAGTACCGCAACCGGCTGGCCGGACTCGACGAGCAGGTCCGCAGCGCAGAAGACGAGGTGGCCCGGTTGCGTCGCCAGCGCGCGGCGCTGGGTCATTGATCCGGGGGGCTGGCATGGCGGATGGAAACAGGATCGCCATGGCGGGGCGCTCCCTGCCCGTCGAGGACGAATGGAAGGCGCGCGCGCTGGTGTTCCGGGGACAGCGCCAAGCCCTTCTTGCTGCCAATCTCGCCAACGCCGATACACCCGGCTACCGGGCGCACGACGCCAGTTTTGCACAGGCGCTGCAGGGCGCCACGGGTGCCTTGGGCATGAACACGACATCGGCGGCGCACGCGCGGGGCGGGGCGGTCGTCATCCCCAGAAGTACGCTGGACTTCGCCGCCACGCTCCAGCCGGTCGCGCCCGTGCAGCCGCGTCTGGATGGCAACACGGTCGAGCCCGACCGCGAGCGGGGTGCCTTCGTCTCCAACTCGGTGCTCTACCAGTTCGCTCTGTCACTGGTGGATGACGAACTGAAGGAGTTCAGGATGGCGAGTTCGGACCCATTGAAGCAGTCGCCGTGAATCGGGTGGGGGTGGTCGTCGCCAAGCTACCCATCTACGATGGATGGGCCCGATCCCGATCGGACCGCCCGACCGACCGACGCTGCCGCCCGCCGACTCCACACACCATTTGCGCAGGACCTTCATGAGCGATCACCACGATCTCGATGCCACCTCGGCCGACCAGAAGCGCGTCCTGCTGCAGGTCCTGGGCCTCAACGTGGGCCTGTCGGCCCTGCTGCTGGCCGGCGGCCTGCTGGCCGACTCCAGCGGCCTGCTCGCCAACGCGCTCGACAACGGCTCGGACGCGCTCACTTACGCCATCAGCTATCTGGCCGTGACACGCACGGCGATCTGGAAAGCGCGTGCGGCGCGCATCACGGCGGTGATGCTGCTGGTGCTCGCGGTGGGCGTGA
>JAFKGD010000017.1 GCA_017307855.1 Burkholderiales bacterium | reverse complement strand
ATCGTGGCCACCGACACGAAGTTCCACGAATTCATGCCGGAGATCTGGCACCGCCCCGAGGCCAGGGGCAACTTCGAGGCCAACCCGGCCATGGCCGAGGCCACGGCCACGCGCAACGGCACGCTGGGTGGCGCCTACTTCATCATCGCCGCGCGCGCGCTGGGGCTCGATTGCGGGCCGATGAGCGGGGTGGACCTGGCCAAGGTCAACGCCGAGTTCTTTCCCGACGGTCGCTGGAAGGCCAACTTCCTCATCAACCTGGGCTGGGGCGACGACAGCCTGCTGTTCGAGCGCAACAAGCGCCTGTCGTTCGAGCAGGCCTGCCAGCTGCTGTAGCCCGACGCGGCCGCCCCGGCGCGTGCGCCGGCGGGCGTGCCCCGCCCGCCCGTAAGATCGCCCGATGCAGATCGAATGGACCGAGGGCGGCGTGCCGCACAGCGCGCGCTGGCGCGCCGAAGGCGGCGCCGCGCCGCCCAGGCGCGTGCAGCTCGTGGACGACACGCTCACGGCCGACGCCGCGCACCGCCTGGCCAGCGAGGGCACGGGCCTGCTCTGGCGCGGCGACTACCAGAACGCGCGCCAGCTGCTGCAGGCCCTGGCCCGCCGCATCGACCGCCCGCCGCGCAGCGCATCGAAGAAGGCGCGCGAACGCACGGCCCGCGGCGCACTCGCCGAAGACGCGCCGCCGGCCCAGGCCTTCCACCTGCACCGGCAGTCGCAGGCCCAGCGCGCCCGCACGCTGGGTCGTCTGCTGATCGAGCTGGGCGCCGACTACGGCATCGCGCTGCGGCGCGCGCCCGACCTGCGCGCGGCCATCGCCGAGGCCTGGGGCCCGGCCGATAGGGCCGCCACCACGGTGGTTTCGCTGCGCGAATTGCTGGGCCTGGTGGGCGCGCACGAATGGCGCAAGAAGGGGGTGGAAATCCCCGCACTGGGTGGGCCGCCGCACAACCGCATCCATCCGCACTACGGCGTGTTTTCTCCGGTGCGCGGCGAGTACATCGACCTGGTGGCGCAGGCGCCTCTTCCTGCGGCGCTCACGGCCGCGCCGCAGCATGAGTCGCTGGCCTTCGACATCGGCACGGGCACGGGTGTGCTGGCCGCCGTGCTGGCGCGGCGCGGCGTGCCGCGCGTGATCGCCACCGACCAGGACCCGCGCGCCCTCGCCTGCGCGCACGACAACCTCGCGCGCCTGGGCCTGGCCGACCGCGTCGAGTTGCTGCAAGCCGACCTGTTCCCGCCCGGCCGCGCTGCCCTCGTGGTGTGCAACCCGCCGTGGCTGCCCGGCCGCGCCAGCTCGCCCATCGAGCACGCCATCTACGACGAGGACAGCCGCATGACGCGCGGCTTCCTCGCGGGCCTGCGCGCGCACCTGGCCGAGGGCGGCGAAGGCTGGCTGATCCTGTCGGACCTGGCCGAGCACCTGGGCCTGCGCGCGCCGGGCGAGCTGCAGGGCTGGATCGGCGCGGCCGGCCTGGCCGTGCTCCAGCGCCACGACATCCGCCCGCGCCACGGCAAGGCCATGGATGCCGGCGACCCGCTGCACGCGGCGCGCTCGCGCGAGGTCACGTCGCTGTGGCGCCTGGGCGCGGCGGCGGCGTAGCGCCGGCCGGGGCCTGCAGGCCGTACCAGTCCACGCGGCGCGTGAGCAGCATCAAGACCGCCAGCATGCCGAACAGCAGCAGCGAGCCCAGCAGCAGCGCGTTGCTGTCGGACATCAGCAGGCCGTAGAGCGCGGCGTACAGCACCGCGACGTACGCCGCCAGCGACCATCCGCGGGCCCGGCCACGCAGCACGGCGCTGAAGTACAGCCCCAGCAGCGTCACGCTGGCACCGGCCGACACACCGTAGGCCAGCGCGAACGCGAGCTTCTCCGACAGCGCCAGCAGCAGCAGGAAGAACAGCGCGATCGACGCGCCCACCAGCCCGTACTGCACCGGGTGCAGGCGCAGCCGGCGGAACACCTCGAACATGAACGCCGCCGCCAGCACCAGCGCGATGAAGAGCGCGCCGTACTTCGCGGCGCGCAGCGACATGGCGTACACGTCGAGCGGTTGCACCATGTCGACGTGGAAGCTGTCCTCGTCGGGCAGCAGCGTGGCCGCACGCTCGCCGGCGGGCGGCGGCTCCAGACCTGCCGCGAACTGCGCGCGGGCCTGGCTCACCAGCGACGACACGCGCCAGTGCGCGTCGAAGCCGGCCTCGCCCACCGTACGCTGGGTCGCCAGGAAGCGCCCGCCGAAGCCCGGATGCGGCCAGCTCGAACGCAGGTGCGCCGTGGTCTCGCCCGCCAGCGGCGCCACGCCGAAACGCGTCTGCCCCACCAGGGCCAGATCCATGCCGAAGGGCAAGGCACGGCCTTCGCGCCAGGCCACGAGTGCGGCGCCGGCCAGTGGTGCCTGGATGCCGGCCAGACGGCCGGAGCCGTCGGCACCGGAGGCGCCGCCCAGTTGCGCGTCGAACGCCAGCCGCTCGCCCGCCAGGGCGATGGCGGGCAGGCCCTCGATGCCCCGCACGTCGCTCACCAGCAGGGCCAGCCGCGGCGTCCCCAACTCGACCGTGGCCTGTGGCCGGCGTGGCAGGACGGACCTCGCATCGAACGGCGCGAAGCCGCCCGTGAGCCGGGATTCGAGCCGGTAGAACATCACGCGGAACAGTCCGCGGTAGCGCTCCTGCGGCGCCAGCACGCCCTCCACCGACAGCCTCTCGGGGAAGACCACGTGCGTGCGCGTGAGCGTCTGCGGCACGTTGAAGCGCGTGTTGCCGTTGGCGTCGCGCACGTCGCCGCTCCAGCGCTCGGTCACCGGCACCAGCAGCACCGGGCCACGCAGCAGTTGCGGGCCGGCATGGGTCTGTGCCAGCTCGGCCGCGGCTTCGTCGCGGCTGTCCGCGCGTTCGCGGATCAGGCTCTCGATGTGGCCCAGCGGCAGGCACAGCAGCAGCAGGATGAACAGCAGCAGGGCCACCTTGGCCGCCGCCGAATCGCGCAGTTTCTGGAACACGGCAATCGCTCCTCGTGATGAACAGGCGGCCGATGCTGGCCGCGCCCTGCGCGCAGCCGATGAAGCGTGCCGCGCCGTCCTTCACGCCGGCTTCACGCAGGCCGCATGGCGCCTTCCTACCCTGTGCGCAGGCGCGGTCGACAGTGAGGCCCGTGCAAGTTCGCACGGACGGCTCGGACAAGGAGAAGGCGGCCATGGCGCAGCAGCAACAGCATCGGCAGACACACGGCGGACACGCGCGGCACCAGGACCTGCGCCGCGGCGAGGCAGCCTCGCGCGCCACGTCGCGCTGGATCTCGCAGGGCCTGTGGCTGGCGAGCGCGGGCGCGGCCTGCGCCTGCTTCTTCGTGCTCAGCACGCGGCCGGCGCACGCCGCCGCGCAGCCCGACACCAGCGCCAGCCCCTACTTCTTCGTGCAGGGCGCCGGCGCCGAGGTGGATGCGCTGCCGCTCGAATCGACCGACGTGCAGGTCGAGATCGCCGGCCCCATCGCCGACGTGCGCGTCACGCAGGTCTACCGCAACGCGGGCAGCCGGCCGCTGGAGGCGCGCTATGTCTTCCCCGGCTCCACGCGCGCCGCGGTGCACGGCATGAACGTGCGCCTGGGCGAGCGCCTCATCACGGCGCAGATCCGCGAGAAGCAGCAGGCCCGCATCGACTACGAAGCGGCCAAGCGCGAAGGCCGCACCTCGGCGCTGCTGGAGCAGCACCGCCCCAACGTGTTCCAGATGAACGTGGCCAACATCCTGCCGGGTGACCAGGTGAGGGTGGAGCTGCGCTACACCGAGCTGCTGGTGCCCGAGGCGGGCGAGTACCGCTTCGTCTTCCCCACTGTGGTGGGCCCGCGCTACGCCGGTGCACCGGCGGCGGCCGACGCACCGTCCGCCACGCCCGCCGCGCGCCCCTGGACGGCGCAGCCGGTGTTGCCGCAGGGCGCGCCCTCTCCCTCGGCCTTTTCGCTGCGCGCGGCGCTGCGCACGCCGCTGGGGCTGCAGGAGATCACCTCCTCCACGCATGCGATCCGCGTGCAGCGCGAGGCCGGCGACGCCACCCGCGCGGCGGTCGAGATCGCACCCGGCTCGGGCAGCAACGACCGCGACTTCGTGCTGGGCTTTCGCCTGGCGGGCGAGCAGATCGAATCGGGCGTGCTGCTGCAGCGCGGCGGCCCGGGCGGCGAGAACTACTTCCTGGCCATGGTGCAGCCGCCGCGCGCCGTGCCTGCCAGCCGCATCACGCCGCGCGACTACGTGTTCGTGGTCGACGTGTCGGGCTCGATGCACGGCTTTCCGCTGGACACCGCGAAGACGCTGCTGGCCGAACTCATCGGCAACCTGCGACCCTCCGACACCTTCAACGTGATGCTGTTCTCGGGCAGCAACCGCATGCTGGCGCCACGCTCGGTGCCGGCCACGCGCGCCAACATCGACCGCGCGCTGGCCACCATCGACCAGTTGCAGGGCGGCGGCGGCACCGAGCTGATGCCCGCGCTGCGCCGCGTCTACGGCGAGGCCAAGCCGGCCGATCTCTCGCGCACCATCGTCGTCGTGACCGACGGCTACGTCACGGTCGAATCCGAAGCCTTCGCACTGGTGCGCCAGCAACTCGGCCAGGCCAACCTGTTCGCCTTCGGCATCGGCAGCTCGGTCAACCGCCACCTCATGGAAGGCCTGGCGCGCGCCGGCATGGGCGAGCCCTTCATCGTCACGCGCCCGGACGAGGCGAAGCTGGCCGCGCTGCGCTTTCGCCGCATGATCGATTCGCCCGTGCTCACGGCCGTGAAGGCGCGCTTCGAGGGCCTGGACGCGTACGACGTCGAACCCGCCGTGCTGCCCGACGTGCTGTCGGAACGCCCCGTGGTGATGTACGGCAAGTGGCGCGGCACGCCTGGCCGCCAAGCGCAGCTGGTGGTCGAAGGGCGTGCGGCCGACGGTGCCTATCGCCAGGCCCTGCCCATCGCGGCACCGGCCGCGCAGGCGCAGGACACGCCAGGCAGCGCGCTGCGCCACCTGTGGGCCCGCCACCGCATCGCGCAACTGTCGGATCAGGAGGCGCTGGATGGCGGCGGCGCGCAGCGCGACGCCATCCTGAAGCTGGGCCTGCAGCACAGTCTGCTCACGCAGTACACCAGCTTCCTCGCGGTGGACCGCGTCGTGCGCAACCCCGACCCGGCCGGCACGGCGGGCGTGGAACAGCCCTCGCCGCTGCCGCAGGGCGTGGGCAACCTGGCCGTGGGCGGCACGCCCGCGCTGGCGGGCGCCGAGGTGCCGGGCACGCCCGAGCCAGCGGCCTGGGGCGCGATGGCCGTCACGCTGTCGATGCTGGCCATGCTCGCGCGCCGCCGCCGCCGCCAGCGCGCGGAACGCCTCACATCGTGAGCACGCCAGAGGTACGCCCCGCCATGACCACCGCATCGCTGCTCGCCCGCCATCCGCGCCTCGTGCGCTGGGGCGCGCGCCTGGACACTGCGCCCGACTGGATCTGGCTCGCGCTCTTCGCCGCCGGGCTCTGGCCGGCCTGGCACTGGATGGCGCGCCGCATGCTCGATCGCTCCGACGATCCGCTGGGTCTGCTGGCCCTCGGCGCGCTGGCCGCGCTGGTGGTCACGCAGCGCCGCCGCCTGCGCGCCGTGCCGCGCACCGGGTGGCTGGCCTGCGCCCTGGCGCTGGCCACCACGGCCACCGTGCTGCTGGCCGCTGATCGGCTGCCGCCGCTGGCCGGCGCGCTCGTCGCCGTGCTGGCCGTGGCTGCCGCACTGGCCGCCTGGCTGCCCTACGGCCTGCCCACGCTGCCGGTGTTCGGCCTGGCGGTGCTGGCGCTGCCGCTGCTGGCCTCGCTGCAGTTCTATGCGGGCTTTCCGCTGCGCGTGATCGCGGCCGAGGCCAGCCGCTGGCTGCTGTCGCCCTTCTTCACCGTGGAGCGCATGGGCAGCAGCCTGCGCGTGGACGGCCTGCTGGTCATCGTCGATGCGCCGTGCTCGGGCGTGCAGATGGCGTGGCTGGGCTACTTCACCGCCTGCGCCGTGGCCCTGCATGCGCGCCTGGCCGACCGCGCCTTCATCGGGCGGCTGCCGCTCGTGGGCGCACTGGTGCTGCTGGCCAACGTGCTGCGCAACACCGTGCTGGTGGCCGCCGCCGGCGCCGGCCACGCCTTGCCCGGCTGGGCGCACGAAGCCGTCGGCCTGCTCACGCTGGCGCCGCTGTGCGCGGCCATCGCGCTGCTGATGCATCGCCGCGCCGCACGCTGACCCGACGCCGCCACGACATTCCACGACCCCCCGCGCCCGTAACCGCCCATGCCGTACACCCCGTCACCCCCAACGATGGCCGCAGCCCACGTACCGCGCGAAAGCCTTGCCGTCTCGTTCCTGCGACGCATCGCCTTCAAGACCGCCTGTGCCGTGCTGCTCCCCGCCTGCCTGCTGGGCGCCGTGGCCGTTCATCTGATGCCCGCGCCCGCCGGCGCCACGCCGCGGCTGCTGTCGGCCACCGAGTGGCCGCTCGAATGGGACGGCGCGCCGCTGCGCCCGCTCGCGCTGGGTGAGGTCGAACGCCGTTTCGCCGCCCAGTTCCCCGGTGCGCTGGCCCGCCTCACCGACGGCCATCAGGTGCTGGTGATGCGCCAGGTAAGCCAGCCCACGCGCATGCTGCACCCGGCCACCGACTGCTACCGCGGCCTGGGCTACCGCATCACGGCCAAGCAGCTCGAGCGCCGCACGCTGGACGGCCACGAGGGCCTGTGGCGATGCTTCGAGGCCACGAAAGGCGGTGTGCGCCAGCGTGTGTGCGAACGCATCGTCGACGCGCAGGGACAGACCTTCACCGACACCTCGGCCTGGTACTGGGCCGCCATCGCCGGCCGCAGCCGCGGCCCGTGGCAGGCCGTCACGGTGGCCACGCCGCTGGCGTCGCAAGCCACCACAGTCGCGTCCGCCACCGACGCCGCGGGAGCCACGCGATGACCCGCCGCCTGCGCCTGTGGCGCCTGCTGGCCGCCATCACCTTCGTGCTGCTGCTGATGCCGCTGGCCGGCTGGCTCACGCTGCGCGCGCTGCTGGCGCCGCTGCCCGGCGAATGGACCACGCAGCTGCGCCTGGGGCCGCTGCAGATCGAAGCCGGCGTGCCTTCGCTCGTGCGGCTGGCCACCTCGCACTGGGTGGCGCCACGGCTGGACGGCCTGCAATGGCGCACGCGCGCGGGCCCGCTGCACCTGCGCTGGCTGAAAGACAGCCAGGCCCTGGCCGTGCGTTGCGCGCCCTGCACGCTGCGCCTGCGCGGGCTGGGCGACGAGCCACTGGTGCTGCCTGCGCTGGACATCACCGTGCAGCGCGATTTCGACGGACTGCAGGGCCTGGTGGAGGCCGGTGGCGCGGGATCGATGGTTCGCGGCAGCTGGCAGGGCGAGTTGTCGGCGCGGCAGATCCGGCTCGCGCTGGACATCCCGATGACGCCGCTGGCCGACGGCTACGCCCTCTTCGCCGCGCATGTGCCCGAGCTCGCGCAGGCGCGCATCGAGGGCCGCTTCGCGTTGCGCGCGCGCGTGGCCCTGCCCAACGGCGAAGTGCAGTTGATGCCGCGCGTGGAAGGCCTGGCCGTCAGCGGCCTGGGCACGGCCGCGCTAGCCGGCGCCGCCAGCGCCTGCCCCGCTGGAGAACCCATCGATCCGCGCGGCATCCTCGCGCGGGCCGTGATCGCGGCCGAGGACCAGCGTTTCTGGGAACACCCGGGCTACGACCTGGCCGAACTGGGCGCGGCCTTTGATGCCAACCAGCGCGCGGAGCGCATTGCACGCGGTGGCAGCACGCTGTCGCAGCAACTCGCCAAGCTGCTGGTGACCGGTGCCGAGCGCACGCCCGCGCGCAAACTGCGCGAGCTGCTGTATGCGGCCGACATGGAGCAGTCGCTGGGCAAGGCGCGCATCCTCGCGCTCTACCTGGAGAACGCGCCGTGGGGCCCGGCCACGGTGTGCGGCGCGCACGCGGCAGCGCATCACTACTTCGGCACGTCGGTGCGCAAGCTCCAGCCGGCCCAGGCGGTGTGGCTGGCGGCCATGCTGCACAACCCGGGGCTCGAAGCCAGCCGCTGGGCGCGGCGCGGTCAGATCGACATGGTGCGGGCGCAGTGGGTGGCGCGTGGCGTGCCGGGGCAGTCGCGGCAGGAACGTGCCCGGCTCGCACACGGACTCATGCAGGCCGCGCTGTGGCGCGTGCCCGCGTTGCCGGCCGGCGAAGCACGCGTGGTCCACGTGGCGGCGCGGGACGGCGGCCCGTAAAGCCGACCGCCATCGACGTTTACCGGCCTTTACACCCGCTTTTCATGCGGCCATGGACCCGATACATGGCGCCGCCAGACTTGCACTCAACCTGATGCCCAAGCCCGGACAGCAGGCTCCGAACGAAAGGAAGCAGACATCATGCAAGTCAAGTCCATCCCCTTCTCCGCCCGCAACCTCGTGGTCGCCGGCCTGCTGGCGGCCACCGGTGCATTCGCCATCGCCCAGGTTCCGGCACCTGCACCCACGGCTGCCGCGCCCACCGCCGAACGCCACGCGCCGCCCCCCCAGGGTGCGCGCCAGGACGGCCCGCGCCACAAGATGGATCGCGCCGAAATGCACAAGCGGATGGCCGAGCGCCATGCCCAGCGTGCCGAGCAGTTCAAGACCCGCCTGCAGCTCACGCAGCAGCAGGAAGGTGCCTGGACTGCGTTCTCCGCCGCGATGAAGCCGCCCGCACGCGCCGAAGGCGCCCAGCGTCCGCAACGCGAAGACTTCGCCAAGCTCACCACGCCGCAGCGCCTGGACCGCATGCAGCAGTTCAAGGCCCAGCGCGATGCGGCAATGGCCAAGCGCGCCGACGCCACACGCACCTTCTACGCCCAGCTCACGCCGTCGCAGCAGAAGGTGTTCGATCAGGAAACCCTGCGCGCGCCGCGCCACGGTGACCCTCGCGGCGGCAAGGGCCACCGCGGCCACGGCCCCGCCGGCCAGCACGGCCCGGCTCGCGGCTGACCCGCCGTCCCAGCCTCGCGCCATCCGCGCCTGATGGGCGCATCGCCAGCCGGCGGTGCGCCCTTTTTCACGGGCCGGCCGGCAGCGCCCTGGTGCGCTGGGCTTGTCCGATGCGGTGCGTGCGCGTCGTCCTACAGTCAGGTTCAGGTCGGGCACGAACAATCGTGGCATGACCGCCAATGCCGCCGACGCCCAAGCTCCCCTGCAGGAGGACGTGACCACGCAGGCCGACACGTTGCGCTCCGTGCCGCAGGAAACCGTGGCCGTCCAGGCCGACCATCCCACCAGCGTGTTGCACGTGATGACGGTGAACATCCACAAGGGATTCACCGCGCTCAACCGCAAGTTCATCCTGCCCGAGTTGCGCGAAGCCGTGCGCGCCGTCAGCGCCGACGTGGTGTTCCTGCAGGAAGTGCTGGGCACCCATTCGCGCCACGCGGGCCGCCTGGACAACTGGCCCGAAGCGCCCCATTACGAATTCCTGGCCGACACCATGTGGCCGCAGTACGCCTACGGCCGCAACGCGGTCTACCCCAGCGGGCACCACGGCAACGCGTTGCTGTCGAAGTTTCCGATCGTGCATTACAGGAACCACGACATCAGCATTGCGGGCCCCGAAAAGCGCGGCCTGCTGCATGCCGTGTTGCGCACGCCCGGCGGACTGCGCGACGTGCACGCCATCTGTGTGCATCTGAGCCTGCAGGAATCGCACCGGCTGGAACAGCTGCACCTGTTGTGCCACCTGGTGCGCGACGAAGTGCCCGACGATGCCCCGCTGATCGTGGCGGGCGATTTCAACGACTGGCGGCGCCGCGCGCACGACGTGCTGGAGCAAGAGATCGGCCTGCACGAAGTCTTCAAGCGGGCCACCGGCCAGGCCGCACGCACTTTCCCGGCGCGCTGGCCGCTGCTGCAACTCGACCGCATCTACGTGCGCGGGGCCAGCGTGCATTCGCCACGCGTGCTGCCCCGCACGCCGTGGTCGCATCTCTCCGACCATGCGCCGCTGTGCGCGGAGATCCATCTATGAACTGGGTAGCCGGCAACGACGTGAAGCTGCTGGAGAACGGCGAGGGCTTCTTCCCCCGCGTTTTCGAGGCCATCGCGGCGGCGAAACGCGAAGTGATCCTGGAGACCTTCATCCTGTTCGAGGACAAGGTGGGGCTGCAACTGGCCGAGGCGCTCATCACGGCGGCGCGCAACGGTGCCAAGGTCGACGTGATGGTGGACGGCTACGGCAGCCCCGACCTGTCGGTCGACTTCATCAAGCGGCTCACCGATGTCGGCGTGCGTCTGCGCGTCTTCGACCCCGGCAAGCGCATCTGGGGCCTGCGCACCAATGTCCTGCGGCGCATGCACCGCAAGATCGTGGTCGTGGACGGCGAACTGGCCTTCGTGGGCGGCATCAATTATTCGCACGACCATCTGGCCGACTTCGGCCCGCAGGCCAAGCAGGACTACGCGGTCGAGTTGCGTGGCCCCATCGTGGCCCAGATCCACCGTTTCGTGCTTCACGCCATCGCCGTGGGCGGCGCAGGCCGCCGCTGGCTGCGCCGGCGTGTCAAGCCGGCCCCGCCGCAGCTGCTGCCCGTGGCTGGCAACGTGCAAGCGCAATTCATCGTGCGCGACAACCGCCACCACACCGACGACATCGAGCGCCACTACCGTGCCGCGATCCGCGCGGCGCGCAAGCAGGTGATCATCGCCAACGCCTATTTCTTCCCCGGCTACCGGCTCATCCGCGAGCTGCGGCGCGCCGCGCGCCGCGGAGTGGACGTGCGGCTGATCCTGCAGGGCGAACCCGACATGCCCATCGTCAAGACAGCGGCCGGCCTGCTGTATCACCACCTGCTGCACGCGGGCGTCAAGGTGTACGAGTACTGCGAGCGCCCGCTGCACGGCAAGGTGGCGCTGGTGGACGGCGTGTGGTCTACGGTGGGATCGAGCAATCTCGACCCGCTCTCGCTCTCGCTCAACCTCGAGGCCAATGTGATGCTGCGCGATCGCGACTTCGCGCACACGTTGGGCGAGCGGCTGGAGCATCTCATGCGGCATGCCTGCAAGCAGGTGGACGCGGCCGACGTCGAAGAGCCGGCGGCCTGGCGCGTCGTGCGCAGCTTCTTCGTGTTCCATGCCATGCGCATGTTCCCGGTGTGGGCACGATGGCTGCCCACGCATGCGCCGCGCCTGCAGCCCGCCCAGGTGGTGGAAGAAGGCGGCGGCGAGCGCGCGGCCCAGGCCTGAAGCGCGGGCACGAGTCCGGGCATGGCGACCGACCGACCGTCCCGCCCCTGGTGGCCCTGGCTGCGGCGCGGCCTCACCGCGTTGTTCTTTCTGGGTGTGGGTACGTTGCTGTTCGTCAGCGCGCGCCGCATCGAGTGGTCCGAGGTCGGTCAGGCGCTGCAGGCCCTGCCGCCCGGCGTGCTGGCCCTGGCCGGTCTGCTGGCGCTGGTGAGCTACGGCATCTTCAGCAGCTACGACCTCGCCGGCCGCCACTACACGGGTCACCGTCTGCCGGTGCGCAGCGTGGTGCTGGTCAACTTCATCAGCTACGCCTTCAACCTGAACCTCGGCGCGATGGTGGGCGGGGTGGCGTTCCGCTACCGGCTCTATTCACGGCTGGGGCTCGATCCGGGAACGACCACGCGCGTGATCACCCTGTCCATGATCACGAACTGGATCGGCTATGCCTGGCTGTTCGGGGGCGTGCTGCTGATGGCGCCGCCCGAACTGCCCGAAGGATGGGAGGCCGGAACCCTGGCGTTGCGCGCGGCCGGCGCCGGCTTCCTGGCGGTCGGGATCGCTTATGTCCTGCTGTGCGCCTTCAAGGCGGGGCGCGTGTGGACAGTGCGCGGCCACGAGATCGAAGTACCCGGCCCGCGCATGGCGCTCTTTCAGGTGGCGCTGTCGTGCCTCAACTGGTCGGTCATGGCGCTCATGATCTGGGTGCTGCTGCGTGGCGAGATCGCCTGGCCCACAGTCCTGTCGGTGTTGCTGGTGGCCGCGGTGGCAGGTGTACTCACCCACGTGCCGGCCGGGCTGGGCGTGCTGGAGGCCGTGTTCCTGGCTTTCCTGGCCAGCGACATGGCACAGGGGCCGCTGCTGGCCGCGCTGCTGGCCTATCGGGGCCTGTACTACATCCTGCCGCTGGTGCTGGCCACCATCGCCTATCTGGTCACCGAGGCGCGCGCCCACCGGCTGAAGGGGCGGCCCCATGGCGAAGCCGGTGCACCTGCAGCCCGCGACGCACGCACGCCTGCATGCCCGGCGACGGCCACCGGCCGGTGAAAAAGGCCCGCTCATAAGAAAGCCCGCCGGATGGCGGGCTGTCGCGGGACTCCGGCGACTCAGAAGCGCATCGCGTAGCGCAGCGAGATGAAATTTTCCCCGGGGTTCGGCTTCTCGATACCGGCATTGGAGAAATGCTGCAGCGCCAGCGACAACTCGTGCCGGCCCTGTTCGCCGAAACTGCGGCCCAGCGCCACACGCTGGGTGAAGTTCCAGCGCGTGCTGAACGTGTGATCCGGCGTGCTGTACTCGCCATCGAGGTAGGTGATGCCCAGCCCGGCATCTGCGAACCAGGCCGAACGTCCTTCGCTGAAGCGCCAGCGCGCCGTCGGCATCAGGCCGAGCTGCGTATACGAGGCACGCACGCCGGCACTGTTGTCCCCCCGCCATTGGCTCAAGAAACCGTCCCAATGCAGGCGAGCACCCAGGAATTCACGGCCCGGCAGCATCGGCGCGGTAGCGCCGATGGTCAGCGCGCTCGTTCCCGGCGATTCAGAATTGCTGCCCCATTGCAGATACACACTGGTCGGCGAGGCGTACTCCTGCGCTAGGGCAGACGAACCGCACCCTGCAACCAGCAACGCCGCACCCAGCGGTCGGAAAAGCAGGGACTGAAGGCGGGAAGATGTTGTTGTCATGGTCATTTCTTCGACGGGGTACAGAGTAGACGAGAGCCCTCACATGACGAAAGGCATGGCGAGCCGTCAGGGAAGTTTGCCATCAACTGCAATTGGTTGCGCTCCGGCACAGCTTGAAACCCTGTAGGACACAGCCGGCGTGTGCCAGAAAAAAGCGGACCGTCCGCAGCTCAAATCGCGCTGCGAGCGGTCCGCCGATGGCGATCGTACAGGGGCCGATTTACTTCGGCGTCTTCAGGCCATCGAGCTGCGGGCCGGTCTGGGCGGGAGCCGTTGCGCCACTGCCCATGGTGGTTCCGGGGGCGGCGGTGCGCGACGGGGTGACAGGCTTCTGGTCCATCGTGTTGCCCTTGCCAGTCGTCTTGGCCTGGTCGGCGCGCGATCCGTCGAGTTGCGCGCCGGTCTGCGTGGCGGCGGGGGGCGTGGTGCCGGACATGTTGGTGCTGCTGCGCGAAGGGGTCACGGCCTTCTGATCCATCGTCTGCCCCTTGCCGGTCGTCTTGGCCTGGTCGGCGCGCGATCCGTCGAGCTGGGCGCCAGTCTGGGCTGCGCTGGCAGGCGCGGGCACGGAAGTCTGAGCCTGAGCCGAGACGGCAAGGGCCAGGGTGGCGGCAAGGGCGGCGTGGGTCACTGCGTGGCGGTTCATGGAAACTCCTTGGATGGGATTTCAGGTTTTGGGACGTTCAGTGTCCCGATGACGCAGCAACATTCCTGTAGGAGAACAGCTGCGCGTGGGCGGGCAGTGCGCCCATCCCCTTGAAGGCGGCCGCCTTCCTCCTGGCCCGACCTGCAACAAGAACAAAGGCCTGCGGGGATGCCGCAGGCCTTGGGATTCAGAGCCTTGCCGAGCGGCAGGCTGTGCCCTGTTTACTGTTTACATGCGATAAGCCGCATTGGGATCGCTATGGGGCGCGTTGCGCGCCGTGTCGGCGCGCGAGCCATCCAGCTGCGTGCCTTGCTGCAGCGTCGAGTTCGGGCTGCCGTAGCCGGAGACGGTGGACCAGTCCTCGCGCGACGGGCGGGCCTGATGCTGGTCGACGATCTGGCCCTGGCCTTGGGTCTTCACTGCATCAGCGCGCGAGCCATCGAGCTGAGGGCCGGTCTGCAGATTGTTGCTGGGCACCTCGCCCGCGTAGAAATGGGATTGGGTCGTGGGCTGGTAGTACGTCTGCGCTTGCGCAGACAGACCCAGTGTCATGACCGATGCGGCCGCTGCAACAGAAAGAAGAAGACGGTTGGACTTCATGAAAGTACTCCTGGTAGGTGGAGGGCGGATCGCGTCATGCGCGCGGCACGGTGTCCTCGGAGGACGTCACGACCCAACCCGGAATGCGCAGACCGCCGGGCGGCCTGCACGCGGATCGGCGCGTTACTGCGCCCGGACGGCCGCGTCACCGCGGGCACGTGCATTCACATCGGGCGTGTTCACGCGCGAAGCGGCATCGCCGACCCCATCGCGGACATCTCGGCCGGCGCGCTTGGCACCTTCGACCGCGCGGTTACCAGCGTTGCGCGCCGAATCGACCGCGCCCGTCTGCGCGTTGACATTGGCGTTGGTGTTGGCCTGCACGCCTGCATTCATCTGGGATTGCGCACGTTCACGAGAATCAGCACCGATACCCGAGTGCACACCCGCGTTCACGCCAGTCTGCGCGCCCACACCCACGGAGGTGGAGCCTGCGTTCACGCCGACGCCGGTGTTGACGCCGACGCCCAGACCTTGGGCATGGGCCGACATCCCGAGTCCCATGGCACATGCCAGGGCGACGGCGGGAAAGGCACGCTTGGCGCTGAAGTTCTGCTTGTTCATCTTGGATTTCTCCTATGAGGTCTGCCTGCGCTTCACGAAATGTGGAGGGTTGGGCAGCACGGGTTGAACACAGGATCAGTGTGGCCGTGACAGCTTGGTCACGGTGTAGGCGGTGCCACTCCAGCAAGCACGGTGTCCCGTCCCGAGCGGATGTCGGGCCTGTCCGACGGCGTGTTCACGGGGCGTAACCCGGAGCAGCCGGATGCGACAAGACATTTCCAGCGAGAGCAGCACGTCCATCCAGCCCGCGCCCCCTGCCGAGCGACGCAAACGCCTACGCCAGGTGACGCTCGATCACGCTTTGCAGGCGGTGGCGCGGATGCGTCTGCAACTGCAGCAGCAGGCCGTGGTGCACGTCGGCCACGCCATGCTGACGCCGCAGGTCATGGCGGATGCGCGCGAGCAGCGCTGCCGCCGTTTCGGCATCGGCCAGGGCCCGGTGGGCCGGGCCCGAGGCGGGCAGCGCGTGCCACTGCGCCAGCGCGCCGAGCCGGTGGCTGGCGGCCTGGGGATACAGCCGGCGCGACAGCAGCAAGGTGCAGGCGAAGGGCTGCGGCGCAGCCTGCCCGGCCAACGCCAGCTCGGCCTGCCAGAAGCGGCGGTCGAAGGCGGCGTTGTGCGCGGCCATCGGCGTGTCGCCCACGAAGCGCGCGGCCTCGGCCATCACCTGCGCGGCGGGCGGCGCGGCCTGCACCATCGCGTTGCTGATGCCCGTGAGCGATTCGATGAAGTACGGGATGCGCACACCCGCATTCATGAGGCTGTGCCAGCGGTCGACCACCTGCTCGCCTTCCATCAGCACCACGCCGATCTCGGTGGCGCGGTCGCCCTGCAGCGGCGACATGCCGGTGGTCTCGAAATCGATCACCGCCACCCGGGTCATGCCGTGGCCCCCGCGCGCACGGCATGGGCGGGCTGCGCCGCGCCGCGCTGCTCGAACGTGAACGGCGGCAACCCGCGCAGCAGCCGCTGGCCATAGGACGTGCGCGTGAGGCGCTTGTCGTAGCAGTGCACAAGGGCCTGGTCTTCCTCGGTACGGATGGCGCGGCCGGCCCATTGCGCCAGGCGGATGGCCGTGGCCGGCACCACCAGTTCGGTGAAAGGATCGCGGCCCACGGCGCGCAGCCATTCGGCGCGCGCCTCGCCCACGGGATCGTCGGGCGGCGCGAACGGCAGCTTGGTGATGAACACCGATTCGCACAGGCGCCCCGGCAGGTCGAGCCCTTCGCCGAACGACTGCATGCCGAAGATGACCGACGGCGCGCCCGAACTGACGCGGTCGCGGTGGCGCATCAGCAGTTGGGCACGCGGCAGCGTGTTCTGCACCAGCACGCGGGGCCGCAGCGCGGCGGGCAGCGCCTCCACCGCCTGGCGCATCTGCTCGCGCGAGGTGAACAGCACCAGCGCGCCGGCCTGCACGTCGGCGATATCGCGCAACAGCGCCTGGACCATCTCGGCCGTGAACTCGGCGGCGTGCTTGGGGTCGGCGCGCGTTTCAGTGACCACCAGCCGGCCCTGCGCGGCGTAGTCGAAGGGGCTGGCCACTTCGAGTGCCTTGACCTGGCCCTGCTGCTGCAGGTCGTACAGGCCCGCCTCGCGCAGGAAGAAGTCGAACTGCCCGCAACTGGTGAGCGTGGCCGACGTCAGCACCGCACCGCGCACCGCGCCCCACAGCTGGTAGCGCAGCGTGGCACCGGGCAGCGTGGGGCTGGCATGCGCCTTGAGCACCACGTAGTCGCCATCGACTTCCATCGTGAACCACTTGGCCGTGGGCGGCGCGCCTTCGGCGGCCTCCTGCAGCAGCAGCTTCGCGGCGGCGTCGACGGCTTCGAGCCGGGGCGCCAGCATGCCGAGCTGGGCATACAGGGTGGACAGGCGCCGTGCATCGTCGGGCTTGTCGCGGATCTCTTCGCGCAGCGCCTTGGCAATGGCACGCAAGGCCTCGAGGAAACCGCTGGCATGGTGCGCGGCCTGGGCCAGGGGCGCCACCAGTTCGTCGGGCAGCACACCGCCGGTCACGCGCACGCGCGGCGGGCCATAGCTGTCCTTCTGGCCGCGCAGCGTGTCTCCGTAGATCTCCATGACGAGACGCGCCAGTTGCTGCAGGTGTTGCAGCAGATGCGAGGCATGGCCGGGGATGTCGGCGATCTCGCCCACTTCCAGCAACGCACCCACGCGCAGCGCGCGGCTGGCCAGGCGGTCGATCCAGGTGAGGCGGCTCATGTCGAGCTCGGCCGCGAACTGGCCCAGCGCTGTCTGCGGCAGGTGGTGGGCTTCATCGAGCACCAGCAGGCAGTTGTCCAGCTCGGGCAGCAGACGCGCACCCAGCGAGGACAGCAGCAGGTCGTGGTTGGCCACGATCACCTGCGCGCCCACCATGGCCTTGCGCGCCTCGTAGTACGAACAGCCATTGAAGGCCGGGCAGTGCCGGCCGGTGCACGACGCGCCGTCGGCCGCCACCGGGCCCCACACCTCGGGCTCGGGCGCGGCCTCCAGCGTGTCGCGGTCGCCGTTCCAGGCGCCCTTGGCCAGCACCTGCGCCAGAGCGGAATAGAACTGCCGGCGCGCCTCGTTCTCCTGGCTGGGACGCAGGGCGCGCAGCGCGGCCTCTTCTTCGGCGAACAGGTCGTCCTCGCCCGGCAGCTCGCCATGGCCGGCCTGGCGATCGAGCTTGAGCCGACACACGTAGCGGCCGCGCCCCTTGGCCAGCGCGAACTTGAAGGGCTGTGGCAACTGCTTGGCGAGCGCCGGCAGGTCTTTGTCGACCAGCTGCTCCTGCAGCGCCACGGTGGCGGTGGAGATCACCACGCGCGTGTTGCGGGCCAGCGCCAGCGTGATCGCCGGCACGGCGTACGCCAGCGACTTGCCCACGCCCGTGCCGGCCTGGATGACGGCGATGTGCTTGTCAGGCGCGTCGGCCCCGTCTTCCACCTTGCCCAGCACCGCCTGCGCGAATGTTTCGGCCACCTGCGCGGCCATCACATGCTGCCCCTCGCGCACGCGCAGCCCGGGCTGGGCCTGCACGACGTCGGTGAAGGCCTGCAGGGCGGCCGCGGCGAGGGACTGTGAAGACATACAGTGGTAGTGTGGCACGGCGCGGCCGGGTTTGCGGGGGTCCAATGAAAAAGCCGCCCCGCGGGCGGCCTTCCGGCAGGCGCGGCAGCGATCAGCGTGCCGCGCGCTGCAGCCCTTCCAGCGTGTTCAGGTCGATCTGGTTCACGGCCTTTTTCATCTCGTCGATGGACAGGCGTTCGACCTGCACGCCCACGATCACGCCGTTCTTCAGCACCACCTTGTATTCGCCGGTGCTGCCGTCCTTGGCATAGTTTTCCTGGACCACGCGGTCGCCCTCCTTGCGGTTCTTTTCCACGTGGGTTTCGGTTTCGCGTTCGCTCTGCATGGTGGCGGCCAGTTGCGCCAGTTGCCCCAGGCCGGCCGCATCGACGATGGACAGGCGCGCATGCGCATCGCCCTGGCGGTACTCGGCCGTGGCCTGCGCCATCGCGATGCCCAGCGCCGCGCCGTCGCTCACCTCCAGCGCCGTGCGCGGCAGGCCGCCCAGCGTCTCGGGCACGGCCGCGCGCAGCGACTGCACCGGCACCGTGCCGGTGGTGCCGGCCACCGCGCCCGTCGCCGTGCCCAGCGCTTTCGACGCGGCTTCGCCGGCGCGGCGTGCGGCCTCGGCCTCGGGTGTGGGCGCCGGCACCGCCACCGGCGGCTCGGCCGGCGACTCGGCGCGGCCCATCGACGACGGCACCATCGACATCATCGGCGTGGCCAGCGATACCACCCAGCCCAGCGCCGCCCCCAGCACGATGGCCGCGATCACCACCACCGCCGTGTACGGAATCGCCTTCTCGCGCGGGCTCTTCATCAGCACCGGCAGCCCCGTGTAGAGCAGGTAGATCGAGTACAGCGCCACCAGCAGCCCCAGCATCGACAGCGACGGCAACAGCGAGAACACCCCGCCCACCAGCGACGCCGTGCTGCCGTACACCGCCACCTTCAGCGCCTGGATGGGACTCTTGACCCCGCCGAACGTGGGCGCCAGCGCGTCGATCACCAGCGCCAGCAGATACACCAGCACCAGGCTCACCACGTACGAGCCCACCATGTGGACCAGCCCCGCCACCAGCGGCAGCCGGAACGACGAACCGAAGAAGCCGCCCACGCCGATGACCGACAGCCCGATGAATCCGCACACCGCCGGAATCGCGGCCAGGATCATGTAGTAGCGCGTGTACAGCCCCGCCACGTCGGCCGGCTCGGCATCGATGACGGGCCAGGTGTCGCGCGGCTTGAGCAGGATGTCGCGGACGCGGTCGATCAGGGTGGCATTCATGTGTCGTTGTTCCTCGAGGCAAGGCCGCATCCCCTCCGGCGCGGCTCGGGCGTGACGTTAACGCACGGGCATCTTCGTGCGGACATCAGCCGATGTCCGGTGAGCAAGGCGTGACCTATGGCACGCCAATGAGGGCGGACTGTTGCGTGGTGTCCGATCCCGCCTCGGTACCGGGCATGAAAAAGGCCCCTGAGGAGCCCTTCTCTGATGCGACACCGTTCCAGCCTTCAAACGTCGATATTCGCCGCCCTCAGCGCATTGCTCTCGATGAACGCCCGCCGCGGCTCCACCTCGTCGCCCATCAGCGTGGTGAACACGCGGTCGGCCTCGATGGCGTCGTCGATCTGCACGCGCAACAGGCGGCGCACTTCGGGGTCCATGGTGGTTTCCCACAGCTGCTCGGGGTTCATCTCGCCCAGGCCCTTGTAGCGCTGGCGGCTGGTAGTGCGTTCGGCTTCGCTGATGAGCCAGGCCATGGCCTGGCGGAAGTCGGAGACTTTTTCTTCCTTCTGGCGATCGCCTTCGCCGCGGCGCGCGACGGCGCCTTCGCCGAGCAGGCCACGGAAGGTGGCAGCGGCTTCGGCCAGCGCGGCGTAGTCGGCGCCGTGTACGAATTCCTGCGTGATCACGCTGCTCTTCACGTTGCCGTGGTGGCGGCGGCTGATGCGCAGCACGGGCTTGTCGGCGCGGTTGTCGAATTCGCCGGCCACTTCGGCCGGGCTGGCGTTGGTGAGGCGGTCGAGTTCCTGCAGCTTGTCCTGCAGCAGCACGGCGGACTTTTCGGCGTCGGCCACGGTGTCGAGGTTGAGCGACACGCCATCGGCAATGGCGCGCAGGGCCTCGCCATCCATGAAGCCCGACAGGCGGTCGATCACGCGCTCGGCCACCTGGTGCTTGCGCGCCAGCTCGGACAGCGTGTCGCCGGCCAGCACCTGCGGGTTGGCGCCGCCAGTGTGCACGCTGGCACTGGTCATGGCCACGCGCAACAGGAAGCTGTCGAGCGCCGGGCCGTCCTTGAGGTACAGCTCTTCCTTGCCGGCCTTGACCTTGTAGAGCGGCGGCTGCGCGATGTAGATGTGACCGCGTTCCACCAGATCCGGCATCTGGCGATAGAAGAACGTGAGCAGCAGCGTGCGGATGTGGGCGCCGTCCACGTCGGCGTCGGTCATGATGATGATGCGGTGGTAGCGCAGCTTGTCGACGTTGAAGTCGTCGGCGCCGCTCTTGCCGTCACCGCTGGCCTTGCCGATGCCGGTGCCCAGTGCGGTGATGAGCGTGAGGATTTCGTTGGAGGTCAGCAGCTTCTCGTAGCGCGCCTTTTCCACGTTCAGGATCTTGCCGCGCAGCGGCAGGATGGCCTGGAACTTCCGGTCGCGGCCCTGCTTGGCCGAGCCGCCGGCGGAGTCGCCCTCGACGATGTAGATCTCGCACAGGCTGGGGTCTTTTTCCTGGCAATCGGCCAGCTTGCCCGGCAGGCCCATGCCGTCAAGCACACCCTTGCGGCGCGTCATCTCGCGGGCCTTGCGGGCGGCTTCGCGGGCGCGGGCCGCCTCGACGATCTTGCCGCAGATGATCTTGGCGTCGTTGGGGCGTTCCTGCAGGTAGTCGGTGAGTGCCCTGGCGACGATGTCTTCCACCGGCGCACGCACTTCGCTCGACACCAGCTTGTCCTTGGTCTGGCTGGAGAACTTGGGCTCGGGCACTTTCACGCTCAGCACGCAGCACAGGCCTTCGCGCATGTCGTCGCCGCTCACTTCCACCTTGGCCTTCTTGGCCAGGTCGTTCTCTTCGATGTACTTGTTGATGACGCGCGTCATCGCCGCGCGCAGGCCGGTCAGGTGGGTGCCACCGTCACGCTGCGGAATGTTGTTGGTGAAGCACAGCACGCTTTCGCTGTAGCCGTCGTTCCACTGCATGGCCACTTCGACACCGATGCTGGTGCCCGAGATGCCGCCATAGGTCTCGGCCGGGCGCTCGCCCGTGGCGTGGAACACCGTAGGGTGCAGCACGCGCTTGCCCGAGTTGATGAAGTCGACGAAGCCCTTGACGCCGCCAGCGCCCGAGAAGTCGTCGTTCTTGCCCGAGCGTTCGTCGATCAGGCGGATGCGCACGCCGTTGTTCAGGAACGAGAGCTCGCGCAGGCGCTTGGAGAGGATTTCGTAGTGGAAATCGTTGTTCTCCTTGAAGATCTCGGTGTCGGGCAGGAAGTGCACCTCGGTGCCGCGCTTGTCCGTGTCGCCCAGGATCTGCATCGGCGAGACGTCGACGCCGCCCACCTGCTCGATGATCCGGTTCTGCACCGCGCCCTTGCTGAATTCGAGCACGTGCTGCTTGCCCTCGCGGCGCACCGTCAGGCGCAGCATCTTGCTGAGCGCGTTCACGCACGACACGCCCACGCCGTGCAGGCCGCCCGAAACCTTGTAGCTGTTCTGGTTGAACTTGCCGCCGGCGTGCAGCTCGGTCAGGGCGATCTCGGCGGCCGAACGCTTGGGCTCGTGTTTGTCGTCCATCTTGATCCCGGTGGGGATGCCGCGGCCGTTGTCAGTCACGCTGATGGAGTTGTCGCTGTGGATGGTGACGACGATGTCGTCGCAGTGGCCGGCCAGCGCCTCGTCGATGGAGTTGTCGACCACTTCGAACACCAGGTGGTGCAGGCCCGTGCCGTCCGATGTGTCGCCGATGTACATGCCCGGGCGCTTGCGCACGGCTTCCAGGCCCTCGAGGATCTGGATGGCGCCTTCGCCGTAGCCTTCCGATGCGCCCGCCTGGTTCGGGTCGATCTTGGGCTGGACGGTGAAGCCTTCGCCTTCGGCGGGGGTTTGCGGTTGGGTATCGGACATATTCAGAACTTTTCTCTATTTCCCTGACGGGCAGGAGCATCGATGAGACGCGGGCCTGGGCCAGGGACACCGCGGAACCGGCTTGGCCGGACCGCTGGTGTCGCCCCCACGCAGGGGGTTGGCGGAGACACGAAAGTGCGGAGCCTGGAGGTCGGTCAGATCCTCATGGGCATCACGACGTACTTGAAGGTGGCGTTGTCGGGAATGGTGACCAGCGCCGAGCTGTTGGAATCGGCCAGATCGAGCTTGACCATGTCCTGGCCCATATTGGCCAGCGCGTCGATCAGGTAGGTGACGTTGAAGCCGATCTCGATGGTGTCGCCGCCGTAGTCGATGTCGATCTCGTCCACCGCCTCTTCCTGGTCGGAGTTGTTGCTGGCCACGCGCAGCGTACCCGGCTCGATGTTCAGGCGCACGCCCTTGAACTTCTCGCTGGTCAGGATGGCCGTGCGCTGCAAGCTGGCCAGCAGCGCCGTGCGGCCCAGCGTGATCGAATTCTTGTGGTTCTTGGGAATGACGCGGTTGTAGTCGGGGAACTTGCCTTCGACCAGCTTGGTGACGAATTCCATGCCGTCGAAGCTGAACTTGGCCTGATTGCCGGCGAATTGCATCTCCAGGCTGCCTTCGGCATCGGACAGCAGGCGCTGCAACTCCAGCACCGTCTTGCGCGGCAGGATCACTTCCTGGCGCGGCACTTCCACGTCGAGCGTGGCGCTGGCGAACGCCAGCCGGTGGCCGTCGGTGGCCACCAGGGAAAGCTGCTTGCCCTCGGCCACGAACAGGATGCCGTTCAGGTAGTAGCGGATGTCATGTACCGCCATGGCGAACGACACCTGGCTCAGCAGGTCCTTCAGCACCTTCTGCGGCACGCTGAACGCGGGGCCGAAGTTGGCAGCCTCCTGCACCAGCGGGAAATCCTCGGCCGGCAGGGTCTGCAGGGTGAACTTGCTCTTGCCGCCCTTGAGCACCAGCTTGGCCTGTTGCGATTCGATGGACACCGTCTGATCGGCCGGCATGGTGCGCAGGATGTCGATCAGCTTGCGCGCGCCCACGGTGGTGGTGAAGCTGCCGCCGTCACCGCCCAGGTCGGCCGTGGTGCGGATCTGGATTTCAAGATCGCTGGTGGTCAGTTGCACCGAATTGCCCGTCTTGCGGATCAGCACGTTGGCCAGGATCGGCAGGGTGTGCCGGCGTTCCACGATGCCCGCCACCGATTGCAGGGCCGAGAGGACTTTGTCTTGTGTTGCCTTCAGGACGATCATGCAAACCTCTTCTCTTTAATTTCTTTACTTAAATTAGTAGTCGTAGATAGATGTCGCGGCGTTTCTGGGGAAAAGAGCATTTTCCCCTTTTTTTTCAAGCACTTGCCGCTTGGACCAGGCTGTGGGCACCCCTGCTTCCGTGCTGTCGCGCCAACGGGGACAAGTTATCGCCAAGGCCTGCGCCTGTGGATAACCATCGGGTTGTGCCAGAACTATCAACAGGGTTGTCCTTTTTCCAGAGCTTGTTCAGCCTTTGAGGGTCTGTTCGAGCACGTGCAGCTGCTGGTTGAGCTCGGTCAGCTGCTGGCGTTCGCCGGCGATCTTGCGCACCGCGTGCAGCACGGTCGTATGGTCGCGGCCGCCGAACAGCTCGCCGATTTCGGGCAGGCTCTTCTGCGTGAGCTCCTTGGCCAGATACATGGCGATCTGGCGCGGCCGGGCGATGCTGGTGGGCCGCTTCTTGGAGTACATGTCGGCGACCTTGATCTTGTAATAGTCGGCCACCGTCTTCTGGATGTTCTCGACGCTGATCTGCCGGTTCTGGATGGAGAGCAGGTCGCGCAGCGCTTCGCGGGCCAGCAGGATGGAGATTTCCTTCTGGTTGAAGCGCGAGTAGGCCAGGATCTTGCGCAGCGCCCCCTCGAGCTCGCGCACGTTCGAGCGCACGTTCTTGGCGACGAAGAAGGCCACTTCTTCAGGCATCTCGGCGCCTTCGGCGCGGGCCTTGTTGATCAGGATGGCCACGCGCATTTCGAGCTCGGGCGGCTCGATCGCCACCGTCAGGCCCGAATCGAAGCGCGATACGAGGCGCTCGTGGATATCGGTCAATCCCTTGGGATAGGTATCCGACGTCATCACGATGTGGCTCTTTTTGGCCAGCAGGGCCTCGAATGCGTTGAAGAATTCTTCCTGGGTGCGGTCCTTGTTGGCGAAGAACTGCACGTCGTCGATCAGCAGCAGGTCGAGCGAGTGGTAGCGCTCCTTGAACTCGTCGAAGGTCTTGCGCTGGTAGGACTTGACCACATCCGATACGAACTGCTCGGCATGGATGTAGAGAACTTTGGCGTCGGTGCGATCCGCCAGCAGCTTGTTGCCCACGGCGTGCATCAGGTGGGTCTTGCCCAGGCCGACGCCGCCATAGATGAACAGGGGGTTGTACAGATGCCCCGGCGTGCCCGCCACGTGCATGGCGGCCGCGCGCGCCATGCGGTTGGCCGTGCCCTCCACCAGCGTGTCGAAAGTGAGGCCCGAATTGAGTCGCGTGCGGAACTGCGGCGCACCCGATTCGTCGCTGGCCGCCAGCGGCTCGGCGGGCGTATCGAGCTCCGTGAGGATGGGCGCCGACTGTGTGCGAACGGGCGCTTCGCGAGGAGCAAGCGCTAACTCGACAACTACGGGCTGGCCGTAGAGCTTTTCGAGCAGGCTGCTGATGCGGCCGGCGTACTGGGCCCGGATCCAGTCGAGCTTGAACCGGTTGCCCACGAAGATCACGACGCGGGAAAGGTCGTCGGCCACGGTGGCCGACAACGGCTTGATCCAGGTGTTGAACTGCTGTTCGGAGAGTTCCTGCGCGAGCAGATCGATGCAGGCCTGCCACAGGCTCTGGCCGGCGCCGTCGCTACTGCCGGCCCCTGAAACGGAAGGCTGCCCCTCGCTCATCGGATCGTTCCGTTATTGTGGATATTCTTCATTTGATGCACCCGGCATTCTAACTTCTCAAGGTGTTATCCACAAAGTTGTCCGGGGCGGGCCGACCGTTCGTCCGCTCCTGCGGAAATACCACGCGAATCGCCTGTAACGCTTTGCCAGTGCTCGGCTTTTTGCGATAATCGCGGGTTTTCCCGTTTTCCCAAGGACGATCAAAATGAAACGCACCTATCAGCCCTCGAAGGTCCGTCGCGCGCGCACCCACGGTTTCCTGGTCCGCATGAAGACCCGCGGTGGCCGTGCCGTCATCGCCGCTCGCCGCGCCAAGGGCCGCAAGCGCCTGGCTGTCTGAGCCTGCTCCATCCGGATCGCGGGCTGCGGCGGCAGGCCTTCCTGTCGGGGCATGCATGCCCTCGTGCCTGAGCCCGTCATGCAGCGTCTGAAGACGCGCCAGCAGTTCCAGGCCGTCATGGACGGGGTCGTGGTGTCGCGCACGGCGCATTTCGCGCTGCACCGCCTGGCCCTGCCGCCGGCCTCATCGGCCGAAACAGACGCTTCCGGTGCCGCCGAAGTCGCTGCGCCGCCGCTTTTCGCGGATTCGGCCAGCTGGATCGGGGCCCTGGTGCCCAAGCGCTGGGCCCGCCGCGCGGTGACGCGCAACGCCATCAAACGCCAGATCTACACCGTGAGCGCCGTCCATGCCGAAAGCCTGCTCCAGGCCGCACATGTCGTGCGGTTGCGCAGCACATTCGATCGCGCGGCCTTTCCCAGCGCCACGTCTGAGCCGCTCAAGCGCGCGGTGCGCGCCGAGCTGGAGCAACTGCTGACGCGTGCCGCGTCGGGTGGCGGCCGTCCGCCGCCCCGGCGTACCTCACGGCCAGCCGCCACACCGGCGGCCGGCGGCGGGGCGCAGCCATGATGCGCGCGCTGCTCATGGGCCTGGTGCGCGGCTACCGGCTGCTGCTCTCGCCCTGGCTGGGCAGCGCCTGCCGCTTCACGCCCAGCTGCTCGGTCTATTCGCTGGAAGCGCTCGACCGCCACGGCGCCGCCGTGGGCAGCTGCCTCACCGTGCGCCGTCTGGCGCGCTGCCATCCCTGGTGCGAAGGCGGCCACGATCCCGTGCCCGCCGACGCACCGCGCCTGTTCACCCGCCTGGGCCTGGCCCCGCTTCGAACCCCTTCGCAGAAGAAGTCTTCATGAACGACATTCGCCGCTCCATCCTGTGGGTGATCTTCGGTTTCTCGCTGGTGCTACTGTGGGACCGCTGGCAGATCCACAACGGCAAGCCCGCCACCTTCTTCCCGGCGCCCGCCGCCGTGACCGCACCCGCCGAAACCGGCCCTGACGCCGCCACGGCCCAGGCCAGCGCCGGCCAGGCCGCGGGCACCGTGCCGTCGGCCAGCGCGCCGGCCGGGGCGCCTGTCGCCCTGCCTGGTGCCGCGGTTGCAGCGTCGTCTGCGCCCGACGCCAACGCCGCGAGCGAGCTGGTCGAAGTGACCACCGACGTCTACAAGGCCACCTTCGACACGCGCGGCGCCACGCTGGTGCGGCTGGAGCTGCTCAAGTACGTGGACCAGGACGACCATTCGCGCAACGTGGTGCTGTTCGACCGCAGTGCCCAGCACACCTATGTGGCGCAATCAGGCCTGTCGGCGCCGGCAGGCCTGCCCACGCACCTGACGCCGTTCCGCTTCGCGAGCCAGCAGCGCGCCCTGCCCGATGGTCAGGAGTCGCTCGAACTGCGCTTCGTGGCCGACACCGGCAACGGCGTCACGCTCACCAAGGTCTTCACGCTCAACCGCGGCAGCTACGTCATCAACGTGGGGCATGAAATCACCAACGGCACGCAAGCGGCCATCAATCCGTCGCTCTACATGCAGCTCATGCGCGACGGCACGATCAAGGGCAACACCAACATGCTGGCCGGCCCCACGTCGTTCACCGGCATGGCGTTCTATACCGACAACAGCAAGTTCAAGAAGGTCGATTTCTCGGCCATCGACAAGAACAAGGCCGAGTTCGACAAGACCGGCAACGACGGCTGGGTGGGCATGGTGCAGCACTACTTCGCCTCGGCCTGGCTGCAGACCCAGGCCGGCCCGCGCAGCTTCGACGCGCGCGCCTTGGGCAACAACCTCTACGGCGCGAGCATGACCCTGCCCGTGGGCGAGATCGCACCCGGCGCCACCACCACCGTCACCACGCAGCTGTTCGCGGGCCCGCAGGAAGAAAAGCGCCTCGAGGCGCTGGCGCCGGGCCTGGAGCTGGTCAAGGACTACGGCATCTTCACCATCATCGCCAAGCCGCTGTATTGGCTGCTCGACAAGCTGCACGGCGTGCTGGGCAACTGGGGCTGGTCCATCGTCGCGCTGGTGTTCCTGCTCAAGCTGGCCTTCTACTGGCTCAACGCCAAGGCCTACAGCAGCATGGCCAAGATGAAGGCCATCAACCCCAAGATCATGGAGATGCGCGAGCGCCTGAAGGACAAGCCGCAACAGATGCAGCAGGAGATGATGCGCATCTACCGCGAGGAAAAGGTCAACCCCATGGGTGGCTGCTTCCCGATCCTGATCCAGATCCCCGTGTTCATCGCGCTCTACTGGGTGCTGCTGTCGTCGGTCGAGATGCGCAACGCGCCCTGGATCCTCTGGATCAAGGACCTCTCCACGCCCGACCCGTACTTCATCCTGCCGGTGGTGATGACGCTCTCGACGCTGCTGCAGACCGCGCTCAACCCCGCGCCGCCCGATCCTATGCAGGCCAAGCTCATGTGGCTGATGCCGCTGGTGTTCTCGGTGATGTTCTTCTTCTTCCCGGCCGGCCTGGTGCTGTACTGGATCACGAACAACCTGTTGTCGATCGCGCAGCAGTGGGTCATCAATACCCGCATGGGCGTGCCCCCCCAGTTCAACTTACCCAAGTTCAATTAAGACTGGACACACCCGGACACCCGAAGGCCGCGCAAGCGGCCTTCTTTCTTTTGTACAGTCGAACGCATGCTCGCGCGCCACTCCGATCCCATCGTCGCCATCGCCACCGCACCGGGGCGCGGTGCCGTGGGCATCGTGCGCGTGTCGGGGCCCAGCGTCGTGGCGCTCGCGCAGGCGATCTGTGGCCGTGAACTGAAGCCGCGCGAGGCCACCTACCTGCCCTTCCGCGACGCGGTGGGCCAGCCCATCGACCAGGGCCTGGCCATCCACTTTCCCGCGCCGCACAGCTACACCGGCGAAGACGTGCTCGAGCTGCAGGCCCACGGGGGGCCCGTGGTGTTGCAACTGCTGCTGGCGCGCTGCCTCGAAGCTGCATCCTCGACGAATGTCCTGACCGGCCAGCCGCTGCTGGCGCGCCTGCGGCCGGCCGAGCCGGGCGAGTTCACACAGCGTGCTTTCATGAACGGCAAGCTCGACCTGGCTCAGGCCGAGGCCGTGGCCGACCTCATCGACGCCAGTACCGAAGCGGCCGCGCGCTCCGCCGGCCGCGCGCTGGCCGGCGAGTTCTCGCGCGAAGTGGCGGCGCTGCGCGATGCGCTCATCCACCTGCGCATGCTGGTCGAGGCCACGCTCGACTTTCCCGAGGAAGAGATCGACTTCCTGCAGAAGGCCGACGCCGAAGGCCGCCTCGCGCGGCTGCGCATGACGCTGGCCGGCGTGCTGTCGCGTGCACGCCAGGGCGCGCTGCTGCGCGAGGGCATCAACGTGGTGATCGCAGGCCAGCCCAACGCCGGCAAGAGCTCGCTGCTCAACGCGCTGGCCGGCGCCGAGCTGGCCATCGTCACGCCCGTGGCCGGCACCACGCGCGACGTGGTGCGCGAGGCGATCCAGATCGAAGGCGTGCCCGTGCACGTGATCGACACCGCCGGCCTGCGCGAGAGCGACGACGAGGTCGAGCGCATCGGCATCCAGCGCGCCTGGGCGCAGATCGAGCAGGCCGACGCCGTACTCTTCCTGCACGACCTCACGCGCATCGCCGCGCCCGAGTACATCGCGGCCGACGCCGGCATCGCCACCCTGCTGGCCGAGAAGCTGCCCGACGGCGTGCCCGTCATCAACGTGTGGAACAAGATCGACGCAGCGCCGGCCCACGCGCCCCGCGGTGGCATCCGCCTGTCGGCGAAGAACGGCGATGGGCTCGACATGCTGCGGCGCGAACTGCTGCAGGTGGTGGGCTGGCAGGCCGCGCCCGAAGGCGTCTATATCGCCAGGGCGCGCCATCTCGACGCGCTCGCGCGCGTCGATGCGCACCTGATGGAAGCCGCGGCCCACATGGCGCGCCAGGCCCATGCGCTCGATCTGCTGGCCGAGGAACTGCGCCAGGCCCAGAACGCGCTGGGCGAGATCACGGGCGAATTCACGGCCGACGACCTGCTCGGCGTGATCTTCTCGAAGTTCTGCATCGGGAAGTGACGCACGCGGTTCGCGCAGGTCTTTGCCCCGCGAAGAGGTTGGTCGGGAAGCCACCGACCGAGCATGCGTAACACTTCGCGAATTACACGAAGCATGGAGATCCAGCGCGCCGCCGCGGCGCGTATACGTGGACAGCTGGCACGCATCCCCGGGCCGCTACTACCCTCTCAGGAGACTTCCATGCAACACAGGTTCCACCGCGTCGCTTCCATCACCCTCGCCGTCGCCCTTTCCGCCGGCGCCGCGTCATCCATGGCGCAAGTCATGGTGGGTGGCGCGCCGATGCTGCCGACCAAGGACATCATCGACAACGCCGTCAACTCCAAGGACCACACCACGCTGGTGGCTGCCGTGAAGGCCGCAGGCCTGGTCGACACGCTCAAGGGTCCGGGTCCGTTCACGGTCTTCGCGCCCACCAACGCCGCATTCGCCGCACTGCCCGCCGGCACCGTCGACACCCTGCTCAAGCCCGAGAACAAGGCCAAGCTCACCACCGTGCTGACCTATCACGTCGTGCCCGGCAAGTGGGACGCCGCGGCCATCACGAAGATGATCAAGGATGGCAACGGCATGGCGTCCATCAAGACCGTTGCCGGCGGCACGCTGACGGCCAAGGCGGCGGGTGGCAAGGTGACCGTGACGGACGAGAACGGCGGCGTGGCCACCGTCACCACGGCTGACGTCTACCAGTCGAACGGCGTGATCCACGTGGTCGACAAGGTGCTGCTGCCCAAGTAACCGAGCGCGCGGCAGCGATTCCTCCGCCACCACCAGCGCCCGTCGGAGACGACGGGCGCTTCCTGCGTTGGCGCGCGTGACGGCCGCACGGCACGCGGCCACCGTCGACCGCACGGCACACTCGATCGCCGCAAGTCGCGGGCAGCGCGACGGACATGGGCCCGTATGTCAGTCCCCGGGCCCGAAGTTTTCATGGCAGCCACCCGGAGGGCAAGCGAGATCCCGCCATAACCCCCGGTTGCGACCAGGGTGGTCTGCACCAGCAAAGGGCGCACAGACCCTACGTTCCACCCGTGGATCAACCAGCGCCCGCCGAGTCCCGTAAATGGCGCACGCCGCACCGTCAATGCGCAGGATCGGCGCAAAAACCACGTAATAAATGCTCTGAAAATTCGATGCTTTATCGCTGAATATTGATCCCACGCAATGCATTCATCGGGGGTAACCTGCGGCGGCCGTGACCTCACTTGACCTCTCTCAAGGACGCCCATGAACCGCTTCCTCGCCCACCGATTTGCCCGCGCCGCTGCCGGCCTCGCCGCGCTTGGCCTCGTCGCCTCCGCTGCCCTGGCGCAGACCAAACCCCTCAAGCCCGTCACCATTGCCCTTGGCACCCAGGTGGTCAACGTGACGTACCCGTGGCTCACGCTGCCGATCGCGCTGGGCTACTGGAAGGACGAGGGCTACGACGTCAAGATCGTGACCACCGGCGGCTCGCTTCAGGGCATCCAGCAGATGGTGGCCGGCGGCGTCGATTTCGCGCAGCTCAACTCCACCGGCCTGATCCAGGCCAATACCGAAAACAACGTCGCCGTGCGCGGACTCATGGGCACCGGCGTGATCGACTGGGGCCTGGGCGTGCCCGAAGGCAGCGCCATCAAGACCATCGCCGACCTCAAGGGCAAGAAGATCGGCATCTTCAGCCTGGGCACGGGCGGCATGCCGCTGCTCAAGGGCTACCTGCGCTCCAACGGGATCGACCCCGACAAGGACGTGCAGATCATCGCCACCGGCGCTGGCGCGCCCGCGCTCGAAGCCATGAAGAGCGACCGCGTGCAGGCCCTGATGTTCTGGGGCTCGGCCCTCACCGGCTTCGAGAACGCCGGCACCAAGCTGCGCGTGATCTTCGATCCGGCCTGGCGCCAGCTGCCCGACTTCACCTTCGGCACCATGCAGAAGACCATCGACGCCGATCCGGCGATGGTCGAGGCCATCTCACGCGGCGCGGCCAAGGCCACGCTCTATGCGCAGACCAACCCCGATTGCGCGCGCCAGATCCACTGGAAGAACTTCCCCAGCACCAAACCCACGGGTGCCGACGAGGCCACGCTGGTCAAGTGGGACCTCGCGCTGCTGCAGACGCAGCTGTCCACCATGGCTTCGGCCCACGCCATGAACGGCGGCAAGCTGATCGGCGCGATGGACCCGGCCGCCTACGGCCGCATGCAGGACTTCATGCTCAAGGACGGCATGATCAAGCGCACGCTGCCGATCGAATCGATGCTGCACCTCAAGCCCGGCTTCGTGGAGGCGATCAACAAGTTCGACCGCAACGCCGTCATCGCCGACGCCCGGGCCTGCAAGGGCCTCTGAGATGAACGTGCGCGACTTCGTGGCCGGCCTGCCCAAGGCCGAGCTGCACATGCACATCGAGGGCTCGATCGAGCCCGACCTGTTCATCCGGCTGGCGCGCCGCAACGGCGTCGCCATCCGCTGGCAGACCGAGGACGAACTGCGCGCGGCCTACCAGTTCGACGACCTGCAGGACTTCCTCGATCTGTACTACGACGGCTGCCGCGTGCTGGTCACGGCCGGGGACTTCTTCGACGTCACGCGCGACTACCTGCGCCGCGCGCATGCCGACCGCGTGCTGCATGCCGAGCTCTTCCTGGGCCCGCAGGGCCACACCAGCCGCGGCGTTCCGCTGGCCACGGTGATGGAAGGCGTGCTGGGCGCGATGGAGGCCGCGCGCGCCGAGGACGGCATCACCTCCGGCCTGATCGCCGTGGCGCAGCGCCACCGCAGCGAGGAAGAAGGCCTGGCCATGCTTGCCGACCTGGAGCCCTGGTACGGGCGCCTGCTGGGCTTCGGCCTCGGCGGCGCCGAGGTGGGAAATCCGCCGGGCAAGTTCGCAGCGTTCTTCGCACGCTGCCGCGAGCTGGGCTTCAAGGTCGTCGCGCATGCGGGCGAGGAAGGCCCGGCCGCCTACGTGCGTGAATCGGTCGAGGTGCTGCAGGTGCAGCGGCTGGACCACGGCAACGCCTGCATCGACGACCCCGCGCTGGTGGCCGAGCTGGCCGCCCGCCGCGTGCCGCTGACCATGTGCCCGCTCTCCAACCTCAAGCTGCGGGTGGTGGACACGGTCGCCGCGCATCCGCTCAAGCGCTTGCTCGACGCGGGCCTGTGCGTCACCGTCAATTCGGACGATCCGTCGTACTTCGGCGGTTACGTGAACGACAACTACCTCGCGTGCGAAGAGGCGCTGGGCCTGGGCCGGGACGATCTCGTGCAGCTGGCGCGCAACAGCTTCGAGGCCGCGTTCATTCCCGATGCGCAGCGCCGCGCCAGCCTGGCCGCCATCGATGCCTGGGTCGCGCAAACGGCCACGACGACCCGCTAGGGCCCGCGATGTTCTCCACCGACACCTCCACCGCGCCGGCACCGGCTGCCGCGCCCGCCACACCGGCGTTCCGCTTCGATGGCCTGCACAAGACCTTCCGCTCCAAGGACGGTGGCGACGTGATCGCGCTGCACGACGTGAACTTCCACGTCTCGCGGGGCGAGTTCGTCACCGTCGTCGGCCCCAGCGGCTGCGGCAAGAGCACGCTGCTGCGCATCCTCGCCGGGCTCGACCGGGCCAGCCGTGGTCACGTCGAACTCGGTGGCCGCGAGCACACCGGGCCCAGCCGCGACATCGGCGTGGTGTTCCAGGCGCCGGTGCTGCTGCCCTGGCGCAACATCCTCGACAACGTGCTGGTGCCCGCGCAGATCCAGGGGCGCGATCCCAAGGCCGCGCGCGAGCGCGCCATGCACTACCTGCAGATGGTGGGCCTGGCCGGCTTCGAAACCAAGTACCCCAACGAACTCTCGGGCGGCATGCAGCAGCGCGTGGGCATCGCGCGCGCGCTGGTCAACGACCCGATGCTGCTGCTGATGGACGAGCCCTTCGGCGCGCTCGACGCCATGACGCGCGAGAACATGAACGTCGAGCTGCTCAAGCTGCGCGAGCGCACCGGCGCCACCATCATGCTGGTGACGCATAGCATTCCCGAGGCCGTGTTCCTGGGCGACCGCGTCATCGTCATGTCGCCCCGGCCCGGCCGCGTCACGCAGGTGATCGACGTCGATCTGCCCGCGCGCACGCTCGACGTCATCAACACCGAGCGCTTCGGAGCCTACGTCTCGGGCATCCGCGCCAATCTCAATGCCTCCGGAGGGCTCGATTGATGAAAACCGCACGGCCGCCCGAAGGCGTTCGCATCGCAGCCCGTCAGGGCGGAGACTTCCAATGAGCGCCGTTCCCGAATCCCCCGCCGGCTGGCGCCTCACGCCGCAACGCCGCCGCGCGCTGATCCTCGCCGTGCTGGTGGGCGTGCTGGCTTTCTGGCACATCGCCGTGACGGCGTTCGGCGTGTCGCACCTGATCTTCCCCGGTCCTGCCGCCGTGGCGAAGGCGGTGTACGACCTGTTCGCCACCGGGGAGATCTGGCCCCACCTGTGGGTCACGCTCTACGAAATCCTCATGGGCTTCGCCGTGGGCGCGCTGGCGGGCTTCGTGCTGGGCGCGCTGATCGGCCAGAGCGCGCTGCTCGAAGCCGTGCTCTATCCCTACGTGGTGGCGTTCCAGACGGTGCCCAAGGTGGCCATCGCGCCGCTGTTCGTGCTGTGGTTCGGCTTCGACACCACCTCGAAGGTGGTGATCACCGCCACCATCGTGTTCTTCCCGGTGCTGGCCAACACCATCGTCGGCCTGCGCTCGGCACCGCGCGACCAGATCGACCTGATGAAGGCGTTCACCGCCTCGACGTGGCACGTGTTCCGCATGGTGCGCCTGCCGCACGCCCTGCCTTACGTGTTCGCGGGGCTGGACATCGGTATCGTGCTGGCCGTCATCGGCGCCATCGTCGGTGAATTCGTCGGCGCGCAGGCGGGGCTGGGCTACCTGATCCTGCAGCGCAATTTCTCGATGGATGCGGGCGGCATGTTCGCCATCCTCATCGTGCTCTCGGTCATCGGCATCGTGCTGCACGCGGTCATGAAGATGATCGCGCGCCGCGTGATCTTCTGGGCCGACGCCTTCGCCGACATCGCCCGCGGCGGCTGACGCGCACCGCGCCCCACACAAGAAGGATTCCATGTCCACCGACGCAGAACATCAGGTCGCCGCGCCGCGCCGCGCATCGCCCGAAGAGATGCCCATCCTCGACCTTGGCCCGTGGCTGGCCGGCGCGTCCATCGACGCACTGGCCGCGCAGTTCCGGGCGGCGTGCACGCAGACCGGCTTCTTCTACGTGAAGAACCACGGCGTGCCGCAGTCCGTGATCGACGACGTGTTCGAGGCGGCCCGGCGCTACTTCGCGTTGCCGCCACAGGAGCGCATGAAAGACCGTATTGACGAGCGCTTCCGCCGGGGCTTCATGCCCACCGGCGTGACGCGCCACCCCGGACACAAGCCCGACCTGAAGGAAAGCTACGTGATGGGCCTGGACCTGCCGCAGGACGACCCGGACGTCGTGGCCGGCAGGCCGCTGCACGGACCCAACCGGTGGCCCGACGACAAGCCCTGGCTGCGCGAGGCCGCCACCGGCTACTTCGACCACACGCTGGTGTTGGGGAAGCGGCTGCTGCGCATCGTGGCGGTGGCGCTGGCGTTGCCGGAAGACTTCTTCCTGCAGTACACGCGCAAGCCGATGGTGCTCACCAACCTGTACCACTACCCGCCGCAGGCCTCGCCCACCAACCTCGAGCTGGGCGCCGCAGCGCACACCGACTACGGCACCCTCACCATCCTCGCGCAGGATCCGATCGGCGGGCTCGAACTGCAGACCCGCGCCGGTGAATGGGTCGGCGCGCCCTACATCGAGGGCACGCTGGTCATCAACCTGGGCGACCTGATCAAGGTGTGGACCAACGGGCAGTACGTCTCCAACCTGCACCGCGTGGCCAATCGCACGGGCCGCGAACGGTATTCGATCCCCACCTTCTTCAACTTCGACTACGACACGCCCGTGGCCTGCCTGCCGCAGTTCCTGCCGGAAGGCGGCGTGCCGCCGCAGTACCCGCCGGTGAAATCGGGCGACTGGCTGGTCAACCGGTTCCAGGCGGTGCAGGGCTACCGCACACCGGCCGAACTGGCCGACGCCTGAACGCACCGCCTCCTCCCTTCCCCACGCTCCATCAGGATCCACGATGCTTCGCCACCTCACCTCCTGCCGCCGCGCCGCGACGGCCGTCTTCGGCCTCGCGGCCGCCCTCGGGCTGGGCCTGCCGGCCGCGCAGGCCCAGCCCCGGCCGCTCAAGCCCGTGACCATCGCCCTGGGCACCACGGTGGTCAACGCCACCTATCCGTGGCTCACGCTGCCCATCGTGCTGGGCTACTGGAAGGACGAGGGCTACGAAGTCAGGGTGGTCACCACGGGCGGCTCGCTGCAGGGCATCCAGCAGATGGTGGGCGGCGGCGTCGACTTCGCGCAGATGGATTCGGCCCCGATGATCCAGGCCAACACCGACAACGACGTGCCGGTGCGCGGGATCATGAACACGCTGGTCATCGACTGGGGCATCGCCGTGCCCGGAAGCAGCGCCATCCGCAGCATCGCGGATTTCAAGGGCAAGAAGATCGGCGTGTTCAGCCTGGGCACGGGCGGCATGCCGCTGCTCAAGGGCTACCTGCGCGCCAACGGCATCGATCCGGACAAGGACGTGCAGATCATCGCCACCGGGGCGGGCGCCCCCGCGCTCGAAGCGCTGCGGACCGACCGCGTGCAGGGCCTGATGTTCTGGGGCTCGGCCCTCACCGGCTTCCAGAACGCGGGCCTGGACATGCGCGTGCTGTTCAACCCCGAATGGCGCCGCCTGCCCGGCTTCACGCTCGGCACGCTGCAAAAGACCATCGACGCCGACCCGGCCATGGTGGAAGCCATCGCGCGTGGCGCGGCCAAGGCCACGCTGTACGCGCAGACCAATCCCGACTGCGCGCGCCGCATCCACTGGAAGAACTACCCCTCCACCAAGCCCACCGGCGCCGACGAGGCCACGCTCGTGAAATGGGACAACGCGCTGCTGCAGGCATCGCTGGACTCCATCCGGGCCGCCTACGACATGAACGGCGGCAAGTACCTCGGCGCCATGGACCCGGCCGCCTACGGCCGCATGCAGGACTTCATGCTCAAGGAAGGGCTGATCAAGCGCACGCTGCCGCCGGCGTCGATGCTGCACCTCAAGCCCGGCTTCATCGAGGCGGTCAACCGATTCGACCGCGACGCCGTCATCGCGGACGCCCGGGCCTGCAAGGGCCTGTGAACCCGGCGCCGCACGCACGCCCCCACCAGGAGATATCGCATGCCCTACACAGACGCTCCCATCGACGCGCCGCGCCGCGCCTCGCCGGCCGAAATGCCCATCCTCGACCTGGGCGACTGGATCGCTGGCGGCCCCATCGAGCCGCTGGTGGCGCAGTTCAAGGCCGCCTGCACGGCCACCGGCTTCTTCTACGTGAAGAACCACGGCGTGCCGCAGCAGGTGATCGACGACGTGTTCGCCGCCACGCGCCGCTACTTCGCGCTGCCGCTCGAGGAGCGGATGAAGGACCAGATCGACGAACGCTTCCGCCGTGGCTTCATGCCCATGGGCGTGACCCAGCACCCGGGCCACAAGCCCGACCTGAAGGAGAGCTACGAACTCGGCATCGACGTGCCGGCCGACGATCCGGCCGTGCTGGCGGGCCTGCCGCTGCACGGCCCCAACCGCTGGCCGGCCGACAAGCCGTGGCTGGAGCCGGCGGCCATGGCCTACTTCAATGCCACCATCGAGCTGGGCACGCGGCTGCTGCGCATCATGGCGCTGGCCATGGGCGAGAAGGAAGAGTTTTTCCTGCAGTACCTGAAGAAGCCGATGATCCAGTCGCGCCTGTTCCACTACCCGCCGCAGGAAGAGTTCTCGCCGCTGGAGCTGGGCGCCGCCGCGCACACCGACTACGGCATGCTGACCCTGCTCGCGCAGGATCCGATCGGTGGGCTGGAGCTGCGCACGCGCGCCGGCGAATGGGTCGCGGCGCCCTTCATCGAAGGCACGCTGGTCGTCAACCTGGGCGATCTCATCAAGACCTGGACCAACGACCACTACGTGTCGAATCCGCACCGCGTGGCCAACCGCACGGGCCGCGAGCGCTACTCGATCCCGACGTTCTTCAACCTCGACTACGACACGCCGGTGGCCTGCCTGCCGCAGTTCAAGCCGGCCGAAGGCGAGCCGCTGCACCCGCCCATCAAGTCGGGCGACTACCTGGTGAGTCGCTTCGCGGCCGTGCAGAAGTACAAGACACCGACCGAGCTGGCCGCCGCGGCGTGAGCCGCTCAGCCGCCATCGGTGGCGGCGGCGCGGCGCGCGTCGCGCGCCTCGAGGCGCTCGAGCACGGCCGTCAGCGAAGAGATGAAGGTGCTCACCGCCAGTGGCAGGTTCCGGCCCTTGCGCACGGCGAGCGCGAAGCGCTGCGGCCGTGCGTGCACATCCTTGAGCGGCACGTACGAGCCGGCGCGCGGCTTGGCGGTCGGGTCCTCGAGCGGGATGGTGGTGAACGCGAGGCACATGCCTTCGGCCGCCACGTTGCGCATCAGCTCGTAGGAATTGGTTTCCAGCGCGATGCGCGGGCGGATCTTGGCCTTGCCCAGCATCTCGTCGTTCTGCTGCTTGGCCCACAGCGAATCGTCCAGCGACGACAGGCCGTACTCGGCGCAATCCGCCAGGCGCAGCGTCTTGCGGTGCTGCAGCGGATGTCCGTCGGGCACCAGCACGTGCAAGGGCAGCAGGCGCGAGTACAGCACCGAGAGATCCTGGAAGGCGATGTCGCCGAAGGTGAAGCAGGCGTCGAGTTCGTCAGCCAGCAGCATCTCGCCCAGCCGCGGGCTGCCCGCCACGTGCACGCTGAACGTGATGCCGGGGTATTGCGCCGAGAAGTCGGCCAGGAAGCGCGGCATCAGGTCGCGCACCAGCGACTCGGGCATGCCGAAGCTCACATGGCCGCGCCGCAGGCCCTGCAGCGCCTCGATCTCGGAATGCAGACGGCGCGATTCGTTGCTGATGTCCTTGTAGTAGCGCATCAACAACTCGCCCGCAGCCGTCAGCCGGATGCGCCCGCGCCCCTGGCGGCGCTCGATCACGGGTGCGCCCAGGGCGTCCTCGAGCAACGCGAGCTGCCGGCTGATGGCCGACGCGGCCACATAGAGGCTTTCGGACGCCGCGCGGACCGAACCGGTGCGCGCCACCTCGGCGAAGTAGCGCAGGGCCGTGGAAGAAACCAGATTCATGACGAAGGAAGGATGCGGCCGAGCCGATAGACGCTGAACGACAAGCCCCCGATTTGAACTGCTCGCCCCCCGCAGCGCAAATCGATGACCGCCGTTGCGGACATCGACGCCGCCGAAACAGCCGGCATCACTGGCGGCGCGTGCCCGGCAGTGTCTTGGCCTGTGCGCGCAGCACGTCCATGAAGCGCGTGGCGGCGGCTGGCAGGCTGCGGCTGCGGCGCGAGAGCAAGCCGAGCTCGCGGTGCACGGCGGGCTTGCGCAATGGCACCACCGCCAGGTGCGTCGAATCGATGAGCCGCAGCGCCAGCCGCGGGATGGCCGAGATCCCCAGCCCGGCCGTGACCATCGCGCCCAGCACGGCCAGGTTCGACGATTCGTAGCGCGGCGTGATCGCCATGCCCGAATCCTTCAGCACTCGATCGGCGATGTGGCGCACGCTGGTGACGGTGCCGCTGGTGATGTAGGGATGGCGCGCGAACTCGGCCCAGCCGGCGCTGCGTGATGCGGCCAGCGCATGGTCGGCCGGGCAGATCAGCACGAACTCGTCGCGGATCAGCGGCTCGTACGACAGCTCCCGCTCGTCGGCCGGCCGGATGGACAGCGCGAGATCGACGTGCCCGTCGCGCACCAGGTCCTGCACCTTCTCGGCCGGAAACGGCTGCAGGTCGATCATCACCTGAGGGTGTGTCTTGCCGAACAGCGCGATCGCTGAGGGCAGCAGCGCGGCCGCCGCCGACGGCAACGACGCGACGGCCACGCGCCCGCGCCGCCCGGCGATGAACTCCGACAGGTCGCTGAGCGAGCCGCGGAACTCGGACAGCACACGCGTGGCGATGGGCAGCAGCTCCTGCCCCGCGCTGCTGAGTTCCACGCGCCGGGTGTTGCGGTCGAACAGGCGCGCCGACAGCTTCCACTCGGCCGACTGCAGCGTGCGGCTGAGGGCCGGCTGCGAGACGTGCATGCGCTCGGCCGCCTGGCGAAAGCTGCGGGTCTCCGCGATCTGCAGGAAGACCTCCAGTTCGTTGAGCGTGAGGTGGTTATTCATGCGTTCAGCTTATCAAATCCATCTGTTAATTTCACTTCACAGATGGATGGTGCGCTTCGATACTGCGTCGACGCCACTCGAGCGTCCATGCCAGAGAACACAGGAGACACAGACATGCTTTCGAACCGGAACGTCCGCCGGCGCGCGCTGCTCGGCGCCGCACTTCTTGCCGCCGGCCTCGCGCCTGTGTCCGCGCTCGCCCAGGGCGCCTTCCCCCAGCAGCCCATCAAGCTGATCCTGCCGTTCCCGCCGGGCAGTGGCACCGATGGCACGGCACGCGTGCTGGGCAACGAGATCACCATCGCCACGGGCCAGCCCGTGATCATCGAGAACCGCGCGGGCGCCAACGGTTTCATCGCGACCGAAGCCGTGGCCAAGGCCGCGCCCGATGGTTACACGCTGCTGCTCACCAGCAACACGCACGTGGCCAACAAGTTCCTGTTCAAGAAGATCCCGTACGAGCCGGTGCGCGACTTCAAGAGCATCACCCTGCTCAAGGAAGCGCCGCTGATCGTGCTGACGGGCGCCAACTCGCCCTACAAGTCGCTCGACGACCTCACGCGCAAGGTGAAGCAGTCCCCCGGCGCGGTGTCGTACGGCAGCGGCAACTCGTCGTCGCGCGTGGCGGCCGAGCTCTACGGGCTGACCGTCGGCTCCAGCATGCTCTACGTGCCCTACAAGGGCAATCCGAACGCGCTGGCCGACCTGATGGCCGGCCGCGTGGACGTCATGTTCTCGGACTCGACCTCCGCCATGCCGCAGATCCGCGGCAACAAGGTGCGCGCGCTGGCCATCACCAGCGCCACGCGCATGGACATCCTCAAGGACGTGCCGACGACGGCCGAGCTGGGCCTGCCTGCGGTGAACTTCGGCTCATGGCTCGCGGTGATGGCGCCCGCCGGCACACCCGACGCCGTGGTCGAGCGGCTCAACGCGCTGTTCCGCGCGGCGCTGCAGACCGAGAGCGTGAAGAAGAACTTCGAGGTGAACGCCTCCGAGCCCAAGGCCAGCACGCGCCAGGAGCTCGACCGCTTCATGGCGTCCGAGCTGGTGAAGTGGGAAACCATCATCACCAAGGCCGGCATCCAGCCCGAGTGAGCGCCGCCCCCGCCATCCCTACCTCCACCGACCGCCAGCCCCGCGCACCATGTCCATCGATCTCGTCCGCCACGACGACGGCGTCGCCGTCATCACCATCAACCGACCCGAGAAGCTCAACGCCTTCGACGCCGAGCATTACGCGCAACTGTCCGATGCCTGGTCAGAGACGCGCGACGACAGGGAGGTGCGCGCCATCGTCATCACCGGCGCCGGCGAGAAGTCGTTCAGCACCGGCGCCGACCTGCAGACCTTCATCGGCAACCCGCCGGCGCTCTCCGAGTTCTGGCTCACGCAGAAGGGCATGCTGCTCAACCGCGGCCTGGAGATGTGGAAGCCGGTGATCGCGGCCGTCAACGGCTACTGCCTGGGCGGTGGCATGACGCTGCTGCTGGCCACCGACATCCGCGTGGCGGCGTCGCACGCCTCGTTCGGCCTGTCCGAGGTCAAGCGCGGCGTGATCGCGGCCAACGGCGGCACGCAGCGCGTGATCGAGCAACTGCCGCGCGCCATCGCGATGGAAGTGCTGCTGACCGGCGATCGCTTCGGCGCCGACGTGGCCGAGCGCTGGGGCCTGGTCAATCGCGTCGTGCCGCACGAGCAGCTGATGGAGACGGCGCTGGGCTACGCGCGGCGCATCGCCGCCAACGCGCCGCTGGCCGTGCAGGCCGCCAAGGAACTGGCGCTGCGCGCGCGCGACATGTCGTTGTCCGAGGGGCTGCGCATGGAGCAGTTCACCAACCGCATGTTGGCCGCCACCGAGGACGCCAGGGAAGGCCGCGCGGCCTTCAAGGAAAAGCGCGAGCCCCGCTTCGTCGCCAACTGAACGTCACGGACTTCCCATGTCAACACGCCTCTCCCACATGCGTGGCAGGTACGTCATCGCCGGCATCGGCCACACGGCCTTCGGCAAGCTGCCCGGCCGCAGCACGGTCAGCCTCAACGTCGAAGCCTGCGCCGGGGCGCTGGCCGACGCGGGCATCGACAAGGACATCGTCGATGCGCTGTACGTCAAGGTGCCCACCTCGGCGCGAGATTTCATGTACGGCCAGAAGCTCGCCGAGGCGATGGGCCTGTCGCCCAAGCTCGGCGGCTCGTGGGACCAGGGCGGTGCCGCGAACGTGGCGCTGATCTCCAACGCCATCAATGCCATCGAGGCCGGACAGTGCGAGGTGGCGCTGGTCTGCTACGCCGACAACCCACGCTCGGGCAACCGCGCGGTCTATGCGCGCCCGCGCGGCGACGACGCGGTGTACGGCTGGTTTTCCACCGCCGCGGGCTACGCCATGATCCAGCGCCGCCACATGATCGAGTACGGCACGCGCGCCGAGGACTTCGGCCTGATCGCACGCGCCTGCCGCCGCCACGGCGCGGAGAACCCGCGCGCGCAGTTGCGCTCGGCGCTGAGCGCCGAGCAGTACCTGGCCTCGCCCATGACGCTGGAGCCGCTGCGTCGCGACGACACCTGCCTCGTCTCCGACGGCGGCGCGGCCGTGGTGGTGATGAGCGCCGAGCGCGCCCGTGCGCTGGGCGTGAAGCACGCCGTGCCCATCCTGGGCATCGGCCAGGGCCAGACCTCGGCCGAACTGCCGGCGCGCAGCAGCCTCACCACCACCGAGGCCGTCACCTCAGCGCGCACGGCCTTCGCCATGGCCGGGCTGGCGCCGGCCGACATCGACGTCGTGCAGATCTACGACTGCTTCACCATCGCCGCGCTGATGACGCTGGAGGACTACGGCTTCTGTCCCAAGGGCCAGTTCGGCGCCTGGGCGGCCGGCGGGCGGCTGGAGATCGATGGCGAGCTGCCGATGAACACCAGCGGCGGCCTGCTCTCCGAGACCGGCATGCCCGGCCTGCAGCTCATCATCGAAGGCGTGCGCCAGATGCGCGGCCAGGCGCAACTGCAGGTCAAGGGAGCGCAGAACTGCCTCATCAGCAACCAGGGCGGAACCATGCACACGCACGGCACGCTCATCCTCGGGCAATGACCATGGCCGACTTTCCCCAACCCGACATCACCGAGACCAGCCGCCCGTTCTGGGACGGCCTGAAGGCAGGGCAACTGCTGGTGCAGCGTTGCGAGAACGGCCACCGCTGGATGCCGGCGCGTGACTTCTGCCCGCAGTGCCTGAGTGCGCGGCACGAGTTCGTGCCGGCGAGCGGGCGCGCCACGCTGGTCAGCTGGGTGGTGTACCGCACCGCCTTCCACGATGCGTTCGCCGGCCGCCTGCCCTACAACGTGGCGCTGGTCGAACTCGAGGAAGGCCCGCGCATGATGACCAACGTGTTGTGCGAAGCCGATGCGCTGCAGCCGGGCATGCCGCTGGCGCTGGCCATCGGGCACGAAGGCGAGCTGGCGGTCGCGCGCTTCGCGCCGGCCGGGGCGGCGTCATGAGCGCCCTGCCTTTCGGCGGCATGGTCGTACTCGACCTGACCCAGATCTACAACGGCCCCTACGCCACCTTCCTGATGGCACGCGCGGGCGCCACCGTGATCAAGATCGAGCCGCCTGGCGGCGAGCACCTGCGCAAGCGGGTCAGCGGCGAGCGCCAGGCCGTCACCGTGCCGTTCGCGATGCTCAACGCCAACAAGCAGTCGGTCTGCCTCGACCTCAAGACCGAGGCCGGCCGCAAGGTGTTCCTGTCGCTGGTGGAGAAGGCCGACGTGGTGGTGGAGAACTTCACGCCCTCGGCGATGGAACGGCTGGGCCTGGGCGCAGACACGTTGCGTGCACTCAATCCCCGCCTGGTCTATGCGGGCAGCTCGGGCTACGGCAGCAGCGGCCCGTACCGCGACTACCCGGCGATGGATCTGGCCGTGCAGGCCATGGCCGGCGTGATCGGATCGACGGGCTTCGCCGACGGGCCGCCCGTGAAGGCCGGGCCGGCGATCTGCGACTTCATGGCGGGTATCCACCTCTTCGGCGCCATCGCCACGGCGCTGCTGCACCGCGAGCGCACGGGCGAAGGCGCGACGGTGGAGGTGTCGATGATGGAAGCCATCTACCCCGCGCTGGCGTCCAACCTCGGCACGCACCAGGCCGGCGACCGCAGCCCCAAGCGCACCGGCAACCGCCATGGCGGCATGGGCCTGGCGCCCTACAACGTCTATCCCGCGCGCGACGGCTACGTCGCCATCATTACCAGCAACGACAAGCACTGGGACGCGCTGGTGCAGGCGCTGGCACTGCAGCACCTGGCCGCCGATCCGCGCTTCGGCACGCGCGAGGCGCGCGCGCGGCACATGGATGCGCTGGACGGCGCGATCTCGGCCGTCACGCAGGAGATGGCGCAGGCCGAGCTGCTCGCGCGGTTGCGCGCAGCCCGCGCGCCGTGCGCGCCGGTGCAGGAGCTCGACGACGTGGTCAACGATCCCCACCTGATCGCGCGCGGATCGCTGCGCCGCATCGACCACCCGGCCTACGGCGAAATCGTGGTGCCTGAATCGCCGCTGCGCTTCGCCGACCTGCCCGCGGCCCCCTATCGCCCCAGCGCGCCGCTGGGCGCGGACACGCAGGACGTGCTCGAGCAGTTGCTGGGGCTGCCGCGAAGCGAGGCGGCGACGCTAGCCGCGGCGTTGTCGGGATCGTCGTCATGAGCGCGTCTGCCCAGCGCTGCGTGTTCGTCACTGCCGCGGGCGGACCGGAGGTGCTCCAGCTACGGCAGGCCCCCGTGCCCGCGCCCGGACCGGGGCAGCTGCGCATCCGCATCGCCGCGGCCGGCGTGAACCGGCGTGACTGCAACCAGCGCCAGCGTGGCCCCACGCAGGCGCATTCCAACGTGCCGGGCCTGGAAGTGGCCGGCGTCGTGGATGCCATCGGCGAGAACGTGCAGGCCTTCGCGGCCGGCCAGCGCGTGTGCGCGCTGGTCGATGGTGGCGGCTACGGCGAGTACGTGCTGGCCGAAGAGGCGCTGGTGCTGCCCTGGCCGGAAGGCATGGACGCCGCCGGGGCGGCCTCGCAGCCCGAGGCCGCCTTCACCGCTTGGTACAACTTCTTCGTGCTCGCGGCGCTGCAGCCCGGCGAGGCCGTCCTGATCCACGGCGGCACCAGCGGCGTCGGCGTGTTCGCCATCCAGCTGCTGGCCGCCATGGGACACCCGGTGTTCGTCACCTGCGGCAGTGACGCCAAATGCGATGCGGCGCTGGCGCTGGGCGCCAGCGCCGCGGTCAACTACCGGCGTGAACGCTTCGACGGTGCGATGGCGCAGCGGCTGGGGCGGGCCATCGATGTCGTGCTCGACATGTCGGCCGGTGTGCACACCGAGGCTTCGCTCGACGCCCTGGCCTGGCGTGGCCGCATCGTGCATCTGTCGCCGGGCGCGGGCGCGCAGCTCCAGGTGCCACTGGCGATGGTGCTGCGCAAGGAAGCGCGGATCACCGGCTCGCTGATGCGACCGCTGCCGCTGCCCGACAAGGCCCGCGTGGCAGAGGCTTTGCGCACGCGCGTCTGGCCGTTGCTGGGCACGTCGATCCGGCCGCAGGTGGCCGCCACCTTCGCGCTGGACGCCGCCGCGCAGGCCCACCGCGCGATGGAGCAGGCTGACCACGTCGGCAAGCTGGTGCTGCGCGTGGCGGGCTGAACGGCGTCGTGCAGCCGTGCTGCGGCCAGACTCAGGCGCGCGCCGGCAGCAGCCGCACGCCGAGCCCGCCGAGGGTGGTCACGGTGGCCAGGGCCGCCACCCCGCCCCAGCCCCATTGCGCCAGCGCCAGGCTGCCCAGCAGCGCGCCCGCCGCCATGCCCGTGAACATGCCGGTGAACAGCACGGCGTTGAGCCGGCTGCGCGCCTCGGGCTCCAGCCCATAGACCTGCGTCTGGTGCGCCACCATCGCGGCCTGGATGCCGAAGTCGAAAGCGACGGCACAGGCCACAATCAGCGCCAGCCGCAGCGTGGGCGAGGCCAGCAGCGCGTCCAGCCCTAGCGCGGCGAAGCCGGCCGCCGCCAGTACCGCGCCCAGGCGGATCGCCAGCTCCGGCCCGCGCCGATCGGCCAGGCGCCCGGCCAGCGGCGCGGCCAGCGCACCCGCCGCACCGGCCAGGCCGAAGGCGCCCGCCGCGGCGCTGCCCAGGCCGAACTGCTGGTGCAACATCACCGCCAGCGTGGACCAGAACCCGCTGAATCCCACGGACAGCAGCCCCTGCGACAGCGTGGCGCGGCGCAGTCCGGCATGGCGCTGCCACAGCTGGCCCAGCGACGCGATCAGCGCCCGGTAGCCCAGCTGCGTGGTCGGCGGCAGCGCCGGCAGCACGCGCCAGGCCATCCAGCCCGTGAAGGCGATGGTGGCCGCCGCCACGAAATAGGTGGTGCGCCAGCCGAACTGCCCGGCCACCCAGCCGCTGGCCACGCGCGAGAGCAGGATGCCCAGCAGCAGCCCGGTCATCACCGTGCCTACCACCCGGCCACGATGCGCGGGCAGCGCGAGCGTGGCGGCGGCCGGCACGATGTCCTGCGCCAGCGTGCCGGCCAGGCCCACGGCCAGACTGGCCGCCAGCAGCCAGCCGATGCCCGGCGCCAGCGCGCTGCCCAGCAACGCGAGCGCAAGGGCCACCGCCTTCAGCACGATCAGCCGGCGGCGATCGATGCGGTCGCCCAGCGGCGCCAGCAGCAGGATGCCCAGGGCGTAGCCCAGTTGCGTGAGCGTGGGCACCCAGCCGGTGGCCCGCGTGCCGGCCTGCAGGTCCTCGCCCAGCACGCCCAGCATGGGCTGGCTGTAGTAGATGGACGCCACCGCCAGCCCGGCGCCGGCGGCCAGCATCAGCACCAGCGCGCGCGAGATGGCCGGCTCGCCGGCAGGTGCCGTTGCATGCGTGGAGTGAATGAGATCCATGGTGAATGCCTGCGTGTGATGCGATTGGATCGATTGTCTGGCTCGAATCCTTCGGCGGGTAGTGCCACCATCCGCACATTTGTTATACGCTCAACGCATGAACGACGCCCTCATGTCCCATGTCGATCGCCTGGCGTTGCTGCACACCTTCGTGCGCATCGTGGAGGCGGGGGGCCTGTCGGCGGCTGCCGCTCAACTGGGGACCAGCCAGCCCACGGTGAGCCGGCGCCTGCAGTCGCTCGAACGCCTGCTGGGCCTGCGGCTGCTGCAGCGCTCCACGCACAGCATGCGGCTGACCGAAGACGGCGAGCGCTGCTTCGCCCATGCGCGCGAGCTGCTCGGCACCTGGGAGGCCATGCAGTCCGATCTGCGTGGCGCGCGGGACGTACCGCGCGGCACCCTGCGGGTGCTGGCGCCCCACGCCTTCGGCCAGGACCAGCTGGTGGCGCCGCTGGCCGACTTCCTGCGCCGGTATCCCGAGGTGTCGGTGGAGTGGCTGTTGCATGACCGCCTGCCCGATTTCATCGCCGAAGGCATCGACTGCGCGATCCGCGTGGGCCGCGTGGACGAGCCCGGCCTGGTGGCGATGCGTCTGGCCGAGGTGCCGCGCATCGTCGTCGCCGCGCCGGCCGTGGCGGCCGCCCTGTCCGCGTCGCACGCCGGGCCGGACGATCTGGGCCGCCTGCCGTGGCTGGCCCTGCGTACTTTCTATCGCGACGAGGTGGTGCTCGAGCGCGCACCTTCGGGCGCGCGCGCCGGAGAAGGTGAGACACGCCACCGGTTTCCGATCCGCGCGCGGCTGTCCACCGACAGCCTCTACGCCGTGCGCCAGGCGGCGCTGGCCGGCCTGGGCGCGTGCATCGTCTCGCGCTGGATGGTGCTGGACGATCTGGCGCAAGGCCGTCTCGTCCACCTCGCACCGGAGTGGGAAGCGCCGCCGCTGCCGGTGTACCTTGTCCACCCGCCGGCCCGATGGCTTCCGGCCCGCCTGCGCGCCTTCGCCGCGTTGATGCGCGAGAGCCTGCCGGGCCTGGCCGGTATGCGGCCGGCCTCGTAACGGCAGGCGCCGCAACGGGCGCTCACGGGCAGCACGGCCGCCGCATCGCCCCGTTCCGGCATTGGCCTGCCTGCGTCGTGTCCTTGGCGGCGCGCCGATTCCTGCCTGGCGTCAGACCCCGATCGCCCTCTGCCTTTTCCCCCATTTTTCTGTCGCGGGCTTATGACCTCCGGTGACGCGGACCGCGGGATATCCCCACATCGAGGGCAAAAAAAAGAGAAGCCAACGCACGCCGATATCGGTAGAATTTTCCGAATACACAAACATGTTTTGAATACGGAACACTTTGGTGATTTCTGCACCCATCAGTCCTGAAAGGAAGTTGCGATGAACATGTCCCATCTCTTTCATGCATGCGGACGCCATCCGCAGCCGTGGCGAGTCCTCGTGGTGGCCATCGCGCTGGCATGCTCGGTGACGTCAGCAGCGAATGCGCAGGCGGCGGCCGACCTGTGCAGCCAGGTCGATCTGCAGAAAGCGCCAGCAACGCCGGTCGCCATCCGCTACGGTCTGACAGGCGGAGGGGAGGAGCCGCTCGCCCTGCTGTGGGCGGACAAGGACAAGTACCCCAACAACGGACGCTTCTACACGCTCGATCACAAGCTCTTCGCACCCAACGACCGGATGACGGCAGTGCAGGCCGGCCAGCTGGAAGCGGGCTCCATCAGCCTGACGGCGCTGATCACGGCGGTCCGGGTAGGAATCGATGTCCGCGCCGTGGCTTCGGTGGTGGAGACCAACGCAGGCGACAACCAGGGTGCCTTCGTCGTTCTCAAGGACAGCGGCCTGACCGACGTGAAACAGCTCAAGGGCAAGCGCATCGGCTTCTACGGGCCCAACACGATCAGCGAGTACTGGATCAAGAGCGCGTTGCGCCGCGCGGGTCTCAAGCCCAACGACGTCTCGTATGTCTCCATGCCGCCCCCCGCGCAGGAGCAGGCGCTGCGCAACCGGCAGATCGATGTCGCATGGCTGGCGCGGCAGTTCCTCGCCAAGGGCAACGCGGCCGGCGGCCTCGAGGTGCTCATGCGGCCGATCCAGGCCACGCAGCAGGCGCATCCGAGCACGCTGGTGTTCTTCACGCAGAAATTCGTTCGCGAGCAGCCGCAGGCCTATTGCGCCTGGCGCGCCGATTACCAGAAGGCGCTGGCCGACTGGTCGCGCGAACGCCAGGCGCTCTATCCGCGGCTGATCGCCGCCGGCTATCTCACCCCGGCCGCGGCAAACGCCGGCGCGGACGGTGGCCGTGCCGAAGGCGGCAGGGTCAACCTCAAGGACGTCGACGACACCGTCGAGGACATGGTGGAAGCGGGCTTCCTGCCACGCGGCCGCAACCCCCGCGCAGCCGACATGACACTGGGCGGTTACGCGCTCACCCGCTGATCCCGGTCCCCGAACCCGCCAACGCAACCAGCAGTCGAGCACCGGATGATCCGCATCGAGTCCGTCACCAAGAAATTCAGGCGCGGCGACCATGTCGTCCATGCGCTGGGCCCCGTGGATCTGCAGATCGACAAGGGCGAATTCATCACCATCCTCGGCCCCAGCGGCTGCGGCAAGACCACGCTTCTGCACATGCTGGGCGGTTTCGAGACGGCCTCCAGCGGCCGCGTGCTTCTCGATGGCGAGCCGATCTCGCGGCCCAGCCGCAAGCTGGGCATGGTGTTCCAGGAAGCCACGCTGTTCCCATGGAAGACGGTGCTGCAGAACATCGCCTGGCCGATCGAGCAGACCGGCGTGCCGCGCGCGCAGGCGCTGGACCGGGCGACGGCCTATCTCGACAAGGTGGGACTGCACAAGTTCGGGCGCGCCTACCCGAACGAGCTGTCCGGGGGCATGCGCCAGCGTGCCGCACTGGCCCGCACGCTGGCCATGGAGCCTGAAGTGCTGCTGATGGACGAGCCCTTCGGCGCGCTCGATGCACAGACACGCGAGGAAATGCAGGAAGAGCTCACGCGCATGTGGCAGGCCTCCGGGCTGACCGTGGTGTTCATCACGCACGACATCACCGAGTCCATCTTCCTCGGTGACCGCGTGGTCGTGCTCGGTGGCAAGCCGGGCCAGGTGATGGAAACCTGCCGAATCGACCTGCCGCGCCCCCGCTCCGCGGCGACCAAGTCCGATCCCCGGGTGCTGGAATATCGCGCTCACCTGTGGGATCTGGTGCGGCGTGGCGCGGCGGCCTGAGTGGAGCGCGCCATGGCCAACCGCCCCCCCTCCACGCCGGCCGGCGGCGATCTGCTGCACGTCACGCTGGGCTTCCAGTTGCTGCTGTTGCTGGCGTGGGAGCTGAGCGCGCGCAGCGGCAGCTTTCCCGACTACCTCGTCGCGCCGTCCGTCATCCTGGCCGAAGTCGGTCATCGCTTCGCGCACGGCGAGGTGTTCAGCCATCTCGGGCAAAGCCTGCTTCGCGTCTACGCCGGGTTCGCGGCGGGGTCGGCGCTGGGGGTCGTGCTGGGCCTGCTGTCGGGCGTTCTGCGGCCCGTGCGCGATCTGCTCGACACGCTGCAGGCATTCGTGCACGCGATACCCAAGATATCGCTGTTCCCGGCCGTGGCCGTGTGGCTGGGTTTCACCGATGCTTCGCGCATCCTGATCATTGCCCTGAGCTGCTTCTTCCCCGCCTACCTCAATGCGATGAGCGGCGCGCTGGGCATCAACCCGAAATACCTGTGGCTGAGCCGGAACAACGAGATCGGCCGGTTGCGCACCTTCACCCAGGTCATCGTGCCGGCCAGCCTGCCGCGCACCCTCGTGGGCCTGCGCATCAGCCTGATGGTGGCCTTCATCCTGATGGTGGCCACCGAGGTGGTCGGACATTCCGATGGACTGGGCTCGATGGTGATGCTGTCCTATCAGCATGGCGAGTACACCAGCATGTACGCCTACATCGCCGTCATCGCCGCGGCGGGCTTCCTGTCCAACCTCGTGCTGCAGCGCATGGCGCTGCGTCTGTGCAGGGGCCAGGCCGCCGAACTCGGAGGCCGCGCATGAAGAGAGTCGACCGATCGATGGTCACCCGCATGGCCGGCGTCGTGCTGTTCGTGGCGGCGTGGCAGGCGCTGGCGGTACTCGGCAACACGCGCATGCTGCCCGGCGTGACCGATGTACTGCTGCAACTGTGGGAGTTGATTCTGTCGGGCGAGTTGTTCGAGCACGCGCTCTCCACCTTGTCCAAGGGCTTTGCCGGACTGGCGATCGCGTTGCTGGCAGGCGCGGCCGTGGGCATTGCCTGCGCCCGCAACCGCTACGCCGACGCAGCGCTGCATCCGGTCATCTCGATGCTCTATCCGGTTCCCAAGCTGGCGCTCTATCCGGTGGTGGTGCTGGTGTTCGGCTTCGGCGCTACGTCCAAGATCGTGCAGGTGGGGCTGGAGTGCTTCTTTCCCATCTTCGTGCAGATGTATGCGGGCACGCGCGCAGTGCCGCGCAATCTGCTGTGGCTGGCCGAGAACAACGAAGTCGGCCCGCTGGGCATGGTGCGCGAGGTCGTTCTGCCCACACTGCTGCCCTACCTGCTCACCGGCCTGCGAGTGGCCACGCCCATCATGCTGATCGTCATGTGCGTGACCGAATTCATCGGCGAATCGGAGGGCCTGGGCTACCTCATCTCGCGCTATTCGTCCTACTTCGACACGGCATCGGCATTCGCGGTGATCGTGGTCCTCGGTTTGTTCGGCCTGGCGGCCGACCGGCTCATCGTCCACCTGCGCACCCGGGTCGTGTTCTGGGAACGCGGGGTAAGCCTGTGACGGCTGTCATCTTGTCTGGAGCATTCATGAAAACGGAAACACACGATGTCGTGATCGTGGGCGCGGGCCTGGCCGGCCTGTCGACTGCGGTCTTCCTTGCCCTCAACGGCGTGCGCGCGGTGGTGATCGAGCGCAACGCCTCGACCTCCATCCTGCCCAAGGCGCGGGGCCAGAATCCCGTGAGCATGGAGATGCTTCGCATGGCCGGCATCACCGACGCAATCCGCGCCGCCCGCCCACCAGGCAAGCCGGCCATCACCTCGCTGGTGTCCGAGAGCCTCACCGGCCGCGTGATCTACGACCACATCGCGCACCGGCCGGACTTCTCCAGGTTCTCGCCCGAAATCCCAGGCATGGCCAGCCAGGCGCGCGCCGAAGAGGCGCTGCTGCAGCGCGCCCGCGAACTCGGCGTCGACGTCCGGTTCCAGTGGACCTGCGAGCGCATCGAGGAAAACGACGAACGTGTCGCGCTCGAACTGCGTGACCTGCAGGCCGATGCCGCCTTCCAGATCAGTGCGAAATACGTGGTGGCCTGCGACGGCATCCGCGGCGCGATCGCCGGGCAGGTCGGTATCGGCCACCACGGCGTCGGTCACCTCAAGTCGGTCACCGCCGTGCGCTTCAATGCCGACCTCTCCCGCTGGGCGGGCGGCAATTCGATGACCATCCACTACGTGAAGAACCCGGCGCTGCCGGACGGCTCCGGCATCCTGGTGAGCACGGACTACGAGAACCAGTGGGTGGGCAACTTCTCGGCCGATCCCGACCGCACCCCCGAAGAAACGCGGCGCCTGATCCGCATCCTGCTGGGACTGGATGACATCGACTTCGAAGTCACCGGCGAGACCACCTACAACTACTCGCACCGCATCGCCGACCGATTGAGCAGCCGGCGCGTGTTCCTGGCCGGAGATGCCGCGCACGTCATGCCGCCCACCGGTGGGCAAGGCGGCAACACCGCCATGCAGGACGGCTTCTATCTGGGCTGGAAGCTGGCGTACGTGCTGCGAGGCATCGCCGGGCCGGCGCTGCTCGAGTCCTACGACGTCGAGCGCCGCCCCTACGCCGAAATCGTCTGCACCTGGCAGGCCGCCAACCTCGCGGAGCGGCGGGACATGAAGAATCTCGGCACGCTGCTGGGCGAGCCGATCGATCACGCGCGGATGATGTTCGGATACATGTGCGTGGACGGCGCCTTCGTCCGGTCGTCGGGCCAGACCACGGTCTCCGCCGCCGACCCGTTCGAGGATCCGTCGCGACCCACGGGAATGCCGGGCGCGCGCGTGCCTTATGCGCTGCTGCAGGCAGGCGCGGATGTCATCAACACCCGCCACCAGCTCGCGCCCCGTTTCCAGCTGTACACGGCGGACGCACGGATGGCCAGCCAGGCGCAGGCCATCGCACAAGACAAGGCCGTGCCGCAGCAGGTCACCGTGGTCGATTCGGTCGCGCCGATCCAGCTGGACGCTGGCGAATCCATGCTCGTGCGGCCCGACGGCGTAGTCGCGTGGCGTGGCCGTTCGGCCGACGCGCTGGCGCAGGCCTACGACCGCGTTCTCGCACGGGCCTGAACGTGCTCGCCTGTCTGGTCACCGGCGCCACGGGCAGCATCGGCCGCGCCCTCGCGCGGCGGCTGCAGGGCCGGGCGAGCCATTTGCGCCTGCTGGCGCGCACGCGTCGCGGCGACCTGCCGATCGACGCCGAGCAGGTCACGGGCGACTTCGCGGACCTGGCCAGCATGGAGCGCGCATTCGCAGGCATGGAGGCCGTGTTCCTCTACACGCCTGCGCGTCCCGACGCGCGGCTGCTGCAAGTGGCAGCGCGGCAGGGTGTGCGCCACGTTGTGCTGCTGTCGTCCGCCTCGGTCGTCAAGGTGGCGCCCGAGGCCGCCAATCCGGTGGCCGAACGTCACCGCGGCATGGAGCGCCATGTTCAGCAGGCCGGGTTCGACGCCACCGTCCTGCGGCCCGACACCCTGGCGACCAACTGTCTCGCCTGGGCCGATGAGATACGCAGGCACGCGCGCGTGTCGGTGCCATATCCCTCGTCGCTGCGCAATCCCATCCATGAAGATGACGTGGCCCACGTCGCGGCACGGGCGATGCTCGACCCGGGAGCGTTCGGCGGCCGTTCCTTCCTGCTCACGGGACCGCAACCCCTCTCGATACAGGCGCAGGTCGAGGCCATCGGACACGCGATCGGACAGTCCATCGAGTGCCGGCAGATTACGGCGCAGGCCGCGATCGAGGGCATGAGCCGGGGCCCGTCGGCCATGACCGTGGAAGTCGCCGCCCGCCTCGTCGCCTACATGGAGAAGACGACGCGCGAGCGCCCCGCCTTGACGGCCGATTTTCTCGACGTCATCGGCCAGCCGCCGCGGCGCTTCGCCGAATGGGCCGTTGATCATGCGCACGCGTTCCGGCCGACGGCTGTGCCTACACTTCCCGCTTCGCCGGCCCGGCCGGATGCTGGCCCACCGACTGACTGAATGAACGACATGACCAGACCATCCCAAGTCACCCCCGAGCAGGCCGACCGCAGCGCCTCCTGGGTCGAGGCGCTGTCGCAGGGGCTGGCCGTGCTGCGCGCGTTCGATGGCCAGCACGGTGGCCTCACGCTCACCGAGATCGCGCAGAAACTCGGATGGAGCCGTACCAAGCCCTACCGCTACATCTACACGCTCGAACAACTGGGTTACCTGGAGCGGCAGGAGGGATCGAAGCGCTACCGCCCGACGTCGCTCACCATGGCCCTCGGATACTCCTACCTCAGCGGCCTGTCGCTGCTGGAGCTGGCGCAGCCCGTGCTCGAGCGCCTGAAGAACGAACTGGGCGCCTCGGTGCACATGGGCATCCTGGAGCGGGGCGAGGTGGTGTATATCGCCAGCGCCCGCGTGTCGGTGGTGCCGGCCGTCGACATCTACGTGGGCTCGCGCGTGGCCCCCCATGTGACATCGCTGGGCCGTGCGCTGATGTCCGCGATGGACGACGAACAGGTCGACGCGCTCATCGGCACGGGCGAACTGCCAGCCAGTACCGCGCGCAGCATCACCGATCCCCAGGCGTTCCGGCAGATGCTCAGGCAGTCGCGCGAGCGCGGCTATGTGTTCACCGACGAAGAATTCCACCCCGGCGTGCGCTCGATCGCGGCGCCGATACGCGATCGCAGGGGCGAAGTGGTGGCGGCCATCAACGCCACCTCCATCGTGCAGAAGTTTTCCGATGCCTGGCTGGCCGAGCAGGTCATCCCGCGCGTCATGGCGGCGGCCAGCGAAATCTCCAGGAGCATGGGCTTTCGCTCCTAGTCCGCCGGCCCGGTCCGGCCTCAGGCGTTGCGCTTCGCCAGTTGCGCCACCAGCTCGGGCACCAGCCGGTCGCCCCCGCCGTCCTGCACGGCCTGCGCGTAGGTGTCCAGCACCGCTGCGCCGATGTCGCGGACCGCGCCGGTATCGGCGGCCATCTGCTGGTAGTAGGTGAGATCTTTCTGCGCGTTGGACATGGCGAAGCGCAGCGCCGATGGATCGCCCGTGGTGATGGCGCCGCGCAGCCGCTCCAGCGCCACGCCGGCGCCGCCGCCCTTGGCCAGCACGTCGACGAACACCTCGGGCGCCATGCCCGCACGCTGGGCACAGGCGGCGGCCTCGGCCAGCAGCGCCACCGTGCCCAGCGACACATAGTTGTGCAGCAGCTTCATGCGGTGGCCGCTGCCCGCTGGCCCCACGTGGGTGATGTTCTCGGCGAAGCACGCCAGCAGCGGCCGCCACTGCGCGAACAGCGCCGCGTCGCCGCCCACCAGCAGGTTGAGCCGGCCCTCGGCCGCTTCCTTCGGTGTGCGCGTCATGGGTGCGTCCAGGAAGTGCAGGCCGCGCACCTGTGCAGCCGCGGCCATGCGCTCGGTGGAGGCCGGAATGGCGGTGGAGCAATCGATGACGACGCTGCCGGGCGCCAGGTGCGCCAGCGCGCCGTCGTCCCCTGTCAGCACGGCCTCGACCTGCGGGCTGCCGGTCACGCACAGCAGCAGCACATCCACGGCGCGCGCCAGTTCGGGCACCGTGGCCGCCGTGCGTGCGCCGCCGGCGCGCAGCGCATCGAGCGGCTGGTTGCCCGGGTGCTCGAGCAATGTCAGGCGGTGGCCGCCCTTCTGCAGGTTGGTGGCGATGCCGTGGCCCATGAGGCCGACGCCGACGAGTCCGATGTGATGGGAGGCCATGAAAGCGGTGCGCTGAAGGAGGGTAGGAGGTGGGGCGGAAACCGCATCGAGGATAGCCCCGGCACCCGTCTGCCGGCGGGCGCCATCTAGGGGATTTCCCGCACTGCGGTGGTGTTTCGGGCCTCTGGGCCGCTTCTGGGCACCACTGTGGGGCCAATACCCTACAAGACACCTGGGCCTTGCATTGACGTCCATAAGACGGTCGCGAATACTGATTCCGTAATGAATCGACGTTTCTGATCTGAAACAAGAAACGCCGGCAGCCCCACCCTCTCCCTGCAGGTGCACGATGAACGAAGCAACTGAAAACGACGGCGGCACGTGGCACGACGTGGCCGCGCGCGATCAACTCGATCCCGACTTCCCCACGGGCGTGGTGGTGGGGGCCGAGAAGATCGGCCTGTTCCTGCTGGATGACCAGGTGCATGCCCTCGAGGACGTCTGCCCGCATGCCTATGCGCTGCTGTCGCAGGGCTTCCAGGAAGACGGCCACATCGAGTGCCCGCTGCATGAAGCGCGTTTCGAGATCGCCACGGGCAAGTGCAAGAACGAAATCGGCCAGCGCGACCTGAAGTGCTATCCCGTGCGCGTGAACGGCGCCGGCCGCGTCGAAGTGAAGATCCCGGTGGTGGCCGCATGAGTGCCGTGCCTGCGGCGGGCACGCCCGCGATCGAGTTCATCGGTGTCGACAAGCGCTTCCCGGCGCGCGGCACTTCGGGTGAGGTGCTGGCCGCCACCAACGTCACCTTCGCCATCCAGCCCGGCGAGGTGGTGTCCATCATCGGCCCCTCGGGCTGCGGCAAGAGCACGCTACTCAACATGGGCTCCGGCCTGGCCAGGCCCTCCGCCGGCACCGTGAAGGTGGGCGGCCACGAAGTGTCGGGCCCCAACCGCCACGTCGCCTTCATGCTGCAGAAAGACCTGCTCATGCCCTGGCGCACCATCGCCGAGAACGTGGAGTTCGGTCTCGAGCTGCGCGGCGTGAAGAAGGCCGACCGCAAGGCCACGTCCGAGCGGCTGCTCGATCAGTGCCACCTGACCGGCTTCGGCGGCCACTACCCCCACCAGCTGTCGGGCGGCATGCGCCAGCGCGCCGCCATGGCGCGCACGCTCGCGGTCGATCCCCAGGTGCTGCTGATGGACGAGCCCTTCTCCGCGCTCGACGCGCAGACCAAGATGATCCTGCAGCAGGACCTGGCCCGCACCGTCAAGGAACACGGCAAGACGGTGCTGTTCATCACCCACGACCTGGTCGAGGCCGTCGCGCTGTCCGACCGCATCCTGGTGATGAGCGAACGCCCCGGCACCATCATCGAGCAGATCCCGGTCGACATCCCCGGCCGCGACAACCCCATGCAGCGCCGCAAGCACGAGCGCGTGGGCGGCTACGTGGGCCAGTTGATGGACCTGCTCAAGCTCGATGCCAACACCGAAGTGCACTGATGCCCACACGCTCGCTCGCTCCGCGTAGCTCGCTGCCCCCCGAGGGAGCCGCTCGCGCGTGGCCCCGGCCAAGCCGTGGCGGGCAATGCAGCGCATTGCGTGCTCGATCCGTTTCCCTTTCCTGCAACCCAACTCTCTGATCTGGAGAACACCATGAGCTTCCGTCCCGTTGCCTCGGCCACCCGCCGTGCCTGCCTGGCGCTCGCCGCCGCCTGCGCCCTCGGCGCGCCCCTGGCGGCCTCGGCCCAGGCGCTGCAGGAGATCACCTACCTGCTGCCCTCCAGCGCCACGCTGCCGGCGTTCGGTCCGTGGGTGCTGGCCCAGGCCAAGGGCTACTACAAGGCCGAAGGCCTGGATGTGAAGTTCGTGGCCGGCCGCGGCGGCGTCGACGTCGCCAAGCAGGTGGGCGCGGGCAACGCCGTCATCGGCGGTGCCATCGGCGACACGCCCATCATCGCGCGCGCCCAGGGCATCCCCGTCAAGGCCGTGGCCGTGCTGGGTGCCGGCTCGCTGATGCAGCTGGTCAGCCACGAGGACGAGCGCATCGAAAGCCCGCGCGAACTGCGCGGCAAGACGGTCACCACCATCGCCTACACCGACACCGGCTACTACGCCCTGCTGGGCATGCTCTCCAAGTCGGGCATGACCAAGAACGACCTGGACATCCAGGCCGCCGGCCCCGCGGGCGTGTGGCAGCTGTTCGCCAGCCGCAAGGCCGCGGCCATGGCCGCCGTGCCCGACTGGACGGTGTCGGCCATGGAAGCTGGCGCCAAGGTCAGCATCATCCCGGCCGACGTGTACTTCAAGAGCATGGCCCAGGCCATCCTGGTCTCCGACAAGACCATCGCCGAGAACCCGCAGCTGGTGCAGAAGCTCGTCCGTGCCACGCTGCGCGGCATGAAGGACATCATGGCCAACCCCAAGCAGGCTGCGGTCGAATACGTGGCCGCCATGCCCCAGCACAAGGGCAAGGAAGCCACCATGCAGAAGACCTTCGAGATGTACAACAAGTACGTCTACGCCAACCAGAAGGTGCCGGGCACCATGGACGAGGCGCGCCTGGGCGAGCTGCAGAAGTTCTACGTGGGCAACAACATCGTGCAGAAGGAAGTCCCGCTGAAGGACCTCTACACGAACCAGTTCGTGAAATAAGGATCACCCCCCGGCTTCCCTTGGCTTGCGCCAAGGTTCGCCAACCCCCTGCGAGGGGGCGACACCAGCGGCCCGGCACAGCCGGTTCCGCGGTGTCCCTGGCCTCGGTCCGCGCTACACCACCATCCGCTTCTTAGATCGCACATTCATGAATCCGCAACGCGAACGCCTGATCACCGCCGGCTGGAGCCTGGCCGTCCTGGTCATCTTCCTGCTGGTCTGGGAGTTCGTTCCGGGCTGGCTGGGCATGCCGTCGTTCGTGCTGCCCAGCTTCTCGGACGTCTGCCGCGAGGCCGTGCGCATCTGGGGCACCGAGCGCCTGCTGTGGCACTCGGGCATCACCGCGCTCGAAGTGGTAGTGGGCTTCATCCTGGGCTCGGCCCTGGGCGCGGGCATCGGCTATGCGCTGGGGCTGTCGCCGCGCGTGGAGGCGGTGCTCTCGCCCTACCTGCTGGCGCTGCAGATCGCGCCCAAGGTGGCGTTCGCGCCGCTGTTCGTGATGTGGCTGGGCTACACGGTCTATCCCAAGATCCTGGTGGCCATCCTGATCGTGTTCTTCCCGGTGCTGATCAACGTGCTGTCGGCCATGCGCGCCATGGACCACGACATCATCAACCTCGCGCGGTCGTTCTCGGCCACGCGCGGCCAGGTGTTCCGCATGGTCGAGTTCCCGACCACGCTGCCGCCGCTGTTCTCGGGCCTGCGCATCGGCTCCACGCTCGCCGTGATCGGCGTGGTGGTGGGCGAACTGGTGGGCGGCAACATGGGCCTGGGCTACCTGCTGACCTTCTTCGAAGGCCAGGGCAATACGGCCGGCGTGTTCGTGGTGATCGGCGCGCTCACCGTGATCGGCATCGTGGCGTACTACGCCGTGGTGATCGCCGAGCGCAAGGTACTGCACTACCTGCCCAGCGCCGAGCGGCGTTCGGCATGAGCGGCACGATGGACATGACTGCCAGCAATTCCTCCGAAATCCGGCTCGACGGCCGCCGCGTGCTCGTCACGGGCGCGGCCCGCGGGCTGGGCGAGAGCTTCGCGCGCGCGCTCGTGGATGCCGGTGCGCGCGTCGTGCTGTCCGACGTGCTGCACGAGCAGGGCCGCCAGGTGGCGCAGCAGCTGGGCGACGCTGCCCACTACGTGCCGATGGACCTGCTCGATCCGGCCGCCATCGAAGCCGGCGTGGCCGAGGCTGCGGAGTGGCTCGGCGGCCTCGACGGCCTGATCAACAACGCGGCCATCACCAACTCGGGCGGCAAGACCATGGACCAGCTCGCTGTCGATATGTTCGACCGCGTGATGGACGTCAACGTGCGCGGCACCTGGCTGGTGACCAATGCCGCGCGCCGCCATCTGGCCGCCAGCGGCTCGGGCCGCGTGGTCAACCTCGCGTCGGACACGGCGCTGTGGGGCGCGCCGCGACTCATGGCCTACGTGGCCAGCAAGGGCGCCGTCATCGCGATGACGCGCAGCATGGCGCGCGAGCTGGGTGCCGACGGCATCACCGTCAACGCCATCGCGCCCGGCCTCACCCTGGTCGAGGCCACCGAATACGTGCCGGAAGAGCGGCACGCCTACTACCTGCAGGGCCGCGCCATCCAGCGCCCGCAGGTGCCCGAAGACCTGCATGCCGCCGCGCTGTTCCTGCTCACGCGTTCGGCCGGCTTCGTCACGGGCCAGTTGCTGCCGGTCAACGGCGGCTTCGTCATGAACTGATATCAACGTCGTTTCTTTGCAAGGAGCAACCCCATGAACGCTGCCGTTCCCCCCAACGTGCTGGCCTCCAACGAGCCGGTCTTCAACGAGCGCGGCCTGCAGGACGCCAACATCCCGCCCGAGGCGGAGATCCAGAAGGCCATGATGCAGGCCGAGGGCCAGACCTTCGAGCAGTGGATGGAGTCGCGCGTGGCGCGCAAGTCCACCCGCAAGTACGACTGGGACGCGCTGAAGTTCCAGGCCGACTTCAACCCCACCTACCGTCGTGCGCAGATGCGCTACGTGGGCACCGGCGCCGCCGGCGTGCACAACGACAACAACACCGTGCAGGCCGGCCACTTCACGTTCTCGACCATGCTGATCCCGGCCGGCAACATCGGCCCCTCGCACATCCACTACGACGTGGAAGAAATCTTCTTCGTCATGCGCGGCCGGATGAAGGTCGTCTGCGAGAAGGACGGCCAGAAGTGGGAAGCCGAACTCGGCGAGCGCGACCTGATCTCGGTGCCCCCGGGCGTGTACCGCGAAGAGCACAACATCGGCGAGGAAGACGCGCTGATGTGCGTGATGCTCGGCGCACCCAAGCCGCGCATCCCCAACTATCCGCCCGGCTCCGAACTCGCCGAGCTCAAGAAGAAGCTGGGCCGCTGACGCAGGCTCCGACGACAGCGCCGCTGCCATGACGCCCGCCACCGCCGAAACCCTCGCGAAGTTCGCGCCGCAGACCACGTCGCTGGGCGATGGCGCGCGCGTGCAGCACCGCATGGCGGGGCGCGCTCCGCGCGTGACGCACGTGCTGCTGCACGGCATCGGCTCGGCGTCGGGCAGCTGGCTGCGGCAGCTCGAAGCGGCCGACGGCCGCGACGACGTGCGCGTGCTCGCCTGGGACGCGCCGGGCTACGGCGCCAGCACGCATCTGGCGCCGGCTTCGCCCGTGGCCGCCGACTACGCCGAGCGCCTGTGGGACTGGCTCGATGCGCTCGGCCTCGACGAGCCCTTCGTGCTGGCCGGCCACTCGCTGGGCGCGCTGACGGCCGCCGCCGCCACGCTCGCGCGGCCCGGCCGCGTGGCCGGCGTGGTGCTGCTGTCGCCCGCGCGCGGCTATGGCGACGCGCCGGCCGCGGAGCGCGAAAAGAAGCTGGGCGACCGTCTGGCCACGCTGCAATCGCTGGGGCCGCAGGGCATCGCCGACAAACGCGGCAGTGCCATGCTGTCGGGCGAGGCGCCGGCGGCGCTGGTCGCCTATGTGAAGAACATCATGGCCGCCATCGATCCGGCCGGCTACACGCAGGCCGCGCGCATGCTCTCCACCGGCCAGCTGGGCGCCGACATCGCGCGCGTGCGGGCGCACCAGCCGGCCCTGCCCTTCACCGTGGCCAGCGGCAGCGCCGACACCATCACACCGCCCGCCGGTTGCCAGGCCGTGGCGCGCGAGGCCGGCGTGCCCTGGCAAGACCTGGGCGAAGTGGGCCACGCGTGCGCGCTGGAAGCCGCCGCGCAGGTCACCCGGCTGCTGGGCCTGGCCCCGACAACCAAGGAATCCGCATGAACGTCGCCGCCGACATGGATGACCGCTATCTCGTGCCCGCGCTGCTGCGCGGCCTGCAGCTGCTGTCGCAATTCACGCGTGACGACCGCGAGCTCACCGGCGCCGAGCTCTCGCGCCGCCTGGGCCTGCCACGTGCGTCGGTGTTCCGCATCCTGCACACGCTGGAGCACACCGGCTTCGTCGAGCGCGTGGGCGATGGCAACAGCTACAAGCTGGGCATTGGCGTGCTGCGCCTGGGCTTCGAGTTCCTCGCCTCGATGGAGCTGACCGAACTCGGACGTCCCGTGATCGAGGCCCTGCGCGACGCCACCGGCTACTCGGCCCACCTCGTCGTGCGCGACGGCCGCGAAGCAGTCTTCGTGGCGAAGGTGGCCGGCCACAACGCGATGTTCCATTCCATCCAGGTGGGCGCGCGCCTGCCGGTGCACGCCACCGTGCTCGGCCGCGTGCTGCTGGGCGGGCTCGACATGGCGGCGCTGCAGGGCATCTATCCCGAAGGCGAACTGCCGGCCTACACGCCGCAGACGCCGACCACGCTGGCGCAGCTCAAGGCGCTGGTCGACCGCGACTTCGAAGCCGGCTGGGGCATGAGCCAGGGCGGTTTCGAGAACGGCATCTCCACCATCGCCGCGCCGGTCTTCAACGACGGCCGCGAGGTGGTGGCCGTGGTGAGCATCACCGTGCCGGCACAGACCGTGGACGGCGCGCAGGTCGAAACCCTGGTGGGCGAAACCCGCCGCGCCGCCGCCGTGCTCACGCAGCGCATCAGCCACCTGCCGCAACCGGGTGACGCCGGCGGCTGGCCCCCCGCCAGGGGCACCAAGAACACCACGAACAACGCCAACAAGGAATACCTGGCAGCATGACCTCCGCCCCCATCCGCATCACCGTCGGCGAACTCGTCGCGCGTTTCCTGGAGGAATGCGGCGTGCGCGCCGCATTCGGCGTGATCTCGATCCACAACATGCCGATCCTCGATGCGTTCCACACGCGCGGCAAGCTGCGCTTCGTGTCCTCGCGCGGCGAGGCCGGGGCCTGCAACATGGCCGACGCGTATGCGCGTGTGTCGGGCACGCTGGGCGTGTTCGTCACCAGCACGGGCACGGGCTCGGGCAACGCTGCGGGCGCCATGGTGGAGGCCATCACCGCCGGCACGCCGCTGCTGCATCTCACGGGCCAGATCGAATCGCCCTTCCTCGACCGCGACCTGGGCTTCATCCACGAGCATCCGGCGCAGCTGGCCATGCTCCGCGCCGTGGGCAAGGACGCCTTCCGCATCCGCAATCCCGAAACGGCTCTCGCCACCTTGCGCGAGGCCGTGCGCATCGCCCAGACGCCGCCCTGCGGCCCGGTGTCGATCGAGATCCCGATCGACGTGCAGAAGATGCTGATGGACCTGCCGGCCGATCTCTCGCCGGTGGCCGTGCCGCCGGTGCAGCCGCAGCCGTCGGCCATCGACGCGCTGGCCGAGCGCCTGCTCACCGCCAAGCGCCCGCTGCTGTGGCTCGGGGGTGGCGCGCGCGGCGCGGCGAAGGCCGCGAAGCGCCTGGCCGACATGGGCTTTGCCGTGATCAGCTCGGTGCAGGGCCGCGGCATCGTGGCCGAAGACCATCCACTGTCGCTGGGCTCGTACAACCTGCAGAAGCCCACCGAGAACTTCTACCAGACGGTCGACGCCATGCTGGCCGTGGGCACGCGCCTGCGCAGCAACGAAACGCTGGGCTACCACCTCAAGCTGCCGGCGACGCGCTTTCGCATCGACGCGAATGCGCTGGCCGACAACCGGGGCTATACCAGCGAGCTGTTCGTGCACGGCGACGCGCAGCTCGCGCTCGACGCGCTGGCCGACCGGCTCGAAGGCCGCATGGCCATCGACCCGAAGTTCGCCACCGACGTGAAGCAGACGCGCGGCGAGGCCACCACGCTGGTCAACGGCACGCTCGGCCCCTACGTGCGCCTGCAGGACGCGATCGGCAAGGTCGCCGGCAGGAACATCTGGTGGGTGCGTGACATCACGCTGTCCAACAGCATGTGGGGCAACCGCGCGCCGGTGCTCGACCATCCGCGCGCCGGCGTGCACGCCCTGGGCGGCGGCATCGGCCAGGGCCTGGCGATGGGCGTGGGCGCGGCCGTGGCCGACACCGAATTCAAGCTCGGCCGCAAGACGCTGTCGCTGTGCGGCGACGGCGGCTTCATGCTCAACGTGGGCGAACTCGCCTGCGCTGCGCAAGAGAAGGCCGACGTGCTGTTCATCGTGATGAACGACAAGCGCTACGGCGTCATCAAGAACATCCAGGACGACATCTACGGCAGCCGCCACGCCTACGTGGAACTGCACACGCCGGATTTCTCGCAGTTCTGCGCCAGCCTGCAGGTGCCGCACCTGAAGAGCAGCGATCCGTCCACCGTCGAAGCCACCCTGGCCGAAGCGCTGGGCAAGACCGGTCCCGTGGTGCTGGAGATCGACATGGATGCGTGGGGCCCGTTCGCGGCCAAGTTCGCCGGCCCGCCGAAGAAAGAACCGACGCAGAAGGGGGACTGACATGCACAAAGTCACCATGATCGGCTTCGGCGCCATCGGCCGTTCGGTGTTCGAGCGCATGGCGCCCAATGCCTCGGTGCGCATCACGCACGTGGTCGTGCCCGAAGCGGCGCTGACCGACGTGCAGGCGCAGCTCGGCGACGCGGCTCAGGCCGTCACGGCCGTGCCCGCCGAGGGCGTTGGCCTGGTGATCGAATGCGCCGGCCACACCGCGCTGGTGGAACACGTGGTGCCGGCGCTGGAGCGCGGCATCGAAGCCGCCGTGCTGTCGATCGGCGCGCTGTCCGACCCCGGCCTGCCCGAACGGCTGGAAGAAGCGGCGAAGAAAGGCGGCACGCAGGTGCACCTGCTGTCGGGCGCGATCGGTGGCGTGGACGCGATCGCGGCCGCGCGTCTGGCCGGCCTCGACGAAGTCACCTACACCGGCCGCAAGCCGCCCACCGGATGGCGTGGATCGCCGGCCGAGCAGGTCGCCGACCTCGACAACCTCAAAGAGCCCGTGGTGATCCTCGAGGCCAGCGCGCGCGAAGCCGCGCGCCTGTATCCGAAGAACGCCAACGTGGCGGCCACGGTGTCGCTGGCCGGCCTGGGCCTGGATGCCACGCGCGCGCGCCTGATCGCCGACCCGGGCGTGACCGAGAACATCCACGAGATCGACGTGCGCGGTGCCTTCGGCGAGATGCGCATCACCATGCGCGGCAAGCCGTTGCCCGACAACCCCAAGACCTCGGCGCTCACCGTGCTGTCGGCCGTGCGTTTCCTCAATAACCGCGCCGCGCCCGTGACGCTCTGATCCGCGAGAAGACGATGACAGAACAACTCAAGAGCCTGATCGCCGGCCAGTGGCGCGACGCCAGCGGCCCCGAGTACACGACCGAATACCCGCACGACGGCAGCACGGTGGCGCGCCTTCATGCGGCCACGGCGGCCGACGTGGATGAGGCCGTGCAGGCGGCCGAGCGCGCGCGCCGC
>JAFKGD010000003.1 GCA_017307855.1 Burkholderiales bacterium | reverse complement strand
CGCAGGCCAGGCTGGACATCGTCAATTGGATCGAAGGCTGGTACAACCGCCAGCGCTTGCACTCGGCCAACGGTTTCCTGCCCCCAGTGATCTGGGAGAGCACCCGCTTGGCTGCATGACTTGATGTACGTGGAAACGAGGCAGGGTCAAATGTTCTATTCGCAGCCACGGTCTTGATACTTGTAGCTCTCCAGCTAACACAGGTCGGAGATCTCCTCGGTCGGCTTACCGACTCGATTCCATCTGTACGGTTCAAGGTCATATTGGTGCTCGTGGCATTCATCTGGATTGCGACGATGGTGCTTACGCCGCTTAGATGGGTGAACGTCTTTCTCGCGGTCATGGTCACATTGCACCTGTTGATGAACTATCTTGGTGAGCTGATTGCAGGCAAAGGTACGTTTGTTGATCGGATTAAAGCCGCAGACATTAAAGACGCCAAGGAGATAACCTTCTCTCAACGCCTGAAGTCTATGCCTTCAAGATTGGTGTACAGCGGCATTGTCTTCACTATGTTTGCGTACATGCTCGCGTATCTCATTGGAGCGCTCGTTGCAAAGTCTCAGACCGCCTTCTACGTGCTTAGTGATGAGCCGACTGTCGCTGTCGTCAAGCAGTACGGATCAAAGGCTGTGGGGATACGTTACCAAGGTTCACCGCCGCGTCTGACCGGCGAGTATGTGCTGCTGCAGGAGGCCGGCCCGAACGGGCTGCGAATAAAGCTGCTTGAACTTGGTGCTATAGCTCCGCGTCGAACACCATAGGTCCTAGCGTCTTGGCAATTTCTGGACGCAGTTCCAGTCTCGAGCATCCAAGCATTCGCGTTGGAGCGGCGGTGCTTGCTTGATTACGGTCACCTCAGTGATTGGAGGCTCGATCGTGCCGCACGCTCCATGCATTGCAGAGCGCCTGGCTGCGATATCAGCCTTGTTCGGAGCAATGGAGCTTGCCGCCGTTTCGTAGCTGCGACGCGCCTGCTGGCAGGCCTGCGAGCTGCCGGCCTGGGAGGCCAGATCAGCCTGAGTTCTACCTACCCCGCCCTGCGGCTGCTGATACGACTCAGCATTGTGAAGTCGGTCTCTAAGCCGCTCGTTCTCAGAACGCAATTGCGCACGCTCAACGGCTTGCCCATCCGAGGTGTTCGCCTGCACGTTGATCTGACCTCCACGCGCATCAGCGGCGCATGGAGCTTCGCGGTACTCTGTTCGGCCAGCAGAGTCGACGCACTTGTGAACCTGAGCGTGTGCGTCCCCAGGCAGCACCGTCGACAAGCACGCGACAAGGACAAGCGCCAGCATAGGTCGACTCTTTGCGCGACCGAAGCAGATGAAGACGATCATGGCGAGCGGGAGGCTCTCCAGGAAGAGCAGGCCCATGACCCATGAGCGTGCAATGACTCGCCTCATTTCGTCCCCTCCTTCTTGTTCTTCTTCATTGCGACCGCAATCACGCCTCCGATGATCGCGCCAGGCAGCATCCCTGAGACAGCACCGCCAAAGCCGGCCACCCCGAAGAACGAGCCCACGACGCCCCCAATCACCAGGGGCCAGAAGTACCCGTTCAGCCAGAGACCAATCAGGAAAATGACGGCCATCCCGCCGAGGAGGATGTCCATCTCAGCCGTCCCTCTTGCTGTTTGCGTAGGGCCAGATCAAAACCCATGCCAAGAGGTAGAGCGCCCAGACGATCGGGTTCTTCTCAGAGTACGTCCACATAGGCTTGTCGGTTGCGTCTGCGAGAAGCATGCCCCAAGCTTTCCATGCGCCAATCACAAGGTACGCGCCGACGATCCATTCCATTGCCGCCTCCTGATCCTGATATGGGATATTCTATTATGGGATCTACCGTTGGCGGGTGACTCGCTCGATCAACTCAGCGCCGTACCGGAAGCTACGCCAATCGCTGATTGACTCGCGTCATGCTGCAGGCCTGACGCAGCGCGATGTCGCGGCGAAATTGAAGAGGCCGCAGTCCTTTGTTTCCAAGTACGAAAGCGGCGAACGGCAACTCGACGTGGTCGAGTTCGTCAGCGTATGCTCGGCAATTGGTGCAGATGCCACGGTCATTGTCAGCAAGCTATGAGTAAGCTTCACTGCTCGACCCCGGCCCTCAGCGCCCCCCGCCGACTATCGGCCTTTATGCTAGGTGCTTAGAGCGTCCTCTAAACATCGGAGATCGCGATAGTCCAGGGCGCTTGCTTTTCGCTCGCCAAGGCAAAGTAAAGCCACATGTCCACCCTAGAACGCGCCATCGCCATCGCCGCCCAGGCCCACGCCGGCCAGCTCGACAAGGGCGGTCAGCCTTACATCCTTCACCCGCTTCGCGTGATGCTGCGGTGCAGCACACCCGACGAGCAGATCGCCGCGGTACTGCACGACGTGATCGAAGATTCCGAAGTCAACTTGGACGATCTGGCAGCGGAAGGCTTTTCCAACACGGTCGTCGCCGCCGTCGATGCGCTGACGAAGCGCCCTGGCGAAACTCGCATCCAGGCCGCGCACCGCGCGGCGGCGCACCCGGTGGCCAAGACCGTGAAACTGCCCTACAACGCGGACAACACCGACCTCACACGCATCCAGCACCGCACCGACAAAGACCGGAAGCGCATGGAGGACTACATAGTCGTGCGCCAGATCCTGCTGGGCGGCCAGGCCGCCTGACCTGCCGTAGCCGCCATGTGCTCCAACTACCGCCCCTTCACCGACCAGGACGCACTGCTGAAGCACTTCGGCGTCTCCCTGCCAGACGGCAAGCTGCCGCTCGACACCTTCCCCGCCTACCTCTCCCCCTTCATCCGCCGCAAGCCCGACCAGTACGCGCACGAGCGCGAGGCGCAGGTGGGCCGCTTCGGCCTGGTGCCGCGCTGGGCGCGCGAGCTGGCCATGGGCCGCAAGACCTACAACGCGCGTAGCGAGACGGTGCGTGAAAAGCCCAGCTTCCGCGATGCCTGGGCCAAGGGCCGGCGCTGCCTTGTGCCCGTGCACTGGATCATCGAGCCCAACTACGAAACCGGCGCGCACGTGCCCTGGCGCATCGGCATGGCCGACTGGTCACCCTATGCGATCGCCGGCCTGTGGGACAGCTGGCTCGATAAAGACACCGGCAAGGAAGAACTCAGCTTCACCATGCTCACGGTCAACGCCGACGACCACGCCCTCATGAAGCGCTTCCACAAGCCGCAGGACGAAAAGCGCATGGTCGTCATCCTGCCGCGCCACGACGAAGACCGCTGGCTCGATTGCAGCGTGCAAGAAGCGTGGAGCATGGTTCGCCAGTTCCCGGCCGATCGCATGGCCGCGGCCCCGCGCGACGAGCCGCTGGAGCGTCAACTGTTCTGACACCCCGCGGTTGATTCCCGCCCGGCGGCGCTTCGTTCCCGCGCGCGGCATTGCAGAGGGGCAGCGCAGATACTGCGCGCCCATGCAGCCCGTTACCCTCCAGCGCCTCCTGTACACCATCCAGGCAGAGATCGACACCTGCCCGGCCCTGCGCCGTCCATCGTGCTGCGCGGACTGGCGGTCTCGCTGGCGCGTTCGCTGCTGCTGGCCATCGTGGTCACGCCGGCGCTGCTCTTCTGGCTGATCGTGGGCTATGCCGATGGTGTCTTCGTGCTGCACGTCACCCCCGCCCTCCGCACCACCGCCGGGCTCGTGTTCAGCGTGGTGCTTGCGCTGGCCCTGGCGGCGGGGCCCCGGCCCCGGCCCCGGCCCCGGCAGATCATCGACAGCGAGATCCGTCGGCGCGTCCTGGCCGTCACATCGCTGTAGCCCTTTCCTCCCGCCCGGGGGTATTGCACCTCCCCCTTCCTTGAACCCCCCGGGCCTTGGCCCTCGCCGCGACACCACAGCGGCGGGGGCTTTTTTTTGTGCGCGCTTAAGATGTCAGCGATCGGCCAGAAGCGGACATCCCCTTGAAGCGACTACTTTCAACATTAGCTGCCGCTTTCGCGGTGGGCGCCTCACCCGTAGCTGCTGCAGACCAATGGTCGTTTGGGCCATTCAGCATTGAAGCATTCGATGGTTATGCATACAAGGAGGGGCGCTCGCCAGCCGTTTACACAAACTTAAACGGCTCTGCTGCATTGATCACCGTGCACATCCTGCAAGGCGTTCCACGAGCCGACCAGATGCAAGAGGTGCAAGGCAACGCACTTGCCTTTGCGCGTGATACGTTCGAAAAGGCCGCTGCAAAGTACGTCGCGGTGCTTCGCCCGTTCTCGGACGAACTACTTCCGTCGGGAGACAAGCTCGCACAGCTGCCGGTCATCACCCGCGAAGGCAATGGCCCAGGGTTTCTCTTGCAGTACGCAGTTATCGGCAAGGTGGGGCATGTCGCCATCATCACTGTCGAAGGGGCCGGATCAGTGCAAGACGCCGAGACAGCGCTGCTGCCGAAGGTGCGCACGGCCAAGTTCAAGTCCTAGTGGGACGTTGGCGCCGGTTACTGTCTTCTTGGGCGCGAAGCAGGCCGAGCTACGATGACGCCTATCGGCCAGAAGCGGACATTGAGAGTTCCAAGCACATGCAAGTTCAGGCAGTCATCCCGTGTCGCAAAGTGCTTATCGCTACGCATCCGAATGGCGGATGGTCCGTGGCCGATGAAGGCACACCTAACTCACTCGAGACAGATTTCCGCATCGAGATTACTGATGATGGGAACGCGAACTACCTCCTTATCTACTCGTCCTTGGACCGCAAGTACGTGACTGACACCTGGCATGAGACCATTGCCAGTGCTTTTGCAGCTGCCGCAGAGGATTTCGGCATAGAGGCGGACGAGTGGATTAGAAATGTCCGCTAAGGGCCCATAGCAGACATCGCACGCGGCGGTTTCTAGACAATCTGCAGGGTAGTCTTGTCGTCACACTCGCTGAACCTGATGCAGCGGCCATTGGTGAACCGGAAGGCGACCGAGGTCGTGGATCTTTCGCGCGTCTGCGTCAGAAGTTCGAACTGCAGACCAAGCAGGCCTCGCGCAGAACCGACATCACGCACTGGGTAGTGGAACCCTTCTTCTGGGATCGACCACGACGCAGGCTCTACGGTCTGCTGCCGCCAGAAAACTACGCCATTGTCTATAACCAGTCTGTGCCAGACGTCGCTCGCCTTGATGAAGAGGATGTGATCCTGAATCAGCACATTGCCGAGGATTGCGCCTTGGGAGAACAAGCCACCGCACGTTAAACCGCGCAGGCTAGGCACCGTTCCATGGGTCTCGATTGGCGTATCCACGTTCCTGATCCCGATGTCTGCTTTCTGTCGAAGCCGCATCGTAGCCGGGGCCGCTTTGGGCCCAAAGCAGACATCCGGGGCGGCATCACCTACATGCGGCTTAACGAGTGCACGACCGAAAGCAGGAAGGCCGTGGGCAGCACAACCCACAGCAGGCGTTTGGATTGCCGAACCAATGCTTGGGCTTCTTCGTCTCCGCGCTTGGCCAGCGCCAGAACATCGCTGTTGGTCTTGTCGAGCCCGATGCGTCTCAAGAGGCGCATCTTGCGAGGAAAGATAAAGACGGCGGCGTAAGCAATGCCGCCAATCACCACCGTCAGCATCAGCAATTTCAGAGCAAACAGCATTTCCCTACCCTCATGGCCGCGACGACTCGATTGTCCGCTTCTGGCCGATAGATGACATCCTAGATCAGCGCAACGGTTCAAAGCTAGCCGCAGTGGGAACCGACCACGGTACATGGCCATCAATAGAGAAGATGTCTAACTGCGAAAGTAGGCCCTGCTTCTGAAACAGTATGGCTCCGACAAGCCCGCCAGCACTGTCCAGTCCCTGAAGACTAGAAAGCTCTTGCTCCTGGTCGCCTTGGACGTATTCTCGAAAGAAGATGGTCGGGCAATCCACGCGGCAACCGCAACGCCCAACGACCTCTAGCTGCTCTACCTGACCTTTAAGGAAATCTGCCTGCTCGGCGAGAAGATACCTTACTGCCTCGCGTTCGTCGCCCGTCAAAGGTCGCTTCGCGAGAGGAACAAAGAAGGGAAATGGCGCGGCACGTTCGCCCATGATGCGAGCTCGTAGAAGTTCAATCCAACGCATCATTGCATTGCTCAATGTCCGCTTCTGGCCGATAGCCGCCATGCTAGCCGAGGTCAGCTTCGGGCCCAAAGCAGACCCGGCTACGATGATGGCTATCGGCCAGAAGCGGACATGGGGAGGCGAATGGAGTGGGCACTAATCGTTTTCGGCGTCATCTGCTTTGGCCTTGGAATTGATGCGGTTCGCAACCTTTCCGTGAAGCGACCCACCAGCCGCCAAGTCGCAGAAGCCCTTCACGGGCCGGGAGCTGCCGAACTACCACCGGCCCTCGAAGACATGGCGCGCACACGCTGGCTTATCCAAGGGGCATCGCTTGCCCAATTGATGGCACTTGTGCTCGCCGTCTTCGGCATGCTGTCGCTTGGGGCAGGTGTTCTACTGCTTATCTAACGTCCGCTGCGGGCCCGAGTCAGACCCGGCTACGATTGCGGCTATCGACCAGAAGCGGACGCTCCCAATGCGGTCTTGCCGCGCGATCGAGGAGTAAACCTGTGACGCTAATGAATTCATGGAACCCGCCACCGAATGAAGAGCAGTTCGCTGCCTCTCGTCGCTCCAGTAGGATCTCGAAGGTGTTGGCATCGGCTGGGTTGATATGTGGGGGTGGGCTTTTTCTTGTCCCAGGATGGCCAGAGTGGCTCGGCTACGTCGGCGGAACGCTGGGAATCATTGGGTGGCTCTTCTTCGTACGATCGCGACAAGAGCTTGCCTCTCCCGGCAAAGGCCCATTCGGTGGTTAGGGTCGATAAAACACGCTGACCAACTGATCAGGTGTGGGCCATGTCGCAACTTGCCAGTGACAGTCCGCTTCGGGCCCGAAGCAGACCCGCTACGATGACGCCTATCGGTTAGAAGCGGCATTTGATGGACGTACTTCTCTACCTTAGTTTGGCGCTCATTGCTCTCAGCATTTGCGTGCGATGGTGGCGCGTCAGTGTTCCGCTATGTACCGCCACGCTACTGGCTTGGGCGGTGGACACCTATACCCCTCTCAACACCATTTGGTTCACATATCTGTGCATGGCTGCCGGATTCCTCGGCGGGCTTTTGTGGCACCGCTTGGCTAAGCGCTCTTCTACTACGAATTCACTCACCGCATAGGCCCTTCCGTTCGTCTTGCATGTCAGCTTCGGGCCCGAAGCGGACATCACGCCGGACCTCGCGCCACAGCCGCCAGCGCCGCAAGAAGTATCAGCACCAAGCTTCCTACTAAAGGAATCCAAAGCCAACGAGGCATGCGCCAGAGATTGGCGCGGTCATGGGAGAAGAAGCGGAATCTGCGCATCGTGCGCTCATGCTTCTCACTTGCAACGTCGAACTTCGACTGGAGATCGTCGGCAAATGCTTTAAGTTCGACGCCAGCTTTCCGGATGTTTTCGTCGTTCATCGAATGTCCGCTATTGGCCGATAGCCGACATGCTATCTGACCCCACGCACACCTCAAAACGGCGCCTGCTTCTCCCCACCCGGCAACACCGGCTCCAGCCACTGCTCGGCGGCCTTCACCGGCGTCATCGTCTTGAACACCGGGTCGCGCCACAGCGACGCGGCAATCGCTTCCACGTCCTCGATCGTCACGCTGCGCCACTGCCGGTGCAGGCGGTGCGCGCAGGCGGCAATCCAGTCGATCTGGTCCACGGCGGCCCCCATCATGGCCGCTGCGCCTGCATGCCCAGCACGGCCTGAACCCAGGGCGTGTCGGGCGTGCGCAGGTACATCTGCGCGGCCACCTCGGGCTTGTACTGGCGGGCCAGCGTGCGGCAGTAGGCCAGCTCGGCGTGGCTGGCGGCGCGCTCCATGTCGGCCTGCGCGCCGGCGCGGCGCAGCTCGTTCACGAAGCCATCCACCCAGCGCTGCCCCCAGCCGTGGCGCGCCTCGGTCAGCGGGTCGGTGTCGCGGGGCGGCCGGCGGATCAGCACCGGCTTGCGTGCGTGCAGCGCCTGGTGCTGCACGTCGGGCGGCAGGGCGCGCTCACCGTCTCCGCGCGCCAGCATCACCTCCACCACATCGCCATCTTCCAGCGCACCGGCCACCGCGCGCCAGCCCCAGCGTTCGCCGCACCACAGCAGGTCGCCATGGCGCAGGTCGGCGGGCATCACCTGCAGCTCGGGCGCCACCGCGTGCTCAGGGTTCACAGAGTTTGCATTCGAGTCCATGGCGGCAATATACTGGATGTACGTACAGTATTTCAATCGGGGATTTGTCACCATGGATCAGCCAGCGTTGAAGGACATCGCCGTCCGCCAGCTACCCGCCACCGGCCACGTCGCCATCGATTTCGAGGGCCTGGGCGCGCATGTGGAGCTGCACCCCGGCCACGCCATCGCCCTGATCGATCGCGTGCTCCGCCACCTCATGGAACAGCAGGACGCCGTCATCCAGCAGGGCCTGCAGTTCTTCGCGCTCGATCGCATCGAAGCCACCCAGTTGCAGGGCATGCTCATGCTCAAGTACGAGCTGGCCAACGGCCTGCCGTTCGCCTCGCATTTCAGCCGCGAAGAACTCACTACGCTGCGCAACCAGATCGACGCGCTGCTGCAGCAGCCAGAGCCCGCCGCCGCCCACTGACGCACGCCACGGCCCGCAGGGGCCGTGCCTGCCATGCCCCCGTCACCGCTCATCGCCTTCGCCGCCGGTGCCCACACCTACGGCTTGGTCCAGCTCGTGCCCGGCGCACCGTTGCCGGCCCCGTTGCCACCGCTGCTGCTGCCCGTGGCCGGCATGCACGTGCGGGCCGGCTTCACCTCGCCCGCCGACGATTTCCTCGACAAGCGCATCGATCTCAACCAGGTGCTCATCACCCACCCGCAGGCCACCTTCCTGCTTCGCGTGGCGGGCGATTCGATGCGCGACGCCGGCATCCATGACGGCGACACGCTGGTGGTCAACCGGGCGCTCAAGCCGCGCCATGGTCACATCGTCGTCGCCACGCTCGATGGCGAATTCACCGTGAAGTACCTGCACCAGCGCGCCGGCCGCACGCGCCTGCGCCCGGCCAACCCCACCTTCCCCGACATCGTGCCGCGCGACGGGCAAACCATCGAGGTGGTGGGCGTGGTCACCAGCGCCATCACCCGCTTCATCAAGTAGGCACACCCATGCTCGCCCTCGTCGACGGCAACAACTTCTACGTGAGCTGCGAGCGCGTCTTCCGCCCCAGCCTGGAAGGCCGCCCCGTCGTCGTGCTCTCCAACAACGACGGCTGCGCCATCGCCCGCAGCAACGAGGCCAAGGCCCTGGGCATCGGCATGGCCGACCCGTGGTTCCAGTGGCGCCACCTGGAGGAAGAGGCCGGCGTCGTCGTCCTCTCGGCCAACTTCGTGCTCTACGGCGACATGAGCGATCGCTTCATGACCCTGGCCGCCGGCCTGGGCCCCGCGCAAGAGATCTACAGCATCGACGAATGCTTCATCGACCTGGCCGGCGTGCGCGGCGACCTGGTGGCGCGCAGCCACAAGGTGCGCGACCGCATCCATCGCTGGATCGGCATCCCCACCTGCATCGGCATCGCCCCCACCAAGACGCTCGCCAAGCTGGCCAACCACGTCGCCAAGGATGCCGAGCGCAAACCCGGCAGCTACCCTGCCGAGCTGGCCCGCGTGTGCCACCTGGGCGCGCTGGATGCGGCGGCGCGCGATGCCATCCTGCAGGCCACCCCCGTCACCGACGTATGGGGCGTGGGCCGCCGCCAGGGCGCCAAGCTGCGCGCGGGCCAGGTGCATACCGCGCTCGACCTGGCCCGGGCCAACGCCGCCGCCATCCGTGCCCAGTTCGGCGTCGTCATGGAGCGCACCGTGCGCGAGCTGCAGGGTACCTCCTGCATCAGTTTGGACGACGCGCCGCCGCCCCAGCAGCAGGTGGCCTGCACCCGCAGCTTTGGCCACACCATCGCCACCCTGCCGCCGCTGGTGGAGGCGGTGAGCGAATTCGCCACCCGCGCGGCCGAGAAGCTGCGCCGCCAGGGCAGCCTGGCCGGCCGCGTCATGGTCTTCGCCCACACCAGCCCCCACCGCCACGGCCCTCAGTGGGCCCGCAGCACCGTGCAGCCCCTGCGCCGGCCCACCGACGACACCACGGCCCTCATCCACGCCGCCCAGGCGGGCATGCGCGCCATCTACGAAGCGGGCTACGACCTGGTCAAGGCCGGCGTCATGCTGCTCGACCTGCAGCCCGGCACCCAGCACCAGAACGAGCTGGATCTGGAGCCCGAGGAAGACGGCAGCAGCTCACCAGCGCGCGACCGCAGCGCGCTCATGGCCGCCATGGACAAGGTCAACGAGAAGTACGGCAAGGGCACGCTGCACAGCGGCAGCACGGGCGGCGCCGGCAAGAACCGTGTGTGGACGATGCGGGCGGACCGCCGGACGCCGTGCTACACGACGCGGTGGGAGGATATGCCGGTGGTGCGGGCCTGATCGCTCGCTGCCGGTGATCCGGAATGATCTAGCCTGCGTATGACCTCGCTGCTGGCGGGAGTGAGCGACGCCGCGGTATCAACCATCCTGTTGATACCGGCACGCCGTCCTACTCCAGGTGACGGAAGTGTCCACTAGAGTCACCGCTTTTTCCGCGCCAGGCACCGTATGCATACCCAGACCAGCCTCCGCATTCTTGTCGTCGACGACTACCGCGACTCTGCGGACGCCCTGGCGGCGCTGCTGGACACATGGGGCTACGACGCCACCGCCACTTACAGCGGGGCGCACGCCCTGGAACTGGCGGCATCGCAGCCCTACGACTGCGTGCTGCTCGATGTGATGATGCCTCTCATGAGCGGAGGCGAGTTGGCACGTGAGTTGCGCAGGCGCTATGGCGGCAACATCACACTCATCGCCATGACGGGCGCCGACATCAATGGCGCGAGCTACCAGTTGATCGTGTCCACGGTGGACCATTTCCTCGCCAAGCCCATTGATTCAGCGGCATTGCGCAAGGTGATCAGTAACAACGGCCGTTAGCCGGCGGCTACAGCGGCGTGAAATCCGAGCTGCCAGTGTGGGGGCGGTTCTGGTACTGCTCTATCCACTTGATGGCCCGCTCTCGAAGGAAGTTGACGGCGAATTCCTCGGTAAGGTCGGGCCTGGACATCGAGCTGCGCCCCTTGACAGCACCATGGTGCACCATCTCGACAACGTACGACGCCGGTGGGCCCAGGTCCGCCACTGAGAACACCAGGCTCCAACCATCCACCAGGGTTTCAGTACGAAGCGGCGTTGTGAAAAAGTTCTGTGCAGATGCCATGTCAGTCACGCCGTCACGAAGTGCGTTGATTGCTCATGCTGCAATCCGGAGACCACAGGCCAGCGCCCATTATGCAAAGGTGGCGTGCCAGAGGAAGGGAATCCCCTATCCGGTACTAAACCCGGGGGCCTGAACGCCGGCCTCCGCGCGTGCCGCTTCTTCCAGTAGCCGCCCCACGGGTCAGCCTTGCGGAACGACAGGTATTCCCGCGCGGTGCCAATGGACCACTGCCCGCCGCCCTTGATGTCTGCCAGCTCGTCCCCATCGATGGGCATCGACACGCCCAGGCCCGGGCGCGATCGGGCCGACTGGGAGCCTACCCGGAAATGGGTATCCCCCTGTCCATCGTGAATGACGGAGAGAACAACGGGACGTGGGCATGTTCGCGAACTGGTGATCGCCTACGCCGCATGGATCAGCGCAGCCTTTTACCTGAAGGCGATTCGCGTGTTCCTCGATCGAACGAATCCCGAGACGGCCGTGGCCGCCGCGCTCGAACCCCTCAACCTCCCCACCACCTTGCTGGGCGGCATGGACGCCCCGCTCGAGCCCCTGCCGCTGGAGCTCGATCGCGCCATAGACGCCAAGGCTTGGGACATGGCCGGCGAGGCGTTCGACCTCAGCCGCGAGCATCTGCAGCGCCGCGCGCGGCCTACGCCGCCATGATGGGCATGCCCCGCGCCCTCAGTTTGGGCCGCGCACTGGACGAGGTGGAGCGCACCACCCTCGCCCATGCCCTCACCCACGCGCAGCAGGATGAGCTGCGCGCCGTGATGAACATCGCCGAGATGCAGGTGGAGATGGGCCAGGCGCCGGTGCGCAAGCTGCGGGATCAGGCAACCGCTCGGCCCGCTGCACTCGCGGCCGGCCGAAGCGCCTGAGGCCGGCGGCCTTCAGCCGCCGGCGGCTGGCCTTTCGAGGGAGGCGACGTCTCCATCCCGCCGCAGCTCGGCCAGTTGCTGCGATCGCTGCGCATCGTGGTCCGCCGCCTTGGGCGCGAAACGCAGGATCACGCAGGCGATGACGGCCGACAGCAGCGAGCCAGCCATGATGCCCAGCTTGGCCTGCTCCACCAATTCCGGCTGGGCGGGGAAGGCCAGGCCGCTGATGAAGAGGCTCATCGTAAAGCCGATGCCGCAGAGCATCGCGACGGCATAGATCTGCAACCAGGTCGCGCCGCGCGGCTTGCCCGCCAACCCCACTTTGACGGCCAGCACCACGCCGCCAAACACACCCAGCTGCTTGCCCAGAAACAGCCCGGCCGCGATGCCGAGCGGCAGGGGTGCCAGCATGTCAACCAGTTGCACCCCAGCCAGCGACACCCCCGCGTTCGCGAAGCCGAAGGCCGGCACGATCAGGAAGCCCACCCAGGGCGCGATGGCGTGCTCAAGCCGGTGCAGCGGCGACTCCGGCGCATCGGGCGCCGCAGGGCTCGCCACGTACGGGATGAAGAACGCCCCCACCACGCCGGCGATGGTGGCGTGCACGCCAGACAGCAGCGTCACGTACCACAGGAGGCCCAAGGCCAGCAGGTACGGCATCAGGCGCTTGATGCCCACGCGGTTCATCGCCCACATTGCGCCGACCACGACGGCGGCCGCGGCAAGCGCCCAGCCGTTGATGGCGGCGGTGTAGAAGATCGCGATGATCGCCACCGCGCCCATGTCATCGATGATGGCCACGCTCACCAGCATCAACTTGAGCGACAGCGGCGCGTGTCGCCCCAGCAGGGCCAGTGCGCCCACGGCAAACGCGATGTCGGTGGCGGCCGGAATCGCCCAGCCGTTCAGCGCACTCGGCGCTGCCTGCGTCAGGCTCAGGTAGATGCCTGCCGGCAGGATCATGCCCAGCAAGGCCGGCAGCGCCGGCAGCCGTCGTTGCTCCCATGTGGAAAGCCGGCCGTCCACCAACTCGCGCTTGATCTCCAGGCCCACCAGCAGGAAGAAGATGGCCATCAACCCGTCGTTGATCCACAGGTGCGCGGTCATGGGGCCGAGCTTGTCGCTCAAGGCCGGCCCGGCTGGTGCATGCAGCAGGTGTTGATAGGCCAGCCCCAGCGGGCTGTTGGCGACAAGAATGGCCAGCGCGGCAGCGAACATCAGGACGATGCCCCCCGCCGCCTCACTGGTAAGAAAGCGTTGTGCGGCCGAGCGCAGGCCTGACACCGTGTGTGCGGCAGTCATGGTGAAGTACTCCAGAAGAAAGCGCCCACTGCGCAGCAGCCAGGCCCGAATGGGCTAGGCTGACGCGGGCTGGGATTGAGGATTTCGGCGGTGGGCCTGAACGCTCGAAGGCTCAGGCAGGACCAAGGCGATGTGGTTGCTGCGCGCAACATAAATACCGACGGAAAACGGATTAACGTTCTCCGTATACGGGGCGAATTCCCCGGGCGCACGCAGCACACGCCGAGCCATTATTTTAGCGGCTTCCAATGCACGTTTGCGCTGGCTGGCATTGTCGCGAGTGCGGACCCGCTTTGTAAGTTGGCGCGGTCGAGATGCATGTGGGAGTGCGCCAGGCGCTGGTGCGCAAACTGCAAGACAACGCGACGGCCCTGCCGCGTCTCAAGGGCACATCCCTTAGCCGGGTTTGAATCCCAGCACCTTGATGGCCGGGCCCAGCGCCTGGCGCTTCTTCCAGTAGCCGGCCCACGGGTCGGCCTTGCGGAACGACAGGTATTCGCGCGCGGTGGCGATGGTCCACTGCGCGCCGCTCTTGAGCGCGCCCAGGTCGTCCCAATCGATGGTCATCGACACGCCCAAGCCCGGGCGCGATCGCGCGGAAAAGGCGGCGGCCGTGGTCTGGCCGTGGCCGTTGCGCAGGTAGTCGATGAAGATCTTGCCCACCCGGTTGCTGCCGCCAGACTTGGCCACGAAGCGATCCGGGATGGTGCGGGCCATGTGCTGCACCACCGCCTGAGAAAAGCGCTTGACCAGGTCGTAGTCGAATCGCGTAGCAATGGGCACCACCACATGCAGGCCCTTGCCGCCGCTGGTCTTCAACCAGCTTTCCAGTTGCAGCGCCTGCAGCATGGCGCGCATCAGCGTGGCGGCCTCCTGCACGTCGCGCCAGCCCACGCCTTCGCCGGGGTCCAGGTCGAACACGATGCGGTCGGGCTGGTCGATCTTCTTCACGGTGGAGTTCCAGGTGTGGAACTCCACCACGTTCATCTGCGCCGCCGACAGCAGGGCCTCGGTGCTTTCCACGGCCAGCAGCGCCGCGTGGCCGGGCCACAGGGCCGGGTCCAGCTCGGTCAGCCCGGGCATGCTCGATTCCTTGGGGTGCTTCTGGAAGAACAGCTCGCCCGTGATGCCCGTGGGCGCCCTTACCAGCGACACGGGCCGTGCCTTCAGGTGCGGCAGGATCCAGTCCGCCACCGATTCGTAGTAGCGCACAAGCTCCAGCTTCGTGAGCTTGGTGGTCGGGTCGATCACGCGGCCGGGGTTGGATACCTTGAGCGCGCTGCCGGCCGTGGTCGCAATGGCCGCGCCGCCCGGTGGCTGCGCGGCGCGTTCGCGTGTGATCTGCGCCGGCGCCTTGTCGGTGCGCATGCCTTTCCAAACCGGGTGGCGCACATGGCCATCGGGCGTCCATTCGCTGAAGCCCACCTCGGCCACCAGCACGGGCTCCACCCAGCGCTCGGCGCCGGCGGTGCGGCGGCTCCAGCGGCCGGGCTTCACGCTCTGCGGATCGACGGCGGGTGTCTTGGTCACGTGACCACTCAGCAGCGCATGCAACTCGCGCCCGGTCTTGCTGTCCCAGCCGGTGCCCACGCTGCCGGCATAGGCCAGCTGGCCTGCGGCGTCATGGTAGGCCAGCAGCATGCTGCCCACTTCGGCCCGGGTGTTGGCCCGGTCGGTAAAGCCCACCACCACGAATTCCTGCCGCTGCTGGCATTTGAGCTTCAGCCAGGTGTCGCTGCGCTCGCTCACGTACATCGAATCGGCACGCTTGATCATGATGCCTTCCAGCCCCAGCTGGCAGGCGGCCTGCACCATCTGGGCCGGCGCGGCCTCGAAGCTGTCGGAGAAGCGCACACGATCCTGCTCGCCCGCCTGCTCGAAGATGCCTTGCAGCACCGCGCGGCGCGACGTCAGCGGCACCTCGCGCAGGTCGAATCCACCCAGATATGGCACATCGAAGACGAAGTACTCCACCGCGGCCGATCGCGTGCTGTCCATGGCGTTCTGCAGCGCGTTGAAGTCGGGCACGCCCTTGTCGTTCAGCACCACGATCTCGCCGTCAAGCCAACCCGAGTCGATACCCAGCCGCGCCACGGCTTCGGCCAGCGTGGGCATCTTGTGCGTCCAGTCGTGCCCGCCCCGGGTGTGCAGCGTCACCTTGCCGCGCGCGATGCGCGCGAGGATGCGATAGCCGTCGAACTTGTTCTCCAGCACCCACTGCCCGCCCGCCGGCGGCGCGGTGGCCAGCGTGGCCAGCTGGGGCTTGAGCGTGGCGGGTAGCGGGGCTTTGCGAGCGTTCGACAGGTCGGGCCCTGCCGCCGGCGCAGCGGCCGCCGCCGTCACACCACGCGGCTCGCGCTCTTCCACCAGGCCGAGCGGCTGAGTCACCACACTGTCCGGCAAGGCCTTCACCACGTCATAGTCGGCGCGCGGGCGCGACCAGGCGTCACCGCGCTTTTTGAAGAAGATCCAGCGCGGCTGCTTTTCTCCGGGCTTGGCAATGCGCACCAGTTCCCACAGTCCGGCCAGCTTCTGGCCGTGCAGGTGAAAGATCAGCTTGCCCTTCTTGATCGACTCGGCCACGTCGCCCACGGGCTCCCAGGTGCCCGTGTCCCACACGATCACCGTGCCCGCACCGTACTGCTTGGGCGGAATGGTGCCCTCGAAGCCGCCGTACTCCAGCGGGTGGTCTTCCACCTGTATCGCCATCTGCTTGTCCGCAGGGTCGTAGCTGGGGCCCTTGGGCACGGCCCAGCTGAGCAGCACGCCATCGTGCTCCAGGCGGAAGTCGTAGTGCAGCCGGCTGGCCCAGTGTTTCTGGATCACGAAGGCCAGGCCGGTCGCTTTCTTGCGCCGGCGCGTGGACTTTCCTGCCGGCTCGGCCGTCAGGCCGAAGTTGCGTTTGGCGTGATAGCGCGCCAGCGGCGCGGGGGCGTCGCCGTCAGCCGGCCGGGTGTCGCGCGCGGCCACGGCGCACCATCAGCGGTTCTTGCCCAGATACTCGCGCACAGCGTCGGCAGAGTTGCCTACGGCCTGAACGGCTTGGGTCAGCTTTTCCTCGCTCACGCCGAAGCTTTTGGCCCAGTCGCGGCGTTCGTAATCCTGCTCCAGGCTGATGAGTTTGCGGTCGGCTCCGGTCTTGGTCGTGTCGTCACTCATGGCGATTCCTCATATTGGTGAAGAGGGAATCTTGTGGCGTAGCCGGCTCACGTACTGTAGGACTGCTTTGATGTTGCCTAGGGTGCTGCGGTTGTAGATCGTCGCGCGTACGCTACCCAGATGGCAGAAGCCGGAATCCCACCGCCGCATCCCGTTACGCCAGATGGCCGCTACTTCGTCGTGCGCGGCCGGCTCTGGCGCATGGCCAATCCCGCGCTGCCGGCCAGCGAGCGCCAGGCGTTGGTGCAGCAGCTCATGGATGCGCGGCGAGATCTACGGGGCCGCGAGCCGGCCGAGGTGCGGGCCGCCGCGCGGCAGCGCGTGGATGAAGCCAAACGCGCCCTGGGTGAGCGCGGCCCGGTGTGGTGGTACGACGGAGCGCCGGATTACAACCGTCGCATGGTCAAGAACACGCCGTATGCGGCGTGGTTCGCTGGGCTGGAATGAGGCGCTGCACCACTGTAGCGGCGGCTCAAGACCCGCAGTTGAACACGTAGCGACGCCCCGCCACATCCACGAAGCGGGCATGTAATCCGGTGCCCTTGGCGGCGCATTCGGCCTCGGCCGCATCGGCCGCTCGCGCAGGGCTGAGGGATTCGACCGTTACGGTCCGAGCCGTGGATCCGCTGACCAACGGGCCAGACGTCTAGCAACCGGCGATAAAGCCGGCGAGTGGAAGAAGAGTAAGAAGAATGGTCTTGTTCATAGGGCCGCAGCCTAGGCAGGTCAGAACAACCTATCGACAGTGCGGATCGAACTGCGCCTGGCGGCCACCGGATGACCCATCGACGGAGCGAAGCGCCTGCCCTGAGCAGATGATGAGGCCGCCCTTACAGCGCCGCGAAGTCGGTGTTCCCGCTGTGCTCGCGCCGGTTGTACGCGGCCGTCCAGTCCAGCGCACGCGCGCGCAGCACTTCCAGCACGCGCGACTGCTCCAGTTGCGGCCGCACGATGGTCAAACGGGCACGCGCGATGCCTCCCTGCTCGATGGTCACCGCGTGGAAGAGGTACGCGCCTTGCGCATCTGTGGCCGATCCATACACCAACGTCCAACCATGCAGTTCTTCGGTATGCAGCGAGATGTCCCGCCCAGCGTAGGTCATGGCATTACAGCGGACCGAAGTCCGTGGCGCCGGTGTGGTCGCGCCTTTCGTACTCTTCGATCCAGGTGTGCGCTTTCTCTCGCAGCAGCGCCACCACGGCGGCATCTTCCAGAGACGGCCGCACGGTCGTCATGCGCGCGCGCACGGCCCCGCCCAGCGCCATTTCCACCGAATGCATCAGGTAGACGCCCTGGCTGTTGGTGGCCGAGTGATAGTTCAGCTCCCATTCGCGAAACGGCTCGGTATGGATGAGCTTCTCGTCGCCGGTGACGATGACGGATCCGAGCAGCTCCGACAAGGAAGCCGAGGACGCAAGGGGTTTGTGGGTGACCATGCTGGCTCACTCCTCACAAGGGTGCGCAAACATGTAGCCCGAACGAGCGAAGCAGCTCGTCAGCCCGCCAGAGGCACTAGGGTGGCGGGCCCGGATGGGGCGGGGAAACACAGTGTACAGGTGATTACATATTCAATTGTTTCGGTGGTTTGACGAAAACGCCGCCGCCCTGCACTCCCTGTACTGCCCCGCCACCTCGATCAGCTTCGTCGTTGTCGCCCCAAAGCTCGCATCGGTCACTATCTCAACGTCGCGCATGCCATGCAAGAGACGGCTGGAACCACCTCGGCCCCGCGCGCTATAAGGACGATTGCTAGCTCGTGAAGAAGATGACTGCTTCGATCTTGTCTCCAGTGTCATGGAAATCCGTTTCTGACGATGGCGAACAATCGAACTTCACAGGCTCTCCGCATAAGCCACCAAGGGAAAACCCTCCCGCAAATTAAGAATTTTCTTAGATGTCGCGCGAGTGTTCTGCGATTAAAACGACCGCACCACAACTCTGTATGCGGAATCATGGTTACCAAGCGGCAGCGACGGCAGGTACTCATCGAAGGCAAGTTGGCAGCAGCCGAGTACATCCGCATGTCCACAGAGATGCAAGACTACTCGGGCATCAACCAGCAGGCCGCCATCCGAGACTATGCAGAACGGCACGGATACTCTGTCGTTCGGACGTATGCCGATGAGGGGAAGAGTGGGCTGCATCTCAGGGGTCGCGATTCGCTGCAGCGGTTGCTTCGAGATGTTGAAGCCGGAGATTTTCCTTTCAGTGCCGTACTGATTTACGACATCAGCAGATGGGGACGCTTCCAAGATGCCGATGAGAGTGCCTTCTATGAATTTCTCTGCCGCCGTGCCGGCTTGAAGGTCATCTACTGCGCCGAGCCATTCGTCGAGGACGGCTCGACCGTTAGTGCCATTTTCAAAAGTATTAAGCGCGCGATGGCCGGCGAGTACAGCCGCGAGCTGTCGGAGAAGATCTTCACGGGCCAAAGAAAGATGACTGAGCGGGGATTTCGCCAAGGCGGGCCACCTGGATTGGGCCTCCGGCGAATGCTAGTGGACAGGGACGGGGAGCCCCAAGGCCTGATGGCGAAAGGGCAGCACAAGAGCTTCAAGTCCGACCGCACCATTCTTGTACCTGGACCCGCCGATGAAGTTGAGCTTGTACAACGCATCTTCTCGTTGTGCGCAGATGACCGCTTGGGCCCTCAAGCGATCACAGATTTACTGAACGCTGAGGCTGTGCCGAGGGATCGTGGACTTCCATGGTCGAGAGCAATGATCAGAGGCATGCTGGTCAACGAGAAGTACGTCGGGGTCAACCTCTACAACCGAATTTCGAGCAGGCTCGGCAAGCGGCGAACGGAGAGTCCACCGGAGCTGCAGTTTCGCAAGGCTGACGCGTTCGAGCCACTGGTGTCGCGGCAGCTCTTCGAACGTACACAAGCAGCCTTGGTTGATCTGGCACGCAGTCCTCCCGATGAACTCTTGCTCGACAACCTTCGTGCGTTGCTGCGGCAGCACGGCTACCTTTCCGGCAGATTAATCGACTCGCTCGGCCGATTCACTGCGGCCGGCTACAGCCATAGATTCGGCAGTCTTTTCAATGCTTACACGATGATCGGGTACTGGCCTGAGCACGTCCAAGAGGAAGCGAGGATCTTGGCTGGCATGGAGCGGGTGCGCATCGACCTAGCGACGCGTATTCATGCAGACTTGGCGAGCGTCGGCCTCGACGGAAGATGGAACTCGTACACCAGCGTTCTCGCCCTGCCTGACGGTCGATTGCTGTCGCTTCAGATACATCGAAGCATTAAGACTCGACAGGGATTGCCTGCGTGGAACTTATGGGTTGGCGACAGAGCGTCCTCTGACTTCATGCTGTTTATACGCATGGACCCGAACAACGAGGCCGCCCTGGATCTGCAATTAGTGCCGCGAATTCTTCTTCCGCCCGGCCGCTACCGTGTCGTCGGTCTGTCCCCGCCATTCCTGAAGGCATATCGGTTCTCAGACGTGTCGATGTTGACGTCGCGCCTTGAGGACCTAGCGCACCTGGGGCCATAGAGGCCTCGCAACGTTGCTTCACCGCTGCGCAAGAGAATTAGAGAACAGCATCGTCGCCTCGGTACGCTGCTCGCCATTAGGTTGGAGCGAGATGAGTTTCAATGTCCGCTCGCCCCTCTTATCCACTGTGGCTTGGATGCCGAGGCTTCCGCCGGCCTCAAGGATCTCGACCAGTTCTGCGCGACGCATTTCATGGAGCGACTCGGTCATTGCCTGCATTAGCTCGCCCATCGACAGCAGTGTTCGAGAGCTAAGGTGACTTAGCAGGCTGGCCTCGCTTGGGGGGATGAAACCAGTGGCATCCATGGCAGATCCAAGAAGTGAGAGCGCTATTGTGTCAACGAACAGTGCGCTCGGGGCCGGCCAAGTGCTGATGAAGGCGATGCACGCGCCACTCGTCTGCACCGAAGGCCAAAGTATCTGTGCAGCTCCCACAGTTCTGTGTTCCGAGCCGATGCCCCACCTGAGGCCTTCAAGAGGATTGACTCCCTCCTCGTCTGTTCGCTCGTTCCAACATTGGATACAGCACTGAGAGATTTGCTTGTTTTTTTCTTAGATCCCCACGCCTTGATCCTCCTCCCACCCCTTAGGAAAGCTGGGGGGCCGGTTCGGATTACGTTTTCCCAGGCGGCATAGGAGTCCCACTTCGTGGGGATGGGACCCATGAATTTCTTCGCGCCTCCGGCGCCGTTCCATGCAGGCGACGTGTACGTCGCCTGCTTCGACATCACTTCCTGTCGTTTCTATCCCCGCCTTCGCGGGGTGCGACGCTCACAAGGAGTGCATCTTGATTGCTACCGGCATCGCCATCTTCCTCAGCCTGCTGCTGATCGCGCTGAAGCTGCCCACGCGCATGCTCTTGCGCGGGCTCAACTACCACCTTGCCATTGACGTTGGCGTCACCCTGCTGGTGCTCGTCGTCCACTTCGGCACGTTCTCCGGCGTCATGGCCGCAACCTTTGCGGGTCTGCTGACCAGCCTCACCACATCGCTGACACGCCGCCTGCTGGGCTATATCCGGAACGGCAAGTACGTTCCCGGCTACTTCACACTGAATGTCTGAGGCCGAACATGATCACGTTGATCTCCGCTCTCCTCCAGCTGATCTCCCTGCTCATCTACTGGCCCATTGCCGGCCTGCTGCGCGCGCTCTGCTTCTGGCGACGCGTGCCGAGGTCCCGCCGCCTCGGGCATAGCCCATCCAGCGCTGACGACAGCCGCCTCTAACAGCCTCTTCACCAACCTCCCCTCCGCCCCGGACGAGCAGTGCTCGCCGGGGCGTTTTCATTTCTGGAGCAATCCCATGCCTGCCATCAAACAGGATCTGTACGAACTCGTGACGAACAAAGTGATCGCCGCCTTGGAGGGCGGCGCGCCCCCGTGGGCTCCGCCCTGGCGAGGCGATGGGCGTTCGATGCAGCCCGAGAACCTGGCCACCGGGCGCGCCTACCGCGGCGTGAATGTGCTGCTGCTTAACATGCAGGCGGCGCTGGCCGGCTATCCCACCAATCGGTGGCTGACATTCCACCAGGCCAAGTCGCTGGGCGCCCACGTCCGCCGCGGCGAAGAAGGCAGCCCGATCGTCTTCTTCAAGATCCAGGAGCGCGAAGAGCCAGCGGCCGGCTGCGAGCCGGCACGCAGCGTCTACCCGCTCCTTCGGCGGTTCACGGTCTTCAATGCGTCTCAGATCGACGGGCTTCCGCCTGAGTTCTCGGCCGAGCCGCCCGACGTGACCTGGGACGCATGTGCCGAGGCCGACGCGCTGATCAAGGGGACCGGCGCGAGGATCGAGCATGGCGGTCAGCAGGCTTTCTATGCCCCGGAGCCGGATCTGATCCGGCTTCCCGACCAGGGGCTGTTTGCCTCGCCCGAGGCGTACTACGACGTTGCCCTGCACGAGCTTACCCACTGGACGGGGCATAAGGATCGGCTGGGCCGACCTCTGGGCGGAAGGTTCGGCCTTTCCGCCTACGCTTTTGAGGAGCTGGTTGCCGAGATGGGCTCGGCCTTCCTCAACGCGCACTGCCGGCTGGACTCTCACCTGCAGCATGCCGCCTACGTTCAGGAGTGGCTGAAAGCCCTGCAGAACGACAGGCGCCTGATCTTCCGGGCGGCGAGTCTGGCTCAGCGGGCCGCTGACTTCGTGATCGGCTGCACGCCGGACTGCAATCAGGAAGGCGTGGCCGAAACACAGCGGGAGGCAGCATGAACCGAGAGCAGACCATTCAGCGCGCTCTCGAGTACTTGGCCTGCGAGGCTCAGGAGCGCGATTGCCTGTCGTCGCCACAAGCCGTCAAGGACTACCTCCGGCTGCGTCTGGGGGAGCGGCCGCACGAGGTTTTCATGGTGCTGTTCCTCGACAGCCAGAACAGGCTCATCGCCGCGGAAGAGCTTTTTCGCGGGACCTTGAGTCAGACGAGAGTCTACCCACGCGAGGTGGTGATCGAAGCTCTGTCCAAAAGGGCTGGGGCGGTCATTCTGGCGCATAACCACCCATCCGGCCTAGCCGAGCCTTCTATGGCCGATTTAGCGCTGACAGAGGTGCTCAAGAAAACATTGGCGCTCGTGGACGTACGCGTACTCGATCACATCGTGGTCGGCGGCGCGACTATCGTTAGCTTTGCTGAACGTGGGCTCATCTGACCGACTGTGCTTACAGTGGGCTTCAGAGGCTTAAGCGCCGCTGATCTGCAAAGCAAAAAAGGGCTTGCAATCACTTGCAAGCCCTTGATTTCACTCAATAAATTCTGGTGGGTGATGCAGGGTTTGAACCTGCGACCCCTGCCGTGTGAAGGCAGTGCTCTACCGCTGAGCTAATCACCCGTTTCCCTTGCAGGAAAGCCTGCGATTATGCCACAGAAATTTCGGCTGTCCGCCAGATCGTCTTGCCGCCGCTCGCCTTGTCAAGCTGGTTAAGCACTTCGGCATGCGCTGCCAGCTCCTGCTCGCTGGCCCGCAGTACGGGCAACTCGATACCGCGCAGGTCGATCACCTCGACCTGGGTGACTTCGCTTTCTTCGTCAGCCGCATCGATCAGCAGCGCGTCCTGGCCACGCGTCATGTTGATATAGACGTCGGCCAGCAGTTCGGCATCCAGCAAAGCGCCGTGCAGCGTACGCCCCGAATTGTCCACGCCCAGGCGGTCGCACAGCGAGTCGAGTGAATTGCGCTTGCCCGGCCACAGCTCCTTGGCCATCACCAGCGTGTCGGTCACGCTGGCGGCGATGGTGTGGAAACCCTCGCGGCCCAGCAGTTCGAGTTCCTTGTTGAGGAAGCCGACGTCGAAGGGCGCGTTGTGGATGATGATCTCGGCGCCGCGCAGGTACTCCATCAGGTCGTCGGCGATCTCGGCGAACTTGGGCTTGTCGCGCAGGAATTCGTTGCTGATGCCGTGGACCTTGAGCGCGTCTTCATGGCTGTCGCGCTCGGGGTTGACGTAGAAGTGCCGGTTGTTGCCGGTGAGCTTGCGCGCCACGAGTTCGACGCAGCCGATCTCGATGATGCGGTCGCCGGTGGCGGCCGACAGGCCGGTGGTTTCGGTGTCGAGGACGATCAGACGTGACATGAGGCGATCCAGTTCGGGCGGATGTCAGTGATTCTCACGGGCATGGTTGATCGTGTACTTGGGAATCTCCACCACGAGATCTTCCCGCGCCACGATCGCCTGGCACGACAGGCGCGACTGCGGCGTCAGGCCCCAGGCGCGGTCGAGCAGGTCTTCCTCGTTCTCGTCCGCCTCGTTGAGCGATGCGTAGCCTTCGCGCACGATGACGTGGCAGGTTGTGCAGGCGCAGCTCATGTCGCAGGCGTGCTCGATGCGGATGTCGTTGTCCAGCAGCGCTTCGCAGATCGACGTGCCCGCAGGCGCCTCGATCTGGGCACCTTGCGGGCAAAACTCGGGGTGGGGCAATATCTTGATGAGCGCCATATTGTTCTCAAAGCGATTCGACGTTCTTACCGGCCAGGGCCTGGCGGATGCCCCGGTTCATACGCTCGGCTGCGAAGGCTTCCGTGCCTTTGGCGAGGTCCTGCGTGGCGGCCTCGATGGCCGCCGCGTCGGTGCCGGCGGCCATCTGACGCAAGCGCTCGATCAGCGCATCCACTTCGGTACGTTCCTGCGGCGATAGCAGGTCGCCGTCGGCCTCGATGGCCGATTGCGTGGCCAGCACCAGCCGGTCGGCATCGAGCCGCGCTTCGGCCAGGGCGCGGGCCTGCATGTCCTGCCCGGCCGTGGAAAAACTCTCGCGCAGCATGCGGGCGATGTCGTCCTCGGCCAGTCCGTACGACGGCTTGACGTCGATGCGGGCCTCGACCCCACTGCCCTGCTCGCGCGCGGAAACGCTGAGCAACCCGTCGGCATCGATGGTGAAGGTGACGCGGATGCGCGCCGCGCCGGCCGCCATAGGCGGGATGCCCCTCAGCTCGAAACGCGCGAGGCTGCGGCAGTCCGCCACCAGGTCGCGCTCGCCCTGCACCACATGCAGCGCCAGCGCGGTCTGGCCATCCTGGTAGGTGGTGAAGTCCTGCGCCATCGCGGTGGGGATGGTCTGGTTGCGCGGCACGATGCGCTCCACCAGGCCGCCCATGGTCTCGATGCCCAGCGACAACGGGATCACGTCGAGCAGCAGCAGGTTGCCCTCGCCATCGTTGCCCGCCAGCTGGTTGGCCTGCACGGCCGCACCGAGCGCGACCACTTCGTCCGGGTCGAGGTTGGTGAGCGGCTCGCGACCGAAGAACGCCGCCACGGCCTGACGCACCTGCGGCATGCGCGTGGACCCGCCGACCAGCACCACGCCCTGCACGTCGTCCTTCGACAATCGCGCATCGCGCAACGCGCGCCGCACGGCAGACATCGAGCGCGCCGTCAGCTCGGCCGTGACGGCCTCGAACGTCGTGGCATCGACCGTGCTGAGCAGCGGCCCATCCGACAGCGTGGCGTCGAACACGGCCTCGCCGCTGGCCGACAAGGCTTCCTTGCAGGCGCGTGCCGCGGCCTTGACGGCAGCCTTGTCGGCCGGCGTGGCGGCCACTCGGCCAGCCTGCCGCAGCACATGCTCGCCGAGCGCGCGGTCGTAGTCGTCGCCGCCCAATGCCGAGTCGCCGCCGGTGGCGATGACCTCGAACACGCCACGCGCCAGACGCAGGATGGAGATGTCGAATGTGCCACCTCCGAGGTCATAGATGGCGTAGACGCCCTCGCTGGCGTTGTCGAGACCATAGGCGATGGCCGCCGCCGTCGGTTCGTTGATGAGGCGCAGCACGTTGAGGCCTGCCAGTTGCGCGGCATCCTTGGTGGCCTGGCGCTGCGCATCGTCGAAATAGGCTGGCACGGTGATGACGACGCCGTACAGGTCGTCGTTGAACGTGTCCTCGGCTCGGTAGCGCAAGGTCGCCAGGATGTCGGCGCTGACCTCGACGGGCGATTTCTCGCCCTGCGCGGTCTGCAGGGCCACCATGCCGGGCTTGTCGACGAAGGTGTAGGGCAGGCGCTCACGGCCCTCGATGTCAGCCAGGCCGCGGCCCATGAAACGCTTCACCGAGAGGATGGTGTCGGCTGCCTCGCCCTGCCCCGTCGCCTCATGACCGACGACGCGTCGGCCATCGGCGCCATAGCGCACCGCGGAGGGCAGCAACACGCGGCCCTGATCGTCCGGCAGGCATTCGGCCACGCCGTTGCGGACGGCCGCCACGAGTGAATGGGTGGTGCCCAGGTCGATGCCGACCGCGATGCGCCGCTGGTGCGGATCGGGCGACTGTCCGGGCTCGGAAATCTGCAGCAATGCCATGGACGCTATTGTCCCAGTCTCTCGAGCCGGCCCTCGACGTCGGAGGCAAAGCGCTCAATGAACATGAGGGCTCTGACGTGGGCCACGGCGCCAGCGAAGTCGCGCTCTTCGTCCAGCGTACGGGCCAGTGCATCGAAGGTCGCGCGACGCACGCGCTGGACGTCGTCGGCCAGCGCCTCCAGTGCGGCCTCATCCGCCGCGTCGTCCAGTGACTCGCGCCACTCCATCTGCTGCATCAGAAAGGCCGCCGGCATCGCCGTGTTGTTCTCGGCCTCGATGCGCGCGCCCTGGCGCTCGCAGAGATAAGCCGCACGGCGCAGCGGATCCTTCAGTCGTTGATAGGCTTCGTTGATGCGCACCGACCATTGCATGGCCACGCGCTGCGCGGCCGCGCCCTGGCTGGCGAAACGGTCGGGGTGCGCCTCGCGCTGCAGCTCCTTCCACCGCGCATCGAGCGCGGCGCGATCCTGCGCGAAACGCTCGGGCACGCCGAACAGCTCGAAATCACTGGACTGGAGATTCATGGCTCAAGAAAAAAGCCGCCGGCACGGAAGGTGGCTGGCGGCTGTCGGCGGACGTCGCCGGCGGGTCAGATGCGGAACGATTCCCCGCAGCCGCAGCGATCGCGCTCATTGGGGTTGTTGAAGCGGAAGCCTTCGTTGAGGCCCTCGCGCACGAAGTCGAGTTGCGTGCCGTCGAGGTAGGCCAGGCTCTTGGGATCGACCAGCACCTTGATGCCGTGATCCTCGAACACCGTGTCTTCCGGCGCGACCTCGTCCACGTACTCGAGCTTGTACGCCAGGCCCGAGCAGCCCGTGGTCTTGACACCCAGCCGCACACCCACGCCCTTGCCCCGCCTGGACAGGTAGCGGGTCACATGGCGGGCAGCAGCCTCGGTGAGCGTGACGGACATTTCGCGGCTTCCTCAGTGCGTGGCCAGACTCGCGTGCTTCTTGCGGTAGTCGTCCACCGCAGCCTTGATCGCGTCCTCGGCCAGGATGGAGCAGTGGATCTTGACTGGCGGCAGCGCCAGTTCTTCAGCGATCTGGCTGTTCTTGAGGCCCGCGGCCTCGTCGAGCGTCTTGCCCTTGACCCATTCGGTCACAAGCGAGCTGGACGCGATGGCCGAGCCGCAACCGTAGGTCTTGAAGCGGGCATCCTCGATCACGCCGGTGTCGGGGTTGACCTTGATCTGCAGCTTCATCACGTCGCCGCAGGCCGGTGCACCGACCATGCCGGTGCCAACGGTTTCATCACCCTTTTCGAACGACCCGACGTTGCGGGGGTTCTCGTAATGATCGATCACTTTTTCCGAATAAGCCATGGCAAGCCTCTTGCGCTGATTTCGTGGGTACGTGTTATGTATTTGCGGTCGCAGTGGGGCGCTTCAATGCGCCGTCCACTGGATGGTGCTCAGGTCGACGCCGTCCTTGTACATCTCCCACAGCGGGCTCAGCTCACGGAGCTTGGCGACGTTGTGGCGGATGGTTGAAATGGCGTAGTCGATTTCTTCCTCGGTCGTGAAACGGCCGATGGTCATGCGCAGGCTGCTGTGGGCCAGCTCGTCGCTGCGGCCCAGGGCGCGAAGCACATAGCTGGGCTCCAGGCTGGCCGACGTGCAGGCCGAGCCCGACGACACCGCCAGACCCTTGATGCCCATGATCAGCGACTCGCCCTCGACGTAGTTGAAGCTGATGTTCAGATTGTGCGGCACGCGCTTTTCGAGATGGCCGTTGATGAACACCTGCTCGACATCCTTGAGGCCATCCAGCAGACGCGTCTGCAGGCGGCGTGCGTGTTCGGCGTCCTTGGCCATTTCCTCGCGGGCAATGCGGAAAGCTTCACCCATTCCGACGATCTGGTGCGTGGGCAGCGTGCCCGAGCGCATGCCACGCTCGTGACCACCACCGTGCATCTGCGCTTCCAGGCGGATGCGCGGCTTGCGGCGCACATACAGCGCCCCGATGCCCTTGGGGCCGTAGGTCTTGTGCGAAGCCAGGCTCAACAGGTCGACAGGCAGCGTCTTGAGGTCGATCTCGACCTTGCCAGTGGCCTGCGCCGCATCGACGTGGAAAATCACGCCCTTCTCGCGGCACATGGCGCCGATGGCGGCAATATCCTGCACGACGCCGATCTCGTTGTTCACGAACATCACGCTCATCAGGATGGTGTCGGGCCGGATGGCCGCACGCAGTTGGTCCAGATCGAGCAGGCCGTCTTCCTGCACGTCCATGTATGTGACCTCGAAGCCCTGCCGCTCCAGCTCGCGCGTGGTGTCGAGCACGGCCTTGTGCTCGGTCTTCACGGTGATGAGATGTTTGCCCTTGCCCTGGTAGAAATGAGCCGCACCCTTGATGGCAAGGTTGTTCGATTCGGTCGCACCGGACGTCCAGACAATCTCGCGCGGATCGGCGCCGATCAGGTCGGCCACCTGGGTGCGGGCCTTCTCGACGGCCTCCTCGGCCTCCCAGCCCCACGCATGGCTGCGCGATGCCGGGTTGCCGAAATGCTCGCGCAACCACGGGATCATCGCGTCGACGACGCGCGGATCCACCGGCGTGGTGGCGCCGTAATCCATGTAGATGGGAAAGTGCGGGGTCATGTCCATGGCTGGCTCGAATACTTCAGGCAGGGCACACCGGCGGACCGCCATGCCGGAAAACTCCGGCACGGCAGCCACCGTCGTTCATCAGGATTTTGCGAAGGCGTTGCCGAGCGCGAACACCGAATTGGGTGCGTTCACGCGGATGGGCTTGACCACGGGCGCACTCGAAATGGCGCGCTTGGGGCTGGGCTTGTCCTCGATCTGCACGCCCTTGGCGATCTGCTCATCGACCAGCTTCTGCAGCGTGACCGAATCGAGGAACTCGACCATGCGCTGGTTGAGTTGCGACCACAGCTCGTGCGTCATGCAGCGGCCGGCTTCGCCCAGGCAGTTTTCCTTGCCACCACAGTGGGTGGCGTCGATCGGCTCGTCCACCGAGACGATGATGTCGGCCACGGTGATGTCCGCCGCCTTGCGGCCCAGCGTGTAACCGCCGCCGGGGCCACGGGTGGATTCGACGAGCTCATGGCGACGCAACTTGCCGAACAGCTGTTCCAGATAGGACAGCGAAATCTGCTGCCGCTGGCTGATCGCGGCCAGGGTTACTGGCCCGTTGTTCTGGCGCAGCGCCAGATCGATCATGGCAGTGACCGCAAAACGGCCTTTGGTAGTGAGACGCATCGCAAGCTCCTAAAACGTTGGCTTCGCTTGAATCGGCACCACCCCTCTCGTGGATGGCACCCCGGTCTCCGCCCTTCCAGCGATGCCGCTGGCCCTTCATCGTTAAGGGTTGGTTGTTGTTGTCGAGTAATGGACTCAACTATACCACATAAACCCTATTGTTTTTATCGGGTAACTGAACTGATCAGTAGCTTCTATTGATCCCGACAAGGACAAAGGGTTCCTTCAATGTGGCCATTCCGCGTCCAGTCTCGGCAGCGGTGCGAACGAAAGCCTCACGACCGTACCCGGCGAGGCATCGTCAAAGCTCACACGGGCGCCAAGTTCCGTGGCGCGCAGCCGGATATTGGCCAGCCCGCGGCCGCCGCCCGCTTGAGCACTGTCCGCGCCGAGGCCGCGACCGTTGTCAGCCACGCTCAGGACAATTCGCCCTTCTTCCAGCCAAGTGCGCACCGTCACTTGGCTGGCACGGGCATGCTTGACGATATTGGCGAATATCTCCTGCAGGCAACGGAACAGGTGCATCACGCCGCGAGAATCCATGGACTGTCCGTGCACGGCAATCGCCGGCACCTCCTGCACTTCCCAGACAAGCTCGATGCCCGCCGCTTCAAGTGCTGGCGCGATGCGCCGCCGCAGCGTCCCCAGGATCGCCGGCAGGTCGCCCTCCAGAGGCTCCAGCGAATCCAGAGTCATGCGCAGTTCCTCCAGCGCGTGGCTGAGCATGGCCTCCACCGTCGATGGCTGCGCGGGTTCATTTCCGCGCACAAGGTTCAGTGCCTGCACGAGCTGGCTGCCCAAGCCGTCATGCATGTCGCGTGTAAGGCGTTGACGCTCCTGCTCGAGGACCTGGCGACGCTCGGCCTCCCGCAACTGGTCGAAGGCGCTGCGCAGTTCACGCTCGCGGTCCTGCACTCGCCGTTCGAGGTCGCGGTTGAGCCGACCGATCTGCTGCAGATAGACCGAGGTGCGCTGCACCATCACCCAGGCCAGCGTGAGCATGAACACGAGGCTGCCCGTGGTCATCCAGCGCAGATCGCCGTCGCCGGGCCAGCCCAGTTGCACAACCAGGAAATCCCGCAGCCCTGTGACGACCGTCACCATACAGACCACGAACATCAGCCTTTGCTCGCCGTCGAGGCCCCAGCGTGCGCGGTGCAGCATCAGCCCCACGGTACAAACAGCCACCAGCACCAGCACGCCGGTCCAGACACGGTAGAGGTTGTAGCTCTCTGACCAGGTGGTCACGGCCAGCCAGACCGGCCCGACCAGCAGCAAGGCTGTCACCAGCCTGCGCGCCAAGCCCTGCCGGAAGTCGAACAACTCCCACAGGAACAGGTACAGGAAGCCGCAGTACATCGTGAAGGACAGTTTGTGTAGATAGAACCACAGGCCGAACGGCATTCCGGGGCTCACCAACGGCGTGAGCCCCAATCGCACGGCCCATGCGGCCGAGGCCGCCGCGAGCAAGGCGAACACGCGTTCACGCGTCTGCAGCCACATCAGGCCGGCCAGTAGCGCCAGAAAGACGGAACAAGCGGCGACCATCCACGTGGCCTGCACCTGCCACCAGTGGATCTTGGCGTAGCGTTCAAGGATCACCGCCCGCGGACCGATGGTGACGGCCGACAGCCCGCTCTTGCGCAGCAGCTGCCCCTGCACCTCTATCGAGATCTGGTTGAGGCCCACCGCCGTGCCCGGCAACGGTGCTGGCAGGTCGACCATGAAAGGTGTGACGCTGGTATCGACATAGCCAGCCTCGGACCATCGCTCGGACTTCACCAGCCGTCCGTTGAACCAGACCCGGAACCGCGCGCCCACGCGCGGCAGGTAGAGGGCCATCGCCTCGTCGCCCGTCGTCTCCAGGCTTGCGGGCCAGGGGATGTCGTAGCGCGCGATGCCGTTCCAGGGCGGACGCTCGTCATCCCAGACATGAGGCAGTTGGACGTCGCGGCGCAGCGGGCCGTCAGGCGTCGCGAGCGTGGCCGTGGCATGCGTGATGGTGACGGCGCCAGGCAGCACGGGCGGCAGCGACACGAACACCAGGCCCACCAGCAAGGCCGTGAGCAGCAGGCCGACCCACAACCACGCCGGTGTGCGCGCCAGCCGCGCCGACAGCGCAGCGGCGGTCACACGAGCCCGCGTTCCTGCGCGGCGCGCACCACCTGCACGCGGGTATGTACCGACAACTTGCGGTAGAGATTCTTGATGTGCGAGCCGACGGTGTGGCCCGAGATGTCGAGCTTGCGCGCGATCTCCTTGTTCACATAGCCCTGCGCCACGAGCTTGAGCACGTCGGTCTCACGCTCCGAAAGCAGCACGTCGGTGAAGTCACCGTGCACGGGGGAAGAGCGTGGCGCTTCGACACCGTCCTGCACGGAACGCAGTCGCTTGAGCAGCAGGCGCGCCAACAGCGAAGAGATGGGCGCCCCACCCTCCTGGATCTGCTCGATGGCGGCCACCAGTTCGGCGCTGCTGCATCCCTTGAGCACGTAGCCGGTGGCACCGGCCTCGATGGCGCCGATCAGCCGCGACTCGTCGCCGAACACGGTGAACACCAGCAGCTCGGAGCCCGGGTTGCTGCGCGCCAGCCTGCGCAGCAGGTCTTCGCCGCGCCCGTCGGGCAGGCCCAGGTCGACCAGATACACGCTGGCCGCCGCCGCTGCCGCATGCACGGCTGCGTGAGACACCGAGGCCGAATGACCGACCAGCCGCCACTCCGGCCGCGCCTGGAGCGCCCGCCGCACGAAGTCGTGCACGGTCGTGTCGTCTTCGATGAGGTAGATCGAGGTCTGCATCGCGGAGCCGATTGTTGGAGGCCAGGCTGATTTTGCCTATCCCCGAAACGGGGGAGCGCCTCGGCCTCGCCTGCCGACGTCAGCGCCGCGGGCCTGCCGTGCCTGTAGGCAAAGGCACGACGTTGTCCGACCCTCCGGCACCGAACGCCTGCTGCTTGAGCAGCGCCAGCTGGTCGCGCACCCGGGCGGCCTTCTCGAACTCGAGGCTGCGCGCATGTTCGAGCATCTGCTTCTCGAGCTTCTTGATCTCGCGCGCGACGTCGCGCTCGCTCATGTCCTCGACCTGGGCCCGCGCCAGCTCGCGCGCCTCGGCTTCCTTGCCGGCCTTCTCGCTGTAGACACCGTCGATGAGGTCGCGCACCTGCTTGACGATGCTGCGCGGCGTGATGCCGTGCGCCTCGTTCCAGGCGATCTGGCGGGCCCGCCGCCGCTCGGTCTCGTCGATGGCCTTTTTCATCGAGTCGGTGATGCGGTCGGCATACAGGATTGCCCGGCCGTTGAGGTTGCGCGCGGCGCGGCCGATGGTCTGGATCAGCGAGCGCTCGGCACGCAGGAACCCTTCCTTGTCCGCGTCGAGGATGGCGACGAGCGACACCTCCGGAATGTCCAGGCCTTCGCGCAGCAGGTTGATGCCGACCAGCACGTCGAACGCGCCCAGGCGCAAGTCGCGGATGATCTCGACCCGCTCGACCGTATCCACGTCGCTGTGCAGGTAGCGCACCTTCACGCCGTTGTCAGTGAGGTAGTCGGTGAGCTGCTCGGCCATGCGCTTGGTTAGCGTGGTGATGAGCACGCGCTCGCCCGCATCGCTGCGGATGCGGATTTCCTGCAGCACGTCATCCACCTGGCTCGCGGCAGGGCGCACCTCCACCACGGGGTCGACCAGGCCCGTGGGCCGTACGACCTGCTCCACCACCTTGCTCGCATGCGTCTTTTCGTAGTCGGCCGGCGTGGCCGACACGAAGATTACCTGCCGCATGCGGCGCTCGAACTCCTCGAACTTCAGCGGCCGGTTGTCCAGCGCCGACGGCAGGCGGAAGCCGTATTCCACCAGCGTGACCTTGCGCGCGCGGTCGCCGTTGTACATGGCGTTGAGCTGCCCGATCATCTGGTGGCTCTCATCGAGGAACATCAGAGAATCCTTGGGCAGGTAGTCGGTCAGCGTGGCTGGCGGGCTGCCCGGCGCCGCGCCCGAGAGGTGGCGCGTGTAGTTCTCGATGCCCTTGCAATGGCCGACCTCGCTGAGCATCTCCAGATCGAAACGCGTGCGCTGCTCCAGCCGCTGCGCCTCTACCAGCTTGCCGTCGTCGATCAGCTGCTTGAGCCGGTCGCGCAACTCGGCCTTGATGCTTTCCACGGCTGCCAGCACCTTGCCGCGCGGCGTCACATAGTGGCTCGACGGGTAGATGGTGAAGCGCGGGATCTTCTGCCGGATGCGGCCCGTGAGTGGGTCGAACAGTTGCAGCGACTCGATCTCGTCGTCGAACAGTTCGATGCGGATGGCCAGTTCGGAATGCTCGGCCGGAAAGACGTCGATGGTGTCGCCGCGCACGCGGAACGTGCCGCGCGAGAAATCCTGCTCGTTGCGCGTGTACTGCATGCGGATGAGCTGCGCGATGGCATCGCGCTGGCCGAGCTTGTCTCCCACGCGGATGATGAAGCGCATCTCGGTGTAGTCCTCGGGTGCGCCGATGCCGTAGATGGCACTCACGGTGGCCACGATCACCACGTCGCGCCGCTCCAGCACGCTCTTGGTGGCCGACAGGCGCATCTGTTCGATGTGCTCGTTGATGGCGCTGTCTTTCTCGATGAACAGGTCGCGCTGCGGCACGTAGGCTTCGGGCTGGTAGTAGTCGTAGTAGCTCACGAAGTACTCGACCGCGTTCTTCGGGAAGAACTCGCGGAACTCGCTGTAGAGCTGCGCAGCGAGCGTCTTGTTGGGCGCGAAAACGATGGCCGGCCGGCCCAGCCGCGCGATCGTGTTGGCCATGGTGAAGGTCTTGCCGGAGCCGGTCACGCCCAGCAAGGTCTGGAACACCTCGCCGTCGTTGACGCCCTCGACCAGTTGCTCGATGGCCTTGGGCTGGTCGCCCGAAGGCGGATAGGGCTGGAACAGCTCGAACGGCGAGCCGGGGTACGAGACGAACTGCCCGGGCCGGCTGTCGGCGGTGGCTTCGGTGGCGTCGGTCGGGGTGGTCATGGCTTCCTTGTGGCAAACGGGGCGGCGGGCCGGCCGCCGATTTCGGCGGCGAAACGGCAGGCGCCGCAGCGCTAAAATTCGCGGCCAATCGCGCAGGTTAACCGAGCCACGCGATGGGCGCCACACACCATTCCATAGGACTTCCGTCACATGTCTCTGTTCACTGCCGTCGAGATGGCACCGCGCGATCCGATCCTGGGCCTCAACGAGCAATTCGCCGCCGACACCAATCCCAACAAGGTCAACCTGGGCGTGGGCGTGTATTTCGACGACAACGGCAAACTGCCCTTGCTGCAGTGCGTGCAGGCGGCCGAAAAGCAGCTGATGGCCGAACCCAAGGCGCGCAACTACCTGCCCATCGACGGCATCGCCGCCTATGACGCGGCCGTGAAGGACCTCGTGTTCGGCGCCGACAGCGAGCCCGTCAAGAGCGGCCGCGTCGCCACCATCCAGGCCATCGGCGGCACGGGCGGCCTCAAGGTGGGCGCCGACTTCATCAGGAAGCTGAACCCGTCGGCCAAGGTGTTGATCAGCGACCCGAGCTGGGAAAACCACCGCGCCCTGTTCGCGCAGGCCGGCTTCACCGTCGAGACCTACGCGTACTACGACGCCGCCAAGCGTGGCGTGAACTTCGAAGGCATGCTCGCCAGCCTGAAGGCCGCACCCGCCGGCACCGTGGTGGTGCTGCATGCCTGCTGCCACAACCCCACCGGCTACGACCTCACGCCCGCCCAGTGGGACCAGGTGGTCGCCGTAGTCAAGGAAGCGCGCCTCACGCCTTTCCTCGACATGGCCTACCAGGGCTTCGGCCATGGCATCGCCGAGGACGGCGCGGTCATCGGCAAGTTCGTCGCCGCCGGCCTGACCTTCTTCGTCTCCACATCGTTCTCCAAGAGCTTCAGCCTCTACGGCGAACGCGTGGGCGCGCTGTCGGTGCTGTGCGCCGACAAGGACGAGGCGGCGCGCGTGCTCAGCCAGCTCAAGATCGTCATCCGCACCAACTACAGCAACCCGCCAACCCACGGCGGCGCCGTCGTGGCCGCGGTGCTGGGCACGCCCGAGTTGCGCGCGCTGTGGGAGAAGGAGCTGGCCGAGATGCGCGAGCGCATCAAGGCCATGCGCCAGAAGCTGGTCGATGGGCTCAAAGGCGCCGGCGTGAAGCAGGACATGGGCTTCATCACCTCGCAGATCGGCATGTTCAGCTATTCGGGCCTCTCCAGGGACCAGATGGTGCGCCTGCGCAACGAGTTCGGCGTCTACGGCACCGACACCGGTCGCATGTGCGTGGCCGCGCTCAACAGCAAGAACGTGGACTACGTCTGCGCCGCCATCGCGAAGGTGGTGTGACCTCGTCCTGGCTGCCCGCACAGGCCGCGCCGGAAGCCGGCGAGGAGCGGTTCGTCCAGCAGGTGCTGAGCAACCGCTTCAACGCCGCCATCCTCGAGCGCATGCCGGGCTTCGAGCTGCCCGACGCGTGGCTGGTGGCAGGTTGTCTCTTCCAGACCGCCTGGAACCTGCGAACGGGCCAACCGGCTGCCGCGCAGATCCGCGACTACGACCTGTTCTACTTCGACCCCTCGGACATTTCCGAGGCGACTGAACGCGAGGTCCAGGGGCGGCTGGCAGCGTTGTGTGCCGACCTGCCCGTGGTGATCGAGGCCAAGAACCAGGCACGCGTGCACCTCTGGTACGAAGACTGGTTCGGCCATCACTACGGCGCGCTGCGCTCCTCGCGCGACGGTATCGACCGTTTCCTGGTCGCCTGCACCTGCGTTGGCCTGCGCGCGCCGACACAGGGCGCGGCGCCCGAACTCTACGCGCCCCATGGCCTGGCCGACCTGCAGGCCGGCCTGCTCCGGCCCAATCCCAAGTGCGATCACCCCGAGCTGTTCGCTGCCAAGGCCGATAGCTACATCAGCCGGTGGCCCTGGCTGCGCGTGGCCTGATGCCTCAGCGGCCAGTCGCGAACGCGGCAGCCGCGCGGCCTGCGATCACGCCCGACGCAAGGCACGCCGTCAGCAGGTAGCCACCGGTCGGCGCCTCCCAGTCCAGCATCTCTCCGACGCAGAACACGCCGGGCAGCCGCCGCAGCATCAGGCCGGCATCAAGGGCGCCGAACGTCACACCGCCGGCCGTGCTGATGGCCTCTTCCACGGGACGCGCGGCCGACAGCTCCAGCGGAACCGCCTTGATGGTGGCGGCCAGTCTTGCGCCGTCGGCCATGCCATCGCGGCACAGCACTTCGTGCAGCAAGGCCGCCTTGATGCCATCCAGTCCGAGCCGTCCCTTGAGGTGACTGGCCAGGGAGCGAGAGCCGCGCGGATGCATCACCTCCGCGCGCACGCGCTCGGCCGTCAGGTCGGGCAGCAGGTCGATCGAGAGGTGCGCCTGACCGGCCGAGACGATCTGGTCGCGCAGCATCGCCGACGCGGCATAGACCAGACTGCCCTCGATGCCGCCGGCCGTGGCCACGAACTCTCCGCGCCGGGTCCAGGTCGAGCCGTCCGGCAACTGCAGCGACAACGCCACCGTCTTGAACGGCTGGCCCGCGAACTTGCCGGAAAAGAATGGCGTCCAGCCGCCCCGCACATCGAAACCGCAATTGGCCGGCAGCAGCGGCGCGACATCGACACCGCGCGCCTGCAACAGCGGCGCCCAGGCCCCGTCGGATCCCAGCCGCGGCCAGCTCGCGCCACCCAGCGCCAACACCGTCACTGCGGGCCTGGCCGTCATGACGCCGGCAGGGCCGTCGAAACGCAGGGCGCCAGCGTCGTCCCACCCGGTCCAGCGATGGCGCATGTGGAACTGCACCGGTGTACGTCCGCCCTCGTCATTGCGCAGGCCGCGCAGCCACGAGCGCAACAGCGGCGCGGCCTTCATCTCGCGCGGGAACACGCGGCCCGAAGTGCCGACGAATGTCTCCACGCCCAGGCCATGCGCCCAGTCGCGTACGGCCTGCGGGCCGAAGGTATCGAGCCAGGGCGCCACTGCGGCCTGACGCGAGCCGAAACGCGTGGCAAAGGTTTGCAGCGGCTCGGAATGCGTGAGATTGAGCCCGCCACGTCCGGCCAGCAGGAATTTGCGGCCCGCCGACGGCATGGCGTCGAAACAGTGGACCTGAAGGCCGGCGCGCGCGAGCTCGTCGGCAGCCATGAGGCCGGCCGGGCCGGCGCCGATCACGGCGGCGATGCGGGAATCTGGAGTCATGGAAAACGGGGTGCTCAAGCGCTCAGGATGATGGTCCCCGGCTATGGCCGCGATAGCATGCCCATACCCGATGGAGGCACTTGGTTTCTGTCACAATTCCCCGACTTTAGCCGTAGCGCCACCACAGCCACAGGAGTCCACGACATGGCCAGCGAACTCATCAAACACATCACCGACTCGTCCTTCGAATCCGACGTGCTCAACGCCGACAAGCCCGTGCTGGTCGACTACTGGGCCGAATGGTGCGGTCCGTGCAAGATGATCGCGCCCATCCTCGACGAAGTGTCGGGCACGTACGAAGGCAAGCTGCAGATCGCCAAGATGAACGTGGACGAGAACCGCGACATCCCCGCCAAGTTCGGCATCCGCGGCATTCCCACGCTGATGCTGTTCAAGGGTGGCCAGTTGGCCGCCACCAAGGTGGGCGCGATGAGCAAGGCGCAGCTCACCGCCTTCATCGACCAGCAACTGGCCGCCTGATGCCGGACGTGGCGCGCCCTCGACGGGCGCGCCGCCCCGCGAGCTTCCGCGCCTGTGCAGGCGCCGTCTGACGGAAGCCGCGTTTTTTCCTGTCATAATCCCGCGCACCGGCCGCTGCAGGACGCCTTCACCAGGCGCAGCGACCCGAAGAACACTAGCATTCGCGGGCGGCACCTTCAGCCGACCTGCCTTCCACTCCCCCGTTTTCGCCGAACTCCCCGCCAGGGGTACTCACATGCACCTGAACGAACTCAAGGCTCTGCACGTATCCGAGGTCCTGAAGCAGGCCGAAGCGCTCGAGATCGAGAACACCGGCCGCATGCGCAAGCAGGAGCTGATGTTCGCCATCATCAAGAAGCGCGCGAAGGCCGGCGAGCAGGTGTTCGCCGACGGCGTGCTGGAAATCCTGCCCGACGGCTTCGGCTTCCTGCGCAGCCCCGACACCAGCTATACGGCGAGCACCGACGACATCTACATCTCGCCCAGCCAGGTGCGCCGCTTCAACCTGCACACCGGCGACATGATCGAAGGCGAAGTGCGCACGCCCAAGGACGGAGAGCGCTATTTCGCGCTGACCAAGCTCGACAAGGTCAACGATGGTCCGCCGGAGCAGAACAAGCACAAGGTGATGTTCGAGAACCTGACGCCGCTGTTCCCCAAGGAACAGATGCGCCTTGAACGCGACAACCTGAAGGGCGAGGAAAACATCACCGGTCGCGTGATCGACATCATCGCCCCCATCGGCAAGGGCCAGCGCGCCCTTCTGGTGGCACCGCCCAAGAGCGGCAAGACGGTGATGATGCAGCACATCGCCCACGCCATCAGCGCCAACTACCCTGACAGCTACATGATGGTGCTGCTGGTGGATGAGCGCCCCGAGGAAGTGACCGAAATGCAGCGCTCGGTGAAGGCCGAGGTGATCGCCTCCACCTTCGACGAGCCGGCCGCCCGCCACGTGCACGTGGCCGAGATGGTCATCGAGCGCGCCAAGCGCCTGGTCGAGCTCAAGAAAGACGTGGTGATCCTGCTGGACTCCATCACCCGCCTGGCCCGCGCCTACAACAACGTCGTGCCTTCTTCGGGCAAGGTGCTGACCGGCGGCGTCGACGCCAACGCCCTGCAGCGCCCCAAGCGCTTCCTGGGCGCGGCGCGCAACGTCGAGGAAGGCGGCTCGCTGACCATCATCGCCACGGCGCTGATCGACACCGGCTCGCGCATGGACGAAGTGATCTTCGAAGAATTCAAGGGCACCGGCAACTGCGAAATCCACCTGGACCGCCGCCTCTACGAAAAGCGCGTGTTCCCTTCCATCCAGCTCAATCGCAGCGGCACCCGCAAGGAAGAACTGCTGCTCCAGCCCGAAGTGCTGCAGAAGACCCGCATCCTGCGCCAGTTCATGTACAACATGGACGAGATCGAGTCGATGGAGATGGTGCTCAAGAGCATGCGCGCCACCAAGAGCAACGTCGAGTTCTTCGACATGATGCGCCGCGGTGGCTGAAAACTGCCCACAGAGCGATCTGGCTATAATCAAAGGCTTTTCGCGGAAAGTACGCCAGGCTGGCTGGCGCGGCTCCCGCAAGTGACTGAAGGAAGATCATGAAAGAAGGCATTCACCCCAACTACCGCGAAGTGCTCTTCGTGGACCTGTCCAACGGCTTCAAGTTCGTGACGCGCTCGTGCGTTTCCACCAAGGAAATGGGCACCAGCGACGACGGCCGCGAACTGCCCCTGTACAAGCTGGATACCTCGAGCGAATCGCACCCCTTCTACACCGGCACGCAGAAGTCGGTGGACAACATGGGTGGCCGCGTCGAGAAGTTCCGCAACCGCTTCGGCAAGACCGCCGCCAAGTAAGCCCCCGTTCCTGGCACTGGCGGCCCCTGCCGCGCGTGCCCCATGCAGAAAAGGCAGCCGGTCACCGTGCTGCCTTTTTTGTTTCCGGATCCCGCCCCGATTGCACCTATCCTCCCTCCCGTGAACCAGCCCACCCCTGCCATCGTCGCACAGGCTGCCGTCAGGCGCCTGCCCCGGCTGGCGCTGTGGCTGCTGTGCGCGACTTACGTCTTGCCCGGCTACCTGGGACGCGAGCCCTGGAAGAACGCGGACATGACGGCGTTCGGCTACATGGCCGAGATCGCCCGGGGCGCCAGCGGCTGGCTGCAACCCCGTCTCATGGGCCTGGCGCCTGACACAGACGGCCTTCTGGCGTACTGGCTCGGCGCGGCCGCGATCCGCGTCGCGCCATCGTGGCTCGCCCCTGATCTGGCCGCCCGGTTGCCCTTCATATTGATGCTGGCGATCACGCTCGCAGCCAGCTGGTGGGCGGTGTATTACCTGGCGCGCAGCCCGCAGGCACAGCCGGTCGCGTTCGCCTTTGGCGGAGAGGCGCTGCCGGCCGACTATGCGCGTGCCATCGCCGACGGGGGCCTGCTGGCACTGATCGCCAGCCTGGGCCTGGCGCAGATGTCGCACGAGACCACGCCAGCGCTGGCTCAACTGGCCAGCCTTGCGCTGCTGTTCCATGGCGTGGCCGCCCTGCCCTACCGGCCGCTGCTGCCGCCGCTGACGGCACTTCTGGGTCTGCTCGGCCTGGCACTTTCGGGCGCGCCCGCCCTCGCCCTGCTCCTGGGGCTCGGCGCTGCGGCATTGATCACCTTCGACTCGAGCCCGGTGCATGGGCACGACGGACCGCTGACTGTCCCTCGCCTGCGAATGGCGGCCTGGCTCGTCGGCGCGACGCTGCTGGCCGCTGGCTTCGCGGCGCTGCTGGGCGAGTGGCGCTGGCAGCCCGCATTGCCACAGAACGGTAGCGCCTGGCGCAGCCTGGGCCGGCTGCTGGTCTGGTTCACGTGGCCGGCGCTGGCGCTGGCGCTGTGGACGGTGTGGCGCTGGCGCCGCCAGCTCGCCAGCCGCCATCTGGCCTGGCCGCTGGGCATCGTCGTCGTGGTGGCCCTCTCGGCGCTGACTGCACCTGCTGCCGACCGCGCCCTGCTGCTGGCCCTGCCGCCCCTGGCCGCCCTGGCCGCTTTCGCGTTGCCGACGCTGCGGCGCAGCGTGGCCGCGCTGATCGACTGGTTCACGCTGCTCTTCTTCACCGGATGCGCCGTCGTCATCTGGGTGATCTGGATCGCCATGCAGACCGGCTTCCCGCGCCAGCCTGCGGCCAACGTCGCCAAGCTCGCACCGGGCTTCACGCCCTCCTTCTCGCTCGGTGCGCTCATCGTGGCGCTGGCCGCCACACTGGCCTGGTGCTGGCTGGTGAAGTGGCGCGTGGGCCGCCATCAGCGCGCGCTGTGGAAGAGCCTGGTGTTGCCCGCCAGCGGTGCCGTGCTCTCGTGGCTGCTGTTGACCACGCTGTGGTTGCCGCTGCTCAATTTCTCGCTCAGCTACGGCCCGCTGGTGCAGGCCATCACGCCCACGCTCGGCCGCGCCACGTGCGCCGAAACGCACGGACTGACTCGGGCGCAGCTGGCGGCCTTCCGCTTCTACAGCCCGCTCACGTTGCAGCCCACCGGGGACGCTACGCATTGCGACTGGTTGCTGGTGAACGACAGCGCACTGTCCACCCTGCCCACGGTCACCTCCGGCGGGGAATGGACCCTGCAGTCGCGCGTGCGCCATCCCACCGACCGCGACAAGAACATGCTGGTCTACCGGCGCACGCTCCCCGTCGCCAACCCGTGACCGAGCTGCGCGACATCCTGCGCCATGGCGGCGCCGTGCTCGTCGGCCAGCTGGCCGTGACGGCCTATGGTGTGGTCGACACCGTCATCGCCGGCCGCCATTCCAATGAGGCACTGGCCGCCCTCTCGGTGGGCTCGGCCGTTTTCATCAGCGTGTTCGTGGCGCTGATGGGCGTGCTGCAGGCGCTGTTGCCTGTGTGGGCCGAACTGCACGGCGCCGGCCGCCCGGCCGAGGTGGGCCGGTCGCTGCGCCAGGCGCTCTACCTGTGTGGCATCACGATCGTGATCGGCATGGCTGCACTGCTGCATCCCGATCCGCTGCTGCGGCTGACCGGGGTGCCCGAGGCCATGCAGGAAGAAGTGCGCGGCTATCTGCGCGTGCTGGCGTGGTCGGTGCCGGCCGCGCTGTTGTTCCGCATGTACGCCACGCTCAACCAGAGCCTGGGCAAGCCGCTGCTCGTCACGTGGCTGCAAATCGGTTCGCTGGCCGTGAAGGTGCCGCTGTCGATCTGGTTCGCCTTCGGCGGCCTGGGGCTGCCGGCCGGCGGCGCCGTGGGGTGTGCCTGGGCGTCGCTGGTGGTGAACTACCTGATGCTGTTCACCGCCTTCTGGCTGTTGCGCTCCGAGCCGTTCTATCGTCCGTATGGGCTGTGGCGGCCGATGGAGCGGCCGCACGGCCCCACGCTGGCGCGGTATGCGCGGCTAGGCGTGCCGGGCGGGCTGGCGATCCTGGTCGAAGTCACCTCGTTCACGCTGATGGCGCTGTTCATCGCGCGCCTGGGCACGGTAGCGTCTGCCGCGCACCAGGTGGCCGCCAACGTGGCCGCCGTGCTCTACATGGTGCCGCTGTCGCTGGGGATTGCCACCAGTGCCCGCGTGGGCTACTGGCTGGGCGCCGGCGATCCGCATCGCGCGCGGCGCGTGCTGGTCACGGGTTTCAAACTCACGCTCGGCGCGGCCGTGGTGCTGGCATCACTGCTGCTGCTGTCGCGCCACGGCCTCGCCAACCTCTATGCCGCCAACACCCAGGTGGCCGCGCTGGCAGGTGGGTTGCTGGCCTGGGTGGCGGTCTATCACGTGGCCGATGCCACACAGGCGCTCAGCGTGTTCGTACTGCGTTGCTATCGCGTGGCCATCGCACCGCTCGTCGTGTACTGCGTGCTGCTCTGGGGCGTGGGCCTGGGTGGCGGCTACCTGCTGGCCTACGAAGGCCTTGCCGGCCGGCCTGCGTTGCAGGCGCCGCAGGCGTTCTGGATCACGGGCGGGGCCGCCCTTGCGCTGACGGCCATCATCTTCGTGCTGCTGGTGCGCCACCGCTCGGCGCCCGAGCGCAACGGCGCGACCGCCGCGAACTGAGGACGCCGCCCGCTCAGGAGGCGGCGGCGCGCGCCGCCGGCACCTTGAACGCCTGGCGCAGCCGCACCGCCGGGAACAGCAGCGTGAATGTCGAACCGCTGCCCACCACGCTTTCGATGCGCAACTCGCCGCCGTGGCGCTGCGCCACGTGTTTCACGATGGCCAGGCCCAGGCCGGTGCCGCCGGTTTCGCGCGAACGGCTGCGGTCCACACGGTAGAAGCGCTCGGTCAGGCGCGGAAGGTGCTCGGCCGCGATGCCAGGCCCCGTGTCGCGCACGCTGTATTCGGCGCGACCGTCGGGCAGCATCCGCCATGCCACATCGATGCGGCCGGCCGATGGCGTGTAGCGCACGGCGTTGGACAGCAGGTTGGACATCGCGCTCTGGAGCTCGGGCACGGCTCCGGCAATTTCCAGCCCCTCGCCGCCCGTCACGGCGATGTGGTGGGCATCGCCCGGATGCAGCGCCTCAGCCAGTCCGCGGGCCTCCTCCTCGCATTGCGCCAGCAGCGAACGGACGTTGGTCCACTGGCCGATCGGAGGTGGCGGGCTGCCTTCCAGGCGCGAGAGCGTGAGCAGATCGTTCACCAGCGTCTGCATGCGCTGCGACTGTTGCGACATCATGCCCAGATAGCGTGCCCGCTCGGCCTCGGTCAGCGGCAGCGTCTGCATGGTTTCGACGAAGCCCGCCAGCACGGTGAGCGGCGTACGGATCTCGTGCGAGACGTTGGCGACGAAGTCGCGGCGCATGGCCTCGGCCTGCTCCAGCGCCGTGATGTCGCGCGAGAGCAGCAGGCGGCGGTTGCCGGCATACGGGTGCACCTGCACCGACAACCGCTGCATCGGTCCGCCGGCGGTGCCCGAGCTGCGGCCATGACCATTCATGATGACTTCGCGGCTGTAGTTCCAGGAAGCCAGATAGGCGCCGAACGCCGGGTCGCGCACGAGGTTGCCCACGTGCTGCATCACGTCGCGCTGCGCGTCGAAGCCGAAGTGCTGGGCCGCCGTCTGGTTGCACCACTCGATGCGGCCCTGGTCGTCGAGCAGCACGACGCCACTGGGCGAGGCCTGGATGGCGGCGAGGAATTCGGCGAGCCGGGCCTCGGCCTGGGCGGTCTGCTGTTCGCGTTCGCGAGCCATCCGGCGCGCACGCTCCGACACCTCGCCCCACAGGCCCGATCCTGCCGGGAACACCGGCGGTTCGGCGCGCAGGCCACGCAGTACGCGCGCGCCGCGCCATCCATCGAACACCACCCAGCCCATCGCCGCGATCAACGCGCCCAGTGCCTGCCAGCGCCAGTCTCCCAACAGCCACCCCGCGAGCGCGCCCGCACCGACGCAGAGCAGGAAAGAGACGAGACGGAGAACCATCGGCAGATTATCGGTGCGGCGACGTCACGCCGCCCCTGCGAAGAACCGTTCAGGACTGCGGCTGCGCCGTGAGGCGGTAACCCGCGCCGCGCACGGTTTCGACCATCGGCGCGCCTTCGCCCAGCGCCTCGCGCAGGCGCTTGACGTGCACGTCCACCGTGCGCTCCTCGATGAAGACATGGTCGCCCCACACCTTGTCGAGCAGCTGGCTGCGGCTGTGCACGCGCTCGGCATGCTTCATGAGGTAGTTGAGCAACTTGAACTCGGTGGGGCCCACCTTGAGCTGCTGGCCGTTCCAGGTCACTCGGTGCGTGGCGCCGTCGAGCACCAGCGGGCCGATGCTCACGCTGTCGATCACCTGCTCGGGCGCGCGGCGGCGCAGCACGGCGCGGATGCGCGCGAGCATTTCCTGCGTGGAGAACGGCTTGGTGATGTAGTCATCTGCCCCGGCGTCCAGGCCCGCGATCTTGTCGGGCTCGTCGCCACGTGCGGTGAGCATCAGGATCGGGATACCCCGGGTACGCGCGTCGCCGCGCCACTTGCGCGCCAGCTGCACACCGCTCTGGCCCGGCAGCATCCAGTCCAGCAGGATGACGTCGGGCAGCACGGCATCGAGTTCGCGTTGCGCCGACTCGCCATCCTCCGACCAGATCGGCTCGAAGCCGTTGTGGCGCAGATTGACGGCGATCAGCTCGGCGATCGCGGACTCGTCTTCGACGATGAGGACTCGGGGATGACGTTTCATTCTTTACTGGACCGCGGACTCGATCTCCTGCATCGAGGTGTGGCGCACGTCGGCGCCCTTGACGATGTAGATGATGAATTCTGCAATGTTTTTGGCGTGGTCGCCGATGCGCTCGATGGCCTTGGCCAGGAACAGCAGGTCCAGGCTGGCGCCGATGGTGCGCGGGTCTTCCATCATGTAGGTGATGAGCTTGCGCACGAAGCCGTCGAACTCGCGGTCGATGGCGTCGTCCTCCTTGAGGATCGAGACGGCGGCTGCGGTGTCCAGGCGCGCGAACGCATCGAGCGCACGACGGATCAGGCCGGAGGCCAGGTCGGCCGCCACGCGCAGGTCCGAAGACGGCAGCGCGCGCGGTGCGCCCGATTCGATGATGGACTTGACCATGCGCGCGATCTTGTTGGCCTCGTCGCCCACGCGCTCGAGGTTGGCCGTGGTCTTGCTGATGGCGATCAACAGTCGCAGGTCGCGTGCCGTCGGCTGGCGGCGGGCGATGATGGATGAAAGCTCGCGGTCGATCTCGATCTCCATCGCGTTCACGCGATGCTCGATCTCGGTGACCTGATCGGCCGCGTCGCTGGCCAGGTTCTGCAGGGCGTAGACCGCCAGGCCGATCTGGGACTCGACCAGACCGCCGAGCTCCATGACGCGCGAGGACACGCCATTGAGTTCGCTGTCGAACTGGGTGGAAAGATGTTTATCAGGCATGGAAACCTCCTAATTGATTGACTTGACCGAGAACACCGCGGAAACGGCTCTGCCGGGCCGCTGGTGTTGCCCCCGTGGGGGAGGCGACCGCAGGTCGCTTCGGGGATCAGCCGAATCTTCCAGTGATGTAGTCTTCCGTCTCTTTGCGCTGGGGCTTGAAGAACATCTGTTCCGTCGCCCCGAACTCCACCAGATCGCCCAGGTACATATAGGCCGTGTAGTCGCTGCAACGCGCGGCCTGCTGCATGTTGTGGGTCACGATCACCACGGTGTAGTCGCTCTTGAGTTCGGCGATCAGCTCCTCGATCTTCGCGGTCGAGATCGGATCGAGCGCCGAGCACGGCTCGTCGAGCAGCAGCACTTCGGGCTTGATCGCGATGCCGCGGGCGATGCACAGGCGCTGCTGCTGGCCGCCCGAGAGGCCCGAGCCGCTCTGCTGGAGCTTGTCCTTGACCTCGTTCCACAGCGCGGCCTTCTTCAGCGCCCACTCCACGCGGTCGTCCATGTCGGAACGCGAGAGGTTCTCGAACAGCTTCACGCCGAAAGCGATGTTGTCGTAGATCGACATCGGGAACGGCGTGGGCTTCTGGAACACCATGCCGACCTTGGCGCGCACCAGCGCGACGTCCTGTTTGCTGGTCAGCAGGTTCTCGCCGTCGAGCACGATCGCGCCTTCGGCGCGTTGCTCGGGGTAGAGCTCGAACATGCGGTTGAAGGTGCGCAGCAGCGTGGACTTGCCGCAGCCCGAGGGGCCGATGAAGGCGGTGACCTTCTTCTCGGGAATCTCGAGATTGATGCCCTTGAGAGCGTGGAATTTGCCGTAGTAGAAGTTCAGGTCCTTGACCGAAATCTTGGACGGCGAGTTCACGACAGTAGTGGCGGTAGCGGTTTGCATGGCGTGTGGCCCTTGCGTTGTTCGTTGTCGTTCAGTGTCTGGCGCGGGTCAGCACCCGGGCCAGAATGTTCAGCGCGAGGACGGCGAGCGTGATCAGGAACACGCCGGCCCAAGCCAGTTGCTGCCAGTTCTCGTACGGGCTCATCGCGAACTTGAAGATGGTCACCGGCAGGCTGGCCATCGGCTCGGACAGGTTCGACGTCCAGAACTGGTTGGACAGCGCGGTGAACAACAGCGGAGCGGTCTCGCCCGAGATGCGTGCCACGGCCAGCAGGATGCCCGTCACCACGCCGGCACGCGCCGCCCGCAGGGTGATGGACATGATCACCTTCCACTTGGGCGTGCCCAGCGCATAGGCCGCCTCGCGCAGGCCCGGCGGCACCAGTTGCAGCATGTTCTCGGTGGTACGGATGACCACCGGGATCACGATCAGCGCCAGCGCCATCGCGCCGGCCCAGCCCGAGAAGCTCTTGAAGCGCGCCACGATCACGGCGTAGACGAACAGGCCGATCACGATCGAGGGTGCCGACAGCAGGATGTCGTTGACGAAGCGCGTCACCGAGGCAAGCCAGCCCCGGGGGTTGTACTCGGCCAGGTAGATGCCGGCCATGATGCCGATGGGCGTGCCCACGAAGGTGGCCAGCATCACCATCAGGAACGAGCCGTAGATGGCGTTGGCGATGCCGCCCACTTCGTTGGGCGGCGGCGTCATCTGGCTGAAGGCCGCCCATGACAGGCCGGCCAGGCCCAGGCGCAGCGTTTCCCAGAGGATCCACACCAGCCAGAACACGCCGAAGGCCATGGCCGCCAGCGACAGCGCCAGCGCGATCTGGTTCACCGTCTTGCGGCGGGCGTACTTGGCCTGGCGCAGGCGCGCCAGATCGGCCGAAGCGATGAGTTGTTGTCCGGTGCCGGCGTTCATGATTTGGTCCCTTCGCTCTTGCGCATCTGCGCCAGCAGGATCTTGGACAGCGACAGCACGACGAAGGTGATGAAGAACAGCACCAGGCCCAGGTACATCAGCGCCGCCTGGTGCATGCCGGTGCCGGCTTCGGCGAATTCGTTGGCCAGCGCGGACGTGATGCTGTTGGCAGCCTCGAACAGCGAGAGCGACGACAACTGGTTCATGTTGCCGATCACGAAGGTGACGGCCATCGTCTCGCCCAGCGCCCGGCCCAGGCCGAGCATGATGCCGCCGACGACGCCGGCCTTGGTGTAGGGCAGCACGACCTTGGAGACCACCTCCCAGGTGGTCGAGCCCAGGCCGTAGGCCGACTCCTTGAGCAGCGGCGGCGTGACTTCGAACACGTCACGCATCACCGAGGCGATGAACGGAATGATCATGATGGCCAGGATGATCCCGGCCGACAGGATGCCGATGCCCACCGGCGGGCCGGACACGAAGGCCCCGAGGAAGGGCACGCCATCCAGCAGTTGCTGCAGCGGCCGTTGAACGTAGGTGGCGAGGATGGGGCCGAACACCAGCAGGCCCCACATGCCGTAGACGATGGAGGGCACCGCGGCCAGCAGTTCGATGGCCGTGCCCAGCGGGCGCTTGAGCCAGCTGGGGGAGAGTTCGGTCAGGAACAGGGCGATGCCGAAGCTGATCGGCACCGCGATGAGCAGCGCGATGGCCGATGTGGCCAAGGTGCCGTAGATCATCACCAGGCCGCCGAATTCCTCCTGCACGGGATCCCATTCGGCGTTGGTGAGGAAGCCCAGCCCGTACTTGGCAATGGCCGGCCAGGCCCCGGCGATCAGCGACAGCAGGATGCCGATCAGCAGCGCCAGCGTCAGCAGCGCCGCGCCCTTGGCCGCCCAGCCGAACAGCCGGTCTGCGAGCGGGCCGGTACGAGGCGTCCGCGCAGGAGGAGGAGTTTTCATTCTGGTTCTGTCGTCCGATGCCGGGCGGGACAGGCCCGCCGGCATCGGTTCTGCGGGAAAGGCGGAAGACACGGGCGGTCCTGCGTCGGTGGAAGGGGCTTACTTGTAGGCGACGGGGCGACCGTCGGCACCCATCACCTTGCCCCAGGACGTGCGGATGGCGCTCTTCACGTTGGCCGGGAACGGCACGTAGTCCAGATCGGCGGCGGCCTTGTCGCCGTTGGTGTAGGCCCAGTCGAAGAACTTCAGGGCGGCAGCGGTCTTGGCGGGGTTGTCCGGCTTGGTGTAGACCAGGATGAAGGTGGCCGTCGAGATGGGCCATGCGGTCTTGCCGCTGGCGTTGGTCAGGCTCTGGGCGAACGACTTGGACCAGTCGATGCCGGCCGCGGCCGCCTTGAACGTCTCGTCGTCGGGCTGCACGTAGGCGCCGTCGGCGTTCTGCAGCGCGACGTGGGACATCTTGTTCTGCTTGGCGTAGGCGTACTCGACGTAGCCGATCGAATCCGGCAGGCGCATCACGAAGGCCGACACGCCTTCGTTGCCCTTGCCACCCGCGCCGGTGGGCCACTTGACGGCGGTGCCCGTGCCGACTTCGGCCTTCCAGGCGGGGCTGACCTTGGTCAGGTATTCGGTGAAGGCGAAGGTGGTGCCCGAACCGTCGGCGCGGCGCACCACGGCGATGGGTGCGTCCGGCAGCGTGACGCCGGGGTTGAGCGAAGCGATGGCCGGCTCGTTCCACTTGGCGATCTTGCCCAGGTAGATGTCGGCCAGCACGGCGCCGGTCAGCTTCAATTGGCCGGGGGCGATGCCCTTGACGTTGACCACCGGCACCACGCCACCGATCACGGTGGGGAACTGGATCAGGCCGTCCTTGGCCAGTTGTTCGTCCGACAGGGGCGCGTCCGAAGCGCCGAAGTCCACGGTCTTGGCCTGGATCTGCTTGATGCCGGCGCCCGAGCCGACGGACTGGTAGTTCACCTTGGCGCCGGTGGCCTTGTTGTAGGCATCGGCCCACTTGGCGTACACGGGCGCGGGGAAGGACGCGCCAGCGCCCGTCACGTCTTGCGCCAGGGCGGCCTGGGCCATCAGGACGGTGGTCGCCACGCCGATGGCGGCAAGCTTGGAGTGGAATTTCATCTGTTACCTCTGGGTTGGAAGAGCTCGATCAGGGCAATGTAGGCAGTGTTTGTGACGACCTCGTGACAGCCACGCAGTCGTCACGCAGCTGACACCTGACGCTCACCGCGCGAGGCTTTCGCAAAGCCGCAGCCTCGTGTCGCACGGTGCGAGGGCAGGATGACGGCGGGCAATGAAATCCTCGTGACACCCCTCGTCGCACCCGCGCCACAGGAAACGGCACATGACCGGCTTGCCGCAGGGATGTCATGGAGTTTTCCTAGATTGGCGCCATCGCCGTCCGGTGCCGCCGGACGTTCGCCAGCGCACTTTCCTCCAACCGCAGGTCGCCTTTCCCGATGTCGCAGCCTCCTCATCCACAGTCCTCCCTCGCCTCTGCCGCGTGCGCCGCACCCACGTCGCCGGCACGCCGCCGCTGGCTGAAGGCCGGCGCGGGCCTGGCCGCGGCGGGCCTCGCCGGCCCCGCCGTCCACGCGCAGACACGCACCGCGGCGCGCGACCTGTCGGTCGTGCAGATCACCGACATGTCGCCCGCACAGCAGGACATCTCGCGCGACTTCGTGGCGGGCGCCCGCGCGGCCTGGCAGCAGTTCAACGCGAATGGCGGCCTGCAGGGCCGTATCGTGCAGCACCAGGTGATCGAGGTGGACGGCAGCGCCGATGCATTGGCCCGAGTCTGGAACGACGTGCGGCGCGAGCCGCAGCACATCGCGCTGACCGGCACCACCGGCCATGCCACCGCCTCGGCGCTGGGCCGCCTGGTGCAGGCCGGCGTACGCGAAGGCTCGCCGCCCGTCGCGCATGTCGCGCCCTGGCTGCACGACACGCCGGCCGGTGACGACGCCCTCACCTTCCCCATCTTCGCCCCGCGCGAGGAGCAGATCGGCCACGCGCTGCGCACGCTTTCCATCGTGGGCGTGCCCGAAATCGGCGTGATCTACGCCACGCCCGAAGATCGCCGCCAGTCGCATGGCAGCGTGCAGCGCGCCGCCGACGACATGAAGCTGACGCTGCGCGTGGTGCCCCCCGGGAATCCTTCCGGTGCGCCGGCCATCGTGCTGTTCGTGGGCGGCACGCCCGAACTGGTGCGCCTGTGCCAGCTGCTGGCACGCGCCGGCTCGGTGCGACAGCAGTTCGTGGTGGCGCTGGCCGATGCCAACCTGCAGACACTGGCGCTCTCGGGCGCGCCGGCCAACGTTCCCGTGATCGGCACGCAGCCCGTGCCGGTGGTGACGGCGTCGATGCCCGTCGTGCGCCAGTTCCGCGACGCGCTGGCGCGGCTGTTCGACGAAGCGCCCACGCCGCACAGCCTGGCCGGATACCTGGCTGCGCGCTACACGCAACAGGTCATGCGTGGCATGGACGGCACGCCCTCGCGGCAGAGCGTGCTCGCGGCGTTCGCGCGGCGGCCGGCGGTGGAACTGGGAGGCTTTCGCATCAATGCGGGCGCCAGCGGCCTGGGCAGCACCTACGTGACGCAGAGCATGCTCACCCGCGACGGACGCCTGGTGGGTTGAGCGCTCGCAGCCAGGCCTCGGACACCGGAACACGCACGTCTTCATGCATCTTCTTCGCAGGGCCGGATCGCGGCAGCGGCTACCATCGACGCGCCGCCACACACAACGATCCATGCAGAACGGAACCCTACTCGCCGCGGTCGACCTCGGCTCCAACAGCTTCCGGCTCGAAATCGGCCGGCTCGACCACGGCCAGGTCCAGCGCATCGAGTACCTCAAGGAAACCGTGCGCCAGGGCAATGGCCTGGATGCGGAACGCAACCTCACCGCCGACGCCATGCAGCGCGGCTGGGACTGCCTGGCCCGCTTCGGCGAACGCCTGGCGGGCTTCAAGCCCGCGCAGGTGCGTGCCGTCGCCACCCAGACTCTGCGCGAAGCACGCAACCGCGACGAATTCCTGGCCCGCGCCTGCGTGGTGCTGGGCTTTCCCATCGACGTCATTCCCGGCCGCGAGGAAGCCCGCCTCATCTACCAGGGCGTCTCGCGCCTGCTGCCGCAGAGCCAGGAGCGGCGCCTGGTCATCGACATCGGCGGCCGCTCGACCGAGCTGATCCTGGGCCAGGCCTTCGAGGCGCGCGCCATGGAGTCCTACCGCGTCGGCAGCGTCGCGTGGTCGATGAAGTACTTTCCCGGGGGCCAGCTCACACGCGAATCGTTCGAGACCGCCGGCATCGCCGCCAAGGCCGTGCTCGACGAGGCGGCCGAGGCCTACGGCCGGCGGCACTGGGACGTGGCCTACGGCGCCTCGGGCACCGTGGGTGCGGTGGCCGACATCCTGCAGGCCGCCGGTTTCGGCGAGGCGCGCGTCACGCGCGAGGGGCTGGACTGGCTCGTCGATCGCATGCTGCGCGCCCAGCACACCGACCGCCTGCGCCTGGATGCCCTCAAGGACGACCGCCGTGCCGTGCTGGGCGGCGGCGTGAGCGTGCTGCGGGCCGTCTTCGAATTGCTGGAGATCGACGAGCTGCATGCCGCGCAAGGCGCGCTGCGCCATGGCGCGCTGTATGACCTGATCGCGCGCGAGGACGAGCACAGCGACGTGCGCAATGCCACGGTGGAGCGCCTGGCTCTGCGCTTCGAGGCCGACGCCGCGCAGGCGCGCCGGGTGGATCAGGTCTCGCGCGAGCTGTTCCTTCAGTTGCGCGCCGGCGCGTCGCAGGCCGACGCGGCGCAGACCGCCGGCCTCGCGCGCGAGTTGCACTGGGCGGCCCGCCTGCACGAGATCGGCGCGCTCATCTCGCACAGTGATGCGCACAAGCACGGCGCCTACATCCTCGACAACGCCGATGCGCCCGGCTTCGCCATGCCCGAGCTCCACCGCCTGAGCCTGCTGGTGCTGGGCCACCGCGGCAAGCTGCGCAAACTGGAGAGCGATTGGGCCGATGCGACGTTCACCCACCAGTTGCTGGCGCTTCGCCTGGCCGTGGTGTTGTGCCATGCGCGCCGCGATCCGGATCTGGACGGTTTCCGCGTCGAGCGGCGCCGCGACGGCGCGCGCATCTCCGTGCGCCCCGGCTGGGCCGAGGCCTGGCCGCAGTCGGCGTGGCTGCTGCGCGAGGAAGTGGCGGCCTGGCAGAAGATACCCTTCGGCCTGCAGCTCGACATGGGCTGAAGACCACGCTCCTGCGGCCCGCCATGCCGCGATAGATGAAAACGGTGTAAACGGTATAAACTGTTTACACCGTTTTTCATTTCACTCGAAGTTCATCATGGCAACTGCACGCAAGACCACTCCCCGCCCCTCGATCGCCAATGCGCCGGCACCCGCCGGCCGCTCGCTGGCCGAGGCCTTTGCGCCGGTGGCGCCCACGGCCACCGCGCCCGCGCAACCGGCAGTCAAGGCGGCCCCTGCGAAGGCCGTGAAGAAGGCTGCGGCAAAGAAGTCTGCGGCCAAGGCGGCGAAATCCTCCGCTCCGGCGAAGGCGGCGCCCGTGAAGACCGCACCCGTGAAGACCAGCCCCGCCAAGTCCGCCGTCAGCAAGGCTGCCACGCAAGCCGCCACGCCGGCCAAGGCTGGGGCCGAGAAGGCCACGCGCGAAGCCAAGGCGCGCAAGCCCAAGCTGGTGCGCGACAGCTTCACCATTCCCAAGACCGAATACGCGGTGATCGACGATCTCAAGGCCCGTTCGGCCAGGCTGGGTCAACCGGCCAAGAAGAGCGAAGTGCTGCGCGCCGGCATCAAGCTGCTGTCGGGCCTCACCGATGCGGCGCTGCTCGCCGCGCTGGGCCAGGTGCCGGCGCTGAAGACCGGCCGCCCCGGCAAGGCCTGACGGCAGCGCCGCCGGGCACGCGTCACAGCATCTCGGGCGACTGCACCGTCACGACGACGGTTTGCCCGACGCCATGGCGCTCGCGATGGCGCAGCCACCAGACGCCGCCCTTGCGCACGGCGCACTCCTCGTCCTGCAGCCCGGCCAGGCGCGCGATGGTTTGGCCCAGGAGCGGCTGGTGGCCCACGACCAGGAAGGTCTGACGGCTGGTCGGCCATTGCACGAGTTCGAGCAACTGGTCGGGCGTGCCGTCGGGTGACAGTTCGCTGCGCAGCTTGTACTTGCGGCCCAGCGCCAGCACGGTCTGCTCGGTCCGGCGCGCCGGGCTGCAGACGATGCGCACGCCATCGGGCAACTGGCGGTCGAGCCACTGCGACATGCGCGCCGCCTGCTTCTCGCCGCGCGGGGTGAGCGAACGTTCCATGTCGTTGCAGCCTTCCACCCATTCCTCGGCTTCGGCGTGACGCCAGAAGATCAGGTCCATGTCGATGCTCCCGGTGAAGTGGCGTTGGGCCTGGCGACCAGCGGCTGCGCGTGGCGCTGCATGAGGGCCGCCTGCGCGCCGGGATAGGCGCTGCCGCTCACGCGGCGGTACTGTCCGTCGGGCCCCAGGTCCCAGGCGTCCTGGCCGTCGTAGAGGCCCGAGACGAGGCATTCGTCGATGACGCGGCGGCGCAGCGCCGGGTCGGTCACGGGCCAGGCCAGCTCGACACGGCGCAGCATGTTGCGGTTCATCCAGTCGGCGCTGGAGAGCAGCAGCTCTTCTTCCTCGCCGTCGCGGAAGTAGAACGCGCGCGTGTGCTCCAGAAAGCGCCCGATCAGCGACCGCACGCGGATGTTGTCGGTGACGCCGGGCACGCCCGCTGGCAGCATGCACGCGCCGCGCACGATCAGGTTGATGCGCACCCCCGCCTGGCCCGCGCGCACCAATGCATGAATCAGCGCCTCGTCGGTCAGCGCGTTCATCTTGGCGATCACGCGGGCGTCGCGGCCGGCCGCGGCGGCCATGGCCAGCGCGTCGATGCGCGCGATGAGCCGCTTGTGCAGCTGGAACGGCGCCACCCACAGCCGGTTCATGCGCGGCAGGCGGCTCTGGCTGGCCAGGTGCACGAACACCTGCTCGACGTCGGCCGTCAGCGCGGCATCGGCCGTGAAGTGGCCGATGTCGGTGTACAGGCGCGCCGTGCGCAGGTTGTAGTTGCCGGTGGAGAGATGTGCGTAGCGGCGCAGCCGCGTGCCTTCGCGCCGCGTCACCAGCAGCATCTTGGCGTGCGTCTTGAGACCCACCACGCCGTACACCACCTGCGCGCCGATGGATTCGAGCTTCTCGGCCCAGTTGATGTTGGCCTCTTCGTCGAACCGCGCCTTCAACTCCACCACCACCATCACTTCCTTGCCGCGGCGCACGGCTTCGCGCAGCAGATCCATCAGCTCCGAGTCGGCACCCGTGCGGTAGATGGTCTGGCGGATGGCCAGCACGTTCGGATCGTTCACCGCCTCGCGCAGGAAGGTGAGCACGGCGTCGAAACTCTCGTACGGCTGATGGATCAGCACGTCGCCCTGGCGTAGCCGGTCGAACACCGAGCCGCCGCTGGCGAAGGCCGCGCACGGCGCGGGCTTCCAGGGCGGAAACAGCAGTTGAGGCGCATCGATCAGATCGATGAGTTGCGTGAGCCGCACCAGGTTCACCGGACCGTGCACGCGGTAGAGCGCGGATTCCGGCAGGTCGAACTGGCGCAGCAGGAAATGCGCGAGGTGATCGGAACAACCGGCCGAGACTTCCAGCCGCACCGCCTGCCCGTAGTGGCGCTGCTGCAGGCCCTGGCGCAGCGCCATGCGCAGGTTCTTGACGTCGTCCTCGTCGACTTCGAGGTCGGAGTTTCGCGTGACGCGGAACTGCGAGAACTCGCCCACCTCGCGCCCGGGGAACAGATCGGACAGGTGGGCACGGATCACGCTGGAGAGCGAGACGAACGCGACGCCGCCGCGCGCCAGCTTGTCCGGCATGCGCACGAACCGGGGCAGCACGCGCGGCACTTTCACGATGGCGATCTCGTTCTCGCGGCCGAACGCGTCCTGGCCCGACAGGCGCACGATGAAGTTGAGCGACTTGTTGGCCACCTGCGGGAACGGGTGGGCCGGATCCAGCCCCACCGGCACCAGCAGCGGACGCACGTCGCGCTCGAAGTGCTGTCGTACCCAGCGCCGCTGCGCCTCGTTGCGCTCGCCGTGCGACACGATGCGGATGCCCTGCGCGTGGAAGGCCGGCATGAGTTCGTCGTTGTAGAGCGCGTACTGCCGCGCGACGAGCTTGTGGGCGGCCTCGGACAGCGCGGCCCAGCTCCCGGCCGTGTAGAGGCCCTTGTGGTCATCGACCTGCGCCGCCTTCAGGTGCGGTGCGACACGCACCTCGAAGAACTCGTCCAGGTTGGACGAGACGATGCACAGGTAGCGCAGGCGTTCGAGCAGCGGAACGTCCGGCCGGCAGGCCACGTCGAACACGCGCTCGTTGAAGGCCAGGATGCTGTGGTCGCGGTCGAGCAGGACCAGCGGCGGGCCGTCCGTTGCGGCCCGCGCGGGCACTGCCGTCTCGGCGGAGGGTGGTCGTTCTATCAGGGGCTGCATGGTTTCGCGAGACACCGGCGGGCACCCGCTGCCTGCCTGGCCGCCAGTGTTCACGCGCCGGATGACAGGGATGTGACAGTCACGGAACCTTCATGACCCGCGAATGACACCCTATCACGCACCGGCACGAGGTATGACAGGAACAAACGCGTAGCCTCCGACCAGGCGAACGCCATGGCGCGCCCGCGCGCTTCGTGGCGCGGCACCGCCAGCGCACCCCAGCACGCGGTGTGCAAGTCATGGTGCAGCACGCCGCCCTGCGCGCCCTGTCCGTCGTCCCGTGCACCCAGCACCTGCAGCGGGCCGTCCACCGGATAAGCCGCTACCGGCGTGCCGGCCGCCATGGCTTCCAGCATCACCAGGCCGAACGTCTCGGAGCGGCTCGGAAACGCGAACACGTCGGCCGCCGCGTACACGCGCGCCAGTTCGTCGCGCGGCATCACGCCGAGCCAGCGCACGTCGGGATGGCTCTCGCGCAGCCGGTCGAGCAGCGGACCCACGCCGCACACCACCTTGGTGCCGGGAAAGGGCATCGAGAGGAAGGCCTCGATGTTCTTCTCGTACGAGACCCGGCCCACGAACAGCAGCACAGGGCGCGCGAGCGTGCCCAGCAGCGGGTGCAATCGGACCTCGGGCTCGAAGGCGAAGAGGCGCGTGTCCACGCCGTGCGTCCAGGCGCGCAGGTTGCGGAATCCGCGCTGCTGCAGCATGCGCAGCACGCCTTCGGTGGGCACCATCACGCCCGACGACGGCCGGTGGAAACGGCGGAACAGCGCGTAGCCCCACGACAGCGGCACGCGCAGCGCGGCGTTGAGGATGTCGGGAAACTTGGTGTGGAACGCGGTGGTGAAGCGCAACTGGCGGCGCAGACAGTGGCGGCGCGCGGCCCAGCCCAGCGGTCCCTCGGTGGCGACGTGGATCGCATCGGGCTCGAAGTCGTCGAGCCGGCGCGTGACCTCGCGGCCCGGGCGCACGGCCAGGTCGATGCCGGCGTAGCCCGGGCAGGGGCGCGTGCGGAACTGGCCGGGCTCGACCACCAGCACCTCGTGCCCGAGCTCCCGCAGCTCGCGCACCAGCTCCACCAGCGTGGTCACCACGCCGTTGACCTGCGGCGTCCAGGCGTCCGTCACCAGCGCGAGCTTCATGCAGCCATCTCCTCCAGGCGCCCGGCACGCACGCCCTGGGCCCTGTCGGGCTGCCGATGCCCACCCGCGCGCGGCGGCGGCTGCCACTGCACGATGGACAGGCGGCCCTGGAAGTCCTCCACCAGGGCGGTCATGCTCTCGACCCAGTCGCCGTCGTTGCAGTAGAGCGTGCCATCGATCTCGCGCATCTCGGCGCGGTGGATGTGGCCGCAGACCACGCCCTGGTGGCCGCGCCGCCGGGCCTCGGCGGCCACGGCCACCTCGAAGTCGGTGACGTAGTTGAGCGCCGTCTTGACCCGGCCCTTGAGGTAGGCCGACAGCGACCAGTACGGCAGGCCCAGCCGCGCGCGCAGCGTGTTGAGGTGGCGGTTCAGGCGCAGCGTGAATTCGTAGAGGTTGTCGCCCAGGTAGGCCAGCCACTTGGCGCACTGGATCACGCCATCGAAATGATCGCCGTGAATGACCCACAGGCGCCGGCCGTCGGCCGTCATGTGCACCGCTTCTTCGAGCACCTCGATGCCGCCGAAGGCGTTGCCGGTGAAGGCGCGCGCGAACTCGTCGTGGTTGCCCGGCACGAACACCACGCGGCAGCCCTTGCGCGCGGCGCGCAGGAGCTTTTGCACCACGTCGTTGTGGGCCTGCGGCCAGTACCAGCGGCGGCGCAGTTGCCAGCCGTCGACGATGTCGCCGACCAGGAACAGTTGCTCGCTCGGATTGGCCTTGAGGAAGTCGAGCAGCGCCTCGGCCTGGCAGCCGGGCGTGCCCAGGTGCAGGTCGGAGATGAACACGGTGCGCCAGCGCGCGCGGGTGGACGACAGGTCGTCGCCCGCCGGCACGGCCGCCGCGCGCGCCGCCGCCAGCACGCTTTCGAGGCCCTTCACGCGGCCCCCAGGAAATGGCGGCGGTAGCGCGGCGGCAGGTCGGCGATGCGCATGAGCATGGGCAGGTCGGCGGTGTTGAAGTCCGGATCCCACGCCGGCGCACCCAGCACCCTGGCGCCCAGCCGCAGGTAACCCTTGATCAGCGCGGGAGGCTCCACCTGCAGGTGGCTGTCGAGCTGCTCCACCGGCAGCGGCAGGCGCGGGCGCACCTGGTACTCGATCGGCGCGAGATGCGTGGCCGACAGCTGGCGCCAGATGCTGGCCGCCACGTCGCCGCTGACCACGCCGCCACTGAGCATCGGAATGCTGGCGCAACCGATCATGGTGTCGAGCTTGTTGCGCACCATGAACTCGGCCAGCGCGCCCCACAGCGCCAGGATCACGCCGCCCTGGCGGTGCTCGGCATGCACGCAGCTGCGGCCCAGCTCCACCATGCGCTCGCGCAGCGAACGCAGGCGCGTGAGGTCGAATTCGGTATCGCTGTAGGTGCTGCCCACACGGCGCGCCTGTGCAGGCGTGAGCACGCGGTAGGTACCCACCACCTGGCCACTGGCCGCATCGCGCACCAGCAGGTGCTCGCAGAAGTCGTCGAACAGGTCGATGTCGTGGCCTTCGATCGGCGTGGTCAGGCGTGCGCCCATCTCGCCCGCGAAGACATCGAACCTCAGGCGCTGCGCCTCGCGGACTTCGTCCTGGTGGCGGGCCCATGCGACGCTGATGCCCCCCGCTGCAGCCGCATGCGACGGGCCAGGTTGCGCATCGCTGCGATGAAGCGACCCCCTGGGCAGCATGGAGGGCGAGAGCGGGAAGGTCGGCGTCGGCAGTTCGTTCATGGTCTGTGCTCCGTCGGTTGTCATCTGTCTGTCTTCGAATGTCCGGATACGAAAAAGCCCCGGCAGGCGGGGCTTGTGGTGGGTGGCATCAGGTGCCGACGATGCCGCCGTCCTTGCGCCGGACGACGACGGTGGCCGAGCGCGGCCGGCCGCCCTGCGGCCCGCCGGGCCACTGGCTGATGGCCTGCGGCTTGCCCGGGTCGCTGCGCTCGCTCGGGCTCTCGCCGGGGTGCTGGATGTTCACGAACATCGTGCGCAGGTCGGGCGTGCTGGTCACGCCGGTGATCTCGCAGCCGCTCGGGCCGGTGAGGAAGCGGCGGATCTCGCCGGTCTGCGTGTCGGCGGCCAGCATCACGTTGTTGCCGAGGTTGGCCAGATCACCCTTGCCCATGGCCGAGGTCGACATGTCGGTTTGGATCCAGAGCATGCCCCGGCCGTCCACCCACAGGCCGTCCGGGCAACTGAAGGCGTCGCCCTTGACGTTGCCCCGGGCATCAGCACGGGCGAGCGTCGGGTCGCCGGCCATCACGAAGTGGTTCCACACGAAGCGCTCGCCGTGGAAGTCACCCTGCTCGCGCCAGCGGATGATGTTGCCCATGGTGTTGTTGGCGCGCGGGTTGGCGGCATCGACACCGGTCTTGCCGCTGGCCGTGCGGTTGCTGTTGTTGGTGAGCGTGCAATACACCTCGCCGCGGGCCTGGTCCACGGCCGTCCACTCGGGGCGGTCCATCTTGGTGGCGCCCAGCAGGTCGCTGGCCTGGCGGCTCTTGATCAGCACCTCGCCCTGGTCGGCGAAGCCGTTGGCCGCCGTCAGCGGTCCCTGGCCGTGCACCAGCGGCAGCCACTGGCCCTGGCCATTGGCGTCGAAGCGGGCCACGTACAGCGTGCCGTGGTCGAGCAGCGTGGCGTTGGCGCGGGCACCGCCCGGCTTGATCGCATCGCGGCTGACGAACTTGTAGATGTATTCGAAACGCGCGTCCTCGCCCATGTAGATCACGGCGCGCTGGTCCTTGGTGACGGCGACGGTGGCGCCTTCGTGCGCGGCACGGCCGAGCGCCGTGCGCTTCATCGGCGTGGAGCTGGGGTTCATCGGGTCGATCTCGACCACCCAGCCGTGGCGGTTGGGCTCGTTGGGATGGCGGCTCGCGTCGAAGCGCTCGTCGAACTCGTGCCAGCGGTAGCCGCTCGGGTCGCCCTTCTTCAGGCCCCAGCGCGTCTCGTGCGCGCTGGGAGTGTCCGGACCCTTGAAGTAGTTGATGAAGTTCTCCTCGCAGGTGAGGTAGGTGCCCCAGGGCGTGATGCCGCTGCCGCAGTTGTTGAACGTGCCCAGCACGTTGCGTCCGCTGGCATCGGCCGCCGTCTTCAGCAGGGCGTGGCCGGCGGCCGGGCCGCTCACCGTCATCGGCGTGCGGGCCGTGATGCGGCGCGCCCAGGGCGAGGGTTGCACCACCTGCCACGCACCGCCCCGGTCTTCCACTTCGATCACGGCCACGCCGTGCGCGGCCTGCGCCTTGCGCACCTTCTCGGCCGTCCACGGCACCATGCCGCCCGCGTGCAGCAGGCCGTCGTCGGTGTATTCGTGGTTCATCACCAGCAGGCCGCGCTTGGAGCCGTCGAGCTCGAAGTAGTGGATGCCGTCGTGGTGCATGCCCATCTGGGCTTCCTGCTCGGCGGCGGTGTTGGTGCCGTCGGGCTTGAACTTCGGCATCTCGCCCGAGAGGCCGACCGGATCGCCCCAGGGCGCGATCACCTGCGCGGTGTAGCCCTCGGGCACGACGATGCTGTCGGCGGTGGAAATCGCCACGCCCTTGAAGCCGATGCCCTTGGGCGCGCGGCTCAGGTCCGTTGTGTTCGACGCCGGGCTGGCGCAACCGGCCAGGCCCGCGAACAGGCCGCCGGCGGCCGTGGCCACGCCACCGCGCACGAACAGGCGGCGCGAGGGGTCGGACACTTCATGGATGCTCGGGTTGGAGGACGGATTGGAGTCCTCCATGGTGCTGAAATCCTTGCTCATCGGGGATGTTCTCGTGGTTGCTCGATGCACGAGAGCATCCCGTCCGGCGATGACGCCGGTGTGTCCGCAGGATGTCAGTGATGTGACGGCGGCTGCCGCCAGCGTTCAGGGCGTGTAGCGCTTGAGGCCGCCTGCCGCCGCACCAGGCGCCGGCGCGGGCGTCGCGGGCTGCGGCACGCGGATCGGCGTGCACGCGCCCACATAGCGGCCCGCCAGGCGCGTGTCGATGCGCATGTCCATGCCCGCGGCTTCGGTGACGATGCGGCCTTCGATGCGGGTGTCCTTGAACTGCAACTGCCCCTGGGCAGTGGAGGTCTGGCCGTTGAGGCGGCAGACGGCCTTCCATTCCAGCAGTTCCGCCGTGGTGCGGCCCCGCTCGATGCTGCAGCTGGCGCCGGGCGGCGTCATCAGCAGGTTGGAGGTGTCCTTCGCGTTGAGGCAGCGGTCGACCTCGATCGGCCCGGTGGTGGGGCCTTCGATGCGCGGCGTGATCTCGATCGCCACGCCGATACGCCACAGGCCCGAGCGCAATTTGAAGTCAGGCAGCGGCGCGGCGGACGGCGCCGGCACAGACGCGGATGGCCGCGGCCCCTGCGCGGCACAGGCACCGCTCCACAGCGCCAGGATGACGAGGCTCGCGGCGCCGTGCCGCGACAGGCCTGCAGGCAATCGCATGCGTCCGCCCTGCTACCGGTAGGGCGTCTGCATGCGCACGACGGCCTCGGAAGTGATCGGGATGCGGTAGCCGCCCAGATTCCAGTTGATGAAGGGGATGTTGGTCTTGAGGATCTCGTTGACCTGGTCGAGCGCCTTCTGGGCCTCGTTCTTCATGTCGGTTCCCAGATAGGTATCCACCGTGCCCAGCGCGCCGATGATCTTGCCGCCGTAGAGGTTGTGCAGTCCCTTGCAGGTGGTGTTCACCGGCAGCGCCGGGTTGGGGTTCTGGTAGATCTTGCCGCCCATCACGTTGGAGATGTCGTCGGCGCCGGAGACCAGGGTGTAGAACACCACGTTGGCGATCGGCACGACGAGCTTGGCGCAGTACGTCACGCGGATCTTCAGGATGTTGGCGTCCTGGATGTTGACGCCGCCCTTCACGGTGGTGGGGCGGTACTGCAGGTTGTCGTTGGGAATCTGCTGCTTGCCCGAGCCGCGCGGATCGGCCGCCTTGTGCGCGTCGAACATCGTCGACGTGGGATTGAGCACCGTCACCTTCGTGACCATCGGATTGAAGACCTCGATCGTGCCCACCAGGCGCCCGCGCAGCATGCCCTCCAGGCCCGGCTTGTGCGTGAACAGCGGCGACAGGCCCGCGGCCAGCGAGTCCTTCATCGACGTCATGCTGCCGTTCTTGAGCGCGCCCGTGCGCACCGCGTTGAAGGTGGCGTAGTTGAGCTGGCTCTTGACCTGGTAGAGCAGGCCGAACTGCACGGCCGACAGCAGCAGCAGCAGCAGGGTCGGCAGGATGATCAGGTACTCGACGATCGACTGGCCCGCCGCCGCGCGGGCGCCCCGCGAGCGCGGGCCGTGGCGGGAGCGGGCAGGCATCGTCACGGCGCGGCCTTCTCGCCGTTGCGCGCGGGCGCGGCATCGCGGGCCTCTTCGGCCTGCGCGCGCAGGGCCGAGACGCGGCCCACCTGCTCGACCAGTTCGTCGATGCGCCGCACCATGCCCTCCTCCGTCGGATCCACCGCCATCTGGCCCTGCAGCAGTGCCGCATAGGCCTGGCGCAGGCGGATCACGGCCAGGTTGTGGTACGCGCGGGCATTGCCGTTGTCGGCCAGCAGCGCGCGGTTGTAGGCCGCGGCGGCCGGGTCGGGCCGGTTGTGGTTGGCGTACAGGTTGCCCAGGCGGAACCAGGTCTCGGCCTCGTTGGGCACGCGCCGCAGCACGCTGATGTAGAGCGCCTCGGTGCGCGCGGCCTCGCCGTCGTTGGGGCCGAACTGCGCACGCGTGAGCAGGTCGGTCTCGCCGCCCTGGGGCGACTGCACCAGGGGGCCACCCTGCGTGCCGCCACCGGCGGCGCAGCCCGCCAGCAGCGTGGCCGCGAGGGCCAGCGCCGCGCAGCGCGCGGGCAGCTTCGTCAAGTTCATCGGTTTCTCCATTCGAGCCGGTCGCCGACGGCCAGGCCGAGGCGATCGATCTCGCCGGCCACCATTTCCACCGCATGGCGCGAGCGCCATGACCAGGCGGCCCGCAGCGGCGGGAGGTTCCGGCACAGTTTGACGACGCGCTCGCCCGCGTCGACGAAAGCCACGTCCAGCGCGTAGCGCATGCCCACGGTATGGATGGACGAGCACGAGGTGATCAGCAGCGCCTCTCCCGCCACCAGCGGCCGCCGGCCCAGCAGGCCGCGCATGCGCGCGAGGGCGGTGTCGGCGCGCCAGGCCCTGGGCACCAGCGGCGCGCCTGCGGGCGGACGAAGCAGCACCCCCATCGGCAGACCTTCCATCTACATGATGCCCGAGGCCAGGAACTTCATGGCGATCGGGAAGCCCAGGATCAGGAAGGTGAGCGGGAAGATGAACACCAGCAGCGGGAAGATCAGCTTCACCGGCGCTTCCATGGCCTGCTTCTCGGCGCGCTGGAAGCGCTCGGAACGGCGCTGCTCGGCCTGCGCGCGCAGGGCCGTACCCAGCCGCGCGCCCATCTTCTCGGCCTGGATGGTGGTGCCCACGAAGCTGGTGATCTCGCTCATCTGCATGCGCGCTTCCATGCGGCGCAACGCGTCGGCGCGCGGCACGCCGGCGCGCAGGTCGCGCACGACCAGGTAGAACTCGTGCTTGAGCGGGCCCGGCGGGCCCTTTTCCATGGCCTGGTTGATGGCGCCCGTCATGTTCAGGCCCGCTTCCACCGCCATGGTGATGTAGTCCAGATAGGTCGGCAGCGTCTTCTGCACCTGCACCACGCGCTTCTTGCGCACGTCCGACAGCCAGATGGTCGGATAGTAGAAGCCCACCAGCAGCGCCACGAACAGGCTCATGGGGGAGCTTTTTTCCAGAGCGCCCAGGCAGAACCAGGTGAAGCCGAAGGCGATCACCATGCACAGGAAGCGCAGCGCGAAGAACTGCTCGGCCCCCATGAGGAAGGAGACACCCGTCAGCTGCAGCTGCTTGGAGGTCTTCTGCAGCGCGGCCTGCGGCAGGAAGCGGCCCACGTGGTGCTCGAAGAAGCGCACCAGCGGCCAGGCCATGCGCAGGATGGGCGGCAGCGCATCGAGGTAGGCCCGGTTCTCGTCGGGCACCTGCTGCTTGAGCCGGCCCAGCGCGAACACGAAGCACAGCACCGCCAGGCCGAACAGCATGGCGATGAGGAAGATGAAGAGGGAGTCGGTCATGCGCTCGGGTCCTCAGACATCGATGTTGACGATCTTGCGGATGAAGAAGTACCCGACGAATTCGGCCACGATGATGAAGGCCAGCGTGATCCAGCCATACCAGGTGGTGAACAGCGGCTCCATCGCCTCCGGCTCCATGTACTTCAGGATGAACATGAGGAACAGCGGCAGGCAGGTCATCACGATGCCCTGCATGCGACCCTGGGCCGTCAGCGCCTGGATCTTGCCTTCCATCGTCAGCTTGCGGCGCAGCGTGTCGGCAATGCCCTGCAGCGTGTCGGCCAGGTTGCCGCCCACCTCGCGCGAGATGCGCATGCCGGCCACCACCATGATGAAGTCCTGCAGCGGCATGCGCCGCTCCATGTTCTGCAGCGCCGTGTCCAGGTCCACACCCAGACGCTGCTCGCGCAGCATGAGCTCGAACTCCTGGCTCACCGGCGGTTGCGATTCCGACACCATCGATTCGAGCGCCACGTTCAGGCTGGCGCCGGCGCGCAGGGTGCCGGCCACCATCAGCAGCGCATCGGGCAACTGCTCCTCGAACTTGCGCTCGCGCTTCTTCTTGAGCCAGGCCACCATGAAGCGCGGTCCGATGATGATGGCGATGGCCGCACCGATGGCGAACACCGGGTTCTCCGTCATCACGTAGATCGCGGCGGGCACGAACACGAACGCCAGCACGTTCATGTAGAACAGCTTCGTCGCGTCCACGAAGATGAACATCTCCGACAGCGTGCCCGAGGCCTGCGCCTGCAGGCTGCGCTTCTGGCGGCGCAGGCCGCTCTCGGCGATCTGCAGGATGGCCCAGATGATGGTGATGGCCGCGAGGGCCACGACGCCGATGACGAGTTCCAGTACCACTTACAGCTCCCGGTCTTTCTGGAAGATCGACAGGTCCACCGGAATGCCGCGCTCGGCCAGGCTCTGGTAGAGCTCGGGAATGGCGCCGGTGGCGAAGAAACTGCCCTTGATGCGGCCGTCCGGGCCGTAGCCCGCCTGCTTGAACAGGAAGATGTCCTGCGTCTGGATCACGCCGCCCTCGATGCCCGTCACTTCGGTGATGTGGGTCACGCGGCGGCTGCCGTCCGGGAAGCGGTTCTGCTGCACGAACAGATGCACGGCCGACGAGATCTGCTCGCGGATGGCCTGGATCGGCAGGTCCAGGCCGGACATCAGCACCATCACCTCCAGGCGGGCGATACAGTCGCGCGGCGTGTTGGCGTGGGCCGTCGTCAGCGAGCCGTCGTGGCCGGTGTTCATGGCCTGCAGCATGTCCAGCGCCTCGCCGCCCCGGCACTCGCCCACCACGATGCGGTCGGGGCGCATGCGCAGACAGTTCTTCACCAGATCGCGGATGTGCACCGCGCCCTTGCCTTCCACGTTGGGCGGACGGGCTTCGAGCGACACCAGGTTGGGCTGGCTGAGCTTGAGTTCGGCCGCGTCTTCCACGGTGACGATGCGCTCGTCGTCGGGGATGAAGTTCGACAGCACGTTGAGCAGCGTGGTCTTGCCCGAGCCCGTACCGCCCGAGATGATGATGTTGGTGCCCTGCTCCACCGCCACCTTCAGGAAGGCCATCATGTCGTGCGTGACCGAGCCGAACTTCACCAGGTCATCGGCCTGCAGCTTGTTCTTGGCGAACTTGCGGATCGTGATGTTGCAGCCCTTGAGCGCCAGCGGCGGGATCACCGCGTTCACGCGCGAGCCGTCCTTCAGGCGCGCGTCCACCATCGGCGACGATTCGTCGATGCGGCGGCCCAGCGGCGCGACGATGCGCTCGATGGCCTGCAGCACGGCGTTGTCGGAAGTGAACGTGATCTCCGATTCGGTCAGCTTGCCGCCGCGCTCGATGAAGATCTCGTCGTAGCGGTTGACCATGATTTCGGTCACCTTGTCGTCGGCCAGCAGGTCTTCGAGCGGGCCCAGGCCCACCACCTCGTCGATCACCTGCTTGGTCAGCATGTCGCGGTCGACGCCGGCCGGCAGGTCGCGCGCCTCGGCAATGATCTCGCCCACCAGCGCGCTGGTGGTGCTGCGCAGCTCCGCCTCTTCCATGCGCGAAACGTCGACGCGGCGCAAGTCCATCATCGAGATGAGCTTGGCATGCACCATCTGCCGCGCGCGGTTCATGCGCACGACGCGTTCGTCGGCCTGCACGCGCGCCATCGTGCGCATGGTCATGTTCGGATCGAAAGCGGGCTCGGCCGCCGCAGCGGGCGCATCGACGCGCTGCTCCTTGAGCACGGGCGGGCGCGCATGGTTGACGCCGCCCGGCGTGGCTTCGGCCACCGGCGCGCGGGCCACGGCGGGTGCAGGGGCCGGCGCGCTGCCCGCGGTCGGCAGGGCCTGCGTGGGCGACAGCGGCTTGGGGCTGTAGGCCGGAATCGGGCGCGACAGCGTGGCCGAGAGCATGTCCTCGATGGAGGGCGTGGCCGGCTGCGCCGCCGCGATGTCGCCGTCGGACACCGAGCGCGGCGCGGCCGCGGCGCCATTGCTGCCCACGACGCGGATTTCGTAGCCGCCGATCTGGATGACGTCGCTGTCCTTGAGCGGGCCGTAGGTTTCGTCCACGGCCTTGCCGTTGACCTCGGTGACCGACAGGCCGCCGTGATCGTCCAGGTACGGCTTGCCGTCGCGGATCACGACCGACGCATGCCTCTTGCCGATGGTCCAGCCCTTGAGCTGCACCGCGTTGTCGTCGGCCTTTCCGATGGTGGCGACATTGCCCTGCAGCGGATGGTTGCTGCTTTCGCCCTTGGCGGTCGTGACGTTGATCGTGAACATGCGGTGTGTGTCCTGCTCTTGTCTGGGTGCGGCGGCGCGGCTGTCAGTCGACCAGGCCCTTCTTGCCCAGGGCGCCCTCGAAGCGCTCGCGCATGGCCTTGGCCTTGTCCAGACGCTGCTGGTTGGCGGTGGAGGCGGGGTCGATCACGATCGGCGTGACGAACACCACCAGGTCGGTGCGGCCGGCGATGAAGTTGGTCGAACGGAACAGCGCGCCGAGCACCGGCACGTCGCCCAGCACCGGGAACTTGTCCACGGCGTTCGACATGTTCTCGTTGACCAGGCCCGAGAGCACCACGGTCTGGCCGCTGCGCAGGTTGATGTCCGAGGAGGTCGAGCGGGTCGAGAAGCCCGGGATGCCCTGCACCGTCACGGCCGGGTCGATCGAGGACACCTCGGTCTCCAGCTTGGCCTGGATCATGTTGTTGTCGTCGACGATCGGGGTGATGTTCAGGCGGATGCCGTAGTCCTTGAACGTCACGCTGGTGGAGCCCAGCGGGCCGGCCATGGGAATCGGCACCTGGCCGCCGGCCAGGAACTTGGCCTCGCCGCCCGATCGGGTCGCCAGTTCGGGAGACGCGAGCACGCCGGCATCGCCATTGGAGACCGCCAGGTTGATGACCGAGGTCAGCGTACTGGCCAGGCCCAGGTACAGGCGCCACGGCTGGCCACCGATGCGCAGCGGCGAGTTGGCGCCCTGCCCCACCTGGAACGAAGGATCGACCGAGCCGCCCTGATAGCGGAACTGCGAGTTGCTGATCACGTCGCCCGTGATCGCGGCTGCCGGGCCGTTCATGGCGGTGGACCACTGGATGCCCAGGTTCTCAAGCGTGTTGCGCTTGAACTCCATGAACTGCACCTTGATGTAGACCATCTTCTTGAGCGTGACCTCTTCCTCGCGCACGAGGTTGATGATCTGCTTGTAGTTGGCCATGATGGTCTCGAGCCGCGTGAGGTTGACCTTGCTGGTCACGCCCGAGAGCACTACCTGGTCGCCCACCGTGTCGATCTTCACGCCGGGGATGTCGCGCAGCAGCTGGCGCAGGTTGCTCGTCAAGACACCGGTGTCGGAGGCATTGACCAGCACCCGGTACTTGCGGATCTGGCCCGGGCCCGTCCAGATGAAGAGGCTGGTGTCGCCCGTCTGCTCGCCCAGCAGCAGCACTTCGCGGCCATCCAGCACGTTGGCGGTGATGAGCTTGCCGTTGCCCACCGCCACGCGGGTCACGCCGGCGATCGGCAGCGTCTTGGCTTCGCCCACGAACAGGTTGATCGATTCGATCTGCTCGCTGATGCGGTCGGTGGATGCGAAGCCGGGCGGGTTGCCGGCGGCGGCTGCGGCGGGCGACGTCACCGGCGGCTGCGCGGCGGGTGCCTGCATGGCACCCAGCGGCACGCCGGCCTGGGCCAGCATCTGCGCGGTGTTGCCCGACACCGAGGTGGTCGGGAAGTTGGTGGCCGTCACCATCTGGCGCGGCGCGTTCTGCTTGGCGCTGGCGGCTGCCATCGCCGCGGCGTTGATGTTGGTGTTCTGCGCGAGGGCGGGCGCGACACCGAGGGCCAGCGCGGCGGCAACGCTGGCGCTCACGGCGCGCAGGGACACGGGGGGTTGGTTCATGCTGAGCGTCATGGGAGAGAGCCTTGCTGGAATGACTTAGCGCGCGGCGCCGAGAGCCTGGGCGACTGCGTTGTTGATCGTCGGCGCCACCTGCGACGACATGGGGCCGGTGTTGGCACTGCCCACGTTGGCACCTGCGGCCGGCGCTCCCGGTGCGCCGCCCTGCGCGGCGGCCAGCGCCTGCAGGCCCGGCACGTTGACGGTGATCGGTGCCGAGGCGCCTTCGCCACCGCGGCCACCCACGATGTACTCCACGCGCACCGGCGTGGCCGGGCGGCCACCGTTGGCGCCCCGGCCTGCGGGTGCCTTCAGCTGCCCGCCCACCAGTTGAGTCGTGGTGACCTGGCCAAAGGTGGACAGCGCCGTGTCCTGAGGCGATCGCAGCGTGGTGCGGATGCGGCCCGTGTTCTGCGCCAGCGCGATGGCCGCGGCTTCCTGCGGCGTGGCTTCCACCGTCACGGTGGAGTAGGCGCCGGTGTCGATGCCGCCGCGCGGCGTGCCGGCCAGGCCGTCACGCGTGCGCAGGCCGGTGGCCAGCACTTTCACGCGCTGCAGGAACGGAAAGATCTGCTGGCCCGCCTGCGTGCCGGCCGACGAGCCGGTGGTGTCGGCCGTGATGAGGTGCAGGTCGACGAAGTCGCCCGGCTTGAGCATCTGCGAGATCGAGTTCAGCTCGTCGATGTCGATGGTGATCGCGCGCATGCCCTTGACCAGCATGTTGGAGAACTCCTTCGGGCGGTCGTCGAACACCTGCGAGCGCGTGAGCGGCCGGCCGCGCTGCACCGCGGTGAGCAGCGGCTTGCCGATCACCAGCTCGGCCTGGTCGGCCAGCAGGGTATCGGCATAGACCATGTCCACCGCGATGGGGCGGCCCGCCAGCACCGATTCGCTGAGCACCGTACCTGCCGGCAGATCCGACGTGGGCACGATCACCGTGAGCGTCTGGCCGCCGCGCGCACGCTCGGCGAGTTCGCTGGTGATCGCCGCTTCGCGGTTGCGCAGGTAGGTCACGGACAACCACGTGGCCAGCAGCCCCAGCACCAGCGCCATGGCCACCAGCATCCACAGCCGGTTGATCTTCATTTTTCCGAGTCGGATCGCCATTGAGAGGTCCTTTTTTCCTGCGAATGCGTTCAGAGAAGGTTGAGATTGGTCGCGAAGCTCAGCGCGTAGGTGAAGCCGGCATAGGCCTGCTTGATGGCCTGCACCACCTGCTGCACGGGCGACGAGTTGCCGCCCTGGATGAGCACCAGGATCGCGAAGGAGGCCACCACGAAGTACTCGACCATCGATTGGCCAGCCTGACGGCGCCGGCCCGGCATGCTGCGGTTGCGTTTCATGGTCTGTCCACGATGTTGGCGACGATGCTCACCTGCCCGTTCTGGGCCGGCGCGATCACGACGCTGATTTCGGAGGTATCGCGCTTGAGCACCAGCATCTCGCTGGGCCCGCGCTGGGTGGGAACGGTGCGGCGCAGGGTGGTGATCCAGCCCTGGTTGCGCAGGCCGCTGGCATAGAACTCGGCGTTGGTGATCACGTGCGCGCCACTGGTGGCCACCACGGTGCGGGCCTGGCGGATCGCGTCGTTCTGCAAGGTGTCGCTGAGCACGCGCGCGCCCGGGGGCAGCGGCGCTTCCAGCGTGCGCGCGGCCACGGCGCGCTGCGACGAATCCTGGATCCGGCCCACGGACACCAGCGCGTAGCTGCCCAGGCCCTGGGCCTTGATCTGTACCGTGGTGAGGCACCGGCCCTCCAGGCTGGAGATGATCTGCCAGCCCTGCGCTTCCTTCTCGATGAAGCCCGGGCGCGTGGGCGTGGCCAGCGGTGTCCACAGCGCGCGGTAGTAGGCCTGCACGCCCGCCACCGGCATGGCCAGGGTGAGCGCGCTGATGGACGTGTCCATGGCGTTGGCCGAGACCTGCGGCGCGATCATTTCCACCTTCGCGCCCGGCGGCGCGATGGGAAAGGGGCAGCTCGAGACCGCCAGCGCGGGCAACGCCACCGCGCCACACATCAGGGCGAACAGTGCGCGAACAGGGGTGAAGACAGACAGGCGGGTCATGCGCGTCAGCCTCCGGTGAGCCGGTCGGGCGGCACGATGTCGGGCGCGATCTTGCCGGGCTCCAGCCCGCAGATTTCGGGCACGAACAGCGCCAGCGCGATGCAACCCACGGTTTGCGTGATGGTGCGCACCGTCGGGTCGGACATGAAGCCCAGCGGCGTGAGGCCCATCACCTGCGAGCGCACGTGGGCGGTGCCGCGCGCGCTCCAGCCGTTGGCCAGCAGCGCGTTCTGGTCGCGGAACACCAGCTTGCCGCTCTCCCCGAAACGCACGCCCGGATCGAACACGCCATCGGTGCCCACGTTGCGCAGCGTGCCGCCGATGGGCAGCGTTTTCACGGCCAGCGCCGCGCGCCCGGTGTAGAAGCCGTTGCCCTCGAGCTTGAAGAACGAGATGTTGTTGGTGACCGACAGCGCGCCGCCGAGGATGCTGCCCAGCACGCCCGGCGCGTTGTCGTTGGAGATCGCACCCGTCTGCGCGTCGTTGTACGACTGCAGCATGTTCGACGAGTCGCGGTTGTGCCAGATCTGCCGCGCGCCCGCCACGCTGAACGAGCTGGCCGAGCCGTCGGCGGACTTGAACGGCGCCGTCGCCGAGCTGGTGTCCATCAGCACGATGCGCTGGCGGGCTTCGTTCTGTATCGTGCTCTCGGCCTTGTGGTTGCCCGGCCAGTCGGAGCTCGACGACGCGGAGGCGCCGCCGTACCACACGGTGCGCTCCCAGGCCACGTAGCGCGCCACCTGGCCCGAGGCGTTCTTCACGTCGGCGTACTTGCCCAGCGTGGGGATGATGAGGAACAGCGGCAGCAGGAAGAACACCGCGCCGACCACGAACTCGGTCATGGCCTGGCCGCGCTGGCGGCTGCGCGAGGGGCGGCGGATCGTCGTCACCACGGGAACCACCCTTCGCCTTCGCCGTAGGTGCCCATCATCGACGCGCCCTGCTCCAGCAGGCTGTTGGCGCGCAGCCGCGCCTGCCAGTAGGGGCTGTAGAGGCTGCCCCACTCGATCTTTCCATCGGGGCGCTTGAGGAAGTCCACGTCGTTGGGTCGCGCGAAGTAGGCCTCGGCGCTGGACATGGCGCGCATCTCGTTGTCGGCCAGCGACGCCGGCAGGGCCAGCTGGCCGTCCGCGCTGCCACCGATGCGGTAGCCGCCGGTGGTGGAGGTGATCAGCGTGTTGTTGCGCCGGCGCACTTCGAGGATCCAGGGCGGCGCGATGTCGTTGAGGTGCTGCTGGCCGTTGACCACGGCCTGGTTGCTGGTGGGGCCGCCGATGTTGGCCTTGACCTCCATGTAGGGCTTGAGGCCGGCGTTCGAATCCATGTTGTCGCCCGGGCCGATGCCGGTCTGGATCCAGGCCGACATGAGTGTCATCGGATTGACGTGCGCACCGCCGAACTGGACCATGGCCGAGGTCTCGGGGCCCGAGTTGGTGTCGTTGCGGTGCTGCACCGCGCCGAAGGGCGACAGGCCCGACTGCGAAACGTGCGAGGAATCGCCAGCGGCCGCAGCGCCTGCGCCGGCGGGAAGCGGCGGCAGCGGGAACACGATCGGAATGGGCACGCCCAGGATGTTGAGCGTGAGCGAGACGATGATCAGGTAGCCCGAGGCGTCCAGGCTGGTCCAGCCCTTGGCGTGGGTGTTGCCCGAGCCCGAGGCGCGCAGCGAGCCGCCGCCCGAATGGAAGCGCATCATGAACACCGGCCCGAAGCCCGGGTTGACGAAGCGCGTGGGATCGATGAGGAACGGGATGGGCCAGATCGGCACCAGCACGCGGTTCTTGTAGAACAGGTCGGTCGAAGCCTGCACCACGTTGACCATGCGGTTGTCGCCGTCCTTCTTCGGGTTGACCCGCGGGTCGACCGGACTGGGAAGCGTGACGAAGTTGGCCGCCCGGGCCGCCGAGATCACCATGGCCGCGGTGCCGAAGGCCGAAATCTCCGCCGTGGTCTGGCCGTTCTGCTTGGGCTCGTTGGCCTCGATCACCTCGGGGATCGAATCGACCAGGTTGACGATGTAGCCGCCGTGGTAGATCAGCGAGGCGCCGTTGAGCGCGTCGATGAGCAGGTTGAGCGCCATCACCGCAACGGGCGCGCCCGAGTCGACGCCATCCTTGATGCCGCCCACGATGGGGCCGATGACCTCGCTGGGCACCGTCCACATCGCCGACAGCGGCGACATGTTGGCGAACACGGTGCCGATCTCGGCCAGCGGGCCGTTGTGCACGTCATCCAGCGCGCGGATCCAGCCGGTGAGGCTCACGATCTGCGCCACCTGAACCTGGTTGGCGATCACGCCGCGGTTCATGTAGGCCGAGAAATTCAACGCCCGCGCCTGCGAGACGGCCGCCGTGTAGACGGTGGCGTCGGCCGTGTTCTGCAGCTTCATGCGATGGTAGGAGAGCTGGCCCACGTTGAACGTGGCCAGCGTCACCAGCAGCACGATGACGGCCGTGGCCGCAATGAAGACGAGGGCCTGCCCGCGCTGGCGCGCGCGCGCGCCGGCAGCCATTGCCCGTCCCGTCCTCATGTGCTTGTGCCAGCGCACGCTCATGCCCCTTGTGTTCGCATTGGACCCACGGCACCCGGGCCTGGAGATGTTCAGGCGCGGGCCGACTGCTCGGGCCACTGGCAGGACAGCCATCCGCTTGGATGGGCCGCCCGCCCCCTCTTGTCCTTGCGGTCTCGCGCCGCGCTGGCGCGAGCCGGAATCTGTTGCCCGCGCTCCGGGCTGGCCGGGCGCGGTGTTCTTCTTGTTGTCGTTGAAATCGAACCGCGCGAATGAACGCGCGGTGGATTACTTCGGCTGCTCGTTGCCGTAGTTACCCAGGCCCACGGCCTTCTTGCCCGATTCGGCTGCCTTGTCGGCGGTCTTGCCGGCTTCGGTCTGGGCGGTCTTGGCTTCCTTGCCCGCCATTTCAGCGGCCATGCCGGCGGTCTGGTTGCGGATCGTGTTGCCGAAGAAGCTGTAGACGCCGATGGCGGCCACGGCGATCAGCGCCACGATGATGATGTACTCGGTCATGCCCTGACCGGCCTGTTGACGGAATTGACGCAGCTTGCTCATAGCTTCTCCTGTTGAATTGAAAATGCCCCCATGCCCCTCGAGGGGGTGCTTTTTCATCTTGGGGCGGCCCGGCGATGAAAAAGTGGACAGCGCCACGATCCGGCACCGCATGCTTTTCACCCTGAAAACGCCCTGCGTTGCCCAGTGAAAACACGCGGCGGATCGTAGCATCGATCCATGAGGATGTGTGTTTGTGTTACGAGGGTGACTCATCGCTGCGACACCTCACGCGCACAATCGGCGCGTTGCTGTTGCAAAGTACCGGTTTCGGGGCGTGTGCGGACACCGCCGCCCTTCGATTGCAGCAACCCGAAATTCGGCTGTCCGGGACGCGAGACCGATCGCACCTTGTCGTTCTCGTCGTCGCATGGCGGCAGGGTGGGCTGCGCGGCTGGCGCGCTGCGCTGTGTTGCACCCTGTTGCGGTTGCTGACTGTCAGTCGCTTCGGATGTCGATCCACCGCCAGCGCCGCCCGTGAACTCGTCTTCGGCGCCACCGCCGCCCGAATTGGCCCGTGTGTCAGCCGAAGGACGCGATCCCGAGCCCTGCGACGATCCGCCGCCCGACGCGCTGTCGCCTTCGCCTGCGGAGCCCGACGACGTACCGCCGGAGCCCTGCGTCCCCGACCCACTGGTGCTCCCGCCGCTGAAGCCGCCGGAATCGCCGGAGCCCGTGCTGTCCGCACCGCTGCCGCCCGAGCCGCCCGAGCTGCCCTGGCTGCCCTGGCTGCCCGAACCCCCAGCCTGACTGCCGCTCGCGCCGCCGCCTGCGCTGCTGCCGCCCGCGTCGCCCGGCTGCGAGCCGTCACTGAAGCTGCCACCGCCGAAGCTGCCGCCGCCACCCGTGCCCGTGCCGCTGCCCGTGCCCGTGTCGGCACCGCCGCCAAAGCCACCGCTGCCCGAGCCGCTGCCGCTGCCTGCATCGGCCGCACCGCCCGACGACGAGCTGCCGTCGGCATTCGAGCCACTGCCCGTGCCCGTGCCCGTGCCGCTGCCATCGTCGCTGCCGGGCGAGCCGGTGCCGCTGTTGCCCGTGCCATCGCCCGACGTACCCGAACCGCTGCCATCGCCGCTGCCCGTGCCGGCTCCGGGACCCGTGCCCGGATTGACGCCCGTGCCCGTTCCCGGGCCGCTGTCGTCGCCCGGCGTGCTGCCGTCGCTGAAGCTGCCGCCGCCTTCGCCGCCACCGTTGTTGCCGGGGCTGTTCACCGGGTCGTCGTTGTTGCCGCCGCCCGTGAACGGGCTGCCGCCGTCGTTGTTGTTGTTCGAGCCCGGCGGCGTGCCGCCACCCGTGTCCGTGCCGGGGCCGGCGGGGTCGTTGCCCGTCTCGCCGTCACCCGTGGTCGTGCCGCCGGGGCCAGTGCCGGGGTTGTTGCCGTTGTCCGTGTTGCCGCCGTCTTCCGTGCCCGGCGTGCCCGGCGTGCCCGGCGTCCCGGGATTGGGGCCCGAGCCCGGCGGCGTGTCGTCGCCACCCGTCCACTCGCCGCCACCTTCCGGATCGGGGCTGGGTTCGCCGCCCGGCGGGAACGGATCGCCCTGGCCCGGCGGGTTGGCCGGGTCGGACGGATTCGAGGGATTCGACGGGTCGTCCGGATTCGCCGGATCGCCGGTCAACGGCGGATCGCCCGGACCGGGATCGGTGTCGGGATCCGGTCCGCCAGTGAACGGCGGATCGTTCGGGTTCTGCGGATCCGGGCCCTGCGGGCCGGGGCCGTCGTCGCCCGTGAACGGCGGATCGTCCGCGCCGGGCGTCGGGTCGGTCTCGGGCCCGCCGGTGAACGGCGGGTCGTTGGGGTTCTGCGGATCCGGACCTTGCGGGCCGGGACCATCGTCGCCCGTGAACGGCGGATCGTCCGCGCCCGGCGTCGGGTCGGTCTCGGGCCCACCGGTGAACGGCGGATCGTTGGGGTTCTGCGGATCCGGACCCTGCGGACCCGGACCGTCGTCGTCGCCAGTGAAGGGCGGATCGTTCGGACCCGGCGTCGGGTCGTCCTCCGGCCCGCCGGTGAACGGCGGGTCGTTGGGGCCGGGCGGATCGGTTTCCGGATCGGGGTCGCCAGTGAACGGTGGATCGGTCGGTGGTGTATCGCCCGGGTCGCTGTAGCCCGGATCGTCGGGATCGCTCCACTCGCCGCCCGGGGTGATGGGATCGTCGCCAGGATCGCCGCCGCCACTGCCGGGATCGCTGATGTCGCCCAGGTCCGTGCCGGGATCGGGGTTGGTCGGGTCTTCCTGCTCCTGGCCCGGATTGCCGGGCGAAGGCGGCGGATTGGTGTTGACGTCGGTCTCGCCCGTGCCCGGATCGTTTTCCTCGTTGCCGCCACCGGGGTTGCCCGAGGGCGGGTTCTGCCCACCCGGGCCACCCTGGTCGCCGCCGCCGTCACCGCCGCTGCCGCCGCTGCCACTCTGGATGCCGCCGTCGTTCTCTGGCCGCGTGCCGCCCAGGCCCAGCCCCTTGCCCTCCATGTAGACGTAGCGGCGGGTACCGTTCTGCACCGCCTGGTAGGAGTCGCGGATGTAGACGCGTCCGTCCTTGGTGATGGCGGCCAGGCACCACACGCCCGGGAAGCAGTTGACGATGACCTTGGCTGCGCTGCCGTCGCTGTTGCCCGCGAAGAGAGCAGGATCGCCCGAGGGCGGCAGCACGAAGACACGGCCGCTGCCGGCCGTCTGGAAGTACACGTTCATCGACCCGAGGTCGATCTGCTGCGCGCCGGTATCGCCGGCCGAGCCGACGGAGATGTTGCCGGTGTAGCTGTTGTCGACGTCGCTGTTGCCGATGAACAGCACGCTCTCGGGGTGCAACTGGCTCAGCAGGCCCGTGAAAGGCATGCCGGTATAGACCGTGGAGCCCGGCACCGTGGCGCTGGCGTTGTTGTAGACGACGCTGATGGGCCGGCTGTTGCTCAGCGGGCGCAGGTGGACGTAGGTGTTGGCGCGCGTCTTGATGGCGCCGGTGAGAAATTCCAGCGAATCGGCATAGAAGACCAGATCCTGACGCTTGTCGGCATTGGGCGCGATGCCCGTGCCCGTGCGGGTTCCGTCGAAGCGGTAGGTGTTCTCGGTCCGGTTGTCCAGCGAGAGGACGCGGATCGACTGCGACTTGATGCGCACGCCGCCCGTGGGCATGTTGGTCGCATCGGTGGTGATGGTGTCGCCCGAGTTCGGGTCGGTGAACGAAGAGGCTTCGTTCACGCGGCCCAGCGCGGTGATTTCGAGCGTCTGGTTCGAATAGACGCCGCCCGGCGCGTTGTCGATATCCACGCCGCGGCCGCCCAGCACCTGCAGGCCCTTGGTGTCCGTACGAAGCGAGAAAACGCCGCGGCCCGACACCTCTGCATCGCCCGCCAGCGACAGGCCCGGCGCGCGCAGCAACCCGCTGCCCTGCGTGCGGATGGTGCCGTCGCTGCTGGTCGAGATGGTGATGCCGGCCGACGAGTCGGTGGCCACCAGCTGGTTGAAGTCGGTGTTCTTCACCGACGAGGTGGTGATGCCGTAGAAGTTGGCCGCCGCCGCCCGGGTGGCCTTGAGGCCGGCCGAGGCATTCGCGTTGATCGCGCCCAGGTAGAGGTTGTAGCCGGCGATGTTGATGCCGCCCGCATTGCTCACCGACTTGTTGACGTCCTTGTAGGTGACGATGTCGGGCGAGCCGGGCGTGGGGCCCGGCGAGGTCTCGACGCGCTCCTGCGTCTGGGTGATGTTGATCGTGCCGCTCGTGGTGGTGACCGAGCCGTTGCCGCTGTTGTGGTTCGCGTTGAGCCACACGCCGGGCTGCGAGGCGGCCGTGACCGACACCTCGCCGGTGACGATGATGTTTCCGCGCGCGTTGAGCGTCACCTGCCCGCGCCCCTGCGCCGCGTTGGCCTGCACGTTGTTGACGCGGATCCAGTCGTCGTCGGCGTCGATCTTCACCTGGGCGTAGTGCGCCTCCTGCGTGGCGCCCGCGGCAGTAGCAGTGTTGTCGATGGCGCGGATGATGCCGGCGTTCTGGTTGACGTCGGAATCGTTGGCCTTGAGGTAGACATCGGCCGCTGCCTGCCCGGCCGCCGCCGTGCCCTGGGCGATGACGTCGCTGTTGACCTCGATGCCGTTGCCGCCGCGCAGGGCGATGCGGGCGCCGCCAGCCGTGCTCGTGGCCGTGACGGCGTTGGCCACCGTGAGCTTGCGGTCGCTGGCGACGTCGACGTCGGTCCCGGCTGCACGCGTGGCGGTGATGCCCTGGATGTCCAGGTCCGACTTGGAACGCAGGGCCAGACTGGTGCCGCTGAAATTGGCGGCCGACAGGCGGCGGATTTCGTTGTCGGTCGAGGTCAGGTCGACCGACGAGGCCGACTGGATCTCGACGCCGCCCGTGATGATGCGCGAGGGGCCGTTCTGCGTGACGTCGCCGGAGGCATTGAAGCGCACGCGGCCGCTGTCGCTGGTGTCGACATTGCCAACCGCGATGTTCTGCCCGGTCAGCTGCACCGAACCGTCACCCGAGCGCAGCCAGCCTCCCCGCGTATCAATGCTCGCACCTCCGGCGTTCAGCGTCAGGTTGCCGTTGTCGGTGCGCACGTCGCCACCCACGCCAACGTTGATCGCGCCGCCGCCGTTGGTGGTCACCGACAGCGCACCGCCTTCGCTGAACACCTGGCCGTTGAGCGTGACGGCGCCGCCGTTGTTGGCGGTGATCTGGAGGGTGCCTCCATCGCTGCGCACGTTACCGCCCGTCGTGACGTTGAGCGCACCGCCTCCGTTAGTGGTCAGCCCCAGCGCGCCACCGTTCGAGTACAGCACGTTGCCGACATTGAGCGCGCCCCCGCCATTGGCGGTCAGGGCGACATTGCCATCCTCCGAGCGGATGTCGTTGCTGGTCGTGATGCCGCCGGCCGACGACGTGAACGTGACGTCGCCGCCACCGGCACGGATGTTGGCACCGGACGTCGTGATGTTGCCGCCCGCATTCAGCGTGATGTCGCCGCCACCGCTGCGCAGGCCACCGATGTCGATCCGGCTGTTCAGGCCTTCGGCCCTGACGACGATGTTGCCGCCGCTCGTGACGATGGAATCGTTCTTGTCCTGAAACTCGATCAGGCTGCCTGCATTCGTCGTGCGCAGCGTGACGGTGTGGTCGCCATCGGTCTTGAGGTTGAGTTCGTTATCCGCCAGGTTCTCGAGCGTGATGCGGTCGCCTGCCTCGAGATGGATGTTGGCGTTTCCAGCCAGGCTTTCGAGCTTTCCACGCGAGATCACACTGGAGTTGCCAGCGCCGCCCGTCGCGGCCAGGATGGTGGGCGGATTGGCATCGAGGGAGCCGTCGAGCGAATTCCCCGGCAGCGGGTCGGGGCTGTCGTTGTCGGTGATGTTGAGCGTGCGCGGATCGATCAGCAGCGTGCCCGACGCGCCGCGCTCGGACCGCAGGTCGACCGTGCCGTTGAGCGCCAGGTATTCCTTGCCCGAGACTTCCGTGTCTCCGCCGCGTGCCGTACCCGCGCCACGCGCCGAGATGGTGCCGTCATAGCGTGTCGACTGATCGGCCCACACCACCACCGAGCCGCCCTGCCCCGCCGTGCCATCGGCGCGGATGGCGGCCGAACTGGCGACGTAGGTGTAGTCGGAGGTGATGCTGGCGCCCGAGGCGGTTTGCACGCCATCACCCCGGTATTCACCACCCACGCGCACCGTGCCACCCGTGCCGCCGCTGGCATCCACCTGTGCGCCCGCCATCAGCCCGGTCTGCTGCCCCGCCACCACGATGCGGCCACCCGCGCCCGTGTCGCCGCGCGCCGCGAGCTGGCCCGACACGGCGGCCGTGCCGCTCTGGTTGCTCACCTCGATGGCGCCGCCGCGCACGCCCGAGACATCGATCTGTCCCGAGGAAAGCGTCTCGCCCGCCGAGGCCGACAGGATCACCGCGCCGTCACGCTCCTCGATCGACGTCGCGCGCAGCAAGCCGGTGTTGTTGACCACCATGCCGGTGAGTTCGCGCGCACCGCGCGCGCTCAGCGCGATCTGGCCACCGTCGGCGCTGATGACGCCTGCGTTGTGGACGCTGGCAACTTCCCGCACCGAGTCGCCCGAGACGGAGAACGACACCAGGCCGTCCGGCCGCGTGTCGATGGTCACGCGGTCGGCCGACGCCAGCTGCACGCTGCCGCCCGGTGCGTTGATCTGGCCGGTGGCGGTGTTGACCACGCGGTCTGCCGCCAGCAGCGCGAAGCCGCCTTCGCGGATGGTGATGATGCCGGCGTTCTCGACCGCGCCCCCGGCGCTGCCCGCGCCGCGCGTGAAGCTGTAGCGCCCCGCCATGAAGTCGTCATCGGCGATGGACAGCGTGGTAGCCACCAGCGCGCCCGTGTCCACGCGCGAATCGCCGCCGAAGAACACACCGTTGGGGTTGACCAGGAACACCTGGCCGTTGGCCGACATCGAGCCCAGGATGCTCGACGGATCGGCGCCCGTGACGCGGTTGAGCACCACGCTGTTGCTGCCGGGCTGCACGAAGGTCACGCCCGCGCCGGCGCCGATGGAGAACGAGCCCCAGTTGATGATGGCCCGGTCGGTGTACTGGTTAACCGTCTGCTGGTTGCCGCTCTGGCTGACCGACGCGACGCCACCGACGACCTGGGGCGCGGTGGGCAGGACCTGCGCCCGCACGCTGGAGCTGGCCATGACGGCCAGCGCCAACGCGACCAGGCAGGCCGCGGGCTTGAGGACGGGCACGGGCGCCGCCGCGGCCGGCCGCCGGCGGGGGCTCGTCCTCGTTCTTGCGCCTTGGCTTGTCACTGCGGCCCCTTCCTCTTCATGTGTTCTTGCTCTTGTCTTTCCTGCCGGTCTCAGAACGCCAGATTGACGCTGAGCCAGATGCGCTCGGACTGCTTGCGGTCGAACACGCGGATCATCGGCTTGGCCAACTCGACCTTGAACTGGCCGTAGTTGCCCAGGTACTGCGTGTAGCCGACCCCCAGGGACGACGCACGGTCGTAGCCCAGGAACGGCCCCTTGTTCTTCACGCCGCCGAGATCGGCGAACGCCGCCGCATAGCCGGGCTTGCTGGCCAGCAGGAACTGGCGGCGCAACTCGAACGTCATCTGATAGCCCGAATCCCCCCGCAGGATGGACGGCGCATAGCCGCGCACACTGCTCTCGCCGCCCAGCGGCATCTTCTCGGCGTCCGGCACTTCCCGCGTGGCCATCACGTACTTTCCACGGAAGAAGAAATCCAGGTTGCGCCCGGCGCCGGTGAGGTAGGTCCACTCGGCATCGAGCTTGAGGAACCTGCCGAAATCGCCCGTCACGCTGTCATTGCCGCTCTTGAGTGCGTTGGTGGAGGCCGCGACCGACACCGAGTTGGCCGAGGAATCGCTCGCCACCCAGTTGGTATAGACCGATCCCACCAGCAAAGGCAGCTTCGATTCGGAAAATGGTATGCCCAGCACTCGCTGCTGGCTGGTCGTCTGGCGCCATTGCAGCGCGCCTATGACATTTTTGGCCCGCGAACGCACGAAGGGATAGGAAAGCGTGGCATCGGCACTACGCACCTTGCCGGAGATTTCCAGCGGCGCGAACACGCCGCCCAGGTCGTAGTCGGTGGCCGTGCGCGAAAGACCCAGCCGCAGGCCGTCATGCCCCAGCGGAATGGTGTAGCCAAGGCGGTTCCATGCGAACAGTTGCTCGGTCGAGCGGATGACACGCAGCGAAAGCTGGTCGCCCAGGCGCAGGGGGTTGTTGAGCTCGATGCCTGCGTCCCAGCGGTGCTCGCCGGTGGTTTCGCTGCCGTAGTTGTTGGCGCCCAATGACACGCCCACCGGCTTGTCCTGCGTTTCGATCTCGACCATCGAGGTGCCGAACTTCTGGCCCGGCGCCAGCGTGGCGCGCGCGCGCAGGCCGGGCAGGTCATTCATCAGCAGCAACTGGCGTTCGAGCCGCGCATCGGTCACGAGATTGCTGCCGTCGCCCATGAGCAGCGGCGTGACGTAAGGGTCGAGGAACGCGCGGCCGTAGCGGCCCTCGCTGCGGAACACCACCGACTCCACGCTGCCCTCGATGATCTGGATGGTGACCAGGCCGTCCTCGACACGTTGCGCCGGCAGGTAGGCCCGCGCGACGGTGAAGCCACGCGAGCGGTAGAAGGCGGTGATGCGATCGGCGATGCGGTCGAGCTCACCCAGCGTGAGTTGCAGGTCGAGGTAGGGCTCGACCAACTGGCGCAGCAGCGCCTCGCTGAACTGCGTGTTGCCCTTGAAGGTGAAGCCGCTGACCAGAAACCGTTGCGTCTGAGCCCGCTGCTGCACCGCCGGCTCGCGCGAGAACATCACCTCGGGCGGCGAGCTCAACTGCGGCAGGCGCGGCTGCATCACCGAGTCCTGGACGGCACCGGGCGTCGGAATCGGCGGCAACTGGGCCTGCGCCCAACCGCAGGCCAGCAGCAGGGGCAAGGCCAAGACGCGCGGCATCGCGACACGCATCCTGCGCGCGGGGGCCGCGCACGGCCCGGCGAACCTTGCGCGCGAAGGCTGGATCGTCATCGTGGATCAGCGGGGCGCGGCGCGCTCAGCTGGCGGAATTCGTGCGGGGCTGGGCCGCCAGGCGCGCGCGCACCTGTTCGGCCTCTGCCGGCTGCAGCCGGCGGAAGGCGGCGTCGCGATTGTTGGCGCCGTTGCGGTTGCCCGCATTGGCGGCAATGGAGAACCAGTAGGCGGCCTCGACGTAGTTGCGCGGCACGCCGCGGCCATTGCCATAGAGCACACCGAGGTTGTTGGCAGCCGCACCGTGGCCCTGCTGGGCAGCGGCGCGGTACTGGGCCACGGCCGCTTCGTAATTCTGCGGCGCCAGCGAACCCTTCTCGTACACCACGCCCAGGTTGTTCTGCGCCTGGGCCAGGCCGAGTTCGGCAGCACGGCGATAGAGCGCCAGCGCGCCGGCCGGATCGGCAGGCACGCCACGGCCGGCTTCCTTGAGAACGGCCAGGTTGTTCATGGCGTTGCGATCGCCGCGCTTGGCCGCTTCGTCGTACCAGCGCGCGGCCTGCACGGGATCGGACTGGCCGGGCACCACGCCCTTGTCGAGCAGCACGCCCAGGTTGTTCTGCGCGCCGCGGTTGCCGGCCTGCGCGCCCTTGAGGTACCAGTCGCGCGCCTGCACGCGGTCGGCCGGCACGCCCAGGCCTTTTTCGTAGAGCACGCCCAGGTTGTTGAAGGCGTCGGCATTGTTGCCAGCCGACAGCCACAGGCGGCGGGCTTCCTCGTACTGGCCCGAGCGGGCAGCCTTGAGGCCATCCTGCACGGGATTGGCGTTGGCGCTCAGGAAGGACATGGCCAGAACCACACCCACGAGCGATTGGATCAACGGTACGCGCCGCATGCTGCTTTCCCCTCGTCAATTTATTGGCCGGATGCGTGCAACCAACGCCTGGTTACGCTTTCACGTGGAAAAAGCACGTCAGAAAACAAGATCGCGTGCGCTTCCCCAGTGGCATCCACTAGAATTTTTAGAATAACACACGGAAACTTCGCGTAACACGATGCATCGACAAGATGCAACGGCCTGGCCAGCGGGGTGCCAACTTTTCCACCAATGAGGGGGTTCAGCGATGCTCGACGACACGGACCGCAAGCAGTTCCAGCAGGTCTTTCCGCAATTCGTCTCCCGCATGACGCCGCGCGGCCTGCAGCGCCTGCTGGATGCCTGCGTGAAGGCCGATGTCCGCCCCGGCTACAACATCTTCCGCGACCGGATGCCCACCGACTCGGTGCATTTCATCCTCGAGGGCGAGGCGGACATCTTCGTGGAGCAGGACGACCGCACGGTTCCCCTGGGCAAGGTCAAGGCCGGCGCGCTGCTCGGCGAGATCTCGGTGCTCTCCCGGCAGCTGGTGGCCAGCTCGACCGTGCAGGCCACCACGCGCGTGCGCTCGTTGCGGCTGCAGCATCAGTCGCTGGAGCTGCTGTTGACCGACGAGGAAGCCGGCCCTCCGCTGCTGGAGCTGTTCTCCGAGACCCTGGCCTCGCGCCTCCAACCCCTGGCAGCCGCCTGACGGCCGCGACAGCGAAGAAAGACGCCATGACCCTGCTGCCGTTCCTGCGCGACCTGCCCGCCTTCGAGCGCTTCGACGAGAAGGAACTCGACGCCTTCGTCGCCAGTTCCCGCCTGTACGAATTTCCCGAAGGCCACCGTTTCTCCGGTGAGAACGAGCCCGGCTCGTCCACCTACCTGCTTGTCACCGGCCGGGTGCGCGTGTTCCACCACGACGCCATGGTCGGCGCGACGCTGTCGGTCAACGAGGTGTGCTCGGGCGAAATGTTCAACGTGCTGTCGCTGGTGGGTCCGCTCTCCGTGTCCACCACGGCCGTGGCGCTGGAGCCCTCGATCGCCCTCGAATTCCCGCGCGATTCTCTGCCCGATATCAAGCGCGCCGTGCCCCGCGTGGCGCACCAGATCCAGTACATGATCGCCATCCAGCTGGCCAACGCGCTGCAGGCACGCAACACCGCGCTGCGCTCGCGGCTGTGACCGCCATGGCGCCGCGCCTGGTTGCGTGGGCAGGCGCCGCGCTGCTGCTGGCCGGCTGCGTGACCACGCAGCCTTCCGACCCTTATCTGCTGGGCGGCCGCCTGCCCGATCTGGCCGGGCTGTCGTTCACCGATGCCGACGCGGCCCTGACCACGCGGCCCGCCGTGGTGCCGGCCGAAGACGGCGAGCCTGTTCAGGACGGCACCGTGGCCCCCGCGCCCGCCACCGTGATCGCGCAGGCTGCCACCCGCCCTGCCCCCGCGGCGTTGCCGGAGGGCGGCGACATGTGGTCGCGGCTGCAGGCCTCCAACCTCATCGCCCCGCTGCCCGACGAACTGGCCGGCGCGTTGATCCGTGATTACGCGAGCCGCCCCGACTTCCTCGCACGCGCCATGCAGCGCAGCGCGCCCTACCTGCACCACATCGTCGACGCGCTGGAGCGCCAGGGACTGCCGGCGGAGCTGGCGTTGCTGCCGGTGATCGAAAGCGGATTCGATCCGCGCGCGCTGTCGCCGGCCGCGGCCAGCGGCATCTGGCAATTCATCCCCGAGACGGGCCGCCGCTACGGCCTGCGCCAGGACTGGCTGCGCGACGAACGCCGCGATCCGCTGGCGGCCACCGGCGCCGCGCTGTCCTACCTCAGCGATCTGTACCGCCGCTTCGGTGACTGGCACCTGGCACTGGCCGCCTACAACTGCGGCGAAGGCTGCGTCGCGCGCGCCATCGACCGCGCCCGCGCCAACGGCCGCACGCCGGATTTCGTCGGTATCCTGCCCTGGCTGCCGACCGAGACGCAGGGCTACGTGCCGCGCTTCGTGGCCGTGCGAACGATCTTCCGCAACCCGGTGGCGCACGGCGTTGCATTGCCGGCCCCCAGCCGCTCTCAACGCATCGTGCTGCAGCAGCTCGACCGGGACGCCGATCTGGCCACGGTGGCGCGTCTGGCGGGCGCGGCAGAGGACGACATCGCCATGCTCAACGCCGGCGTGCTGCGCCAGGTGGTGGCGGGCGACGGTCGCCATCTGTGGCTCACCGAGTTGCAGGCACGCCGCCTGCGGGCCGCGCTGGCCGCCGCTCCGGACAACGCGCCCGCGTCGCTGCTGCGCCTGAAGGCCGTCGAGGCCCGCCCCTCCGAGCCGCTGGGCGCCTTCGCGGCGCGGCACAACATCGACGTGGCGCGACTGCGCAGCATCAATGCCATTCCGGCTTCGCTCTCCACCATCCGCTCGGGCACGCTGTTCGTGCCGATGCAGGTGGCCGAAACGTCGCCGCTGGTGCTCGCCAGCCTGTCGCCCCTGCGCATGCAGGGCGAGGAAGAATTGCAGCGGCAGCGCCAGTCACTCACGGCCACGGCAAGCCGTGACGAGGCGCTGATGGCGCAGCATCCCGAATGGGTGGAAAGCGGTTGGTCGCCTGACCGACTTCAGTTGCCCGGGCTGCGCCGGCGTCGTTGACGGCGGCCAGCGCCAGGGCGCCCGCTCAGGCGTCCAGCCACTTCTGCAGCAGCCGGGCCTGGCCCATTGCCGGATCCAGCTCGTAGCCAGCGAAGCCCGTGCGGGCGTAGAGCCGCTGGGCCGGCATGTTGCCCGTCAGCACTTCGAGCGTGACCTTGCAGGCGCCGCGCGCGCGGGCTTCTTCCTCCACCGCAGCGAGCAAGCGCTCTCCGATGCGCTGGCCGCGATGGCCCGATGCCACGACGAGGTCGTGCACGTTCACCAGTGGCCTCGCCGCGAAGGTGGAGAAGCCCTCGAAGCAGTTGACCAGGCCGACAGGCTCGCCACCTCGCAGCGCCAGCAAGCTGAATGCGTGTGGCCGCGCGGCCAGTCCGGGCAACAGCGCGTCACGCGCTGGTGGCGACAACGGCTCGCCACCGCCCGCCGGATCACACGCATAGGCATCCAGCATGGCGAGCAGCATATCGCCGTGCGCCGGGTCGGCGTAGTCGACGCGCACGATGGCGACGCCGCCGCTTTCCATCGGCACATCTGTCATCGCTGCACCAGCAGCCAGGCCGCGAGGACGAACGACAGCGCCGATGCGGTGAGCGACACGGCCAGCAGCAATTGCGTGCGCGCCAGCCGCCTCTCCAGCAGCACCGACGCCTGCTGCACGGCGTCGATGGTCTTTTGCACGTCCACCGCGAGCTGCTTGATCGATTCGGCGTTCTGCGTGGCAGCCGCCTGCAATTCAGCGATCTGCTGCTCGACCACCTCGGGGCCGGGTGCCGCGTTCTTGCTGCGAGTGAACAGCGGCTTGGTCAGCGAGATGAGATCGGGCAGGTATGAGACCGCAATATTGATCCAGGGCGACATGGGCAGGTGACTCCTTGTCTGTCGTGGGGAAGGGGGTGCGTACAGTCAGCAGGCGCGCACGGCATCGGCCAGGCGGCGCGCGGCGGCTTCGGCGCTGGCGGCCTGGCGGGCTTCCACCATCACGCGCACCAGCGGCTCGGTGCCGCTGGCCCGGATCAGCACTCGGCCTTCGTCGCCGAGTTCGCGCTCCACAGCCGCGATTTCCGAGGCGACGGCAGCGTTGCCCTTCCAGTCCTGGTCGGGCCGCAGTCGCACGTTGATGAGGGTCTGCGGATAGAGCTGCACGCCAGCCAGCAGTTGCGCCAGCGACTGGCCACTGCGCACGCAGGCCTGCAGCACTTGCAGCGCGCTCACCAGGCCGTCGCCGGTGGTGTGGCGGTCGAGCACCAGAAGGTGGCCCGAACCCTCGCCGCCGAGCAGCCAGCGGTGCTGCTCCAGCGCCTCCAGGACATAGCGGTCGCCCACCCGGGCACGCTCGAACTTCACGCCACGCTGGTGCAGGGCCAGCTCCACCGCCATGTTGGTCATGAGCGTGCCCACCACGCCGGGCACGACTTCATCGCGTGCCAGTCGGTCGGCTGCCATCAGGTAGAGAAGTTCGTCGCCGTTGTAGAGGCGGCCTGTGGCATCGACCACCTGCAGGCGGTCGGCATCGCCATCGAGTGCGATGCCGTAGTCGGCGTGGTTGGCGCGCACCGCGCGCACCAGCGCTTCAGGATGCGTGGCTCCTACCTCATGGTTGATGTTCAGGCCGTCGGGCGCGCAGCCGATGGCGATGACATCGGCGCCCAGTTCGTGGAACACCTTGGGCGCGATGTGATAGGCCGCACCATGGGCGGCGTCGACCACGATCTTCAGGCCACGCAGCGTGAGATCGTGCGGAAAGGTGCTCTTGCAGAACTCGATATAGCGGCCGGCCGCATCGTCGAGCCGGCGGGCCTTGCCGATGGCGGCCGAATCCGCCCAGACCGGAGGCTCGTCGAGCGCGGCCTCGACGTCCCGCTCCCACGCATCGTCGAGCTTGCTGCCCTTGGCGCTGAAGAACTTGATGCCGTTGTCGGGGAAGGCGTTGTGGCTCGCGCTGATGACCACGCCCAGGCTGGCCCGCTGGGCGCGCGTGAGGTAGGCCACGCCGGGTGTGGGCAAGGGACCGAGCAGCACGACATCGACGCCGGCCGAGTTGAAGCCCGATTCGAGCGCGCTCTCGAGCATGTAGCCTGAAAGCCGGGTGTCCTTGCCGATCAGCACCGTCGGCCGTTCCTCGGTGCGCCTGAGCACACGTCCAACGGCATGCGCGAGCTTGAGCACGAAGTCCGGCGTGATGGGCGGCTGCCCCACGGTGCCACGGATGCCGTCGGTGCCGAAGTACTTGCGGGAGGTCGTCATGGTTGTCGTTCTGGTTGGAGGCGAAAGAGAAGGATCGACCGATCGGAAGGTGTGAATCTCAGGCCATGGCCGACGGCTGCTGCGCGGCGGTGGCCCGCCATACCGCGAGGCCGGCCACGGTGGCCGCCACGTCGTGCACGCGCAGCACGCGCGCCCCACGGTCGGCCGCCAGCACGGCGGCCACCACGCTGGGCACCAGCCGGTCAGGCACGTCGAGGCCCGTGACCGCGCCCAGTGACGACTTGCGGGACCATCCGGCCAGCACAGGCCAGCCCAGCGCCAGCAACTCGCACTGGCGCGCCAGCAGGGAGAAATTCTGCTCCACCGTCTTGCCGAAGCCGACGCCCGGATCGAGCACGATGCGCTCTCGCACCACGCCCAGCGATTGGAGCGCCTGGGCCTGCGCCCGCAGGAATGCGCTCACCTGCGCCGGCACATCGCCCGCCATGGGCGCGACCTGCATCGTCTGCGGATCGCGATGCATGTGCATGAGGCAGATGCCGCACGACGGATGGCGCGCCACCACCTCGCGCGCGCCGGCGCGACGAAGCGCCCAGATGTCGTTGACGATGTCGGCACCCAGATCGAGCACGGCCTGCATCACTTCAGGCTTGTAGGTATCCACAGACACCGGCACGCCCAGCGTGACGGCACCACGCACCACCGGCAGCACACGCGCAAGCTCTTCCGGGAGCGGCACGGCCGGACTGCCCGGCCGTGTCGATTCGCCACCGATGTCGAGCATGTCGGCGCCTTCGCGCAGCAGCCGCTCGCAATGGGCCAGCGCAGCGGTCGCGCCGTCGTGGCGGCCCCCGTCCGAGAACGAGTCGGGCGTGGCGTTGACGATGCCCATCACGCGCGGCACCGACAGATCGATGCAGAAGCGGCTGGTCTGCCAGTGGCTCATGGCTGGCCGGCCCGGAAAAGGAAAGCGGGGCCCGAAGGCCCCGCCGTTCGCCTGCGTGGCAGGCAAGCCATGTGCATCACGCGGCGGAGGGCGCAGCGTCCGGCTTGACGGCCGGAGCGCCGCCGCTGGTGTCGCCGCCCTGCGTGGGCGTGCGGGGCGTCCAGTCCTTGGGCGGGCGCGGCGGACGTCCGGCCATGATGTCCTCGACCTGCTCGCGGCCGATGGTTTCCCACTCCATGAGGGCGCGGGTCATGACTTCGACCTTGTCGGCGTTCTCGGACAGCAGCTTCTCCGTCAGCGCGTATTGCTCGTCGAGGATGCGGCGGATTTCCTGGTCCACCTTCAGCATCGTGGCTTCGGCGATGTTCGTGGTCTGCGTGACGCTGCGGCCCAGGAACACTTCACCTTCGTTCTCGGCATAGACCATGGGGCCCAGCGCTTCGCTCATGCCGTAGCGCGTGACCATGTCGCGGGCGATCTTGGTGGCGCGCTCGTAGTCGTTCGAGGCGCCGGTCGAGATCTTCTTGACGAACTGGTCTTCCGCCACACGGCCGCCGAAAAGGATGCTGATTTCGGCCAGCATCTGCTCGCGGTAACGCGAGAGGCGATCCCGCTCGGGCAGTTGCCAGGTCAGCCCCAGCGCACGGCCGCGCGGCATGATCGTGACCTTGTGCACCGGGTCGGTGTTGGGCGAGAGCAGTTCGGCGACGACAGCGTGGCCCGACTCGTGATACGCCGTAGCCTGCTTTTCCTCGTCGGTCATCACCATGGTGACGCGCTCGGGGCCCATGTAGATCTTGTCCTTGGCCTTCTCGAAGTCCTGCATCTCGACCACGCGCGCATTGCGTCGCGCGGCCATCAGGGCGGCTTCGTTGCACAGGTTGGCCAGATCCGCACCACTCATGCCGGGCGTGCCGCGCGCGATGATGCTGGCATTGACGTCCTGTCCGATCGGCACCTTGCGCATGTGCACGGCAAGGATTTGCTCGCGGCCCTTGATGTCGGGCAGCGTGACGTAGACCTGGCGGTCGAAGCGGCCCGGACGCAGCAGCGCGGCGTCCAGAATGTCGGGGCGGTTGGTCGCCGCCACCACGATCACGCCGAGGTTGGTTTCGAAGCCGTCCATCTCAACCAGCATCTGGTTGAGGGTCTGCTCGCGCTCGTCGTTGCCGCCGCCCAGGCCTGCGCCCCGCTGGCGGCCCACCGCGTCGATTTCGTCGATGAAGATGATGCAGGGCGCGTTCTTCTTGGCATTCTCGAACATGTCGCGCACACGCGATGCGCCCACGCCCACGAACATTTCCACGAAGTCGGAGCCCGAGATGCTGAAGAAAGGCACCTTGGCTTCGCCCGCGATGGACTTGGCCAAGAGCGTCTTGCCGGTGCCCGGAGGACCAACCAGCAGCAGGCCGCGCGGAATGCGCCCGCCAAGTTTCTGGAATTTCTGCGGATCTTTCAGGAAGTCGACGACCTCCTTCACTTCTTCCTTCGCTTCGTCGCAGCCGGCGACGTCGGCGAAGGTGATGGGATTGCTGTTCTCGTCGAGCAGGCGCGCCTTGCTCTTGCCGAAACTGAAGGCGCCGCCTTTGCCTCCGCCCTGCATCTGGCGCATGAAGTAGATCCACACCCCGATCAGCAGCAGCATCGGGCCCCAGCTGACCAGCAGGGTCATGAGGAGGGAGCCTTCTTCACGGGGCTTCACGTCGAACTTGACGTTGTTGTTGATCAGGTCGCCCACCAGACCGCGATCAAGGTAGGTGGCGGTAGTACGCACCCGGGTGTCGTCGGTGGTGATCGCCAGGATCTCGGTGCCGCCCTGGCCCTCCTGAATGATGGCGCTCTTGATACGGTTGCCACGCACCTGTTCCAGGAAGTCGGAGTAGGCGATGCTGCTGGCGCCGGCCGTGCCACGGGCGTCGAACTGTTTGAACACAGTGAACAACACCATGGCGATGACCAGCCAGACGGCTACTTTGGAAAACCACTGATTGTTCAAGCGAGGCTCCGGATCGTTTTCAGCCACGGGGGGCCGGAAGGGGGGACAGCAGACAGTTGCGGCCCATTTTAGGTGTTTCAACCCGGCTGAGGCCGGCCTTTGCCAATGGCGGCCATAGGGTTGGGGTGGGATTGCGTGTGTTTTTGTATCGAATCAATACCCGCCGGTGCCTTTAGGACCGATGCCCACGAGAAAGGTCTCCGATGACTTGTCGCGCGAGGCCTTGGGTTTGATCGGCTTGGCCACGCGGAAATGCTCCTTGAAAAGCTTGACCAGCTGGCTGTAACCGCTGCCATGGAACAGCTTGACCACCAACGCGCCCTCAGGCTTGAGGTTATTGATTGAAAACTCCACCGCCAGCTCGACCAAGTGCGCGATCCGCGCGGCGTCGGACGATTCGATACCCGACAGATTGGGGGCCATGTCGGACACCACCACGTCGGCCCGGCGGCCGGCCATCACGTCCTCGAGCCGGGCCAGTACTTCGGGCTCCCGGAAGTCGCCGTTCAGGAAAGTGACACCCTCGATCGGCTCCATCGGCAGGATGTCCAGCGCAATGATGGTTCCGTCGAGCTGCCCCACGCCAGCGCCTTCCGGTGAAAGGCGGCGGCGCACGTACTGGCTCCAGGCACCGGGCGTGGAACCAAGATCGACCACCACGTGACCGGGACGGATCAGGCCCAGGGTCTCGTCGATTTCCTTGAGCTTGTAGGCCGCGCGGGCCCGGTAGCCCTCTTTCTGGGCCAACTTCACGTAAGGGTCATTCACGTGGTCGTTGAGCCACGCCTTGTTGACCTTCTTGCTCTTGGTCTGGACTTTCATGGAGCGTATTGTCCCCGCAGAACGCACCCCGGGTGGGGCCAGCGTGCGGCAATAGCCCTGCCGGCCACGGATAATACGGGTCATGCCCCAAATCCAGCTCACCCCGGCCCAGCGCAAGGAACACCGCGCCGAGGCCCATCACCTCGACCCCGTGGTGATGATCGGCAACGACGGCGTCACGCCGGCCGTCAAGCGCGAAGCCGATGCCGCCCTCAATGCCCACGGGCTGATCAAGATCCGCGTGCTCGGCGACGACCGCGTGGCCCGCGAAGCCATGTTCCAGTCCCTCGCCGACGAACTGGGCGCCGCACCCATCCAGCACATCGGCAAGCTGCTGGTGCTGTGGCGTCCGATCCCCGAGAAGGAAAAGACTGTCGACGAGGACCGCATGCCCGGCCCCCGGGACGTCAAGGTGCTCAAGTACAGCAAGCGCGGCGGCCAGCGCCCCGAAGTGCGTACCCTGCGCGTGCTGGGCAACCAGCGCCTCACGCCAGGCGGCCAGATCAAGCGCGCCAAGCCCAAGCAGAAGTCGGTCAAGAAACGCCTGCAGGGATGAGCGCCGCACAGGCGCCCGACGGCGCTGCCTTGCTGTCCCGACCCAGTGGCCAGCGGCACATCATCTGCATGAAGTGGGGCACGAAATACGGCCCCGAATACGTCAACCGGCTGTACGCGATGGTGCGGCGGCACCTCACAGGTGACTTCAGCTTCGTCTGCCTCACCGATGACAGCACCGGTATCCGCAGCGAAGTGCGCTGCCTGCCGATACCGGCGCTCGACTTGCCCCCGGGCATTCCCGAGCGCGGCTGGACCAAGCTGGCCACCTTCGCGGCCGACCTGCACGGTCTGCGCGGCACCGCCCTCTTCCTCGACGTGGACGTGGTGATCGTGGGCCCGCTCGACGGCTTCTTCGAACAGCCGGGCGACTTCCTCATCATCCACGACTACAAGCGGCCGTGGCGCATCACCGGCAACTCGTCGGTGTACCGGTTCGAACTGGGTGCGCACCCCGACGTGCTGGAGTATTTCCGCAATCATGTGAACGAGGTCCGGGAACAGTTCCGCAACGAGCAGGCCTACCTGTCGGACTTCCTTCACCGGCAGGGCAAACTGCAGTACTGGCCCGAGGGCTGGTGCCCAAGCTTCAAGTACCACAGCATCCCGATCTGGCCGCTGAATTACCTGAAGGCACCGCAGGTTCCTGACGGTGCGCGCATCGTCATCTTCCACGGTGAATGCAATCCGCCCGACGCGCTGGCGGGCCGCCGCAACCGCAGGCTGCGGTTCATCCGGCCGGCGCGCTGGGTGGCCGAGCACTGGCACGAGTGACGCGGCAGCCAGGACGCGAGCTGCAATGAACGCCGCGCGCACCGCTTGCTGAATCCCTGCCATGGCCTGCCTCGTCTCGACCGCCAGCGCCTCGGCGCAAGCGGTCTGTTTTGAGGAGCCACTCGAAGTCCACGGCCCGAACGCCCTCCAACTCCGCGGACTGGTCCTCATGGCGACCCCGGGGCGCCCGTTCGGAGAGCTGCTGCGGGAGCAGCTGCGTGCCAATCCGGCGAACGCGCCGGGGCTCGACCTGGCGCCCGGCACGGTCGACGCGATCACCCGCTTCATCGAGGTGCGGCCGGCCCGCTGGCGCGGGCATGCCGGACTCAGGGCGCAGGCAGACGCCGCGTGAGACGCCAGAACACCGCGCAGGCGCACAGCCACTGCACGATGTACAGGCCCGTGCCCACGGAATGCCACAGCTTGAGGTTGTCACGCGCGAGGATGCGGGGCGCCACGGCGAACTCCTGCAGCAGGGCCATCAGCATGCCCGCGAACACGAAGCCCAGCGTCACCTGCACGGCGGCGTTCATGCGCTCGGCACCGCCGCTGCGCAGGCCCACGATGACGGCGAGGCCGCAAGCCAGCGAAACCCAGCAGCCCGCGGCGAAAAGCTTGCCCGCCATGGCGCCCGCGATGGCGGGCGTGGCGAGATTGGAGAACAGCATCGGTACGACCAGGAAGCCGATGGTCGCAAGGCTTCCCCACCACAGGGCCGACGCCCAGACGGCAACGCGCTGACCGGGCATGCGCGTCATCTCAGACGTATTGCACGCCCACGATTTCGTAGCGCTTGGTGCCGCCCGGCGCCTGCACCTCGGCGGTATCACCCTCTTCCTTGCCGATCAGCGCGCGCGCGATCGGGCTCGACACGTTGATGAGCCCGAGCTTGAGGTCGGCCTCGTCCTCGCCCACGATCTGATACTTCACGCTCTCGCCGGTCGACTCGTCCTCGAGCTCGACCGTGGAGCCAAACACCACGCGGCCGCCCGCGTCGAGCTGGGCGGGGTCGATCACCTGCGACGCCGACAGCTTGCCCTCGATCTCGAGGATGCGCCCCTCGATGAAGCCCTGGCGATCCTTGGCCGCGTCGTACTCGGCGTTTTCGCTGATGTCGCCCTGGGCACGCGCCTCGGCGATGGCGTTGATGATGTAGGGACGGTCCACGGTCTTCAGGCGTTGCAGCTCCTCCTTGAGCTTCTCCGCGCCGCGCTTGGTGATGGGGATGGTGGCCATGTTTCGTATCTCCAAAAGCAAACCGCCGGGCGTTGCCGTCCGGCGGTGTCGATTGCGATCCATTATGCCGCGAAAGCCCGGGGCGGGCCAGCAGCGCGGGCCGCATCCGGGTATTCCCGGAAGCAGCCCGTCAAGGCTCAGGCAGCGGCCAGTTGCGCGTGCAGTTCCTGCACCGAATACACGTCGAGGTTGTCGACGTAGCGCATGCCCTCCACAGCGGCCTCGGCACCGGCGATGGTGGTGAACGTGGTCACGCGGGCCAGCAGCGAGGAAGTGCGGATCGCGCGCGAATCGGCGATCGCGTTGCGGCGCTCTTCCACGGTGTTGATGACCATCACGATCTCGTTGTTCTTGATCATGTCGACCACGTGCGGACGGCCTTCGGTCACCTTGTTGACCACCTCGACCGCGATGCCCGCCGCGCTGATGGAGGCGGCCGTGCCCTTCGTCGCCACGATCTCGAAGCCCAGCGCCGCCAGTTGCCGCGCCACTTCCACGGCACGCGCCTTGTCGCTGTTCTTCACCGTGAGGAACACCTTGCCCGACTTGGGCAGCTTGGTGCCCGCGCCGAGCTGGCTCTTCACGAAGGCCTCGCCGAAGGTCTTGCCCACGCCCATCACTTCGCCGGTGGACTTCATCTCGGGGCCGAGGATGGTGTCCACGCCGGGGAACTTCACGAACGGGAACACGGCTTCCTTCACGCTGAAGTACGGCGGCGTCACTTCCTTCGTGACGCCCTGCGACGCCAGCGTCTGGCCGGCCATGCAGCGTGCGGCGACCTTGGCCAGCTGGATACCCGTGGCCTTGGACACGAAGGGCACCGTGCGGGACGCGCGTGGGTTCACCTCGAGCACGTAGATGACGTCCTGCTTGCGGCCGCCCTCTTCCACCTCCTGGATGGCGAACTGCACGTTCATCAGGCCGACCACGTTCAGTGCCTCGGCCATCGCGGCGGACTGGCGCTTGAGCTCGTCCACCGTGGCCTGCGACAGGTAGTACGGGGGCAGCGAGCATGCCGAGTCGCCCGAGTGCACGCCGGCCTGTTCGATGTGCTCCATCACACCGCCGATGAAGGTCTTGCCCGCAGGATCGCGCAGGCAGTCCACGTCGCACTCGATCGCATCGTTGAGGAAGCGGTCGAGCAGCACGGGCGAATCGTTGCTCACCTTGACGGCTTCGCGCATGTAGCGCTCGAGGTCGCGCTGCTCGTGCACGATTTCCATCGCACGGCCGCCCAGCACATAGCTGGGACGGACAACGAGCGGATAGCCGAGGGCCGAGGCCTTCTCCAGCGCCTCGGCTTCGGTGCGCGCGGTGGCATTCGGTGGCTGCTTGAGATTCAGCTTGTGGAGCAACGCCGAGAAACGCTCGCGGTCTTCCGCCGCGTCGATCATGTCGGGGCTGGTGCCGATGATGGGCACGCCCTCGGCTTCGAGGCCCAGCGCCAGCTTGAGCGGTGTCTGCCCGCCGTACTGCACGATCACGCCATGCGGCTTTTCCTTGTCGACGATCTCCAGCACGTCTTCGAGCGTGAGCGGCTCGAAGTAGAGGCGGTCCGAGGTGTCGTAGTCGGTCGACACGGTCTCGGGATTGCAGTTGACCATGATGGTTTCGTAGCCGTCCTCGCGCATGGCGAGCGCGGCGTGCACACAGCAATAGTCGAACTCGATGCCCTGGCCGATGCGGTTGGGCCCGCCGCCCAGGACCATGATCTTCTTCTTGTCAGTCGGCTCGGCCTCGCACTCGTCTTCGTACGTCGAGTACATGTAGGCGGTGTTGGTGGCGAACTCGGCCGCGCAGGTGTCCACGCGCTTGTAGACCGGCCGCACCTTGAGCGCGCGCCGCGCCTCGCGCACGGCCTTCTCGTTGGTCTTGAGCAGCTTGGCCAGGCGGCGGTCGGAGAAGCCCTTCTGCTTGAGCATGCGCAGCGTGGCCGCATCGATGGACGACAACGCATCGCCACCCTTGGCATCGGCGATCTTGTCGAGCTCGAGCTCGAGCTTCACGATCTCCTCGATCTGCACCAGGAACCAGCGGTCGATCTTCGTCAGGTCGAACACCTCGTCGACCGACAGGCCCATGGCGAACGCGTCGCCCACGTACCAGATGCGCTCGGGGCCGGGCTCACCCAGTTCCTTCTCGAGCACCTCGCGGTCCTGCGTCTTCTCGTTCATGCCGTCGACGCCAACCTCCAGGCCGCGCAGCGCCTTCTGGAACGACTCCTGGAAGGTGCGGCCCATGGCCATCACCTCGCCCACCGATTTCATCTGCGTCGTCAGGCGCGAATCGGCGGCCGGGAACTTCTCGAACGCGAAGCGCGGGATCTTGGTGACCACGTAATCGATCGAGGGCTCGAACGAGGCCGGCGTGGCACCGCCCGTGATCTCGTTGCGCAGCTCGTCGAGCGTGTAGCCCACGGCCAGCTTGGCCGCCACCTTGGCGATGGGAAAGCCCGTGGCCTTGGACGCCAGCGCCGAAGAGCGCGACACGCGCGGGTTCATCTCGATGACGATCATCCGGCCGTCCTTCGGGTTCACCGAGAACTGCACGTTGGAGCCGCCCGTGTCCACGCCGATCTCGCGCAGCACCGCGAGACTCGCGTTGCGCATGATCTGGTATTCCTTGTCGGTCAGCGTCTGCGCGGGGGCCACGGTGATCGAGTCGCCGGTGTGCACGCCCATCGGGTCCAGGTTCTCGATCGAGCAGACGATGATGCAGTTGTCCGCCTTGTCGCGGACGACTTCCATCTCGTACTCCTTCCAGCCGAGCAGTGATTCTTCGATCAGCAGTTCGTTGGTGGGTGACGCCTCCAGGCCGCGCTTGCAGATGGTCTCGAACTCTTCCGAGTTGTAGGCAATGCCGCCGCCCGTTCCGCCGAGCGTGAAGCTCGGGCGGATGACGGTGGGGAAGCCCACGGTCTTCTGCACGGCCCAGGCCTCGTCCATGGTGTGGGCGATGCCCGAGCGCGCCGAGCCGAGGCCGATGCGCGTCATGGCCTGCTTGAACTTCTGGCGGTCTTCGGCCTTGTCGATGGCTTCGGGCGTGGCGCCGATCAGCTCGACCTTGTACTTGTTGAGCACGCCGTTGTGCCACAGGTCGAGCGCGCAGTTCAGCGCCGTCTGGCCACCCATGGTGGGCAGGATGGCGTCGGGCTTTTCCTTGGCGATGATCTTCTCGACCGTCTGCCAGGTGATGGGCTCGATGTAGGTGACGTCGGCTGTGGCCGGGTCGGTCATGATCGTCGCGGGATTGCTGTTGATCAGGATGACCCTGTAGCCCTCTTCGCGCAGCGCCTTGCAGGCCTGCACGCCCGAGTAGTCGAACTCGCAGGCCTGGCCGATGACGATCGGGCCCGCGCCGATGATGAGGATGCTCTTGATGTCTGTGCGCTTAGGCATTCTTGTGCTGCTCCATGAGCGCGGTGAAACGGTCGAACAGGTAGCTGATGTCGTGCGGGCCGGGTGACGCCTCGGGGTGGCCCTGGAAGCAGAACGCCGGCTTGTCGGTGCGCGCCAGCCCCTGCAACGTGCCGTCGAACAGGCTGATGTGCGTGGGGCGCAGGTTGGCCGGCAGGCTCTTCTCGTCCACGGCGAAGCCGTGGTTCTGGCTGGTGATGGACACGCGGCCGTTGTCGAGGTCCTTCACCGGATGGTTGGCGCCGTGGTGGCCGAACTTCATCTTGAAGGTCTTCGCGCCGGAGGCCAGCGCCATGATCTGGTGGCCCAGGCAGATGCCGAAAGTGGGAATACCCGCCTCGATCAGCTCGCGCGACGATGCGATGGCGTAGTCGCAGGGCTCCGGGTCGCCCGGACCGTTGGCCAGGAACACGCCGTCGGGGTTCAGCTCGCGCACTTTGGCGGCTGGTGTCTGCGCGGGCATCACCGTGATGCGGCAGCCGCGGCTGGCGAGCATGCGCAGGATGTTGCGCTTGACGCCGAAGTCCAACGCCACGACGTGGAAGCGCGGCTTGAGCTGCGCGCCGTAGCCTTCGCCGAGTGCCCACTCGGTTTCGGTCCACTCGTAAGGTGCGGTGACGGACACCACCTTGGCCAGATCGAGACCTGACATGCTGGGCGCAGCCTTGGCAGCCGCCACGGCTCGCTCGATGGCCGCAGGGGTGACTGCTTCGCCCAGCGGCAGGCCGACGATGCATCCGTTCTGTGCGCCGTGCGTGCGCAGGTGGCGAGTGAGCTTGCGCGTGTCGATGCCGGCGATGGCCACGGTCTTCTCGCGCTGCAGGTATTGCGTGAGCGTGAGCGTGGCGCGGAAGTTGGATGCCAGGAGCGGCAGGTCCTTGATGATCAGGCCGGCGGCATGGACTTTGCTGGCTTCGACGTCTTCCTCATTGATGCCGTAGTTGCCGATGTGCGGGTACGTCAGGGTGACGATCTGCTGGCAATAGCTCGGGTCGGTGAGGATTTCCTGGTAACCGGTGATGGCGGTGTTGAACACCACCTCGCCGGTCGTGGAGCCGGTGGCTCCGATCGAAGTGCCGGTAAAGACCGTGCCGTCTGCGAGGGCGAGAATGGCCAGGGGCGAGACGGGAAGCACGGGGTAACTCCAGTAGTTGGATTCGCCCAGCGCCAGCCCTGTTGCAATGTGCCCGGCGCGCGGCCGGCTTCACTATGAAAAGGGTACGTCTTGGAGAGGTAGTTCGGGAAGAACAGCGCTAGGCTAGGCGTTGGCAGGTAAACCGCGAGATTATAGCGCGAGCGCGCCGCTCATCTGGACCGTCGCGCCCTTCAGGCAAGCCGTGCGGCGGCGCTGGCGTGCAGGCAGATCGCCGCGGCGGCCGCTACGTTGAGCGACTCCTCACCGCCCGGCTGCGCAATGCGTACCGCCGTGACGGCGCGCGTCTCGATCGAAGCGCGCACGCCCTGCCCTTCGTGTCCCAACACCCAGGCGCACGGCCAGGCCGGCGGCGCGGCATGCAGCCACTGGCCACGGTGCGAACTGGTGACCACCAGCGGCACCTGCAAGGCATCGAGTGCCGATTCGTCCAGGCCCTCGACGAGCCTCAGCCCGAAGTGTGCGCCCATGCCGGCGCGCAGCACTTTGGCCGACCACAGCGCAGCGCAGCCTTTCAATGCCAGCACCTGAGGGAAACCGAAGGCCGCGGCACTGCGCAGGATCGAGCCGACGTTGCCCGCATCCTGCACACGATCGAGCACGACGCTGGCCGCGCCCGGCTCAAGCATCGCCACTTGGGGCAACGCGAGCACAAAACCCATGCGCGCCGGGGAGTCGAGCGCGCTGATGGCCGCGAACAGCGCATCGGGCAGCACCACGACACGTCCGGCGCCCTGCCACCACTCCGCCGGCGCCTGCGGCCAGGCCGACTCGGCGAAGACGGCTTCGGCCGGCTGCCAACCCCGCGCCAATGCAGCACGGCAGAGATGATCGCCCTCGACCCAGGCGCGGCCGGACCGGCGCGCGGCAGCGTTGTCCTGCGCCAGCTTGCGCAGATCCTTGAGCCAGGGGTTGTCGCGCGACGTGATGTGCTGAACGGCAGCCTGCGGTGCGGTCATGCCGCCACTCCGCCGACGGCGATCCCACCCTGCACGCCCAGCACGCCGCTCACCGGCGCGAAGCTGCGACGATGTGCATCGCACGCACCGTGCTCCCGCAAAGCGCGGATGTGCGCTTCGGTGCCATAGCCCTTGTGGGTGTCGAAACCGTAGTGCGGCCACCGCTCGTGCATCTGCAGGCACAGGCGGTCGCGGTGCACCTTGGCGATGATCGAAGCCGCCGAAATGGCCTGTACCCGCGCGTCCCCGCCGACGACCGCCTCGGCGAGCACGTCCAGCGTGGGCAGGCGATTTCCGTCTATCAGCACCTTGACCGGTTTGAGCCGCAAGCCCACCACCGCGCGTTGCATGGCCAGCATGGTGGCCTGCAGGATGTTGACCTGATCGATCTCCTGGACACTGGCCTCGCCGACACAGCAGCACAGCGCCTTGTCCTGAATCTCGTCGTAGAGCCGCTCGCGACGCGCCGGCGACAGCACCTTGGAATCGGCGAGCCCCTTGATCGGCCTCAGCTCATCGAGAATGACCGCTGCCGCCACCACCGGCCCGGCGAGCGGCCCGCGGCCGGCTTCGTCCACGCCAGCCACGAGGCCTGGCACGTCCCAGACCAGCGCGGTCTGTTTAGCCTTCAAGAACGTTCTGGATCGCATGGGTGGCGAGTTGCGCGGTGTCGCGCCGTAGTGTCTCATGCAGCTCGGCGAAGCGGTGCTCTACCCGGCGGACACCGGCGGAATCTCCAAGCCACTGCAGCACGCCCCGCGCCATGGCCTCGGGCGTGGCGGCATCCTGCAGCAGTTCCGGCACGACGAAGTCCTGGCACAGGATGTTGGGAAGACCGACCCACGGCTGCAGCTTCTTGCGCCGCATGATCGCCCACGATATCCAGTTCATGTTGTAGGCGATCACCATGGGCCGCTTGAAGAGCGCGGCCTCGAGTGTGGCCGTGCCGCTGGCAATCAACGTCACGTCGCAGGCGGCCAGCGCGGCATGCGATTGGCCCGGAGTCACCAGCAGCCGCTGGCCAAGGCCTGCGTCACGCGCCATGGCCTCCACCCGCGCGTGCAGCGCCGGCACGGCCGGCAGCACGAAGCGCACACCCGCGTCGGCCTGAGCGATCAACGCGGCGGCGGCCAGGAAACGCCGGCCGAGGTACTGGATTTCGGAAGCGCGGCTGCCCGGCAGCAGCGCCACGACAGGCGCATCGGGTGGCAGTCCGAGCACGCTGCGCGCGGCCGCTCGGTCCGGCTCCAGAGGAATCACCTGCGCGAGTGGGTGGCCGACATAAGTAGCCGGCACGCCCGCGCGCGCGAGCAACTCCGGCTCGAACGGGAACAGGCACAGCACATGGTCGCAACTCGCGCGGATCGTGTCGATTCGTTCGGGTCGCCATGCCCAGATCGAGGGGCAAACGAAATGGATTGCCGGGATGCCGGCCGCGCGCAGCGTGGCTTCGAGCTGTAGATTGAAGTCCGGCGCATCGACGCCGATGAAGGCAGAGGGCGGCTCTGCCAGCAGGCGTTCGCCCAATTGCGTTCGGATGCCGACGATTTCGCGGTAGTGGCGCAGCACCTCGACGTAGCCACGCACTGCCAGCTTGTCGCTGGGCCACCAGGCTTCGAAACCCTGCCGCGCCATCGCCCCACCGCCGATGCCGGCGGCATGCAGATCGGGCCAGTGCTGGCGCAGGCCCTGCAGCAGCAGGCCTGCAAGCAGGTCGCCCGACGCTTCGCCGGCGACCAGGGCGAAAGCCGGGTCCTGATGCATCGTGTCTACCGGACGATACCTCGATGCGGCGTGAGGCCGTCGAGGAATTCGAGCATGAGCGATACATCGGCATCGCTGCCCGCGAACTCCGGCGGCAATGCCGCGATGCGGTCACGCGCCTGCGCGACGGTGAGGTTGTCGCGGTAGAGCGCCTTGTGCATGGCCTTGACGGCAGCTATGCGCTCGGGCGTGAAGCCGCGGCGACGCAAACCTTCGAAGTTCATCGAACGCGCACCGGCCGGATGTCCCTCGCTCATCACGAACGGCGGCTGGTCGGACAGCAGGACCGAGCCCATCGCCGTCATCCCATGCGCTCCGATGCGAACGAACTGGTGCACGCAGGTGTAGGCGCCCAAGATCACCCAGTCGCCCACCACCACATGGCCTGCGATCTGCGCGTTGTTGGCGAAGATGGTGTTGTCGCCCACCACGCAGTCGTGCGCCAGGTGGGTATAGGCCATCATCCAGTTGTCATTGCCAAGGCGGGTGACGCCTCCACCCTGCACGGTGCCGATGTGATAGGTGCTGAACTCACGGATCGTGTTGCGGTCGCCGATGGCGAGCTCGCAGGGCTCGCCCTTGTATTTCTTGTCCTGATTGATCGCGCCAAGCGAGACGAACTGGAAGATCCGGTTGTCACGGCCGATGGTCGTGTGCCCCTCGATCACGGCATGCGGCCCGACCGTGGTGCCGGCGCCGATGCGCACGTGCGGCCCGATGACGGCGTAAGGCCCCACCGAGACTGTGCTGTCGAGCTCGGCGCCGGGATCGACGATGGCCGTCGGGTGGATCATCGACATGCCGCGCGCACCTCAGGCGATCGAGCGCATGGTGCACATGAGCTCGGCCTCGCAGGCGACTTCGCCGCCCACGCGCGTCGTTCCCTTGAACTTGTAGATGCCCGCCTTGGCACGCTCCAGCGTCACGTCCATCACGAGCTGATCGCCAGGCTCCACGGGACGCTTGAAACGTGCGCCGTCAATGCCCGCGAAGTAGTAGACCGTCTTGTCGTCGGGCGCGGTGCCCAGCATGTCGAAGCACAGCAGCGCCGCGGCCTGCGCCATGGCCTCGAGCATCAGCACGCCAGGCATCACAGGCCGGTGCGGGAAATGGCCGGTGAAGAACGGTTCGTTGATCGTCACGTTCTTGAGCGCACGGATGCGCTGGCCTTTTTCGAGTTCCAGCACCCGGTCCACCAGCAGGATGGGGTAGCGATGCGGCAGCAGCTTGAGGATCTGGTGGATGTCCATCATGAATTCTTCGACGTTCTTTCGAGGGCCCTGACGCGGTCGCGCAGGGCGTGCAATTGGCGCAGGCTGGCTGCGTTCTTTTCCCAGGCGGCATTGTCGTCCACCGGGAACACGCCGGTGTACTGGCCTGGTTTGAGGATGGAGCGCATCACCACCGTGGACGCAGAGACGTGCACGTGATCCACCAGCGTCAGATGGCCCAGGATGATGGCGCCGCCACCCACAGTGCAATGCGCGCCGATGGTCGCGCTGCCCGCCACGCCGGCGCAACCCGCCATCGCCGTGTGCGCGCCAATGTGCACGTTGTGGCCGATCTGGATCAGGTTGTCGAGCTTCACGCCATCCTCGATCACCGTATCCTGCAGCGCGCCGCGGTCAATACAGGTGTTGGCGCCGATTTCGACGTCGTTGCCGATACGCACTGCGCCGAGTTGCTCGATCTTCTCCCAAGCCCCCTCGTGTGGCGCGAAGCCGAAGCCGTCGGCGCCGATCACTGCGCCCGCATGAACGAGGCAACGCGCGCCGATCGAGCAATCCTCACCCAGCGTCACGCGCGACCTGAGCACCGTGCCGGCGCCCACGCTGGCTCCGCGCTCGACGACGCACAACGGACCGATCGTCGCCGAAGGGTGAATGACGGCCTCAGCATCCACAACGGCGCTGGGATGGATGCCTGCAGGAAACTGCTGGCGCGTGCGCCGCTTCCACAGCTGCGTCACGCGGGCGTAGTAGTGATAGGGGTCATCAGCGACGATGCAGTCACCGCGCGCACGTGCCTCGTCGGCGAGCGCCGGGGCGACGATGACGCAGCCTGCGCCCGATACCGCCAGTTGCTGGCGATATCTGGGATGGCTCAGGAAGCTGAGTGCATCGTCCGTGGCGTCGGACAGCGGCGCCAACCGCGCGATCGTCCGGTCCGGCGAGCCATGCAACTCGCCGCCCAGCGCCTGGACGATCTCACCGAGTCGGAGCACCACGCCTGGGCTGCACGTCCGTCACTTGCCGGCGGCGTTCGGCGCAGCAGGAGCGGCGTTGAGCGCACGGATCACCTTGTCGGTGATGTCGTGCTTGGGATTGATGTAGATCGCTTCCTGGAGGATGACGTCGTACTTGTCAGTTTCGGCCACCTGGCGGATGACACGATTCGCACGCTCCAGCAACTGCTGCAGCTCTTCGTTGCGGCGGTTGTTGGCATCTTCCTGGAACTCACGGCGCTTGCGCTGGAAATCCCGATCCTGCTCGACGAGCTGGCGCTGACGCGTGGCGCGCTGCGACTCGGACAGCGTGGGCGCCTCAGTGGTGAATTTGTCCGAAGCTGCCTTGAGGGCAGACTCCTGAGCCACGAGGTCGCGCTCGCGCTTGCCGAATTCCTGTTCGAGCTTGGACTGCGCCGTCTTGGCCAACGTCGCCTCTCGCATGATGCGGTCAGCATTGACGAAGCCGATGCGGAACTCCTGAGCATGCGCGACCGTCACCGACAGTGCAGCGACGCACGCGAGCAGGAACGGGCGGACAGAAGCGAAAAAGGAGTTCATTTAAAAGGACGTTCCGATCTGGAATTGCAATCTCTGGATTCTATCGCCGTCAAGTTTGCGGACTGGATTGGCAACCGCAATGCGCAGAGGGCCAAGTGGCGAGATCCAGCTGAAGCCGAGGCCGACGGAGGCGCGCAGGTCGCCCGCCTTGATCTGCTCGTCTTCGGCCCAGACGCTGCCGACGTCGAAGAAACCGAACAGGCGCATGGTGCGGTCGTTGCCAGCGCCGGGGAAAGGCGCGATCACCTCGGCATTGAGCGTCGCCTTGCGTGTTCCGCCAAGGGCCGCCGTCGTGACCGCATCCTTGCGACCGATCGAGCCCTGCTCGAAGCCGCGCACAGAGCCCAGCCCCCCGGAATAGAAATTCTTGAACAGCGGATACGGCTTGCCGCCCAGCCCCTTGCCCCAGCCCACTTCGCTGTTGAGCGCAAACGTGTACTGCTTGTTGATGGGAATGTATTGCTGGAACTGGTAGCTGGCCTTGAGATAGCGTGTATCGCCACCCACGCCCCACTCGGCATTGGCACGCTGGTAGCGGCCACGTGTGGGAACCAGCGAGCTGTCACGATCGTCGCGCGCCCAGCCGATCGTGAGCGGGACGCCCGTACTGGTATCTCCGAACTGCGTGATGTAGTTGCTGTAGGCCGAGGGCATGTTGTTGCCACTGCGGATTTCGGTACGCTCCAGCCCTCCACCGAAGAACACGGTATCGGTCTCGCTGAACGGCACGCCGAAACGGACAGAAGCGCCCGATGTAATCAGCGAATAGTCGCCATCGACCGAATCATATGGTCGCGTCGTCCTGTGGTAGAGGTCGAAGGTGCGCGAGATGCCGTCCGTGGTGAAGTACGGGTCGGTCGTGCTGAACACCAGCGTGCGGTTGTAGCGGCTGGTGTTCACGTCGATGCCCAGGTAGTTACCCGAGCCGAACGCGTTTTCCTGTCGGATGCCGAACACCAGGGCGACCTTCTCGGCACTGGAAAAGCCGGCGCCCAGTTGCAGGCTGCCCGTGGGTTTTTCCTCGACGGTGATGGCCAGATCGACCTGGTCGGGCGAGCTGGCGACCTCCTGGGTCTCGACGTTGAGGTTGGTGAAGTAGCCAAGCCGGTCCACGCGGTCGCGCGAGATCTTGATCTTTTCCGCGTCATACCAGGATGCCTCGAACTGCCGGAATTCACGGCGGATCACTTCGTCGCGCGTGCGGTTGTTGCCAATGACATTGATGCGCCGCACGTAGACACGGCGCGACGGCTCCGCCTGGATCACGAAGGCCACGCGGTTGTTGGCGCGATCGATCTCGGGGCGGGCCTCCACGCGCGCGAACGCGAAGCCGAAGTTGCCGAAATAATCGTTGAATGCCTTGACGGTCTCCGACACGTCGTCGGCGTTGTAGGCCTGGCCTGGCTTGATGCTCACGAGCGATTTGAACTCGTCGTCGCGTCCCAGGAAGTTGCCTTCCAGCTTCACACCCGAGACGACGTAGCGCTGGCCCTCGGTCACGTTCACCGTGATCGAGATGCTCTGCTTGTCGGGGGACAACGCAACCTGGGTCGAGTCGACCCGGAACTCCAGATAGCCGCGCGTGAGGTAGTACGAGCGCAGCGTCTCCAGGTCGGCATTGAGCTTGGTGCGCGAATACTGGTTGGACTTGGTGTACCAGCTCATCCAGCCACCGGTATCCTGATCGAAGAGGCCCACCAGCGTCGACTCACTGAAAGCCTGGTTGCCGACGATGCGCACTTCCTTGATCTTCGCGCCTTCGCCCTCGGTCACCGAGAACATCAGGTTGACGCGGTTGCGCTCGATGGGGGTGACTGTGGTGACGATGTCGGCACTGTAGAGGCCACGGCCGATGTACTGCCGCTTGAGCTCCTGCTCGGCGCGATCGGCCAGGCCGCGGTCGTAAGGACGGCCGTCCGTCAGGCCCACATCGCGCAGCGACTTCTTGAGCACTTCCTTGTCAAATTCCTTGACCCCGGCGAAATCCACCGCCGCGATGGTCGGGCGCTCCTCCACCACGACCACCAGCACGTCACCACTGACCTCCAGGCGCACATCGGTGAACAGGCCCAGCGCGAAGAGCGAGCGGATGGCCGCCGACCCCTTTTCGTCGCTGTAGCTGTCTCCTACGCGCACCGGGATCGAGGCGAAGATCGTGCCGGGCTCGACACGCTGCAGGCCCTCGATGCGAATGTCTCGGATGGTGAACGGGTCGACCGCCCAGGCGGTGCTGGCGGCAAAAGCCATGGCGACGACCGCAGACACGGTGCGCACGCGGAAGCGGCTGTAGTGGTTTTTCATGGGCGCAGATTGTGCCTCGTCGGAAGGACAGCAGGCTGGGATCAGGTGGATGCGAAAAGACGGGTGACGTCGTTGAACAGGGCAATGGACATCATGACCAGAAGCAGCGCGACGCCGGTTCTTTGCAGGCGGTCCATCCAGGCGCTGGAAACCCCCCTTCCAGTCACCGCTTCCCAAAGATAATACATGAGGTGCCCCCCATCGAGGACCGGCAGTGGCAGCAGGTTGAGCACGCCCAGACTCACACTGATCAGGGCGAGGAACACGAGATAGTGGGTCAGGCCCAGGCTGGCCGACTTGCCGGCGAAATCGGCGATCGTGAGTGGCCCCGACAGATTCTTCAGCGATGCCTCGCCGATTACCATGCGGCCCATCATCTTGAGGGTGAGCAGCGACACCTCCCAGGTGCGGACGGCGCCGTTCCACAGCCCTTCAATGGGACCATGGCGCACCACAGTCATGGCAGGCGGGCCACCAACATAGGCCCCGATGCGGGCGACAACGCCCGCGGCCTCTGTACGCACGTCCGGCGTCACGTCCACAGCGATGTCAACCCCGTCGCGCCGGATGCGCCACGGTTGTGTCACCGCCTGGCCATCCCGTACCTGGGTGCGGATGAGTTCGCGCAACTGCACGCCATCGACCACAGGCGTATTCCCGATGCCCAGGACAACGTCGCCCCGGCGCAGGCCCGCCTTTTCGCCCGCCAGACCAGGCATCAGTTCGCCCAGGACCGGCTCGGTCCACGGCCCGACCAATCCGACACGGCGGAATAGCTGCGGATCGGCATCGGCTGTGCTGATGGACGAAAGTGCCAGGCGGACGTCGCGAGCGGGTGCACCGTCTGCGGCCGCCAGGGACAGGACGAGGTCGCGCCCTTCCAGCGAGGCCCGCGTGAGCTGCCACCGAAGCGTCTCGAACGATCTGACCGGCTGACGATGGCCCGGCTCGTCGGACACCGCGACGACCTCTTCGCCGCCACGCAGGCCGGCGCGCTCCGCGACCGAGCCGGCTACAGGACTCGCCAGCACCGCGCGTGGTTCCTCCACACCCCACCAGTTGACGAGGGAATAGAGCAAGACAGCCAGCAACAGGTTGGCGGCCGGCCCGGCCGCAACGATGGCTGCGCGCGCGCGCACGGACTGGTTGTTGAATGCCAGGTGCTTCTCGGCGGGATCGACGGGGCCCTCGCGCTCGTCGAGCATGCGCACGTAGCCGCCCAGCGGCAGCATGCCGATCACGAATTCGGTCGCCTGCCCCGGCCGCTGGCGCCGCGGCACCCATCGAACGAGCGGCTTGCCGAAGCCCACGGAAAAGCGCAGCACCTTCACGCCGCAAGCCACTGCGACGCGGTAGTGGCCCCATTCGTGCACGGCGATGAGCAGGCCCAGCGCGACAACGAACGCAACGACAGTCAGCATGGGTGACCGGCTCCTTTACAACTCATGATGGATGCCGATGCGTCAGCCGATCGACATGCCCGCCTGCAACGCGGCGCGCCAGCGCGTCGAGCGCCAGCAGATCGGCCAGGGTCGCGGGCGGCGACATGGTAACGCCGGAAAGCGTCTCGACGTTGATTTCGTGTATGCGGGTGAAACCGATGCGCCCGTCGAGAAAAGCTGCTACCGCGACTTCGTTGGCGGCATTGAGCACCGCCGTCGTACCTGGCGCGGCTTCGAGAGCCTGCCAGGCCAGTTGCAGGCCGGGAAAGCGATGCGCGTCGGCAGCCTCGAACGTCATGGCACTCAAGGTATGGAAGTCGATCGGCGCCGCGCCGCTGTCGATGCGGTTCGGCCAGGACAGGCCGTAGGCGATGGGCACACGCATGTCGGGCGTGCCCAGTTGCGCCACGATGGACGCGTCGCGGTACTGCACCATCGAATGGATGACGCTCTGCGGATGGATGACCACCTCGATCCGGCGCGGCGCCAGGCCGAACAGATAGCGTGCCTCGATGACTTCGAGCGCCTTGTTCATCATGGTGGCAGAGTCGACCGAGATCTTGCGGCCCATCACCCAGTTGGGATGTGCACAGGCCTGCTCGGGCGTCACGGCTTCCAGCGTGGCCGGGTCGCGCGTGCGGAACGGGCCGCCCGACGCCGTGAGGATGATCTTGTGCACACGCTCCGACCAGGTCGCCGGGTCCTCGGGTAGCGACTGGAAAATCGCAGAATGCTCGCTGTCGATGGGCAGCAAGGTGGCCCCACCCTCCCGCACGGCCTGCAGGAAAACGTCGCCGCCCACGACCAGGGCTTCCTTGTTGGCGAGCAGCAGACGCTTGCCCGCGCGTGCCGCAGCGATGCAAGGCTCCAGGCCGGCAGCACCCACGATGGCGGCCATGACGGCGTCCACCTCGTCGTGCGCCGCCACGTCGACCAATGCAGCCGGGCCGACCAGCACTTCAGTGGGCAACCCCTCGGCGCGCATGCGCTGCTCGAGTTCGCGACCATGCGATGCGCTCGCCATGACCGCCCAGCGCGGGCGCCAACGGGCACACAGGGCAAGCATGGCGTCCACCTGCGTTGCCGCCGTCAGCGCGACCACGTCGAAGCGGTCCGGATGACGCGCCAGCACATCGAGGGTGCTGCCGCCGATCGATCCGGTTGCGCCCAGGATGGCGATCCGGGTCTTGTTCATCGGTTCCCGCTCGGACCTCATCGGACACCGATGCCCTGCGCCAGCATGAGCGCCAAGGGCAATGTAGGCAGCAAGGCATCGACACGGTCGAGCACCCCCCCGTGACCCGGCAGCAGTCCACTCGAATCCTTCACGCCCACGCTGCGCTTGATGAGCGACTCGACGAGATCCCCTACCACGCTCATCGCCGCGAGGAAGGCCACGCCGATCAGCAACATCCACACGCCACGTGCCGACAGAACCGTATACAGGCTGGCCGACGCCTGCAGCCAATGCGCATCGGCCCACCGCCACGCGAAGGCCAGCACGATCACGCCGACCATGCCGCCGATGACGCCTTCCCAGCTCTTCTTGGGGCTGATACGCGGCGCCAGCCCGCGCGAAATCCAGCGCGTACCGAACGCGCGCCCTGCGAAGTAGGCAGCGATATCCGCCATCCAGACCAGTACCAGCACCGACAGCAGGAAATTGATGCCGGCCGTACGCGCCTGAGCCGCAGCCAGCCACGCCAGCGATAGCGCGAGCACGCCACCGACGATGCGGACTGCGCGCGGCACGCGCGGCCAGCCCTCCACGCCCTTGGCGATCAGCCACGCACCGCCCAGCACCCATGCAAGGCCGACCATCGACCAGAGAACCGGCGTCGGCCTGACGGCAAGACCGGCGAGCCACGCGCCAGCGCTCAGCACAACGCTGACGGCCGCCAATCCCCAGGACGCCGACTGGGACATTGCGTTCAGACGCCCCCATTCCCAGCCGCCCGCCCCGATCAGCACCAGCATCACGGCGCAGAAGGTCCACGGCTCTGGATAGAACAAGGCCGGCAGAAGCACGGCCAGCAGCACGATGGCGGTGACGACTCGTTGCCAAAGCATGATCGTCTCCTCAGGCAGCCTGACGGCCGTGCATGGCATCCCCGGCGCCAGAAAGCTGCGCCGAGGTCTTGCCGAAGCGCCGTTCACGGGCGGCGTACCACGCCAGTGCAGCATCGAGATCGGCGCCGCCGAAATCCGGCCACAGCGCATCGCTGAAGTACAACTCGGTGTATGCCAGTTGCCACAGCAGGAAATTGCTGATGCGCTGCTCGCCACCGGTCCGGATCAACAGATCGGGTGCTGGCACATGCGCCAGCGCGAGCGACGCTTCGATCGCCTCCTCGCTCATGTCCTCACCGCGCGCCTGCACACGCGCCGCAGCCTGGACGATGTCCCATCGGCCGCCGTAGTTGAAACACACGTTGAGCACGAGCCGGCGATTGGCGGCCGTCAGCGCCTCGGCCTCCACGAAGCCCGCGCAGACCTTCGGAGAGAGGCCCGAGCGGTCACCGATGAAATGAAGCTGCACGCCGTTCTCGTGCAGCGGCTTGATCTCCTTGGCGAGCGCGGTGGCCAGCAGGTCGAACAGGCCCGAGACTTCGTCGGTGGGGCGGCCCCAGTTCTCCGACGAGAACGCGAACACCGTGAGCACGCCCACTCCGCGCTCGATACAGGCCTGCACGCATCGCTTGAGCGTGTCGACCCCCTGCTTGTGCCCGGCCACCCGCGGCAGAAGCCGGCGCGTGGCCCAACGGCCGTTGCCGTCCATCACGATAGCGACATGGTGCGCTGCGCTGGCATGCATCTGTGCTCCTCAAGTGCAGGCGGCGCCGGGGGCCTTCGGCCCGCGCGGCGCCGCGGTGTTCATGCTCATCCGGAAAGCGGGTGGGTGACAGCTGTCACACCGCCATGATTTCCTGTTCCTTGGCCGTCACCAGTGCGTCGATCTCGGCGATGTGCTTGTCGGTGGCCTTCTGGACGTCGGCCTCGGCGCGCTTCTGGTCGTCCTCCGACGCCAGCTTGTCCTTGACCAGCTTCTTGACCGCGTCGTTGGCATCGCGACGCAGATTGCGTACAGCCACCTTGGCGCCTTCGCCTTCCTGGCGCACGAGCTTGGTCATTTCCTTGCGGCGCTCCTCGCTCATCGGCGGCATCGGCACCCGGATCAGGTCGCCCATGGACGCCGGATTCAGGCCCAGATCGCTGTCGCGGATGGCCTTCTCGATCTTGGCACCCATGCCTTTTTCCCAGGGCTGGACACTGATGGTGCGAGCATCGAGCAGGGTCACGTTGGCCACCTGGCTGATCGGGACCATCGAGCCGTAATAGTCGACCTGCACGGAATCGAGCAGGCCTGGATTGGCGCGGCCGGTGCGGATCTTGGCCAGGTTGTTCTTGAACGCCGAGATGGACTGGTCCATCCTGGTGTCGAGGTTCTTGCGGATATCTGGAATCGACATGGGGTCTGCTCCTCACACGTGGACGAGGGTACCCTCGTCCTCACCCATCACCACGCGCTTGAGCGCGCCGTGCTTGAAAATCGAAAACACCTTGATCGGCAGCTTCTGGTCGCGGCACAGAGCGAACGCAGTCGCATCCATGATGCCCAGGTTCTGCGCGATGGCCTCGTCGAACGTCAACTCGCTGTAACGCCGTGCGTTCGGATCCTTCTTGGGATCGGCGGTGTAGACGCCATCGACCTTGGTCGCCTTGAGCACGAGTTCGGCACCGATCTCGGCACCGCGCAGAGCGGCGGCGGTGTCCGTGGTGAAGAACGGGTTGCCCGTCCCGGCTGCAAAGACCACCACCTTGCCCTCTTCGAGGTATTGCAGGGCTTTCGGCCGCACGTAGGGCTCGACCACCTGCTCGATAGCGATGGCCGACATCACGCGAGCGACCAGCCCCTGCTTGTCCATGGCATCGGCCAGCGCCAGCGAGTTCATCACCGTAGCCAGCATGCCCATGTAATCGGCCGTGGCCCGGTCCATGCCGACCGAACCGCCCGCAACACCACGGAAGATGTTCCCTCCGCCAATAACGACGGCCACCTCGACACCCAGGCGCGTCACCTCGGCCACCTCTTCCACCATCCGGACGATGGTGGCGCGGTTGATGCCGAAGGCATCGTCGCCCATGAGCGCCTCACCAGACAGCTTCAGCAGGATTCGCTTGTGGGCTGGCCGGGCTGGGGTCATGGACAGATCTCCTGATTGGGTCGAGAGTGTACGGCCTTCCTGCAAGTCGATGCCCTCAGGCGCCCCCCTTGGCGGCGGCGACCTGCGCGGCCACTTCGGCCGCGAAGTCGTCGACCTTCTTCTCGATGCCTTCGCCCACGACGTAGAGCGTGAAGCCCTTCACCGTGGTGCCTGCGGCCTTGAGCATCTGCTCGACGGTCTGCTTGTCGTTCTTGACGAACGGCTGGTTGAACAGCGAGACCTCCTTGAGGTACTTCTGCACCGAGCCTTCGATCATCTTCGCGGCGATGTCGGCCGGCTTGCCCGATTCGGCAGCCTTGGCTGTCGCGACCGAACGCTCTTTATCGATCAGCTCAGCCGGCACGTCGCTGCTGGCCAAGGCGACGGGCTTCATGGCCGCCACGTGCATGGCGACGTCCTTCGCAGCGGCTTCGTCACCGTCGAACTCGACCACGACACCGATGCGCGTGCCGTGCAGGTACGAGGCCAATTTGGCGCCGGAGCTGAAACGCTTGAAGCGGCGGAACGACATGTTCTCGCCGATCTTGCCGATCAGGCCCTTGCGCACGTCTTCGAGCGTGGGGCCGAAACCGTCCTGGCTGTACGGCAGCGCGCCCAGAGCTTCGAGGTCGGCGGGGTTGTTCTTGGCGACCAGCTCAGCGGCAGCCTTGGCCAGGCCGATGAAGCTGTCGTTCTTGGTCACGAAGTCGGTTTCGCAATTGACTTCGATGATCGCACCGGTCGTGCCGTCGATGAAGCTCGCCACCACGCCTTCGGCCGTCACGCGGGCCGCCGCCTTGCCGGCCTTGTTGCCCAGCTTGACGCGCAACAGCTCTTCGGCCTTTTCCATGTTGCCTTCGGCCTCGGTCAGCGCCTTTTTGCACTCCATCATGGGCGCATCCGTCTTGGCGCGCAGTTCGGCGACCATGCTTGCGGTAATAGCAGCCATCTTGATTCTCCGTCTTCAGTTCAAAGCAAAAATAGTTACAAAAAAGGGGCTACGCGAGCCCCTTGGGACGAGTGGCTCGCGCCCGATCAGGCAGCGGAGCCCTCTTCCACTTCCACGAACTCGTCGCTGCCTTCGGCCACGGCCTTGACCACGTCGTTCACGGCGTTGGCCTTGCCTTCGAGGATGGCGTCAGCGATGCCGCGCGCATACAGCGTCACGGCCTTGGAGGAGTCGTCGTTGCCGGGGATGACGTAGTCGATACCCTCGGGCGAGTGGTTGGAGTCCACCACGCCGATCAGCGGGATGCCCAGCTTCTTGGCCTCGGCGACGGCGATCTTGTGGTAGCCCACGTCGATCACGAAGATAGCGTCGGGCAGCGTGGCCATGTCCTGGATGCCGCCGATGTCCTTCTCGAGCTTTTCCATCTCGCGGGCGAACATGAGCTGCTCCTTCTTGCTCATGGATTCGAGGCCGGCTTCCTGCTGGGCCTTCATTTCCTTGAGGCGCTTGATCGAGGTCTTGACCGTCTTGAAGTTGGTCAGCATGCCGCCGAGCCAGCGCTGGTCGACGAAAGGCACGCCAGCGCGCTGCGCTTCCGCGGCCACGATCTCGCGGGCCTGGCGCTTGGTGCCGACGAACAGGATGGTGCCGCGATTGGCAGCCAGCTGCTTGGCGAACTTGGCGGCGTCCTGGAAGAGCGGGAGCGTCTTTTCCAGGTTGATGATGTGGATCTTGTTGCGATGGCCGAAGATGTACGGGGCCATCTTGGGGTTCCAGAAGCGCGTTTGGTGGCCGAAGTGGACACCGGCTTCCAGCATCTGACGCATGGTAGCGGACATGAATTGCTCCAAAGGTTGGGTCTAAAATCCAGCCCGAGATTGCGAAGACATCGGCCAGTGGCCTGCTCCGCAACACCTTGAAAGGGCTGGTTTGCGATTCGTTTCGCTGACAACTCAGCAAAACCCGACGAGTGTAGCACAGAGCATGCCCTTCTTCCCTGGCCTTCCAGACCTGCACGCCGTTCGAAGCCGCATCGCGGACGGCCGGACCACGGCCCCCGATGAAATCGAGCGCGCCATCCACGCCGCCCGGCACCCCGCCATCGCGCCAGCCTTCATGCAGACCGCGTTCGAGCGCGCCCGGGACGAATCCCGCCAAGGCGCCGGCCTGCCGCTGGCCGGGCTGGCGGTATCAGTGAAAGACCTGTTCGACGTTGAAGGCGAGGTTACCCGGGCAGGATCCGTCGTGCTGGATGGACAGCCCCCGGCGCGAGCCGATGCCGTCGCCGTGGCGCGGCTGCGGGCGGCCGGTGCCGCCCTCATCGGACGCACCCACATGACGGAGTTCGCATTCTCCGGCGTGGGCGTCAATCCGCATCATGCGCCGCTGGCCGGACTGGCGGATCCCCTGGTAGCACGCATTCCCGGCGGCTCGTCGTCGGGCGCCGGCGTGTCGGTGGCCGGTGGTGCCGCCTTCATCGGGCTGGGCTCGGACACAGGTGGGTCGATACGCATTCCCGCCGCGCTCCATGGTCTGGTGGGCTTCAAGAGTACGGCGCGTCTGGTTCCCACCGCGGGCGCGCTCCCGTTGTCCACGACGCTCGATACGGTTTGTGCGATCACACGCTCGGTGCGCGACGCGGTGCTGGCCCACGAAATCATTGCCGCGCGCCCAGTGACGAGATCAGCCCGCCCTCTGGCCGGGCGCCGTTTCGCCGTGGCGCGCACCGTGATGCTTGAGGGCATGGATGCGCATGTCGCCCGCGCATTCGAGCGCGCGCTCGGCCGGCTGCGCGATGCGGGCGCGCACATCGAGGAAATGGCCTTCGACGAGATCGGTGAACTGGCAACGCTGCAGGCCGCCGGCACCATCGCCGCCGCAGAAAGCCACGCCTGGCATCGCCGATGGCTGGTCCGCGCAGCCGAGGCCTACGACCCGCGCGTGCGCAGCCGCATCGAGCGAGGCGGAACCATGCTGGCGGCGGACTACATCGATCTGCAAGCCGGCCGATCCCGGTGGATCGCCGCCATGCAAGCGCGCCTCGCGGGTTTCGACGCCGTGCTTTCGCCGACCGTGCCGATCGTGGCTCCGCCGCTGGCCAGCGTTGCGCCAGGCGCCGAACGCGATGACGAATTCTTTCGTATCAACGGACTCATGCTGCGCAACCCCAGCGTGGTCAACATGCTCGACGGTTGCGCGATCAGCCTGCCCTGCCACGCGCCGGGCGATCTACCCTGCGGCCTCATGCTCTGGCATGCAGCACTCCACGACGACGAGATACTCTCCATGGCCTTGCAGGCCGAGCGCCTGCTGCAAAGTGCGTAAGATCACGCGCCCGGCGCCGCCCCTGCAACGCGCCGCAGTCCCCCACACTCCATGAAAATCGCAATCGTTGGCGCCGGCATCGTCGGTGTCACCACGGCCTGGGAACTCGCGTCCGAAGGCCATGAAGTCACCGTGCTCGAGCAGCGCGGCGCCGCAGCCGAAGAGGCCAGCTTCGCGCCAGCGGGGCTCGTGCCGCCTGCCTACATCGCCGCCTGGGGCACGCCCGGCCTGCATCGCGGCGGTTCGTCACGCTGGTGGGGGACGAACGCACCCATCCGCTTGGGCTCATTCCCCGGAACCCAGGCCCTTGGCTGGATGTGGCGATGGCAGCGCGCGGGCCAGCCGGAACGCTGGACCGCCACTCACGCACAGCTGGCGCGACTGGCCAGCTACAGCCACCAGCGCCTGCTCGCCTTCATCGCCGACACGCAAATCGAGTTCGACCGCAGCCCCGGCCATGTCGTTCTCATGCGCACGGAGAAAGAACAGCGCCGACTGCAGCCCGGCCTGCAACGGCTGCGCGACGCCGGCATCGCCGGCCGCGACATCAGCGCCGACGAGGCCCGACGCCTCGAACCCGCGCTCAGCCCCGATACGCCGCTGGCAGGTGCCATTCATCTGCCGGATGACGAAGCCTGCAACAGCCGCCAATTCGCGCTGATCCTCAAGAACGAGGCCCAACGCAGCGGCGTGCAATTCGAATTCGGCCGCAGGGTGCTGTCGTGCGAAGCCGGCCGACCCGCCACGCTGCGCATCGAGGGCGAGGCGACGGCACGCAGCTACGACGCCATCGTGCTGTGCGCGGGCGCAGCATGCGGCCTGCTGCTGCGGGCTCTCGGACTGCAACTGCCGCTGGCACCGGTGTATGGCTATTCCGTAAGCGCACAGGTACGCGAGCCACTCAACGCGCCGCGCGGTGCCGTCACGGATGAGCGCCATCAGGTGGTCATCACGCGCATGGGACAGCGCGTGCGTGTGGCCGGTGGCGCCGAGTTCGGCGGCACCAACCAAACGCATCGCGCCGCGACGCTGCGCCAGCTCTATCAGGTGTTGCAGGACTGGTTCCCCGGTGCGGCGCAGTTCTCGGCGGGTGTGCAGGAATGGAAAGGCGCGCGCCCCTGTCTGCCCGACGACCTTCCGGCCCTCGGTGCGGCAGCGCCGGGCATCTGGCTCAATCTGGGACACGGCGGCAATGGATGGGCGCTCTCGATCGGCAGTGCGCGCGGCCTGGCCGACCTGGTCGCCGGACGCGAGCCCGAGATCGACCTGGGCGGTCTCTCGCCTCAGCGCTTCGCCTCGCGCTGACGCCGCGCCGCACAATGCGGCCATGCGCCGCATCTCGCCCGGACTCCCCCAACCGCTCCACGACATCGAAGCCACGCGAAGGATCGAATCCGCTGCGCTGGCCGCCCTGCCACCACATACGCTGATGCAGCGCGCGGGCACGGCTGTCGCACGCCTGGCCCTGGCCCTGGCACCGCATGCCCGTACGGTGTGGATCGCCTGCGGCCCAGGCAACAACGGTGGCGATGGGCTCGAAGCCGCCGTGGCCCTGCGGCAGCGCGGCCTGCGCGTCGTCGTCACCCGTATCGGCGATGCCGCGAGACGGCCAGCCGACGCACAGGCATCGCTGGCTCGCGCGCAATCCATCTCCATCGAATTCGCCGACGAGCCGCCCGCACGTTTCGATCTGGCCATCGACGCACTGCTGGGCATCGGCCGGCAGCGTCCGCTGGACGGCATGCTGGCAGCGTGGGCCCGGCATATGAACGGCGCAGGCGCGCCCGTGCTCGCCATCGACACGCCCAGCGGACTCGACGCGGACCGCGGCAGCCTCATCGGCGGCACCGCAGCGCCCGCCGTACGGGCGACGCACACGCTGTCTCTGCTCACGCTCAAGCCCGGCCTGTTTACGGCAGAGGGCCGCGACCATGCCGGCGACATCTGGCTGGACGAGCTCGGCCTGCCTCCCGATGACGGCAGCGCCTGCGCATGGTTGTCCGGAGCCCCCCGGGCGGCAAGGCAGGTTCACGCCAGCCACAAAGGAAGCCACGGCGACGTGGGCGTCATCGGTGGCGCAGCGGGCATGTCGGGGGCCGCGGTGCTGGCGGCGCGCGCTGCGCTACATGCCGGTGCCGGCAGGGTATTCCTGGCGCTGCTCGATGCCGCCGATATCGCTATACCACCTGATCCCGAATGCATGCTGCGCGCGCCGGACCAGCTCGACCTCGAGCGAAGCAGCATCGCCTGCGGTTGCGGAGGCGGCACGGCCATCGCGCAGGTCTTGCCCGCCGTGCTGGCCGCCGCGCGGCGCCTCGTGCTGGATGCCGATGCGCTCAACGCGGTCGCCGCCGAACCGTCTTTTCAGGAGGCCCTGGCCCGGCGTGGGCGCGACGCGCGAGCCACCGTGCTCACGCCGCACCCGCTCGAGGCCGCACGGCTGCTCGGCTGCAGCACGAGCGAAATCCAGGCGGACCGGCTTCTTGCAGCAGGCACGCTGGCCCGCCGCTATGGCTGTGTCGTCGTGCTCAAGGGTTCGGGCACGGTCATCGCGCAACCGTCAGGCCTGGCCTGCATCAACCCGACGGGCAATGCACGGCTGGCCACGGCGGGCACGGGCGACGTGTTGGCCGGACTCATCGCGGCACGCCTCGCGGCACCATCAGCGACGGTTTTCGAGGCCGCCTGCGCCGCCGTCTACGAACACGGAAGGCTGGCCGACGAATGGCCCGCCGGCGAAGCACTCACCGCGTCACGACTGGCCGCTCGCCTTCAGCGCTGACCGCGGTCAGCCGCGACCCACGAACGGCATCTTGGTGGCCATCACTGTGTGGAACAGCACGTTGGCTTCAAGCGGCAGGTTGGCCATGTAGAGCACCGACTGCCCGACGATGCCGACGTCCATCAGCGGCTCGGGCTTGATCTCGCCGTTGGCCTGAGGCACTCCCTTGGCCATTCGAGCCGCCAGTTCGGTGACGGCGTTGCCGATGTCGATCTGCCCCACGGCGATGTCATGTGCGCGGCCGTCCAGCGCGGCCGTCTTGGTCAGCCCGGTCACCGCATGCTTTGTCGCCGTGTAGGCAATGGACATGGGACGCGGCGCATGGGCCGAGATCGAGCCATTGTTGATGATGCGGCCGCCCCTGGGGTTCTGCGCCTTCATCACACGGAAGGCCTGTTGCATGCAATAGAACATGCCGTTCAGATTGATGTCGACCACCGACTTCCACAGCTCGATCGGCATCTCATCGATAGGAACGGCCTGCGCACTCATGCCGGCGTTGTTGAACAGCAGGTCGACGCGGCCGAAGCGGTCCACCGCCGCGTCGAACAGGGCGCGCACCGACGCCGGATCGGTGGCGTCGGTGGGCACGGCCAGCGTGGCGTCCTTGGCCGTCGCGGCCACCTCGGCCAGCGGCTCGGGCCGGCGCCCGGCCAGCACCACGTTCCAGCCGTCGCCCAGCAGGGCCTGCGCGGCCGCGCGGCCGATTCCGGTACCCGCGCCCGTGATGACGGCTGTCTTTCCTTTCGATGCCATGTCTTTCCTCGTTCCTCGTCGTCGTTATGGAGATGGGATGAAAGCAGCGCCGGCGCGCCCGGCGCTCCTGCGTTCAGCGGCGGGGCCGCTTGCTGCTCTTCTTCTTGGACGCGGCCTTCTTTACCGACGCCTTGATGGCCTCGATCGGCGAGCGCGGCGCACGCACGTCCGGCTCGGCACGGGGTGCCTTCACAGCCCGACGCGTGCCGGTCTTGGTGGCTCCGGGCGCGGCACCCTTATCCTTCATGGCACGCACGAGCAGTTCGTCTCCATCGCGCACGAGGCGGAAGTCGATCTTGCGTCCGTCGAGATCGACGCGGCTCACCTGCACGCGCACGCGCGAGCCCACGGCATAGCGGATGCCCGTGCGCTCGCCACGCAACTCCTGCCGCGCCTCGTCGAACTTGAAGTACTCGCCGCCGAGTTCGGTGATGTGCACCAGGCCTTCGACGTACATCGCGTCGAGCGTGACGAAGATGCCGAAGCTCGTCGCGGCCGTGACCACGCCGCCGTACTCCTCTCCCAGATGCTCGCGCATGTACTTGCACTTCAGCCAGGCTTCGACGTCGCGGCTGGCCTCGTCGGCGCGCCGCTCGTTGGCGCTGCAGTGCAGGCCTGCAGCCTGCCACGCCTGTTGCTCGGCGCTGGCCTTCTTGGGCTTCTGCGTGGGAGCAGGCACGCGCGAAGCCAGGCGCCGCGCCAGCTTGGCGTGCGCTTCGCCGGGCGTGGGCAGTGCAGGCAGCTCGTATTTGCGGTGCGCGAGGATCGCCTTGATCACGCGGTGCACCAGCAAGTCGGGATAACGGCGGATCGGACTGGTGAAGTGCGTGTATGCCTCATACGCCAGGCCGAAGTGGCCACTGTTGATCGGCGTGTAGATGGCCTGCTGCATGGAGCGCAGCAGCATCGAGTGGATCTGCTGGGCGTCGGGCCGTTCCTTGGTCGCCTGGGCGATGGCCTGGAATTCGCCGGGCGACGGCTCGTCGCTAACCGTGAGGTTCACGCCGACCGCACGCAGGTAGTTGCGCAGGATCTCCTTCTTCTCCGGCGTGGGGCCTTCGTGCACGCGGTAGAGGCCGGGGTGCTTGCTCTGCGCGATGAAGTCCGCCGAACACACGTTCGCCGCCAACATCGCTTCCTCGATCAGCCGGTGCGCATCGTTTCGCACGCGCGGCACGATTTTCTCGATGCGGCCGTTCTCGTCGCAGACGATCTGCGTCTCCACGGTATCGAAGTCGATCGCTCCGCGCTGCCCGCGCGCAGCCAGCAATGCACGGTACACGTCGTGGAGGTTGATCAGGTGCGGCACCAGGTCCTTGCGTCGCACCGCTTCGGGACCGCGCGTGTTCGCCAGGATGGCCGCCACTTCGGTGTAGGTGAAGCGTGCATGGCTCCACATCACCGCCGGGTAGAACTGGTAGGCATGCACCTCGCCCTTGGCGGTAACGAGCATGTCGCACACCATGCACAGGCGCTCCACTTCGGGATTGAGCGAGCACAGTCCGTTGGAGAGCTTCTCCGGCAGCATCGGGATCACACGGCGCGGGAAGTAGACGCTGGTGGCGCGGTCGTAGGCGTCGATGTCGAGTGCGGAGCCCGTCTCGACGTAGTGGCTCACGTCGGCGATCGCGACCAGCAAGCGCCAGCCCTTGCCGCGGCCCACGCGCGCGGGCTCGCAATAGACGGCATCGTCGAAGTCGCGCGCATCCTCGCCGTCGATGGTGACCAGCGGCACATCCGTCAGATCGACACGCTGCTTGCGGTCGGCAGCCCTCACCTTGTCGGGCAGCGCGCGTGCCTGCGCGATGCAGGCAGCCGAGAATTCATGCGGCACGCCGTACTTGCGCACGGCGATCTCGATCTCCATGCCCGGGTCGTCGACCTGACCCAGCACTTCCTTCACCCGTCCGACGGGCTGCCCGTAGAGGCTGGGCGGCTCGGTCAGCTCGACAACCACCACCTCGCCTGGCTTGGCGGGCCCAGTCGCGCCCTTTGGAATCAGCACGTCCTGGCCGTAACGCTTGTCTTCGGGGGCAACGAGCCAGACACCGCTTTCCTGCAGCAGGCGGCCGATGATCGGCTGTTCTGGCCGTTCGACGATTTCGACGACGCGGCCTTCGGGACGGCCCCTGCGATCCTGCCGCACGACGCGAACCTTGACGCGATCCTTGTGCAGCACTGCGCGCATCTCGTTGGGCGGCAGATAGATATCGGCCTCACCGTCGTCGCGCTGGACGAAGCCATGGCCATCACGGTGGCCCTGGACGGAACCTTCGACTTCGTCGAGCAGGCTTGTTGCGATCTTGTTTGTTTTGATGATAGAATCTCTTTCTTTCCTGAAATCGATACCGATTGCAGCGTTGCAATCGGTTGGCCCAGGTGGCGGAATTGGTAGACGCACTAGTTTCAGGTACTAGCGAGTAACATCGTGGAGGTTCGAGTCCTCTCCTGGGCACCAAGTTTATTGGTAATTGAAGCCACTGCAGCAATGCAGTGGCTTTTCTTTTGGGCCCTTGCTAGCGAAGCGGCGCGCGCAATGGCCTTTGCACGCAGCACTGCTGCCCGCACAGTCTTCGCTGGGGCTGTAGAGGCCGTGCAGAAATGCAGTGTCAGATCGGCACCCCGACCAGGTCGTGGCCTTCGCTGCCCACGATGCGCGCGCGAGTGAACTCGCCCACCTTCAGCGTCTTGCTGATCTTCTCGGGCGGCAACAGCCGCACTACGCCGTCGATCTCGGGCGCGTCCGCGTAACTGCGCCCTACCCCACCCTTGCGGCCCAGGCCCGGTGCGCTGTCGACCAGCACCTGCATCGTGGCGCCGATGCGGCGGCGCAATCGCGTGGCAGAGACCTCCTCGGCCACGGCCATGAAACGCGCGCGGCGCTCCTCGCGCACTTCGTCGGGCAGCATGCCCGGGATCTCGTTGGCCGCCGCACCTTCGATGGGGCTGTAGGCGAAACAACCTGCCCGATCGACCCCCGCCTCGCGCATGAAGTCGAGCAGGTGCTGGAATTCCTCTTCCGTCTCACCCGGGAAGCCCGCGATGAAGGTACTGCGGATCACCAGTTCGGGGCAGGCCTCGCGCCAGCGCTCGATGCGCTCGAGGTTCTTCTCTCCGCTGGCCGGCCGCTTCATGCGCCGCAGCACGTCAGGATGGCTGTGCTGGAAAGGTACATCCAGATACGGCAACACCCGGCCGCTGGCCATGTACGGGATGACATCGTCCACGCTGGGGTATGGGTACACGTAATGCAATCGCACCCACGCGCCATACGGCTCGGCCAGATCACCCAGGGCGTGCACCAGATCGAGCATGCGCGTCTTGACCGGCTTGCCGTCCCAGAAGCCCGTGCGGTACTTCACGTCGACGCCATAAGCAGAAGTATCCTGGCTGATCACCAGCAACTCCTTCACGCCGCCCTCGAAGAGGGCCCGCGCCTCCTTGAGAACGTCACCCACGGGCCGCGACACCAGATCACCGCGCATGGACGGAATGATGCAGAAGGTGCAGCGGTGATTGCAGCCCTCGCTGATCTTGAGGTACGCGTAATGGCGCGGCGTGAGCTTGACGCCTGCCTCGCCAAACCCGCCGGGGATCAGGTCGATGAACGGATCGTGAGGCTTGGGCAGGTGGTTGTGGACGGCATCCATCACCTCCTGCGTGGCGTGCGGGCCGGTCACGGCCAGCACGCTCGGATGCATCTGCTGCACCAGGTTGCCGCCAGATTCACCCGCGCGCGCGCCCAGGCAGCCAGTGACGATCACGCGGCCGTTGGCGGCCAGCGCCTCACCAATGGTGTCGAGGCTTTCGCGAACGGCGTCGTCGATGAAGCCACAGGTGTTGACGATGACGAGGTCCGCGCCCTCGAAAGTCTTGGACGTCTGGTATCCCTCCGCGCTCAACTGCGTCAGGATCAGTTCGGAATCCGTCAGGGCCTTGGGGCAGCCCAGACTCACGAACCCTACTCGCGGCGCTTCGGCGGCCGTCTTCGCGGGGGTGGCAACTTCACTCATGGGCGATATTGTCCCAGCAAACCCGCCCGGCCCGCCGGCGCCGCTCGGCCGACCCTCAGCGCTTGATGCCGAAGGCTTCCATCATCTGCTCGGTCTGCTTCTGCATCTGGTCCTGCATCTGAACGAACATGTTCCTGGATTGCTCGACGTAGTTGCCCATGACGCCCTGCATCAGCGGCGTCTGCATATTCATGAATTGCGCCCACATTTCGGGCGTCACACCAGGCGATTGCTCAGCCAGGCGGTTCTGCATGTCCATCATGGCCTGCACGTTGCGCTCGAGGTACGTGCCCATGAAGCCCTGCATGGCATGGCCGTAGAAACGGATGATGTTGGCCAGCACCGCCTCCGAGAACATCGGCTGCCCCCCCGCTTCCTCTTCGAGAATGATCTGCAGAAGAATGCTGCGCGTGAGCTCTTCGCCGGACTTCGCATCCCGCACCACGAAAGGCTGCCCACCCATCACCAGCTGGCGGACTTCAGCCAGCGTGATGTACGAGGATGTGGTGGTGTCGTAGAGCCGCCGATTGGGGTACTTCTTGATGACACGCTGCGTGGTCTTGCCGGTGGCGGCCTTGTTGTCTTGCACGAAGTGAGCTCCTGGAGACGGCACGCGACGGTCACCTCAACCGCTTATTGCGCCGCAACACATTCTATGGAGCCCCTCGCCCCCTTCTCCTAGGTGAAGCCCTGACCGGGCCCACCCGGGTATGTCAGCGCATCATCAGCCAGACAAGGAAACCCACGCCTCCGACAGCCGCCATGCAAACTGCGGCGGCCAGCCAGTCCCACGCACGCGCCAGGCGGTTCCGACGACGGGCCCGCTCGCGCAACGGCTCGTCGTCGAGCCACTGCTCGACCAGAATGGTGCTGCGCAAGTCGAGCGCGCCGGAATCGAGCTCTTCCTCCAGTTTGGCCACGCCATTGGCAGCCGCGAACTCGCGAACCTGCTTGCGGTCGCGAAACTTCAGATCCATTACTGCTTCTCCAATGGTGTGTGCCCAAATTTTAGGCAGACCTTGGCAAATCAACGGAGGAAGAGATGTATCCAAAAGTATGTGCGCTACATCCGTTGTCTTGACACGGCTGCGGCTGCGGCGCTCCGGCCCCAACCGCGATGGCTTCAGGTCAAGATCAGAGTTGGGAGCGGACGATTCCGCCCACCCGCTCCTTCATCCTCTGCCAGAGCGGCCGGGTGCGCCACTCCTGCAGGCTGATCCGCCGCGAACGCTCCAGGTCGGCCTCGAACACTTTGGTCTGCCGTTGCGCGAAAGCGGCGTCGTAGACGTTGAGGTTGGCTTCGTCATTGAGGCGGAAAGAGCGCGGATCGAAGTTCGTCGAGCCCACCGAAGTCATGAGGCTGTCGATCACCAGTACTTTGCAGTGATACATCGTCGGCTGGAACTCGTAGATCTGCGCACCGGCTTCCAGCAACGGGCCCCACATGCCTTTGGATGTCGCGCGCACCGTCTCGGCATCGGTGATTGGTCCCGGAACAATGATGCGCAAGCGCACGCCGCGCCGCAACGCATCCACCAGCAACTCCACGCTGCGCTGATCCGGCACGAAGTAGGCCATCGCAAGATCGATCGAACGATCAGCCGCCGTGATGGCCATGTGATACATCAATTCCATGTTCTCGCTGCCGCCTGCCGGCGAACTTGAGAACATCTGCGCGCCCACCCCACCCTCCACCGGCACCAGCGCAGGAAAGTAGTCATCGCCATGCAGCGTCTCGCCCTCGACCTTCATCCAGTTGTCGAGGAAAGTGGCTTGCATCTGCGCGACCACGGGCCCTTCCACGCGGAAGTGCGTGTCGCGCCAATGCTTCGCATCCTGCGCCGAGCCGGTCCATTCGGGTGCGATGCCGACGCCGCCGGTGAACCCGACGCGGCCATCCACGACCAGCAGCTTTCGGTGGGTGCGGTTGTTGAGCTTGGCGAGCGTGTACCAATGCGGCTTATGGAACTTGCGCACTTGGACGCCGGCTGTCTTCATGTCATCCAGCAACGCGTCGTCCATGCGCGCGCTGCCCACCCAGTCGAGTAGCACATGCACCTTCACGCCAGCCCGTGCCCGTTCGGCGAGCGCGTCGGCGAACGCGCGGCCGATGTCGCCTGACCAGTAGATGTAGGTCTCGAAAGTGATGCTCCGCTGCGCCGAACGGATCGCCTCCAGCATCGGCGGGAAGATCTGGTCTCCGTTGAGCAGTTCCTGTACGGCGTTGCCTCCAGCGATCGGCGGTCCCAGCAGGCTTCCCATGGCCCGCTGGAATTGGGGATCGGCCAGGCCGTAGAGCCGGGGAAGCTTCTGCCGCACGTGCTGCTCGCCTGCAGAGAAATTGAGCACGAGCAGAACCGCGGCAATCAGTGCCACGGCGGCGATCAGCACCATCCCGAATTTCATGGCGAGCTTTCTTTTTCTCATGGGTCGATCGGCAGCGGCGGCGCAGTGGAGCTGGACGCCGGCCTGCATATCAGAGGGAATGGCGCCCATTGTTCCGGGCACCGTACCGAACGCCGTAGGCCGATGGCCGGGGCGGCCGTAGGAGCAGAGCGACGCCCGCGTCGCGCGGACGGGGCAAACCATGAAAAAAGCCTTCCAGACCGCAGTCTGGAAGGCTGGATACCAATGGTTAGTTGGTAGGCGCGATTGGACTCGAACCAACGACCCCCACCATGTCAAGGTGGTGCTCTAACCAGCTGAGCTACGCGCCTGAATTCGTTCGAGCCCGCGATTGTAGCAGGGTTTTCAGCGCCGCCGCGCCGACCTGACCCCAGCCACCGAATGGACTGCGCCAAGCACGGCTTCTACACGCGCGGCATCGGGCACTTCCACGGTGAACGTCATCCAGGCGGTGCCCTTGACCGACTGGGTCTGCACGCCCGTCACATTGATCTTCTCGCGCGCGAACAATTCGGAGATGTCGCGCAACAGGCCCTGGCGGTCGTTGGCCTCGACGAACACGTCGACCGGGTAGAGCGCGCCGTCCGGTCCGCTCTTGGGAATGCCCCATTCCACGTCGATCACCCGGCCAGCGCTGCGGCGGGCCATCTCGCGGAAATTGGAACAATCGGCACGGTGCACGCTCACGCCCTTGTCCCGCGTGACGAAGCCCGCGATCGGATCCGGCGGCGCCGGCTTGCAGCAACGCGCCAGCTGTGTCATCAGCGAATCGATGCCGACGACCAGCACGCCGCCACGCTGGGTCTGCGCCGACGAACGCGGCTTGCGCAGCAGCACCTGCTCCTCGGCCTGGACGTCCACCGCCGGCGGATTGAGCAGGGTCTCGATGTTGCGCAGCGAGAATTCGTCTTTGCCCACAGCCTCGAACAGCGCGTCCGATGACTTGAAGCCCAACTGCGATGCCAGGTCATCGAGCTTCATTGCCGTGCGCCCTTCGCGCTGCAGCAGCTTTTCGACCGCCTCGCGGCCGCGCGCCACGGTCTCGCCGGTAGCCTGTGCGTTGAACCACGCGCGCACCTTGGCGCGCGCGCGGTGACTGGCGAGGTAGCCCAGGTCCGTATTGAGCCAGTCGCGGGAGGGGCCGCCTTCCTTGACCGCCGTGATCTCGACGGTCTGTCCGTTCTGCAGCGGCGTGTTGAGCGGCACCATGGCGCCGTCCACGCGCGCCCCGCGGCAACGGTGGCCAAGGCTCGTGTGCACGCTGTAGGCGAAATCCACTGCAGTCGCACCCCTGGGCAGTTCGACCACGGCGGCGTCGGGCGTCAGCACGTAGATGCGGTCGTCGAACAATTCGCCGGCCGTGGAGTGGCTGAGGTCGCGCTCCCACGCCAGCAGTTGGCGCAACACCGCGATCTTGGCGTCGTAATCGCCCGCGGCCGATACGCCGGCATATCCCTTGGTGCCGGCTTCCTTGTAGGCCCAGTGCGCAGCCACGCCATGCTCGGCATGGTCGTGCATGGCCTGAGTGCGGATCTGGATCTCGATCGGTCGGCCTGCCTCGTCGCGCACCACGGTGTGCAGCGACTGGTAGCCGTTGGGCTTGGGCCGTGCGATGTAGTCGTCGAATTCCTCACCCACCAGGGTGAAACGCTGATGGACCCAGCTCAGTGCGGCATAGCAGTCGTTGATCTCGGGAACCACCACGCGCAGCGCGCGGATGTCGAACACCTGGTCGAAATCGAGCGACTTGCCGCGCATCTTGCGCACGATGCTGTAGATGTGCTTGGGCCGGCCCTGCACCGTGGCGGCGATGCCTTGCGCGCGCAGTTCCTGCTCGAGCCCGGCGCGCAACTGCTCCACGTAGCCTTCGCGTTCGATACGCTTCTCGTCGAGCAGCTTCGCCACCTGTTTGTAGGTATCGGGCTCGAGGAAACGGAAGGCGAGGTCTTCCATTTCCCATTTGATCTGCCAGATGCCCAGGCGGTTGGCCAGCGGGGCGAACACCTGCAGCGACTCGCGCGCCACGTGCGCCGACACCGGCTGCCGCATGGCTGCGTAGTAACGCAACGTCTGCAGGCGCGAAGCCAGACGCAGCATCACCACGCGCAGGTCGCGCGAGAAGGCCAGCAGCATCTTGCGCACGTTCTCGGTCTGCGCCTGCGGGTCTTCCAGAACGCCGGGCGATTCGGCCTCGCGAGCCTGTTGCTGCACCTTGACCAGCTTGTTGGTTTCCAGCGCCAGCGCGGCGAAGCTGTCGCCGAAGGCCTTGGAGATGATCTCCTGCGGCCGGTTGAGATGCTGGCAGGCATAGACGAGGTAGCTGGCAGCCTGCATGGCCTCGGAGCCGCCGATGGACTTGAGGATCGAGGCCACGGCGTCCGCATGGTCGAGCGTGTTCTCGCCCGTGCCCAGCGTCTCACCCGAAATCAGCGGCTCGGCGAACGCACGGGCACGCGACAGCGTGTGGGCCTGCTCGGGCAGGCTTTGCGCCGTCGCGGCCACCAGATCGGGGACGCCCTGACGCGCCTCGGCGCCCAGACTCCTCACGGCCCGAGCAGGAAGGACGTCACCGCCCTTACCTGGCCTGCGTCGATCAGCGTCGGTGCATGACCCACGCCCTCGAATTCGATCAGCGACGCGCACGGGCCGCGTTGGGTCATGGCCTGCGCCGTCTCGCGCGACAGCAGGTCGGACTGTGCACCACGCAGCAGCAGCGTGCGCGCGCGGATGCCGTCATACATCTGCCAGAGCAAGGCCTCGCCCTGCTCGGCCATCTCGCGCCGCAGCGCGCGAAACGGCACGCCGATGGCCGGGTCGTAGTGCAGCGTGAAGCGGCCCGGCCGCCCGGCCAGCGGCCGCACCATGGGGCGCGAGAGCTCGAGCCATTCGGCATCGGTGTGCGGTCCGAAACCGGCAGAGACGGCACGCATGGCATCTGCAGCCTCCTGCACGCCGGCGAAATCGCCGGTCTGGCCCAGATACGTGCCGATGCGTTCAATGGCTTCCCAGCGGATGGCCGGGCCGACGTCGTTGAGCACCAGACGGCGCACCGGCGCCGGCAACGGCAGACCGGGCTGGCCGGCCACGATCATGCCAATGAGCCCGCCCATGCTGGTGCCCACCCAGTCGAGCGTGGCAATGGGCGCCTGTGTGTGCAGTTGCGCCAGCAGCGCCACCATGTCCGCAGCGTACAGCGGCACCTGGTAGCCCGAAGGGTCGGCCAGCCAGTCGCTGCGGCCGCGGCCGACGACGTCGGGACAGACGACGCGGATCCCGCCTGCGGCCTGCCCGACCAGGGCCCGCGCCAGCACGTCGAAATCACGTCCCTGGCGCGACAGGCCGTGCACGCACACCACGACGTGGGCGCTGGCGGGGTCTCCCCACTCGACGTAAGCCATGCGGTGCCCACCCGCCGCATCAGGGCATGGAACATGCGATTGGCGCGGCTCTGGATTCATGACGTGGCGGCTGGATAATGACTGGCGCGGATGCGTCGAAGCATCGTAATTCATTCCGGAGAACCCTCTTCATGCTCAAAGGCAAGACTGCTCTCGTGACTGGCTCGACCAGCGGTATCGGTTTGGGAATCGCACGGGCGCTGGCGCGCCAGGGCGCGAACATCGTGCTCAACGGCTTCGGCGACGCCAAGGCGCCGCAGGCCGAGATCGAAGCGCTCGGCGTGCAGGTGGCCTATCACGGCGCCGACATGAGCCGCCCGGCCGACATTGCCGACATGATGGCGTCGGCCGCCAGCCGCTTCGGCCGGGTCGACATCCTGGTCAACAACGCCGGCATCCAGCACGTGGCCCAGGTGGAGGATTTCCCGCCCGAAAAATGGGATGCCATCATCGCCATCAACCTCACCAGCGCGTTCCATACCAGCCGCCTGGCCATTCCGGCCATGCGGGCCGCGAACTGGGGGCGTGTGATCAACGTGGCCTCGACGCACGGGCTCGTGGCCTCGGCCGGGAAGTCGGCGTACGTAGCGTCCAAGCACGGCATCGTCGGCTTCACGAAGGCGCTGGCACTGGAGACCGCGACCACGGGCGTCACCTGCAACGCGATCTGTCCCGGCTGGGTGCTGACACCGCTGGTGCAAAAGCAGATCGACGACCGCGCGGCCCGCGAAGGCATTGCCGTCGAACAGGCGCGGCGCGATCTGCTCGCCGAGAAGGAGCCCTCGCTTCAGTTCACCACGCCCGAAGAACTGGGAGAACTCGCCGTGTTCTTCTGCTCGCCCGCCAGCAACAACGTGCGCGGCGTGGCGTGGAATATGGACGGCGGCTGGGTCGCGCAATAGCGCGGGCGGCAGCCTGCCGCCCCGGGGCTCACTGCATCTGCACCGAGCCCGACACGCTGACTTGCACCAGGGCCTTGCCGGCCTCGACCGGCACGGCCGCATCCGAGGCCGCCTTGGCCTGCATCTCCATCATCATGACGCGCGGCCGCGGCACGCCCGCGTCGCTGCTGCTCACCGACACCTCGCGCAGGGAGTACGACGAGAAGCCGAAGTTGCGGGCGATCGCCGACGCCTGCGCCTTGAAGCTTTCGATGGCCTGGGCGCGCGCATCGCCCTCCACCTTGGCGCGCGCCTCACGGCTCAGGCCGAACGAGGTGCCAGCCAGCGTGAGCGTCTGGATGCGGCCCGCCGTGGCCGCGATGCGCGGGAAATCGCGGCCTTCCAGCACGAGCTCCGTCGTGCCCTGCCAGCCGCTGATCTTGCCGTCCTTGTTGTGGCGGGGATAGAGGCTGAAGTTGCCCGTGCGCACATCCAGCTGACCCGGCACGGCGGCGCGACGCGCTTCGGCCAGCGCGGTCTCGAGCGCCTGCCGCAGCTGGTTCTGCACAGCCGTGGCGTCAGCGCCTTCCCGCGTGGTGCTCAGGGTCAGCGTCAGCAGATCCTGCTGGACCTCGACCGTGCCGCTGGCCGAGAGCTGGGCCACGTTCTGCAGCGGAGCGGAGGTCAGCACAGGTGTCTGGGCCATGGCCAGAGGATGCACGCCCATCGTCAGCGCGGCGGCAGCCAGGGTGGCGGCGAGGGTGTGGCGGGTTCGGATCATCGGTCCTCCTTGCAGTTTTTCACGAAAAAGAAAGCGTCGGGCACGAGCTGCAGTGCAGCCGCGCAATCGAAATGGCGCGCCAGAAAGCGCGCCATGCCGGGATGGGGAAGATGAAATTGCGCCGGGGCCGGCAGCGCATCAGGGGCGGGACAGGCGTGGACGACCCGGGTTGTCGCGCATGTCGCGCGGTGCCATGGATTCGCGGCGCAGTTGCTCGCGCAGTTCGGCGCGCTCGCGCTCCGTGAGCGTGCGAGCCGGCACGTCGGGCGTCCCCACGGGTTGGCCGCCATGGTTCGAGATCACCTGCCGCAACTCTGCACGCCGCTGCTGCATGCGGTCGCCCGCATCCGGGGGTTGCAGCAGGTCGGCCGCGAATACCGGCGCAGTGGCCAGCAGGCACATCAGGGAGGGGTACAGAAGCTTCATCGCAAAACCTCAACGCGCGCGTCATTCGCGCAGTACACACCATCCCGGCCAGACCCCTGCGAGGGCGGGCAACTTATGTAACATAGTGTCATATCAAGCCGGGAAAGCGTGCGATCACGGTGCAGAGCAGGTCAGAATCGGCTCTGTTACAAATTCAGGCTGCACCCCGACATGACCCAAGCCCAGACCCGCACTGACAAGATCCTCGTGGTGGATGACGACGCCCGCATCCGCGATCTGCTGCGCCGCTACCTCACCCAAGAAGGATTTGAAGTCATGGTGGCCGAGGATGGCAAGGCCCTCAACCGGATTCTGTTGCGTGAAGCCGTCGATCTGATCGTGCTCGACCTCATGCTGCCCGGGGAGGATGGCCTCTCCATCTGCCGGCGCCTGCGCTCCGCCAATGACCGTACGCCCATCATCATGCTGACCGCCAAGGGCGAGGATGTCGACCGCATCGTCGGCCTCGAGGTCGGCGCCGACGACTATCTGGGCAAGCCTTTCAATCCGCGCGAGCTGCTCGCCCGCGTGCACGCCGTGCTGCGCCGCCGTCCGCCGCAGGAAGCTCCCGGCGCGCCCTCGACCGACAACGAAGTGGTCACCTTCGGCCCCTTCACGTTCGATCTGGGCGCCCGCACGCTCAAGAAGAATGGAGAAGAGCTGCCGCTGACCACCGGGGAATTCGCCATGCTCAAGGCGCTGGTGCGTCACCCGCGCCAACCGCTGTCGCGCGAAAAGCTGGCCCTGCTGGCACGCGGCCGCGAGTTCGAGCCGTTCGATCGAAGCCTCGACGTGCAGATCTCCCGCCTGCGCAAGCTGATCGAGGCCGACCCGGCCGCGCCACGCTTCTGTCAGACGGTGTGGGGCGTGGGCTACGTGTTCGTGCCGGACGGCGCGGGCTGATGCAGCACACGGTGCCGATGGACGGCACCCAGCCCGCCCCGCTGGAGACCATGCCGGCGCCGCTGGAGATGCGGCCCAAGGTCGGCGTCAGCCTCTTCTGGCGCACCTTCTTCCTGCTGGCCCTGCTGCTGGTGAGTTCCACCATGGCGTGGCTGCAAACCTTCCGTTCGCTGGAATACGAACCGCGCGCCATCCAGACCGCGCATCAGCTCGCCTCGCTGGTCAACCTCACCCGCGCGGCGCTGGTCTATTCCGATGCCATCACGCGGGTGTCCCTCATCAAGACGCTCGCCGACCAGGAGGGCGTGCGCATCCTCCCGCGCGAGCCGGTCGACACGTGGGAGCCCTTCGGCAGCGACGCGCTCGACACCCGCATCACCGAGGAACTGGTCCAGCGCCTGGGCAACGACACGTCGGTGGCCAGCAGCGTCAACGGCGAGCCCGGCCTGTGGGTGGGCTTCGTCATCGACGGCGACGCCTACTGGCTGCTGGTCGATCCCGCGCGGTTCACGCGTTTCGGCGGCCGCACCTGGCTGATCTGGCTGATCACCGCCGCGGCGCTCTCGCTGGCGGGCGCCGCCGTCATCGCCGGCCTGATCAACCGACCGCTCAAGAAACTGTCCTTCGCTGCCAGCCGCGTTCGCGAGGGTGACTTCGGCGCCAGCCGCCTGGACGAGCGCACGGTCACCAACGAGATCCGCGAGGTCAACATCGGCTTCAACCGCATGGCCGAACAGCTCGCCAAGATCGAGCATGACCGGGCGGTGATGCTCGCCGGCATTTCGCACGACCTGCGCACGCCGCTGGCGCGCCTGCGGCTTGAGACGGAAATGAGTGTGAGCGACGAAACCGCTCGCGCCCACATGGCCGCCGACATTTCCCAGCTCGATGCCATCATCGACAAGTTCCTCGACTACGCGCGGCCGGACCACGTGGCGCTCAAGCCGGTCAACCTGCGCGACGTGGTGGACGCCTGCACTTTCGCCGTGCAGGAGCAGGCCGACATCGACGTCACCGTCGACCTGCCGGAGCCGTTCGTGGTCATGGCCGATGAAGTGGAGCTCGGGCGCGTGCTGTCCAACCTGATCGAGAACGCCCGCCGCTATGGCAAGTCGCCTGACGACGGCGTGGCACACGTGAGCATCGCCGCCCGCATGGCCGACCCCTGGGTGATGATCAAGGTGCGCGACCGCGGTCCCGGCGTCGCGCCTGACGTGCTGCCCAACTTGACCAAGCCTTTCTTCCGCGGTGACGAGGCACGCACCGAAGCCACCGGCGCCGGCCTGGGACTGTCGATCGTGGACAAGACCATCCAGCGCATGGGCGGCACCTTCAACCTGGCCAATTCGAGCAGCGGCGGCCTGTCGGCCAACATCCGCCTGGTGCGCGCCACGGCCTGATGCGGCGGGCCGCCGCCGCAATCACGTTCCCAGTTCGATCAGCTTGAGGCGCATGCGGCGCAGTGCCGCGCGCGCCGCCTCCACCTCCTCCTCGCTGTTGACGCCCGTGATCTCGTCGGTCAGCGCGTTGACGAGCTTGTTGGCGCGTCGGAACAGCGCCGAGCCCTCGGCCGTCACTTGCACCAGAACAGTCCGCCGGTCACGCTCCAGGCTGGTGCGAACCACCAGACCTCGCTCCTCCATCGCGTGCAGCATGTGCGTGATCCGGGTGCGCTCGAACGCCGTCCACTGCGCCAGCTCCAGCATCGTGAGCGGCCCTTTCCGCAGCACGGCACTGAGGATCCGGTACTGCGGCGGGGACAGATCCAGGGGCCTGAGCACTTCCTGCATGAGGCTGTTGCGCCTGTAGACGACCTGGGTGCAGAGAAAGAACAGATGGTCTTCGAGTTCCATGGCGCCATTGTCATCATTTATTTATGTGAATTTTCTCTTATTGGCATGGTGATTGCATTTGATGCATCGCAAGGCGCTGGAGAAGGCCTTTCGATCCCCACCATGGGGCACCTCATTTCATTAATGTGGAAATTCACATGAAAGATACAGCAACGTTCCTGGACCTGATCGGTGACGTCCCCGTCGTGGCCGACGAGGCCATCGTGCGGCGCAAGAGCCGCGACATGTCGATGACCTTCAGCCCGATCATCCGGCGCGATGCGGCGGACAAGTTCGCCGACCTGATCGTTCGGCCGCGCGATCACGCTGACGTCGTGCGCATCGCCAGCGCCGCAGCGCGTGCGCGGATGCCGCTCATGATGAGAGGCGCCGGCACCTGCAACCTCGGCCAGGGGGTTCCGCTGGCGGGCGGCGCCATCGTGGACATGAGCGCGCTGTCCTCCGTGCTCTGGACGCGTGACCAGACGGTGCGGGCGCAGGCCGGCGCGCGCCTGCTGGCGATCGACGACAGCCTGCGGCCGACCGGCTGGGAACTGCGCATGCACTCCTCCACCCGTCGCGCCGCCACCATCGGCGGCTACGTGGGCGGGGGGCACGCCGGCATCGGCAGCTGCCAATGGGGCATCCTGCGCGACCGCGGCAACATCCTCGGTCTGCAGATGGTCTCGGTGGAAGAAACGCCGCGCGTGATCGAGCTGCGCGGCGACGACGTCAACCTCGTGCATCACGCCTATGGCACCAACGGCATCATCACTGAAGTCGAGATGCCGCTGGCGCCCGCGTGGACCTGGATGGAAAGCGTCACCAACTTCCCGGATTTCATGACCGCCGCCCGCTTCGCCTACGCACTCGCTGCATCGGATGGCATCGTCAAGAAGCTCGTGTCCATCGACGAGTGGCCCAACTGGAACTACATGCGACACATGCGCGAGCATGGCCGCGACGGCTGGAGCATGGTGCGCACCATGGTCGCGGCTGTGAGCGTGGAAGCGCTGGACGCGCTGGTGAAGAGCTGCGGCGGCCAGACCACGGTGCGCGCACGCGAGGGTGAGGGGCCGTACGGCGCGCCGCTGTGGGAGTTCGGCTGGGGCCATGCCCGCCTGCAGGTCAACCGCGAGCGTCCCGAAATCGTCAACAACATCGGCCTCTATCTCGACCCCGACCTGCTCGCCTCCGTCGAGCGCAGTTGGCGGCGCTTCCAGGGCGTGGGGGGCATGCATCTGGAGGTCAAGCGCTACAACGGCCGCATCGCCTTCCAGGGATCGCCTTACTACCCGTTCGTCGACGAAGCGCAGGTGGCCGGCGTGATCCGCGGCATGTCGGAGGACGGCGCCATGGTGGCCAACAACCACACCTTCTTCGTGAAGGAGAACGGCATGAAGGCCACGGACGACGGCGACACGGCGTTCAAACGCAGCATGGACCCGTACGGCCTGATGAACCCCGGCAAGTTCGATCCCGACGACAACCTCGACAAGGAGGGATCGGGCCTGCAGTTGCCCACCACCGGCTGGCAGTACGGCGCCGGTCCGAGCGCCCGCTGACTCCGCCCACCCCGCATTCCAGAAAGGATCGATCCATGCCTTCCCTGCACATCTCCCGCCGCACGTTCGTGGGCGCCACCGGTGCCCTGCTCGCGCCTGCATTCCTGGCCGAAGCGCGTGCGCAGTCCCTGACTCCCGTCAGCTACCAGATCGGCTGGCTGCCACAGCCCGACAAGGGCGGTCTCTATCAGGCACTGGCCACGGGCCTCTATCGCGAGGCCGGCCTCGATGTCGAAATCCGGCCCGGCGGACCGCAACTGAACGTGGTGCAGATTTTCATGGCCGGCCGCGTCGACTTCGCCGACACCGACAGCTTCCGTCCGCTCAACTTCGTGAAGGAAGGGCTGCCCGGCATCGCCGTCGCCGCATTCGGCCAGAAGTCCCTCAACGTCATGATGTCCCACCCCGGCACGGGTCACGACACCCTGGCGGCGCTCAAGGGCAAGCCCGTGCTGGTGTCGCCCATCGGCCGCACGACCTACTGGCCCTGGCTGCGCGCCAAGTTCGGCCTGTCGGACGACCAGATCCGCCCCTACGCATTCAATCTCGCGACCTTCCTGGCCGACAGCCAGATTTCGCGCGAGGGCTTCATCACCAGCGAGCCGTTCGACGCGCGCAAGGCCGGCATGACCCCCGTCGTCCATCTGCTCGCCGACCACGGCTACAGCAACTACAGCAACGTCATGCTCGCATCGCCGAAGATGGTGGCCGATCGGCCCGGCGTCGTGCAGCGCTTCGTCGATGCCACGGCACGGGGCTGGAAGAGCTACGTCTACGGCGACCCCACGCCGGGCAACGCACTCATCAAGAAGGGCAACCCCGATCTCACCGACGAGAAGATCGCCTACGCCATCGGCGTGATGCGATCGGCGCGCATTCTGGAGTCGCCCGACGCGGCCAGCGGCGGCATCGGCGCCATGACCGATGCTCGCTGGAAGACGTTCTACGACGAGATGGCCGCCGTGGGTGCCCTGCCGTCGGGACTCGATCCGCGCAAGGCGTACACCACGCAGTTCGTCAACAAGCGCGCGGCGGTGCTCTGATGGCGCCGGCCACGCCCCTGGTCAGCGTGCGGAAGGTCTGCAAGCGCTATGCCAACGGCACGCTGGCGCTGTCGGATGTCGATCTGGACCTCGGCACGAGTGAGTTCGTGTCGCTGCTCGGCCCATCAGGCTGCGGCAAGAGCACCCTGCTGCGCCTGATCGCCGGTCTGGGCGAGCCGACCACCGGGCGCATCGATCGGGCCGGTGGCCGTGACGCACTGAACGGCGGCCTGTCCTTCGTGTTCCAGGAACCCACCCTCATGCCGTGGGCGACCGCCCTGGCCAACGTGCAATTGCCGCTGCGCCTGGCGGGTGTGCCGCTGGCCGAGCGGACCGAGCGTGCGCGCGAGGCGCTCGCCTCTGTGGGCTTGGCCGGCTTCGAGCAGGCGTATCCGCGAGAGCTCTCGGGCGGCATGAAGATGCGTGTCTCGATCGCACGCGCGCTGGTCACCCGCCCCCGGCTGCTGCTGATGGACGAGCCGTTCGCCGCGCTCGACGAGATCACGCGCACGCGCCTCAATCACGACCTGCTCGCGCTCTGGGAGCGCGAGAAGTTCACCGTGGTGTTCGTCACCCACTCGGTGTACGAAAGCGTGTTCCTGTCGCAGCGGGTCGTGGTGCTTGCGGCGCGGCCCGGACGCATCGCCGATGTGCTGCAGACCGACGCCCCCTATCCGCGCGGCCCCGCCTACCGCACCACCCCGGCCTACGCCGCTCACTGCGAACGCGCCAGCGCTGCGCTCGAAGCCTGCATCGGCGCGTGCGAGCCCGCAACCCTGTGACACCGCAAATCCGATGAACCATGCACTCCCCATCTCCCTGACCGAGCCGCCTGCCTCGCCGCCCGATCGTCGCCTGCTGGGCCTTCCGGCGGCCATGTGGCCGCGCCTGCTGGCGCCGCTGCTGCTGGGTTGCCTCGCCCTGATCGCATGGGAAGCCGTGGTGCGCCTGCGCGGCATTCCGTCGTTCGTGCTGCCACCGCCGTCGCTGATCGCGCGTACCCTGTCGGCCGAATGGCACCTGCTCGCCGGCTCGCTCTGGATCACCGTCTCGATCACGCTCGCGGCGCTGACGGCGGCCGTTGTCGTCGGGATGGCGCTGGCGATCCTGTTCACCCAGAGCAAGTGGATGGAGCTGTCGCTGTTCCCCTACGCCATCGTGTTGCAGGTCACGCCCGTGGTGGCGATCGCGCCGCTGATCATCATCTGGGCCGACAACGTGACGGTCTCGCTGCTCATCTGTGCGTGGCTGGTGGCGTTCTTTCCCATCCTGTCCAACACCACGCTGGGCCTCAATTCCGCCGACCACAACCTCGTCAACCTGTTCCAGCTCTACCGTGCCTCGCGCTGGCGCACGCTGCTGCACCTGCGCCTGCCCGCGGCCATGCCCTACTTTCTGGGCGGGCTGCGGATATCGGGTGGCCTTGCGCTCATCGGGGCCGTGGTGGCCGAGTTCGTCGCCGGCACCGGCGGCACGGCGTCGGGGCTGGCGTTCCGCATCCTCGAATCGGGCTACCAGATGCAGATTCCGCGCATGTTCGCCGCGCTGGCGCTGATCTCGGGCTGCGGCATCGTCATCTTCCTGTGCCTGTCGCTGATCTCGCATCTGGCACTGCGGCACTGGCACGACAGCGCGCTCAAGCGCGAGAATTGAAGCGCACATGACCACCACGCCCTTCTTCGCCCTGCCCGACACTCCCCGGACTGCGCTGCGCAATGTCCGCGCCCCTGCCAGTCTGCTGCCCCGGGCGCTGGCCGTCGCCACGGCGGGAACGCCGCACGGCGAAGACCTGGCCGCCGTCGACATCGTGCTGCAGGGCGGCCGCATCGAAGCCGTCGAGGCAGCGCTCACCGTGCCCGCGCATCTGGGCCCCGATCTCGGCCGATCGCTGGTGCTGCCGGGCCTGGTCGACTGCCACACGCATCTGGACAAAGGCCACATCTGGCCGCGCAAATCCAACCCCACGGGCGACGGTCACGGCGCGGCCATCGCCACCGGCGAGGACCGCACGCGCCACTGGCACGCGCAGGACGTGCGGCGGCGCATGGAGTTCGCGCTGATGACCGCCCACGCCAAAGGCGTCGTCGCCATCCGGACCCACCTCGACTCGCTCGCGCCGCAGGCTTCGATCTCGTTTCCCGTGTTCATGCGGATGCGCGACGAATGGGCGGGGCGGATCACGCTGCAGGCCTCATCGATCGCGCCGCTGGACATCTTCCTGACCGACGAGGCGCGGCAACTGGCCGATATCGTGGCAACGGCCGGCGGACAACTGGGCTGCGTGACGCGTTTCCGCAGTCTGCCCAACACACCGCTGATGCCCGAGTTCGACGCAGCCATGCTGCGTCTTCTCGCGCTGGCGACCGAGCGTGGCCTCGACATCGACCTGCACGTGGACGAGGCCACCGACCCCGAGGCCCGTACGCTCATCCGTGTGGCGCAGCTGGCGCTGCAGGTCGGCTTCAAGGGCCGCATCCTCTGCGGCCACTGCTGCTCACTCGCGTTGCAGACGGACGAGTTCATTGAGGCCACGCTCGCCGCCTGCGTCGATGCCGGCCTGGCCGTGGTCAGCCTGCCCGTCGTCAACATGTACCTGCAGGACCGCACGCCCGGCGGCGGCCGGACCCCGCGCTGGCGTGGCGTGACACTGCTGCACGAGATGCGCGCGCGTGGCATCCCGGTCGCCGTGGCGGGCGACAATTGCCGCGATCCGTTCTACGCCTACGGCGATCACGACATGCTCGACACCTACGCGCAGGCCGTGAAGATCCTGCAACTCGATCATCCGCACGACGGCTGGATCGGCGCTGCCACGCAATGGCCCGCAGGCATCATGGGACTGGCCCCCGGTACCGGCCGCATCGATCCGGGCGGCACGGCCGATCTCGTCGTGCTGCGTGCCCGCAGCTGGTCGGAGATGCTCTCGCGCTTCCAGGCCGACAGGGTGGTGCTGCGCGCGGGCCGGGCGATCGACACCACGCTGCCGGACTACCGCCTGCTCGACGACCTGATGGACGGGCTGGGCCAGGTCTAGCCTCGGCCCGCGCCACGCACGTCAGCGCGCCAGCAGCACGACGGCGCGTGCCTCCATGCTGCGGCCCTCGCCCACGGGTCCGAGCTTCTCGGCCGTCTTGGCCTTCACGTTCACGCGGCCCGCATCCAGCGTCAGCACCTCGGCGATGCGCGCGCACATGGCCGGGATGTGCGGCGCGAGCTTGGGCGCCTGGGCGACGATGGTGCTGTCCAGATTGACGATCTGCCAGCCGGCCGCGCGCACACGGCGTGCCGCCTCGGCCAGCAGCACGGCGGAATCAGCCCCCTTGAACTGCGCGTCGGTGTCGGGGAAGTGCCGGCCGATGTCGCCCAGCGCAGCCGCGCCCAGCAGCGCATCGGTGATGGCATGCAGCAGCACGTCGGCATCCGAATGGCCGAGCAGGCCCAGGGTGTGCGGCACCTCGACGCCGCCGAGGATGAGCTTGCGGCCGGCGGCAAGCTGGTGCGTGTCCCAGCCTTCGCCGATGCGGAAATCGAAGGGTGTCGTGTTCATGTGTTCATATCTGCATGGGCGCGGGCGGCCAGCACGGCCTCGGCCAGCGCGAAATCTTCGGGCCAGGTCACCTTGAAATTCTGTGCACTGCCCGCCACCAGGCGCGGCGCCAGGCCCAGGGCCTCGATGGCCGAGGCTTCGTCGGTCACGGCATCGCCGGCGCGTTCCAGCGCATCGGCCAGCACTCCCAGGCGGAACATCTGCGGTGTCTGCGCGAGCCACTTGCCGCCGCGTGGCAGCGTGGCCGTCACGCGGCCGCCCTCTGCGGCCTTGAGCGTATCGGCCAGCGGCTGGGCCAGCAGGCCGCCCACGGCATCGCCCTGGCAGGCGTCGATCAACGCCCCGATCTGCGCGGGCGTGATCAGGCAGCGCGCCGCGTCGTGCACCAGCACCCAGTCAGTGGGCGGCACGCCGCTCGCGCGCATGGCGCGCAGCCCGGCCAGTACCGTGGCCGCGCGCGTGGCGCCACCGCCGGCCAGCAGGTATTCGCCCTTGCCGTTGAAATCGGGAAAGACCGTGAGGAAGTCTTCGTCGTCCGGCGCGATGACCACCCACACGCCAGCCAGACGGTCGGCCGCGCCGCGGAACGCCTCGACGGTGTGGCGCACCATCGGCCGGCCCGCGATCGGGCGGTACTGCTTGGGCCCGCCTTCGCCCGCGCGCTGGCCCGAGCCCGCGCAGGGAATCAGCACCCAGCACCGCGCAGCCGCGTCGGCAGGCAGCGGCGCCAGGGACTTTTCTTCGAAGGGTTTCAAGGCAGCATGGGCGGTGGAGTGAGGCTGCACATTCTAGAATCAGCCCATCGCACCCCACCCTTTGAAGAGGCGTGGGGTGCTTGTCATTTGCAGGGCGCCCAGGGGCGCCCGCACGACGTCGTTGGGATCGGATACTTCGGATGGAACTGCCCCGCCTCACCCCCGGCAAGCGCTTCACGCTGCCGCGCCCGCCCGGCTCGGCCGACGCCCTGCTGCTGGCCGAACTGGCCGCGCGCGAGAAAGCCGCCGGCCGCATCACCGCCGTGGTGGCGTCCGACGCCACCGACGCCCAGCGCCTCACGGGCGAACTCGCCTTCTTCGCGCCCGAGCTGCGCGTGGTGGTGTTCCCTGACTGGGAAACCCTGCCGTACGACACGTTCTCGCCGCACCAGGACCTGATCTCCGAACGGCTGGCCACGCTCTGGCGCATCTCGCAGCGTGGCGAAGGCGACAACGGCGCCGACGTGGTGATCGTGCCGGCCACTACCGCGCTCTACCGCGTGGCGCCACCTTCGTTCCTGGCGGGCTACACCTTCCAGTTCAAGGTCAAGCAGAAGCTCGACGAAGCGAAGCTCAAGGCCCAGCTCACGCTGGCCGGCTACAGCCACGTCACGCAGGTGGTGAGCCCGGGCGAATACGCCGTGCGCGGCGGCCTCATCGACCTCTACCCGATGGGCGCCACCATGCCGCTGCGCGTGGATCTGTTCGACGACGAGATCGATTCGATCCGCACGTTCGACCCCGACAGCCAGCGCAGCCTGTTCCCCGTGCCCGAAGTGCGCCTGCTGCCCGGCCGCGAGTTCCCCATGGACGATGCGGCCCGGGCGCGCTTTCGCAGCCGCTGGCGCGAACTGCTCGAAGGCGATCCGACCAAGAGCCGCATCTACAAGGACATGGGCGCTGGCGTGGCCACCGCGGGCATCGAGTACTACCTGCCGCTCTTCTTCGAAGACACGGCCACCGTCTTCGATTACCTCGGCGCCGACACCACGCTGGTGCTGCTGGGCGACCTGGAAGCCGCCTTCCAGCACTTCTGGCAGGACACGCGCGAGCGCCACCGCCTGGTGCGTGGCGACCCCGAGCGGCCCGTGCTGCCGCCCGAGGCGCTGTTCCTTTCAGCCGAGCAGTTCTACGCCGGGGCCAAGCCGCACGCGCAGCTGGCCGTGCGGCCCGTGCGCGCGCAACCGGCGGATACCGGCGCGCCGCAAGCCGAAGCGGAAGCGGAAGACGCCGTCTCGCCGTACGTCGAAGTCGAGGCCCTGCCGCCGATGGCCGTGGTGCGCGGCGCGGAGGAGCCGCTGGCGCGCCTGCAGGGCCACATCCGCAACACCCAGCAGCGCGTGCTGTTGCTGGCCGAAAGCGACGGACGGCGCGAGAGCCTGCTCGACTTCCTGCGGGCCGGCGGCGTGAGCCCGCCGGCCTTCGACACGCTGGCCGAGTTCCGCGCGGCCGACGACGAGAAGATCGGCATCGCCACCGGTGCCGTGGCCGCGGGCTTCGCCTGGCTGGAGGCCGGCATCGATCTCGTCACCGAGACCGAGCTGTTCGCAGCCGCGCCCTCGGCACGCCGCCGCCGCAAGCAGGAACAGGTGAGCGACGTCGAGGCGCTCATCAAGGATCTTGCCGAACTCACCCTGGGCGACCCGGTCGTGCACTCGGCCCACGGCATCGGCCGCTACCGCGGCCTGGTCAACATGGATCTGGGCGAGAAGAACGCCGACGGCAGCCCGGCCGTGCAGGAATTCCTGCATCTGGAGTACGCGGACAAGGCCACCCTCTACGTGCCCGTGAGTCAGCTGCACCTGATCAGCCGCTACACCGGCGTGTCGGCCGACGAGGCGCCGCTGCACAAGCTGGGCAGCGGCCAGTGGGACAAGGCGCGCCGCAAGGCCGCCGAGCAGGTGCGCGACGCCGCCGCCGAGCTGCTCAACATCTACGCCCGCCGCGCCGCGCGCGAGGGCCACGCCTTCCGCTTCGCCGCGCAGGACTACGAGCAGTTCGCGGCCGACTTCGGTTTCGACGAGACAGCCGACCAGCGTGCCGCCATCCACGCCGTCATCCAGGACATGATCAGCCCGCAGCCGATGGACCGGCTGGTGTGCGGCGACGTGGGCTTCGGCAAGACCGAGGTCGCGCTGCGTGCGGCCTTCGTCGCCGTCACAGGCGGCAAGCAGGTGGCTTTCCTCGCGCCCACCACGCTGCTGGCCGAGCAGCATTACCAGACATTGGTGGACCGCTTCAGCAAGTGGCCCGTGAAGGTGGCCGAGATGAGCCGCTTCCGCTCGGCCAAGGAAATCACGGCCGCCCTCAAGGGCGTGGCCGATGGCAGCGTGGACATCGTCGTGGGCACGCACAAGCTGCTGTCGGAGAAAACGCACTTCAAGAACCTGGGCCTCCTGATCATCGACGAGGAACACCGCTTCGGCGTGCGCCACAAGGAGCAGATGAAGGCCCTGCGCGCTGAAGTGGACGTGCTCACGCTCACCGCCACGCCCATCCCGCGCACGCTGGGCATGGCGCTCGAAGGCCTGCGCGACCTCAGCGTGATCGCAACCGCGCCGCAGCGCCGGCTGGCCATCAAGACCTTCGTGCGCAACGAAGGCACGGGCGTGATCCGCGAAGCCGTGCTGCGCGAACTCAAGCGCGGCGGGCAGGTGTACTTCCTGCACAACGAGGTCGAGACCATCGAGAACCGGCGCCAGAAGCTCGAGCAGATCCTGCCCGAGGCACGCATCGCGGTGGCCCACGGCCAGATGCCCGAGCGCGAGCTCGAACGCGTGATGCGCGACTTCGTGGCGCAGCGCTACAACCTGCTCTTGTGCTCGACCATCATCGAGACCGGCATCGACGTGCCCAGCGCCAACACCATCGTCATCAGCCGCGCAGACAAGTTCGGCCTGGCGCAGCTGCACCAGCTGCGAGGCCGCGTGGGACGCAGCCACCACCAGGCCTACGCCTATCTCATGGTGCCCGACACCGAGGGCCTGACCAAGCAGGCCGGCCAGCGGCTGGAAGCCATCCAGCAGATGGAAGAGCTGGGCTCGGGCTTCTACCTGGCCATGCACGACCTGGAGATCCGCGGTGCCGGAGAGGTGCTGGGCGAGAACCAGAGCGGCAACATGATGGAAGTGGGCTTCCAGCTCTACAACGAGATGCTGGCCGAGGCCGTGCGCTCGCTGAAGGAAGGCAAGGAGCCCGACCTGCTCGCTCCGCTGCATGCCGCCACAGAGATCAACCTGCACGCGCCCGCGCTGCTGCCCGACGACTACTGCGGCGACGTGCACCTGCGCCTGTCGTTCTACAAGAAGCTGGCCACCGCGAAGAATGCCGATCAGATCGACGGCCTGCTGGAAGAGATCGTCGACCGCTTCGGCAAGCTGCCCGCGCAGGCGCAGACGCTCATCGACGTGCACCGCCTGCGCGTGCTGGCGCGGCCCTACGGCGTGGTCAAGGTCGATGCCGCGCCGGGCGTGACCAACATCACGTTCAAGCCCAGCCCGCCGGTGGACCCCATGGCCATCATCCAGCTCATCCAGAAAAACAAGCACATCAAGCTCGCGGGCAACGAAAAGCTGCGCATCGAGCGCGAACTGAAAACGCCCAAGGACCGCGCGCAGATGGTGCGCGACGTGCTGCGCTCGCTGGGCCAGCCCACCGGCGCCGCCGCCTGATTCCACCGTTCGTCCGCAGGACAATCGCCCACCATGACCTCCACCGCCTCACCTGTCTCCACCGCGCCGCAGGAACTCTCCCCCGGCCTCGTCGTCCAGCGCATCACTCCGCCGCTGAAGCTCGCCGACTTCAGGCTGATCGCCTTCGACATGGACTCCACGCTCATCAATATCGAATGCGTGGACGAGATCGCCGACGCCGCCGGCCGCAAGGCCGAGGTGGCGGCCATCACCGAGGCGGCCATGCGCGGCGAGATCGCCGACTACAAGGAAAGCCTGCGCCGCCGCGTGGCCCTGCTCAAGGGCGTGAGCGTGGCGCACATGGAGCAGGTCTACCACCACCGCCTGCAGCTCAATCCGGGCGCCGCGGCCCTGGTGGCGAAATGCCAGTACGCCGGGCTCAAGGTGCTGCTGGTCTCGGGCGGCTTCACCTTCTTCACCGACCGCATCCGCGACCGGCTCTACATCGACTACGCGCGCTCCAATGTGCTCGAAGTGGCCGATGGCGTGCTCACCGGCCACCTGGTCGACCAGCCCTGGGGCGACATCGTCGATGGCGACGAGAAGCGTCGCACGTTGCTGCAAACCTGCGAGAAGCTCGGCATCGCGCCGGGCCAGGCCATCGCCATGGGCGACGGCGCCAACGACCTGCCGATGATGGGCGTGGCCGGCCTCTCGGTCGCCTACCACGCCAAGCCCGCCGTGCGCGAGAAGGCCGACGTGGCGATCAACAGCGGCGGGCTCGACAGGCTGCTCGAAGTGCTGCGCTGAGGCCATCTCGGCGCTTCGCGCGCCGAGTGCCGAGTGCCGCACTGGCCGGGCTTGGGCCTTCAGGCGGCTTCGATCACAGGTCGCCCGGCCTGCACCGCGAAGCGGGCCAGCGTGGAGATGCCGGAGTCCTCGCGCGTCACGTCATCGACGGTGCGCAGTGTGGTCAGCAAGCCGCGCGGTGTGAAATCCACCAGACCGTAGCCGCGCCGCTCGGCATCGGCGAACACGAAGTGCGGATTGGCCGCCAGACGCTGCGGCAGCTTCTCGTTGGTGCCGGCGCGCGAGCTGACGCTGGTGCCACAGAACTCCACGCCCAGCGCACGGCTGTCGGGCCGGGCGTAGTCGGCCTTCACGTGGCCGACCCAGTTCTGATGGATGTCGCCACCCAGGATCACCGGGTTGGCGGTGGCATGGCGCTGCAGCGAGGCCAGCATCCGGCCGCGCGCGGCCGGATAGCCGTCCCATCCGTCGTTGGTCAGCAACTCGCGCCGGCCCGCCGCGAAATCGCGCCGGCCAAAAAGAGTCTGCTGGCCGATCACGTTCCACGTGGCGCCGCTCTCGGCCAGGCGCGCATCGATCCAGCGCTCCTGCGCCGCGCCCAGCAGCGTTCGCGCGGGATCGTTCCACGTCGCGCATTGCGCCGTGTCCACCACGCCCGCGCCGAAGCGGCCGCCCGGCGTGCAGGCCTGCGGATCGCGGTACTGGCGGTCGTCCAGCAGGTGCAGCGCCGCCAGTGTGCCGAAGCGCACGCTGGCGTACAGCCGCAGCTCGGCCCCGCTGGCCAGCCCCGCCACGGCCCGCGTGAGCACGGACGAGCGCAGCGGCAGATGCTCGTAGTAGGCCTGGTACGCGGCGATGCGGCGGGCGGCGTAGTCGACGCCGTCCGGGCCGCTGTTGCCGGGCGTGCGGCCGGCCTGGTCGTTCTGCACCTCGTGGTCGTCCCAGGTGAGCAGCCACGGACAGGCCGCGTGCATCGCCTGCAGGTGCGGATCGCTGCGGTAGGTGGCGTAGCGCGCGCGGTAATCGTCGAGCGTGACAGTCCAGCCGCCGCGCACCTTGCGCACCGCGTCGCTCGCGCCGGGGTATTCGTAGATGTAGTCGCCCAGGAACAGCACCGCGTCGGGCTCATCGGCCCGCATGTGGCGCCAGGCGCCGTAGTGGCCATGCTCCCAGCGCTGGCACGAGGCGTAGGCCAGCCGCAGCCGCGTGGCCGCCGCGCCTGGCGCCGGAAAGGTGCGCGTGCGGCCGGTGGCGCTCACCGCGCCGGCCGTCATGAAGCGGTAGAAGTACCAGCGGTCGCTGGCCAGCCCTCCGGCTTCCACGTGTACGGCGTGCGCCAGTTCGGGCAGGGCCTGAGCCTGGCCGTGCCGCACGATGCGGCGGAAGGCCTCGTCGTCGGCGATCTCCCAGCGCACGGTGACCGGCCCGGACGCCAGCGGCCGCCCGCCATCGACGAGGCGCGTCCACAGCACCACGCTGTCATGCGTGGGCGAGCCGCTGGCCACGCCCATGGCGAACGGCTGGGCAGGCAGGCGCGCGGCCGCCCAGGCGCTGCGCGGCAGCCACAGTGTGGTGGCGCTGGCGCAGGCCAGTTGCAGCAGGTGTCGGCGATCGGTGGTCATCGGGCAAGGTTTATAACGCGCAGCCCTGCGCGGGCGCGGACATCGGCGCGTGGCTATAGTCGGCAGCGCCCGCCCGGGCCTCTCTTCGTGTCTGATGCTTCGATGACTTCTCCCTCGCCCGCTCCGTGGCGCATCGCCGCTGCCGGCGCCCTGGCCCTGGCCACCGCCATGGGCATCGGCCGCTTCGCCTTCACACCCATCCTGCCGATGATGCTGCAGGGCGGCCTGCTCGATCTGGCGGGCGCCAGCTGGCTGGCGTCGGCCAACTACGTGGGCTATCTCGTGGGTGCCCTGCTGTGCACACTGCAGCCCTGGCAGTGGCGCCGGCCGGGCAGCGGCATCCCCTTCGCCACGACGCGGCCCACGCGGCTGGTGCGCGCCGGGCTGGTGGCCACCTGCCTGCTCACGCTGGCGATGTCGCTGCACCTGCCCGCGGCCTGGCCCGTGCTGCGCTTCGCCTCGGGCGTGGCCAGCGCCTTCGTGTTCATCTACACCTCGGGCTGGTGCGCCGCCCAACTGGCACGCCTGGGCGTGCCCAACATGGCGGCGCTGATCTTCATGGGGCCGGGCTCGGGCATCGTGATGAGTGGCGTGGTGGCCAGCGGCCTGCTGGCCTGGCACTGGCCCGCGTGGTCCGGCTGGGCGGTGTTCGGCGTGCTGGCCCTGGTGCTGACGATGCTGGTGTGGCCCGTCTTCTCGTCGCAGGACGGGGTATCGGCACCGACGGCCCCGGCAGCCCGGCCGGGACCCGCAGCCCACCCGCACGGACGCACCGAAGTCGGCGTGCTGGCCTTCGCCTACGGACTGGCCGGGTTCGGCTACATCGTCACCGCCACCTTCCTGCCTGTCATCGCACGCCAGGCCATGCCGGGCTCGCCCTGGCTGGATCTGTTCTGGCCGGTGTTCGGCGCGGGCGTGGTGGTGGGCGCGCTGGCGGCCTCGCGTCCGATCTTCTCCGGCGACATGCGGGTGCTGCTGGCGGGCTGCTATTTGATGCAGGCCGCCGGCATCGCGGCCAGCCTGGCCTGGCCCACGCTCGCGGGCTTCGCCTTCGGCAGCCTGCTGCTGGGCCTGCCTTTCACGGTGATCACGTTCTTCGCCCTGATCGAGGTGAGACGCATCCGTCCGCACTCGGCAGCCGCGACCATGGGGCTGCTGACGGCTCTCTATGGCATCGGCCAGATCGCCGGCCCGCCGATGACGGCCGCGCTGCTGGCACGCAGCTCCACGCCGGCCATCGGCTTCGACTGGGCGCTCGGCATCGCAGCCGCGTCGCTGGTGGTAGGCGCACTGATGTACCTCTACATGGCGCGCCGCTGGCCGACGCAGGCGCCGCCTCAGGGGGCGGCGGGCGTCACGCGATGAGCGCGTGAGGGTGAACCACCCTAGCCTTGCCAGACCCCGTAGCCCTGCTCGCGCAGCGCGATGCCGAGCTCGACCTCCATCTCCCGCGCGGCCTCGTAGGGCATGGGGTTGTAGACGGCGTAGAGCGAAGGCAGCAGGCGCAGCCCGTGGTCACGCACGTAGCGGCTGGCCTGGATGCCGGCCTTGTGCTTGTCGAAGCGCACGTCGGGATCGAGACCCGTCATGCCCACGTACACGAAGGGCTTGCCGAGTTCGTAGTCGGGGTTGGCGCGGCGAAAGCGCGGCAGGTTCCAGACGGCGTCGGCCAGCTCTACCACGTACACGTGGTAATGATGCCCGCGCGGCCGGCGGGCGGGTGGTGGGGCTGCCCTGGACTTCGACATGCGCCGATTATTGGGCGCGCCGACAATAGCTGCCATGGCTTCGACAACGACTGACAACATGCCGCCAGGAGATCCCCCTCGTCCCCCGCCCGCCGCACGCGGCCCTTGGATCATGCTGCTCGCGCTGTGCCTGGGCTTCATGCTGAGCCAGGCCTTCCGGACCCTGGCCGCGATGATGGCGCCGCCGCTGGCGGCCGACCTCCAGCTGTCACCGGCGCAACTGGGCCTGTTCGCGGCCACCTTCCATTTCGCCTTCGGCGCCATGCAGGTCTTCATGGGGGTGGGCATCGACCTGCACGGCGTGCGCCGCACCGTGCTGGCCGCGTTCCCATTCGCCGTGGCAGGCGCGCTGCTGTCGGCATTGGCGCCCGGATTCGCGGGCGTGATCGCGGGGCAGGCACTGATCGGCATCGGTTGTGCTCCGGCGTTCCTCGTGTGCACGGTGTTCATCGCGCGCAGTTTCCCGCCGCAACGCTTTGCCGCCGTCTCCGGCACGGTCATGAGCCTGGGCGGGCTGGGCATGCTGCTCACGGGCACGCCGCTGGCGTGGCTCGTGGCCAGCACATCCTGGCGTGCCGGCTTCATTGCACTGGCCGTCGCCTCGCTGCTGGCCTGGCTGGCCATGTGGATGCTGGTGCGCCATTCGCCCGCGGTACTCGCCCCCGGTGGCGACGCGCGGCGCGAAACCCTTCCCGAGGCGCTGCGCCGCTTCGGCGAGCTCATGCTGATGCCGCACACGGCAGGCATCGCGCTGCTGGCCGCCGTCACCTACGCCTCGTTCATCGCGCTGCGCGGCCTGTGGCTGGGGCCGATGCTGACCGAGCAGTACGGCATGTCGCTGGTGAACAGCGGCCACGTGGCGCTGATCGTGTCGCTCATCAGCCTCGTCACGCCGCCGCTGTTCGGGCGGCTGCGAGTGGTGGGGATGGAGCGACGGCGCTGGCTCGTGGTCTTCACGCTGGGGCTGGCGGCGTTGTTCGCCGCGCTGGCGCTGTTGCATTCGCTGGCCGCCACCATCGCCATCGCGCTGGCGGTGGCGCTGCTCAGCGGCTACATCGTGCTGCAGTACGCCGATGTGCGGGCGTCCTATCCGGATGCATTGACCGGCCGCGCGCTGGCTGTTTTCACGATGGCGATGTTCCTGGGTATTGCGCTCATGCAGTGGATCACGGGACTGGCCGCCTCCGCCGCCCATGCCATCGGCAGCGATCCCTATACCGCCGTCAACCTGACGATCGCAGCCATGCTGGCTGTAGGCGCCATCGGGTTCCGGCGGCTTCCCTCGGCGGTCGCCGAGCGATGACCGGCGCCGTCGGGCTCAGAAGCAGTTGACGGCGCCCGAGGGCGATGTGGTGCAGGTGCCGCGCGGTCCCGTCAGCGGCGCACCCGGCAGACCGTTGAGGCGTGCGCCGTTGCTGTCCCAGCAGCCACCCGTGTCGCATACCGTGGTGAAGGTGGAGCGCTGCACATCCACCGGCGGCGGCGGCAGCGCAGGCGCGGCGGCTGCGGCGCGCGCGGGCGTCGGGCCCTGTCCGCCCACCAGAGGAACGGCTGCGGCTGGCGGCGCGGCGGCGCGGCGAGAGACGGCTGAATCCGGCTCCCGCCCGAAGCATCGCTGGGCGACAAGGCCGCGCGAGCGTTCCATCTGCAGTTTGAGCCGCACCTGGTCGTCGGCCTGGGCGGGCACCGGGCGTGCCAATGCATCTTCCAGCTCTCGCCGCGCACCCTCGCAAGGCGGCGCATCGAGCACGGCCTGGGCGTGCGCCTGGGGCCACGGCGCGCGGTCAAGCGCGATCGACAACATTCCCGCGATCGCGCATCCCGCCAGCAACACGCGCGCATTGAGGCGGCGTACGGTGTGCGGCTCGGGCGGATGCAGGTGTTCGAGTGGACGGCGTTGGCGCGACATGACGGCGGCTTCGGTGAGACGGTCTGCCCGCCCTCAGGAGAGGGGTTGCGGCGCAGGCTGCACCTCGCCCGGAAGGGGCGGCGCATGCACTGGCGGCAAGGGTTCGGGCGGCGGAATGTTGGGATCGGTAGCCATGCCCCCAGTCTCCGGCCCGGTCATGTACGCGCCTGTAGGACAGCCGCGCCGGCCCGTGCGGGCCACGGTCGGGCCGCGTGTCAGCCGGTGATACGTGCCGAGATCGGTACCAGCGGCGCGTCGAAGGCCGCGCGCCAGGTCTGGCCGGGCTCCACCGCCCAAGCCGCCGTCCAGGTGCCGGTGGTGACGATGTCGCCGGCGGCAAGACGCGGCGCTCCCGGCAGGTCGGCCAGCAGCCGCTGCAGGGCGCGCAGCGACGACAGCGGGCCGTCGAGGACGGCGGCACCCGTGCTGCGCTCGACCACTTCGTCGCCGCGATGCAGGGCCAGGCCCGTGGCCGAGAGCCGCGCGTCGAGCTCGCGCCCGCTGCCCGCCAGCGAACGAGCGGGCACGCGCGGGCCCACGAGCAAATGCGCATGGGCGCCGCCGCCGGCCAGCGCCTCGGGCACGTTGAAGACCCAGCCCGCATGGCGCGCGCACACCAGCTCGAAGCCCGGCGCCACCCAGTCGAGGCACTCGAACAGTTGCTCGAGAGAGGCGTCGTCCGGGGGCGCGGCAGCCAGCCGCACCACCACCTCGGGTTCGATGCGCGGCGCGGCCAATCCGCCCACGGCCAGCGCGCCATCGGCCTGGGCGTCGGGCATCAGCGTTAGCGTGCTGTCCCACACCGTGCCCCACATGGGCGCGTCCACCCCCAGGCCGGGCCACGTGGCGCGGTTGGTGAAACCGACCTTGTAGCCGCACGGGCGATCGCCGCCGGCCGCGCGCTGTTCGCGCGAGACGAGCGCCTGCACGTAGGCGGCGCGAATGTCTTCGTGGGGAACGAGGGGAGTGGTTGCGGCTGTGAAAGTCATGAGCGGAGCTTAACGCCGGCCCGGCGCGCGCTCCGGGGCGCTCAGCGCAGGTGCGCGCGGGCCCACCGCGCGATGTCAGCCGCGCCCATGGCGCCGGCCTGGCGCGCAATCTCGCGATTGCCGTGGAACAGCGCCAGCGTGGGAATGCTGCGGATGGCAAAGCGCTGGCCCAGCGCCGGCAGCGCTTCGGTGTCCACCTTGGCCAGTCGCAGCCGCGGCTCCAGTTCGCGCGCGGCCTGCTCGAAGGCCGGTGCCATGGCGCGGCATGGCCCGCACCAAGGCGCCCAGAAATCCACCAGCACCGGAATGTGGTTGCGGGCGATGTGGCGGTCGAAGGCGTCCACCGTCTCCAGCGCGAGCGGCCGGCCCTCGAAGAGCGCCCGCCGGCAGCTGCCACACACGGCCGCCGACGCGTCGGCGCCGGGCGCCAGCAGCGCGGCGGCCACGCGGTTGGTGGTGTGGCAATGCGGGCACACCACGTTGAGTGGCGGCGCGGCCTGCGCAGCGGTCATCTGCAGATCCTGCTCAGGCGGCCGTCCCGGCATCGCCCCGCGTGCCGGCACGCCAGGCTTCGCCACGGATGCGCTCGATCAGGTCGTGCGCGCGCACCTCGGCGTCCACCGCCGCTTCCAGCGGCGAGCGGCACAGGCCGGCCTCGGCGTAGTGCAGGTTCTCGTAGAGCTCGCGCGTGGCGGGCAACTGGGCGAGCACGTCGTCCAGCGAGACATCGGTCGGCAAGGCCCGCAGCATGTCGGCCAGCCGCCCGGCCACCTGCCGGTATTGCGACGGATCGACGTGGCCGGCACTGCGGTCCATGCGCTCGAACAACTGCGCGACCAGGGCCAGATTGGTCAGGGTGGTGGGTTCGGTGGTTTTCATGATGACCCGCACTTGGGGACTGCGCGGGCCAATGCAAGCCCTGCGCCGTACACCAGTCGGGCAAGCCCGGCGGCCTGCACGGTTGCCCGGCTCTGGCTATGCTGGCGGCCATGTTCCCGCTTTCCGTCCTCGACCTCTCCCCCATCATCGAAGGCGGCGACGCCGGCCTGTCGCTGCGCAATACGCTCGACCTGGCGCGCCATGCCGAGCGGCTGGGCTACACGCGCTACTGGGTGGCCGAGCACCACGGCATGCCCGGCATCGCGAGCGCGGCCACGTCGGTGGTGATCGGGCACGTGGCCGCCGGCACGTCCACCATCCGCGTGGGCGCGGGCGGCATCATGCTGCCCAACCATTCGCCGCTGGTGATCGCCGAGCAGTTCGGCACGCTGGAGGCGCTCCATCCGGGCCGCATCGACCTGGGCCTGGGCCGCGCGCCCGGCTCCGACCAGGCGACGGCGCGCGCGATGCGGCGCAACCTCTCGTCCGACCCCGACGAGTTCCCGCGCGACGTGATGGAGCTGATGGACTTCATGTCCGACCACCCGCAGCAGCGCGTGCTGGCCGTGCCGGGCATCGGCGCCAGGGTGCCGGTGTGGATCCTCGGTTCGAGCCTCTTCGGCGCGCAATTGGCGGCGCACCTGGGACTGCCGTTCGCCTTCGCCTCGCACTTCGCGCCCGCACAGATGATGGACGCCATCGAGATCTACCGCGCGCGCTTCAAGCCCTCGGAACAACTGGCCGCTCCGTACGTCATGCTGGGCTACAACGTGTTCGCCTCCGACACCGACGAGGAGGCGGCGGTGCTGGCCACCTCGCAGCAGCAGTCGTTCGTCAACTTGCGCACCGGCCGCCCAGGCCGCCTGCCGCCGCCCCGGCCCGGCTACTACGAAGACGCCGATCCCGCCGCGCGCGCCCTGCTCGATGGCGTGCTCTCGTGCACCGCCATCGGCGCGCCCTCCACGGTGCTGGCGAAGATGCGCGCCTTCATCGAGCGCACCGGCGCGAACGAACTCATGATCACCAGCCCGATGTACGACCATGCGCGGCGTCTGCGTTCCTACGAACTGACGGCCGGCGTGCAGCGCCAGCTACCGGTGGCCACGCCGGCATCAACCGCCTGAGAGCGCCGCCAGGTCGAGCGCGTGCGAGCGCCCGATCCACATCTGGCTATCGCGATGGTCGCGCAGTTCGTCGCCGGTGTTGGGATGCACGAACACGTCGAGCGCGCCATGGTTGAGCGCGAGCCAGCCCACCACCGGCGCGAAGTCCTGCGGCGCGATGGCCAGCTGGTAGCTCCACATCGGATGCGGGCCGACGGGCTTTTCGTGGAACCGGCCCATCTGCACGCGCGGGCCGATGTCGGCATCGGCCAGGATCGCCTCGCGCAATTGCCACGCCCGGTCCCGGCTGGCCGCGTCGAAGTAAACGTGCGCATGCCAGCTGTCGATCGATTGGGCTGTCGTCATCGGTTTGCTTCCTTGTTCCTGCGTGCGGCCGCGTTCAGCGCAGGCGCACCATCTGGTCGTGTTCGCCATCGCGCACCTCGAGGAGGTGCTCGTAGGCCTTGAGCATCGCGCGGTAGCTTTCGTGCGAGTGATCGAGCGGGCTGAACGTGGGGTCCATGCGCTTCATCATCTGGCCCACCGCGCCCTTGCGCACCCAGACATCGCCCTGCTTCTGCGCCAGCAGAACGATCGCCTTGCGCAGGAGCTCGGCAACGGCGTCCACGGGCTGCGGCTCAGCCGGGGCCTGCACGGGCGCCATGGGCTGGGTGTCAGGACCGGTATCCTGTGGAGCGGTTTCGGCTGCCGGCTCGACCAGGCTGTCGTAGTAGCGGAACTCGTGGCAGCTCTTGGCCCAGTGCCGATTGGTGGACTGGCGGGCACCCACGCCGACCAGCGTGCGGCCCGCAGCCTTGATCTTCACGGACAGCGGCATGAAATCACTGTCGCCCCCGACGACGATCACCGTGCCGATGTGCGGGAAGCGCGCCACATCTTCCATGGCGTCCAGGCACAGCCGGATGTCCGCGCCGTTCTTGGCGGCACCGCCGGGCGGAAAAAGCTGGATCAGTTCAATGGCGCTCTGCAGCAGCGAATCGCGATAGCGCCCGAAATATTGCCAGTTGCAATACGCGCGATTAATTGCAATCGGTCCGAACGAAGCCGCGAGTTCGACGACGGCGCGCACATCGACCAGCGGCTCCTGAGGCTTGAAGCGTGTATCGGGCTTCGAATAGGCGCCATCGGAACGCGCCTCTGCCAGGGCGGCATGCAGGTTCTCGAAGTCCCAGTACAAGGCAACTGTTCGCTCATCGTCCATTTCACGGTTCATTCGCTCTCCTCGTGCTGCGGCGTCAGGCTATTGTCGCGTTTCACTCTTTCACGCCACGGGGCGCGGGCAAGTCGGCCTTTTCCTATGATGGCGGCCTGTTTATCTACAGTCTCCTGCAGTACCGCATGATCCGCCGACGCCACCTTCTCGCGGCCGGCAGCGCCGCATCGGCGCTCGCGGCGCTGGGCATCACGCCCCAGGCGCTGGCCGCCACCGGACTCACGCTGGGCGAAGCCCGCGAATTCTCTTACGCCGCCCTCGTGCGCCGCGCGCTCGAGATGGCCGCGGCGCCCTACGCGCCGCCACCCGAACTACCCGCCGCCGTGCTCGACCGCATCGACTACGACGCGCACGGCAAGATCGCCTTCAGGCCCGAACACGCCCTGTTCGCCGACGGGCCGGGGCCGTTCCCGGTGACGTTCTTCCACCTAGGCACCTTCTTCCGCGCGCCGGTGCGCATGCACGTGCTGGAAGCCGCCGCCGCTGCGGGGGCCAGCACGACGGCGCGCGAGATCGTCTATGACGAATCGCTGTTCACCATGCCCGCCGACAGCCCCGCGCACCAACTGCCGCGCGGCTCGGGCTTCGCCGGCTTCCGCATCCAGGAAAGCCGCCAGGGCGATCAGCAGAAGCTGCCCTGGCAGACCAACGACTGGTGCGCCTTCCTCGGTGCGTCGTACTTCCGCGCCATCGGCGAGCTCTACCAGTACGGCCTGTCGGCACGCGGCATCGCCATCGACGTGGCGCAGCCGGAGAGGGCCGAGGAGTTTCCCAACTTCACCCACTTCTGGTTCGAGCCGCCCTCGGCCGCCGAGCCCGACGCCGTCGTGATCCACGCATTGCTGGACGGCCCCAGCGTCACCGGCGCCTACCGCTTCACGATGCGGCGCGGCCGCGCCGTGACGACCGACGTGGAGATGTCGCTGTTCCTGCGGCGCGACGTGCTCAGGCTGGGCATCGCGCCGGCCAGTTCGATGTACTGGTTCTCCGAGAAGGCCAAGATCCGCGCGGTGGACTGGCGGCCCGAGGTGCACGACTCCGACGGCCTGCTGATGTGGACCGGCGCCGACGAGCACATCTGGCGCCCGCTCAACAACCCGCCGCGCACCACGGCCTCGGCCTTCGCCGACACCGGTCCGCGCGGCTTCGGGCTGATGCAGCGCGATCGCAACTTCGACCACTACCTCGACGGCGTGGCCTACGAGCGCCGCCCCAGCCTGTGGGTGGAGCCGCAGGGCTCGTGGGGCGCGGGCACGGTGCAGCTCATCGAGATCCCGACGGACGACGAGATTCACGACAACATCGTCGCGATGTGGGTGCCGGCAGGACCCGCGCGCGCCGGCAGCAGCTACGCGCTGCGCTACCGCCTGCACTGGTCGGCCGACGAGCCCTACCCCGCCGCGCAGCTCGCGCGCTGCCTGGCCACGCGTCTGGGCAACGGCGGCCAGCCGGGCCAGCCGCGCCCGCGCGGGGTGCGCAAGTTCATGGTGGAGTTTGCGGGCGGCTCGCTGGCCGGCCTGCCTTTCGGCGTCCGGCCCGAGGCCGTGCTGTGGGCCTCGCGCGGCAGCTTTTCGTACGTGTTCACCGAGGCCGTGCCGAACGGCGTCGCCGGCCACTGGCGCGCCCAGTTCGACCTGACCACCCAGGGCACGGAACCGGTGGACATCCGCCTGTACCTGCGGCTGGGCGAGCAGACCCTGTCGGAAACCTGGCTCTACCAGTACCACCCGTTCGACAACAGCGCGCAGAGCTGAGCGCCCCGTGCGCCATCAAGGCTCAGTCGAGCTTGATGTTCTGGCGCGCGATGATGCCCTGGTAGATCGCCGTGTCGCTGGCGATGCGCTGGCGCAGCGCGCCGGGGCTGGCGTCGCCGGTGCGCCAGCCCTGGGCCATCAGCTTGTTCTGGATCTCGGGCGACTGCAGGATGCGGCCGAGCTCGGCCGACAGGCGTGCCTGATGCGCGGGCGCCATGCGCGCCGGTGCCATCACCGCGTTCCACACCTCGATGTTCACGCCCTGGACGCCCACCTCGGCCAGCGACGGCAGGTCGGGTGCGAGCGGGCTGCGCGTCTGCGTGCTCACGGCCACCGCCTTGAGCTTGCCGGCCTGCACCAGCGGCTGGACGGTGGAGATGGGCAGCAGCGTCATCTGCAGCTGGCCGCCCATCAGGCCGTTGAGGATCTGCGGGCCGCCCGTGAACGGCACGTGCAGCGCCTGCAGGCCCGTGGCCTGCTTGACCAGTTCCATCCCCAGGTGTCCGCCCGAGCCCGGACCGGTGGAGCCGTAGGCGATGCGGTCGCCCGCGGCCTTCTGCTGCGCGATGAATTCGGTGCCGCTGCCCTTGACCAGGTCGGCCGGCGCCACCCAGGCCAGCGGCGAGGCACCGATCAGCGCCAGCGGCGCGAAATCCTTCTGCGGGTCGTAGGGCAGCTTCTCGTAGAGGAATTTCGAGCTGGTGAGCGGACCGTTACCCACCACGCCGATGGTGTGGTCGTCCGTGGCCTTGGAGATCAGGTCGGCGCCGATGTTGCCACTGGCGCCCGGCTTGTTGTCCACCACCACTGGCTGGCCCAGTGCCTTCGACAGCGGCTCGGCCAGCAGGCGGGCCTGCACGTCGGGCGACGAGCCGGCGGGATAGCCCACCACCATGCGGATGGGCTTCGATGGCCAGGCGTCGCCCGGCTGGGCCTGGGCCGCGGGCACGAGCGCGGCGAACGTGCCCGCGGCGATGGCGGCCAGCGCCAGGCGGCGCGCCGGGCGGCCCCGTGCAGGGCGGTTGGCGGTATGTCGTTGCATGTCGGTCTCCTGTTGTCGTTGCATCGGTGAAGAAAAGGAAAGCAGGGCGCGGCGCGCGTCAGCCGGCCAGGCCGGCGACGGCGTCCAGCTGCGGCTGCACAACCACCTTGGTGGCCGTCTTGTCGCGCGCCAGCGCGAACGCCTCGTAGGCGCGCGACAGCGGCACGCGGTGCGTGACCATGTGGCGCAGCGTGTCGTGGTGCGCGTGCATGAATTCGACCACGCCCGGCCAGTTGGCCTCGGGCGCGCGGTACGAGCCGCGCACCGACTGGTGATTGCGCACCAGCGCCACCAGATCCACCGGCACCGGCGCCGCGTGGATGCCGGTGATCACCAGCGTGCCGTGCACGGCCAGCGCGCGCTGTGCCGGCGCGATGACGGCCGCGGCGCCCGTGGCCTCGATCACCACGTCGAAACGGCCCTCGGCCAGATAGGGCGCCAGCCCGGCCTCGATGCCGCCGGTCTCGGCGAAATCCACCAGGTCGGTGAAGCCCATGCGGCGCAGCACCTGCATGCGGGCGCCATCGCCGTAGCCGGCCACCACCACCTGGCGCGCGCCGGCCTCGCGGGCGAACAGCGCGATGCCCTGGCCGATGTTGCCGGGGCCGAGCACCAGCACGCGGTCACCGGGCTTGACGCCTCCCACTCGCACGGCTTCGTGGCTTACCGACAGCGGCTCGGCCATCGATGCCACGTCGGCATCGACGCCGTCGGGGATGGGAATGCAGTTGCGCGCGGGCACGAGGACCTCGGCCGCGAAGGCACCGTCGCGCGCCACGCCGATGCCGCGCCTCGTGGTGCAGCGGTCGGGCTCGCCGGCCACGCAGGCGGCGCACACGCCGCAGGTGGTCGAGGGCCGCGCGCTCACGAGCTGGCCCACGGCCAGCCCGGCCACGCCCTCGCCCACGGCGCGGATCACGCCGCTGAACTCGTGGCCCAGCGTCACGGGCAGCGACGGCGCCATGAAGTGGTAGCTGGCCGTCCATTCGTCGATGTGCAGGTCGGTGCCGCACACGCCCACGGCGCGCACGGCCACCACCACCTCGCCCGGCGCGGGTGCGCGCACCGGCTCGACGTCTTCGAGCGACAGGCCCTGTCCGGGCGCGAGCTTGCGCAAAGCCTTCATATGCATGGTCTCCTGTTGGGGCGCAGTGTGTCGCCCCGCCATCCATACGACAAGTATTCGTTTCGTATGCGTGCCATATCCATGGCCTATGGATAATCCGGCATGGCCATGGAATTGCGGCATCTCCGATCCTTCGTCACCGTCGCCCGGCTGGGCAGCATCAGCCGCGCGGCCGAGAAGCTCTTCATCGCCCAGCCGCCGCTGTCGGCGCAGATCCGTCAGCTCGAGGAAGAGCTCGGCGTGCCGCTGCTGGTGCGCCTGCCGCGCGGCGTGCGCCTCACGCCCGCGGGCGCCTCGTTCCTCGAAGACGCCACCGCCATCCTGGCGCGCGCCGAGCAGGCCGCCGGCCGCGCCCGCGAGGCGCAGTCGGGCACCCACGCGACGCTGCGTCTGGGCCTGGTGCCTTCGAGCACGCACACCGTGCTGCCGGGCCTGCTCACCCGGATCAAGGCGCTGCAGCCGGGGCTGCGCGTGCAGGCGCGCGAGATGATCTCGTCGCGGCAGGTGCACGCGCTACGCAACGACGAGATCGACCTGTGCGTGGCCCGCCCCGGCGACGAATCGGCGCTGCAGCCCGAGCGTGTGCACGCCATCGACGACCCGTACTGCCTGGCGTTGCCGCGCGGCCACGCACTGGCCGCCGGCAGCGCCGCGCTCGACCTGGCGAGCGCGGCCGACGCCGACTTCGTCGGCTTCTCGCGCTACCAGGAAGCCGATTTCTTCGACCTGACCACCGCGCTGTGCACCGCCGCCGGCTTCGCGCCGCGCATCCGCCACGAGGCCGGCCAGTTCGTCAACGTGCTGGAGATGGTGGCCTGCGGCCTGGGCGTGGCCATCGTGCCGTGGACCATCGCCACGCTGCCCCATTCGCGGCGCGTGGCGCACGGCGTGACGTTCCGCGCGCTGCGGCCCGTGGGCCAACCCAGCCGGCTGGTGCTGCTGCAGGGCCAGCGCCTGCGCGACGTGGCCTGGTTCCGGCAGGCCGGCACCCTGGCAGCGGCCGAGCTCACGCGGCTGGCGGCGCACATCGCACCCTTCATCGGCGCGCCTGGCACGCGCCGTCCGGCGCGCACGCGGCGCTGACCGGCCCGGCGGTCCAGTTCAGGCCGGCAGCGACAGCCGGCTGGTGACCGCGCGCGCATCGGTGCGCAACTCGATCAGCGCCGTGCCGCCGCTGGCCAGCGCGCGCTCGAAGGCCGGTGCGAAGGCGGCAGTCTCCAGCACGGTCTCGCCATGCGCGCCGTAGGCGCGGGCCAGCGCGGCGAAGTCGGGGTTGCGCAGATCGGTGCCCGAGGGCCGGCCCGGGTATCGCTTGTGCTGGTGCATGCGGATGGTGCCGTACGTGCCGTTGTTGACCACGATGAAGATCACCGGCGCGCCGTACTGCACGGCGGTGCCCAGTTCCTGCCCGTTCATGAGGTAGCAGCCGTCGCCCGAGAACGACACCACGGTGCGGTCGGGATGCACGAGCTTCGCCGCCACGGCCGCCGGCACCGCATAGCCCATGGCACCGCTGGTGGGCGCAAGCTGCAGCCGCTGCGGGCCGTGCTGGAAGTACCGGTGCAGCCACGTGGTGTAGTTGCCCGCGCCGTTGGTGACGATGCACTCGCCCGCCAGCCGCTCGTTGAGCCAGGCGACCACCTGCCCGAGGTCCAGCGCGAACGGTGCGGGTGCCACCTGCAGGTTGGCCAGGTAGTCACGCCGTGCGTCCTCGGTCCAGCCGCGCCAGCGATCGGGCCGGCCACGCAGGCCGGCCAGGGCCGAAGCGAACGAGGCCATGTCGGCGTTGATGGCCAGCGCCGTGTCGTAGAGCACGCCGATCTCCTGCGCGGCAGGATGCACGTGCACCAGCGGCCGGGCCGACGGCGCGGCGGCGGGCACGAGTTCGTAGCCCAGCGTGGTGTTCTCGCCCAGGCGGGAGCCGGCCACCAGCAGCAGATCGGCCTCGCGCACGCGGCGCGCGAGCTGCGGGTCCATGCCCAATCCGACCACGCCGACGTGATGCGCGTCGCGGTTGTCGAAAACGTCCTGCCGGCGGAAGGTGGTCGCCACCGGCATGCCGCTGGCATGCACGAAGCGGCGCAGGTCATCGCGGGCCGTTGGCGTCCAGCCGCCACCGCCCAGCAGCAGCAGCGGGCGCTCGGCCGCATCCAGCATCTGCTGCAGCGACTGCACGTCGGCCGCGCGCACGCCAGGCGATGGCACGGGCTGAGGCGGCAGGGCGGCGGCATGCGCGGTCGCCGTGAGCATGTCCTCGGGCAAGGCCAGCACCACCGGCCCGGGCCGGCCGGACAGCGCCACCTGCCACGCACGGTTGATGTACTCGGGCACGCGCGAGGCGCTCTCGATGCTGGCGATCCACTTGGCCATGGGACCGAACATGCGCCGGTAATCCATCTCCTGGAAGGCTTCGCGGTCGACGAAGTCCGAGCCCACCTGGCCGATGAGCAGCACCATCGGCGTCGAATCCTGGAAGGCCGTGTGCACGCCGATGGCGGCATTGGTGGCGCCGGGCCCGCGCGTGACCAGGCAGACGCCGGGGCGGCCCGTCAGCTTGCCGTACGCCTCGGCCATGAAGGCCGCGCCGCCTTCCTGCCGGCAGGCAATGAAGCGCAGTTGGTCCTGCACGTCGTGCAATGCATCGAGGACGGCCAGGTAGCTCTCGCCGGGCACGCCGAAGGCCAGCTCGCAACCGCGCGCGAGCAGCGCATCCACCAGGAGTTGCCCGCCTGTGCGGGTCGGATTGACTTCAGACATCGTAGGAAAGGTCGATAGACATCAGGAACAAAAAGGATCCGGCTCACACGGCGTCGGGCTCGAGCACCAGCTTGCCGAGCAGGCGCGACTGATCCAGCAATTCGTGGGCCAGACTGGCCTCGGAGAGCGGCAGCACCGTGGGCTCGGGTGGCGCGATGCGCTGCCCCGCCAGCAACTCGATCGCGCGCTGCATGAGAGCGCGCCGCAACGCCGGATCGGCATCGAGCGTGTGGATGGAATAGCAGCGGATGCCCAGGCTCAACGATCCGTGGCGGCGCAGCGCCGCGAGCAGGTCGTCGGGCGGCAGGCCGCCCAGGATGTTGTAGGAAAGCACGGTACCCAGCGGGGCGAGCATCCCGAGGTTGTGCACGAAGCCCGGGCCCGCGACGTGGTCGAGCACCAGGTCCACGCCGCGTCCGTCCGTCAGCGCGCGCACCTCGTGCGTCACGTCGGGCGTGAGCGAGCGGTCGATCACGGGCAGCGCATGCCAGCGGCGCGCGTACTGCGCCTTGTGCGTTTCGCTCGCCACGCCGATGGCCTCGATCCCGTCCACCGCGGCCATCTGCATGAGCGCGATGGCAACGCCGCCGGCCGCACCATGGACCAGGATGCTGCGTGGCCGCCGGATGCCCGATTCATGTAGCAGCGCGCCGGCCAGCTGGTAGTTGGGCAGCGACACCGCATCGTGCCAATCCACACCCTCGGGCAGGCGGAACACCGCGCCGGCCGGCACGCACACCTGCGCGGCGTAGCAGCCACCGCGCTGCGCCAGCTCGCGCGAGCTGACCAGCACGCGGTCACCCGTGCGCCAGCCGTCGCCGGCGCCCTCGCCCACCTCGATCACCTCGCCCGCCAGCTCGTTGCCGGGGATGGCGGGCAGCGGCGGCATCCAGCGGTACACGCCCTGGCGGATCAGCACGTCCGGCTTGCCCACGCCGATGGCGCGCGCCCGCACGCGCAGGCTGCCGGGCGCCAGCGGCGGCACGGGCAGGCGCACCGGCTCGAGCACCTCGGGGCCGCCCGTGCGGCTCATGCGGATGGCCTGGAAGGTGGTGTCGGTCACTCGGTGGACTCCGGCGGGGGGGCGTTCATGGGCGCATCCGTGCATCAGTCGGCCGTGGCGCCGGATTCCTTCACCACGCGCGCCCACTTGGCCACCTCGTTGCGCACGTGGGTGCTGAACTGCTCGACGCTGCCGCCCACGGGCTCCGAGCCTTCCTGCGCCAGCGCGGCGCGGAACTCGGGGTCGGCCACGACGGCCACCAGTGTCTCGCTGAGCTTGCGCACCACCTCCGGCGGCGTCTTCGCGGGCGCGAAGAGTCCCTGCCACGAGTTGATCTCGTAGCCCGGCAGGCCCGCCTCGGCCACGGTGGGCACGTCGGGCAGCGAGGGCGCGCGGGTCTCGGTGGTGACGGCGATGGCGCGCAGCTTGCCGGTCTTGATGTGGGGCAACATCGCGGGCAGCAGCCCGAAGTGCGCCTGCACGTGGCCGGCCAGCAGGTCGTTCACGGCCGGCGCGTTGCCCTTGTAGGGCACATGCACCATCTCCACCTTGGCCATGGTCTTGAACATCTCGCCGGCCAGGTGCGGCGAGGTGCCGTTGCCCGACGAGGCGTAGTTGAGCCTGCCAGGCTGGCTGCGCGCCAGGGCGATGAACTCCTGCAGATTCTTCGCGGGCACGCCCGGATGGATCACCAGCACCAGCGGCAGCGACGAGATCTGCGTGATGGGCTGCAAATCCTTCACCGCATCGAACCCCGCGCGCGGCTGCAGGCTCGCGTTGATGGCCAGCGAGATGGTGTTGACGAGCAAGGTGTAGCCATCGGGCGCGGCCTTGGCCACCAGGCCCGAGCCCAGCGTGGAGCCGCTGCCGGGCCGGTTTTCCACGATCACCGTCTGCTTCAGCCGCGTGGACAGCTTCTCGCCGATCACGCGGCCGATGGTGTCGGTACTGCCCCCGGCCGCGAAGGGCACGATGAGAGTAATGGTCTTGCTCGGATACGCGGCCGCACTGGCCTGGGCCAGCGCTGCGCCCGGTGCCCAGGCGGCCAGCAGGCACGCGCCGAGCAGCGAAAGGATGCGGTTCATGGTGTGTCTCCGTGTGTGTGTTGTCTCTTGCACAGCAACGGCGGATCTGGCGTCCGCTCGGTCGGTACCTTCGGTTCTCAGCGCGCGGCAGCCGGCCCGCGGTTGTCGGCGATCACGGGGTTGGACAGCCTGCCGATGCCCTCGATGTCCACGTGCATCACGTCACCCACGTTGGCCAGCAGTGGCGGGTTGTGGTACATGCCCGGACCGGGCGGCGAACCGGTGGAGAGCACGTCCCCAGGCTCCAGCGGGAATACGCGCGAGAGCTGTGCGATGAACTGCCGCACGGTGAACAGCATCTCGGAGGTGTGGGCCTGGCACACCTCGCGCTCGTTGATGTAGGTGCGCACGGAGAGGTTCTGCGGATCGGCGATCTCGTCGCGCGTGACCATCCACGGGCCCATCGGGCAGAACGTCTCGAACCCCTTGGAGATCAGCAGCAGGCCCTGCGCCTGCAGGCAACGCGCAGACACGTCGTTCATGATGGTGTAGCCGGCCACGTAGTCCAGCGCATCGGCCTCGTCGACGAAATACGCGCGCTTGCCGATCACGGCCGTGAGTTCGCCTTCCAGGTCCATCTGCCGCACGATGGGGGGATAGACCACGGGCTTGCCGGGGCCGGTGACCGCCTCGGCGAACTTCGCGAAGATGTGCGGCATGGGCGGCGTGACGATCTTCTCCTGCCGGGCCTTGCCCTCCTCGCGCAGTTCGTCGAGATGGCGCAGGTAGTTGCGCCCGCCCATCATGATCTTGCCTGGTCGCGGCACCGGCGCCTGCAGGTCGGCGTCGGCCAGGTCGATGGCCGGCCCGCTGCCGGCGGTGGTCACGTAGCGGTCGACGGCCGCCCGCGCGCGCTGCAGGGTGGCCTCGCCGCCCTGCAGGAACTGCACCATGTCGTCGGGCAGGCGGTCAGCCGCCGGCAGGTATTCGTTGAGGCGGATCACTTTCTGGCCCACGACGGCGCCCAGCCGGATCGCGCCCTCGGCCTTGTATGAAACGAGCTTCATGTCTTCAGGTCTCCTTCTTGGTGTGAGGTCGGGCCTATTCCAGGGCCCGGACCAGCCTCAGCTTAAGTAATCGATCTATTGCGTCCAAGCGATTTAAACTGCCTACTTGATGAGTTTTACTGATCAATCTGGACACTCCCCATGCGTCGCCCCATCCCCAGCACCAGGGCCCTGACGGCGTTCGAGGCCGCCGCCCGGCACGGCAACTTCACCCGCGCAGCCGAAGAAATTTCGCTGACCGAAGGCGCGATATCGCGCCAGATCGCCCTGCTGGAAGAGCAGCTGGGCCTGGCCCTGTTCACGCGCGTGAAGCGCCGCGTGGTGCTGACGCCCGCCGGCGAGGCCTACGCGGCCAGGGTGCGCGACATCCTGGGGCGGATCGAGCGCGAGACGCTCAGCCTGATGGCGCACGGCGGCGGCGAGGGTTCGCTCGAACTGGCGGTGCTGCCCACCTTCGCGTCGGAATGGCTGATACCGCGCATGGGCCGTTTCCTGCAACGCCATCCGCATGTGAGCGTGTCGATGGGCGTGCGCACGCGCATGTTCATGTTCGAGGAAACCGCGTTCGATGCCGCCATCCACTTCGGCCAGCCCACCTGGCCGGGCACCGGTGCCGATCCGCTGTTCGGCGAAAGCCTGGTGCCCGTCTGCCGGCCCGGTCTGGTGCCGCATGGCGCGCGGGCAGAGACCCTGCTGGGGCTGCCGCTGGTGCACTCGGCCACGCGGCCCGACGACTGGGCCCGCTGGTTCGCCCATGCCGGGGTCGAGGGCGCCCAGGCTCAGGCCATGGGCGGTGCGCGCTTCGAGCTGCACTCGATGGCGATCAGCGCCGCGCGCGCCGGTCACGGCATCGCGCTGATGCCGCGCTTCCTGCTGCAGGGCGCGCTCGACGATGGCAGCCTCGTGATTGCGGTGGACCTGCCGCTGCCGAGCCAGGATGCCTACTACCTCGTCTACCCCGAGAATCGGCAGGCCAGCTCGCGCCTGCATGCATTCAGGCGCTGGCTGATCGACGAAGCCGGCCGCTTCGCGCACGACAACGAGCTCCCCACGCCATGAAGACGCAGTCCATCCAGCCCTTTTTTGCCACCCTCCGCGCGGCCAACCCGCATCCCGTGTCCGAACTCGAATACACCAGCGTGTTCGAACTGCTGGCGGCCGTGCTGCTCTCGGCCCAGGCCACCGACGTGGGCGTGAACAAGGCCACGCGCCGCCTGTTTCCGGTGGCGAACACGCCGCAGTCCATCCTCGCGCTGGGCCTGGAAGGGCTGGAGGGCTACATCAAGACCATCGGCCTGTTCCGCAGCAAGGCCAGGCACCTGATGGAGACCTGCCGCATCCTGGTGGAGCAGTACGGCGGCGAAGTGCCGCGCACGCGCGATGCGCTGGAGACGCTGCCCGGCGTGGGCCGCAAGACGGCCAACGTGGTGCTCAACGTCGCCTTCGGCGAGCCGACCATGGCGGTGGACACGCACATCTTCCGCGTGGGCAACCGCACGGGCCTGGCGCCCGGCAAGACGCCCTACGAGGTCGAGATGCGGCTGATCGAGCGCGTGCCGAAGGAATTCGCCGTGGATGCGCACCACTGGCTCATCCTGCACGGGCGCTACGTGTGCGTGGCGCGAACGCCGCGCTGCTACGAATGCCAGGTCGCGCAGTGGTGTGATTACGAACCCAAGACGCCGCCGCCCAAGGCCGGATCCGGCGCGCGGTCCTGAATCGCGCGCAGCCTCACACTTTGCCTTTGAGCTCGCGCATGAGCTGGCTCACGTCCAGACCCTGCGCGCGCTGCTGGATCTGCGGCGCGTAGCGCTGCTGCAGCCCCTTCGCCTCGTCCACGGTGCGCGAGAAGGCCGACTTGAGCGTCTCCGTGTTCAGCGTTCGGCCACCTGCGTAGTAACGCTGCGCCACCTTGCCCAGCGCATAGGTGCTGGCGAACGAGAAAGCCGAACCCGTGGCCACGCTGCCCACCGCACGGCCCATGCCACCCATCACCTTGCCCAGCAGGCCGCCGACGAGCTTGCGGCCGAACTGCTCGACGTACTGCGACGTGAGGCCCACGCCGACGGTGGCCAGGAAGTCGGCGATGTGGCCCTTGTCGAGCTCGTAGCCGTAGACCTTGCCGACGCGGTAGACCAGCCGCGTCTGCAGCGGGATGATGGCCATCGACGCCAGCGACTGGGGCAGCAGCTCCAGAGCGCCGTTGAGGATGGAAGCGTTGAGGATCATCGAGTCGATCTCGGCGTCGCTCATCGCCGCGGGGCGCGCGGTGGCCGGAGCTGGCGCAGCGGCGACGCCAGCCGCGGCCGCGGCCACCGGCACGGCGGCGGCCGGTCCCGTCCAGGCCTCGGACGGCGCCGGCTCGGCGCGCAGCGGCACGTCGGCGATCTCGTCGGCCTGGCGCATCACGCTGGAGGCCTCGGGCGCCGGCACCTGCAGGGCGGTGGCCAGGCGCTGCAGGAAGGCTTCTTCGCGGTCGTTGCATACGCCGTCGGCATCGCACACGCCCACGGCCATCTCGAACGCCAGGTGGCGCAGCGCGGCGGTATCGAGCGTGCCGGCCGCGTCTTCGAGCGTCACGCGGCGCAGCAGCACGTCCTGGTAGAGCTTCATCAGGTCGAAGCCGGCGGCAGGGTTGAGCGACTCGGCCATCTCGCGCAGGTGTTCGCGCTCGCGTTCGTCCTTGTGCTCGTCGGCGAAGGCTGCCAGCAGGCTGATGGCCATGATGGCCCGGTGGTGTTGGCTTTCCATGGATCGTGATTCCTTGTTGCGGTGTCGGGGCACGCGCCCTCGCCCCGATAGAGCCCGCCAGGCCCGCCAAGTTTCCGGTCTCGTGTAACCGGATCAGTTGAACATGATCTCGCGCCAGGTCCCATGGCCCGGCGCCTCGCGCGGCCACTGGCCGGCCTTGTGGACTTCGCGCACGCCCTGCACCAGCAGGCTCACGGCGCGGATCACGCCGCCGTGCGTGATCCAGACGGCCTCGGGATGACGGCGCGAATCGTCCAGCGCCGCCTCCACGCGCGCCATGAAGCCGCGCACCGATTCGCCCCCGCCGACCACGTAGCCGGCGAAGTCGTCGATCCAGGCCGAATAGTCGGCCTCGGGGATGTCTTCCCAGAGCCGCCCCTCCCAGGCGCCGAAGTCCATCTCGGCGATGCGTGCGTCGGTGCGGGCGCTCAGGTCGGGCCGCAGGGCGAGCAGCGCGCGCGACAGCTGCCCGCAGCGGCCCAGCGTGGAGCACACCACCGGCAGGCCCGGCGGAAGGATCGCGGCCAGCGCGCGCGCCTGCGCCTCGGTGGCGGCGGCATCGGCCGGAATGTCGCTGGCGCCGTAGCAGGTGCCGGCGGCGATCAGCGGCGTGGCGTGGCGCACGAGCCAGAGCTTCATGCGCCCGCTCCGACCGGCATCGCGAGCGCCAGGCCCAGGTAGAACGCGATCTCGCACACCTGCTGCGTGGCGCCCAGGCAATCGCCCGTGAAGCCGGCCAGGCGGCGTGCGAACAGGCGCCACATCCACAGCCAGGCCAGGGTGGCCAGCGCCACGCCGCCCAGCAGTTCGAGCGGCAGCAGCTCGATGCCGGCCAGCCCCAGGCCGGCGGCGCACCACAGGCCGCCCACCGCCAGCGCCACGCCGCCGATGCGGTCGGCCAGCGGCTTGGACTTGGAACCCGCGGCATCGCCCACGTGCGGCAGCAGGCGGATCAGCAGCAGCGGCAGCGTGCGCGAGGCCACGTGCGCCGACACCAGCGCGGCCATGGCCACGCGCCAGTCCACTGCCCCCAGCAATGCCAGCAACGCGACCTTGCACAGCAGCGCCAGCGCGGCGGCGATGGCGCCGAACGCGCCCACGCGCGAGTCCTTCATGATCTCCAGCGCGCGGTCGCGGCTGCCCGATCCGCCCAGGCCATCGGCCACGTCGGCCAGGCCGTCCTCGTGGAAGGCACCCGTGATCCACACGCCGAACGCCGTGGACAGCGCTGCCGCCACGAGCATGGTGAAGGCCGTGTCGGGCAGGGCCAGCGCCAGCGCCCCGTAAACGGCCGCGCACAACCCGCCCACCAGCAGCCCCACGCCGGGAAAGTGCGCCGCGCTCGCGCGCAGCATGCGGGGGCTGAAGCCGACCCAGCGCGCCAGCGCGCCCGTCACCGGAATGCGGGTGAAGAACTGCAGCGCGAGCAGGTAGCGGCGCACGGCGTTCATGGCGCGGCCGCTCCGGCCGGCGCGGCGGCAAGGGGCGCTGCGGCATCGCGGCCCGATACCCCGGCCGATTCGAAGCTCGCCATCTCGCGCAGGATGGCGCAGGCCGACACCAGCAGCGGCCAGGCCAGCGCCGCGCCCGAACCTTCGCCCAGCCGCAGCTGCAGATCGAGCAGCGCCCGCGCCGGCTGCGCGGGCGTGGGGCCCAGGTAGCGCAGCATGAGCGCATGGCCGCATTCGCCCGAGCGGTGCGAGAACACACAGCGCTGCAGCACCGCCGGCGCCAGCCGGGCAGCCACCAGCACGGCGCTGCTGGCGATGAAGCCATCCACCACGATCACGCGGCGTTCGTGCGCGGCCTGCAGCACGGCGCCCACCAGCGTGGCGATCTCGAAGCCGCCGAAGGCCGCCAGCGCGTCGAGCGGCGCCTGCGCGCTCGGATGGAAGGCCAGCACCTCGCGCAGGATGTCCACCTTGCGCGCCAGCGCCTCGCCTTCCAGCCCGGTGCCCGCGCCCGTGCATTCGGTGATGGGCTGGCCGGTGAGGCGCGAGAGCAGCAGCGCGGCCGACGAGCTGTTGCCGATGCCCATCTCGCCCAGCAGCAGCGCATTGCCCGGCAGCGCACGCACCAGTGCCATGCCGTTGGCCATTGCCGTATCGCGCTGGGCGGACGTCATGGCCGGGCCGGCCGAAGAATCGGCCGTGCCGTGCGCCACCTTGCAGTCGGCCAGGCTGGCGCGCGGAGCGAAGTCGTGGCGCACGCCGCAGTCGGCCACGGTGAGCGCGATGCCGTGCTGGCGCGCCAGCACGCTCACCGCCGCGCCGCCGGCGAGGAAGTTCTCCACCATCTGCCAGGTCACGTCGCCCGGATACGCCGACACGCCGCGCGCCACCAGGCCGTGGTCGCCCGCGCACACCAGCATCTGCGGCTCGCGCAGCTCGGGCGATTCGGTGCCCAGCACCAGCCCCAGTTGCAGCGCCAGCGCCTCCAGGCGGCCGAGCGATCCCACCGGCTTGGTCTTGCCGTCCAGGCGTGCGGTCAGCCGCTGCGCCAGCGCGGCGTCGTGCAGGTCGTCGATCGCCGGAATGAACGATGGAGCCAGTGGGAAATTCATGAAAGGATCTCCGTCGTGTCGCAATGGCGTGGCGGCGCGGAACCGAGCAGGCGCATCAGTTCGCCGGGCGCGAAGCGGTCGTCGATGAAATCGGCCAGTGCGTCGAACACCCCGTCCAGCGTGGGCACCTGTGCGCCGAACAGCGCGCGCATCACGCCGGCATCCTCGAACAGCCCGTGCAGGTATACACCCAGCACATGACCGCCGCGCGACGGCGCGCACTGCCAGCCCAGGGCATCGGGCAACACCGGTTGCGCGACGTCGCCGGCGTCCCGCATCGCGGGATGCTGGACCGTCTGGCCGTGATGGATCTCGTAGCCTTGCACTTCCAGCCCTGACAGCGCGGCCCACGGGCCAGCCAGCGAGCCGAAGCGGGTATGCGTGCGCTGCACGGTCTTGGCCGGCTCGAAGGCCGTGACCAGCGGCAGCAGGCCCAGGCCGGGCGCGTTGCCATCGACGCCATGGGTGTCGATCAGCGCCTCGCCCAACATCTGCAGGCCGCCGCAGATGCCCAAAACGGCCCCGCCATGCGCGGCGTGCGCGGCGATCGCGGCGTCGAGCCCCTGCGCACGCAGCCAGGCCAGATCGGCGCTGGTGTGCTTGCTGCCGGGCAGGACGATCCAGTCGGCGTCTGCGCAGTCGGCCGGCGAGCGTGCCCACACCCGCCGCAGGCCGGGCACGTTGGCCAGCGGCTGGAACTCGTCGAGGTTGCTGATGCGCGGGTACGCGACGATGGCCACCGTGCGCGTGACGACGCCGTGCGAGCGCGCGCGGTCATCGAACACGCCGTCTTCCTCGGGCAGGCCGTGCTCGCGCCACATCGGCAGCGTGGCCAGCACAGGGATGCCGGTCTTCTCGCGCAGCATCTCCGGCGCCGGGGCCAGCAGGGCCGCGTCGCCACGGAACCTGTTGAGCACGAAGCCGCGGATCAGCGCACGCTCGTCCTCGGGCAGCAGCGCCCAGGTGCCGTAGAGATGGGCGAAGGCGCCACCCCGGTCGATGTCGGTCACCAGCAGGCAGGCGGCTTCGGCATGGCGCGCCACGCGCATGTTGACGATGTCGCTGGCGTGCAGGTTGATCTCGGCCGGCGAGCCCGCGCCTTCGATCACCAGCACGTCGTTCTGCGCGCGCAGCGCGTCCAGTGCCTGCACGATGTGCGGCCACGCGTGCTCGCTGCGCTCGCGCCAGGGCATGCGTGTGAGTTCGTCGTTCACCTGCCCCATCAGCACGGCCTGGCTGTGCGTGTCGCGCTCGGGCTTGAGCAGCAGCGGATTCATGCGCACGTCGGGCTCGGCCCGCGCGGCCAGTGCCTGGAAGTACTGGGCGCTGCCGATCTCGCCGCCCTCTTCGCCGGCAGAGATCACCACTCTCGCGTTGTTGCTCATGTTCTGCGCCTTGAACGGTGCCACGCGCAGGCCCTGGCGTGCATACCAGCGGCACAGGGCGGTGGCCAGCCAGCTCTTGCCCGCGCCGCTGGTGGTGCCCAGCACCATGACGCAGCGCGCGAGCCGGGGCGAATGGGGAGAAGGGGACGTCATTTCGGCGACGAGTATGCGCCCGCCACGTCGCGCCAGCCGGCCAGCAGCGCGTCCTGCGCGGCGGGTGGCAGCACGGCCATGCGCACGTGGCCCGGCAGGCCGAACGATGTGCAGTCGCGCAGCTTGACGCCATGGTGCATGCGCAGCGCCTGCAGCAGGGCCGGCAGCGCCTGCGGATCGCATGGCACCTGCGCGCATACGAAGGCGGCGTCGCCGGGCAGCGGCTGCCAGCCCAGCGCCAGCAGGCCGTCGTGCAAGCGCAGGCGCCAGGCCTGCAGCGTGGGCCGATGGGCGGCCAGCCAGTCGGCCACGGCCGGCTCGCACCACGCCTGCAGCAGGGCCACGCCGTGCGCGCCCAGCGGCCACGACGGCGCCATCGCCTCCAGCGCGCGCACGGCTTCTGCGGCCGCCACCACGGGCGCGATGGCATAGGCGCCCCGCACGCCCGTCAGGCCCAGCGCCTTGTTCGGCGTCCACAACTGCCAGAGGCGCTCCAGCACATCGGCACCGAAGGCGGATCGGCCGGACAGCCGCAGCGGCTCGTAGGCGCGGTCGATCACCTGCGTGAGCCGGGGCCGTGCCAGGCCCGCGCGTGCCAACTGCGCGGCGGCCTGCGGCGAGGCGCCGGCCGGACTGCCGGGCTCGCAGAACCAGGCCAGCGACTGCGCGTCGTCGTCGAAGCCATCGGCGTGGGCCGGTGCGTCCGGATGCACGACTGCCAGCCCCCAGGCGCGGGCCGCCAGCGCGTAGTCGCCATAGGCGTGCGCAGGCACGTGCACGTGCCGAGCACCGGCGCGCGCGGCCTGCGCGGTGATGCGCTGGATGAACTCGCTGCCACTGGCCGCGATGGCGATGCGTTCCACCGCTACGCCATGGTGCTGCGCGAGCCGCTCGCGCAGCTGGATGTAGGCCGGATCGGGATAGCGGCTCGCGTCGGCGCGCTGCACGGCACGCCAGGCCGGCGGGCACGGGCCCAGCGCATGGCCGTTGGACGAGAAATCGTGGCGCGGCACGCCCTGCGCATCGGGGCCGCCGTGGCTGCGTCCGGTGTCGTCAGGCATGGAGGCCTCCCAGGGCCAGTGCGAACTGCATGGCCATGCAGCCGGCCGCCGCCAGCAGCACGCCCTGGCCGGCCACGTGCAGCGCACGCGCCGTGTCGGCCGCACCGGGCGCGCGGGCCGTGGCGTGCAGCCGGTACACGCCCGGCTTGCCCAGCGTGACACCGAGCCGCAGCGCCATCGCCCCCATGGTCCACCCTCCGTTGGGCGATGGCGTGCGCGCGGCCTCGCACGCCAAGACATGCCAGCGCATCGCCCAGCCGGCGCCCAGTGTGAGGGCCGTGAGCCGTGCCGGCAGCCACGACAGCACGTCGTCAGCCCGCGCGGCCCACTTGCCGGCCCAGGTCCAGTCGTGCCCGCCGCGCAGGCCACGGTAGCCCCACATGGCGTCGGCGGTGTTGGCGAAGCGATAGAGCGCCGCGCCCGGCAGGCCCGCCAGCGCAAACCAGAACAGCGGGGCCACCACCGAATCGCACAGGTTCTCGGCCAGCGACTCGATGGCGCTTTCGCGCACGGCGTGTTCGTCCAGCTGCGCCACGTCGCGGCTCACCAGGTGCGACAGCCTCGCGCGGCCGGCGTCGAGCGATTGCGCCAGGGCGTCTTCCACCGCGCGCACTTCGCCAGCCAGCATGCGCCAGGCCAGCAGGGGCTTGAGCGCGAGGCCCAGCAGCAGCGCCGCGGCCCAAGCATCGAAGAGCAGGACGAGGGCCCGCTGCACCCACCACGCCAGCGCCGCGACGGCCGCCGCGCCCGCCAGCCAGGCCAGCGCGCCGCCGGTGAACGCCCATGCCGGCGCGCAACGCGTGAGGACCGGGCCCAGCCTGTGCAGGTAACGCCCCATGGCCACCACCGGGTGAAGGCATGCCGGCGGCTCGCCCAGGAGACGGTCGATCAGCAGCGCCACGGCCAGCGCCGCGGGCAGCAGCCCCATCATGTGGTGATCAGACAAGGGTTCGAGCCCGCACGACGGCTGCCGCGTTCACCGCGGCAGCGTCACCCACTGGCCGGCCACGGCGTGCACGGCGATGCGTCGATCGAACACCGCCTCGAGCTCGCGGTGGGTCGCCGCATCGGCGCACGCGCCCTGATGCGCCACGCGGCCCCGGTCGACGATGACGAGTTCGTCGGCCTGCAAGGCGCTGCCCAGTTCGTGCAGAACGCTCACCACCGTGCCACCGGCTGCCGCGTGCGCGCGCGCCAGCGCCAGCCAGTCGGCCTGGTGCGGCGGATCGAGGTTGGCCAGGGGCTCGTCCATCAACAGGATGCGCGCCTGCACGGCGAGCACGCGGGCCAGCAGCACGCGCTGGCGCTCGCCGCCCGAGAGTTGCCCGAGCGCGCGGTGCTGCCAGTCGAGCGCATGCGTGGCGCGCAGCGCGGCATCGACGGCGGCCTCGTCGGCATCGCCGGGTGCGGCCAGCCAGCCCCGATGCGGCAGGCGCCCGAGCATCACCACGTCGCGCACCGTGAGATCGTCGGCCGCGCTGTCGCCCTGGCCCAGCCAGGCCAGCAGGCGGCCGCGTTCGGCGCCCGCGTATTCGCGCAGCCCGCGACCCAGAAGCGAGATCTCGCCGGTGCACGGCAGCAGCCCCGCCAGAGCTTTGAGCAAGGTGGACTTGCCGGCGCCGTTGGGCCCCACGACGGCCGTCCAGCAGCCGGCACGAAAGGCCACGTCCACACCGTGCAGCACGGTCCGGCCACCCAGGCGGGCCTGCAGGCCGCGCGCGGCCAGTGCAGCGGGCATCGCGGCCGTCACAGTGCGCCCCCCTGCCCGGCCGCGCCCCGCGTGCGGCGCTGCATCAGCCACAGCAGGTAGCCGCCGCCCAGCACGGCCGTGAGGATGCCCACGGGCAACTCCTGCGGCGCGACGAGCCAGCGCGCGAGGATGTCGGCCGCCAGCAGCAGCGTGCCGCCCATGGCCGCCGCCAGCAGGGTCAGCCGCCCGTGTGTCACCTTGACCAGCGAGCGCACCATGTGCGGCGCGGCCAGGCCCACGAAGGCCACCAACCCCGTCTGCGCCACAGCTGCGCCGGTGGCCAGCCCCAGCACGCCCACCAGCGCCATGCGCATGGCCGGCAGGGGCAGGCCCAGGCTGCGCGCCGTGGCCTCGCCCAGCGACAGGGCGTCGAGCGCCTGCGACAGCGCCCAGGCCAGCAGCGCGCACAGCGCCAGCGGCACGGCCATCAGTGCGCAGGCCGTCCAGCCCACATAGCCGGTGCTGCCCAGCATGAAGGCCTGCAGCGCCTGCATGATCTGCGGCGCCATCAGCATCATCAGCGAGCTGACGGCGCCCAGCACCACGCCCACGATCACCCCGGCCAGCAGCAGCCGCAGCGTGTGGTGAACGCCCTGCGCCAGCGCCAGCGTGAGCAGCACGCCCAGCACCGCGCCGGCGAAGGCCGCACCGGTGAGGCCGAGCTGCGCCACCCACGACAGCGCGAACGGCGAGGCACCCAGGCCCGCCATGCACAGCGCCACGCCCAGCAGCGCACCCGAGCCGCTGCCCAGCAGGTACGGATCGGCCAGCGGATTGCGGAACAGCCCCTGCGCCACCGCGCCCGCCAGGCCCAGCAGCGCGCCCGCGAGCCAGGCGCCCAAGGTGCGCGGCAGGCGGATGCCCTGCACGATCTGCCAGCTCACCGGGTCGGCCTGCAGTCGCGCAATGCTCTCGAAGCCCGTGCTGCCCACGCTGGCGCCCAGCCACAGCAGCACGGCGCTGGCGGCCAGCAGCGCCAGCCACAGCCAGGCGGCGCGGCGCGTCTGCGAGGAGGATGCGTTCAGTGTCACGGCGCCTTCTCCGCCAGGCAGCGCGCCATCAGCCGCGCGGCCTCGGCCATGCGCGGGCCGGGACGCACCACGATGTCGGCATCGTCGTCGGGGAACACGCACACGCGCTGCTCGCGCACCGCGCGGATGGCTTGCCAGCCGGGGTAGTCGAACTGCGGCTGCATGCTGCGGTTGCCCACCATGATGAGATCGGGATTGGCGCGCACCACGTATTCCGGATTGAGCTTGGGGAAGGGCCCCAGCGCCGCCGGCACGATGTTGCGCGCGCCCAGCCGCGCCAGCGTCTCGCCGATGAACGACGACTCGCCCGCCGCGTAGGGGCCGCGGCTGACCTCGATGTAGACGCGCGCCTCGCGGGCCCGCGCGGGCAGCGAGGCCGCCGCGTCGGCGATGCCGCGCTCGATGCCCCGCCACACGCGCTGCGCCCGCTCGTCCGGCACGCCCAGCAGGCGGGCGGTGGCGGCCAGCACGCGACGCACGTCGGCATGGTTCCTGGGCTCCATCGCCACGACCTTGATCCCGAGCGCTTCGAGCCGGTCGGCCGCGCGCGACGATTGCGCGAGCAGCACCACATCGGGCCGCGTGCGCACGATGGCCTCGATCTGCGGATCGATCCCGCCGCCCAGTTGCGGCAGGTCGCGCACCTGCTGCGGCCAGTTGGAATAGCGGTCCACCCCCACCAGCCGCTCGCACGCCTGCAGTGCGCACACGGTTTCGGTGAGCGAGGGCAACAGCGACACGATGCGCGCGGGCGGCGTGTCGAACGACACGCGGCGGCCGCGCTCGTCGGTGATCTCGTAGGGCGAGGCCTGTGCCGCAGACGCGAAGCCGGCCAGCACGGCCAACGAAAGCAACACGCGGCGGATCGTGAGGAGCGTCATCGCGATGAATCCTTGAGCGTGAGCGGCAGGCCGGCCGCCATCAGCGTCACGCGCGCGCAGGCCGAGGCCATGCGCTGGTTGAGTCCGCCCAAGGCATCGACGAAGCGCCGCACCTCGCGGCCCAGCGGGATCACGCCCAGGCCGATCTCGTTGCCCACCAGCACCAGGGGCGCGCCGCTGGCGCCGGCCGAACGCACGGCGGCCTCCAGCGCGTCGATGGCGGCGCCGGCCGCGCTGTGGATGCGCGAGAGCCATGCCTCGTCCAGATCGCCCGCGTCGACGTCGCCCGCCGGCATCACCCAGTTGGTGAGCCATAGCGTGAGACAGTCCACCACCACCAGCGTGCGCTCGTCGTGGTGCGCCGCGATGGACTCGGCCAGGTACAGCGGCTCTTCCACGGTGCGCAGGTCCGGCACACGCGCCGACCGATCGGCACGGTGGCGCGAGATGCGCGTGCGCATCTCGTCGTCCAGGGCCTGCCCCGTGGCAATCAGCACGGCCTCCCGCCCGGGCGCGCCCGCCAGCCAGTCGCGCGCGAGCAGCTCGGCTCGGCGCGACTTGCCGCTCTTCTGCCCCCCGAGGATGAGCTCAGCGGACATGGCTGGCGGGCCCGCCCGCGCGGCCCGGCGGCCGGGACATGGAGAAATTCGACATGGACGGCATCATGCCGGGCAACGCCCCGTGCATCAGAAGCTCACGCGCACCGAGGCGGTGACGGCGCGACCCGCTTCGGGGTAGATCGAGGTGGGTGCGGCGCCGGCGCAACCGAAGGCCATGGCGTAGTAGTCGCGGTCGAACAGGTTGCTCACGCCCAGCGCCAGTTCGACGTTGTTCCACTGGTAGGCGTAGCGCACGTCTGCCGTGGCATACGAGGGCATGCGGCACTGGTTCTCGATGCGGGCGTACTGCGACGCGGCCCAGGTCACACCGCCGGTGACGCGATGTCCGGCGGCCGGAATCCAGTCGGCGCGCAGGGAGACCGTGCGGCGCGGCACCAGCGGCACGTCGTTGCCGGCGTAGGGGCCCGATCTGAATGTGGCTTCACGCCATGCGAGGTTGGCGCGCAGCGTGAGCCCCGATGCGGCGGCCCAGCTTCCGTCGAGTTCCAGCCCCTGGCGGCGCGTCGGGTCGTAGTTGACGTTGGCGCCGAAGCCGAAGTTGCCGGCCGGGTCATAGCCCAGTTCGTTGTCGAGCGAACTGCGGTAGAGGCGGGCGTCCAGTTTCACGGCGGCTTGCGACCAGCGCACGCCTGCCTCGACATCGCGCGAAGTCTGCGGCGCCAGCACGTCGCCGGCGTTGACGTAGCTGAACTCGTCCACCGTCGCGAGGCGGAAGCTCTTGCCCACGCGGGCCCAGGCGCTGGTGGCGGCCGTGAGCGACTGGCTCACGCCCAGTTCCCAGGCGTGCAGCCGGTCGTCGAGGCCGGAGACGGAAAAGCCGCTGTCGTAGCGCTTGTCGATGCGCTCCGTGCGCCAGCCGGCCGACAGGCGCGTGCCGCCGGAGAGCGTGAGGTCGTCCTTCAGGTAGAGCGCCGTCGACGATTGGTCGCCCTGTCCGCCGAAGGTGTCGCGCCGACTCCACTCGTCACGGTCGGCGCCGAAGGTCACCACGTTGCGCAGCGCGCCCCAAGTGGTCTCGTGGCGGGCGCGCAAGCCGTAGTTCCTGGCGTCGATGTCGTAGCCATAGCCCGACGCGCTGGCCAGCTGCTTCTGGCGCGTGCCGGCCTCGGCCGCGAGTTGCCAGTCGCCCAGCGTGACGTCGCCCGACACGCTGGTGCGCTCATTGTCGATCGACGCCCAGTTGGCCGGCGTGGCGGTCTGGCGCGGATTGGCCGCGTACTGCGCCGCCGTCAGCGAGCCCGGCAGGCGGGCATCGAGCGCATCGCGCGAATGACGCACGCCCAGCCGGACGTTGTCGCCCGTCCATCGCGCGCCGAACGAGGCGTTGTCGACGCCGGAACGCGCGTTGTCGCGGTAGTTGTCCGCATCGCGCTTCTGGCCGGCGACGTCGAGCGACAGGCCGCCGGAGACGATCGCGCCGCTGGCACGCACGTCGCGCAGGCCGTAGCTGCCGGCAGCGGCGTACACCGACGCGCTGTTGCGCCGGACCGCGCCGGCGTGGCCCTTGGTCGTCACGACGATCGCGCCACCGGTGGCGCCCTCGCCGTAGAGCACGGCGCTGCTGCCCCGGAAGACTTCGATGCGTTCGACCGTGTCGATGGGAATGCCGGCCAGCCGCGTGCCGCCCAGATCTTTCTCGTTGAGGCGAACGCCGTCGACGACGATCACCTGGTTCAGGTCGGAGGTGCTGCCGAAGCCGCGCAGGTCGAGCGAATATTCACCGCCGCCGTAGAAGTCCTGGCGTCCGGGCACGCCGAGCATCCGCATGATGGCTTCGTTGACGCTGCTGGCGCCCGAGGTGCGGATGTCTTCTGCGGTGATCACGCTCACGCCCGCAGGCAGGCTCGTCGCCGACTCGGCGAATCGTGTCGAGGTGACCTCGGTTTCGGGCAGGGCGGCGGAGGCTTGACCATGGGCTGCGGAAGCAGCGCAGACAGCGGCAGAAAGCACGGCAAGGCGTGCGCGGAGAACGGCGGTTTTCATTGGGTATGGATCACAGAACGGGCCCTTCACCGGCTTCCCCGCCGGCGCATGGGCGTCACGACCGTGCTGCCCTTGCAGGCAGGCGCGGTCACCTCGTTGGCCGGTATCCGGGCTGGCGAACGTGCTCTCGCCGCCTTCCCAGGCGCCTGTTTCAGGGCACCCAGTGGCTGTGTGACGAGAGTCGAGCCTCGCGGCTCGTTCGCTTACCGTTGCGGGGGCAGCGCAGGTTGGGTCCGTGTGTGGAGGCGGACCGCCCTGCTTCCCGTTGAACTGCGGCATGCGAACCACACCGCGAGCACCAACGCCGGCGATTTTACGGTGGGTTCCACGGGTGCCGCCTACAATCGTCCTTCCCTATCCCGCTTACCGTATGGCCTCTCCGTCCCAAATCGAGCAGATCGCCGAACGTGTCGAACGCCTGCTGGTGCGCCACGAGGAACTGCAGCGCACCAACGCGCTGCTGGCGGAGCAGGTGGCGCAACTCTCGCAGGAGCGCGATTCGCTCAAGCAGCGGCTGGCCGTGGCACGCTCGCGCGTCGAGGCGCTGCTGGAGCGCCTGCCGGATCTGCCGCAGAAGGAATCCACCTGACATGACCGTGCGCCAACTCGAAGTCCAGATCATGGGCCAGAGCTACCTGCTGGGCGTGCCCGAAGGCGGCGAGCAGCAATTGCTGGAAGCGGTCGAGCGCGTGGATACCGCCATGTGCCGCATCCGCGACGCCGGCCGCATCAAGGCGCGCGACCGCATCGCCGTGCTGGCGGCCCTCAACCTCGCGGCCGACCTCTCGGACCGGCCCGCGGTGGCGCCGGCCAGCGCGCCCGCCATGCCATCGCACGCCGGCGACGAAGCCATCGATCCGCGCCTCACGGCGCTGCTGGCACGGCTCGATTCCGCTCTGCACGCCGACGGCCGGCTGCTCTGAAAAGGCGCGCCGCGAGCAGGCGCGCCGTCCTACGCACGCTGCGCATCGCGGCACTACAATTGCGCTGTCTGCAGTGCGCGCCGGGCCTTATATTTCCTTGAACCAATGCTCATTGAGCACGGGCTTGGTACATCGCCTGGCTGGTGTGATCGTCTCGCGTCAGATGAACCCGAAGCCTCGCTGCCCTGGCCCACCTGAACCCCCGGTTCAGGATGCTGGTCCGGCGGCACTTGCAGACACCTTATTCCCCAGCGGCTGCCCCACGGCAGCCGCTGTCACGTCGGGCCCCGGCTTCTTTCACCCACCCTTCGCCGCATCGCATGTCGCTTGAACCCCTCCTCATCCTCGAACTCGCCGCACTGGGAATCGGCGCCGGTTTCCTCGCGGGCCTGCTGGGCATCGGCGGCGGCATGGTCATGGTGCCGTTCATCACCATGATCATCTCCACGCGCGGCGCGGCGCCCGACCTGGCGGTGAAGATGGCGATCGCCACCTCGATGGCCACGATCCTCTTCACCTCCATCTCCAGCGTGCGCGCGCACCACAAACGCGGCGCCGTGCGCTGGGACATCGTCAAGCGCCTCGCGCCCGGCGTCGTGATCGGCAGCCTTGTCGGCAGCCTGGGCATCTTCGCGCTGCTCAAGGGCTCGTGGCTGGCGATCTTCTTCGCGCTGTTCGTGGGCTTCTCGGCCACGCAGATGTTCCTCGACAAGAAGCCGGCGCCTTCGCGCCAGATGCCGGGCACGGCCGGGCAACTGGGCGCGGGGGGTGTGATCGGCCTGATCTCGGGCCTCGTGGGCGCGGGCGGTGGCTTCATCAGCGTGCCGTTCATGACCTGGTGCAACGTGGCCATGCACAACGCCGTGGCCACCTCGGCCGCGCTGGGTTTCCCGATCGCGCTGGCCAACGTGGCGGGTTACGTGCTGGCCGGGCAGTCGGCCACGGGCCTGCCGGCGGGCTCGTTCGGCTACATCTGGCTGCCGGCGCTGGTGGTGATCGCGGTGTGCAGCGTGACCACGGCGCCCCTGGGTGCGAAGGCCGCGCACGCGCTGCCGGTGAAAAAACTCAAGCGCGTGTTCGCCAGCGTGCTCTACGTGCTGGCCGCCTACATGCTGTGGAAGGGCCTCTCGGCCTGAAGCGTCTGCGGTAGCGAGGCCACAACGGCGCAGTCAGAGTCCGTAGCGGCTGCGCGCCTCGTCCGTCACCAGATCCAGCGCCTCCGGGTGGCGCTTGACCCACGCCCGGATGAAGCTGCACTGCGGCACGATGCGCAGCCCATTCGCGCGCACGTCGTCGAGCGCGAAGCGCGCCAGCTGCGTGCCCAGCCCCTGCCCTTCGTAGGCGGGCTCGATCACCGTGTGCGTGAACGTGACCACACCCCCTTCACGCGTGTACTCGGCAAAACCGGCGATGGTGTCGTCCACCACGATCTCGTAGCGGTCCGAAGCGGCGGCGTGGCGAAGGATGGTCTGTGACATGGCAATTCCCGGCTCAAGAAGCGGCCAGCATAGCAAGCCACCCACTCTCAAGATCAGGGGCGATGGTGCGCACCCCGCAGCAAAATCAAGGAGGAGCCGGCACAGCCGGCGGAGAACATTGGCGGAGGGGAGTGCACCGTCGCCCTGATCCCGGGCGCGACGGCATCCCGACCTACAAGCCTGCGCGTGGCACACGCACAGGGCCACGGCACCCCACTTCCTAGACTGAACCGAGAGGTCGCTCGCCTGCTCGCCGCGCAGCGGCCATCCCGGAGACACCCCCAGGACGGAGGAAAACGACATGAGCCTCGCACGCATCGTCGGCCGCGCCGCCATGAAGCCGTTTGCCCGCGCACTGCCGCAGATGGGCGACACCGAACGCGCCGCGCTCGAAGCCGGCACCGTCGGCTTCGAGGGCCGCATTTTCGAAGGCCGGCCCGATCTCGACGCGCTGATGCGCATCGGCGCCAACCGCCTCACCGAACGGGAGCAGCACTTCCTGCAGCACGATGTGGCCGAGCTGTGCGCCATGCTCGACGACCACGCCATTGACCAGGCCGGCGACCTGCCGCCCGAGGTGTGGCGCCACCTGCGCGAGCGCCGCTTCTTCGGGATGATCATTCCCGAAGCCTGGGGCGGCCTCGGCTTCGGCCACCATGCACATGCCACCGTCGTGGCGCGCATCGCCAGCGTCAACGTGGCCTGCGCCGTCACGGTGATGGTGCCCAACTCGCTCGGCCCGGCCGAGCTGCTGCTGCGCTACGGCACGGACGCGCAGAAGCAGCACTACCTGCCGCGCCTGGCCGATGGGCGCGACCTGCCCTGCTTCGGCCTGACCTCGCCGCATGCCGGATCGGACGCGGCATCGATCCCCGACCGCGGCATGCTCGTCGAACGCGAGATCGACGGCCGCCGCGTGCGCGGCTTCTCGGTCACGTTCAACAAGCGCTACATCACGCTCGCACCCGTGGCCACGGTCGTGGGCCTGGCCTTCAACGCCATCGATGCCGGCAAGCCCGAGGGCCAGCAGGAGCTGCGCATCACCTGCGCGCTGATCCCCGTGCCGCAGCCGGGCATGCGCATCGGCCGGCGCCACAGGCCGATGGACGGCGCCTTCATGAACGGCCCCATCGAAGGCGACGAGGTGTTCGTGCCGATGGAGTGGATCATCGGCGGCGAGGAGCGCGTGGGCCAGGGCTGGCGCATGTTGATGGAATGCCTCTCGGCTGGCCGCGCGATCTCGCTGCCGGCTTTGGGCGCCGCCACGCAGCAGGCGGCGCTCTACATCGCCAACGGCTACGGCCAGGTGCGCCAGCAGTTCGGACTGCCGATCGGCAAGTTCGACGCCGTGGCCGCGCTGGTCGCCGATGTCGCCGTCGATCTGTACGCCACCGACTCGGCGCGCCGCATGACGGCCGCCGCGCTCGACGCGGGCGAGCAGCCGAGCGTGGCCGGCGCCATCCTCAAGGTGCAACTCACCGAGGCCGGCCGGCGCAGCGCCAACCACGCCATGGACATCCTGGGCGGCAAGGGCATCATCAGCGGCCCCTCCAACCTGATGGGCGTGAGCTGGCGCCACATGCCGATCGCGATCACCGTGGAGGGTGCCAACCTGCTCACGCGTTCGCTCATCATCTTCGGCCAGGGTGCGGTGCGCTGCCACCCGTTCGTGATGCAGGAAATGCAGGCCGTCGAAGCGAAGGATGACGAGGCACTCGGCCGCGCGCTGCTGGGCCACACAGCGCACGTGGGCCGCAACCTGTGGCGCAGCCTCTTCGGCGCGCCTCTGGTGGGCACGCCACCCGATGCGCTGGCGCACGAAGCGCGCATGCTGGCTCGGCTGTCGGCCAAGTACGCGTTGACCTGCGACCTGGCGATGGGCCTGCTGGGCGGCCGGCTCAAGCGCATGGAGCTGCTGTCGGCGCGCCTGGGCGATGCGCTGGCGCATCTCTACCTGGCCAGCAGTTGCCTGTGGCGCTACGTGTTCGACGCGCAACCCGACATGCTGCCCTTCGCACGCGCGGCGATGCGTGCGCAACTCGACGCGGCCGAAGAAGTGCTGCGCGACCTGTACGCCAACCTGCCCACGGGCGGGCGGCGCTTCATCGGCCGCGTGATCCTGAGTCGCACGCGCCACCTCGCGCCGCTGCCCGACGTGCAACGGCTCGAACTCGCGAAGCTGCTGCGCACGCAACCGTCGCTGGTGCACAGCCTGTGCCCCGACCTCATGCAGCCCGCGTCCGGTGGCCTGGCCGATCTGGCCGAGGCCCTGCGACTGGCGCAGGAACTGGGGCCCGAGGAAGCCGAGGCGCTGGGCAAGACGGTGTCGCGCACGCGCTCCATCACGCAGGCCGCGGCCGAGAGCTCGCGGCCCGCGCTGGCCGAGGCCTACCTGCGCGCGGTCGACCGCGTGATCCAGGTGGACGATTTCCCCGGCCCCGCCGACGAGGCCGCTGCCACGGCTAGTCCGGCGGCTTCGCCTGCGCCGGCATCACGCCCGTTCCCTGCGCCACGGCAGAGCGGTACGCCGTCGGCGACTGCCCCGACACCTTGGCGAAGAACCGGCTGAAGTAGGCCGGATCGTCGAAGCCCAGCTCGTGCGCCACCTGCGCCACGGGCGCGGGGGTATAGGCCAGCAGGCGGCGGGCTTCGAGCTCCAGCCGCTGGTGCAGCAGGTCGATGGCGCCGCGCCCCGTCATCGCGCGGCAGATGCGGCTGAGGTGATCGGGTGTGACGTCCAGCGCATCGGCATAGAAGCTCACGGGACGCTGGTCCCGGAAGTGCTGTTCGACCAGTTGCCGGTAGCGCTGCACCAGCGTGTCGCGCAGTGCCTGCGATCGCAGCGTGGCGCGCGCGGCCGCCTCGCGCTGCAGGAACCACAGCGCCAGCAGCGTGGCGTGGCTGTGCAGGGCTTCGGTGCGGCCCAGCCGCTGCGACTGGAATTCGGCGTGCACGCGCGCGAACAGCGCTTCGCATTCGGCTGCGTCGTCGCCGATGTCGGCCGCGCCAACCACGATGGTCTGCCCCAGCCGTTCGATCAGCGCGGGCGTGGCGCCCAGCAACTGACGCAGCAGGGTGCTGGGCAACGTGACCTGGTGGCCGGTGCTGTCGCGCTCGTAGACGAAGCCGTGCACCACGCCCGGTGCCAGCATGATCGCGGCGGGTGCGGCCAGGCGCATCGTGCGGCCGTCGATGGTGGCCTCGGCCGCGCCGCCGGTGAGCATCTGGAACTGGTGCAAGCCATCGTGCCGGTGGGCCGGAATCGTCCATTGGTGCAGGCGCCCGCGCACGTTCACGGGCTCGTAGTGCAGCACGTCGTCGGGCTGCTCGTGCCGCACCTCGCGGTAAGCCACCATCAGCAGCGGCTCGGCATTCTTCACGGTGTGTCTCCATGGCACCTCTGGCGGGCACCGATGCCGGAAATGTACAAGTGCCTCCGGCTTTCGTCCATGTTCGCGCGGCACGCGCGGGGCTATCGTTGCGGCCACGCCTTCCCGAACAAAGAGACCACCGGAGACAACCACCATGCTCAACCGCCGAGACCTGCTCAAGGCCGGCGCCGCCAGCGGCGCCGCCTCTTTCCTGCTGCCCCACACCGCCTTCGCGCAGGCGCCCGCGGGCAGCACCGCATCCATCATCTCGGGCTTTCCGGCCGGGGGCATGGGCGATCACGTGGCGCGGCCGCTGGCCGAAAAGCTGCGCGGCCGCTATGCCGCCAACGTGGTGGTGGAAAGCCGCACCGGCGCGGGCGGCCGCATCGCGGTCGAGTACGTCAAGCGCGCGGCGCCCGATGGCATGACGATCCTGCAGATCCCGAGCTCGCCGATGGTGCTCTACCCCAACACCTACCGGAAGCTCAATTACGACCCGATGGCGGATTTCATTCCGGTCACCAGCACCGTCACCTACGGCTTCTCGTTCACGGCCGGCCCGGGCCTGCCGGCCGAGATCAGGACGGTGGAGCAGTACATCCAGTGGGCCCGCGCCAACCCGAAGATGGCCAGCTACGGCATCCCGGCGGCCGGCTCCGCGCTGCACTTCGCGGGCATGCTGTTGCAGAAAGCCGCGGGCTTCGACTTCACCGCCGTGCCCTACCGCGGTGGCGCACCGCTGCTCAACGACGTGATGGGCGGGCAGATCCCGGTGAGCTTCAACGTGATCGGCGAGGTGTTGCCGCACGTGCGCGCTGGCCGGCTGCGCTCGCTGGCCGTGACCACGGCGCAGCGCTCGGTCTTCCTGCCCGACGTGCCGACGATGGTCGAGCAGGGCTACAAGGACATCGCGCTGCAGGAATGGCTGGGCTGGTTCGTGCCCGCGAAGACGCCGGCCGACACCGTCAACCGCCTCAACGCCATCGTGCGCGAAGGCCTGCAGGCGCCCGAGTTCGCCGAGATCCTCGCCAAGAACGGATTGCAGGCCGTCCATCAGAGCCCGGCCGAGTTCGCCGCCATCGTGCGGGCCGACCACGCGCGCTGGTCCACGCTGGCCAAGGCGACCGGCTTCACCGCAGAGGACTGATCCCTTGCCATTGCATCTGACAGGCGCGCAGGCCCTGGTGGCCGCGCTGGCGGCCGAGCGCGTGGAGCACTTGTTCGGCATCGTGGGCGGCAAGCTCACGCCGCTGCTGTATGCGATCTCGCATGACGGCGCGAAGCACGGCATGCGCTTCACCGGCGTGCGGCACGAAGCCGCCGGCCCCATGATGGCCGCCGCCGTGCATGCCGGCAGCGGCCGCATGGCCGTGGCGCTGGGCGAGATGGGACCGGGTGGCCTCAACCTCGCCTCGGGCATGGGCGTGGCTTTCAACAACAACCTGCCCCTGCTGGCCATCACCACCAACCAGCACCGCGCCGCCGCCTACCCGCACAGCGGCATGTTCATGGACCTGGACACGAAGGCGATGCTGGCCCCCATCACCAAGTGGAACGCCGTGGTGCACGACCCGCGCCGCATGCCGGAGCTGGTGCGCACCGCCTTCCGCGAGGCGCTGGGCGGCCGGCCAGGCCCCGTGCATCTGGATGTGCCGCAGGACGTGCTGGCGGCCAGCTGCAGCTTCGCCCATGACGAGTTCGACCTCGTGCCCGCGCGCTACCGCGCATCGCACGCGCCGCGCCCCGCGGCCGACGCCATCGCGCAGGCCGCGCAGTTGCTGCAGCAGGCCAGGCGCCCGCTGATCGTGGCCGGCGGCGGCGTGGTCACCAGCGGCGCGCAGGACGCCGTGCGCACGCTGGCCGCGCGCCTGCATTGCCCCGTCGTGCCCACGCAGATGGCGTTGGGCGTGGTGCCCACGGCCAGCCCGCACTTCATCGGCCACGGAGGCCTGATCGCGGGCGAGGCCGTGCGCGCCGCCTTCGAGCGGGCCGACGTGATCGTCTCCGTGGGCTGCCGCTGGTCGTCGTGGATGTGGGACGAGCGCGGCGCCTTCGCCCGCCGCAGCCACCGCGTCGTCAGCATCAACATCGATCCCTCCGCGCTGGGCCAGCCCGTGCTGCACGAGGTGGGCATGCTGGCCGATGCGCAACTGGCACTGGCCGATCTGCTGGCCGCGCTGCCGGCCGGTGCATCGCTGCAGGTGGACAACGGCTGGCTCGCCGGCATCCGCGCCGTGCGTGCACGTTACGACCACAAGCTGGCCGTGATGGCGCGCGACACCGAGGAAACCATGCATCCGGCGGCACTGGCAAAGGCCGTGGCCGATGCGCTGCCCACGGACGCGCTGGCCGTGTACGACGGCGGCCACACCACGTTCTGGAGCAACGACTTCACGCCCGTGCACGACGTGCGCACGCGCTTCCACGAGCCGGGCATGAGCCACCTCGGGTTCGGTCTGCCCTACGCCCTGTCGCTAAAGCTGCAGCAGCCGGGCCGCGCCGTCTTCAACATCACGGGCGACGGCTCGTTCGGTTTCACGCTCAATGAGCTGGATACGGCACGCCGCGCCGGCCTGCCCGTGATCAACGTGATCCACAACAACGCCGCCTGGGGAATCATCCGCCAGGGGCAGAAGATGGCGGGCTTCGAGTTCGGCACCGCGCTGGAGGACACCGACTACGCCGCCATCGCGCGCGGCTTCGGCTGCCACGGCGAAGTGGTGGTGCGCGCGCAGGACGTGGCGCCCGCCATCGAACGTGCCATCGCGTCGGGCCTGCCGGCCGTGATCGACTGCCGCACCAAGTTCCTGCCGCATCCGGCCGGGCCGCTGTTCGGCAGCATGAACAAATACGGCTTCGACGCTCTCACCCGCCTCTTCCCGAAGAAAGAACACACCATGAACGACATCCAGATGCTGATCGGCGGCCAGCCCGCCGTCGCCACGGGCGGCCAGACCTTCGAGCGCCGCAACCCCATGGACGGCAGCGTGGCCACGCGCGCCCCGGCCGCCACGCCCGACGACGCGGTGCGCGCCGTCGAGGCCGCCGCCGCCGCCTTCCCCGACTGGTCGGCGAAGGGCCCGGGCGAGCGCCGCGCCCTGCTGCTCAAGGCCGCCGAAGCACTGGAAGCGAAGACGCCGCAGTTCATCGCCGCCATGGCCGGCGAGACCGGCGCCGGCGCACCGTGGGCCGGCTTCAACGTGCACCTGGCCGCCGGCATCCTGCAGGAAGCCGCGGCGCTCACCACGCAGGTCGGTGGCGAATCCATTCCTTCCGACGTGCCGGGCAGCCTGGCCCTGGGCGTGCGCCAGGCCGCCGGCGTGGTGCTGGGCATCGCGCCATGGAATGCGCCCGTCATCCTGGGCGTGCGCGCGCTGGCCACGCCGCTGGCCTGCGGCAACACCGTGGTCTTCAAGGGCTCGGAACTCTGCCCCGCCACGCACGGCCTGATCGTGCAGGCCCTGCAGGAGGCCGGGCTGCCGCCGGGCGTGGTGAACTTCGTGACCAACGCGCCGCAGGACGCCGCCGCCGTGGTCGAGGCCATGGTGGCCCACCCGGCCGTGCGCCGCGTCAACTTCACCGGTTCCACCCACGTGGGCCGCCTCATCGCGCAGACCTGCGCCAAGTACCTCAAGCCCACCGTGCTCGAGCTCGGCGGCAAGGCGCCCATGGTGGTGCTGGACGACGCCGACCTCGAAGCCGCCGTGAACGGCGCGATCTTCGGCGCCTTCGCCAACTCGGGCCAGATCTGCATGTCGACCGAACGCTTCGTCGTCGACGCGAAGGTGGCCGATACCTTCGTCGACAAGCTCGCCGCGCGCGCCGTCGGCCTGCCGCTGGGCGATCCGCGCAAAGGCCCCGTCGTGCTGGGCTCGGTGGTGGACCAGGCCACGGTGGATCGCTGCAACGCGCTCATCGACGACGCGCTGGCCAAGGGCGCCAGGCTGGTGTGCGGCGGACGAGCCGACAGCACGCTGATGGCCGCCACCGTGCTCGACCACGTGACGCGCGACATGCGCATCTACCACGAAGAGAGCTTCGGCCCCGTCAAGCCCGTGGTGCGCGTGAACGGCGAGGACGAAGCCATCGCCTGCGCCAACGACAACCCCTACGGCCTCTCGGCTTCGGTGTTCAGCCGCGACGTGGCGCGCGGCTGGCGCGTGGCCGGCCGCATCGAGTCGGGCATCTGCCACGTCAACGGGCCCACCGTGCACGACGAGGCGCAGATGCCTTTCGGCGGCGTGAAGGATTCGGGCTGGGGCCGCTTCGGCGGCAAGGCAGGCGTCGAGGCGTTCACCGACCTGCGGTGGATCACGCTGCAGACGGCGCCCAGGCACTATCCTTTCTGACCTTCATCCGACACACGACAGGACCGCATTCCATGACCTCCCTCACCCTGGCCCAGGCCCAGCAGATCATCAGCACCGCGCTCGCGAAGTCGAAAGAAGCCGGCTACAAGCCCATGGCCGTCGCCGTGGTCGATGCCTCGGGTGACCTCAAGGCCTTCGCGCGCGAAGACGGCGCCAGCATGTTCCGCTTCGACGTCGCACTGGGCAAGGCCTGGGGCGCCGTGGGCATGGGCGTGTCCAGCCGCGTGCTGGGCCAGCGCGCCAAGGACAACCCCAATTTCTTCCTCTCGCTCGCGGCCACCGCGCAGGGTAAGTTCCTGCCGCAGACCGGCGCCGTCGTCATCAAGGATGCGACAGGCAACGTGATCGGCGCCGCAGGCGCGAGCGGCGGCACGGGCGATGAAGACGAGGCGATCTGCATCGCGGGCGTGGAAGCGGCCGGCCTCGCGCACGGCTGACGCGCAACGCGCTGCGCGATCACGCCGGCAGGCTTATCCGCCGTCGCCCGGCAGCGCCCGTCCCAGGCGGATCGGGCCGCCGTGGCTCGTGGCGTCAACGACCACGCCGCCACGCGTGACCACCAGGCGCCGTTCGACGGCCAGCCGCTGCGCGACCTCGCGGATACGCGGCATGTAGCGTCGCCAGGCTCCGTCGCCGGATCCCAGCGCACGCGCCACTTCGGAAGGGCAGATCGTCGCGCCGGGCTGCCGCTCGTCGAGCAACCGGAAGATCGTGCCCTCGATGTCTTCCGCGCTCATGCGAACCGCCGGCTGACGAAGCGCGAGCCCGGCAGCCCGAAGCGCCACGGCATGTCGGCCGCCTTCGAGATGCCGATGCGCACACCCACCACAACGTCGTGCACCTCGGCCGACGGCTGCAGCTCGAAGGGCGGCTCATCCAGCGCCAGCCCGTCCAGCGCGCGCGTGATGCCCAGCGCCTGGCCCACGCGGCCCGGGCCCGAGCACAGCAGGCGCGGATCGGGCACGCCGCGCCGCTGCCGCATCGCATCGAGGCCCGCGGTGGGCTCCAGCGCGCGGATCAACACCCCGGCGCCGTGGCCGGCCGGGCGGCAAACGAAGTTCAGGCACCAGTGGATGCCGTACGAGCGGTACACATAGGCATGGCCGGGCGGCCCGAACATCGAGGCGTTGCGGGCCGTGGGCCCCCCGTGGCTGTGCGAGGCCGGATCGTCCATGTCATAGGCCTCGGTCTCGACGATGCGACCGCCCACGCCATCGACCAGCAGCACGGCGCCGATGAGGGCGCGCGCCACTTCGGGCGACGGCGCATCGAAGTCGATCTCGGCCAGAACTCGCATGGGTGGATTGTCAGCGCGCGCGTGCCACCTACAGGCGCGCGGGGCTTTGACCGCTTCGCCTTCGAGGCATGCGGTCGCAGGATGAGGAACGACATTCACTTCCGGGATCCAGCATGAGGTACGGCAGTCTGCTTTTCTCTGCCCTGATCGGCGCGGTGGCCAGCGCGCGTTCGATGACGCCAATGGCCAGCATCGCGGCAGCGCGGTTGCTGGGCCATCGCACACCCGGACGTCTGGCCCTGCTGGACCGACCGCTGTTCAGGGCCGGCGCGCTGGCCATGGGCGCCGGCGAACTGTTGGGCGACAAGATGAAGACGGCGCCGGACCGCACGGTGGCGCTGGGCCTGATCGCGCGGGTGATGAGCGCGGGCATCGCGGGCGCTGCGCTCGCGCCCCGCGGCCGCGAGACGGAAGGTGCCACCGTGGCAGTGGCCACCGCCGTACCGCTGGCGTACGTGACGCTGGCCGGCCGCAAACGCGCCATGGAGGATCTGGGCCAGACCCGCAGCGGACTGATCGAGGACGCGCTGGTGGTGGCCGCCGGGGTCGCGATCGTGGCGCTGGCTGTCAGGCCGAAGAAGCACAGGTAACCGCCGGACGGCAGCCGGCGGTCGGCGCGCCGGAGCGCTCACTCCCCCAGCGCCTCCCGGATCGCGCTGCGCAGCCACGCGTTCGCTGCGTCCTTGTGCAACCTCTGGTGCCAGAACTGGTGCACCTCCACCTCGGGTGCCTTCACGGGTGATTCGACGGCACGGATGTTCCCGTGCGCCTCGAAGAATTCCGCCAGGTCGGAAGGCACCGTGGCGATGACGTCCGATGTCGCGACGATGGTCAGCAGGCTCATGAAGTGCGACAACTCCAGCACCACGCGGCGCTTGAGCTGGCGGGTCTGCATGAAGCTCTCGAACAGGTGCTCGCGGCCTTCGGGCCAGACCACGGCGTGCGGCGCGTCGAGGTACTGGCGCTGCGTCATGCGCTCGCCGATGGTCGGGTGGTCACGCCGCACCACGCACACATAGCGGTGCCTGAACAGGCGCTGCTGGTAGAAGCCCGTTTTCTGCAGGTCGGGAAAGTAGCCCAGCGCCACGTCGGCCGCGCCGCTGGCCAGCGCTTCGGCTGCGGCGTGGCGCGGCATCGACACGGTGCGGATGCGCACGCCGGGTGCCTGCACGCGCAAGTGGGCCAGCAGGCGCGGCAGCAGGATGACCTCGGCGATGTCGGGCGCGATGAGCTGGAAGGATTGCTCCGACGTGGCCGGGTCGAACGCGGCCGATTGCAGGATCTCCTCCTTCACCACGCCGATGACACGGCGCACCGGCGTGGCCAGCTCGGCCGCGCGCGGCGTGGGCCGCATCTCGGTGCCAGTCTTGACGAACAGCGGATCGTTGAACAGGCGACGCAGCCGCGCGAGTGCCGCGCTGGTGGCCGGCTGCGACAGGCCCAGCGCCTCGGCCGCGCGGGTCACGCTGCGGTGCTGCACCAAGGCATCGAACACCACGAGCAGGTTGAGATCGACGTCGGCCATATCCATGCGGTGGATTCTATCTATCCACCGCATTGGATTGATGGATATCAAGGCGCTGCCTAGACTGCCCTCCCAACGACCACAGACAACCCGACCGGCCCCGATGCCGGCACCGCCCCGGAGACACGCCCCATGCCCTGCCGCTGCGGCATCGACACGCATTCGCATGTCGTGCCCGAACACTTCCCGCGCTACCTGGGCAGCGCCGTGCCCGCCGAGTGGCCGCAGATGGCCGCGGGCCCCGATGCCTGCCACCGCAACGTGATGATCGCGGGCCGCAACTACCGCACCGTCTCCGACAAGTGCTGGAGCACGACGCGCCGCCTGGCCGACCTGCCGGCCATGGGGCTCGAGTTGCAGGCGATATCGCCCATGCCCGAGCTGCTGTCGTACTGGATGCCGGCCGAGGCAGCGCGCCAGCTCACGCGCTGGCTCAACGGGCAGATCGCCGCAATGGTGGACGAATCCGGCGGCCGGCTCGTGGGCCTGGGCGCGGTGCCGCTGCAGGACCTCGACCTGGCCATCGCCGGGTTGCGCGAGCTGATGGCCCAGCCCGGCTTCGCGGGCGTGGAGATCGGCAGCAACGTGAATGGCCGCGCCATCGGCGCACCCGAGTTCGATCCGTTCTTCGAAGCCTGCGAGGCGCTGGGCGCGGCCGTGTTCGTGCATGCGCTGCGGCCCGCGGGCATGGATCGGCTCGTGGGCCATGCGCAACTGCAGCAGGTGCTGGCCTACCCCGGCGACGTGGGCCTGGCCGCGGCCTCGGTGATCACGGGCGGCCTGATCGCGCGCCGGCCCGGCCTGCGCATCGCGTTCAGCCATGGCGGCGGCACGCTCGCCTCGCTGCTGCCGCGCCTGCAGCAGGGCTGGCACGTGTTTCCCGCGCTGCGCGAAACCATCGCCACGGCGCCGGCCGAGCAGGCGCGCCAGCTGTTCTACGACACGCTGGTGTTCGACGATGCGACGCTGCGCCACCTGGCAGCCGCCTTCGGCGACACGCAACTGATGGTCGGCACCGACTACCCCTTCAACTTCCACGACGCCACGCCCGTCGCGCGCATCGAGGGCACCGGCTTCGCCGCCGACGCCATCGAGCGCCTGGTGCACGGCAACGCGCGGCGCTTCCTGGCGCGCGCGCCCTCCCCCACGGAATCCACCGCATGACCTCCACACCCCACGACCACCTGCTGCTGTCGCTGCGCAGCGTCGAGCTCGAACTGCCCGACGTCACGGGCGCCGAAGCCTTCTTCACCGGCACCTGGCACCTGGCCGTCGCCGCGCGCGCGGGCGACACCGTCTATCTGCGCGGCACGGGCGCCGACCATCATCTGCTCGCGCTGAGCCCCGCCGCTGCGCCGGCGCTGCGCTCGATCACCCTGCGCGCCGCGTCGATCGACGCACTGGACGAACTGGCGCGACGCGCCCTCGCGCACGGCGGCACGCTGCTGGCCGCGCGCGCGCCAGTGTCCGAGCCCGGCGGTGGCCACGCCGTCACGATGCGCGATCCGCAGGGCCGCGTGCTGCGGTTCGTGGCCGGCGACGCGCGCCATGCCGACACCGGCGACCGCGCCGACCACCCGTCCCGCCTGGCGCACGCCGTGCTCAACAGCCACGACGTGGCCGCGGTGCAGCCGTTCTACGAAGCGCTGGGCATGCGCCTGTCGGACCGCACACGCATCATGGCCTTCATCCGCATTCCGCAGCCGGGGCCGGGCGATCACCACAGCATCGCGCTGGCCGATGCCGACAACGACTGCCTCAACCACATCGCCTTCGTGATGCCCGATGTGGACTCGGTCATGCGCGGCGGCGGGCGCATGCGCGACGCGGGCCATCCGATCGAATGGGGCCCGGGCCGCCACGGGCCCGGCGACAACGCCTTCAACTACTTCATCGGCCCGGCCGGCGTGGTGATCGAGTACACGGCCGAGGTCGAACAGATCGACGACAGCTACGAAGTCGGCGGCCCCACCGACTGGACCTGGCCGCCCGGCCGCATCGACCACTGGGGCATCTCGGCCCCGCCCACCGCGCGCCTGAAAGAGGCGCAGCGGCGCATCGGTTTCATCACTTCCACGGAGAACGCATCTTGAAATTCGTCACCTACCGCGACGCCGGTGTCGCACGCCTGGCCGTGCTCGAGGGCGACCAGGCCATCGACCTCGCCCGCGCCCAGCCGCAGATCGACGCCGACCCGCTGCGCGCACTGGAAAGCGGTGCCGACCTGCTGGCCGCCGCGCGCGCGGCCCTTGCTTCCGACGCGAAGCGGCTGCCGCTGGCCGGGCTGCAACTGGCCGCGCCCGTGCCGCGCCCGAACAAGATCGTCTGCCTGGGCCTGAACTACTTCGACCATGCCAAGGAAGGCGGCCGCGACAAGCCCGAGTACCCGTGGTTCTTCTATCGCGGCTCCAGCTCGCTGATCGCTCACGGCGAGGCCGGCATCCTGCCGAAGGTCTCCGAGCGCTTCGACTACGAGGCCGAACTGGCCGTGGTCATCGGCAAGCGTGCGCGGCACCTGTCGCAAGCCGATGCGCTGTCGTGCGTGTTCGGCTACAGCTGCTTCAACGACATGTCGGTGCGCGACTACCAGAAGAAGACGCCGCAGTGGACCATCGGCAAGAACTTCGACGGCACGGGTGGATTCGGCCCCGTGCTGGTGACGGCCGACGAACTGCCGGCCGGCGCCGCGGGCCTGCGCATCCAGAGCCGCCTGAACGGCCAGGTGATGCAGGACGCCGACACCACCGACATGATCTGGGGCGTGGCCGAGACCATCGCCCTGCTCACCGAGTGCATGACGCTGGAGCCCGGCGACGTGATCGCCATGGGCACGCCCGCCGGCGTGGGCCAGGCGCGCACGCCGCCAGTCTGGATGAAGGCCGGCGATACCGTCGAGATCGAGATCGAAGGCGTGGGCCTGCTGTCCAACCCGATCCGCGCCGAGGGTTGAACCCGTGAAGGCCCCGGAGGAAATGTTCGACGTCGCCATCGTGGGGTTTGGCCCGTGCGGCGCGGTGGCCGCCGGCCTGCTGGGCGGCAGGGGCCTGCGCGTCTGGGCCTGCGACAGGGCCACGGAGATCTACGACAAGCCACGCGCCTTCGCGCTCGACCACGAAATCATGCGCGTGTTCCAGCAACTGGGGGTGCACGAGCGCGTGCTGGAGCGGGCCGAGCCCTTCACGCCCTCGGAGTTCGTGGGTGTCGAAGGCCAGCTGATCAAGCGCTTTTCCACGGCCGATCCGCCGTTTCCGCAGGCCTTCCCGCCCGCGCTGGTGTTCAACCAGCCGCATTGCGAGCGCGTGCTGCGCGAGCACGTGGCGGGTTTGGCGAACGTGCAGGTGGCCCTGGGCTGCGAGTTGCTGTCGCTCACGCAGGACGACGATGCCGCCACGCTGGAGGTGCGCCACGCCGATGGCCGCGACGAGACCGTGCGCGCGCGCTGGGTGATCGGCTGCGACGGCGCCTCGAGCACGGTGCGGGCGCAGGCCGGCATCGCGCTCGACGACCTCGGCTTCGACCAGCCCTGGCTGGTGGTGGACGTGCTCGTCACGCCCGAGGGCGCGGCACGGCTGCCGCAGGTGAGCATGCAGTTCTGCGAGCCCGAACGGCCGACCACCTTCCTCATCGGGCCGGGCAACCACCGCCGCTGGGAAATCTCGATCAACGAGGGCGAAGATCCAAAGGCCGTGGCCACGCCCGAAGGCACCTGGCGCCTGCTCTCGCGCTGGATCGGGCCCGAGCACGCCACCTTGTGGCGGCAGGCCAGCTACCGGTTCCATGCGCTCGTGGCCGACCGCTGGCGCGCGGGCCGCGTCTTCGTGGCGGGCGATGCGGCGCACCAGCAGCCCCCCTTCCTGGGCCAGGGCATGTGCCAGGGCGTGCGCGACGTGGCCAACCTTGCGTGGAAGCTCGAAGCCGTGCTGCGTGGCCGCGCGGGCGAGGCGCTGCTCGACACCTACGGCAGCGAACGCCGCGCGCACGTCCAGGCGCTGACCACGCGCATCAAGGCCATCGGCCAGCTCATCGGCGAGCGCGACACGGCCAAGGCGCGCGAGCGCGATGCCCACCTGCTGGCCGAATGCGGCGGCGTGGTGCGCTCCATGCCGCGCGCTGACGTGCAGCCGCCCATCGGGCCCGGCCTGCGCACCGGCGAGACGCCGGCCGGTACGCTGTTCCCGCAACCCTGGCTGCAGACACCGCAGGGCCCGCGCCGCATGGACGAGGTGATCGGACGCGGCTGGCGCGTGGTGCTGGCACCGGATGCCGATGCGGCCCTGCGCGACGCCGCCTCCGCCGTCGCCGATGCACGCTGCGTGGCACTGGGCACCGACGGCTTCATCGAGACCGATGGCATCGCCGCCGCCTGGCTGCAGCGCCACGGCGCGCAGGCCGCCATCGTGCGGCCCGATCACTACGTGTACGCCGTGGCCGCCACGCCCGCGCAACTGGATCAGCAACGACAGGCCCTGCAGCAAGCACTGCACCAAGGGCTCACCACAGAAGGAGACATCCATGAACCACAAGAACTCTCGATCAGCCCCTGAGCGCGCGCGGCGCGCCCTGCTGCGGCTGGCCGCCAGCGGCGCGATGTTGCTGGCACCGCTGGCCGCCCTGGCGCAGGCACAAGCCGCCTGGCCCGACAAGCCCGTGAAATGGGTGCTGTCGCAACCGCCCGGATCAGGCCCGGACAACGTGGCGCGCCTGCTGTCCGATCCGCTGGGCAAGAGCCTGGGCCAGCCCATCGTCATCGACAACAAGCCCGGCGGGCAGAACGTCATCGGCGCGCAGACAGCGGCACGCTCGGCGCCCGATGGCGCCACCTTCTACTTCGCCACCACGGCCGCGCTGGTGACCAACAGCTTCCTGTTCAAGACCCTGCCCTACGACCCGCAGAAGGACTTCGTGCCCGTGGCCTTCATCGGCAAGAGCCCGTTCGCGGTGCTGGTGAAGGCCGAGTCGCCCATCGCCTCGATGCAGGACCTGATCGCGAAGTCCAAGGCCGACCCCGGCAAGCTGTCGCTGGCCAACGAGGGGCCGCGCACGTTCGGCGGCATCATCGCGCGCCTGATCAATGCGCGGGCCCAGGCGCGCGCCAACCTGGTGGCCTACAGCTCGGTGGGGGTGGCGGTGCAGGACGTGCTGGGCGGGCATTCCGACGCCGTCGTGGCCGACCTGGCATCGACCGCGCAACTGGTGCGCCAGGGCCGCATGCGTTTGCTGGCCGTGACGACGGCCCAGCGCATCCCGGCGTGGCAGCAGGTGCCGGCGCTGGCCGAGCTGCTGCCGGGCTTCGACATGAGCGGCTGGTTCGCCGTCGTCGCGCCCACAGGCACGCCGCAGGCGGCGATCACGCGGCTGCATCGCGAGATCAACACGCTGCTGGCCGACCCCGCCATCGCCGATCGCATCCTGACCATCGGCCCCATCGCCGAGCCCCTGCCCTCGCCCGAGGCGGTGGGCGCCTTCCTGGCCGGCGAACGCCGGCGCTGGGCCGACGCCGCCAACGAGATCGGACTGCTGCCCGAATGAGCGCAGGCGGCCTTCGCGCCGCGCCGGCCACGGCAGGACCCGAGCAGTACCGATCCCGAAGAGACAACACGCACTCCGTGCAACACACGAGGAGACAGACATGCAGACGATCCATCGTTCCCCCACCAACGTCCTGACGCGCCGCCGCCTGCTGGGCGCGCTGCCGCCGCTGGCGCTGCTGGCCGGCACCGGCCCATCCTTCGCCCAGGCCGCCTGGCCGCAGCGCCCGGTGAAATTCATCGTGCCCAACGCGCCGGGCAGCTCGGTCGACACCATCTCGCGCTTCCTGGGCAACGCGATGGCGCAGACGCTGCCGCAGCCCGTGGTGGTGGACAACAAGGCCGGCGCCGCCGGCGCGCTGGGCACCGAGGTGGGCCGCACGGCGCCGCCCGATGGCTACACGCTCATCATCGCCAGCAGCAGCTCGATCACCATCGCACCGCTGCTGCAGAAAGCCGTGCCTTACGACCCGCTCAAGGACTTCGACTTCGTCTCGATGATCGCGCTGCTGCCCAACGTGCTGGTGGTCAACCCGGCGCTGCCGGTGCGCAACGTGACCGAACTCGTGGCCTACGCCAGATCGAAGGGCAACAAGAGCAACATGGCTTCGGCCGGCGTCGGCTCCACCAGTCATCTGGCGGGTGTGGCACTGCAGGTGGCCGGCGGCTTCGAGTCGCTGCACGTGCCCTACAAGGGCGGCGCGCAGGGCGTGGCCTCCGTCGTCTCGGGAGAGACCGACTGGGTGCTCACCCCCGCGCCCGCCGCCATGGGGCTGGTGCAGCAGGGACGGCTGCGGCTGCTGGGCCACAGCATGTCGCCCGAGGCCCGGCCACTGGGCGACACGCCGGCCATCGCGCAGACGCTGCCAGGTTTCGAGTTCGTCGGCTGGATCGGCCTGATGGCGCCCAAGGGCGTGCCCGCGGCGGCCGGCGCCACGCTGCGCCGGGCCATGGCGCAGGCGCTTGCGCAACCCGAGCTGCGCAAATCGTTCGACAGCAACGGCGCGGTACCGTCCACCTCGACGCCGGCGGAGTTCCGCGCCTTCCTGGTGAAGGACATCGAACAGCACAAGAAGGCCATCGAGGTGGCCGGCGTCAAGCCCGAGTGAGCCGCGCAGGCGGCTGGCGCTGTCGCAGGCCGCTCAGGCGCACCACGCCGCCACGGCGCGCGCCAGCGCCGTGCCGTGCAGCAGCACCCAGGCCGAGCTGACGGCCAGCGCCGCGCCGGCCAGGCGCACGCCCCAGGCGCCGGCCGCTGCCCGTGGGCCGTCTGCCGCCGCAGGATGGGCCGTGAGCCCTGCCGCGCGCGCGCCGGGCTTCACGCTCCAGGCCGCCAGGCGCAGCCACAGCCACGGTCCGGCGACCAGCGCCAGTCCGCTGCCCAGTGCGAACAGGCCCATCACGGCCGCGCCACCCAGCGGATCGCCCGCCAGTGCCGCAACCAGCAGCGCCGAGTACAGCAGGCCGCACGGCAGCAGGGCCCACAGCGCACCGATGACCAGCGGCGCACCGGGCCGCGCGCCCGCGCCGCGCACCCGGCTCCACACGCCGCGCGCCGTGTCGCCCAGCCAGAGCGGCTGGCGCGCACGCACCAGCAGCACCAGGCCCAGCAGCAGGGCCGCCACGTGCAGCAGCGTCCAGAAGGGGCGCAACGCCGCCGTCTGCGTGCCCAGCCAGCCGATGCCCTGCACCGTGGCCGCCGCGACGGCGCCCAGCGCCGAGTAGCCGGCCAGCCGCCCGAGCTGGAAGCCCCACAGCGCCCGTCCCCGCGCCGCGCCGCCCTCGCGCAGGCCGGCCACGCCCGCGCAGGCCGCGCCACACATCGCCAGGCAGTGCGGCCCGCCGGCCAGGCCCATGGCGAAGGCAGTGACGGCGAGCGACGCGGTGATCATGGACAGCGGCCGGTCAGATGATCCGCGAGAAGCGCGCCCGGTTGCGGTCGGCCTGCAGGTAGCGGTCGAACACCATGGCCACGGCGCGCACGAAGTACCAGCCCATGGGCGTGACCTGGATGCCGGTGTCGTCGAGGACGACCAGGCCCTGCTCCTGCAACGTGGCGAGTTGCTCGACCTCGGCCGCGAAATAGCGTCGGAAGTCGATCAGCCAGGCCAGGTCGATCGATTCGAACTGCACGCGGCCCTGGCACATGATGGCCATGATCACGGCACGCCGCACCAGATCGTCGCGCGTGAGGGCCAGGCCCCGCACCACGGGCAGGCGGCCCTGGTCGAGCAGGTCGTAGTACTCCGGCAGGGTCTTGGCGTTCTGGCTGTAGGTGGCGCCCACGCGGCCGATGGCGGACACGCCCAGCGCGACCAGATCGCAGTCCGGCTGCGTGCTGTAGCCCTGGAAATTGCGGTGCAGCCGACCCTGGCGCCTGGCCACGGCCAGCGAGTCGTTGGGCAGCGCGAAGTGGTCCATGCCGATGTAGACATACCCCGCCTGCTCGAACACGGCCAGCGCGCGCGCCAGCATGGCCACCTTGGCGCTGGCGGCCGGCAGCTCGGCCGTGGCGATGCGGCGCTGCGCCTTGAAGCGCTCGGGCAGGTGGGCGTAGGCGTAGAGGGCGATGCGGTCGGGGCGCAGCTCGGTCACCTGCGCCAGCGTGCGCTCGAAGGATTCGGGTGTCTGCCGGGGCAGGCCGTAGATCAGGTCCACGTTGACGGAATCGAAACCCTGGGCGCGCGAGGCGGCCACCAGGCCGAACACTTCCTGCGCGGGCTGGATGCGGTGCACGGCCTTCTGCACGGCGGCGTCGAAATCCTGCACGCCGAAAGAGAGGCGGTTGAACCCCAGCTCGGCCAGCACGGCCAGCCGGCCGGCATCCACCGTGCGCGGGTCGACCTCGATGGAGAACTCCCCGCCGGGCGCCAGGTTGAAACTGCGGCGCAGCATGGCCATCAGCTCGCGCAGCTCGTCATCGGCCAGGAAGGTGGGCGTGCCGCCCCCCAGGTGCAGTTGCGTGACGGTCTGGCCCGCGCCCAGGTGCTGCACGTGCAGGTCGACCTCGCGCGAGAGGTAGCGCAGGTATTCGGCGGCGCGTTCGGGGTGGCGGGTGACGATCTTGTTGCAGGCGCAGTAGTAGCACAGCGATTCGCAGAACGGCACGTGCACGTAGAGCGACAGGGGCAGCTTGGCGGCTGCGGCCCCGGTGCGGCGCTGGGCCAGCGCGCCTTCCAGATCGGCCACGCCGAACGCCTCGACGAAGCGGTCGGCCGTCGGATAGGACGTGTAACGGGGGCCCGAGACGTCGTAGCGGGTGAGCAGATCGGGGGTGACGGCGTGCATGGGGCGGCTCTTTGGGGGTATGGTGCGACTGTGCCCGCGCAGGACGGCCGGCTTCTTGACATGGATCAAACCGCCCGCCACCCCGTCGCAGCACAATTTGAGACATATCAGGAGAAATGCCATGTCGGATGCCACCGCGGATGCGGCCCAGCGAGTCAGCGCGAAGACTGTTGCCAGCCTTCACCCCCTGCCGGTCGCCACGCGAGTGAACGCCCAGGCCATCAAGGTTGCCTGTTCCAACTGCAACCTGCGCGAGCTGTGCATGCCCGTGGGGCTGGAGCAGCCCGAGATGGAGAAGCTCGACGAGCTGGTGGCCACGCGCCGCAAGATCAAGCGCGGCGGCAACCTGTTCCGCAACGGCGAGGCCTTCACCGCGCTCTACGCCATCCGCACCGGCTTCTTCAAGACCTGCGTGGCCACCGAGGACGGGCGCGATCAGGTGACCGGCTTCCAGATGGCCGGCGAGATCATCGGCCTGGACGGCATCGTCAACGACCACCACACCTGCGACGCCGTGGCGCTGGAAGACGCCGAAGTCTGCGTGATGCCGTTCGACCGCATCGAGGAACTCTCGCGCGAGGTGACGGCCCTGCAGCGCCACGTGCACCAGATCATGAGCCGCGAGATCGTGCGCGAGCACGGCGTGATGCTGCTTCTGGGCAGCATGCGCGCCGAGGAGCGCCTGGCCGCCTTCCTACTCAACCTGGTGCAGCGCCTGCATGCGCGCGGCTTCTCGCAGAGCGAGCTGGTACTGCGCATGACGCGCGAGGAGATCGGCAGCTACCTGGGCCTCAAGCTCGAGACGGTGAGCCGCACCTTCAGCAAGTTCGCCGACGACGGCATCGTCGAGGTGAAGCAGCGCCATGTGCGCATCCTCGACACCGATGCGCTGCGGCGCATCGTCAACTCGCAGACCTGCCAGTGAGGCGCCGGGCTCAGCCGGCGGCCGCCTCCATCGACGCCCTGAGCTTGCCCAGCACGTACTGTTCGGCATTGACAGGTTCGTAGCGCGCGGGGTGCGCCGCATCCACGCAGGTGGGCAGGCACGCCACCTCGGTGGCCGGATGCGGGCCGGTGAAAGCCACCATGGACAAGCGGCGCTGCGCGCGCGCCACGTCGGTGGGCGGATTCACCACGCGGTGCAGGGTGGAGCGCCAGCGGTCGTTCGTCCAGCGCGACATCAGGTCGCCCACGTTGATGACGAAGCTGCCCGGCGTGGGCGGCACGTCGTGCCAGCGCCCGTGCAGGTCGCAGATCTGCAGGCCCGCCACGTCGTCCTGGCGCAGGATGGTCAGGCCGCCATAGTCGTGGTGCGCGCCGTAGCGCATCTGCCCTTCTTCCGGCGCCGCCGACTGTTCGGGGTAGCAGACGAAGCGCAGCGTGAGCGCGGGCTCGGCATAGTGCGCCTCGAACCAGCCGCGCGGCAGGCCCAGGGCCAGCGCCGACAGCTGCATCAGCTCGCGCGAGAGCGCCAGCATCGCGTCGAACCAGGCGTTGACGGCAGGCGCCAGGGTGGCGGGCGTCTGCGGCCAGTAGTTGGGCCGGCCCTTCCCGCCGCGCTCGCGCTGGATCGAGGCGAACACCAGCGCCTCGCACAGGTCGGGCGGCGTGCGGCCCGAGAGCGTGGCGGCCACGCTCTCGATGCCCAGCGGCAGGTAGCCGCGCGTCTTGGTCTGCTCGGGCGGCGTGTGCCGCACCTTCTCCTGCATGGGCAGTGCAAAGAAGCCGTGCGCGGCGGCATAGGTGCTTTGCACCAGCGCGTCGGGCACGCCGTGCCCGACGACGGTGACGAAGCCGGTGCGCTCGAAGGCCTCGCCGAAGGCACGGGCCGTGCGCGCCAGCGCGGCCGGATCGCCGCCGCGCAGCGGCGAGAGGTCGACGACGGGAACGACGAGGCCGCTCATGTCACTTGCCCTTGTTGATGAAGCGCGTGGTGTAGGCGGCCTTGTAGTCCAGGCTGGCCGGGAAGACGCCGGCGCCCGACATGGTGTCGAAGAAGTCCTTCCAGCGTGCGTCGGTCATCGCGCCCAGGCCCAGCGTCTTCGCGTCGCCGCTGTCGACCAGGCCGCGCTCGCGCATCTGCTTCATCTTGTAGTGGAACAGTTCCTCGGTGTGCGGAGGGTTCATCGCCATCACGGCCTTCATGGCGGGCGTGTAGTCGCCGCCCATGCACTGCTCCCAGCCGGCGCGCGAGGCGTCGAGGAAGGCCTGCACCACCTGCGGCTTCTCGTCGATGGTCTTCTTCATGCCGAACACGGTGGTGGCGTAGTTCTGGTAGCCGTAGTCGGCCAGCAGGATGCTCACCGGCGGCTTGGGCAACTGCTTGCCCAGCAGCAGCGCGTCCTCGGTCACGTAGCCCTGCTGCACGGCCTTGGGATCGGCCAGGAACGGCGCGGCCGAATAGGTGTAGGGGCGCAGCTGGCTGTCGGTGAAGCCATGGCGGCGCTTGAGGAACTGCCAGAACTCCTGCTGCGAGAACTTGGCCACCATGATGGGCCGCCCCTTGAGATCGGCCAGCGTCTTCACGCCCTGGTCGGCGTGGGCCACCAGCGTCTGCGGGTCTTTCTGGAAGTAGGCCGCCACGGTCTGCGCAGCGATGCCGTTGACCGCCATGTGCAGCGTGGTGAAGCTCGATCCCATGCCCAGCTGCACGTCGCCAGCGGCCACCAGCAGCGGCAGGTTGCGGTCGGGCCCGCCGTTGACGATCTCGACGTCGAGCCCGGCCTTCTCGTACAGGCCCTGGGCCTTGGCCTGGAAGAACCCGCAGTGCTCGGCCTGCGCCAGCCAGTTCAGGCCGAAGCGCAGCTTCTCGGCCGCCTGGGCGGGCACGACGGCGCAGGCGGCGGCCAGCGCGGTGGCCGCGAACAGGCGGCGTCGGACAACAGATGCTTTCATGGCGATACCTCGGTGAGGGTGGATGGTGGGAGGGATGGGATCGGTGGCGGAACGTGAAGCACACGCGCTCAGGGCGGAGCGGCCTGCATCTGCGAGAGACCGTCGCGCAGCCGGGCGATCAGCGCCAGCAGCGTGCGCCGCTCGCCGCGCGTGAGCTGCCGGTCGAATTCACGCTCCTTGCGCGCGGTGACGGCTTCCACCCGCGCATGCAGGCGGCGGCCCGCGGCCGTGATCCGCACGCGCTTGCGGCTGCCGTGGTCGGGATCGGCGTCGATGCGGATCCAGCCTGCGGCTTCCATGGCCTGCGCCATGCGCGTGACGGCGGCCTTGTCCTGCCCGTTGGCGGCGGCCAGCTGGCCCAGAGCCCAGCCGTCCTCGCGGTCGAGGAACGAGAGCAAGGTGATCTGCTCGGGGGATATGCCGGCCAGGCCGGCCTCGGCGAGCCGCAGCACATAGTGGCGGCGCGCGAGCACCCCTGCCAGCCGCAGCTGGTAGCCGATCGAATCGGCCAGCATGTAGTCCACGTCGCCGCCGCGCATGCGTTGCCTGTTCCCGTATCCGGTGTGATGCCGGAGACAGCGCAACTTGCATGCCATGCCCTTTGCCCGGCACGGTGCGGCCGTCGAAACAGTTGATGGATCAACTGTTTAGGAGCGATACCTCGGGCCTGCACACATGCGCACGGACACAGGCATCAGGTGGCGCCGTTCACGCACATGGTGCGGCCCGCATCGCGATGCACGCCGGCGGTGCGGACAAGGCAAGACTTCAGCGCCGCCGCGTGTGTCGCGCGCAATCGGACGGGCGGGCTTCGGGTGCCACCGGGCAGCGGTTGAGCTCGAACGGCGAGAGCGACAGCAGTGTCGTGAGCGCGCTGGCCACCGCGGTCACGGCCCAGAAGGCGAAGAAGGCGACCGTGTACACGCCCTGGCGCGACAGGGGCAACGGCTGGCCGGCCCAGCTCAGGTCGCCCGGATCGACGAGTGCGAACACCAGCATTTCGAGCAGGCAGGCCGCCAGGAAAGCGGGCCATGCGATCCACATGATGCGTTGCGTCCACATGTCTCGGGTCTCCTTGGGGTGGCGTTGCGGAACAGTCGCGGGCGGCGCTGCCGGTGCGTCAGTTCGCTGGCGGCGGCAGGTCGTCGCTGGGCGTGGCGGCGTGGTTGCGCGCGCGCATGGCGGGCACGAGGCCGCGCTCGGCGTCGCGGCGCGCCGCATCGTCACGGGCCGCGTCGCGCGCCTGCAGCGTGCGGTTGATCTCGACGCCCTGGCGGTAGTAGTCCTCGGCCACCACGGGGTCGGGCGAGCGCACGGCGATCACCGCGGTGGCGATGCCTGCGACCACGACGGCCGCCGGGCCGGCCAGCACCAGCCACACGTGGCCGAAGGTCCACCAGGGCGCGACGGGCGTTGCCTCGGGCGCAGGCGTTGCGCGGGGGGAGACGGTGGGGTTCATGAGGAGCTCCTTGCGGAATGTGCGCTTCGTCAGCGCGGCACCAGGAAGACCGATTTCTCGGACACGTGGGCATCGGCGCCCACCGCCTGAATGGCGAAGTGGATGGTGTGCGAGCCCGGCTCGGCACTGCCATAGGGAATCTGCAGCCGCACGGCGACCCAGCGTGCCTGGGCCGGGCCCACGGTCACGTTGCCGTCCGACGCGATGGCGAGGCCTTCGAGCCCGCTGGCCGTGATGCGGTAGGCCTGCTCGACTTCGGTGGCGTTCATCACCTGCAGGCGATAGACGTTCTCGAGCCGGCCGCCGTCCACGATGCGCGAGAGCGCCGCACGGTCACGCACCACGTCGACCTTCAGCGGCGTGCGCAGCGCCAGGCTGATCAGCAGGCCGAGCGACAGCGACAGCAGGATGAAGCTGTAGACCAGCACGCGTGGCCGGAACACGCGGCGCAGGATCTCGCGCGCGCCCCAGCCGGCGGCCATGCCGGCCTGCGTGGTGTAGCGGATGAGGCCCCGCGGATAGTTCATCTTGTCCATCACCGTGTCGCACACGTCGACACAGGCAGCGCAGCCGATGCACTCGTACTGCAGTCCGTCGCGGATGTCGATGCCCGTGGGGCAGACCTGCACGCACAGGCTGCAGTCCACGCAGGCGCCCAGGCCGAGCGCGGCCGGGTCGGCGCGGCGCGAGCGCGAGCCGCGCGGATCGCCGCGCGCCGCGTCGTAGCTCACCACCAGCGTGTCGCGGTCGAACATGGCGCTCTGGAAACGCGCGTAGGGGCACATGTACATGCACACCTGCTCGCGCATGAAGCCGGCGTTGCCATAGGTGGCGAAGCCATAGAAAAGCACCCAGAAGATTTCCCAGCCGCCCATGCGGCCGAGGAAGAAGTCCATGCCCAGCTCGCGCACCGGCACGAAGTAGCCGACGAAAGTGAAGCCCGTCCACAGCGCGACGCCGATCCAGACCACGTGCTTGAACCACTTCTTGACGAGCTTCTCGGCGCTCAAGCCGTTGGCGTCGAGCTTCATGCGGGCCTGGCGGTCGCCTTCGATGCGGCGTTCGATCCACAGGAAGATTTCGGTGTACACCGTCTGCGGGCAGGCATAGCCGCACCACAGCCGCCCCGCCACGGCGGTGAAGAGGAACAGCAGCAGCGCGCTCACCACCAGCAGGCCGGTGAGGTAGATGAAATCCTGCGGGTACAGCACCAGGCCGAAGATGTAGAAACGGCGCGCGCCCAGATCGAACAGCACGGCCTGGCGGCTGCCCCATTCCAGCCACGGCAGGCCATAGAAGAACAGCTGTGTGATGAACACCAGCGCCCAGCGCCAGCGCGCGAACACGCCGGTGACCGAACGCGGATAGATTTTCTTCGTGGCCGCGTAGAGCGAGACCAGCTCCTCGCTGCTCTCGCCCGCTGCCGGCGCGGGCGCCGCGCCAGCCGCTGCCGGCACGGGCACCGGAACGATGGGGATGACCTTGCGGGGTTCGGACATGCTCTGGCTTTCGGCTCGCGAGGGCAGCACGCGGGCCGGGCCCGCGTGCTGCCGGTCAGTTGGCGGCGACGGGTTGCGCCTTGTTCGACAGGCCCCAGACGTAGCCGGTGAGCACGTGGATCTGTGCCTCGGTCAGCTTGCCGGCCTGTGCGGGCATCTGGTTGGTCTTGCCGTTGTTGATGATCGACACGATCGCGGCTTCGCCCCAGCCGTGCAGCCAGATGTTGTCGGCCAGATTGGGCGCACCCAGTGCCGGGTTGCCGCGCCCGTTGGCGCCGTGGCAGGCGGCGCAGGCCGCGAACTTGGGCTTGCCCAGGTTGGCGCGCAGGCTGTCGTGCGGGCTGCCCGAGAGGCTGAGCACGTAGTGCGCGACGTTGCGGACGTCCTCGGGCGAGCCCACGGCCGCGGCCATGGGAGGCATCACCCCCGTGCGGCCGGCGGTGATCGAGGCCTTGATGGCCTCGGCCGTGCCACCGTGCAGCCAGTCGCCATCGGCCAGATTGGGAAAGCCCTTGCTGCCGCGCGCGTCGGAGCCGTGGCACTGGGCGCAATTGTTCATGAACAACCGCTCGCCGATGGCCATGGCCTGCGCGTCCCCGGCCACCTGTTCGGGCGGCATGGCGGTGAAGCGCGCATAGATCGGCTCCAGCGCCTCGTTGGCACGCCGGACCTCGTCCTGGTATTCGCCGTGCGTGGTCCAGCCCAGCTTGCCGGCGAAGGTGCCCAGGCCCGGATAGGCGTAGAGGTAGCCGGCCGCGAACAGCACGGTGAGGATGAACAGCCCCACCCACCAGCGCGGCAGCGGGTTGTTCATCTCGCGCAGGTCTTCGTCCCACACGTGGCCGGTGGTGTTGTCGCTGCGGGCAGGCACCTTCTTGCGGGCGGTGACCCACAGCAGGATCAGGCAGGCCAGGATGCTGACCACGGAGAGGCCGGCCACGTAGACCGACCAGAAGTTGCTGGTGAAATCGCTCATGGTGTCAGTCCTGCTCGAAGGGAAGCCGGGCGGCTTCCTCGAAACGCGCGGCGTTGCGGCGGGCGCAGGCCCAGGCCACGATGCCGATGAACGTGGCGAACGCGGCCACGGTGGCGACGATGCGAAGGGTGGTGATGTCCACGGTGGTGCCCTCCTGGTATCAGTTGGCCGCCGCGGGCGCGGCGGCAGGTGCGGCAGGCGCGGCCGGGGCCGCCTCTGGGGCAGCGGCCGGCGGCGTGGCGGCCGCGAGGTTCTCCTGCGACAGGGCGCGACCCAGCGATTGCAGGTAGGCCACCAGCGCGTCCATCTCCGTCTTGCCGCGCACCTCGTCGGCGGCGCCGGCGATCTGCTCGTCGGTGTAGGGCACGCCCACCAGGCGCAGCGCCTTCATGCGCGTGGCCATCTCGCCGGCCGGCACCTGCGCCTTCTCCAGCCAGGGATAGGCCGGCATGTTCGACTCGGGCACCAGGTCGCGCGGGTTGTTCAGGTGGATGCGGTGCCAGTCGTCGCTGTAGCGGCCGCCGACGCGATGCAGGTCGGGCCCGGTGCGCTTGCTGCCCCACTGGAAAGGATGGTCGTAGACGAACTCGCCGGCCACCGAGTAATGGCCATAGCGCAGCGTCTCGGCACGGAACGGACGGATCATCTGCGAGTGGCAGTTGTAGCAACCCTCGCGCAGGTAGATGTCGCGGCCCGCCAGCTGCAGCGCGGTGTAGGGCACGACGCCCTTCACCGGCTCGGTAGTGGACTTCTGGAAGAACAGCGGAACGATCTCGACCAGCCCGCCGATGGCGACCACCAGCAGGATGAGCACGATCATCAGGAAATTGTTGGTTTCGACCTTCTCGTGGGTGAAACCGCTTGATTCGGGTTGGGCCATGTCAGGCTCCTTCTTTCAACGATGCAAGTCGGGGGCCACCGCGGAACCGGCTTCGCCGGGCCGCTGGTGGCGCCCCCTCGAGGGGGAGGCGCCGAAGGCGCATCGGGGGTGGGCCATTTCTCAGGCGTGGGCCGGGGCCAGCGCGGGGATCGGTGCGTTGACCGCCCGTCCGCTGATGGCCGTCATCCACACGTTCCAGGCCATGACCAGCATGCCGCCCAGGTAGAGCACACCCCCCAGCAGCCGCACCACGTAGTACGGGAAGGTGGCCTTCACGCCTTCGACGAAGGTGTAGGTGAGCGTGCCGTCGGCGTTGACCTCGCGCCACATCAGGCCCTGCATCACACCGGCGATCCACATGGCGGCGATGTAGAGCACGATGCCGATGGTGGCGATCCAGAAGTGCAGCTCGATGGCCGCGTGGCTGTACATCTTCTTCTGGCCGAACAGGCGCGGCACCAGGTAGTAGAGCGAGCCCATCGAGATCAGGCCGACCCAGCCGAGCGCGCCCGAGTGCACGTGGCCGATGGTCCAGTCGGTGTAGTGCGACAGCGCGTTGACGGTCTTGATCGACATCATCGGCCCCTCGAACGTGCTCATGCCGTAGAAGGACAGCGACACGATGAGGAAGCGCAGCACCGGGTCGTCGCGCAGCTTGTGCCAGGCACCCGAGAGAGTCATGATCCCGTTGATCATCCCGCCCCAGCTGGGCGCCAGCAGGATGAGCGAGAACAGCATGCCCAGCGATTGCGTCCAGTCGGGCAGCGCCGTGTAGTGCAGGTGGTGGGGACCGGCCCACATGTAGGTGAAGATCAGCGCCCAGAAGTGCACGATCGACAGGCGGTACGAGTACACGGGGCGCCCGGCCTGCTTGGGCACGAAGTAATACATCATCCCCAGGAAGCCTGCCGTGAGGAAGAAGCCCACCGCGTTGTGGCCGTACCACCACTGGACCATGGCGTCCTGCACGCCCGCATAGGCGCTGTAGCTCTTCATCCAGCCGGCCGGCACGGCCGCGCTGTTGACCACGTGCAGAACCGCCACGGCCAGGATGAACGCGCCGTAGAACCAGTTGGCCACGTAGATGTGCCTGACGCGCCGGATGCCGATGGTGCCGAAGAACACCACGGCGTACGCCACCCACACCAGCGTGATCAGGATGTCGATGGGCCATTCGAGCTCGGCGTATTCCTTGCCCGAGGTGTAGCCCAGCGGCAGGCTGATGGCCGCGGCGACGATGACGGCCTGCCAGCCCCAGAACGTGAACCGGGCCAGCGCGCCGGCGAACAGGCGCACCTGGCTCGTGCGCTGCACCACCCAGTAGCTGGTGGCGAACAGCGCGCAACCGCCGAAGGCGAAGATCACCGCATTGGTGTGCAGCGGGCGCAGGCGGCCGTAGCTCAGCCAGGGAATGCCGAAGTTGAGCCCCGGCCAGGTGAGCTGGGCGGCGATGATCACGCCCACCAGCATGCCGACCACCCCCCAGACTACGGCCATGATCGAGAACAGCCGCACGACGCCATCGTCGTAGGTTACGGCCGGGTTGTTGTGAGAAGAATCCATCGTGGACCTCGCGATTGCCTTTGGAAACTGAACTGGACCTTTTGGTACGTGATCAGTGTCCGGCGCGCACGCGAGGCCGGGGTTGACGCAAGTCAATCGCTCTTGAGAATGCGCTCGCCTTCGTGCTCGACACCTTCGAACTGGCCATGCTCGATGGCCCACCACAGGCCGACGAGGATGGCCAGCACCAGCAGCACCGACAGCGGGATGAGCACGAAGAGGATGTCCATGGCTTTCAACCTTGCGCGATGCCGCGCGAGAGCCGCGCCGCGTTGAGGACGACCAGCAGCGAGCTGGCCGCCATGCCCAGCCCCGCCAGCCAGGCCGGCATGTAGCCGGCCAGCGCCAGCGGGATGCTGGTGGCGTTGTAGGCCACCGACCAGGCGAGGTTCTGGCGCACCACGCGCAGCGTGCGGCGCGCCAGCAGCAGCGTGTCGGCCACACGGGCGAGCTCGGTGCCCATCACCACCACGTCGGCCCGCGCCTGCGCGATGGGCACGGCCGGCCCGAACGCGAACGAGGCATCGGCACCGGCGAGCACCGGTCCGTCGTTCAGGCCGTCGCCCACCATTGCCACCACGCGCCCACGCGCCTGCAGGTCACGCAGGCGATCGAGCTTGTCGGCGGGTGTGCAGCCGCCCTCCGCGGCATCCAGGCCGAGTTCGCCCGCCACGCGCCGCGCGGCGGCGGGCTGGTCGCCCGAGAGCATGCGCACCTGCACGCCGGCCGCGCGCAGCGCCTGCACGGCGAGCCGGGCGTCGGGCCGCAGTTGCTCGGTCAGCTCGAAGCTGGCGAGCCAGCCGCGGGCGTCGGACAGATAGACGGATGACGCGGCGGCGTCCGGCGCGGCCCCGTCGATGCCGCAATGAGCCGCCGAGCCCAGCCGCACATCGCGCACGCGTTCTTCACCCTCCAGGCAGCGCACCCGGGCCCACAGGCCCTGGCCCGCGACCTCCTCCACGGCATCGGCGCGCCACGCCGATACGGCAGCCGACGCCGCGTGCGCCAGGACGATGGAGCGGGACACCGGATGCAGCGAATGCGCTGCCACCGCCGCCGCCACGCCCAGCGCCTCGGCGGACGACGTGCCCTCGCGCGTGCGGATGGCGGCCACGCCCATGCCGCCTTCGGTGAGCGTGCCGGTCTTGTCGAAGACCACGGTGTCGACCGATGCCAGGGTTTCCAGCGCCTGCAGCCGGCGCACGAGCACGCCGCGCCGCGCCAGCGCGCCGGCCGCCGACAGCATCGCGGCCGGCGTGGCCAGCGACAGGGCGCAGGGGCAGGTGACCACCAGCACCACGCAGGCCGCCATCAGCGCCACGCCCGGGCCTTCGGACCAGTGCCAGGCGGCGGCCAGCGCGGCGGCCAGCAGCACGCCCCACAGGAACGGCCGCGCGATGCGGTCGGCCGCCAGTGCCAGGCGCGGTTTCTGCAGCGATGCGTCTTCCATCAGCCGCACGATCTGCGCGAAGCGCGTGGCCGCGCCGGTGTGCGTGACGCGGGCGAGCACCGGCGACTGCAGGTTGTGGCTGCCGGCCAGCACGGCCTGGCCGGCCTCGCGCGCCATCGGCCGCGACTCGCCGGAGATCAGCGCCTCGTCCACGCGCGTGCGGCCCTCGGCCAGCACCCCATCGGCCGCGAACACCTCGCCGGGCAGCACGCGGATCACGTCGCCTGCGGCCAGCCGGCGCGCCACCACACGCTCGAACCGGCCGTCGGGCAACTGGCGCTCCACACTGTCGGGGAGGCGGTGCATCAGGGCTTCGAGCGCGCCGGCCGTGCGTTCGCGCAACCGCTGCTCGAACCAGCGGCCCGTCAGCAGGAAGAACACGAACATCGTGAGCGAATCGAAGTACACCTCGGCGCCCAGCGGCCCGGTGGGATCGAAGGTGGCAGCGCTGCTGACCGCGAACGCCAGCGCCATGCCCAGCGCCACCGGCACGTCCATGCCCACGCGGCCCTGCCGCAGGTCGGAGAGGGCGCCGCGAAAGAACGGGCCGCAGCTGAAGAGCACCACCGGCAGCGACAGCACCCACGACGCCCAGCGCAGCAACTGCGCCGTGTCGCCCGCCAGTTCGCCGGGCCCGGCGGTGTACGCGGGCACCGCGTACATCATGACCTGCATCATGCACAGGCCCGCCACGCCCCAGCGCCACAGCATGCGCCGCGCTTCGCGCTGGCGCAGCGCACGCGCCTGCATGTCGGTGGCCGGCACGGCGCCGTAGCCCGCGCGCTGCACGGCCGCGAGCCAGGCCGAGGGACGCGTGAGCGCCGCGTTCCAGACCACGCGGGCACGCTGGCTGGCGCCGTTGACCTGGACCGACTCGACGCCGGGCAGCGCGGACAGCGCGTCTTCGAGCGTGAGCGCGCAGGTGGCGCAGTACATGCCCTGCATCACGAGATGCGATTCCCAGCGCGCGCCCTGCCCGGCCGTGGCCGGCGCCAGGCAGGTGCCGAATTCGGGCCACTCGGCCGGATCGTCGAGCAGGCGCGCGCGCGCGGGCGCACCCGTGGCGGGCACGCCGTCTTCGGCAGAGGGAGGCTCGATCGGGACCGGTGCGGCGCCCCGCACGGCCACGGGACCCAGGATGGCTTGCATGACTGCGAAGGTAGTCCGCACCGCGTCCACGTCGATTGACGTGGATCAAGTCAGAGCCGCTTGCGCGGCGTAATCTGCATGCGCCGGCATCCTCCGGCGTCTCGAAAGGAGCGACACATGTACGACAGAATTCTCGTGGCCACCGATGGCAGCACGCTGTCGAAGAAAGCCGTCAAGTCCGCGATCGGCCTGGCCGCGCTGTGTGGCGCGGAGCTGGTGGCGGTGAAGGTGGTCCCCCGCTATCCGCAGGCGTACTTCGAAGGCTCGATCGCGCTGGCACCCGACGAGGTCAGCCGCATCGAGAAGCAGTGGGCCGACGAAGGCCAGGCCGTGGTCGACGGTGTGAAGCAGGCCGCCACCGCCGCGGGCGTGAAGGTGCGCGCGGTCACCGTGAAGTCCGACCTGGTGTCGGACGCATTGATCGCAGCGGCGAAAAAATACAAGTGCGACCTCATCGTGATGGCCTCGCACGGACGGCGCGGCATCAAGCGCCTGCTGCTGGGCAGCGAGACGCAGCTGGTGCTGACGCACTCGCACATTCCGGTGCTGGTACTGCGCTGAGGGGCGGCGGCGCCCGCCGCGCCGTCAGCCGAACAGCGCCTTGTACTGCTCGCGCAGCAGGTTCTTCTGCACCTTGCCCATGGTGTTGCGCGGCAGTTCGTCAACCACGAAGCAGCGCTTGGGAATCTTGAAGTTGGCCAGCTGGCCCTTGAGCGTGGAGACGACGGTGTCGGGCTCGACCCTGGCGCCCGCCTTCGCGATGACCACGGCCACGCCCACCTCGCCGAAATCCGGGTGGGGCACGCCCACCAACGCGCTTTCGGCCACGCCCGGCAGTTCGTTGATGTAGCCCTCGATCTCGGCCGGGTAGACGTTGTAGCCGCCGCTGATGATCAGGTCCTTGCTGCGGCCGACGATGGTCACATAGCCGCGATCGTCGACACGGCCCACGTCGCCGGTCCTGAACCAGCCATCGGCGGTGAATTCTTCGGCCGTCTTCTCGGGCATGCGCCAGTAGCCCTTGAACACGTTGGGGCCGCGCACTTCGATGCCGCCGATCTCGCCGGTGGGCAGGTCGGTGCCGTCGTCGCCGCGCACGCGCAGGCCCACGCCGGGCAGCGGAAAGCCCACCGTGCCACCGCGGCGCTCGTCCTGGCGGCCATGGCGCGCATCGGGCGCGTAGGGGTTGGAGGTGAGCATCACCGTCTCGCTCATGCCGTAGCGTTCGAGGATGGTGTGGCCGGTGCGCTCGCGCCAGGCGTTGAAGGTCTCGATCAGCAACGGCGCCGATCCCGAGATGAACAGGCGCATGTGGCGCGCCGCCTCCTTCGAGAGCGCCGGCTCGGCCAGCATGCGAACGTAGAGCGTGGGCACGCCCATGAAGACGGTCGCGCGCGGCATGGCGGCGATCACGGCCCTGGGATCGAACTTGTCGAGCCAGATCATGCGGCTGCCGTTGACGAGCGCGCCGTGGATGGCCACGAACAGGCCGTGCACGTGGAAGATGGGCAAGGCGTGGATCAGCACGTCGCCCGGCTTCCAGCCCCAGTAGTCCTTGAGCGTGAGCGCGTTCGACAGCATGTTGCCGTGCGTGAGCATGGCGCCCTTGCTGCGGCCCGTGGTGCCGCTGGTGTAGAGGATGGCGGCCAGGTCGTCGGCCGTGCGCGCCACGGGCGCATGTCGGTCGCTGCAATGCGCGGCGCGCTGCAGCAGCGTGCCGCTGCGGTCGTCGTCCAGCGTGAACACGTGGCGCGTGCCGGCCTTGAAGGCGATCTTGCTGACCCAGCCAAAGTTCTTCTGGCTGCAGACCACGACGGCCGGCTCGGCATTGCCGATGAAGTATTCGATCTCGGCGCTCTGGTAGGCGGTGTTGAGCGGCAGGAACACATAGCCCGCGCGCAGCGTGGCCAGGTAGAGCAGCATGGCCTCCACCGACTTCTCGACCTGCACGGCCACGCGTGCGCCCTCCTCCAGGCCCAGGCCGGCCAGCAGGTTGGCCATCATGGCGGTGGCGCGGTCGATGTCGCGCCACGAATAGGACAGGCCGCCGGTGGTCTCGACCGCCACGCTGTCGAGGTCTGCGGGAAAGGCCGCGCGCAGGGCGGCGAAGAGGTTCTGGTTGGCCTGGGTCATGGCAGAGGGCGTAAGGGAAACGGAAGAGGGAAATGGCGTCTGGAGCCGGTGCGCGCCGGCCCGCTGGGAAAGGGCACGGACGCCGGCCACCGGCGCCCGTGCGTCAGCTTCACCGGTCGAATTTTGCCCCGGCCGTCTTGACCACCTGGGCCCAGCGGCGGATCTCGCCGTTGACGAAGCCGCCGAACTGCTGCGGCGTGAGGCTGCCGAATTCGGCGCCCTGCCCCGCCCACACGGTCCTGATCTCGTCGGCCTGGCCGGCGCGGCGCATTTCCTCGACCACGCGGGCCTGCACGTCGGCCGGCGTGCCCTTGGGCGCCCACAGGCCATACCAGGTGGTCACGGTGTAGTCGGGCAGGCCCACTTCGGCCGCGCACGGCACGTCGGGGAAAGCGGGGTTGCGCTGCGTGCCCGACACCATGAGCGCCTTGATGCGGCCGCCCTTGATGTGGCCGGCCGAGGAGCCCAGGCCGTCGAACATCATGTCCACGCTGCCCGCGATCAGGTCGCGCAGCGCGGGGCCCGCGCCGGTGTAGGGAATGTGCGTGATGAAGGTATTGGTCTGCTGCTTGAACAGCTCGCCCGCCAGGTGGTGCGAGGTGCCGGTGCCGGCCGAGCCGTAGTTGAGCTTGCCGGGATTGCGCCGCGCATGCTCGATGAACGACTTGATGTCGGGCGTGGTCACGTTCTTCGGGTTGACCACCACCACCTGCGGCACGTTGGCCAGCAGGTAGAGCGGCACGAAGTCGCGTTCGAGGTCGTAGTCGAGCTTCGGGTACATCGACGGTGCGATGGCATGGTGCACCGCGCCCATGAACAGCGTGTAGCCGTCGGGCTGCGCACGCGCGGCCAGGCCCGCGCCCAGTGTGCCGCCCGCGCCGCCGCGGTTCTCGATCACCAGCGTCTTGCCCGACTGCTTGGCGAACTGCGCCGACAGCGGCCTGGCGAAAGCATCGGTGCCGCCGCCGGCCGGAAACGGCACGATCAGGTTCACCGGCCTGGCGGGCCAGGTGTCGGCGCGCACCAGGGGTGCATGGGTGGTGGCGGACACCGCGGCCGAGGCCGCGGCCAGCCGCAGCGCATCGCGCCGGTTGAGGCGGAAGGTCATGTTGCTTGTCTCCTGTCGTTGTGGATTCATGCGGCCGCCGGCCCCGCCGCCCGGCACGCTTCTCTCTGAAAGCCGGCGCTCGTGTCGGCGCCTTCGTCATCACCTTGGATTCTTGCCGCAGCCTCAGCCGAACCACAGCCCTTCGATCTCGCCCGATACAGGGACTTTCCCTTGGGCCAGCAGTTGCCGGTGGCGGTCGAGCCGGCGCAGGTCATAGAGGTAGTTCACCATCAGGCCGCACGATTGCTTCAGCCCCTTGGGCGACGGATCGCCGGCCCAGTTGAGCCGCTCCACGCGCGCGCCGTTGCCCAGGTGGAAGCGCGCCACCGGATCGACCGGACGCCCCTCGACCAGCTCGCGCCCCAGGTACTGCGCGGCGCACCGCGTGACGAAGCGGGCCACGGGCGACTTGGCATCGAGCGCAGCCGCACCGCCATCAAGCGCCGCCATCACGTGGCCAGCGGCCGGCGGCTCGAAGCCGACCGCGCGCCCGAGCTCGCCCAGGGCGCGCGCGTCCAGCCGCTCGATCTGCGCCGACGCGTTTTTGGCAAACCATGACCGGAAGCCGGGAATGGGCGACAGCGTGGCGAAGGCGCGCAGCTTGGGGAATTCCTCGCGCAGCGTCTCCACCACGCGCTTGATCAGCGAATCGCCGAAGCTCACGCCGCGCAGCCCGGTCTGCGTGTTGCTGATGGAATAGAAAATGGCCGTGGTGGCGCGCGCCAGGTCGTCGGGCTCGGCCGATTCGTCGAGCAGCGGCACGATGCTGCCCGACACCTCGTCGCGCAGCGCCACCTCGACGAAGATCAGCGGCTCGCCCGGCAGGCGCGGATGGAAGAAGCCATAGCAGCGGCGGTCGCTGTCGAGTCGGTTCTTCACGTCGGCCCAGCCGCGGATGTCGTGCACGGCTTCGTACTTGATGAGCTTCTCGATCAGCGAAGCGGGCGAGTCCCAGCTGATCCGCCGCAGCTCAAGAAAGGCCACGTCGAACCAGGTGGAGAAGAGTTGCTCCAGCTCGGCGTCGAGCGCCAGCAGGCGCGCCGCCTCTTCGCCCTTGCCCTTGAGGTGCGGCAGCAGCTCGGCCCGCAGGTCGACCAGGAAGCGCATGCCCTCCGGGAACACGGCGAAGCGCTGCAGCAGCCGCGTGCGCGGCGACACCAGCGCGCGGCGCAGCCGGATCTCGGCCGCGCCAGCGGCCGGCGTTCCGGTGGCTGCGTCGTACTGTTCGCGCGCGCTGCGGATCTTCTGCGCGTCGGGTGCGAAGTGCTCGCTCATGAGCAGCCACGCGTCGCGTCTCGCATCCTTCGACGCCTGGGCGTACCAGGCCGCCACGTCGCTGGCGCGGCGGCCGGCCTCGACCTCGCTCACCCGCGCATCGATGACGGACTGCAACTGCTCGAGCAGGCGCCGCAGCTCGCGCGGCGACAGCGCCTCGCCGCGCCGGCGCAGCGTGGCCGCCAGCCGGTCGTCGAGGCTGCGCGCGGCCGCTGCGGGCGCGGGCGTGACGGCGGACGAGCCGCCCACGGCCCCATCGACGGGCGCCGCGCGCAGCAGCGCGACACTGCGGGAGATCCAGCCCGTGGCCTGAGCGGACGGCATCACGCCAGCCTCGACTTCTGTTCGCGCGCGATCACGCGCAGGGCTTCGCGCTGGCGCGTGAGGTGGGTGCGCATGGCGGCCTCGGCACCCTCGGCGTCGCGTGCCTTGAGCGCGGCGAACACGGCCAGATGCTCGGCCAGACTCTGGTCGAGCCGGCCCGGCGCGTGCAGTTGCTGCAGGCGCGCGAGCTTGACGATCTTGCGCAGATCGCCGATCACCTGGCCGAGCCAGCGGTTGTCGGCCAGCAGGATGATGGCCTCGTGGATGGCGAAGTTGGCGGCGTAGTAGTCGTTGATGCGGCGCGCCCGGGCGTGGCGTGCCAGCCGGTCGTGCAGGGCTTCGAGCGCCTCGAGGTCGGCCGGGCTGGCGTTGCGTGCGGCCTCGAAGGCGCAGCGGCCTTCGAGCAGCGCGATCACCGGGAAGATCTCGTCGAGGTCTTTCTCGGTCACCTCGTTGACGAAGCAGCCCCGGCGCGGCTCGTGCCGCAACAGGCCCTCGGCCGTGAGCACCTTGAGCGCTTCGCGCAGCGGCGTGCGCGAGATCGAGAGCTTCTCGCACAGCGCGGCTTCGTCGAGGAAGCTGCCAGGGGGCAGGTCGCCACTGAAGATGTGTTCGCGCAGGCGCGAGGCCACCTCGTCGTGAAGCGACTGGGGAGCGGGAGCGGAAGAAACGACGCGCATGATTTCAAGTAATTACGCGTAATTATGAGAACCACGACGCTGGCCGGCAAGGCCCGCAGCCCACGCCATCGTCGGTGTTTGCCCTAGGGGCCCGCGCATTTGGCGCGGCCGCGGCGCGGCTGGCTCAGGGCGTCTGCGGCTGCCGCCGTGCCCATGCCCACAGCGCCACGCCGGCCGCCACCATGGGCAGGCTCAACCACTGTCCCATGCTCATGCCCAGGGTGAGGATGCCCAGGAAGTCGTCGGGCTCGCGGAAGTATTCGGCGATGAAGCGGAAGCTGCCATAGCCCACGAGGAAGGCCGCGCTCACCTCGCCGCGCAGGCGTGGCCGGCGCGCGTACAGCCACAGCAGCACGAACAGCAGCAGGCCTTCGAGCAGGAACTGATAGACCTGCGAGGGGTGGCGCGGCATGGCCGAGCCGCTCTGCGGGAACACCATGCCCCAGGGCAGGTCGGGGCTCGAGAACCGGCCCCACAGCTCGCCGTTGATGAAATTGCCCACGCGGCCCGCCGCCAGGCCGGTCGGCACGCACGGCGCGATGAAGTCCGTCACCTCCAGCCACGGCTTGCGGCGCGAGCGCGCGAACCACAGCATGGCCACGAACACGCCCAGCATGCCGCCATGGAAACTCATGCCGCCCTGCCAGATGAAGAACACCTCCAGCGGATGCGACAGGTAGTAGCCGGGCTTGTAGAACAGGCAGTAGCCCAGCCGGCCGCCGGCGATCACGCCGGCCACGCCGAGGAACAGGATGTCCTCCACGTCGCGCCGGCTCCAGCCACGCCCTTCGGGCATGGAGGCATAGGGCTCGTGGCGCAGCCGCAGGATGCCCAGCAGCATGAAGGCCGCGAAGGCGACCAGGTAAGTGATGCCGTACCAGTGCACGGCGATGGGCCCGATCTGGATGGCGACCGGGTCGATCTGGGGGTACATCAGCATGGCGGGTATTGTGACGGCACGGCCGTACGCGTTCGTGACGGTGTGTTCACGGCCGGGCGCAAGTCGTCATCCGGCAAAGCCACCCTCGTCGATGAAGCGCTGCTCGTCGGGCGTGGTGGCGCGGCCGAGCATGGGATTGCGGTGCGGAAAGCGGCCGAAGCGCGCCACGATGTCGCGGTGATCGCGGGCGAACGGCAGGCTGTCGCCGCCCAGTTGCTCGAAGAGTGCCACGCAGCGCTCCTGATCGACCAGCGATTCGGAGTGCATGAAGGGCATGTAGCAGAACGGACGCAACAGCGGCTCGATGTGCGCGTCGAACCCGCGCTCGAGCGTCTGCCGCGCAAAATGCAGTGCCAGCGGATCGGTGGCGTACATGTGGCCGCTGCCGCGGAAGCAGTTGCGCGGATACTGGTCGAGCAGCAGCAGGAGCGCAAGCGCGCCTTCGGGCGTCGCGGCCCAGTCATCGAGTTCGCGCCGCGCGGCCGCGAAGTGCAGTTGCCGGCAGTGGTCGCCAAATGCGGCGTCGAAGCCCGCGTCCTTGCGGAACCAGGCGTCGCGCCCGGCCCGGCGCCAGAAGGCGACGACGTCGGCGGCCGTGGTGGCGGGAGAAGCGGCAGAGGCCGGAGAGGCGGAAGAAGCGGCGGTCAAGGAAAAGCTCCTGCGGAACAAGGGCCCGACTCTAAACCTCACGCCATGGACGGGCGGCGCGCGGGGCGATTGGACAGACGGCGCGGGCTGCGCACAATGGCTGCGGCAACAACCCCGAAGAGACACTTCCCATGAGCACGAAACCCCTGCAGATCAACCGCCGCAGCGCCAACATCACCGAAGGCAAGGCGCGCGCGTCCAACCGTTCCATGTTCTACGGCATGGGCTATACCGAAGGCGACTTCAGGAAGCCCATGGTCGGTGTGGCCAACGGCCACAGCACGATCACCCCCTGCAACTCGGGCCTGCAGAAGCTGGCCGACGCGGCCATCGAAGGCATCCAGGAAGCCGGCGGCAATGCGCAGGTGTTCGGCGTGCCCACCATCTCGGACGGCATGTCCATGGGCACCGAGGGCATGAAGTACAGCCTGGTCAGCCGCGAGGTCATCAGCGACTGCATCGAGACCTGCGTGCAGGGCCAATGGATGGACGGCGTGGTCGTGGTCGGTGGCTGCGACAAGAACATGCCCGGCGGCATGATGGGCATGCTGCGGGCCAACGTTCCGGCCATCTACGTCTATGGCGGCACCATCCTGCCCGGCCGCTGGAAGGGGCAGGACCTCAACATCGTCAGCGTGTTCGAGGCCGTGGGCCAGAACGCCGCGGGCAAGATCAGCGACCAGGAGCTCAAGGACATCGAGCAGCACGCGATTCCCGGCACGGGATCGTGCGGCGGCATGTACACGGCCAACACGATGTCCTCCGCATTCGAGGCGCTGGGCATGTCGCTGCCCTACTCGTCCACCATGGCCAACCCGCACGACGAGAAGCAGAACTCGGCAAAGGAATCGGCCAAGGTGCTGCTCGATGCGATCAGGAAAGACCTCAAGCCCCGCGACATCGTCACCCGCAAGGCCATCGAGAACGCCGTCGCCGTGATCATGGCCACCGGCGGCTCCACCAACGCGGTGCTGCACTTCCTGGCGATCGCGCACGCGGCTGAAGTCGAATGGACCATCGACGACTTCGAGCGCATGCGCAAGAAGGTTCCCGTGCTGTGCGACCTCAAGCCCTCGGGCAAGTACCTGGCCGTCGACCTGCACCGCGCCGGCGGCATCCCGGCCGTGATGAAGGTGCTGCTGGACGCCGGGCTGCTGCACGGCGACTGCATGACGATCACGGGCAAGACCATCGCCGAGAACCTGGCCGACGTGCCGCCGCTCTCCGCCGACCAGGACGTGATCCGGCCCATCGACCGTCCGATCTACGCCGAAGGCCACCTGGCCATCCTCAAGGGCAACCTGAGCCCCGAGGGCGCGGTGGCCAAGATCACCGGCCTGAAGAACCCGGTCATCACCGGCCCGGCGCGGGTGTTCGAGGACGAGCAGTCGGGCCTGCAGGCCATCCTGGACGGCAGGATCCAGGCCGGCGACGTGATGGTGCTGCGCTACCTCGGTCCCAAGGGCGGCCCGGGCATGCCCGAAATGCTGGCCCCGACCGGGGCACTCATCGGCGCCGGGCTGGGCGAGAGCGTGGGCCTGATCACCGACGGGCGCTTCTCGGGCGGCACCTGGGGCATGGTGGTGGGCCACGTGGCGCCCGAAGCGGCGGCCGGCGGCAACATCGCCCTGATCGAGGAAGGCGACTCGATCACCATCGACGCGCACCAGCTCAAGCTGGAACTGAACGTGGACGACGCCACACTGGCGGCCCGCCGCACCAGATGGAAGGCCCCGGCCCCGCGCTACACCCGTGGCGTACAGGCCAAGTTCGCATTCAATGCATCGAGCGCCAGCCGCGGCGCGGTGCTGGACGATTTCGGGGCCTGACCCCACGGGCGCACATGAACAAAGGCCGGAGCCTTGAGGGCTCCGGCCTTCGCTCTTGACCGATCTGAGGTCGGCACCTCAGCGGCGCGGCTTGTAGCCGGAAACGAGGGCGTCCTTGTGCTTGCGGATGCGGTCCTGGCGCTTTTCTTCCATCTTTTCCATGGCGATGCGCTTGCTGCGGCCCGACATGTCGGACCAGGTCCACCAGGCCATGGCCAGGCCCAGCGGCACCAGCACCCACCACCATGTAAGACCGGCCACGAAACCGACGTCCAGAAACTTCATCAGGATGAAAGCGATGGCGGCCAGCAGGAACAGCATGAAAACCTCCGGATACAAGGGGTAGCCCAGGACGGTCAACGTCGCTCACTACAATGCGTTGGTACTGTACAGCAACCCCCACGCACGAACGACGATGTTGAAACAACGCCTGCTGTCCCTCGCGGTGGCGAGCCTCGCCCTCACCGCTGCCCATCCGGTCCTGGCCGACCAGGCCCTGGCCACGTCCAAGAACTGCATGGCCTGCCATGCGGTCGACCGAAAGCTCGTCGGCCCGTCGTTCAAGGACGTCGCCGCGAAGTACGCCGGCCAGAAAGATGCCGCCGACAAGCTCGCCGCCAAGATCCTCAAGGGCGGCTCGGGCGTGTGGGGCGCCGTGCCCATGCCGGCCAACCCGCAGGTCAACGAGGCCGATGCGAAGAAGCTCGCAGGCTGGATCCTCGGCCAGAAGTAACAGGCCCGCCTTCCACGAAAAAAGCCCGCTCCGAGCGGGCTTTTCCTTTTGCCTGAAGGCGTGACGCGTTCAGCGCACCGTCTTGAAACGCGTCTCGTCGGCGATGAAGGCCTTCTCGGCGAAAGCCTTCTCGTTGGAGCCGAAGGGCATCTGCGCGCGCAGCTTCCACGAGGCCGGCACATCCCAGGTGCGGGCGACTTCGGCGTCGATCAGCGGTGCGTAGTGCTGCAGGCTGGCACCGATGCCGGCCTCGGCCAGCGCGGTCCACACGGCGAACTGGGCCATGCCGGCCGAGTGCTCCGAGAAGATCGGGAAGTTGTCGGCGTACAGCGGAAACTTCTGCTGCAGTTCCTTGATGGTGTCCTGGTCTTCGTAGAACAGCACCGTGCCCACGCCGGCGGCGAACGCATTCATCTTGCCGTCGGTGGAGGCGAACTGGTCGGCCGGCACCATCGGGCGCAGCGTTTCGCGCGTGATGTTCCAGAGCTTTTCGCTGGCGGCGCCGAACAGGATCACGGCACGCGAACTCTGCGAGTTGAACGACGAGGGCGCCAGGCGGATGGCCTGGCGGATCAGCGCGTCGATCTCGGTTTCGGACAGGGAGACGTTGCGGCCCAGCGCGTATTGCGTGCGGCGCTGGGTGAAGAGGGCGAGGGCTTTGCTGCTCATGATTCGATGCGGTCAAGACAAGAACCGCCCGCGCGGCGTGCACGGGCGTACCACGGTGTCGCTTGCCCGGCGGCACGCCGGACTCACGGACGCGGCAGTCTATTGCAATGCAGCAAAACGTGCTCGCGCAGGGGTCGGGCGCCACGCCCTCCCCCGCCGGCTCGCTCAGTTGGTTTCGGCCAACTGATCGAGGATCGCCGGGTTCTGCCGGCACATCACATCGCCTGCGGCGATATGAGTGCCGTCAAACCCCGCCCAGCCGCTTCGCGGACTACGCCTGCGGCGCCTGGATCAATTGGTCTCGGCCAATTGATCCAGGATGGCGGGGTTTTCCAGCGTGCTGGTGTCCTGCGTGATCTTCTCGCCCTTGGCGATGCTGCGCAGCAGGCGGCGCATGATCTTGCCGCTGCGGGTCTTGGGCAGGTTGTCGCCGAAGCGGATGTCCCGGGGCTTGGCGATCGGGCCGATTTCCTTGGCGACCCAGTTGCGCAGCTCGGCGGCGATCTGTCTGGCTTCTTCGCCCGTAGGGCGTGAGCGCTTCAGCACGACGAAAGCACAGACGGCCTCGCCCGTCACGTCGTCGGGACGGCCCACCACGGCGGCCTCGGCCACGAGGTCGGTCTTGGCGACCAGGGCCGATTCGATCTCCATCGTGCCCAGGCGGTGGCCCGACACGTTGAGCACGTCGTCGATGCGCCCGGTGATGCGGAAGTAGCCGCGGTCGGCCGAACGCACGGCGCCATCGCCCGCCAGGTAGATCGTGCCGCCCATCTCTTCGGGGAAATAGCTCTTCTTGAAGCGCTCAGGGTCGTTCCAGATGGTGCGGATCATCGACGGCCACGGGCGCTTGATGACCAGCATGCCGCCCGAGCCGTTGGGAATGTCCTTGCCGGTCTCGTCGACGATGGCGGCCATGATGCCCGGCAGCGGCAGCGTGCACGAACCCGGCACCAGCGGCGTGGCGCCCGGCAGCGGCGTGATCACGTGGCCGCCGGTTTCGGTCTGCCAGAAGGTGTCGACGATAGGACAGCGCTCGCCGCCCACATGGCGGTGGTACCACATCCAGGCTTCGGGGTTGATGGGCTCGCCCACCGAGCCGAGGATGCGCAGGCTGGTCAGGTCCCAGTTCTTCGGGTGCACCTTCTCGTCGGTTTCGGCCGCCTTGATGAGCGAGCGGATCGCCGTGGGCGCGGTGTAGAAGATCGTGACCTTGTGCCGCTCGATCATCTGCCAGAAGCGCCCCGCATGCGGGAAGGTGGGGATGCCCTCGAAGATGACCTGCGTGGCGCCCGCGGCCAGCGGCCCGTAGGCCACGTAAGTGTGACCCGTGATCCAGCCGATGTCGGCCGTGCACCAGAACACGTCGCTGGGCTGCAGGTCGAACGTCCAGTCCATCGTGAGCCTGGCCCAAAGCAGGTAGCCGCCCGTGGAATGCTGCACGCCCTTGGGCTTGCCGGTGGAGCCCGAGGTGTAGAGGATGAAAAGCGGATGCTCGGCGCCCACCGGCTCGGGCTTGCAATCGGCAGACTGGCCCTGCAGCACCTCGTCGAAGGTCTTGTCGCGGCCTTCGACGCGGTTCCACGCGCTCTTCGTGCGCTCGAACACCAGCACGGTCTTCAGCGTATCGCAGCCGCCGAGGTTGACCGCGTCGTCCACGATGGCCTTGAGCGGCAGTTCCTTGCCGCCGCGCATCTGGAAGTTGGCGGTGATGACGGCTACGGCGCCCGCGTCGATGATGCGCTCCTGGAGCGCCTTGGCCGAGAAGCCGCCGAACACCACGCTGTGCGTGGCGCCGATGCGCGCGCAGGCCTGCATGGCCACCACGCCTTCGATGGTCATGGGCATGTAGATGATGACGCGGTCACCCTTGCCGATGCCCTGTGCCTTGAGCGCATTGGCAAACCGGCCCACGCGTGCGAGCAGTTCCTTGTACGTGACCTGGCTCACGCTGCCGTCATCGGCCTCGAAGACGATCGCGGTCTTGTTCTCCACCGGCGTGCCGATGTGGCGGTCGAGGCAATTGGCCGAGGCGTTGAGCTCGCCGTCGTCGAACCACTTGTAGAACGGCGCCTTCGATTCGTCGAGCGTGCGCGTGAACGGCTTGCTCCACACCACGTTCTCGCGCGCCAGCCGGGCCCAGAAACCTTCGAAATCCTTACCGGCCTCGGCGACCAGCGCCTCGTAGCCCGCCATGCCCGAGATGCGCGCGGCACGCTGCACGGCCTCGGCCGGCGGGAACACGCGGTTCTCGACCAGGACGGATTCGATGGAAGAAGAGGAACTCATGGCGCTGTCTCCAGGGGGCTGTCGGAATTTGCGCCGTACTGTCGGCCGGGGCACTTACAGGCGACTGACGCAAGCGATGGGGCCATCTTATCGACGCATGAAGACGCCCTCCACGACACGTCGCTGTCACACCCCGGCCTGGGGTCAACCCTACAATCCGCCATCCCGGTTTCAGGCCCCTGGCCACCCTCCTTCATGTCCGATCCGATCGCCACCAGCAAACGCTCTCCGCTGCGCCCCTTGCCCAACCTGATCTTTGCCAGCCGCTGGCTTCAGCTGCCGCTGTATCTGGGCCTGATCGTGGCCCAGGCTGTGTACGTGGTGCACTTCCTGAAAGAGCTGTGGCACCTGGTGGAAGCCGCCTTCGGCAACGAGCACGCGCTGCAGCTGCTGGTCACCAGCATCGGCTACAAGGCCTCGGCGCCGATCACCAGCCTCAACGAGACGGTGATCATGCTGGTGGTGCTGGCGCTGATCGACGTGGTGATGATCTCCAACCTGCTGATCATGGTGATCGTGGGCGGCTACGAAACCTTCGTCTCGCGCCTGAACCTCGAAGGCCACCGCGACCAGCCCGAATGGCTGTCGCACGTCAACGCCTCGGTGCTGAAGGTGAAGCTGGGCCTGTCGATCATCGGCATCAGCTCGATCCACCTGCTCAAGACCTTCATCAACGCCGACAACTACACCGACAAGGTGCTGATCGCGCAGACGGTGATCCATATCGCCTTCCTGCTGTCGGCCATGGCCATCGCCTACACCGACAAGCTGATGTCGGCCAACGAGCGGCACTGAGACGCCACCGCCGCGCCTGGCAGGGGCGCCGCAACGGCGCCTCAGCGCCGGTCGGCGCGCACCGAGAGCGCGAACACACCCAGCCCGGCGATCGCCAGCAGCGCCCCCACCCAACCGGTCGACGTCCATCCCAGCCCGGCACTGACCGCGACGCCGCCCAGCCAGGCGCCCATCGCGTTTGCCGTGTTGAAGGCAGAGTGATTGAGGGCGGCGGCCAGCGTCTGGGCATCGCCCGCCACGTCCATCAGCCGGATCTGCAGCACCGGGCCCATCGCGACGATGGTGCCGACCAGCATCACATTCAGCGATGCGGCCCACGGGTGATGCGCCGTCACCGAATACGCCGCCAGGATCACGGCCGACCAGACCAGCAGCCAGCCCATCGTGGGCATCAGCGCGCGGTCGGCCAGCCGGGGCCCCACGACGTTGCCCAGCACCATGCCGGCCCCGAACAGCGCCAGCACGATCGGGATCTGCGACAGCGGCATGCCCGCCACCTCCATCAGCGTGGGCTTGACGTAGCTGAACACCGAGAACATGCCGCCCAGGCCGATGGCGCCGATGCCCAGCGTCAGCCAGACCTGCTTGCGGCGCAGGGCGCCCAGCTCGCGCAGCGGGCTCGCACCGGCGCTCGCGGGCAAGTCGGGCACCTCACGGCGCACGAGGATGGCGGCCACCACCGCGAGCGCGCCCACGAAGGCGAACGCCGCGCGCCAGCCCACCGCCTGGCCGAGCCAGGCCGCCAGCGGCACGCCGATCAGCACCGCCAGCGTCAGGCCCAGCATCACCTGCCCCACGGCCTGCGCCCGGCGGCCGGGCGGCGCCATGGCGGCGGCGACCAGCGCTGCGACGCCGAAGTAGGTGCCATGCGGCAGCCCGGCCATGAAGCGCAACAGGTTGAGCGAGAGGTATCCCGGCGCCACGGCACTGGCGAAGTTGCCCAGCGCGAAAACGGCCATCAGCGCGATCAGCAACCGCCGGCGCGGCCAGCCTGCCGCCAGCACGGCCAGCAGCGGCGCGCCGAGCACCACGCCCAGCGCGTAGGCGCTGATCACATGGCCGGCCTGCGGAATCGTCACGCCCATGTCCTGGGCGACCTCGGGCAGCAGGCCCATGATGACGAATTCGCCCGTGCCGATGGCAAAGCTGCCGACGCCCATGGCGAGGATGGCGCGCAGCGCGGCGCGCGAGCGGTCGGGGACCGGGGACGCAACGGGTTCGGCGGCAGCTGCGGCCGAGGCGGGATGGGTGGGGATCACAGTGGAAGCCGTCGTGGGCCGGCACCGTGCAAGCACGGCGCGTCTGGCAAGGGAAAACCCGGATTCTGCCGCTTGCGCCGGATTCTTGCAGTGCACCAAAGCAGCCGCTGCGATCCGCCGGAATTGACACGTTAAGACACCAAAGTTATAATCGCAGACTTTCTAGCAGCCAACTGAGTATGTTGGCGGTCGGGCACTACTCGCGGATCGATCGAATCCCGTCGCGGTGCCCGATGTCCCGCCGGACCCTTGTCGCGTCCGGCAACCGGCTGGTTTTCCAGCCACCCGATGCCGCGTCGCGGCCCTTCTGCCCAGCCCCCTCGACCAGGCCCGCTGAGCAGTCACGGGCCGCTCCACAGGCTCTGGTTGCGTCGTCCATTTCGTCGTCTTCAGTGCCTGTGCCGCGCGGCAGCGGTCCGTGGTGCGCGCCTGTCCTTCTTGTTCGGGCCGCGCCCCTGTCCACTGACGTTGCCACAACGAATGGAGCCCAGGCGCATGGCGAAAGACATCCTCATCGATCACGTATTCAAGGTCTTCGGAGACGATCCCGATGACGCGCTCGACCTCGTCCGGCAGGGCCTGTCGAAGCAGGACATCCTGGCGCAGACGGGGCAGTCGATCGGCGTGTTCGACGCCAGCTTCGACATCAAGGCGGGCGAGATCTTCGTGATCATGGGGCTGTCGGGTTCGGGCAAGTCCACGCTCGTTCGCCTGCTCAATCGCCTGATCGAGCCGACGGCCGGGCGCATCGTGATCGACGGCGACAACATCAACGACTACGGCGACCGCCGGCTGCGCGCGCTGCGCCGCAAGGACATCAGCATGGTGTTCCAGTCATTCGCGCTGATGCCGCACATGACCGTGCGCGACAACACCGCGTTCGGCCTGGAGCTGGCAGGCGTGGGCCAGATCGAGCGGCTGGCCGCCGCCGACCAGGCGCTGGACCAGGTGGGCCTGGCCGGCTGGGGCGACAGCTATCCGGACGAGCTCTCGGGCGGCATGCAGCAGCGCGTGGGCCTGGCCCGGGCCCTGGCCTCCGATCCGTCCATCCTGCTGATGGACGAGGCCTTTTCCGCGCTCGATCCGATCATCCGCACCGAGATGCAGAGCGAGCTGCTGCGCCTGCAGCAGGTGCGCCGCCGCACCATCGTGTTCATCTCGCACGATCTCGACGAAGCCATGCGCATCGGCGACCGCGTGGCGATCATGAAGGACGGCCAGGTGGTGCAGGTCGGAACGCCAGAAGAGATCCTGCGCAACCCCGCCGACGACTACGTGCGCAGCTTCGTGCGCGGCGTGGACGCGGCCGCCGTGTTCAAGGCGGGCGACATCGCGCGCAGGACGCAGGTGGTGGTAGCCGAGCAGCCCAACCGCGGCTCGCGCGCGGCGCTCAAGCTGCTGGAAGACCAGGATCGTGAGTACGCCTATGTCGTCGATCCGCAGCAGAAGTTCCAGGGCATCGTCTCGGCCGATTCGCTGCGCGCCGCCCTGAAGGACCACGTCGGCCCGCTCGGCCTGCACCACGCTTTCCTGCGCAATGTGCAGACCATCACGGCCAACTATCCGGTGAGCGAGCTGTTCGGCCAGGTGGCTGCCGCGCCGTGGCCGGTGCCGGTGATCGACGAGCGTGAACGCTACGTCGGCGCGATCAGCAAGACCACCCTGCTCAAGTTCCTCGATCGCAGCAGCGATTGAGCGTCACTGAATCGACTTCGGAAAGCGATACCAACATGAATGACAGCACCGACGTGAACACCCCCACCCTCGCCCAGGCCGAGGCGCCCGCCGGGCCCGGCACGAATGCCGATGCGCCGAGTCCGTGGGATACAGCGGGCTCCACCGCCACACCCGATACCGCCCCGCAGGCGCCTGCCGAAGCCTCGGCCTGGGACACGCCCGCTGCCGGCAGCGGCGACGACTGGCTCGCCGGAGTCGCGTCCACGCCCGACGCCCTCGATCCGTCGACTGCCTCGGGCTTCCACATCCAGCAACTGTGGGACGGCTCGATGCCCATCGAGTCCTGGATCAACCAGGGCCTCGACTGGGTGGTGACCCATTTCCGGCCGTTCTTCCAGAGCGTGCGCGCGCCGATCGACGCCACGCTCTCCAGTGTCGAAGCCTTGCTGCAGGGCGTGCCCGCGCTGGCCATGATCGCGCTGCTGGGTCTGCTGGCCTGGCAAGTGGCGGGCCGCGCCGTCGCCATCGCGGCCGTGGTGTCACTCGCGCTCGTCGCCATGCTGGGCATCTGGCCTGAAGCCATGGTCACGCTGTCACTGGTGCTCACCTCTCTGGTGTTCTGCCTGCTGGTGGGGCTGCCGCTGGGCATCGTGCTGGCCGCCAGCGACCGCGCCCAGCGCATCATGCGTCCGCTGCTCGATGCCATGCAGACCACGCCGGCCTTCGTCTACCTGGTGCCGGTGGTGATGCTGTTCGGCATCGGCAACGTGCCGGGCGTGATCGTGACCATCGTGTTCGCGCTGCCGCCGCTGGTGCGCCTGACCACGCTGGGCATCCGCCAGGTGCGTCCCGACCTGGTGGAAGCCGCCCGTGCCTACGGCGCCTCGCCGTGGCAGTTGCTCGTGAAGGTGCAGCTGCCGCTGGCCATGCCGTCCATCATGGCCGGCATCAACCAGGCGCTGATGCTGTCGCTGTCGATGGTGGTGATCGCTTCCATGATCGCCGTGGGCGGCCTGGGCCAGATGGTGCTGCGCGGTATCGGCCGCCTCGACATGGGCATGGCCACCGTCGGCGGCCTGGGCATCGTGCTGCTGGCCATCACGCTCGACCGCATCACTCAGGCCATGGGCCAGCCGCGCCGCGGCGTGCGCCACTGGTGGCAGACCGGCCCGGCCGGACTGGCGTGGCGCGCGGCGCGCCGTTGGCGCGAACGCGCGGCGGTCACACCTGCCGCGGCGGAAACGCCGCAGGCCGCCCTCGCCTCGCGCATTCACTGATCCCCCTCTTCATCCCGAAGCCATTCCCGAAATCCAACGAAAGGAAGATATCGCATGACCCAACACCCCCTGACCCGCACCCTGCGCGCAGCGCTGGCGGCCAGCCTGCTCGCCGTCGGCGCCGCCGGACCTGCCCTGGCGCAATCGCAGGCACTTCCCGGCAAGGGCATCAAGGTCCAGCCGCTGCAGAGCTCGATCGCCGAAGAGGCCTTCCAGACCGTGCTGGTCTCGCGCGCGCTCACGAAGCTGGGCTACGACGTGCAGCCCATCCGCGAAGTCGAGTACCCGACGGCCCACGTCGCCATCGCCAATGGCGACGCGACTTTCATGGCCAACCACTGGGATCCGCTGCACGCCGACTTCTACAAGAACGCCGGTGGCGATGCCAAGCTCTCGCGCACGGGCCAGTACTCGCCGGGCGCCGCCCAGGGCTACCTGATCGACAAGAAGACGGCCGACCAGTACAAGATCACCAGCATCGACCAGCTCGCCAGGCCCGAGATCGCCAAGCTCTTCGACACCAACGGCGACGGCCGCGCCGACCTCACCGGATGCAACCCCGGCTGGGGCTGCGAGGCGGTGATCGAACACCACCTCGACGCCTACAAGCTGCGCGGCAACGTGACCCACGTGCAGGGCAGCTATGCCGCGCTGATGGCCGACACCATCACGCGCTTCCGCCAGGGCAAGCCCATCCTCTACTACACCTGGACGCCGTTCTGGGTGAGCGGCGTGCTGCGCCCCGGCCAGGAAGTGACGTGGCTGCAGGTGCCCTTCTCCTCGCTGCCTGGCGAGCAGAAGGGCCTCGACACCAAGCTGCCCAACGGCCAGAACTACGGCTTCGTGATGAACACGCAGCGCATTGTGGCCAACAAGGCCTTCGCGGAGGCGAACCCGGCCGCGGCCCGGCTGTTCGAAGTGATGCGCCTGCCCGTGGGCGACATCAACGCGCAGAACCTGCGCATGCGTGACGGCCAGAACAAGCCGCAGGATGTCGAACGCCACACCGACGCCTGGATCAAGGCGCACCAGAAGACCTTCGACGGCTGGATCGCGCAGGCGCTGGCGGCAGCGCGCAAGTAAACGCACCGTCTCATGAAACAGGCCACGCATGCGTGGCCTTCTTTCTTTGAGGTGCGTGGACCTCTCTCAGCGCGCCATCACGCCGATCACCAGCGCATTGGCCAGATCGATGAAAAAGCCGCACACGAGCGGCACCACGATGAAGGCACGCGGCGCGGCGCCGTAGGTGCGCACCACGGCGCTCATGTTGGCGATGGCCGTCGCCGTGGAGCCCAGTGCGATGCCCCCGAAGCCCGCACAGATCACGGCGGCCTCGTAATCGCGCCCCATGCAGCGGAACACGACGAACACAGTGAAGGCCACGGCCAGCCCGATCTGCAGCGCCATCGCCGTGCCGATGAAAAGCAGCACAGGCTCCAGCTCCCACAGGCGCAGGCCCATCAGCGCCATGGTCAGGAACAGGCCCAGGCTGATGTCCGACACAAGCGCCACGCCCAGGCGCATGCTGGGCCAGTTCCAGAGGCGGCCGCCCTGCGGATCGAGCCACTGGCCGATGTTGCGCAGCGCGATGCCGGCCATCAGGCAACCGACGAAGGCCGGTAGATTGAGGCCGGTGGCACCCACCAATGTGTTGAGCGCGTTGCCCAGGATGAGTGCGATGTTGAGCCACAGCAGCGCCAGCAACACGCCGTGGTAGTCGAGCCGGGTGCCGGTTTCGTCCTGGTAGCGCGTGCCGACCTCGACCTCGGCTTCGCCCGAGGGACGCACGCGGTGGCGACGCATCAGCCACGCGGCCACGGGGCCACCTACCACGCAGGCGGCGATCATGCCGATCATGTTGGCGGCCAGCCCCAGTTCGCCCGCACCCGCGATGCCCAGTGCCTGCGTGAAATGCGGCGTCCAGGCCAGCGTGGTGCCCACGCCGCCGGTGAGCGAGATCGAACCGGCCATCAGCCCGGCGCGCGGATCCATGCCGAAGGCACTCGCCAGCGTCATCCCCAAGCCGTTCTGCAGCAGCATGAAGCCCACGGCCAGCACCAGCAGGATGACCAGCGGCCGCCCACCTTCGCGGAGCGTGCGCACGTCGGTGTTCAGTCCGATGGCGGCGAAGAAGTACAGCAGCAGCATGTCGCGCGCGCCCAGCTCGAACAGGACGTTGACGCCTGCCGCGTAGTGCAGCATGCACACCACCAGCGCGCAGAGCACGCCGCCCACCACCGCTTCGGGGATGTTGTAGCGCCGCAGCCAGCGGTAGCGTTGCGTGAGGCCCTTGCCGATGAACAGCAGCAGGATCGCCAGCGTGAAGCTGGCGAAGGCATCGACATCGGCCCAGGCCAGCCAGGAGGACGGGATCATGAGGCCATCCTAGCGGCCCATCGCGGCATCACGCCGTCAAAGGCCGGTCATCTTGCCCGGCACGACCCACTGGTCGAACTGCTCGCCCGTCACGTAGCCCGTGGCCAGCGCGGCCTCGCGCAGCGTCGTGCCTTCCTTGTGCGCCTTCTTGGCGATGGCGGCGGCCTTGTCGTAGCCGATGTGGGTGTTGAGTGCGGTGACCAGCATCAGCGAGCGATCCACCAGCTCGGTGATGCGCGCGCGGTTGGGCTCGATGCCCACGGCGCAGTGGTCGTTGAAGCTCTTCATGCCGTCCGCCAGCAGCCGCACGCTCTGCAGGAAGTTGTGCGCCACCATGGGCCGGAACACGTTGAGCTCGAAGTTGCCCGAGGCGCCGCCGATGTTGATGGCCACGTCGTTGCCCATCACCTGCGCGGCCAGCATGGTCACGGCCTCGCTCTGCGTGGGGTTGACCTTGCCGGGCATGATGGACGAACCCGGCTCGTTCTCGGGAATGCTGAGCTCGCCGATGCCGCTGCGCGGGCCGCTGGCCAGCCAGCGCACATCGTTGGCGATCTTGGTCATGCTGGCGGCCAGCGTCTTGAGCGCGCCGTGCGCATGCACCAGTGCATCGCAGCTTGCCATCGCCTCGAACTTGCTCGGCGCGGTGACGAACGGCAGGCCCGTCAGCTTCGCGATCTCGGCCGCCACCTGCTCGGCGTAGCCCTTGGGCGCATTCAGGCCCGTGCCGACGGCCGTGCCGCCCAACGCCAGTTCGTACAGGTGCGGCAACGCATCGCGCACGTGCCGCTCGCCGTGCCTGAGCTGCGCCACCCAGCCCGAGAATTCCTGCCCCAGCGTGAGCGGCGTGGCGTCCTGCAGGTGGGTGCGTCCGATCTTCACGATGTCCATGAACTCGGCGCTTTTCTTCTCCAGCGTGCCGCGCAACAGCGCGATGGCCGGCAGCAGCCGGTGCGTGAGGGCATCGACGGCCGCCACATGCATCGCCGTGGGAAACACGTCGTTGCTCGACTGGCTGCGGTTGACGTCGTCGTTGGGGTGCACCAGGCGGCCCTCGCCACGTTCGCCGCCCAGAAGCTCGCTGGCGCGGTTGGCCAGCACCTCGTTGACGTTCATGTTGGTCTGCGTACCCGAGCCGGTCTGCCAGACCACCAGCGGGAATTCGTCGGCATGGCCGCCGCCGATCACCTCGTCGGCCGCCGCGACGATGGCCTTCGTCTTCTTCTCGTCCTGCAGGCCCAGCGCGTGGTTGACCACGGCCGATGCGCGCTTGACCTGGGCCAGCGCACGGATGATCTCGCGCGGCTGGCGCTCGCCCGAGATGTCGAAATTCTGCAGCGAGCGCTGCGTCTGCGCGCCCCAGAGCCTGTCGGCCGGGACCTTGATCGGGCCGAAGGTGTCCTTCTCGGTGCGTGTGGCGCCGCTGGGGGCGGATTGGCTTGTGCTCATGGCGATGCGTGACCTGTCAAAATAGCGGGCTGGGGACAGCCTTGCCCAAGGCCCTCCAGCATAGCCTCTGATAAAAGCAATTCTCATCTGATGGTCGGATCACCGCCTGCTGCGGATGCGTGTTGCACCCAACCCCACGACGCCATGACCACGATCAAACAAGCCGACCTGATCGAATCGATCTCCGCCGCGCTGCAGTACATCAGCTACTACCATCCCGCCGACTACATCGCCCACCTGGCGCGCGCCTACGAGCGTGAGCAGAGCGCGGCGGCCAAGGATGCCATCGCGCAGATCCTGACCAACAGCAAGATGAGCGCGACCGGCCAGCGCCCGATCTGCCAGGACACCGGTATCGTGAACGTGTTCCTCAAGGTGGGCATGAACGTGCGCTGGGAAGGCTTCACGGGCAGCGTCGAAGACGCCGTCAACGAAGGCGTGCGCCGCGGCTACAACCACCCTGACAACACGCTGCGGGCTTCGGTGGTGGCCGATCCGCACTTCGCGCGCAAGAACACGAAGGACAACACGCCGGCCGTGATCTTCACCGAGCTCGTGCCCGGCGACACGCTGGACATCACTGTCGCAGCCAAGGGCGGCGGCTCCGAGAACAAGAGCAAGATGGTCATGCTCAATCCCGGCGATTCCATCGTCGACTGGGTGCTCAAGACCGTGCCCACCATGGGCGCGGGCTGGTGCCCGCCCGGCATGCTGGGCATCGGCATCGGCGGCACGGCCGAGAAGGCGGTGCTGATGGCCAAGGAAAGCCTGATGGATGACATCGACATGTACGAGCTGCAGGCCAAGGCCTCCCGCGGCGAGACGCTGTCGCAGGTCGAGGAGATGCGGCTGGAACTCTACGAGAAGGTGAACGCATTGGGGATCGGCGCGCAGGGACTGGGCGGCCTGACCACCGTGCTCGACGTCAAGATCAGGATGTACCCGACGCACGCGGCCAGCAAGCCCGTGGCCATGATTCCCAACTGCGCGGCCACGCGCCACGCGCACTTCGTGATGCGGGGCGACGGCCCCATGTACCTCGAGGCGCCCAGCCTCGACCTGTGGCCGCAGGTGAACTGGGCTCCCGACGAGAAGAAGAGCAAGCGCGTCAACCTCGACGCGCTCACGCCGGCCGAAGTCGCCAGCTGGAAGCCGGGCGACACGCTGCTGCTCAACGGCAAGATGCTCACGGGCCGCGACGCCGCGCACAAGCGCATCCAGGGCATGCTGGCCAAGGGCGAGAAGCTGCCGGTGGACTTCACCAACCGTGTCATCTACTACGTGGGCCCGGTCGATCCGGTCAAGGGCGAGGCCGTGGGCCCGGCCGGCCCCACCACCGCCACGCGCATGGACAGCTTCACCGACATGATGCTCGAGCAGACCGGCCTGATCGCCATGATCGGCAAGGCCGAGCGCGGTGCGGCCACCGTCGAATCGATCAAGAAGCACAAGAGCGCCTACCTGATGGCCGTGGGTGGCGCCGCCTACCTGGTCTCCAAGGCCATCAAGACCGCGAAGGTGGTGGGTTTCGAGGACCTGGGCATGGAAGCGATCTACGAATTCGACGTGGTCGACATGCCCGTGACCGTGGCCGTGGACTCGGGCGGCACCAACGCGCACGTGACCGGCCCGGCCGAATGGCAGAAGCGCATCGCCTCGGGCGAGTTCAAGCGCATCCCGGTGACCGCCGCCTGATGGATGCACAACCGCCCCTGCAGCCCGTCGCGCCGATCGGCGTGTTCGACAGCGGCATCGGCGGCCTGTCCATCCTGGCTGCGCTACGCGTGGCCATGCCGCGCGAGCACTTCGTCTACTACGCCGACAGCGGGCATGCGCCCTACGGCGAGAAGGGCGGCGAATTCGTGCAGCAACGCTCTCTCACCGTGGCTGAGGCATTGCAGCGCGAGCACGGCATCAAGGCCCTGGTGGTGGCCTGCAACACCGCCACCACGGCCGCCATCGGCCTGCTCCGCGAACGCTGGCCGCGCCTGCCCATCGTCGGCGTGGAGCCCGCGCTCAAACCCGCCCTGCTGCTCACGCAGACACGCCGCGTCGGCGTGATTGCCACGCGCGGCACGCTGGAGAGCGCACGCGTGGCCGCGCTGCTGTCCGGCCTGCAGCATGAGGCGCGTTTCGTGCTGCAACCCTGCGATGGCCTGGCCGAGGCCATCGAGCGCAACGACACGCCCACCATCACCGCGCTCAGCCAGCGCTACCTGCGCGAGCTGGGCAAGTTCGGCCACGCGCCGGGCGAGATCGACACACTGGTGCTCGGCTGCACCCACTATCCGCTGGTGATCGACACGCTGATCGAGCAGTTGCCCGAGGGCATCGAACTCGTGCACACCGGCCCGGCCGTTGCGCGCCAGTGCGTGCGCGTGCTGCAGGCTGCCGGGCTGCAGCACGAGGGGCGCGAGCACGCGGGCGAAGTGATCTGGCGCACCAGCGGCGAGCCCGCCGCCCTGCAGGACGCGGCCAGGCGCTGGCTAGGGCTGGGCTGAGGCCGCAGCGTCAGCGGCTTCGGCTGCGGCGCGTCCACGGCCCACATTCACCGTGGCCAGCAGCACCAGGCCCGCCACGAACATGAAAGCCGTCGACAGGATGGCCGTGCGCTGGTTGCCGCCCGTGGCCCAGGTGATGGCGCCATAAGTTAGCGGGCCGATGATGCTGGCCAGCCGGATCGCGAACGTCCAGAGTCCGTAGAACTCGGCCAGTTGCCGCCGGGGTGCGAACATGCCAGCCATGGCCCGGCCGGCCGACTGGCTCGATCCCATGCACAGGCCTGCGATGGCCGCGGCCCACCAGAACTGGCCCTTGGTGGTGCTGACGGCCGCGATGACGCAGGTGGCGATCCAGCCCACCAGCGTGACGGCCAGCGCGAGCTTGTGGCCGATCCGGTCCTGCCAGTAACCGAAGGCGAACGCGCCACCGGCCGCCGCCAGGTTGAGCACGAAGATGAGCACCATGGTTTCCTGCTGCTTGAAGCCGATCACCTGCTCTGCATAGATGGCCGCCAGCGTGATCGCCACGGCTACACCGCCCTGGTAGAACACGGCGCAGGCCATCAGGCGCACGAAGTCGCTGTAGGACCGGGCCTGCGCAAAGGTGGCTCGCAACTGCGCCAGCGAGGCGGCCAGGCCGCCACGACGCAGGGCCTGGGTGTCGGGCTGCGCGCGCTCGTCCAGCAGCCGGAACGTCACCAGCGCCGCCAGTCCGTACAGCACAGCGGTGATCAGCATGGTCACGGGTACGAAATGGCTGGCCGGCAAGCCACGCGCCTGGGCCCACAACACGTAGCCCAGGCACAGGCCCAGGGCCAGCATGCCGCCGAGGTAGCCGAAGCTCCAGCCCCAGCCGCTCACGCGGCCCAGCGCGTCGGGCCGCGCCAGCTCAGGAAGGAAGGCGGCAGACAGCGATTCGCCAGCCGAGAAGAACGCGTTGGAGAGCACGATCAGCAGCATGGCCAGCACGACGGCCGTCGTGCCCTCTGCGCGCGGCGTGAAGGCCAGCGCCGCGGTGGTGACCACGCATCCCACGGTCACCCAGGCCAGCAGCTTCTTCTTGGCCGCACGAAGGTCGGCATAGGCGCCCAGGCTCGGCATGGTGAGCATCACGATGGCGTAGGAGATGCTCAAGGCCACCGTCCACGCGAAGGTGGCCCATTCGGCGCCCCTGGCGATGCCCCCCACGAAGTAGGCCGCGAACACCGCGGTGAGTACCACGGTGGTGTAACCCGAGTTCGCGAAGTCGTACATGGCCCAGCCGAAGACCTCGCGCCGCCGTACGCCGGGATTGAGTGCGTCCTGAGAAAACATAGCCATGTCGCGACTCCTACAAGCAGGCGCGAGCATAGCCCACGCGCGTGACATGGGCAGGCGCGGCTGCGCCCGGCTCAGTGCAGGTGGCGCGGACGGCGCCCGCCGCCATGGCCGCCCGGAGCACCCGGGCCGCGCGGCGGCTTGCCGATTTCGAGCGAATTGACCAGCTTGTCGAAGCGGTCGCCAAAGAGCTTGTCGATCTCTGCCACGACGCCGCCGAGTTCGGCACCATCGAAGTGACGCTCCATCAGGCTGACCACGTCTTCCACCAGCAGGTCGCGCTGCACCTGCATGATGGCAGCGGGCGTGGGACCCACGAACAGCATCACGAAGTCGTCGCGCGCCTCGCGCCCGGCGTCCTCGTCTTCATCGTCGAACTCGGTGTCGTAGAAGGACACCTCGAGGGCTGCGCCCTGCTCTGCCAGCTCGTTGAGGGACATGCACAGCTCGTCGAGCGACTGCCGGAAGTCCTCGTCGCCGGGTACCGTCCAGCAGATCTGCAGGAGATGCTTGGCCGCGTCGAACTGGATGCCCGGCTCTTCTTCGTAAACGCTGGGCGCGCCGTCGGCGAGCGAACGCGCCCCGGCGTACTTCCACAGGGGTCGGAGCGCGTCCTGAAGCTGCTCGTAGCCGACATCGGCGCGCAACTGCACATCGCCGTGCACGTGGATTTCGAAAGGGGACTCTTCGTTGTATCGGGCCATGGATGCGCTCTGGGGGAAGCGCGCATTTTCGCACGCGGGCGGCGCTCCGCGCAGGAGCGCGCTCCGATCCAGGACAACTTCGCTACGCACGAGGCGGCATGGGCACTCCGCTTCGCCTGACCTGACGGCACTTCGCATTGCGCAGCCCGCAGACCGCACATCGGGGCGGACCATCGCCAGAACCGCCCTCGCGCCTGAGGGCCGGTCCTTCAACTTTCAGGAGTCATCATGGGAATTGCAGCTGTGCCCGCAGTCGTGTCGTCACTTGCCGGATCCAGCGTCGGCGCTGGCGTGCTCGGAGGAGCCGGCAACCTGTTCAAAAGCATCCTCGGCGATCCCCTGGAGGCGATCAAGAAACTTGGGGAAACCCTTTTCGGCACACCGCCGTCCGGACAAACCGCGCAGGCCAACCAGCAGTTCGGAACCGCCGCCGGCAGCATGTTCGCGAACCCCCTGCAAACCACGTTCGCCCCCGCGCAAAACGGAGTGGACGACGATGACGACGACGACAAGGATGGAATCAACAAGAAGGAAGTGGAAGACAAGATGTTCAGGGATCTGGAGCTGAACAAGATCTACGGCAACAACATCGCCGGACGATGATGAGCAGCACCACCATCCACCCGCGGGCCAGCGACGAAGCCTGCGTTCTCGCCTATGCGATGGCGGAAGCCCTGGTGAGCTCAGCCCCGGACGACGCAGAACGACTGTATGGCGAGCTGTGCGCAGCCGAGCCCCGCGCCCGCAGCATGCTCATCTATCCGATGATGATTGCAGCGCAGCGCAACCGCCTGCTCGACTTCTACCGGGACCTGCGCGAGAACGATCCCGACAACCACCTTGAAATACAGGCACTTTGCCTGCACCGGCTGGGCGATCCTGGATGGGAGCGCGTCGCGCGGCAGGTCGAGGCCACTCATGCCGACCCCGTGGTGCAGCGCGCCATGCGCGAGCTGATGGGCCAACCCGAACCGTTGCAGTGAGCGCGGGCCGCGCACGACCATGCGCCGACTGAGGCTCACGCCGCGCATCGACCTGGATGTTTTCTTCCAGGCCGAGCCCGCGCTGCGCGATCCATCTCGCGGTCTTCCGGACGAAGCCGCCATCGCCGTGCTGCGTACGCGTCTGCAGCACTGTCCATCCATCGGCTTCGAGATGGACGGGCAGGCGATCGGCGGCCTCATCCTCGAAGGGCACGAGGCGTTCATCGCCGTTCTGCCGCACGCTCGAGGTCAATGGGCTTTCCTGTTCAAGCCGGCACTGCACTGGCTTTTCGGCCTGCGCGCAGCCGTTCTCGCGCACGTGGCGGTTGACAATCACCGCAGCATCGCGCTGATGGAGCGCCATGGCTGGCGCAGGCTGCGCGCGGACGCGTCGACCATCAGCTACCTGATGGTGCCGCTGCACGGTACGCGCAAAACGGCTTATCGCTTTCGTGAAGGCGCTGCGGCGCGCAGGCACCCGGCAACTCCGGCGGGATGATGCGTGGCTCACCCGCCGCCAACAACGCCGCTCATGCAAGGATGCCGGCCGCGAGCAGTGGCTCGCACCACGCCAGGCCCGCTGGCGGCGTGGTGCGCGGCCGATATTCGAAGCCCAGCCACTCGCTGTCGCCCTGCTGTTGCAGTTGCTGCACGGCTGCCTGCAGGCCATGCATCGACAGGTCGGGTTCATGCCGGCCATCGACACCAGCGATCTGCGCATGGCCGATCCAGCCGCGCGCACGCGCGAGTTCGTCGGCCAGCACCAACCCCTCCTTCATGCAGTGATAGAAGTCGAACTGCAGACGCAGCCAGGGCGAATCGAGCGTTCGCAGAATCGCCAGCGCCTGCTCGGGCCGGTGATAGAAGTATCCCGGCACGTCCGCACGGTTGAGCGGCTCGAGCATGAGCGTGATGCGCGCCTGCTCGGCACGCGCTGAAGCCAGGGCCAGGTTGTCGGTGAAGGCTGACTGGCACAGCAGCTGCGGCAGATCTGCCGTCCGGCCTGCCATCAGGTGGATACGCGCACAGCCGATGGTCTGGGCTACCTCGAGCGCACGATCCAGCCCGCTGCGAAAGCGCGCTTCGTCGCCCGGCCGCGCAGCCCAGCCGTGGCTGCCGGCACCCTCTTCCACCGGGGTGTTGATCAACACGGGCGCAAGGCCGCTGGCACGCAGCGCATCGGCATACCAGGCTGGCGACCGGTCGTACGGAAAGAGAATTTCGACGGCACGAAAGCCATCGCGCGCCGCCGCGTCGAAACGCGCCTCCAGCGGCAGATGGGCATAGAGCAGGCTCAGGTTGGCGGCGATTCGCATGGCGGGCGCATCTTGCGGCAACCGGGGCTGGGGCGCAACCTCCCGGGGCGGCGGCATCAGGCCGGCCGTCCGGCCGGTGTAGCGCAGAGAGACTGGTGCCCGAGGCCGGAATCGAACCGGCACGCCCTTTTCAGAGGCGGCGGATTTTAAGTCCGCTGTGTCTACCGATTTCACCACTCGGGCCGGATAACGAAACAGCCCCGGCAACAGTGCTGACGGGGCTGCTCGATGGAGGCGCGTACCGGAGTCGAACCGATCTAAACGGATTTGCAATCCGCTGCATAACCGCTTTGCTAACGCGCCGGTTGTGCCTTCAGGAAACTTCCAACAAAAAAGGGAAGCCTTGACTTCCCTTTGATGCCGACGACGTTGGCGGTCATCGAATATATGGAGCGGGAGAAGAGACGTTTACTAGGCTCGTAAGTCGTTGTTTCCCGAACACTTTCTTCGCCGAGGTGCCCAGCGAAGACCTAGATTGTAGCCTAATTTTTCGCCTTCGGCAACAAAGCTCTTCCAGCCACGTCCATCAGCGTCCAAAGACGTTCTATCCACCACGTCGTAACGTCTGATGTGTCGTGCTGCCCAGCGGGCTCGCTGAACCCATTTGCGGCGATCATCACTCGCTCTCACTCCACAGGACAGCTCGAAGGGGGCCGCGCGGACTTCCTAGTACTTTGCACAGCTGTAGGACACCGTTCCCCCCACGCATTCATCAGCACATCGCCGGCTACCTTCGTCCGAACGCAACATGTCGCCGGCCTGATGAAGGTAGTCGTACTCAACGAAGGCGTGCAGCAATTCGATTCATCTGCTCGATCTCCTCACGCTGACCATCGGAAATCGATTGACATAGCTTGACGAGTTCCGGATCCGAGAGTCGCGCCTCGCTGCACATGAGGATAGCGCCCGAATGGTGCGGGACCATAGACGCGATGAACTGTCGATCGCCGATTCCCGCTTGAGCACGGGTAGCAGCAAAGGAACCTAGTGTGAGCATGGCAAACAAGCCGTAAAGCACGAGGTTGAGCCGCTGGTTTGGAAACATGCCGGGCATTGTCGCCAGCATGAATATGCCCATTGGCGCCCACATAGTGACTGCCATGTAGAGCATGTTGAGATTATTTCTGAAGTCTCTGGTGCCGTCGATCATGCTGAACATTACGAAGTACATGACGACTAACCCCAGTACCATGTTCACCCAGAACTTAGTGTAGGGTCGGCCGTGCTTGCCTCCCTGACCGGATGTGTGATGTTGATGTTCATGGGCCTGTTCAGCCATCTCCGTCTCCTATGGTTCTTGGTGCTTGCTCGTTGGCTCACTACTTCTGCCGCAGATACTATGTCGATATATCAGCATGCGGAGCGCCGCATGACTATCCGCTGATTTCCAATCCCCAACTGGGCTAAGGGCGTCGAACGCTTCAACTCGCGGGCCTTCAAACCGTCTGGATATCAGACCATACCGAATCGGTCTTGATGGGCTTTGCGCCACCCATGACGCTGGTACCGTGAGCGCCAATATCTAGCTTGCGTCCTCATCGCTCGATGGGCCGGCAACCAATCGATTCTTGCACATCGAGCAAGACAAGGCCACCTGCGGCGGATGCCAATGAACTCGCTCGCGTACGTTCAGGGCATCCGCCGCAGGCCAAAACGACACAAAAGCCCTTGGCAGGGTAAGAAAGGAGCCGGTGATGTAGCGCTTCCGAAAGGAGACGAAGACATGCACAAGGACATTCCAACATCAAAGGTGTTCTATCGTCCCATCGAAGCGGCCATCCGATGGGCCGGCCTGCTGCGATACCTGCCGATGATCCTGGCCACGGTCGCGTCACCACGTGTCCTGCCTCCGTCGCTGAACTGCCCTAGATGGAATGAGTGCCGGCTGCACTCGGAACAAATCTATGACGGCATCCTCAACGGAGAACTGCCCTACGGCAAGAACGGGATCACGCTCAATGATCCGAAGCTGCTCAATTCTCGGGATCTGACCGTTCGCCATGTCGATCTGAAGCGCTGGATGCGCACGCACTATCCCGAGCACCGCCCCGAGTTTCTGTTCAGTCGCGGCGAGCGCATGGCGCATCCCTTCATCACCATGGAAACAGGACAGGCGATCCTGGTGGAACGGTTGGCCCTTCAGGCCGCACTGGAGCATGCCCGACGTCAAATGCAAGAACTGCAGGAGCAACACGACACCTTGCTCAAGCAGTCCACCGTGCTGCTGGCAGCAAAGCAATGCGCGATCAGCGAGCGGGCAGAGACGACGTATCTCAACATCATCGGCGGAATGCTGACGCTGCTGCTAGGCCAGTCCCCTTCGGGCGTACCTTATTCCAGCTTCAGAACACAAGAGGCACTGGTCTCAGCATTGGTCGCGCACTACGGCGGCACTATGGGCATCACGGAGCGAACCTTGAATGGCAAGTTCGCCAACGCCAGGAAGTACGTCCGTAGCGCAAGCGCATGAGGTTTTCCAGCTTGTATGTGCAATCGCGGAGATTGCATTTGCAATGTCTTTCCGCAGCCAGGTCTATTGAATAGAGGTCACGCCAACCAACGCCACCGAGCGTTCAGGAGTGACCGCCATGTCGCAAGCACCTGCACTGCCACCGATCGAGCGCCGCATCCTGCGGCTTGATGAAGTCGAAACCAAATCCGGCTTCAAACGCGCCCACATCTACAACTTGATGCGCAAAGGCCAGTTCCCGAAGGCGCTGCGCCTGGGCGTGCGCGCGGTCGGCTGGGATTCGATCGAGATCGACCAGTGGATCGCCGAACGCCTCAACAACCGGACCTGAGCGGCTCTCCCCACGGACTTCCCATCCTCGACCGGAGAGCGCCATGCAGGTTGTATCCATCATCTCGACCAAAGGCGGCGTGGGCAAGACAACCACAGCCGCGAACCTCGGCGGACTTGCTGCCGATGCGGGCCTGCGAGTGCTGCTGCTTGACCTCGACGTACAGCCCACGCTGTCGTCGTACTACGAGCTGGCCCACCGCGCGCCCGGCGGCATCTACGAGTTGCTGGCCTTCAACGAGCGCGACCTCGGCCAACTCGTGTCCCGCACGATCATCACGGGGCTGGACCTGGTGCTCTCGAACGATCACCGCGGCGAGTTGAACACGCTGCTGCTGCACGCCCCGGACGGTCGCCTGCGGCTGCGGCATCTGCTGCCGGTGCTTGCGCCACTCTATGACCTGGTACTGATCGACACCCAGGGCGCGCGCTCCGTGCTGCTGGAAATGGCCGTGCTCGCCTCAGACCAGGCACTGTCGCCCGTCACCCCGGAAATCCTCGCCGCACGTGAACTGCGGCGCGGCACCATCCAACTGCTGGAGGACATCGCCCCGTATCGGCACCTGGGCATCGAGCCGCCGCCGCTGCACCTGCTCATCAACCGCGTCCACCCCGTGTCCGCCAACGCACGGCTGATCCAGCAGGCTTTGCGCGACCTGTTCCAGGACCACACCGGCATCCGCGTGCTGGCCACGGATGTACCGGCCATCGAAGCCTACCCGCGTGCCGCGACGCGCGGTTTGCCAGTGCATCGGGTCGAACATCGCCAGCCGCCGGGCAGAGTTGCGCCGGCTGCGCTCGACACCATGCGCTGCCTGGCCGATGAATTGTTCCCGCAGTGGCAGGAGAGATTCGCCCAGGTGTCCGGTCGTCCGCCGCGCCCTCTTGATACCGGGAGGTCCCATGGCGAACGCACATGAACTGGCACGAGGGCACAAGCGGCTGCGCACCTTGATCGAGTTCGCCGTGGGCGAAGGCTGGCATGTCAAGCGCACGCCGGGCGGACACCTCAAGTTCACCAAGCCGGGCTGCGCCGCGATCTACACCAGCTCGACGGCGAGCGACCACCGGGCGACCCTGAACGCCCGCGCGCAGATACGTCGCGCCGAGCGCGAGGCCCTGGCGCGTGGAGGCGGCCATGGCTGAGATGACCCCCCAGGACATGGCCGGCAAGCTGCTCGCCGCCGGGTTCGAGCGCAGTGGTCCATCGGCCGCGGCCTTGAGCGACCCGATCGCCGACACGCCGATGATCGTGACCCTGGACCAGTTGCGCCCCTACGACCATGATCCACGCAAGAAGCGGAATCCGGCCTACGAGGACATCAAATCTTCGATCCGCGAGCGCGGCCTCGACGCGGCACCGGCCATTACCCGGCGCCCCGGCGAGGATCACTACATCATCAGGAACGGCGGCAACACACGCCTGGCGATCCTGCGTGAACTGTGGTCAGAGACGAAGGACGAGGAGTTCTTCCGTATAGCGTGCCTGTTCCGGCCGTGGCCCAGCCGTGGCGAAGTGGTCATGCTGACCGGCCATCTGGCCGAGAACGAGCTGCGCGGCGGGCTCACGTTCATCGAGCGCGCCCTCGGCGTCGAAAAAGCCCGCGAGTTCTACGAGCAGGAAAGCAGCACCACACTGAGCCAATCCGAGTTGGCCCGCCGCCTCGCTGCCGATGGCTTCCCGGTCCAGCAGTCGCACATCAGCCGCATGAACGACGCGGTGCGCTACCTCCTGCCCGCGATCCCCACCGTGCTCTATGGCGGCCTCGGCCGCCACCAGGTCGAGCGCCTGTCGGTCATGCGCAAGGCCTGCATGCTCGCATGGGAGCGCTACATCAAAGGCCGCACCCTGGTACAAGACTTCGACGACTTCTTCCAGGAGGTGCTGTCGCAATTCGACACGCAGGCCGACGAGTTCGCCCCTCAGCGCGTGCAAGATGAGCTGATCGGCCAGATGTCCGAACTGCTGGGCATCGACTACGACGTGCTGGCCCTCGATCTCACCGAATCCGAAAGCCGCCACCGCGCCCTGGTCAGCGACCCGACCCCGCCATCGCCGCCGCCCGCACTGCCTGCGCCGGGAACCACTGCACGCCCGCCGGCTACGCCGACACCATCGCCCTCGACGCCGGCACCCGCTCCCCCGACACGCGAGAGCGATTCGGCCGCAGGCGGGATGGCCGCAGGCAACCCTGGGGCTGCGTCAGGCGACCTCCTGCAGGGGCACATCGTTTCGCCGGCGCCGACGACCGAGCGGCTTCAATCCATTCAGCGGCTGGTCGCTGAGGAACTGGGTGACGCGCTGCCACCGGATTTCTCCGCCAGCGTGTTGCAGTCGATCCCGGTCCAGGCCGGCGGGCTCTACCCGATTTCCGACGTCTGGCACATCGACCCGGGCTTGGACACGCCCGACCGTCTGCGCATCCACATTGCGCAGTTCGCCCGCGAGATCGCGGGCGAGGCAGGCCTTGATGCGTGCATCGAAGACCGTCCCGATGGCGTTGGGTTCGTATGCCGTGCGCAGGCCCATCCGCCGCAGGGCCGCGCCGTGCTTGCGCTGCTGGCGTGCCTGGCCGGCCAGGCTTTCCCCGAGGCTGGTCTGGACGGCGGCCAGTTCGCTGCCGATCTGCCTGCGCTGCTCCATGGTCAGGGACAAAGCCAGGGTGACGGGGCACGGCGCTTGAGCGATACCGCGCTGGTCAAGCTGTTCCGCCTGTTGCGCCTGGCCCGGCGCCTGCTGGATCTGGAATCCGGCACCGCAGGCCCCGGGGCGTGAGCGAAGGAGACCAGCATGTCCGGCCAACATCCGCTCAATCAAGCCGTGATCGCCCAGGCGCTCTACGACCTGCGCAACGGACAACTGCGCCGCTGCAAGGCCATGGGCTTCGGTGAAACCGAGCTGGATGCGCTCAAGCATCCCGCCATGGTGAGCGTGCTGGCCAACGCCAATGTCTCGTGGTGCTCCGTGACGGTCAACCACGAAGTGCTGCGGCGCCTGCTCAACCAGGCGCAGGACGTGGAGAAGGAAATCGCCACGGTCGATCGCATGCTGCGCCTGGGCGCCAGCACGGAAATGGTGAGCCGCTTCTACGGTTTGACCCATCAGGAAGTCGCCTTGCGCCGGGAAGTGCTTGGTCTGCCCAAGCGCAAGGGGCGTCATCCTGTCCTGGACGAAACCCAGGACACGGAACTGTGGCGGCGCTGGAAAGCCATCACCAGTACCAGAAACGTCGATCTGGAGGACGAGACCTCGATTCTCGACGCGGCAATGGACCTCGCCGAAGGCATGGATTTGCCGCTGTCGGTGGTCTGGGCTGCGGTCAAGTCTTGGGTCGATCAAGGATTGGGCTGAACCATGGCCGTGGACGACACCGCACCACGCCGTGGCCCTGTCGCCCTCGCTGATCTGTTCGACAGCGCGCTCAAGGACCTTGCGTCCAAGGCCAGCCCCGGGGCGCCCATTCCCGCGCCAGCACCGCCGACACCCACGTCCGGCGATGCTTTCCTGTTCAGTGGCAATCGGCATGAGACGGTGCCGCGGCGGCTGTTCCTCGACCGCCGCCTGACGCCACTGGAGCGAAACGCCTGGCAGGTGTTCCGCCTGCTGCTCAACGACGACGGCGTGACGGCATTCCCGACGTATGAGCAGCTTCGGCCCTGGCTCGCATCGATGCCCTGCGCGGGCCAAGCCTCCCACGAGACCGTGGCACGGGCGCTGACGCTGCTGCGGCTCACCCGATGGCTGAGCCTCGTGCGGCGACGGCGCGACCCCAAGACCGGCCGCATACTCGGCAACCTGTATGTGCTGCACGACGAGCCGCTGACACCCTTTGAAGCGATGCAGCTCGACCCGGACTACCTGCAGCTTGTCAGCCAGGCGCTGGGCCATTCGGCCAAGGCCGTACAGGTCGTGGGCCTGCACACGCTCACGGAGATCAGTGAAGACCCCTTGCTGGCCGGGCGCACCCTGCCGTCCAGGCTGCAAGTCCTGGCCGGACGCCTCGCCAGCCAGGGCATCGGGGCGCACGAAGGTTATCCACAGGAGGACGCCACGCACGAATCCGAAGAAGGCGTTCCAAGCCTTCTTCGGAATCCTGATGACCCCACTTCGGATTCCGAAGCAGGGTTGAAACCCGCGCCAGACGCCTCTCTTCGGAATCCGAAGCAGGCCCGTACAGTACGTAGTAGTCGTATTAATGAAGTACGTATTACCGCGCACGCACAGGCGCAGGCGCGCGCGCTGGGCGACCTGCAATGGCCCAAGCGCTTCGCGGAACTGAAGGCAGAACAGCAGACAGGTGCGCAGGTGGCATTGCAGCAGGTCGATGCCTCGCTAAGGCAGGCCGTGCTGGACGAATGGGCTACACGATGCAGCAGCCGCGGCATCCGCAATCCTGCGGGGTATCTGTTCGGCATCATCCAGCGGGCCATCCATGGCCAGTTCAATGCCTGGGCCAAGAATGGCGTGCCATCGGCACCCGGCCCACCGAACGAACGGCCACCACCACCAGCGCCACCACCCCCACCGCAGGGCAAGCCAGTGCCGCCAGAAGTCGCCAAACAGCACATTGAGCGGCTGCGCAACCTGCTCGCCAGAAAGTGACGAGTCCGCAAGTCGGTGAAGTGGATGTCCATGGCCGCCAGTGGAGCTATCCCCAGGGGATAGATGTGATGCAAGGTGTAACGCCATCTGGCCGGGCCAGGTAGTGCGGGTTGCCATGACGCAGGGGCTGCAGTTTCGTCGCCATCCGCGCGAGTGGCGCTCCATGGCTTTTCATGTAGCTATCCTCTGGGGATAGCTCGCGCCACATGCAATCGCCACGCCCTGAACCGGGGCCTGGCGGGTTTCGGTTTGTTGACTGACTGCCTTCCGCTTCCTGCCGAAGCTGACCGCTCTTTTCCTACAACGAGCGGCACCATGGCAACTACCAACGAACCCCTGCAACTCAATCTCGGCTCCTTGCGCAGCGCCATGTCGCTGACGCTGCACACCCACCACGCCTCCCGCATCTGGCACGGCCGCGCCGCAGCCGACGGGCGACCCGGCATCGTCGGGCTCAACGGCTACATCGCCCAGATGAACAAGATGAAGCGCGGTTCGGAGCAGGACGACCCGTACAGCGATTGGTGGATGTTGCGCATCGAGAAAAAGCTCGACCAGACCAAGGCCACGCTGCAATCGCTGCGCGAGCAGGTGGACCAGGCACTGGCCGGCGTGCCCGCCGCGTTGAGCCTGGGCGAAAACCTCAACGTCCAGCCCGTCAAGCTGCCGCTGTTCGTCAATGCGCAGTTGGGCTTTGCCGCCGTCTATCTCCTGGCCGACTACGACGACATCGCCCGCAAGCTGATCCTGGCCCACCACACCGCACTGATCGACCGCAGCACGCTGGAACGCTGGCTCAACGAAGGCGCGCACGCGCTGCGCAGTCTTTTCTCGCTGGCCCAGCAGTACCGCTACTCCGGCTGCATCCGCGACGACTTCGCCTCGAAGAACGCCGCAGCGCGGGCCGCGCTGGAGAAGTTCGGGGAACTGCCGCAGGACGTGCTGGAAGGCACGCGCCGCTCGAAGTTCGCGCCGCCCATCGTGCGCCGTGGCCTGCAACAGCGTGGTGATAGCCCTGCCGCAGCCACTTCCCCCAGCGACGAAGCCATCGCCACCGAGGCACCCGAGGTCAGCGCCGACGAGGACGCGCAGGCATGAGCGACCCCATCCGCGAAACCCGCTACTTCCAGGGTCTGCAACAGGGTGCCTTCATGCGGCTGGAACACGCGGCCTCTTTAAAAGGCCTTTTGAAACCTTTTAAGGGTAAAGGGGACTTCGAGGCCTGGGCCAGCCAGTGCTTCGCCATGCGCGACGAGTTGATCGGCCTGGCGCAGCGACAAGTGCTGCAACAGGCCAGTGGGCATCCCTTCCACCTGCTGCCCGTGGAACTGGCCCAGCAGACCACTGGCGCGGGAACGACGTTCCTGCGCTGGCGCAGGCACGACCGCTCGGCCATGGGCGTGGCCCTGTGGCAGGAGCTGATGGCGAGCACCAGCACGCCGGTCAACCTGCTGGCCGACCTGCACGCGATCGAGCTGCAGCGCATCACGCTCAACATGCAGATCAGCCTGTTGCACACCCTGGGCAGGCAGGCACAGGAGTGCGCCAGCAAAGCCGCCGAGGCGGAAGACGCCTACCTGCGCCGGCTCGCGACCATACCCCCCGCAGTGCGCGATCGGTGATCGCGTCGGGCACCCCCAGCACGCGCCCGACGCCGACATGGCACGGGTATTTCAACCACCAAGGAGATTGCACCATGAGCACGCATTTTTCGGGCGAAGGCAACATCGGCTCGCCCCCCGAGTACCGGGAGTTCCCCAACGGCAACGACGAACCGCGGCGCTTGTTGCGGCTGAACGTGTATTTCGACAACCCCGTTCCCACAAGGGCGGCGACTATGAGGATCGCGGCGGCTTCTGGGCGCCGGTGGAAATCTGGCACCGCGACGCCGCGCACTGGAAGGACCTCTACCAGAAGGGCATGCGCGTGCTGGTCGTCGGCCGCATGGAGCGCGAACCCTGGACGGACAATGAGGATCAGCCGCGTGAGACCTGGCAGGTCAACGCGCGCAGCGTCGGCATCCTGCCGTATCGCATCGAGTCCGTGGCCCTCAGCCCGAAGCCGCAGGAGGCAGAGCCCAAGCCCCAGACCGCGCAGGAGCCGGCTGCGCCGAAAGAAGCCAAGCGCAGGAAGTGAACCGGCATGGAGGGCGGTCGCACATCTTCGCCGCCCTCCATGCTCTCGCGAGCTATCCCCAGGGGATAGCTCCATCAACGTCCACCGGCTTCCACGCGCTCCCGAAAATCGCGACTCCCGGCCTGCACACCACCGGCTGTACGCCATCCCCACCGCAGCCATTCCATCCCGTGAAAGTGGTCGCCGCCGCATGCGGCTTGTTTGCTGCTGCCTCTGGTGGTGCTCGGCATCCTCGACTCCAGCAACTCAGTGAACCACGGAAATCGGATGGACGGACATGCGGCTGTTTTTGTGCGAGAAGCCCTCCCAGGGCAAGGACATTGGCCGGATTCTCGGCGCGACGCAGCGCGGTGAAGGCTGTCTCAGCGGCTCCGGCGTCACCGTCACCTGGTGCATCGGCCATCTCGTAGAAGCGGCAGCACCCGAGGTCTATGACGCAGCGCTCAAGCGCTGGTCGCTGGACCAGTTGCCCATCATTCCCCAGCAATGGCGGGTCGAGGTCAAACCGAAGACCGCCACGCAATTCAAGGTCGTCAAGGCGCTTCTGGCGAAGACGACCCACCTGGTCATCGCCACCGATGCCGACCGCGAGGGCGAACTGATCGCCCGCGAGATCATCGACCTGTGTGGCTACCGAGGCCCCATCGAACGCCTGTGGCTGTCGGCGCTCAACGATGCCTCGATCCGCACCGCGCTCGGCAAGCTGCGGCCGTCGTCCGACACGCTGCCGATGTACTTCTCGGCACTGGCGCGCTCGCGGGCCGACTGGCTCGTGGGCATGAACCTCAGCCGGCTGTTCACGGTGCTGGGGCGGCAGGCTGGCTACGACGGCGTGCTGTCGGTCGGGCGCGTCCAGACCCCGACGCTGAAGCTCGTGGTGGACCGCGACCGCGAGATCGCGGCTTTCAAGTCGGTGCCGTTTTGGGCCATCGACGTGTCCCTGTCCGCAGGCGGCCAGGCTTTCAGCGCGCAGTGGGTTGCACCCGATGGCTGCACCGACGACGCCGGCCGCTGCCTGCAGCAGCCCGTCGCACAGCAGGCCGCGCAGCAGATCCGCGCCGCGGGCAGTGCCCAGGTGGTGTCGGTCGAGACCGAGCGCGTGCGCGAAGGCCCGCCGCTGCTGTTCGACCTGGGCACCTTGCAGGAAGTCTGTTCCAAGCAGCTTGGGCTGGACGTGCAGGAAACCTTGGAGATCGCCCAGGCCCTGTACGAGACGCACAAGGCCACGACGTACCCGCGCTCGGATTCCGGCTACCTGCCTGAAAGCATGTTCGCCGAAGTGCCTACGGTACTGGACAGCCTGCTCAAGACCGATCCGTCGCTGCGTCCGATCATGGTCCAGCTCGACCGTACCCGACGCTCGCGCGCCTGGAACGACGGCAAGGTCACGGCGCACCACGGCATCATCCCGACGCTCGAACCGGCGAACCTCTCGGCCATGAGCGAGAAGGAACGCACGGTGTACCGGCTGATCCGGGCGCACTACCTCGCCCAATTCTTGCCACATCACGAGTTCGATCGCACCGTGGCGAACTTCTCCTGCGGCCAGCAGACGCTGGCGGCCACGGGAAAGCAAGTCATCGTCAAGGGCTGGCACCTGGTGCTGGCCGAGCCGCAGCCCGACGAGGATGGCGAGGCCACCGCGCGCAGCCAGGCTCTGCCCGTGCTGCGCGAAGGCATGGCATGCCAGGTGGCCGAGGCCGAGATCAAGGCGCTCAAGACGATGCCACCCAAGCCCTACACCCAGGGCGAACTGGTCAAGTCGATGAAAGGTGTTGCGCGCTTCGTGACCGACCCGCGCCTGAAGCAGAAGTTGAAGGACACGACGGGCATCGGCACCGAAGCCACGCGCGCCAACATCATCACCGGCCTGCTGACGCGGGGCTACCTTGTGAAGAAGGGGCGCTCCATCCGCGCCTCGGATGCGGCCTTCACCCTGATCGACGCGGTGCCCGCAGCGATTGCCGACCCAGGGACCACCGCCGTCTGGGAGCAGGCGCTGGACATGATCGAGGCCGGCCAGCTCACGCTGGACGTGTTCATCGGCAAGCAGGCCGCATGGATTTCCCAGTTGATCGCGCAGTACGGCAGCACAGCCCTGTCCATCAAGGTTCCCCAAGGGCCGGCTTGCCCGCAGTGCGGCGCACCCACGCGCCAGCGCACCGGCAAGAGCGGCCCGTTCTGGTCGTGCAGTCGCTACCCCGACTGCAAAGGCACGCTGCCGGTCGAATCCGGCACGTCCAAGCGCGGGGCCTCGCGCCCGCGCCGTACCAGTGACAGCGGCCGCAAAGGCTCCTGACCAACCCCGTTCCCCGTGAGCCGTGTCCGCCATCGGCGGCGTGGCCCGTGTCCCGCACGCCCTGCGGGACGCCCAGCGCGCAACGCCTTCTTGTCCGTGTGCGCGTCCCGCCCGGCCGTACCCGGCCACGGGACCTGAAGGTAGCTTCTCCGCGAACCGTTTCCCGCGCGTTCTGCTGATCTGCATTTTTCCGCCCGCTGCGAAGGGTCCCCCGATGGCTTGCCTGCGCGAGCCACCCGGAGACCCTTCGTGGTCAGCGGTATTCGGTGCCGGTGCCCGCCGGCGCAAAAACGGGCTCCCTTTGTGCGCGGATGTGCGCCAGACGATGCCGGCCCCAGCCACGACATGGGCCGGGTGTGATTGCTGGATGAGCAGACGGTTCTAGCGACGACCGGGCCTGCCAATCAGCCCACGGGTGGTTCTTCTTTCCTCCCGAGCCGAAGGCCTCTGGGGCCTTCGGCGCCTTTCTCCTGCCTTTCAACGCCCCGGCCAGGGCGATGGCTCTGCGCCGTACGAACAGGAGACCGACATGCACCCGAAACCTTGCGCACCGCCGCGCAACACGCCGCTGCTCTACGGCAGCGTCTGCAGCGGCATCGAGGCCGTGAGCCTCGCCTGGCAACCCCTCGGGCTCGAAGCCGCGTGGTTCGCCGAGATCGAGCCGTTCCCGAGCGCCGTGCTCGCCCACCGTTACCCCCGCGTGCCCAACCTGGGCGACATGACCGCGATCGCCCGCCAGGTGCGCGCCGGCACCGTGCCGGCTCCCGACATCCTGGTCGGCGGCACGCCATGCCAGTCGTTCAGCGTGGCCGGTGCGCGCCAGGGCCTGAACGACCCGCGCGGCGTCTTGACCCTTGCCTATGTGGAGCTTGCAAATGCCATCGACCAAACCCGCCATGAAGACCGCCGCCCGGCGGCAACCCTCGTCTGGGAAAACGTCCCCGGCGTCCTCAGCGACCGCAGCAACGCCTTCGGGCACTTCCTGGGAGCACTGGCTGGAGAAAGCCGTGCGCTCGAACCGCCAGGGCAAAAATGGGCGCACGCAGGTTGTGTGTCTGGACCCCGGCGCCGCATCGCCTGGCGCGTGCTCGATGCTCAATATTTCGGCGTCGCCCAACGGCGCCGTCGCGTGTTTCTTGTGGCAAGTGGTGGAGGTGGCGTCGATCCCGCCGAGGTACTTTTTGAGCGCGACGGCGTGCGCGGGGATTCTTCGCCGGGCTTCGTGCCGTGGCAAGACGCTGCCGGCGCTGCTGGATCGGGCGCTGCGGCAGCAGGCGGGTACTCGGGATATGCAGGACTGAAACAGCCCTACGGCAAGGCCACGGTGACGTTCGGATTCGGCGGGGGCAACACCGCAGGACCCATCGACGTCGCGGCCTGCCTGACCGCGGCACCCGGCCCGAAGAACGACTTCGAGGTCGAGACCTTCGTGGCGCAGTCCGTCGCGGGTAGCATCAGCCACACGCTCAGCACCGCCAACGGCGGCAAGGGCTGCAGCGAGGACGGCACCGGCAAGGGCGTGCCGATCATTGCCTTCACCGCACAGGGCTGCGGGGCGGATGCGACGACGAACCATGCGCCGACGCTGCGTGCCGGCGGGCATCGCCTCAGCCACGCGAATGCCGGCGTCGTGCCGGCCATCGCGTTCGCGCAGAACTCGCGCGGCGAGCTGCGGCTGGAATCCGGCCACGGCCAGCTTGCCGGGACGCTCTCCACGGGTGGCGGCAAGCCGGGCCAGGGCCGGCCGATGGTGATCGGCGTGGCGCTGCGCGGTCGCACCGAAGGCCTGGCCGCTGAACTGGGCGATGGCGTCTCGACCGCGCTGCGCACCTGCAGCGGCGGTGCCGACAAGCCCCATGTGCTGGCACCGGACTTCGAGGCACATTTCCGCTACGACTGGAACGACCCCGGCCCGGGCGACTGGTCGCAGTGGCGGGTACGTCGGCTGATGCCTGTGGAGTGCGAGCGGCTGCAAGGCATGCCCGACGACTACACGCTGGTCCCGTACCGCGGTAAGCCCGCCGCCGACGCGCCGCGCTACAAGGCGATCGGCAACTCCATGGCCGTGCCGTGCGTCGCGTGGCTGGGCCAGCGGCTGGTGCAATGCCTGCACAAGACGGGATCGAGCGCTACGGATTGATGTACGACGCGGCCGGCAGGTCGCGCGATCCTTCCTCCTGCATTGCCGACGCATCGGCAACAGCCAGCAGCCAGGGTGTCAAGGCTGCCGTGGGTTCCTCCCACGCCACCCGCCAGTTCGCCCCGGCATCTCACCGGCGAACGCTGCCCACCGGGCATCGATGCCACCTTCCTCCAACCCACGGGATGTATGCCGCGTCCCGTCAGGGGCGTGTCGTCAACCCGGTCGATATCGGGACTTTCCATGGACACCATCACCCGACAAGACCGCATCACGCTCAAGAACCTCAAGGTCGCGGATTTCGCGAGCGAGGAAACGCTGTGCTTCACCGCCACCCTCATGTTCGACGGCAGGCCCATCGCCGAAGCCCGCAATGACGGACACGGCGGCTCGACGTTCGTGCGCCCGCTGCAAGGCCAGGCCGCGCTGCTGGCCCAGGCCGAGGAATTCGCCAAGAGCCTGCCGCCGGCATCGCTCGACGTCGAACGCGAGGACGACGAGCCGCTTCTCATCGACATGACGCTCGACTTCCTCGTGGACCAGTTGGCCGATGCCATGCATGCGGAGCGCAAGCTGCGCACCGCGTTCAACCGCGACATCGGCAACAAGGTGCTGTTCATCAAGGACGGCCGGCTGCTGTTCCTCAAGGGCATCAAGCTCAAGGCCATTGCCGACCGCGCGGCGTATTTCGCAAAGCTGCGCAGCCGACAGGACCAGCCCATCATCATCCTGGCCGAGCTGCCAGCGGACGAGGCATTCGCCATCTGGAAGCAGCATGTCCTGGGTGACAAGCCCCGCTGATCCAGCCTCACCGCACCGTCATGACCGCCCCGCACTCGTTGCGGGGCTTTTCTTTGTCCTGCGCACATCAATCGGGGCTGGACCAGATGCCGATTTCCAACTGACGTGGCGCGGCACCCTCACGAAGCTGTCCGCATGTCCGCTGATTCGTCAGCACATGCCAGCAGCCAGGGTTTCAGGCTGCCGCGGGGTTCTCTCCGCGCAACCCACCAGTCCGCATCGCATCCATTGCGCGGACGCGCGTTCCCAAGACGCTGATGCTTTTTTTTCAACCGCGTGCGGGAGCTGCCATCCCGTGAGGGACAGGGCCCCGCTTTTCCAAGGAGCCCATCCATGTCCCAGCAAGCCTCTTTCGGCCGATTCGGTCAATTGGCCTTGACCTACTGCGGCAAGTTCCTGCCGCTCGAAGTCCTGCACAGCGCCGCCGGCCACTACATCGGCACGCGCGATACCGAAGGTCCCGTTTCGCGGGAATCTCGTGAGTACTTCCGCAGCCATGCTGCGGCTCAACGTGCCCTCGAAAGAGGCGGCTGGTCCCAGCTCGCCATTCCCTGATCCAACTGGAGGAATCACGTCATGAACCAGCTACTGCCGCAGGAAGTCGTCGATCAGATCGTTCGGGAAGAACGGCATTTCAGCGCTGCGCCCCAAGCCTTTTTTGAGGCCTGGAAGCGTGGTGTCGAAATCGCCGGCCCGCAATGGTTTGGCGGTCGCACCCGTGAAGGTCTGAACCAGGCCAAGAGCAAGTGGGATCTGCGTCCCGACATGCTGCGGCTCAACGACGCCCTCGGCGTCCTGAGCAGCGGGGAACGCATGTTCCTGTCCGCGATGGTCAGCTTCTACAACGCGCGCGAGGGCGGTGCCATGCTCAAGCGCTGCCACTTCAACGGGTTGTCGGACTTCGACGGCCTCGATCTGCCACGTCGCCAGGTGATCGCCGACCTGCTGCTGAACTACAGCGGTTGGTGAGCCGGTCCCTGGCACACCTTCATCACTGCGTTCACGGGACCCCATGAGGGACATGCGCCTCGTTCGAGGCCATGTCCCTCGCGTTTTCTCCCCGCCCAGCGCCATCCGGCATCAGGCGGTTTCCCCTGCGGATGCCATCGTCCGCAAGGGCTGGCTCCGTTCATTCATCGAAAGGAGCCTTCATGGCCAACAACTACTACGAAGCCACCGGCGTTCTCGTGCTCGACCGTGTGACGCCCGTCATCCAGGCGCTGTTCGGCGCCTTCGCGCTGGACGAGAGCCACCCCGGCAACGGGCAGGCCTACATCGCCCAGATCGCCGAGACCACCAATCCGCAATGGCCGGACGTGCTCGATGGCCTGGAAGACTTTGCCACGCAACTCGGCATTCCGATGCCGGACGACGAAGGGTTGTCGATCCCGCCGCTGCTCGAATTGCTCGCCGTGCACTTCGGTGCTGATGAGGACGACGAGCTGGCGAACTTGATCGAGCGTCATTCGTTCGAGGGCACCGCCGATCTCGATGCGTTGTTTCTGATCGCCACCCGGTTCGATGACGGCCACCACCTGACCGCCATCCAGTTCGAGGGATGCTGGTATTGCAGCAAGCCGCGGCTATTCGAGTTCGGCGGCAACGGCTGCTACCTGAGCCGCGCGGTTCGCGTCATCACCTCCTCCTCCCAGGCCCTCCAGCTCGGCGACCAATTGCGCAAGGCCATTGTGGCCGCCGACATCGAAGAGGCTTCGGCCCTGCTCGCGCTGGAGACCATCAATCTGCTGGCGGGCGTCAGCGACGAGCCATTCCGCATGAATTTGCGCCGGCGCGTCGCCGAGCGATTGGCCCAAACGCCAACGATCAGCGCCACCTGACGCTGTTCCCTTTCTTTCCACCCACCGGGGTCAATTCCCGGTGGCGGGGATTGGCTCCATCATTATTCTGTTGGAGAAATCCCATGTCCCAGAACCCCAATCCCTTTCTACGCGGCTACTGGAATCTGAAGGTCGTCCGCACGCTGTCCATCAGCCACGAGGACGGAAGCCCGCATGTCTGGCGAAACATCCACCCGAGCCAGCAGCACCTCTCCGACGAGGCACTGGTTTCTTCCCCCTGCATCGTCACCAGCGACTTCGCGGTGGTCAGGACTGGCACCGAACCTGTCGGCGCCGCACTGATCGCCGAAAGCGACGCGGCTGAAGGGGTCAGCGGCGAAGGCGTGGTGGGTGCCGTGGTGTACGCGATCCACGGCGACGACTTCGACGACCGCCCCGTCCACATTGGCGACACCTATTCGGCCGAGGCCGCACGGGAAGTCGTGCAGCGGTTGAGCTTCGAGACCGGCTACTACAGCCGGTGCTGGGAAATCAGCAGCGCGCACATCAGCCACGGAACTGGCCAGTACCTGGCCAACCTGGCTGACCTCGCGACGCCGGAGGCCTTTTTGTTCGTTGCGTTCCGGCTTCCCTACAGCCCGGCGATCGGCGTCAAGCTGATCTCCACGCCCTGGACGGACCAGCACCTGCAGGACGTCGAGGGGATCACTGCCGAGCAGCTTCGGCAGGAGCACCGCAGCAAGGGCATGCCGGACGACCTGGCACAGATCCTTGAACTGGCCGGTCAGGCCGATCTGCGCATCCTCATCCTCGATGCCGACGCACTCGTGTTGCCGGGCCTGCCGCTGGCCGGCGAATAGCTGCCACACACATCCCCAGCCTTCCTTTTCATCACCGCATGCCGGCCCGTCTCCCACCAGGGAGCCGGGCCGGCGCACTTTCACAGGAGCGATCCCATGTTCCCCGACCTCATCACACCCGCATCCGACTTTGAGCACCAGCTTGGAGCCTGCGTCAACGCCATGAGCCAGGACGATGCCATCGGCCAGATCCTGGTATTCGAGCGCATGAGCGGCACGCTGCAGATGCGCCATATCGCCAGCGCCGACCTGGTGGACACCGACGTGGACAACTACGAAATGGTCGTCTTCGACGGTGGCAACACAAGCGGCGACACGTGGAAGCACGTGTTCTTTCCGCGTCAGCGCGAGCACTACTTCGTGTACCAAGCCTGACCCCTCCAGCCCCTTCCGAGGGGCTTTTTCTTGCCCGCAGCACAGCAATGCGGGCGTGGTGCGGTGCCGTTTCCTGCGGGCACGCCGGCCGCCCCGGGACCATGCTTGCCCCATGTTCGTCGGCGTTGCCGGCACATGCCCAGGCAGTCGAGACCTTCGAGGCTGCAAGCGCGGGAAACCGTGCTGGTCGTTTCTTCCTACGGACCTACCGCGTCCATCCACGCCACCCACAAGGGTCCTCTCCCTTGCGGGCGGGGAATCCCTTGTTTTTCCTCAAGGAGTTTCCCCATGGACCGTTCCCTCATCAAATCCATGATGCCTTCGCTGGTCGCAGGCCATGTGCCCCGCAACGTGCGGTCGTTCAAGTACCGCGTGTTCGATGATCAGCCGCTGTCCTCAACGCTGGGCTTCGCCATCGACCCCCAACCCTTCGACGGCAAGGTGGTCGCCGCGACCGACGATGCCATCGTCGTCAAGCTCAAGCCTTCCGAGTTCGCGGTGCTCGATCCCAGCCTGGTGACCACGGTTCCTGCCGAAGGCGCCAAGGTGCATGTCCAACCCTATGCCCGTCGTCGCTTCGACGGACTGCGCGCGGACACGCCGGAGGTCATCACCGAGGAGACTTCGGACGGCACGCCGTACACCATCACGAGGCACATCCTCGGCTCGGCGCCGGCCAAGCTGCCCATTCCCACGCCGCAGTGCATGGAGTTGGGCCAGCTCATCGAGCAGTTGGAGGAGATGCCGGCCCCCGATCGCTTCCGGCGCATCACCCACATGCTGGTGGATGCCGGTGCCCGCGACTTCACCTGGGTCGATCCCACGCCCTCCAAGATCATCGAGACCCCGCCGGCGATCAGCTTCACGGTCTCGACCGCGAAGTTCGAGGGCCGGGTGACGATCCTCTACGACCGCGGCGGAGACACCTACGTGGTGGAACTGCACCGTCAGAACGGTGAATCGGTCGAACTGGTCGATCGGCACGACGAGGTGTATTTCGACATGCTCGGCGAAGTGCTGGAGAGGCTCATCGACGACGGGCGCTGGCGCCAGATCGACGTGAGCATCCTCGACGCGAAAGCGGCCCGCAAGCGCCAGGCCGTCCCGGCATGACGCCCCGCAGCGAAACCGGGCGGTCCTGCGGCTGACCCGAGGCATCCGCCACGGCGTTCCAGCCGTTCCGGCCGCGTGCACTACAGGCCCTTCATCCCATCGGATGGAGGCCTTTCTCATTCTTCCACACAGGAGATTTCATCCATGTCACTGCGATTCAAAGGCGCTGACCTGCGCCCCGTGCTGACCGAAGCCATCGCCAATCAGGGGTCGTCTCAGAAAACGGAAAAAAATCGTACGCTAAGAGCCGAAGTGGGCCCTTTAGCAGCAATGCAAAGCTGCGATCAACGGGCAGGAAACATTGCCATGGTGCGCGTTGCACTCTCTCACTAGCGTCGACAGGGCCTCTTCCATCCGCGTGAGGTCCGCCATGCGTGCGCGCACATCGGCCAGCCGGTGAGCAGCCAGTTCGGCCGCCTCGCTGCAATGGGTGCCGTCCTCCAGTTTCAGGAGCTGGCCGACTTCATCCAGGCTGAATCCCAGGCGCTGGGCTGACTTCACGAACTTCACCCGCGCCACGTCCGCCTGCCCGTAGCGGCGGATGCGACCGTAGGGCCGCTCCGGCTGGGGTAGCAAGCCCTTGAGCTGATAGAAGCGGATCGTCTCCACGTTGACCCGGGCTGCCTTGGCGAAGGCCCCGATGGTCAGATTCTCTTGAACGTTCTCCATGGCGCTTGACTCCGTAGTTGACTACGGAACTAACGTTACAGCATCAAGCGAAGTCCCGGAAGGAGAACCTTATGTCGGAACCCAAGAACGGCCGCGGCGCACTGGCGACCGGCGGCGTCGCGGCCGTCCTCGCCTCGGCCTGCTGCCTCGGCCCCCTTGTCCTGGTCGCGCTCGGCTTCTCTGGCGCGTGGATCGGCAACCTGACCGTGCTGGAGCCGTATCGGCCGATCTTCATCGGCGCAGCGCTCATCGCGCTGTTCTTCGCCTGGCGCAGCATCTTCCGACCAGCCCATGCCTGCAAGCCCGGCGACGTTTGCGCCGTGCCCCAAGTGCGGACTGCCTACAAGGTGATCTTCTGGATCGTGGCCGCCCTGGTTCTGGTTGCCCTCGCGTTTCCCTACGTCCTGCCGCTGTTCTACTGAAAGGAGATCACCATGAAGAAACTCACCACCCTCACCACCCTCATCGCCCTGGCCGCCGCTCTAAGCGCGCCCGCCTGGGCTGCCACCAAGACCGTCACCCTGTCGGTGCCCGGCATGACCTGCGCCGCGTGCCCGATCACGGTCAAGACGGCTCTGTCCAAGGTCGCCGGCGTCGAGAAGGCCGAAGTCAGCTTCGAGACGCGGGAGGCCGTCGTCACCTTCGACGAGGCCAAGACCAATGCCGACGCCTTGACCAAGGCCACCGCAAACGCGGGTTACCCGTCCAGCGTCAAGCAGTGAGGGCGTAATCATGGCCGAGGCGATCACCCTCCACATCGAAGGCATGACCTGCACGTCGTGCGCCGAGCACGTCCAGCAGGCTTTGACGAACGTGCCCGGCGTGCGCGCGGCCTCGGTGTCCTATCCGCAGCGGCAGGCCGAAATCGAGGCGGATGCAGGCGTGAGCGTGGCCCCGCTGGTTGCCGCAGTGGCCACGCTCGGCTATCGCGCACGGCTTACCGACACGCCGAACAAGCCTGCCGGCCTGCTAGACAAGGCGCTGGGCTGGCTCGGTGGCGAAACGAAGCATGTTGGCGGTGAACAAGCGCTGCACGTGGCTGTGATAGGCAGCGGCGGCGCGGCGATGGCGGCTGCCTTGAAGGCCGTGGAGCAAGGCGCCCGCGTCACGCTGATCGAGCGCGGCACCATCGGCGGCACCTGCGTCAATGTCGGCTGCGTGCCGTCCAAGATCATGATCCGCGCCGCGCACATCGTCCACCTGCGCCGCGAAAGCCCGTTCGATGCTGGCCTGCCGGCCGCAGCGCCCGCTGTACTGCGCGAGCGGCTGCTGGCCCAGCAACAAGGCCGCGTCGAGGAGCTGCGCCATGCCAAGTACGAAGGCATCCTGGCAAGCACTCCGGCCATCACCGTGCTGCGCGGCGAGGCCCGGTTCAGGGACACGCGCACGCTGACCGTGGCGACCGCTGACGGCGGCACGCACGAGGTGAACTTCGACCGCTGCCTGATTGCCACCGGCGCGAGCCCGGCGCTTCCGCCAATCCCGGGCCTTGCGGACACACCCCACTGGACCTCCACCGAGGCGCTGGAAAGCAGCTCGCTCCCCGAGCGGCTGGCCGTGATTGGTTCCTCCGTGGTGGCGGTCGAGTTGGCGCAAGCCTTCGCCCGGCTGGGCAGCCAGGTCACGATCCTGGCGCGCAGCACGCTGTTCTTCCGAGAAGACCCGGCCATCGGGGAAGCCGTAACAGACGCCTTCCGCGCCGAGGGCATCGAGGTGCTGGACCACACCCAGGCGAGCCACGTTGCCTATGCGGGCGGGGAATTCGTGCTCACCACCGGGCAGGGGGAAGTGCGCGCCGACAAGCTGCTGGTCGCCACCGGTCGCGCGCCGAACACGCGCAGCCTGAACCTTGAAGCGGCAGGCGTCGAAGTCAATGCGCAGGGAGCCATCGTCATCGACCGCGCCATGCGCACGAGCGCACCGCACATCTTTGCTGCCGGCGACTGCACCGACCAGCCGCAGTTCGTCTATGTGGCGGCGGCGGCCGGCACGCGCGCCGCGATCAACATGACCGGCGGCGACGCGGCGCTGGACCTGACGGCGATGCCGGCGGTGGTGTTCACCGATCCGCAGGTGGCGACCGTGGGCTACAGCGAGGCGGAAGCGCACCACGACGGCATCGAGACCGACAGCCGGCTGCTGACGCTCGACAACGTGCCGAGGGCGCTCGCCAACTTCGACACGCGCGGCTTCATCAAGCTGGTGGCGGAAGCTGGCTCAGGGCGGCTGATCGGCGTACAGGCGGTCGCGCCGGAAGCGGGCGAACTGATCCAGACGGCCGCGCTGGCGATCCGCCACCGGATGACCGTGCAGGAGCTGGCCGACCAGTTGTTCCCCTACCTGACCATGGTCGAGGGACTGAAGCTCGCGGCGCAGACCTTCAACAAGGACGTGAAGCAACTGTCCTGTTGCGCCGGATGAGGAAAAGGGAGGTGTTCGATGAACGCCTACAGCCGCGCCAACCGCCGCATCTACGCGGCCTTGTCCGATCCCCTGTCGGCCACCCACCGGCACCGCCTCGACGATCTGCTCAAGCGCCACGACAACGGCAAGACGACCTGGCTGGCCTGGCTGCGCCAGTCGCCCGTCAAGCCGAACTCGCGCCACATACTCGAACACATCGAGCGCCTCAAAGCCTGGCAGGCGCTCGACCTGCCTTCCGGCATCGAGCGGTCGGTGCACCAGAACCGCCTGCTCAAGATCGCCCGCGAAGGCGGCCAGATGACGCCCGCCGATCTGGCCAAGTTCGAGGCACAGCGCCGCTACGCGACCCTGGTGCGCTCGCCATCGAGGGCATGGCCACCGTCACCGACGAAATCATCGACCTGCACGACCGCATCCTGGGCAAGCTGTTCAACGCTGCCAAGCACAAGCATCAGCAGCAGTTCCAGGCGTCCGGCAAGGCGATCAACGCCAAGGTGCGGCTGGCCACCTCGATCAAGCAGGGCACGGTGACGGCCTCGCTGATGCTCAGGAAACTCGGCAGCTACCCGCGCCAGAACGGCCTGGCCGTGGCGCTGCGCGAGCTGGGCCGCATCGAGCGAACGCTGTTCATCCTGGACTGGCTGCAAAGCGTCGAGCTGCGCCGCCGCGTGCATGCCGGACTGAACAAGGGCGAAGCCCGCAACGCGCTAGCCCGCGCCGTGTTCTTCAACCGGCTGGGCGAAATCCGCGACCGCAGTTTCGAGCAGCAGCGCTACCGGGCCAGCGGCCTCAACCTGGTGACGGCGGCCATAGTGTTGTGGAACACGGTCTATCTGGAACGGGCCTCAAACGCCTTACGCGGTCACGGCCAGACTGTCGATGACGCCCTGTTGCAGTACCTGTCGCCGCTGGGCTGGGAGCACATCAACCTGACCGGCGATTACCTCTGGCGCAGCAGCGCCAAGATCGGCGCGGGCAAGTTCAGGCCGCTACGACCGCTGCAACCGGCTTAGCGTACGATTTTTTCCGTTTTCTGAGACGTCCCCAATCAGTGCCGCATTGTCCTGGTCAAGGATCAGGGCGTGTACTTCCTCGCCGAGCGTGGGGAGCGTCGCCCGGATGGGCGCCAGGCACTGCTCGCCTACGCCGTCGGATGCAACCCGGACACCGACCCGTTCGATGACTGGTGGCACCTCGCCGGCCGCGAGCTGGGCGGCGATGACTTCGCGGAGTATTTCGACCCGAAGGACGGCCTGTTCACGCGCCTCCAGCACTCGGCGGACGATCTCGTGCTTTCCGCCACCGCCACGCACCTGTCCTTAGCAGTGGTGCCTCCCGCCTGACGCGGCAACCGCCTCGCAGCCCCCGCATCGGGGGCCTTCTTTTGTTCGCACCGCCGCCATCGCCGCGCGTGCGCGTTTGTCTCCAGCCGCCGAGGCACGCCCCGCCGGCCACAACGCCGGCATGCCACCGGAGACAACCGCATGAACACGCCATCGACCTCGCCGAGGCTGCACCTCCTACCGGTGTCGCTGCGCACGGCCAATGCATTCGTTCTGTCGCACCATCGCCACCACCGCCCGGTCCAGGGCGCGAAGTTCGCCCTGGCCGTCACGCTGAGCGACAGCGACCTGATCCACGGCGTGGCCATTGTCGGCCGCCCGGTCGCGCGGCACCTGGACGCTGGAAGTCACGCGGCTGTGCACCGACGGCACACCCAGCGCCTGCAGCAAGCTCTACGGCGCGGCCTGGCAGGCGGCAAGGGCGCTGGGCTACATACGCCTGCTCACCTACACCATGCCCGACGAAGGTGGCGCCAGCCTGCGCGCCGCCGGCTGGCGGCTGATCGGCGCGCGCGGTGGCGGCGCCTGGAGCCGTCCCGGCCGTCCGCGCGCCGATACCCCCGAGCACCTGCGCGGCGCCAAGTGCCTGTGACAGGCGCCGGGTGGCGCGGACAAAGGGAAGCGCCCGGGTGCCGATTGATTGCTGCCGCGCGCGCGAGGCCCCGCCATGCTGGCCCCATGCCTGCTGACGTCGTCAGCGACATGCCAGGCAACCATCGGTCTTCGAGGTTGCGGCGCAGTTCCCACTGCGTGACCGAGCCAGCTCGCACCGCATCCTTCCGCGAGCGGCCACCAGCCTCTGGTGGCGGATGCTTTCGCCTTATCAACCCACCGCGGGGTCACGCACCTTCCCCGCATGCGTGGGCCGGTGTGTCTCCGCTTCATCCCAATGGAGATTCACCATGAACACCACGTCCAACGAGAAATCGTATTTCGACCTCCACACCTCGGGCATCGGCTACATCCAGCGTGTCCGTGAAGTGCCCGTCCGGGGCGGCCGCCGTGCGCAGCCTTTCCTGGCATGCACCATCGCCGCGCTGGTCGGCCCCGCCCGGGACCCCAGCTACCGCTACTTCGACGTCAAGGTCTCGGGTGCCGAGGCCAAGAAGCTCGTTCAGCGCTACATCGGCGTTGACGATCCCAAGCAGCGCCCGCTGGTGCGCTTTCGCCTCGGTGACCTGTGGGGCGATGTGTACATCCGCGACAAGGGTGAGCAGAAGGGTCAGGCCGCCGCGTCCCTCAAGGCGCGACTGCTCAAGGCCGAACTGATCGACCGGGCCGAACTGGCTTCGATCGAGCAGCACGAGTTGATCACCCGCGGCATCGGCTATCTCAATCGTGTGAAGGACGTCACCCCAAAAGCTGGCGACTCGTTCCTCTCTTGCACCGTCGCGGCACTGGCCGGGCCTGTCGATGAACCGGAGTATCGGTACTTCGACACCATCGTCGCCACCCCGGAAGCCGAGCACCTGGTTCGCCGGTGCGTTCAGGCCATCGAGGGTGACCGCAAGGTGCTGATCGCCTTCCGTCTGAACGACATGAAGATCGATCCGTACATCCGCACCAAGGGTGAGCACGCCGGGGAACCGGCCGCCAGCCTGGAATCGACGCTGGTCCACATCGGTCTCATCAAGATCGACGGCACCCAGGTCTATCCGACGAGCCAGGCGCAAGCCGAGGCGCCGCCGGCCGAAGACGCATCCGCGTCCGAAGCCGACGATGCCATCGACACGGCCACCGAGCCCGCCGAGCGCGAGCCCGAGGCGCAAGTCCAGGAGCAGGAGCCGGCATTGGCTGCTTCGTTCTGATCCGGCACGGCCTCTCACGGGGCCTTGTCGCTTTTCCTCCCCACGTACGCCGCGTCCCCCAGGACGCGTGCTTGCGCATTTCATCCCCCGAGTTCCGCGTGGTCTCACGGCCACGCGGTTGTCGAATTTCTCAAAGGAGATCAGCCATGTCTCTGTCATCCCGCTTGCTCCGCAATCCCCGATCCTGCGCTCCGATCGTCCACTCTCGGACGACCGCATTCGCGCCGTCGTTCCGTCGATCTTCGCCGACGCTCCGCATGGGAGCCGGTCCGATCGGTATGCCTACATACCGACCTCGACCGTGCTGACCAAGTTGCGCCAGGAGGGCTTCGAGCCCTTCATGGTGTGCCAGACACGCGTGCGCAACGAAGACCGGCGCGAGTACACGAAGCACCTCATCCGACTTCGCCATGCAAGCCAGATCAACGGCGACGAGGCGAACGAGATCATCCTGCTCAACAGCCACGACGGCACGAGCAGCTATCAGATGCTCGCCGGCATGTTCCGGTTCGTCTGCCACAACGGCCTGGTTTGCGGTGACACCACCGCCGACATCCGCGTTCCCCACAAGGGCGACGTGGCCAGCCAGGTGATCGAAGGTGCCTACGGAGTCCTCGACGGCTTCGAGCGCGTGCAGAACGCGCGCGATGCGATGCGCACCATCACCCTCGATGAGGGCGAAGCGGAGGTCTTTGCAAACTCCGCGCTCGCACTCAAGTACGACGATCCAGCCAAGTCCACGCCTGTCACGGAGTGCCAACTGCTGGCACCCCGGCGATGGGACGACCGCAAGAACGACCTGTGGGCCGTCTTCAACCGCGTCCAGGAGAACCTCGTCAAAGGGGGCCTGAACGGACGCACGGCCAACGGCCGCAATCAGCGCACCCGTCCGGTGCAAGGCATCGACCAGAACCTGCGCCTGAACCGGGCGTTGTGGCTGCTGGCCGAAGGCATGCGCCAGCTCAAGGCGTGATGCCACGCGGACCTCGCCCACCTCGGGCGAAGCCATTTCCTCTCATCCACCGGGTGCCGTCGGCGGCCCGTCATTCATCATCAGGAGAACCATCATGGCAACCCCATTGGCACCCGAGAAATCTGTTGCGCCCATCGTCGTCCCCGGCCAGCTCACGCTGCGTACCATCCGCGGCAAGAACGGCCCGTTCACGGTTGGCCGCCTCGCGACGCACCTCGGTACTTTCGAGGTCAAAGACCCGGAGCTGGAGCAGTACCCCGAAGGCAAGTACGACGGGGAATTCATCATCAGGTACATCTTCCCGAAGTCCTATCCGGTCGGCGGCGGCATGCGGTTCGAGATCCGTGCCAGCCTCGACGGCATGACGCTCAACGGCATCGACAAGCTCAGCCGCGACGAAGCCCGCAGCTTCGCCACCCAGGACGTCGATCCGCTCGATGAAGAGCAAGGGACGCAGCCTGCGGCAACGCCGGCCAAGCCCACCAAAGCGTCCAGGCCCGCCAAGCCCGCACCCGTGCAGGCGTCCGCGGACCCGCTGGTCGATACCACGCCCTTCGGCGTGGATGCGCCACCGCCTGCTACGGCCGCTGCCCCCGGCAGCACCGAAGACGGTGACGCCGCGCTCTTCGGCCTGCTGTGGCCGCTGGGCGAGTCCGTGAAACTGGATTCGACCATCGACCGCCGCACCCTGCGCGCGCAGATCGCCCGCCTGGGCGAGCTGGGCTACGCGCTGGACTTCAAGACGCAGGAGTGGAGCCGCCAGGCCGAACCAAAACCTGCGTGATCGCAGACGCCGCATGCGCGGTGTTCTTCATCCACCCGCCGGGGTTCCTTTCCCATGCGGGGGAGGCCCTGGCCATTTTCTGGAGGTCTCCATCATGTCCACCATCGCTTGCGATACCCCGCGTTCAACGCTGGATGAACCCGCGTGGCGGGACCTTTGCAAAGCGGCCGCCGCACACGCCCAGCGCGGTTGCGGCTTGTCCTACGACCACTACGTGACGCTCTTCAGTTCGGCGATCGACGCACAGGCCAATCGTTTGCCGGATGAGCAACGTGCTCAGGCTCTCGAAATCGCGGCCCAGGAATGGGACTACGCAACACCTGCCGAACGGCAGGAAACCCAGGACTGGAATGCGGAGCATGGCTATTGCTCGCACGGGATCGAGTTCGGCTACTGCCCGGCCGGTTGTGATCGAGACGATGACGACTGGGATTGAGGGCGACGCATAGGTTCCTTCGCCGCAGATGCGGCATTCCATCACCCGCTGGGGGTTCTTCCCCACGGGGAGGCCTTCAGCTCAACTTTTCGAGGAGGCCTCTCATGGGCTGGTATTTCTCAAACCAATCGCGGTCCGAACTGATCGCGGAACTGATCGCACCACAGCAGACCGAGCGCGCCAGCGTCAAGGTCATCGCTCACACCCTGCGCGGCAACGTGCTGTGGTCCGTCGCCGAAGTGACCGCCAAGGTCGAAGGCGTGCATCGTGATCTCGCACCGGGCCAGTCCCTGCGCTACATCCGCTGCGATCTGCTTGAACGAAGCGGCGGCCAGTGGGGCTACAAGTCCTTGGACGAGTCCATGCACCCGTACTACTACACGTGCCCGCTGTCCTATCTGGACCTCGCACCGGAGCAGTCCGCCGACTGGCGTGCAGGCGTTCGCGCCTACCACGCCCGGCGGCGCACACCCACGGCATCCGCGGCATCCGCCGCGGCGTCGATGGCCTGAGCCAGGAGGAACCGACATGGACCCGATCCTGGCAACGCTTCCGCCCTCGTTGCTGGCACTCGTTGAAGGGAGTTTGTCCAACGACGAAGTGTCCTCCGACGAGGAAATGCTGGGGTACTTCATCGACAACGGCCTCACCGAGGAGCAGGCACGGCAGGCGCTGACCTACCGCGACCAGTACCTCAACAACATCTACCTGGACGGCTTCACGCCGATCACCGCGGTGGACGAGGCGCTTCACTTCAATCCGCACACCCGACAGTTCGAGCCGGACTGAGCGGTTTTCTTCCACCCCCTGGGGCAGTACTTGCCCCAGCGGGCGGTGCTGTTCCCGTTCATCCGAGGACACCACCATGCCCGCAAACACTTCTTCCACGCTGTACCGCATCGACGAATGCCCGGACGTGATGGCCGACGCCTGCGTCGGCGATGACCAGGGCAACCTGATCTTCCTGTCCATCTGGGCGCGGGACACCGCCGTCCAGCAGTTCCTCGCTCGCCTGACCCTCGGGCGCGACGAGCAGGGACTGGACCAGTTCCACGTCATCACCGACCAGGGCGGCAGCGTCCCGGTATTCATCGGCAACGTCGATCGCCTGGAAAAGCGCATCACGCGCGCGTACCGGCGGACGCTGTTCGGCTCGCTGTCCAACGTGTGGCTGTTCGACCGGCGCTGCGTCAAGCCCGACAAGGCCAACGCCAGCGCATTGGCACTGCTGCCACGCGACAGCGCCCACAGGCTTGACCGCCTGTGGATGCTGGTGCGGGACACCTGCCCGTTGCCGCTGCTCGATCACTGGCGCGAGACCGTGCTGGAACTGCTGCAAACCCGCGAGATGCTGGCCCGCCTTCCGTTCGCCTTCGGGCCGCTGGAAGGCCATCGGCTCGCCATCGACGTGCCGGCGCTGACCCTGGCGCTCGGCTCCCTGATCCGCAGCGACGCGCTCACCGCCTATCCGTATCCGGCCAAGATTTGGACGCCGGAAGCGGTAGCGGCTTGACCCACCCTCGGAGGCACGCCTTGGCGTACTTCCGTGTTTCATCCCCGCCAACCAGGAGACTTCCATGGCCCTCATGTTCCCGCGGCTCGCCCGCAATTTCGTCAAGAACGGATATTTCCCGACCGACGAACCCACGCTCGAAAGAGCCCTCAACGCACTGATGCCCAGCGACGGGCCGATGTGCATCCTCGATCCCTGCGCCGGTGAAGGCGTGGCAATCGCCGAAGCCTCTCATGCCCTCGGGCGCGAACAGGCCAAGGCGTTCGCCGTCGAATTCGACGCCGAGCGGGCGCGCCATGCCCGCGGCCTGGTCGATCACTGCCTGCACGCGGACCTGATGGACACGATGATCTCCAAGCAGTCCTTCGGACTACTGTGGCTGAATCCACCGTATGGCGACCTGTCCAAGGACGTCAACGGCAACATCGGCTATCAGGGCCAGGGCCGTGCCCGCCTCGAAAAGCTGTTCTATCAGCGTTCGCTGTCGCTGTTGCAATACGGCGGCGTGCTGGTCTTCATCGTCCCCGGCTACGTGCTCGACGCGGAGCTGGTCGGCTGGTTGACGCGCCACTACACCGATCTGCGTATCTACCGAGCGGTGGAAACGCAGTTCAAGCAGGTGGTGATCTTCGGCCGCCGGGTCCGTCAGCGGGAGCTGGCACCCGATGGCGTCAAGGCCGTGCGCAATCTGCTGCTGCAGGTTGGGCTTGGCGAAGTCGAAGCCGAGGAACTGCCGAGCGAATGGCCGTTCCTGCCGTACATCGTCCCCGCCAGTCCGGCCGAGCCGGAGCATTTCTTCCGCGTGACGATGGAGCCCGAACAGTTCGCCGACGAGGTTGGCCGGCTGCAAGGCCTTTGGCCGTCGCTGGACACGCACTTGGGGACCGCGCAGCAGTCGCTGCGTCCACCGGCGCGGGCCTTGTCCCACTGGCATCTCGCCCTGGCTCTGGCCGCGGGCGTGATCTCCGGCGTCGTGCGCTCCCAGACGGGGCGCGTGCTCGTCGTCAAAGGTGACACCCACAAGGACAAGACGCTCCAGCGGGAATTCACCGAACGCGAAGACGGCTCCATCGCCGAGACACGCATCCTCACCGACAAGTTCGTGCCTGTCATCCGCGCGTGGGACATGACGCCTGGCTCCCCGACGCGGGGCGAGGTGTTGACCATCCGCTGATCCACCGGACGCGCTGCCGTCCTGCTGTACCACCTCGAAGGAGAAACACCATGTTCCCCAATCCATTCAAGCGGCCTGCGCCGCGCAAGCAACCCTTGTTCGCACCGAGTACGTTGAAGTTGAGCGAGAAGGTGCATTGGCTGGCCCGGCGAGGCCTGATCGACCCCTTGGCCTATGTCCAGCGCCATGTGCGCGGGGACTGGGGCGAGATCGATGAGGCCACCCGCCAAGCCAACGACGTCGCAATCCAACAGGACAACCTGATGATCTCCCAGTACCGGATCACGCCGGAACTGGTGTTGCTCGTGAAGACCAGCGAAGACCACCAGACCACGGTGGTCCAGCTTCCCGAAGAGCGCGACCTGATCTGAAGGCGCCGCCTCGTCATCCCATCCACTTGACGGAGCCACTTCACTCCGCCAGGGGTGTCGTGGCTCAATAGCCTTTCAAGGAGGAGCCCATGGCATCGCATCGCATCGAAACCTACTGCCAGAGGCTGGCGTTCCCCATCGGGGCGCTCATCTTCAGCCGAGGCATTGATCGCCTTGTCCGCGCGGGTCGCCTGGACCCGATTCCGTACTTCAGGCGCCACACCCGTGGCGACTGGGGTGACGTCAACGTCTACCAATGGCACGCCAACGGCGTTGCACTTCAATCGGGCGCGCCGCTGGAATCGCACTATGTGATCCACCCGGGACTCGCCATTCGCATCATCACCGATGCGGGGCGCAGCGTCACCGCCATCGTGCTGCCGTCCGAAGACTGAGCACGGTTCACCCGCAGGCCACTCAGGCCAGCATCTTCAACCACCTTCGGCCGCGCGCCGATTTCCTTCCCACCACGGGGCATGCCATTGCCCCGCTGGGGGTGGTGCATGCCCCATTTTTCATTGGAGCATCACCATGTCCCTCGATCTCGAAACCACTGCCGCTGACGCCGCGCCCGTACAGGGCGAACTGCTCGACGCGGAATCATCCCCTCTGACCCTGAGCCTTCAGGATTTCGTCGGCGAGTTCGGCGACGAACTGCTCGACGCCCTCAACAGCGCCAACCCGCCGGTCTATACCGGCCAACCGCAGGCGCACCGGCAGCTCATCGTCGCCAGCCTCAAGCGCAAGCTGTTTCCGGCCCAGGCCGAAGTCGTCCACGCCGCCGCCGAGCTGCTGATCGACCGTGGCGAACGCGCCGCGATCGTCAATGGCGAGATGGGTTGCGGCAAGACGACCGTCGGCATCGCCACGGCCGCCGTGCTCAACGCCGAAGGCTACCGCCGCACCCTGGTGCTTTCGCCACCGCACCTTGTTTACAAGTGGCGGCGCGAGATCCAGGAGACGGTAGCGGGCGCTAAAGTTTGGGTGCTCAACGGGCCGGATACGCTCGTCAAGCTCATCAAGCTGCGTGAACAGTTGGGTGTCCAGCCCACGGGTCAGGAGTTCTTCGTCCTGGGGCGCGTGAGGATGCGGATGGGTTTCCACTGGAAGCCCGTCTTCACCCAGCGGCGCACCCGCCACGGCGACGTGGCAGCGTGCCCGGACTGCGGCACGGTCATCACCGACCTCGACGGCGAGCCGGTCAACCCGGTCGCGCTTGAAGCCGAGGAGTCCCGCAGGAAGTGCAGCCATTGCGCTGCGCCCCTGTGGACGCTGATCCGCCCGCGCAGCCTGTCCGGCAGCGACCAGTCCTCGGCCGTCCTCAAAGCCCTGAAGCGCATCCCGACCATCGGGGAAGTCACCGCGCAGAAGCTGATGCAGAAGTTCGGTGACGGTTTCCTGGCCTCGATGCTCGGCGACAACATCCACGAGTTCATCAACCTCATGGATGGCAACGGCGAGCTGGTGTTTTCCGACCGTCAAGCCACGCGCATGGAACGTGCGATGGCCAACATGGAGTTCGGCTTTGGCGAGGGCGGTTATCAACCCTCGGAGTTCATCAAGAGGTACTTGCCGCAAGGTACGTTCGACCTGCTCATCGCTGATGAAGCGCATGAGTACAAGAACGGGGGCAGTGCCCAGGGCCAGGCCATGGGCGTGCTGGCGGCGAAGGCTCGCAAGACCTTGCTGCTGACTGGCACGCTGATGGGCGGCTACGGTGATGATCTTTTTCACCTGCTGTTCCGAGCCCTTCCGGGGCGGATGATCGAAGACGGCTACCGCCCGACCACGAGCGGCAGCATGACCTCGGCTGCGATGGCGTTCATGCGCGATCACGGGGTGTTGAAGGACATCTACTCCGAGAGCACCGGCACGGCGCACAAGACGGCCAAGGGCACCAAGGTATCGGTGCGCACGGTCAAGGCCCCGGGCTTCGGCCCCAAGGGCGTCTTGCGCTGCATCCTGCCGTTCACGATCTTCCTCAAGCTCAAGGACATCGGCGGCAACGTCCTGCCGCCGTATGACGAGGAGTTCCGTGAAGTCGCGATGGACACGGCGCAAGCCGCGGCCTACCGCGATCTGGCGGGTCGGCTGACCGCCGAGCTGAAACAGGCTCTGGCGCGACGCGATACGACCTTGCTGGGTGTGGTCCTCAACGTGCTGCTGGCCTGGCCGGATTGCTGCTTCCGGTCGGAGACCGTGGTGCATCCGCGCACGCGCAACACCTTGGCGTTTGTCCCGGCTCAGTTCAACGAGTTCGAGATCAGCCCCAAGGAGCGTGAGCTGATCGACATCTGCAAAGAGGAGAAGGCGCAGGGCCGCAAGGTTCTGGCCTACACGGTCTATACCGGCACGCGGGACACCACGTCGCGCCTGAAGGTGCTGCTGGAGCAAGAAGGCTTCAAGGTGGCGGTGCTGCGCGCAAGCGTGGATGCCAGCCGCCGCGAAGACTGGATCGCTGAGCAACTGGATCGTGGCATCGACGTGCTCATCACCAATCCCGAGCTGGTCAAGACGGGATTGGACTTGCTGGAGTTTCCGACGATCGTGTTCATGCAGTCGGGCTACAACGTGTACTCGCTCCAGCAGGCGGCACGCCGCTCCTGGCGCATCGGGCAGAAGTTGCCGGTGCGCGTGATCTACCTCGGCTACGCCGGTTCTTCGCAGATGACCTGCCTGGAACTGATGGCCAAGAAGATCATGGTCTCGCAGTCCACCTCGGGCGACGTGCCCGAATCGGGGCTGGATGTCCTGAACCAGGATGGTGATTCCGTCGAGGTCGCACTGGCCCGGCAACTGGTCGCCGCCTGAACTTCACGCAATGCCGACGACCGAGAGGTCGTCGGCTCTTTTTTCAGCGCCTCGCAGCGTCAAATTGCACCTTGCCGTACACGCCTGGACAGTGATTCAGCGCTTTCCTTGCGCTCGCTGTAACGATCCACCAGATACGGCGCCACGTCGCGCGTGAGCAGCGTGAACTTCATCAGTTCTTCCATCACGTCCACCACGCGGTCGTAGTAGGCCGAGGGCTTCATGCGTCCGGCCTCGTCGAACTCCTGGTACGCCTTGGCGACCGAGGACTGGTTCGGGATGGTCAGCATCCGCATCCAGCGGCCCAGCACGCGCATCTGGTTGACGGCGTTGAACGACTGCGAGCCGCCCGATACCTGCATCACCGCCAGCGTCTTCCCCTGGGTCGGGCGCACCGCGCCGACCGACAGCGGAATCCAGTCGATTTGGGTCTTCATCAGGCCGGTCATCGCGCCGTGGCGCTCCGGCGAACTCCACACCATGCCCTCGGCCCATTGCACCAGTTCGTGCAGTTCCTTGACCTTCGGGTGATCGGCCGGCGCATCGTCCACCAGAGGCAGCCCGGACGGATTGAACAATCGGGTCTCGCCGCCCAGCGCCCGCAAGATGCGTGCGGCTTCTTCGGCTGCGAGGCGGCTGAACGAGCGTTCGCGCAGCGAACCATAGAGCAGCAGGAAGCGCGGCGCGTGCGTGGCCCGTGCCGGCGCGAACAGATGTTCGGTGTCCGGTTGCTGGAACAGCGCCGTGTCGATGTTCGGCAGGTCGAGACGAGATTCAGACACGGCGGCCGTCCTGATCGACCACCGGCTCGCCGTCTTCCTTGTTGAACGCGCCGCGCTGCGGCTGCGGCAGCAGGTCGAGCACGGCTTCCGAAGGCCGGCACAGGCGCGTGCCTAGCGGCGTGACCACGATAGGCCGGTTGATGAGGATGGGATGCTGGAGCATGAAGCCGATCAGGTCGTCGTCGCTCCACTTCGGGTTGCCCAGGTCGAGGTCGGCATAGGGCGTGCCTTTCTCGCGCAGCACGTCTCGCACCGGCACGCCCATCGCCGCGATCAGCGCCTGGAGCGTGTCGCGGTCGGGCGGCGTTTTCAGGTACTCGATGATGGTCGGTTCCTCGCCGCTGTTGCGGATCAGGCCCAGCACGTTGCGCGAGGTGCCGCAGGCTGGGTTGTGGTAGATCGTGATGGTGCTCATGGATGCCTCTTGGAGGTTACGAAGTGGTCGCGCGGCGTTCGTACCAGCCGCGTGAGCGATTGACCACGCGCACCACCAGCAGCATGACCGGCACCTCGATGAGCACGCCGACCACTGTTGCGAGTGCTGCGCCGGAATGGAAGCCGAACAGGCTGATGGCGGCGGCCACGGCCAGCTCGAAGAAGTTGCTGGCACCAATCAACGCGGATGGCCCAGCGACGCAGTGCTTTTCGCCCACCTGGCGGTTAAGCCAGTACGCCAGACCGGAATTGAAGAACACCTGGATCAGGATCGGCACCGCCAGCATGGCGATCACCAGCGGCTGCCGGATGATGGCCTCGCCCTGGAAGGCGAACAGCAGCACCAGCGTCAGCAACAGCGCGGCGATGGACAATGGGCCGATGCGTTCCAGTGCCCTGTCGAACACGGCCTGCCCCTTGCGCAGCAGCGCCCGGCGCCAGAGCTGGGCCAGGATGACCGGAATGACGATGTACAAACCCACCGACACCAGCAAGGTGTCCCACGGCACCGTGATCGACGACAGGCCCAGCAGCAGGCCGACGATGGGTGCGAAGGCGAACACCATGATGGTGTCGTTCAAGGCCACTTGCGACAGCGTAAATACCGGATCACCGCCAGTCAGCCGACTCCAAACGAAAACCATTGCGGTACACGGTGCAGCAGCCAGCAGGATCAGGCCGGCGATATAGCTGTCGAGCTGATCGGCGGGCAGCCAGTCGGCAAAGACGTGGCGGATGAAGATCCACGCCAGCAACGCCATTGAGAACGGCTTGACGGCCCAATTGATGAACAGCGTGACCCCCATGCCCCGCCAATGCTGGCGCACCTGGCCAAGCGCGGCGAAGTCCACCTTCAGCAGCATGGGGATGATCATTACCCAGATCAGCAGGCCGACCGGCAGGTTGACCTTGGCAATCTCCATGCGGCCGATGGCCTGGAATGCGGCGGGCGCGAACTGGCCCAGAGCGATCCCCGCGATGGTGCACACCGCCACCCATAGCGTCAGGTAACGCTCAAAGCCGCTCATGGCGGAGTTTGCTGGCGCGGGGCCGGCAGTATCGGTTGCGCTCATCGGGCGGGCCTCACTGGCGGCCGATGTCGCGCAGTTCACGCTGCAACGACATGGCATCGAGACTCTTGATCGGAAGCGACAGGAACAACTCGATACGTCGGCGCAGCGTCATGGCGGTATCGAAGAACGCCTTGCTTTGTCGTTCCAGGGTGCCTTCCACGGCTGCCGGGTCAGGCACGCCCCAATGCGCCGACACCGGCTTGCCCGGCCACAGCGGACACGCCTCGCCGGCTGCGTTGTCGCAGACGGTGAAGATGAAATCGAACACCGGCGCATCGGGCTTCACGAACTCGTCCCAGCTCTTGCTGCGGTAGCCCGTTGTCGGAAGGTGCAGCCGCTCCAGCGTGGCGAGTGCCAGCGGGTGAACTTCGCCTTTCGGATGGCTACCTGCCGACCAGGCGTGAAACCGCCCTTGGCCCATGTCGTTGAGGATGCCTTCGGCGAGGATGGAGCGGGCCGAATTGCCCGTACAGATGAACAAGGCGTTGTAAGTGGTATCGGTCATGGTCAGCAGCAGGTCTTGGATGGAGAAACCTCGCATACGCCACCTTGGCAGCAATGCTCGGTCAGGTAACCGATCAGACCGTCCATGCGGCCGTACTCGGCGCGATAAATCAGGTTGCGGCCCTGCTGCTCGATGCTGACGAGGCCAGCATGGGCCAGTTCCTTCAAGTGGAAGGACAAGGTGTTGCGGGCCACGTCGAGCTGGTCAGCTAGCGTGCTCGGCGTCAGTCCGCCCGGGCCAGCAACGACCAAGGCGCGGAACACGCGCAGGCGCTGGGTGTGAGCCAGGGCGTTTAAGGCGGAAATGGCTTGATCCTCTTTCATGATTCGATATTACAACATTTATAGAATTAATGTGCAAACCACAGTTGGATTTGCGGGTTGCGCTATGTGTTGGACTGCAAAAGCGGGCACCCCCCAGTTCGCATTCCTGACTGACCGCGCAGCCGCGCGCAGCCAAGGTATCGGCATCGCAACAGAAGAGCCGATGCCATGCCTGCAATCCATGTATCCCGGTGTCTGGTCGGTACCAGCCTCCTGGCCGCAGCCTTGGCCAGCGGCTGCGCGACCACGCCACCGCCGCTGGCCGCCAGCACCGTCGAGGACGTCCCACCCGCGCCCGAGGCTGCACCGCCCGAGTTCATTCCCGTCGTGCGCTATGGCCGCTACACCCTGGTGGAGCTGGCGCCGATGGCGGCGCAGCGCGATCTGCTGGTGCAGACCATCGACGTGTCCATGCCCGAGGAGGTCCGCGCCACGGTCGGCGACGGGCTGCGGCATGTGCTCAAACGCAGCGGCTACCAGCTTTGCGAGACCCCGCATGCGGTGATCGAGCTGTACGCGCTGCCGTTGCCGGCGGCACACCTGCACCTCGGCCCCATGACCTTGCGCGATGCGCTGCTCACGCTGGCTGGCCCGGCCTGGGAACTGCACGCAGATGACCGCGCACGGAAAATCTGCTTCGAGCGGCCCGGCGATCGCGCGGTCGCCGAGTCCCCATCCGAGCCACCCGCCACCGAGGCGGTGCAGACGTTCCCGCTGGCACCCATGGTTTCGGGAGGCCAGCCATGAACGCCCCGCAACCTGCCCAGCGATCGACCGCCGCCGTGGTGGTGCAGAGCCTGATGTGGCTCTGGTTGATCTTCCTCAGCGTCTTGGCGGCCCTGGGCTACCAGGCCCTCAGCGACCAGGCCGACCAGGAGCGGCTGGATTCCCGCCTGCAACGCCTGGAAGCGCAGGCAACTGGCTTGGCCGAGACGATCGAGGCCATCCAGCAGCGCCCGGCCGTCGCGACGGACGCTGACCTCAAAGACACCCGCCAGATTCTGGAAGCACGCGCGGCCCAGGTCGAGAAATCTCTCAGTGGCTACGCAGCGGCCGACGACCTCCAGGCGCTGCGCGCGGAGGTCGAGCAGATCAAGGCGCGCCAAGCCGCCCCACGTGCCACCGCACCCGCCCAACGGCGCGCATCGCGCACGTCCGCCGCCTCCAAGACCGAGCTGCCGCCGCTGCTATTCCGCGTCGTCGGCGCCGAACTGCGCGCCGGCCAGCGCAGCGTGTCCGTCGCGCCGAGCACCGGGGACTTCACGCCCGCCCAACTTCAGGTGCTGCTGCCCGGGGATGCGGTCGGCCCGTGGCGCCTGCAGGCGATCGAGGGCAACACCGCAGTGTTCCAGGCCGGCAACCAGACCCGCCGCGTGGCGATTCCCTGACCGGAGCACCCATGAAGCCGTCGATCCTCCTTTTCGCGGTCCTGGTGGCGTCGTCGCAATGGCCCGCCTGGGCGCAGCAGCCCGCAACGACCCCGGCGCGCAACGCACAGAGCCAGGAGCGCCCGCTGGCCGCCCGCGTGCTGGACGACCGGGTGGCAACCGAATGGGGCTTGCAGCCACAAGAATGGGCACGCTACCGCGAGCTGATGGATGGGCCGCTGGGTATCTACTCGCCCAACCTGGACCCGCTGTCCGCCCTGGGCATCGAAGCTCGCACGGACGAAGAACGGCGCCGCTATGCGGAACTGCAGGTGCAGGTGGAAGCGCGCCGCGTCGAGAAGCTGCTCGCCTACCAGCGCGCCTACGACGAGGCCTGGCAGCGCCTGAATCCGGGGATGCAGCGCGTGAACCTGCCCGACGACAAGCCGGGCGCCGGCACATCCAGCAGTCCCTTGCGCGGCAGCGGCCGCATGGCGGTGTTCGTCAAGGACGGCTGCGCAGCCTGCGGACAGCTCGTGCAGCGCCTGCAATCCTCGGGCGCGGAGTTCGACCTGTACATGGTGGGCAGCCGCCAGGATGACGCGCGCATCCGCGACTGGGCCAAGCGCGCGCAGATCGACCCGGCGCGCGTGCGCGCCGGCAGCATCACGCTCAACCACGACGGCGGCCGCTGGCTGTCGCTGGGCCTGCCCGGCGATCTGCCCGCCGCCGTGCGCGAAGTGAACGGCCAATGGCAGCGCCAGCCGTAGCCATGCCCCTGCGCGCACTGGTGCTCACTGCCGGCCTGTATGCCGTTGCCGCCCTGGCCCAGGAGGTTCCGCCACCGGCTTACCAGCTTGCCGCCCAGCGCGCAGGCATCCCCTCGACCGTGCTCTACGCCGTGGCCTTGCAGGAGAGCGGCATCCGGCGCAACGGGCGCCTGGTGCCGTGGCCGTGGTCCCTCAACGTCGCCGGCCAGTCGCGCCGCTTCGCCACGCGCGCCGACGCCTGCGCTGGCCTGCAGCAGGCGATGCGCGCCACGCCGTACACGCGCATTGATGCGGGCCTGGGCCAGATCAACCTCGGCTACCACAAGCACCGCTTTACCGGCGCGTGCGACCTGCTGGATCCGTATCGCAACCTGGCCGTTGCCGCCGAGATCCTGAAGGAGCAGCACACCCCCGGCGAGGACTGGCTGCTGGCGATCGGCCGCTATCACCGCCCCGCAGGCGGCGAGTCCGCCGCCCGCTATCGGCGCAGCGTGTCGCGCCACCTTGCCCGCGTGCAGGGCACGCGCCCAACCGCCGCGGTCCCCGCCGCGCGCCAGGAGACCTCCCCATGACCAAACCCCATCCGGCCCATCTCGCCTTAAAGGGCCTGCTCATGCTGCTGTCAGGCCTGCCGCTGGCCTCGCGTGCCGGCGAGCCGCTGATCGTTGTCGAGGACCGTGGCGGCACGTCGGCATTGCCGTACTACGAAGCCCTGAATCTCCAGCCGCGCGCCAACGCACCGGCGCGGCCGTCCATCCCGACGCCCCAGGTTCCTGCCACACCGGCGGACGAAGCCGCGATGCTGCCGGTGCGCAGCGCCAAGCTCACGCCTGGCACCGTCGCGCGGCGTGTGATTGAAGCGCCCGGCCTGCGGCCGTTCGTGGTCATCGGCGACGACGAGGCTTCCCGGGCCTGGTTGCAGCGCCGCGCCGCCGCTTTGCGCGAACGTGGCGCGGTCGGCCTGGTCGTCAACGTCGAGACCGCGCAGGGCCTGGCGCGGCTGCGCGCCCTGGTGCCGGGCGTGCCGCTCGCGCCCGTGGCCGGCGACGACCTGGCCGATCGCCTGGGCCTGCGGCACTACCCGGCGCTGATCACGGCCACCGGCATCGAGCAATGAAGCCATGTCGGGCAAACAGCCGGTCGAGGTTCTGCTACGCCCAGCGGTGGAGCTATACACCGTCGCGGCGTGTGCAGGCGCCGCGTTTCTGTGCCTGGTGGCCCCATGGTCGCTCGCGCTGAGCCCGGCCATGGGCATCGGCAGCGCCTTGGCGTTCGGCGCCTACGGCGCGATCCGCTACCGCGATGCCCGCATCATCCTGCGCTACCGGCGCAACATCCGCCGTCTGCCGCGTTACGTGATGACCAGCAAGGACGTGCCGGTCAGCCAGCAGCGCCTATTCGTGGGGCGCGGCTTTCTCTGGGAGCAGAAGCACACGCATCGGCTGATGCAGACGTACCGGCCCGAGTTCCGCCGCTACGTCGAGCCGACGCCGGCCTACCGGCTGACCAGGCGCCTGGAGGAACGGCTGGAGTTCGCGCCATTGCCGCTCTCGCGCCTGCCGAAGCTCACCGGCTGGGACGCGCCTTTCAACCCCGTGCGCCCGTTGCCGCCTGTCGGCGGCCTGCCAAGGCTGCACGGCATCGAGCCCGACGAAGTGGACGTCAGCCTGCCGCTGGGCGAGCGTGTCGGGCACTCGCTGGTGCTGGGCACCACGCGGGTGGGCAAGACGCGCCTGGCCGAGTTGTTCGTCACGCAGGACATCCGCCGCAGGAATGCTGCCGGCGAGCATGAGGTCGTCATCGTCATCGACCCCAAGGGGGATGCCGATCTCTTGAAACGGATGTACGTCGAAGCCCAGCGCGCTGGCCGCGAAGGCGAGTTCTACATCTTCCACTTGGGCTGGCCGGAAATCAGCGCCCGCTACAACGCCGTGGGCCGCTTCGGTCGGATCTCGGAAGTGGCGACACGCATCGCGGGGCAGCTCTCCGGCGAAGGCAACAGCGCGGCGTTCCGCGAGTTCGCATGGCGCTTCGTGAACATCATCGCCCGCGCCCTGGTGGAACTGGGGCAGCGCCCGGACTACATGCTGATCCAGCGCCACGTCATCAACATCGACGCGCTGTTCATCGAGTACGCCCAGCACTACTTTGCCAAGACGGAGCCCAAGGCCTGGGAGGTGATCGTCCAGATCGAGGCCAAGCTCAACGAGAAGAACATCCCAAGGAACATGATCGGGCGCGAGAAGCGCGTGGTCGCGCTGGAGCAGTACCTCTCCCAGGCGCGCAACTACGACCCTGTGCTCGATGGCCTGCGCTCGGCGGTGCGCTACGACAAGACCTACTTCGACAAGATCGTTGCATCGCTGCTGCCGCTGCTGGAAAAGCTCACGAGCGGCAAGATCGCCCAGCTCCTGGCGCCGAACTACTCCGACCTGGCCGACCCGCGCCCGATCTTTGATTGGATGCAGGTCATCCGAAAGCGGGCCATCGTCTATGTGGGTCTGGATGCGTTGTCTGACGCCGAGGTCGCCGCAGCGGTCGGCAATTCGATGTTCTCTGACCTGGTTTCGGTGGCCGGACACATCTACAAGCACGGAATCGACGATGGCCTGCCCGGCGCAGTGGCTGGCGCTCGCGTGCCGATCAACGTTCATGCCGACGAATTCAATGAACTGATGGGCGATGAATTCATCCCGCTCATCAACAAGGGCGGCGGTGCCGGCCTGCAAGTCACGGCGTACACGCAGACGCTCTCGGACATCGAGGCCCGCATCGGAAATCGCGCGAAGGCCGGCCAAGTGATCGGGAATTTCAACAATTTATTCATGTTGCGCGTGCGCGAGACGGCCACCGCGGAACTGCTGACGAGGCAGTTGCCGAAGGTCGAGGTCTATACAACCACCATCGTCTCGGGCGCGACGGACAGCTCAGACATCCGCGGCGCGACGGATTTCACGTCGAACACCCAGGACCGCATCAGCATGGCCAGCGTGCCGATGATCGAGCCGTCATACGTCGTCGGCCTGCCCAAGGGCCAGTGCTTCGCGCTGCTGCAGGGCGGCCAGCTCTGGAAGGTGCGTATGCCGCTGCCGGCGCCGGACCCGGATGAAGTGATGCCGGCGGACCTGCAGCAACTGGCCGGGTACATGCGCCAGAGCTACAGCGAGGCCACGCAGTGGTGGGAGTTCACCAGCTCGTCGGCCTTGCAGGATGCGGCCTTGCCCGACGACCTGCTGGACGATGCCGCTGCGGCCGAGCCCGGCGCGGTGGCCACCGGCGCCGACGATGGCGCGGGCAACGAGGCCGTGCCATGAAGGATGCCGCCTCGACCGCGCAGCGGGAGCAGAACCATCGCCAAGGCTTGATCGTCGGCACCATCACCTTACCGTTCCGGCTGCTCGGGGTGCTCATTGGCTCGCTGCTGTTTTCGATCGTGGTGGAGTGCGTCGGCATGCACCTGTTCTGGAAGGACCAGGGCTCGCGCCACTCCCAGCAGATGCTGCGGTACGAACTCGGGCACCTGTCCAACCACTTCACGCGCAGCGTGGTGGTACAGGAGCCCGGGCGCACGGCGCACGAGTTGGTGGATACCGGGTACGAGTGGGTGTTCGTGCGCTCGGGGTTGCTGGAGCGCATGAGCCAGACCGCCGAGCGCGTCCGCGCGCACAGCCACGGGCAGAGCCGCAACTTCCGCTACTACATCAGCCAAGTTTATGTCTGGGCCGAAAGCTACCTGATCGCTGCGGCCTTCACGACGCTCACCTTCCTGGTGCGCCTGCTGGTCCTGGTGCTCACGCTGCCGCTGATCCTCACGGCGGCATTCGTCGGCCTGATTGACGGCCTGGTGCGACGGGATGTGCGTCGGTTCGGCGCGGGCCGCGAATCCGGCTTCATCTACCACCGCGCGAAGGCCAGCCTGATGCCGTTGGCCGTGCTGCCTTGGGTCACCTATCTCGCTCTGCCCATATCGGTGCATCCTCTGGTCATCCTGCTGCCCAGCGCGGCGTTGCTGGGGATGGCAGTCAGCCTGACCGCAGGCAGCTTCAAGAAGTACTTATGAGGTGACACGGGCGGCACGGCTCTGCAAAGCCGTGTGCCGTTCATCGGTTCTGCAGGGTATCAAGAGCAGCATCCAACGCCGTAACCGCCTCGACGACCGTTCTTACCGTCGCCCGATCAAACTCATGATCGCGCTGAGCGTCGTGCACACCGCTATTGAGGTAACCCCATTCAATACTCGTACCGCTGACATTGAGCAGCCGGACCAACGCCCCTACGGCATCCGGCGCACCCGCATGTTGCGCCGCGATACGCTCGACGGCCGACCGCAACTTGGTGCATTTATTGTTCAGCTCCCAAGGCGCGCGGGGCCCGCTCAGCTTGATGTCGATCCGGCCGTCCGCCCGCCGACCCAGCCACGTCCACAGGCGGTCCGTCAGACTCTCCAGCGCCGGCCGGGCCTGACGCAGTGCCTCGCGTTTCTCGTCAGCCGCCAACGCCTGCTGGGCCAGAAGAACATAGTTCTTCGCTGGCGGGTCGCTGTCGACCCGCAGTTCGTGCTCTCCCTGATGCGGGAGAAACTTGTAGCGCTTAATGGCCGCGGCGCGGCGCACGCCCAACTCCTGCTGGATGCGGTGCAGGAACTCCTCTGCGTGCGAGGTGAGGATAACCTGCTTGCCGTGGAGCAAACCGTCCTCGAAGAAGGTACGCCAGATGCCATCGCGATGGTCGTCGTCGATCGCGTTGACGACGTCATCGAATATGACCACGGGGCAGCCCTGCGCGAGGTTCTTGGCAAGCAGAATCGCCAGGCCCAGGCATTTGATGTGCCCTTCGCTGAAGACGATCAACGCGTCGTAGCGCGCGCCCGGCTCGCCGGCGAACTCCACCTCGATCTTGCCGTTCTCGGCCACGGGCAACCACAGCGCGTGCAGCAGATCGCCGGGCGGATCGGCCCGGTTGAATGCGTTGTAGAGATGGCGGGCTTGGTCTCCCAGCCCCTGTAGCAGAACCCCCGGCAGAGCGGTTAGGTATGCCTGAATCTCGGGCAGGAAGCCGTCGTAGGCGGCCTTGACCCGCTGATGGTGCACCACCACCGGCATTTCGTCCGTGGCCGCCTGGATTAGGCCGCGGTTCGCGTCGTCGAATTGGGCCACGGTTTGGCGGGCGGCCGCCAGCTCCTGATCCGCAGTCGTGCGCATGGTCCGCAGCCGTTCGATCTCCAGCTGATGCTGTTGCAGGCGGTCCCGCTCCTGGGCCATCGCGCCGCGCTGGGCATTCACGTCGCGCGCCTGCGCGTCGAAGCCTTCGATGATCTGTGCGATCCGTAAGAGGGCTTGCCAGGCGCGCTGGTCCCCATTCACCCAGCCGCCGAGCCAATTGCCCGCCGACGTGGGAGGCAGCAGTGGCAGGCCCGCGGCCTGCGATTCGGCAGGACAAGCGACCCCAGCCGCCGCCACCACGCGGCGCATTTCGTCCCACAGCGCTCGGACCGCCTCGCTCAACTGCGTCCGATGCCCGGCCTCCTGCTGCTGCAGGACGGCCAGTTGCGCGAGCTGCTCCAGGCCCATTCGCGCCCTGGCGAACGGGTCCTGCGCCACGGCGGCCAGTTCGGTTCCACATGCCGGACACGCGGTCGCCCCGTCCGCCAACGCTTGCACGGCCTCGTAGAGCTTCGCGTACGACACCTCGCCGGCGCGGGCCGCGAGTTGCGCGGAAGACGCTTGCCACAGTCCCTGGACGCGGTAGGCCTCTGCCAGCAACGCTTGCAGGCGGGCCTGGGTCACCTCGTGAATGGCAGGCGGGTTGGCGTCCAGCTGAGCCTGGACATACGGTAGCCGTCCTTGCTGCTGCGGCGTACCCAGCAGCCAGTCCACGCAGGTTTGATAGGTCGCGCCAGGTGACATGCGCTGCGCCAAAGCTTGTTCCAGGCCCTCGACCGCTGCGATCTTCTGCGGGTAGGCGGCGATGGTCTGTTCGGAGTTCGCCAACTGCAGGCGACGCTGCGCCAGCTGCGCCGCCTGCACGCCGGCAAGCATCAGGTCCTGATCGAGCGAGGGGTTGAAGCCGCGCACGAACTCGCTGAACTGGTCCACGCCGAACAGGGTGGCGATGAGCTGGCGCTGATCGCTCGGGGTCCGCGCGGCGATTCGGGCGAAATCGTCGAGGCGGTTCTTCTCGATGAAGCAGAAGCGATACTCAGCTTCGTCGGGCTGGACGGCCTGCGCTTCGCCCGCCGCCGTAGACGACAGGACTGGCGCGATGTGGCGGCGCAGGCGAGCGTTGTTGCAGTACGTCCGCTGGTCGACCCGCTTGGCCTGCGCTTCGCTGATCGAACCGAGCATCGCCACTTCCAAGGCTTCGCAGAAGCTGCTCTTGCCGGTGCCGTTGGCACCGTAGACCAAGGTGATGTCATGGCTGAGGTCGAACGTCTCCTGCCGCATGAATCCTCGAAACGGCCCGACTTCGAGCTGGTGCAGTCGCCCGAGCGCCGGCCCGTTTTCGGGGCCGCGCGCGTCCCCGTCGTAGGCGACAGGCATCTGCGCCAGATGCGCGATGGCCAGCGGCGCCAAGCGCGTGGAGCGCCCCCGGCGTGCAGCACCGACCTCGGCCAGTGGCTGCAGGTGATCGAGCACCAGGTGCGCCAGCCGGCGCACGTCGTCGTGCACGTGCCGCTGCGTCAAGTGCGCCAGGAACCGGTGGTACTCCGAACGTATGCTTGCCACAACGACCCCTCACTTGGTCAACCACTGACCGTAAGCCTCCACATCGATCATGGGGACCGTTCCACTGAACTGAAGCTGCGCGATCAGCTTGAAAAGAAACGCGGTCGCCGGCTTGTTTTCGTTGGTGTAGCTGTACGCGCCGCTGGCTTGGTCATAGAAAAAGTGCCCGTGGGCGGCAACGCATCCGATGTCCAGACGCCCCTCGGTGAGGTTTGCGTTCAGCGCCTTGTCCATGGATGGGCCCAATGCAGGACTCCATTCGCTCTCGAAGGTGAGCAAGCCACCCAGAATCGGAATCAACGGCTTCGCTGGGTAGGTCCCGCCAGCGTGCGGGATCGGCAGGCTCGTGCGGTGCAGCCTGCGCACACTGGCGACCTTCTCCTGGGCATAGGCCACAAGCCCCGCGTCAGCCGTCTGCTTGGCCTCGAACACGGCGTACACGCTTTCGGCTGGAATGATCGTCTCGTTCTCGTAGGTGAAGATAAAAGGCGAATATTGCCGATCAAACACCACCACATCGATCTGCTGGCTGAAGTTCCCCAGGCTGTCCACCACATGCGCCTTCGCCGCCTGGTACCGTTTGGGCAGATAGGTATCCAGCATGTCGATCCAGACGTTCTCGCTCGCATCCCCCTTCGTACCCGGGTGACCGAAGGTCTTGCGTACTACGGACAAGCGCTGCTGGATGTCTTCATGCAGGGACGACAGGAGCTGGGAAAGCGACCACTGGGACATGCTGTACCTCGATGGGACGTGTATGGAAGCCGATGGAATCAGGACAGTGGGAACTTGGGGCCAAACAGTGCGCGCCAGGCGCGAAGCGCTTCGATATTGCGACCACGACGCGCGTGGTCGATGGCGATGCTTGCGTCCTGGCTCGCCTGGAACAGCAGCTGCTGCGCGCGCTGCTTGCGCGCGGCATCCATATCGTTGCTGATCGCCGGGCCAAGTCCGGCGGGATCCGGCCACTCGTCATGAACACGATCGGCAAGCGTGGCAAAGAACGACTGGATCTCGCGATCGAACGATCCTCCCCAGCCGCCGTAAAGACACTCAAGGGCCATTACCTCGATCAGGAACGAGGGCTTCACCGGCTTCTGATCGCCGTGCTTGGGATTGTTGTTCCAGTACTTCACCATGCGCACGAGACCTTTCCACTCATTGCCATAGGCTTGGTGCGCTGCGGTCGCCTTGTCCTTATGGATCTCCGGGTCCGTCTTGATCCACTTTCCGGACGCCGTATCGGGGATCTCATACTGGTCGCCGGTGTCGAATGCGGGCACCGCATCCACGCTGACCACCCGGTAGTCCGTGTTGTCCTCCGCGTCGATGTGAACACCGAAATCCACGTTGATCGAGCGCGCCTGTCTGCGCACGGCCGCCGAACCGTATTTCTCCACCAATGCAGAGTGGAAATCATCCAGCACTACCGATGCGGCCTTGCCGTGGTAATGCTTCTCCGAGTCCTTCAGCACGAAGAAGATGTCGATATCCTTGAGCGGCTTCGTCTTCGTGTATCGAGCATAGGACCCGGTCAGGAAGCTGCGCGCAATGCCGAACTTGGTCTGCAGGTAGTCCCGCACTTCGTTCTGGCGTTGCGAGGCATTCTTCTGTTCGCGTTCGTTGAGTTCCAGACGCGACTTGAACTTGCGAAAAGCTTCATCGATCGACAGCATCAGCGTTGCCTCCAATATCCGGCCTGACCCGCCAGGCCGCTGTGTTCGACAGTCGAGCCTAGGCTCTGCTTGACCATTCCATCCGTCGAGCGATAACTTCCTTTGCTCCACCCCTCCACATCAGGCCGCCCTGGCTTTGTATCGAGCATTAACTTGTACTTGGCCTGCGATGGCAGCAGCCCAGCTTTCTTGATCGCGTACTTCAACTGCTCGGTATCTGTCCAGAAGCTGCCGTCGCCATCGGACCACCCATACACGATGTCGATATCCCATCGGGTCACGAGTTTGTCGGTTGCCGGGTTGTAGATCTCCAGAATCACCTTGCGCAGATCACCGGTCCCGAGCCACGTCTTGATGGCTCGGGTATTGCTCTCCCAGCGATCCGCAAAGTGCTCGGGGTCCAGCCCACTGAGCAGGATGATGTCTTTCAAGCTCTTGAGGATGTTGTCGGTCACATAGGTAACCGAGTGCGTGTACGAGTAGGTGGCGACGGTGCTCATGACTTGAGGAAACCTCCGAGGTCGAGCGACAGCGCTTGTCCAGCATCGGCCTGCGCCTGCGTGGCAATTCCTTGGCTCAAGTCCCGTGCAATGATGCGAGAACTGTGCTTTTTGAGCGCGGTTTGCACCCAGCCGAGCTGCTCCTTCGGACACGGCAGCGAGACTCCCCAGTCTCCCTTCAACGGCTCGAACCCCAAGACTTCTTCGTTGGCATCATTACCATCGATCGCGTCTTCGTCGAAGAGGCAGTAGATCCTGGTCCGTGGTCCATCGCATGTCGCAACGATGGGCGCGCTCTTGGGTGCCTGGTCGGCGATCAAGCTGGCGGCCACGCCCGCCACGGCCCTGAGTTCAGAGCGAGCCGTGCCGTCCTTGCCCTGAGTGAGCAGTTCGACAATGGCATCCCACGTCTGCAACGCATCGCGGTGCGGCGAGCTGCGAAACGTCCGGCTGACAACGGTGGTCATTTTTGCTTCCCTCCTTGAAGGCGCATTTGCTTTGCCTGTCGTATCGCACTGCGCAGGTGCTCTACGGAAAGCTTGTTCGGATCGATAGCCACTTGCGGGTCGGCCGCGAGGGCGTTGGCTACGACCTTGCGAATGGCCCGACCATCCAATCCGACGCACTCGCCAGCGCACGCGTCGAACTGGTGAGCCGAGGAAAGCTTGCCAATCCCCGGAAATGTCTTTGCCAGGCCATTCAGGCAGTCCACCAGGATCTGCTTGCAGGCATCCTTGCCGGGCAGTGGCACCTCCATCACCATGTCGCAACGAGATAGGAAGGCACTGTCGACGGCCTGTGGGAAGTTGCTGGTGGCCACGAACAGCAGATGCGGGTTGCGTTCGGCCAACATGTCCAACTGCACCAACACCGCGTCGGTGGCCCGGTGCACATCAACCGGGTTGGCTTCCAGGCTGAGCTTGGCTCGATCAGCCGCAAGCGTTTCGACCTCGTCCAGAAGGACGATCGTAGGGCCCGCCGCTGCGGATTCTGCGATCGATTGCGAGAACAGGTCTGCCACGGCGCGTTGAGTCTTTCCCATTGCAGAGCTCGTCAGCGTGTGAGGCTCTACTTCCAGCAATCGAAACTTCGCAGAAGAAAAAGATTCGGCCACACGATGCGCCAAGCCCCGTGCCAAGGAGGTCTTCCCAGTCCCCGGCGGGCCGACCAACAAGATCACGCCGTGCAGGGGGAGTACCGTGCGCTCCACCTTGGGGCGCACCGTGAAGTTGACGATCGCTTGTGACAGCAACTGTTTTTTGATGGCTTCGTCCATCACGATCGAATCCCACAAGTCACCCAGCGACTTGTCCGGCAGCTTCCAGCTTCGATGGATGCCTTTCGGCAAAGTGGCGTCTGATGAAGGATTCTTGGTCATCCGTGGCTCTCGGCGGGTCAGAGAATGGTGCGATAGGTCGCCAGCACCTTGGTCGTTTGCACAAGGCCTTGGCGCAGCAGGATTTCGAGATAGCGGTCCACCTCGATCGGCGGATGCTTGAGTTGGGCACGCTGGCGCTGCGCAGCCGACACTACGGCGGCCGCGTCCAGATCCAGTAGGTTGTCCACAAACTCATCGGAGTGCTGCGATTCGATGCCGTACGGAGCCAGCAGATCGTTCGGGAAATCCCGTTCGTTGAACGTCACAATCACGCTCGCACCGCAGCGAATCGCCGCAGCCAGGACGTGCCGGTCGTCCGGATCGGGCAATGTCAGGCCTGCCACGAGCGCTTCGTAGCCCTCCACCAAGCCGTCCGGAATTGCCCGGTCCATGAGATCCGACGTCCTGTCGACCTGAACCCGGGTGAGATCGGGGCGGTTGATCAACAGGTTGCGTTTCCACTCCTCATGAATGGCTTGGCTCCACCGCGCCCGGAAGCGGCCAGACAGGCCGAGCCACATCAGGAAATCCCGCAGTGGCGCGGGATATAGAACGCACGCGTCGTAGACGGCGGTGAATGGGGAATGCCTCATTCGTATCCCATTCCCAACTCTTGCGACTGCTGAGCGAGTTCGGCCATTGCCTGCTCACTGGCGCGCTCGCGCGCTTCCTTGTACTGCATCAGATCGGCGAACCTCACCCTGCGGTGCTTGCCGGTGCGATGAAATGCCAACACCCCATCTTCTAGCAGCTTGACGAAATGGGGACGGGACACGTTGAGCAAGTCCGCCGCCTCTTGGGTCGTCAGCTCTGCATGGACGGGCACCACCTTTACTGCATTGCCATCGGCCAACTCGGCCAGGATGTCGACCAGCAGGCGTAAAGCCGAGGTAGGCAGTTCCACCTGATGAGCCTGTTTGTGGTCATCAAAGATCTGGATGTGCTGCGTCTCGAACTGGGTTGCGAGGTAAGCCGCCAAGGCACGTTGACCCTGGACGGCTGCCTTAACCTCTCCCGCGGCGGGAAGGGTCATCTTGGATTGGGCAGTGGCGGTGGTCATGGGTAGCTCCTAAGCGAAAACGGTTGCAGAGCCGATCATATTCGAAATACTCGAAAAACGCAATAATCGAAACGCGACCCGGGCTTTTGTAGGTTCGCTCGCGGCATGCCCAATCCGGTCGTCCGCCAGTTCCTATTGTTTGCGGCCTGAAACAGCCCTGATCTCCACGATCAACCCATTGCTGATCACACAGGAATGGCGCGATGGTGGCTTCGATCTGGCTGCGCGCCGCGCATCGCGGCGTGCCCACTTTTTTCGTGACGGCCCTCGTGCTGGGCCAGTCCCCGATGGCATTGGCCGAGTCCCCGGCGCAGCGCCAGGAGTTGGTCGCCGCGCTGCGCCAGCTCGACGCGCTGGAACGCACCGTCGCGGACAGCGCCGCGCATGCCCCCATCCAGCCGGGCGAGCGCTACCACTTCGATTACCCACGGCTGCTGGCTGACCTGGCGCGCGTGCGCGCCGGCATCCAGTTCCACCTGACGCCATCACGCGCTCAGCCGCGCGACCCCTCCGAACTGGCCGGCGACTACCGCACCGAGCGGGCCGCTTCGCCATCGCCGAAGACGACTGCGGAGGGCAAGCAATGAACGGCGCCCAAGTCTCGGCGTTTCAAGCCAACAGCGGCATTGCGCCTTCCGCGATAGCGACCGTCCTGGTCGGCGTCGTGTTCGCGGTCCTGCTCGTGTGGGGCGTCTGGGCCATCCGAACGGCCTACGTGGGGTGGTCCGAGAGCCGCCTCAACCAGCGCCAGTTCCTCGGCGTCGTCGTCCGGTTTTTGGCGATGTACCTCGTGCTGACCTTCTTCCTCCTCTCCTGACCTGAAAGGCCTGACCATGCAAAACCGCATCCTCACCTCCCGTCTCGCCCAGCGCGCCGCCGTGGCCCTGGGCGCCGCCGCGCTGCCCGCACTGTCGTTCGCGCAAGGTCTGCCGCAGTTGGAGAACCCGACGCGCGGCACCGGCAACGGCATCATGGAGACCATCCGCAACTACGGCTACGACATCATCATGCTCGTGGCCCTGCTGGTGGTGGCGTCGATGTTCATCGGCGTCTGCTACCACGCCTACGGCACTTACGCGGAAATCCACACTGGCCGCAAGACGTGGGGCCAGTTCGGCCTCACGGTCGCCATCGGCGCCGTGCTGCTCGTGATCGGCATCTGGCTGCTCACCGAAGCCACCGGCATCCTGTAAGCGAGGCCGGTATGTCCGAGCAGCAGCACGTCCGTGCGGACGGGACGGTCACGTTCCTTCCGCACCGGCTCAACCGCCATCCCGTTGTCGTGCGCGGCCTCACCGCCGACGAGCTGTGGATCTGCTGCGGCCTGTCCGGCGCCGCCGGCCTGCTGGTCGGCGCGCCGCTTTCGTGGGTGTTCCGCACGATCGCCATCGCACCGACGTTCGTTGTCCTGGGCGTGGCCTTGGGCGTGTTCATCGGCGGCGGCATCCTGCGCCGCCTCAAGCGTGGGCGCCCCGACACCTGGCTGTATCGACAGTTGCAGTGGCGCATCGCAACGCGCCATCCGCTGATGGCCGGCTGGGTGGGCGGCCACGTGCTGATCTCGCGCTCGGGCTTCTGGTCCACCCGCAGGAGCATGCGATGAGCCGCTTCAAGAACGAGATCGCCCACCTGCAGGCGCACATCAAGACCTTGCGCCTGGGCGCGGGCGCGCTGGTCATTGTCTCGCCCTGGTCATGGGCGGCGGCTGGTGGAGCGCGCCGCGCGACCTGACCATCCACGTCCCGCCCGACCTGCGCTCTGGCAGTACCCGCAAGTGGTGGGAAGTGCCGCCCGAATCGGTCTATGCGTTCACGTTCTACGTGTTCCAGACGCTGAACCGCTGGCCGACCAATGGCGAAGAAGACTACTCGCGCAACCTCCATACGCTCTCGCCGTACCTCACCCCGTCCTGCCAGGCCTTCCTGCGGGCGGACTATGACTACCGCCGCTCCACGGGCGAGCTGCGTCAGCGCGTGCGCGGCATCTACGAGATTCCCGGCCGCGGCTATGGCGACGACCCCACGGCGCGCGTGCGCACCGTCTCCGATCGCGACTGGGTGGTGACGCTGGACATCACGGCGGACGAGTACTACGGCGCCGAGCAGGTCAAACGCGCCCTGGTGCGCTATCCGATCAAGGTCACGCGGGTGGACGTCGATCCCGCCCGCAACCCGTTCGGCCTGGCGCTGGACTGCTACGAAGGCGCGCCCCAGCGCATCAGTGCACCGGAGCCGGCGCGCCCGGCGCCGAGTGGCCTGAATCCGCAAGCGCCTCAAGGAGAAAACACCCCATGAAGCATCCTGTACTCGCGCTGCTGGGGCTACTGGCCGTGGCCGCGGCACCCGTCGCCCAGGCGGTGGAGATCCTGCGTTGGGAACGCATGCCACTGGCAGTGCCGCTGAAGGTCGGTCAGGAACGCATCGTATTCATCGACCGGAACGTGCGCGTGGGCGTGCCCGCAGGCGTGGGCGAACGCCTGCGCGTGCAGAGTGCGGGCGGCGCGGTGTACCTGCGTGCCAGCGAGCCGATCGAGCCCACGCGGTTGCAACTGCAGGACGCCGACACGGGCGCGCTGATCCTGCTGGACATCGCAGCCGAACCGCCCAAGGACGGGGAAGCCGAGCTAGAGCCGGTGCGCATCGTCGAGGGTGACAGCGCACCGGGACGCTATGGCGAGCAGGCCGACAGTGCCGAGGCCCCGGCACGCGCCCAGGGCCAGGCAGGTGCGCGGACCGCGCGGCGCGAAACCCCGGTCCCTGTCGTGCTGACGCGCTTCGCCGCGCAGAACCTCTACGCACCGCTGCGCACCGTCGAGCCGCTTCCGGGCGTCATGCGGGTCAACCTTCCCCGCGACCTCGACCTGGACACACTGATGCCAACGCTGCCGGTGCGCGCGGCCGTGCTCGCGTCGTGGCGCCTGGAAGACCAATGGGTGACTGCCGTGCGCCTCACCAACACCGGCGCCGACTGGGTCGCGCTCGACCCGCGCGTGCTGCAAGGCGATTTCCTCACCGCCGCCTTCCAGCACGAGGCGCTGGGCCCGCGCGGCACGCCCGAGGACACGACCGTGCTGTACCTGGTCACGCGCGGCCGCGGCCTCGCGCAGTCGCTGCTGCCGGCGATTCACCGCTTCGACCCTGCCGTGCATCTGCCGCAGCCGGACGGCGACGAGAACGCCAAGGAGGCCCGCCATGCGCAGTAACGGCCTGCTCAAGTGGCTGATGATCCCTGTCGCCATCCTGGTGCTGTTCGCCGGTATCCGGCTGTTCTCGGGTGGAGGCGGCACGACGCCACCCGCGGCGGACAACGGCGCCCAGCTCACGCCCGAGGAAATGAAGGCGCTGGGCATCGAAGGCGACACCCCGCGCGACACCGTGGCGACGCTCGTTGCCCAAGTGAAGCAGTTGCGCACCGAGCTTCAGACCGCGCTCTCGGACAACAAGTCGCAGCGTGAAGAGAACCAGCGGCTGCGCCAGCGCGAGAACTCCATCGACCAGCGCATCAACTCGGCGCTCGAATCCGAGCGGTCCAACCTGCGCCGCGACCAAGAGCAGGCGGCCAGCGCGCGCCAGCAGACCGAAGGGCTGCTCGCCGACCTGCAGCGGCGCCTGGACAGCATCGGCGGGCGCGGCGGCGGCCATGCGGACCTGCCCGTGGGCCTGGGGCTGCAGGGCGGCGACGAGGCCGGCATGGAGGGCGGCGTGCGGTGGGTCGAGCCGGACGACGCAAAGCCCGCCGAGGGGCGCAACGGGGGGCGTGGCGCGAGCGGCGGCATGAGCTTCCCCACGAGCTTCGGCCCGGCGCAGAGCACGCTCGAAACCACCGCTGAAACCGTGGCCAACGCGGGCGCCCGCGCCGCCGGGGTCAAGAGTGCCAAGCCGGTCTATACCGTGCCGACCAACTCGACGCTAATGGGATCGGTGGCGATGACGGCCCTGATCGGCCGCGTGCCGATCGACGGCACGGTCAACGATCCCTATCCGTTCAAAGTTCTGGTCGGGCCGGACAACCTGACCGCCAATGGCATCGACATTCCCGACGTGGCCGGCGCCGTGTTCAGCGGCACCGCCTCGGGCGACTGGACGCTCTCGTGCGTGCGAGGTCAGGTGCGCAGCATCACGTTCGTCTTCAACGACGGCACGATTCGCACGATCCCCGAAGACCGCGAGGGCAACCAGCAGAACAACCAACAGCGCGACGGCTTGGGCTGGATCAGCGATCCCCACGGCATTCCTTGCGTCAGCGGCGAGCGGCGCAGCAACGCCCAGCAATACCTCGGCTCGCAGGCCCTGATCACCGCGGCCGGTGCCGGTGTGGCCTCGCTCATCGAGAGTGACAGCGGCCGCATGTCCTATGTCGGCTCGGACGGCTCCATCGGCACCGTGGGCATCACCGGCCAAGAAGCGGTCGGCCAGATTCTCGCGGGCGGTGTCCGGGACATGTCGGCCTGGGTCAACAAGCTCTACGGCCAAGCCTTCGCCGCCGTCTATGTCCAACCCGGGGCCAAGGTTGCCGTCCACCTCGAAAAGCCGCTCGCCATCGACTTCGATCCCGAAGGCCGCAAGGTCGATCACCGCGCAGGAGAAAGCCATGCCCTTGAACTTGACTAACCTGGCCCGTGGCCTAGCACTGGCCCTCGCCGTCGCGGTGCTCGCCGGCTGCGCCACCAGCAAGGAAAAGCTGTTGACCCACGGTGACCGCACGATGATGGACATCTGGCAGCAGGAGGCCGGCGACGGCGGTGGCGCAGCCGGACGGAACGTCGGCCGCCAGTTGCTCGATGCGCGCCAGAGCCTGCGTCGGCCCCTGACCGACGCCGACGTGCAGGCCGCACCTGTCGAGCAGATGCGCTATACGCGCACCGCGCGCAATGAGGTTCACCGCCAGTTCCAGCGCCTGCCCAATCCCGATCTCGTGATGTACGTGTACCCGCACCTGGCCGGCACCGATCCCGTGCCGGTGCCCGGCTACACGACCGTCTTCCCGCTCTACCAGCGCATCCAGTACGCGATGCCGGGCGAGCGCGTGGAGGACTACTGATGCGGTGGAAACTCCCCTGGCCGAAGCTGGCCGGCGTCGGCTCTAGCAACCCGGCCAGTGATGAGCAGCCGGACAGCTGGCAGCGCCACGTCGAGGCCTTGCGCCAGGCCGGCATCCCCGAACCCGGTTCGGCAGTCCACGGCCGCAAGCCAGCGACCCTGGCCGACGAGCAGGCGCTGTACGACGTTGCGCCGTCCTTCGTGGAACTGCTGCCCTGGGTGGAGTTCATGCCCGAGTCGAAATCGATGCTCCTGGAGGACGGCCAATCGGTGGCGGCGTTCTTCGAGCTGGTGCCGCTGGGCACCGAAGGCCGGGAGCCTGGCTGGCTCGCCCACGCCCGCGATGCCCTGGAAAACGCGCTTCAGGACAGTTTCGATGAACTGGACGAGAACCCGTGGGTGCTCCAGCTCTATGCCCAGGACGAACCGAGCTTCGACCAGTACATGCAGACCTTGCGCGACTACGTGCAGCCACGTGCGCGCGGCTCGGCGTTCACCGAGTTCTACCTGCGCTTCTTCGGCCACCACCTGCGCGCTGTGGCCAAGCCCGGCGGCCTGTTCGAGGACACGGTGGTCACGCGGCTGCGCTGGCGCGGCCAGACGCGGCGCGTGCGCATGGTGGTGTACCGCCGCGCGAGCGGACAGGGACAGGCAAACCGCCGCGGCCAGACACCCGAGCAGATGCTGGGCATCGTCTGCGACCGCCTGTGCGGCGGCCTGGCGAACGCCGGCATCCAGGCCCGGCGCATGGTCGCGGCCGACGTCCACGACTGGCTGCTGCGGTGGTTCAACCCGCGCCCCACGCTGCTCGGGCCTGGGGTGGAGGACCGGGAGCGCTTCTACGCGTTGGCGCGCTATCCGGACAGTACCGAGGAAAGCGAGGCCGGCGAGATCGAGCTGGCGAGCGGGCGGGATTTCAGCCAGCGGCTGTTCTTTGGGCAGCCGCGCTCGGACGTGGCGCAAGGGGCCTGGTACTTCGACGGCATGCCGCACCGCGTGCTGATCACCGACCGGCTGCGCATGCCGCCCGGCACCGGGCACCTGACCGGCGAGACCCGCAAGGGGGACGCGATCAACACGCTGTTCGACCAGATGCCCGAGGACACCTTGATGTGTCTCACGATGGTCGCCACGCCGCAGGACGTCCTCGAATCGGACCTCAACCATCTGGCGAAGAAAGCTGTGGGCGAGACGCTGGCGTCGGAGCAGACGCTCAAGGACGTGCATGAAGCCCGCTCCCTGATCGGCAGCGCGCACAAGCTCTACCGGGGCACTCTGGCGTTCTACCTACGCGGGCGCGACGAGGCGGAACTGGATCGGCGCGGCCTGGACCTCGCGAACGTGATGCTCAACGCCGGCCTGCAGCCGGTGCGCGAGGACGACGAGGTGGCGCCGCTCAACAGCTACCTGCGCTGGCTGCCGTGCTGCTACAACCCCGGCCAGGATCGGCGCCGGTGGTACACGCAACTGATGTTCGCCCAGCATGCGGCGAACCTGTCGCCGGTGTGGGGCCGCGCCCAGGGCACGGGGCATCCCGGCATCACGATGTTCAATCGCGGCGGCGGCCCGATTACGTTCGACCCCTTGAACAGGTTGGATCGGCAGATGAATGCCCATCTGTTTCTATTTGGCCCCACCGGCTCGGGGAAGTCCGCCACACTCAACAACCTGCTGAACCAGGTGACGGCCATCTACCGGCCGCGGCTTTTCATCGTGGAAGCCGGCAACAGCTTCGGCCTGTTCAGCGACTTCGCGCGGCGCCTGGGCCTGACCGTGAACCGGGTCAAGCTGGCCCCCGGATCGGGCATCAGCCTGGCGCCGTTCGCCGACGCACGCCGGCTGATCGAAACGCCCAGCGACGTGCAGACGCTCGATGCCGATGCCCTGGACGAAGACCTGCCACCGGATGCCTCGGCCATGGAGGCGGATGAGCAGCGCGACGTGCTCGGCGAACTGGAGATCACGGCACGGCTGATGATCACGGGCGGCGAAGACAAGGAAGAAGCGCGGATGACGCGGGCCGACCGCTCGCTGATCCGCCAGTGCATCCTCGACGCCGCCGAACATTGCGTGGCGGAGAAGCGCACCGTGCTCACGCGCGATGTGCGCAATGCACTGCGCACCCGTGGCCAGGACCCGACGTTGCCCGAGATGCGCCGTGCGCGGCTGCTGGAGATGGCGGACGCGATGGACATGTTCTGCCAAGGCACGGACGGCGAGATGTTCGACCGCGACGGCACGCCGTGGCCCGAGGCCGACATCACGCTGGTCGATCTGGCGACCTATGCCCGCGAGGGCTACAACGCGCAGCTCTCCATCGCCTACATCAGCCTGATCAGCACGGTGAACAACATCGCCGAGCGCGACCAGTACCTGGGACGGCCGATCGTCAACGTGACCGACGAAGGTCACATCATCACCAAGAACCCGCTGCTCGCGCCCTATGTCGTGAAAATTACAAAAATGTGGCGCAAGTTGGGCGCCTGGTTCTGGCTGGCGACGCAGAACATCGACGACCTGCCACGTGCAGCGGAGCCGATGCTCAACATGATCGAGTGGTGGGTGTGCCTGTCGATGCCGCCGGACGAGGTGGAGAAGATCGCGCGCTTCCGCGAACTCTCGCCGGCGCAGAAGGCGCTGATGCTCTCCGCACGCAAGGAAGCGGGCAAGTTCACCGAGGGCGTCATCCTCTCCAAGAGCATGGAAGTGCTGTTCCGCGCCGTGCCGCCAAGTCTCTACCTCGCGCTCGCGCAAACCGAGCCCGAGGAGAAGGCAGAACGCTACCAGCTCATGCAGCAGCACGGCGTCAGCGAGCTGGATGCCGCCTTCAAGGTGGCTGAGAAGATCGACCGGGCACGTGGCATCGAGTCGCCGACCCTGGACCTGCCCTGAATCTGCCGTACACCGGAGAACGCCTTGGAACAGAAACGTCCTTCCATTCCGATGCAGGTGCAGGCGTTCCGCCGTCGGCACTGGCGGCCCAGCTGGCCTTGGACAGTGGCCGCAGCGCTGGTTGCACTGCTGCTGATCTGGCTCGTGTCCCGTTGGCCCGGGCAGTCCACGCCTCAGACTTCAGCGCCAGTCAGCGAGACGCAGGTGGCTGGGCCTCCGTGGCAGATGGGCAATCCGGAAGGACGCTTCACGCTGACGCTCTACGCGGACCTCGAATGCCCGTTCTGCCGGTCCTATTTCCCAGTGCTCAAGCGTTGGGTGGCCGGCAATGCGGACGTGGCCTTGCAATGGCATCACCTCCCGTTGGCAGCGCATGAGCCGGCCGCGTCCGCGGAAGCGCGCCTGGCGGAATGCGCGGGCCAAGCCAGCGGTCATGCCGCCTTCTGGCAGGCCGTCGAGTGGGTATATGCCCACACGCGCAGCGACGGTCAGGGCTTGCCCGAGGACCTGCGCTACCCCGACCTTACGCCACCCATCGAGCAGTGCATCGCGAGCGAGCGGCCCGACGCGGCGATTCGCGCCCAAACTGCGGAAGCCACGAACAGCGGCGTGACCGCCACGCCGTCGCTGCGGCTACACGATCGCGAAACCGGCAAGGCTATCCTGCTGCAGGGTCCGATCGAGGGCGATGCCTTGCTGTCGGCCATGGACATGCTCGCGGCCCGCGATCCCGCCGCCACACCTACATCGGAAATGCCTGCCGACGTCGTCGGCGACATGCCCAGGTAGCCCCGGTCTTCAAGGCTACGGCGCAGTCCGCTGCGCTGACCGCAACCCGTTCGCCTCGCATCCTGGCCGCGAACGATCACCGCTCCCGCGGTGATGGATGCACCTTGTTCGTTCCCCAGGAGGGCTTGCCCTCCCCGGGCGCGCGCCCTCCGATCTCACCATTTGGAGGTTCGCCATGTCTTTCGTCGTCAATGACTCCTGCCTGGAGTCGCTTTCCGCCATCGCTGCCCAGCACGAGGACTGGATCATCCAGCAAGCCATTGCACTGCTGGAGAAGCGGGTTTTCAAAGCGGGTCCGAAACTCCTCGACCCCACGGCCGTGCGCGACTACCTGCACGTGAAGCTGGTGGCCGAGCCCAACGAAATATTCGTCGCTGTATTCCTTGACAGCATGCATCAGGTGCTGGCCTACGAGCCGTTGTTCAGGGGCACGATCAACTCGACTTCGGTCTATCCGCGTGTCGTCGTGCAGCGCGTGCTGGAGTTGAATGCCGCCGCGGTGGTCTTCGCTCACCAGCACCCCTCGGGCATTTCCGAGCCGTCGAGCGCGGATCGCATGCTGACCCAGCAACTGCAGGCCGCGCTGGCGCTCATCGATGTGCGGGTACTGGACCACATCATCGTCGGCCAGGGTGCCCCGTTCTCCTTTGCGGAGTCCGGCCTGCTGTAAAGGTTGCACTGCTTCGTTGATCAGCGCGGAGGCTTCGGCCTCCGCTTTTTCTTCGCAACGACGCAAGCAGGTATGCGGGGTGGCCGCGATACGCATTGTTTGTTGGGGCCGCATGGGGTTCGGCGTTTGATTATGGCCCTGATCAACTTCCGGGGCGCATGACATGGCAGCAGCTTTTACCCGGTTCGCACCAGGCTGGCGAACCCTTGGCCTGGCCATGGCGCTGCCGGCGTCCCTGGCGGTGTTCAGCCCGGCCACCTTCGCCGCCGACGTGGTGGTCGTCACCGACAGCCACCATCCGGTCAAGACCATGGGCGGCGAACGGCTGATCGAGCTGGATGAAGCGCCGCGCATCGAGGCCGAGCTTTCGGCGAATCTGCCCACCGACCCCGACCAGGCGACAGCCCTGGTCAAGCGTCGGCTGACCCAGGGAGGCACCGCCCTTCAGCGGCGCATCGCGACGGCCTACCAGGGCGTGACGGACGCATGGAGCCTGGGCATCACCGCCGTCCCGGCCGTCGTGGTGGACCAGCGCTATGTGGTCTATGGCGAGCCGGACGTGGCCCGCGCCATCGCGCGGATCGAACAGCACCGGAGGACCGAACCGTGATCCCCCCATTCGACCTTCTGCGCCGCATGCGAGCTGCTGTCGCGTCCGTGCTGCTGCTTAGCGCCACGGGCAGCTACGCCCTGAACACGGCAACCATCGTGGGTTCAGTGGCTTCGCCCGATTGCCTGGAATACCGGGTGGTGGGTATCTGCTACTGGCTCTATTGCACCTGGACCGGCTGCACGGTGCGTACCTCCGTCAAGGTCAGGCACTACATCCCCGATGCAGTGGTGTCGTCGTACTCGAACACCGGCGAGAACCCCTGGGTTGAAGTGCGCGCCATGAGCACGCCCAATCCTTCGGCCCAGGCCGGCGGGGACGGCACCACGAACGAGGATCATGAAAACAACCTCGCCAAATTCAAGAACAGCGATGTTATCGGCCATCCTGGCGGCGAGGTATTCAACCAGTTCGCGTCGTCCTCGGGCTATTTCTGCCAAGGCGCGGGCACGGCCTTCATGCCGTATCTGCTCAGCACCCTGGACACGCTGGCCTGGCGCTACAACGTGCCCGAGATGGCCTACCCGGAGGCGTTGATTCCGGGCATGCGTGAGGTCGGTGCGCGCACCACCATGAACCTCTGGGGCAATGTCTATCCACGCGGTGGCTTCCTGCACCAGACCGACGACCACAAATCCGGGGCGGTGGTGGCCCAGCGCGCGGGCGATGTCGTCACGCGCCGCGGGCAGTTGCACGTGTACCAGCCACTGCTCGCCAACGCCCGCGATGGCTACTGGCCGGCCGGCGCGCTGGTCGAAGGCGATGCCTCCACCGGGAAGTGGCAGGAGCTGACGCCTCGGCTATCCAACACCTGCGTGGTCTTCCCCCACAGCGGCACGCTGACCCAGGCTCAGCAAGGCGACTACGCATGGGCGCTCTGGCGGCCGTATGCCTGCTGCGAACGCCGCGGGCAAGTGTTCCTGGGCAGCGTCGATTTCCTCTGAGGTGCCACGATGAAGCGTCCTGAACCGATGAACCTTTCCGCCAAGGCGTGCCACCTGCTGCGCCCGACCGCCCTGGCCGGCGCGCTCGCCCTGGTCTGCGGCCTGGCGTGGGCGCAGGTCGGATACCAGAACAGCGGCCCCGTCATTGGCGATGACGTCATGTACTCGATCGGAGGCGGCAGCGCGGTGTCCATGGGCCGCGCGGCTGGCATGCGCTCCATCGGGGTCGGCTTGGGGTGGAACAGCAACCTGATCTGCGGCGACATGAGCATCCAGACCACGCTGCGCAACCAGCTAAACGGCATCACGAACGGCTTCCAGCAGATCATGAGCAACGTGATCCAGAGCGCCACCAGCGCGGTGGCGTCCCTGCCGGCGCTGATCATTCAGCGCGCCGATCCCGGCCTGTACAACCTGCTGACCAACGGCGTGCTGCAGGCGCGGCTGGACTTCGACCGCTCCAAGCTGACGTGCCGCGCGATGGCCGAGAAGATGGCCGAGACGGCGGGCGGCCAGCTTGGCTGGAGCCAGATGGCCGAAGGCATGGCCCTGCGTGACGCGGTTGGCAGCAACGATGCCGTTTCGGCCGTCGAGCAGGCTGAGACGCGCCGCGGCAACGACGGCGTTCCCTGGGTGGGCGGCAGCAATGCCGGTGGCGCGGGCCAGTCCGCCATCCGGGTGGTCGGCGACGTCACGCGCGCGGGCTACAACCTGGTCAACGGGCGCGGCGTGACCGACACGTCCTCCATCTCGCCCGCCAGTTGCGCGAGCCTGTCCTGCCAGACCTGGACGTCGCCGCAGCAGGCGACCGAATGGGCCACGCGGGTCCTTGGTGAACAGGTGCAGCGCACGTGCGACTCATGCACCAAGACTGAGACCGTTCCCGGCGTCGGGCTGACGCCGCTGATCCAAGAGGAGTACGAAACCAAGCTGGAGGTCCTGCAGGAGCTGGTTTCCGGCACGCGCAATACCACCTTCGAGAACTTGCGTGTGGCTGGTAGCACGTCGCTGCCGATCACGCGCGGCGTTATCGAGGCGCTGCGCGACGAGCCGGACCAGGACTTGCTGGCGCGGCGCCTCGCGTCCGAGGTGGCGCTGTCGTCGGTGCTGGAGAAGGCACTGCTGCTCCAGCGCACCCTGCTCACCGGCAAGAAAGAGCCCAACGTGGCAGCCAACGAGTTGGCGGTCGAGGCCGTGAACCACGAGAGCGACACGCTCGACCGGGAGATCCGCAACCTCAAGACCGAACTTGAACTGCGGCGCGAGCTGGCGAACAACTCGCCGATGGCGATCATCCAGCGCCATGGCACGCGCGCGGCAGGCTCGCGCGGCATCTATGAGGGCGATCCGGTGCCTGACCGCCTCGACCAGTTGCAGAAGGGCAATCCGGGAGGCCGGCCATGAGCGCGGCACGTATGACCTGGCGCCCCTTGCGCTGGCTGCTCAGCCGGCGTGCGGCGAAAGCACTGCTGTGGGTGGTGGTACTCGTCGCCGCTGCCGTGGGCGCCAACATCGTCGGCATCTACCTGGTCGGCAGCGTGGCCGGCTGGGAGCGATGGCTCGCCGCCGCCGCGGGCTACTTCTTCGTGTGGCGGCTGTGTCTGTACGGGGCGACGGCCTATGGCTGGGTCTGGATGCGGCGCCGGCTGCTGGCGCGCGAGGACAGCACGCTGGCCCGACGCCGCCTGATTCGCGCTGAGGTTGCCGGCATTGTTGCCATCGTGGCGCTGGAAGCCAGCCTGTTGATGCAGGCCGCTTGAGGGGATCGAGGCCATGACGCTTTTCACGACCGACTACCTGGAGTACTACCTGACGCTGGTGTCCTGGATCGTCAACAACGGCATCTGGGCGGTGCTGGTATCCAGCGGGGTATTCGCGCTGCCTTTCGTCGCCATCATCGTGCAGGAGTGGTTGAAGGCCCGTGCGGAAGGTGCCGACGAGGGCAATAAAGGCGTGCTGAGCGCCGCCCGCATCGAGAACCGGGTCTTCGTCGCCATCGTGGTGGTGATGTTCGCCGGCATTCCGTTCATCGACGTGGACCTGAACACCATCCAGTACGACAGCTCGCGCTCGGCCCAGTGCCAGGTCAGCGTGCCGCAGCCCACGGATACCGGCTGGTCGCAGTCCTTCAGCACCATCAACAACCAGTCGGCGAAGGTGCCCGTCTGGTGGGCGTTCATGCATGCACTCTCGCGCGCCGTCACGAGCGCCTCGGTGGCGGCGATCCCGTGTGGCACGGACCTGCGGCAGATGCGCATGGAGATCGACGCCACGCGCATCGATGACCCGGTGCTGGCTCAGGAAGTAGCGGATTTCTCGCGGGATTGCTATGGGCCTGCACGGGCCAAATTGTTCATGCAGCGCCCTCAGCTCGATGAGCAGCAGATGCACGACGTGACCTGGATCGGATCGCGGTTCTTCACCGACACGAACGGCTACTACGACACGTACCGTTCCAGCACGCCGCGCGATGACTGGCCCTATGACAGCAACCGCGACGCCGGGCTGGCTCAGGTATCCAGTGGCGGTGGCTACCCGACCTGCAGGCAATGGTGGGCCGATGGCGGTAATGGCCTGCGGGCACGCTTGCTGGGACAGGTGGACCCGAGCCTGCTCAATCGCCTGGCGGGCTGGGCCGGGTTCCTGAGCCGAGCCGAGGTGGACGACTCGGTAATCCGCACGATCGCGTCACCGCGGCAGCAGAAATTGAACCAGGGCAGCGTCTATACCGACTACGGCGGCCAGATCGACAAGACCCTGCCGAACATTGTGACGCGGGCCACGGGCGATGTTGGGATGGCAGTCGGCGCGATTGCCGCGTTTCCAGCCATGGACGTCGCGAGGCAGGCCCTGCCCATGGTGCTTGCATTGCTCAAGATGGCACTGGTTATCTGCATCCCGCTCGTGCTGGTCGTGGGCACCTATGACCTGAAGACGGTGGTCACGGTCAGCGTCGTGCAGTTCGCGCTGTTCTTCACGGACTTCTGGTTTCAGCTTGCACGCTGGATTGACAGCACCATCCTCGACGCGCTCTATGGCTGGGGGTTCGGCTGGAACCGGCCGCACACCAATTTCGACCCGTTGGTAGGACTGAACAACGCCTTCGGTGACATGCTCCTAATGTTCGTCACGGGCACGATGTTTCTGGTCCTGCCGACGTTTTGGGTCGCTGCCTTGGGGTGGGTCGGAGTTAAGGCTGGGGTGATTGCTCAGAACCTTGCTGTCGGCTCCAAGGAAGCGCGTGATAGCGCCGGGTCAGGTGTAAACAAGGTAGCCGGCAAGGTTCTGTGACGGACAGTCCAAACCTCAGTCATCGAACGGATCGTTCGGGTCGTGAGGGTCGAGCCGCTGGCCATTGGAAGAATACAGGCCAAAGCCCGCCTCGCCATTGCGCAGTTCATCCTGTTGCGCCCAGCGGTCATCATCCCTAGCCGAATTGCCAGCCAACCATGCCGCCGCAACGCCCAGCAGTAGCAACACCGCCAGCCAGAAGGTGGTGTACAGCAGCACCCCGAGCGCAACCAGCTTGACCACCCACACGAACGCGGTGGCACCGGCCGCCGGCATCCCCTTGGACACCAACCAACTCGATGCCCGGCGTTCGCCGCGCACGTAGGCACGCCATCCGCGACCCAAGGTGCGGCCGAGGCGTTCTGCGGTGCTGATGCGTGTCGTGGTGTTCATGGTCGTCTCCTGCTACTGAGGGATGCCTATTCCAGTTTGCTCCAATCCTGCTTGCTTGCCTGTATCAGCGCGTGCCAGTCGTCTGGTGGGTTCCCGCGTCCGAGCATCTTCTCGAACACGACACACGGGTCCGATTTGCTACCCGAAGACCGCAGGGTCTGTTCATCGTTGACCCAGGCGTACACAATGACCTTCGCCTTCGAGTCGTACCGGAAGAACAGCCGGAACCGCCGTCCGATCTTGGCCCTTCGCCAGTGGCGGTGGGCAGGTCCCAAGGTGTTGCCCTGGCGGTACTCGTCGCGTGCCGGATCGCCTGGCACCACATCCAACATCAACTGGCTCAGGGCCCGGAAGAGCTTGACGTTGGCATTGGACTCGAAGCCCGCCGGGTCATTCTCCTGCGCGCGCCTCGCGGCCGCATGCAGTTTCTGCAACTGCTCGATCACGCAGTCGTGGAAGAGCAGCGTCCAGCCATGCCGTTGCATCAGAGTTCCACTTTCCCGTCGATCTCCTCGTCCAGGTTCACACCGTGGCCAGCATGCTCCAGCATGGCGCGCGCCAGATCCTCGGGCAGGCCCCGGACGTTCCGGCCAGCTTCGATGTCGCGGGCCAGCAGGCTCAGAAACGCGCCAATGGCGGGGTCCTCGTGCTCGGCATCAACACGGGTGACGACGACTTCGCTGCCCCGCAGATCGAACGCGAGCTTGCCGCCGGCATCGACGCCGAGCGCCTGCCGGATGGGCTTGGGCAGCGTGATCTGGCCTTTAGAGGTCAGCGTGGCGACTTCGTGGATGGCAGGCATGGCGACTCTCCTGATTGCGATACCTGCATGGTAAGGAAATTTCCTTACTTTGTCAATCTGAGGCCTCACAGCGTTCTCCCGAGTCCAAGAATCGGCCCATCGTAGGGCGTGAACAGCCAGCCTTCCTGTATCAATACGGCCCTTCCGCAACCCGCATTGGCGGTGGACGGTCAGCACCCGTCGCCCTATACCCAAAGGCTGTAAAGGGTCGAAATGGCGAGGGAATGGGTTGCAAGGGGAATGGCCCTACCTCGAAAAGGCAAAAAGGCACCCCGCTCGGCCCGCGACAGGACATCCGCATGCTCTCTCTGTTCCAGCGAAAACGGCCCGCGGTCGCTACCGCTCCGACGCCACCTCCCGCATCCGACCTCCCGAAAGGGTTGATGCGGCCCGAGTCGGCCGCATCGCTGCTGGCCACCCCGCGCCGGCAGAAACTGCTGGAGCACATCTGGCAGCGCACGTCGCTCTCACGTAAGCAGTTCGCCACCTTGTACCGGGCGCCACTGGAACGCTACGCCGAGCTGGTCCAGGCTTTCCCGGCTTCCGAGGCGCATCATCACGCTTACCCCGGCGGCATGCTCGACCACGGCCTGGAAATCGTCGCCTACAGCCTGAAGCTGCGGCAGTCGCATCTGCTGCCCATCGGGGCCAGCCCCGAAGACCAGGCGGCGCAGTCTGAAGCCTGGACTGCCGCAGTCGCCTATGCCGCGCTGCTGCATGACATCGGCAAGATCGCCGTCGATCTGCACGTCGAACTGGCCGACGGCTCGCTGTGGCACCCCTGGCACGGCCCGCTGCACCAGCCATACCGCTTCCGCTACCGCGACGATCGAGAATATCGGCTCCACAGCGCTGCGACAGGTTTGCTCTACCGCCAACTCCTCGACAGTGATGCCCTGGACTGGCTCAGTGGCTATCCCGACCTGTGGGGACCGCTGCTCTACGTCCTGGCCGGCCAGTACGAGCACGCCGGCGTGCTGGGCGAACTTGTCGTACAGGCCGACCGCGCTTCCGTGGCCCAAGAGTTGGGAGGCGATCCCGCGCGCGCTATGGCCGCCCCCAAGCACGCGCTGCAACGCAAGCTGCTGGACGGGTTGCGCTACCTGCTCAAGGAAGAGTTGAAGCTGAACCAGCCCGAAGCCTCCGATGGCTGGCTCACCGAGGACGCCTTGTGGCTGGTGAGCAAGACGGTTTCGGACAAGCTACGTGCGCACCTGCTGTCAGAGGGCATCGATGGCATCCCTACGAACAACACTGCGGTGTTCAACGTGCTTCAGGACCACGGCATATTGCAGCCGACGTCGGACGGGAAGGCGGTCTGGCGCGCGACCGTGACCAGTGCGACCGGCTGGTCCCACTCATTTACCCTGCTGCGTCTAGCTCCCGCGCTGATCTGGGAAGCTGGCGAACGGCCAGCATCGTTTACCGGCACGGTGGCAATCGACGCTGCGGCAATCGAGAAGGATGCTGGCTCGGAGGCTGCCCCGCCTATGACTGCCGCGAAGCCTGTCTTGGAAGAACAGACGACGCCACCTTGGGAAGGCAGCAGCCCCGCTAACTTGGCTTCACCGCCCGCAGTTCAGCCCCTGCCTGACGTCATGGAAGACATGCTGGCGATGGTGGGCTCCGGACACCTCCTTGCGACGCGACAGGATGCAGAGCCCGTCCCGGCCTTCGCAACGAGTTCGCTGGTACTGCCTGTGCCAGCGTCTAAATCTTCGGCATCGACACAGCAGCCTTCGGGCGAGCACTTCATGGGCTGGCTTAGGCATGGCTTGCAGAGCCGAAAGCTGATTCTCAACGATGCCAAGGCACTGGTGCATACCGTGGACGACACGGTGTTCCTGGTGAGCCCTGGGGTGTTTCAGCGCTATGTCCAGGAGCATCCTCAAGTTCCAGCACTCGCCAAGCAGGATGCCGTTGTCGACTGGCAATGGGTCCAGAAGCGCTTCGAGAAGCTGCAGGTCCATCGCAAGCAGCCCAGCAGCTTGAACATCTGGACCTGCGAGGTCACCGGCCCGCGCAAGTCGCGCAAGCTGCATGGCTACTTACTCGATGACCCTGGCCAACTGTTCGATGAGCGGCCACCGAACAATCCCTACTTGAAACTGGCATAGGTGCTAGATACGGGCCCATAGAGGCACTGGTTGCCTGCCGTGCGCGTAGCATGGATCAACCTCTCTGCTTCATAGAAACGAACGTTGGACACGGTTACGCCGCCGAGGCTGGCGACGTCGCCAACAATTGGCACACGTTCCGTGGCAAAAGGCTTGGCGACCACCGTCGTCGGGGTGGCTGTTCGTACAGATCGTTGTTTCATCATCGTCTCGGCGTGGATCATGTACTGCAGCAAGCACGCCTGCAGCCTCTAGAGTCGAAGAAGTCGACTCGTCTCAAAGCCGGGGGGTGCTGGTGGACAACAGCAAATCGAGGCGGTGTTCGACCAGCACCGCCTCGATGCTGCGCGGCGGCTGACCGGTCATCTGCTCGATGACACCGTCGGAGAACGGCGCCAGCCCGCGTTTGGACACCTCTTCGATGATCAGCGCCTCTCGCAGCGTGGATTTCGGAAAGCCCGAGACCTGCAGATGCAGCGCCAGGGCTTCCTCACTGACGGGCACCAGGTCGATGCTGGCTCCGAAGATGATATTGATGCTGTTCACCAGCGCCTCGGCGGTGAGAGCCTGTGGGCCGGTGATCGCCAGCTCTCCGGGCGGAACAGGGTCCGCCCGCAGTACCGCCGCAGCGGTGCGCGCCACGTCCTCGCCCGCCACGTAAGGCAGTCTGCCTTGCGGCGCTGAGCTAAACCATTTCCCGCACCGAAGCGCCAGGATGATCCGCGGAAACAATCGCTCCATAGGCCAACTCACCCGCAAGACTGACAAGGCTAGGTTGCGAGCCTCGCATGCCTGTGCCACCGTCTCGCATTCCCGCGCTACAGTCATCAGCGAGGGGTCGAACACTTCGATCTGGGCCGCGTACACCACGGTGCGGACGCCGACGCGCGCTGCGGCATCGATCATGGCCTGCAGTTGGCGACGCCGCGACCACGAGCCGTCGGCAGCGCCCGGCAGGAGCAGCAGGCGGTGTGCGCCGCTGAAGGCGGCATCCAGGGACGCTGCATCGTCGGGATCCGCGCCGCGAATACGCGCCCCACGGGCAGCCAGATCCACAAGGTGCACTGGTTGGCGGCTGGTGGCGATGACCTCCGCTTCATCGCGGCGCAGCAGCAGCTCGACGACGCGCCGGCCGAGCGGATCATGGGCACCGGCAACCAGCAGGCACGGAGAAAGCAACCGGGTCACCGGATGGCTCCCCCTGGCGGAGTGTGCCGGCTGCGCAGAAATGCGATTGCCGCGATGCGCGGGCTGCGCTCGTTCATGGTCGAGCTTCCTCCTGAACGGATCCAACGGTGCGGGCGCCATCGTGCAGCAGGCCGGCGAGCACACACATTGCCAGCACGATCGAGGGCGCCAGCACGCGGCCGGGCTCGCCGTTGAGTAGCACCGTCGCACCGGCGCACGCCATGATCAGTGCCCCCAGCACCGCGCCCCATATCTTGAGGTATCTGGCCATCGTCAAAGTCGCGCAGCGGGCCGGACTATCGCTGGACGAAGTGCTCGACGCTCTCGGGCAGTATCAGCCGGGCGTTCATCTGACTGCTGCGCATTGGCGCCGTGTGGCGTCTAGGTGGCGTGAAGACCTTGACGACCGCATTACGCAGTTGATGCGGCTGCGGGACGAACTCGGGGGATGTATCGGGTGCGGTTGTCTCTCTCTCAAAGAGTGCCCGTTGCGTAATCCGGGCGACATACTCGCAGGCCAGGGGCCCGGTGCGCGTATCCTTGAGCGAGAATAGGCGGGACTTGTGAGATTGACAGTCGACTGAGTGGATCGCGCCGGCAGGGGCGACGTAGGGCGATGTATCCGCTACGCCGACCGCCGCAGTTCACGTCGTCTAAGTCGGCCGTGAGATTGCTGAAAATTCATTCGGCATTTTTGTGCAGCGAACAGTCCGCACGACCATTACCAACGAAGTGCGACAGGCCTCGTTCGCTTTCCTTGGGTCTCGTCTGTTCCTCACAGCGCGCAATCATTCGGACGTATTCAAAGGCCCCATGAGCGCAGCAATGATAGGGCAAGGAAGCGCCTCTCCCGTGTCTTCGCACCTCTCCAGCATGTCTCTCAGAGCGCCTCGCATGCGCTGAAGGTCGCCAACCTTCTCATCGATCTGGTCAAGGCGCCGCCGTGTCACCGTCTGAATAGCCCGGCGATTCCGCCCATCCTCCAGATCCAAGAGCGACTTCACCTCGTCCAGCGAGAACCCAAGGCTCTGAGCGCGCTTGATGAAGCCGATCCGCTGGATCATCGAAGCGGGGTAGCGCCGGAAGCTGCCGGCGTTCTTCGGGATCGGCAACAGGCCGCGTCCCTGGTAGTAGCGGATTGTCTCCACGCCGACGCCAGCGACCTTCGCCAGCCTGCCAACCGTCATCCAATCACCCAAACCTTCGTTCATCGAGCGATCCACTGTCTATTCACGAGCAACACAGAATAACGCAGTACCGCGTAGTTGACCCTTGCCTCCATTTGATCCACATCAATTTCCCGCAGCTCAGTTGGGAATAGGATCACAGGTGTCAATGGGTCAATAGGCCGCACATGCGCACACTTCTCAACCACCGCAGGATTCGCGCCATCGCGTGGATGGTGCTCGGGGTATGGCTGTTTGCGCTCGGGGCCGGGGTGGCCAATGCCTGCCTTCTGGAGTCTCCGCAGCAACATCGGCATGCTGTCGGGTATGAGCATGTCCCATCGTCCGGGCATGGAAATCATGAAGGCCTCCATGGTGAGCACGAAGAAGGTTCCCACGACCCGTCGAAGGCCCCGTGCCTGAAGCTCTGCGGCGACGTCAACCAGTCCGCCATTCAGAAAGCACCAACCTTCGCGTTCGACCTCGTCGGTTTGGCGCCTCCCGCCTATGGAGACCAGCTGCTGGCTCCGACGTTGGCTCTGCGAGCCATCCCGTCGAGGGGTCACCAGCGACCACCTCCCAAGCGGCCGTCGTGGCTGCTGTTCGAGCGTCTCGCGCTGTAGCGCCTCCTTTGAGTTGCCGTGTCGGTCGCACCCGGCGCACAACTCATAAGCCTTGACTCTGTACCCGACTACGGAGTTTTCATAGGGCTTTGTCCGCTTGCGGCGACATCGGTTTCGCCCCAATGGCAGGCACCCGCGGCTAAAGGAGAGAGAAATGAAATTCACGCATTCGATCGCGGCCATCGTTGGCGCCGCACTGGTCACCTTGTCTGCGTTCGCGCAGGACAACCATCAGGCCCATCACCCCGCAGGTGCGAGTCCGACCGCGGCCGAGACGCCAAGGGCGCCGACCACCGAGGGCATGGATGCGCAACTGAAGTCGATGCAGGCCATGCACGAACGGATGGTGGCTGCGAAGACGCCTGCGCAGCGCAAGGCGCTCATGGCCGAACACATGCAGGCCATGCGGGCTGGCATGGCGATGATGGGCGCAATGAAGGATGGAGCCGAGTCGGCGCCGACAGCTGAGCGGCAGCAAATGCTCGAAATGCGCATGGACATGTGCCAGTCCATGATGCAGATGATGATGGACCGGATGCCTGAGCCGGCGAAGTGAGGAGGACGACCATGACAACTTCTCACCGCACCGGTCCAAGGTTTTCGCGCTCGCGATGGTTCCTGGGCTTTCTGGTCTTCCTGGCCGTGAGCATCTACATGCTGCTGACGGAACACCGCGGGCACTACCTGGCCGCGCTGCCACTGGTCCTCCTGGCGACTTGCGTCATCGCTCATGTGCTGATGCATCGCCATGCCGTACCAGGCGACGGTAGCAAGGCGAATCCACCGTACCCGGGAGAGCGCAAATGAACCACGATGCGCCCGCTTATGGGCTTTGGCTGCTCGTCCTCGTGAACTCGGCGGTCTTCATCATGTTCGCCTTCAGCTTCTTCAAACCGCAGACCTCGCGCGACTGGAGAACCTTCGGGACATTCGCAGCGTTCATTGTTGCCTTGTTCGTCGAGATGTACGGCTTTCCGCTGACGCTGTACGTGCTGTCCGGCTGGCTTCAGACCAAGTATCCCAGTCTGGACTTGCTGTCGCACAACAGCGGCCATCTCTGGTCGACCCTGCTGGGCGAGAGCGGCGACCCTCACTTCAGCCCGCTTCATATCGCGAGCTACATCTTCATCGGGGGCGGCTTCTGGCTTCTGTCGAGCGCCTGGACGGTGCTCTACCACGCGCAACGGCACGCCCAACTTGCCGTGAGCGGCCCATACGCCAGGATTCGGCACCCGCAGTATGTGGCCTTCGTGGCGATCCTTTTCGGCTTTCTGCTGCAGTGGCCGACGCTGTTGACGCTGCTGATGTTCCCCTTCCTCGTCGTGATGTATTCGAGGCTGGCTGTCAACGAGGAGAAGGACATGCGCAAGCAGTTCGGCGCCGAGTTCGACGCCTATGCCGCGCGCACGCCGCGCTTCCTTCCCTCCCTCTCGGACACGCGCCAGCGAGGCTGACATGAAGAAGACCCGCTGGCGTCAGCGCATCAATCGACCGTACCTGGCTGCAGCCTACGGACAAGGCGATGGCTGCGGCTCCCGCTCGGATGCGGACATGAGCGCCGCGCCCCGCCGGGCGTCGACACACGCAATGCTGATCGCCTGCGACCAGACCTAACGGAGAACCCATGGCAAAGAACAAGAAGGGCGCCAAAGGCGCCAAGCACAAGGCCGATGTGGACGGCACCGGCACTGCCCACGGCTCAGCGCGCGACGAGACAGCGACACGCTCGATCGGCCGCGAGGACTACGAAGCACAGTTGCACATGCTGCAGATCGAACTGGTGAAACTGCAGCGGCATTTCATCAAATGCAACGACCGTATCCTGATCCTCTTGGAGGGAAGGGACGGCGCAGGCAAGGACGGCAGCATCAAGCGGCTGGTCGAACACCTGAGTCCTCGGGAAACACGGGTCGTCGCGCTAGGAAAGCCCTCCGACCGGGATCGCACGGGCTGGTACTTCCAGCGCTACGTCCCGCACCTGCCAGTTGGCGAAGAGCTCGTGGTGTTCAACCGCAGTTGGTACAACCGTGCGGGCGTGGAACCGGTGATGGGCTTCTGTACCGCCGAGGAGCACGAGGAATTCATGAACTCAGTGCCCAAGTTCGAGGAGATGCTGGTCAACTCCGGTATCAAGCTGCTGAAGTATTACCTCGACATCGGCAAGAAGGAGCAGAGCCGCCGGCTCGGGGAACGCCGCCGTGATCCCCTCAAACAGTGGAAGTCGAGCCCGGTGGATGCCGTCGCGCTGAAGCACTGGGACGGCTATACACGGGCGCGCGACGAGATGTTCATGCGCACCCATACGGCCGCGGCGCCCTGGTCTGTCGTGCACGCCGACAACAAACGGTTGGCGAGGCTCAACCTGATCAGAGACATCCTCTCCCGGCTGCATTACGCCGGCAAGAAGCACAAGGTCATCGCTCCCGACCGGGAGATCGTCTTCGAGTTCTCGCAGGACTGCCTGGACTCGGGCCGACTCGCTCGTTGAGACCACGAACACAGCGAACAGGAAGAACAGCCATGAAGTCGATCAACGTTGAAGTCGGAGGGCTCGTATCGAGCCTGAGCGCGGAGGGAGTACGCCGCAAGCTGCTGCAGCTTCCCGGCGTCCATCATGCAGATGTCAACTATGTTGCGGGAAGCGCAACGGTCCATCTCGATGAGGGACAACTCAGTGTCGAGGATCTGCGCCAGCGCATCGCCGAATGCGGCTATCACTGCCGTGGCGAGCAGACGCCCAAGCACGTGTGCGCGCCCGCCGCTGGCGTCTCTGCCGACCCCAGCCATGCGGTGCACGGCCATCACGGCGCACCCGCACGTCAGGCGCAAGAGATGGGGCATGAGGGGCACCACGCGCATGCCCCCGCCACGGCCGCACGCGCGAAGGCTGCGGCCACGACGCCCGCCGCCCATGCTGCGCACCAGGCCCACGCAGGCGACCCTGCGATGGACGACATGATGCACGACATGGGCCACGGGTCGGGCTCGATGCAGGACATGGCTCGGGACATGCGCAATCGCTTCTTCGTGGCCCTGGTCTTCGCCATTCCCGTGTTCTTCTATTCCCCGATGGGGAAGATGTTCGGCGACTTCCAGACGCCGTTCGGGCTGGACGACAAGCTCTTTCTTTTCTTCCTCGCAAGTGCCGCGATCATCTATCCAGGTTGGCCTTTCTACGTGGCGGCGTGGCGCGCGCTGCGCAACGGCGTCGCCAACATGGCCACGTTGGTCGTGCTGTCGGTGGGCACCGGCTACCTGTTCAGCATCGGCGCGACCTTCTTCTACGAGGGTGAGGTGTTCTATGAAGCGGCATCGGTGCTGCTGGTCTTCATCCTGCTGGGGCACTGGCTGGAGATGCGCGCCCGCGCGGGCGCATCCGACGCGATTCGCGCGTTGATGGATCTCGCCCCACCCATGGCCACGGTCGTGCGCAACGGGGTGGAGACCAAGGTACCGACCGCCGAGGTTGCAGCCGGGGAACTGGTCGTGATCAAGCCCGGCGACAAGATCCCGGTGGATGGCGAGATCGTCGAGGGCGCGTCGCAAGTGGACGAGTCGATGCTGACGGGCGAGTCCATGCCGGTCAAGAAGGGCGTGGGCAGCACCGTCGTAGGCGCCAGCATCAACAAGAGCGGGAGCTTTCGCTACAAGGCCACGAAGGTCGGCGCGGACACGGCCTTGGCGCAGATTGTCAAGCTGGTCCAGGAGGCCCAGAACTCGAAGGCCCCCGGCCAGCTGCTGGCCGACCACGCATCCCAGTGGCTGGTGCTGGCGGCGATCGTGATTGGCCTGCTGACCTTCAGCGTCTGGTACTGGGTGATGGGACAGACATTACTGTTCGCACTCACCTTGACCATCACCGTGTTCGTGATCGCATGCCCTGATGCGCTGGGGCTGGCCACCCCGATGGCCATCATGGTCGGGACCGGGCTGGGCGCAATGAACGGCATTCTCTTCAAGAATGCGGCCGCATTGGAGAACGCCACCAAGTTGACGGTCGTGGTGTTCGACAAGACCGGCACCTTGACACTGGGGCAGCCCGATGTCGTCGAGATGGTGGCCGCGCCCGGTGTCGAGGAGACGCGGCTTCTGGCGACGGCCGCCGCGGTGGAGAAGTTCTCCGAGCACCCCCTCGCGCTCGCAGTGCTCAAGCGTGCGGGAGACATGCCGACGGAGGTCACCGAGAACTTCACCAACATCGATGGGCAAGGCGCACGGGCCACTATCGGGGGCGAGACGGTGCTCCTGGGCAACCGGCTGCTGATGCAGTCGGAACAGGTGGATCTGGCTCCCCTTGCCAGCGAGGCGGCGCGGCTGCAAGGCGGGGGGCGCACTGTGGTCCACGTCGCGCGCGGTGGCCGGCTGATCGGCCTCATCGCGATCGCCGATGCCGTGCGGCCGACCTCGCGCGAGACGATCGCCAAGCTGCAGGCACGCGGCGTGAAGGTCGCGATGCTGACCGGCGACAACCAGGCGACCGCCGAGCGCATCGGCAAGGAACTGGGCATCGACATCGTGCTTGCGGATGTGTTGCCCGGGCAGAAGGCCTCCAAGATCAAGGAACTGCAGCAGCAGGGTCACAAGGTCGGCATGGTCGGCGACGGCATCAACGACGCTCCGGCGCTGACGCAGGCCGACGTGGGCTTTGCGATTGGCGCGGGGACGGACGTTGCGATGGAAAGCGCCCAGGTGGTGTTGATGAAGAGTGACCCCTACGACGTGGTCGGGGCCATCGAACTGTCCCGGGCGACGCTGCGCAAGATGCACCAGAACCTCTGGTGGGCCGTGGCCTACAACGTGATCGCCTTCCCGCTGGCGGCCGGGGTGCTGTATCCGTTCACCTTGTCGCCCGAGGTCGCTGCATTGTCCATGTCGGGCAGTTCCGCGATCGTCGCGATCAATGCGCTGATGCTCAAGCGCACGCGCCTGCCGGGGATCAAGCGCGTGACGTCGCGTGCCAGTGTCCCAGCGGCCGCGTCAGCCTGAGCGGCGGGCCACCATGGTAGAGAGCCGCGCCATGCGATCACCGCGCGAATCCGGGCCCACCCGCCAGCAAGACCTCGGCGTCGCGCAGCTGGGTTGGCTCGCTGCGGCCGTATTCGTCGTCTCGGCCGGATATGGGGCACTGATGCCCTTGATCCCCGACTGGCTGCGGCCCTTGATGGGCGACGCGGATCCTGCGGCGCTTGCGCGCCATGTCGGCTACCTCAGCGGCATCTACACGGCGGGCATCCTGCTGGGTGCGCCCCTGTGGGGCATGCTGGCGGACAGGCTGGGGCGTGCCCGCGTGTTGCTGGTGGGCCTGATCGGCTACGTGGCCAGCCTGCTCCCGCTGCTGCGCCCCGAGTCCCTGGGCGTGGTCGGCATCTATGCGCTGCGCGGCGCGACGGGCTTTTTTGTGGCCGCGGTCGTGCCGGTGGTGCCGGCGCTCGTCGCGCAGTACACCCCAGAATCGATTCGCGCCAGGCGCTTTGCATGGCTGGGTGCGATGTCGCTGCTCGGGTTCCTGTTCGGCCCCGGCCTGAACGCCGCTGCAGAACGGCTTGTCGGCCTGGGCTTCTTGAGCGTGCTGGTACAGGGCTCATCGACCACGCTCGTGATCGCACTCTCGGCCGCGCTCGGCGCGCTGATGATGCTGGGCCTGGCCGCAACGCTTCCCGCACCTTCCTCCCTTGGAGAGGCGGACGCAGCCGATCACGACGGAGCACCCCGGAGCCGCTCCCTGGCGCTCTGGATTCTCAACGGTGTGGTCATGTTCGTGCTTGCCGGCTTTGAACTCGGCATCGTGCTGCAGGGCCAGCGCCACCCCGATCTCTCCTCCCGAGAGGTGTCGTTGATGTTCGCCGAGTGCAGTCTGGTGATGCTGGGCGTCAACGCGGTGCTGTTCTTCACCGGCCTGCTGGAGCGCGCCGACCCACGCCGCGTACTGGCCTGCGGCATGGTCCTGGGCATCGCCGGGCTCCTGATGCTGGCCCGCCATGGCAGCGAGATGTGGCTGTACGTCGGCGTGAGTTTCACGGCTGCGGGCACGGGTCTCGTGCTCCCCACCCTGGCCTACCTCGCTGCCGGCACCTCGGCGCGGCGGCTCGGTATCGCGATGGGAGGGCTCGCCGCGGCAGCCGGCCTCGGACAAACACTGGGATCGGCCGCCACCGGATGGCTATTCGGCGCTGTGATGCAGAGCACCTTTGCGTGGCTGTCGATTCCACTGGCCGCCACCCTCGCGCTGCTGCTCATTCCGCGGCATTGGTGGCCAGCCAACCCCGTCCTGGTGAGCGCTTCACCGTCCCGCACTTTTCTCACTTCCACGGAAACCGAACCATGAGACTGATCCTGATGTCCCTGCTCGCAGCGCTTGCCCTGTCGCTGAGCGGATGCGGCTACAACGACTTCCAGCGGCTGGACGAGCAGACCAAGTCCGCCTGGTCCGAGGTGCTGAACCAGTACCAGCGGCGCGCCGACCTGATCCCCAACATCGTCGCGACCGTCAAGGGCGAGACCAACTTCGAGCAGGAGACGCTGACCCGGGTGGTCGAGGCCCGCGCGAAGGCGACCTCGATCCAGGCCACGCCGGAACTCGTCAACAACCCCGAGGCGTTCCAGAAGTTCCAGGCGGCACAGGGCGAACTGTCCGGCGCGCTGAGCCGGCTGCTGGTGGTGAGCGAGAACTACCCGCAACTCAAGGCGAACCAGGCTTTTCAAGACCTGCGTGCCCAACTTGAGGGCACGGAGAACCGCATCACCGTGGCGCGTGGGCGCTACGTGAAGGCGGTGCAGGATTACAACGTGCTCACGCGCAGCTTCCCGACCAACATCACGGCCAAGCTGTTCAGCTACGTCGTCAAGCCCAATTTCTCGGTCGCCGACGAGAAGGCCATGGCGGCGCCGCCACAGGTCGATTTCGGCGCCTCGGCGCCGGCGGCGCGCCCCTGACATGAGAACGCCCAGAACAGCGGTGCTCTCTCCGGCGGCCCCTCTTCGGCTGGCCCACGCTCTGGCCTGGCTGCTGCTGAGCCTGTTCCTTTCGGTCGCGTCCGCGCAGGAGTTGGTCGCCGTTCCCCCGCTGCAGGCGCGCGTCACCGATCTCACGGGAACGCTCGCCGCCGATCGTGTCGCCGCGCTGGATGCGCAGCTTCGGGCCTTCGAGCAACGCAAGGGCGTGCAGATCGCCGTGCTGATGGTCCGCTCGACGCGGCCCGAACCCGTCGAGCAGTACGCCCTGCGGGTGGTAGAGCAATGGAAGCTCGGCCGTCGCAAGGTGGACGACGGCGCGTTGCTCCTGGTGGCCAAGGACGACCGCACCGTGCGCATCGAAGTCGGATACGGCATCGAGGGTGCGCTGAGCGACGTGGTATCGCGGCGCATCATCGACGAGGTGATCACGCCGCGCCTGCGCCAGGGCGATTTCGACGGCGGCATCGCCGCAGGCGCCGAACAGATCATGCGGGTGATCGATGGCGAGGCCCTGCCTGCGGCGGACCCACGGCGGCAGGGGCAGACCAACGACATCGGGCAGGCCTGGCCCTTCCTGTTCGTCGCGGCCCTGATGCTGGGCGGAGTGCTGCGCAACGCCCTCGGCCGCCTTCCAGGCTCCCTGGTCACGGCTGGCGTGCTGGGTGCCGCTGCGTGGCTGTTGGTGGGCACCTTCGCGGTGGCCGCGGTGGCTGGACTGGCGGGATTCCTCGTCACGCTGCTGGGCATCGGCATGGGTGGCCACGGCGGCCTGCACGGGCGCCACCGGGGAGGCGGCTGGCCGGGCGGAGGATTGGGCGGTGGTGGCGGTGGATTCCGCGGCGGCGGCGGCGGCTTCGGTGGCGGCGGCGCGTCAGGACGGTGGTGAGATGAACATGCAACGACTTCTTCGCCACCTTGCGACCACGGATCGCGCAGTCCGCCGCGCCTTCCCCCCGCGTGCCCTGGATGCGATCGAGCAGGCCATCCGCACTGGAGAGTTTCAGCATGGGGGCCAACTGCGCTTCGTGGTCGAGGGTGCGCTGGACGGATCGCCACTGTGGCGCAACCAATCGCCGGGCGAGCGGGCGCTGGACCTGTTCGCACGCCTGGGTGTGTGGGATACGGCGCACAACAGCGGCGTCCTGATCTACGTGCTGCTGGCCGACCGGGCCGTGGAGATCGTGGCCGATCGCGGCATCCATGCCTGTTGCGGTGCCGAAAGGTGGTCGGCTGTGTGCCAGCGCATGGAAGCCCAGTTTGCGCAGGGACGCTTCGAGGCCGGAGCCCTGGAAGGCATCGTGGCCGTCAGCCACCTGCTGGTGCAGCACTTTCCGCGGGGCGCGGACCACGGCAACGAGTTGCCGGATCGGCCGGTCCTTCTTTGAACGACAACATCCTTGGAGACCTACCATGCAACTTCAATTTCTGGGTGCCACCGGCACCGTGACCGGTTCCAAATACCTGCTGCGCCATGGCGACGCGACCATTCTGGTGGACTGCGGCCTGTTCCAAGGATTCAAGCAACTGCGCCTGCGCAACTGGGAGCCGCTGCCGGTCGCGCCCAAGACCGTCGACGCGGTCGTGCTCACCCACGCCCACATCGACCACAGCGGCTACCTGCCACTGCTGGCGCGACAAGGCTTTCGCGGCCGGGTTTACTGCACGTCCGCGACGCACGAGCTGTGCAAGATCCTGCTCACCGACAGCGGCCATCTGCAGGAGGAAGAGGCGAAGTTCGCCAACCGGCACGGTTTCTCCAAACACCAGCCCGCGCTGCCGCTGTACACCCGTGAGGACGCCGAGCGCTGCCTGAAGCTGTTCGCGCCACGTCCGTTCTCTCAGGACTTCGAGGCGCTGCCCGGACTCACCGCGCGGTTGACGCCTTCCGGGCACATGCTCGGCTCGGCCTTCGTGCACCTCAACGACGGCCGGCGATCCGTGCTCTTCTCCGGCGACATCGGCCGGCCCAACGACCCGGTGCTGCGCCCGCCGGTGCAGGTCCCCGGCGCCGACTACCTGCTGGTGGAATCCACCTACGGCAACCGCAAGCATGAAGCGTCCGACGCACTGGCGCAGCTGGAGACTGTCATCAACAAGACGGCCGCCCGTGGAGGGGTCGTGGTCATCCCAGCGTTCGCTGTCGGCCGAGCGCAGAGCCTGATGTACGGCATCTACCAGCTCAAGAAGCAAGGGCGCATCCACCAGCACCTGCCCGTGTACCTGGACAGCCCGATGGCCATCGATGCCACACGGCTGTACCACGCCCATCGCGACGAGCACCGGCTCTCGCCCGAGGAATGCGAGGGCATGTGCCATGCCGCGAAGATCGTCAACAAGGTCGAGGAGTCCAAGGCGCTCAGCGCCGGTCGTGGACCGATGGTCATCATCTCCGCCAGTGGCATGGCCACGGGAGGACGCGTGGTGCACCACCTCAAGTCATTCGCGCCCGACCATCGCAACACCATCCTGTTCGCCGGCTACCAGGCGGGCGGCACCCGTGGCGCCGCGATCGTGCACGGCGCGTCCACCGTCCGCATCCATGGCCAGGACGTGCCGATCCGCGCCGAGGTGGCCTCGCTCGACAACCTTTCCGCCCACGCCGATGCCGACGAGATCCTCGCGTGGATGCGCGGCTTCACGCAAACACCGCGCCGAACCTTCGTGACCCACGGCGAGCCGGAGGCGGCCGATGCGCTGCGCGCGCGGATCGACCATGAACTGGGCTGGTCGGTTGCCGTGCCCGAGTACCTGCAGACGGTGGATCTGGTATGACGGCGCACCTGCACGAGACCGGCACCGGCACCGGCACCGGCACCGGCACCGGCACCGGAGAGGATGGCGTGAACACGCTGCAGGCGTGGCGCACCGGCATCGACACCCATCAGGAGCCGGTGGTCTACATGCGGCGCGACTGCCCTGTCTGCCGGTCGGAGGGTTTCACGACCCAGGCGCGCGTGCAGCTGACGGCCGGCCGCCGCAGCATCGTGGCGACGCTCAGCGTCGTCGATGGGGATTGGCTGGCCGAGAACGTCGCTGGCCTGTCCGAATCGGCATGGGCGTCGCTGGGGGCGCAGCCGGGCCAGCTGGTCACGGTGACCCATGCACCGCCGCTGGATTCGCTCAGCCATGTCCGGGCCAAGGTCTACGGCAATGCCCTGGGCGATGCCGAGTTCAGCGCCATCATCTCCGACGTCGCGGCGGGCCATTACTCTGACCTGCATCTGGCCACCTTCATCACCGCCTGCGCCGGCGATCGCCTGGACCTCGCGGAGACCGTCTCGCTCACGAAAGCCATGATTGGCGTCGGTGACCGCATCGATTGGGGGCGCCCGCTGGTGGTGGACAAGCATTGCGTCGGCGGCCTGCCCGGCAACCGCACGACCCTGCTCGTGGTGCCCATCGTGGCCGCCTGCGGCCTCACGATGCCCAAGACCTCCTCGCGCGCCATCACCTCGCCGGCCGGGACGGCCGACACAATGGAGGTGCTGGCGCCGGTGAACCTGGATGTGCCGAGCATGCGGCGCGTGGTCGAACGCACGGGCGGCTGCATCGTCTGGGGCGGCTCGGTACGGCTCAGCCCCGCCGACGACATCCTCATCCGCGTCGAGCGGCCGCTGGACCTGGACAGCGAGGGCCAGCTCGTCGCCTCGGTCCTGTCCAAGAAGGCCGCTGCGGGCTCGACCCATGTGCTGATCGACCTGCCCGTGGGTGCCACCGCCAAAGTGCGCAGCGCGCAGGCCGCGGCGGCGCTCGGTCGGCGCCTGCAGGAGGTGGGCAGCGCCATCAGCCTGCACGTGGCCTTGCGCGTCACCGATGGTGAGCAGCCGGTCGGCCGCGGGATCGGCCCGGCACTGGAGGCCCGCGACGTGCTGGCCGTCCTACAAGGGACGCCCGAGGCCCCGGCCGACCTGCGGGAGCGAGCGTTGCGGCTGGCGGCGGACATCCTCGAAATGGGCGGTGCAGCGCCCGCCGGCGGCGGCCTGACGCTCGCCACGCAGGTGCTGGCCGACGGCCGCGCCTGGGCCACGTTCCAGGCGATCTGCGCTGAGCAGGGCGGCCTGCGCAGCATCCCGGTGGCAACGCATCGGCACACCGTCGCATCGCCGTCCACGGGACGGGTCTCCCGAATCGACAACCGGCTGCTCGCGCGGGCGGCCAAGCTCGCCGGAGCACCGACCGCCGCTGCCGCCGGCATCGACGTGCATGCGCGCCTGGGCGACCAGGTCGAAGCGGGACAGCCGCTCTTCACGCTGCACGCCCAGGCGCCGGGCGAGCTGGCCTATGCGCTGCAGTTCGTCCGCTCGCGCCCACCGATCTTCCAGATTTCGGAGAACCTATGAAACCTCTCGTTTTTCACCTGCCGGGCGACGAAGACTTCGCCGATGGACTGATCCGGGCGTTGGGCGCGCAGCGGGCTGCCCTGCAACTGCACCGGTTCCCGGACGGCGAGTCGCTGGTGCGGCTGGACGCCGACGTCACCGGCCGCACCGTCGTGATCGTGGCCAGCCTGGCACAGCCGGACGCCAAGGCGCTGCCCTTGTTGTTCGCCGCGGACGCAGCGCGCGACCTCGGCGCCACCCGCGTGTTGCTGGCTGCCCCGTACCTGGCGTACCTGCGTCAGGACCGGCGCTTCAACACGGGCGAAGCCATCACGTCCCGCACGTTTGCTGCGCTGGTGTCGACGGTGTTCGACGGTGTCGTCACCGTCGATCCCCATCTGCACCGCTACCGCTCGCTCGGCGAGGTCTACCGGGTGCCGACCCGTGTGGTCCAGTCCGCGCCCGCCATCGCGGCCTGGGTCGCAGCCCATGTGGACCGTCCCGTGTTGATCGGACCCGATGCGGAAAGCGAGCAATGGGTCCAGGAAGTCGCGCGCTTGGCTGGCGCGCCGTTCACGGTGTTGCAGAAGATCCGCCGGGGCGACAAGGACGTGGAGGTCAGCCTTCCCGACACCGCGGCCCTGGCAGACCGCCAGCCCGTGCTCATCGATGACATCGTGTCCAGCGCGCGCACGATGATCCAGGCAATCGCCAGTGTGCGCAGCGTGGGATTGCCGCCACCGGTGTGCATCGGGGTGCACGCCCTGTTCGCCGCCGACGCGTACCACGCACTTCTTGCGGCAGGGCCCCAGCGGGTGGTGACCTGCGACACCGTGCCGCATGTCTCCAACAGCATCAGCGTGGTGGCACCGCTGGCGACAGCGGTGCAGGAACTGATGGAAGCCGGCGCGCCATGAGCCGGTGCGCCACGCTCGTCATGACGCTCACGATCGAGGGGAGATGACTGCCCATGTGCTTTTCCGCACCCGCCAGTTTCACGGCCGCAGCGGTTCTGCTGGGCCTGGGGACCGTCACCATGCGCCGGGCCCGCTCACGGCGCGAACTGCCGTATGCCGCCATCCCGCTGCTGTTCGGGGTCCAGCAACTGCTCGAAGGCATGCTGTGGCTGACGTTCCCCGACCGCGCGCCCTTGCTGAACGTGGCGCTGACGCATCTCTACTCGTTCTTCTCGCACGTCCTGTGGCCGATCTACGTCCCGCTGGCTGCGCTGGCGCTGGAGAGCGTCCGTTGGCGCCGTCGGGTTCTGGTGGCCATTGCAGTCGCGGGCGCGCTCGTCGGTCTGTACCTGCTGGCGATGCTGGTGAAGCTGCCCATCACGGCCCGCGTGGTCGGCCAGCACATCCTCTACGACTCTCCGCACTTCTACGTGATGACCACGATGGCCCTGTATCTGATCGGCACCTGCGCAAGCCTGATGGTTTCTAGCCACCGGCGCGTGGCGGCTTTTGGGGTGGCCGCCTTTGTCTCCGCAATCGCCGCCTACATGTTCTATGCAACCTGGTTCATCTCGGTGTGGTGCTTCTTTGCCGCTGTGCTCAGCTTCATCGTGCTGTGGCAGTTCCGTGAGCCCCGAGCGAGGCTGGCCGTGCCATGACGAATCCTCCGGCCAGATTCAAGCCCGCACTGGCCTACGCGGACTGCGGCCGCACGCAGGGCCCGATGCGCCGCGCGGCGTTCTTCACGGTTCAGTTGCTCGACGGATTCGAGACCATGCGCGATGCGGTCGCCGGCCGGCTGCCGACGGTATTCGCGCAAGCGGAACTCGCGCAAGGCACCAAGACCGGGCACTTCATCGCCGCGTTCTGCATCCTGTCCCTGCACCGGGTAATCGAGGAGGGCTCATGACCGCACAAAACCGTCTGTCCGTTCTGTTCTCCGACATCGCACCGGCGGACCAGGCCGCGCTGCAGCAACGGCTTCCGACCCACTGGCACGCGCACTTCGTCCAGAACGAACGCCTGGTGGTATCCGATGTCGGCGATGAAGACACCGAGGTGCTGTGCGTCTTCGTGCGCACGCGCGTTGACGAATCGGTGCTCCGGTTGCGGCCGCGCGTGCGGCTCGTGGCAACGCGCTCCGCGGGCTTCGATCACATCGACCTGCAGGCTTGCCGCCGACGCGGCATTGCCGTGTGCCACGTGCCGGACTATGGGTCTGCCAGCGTCGCCGAACATGCCTTCGCGCTGCTGCTGGGCGTGGCTCGCCATCTGACACAAGCCCACGAGCGGGCGCGCCAAGGTTCTTTCGCTTACCGCGGCCTCACCGGCTTCGAGCTCGAAGGAAAGACGCTGGGCATCGTCGGGCTGGGCCGGATCGGGCGCCACGTGGCCCGTATCGCCCTGGGCTTCGGCATGGAAGTTCTCGCGTACGACCCGGCCCTCGCCCCATCGCTCGACATCACGGCAGCACCCATCGCCGGCGTCCGCGTGGTGACGTGGGAGCAGATCCTGCAAAGCAGCGATGTTCTGAGCCTTCATGTTCCGGCCACGCAGGCCACGCACCACCTTCTCGATGGCCAGGCCTTCGCGCGCATGAAACCGGGCATGATACTGATCAACACGGCACGGGGTGCGCTCATCGACGAGGCCGCCCTGCTGCACGCACTGGAGGCAGGTACCGTCGCCGCAGCAGGGCTGGACGTGCTGGAACAGGAAGGGGATCTGTCTCCCGAAGTGCCCACGGGCTGCGGCGGACTGGGTTGCGATACCGGCTGGTCGGCATCCAGCCCACTGCTGACGCATCCGCGTGTGCTCGTGACACCGCATGTCGGGTTCAATACGTCGGAGGCGATCGCGCGCATCCTCGACGAGACCATCTCGAACATCGCAGCCTGGCATGCGGGCCGCCTGCGCAACAGGTTGGATGAGCCATGACGCGACCGAACCGCCCCGTTTCCACCGTGCGTCTTGCGGGCCGCCCAACGCAACGCTCGGCGCTGCGCCGGGCCACGCAGATCGCTATGGCCCTGAGCGGGTTCCTGCTCTGGGTGGCCTGGCACCGGGGCCTGATGCGCTGCGATACCCACCGGGCGGCAGACCGCTTCGCCAAAGTGCTGCAGCGATTGGGCACGACCTTCGTGAAGCTGGGCCAGCATCTCAGCCTGCGGGCCGACATTCTGGCGCCCGATGCGCAAGAGGCTCTGGCCAGCCTGCAGGCCAATGTGGCGCCGTTTCCTCCCGAGCAGGCGGTCCAGGAGGTCGAGGCGGCGCTCGGCCGCCCATGGCAGCAGGTCTTCGCACGCTTCGACATGCACGCGCTCGCCGCGGCCTCGATCGCCCAGATTCATCGTGCAGCCCTGCCGGACGGAACGGAAGTGGTGGTGAAGATCCGCCGCCCTGGCGCGGCCGAGCAGGCCGAGACCGACATGCGCATCCTGCGCCGCATCGTCCTGGTCATGCAGGGGCTCGTGCCCTCGCTGCGTCGCTGGGGGCTGGCAGCCATCGTGGACGAGGTTGCGGCCAACTTCCGCTACGAGATGGATTTGTCGCGCGAGGCAGCTTCCGTGCGACGTTTCGCCGACGCCTGGCGCGGCTCTGCCGACATCGTGATCCCCGACGTGGTGGACGGCCTGTGCACGCCGACCGTCATGGTCCAGCAGTTCAGCCACGGAGCTCACCTGCACGGTCTGCCTTCGCCCACCGCGGTGGCGGCCGCGGGCAAACTCGTGGACAGCTACGTCGCCCAGATCTTCCGCGATGGCTTCTTCCACGGCGACCCCCATCCCGGCAACGTCTTCGTGATGGACGATGGCCGCATCTGCCTGCACGACTTCGGCATCGTGGGCCGGGTCGACGGCAACATGCGGCGGGCGCTGGTGGCGTTCGCCCTGGCCTTCGTCGAGCAGGATGCCGAATGGGTGGTCGATGCCTGGCTCGACCTGGGCCTGCTCGGCGACGGCACCGATCGGGCCGTGTTCGTGCCTGTCGTGCGTGCCCTGGTCGCAGACTGCGCACAGAGGCCGCTGAAGGACTGGTCGCTCTCAGGTGCTCTCGCGCAGCTCGTGGCGGCGGGCCGGACCCAGGAAGTCCGGCTGCCCAGGGACCTCCTCGTGCTCACGCGTACCCTGTTGTTGCTCGAAGGGACGGTGCGCCTGCTGGCACCCGAGTTTTCCATCATCGAAGCCATCTCTCGCCACACGACCACGGGCGTCTTCGACGAGCCCAAGTCTGCGGCATCGCAGCGTCTGCCATATGAACTGGGGAACGCGGCCCACGCCCTGCCCTCCCTGATGGCGCGGCGTCTGCACAGCGTCTTGCGGCAGGGTGACCTGCTGCAACTGTCGATCAAGCCGGATGCCAGGATGCTGAGCGGGATCGACCGCCTCGGCCGTCGCGTCGCGCTGGCGCTCGTGACGCTCGGCCTGTACATCGCATCGAGCTTGTTGATGCAGCACGGCGTGGGCCCGCGCTGGGGCGACATGCCGGTACTCGCGCTGCTGGGCTATGCGCTGGCGATCCGGTTCACGTTTTCCATCGCGCGCAGCCGCGGCTGAGGCGCCTCATCAAGCAAGGAGTCAGGCATGAACAAGGTCAGAGTGGCGGTGAACGGATACGGTGTGATCGGCAAGCGGGTGGCGGATGCGGTCGCACTCCAGGAGGACATGGCGCTAGCCGGCGTCGCGGATGTGGTGCACGACTATCGCCTGCAGGTGGCCGCGCAGCGCGCTTTCCCGATTTACGCGGCGACCGCTGAAGCCGCACAATCGATGCGTGCTGCGGGGCTTCCTGTCGCGGGCGATCTGGCCGACCTGCTCGCCAACGCGGACGTCGTGGTCGATTGCACACCCAAGAAAGTCGCCGCGGTCAACAAGAGGGCGTACGACGCTGCCGGTGTGAAGTCCATCTTCCATGGCGGCGAGTCCCACGCGTTGACCGGTCATTCGTTCGTCGCGCAGGAGAACTACGCAACCGCGATCGGCCGCACCTCCACCCGGGTGGTGTCCTGCAACACGACGTCGATCGTGCGCACCCTGGGGGCGCTTCGGACAGCGGGCCTGCTCAAGCGAGCCCGCGGGACGCTGATCCGCCGGGCTTCCGACCCGTGGGAGGCGCATGCGGAGGGCATCATCAACACGCTCGTGCCGGAGAAGACGATCCCCAGCCATCAGGGACCGGACGCGCGCACTGTGATCCCGGACCTGGACGTCGTCACGATCGCGGTCAAGGCGCCGCACAACAGCAGCCACCTGCACACCTGGTGGGTCGAACTGACGAGGCCGGCCACGCGCGACGAGGTGCTGGCTGCCTTTCGCGCTGCGCCACGGATCGCGTTCGTGCGATCCTCGGATGGTCTCGTGGCCCTCAACAGCACGGTGGAACTGATGGCCGATCTCGGCCGCCCGCGCGGCGACCTGTGGGAGGTCGCGTTGTGGGAGGACGTGCTTTCGGTCGATGGCGATCAGGCGTACTACACCTACCAGGTCTTCAACCAGGCGATCGTAATCCCCGAGACCATCGATGCCATTCGCGCCTTGAGCGGCATCGAGACCGATCTCCAGGTGTCGATGGCGCGCACCGATGCTTCGCTGGGACTGCAGCGTGATTTCATCCGCGACCGCGTCCAGGTTCGACGATGAATGAATTCGATGATCCCGCGCTGGTCGGGCTCGGGCTGGCACTCGCTTCGGGACTTCTGATCGGCCTGGAACGGGGATGGCAGCAACGCGAGCGGCCCGAGGGACATCGCGTCGCGGGCGTTCGCACCTTTGCGCTGATCGGCCTGCTCGGCGGCCTTGGCGGGCTGCTGGCCCAGCGCTGGGGAGCCGGCATGCTCATCGCGCTGCTCGTACTCGTCTGGGTGTATCTGGTGGTGGGCTACCTGGTGACGGCGCATATGCATGCGGTGATGGGACTGACCACGTCCGTCGCCGCCCTGGCGACTTTCGCCATCGGGGCGCTGGCGACCAGTGGCGCTTGGCGCGTTTCGGCGGTCGCCGCCGTGGTCGTGCTGGCGCTGCTGCGTTTCAAGCAGCTCTTGCACGCCGGCGTCGGCAAGCTGTCCGAGGCGGAGATCAGCAGCGGCACGCAGTTGCTGTTGATCAGCGTGGTCGTACTGCCCGTACTCCCTGATCGTGGCTTTGGCCCCTATGAGGCGTTGAATCCCTATCGCCTTTGGTGGGCCGTTGTCCTGCTGGCAGTGCTGTCGTTCGCTGGGTTCGTCCTGATGCGCTCGCTCGGCAGGAAACGAGGGCTGGTATTCACAGCGCTGCTCGGCGGGATCGTGTCGAGCACCGCCACCACGGCCACGTTGGCGCGCTGGGCCGGGCAGACGCCAGGCTGGCATCCACTGGCAGCGGCGGGGGCGGCGCTCGCCTGCGCAGCCATGTTTGCGCGCATGGCGGCTCTCGTCGCCATCGCAGCCCCCGGCATCGGCTGGGGCCCGGTGGTCATCTTCGTGGCCATGGCCGCGGCTGGCGGTGTTCTGGGGACGTTCCTGGCGGCGCGGTCGCCAGCCGACGACTTGCCCGAACTTCAGCTTGGCAACCCATTGCAGCTGCGCTCTGCGCTCCAGTTCGCAGCCTTTCTGGCCGCGGTGATGCTGGCAGGCCGCTTTCTTGCCGATCGCTTCGGGGATGCCGGCGTCATGCTGACCGCCGCTGCCTCGGGTCTGGTGGACGTCGATGCGATCACGCTCTCGATTGGCCGCCTGGTGACCGAGGGCGCCGTCACCGCCGCTTCGGCCACCCTGGCCTTGTTCATCGCCGCATCCGTCAATCAGGTCACCAAACTTGTCCTGTTGATGTCGCTGGGCGGTAGGGCGCTCGCATGGAGAGTGCTCCCGTCGTACGCGGCCATGGCTGCTGCTGGCTTTGCCGTCGCCCTGGGCTTGACCTGAAACAGCGATCAGCTATCGAAGGCCACCGATCGCGCCAGACTCTCCTGCGCTTCAAGGGCAGACAGCCTGCCCTTGAGCGCCGCCTGGATGACGCCGAAGGCGTCACCGCCCAGCGCCACCCGAAGCGGTGGCTTCTCGCTCGTGGCCGTGTCGAAGATCCGGTGCGCGATCTTCTGCGGATCGAGCGTGTACAACTCGTCACCCGCGTTCTCGAACATCGCGCGAATCTGTCCAGCGGGCGTGTCCTGATAGGCGGGGTTCGCCGGCGCGTACTGCAAATTGCGGCTGAAGCTCGTGCGAGCGCCGCCCGGTTCAATGAGTGTGACGAAGACCCCAAACCCCTCCAGTTCCTGGCGAAGGCATTCGCTGAAGCCTTCCAGACCCCATTTCGCGGCGTGGTAAAGACTGCTGGTCGGCAGGGAGCCTTGGCCACTGGCGCTGGAGATTTGGATGATCCGACCGGCTCGCCGTGTGCGCATGGCGGGAATGAAAGCCCGCGTGACGTGCACCGGCGCCAGCAGGTTGAGGCTGATCTGCCCTTCGATGTCCGCGTCGGAAAACTCTTCGGTGGCGCCGATGATGCCGCCGCCGGCGTTGTTGACCAGGACATCGACCGGGCGGCGGGCCTCGGCGCGCTGGACCACGGGTGCGATGTCCCCCTTCACGGTCACGTCGAGCCGTTCGACAACGAGCTGGTCACCGTAGCGTGCTGCCAGGTCGTCGAGCGTCTCGGGACGCCTGACGGTGGCCGTGAGGTCATCCCCCGAAGCCAGGATGATTTCAGCAAGATGGCGACCGATGCCGCTGGATGCGCCGGTGAGGAACCAATGTCTGGACATAAATGCACTCCTGTGGTTTACTTACCAACTAGTTTGTAAGTTAATGACGCCCGTGTCAAGCGATGATGGGCGCTCGGATGAAATGTTGTTGAGGAGTAACGGCCTATGGCCAAGAGACGTCCCGCCGAGACCCAGCAAATGCTGCTGGACGCTGCGCTGGGGGAATTTGCCGAGAACGGGCTGGCGGGGGCACGAATTGACCGGATCGCGGCGGCTGCAGGCATCAGCAAGCCGATGCTTTATGTCCATTTCGGGGACAAGGAGGCTCTCTTCGACGCCGTGCTCAGCCGGGAAATCCTCGCCGCGGCGCAGGACGAGCGCTTCGATGCGGACGATCTTCCCGGCTATGCAGGGCGCACCTACGATTTGCTCACCGAGCGGCCGCACCTATGGCGGCTCATGACCTGGTTCCACCTGGAGCGAGGCCAGGAAGTGCTCCTGCTTCCCGCCGGTCACAGCGTACTGGAAGCCAAACATGCGGCCATCACCGCTGCCCAGGTGGAAGGACGCATCACAGCGGATTTCACGCCTGATGAGATCGTGCGACTGGTAGCGACGATCGTGCAAACGTGGTGCATGGCACCGGCGGCGAGGGATTCGCAGGAGCACGAGGCGCGCAGACGGGCGATTCAGTTGGCGATTGCGCGGATGCTGTCGCCTGGCGAATCCCCCCTCCAGCGCGGGAAAATGGTTGACGCCTCGCGCTGAACCCGGACAAGGAAGTGCTACTTGGCACGGGAGGACGACATTCAGGCGCGACGTGGCCATCGGTCCCACAGCCATTCGTCAGACATCCGAACCCAGTGCGACCTGGCAACGCACATGAAGAAGCAGAGTGCGTTGGCGCAATCAGCGTCCGGTCGTGGGTCGTGCTGGAAGGGGGTTAAGCCGAGACCGTGATGACGCGCGGGTCGCCACGCCCCTGCACGGCCGCCCACTCCTCGGCGCTCAGCAAGCTCTGCGGATCGACACCGAGCCCTTGAGCGGCCTCCGCCGCGACGTGCGCCCACGTGCAACGGTTCGCGAACAGCATGCCGGCCACATCGAGTGTCCCGCCGCGCGCCTGGTAGCCCAAGGCACGGGTCTGCCGCGCCCCTGTATCGATCCGACGCATCAGGCCCAGCGTCGGCTCGGGTCGCATGTGCGAGACGATGACGCGCACGGCGGCAGTCTCCGGGAACAGGGCGCGCAAGGCCTGGTCGCCGGCCACAAAGTCCTGCTCGCGTTCGTCGCGGGGTGCTCTGAAGCGGCCCGGCTCGATGACGCAGGTCACTGCGGTCCGATGTCCAGCGGCTTCGAGGCGCCGCGCCGCAAGCAGGGCCTGCTGTAGCTGGTATGCGCCGATGGCAACCAGCAACACGTCGGGGGCGTCGCAGGGCTTCACCACCCAACCACCCTGATCGACCAAGCGTTCGGCCTGCTCGGCACTCAACTGGCTGGCGACGGCCCGCTTGGGAACGACCAGCGTCCAGAACTGGCCATGCGAGGCGTAGGCCGCGCGCAGCGCCGCAACGGCACTGTTGGCATCGACCGGGAACAACACGCGCGAGGTGTCGGACATTTCGCCCAACAGCGCTTCGGCCAGCGTCGGATCCTGGTGCGACTGCTCGTTCTTGCCGTTCTCCCAGGTGTGGGACGTCGCAACCGTGACCACCGACAGCCATCCGGGTGGTGTGCCTGCCTGCGCCTGATGTCGCGCGAACAGGATTTCCTGGCGCAGCGCGCCCAGCATCTTGACGGCAAATGCCTCGTAAGAGACGACCAAGTTGATGCCGCCCTTGTTGCCCAGCGCCGCGCTGACCACCGCTTCTTCGTTGAGCGCCGTGATCACGGCGCCATCGACGGCCTCCGCCAGGCCCGGTTCGGGCGTGAAGACGCGGTGTTTGAGCAGGTCCAATGTCTGGCCCATGCGGTTGCTGCGCAGCTCGTCCGGATTGCCTACCCGCGGACGCAGCTGTGGGTTGGCTTGGACGAGGGCCGCGAAGGCTCCGTCGAGTGCCGCCATTGGCGAGACCTCGCCCTGGCCCGCAACATGCCACTGCGGAACCGGAAGTCTGGGGGCCGCCACCTGGCGGTGCGCCAGGGCATGGTCCCGCTCCAGGGGACGATGCTGCACTTCGTGCCGGCGCAGTAGTGCGACCGCTTCGTCGAGTTCGTGCGACGGCACGAAGAGAGCGCGAGCACCCTCGTTGAACTGCTGAAGCGCTATCTGGTCGACCCGGGGGTTCCCCTCCAGCGGCAGGTTGTGCGCGGCATTGGTTCCAGCACCGGGGAAGCCGAATCCCTTGGGCGCTTCGGCGATGGTGTAGTGGAGGGGTACCGGGTACTGAACGGTGCCCTGCGAAACTCCAGCCGCGCAGGCCGACAACCGCTCCTCCATCGCGTGAACGGCCCAGGCGAACGCGGCGGGGTCGGTGCCGTCGATCTCCATCGGGTCGAAGCCGTTCAGCCGCAGATGCTGGTGGAACCATTCTCGGCCCCCCTGCTGCTGCATGGTGCTGCGCTGTTCGATGCGGCGACCGTTGAGGATCATGAACGGTGCCACGAAGCCGCTGTCTTCTGCCCGCCACCAGCGCGGCGCCCAGTCACTGCCACGCTGCTCCTCGAAAGCGCCGTCGCTGAGGAACACCACCAGCCGCTCGCCGGGCAAGGGCATGTGCACGTACTGCAGTTCGGCAAAGCCGAGATAGCCGCCCTCGGACAGACCGCCTGCCGTATTCGGGCCGACGTGGCTGCCCAGCGGCGAGGCGGGACGCCCCTGTGCGTCGATCGCGTAGCTATAGAAATCCCGGGCAAAGCGCGTGAGGCCGCTTTCGCTGCGGTCGTATCTCTCGGCGTGGCGCGGCGTCATGTTGCCCACCAGAAGGTTGCAGGCATCGATGCCCGCGACGCAATGGCCCTGGCCCATCAACCAGCCACGCGTCAACCCACTGAGCGCGTTCGCGGCCAGGTAGCCGACATAGGCCGGCACGATGTTCAGCGCCCCACCGGTATGCCCCTCCGGCGTCTCCTTGAAATCCTCGGCTCTCATCTCCCGGCCATCGGGATAGACCCGGTCGGCATAGGTCATGTGAACCGTCAACCACATGCCTGCCACGGCCAGGCGGTCCGCCGACCAGAGCGTGCGATACACCGTGGTTGTGTCGCTCGCCTTGCCTTCGGCAACCAGCACCTGTGCGAGATCGTGGACTCGCAGTTGCGTGAGATCGTTGTGGGTGATGGGGCCGTGGCCGCGCGCCCAGCGGGCGAACTCGGGATCAGACTCGCGGAACACGCGGACGCGCTCGGCGACCCAGGGAAGCTCGTGGTTCATGTGGAAAGTCCTTGAGAGCCGGCACGCAGGTAAGCGCGACGGCGAGATTGGGAAGGCTGGCGTCTGCGATCGTCTTTCGCGCGCCAGCGGCACGGCCATCTAGCGTTCATGGCTGGTGTTCTCCATAAAGATCAGAGCGGGTCAAGGGCACGGGCCAGCTTCCGCCGTCGCGTTTGGACGCGACGATCTGGTAGATCCCAGTCCCCCCGGCCTCGAATTCCAGTGCACACGCCGCCATGTACAAGCGCCAGATGCGGAAGGTCACCTCATCGACCTCCCGCAAGGCCTCCTCCCGGCGCGCTTCGAGCCGCTGGACCCAGTGACGCAAGGTCAGCGCGTAGTGGGGTCGAAGACCTTCGACGTCATGGATCTCGAAGCCGGAGCGCTCCATCCCTAGCTGGATATTGCTGACGCAGTCCAATTCGCCGTCGGGGAAGACGTAGCGGTTGATGAACTCGGTCGCGACGGTTCGGCTCCAGCCCTCCTCGTCATGGGTGATCCCGTGGTTGAGGAAGAGTCCTCCTGGCCGCAAAACCCGCTGGACCACCGCGTAGTAGGCCGGTAGGTTCGCGAGTCCCACGTGCTCGAACATGCCAATGCTTGACACCTTGTCGAAAACGGCCGTGCCTTCGAGGTCACGGTAGTCGCGCAGTTCAACGGTGACGAGATCCTGCAGGCCCTCCGAGCGGATGCGCTCGCGCGCGTATTCGAGTTGCTGTTGGCTGAGCGTGATGCCGTGCGCACGGACGCCATGTTCTCTTGCCGCCCAGCACACGAGCGCGCCCCAGCCGCAGCCGATGTCGAGCAGGCGTTCGCCTCGCTGCAGGCGCAGCTTGCGGCAGATGTGCTCCAGCTTGTTGCGCTGAGCCTGGTCCAGCGTGTCATCCGTCGCCTTGAAATAGCCACATGAGTAGACCCTCTCGGCATCGAGCCAGAGTCCATAGAACGCGTTGGACACATCGTAGTGAAAGGAGATCGCGGCCTGATCGGTTTGACGCGAATGGCGATGGGAGAAGCGACGTGCGACGCGCGAGGCCAGACTCCGCGAGGGCTTCAACCCGTCCTGGTCGGACACGCGCAGCAGCAGTGCGTCGCGCAACAGGGCCAGTTTGTCGCGCCAAGAGAGCGAAAACTTCTCGAAATGCGCCTTGAGCCCGAGCGCGGTGTACAGGTCTCCCTCAATGTCGATGGTGCCGCGGAAATAGGCTTCCGCCAGCAGCAGCGGATCCGGGCGCAGGACCAAGCGACGCAGCAGGCCCGGGTCACGGATGATCAGGGTGTATTCCGGGTGCGATTCGAGCTCGTGCAAGAGCATATCGCCCAGACGCAACGCCGGCGGGCGCTCGATGCCGGCCAGCAGCCGGCGCAAGATCCGTAGCGCGGCGGCATATCCGTCGGGCGATACGGTTCGATCCCGTGTCGTGAGGTGGCTCATTGGGGGCGCCTCGCTCGCTCGTGTGCAGCGGATGCTGCGAAGTGGATAGACGACTCACACTTGGCGCTGGCGTGATCGGCACGACCACAACCGCTGCACCGCATGTACGTAGAGCGTCGTGATGCCGGGGAATGTCGACGATGATCAGAGCGATTCATGCGCGTACACGACGGGACTTCGCGCGCACCGAATTGCGCTGAACGTCCGCATCCGCTCCTTCGATCAAGCCGCAGACGGAATGGCCATCCGGGACGCCGTCCGGCAGCCGCTTCCAGTCGCGCTCTGCCTGCTGCATGCGACGATGCAAATCCGTCGCCTCCTTCAGCCGCCGGGCCTGCTCGTCAAGCCGTTCGCTCAGCAGCGCCCGCGCGCGCGGACAAGGCGATGCACCGCGCTGGCTCATCTCGACAAACTCTGCAGCGTCCTTGAGCGTGAAGCCGAGGGCCAATGCATTGCGTATGAAACGCACCCGGGCGACGCTTCGATCCGAGAATGCGCGGTAGCCGTTCGTGCCCCGGCCATCGGGCACCACAAGCCCCACCCGAAGGTAGTGACGCAACGTGTCCGGTGTGACGCCTGCCGCCTTGGCGCATTCAATGAGTTGCATCACCATCCTCCAGCAAGGTTGTCTTGAATCCCTTCACTTTCGAGCGAGTTTGAACCCAGGTGCTGCACATGGGTCAAGGGCCCGGTGTCTGAACCGCTCCGTTTCTTCCTTCAACGTGCGGTTGGATGGGCAACTGGACCATCTTCGGCGCGAGCATCAACGGGCGTGGCTCCCGGCCCGGAGGAAGACTTATCGTGGTCTTGTCCCAGTTCATTGCCTATACCAAACCACTTGCCTGGTCATTCAGCGCTCGGAACGTCTCACGCGCGATCGCTAACTGCTCGCGTGCTTGAACCACCAGCACGGCGACGGCGGATCGGGATGACTGCAACTGGGCGACTTCAGTAATGGGCGAGTAGGCGCGATTGCGCTCTTCGTCTAGTTCCAGGCCGATGAACTCCAGGCCATCAACGATGCGCCGACGCAACGCGGCCGAATTTTCTCCAGCTCCGCCAGTGAAGGCCACAGCATCGCAACCGCCCATCGCGGCGGCGTAGGCGCCGATGTATTTGCGCACGCGGTACGCGTGAACCTGCATTGCCAGTTGGGCGGCTGCGACTCCTTCTCCCGCGCGCTTCTCCACAATCCGCAGGTCCGAACTCTCACCCGACAATCCTTTGAGTCCACTGTCGCTGTAAAGCGCCGCCTCGATCTGCGCCAACGTCAAACCCAGTGCGCGTGCGACGAAGCCGGGTACGCCAGGGTCGAGGTCTCCACAGCGCGTGCCCATCACAAGACCTTCAAGCGCGGTCATTCCCATAGATGTATCGACCGACCTTCCGCGATCGATCGCGCAGACGCTGGCGCCGCTTCCAATGTGGCAGCTCACGATACGAAGTTCTGACGGCGGCCGTTTCAGCTCGGTGCTGACGGCGGCCAGTACACCCTGGTGGGACAGGCCATGGAAGCCGTATCTCCGTACCCCTGCCGCGCGCCACGATGGCGGAACAGCATAGGAATGGGCGTATTCGGGCATGTCGTCATGGAAAGCGGTGTCGAAGACCGCGACGTGGCGCACGCCGGGCCAACGCTCACGGGTCAGGCGTATGCCGGCCAATGCGGCAGGATTGTGATGCGGCGCCAGAGCCGAAGCCTTGCCGATCTCGCGTTCGACTTCTTCATCCACGAGCACCGCGTTGCTCAACAGTGGGCCACCGTGTGCGACGCGGTGACCAATGCCATCGAGCGTTGTGACACCCGCCCTGTGCAAGTGCCGCTCGATCTCCTCGAAGGTCGCAGCATCCACCGCAGGATGATCAATCGCCGAGTCGATCAATGGCAAGGTACGAGCCGACTCGAAAACTCCGAACTTCAGGGTCGCACTGCCGGCATTGATGGCGAGGACGCGCATGTCGGAGCTCCGTCAGCGCCGGTCAGTGCCGACGTCGCCGCCATTGGCAACGTTCATCAGATCGAATTGCCAAGTCTCGCTCGGCGCTAGCAGCACGCGAGGCCGCCGATCAGGCCCATGCTTCCGATGCTGTAGCGCCGTTGCTGGCGTGGTGATACGGGAGAATCCAACTTTGATCCGTGCCTGGACGACGCTGAAAAGCGAAATCGGCCGTGGCAGGCGCATCGCCTCCGATAAGGAGCGTGCTGCTTGCGACCCGTGAGCGTCTCTTTTTGCAGCCACAGTGGAGGGTCGTTCAGTTGGCATAGGCCTGCTCGAACACAAGCTCAGCCCACAGGTCCCGGCTCTTGCGCCATGATTCCATGGCCTGCCCAATCGCGTCTGCACCAGTTCGCTCAAGCTGATACCAAGGATTTTCGACCCGATGGGGATCCTGCGCACTCCACTGCTCAAGCCATCGTTGCACCCATGGCAGCAGCGCCAGGGCCGGGGTCACCTGCTCGGACCAGACCTTGCGACTGACGCGCATGGGGTGCAGCGCGCGAAGTTCACGAGCCGAGTCGGGGGTGACGGCGAAGCGGACCCACGGCGACACCCACTGCGAATAGAAGCGCTCGGTGATCTCCGAGAGTGCTTCGACCTTGTCGAACCCCGCCGGGTTGGCGTCGTAAGGCAGGTCTTCCAGCCGCCGCGGCTGGAACTGCGCAGCGGCGGCCGACTCCGAAGAGGCGCTGTCCTCCAGAACCATCTCGTAGAGTCCAGGCTTGAGTGCCTGGATCGATTCGGCATGATGCAAGATGGCGCGGTGCTCGCGTCGCGCCACCCCCGCGGAGACGAAGATGCCAAGGTGGCCAACATGTTGGTGCAGCAGGTACACCACGCGCTGGCCCGCCGCCACCAGGTCTGCGGTCGTCGGATATACCGCTTTGAGCCAGCCGAGCGCCTGGTGGGGCGGTGTGATGTTGTCGCCGTTGGAGCAAAAGACCACCAGCGGTGCGCCAATGCGGCTGATATCCGCGCGGCAGTGGCCATCGACCACGACCTCGCCGCTCTCCAGGTGATTACCTACGAAAAGATCGCCTGCGATCGACAACATTTCCTCGCGGGCAAGCTGGTAGAAGCCATTCCACCAACGCTCGAACTCCAGGAAGCGATCGCGCTCAGTCTCCGGCTGCGCGAAGAGCGTGTCGTATTTCTTGAACACGCCCTCGGGCCGCAACGCCTCGAAGTTCTGGACCAGCCAGGCACCGTCGAATCGCCCGGCGCCGAGGTCCGACGCCCAGTGCGCCGGCCAGATGCCGCCCGTGAACCCACCGAGCAGCCGCATGGGGTTGATGCCTCTCTCGCCTGCCCAGTACGACAGCGGCGAGCCATTGAGCACTGCCAAGGCGGCACGGTGCTCGCAGTGCGACAGCGCCAGCGTGATCGCCCAACCGCCTTGGCAGTTGCCGTAGACGATCGGGGCCTTGCCTCGGTGGCGCTTGGCCACCATGTCGATGAATGTGGCCAGGGTTTGGACGACTGCGCCCATGGTCTGGCCCTCGACGGGCTCCGGATCGAACACTACGAAGTACACGGGATGGCCTTCGAGCAGTGCCATGCCAACTTCAGAATCGCGTTTGAAGCCGCCAATGCCAGGGCCGTGGCCGGCGCGTGGATCGACCACCAGCACCGGCGCGGCGCCTTTGCGCACATGCTTCTCCAAGGCGTCGGTGCCACAGCGAGTGACACGCAGGAGCCGGTAGTTGCTCGCCGGTTGCAAGTCGTGGCCGTCAGCCACCTGCTCTGACTCGAAGTGCAGCAGCGGCGGCATACCCGCCGCTTCGTGTTCGGTCATGTTGTTGGCGCGCTGTCTCAGCGCTTCGCCGGACGCGACGGTCCGCCACAGCATGTCGCCCCAGTAGGCAGCAAAGAGCCCAAGCGGTGCGGCGGCGATACCCTGGGAGTTCGTGCGTGCGTCCATGGCGTCGATCAGCGGCAGCAGCAGCCGCCATGCCCCTTTGAACGGGCAGCGGCCGGCGCATGGGAGGCACCGGCACCCGCCGCAATGCCCGGCGAGGAATCAGCGGATGCCTCGTAGCCCGCGGCAGCTAAGGCCGCGATCAGCTCAGGCGTCTTCTGGGCCGTCTGGTCGCCGGTGACACTCGCTGCGCCGCGAGCGAGATCGACATGCACGTCTTGCACACCAGCTACGCGCTTGAGCGCCTTGCTGACCGAGTTCGCGCAGGAGGCGCAGGTCATGCCGGCAACCTTGAGTTCGATGGTTTCCATGATGATGCTCCGGTGGTTTCAGTGGTGGTGCCCGGACTGGTCGACGGATTTCGGGCGGCTCCGGTCGTCTGATTGGCGCGCAGGCGAACCCTCTTCATCGCCCCGAGGCGGCTGATCTTGATGGTCATGACCGCCATGTGCGCCGTGACTGCCATGGCCGAAGATGTGCATCAACGGACAGGCGAGGATGAAGAGGAAGGGAAGCAGTTGCAGAAGATGGGCGTTGTGGCGGTAGAACATCCAGGCAACGGCGGCGGCGAGGCCGAGCCACAGCAGCCACTGGTTGATGCGAGACCAGTTCGGGCTGTTTCGACCGTTCTGCTTCGGGTCGTATGGCAGGGTCATGACGGTGCTCCTTGGTGAGGATGGGATCTGATGGTTCGTGGAATCTCCCGTGGTCGTGCACGGGGTTGCCGTCTTGAGGCCGGGCGCTCGACTGGGGGATGTACGGCGACCAGGCCTAGCAGCTAAACAGCGCTGCGCTCAGCACCGGGGCAGACGCCCCGATCCCTGGCAGCGGGGGCGCAGACGTCGAGAGAATCTGAGTGGCTATAGAGCCAACCGCTGGAGTGCAATCCGCAGCGGGGGTCCTCGGTGCTGCTGAATCGCGTCGTCCAGCCGCACAAATGTGGCTGCGGGCCAGTCAACCAGATCGGGGAACGCGCTTAAGAGAACGGCCGTCGCGAGAGCCTCCGCATTCGGGTCCAGCTTGCCCTTCAACGGCTGGGCGCTCAACGAGACCTTCTCGCAGAAATCAAGGCAGTTCGCTTGCTCACCTGTATCTGCGTCAGAAACAAGAGCTTGGGCATGCGAATGTGACGCGCGGTCGACAGCCGCCGCTTCGTGATGGGGGTCAGCTGACCCAGGCTGGTCATCCACGATCCGTACAGCGCATGCGTGCGCGATCCCCGTCACGATGCCGAACAACCACACCAGGAGCACCTGGATGGCCCAGCGGCGAAGTTGGCGGCGGTTGCGAAGCATGGTTGATGTAAGGCAAGCGTAGTTTGAGTCTCAGAATAGAACCAGATCCACCCCAGTCCTTTGATATTAGTCAAACTTCCATTCCGTACCTGACTACGGACTACAGAAATAGTCCGGGTGAGGAAAAGCCGAAGTTCGGCGCATGGGGAAGGTTTGCATTCCATACGCAGGCCGAGTTTGCGCAACCGGTCTGCCAACATAGGGACTACCAAGACCTCTGCTCCTGACCCCACCGCACCCGCCCGAAGCGCCCGTCACGCGAGATCGCCTGACGCGGCGATGAGCAAGAAACGAGTCCAGCGCGTCTGTGACGGCGCCCTCTGTTGCCCCCTCTGCAACATTCGTACGGGCACCACAAACGTGTTTGTCTTCAGGCCCCACCGGACCTCTCGCCCCAGTGACCAGCCGGGATGCTCGCGGCGTGCAACGCCAGTGGCCTCACAGCCCATATGTAGAACTGTAAGGCTGCGACACAAGCTCAGCCGAGTGCCGCTGAGTCAGCCGCGATGCCCCTTCCGAAGCAAAGAGTAGAGGCGTGCAACTTCATTGCTGGTGATGGCGATGTTCCGGCCGTCCTTCGCAACCACGGACGTACCGATCTTCTGATATGTCGCGCGGCCAAAACGGTCTTCCTGCGCCATGAGGTCGTCTTTGAAGATGTAGAGCGTTCCTCCATCGGCCAACGGAATCATCTCCTTGGCAGCCTGGACTGCGGCATCACCGGCGAATGCCGGTGCGGAAAGCGCGCCCAACAGAGTGGCGAGGACGATATAAGACTTCATGATCAGCTCCTTTGTGAAACGACGGCAACTTGCGTCGCGTCATCACTGTGACCCTGCCTCGTTTCCACGTACATCAAGTCATGCAGCCAAGCGGGTGCTCTCCCAGATCACTGGGGGCAGGAAACCGTTGGCCGAGTGCAAGCGCTGGCGGTTGTACCAGCCTTCGATCCAATTGACGATGTCCAGCCTGGCCTGCG
>JAFKGD010000016.1 GCA_017307855.1 Burkholderiales bacterium | reverse complement strand
CGCAGGCCAGGCTGGACATCGTCAATTGGATCGAAGGCTGGTACAACCGCCAGCGCTTGCACTCGGCCAACGGTTTCCTGCCCCCAGTGATCTGGGAGAGCACCCGCTTGGCTGCATGACTTGATGTACGTGGAAACGAGGCAGGGTCATCCCATACCCATTCAAAGTGAACGCGGATCAACCGGTCATAGGCCCACCGAGCCACCGCTCCGAGACACTTGACATACTGTTCACGGAATCGGCATGTCAACGGATCTTCATGCGGCGGACGGCTATCACGCCATGGCCTAAGCGAGATCGGCCGCGCTTCATGCGCCTTTCCAGGAGACGCCTCCGCCTCTGCGAGCCAATCCCTCTTATCTTCGGCTACACGGCTTTCGTTTGAGAGGTGGCCCTTCGCTGAGACCGGAACTAACTGTTGCACCACCCAGTGAACGCAGTTTCCCGTGGCTGCCAACCGATTTTGCAATCGTGACTCTAGGGATAACAACGCACTGACTACGTCATTGATTTCACATTCAATAGAGTCAAGCGATCCGCGCTCCTCCATAGACTCATCAACACCGCTGGATCTGACGATCACCTTGAAAGGGGCGTCAATACCTGTGCGCTCCATAGCCTCTGCGACCGCGCCAGGTTCAGGCCTAGAGCGGCCAGAGATGACGAAGAACGGGAGTGTCCAGTTGCTGGGTAGAGTTGCAAGTCCATACGCCTTCTGCCCGACCGAATCAGGTGTGATAGCGTTTGGTTGGAACGTTCTTAACTCGCCTCCGTCGACGAAGAGAACCTCAACTCTTGGTTCTAAAGGTCTCGGGCTTCGTTTTACAACTGCTGGCGACTGGGTACTGGACATACCGCTACTACTTCGACAGATTCTTTGAGCCGCCATGATTCTCCGGCGAGCCAAAGATAGTGTCCGCAATCTCTTTCATCTTGCGAAGCGCACTGTCAGCGAAGTAGCCAGCGATGAAACCCAGCGAGAAGTAGGCGGAGCCTGACGAAGTCTTTGTCGTCAGACCAAGAATGCCAGAATCGAAGAGTGCTCCGACCGCTACGGCCAGCCCGCCAGATAGGAATGGCGAAAACAGCCTCCAAAGCCGGCGATCAATATTCCACCACCCACGTGCCACCACGTTGTAGAGATACTTCACGCCAAAAAGCGTGCCGCCGAGCTGTCCACCTAGATAAAAATAGGCATACTGATTGAAGCTCTCTTGACTGCACGTCGTGCAATCGCCGGCGATCCATGAATACAGCGTCCCTTTCCAGGTAAGCACCAGAGCCGTCAGAGTGAGCGCCAAGACTATGGCAACATAAATCGCGTCGATGCGAATGCTTCGTTTCGCCCTATCGGAATAACGCGACTCCCAGTTGCCTTTATCGCGTTCATCGGTGTTCAGATGATCGCCATCAGAACCTCCCGTTAAGACGTCGGCATCTGCAGTAGTCCCGAATGCTGCGGACTGATTGGAGGACTGAGCCGAGGGACGGATCTGGCGTTCCATAGGGGAGCCTCCGCCGATCGTCATGCAGCGCTTTCGAGCTCCGTTGCGCCTGCCTGCGCGCGGAGGCGTGCAGCAGAGCCGGAGGAGACCTCAAGCATGGGAAACAGCTTGTAGTCCCAGGATGCAGCTAATCCGGTCTGGCGAGCGATAAGTTTGCGGAAGAACTGGGAAGTGGGTTGCTCTAAACGCGCGAGCGATCCTTGAGTGGAGCTTCCATTGAAATCCGATGCCACATAGAGATACTCGCAACCATTAGCTCGCGCGCGCACCTCGTCGACTCGACAGTCTTCCCAACGAAGCTCAGGCTCTTCGAGGCGAGCAAGTGCCTCTAGAGAAAACCTGAGTGGGACTAGGTGAGTGTGCGCATGGTCCACACCACAGCCGGTCAGTGACGCGCTGTGCGATGGGCCATGCTCAAAGAGGGTGACCTGGCCATACGTTGACTCCACAGTCTCTGCTGCTGCTCCGGCAAACTCCCAGAACTCCGAGCGCTCATAGGCGTCGCTCATATTAGTAGCGTGATCGCGGGGAACAAGGAGCGTCCAACCCGGGATGAGCGCGCCTATTGAGACCATTGCCTGGAAGTGCTCCCCCCGCAACCAAACTGAGTCAAACGTATCGTTTTTGCCTGCAAGAAGAGCACAGAACCGGCAGGTAGGCTCATGACGAGGTTCTGGGGCACGGTAATTTGACATGTGGCTTCCTAGTACTTCTGCGGCTTCTGCCGCTAATGTAAGCCCAAGGCGCTGACCTCGCGCCTCACGCAGGGGCCCTTTTCACTGTCATCGGCGCTGATTCATGCGCTACGTGCTCTGCGAGGCTGCTCACCCGCCAGGAAAAATTGAGTGGGTATTGTCTGTGGTGGTCGTCTTGGCCGCCCCAAGACCATCATGCCTACAAAATGGTGGGTAAGAATGAGGGTAACTCTGCCGAATTCGTTGCTATCTTATTGAATATCAATAGATTTTTTGTGACCCCAGCTCCACCACTTGCCGATCAAGGCCAACCACCGTTCGCGGTGGTTGGCCTTTTTCTTTTTCCCGGTCCAGCGTCAGGCCAGAGGGCCGAGCCGGCTGTCGAGCGGCGCCAGGAATGAATTCGGTTCCCCTTCGGGGTCGAATTCCTCGCCGGGCACGCGCGTGAAGCGCGCCGGGTCGCCCGCCATGGGGTCGATCTGGCCAATGCGCGGCCGCGGCCTGCTTGCCGATGATGCCGGTATCGCGGCCGCAGGGCCGGGCGCAACGGCGGTACGGGGTTCGAGCGCGCCCAGTGCGTCGCCCAAGAATTCGGTCCGGATGTCGCGCGTCGATGGCAAGCTGCCTGACGTCACCACCCAGTAACCGATGTCGCTCTGCTCCAGCAGCGACTGTTTGAGCATGCGCGTCGTCTTGCTGATGCCGCTGTTGCCCGGAACGTCCACACAACCCACCACGCGCCCGTCAGAGCTGCAGATGGTGAAGGTGCAATAGGCGCTGTTGAGCAGTTCGTACCAATCCTGTCCGCCACTCCTGTCGCGCGGCGCCGTGAACCGCGTCATCGGCAGCTTGAGCATGACATGGTGGTCGAAGAACGCACGCGTGAGCCAGCGCCAGACGCGGCGCTCTTCGGAGTTGGCGATGGCCCGCGTAGAGAGTGGCCAGTAGGTTGGCAGCCGTCGGCGCAAACGCAGCACGCGGTGGTTCCACGCGCGTTGCGCCAGCGCGCCGAGCGCTACTCCGGCCAGCAAAGCAATGCTGGCGGCCACCAGCCACTGAGGGATGTCCATCGTTTCGACGTTTGCCTGACCTGAGTGTGTGAAATTGTAACTCCGGCCTTCGCGGCCATGAGGCCCGAAATCGCCAAGCCCGGGGGTTGGGTGGCCGAAAATAGCGCATGGCATCGATGCAGCTACAGGATATTTTGTATTCGCAGGGATTCGGCACGCGCCGCGTTTGCGCCGGCTTGGCACAGCAGGGTCACGTGCGCGTGAACGGACGGGTGTGCGCCGACGCCTCGGAGCGGTTCGACGCCGTCGACGGACTCGATTTCGAGGTGATGGGTCAGGCCTGGCGATTCCATGCCAGCGCCTATGTGCTCCTCAACAAGCCGGCAGGCACCGAGTGCTCGCAGAAGCCTTCGACCTGGCCGAGCATCTACACGCTGCTGCCAGCGCCGTTGCGACAGCGTCCCCAGAAAGGCGCCGTGCAGGGCGTGCAGGCCGTGGGCCGGCTCGACCAGGACACCACGGGGATGCTGCTGCTGACCGATGACGGCCAGTTCATCCACCGCATGAGCTCGCCGCGCCATCACGTCCCGAAGGTGTACGAGGTCGCGCTCAAGCATCCGGTGGACGATCGTCAGGTGCGCCGCCTGCTCGATGGTGTGGTGCTCGACGACGATCCGAAGCCGGTGCGCGCCGCTGCGTGCGAAGCGACCGGCGAACTCACCCTGCGTCTGACGCTGACGGAGGGCAAGTACCACCAGGTCAAGCGCATGCTCGCTGCCGTCGGCAACCGGGTGGAGGGCCTGCACCGCTCGCGCATCGGGGGACTGGCCCTGCCGCCGGACCTTCCGCCGGGGGGCTGGCGCTGGCTCGGGCCCGACGAGCTGGCCCTGCTGAAACCCTAGCGGCCCGGCAACACCTGGCGCGCCAGGAAATCGCGGATGGCACCGGTCGTGGCCTCGGCCTGATCCCGGTGCGGCGAGTGGCCACAACGGGCCAGCACGCAGCGTTCGATGACACCCGCTGGATGGATCTCCCCGATCTGGGCCAGGGTGCCGTACGGATCGTCCTCGCCCTGGATCGCCAGCACCGGCGCCTCGATATCGCAGCAATCCGCACGGATGTCAAACGAACGGAAGGCTTCGCTCAACCAGACGTCGTTCCATTGCCAGAACGCCGTATCGACGTCGGCGTGGTAGCGTGCCAGGCGCGCGCGCAGGCCCGTGCCATAAGCGTCGCGTGCTTCGGCGATCGAGTCGATCGATACCTGCTCGACGATGACGTGCGGTGCCATGACCACGCAGGCCTCTACCGCGTGGCTCGCAGCGTGCAGCAGGGCGATGGTGCCGCCGTCTGAATGGCCGATCAGCACCGGCCGCTGCACTTCCAGCGCCTGCAACAGCGCCGGCAGGACATGCCAGGCTTCGTTGTGCATGTAGTCTGGCGGCAGCCGTCCCGCACGGCGTCCGTCGTGTTCACGAGTCGGTCCGCGCACGTCGGGCCGGGTGTCCGATTGGCCGTAACCCTGGCGCGAATACACGATGCCGGCGCGCCCTGTGGCCTGGCACAGGCGGGCAGGCCAGTCGCGCCACATGCTCACCGATCCGAGACCTTCATGCAGGAAGACGAGCGGTGGTAACGGCGGTAAACCAGGGGGTGCCTCCAGCCGTTGAACCTCCAGTCCGACGCCGTCGATACGAATGGTCTCCATCGAACCATGCTAGCAGGCGTCGCCCCTGGTCTCCGGCTTACACTGCCGCACTGTTCCCTCCTCCCGTGAAGTCTCCCGTGCGTCTCCTCTTGTGTCTGGTTCTGCTGGCTGCCGCGGGAATGACCGCCCAGGCGCAGGACACCTCGCTGCGCAGCCCCGTGTTCGTCCTCAATTCGCTCGACGCCACGGTCAGCGTGATCGATCCGGTCACCTGGACCGAAAAGCAGCGCATTCCCACCGGCAAGGAGCCGCACCATCTCTACCTCACGCCGGACGAAAAGTCGCTGGTGATCGCCAACTCGGCCGGAGACTCGCTGCTGTTCGTCGATCCGCGCACCGCCCAGGTCCAGCGTACCGTGCGCGGCACGCTCGACCCCTATCACCTGCGCTTCTCGCCCGACATGAAGTGGTTCGTGACGGCCGCCAACCGCCTCAACCACATCGACCTCTACCGGTGGGACGGCCGCGAGCTCACGCTGGCCAAGCGCATACCGTCGGGCAAAACGCCCAGCCACATCTGGATCGACAGCCGCAGTACCACGGCCTACGTGACGATGCAGGACAGCGACGAACTGGTCGCCGTGGACCTCGCCACGCAGGCGATCCGCTGGCGCGTGAAGACCGGCCCGATGCCGGCCGACGTCTTCGGTACCCCCGACGACCGCTTGCTGCTGGTCGGCCTGACGGGCAGCGATGGCGTGGAAGTGTTCGACGTTTCGGGCGGCACGCCCCGTTCCATCCGCAAGATCAAGACAGCCGCCGGCGCACACGCTTTCCGGTCGGCGGGCGACCGCCAGCACGTGTTCGTGAGCAACCGCGTCGGCAACACCATCAGCCAGATCGACTTCCATACACTCGAAGTCGTGGCCAGCTTCCCGGCGCCAGGCGGCCCGGATTGCATGGATCTGTCGGCTGATGGCCGCTGGCTGCTTGTCACTTCGCGCTGGGCTCGCAAACTCACCGTGATCGACACCGCTGCGCGCAAGGTCGTGCGCCAGGTCAAGGTGGGCACATCGCCGCATGGCGTGTGGACGCTGGACCATGCGGCGCGCTAGCCTGGCAGGGGTCGCCGCGCCTGCGCTGCTGGCCTCGGCGGCCATCGCGTGGGCCCAGGGTGCACCGATCCCCCAGGCCACCTGCGACCGTCCGCTCTATCTCACCTTCGATACCGGCCACATGGGTGTGGCCCCGCTGGTGGCCGAGGTGCTGCATCGCCAGCAGGTGCGGGTGACATTCTTCGCCGCCAACGAGAAGACGCTAACCGGCGGGTCGAGCCTGGACGATGCCTGGGCGGCCTGGTGGCGAGCGCGCGCGGCCGAAGGCCATGCCTTTGCCTCCCACACCTGGGAGCACGCCTACTGGCGTGCCGATCTTGCGCCCGCCGCCGATGGCTCGGCACGCTTTCGCATCCGCACCTCCGCCGGTAGCCAGGCGGGGCGTGACCAGGTCTGGAGCGGCACCCGCTATTGCCAGGAGATCGACCATGCCGCCCAGCGGCTGCAGCAGATCACCGGAAAACCCGTGCTCCCGATGTACCGCGCACCGGGCGGCAAGACGTCGCCGGCCCTGCTCGCGACCGCCCGGGGATGTGGCTGGGCTCATGCGGGGTGGTCACCGGCCGGTTTCCTGGGGGATGAACTGCCCAGCGAAACCGCGAGCAACGAGGCGCTGCTGGCCAAAGCGCTCAGAGAAATCCGCGGTGGTGACGTGCTGCTGGCACACCTGGGCATCTGGTCGCGGCGCGACCCGTGGGCGCCCGCCGTGCTCGAGCCCTTGATCGCCGGTCTGAAATCGCGCGGATTCTGCTTCCGCACGCTCGATCAGCATCCCGACTACGCAGCCTGGGTCGCGTCGCATCCTCGTCCAGCGCGCTGATCGGCCATGGACGTCTTGATCGATCTCTTCGCCCAGGCCCAGCAATGGCTCTTCGAAGCTGCCGTGCAGCCTGCGATGTTTTCTCTGGGGCTGGCCAACCTGCTCGAGGATGGCTTCGCCGCCACCGGATGGTTGCTGGTCGGGCTGCTGCAGTTGGCCGTGTTGTTGCTGGTGATCGCGCCGCTGCAACGCTGGCGCCCGGTGGAAGCCGTGACCGATCGCGCGGCCATCCGCGTCGATGTGCTCTACACGCTGATCCATCGCCTCGGACTGTTCCGGCTGGCGCTGTTCTTCGGTATCACGCCGTGGGTCGATCCGCTGCTCGGCGGGCTGCGCGTGGCCGGCTGGCCGACGTTGCATCTCGACGAGCTGTGGCCCGGTGTGACCGACAGCCCGTGGATCGCCTTCTTCATCTACCTGCTGGTGTTCGATTTCGTCGATTACTGGATTCATCGCGGCCAGCATCAGTGGCGCTGGTGGTGGAGCCTGCATGCGCTGCACCATTCGCAGCGCCAGATGACGATGTGGAGCGACAGCCGCAACCACCTGCTCGACGACCTGCTGCGCGACCTCGTGCTGGTGGCAGTGGCCTTCGCCATCGGCGTGCCGCCGGGCCAGTTCGTGGCGGTGGTCGCCATCACGCAGCTCAGCGAAAACCTGCAACACGCCAACCTGCGGCTGTGGTTCGGCCGCGTGGGCGAGCGGCTCTGGATCAGCCCGCGCTTCCATCGGCGGCACCACAGCGTGGGGATCGGACACGAAACCGCGACGGGCACAGGCGTGCGTCTGGGCGGCTGCAACTTCGGCGTGCTGCTGCCCTGGTGGGACATGCTGTTCGGCACCGCCGACTTCCAGTTGCGCTACGAACCCACCGGCATCCGTGATCAGGTGGAGCGCGGTCGTGACTATGGCCGCGGCTTCCTCTCCCAGCAGTGGCTGGGCCTCAAGCGGCTGCTGGGTAGGGGCTGAGCCGGGTGGCGGCTCGCGGTATGCTGCCGGCCATGGGACTGCTTCTCGACTCCTTCTGGCGCGCGGTGGCGTATTGCCTGCATCCGCGGGTCATCGCGCTGTCGCTGCTGCCACTGGCCCTGATGCTGGGCGCGGGCTTCGCGCTCGGCTACTTCTATTGGGACGCCGCGCTGGCGGGCGTTCGCGCCATGCTCGACAGCTGGACGTGGCTCGCCAGCGTATGGGGCTGGCTCGAGCGCCTGGGTGCCGGTGGCATGCGCGACATGCTGGCTCCCATGCTGCTCGTCATCGTGGCGACGCCCCTGATCGTGCTGGTGGTGCTGCTCGTGGTGGCCGCCTTCATGACGCCCGCGCTGGCCGCGCTGGTGGCCGAGCGCCGCTTCCCGCAACTCGAACGCAAGAAGGGCGGCTCGTTCTTCGGCGGCGCCATGCGCTCGCTCGGCGCCTTGCTGATGGCGTTGCTCGCGCTGGTGGTGTCGATGCCGCTGTGGCTGGTGCCGCCGCTCATCCTCGTGCTGCCGCCGCTGATCTGGGGCTGGCTGACCTACCGCGTCATGAGCTTCGATGCATTGGCCGAGCATGCCAGTGCCGACGAGCGGCGCGAGCTGCTGCGCCGCCACCGTGGCTGGCTGCTGGGCATCGGTATTCTCACGGGATATCTGGGTGCGGCACCCAGCTTGGTCTGGGCGTCGGGCGTACTGTTCGTGGCGGCGTTCTACGTGCTGGTGCCGGTGGCGATCTGGATCTACACGCTGGTGTTCGCGTTCTCGTCGCTCTGGTTTTCACATTACTGCCTGGACGCCCTCCAGCGCCTGCGCAACGAGACCGCCGCCACCGTGTTCGCATCGACGGTCATCGTGCCTGAAGAAACCGCAGCGCCGCCGGTGGCCGAGCCCGAGCCGGTCACCGTGATCGACGAACCCCGCAGCCTGCCGCCTCCGCGCCCCTGACAGCACCCTTTGCCCGAACTTCCATGACCGCCGATACCCAGCGCTTCGCCCTCATCATCGTGGGCGACGAAATCCTCTCCGGCAAGCGTGCCGACAAACACCTGCCGCGCATCATCGAACTGCTGGGCGCGCGCGGCCTGTCGCTCTCGCGCGCGGAATACGTGGGCGACGATCCGGCTCTCATCACCGATGCTCTGCGCCGCGCGTTCGCGGGAGGGGAAGTGGTGTTCTCCACCGGCGGCATCGGCGCGACCCCTGACGACCACACGCGCCAGTGCGCTGCCGCAGCTCTGGGCGTGCCGCTGGCGCTCCACCCCGAGGCCGAGCGCCTGATCCGCGAGCGCATGCAGGACACGGCACGCGAGCAGGGCGTGCCCTACGAACCTGACCGCGCCGACAACGTCCACCGCCTCAACATGGGTGTGTTTCCGGAAGGCGCTTCGATCATTCCCAACCCGTACAACAAGATTCCCGGTTTCTCGGTGGGCGACGTCCACTTCGTGCCGGGCTTTCCCGTGATGGCCTGGCCCATGGTGGAGTGGGTGCTCGACAATCGCTACGGCCACCTCGCTTCCGTGGGGGCACGCGTCGAGCGGTCAGTGATCGTGTTCGGCTCGATGGAGGCGACTTTGACGCCGCTCATGGAGCGCATCGAGCGTGATTTCGCCGGCATCAAGGTGTTCAGTCTGCCCAGCGTGGACCATCCGCAGTATGGGCGCCACATCGAGTTGGGGGTCAAAGGGGAGCCGGCGCCGGCCCTGGCGGCCTATGCCGAACTGCTGGCCGGACTGCGAGCCCATGGCTCGGAGTTGGGCCCCGAATTGGTGCGATGAATAATGCACTATTTTGGTGATTCTCTTTTTTTGATCTGTATTGGTGCACATTCGGCCTGGGCCTGATGCTTCTCTCGTGATTTAGCCACCGTTCGGCCCTCTTTCGGCGCCGAAACCCCCTGCGCGCTGCCTCTGACGGTGCACCAGCTTTGGCACACTTAGTGCATTCCCTCAGCGTTACTTTCCAGCAACCCATCCAACAGGAGAACCAGATGGCCAAGTCCGTCGCCGACGTGCTCAAACTCGTGAAGGAAAACGAGGTCAAGTTCGTCGATTTCCGCTTCACCGACACCCGTGGCAAGGAACAGCACGTCACCGTGCCCGTGTCGCATTTCGATGAAGACAAGTTCAGCTCCGGCCACGCTTTCGACGGCTCCTCCATCGCTGGCTGGAAGGGCATCGAAGCTTCCGACATGCTGCTCATGCCGGATCCGAACACGGCCGTCATCGATCCGTTCTTCGAGGAAACCACCCTCAACCTGACCTGCGACGTGCTCGAGCCCGCCGACGGCAAGCCCTACGATCGCGACCCCCGCTCCATCGCCAAGAAGGCCGAAGCCTATCTGAAGGCATCGGGCCTGGGCGACACCGCCTTCTTCGGTCCGGAACCCGAATTCTTCATCTTCGACGACGTGCGCTGGGGCTCGGACATGTCCGGCAGCTTCGTCAAGATCGACGCCGACGAAGCCTCGTGGAACACCGGCAAGAAGTTCGACGGCGGCAACCATGGCCATCGTCCCACCGTCAAGGGCGGCTACTTCCCCGTGCCCCCGGTCGACAGCGCACAGGACATCCGCGCCGAGATCTCGCTCGTGCTCGAATCGCTGGGCATCCCGGTCGAAGTGTTCCACCACGAAGTGGCGGGCGCCGGCCAGAACGAAATCGGCACCAAGTTCAGCACGCTGGTCGAGCGCGCCGACTGGACGCAGAAGCTCAAGTACGTGATCTGGAATGTCTGCCACTCCTACGGCAAGACGGCCACCTTCATGCCCAAGCCCATCGTCGGCGACAACGGCTCCGGCATGCACGTTCACCAGTCGATCTGGAAGGATGGCAAGAACCTGTTCGCCGGCGACGGCTATGCGGGCCTGTCCGACTTCGCGCTGTACTACATCGGCGGCATCATCAAGCACGCCCGTGCACTGAACGCCATCACCAACCCCGGTACCAACAGCTACAAGCGCCTGGTGCCCGGCTTCGAAGCCCCGGTGAAGCTGGCCTATTCGGCCAAGAACCGCTCGGCTTCGATCCGCATCCCGTTCGTGTCCAACCCCAAGGGCCGCCGCATCGAAGCGCGCTTCCCGGATCCCCTGGCCAACCCGTACCTCGCCTTCTCGGCGCTGATGATGGCTGGCCTGGACGGCGTGGAAAACAAGATCCATCCTGGCGAAGCCGCCACCAAGGATCTGTACCACCTGCCGCCGGAAGAAGACGCGAAGGTGCCGACCGTGTGCCACAGCCTTGACCAGGCACTCGAGTACCTCGACAAGGGCCGCAGCTTCCTGACCAAGGGCGGCGTGTTCACCGACTCGTTCATCGATGCCTACATCGACCTGAAGATGCAGGAAGTCACGCGTTTCCGCATGACCACGCACCCGATCGAGTTCGACATGTACTACTCCCTGTAATCCAGGGCATATGTCACGAAAAGGACGGCTCAGGCCGTCCTTTTCTGCTTTCCGGGCATTGCTTCGGAACTTTGATCCGGTCCCCGATTCGGGGATACTGCCAGACCGAGTTCCTCCGTCTCAACCCTCCGTGAAAACAACGTCCACCGTCCTGCGCTTGAGCTTCCTGTTCGCCGTCTGCGCGGGCGCAAGCCTGGGCGCCCAGGCACAGGATCGCATCTACCGTTGCCCCGGCAACGAGTACACCAACAACGCCACTGCGGCGCAGCAGCGCGGCTGCAAGCTGGTCGAAGGCGGCAATGTGACGGTGGTGCAGGGCGCGGGCGCCACCGGCCCGGCAGCCGGTCCGGCTGCGGCGCCCGTCCGCTCCCCTGCGGCGACCGCTTCGCCCGCGGGCTCGCCGCGCGTCGACTCCGCAGACCAGCGCGCCCGCGACAACGACGCGCGCATGATCCTCGAGACCGAGCTCAAGCGCGCCGAGGCACGCCGCGACCAGTTGCTCAAGGACTACAACAACGGCGAGCCCGAGAAGATGGGCATCGAGTCGCGCAATCACCAGCGCTATCTCGATCGCGTCGCCGACATGAAGGCCCAGATCGCCCGCAACGACGCCGACATCGAGGGCCTGAAGCGGGAACTCTCCCGCCTGCCCGTGCATCGCTGAGTCCTCCCTTGGACACCGCTGCGAACGCGCTCGCGCGCTATCTGCCTTTCGATCTGCTGGCCACTCTGGTGGCCGTGGTCCACCGTGACGGCACCGTCCTGTTCGCCAACGCCGCGCTCGAGGACGCGTTGGGCATCTCGCGTCGCACCATCGAAGGCTCGCAGTTGCCCGAGAGCTTCAACGAACCGCAGGTGTTGCGCACGGCACTGGCAGGTGCTGCCAACAACGAGTTCGCGGCGCTGCGGTACGACGCCCGCCTCAAACGGCCCAATCAGGACAGCCAGCAGGTCCATGTGGTCGTTGCGCAGTCCGACGTGGCCGACGAGTTCATCGTCGAACTGCTGCCGCTGGAGCAGCAGGCCCGGCAGGACCGCGAGGAGCGCCTCATCGACCAGGCGCAGGCCAACAAGGAACTGATCCGCAACCTCGCCCACGAGATCAAGAATCCGCTGGGCGGCATCCGGGGCGCGGCGCAGTTGCTGCAGATGGAAATCGACTCGCGTGAGCTCACCGAATACACGCAAGTCATCATCCACGAGGCCGACCGCCTGCAGACGCTGGTCGATCGCCTGCTGGCGCCGCACCGCCGTCCGCATGTCGTGGGCGACGTCAACATCCACGAGGTGTGCGAGCGCGTGCGTTCGCTCATCCTTGCCGAGTTTCCGCGCGGCTTGCGCGTGGTGCGGGACTACGACACCTCCATTCCCGAATTCCGTGGCGATCGCGAGCAGTTGATCCAGGCCGTGCTCAACATCGCCCACAACGCCGCGCAGGCACTGGCCGACCGCATCACGGCGGGCGACGCCGAAATCGTGTTCCGCTCACGCATTGCCCGGCAGGTAACTTTTGGAAAACAGCGCTTTCGACTGGCATTGGAATTGCATGTCATTGACAACGGTCCGGGCGTTCCGGATTCGATCAAAGACCGCATTTTTTATCCGCTGGTGTCAGGGCGGGATGGTGGTTCAGGGCTGGGGCTCACGCTGGCGCAAACCTTCGTGCAGCAACACCACGGCCTGATCGAGTGCGAGAGCGTCGCGGGCCGGACAGATTTCAAGATATTGATCCCGCTGCCCTGACGCATAACCACTGGACGACAAGCACAACATGAAGCCGATCTGGATCGTAGACGATGACCAATCCATCCGCTTCGTGCTGGAGAAGGCCTTGCTGCGTGAAGACCTGCCCACCCGCAGCTTCACCAATCCCCGGGAGGTGCTGCAGGCGCTCGAAGCCGCCAACGACGACGAAGGCCCGCAAGTCCTGGTGAGCGACATTCGCATGCCCGGCGGTTCCGGACTCGATCTGCTGGGCAAGGTGAAGGAACGCCATCCCGGCCTGCCCGTCATCATCATGACGGCCTTCTCCGACCTGGACAGCGCCGTCAGCGCCTTCCAGGGGGGCGCCTTCGAATACTTGCCCAAGCCGTTCGATCTGCCCAAGGCCGTGGAGCTCATCCGCCGCGCAGTCGAGGAAAGCCAGCGCGAGGAGGTCGCCGAAGAGCGAATGAGCGCCGCGCCCGAGATGCTGGGCCAGGCACCGGCGATGCAGGACGTGTTCCGCGCCATCGGCCGCCTCTCGCAGAGCAACGTCACGGTGATGATCACGGGTGAATCGGGCTCGGGCAAGGAACTCGTGGCCCGGGCGCTGCACAAGCATTCGCCGCGAGCGAATGGGCCGTTCGTGGCCATCAACACCGCCGCCATCCCCAAGGATCTGCTCGAGAGCGAACTGTTCGGCCATGAGCGCGGCGCCTTCACGGGCGCGCAGACCATGCGCCGCGGCCGCTTCGAGCAGGCCGAAGGCGGCACGCTGTTCCTCGACGAAATCGGCGACATGCCCTTCGATCTGCAGACCCGTCTGCTGCGTGTGCTGTCGGACGGCCACTTCTATCGCGTCGGCGGCCACAGTGCGGTCAAGGCCAACGTGCGTGTGATCGCCGCCACCCACCAGAACCTGGAAGAGCGGGTCAAGCAGGGCGTGTTCCGCGAAGACTTGTTCCATCGCCTCAACGTCATCCGCCTGCGTCTGCCCGCGCTGCGCGAACGCAAGGAAGACGTGCCCATGCTCACGCGCCACTTCCTGCAGCAAAGCGCCAAGCAACTGGGCGTGGAGCCCAAGCGCATTTCCGATGCCGCGATCGCGCAGCTCGGGAGCTTCGGTTTTCCAGGCAACGTGCGTCAGCTCGAGAACATCTGCCACTGGCTCACGGTGATGGCTCCCGCGCAGGTGATCGAAGCCAAGGATCTGCCTCCGGAAGTGCTCGGTATGGCCTCCGAAGGCCCGCGCCTGGGTTCGGCCATGCCCGAGTCCGCTGCCCGCACCGAAGAGCCGGTCGTGCCGCGAGCGGTGGTCAGCGCCCCGGCCGAGCCGCAGGCGGCCTTCGAATCGCGCGGCCATCTGCCTGCGGGCGGCGAGGCCATGGCGATGCCGTCGACCTCGCATGCCATGCCGTTGAATGGCGCCGCGTCTCCTGCCAGCTGGGAGTCGGGCCTCGAAGCCGAAGCCCAGGAGTTGCTGGCCGCCGGGCGCCACGATGTGTGGGATCTGCTGACGCGCCGTTTCGAATCGCGCCTCATCCTCACGGCGCTCGGCAACACGCGTGGCCGCCGCATCGAAGCGGCTCAGAAGCTCGGTATCGGCCGCAACACCATCACGCGCAAGATTCAGGAACTGGGCCTCGAATAGAACCCGTCGCAGTGAAGTGGCCTGCAAGAAAAAAGCGCGCCCTCCGGCGCGCTTTTTTCATGGCGCCTGCGCTGGCTCAATCGATCTCGACGATCACCGGCGCATGGTCGCTCGGCTTTTCCCACTTGCGCGGCACGCGGTCGATCACGCACGAGCGCACCTTGGGCACCAGCGGCTGGCTGACCAAGATGTGGTCGATGCGCAGGCCGCGGTTCTTCTGGTAGCCCAGCATGCGGTAGTCCCACCATGAGAAGCTTTTCTCGGGCTGGTCGAACAGGCGGAACGCATCCGTCAGGCCCAGGTCCAGCAAGGCCTGGAAGTGAGCGCGTTCCTCGCTCGTGTGGTGGATGGTCCCGCGCAGGCCTTCGGGATCGAACGAGTCGCGGTCTTCAGGCGTGATGTTGAAGTCGCCCACCAGCAGCAGGCGGTCATGCGTGGCGAGTTCGGTCTTGAGCCAGGCCTGCAGCGCATCGAGCCAGTCCATCTTGTAGGTGAACTTTTCACTGCCCGGCTCCTGGCCGTTGACGAAATAGCCGTTGACCACGCGCAACGGGCCTTCCGTGGTGTCCAGCGTGCCGGCGATCACTCGCGACTGCTCGTCGGTGAATCCCTCGATGTTGCGCGCCACGCCAGCCAGCGGAGTGCGGCTGAGGATGGCGACGCCGTTGTATGTCTTCTGACCGAACACCGCGGCCTCGTAGCCCACGGCCTTCAATGCGTCGAGCGGGAACTTGTCGTCGGTGAGCTTGAGCTCCTGCAGGCACAGCACGTCGACCGGGTTGGCCTCGAGCCACTTCAAAACGTGTGGCAGGCGGGCCGTGAGGGAGTTGACGTTCCAGGTGGCGAGTTTCATGGCGTGGCGGCGGTCAGGACGGAATCGCGGAGCCCCGTATTGTGGCGCGACGGCCCCGGGGCGTCCGCGTGCCGTCAGCGGCAGGCCTGGCGAATCGATTCCGGAATCGGGACGGCGCGGATGCCCGTGGCGCTGCCTTCGCGGCGGGCCGCGAAGATGCGGACCTCGTCGCATTCCATGATGGCGTCCACGCTGCCGTCCTCGTTGGCGCGCTCGATGCGGTAGCGCTGCACGAAACTCTTGTCGCGCCATTCGGCGATGTGCACGTGGATGTTCAGCGTGTCGCCGTAGCTGGCGGTCTTGACGAACTTCGCGTGCGTGTCGACCAGCGGCGTGCCGATCACGCCGATCGTGCGCTCGGTCTCATGCCACGGCGGCACGCCGCAGCCCACGAAGAAGTGGCGCGAGGCGGCGTCGATCCAGCGGAAGAAGTTGGGAAACCAGACGATGCGCGCGGGGTCGCAGTCGCCGAATTCGACGCGCACGGTGTAGGTGACGGTACGCGGCGCGGGGCTGTCGGTCATGCCGGGATCCTTGTGTCGAACGAAAAGGCCCCGCGCGCGGCGGGGCCGGGTCAAGCGCGTGCCGTCAGCGCGTCGAGGCTGGCGGCTCGGTCACGGTGCCGGTTTCGTTGTCCAGCACCATCAGCAGATCATGATAGGTGATGCTCACCGGCGCACCGGTGCGCGCCTCGGCCGCCGCGACCCAGGCCGCGTCGTGGCCGGCCTTCGCTGCCTCGACCGAAGGCCACAGGTAGATGCCCATGCCACGGCTGCCGTCCAGGCTGGCCGCGTAGTGCTTGCGCACCAGGTCGCGGTTCGCCTGCCAGCGCGGCAGCGTGGCCCGGGCACCCTCGAGCAGTTGCTCGCGCGAGGCGCCCGGCGGGTTGGCGAAGCTGACGATCTCGACGATCACGGCGGGGCTCGCGCTCATTCGGCCTTGATGCCGCGCGACCTGATCAGCTCGCCGAAGCGCTTGCTGTCCGTCGCGGCGCGTGCGCCGAAGCCGGCGGGGGTGTCGGGCGCCGCCTCGCCACCGAGCGCCACGATGCGTTCCTTGATCGACGCGTTGGCCAGGATCTTGTTGACTTCGGTGTTGACGCGCGTGATCACCTCCGCAGGCGTGCCCGCCGGGGCGTAGAGGCCGAAGTAGGAGTCGGCATCAAAGCCCTTGAGGCCCGCTTCATCGAGCGTGGGCACGTCCGGGAAAAGCGGCGAACGCTTGGGGCTGCCCACGGCCAGAAGCTTGAGCTTGCCGGTGCGCACGTGGGGCAGGCCGACACCCGGGTCGAACCAGAAGTCGAACTGGCCGCCCAGCAGATCCTGCAGGGCGGGGCCGCCGCCACGGTAGGGCACGTGCGTGGCGAAGGTACCGGTCATCGACTTGAGCATCTCGGCCGCCAGGTGCGGCGAGCTGCCGTTGCCGGGCGAACCGAACGACAGCTTGCCCGGGTTGGCCTTCAAGTGCGCCACGAACTCGGGCACGTTCTTCGCGGGCAGGTCGGGCTTGGTGACCAGATACACCGCGATGCGCGCCACCGAGGCTACCGGCACGATGTCCTTGGCCGGATCGAAGGGCATGCGCGCGTACAGGTAAGGGTTGATCGACACCATGCCGCCCGAGCTCATCAGCAGCGTGTAACCGTCGGCCGGCGACTTGGCCACGGCGTCGCCGCCGATGTTGCCGCCCGCGCCGCCGCGGTTCTCGATCACCACCGGCTGGCCCAGCGCGTCCGACAGGGGCTGGCCCACCATGCGCGCGAGCTGATCAGCCGCGCCGCCGGGCGGAAAGTTGACGACGAGCTTGATCGGCTTGGACGGCCAGGCTTGCGCCATGGCCGCGGGCACGAGGCCGGCACACAGGGCGAGCGCCAGCAGGCTGCGGCGGATGGGGTGAGTCATGGGGTGGTCTCCTTCTGGGTTTTCGTGGGGAAATCTTCCTGATGCCAACGACATCAGGCGCTTTGTGTGGCGCCAGGCGCCTTGGCTGCGCGCGGGTTCTTCATCCAGCGGATCGGCTGCGCCTTCACCGGCCGCGCCGGCGCGCCATGTGCGACCAGCGTGGCGTCGAGCGCGCGGCCTGCGTCGTCTGCCAGCGCGGCGGCGCGCGCGGCAGCCACGGCCTGGGCGGCGGCTTGCGCATCGGTGCCGCGGGCGAGGTGGTGCAGCACGTGCAGCAGGTTTTCCTTGCCGCGCTCGTTGGTGCTGCCGTAGCCCTTGATCAGGCGGCCGCACTGGGCGAGCTCGTGGCCCAGTTGCCAGCGCGCGCGCGTGCCGGCCTCCACGCCGTCCAGCCACTGGCCGATCAGCGCCTGCTCGGTGGCGTAGCGGCTGCCGCGCACGCGCAGCCACTTCAGGTTCGACAGCGTACGCAGCGCCACCATGCCGAAGACGGAGTGCGTGCCGATCTTCAGCGGCATCTCCCACGGACCCTTGCCGCTGGCGCGGCGGCGCGCGTCCCAGCGCATGACGCGGTCGGCCAGGCCCTGGGGCAGCAGTGCGGCGAATTCGGGCGCACCGGGCTTGAAGTGGTCGTAGATGTGCAGCAGGTCCTGGTCCTTGGCCTTGACTTCGCCCTGCACGCGGCGCCAGCGGCTGGCGCGGCTCTTGAGATCGGCCACGCGCACGATGTCGTCGAAGGCCATCCACAGGGCCAGCCAGCGCGCGGTCTCGCGCGTGGTGGTCAGCGCGCCGGCGCCGGCCGGGTCCGCCGCCTGCTCGGCGGCCAGCACGCGTGCCAGGCGCTCGACATACAGGCGCGCATAGGTCTCGCCCTGGTAGTCGACCAGGCGCGCGTGACCCAGCGACAGGATGTCGTGCAGTGCCGGCGGGAACTGGCGCGCGACTTCGGGCGGCAGCGTGCGCGCGGGCGCGTGCTGGCCGGCCGACGGTGCGGCGGCGGCATCGTCGTCGCCTTCGAGCAATTCGTTCACGTAGGCGGCCTGGGCGCGCGGCGCGCTCACGGCGTCGTAGGCGCGCGCGAAGCCGCGCAGGCTGGCTTCGGCCGCGCGGCCCACCTTGCCGTCGCGGGTGCGGCCTGTCTCGCGGATCACGTGCTCGTAGTCCTCGCGGGTGAACGGGAACACGCCGCTGCCCGCCACCGCGCCCAGCATCACCGCGCTCACGATGGTGCCGGACTCGCGCGCCAGCGTGGCCATGTCCAGGATGTGGTGTTCGCGGCTCTGCGACTTGACGACGTCGGCCAGGCGCGCGCTGTCGGCGCGGCCGTCGCCGAGGTCCATGCGCTCGGAGGTGGTGAGCGTGCGGGCCGACGAGGTGATGACCGTGGTGCGCGCGGGCGACGACATGCCGTTGCCCACCTGGCGGGCGGTTTCCAGCAGCTCGGACGACACGATGGCGTCGAGCGCGCCGGCCACCGGGTTCAGGCTGAACACCGGGCGGCGGCCGCCCAGCTGCGACACCGGGATCGGGAACACCTCGATGTAGTAGGTGGTGGCGCCGGTGCGCTGCGCCACGCCGGGAATCGACGTGGCCTGCGCAGCGTAGCCCGCGTGGCGGGCGATCTCGGACAGCCACTCGGTCATCACGCCGCCGCCTTCGCCTCCCAGGGCGCAGATCAGCAGGGTGAGCGGGCGGGCGGCGTTGGCCGATGGAGAGGCAGTGGCGTTCATCGAGGGTCTCGTTTCGTTCTTGTCGTCATTGCGGCGGGTCGCTGGCTTCAGGCCGGCTGCAGCGCGCGCACGACGGCGCCGCGCAGGCCGGCCAGCAGGCGTTCGTGCCATTTGGGGTTCTGTACCACCTCGGCGCGGTAGAAGCTCGGGCACAGCGTGGCCGCATGCGCATTGGCGCCGCACAGGCCGCACCCCACGCAGCCGTCGATCACGGTGGCCACCGGATCGACCTTCAGCGGATCGGGGTTGTCCTTGAGCGTGAGGGTGGGGCAGCCCGACAGGCGGATGCAGGCGTGATCGCCATTGCAGACGTCCTCGTCCACGCCGTATTTCACGCGTACCACGCGTTCGCCGCGCGAGAGCAGGCCGGCCAGCCAGGGCTTGATGCGACGCTGGCGCTCCAACTGGCATTCGCCTTCGGCCACGATGACCTTCAGGCCGTTGAAGTCGCTGGTGAACGCCTCGGTGACCGTCTTGCGCATGCGGTCCACGTCGTAGGTGTGAACCGTGCGCATCCACTCCACGCCCAGGCCTTCCAGCGTGGCTTCGATGGTCTGGTTCTTGTCGACCAGGCTCTGCTGCTTGTCGCGCGCACGCTCCTTGATCTCGTCGTCGGGCGTGGAGATGATGTCCTGCGTGCCGGTGGCCGAGGTGTAGCCGTTCTTGAAGATCAGCAGCACCGCGTCGTCCTTGTTGAACAGCGCGCTCTGAACGCCCGTGAGCAGGCCGTTGTGCCAGAAGCCGCCGTCGCCCATGATGGCCAGGGTGCGCCGCTGCATCATGGGCGAGACGCCCGCGCGGCTGGCCAGGCTCATGCCGTAGCCCAGGATCGAGTGGCCCTGGGAGAACGGCTCGAAGGTGCCGAACGCATGGCAGCCGATGTCGGCCGCCACGTGCACCTTGCCCACCTCCTGCTGCGCCAGCTTGAGAGCCGAGAACACGGGACGCTCCGGGCAGCCGACGCAAAAGCCCGGCGGGCGCGCCGGTAGCGGCTCGCCCAGCAGGCGCGAGACCTCGGCGCGGCGCGCCTGGTTGCCGTCCAGCCACGCACGGGCCGAACCCGTGGCCGCCTCGCGTGCGGCATCGGGCAGGTAGCGTTGCGCGAAGGCCGCCAGCCCGCTGGCCAGCACCTCGACGGTGTACTCGCCCGCGGCGGGCAGCAGGTCCTTGCCGTGCAGCGGCGTCTGGATGTCTCGCCGGCGCAGCAGCGTGGCGATTTCCTGCTCGATGTATTCGGGCTGGCCTTCTTCCACCACCAGCACGCCGTCCTTGCCCATGCAGAACTCGGCCACCTGTTCGGGCACGATGGGCCAGGCGACGTTGAGCACCAGCAGCGGAATCTCGCTCTGGCCGAAGGCGTCGGCCAGGCCCAGCTGCTGCAGGCTGCGGATCAGCGCGTTGTAGAGGCCGCCCTGCACGATGATGCCCATGCGCTCGTGGCGGCCGGGCATCAGTTCGTTGAGCCCGTTCTCGGCGATGTAGCGGCGCGCGGCCGGAATGCGCTCCTCGCCCTTGAGCTTCTCGTGGCGGAAAGTGACCGGCGGGTGCGCCAGCCGCATGTAATCGAAGGCGGCCGGATCTTCCATCAACGTGCGTGTGGAAATGGGCGGCGGCACGTTGTCGCTGGCCTCGAAGCTGCCGCGCACGTGGCAGGCGCGGATGCGCAGCTCCAGGATGCAGGGCATGTTGGAGGCTTCGGACAGGCGGAAGCCGTGTTCCACCATGCGCACCATCACGGGCAGGTCGGGACGCGGGTCGAGCAGGCACATGCTCGACTTGAGCGCGTAGGCGTGGGTGCGCTCCTGGATCACCGAGGCGCCTTCGCCGTAGTCCTCGCCCACCACGATCAGCGCACCGCCGGTGACGCCGGGCGACGAGAGGTTGGACAGCGCATCGGAGGCCACGTTCGTGCCCACGATGGACTTCCACGTCACGGCGCCACGCAGCGGATAGTGGATGGAGGCGCCCAGCATGGCCGCGGCCGAGGCTTCGTTGGAGCAGGCCTCGACGTGCACGCCCAACTCGTTCATGTACGACTCGGCCTGGACCATCACGTCGAGCAGGTGGGACACCGGCGCGCCCTGGTAGCCGCCGACGTAGGCCACGCCCGACTGGAGCAGGGCCTTGGTGATCGCGAGGATGCCCTCGCCGTGGAAGGTGTCGCCGTTTTTCAGGCGCAGCAGTTCCACTTCCTTGCTGAAAGAAACTTCCAAGGCTCTTGTCTCCGTGGGTAGGGTTTGTCGATGCCGATCTTGTCGCGGGCCGCTTCATCAATCAATAAAATGAAGAAACTAAGCAGCATTAGATAAATGCATATCAAAGACATCGACCTCAACCTGCTGCGCCTCTTCGATGCGGTCTATCGCGCCGGCAGCGTGAGCCGCGCGGCCGACCTGCTCGACGTGACGCAGCCCGCGGCCAGCCAGGGCCTGACCCGGCTGCGCCTGCTGATGAAAGACCCGCTGTTCGTGCGCGCCCCCGGCGGTGTGCGGCCCACCCCACGCGCACAGCGCCTGGCCAGCGCCGTGCGCACGGCGCTGGCCACGCTGGAGCAGGCGCTGGGCGACGCATCGGATTTCGATCCGGCGCAGTCCGAGCGCACCTTCCGCATCCACATGAGCGACATCGGCGAGGGTCGCTTCCTGCCCGAGCTGATGCCCGCGCTGCGCGAACGCGCGCCCGGCGTGCGTGTGGACACGTTGCCCTTGCCGCGCGAGGACATCACGGCCGCGCTGGACGCGGGCAGCATCGACATGGCCTTCGGCTTCCTGCCGACGGTGAAGGACACGCTGCGCGCGCGACTGACCAACGACCGCTACATCATCCTGCTGCGCGAAGGGCATCCGTTCACGGGCAAACGGCGCAACAGCCAGGCCTTGCTGGCCGATCTGCACCAACTCGAATTCGTGTCGGTGCGCACGCATGCCGACACGCTGCGCATCCTGCAATTGCTCAAGCTGGAAACGCGCGTGCGCCTGACGGCCGAACACTTCATGGTGCTGCCCTCGATCGTGCGGGCCACTGACCTCGCGGTGGTGATGCCCAAGACCATCGCGCAGGGCTTCGCGGTGAACGGCGGCTACACCATCATCGAGCCGATGTTCCCGCTGCGCGACTTCACCGTGTCCCTTCACTGGAGCCGCCGCTTCGACGGCGATGCCGGCAACCGCTGGCTGCGCAGCGTTGTGATGGAGCTGTTCGCCGAATGAGGCAGGGCCCAGGCAGGGTCTAGTTCGTCAGTTGCTCGCGCGGCGCTGGCGCATCGGCCGTGGCTTGCGGCAGCAGCTTCGAAGGATCGAGGTCTTCCACCGACAGGGCGATCAGCTTGTCGCGGTGGCTGAACAGCACGAGGGCCATGCCCAGCACGACCACGGCCGTCACGAGCATCCGGCCGAAGCTCCAGGCTGTCCGGACGCGGCGCGCGGGCCGCGCCGGCGCGACCCTGTGCAAGGGGGCGGGCGTCGCAGGCGTCGGCTTCAGGATGTCGAGCTCGAGGTCCGCACTGTCGCGGGAAGGACGGCTCACGTTCATGGCCCGGCGCGTGCCGTCGCGGTTGCGCACCACGTCGAACACGAGCAACTCGCCCAGCAGCGGCGGTGGCCCGTCCAGGCCATCCGCCGCTTCCACGAAAACCTCGTCGCTTCCGTCATCGGGCGCAATGACGCCGAAGCGCCCCTGCGCATCCCATACCGTCAGCTTCCCTGCCACACGCATGCCTCACCTCCGCGTCGCGCATCGAAGCGCCCAGTATAGGAAGGCCCGATGACCGGCGCGTTCCGGCAGGTACGTGGGGCGAATGCCTACATCGCCTGCCATCCGTAGCGCCGAAACTGCACCGCATGAATATCTTCGAAGCCCTGCGAGTCAGCCACGATACCCAGCGCGAGCTCGCCGCGCGCCTCACCGCCGCCCAAGTGAGCGCAGAGGAGCGCGAGCGAGTGTTCGGCGACCTCAAGCGCGAGCTGCTCGCGCACGAAACGGCAGAGGAGCGGTGCTTTTACGTGCCGCTGTTCGAGCACGACGCCACGGTGGACGCCTCGCGCCACGCCATTGCCGAGCACCACGAGATGGACGAGATGGTGGAGGACATGGAGAAACTGCAGGCCGGCGGCGCCGCGTGGATGGAGCATGCGAAGAAGCTCGCTCACAAGGTGAACCACCATCTCGAAGAAGAAGAGCGGAAGTTCTTCCAGCAGGCTGGCAAGGTGCTCACCGAACGCCAGAAGACCGATCTGGCGCGAGTCTACGAAGCCGAGTTCCTTACGCTGCGCGCCGGCGAGCACGCCGCCTGACTGCCGGCGTGGGCCGCACCTCTGCGCGGTCTGCCGTTCCTCGTTGCTTCAGCCATCGAGCTGCAAAGCGCTCAGGACGCGCTCGGCCGTCGCTGGGGCGTCGAGTCGCGCGCGACGGTCGGCACGCGTGACGGCCACTGCGTCGCGTATGGCTTCCCACACGCTGATCGCCAGCATGAACGGCGGCTCGCCCACGGCCTTGCTGCGAAACACGGAGTCCTCGGGGTTCGGCTCGGGCCAGAGTTCGGTCCTGAAATGGTCCGGGATATCGCCCGTGGCAGGGATCTTGTAGGTGCTGGGCGCGTGGGTGGAGAGGTAACCCTTGGCATTCCACACCAGCTCCTCGGTGGTGAGCCAGCCCATGCCCTGCACGAAGCCGCCTTCGACCTGGCCGATGTCCAGCGCCGGGTTGATGCTGGTGCCCACGTCGTGAAGGATGTCCACTTTCAGCACGCGGCTCTCGCCGGTCAGCGTGTCGATCGCCACCTCGCTGCAGGCGGCGCCGTAGGCGAAGTAGTAGAACGGCCGGCCGGTGAGGGTCTTGGCGTCGTAGTGGATCTTGGGTGTCTTGTAGAAGCCGTCGCTCCACAGCTGCACGCGCGCGTGATAGGCATCGTCGATCACCTGCTCCCAGGTCATCGCGGCTTGCGGCGTGCTCACCTGGCCGGCGGCGAACACCACCTGACCCGGCTGGCAGCCCGAGCGCTCGGCCACGAAGGCGGCCAGGCGCTCGCGCACGGTGCGCGCCGCCGCCTGGGCGGCTTTGCCGTTGAGGTCGGTGCCGCTGGATGCGGCCGTGGCGCTGGCGTTGGGCACCTTGCTGGTGTCGCTGGCCGTGCACAGCACGCGGTGGAAGGGCAGGCCCAGCTCGTCGGCCACGATCTGCGCCACCTTGGTGTTCAGGCCCTGGCCCATCTCGGTGCCACCGTGGTTCACCTGCACGCTACCGTCGGTGTACACGTGCACCAGCGCGCCGGCCTGGTTGAAGAAGGTGGCGGTGAACGAGATGCCGAACTTCACCGGCGTGATGGCGATGCCGCGCTTGATGACCGGGTTGGCGGCATTCCACGCGGCGATGGCGTCGCGGCGCGCTTGGTAGCCGCTCGTCTGGGCCAGGCGGGACACCAGCGGCTCGAGGATGTTGTCCTCCACCCGCATGCCGTAGTGCGTGGTGTCGCGCGCGTCCTTGTCGTAGAAATTGCGCTGGCGCACGGTGAGCGGATCGATGCCGAGCGCGCGCGCGATGTCCGAGAGGATGGCTTCGATCAGGATCACGCCCTGCGGGCCGCCGAAGCCGCGGAAGGCCGTGTGGCTCTGCGTGTGGGTCTTGCAGCGGTACGAGGCGATCTCGACGTCGGCCAGGTGGTAGGCATTGTCGACGTGGAACACCGCGCGGTCGGCCACCGGGCCCGAGAGGTCAGCCGAGAAGCCGCAGTTGGCCGCCAGCATGAGCTTCAAGCCCTGCAGCCGGCCGGTGTCGTCGTAGCCCGCGGTGTATTCGTAGGCGAACGGGTGGCGCTTGCCGGTGACCATGAAGTCGTCATCGCGGTCCAGCCGCAGCTTGACCGGCCGCTTGAAGCGGTTGGCCGCGATGGCGGCCCACACGGCCAGGTGGCCGCTCTGTGTTTCCTTGCCGCCGAAGCCACCGCCCATGCGCCGGCATTCGACGGTGACCGCGTTGTTCTCGATGGCCAGCGCGTGCGCCACCCAGTGCTGCACCTCGCCCGGGTGCTGCGTGCTCGAATAGATCCACCACTGGTTCTGCTCCAGCGGCAGCGCGTAGGCAATCTGGCCTTCCAGGTAGAAGTGCTCCTGCCCGCCGACCTCGAACGCGCCCGTGAGCTGATGCGGCGCGGCGGCCAGCGCGGCGGCCGCGTCGCCCCGTCGAACGAACACCGGCGGCAGCACGTAGCTTTCGGCTGCGAGGGCCTCGTGCACAGTCAGTACTGCGGGCAGCTCTTCGATGTCGAGCTTGACGCGACGGGCCGCGCGGCGCGCCTGCATCACGCTGTCGGCCACCACCAGGCCGACCACCTGGCCGATGAACTGCACCGTGTCCAGCGCGAAGATGGGCTCATCGTGCGCGAAGTTGCCCAGGATCTTGTCACCCGGCACATCGGCGGCATAGACGATGCCGCGCACCCCCGGCAGGGCGCGCGCGGCCGCGTCGTCGATGCCCCTGAGTCGCCCGTGGGCCACCGTGGACAGGATGGGCGCGGCGAACAGCGTGCCCTTGATCTCGGGTATGTCGTCCACGTAGCTAGCGCCACCGGCGACCTGGGCCGCCGCGCTTTCGTGAGGCCGCGAGACGCCGGCCACGGCGAGCGTTGTGGGGATCTTGTCGGGCGCGTTCATTGCGTTCCCTCCAGCGCGAAGCTCTCGAGATTGATGCGCGTGGCGCCCTGGCTTTCCAGCCAGAGGCGCTGCATCAGGTTGGCCAGCAGTTGCCGGCGATAGGCCGCCGAGGCGCGCATGTCGGAGATCGGCTGGAACTGCGCCTGCAGCGCGGCGCCGGCGGCGCGGGCCGCCGCTTCGGTCCAGGGCTGGCCGACAAGTGCGGCTTCTGCCTGCGTGGCGCGCACCGGCGTGGCGGCCACGCCGCCGGCACCGATGGAGGCCTGGCTCACCACGCCGTCCTGCAGGTGCAGGCGCACGGCCAGGCACACGGCCGAGATGTCGTCGTCGTAGCGCTTGGAAATCTTGTAGGCCCTGAGGAACTCTCCGGTCGTCGGCAACGGCACCTTGATCCACGCCAGCAGTTCGTCGGGCGCCATGACGTTCTGGCGGTAGCCGGTGTAGAGCTGTTCCAGCGGCAACTCACGGTGCCGCATCGTGCCGCGCCGCATGCTCATCAGCACCACGCTCGCGCCCAGCGAGATCAGCAGCGGCATCGAGTCGCCGATGGGCGAGCCGTTGGCCACGTTGCCGCCCAGCGTGCCCGAATTGCGCACGGGCAAGCCGGCGAAGCGCTGGGCGAACGTGGCGAGTTGAGGCCGGTCGGCCACCAGGGCGTCGAAGGCCTCGTGCAGCGTCACGGCGGCCCCGATGGCGATGTGGTGCGGGTAGCGCTCCACGCGGCGCAGCTCGGCCGCGCGGGTCACATCCAGCACGGTGTCGTACTGGCGGTGCATCTTGGTGATCCACAGGCCCACGTCGGTGGTGCCGGCCACGACCTGGGCGCCCGGATGGTCGGCGCGCGCCTGCAGCAGGGCGGGCAGGGTGGCCGGGGCCAGGTAACCACCGTCCGCGTGCTGTGGTGCGATCTCGCGCAACTGCGCCAGCAACGCGGCTTCATGGACGCGCACGGGCGGCAGCTGCAACATCTGCTCGGCCGCGTCGAGGATCGGGCGGTAGCCGGTGCAGCGGCAGAGGTTGCCCGAGAGGTCACGCCGGGCCTCTTCGCGGCCGACGGCCTGGCCGCGGCACACCTTGTTGTTGTACATGCCGAACAGGCTCATCACGAAGCCCGGCGTGCAGAAGCCGCACTGGCTGCCGTGGCAGTCCACCATCGACTGCTGCACCGGGTGCAAGCTGCCGTCGTCCTGCGCCAGGTCTTCCACCGTCCAAACGGCCAGACCGTCCACGGAGTGGGCTAGGCGGATGCAGCTGTTGACGGCCTTGTACGACACGCGGTCGCCCTCGGCCTCGCCCAGCACGACGGTGCAGGCGCCGCAGTCACCTTCGCCGCAGCCCTCCTTGGTGCCGGTGCAGCCGAGGTCCTCGCGCAGCACCTCCAGCAGCGTGCGGTCGGGTGATACATTGCCGAGCGTGACGAGCTCGCCCCGGCGGACAAAGCGGATGGGTCGGGTATTCATGGTGGGTTCGGCACAACAATCAGAATGCAGCATTCGACGCGCCAGGGGGGGCGCCATGACATGAGGGTAGTCCCTGACATACGGCCATTGCATATGGCTTCGCATATGACGCGAATGCGGACGCAGGTATGAGAGACCAGTCGCTTTTCGACAAGATAGACCTCCACCTCATCAGGGTCTTGCATACCGTGCTGACAGAACGCAGCGTTTCGCGAGCCGCCATCCGCCTGGGCATGTACCAGCCCGCGGTTTCGGCCGCCCTGAAACGGCTGCGCGAGCTGGCCGGCGATCCGCTGCTGGTGCGCTCGGGCTCCGGAATGGTGCCCACCGATGCCGGCCTGCGCATGATCGAGCCGTCTGCCAGCATTCTCCGTGCCGCCGAGGTCATGTTCGCCGACGCGCGAGGCTTCGATCCGCAGACGGCCATCAACACCTTCCGCGTGGCGGCCAGCGACTACCTCGATCCGTTGTTCCTGCCGCGTCTGGTCGCGCAGATCAAGGCCCAGGCGCCGGCCTGCCAGATCGAGATCCACCCGCTCACCGCCGATTCCGACTACCGCGCCCATCTGGCGCAGGGCCGCGTGGACGTGGTGGTGGGCAACTGGCGCAAGCCGCCCGACGACCTGCACATGGCGCGCCTTTTCGGCGACGAGGTGGTCTCGCTGGTGGCGACTGACCACCCGGCCGTGCGGCGCGGCTGGGACCAGGACGAATGGCTGTCGGCCGAGCACATTGCGCCCACGCCTACCCACCCTGGCGCGCGCGGCGTGGTCGACGAGTTGCTGGCGGAGCTGGGCCTGGCGCGCAACATCACCGCCCGCTGTCCGCATTTCGGACTGATCCCGGCCATGGTGGCATCGAGCTTGCTCGTGCTCACCACCGGCCGGCAGTACTGCGAGCGCTTCACCTCCAGCCTGCCGGTGCAGGTGCTGCCATGCCCCGTGGATTTGCCGCGCATGATGTACTACCAGTTGTGGCACGAACGCACGCACGCGTCGAGCTCGGCGCGCTGGCTGCGCGAGCGCGTGAAGTCGGTGGCCGCCGAATTGCGCAAGGACGCCAAAGAATGACGAGGACAACCACCGCATGACTCACCCGCGCCTGCAACTGGCCCACATCACCAAGCGGTACCCGGCCGTGGTGGCCAACAGCGACGTGTCGCTCACGGTGATGCCCGGCCAGACCCACGCGGTGCTGGGCGAGAACGGGGCCGGCAAATCCACGCTCATGAAGATCATCTACGGCTCGGTCAAGCCCGACGAAGGCTCGATGCTGTTCGACGGCCAGCCCGTGCATATCCGCAATCCGCAGGAAGCGCGCCACCTGGGCATCAGCATGGTGTTCCAGCACTTCAGCCTGTTCGATACGCTGACGGTGGCCGAGAACGTCTGGCTGGGCCTGGATCGTGGGCTCAAGCTGGCCGAGGTGTCCGCCCGCGTGCGCGCCAAGGCCGCCGAGTACGGGCTGGACATCGATCCCGACCGCCCGGTGCACACGCTGTCGGTGGGCGAGATGCAGCGCGTGGAGATCATCCGCGCGCTGCTCACCAACCCCAGGCTGCTGATCCTGGACGAGCCCACCTCGGTGCTCACGCCGCAGGCGGTCGAGAAGCTGTTCGTCGTGCTCAAACAGCTGGCCAGCGAAGGCTGCAGCATCCTCTACATCAGCCACAAGCTGCACGAGATCCGCGAGCTGTGCACGGCCTGCACGGTGCTGCGCGGCGGCAAGGTGACGGGCGTGTGCGATCCGCGCGAGGAAACCAACGCCTCGCTCTCGCGCCTGATGATCGGCGCCGAGCCTCCGGCGCTGGAGCACCGGCCCACCGAAGCCGGGCAGACCGTGCTGCGCGTGCGCTCGCTCTCGCTGCCGCGCGAATCGCCTTTCGGCATCGACCTGGATGCGCTCTCGCTCGAAGTGCACGCGGGCGAGGTCGTGGGCATCGCGGGCGTCTCGGGCAATGGCCAGAAAGAGCTGCTGTATGCGCTCTCGGGCGAAGACACGCGGGCCGAACGCAGCATGGTCGAAGTGTTCGGCCAGGCCGTCGGCCATCTGGGCCCGCAGCGCCGCCGTGCGCTGGGCGTGAACTTCGTGCCCGAGGAGCGCCTGGGCCGTGGCGCCGTGCCCACGCTGGGCCTGGCGCACAACCTGCTGCTCACGCGGCGCGATGCCGTGGGGCGGGGCGGCTGGATCCGCACCGGCCAGCTGCAGCGGCAGGCGGCCGACATCATCGCGCGCTTCAACGTCAAGGCGGGCGGGCCGCAGGCGGCGGCGAAATCGCTGTCGGGCGGCAACCTGCAGAAGTTCATCGTCGGGCGCGAGATCGACGCGCGCCCGCGCCTGCTCATCGTCTCGCAGCCCACGTGGGGCGTGGACGTGGGCGCGGCCGCGCAGATCCGCGGCGAGCTGCTGGCGCTGCGCGACGCGGGCTGCGCCGTGCTGGTGGTCAGCGAAGAGCTCGACGAGCTGTTCGAGATCAGCGACCGGCTCTACGTCATCGCCCGGGGCCGGCTGTCGCCGCCGATCGCCAGGGCCGATGCCACGGTGGAGCGCATTGGCGAATGGATGAGCGGGCTGTGGGAGCACGCCCCCAGCCAGCCGGCAACTGTGGAGGCCGCCCATGCTCCGGCTTGAGCCCCGTCCGCAACCTTCGCGCGCCTGGAGCGCGTGCTCGCCACTGCTCGCCCTGGCCGTCACCGTGGTGCTCGGCGTGATCCTGTTCGTGGCGCTGGGCAAGGATCCCGTGCGCGGGCTGTCGGTTTTCTTCTGGGAACCGGTCAAGAACGCCTATGCGCTGTCCGAGCTGATGGTCAAGGCCACGCCGCTGCTGATCGTGGCGCTGGGGCTGGCCGTGTGCTTCCGCTCCAACGTGTGGAACATCGGCGCCGAAGGCCAGTTCGTCATCGGCGCCGTGGCCGGTGGCGGTGTGGCGCTGCTGGCCACGCCCGGCACGGGCGCGTGGATCGTCGTGCCCATCCTGATGGCCGGCATCCTGGGCGGCATGCTGTGGGCGGGCATCGTGGCACTGCTGCGCGATCGTTTCAACGCCAATGAGATCCTGGTCAGCCTGATGCTGGTGTACGTGGCGGTGCAGCTGCTTTATTTCCTCGTCTACGGTCCGTGGAAGGACCCGATGGGCTACAACTTCCCGCAGACCAAGACCTTCGAGGCCGCCACGCGCATCCCGCGCCTGATGCAGGGCTCGCGCGTGTCGATCGGCCTGCTGCTGGCGCTGCTGGGTGCGGGCGTGCTGTGGGTGTTCCTGTTCCGCACGCGCGCGGGCTTCGCGCAGCAGGTGGGCGGCCTCGCTCCGGCGGCGGCGCGCTACGCGGGTTTCTCGTCGCGGCGCGCCCTCTGGACGGCGCTGTTGATCTCGGGCGGCGCGGCGGGTCTGGCCGGCGCGCTCGAAGTGGCGGGCCCCATCGGACAACTCACACCGTATGTGCCCGCCGGCTACGGCTTCGCGGCCATCATCGTGGCCTTCGTGGGGCGGCTGCACCCGGTGGGCATGGTGTTCTCGGCCATCCTGATGAGCATGTTCTACATCGGCGGCGAGCTGGCGCAGTCGCGGCTGGGCCTGCCCAAGTCGCTCACCGGCGTGTTCCAGGGCCTGCTGCTGTTCACGCTGCTGGCCTGCGACACCTTGATCGCTTATCGCGTGCGCTGGAGCAGAAAGGCAGGCCTGTGATGGATTCGTACGCACTCCTGCTGGCGGCCACGCTCAACGCGGGCACGGTGCTGGCCATCGCTGCTCTGGGTTTGCTCATCAATGAGAAGGCTGGCATCGTCAATCTGGGTGCAGAAGGCATGATGCTGTGCGCCGCCATCGCGGGCTTCGCGGCGGTGGTGCACACCGGCAGCGACCTGGCGGGCTTCGCGGCCGGCGCTGGCGCTGGCGCGTTGCTGGCGGCCATCTTCGGCCTGCTGGTGATCTGGCTGGGCACCAACCAGTACGCCACGGGCCTGGCGCTCAGCCTGTTCGGCACCGGCTTCTCGGCCTTCGTGGGCATCGGCTACGTGCAGGAGAAGCTGCCCGAGCGCATGCACTTCGCCATCCCGGTGCTGGGCGATATTCCCTTCGTCGGTCCGGCGCTGTTCCGCCAGCATCCCATGGTCTATCTCACGGTGGCGTTCGCGCTGTGGCTGATCTGGTTCCTCTACCGCTCGCGCTCGGGACTGGTGCTGCGCTCGGTCGGCGAATCGCCCGAGTCGGCGCATGCGCTGGGCTATGGCGTGCGGCGCATCCGCCTGGCGGCGGTGGTGGCCGGCGGCGCACTGTGCGGCCTGGCCGGCGCCTACCTTTCCATCATCTACACGCCACTGTGGGTGGAAGGCATGGTGGCCGGCAAAGGCTGGATCGCGCTGGCGCTCACGACCTTCGCCACCTGGCGGCCGGCACGCGTGCTGCTGGGTGCCTACATCTTCGGCGGGGTGACGATGCTGCAGTTCCACCTGCAGAGCCGCGGCGTCGACGTGCCCAGCCAGTTCCTCTCGATGCTGCCCTACGTGGCGACCATCGTGGTGCTGGCATTGATTTCGCGTAACCCGGCGTGGATACGCGTGAACATGCCGGCCTCGCTGGGCAAGCCGTTCCATCCAGGGGCCTAGCCTTCTGGAATGAGGCCGCTGTACGGCAGATTGGTTACATAATCACACCCGAGTTTTTTCTCCCACCGCAACTGCCTTTCGACGAAGGAAAAGAAATGACTGACCTGAACAAACGCTCGCTGCTCAAGGTGGCCGCGCTGTCCGCCATGGCCGCTGCCGCCCTGGTGGGCTGCGGCAAGGAAGAACCGCCGCCGGCTCCGGCACCGGCCCCCGCGCCTGCTGCCGCGGCGCCCGCTCCCAAGCCCGAGCCGCTGAAGATCGCGTTCGCCTACGTCGGCCCGGTGGGCGATGGCGGCTGGACCTTCGCCCACGACAACGGCCGCAAGGCGCTGGAGAAGGAATTCGGCGACCGCATCGTCACCAGCTTCGTCGAGTCGGTGCCCGAGTCGGCCGATGCCGAGCGCGTGATCCGCGACATGGCCCAGCAAGGCAACAAGCTGATCTTCGGCACCACCTTCGGCTACATGGAGCCCATGCTCAAGGTCGCAGGCGACTTCAAGGACGTGAAGTTCGAGCACGCCACCGGCTACAAGAACGCCGACAACATGCGCACGTACGACAGCCGCACGTATGAAGGCGCCTACATGGCCGGCGTGATCGCCGGTGCCATGACCAAGACCAACACCCTGGGTGTGGTGGCTTCCATTCCGATTCCCGAAGTGATCCGCAACATCAACAGCTTCACGCTGGGTGCGCAGTCGGTGAACCCCAAGGTCAAGACCAAGGTGGTGTGGGTCAACGAATGGTTCAACCCGCCCAAGGAAACCGAAGCGGCCACCTCGCTGATCAACGGCGGCGCCGACATCCTGATGCAGAACACCGACTCGTCGGCCGTGCTGCAGACGGCCGAGAAGATGGGCAAGCGCGGCTTCGGCTGGGACAGCGACATGACCGCCTACGGCCCCAAGGCCCACCTGGGTTCGGCCGTGATCAACTGGGGCCCGTACTACATCAAGGCCACCAAGGACGCGCTGGAAGGCACCTGGTCCAACACGGGCAGCTGGTGGGGCGTGAAGGAAGGCGCGATCGACCTCGTGTCCGTCGCGGCTGACGTGCCGGCAGAAACCAAGGCCAAGGTCGACGAGATCCGCGCCGGCCTCAAGGCAGGCACCTACAACATCTGGAAGGGCCCGATCGTCGGCCAGGACGGCAAGGAAATCCTCGCCAAGGACGCCGTCGCCGACGACAAGTTCCTGGGCGGTGTGAACTTCTACATCAAGGGTGTGGAAGGCAAGGTCCCCGGAAAGTAAGCCCACCCCCAGGCTACCCTCGCGTTGCGAGGTTCGCCTCCCCCCTGCGAGGGCGCGCCACCTGCGGCCCGGCAAGGCCGGTTCCGCGGTGGCCCTGGCCTCGCATCGCGGGGGATCTCAGAGGGTCGCTTTGAGCGGCCCTTTTTCTTTGGGAGATAACGATGATGAATCTCGACGCGATCGATCCCGTCCGCCTGCCGCAACTGCTGGCCGGCATGCCCAAGGCCGAGCTGCACATCCACATCGAAGGCTCGCTGGAGCCCGAGCTGATCTTCGCGCTCTCGAAGAAGAACGGCATCGCGATCCCCTACGCCAGCGTGGAAGAGCTGCGCCGTGCCTATGCGTTCAGCGACCTGCAGAGCTTCCTGGACATCTACTACGCCGGCGCCAGCGTGCTCATCACGGAGCAGGACTTCTTCGACATGGCCTGGGCCTACCTGCAGAAAGCCGCGGCCGACAATGTGCTGCGCACCGAAATCTTCTTCGACCCGCAGACGCACACCGCGCGCGGGGTAGCGATGGAAACCGTCATCGCCGGTCTGCACCGCGCGTGCACCGAGGCCGGACCGAAGCTCGGCGTCAGTGCCGATCTGATCCTGTGCTTCCTGCGCCACCTGTCGGAAGAAGACGCGTTCGAGACGCTGGAGCAGGCACTGCCCTGGCGCGACAAGTTCATCGGCGTCGGCCTCGATTCCAGCGAGGTGGGGCACCCTCCCGAGAAGTTCGCGCGCGTGTTCGCACGCTGCCGCGAACTCGGCCTGCGCCTGGTCGCGCATGCGGGCGAGGAGGGCCCACCCGAGTACGTGTGGGCCGCGCTCGACGTGCTGCGCGTGGAGCGCATCGACCACGGCGTGCAGTCCAGCCGCGACGCCGCCCTGATGGCGCGGCTGGCGAAGGACCGCGTGCCGCTCACCGTGTGCCCGCTGTCCAACCTCAAGCTCTGCGTGTTCCCGGATCTGGCACAGCACAACCTGGGCGCGCTGCTCGACGCGGGCCTGGCGGCCACGGTCAATTCGGACGACCCGGCCTACTTCGGCGGCTACGTCAACGACAACTACCTGCAGACCTTCGCCGCCACGGGCCTCACGGTGCGCCACGCGTACCAGCTGGCTCGTAACGGCTTCGAGGCGGCTTTCGTGAGCGAGGCCGAGCGCCGCCGACTGCTGGACCGGGTGGACGACTACTTCGCCCGCGCCTGACCCTGCGCCGGCACGGATCGCCGTGCCCCCGTAGAATCCTGCCCCGGCGCTGCCGCTGTCCCGCGGTGGCGCCGTTTTCATTCAACGGGACCATGTAGAGGAACACCATGTACAAAAACCTCGCAGCCGCGCTCGCGGCCGCCTGTCTTTTGCTATCCCCCGCGGCGCACAGCCAGACCACCGCTTCCGAGCCGTTCAAGGCCGGCTTCGTCTACGTCGCGCCCATCACCGATGCTGGCTGGGTGCGCCAGCACGAGGACGCCCGCCGGGCCGCCCAGGCCGCACTGGGCGACCGCGTGAAGACGGCCTACGTGGAGAACGTGGCCGAAGGCGCCGATGCCGAGCGCGTGATCCGCGACCTGGCCGCCACCGGCCACAAGATCATCTTCACGCCCAGCTTCGGCTACATGGAGCCCACGCTGCGCGTGGCGCGCGACTTTCCCGACGTGAAGTTCGAATCCATCACCGGCTACAAGACGGCCGCCAACGTGGCCGCCGCCAATGCGCGTTACTACGAAGGCCGCTATCTCGCCGGCATCGCCGCGGGCCGCATGACGAAGACGAACGTCGCGGGCTACGTGGCGGGCTTTCCCATCCCCGAGGTGCTGCAGGGCATCAATGCCTTCACGCTGGGCATGCGGTCGGTCAATCCGGCCGCGCAGGTGAAGGTGGTGTGGCTCGACGTGTGGTTCGACCCGCCGCGCGAGCGCGACGCCGCCATGGCCCTGTTCAACCAGGACGTGGACGTCATCGCTTTCCACACCGGCAGCACGGCCGTGATGGCCGCCGCCCAGGAGCGCGGCAAGATGGCGGTGGCCTATCACTCCGACATGCGCAAGGTTGCGCCCGATGCGCAGATCGTGGCCGTCACCCACCAGTGGGGCGACTACTACCTGCGCCGCATCCGCGCGGCGATGGATGGCAGCTGGAAGAGCGGCAACGTGTGGGGCGGCGTGCGCGAAGGGATGATCCGCGTCGGCGATTTCGGCCCCAGGGTGCCCGCCGCCGTGCGGGACGAAGTGCTGGCGCGCCAGCGCGACATCGCCGCCGGCAAGCTGCATCCCTTCCATGCGCGCCAGGCCGTGCGCGACAACGAGGGCCGGCCGGTGATCGCCGCCGGCCAGACACTTTCCGACGAGCAGATCCTGGGCATGAACTGGCTGGCCGAGGGCGTGCAGGGACGCGTCGCGCGCTGACCTGAATAGCTGCCATCCGCGCAGCCATATGTGCGCCGGCCCACCAGCCCTTAAGCTTGCGCCTCATGAAAGCCTACCGTGCCAGCCTGCTGAATTTCGACGACGAGGGCCAGCCCCAGTTCGAGTCCGATGGCCTGCTGGTCGTGGGGCCCGACGCTCAGGGCAGCCAGGTCATCCGTGCGGCCGGCAACTGGCAGGCGCTGCACGCCGACTACGCCGGCGTGGCGGTGGAGCACCTGCCCGGCCGCATCCTCGCGCCCGGCTTCGTGGACATGCACATCCACTACCCTCAGACCGACGTGATCGGCGCGCCCGCGCCCGGCCTGCTGCCCTGGCTCGAGAACTACACCTTTCCGCATGAATCGCGCTTCGCCGACGGCGCCTACGCCGCGGCCACGGCCGGGTTCTTCCTCGACGAGCTGGCACGCAATGGCGTCACCACGGCGCTCACGTTCTCCACCTCGCATCCGGCGTCGGTCGATGCGCTGTTCGGCGCCGCGCAGGCGCGTGGCCTGCGCCTGATCACCGGCAAATGCCTGCAGGACCGCCACAGCCCCGACGGCGTGCGCGACGACACCGAGCAGAGCCTGATCGACACCGAATCGCTGATCCGCAAGTGGCACGGCGTCGGCCGGCTCGGCTACGCCATCACGCCGCGCTTCGCGCCCAGCTGCACCGACGCGCAGCTGGCGGGCGCGGGCGAGCTGGCGGCGAAGCACCCCGACGTGTGGATCCAGTCGCACGTGGCCGAAAACCTCGACGAGGTGCGCTGGGCCCACGAGCTGTTTCCCGACGCACGCAGTTACCTTGCCGTGTACGAAGGCTTCGGCCTGATGCGCGAGCGCGCGGTGTACGCGCATTGCATCCACTTCGATGACGAAGACCGCGCGCTGATGCGCGCCACCGGCACGGCCGCCGCCGTCAGCCCGACCAGCAACCTGTTCCTGGGCAGCGGCTTCTTCGACTTCGAGGGCGCCGACCGCGTGGGCTACCTGCACGGGCTGGCCAGCGACGTGGGCGGCGGCACCAGCTTCAGTCCGTTCCATACCATGCTGGCCGCCTACTACGTGGGCCGCGAAGGGCAGACCAAGCCCGGCCTGTCGCTGTCGCCCGGGCGGCTGTGGTGGCTGCACACGGCGGGTGCCGCGCGCGCGCTGGGGCTGGAGGGCGTGGTGGGCAACCTGCGGCGCGGCTGCGACGCGGATTTCCTCGTGCTCAACCCACAGGCGACGCCGCTGCTGGCGCGCAAGACGGCGCAGGCGCGCGACCTGGCCGAACTGCTGTTCTCGATGATCGTGCTGGGCGACGACCGGCTGATCGAGCGCACGGTCATCGCGCAGGCCGGCTGAGCCTGCCGGGGCAGGTGCCTCAGGCGGATGCGCCTTCGGTGCTCTCCGCCACGCGCTGGTTGAGGTGGGCCAGCGCTTCTTCCACCTGATCCACCAGCACCAGGCACAGGTCGCCCGGCTCCAGGCGTTCGAGCGCGGCGTCGATGGCAGTGAATTCACCGCGGATTTCCTGGACGTGGCTGGTGCGGGCGGCACCGGCCAGGCCTTCGCGCAGCAGCGCCATCACCTCGCCGTCGGCGCGGCCGCGCTGGGCCGCGTCCTGGTAGAGGATGACGTCGTCGAACGCGGCACCCAGGATCACCGTCTGCTCGACGATGTCGCGGTCGCGGCGGTCACCGGCCCCACTGATGACCACGCTGCGGCGCCGGGCCGGCATGGCCTCGACGGCGGCCACCAGGGCGCGCATGGCGTCGGGGTTGTGGCCGTAGTCGGCGATCAGCGTGGCGCCGCGGTAGTGCAGCACGTTGAATCGGCCCGGTACGTTGTCTGTGTCGCTGGCGAAGCTGGCCAGGCCGCTGCGCACCGTGTCCCAGTCGATGCCCACAGCCCAGACGGCGGCCACCGCAGCCATCACGTTCTCGACCTGGAAGCCGATGACGCCTCCGCGCGTGATCGGAATATCGCGCAGCATCAGGCGTTCGCGCCACGAGCCCTCGGCCACCACGATGGCGTCGCCGTCGCGGTACACCGTGCGGTGGCCCTGCGCGCGGTGCGCCGACATCACGGGGTGCATGCGGTCGGGCGCGAAGAAGATCACCTGCCCGGTGGCCACGGCCGCCATGTTGGCGACGATGGGGTCGGCCGCGTTGAGCACGGCATAACCGGTGGATGCCACGTTCTGCACGATGACGCGCTTGAGCACCGCCAGGTCCTCGACCGTGGTGATGTAGTTCAGGCCCAGATGGTCGCCGGCGCCCACGTTGGTCACCACGGCCACGTCGCAGCGGTCGAAGCCCAGACCCTCGCGCAGCACGCCGCCGCGCGCCACCTCGAACACGGCGGCATCGACGTCAGGATGCATGAGCACGTTGCGCGCGCTCTTGGGGCCGCTGCAGTCGCCGCTGTCGGTCTGCCGTCCGCCGATGTAGACGCCATCGGTGTTGGTCATGCCCGTCACACGGCCGCTGGCGGCGATGATGTGGTTGATCAGGCGCGTGGTGGTGGTCTTGCCGTTGGTGCCGGTGACGGCCACCACCGGGATGCGCCCGTCGTCGCCATGCTCGAACATCTCGTCGATCACGGCCGCGCCGACGTTGCGACCGCGTCCGTACGAGGGCGAGACATGCATGCGCAGGCCCGGCGCGGCGTTCACTTCGACGATGCCGCCCGACTGCTCTTCGAGCGGCCGCAGCACCGTTTCGCACACCACGTCCACGCCGCAGATGTGCAGGCCCACCATCTGCGCCGCTGCCACGGCGCGCGCGGCCACGTCGGGATGGACGTCGTCGGTGACGTCGGTGGCGGTGCCGCCGGTGGAAAGGTTGGCGTTGTTGCGCAGCACCACGCGCTGGCCCCTGGCCGGCACGGATTCGGGCGTGAGGCCCTGCACCGAGAGGCGGGCCACGGCGATGTCGTCGAAGCGGATCTTGGTGAGGGATGTGGCGTGCCCCTCGCCACGGCGCGGATCGAGATTGACGATGTCCACCAGCTCTCGCACGGTGTGCTCGCCGTCGCCGATGACCTGCGGCGGATCGCGGCGCGAGGCCGCCACCAGCTTGTTGCCCACCACGAGCAGCCGGAAGTCGTTGCCGGGCAGGAACTTCTCGACCATCACCTGGCCGTATTCGGCCGCGACGCGGAAGGCAATGTCCAGATGCTCGCGGCTCACGATGTTGACCGTGACGCCCTTGCCCTGGTTGCCGTCCTGCGGCTTGACCACCACCGGCAGCCCGATGGAGAGCGCCGCCGTCCAGGCGGCATCCACGTTGTCGACCGGCAGGCCCAGCGGCACCGGCACGCCTGCCGCGCGAAGCAGCTTCTTGGTCAGGTCCTTGTCCTGGGCGATGGATTCGGCGATGGCGCTGGTGCCGTCGATCTCGGCCGCCTGGATGCGCCGTGCGCGTGAGCCCCAGCCGAACTGCACCAGACTGCCGCGCGTGAGCCGGCGATAGGGGATGCCGCGCGCCACGGCCGCATCGACGATGTTGCCGGTGCTGGGGCCCAGGCGCTCGTCTTCATCCAGTTCGCGCAGCAGCGCGATGGCAGTGGCGGAGTCGAAGCTGCCGCCTTCCATGGCGGCGCGAACCAGGGTCTCGGCCTGCGCCAGCGCGGCACGGCCGACGGCCTCTTCGCTGTACTGCACCACCACCTGGAAGATGCAGGGTTCCACCGTCTCGGTAGTGCGGCTGAAGGTGACGGGGCAGCCGGCCTGCGCCTGAAGCGCCAGGGCGGCGGCCTCGAACACGTGGGCCAGCGACAGCGGGCCTTCGTACCCCTGTGGGCGGATGCCGCCGATGGTGGGGAACAACTCGCGCAGGCGCACTTCGAACGCGGGCTCGCTGGCGATGGTGCGGGCCTGCTCCGAGAGCTTGACGATGGCCTCGAGCGAGGTGTTGCGGCTCCAGAGGTTGGGGCCACGCAGGGCCCGGATGCGCTTGATTTCCATGATCACGACACCTTCTGCGCTTCAGCGCGAGCCTGCATTTCCTCGAAAGCCTCGATGCCCGCGCCGATGAGCGCCGGCGCAATGCCCAGCGCCCAGGCGGCGGCCACGGCGGCCAGCAGCGAGACGGTGGCGCTCTGGCCCCGGCCATGGCCATTGATCATCTTGCCCAGGTCGGGGAGGAAGACTTCGCTGGCGCCGGTGGCCAGCACCACGCGTTGCTGGCGCACGAACACTGCGCGGCCGCCTCGCGAGCGGTGGTCGCCGATGGCGGCCAGCGCCGGGTCCATGCCGTAGAGGATGGCATCGCCGTCGGACAGCTCGGCCAGGTCGAGCGCGCGCGGCAGCGTGGCGGCCAGCACGGCCGTGCCGCCGGGCAGCACCACGTCCACCTGCGAGCGGATCACCTTGTACATCTGCTCGTCGCCCTGCACGTCCCAGGCGGTGAGGGCATCGGCGCCGTCCATGTCGGTCACGATGCCGATCTGGCAGCGGTCGTAGGCCAGGCCGTCGCGCAGGATGCTGGCCGGGCCGTTCTCGATCACGGCCGCCTGCACGTTGCGGTTGATCAGCAGGCGGTGGGCGGCGTCGAAGTGGGCGCTGTCCTCGCGTTCGACCTGGCGGTTGTCCAGGTACAGGCCCTTGGCGCAGGCCAGGCCCGTGTAGCGGCCCGACAACTGCAGCAGCCATGCCACCAGGCGTGCCACCGTCGCGGTGTCGCGCGTGCCGGTGATACCCACCACGGGGATGCGCCCGCTGCCGGCGCCGTCGTCGGCTTCGTCTTCGGGGAACAGGTGCTCGCAGATGGCGCGTCCCACCGGGCGGGGCGCGCCCATGGCGGGCTTGAGGTGCATCAGCAGGCCGGGGCCGGCGTTCACTTCGACGATGGCCCCGCCCTGCGCGGCCAGCGGCCGGCCGATGTCACGGCAGACGATGTCGATGCCGGCGATGTCCAGGCCGACCACGCGGGCGGCCAGCGTGGCGGCATGCGCCACTTCCGGGTGGACGTCGTCGGTGCAATCTTCCGACAGGTTTCCGTTGCGCTGCACGATGACCTCACGGCCGGCGGCAGGTATGGACCCGGCGGACAGGCCCTGGCGCTGCAGCTCCAGGACGATCACCGGTTCCTGGTCGAGCTCGATGCGCGAGAGCGGAAAGTCTTCTTCCACGCCACGGCGCGGGTCGCTGTTGAGCTGGCTGTCGATCAGCTCGGCCACGGTGCAGCGGCCGTCGCCGGTGACCGTGGTGAGTTGACCGCGCGAGGCGGCCACCACGCGGCCGCCCACCACCAGCAGGCGGTGATCGATGCCGGGCACGAACCGCTCGACGATGACCTCGCTGCCCTGCGGCTCGGCGATGGCGAAGGCGGCCTCCACTTCGGCCTGCGTGCGCAGGTCGAGCGAGACGCCGGTGCCGTGGTTGGCGTCGGACGGCTTCACGGCCACGGGCAGGCCGATGTCCTCGGCGGCTTCCCAGGCGGCGGCGGCCGATTCGACCACCTGGCCTTCGGGCACCGGGATGCCGCAGGCGGCCAGCAGCGTCTTGGTGAGGTCCTTGTCGCCGGCGATGCTCTCGCCGATGGCGCTGGTGGAGTCGCTCTCGGCCGTCCAGATGCGGCGCTGCGCGGCGCCGTAACCCAGCTGGACCAGGTTGCCGTCGTTCAGGCGGATGTGCGGAATGCGGCGGTCGGCCGCCGCGTTGACGATGGCGGCCGTGGAAGGGCCGAGGTAGCAGTCGTCCACCGTGGTGCGGATGCGGCCGACGGCGGCCTGCACCTGCTCCTGGCCGAAGGGCTGGCTGCGGATCACCGCCATCAGCAGGGCGTGGCCCTCGGCCAGGGCCACGCGGGCGACCTGCTCGTCGCGGGCGCGGAACACCATGCGGTAGACGCCGGCGCGCGAGGTGGAGCGGGTCTGGCCGAAGGCCGTGGGCATGTCGGCCAGGTTCAGCAGCTCGATCACCACGTGTTCGAGCACGTGGCCCATCCAGGTGCCCTCGTGCAGGCGCTGCAGGAAGCCGCCGCGCTCGCCTACGCCGCAATGATGTTCTTCCAGCGTGGGAAGCAGGGCGGTGAGGCGATCGTTGAAACCGGGAAGGCGACTGGACGGCCAGTTCTCGAGTTCGCCGAGGTCGAGCCAGACCTCCAGCACCGAGCGGTACGTCCAGATGTTGGGGCCGCGCAGGTAATTGACGCGTTCCAGGCGGATGTCGAAGGCGTGGGTAGTCATTCGCAATGCAATCAGAGAGGTCAACCGAAGCGATGGCTTCGCCGTTGGGTGGCATCGGCGAGAATCGCCGGCTCCCGCTCGTGGCCCCGCCCCAGGGGTGCCGTGCAGCAGTCAAAACACATGCAGAACCTTTCTTCCGCGGCCCCCGCCCACTTCCCCGATGGAGGGTCTGGCGACCGGCTTTCCTTGCTCGCAGAGGGTGAGAACGTGCTGGCCCGGCTGGCGGTTGACCTCGATGCGCAACTGCGCTTCGCAACGGGCGAGTTGGTGCTGACAAACCGGCGTTTGCTGGCCCGTCCTGCCCTTCAGGCGTCCGATTTGTCGCCGCACGGCGACAAAAAAGGCGAGTGGCAGTCCTGGCCCCTGGCCGGGGGTTTGCACCTGCGCACCACCGACCACGCTGGCGTGGGCACGCTCGATTTGTGCGATGCAGCATCGCTGCTGGGCCGCTGGCGTTTCACACTTTCGAGCCAAGCTCAGGCCCTGGCCCTCGTGCGCGCCTTCGACGCCGCGCTGTTGCGGCTGGCCGAAAGCGGCCTGGCGGCCGATCCGGATGCCGCCGACGTTGCGACCAGCGCGGACGAAGGCGTCGAGGCGGCCGAGCCGCCGCCATCCACCTGGGTGCTGCTGCGGCTGTGGCGCTTCGCCAAGCCGTACCGCCACCAGTTGCTGCTGGGGCTGCTGCTCACGCTGGCTTCCACGGCCGCCACGCTGGTGCCGCCCTACCTGACCATTCCGCTGATGGACGACGTGCTGATTCCCTATCAGAACGGCCAGCCCATCGATCGCAGCATGGTGGCGCTTCTGCTGGGCGGCCTGCTGGGTTCGGCCCTCCTGGCCTGGGGCCTGGGCTGGGCGCGCACCTGGCTGCTCGCGCTGGTATCCGAGCGCATCGGCGCCGACCTGCGCACGGCCACCTTTGACCACCTGCTGGGCCTGTCGCTCGACTACTTCGGTGCCAAGCGCACGGGCGACCTGATGTCGCGGATCGGCTCCGAGACCGACCGCATCTGCGTCTTCCTTTCGCTGCATGCGCTCGACTTCGCCAACGACGTCGTGATGATCCTCATGACGTCGGCCATCCTGTTTTCCATCAACCCGTGGCTGGCGCTGGTCACCCTGCTGCCGCTGCCCTTCATCGCATGGATGATCCACGTGGTGCGCGACCGGCTGCGCACCGGCTTCGAGAAGATCGATCGCGTGTGGGGCGAAGTCACCAACGTGCTGGCCGACACCATTCCCGGCATCCGTGTGGTCAAGGCCTTCGCGCAGGAGAAGCGCGAATCGCAGCGCTTCGAAGACGCCAATGCCCACAACCTCGCCGTCAACGACCGGCTCAACAAGACCTGGTCGCTGTTTTCTCCCACCGTCACGCTGCTGACCGAGATCGGCCTGCTGGTGGTGTGGGCCTTCGGCATCTGGCTGGTGTCGCGCCAGCAGATCACGGTGGGCGTGCTCACGGCCTTCATCGCCTACATCGGGCGCTTCTACACGCGGCTCGATTCCATGAGCCGCATCGTCTCCGTCACGCAGAAGGCCGCCGCCGGCGCCAAGCGCATCTTCGACATCCTCGACCATCAATCCAACGTGCCCGAGCCGGCGAACCCGGTGCCCTTCGATCACGCCGAGGGCCGCATCGAGCTGCGCGGCGTGGGCTTCCGCTACGGCAGCCGATCGGTGATCCGTGGGCTTGACCTGAAGATCGAGCCGGGCGAAATGATCGGCCTGGTGGGCCACAGTGGCTCCGGCAAGAGCACGCTGGTCAACCTCATCTGCCGCTTCTATGACGTGACCGACGGCGCCATCATGGTCGACGGCCACGACATCCGCCGCTACCGGGTGCAGGACTGGCGCCGCCACATGGGCCTGGTGCTGCAGGAGCCCTTCCTGTTCTTCGGCACCGTGGCCGAGAACATCGCGTACGGCCGGCCCGGCGCCACGCGCGCCGAAATCGTCGCCGCCGCGCGCGCCGCCCATGCGCACGAATTCATCCTGCGCCTGCCGCACGGCTACGACTCGCTGGTGGGCGAGCGCGGCCAGGGCCTGTCGGGCGGCGAGCGCCAGCGCATCAGCATCGCGCGCGCGCTGCTGATCGATCCGCGCATCCTCATCCTGGACGAGGCCACTTCCAGCGTGGACACCGAGACCGAGCAGGAAATCCAGAAGGCCCTGGACAACCTCGTTCGCGGCCGCACCACCATCGCCATCGCCCACCGCCTCTCCACGCTGCGCAAGGCCGACCGCCTCGTGGTGATGGACCGTGGCCGCATCGTCGAGGTGGGGGCGCACGACGAGCTGATGGACAGGCGCGGGGCCTACTGGCGCCTGTACGACGCGCAGCAGCGCCACGCCAAGGAGTTGCTGGAATGACCGCGATGACCGAACCCGCCGACTTCACCCTCGCACGCGACGCCTTCGGCCGCCTGGTGCTCACGCAGGCCGACGGCACCCTCCACGCGGGCGTGCTGCCGGTGCGTGCTTTTCCCCTGACGTCGCCGGGCGAAGGCCTGTCGCTGGTCGGCGAGGGTGGCCACGAAGTGGCCTGGGTGGCGAGCTTCGATGCGCTGCCCGCTGCCGCGCGCGCGCTGATCGAGCAGGAGCTGGCGGTGCGCGAGTTCGCGCCCGAGATCCGGCAGCTGATGTCGGTGTCCACCTTCTCCACGCCCAGCGTGTGGCGCGTGGAGACGGATCGCGGCGAAACCGAGTTCACGCTCAGCGGCGAGGAAGACATCCGCCGCCTCTCGCGCACGCGGCTGCTGATCCTGTCGGCCAGCGGCGTGCAGTTCCGCGTGCCCGACCTCACGGCGCTGGACCGTGCATCGCGGCGCCTGCTCGAGCGGTTCCTTTGAAGGCGCTGCGGGACAGGTTGCGTCAGCGGCGCCCGCCTGCCGTCTTCCAGTAGCCGAACTCGTCCTCGTGCACTTCGATGTCGATCTCGTCGACGCGCGAGCGCAACCTCTCCTGCACGTCGGCTACGCCGCGGTTGTAGATCACGGGTCCGATCTCGGCGAGGAAAAAGCCCAGCAGCGCCCCGGCGGCGATGTTGCCGATCTTTTCGCCCTGTTCCTCGCGGAACCAGCGCTCGATGGAGGCGACGGCCTGGTCGCGCTGCTCCCGGTCGAGTTGGATGGTCATGGTGCACGCTCCTTGCGGTTCACGCGCCGCGGCGCGGTTCCAGCGCCAGCCGCACGGCCAGCGCCGCCAGCACCGAGCCCGTCACCCAGCGCTGTACGGCCATCCACACCGGATGGCGTGCGAACCAGCCGGCCAGCCCGCCGGCACACATCACCAGCGTGAAGTTGACCGCAAAGCTGCTCACGATCTGGATGAAACCCAGCACCAGGCTCTGCGCGAACACCGAGCCGTGCGCGGGCGAGACGAACTGCGGGAACACGGCCAGGTAGAACACCGCGATCTTGGGGTTGAGCAGGTTGGTGATCAGGCCCATGGCGAACAGGCGCCGGGGCGAATCGGGCGGCAGGCTGCGCATCTCGAAAGGCGAGCTGGCGCCGGGTTTCACCGCCTGCCAGGCCATCCACAGCAGGTAGGCTGCGCCGGCCCACTTGAGGATTTCGTAGGCCAGCGGCACGGCGAGGAACAGCGCCGTGAGGCCAGCCGCCGCCGCGAACATGTGCGCGAGGAAGCCGACGATCACACCCAGCAGCGACGTCACGCCCGCACGGCGCCCCTGGCTGATGGAGCGCGAGGTCACGTAGATCATGTTGGGTCCGGGCGTGAGGGCGATCAGCACGGCGGCGCCGGCGAAGAGGAGCAGATCGTGGGCAGGGATCATGGGTCGGCTCGCAGCAACGGAAGAAGGTCAAAGGGCGGTGGTGCGCCCGCCATTCTGGCAGTTCGCACCACCGCCCCTGCGGTGACGGCGGCGTGCGCCGGCCGTGTCAGTCGTCCTTCGATGCAATCAGCCGCCAGGCCAGCGCGCCGAGCACCGCGCCCGCGATGGGCGCGGCCCAGAACAGCCACAGCTGCTGCACGGCCCAGTCGCCCACGAACAGCGCGACGCCCGTGCTGCGCGCCGGATTGACGGATGTGTTGGTAACGGGAATCGAGATCAGGAGGATCAGCGTGAGCGCCAGACCGATGGCCAGCGGCGCGAAGCCGGCCGGTGCGCGCCTGGCGGTGGCGCCCAGAATGACCAGCAGGAAGAACAGCGTCATCACCACTTCGACCACCAGCGCCGATGTGAACGAATAGCCGCCCGGCGAATGCGCGCCCCAGCCGTTGGAAGCAAAACCCGCGTTGACGTCGAAGCCGGGAGCACCCGATGCGATGACGAACAGCACGCCGCCTGCCGCCAAGGCGCCCAGCACCTGCGCGCCGATGTAAGGCAGCAGGCGCGACGCCGGAAAGCGGCCCGCCGCCCACAGGCCCACCGACACGGCCGGATTGAGGTGGCAGCCCGAAATCGGGCCGATGGCATACGCCATGGTCAGCACCGTGAGGCCGAAGGCCAGCGACACGCCCAGCAGGCCGATGCCCACCTGCGGGAACGCCGCGGCCAGCACGGCGCTGCCGCAGCCGCCCAGCACCAGCCAGAAAGTGCCCAGGAATTCCGCTCCTGACGATTTCATTGCACGCTCTCCTTCTCTGCTCTCGCATGTTGTGTCGCGGCCGGCATGGCCACGAACCGCGCGCGAGGCTATCGGGCGGAGAGGGGGCGTGAAAGTCGTTTAACGATTGTTCAGAAAAGGGATGAGCTTCGTGTCATCTATCGTGACATGGGCGCACGAATCAGGTCTTCCAGTGCCCGACGTGCGGCGCGCTCGACTCGTCGATGAGCGCGGGACCGATGCACTCGATCGCGTGCGGCGAGGCGTCGAACACGTCGCGGCATGAGAGTTCGGCATCGCGCTGCTCCTGCCGCTCGCCACGGAACACCCGCAGGCGTTCTGCGTCGATGCCGAACACCACGCGTCGGATGTTGGACCAGAAGATCGCACCGGCGCACATCACGCAGGGCTCTCCCGACGAGTAGAGCGTGGCCCCTGCGAGCTGCTCGCGGCTGAACTTCGGGCTCGCCAGGCGCACGGCGCTGGTCTCGGCATGCGCCGTGCAGTCGCCGCTCTCCATGTTGGCGTTCCAGGCTTCCTGCAGCACGCTGCCGTCAGCCGCCACGATGACGGCGCCGAACGGCCGGTTGCCGCGCTCGCGCGCCGTGCGCGAGACGGCAATGGCCTGGCGTAGATAGAGCGCGTCGCGCTCGGACAGCGCCTGCTCTGCGGGGAAGGTGTCGCGAGCTTCTTTGCTCATGCCTCGACCCCGGCGGTCTCGCGCGGCAGTTCCTTGAGGTTGTACGACTTGCGATACATCTCTTCCAGGTGCTCGCCGGCAGTGCAGGGCGCAAAGCGCGGCAGCTCGCCGACGGGCACGGTGCCGGGCACGGCCACGATCCGCGCGGTGAACTCGGGCTCGTAGAAGAACGGGATCGAATAGCGTGCCGCCCCGCCCGAGAACGTGTTGCGCACGCGGTGCGGGTTGGAGTGGTAGAGGCCGTTGGTCCAGCGCGGAATCATGTCGCCGAGGTTGACCACGAAGGTGCCCTCCATCGGCGTGGCCGCCACCCAGGAGCCATCGGGCATCTGCACCTCCAGGCCGCCATGCGAATCCTGCGCGAGGATGGTCACCGCGCCCCAGTCGGTGTGCGCACCGGCGCCGAAGGTGCGCTCGTCGGCATTCTCGGGATGCGGCGGATAGCGCACCATGCGCAAGGTGACCATCGGGTCCTTGCAGGCGGCGTCGAAGTAATCCTCGGGCAGTCCGAGCGAGAGCGCCATCAGCTGCATCAGCCGCAGCGACAGCGTGTTCATCGCGTCGATGTAGGCCTCGCACTGCGGGCGCACGGCGGGCAGTTCTTCGGGCCACTGGCTCGGGCCATAGGTCTGGTAGCCGGCCTTCACGTACGGATGGTCGGCCGGCCAGTCCATGCCGCAGTAGAAGCTCTCCTTGAGGTCGGGGTTCATCGCGGCATCGAGCGTCTGCGCGCCCAGCCCCTCGAAGCCCCGCATGATGGGCGAGCGCTTGATCGACAACTGCTCGCGCCGCCCGACCGGCAGCGCCATGAGCGCGCGCGTCGCCTCGAACTGCGCGGCGATCAGCTCGGCCGCGACGCCATGATTGCGGATGTAGAAGAACCCGGACGCCATGGCCGCCGCGCGGAACGCCTGCGCCACCTCGGCGCTGCGCGGACCGCCCGGCGCCCGAGCGCCTTCCAGGTCGATGACCGGAATGCCCATGATGCGACTCCTGCGATGGCTGTGATCGGCGATCAGGCCTTGAGCTTGCGATCGGCGGCCGAAGGCAGGAAGCGGTCGGTGAAGAAGTCGGCCACCGTGGGCGTGCTCTTGAGGCCGAAGGCGCCCACCGTTTCGTCGATGGTGGCCTGCAGGCGGGCCGGCGTCGCCGCGCCCCAGCCGTTGGCGCGCACGTCGGGCGTCTTCATCGTGCCATCAACGATGAGTTGCAGGCGTTCGGTCTCGATGTCCTGATTGGCCAGCGGCTCGCGCGCCTTGATGGCGGCGCCGCCCGCCTTCGGGTCGGCGATGCATTCGATCCAGCCGCGCGTGGTGGCCTTGACGAAGGCGCGCATCGCGTCGGCCTGCTCCATGCTCTTGGCATTGGCGACCAGGCCGTTGCCATACGACTTCATGCCGTAGTCGGAGAAGCGGAACACGGTCAGCTGCTCGGGCGTCATGCCGCGCGCCTTCAGGTTGAGCAGGCCGGTGAAGAAGAAGTAGGCCGAGCCGTCGAAGTCGCCCTTGACGAAGCGGGTGTCGCCGATGTCGGGCGCGACGTTCTCCCACTTCACGCCCGATCCATCGAAGCCCTGGGCCTTGGCAAACACGGGGAACAGCTTGCGCGAGGCGTTGAAAGGCTGGCCCAGCAGCGTCTTGCCGGCCAGGTCGGACGGCTTCTTGATGGGGCCATCGCGGCGCACGATGATGGCGTTGGGGTTCAGGTCGTACTGGATCGCGACGGCCTTGAGCGCGGCCTGCGGGTTGGCCACGTTGAACTCGATCATCGACGACAGGTCGGCCGAGGCCACGTCGTAGGCGCCGCTGCCCACCAGGCTGATCGCGGCGGCCGAGCCGTTGCCCGTGTCGATGGCCACATCGAGGCCGGCGTCCTTGTAGTAGCCGCGCTGATGCGCCAGCAGGAACCCCGCGCCCGAGGCTTCGACCTTCCAGCCGAGGTTGAACTTGAAGGGCTTGAGCGAACCCTGCGCGCGCACGAACGGCGTGGCGGCGAGCATCGAGGCGGCGCCAGCGGCGCGGAGGATCGAACGGCGTTGCATGTGAAGCTCTCCTGAAGGAAACGGACTCGTTGAACGATGCTGCGCGTGCAGCACCACGACAGTGGCTTTCCCTGCGGAAGGCGCCACCGCTTCAAGAGCAATTTCCGGGCGAAAGGCCGATGGCCCCGCGCTGAACGCTTCTACTCCGTGATGTTCCTCGTTGCAGCTTCCATGCCATGCCCGGCGGAGGCGCGCCGCGTGCTGCGTGCACCAACGCGCGGCGCCACGATGTCCATGACGATGCATGGGCATGCCGCGCGGCTGGCGTCCGCGCGCCGCGATGGTGCGATGTGTAAAAGCCGCGCCGTTCCTGCTTTTTCTGCTTGAGCTTGCGGCGGGGCGTTTGCATAATCCGCGCAAGAGTAGAAGCGTTCACCAGCCGGATCGATGTATCGGCTGTCCGGGAATTGCTCTTGAGGTTCGCGTCCGAGCGAGAAGACTTCAGGAGTTCGTGCGAGTCAGCCACATCCCGGCCTGCTCCCTGCTTCCACGGTCTTTGCGTCACGGGCTGCAGCCTGTTCACCCCCGACGTTTTCGACGACCGATTCAGGAGCACGACACATGAGCACCGCCACCTACGACATGGCCGAACTGCAGAAGGAATCGCGCATGGGCGCGATGGGTTCGGAGAACACCACGCGCGAGATCCGCGTCATCGATCTTGCCGACTTCGAGAACCGGCGCGCCGAGATCGCCGACCAGCTCTGGGACGCCTCCATCGACGTGGGCTTCTTCCAGCTCAAGAACCACGGCGTCCCGCTGGCGCAGATGCGCGAGGCCTTCGCCATGAGCGAGAAGTTCTTCGCGCTGCCCGACGAGGTCAAGGGCCAGTATCCGCTGGCGCGCAACGCCGGCTGGGAAAGCCGCAAGCAGGTGCGTCCTTCCACCGGCACGGCCGACCAGAAGGAGAGCTACCAGATCACGCGCCCGCGCATGGCCGGGCTCTATCCCACCGAGGAAGAGCTGCCGGGCTTCAAGGCGACCATGCTGGCTTTCGAGGAGGCGAGCTGGGCCGTCGGCATGCGCGTGCTCTCGTGCTTCGCCGACAAGCTCGGCTTCGACCGCGAGTTCTTCACGCGGGCCCACGACCCGTCGAGCGAGACCTATCAGAGCACGCTGCGCATGCTGCACTACTACGCCATCCCGCCCGAAGCGCAGGACAAGCTCGACCTGTGGCGCGCCGGTGCCCACACCGACTTCGACTGCCTCACGCTGCTCTACCAGCGCCAGGGCCAGGGCGGCTTGCAGGTGTGCCCGGGCAAGGAGATGGACGCGCAGGAGTGGACGTCCATCCCGCCCGAGGAGGACTACATCACCTGCAACATCGGCGACATGCTGATGCGCTGGAGCGACGACCAGCTGCCCAGCAACTTCCACCGCGTGAAGAACCCACTGCCGGGCGAATACATGGGGCCGCGCTACAGCCTGGCGTTCTTCTGCCAGGCCAATACCGATGCGCTGATCGAGTCGCCTTCCGGCAAGTACCCGCCGATCACGGCCGGGGACTATCTGGCCGAACGCATCCGCGCCAATTTCAACAAGAAGTACTGAGGACCGGCGGCGTGCCTTCGGGCGCGCCGCGCGCTTGCCCTTGCCGGCCGGCCCGGCGGTGCGTGTGCCGACGACAATCGGGAGCATGCGCGACAACTTCTTCGACAGCCCCTTCAAGGGCCGGCTCCTTTCGGAGCAGGTCACCAATCCCAACATCGAGGTGGGCCGCTACAGCTACTACTCGGGCTACTACCACGGGCACTCTTTTGACGACTGCGCCCGTTACCTCTCGCCCGAGCCTGGCGCGGCGGCCGATCGCCTGCGCATCGGGAGCTTCTGCTCGATCGGCACGGGCGTGTCTTTCGTGATGGCCGGCAACCAGGGACACCGGTACGACTGGGTGTCGTCGTTCCCCTTCTTCTACATGAAGGAGGAGCCCGCTTTCGCCCAGGCGCTCGATGCCTGGCAGCCTGCCGGAGATACCGTCGTGGGCAACGATGTCTGGATGGGCGCCGAAGCCATCGTGATGGCTGGTGTGACCATCGGCGACGGTGCCGTCATCGCAAGCCGCGCGGTGGTGACGCGCGATGTCGAGCCCTACGCCATCGTCGGCGGCAACCCGGCGCGCACGATCAGGAAGCGTTTCCCGGACGAGCGGATCGCGCTGCTGCTGCAGATGCGCTGGTGGGATTGGCCGATCGAGCGCATCCGCGACGCCATGCCGCTGCTGTGTTCCGGGGAGATCGAGGCGTTGCACGCCTGGTGGCGCGAGCAGGGCTGACGCCGCCGCGCGATCTCAGCGGGCCTGCCAGAAGCCCTGGTGGGTCGCCACCATCTCCGCCCGCACGGCGGCCACCGGACCGACCACCTCCACCGCCCGCTGACCGCGCGCAAACACGTCGCGGCACGGGAGACTCAGCGTCGGGTTCTCGGGGTGGTCGTTCGTGAGAGCGAGTAGTTCGGTTTCCTCCGCCCCGTACAGCACGCGCCCGATGCCGGCCCAGTAGATCGTTCCTGCACACATGGCGCAGGGCTCGAACGTGGTCACCAGCGTGCAGCGCGCAAGGTACTCGCCAGGATAGTTGGCGGCGGCCGTGCGCGCGAGCGTCGACTCGGCGTGGTTCACCGTGTCGATGTTGCCCTGCTCGGCCAGTACCGTTTCACCGTCCGGCGCCAGCAGCAGCGCGCCGAAGGGATGCCGGCCCATCGCCATGGCACGGCGCGCCACGGCGTCGGCGCGCCGCAGGGCCGCGATCTGTTGCTCCGGGCTCACTGGTTCTGGCTTCCGCGGTGCGCCCAGGCGGTGGTGTGCTTCTCGATGAAGCTGAACAGCTCATACATCAGCATGGCCATCGCACCCACCACCAGCAGGCCGGCGAACGCCAGGCCCATCTGCATGGCCGAGCCGGCCGAAATCAGCAGGTAGCCGATGCCTTCGTTGGCCGCCGTCATCTCCGACACCGTGGTGCCCACGAAGGCCAGCGTGATCGCGACCTTCAGCGAGCCGAAGAAGTAGGGCATCGAGCGAGGCAGGCCGACCTTGATCAGCACGTCCCAGCGCTTGGCGCCCAGCACGCGCAGCACGTCTTCGAGCTCGGGCTCGAGCGTGGCCAGGCCGGTGGCGATGTTCACCATGATCGGGAAGAAGCTGATCAGGAATGCCGTAAGGATGGCCGGGCCGACGCCGATGCCGAACCACACCACGAGGATGGGCACGAAGGCGGCCTTGGGCAGCGCGTTGAACGCCGTCATCAGCGGGTACATCGCCGCGTAGGCCAGGCGCGAACTGCCGATCACGAAGCCCAGCAGCACGCCGACCACGATCGCCAGGCCGAAGCCGGCCATCGTCACCCAGTACGTGCGCCAGGCATGGCCGGCGATGATGAGCTTGAATTCCCAGAACTGTTCCCAGATGCGGGCCGGGCTCGGGAAGATGAATTCGGAGACGTTGAACGCCGAGCAGATGATCTGCCACAGCAGGATCACGGCGACCAGCAGGATCCAGGGCGACCAGATCTCGATCTGTTTCTTGTTTGCCATTGTGCGGGTCCGTACTTCTTACTGGTTGATCGCGGCGCCGGTCTTGCGGATCGCGCCGATGTGGCCGCGCAGTTCGAGCACGATGTCGGTGAATTCTTTGGTGTAGGTGACTTCCAGATCGCGCGGGCGCGGCAGGTCGATCTCGCGCTTGACCACGAAGCGGCCCGGGCTCTTGCTCATCACGTACACGGTGTCGGCCAGGAACACGCTCTCGCGCAGGTCGTGCGTGACCAGGATCACGTTGAACTGCTGTTCGGTCCAGAGGTCGCGCAGGATGCACCACAGCTCCTCGCGCGTGAACGCGTCGAGCGCGCCGAAGGGCTCGTCGAGCAGCAGCATCTTGGGTTCGTGGATGAGCGCGCGGCAGATACTGGCGCGCTGCTGCATGCCGCCCGAGAGCTGCCAGGGGAACTTGTCCTCATAGCCGCCCAGGCCCACCTTCTGCAGCAGCTTGCGGGCACGCTCCTCGTACTGCTTGCGGTTCTTCGAAAAGTTGCTGCGATAGGGCTCGACGATCTCCAGCGGCAGCAGCACGTTGTCGACCGTGGTGCGCCAGGGCAGCAGCGAGGGCGCCTGGAATGCCATGCCCGAGATCTTGAGCGGGCCGGTGACCGGCTGGCCGTCGATCAGGATCTTGCCCATCGAGGGCATGCGCAGCCCCGTCGTGAGCTTCATGAAGGTGGACTTGCCGCAGCCCGAGGGTCCGACGATGGCGATGAACTCGCCCTTCTTCACCTGCAGGTTGATGGCTTCGACCGCGAAGTGGTTCTGCGCCAGCAACTCGTCGTTGTAGGCCAGCCAGACGTCGCGGAAGTCGACGAAGGATGAGGATGGGGAGGCGGCGTCGTTCAAGGCGGTCTTTCAGAAAGCGGGGGCGCCGCGGCACTGGCTTTGCCAGGCCGCAGTCGCCGTCCCCCCGGGTAGGGGGGTGGCGGCTGCACGAAGTGGGCAAGCCTGGGGGGCGAGCCTGATTTACTTCTTCAGGACGTCCAGTTCGGCCTTGGTAGGCAGGAACGAGCCGTCCCAGACGGTCGCGGGGTTGACGCGGGTCTTGGTGGAGAAGGCGTCGGACACTTGCGAAGCCATCAGCGACATGCGGCCGGGGTTGATCTGGCCAAAACCTTCGGCGCGCGCGTCGGGACTGTTGATCACGGTGTCGATGGCCATCTTCAGGCGGCGCGTTTCGAGCGGCACGTTGATGATGCCGTCGCGGGCCTTCACCGTCTCGATCGAGGCGGCGGGGTTGGCCAGCACATCCTTCATGCCCTTGGCGAAGGCGGCGAGGAACGCCTTCACTGCGGCCGGGTTCTCCTTGATCAGCTTGGGGCTGGCGATGATGGCGTTGCCGTAGAGCTTCACGCCGTAGTCGGGGTACTGCAGCACCACCACGTCCTCGGCCTTGACGCCGCGGGCCTCCAGGTTGAGCACCGAGGTGAAGGTGAAGCCGGTGATGGCATCGATGTCGCCACGCACCAGCATGGTTTCGCGCAGCGGGGGATCCATGGCCGTCCACTGCACGCCGGTCACCTTGTTGGCGGCCGCGAAGATCGGGAAGGCACGACGGCCGGCGTCGAACACCGGTGCGCCGAGCTTCTTGCCGTTGAGGTCGGCCGGCGTCTTGATGCCGCTCTTCTTGAGCGCCATCACCGAAGCGGGCGTGTTGTTGTAGACCATCATCACCGCGACCGGCTTGTTGGGTGCGTCGGGGTTGTTGGCGTGGAATTCCATCAGTGCCGCCATGTCGGCGAAGCCAATGTCATAGGTGCCCGAGGCCACGCGCGTCACGGTACCGCCCGAGCCGTTGCCGGCATCCACCGTCACGTCCAGGCCGGCCTGCTTGAAGTAGCCCTTGGCGGCGGGCACGAGGAACAGGGCGGCGGGGCCTTCGAAGCGCCAGTCGAGCTGGAACTTGATCGGCGTCTGCGCCTGGGCCACGCCGAACGAGGCGGTGGCGGCCAGGGCGGCGACGGTCTGCAGGAAAGCGCGTTTCTTCATGAAGGAACTCCGTGGATAGAAGGAAATTTGTCTGAGTACATCGAATAGCAAAATCGATGCCTGCCCACTCCACGCGCGCACCATGGCAGGGAGAACCCATTGCGCCACGGCGGTGCGATCTGGCCATTAATTCATCCAGATTTCCCTATTTGAGGGCGAAATTGAAGCCGCTCAATCGCGGATTGCCCTAGGTTGGTGCCCCGGGCTCGTGCAAAAGATGCTGCGTGCGGCGCACGAGGCGCCTCAGGCCACCAACAAATCGAGCAGCGAGCGCGCGATCACTTTCGTGGCGCGGCGCAGGTCGTCCAGCTCCAGCCGCTCGTCGCTGCGCTTGGCGTGCGATTCGAGCACCGTGCGCGGGCCGGCGCCATAGATCACGCCGGGCACGCCGTGCTCGCCGTAGAGCCGCACGTCGGTATAGAGCGGCGTGCCCACGTCGGGGATCGGCTGGCCGAACACCTCGGCGCCGTTGCGCTGGATGGCCTCGACCAGCGGCCGGTTGCCTGGCAGCGGTCGCATCGAGTGGGCGAGCAGCAGGCGGCGGATGTCCACCGTGATGGCCGGGCCGCGCGCGCCGAAGTCAGCGGCGGCCTCTGCGATGGTGGCGCGGATGGCGGCTTCGACCTCGGCCGGGTTCTCTTCCGGGATCATGCGGCGGTCGAGCTTGAACACCACCTTGCCGGGCACGACGTTGGTGTTGGTGCCGCCTTCGATGCGGCCCACGTTGAGGTAGGGGTGGGTGATGCCGGGCACCTGCGAGGTGATGGCACGGTAGCCATCGTTGAGCCTGTAGAGCGCCGAGAGGATGTGCACCGCGCCCTGCAGCGCATCGACCCCCGTGGACGGGATGGCCGCGTGCGCCATCTTGCCGTGCACCGTCACTTCCATCTGCAGGCAGCCGTTGTGCGCGGTGACGACCTCGTAGCTGAAGCCGGCGGCGATCATCAGGTCGGGCTTCGTGTGCCCGTTCTTCAGCAGCCAGCCCGGGCCCATCTCGCCGCCGAATTCCTCGTCATAGGTGAAGTGCAGTTCCACGGCGCCCTTGATCGGCGCGCCGAGCGCTTCCAGCGCGCGCAGCGCGAAGCTGAACGTGGCGAAGTCGCTCTTGCTCACGGCCGTGGCGCGGCCGTACATGCGTCCCTCCTCGATCTCGCCGCCGTAGGGGTCATGCGTCCAGCCCTCGCCGGGCGGCACCACGTCGCCGTGGGCGTTGAGGGCGATGGTCAGACCGCCCTCGCCGAAGCGGCGGCGCACGATCAGGTTGGTGATGGATTCGAGCCCGTAGGCGCGCACCTCGTCGGCGGGCACGGGAAACTTCTCGGCCTGCCAGCCGAAGCCGGCCAGCAGCTCGGCCGTGCGCTCGGCATGCGGTGCGTTGTTGCCGGGCGGCGTGTCGGTGGGCACGCGCACCAGTTGCTGCAGGAAGGCGACCTCGTCGTCGAAATGCGCGTCGATCCAGGCGTCGAGTCTCTGGTGGTCGGTGGAAGCGGTCGTCATGGGCGGGGAGCGGTGGATGCGGGTTCGGCGGCCAGTTGGCCGAGCAGGTGCGAGAAGGCATCGACGGCCAGCTGGATGTCGTCGGCCGTGGTGGATTCGAGCGGGTTGTGGCTGATGCCGGAGTTCTGTCCGCGCACGAACAGCATCGCCTGCGGCATCACCTGGTGCAGCTTCATGGCGTCGTGGCCGGCGCCGCTGGGCATGCGGTGGATCGGCACGCCCAGCGCATCGACGGCGGCCTCCCAGCGCTGCTGCCACGCGGGCGCGCTGGGCGCCGCGGCGGCGCGCATGGTTTCCTCGATCTCGACGCGCACGCCGCGCCGCTCGCACAGCGCGTGCAGTTCGGCCAGCACCTCGGCCACCAGCGCGTCGCGCTGCGTGTCGACGGGTGCGCGCAGGTCGAGCGTGAAGCGGCAGCGGCCGGGCACGACGTTGATCGAGCCGCCGGGCACCTCGACGATGCCCACGGTGCCGACCGAGTCGCCGTCCTGGGCGGCGCGGCGCTCGACGTAGAGCGTGAGCTCGGCCACGGCGGCGGCCGCGTCGCGGCGGCGATCCATGGGCGTGGTGCCGGCGTGGCTGGCCATGCCGACAACCTGCCCCTGGAAGCGCACGCCGCCGTTGATGGAGGTGACGATGCCCAGCGGCAGATTCAGCTCATTGAGCACCGGCCCCTGCTCGATGTGCACCTCGACGAAGCCGAGGTAGTCGCGCGCATCGCGGCGCAGCGCGGGGATGGCCGACACGTCCAGCCCCGCCAGGCGAATGGCCTCGCGCATCGGCACGCCGTCGGCGTCCTGCTGGTCGAGCCAGGCGGGATTGAAGTCGCCCGTCAGCGCGCCCGATCCCAGGAACGTCGCCTTGTAGCGCTGGCCCTCTTCTTCGGCGAATCCCACCACCTCGATGCCGAACGGCAGCCGCCGGCCGGTGGCTGCCAGTTGCCTGACGGCTGCCAGCGGCACGTAGATGCCCAGGCGTCCATCGTACTTGCCGCCGTTGCGCACCGTGTCGTAGTGCGAACCGGTGAGCAGGTACTTCGCATCCGGCAGACTGGCGTGGTAGCGCCCCACCACGTTGCCCACGGCATCGACGTGCACGTCGTCGAAGCCGCACTCGCGCATGTCCTGCACGATCTGCTGCGCGCAGGCGCGGTGGGCGTCGGTGAGGTAGGTGACGGTGAGCTCGCCGCGTTCGGCGAAACCCGGGTCGCTGTGCTGCGCGAGGCGCTCGTGCCAGTCCCACACTTCGTTGCCGGTGTACGGCACGGCGTCGAACAGGTCGGCCAGCCGGATCTCGGCGATGCGGTGGATGTTGCGCAGCGCCTCGGCGCGTTCGAAGTCCACCGGGTTGGCCAGGCGCCGGGCGAAGGTGGCGATGATCTCGCCGCGCGTCATGCCGCTGCCGCGCGGCCCGCGCACGGCCACGATGAAGGGGAAGCCGAATTTCGCGTTGTAGTCGGCGTTGAGTTTCTGCAGGGTGGCGAACTCTTCGGGTGTGCACTCGGTGAGGCCTGCCTTGCCCTGCTCGTTCGTGGATTCGGCGGTGAGGGTCTTGCTGACCATGGCCTTGCCCGCCAGTTCGGGGTGGGCGCGGATCAGCGCGAGCTGCGGCGCGTCGCCAGCTTCGGTGACCACTTGCGCCATCGCGTGCTTGAGGTGGGCCAGCGAGCGGAACGGGCGCTGCGCCAGCGCGGCCTCGGCGATCCACGGCGAGTGTTCGTAGATGCCGCCCAGCCAGGCCACGGCCTGCGCCGCGTCGGCGGTGTTGAGCTGCTCGAGTGTCAGGGGCATGGTGGCGTGACTCGCGTCATTCATGGGTCATTCGGTGAACGGATGGGCCTGCTTCCAGTGCCGCGCGATGTCGATGCGGCGGCACACCCACACCTTGTCGTGCTTCTGCACGTGGTCGAGGAAGCGCTGCAGCGCGACGATGCGCCCGGGCCGGCCCAGCAGGCGGCAGTGCAGGCCCACGCTGAGCATCTTCGGGCGGTCGAGACCTGACGGATCGCCTTCGGCGTAGAGCGCATCGAAGCTGTCGCGCAGGTACGTGAAGAAGTCGTCGCCCTGCGCGAAGCCCTGCGGCAGCGAGAAGCGCATGTCGTTGGTGTCGAGCGTGTAGGGCACGACCAGCTGCGGCACCACGATGCCATCGGTCTTGCGCACCTTCATCCAGAAGGGCAGGTCGTCGCCGTAGTAGTCGCTGTCGTACTCGAAGCCGCCGTAGTCGGCCACCAGCCGGTGGGTGCGCGGGCTGTCGCGGCCGGTGTACCAGCCCAGCGGGCGTTCACCGGTGAGCTCGCGGATGATCTGCATGCCCACCTGCATGTGCTCGCGCTCGGTGGCTTCGTCGATGTTCTGGTAGTGGATCCAGCGCCAGCCGTGGCAGGCGATCTCGTGGCCCAGCTCGCGGAACGCGGCGGTGAGCTCGGGGTGCCGCTGCAGCGCCATGCTGACGCCGAACACGGTGAGCGGCAGGCCGCGCTGCTCGAACTCGCGCAGGATGCGCCACACGCCCGCGCGCGACCCGTATTCGTAGATGCCCTCCATGCTCATGTGCCGGTCGGGGTAGGCGGCCGGATTGAACATTTCGGAGAGGAACTGCTCCGAGCCCGCGTCGCCATGCAGCGTGGCGTTCTCGCCGCCTTCTTCGTAGTTGAGCACGAACTGCACGGCGATGCGCGCGCCGCCGGGCCAGCGGGCGTGCGGCACGTCGCGGCCGTAGCCGACCAGGTCGCGGGGATAGGGCAGGGTGGAGTCGTAGTGCCGGGCCATGGTCGAAGGAAATAGGGTCAGGAGAGGGCCAGCGAGATGTCGCTCGCCGGCAGCTTGCGGTCGAACTCGAGATTGCGCTCGACGTTCTGCAGGTGCTCGTCCATGAGCTGCACCGCGCGCCCGGCATCGCGCGCGGCGAGGGCCCGGACGATCCCGGCGTGCTCCTCGCTCGAGTGCTCGGCGGCGCTCTCGCTCTGGTACATGAGGGTGATGAGGGCGCAGCGCGACACCAGCTCGCCCAGCATCTGTGCCAGCACCTCGTTGCCCATCAGCTCGGCCATGCGCACGTGGAAGTCGCCCAGCAGTTCATTGCGGCCCTGCGTGTCGCCGCGCGCCATGGCAGCCTTCTCGTGCGCCACATGCTCGCGCAGCGCGCGCAGTCGGGCCGGCGTGGCCTCGCGCACGAACGCACGCGTCATCCCGGCCTCCAGCATGCGGCGCACGGCGAAAACCTGGCGCGCCTCCGCTGCCGACGGTGCCGCCACGAAGGCGCCACGCGCCGGCTCCAGACGGATCAGCCGGTTCTGCGAGAGCTGGAACAGCGCCTGCCGCACCAGCGTACGCGAGACGCCGAAGTGGTCGGCGAGCTTTTGCTCGGCCAGCTTGCTGCCAGGCAGCAGGCGGCGCGTGGCGATGGCGCGCGTGAGCGCATCGACGATGGCGCGCGTGGTGGAAGGCGGGGCAGCGACGGGCTGGTCCATGCCGTCCATCATAGTTGCGTGCGCCAAAAGTGTATACACTTGCTGTCGACAAATCGGCGGCTTCGCCCGAGCGCGGACGGTGCCACCTTCCAACCGCCACGGCCGCGCGCCGCACCGAAGGATTCGCCATGGGCCTGAGCACCCACGTCCTGGACACCATGAATGGCTGCCCCGCCGCCGGCATGCAGGTCAGCCTCTACAGCACGCAGGGTGGCGAGGCCACGCTGCTGCAGCGCCACACGCTCAATCACGACGGCCGCACCGGCGCGCCGCTGTTCGACAACGCCAGCCTGAAGGTGGGCACCTACCGCCTGGTGTTCGATGTGGCGGGCTACTTCAAGGCCCGGGGCGTCGCGCTGCCCGAGCCCAGCTTCCTCGACCAGGTCAGCCTGGATTTCGGCGTCGCCCACGCCGAACAGCACTACCACGTGCCGCTGCTCGTGAGCCCCTGGAGCTACAGCACCTACCGCGGCTCCTGATCCACCTGCGCCGCATTGCCGGGCGCGCCCCCGGCTGGCACCATCGCGCGCATGCTGGAACCGCCCCGTCGCACCGCTTATGCCACCTGGCCTGGGACGCTGGCCGTGCTGGTTTTCCTCGTCACGTTCGCGGGAGGCCTGCAGGCCTGGGACCGCAGCGTACCCGCGCTGCGCGACCTCGAGGGAGACCAGCCGCTGGTGGTGGGGCTGGGCGCACGCTTCACGCCTGCACCGGGCTGGCGCATCAACCTGCCGGCCTCGCGCAGCGGCAATGCGCTGGCACTCTACAAGGATGGTGCGGCCTTCATCGTCAGCACCAGCGTGTGGAGCGGCGGCGAGCAGGGCCCGATGGCGCGCCAGATGCGCATACTGGAGCGCGCGCGGGGCCTGAACATCGACGGCGACCCCGAGCCCTATCTCAACGGCTGGGGCCTTCAGGGCCAGAGCGTGCGCTACTTCGGCGCCCAGCTCACCGGGCGCTACTGGCAGATGGTCGATGCGAAAGCCGGCCTGGTCATCCAGGTGAACTTCCAGGATGCGCGATCGGGGCATGCCAGCCATCTGGCCGAGGCCCGCGCGATGGTCGATTCGATGGACCTGTTCCTCCAGTGACCGCGCTGCCCGATCCTTCGCCGGCCGGCCCGCCCATCGGCACCGATTCGTTCGTCCAGCCGCGCCGCGCGGCATTCTGGCTGCTCATGCTGCTCATTGCGCAGGGCAGCTGGGACATGGCACGCACATTCGCACTGGGTTTCGCGGTGGTGCCGGCCACGGTGCTGTTCGGCCTGCTGGCGTGGGGGATGTACACGGCGCTGTTCCTGTGGGTGCTGCACCGCTTCGAGTTGCTGGAGCCGCTGCCCGACACTGCGCTCGTGCTGGCCTTCGCCTGGGGCGGACTTGGCGCGGCGTTTCTTGCCATTCCTTCCAATGCCGCGATCCTCAGCCTGTGCGCCAAGCTGGTCTCGCCCGACTTCGCGCTGCGCTGGGGCGCGGCGCTCGCCGGTCCGACGGTGGAGGAGCCGCTCAAGCTCGCCGGCGTGGTGCTGCTGGTGCTGGTGGCGCGCAACCAGTTCCGCACGCCGCTGCCGGTGCTGGCGGCCGGGGCCGTGGTGGGACTGGGCTTTCAGGTGGTGGAGAACTTCAGCTATTCGGTCAATGCCTCGCTGGTGTTCCCGCGCGACGAGCAGATCGAGCCGGTGCTGCTCAACCTGTTTGCGCGCGGCCTCGTCGGCGGGCTCTGGAGTCATGCGGCCTACAGCACCGTGGCGGCCATGGGCGTGGCCTGGTGCCTGCTGCAGACGCGGCGCCCGATGTGGCAGCGCGCGGGCGGCGGCGCGGGCTGCCTGCTGCTGGCGTGGGCGCTGCATTTCTTCTGGAATGCGCCGCTGGTCGATGCGGTGCTGCAATGGCCCGGCGGCCGCCTGCTGTGGCTGCTGGTGAAGGGTGTGCCGGTGATGGCCGCCGCCTGGCTGTTCTGGCATGCGGCCACCCGGGAAGAAGGGCGCCAGTTGCGTGCGCTGGCCGACCACTTCGTGCCCGAGCGGGAACTCATCAGCGACAGTGAACGCAGGCGGCTGGGCTCACCCTTGCAGCGCCTCATGGCGCGCCGCTACCTGCGCAATCGCTACGGCATGAAGGCAGGCCGGCTGAAGTGGCATTTGCAGCGCGCGCAACTGCGCCTGCTGCGGCGCGTGGCGGTGCGGGGACGGGGACCGCGGACGGCCCGGCTGGAGGCGCGCATCCGGGCGCTGCGCGCTCGTCTGGAGGCGTTGCGGGCAGGCTGAGGGCCGGGGTCAGCCGCCCAGCTGGCCTTCGGTCAGCGTGTCGAGCTGGAACTTGCCGCTTTTGTCGAACAGCCAGGTATCGGTGTAGACCACGCGGCCCATGCGCTGCGGCACCGGATAGGGCGCGGCGGCGCGCACGGTGCGTTCGATCTCCGCGCGTACCTCGGGGGCCCGTGGCGGCCGCATCCAGTCGAGGCCGGTAACGCGGCCCTGGCGGTCGATCTGCACGTTGAGCACACCGATGGCATAGAGCAGCGGCGGCAGCTTGCCCTGGTAGATGCGTGCTTCGTTGAGGCGGTAGAGGTGCCGCGCCGCATCGGCGCGGTAGGCGCGCGGCGTGGCGGCAGTCGATACGGTGGGCACGGCCGGAGCGGTCTCGGGCGGCGGCAACGTGGCCAGGCCGGGTGGCGGTGCGTCGGGCGGCAGCGGCGGGCGCGACGGGCCACCGGGGGGTGCGGTGGTGCAGCCGGCGATGGCGGCTGCCGCGGCCAGGACGGCGCGCCAGCCGCGCCGACGTGGCACGGAGCCTGCTGCGGTGTCTTTGGCAGGCGGGATGTGTGATGTGGGCACGGTGTCTTCGCGAAGTGGCGGGCAGCGCATACTGTGCCGCAAACGGAGCAGGCGGCTCCATGAAATGGAAACGGTTGGTGAGCGACTTGTCGAACAAGAACTGGAACCGGGGCACGGCCGGCCTGATGGCTCGGCTGGTTCGTGACGGCCGGACCGTGCTGGTGCGCGTGCTCGCCACCGAAGGATCGGTGCCGCGCGAGAGCGGCGCCTGGATGGCCGTGTGGCCACGCGTGGATGCGGCGCCCGGCGATACCGCGCCCGAAGGCCGCGACCCCGACATGCTGGGCACCGTGGGCGGCGGTCATCTGGAATACGAGGCCATTGCCCATGCCCGCGCGATATTGCGTGACCCGGGCGCGGCGCTGCCGCGCGAGCGCCGCTTCGTGCTCGGCCCCAGCCTGGGCCAGTGCTGCGGCGGCGTGGTCGTGCTGGGCTTCGAGCCCGTGGCGGCCGACGACATCGGCCGCCTGCGCGCATTGCTGCCCGCGCCGCGCGCCGAAGTGGCGCTGTTCGGCGGCGGCCACGTGGGCTGGGCGCTGGTGCACGCACTGGCGCCGCTGCCGCTGGCCGTCACCTGGATCGACAGCCGCGACGGCATCTTCCCGGCCGCGCTGCCGCCCCAGGTGCGCGCGGAGCATTCCGATCCGGTGCAGGGCGCGGTGGCCGGCCTGGCTTCCGGCTCGCGCGTGGTCATCATGAGCTTCAGCCACGCGGAAGACCTCGACATCGTGGCCGCCTGCCTGCGCCGCCAGCGCGAGCGGGCCGATCTTCCCTACATCGGCCTCATCGGCAGCAAGACCAAGTGGGCCACCTTCCGCCACCGGCTGCAGGCGCGCGGCTTCGACGAGGCCGACTTCGCCCATGTCACGTGCCCGATCGGCGTGCCGGGCATCCATGGCAAGGCGCCCGAAGTGATCGCCGTGGCAGTGGCGGCACAGATATTGCAGACGCTGCCGGAAGACTGAAAGTGTGTGGCGGCCGTGCCGCAGCGGCCCGACGAAGCGCTGGCCTCGCGGCATGAACGTGTATACACTTTTGGCACACAGGTCGCAGCGGAGCACGTGCCATCCCCACGCACAGGTTCGCGGCCCAAGCTGCTCAGAGCGCCCGCGGTGGTGAGCACGCACGAAAGCCTATGAGACGGCGGCCCATCCGCCGGTACACACATGGACAGCTACTACCTCGACTGGGCCAACCTGCTGCTGCGCTGGCTCCACGTCGTCACCGCGATCGCCTGGATCGGCGCGTCGCTCTACTTCGTCATGCTCGACAGCAGCCTGGAAAAGCCCAAGGACCCCGAATCGCTGGACAAGGGCGTGGGCGGCGAGCAATGGGCGCTGCACGGTGGCGGCTTCTACAATATGCAGAAGTACTCGCTGTCGCCCAAAAAGCTGCCCGACAACCTGCACTGGTCGTTCTGGGAAAGCTACAGCACCTGGATCAGCGGCTTCGCGCTCTTCACGGTCTCGTATCTCGCCAACGCGAGCACCTACCTCATCGACCGGACAAAGATGGACTGGTCGCCCGGCGCGGCCATCGGCGTGGCGCTGGCGTTCTTCGTCGTGTTCTGGATGGCCTACGACAGCATCTGCCAGCTGTTCGGCCGCCGCAAGCATGGCGACACCATCGTCGGCATCGGCGTGGCGCTGCTGGTGTGCTTCGCCTCGTGGCTGGCCTGCCACTGGTTCGCGGGCCGCGCGGCCTTCATCCTGGTGGGCGCCATGATGGCCACCACCATGAGCGGCAACGTGTTCTTCTGGATCATCCCCGGCCAGAAGAAGAACGTCGCCAGGATGCGCGCGGGCCAGCCGGTCGATCCGATCCACGGCCAGCGCGGCAAGCAGCGCAGCGTGCACAACACCTACTTCACGCTGCCGGTCATCTTCACGATGCTGAGCAACCACTACAGCTTCACCTACACGCACGAATACAACTGGGTGGTGCTGATCCTCATCATGGCCGGCGGCGCGGCCATCCGGCAGTACTTCGTGATCCGCCACCGCTACAAGCTCGGGCTGGCGAAGAACCCGCTGCCCTATGCGCTCACCGGCATCGCCATCCTCATCGCCACCATCGTGTGGATGCGGCCCGCGCCGCAGCCTGCACAGGCCGCCGCGCCCGCCGTCTCGGCCGCGCCGGTGGGCTACGCCGAGATCCGCCCGGTGCTGGAGCAGCGCTGCTACAGCTGCCACGGCGCGCAGGTGCAGATGAAGAACGTGCGCCTGGATTCGCCCGAAGGCGTCCGGCAGCATGCCCAGGGCATCTACCAGCAGGCCGTGGCCACCAGGGTCATGCCGATGAACAACGCCACGCAGATGACCGATGCGGAGCGTGCTCTCCTCGGCCGCTGGTTCAATGGTGGCGGAAAAATAGACTGACCCCCAGGCTCCGCGCCCTGCGGGCGCTCCTCCTCCCCCCTTTCAGGGGGCAACACCGACGGCCCGGCAAAGCCGGTTCCGTGGTGTTTCTGGCCAGGGTGGTGCGGGCGATTGCGTTGCTGACCGTGGAATAGGACCTCTGCCATGAAAACCCTGCTGATCCGCAACGCCGCCTGCGTCGCCACCATGGACGACGCGGGCGCCGAATGGCGCGACGCGTCGGTGTTCGTGCGCGGCAACCTCATCGAGCGCGTGGGCCCGGCGCACGAGCTGCCGCAGACCGCCGACGAGGTGATCGACGCGCGGGGCCATCTGGTGATTCCGGGCCTGGTCAACACGCATCACCACATGTACCAGTCGCTCACGCGCGCCATCCCGGGCGTGCAGGATGCCGAACTGTTCTCGTGGCTGCGGGGGCTCTATCCGATCTGGGCCGGACTCACGCCGGAGATGGTCCGCGTGTCGACCCAGGTCGCCATGGCCGAACTGCTGATGAGCGGCTGCACCACCAGCAGCGACCACCTCTACATCTATCCCAACGGCGTGCGGCTGGACGACAGCATCGAGGCCGCACAGGCCATCGGCATGCGCTTCACGGCCACGCGCGGCAGCATGAGCGTGGGGAGAAGCGCGGGCGGCCTGCCGCCCGACGCAGTGGTCGAGCGCGAGGACGCGATCCTGAAAGATACGCAGCGCGTCATCGAGGCGTGGCACGACGCGCGTCATGGCGCGATGGTGCAGGTGGCGGTGGCGCCATGCTCGCCCTTCTCGGTAAGCCGCGACCTGATGCGCGAATCGGCCGCGCTCGCGCGCTCGTTCACAGGGCAGGGTGTGCGCCTGCACACCCACCTGGCCGAGAACGACCACGACATTGCCTACAGCCGCGAGAAGTTCAACCGCACGCCCGCCGAATACGCGCAGGATCTGGGCTGGCTGGGCGACGACGTCTGGCATGCGCACTGCGTGAAGCTCGACGACGAAGGCATTTCGCTGTTCGCCGCCACGCGCACGGGCGTGGCGCATTGCCCCTGCAGCAACATGCGCCTGGCTTCGGGCATCGCGCCCGTGCGGCGCATGCTCGATGCGGGCGTGCCCGTAGGCCTGGGCGTGGACGGCAGCGCCAGCAACGACGGCGCGCAGATGCTGGCTGAGGCCCGGCAGGCGCTGTTGCTGGCGCGCGTGGGCCGCGCGATGCAGCCCGCCCCCTCCGGCGCGGATGGCCGCACCTTCTTCGGCTGCGACCTGGGCCCCGCCGAGATGACTGCGCGCGACGCGCTGCGCCTGGCCACGCGCGGCGGCGCCGAGGTGCTGGGCCGACGCGACATCGGCCAGATCGCGCCCGGCCTGTGCGCCGATCTGGCGCTGTTCGACCTGCGCACGCTGGCGTTCGCCGGGGGCGCGGTACACGACCCCGTCGCGTCGCTGCTGCTGTGCGCCAGCGCGCCGGCCGCATTCACCTTGGTCAATGGCCGTGTGGTCGTTCGCGACGGGCGGTTGGCCACGCTGGAGCTCGAGCCGATGGTCGAGCGGCACAACCGTCTGGCCGTTGAGTTGGCACAGACTGCGGCAACTGCGCCCTGAGAACGCGCGGCTCCAGCCCCTGACTTCAGCGCGGCTTGCGCAGGAAGTCGAGCTCGGCAGCCGCCGGCAGATACGACGCGTCGAACACTGTCGCGGCGTTCACGCGCGTCTTCGTATTGAAGGCATCGCTCACCTGCGCGGCCATCAGCGACACGCGCGGCGGCGAGACGCGGCCGAAGCCTTCGTTCACCGAATCGGGGGCCATCAGCACCATCTCGACCAGCGCGCGCGTGCGCGAGAGTTCGACCTCTTCGTTGATCAGCGGCTCGCGCTTCTTGAGATAGGCCACGGCTTCCTCGGGGCTCTTCACCGTGTCGCGATAACCCCTCGCGATGGCTCGCAGCACGCCCTTGACCACTTCGGGGTTTTTCTTCGCGAAGGCCTCGTTCACGATGACCGCGTTGCCGTACAGGCGAACGCCGTTGTCGGCATAGCGGATGGTGTTGTAGTCGCCCGGCTTGGCGCCGCGCGCGCCCAGGCTTTGCGGCGTGTAGAAGGTGAAGCCCGAGATCACGTCGACGTCACCGCGCACCAGCATGGTCTCGCGCAGGGCCGGGTCCATCGTGGTCCAGGTGAAGGCCGAGGCATCGATGCCGTTGGCCTTGGCGAAGATGGGGAAGGCGCGGCGCACGGCGTCGAACTGCGGGCCGCCGAGCTTCTTGCCCTTGAGGTCGGCTGGCTGCGCAATGCCCGACTTCTTCATGGCGTACAGAGCCATGGGCGCATTGTTGTAGATCATCATCACGCCCACGGGCTTGGCCGGCGCCGTCGGGTTGTTGGCCTGGAACTCCATCACGGTCGCCAGGTCGGCGAAGCCCATGTCATAGGTGCCCGAGGCCACGCGCGTGACCGTCTGGCCCGAGCCGCCGCCCGCGTCGATGTCGATGGAGATCTTTTCCTGGTCGAAGTAGCCCTTGCCCTGCGCGAGGAAGTAGGGCGCCGCTGGCGCTTCGAAACGCCAGTCGAGCGTGAATTTGACTTTGGTTGGCGCCTGTGCGGCGGCCGGGCCGGCGGCCATCAGCGCGGCGGTCAGCGTGCCGACCACGAGCGAGAGGATGCGTTGGAGTTTCATCGTCGGAAGTCCTGAGGGTGGGAAGTGAACAGTGGAAGCGCGCGGATCAGGCCGCGAGGCGGAACAGCCGGCCCAGCGGCAACGCGTCGTGCACGCCGGCCTTGCGCAGCGCCGACCAGAACAGCGCCTGGTTGCTGCTGACCACGGGCTTGCCGGCCTGCTGCTCGAGCGCGTCGATCATCGGGAAGGTGACCAGGTTGGTGCCCGAGAGCACCAGTGCATCGGCGCCTGCGTGGTCGATGGCCATGACCGCGGCCTGCACCTCGGCCGGCGCGATGCGGTGGATCTCCAGCCGGCGGCCCGGTGCATAGGTGCCGTGTCCCAGCGAGTGCTGGGCCAGAACCCGGATGCCTTCCTGCTCCATGAATGCGGCCTCGTGCGCCGTGACGGCGGCCGAGAACGGCGAGAACAGCGCCACGCTCTTCGCGCCCAGTGCCACCAGCGCGTCCACCACGGCGGCCGCGGCCGTGGCTGAAGGGAGGGTGCTGGCCGCTGTCATCGCCGTCTCCATCGCGTGGCGCGGGCTCACGGCCGACGGCGCGGTGCAGGCGAAGGCCAGCGCGCTCATCTCGGCTTCGGCCAGCATCGCGCTGGCGTCCAGCAGCCCGGTGCGCAGTGTGTCGAGTTCTTCGGCGGTCTTCGCCAGCGGGTTGAGCCGGAAGCGTGCCGCATGCAGGCTCACGCCGGGCGGCATCGCGCTGGCCCACTCGGCCTCGCAGACGGTGTTGTTGGGCGGCACGACCAGGCCCAGGCGGGCCCGGTCGCCGAAGTAGGCGGGTGAGGTCATGACGTGGCCTGCGGGCCGAACGGGTGGACGCCCGGCACGGGGATGAAGTTGTCGGTGATGCCGGCGATGGCGATGCGCCCCATGGCCAGGCGGGCCTCGGCCGCGCTGCCGCCGATGTGCGGCGTGCCGAAGAAGTTGGGCAGGGCGATCAGCGGCGAGTCGAAGGCGGGCTCGGACTCGAACACGTCGGCGCAGGCGGCGGCGATGCGGCCGTCCTTCAGGCGTTCGGCCAGCGCCGCCTCTCGCACGATCTCGCCGCGCGCGGTGTTGATCAGCACGCAGTCGGGCCGCAGCCGGTCGAGCACGGGCGCATCGTAGAGGCCGTGCGTGGAATCGGTCAGCGGCACGTGGATCGACAGCACTTCCGAGCGCGCCAGCAGTTCGTCGAAGCCCACGGACTCGATGCCGTGTTGCGCGTAGAAGTCGCTGCGATCGACGATGTCGTGCGCCAGGATCGTGCAGCCGAAGGGTGCGAGCAGCCGCACCACGGCCTGCGCGATGTGGCCGCAACCGTGCAGGCCCACCACGCGGCCCGTGAGCAGCCGGCCCATGCGGCGGCTGGTATCGCCGCCGCTGCGCAGCGCGAGGTTGGACGAGCCCATGCCGCGCAGCGCCACCAGCGAGTAGGCGATCACCAGCTCGGCGATGGACAGCGCGTTGGCGCCGGCTTTCCAGCCGAAGCGGATGCCGCGCGAAGCCAGGGCCCTGGCGTCGATCATGTCCACGCCCGTGCCCATCTTGGAGACGATCCTGAGCTCCGGCAACTGCGCCACCACCTCTTCGGTGACATGCTCCAGCGCGACGATGGCCACGTCGTGTCCGCGCAGGAAGTCCACCAGCGACGCGCCTTCGAGGCGCTTGAGCGATGTGTTGAAGGTGGCTTCCGGAAAGTGCGCGCGCAGTTCGTCGCACAGCACGGGGTGCTCGCAGAACGAGGGGGACGCCGCCGCCACGCGCAGGGGCGCCGCGGCTTCAGGGGTAGTGCTCACGGCGGGCCTCCCGACACCGACACCGTCTCTCCCGTCAGGTAGGGCGGCGCGTCCAGCGCCATGTAGGTGATGACGTTGGCCACTTCCTCGGGCTGGCCCAGTCGCCCGAGCGCCACGCGTTCGAGCCGCTTGCTCACCGAGGCCGAGCCGGTGCTGAAGGCACGCGTGGCGATGCCGCCGGGTGCCACGCAGTTGACCGAGATGCCGTTCTCGCCGAGTTCGCGCGCCATCGACTTGGCGAACGCGATCACACCGCCCTTGGCGGCCGAGTACACGGCCAGGCCGGGGCTGCCGACCAGGCCCGACACCGAGGCCACATAGACCATGCGGCCACGCCCGCGCGCGGCCATGCCGGGCAGCACCGCGTGCGTCATGTTGAGCACGCCGTAGAGGTTGAGGTCGACGATCTTCTTCCAGTCGGCCGGCGGCGTGTCGGCGAAGCGCCGCACGTTGCTGGCCACCTGGCCCTCGTGCACCAGCGAAATCATGCCGCCCGCGTTGCAGATGGCCGAGTCGATCGGCCCGAAGCGGGCCTCGGTGGCGGCGACGAAGCCGGCCAGCGATTCGGCCGAGGTGACGTCGGCCTGCTGCAGCAGCACCTGGGCGCCGGCCGGCAGCTCGGCCTTCAGCGATTCGAGTCCGGCCACATCGATGTCGCAGGCGGCCAGTTTCGCGCCGCGCGCGGCCAGTTGCAGTGCAGCGGCGCGGCCGATGCCGTGCGCCGCGCCGATGAGCAGGACCGTGGGGGATTCAGCGTGCAAGGAACTTCTCCGTCAATGCGTTGCGGGGGCGTCGTGCTCGTACACCTGGGTCAGCTCGAACATCAGGCCGCCCGTGCAGGCCGGATCGAGGAAGACCACGGGCTCGCCGTGCGCGCCCCTGGTGGGCGCACCGGCCAGCGCGTGCACGCCGCGGGCCGAGAGTTCGGCCACGGCGCCGGGCAGGTCGTCCACCTCCAGGCACAGGTGGTAGTAGCCCCCACCGCCCTTCTCGCGCACGAAACGGCCGGGCAGGCTGTCGGGCGCGTGGTTCTGCACCACCTCCATGTCGAGGTTGCCGAGGCGGAACATCGCCATCTCGGTGCCCGACGGGAAGCGCGCTTCCTTCATGAGCGGCAGTTGCAGCACGTCGCCGAACACGCTCTTGAGCGTGGCGAGCGCATCGGTAGCCACGGCGACGTGGGCCACGCGGACGACTTTCATGGGGTGACCTTCTTCAAGGGGATGTCTTCAGCTTGCCGAGACCGTGGTCTCGTAGACGCGCCGGCCGGTGCGCGAGGGGAAGCCGCCGCGCACGGCGCCCGCGCGCTGGTCCTGGAACAGCGTGTGCATCGCCGCATGCAGCGGCCGGCTGCCCGGCACCGACAGCCAGATGCGCAGCAGGTGGCGGCGGCGGTCGTCCTCGTCGAAGTCCTCGAACGCGGTGCGCGAATGCAGGATGACGTGGTTGTTGAGGAACTGCACGTCGCCGGGCTGGAACATCGTGGCGAAGTTGAACTCGTCGTCGTTGGCCAGCTGGTCGACCAGGTCCATCGCCTCGATCTGCCGCGGCGCGAGGCGCGGTGCGTCGTCGTAGCGCTGCGACGAGTTGATGTGCGTACGGATGTAGTAGCTGGAAAAGCGCCCGTCCTGCTCGGTGTAGATGGGCTGCAGGTACCAGGGGCGATCGCCCGGCGGCTGCTGTTCCTGCCAGCTCCAGGGGAAGGGCTGATGCAGCACGTCCAGCAGGTCGGGGCGCGTGCGAGCGATCTCGTTGCGGATGGCCAGCGCGCTCGCCAGCTTGGACAGGCCGCCTTCCTTCGCCACGCGCAGCACCATCAGGCTCACGATGTCGCACTGGTCCGAATGGAAGGTGAGCTTCTGCTTGCTGGTGTAGGCGCGGCCGGCGGAGCTGTTGACGTCGACGTTGAAGTTGCGCACGTCGCCGATGTGATCGCCGCCGCTGCTCTGCGACATCAGCGTGCCCAGATGGCGCGTGAGGCCCACGTACATGTAGCGCAGTTCGGCCTTGGTGTGCCGGTCCACCGGAAAGCCACGCAGCAAAAACAGGCCGCGGCCGTGCTCGATCTCGGCCAGCATGCGATCGATGAGCGGCGCGAAGCCCGGCAGCGGAAAGTCATTCGGGGTGACGGCGTCGATGTCGATACCGGCCGCCAGCGCCCGTGTGAGCGCGGCCGAGAGCGTGTCGCGTTCCTGCGCGCTGAAGGTGTACGACCAGCCGGCCATATCACGCACATCGCGCGCCCGCCAGTCGGCGCGGCCGTCGGCCAGCGGGCCGCGGGTGTAGCCCGTGATGGCCGGAATTTCTTGCGTGGCGGTGCTCATGCGGGACGCTCCTGCTCGGGGAAGAAAAAAGGCGGTGCGGCGCGCCCGGGCGTGCCGGGCGCGCCGAACCGGGCAGGGTCATTCCTGCTTGAGGTCGGCCACGGCGATGGCCTCGTTCCACAGCACGCGGTCGCGCGCGATGGTGGCGCCGAAGTGCTCGGGCGTGTCGCCGATCACGGCGATGCCGATCTTCGCCATGCCGGCGATGTACTCAGGCTGCCTGGACACACGCTGGATCGCGGCCGAGACGCGGGCGACCTCGTCGGCTGGCGTGCCCTTGCGGAAGGCCAGGCCGTTCCAGGTGACGAGCGACAGGCCGGGGATGGATTCGGCCAGCGTGGGCATGTCGGGCAATTCCGACAGGCGCTTGTCGCCCGAGGTGGCCAGCACGCGGATGTTGCCGCCGCCCAGCTGCGCGAGGAATTCGGCCGGGTTGCCGAAGTAGGCCGATACGTGGCCGGCCAGCAGGTCCTGCAGCGCCGGCGCGCCGCCCTTGTAGGGCACATGGGTGAGTTGCAGGCCCGCACGCTTGAAGAACAGCTCGGCCACCAGGTGGGTGGACGTGCCCGTGCCGCCCGATGCGAAGTTGATCGACTTGGGCGGCTGCGACTTGGCCCAGGCGATGAATTCCTTCAGGTTGTTCGCCGGGACCGATTTGTGCACACCCAGCACCAGCGGGTTGGAGCCCATGTTGGACACCGGCACGAAATCCGTCAGCGGATCGAAATCGAGCTTGGTCGTCTTGGGCAGGATGATGGTTGTGGTGGGCGAGATGTTCAGCAGCATCGTGCCGTCGGCCGGCGCGTTGAGCAGCTTGCGCGAGGCCAGCAGCCCGCTGCCCCCCGGCGTGGGCTCGACGATCACGGTGCGACCGCCCAGCTCGGGCGACAGGCGCGTGGCCAGCAGGCGCGCCATGGCGTCGGAGCTGCCGCCAGCCGCGAAGGGAATCACCAGTCGCAAGGGGCGTTGCTCCTGCGCCTTGACGGCAAGGGGGACCAGCGGCGAGGCCAGTGCGGCCAGGGCCGCGAGGGCCTGTCTTCTCGTGGACATGAATGAGACTCCTGTTCGGTTGGGGGAGCGAGCGCACGGCACATCGCCGCGGCCGCCGGATTCAGGGGATATGTCTCTCGTGTTGTGTCATGTACCAGGTGGCCAGCTCCTCGCGGGTGGTCCACCAGATGTCGTCGCGCTGCTTCGCATGGGCGAGGAACTCGCGGTAGCAGTCCATGCGGTGCGGGTGGCCCGACACGTGCGGATGCAGGCCGATGTTCATCAGCATGGCCGACTCGCCGCTCTCTTCGTAGAGCTGGTCGAATTGCGCCTTGAGCATGCGGGCGGCATCCCAGGTGTTCATGGCGCGGCGATGGAAGAACGTGAAGTCGTTGATCTCGATCGAGTACGGCACGTTGACCATCGGCCCCGAGGGCGTGTGGATCAGGTACGGCTGCTCGTCGTTCATCAGGTCGCAGTAGTACAGCAGGCCGCGCTCTGCCAGCAGGTCGGCCGTGTTGGGCGTGCCGCGCAGCGACGACGACAGCCATCCGCGGGCCTTGCGGCCGACGGTCTTCTCGAACGCTTCCAGGGTGGCGTCGATGACGGCGCGTTCCTTGTCGATGTCGAACGTGTAGCGGGTCAGCAGTTCGCCCTGCTCGTAGTTGTGCGCCACGAACTCCCAGCCGCGCTCGTTGCCGTACTCGATGATCTCGGGCCGCTCCAGCGCGGTCTTGGCGTTGATCGTCAGCGACAGCGGCACGTCCATGCCCGAGAACAGCTTGAACAGGCGCCACACGCCCACGCGCTGGCCGTATTCGCGCCAGGTGAAGTTGGGGAAGTCGGCCACGTTGCCCGGCAGGTGGTCGGGCAGCATCGGCGGACCGCCGGCGTAGTAGGGCTCCTTGGTGTCCTTGGTCAGGTCCCAGTACTCGCAGTTCATGGTGATGATCACGGCCAGGCGCTTGCCTTCGGGCCAGCGCAGCGGGCCGCGCTTGATGATGGGTGACCAGGGGTAGTGCATACGGGTCTTTCGTCGGGGGCGGGAAGGTTCAGGATGAGGCGGCCGCGCGTGCGGCCACCATGGCACGCGGGCGGGCGCCCAGGATGTGGGCCTGCACCGTGAGGCGGGCGAGCACCGGATCGCGCGCGCGCAGCGCCTCGATCAGCTCGTGGTGCTGCGCGTTCGAGCGCCGCACCGACACCTCGCCGGGCCAGGTGTGCTGCTTGAGTGCCACCAGCGGCACCTCGATCAGGCTGCGCGCCATCGATTGCAGGCGGGCGGAGCGGCTGGCTTCCAGCAGCGTCAGGTGGAAGGCGGTGTTGTGGGTCTGGAACTGCGCGTAGAGCGCGGACTCTTCCACGTCGCGGCGGTTGAGCAGTTCGTCGATGGCCTCTGCCACACGGGCCAGGGTGTCGAAGTGGGTGGCATCGCCGTGCTGGGCGGCCAGGGCGGCGCCGTGGCCCTCGAGCATCGAACGCAGCTGGAACACCTCGTCGACCTCTCCGGTGTCGAGCTCGAGCACGAAGGTGCCGCGGCCGGGCGCGGTGTGCACCAGCCCGTCGGCGGCCAGGCGGCGCAGGCAGTCGCGCAGGGAGGTGCGCGACACCCCGACTCGCCGCGCCACGTCTTCCTCGACGAGGCGCTGGCCGGGTTCGTACTCACCGTCGAGGATCCATTTCCGGACGGTTTCGTAGGCAAGTGAGCTCTGGCGCGACATGGGTCTTAATGTAGATCAAGGTGGTGAATTGTGTACAAAACCATTTGGTTCAGTCGGATGATGTCAAGCCTGTGATGCAATGAGAATCAAGTTTTCCCTCTGTATAGGCCAAGTGGCGTGACTTGATATGAGTCGGGAAATTGCAGCGGAAAACTCAATTGTGTACAGTTTGGGTCATTGCAATTCGGGAATGTCATGAGCACGACGAACACACACGTATTGATCGCCGGCGCGGGCCCGGTGGGCCTGGTGAGCGCGCTCATCCTCGCCAGCGAGGGCGTCCGCGTCACCATCGTGGAGGCCGCGGCCGACCTCAATCACGACCTGCGGGCCTCCACCTTCCATCCGCCCACGCTGGACATGCTGGCCCGATACGGCCTGACCGAGCACCTGATCGAGCAGGGCCTCGTCGCGCGCTTCACGCAGCAGCGCGACCGCGCCGACGGTGTCATTGCCGAATTCGATATGGAACTGCTCACGGGGGAGACGCAGCATCCGTTCCGGCTGCAGTGCGAGCAATGGAAGCTCACCGAGCAGATCAAGTCGCGGCTCGACGCCATGCCGCACGTCACCCTGCTCATGAGCACGCCGCTGCAGTCGCTGGAGCACCTGCCCGCCGGTGCGCGCGCCACGGTGCTCATCGGTGGCGAGCCGCAGGTGATCGAGGCCGACTACGTGATCGGTGCCGACGGCGCGCGCAGCGCGGTGCGCAAGAGCCTGCACATCGCCTTCGAGGGCTATACGTACCCCGAGCGCTTCCTCGTCATCTCGACCGACTTCCCGTTCGAGCAGCACATGCCGCAGCTCTCCTGGGTCAACTACTGCTCCGATCCCGAGCAGTGGTGCGTGATGCTGAAGGTGCCCTCGCTGTGGCGCATCCTCGTGCCCACCAACCTCGAGATGACCGACGAGGAATGCCTCTCCGAGCCGAACGCCGAGAAGGAGCTGCAGCACCTGCTGCCGAAGGACACGCCCTACACCACCTTCCACCGCTCGCTCTACAAGGTGCACCAGCGCGTGGCCGCGAAGTTCCGCGACAGGCGCGTGTTCCTGGCCGGCGATGCGGCGCACATCAACAATCCGCTGGGCGGCATGGGCATGAACGGCGGCGTGCACGACGCCATGAACCTGTGCGGCAAGCTGCTGGCCGTGATCGAAGGCCGCGCCGACGAATCCGTGCTCGACCGCTACGAGCGCCAGCGCCGCTCGATCGCGATCGAGTACATCAACGCCAGCACCGCGCGCAACAAGAAGGAAATGGAAGAGCGCGACCCTGCCGTGCGCCAGCGCACGCAGGACGAGCTGCGCGCCACCGCCAACGACCCGGCCCGCGCCAGGGCGTACCTGCGCAAGACCTCGATGCTCGACGCGCTCGAACGCGCCGAGGCCATTGCATGACCCACCAGGGTCACAGCGCCCGCACGCCGGCCCAGCGCCGGTCGGCGCTGCGCGCGCGACTGGCGCGCCGCGGCCACACCGTCGTCGCCCCCGGCATCTACGACGGTGTGTCGGCGCGCCTTGCCGACCGCCAGGGGTTCGATGCGCTCTACATGACAGGCTACGGCGTCGTCGCCTCGCTGCTGGGGCTGCCCGATGCGGGCATCGCCACCTACGGCGACATGGTGAACCGCGTCGCGCAGCTCGCCACCGTCACCGACACGCCGCTCATCTGCGACGCCGACACCGGCTATGGTGGCCTGCTCAACGTGATGCACACCGTGCGCGGCTACGAAGCGGCCGGAGCGGCGGCGTTGCAGCTCGAAGACCAGGAAGCGCCCAAGAAATGCGGCCACATGCTGGGCCGCCGCGTGATCGAGGCGGCCGACATGGCGGCCAAGGTTCGGGTGGCAGTCGAGACACGCAACGACCCCGACCTGCTCGTCATCGCACGCACCGACGCGCGCACCAGCCTGGGCCTGGACGAGGCCATGCGCCGCGCGGAGCGCTACGCCCGCGCCGGTGCCGACGTGCTGTTCGTCGAAGGCACGGAATCAGCCGAGGAAATCCGCACGCTGTGTCGCCACTTCGACCTGCCAATGGTGGTCAACCTCGTGGAAGGCGGACGCGGCCCGATGCTCACATTGGACGAGCTGCGCGAGCTGGGCGTCGGCCTGGCGCTGCAGCCGGTGGCTGCGCTGCTGGCAGCCGCACAGGCAGCCGAATCGATCTACGAAGGCATCCGGGCCACGGGCTCCTCGCACACCCTGCCGACGCCGCGCTACGACTTCGGCAGCTTCTCGCAACGCATGGGCTTCGACTGGGTTGGCGAGTTCGACGCGCGCCACGCCCGCCTCATGAAGGACGACACCGATGGCGGCGCCTGACCTGAACGACAAGAACGCGGTCTACCGGCACCAGGGGCTGGGCGGAACGTCGGGCTTCGGCACGCGCTGCGGCCTGGTGGTGGTGGATTTCGTCAACAGCTTCGTCGACATCGACCTGTTCGGCGGCCCCCACATCGAGGCGGCCGCGCAGGCCACCGTGCCGCTGCTGGCGACGTTCCGCCAGCTCGGCCTGCCAGTGGCGTTCTCGCGCGTGGTGTTTGCAGACGACGCGAGCGACCGCAACATCTTCGCCACCCGCGTGCCCGGCTTACTCAAGCTCACCGAGACGTCGCACGCCTCGCAGGTGGTCGACTGCCTCGCACCCCGGGCAGGCGAGCTGATCGTGCGCAAGGGCTCGGCCTCGGCCTTCTTCGACACGCCGCTGGCCAGCTGGCTTCGCCTGCACGGCGTGGACACGGCCGTCATCGTCGGCGCCACCACCAGCGGCTGCGTGCGCGCCAGCGTGGTCGATTCGATGCAGCACAACTTCCGCACCGTGGTGCCGCGCGAATGCGTGGGCGACCGCGCCCTCGAACCGCACGAGGCCAACCTGTTCGACATGCAGCAGAAATACGCCGACGTGCTGGACCTCGCCACCGTTCTCGATCATCTGCAAAGGACTGTTTCGCCATGAGCGTCGATCACCTCGGATACCGCAAGAAGCTGGGCACGCTGGGCCCGTCCACCAACACGGTCGTACAACCGGACTTCGACGACCTGCGTCCGGTGGGCGTGACCAACCACTACAGCCGCATCGCGATCCCCAATGATCCGGTGAGCGACGACGCCAGCTTCATGGTGCTGGTCGAACGCATCAATGCCGCCACGCTGGACGCCATCGACACGCTGACCAGCTGCGAGATGGACTACCTCGTCATGGGCATGTCCGCCGCCACCTTCTGGAACGGCCGCGCAGGCGCCGAGAAGTACCTCAAGGGCATGAAGGAGCGCGCGGGCGTGGATGTGAGCTGCGGCTCGTTCGCCACCGAGGCCGCGCTCAACGCCGTGGGCGCGAAACGCATCGCCTTCCTCTCGCCCTACTTCGAGGTGGCCAACGAGCAGGTGCGCCGCTTCTATCAGGACTGCGGATTCACCGTGGTGCGCGACGTCTGCCTGCAGCGGCCCAGCCCGGTGCTGATTGCACACACCACAGACCAGATGGTGCGCGACGCCATCCGCCAGATCGACGGCGACGACGTGGACGCCATCGTGCAGGTGGGAACCAACCTCTCGGCCATCCGCATGGCCGCCGCGGCCGAGTTGTTCCTGGGCAAGCCGGTCATCGCCATCAACACGGCCACCTACTGGCATGCGCTGCGCGCGTGCGGTATCAACGACCGGCGGGCCGGCTTCGGGCAGTTGATGGAACGCTTCTGAGCGGAGCCGGCGGAGCGTTCGCGGCGGGGCAGCGCGACAGGCCGCACAATCGGCGGCGGAGACACCTGTCACATGACCGCCCACACCGACACCACGCCTGCTGCCACCCCTGATCCGCGCCGCCAGCCGCGCGACTTCCTCGAGCACCTCTACCGCGCCGCCGTGCGCCGCGCCCTGCCGCTGCACACCACGGCGCCGTTCCTTCCAGCGCCGCCGCGTGGCCGCACCCTGGTGCTGGGCGCGGGCAAGGCGGGCGGCGCGATGGCGCAGGCGGTTGAGGCGCTGTGGCCGGCCGATGCGCCGCTGTCGGGCCTGGTCGTCACGCGCTACGGCCACACGCCGCCGCGCCCGGCAGGCCTGCCGCAGCGCATCGAAGTGGTGGAGGCTTCCCATCCCGTGCCCGATGCGGCGGGGCTGGCCGCGGCCGAGCGCATCATGGCGCTCACGCAAGGACTCACGGCCGACGACCTGGTGCTGTGCCTGATCTCCGGCGGCGGGTCGGCGCTGCTCACCCTGCCGGCGGATGGCCTCACGCTGGCCGACAAGCAGCGCATCAACCGCGAGCTGCTGGAATCCGGTGCCGACATCGCCCAGATGAACTGCGTGCGCAAGCACCTCTCGCGCATCAAGGGCGGCCGGCTGGCGACAGCCTGTGCGCCGGCGCGCGTGGTCACGCTCACCATCAGCGACGTGCCGGGTGACGATCCTTCGGTCATCGCCAGCGGCCCCACCGTGGCCGATGCCACCACTTGCGCCGATGCGCTGGCCATCCTCGCGCGCTACGGCATCGACGTGCCGCCGGCCGTGCGCGCCGCGCTCGAGTCCGGCGCGCTGGAGACGCCCAAGCCCGGCGACGCGCGCCTGGCCGGCCACGCGGTCCACATGATCGCCACGCCGCAGCAGTCGCTGGAAGCGGCCGCGGCCGCGGCGCGTGCGGCGGGCATCGAGGCACACATCCTCTCCGACGAGATCGAGGGCGAATCGCGCGAGGTCGGCCGTGTTCACGCGGCGCTGGCGCGCGCGGTGGCACGGCGCGGCCAGCCGTTCGCCAGGCCCTGCGTGATCCTCTCGGGCGGCGAGACCACGGTCACCGTGAAGAAGCAGCCCGAGGGAACGCCGCGAGGCCGTGGGGGGCGGGCCGGCGAGTTCTGCATGGGCCTGGCCGAGGCGCTGCAAGGCCAGGCGGATGTATGGGCGCTGGCCGCCGACACTGACGGCATCGACGGGGTGGAGGCCAACGCCGGCGCCTTCGTCACGCCCGACGTGCTGGCGCGTGCCCACGCGGCCGGGCTCAAGCTGCCGGCCTACCTGTCGCGCAACGATGCCTGCGGCTTTTTCGAGCCGCTGGGCGACCTCTTCACCACCGGCCCCACGCACACCAACGTCAACGACTTCCGCGCGCTGCTGGTGCTTTGAGCATCGGCCCGTGGCGATGCCGGGCGGCTGAGCGGGCGCTCGCTTTGCCGGCGACGGGGATTTCGCCGCGGCGCTTGATCCTGCTCAAAGCCGCACCGGGCGGGCGGCGGCACAGTGCTTTGCATGCTGCCGTCCACGTCCTATGAGCTCGGTCCCGACATCCGCGAGATCGGTGCGGGCGAACCCGTGCTGCTGCGCGGCGCGCCTCCCGAAAGCGTGCTGTTCCTGCAGAGCGGCCGGGTCACGCTCGGCCTGCTCGATGGCCGCGTGATCGGCCACCGCTTCGGCGCGGCCGAAGGCCCCTGCTGGCTCGACGCCGGCGCGGCCGTGCTGGGGCTGCCCGGCGTGGTCGATGCGGTGGCCGAGACGACCGTGGTGGTTCGCCGCGTGCCGCTGGCCGTGCTGCGCAGCTGGTTCGATGCGCTGCCGCCGCCGCTCGCCGGCATCGTGCACGACGTGGCGCGTGCGCACCGCCAGCAGGCGGAACTTGCCGTCAGCCGCCTGGCCAAGGACGCCGAAGCGCGCTGCGCCGAATGGTTGCTGCGCCACGCCGAGCCCGGCGAAGGCGGCCACAGCACGTCGGTGCGGCTGGTGCAGCACAAGCGCCTGATCGCCGCGCAACTGGGCATCGCCCCCGAAACCTTCTCGCGCGTGTTGCGCCACCTGCGTGAGCGCGAGCTCATCAGCGGCTCGGGCCGCGTGCTGAGCCTCACCGATCCGGGACGGCTGCGGCAACTGGCCGGGATCTAGGTAGCGCGCCGCACCACTTCCACCACGCCCCGGTCGGCGTCGACGCGTACCCAGTCACCGGTCTCGATGTGCTGCAGCGGGTCGAGGTCGAAGTCCGTGACGGTGGGCGCGTGCGTCACCACCGCGCCCAGCGCGGCCTTGGCCGTGGTTTCGTTGTAGAGCATGGCGGCAGGCGCCATACCCATCAGCCGGGCCGTATGGAAGGTGCTGGACCATCCCGAGGACCCCTTGGCGCCAGGAAACACCAGTACCTTGCCGGCAAAGCTCACGCCGCGCAGCTCGTGCCGGGTCTCGATGATGGTTCCCGTGCGCGGGTCGACGCCGCCCCAGCCCGATATGTGCTGGCGGGTGACGAGTGCCTCGCCTTCGGCGACGCCCCCCACCACCTTGCGCCCGCGCAGCGTCAGGGTCTGCCGTGCGGCAGTGTTATCCGATGCGATGGCGCCGCTCATTGCAAGGCTCCCCGCCATTGGCCTGTGCAGGCGGCATCGATGCATTGCGCCGTGCTGCCGAACCAGGCCTGCACGCCGACGGCCGCCGGCAGGTAGTGCGCCTGCTTGGCCGAGTCGAGCGCAACGGCCCGAGTCCCCGGCGGAATCATGCGGCTGACGGCCGAGCAGGTGTCGGACATCAGCACGCCGCCCGCATCCTCAATGATGCGCGTGTAGCCGTTCAGGTCGGCCAGCGCCTTGATGGTGCGCGGTGTGAAGATCCACAGTGCGCAGTTGTCATGGACCTTGCGGCCTTGCAGCAGCATGGCGGCTTCCCAGATCTGCTCGATCGTGTAGTGCGGGCAGCCCAGCATGACGAACTGGATGTCATGGCTGCCGGCGGTGGAATTGATGCGCTCGTAGGTGGCGCGGCGCTCCGCCTCGCCATAGCGGAAGGTCCGCTGCGGCGCACGCCGGCCCAGTGCCTGCTCCAGCGTGAGGGCCTCGGGCGTGACGCCGACGATGTGATACATCTCCACGCCGCCCGATGACGAGGCGGCAGCGCCGAAGTGCTTCAGGCGCGCCAGATTGGGTGTGCGTATCGTGCCGTGGCGTCGCGTGAGTGCAGGCACACGTTCGAGCACCTGCTCGCCCACGTAGTAGCCCAGGATGCCCCAGTCCTCGGTGGAATCGACATCGACATCGAGCTCGATGACGTCGGTGGCGTAGCGGTTCTCGTCGAGGTGATAGCCCCAGTACGGAATGCGTGCCGTCAGGGCGGCGGCGCTGGTGCTCTCGCGCCCCTCGGTGTTGGTGCGGGCGCCCAGCACCGAGTTGCAGTAGATCACCGCCGACGACTCCATCCATGCGCAGTGCTCGCCGCGGGTGGGTACGTTGCCCACCTGGTAGGGCGTGCAGGTGTTCATCAGCTGCGCCCCCAGGCCGGCCATGTGGACCTCGCTGCGCCGGTAGAAGCGCATCATTTCTTCGCCAACGCCCAGGCTCGGCGCATGGGCGCTGTCGAAGCCGATCTGCAGCTGGCTGGTGAAGGCCCGGAACGGCGGTATCTCCACCGTTTCCTGGCTGTCGAGGTTGAACTCGGACAGCATGGCGTCCATGCTGCCCTGGCGGATGGCGTAGTCGCGCTGGAACGGCATGCTGGCCGTGAACATCGAGCAGACGTTTCGCGTCTCCACCAGCCGTTCGGCGCCCAGCGCTTCGCCGTAGCGCAGCAGCAGGTCCATGGCCTTCTGGATGCCCGGGCCGTCGCGCCCGTCGGCCATGGCTTTCTCTTGATCGGTGAGTCGCATGCGCAGCCCTCAGTTGATTTTCAGGCCGGATTCGGCGATCAGCGGTCCCCACTGGCGGATGTCGTTCTGCACCACCTGGTGGTAGGCCTCGGGCGGCCCGCCCACCGGCGTGAGGCCGATGGCCTGCAGCTTCTCGACCACGTCGGGCGACCGGACCGCCGCCGTGAGATGGCGGGCGTAGTCCTGCACGATCGAGGGTGGCGTGCCCCTGCGCAGGAACATGCCGAACGTGGTGCGCGCTTCGTAGATCGGATAGCCCAGCTCGTTGAACGTGGGAATGTCGGGCGCGAGCGGCGAGCGCTCCTTGCTGGCATGCGCCAACACCTTGATGCGGCCGGATCGATGCTCGGGCAGATAGTCGGCCAGCACCGATGCGGCGGCCGGCACCTGGTTGCCCAGCAAATCGGCGAGCAGCGGTTGTCCACCCTTGTAGGGCACCGTCTGGAAATCGATCTTCAACTGGCGGCTCAACTGGTAGACCATCAGCGTGGCGAGGCCTGCGAGGCTGGGCGTGCCCACCGATGCCTTGTCGGGATGGCGCCGCAGGTATTCCACGAAGGCGGGGAAGCTCTCGACACCCAGCGCGCGATTGACAGTGATGGTGTGCGGAGAAGCCGCGACCTCGCATACCGCCGCCAGATCCTGGTGGACGTCGAATCCGGGCTGGGTGGTGAACAGCGCATGCATGGAGACGGCCGAAGTGGGTGACAGCAGCATCACCGAGCCATCGTCGGGCGAGCGCTTGATGTGCTGCACCGCCACCACGCCGCCGCCTCCGGCGCGCGATTCAACCACCACCGGGCGGTTCAGCGATACACGCAGCTTCTCGCCCAGCGTGCGTGCCAGCGCGTCAATGGACGTGCCTGGCGGCACGGTGAGGATGATGAACAGCGGTTTGCCGCTCTGTGCGCGAGAGGCGGGTGCCGCGAGCAGGGCAAGCGGCGCGTGGGCCAGGGCGACGCCGAGGCGCCTTCTGCGGATGTCGATCAAGTGGTGTCTCCATGTCGTTATGAATGGAAGGCTGCGTACCGCCGCCGGCATCGCCACCTTCGAAATCGATGCTCGATCAATTGCGTGGGCGCATCAAATGAAAAGAGTTGGCTCGCTGTTAATGCGCAGTTAACGCCCTGTGCGGGCGATGGCGGAGCGCCCCGGGGAACGCCTCGGTGCCTCAGTGCGCGCCGCCCTGCTCCAGGAATCGCTGGGCGTCCAGCGCGGCCATGCAGCCGGTGCCGGCACTGGTGATGGCCTGGCGGTAGATGTGGTCCTGCACGTCGCCGGCGGCGAAGACGCCCGGCACGCTGGTCA
>JAFKGD010000015.1 GCA_017307855.1 Burkholderiales bacterium | reverse complement strand
GGATGAAACCGACCACGGTTTGACGCCACGAATCGCAGATTTGAAAGTGAACAGGAAAGTCAATGAAATCAACGATCTACCAACACCACCTCCGCGCCAGTGCTAGCTTTTCGTACCGTCACTTATTGCACTGAAAACGAGGAGACCCCCATGCCGTAGGCCGCACAGTCCGACAGCCTTACGGAGGCACGCTGGGCCAGCGGATGATCGGCCGGCACGATCAGCTGGCGCGGCAGGCGCACCTCGGCCACGATGCGGATGTCGTCCGCCTGCGGCGGGTTGAAGCCGAGGATCAGGTCGAGATGACCATCGGCCAGCAGCTCCATCAGGCGCGGCGTGTTCGCCACCTCCACGTCGAAGGCGATCGCCGGGTACTGGGCATGGAACTGCGCCAGCAGCCCGGGCATGAGGCAGTGGATGAAGCCCTCGGTCATGCCCAGCCGGATACGGCCCTTCTGCATGCCCTTGAGCGACTGCACGTCCGATCGGATGCGCCGCGTCTCGGCCTCCACCTCGTAGACGTACCCCATCAGGTGTTCGCCGGCGGCCGTCAGGTGCTGCTGCCGGCGACCCCGGCGGCGCTCGAACAGCGACGCGTCGAGCTCTTCTTCCAGCAGGGCGATCTGCCGGCTGATGGCCGAGGGCGCGATGCACAGCGTCTCGGCCGCCGCGCTCAGCGACCCCTGCCTCACGACCTCGGCGAAGTAGCGCAGCGCGGTGCTCGACAGCATGGAAGGGGCGGCGCCTGCCTGCGTCCGCCGTTCAGGCGACCGAGCACTGGCGGGCCTGCCGCAGCACGGCTTCGCGGTCGAACGCGTTGACCTTGTCGAAGAAGCCCGGGATGTTGACGATGAATTCGGCCGGATCGGAAAGGCGCGAATCGATGACCCGGCTGTCGACCAGCAGGTCCTGCAGGGCAGCGAAATTGGCGGGCGTGACGCGCCCCCACTTGCCACCGCCCAGTTCGAGCGCCGACTGCATGGCGGTGAAGCTGGCCTTCATGCGGCCTTCCTCCAGCGCGATCTGCGAGGCTTCGTCGCCGCCCGTGGGCTTCTCGCCCGGATAGGCCTTCCAGTGCAGCTGGCGCGTGCAGTCGGGATTGGTCATGGCGAACAGCGATGCCTTCGCCACGCCGCGGGCAATGCCCTCGACCATGCGCGGATCGCGATCGATGGTGGATTGCAGCGTGGCCAGCATGTAGTCCGGATTGCGCCGCCATTGCGGATCGAAGAAGTAGCGGAACTTGCCGCCCGCGGCCTCGAAGCCGGCCAGCGCCGACGCCCAGAACATCAGGCCCTGAACGCGCCCCGCATTGAGCGCGGCCAGCGCCGCCGGACCCGCGCCCACCGCCACCAGCGTGACGTCCTTGCTGGGATCCAGCCCGTTCTTGCGCAGGTAGGACTCCAGCAGCGGAACGCCGCCCGCGCCCAGCGCCGGCACGCCGATCGACTTGCCGCGGATGTCTTCCAGCGCGCGAACAGGGCCGTCCTGCGGCACCACCAGCGACCAGTCGATGACCGTGGACACCATCACCGCGCGCAGCGGCAGGCGGTTGCGGATGACGGCCTGAACCATCGGCGCGGAATTCACCTGGATGAAGTCCACCCGGCCCGCGGCCAGCAGTTGCACGGCCTGCACGGAACTCTGCGCCGAGAACGCCTCGCCGTCGTAGCCCTCGCTGCGCCAGTAGCCCAGCACCGGCGGCATCATCACGTAGGGCATGGCGGCGTTGAGCGTGAGGCTGCCGACGCCGATGCGCACCTTGGGCAAGGCCGGCTGCGCGGCGGCGCCCAGGTGCCACAGGCCGGCGCCGGCCATGGAGGCCAGTGCCAAACGTCGGCGGGAGACGGTGAGGCTCGGGGAGGTGCAAGGATCGGTCATGGCTGGACTTCGCGGAAGGGGGAAAGAAGCGCCGGAGAGGGGCGGGCAAATTCAGTATAGGAATGGCGATTCCGCTCATGGGTAGAGAATTTCGAGGAAAGTTTTCTGATTTCGAGAAAGCACGGCGCATGCCAGCGCCGCATGGGCACGGGCGTCGCGCACGCACAAAAAAAGAGCGCCCCACAGGGCGCTCCCATCTCGGAAAGCGGTGTGGTGGCTCAGTGGGCCGACGCGCCAAGCACGGCGTCGGGCTTGACGCTGCGAAGCAGCACCAGCATGCGCTCCTCGATGCGGTGCAGCGCCTTCTCGTCGTGGCCCTCGAAGCGCAGCACCAGCACCGGCGTGGTGTTGGAAGCGCGGATCAGCCCGAAGCCATCGGGCCAGTCGATGCGCACGCCATCGATGGTGGACACCTGGGCGCCGGCGCCGAAGTCCTCTTGCGGCGCGCGCGCCACCAGTTCGGCCACCAGCGCGTGCGGCTCGCCTTCGGCGCAGGCCACATTGATCTCGGGTGTCGAGTGGCTGGTGGGCAGTCCTTCGAGCAGCGCCGACGGATCGTCGGTGCGACTGGCGATCTCCAGCAGGCGGCAGCCCGCGTAGGTGCCGTCGTCGAAGCCGAACCAGCGCTCCTTGAAGAAGATGTGGCCGCTCATTTCGCCGCCCAGCGGCGAATCGACTTCCTTCATCTTCGCCTTGATGAGCGAGTGGCCGGTCTTGAACATCAACGCCTCGCCGCCCGCCTCGCGGATGGCGGGCGCCAGGCGCTGGGAGCACTTCACGTCGAACACGATCCGGCCACCCGGCACGCGCGAGAGCACGTCGCGCGCGAACAGCATCATCTGCCGGTCGGGATAGATGTTCTGGCCGCTCTTGGTGACGATGCCCAGACGGTCGCCGTCGCCGTCGAAGGCCAGGCCCAGCTCGGCATCGGAGGACTGCAGCGCGGCGATCAGGTCCTTGAGGTTCTCGGGCTTGCTCGGATCGGGATGGTGGTTGGGGAAGTTGCCGTCCACCTCGCTGAACAGCTCGATCACTTCGCATCCCAGCGCCCGGAAGATCGCGGGGGCCGAGGCACCGGCCACACCGTTGCCGCTGTCCACCACGATCTTCATCGGACGCGCGAGCTTCACGTCGCCCACGATGCGGTCGCGGTAAGGCGCGAACACGTTGACGTTGGACACCTTGCCGCCGGGGGCGAGCTGCCAGCTTTCCTCTTCCATGATTCGGCGCAGGGCCTGGATCTCGTCGCCATAGATCGCACGGCCAGCCAGCACCATCTTGAAGCCGTTGTAGTCCCTGGGGTTGTGGCTGCCCGTGACCTGGATCCCCGAATTGGCCAGCGTGGCGGCCGCGAAATACAGCATCGGCGTGGTGACGACGCCGATGTCGATCACCTCGATTCCCGTGGCCGCCAGGCCGCGCACCAGCGCCGCCGACAGCTCGGGGCCCGACAGACGTCCGTCGCGGCCCACGGCCACGCGCTTCTCGCCAGCGTTCCTCGCCTGCGTGCCGAACGCACGGCCGAGGGCTTCGGCGACTTCGGGCGTGAGCGTGGAGGGCACGATGCCGCGGATGTCGTAGGCCTTGAAGATGGAGGGAGACAGCTGCATGGCGGAGAGCTTTCGTGACGCGGCCGGGCCGCGGGAACGGAGCCGGCATTGTAGGTTTGCACCCGCGCGCACCCGTGTCAGCCAACGCCGCATCCGCCTCGCCATCCCCTGGCATGGCGCGACATGGGCATGTCCGGAAACGGCGAGTCAGGCGCCATCGGCACCGTATCATCGACCGCATGACCCTCGCTGCCGACGACGCCTTCTATCTCGCGCTGCAGGCGCGCGATGCGCGTTTCGACGGCTGCTTCTTCACCGGGGTCACCTCCACCGGCATCTACTGCCGCCCCGTCTGCCGCGTGCGGACACCGCGCCGCGAGAACTGCCGCTTTTTCGGCCACGCGGCGCAGGCCGAGGCCGCGGGCTTCAGGCCCTGCCTGCGCTGCCGTCCCGAGCTGGCGCCGCACTCCATCGTGTGGTCGATCCAGGACGCGTCGTACATCCTTGCCCACCAGGCCGCGCGCTGGCTCGACGATCCCGAGGCCTGGAGCGACGCCCCGCCCTCGCCGGCCCAGCTGGCCGGGCGTCTGGGCGTGAGCGATCGCCACCTGCGCCGCATCTTCGAGGCGCAGTTCGGCGTGTCGCCCCTGCAGTACCTGCAGACGCGGCGGCTGCTCACCGCCAAGCAGTTGCTGGCCGACACCCACCTGCCCATCGCCCAGGTGGCGCTGGCCAGCGGCTTTGCCAGCCTGCGGCGCTTCAACGCCGCATTCGTCGAACATTACGGCCTCAATCCCACGCAGCTGCGGCGCCAGGAGCCGGCACGCAGGGCTGCCGGCATCGAAGGCTCGGTAGTCAGGCTGGGCTATCGGCCGCCCTACGACGTGACGGCCATGCTCGGCTTCCTGGAGCGGCGGCACCTGCCGGGTATCGAGTGGGTCGATGCATCGCCCGCCACGCCGCGGCTGGCACGTACGCTGCGGCTGCGCTCGGGTGGTCACACACTCACGGGATGGCTGGCGTGCGAGTTCGACGCCGGACGGTCTCAGGTGGTGCTGCGCGTCTCCGACGGCCTGCGTACGGCGCTGCCGCAGGTCATCCAGCGCGTGCGCTCGCTGCTCGACCTTGATGCGGACCCGAAGGCCATCAATGCCACGCTGCTGCCGCACTTCCCGGGCAGCGAGGGCCTGCGTGTTCCCGGCACGGTGGACGGCTACGAGCTTGCCATGCGCGCCGTCCTCGGCCAGCAGATCACGGTGGCGGCGGCACGCACGCTGGCACGGCGGCTGGCCGAGCGCTTCGGCGAGCCCGTCGCCACACCCTTGCCCGAGTTGACCCACCTGTTCCCCGCGCCCGAAGTGCTGGCGGCCGCCGACCCCGATGCATTGGGCCAGCTCGGCATCGTGCGCCAGCGGCAGGCCGCCCTTCGAGCCATCGCGCGGGCCACCGCCGATGGCACGCTGCCGCTGCATCCGGGCGTGCCGTATGCCGACACCGTGCGGCGCCTGTGCGAGCTGCCGGGCATCGGCGACTGGACGGCGCAGTACATCGCCATGCGTGCGCTGCGCTGGCCCGATGCCTTTCCGGCCGGAGACATCGCCTTGCAGAAGGCGCTGGACACGCCCACGGCGCGCACGGCCGAGGCCGCCTCGCAGGCCTGGAAGCCATGGCGCAGCTACGCCGTGCTGCGCGCCTGGGACCGGCCACCCGAGACGACAAGGACAACGACATCATGAAGTTCCCCGATACCTTGCGGCGACGCCGCCATGACAGCCCGCTCGGCCCGATGATCCTGGCGGCCAGCCCCACAGGCCTGGCCGGCGTGTGGTTCGACGGCCAGCGCCATCAGCCCGACGGTTCGGCCTGGGCATCCGCTGACACCGCCGATGCCGTGCTCGACGCCGCCGGGCGCCAGCTCGAGGAGTACTTTGCGGGCCGCCGCCTGATGTTCGACCTGCCGCTGGATCTCTCGGGCGGCACGGCGTTCCAGCAGGCGGTGTGGCAGGCACTTCTGGGCATCGCGCCGGGCACGACCACGAGCTACGGCGCGCTGGGCCGGCAGATCGGCCGCGCCTCGGCCGTGCGCGCCGTGGGCGCGGCGGTGGGCCGCAACCCGGTATCGATCATCGTGCCCTGCCACCGCGTGATGGGGCACGGCGGCAGCCTCACCGGCTATGCCGGCGGGCTGCACCGCAAGCAAGCGCTGCTCACGCTCGAAGGCGCGTGGCCGGCGTCGCGGGTGCCATCGCCACTGGATTCACCAGGGCTGGACTTCGGCGAGCGCGCCATTGGCCTGGCGACGGCGGGGCAGCGCGCGTGACTGCACCGCGCTCGGCGCCGGGCCACCGTTGGGTGCTCGATTTCCTGCTGCTTTCGGCCGCGTGGGGTTGTTCGTTTCTGTTCATGCGCGTGGCCACGCAGGAATTCGGCGCGCTGCCCACGGCGGCGTTGCGCACGGCCGTGGCCGCGCTGATGCTGCTGCCGCTGTTGCTGCTGCGCGGCCTGGGCAGCGGAATGCGGCAGCACTGGCGCCCGCTGCTCGTCGTGGGCATGGTGAATTCAGCCATTCCGTTCGCGTGCTACAGCTTCGCGCTGCTGTCGATCACGTCGGGCCTGTCGGCCATCCTCAACGCGACCACGCCGCTGTTCGGCGCGCTGGTGGCGTGGGTGTGGCTGGGCGATCGCCCCGACCGCTGGCGCACGCTCGGACTGGCCGTGGGCTTCGCGGGCGTGGTGATGCTGGCCTGGAACAAGGCCAGCTTCCGCCCCGACGCCTCGGGCCTGGCCACGGGCTGGGCCGTGCTGGCGTGCCTGCTGGCCACGCTGTGCTACGGCATCGCGGCGAGCTACACACGCCGGCACGCCAAGGGTTTGCCACCCGTGCTCACGGCCGCAGGCAGCCAGATCGGTGCCACCGTGGGGCTGCTGCTGCCGGCCCTGTGGTTCATGCCGAGCCAGTGGCCCAGCATGCAGGCGTGGATGGCCGTGCTGGCAGCAGGCACGCTGTCCACCGGCGTGGCCTACCTTCTGTTCTTCCGCCTGCTCGAGCAGGCCGGGCCGACGCGCGCGCTGGCCGTCACCTTCGTCGTGCCAGTGTTCGCGGTGGTCTTCGGCGCGATCTTCCTGGGTGAGACGATCACTCCGTGGATGGTGGCATGCGGCGCCGTGATCCTCCTGGGTACGGGGCTGGCCACGGGCCTGCTCAAGCCCCGTGGCCGCGCTGTCACAGGCGGAAGCTGAACTGCACGACGAGGCGCGGTTCGCGGTCGGGATTCTCCAGCGGCCGCTCGCCCACGGCGCGCGACACCGAGAAATCCAGCATGTAGTGCTTGAGATCGGCGAGCCGCAGACCCAGTGACGCCGAGCCCAACTTCGACGGCACGGGCGTTCCCAGTTCGCCATACGCGCGTGCAGCCTCCAGCAACACGTAGGGTTGCACTTGCCGCACCCAGCCGCCTGCTGGCCGCGTGAAGAGGCGGTTGACCTCGAAGCCCAGGCCCCACCCCTGGTCGCCCGAGGTTTCGCCCGGCGCATAGGCACGGCCGAAGCGTGCCCCTCCGAACGACAGGCGCTCGGTCGTGGGCAGGGTATCCGGTGTGACCTGCGCTGCGGCCGAGGCGACGATGCCCCAGGCGTCGCCGATGCGGCGCGATTCCTTCAGCTCGATCAACGCGCGCGTGAAGTCCACGCGTGCCGTGCCCGGCCCGGCCGCGCCCGGCACATTGCTGCGAACGAACGAGCCCGCACCGTTGCCGTCGAGTCCGCGCGCGACCAGGAGACTGGCCGAGCGCGCGCGCCGGGGCTGGTTGTCTTCCCAGGCCAGCTGCGCGAAGGCAGCTCGCACGCGTGTATCGTCGGCGACGAAATTGCCGGTGGCCGGATCGGCCGTGGTCTCCACGTTGTCGACGCTGTACAGGCCACCCGACAGCAGGAGGCTGTGCGTGGGTCCCAGGCGCAGCGGATACAACGCCGAGAGCTCGCGCCGCAGGTTGGTGGTGCGGCGGTCGAACGGGGACGCAAGGCCCAGCGTGCCGTCGGGATCCCCCCGGTAGGCAGAGAACGCGGCCTTGAGGGTAAGGCCCTCGGAACCGATCGCCTGCCGGTACTGCACGGCCTGCAGCCTCTCGTCTTCACGCCCGACCACCAGCGCCGACACCGAGAGCTGTCCGCCGGGGGTGAGGGTGTCGTTGAGCGTCGCCGTCGCCACGGCACGCGGATGCGGCCGCCGCAGGTCGGAAGCCACGTTGGCATCGAACATCTTGCGCGTCACTTTGAGCGTCATGACGGAGGCGCCATCGGTGGACGCCGGCAGCGGCACACTGGCCTCCACCGTCAGCCCCGGAAGACGGCCCAGAAGCGCCGAGTACCGCTCGAAGGTTTCGCGCCGCAACGGCTTCTCTGTCCGGATGCGGGCCGCGATGTCCTGCAGACGCGCGGCCGAGCGTCCGGCATCGCCTTCCACCCGGACATCGGCCACGTGGCCTTCCACCGCCACCACGCGCACCACGCCGTCGGCGAAGGCCTGGGACGGCACGTAGACGAACGACAGGCCCCAGCCGTCGCGCTGGTAGAGGGCCGTCGCCTCGCGCGCGAGCTCGACCAGACGCGCGACGGTCACCGGTTTGCCTACGTGGGGAGAAAACAGCGCCGCGATGTCGGAGAACGGCACCGATTTCACGCCCTCGATGTCGAAGCGGCGAGGCACGAACTGCCTTGCCAGAGCGTCGGCCGTGGCGGCCGGCGCGGGCGCCGGCGTGACTTCGACCTGTACGCCGCCGCCGGCCGGAGTGCGGTCCAGCGGTTGCGGCAACTGGTCGAGCGGATTGCCCGCGCTGGGCGATTGCGCCCACGACACCGCGCCCTGACTCGCGAGAGTCAGGGCGCAGAGCCAGGCGAGCGCGGTCCTGGTACTGGAAGCCATCCGGTGCTGGCGATGAACGTCAGCCCGGCTCAACGCCGTCCGCTCAGGCCGCCGAGGAGGTTGCCCACGGGGGCCAGCAGGCCGCCGGTGGACGACGTGCCACCCGAGGAGCCCGTGGCACCTGCGCCTACGCCACCGCCCAGTCCGACGCCCAGGCTGCCTGCCGTGCTGGCGACGCCAGCCACGAGACCGCCGCCCACACCCACGCTGCCGCCGCCGGAGCCACTGCCCGAGCCGCCCGCGAGCCCGCCCGTCAGCGAGCCGAGGACGCCACCGAGGCTGCCCAGACCAGCGCCCTGGCTACCGTCGGCATGCACCACACCGCCCAATGCGACGACCGTCGTGCCCGCGGCGGAGACGACCTGACCCACCTCGTTCACCACCGGACGGTTGCCGTCTCCGGAGATGGCTTCGCCAAGCGACTGCACGCCGCCGCCCACCTGTGTCAGCAGGTTGTTGACGGGCTGGCCCACACCCAGCATGTCGCCGGCACTCTGGGTTCCCGTCATCACGCCGCCGACCACGGGCGTCACCGCTTCACTCAGGCCGCCCGTCACCTGCCGCACGCCCTCGCTATCGAGCGCCGTACCCAGCTGACCGCCGACTTGCGTCACGAGGCCGCCCGTGCGATCGACCACCTCGCCAGCCGTGTTGGTCACGGGCGCCAGTACGCCCAATTGACCGCCATCGACCGAGCGCACGGCCTCGCCTGCGCTGCTCACCGCCTGGCCCAGCGACTGGACGGCGGGCGGCAGGCCGCCGGCCGTGTTGCCGATCGGATCTGCGACGTTGCCAAGCTGGCCGAGACCCGACGACACGCCAGCGCCGACAGCCCCCACGGCCTGGCCGGTGTTGCCGAGCACGCCGCCCAGCGCGGGCGCAGTGCCTGCGCCCACCAAAGGAAGGCTGGCCTGACCCACGCTGCCGCCCACCTGCTCGACCAGATTGCCCGCCGTGCCGAGCAGGCCGCCGGCCTCCTGGCCGATCGTGGCCACGGCGTTGGTGCCGCGCTCGACACTGGTGAAGGTCCTGGGACTGCCGGAGCCGCTGTCCCCACCGCCAGTCGTGCCTCCGCCGCCTCCTGCACCGGCGGTTGAGCTGAAACTGCCGTCCGAAGCGCAGCCGGTCAGTGCCAGCGCGATCACGACACACGAACCTTTGAACAGGTGAGTCACTGCCTTCATGTCTTCGCTCCTTGGATTTGCGGGTGGATATGCGTTCAGAAGGGCAATTCCCGGGCCAGAACGTGCAACCAAACCACTGGGTCCCAAAATCCCGCAAAACGCTCCCAATTCGTCAAAAAACCGGCGAACTGTGCGTTGCGCCCTCCGCTTTACAGCTTCAAGCCCTCGATGGACGAGTACTTGCTACGTAACACCCGGTGGAACGTGGGACGTAACGCGGAACAGTGGAATCCCCGATCCCGCCCGGCATGTGGCATGGGACCAAGCACGCCGCCTGACGCCGCCGATGCCATGGTCCGATCCTGCGCAGCGCAGGCCTGCTCCCGCCCCCGAAGCGCTCGCTCCCCCAGCCTTCACGCTACAAATTTCCGAACCATCATGCACACCTTGACTCGTGAGGGCACTCTGATGGACGGTTTCGAACCCCGCTATGAACTATCGATGCGCGCGACGCTCATCGAGTTTGCCGTTTACGACAACCATTTGCTGTTGCCTGCGTTCCTGAGGCGTTGTCTCCTTTTCGTCTACGCGGATGCGGCCGCCTTGGTCTATCGCCCGCATCTGCAGCGCTCGCTCGCCCTTCGTCTGCTGGCGAACGCAGGCGCGGTCAGCGAGCGCTTCATGGCCTGGCGGCTCCAGGACCTTCGCAGTGTCCCGACGGCAGAACCGCCGCACGACGACTACTCGGATCATGTTCTGCATCTGGGCCGCCGTGCACAGGCCGGGTGCCGCACCGAAACGCTGGCGCTTACGCGCATGATCAGGCGCGAAGATTGCAACTTCGAGGTCAAAGGCAGTGCTTTCGATCCCCTCCGCTACTCGTTGTGCCTGGAGCGAGCCCTGCAGGAAGCCGTGTTGCTCTCGCCCCTTGAGATGGACGTCGTGTTCCGTTCATGGGCCGATGCATTTGCCCAAGTCGTCCGCAGCACCTATCTGAGATACATCGAAGTGCTTTCCGCCTGGCCGGAGATGATGCTCCAGACCCATCAGGACTTCGTGGACACCTGGCCGCTGTCGCTGAACGCGCAGGGCACACCGGCTGGCGCAGAGATGCCGGCGACGGGCATCCGCAGCTGACCGGGGCCCTCGGTCGCCTAGCCGGGAGAGCGCAGGACGCCTCTGATGGCGGCCTTCAGGATCCGCGGCTGGAGTGGCTTGTACAGGATGCGGATGCCCTTCTTGGCCGCACGCTCCTGAAGCTCACGCCCCAGATCGCCGGTCACCACCAGACCAGGCAGCCTGGGAGCTCCCATGATCTCCCGGATGGCCTCGATGTACTGCACGCCATCCTTGGGCCCGCCCAGATGCATGTCCGAGACGATGAGATCGGGCCGCAATGCAGGATCAGTTCTCAGGCGTTGCAGCATGCGCTCGCCGTCCGTGTTGGCGATGACGCGATAGCCCCAGTCCGAGACCAGGCGAACCATGGCGTCGTGCGCGACCTCATCGTTCTCCAGCAGCAGGATGCAATGCTCCTGGTTACCTGCAGAATCCCCGGGCACCGTGTCGGCCGGCAGGAGATCCACCTGGCGACGATGCGGCGCCACCCTCATCGCCGGAATTTCAAGCGTGAAGCGGCTGCCACCACCCACGATCGACTTGACGTGGACGCGGTAGCTCAGCAACGAGCACGCGCGCTTGACCAATGCCAGGCCGATGCCGAGACCGTCCTCGCTTCCATTGCGATGGACCGGCAGCCGGAAGTACTCCATGAAGATCTCGTCGAGGTTGCCACGCGGAATACCGATCCCGGTATCGCGCACCTGAAGGAGAAACGAACCCGCCCCTCCGTAGCCGCCGACGATCGCCACCTCGCCCTTTGCCGTGTATTTGATCGCGTTACTGATGAGGTTGTGGATGATCTGCTTGAGCAACGCCGCATCCGTCTGGATATCCACATCCTCGACCTCGTGCCGCAACCGGAGGTTCTTCCGGTGTGCCCGGTCCTCGAAGAGCCCGACGACTTCCTCCACGACGTCGGTCAAGCGGACCGTCTCGAGGCGCACCTTGTAGCTTCCGCTGTCGAACTTCGACAGGTCGAGCAGGCCAGCCAGCATCTCCGAGATCACGGCCACCCGGGATCGCACCTGATGGAAAAGCACCAGTTGGTCGGCCTCCCCCAGATTCGGATGCAGCCGCTGGACGAGCAGTCCGAGCGCATGGACAGGCTGCCGCAAGTCATGACTGGCGGCAGCAATGATCTCGGTCTTCTTCTTGTTGATCGACTCGATGAGCTGGCTGCGCTGCAATGCCTCGCGCATCAGCATTGCGTTGCGCATCTGCGCGAGAACGGAGCGTTGAAGGAGAAGTTCCTGCTCCCTGTGCATCCACACCAGTGCCAGTCCGAACATGAGGACGACCACGGCACCCGCCGCATCGGCAGGGGCGCCGGGCCACCAGATGAGGCACAAGGACGAGGTTGGCAACAGCGCGGAGAACAGGAAGCCGACGCGCAGCAGGGAGCCGGTGCTGGCCAGCCATCCCCCCAAGACCAGCAAAGCCACCGATGCGGAAGCGCGTGCGGGCGGATCCAGCCCAGGAATCACACTCCACGCGAAGGTGGTGCACAGCGCGCCGTGTAGAAGGCCACCGATGGTGTTGCTCCACCAGAACGCCCTGTAATGCCGTCGACGCTCGGCTTCGTCCAGCCTCAAGTAGCGTCGCGCGGCCAGCCACATCAGCCCCGTCTGCAACAGACAGGCAAGGATCCAGAGACTTCCCAATGCAAGCCTGTCCGTCGCCGCCCACATCCAGAGAGCGCCCATTCCGGCAGCGGCCAGACCGGGGATCGTGCGGGTGGCCTGGCGCCAGGCAACCTCCATGCGTTCCCGGGAGATCTGGCTCGCCACATCGACGTGGGGCAAGGACGACAGTCCTGAAACACGCTGTTTGCCAGCGGCGCGGCCGAAGAAGGGGATGGACATCTGGAAGAACGGCGGTCCGAAAGCCGGCCCATCCTAGAAGCCCCTGCGGCCTGCGTCACAGGGCTATCGTCAGTTGTGTTCAGGCGATATCGAAGCCCTCAGAATCAAGATCGAAACCTTCGTGACAGTTCGCCCCTGTGCACATTCAGGAGAAGCCATCCTTGAACAGGTACTCGTACGGCCTGGCGACCGGCAGGCTCTCGGGCCGGTCCTGGACTCGGATGAACAGACGACCCAGATCATCCCGCTTGGCCAGCGACACGCGCCGGGCGTTGATGATGCAGCCTCTGTGAATGCGCCAGAAGTGGTCCGCATTGATGTACGGTTCGATGGCGTACAGGCTCATTCGCAGCATGCCTTCCTGGGACTGGAGGACCACGCGCGTGTACTTGCGATCCGCCTGGAAGTAGCGGACTTCGTCCAGCGAGACGATCATGAGATCTTCGCCGCGCATCATCCGGACCATGGTGGGCGTCACGACGCGGCTGGTATCGGAACGCTCGGCCTGGCTCCTCTCGGCCGCGAGCAGCCCGACCTGTTTTTCGGCCCTCTCCAGCGCTTGCTCGAAACGGTCACGGCGTATGGGTTTGACGATGAAGTCGATAGCCGGCGTATCGAATGCCCTCACAGCAGCGGAGGGGTCGCCCGTGACGTAGATGATGGGAGGAGCGCTCGGAATATTTCGAACCGTGTCTATTCCATTCGTATCTTCGAAGCCGACGTCAAGAATGCACAGGGACGGCTGCTCACTCTGGATCAACGCCGGCAACGACGTGATGTCGTCGAGCGCTGCGATGACCGTCCAGTGGGGGCGAAGGACGTGGATCAGGTCTTGGAGATAGCGCAACTGCTCACGATCGTCGTCAGCCAGGATGACCGATAGGCTCCTCATACGGCCCCCTGGTAAGCCGGTTGGCCCACGACGGTGGCAGACCAGGTGACGTGCGTTCCCGACCTGCCATAGGATTGTTTCGGCCCGCCGCCAGGCAGGTCGAAGCGATCGGCCATGCCGTCCAGTTCGTTGCGAAGCCGGCGTTCGAATTCGGCGGCATCCGGACAAACCAGCGAAGCATGCAGGACGTAGGCGCAGCCAGGCCCGCCGTTCTCGAACCCGATACGCAGGCGCGTGGCACTCGCTCCTCCGCCGGGCAGTGCTTTCAATACGGCGCCCACGAGATCGCATGCCAGATGCCGCTGGACGAGGCGCCCATGGCCGCCCTCCTCCTCCGCACCAGGACTGAATTCGAAAGAGAGGTCTATCGGGCGATTGCGGGCCACCAGCTGGATGTAACTCTGAAGCAGCAGGAATTCTTCGTGCACAGACAGCTTGTCAACGTTGCCACAGCGAAGCACCAGACGTAGATAGTCGGCCAGCGCAAACAGCCGTGGATCTTCTTCACCCAGGCGGGCATGCATGCTCGCCGCCAGCTGATTGAAGACATTCATGATCAGGTGCGAATCAGCCAGCGTAGCGGACTCGGCGGTCTCGGACCCGCTGCCTGCGGCTCGGGCAGCCCGCTCACTTCCGGAACTCTGACGCGGCAACCAGTGCCGGAGAAATGCAGTAACAGATGGCATATCGGATGGGCTCAAAGCTGAGGGCAGGCCGATTTTTGCCCAGATGTAACCGAATGGTTCAAATTCGACTGGATCGACGAATTCCGCCCTCAACCATCCGATGCATGGAGTAAACCTGCCGTATGCCGAGAAATATCCTCTGAAATCCAGCGCCAGGCGAGCCCGCTCGGCGCAGCCGGTTCGGCCGTGTGGATTCCCGCAGCGAGCATCATGCGATCCGACGACTCGACGTATCCGCTCCATGGCGGCCGGGTCAGCACGATATGCCGCTTCTCGATGACGATGTCCGCAAACGCCGCGTGGCAAGGGTTGATGAACACCGCATGCTGGTGGCCCGCATGGGCGCTTGGAACCCAGAGCGACAACAGCCCGTGCGCCACCATATGCTCGACCAGCGGCAGCGATGGCGTGTACTGCGCATCGAACGACTCGCACACCGCGGCCGGTGCGAGACCATGCAGCCCGGTGCCGCCAGGCAGTGTCACGGTCTCCCGCAGGAGTTCTGTCTTGCGGCGGACACTCCACAGAAGTTCGCTTGAGCACATGGCCGCGAGCTCAGCCGACTCGTAGGCGACACAAGGTCTGAGGTGTTCGCTGTTGATGTCCCCGCACCTTTGCAAGTCCTTCATCCGCCGCGCCGTGCGCGTCAACGACTGGTCCGGAAACGCCAGTCGGAAAAGTCTCATGCGCATCGATCCTCCGTGCAGCATCGCAAGCGCCGCAGGTTAGGAGGGATGTCGCGTGCCGCGCGTTCAGTGCGCCGAAACCGACCATCCCCGGAGCGAAGTCCGAAGACGCTGGAACGGAAACCTGTAGCTCGCGTCTTGTCAGCCTGACGCGATTGCTTCGCGGACAGCCGCCAGTTGGCGTCGCGACACGGCCAGCACCTCCTGGACGCCGGTGAGGCGGATGGCCCAGCCTTCCCCTTCTTCGCCGGGCTCGGTGCTGTAGTGCTTTTCCAGTGAGCGCACGGCGCGGCGCGCCACCAGGGCGTTTCGATGGATGCGAAGGAACTGGCCGGTCAGCCGGGCTTCGAGCTCGGCCAGCGAGCCGTCCAGGATGTAGCTGCGGGCGGCTGTTCGCACGGTGACGTACTTCAGTTCGGCCTTGAAATACAGGATCTCCGCGAACGGCACCCGCTCCGTGCGCCCCCGGTCCTGGATGACGAGCACGGGCTCATCGGCCGGCGCCTCGCGCTCGCGCAGGAAGCGCTCGGCCTTCACCAGCGCCTGGCGCAACCGCTCGATGCGTACCGGCTTGGTGAGGTAGTCCACCGCATCGAGTTCGAATGCCGTCACCGCATGGCCGGGGTGGGCGGTCACGAAGACCACCATCGGCGGCCGGTCCACGCCACGCATCGCCTGGGCCAGCTTGAGGCCATCGGCCCCCGGCATGTGGATGTCTATCAGCGCGAGATCGAAACGCTCCCGCGTGATCAGGTCCATGGCCTGGGTGGCATTGCCGGCCTCGGCCACGACCTGGGCGGTCGGATCAGCGCAGTCCCCCAGCAGGGTGCGCAGCCGTGCCCGGGCAAGCGGCTCGTCATCGACGATCAGGACTCTCAGGGTCATCGGACTTCTCCCCCAACGGGTAATTCGATGCGGACGCGGAACACGCCACCATCCAAGGCTGCGCTGAACTGCACGCGCACGTCGTGCAGCAAATGCAGCCGGTCGCGCACATTGTTCAGCGCCACGCCGTGTCCTGGCGTGCCCGGTCCGGCCGGAACGGTATTGGCAACCTTGATGACGACCGTGTTGCGGCGCCGTTCGGTGCTGATTTCGATGTCGGCGCCGCTGTCGCTGGGCTCCACGCCATGGCGTACGGCATTCTCCACCAGCGGCTGGAGCAGAAGCGGCGGCAGCCGGGCGGTGTCGGCGTCAGGATCGAGATGCCAGCCGATGCGCAACCGGTCACCGAACCGCACCTGCTCGATCGCCAGATAACGCTCGGCCATGCGGATTTCTTCGTCCAATGTCACCGAGTCTCCCTGCTCCACCAGCGCGGCGCGGAACAGATCACTGAGATCTTCCAGCAGGGCTTCCGCCTTGGCCGGCTCGGCGCGTACCAGCGCGATGGCGCTGTTGAGGGTATTGAAGAGAAAGTGCGGCCGGATGCGCGACTGCAACTCGGCCAGGCGCGCGGTGGTGTCGGCCGGTGTGCGGCCTCGCGCCCGCAGTTCCAGGCCGCCGACCAGCAGGGCAGCCATCAGCGCGCCGGTGCTGGCGCCTGCCAGCCAGGGAACGGCCTCGGCGTAGCTCGCCAGCGCCAGCATGCCGCAACCGTAGAGTCCGGCCAGCGCGCCCAGGCTCGCGCCTGCCAGGTACTGGGCCCACCGCGGCAGACGCGCGAGCGCGCGCTTGCCGGCGCAGGCGACGATCAGCCAGGCCAGCGTGGCCGGAAGCGCCACGGCAGTGATCAGCGAGGCGCGCAACAACCAGTGCGAAGGGCCGGCCGCACCATACATGGACGCCACAGCCACAACCGCCTCGACGAAAAGCACCGCACGCAGCACGACACCCAGCTGGCAGGCGTCGAACACCAGCAGCTGCGCCGCCGGCTCCGACGAAGCCGCCGGCTCGTGGAACGCCGATAAAATTTGCGATTCTTCTGCTCTCATGCCCGATCGGGGTTGAACCCGATTATTGTTGCCCAATGTCACAAAACCAGTTCGACAAGAAAAATCAGGCGTGGTCTGCGCTGTTCTCGGAACCCATGAGCGAACTGGTGCAACGCTATACCGCCAGCGTCTTCTTCGACAAGCGACTCTGGCAGGCCGACATCGAGGGCTCCCTGGCGCACGCCGAGATGCTGGCCGCGCAGGGCATCATCGCCGCCGATGACCATGCGGCGATCCAGCGCGGCATGGCTCAGATCCGCTCCGAGATCGAATCGGGCGCCTTCGAGTGGAAACTCCAGCTCGAGGACGTCCACCTCAACATCGAGGCCCGCCTGACGCAACTGGTGGGTGACGCCGGCAAGCGCCTGCACACCGGCCGCAGCCGCAACGACCAGGTCGCCACCGACGTTCGCCTGTGGCTGCGCGGCGAGATCGACCTCATCATCGACCTGCTGGCCGGCCTGCAGCGCGCGCTGCTGTCCATCGCGCAGAAGAACGTCGAGGTCATTCTTCCGGGCTTCACCCACCTGCAGGTGGCGCAGCCGGTGAGCTTCGGCCACCACATGCTGGCGTACGTGGAAATGTTTTCGCGCGATGCCGAGCGCATGGCCGACGTGCGCCGCCGCACCAACCGCCTGCCGCTGGGCTCGGCCGCGCTGGCCGGCACTACCTACCCCCTCGATCGTGAGCGCGTGGCGCGCACGCTGGGCATGGTGGATTCAGCTGGCGAACCGCAGGTCTGCCAGAACAGCCTGGACGCCGTGAGCGACCGCGACTTCGCCATCGAATTCACCGCCGCGGCGAGCCTGACGATGGTTCACATCAGCAGGCTGTCGGAAGAGCTGATCATCTGGATGAGCCAGAACTTCGGATTCATCAGGATCGCGGATCGCTTCACGACCGGCTCGTCGATCATGCCGCAGAAGAAAAACCCCGACGTGCCTGAACTCGCGCGCGGCAAAACCGGCCGTGTGGTGGGCCATCTGATGGGCCTGATCACGCTCATGAAGGGCCAGCCGCTCGCCTACAACAAAGACAACCAGGAAGACAAGGAACCGCTGTTCGACACGGTCGACACGCTCAAGGACACGCTGCGCATCTTCGCCGAGATGGCCGAGGGCATCACCGTGAACCCGCCTGCCATGGAGCAGGCCGCCCTGCGCGGCTACGCCACCGCCACGGATCTGGCGGACTACCTGGTGAAGAAGGGGCTGCCGTTCCGTGACGCGCACGAGACGGTCGCACACGCCGTGAAGGCTGCCGTGTCGCACAACTGCGATCTGTCCGAGTTGCCGCTGACCGTATTGCAGGAATTCAATCCCGGCATCGAAAAGGACGTGTACGACGCGCTGTCGCTGCGTGGCTCACTGGAGGCGCGCAATACGCTGGGCGGCACGGCGCCCGAACGCGTGCGCGAGCAGATCGCACGGCACCGCAGTCGCCTGGGTTGAGAGCACCCGGCGCTTGTCGCGGCAGGAGGGTGGCGCGGTATCGCCACCGGCTCGGAATTTTCTCAAGCATGCATTTCATGCATAAGGCGTAGCCCAAACGGCTTTGGACAACTGCGCGGGCCCTGCCTAACCTAGCGATCGCTGGCGTCGTGCCAGCGTCCCCAGGAGTCCTCCGTGTCTCAAGCATCCCGCGCAGCAGCCCCGTCCCCGGCTGCTGCCCCCGCACCGGGCGCCTTGCCCTCTTACCTTGATCCCAGCCATCTCGGCCCATGGGGCATCTACCTGCAGCAGGTGGATCGCGTCACGCCTTACCTGGGCAATCTCTCGCGCTGGGTCGAGACCCTCAAGCGCCCCAAGCGATCACTGATCGTCGACGTGCCGATCGAGCTCGACAATGGCACGGTGGCGCATTTCGAAGGCTACCGGGTCCAGCACAACACATCGCGCGGGCCGGGCAAGGGGGGCGTGCGCTTTCATCAGGACGTCACGCTGTCGGAGGTGATGGCGCTGTCGGCCTGGATGTCGATCAAGAACGCCGCGGTCAACGTGCCCTACGGCGGTGCCAAAGGCGGCATCCGCGTCGACCCCCGCCTGCTCTCGCGCGGCGAGCTCGAACGCCTCACGCGCCGCTACACCAGCGAGATCGGCATCATCATCGGCCCCAACAAGGACATCCCCGCTCCCGACGTTAACACCGACGGCCAGGTCATGGCCTGGATGATGGACACGTATTCCATGAACCAGGGCTCCACCGCCACCGGCGTGGTCACGGGCAAGCCGATTGACCTCGGCGGATCGCTGGGCCGTGTGGAAGCCACGGGTCGTGGCGTGTTCACCGTGGGCGTGGAAGCCGCCAGGCACATCGGCCTCGACGTCAGCCAGGCCCGCCTGATCGTGCAGGGCTTTGGCAACGTGGGCGGCGTGGCGGCCAAGCTGTTCGCCGAGGCCGGCGCGCGTGTAGTGGCAGTGCAGGACCATGGCGGCACGGTGTACCGCGAAGCGGGGCTCAACGTGCCCGAGCTGCTCAAGCACGTCGCCGAGCACCGCACGGTGGCCGGCTTCGCCGACGGTGAGAAGATCGCCGACGACCAGTTCTGGCAGGTGGATTGCGACATCCTCATCCCCGCCGCACTGGAAGGCCAGATCAACAAGACCAATGCCGGCAAGATCCGGGCGCGCATGGTGATCGAAGGCGCCAACGGTCCTACCACGCCCGAGGCGGACGACATCCTGCAGGAACGTGGCGTGCTGGTGCTGCCCGACGTGATCGCCAACGCGGGCGGCGTGACGGTGAGTTACTTCGAGTGGGTGCAGGATTTCTCGTCGTTCTTCTGGGACGAGGACGAGATCAACGCGCGCCTGGTGCGCATCATGAAGGCCGCATTCAACGCCATCTGGCTGACGGCCCAGGAACACAAGGTGAGCCTGCGCACGGCCACTTTCATCATCGCGTGCACACGCATCCTGCATGCGCGCGAGCTGCGCGGCCTCTACCCCTGAACGACGAAGGCAACGCAGAGGCAACGACGCCCGGCGCGCTCACGCGGCCGGGCGTCGTCGTTTCACGTCACTCGGATCAGATCAGACGCAGCGTGGCGCCGTTTTCTTCCACCCGCACCCGCGTGCCGATGCGCACCTCGGGCTGGGTGGCAAACTGCACCGTCTGCGAGCCTCCGTTGTCCAGCCGCACCACCACCTCGTAGTGCGTGGCGGCGCGCATGCGCTTCTCGATCTCGTTGCCAGCCACTGCGCCACCGACCACGCCCGCGATCTGCGCGAGCTTGCGGCCGTCGCCCTTGCCGATCTGGCTGCCGATCACCGCACCCGCGACGCCGCCTCCGATCTTGCCCACCAGCGAGCCTTCACCCTGTACCTGCACCGGATTCACGGCTTCCACCACGCCACACAGGTTGCACACGGCCGGCGGGGGCGGAGGCGCCACCGGGCGCACGGCCGCCTGCTGCGAAACGGCCACACCGAGCGTCTGACCTGCCAGCGCGGTCTGCTGCGTGCCCTGGCGCAGGTACGGCGTGATGGCAGTGGACGACACGACGCGGTCACGCTGCTTGATCACGTAGGCACCCTGGTAGACGCCCCGGCGCACTTCATTCAGATCTACTTTGCCGCGCACGCCTGCCAGACGCACGCTGGCGACGGCGTCCGGCGTGCCGGTCAGCGTAAAGCGCAACTCATTGCCAGCCGAGAGCGACTGCGGCTGCTCAATGGCAAACCGGTCGACGCGCACACGCGTGGAGGTGGGCAGGGCACGCGAGGCGCGCGGTGTGCCGATCAGCGGCTCGTCCAGCACGGCCGTGGCAACCTGGTTGCCCTGGCGCAGGTTCACCGTGGTCTGGCTGGCGGCGGTGATCTTGTCGCGGGCGCGGATGGTGTAGATACCCTCGTACAGACCGGGTTCGAGTTCTTCCATCAACAGCGCGCCCGTGGCGCCCGAAATCTGCACGCGGGCCACGCCGCCTGGGCTACCGTACAGCGTGAACAGAAGCTCGCGGCCGGCACCGGCCTGGCTGATCGGCTCGACGTCGAAGCCATCAATGCGGGATGTCACCGGCGCCGCTCCGGGCGCTGCGGGCTGCTGCGCTGCGGCCGGCTGGAGGAATCCCAGCATGAGGGCGGTCATGGCCGGCACGAGCCAGCCACGCCATGAGAATCGGGTGTCCATGAGTGCAAGTCCTTCGGTTCTGATGTGTATCAGTCCAGTGTGCGGCGCGCTCGGAAAACCCGGCAGGCCCGGTGGTCCCGTCTGTCCGTAGGAGATACCGCACATGGAAAACACTGCGCCGACCCTAAGGCTGCCCTAAGGCCCGCCGCAGGGCGCGTCTTATCATCGAAGCGATCCGCATCGCCCGGCGGCGGCGCGAGATCCGCCCCAACACCACCCGCCATGCGCCTGCTCCTTGTCGAAGACGACTCCATGATCGGCGAAGCCGTGCTCGACGTGCTGCGCGCCGCGCACTACGCCGTGGACTGGGTGCGCGATGGCGAGCTGGCCGAATCCGCCCTGGCCGACAGCCAGTACGACCTCGTGCTGCTCGATCTGGGCCTGCCCCGCCGCGATGGCCTGGCCGTACTGCGCAGCCTGCGTCAGCGCGGCGTGCGCACGCCCGTTCTGCTGGCCACCGCGCGCGACGCCGTGGCCGATCGCGTGGCCGGGCTCGACGCCGGGGCCGACGACTACGTGGTCAAGCCGTACGACACCGACGAACTGCTGGCCCGCATCCGCGCGTTGCTGCGGCGCGCCGAAGGGCAGGCGCAACCCGTCTATTCGCATCGCGGCGTCACGCTCAACCCGGCCACGCGCGAGGCCTCGCAGGATGGCAGGCCCGTCACCCTGTCGGCCCGCGAGTGGGCCGTGCTGGAGCCGCTGATCGCGCGCCCGGGCGTCGTGTTCTCGCGCGCCCAGCTCGAAGAGAAGCTCTTCAGCTGGAAGGACGAGGTCAGCAGCAATGCCGTCGAGGTCTACATCCACGGCGTTCGCAAGAAACTCGGGGCCGATCTGGTGCAGACCGTGCGCGGCCTCGGCTATCTGGTGCCGCGCTGATGGACGCCGCCACCGCGCCCGCCTCCGACGCCCGACCGCACTCGCTGCGGCGGCGCTTGCTCGTTTTCCTGCTGCTGGCCATCGCCTTCTTCGCGCTGCTGCAGGGCGCTGGCGCCTACCGGGGGGCCGTGCGTCAGGCCGACCAGATGTTCGACCTGCACCTGCGGCAGATGGCGCACGCCATGCGCCCGGGCGGGCCGCCGCCGCTGCTGCCGCCCGAGGACGGCGGGCCCGAGATGGATTTCGAGATCCAGATCTGGGGGCCGGATGGCGTGCAGCTGTTCCGCTCGCCGCGCTCCGACCTGCCGCAAAGCGCCGTGCTCGGCTTCTCCGACGTGACAGTGCAGGGAACGAGCTACCGCGTCTACACCGTGCAGACGCCCGTGCAGACCGTGCAGATCGCGCAGGACATGAGCGCGCGCAATGCCCGCGCCCGCGCTCTGGCCCTGCGCGCGGTGCTGCCCGTCGTGCTGATGGCACCGCTGTTGATGATGGTGGTGTGGTGGGTGATCAGCGCATCGCTCGCGCCCATCGATCGCGCGCGGCGCCAGGTGGCCGGGCGCGCGGCGGGCGACTTCTCGCCGCTGGCCGACACAGACCTGCCCGACGAGGTGCGACCGCTCGTGGGCGAGCTCAACCTGCTGTTCACGCGCGTCAAGGCGGCGTTCGAAACGCAGCAGGCCTTCGTCGCCGACGCCGCCCATGAACTGCGCTCACCGCTCACCGCGCTCAAGCTGCAGGCGCAGGCGTTGCGCCGCAGCGACGTGGCGGGCGACCCGGCCGCGCACGGGGCTGCGCTCGCGCGGCTCGACCAGGGAATCGCCCGCGCGATCCACCTCGTCGAGCAACTGCTTGCGCTGGCCCGCGCCGAGGCCGGCGGCACCGAGGCGGCGCAGGCCGACGTGGTGCTGCAGGACGTGATGCGCCTGGCCATCGCCGACGTGCTGCCGCACGCACAGGCCCGCGACATCGATCTGGGCGTGGCCGGCGAAGGCGAGGACGGTAGCGCCGCGCCGGTGATCGTGCGCGGCCAGCCCGAAGCCCTGCGCGCGTTGCTGCGCAACCTGCTGGACAACGCGATCAAGTACACGCCCGAGTCGGGCCGCGTCGACGTATCGGTGTCCGCCGCGGGCGGCTCGGCCGTGCTGGCCGTGGAAGACAGCGGCCCCGGCATCGCGCCGGCCGAGCGCGAACGTGTGCCCGGCCGCTTCGTGCGCGGCAACGACACGGGCAACGCCGGTGGCAGCGGCCTGGGCCTGGCCATCGTGCAGGCCGTGGCAGCGCGCCACGGGGGCGTGCTATCGCTCGGCACGTCTCAGCGCCTGGGCGGGCTGCGTGCCGAAGTGCGGCTGCCGCTTCGCGAGGGCTGAGCACCCTGCGTCGCGCACGCGGCGTCTTAAGCCCGCGCTAAGACCGGCGCCGCATAGTTCTCTCCATCGACTGATCCCCAGTCCCTGCAACGGAGAGTCATCCATGAACACCGTCTCGCTCAAGGCCTCGCGCCTCGTCCTGGCCCTCGTCACCGCCGGCGTCCTCGGCGGCGCGGGTGCCTCCCTCATCCACACCGGCACCGTGGGCGCCGCGCCGCTCGCGCCTGTGTCCAGCGCGCCGCCTTCGCCGGTATCGGCGCCCGATTTCTCCACCATCACCGAACGCTACGGCCCGGCCGTGGTCAACATCAGCGTGGTGGGCACCGCGCGCGCCGATGCGGACGAGGCAGTGGCGCAAGGCGACGACAACCCCTTCGGCAACGATCCGTTCTTCGAGTTCTTCCGCCGCTTCCAGCAGCAACAGCAGCAGGGCCGGCGCGCCGTGCCGCAGCAGGACGTGCCCACGCGCGGCATGGGTTCGGGCTTCATCATTTCGGCCGACGGCCTGATCCTGACCAACGCGCACGTGGTGCGCGGCGCCAAGGAAGTCACCGTGAAGCTCACCGATCGCCGCGAACTGGCCGCCAAGGTGCTCGGCATGGATCCGCGCACCGACATCGCCGTGCTCAAGATCGATGCACGCAACCTGCCCGTGGTGAGCCTGGGCCGCACGGCCGACCTGCGCGTGGGCGAATGGGTGGCCGCCATCGGCTCGCCCTTCGGCTTCGAGAACACCGTGACGGCCGGCGTGGTGAGCGCCAAGAACCGCTCGCTGCCTGACGACAGCACGGTGCCCTTCATCCAGACCGACGTGGCCGTGAACCCCGGCAACTCGGGCGGCCCGCTGTTCAATGCGCGTGGCGAAGTGGTGGGCATCAATTCGCAGATCTACAGCCGCACCGGCGGCTACCAGGGCGTGTCGTTCTCGATTCCGATCGACCTGGCCGTGAAGATCAAGGACCAGATCGTCGCCACCGGCAGCGCCCAGCACGCGCGGCTGGGCGTGGCGGTGCAGGAGGTCAACCAGAGCCTGGCTGACTCGTTCAAGCTGCCATCGCCCGAAGGCGCGCTGGTCTCCAGCGTGCAGAAGGACGGCCCGGCCGAGGCCGCTGGCCTGCAGCCCGGAGACGTGATCCGCACGGCCAATGGCCAGCGCATCGTCTCGTCGGCCGATCTGCCCGCCATCGTGAGCATGTCCAAGCCCGGCGACAAGCTGGCCATGGAGGTGTGGCGCAAGGGCGAGTCCAGGACGCTGTCGGCAAAGCTGGTGCGCGCCGACGACGCGGCCACCGAAGTGGCCCAGGCCGGCGCCGACACACCGCAGGGCAAGCTGGGCCTGGCGCTGCGCGCGCTGCGCCCGGCCGAGCGCCAGCAGGCGGGTGTGGACACGGGCCTGCTCATCCAGCAGGCCGGCGGCGCGGCGGCGCGCGCGGGCGTGCAGGCCGGCGATGTGCTGCTGGCCGTCAACGGCACGCCCGTCACCAGCGTTGACGAGGTTCGCCAGGTGGTGGCCAAGGCCGGAAAATCGGTGGCCCTCCTGATCCAGCGCGGCGACGACCGGATCTTCGTGCCCGTGAAAACGGGCTGACGGTGGCAGAAAAGCAGCAGTGCGTGGCGACGACACTACGGGAAAACCCTTGAGTCGTCCCGCCTACCGCCGATGTCACAACTTCGCGCCGCGGTTTGCCTGAACATTCACGCCATGCCCGCCACCGCAAGCCATCGTCTGACATCGCTGATCGCTGCCGTCCTGCTCGCCGGCGCGTCCTCATCCCACGCCCAGCTGACACCGGCAACGCCGGCCGCCGCGCCGGCCCAGGCGGCGCCGGCCACGCCCGTGAAGGTGTCTTACGGGCAGTGGCAGGCCAGCTTCGATGCCTTTGCCAGGGCCGATCTCGAGAAGGCCCCGGCCAAGCAAGGCACGCTCTTCGTGGGCAGCTCCACGATCCGCATGTGGACCACGCTGGCGCAGGACTTCCGCCAGCTGCCGGTGGTCATCAACCGCGGCTTCGGCGGGTCCACCATGGCCGACTGCAACCGTTTCGCGCGCGACCTCGTGGTGCGCTACCAGCCCAGCCAGGTGCTGGTTTATGCAGGCGACAACGACCTCGCCGAGGGCCGCACGCCGGCCCAAGTGCTGGAGAGCTTCCGCGAATTTGTCGGCACGGTGCGCGCCGAGCTGCCTGGCGTGCGCATCGACTACATCTCGATCAAGCCCAGCCCCTCGCGTGTCGGCTTGCTCGAGAAGGCCCGCGAGACCAACGCGCTGATCGGCGCCTACGTGCAGAGCCTGCCCAACGCGGGCTATATCGACATCTTCACGCCCATGATGACCGCCGAGGGCACACCGCGGCCCGAGTTGTTCCTGGGTGATCGGCTGCACCTCAACGAGACCGGCTACCAGCTCTGGCAATCGATCATCGCCGCCCGCCTCACAGGGGTGCCGGTGGCACCGGGGGCACCGGCCCCAGCGGCGGTGACGGCGGCGACAGCGGTGCCGGCCGTGCTGACGACGTCGGCATCGACGCGGCCGCTGCCGTCGGCGCCTGCACAGGCACCGGCGCATGCGGTGACGGCGACGGCCGCGCGCTGAACGGGGCCGCCGGCCGGCCGCCCTTGCCGCGCGGCGGCAGGCGGTCCAGCGCCACCGAGATGCGCGCCACGGCATACAGGATGCCGAAGCAGCCCGCCACCAGCAGCACGTCGCCCCACACCGGCCGCGCCGTCGGACTGCCACCCCAGATCGAGAGCACCAGCAGCACCACGACCAGGTGGGCGCAGAACACCGGCAGCGATGCCATGCCCAGCGTTTCCAGCCACCGCAGGCGCGGCATGCGCGCGGCCAGCCAGGGTCCGAAACGCAGAACCACCACGATCAGCGCGAACAGGTTGAGCACGCGCATGGGTGCCAGCTGCCATTTGTCGAACACCATGTTGAGCGCGACGTTGGCGCCGAACGGCGCCTGCCCCATGGTGTGGCGCCAGGCCAGCCCGACCAGCGCCAGCATCACCGCCAGGGTGACCGCCCAGGACGGAAAGCGCAGGTGCGGTGGCGAATGGGGCTGGCGGCCCGCGCCCAGCCACAGCCCCATCACCCACAGGAACTGCCACGCCATCAATGAAAATGCGCCGGTGTCCCGCCAGGGCACCGGGAAAGCCAAATGGTGTTCGAGCAGGCCGTGCAGCCGCATCTCGACACCGAACTGCGCCACCACCCAAAGGCCCACGCTCAGCGCCATCACCGGACCCCAGCCACGCCGCAGGCCCCAGGCCATGACCCACGGACTGGCCAGCATGAACAGCACATACATGGGCAGGATGTCCATCAGCGCCGGCTGGTAGACCAGCAGCGCAGCCGCCGGCAGCGCCAGCACCGGATGCTGCAGGTAGAACGACATCAGGTTGGTCACCGCCGGCTCGCCGCGCGCCAGGCCCAGCATGGCCACCACCGTGAACAGGAACAGCATCAGCGCCAGCTGGCACAGGTAGACCTTGAGGGCGCGCTTCCAGAACGCGCGCTCCATCGCCTCGATGCCGTCGCGCCGCGCCATGCGGCCGTAGATCATCCCCGCCATCACCGCCGAGAGCAGCACGAAGCCTTCGGCCGCCGAGACGAAGCCGAACGGCTGGCCCAGCGGCGAACTCAGGCGCGAGGGCAGGTGCGTGAAGGTCATCAGCACCAGCATCAGGCCGCGCAGCGCATCGAATTCCCAACGGCGGTTCATGCTGGCGACAGTACGGTGATTCGCGGTGGCGAGAATGTGGGCCGGCCGCCTGATCGTCCCGCTGCGTTTGTCCTACAAATTGTTTCCAACGGGCCTGGCGACGCGTCATCAAGCCCGGCGACGATCAGGGGGCAAGGAGAAGTCATGAAGAACGGAACAAGAAATACAACAACAGGATGGATCGCGCGCGCCATCGTCGGCACCGCGCTGGCGGCGGGATGGCCCGCCTGGGCCCTGCAGGTGACGGGCGTCACGCCACAGGGCGAAGTCGCCCAGGTGCGGCAGGTGACGGTGAGGTTCGATTCTGCCGCAGTCGCCTTCGGCGACCCGGCCGCCGCGGCCCCGGCCACGGTCAGCTGCAGCGATGCGCAGGCCTCGCGCGGCAGCGGCCGCTGGCTGGACGACCGGCGCTGGGTCTGGGACTTCACGGCCGATCTGCCGCCCGGTGTGCGCTGCACCGTGGCTACGCGCAGCGGCTTTGCCGCGCCCCAGGGCGGCGCGCTGGCCAGCGGCCAGTGGCGCTTCCAGACCGGCGGGCCGGCCGTGCGGCAGTTGCGCCCCGGCAGTTGGCAGCCGCTGGACGAGGAGCAGTTCTTCGTGATGCAACTCACCGGCCCGGCCACCACGGCCAGCGTGGCCGCCAACGTGTGGTGCGAGATGGAAGGTCTGGGCGAGCGCATTCCGGTGCGGATGATCGACGGCGCCCAGCGCTCCGATCTGCTCAAGTCGCTCAACCTCGACAAGGCCGCCGCCACCGATCCGCTGCGTATCGCCACCTTCGCGTGCAACCGCCGCCTCACGCCGTCGGCCAAGGTGCAGGTGGTCTACGGGCGCGGCGTGGCCACGCCGTCCGGGGTGGTCAATGCCGTCGAGAGGCGCTTCGACTTCACCGTGCGCGAGCCCTTCGCACTTGAATTCAGCTGCGAGCGCGAGAACGCCGAGGCCGCATGCCTGCCGATCCGGCCGCTGCGCCTGTCGTTCAACGCACCCGTCGAGCGCCGCCTGGCCGCCGCCATCGTGCTCAAGGGCCCGCAGGGCAGCGTGAAGCCGAAGTTCGACAACGAGGGCGAGGACGACGCACTGGTCAACGGCGTGCGGTTCGAGGCGCCTTTTGCCGAGAGCGCGCGCTACACGGTCGAGCTGCCCTCGGGCTTCAAGGACGCCGCCGGCCGCGCGGCGCGCAACGCGGGCAACTTCCCGCTGCCCGTGGCCACCGGCGTGATGCCGCCGCTGGCCAAGTTCGCGGCCGCGCCCTTCGGCATCGTCGAGCGGCTGGCCGAGCCCGACGGCGCCATGGTGCTGCCCGTCACGCTGCGCAAGGTGGAAGGCACGCCGGCCGAGCCGGGCAAGGTATCGGTGCTGCAACTCAAGGACGACGCCGACATCATCGCGTGGCAGCGCCGCCTGCAGCGCTACGACGACTTCGAGGTTTCGCGCAAGCAGGCCGCGCGTGACGTGCAGGGTCCGCTGCCGGCACCGCTCACCAAGGAAGAGCGCGAGTGGGTGCAGTCGCGCATGCTCTCGCTGCTGGCCGGCAAGAGCGGCGTGCGCACACTGGAGTTGCCGCGCGGCCAGGGCGGCGATCCGCGCCCGTTCGAGGTGGTGGGTATTCCGCTGTCACCCGGCTTCCACGTCGTCGAGATCGCCTCGCCCAGGCTGGGCGCGGCCCTGCTCGACGCGCAGCACGGCGCGGCACGCACGATGTACGTGCGCAGCTCGGCCCTGGTCACCAACCTGGGCGTGCACTTCAAGCTGGGCCGCGAGAACGCCATGGCCTGGGTGACCACGCTGGATGCCGGCAAGCCCGTGGCCGGTGCGCAGGTGCGCGTGTCCTCGTGCGACGGGCGCGAGCTGGCACGCGGCACCACCGATGCGCGCGGCCTGGTCGAGCTGGCCGGCCTGTCGTCACAGCCACCCACGTGCAAGGAAGAAGGCGAGTACCGCGACGCCTACTTCGTGAGCGCGCGCGCGCCGGGCCGTGCGCCCGACGGCAGCGCCGTGCAGGACATCGCCTTCACCTGGAGCGACTGGCACCGCGGCATCGAGCCCTGGCGGTTCGACCTGCCCACCAACAGCGCGCCACAACCCGACGTGCGCATGCACACCGTGTTCGACCGCACGCTACTGCGCGCTGGCGAGACCGTGTCGATGAAGCACTTCATCCGCACCGAGACGCGCACCGGCTTCGCGCTGCCGCGGGAACGCCCCACGCAGGTGGAGATTCGCCACACCGGCAGCGGCCAGCTGTACCGCCAGCCGCTGACGTGGCGTACCACCGGCAGCGGGGGCCTCTCGGCCGAGAGCGAATTCGCCATCCCGCCCGCCGCGCGGCTGGGCGTCTACCGCGTGACGATGCAGCTGGGCAACGACACGCAGGACAGCGGCGAGTTCCGCGTCGAGGAGTTCCGCCTGCCCGTGCTGCAGGGCCGCGTGGCACCGGCAGGCAAGGAGGCGCTGATCGCCCCGACGCGCGTGCCGGCCCAGGTGCAGGTGAGCTACGTGGCCGGCGGCGCCGCGACGAACCTGCCGGTGCGCGTATCGGCGCTGGTGCGCGAGCGCCGGCCCGACTTCCGCGACTTCGACAGCTTCAGCTTCGCGCCCCCGCGCAACGCCACCCCTGCCGCCGGCACCGAGGGCGAGGAAGAAGAAGCCGCGCCGCAGGATGAGCGCGTGGTGGCCGACAAGCTGCCGCTCACGCTCGACCGCAACGGCACCGGGCAGGTCACCATCGAACCGCTGCCCGCCGCGCGCGCACCGCGCGAGCTGGTGCTCGAAGCCACCTACGCCGACCCCAACGGCGAACTTCAGACGCTGCGCAGCGTCTCCACCGTGTGGCCGGCCGGCGTGGTGGCCGGCATCCGCGCCGAGAGTTGGGTGTCGTCGGGCCGCAAGCTCAAGTTCCAGGCCCTCGCGCTCGACCACGCGGGCAAGCCGCGCGAGGGCGTGTCGCTGGCCGTGAAGGCCGTGGCGCGCATCACCACCACCAGCCGCAAACGCATGGTGGGCGGCTTCTACAGCTACGACAACAAGACCGAACTGAAAGACCTCGGCGAGGTCTGCAGCGGCAAGAGCGACTCGCGCGGACTGCTGCTGTGCGAGACCTCGCTGGCCCAGGCCGGCGAGGTCGAGCTGGTGGCCACGGCGAAAGACGGCGCCGGCCGCGCCAGCGAGGCCGCCAGCTCGGTCTGGGTCACGCGCCAGGGCGAGCTGTGGTTCGGCGGCCAGAACAACGACCGCATCGACGTGCTGCCCGAGAAGAAGAGCTACGAGCCCGGCGAGACCGCGCGCTTCCAGGTGCGCATGCCGTTCCGCTTCGCCACCGCGCTGGTGGCGGTGGAACGCGAGGGCATCGTCGAGACGCACGTGATGCAGCTCAACGGGCAAGACCCGACCGTGAGCCTGAAAGTCGGCGAGAACTGGGGCCCGAACACCTTCGTGAGCGTGCTGGCCCTGCGCGGCCGTCTGCGCGACGTGCCCTGGTACAGCTTCTTCACCTGGGGCTACAAGGCGCCGCGCGAATGGTGGACGGCCTTCTGGGTGGAGGGCCGCGAATACGTCGCGCCCACGGCCCTGGTCGATCTCTCCAAGCCCGCCTTCCGCCTCGGCGTGGCCGAGATCCGCGTGGGCACGCGCGCGCACAAGCTGGACGTCGCGGTGAAGGCCGACCGCGAGAGCTACACCGTGCGCGGCCAGGCGCAGGTGACCATCAGCGTGAAGAAGCCCGACGGCACGCCGGCCGGCGGCGCCGAAGTGGCGCTGGCCGCGGTCGACCAGGCCTTGCTGGAGCTGATGCCCAACGACAGCTGGAACCTGCTGGACGCCATGCTGCAACGCCGCTCGTGGGGGGTGGAAACGTCCACCGCGCAGATGGAAATCATCGGCCGGCGCCACTACGGCCGCAAAGCCGTGGCGCCGGGTGGCGGCGGCGGGCGCAGCCCGACGCGCGAACTGCTCGACACGCTGCTGCTGTGGAATCCCCGCGTGGTGCTCGACGCCCAGGGCCAGGCGAAGGTGACGGTGCCGCTCAACGACGCGCTCACCACCTTCCGCATCGTCGCCGTGGCCGATGCGGGCGCGGACCTGTTCGGCACCGGCGAGGCGCGCATCCGCGCCACGCAGGACCTGCAGATCATCAGCGGCCTGCCGCCCCTGGTGCGCGAGGACGATGCCTTCCGGGCGCAGTTCACGCTGCGCAACACCACGTCGCGCGCGATGAAGGTCGAGGTGGCGCCGCGCGCCACGCTGCTGCAGTTGCCGGCGCGCACGGTCGACATTCCCGCCGGCGAAGCCCGTGAAGTGACGTGGGACGTGAAGGCGCCCGCGCAGCTGGCCTTCACCCGCGCCGAATCGCTGCTGTGGGAGATCGAGGCGCGCGAGACCAGCGGCAGCGCGGGCGCGCGCGACGCGCTCAAGGCCACGCAACGCATCGTGCCCGCCGTGCCGCTCACCGTCCGACAAGCCACGCTGGCGCAGGTGGATGGCAGTTTCTCGATCGACGTGGCGTCGCCGGCCGGCGCGCTGGCCGACAACGGCGTCGCGCGCGGCGGGCTGCGCCTGTCGCTGCAGCCACGCCTCGCCGAAGGCCTGCCCGGTGTGCGCGACTGGTTCGCGCGCTACCCCTACACCTGCCTGGAGCAGCAGACCAGCCGCGCCATCGGCCTGGGCGACGCCACGCTGTGGCGTCGCGTGGCCGGCCTGATGCCGGGCTATCTCGACAGCGATGGCCTGCCCAGCTACTTCCCGCCGCGCGAAGGCGAAGGCGCACGCGGCAGCGACACGCTGGCCGCCTACCTGCTCTCGGCCACGCACGAGGCTGCCGCGCTGGATCCGGCCTTTGCACTGCCAGATGCCGTACGCAGCGAGCTCGAACGCGGCCTGATCGCCTTCGTCGAAGGCCGCGTGAAGCGCGACTTCTGGAGCCCGCGCGCCGACCTCGACGTGCGCAAGATCGCCGCCATCGCGGCCCTCGCGCGCACCGGTGCCGCCACGCCGCGCCTGCTGCAGAGCGTCACCCTCGCGCCCAACCAGTGGCCCACGCACGCCGTGATCGACTGGCACGACATCCTGCAGCGCATGCCGGATGCGCCGCGCCGCGCCGAGCGGCTGGCCGAGGCCACGCAGATCCTGCGCGCGCGGCTCACCTACCAGGGCACGCGCATGTCGTTCAGCACCGAGCGCGACGACGCCTGGTGGTGGCTGATGCAGGGCCCCGACGTCAACGCCGCGCGCCTGCTGCTCTCGGTGATGGACGACCCGGCCTGGAAGGACGACATGGGCCGCCTGGCCGCCGGCTTCATCGCGCGCCAGCAGAACGGCGCCTGGCACACCACCACGGCCAACCTGTGGGGCAACCTGGCGCTGCGCCAGTTCTCGGCCAAGTTCGAATCGCAACCCGTGGCCGGCACCACGCGCGCGCAACTGGGCAGCGGCACCGCCGCGGTGGACTGGGCGCGGGTCGAACGCGTGAAGCCCGCCGACGCGAACACCACCCAGGGCGCGCCGCACCAGGGCACGGCCATCGGCGCGCCCGCCGCCGTGGGCATGCTGCGCAACAACGCCATGACGCTGCCCTGGCCCGCGCCGGGCGCCGCGCAGCCGCTGGTCGTCACGCACCAGGGCAGCGGCCGGCCGTGGCTCACGTTGCAGGCGCTGGCAGCCGTGCCGCTGACGTCCCCGGTCGCGGCGGGCTATCGCATCACGCGTACCGTGACCCCGGTGGAGCAGGCCACGGCCGGCCGCTACACGCGCGGCGACGTGCTGCGCATCACGCTCGAAGTGGATGCGCAGGCCGACATGAGCTGGGTGGTGGTGAGCGACCCCGTGCCCGGCGGCGCCACGGTGCTGGGCAGCGGCCTGGGCCGCGATTCGCAGATCGCCACGCGCGGCGAACAACGCGATCGCGGTGTGGCCTGGCCGGCGTTCGAGGAGCGCGGCTTCGAAGCCTTCCGCACGTATTACGAATACCTGCCCAAGGGCAAGGCAAAGATCGAATACACCGTGCGCCTGAACAACGTGGGCGACTTCGCCCTGCCGCCGACGCGCGCCGAAGCGCTGTACGCGCCCGACGTGTACGGCGAGATCCCGAACGCGCGCATCAAGGTGGAGCCGGCGCCCTGAGCGCGGCCCCGTCACCGAATTTTCAATGGAGAGAACCCCAACCATGCCCAAGGCCTACTGGATCGGCCGTGTCGACGTCCACGACCCCGAGCAATACAAGCAATACGTGGCCGCCAATGCGGTGGCCTTCGCCAAATACGGCGCGCGCTTCCTCGTGCGCGGCGGCGCCTTCGAAGCGGTGGAGGGCACGGCCCGCGCGCGCAACGTGGTGATCGAATTCCCCGACTACGCCACCGCCCTCGCCTGCTGGAATTCGCCCGAATACCAGCACGCGATCACGCTGCGCCTGCCGGCCGCCGTGGGCGACATCGTGGTGATCGAGGGCTACGACGGGCCGCAGCCCGGCGGCGCCTGAGCGCGGCCGATCCCATCCCTTTGCCGATGCAGGCCAGCGCTGCTCCGATGACCGCGTGGCCGCGCCTTGCCGCACGCCTGACCACGCGCATCGCCGCCGGCGCGCTGCTCTTGGGCGTGCTGCTGCAGGGCGCGCAGGCGCAGGGGCTGCCAGGCTTCGACGAGGTGCGCGCGAGCCACCGTGCGTCGGAGACCCTGGTGCTCGACCGCGACGGCGCGCCGCTGCACCGGCTGCGCACCGACGCGACCGTGCGGCGCGGCGACTGGGTGTCGCTGGCCGACATCTCGCCCGCCTTGCGCACGGCCATCGTGCTGTCGGAAGACCGGCGCTTCTACGAGCACTCGGGCGTGGACTGGCGCGCCGTCTCGGCCGCGGCCTGGGCCAATCTGTGGAACACGCGCACGCGCGGCGCTTCCACGCTCACCATGCAGCTGGCCGGACTGTTGGACGACGACTGGCGCCACGGACCGGGCGGACGTTCGATGGGCCAGAAGGTCGGCCAGGCCGTGGCGGCCACACGGCTCGATGCGCGATGGCGCAAGGACCAGATCCTGGAGGCCTACCTCAACCTCGTGCCCTTCCGGGGCGAGCTGGTGGGCATCGACGCGCTCTCGCGCACGCTGTTCGGCAAGGCACCGCACGGCCTGGACGACCGCGAAGCGGCTGTCGCCTCGGCCCTGGTGCGTGCGCCCAACGCGAAGCCGGCCCAGGTGGCTCAGCGGGCCTGCGGCGTGCTGCGCGCGCTGCAGCCCGGCGAGACGGTGGACTGCCTGGGCCTGGACATGTACGCGCAGGCCGCGCTGTCGCGCCGCGCCTTCGCGGCCAGCGACGGCATCGCGCCGCACGTGGCGCGGCAGGTGGTGCGCGCCTCGCAGGCCGGCGCCCTGCCCGCCAGCGTGCGCACCACGTTGCGCGCGCCGTTGCAGCGCTTCGCGGTGCAGACGCTGGACCAGCACCTGCGCGAACTCGCGGGCCGCCAGGTGGAAGACGGCGCCATCGTCGTGCTGGACAACGCCAGCGGCGAAGTGCTGGCGTGGGTGGGCTCCTCCGGCGCGCTCAGCCGCGCGGCCGAGGTGGATGGCGTCACCGCGCTGCGCCAGGCCGGCTCCACGCTCAAGCCCTTCCTCTACGCGCAGGCGCTGGCCGAGCGGCGGCTCACCGCCGCTTCGCTGCTGGAGGATTCGCCCACGCACATTCCCACGTCCGGCGGCCTCTACATTCCGCAGAACTACGACCGGCAGTTCAAGGGCTGGGTGTCGGTGCGCACAGCCCTGGGCGCTTCGCTCAACGTGCCGGCCGTGCGAACGCTGGGCATGGTCTCGCCCGACGCCTTCCACCGCCAGCTCAAGGCCACCGGGCTGCCATTGCGCGAGACCGGCGACTACTACGGCTTCTCGCTCGCGCTGGGCAGCGCCGAGGTCACGCTGCTCTCGCTCACCAACGCGTATCGAACGCTGGCCAATGGCGGACGCGCGGGCGAAACCACGCTGCTGCCGCGCACCACCGGGCGCACGCCCAACGCTCCCGCCGCACGCGGCGCGCAGGTCTTCGACGCTCAGGCCGCGTTCGTGATCGGCGACATCCTCTCGGACACCAACGCCCGTGCGCGCACCTTCGGCACCGGCAGCGTTCTGGCCACGCGTTTCTGGACGGCCGTGAAGACCGGCACCAGCAAGGACATGCGCGACAACTGGGCCGTGGGGTGGTCGCAGCGCTACACGGTCGGCGTGTGGGTGGGCAATGCCAGTGGCGCACCCATGCATGCGGTGAGCGGATCCAGCGGCGCCGCGCCCGTGTGGGCCGCGCTGATGGGGTTCCTGCATGCACACGAGCCCAGCCGCGCGCCGGCCCCACCGGCGGGCATGAAGCCGACGGCGGTGCGCTTCGGGCCCGGCGCCGACGCGATGCCCATCGAGGCCGCGCGGCAGGAATGGTTTCTGCCCGGCACGGCGCAGCCGCTGTTCACGGCCGGCAGCTTCGGCGGCGCACTGGCCGAACGCGGCCGCGCCACGCCACGCATCACGGCGCCCGCCAGCGGCACCATCGTCGCGCTCGACCCCGACATCCCGCCCACGCGCCAGCGCGTGCGGTTCGCGGCCGAAGGCGAGGGCCTGGCCTGGCGCATGGACGGCCGCGAGTTCGCGCGCGGCGCGAGCGCGCAATGGCTCCCGTGGCCGGGCCGGCACGTCGTGCAGCTGGTCGATGCGCGCGGCAAGGTGCTCGACGAGATTCGTATCGAAGTGCGCGGCGCGGGTGTTCAGGTGGGTGCGCGGCCGCGCTGACGCCCGCGCGCGCTGGCACGATGCCTGCGTACACTCCCGTGCGCACCATGTCGTCGTCTTCCCGCCTGCTCGGCCGCCTCTGGGCGCTGCCTTCCCTGCCCTACAGCCTGCGCGTGTTCATCGCGCTGTCGGCCATCATGGCGGCCTGCCATGCGGCGGGCCAGATGGGCTGGCTGATGCCCCTCTTTCTTGGCGCGATCGCCGGCGCCATCGCCGAAACCGACGACAGCTGGCGCGGCCGGTTGCGTGCGGTGGGCGCCACGCTGGCGTGCTTCGCGGCGGCGGCGTTCTCGGTGCAGGCGCTGGCGCCGCATCCGTGGCTGTTCGCTGCCGGCATGGCGGTGGCCACGTTCTGCCTGAGCATGCTGGGCGCCATTGGCCCGCGCTACCAGGCGCTGGGCTACGCGACGCTGATTGCCTCCATCTACACCGCCATTTCGATGGAGCAGCACGCGCTGCGCGGCGACGACCCGGCCTGGATCGAGCCCGTGCTGCTGGTGGCTGGCGCCGCGTGGTACGGCGTGCTGTCGGTGATCTGGGCCGCGCTCTTCGTGCACCAGCCGGTGCAGCAGGCGCTCGCGAGGCTGTATGTGCTGCTGGCCGGCTACCTGCGCGTGAAGGCTTCGCTGCTCGAACCCGTGCGCGGCACCGATGTGGAGCGCCGGCGACTGGCGCTGGCGCAGCTCAACGGCGACGTGGTGGCCGCCCTCAACGGCGTGAAGGAAGGGCTGTTCAGCCGCATCCGCGGCACGCGCAACGCGCGCACCAACCGCTACCTGCGCCTCTATTTCCTGGCGCAGGACATCCATGAACGCGCCAGCTCGTCGCACTACCCCTACGACGAACTGATCGCCAGTTTCTTCCACAGCGACGTGCTGTTCCGCGCGCAGCGCGTGCTGCGGCTGGCGGGCGACGACTGCGAGCAGCTGGCGCAGGCGATCCGGCTGCGCCAGCCTTTCGTGCAGGGCGAGGCCAGCCGCCAGGCGCAGGACGACCTGCAGGCCGCGCTGGCCCACCTGGGCCGCGACGGCCGCAGCGACACGGCGCACGAAGGCCTGCTGCAGACGCTGCAGGCGCTGGCGCGCAACCTCTCGCGCCTGGCCTCGCGCATCTCGGTGGCCAGCCAGCCCGCCGCCGATTCGCCGGCCGACGCGGCCGCCGCCGACCAGGCCCTGCTCGACCGCTCGGCCCGCACCTGGCGCGAGGCACTGGCCCGCGTGCGGCTGCAGCTCAACCCCGGCGCGCCGCTGTTCCGTCACGCGGTGCGGCTGGCGATCGCGCTGCTGGCGGGTTACGGGCTGATGCGCCTCTTTCCCACGCAGCAGGGCTACTGGATCCTGCTGACCACGCTGTTCGTCTGCCAGCCGGGCTTCGGCGCCACACGGCGGCGCGTGGTGCAGCGTGTGGTGGGCACGTTCGGCGGGCTTCTGGTGGGCTGGGCGATCTTCCGGCTGTTTCCCGAGGTGCTGGTGCAGGCCGGCTTCGCCGTGGTGGCGGGCGTGGCGTTCTTCGCGCTGCGAACCACGCGCTACACCTTCGCCACCGGCGCCATCACGCTGCTGGTGCTGCTGGCCGCCAACCAGGTGGGGCACGGAGCCGAGCTGATCGTGCCGCGCATGGTCGACACCCTGATCGGCAGCCTGATCGCGGGCCTGGCCGTGTTCGCCGTGCTGCCCGACTGGCAGGGCCGCCGCATGCACCAGGTGGCCGCGCGTGCCGTGGCCGCCCACCGGGACTACCTGCGCGAGCTGATGCGGCAATACCGCGACGGCCCGCGCGACGACCTGCCCTTCCGCCTGGCGCGGCGCAACGCGCACAACGCCGACGCCGCGCTGTCCACGGCGGTGGCCGGCATGCTGCGCGAGCCCGGCTTCATCCAGCGCCAGGGCGACACCAGCGTTCGGCTGCTGGTGGTGTCGCATACGCTGCTGTCCTACCTCTCGGGCCTGGGCGCGCACCGCGAGCAACTGCCGCCCGGCCCTGCGCTCGATGCTCTGCTGGCCGAGGCCGCGCGCATCGAGGACGGCCTGGACCGCATCGCCACGCCGCTGGCCAGCGGGCTGCCGCCGCAGGCATTGCCCGCCGCCGTGCCCGCCACGGCCCTACCGACGGCCGACGACGAGGCGCCGGGCCTGCCTGCCTCGCAGCGGCTGGCGCAGACCCAGCTTGCACTGCTGGCGCGCCAGCTGCCGCAGCTGCACCGGCTGGCCGCCGGCCTGGTGCCACCCCCCGCGCCTGCCGCTAACGCCGCACCCGGCCCGGCGTGACGCTGCTTGCCTGCCCGGCGTGCGGGGCAGACACAATGCGGCCATGCCTTCATCGCCTCTCGACCTGGCCACGCTGCGCGTGGTCGTGCTGGCCGCCGACCTCGGCTCGATCAGCGCCGCCAGCGACCGCCTGCGCCTGGCCGTGGCCGCCGCCAGCACCCGCATCACGGCGCTGGAAGACACGCTGGGCTTCCGCGTGTTCGAGCGCACCTCGCGTGGCGTGCGGCTCACGCCGGCCGGCCACATGCTGGTGCAGCGCAGCCGCGCGCTGCTCGACGACGCCGACCGCCTGGCCGTGGACCTGCACGACTACAGCCAGGGCCTGCAGGGCCACGTGCGCGTGCTGGCGAATGCATCGGCCATCCTGGAGGTGCTGGCGCCGCGCCTGGAAGGTTTCATGCGAGAGCATCCGCTGATCCACATCGACCTGGAAGAACGCAGCAGCCCCGAAGTGCCGCTGCCGCTGCTCGAAGGCCGTGCCGATCTCGGCATCGTCGATCTGCCCCATGCGCCGCAGGGCCTGGAGCTGGTGGACTTCTGCACCGATACGCTGGTGCTGCTGGTACAGCAGGGTCATGCGCTGGCCGGGCGTGGAGCCATCGCATTGCGCGAGGCACTGGACCAGCACTTCATCACCCTCACCGACGGCACGGCCCTGTCGAACCGCCTGCTGACCAGCGCCGCCGAACTGGGCCGGCCGGTGCACATCCGCATGCGCATGCGCAGCTTCGATGCCGTGTGCCGCATGGTGGCCGGCGGCATCGGCGTGGGCGTGCTGCCGCTGGAGGCCGTGGCGCCGCAACTGGCGCACCTGCCGATCGAGGCCGTGCCGCTCACCGATCCGTGGGCGCGGCGCACGCACCGGCTGGCGACGCGCGCGGGGGTGGCACTGTCGCCGGCGGCGAAGACGCTGGTGGAGGCGTTACGCAGGGCGCACTGAGATCCTCACTCCACCTTTGCGGGCGGATCACGCCGACGCGGTACTCCCTCCGCTCGTGTCCCCCGCCGGCTGCGCCGGCTCCTCCTTTACCTCGCTGCGAGAGCACCGCATCGTCGTGATCCAGAGACATCGCGTCGCACACCGCGAGCCACCACCGGCCCAGGGTGAGGCGGGTGTCGGGTGCACCCCGCAGCGAGGTAAAGGAGGAGGCCGCAGGCCGGGGGACACGAGCGGAGGGGTGCACCCGGCGACCGCCTCACCCCGCCCACGACTCTCGCAAGCCAGCTTTCGCCATCCGCGAAAGCAGCCTTCGTCCGTCATGCTTGCCCCCAGCGTCCGGCCGTTCCTACACTGACCACGACAACGACGAGGGCCGATCCCGGCCACAGGAGACACCGCCTCATGAAGATCACGCGCGTGCATGCCACGCCGCTCAACCTGCCCGTCACCGTGAACGCCTCCGGCGGGCGCACCAAGAGCACCTCGCTCTCCGTTTGCCTCGTGCAGATCGAGACCGACACCGGCCTCACCGGCACGGGCATGACCGCCATCACCGAAGAAGAGGTGATCGGCAGCATCGTCAACGACATCGCCGCGCCGCATCTCGTGGGCCAGGACCCGATGCGGCACGAACAACTGTGGGACCGGCTCTACTGGCTGCTCACGCCGCGCGGCCAGTCCGGCTACGCCAGCCACGCCATCGCCGCGCTCGACCTCGCGCTGTGGGACATCAAGGGCCAGGCCCTGGGCCAGCCGTGCTGGCGCCTGCTCGGCGGCGCGCGCAACCAGGTACCGGTGTACGCCACCTTCGGCTTCGCCTTCTTCGACCGGGACGAGTTGGCCGAAGCCGCGAAGTCGTGGGTGGCGCGCGGCTTCACGCGGCTGAAGATGACCGTGGGCCACCATGCCCTGCAGCGGCGCGACGAACCCCGTCCGCTCGACACCGTCATCGCCGAAGACGTGCAGCGCATCCGTGCCGTGCGCGAGGCCGTGGGCCCCGACGTGCAGATCTACATCGACGCCAACTGCAGCCTCGACTATTTCCACGCCCTCTGGCTGGCCCAGCGCGTCGAGCAACACGACATCAGCTTCTTCGAGGAACCGGTGTCGCACAACGACATCCCCAACCTCGTCAAGCTGCGCGGCAAGACCAGCATTCCGCTGGCCGGCGGGCAGAACGAGGGCCTGGCCAGTCGCTTCCGCGATTTCCTCACGGCCGGCGCGCTCGACGTGGTGCAGCCCAACGCCTGCATCACCGGCGGCTTCACACAGTGCAACCGCATCGCCGGCATGGCCGCTGCGTTCAACACGCGCTTCGCCAACGGCGGCGCCTGGCCTCACCACAACATGCACCTGCATGCGGGGCTGGCCAACGGCTCGCTGGTCGAGTACCACTCGGTGGCCGTCGAATGCTGCAAGAACGTGTTCGACGACCTGCCCGAGCCCGAGGCCGGCATGCTCACGTTGCCCGAGACGCCGGGCCTGGGTTTCGCGCCCAACGCCGAAAGGCTGGCCGAGGCCGCGCGCCGGCCGCTTTCGCGCGGCGTGGGCAAGGCCTGAGCGCCAGCGCATGAATGTGGCGCGGGGCCCAGGGGGGCCCCCGCCCGCAGCGGACGGCACGGGCCGCGCGCGAGATCGATCGCAGACAGACACAAGGAGACAAGACATGACGATGAAGCAGACCCCCTCCACCGCCGCGACGCATCGCCGCCGCTGGCTTGCCGCCGCCCTGGCGGCCACCGGCGCCCTCGCCTTCGGCGGCCCGGCCGTGGCCCAGGCCAACTACCCCGACCGGCCGATCCGCCTGCTGGTGGGCTACTCGGCCGGCGGCGGCATCGACGCCGTGGCCCGCCTCTACCAGCCGCGCCTGTCGCAGCTGCTCGGCCAGCAGGTGGTGGTGGAAAACCGCGCCGGCGCCGCCGGCCTGATCGCGGGCGACCTGGTGGCCAAGGCCGCGCCCGATGGCTACACGCTGCTGCTGGGCGACAGCTCCACGCTGATCGCGCAGCACCTGCAGCCGAAGATGAGCTTCGACCCGCTCAAGTCGTTCACACCCGTGGCCGGCCTGGTCACCGCGCCGCTGGTCATCGTGACGGGCGCCGACTTCCCGGCTCGCACGCCGGCCGAGTTCATCTCGCGCGTGAAGGCCGAGCCGGGCAAGTACTCGTTCGCCACCTCGGGCGTGGGCCAGGTCCAGCATCTGGGCTTCGAGCTCTTCAAGGCGCGCACTCAGACGCAGGTGGTGCACGTGCCCTACAAGGGCGCGGCGCAGATCGTGCCCGACGTGATGAGCGGCCAGGTGCCGATCGGCGTGGTCAGCGCCACGGCCGCCATCGCGCAACTGAAGTCGGGCCGGCTCAAGGCGATTGCCGTGATGAGCCCGGTGAAGCTGGCCGGCGCCGAGGAGGTGCCCGCGCTGGCCGACGTGCTGCCGGGCTTCGACGCCGCACCGCGCCTGTTCATCGCTGCACCGGCGGGCACGCCACCGGCCATCGTCAACCGGCTGGGCGACGCCGTGCGCCAGGTGATGAACGCGCCCGATTTCACGGCCGCCGCGCTGGCGCAGGGCAGCGTGCCGGCCTACCTTCCCTCGGCCGAACTGGCGCAGGATCTGGTGCGCGAATCGGCGATGTGGGGCAAGGTGGTCAAGGACCAGAAGATCACTGTCGAGTGACGCCTCTTGCGGGCCCCGCGCGTGAATTCGCTTCGCGCGCGGCGGCCGGCCCCGGAAATTTCCTCATGCGCCCGCCCGGCGGGCGGCGCTACGATGGCCGCTTCGTCCAAGAGTCCATCTCCTCCTCATGTCCGTCATCACCAGCATTGAAGACCTGCGCGTCATCGCCCGGCGCCGCGTGCCGCGCATGTTCTACGACTACGCCGACAGCGGCTCGTGGACGCAGGGCACCTACCGGGCCAACGAGGCCGACTTCCAGAAGATCCTGCTGCGCCAGCGCGTGGCCGTGAACATCGAGCACCGCAGCACGCGCACCACCATGCTGGGCCACGACGTGGCCATGCCCGTGGCGATCGCGCCCACGGGGCTCACCGGCATGCAGCATGCCGACGGCGAGATCCTGGCGGCGCGCGCGTCCAAGAAGTTCGGCATTCCGTTCACCCTCTCCACCATGAGCATCTGCTCGATCGAGGACGTGGCCGAAGGCACGGGCGGCCATCCGTTCTGGTTCCAGCTCTACGTGATGCGCGACCGCGACTTCATCGGCCGCCTGATCGACCGCGCGAAGGCCGCCGGCTGCTCGGCGCTGGTGCTCACGCTCGACCTGCAGATCATCGGCCAGCGCCACAACGACCTGAAGAACGGCCTGTCCACCCCGCCCAAGCCCACGCCCGCCAACCTGCTCAACCTGGCCACCAAGCCGCAGTGGTGCCTGGGCATGCTGGGTACGAAACGCCGCAACTTCGGCAACATCTTCGGCCACGTGAAGGGCGTGGAGAACATGGGCTCGCTGTCCGAGTGGACCAACAAGCAGTTCGACCCCACGCTGTCGTGGAACGACGTGGCCTGGATCAAGGCACGCTGGGGCGGCAAGCTCATCCTCAAGGGCATCCAGGACGTGGAAGACGCGCGCCTGGCTGTGCAGACCGGCGCCGACGCCATCGTGGTCTCCAACCACGGTGGCCGCCAGCTCGACGGCGCGCCCTCGTCGATCAATGCGCTGCCGGCCATCGTCGATGCCGTCGGCCACCAGATCGAGGTGCACATGGACGGCGGCATCCGCAGCGGCCAGGACGTGCTCAAGGCCGTGGCCCTGGGCGCCAAAGGCACCTACATCGGCCGCAGCATGCTCTACGGACTGGGCGCCATGGGCGAGGCCGGCGTGACGCGCGCGCTGCAGATCATCCACAAGGAGCTCGATCTGACGATGGCCTTCTGCGGCCGCACGAACATCGCCGACGTGGACACCGGCGTGTTGCTGCCGGGCACCTATCCCACGCCCTGAGCGGATTGCCACGGCGCGTCCATGCGCCGTGCCGCAGGCGTCAGTGGAGCATCTTCTTCACCAGCGGATGGACCACGCGCCGCTCGGTGCTGATCCCGTAGAAATGCTCCACGACAGCGTCCATCTCGCCGATGTGACGTACGCCGTACTGGGCCAGTAGTTGCTGCTGTACCAGCACGGGCGCCGGAAACACCCCCATGCCTCCCGACGCAAACGTCTTGAGCAGGGCTGAGTCCTCGAACTCGCCGGCGACCTTCGGGGCGATGCCGCGCTGCATGAACCAGCGGTCGATGAGCGGGCGGACGGCCGCGTTGTGGGCCGGCAGCAGCACCGGCACATCGCCCAGCCCCTCGGGATAACGCTTCCTGGCGCGGACCGCGAGCTCGGCCGTGCCGTACCAGGCCAGCGCCGACGCACCCATCGCATGGTTGAACACCCGCAGCCCGGCGTGCGGCGGCGCCGGACGGTCGGCCAGCACCAGATCCAGCTTGTGCACGGCGAGGTTGCCCAGCAGGTCTTCGAAGTCCTGTTCGTGGCACAGCAGCCTCAGCCCCGGCGTGGCCAGCACGGGCTGCATCAGGTGGCGCACCACCAGCTTGGGCAACGTATCGCTGATGCCCAGGGACATCCTCATCACCGGACTGGCGCTATCGCGCGCGCGAAGCAGATCAGGCAGCGCTTCTCCTGCCTCGAAGATCACGTCGGCCTGCTGCATGGCGCGATGGCCTGCCTCGGTCAGCACGACGCCCCGGCCCTCGGGCCGCAGAAGCTGCACGCCCAGCGATCGCTCCAGCTCCCGGACCTGGGCGCTCACGGTCTGCACGGCCATGTCGAGCCGCAAAGCCGCCCGCGACATGCCGCCTTCCTTGGCGACGACCCAGAAGTAGTACAGGTGGCGGTAGTTGAAGTGCTGGGACATGTTCCCTTTTTTAAGGAATTATGTTCTGCAATTATCTTATTTTTCCGATGAATTCCGGTCGATAGGATCGGGACCTCGACGTTTGAACCCTCGCCCGAGGAGAAGGATTTCTGTGGCCGACCTGCTGACGCTCCTGCAAGCCCCGTGGCTGGGCCAGCCCGCCTGGGCCTGGCTGTCCTTCCTGGCGGTGGTCATCGTCCTGCTGGTGCTCGACCTGGGCGTGCTGCACAGGAAGGAGCGCGAGATCGGCGTGCGCGAGAGCCTGCTGCTGTCGGCCGGCTACATCAGCATCGCGCTGCTGTTCGGCGGGTGGGTCTGGTGGTACATGGGCCCGCAGTCGGGCATCGAGTACTACACGGGCTTTCTCATCGAGAAGTCGCTGTCCATGGACAACGTCTTCGTGATCGCGATGATCTTCGCCTTCCTCGGCATCCCGCGCGTGTACCAGCATCGCGTCCTATTCTGGGGCATCCTGGGTGTGATCGTGATGCGCGCCGCGCTCATCGGCGTGGGGGCGGCGCTGGTGCAGAACTTCAGCTGGGTTCTGTACCTGTTCGGCGCGTTCCTGGTCTTCACCGGCGTCAAGATGTGGCTGGCGGCCGAGCAGGCACCCGACATGGAGAACAGCGCGGTGCTGCGATTCCTGCGCCGCCACCTGCGCGTGACAGGCGGCCTGCACGGCAACGCCTTCTTCGTGAAGCTGCCCGACGCATCGGGCACGGTGGTGCGCCATGCGACGCCCCTGTTCCTGGCACTGGCGATGGTGGAGATCGTCGATCTGGTGTTCGCCGTCGACTCGGTACCGGCCATCTTCGCGATCACGAGCGATCCGTTCATCGTCTACACGAGCAACATCTTCGCCATCCTCGGGCTGCGCGCGCTCTACTTCGCGCTGGCGGCGATGATCCACCGTTTCCACTACCTGAAGTACGCCCTGGCGCTGGTGCTGGTCTTCATCGGCACGAAGATTTTCCTGGTGAACTTCATCGGCAAGTTTCCACCGGCACTTTCGCTGTCCATCACCTTCGGGCTGATCGCGGGTGGCGTGCTGGTGTCGCTGTGGAAGACGAGGGCCCGGCCCGAAGCGCAACAGGCCTGATCACCGCATGGAACAGCTGCTCGATCCCGCCATCCTCTTCTTCTGCTTCGGGATCGCGGCCGGACTCGTGGGCTCCAACCTGGAGATTCCACCGGCCATCGCGCGCTTCCTGTCGCTCTACCTGTTGATGGCGCTGGGCCTGAAGGGCGGCTTCGCGCTGGCGGAGTCGGGCCTGGCGGGCGAGGTGCTGGCCAGCCTGGCGGCCGCCGTGATGCTCGCCGTGGCCGTGCCCCTGGCCAGCTACGCGCTGCTGCGGCGGTCGCTCAACGGCTTCGACGCAGCGGCGATCGCCGCCACCTACGGGTCGGTGAGCGCGGTCACTTTCATCACCGCGGTCCAGTACCTCGACACGCAGGGTCTGCCTTACGGCGGCCACATGGCCGCGGCAATGGCGCTGATGGAGTCGCCCGCCATCGTGCTGGGCGTGCTGCTGGCCAACCGCGTGCGCCGCCAGCAAGGCGCGGCTCAGACAGTGCCGCTGCGCGGTGTGTTGCGGGAGTCGCTGACCGACGGCGCGCAGCTGCTGTTGCTGGGCGCCATGGTCATCGGCATGCTCAGCGGCGACCGCGGCGAGGCCGCGATGCGGCCATTCACCAGCGATCTGTTCAAGGGCATGCTGGCCTTCTTCCTGCTGGACATGGGTCTGTCGTGCGCCCGCCAGGTGGGCGAGCTGCGCGGCGCACCGCGCTGGTTGCTGGTCTATGCGCTGGCCGCGCCGCTGGCCCAGGCCCTGGTTGCACTGGGGCTGGGGACGCTGTTCGGGCTCGAAGCGGGCAACCTGGCGCTGCTGATGGTGCTCGCCGCGTCGGGAAGCTACATCGCCGTGCCGGCCGTCGTGCGCCACGCCATCCCCGAGGCGCGTCCGAGCCTGTACCTCGGCCTGTCGCTCGGCCTGACCTTCCCGTTCAACATCCTGGTGGGCATCCCGCTGTACATGCGGCTGGCCCATGGCTGAAGGCCCGCGTGGCTCAGCCCGCCAGTTCGTCGTATCCGCGCCCCAGGAATTGCACCAGGCACAGACCGTGGCCGAACGGGTCGGACAGCAGCGCCAGCCGGCCCCAGCCGCTGGTGCTCACGGGCTGCTCGAGCGTGGCACCGGCGCGCAGCGCGCGCGCCAGTGCCTCGTCGAGGTCGTCCACCACGAAGTCCAGGTGCACGGGCGTCCAGTGGCGCGTGTAGCGCCGGGTGTCGCTGGCGGGTGCGCCGGCCGGCGTGGCCACGGTCCCGGCGGCACGGCGCAACAGGTAGATGGGGCTCGATCCGCCGGTGAGTTCGACCACGTCGTCGCCCATGCGCCGGCCCAGGTCGAGCCCGAAGGCCGCACGGTAGAAGGCCGTCGCGCCCTGCAGGTCGTCGACGTCGATGTTCACGAGAATCTGATGGGCCATGCGCGCAATCTAGTGCCGCGCTGCGGCACTGTCTACCGGGCGCACGCGATAGCCCGCATCGGCACCGGTGCCGCGAATTCACGCACCACGGGCGCGATCGCGCGCCAGAGTTGCGCGCTGTCGCGCCGGTCGTCGACATCCACGTTCAGGTAATGCATGGCACGGCCACGGGCCATGCGGCGCAGGGGTTCGTGGCTGGCGGCATCGGCGCCCACCCCCAGCAGCACGGGCCGGTGCAGCAGGCCGTCGCAGGCGGCGCAGAGCATCTCCAGCACCTGGGCATCGCGTTTCGCATCGCCGCCGCGCACGAGCACGATGCAGCCGTAATCGGCCAGGAAGGCACGCGTCAGGCCGATGCGGATGCCATTGCGCGCCATGGCGATCACGCGGTGCACCAGGCCAGCGTCCGCGAAGTCCACATAGTCGGTGGCCACGTCGGGTGTGTCCACGCCCGCGAAGCGGCGCCGCACCACGTCGACGCGGTGCCGCCCGCCCAGCCACCGCACGAGGTCGAACGACTCGTCGAAATCGGCCGCGCACACCAGGGTGCGGCAGAACAGGTTGGGATCGTCGTGCGCCTGCGCGCCCGCGTGGCCCAGCGGCGTGGAGAGAAGTCGCCAGACGGCCGCCGGTGCGTGGTGCAGGCCGCGCTCGCGATCGTGCAACAGGGCGGCGACCCGGCGGCCGAAGTCGTCCGGCAGCTCGTCGGCCTGCACCACGGCCATCGACCACGAGTCGTGCAGCTGGCGCGGCGCCACCGCGTCGTGCACCACATGCATGGCGCCGTGGCGCGGATCGGCCGCCACGCGGTCGATCACCTGCTGCACGGCTTCGGCCGGCCCTTCGACCCATTGCACGAACCAGCCGCTCTGGTGCAGCAGCGCCGTGCCCAGCCCCAGGGCGATGTTGCGCCGCGCCACGACGGCACGGATCGATTCCATCTGTCCGAACACCGGACCGATCAGGTTCGACCGGCTGGCGTAGATCAGGATGCGGACGGGTGTCGGGTCTCTGTACGGCATGGCGGGCGATGCTCCCATGCCAGTACGCCATCTGTCTTGACTTGCGTCAAGTCTGGCGCCATGCGGGAATTCACTCGGGCTGGATGCCCGCCGCGCGGATCAGCCGCGTCCATTTCGCCAGTTCGTCGCGCCCGAAGTCGGCCAGTTGCTGCGGCGTACTGGTCACCGGCTGCAGCCCCAGCGCCAGCAGGCGCTCGCGCATCGAGGCGCTGCCCACTGCTGCCTGGATCTCGCGGTTGAGCCGTTCGACGATGGGCTGCGGCGTGCCGGCCGGCGCATACATCGCATACCAGGCCAGCAGCTCGAAGCCCTTGAGCGTGCGGTCGATGGGCGGCACGTCGGGCAACACGGGCGAGGCCTCCAGGCTGCTCACGCCCAGCGCGCGCACCTTGCCGGCCTTGACCTGGGGCGTGCCCGTGGCCATGTCGGTGAACATCATGTCGACCTGGCCCGCCACCACGTCGTTCAGGCCCAGCGGAATGGTCTTGTAGGGCACGTGCAGCATGTCGATGCCCGCCATGCTGGTGAGCATGGCACCGGGCACCAGCGTGCCGGCACTGCCCGAGGCATAGCTCAGCTTGCCGGGTCTGGACTTGGCCAGCGCGATCAGCTCGGCCATCGAGCGGGCCGGCACCGAGGGGTGCACCACCAGCATGGCCGGGGTGTTGGCGATGCGGCCGATGGGGGCGAAATCCTTCACCGGGTCGTAGCCGATCTTCTTCATCAGGCTCGGATTGGCGGCCTGCGTGGTGTTGGTGGTGACGAACAGCGTGTAGCCGTCCGGGGCCGAACGCGCCGCCGCATCGGCGCCGATGCTGCCGTTGGCGCCCACGCGGTTGTCCACGATGACCGCCTGCCCCAGCGCACGCGACAGGTGGTCGCCGATAAGCCGCGCCACGATGTCGTTGCCGCTGCCAGCACCGAAGGGCACGATGATGCGGATGGGCCGCGACGGCCAGTCGCCGGCCTGGGCCTGGGCGCGCACGCCGGTGCCCAGCAGCGCGAGGGCGGCACAGGTGTGAAGAAGTGATCGTCTTTGCATGGTGTTGTCTCCAGGAAGTCGGGGGATCGGAATCAGGTGGCGGGGTCAGGCGGCTCGAGCACGCCATCCAGCCAGGACAGCACGCGGCCGGCCACGTCGGCTGCGTTGAGGTCCAGCATGGGGAAATGCGAGTTGCCATGCACGCCCTCGCGCGGCAGATCCAGCACGTCGGCTCGGCCACCCGCCGCGCGCACGCCCTGGGCATGGCGCTCGACCGTCTCGCGGTAGCCGCGCCACACCGGATGCGCCTGCACGTGGTCGCCCCATACGTACAGATGCGGCGGCAGTGTGGCGCCGGCTTGGGCCGGTGCGCCCGACGGCTCGATGGCGACCACGGCAGCCACGTCGTGCGGCCGGCGGCGCACAGCCTCGAGCGCGAAGCCGCCGCCCTGGCTGTGGCCGATCACGATGCAGCGGCCGATGCGCTGCAGCAGCGCGTCGTAGGCGGCCAGCGTGAGGGCCTCGTGGCCGGCCCAGCGCGGCACCCACTGGGTGGCGAAGTCATCGAAGGCGGCCGCGGGAAACTGGCCGCCCGGGTGCGCGCGGCGCTGCGTGGCATGTTCGTGCCAGCCGCCGGCGGGGCCGATGCGGAACATGTCCCAGCCCTCCTCCAGCGTGCGGTGCAGCGGCGGCGCTTCATAGATGTCGGGCCAGCGCGACCAGCCCGCGCGCCCACGCTCGACCGCATCGCTCACGTAAACGTCGTAGCCGGCGCGCAGGAAGGCATCGCGCCAGCCCGGCCGGCCATCGGGCGTGGTTTCCCAGTTGACGCCGGTCATGCCGCCGCCGTGCCACAGCAGCACCGGCGGACGACCCGACGGTTGCGCCTGCAGGAAGGCCTGCACGTACATCTGACCGCTGCGGTAGTGGCCGTTCGGATCCACCGCGCGCGCCGCGCCGTTCTGCGCGAAGCGGTGCTGTTCCACCGGCAGGCCCTGCAGCGCCACCGTGCGGCCGCCGACGAAGAAGCTGTGGATGGCGCGCAGGCGCAGCGTCGGCGTGGATGCGGCAGGTGCGTTCAATTGCGCGCTCCCAGCGCGTTGCCGTCGACCGGAAAGCAGCGGATGCGGGGCCGCCGCCCCAGGTGCCGGATCGATGCCTCTTCGAGGCCGTCCATGAAACGCTCCACCGCCTGCGGCCCGCGGTGCGGCTGGGCGCGGAAGTGCGCCTCGACCAGCACCTGCGGTCCGCGCAGCACGAGCGACGGCACCAGCAGCACCTCGATCGCGTCCGGACTGGCCGCCAGTTCGTGCCGGCACAGCGCCTCGACGCGCGCGGCCAGGGTCTCCGCGGCTGCGGCAGTGGGCTGCGGGTCATGGCAGAAGAACTTCACGATGGGCATGGGGCGCGATTCTGGTGAGCGCCATCCATGATGTAAATTGACATTTGAAGATGAATTCTTGATCTGCATGCATGAATTACCGACCTGACGATCTGCGGGCGCTGATCGCCCTGCGCGACCTGGGCAGCTTCGTGCGCGCCGCCGAGCGCATGCACATCACGCAGTCGGCCTTCAGCCGCCGCATCGCCCAGCTGGAGCAGACCGTGGGCGGCCCGCTGGTGGTGCGCACCACGCGCCGCGCCGCGCTCACGACGCTGGGGCAGGCGCTGGCCGACCAGGCCGATCACGTGCTCAGGCAACTCGACGACAGCGTGCTCGACGCCGCACGCCATGCCCGCGGCGAGGCCGGCCGCCTCAGCGTGGCCTGCCTCACCACCGTGGCGCATACGGTGCTGCCCGCGGTGCTGCACGACTTCCGGGCCCGCTATCCGCAGCTGCGCCTGAACCTGCGGGACGACACCGGCCAGCGCGTGGCGCAGGCCGTGCTGGCACGCGAGGCCGAATTCGGTGTCGGCATGCTGGGCACCGGCACCCAGGAGCTTGCCGTGGAGCACTGCGCCGACGATCCCTACGTGATCGCCTTCGCGCCGGGCCATCCGCTGGAACGGCGCCGCCGCGTGGGCTGGGACGAGTTGCACCAGTGGCGCGTGGTCATGCTGCGCTCCAGCAGCGCCAACCGGCAGCAGGTCGATGCAGCGCTGGCCGAGCGCGGCCTGCCGCCGCCGTGGTTCGACGAGGTGGAACACCTGTCGTCGATGCTCGGCCTGCTGCGCGGCGGCGTGGGCATCGGTGTGCTGCCGCGTCTGGCGCTGTCGGCCGGCGGCGGCGAAACGCTGCGCACCCGGCCCCTGGGATCGCCGCCGGTGGTGCGCCGCATCGGCCTCATGCGGCGCCACGACAGCGTGCTCGGCACGCCGGCCACCGAGCTGTGGGACCTGTTGCGACGGCATCTGGGGGCGCTGCAGCGCCGGGCGGCGTAGGCCGTCGCACGCGACAATCACGACGTGCCCGTCCGCCGCATCGCCCATCTCGACATGGACGCGTTCTACGCGTCGGTCGAACTGCTCCGCTACCCGCAGCTCAAGGGCCAGCCGGTGGTGATCGGCGGCGGCCGCCGCCGCGCCGATGCCGTGCTCGACCGCGGCGCCTTCCTGCCAGTGGACGAATTTCCCCGCCTGAAGGACTACGCCGGACGCGGCGTGGCCACCACCGCCACCTATGCCGCGCGCCAGTTCGGCGTGGGCTCGGCCATGGGGCTGATGAAGGCCGCCAAGCTGTGCCCCGACTGCATCCTGCTGCCGGTGGATTTCGACGAGGTGCGCCGCTTCTCGCACCAGTTCAAAGCCATCGTCACCGACATCGCACCGCTGATGCAGGACCGTGGCGTGGACGAGGTCTACATCGACTTCACCGACGTGCCCGGCGGCCAGCGCGAAGGCGGGCGCGTGCTGGCACGGCTCATCCAGAAAAGCATCTTCGAAGCCACGGGCCTGACCTGCTCCATCGGCGTGGCGCCCAACAAGCTGCTGGCCAAGATGGCCAGCGAGTTCAACAAACCCAATGGCATCTCCATCGTCGGCGAAGACGACCTGCAGCAGAAGATCTGGCCGCTTCCCTGCCGCAAGATCAACGGCATCGGCCCCAAGGCCGACGCGAAGCTGGCGGGCCACGGCATCCGCACCATCGGCGAGCTGGCTGCGCGAGAGCGGGGCTGGCTGGTGGAGAACTTCGGCAAGAGCTACGGTGCCTGGCTGCACGACGCCGCCTGGGGCCGCGACGACCGGCCCGTGATCACCGAGAGCGAGCCTGTCTCGATGAGCCGCGAGACCACCTTCGATCGCGACCTGCATGCCGTGCGCGACCGCGCCGAGCTGGGCGAGATATTCACCCGCCTGGCAACCAAGGTAGCCGACGACCTGCAGCGCAAGGGCTACGTAGGCAAGACCATCGGCATCAAGCTGCGCTACGACGACTTCCGCATCGTCACGCGCGACCAGACCATCGCCGTGGCCACGCAGGACGCCGCCACCATCCGCCGCATCGCCGGCCAGTGCCTCAAGCGCGTGGACCTCACCCGGCGGCTCAGATTGCTGGGCGTGCGCGTGGGCTCGCTGTCACGACCCGGCGACGACGATGCGGCCGGCATGCCCCGCGACGAGGACACCACCGGACAGCTGTTCTGACCGCCGATGGCGCCGCGCTCAGGCCGCGACGACGGCGGCCTGCACCGGCAGGGTGAGCGAGAACACCACGAAGGGATCGGCGAAGGCGTAGTCCAGTTCACCGCCGTGGGCACGCGCGATGCTGCGCGCGATGTACAGGCCCAGTCCCAGCCCGCCTGCGCGCTCGCCGGGCGTGGGCCGGCGCAGCGGATCGAACAGGGCATCCACGGCGGCGGGGTCGATCGCGTCGCCGGTGTTGCTCACGTCCAGCACGGCCGTGCCGTCGCTTTCGGCCAGCTGCACGAAGATGGGCTCGCCCGGTGCGCCGTGGACGCGCGCGTTGGACAGCAGGCTCTGGATCAGCTGGCGCAGGCGCTGCGCATCGCCTTGCAGCATCAGCTGACGCGGCAGTTCGCGCACGAAGCGGGTGTCGGGATAGGCCTCGCCCTTCTGGTCGAGCAGTTCCCGCACCAGGGCACTGAGGTCGAGCGCCTCGGGACGCAGTTCGAACCCGGTGCCCGAAGACAGGCGCGAGGCGTCGAGCACCTGGCCGACCACGTGGCGCAGCCGGCCGGCGGCCGACGACGCCTCGGCGGGTGCGGCCGCCGTGTCGGTGTCCCCACCGCTGGCCACGCCGAGCATCGACAGCAGGTGCGTGCGCGCATGCGCCACTTCGGCGCCGCGCACCGATGCCGCGCGGATCAGCTCGGCCAGCAGCGCCTGCGCGATCTCGCGGTCCGCGCCGTTCCAGGGCACGCACTGGCCGCGCACGGTTTCCTTCCACACGTCGAACGAGCCGCGCGGCGTGAGCCGCGTGCCCATCGGGCCGTGCACGTATTCCTTTTCGGGCCGGCCGCCCCAGGCGATGGTTTCGACCTGTTCCTTGCGCAGCGCGACCAGCCATCCGCCGCTGGCCGGCGCGAAGCGCACCGCCAGGAAGCCGCACCAGACGCCGAGCGTCTCGCGCAGCGGCGCGGGCACGTCGTCCAGGCAGTTCCGGCTCACGAACGAGTCGCGCGTGGTGGTGGCCTGCTCTTCCAGCCAGGCGACGAGCGCGCGCCCGGCGGCCACGGGCAGGCCGCCATGCACGGCGACCCGACCGCCATTGGCCAGCACCAGGCCCTGCGCTTCCAGCATGTCGCACAGCGCCTGGGCGCGCGATTGCAGCGCGAAAATGCCATCATCGGCATGCAGCAGATGCTGGATGGCCTGCGTGCGCACCGACGCCGCCGACTCCATGCGCGCCGCATGGCTGCGCGCCATCAGGCCCTGCACGTTGGCGGCCAGCACCTGGGCCAGCACGTCGCAGGCCGTGCGCACACGGTAGGGCACGACGTGCGGCTGCATGTGGTGGCAGGCCAGCATGCCCCACAGCGAGCCGTTGATCACGATCGAGATGCTCATGGACGCACGCACGCCCATGTTGGTGAGGTATTCGATGTGCACCGGCGAGACGCCGCGCAGCAGCGCATGACTCATGTCCAGCGGCGGCGCCTCGGGGTCGAACACTTCCAGCGGCACGGTGGGGCTGGCGACGTCGACGATGTTGCGCAGCGTGTTCAGCACGTACAGGCGCCGCGCCTGGGCCGGAATGTCGCTGGCCGGATAGCGACGGCCCGCGAAGGGCTCGAGGCTCTCGAGCTTGTCTTCGACGACCACATCGCCGCTGTCGTCGTGGCGGAAGCGATAGGCCATGACGCGGTCGAACCCGGTGAGGCGGCGCACCTCCTGCACGGCCGCGGCCAGCAGGTCTTCGATGGTGCGCTGGCGACGCAGGCGGCCCAGCGCGCGATGGCCCTGGAAGGCGTGGTTGTCGAAGCGGCGGTCGTCGTCGGGCAACGGTTCGAGCTCGATGAGGGTGACACCCTGGTGGCGATGCGCCACCATTTCCATGCGGCGCCCGAGCAGCTCGACCTCGAGCGCGACCGGCTGCACGTCGGGGCCGTCGTCGCGCAGGCATTCCTGCACGCCATGCAGCATCTGTGCGTTCTGCCCGAAGCAGGTGTCGGCCAGCGACTGGCCCAGGGCCGGCGCGAACTCGCCCAGAATGGCGCCCGCATTGGCGCTGATGTGCGTGACCACGCCACCCGCGCCGAAGGCCACCAGCACGCCATGCGACTGCACACGCCCGGGAATGTGGATGGGCTCGCGGTCGCAGTTGGCCAGCGTGACCTGGAACTCGTCGGGGGTGGGATTCATCGGGCGGGCATTCTGGGCATCGAGCCGATCTTAGGCACGCGCGGCAGCAGACACCATGTCTTTTGACATAGCCGCACGGCGGTGTCGTGTGCCCTCATTGCCTGGCGTTGCGCACGGCCGCCGGCAGCGCCTGCGGATGGCTGGTTCGGAACGGGCTGATGTCCAGCCCGCCGCGCCGCGTGTAGCGCGCATACACCGCCAGCTTGACCGGGCGGCAGCGCGTCCACACGTCCATGAAGATGCGCTCGACGCACTGCTCGTGGAACTCGTTGTGGTTGCGGAAGCTCACCAGGTACTGCAGCAGACCGGCCTGCTCGATCTGCGGGCCGCTGTAGGCGATCTGCACGCTGCCCCAATCGGGCTGGCTGGTCACGAGGCAGTTGCTCTTGAGCAGGTCGGAGGTCAGCACTTCGTCCACCGGCTGCTCGTCGAACGCGGCCGTGAGCAGATCCGGCGCGGGCGTATAGCGCGTGCATTCGATGTCGAGCCGGTCGAGCGACAGCCCGGCCAGTTCGGCTACGCGCTCCGTGCCGAACTGCTCGGGCATCACCACGCGCACGCCCACCGAGGCCTGCACCGGCCCGCCGCTCCAGACGGCCTGCGAGATGTCGGCGCGCAGCTTCGCCTGCACCTCGGAGGCATCGGTGAAGCGCGTGCCGTTGAAGCTGTTGAGGTACAGCTTGAACGATTTGCTCTCGACGATGTGGGTGGATTCGCACGGCACCGTGATGTGGGCCAGCGCCACCTGCGGCTTGCCGCGCGGGTTCAGCCACGACAGCTCGTAAGCCGTCCACAGGTCGGCGCCGAAGAACGGCGGCCGTGCGCCAGCACCGATCTCTTCGCGCTTGGCCAGGCGGGGCAGCGGGAACAGCAGCGCCGGGTCGTATTGGTCAGCGTAGGCGGTGGCCTTGCCCAGCGGGGAATTGGTCTCGTAGGTCATCGGAAGCTCAGTTGAACTCGTGTTCGCGCAGCCACTTGGTGGCGATCCATTTCTCACCCGCGATCACCGGCGCGCCGCCATGCAGCGTGCGGGTGGAAGGATGCGGGCGCTCATAGCTGAAGAAGACGGCGTTGCCGCGCTTGGGCGCGACTTCGAGGTGCACGTCGGGAAAGGTGGTGCCGCCGCCCTTCTCGGGCTCCGAGAGGTACATCACGAGCGTGGCCACGCGCTGGCCGCCGCGGCGCACGATGGTGGGCGTGCCGGGTTCGGCCGGATCGAAGTAGTCGTAGTGCGGCTTGTATTCGGCGCCAGGCGTGTAGTGCAGCACCTGCAGGCCTTCGCCGTTCTCCACCGGCCAGTTGACCAGGCGCGCGATGCGCCGCTCGATGCGCGCGATGACGTCGGTCTCGCCGCGCGCGAAGAACATGCCGTCGCTGGTGCGGTCGGCATTGACCTCTTCGCCGCCGGTCTGCGTGGCCACGGTGAGCGAGCGCGCCAGGCGCGGACGCGCGGCATCGATGAGCGAGTCGCATTCCTCGTCGGACAGCAGACCGCCGAAGACCACCACGCGCGGGTTGTACATGGCTTGCAGCACGTGCACGCGCCGGTCGCCGCCGTCGAGGTAGAGCGGCGACTCCTGCAGCGCGGGCTCCGGCACGCTGGCGGCCGGCGGCAGGCCGCGCGCCACGGCTTCTTCTTCCAGGTGGGTCTTGAGCGTGGCTTCGAGCGCATCGACGGCCACCGGTTCGTCCCAGCCCGAGGCCAGCATGGACTTGAGCACGGCCTCGGGTCCATGGCCGGCGCGCGCCTGCTCCACGATCCACTGGCGCAGTTCGGGCGTGACGGCTTGACGGCTCATGGCAGGGGCTCCTTGAATCGCATGAAGGGCACACGGCGTGGCCGCGCGCCCGGTTGGAAGGTCATCGGGCCGGCGCGGCCTCGCGCCGGAACACGAGGCGGTCCTCATCCGAGGCGTCGGGGGCGAAGGCATAGCCTTCGGCATCGAACGTCTTGAGCCTGGCGACGGTGGCGATGCGGTGGCGGATGGCATGGCGGGCCATCAGGCCGCGCGCGCGCTTGGCCGAGAAGCTGATGATCTTGTAGCCGCCGGCCCGCTTTTCCTCGAACACGCACTCGACCACGCGGGCGCCCAGCACTTTGCGGTCCACCGCGCGGAAGTACTCCTGCGACGCGAGATTGACGACCACGGGCGACTTCTCGCCCGCCTGGCGTTCGTTGAGGTAGGCCGAGATGCGCTCGCCCCAGAACTGGTAGAGGTCGCGCCCGCGCGCGTTGGCCAGTTTCGTGCTCATCTCCAGGCGATACGGCTGCATGCGGTCGAGCGGGCGCAGCACGCCATACAGGCCCGAGAGGATGCACAGGTGCTGCTGCGCCCAGTCGAGCTCGCGCGCGGTGAGGCTGCGCGCATCGAGCCCGCCGTATACATCGCCATCGAAGGCCAGCGCGGCCTGGCGCGAATTCGCGGCGGTGAAGCGGGGCTTCCACGCGCCGAATCGCGCGGCATTGAGCGCCGCCAGCTCGTCGCTGATCGACATCAGCGAGGACAGGTCGGCCGGCGTCTTGTCCCTGAGCACGTCGACCAGTTCGGCCGAATCGCGCACGAAGCCCGGCAGCGTGTGCGGCAGATCAGAGGCCACGGGGGTGTCGTAGTCGAGCGACTTGGCGGGAGACAGGAGGAACAGCATGCGCTAGCGGAGGGAGTGATTCTTATGGCCCGGACCGCTCGCGGCGGCACGGGTGGCGCAACCCGTTCGCGCGGGGATGCGGCCAGCGCACATTATCGGCGGGCCCTGTAACCGCCCCTGCCCCACAGGGTCTTCGCCGGGGGGCGGCCTGCCACGGCCGCGGCGCGCACGTCTTGATCCATGGCATGGATCTCGCTTTGGACATTGGACGTCCAACCTCCCGCCCTCTTCTGGGGACGTCCAGACCTCTTGCCCACATGTCCGCCGATATCCAGCTTCGCAACGTGACCCGCCGCTTCGGCGCCACCCTGGCGCTCGACACCGTGGACCTCGACATCGCCGCCGGCCAGTTCATCGCGCTGGTGGGCCCCTCGGGCTGCGGCAAGACCACCCTGCTGCGCCTGGTGGCCGACCTGGACCAGCCCAGCGGCGGCAGCGTGCTCATTGGCGACCAGTCGCCGTCGGCCATGCGGCGCCAGCGCAAGCTGGGCCTGGTGTCGCAACGGCCCGCCGTGCTGCCCTGGAAACGCGCGGCGGCCGACGTGGAATTCACCCAGCAGGTAACCGGCCGCGAAGGCCTGCCCGCGCGCGGCCTGCTGCGCCACTTCGGGCTGGCCGGCCATGAAGACAAGCTGCCGCACCACCTCTCGGGCGGCATGCTGCAGCGCGTGAACTTCGCCAGCGCCATCGCGCACGATCCCGATGTGCTGCTGATGGACGAGCCCTTCTCCGCGCTCGACGAGATGAAGCGCGAGGAGCTGGGCCTGTGGCTGGGGGCCGAGCTCGCGCGCCGCCCCAAGACCGTGCTGTTCGTGACGCACCACGTGGACGAAGCCGTGCTGCTGGCCGACCGCGTGATCGTGTTCTCGCCCGCGCCGGGCCGCATCCTGGCCGACATCCCGGTGACCGCGCCGCGACCGCGCACGGCGGCGTTCCGCACCGACCCGCAGTTCGTCGAGATCACCGACCGCATCCGCGGCCTGCTGTTCGGCAACTGGCGCCACGCCGCCTGACCGCCAGAACCGCGCACCCACGAGATCGCCCCACGGATTTCGCCATGAACACAACGACCGCTCCGGCCACCCCCGCCCATCCCGCCACGACGGCCTCCGCGCCCGCTGAAGCCGCGCGTGCCCTGCTGGCGCGCGCGCTGCGCCTCGTCTCGCGCATCGCCTTTCCCGTCGCCTCGATCCTGGGCCTGTGGTATCTGGCCATCGCGTTCTCGGGTCTGCCCGAGTTCGTGATCCCGCGCCCCACGCAGGTGCTGGCCGTGCTCACCAACGAGACGTCCTTCGTCACCCAGCATCTGGTGGTCACGCTCAAGGCCGCGGCCCTGGGCTTCCTGTTCGCCAACATCGTGGGCATCAGCCTGGCGGTGCTGTTCACGTCGCTGGGCATCTTCCAGCGCCTGCTGATGCCGGCCGCGATCACGCTGCGCAACGTGCCCTACGTGGCACTGGCCTCGGTGCTGGTGCTGGCCGTGGGCGACGGGCTGTGGACCAAGGTCATCATCGTCACCATCGCGGGCTTCTTCCCGGTGCTGGTGAACACCATGCGTGGCCTGCGATCGGTGGACACCGTGGTGCTCGACCGCATGCGCATCCTCGACGTGAGCCCGTGGAAGGTGTTCCTCAAGGTGCGGCTGCCGTACTCGGTGCCCTACATCCTGGCGGCGCAGGAGATCACCGGCAGCGGCAGCATCATCGTGGCGATCGCGGCCGAATGGATGATTTCCTCCGAAGGGCTGGGCTATGTCATCAACCGCGCCATGGCCCAGTACCGCGGCGACCAGGTCTATGCGGTCGCGCTGCTCGCGGCCGTGCTCTCCTATTCCATCTACATGCTGGTGCAGGTCATCGGCGCGCGCATCAACTGGAGCGAGCGCGCGCGCGAAGGCAAGCGCTGACGCCCCGCCCCGGCTCCTCCTCCCTCACCCCCTCGCCTCCCTACAAGCCAAGGAAGTTCCCATGCGTTCGACCCTCGTCAAGTTCGCCCTCACCCTCATCGCCGGCGCCAGTTTCGCCACCGGCGCGGCCGCGCAGGCCCCGCTGGAAGAAGTGAAGATCGCCTTTTCGTGGCTGCGCAATGGCCAGTACGCCGGCCTGATGGTGGCCGATGCCAAGGGCTACTTCGCCGAAGAGGGCCTGAAGGTGAGCTTCATCGACGGCGGCCCGGGCAAGAACCCGATCCCCACCGTGGGCGTGAACCAGGCGCAGTTCGGCGTGGTCGGTGCCTCGCACATCTTCCTGGCGCGCCTGGCGCCCACGCCGGTGGACGTGGTGGCCATCGGCGCGCTGATCCAGGATCTGCCCTACGCCTACATCACGCTGGGCAACCCCGGCGATCCGGATCCCACGCCCAAGGACCTCGAAGGCAAGCGCCTGGGCCTGCAATCCGACGGCGACCTGTTCATCAAGGCCTTCGCCAAGCGCAACAACCTCGACATCTCCAAGATCAAGATGGAGACGGTGCTGGCCAACGCCGAGCCGCTGATGGTGGGCAAGGTCGATTTCTTCACCGGCATGCTGCACAACCAGACCTACCAGGTCGAGCAGGAAGCCGCCAAGCCGGGCGCGCCGGCCGCCGTCAAGGGCAAGGTCTGGAAGGCCATGCGCTTCACGCAGTACGGCGTGCCCTCGTACGGCGACGTGCTGTTCACCACGACGAAGATGACGCGCGAGAACCCCGAACTGGTGCGCAAGGTGAGCCGCGCAGTGGCCAAGGGCATGAAGTTCACCATCGACAACCCGGCCGAGGCGGTGAAGCTGGTCGATGCCTATCCGCAGCAGATCGAGCGCGCCGACAAGCTGGCCTGGCGTTTCAAGGCGCAGAACCCGATGAACGTGAGCGCCGACACCAAGGCCCGCGGCCTGCTGTGGATGGACCCCAAGACCTGGGAGGCCGCCATGGCCTTCTACAAGGAATACGAGCAGATCCCGCGCGTTGCACCGGTGGGCGAGGTGATGACGAACGCCTTCAACCCCGCCATCAAGAGCCAGTGAGCGCGCCCGCGCGCCGACACACATCACAGGAGACGTTGCCATGACCACGACCGTCCACGCGATCCCGACCATCGACATCGCGCCCCTGCTCACGGGCGATGCCGCCGCGCGCGCCGACATCGCACGCCAGCTCGGCGAAGCCGCGCAGACCTATGGCTTCATGAAGCTGGTGGGCCACGGCGTGCCCGAAGCCGTGATCGCCGACACCTTCAGTGCCGCGCAGGATTTCTTCGGCCAGAGCGAGGAAGCCAAGGCGCCCTACCAGGAGCGCAAGACCAACCGCGGTTTCCAGCCTATGTTCGACAACGCCAAGCCCGGCCAGAAGCCCAGCGGCCAGGAGGCCTTCAGCATGGGCCATCCGATTCCGCCGGAAGACCCGGCGCTGCTGTCGCTGCCCTTCTACGCGGCCACGCCCTGGCCGGCGGACGTGCCGCTGTTCCGCGAACGGCTGGAAACGTGCTATCACGAGATGTTCAAGGTGGGCGAGCGCGTGCTGGAGGCTTTCGCCGTGCACCTGGGCGCGCCGCACGACTTCTTCGCCAACGTGTCGCGCAACACCTATTCCAACATGCGCGTGGTGCACTACCCGCCGCAGGAAGCGGTGCAGCACATCGCCGACGAAGGCGTGCGCGCGCATGAAGACCAGGGCCTGATCACGCTGCTGATCCAGGACATGAACGGCGGCCTGGAAGTGCTGGGCCCCGAGAAGGACTGGCTGCCCGTGGTGCCCGACGAGCGCGCCATCGTGCTCAACGTGGCCAAGCTGCTCACGCGCTGGACCAACGGCCGCCTGAAGTCGGCCCTGCACCGCGTGATCAACCGCTCGGGCCGCGAGCGCTATTCGATCCCGCTGTTCGTGCATCCGAACTACCACCAGGTGATCGACGCCAGGGATTTCGCCGCCGGCGAGCCGGTGCGTTTCGATCCGATCGTGGCGGGCGATCAGGTCTACAAGAACTTCGCGGGCGAGCGCAAGTCGTGGGCAGCGCTCACGTCGTGACGGCCCGCCGCGATGCGTGATCCGATGAACGCGGCGCACGGCGCCGGCCGCCTCACCCTGCCCGACCGGCTGGCGCAGGACCTGCGTCGCCGCCTGGCCGAGGGCGAATGGGCGCCGGGCCAGGCGATTCCGGCCGAGACGGCGCTGGCCGCCGCGTACTCGGTGTCGCGCAACACGATCCGCGAAGCCATCAGCCGGCTGGTGACCGAGGGCCAGCTGCGCATCCAGCGCGGCGTGGGCACGCTGGTGAGCCCGCCCGCGCCGCCGCAGGCCCCCATGGGCATGGGCCATTTCGAATCGCTCACCGATTCCATCCGCCAGCAGGGCCGCACGCCGCGCATCGTCCTGCACAAGCTGGAGCGCCGCACCGGCACGCTGGCCGAGACGCACAAGCTTGGCCTGCCCGCCGGCAGCCGCGTGCTCTACACCGAGCGCGCGGTCTACAGCGACGACGAGCTGCTGAGTTACGGCTACGACCGCTATGTGGACGACCTGTTTGGGCCCCAGGTCGACGAGTCGCTGTTCTCGCTGTCGTTCGTCGACATCTTCGAGCGCCTGGGCGTGCGCACCGACCGCACACATGTCGAGTACCACGCTGTGTACTCCGGCACCGTCGGCTGGGACCGGCCGAGCCAGAAGCCGCAGCTCTACGTGCTGCTGGACCGGGTCCACTACGCAGCAGGCCGCGCCATCTTCCACGCGCAGACGTATTGCGTGGAAGGGCGCAATCACATCTATACGACGACGACGCGCTGAGACAGCCGCGCGGTTGTTTGTTGCCGCCGGGCCGGCAGGGGCGGAGGCGCACGGCGCGGGCGGCAGAACGCCGCCAGCCCGAAGCGCCGGTGGACCAGGGTCGCCGAGCCGCCCCCCGCCGTCGGGCGCTTTACCCGGAAGGCACGAAGGGACTTCACTCCTCCTGCATCAACGCCGCGAACGCCCCCACCGGTCGCGCTGGCGCGCCTTCGATCTCCACCGACACGCGTTCCACCAGTCCCGGCGCGCATTCGAAGGGCGGCGTCCAGTCCCGGCTGACCGGGACGTTGGCATAACCGCAGGTCACGCCGGCCGTCACGCCGTAGGTGGTCCACAGCTTGGGTACATCCACGGCGGCCTGCTCCAGGCCATCGAGCATGAGCACGAACCGCCCGCCCGCGCCGCGGCGCGCCAGGCCGACGGTGACGGTATGCACGCCGGCCGGCAGGCGTGCACGCAGCACGTACGACGTCTGCTCGGTGTAGACGTACTCGAACACGACGTCGCCGGCATCGCAGTACAGCGTGAAACCGGCAAAGCGGTTGCCGCAGGCCAGCACCACGCCGCGCGCGGTGGCCGCGTCGCCCACGTGCAGGTGCGCGTCGAGCCGCCAGCTGCGCTCGTTGATGGCGGGCACCATCAGGCGGTCCGCGCGCGAGTTGCCCGGCAGGTAGTCATAGCGGCTGGGCGTGTTGTTGCGGAACCAGTCGAAGGCGCGCTCGGTCTCGCGATCATCCAGCGGCAGCACGCCGTACTTTTCGGCTTCGACCCACCACAGCGCGATGAGCTGCTTCAGATGCTCGGGCCGCTCGGCCGCGAGGTCGTGTACCTCGGCGAAATCTTCTTCGAGGTGATACAGCTCCCAGCGGTCGGTCTCGAAGTCGTCGCCCTTGGCGTGGCGCGCGACGGCCTTCCAGCCTTCGTGCCAGATCGCGCGGTCGCCCACGATCTCGAAGTGCTGCACGGTCTTGCGCGTGGGCGCGTCGGGCCCATCGACGGGATCGAAGGTGTAGGCCATGCTGATGCCGTGCATCGGCAGCTGCTCCACGCCACGGTAGCTGCGCGGCGCCTGCATGCCCCCGGCATCCAGCAGCGTGGGCAGCACGTCGATCACGTGGTGGTACTGGTGGCGGATTTCGCCGCGCGCGCGGATGCGGTCGGGCCAATGCACGATCAGCGGCGCGCGGATGCCACCGCCGTGCGTGTTCTTCTTGAACCACTTGAGCGGCGTGTTCGATACCTGCGCCCAGCCCATCGGGTAATGCGGGAACGAATGCGCCGAGCCGATGGTGTCGAGATGCTCCAGGCCGTACGCCGTGTCTTCCTTCTCGGTGAGCATGTGCTTGCGGATACTCACCGCGCCGGTCTGCCCGCCCTCGCCGCTGGCACCGTTGTCCGACAGCAGCACGATGGCCGTGTTGTTCAACTGGCCCAGCCGCGCGAGCTCGTCGATCACGCGGCCGATCTGCTCGTCGGTGTGCTCCATGAAGGCGGCGTAGGTTTCCTGCAGGCGGGCACGCACGCGGCGATCGCCTTCGGGCAACTGGTCCCAGGCCTCGATGCCGGGGTTGCGTGGCGCCAGTTGCGTGTCCTGCGGCACCAGTCCCAGCGCCTTCTGGCGTGCCAGGCGCTCCTCGCGGATGGCATCCCAGCCGCAGTCGTAGCGGCCGGCATAGCGGCGGATGTACTCCTCGGGCACGTGGTGCGGCCAATGGGCGGCGCCGAAGGCGAGGTAGGTGAAGAACGGGCGACCCTTCGCGGTGGTGAGGTGGTCGCGGATCTGGCCGATGGCGTGGTCCACCAGGTCTTCGCTCAGGTGGTAGCCCTCGGGCTTGGGGTCGAGACGGATCGGGTGGTTGTCCTCGTGCAGGTCAGGATTCCAGTGGTCCACGTAGCCGCCGAGGAAGCCGTACCAGCGCGAGAAGCCACGGCCCAGCGGCCAGTGCGGGTGCGGGCCGGCCACGCCGTAGTGGTCCAGGCTGGACAGGTGCCATTTGCCGATGGCGTAGGTGCCGTAGCCATGGTCCGCGAAGATCTCGGCCGCGGTGGCCGTCTTGCGGCTCATGCGGCCCTGGTAGCCGGGAAAGCCGTTGGACCATTCGGCGATGGCGCCCACGCCGGCGGCATGCGCATTGCGACCCGTGAGCAGGCAGGCGCGCGTGGGCGAGCACATGGCCGTCACGTGGAAGTTGCTGTAGCGCAGGCCGCCGGCGGCCAGCTGGTCCATGCGCGGCGTGCGGATCTCGGAGCCGTAGCAGCCGATGTCGGAGAAGCCCACGTCGTCCAGCACGATGAAGACCACGTTGGGCGCGCCGCCGGGCGCCGCTGCGGGCGCGGGCCAGTGGGGGCGGGATTCGCGGTACGTGCGTCCGATGACGCCCTGGAAGTTCTCGTTGTCGTGCTGCATGACAAGGGCCTGGAGGAATCGAAACGGGGCGCTCGCGCGCCCCGGGGTCTGTGTGGTGCGCTGTGGGCGCGGTGTCAGTCGGCCTTGAGGCCGAGCTTCTGGATCACGCCGCTCCAGCGCGTGGTCTCGCTGGCCATGAACTGGCCGAACGCGGCCGGATCGGCATTCATCGGGTCGGCGGCCAGGGCCTTCAGGCGCTCGCGCACCTGGGGCTTGTCCATGGCGGCCTGGAACTCGCGGTGCAGGCGGTCCACCACCGGCCTGGGCGTGCCGGCGGGCGCCAGCAGCCCATACCAGACCGAGGCCGCGAAGCCCGGGCGCACCGTCTCGGCCACCGTCGGCGTGTCGGGCAGGGCCGAGGCGCGCTGCGCCGTGGTCACGGCCAGGGCACGCAGCTTGCCGCCCTGCACCATGGGAAGGATGGACGAGGCGGCATCCGAATCGCAGTCGATCTCGCCCGCAATGAGGCCGGTGATGGCCGGCGCCGAGCCCTTGTATGGCACGGCCGTGATTTGCAGGCCCAGCTCGGACTTGAGCAGCTCGAACGCCAGATTGGTCACCGTGGCGCCGCCGCCGCCGCCCGCGCAGTTGAGCTTGCCGGGGTGGGCCCGGGCGTCGGCCACCAGATCGGCCAGCGTGCGGTACTTCGACTGTGCGTTCACAGCAATGGCGATCGGCGCCGTCGCCAGGCCGATCACGGGGGAGAAGTCCTTCACCGGGTCGAACGTCAGGCGCGGATAGAGCGCGCCCATGCCGGCGTGGCCCGCTGCCACGAACAGCAGCGTGTGGCCGTCGGCGGGCGCCTTGGCCACGGCGGCCGCGCCGATGCTGCCGCCCGCACCGCCGCGGTTGTCGATGACGATGGGCTGGCCGAGCGCGGCCGAGGCTTCCTGCGAGATCACGCGCGCCAGCACGTCGGCGGCGCCGCCGGCCGCGAAGGGAACGATGACGGTGATGGGCTTGGAAGGGAAGGTCTGGGCCTGTACCGAGGCGATGCCGAGGCCGATCGCGAAAGTGGCGACCGCCGTGCGGATGAACGAACGCTTCATCATCGATGACTCCTTGTCGAAAACTGTCTCCTGGGGGAAGGGCCGACTCTAGGGAGGTGGCGCGATGTGCGGAAGTGTTAATTTCCGAACGGTCGATGCGCCAGACGCATCACACAAACTGGAACAAGCCCATGCCCACCGCCGACACACTCCTGGCTCCGCACAAGCTGCTGCGACGCGCGCACTTGCTGCTGGACTTCCTCGCCGTGGCCGAGACCGGCACCATCCGCAGCGCGGCCCAGCGCCAGCACCTGAGCCAGTCGGCCCTCACCCGCCGCATCCAGGATCTGGAATCAGGCCTGGGCGTGGAATTGTTCGAGCGTCATCCGCACGGCATGACGCTGACCAAGTTCGGCGAGGCGCTCCAGCACCACGCCCATTTGGTGGGCCTGACCTGCGACTATGCCGTCGGCGAGATCAACGACCTGCTGGGCGGTGGCACGGGCGAGCTGCGGGTAGCCGCCGGGCCGGCATGGGTATACGAACTGGTGCCCGACGCCATGGCGGCGCTGCAGGCGCGCATGCCACGTGTGCGCATCCACCTCTCCAGCGGCCTCAACGAGACCACGCTGCCCATGCTGTCCGAGGGCCGCCTGGACGCCGTGCTGGGCGGGCTGCCACCCCGCCAGGAGCGCGACGGCCGGCTGGTGTACGAGCCGCTGCTCAACGTCGAGCACCGCCTGTTCGCCAGCCGCTCGCATCCGCTGGCCGGCCGCAGCGGCCTGCGCCCGCGCGATCTGGTGGACGTGCTCTGGATCTGGTTCTCCGAGTCGGTGACTGGCCGGCAGTTCAGCAGCCGATGGTTCGAGCGCGCGGGGATGACGCTGCCGCCGCCGTCGGTGGAAACCAGCGCGCTGCAGGCCGGCTTCCGCCTGCTGCAGGCGGCGCAGCACGTGATGCTGCTGCCCTCCACCCTCACCGCGCTGGCGGCGCAGCATGGGCTGGCGCCCCTGCACACACGGGAGCCGGTGGGCGTGTACACCTCGGGGCTGATGTACCGCCCGTCAGTGCTGAGACTGCAGGCGTTCGCAGGATTCCGGGAGCAGCTGCAGCAGCGCGTGGTGGGGCTCGATCGGCCTTGAATCCTCCTGCAAGGCGCTTGGAATGCCGCCTCAATTACGATACAGTAAACGAATTACGAATAGTTGAATTCGCATCCCCGGGATGCCATCCAGACCAGGAGACACGCCATGGCCGCCGTTCTCGACACCCCCGCCGCCCCCGGCCTGCGCAGCACGCTGCCCGCGCCGGCGCCCATCCATCAGTTGCACCACTTCGCCTGGCGCGCGCGCGACGCCGAGGAAACGCGGCACTTCTACGAAGACATCCTGGGCCTGCCGCTCTATCACATCATCCAGAGCGACTACGTGCCCAGCACGGGCGAGTACTGCCCCTACACGCACTTCTTCTTCCGCCTGCAGGACGGCTCGTTCATCGCCTTCTTCGACCTGGGCGACGACGTGAAGTCCGAGCCTTCGCCCAACACGCCGGCGTGGGTCAACCACATCTCGTTCCGCGTCGATTCGGTGGCCGACCTCGAGGCCATGAAGACACGCCTGCTGGCCGAAGGCATCGAGGTGCTCGGCGTGACCGACCACCACATCTTCAAGAGCATCTACTTCTTCGACCCCAACGGCGTGCGGCTCGAGCTCACCGCCCAGCTGGCCGACGAGTTCCAGATGCTCAAGGAAAGCACCACTGCCCATCAGCGCCTCAAGGAATGGACGGCGCGCAAGGAGCAGTGGCGCGCCGACCGCGCGGCCGGACGCGACACCGCGGCGCTCAAGCCGCAGGCCAATGACCGGCCCGAGTTCGTGCCCGGCGGCCAGCCGCGCTGACACCCCCGCCCCGTGACGGCGGGCCGCCCGGGGGCAGCGGCCGATCCACGCACCGACGACAAGACGAGAGGCCACGATGCCCCTGACGGAGACAAGCACCCCTTACGCCCCCGTGGCGTTCGTCAACGCCTACGAGTTCACGCAGGGCAGCGGCTATTCGCTGCCCGAATACCCCTTCGTGCGCCCGCCCGAGCTGGACGCCGGCGCCGACGGCAAGCACGACATCGTCATCGTCGGCGCCGGGCTGGCCGGCCTCACGCTGGCCTGCGCGCTGGCGCAACTGGGCATCGCGGCCGTGCTGCTCGACGAAGACGACACGGTGGGCGTGAAGGGCGCCTCGTCGCGCGGCATCTGCTACACGCAGAAGTCGCTCGAGATCTTCGAGCGCCTGGGCGTGTACGACGCCATCGCCGCCAAGGGCATCCAGTGGAGCGTGGGCCGCACCTTCGCGGGGGCCGACGAGGTGTATTCGTTCGACCTGCGCCAGCAGGGCGCCTACAACCTGTCGCAACAGCCACCGTTCATCAACATCCAGCAGTTCTACATCGAGGCGTTCCTGGTCGAGCGCACGCGGCAGTTCGGCCACCCGGGCCAGCGCGTGGACCTACGCTGGCGCAGCCGCGTCACCGGTTTCGAGGCGCAGGCGGGCGGCGGTGCCCGACTGCAGGTGGAAACGCCGCAAGGCAGCTACGGCCTGCGTGCGCGCTACGTGATCGACGCCACAGGCGCCCACAGCCCGTTCCGCCGCTGGTGCGGTGCCAGCGTGGCCGCGAAGAAAGGCGACGACCGCTGGTGCATCGCCGATGTGCGCTTCACGCGCCGCCCGCCCACCGAACGCCACACCTGGATCGAGGCGCCGTTCAACGACAACCGCGCCGTCTGGCAGCACCTGATGGGCGACGACGTGTGGCGCATCGACTACCAGATGCCACCGGACGCCGACCCGGCCCAGGTGAGCCGCGAAGACGTCGTGCGCGAGCGGCTGGCACGCCAGTTCGGTGCCGACTGCGAGGTCGAGATCGTGTGGGTGGGCCCCTACGCCTACCGCAGCGAATGCATCGACCGCATGCGGCACGGCCCGGTGTTCTTCATGGGCGATGCGGCCAAGGTGGTCAGCCCCTTCGGCGCGCGCGGCGGCAACACCGGCATCGCCGACGCCGACAACCTGGCCTGGAAGCTGGCCACCGTGCTGCGCGGTCACGCGCCCGAATCGCTGCTGGACAGCTACCACGACGAACGCCACGAAGCCGCGCGAGAGAACGTGCGCGTGACCAACCGCACGGCCCGATTCCTGCGCCCCGCCGACGGCGCCGAGCGCGTGATGCGCAGCGCCGCCATCAGCCTGGCGCGCCGCCATCCCTTCGCGCGCACGCTGGTGAACACCGGCCGCATGGCGGTCGCCAATGTGTACACCGCCTCGGGTATCTGCGCGGCTGGCGGTGGGCGGCCGGTGCAGAACGTGGCGCTTCAGTGGGCCGACGGATCGCCCGGCTGCCTGAACGATCTGCTGGCCTGGGGCGGCGGCCGGCTGGTGCTGCTCGCCTTCGGCCCGCTCTCGCCAACGGCCCTCGCCCGCCTGTCGGTGCTGGCGGCGCACGCCGCACTGCGCTGCGTGCAGGTGGTCGCAGGCGACGAGCCCGCCCATGCCGTCGAGCACGTGCGCGACCGGTCTGGCCGGCTGCGCGCCGCCTGCGGTCTGCCAGGCACCGCCGGTGGCTGGGCCCTGCTGCGGCAGGACAGCTACCTGGCCGCCACCGGCGACGCCATCGATGCCGGCGTGGTGCATGCCGTCACCACCGCGCTGGGCCTGGGCCGCGCAGTGGACCGGCCCGCGCCGGCCACGCGGCCCCGCCGCACCGCCACCGCCGCGGCACCGGAGGCCACGGCATGAGCACCCGCACGATGACCCCATCTCCCATCGCCAGCCGCTTCGAGGACGCCGACGGCTTCTACGAGCAACTGCTGGACGCCCACGCCGGCCTCTCGCGCGCGCAATCCGAAGCGCTCAACGCCCGCCTCGTGCTGCTGCTGGCCAACGAGGTGGGCGATGCCCGCCGGCTCGCCACGTGCGTGCTGGCCGCACGCGAAGCGCTCGACAGCCCGGCGGGCTGAGCGGCGCGCGGCCGCCGCCCGCCGACGGGCGGTGCGGCCGGTAAAATCGCGGGTTCCCCCGACGCCATGGCCGCGCCCCTCGCGCGGCGCCGCGTCGCCTTCATGCCCGCCTCCGATCACGTCATGAGCGACCAGCCCCAGCAACCCGGCCTGAACAGCCTGGCCAAGTCCTTCGAACCCGCCGCCATCGAAAAGCATTGGGGCCCCGAGTGGGAAGCTCGCGGCTACGGCGAAGCGGGCTTCCGCGGCACCGGGAGCCCCAAGGCCGGCGAGCCTGCGTTCGCGATCCAGCTGCCGCCGCCCAACGTGACGGGCACGCTGCACATGGGCCATGCGTTCAACCAGACGATCATGGACTCGCTCACCCGCTATCACCGCATGCGCGGCTTCAACACGAACTGGGTTCCGGGCACCGATCACGCGGGCATCGCCACGCAGATCGTGGTCGAGCGCCAGTTGCAGGAACAGGGCACGAGCCGCCACGACCTGGGTCGCAAGAACTTCGTGGCCCGCGTCTGGGAATGGAAGGAGAAGTCGGGCAACACCATCACCACGCAGATGCGCCGCATGGGCGACAGCGTGGCCTGGAAGCACGAGTACTTCACCATGGACGAGAAGCTCTCGACCGTGGTCACCGACACCTTCGTGCGCCTGTACCAGCAGGGGCTGATCTACCGCGGCAAGCGCCTCGTCAACTGGGACCCGCAGCTGAAAACCGCCGTGTCCGACCTGGAAGTCGAGAGCGAGGAAGAGGACGGCTCGCTGTGGCACATCCGCTATCCGCTGGCCGATGGCTCCGGCGAGCTGGTGGTCGCCACCACGCGGCCCGAGACGCTGCTGGGCGACACGGCGGTGATGGTCCACCCCGAGGACGCGCGCTACACCGCCCTCATCGGCAAGCAGGTGAAGCTGCCGCTGACCGGGCGCGAGATTCCCGTCATTGCCGACGACTACGTGGACAAGGACTTCGGCACCGGCGTGGTCAAGGTCACGCCTGCGCACGACTACAACGACTACGCCGTCGGCCAGCGCCATGGCCTGCCGATGATCGGCGTGCTGACGCTCGACGCGACGCTGAACGACAACGCGCCCGAGAAATACCGCGGCATGGACCGCTTCGTCGCGCGCAAGGCCATCGTGGCCGACCTCGACGCCGCCGGCCTGCTGGCCGAGGTGAAAAAGCACAAGCTCATGGTGCCGCGCTGCGCCCGCACCGGCCAGGTGGTGGAGCCCATGCTGACCGACCAGTGGTTCGTCGCCATGACGAAGGTGAGCGAGCAGGACCCGACGGGCAAGAGCATCGCGCAAAAGGCCATCGATGCCGTCAAGAGCGGCGAGGTCAAGTTCGTGCCCGAGAACTGGGTCAACACCTACGACCAGTGGATGAACAACATCCAGGACTGGTGCATCAGCCGCCAGCTCTGGTGGGGCCACCAGATCCCCGCCTGGTACGACGAGGACGGCCGCGTGTACGTGGCGCGCAGCGAAGCCGAGGCGCAGGCCCAGGCCCCCGGCAAGACGCTCACGCGCGACGAAGACGTGCTCGACACCTGGTACTCGTCGGCCCTGGTGCCGTTCAGCACCATGGGCTGGCCCGCGCAGACCGATTCGCCCACGGACGACTACAACCTCTACCTGCCCTCCACCGTGCTGGTGACAGGCTACGACATCATCTTCTTCTGGGTCGCCCGGATGATCATGATGACCACGCACTTCACCGGCCGCGTGCCGTTCAAGCACGTCTACATCCACGGCCTGGTGCGCGATGCGCAAGGCAAGAAGATGAGCAAGAGCGAAGGCAACGTGCTCGACCCCGTGGACCTGATCGACGGCATCGCGCTCGAGCCGTTGCTGGACAAGCGCACCACCGGCCTGCGCAAGCCCGAGACGGCACCCAAGGTGCGCAAGCAGACCGAAAAGGAATTCCCCGAAGGCATCCCCGCCTACGGCGCCGACGCGCTGCGCTTCACCTTCGCGGCGCTGGCTTCGCTGGGCCGCAGCATCAACTTCGACAGCAAGCGCTGCGAGGGCTACCGCAACTTCTGCAACAAGCTCTGGAACGCGACGCGCTTCGTGCTGATGAACTGCGAAGGCCACGATTGCGGCCTGGCCGAGCACACGAAGGAGCAGTGCCAGCCCGGCGGCGAGTTCGAGGGCTACATGCACTTCAGCCAGGCCGACCGCTGGATCGCCTCGGTGTTGCAGCAGGTCGAGGCCGAGGTGGAAAAGGGCTTCGCCGAGTACCGCCTGGACAACGTCGCCAACACGATCTACGACTTCGTCTGGAACGAGTTCTGCGACTGGTACCTGGAAATCGCCAAGGTGCAGATCCAGACAGGCAACGCCAGCCAGCAGCGCGCCACGCGCCGCACCCTGATCCGCACGCTCGAAGCCATCCTGCGGCTGGCGCACCCGCTCATCCCGTTCATCACAGAAGAGCTGTGGCAGAAGGTGGCGCCTGTGGCAGGCCTCGCAGGCGAGTCGGTCAGCATCGCGCGCTATCCGCAAGCCCAGCCGCAGAAGATCGACCCGGCCGCCATCGCCCACGTCGCGAAGCTCAAGTCGCTGGTGGATGCTTGCCGCACGCTGCGCGGCGAGATGAACGTGTCGCCAGCCACGCGGCTGCCGCTGTATGTGGTGGGCGATGCCGCGTTCATGCGCGAGGCGGCCGCAGTGCTGCAGGCACTGGCCAAGCTGTCCGAAGTGAAGGTGTTCGACGACGAGGCCGCCTGGCAGCAGGCCGCGCAATCGGCCCCCGTCGCGGTGGTGGGCGAAGCCCGCCTGTGCCTGTTCATGGAGGTCGACGTGGCGGCCGAGAAGGCGCGCCTCTCGAAGGAAGCCGCGCGTCTGGAAGGCGAGATCACCAAGGCCAACGCCAAGCTGGCCAACGAGGCCTTCGTGGCCAAGGCCCCACCCGCGGTGATCGAGCAGGAAAAGAAACGCGTGGCCGACTTCGGCGCCATGCTCGAGCGCATCCGCGACCAGCTTGTGCGACTTGTCTGACAGACACCGGCGGGAGCGCTCGTAACAATGACCGCTTGCCGCCGGTCTGTACTACCGTCGTACTAAGTAGCTACCCGGCCCTCGCCGTACTGCCCGCAGTACCCCGCAGTCACCTCACCCAGCCCAACCGCATGACGACATCCCGCATCAAGAAGGCCGTGTTCCCTGTGGCCGGCCTCGGCACGCGTTTCCTGCCCGCCACCAAGGCGCAGCCCAAGGAAATGATGCCCATCGTCGACAAGCCGCTGATCCAGTACGCCGTCGAAGAGGCCTATGCCGCGGGCATCCGCCACATGATCTTCGTGACCGGCCGCAACAAGCGCGCCATCGAGGATCACTTCGACACCGCCTACGAGCTTGAGAACGAACTCGAATCGGCGCGCAAGGATGCGCTCCTCAACATCGCGCGCTCGGTGGCGCCCGACGACATGAACTGTTCCTACGTGCGCCAGCCGCGCATGCTGGGCCTGGGCCATGCCGTGCTGTGCGCCGAGCACCTGGTGGGCGACGAACCCTTCGCCGTGCTGCTGGCCGACGACCTGATGGCCGGCCCGCCCGGCGGCGAGCCGGTGCTGGTGCAGATGGCGCGCGCCTTCGAGCGCCTGCGCGGCTCCATCCTGGCCGTGCAGGAAGTGCCGCAGGAGCACACGCGCCGCTACGGCATCGTCGATGGCGAGCCCGCCGGCAAGGGCGTGATCAACGTGCACCGCATGGTCGAGAAGCCCAAGCCCGAAGACGCACCCTCGCGCATGGGCGTGGCCGGCCGCTACATCCTCACGCCCGAGGTGTTTGCCGCCATCCGTGCCCAGCCGCAGGGCGCGGGCGGCGAGATCCAGCTCACCGACGGCATCGCCGCGCTCATCAAGACCCAGAACGTCTACGCCTTCCAGTACGAGGGCAAGCGCTACGACTGCGGCAGCAAGGAAGGCTTCCTCGAAGCCACCGTCGAATTCGCGTTGCAGCACCCGGAGGTGGGCGAACACTTCCGGGGTTACCTCAAGAGCCTGGCGCTCTGAGCCCGGCGTCGCGTCCCCAAAAGCAGAAGCGGCCCGAGGGCCGCTTCTGCTTTTGGGGACGCGACGCCGTCTTCAGCGGCGGCGCAGCACGTGGATGAACTCAGCGCCGACGGTTTTCTGGTCGACCAGTTCGTTGCCGGTCTGCTTGGCGAAGGCCTGGAAATCACGCAGCGATCCGGCATCGGTGGCGACCACCCGCAGCAACTCGCCACTCACCATGTCGGCCAGCGATTTCTTGGCCTTGAGGATGGGCAGCGGGCAGTTGAGTCCGCGCGTGTCGAGTTCTTTGGCGATGTGCATGGTGGCCATGGTGGCAGTTCCCCCGGGGTGTGGGAGCGATTCTAAGCGGGTGCCCGCAGGCGCACGGCGCCCCGGCTTCAGCCCTGCTTCGGGAACTCGATGAACTGGGGCTCGTGCCCGCGCGAGCGCAGCCACTTGGCCAGCGCGTGTCCGGTGCCCGAGGGCCAGCAGCGCACGTCGGCCAGGTCGTAGAGCTTGTATTCCGCCAGCTCGGGCGACAGGCTCACCTCGCCATCGGCTACCACGTGATAAGCGATGATGACCTGGTTCATGCGCTGGAAATCCCACACGCCGACGAGATCGATGGCGCTGGCATCGAGGTTGGTTTCTTCCTTCACCTCGCGTGCGATACCGGCCTCGGGCGATTCGCCGGCCTCCATGAATCCCGTGATGAGGGCAAACATGCGGCCCGTCCAGGCGGCATTGCGCGCCAGCAGCACCTGGCCGCGGTATTCGACGATGGCCGCCAGCACCGGCGTGGGGTTGTTCCAGTGCGTGAAGCCGCAGGCGGCGCAACGCAGTCGCTCCACCTCGCCGCCGTCCTCGGCCGCGGCGATGAGCGCCAGCGGTGCAGCGCAGTTAGGGCAATGGTTCCAGGCGTGGGCCATCGTGCGGCGCGCTCAGGCCGGGAACACCCCGGTGGAGAGATAACGGTCGCCGCGGTCACATACGATGAACACGATGGTCGCGTCCTGCACCGAGCGCGCGATCTGCAGGGCCACCCACAGCGCGCCGGCCGCAGAGATGCCCGCGAAGATGCCCTCCTCACGCGCCAGGCGCCGGCACATGTCCTCGGCATCGGCCTGGGTCACGTTCACCTGCTCGTCGACCAGGCTGCCATCGTAGATACGCGGCATGTACTGCTCGGGCCACTTGCGGATGCCGGGAATCCGCGAACCCTCGGCCGGCTGCGCGCCGATCACGCGCACGGCAGGGTTCTTTTCCTTGAGGAAGCGCGACACGCCCGTGATGGTGCCCGTGGTGCCCATGGCGCTCACGAAATGGGTGATCTTCCCGCCCGTCTGCTCCCACAGTTCGGGACCGGTGGTCTCGTAGTGGATCCGCGGGTTGTCGGGATTGGCGAACTGGTCGAGCACGCGGCCCTTGCCGGAGCGCACCATGTTGTCGGCCAGATCGCGCGCGTACTCCATGCCGCCACTCTTGGGGGTGAGCACGAGTTCGGCGCCGAAGGCCTTCATGGTCTGCGCGCGCTCGATCGAAAGATCTTCCGGCATCACCAGCACCATGCGGTAGCCCTTGATGGCGGCGGCCATCGCCAGCGCGATGCCGGTGTTGCCCGACGTGGCCTCGATCAGCGTGTCGCCAGGCTTGATCTCGCCGCGCTCCTCGGCGCGCCTGATCATCGAGACGGCCGGCCGGTCTTTCACCGAGCCGGCCGGGTTGTTGCCTTCGAGCTTGCCCAGGATCACGTTGCCCCGCGCCGCGTTGTCCTGCGCCTCGATGCGTTGCAGCGCCACCAGCGGGGTCCTGCCGATCGCGTCTTCAATCGTCGGATAGTTCATGCGCCGGACTGTGCCACAAGTGCCCGATCGCTGCGCCGCCGGGGCCTCCGGCACGGATCGCAGGGCTGGCGCCATGCGATAATCCGCGGCTCATCGCACACCGCCCGAGTGGTGAAATTGGTAGACGCAGCGGACTCAAAATCCGCCGCCGCAAGGCGTGCCGGTTCGATTCCGGCCTCGGGCACCACCCCCTTACTGTTCGCGGCCCCTGTGCATCCGGCGGTGCGGACGGCTCAAATGCCCGACGGCTTGCGCAACGTCTGCATCCGGTCTACCGCGCGCACGGTGACCGTGCGCACGTCGGCGCCCTGCAACACCGTGATGCGCACGTCCGCGTTGGGGTCAGGTCGGTCCCAGAGTTTCTTGTAGAAGGCTTCGAGGGTCGTGACCTTGACGTCGTCGATGGCCAGCGCCAGGTCCCCGGGCGAGAGGCCCGCCGCCTGCGCCGGACTGCCGGCGTTGACGCGCACGACCTGGATGCGCCCCGCCTGCTCGCTGGAGGTCAGTCCCAGCCAGGGGCGGTGGCTCACGCGGCTGCTGCCGTTCTGCTGCAACTCGGCCAGGATGGGACGCAGCAGGTCCACGGGCACGAACATGTTGCCCGGCAGGCGGCGGCTGTCGCCTAAAGCATCCATCACGAACAGGCTGCCGATGCCGAGCAACTCGCCACGCTGGTTGAACAGCGGCGCACCACTGTGATTGCCCACGGGCGGACTGGTGAACAGCGCGCTGTCGAGGTGGTATTCCCAGTAGCCCGAGAACGGGCGTTTGCTGACCAGCTGCGTCATGGCAACGTCGCCGTCGTTGTCGGCCTGCGCCCCCATCGCGCTCATCAGCGCTTCGCCAGGTTCGGCCGACTGCTGGCTGCCCAGCGGCACGGGCTCGATGCCGCGCAGCGGCAAAAGCGGACGCACGAGGCCGAAGCCGGTCGCCAGGTCGTACGCCACCACGCGCGCGGGCACGGTGCGGCGGTCCTGCGTGACCACGCTGACCTGGTCGGCTTCGAGGATCAGGTAGCCAATGGTGAGCACCAGCCCGTCGGCGCCGATCACCACGCCGGTGCCGGCGCGGCGCTGGCCCAGCGATTCGGCGGAGCGGGCGCCTTCGGCCGCCGTGACCTCGATGCCCACGACGGCGGCATGTGCCCGCGCAAGCGCATCCATCACGGCCTGTGGCCGGGGTGGCTCGGTGGAGGGCGTGGTGGCGGCCCGGACGGCCGGGGTCAGCAGTGTGCACGACAGCAGCAGGCCGGCAATCAGCGCGCGCGGCCCTATCTGCGCAGGCATTGCTGAAGCGGAGCCAGGACGAGCGATGCCAAGCATGATGAACCCCCAGAGGCCGTGGTCGACAAGGATGCGCCGATTGCGCCCGGCCGGCAAGAACCGGCTGTCGCCCGCCCATTGCAGCAGGCGCCGCAAGGCACCCGGGACGAGGAAGCGGCTTGTTGCCGCTGACATCGTCCGGAAACAACTGCCGCCAGGCGAAGCGGCTCGCCGCTCAGGCGAGCTGGCGGCCGAACAGATAGGTCATGTTGACGCGGCGCCCCTCGTACGCATCGGCGAAATGCAGCTCGTCCGTCTCGTGGAACAGCGCCGAGTTGAACAGCACGGCGCGGTTGCAGCGATAGGGCACCCGCACGAACTTCGAGCCGTGCGAGGCCAGGAACGCATGGATGTCGGCGGCGGCGGCGTTGTACTGCTGGAATGACCAGTCGGTCGGCGCGGGAACGTCATATACCTTGAGCCCGCCATGCGCGGGGTCGAGGTTGTACTCGTCGGGCGTGGTCCAGAAGTTGAGGTTCACGTCGGCGAAGTCGGCATGCACGTTGATGCCCTTCTCCAGCGTGGCGTCGTATTTGAAGCCCCACATCTGGTTGAGCGGATAGTCGCGGAACACGCGCGGCATGCGCTGGCGCAACTCGCGCGCCAGCTGCAGATGAAGCTGACTGGCGAAGCCCTTGTTGCCGAAGGCACCCAGATACTGGTTGGTGTATTCGTCCAGCCACACCCGGGAGCGCAGGTTGAACTGCTGGAAGGCGGCCAGCGCCTCGGGCGTGAGGAAGTCGTCGATATGGAGCAGTTCGGGCGTGTGGGCGAAGTAGTCGCGTTCGATGCGCGCCCAGTCCTGATCGGGATTGAGGCAGTGCGGCAGCGTGGGCATGGGGTGGACGTGAACCGCGCCCAGGTAAGGCGCCAGCGCGAGCTGCTCGCGTGCGGTGAGTGCCAGCTTGGCCAGGTCGGGCTGGTCCCGGGTGCGGTCCAGCACGTCGCCCGCCGCCTTGAGGAAATCCTTGATCCCCGCCACGGGCACACCGTAGTCCTGCAGGTGCAGAGCCTGACCCACGTCGTGGCGCAGGCGGAAGCGTGAAATGCCAACGCCCTCCGGGCCGAAGCCGCCGGAAGGCGCTGCGGTGCGCGGGAATTCGGCGCGAAGGGTGGCCTGGAGACTGGCCCGGCTGTCCTCCAGCACGGCCTGGGTGTCCAGGCCGTCATCGACCGCTGCGATCGACAGCGCCGCCAGGTTCTGCCGCGCCTTGAGATCGTCCGGACGCCAAGACAGCACCTGCCGGTAGTCGGCACGCGCTTCATCGCGGCGGCCCAGCGCGCGCAAGGCATTGCCACGGTTCAGGGCGGCGTCCGCGTAATGCGCACGCGCCGCCAGCGCCGCAGTGCTGTCTGCCACGGCTTCTTCGTACCGCGTGAGTTCGTGCAGCGCGATGCTGCGGTTGTTGAGCACCACCGGGTGACCCGGCGCCAGGCGCAAGGCTTCGTCGAAGCTGGCGAGCGCTTCCTGCGGGCGGCCCAGCGACAGCAGCGTGTTGCCCCGGTTGCTCAGGATGTCGATGAACCGCTTTCCAGCGTCCAGCGCCCGGTCGAAGACGCGCAGCGAATCCTCGGGCCGTCCCAGCGTGCGCAGCAGCATGCCGAGGTTGTTGAGCACGTCGATGTCGTCGGGCCGGATCGTCAGCGCGCGTTCGTACGAGGCCAGCGCGTCCTGCGGCCGGCCGATGCGCTGGAACGCGTACGCCAGGTTGTTGTGCACGTCGGGCACCCGGGGCTCGGCCTTCGCCGCCCGTTCGAGCAAAGTGATGGCGGCGGGCAGATTGCCGGTCTGCGTTTCCACCATGCCCAGATGATGCAGTGCGTCGAAATTGGCTGGTGCCTGCGCCAGCACGGCCTGATAGAGATAGCGCGCCACATCGAACTGGCCACTGGAATGGGCCTGCATGGCCTGCTGGAGCTGGCTGACGACAGCCGTGGAAGGAGAGGACATGGCTGGGAATCCGGAAAGCGCAAAAAGGTCGCGCGACTATCCGGTCCGCATGTGTCGTCGTCACGTCAGACGCGACAGAATGCAGGATGGAGGGGGCGAAATGCAGCCGCGCTTCGCCACATGCGCGCCGCAGTTCTTCGCCCGGGCAGCGGGCGTGCGTTCAGCGCGGCTTGAGCAGCAGCTGCACGACGCTCGAGAAATCCAGCCCGCCCCGTCCGGCCTGGTGGTTCAGTGCATAGAGGTTGCGCGCCGCCTCGCCCAGCGGGATGGGGGCGCCCACACCCATGGCGGCCTCCACGGCCAGTCCCAGGTCCTTGAGCATCAGGTCGTTGCCGAAGCCGCCGCTGTAGCCGCGCGACGACGGCGCGTTCTCCAGCACGCCCGGCCACGGGTTGCAGACTTCGGTGGCCCAGCTGCGGCTGGTGCTCACGGCCATCATCTGCGAGAGCGCCTTCGGGTCGAGCCCATGCGCCACGCCCAGCGCGATGGCTTCGCCGGTGACGGCCATGATGGCGCCCAGCGCCATGTTGTTGCACAGCTTGGCCACCTGGCCTGCGCCGGCGTCGCCCATGTGGAAGATGTTCTTGCCCATGGCCTGCAGCACGGGGCGTGCGCGCTCCAGCGCCTCGGCCGCGCCGCCGACGATGAAGGTGAGCGTGCCGGCCGCCGCGCCGGCCACGCCGCCCGAGACGGGCGCATCGATCATCGCGAGCCCGCGCGCCTGCGCGGCGGCCGCCACCTTCTGCGCCGAGGCAGGCGCGATGGTGCTGCACTCGATGACCAGCGCGCCGGCCGCCAGCCGACTCAGCAGGCCCTGGTCGCCGAGGTACAGCGCTTCGACGTGGCGGCTGGCCGGCAGCATGGAGATCAGCACCTGAGCGCCCTGCACGGCGGCTTCGGCGGATGCGGCGGCCGTGACACCCTGCTCCTTCACGCGGGTCAGGGCGTCGGCGTTCAGGTCGAACGCGCTGACGGCGAAACCGGCCTTGTGCAGGTTGACGGCCATCGGCCCGCCCATGTTGCCCAGGCCGATGAAAGCGATGCGGATGGCGGCGTTGCTCATGCGTGTCTCCTTGTCGTGTCGGTATCGTTCACTGCAGGTCGGCCAGCGGATGTGCGCCCGTGAAGTGCGGGCGCAGATGGGCCTCGATCAGCGCGGGTGTCACGTCGGCCAGCGCAGCCGGCTGCCAGCGCGGCGACTTGTCCTTGTCGACCAGCAGCGCGCGCACGCCCTCGGGGAAATCGGCATGGCGGGTGCAACCCACGGCAGCCTGCCATTCGAGCCGGAACACGTCGGCCAGCGAGAGGTGGCGGGCGCGCTGCTGCAGGGCCACGCTGAGCGCGGCCGACGTGGGCGAGCCGCGCGAGAACGTGGTGCCCGCCAGCGCCAGCCACGGATCCGAATCCTGCGCCAGGGCGGCCAGGCGCGGTGCGATGTCGTGCAGGCCGTCGTGCCCCAGCACGCGATCGATGCGCGCCTCGTTCGCGCGCAGCGGCGAGGCGGCCAGGTCGGGCGGCGCGCCGAGCGACTCGATGAGGTGGCTGAGCTGCGCGCCATCCGCTTCGCGCTCGCCGGCCCAGCGCGCCCGCGCGATGGCATCCATCAACGCGGCGTGGCCCGCATGCGGCGCGATGAAATCGACCATGCCTGCGGCATGTGCATCCGACGCATTCAGCGAGGCGCCGGTGAGCGCGAGGAACAGGCCCAGCCGCCCGCGCAGGCGCGACAGCATCCAGCTGCCGCCCACGTCGGGGAACAGGCCGATGGTGATCTCGGGCATGGCCATGCGCGTGCGCTCGGTGGCCACGCGATGCGAAGCGCCATCCATCAGGCCCATGCCGCCGCCCATGACGATGCCGTGGCCCCAGCACACGAAGGGCTTGGGATAGGTGTGGATCTGGTAGTCGAGCCGGTATTCGCGCTCGAAGAAGGCGGCAGGCGCGGACGGCACCTCGCCGGGTGGCGTGGCGCGGATGGCGCGGTACAGACCCACCACGTCGCCGCCCGCACAGAATGCCTTCTCGCTGTTGGCATCGAGCAGCACGCCGGCGATCTGCGGATCGTGCGCCCAGGCGCGCAGTTGCGGCGCCAGCGCATCGACCATCGGCAGCGTGAGCGCGTTGAGGCTGGCTGGCGCGTTGAGCGTGGCGCGGCCGAAGCGGTGGCCGCTGGCGGTGGCGAAGGTGTCGAAGAGGACGGGCGCGTCGGTGGGAGTCATGCGAACTTTTTAATGGAGAAGGAGGGCCTAGCGGATGGCGTCGGGCGCATCATCCTGCAGCATGCGGCGCGCGACGATGACGCGCATGATCTCGTTGGTGCCCTCGAGGATCTGGTGCACGCGAGCATCGCGCAGCAGCCGCTCCAGCGGAAATTCGCGCAGGTAACCGTAGCCGCCGTGGATCTGCATCGCCTGGTTGCACACCTCGAAGCCGATGTCGGTGGCCAGACGCTTGGCCATCGCGCAGTACACGCTGGCGTCGGCGTGGCCGGCGTCCAGGCGCGAGGCGGCCAGCCGCACCATCTGCCGCGCGGCCACCAGCTCGGTCGCCATGTCGGCCAGCTTGAACTGCAGCGCCTGGAAGTCGGCCAGCGGCCGGCCGAACTGCCGGCGCTCGTGCATGTAGCGCTGAGCCGCCACCAGCGCCGCCTGCGCCGCGCCCACAGAACAGGTGGCGATGTTGATGCGGCCGCCGTCCAGCCCCTTCATCGCGATGCGGAAGCCTTCGCCCTCCTCGCCCAGCCGGTGGCCGGCCGGGACGCGCACGCCGTCGAAGGCGATGGCGCGCGTGGGCTGGCTGTTCCAGCCCATCTTCTCTTCCTTGCGGCCGTAGGCGATGCCGGGGCTGTCGGCAGGTACGGCGAAGGCCGAGATGCCCGCCGCGCCGTCGGCGCCCGTGCGCGCCATCAACACCAGCACGTCGGTCGAGCCCGCGCCGGAGATGAAGGCCTTGCTGCCGTCGATGACGTAGTGGTCGCCCGATTCGTCCTGCACACGTCGCGCCGTGGTCTTGAGCGAGGCGGCGTCCGATCCGGCGCCGGGCTCGGTGAGGCAGTACGACGCAAGCTTGCGGCCGGCCGTGAGGTCGGGGCCCCACTGCGCGGCCAACTCCGGATGGCCGAATTGCGTGAGCATCCACGTGGCCATGTTGTGGATGGTGATGAAGGCCGCCGTCGACGGGCAGGCCGCCGCCAGTTCCTCGAACACCAGCGTCGAATCGAGCCGCGACAGCCCCAGGCCGCCGTGCGCGGTACCGGCGTACAGGCCGCAGAAGCCCAGTTCACCCGACCGTGCGATCACGTCGCGCGGGAAGTGCGCGCGCGCGTCCCAGTCGGCCGCATGCGGCTGTATGGCGCGCGTGGCGAATTCGCGCGCCGCCTGCTGGAACGCCAGTTGCTCCTCGCTCAGTTCGAAATCCATGACCCCGGCTCCGGCGTCAGCGCAGGCTGATGGTGGTGTTGACGCCGGTGGAGACGTCGTCTTCGAACCAGCGCGCGGTGATGGTCTTGGTCTGCGTGTAGAACAGGACGACCTGCTTGCCGTAGGGGCCCAGGTCGCCGAGCTTTGACGCGCGCGAGCCGGTGAACGAGAACATCGGCACGGGCACCGGGATCGGCACATTGATCCCCACCTGGCCGACGTCGATCTCTTCCTCGAACTTGCGCGCCGCCGCGCCCGATTGCGTGAAGATCGCCGTGCCGTTGCCGTTGGGGTTGGCATTGATCATGGCGATGGCGTCGTCGAGCGTGGCAGCCTCGGCCAGGCACAGCACGGGGCCGAAGATCTCCTGCTCGTAGATGGACATGCCGGGTTTCACGCCCGAGAAGACGGTGGGCCCGACGAAGTTGCCCGAGGCCAGCTCGCCGGCCATCGGGGGCCGGCGCCCGTCGAGCTCGAGCGTGGCGCCTTCGCCCTGGCCGCGCTCGATCAGCGCTTCGATGCGCTCCCTGGCCGCGCACGAGATCACCGGGCCCAGGTCGAGGTTGTCGGTGCCGTTGCCGATCTTCAGGCCGCGCGCCTTGGCCACCAGGTCGGGCACCCACTGGCGGGCCTCGCCCACCAGCACGGCCACCGACACCGCCATGCAGCGCTGCCCGGCAGCGCCGAACGATGCGCCCACCAGCGCGTTGAGCGTCTGCTCTTTATGCGCATCGGGCAGCACGATGGCGTGGTTCTTGGCGCCCATCATGCATTGCACGCGCTTGCCGGCGAGCGAGGCACGTTCGTACACGTGCGTGCCCACCCTGGTCGAACCGACGAACGAGACGGCCTTGATGTCCAGGTGGTCGCAGATCGCATCGACCACCTCGGCCGCGCCGTGCACCACGTTGAGCACGCCGGGCGGGATGCCGGCCTCGTGCGCGAGCTTCACCAGTTCCATCGTCACCATCGGGTCCTGCTCCGACGGCTTGAGCACGAAGGTGTTGCCGCAGGCAATGGCCATCGGGAACATCCACAGCGGGATCATGGCCGGGAAGTTGAAGGGCGTGATGCCGGCGCACACGCCCAGCGGCTGCAGGCGCGTGTAAGTATCGACACCGCCGGCCACGTTGGCCGCCAGCTCGCCCAGCTGCAGGTTGCCGATGGCGGCGGCGTGCTCCACCACTTCGAGGCCGCGGAACACATCGCCTTCGGCATCGGCCAGCGTCTTGCCCTGCTCGGCCGTGAGCGTGGCCGCCAGCGACTTCATGTTCTCGCGGATGAGCTGCTGGTACTTCAGGAAGATGCGCGCCCGCGTGCCGATGGGCGTCTTGCGCCAGGTGACGAAAGCCGCCTTGGCCGCGGCCACCGCGGCATCCACCTCGGCCGGCGTGGCCAGCGGCACGCGCGCGAGCTTCCGCTGGGTGGCGGGGTTGATCACGTCGCGCCACTGCGTGGTGCGCGACTGCACGAACTCGCCGTTGATGAACAGCGGCACGCCAGGAAGATCGGATGAAGCCAAGGTGTGTCTCCTGCAAGGGAAAGCCTGGCTCGACGCGACCAGGTCATGCGGACAGAATCTATCCACTAACTTCACAAAAAGCGACAGGAGTCGCCATGACCATGAGACATTTCGTGCGAAGCGCTCTGCAACGCAGCCCAGATTTTGCGAAGCCTGTGAAATGAGCCGGCCTCGCAAACTCTTCGTCGGCCCGCGCGTGCGGCGCCTGCGCGAGCAACGCCGCTGGAGCCAGGCGGCCCTGGCCGCGCGGCTGTCGCTGTCGCTCAGCTACATCAGCCAGATCGAGAACAACCAGCGGCCGGTGACGGCGGCGGTGCTGCTCAAGCTGGCCGACGTGTTCGGCGCCGACGTGGCGCATTTCTCCGACGATCACGACCGGCAGTTGCTGGCCGAGCTCGATTCGGCGCTGCACGACCGCACGCTGCGCACCGAGCCGCTGCCGCCCGCCACGCTGGGCCGCCTGGTGGAGCAGGCGCCCGAGCTGGTCGACGCCTTCCTCACGCTGCACCAGCGCCACCTGCGGCTGCAGGAAGAACACGCGCAGGCCATCGACCGGCTCTACGGCGAGCAGGGCAGCGAGGCCGGCCCCGGTGCGCCGCGCGGTGCCTACGTGCCCTCGCCGCACGAGGAGGTGCGCGAGCATTTCAACCGCCGCAGCAACTACCTCGACACGCTGGACCGGTTGGGGGAGGCATTGGCTGCCGAACTGGTCCTGGTGCCCGGCCAACGCGCGGCCGCACTGGCCGGCCTGCTGCGCACGCGCTGCGGCGTCGAGGTCCGGATGCTGGACGAGGCGGACCGCGAGGGCGACGGCACCTGGCTGCGACGCTACGAGCGCACACGCCACCGCCTCGCCGTGCCCGCCGGCCTCAGCGACGCGCAGCAGGCGTTCCAGCTCGCCACGCAATACGCACTGCTCGTACATGCCGATGCGATCGAGGACGTGGTGCGCGACGGCGGCTTCTCCGACGCGGCCACGCAGGCGCTGGCCCGCCAGGGCTTCGCGCACTACTTCGCGGGCGCGGTGGTGCTGCCTTACCTGCCGTTCCTGGAGGCAGCGCGGGGCGTGCGCTACGACATCGAGTTGCTGCAACAGCGCTTCCACGTCGGCTTCGAGACCGTGTGCCACCGGTTGTCGACCCTGCAGCGGCCGGGTGCCCGCAGCGTGCCGTTCTACTTCGTGCGGCTCGACCAGGCGGGCAATATCTCCAAGCGGCAGAGTGCGACCTCGTTCCACTTCGCACGGCATGGCGGCGCCTGCCCGCTGTGGCATGTGCACGACGCGTTCGCTCAGCCTGAGCGCATCCTCACCCAGGTGCTGGAGATGCCCGACGGCGCGCGCTTCTTTGGCATCGCGCGCACGGCCAGCCGGGGCGGCGGCGGCTTCCGCTCGCGGCGCAAGCTGTTCGCCATCGGCCTGGGCTGCGAGCTGGCGCATGCGCGCGAACTGGTCTATGCCGACGACATCGACCTGCGCCAGCCCAGCAATGTGGTGCCCATCGGTCCGGGCTGCCGTGTGTGTCCGCGGCAGGACTGTGTGCAGCGCGCCTTTCCGCCAGCAGGCAAGACGCTGCTGGCCAGCACCGACGGCGAATCGCTGGTGTCGTACCGGTTCGAACCGTGAGCGGCGGCCGCGCTACCATCGCGGCCGTTACACAACACACAAGAGAAAGAGGGACTTCCAATGGATCCGTGGATCTATCCGCGCGAGCGCGCGCTCGGCACGATCACCTTGGTGCTGGGACTGCTGGCCTGGCTGCTCATCATCGTGGGCACCTTCGGCATCGCGCTGGTCTATGTGCTGCTGGCATTCCTCGTCTACGTGTTCGCGCAATCGGCCGTGATCGCATGGATCAAGGGCACGGCCGTGCGGCTGTCGCCCACGCAGTTTCCCGATCTGCACGCGCGCTTCGAATCCTGCTGCCGTACGCTGGGCATCGACACGCCGCCCGAGGCCTACCTGCTCAACGGCAGCGGCGCGCTCAACGCGTTCGCCACCCGCTTCTTCGGCCGCAACTTCGTGGTGCTGCTCTCGGATGTGGTGGACGCCATGGACGAGCGCCCCGACGGCGTGAATTTCTATATCGGCCACGAGCTGGGCCACATCCGCATGAAGCACCTGACCGGCCGACTGTGGCGCCTGCCGGTGCTGTGGCTGCCGCTGCTGGGCGCGGCCTATGCGCGCGCGCAGGAATCCACCTGCGACCTGCATGGCCGCGCTTGCTGCCCCGACCCCGAGACAGCGGCGCGCGCCCTGGTGGCGCTGGCGGCTGGCCCGCGCCGCTGGGCCGGTGCCGACCTGGCAAGCTATGCCGCGCAGACGCACGAGAACCGCGGCTTCTGGCCGTCGTTCCACGAGCTGATCGGCGGCTACCCGTGGCTTACCAAACGCGTGGCGCGCCTGTGGGCACCGGGCTTCGAGGCGCCGCGACGCAACCCCTTGGCCTACGTGCTGGCGTTCTTCGTGCCCTACGGCGGGCGCGCGGGTGGCGGCGCCGCCGGTGCGCTGATCACCGTGGCGATCATCGGCGTGCTGGCTGCCATCGCGTTGCCGGCCTACCAGGACTACACGAAACGCGCTGCCGCCTCACAGGCCTGGCTGATGGGCGCACCGGTTCGCGATGGGCTGGCCGCTTACTACGCGGGCCGGGAAGAGATTCCCGATTCGCTCTCGGCGGCCTCGCTGCCTGAGCAATTGCCCGATGGCACACCGCTGGAGCTGGACACCGATTCCATGACCGTGATGGCGCACACCGCGCGCGGCACGCTGCTGATGGTGCCGCGCGCCGAGGGCGATGGCGCCCAGGGGATCCGCTGGTCTTGCGAAGCCGGCCTGGGGATGACAGAAGCGGCCCTGCCGCGCTCCTGCCGCGACAGCGACTGACGTCCTCAGCCCGTGTGCGCCAGCCCGTCGGCCACGGTGGGGTAGCGCAGGCGAAAGCGCAGTTCGCGCTTCAGGCGCGTGTTGTCGAGCCGGCGCGACTCGCTCATGAAGCCCAGCAACGACGGCGGCAACTGCGCCGCCGCCTCGGCCCGGCCCAGGCGTGGCGGGCGCGGCAAGCCGTAGCGGTCGGCGGCCAGGTCGAAGTAATCGCCCATGCGCATCTCGGTGTCGTCGCACACGTTGACGGTCCGTTGCGGCCGCCCGCGCCAGAGTGCGGCCACACAGGCGCGCGCCAGATCGTCGGCGTGGATGTGGCTGGTGAACACATCGTCTTCCGCGCGCAGTGCGGGTGTGCCGCGCAGCAGCCGCGCGCGCGGTGTGCCGCCTTCGCGGTCTTCGGCATAGATGCCGGGAATGCGTAGCACCGTCGTGCGGATGCCGCCGGGCCGGCCGGCCAGCCGCACGTGCTGCTCGGCATCGGCACGCCGCCAGGCGCGCGGCTGGGTGGGCGCGGTGGGCCGTGTCTCGCGCACGCGGGCACCGCCGCAGTCGCCGTAGACGCCGGAAGTGGAGCCGTACACCAGCACCGACGGGGCCGAGCGCAGGCGCAAGGCCGCGACCACGGCGCGGGTGCGCGGATCGCGCTCGCCTTCGCCTGGCGGTGGCGCCAGATGCAGCACGTGGGTCGCCAGGCCCGAGAGCCTGCGCAACGTGGCCGGCCGGTCCAGGTCGCCCAGCAGCGGCAGCGCGCCCAGCGCCCGCAGGGGCGGCACGCGTGCAGGTGACGAGGTCAGGGCGACGATCCGCGGGCCCCGATTACACCGGGCCATCTGCCGCACCGCGCGCGAGCCGACGTCGCCGCAGCCGATGACGAGGATGCGCGGGCGGCGGAAGCGGGCCGGCAAGGCGCCGAGGGGGCTTGCGATTGAAGGCAAAATATCGGCTTTCGCGAAAGACTTGTGCGCGACAGGATACCCAAGACGATGAACGCTCCCGCGACCACGACTGCCCCTTTCCAGATCACCGTACTGCCCAGCGGGCGTGGTTTCACCAGTGAAGCCGGCGAAACCATCCTCGCGGCCGGCATCCGCCAGGGCATCGGCATGCCCTACGGCTGCAAGGACGGCGCCTGTGGCTCGTGCAAGTGCAAGAAGCTCGAAGGCATCGTCGTGCACGGCCCCCACCAGGCCAAGGCGCTCACGCCCGAGGAAGAGGCCGAAGGCTTCGTGTTGACGTGCTGCGCCACGCCCCAGACCGACGTGGTGCTCGAATCGCGCCAGGTGACCGAGGCCGGCGCCTTTCCGATCAAGAAGATGCCCTCGCGCGTGCTCTCGCTGGCCAAGGTGTCGCACGACGTCATGGTCATCAAGCTGCAGTTGCCCGCCAACGACACGCTGCAGTTCCACGCCGGCCAGTACATCGAATTCATCCTTCGCGACGGCACGCGCCGCAGCTACAGCATGGCCAACGCGCCGCACGCCGGCCCGGCGGTCGAGCTGCATATCCGCCACATGCCCGGCGGCAAGTTCACCGATCACGTCTTCGGTGCCATGAAGGAAAAGGAAATCATGCGCGTCGAAGGCCCGTATGGCAGCTTCTTCCTGCGCGAGGACTCCGACAAGCCCATCGTGATGCTGGCCTCGGGCACTGGCTTCGCGCCCATCAAGGCGCTCATCGAGCACATGCAGCACAAGGGCATCACGCGTCCGGTCACGCTGTACTGGGGTGGCCGCCGCCCCGGCGACCTGTACATGGACGCCTGGGTGCGCGAACGCGCGGCCGAGATGCCTCACCTGACGTATGTGCCGGTGATCTCCAACGCACTGCCCGAGGACAACTGGACCGGCCGCACGGGTTTCGTGCACCGCGCCGTGCTCGAAGACTTTGCCGACCTCTCCGGCCATCAGGTCTACGCCTGCGGCGCGCCCATCGTGGTGGACTCGGCCCGCGCCGAATACAGCGCCCAGGGCGGCCTGCCTGCCGACGAGTTCTATGCCGACTCATTCACCACCGAGGCCGACAAGGCCAAGGGCTGACTGCCGCGCGCGGGACCTGCGCGACAGGCGATTCAAATCAAATAACGAGTAACGGGACAAGACATGCAACTGCAACGCAGACACATCCTCCTCGGCGGTCTGGGCGCCGCGACCCTTGGCGCTCCGGCGCTGGCCCAGGCCCGGCCACTGCGCATCGTCGTGCCCTACGCGCCCGGCGGCCCCATCGACGTCACGGCCCGCGTTCTGGCCGAGCGTGTGCACGGCACGCTGGGCACGGTCATCATCGAGAACAAGCCGGGCGCCGGCGGCAACATCGGCGCTGATGCCGTCGCCAAGGCCGCGCCCGACGGTTTGACCATCGGCATCGCCGCCACGGCAACGCACGCGGTCAATCCGTGGCTGTATGCCCGCATGCCCTACAACGCAGCGACGGATTTCGCACCCGTGACGCAGATGGTGCGCGTGCCCAATGTGCTGGTGATGAATGCCGACGTCGCGCAGCGGCTGAAGATCGACACGCTGGCCGACCTGATCCGCTATGCCAAGGCCAACCCCGCGCGGCTCAACTACGGCTCGGGCGGCAACGGCAGTGCGGGTCATCTGGCCGGGGAGCTTTTCAAGGCCCGTGCCGGCATCTTCGCTGTGCACATTCCGTACAACGGCGGCAACCCGGCGCAACTGGCGCTCCTCTCGGGACAGGTCGACTTCAACTTCGACAACCTCGCCACCGCCGCACCCAACATCCGTTCGGGCAAGCTCAAGGCGCTGGCCGTGACCACGCTGCGCGCCTCCCCGGCCCTGCCCGGCGTGCCCGCAGTGGCGGACACGCTCAAGGACTTTTCCATCGACACGTGGTGGGGACTGGTGGCGCCGGCCGCCACCCCGCGCGACGTGCTCGGCCGCCTGAACCAGGCCTTCGTCGATGCGCTCAACGCGCCCGAGACACGCACGCGCTTCGCGAGCTTGATGGCCGAACCCGTGCCCACGACGCCGGAGGAGTTCGGCACGTTCATGAAGGCGGAACTCGCCAAGTACGAGAAGGTCGTCAAGGCGTCGGGTGCGAAAGTGGACTGACCCCCCGGCTTGCTCACTGCGTGTAGCCTGCTCCGCCCTTTAAAAGGGGGGCGACACCTGCGGCCCGGCAAGGCCGGTTCCGCGGTGTTGTGGTTGTACCGCGCGATGCGCGGTGCTGGTCACTCGCCCAGATACGCGGCGCGTACCTTCGGATCGTTCAACATCTCCTGCGCGTCACCCGACATGGTGATGAGGCCGGACTCCATCACGTAGCCACGGTTGGCGATCTGCAGCGCGCGGCTGGCGTTCTGCTCCACCAGCAGGATGGTGACGCCCTGGGCCGAGACGTCCTTGATCACCTCGAAGATCTTGTCGACCATGATGGGAGACAAGCCCATCGACGGCTCATCGAGCAGCAGCAGCTTGGGCCGGCTCATGAGCGCACGGCCCATGGCCAGCATCTGCTGCTCGCCGCCGGACATGGTGCCGGCCAGCTGCGTGGCACGTTCCTTGAGGCGCGGGAAGATGGTGAAGATGCGATCGATGTCTGCCGCGATGCCGGCCTTGTCGTTGCGCACGTAGGCGCCCATCTGCAGGTTCTCGGTGATGCTCATGCGCGCGAACACGCCGCGCCCTTCGGGCACCATCGCCAGGCCTTCCCGCACCAGGTCCCAGGCTCCACGGCCCTTGTTGGACACGCCGAGGTATTCGATGCTGCCATCGGCTGCAGGCAGCGTGCCGGTGATGGCCTTCATGGTGGTGGTCTTGCCCGCACCGTTGGAGCCGATCAGCGACACCAGTTCGCCCTCGCGCACCTCGAAATCCACGCCCTTGACGGCCTGGATGCCGCCGTACGCCACTTTCAGGCCGCTGACTTTCAACAGGACTTGCGACATCTTCAATGGCCTCCCGTGCCGAGGTAAGCCTCGATCACCTTCTCGTTCTTCTGCACCTCGGCGGGCGAGCCGGCGGCGATCTTCTTGCCGTAGTCGAGCACGGTCACGCGATCGCACAGGCCCATGACCAGCTTCACGTCGTGCTCGATCAGCAGGATGGAGCGGCCATCGCGCCGGATGCGGTCGATCAGTTCGCGCAACTGCACTTTCTCGGTGGCGTTCATGCCGGCGGCCGGCTCGTCCAGCGCGATGAGCTGCGGATCGGTCGCCAACGCGCGCGCAATCTCCAGACGGCGCTGGTCGCCATAGGACAACGTGCGCGCCTTGTAGTCGGCATAGCGCTCGATGCCCACGTATTCGAGCAATTCGCGCGCACGTTGGGCGATGGCCGCCTCTTCGGCCTTAAATCGCGTCGTGCGGAAGATGGCGCCGAACACACCCGACTTCGTGCGGATATGGCGGCCGACCATGACGTTCTCGAGGGCGGTCATCTCGGCGAACAGCCGGATGTTCTGGAACGTCCGCGCGATGCCCGCCTTCGCCACTTCGTGCACCGCCGTCGGCTGGTACGGCTTGCCGGCCAGCTCGAACGTGCCGCTGTCAGGCGTGTACAGGCCCGTGATCACGTTGAAGAAGGTCGTCTTTCCCGCGCCGTTGGGACCAATGAGGCCGTAGACCTGGCCTCGCTCGATGGACAGGCCCACGTCCGACAAGGCCTGCAGGCCGCCGAACCGCTTGGAAATGCCGGAAACGTTGAGGATGGTGTCAGTGCTCATGCTGCTCCCCCCTCAGACTTTCTGCGGCAGGGACTTGCCGTGCTCGGGCGAAGGCCACAACCCGCGCGGGCGCAACAGCATGATGACGATCATGGCCAGCGCGATGAGCAGCTGGCGCAGGATGGCAGCGTCGAGCCGTCCGCCCGTGAGCTGATGCAGCGGCCCGGCCACGTAGCGCAGCACCTCGGGCAACGCCGCCAGCAGCACCGCGCCCAGGATCACGCCCGGCAGATGCCCCAGGCCCCCCAGCACCACCATGGCGACGATCATCACCGACTCCATGAGGCTGAACGACTCCGGGGATACGAATCCCTGGAAAGCCGAGAACATGCTGCCCGCCACGCCGCCGAAGGTGGCGCCCATGCCGAAGGCCAGCAGCTTCATGTTGCGGGTATTGATGCCCATGGCCTTGGCAGCGATCTCATCCTCGCGGATCGCCATCCAGGCGCGTCCGATGCGCGAGAGCTCCAGCCGGTACGAGATCAGCACGCTGACCAGCACGATCGCCAGGAACAGGTAGTAGTAGAGCGTGACGGACGACAACTGATAGCCGAACAGGTTGAGCGGGCGTCCGAGGTTGATGCCCTCGATACCCAGCGAGGGGAAGCTGAACAACCGGATCGAATCGATGCCGCCCAGGCCCTTCGGCCCGTTGGTGATGTTGACCGGCGAATCGAGATTGTTGAGGAACACGCGGATGATCTCGCCGAAACCCAGGGTCACGATGGCCAGGTAGTCGCCGCGCAGCTTGAGCGTGGGTGCCCCAAGCAGCACGCCGAGAACGCCCGCCAGCGCAGCTGCCAGGGGAATCACGAGCCATAGCGAAACGTGCAGGCCATTGGGAAAGGCCGCACGGAACGCTTCGAAGGTTTCGGACAGATGGGGTGAAGCCATCAGACCGAACAGGTAGGCGCCCATCGCGTAGAAGGCCACATAGCCCAGATCGAGAAGGCCGGCGTAGCCCACCACGATGTTCAGGCCGATGGCCAGCAGCACGTACAGCAGCGCGATGTCCGCGATGCGCACCCATGCGTTGCCGAAGCTTTGCAGCACCAGTGGCAGCGCAAGCAGCGCCACCATGCCGACGGTCCAGCCGATCGTTTTCTTGGTTTGCGTCATGGCGTGGCCCCTGCTCATGCCCGGTCGGCCACGCGCTCGCCCAGCAGGCCCGAGGGGCGCAGCGTGAGCATGATGATGAGCACGATGAAGGCGAAGATGTCTGTGTAATGACTGCCCAGCAGGCCGCCCGTGGCGGCGCCCAGGTAGCCCGAGCCGATGGCCTCGATCAGCCCGAGCAGCACGCCGCCCACCACTGCGCCAGCCAGGTTGCCGATGCCGCCAAACACCGCCGCCGTGAAGGCCTTGAGGCCCGGCAGGAAGCCCATGGTGTGCTGGGCCGTTCCGTAGTTGGACGCGTACATCACGCCGGCAATGGCAGCCAGCACTGCGCCGATGACGAAGGTGGCGGAGATCACCATGTCGGGCTTGACGCCCATGAGCGACGCGACCCGGGGATTTTCGGCGGTGGCGCGCATCGCGCGGCCGAGCTTGGTGAAGTTGACCAGCCACATCAGCACCGATAGCGACACCGCCGTGACCGACAGGATCATGATCTGCGTGGGCGAGATGACCGCGCCGCTGATGTGATACACGTCGGAGGACAGCAGCGTGGGGTAAGCCTTGTAGTTGGGCTTCCAGATGATCATGGCCAGCGTCTGCAGCAGGATGGACATGCCGATCGCCGTGATGAGCGGCGCCAGCTTGGGACTGCCGCGCAGTGGCCGGTAGGCCACTTTCTCGATCGTGAAATTGAGCGCCGCCGCCACGACGCATGCGATGAGCGCCGCGACGATGAGGATGATCCAGCCCGGCGTGCCGGGCATGGCGTCCCGCATCAGGCCGATGATCGTCCAGCTGGTGAGCGCGCCGATCATGAGGACTTCGCCATGGGCGAAGTTGATCAGGTTGATGATGCCGTAGACCATGGTGTAGCCAAGGGCCACCAGGGCATACATGCTGCCGAGGACCAGGCCGTTGATGACCTGCTGCAGCAAGATATCCATAAGTATCGATCTCCCGGTTTCTCGACGGCCACGGCCTTTGAGGCAACTTGCGCGCGGGACCTGCCTCGCGCGCCGGAATGCCCTTGTGGGGCGCTACCGCCATCTAGCAAAAAACCCGCCAGCGTGTGGGTGGCGGGTTGGTGCGCGAAATTCTAGCCAAGCACCTTGGAGCCACCCGACGGATTCGGCAGGGGTTTTCCCGGGTGGCCGATCAATTAGGAATTTTCTGATCGGGGCGGCGGACCGGATTCATCGGCCAAGCGATCGAGCTCGCGCAGGTGGGTCATCTTGGCGGCGATCTTCACTTCCAGCCCGCGGTCGACAGGCCGGTACCAGCCAGGCGCGGCCATGCCTTCGGGTAGATAGGTTTCGCCGGCCGCGTAACCCTCGGGCTCGTCATGTGCGTAGCGATACGCCTTGCCGTGACCCAGCTCTTTCATGAGCTGCGTTGGCGCATTGCGCAGGTGGACGGGCACACCGCGGGATTTGTCCCGTCGCACGAAAGCCCGGGCCTCGTTGTAGGCCGTGTAGCCGGCATTGCTCTTGGGAGCCACGGCCAGGTAGAGAACGGCCTGGGCGAGCGCCAGTTCGCCCTCGGGCGAGCCCAGCCGTTCGAAGGTGGTGGCCGCATCGTTGGCGACCTGCATGGCGCGCGGATCGGCCAGCCCGATGTCCTCCCATGCCATCCGGACGATGCGCCGCGCCAGGTATTTGCCGTCGGCGCCGCCGTCGAGCATGCGGCAAAACCAGTACAGCGCCGCATCGGGACTGGAGCCGCGCACCGACTTGTGCAAGGCTGAAATCTGGTCGTAGAAGTTGTCGCCACCCTTGTCGAAGCGGCGCGCGTTGAGCGTGAGTGCGCGCTCGAGGAAGGCCGCGTCCACCCGTTCGACGCCAGCGGCGCGCGCGGCCGTATCGGTCTGCTCCAGCAGGTTGAGCAGGCGGCGCGCATCGCCGTCGGCATAGCCCGCCAGCGTGTCGATGGCCGAGGCATCGAGCACGAGGTGCTTCAATACCTTGGCCTGTGCGCGAGCCACCAGCTGGCGCAGCTCATCGTCGGTGAGGGACTGCAGCACGTACACCTGGGCGCGCGACAGCAAGGCCGAGTTGACTTCGAACGACGGATTTTCGGTGGTGGCGCCCACGAACGTCACCAGCCCGGACTCGACGAAGGGCAGCAGTCCGTCCTGCTGGCTCTTGTTGAAACGGTGGATCTCGTCAACGAAGAGGATGGTCTTGCGGCCGAGCGCGAGGTTGTGTTCGGCCTGCTCCATGGCCGCACGGATTTCCTTGACGCCCGCGAACACGGCCGACAGCGCGATGAACTCGTACTGGAAGGCCTTGGCCGTCAATCGCGCCAGCGTGGTCTTGCCCACGCCGGGCGGGCCCCACAGGATCATTGAATGCGGCTTGCCCGATTCGAACGCCAGCCGCAGCGGCCGTCCTTCGCCGATCAGGTGTGACTGGCCGATGACTTCGTCGAGGCTGGCAGGACGCAGCGCTTCGGCCAGCGGGGCGGCAGGCTGCGTTTGGAAAAGGTCGCTCATGCAGGGCAGGATGATTCGGTGCAGGCTATCGTAGCCCGTCTGCCCAGCCAGGACGACGGCCAGCGCCTATAGTTCGCCTTCGGTACACCGAAGTGGAGAAGCGCATGTCCGGAGGCGACTGGAAAGATCTGTATGACGCCGCCCTCACGGGCGACCTGCCACGCGTGCGCTATCACGTCGCCGCCGGTGTCGATCCGAACTATCAGCACCCCGAAATCCTGTGTACGCCACTGGTGGCGAGCCTGATCCATGGCCACGACGACGTGGCGCAGCACCTGCTGGCCCACGGGGCCGATCCTTCGCTGCGTTCGCACTTCGACGACATGACACCCCTGCAGGCGGCGCGTCGGCATGGTCGCCACGCCCTGGCACGGCAACTGGCCGATGCCGGTGCGCGCGACGAGCGCCGGCCGTTCTGGCATCGCTGGCTGCCCGTCTGATGCAGCGCGCCGCGACACACACGATGCAAGAGCCCCAGCCCGTCGTCACTGCCCGCCCCTGGGCGATGGGCCTGGCGCTCGCGTACGTCGTGGCGGTGCTGGTCCTCTTCGTCCTGGCGGGCCGCATCATGGGATTGCAGTGCGAGAACTTCGGCTGCATGGGGATCGGCGTGGCATGGATGGCCTGGACGGCGATCTATGTGTTCGTTCTGGGATGGGGATCCCTGCTGGGCCGCTGGCTGCCAGCGCGCAACACCTTCTTGCGGCTGGCACGCGTCACGCGCCTGGCCCAATTGCTGTCGGGGCTGGTTCTGCTGGCCATGTGGCTGCTGCGGTGAGACCGCCGCGCAGACCCTGGACTTCGGGCTACTGGCGGATGACGTCCGCTCCGGCGGGTGTCTTGAACTCGAACGTCGACGCAGGCAGCTGCGGGTTGAGTTCGAACTTGCCGAACGCCAGGCGCGAACGCTGACCGAAGCTGTCGAGGATGTCGAGCACGGCGAGGTCGGCGCCCCTGAACCCCACGCGCACCGACTGGAGTTGTCCGTCACGCACCTTGGGCGTGGCCGAAACCCATTGAAGCCCGTCGGCATCCGGCTCGGCCTTGAGCGTGAAATCGGACTCCAGCGCACGGATGTCGGTGGATGAAGCGAGGATGGCCGCGGGCGTGCTGCCCAGGGCCTGCGCCTGCGCGCGCGCCGTCACCTGGTTGAGATCGACGTCGTGCATCCACATCGTCTTGCCATCGGCCACGATGGTCTGCTCGAAGGGCTTCCTGTAGACGAAGCGGAAGCGCCCGGGCCGCGAGAATTCGAAGCTACCCGAAGAGTTGCGGACCTTGGGCGCCTGACCATCTCGCGCAGGCGACGTCACGGTCTGCGTGAAATCGGCGCGGCCGGTCTTGGCGCCGCGCATGAACGATTCGAGGCTCTGGAGGCCATCGGCATGTGCCAGCGGCGAGAACAGGCTGGCGGCGGCGACAAACAAAGGCGCGGCCAGCAGGCGGCGTCGAAACGGTGAAGCGTGCGTCATGGAGCTCATGATTCCTTGGAACCCGCGCGGGCCGCAGAGTTCACCAGTTGCAAAGGTTTCAGGACGTGTCTGCTGCCTCATTCAGCGCGGGCCGGCACGAGGATCTCGCGCTGGCCGCTTCCGCTCATGGCGCTGACCAGGCCGGCCTTCTCCATGTCTTCCACCAGCCGCGCGGCACGGTTGTAGCCGATCTTCAGGTGGCGCTGCACCAGCGAGATGCTGGCCTTGCGGTTCTTGAGCACGACCTCGACCGCCTGGTCGTACATCGGGTCCTTCTCGCCGCCGGCTTCGCCGCCCTCGCCGAGCAGGCCGCCGTCCTCGTCGGCGATGCCGCCTTCGAGCACGCCCTCGATGTAGTTGGGCTCGCCGCCCTGCTCCTTGAGGTAGGCCACCACTCGGTGCACTTCCTCGTCGGAAACGAAGGCACCGTGCACGCGCACCGGGAAGCCCGTGCCGCTGGCCATGTAGAGCATGTCGCCCATGCCCAGCAGCGCTTCGGCGCCCATCTGGTCGAGGATGGTGCGGCTGTCGATCTTGGAGCCCACCGAGAACGCGATGCGCGTGGGGATGTTGGCCTTGATCAGGCCCGTGATCACGTCGACGCTGGGCCGCTGCGTGGCCAGGATCAGGTGAATGCCGGCCGCGCGCGCCTTCTGCGCGAGGCGGGCGATGAGTTCCTCGATCTTCTTGCCCACCACCATCATCAGATCGGCCAGCTCGTCGATCACCACCACGATGTGCGGCAGGCGCTCCAGCGGCTCGGGCGAATCGGGCGTGAGGCTGAACGGGTTGTAGATGAACTGCTCCTTGGCCTTCGCGTCGTCGATCTTGACGTTGTAGCCGGAGAGGTTGCGCACGCCCAGCTTGCTCATGAGCTTGTAGCGCCGCTCCATCTCGCCCACGCACCAGTTGAGGCCGTGGGCGGCCTGCTTCATGTCGGTGACCACGGGCGCCAGCAGGTGTGGGATGCCTTCGTACACCGACATCTCCAGCATCTTGGGATCGATCATGAGCAGGCGCACATCGCGCGCCTCGGCCTTGTAGAGCAGCGAGAGGATCATCGCGTTGATGCCGACCGACTTGCCCGAGCCCGTGGTGCCGGCCACGAGCACGTGCGGCATTTTGGCGAGATCGGCCACCACCGGATTGCCAACGATGTCCTTGCCCAGGCCCATCGTCAGCATGGACTTGGCCTCGTTGTAGACCTGCGAGCCCAGGATCTCGCTGAGCTTGATCATCTGGCGCTTGGCGTTGGGCAACTCCAGCGCCATGTAGTTCTTGCCCGGGATGGTCTCGATCACGCGGATAGACACCAGCGAGAGCGAGCGCGCCAGGTCCTTGGCCAGGTTGACCACCTGCGAGCCCTTCACACCGGTGGCAGGCTCGATCTCGTAGCGCGTGATCACCGGACCGGGCGCGGCCGCCACCACGCGCACCTCCACGCCGAAATCCTTGAGCTTCTTCTCGATCAGGCGGCTGGTCATCTCCAGCGTTTCGGGCGACACGCTTTCCTGGCGGCCGGGTGCGCTGTCGAGCAGGTCGACCTGCGGAAGCTTGCTGTCGGGCAGTTCGGTGAACAACGGCTTCTGCCGTTCCTTGGCCACGCGATCGCTACGGGGCACGTCGACCAGCACCGGCTCGATCAGCACCGGCGTGGGATGGTGCTCCTCGATCTCCTCGCGCTCGACCTGCACCACCTCCTCGCGCTCGCGCGCGGCGGCGCGCCCGATCTCCATGTCCTCGGCCACCTCGCGCCGGTCGCGGCGCACCTCGACGAACGAATAGAGCCAGGCGCCCAGCCGCTCGGCGGCATGACCCCACGAGAAACGGAACACCAGCGCAGATCCCACCACGCCCATGGCGATGGCGACCAGTCCCGCCCCCGTGAAGCCCAGCCAGCGTGTGCTGAGCGGGCCGACCAGATAGCCGAGCACGCCCCCTGCACTGCCGGGCAAGCGGGCCTCGAAACGGTAGAGACGCGCCCATTCCAGTGCGCAGCTGGCCACCAGCAGCACAGCGAGGCCGAGCCAGAACGTCCAGCGCGCCGGCCGTGGCGCCGGGTCGCGCGCGGCTTCGGCATCGCCCGAACGCATCCAGCGCGCCAGCGCCGAAAGCCAGGCGCGCACGGCGGCGAACACGCACCACCATACCGAAAGACCGAACACGTAATACCCGGCGTCGGCCAGGCGCGCACCCAGGCCGCCAGCCCAGTTGCGCGTGGCACCGCCCGCACCTGACGTCGACCAGGCCGCGTCCTGGAGCGAGTGGCTTGCCATCGCGATCAGCCAGAAAGCCAGCGCTGCGAAGCCGATGATGAGGGAGATTTCCTGGCCGAAGCGGCCGGCCATCCCGCGCGCGGACGGGGACTCGGGGGAACGCGTACCGTTGAGGGTGTTGAGGGTGTATGTCATGTCACGAAAACCACGGCCGCGCCGCCAGCCAGGGCATCAGCCCAGCGTGGTGAGGCGGTCCTTGACGACCATCGAGCCGTCTTCCTGCGTCTCGATGAAGCCGCGCTCCTCGAGATCCTTCATCACCCGGCTGACCATCTCGCGCGAGGCGCCGACCATCTTGGCGATGTCCTGCCGCGAAATCTTGTCGCGGATCACGAGTTCGCCAGCCGCGTCGGGGCGCGCAAACTCCAGCAGCGAGCGCGCCACACGCCCGTAGACATCCATCAGCGCCAGCGACTCGATCTTGCGGTCGGCCTGGCGCAGGCGCTGCACCAACCCCCGCATCACGGCGTAGGCCATGGAGGTGTTCTCGGGCAGGCAGCGGGCGAACTCGGCACGGCCGAGCATGAGGACGTCGGTCTGCACCTCGGCACGCACGGTGGCCGAATGCGGCTCGTTGTCGATCAGGCTCATCTCGCCCACATGGTCGCCCGGCTGGAGCGTCGCCAGGATGACCTCGCGCCCACGCGCGTCGGCTGCCATCACGCGAGCCCGGCCCGTGAGGATGATGAACAGGGCGTTGGACTTCTTGCCCTGCTCGACGATGAGTTCGCCACGCTTGAAGCGCCGCTTGACGATGGCGCCGGCGACCGACTCCGCCTGGACCGACGTGAGCATCGAGAACAGGGGGACACGGCGGATCAATTCCAGGTTCGACAACATCGACATTATTTTTTCCCCCAGCAGGCTCTCTCGATGGATTCTTACAATTGCGCTGATTGAAAGTCAGGGCAGCCCGGTGGGACGCCTGCGATTGATACTCAGCCGTTCGAGCCCAGGTGTAACCACCGGGGCGACTTCATCTTCTTCTCATTTTTACCATGCCTGACACGAAACACGCCAAAGTCCTGATCCTCGGCTCGGGCCCGGCCGGCTACACGGCGGCGGTGTACGCGGCCCGCGCCAACCTGGAGCCGATGCTGATCACCGGCATCGCCCAGGGCGGCCAGCTCATGACCACTACCGAGGTCGACAACTGGCCCGCCGACGTGCACGGCGTGCAGGGCCCCGAGCTGATGCAGCGCTTCCTGGAGCATGCCGAACGCTTCAAGACGCAGATCGTGTTCGACCACATCAACAAGGTCGATTTCAACCAGCGCCCCTTCACCCTCACCGGGGACAGCGGCACCTACACCTGCGACACGCTGATCATCGCCACCGGCGCCTCGGCCCAGTACCTGGGCCTGCCTTC
>JAFKGD010000002.1 GCA_017307855.1 Burkholderiales bacterium | reverse complement strand
ATCGTGAACCTCAAAAGTGGGAGGCCACCATACCCGTTTACAAAGCGAACAGGAAAGTCAATGAAATCAACGGTCTACCCAGACCACCCCCGCGCCAGTGCTAGCTTTGCGTACCGTCACTTATTGCACTGAAAACGAGGAGACCCCGCATGGCGCTGCCCGGCGGCAGCCTCACGGCCAAGGCCATCACCGACGAGATGTTTGCCACCGCCAAGATCAAGCCGCGCGCGGTGCTGCGCTCGAACTCCTACGAGCTCATCCAGGCGGCCGCGATGGCCGGCATGGCCATCTGCCTGGGCAATGGGCAACTCCTCCCCTCGCCCGATGGCGCAGCGCCCGGGCACAGGTTCATCCCGGTGCGCGACGCGCGCGTGCGGCCCACGCGCGTGGTGATCGCCGTGCGCGAGCACCGGACGCTCCCCGTGGCCGTGCAGACGTTCGTCGAGACGCTGCGGCAGCGCATTCTTTCCCTGGAACAGGCATGACCCATCCCACCGCCGCAGCGGTCGTTTCGTTTCGCGGCGTCCACAAGCGTTACGCCAGCCATGACGGCGGCGGAACCGTCGCATTGCAGGACATCCACCTCGACGTCGCCCCCGGCGAGTTCGTCACGGTGGTCGGGCCCAGCGGCTGCGGCAAGAGCACGCTGCTGCGCATCCTGGCCGGCATCGAGCGCCTGGGCGAAGGCGAGGTGTGGGTGGAAGGCGCGCGCAGTGCCGGACCGCACCCGTCCATCGGCGTGGTGTTCCAGGCGCCCGTGCTGCTGCCCTGGCGCAACGTGCTCGACAACGTGCTGGTACCGGCCGACATCCGGCGCACGCCGCGCGCCCGGGCCCGCCAGCGGGCGCTCGAGCTGCTGGACATGGTGGGCCTGGCGGACTTCGCCACGCGCTATCCGGCCGAACTCTCGGGCGGGATGCAGCAGCGCGTGGGCATCGCGCGCGCACTGATCAACAGCCCGAGCCTGCTGCTGATGGACGAACCTTTCGGCGCGCTCGATGCCATGACGCGGGAGCACATGAACCTGCAGTTGCTGGCCCTCCAGGCCCGGCTGGGCACGACGGTGATGCTGGTCACCCACAGCATTCCCGAAGCGGTGTTCCTGGGCCGGCGGGTGGTGGTGATGACGCCGCGCCCTGGCCGCATCACCCGCGTCTACGACGTTGCGCTCGATGCGCCACGCGATCTGTCCGTCATCAACACACCGCGCTTCGGCGACTACGTCGCCGCGATCCGCGCGGACCTGCAGGCCAGCGGAGGGCTGGATTGACCATGGGAACTGCCATCTCCTGGCGCCGGCGCATCCGGGCCACCGCCTTCTTCGTCCTGCTCATGGCGTCATGGCACCTGGTGGTCATGACGCTGGACGTGCCGGCGCTGATCTTCCCCGGGCCGCTCGATGTCGTGCGGGCGCTCTGGGTGGGCCTGGCCGGCGGCGAGATGTTCCCGCATCTGGGCGTCACCTTGCTGGAAGTCATCGTCGGCTTCCTGTGCGGGTCGGCCTGCGGCATCGCGCTGGGTGCATTGCTGGCGCAGGTGCGCTTCCTCGACGAACTGCTGTCGCCCTACGTGGTGGCCTTCCAGACCCTGCCCAAGGTGGCGCTCGCGCCGCTGTTCGCCGTCTGGTTCGGCTTTGGCGTGTCGTCGAAGATCGTCGTGACGGCGACGATCGTGTTCTTCCCGGTGATGGTCAACACCATGGCCGGGCTGCGCTCGGCTCCGCAGGATCAGCTGGACCTGATGCGCGCCTTCATGGCTTCGCGCTGGCAGGTGTTCCGCATGGTCCGCTTCCCGCAGGCGCTCCCTTACGTGGCCGCCGGGCTGGACATCGGCATCGTGCTGGCCGTGATCGGCGCGCTGGTAGGCGAGTTCGTGGGTGCGCAGGCAGGGTTGGGTTACCTCATCATGCAGCGCAATGCATCGCTCGACATCCCGGGCGTGTTCGCCATCCTGATCGTGCTGTGCGCGATGGGCGTGGTGCTGCATGCGGCAATGAAGCTGCTGGCGCGCCGGCTGGTGTTCTGGGCCGCGCCCGCCAGCGACCTGGGAGTGTGACGCCATGACCACGCTCCCGCCGGCGGCCACCGCTTCCGCAGCCGCCTGCCTGGCCCCCTTCTTCAACGTGCCGCCGGCGCAGCAGGCCATGCTCGACGACGTCGGCCGCCGCTGGGCCGACGATGTACCCGCGCACATCGAGCGCGTGATCGATGCCTACACCGCGCTGCTGCGCGCCGGTGCTGCCGGCGACGACGACCTCGTCGTCGAGCGTGAACTGGCCTATGGCCCGCACGCACGGCACCGGCTCGACGTCTACCGGCAGGCGCATGCACGGGGCGCCGACATGCTCGTGTTCGTCCACGGCGGCGCCTTCGTGCGCGGCGACAAGGCCGTCAACGACGTGCTCTACGCCAACGTCTGCCGATGGTTCGCACGCCAGGGCGTGGTGGCCGTGAACGTGGAGTACCGGCTGGCGGGCGACGCGCCCTTTCCGGGCGGCGCCGAGGATGTCGGCGCGGCGACGCGATACCTCTCGGGAGTTGCAGCGGCGCTGGGGGCCGATCCGAGTCGCCTCTTTCTCATGGGCCATTCCGCGGGCGGCACCCACGTGGCCGGCTACTGCGGCGATCCGCTGCTGGCGCGCGCCTACGCCCGCGCCCCGGTGGCCGGCGCCATCCTGGTGAGCGCCCGCCTGCGTGCCGACGTGCGCCCCGGCAATCCCAACGCCGCTGCCGTGCGCAGCTACTTCGGGCCCGATGCGCATGTGCACGAGGCGCATTCGCCTGTGACGCATGCCGCGGCTTTCCGCACCACCGCGATGGTGGCCGTGGCGGAGTACGAAAACCCCTACCTCGACGCCTATGGCGCGCAGATGATGGCCGGCCTGCTGGATGCGCCCGTGCGGCGGCCCCACCGCTTCGTGCAGATGCTGCGCCACAACCACCTCTCGATCGTGGCGCACTTCGGCACGGGCGAGGAGCGCCTGGGCCGCGAGATCCTGGATTTCATGCGCCGGACCTGAGCCCGGCGCCCTCCTGGGCTCAGAAGCGGTAGCGCAGGCCCACCGACAGCAGGGAGAGGCGGGCCTTGCCGGTCTCGCCAACCGACGGGTCCTCATACACCGTGGCCTTGCCGAAGTACTCGTACTCGGCGCGCAGCGACAGATTGGTGTTGATGGCGTATTCGGCGCCGATGCCGATCAGCGCCGTCGTCTTCGAGCTCTTGTCGGTGCCGCTGTCGGGCGTGACCAGGTCCACCCAATCCTGGCTGAAGCGGTGGTGCGCCACACCCAGCTTGCCCAGCAGCGAGAAACCGTCGGCCAGCGGCAACCTGCCCGTGGCTGCCACGGCGAAGCTGCGCGTCTTGAAGGTGATGTTGCCCAGGCCGGGCGCGTCGTACTTGCCCTTGCCCAGGCTCAGGTACTGGGCCTCGACGCCCCAGGTCGAATCGATCTGGTAGCCGCCCAGCAGCTTCCAGCCGCCATGGCTTTCGGTGGAGGTGTCGATGCCAGCCACATTGCTGCTGGGGTGGGAATCGGCGTAGCCGATGGCCGCGCCCAGGTACGGACCGGAGACGGGGGATTGCGCGAAGGCCGGCGTGGTCAGGCAGGCGGCCAGGGCGGCGGCGGTGAAAAGGCTGTGTGTCAGCTTCATGGGGATCAATGGTCATCACGGCACGTCGCCGCACCGGCCAGTCTAGGCACCGGCCCGGCGGCAAGCGATAGTGCAGATGCATCAGCGCGGGATCCGGCGCTCGGGGCGCCGCTGTTAAAGTGCGCCGCGTGTTGCGCGCCCTTTATTCCCTCGTGCTCTGGCTGGCCCGGCCGCTGCTGCTGCGCAAGCTCGCGCGGCGCGGGCAACAGGAGCCGGGTTACCTGGAAGCGATGGACGAGCGCTTCGGCCATTACACCCAGCCGCGCGGCCAGGGCTTCGTCTGGTTGCATGCCGTGTCGCTGGGCGAGACGCGCGCCGCCGCCATCCTGCTCGCGCACCTGCGGCAGGCCGATCCCGCGCTGCGCCTGCTGCTCACGCACGGCACGGCCACGGGCCGCGTGGAAGGCGCCAGGCTGTTGCGCGAGGGCGACGTGCAGGTCTGGCAGCCGTGGGACACACCCGGTGCCGTGGCCCGCTTCCTCGATCACTTCCGCCCCCGCGTGGGCGTGCTCCTGGAAACCGAGGTCTGGCCCAACCTGGCCGCCGCCTGCCGCGCGCGCGGCGTACCGCTGGCGCTGGCCAACGCGCGCCTGAGCGCCAAATCGCTGGCGCAGGCCCGGCGCCTGTCGGGGCTCTCGCGGCCCGCCTATGCGAGCCTGGCGGCCGTGTGGGCGCAGACCGATGCCGACGCGGACCGATTGCGCCAGGCCGGTGCCACCGTGCAGGGCGTGTTCGGCAATCTCAAGTTCGATGCCACCCCCGATGCCGCGCAACTGGCGCGTGGCCGTGGCTGGCGCGCGGCGGCGGGTCGTCCCGTGGCGATGTTCGCCAGCTCACGCGAGGGCGAAGAGACGCTCTGGCTCGACGCACTCCAGGCCGCCGGCTCCGCTGCGCGCGCCGTGCAGTGGCTGCTGGTGCCGCGCCATCCGCAGCGCTTCGACGACGTGGCCGCGCTGGTCACGGCGCGCGGCCTGTCGGTGTCGCGGCGCAGCGACTGGGCAACGAGTCATGACGGTGTGGCGCCGCCTGCAGCCGATGTGTGGATCGGCGATTCGCTGGGGGAGATGGCGCTCTACTACGGCCTGTCCGACGTGGCGCTGCTCGGTGGCAGCTTCGCGCCGCTGGGTGGGCAGAACCTGATCGAGGCCGCGGCCTGCGGCTGTCCCGTGGTCATGGGACCGCACACCTTCAATTTCGCCGAGGCGGCCGAACTCGCCGAAGCCGCCGGTGCGGCGCAACGCGTGCAGGACATGCCAGCGGCCATCGCGGCGGCACTGGCGATGACGGCTGACGGTTCGCGGCATCGGCACCGCGCCGCGGCAGCGCAGGCCTTCGCGGCGGCGCACCGCGGTGCGGCGGCCCGCACGGCAGGGGCGGTCGGCGGATTGATCGCCGCGTCGGCGCGCTGAGCGCGTGTTCAGCGCGCGAGCAGCGCGTTCACCGACTGCAGGTCTTGCGGCGCCAGCGTGCCGCTGGCCTGGCGCAGCCGCAGATTGCCGAGCAGTACGTTGTAGCGGGCCTGGGCCAGGTCGCGCTTGGTCTGGAAGAGCTGGCTCTGCGAGTTGAGCACGTCGATGTTGATGCGCACACCCACCTGGTAGCCCAGCTTGTTGGCGTCGAGCGCCAGCTGGCTCGATGCCTCGGCGGCTTCCAGTGCCTTGACCTGCCCCTGCCCCGAGATGACGCCGAAGTAGGCGGTGCGCGTGCCCTGCGCCACGGTGCGGCGCGTGGCTTCGAGGTCGGACGAGGCCTTGTCTTCCAGCGCCAGCGTTTCGCGGATGCGGTTCTGCACGGCAAAGCCGGCGAACAGCGGCAGGTTCATCTGCACGCCGATGGTGCCCAGGTTGGCGCGGTTGTTCAGTGCCGACGAGGCCGTGCCTTCGGGGCTGCGCGTGACGGCATAGCTGGCCACGGCATCCACGGTGGGCTTGTGGCCGGCGCGCGCCTTCTCGGTTTCGAGGCGGGCGATGTCCACGGCCACCAGGTTCTGGCGCACGCCGGGGTGGCGGTCCTGGGCGGTCTGCACCCAGGCTTCGACGCTCTGGCCGTCGGGCGCGGGCAACTGCACGGGCAGTGCCAGCGGCCGTGGATCGGCGCCGCTCTTGCCCACCAGCTGGTCGAGGGCGAGCTTCTTGACGCGCAGGTCGTTGTCGGCCGCGATCTCCTGGGCGGTGACGAGATCGAAGCGTGCCTGCGCTTCGCGCGAATCGGTGACGGTGGCCGTACCCACCTCGAAGTTGCGGCGTGCCGACGCCAGTTGCTCGCCGACCGCGCTCTTCTGCGCGCGCACGAAGGCCAGGGTGTCCTGCGCGGCCAGCACGTCGAAGTAGGCCTGGGCCACGCGCACGATCAGTTCCTGTTCCGCACCGTCGAGCTGCGCCTGCGCCAGGTCGATCTGCCGCAGGCCCTGCTCGTAGGTGGCGCGGTTGGCCGGCCGGTAGAGCGGCTGCGAGGCGCTCAGGGTGGCATTGCCCGTGGGATAGCTGCGGTCGGGAATCAGGGGGTTGGTGTTGTCGAAATTGGAGCGCGTGTAGCCCGCCGACAACCCGGCCGTGGGCAGCAGCCCGGCGCGCGCCTGGTCGGCGCGGGCCAGCGTGGCGTCGTACTGCAGGCGGGCCGACTGGTAAGTCGCGTCATAGGCGCGGGCCGACTCGTACAGCTCGACCAGGCTCTGCGCATGCGCGGCCGGGGCCAGGAGGACGCCGAGCGCTGCGGCGATGGGGAGAAGCCGTGACAGTTTCATGAGCGTCCTTGGGGCGAGGCACTTGGGAGTCAGGAGCTTGGCGGGTTGCCAGGCGTCAATAGCGCGGCACGGCCGTGTCGCGTTCCAGCGACCAGGCATCGATACCGCCAGCGAGGTTGGCCACGGTGTCGAAACCGTTGTGGGCCAGGAAATTCGCCACCCGCTGGCTGCGCGCGCCGTGGTGGCACAGGCAGGCCACGGGACGGCCCGGATCGAGCTCGGCCAGGCGGGCCGGAATCTCGCCCATGGGGATCGCCACCAGCTCGAAGCCGTCGGCCGCCACGCTGGCGGTGGCGATTTCCCAGGGTTCACGCACGTCCAGCACGAGCAGCGGAGCGGTGGCGCCGGTGGCGGCCAGCCAGCCGGAGAGGTCGTTGGGGCGGACTTGCGTGATCATGAAACTGAAGGCAGACGGGTCAGAAGGAGAAGCGCGAGGGCTCGGCGAAGTTCTGCAGGCGCGGCACTACCACGTCCCAGGGGGTGGTGGTGGCATACGCGGCATCGCCCGTGCGCGTGACGAAGGTGGCGTGCATCATGGGCTGGTGGCCCACGATGGCGGCCAGGCGGCCCCCTACCTTGAGCTGGGCGAGCAGGGTTTGCGGCACCTGGGCCACCGAACCGCTGAGCACGATGACGTCGAACGGGCCATCCACCGAGACGTCGCGCGAGCCGTCGGCCTGACGCACTTCGACGTTGCTGATGCCGGCGCGCTGCAGGTTGTCGCGGGCCGTCTGGGCAAGCTCTGCCGACAGCTCCAGCGTCAGCACGCGTTGCGCGCGGCGCGAGAGCAGGGCGGCCATGTAGCCCGAGCCGGTGCCGATCTCCAGCACCTTCTCGTGCGGCTTGACCTGCAAGTCCTGCAGCAGGCGCGCCTCGACGCGGGGCGCCAGCATCACCTGGCCTGTACGCACGGCTTCTTCGGTGTCGGCCAGCAGGGGCAATTCCATGTCGGTGAAGGCCAGCGCGCGGTGCGCGGGAGGCACGAAATCCTCGCGGCGCAGCGTGGAAAGCAGCTCCAGCACGTCGGCCTCGAGCACATTCCAGGGGCGGATCTGCTGCTCGATCATGTTGAAGCGGGCCTGCTCGACGCTCATGGTGGCTGCACTGCCGTGCGTGCCGGCGTCGGTGATCGGGGTGGTGCTCATGGGGTGCTCGGGAGTAGGGGTCAGGACAAACCTTCGATTTTAGGCGCCTGCCCGCGCAGGCGTCGGCGCAGCCAGGTGGCCAGATCGTCGAGGTAGCAGTACACCACCGGCACCACCACCAGGGTGAGCAGGGAGGAGGTGATCACGCCGCCGATCACGGCCTGCCCCATCGGAGCACGCTGCTCCGAGCCCTCGGAAATCGCGAAGGCCAGTGGCACCATGCCGAAGATCATGGCCAGCGTGGTCATGAGGATGGGGCGCAGCCGCACGCGGGCCGCCAGCAGCAGTGCTTCGCTGCGCGGCAGGCCGGGCACGGTGTTGCCCGCCTCGTCGGCATGTGGCTCGCGCGCACGGATGGCGAAGTCCACCAGCAGGATGGCGTTCTTGGTGACCAGGCCCATCAGCATCACCACGCCGATGACGGAGAACATCGACACGGTCGAGCCGAACATCATCAGCGCCAGCACCACGCCGATGAGGGTGAGCGGCAGGGCGGTCATCAGCGCCAGCGGCTGCAGGAAGCTCTTGAACTGGCTGGCCAGGATCATGTAGATGAAGATGACGGCCATGGCCAGTGCCGAGACCGCGTAGCCGAAGGATTCCTGCATGTTCTTGGTGGAGCCGCTGAAGCTGTAGCGGTAGCCGGGCGGCAGCTCGATGGTGTCCAGTCGCGCACGGATGGCGGCCGACACTTCGCCAGCCGACCGGCCGTAGACGTTGGCGTTCAGCGCCACCTCGCGGTTGAGGTCGCGCCGGTTGATCTGGTTGGGACCGGTGGACTCGCGTACGTCGGCCACCTGCGAGAGGCGCACGACGCGCGGCGTGCCGTCGGCGGCCGTGAGCGAAAAGGGCAGCCGCGCCAGATCCTGTGGCGAGGTGCGCGCCTCCGGCGCCAGGCGTACGTTGACGTCGTAGGTCTGGTCGTCGGGTGCCCGCCAGTTGCCGATGTTGGTTCCGGCCACCAGGGTGCGCAGCGGCCCGGCCAGCTGCGTGACCGACAGACCCAGGTCCGACGCGGCGTCGCGGCGCACGTCCACCGCGATGGTGGGCTTGTCGGCCTTCACGCTGGAATCGAGATCGACCAGGCCGGGGATGTCGGCGATCTTCGCGCTGACCAGGCGCGAGAGGCGTTCGAGCTCCTTCAGGTCCGGCCCCTGAAGCGAGAACTCGATCTGCTTGTTGCCGCCCACCGCGTCCATCAGGCCCACGTGCGTGACGGTGATCCCGGGCACCTGGCGCAGCCTCTGCCGCAGTGCGGCCGAGATCTCGTCGACGCTGCGCGCGCGGGCCTTGCGGTCCACCAGGCGCACGTAGATCGACGCGTACATCTTGCCGGCCGCGTTGCCGGTATTGATGGTGGCCAGCGTGTAGCGCACCTCGGGCATCTCGCGCACGATGGCCTCCACCTGTTTCGCCTTGGCCTCGGTGGCCTCGATCGACGAGCCGACAGGTGTGTAGAAATTGAGCGTGGTCTCGGAGAAGTCGGCCTTGGGCACGAACTCTGTGCCCAGCAGGGGCACCATCACCAGGCTCAGCACGAAGATGGCGACGGCACCGAGCACGGTGGTCAGCCGGTGCGCCAGCGACCAGCGCAGGATGGACTGGTAGCCGCCGGCCATTCGCTCCGTCGCCTCGTCGAACCAGCCGGTCACGCGGCCGATGGTGCGGTCGTAGAAGGTGCGGCGTTCGCCCCGCTTGCCATGCGCGTGGATGGAGGGGTCTTCCCACACCGACGAGAGCATCGGATCGAGCGTGAAGCTCACGAACATCGAGATCAGCACCGCGGCCACGATGGTCACGCCGAACTCGTGGAAGAACTTGCCGATGATGCCGCCCATGAAGCCGATCGGCAGGAACACCGCGACGATGGAGAAGGTGGTGGCCAGCACAGCCAGCCCGATCTCCTGCGTGCCGTCCATGGCGGCGGCGAAGGCGCCCTTGCCCATCTGCACATGGCGCACGATGTTCTCGCGCACGACGATCGCGTCGTCGATCAGCAGGCCCACGCACAGCGACAGCGCCATCAGCGTCACCATGTTGATGGTGAAGCCGAAGAGGTACATGAACAGGAAGGTGCCGATCAGCGCGATGGGCAGCGTGAGCCCCGTGATGACCGTCGAGCGCCACGAGTTGAGGAACAGGAACACGATCAGCACGGTGAGCAGCGCGCCTTCGATCAGGGTCTGGCGCACGTTGTCCACCGCCACGCGGATCGGCCGCGAGGTGTCGGCGATGGGCACCAGTTTCACGCCGGCCGGCAGCTGCGGCGTGAGCTCGGCCACGGCGCGCGTGAGGCCGTCGATGACGGCGATGGTGTTCTCGTCCTGCGCCTTCTGCACCGTGAGTAGCAGGGTGCGGCTGCCGTTGTAGAGCGCCAGCGTTTCCAGCTCCTGCGCGCCGTCGGCCACGCGGGCCACCTGCTTGAGCCGCACCGGTACGCCGTTCCTGCGCGCGACGATGATCTCGCCGAAATCCTCGGGCCGCTGCATGCGCGCGTCGATCTGCACCACGCGCTCCTGCGTGCTGGAGCGGATCGAGCCGACCGGCAGCGCCTGGCTCTCGCCGCGCGCGGCGGCCGCCACCTGGTCGGCGGTGACGCCCAGCGCCTCCATGGCCTGCGGATCGAGGTAGAGATTGATCTCGCGCTTCGTGGCGCCCACGAGCGTGACGGAACCCACGCCGCGCACGTTCTCCAGCCGCTTGCGCAGCACCTGGTCGGCCCAGTTGGTGAGCGCGATCGCGGACATGGGTGCCCCCACACCCCCCGAGGGGGCGCTGGTCCCTTGGGGCGGCCCGGCCGGGCCCGGCGCATGGGCCCCGTCGGGCAGGACGGCCAGCGACCACACGGCACGGCTGGCCGGGTCGAAGCGCAGCACGCGTGGCTCCTTGACCTCGTCGCGCAGGCTGGGCCGCAGCTGAGCCACCTTCTCGCGCACGTCCTCGGCCGCCTTGCGGCCGTCCACGGAGAGCTGGAACTCGATGATCACCACCGACATGCCCTCGTAGCTGCGCGAGGTGAGCGCGTTGATGCCGGCGATGGCGTTGACACCTTCCTCCATCTTGCGCGTGACTTCGCTCTCGACGATTTCGGGCGATGCGCCCGGGTACTCGGTGGTGACGACGACGACCGGGAATTCGATGTTGGGGAACTGGTCGACCTGCAGCCGCTGATACGAGAACAGGCCCAGCACGACGAAGGCGAGCATCACCATCGTGGCGAACACGGGGTTGCGCAGGCTGACCTGGGTGAACCACATGGCGGGGCAGCCTCGGTGTCGCGTGTCAGCGGGCGGCCGAAGCCCCTGCGGCCGGCGTGGGCGCCATCGGGGCAGCGCCGGCGCGGCGCACGGCCGAGCCCTCGCGCAGCGGGCCGACGCTGGCGGCCAGCAGTTCGGCGCCATCCGGCACGCCGGTCACCGCCACGACGGGTTCGCCGTCATCAACGCCCCGGGCGTCCAGTTTCACGGGCCGGTGCACAACCCGGCCACCTTCGAGCAACTGCACGTAGGGCTCGGGCTTGTCGGTGCGAACCGCCGACAACGGTATCGCCAGCGTCTCGAGGCGGCCGGTCTCGATGCGGCCTTGCGCGAACAGGCCCTGGCGCAGGCCGGCGGCATCCTGGATGGCCAGGTAGGCCAGCACGCTGCGGCTGCCGGACTGCGCCACCGGGTTGATGCGCGCCACACGCGCGGCCACGGGCTGGGGCAGGCCCTCGATGCGCAGTTGCGCGGCCTGGCCGACCCGCAGGTTCACCGAGTCCGCGGGAGGCAGGCTGGCCTCGAGTTCGAGCCGGGAGAGATCCACCACCTCGACCACGCGCGCCTCCACCGCCACGCGCTCGCCGGGCTGCGCCAGGCGCTGTGACACCTGGCCGTCGATGGGGCTCCTGATCACCGTGTCATCCAGCGACTTGCGCGCCACGTCGGTGAAGGCTTGCGCGGCGCGGTAGGTGGCCTCGGCCGAGGCCAGGCTGGCTTGAGAGGTATCGAGGGCGGTGCGCGAGATGAAGCCCTGGTCCACCAGCGCCTTGTTGTTGTCGTACTGGCGCCGCGCGATGTCCACCTGCGCGCGGGCCGAGTCGGCTTGCTGCTGCGCCTGTGCCAGGCGGGCCTGGTATTCGGTGGCGTCGATGCGCGCAACCACCTGGCCCGCTCGCACCGCGTCGCCCTCGCGCACCGTCAGGCCCTGCAGTTCGCCGGCCACGCGGGCCTTGATGACGGCACTGGTCACCGCGCGGATCGATCCTGACACTGGCAGCCCGGAGGCCAGGGTTCGCGTGCGGGCGGTCACCACGTCGGTGGGCGCGAGCTCGATCACGCTTTCGGTGGGAACGGCGGCCGCCTGCCGCTGCGCACGCCGCTCGGCGACGGAGCGCAGCAACCCGGCCGCCAACAGGGCCACCAGCACCGCGGCGACCAGCCAGATCCAGCGACGCTTCATGAAGCCTCCGTCGGGGGAGCCTGCAGGCCCCGCACCATCAGATCGACCTGGTGGTGCAGGAATGCAACCGGATCGAACGAGGTATCGGCGGGCACGCACACGCCCCCGGTGTGGCGCTGCATCATCACGAACACCATCGACGCGACTACGCTGAAGGCGGTCTGCGAAGCATCCACGGCGCGGAACTCGCCGCTGTCGATGCCGCGCTGGACGATGCGCGCGAGCAGCGCGTGGCCAGGCTGCACCACTTCCTGCCGGTAGAAGGCCGCAAGCTCAGGAAAATTGCATGCCTCACCCAGCATCAGTTTGGAAATGCCCGAGGCCTGGGTGTCTCCCACGCGGCTCCACCAGATGTCCATGCAGGTGTGCAGCATGTCGGCGGTGCTGCCGCTGAACTGGACGAACTCATCGTTCCACTGGGAGAAGCGGCCCGAGATGTTCTCGCGCACCACGGCCTTGAACAGCTCTTCCTTGCTGGGGAAGTAGAGGAACAGCGTGCCTTTGGAGACGCCGGCTCGTGCGGCCACTTCCTCCGACCGCGTGGCGGCGAAGCCCTTCTCGACGAACAGATCCAGCGCCGCCTGCAGCAGTTCGCCCGGACGCGCTTCCTTGCGCCGCTCCCGCTTGGCGCGCGTGGCTTTCACCTGGGTATCGAACAGCCGCTTGAGGGGCATGGAAGAAACGGAGTATTTAATGACTGACTGGTTAGTAATGTAGCAAGCACAGGTTTCCAGCGTCAACCTGCACCGCTCCGATGTCAGTACGAGGGCGGCGTGACCACCCAGGTGATCTCCGTGATATCGGGACCTGGATTGCGGTAGCGGTGCGGCCTCGAGCTCTGGAACGAAAAGCTGTCGCCGGCCTGCAACTGGAAGAACTTTCCGTCGACCCACAGCTCCAGCGTGCCGCGGATGACCACGCCCGCCTCATCCCCCGGGTGCTGGTAGCTGGTCTCGCCACTCTCGGCCAGCGGCTCCATGACCGACCACAGCAGCTCCAGCGGGCCGTCGAGATTGGGCGAGAGCAGGTAGTCCGAGATGCCGGAGGCGAAGGACAGTCGCCGCCGCTGGGCCTGCCGCACCACGATGCCGGCGTCGGACGCCGCCGGAATGCCCGATGCAGGAAAGAACCAGTGGATCTGTACACCCAGCGCCGTGGCCAGATCGTGCAGCACGCTCACCGTGGGCCGGCTCAGCCCACGCTCGAGCTGGCTGAGGAATCCGACCGATTTGCCGCAGCGCGTGGCCAGTTGATGCAGCGACAGGCCCTTGGCACGGCGCAGGCTGCGGACTTCGGCGCCGATCCACGCCGCTGGATCGGCCGCGGCGGGGTGGGGAGACGGGGGAAGGGTGGGGGAACGTTGCACGGGCGGGGTCTTCTGCGGAACGCGGGGGCCCGCAGTATGCCGCTTCGTGTGATCGAACAACCGACGCACATCAGCTTTGTGAAAATTGCATCTCAAATTTTCACGCCGTGGCTACAGTCGATGACACCTCCTTCTCTTCCATGAAACCGCCCAGCGCGGCCCCTGCCATGAACCAACGCCTCACCCAGAACCTCGATCTCGAAGCCCGCCGCCAGGCCGCCTGTCCGCGCGGCGTCGGTGTGCAGACGCGGCATTTCACCGCCAGCGCCAGCGGCTCGGAGGTCTGGGACGTGGAAGGCCGCCGCCTGATCGACTTCGGCAGCGGCATCGCGGTGCTGGCCACGGGCCATCGCCATCCGCGCGTCGTCGCCGCCGTGCAGCGGCAGCTCGATGCGTTCCACCACACCTGCTTCCAGGTCACGCCCTACGAAAGCTACGTGGCGCTGTGCGAACAGCTCAACGCCCTGTTGCCCGGCGACTTCGCCAAGAAGACCGCGCTCTTCACCACCGGGGCCGAAGCGGTGGAGAACGCCGTGAAAGTGGCGCGCGCGGCCACCGGCCGCAATGCGGTGATCTCGTTCTCGGGCGCCTTCCACGGCCGCACGCTGATGGGCATGGCGCTGACCGGCAAGGTCGCACCCTACAAGCTGGGCTTCGGCGCCATGCCGGCCGACGTCTGGCACGTGCCGTTTCCTGCGCCGACGCTGGGCGTGAGCGTGGACGACAGCATCGCCGCGCTGGAGAAGCTGTTCAAGGCCGACGTCGATCCGCGCCGCGTGGCCGCGATCTTCATCGAGCCGGTGCAGGGTGAAGGCGGTTTCTACATCGCGCCCACGGCGCTGCTGCGCCATCTGCGAGCCCTGTGCGATGCGCACGGCATCCTGCTGGTGGCCGACGAAGTGCAGACCGGCTTCGGGCGAACCGGGCGCCTGTTCGCGATGGAACACCACGGCGTGGCCGCCGACCTGGTGACCACGGCCAAGAGCCTGGCGGGCGGCTTCCCGCTGTCGGCCCTGACCGGCCGCGCCGAACTGATGGACGCGGCGCAGCCCGGCGGCCTGGGCGGCACCTATGCCGGCAACCCGCTGTCGGTGGCGGCCGCGCTGGAAGTGCTGCGCGTGATCGAAGACGAGGGCCTGGTGGCACGCGCGGCCAAGCTCGGAGAGCGGCTGGTGACGCGGCTCGAATCGCTGCGCGCCGACGTGCCTTCGATCGCCGAGGTGCGTGCGCTGGGCGCCATGGTGGCGGTGGAGTTCCACGACGCGGCCACCGGCGCACCCGACGCCGCGCGGGTGGCCCGCATCCAGCAGGGCGCGCTCGAACGCGGGCTGCTGCTGCTCACCTGCGGCGTGCATGCCAACGTGATCCGCTTCCTGCCCGCGCTGACCATCGGCGACGCGCTGCTGGACGAAGGACTGGACGCGCTGGAGGCCGCGATCCGCGCCTCGTGAACCTCATGACCGGGCGGCGGCCCCGGCCGCCTCGCCCTGCCGATGTTCAGCCGGCGGCCCGAGTCGCCGCCGCCCGCGCCGCTTCACGCACCTGCGACAGCGTGCGGTCGGGCAGGATCAGTTCGGCGTCGTAGCGCAGCTCCAGCAGCGCAGGACGCCGGTGCGCGGCGGCGTGCGCCAGCGCTTCCTCGAACGCGGGCGCGAACTCCTCCGTGCGCGTCACCACGCGGCCCAGGCCGCCGTAGCTGCGAGCGAGCGCGGCGAAGTCCGGGTTCACGAGGTCGGTGGCTTGCGCGCGGCCCGGATAGGCGCGCTCCTGGTGCAGGCGGATGGTGCCGAACGAGGCGTTGTTGAACAGCAGCACGACCAGACCCAGCCCGTGTTGCGCAGCCGTGCCCATCTCCTGCATCGTCATCTGGAAGCAGCCGTCGCCCGCGAAACACACCACCGTGCGGTCCGGGTCGTGCAGCGCCGCCGCGATGGCCGCAGGCAACCCGTAACCCATGGCGCCCGTGGCCGGCGAGAGCTGCGAACCCAGCCCGTCGAAGGCGATGTGGCGGTGGGCATAGAGCGCGTAGTTGCCCGCGCCCGCCGTCACGCAGGCGGGCCGCTGCTGCAGCATGCGCGCCACCGTCCGGCCGACCTCGTTGAGGTCCAGCGGGCCCGGCATCGGCGGCAGCGGCGGCGCGGCTGGTATGTCGGGACGGGCGCGCGGCCGCGTGGGCACCAGCCGCGCCGCGGCCCGCGCGAAGCCGGCGTGGCTGGCCACCAGTCCGAGCTCGGGCACGCACAGCCGGCCGATCTCGCCGCTGTCAGGGTGCACGTGGATCAGCCGGCGCGAAGGCCGCGGCGACTGCAGCCAGCCGTAGCCCAGCGTGGTCGGCTCGCACAGCCGCGTGCCCACCGCCAGTACGAGATCGGCGGCCTCCAGCAGCGCGCGGTGCGCCTGCGGCATGCTCGGGCTGACCTGGCCGACGAAGTTCGGATGCCGGTTGTCGAACAGTTCCAGCCGCCGCCAGGCCACGGCCACCGGCAGCGCGAAGCGCTCCGCGAAGGCCTGCAAGTCGGCGCGCGCCTGCGCGTCCCAGCCGCTGCCACCCAGCAATAGGAGCGGCGCGCGCGCCGACTCGATCGCGGCCTGCAGCTGCTGCAGGTCGGCCACGGCGGGCTCGGCCCGTGCGGCGGCGGGCAACGGTGCCAGCGGCACGCCGGCGAGCGTGGCCAGCATGTCTTCGGGCAGCGCCAGCACCACGGGGCCGGGGCGGCCACTGGTGGCCACGGCCCAGGCGCGCGCCACGTACTCGGGAATGCGGTCAGCGCGCTCGATCTGCGCGGCCCACTTGGCCAGCGGCGCGAACAGCTGGCGGTAATCGACTTCCTGGAAGCACTCGCGGTCCACCGTGTCGCCGCCCACCTGGCCGACGAACAGGATCATCGGCGTGGAGTCCTGGCGCGCCGTGTGCACGCCGATGGCGGCGTTGGTGGCGCCCGGCCCGCGCGAAACGAAGCAGATGCCGGGCCGGCCGGTGAGCTTGCCGTGGGCCTCGGCCATGAAGGCCGCGCCGCCTTCGTGGCGGCAGGCGACGGTGGCGATCTGCGCCGCGTGGTCGTGCAAGGCGTCCAGGCACGGCAGGAAACTCTCGCCGGGCACAAGGAAAACGCGTTCGGTGCCGAAGGCGATGAGTTGCTCGACAAGCAACTGGCCGCCAGTACGCGGCAGTGATGCGGGAGACATGTTGTGCGGGATGGGAACGAAAAGACGAAGCGGCCCGCCGGGCCGCTGGTGCAGGCTGTGCGGGCCACGCCACCGGTCGGCGCGGCCGCGAGGGTCACTGGGGCTGGATGTTGGCCGCCTTGATGAGTTGCTCGTACTTCGCCAGGTCGCGTTGCACGATCTGGCCGAGCTCGGCCGCCGTGCTGGGCGAGGCCTCGGAGCCCGCCACCAGCAGCTTCTGGCGGACCTCGGGATCGCGCAGGGCCTGCACGGCGGCGGCGTTGAGCGCTTCGACGATGGGCGCGGGCGTGCCCGCGGGCACGAACAGGCCCCACCACGATTCGAGCTCGAAGCCGGGCACGCCCGCCTCGGCCGCCGTCGGCACGTTGGGCAGCAGCGGCGAGCGGCTGCGCGCGGTGACGGCCAGCGGGCGCAACTTGCCGCCTTCGATCAGCGGCATGGCACCAGCCATGGGGGCCGAGTAGATGTCGACGTAGCCACCGATCAGGCCCAGGAAGGCAGCCTGGTCGCCCTGGTAGGGCACGTGCGTCATGTCGGCCTTGGCGAGGTTGCGCAGCATCTCCATGCTCAGGTGGGGGCTGCCACCGGCGCCGGAAGAGGCGTAGTTGACCTTGCCCGGATTGGCGCGCGCCTGGGCCAGCAGGTCCTGCAGCGTGCGTGCCGGGTGTTCGGTGCGCACGGTGAACACGTTCTGGATGCGCGCCACCAGCGAGACCGGGGCGAGCTCGGTGCGCACGTTGTACTGCAGGCTCTGGTAGATGAAGGGCGCCATCGTCAGGTTGGCGCCGCCCAGCAGCACCGTGTAGCCGTCGGGCGCGGCCTTGGCCACCGAGCCGTAGCCGATGTTGCCGTTGGCGCCGGCGCGGTTCTCGATCACCACCGGCTGCTTGAGCGTCTCCGACATCTTCTGGCCCAGCAGGCGGCCGTGCAGGTCGCCTCCGCCGCCGGCAGGGAAGGGCACCACCAGCTTGATCGGCCGGCTGGGGAACGTGGCCTGCTGTGCCAGCGCGGGCATGGCGAACGCGGCCGCCAGGGCGAAAGTCAGGATGCGGATGGATGGCATGGTGTCGATCAGGGCAAGGGGTTGGGGGCGGGCACCGCGCGGCCTGCCGCGCGGTCGTCTGCTCGCTGCGCTCGGCGCACACCGGCCGGATCAATATAGGAAAGGCGCGCTGCAGGGTGTTTCGGCAAACGCCATAGCTGCATTGCATCCGCCGCAATCCGCCCGGCGCCATGCACGCGCGCGCAAGCGTGCTAGGCCAGGGCGCCGTCGAGGCTGGCCGCCTGCACCAGCTCGGTCACCTTGCGCGAGACCAGTTCGACGGTGCTGCTGGGTGCCTTGGCCTTGCTGCGGGCGATCGACACCGTGGCGGTGATGGACGGATCGACGATGCGGGCCGCCTGCAGCCGGCCGCTGGCGAGGTCTTCGCCCAGCGCATGGTGCGAGAGGATGACGTTGACCTTCTCGTTCATCGCCAGCGACTTGAGCAGGGCCAGTGAATCCGATTCGATGATGGGCGAGAGCGTGACGCGGGCCGCACGCGCCCGCACCTCGATGGCATGGCGCAGGCCATTGGGCGCGCTCGGCAGCACCAGCGGCAGGTCGGCGAGCAGGTGGAAAGGCACGGTGGCGCGCGCGGTGGCGCGGTCGCCGCGGCCACCCACCAGATAGGCATCGGTGGCCAGCAGCGCGGTTTCGTTCGCCGGCAGCGGCGTGTGATAGCGGTAGAGCAGGCCGATGTCGGCGCGGCCGTCGGCCAGCCATTCCTCCACCTTGCCGCTCGCGCCCTCGAGCACGCGCAGGCGCGCGCCGGGATGGTGCGTGCGCAGGAACGAGAACAGTGGCCCCACGATGTTCTGCGCCACCGAGGGCATCAGCGCCATCGTCACCAGACCCGACAGCGGGCGTGTCTTGCCGCGGATGTCGAGCTCGAGCTGCTCGGCCTGCGCGAGCAGGTCGCGCACCTGGGGCAGGATGCGCGCGCCGGTCTCGGAGAGCTTCACGCCGCGGCCGGTGCGCTCGAACAGGCGCGCGCCGCATTGCAGCTCCAGCGCCGTCAGGTGGCGGCTGAGCGCGGTCTGGTTGCTGTCCAGGTGCAGCGCCGCGCGGGTGAGCGTGCCTTCCTCGGCCACGGCCACGAACATCTTCCAGCGCTGGAGGTTGGCGGTGATGTCGAGCTGGAGGGTACTGGCTTTGGTCATTCGGGAGGAGGCGCGCGCGGCCGGACGCAACGGCGCGCAGGAGGACGTGAAACAGAGGGCGGACGCAATAAGCATGCTAGCTGCCGCGCGCGCAGGCGTCATCGGCGACAACCCCTGTTGCAGGGACTGAAAACCAGCTATGGCGTTTTGCGGATCACAGCGCGCGGGCGGCTGCCTACAGTGGCCGGTCCGTCACCCCTTGCCGACCGCCGAAGAACGCCATGTCCCGTGCCATCGTCTGCCTGACCTTCGACCTCGATGCGCTCTCGCTGTGGCTGGCGCGCGGCATCACCACGCCCACGCCGATCTCGCGCGGCGAGTTCGCCGTGGTCGGCGCACGGCGCGTGCTGGCCCTGCTGGCGCGGCACGGCGTGCGCTCGACCTGGTTCATCCCCGGCCACACGATCCAGACCTACCCCGCGCTGTGCCGCGAAGTGTTCGAGGCCGGCCACGAGATAGGCCACCATGGCTGGTCGCACGTCGCGCCCGGCAACCTCACGCGCGAGCAGGAGGAAGAGGGCCTGGTGCGCGGCAACGAAGCCATCCGCACCCTGACAGGCGCGCCCGCCGCCGGTTACCGCTCGCCCGCCTGGGACCTGAGCGCGCACTCGGTCGAACTGCTGCTGGCCCATGGCTTCACCTACGACAGCAGCATGATGGCCGACGACTACACGCCCTACCGCGTGCGCCAGGGCGATGTGATCCCGCCGGATGGACCCGTGGTCTTCGGCGCGCCCACACCGCTGCTGGAAATGCCGGTGAGCTGGAGCCTCGACGACTTTCCCCACTTCGAATACACGCGCATCGGCACCTCCACTGCCATCCCCGGCCTGATGAACGCCAACGCGGTGCTGGATAACTGGATCGAGGATTTCCTCTACATGCGCGAGCACCTCGAGTGGGGTGCCTGCACCTACACCTTCCACCCCGAAGTGATCGGGCGCGGCCACCGCATGCGCATGCTCGAACGCCTGATCGCGCGGCTGTCCGACGAAGGCGCGAGCTTCGAACGGCTGGGCGACGTGGCCACCGAGCACCTGCGTCGCGACGCGGCCTGACCCGATCTCCTTTCATTCCCCTGGACTTTCCGCAGTGCAAGACTTCTTCGAACACGACGGCCTTCGCCTGAACTACTACGTCGACGATTTCACCGACCCCTGGACGGACGCGCCCACGCTGCTGCTGCTGCACGGCGCCATGGCCAACGCCCAGCGCTTCGCGCCCTGGGTGCCGGGGCTGGCACGACGCTATCGCGTGGTGCGCATGGACATGCGCGGACACGGCCACAGCAGCGTGCCGGCGCCGGCGTCGGAGCTGTCGATGCAGGTCCTGATGCGCGACACGCTGGCGCTGATGGACCATCTCGGCTGCGCGCGCGTCCACTTCGTGGGCAACTCCGCCGGCGGCTACGTGGGCCAGCACCTGGCCATGGAGCATCCCGAGCGCATCGAGACGCTGGCGCTGTTCGGCTCGGCCCCGGGCCTGAAGAACAGCCAGGCCTCCAGCTGGCTGGCGCACGTGGCGCAGCGGGGCCTTCGCAACTTCCTGGCCGACACCATCGACGACCGTTTTCCGCCGCATCTGGCCGGCACGCCGCAGGTGGAGCACTTCCTCGACGCGCTGTCGGACAACGACGTGCCCTTCATCGGCCGCTTCGTCGGCTACATGTCGCAGCAGGAATGGGCCGACCAGCTGCACCGCATCCACTGCCCCACGCTGGTCGTGGTGCCCGGCGCCGGCCGCATCGGCGCCGCCGACGTCTACCGCCCGATGCGCGAATGCGTGCCGCGCGCGGAAGTGCTGGTGTACGAAGGCGAGCGCCACAGCATCTGCGAGTACCTGCCCGACCGCTGCGTGGCCGACCTGCTGAGCTTCCTCGAGCGCCACCGCGCGCTGGCGCATGACGCCTGAGGAGTACCAGGCCCACGACGCGCTCGGCCTGGCCGCCCGGCTGGCCGCCGGCGACGTCACGCCGGCGGAGCTGATGGACTGCGCCATCGCGCTGGCGCGCGAGCGCGGCCCGGCGCTCAATGCGCTGTGCCACGCCGACTTCGACGCCGCCCGCCTGTGGGCGCGCGACTGGCAGCCGCGCGGCGTGTTCCGGGGCCTGCCGTTCCTGCTCAAGGACTCGGGGCTGGCCTCCACGCGGCTGGCCTCGGGCCTGGGCTCCCGGTTGTTCGCCGACATGCGCTATGCCCAGGACGCCACGCTGGTTGAGCGCTTCGAGGCCGCCGGCCTGATCCCGTTCGCGCGCACCACAGTGCCCGAGTTGTGCATGGCGCCGACCACCGAGGCCGCGGCCAACGGCGGCCCCACGCGCAACCCGTGGGATCTGTCGCGCTCGGCCGGCGGCTCCAGCGGTGGCGCCGCCGCCGCGGTGGCGGCCGGCATCGTGCCGCTGGCGCACGGCAGCGACGGCGGCGGCTCGATCCGCATTCCCGCCGCCTGCTGTGGCATCTACGGCCTCAAGCCCTCGCGAGGTCTCGTGCCCATGGGCCCGTCGCGTGGCGAAGGCTGGGGCGGCCTCGCTTGCGACGGCGTGCTCAGCCGCTCGGTGCGCGACACCGCTGCCGCGCTGGACGCGATTGCCGGCGACGAGCCGGGCGCGCCGTATGCGGCGCCCGCACGCCCCAACTCCTACCGGGCCTTGCTGGAGCAGCGGCCCGCGCGGCTGCGCATCGCGGTCTGGCGCGAGGCCTGGGACGGCATCGAGGTCGAGGCCGAGCCGCTCGCGGCGCTCGAACGCGGCGCAGGCCTGTGCCGCCAGCTCGGCCACGAGGTGATCGATGCGGCCACCCCGGCCCTCGACTATGCAGCCTTCATCCAGGCACTCATCGACGTCATGGCTGCCAACATCAAGGCGTCGACCGATGCCCGCCTGGCGGCGCTCGGCCGCGCGCTGCGGCCGGACGATCTCGAACCTGCGATGCGGGAAGGCTACGAGCACGGCGCGCGCATGACGGCCACCACCTACCTGGGCGCGATCCAGCGCTTCCATGCCATCGGCCGCGCATTCGCGCATGCCATGGCCGGCGTGGACATGGTGCTCACGCCCGCGCTGGCGCGGCTGCCGGTGCCGCTGGGCGAACTCTCGATGCAGGTGGCCAGCTTCACGCAGTTCCGGCGCCAGGTGGCGCGCTACACGCCCTTCCTCGCCGTGATCAACGCCGCCGGCCTGCCCGCGGCCTGCCTGCCGGTGCACTGGAGTGCCAGTGGCCTGCCCGTCGCCTGCCAGCTGCTGGCGCCGTTCGGCCGCGAAGACCGGCTGCTGCAGCTGTCGGCGCAGCTGGAGCAGGCGGCGCCCTGGGCGCATCGCCGTCCGCCGGTGTCCGGCGCCGCGACGGCGTAAGGTGTGCGGCCCTGAAAGAAACGGACACCTGCCATGCCACGCTACGCCCGCGCCGACGCGCGCACCTGGATCCGCCAGAACCTTCACGGCTACATCACCGTGCTCTACACGCCGTTCCTGCCCGACGGCCGGATCGACGAAGACGGCCTGCGCCACAACACCGAGCTGACCCTGCGCCATCCCGGCGTGGGCGGACTGGCCGTCAACTCGCTGCACCAGGAGTTCTGGACCATGACCGTGGCCGAGCGCAAGCGCGTGGCTGACGTGGTGCTGGACACCGTCGCCGGCCGCAAGCCCGTGGTGGTGGGCTGCTCGGATCCGGCGGTGGCCAACGTGGTCGACTTCGCGCGCCACGCGCAACACGCCGGGGCCGACGCCGTGATGGTGTGGCCGCCCTATTACGGCGTGCGCACCGCGGACGGCGTGCGCACCTTCTACGAGCAGGTGGCCGAGCGCATCGACATCGGCATGTTCTGCTACAGCACCACGCTCGCCGAACTGGGCTTCTACCTCACGCCGGAGATGGCCGCGCGGCTGCTGCACATCGAGCATCTGGCCGCGGTGATGAGCACCACCCTCAACATGTCCAGCTACGCGGCCATGATGGAACGCGTGGGCGATCGCGTGAGCGTGACGACCTCGCTGGAGGAATACCACCTCTTCGGCCGCCTGGCGTTTCCCGACCGCGCGCCCGACTTCATGTTCGGCTCTTCCAGGCCCCTGTTCGTGCAATCGCAGGCGCAGCCGCATTGCGCCGACTTCCTGGCGGCGCTGGACGCGGGCGACTTCGCCGCCGCGGCCACCGCCGTGCGGCGCATCGTGGCCATCGCCGACAAGCTGCAGAGCCGCTACTTCGCCCAGGGCTTCCACAACGTCGGCCTGGCCAAGGAGCTCACGACATTGTTCGGCCTGAAAGGCGGCGGCGTGCGTCCGCCGCTGTCGCCGCCCGCGCCGGCCGAGCTGCAGGAATGCGTGGCCATCCTCGCCGAGGCCGGCCTGCTGTCCGACCGATCACCTGTTCCCTCCACCCTTCTCGAGGACCCCCCATGAAACTCATGCGAAAGATATCCGGCCTGCTGGCCCTGTGCGTGCTCGCCACCAGCGTGGCCGCTGCGACCTTCCCCGACCGGCCGGTGCGGCTGATCGTCCCGTTCCCGGCCGGCGGCACCAGCGACATCCTGGCCCGCCTGCTGCAGACGCCCGCCTCCGCCGCCGCCGGCCAGCAATTCGTCATCGAGAACCGCCCGGGCGGCGCCTCCACGATCGGATCGTCGGCCGTGGCGCGCGCGCCCGCCGACGGCCACACGCTGCTGGTCGCCGACCTGGCCATCGTGGTCAATCCGAGCCTGCTCAAGGACATGCCCTACAACACCACGAAGGATTTCCGTGGCGTGATCGGCCTGGCCAAGGCACCGCTGGTGCTGCTGGTGAATGCCAACGTGCCCGCCAACACGCTGCAGGAGCTGATGGCGATGGCCAAGGCCCGGCCCGGTTCGCTCAACTTCGCCTCGGGCGGCAACGGCGCATCCACGCACATGGCCGGCGAGATGTTCAAGCTCGCCACGGGCCTGGACATCGTGCACGTGCCCTTCCAGGGCGTGGCGCCGGCGATGAATGCGCTGCTGGGCGGCCAGGTCGAGATCTATTTCGGCGGCACCACCACGGCTCAGGCCCACCTGGCCTCGGGCAAGCTCAAGGCCCTGGCCGTCACCAGTGACACCCGCAGCCCGCTGCTCCCCAACGTGCCCACTTTCAAGGAGTCTGGCGTGCAGGGCATGAACGCCGACACCTACTGGGGCCTGTACGCACCGGCCGGCACCGACGATGCCCGCGTGAAGGCGCTCAACGACATCTTCCGCCGCGCGATGGCCGACCCGGCCGTGGTGGCGCGTACGCGCGAGCTGGGGCTGGAGCTGATCCCGAACTCGCCGCAGGAACAGCAGAAGCAGTTCACGGACATGGTCCAGTACTGGAGCGACTTCATCCGCAAGACCGGTATCAAGGTCGAATGAGCGCGACCACCGCTGCCACCGCCACGGCGGCCGGGCGGCTGCAGGGCCGCGTCGCCCTCGTCGTGGGCGCGGGCACCGGCATCGGCCGCGCCACGGCCACGCTGTTCGCCCAGGAGGGCGCTCGCGTCGCGCTGGCCGACATCCGCCTGGACGCGGTGCGTTCGCTGGCCCGGGCCCTGGGCGACGCGGGCTGCCAGGCTGAGGCCTTCGCGGTGGACGTGACGGACGAAGACAGCGTGCGTCAGCTGGTGGCCGGCGCGCGCCAGCGCTTTGGCGAACTGCACACACTGTTCAACTCCGTGGGCGGCTCGGCACCCGACGACGGATTGGCCACCGAGCTCGATCTCGCGGTCTGGGAGCGCACGCTGACGCTGGACCTGCGCGGCACGCTGCTCACCGCCCGCCACGCCATCCCCGCCATCATCGACAGTGGAGGTGGCACGGTGGTGAACATGTCGTCCGGCGCCGCCCTGCTGGGCACCGGCCGGGCCCATGCCTACGCGTCGGCCAAGGGCGCGGTCAACTCGCTCACGCGGGCGCTGGCCGGTGCGTATGCGCGCTCCGGCGTGCGTGTGAACGCCATCTGCGCCGGGCGCATCAACACCGAGCGCGTACGCCAGGCCTATGGCATGCCGGGCGGCCAACCGGGGCAGGGCAGCGACCACTTCCGCGCCGAGGAGATCGCACGCACCTATCCCTACTGGGTCGGCGAACCGGAAGACATCGCCCGCATCGCGCTGTTTCTGGCCGGCGACGAGTCGCGCATGATCACCGGCTCATGCCTGGAAGCCAACGGCGGGCGTACCGCGTACTAGAGCAGCCGCAGCGCCAGCCATTCGCGCAGCACGGCGCGGCTGTCGGACAGGCCGCTGTCGCCCGGCAGCCACTGCATCAGCAGCCGCGACTGCGGCAGGATGAACGCCGTGGGCGCGGCCACGACGGTCTCGAAGCCCTGTGCGCGGAAGTGATGCAGTGCACGCGGCATGTGCCAGGCATGCGTGACGACGGCGATACGCGTGATGTCCTCGCGCGCCAGCAGTTCTTTCATGCGCATGGCGTTCTCGCCCGTGTCGCGCGACTGGTCGTCGCGCCAGCGCAGCGGCAGCCGCCAGGCGGCCAGCGCGGACTCGGCAGCCTGCGCTTCGGATGCCACGCCGGTGCCGGCGTTGGCCCAGCCCACGCCGCCCGCGAAGCCCAATGGCAGGCCTGTGGCCTGCGCCAGGTGTGCGCCGTAGCGCAGGCGCACCAGGGTGCTGGGCGAGGGTTGGGGATGGCCGTACTCGGGCGACGGGTCGTCGATGCCGCCGCCCAACACCACAATGGCCTGGACATCCAGCGCGCGCAACACCTCGGGCCGTGTCGGCGAGACCTGCGGCAGCAGGTGCGCGGCCAGCGCCACGGCCACGGCCTGGCACGACAGCAACCACAGCGATGCGGCGCCCGTGCCGCCCGCCAGCCAGGCCAGGCGCCGCCAGCGAAGCCACGCCAGCAGGCCGGCCAGAGCCATCAGCAGCAACGGACCCGCCGGTGGCAGTACCAGCGCCGACAGGACGGGCTTGAGTTCTCCGGCGATCACGGTGCGCGGTCAGGAAGGCGTGTAGCCGGGCTTCTTGTAGAGCACATCGAGCTTGGGCTCGATCTCGGGGCGCCAGACGGTTTCTGTCCACCCCGCCGGCGCCACTTCCTCCAGGGCCACCGACAGCGAGGCCTCGCTGGAGCCGAACACGTCGCGCACGGCCTGCACCAGGCGCGCGGCCAGCTCGGCCTTCTGTTCTTCGGTGGGCCCGGGCCAGTGTTTGACGACGACGTGCGGCATGACGGTGTTCCTTCTGTTCGGTACGTGGAGCGGAGCCCGCACTGTAGCGGCGATGCGGTCGCGCGGTCTTCCTACACGGCGCGCGGCTGGCGACGGGCGATCATGGTCCGCATGAATACCGTTGCGCAGGCCTCACGCGCGCGCTCGGCCGGTGCCAGCAACGACGCGCCCGCCAGCCTCGCCGACATCCTCGACCGGCTGGAGCAGCTGGCCGGCGAAGGCCGGCGCGTGCGAGTGGGCGAGATGATGGAAGCCTTCGGTCACCGCAGCTACGGGCCCTTCCTCGTCGTGCCGGCGCTGCTGGAACTCACGCCGCTGGGCGCCGTGCCCGGCGTGCCGACGGCGCTGGCTGCGCTCATCATCCTGTTCGCCGCGCAGATCGCCCTCGGCCGCCAGCAGATGTGGCTGCCCCGCTTCGTGCGCGAGCGCGGGCCGGCCTCGGAGAAGCTGGAGGCCTCGGTGGAGAAGCTGCGCCCCTGGGCCCGGCGCATCGACGCCGTGTTCCACCGGCGATTGAGCGTTCTCACGCGTTCCGCGTTCGCGCGCGTCGCGGCCGTGCTGAGCATCGGCCTGGCGCTCACGGTGCCGGCGCTGGAGATTTTTCCTTTCGCCTCGTCCGTGCCGATGGTGGCCATCGCCCTCTTCGGCGTCGCGCTCACCGTGCGCGACGGCGCGCTGATGATCGGCGGAGCGCTGGCCGCCGTGGCCGGGCTGGCCCTGGCCATCGGCATCGTGCGCTGAAGGGTGTCTGCTCTTTTGCTAGATTGGCCGCCATGACATCTCCCACCACCGAAACCATCACCCTGGGCGGCGGCTGCTTCTGGTGCACCGAGGCCGTGTTCGACCGCGTGCAGGGCGTGACCGACGTCGAATCCGGCTACAGCAACGGCGACACCGGCCGTCCCACCTACGAGCAGGTGTGCACGGGCCGCACCGGCTATGCCGAGGTGATCCGCGTCACGTTCGATCCGGCCCGCATCAGCCTGGCCGAGATCCTGCAGATTTTCTTCGTGGTGCATGACCCGACCACGCTCAATCGCCAGGGCAACGACGTCGGCACCCAGTACCGCAGCGGCATCTACTGGCACGAGCCCGCGCAGCGCGAGGTGGCCGAGGCGGTGATCGCCGAACTGACGCAGGCGCGGGCCTATGCCGCGCCCATCGTGACGGAGGTGGCGCCGGTCGCCCACTACTGGCGGGCCGAGGATTACCACCAGGACTACTTCGCCAACCATCCCGACCAGGGCTACTGCGCTTTCGTGGTCGCCCCGAAGGTGGAGAAGTTCCGCAAGACCTTCGCCGCGCGCGTGCGCGGCTGACCGCCGCATCGCCCGCGGCGGGCGGGCCGGCGGCCGACCTGCAATAATTTCGCCCCTGGTCATGCTGCTCCGCCCGCTTTCCCACTCTTCCCACCGCGCCTCGCCGCTGCAGATGCTGCAGCTGGCGGTGCTGCTGTGCGCGCTGGTGGTGGCTCCGTGGCTGGGGCAGTTGCACCGCGTGCTGCATGCGGCGCCCGCAGGCGGCGTGGCGGTTGCGACACCTGCCTTCGCGGCTTCGCACGCGTTGCCGGGTACGGCCGGTGCGCTGGACCACCACGACCATGCCCATGGCGGGCTGGCCGGCCTGTTCGGCGACCACCTCACAGGTGGCGACTGCCGCCTGTACGACCAGCTCGGCCAACCCGACCTGGCCTGCGGCGTGCCTGCGCTCGCCTTGCCGGTGCTGGTACCCACCGCCCTCGTGCTGGCCTGGCGCGAAGGCGAGGCGCTGGCCCGCCGAGCCGCGCTGTTCGACGCGCGCGCGCCTCCCGCGTTCCGCTGATCTCTCTTCGTCGCGATGGACGCGCGCTGCCTGGCCGGGCGGCGCCGTGTGTTCGCGCTGTCCGATTCCTTCAGCGGAAAGCTTTTCTCCATGACCTCCCGATTCCATCGCCGCGCCGTGAGCGCGGCCGTCCTCCTGGCGCTCGGCGTACCCGTGCTGGCGCAGACCTCGCCCGCAGCCCCCGCCAGCGACGCGCTGCCCACCATCACCGTCACCGGCAACCCGCTCGGCGTGGCCGACGCCGTGGCACCCACCACCGTGCTCTCGGGCGATGCGCTCACGCTGCGCTCCGGCACCACGCTGGGCGAAACGCTGGACGGCACGCCGGGCGTGGCGTCCACCTACTTCGGCCCCAACGCGGGCCGGCCCATCATCCGTGGGCTCGACGGGGACCGCATCCGCGTGCTGGGCAACAGTGGCGCGCCGCTGGACGCCTCGGCGCTGAGCTACGACCACGCGGTGCCGGCCGAGCCGCTGGTGGCCGAGCGCCTCGAGGTGCTGCGCGGCCCCGGCGCGCTGCTCTACGGCGGCAGCGCCGTCGGCGGCGTGGTCAACGTGATCGACAACCGCATTCCCACCGAGCCGCTGCAGGGCGTGAGTGGCCGTGCCGAGGCGAACGCATCCACCGGCAACGGCGGGCGCGGCGGTGCGGCCGTGGTCGAAGGCGGCAACGGCCGCATCGGCCTGCACCTGGACGTGTTCGACCGCCGCACCGACGACGTGCGCGTGCCCACGGCGATCGAGTGCGAGAAAACCGGCGTGCCGGTGCTGGCCCACCGCATCTGCAATTCGGCCAGCGAGACGCGCGGCGGCGCCGTGGGCGGCACGCTGTTCTTTGACCGAGGCTACATCGGCGCCTCGGCCAGCACCTGGCGCAGCGACTACGGCACCGTGGCCGAGGACGACGTGACCATCGGCATGCGGCAGAACCGCCAGGCACTCGAAGGCTTCTGGCGTTTCGACGGCCCCGTCCTGCGCAGCCTGAAGGCGCAGTTCGGCCACACCGACTACACCCATACCGAGTTCGAAGGCCCCGATCCCGGCACCACCTTCACCCATAACGGCAACGACCTGCGGCTGGAAGCGCGCCATGCCCCGGTGACCGGCGCCTGGGGCACGCTCGACGGCGTGATCGGCCTGCAGGCCGAATCGTCCCGCTTCGGCGCCAACGGCGACGAAGCCTTCGCGCCCTACAGCGCCAGCCGCACGCGCGCGCTGTTCGTGCATGAAGAACTCACGCAACCGTGGGGCCGCCTGTCGTTCGGCGCGCGCACCGAGTCGGTCCGCGTCGAGTCGTTTGGCAACCCCGACGTGCCGCGCTTCGTGCCGGGCTCGCGCAGCTTCAACCCGTTCAGCTACGCGGGCGGCGCACGCGTGGACCTGAATCCCGAGTGGAAGCTCACCGCCAACCTGGCGCACACCGAGCGCGCGCCCAAGGACTACGAGCTGTTCGCCAACGGCCCGCACGTGGCCACCGCCGCCTGGGAAACCGGCGATGCCACGCTGTCCAAGGAGCGTTCCAACAGCCTGGACCTGGGCACCGAATGGGCGCGCGGCGCCAACCGCTTCGCCCTGAACGGCTTCGTCAGCCGCTTCTCCAACTACATCGGCCTCATGAACACCGGCAACAGCTACGGCGCCGACGGCGAGTTCAACCCCGTGGATGCCGACGGCGACGGCGTGGCCGACGGCAGCGGCGAGGACATCTTCCGCGAGCAGGCGTATCGCGGCGTGCGGGCGCGCTTCACCGGCCTGGAAGCGAGCGGCAACGTGCGCCTGCTGGACGGCGCATCGAAGCTCGACCTCGGCCTGCGCGGCGACCTCGTGCGCGCGGTCAACAGCGACACCGGCGCGCCGCTGCCGCGCATCGCCCCGGTGCGCGTGGGCGCGACGCTCACGTGGACGCAGGGCCTGTGGACAGGCCGCCTGGGATTCGACCATGCGGCGGCGCAGGACCGCGTGGCCGCGGGTGACACGCCCACGGCGGCCTACACGCTGTGGAACGCGGCCATCGGCTGGCGCCAGCGCGTCGGCAGTTCGACCGGTGGGGCCAGCGTGCTCTGGTACGCGCGCCTGGACAACATCACCGACCGGCTCGCCTACAGCGCCACGTCCATCCTGACCAGCACCGCGCCGGGTCGCGCGCCGCTGGCAGGGCGGTCGCTCAAGGTCGGCGCGCGCGTGGACTTCTGATCCGGGGCGCTTCTGCGCACGCCCGCTGCGTGAGCGGCGGGCGTCAGCCGCCCGTCCGGCGGCCGCACGACGGCTGGTCTTACACTGGCGCGCCGCTTTGTTTCCACGCGCCCGCCGCGCCGCCTCGTGCCCGAACATCCCGTCTTCAATGCCCTCGCGCCGGTGATCCTCATGGTTTCCGCCGGCTGGCTCGCGGCGCGCCTGCGTCTCATCGGCGCCGGCTCCACGCGCGATCTGACCAACCTCGTGTTCCTGGTGCTGATGCCGGCCATGCTGTTCCGCGCGATGAGCCGCGTGCACCTGGGCGAGCTCGAACTGCGGCCGATCGCCATCTATTTCGGCGTCTGCTTCGTGCTGTTCTTCGGCGTGATCGCGGTGCGCGGCTGGACGCGCGAGGGCGCGGTGCTGGGGCTGGCGGCCATCTTCAGCAACTCGGCCATGCTGGGCCTGCCGATCGCCCGCCTGGTCTATGGCGAGGCCGGCCTGGTGCTGATGGTCACGCTGGTGTCCCTGCATTCGCTGGTATTGCTGACTGTGGTCACCATCGCGCTTGAACTCGCGGTGCTGCGCGAGAAGCCCGCCGACGGCGGCCCATCGCCTGCGGCCGGGCGAGGTGTGCCGCGAACGGTACTCATGGCCGTGCGCAATGCGCTCATCCACCCGATTCCGATGCCGATCATCCTGGGCCTGCTCTATGCGCAGACCGGCTGGACCATCCCGGCGCCGGTGGATCGCTCGCTCGAGCTCATGGGCGCGGCCTTCCCGCCCGTGGCGCTGGTGATGGTGGGCGTGACGCTGGCGCACACGCGGGTGGGCGAACAGGCACTGGCGGCCACCCGCCTGGCCTTGCTCAAGCTGCTGGTGCATCCGGTGCTCATGTTCGGCGCGGGCTGGCTGCTGGGCCTGCGCGGCCTGCCGCTGGCGGTGATGACGCTGGCGGCGGCCATGCCCATGGGCGCCAACGTGTTCCTTTTCTCCCAGCGCTACCGTGTGGCCGAACCGCTGGTGATCGCGGCGGTGGGCGTCTCCACGGCCGTGGCACTGCTGACCGTGACGCTGACCTTGGCGCTGCTGGGCTGGTTCAAGCCCTGAGCCTCGGCGGGTTCACCACGCCGCCGCGCTTCACGCCGGACTCGTCGCTGCGTGCCGCCCGCCTGGCCCGGCGTCAGGTCGCGTAGATCGCCGCTTCCGAACGGAAGCCCTTGATCTCGATCGGGTTGCCGAAGGGGTCGAGGAAGAACATCGTCCATTGCTCGCCCGGCTGGCCCTCGAAGCGCACCTGCGGCTCCAGCACGAAGTCGGTCTTCGCGGCCTTCAGGCGCCCGGCCATCGCCTGCCAGTCATCGAGCCCCAGCACCAGGCCGAAGTGGGGCATCGGCACGAGCTTGTCGCCCACGCGGCCGGTGCGCTCGGTCTTGAGCAGCGGGCCCAGGTGCAGCGAGATCTGGTGCGTGAAGAAATCGAAGTCGACCCAGGTGTCGGTGCTGCGGCCTTCGGCGCAGCCCAGCACGCCGCCGTAGAAGCGGCGCGCCTCGTCGAGGTCGGTGACATTGAAGGCGAAGTGGAACAGCGGTCTCATGCGTCTCTCCGGTCGGGGCTCTCATGCACGGCGCCGTGCCCACACGGCGCGGTCGACCAGGTGTTCGGGCGCGCGACCGGCGAGGGCGTCGATGATGTGCCGCGCGCACTGGCTGGCGGTCTCGGCCAGCGCCTCGTCGGTGCTGCCGGCCGTGTGCGGCGTGAGCACCACGTTGGTGAGTTCGCGCAGCGGATGACCGGCGGGCACGGGCTCCTGGTCGAACACGTCGAGGCCGGCGCCGGCCAATGCGCCGGCGCCCAGCGCGGCCATCAGGGCGTCGGTGTCGATCAGGTCGGCGCGGGCCGTGTTGACCACGATGGCGGTCGGCTTGAGCCTGGCGAGGGTCCCGGCATTGAGCATGTGCCGCGTATCGGGGCGCGACGGGCGGTGCAGCGACAGCACGTCGGCGCGGGCCAGCAGCGCGTCGAACGTCGCGACCTGTTCGGCGCCCGCGGCAGCGATCGAGGCCGGGTCCGCCGAAGGCGAGTGCACCACCACTTTCATGCCGAAGCCGTTGGCGGCCATCGCCGCCGTCAGTCGCCCGATGGTGCCCCAGCCCGAGATGGCCAGCGTCTTGCCCGCGAGTTGCTGCAGGCCGGGCTGGTAGCGGTAATCCCAGTCGCCCGTGCGCACGGCGTTGTCGCTGGCCACCAGGCGCTTGCCGACGGCCAGCATGAGCATGATGGCGTGCTCGGCCACCGAGCGGGCGTTGGCCGAGGGCGTGAAGCTGATCGGGATGCCGAGCGCATGGGCGCGCGCCACGTCGATCTTGTTGGTGCCGATGCCGTGGTTGGCGATCAGCCTGAGATGCGTTGCGGCCTCGACCGCGGTGGTGGAGAGGCCGGCGTTGCGCGTGATCACCGCCTCGCAGCCAGCGATCTCGCGGGCGACGACGGCCATGTCGGCGCTGCTGGAGCGGCGCACGGCGATGCCGGCGGCTTCGAGCATGTCGATGCCGATGGAGTGGATGGGCTGGACGACGAGACAGGTAGGCATGAAGGCAGAAGAAAGAAGGGTGAGAGGGTGTCAGGCCAGCGCCGGTGGCGCGGCGAGCGCATCGGCCAGCAACTGGCAGGCGGGGGCGAAGTCGGCGAGGTCCATCTTCTCGTCCGGGTTGTGCGATCCGAGGTCGTTGCGCACGAACACCATCGCGGTGGGCACGCCCATCTGGGCGAACACGGCGGCGTCGTGGCCGGCGCCACTGGCCATCACCCGGTGCGCGATGCCGCGTGCGCGTGCGGCGTCGCACAGCAGTTGCTGCAGGCCGGCGTCCATGACGGCCGGCTCGGAGCCGGTGCGCGCGCCCAGTTCGAACCGCACGCGCGCGCGCTCGCCTGTCTCGGCCGCGCGTTGCGCGAACAGCGCGTCGAAGCGCTCCAGCGTGGCGGTGGAGAGGCTGCGCGCATCCAGGCAGAGCCCGACTTCCCCGGCCACCTTGCTGAACGCATGCTGCGCCGGGTCGGTGAAGAACTTGCCGAAGGTGACGACGAGGTCTTCGCCTTCGGCCTCCATGCGCTCCCAGTCGCCGTCGATGGCGGCCACCAGCAGCGCGGCGGCGCGCACCGCGTCGTGGCGGTTGGCGCGCGGCGCGGCGCCTGAATGCGCATAGGTGCCCAGCACCTTCGCATCGCGGTAGCGCAGGCTGCCGCGGATGCCGGTGACCACGCCGACCGGGATGCCGGCGTCGACCAGCACCGGGCCCTGCTCGATGTGCAGCTCGACGAAGCGCGAGATGCGGCGCGCATCGACGTATGCCGGCCCGAAGGCGGCAGGGTCGCCGCCGCAGTCGGCGAGGTGCTGTGCCAGCGTACGGCCGGTGTCGGCGCGCGGCAGGTCGAGCACTTCGCGCGAAACCTTGCCGAAGGCGGCCTTGCTGCCCAGGTAGGAATACGGGAACCAGGTGCTTTCTTCGGCCCGCACGGCCATCACGGTCACGTCGGCCGGCGGCACGAAGCCCGCCGCGCGCCAGCCCGCGATGGCCGCCAGGCCGGCCACCACGCCGGCCGCGCCGTCGTAGTTGCCGCCCGCGGGCACCGAGTCCAGGTGCGAGCCGGTGAGGGCCGCCGGCAGCGTGCGGTCGCGGCCCGGGCAGGTGAGGTAGAGATTGCGCGCACCGTCGTGAGCAATCTCCAGTCCCAGTTCGCGCGCGACGCGCGCCATCAAGTCGTGCGCGCGCTGCTCGCCGGGGCCATAGGCATCGCGCGTGACGCCCGTGCCATCGAAGCTGTCCTGGCGCAACTGATCGAACAGCCGCGCGGCCAGCGCGAGGTCGGGCGCCGGGCTGTTCACGCGCAGGCCGCCGCCGGTGCCGCTCATGCGGCTTTGACGAGCTTGGGCGGCTTCATCGCGTAGCTGCTCTCGTCGATCGGATCCAGGCACTCCTCGAGCAGGCGGCCGTAGCCCGGGATGGCGGTGCGGATCTTCAGCAGGCGCAGGCAGGCCCAGAAGCAGGACTGGTTGCTGGTGACCACCGGCTTGCCCAGCTCGGCCTCGATGTCGGCGATGACGTCGAGCGTGGCCAGGTTGGTGCACGAGATGAAGATGGCATCGGCATCGGGCCGGTCGATCGCACGCGCCAGGCGGAACACCACTTCGGGCGGCACGCGGCCGATGCCCCGGCGCTCTTCCTGCGTGTGGCCCAGGTCCAGGCCCTGCATCGAGGTGACTTCGAAGCCGTAGTCCTCGAGGAATTTCTTCTCGCTCTCGTTGACGAAGTCGACGTAGGGCGTGCCCACGGCCACCTTCTTCACGTTCAGTGCGCGCAGGGCGGCGACCACGGCGCCTGCGGTGGCGATGGCCGGGCAGCCGGTGCGCTCGGCCATGTTCTTGATGAGCTCGGGCAGCGGCACGATGATCGAGCCCGACGTGCAGCCGTAGGCCACCACGTCGACCTCGGCGGTGGCCAGTTCCTCGGCCGCGCCGTTCACGGCCTCGGCCATCTTGAAGTACGACTCTTCCGTCGCCTTGCCCAGGAGCAGCGCGCGGCCGCTGTGGATGGTCACGCCCTCGGGCGCGAGGCGCCAGAACTCGGGCTCGTTGACGGTGTTGGTGGAAGGAACGATCAGGCCGATCTTGGCCTTCCAGCCGTAGGGGCTGTACATCGCGGTGGTTTTCATGGCGGTATCTCCTTGGGAAGCGGGGACGGGTTCAGCGGCCGGCGGACTTCTTGAGTTCGCTGGCGGCGGTGCTGAAGGTGTTGAAGAGGGCGTTGACGTCGTTGGAGAAGGGCATCCAGCGGATGCCGCGCTCGATCCACTTGGCGCCATCGGCCGTGTTCTGCGCGCTGAAGCCCCACGGGATGTCGTGCCTGTCGCAGGTGGCGATGACGTGCTCGGTGGCTTCCTTCATGCGCGGGTGCTGCATCTCGCCCGGAATGCCCAGGTCCTGCGACAGGTCGTCCGGGCCGATCATGATGGCGTCCAGGCCCTGCACCTGGCAGATCGCGTCGAGGTTGTCGAGGCCCTTCTGCGTTTCCATCATCGCGATGGTCAGCGTGTGCTCGTTCATCTCGGCGATCTGCTCCACGGGTTTCGTGAGGCGCAGGTAGTCGGTGTGCGGGCCGCGGAAGTTGAGGATGCGGTTGCCACGCGGATGGAACTTGGTGGCCTTGAGGATGGCTTCGAGCTGCTCGGCCGTGTCGATGTTGGGCAGCAGCAGGCCCATGGCGCCGGCGTCGAGCGGGCGCGTGTAGTCGTGCGGTTGCAGGCCGGCGGGGCGCACGATGGGCACGATGCCCGCCTCGCGCGCCACCAGGCACATGGTGCCGATCTCGCCGATGGTGAAGTCGCTGTGCTCCATCTCGAGGATCACGAAGTCCATGCCCGTGGTGGCCATGAGCTTCATGAAGCGCGGGTGGTGCACCATCGTGGCCCAGGTGCCGATGGCCGGCTTGCGCTCGGCCCACAGGGCCTTGAGAGGGTTCTTTTTCATTCGTGCAAACCCTTCAGGCCGTGAACGACATCTGGCTGAATTTCTGCGTGGCTTCCGTCATATAGGCCACGGTGGCGTCCCAGACCTGGTGGCCCTGCTCGGCCGTGGCGGCCGTGGGGTCGCCCTGCGTGCCGATGGGCGCGTAGTCGCTGATGTCGGAGAACACCTGGAAGCTCGACTTGCCCAGGCTAACCTTGCCGCTGGAGACGGTCTTCACGCCCTCGGTGAAGGCGCGCAGCTGCGGCGTGGCCTGCGCGCGGTCCATGAACACCAGTTCGGGGCACTTGGCCAGGGCCACCGAGGTCACCATCTCGGACGCATGGCCCGAGGGCGCGTTCTTGGTGCTGAACTGCACGCCGCTGACGTCGCGCATCACGGTGAAGACGTCGATCAGGCCGCCGACGGCGCCGTGCTTCCTGCGCAGCGAACGGCACACGCTCTCCAGCGGGCCGAGGGAGCCGCCGTGGATGTTGATGAAGAAGAAGTGCCTGAAGCCCTGGCCGGCCAGCGCATCGCACATCTCGAAGATGTAGGCCTCCAGCGTGGGCATCGACACCGACAGCGTGCCGGGGTAGTCGAGGAACATCGCCGAGTAGTTCACCGGCACGATGGGCGTGCAGGCCACGCCCGCCTTCTCGGCGACTTCGGTGGCGATCATTTCGCAGATTCGCAGCTCGGCACCGGTGGCCAGGTGGGCGCCGTACTGCTCGGTGGCGCCGACGGGGATGAGGACGGTGTCGTTGCCGGCCGCCAGGTAGGCCTTCAGGTCGGAATAGGTGGAATGGTCGGTTCTCATGTCTTCGTCATGTCTTCTTGAAAAGTCGAGGCGTCCTCGGGTTGCGGGAAACGGAAATCACTGGTTCCAGGGCTTGACCTTCCACAGGTCACGCAGGCTGGCGTCGAGCTTCTGCAGGCTCTGCACGTACTCCGTGGGCGCGAGGTAGCGGATCGGCAGGAAGCTCTTGGCGGCGCGGTCCTTGAACGTCGCGTCTTCGGTGCAGGCCTTGATGGCGGCGGAGAATTTCGCGGTCGCTTCGGGCGGCATGCCCTTGGGGCCGGCGAAGCCGCGCATCGAGCCGGCCTGGATGTCGTAGCCCACTTCCTTGAAGGTGGGCAGCTCGGGCGCCACGGGCGAGCGCGCATCGCTCATCACGCCCAGGATGCGCCAGGGCGAGCCGGTGCGGAATACCACGGCTTCATCCACGTTGGCCATGGTGGTGTCGATCACCTTGCCCAGCAGCGCGGTGCGCGCAGGCGCGGCGCCCTGGAACGGGATGGCCGAGAACTGCACGCCGGCCGAATGCTCCAGCAGCAGCATCGAGATGTGGCCGGCCGAGCCCACGCCCTGAGTGCCCACGCTGATGGTGCCGGGCTTGGCGCGGGCGGCCTTCACCAGGTCCTGGATGGTCTGCACGGGCGAGTCGGCGTGCACGCTGATGGTGCCCGGCGCCTCGGCCACGTTGCCCAGGAAGTCGAAGCTCTTGAGGTTCCACTTGGTGGCGCGCTCGATCGGGATGCTCACCACGCCCGGCGTGTTGACGATGCCGATGGTGTAGCCGTCGGCCGGCGCCGTGGCGATGGCCGTCAGGCCGATGTCGCCCGAGGCGCCGGGCTTGTTCTGCACCACGAACACGGCGCCGGGGATCTGCGATTCCATGCAGGTGGCCACGGTGCGCGCGGTGAGGTCGGTGCCGGCGCCGGCGCTGAAGGGCACGATCATGGTGATCGGCTTGTCGGGCCAGGCGGCCAGGGCGCCGGTGGAAGCCAGCAGGGCGCCGGCGGCGATGGCCAGCGGCAGGCGGGAGAAGGAAACGTTGGAGCGGATGAAGTTCTTCATGATCGGAAATGAATTCGTTGGGGGATGGCGCAAGCGTTCGGTCGGCCGGGTGGGGTCGCTCGTCATGGGCTCCATGGCGAGGTGGTCCACAGGGACTCGAACCGCTTCTTCATCTCCGTCATGAGGGCGGTGTATTCGGGCGCGCGCAGGTAGCGCACATCCTGTTCGGCCTTGAGCGCGGCCGACTGGAATTCGGGGTCGTTCACGGCCTTGTCGATCAGCGCCTGCAGGGCGCTGGCCGTGGCCGGCGGCAGGCCGCGCGGTGCGCCGATGCCGCGCAGCGAGCCGCTCTCCAGTGCATAGCCGGCTTCGGCGAAGGTCGGCAGGTCACGCGCCATGGGCGAGCGGCGCGGTGCCATCTGGCCCAGGATGCGCCAGTCCTTGCCCTTGGAGAACGCCAGCGCCTCGCCCAGATTCGCCGTGGCCACGTCGATGTGGTTGCCCAGCAGCGCGGTGGCGACGTCGGACGTTCCCTTGAACGGCACGTGGCGCAGCTTGATGCCGGCGGCCTTCTCCAGCAGCAGCATGGAGATGTGACCTGCCGAGCCGATGCCGGCGGTGCCGTAGGTCAGCGTGTCGGGCGACTTCTTCGCGGCGGCGACGAGGTCCTGCACCGTGCGGATACCGCTGGTGCTGTTGACCGACAGCGTGGCCGGATCGTCCACGACATTCGCCAGCAGGTCGAAGCTCTCCAGCCTGAACTTGGCGGCGCGCTCGATCGGAATCGTGAGCGTGTTGGGCGTGTTGATGATCGACAGCGTGTAGCCGTCGGCCGGCGCTGCGGCCACCGAGGCCATGCCGATCTCGCCGCCCGCGCCGGTGCGGTTGACCACCACCACGCTCTGGCCGCCATGCTTTTCCATGGAGCGGGCCAGCAGGCGGGCGGTCAGGTCGGTGCCGCCGCCGGCGGAGAAGGGCACCACGATGGTGATCGGCCGCTCGGGAAAGGCGGCATGGGCCTGCAGGGCGATGGCCGCGAGCAGGCCTGCGGCGATGCGCCAGAGGCCTACGCGGCGCAGGGCGGAGGAGGGGTGGTCAGGGGTCATGGACAGATCTCGGGGGTTGAACGGGAAAGCAGGTGCCGCTTTCAGTGCGGTCCGTTCAGTGATTGCAAGACCTGTGCCATGGCGATATTGAAAATTAACGTTATTTATCGATTGAACACGACAAAATGAACGCAATTTCAAAGAAGAAGATGCGTGATATCGATGGGAAGATTCTCTGTCCCACCGTGGAAAGAATGCTAATAACAAACAAATGGAATTGAAAACGCTATATTTGCGTTATGAGGTCAAACAAAATCGATCAATCGGATGGGCGCAAGCGGTGCGCCAGCGCACGAAGCGGGGGCACGCGTTGATCAGGGAAATACGCACCTTCCTTGCGGTGGTGCGCTACGGCACGTTCGCGGCAGCCGGGGCGCGTATCGGACTCACGCAGTCGGCCGTGAGCGCGCAGATCGCGCGGCTGGAAGAAGCGCTGGGCGCCCCCCTGTTCAACCGCACCGGTCGCTCGGCCCTGCTCAACGAAGCAGGACAGGACGCGGTCGGTCTGGCGCGTCAGATCGTGGAGTTGTTCGGCGAGATGGGCGAGCGCGTGACCAGCCGGGAGTTGCGCGGCGTGCTGCGCGTCGGGTCGGTGCAGACGGCGCAGCTGGGCGTGCTGCCGGGCGCACTGCGCCTGCTGCGCGAGCGGCATCCTCAGATCGCGCTGCGGCTGGCGCAGGGCTCCTCGCTGTTTCTCATGGGGCAGGTGGACAGCGGCGACCTGGATGCCGCGCTGATGGTGCTGTCGCCCTTCTCGCTACCGAGCGAGCTGGTCTGGCAGCCGCTGATGCTCGAGCCCTTCGTGCTGGCCGTGCCCGCGCACGAGGCCGGGGACGACTGGCGCGAATTGATGACGCGCCTGCCGGTGATCGGCTATGACCGTGCGTCGTTCGGCGGACGCGTGGTCGAGCAGTTCCTCAAGCGCCAGGGGCTGGAGATCAACACCTCCATCGACATGGAGGACGTGGACGCGATGGTGAAGATGGTGTCCAGCGGTCTGGGCGCGGCACTGGTGCCCGTGACGCGGCCCGACTTCGCGCCAGCCAATGTGCGCATCGTGCCGCTGGGCGATGCCACCTTCCACCGCGAGGTCGGCATGGTCTTCCATCGCTCGCCCGAGCGTGCGGGACTGGCGGGCGTGCTGCGCGAATGCGTCGTCGCCAATGCGCGAGCGTTGCCGGGCGCGCACCCGGCTTTGCTGTAGCGGGCGCCCGTCTTCAGGGCGCCAGCCGCTCGCGCAGCCAGTTGCCGGCGGCGGCTTCGTCTCGGCGGTACCGCAGCCGGTCGTGCAGGCGGCTCTTGCGGCCCTGCCAGAACTGCCATTCGGCCGGCACCAGCCGGTAGCCACCCCAGTGCGGCGGGCGCGGCGGGTCGAGCAGGAACTGCGCGCCGTACTTCGCCGCGTTGGCCACCAGCACCGCGCGGCTGGAGATCACCTCGCTTTGCGGGCTGGCCCAGGCGCCGATGCGCGAATCGAGCGGGCGGCTGGCGAAGTAGGCGTCGCTTTCGGCCGCCGACACCTTCTCCACCGTGCCCTCGATGCGCACCACGCGTTCGAGCTCCACCCAGTGGAACTGCAGCGCCGCGAACGGGTTGCCCGCGAGCTCGCGGCCCTTGCGGCTGTCGTAGTTGGTGTACCAGACGATGCCGCGCTCGTCGTAGCCCTTGACCAGCACGATGCGCGTGCTGGGCCGGAGGTCGCCGCCCACCGTGGCCAGCGTCATGGCGTTGGGCTCTGGCACGCGCGCGGCGATGGCTTCCTGCAGCCACTGGTCGAACTGCGCGAGAGGGTCGGCCTGCGACGCCGATTCGTCGAGTTCGGCGCGCTCGTAGCTCTTGCGCAGGCTGGCGATGTCGTGGTCGGTGGTGCTCATGGCGCCGATTGTCGCCCTGTCCGGCATCCGGCCTGCTGACGCAGGTCGAATCGGGGCGGCACCCCGGCGGATGCGAGGCGCGGCTGCAGCGCGCGGCCGGGCGTTGCATACTGGCCCGCATGTCCTTGCTGTTGCCCACCCTCATCGTGCTGGCCTCGGGCCGGGGCGAGCGCTTCGCCGCCTCCGGCGGCCAGGGCTCCAAGCTGGCTGCGCCCCTCGCCGGCGTGCCGGTGCTGGAGCGCACGCTGGCCGCCGCGCGTGCCAGCGGCCTGCCCTGGCACGTGGAAGACGCAGGACATCCGGGTATGGGCGATTCGATCGCGGCCGCCGTGCGTGCCACGCAGCACGCCCACGGCTGGCTCATCCTGCCGGGCGATCTGCCGCTGGTACAGCCCGGAACGCTGCGCGACGTGGCCACGGCCCTGATCTCGCATCCGGCCGCCGATGCCGTGGTGCCCACCTTCGATGGCGAGCGGGGCCATCCGGTGGCGTTTTCGGCGCGCGCGCGCGACGCGCTGCTGGCGCTCGCGGGCCCGACCGGCGCGGCAAGCGTCCTGCAGCAGGCGATGAAGGACGGCCGCTGCGTGATGCTGGCGGTGAGCGATGCCGGCGTGCGCATCGACGTCGACACCGTGGCCGACCTGTGGGCGGCGGAGCGTCATCTGGCGGGCCCGCCCGGCTAGGTCGCCGCGCGCACCGGATCACGCCGGATGTGTGACCAATCCTGACAAATGCATCGGACGGCCCCGGCTCCGGCGCGCCTCCTCAGTGCGCCACCAGACGCAGCAGCCGCGCCAGCGCGCGGTCCTCGATGCCGTGGCGGCGCAACTCGTCCAGCGTGGCCTGCGCGTAGTCGAGCGTGGTGCCATAGCGGCCGCGGGCCTGCGCGAAGATGCGGCGGTACTCGTCGTCGGGCAGCACGCCCGTATGGTTGGGGCTGGTCCGGGCCAGGGTGAACGCCAGCGTACGCACCGGCCCCTGCGCGGTGCGGCACGGCAGCCAACGGGGGTCGTACACGGCGTTGGGCATCTCGCGCAGCCACAGGCGCGCCAGCGTGGCAGGTACGTCGGCCCGGGTGATACGGAACACCACGCCGCGGCAACTGCCGCCCGGCAGCAGGCCGAACACCAGGCCGGGATTCTCCGGCGTGCCGCGGTTCACGCGGCTCCACATCTTGAGCGCGCGGTGCCAGCCCAGCACATGGGCGGCACGCCGCTCGGCGTAGTCGAACTCGGGGCGCCAGATCAGCGAGGCATAGCCGAACAGCCAGAGGTCCTCCTGTCCGCCCCATTCGGCCAGCGTGCGATCGAGCATGGCGGCAGCGTCGCGGACGGGTGTCGGGGTGTGTGGGCGCATCGCCCGCCACTCTAGCGTCCGCGCGCGGCACGTCAAAACCGGAACCGTTTCGTAACCGGCGGGCCGGCGCCTGCCCGGGTTCGGCACTACGATGGTGGACCCGCGACGGCCACCAGCTTCCCTGTGCGCCGGCCGCCTTACGAGAGACCTTCCGCGATGACCTCACTCCATCCCACCCTCGCGGCCGTCACGCAGCGCATCCGCGACCGCAGTGCGCCCACGCGGCGCGACTATCTGCAACTGGTGGCCGACATGGCCTCGCGCCGCCCCGGCGCCGAGCGGCTGGGCTGCGCCAACGTGGCCCATGCCTTCGCCGGCCTGCCCGAATCAGACAAGACCCGCGCCATGCCCATCCCCGTGGTGGCGCAGCGCGCGCGCAACGTCGGCATCGTCACGGCCTACAACGACATGCTGTCGGCGCACGCGCCGTTCGCCAGCTATCCGGCCCTCATCAAGGACGAGGCGCGCCGCCTGGGCGCCACGGCGCAGGTGGCCGGTGGCGTGCCGGCCATGTGCGATGGCGTCACGCAGGGAACGGCAGGCATGGAGCTTTCGCTGTTCTCGCGCGACGCCATCGCCATGGGCACGGCCGTCGCCCTGTCGCACGATGTGTTCGACTGCGCGCTGATGCTGGGCGTGTGCGACAAGATCGTGCCGGGCCTCTTGATTGGTGCGCTGCACTTCGGCCACCTGCCCACGGTGTTCGTGCCGGCCGGGCCCATGACCTCGGGCCTGTCCAACAGCGCCAAGGCCAAGGTGCGCGAGCGCGCCGCGCAGGGCCTGGTGGGCCGCGACGAACTGCTGCAGGCCGAGTCGCAGGCCTACCATGCGGCCGGCACCTGCACCTTCTATGGCACGGCCAACAGCAATCAGATGCTGCTCGAAGCCATGGGCCTGCACGTGCCCGGCACGGCGTTCGTGCATCCGGGCGACGCGCTGCGCGACGACCTCACGCGCGAGGCCGTGCGCACGGTGCTCGCCGACGGGGTTCCGGCCATCGGCCATGTGGTGGACGAGCGCTGCATCGTCAACGCCATGGCCGCGCTGCTGGCCACGGGCGGCTCCACCAATCACCTCATCCACTGGGTGGCGGTGGCGCGTGCGGCCGGCATCGTGATCGACTGGGACGATTTCGAGGCGCTGTCGGACGTGGTGCCGCTGCTGGCGCGTGTCTATCCGAACGGCAGCGCCGACGTGAACCAGTTCCAGGCCGCCGGTGGGCCGGGCTACGTGATCCGCGAGCTGCTCGACGCCGGCCTGATGCACGGGGACGTGCTGTCCGTGCGGCCTGGCGGCATCCGCGAGTACACGCGCGAGCCGGCGGCGGGCGAGGGTGGCGGCCTGGCCTGGCACGACATCGGCGCCACCCGCGACGATGCGGTGGCACGGCCGGTGTCGGCACCGTTCAGCGCCACGGGCGGGCTCAAGCTTCTCACGGGCAACCTCGGCCGCAGCGTGATCAAGGTCTCGGCCGTGCCGGAAGACCGCCACGTGGTCGAGGCGCCCGCGCGCGTGTTCGACTCGCAGGATGCGCTGCAGAAAGCCTTCGACGCCGGTGAGCTCGAGCGCGACGTGGTCTGCGTGGTGCGCTGGCAGGGCCCGCGTGCCAATGGCATGCCCGAGCTGCACAAGCTCACGCCGCCGCTGGCGGTGCTGCAGGGCAAGGGCTTCAAGGTGGCGCTGGTGACCGATGGCCGCATGAGCGGCGCATCGGGCAAGGTGCCGGCCGCCATCCACGTCTCGCCCGAGGCGCTGGCCGGCGGGCCGCTGGCGCGCGTGCGCGACGGCGATGTGATCCGCCTCGACGCGACGGCCGGCACGCTGCAGGTCAAGGTCGACCCCGCACAATGGCTGGCGCGCGAGAACGCGCAGATGCCCGACATGCAGGCCGCTTCCAACGGCCGTGGCATGGGGCGTGAACTGTTTGCCGGCATGCGCCGCAATGCGCTGGCGGCTGAAGAAGGAGCATGTACATGGCTGTGAATCCGCCCGGGCCGCTGGCGCCGATCGATGTGATGCAGGACGCACCGGTGATTCCGGTGATCGTGCTGCACGAGGTGGCCCACGCTGCTCCGCTGGCCCGCGCGCTGCTGGCAGGCGGCATCCGCATGCTCGAAGTGACGTTGCGCACGCCGGTGGCGCTGGCTTGCATCGAGGCCATCGCCCGGGACGTGCCCGAGGCGGTGGTCGGCGCCGGCACGGTGCGCAGCGCGGCGGATGCGCAGGCCGCTCAGCTTGCCGGGGCGCGCTTCGCCGTGAGCCCGGGCTACACCCATGGCGTGGGCCGCGCCTGTCACGACCTGGGACTGCCGCTGCTGCCCGGCGTGGCCACCGGCAGCGAGATCATGGCGGCACAGGAAGACGGCTACACCGAGCTCAAGTTCTTCCCCGCCATGCAGGCTGGCGGCATGGCGATGCTCAAGGCCTGGCAGGGGCCGTTCGGTGATGTGCGCTTCTGTCCCACCGGCGGTGTGAGCGAGGCCAACGCGCCCGAGCTGCTGGCGCTGGCCAACGTGGCCTGCGTGGGTGGCTCGTGGCTCACGCCCGCGGACGCAGTGGCTCAGGGCGACTGGGCACGCATCACCGCGCTGGCGCGCGCGGCCAAGGCCTTGCCCCGCCCCTGATGCACGGCCTGCGCGCCATCGCGTTGTTCGAGGCGGCCAAGGGCGCGCTCGCGCTGGTGGCGGCCCTGAGCTTCGCCTCGCTGCTGCACCACGACCTGGCGGCGATGGCGCAGGCACTCTCTGGGCACCTGCACCTGAATCCGGCGCACCACCTTGCGCAGATGCTGCAGCAACGCGCGGGCCAGCTCGAAGGCCTGCACGTGGGCGTGGTGCTGGCGGGCGCTGCACTCTATGCCGGCGTGCGCTTCGCGGAAGCGTGGGGACTGTGGTGGCAACGGCGCTGGGCCGAAGCGCTGGGCGCGGCCAGCGGGGCGATCTACGTGCCGTTCGAGCTGCGCGAACTGATCATGCACCCGGGCCCGTGGCCGGCCGCGCTGCTGGCGGCCAACCTGGCGGTGGTGGCGGTGCTGCTGCGGGCGCTGTGGCTGCGCCGCCGCACGCCCCTCATGCCTTGACGCGGAACTGCTCGTAGGTCTTGTCGTCGCTGGCCATCACCAGCGCATGCAGCCAGCGCGCCGGGGCGCCCAGCCGCGTGGTCTTGGTCCAGGTCTGCTCTGGATTGGAGGGGTTGGCGTAGGTTTCGCCTACCTGCGGCTTGTCGCGCGGGCCGTCGGCAGAAGCCGGCGCGGGCGCCGTGGCCGGCAGCGGGGCATCGGCAGCGCGCGCATAGGCCTTCTTCACCTTGGGCGAGAGCGCGGCCATGACTTCGCGGTCGGAAAAGCCGAGCCCGCGCGCCTTGGACCACATCTCGTCGACCAGCTGCGTGAGCGCCTCGCCACGCCGGCGCGCGATCTCCGCTTCGATGTCGCGGGCGAGCTGGGCCTGCTGTTCCTGCTGGGCGCGCAGGCCGTCGAGCGACAGCTTGGACAGGTTGAGTTGGAAGGGGGTGTCCATGGCGGGTCTTGGAAGAATGAAGTCGGAGGGTGGGGAGGGCCCCCTGGCCGGCAGGCTCACTTGTCCTTGAGCTTGCCGCGAGGCGCGACCAGTGTCACGGGCGCCACGGGCCGATCGGAGGTGCCCCCGCTTTTCGGCGGCGAGGTGTCCTTCTTCGGCTTCTTGACCATCTTGTTGCTGCGTTGGTCGCCTTTGGCCATGGTCGTTCTTTCCGTCAGCCACAGGGCGGGCTGGTGAGCGCGATGATAGCGTCAGCGCAGGCCCTGGCCGGCTTCGTTTTCCTGCCGCTGAATCAACTCGATCTTGTACCCGTCGGGGTCCGTCACGAAGGCGATGACCGTGGTGCCGCCCTTGACCGGGCCGGGCTCGCGCGTCACGTTGCCGCCGGCCGCGCGGATCTTGTCGCAGGCTGCGTAGGCGTCCGGTACACCGAGCGCGATGTGGCCGTAGGCCGTGCCCATCTCGTAGTTTTCGGTGCCCCAGTTGTAGGTGAGCTCGATCTCGGCCTGGCCGGGATTGCCGCCCTCGAAACCGAGGAAGGCGAGCGAGTATTTGTACTCGGGGTTTTCGGAGGTGCGCAGCAACTGCATGCCGATCACCTGGGTGTAGAAGTCAATCGAGCGCTGGAGATTGCCAACGCGCAGCATCGTGTGGAGGAATCGCATGCGGCCGATTGTGCCGGCGATGCGATTTCCCTGCGTGCTGCTGCGGCGCTCGCGCGCTGCATCTCAGCGCGCCGCAGGCAGCTCGAACACCAGGCAGGTGGTGGTGGCGTGGGCGTACAGCGTGCCGTCGGGCCCGTAGAGCCGCGCGTCGGCCGTGGCGAGCTGGCGGCCACAGTGCAGCACGCGGCCTTCGGCGCGCACGCGCTGCAGCTTGAGCGGGATGGCCTTGACCAGGTTCACGCTGAGCTCGGCCGTCGTGTAGCCGCGGCCGACCGGCATCTTCGTGTGCACGGCGCAGCCCAGCGCCGAATCGAGCAGCGTGGCATACCAGCCGCCGTGCACCGTGCCCATGGGGTTGAGATGCGACGGGCCGGGCGTGCCCTGGAAGATGGCGTGGCCGTCACCCGCCTCGACCAGCGTGAAGTCCAGCGTGCGGGCGATCGGCGGGTAGGGCAGTTCGCCGCGCAGCATGGCGTGCATCAGTTCGAGCCCGGTCTTGCCGGCCACCTGGTCCGGGCGCGAGACGCCCGCGCCGGCGCCGGCGTTCATGCGGGAAGAAACGGCGGCTTCCTGCTCGAGCCACAGCGCGAGTGTCTGTTCGGGGGTGGCGGTGAATGTCTGGCTCATGGTGCCGAAGTTCCTCTTGTATTGCATATGCAAATGTTGTGGGTACAATAATTTCCACCATGACACCTGTCAATACCGCTCCTGTCGCCAAGGTGCAGGGTTGCACCAACCTCAAGCTTCGACAGATCACGCGCCAGGTCTCGCGTCATTTCGATGCCGAACTCGCCCGGGCAGGGCTCAGGATCACGCAGTACTCGCTGCTCTCGCACGTGGTCAAGCTCGGACCGCTGCGGCCGGTGGACCTGGCGCGCTGGATGCGCATGGAGCCGTCCACGCTCACACGAAACCTGCGGCCACTGATCGATCAGGGCTGGGTGGTGATGGAGCCCGGAGCCGATGCGCGCAGTCGCCTGGTCAGCGCCACCGATGCCGGCCGCGCCAAGCGCGCCGAAGCTCAACGTCACTGGCGTACGGCTCAGGAGAGCCTCAACCGGCAACTCGGCGCGCAGCGTGTCATGGCGCTGCATGCGCTGCTGGACGAATGCGGCGACCTGCTGGCGCCGGCCGCCGAAGGAGAGGGCGATGAGTGATGCTTCGATGCGACCGCCCACAGCGGTGCCGCACGCCTTCTGGCTTGTTCTGCTGGCGGCGGGCGGTACGTTTGCGCTGACGATGGGCGTGCGCCAGACCATGGGTCTGTATCTGCCTTCGCTCAACACTTCCACCGGGTTGGGGCTGGGCAACATCAGCCTGGCATTCGCCTTCGGGCAGCTGTGGTGGGGTCTCACGCAGCCTTTCGCGGGTGCGATCGCCGACCGCATCGGCACCGGACGTGTGATCGCCGCGGGCGTGGTGCTGGTGGCGCTGGGCACTTTCATCACACCCTACATGACCAGCACGGCCGGGCTCGTGTTTGCCGTGGGCGTGCTGGCTGCTGGCGGCGCGGGCATGGCCGGCCCGTCGGTGCTGATGGCGGCCAGCACGCGCCTGGTGGCGCCCGAGCGGCGTGGCATGGCCACGGGCCTCGTCAACGCGGGGGGCTCGTTCGGCCAGTTCGCGATGGCACCGCTGGCGGGTGTGCTCACTGTCGGCGTGGGCTGGGCAGCGTCGATGCAGGTGCTGGGGGTGCTCGTGCTGCTGGCGCTGCCGGCCATCTGGGTGCTGCGCGGCAATGCTTTCCAGGCCGTGGGCAGCACGACGCCCGCCCGGCCATTGCCGGCGCGCGAGGCGTTGGGTGTGGCGCTGCGGCTGCCGAGCTTCCTGCTGCTGTCGGCGGGATTCTTCGTGTGCGGCTTCCACGTCGCCTTCCTGGCCACGCACCTGCCGGGCGTGATTGCATCGTGTGGATTGCCGGTGCAACTGGGCGCCTGGGCGCTGGCACTGATCGGGCTGTTCAACATCGTCGGCAGCTTCGGCATCGGGTGGGCCATCGGCCGCTGGCGCATGAAGTCGCTGCTGTCGTCCATCTATGCCGTGCGTGCTGTCGCCGTGCTGGCGTTCGTACTGGCACCCAAGACCGAGGTCACGGTGCTGCTTTTCGCGGCGGTGATGGGCGTCACCTTCCTCTCCACCGTGCCGCCCACAGCCGGATTGGTGGCCAGGTTCTTCGGCCCGTCCAACATGGCGATGCTGTTCGGCGTGGTGATGCTGGGGCACCAGCTGGGCGGCTTCCTCGGCGCGTGGCTGGGGGGCCGCGTGTTCGAAGCCACGGGCGCGTACGACTGGATCTGGTATGTCGACATCGTGCTGGCTGTGGGTGCGGCGCTGATCCATCTGCCCATCCGGGAACAGCCGGCCGTGATGCCCGCAGGCAACGTTGCCGCCTGATGGCAAAAAAATCTAAATGAGAATCTTTACTATTTGCATGGGTTGCCGTAAAGTTTCCTGAGTAGCTAGATGTTCGCCCGTGTCGGGGTTGGTCCAGCCAGACAGCCTCCAACATTCGGGTGAACTTCAATGAACCAGCTGGGCCCATGGCCGGCCGGGCGTGCTTCGCGCGCGCCGGCGCTTCCCTCTCGTGATCCTTCCCTGCGCCGTGCTGGCGCGATTGCACTGGCCGCGCAGGCACTGCTGACGTCCTCTGCCGTGCTGGCGCAGGTGTCCGCGGACAACGCTGCCACACAGGATCCATCTGCCACTGCGCTGCCCGAGATCCGGGTGGTCGGCGAGAAGCAGCGTGAAGCCGGCGCCACGGCAAGACTCACGCAGGAAGACATCGAGAAGACCGGCGCCACCAGCATGGGCGAGGTGATGCGCTACCAGCCGCTGGTGGAAGCCCCCGGAACCGTGCAGGGCGCCACGCGCGGCGCGAGCCGCTACGACCGCAGCGGCACCACGGGCTACAACATCCGCGGCATCGAAGGCAACCGCATCGGGCTCGACGTCGACGGCATCGAGATGCCCGACGCCGTCAGCCGTGCGCCGCTGACCAACCGCGCGCAGGACGGCACCTTCGGCATGGGCCGGGACTTCATCGATCCCGACATCTACTCGTCGGTCGAGATCCAGTCGGGCACCACCAGCTCGCAGCGCACGGCCGGCGGCATCGGCGGCGCAGTGAGCTTCCGCAGCAAGTCGCCCGAAGACTTCGTGAGCGCCACCCAGCCCTTCTATGCCGGCGCCCGCCTGGGCTACAGCGACAGCAACCGCGCCTGGACCAAGGGCGTCACGGCGGCTGGCCTGCAGGGCGACTTCGGCCTGCTGCTGTCGTACGTGCGCCGTGACGGCGAGGCCACGCGCAACAACAGCGCCATCGAAAGCTATCCGGACGACTGGCATTCCGACGCGCTGCTGCTCAAGGGCACGTACCGCCTGAGCGGCGCGCACAAGTTCGAACTGGCGGCCGACCTGTACCGCAAGCAGAGCGATTCGGTGTTCGAGGCCTGGAACACCACGGCGACGGCCGTCACGGGGCTCTCGTCGCAGGACGCCACCACCAGCCGCGACACGCTCTCGGTGACGCACACCTGGACGCCGGGTGCCGCTGCCTGGTTCGACAGCCTGGGCACACGCCTGTACTTCCAGGGTACCGAGATGGACGATCGCACCGACACCACATCGACCGCCACGGGCGCGGTGTCGCGCGAAGTCTCGCGCAACACCACGCGGCAGGTCGGCTTCTCCAGCGTGGGCGAGAAGCGCCTGGCGCACCACCTGCTGAAGTTCGGCGTCAACTATTCCGAGGCGCGCAACGAGCATCCGTTCTCGTCCACGACGGATACGTCCACGCGCCAGCCGTTCCCCGACACGCTGACGCGGCGTGCCGGCGTGTTCTTCGAGGACACGATCGAGAGGCAGCTGGGCGGCAAGCGCTTCGCCGTGGTGCCGGGCCTGCGCGTGGACCGCATCGACCCGGACATCCGCAACGCCGGCAGCTTCGACAACCGCCTGACGCAAGCGCAACTGGAGCAGCTCTACGGCAACGCCCCGGCCAGCACCATCGTGAGCCCGAGCCTCAGCCTGCTCTACGACGTGCAGCCGCGATTGACGGCCTACGCCCAATGGAAGCGGGGCGGCCGCGCGCCCACCAACAGCGAGGTCTTCGGCTACTGGAACGGCGGCGGTCCCACCTACGCGCTGGTGGGCAACAAGAACCTCAGGAAGGAGACCAGCGACGCCTTCGACATCGGCCTCAAGGGAACGCCCACCGAGGGCGTGACCTTCAGCGGATCGGTCTTCTACACGCGCTACAAGGATTTCATCTCGTACACGCGCTTCACGCGCGCCAACAACCCCGAGCTGTTCGTCGACGTGCCGTCTGCCCTGACCATCCTGTATCGGGCCGACAACCGCGACCAGGCCACCATCTACGGCACCGAGCTGAGCGCGCGCCTGGATCACGGCGTCTGGGCGCCGGCAGCGCGCGGCATCTACAGCACCTGGGCCTTCGGCTACAGCCGGGGCACGTCGAAGTCCTACTACGCGGGCGACAAGGACGTCGACCTCGACTCGGTGCAACCGGCCAAGGCCATTGTCGGCGTGGGCTACGACGCGCCGGCCAAGGCCTGGGGCCTCAACTTCACCGGCACCTTCGTGCGCGGCAAGCAGGCGGTGGCCACCAATCGCCAGGGATTCGGCAATAACCCCGGCGACGTGCTCGCCGATTCGGACACCCAGCTCTTCGACGTACCCGGCTACGCGCGCTTCGACCTCGCCGGCTACTGGCGCGTGAGCAAGCACATGCGCCTGTCGGCCGGCATCTACAACCTCGCAGACAAGAAGTACTGGGCCTACAGCAGCACCCGCAGCCTGCAGCCCTCGTCGGCACAGGACCAGCGCCAGATCGCGCTGTCCACCGCACCCGGTCGCACGTTCGCGGTCAACATGACCGTGGACTTCTGAGGCCGGCCATCCACCCCACCACCGGAGAACCACTCGCATGAATCCATTCACCACCCGCGCCCTCGCGGCCGCCGCCATGGCAGCCCTGCTGTCGGCCTGCGCCAGCGGCGGCGCGCCTGCGGCCGGCCCTGCGGCACCTGCCGGCGGCCATGGGCAGACCGCCTTCATGGGCAGCTACGACGCCAACCGCGACGGCGTGGTCACGCGCGCCGAGTACGACGCCATCCGCCTGCAGCGCTTCCGCGATGCCGACACCAACAAGGACGGCGTGTTGAGCGAAGCCGAGTACGTCGCCGAGTTCGAAGGCCGCCTCAAGCGCCAGTACTTCGACCAGGGCCGCCAGCCCGATGCGGCCTACGAGAACTCCATCAAGCAGGCCAAGGTGCGCTACGCCATCGTCAACCGCGCGCGCGACGGCAGGTTCACGCGTGCCGAAGACGAGGCCATCGCCGACAAGACCTTCAAGGCTGCCGACACCAATGGCGACGGCCGGGTCGACAGCAACGATCCGCCGCGCCCGCGCGAGGCGCGAAACGATGCCGACTGAAGCAGCCACGCTGCGCCACGGCGTGGCCGTGCTGGCGCTGTCGTGCCTGGCCGCGCCCGTGGCCGCGGCCGAGCTCACGGTGCAGGTCACGCTGCCGGCCCTGAACACGGCGTCCTACTACCGCCCGTACCTCGCGGCCTGGGTGGAGAAGGACGCCGACCGGGCCAGCGTGGGCACGCTCGCGGTCTGGTACGACATGAAGCTGCGCGACAACCTCGGCCGGGGCTGGTTGCGCAACCTGCGCACATGGTGGCGCGGGGATGGCGCCAGGCTTGCCCTGCCCATCGACGGCGTGAGCGGCGCGACACGGCCCGCCGGCACGCACACGCTGCATTTCGCGGCCGGTCATCCGCTGCTGGCCGGGCTGCCGGCCGGACGCTATCAACTCGCCGTCGAGGTCGCGCGCGAGCAGGGCAACCGTGAACTGGTGCGCGTGCCGTTCGACTGGGGCGGCGGCCCCAATGCGGCAAGGGTCGACGGCTCGAATGAACTGGAGCGCGTGAGCGTCAGCGTCGCGCCCTGACCGCCCTGGTGCGCTTCTGCGCGCGTTCACGCGTCGCCCGCCCCAGAAAAAAAGGCCCGGTGAGAACCGGGCCTTTTCTGCTGCCTGAGCGACGTTGCGTTCAGCGGCCGAACGAGCGCGACTGGCCGCGCTGGCCGCCGTAGCCGCCACCTCCGCCGCCGTTGCGACCCCGCCCACCACCACCACCGCCGCCGCCACCACGGCGGCCACGGCCGCCCATGCTGTCGACGCTGGTGCGCAGGGGATCAGGCTGGCCGTCGCCATTGCCGCGATGCATGGGCGCGTCGCGCTGAACGAAAGGGCTGTTTGACGTGTGCGCATTGGCGCGCGGCGGCTGCTCGTCGATATTGACGCGCTGACGGCCCTGGCCCGAACCGCCGTGATCGCCGCCACGAGCTTGCTCTCCGCCACGTGGGGCGTGCTGCTGCGCGCGCGCCTGCTGCGGACCGCCGCGGCCCGCCTGGCCCCCGCGGCCGCCCCGTCCGCCGCCGTTGCGGCCGGCATTGCCGCCACCGTTGCCGCCGCCATTGGCGGTCGTCGCACCGCCGCGCCCCTGGCGCTGGCCCTGGCCACCGCCTTCGGCCTTGTTGTCGCGGATGCGCTGCATCATCTCGCTGCGCGCAGCCTTGGCGGCCGCTGCCATCACTTCGCGGCTGGGCGGCTTGCCGGCACCGCCCCACAGCGTCTGGCGGCCCATCGCGATGGGCTCGGCACGCTCACCTTCGTCGGGGCCGAATCCCTCGATGGTCTGCACGGGAATCTGCTGCTTGGTGAAGCGCTCGATCTCCTGCATGAAGCCTTCCTCGTCCAGGCATACCAGGCTCACGGCCTGGCCTTCCTTGCCCGCGCGGCCGGTGCGGCCGATGCGGTGCACGTAGTCTTCCGAAACGTTGGGAATCTCGTAGTTCACGACGTGCGGCAGGTCGTCGATGTCGATGCCGCGTGCGGCGATGTCGGTGGCCACCAGGGCGCGGATCTCGCCGCTTTTGAAGCCGGCCAGCGCCTGCGTGCGGGCGCCCTGGCTCTTGTTGCCGTGCAGCGCCATGGCCGTGATGCCATTCTTGGTGAGGTACTCGGCCACGTTGTTGGCGCCAAACTTGGTGCGCGTGAACACCAGCACCTGGCTCCAGTCGTGTTCCTTGATGATGTGGGCCAGCAGGGCCTTCTTCTTCGCACGGCCCACGGGGTGCACCACCTGCGTGATGCGCTGCACCGTGGTGTTGCGCGGCGTGACCTGGATGCTCTGCGGATTCTTCAGCAGACCGCCCGCCAGCTCGCGGATCTCGTCGCTGAAGGTGGCCGAGAACAGCAGGCTCTGCTTTTCCTTGGGCACAAGGGCCAGGATCTTCTTCACGTCGTGGATGAAGCCCATGTCCAGCATGCGGTCGGCCTCGTCGAGCACCAGGATCTCGACCGTGGACAGGTCGAGGTGGCCCTGCTGCTGCAGGTCGAGCAGGCGGCCCGGCGTGGCCACCAGGATGTCGACGCCACGGCGGATGCGGTCGATCTGCGGGTTCATGCCCACGCCGCCGAAGATCACCGTGGAGCTGAGCGGCAGGTACTTGCCGTATTCGCGCACCGACTCTTCCACCTGGGCGGCGAGTTCACGCGTGGGCGTCAGCACCAGGGCGGCAATGCCGTCCTTGCCGAACTTGTTGGTCTTGCCCGAGCCCTTGGAGAGCTTGTGCAGCAGCGGCAGCGTGAACGCGGCCGTCTTGCCGGTGCCGGTCTGCGCGCCGGCGAGGAGGTCATGGCCCTCGAGCACCGCCGGGATGGCCTGCGCTTGAATGGGGGTAGGAGTCTCGTAGCCTTGCTCGTGCACGGCCTTGAGGATGGCCGGAGCCAGGTTCAATTCATCAAAAGTCATCGAGATTTGAAGCGCCCGCACCGGGGCGCCGGGTATCGGCCTGTTCCGCGGCTTATGTCTGGGCTGCGGGCCAATCGAAGGCAGATGGGTCTGTGAGAGACGGGCCGGCGGTGTTTGCCTGGGCCCCCAGCAGGGCGCTGGTTCCACGACTGAATGGCGGTCGCGGACGAGCCATTGTCGCACGAAGCGCGGCAACGGCTCACAGAGGGGCTGCAAACCCCCGCCGGGCTGGCGGCTGCCTCGCTAAAGCGAATTTATTTTTTGCTTCGCGTCGCAGATCCGCAACGTGTTCAGAAGTTGGATTGCGGGACGGTCAGCGCGCGAAGTCCGTTGCTTTTCCTGAATCGTCGCCAGCGATCTTTCAAGCGGCCCATCCGCAACCTGAACGGGTTGGGCGTGCGAATCTTCAACTCTGTCCACTGTCAATCCTGCCAAATTTGACAGGGGTGACTGCATCGACGGATCTCTCCATGCTTGCACGCCATCGAAAAAACGAAGGCCTGTAGGCGAAGGGAGAGGGAGTCGATGCGAAGTGAACATGTCGCCAATGCGCGCACTCGGGTGTGTCGTGCCTGGCCTGCCCGTGTGAGTGCAGCGCGCGCCGCCGCGCAGCACGCGGGGGCACCGCGGTCATGAACCTTTCACGCCGCGCCCTGTTCGGCTGCCTGCATCCGCAGGTCTTGCGGGCACTGGAATCCGCCACGTCGCACGCCAAGCTGACCGGGACCCCGTATGTGGAGCTGGCCCACTGGTTGCACCACCTCTTGGCCCCGGCCGACAGCGACCTGCATCGCCTGCTCAAGGCCGCTGGCGTGGACATCGACATCGTCACCCGCGACATCGCAGCCGCACTTGCGGCCCTGCCCTCCGGTGCGTCGTCATCCGTCGACTTCTCGCATCGCATCGAACTTGCCACCGAGCGGGCGTGGCTGATCGCCAGCCTGCGTCTCGGGGCGCCGCGCGTGCGCAGCTCGGCGCTGCTGTGCGCGCTGGTGCAGACCCCCGAGTTGCGCCGTGCGACGGAGAGCGTCTCGCCGGCGTTGGCGCGTATCGACGTCGAGCCCTTGATCGCGCGCTTCGACGAGTTGCTGAGCGCATCGCCCGAAGCCGCCGCCTCCGCCGCCGATGCTGCCGGGCCCCTGGCGCCGGAGTCCGGCCCCATGCCTGCGGCGCCGGCGGATACAGGCAGCGCGCTCGAGCGCTACTGCACGGACCTGACGGCCCGGGCCCGCGCCGGCCAGCTCGACCCGGTGTTCGGCCGCACGCAGGAAATCGGCACGCTGATCGACATCCTGCTGCGGCGGCGGCAGAACAACCCGTTGCTGACGGGCGAGGCCGGCGTCGGCAAGACCGCCGTGGTGGAAGGCCTGGCCATCGCCATTGCCGCTGGCGACGTGCCACCTGCGCTGCGCGATGCGCGGCTGCTTTCGCTGGATGTCGGCGCCATGCTGGCCGGCGCGGGCGTGCGTGGCGAGTTCGAATCGCGGCTCAAGCGGCTGCTGCACGACATCGAGGCCTCGGCGCAGCAGGTGATCCTGTTCATCGACGAAGTGCACACGCTCGTCGGGGCGGGTGGACAGAACGGCACGGGCGATGCGGCCAACCTGCTCAAGCCCGCCTTGGCACGAGGCGGGCTGCGCAGCATCGGCGCCACCACCTGGGCCGAGTTCAAGCGCCACATCGAGAAAGACCCCGCGCTCACGCGCCGCTTCCAGCTGCTGCAGATCGCCGAGCCCGACGAAGCCGCGGCCACGGAGATGGTGCGCGGGCTGGTGGGCGCGTTCGCCGCGCATCACCAGGTCGACGTGCTCGACGAAGCCGTGCGCGCGGCCGTGACGCTCTCGCACCGCTACATTCCCGCGCGGCAGCTGCCCGACAAGGCGATCAGCCTGCTCGACACGGCCTGCGCGCGCGTCGGCCTGTCGCAGCACGCGCCGCCAGCGCGCGTGCGGCATCTGCAACAGCGGCAGGCGGCGGCCGCCATCGAGCTCGAGCTGCTGGACACCGAGGCCGGCCTTGGCCTGGCGGCGACGGACGATCTGGCCGAGCGCCGTGCCGCCGCCGCGCAACGCCGCCAGGACATCGACACCGAGCTGTCCGCAGCCGAGGCCCATTGGGCAGAGCAGGCACGACTGGCCGCGGAGGTGCTGAGCCTGCGCGCTCGCCGGGTCGCGGGCGAAGTCAATGCAGGAACTCGTGCCGATGCGCGCGCCGACGCGAGCAACGGCGCCGAGGCCATCGCGGCGGATTGCGCGGATGGCCGCGGCAGCGCGTCACAGGCGCTTCACGCAGCCACCCTCGCGCTCAAGCGGGCGCAGGGCGACGCCCCCTGGGTGCACGCCGAGGTGGACGCGGCCGTGGTCGCCCGCGTGGTGGCCGAGTGGACCGGCATCCCCGTCGGGCAGATGGTGAGCGACGAGGTGCAGGCCGTGCTGGCGCTGGAAGAGCGGCTGTCCCGCCGCGTCATCGGCCAGCAGGCGGCAGTCTCGACCATCGCGCAGCGGGTGCGCGCGGCCAAGGCGGGCCTCACGGCGCCCGAAAAGCCGGTGGGTGTGTTCCTGCTCGTCGGCTCTTCCGGTGTCGGCAAGACCGAAACCGCCCTGGCCCTGGCGCAGGCGCTGCATGGCGACGAGCAGCGCATCGTCACCATCAACATGAGCGAGTACCAGGAGGCGCACACCGTCTCGTCGCTCAAGGGCTCGCCACCCGGCTACGTCGGCTATGGGGAAGGCGGGGTGCTGACCGAGGCGGTGCGCCGCCGCCCCTACAGCGTCGTGCTGCTCGACGAGATCGAGAAGGCGCACCCCGACGTGCACGAGCTGTTCTACCAGGTGTTCGACAAGGGCTGGATGGAAGACGGCGAAGGCCGGCGCATCGACTTCCGCAACACGCTGATCCTGCTGACCAGCAACACCGGCTCCGACACCGTGGCACGGCTGCATGCGCAGGGCGCCGTGCCGCCGGCGCCGGCTCTGCTGGCGGCGCTGGAAGACGACCTGTCGCGCGTCTTCCCCGCCGCCTTCCTGGGCCGGCTGGTGGTGGTGCCCTACCGGCCGCTCGACACCGATGCCCAGCTGCGCATCGCCGGCCTGCAACTGCAGCGCGTGGCCGACCGGCTGGCGCAGCAGCACCGCGTGGCCCTGAGCTGGGACGACACCGTGCCGCTGCAGATCGCGCAGGCCTGCGACACCGCGCATGCCGGTGCGCGCCGCATGGGCAGCTACATCGAGCAGCACCTGCTGCCACCGCTGGCCGAACTCTGCCTCATCCACCTGCACGAGCGGCAGATGCCGCAGGCGGTGCGCATCTCCTGTGGCCCCGGCGGCCACACGCCTTTTGTCTTCCACCCTTCTTCCAACCAGAAAGCGAGAGATCTCTCATGAGCGACAACAGCAGCAGCCAGAAATTCATCGCGCGCAACCGCGCGCCCCGCGTGCAGATCGAATACGACGTCGAGCTCTACGGAAGCGAGAAGAAAGTCGAGCTGCCCTTCGTGATGGGCGTGATGGCCGACCTGTCGGGCAAGCCGGTCCAGCCGCTGCCGCCCGTGGCCGAACGCCAGTTCCTCGACATCGACGTGGACAACTTCGACGAGCGCATGAAGGCCATCTCGCCGCGCGTGGCCTTCAGCGTGCCCAACACGCTCTCGGGCGAAGGGCAGGTGATGGTCGACATCTCGTTTCGCAGCATGGAGGACTTCAGCCCCGCTGCCGTGGCCCGCAACGTCGATGCGCTGCGCCAGCTGCTGGAGGCCCGCACGCAACTGGCCAACCTGCAGACCTACATGGACGGCAAGGCCGGCGCCGAAGACCTCGTGCGCCAGCTGCTGCAGGACCCCTCGCTGATGAAGGCGCTGGCCAGCGCGCCCAAGCCCGCCGTCGCCGCCGAGTGAGCGTGCGCCCGCCGACCTGACCCGACACCCCCGATCACCCGCAAAGGACTTCTCCCATGAATGCCATCCTCGAAGCCGCCCGCGAGCGCAATGTCGTCATCGACAGCCCCGACGCCTTCAATGAACTGCTCGACCGCGAGTTCAAGCCCAAGGGCGACGAGCAGCGCGGCGCCGTCGAAGCGGCGGTGCGCACCCTGGCCGAACAGGCGCTCGCCAACACCGTGACCATGAGCGACGACGCCTACAGCAGCATCCAGGCCGTCATCGCCGAGATCGACCGCAAGCTCACCGAGCAGATCAACCTCATCCTGCACCACGAAGACTTCCAGAAAGTCGAGTCGGCGTGGCGCGGCCTCTCGCACCTGGTGAGCAACACCGAAACCGACGAGAAGCTCAAGATCCGCTTCATGGACCTGGGCAAGGACGAGCTGCGCCGCACCATGCGCCGCTACAAGGGCATCGCCTGGGACCAGAGCCCCCTCTTCAAGCGCCTCTACGAAGAGGAATACGGCCAGCTCGGCGGCGAGCCCTACGGCTGCCTCGTGGCCGACTACTACTTCGACCACACGCCGCCCGACGTCGAACTGCTGGGCGCCATCGCCAAGATCTCGGCGGCGGCGCACGCGCCCTTCATCGCCGGCGCCTCTCCGGCCAACCTGCAGATGGAAACCTGGCAGGAACTGGCCAACCCGCGCGACCTGGCCAAGATCACCAGCAACATCGAGCACGCCGCCTGGAACAGCCTGCGCGCCACCGAGGACGCGCGCTACGTGGGTCTGGCCATGCCGCGCTTCCTCGCGCGCCTGCCGTATGGCGTGCGCACCAACCCCGTGGACGAGTTCGACTTCGAGGAGGAGACCGACGGCGCCGACCACCGCCGCTACATCTGGGCCAACGCCGCCTACGCCATGGCGGTCAACATCAACCGCAGCTTCAAGCTCTACGGCTGGTGCACCATGATCCGCGGCGTCGAGTCGGGCGGCACGGTGGAAAGCCTGCCCTGCCACACCTTCCCCACCGACGACGGCGGCTTCGACATGAAGTGCCCCACCGAGATCGCCGTGTCCGATCGCCGCGAGGCCGAACTGGCGCGCGCCGGCTTCATCCCGCTGGTGCACCGCAAGGGCTCGGACAGCGCCACCTTCATCGGCGCGCAGTCGCTGCAAAAGCCCCAGGAATACGTGGACGCCGACGCCACGGCCAACGCCAACCTCTCGGCCCGCCTGCCCTACCTGTTCGCCAGCACACGTTTCGCGCACTACCTCAAGTGCATCGTGCGCGACAAGATCGGCACCTTCCGTGAGCGCGAAGACATGCAGCGCTGGCTCAACGAGTGGATCATGAACTACGTCGACGCCGACCCCGCCAACTCCAGCCAGGAGACCAAGGCCCGCCGCCCGCTGGCCGCGGCCGAAGTGGTGGTGGAAGAGATCGAGGGCAACCCCGGCTACTACAACGCCAAGTTCTTCCTGCGCCCGCACTTCCAGCTCGAAGGCCTCACCGTGAGCCTGCGGCTGGTGGCCAAGCTGCCGTCCATCAAGGAAGCGGCCTGATCCCCTGACTCCACCGCAGCCCGGCGCCATCGCCGGGCCGGTCGGGTAGTTGCCCGGCCTGCGGTGCAACTGCGCGCTTCTTCTTTCCGTTTCGTCAACCCCAACGTCAACTCAAGGAGGCCCCCATGGCTCAAGACATTTTTCTGAAGATCAACGGCATCGACGGCGAGAGCGCCGATGCGTCCCACAAGAACGAGATCGAGGTGCTCGACTGGACCTGGCGCATCTCGCAGGAGTCCACCATGCACGCCGGCTCCGGCGGCGGTGCCGGCAAGGCCAAGGTGGACGACCTCACCTTCGTGCACAACGTCGACCGCGCTTCGCCCAACCTCATGAAGTTCTGCCTGACCGGCAAGCACATTCCCGAAGCCGTGCTCACGGTGCGCAAGGCCGGCGGCAACCCGCTGGAGTACCTGAAGATCACCATGAGCGACGTCATCGTGACGCTGGTGTCGCCCACCGGCTCGAACACCGACAACAACCGCTCGCGCGAGACCGTGGCCCTGTCGTTCGCCAAGGTCAAGCAGGAATACACCGTGCAGAACCAGCAGGGCGGCTCGGGCGGCGCGGTCACCGCGGGCTACGACATCAAGGGCAACAAGGAAGCCTGATGCCCGGCCGCCGCCATGCCATTGCTGCCGCGGCCGGCCTGCGCGTCGGCGCGCCCGTCGTCGGCCGCGCGATGCCGCTGGTGGCGCTGTTCTGCCTGCTGCTGCTCTTCGCCGGCTGCGCGAGCAGCTCCGGCGGCGACGCACCGGCCAAGGAAGCCCCGAACCTGGACGTGAAGGTATCGGCGGCCCTGCGCGTCAACCTCGACACGCAGGGCCGGCCCGCGCCCGTGCAGGTGCGCATCTACGAACTGCGCACGGCCGCCGCCTTCGAGGCGGCCGACTACTTCAGTCTGGCCGGCAACGACAAGGCGGTACTGCAGGCCGACCTGCTCTCGCGGCAGGACTACCTGCTGCGCCCCGGCGAGACGCGTCGCCTGCAGCGCCGCGCCCACGCCGACGCCACGGCCATCGGCGTGCTGGCCGGCTACCGCGAAATCGACACCCGCCAATGGCGCGCCGTGCAGGCGCTGCCCGAAGCGCCCGAGGCGTCGTGGATGCGTGCCGTGCTGCCGCGCGGCAAGGCGCGCCTGTCCGTCACGGTCGACGAAGCCGGCGTGCGCATCGAGCTCGTCGACTGAGCAACCGCCCCACGCTCCGCCACTTCCCCACCCAACATCGCATCGCATGAGCTGGAACCACAAAGTCGTCTGGAGCGAAGGGCTCTTCCTGCTGCCGCAGCTCTTCCAGCAACAGGAACGCTACCTCGAACATTTCGCGCACCGGCGCGCGGTGCCGCTGTCGCCTTTTTTCTGGGGCTTCTCGCACTACCGCATCGACCCCGAATCGCTGGGCCTGGGCAAGCTCGTGCTGTCTTCGGCCACCGGCCTCTTCAGCGACGGCACGCCCTTCAGCGTGCCCGCAGAAAGCCCGCCGCCCCCGCCGCTGGCCGTGCGGCCAGAGCACCTGCAGGAGGTCATCTACCTCGCCCTGCCCAGCCGCGTGCCCAACGGCGAGGAAACCACCTTCGGCGAAACCGGCCCCGACGGCCAGATGCGCGAGGCCACCGGCTCGCTGGCCCGCAACAGCGTGCACGACGTGGAACTGCGCGACGCCAACTCCATCGGCCAGGGGCCGCGGCCCGTGCAGCTCGGCCAGCTGCGCCTGCGCCTCTTGCCGCACAAGGAACTCACCAGCGCCTGGATGGGCCTGCCGCTGGCGCGCGTCACCGCCATCCGCGGCGACGGCAGCATCGAGATCGAGCCCAACCTGCTGCCCCCCGTCAACGTGCTGGGCGCCAGCGCCATGTTGCTCGAATGGGCCAGCCAGCTGCACGGCACGGCGCGGCTGCGCGCCCAGTCGCTGGCCGACCGGCTGACGGGCGCGCAAGGGCAGGGCGCCCAGGCCGCCGAGGTGGGCGACTACCTCATGCTCCAGCTGCTCAATCGCTACGAGGCCGAACTCGATGCGCTGCTGGCCGTGAAGGACGCGCCGCCCGAGCAACTGCACCGCCTGCTGCGCACCCTCGGCGCCGAGCTGTCTACCTACGCGCGACCCGGCACCCGCCGCCCCGCCGACGCCCCGCGCTACGACCACGCCAACCCCTATGCCAGCTTCAAGCCGCTGGTCGAGGAAGTGCGCGAGCTGCTCAACGCCGTGCTGGTGCGCAGCGCCCAGCGCATCGAGCTGGCCGTCAAGCCGCACGGCCTGCGCACCGCCAGCGTCGACCCGGCCACGCTGGCCGGCTTCCAGGCCCTGGTGCTCACCGTGCGCGCGCAGCTGCCGCTCGAACAACTGGCCACGCAGTTCCCCGCGCAAGCCAAGTTCGGCCCCGCCGAACGCCTGCCCGAACTCGTGCGCCTGCACCTGCCCGGCCTGCACCTGGCCAGCCTGCCCGTGCCGCCGCGGCAGATCCCGTATTCGGCCGGCACCGTGTACTTCCAGATCGAGCCACGGGGCGCGCTGTGGCAGCAACTCGTCACGCACGGCGGGATGGCGCTGCACGTGGCGGGGGAGATACCGGGGCTGGCGGTGGAGCTGTGGGGGGTGCGGGAGTGAGGGGTCGCAATCAGCTCACGAACGGAGCCATGCCATGACCAGACGAATCATCGTGGTGGGCGACGGCGGCAGCCATGCCGGGGCGCGGGTGATATCCGGATCGCCGCGCAGCAGCGTCGATGGCCGAGCCGTGGCACGCAACGGCGATTCGGTCGATTGCCCGCAGCGCTACCCCGGTGGCAGACCCCATGGCGTCAACCCCATCGTCGAAGGCACGGACAAATACCTCATCGACGGCGTGCCGGTGGCGCTGGAAGGGCACCGCACCGAATGCGGATGCGTGCTCGTCGGCTCGGTCAAGCGGTATGTGGGTTGATCAATTTCGTAAACAGGGAGAAAAGCTCATGAGTTGGAATGACTGTTTTCGAAGCAACTTGCGCGGGGTAGTTCTCGTCTTTACGACACTTGCCTGTCTGCACTTGCAGGTTGCCGCTGAGCCTGCATCGCAGGCAAGCGATACGGGGAGTGCCAGTGGATCGGAGCCCGACAAGCGTGCTCTTTGGGATGCGATCTGGGCCAAGGACATGAAGACTCTCGATGCGCTCCTGCCTACTCATACAGCGACTGAAACCGCAAAGCCCTGGCAGGTGGACCTGGTCCGAGAGCTGGCTTATCGGGGGCAACTTGAGCCCTTGCGTCTGGTGCAGCAGAAGGGCTATCCGTTTGAGCCAAGTGTTGCCAGGACGGCTCTGGACTCAATGAAGCCGGACGTCATTCGCTTCTCGTTGCAAGCCACGAAACAGTCTTTCGAATCGCTGTGTTTCAACGTTGTGGAGCCCGACTCTTACGGTGCACTCATCGTCGAAGCAATGAAGTGGTTCTCGGACAGTGAGTGGACGAGTTTGCTCGATTTCGGGGTCATGCGGATACCGCGCCAATGCGCGACTGGCGCTGATGCTCGCGATACACGCAGTCAGGCTGAGGTTGTCGCGCGGTACCTGATGTGCGACCCGCTCGCTGCCACCGGTGCTTGGGCAACGTTACTGCCAAAGCGAGTCGCCGAGATGAGGAAGTACTTGGTGAACTACAAGCCGGAGAGTCCGGCATTTCGACAGTCTCTGCAAAGCTGTCTTCTACCAGGCAAGCGCTATTACGAAGGTGATCTGCTGCCTGAAGAGCCGTCGATGGACTCGGCGTTTCCCGCTGCGCTGAAGCCATTGGCCAAATCACTCGGACTTGAGCGTCTGCTGTTCGACGACATGAAAATTCCGATGCCACCTGCCAATGCGCTGTGGCTGGCCGGGCGGTACGAAGGTCGAAGGAAATTCGGCTACTCCGAAGAGCCTCAGGATTTGGTGCTCTTGCGAGACGGAACATTCGAATGGCGGGGATCGAGCGGCCTGGGCTCACTGCGGGCGAGTGGTCGATGGACTGTCGTAGAAAGCGGAGCCGGCAAGGGAACGTTGATCCTGCGCTCAGGAAACGACACCTCTGCGCGGCTGCGAGTTGTCAGTACGAAAAATTATCCAGAGACGTCTGAGAAGCAGCGGCCGATATCCATCACGGTGACATCCACAGCATCAGACAGGCGCGGCTCTATCGATGTCTATGCATTCAGCGAAAGTGAACCGTTAGCTGCTCGGCAAGTGCGTTTGAACGAGGCGACGGAGTGGGAAATCGATGGAACACCAAAGGTGTTTTCCGTCGTTCTAGCTGGAGTGTCGCCTCAGCTCTACCGCCTCACGACGAATGCCAGGCACGCGCTCGAGGCGAGCATCCCCGATGCAAGAAACCTGCAGTCGGTGGTTCTGGAACTGGAGGTGCCGCGCATCGACTCGTTCTGGATCGGCTACGCAAAAACGTTCAGCTACTCGAACTCGGATCAGACCGGATTCGGTAACGACGAAGAAATCTTCGTCCGACGGTCTCTGCTGCGATAAGGGGCTGTCATGTTGCCAGTTTCACGCGCCCTGTCACTGAGCGGCGCCATCCTCGACCAGGACGACATCCCGCCTCTCGAAGTCCTCTCGCTCGAAGGCGAAGAAGCCGTCAACAGCCTCTTCGAATACCGCGTGGTGGTACAGACCCCCGAGCGCGAACCGGGCCTGCCCCCCTGGCACATCGACGAACAGCGGCTCATCGGCCAGCCGCTCACCGTGCACCTCGAACTTGAAGGCGCCGGCACCTTCGAAGCCGGTGCCCGGGGCGCCTCAGGCCGCGCCGGCATCGGCGCCGGTGTGCGCGAGATCAGCGGCGTGGTCGCCGAAACCCGCTTCCTCGACGCCGACGCGCGCCACCTGCAACTCGAGATCGTGCTGCGCCCCGGCGTCTGGCAGGCCAGCCTGGGGTGGCGAAACCACGCCTTCCACGACATGAGCGTCATCGACGTGCTGGGTGCCGTGCTTGGCCACTACCCCTGGCCCGTGGACAAGCGCCTGATCGAAACCTACCCGCCCATGGACCGCATCACCCAGTGGGGCGAGAACGACTGGGACTTCTGCTGCCGCCTGATGGAGCAAAGCGGCATCAACTTCCACTTCGAGCACGAGGGCCAGACCCACCGCCTGATCCTGTCGGACCACAACGCCGCCTTCCAGCCCTTCGGCAAAGCCGACGCCGATGCGCCTGGGCCCTACCACCGCATCCCCATCCACCCGCCCGGCCACCGCATCGACCGCGAATACATCCACGCCTTCGCCACCACGCGCCGCCAGATCCCCACCCGCTGGGAAACCCGCGACCACGACTACACCCGCCCCGGGCAAGAGCTGGTAGCTAGCGCCGGCGCCGTGGCCAACGGTGCCAGCCACCAGCCGCTGGAGGCCTACCACTGGCGCGTGGCCGGAGCCCCCGGCGGCGCCCTGTGGAGCCAGCCCGACGCCGGCCGCGACCCCCAGGCCCACACCCGCAGCCGCGATCTGGCCCGCTGGCTCGCCCGCATCCGCCACGAAGGCCAGCAGCAACACGCCGAACGCGCCGAAGGTCAGGGCCACATCCGCGGCCTCGTGCCCGGGCGCACCTTCCACCTCGAAGGGCACCGGCAGGCCGCGGCCAACGCCGAACACCTCATCCTGTGGGCCCACCTGAGCGTACGCGCCCCCGGCCAGGAAAGCCAGCCGGGCCCTGCATCGGCCGGCTGGGCCGTGCATACCCGCTTCACCACACAGCCCACGCGCGCTCCACTGCGCCCCGCACTCACGCGCGCCAAGCCGCGCGTGGCCGGGCCTGAAGTCGGCTTCGTCGTCGGCCCCCACGACGGCCAGGTGCACACCGATCACCTGGGTCGCATCAAAGTCTGGGAACCGTGGCAGCGCGGCCAGCCACGGGACGGCACGGCCAGCCCGTGGCTGCGCGTGGTCCAGCCCTGGGCCGGCAACCAGCAGGGCGCGCTCTTCTTGCCCCGTGTGGGGCAGGAGGTCACCATCGAGTACTACGGGGGCGACCCCGACCTGCCCGTCGTCACCGGCAGCCTGCACGACGGCGCCAACCTGCCGGGCTGGCAACTACCCGGCCAGCACGCATTGGCCGGCTTCCGGACCCGCGAGTTGGGAGAGGGCGGTGGCAACAGCGCCGCCGGGCGCAGCAACCATCTGGCGATGGACGACACGCGCGGCGAGATCCAGGTGCAGCTCAAGAGCGATCACCAGCACTCCAGCCTGAGCCTGGGGTACATCACGCGCATCGAGGACCAGTTGGGGCGCAAGGATGCGCGAGGCGAAGGGGCCGAGTTGCGCACCGATGGACATGGAGCCCTGCGCGCGGCGCTCGGCCTGCTGCTGACCACTTACCCCCGGCAGGCCGCAGCCGGCGGCATGAAGGAGATGCAGGAGGTCCTCCGGTTGCTCGATGAAGCACTGCAACAGCTCGAATCGCACGCACAGGCGGCCGTTCAACTAAGAGTGCAAGAGCCCGACGATCAACTGGAGGTGCTGAGGCAGTTGCGCCTGCAGCTCCAGCAACTGGCCGGGACACAAGGCGAGGCCTTGTCAGAACTGGCCGCCCCGCACCTAGCGCTTGCCGGTAGCGCGGGGGTCGCCATCTCTGCACGGCATGACGCGCAGATATCGGCAGGGGCGCATGCCGCCTTGATCAGCCGCATGCATACCACCATCAGCGCGGGCATCAACTTTCTGGTCAGCGCCGGGAAGTCGATCCGCATGCTGGCACAACGAGGCATGCGGCTCGTCACGTCGAATGGCGACCTCGAACTGCAGGCGCAGAACGCGCGACTTCTGATGACAGCTCAGCAGCAGGTCGAGATTGCATCCCTGGATGACTGGCTGGAACTCAAGGCCAGGAAGGGTATCCGGCTGACGGTCGGTTCCACCTGTCTTGAGGTCACCCCGCAGGGTTTTGATCTGCTGACTCTGGGCCATTTCACGGTCAACGCAGAGCAGCACGCCCTCAACGGCCCCAAAGGGCGGGCCGCGCATCTCAACGAGATGCCGGATGCACGTTTCGATGACAAGTACCAACTTGTCGATCGTGCTGGCGCACCCATCGCCAACAGCCGTTGGAGAGCCACACGCTCTGACGGCAGTGTTCTTGAGGGAGCCACTGATGCGAACGGCTACATCGACATCCAGAAAAGCGATGCGTCGGAGAACCTGAAGTTCGAATTCCCTGACAGGAAATGAGCGTGCTCCGCATTCCATGAGGGCGTGTGCTCTTCAGTCTTCAAACACCAACAAGAGAGAACTTCAATTCCTATGCACTTGAATGAAAGACCCCCATCGCCCGGTGATGCCGATGGGACGAGGAAGCCGTGATGCCCCTCGTCTATCTCCCCAGACTCAAGTCGCTCCTGATCGCTGCCGCAATCTTCGCTGCAGCCTGGTACGGGTTCTGGCACTACATCCCCAACTACAAGCCCGCTGTCATGAAAACCTTCTCGCCCAATCTGCGCACGCACTGTGTGGGCCGCTACCTGATCGATCTGCCCGAAGACATGGGCGAGCCCGATGTTTCGCTGGCGCAGTTCTATTACGGACTGGACCGCAACTTCAAAACCGTCGAAGCCTCCATGCCGCAAGGCGAGGCGATGGCGTTCGATGAATTCAGGCGACGGGCCACGGCAAGGCTGGATGAACTCAAAGCGACGAAGAACAGCGGACTGAACATCCCCATGCTGCTGCACAGTGAAATTGTGCCCACGCCGAATGGCGATGCCTTGCTGCTGCGGCGTCTGGAGTCCGACGTAGGCTCGCCCTCGACAACCGTCACAGAGATACACGCGTATGTGAACGACCGCTACATCCAACTGAGAGGCGAGGCTTATCCGCCCGATGCGATGTACTCGCAGTCAATCAGACCCATTTATCCCTTCGCCGACCACAGAAGCGTGGAAGACCGCCTGAAGAAGATGGTGCAACACCTTCGAGCCGCCAAAGACCCGCTGCGTGCGGGCGAGGGCTTCTGCATGAACGGCATCGTGTTCGATGCTCAGCGTATCGGGTATGACGAGGAGAAAGCGAACTTCAGCTTCCGCTCCGGCGATTTGCCCAACCGGATCTTGTTTGAGGTTTCCATGGACGGCAAGACCGGCCAGGAGGAGAAGACGCTGCTGGAGCAGGTCGCCGAGGAAGACGTCATCGCCCAAAAATTCGAAGAGCCCGGTGTCATCTTTCGCAACATCCGGCGCGGTGAGCGGACGATCGACGCAATGAGGTTCCAAGAGGATGGAACGCAGTTGTACATCCGCAGCGCGTCGGCTCACCAGTTCCGCATCGCCGGACGCAACGTGCTGGAGCGTTCGCAACTGTCCTGGGCGCGCCCTTCCATGGCGCTCAGACTCGATTCCGGAGAGTTCGGGACTCAGGAGGCCAAGTCCCCGCTCGACCGCCAACAGGTCGAGACCGCCTGGGACCAGTGGATCAGCAGCCTGCGCCTGTCTCCGGCCAACGGGGGGGCGACGCGATGACCCGGCAAACCAAACGCATTGCACGGAGCCAGTCATGACCGGCCCGGCGACAGACGCGGGCCGCCGCGTGTATGCCGGCACGGATTCGACAGGTGTGCCGAACGCCACGGTCACGCTGACGCCGGCCGACCGCACCGACACCGTCCGCATCGTGCTGGACACCGTCCATGCCCTGCCGATTGTTTTCGTGCCCGGAATCATGGGCAGCAACCTCATGGACAAGAAGGGGGGGGAAGTCTGGAGGCTGGATTCCAAGTGGGGAATTTTCAGCGCCATGAGGAAATTGAATGCCGGCAAGCGACAAGCACTGCTCCACCCTGACCGCACCGAAGTCGACCCAGGCGGCGTGGTTCCCGGCTACCCGGTCGGCACCCTGACCGACAAGGCGGCCTTCCGCGCGCGCCATTGGGGTGAGGTGGGTGCCACGTCTTATGGGGATTTCCTGATCTGGCTGGAATCCAACCTCAACGACCAGCGCGGCGTGGACATCGGCAGCGACCTGCGCTCATACCTGCACGCGGGCCTGCGCCGCGTGGCCGATGGCCGGCACTGGGGTACGCAGCATGCCTATGAACGGCTGACGGAAGACGAGTCCGAGCGCGCGAAGCACTGGACGCACCCGGTCTACGCCTGCGGCTACAACTGGCTGGACGACAACGACAAGGCTGCGGCGCGCCTGGCCACCCGCATCGACGAAGTCATCCAGAACCACAGCCGGGGCCAGAGCCGTTGCAGCCAGGTGATCGTGGTGACCCACAGCATGGGCGGGCTGGTGGCGCGGCGCTGCTCGCAGTTGCCTGGCATGGCGCAGAAGATCGCCGGCATCGTGCATGGCGTGATGCCGGCCGTGGGCGCGCCCGTGGCCTACCGGCGCTGCAAGGTGGGCATGGCCGACGAAAGCTACGCGGCCGGGCTGGTGATCGGCTCCACCGGCCGCGACATCACGGCGGTGTTCGCGCAGGCCCCGGGCGCCCTGCAACTGCTGCCGACCGAGCGCTATCCGCTGCGCTGGTTCCATGTGCGCGATGTGCACGGCTCGGAGCTGCCGGTGGCCGACATGGCCCGGACAGACCGGCCCTACGACACGCTGTACGCGGAGCGTGACCGCTGGTGGGGGCTGGTGAAGGAGGAGTGGTTGTCGCCGGAGCACGGCATACCGATCGACTGGACGGGCTACAAAAAGACTCTCGGCAAGGCGGCCGAATTCCATAAGACGCTCGACACCCACTACCACCCCAACACCTACGCCTTCTACGGCACCGGTGTCGCCAGCTTCGAACATGTCTGCTGGCGCATGACGGCGGGCGATGCCCGTCAGCGCGGCGTGCAAGAGGCTCCACCCGACGCGAGCAGCGTGCTGGCGATGAACCGCAATGCAGTGCGCATGGACGGCACCAACCCCGAGTTCGTGCCCGGCCCGGACGTCCACCTGCGGGGTCGAGCCAACCAGCCCGTGCCGACGCAGCACTACAACCTGACGCTGGACGAGGCCGCCGACAGCGGTGACGGCACGGTGCCCGTGGCCAGTGGGCGTGCGCCGCTGAATCACGTGCGCCAGCTCTTTGCCTTGAAGGGCATCGAGCATGAGCCGGCCTATCTGCACCCCATGGCCCATCAGGTCACGGCTTATGCCATCACGCGGATAGCGGCGCAGATCGCGCCCGCCATCGGTCGGCCAGTTCACAAGGAAGGGAATACTCGATGAACGAGCCGGTGGTGACTAAAGACAAGTCGAAAGAACCAGCTAGAGACCCGCAGGGCTTGCTCGGGCTCAAGCAAAAGGCCGAGGAGCGTACGCGCAAGGCACTGGAATCCGGCCCGCCCGAAGCCGAGCGCCTCTCCCGCCTGCAGGAAGACATGGCCGACGGCCGCAACCCCTTCCTGCGCGCTGCCGGCCCCTTGCTGCGGGCCCTCGCCAACATCGGTGGCCGACTGCCCGACGACCTGAGCGCCGACGCCGTGGCCGACCTGCACGAGCTGCTGCGCCGCGAAGTCGTGGTCTACACGCGCCTGTGCGACCGCGCCAACCTGCGGCGCGACCACATGCTGGCCGTGCGCTTTGCGTTATGCACGGCGCTGGACGAGGCCGCCAGCCTGCACACCTGGGGCGGCGGCGAGGGCGCGGCGCTGGGCCCGTGGGCCGGGCAGTCGCTGCTGCACCTCTTCCATCAGGAAGGCAACGGCGGCGAGAAGGTGTTCCTGCTCATCGGCCGCCTGGCGGCCAACCCCGACGAGCACGTGGACGTGCTGGAAATCTTCCACCACATCACCAGCCTGGGCTTCGAAGGCCCCTATCGGCTCGACCCCGACGGCCGCCGCAAGCACGAATCCATTCGCCACCGGCTCTACACGCTGGTGGCCGAGCGCCGTCCACCGGTGCCGCAGGAGCTGTCGCCGCAGTGGCGCGGCGTGCAGCGCGGACGGCTGCGCCTGCCGCGGCGCATTCCGGTGTGGGTGAGTGCGCTGGTGGCCGCCGTGCTGCTGGGCGGCGAGTTCCTCTACCTGCAGTGGGACCTGAAGCGCCAGGCCGAGCCGGTGCACGCGGTGCTCGGTGAGATCGCCGCGTTGCGCGCGCCCGAGCGCACGCCGGTGCGGCTGGCCGAACTGCTCAAGGACGAGATCGCGGCCAAGCGTCTGGCGGTGGCCGATGCGGCCGACGGCAGCAGCACCGTCACCTTCGCGGGCGATTCCATGTTCGCGCCCGGGCAGCCGGGCATGGCGGCACAGGCGCAGCCGCTGGTCAAGCGCGTGGCGCAGGAGATCGCGCGGCTGGCCGCGCAGCAGCCGCTGGCCGTCACGGTGACCGGCCACAGCGACAACGTGCCGATGGCCAGCGCGCAGTTCGCCGACAACGTGGCGCTGTCGCTGGCGCGCGCACAGGCGGTGGCAGCGGTGCTGGAGCCGCTCACGCGCGGCGCGGCGGTAAAGCTCTCGGCGCAGGGTGCGGGCGCGGCCAACCCCGTGGCGGACAACGCCACGCGCGAGGGGCGTGCGCGCAACCGGCGGGTGGAGCTCAAGGTGGCGGCGGGTGGCTGATCGGCCATCTGCCCAGGACAACAGAAGAGGTCAGGGATGAAGACGTTTTTCAATGCGGCTTTCTTGAGGGCGGTGGCACTGATGCTGCTGGTCGTGCTGCTGTGCGTGGCGATCTGGGTGTTCGGGCCGGTGTTGGCGCTGGGCGCACTGCGACCGCTGGAAGGTGGGGGCGCGCGCGTGGCCGTGATGGCGCTGCTGCTCGCCTTCGCCCTGCTGTGGGTGACGGGCAAGCCGTTGAGCCCGGTGTTCGTATTGGCGGCGGCCTTGCTGGTGTGGGCGGCCGGGCCGCTGCTGGCGGTGGGCGCGGCCCGGCCGTTGCAGGAGCCGTGGGTGCGCGTGGCCCTCATCGGCGCGATCGTCGTGCTCTACCTGGTGTGGGCGGTGTGGCGACTGCTGCACGCCATCGGCAACGACAGCCAGCTGCTGGACCGTCTGCTGGACAAGAAGAAGGCCGAGGCGGACCTGGCGCAGGACGACATCCGCGCCATGCGCGGCATTGCGCGCCGCGCCGCCGCACGCCTGCGCGACATGCGCAGCACTGGCGGCTGGCTGCGTGTGATGTTCGAAGGGCGGCGTTATCTGTACGAATTGCCGTGGTACATGGTGATCGGCAACGCGGGCGCGGGCAAGACGACTGCGGTGCAGAACGCGGGCCTGCGCTTTCCGGTGCTGCCCGAGCTGGCCACCTCTTCGATCGCGGCACAGTCGGCCGGCACGCTGCAATGCGGCTGGTGGTTCACCGACGAAGCGGTGCTGGTGGACACGGCGGGGCGTTTCACACGGCATGTGGATGGCCTCGGCACCGCGTTGGCCGCGCCTGAGACCCCGCAGGGACCGGCCGTGGCCCGCCCGAACGGGGACGAAGAAAAGACCGAAGACGAAGCGCAGCAGAAAGGCGGTGCGGCCCCGCGCCCCGCCGCCGCAAAGCCGGCCGACCCAGCCCTCGTGAACGCGGCCGCTTGGCGCGGCCTGCTCGGTGTGCTGCGGGGTGTGCGACCTCGTGCACCCGTCAATGGCGCGCTGCTGGTGGTGGATGCCTCGCGCCTGATGGCATCCGACGGGCCGGCCATTCTCTCCTTGGCCCTCGACCTGCGCTCGCGCCTGGAAGAGATGCGTGCTGCGCTTGGCGTACGCTTTCCCGTGTATGTCGTGCTGACCAAGTGCGACGCGCTCAACGGCTTTGCCGATTACTTTGGCTCGCTCACGGCAGAGGCGCGTGCGCAGGTCTGGGGTGTCACGCTGCCCTGGGAGCCCGCCGGCAAGCCCTTCTGGCGCCGGCGCGGCGGCCGGGCGGCGCGTGCCGCAGAGGCACAGGCCCGCTTCGGGCAGGCACTGAGAGACGCGTTCAAGGCGCTGCAGTCGCGTGTGGCGGCCGGTGTCGGTGCGCGGCTGCAGGAGGAGTTCGATCCGCGCCGCCGCGATCGCCTGTACGACCTGCCGCACGAACTGGAAGGCCTGACGCCCGCGCTGCTCACGTTGCTCGAGGAGACGTTCGCCGACTCGCGCTTCGACGCCACCTCGGTCGGCGGCTTGCTGCGAGGGGTCTACCTGACCAGCGCCGTGCAGTTCGGTGACGCGCCGCTCCAAGCCACCGGCTGGCGCGGCGCCGAGCCGCGCAGCGTCATGGCCTTGCTGATGGAGCGCCTCGGCCTGCGTGCCAAACCCGACACCACCGCCATCGCCGCCGCCAACCAGTCCGTCACCCAGCGCGGCTACTTCCTGCACGACCTCATCACCCGCGTCATCGTGCCCGAGTCGCACCTGGTGCGCCCGAACCTGCGGCTGGAGGCGCGGCTGCGCCTGGCCGGCTGGCTGGGGCATTCGCTGGTGGCGCTGCTGCTGGTGTGGCTGGGCAGCGCGCTGTGGTCGAGCCATCAGCACAACGAGGGCTACCTGCGGGGCGTGATGGCGCGCGCGAGCGCGCTGCGCTCGCAGGTGCAGTCGCTGTTCGCCGATTTCCGCGCGGCGCAGGTGCCCGAGGCGCTGGGCGCGGCGCAGGACGTGGCCCACCACCCCGGCATCGACCTGGCCGATCCGCCCACGGCGTGGCGCTACGGCCTCTACACGGGCGAGGACATCCAGGCCTCGGCCACGCGCGTCTATGCCGCACTGCAGGACCATCTGCTATTGCCCACCGTGGTCGCCCGCCTGGAAAAGCGCCTGGCCGAAGCGGTGGCCGAAGAAGATTCCCGTGCCGCCTACGAAACGCTGCGCGTGTACCTGATGCTGTTCGATCCGGCCCGCTATGCGGCGCGCGACCTGCGCGGCTGGATCGTCGAGGACTGGCAGGCCGCCGACGGCCTGGCGGCATCGTTCGGCGGGCGCGCGGCCATGCTGGGGCACCTGCAGTCGCTGTTCTCGGGCGAGCGCGTGGTGCGTTCGGCCCGCGTGCCCGACGCGGCCCTGGTGCAGCGCGTGCGCGACTGGCTGGACGGCACGACGGCCAGCGAGCGGTTGTACCAGCGCGCCAAGGCACAGCTGGCCGATGCGGCACCGGCCGACTTCACGCTGGTGCGCGCGCTCGGGCCGCAGGCCGGCACGCTGTTCACGCGCGCGTCCGGCCGGCCGCTGGAGCAGGGCGTGCCGGGCCTCTTCACCTACGACGGCTACCACCAGGCGTTCTCGCCGCGGCTGGCCGAGATGATCGCGCGCGCCGCGGACGACGACGCCTGGGTGATGGGCCAGCGGTTGCCCGCGGCGGGCGCCGGGGCGGACGCGGCGGCGCAGCACGAGCGCGAGGCCCAGGCCCTGGCGCAGGAGGTGCGCCGGCAGTTCCTGCAGGAATACGCCAGGCGCTGGACCGCGTTCCTGGACGACGTGCGCGTGATCGGCGGCGCCAACCTGGCGTTCGACCTCAACGTGCTGCGCCAGCTGGCCGCGCCCGATTCGCCGCTGGCCCGGCTGGCCCGCGCGGCCGCGCGCGAGACCACGCTGTCGGCGCCGCTGGTGGCCACGCGCGGCGAGGCCGACAACAAGAGCCTGCTCGACAAGGCGGGCGAGACGCTGGACAAGGCCCGCGAAGCCGGCCGAACGCTTGGGCTGCGGGCCGAGGCCCGCCTGGAACGCATGGAGGTGGACGACCGCTTCGCCGCGCTTCGCGAAGTGGTCACGGGCCAGGTCGATGCCGCGGCGCTGGCGGGCGCGGCGGCCGCCAGCCGGCCCCCGGCGCTGGAGGCCATCACCGGCCTCATCAACGACTACTACACCGTGCTGGTGGTGGCCGACACGGCCCTGACCGGCGGCGCCGTGCCGCCGGGCGTGGCCGACGTCGGTGCGCGGCTGCGGCTGGAAGCGCAGCGCCTGCCCGCGCCGTTTCGCGAAGTGCTGCTGGGCCTGGGCACCGCGGGCGCGAACAAGGTGAGCGACGGCGCGCAGACGGTGCTGCGCCAGCAGGCGCGCGCGCAGCTCGACCGCATCAACGGCCTGCTGGCGCTGCAGGTCACCGAGCCGTGCCGGCGCGCGCTGGAGGGGCGCTATCCGTTCGCCGCTGGCGATGCCTCGGGCAACGTGGGCGCGGGCGAGGTGGCGGCCGAGGACTTCCAGCTGCTCTTTTCCACCGGCGGCGCATTCGACGACTACTTCGCCCGCAACCTCATGCCCTACGCCGACCTGAGCGTGCGACCCTGGCGCTACAAGAGCCCCGCCACGGCCAGCATGATGGTGCCCGCCGCTGCCACCGCCGAAGGCGCGGCAGCCACTGCGCCGTCGCCCGCCATCGCCGGCCCGACGCTGGCGGGCGAGCTGCTGCGGCTGCTGGCCGAGCAGGGCCCGGAGCTCGAGGTGTTCTGGCGCGCGGCGCAGATCCGCAACGCCTACTTCAAGGAAGGCGGGCGTCGCCTGGGCTGGCAGGCCGACGTGCGTGTGTCGGAGCTCGATCCCTCGATCACCGAACTGGTGATGGACTTCGACGGCCAGGCCCAGCGCTATGCGCACGGCCCCGTGCAGGGCTGGACGGTGAACTGGCCCGGGCCGCGCGGCGGCGCCTCGGCCGAGCTGGTGGCGCTGCCGCGCATCCGCGCGGACACCTCGGCCCTGCAGGCGCGCGGGCCGTGGGCGCTGCAGCGCCTGATGGAGCGTGGCCGCATCGTCGGCACCGCCACCGCGGGCCGCGTGGCGGTCGAATTCAGCTTCGATGGCCGGCGCGCCGTGCTCGACCTGGCGGGCACGGGCAGCCAGGCGCATCCGCTGCTGTCGCAGTCGCTGCGCGAGTTCCGCTGCCCGGGCGGGCGCCCTTCGGCGTGATGGGAGCGCAGGCAATGACCTTCGTGCGCCGCACACTCGATCGCTGGCTGGGCCGCTGGCTGGATCGCTGGTTCCTGCGCCTGGCCCCGCCGCCGCTGGCCGCGTGGGGCAAGCTGCCCACGCACGCTGACTACCTGCAGTACCGCGCCGGTGCGGACGCCGCGCGCGACTGGCAGGCCTGGCTTGGCCGCTTCGCACCCACGCCCCGGCGGCCGGCGCCGGCGGGCTGGCTGCAGCTGGAGCCCGCGCCGCCCGACCTGCAGGCGCTGCCCGTCGCCTTCGTGCTGCCGCCTGGCGTGCTGGCCTTCGCGGGCCGCCGCTACGTCGCGGGTGTGATGGTGCCGAGCCAGGACAGCGTCGGCCGCGCCCATCCGCTCATCGTGTGGCGCTGCGTGGACGTGCACTGGCTCGATGCGCAGGCTGTGGCCGGCCTGCCGTGGTGGCATGCCCAGGCGCAGTTGCTGGAGCGGCTGGCGCTGCGGGCCGCGGCATTCGACGACGACGGGCCCGCCGCTGCAGAAACACGCCGTGCCGACAGCGCCTGGGACTGGCACCGGCTGTGCGATCTGGCCACACAGCTCGATGCCGCGCCGCCACCGGGCGCTGCCGCGCTGCAGCGCTGGCTGGCAGAGCAGCTTCCGGTGCCGCGGCCGTCCGGGGCAGACGCGGGTCCGCCGCCCGTGCCCTCGTCGCACTACCTGCACGGCGTGCGTCATCTGCCCTGGCCCCAGTGGCCGGGGGGCGATCACGCGGCAGCGCGGCATGCCGCGTTCTGGCAGCAGGATGGCGAAGGGCGCATCGTGGCCGCCTCGGCCAGCCTGGCGGGCGTCTTCCGGCAGGGAAGGCGCGGGCGATGAGCGGCGCGGGTGTGGCTGCCGTGCCGGCGCTGCCTGGCGAGCCTGCGGGCGAGGCACCCGCCGTCGCGCTGCGGGCGCATGCGCTGCGGGACGGTGCCGAGACCGGCGGGCTGTGGCGCTGGCGGCGCATCGAGGACTCGGGCGCGGACGTGGCGCGGTTCGCGCCGCAGCTGGACGAAGACAGTGGCGCAAAAGCCGATGCAAACGCGCACGCCGATGAAGACCACACGCACCTGGCCGCGCTGCGCCTGATCGCGCGCGGTACGCCGCCGGGACACGCCGCGCCCGTGGGGCCCTTCGAGCTGGAACACGCGTTGGTCGCACGCACCTGCGCCGTCAACGGCGAAGCGCTGCCGCCCGGCCGGCGGGTGCCCTTGCAGTCGGGTGACGAGGTGCAGGTGGGCTTGCTGCGGCTCGGCTTCGTTGCGCCCTCTGGGGTGGAAGAATGGCCTGCCCTGCCGGCTTCGATCGGTAGCAGTGATGCACGCGCGATGGCGCAGGCGGGCGACGCCGGTGCCACCTTCGCCGCCACCGGCGCATGGCCCTTCGCCATTCACGACGCGCTGGCTGATGCGCCCGCCGCGGCAGGCAACACCGATCCGGCCCGCCATGCAGGCAGCGCACCGGACGCGGCGGGTGCGGCGGACGCCCATTCCAGCGACGCCGTACTGGGCGAGCTGCACCGGCGCTACCACGCCACGCTGGTCGATCCCGCCGCGATGGGCAGCGAGGCGCCATGGCGCCCGCAGGCGGGGCGCACGGGTGCCGGCAGCGGCGCGGCCCCGGACGCGTTCGCGGCACTGGTCCACCCGGCCGGACCCGACGAGAGCCTGCACGACCTGCTGGCCACGCCCGACGCCATGGACGCGCTCATCGCGCGTGTCGATGCGCTGGGCGAGGGCGACCTGCTGGGCGACGAACCTGCGCTGAGCGTGCTGCACCTTTTCGCGCCGGCCTCTGCGCCGCGCGGTGCGTCCGGGCACGCGGAGGGGTTCGAAGCACTGCTGGGCGCCGCACCGGCCGCCGCGCCGCACGAGGCGCTGTCGAGCCTCACGCGCCGCGAGCATCACCTGCCGGCCGCCGACAGCGCGTTGCGCCTGGGCAGCGCGGCACGGCGCGAGTCGGACGGCCTGCCGCGCGATGCCGCCAACGCGAACCCCGGAACGAGCCCCGAAGGTGACCCGGATGCAAGCGGGGTGCGCCATGGATGATGCGATGACCGCGCTGACGGTCGACGTCGCCGGGCCACCCGCGCGCGCGCCGGCGCCGGACGCCGCCGCCCGCGCCTACCACCCGGCCGCCCGCGCCGTCGCAGCTCCGGCGGCCGACGCCGCACTGCCCGCGCACCGGCGCGCGGCACCCACCTACCTGCCCACGCTGTTCGACCGGCTGCAGGACGACGAGCCCAGCCAGCCGCACGAGTCGCCCGATGTCTATGCGCCGGGCCGCGAGCGCATGCGCGCACTCATCCGCCGCGATCTGGCGCTGCTGCTGGGCACCGTGAACCAGGAAGACCGCATCGATCGCGCACGGTATCCGCACGCCGCTGGCTCCACGCTCAACTTCGGCCTGCCGCCGCTGGCCGGCAGCTGGTCGCTCGCCCGGCGCTGGTGGGAGCTCGAAGCCATGATCCGCCGCGCGCTGGCGGACTTCGAGCCGCGCCTGGCGCCCGGCTCGCTGCGGGTCACGCCGCTGCACTCCCCGCACGGCGCCGACGTGGCCCGCGAGCCCCATCTGCTGCGCTTCGAAATCAGCGGCGAGGTGCACCTGTCGCCCTACCCGCTGGCGTTTCGCGTGCAGACGGCGGTCGATCTGGAAACCAGCCGCATTTCGCTCGAAGACCAAGTCACATGATGAATTTCTCCCCGGTACGCCACTTCAGGATTGGCCTATTCCTCCTTGCTGCTCTTGCATGCATCACCGGCTGGTACTGGTATCGCCATCAAGTTCCTAACTACGTTCCTGCGACCATGAAGACCTTCTCACCGACTCTGCGCACGCACTGCGTGGGCCGCTACCTGATCGACCTGCCCGAGGACATGGGCGAGCCCAGCGTCGATCTGGCGCAGTTCTATTACGGTCTAGACAAGAATTTCAAGAAGGTGGAGGCCTACATGCCCCAAGGGGCGGCGATGGAGTTCGACGAGTTCAGGCGCCGGGTGACGGTTCGGATGGACGAACTGAAGACGAAGAAGAACAGCGAGCTTGAAATGCCGCTGCTCGTGCGCAGCGAGATTGTTCCCACACCCAACGGTGATGCGCTGTTGCTCAGGCGGCTCGGCGTAGAGGCCGGGTCGCCTTCGACGGTCATCAGTGAAGTGCATGCCTATGTGAACAACCGCCACATCCGCCTGGAGGCCGAGTCATTTCCTCCCGATGAGATGTATTCCAAGGGGGCCGATCCCCTGTATCCGTACGCCGATCCGCAACCAAGCGAGGATCGACTGAAACACATGGTCCGCAACCTTCGAGCGGCCAAAGCCCCACTGCGTGCAGGCGAAGGGTTCTGCATGAACGGGATCGTGTTCGATGCGCAGCGTATCGGATACGACGAGGAGAAAGCGGTCTTCGAGTTTCAGTGGCCGCAGGAGAAAGGCTGGGTGAAGCTCGATGTGGACATGATGGGCAAGACCGGGCAGGGAAAAGAGACGCTCTCCGGCATGTTCGCGGAACTTCGTACGTTGATTGGTCAGCTCGGTGGAGTTGAAAGCGATCAACCGAAAAGCGTGTGGCACAAGCGCCAGGAACGCGCTGGCTTGCGCGTGGAGGAGTACGGGATGCAGGGCTGGGATCAAGGTTCGTCCACAGCGCAGTTCAGGTTCTCAGCGCGCAATGACGAAGGACAGTTCACCTGGACGCGCCCGGGTTTACAGATCACCCTGGATGCTGGTCAGTTTGGTATCAGCAACTATCCCTCACCGCTCAGTCGCGACCAGGTCGAGCAGGCGTGGGATGCATGGCTGTCGTCGTTGCGGCTGTCGCCGGGCCGGGAAAGCGCGGGGATCACGCGATGAATCTCGCCCCGATACGCCACTTCAGGATTGGCCTATTCCTCCTTGCTGCTCTTGCATGCATCACCGGCTGGTACTGGTATCGCCATCAAGTTCCTAACTACGTTCCTGCGACCATGAAGACCTTCTCACCGAATCTGCGCACGCACTGCGTGGGCCGCTACCTGATCGACCTGCCCGAGGACATGGGCGACCCCAGCGTCGATCTGGCGCAGTTCTATTACGGTCTGGACAAGAATTTCAAGAAGGTGGAGGCCTACATGCCCCAAGGGGCGGCGATGGAGTTCGATGAATTCCGGCGCCGGGTGACGGTTCGAATGGACGAATTGAAGAAGGAGAAGAACGTGGAGATGGAGATTCCGCTTCTGCTACGCAGTGAAGTCGTACCTACGGAGAATGGCGATGCGCTGCTTCTGCGATATCTGTCGAACGAAAATTACCGCATCTCAAGCATCAAGACGGAAATTCATGCCTATGTGAACAAGCGGCACATCCGCATTGAATCTGCCTCGTATCTTCCAGAAGGTGCTCCACGATTGGACGAGGATCGCTACAAGGTGATCGATCCGTCCCCGACTGAGGATCGACTGAAGCACATGGTGCGCAACCTCCGAGGGGCCAAAGATCCGCAGCGCGCAGGCGAGGGGTTTTGCATGAACGGGATCGTCTTCGATGCGCAGCGTATCGGGTACGACGAGGAGAAAGCGGTCTTCGAGTTTCAGTGGCCGAAGGAGAAAGGCTGGGTGAAGCTCGATGTGGACATGATGGGCAAGACCGGGCAGGGGAAAGAGACGCTCTCCGGCATGTTCGCGGAACTTCTTACGTTGATCGGTCAGCTCGGCGGAGTTGAAAGCGATCAACCGAAAAGCGTGTGGCACATGCGCCAGGAACGCGCCGGCTTGCGCGTTGAGGAGTATGGGATGCAGGGCTGGGACCAAGATTCGTCAGCGGCGCAGTTCAGGTTCTCAGCGCGCAATGACGAAGGGCAGTTCACCTGGGCACGACCAGGGTTGCAGATCACCCTGGATGCTGGTCAGTTTGGTATCAGCAACTATCCCTCACCACTCAGTCGCGATCAGGTCGAGCAGGCGTGGGATGCATGGCTGTCGTCGTTGCGGCTGTCGCCTGGCAACGGCGGCCCCGCGCCAAAGCCGCGTTGAACACGGCTCCTGAAGAACCACATCCGATAGCGCTTGCCATGAACACCACCACTGTGCCGCCACGTCGACGTCTCTACACCCAACCTGGCGCCAATGGTCAGCCCAGCGTCACGGTAACGCTGACGCCAGCCCATCGCACGGATACCGTGCAAATCGTCGTCCAGCTCAACCATGTTCTGCCCGTCGTGTTCGTCCCTGGGATCATGGGGAGTAATCTCAAGAAGAGTGGGACTGAGAATGCCGTATGGAGGCTTGACGACGAGGAAAAACTGGGCCTGTCCATGGGATTCAAGAATGCGGGTGAGCGCCAGCGCTTGCTACACCCAAACCGCGTGGAAGTAGATCCCCGCGGCAAAGTGCCCGAAAGTCCCGTAGGCGTTCTGCGAACCGCTGCCGATTTCCGCGCGCGCGGCTGGGGCGAGGTGGGCCATACCTCTTACAACGAATTCCTCGTCTGGGCCGAGAAGAACTTCAACAGCCAGCGCTGCGAGGGAACCGATGAGGATACCTACGGGCGTTTGGGCGCAACGCTGCTGGTCGTCAAGGATGGCCGAGCCTGGGGCGCGCAGAAACCGTTCGATCCCCTGACGGAGGACGAAAGCCGGAGCGCGCAGGGCTGGAGCTACCCGGTGCACGCCTGCGGCTACAACTGGCTGGACGACAACGAGATCGCGGCTCAGCGGCTGGCGAAGCGCATCGACGAAATCATCGCGCAGTACAGCGGGGGCATGAGCCGCTGCACCCAGGTGATCGTGATCACCCACAGCATGGGGGGCTTGGTGGCGCGGCGTTGCGCGCAACTGCCGGGCATGGCGCAGAAGATCGCGGGCGTGGTGCATGGCGTGATGCCGGCCGTGGGCGCGCCCGTGGCCTATCGGCGCTGCAAGGTCGGCATGATGGATGAAGGTGCCTCCGGTATAGGCAAGGCGGCGCTGGGGAGCTGGGGCGTGGCCCGTGTCATCGGTGCCACGGGGCAGGAGGTGACGGCCGTCTTCGCGCAATCGCCGGGAGCGCTGCAACTGCTACCCACGGCGGAATATCCCCGAGCCTGGTTGGAGGTGCGCGATATCGACAGCGCGTCACTTTCCATGGCCGGTCGCATGGACACTGCCAAGCCCTACGACACGGTGTACACGGAGCGCCAACAGTGGTGGGGATTGGTGAAAGAGGATTGGCTGAAGCCGAAGGACGGTGAGCCGCTCACGTGGACGACGTATCTCAAGACCCTTCGTCTGGCCTCTTCGTTTCACGCGAAGCTGAACGCATCCGCAGCGGTCCCCTACCACCCCAACACCTACGCCTTCTACGGCCACGGTGTTCCCAGCTTCGAGACGGTGTGCTGGCAGATCGAGACCCTGCCGACCGAATGGCGCTCGAAGCGCCTGGCCGGAACGCAGGCGCTGGATGTGCGCCATGACAGGGCAGTAATGGACGGAACCAACCCCGAACAATTGCGGGGCGCGGTGCAAGGCGCTCCCACGTACAACGTGCAGTTGCTACCTGCTGCCGACAGCGGAGACGGCACAGTGCCGGTGGCGAGCGGACGCGCGCCGTTGCCGAACGTGCATCAGATCTTCGGTATTCCCGGCATCGAGCACGAGCCTGCCTACAAGAGCGGCATCGCGCAGCACGTAACGGCCTACGCCATCACGCGCATCGCAGCCAGCGCGGCGCAAGCGATTGGCGCGGGCAAGACCACGAAACCCGGAGCCGCGCGATGACGGACGACAGAGAAGAGCAGATGACGCGGGTGGCGCAGCAGACCGCGCGGCTGGCCGCACAGCAGCCGCTCACGCGCGAAGCTGCCGTGAATCTCTCGACGCAGGGCGCAGGCGCGGGCACCAACGGCGGGCAGAACTCAAGATGGCGGCCGCTGGCTGATCGGCCATCCAGTCCACTCGAAGACCTTTGACCTGATCACCGGACAAACCATGGACCCCCACCTGCTCCACTACTACAACGAAGAACTCGTCTACATGCGCGAGCTGGCGGGCGAATTCGCCGCGCTGCATCCCAAGATCGCGCGTCGCCTCGGCATGCAGGCCGGCGAGGTGGCCGATCCGTATGTCGAACGCCTGCTCGAAGGCTTTTCGTTCATGTCGGCGCGCATGCGCATCCGGCTGGACGCCGAGTTCCCGCGCTTCACCCAGCGCCTCTTGGAAGTGCTGTTTCCCAACTACGTCAGTCCCACGCCGTCGATGGCCGTCGCTCGTCTGCTGCCCGACGTGAACCACGGCGACCTGCGCGCGGGCCACGTGCTGCCGCGCGGCTCGGCGCTGTTCTCGCGCGTGCCGCCGGGCGAGCAGACGGCGTGCGAATTCCGCACCGGGCAGGCCGTCACGCTGTGGCCGCTGGAGATCGCGCACGCCTCGCTGGGCGGCGTGCCGCCCGACATTCCCGTGCCCGAGCGGCGCCTGCCTGCAGGCGTGCGGCCGCTGGGCAGCCTGCGCCTGCGGCTGCGCATGATGGGCGAGGGCCGCCTGTCGGACCTGCGCGGGCTCGACCGGCTGCCCGTGCACCTGGCCGGCGATGCCGCCGTGGCCTCGCGCCTCTTCGAGCTGCTGCACACCGGCGCCTGCGCCAGCTTCATCGCGGCGCCGGGCGAGTTCTCGTCCACGCAGCCGCACGTGGTCACGCAGGGCGCCCTGGTGCACGACGGGCTCGAACCTTCGCAGCGCCTGCTGCCGCTGGCGTGGACGAGCTTTCATGGCCACAACCTGCTGCACGAATACTTCGCCTGCCCCGAGCGCTTCCTGGGCTTCGCCTTGCAGGGGCTGGCGCCGGCGCTGGGCCGCATGCCGGGCCGCGAGGTCGAGATCGTGGTGCTGCTCGACCGCGCCCCCGGCGACCTGGCGGCCCTGGTCGACGCCAGCCGCTTCGCGCTCCATTGCGTGCCGGTGGTGAACCTGTTTGCGCACCGCACCGACCACGTGGCCGTGGCGCCCGGCGAGACCGAATTCCACGTGGTGCCCGACCGCTCGCGCCCCATGGATTTCGAGGTGCATTCGGTCGCCGCCATGCAGGCGCAGCCCGAGGCGGGCGGCGTGGCGCTGGAATTCCGCCCCCTCTACGACACGCTCAGCCACGACGAGGGTGACCACGGCCGCTACTTCAGCCTGCGCCGCGAAGCCCGGCTGGCGCCGCGGTCGTCGCGCCGCTACGGCTCGCGCAGCGAATACGTGGGCACCGAGGTGTTCGCCAGTCTGGTCGACCAGCACGAGGCGCCGTACCCGGCCGACCTGCGCCGGCTGAGCGTGAATGCGTGGCTCACCAACCGCGACCTGCCCACGCTCGTGCCCTGCAATGGCATCGACGACCTGCTGGCCGGCGAATCGATGCCCATTGCCAGCGCCGGCTTCCTGCGCCGGCCGACGGCGCCACGCGCGCCCATCGCGCAGGGCGAGACGGCGTGGCGGCTGATCCGGCAACTGGGCTTCAACCACCTGCCGCTCACCGAGCTGGACCACCGCGACGGCGGCCAGGCGCTGCGCCACATGCTGCAGCTGTTCGCCCCGGACGGCGACGAACGGGCCCGCACCGAGATCGGCGCCCTGGTGGGCACGCGCCTGGCACCCGTCACGCGGCGGCTCTGGGGCGCCGGGCCGCTGGTCTACGGGCGTGGGGTGCAGTGCACGCTGAGCGTGGACGAAGCCGGCTTCTCGGGCGCCAGCCCCTACCTGTTCGGGCTGGTGCTGTCGCACTACCTCGCGCGGCACGTCGCCATCAACACCTTCGTCGAAACGCGGCTGGTTTCCATCCAGCGCGGCGAGGTGGGCACCTGGCCGCTGCGGCCCGGCACGCGGGAGGTGGTATGAGCCTGGCCGGGCCGCCCCAAGAGGCTCGTCCCGCAGCGCGCAGTGCGGAGGGCGGTGCAATGAGCCTCGCCTTGCCACCGCAAGAGGCTCGCGACGCCGGCGAAGCCGAACGCATCCCAACGAGCGCATCGCAACGCCGCGCCGACTTGGCTGCAGTGCTGCAGGACGCTGCCCGCCATCCCTGGCGCCACGGCTTCCTGCCGCTGCTGCGCCGCATCGCCGCCACGCACGACGCGCTGCCGCCGCCGGGTTTGGCGCGCCGCCCATCGCAGGAAGCCTATCGGCTGGGCCAGCAGGCCAGCCTGGCGTTCGCGCCGCGCGAGCTGGCCGGGGTGGCGCAGCACCGCGGCCGGGCCGAGATACGGCTGTTCGGCCTCGGCCTGCTGGGCCCGGGCGGCGCGCTGCCGCTGCACTACACCGAAACCCTGCACGAGCGCGCCCAGACGCGGCGCGACACGGCAGGGGCCGACTTCATCGACCTGTTCCACCACCGCGCGCTGTCGCACTTCTACCGGGCGTGGGCGCAGGCGCAGGCCGCCGCGGGGCTCGACCGGCCGCAGGCCGAGACCTTCACCCGCTACGTGGCCTGGCTGGCCGGCGACGAGGCGGGCGAGGTGCCGGCCGAGCCGCTGCCCCGGCACGCACGCTGGGCGTCGGCTGCGCACCGCGTGCGGCGTGCACGCAATCCCGAAGGGCTGGTGCGCACGCTGGTGCACTACTTCGGCGTGCGCGTCACGCTGCGCGAATACGTGTTGCGCTGGATCGACGTGGCGGCGCCCGACCGCTGCCAGCTGGGCCGCGCGCACCCGGCCAGCACGCTGGGCGGCGGGGCCATGGCCGGCGCGATGGTGCCGGACCGGCAGGCGCAGTTCCGGCTGGTGATCGGGCCGCTGAACCTGCAGCAGTACCTGCGCTTCATGCCCGGCACCGGCCACGACGCCGAGCGGGGCCGCGATCTGCGCACCCTGGTCGAATGGGTGCGCGCCTTCGTCGGCTTCGAATACGCCTGGGACACCGAACTGCATCTGTTGCACGACGAGGTGCCGCCCGCGCGGCTCGGCGGCACCGAGCGCCTGGGATGGTCCACCTGGCTGGCCGATGGCCGCGCCGTGGCGGGCCAGGCGCGGCGCGGCATGGTGCTCGAGCCCGAGGCCTATGTCCGGACCTCTTCCTGACGCTTCCCTGCGGCGCCGTGCCGCACCACGACCATGACACGCACGAAACCCAAGCGCCCCGCACCCGCCACGCTGCCCTGGCCCACCTTCGCCGACCCGGCCGCCCCCTGCGGCCCGAGCCTGGAGTACGACAACGACTTCCTGGTGCTGCAGGCGGTGCTGCAACCCGCGCCCGACGTCCAGTACGGCCGCTTCACTGGCCGGCGCGAAGGCCCCGACTGGCCCGACGTGGAACGCCAGTGCCGCGCCCTGCTGCAACGCAGCTGCGACATCAACCTGCTGGTCTGGCTCACACGCTGCCGCGCGCGCCAGGCCGGCGCGCAAGGGCTGCAGGAAGGGCTGGCCTGCCTGGCCGAGGCGCTGCGCCGGCATGGCGCGCACATCCACCCGCAGCCCGAAGCCGGCGACGCCAGCGTGCGCGCCAACGCGCTGGCGGCGCTGGCCGACCCCGAAGGACTGCTGGCCGACGTGCGCGAGCTGGCCGTGGGCGGCAACGCCGCGGGCCGGCTGGCCGTGCGCGATGTGGAGCGTGCCCTGCTGCAGCCACGCCCGGCAGACTCCGCCACGCCCGAGGCCGTGCGTGCGCAGATCGACGACCTGCAGCGCGCGGCCGCGCCCGAGCTGGCCGCGTTGCAGGCCGCGGCGGCCGGGCTGGACGACATCCTTGCCTGGTGCCGCGCCCAACTGGGCGAGCATGCGCCGGACCTGTCCGCGCTGGTGCGGCTGCTGGCGCCATTCGCTGCCACCGGCGGATGCGACAGTTCCGGCCGGCTGGAGGTGGCTTCCGTATTGAAGGAGCCGCCTGACGCCGGCGGCACCGCCGCGCAAGGCGGGCGCGTGACGCAGGAGCCTGCGCAGCCGCCCGCGAGCGGTGAAATTTTCGCCGCTTCAGCCCGGTCAGCCGATGTTGCAGAAAGCCCCGACGCCGTTTCTGTGCAGGCACCTTCAACAGGCGGCGACACCCGCGCCGTACCCGCTTTCTGGCCAGACCGGAGCACAGCTGGAGATCCGCGGGAGCAGGCGCGGGCTGCACTCATCGGCTTGCGCCGCTGGTTCGAGCAACACGAGCCCAGCAGCCCTGTTTGCCTGATGCTGCTGCAGGCCGAGCGCCTGGTGGGGCGCCCCTACGCCGAGGTGGCCGATGCCCTGCCGCCCGAGCTGATCGCACGTTGGTCCGGGCCGCAGTGAGGGCCGGCAGAAGAAGTCGCTCCAGGAGCTTCCGTCAGTTTGTCGAGCGAATGCCGCCAGACCCGAAGAAGCTATTGCCGGCCGGCTGCATTGCCATCGCGCCGGGCGGGGACTGGACACTCATCGCTGGTCGATGCGATGTGCCGACGAGCGCGATAACCAGGCCGATGCCGCGCCCAGGCCGACCAGCACCGCCGGGTAGGCCAGATGCACGCCGGCCATGACCAGCACGATGCCGACCACGGCCAGTGTGAGCAACGCGAGCAGGCGCGGCGCCCACCGTTCATCCAGCCGCAGCAGCGCAGCCGCAGCCATGCCATAGAGCAGCAGGAAGTTCTGCCCGGCCAGAGCCAGCATCTGCCCGATGGATAGCGCGCCAGCGGCATCGGCTCCCAGCACGGCCAGCAAGGCGCCCACGGTGACAACGATGGCGCGCAGCGGCGTGCCCTGTCGCGTGGCAGCGAGGGGGGCGGGCAGGATGCCGTCCCGCGCCAATGAGAACACCAGCCGTGAGACGCCCCAGAGCGCGCCGAACAGATTGGCCAGGATGAGCAGCAGCGCCACGCCGCCGACGACATGGCGGCCGTTCTCTCCGAGCACGGGCCGCGTGAGTTCCACGAACGGCGCGGTCAGGCCGTGCGTCGGTGCCGCGCGTTGCACCAGCCAGGCGATACAGCCGTAGAGAAGTACGGCGATGGCGAAGGACAGCAGCATGGCGCGGGGAAAGTCCCGCTCCGGCCGGCGGAACTCCTCTGCGGCATGGCTGCCTACTTCCCAACCCGTGAACGCGAAGAAGATCATCATGAAAGGGGCCAGCGCTGCCCACCAAGTCACGGGCTCTCGCCAGTCGCGGGGCAGCACGGTCGTTGTGGGGGAGGTGGCTGGTGCAAGCGCTGCGACGAGCAGCAGGGCCAGCAGAACCGCGATCAACGCGGAGCCGACGAACTGGAGCGCGCGTTCGAGCAGTTGCCCCGGAAGGGCGTGCAGCACGCATGCCGCGATGATGAGGGCCGCGGCCCCGACGTGTGCGCTCCAGCCCGTCGAAGCGTGGAGGTAGTAGCCGCCGGTGAGCGCGATCGAGGGCAGGCCGAAGATCACGGCGCCGAGGAACAGAAAGGCTGCGGCATGCTGGCCCAGCGGCCCGAACGCGCGGCGCGCGTATTCGGCCACGCCTCCGGCGCTGGGATGGCGCTGCCCGAGGGCGATGAATACGAGCAGCAAGGGGAACGCCGCCATGGCGCACAACAGCCATGCCAGCAGGCCCAGCGTGCCCACCTGCTGGTAGACCAGCCCCGGCAGCACCAGCAGGCCGGCGCCGATGACGATGTTGAGCAGCAGCAGCGTGCCGCCGAAGAGACCGAGGGTGGGGCGCAACCGGTTCATGCAAGCTCCACGGTGTGGAAGGCAATCAGGTAGGTGGCGCCGGCACCCTGCGCGATCGACGCATGGGGTGTGCCTGCGGGCAGGAAGATGGCGTCGCCGGGCCGGCAGTCGGTCTGCGTATCCCCATGCAGGAAGGTGAGGCTCCCCTCCAGGATCAACAGCGTCTCGTCCCTGGCGTGCTGATGCCATGCGTGATGCTTGCCCGGCGCATCGCGCTGGATCTCGACGCAGCCCTGCTGCGGGAGTGATCGGGCCACGAGGCCGTCCAGGGCGGCGGGATCGAAAGCGGAGACTTCGATGCGCATCGTCAGGCCCCCACGTCCCTGAGCGTCGTGAAGGGCTGGGTGGCCGCGATGTTCTCGTCTGGCAGGAAGTACTGCTTCCATTCACGGACATCGGCCTGGCCATAGCTGCCCAGGGCAGGACAGCGCGGCACCAGGTCGAAAGCCGCCAGGCGGCGCGAGACGATGCCCACCGATTTCTCTGAAGCCTCCGGTGTTCCCAGGATCTGCTCGAACACCCACCGCGGCTGGAACGTGAGCATGAAGCCGGATGCGCGACGGCTCTGCCGCAGCACATGCGCGGGCGTATTGCAGACCACGAAGATCGGCTCGCCTGCAAAGCAGAATTCCCAGAGAGGTTGGTCGAGTTCCGTCGGCACGTGCTTGGGCCATGCCACGGTATCCAGTGCAGCGGTACCGCGCAGCAGTTTCCAGAAGCGCTGTTCGTGCTGCTCGACCGTGCCGGGGGCTGGCCGGGGGGCCTCGAAGATCACCAGCGAGGTGTTGGGCCCGAACTCGCGTGCGCAGGGCAGATAGGCCGTCAGGGCATTGGCTACCGCGGCAGGCGTCAGTTCGGTGCAGAAGGCGTAGCGGAGTTGGTCCGTCTTGAAGCCCGCTGCGCCGAACGTGCAGGGGAACGGCCGGGACGGGCTGGTCAGTGCGGCTTCGAATTCTGCGAAGACGATGCGTTGCCAGCTGTCGCGGGCAGGATGGGTGGCCGGCACGTCAGCGCGCCTGAGTAGCGGGAAATCCATCGGTGGAGCACTCCTTGTGAATCGTCGGGGCGGGTCACCGCTCGACGAGGCAGGATGGTGCGGAAAAAGTCCGATAAAGACTATGGGACAAACGTCCCGGGCGCCGTGCGGCCGGCTCCCTTGAGGCAGCGCAGCTATTGCGGGCCCGGTTTGGGGGCGCATCGCAATGCCGCGATAATCATGGGTTTCCCCCCGTTCCCGCAGGAGCCCCGGCGCATGCGCTGCCGGCACTCCCTCGTCGCGCACCCCGATGGCGCGCCAACCACTGCAGACCGCAAGCACATGGCCCAATACGTCTACACCATGAACCGCGTCTCCAAGACCGTGCCGCCCAAGCGGCAGATCTTGAAGGACATCTCCCTCTCGTTCTTCCCCGGCGCCAAGATCGGCGTGCTGGGCCTCAACGGCTCGGGCAAGTCGTCGCTGCTCAAGATCATGGCCGGCGTCGACAAGGAAATCGAAGGCGAAGCCATCCCGATGGCCGGCCTGTCGATCGGCTACCTGGAACAGGAGCCCAAGCTCAACCCCGAGCACACGGTGCGCGAGGCGGTCGAGGAAGCCATGGGCGAGGTCAACAAGGCCAAGGCCCGGCTCGAGGAAATCTATGCCGCCTACGCCGAGGAAGGCGCCGACTTCGACGCGCTGGCGGCCGAGCAGGGCGAGCTCGAAGCCGTGATCGCCGCGGCCGGCACCGATTCCGAGCACCAGCTGGAGATCGCCGCCGACGCGCTGCGCCTGCCGGCCTGGGACGCCAAGATCGGCCTGCTCTCGGGCGGCGAGAAGCGTCGCGTGGCGCTGTGCAAGCTGCTGCTGTCCAAGCCCGACATGCTGCTGCTCGACGAACCCACCAACCACCTGGACGCCGAATCGGTCGAGTGGCTCGAAGTGTTCCTGCAGCGTTTCTCGGGCACCGTGGTGGCCATCACCCACGATCGCTATTTCCTGGACAACGCCGCCGAGTGGATTCTCGAACTCGACCGCGGCCGCGGCATTCCGTGGAAGGGCAACTACAGCACCTGGCTCGAGCAGAAGGGCGAGCGCCTGGCGCAGGAGCAAAAGAGCGAGGAAGCCCACGCCAAGGCCCTGAAGAAGGAACTCGAATGGTCACGCCAGAACCCCAAGGCGCGCCAGGCCAAGAGCAAGTCGCGCCTGGCCCGCTTCGAGGAGCTGTCCGACGTCGAATACCAGAAGCGCAACGAGACGCAGGAAATCTTCATTCCCGTGGCCGAGCGCCTGGGCAGCCAGGTCATCGAGTTCCACAACGTCAGCAAGAGCTTCGGTGACCGCGTGCTGATCGACAACCTGTCGTTCAACATCCCGGCCGGCGCCATCGTCGGCATCATCGGTCCCAACGGCGCGGGCAAGTCGACGCTGTTCAAGCTGATCGCGGGTCGCGAGACGCCCGATGCCGGCAAGGTCGTGATCGGCCAGACGGTGAAGATGGCCTATGTCGATCAGTCGCGCGATGCGCTGGCCGACGACAAGACGGTGTGGGAAGACATCTCGGGCGGCCTGGACATCATCAACGTCGGCAAGTTCCAGATGGCCAGCCGCGCCTACGCGGGCCGTTTCAACTTCAACGGCCAGGACCAGCAGAAGAAGGTCGGCAACCTGTCGGGCGGCGAGCGCGGCCGCCTGCACCTGGCCAAGACGCTGATCCAGGGCGGCAACGTGCTGCTGCTCGACGAACCGTCCAACGACCTGGACGTGGAAACCCTGCGCGCGCTGGAAGACGCGCTGCTCGAGTACGCCGGCACCGTGCTGGTCATCAGCCACGACCGCTGGTTCCTCGACCGCATCGCCACCCACATCCTCGCCGCCGAAGGCGACAGCCAGTGGGTGTTCTTCGACGGCAACTACCAGGAATACGAGGCCGACAAGAAGAAACGCCTGGGCGAAGAAGGTGCCAAGCCCAAGCGAGTGCGTTATAAAGCGCTCAAGTAAGAAGAAGTAAGCATTCCAGTCGGCACTTTCTGCAGGCGGTACATGTGACGGGTCCGACGAGGCCCGCGTTGGGGATCGATGGTCACGGATGACTTTTCTCAGTCGTCAGCCCAGGTCGCGCTCTACAAGGAGTGCGCGGCCAAGGCTGCCAATGACGGCCGCCCGCTCATGGACGTGCTGGTGGAGAAGACCCGCGTCGGCCTTCAGCAGAAGGCCGCGGGCGGGCTCGACGCTGCCGAGCGGCAACAGGTGGTCGAGGCCGGCCGGCTGTTGAATGTCCATGCCGGCCTGCTGGCAGAACGCTTTCCGATGACGCTGGCGGCGGCCTTTTCCGAGGCGCTGGCCAACGACAGCAAGCCCGCCGTGCGACCCGAAGCCAAGTCCGCTTCCACGGCCACGCTGCGCTTCGACCAGCTCGAACTGATGGACGAATCCCAGGTACAGGAGAGCATCGAACTCGCCCGCGCCCAGCAGATCGCGATGGCCGCGGCCGAGTTGCCGCTGGCCGAACTCAATGGCCTGGTCTGCGCGCTGCTCGGACTCAAGACCGTCCAGCCCGACCGCAATCCCTTCCGCCCCGAGATCTACGTCAAGGCGCTGCGCACCGTGCTCACGCTCACGGGTGCGGACAACCGCGTGCGCCTGCACTGGATGCAGGTGATGGGCGGTGCGCTTGGCGAGCGCCTGCGTTCGGTGTATGGCGATCTGAGCAGCCTGCTCGAGGCACGTGGCGTGCGGCCCGTGGGTTACGTGGTCACGCAGACGCCTCAGGCGGGACAGCCGCAGACCGGGGCGACGCGCGCAGCGGGTGGCCGGGGCGGCAGTGGCACCGGGACTGGCGGCGGTGGTGGCGGTGTGTCCGGCCCGCGCGGCGCGGCCGGGACTGCATCTGGATCGGGCTCCGGCGGTGGCGGTGGCGGTGGCGGTGCGGGCTCTTCGCGCCAGAGCCTGCTGACCGTCGATCAGTTGCGCCGCCTGCTGGCGGGCGAGCTCGACTCGGCGCGCCAGAGCCTGGAAGCGGCCACGGGTGCCTTGCGCACCAGCCAGCCGGGCATGTTCCGCGGTGGCTCGGGCGGGGCCGGCGTGGGCCGGCTGGGGACCGGCGGCCCGCAGGCCGGTGGCCGGGGTGGCGTGCCTGCGGGCGGCGTCGCGGACGACGACGGTTTTCCGCCGCACCAGGATTTCGACAACACCGTGCCGGCGGCCTTCGAGGCACTCGAGGAAATGCGCCAGGTCGAGCGCGTCATCAAGAAGCTCGAGGGGCGCAAGCCCGTGGGCGGCGTGGCCCCCGTGCTGCCGGCCGGCGGCATCGCGCCCGACATCACCTTCGACCATCTGCGCAACGATGCGCGCGGCGTGGGCCAGGCGCTGGGGCTGGAGGTGGTCAACCTGATGTTCGAGAACATCACGCAGGATCCGCACTTGCTTCCACCCGTGCAGGCCGTGATGCGGCGGCTGGAGCCGGCCTACCTGCGCCTGGCGCTGATCGATCCGCGCTTCTTCAGCGACAAGCAGCACGTGGCACGCCGCCTGCTCGACCAGATGACCGAGCGCAGCCTGGGCTACGCCACGCTGATGGCACCGGGCTTCGACTCCTTCCTGCGTTCGCTGCGCGAAGCGGCCGACGCGCTGGCCACCGCGCAGGTCAAGGACACCGGCCCGTTCGAGCAGGCGCTGCACAAGCTGCGCGCCGACTGGGACCGCCATGCGCGCCAGGAAGTGCAGCAACGCGAGAAGGCCGTGCACACCCTGCTGCATGCCGAGCAGCGCAACCTCCTGGCCGAGCGCCTGGCCGCCGACCTGCGTAGTCGCCCCGGCGCCGGCACGGCTTCACCCGAGGTCATGAACTTCATCGTCGGGCCCTGGTCGCAGGTGCTGGCCGAGGCCCGCCTGCGCGACCGCAAGGGCTCGCCCGATCCGGGCGGCTACCTGGCCATCGTCAACGACCTGATCTGGACCACGCAGCCCGATCAGACCCGGCTGAACCTCGAGCGCATCAAGGAGATGATCCCGTCGCTGCTCGAGCGCCTGCGCGAGGGCCTGACGCTGGTCGACTATCCGGCCGGCCAGATCGACGCGTTCTCGATGATGCTGATGTCGCTGTACGAAGGCATGCAGCAGCCCGGCATGTCCACCGTGAACGAGCGCGCGCTGGTGGCCCAGGAGCAGACAGGCAACGACACCACCGCGGAGAGCACCAACGACCCGTGGCTGCGCCCCACGGAAATGCAGGACACGGGTTTTCTCGACGTGCCCGAGGCCGACGGCGCGCCGGAGACGGATTTCAAGAACACCGAGCCGCTGTTCGAATCCACGGCGCCCGACATTCCGGTGTCCGAGGCCGACAAGCGCGCCATCGACCGGGCCAAGCCGCCGATTCCTCCCGGCTCGTGGGTCGAGCTCCGCCTGCACGACCAGACCCTGCGTGCGCAGCTCACCTGGGCCAGTCCCTACGGCACGCTGTTCATGTTCACCGATGCGGCCGGCGCCACCCATTCGCTCACGCGCCGCGCCATCGACAAGCTGCTGGCGCGCGGTTCGGTCACGCTCATCACTCAGGGCGTGGTGGACGACGCGCTCGATGCCGTGGCCCAGACCGCGCTGAAGAACAGCGTGGACATCACGCTCTGAGGCTTGCCGGCGGCGCGCTCAGCAGGTGGGGCCGAGGTCGCGCGTGCCAGGGTAGTAGGTGATGGCGAACGTCGGACGCGCCTGCAGGCGCCGGTACCAGTCGGTCACGCGGGGCAGATCCTTCCACTGGCCCTGGAGCGAGAGGTCTTCCATCCGCACGATGCTGGGCATGACGCTGATGTCGGCCAGGGTGAACATGTCGTTGGCGATCCATTGCGTCTTCTCCAGCGCGCGCTCCATGCGCTCGAGCGTGTCGCGCAGGCGCTGGATGGCGGCATCCACCTCGGCCTGCGGAAAGCCGCCACGCCCCATCTTCAGGTAGAAGTCGCGGCGCACCGGCAGGCGCATGGCGTGCTGGCGGAATTCCTCGTCGGTGTAGTGCGCGTACTTCTGCACGAAGTAGGCGTTGAACGAGGGATAGCGGATGGACGGCGTCGGCACCTCGTCGATGAACTGGCGCCAGGCACGCATGTGGGCCAGTTCGATCTTGTTGGCCGGTCGCAGCGGCCGCTCGGGAAAGACGTCTTCCAGATACTCGTTGATCACCGACGAATCGACCACCACGCCGCCATCGTGCACGAGCGTGGGAACCACGCCGTTGGGGTTGAGCTTCAGGTACTCGGGTTTGAGCTGGTCGAAGTTGCTGAAGACCAGGCGGTGGTCCACCCAGTCGATCTGCTTTTCGGCCAGGGCCATGCGGACCTTCTGGCTGCAGGTGGAAATCGGCGCGTTGTAGAGCTCTAGCATCGGTTTGTCTCCGGTGGGTTGTCGTGCAATCAGGTCGGGCGCGTCGATCGCGTTGGCCGGTTCGGCGCACGCAGGGCCTGCGCCAGGAACCGCACCAGCTCGTCCATCTCGCGATGGCGGCACGCCCGCGCGTCTTCGCCCGGCTGGTGCACCGGGAAGCGGTGCGGCTGGGTCAGCGTGTGCAGCAGCGCGCCGAGGATGAACTGGAAGTTCCAGGCCAGCGCATCGGACGACAGATGGGGCGCCACCGTGGCCAGCAGGCGCATGAAGTGGCGGGCCACGACGTCGTAGTGCGCAGCCAGGATGTCGCTCGGCACATCGGTGCGCTCGGCGCTGATGTCGTTCTGGATGCGCAGGAACCGGATGCCCGACGGTGTATCCAGCAGCTCGTAGGTGGGTTCGATGAAAGCCCGCAGCACGGCTTCGGCCGAAGGTGGACGCCCCGCTTGCTCCAGCAGGGTGAAGCGCTCGGTGCGCTTGCGGTTGAGCGCCGCCGCGCCGCGTTCGAGGATGGCCGTGAGCAGGCTTTCCTTGGTGCCGAAGTGATACGTGACAGCGCCCAGGTTGGTGCCCGATGCGGACGTGATGTCGCGGATCGAAGCGCCGTTGTAGCCATGCCTGGCGAACAGGTCCTCGGCGACGTCGAGGATGAGGGCGGCGGTATCGGCACTCGCAGCGGGTCGCGGCGGGACCGACGGCTTGTCTGCAGTTTTCATACAAACGTATGATATTTGCGCAGACTCCGGGTGGATGACCGCGTTTACCCGCAGTGATGCCGGGAAGGCCTGGACGGCCGGCCGCTAGCCCCGAAGCTTGCTGCGCACCATGAGGATGTTCTGCCGCAGCGCGTAGAGCTCGTCGGCATACGACAGCGGCACGTTGATGCGCTCCACCTTGCGCTCCAGCGTGTCGAGCTGGCCGGCCAGCTCGGGCGCCGAGCCCGGCTCGCGCTCGAAGCGACCCTCGATCTCTCGCAGTTGCGCGTACCAGCGGAACACGCGCGAGCGGATGCGCAACTGGTAGAGCGGCGGCACGATGCGGCTGGCCGGCAGCAGCACCGCGACGATGATGCCCAGCGCCAGCCACATGCGCTCGACCAGGTTGGCCATCCAGAACGGCAGGTAGCGCTGCATCACGGGCGGGCCGTCGCGCATGGCGCGTTCGGCTTCGCGCGAGAGCGGGTACTGCGCCTGCGCCGCGTTCGGGAACTCGCGCGCACGGTTGAACCAGCCCGCGCCGCCATGCAGGCCGATGGCCGCCTGCGCGAACAGTTGCAGCAGGGCGGGGTGGGTGTCCTCGCGTGCCAGCAACGCGGTGGTCGAGGCCACCAGGCGCACATCGCGCGGCGGCACGTCGGTGGACAGGTCCACCACGCCGCGTGGCAACACCACGGGCGAGAGAAAGGGCAGGCGGCGCGAATAGGCCTCGCTCTGCACGAAGTCCATCAGGCCCACGCCCGGCGTGCGCAACAGCATCTGCACCATCAGCGATTCGGGTGCCGAGGCGAACACCAGCACGTCGATGTCGCCGCCGAGGAAGCCCACCGTGGCCGGGGTCTGCGCCAGCGTGGAGAGTTGCAGCGCCTTCATGTCGATCTGGTTGAGTTCGAACAGCTGGCGCATCAGGGCCGGAACGCCGCTGCCTTCGGTGCCGACGTTCACGCGCAGGCCGGCCAGCTGGCCCGGGCGGGCGAGCGTGCCGCTGGCATCGTCACCAGCGGCGGGCGGGCTGGTCCTTGCCGTGCGCGCAGCGGCGTCGCGCAGGCGCTGCACGGCTGCCTCCTGGTAGAACACCCAGACCGGCTCGACGAACAGGCTGCCCAGCGACTGCAGGCCGGTGTCGTTGGGTACCACGCTGCCATCGACGCTGGGCGCGCCCGCATCGGGGCCAAGGGTGGCGTCGGCCGTGCCGCCCTGCACGAAGGCCAGATCGACACGGCCCTCGTGCAGCAGCCTCAGGTTGTGCGCCGAGCCTTCGGTTTCCACCAGATTCACCGTGATGCCGTTGGCCGCGAGCGCCTTCGCATAGCGCTTGCCGAATTCGTCGTAGGCGCTCTGCGCGGGGCCGGTGGCCAGCGTCACGCGGCGTGGCGGCGTGGGATCGAGCCACCAGTAGGTCAATGCCAGCAGCGCGATGGCCAGCAGGATGAATGGCCCGGCCGAAGCCAGCAGGTCACGCAGCGACAACAGGGTGGCGCGCAGGTTGGCGGAAGAACTCATGAGGTGAGGGTGTGGGCTGGAAGAGGTGCATCGTCGTCCGCAGGCGCGCCGGCCACGTGGGCGCGTCGTGCGGCCTCGCGGCGCAGGTAGGGCGAAGGTGCCAGGCCGGACCATCGACGGAAGGCCCGCGAGAATTCCTTGGCCGAGCCGTAGCCGGCGTCTTCGGCGATGCGCGCGAGCGGCTGTCCGCCACCTTCGAGAGCCTGCGCCGCCAGGGCCATGCGGTGGGCAGTGAGATAGCCGATGGGCGTGACGCCCACGCGCTCGCGGAAGCGCTCGCTGAAGCGCGTGCGCGACAGGCCAGCCTCGCGTGCAAGCGAAGCCAGCGTCCAGGCCTGGCCCGGGGCGCGGTGCATGGCCATCATGGCACGCGCCAGCGGCGCATCGGCCAGGCCGCGCAGCCAGCCGGGATCGACGGTGGCCGCCGCCCGCGCCACGTGCTCGCGCAGCAGGTTGACCAGCAGCAGCTCGCCCATGCGGGCGGCCGACAGCCGCCAGCCGGGCCGGCGCGCCAGTGTCTCTTCCACCAGCGCCTGCATGGCGGCGCCGAGCACGCCGGCCAGCGGAAGATCGGCTTCGCGCACATGGATGAAGGGCGGCAGCATCTGCAGCACGGAGTGGCGGCAGTAAGCCGAGAACCAGATCTGTGCCGAGAACAGGTCGGTGAAATCGCCCGGCCCACCGTGTGCGAACACCAGCGGGTTCTCGCCACGCACGCCGACGGCGTGGCGGGCAATCAGGGTGGCGAACGGCGTGGCGGCGGCCCCCGGGCTGCTGACGATGCGGTGTGCCACGCCCGGCCGCACCAGCACCAGATCGCCGGCATCCACGCGCAATGGCGCTGCGCCGGCGATCTCCATCCAGTAGGGTGCGCCGCGTGCCAGCCGGATCACCACGCCCGGCACGCCCGCCGAGTCCAGGCCCCAGGGCGCCCCGAGCGCGAAGCGTGCGGTGACCGCATGCTCGGAGCGGCAGATGGCGAGAACCTCGCTGAAGACATCCATGGCGGGGCCGGCGGGACGAATGGCGGTCAAAACGGCCGCGATGGCGGTTGAGCGGCGGGCGCGTCGGCTCAAGAATGACGCATCCGCTGCCTGAAGGAAGTCCCATGATAAACAGCAAGCGCCCGTTCGCCGTGGCCTGCGCCGCACTCCTCGCGACCCTGGCCTGGCCGACGGCGGTGGGGGCACAGCCCGCCGCTGCCTGGCCATCCCGCGCCGTGACCCTGGTCGTGCCGTTCCCTGCCGGCGGTGGGCCCGATCTGCTGGCACGTGTGCTGGCCGACAAGCTCTCGCCGCGGTTGGGCCAGCCGGTGGTGGTCGACAACCGCCCCGGCGCCGGCGGCCTGCTGGGCGCTTCGGCCGTGGCCCGCTCGGGCGCCGATGGCCACACGCTGCTGCTCACGCCCAACACGCTGGTGGTGTCACCGCACGTGCTGCCCAAGGGCGCTGGCGGCGGCCTCGATGTGCAGCGCGACCTGGTGCCGGTGATCGCGCCGGCCAGAACGCCGATGCTGCTGCTGGCCCATCCGCAACTGGGCGTCACCGATCTGCGCCAGCTGGTGGCGCTGGCGGGGCGCCAGCGCGGGCTGCCCTTCGCCACGGCAGGCAATGGCTCGCCCATGCATTTCGCGGGCGAAATGCTCAAGCAGTCGGCCCGCCTCGACCTGCTGCACGTGCCCTATCGTGGCGCGGCGCCGGCGATGACCGCCGTGCTGGGCGGCGAGGTGCCGCTGCTGTTCACCGGCCTGGGCGCGGCCATGCCGCAGATTCGCGCCGGCAAGCTCGTGCCTCTGGCCATCACCGAGCACGCGCGTTCACCGCTGGCGCCACAGATTCCCACCGCTGCCGAGCAGGGCGTGCCGGGCGTCGAGGTCAATGCCTGGTTCGGCCTGTTCGCACCGGCCGGGACACCCGAGACGGTGGTGGCGCGGTTGAACCAGGAGGTCAATGCCGCACTGCAGCTGCAGGATGTGCGAGAGAAGCTGGCCGGCGCAGGCTTGGAGCCACGCGGCGGCACCTCTGCCATGCTCGCCAACTACGTGAAAGACGATGACGCGCGCTACGGCCGGCTGGCGCGCGAATTGTCGATACGCGCCGATTGATGGCTACGCGCGCGCGCCGCCAGCCCAGCTTCCTGCTGTTCGTCACCGACCAGCAGCGCGCCGACCACCTGGGCTGCTATGGCGACCCGGTGGTGCGCACGCCGGCCATCGACGGCCTGGCACTGCAGGGCTGCGTCTTCGACGACTTCCACGTGGCGACGCCCATATGCCAGCCCAACCGGGCTTCGCTGATGACGGGACGCCTGCCCAGCGCGCACGGCCTCACCCTCAATGGGCGCGAGCTGTCGCAGGGCGAGACCACCTTCGTCGACATGCTGCGGCAGGCCGGCTGGCGCACGGCGCTGGCCGGCAAGTGCCACCTGCAGAACATCACCGGCCTGCCTCCGGTGTGGCCGTCGCCGCAAGAGCGTCTGCCCCGTGACGCCCGCCACCTCCATCCCGGGGACTACGGGCAGGAGAACGCCCGTCGCTGGGCGGATGACGACCGCTTCGAGCTCGCGCTGCCCTATTACGGTTTCGAGCAGGTGCGTCTGACCATCGGCCATGCCGACGAACAGCAAGGGCACTGGCGGCGCTGGCTGCGCGCGCAACTACCGGATGCCGACCGGCTGATCGGCCCCGACAACGCCGTGCCCACGCCCTCGCTCGCGCTGGGCGCGCTGCGCCAGGCCTGGCGCACCCGCGTGCCCGAAGAGCTCTATCCCACGGCCTACATCGCCGGGCAGGCCTGCACGATGCTGCGCGAATTCGCGGCCGGCGAGCGTCCGTTCTTCCTGCAGTGCTCGTTTCCCGATCCGCACCACCCGTTCACGCCGCCGGGCCGCTATTGGAGCCTGCACCGGCCCGGCGACATGGCGCTGCCGGCCTCGTTCCACGCCGATCTGGTGGACCCGCCGCCTCCGATCGCGTGGCTGCGCGCCGCGCGCGCGGGTCGCGCCGCGGGGCCGGTGGGGTATGCCAGCTTCGCCTGCAGCGAGCAGGAGGCGCGCGAGGCCCTGGCGCTCAACTACGGCAGCATTGCCTGCATCGACGATGCGGTGCGACGCGTGCTGGCCGAACTCGCGGCGCTGGGCCTGGACGATGACACCGTGGTGATGTTCACCAGCGACCACGGTGAACTGCTGGGCGAGCGCGGTCTGATGTTCAAAGGCGGACTGCATTACGGCGCGCTCACGCGCGTGCCCTTCGTGTGGCGCGACACGGTCGACCGGCGGCGCGCCGCGCGCAGTCCGGTATTGGCACAGACCACCGACATCGCGCCCACCGTGCTGGCGCGTGCGGGCCTGCTGCCGGCGCATGGCATGCAGGGCCGGTCGCTGCTGGCGCCGATGGCCCAGCCCGGCACGCCACTGCGCGACGCGCTGCTGATCGAGGAGGAAAGCCAGCGCCGCGACTTCGGCCTGCCCGGCCGGCTGCGCATGCGCACGCTGCGCACCGCCGGCCACCGCCTCACGATCTACGACGGCCAGCCCTGGGGCGAGCTCTACGACCTGCGCGAGGATCCGATGGAGCTGCGCAACCTCTGGAACAGCCAGCCCGCGCTGCGCGATGCGCTGGGCCGGCAACTGGCGGGCGCCATGCTCGCGCAGGCCGACACCAGCCCGTACCCGGACGCGGCATCCTGAGAAAGCGCGGTCTCGATCGCGCGGCGCCTGGAAGGCCGGGGCCCCGGTGCGGTGCCGTCGGGGCCGGTCAGAACGCCTGTCGCAGGTCGACGGTGGACGGCAGGCGCAGCCCCTGCACCTGTACGCCCGTAGCCGCGCGGACAGCGGCCACGGTGGCGCGCGCCACGGCCTCGGCCGCCATCACAGACAGCACCATCATGCCCGGCGACGCCGCCGCGCGCCCCGTCCCCAAGGCGAACAGCGTGTCGCCGTCCGACAGCGTGTGCACCGGGTTGATGGCGCGCGCCAGCCCGTCGTGGCCCACCTGCGCAAGCCGCTGGGCCTGCGCCTTGGTGAGGAGGGCGTCGGTGGCGATCACGCCGATGGTCGTGTTGGTGCCCGCCAGCAGCGGCTGCGGCGCGCGGCCGGCCAGCAGGGCGCGGCGTGTGTCGATGAGCGTGCGGCCGTCGTCGTCGCGCGCACCGGCGATGGGCCGCGCGGTGTCGGGATCGATCACGTCGCCCAGCGCATTGCAGGCGATGAGCGCGCCCACCGTCACGCCATCCACGATGACCGAGGCCGTGCCGATGCCACCTTTCATCGCGCGCCCGATGCCGAACAGCTTGCCCACGGCCGCGCCAGTGCCCGCGCCCACGCTGCCCTGTGCGGGTGGCCTGGCCGTGGCGGCCTGGCAGGCAGCGTAGCCGGCGCCCGCGTCAGGGCGGATGGCGGGATCGCCCACCAGCAAGTCGAACAGCACGGCCGCGGGCACGATGGGGACGCGGCCCACGCGCACGTCCAGGCCGATGCCCTGCTCCTCCAGCCAGCGCATCGCGCCCGATGCCGCGTCCAGCCCCCAGGCGCTGCCGCCGGCCAGCATCACGGCATGCACCTGTTCGACCAGGTTGGCGGGGGCCAGCAGGTCGGTCTCGCGCGTGCCGGGCGCGGCGCCGCGCACGTCCACGCCGCCCACCGCGCCCTCGCGCGCGAGCACCACGGTGCAGCCCGTGGGGCGGCGCGTATCGGTGAAATGGCCGACCTCGATGCCGGCCACGTCGGTGATGGAGCCGGAATACGCCGGCGCAAGAGGCGATGTCATGCCGCGAGGATAGCCGCCGCGCGCGCCGGGCGTCCCGCTTCAGGGTCGGTCACGCTCCAGCGCCGTGACGACGATGGCGCCCTGCCGCCGCTCGGCACGGAAGCGCACGGTGTCGCCCACGGCCAGCTGGTCGAGGATGGCCGGGTCGGCCACCTGGAACACCATGGTCATGGGTGGCATCTCCAGGTTCTGGATGACGCCATGGCGCAGCGTGAGCTTGCGGGCCCGCAGGTCCACATGGCGAACTTCGCCATGGGTGAACGGCGTGGTGGCGGTGGCCCCGGACCCGGCCGCTGCTGCAGCGGTGGTGGGTCCGGCTTCAGGGGCGCCGTGACCGGCGTCGCCGGCAGCGTGGCCGGCATGCTGCGCCGAGGCCGATGAAACGGCGAACGCCAGCGCGGTGATGCGCAGCGCGGCGGCGGGTGAAGGGAGGCGGGTGATGCAGGTCATGCGGTGTGTTCTCTTGTCGTGCCAGGCCGATGGAAGCGGCGCGGTTCAGGGGTAGCGCTGATAAGGCTTGGTCGTGCCGTCCACGGCGACCAGCAGCACGTCGTAGCGGTCGCGCTGGTTGCCGTAGGCCGGGCCGTCCATGCCTGGCGAGCCGATGGGCATGCCGGGCACCGCCAGGCCGAGGGCGCGCGGCTTCTCGCGCAGCAGGCGATGGATCTCGCGCGCCGGCACGTGGCCCTCGACCGCGTAGCCGCCGACCAGGCCGGTGTGGCACGAGGCCAGCTTGTCCGGCAGACCGAAGCGGCGTCGCGCCGCGTTGTTGCCGGTGTCGTTCACCGTCACGTCGAAGCCGTTGGCGCGCAGGTGGTCGAGCCAGTCGCCGCAGCAGCCGCAGGCGGGGCTCTTCCAGACTTCGATGCGCGGCGCGGCGGCGCGCGCCCCGAGCGCGGGCATCAGCGTGAGTGCGGCACCGGCGCGCAGCAGCGTGCGCCGGGCGACGCGGCCGATCGAACGACGATTGACTGGCATGGTCTGTTCTCCTTGCATGGGTTTCATTCTTGTGCAGCCGGTTAATGGCGATGCGCGCCATGTCCCTCGGCCGTGTCGGGTTTGCGCACGGAAGGGAGTTGCGGCGACGCATCGGCGGCAGGCGAGCCGGGGGCCGAAGCCGGCACCGGTGCGGTGCCGGCGTCCGCCTCGCGCGCCACGGCTCCCGGCGGATGCGCGAACCATCCCGGATCGGAATAGTCACCCGGTGCCTGGCCCGCCCGCACCTTGAGCAGCGTGAACATGCCGCCCATCTCGGCCGCACCGAACGGTCCCTGGCCGGTCATCATCGGGTGCGTGTTGCCAGGCAGTGGCATTTCCATCGAGCCCATCTCGGCCATGCCGGTCTCGCCCATGGCCATGTAGTCGGGCACCAGGCGGCGAATCCTCGATTCGAGATCGGACTGAGGCACGCCGATCATGGTGGGCACGTCGTGCCCCATCGCGCCCATGGTGTGGTGGCTCTTGTGGCAGTGCAGCGCCCAGTCGCCTTCCTCGTCGGCGATGAATTCCATCTGCCGCATCTGGCCCACGGCCACGTCCACCGTCACCTCGGGCCAGCGTGCCGTGCGGGGCACCGGGCCGCCGTCGGTGCCGGTCACCTCGAACTCGTGGCCGTGCAGGTGCACCGGGTGGTTGGTCATGGTGAGGTTGCCCACGCGCAGGCGCACGCGGTCGCCACGCCGCACGTTGAGCGTGTCGATGGCGGGGAACACGCGGCTGTTGAAAGTCCAGATGTTGAAGTCGGTCATGGTGTTGATGCGCGGCGTGGCGCTGCCGGGCTCGACGTCGAACGACGACAGCAGGAAACAGAAATCACGCTGCACGCGGTCGATCAACGGGTGGCGGCTGCGCGGGTGAGTAATCCAAAGCCCCATCATCCCCATCGCCATCTGCACCATCTCGTCGGCATGCGGGTGGTACATGAAGGTGCCGGGCCGGCGCGCGGTGAACTCGTAGACGAAGGTCTTGCCTGGCGGGATGTGCGGCTGGGTGATGCCGCCCACGCCATCCATGCCGTTGGGCAGCCGCTGGCCGTGCCAGTGCACGGTGGTGTGCTCTGGCAGACGGTTGGTCACGAAAAGGCGCACGCGGTCGCCTTCGACCACCTCGATCGTGGGGCCGGGGCTCTGCCCGTTGTAGCCCCACATGTTCACCTTGAAGCCGGGTGCCACCTCGCGCACCACGGGCTCGGCCACCAGGTGGAATTCCTTCACGCCGGCGTTCATGCGAGAGGGCGCCGTCCAGCCGTTGAGCGTGACCACGGGGTCGTAGCCTGGGCCGGCGGTGGGATGCAGCGGCGGCGCGGTGCCGGCCGATGTCTGCTGTGCGGGCTCGGGTAGCGCGGCCATCGCGGCGCGGCCCACGGTGCTGGCGGCCACGGCCGTGGCCGTGCCCAGTAAGGCGTTCTGGAAGAGTTGTCGGCGTTGCATGTCAGTGGCCCTGTGCTGCGGCGTCCGTGGCCGATGAAGTGGATGAAGACAGAAGCGCGAGCCCGCCGGGCGAACTTCCCGAGACCACCTGGCGCAAGTCGGTGTCGGCCAGCCAGAAATCGCGCTGGGCCAGGATGGCGCGCGTGACGGCGCGCGTGGTGGCGCGTGCTTCGGCCAGCACGTCCCACACGCTGGCCAGCATGCCGTTGTAGCGCAGCAGGGTCTCCTCCTGGATCACCTGCTGCACGGCCACGCCCTGCGTGTGCGCCTGCCGCGCCATGCTGAGTGCGGCCGTGCGCGCGGCCAGCGCCTCGCGCGCTTCGCTGCGCGCGCGCAGCGCCACGTCGCGCACGCGCGCGGCGCTCTGCAGGTACAGGCCCTGGGCGCGCGCGTTGCGCACCTGGCCCCAGTCGAACAGCGGGATCGGCAGGCCCAGTTCCCAGCCGCTTTTCGTCTCGCGCCCCCCGCCTTCAGGCCATGTGGTGTTGCGGCCATAGCCGACCTCCACCGCATCGACGAAGCCAGTGGCGCGCGTGTAGCCCAGCGATTGCGCGACGTAGCGCGATTCGAGCTCGGCGGCGCGCACGTCGAGCCGCTGGCCGATCGCCTGCGCTTCGACCCCGGCGGCGTCGGCCGGCAGGGCGACGATGGGCGGGCTGCCGGTGGCCGTTGCCCCGGGCGTTGCCGGTACCGGCGGCAGGTGGGCGGGCAGTGTGAAGCCGTGCGCGGCCGGGCCTTCGATGCCCATGAGGCGCACCAGCTGCTCGCGCTCGCGCACAGCGGCCTGCTGCGCGCTCACGAGCGCGATGCGCGCATCGGCCAGCAAGGCTTCTTCGCGCGCCAGCTGCAGGCGGTTGAAGTTGCCCGCCTTCTGCATGCGGCGGGCGAGCTCGGTGCCGACCTCGGCGGCATCGAGCGCATCGGCGGCCTGCACGGCCACCTGCGCCGCCGCCACCGCGCGCACCCAGGCGCGCCGTGTGTCTGCCGCCAGCGCGACCACGTCCTGCGCGGCCGCGAGCTTCGCCAGTTCCACCTGCTGGCCCTGCCAGCGCACACGCCAGGGCAGGGTGACCAGGCCCAGCACGTCGAAGCTCAGCATGCGCTCGATCTCGCGCGTGCCGCCTTCGGTGAAACGGCCCAGCGAGAGATGCGGGTTGGGCAGACGGCCCGCCTGCGCGCGCTCGGCATCGCTCACGCCCAGCGCGGCCAGCGACGACTGCAGGCGTGGGCTGTGTCCGAGCGCGATGCGCACGGCCGTGTCGGCCGTCAGTGGTGCGGCTGGGGGCAGGCTGGCGAGGTCCGGCGCGGCCTGTGCGTCGTCGCCGGCCGGCGGTGCCGCGATCTGCAGCGATGCGGCCGGCAAGCCGGTGCGCTCACCGACCAGATGGGTCACATCGCCGCGCAACGCGTCGGGTGACGGGCTGGCGCAGCCTGCCAGCGCGGCGAGGCTGGCCAGGGCCAGAAGGGGCCTCGCGGCCCGATGAAAGGGAAACATGTCGATCTCCGGACAAGGACACAGCGCCCGCCGGCTCGCGGCGGACGCACCTCGGGCATGGAGATCAGGAAATGGGTGGCTTGAGGCCCGGTTGCGGCTCGGCGCTGGCGAAGCGATGCGCAGCCGCTACGGGAGCCGCCTGCGGCAGCGCGAAGGCGTGTCGGCCGCCGGTGTCGTCGGTCATAGCGACCGAATGGCAGACCTGGCACAGCGTGCAGGTGCCGCAGTGGGACGCGTCGCCAGCCGACGCTTCGTGCGAATCGTGTGAGGCGGCAGCGGGAAGTCGCGTCACGCTGTCTGCGCTGCCGTGGCAGGGGGCCGGGTCGGTGGGGCCCGCCGCGTGGCTGGCGGGGCCGGTGATTGCGACCGTGTCCCCACTGGGGCCATGCGCTGCGCCGTGAGTGCCATGCACGGCGACAGGCACGGGCGCGCTCGTCGGCGCCATGTCCATGGCCATCGCCTGGCCCATCCAGCCGCGCGCCAGCAGCATCGTCACAAGGACGAGCGCGAGCGCAAGGCGCAGCGGAACGGGCAGGGTGCGGAACATGGAGCAGGAATTCTACGAGGCAGGGGATGGAGTGTGGTCTGGCGCCGGAGGTTCCCGCCGCCTGCACGCCGCGCTCTTCATGTGCCCATGTAGCGGCCGGGCCGGTGGTTGATGGCGAGCACCAGGTTCATCGCCACCGCGCCGGCCACCGACCATGCCACGTTGAGCGGCGGCATCACGAACAGGGCCAGCAGCACGATGGCGCAGTCCACGCCCATCTGCACCGCGCCCGCGCGCCAGCCGAAGCGCTCCTGCAGCCACAACACCACGATGCCCAGCCCGCCCAGGCTGCATCGGTGGCGGAACAGCACCAGGAAACCCGTGCCCGTGATCGTGCCGCCCGCCACGGCGGCATAGAGCGGATCGAGCGCGGCGAAGGCGAGCACATGCGGCTCCAGCGATGTGAGCAGCGACAGCAGCGCCACGGCGCAGAAGGTCTTGAGCGTGAATGCGCGCCCCATGCGGCGCCACGCGAGCCAGTAGAACGGCATGTTGATCACGAAGAACGCCGCGCCGAACGGCACCTGCAGGCCGTAGTGCGCAAGGAACGCCAGCCCGGCCGTGCCGCCCGTGAGCAGCCCCGCGGCCCGGTAGAACGCCACGCCGACGGAGATCAGCAACACGCCCGTGACGAGGGCCAGGGCATCTTCGGTACGGGTGTGGGAGGTGCTGCGCGGCGCGGCTGCTTCGGCGGGATCGGACATGGGGTGGATTGCAGCATAGGGCGTGCCGGACGGCTTGAGGGGAATCAATTGCAGGCCGCGATCAAGTCACGCGCAGGGGGTGCCCGGTCCGGATCGCCAGGGGAGCCTTGCGCCGCTCGTGTCCCCCGGCCTTCGGCCTCCTCCTTGACCTCGCTTTGCAAGGCACCCCTGCCGCTGCAATCTTTGCGTGGGTGTGGTTCAACTGCGCAACAGGTAGCCAGATGAGTGGTGAGCAATCGTGAGTACCGTGAATCCGCCGAACCACCAAGCCCATCGCTGGACCGTCCAGCGTCGCCAGGCGAGCGCATTCAGAACTCCGAAAACGACGGTGGGCCCGAAGATGATGGCGAGGAGTACGGGGATTGCCCACCAAGGCATGGGGCACTTGTCGATTTCATGGCAACCGGTTGCGGGTTGGTTGGATTGGGGCCAATCGATATGACTGAGGGTGTAGAGGCAAATCCAAGTCAGAAAAAGACCATAAGCCACGCCCAGAATGACGATGACAGTGCGCTTCATTTGATCTCGCAGAACAAGACTTTGCGAATTTCAGGGATCAGCACAGCTCCCGCTCGGCCGCAAACGTCAGTTCTGGTCTGAAATTCTGAAGAACGAGCAAGATGCCGAGTCTTCACAGATGCTGATGCCTGTACAGAAAAAACGTCAGCAGCAGCATGAGCAAGAAAGAAGGAAGTGTCAGGAGTAGGACGAGCTTTAAAGCGTGGCGCTTGCCTGCAAACCAGGGAAGGCTAAGTCCCCAGACCATCGGAACGATTGTGTAGATGGCCAACGACGCAGCGCGCAGTCCGGTTGGACATGACTCCCTACAGACACGAACATTGGCAAAGATTTCGACCAGATGAGGAATCATGTCCAAGGCGACACCGATGAGGAGGCCAGCCATTGCCCACACACTACGTTTCGTCACCACTGAATCCACTCACTTGGAGTTCAAGAGAGGCCTATTCTTGGACAAAACCCACTGTTCAGAACGATCCCTTGAGAAACAGAGCCATCAGGAGTGCATGTAGCATGAACAGTCCGATGATGAGGCGAGCCCATCGCGCAAGCGGCTGGCGACGACCGCTGTACACGTAGCCCATCCATCCAAAAGCGACGGAAGGCCCGAGGTAGACGAGCAGGATCTTGATCATCATCCAGACGTCAGGCGTACAGGCGTCGAGGTTTGGGCAGGGCCCCGATGCGGAGCCGCAGGTCTTCGGCCATCGAGTGCAGCCCCAGATGTAGATGGCGTTGATCGTAAGCAGACTTGCGAAGCCTAGAACGACAAATCTCAGGGTAATCGAGGTTCTTCTCATTATTTGACCTCCCAGAAGTGGATCAGTCTGGATTTCCTTAGATCGGAGTAGCCCAGACGTTGGCCAGGAAGAAATTCATCGAAACCGAAGAAGCGGCCTAGCGTTGCAGGACTGAATGTCATGCGCTCCCCATTCCACAGATCGATGTGACCTCCGCTGGCGTTCCCGGCATCTTCTCCAGACCGCACCCAGTACCCATGGAACATGATGATCCCCGTCCTTCCCTTGACCCTGGATTCCCAGTCCTTGCCCGTCACGTCCTCCGGCTTGCGTGGCAGGCCTGCGAAGGGCTGGAGCTTGAGCCACTCGCCCAGCTCATATGCGCGCGTCGCGGCAGGTCGGCCATTCATCAGCCCCCTGTAGACGGAGTTGATCGCAGCCAAGCTGAGGAAGCCCAGTAGATCGAGGCCGAAGGCTATGGTGAGTCTTCCCACCAAGATTCCGGGAGCTCCAGAAAATATCGGCGTAGCTGATCGTCGTGGCGCTGAGGAGATCAAGAATGGAAAGCAGGTCGCGATACCTGCTTTGGTCATCCATCTCATCGGTATAGCGCTTCTGTGAGGAGCATCAAGAGGGCGGAGTGAAAGAAGAGGAGGCCGGCTGCAAGCTGGGCCCAGGCGATCAAGGCTCTCCGTCGCTTGGAGGCCGCGTACCCGAGTATCCCGAATACGACGGCGGGGCCAAGGTAAAACAGATAAACCAGAATCGTCTTCCAGGCTCCTCCAGAGCAGACATCAATTCCGGGACATGGCCCGGAATACGGAGTGCAGAGTCCCGTTATCGCTTGGCAGAGCCAGGAATGAACATGGTCAAAGACCACCAGACTCGCAATGCCAAGAACAACGAAAAAAAAGGAGATGCTGATTCGTCGAATCACTTGATCTCCCAGAAGAGAATCAATTTGGAGTTTCGCAAGTCCGAATAGCCAAAGCTCAGATCGGCCGCCATATCTTGGTAGCCGAATCGGCGACCCAGAACAGAGAACAAGCTTGTCGCGCTGCTAATCGGCATTCGCTCCCCATTCCACAGATCGATGTGTCCTCCGCTGGCGTTCCCGGCATCTTCTCCAGACCGCAACCAGTACCCATGGAACATGATGATCCCCGTCCTTCCCTTGACCCTGGATTCCCAGTCCTTGCCCGTCACGTCCTCCGGCTTGCGTGGCAGGCCTGCGAAAGGCTGGACCTTGAGCCACTCGCCCAGCTCATATGCGCGCGTCGCGGCAGGTCGGCCATTCATCAGCACTCGGCCCAAGACTTTCGCACCGGGCATGGGTCGTACCGTCTTCTGCGAGAACGATTTCATCTCGATGCCGAGGCGGTGGAACGTCGCGCTCAGGCGTAGCGCGCACTGGTTGCTGTAATCCGCCTTGTCTGCGGGATCGGGTTTGAACGGGTCGCCGGTCACGTAGTTTTCCCACAGTTCGGTGAAAGTGATGGCGCGGATCTCGACGGTGTGGGTCGAGTCTTTCGACTTGTTGGTGCGAACCCTGGCTTGCTGGACGATTGGCCCGGTCATTCTGAGGCCTCGCTTTCCATCCGCGCCAAGGCTTCGTCGCCCCAGTACACGCGATAGTCCTCGGCCTCGGCCGTGAACACTCTGGGGAGTTGGCCCGATGCATCGGCCCGGCCCGAGAAGCTGCGGCCGTCGGTCGTTTCGATGTAGTAAGGAATCCCGTCGACCGCCGGAGAGGACAGGCGGGTCTGCTCGTCATGAAGCGAGTCGTCCGCCGGCCAGCCGGCGACGGCCTGCCGCTGCCAGCTTCCTGAGACGTTGTCCTGGGAAAAGCCTGGTGTGCTGGCGATGCCGATGCGGCTTTGTTCCTCCACGATAAAGGACTGGCTGCTGGCGATCAGGACCGCGCCGCAGGTCGTGAGCATGCCTTCGAGGGCCAGAGGCACCCCCATGATGGTGAAGGACGCTTCGCCCTCGGCGATCCGCTGGAGGCCGGGATGGCGCGGGCAGCTCACGATGTGGCCCAGGCCGCACAGCGGCACACCGTCGTCGGTGTCGTCCATGAAGCCTTCCATGACGACACCGCCGTGGCTCGTGCGATCACCCAGGCGGATGGCTGCCAAAAGTTTTCCCATGATGTTCCCTTGCGCTGTTTCAAAGCGGGGGAATATCTGGTGACCTGAGCAGGCTCGGCGCCGACGGCAGCCAAGCAGCCCGGTGATGGAGTGAGTCAGTTCTTCAAAGGCATGAACAGACCATCGTTCGCCGGTCGGTCATGACGGCCCGGCGCATGACTCCTGACGCAACGTCCATTCGCATTCATCGCGTCACATCCGCCCTCAACAACCGCAACCCATTCCCCACCACCAGCAAACTCGCCCCCATGTCCGCGAACACCGCCATCCACATGGTGGCCTCGCCGAACAGCGCGAGCACGAGGAACACGGCCTTGATGCCCAGGGCCAGCGAGATGTTCTGCCACAGCACCGCATGCGTGCGGCGCGAGAGGCGCACGGTTTCGGGTAGGCGGCGCAGGTCGTCGTTCATCACCACCACGTCGGCCGATTCCATGGCGATGTCGGTGCCGGCGCCACCCATGGCGAAGCCCAGGTCGGCGGCGGCGAGGGCGGGGGCGTCGTTGATGCCGTCGCCCGTCATGGCCGTGGGGCCGTGGCGGCGCTGCAGGTCGGCCAGCACGCGCTGCTTGTCCTCGGGCAGCAGGTTGCCCTGCGCTTCGTCGATGCCGGCGGCGCGCGCCACGGCCTGCGCGGTGGCGGTGTTGTCGCCCGAGAGCATGACGGGCACGATGCCCATCGACTTGAGTTCTTCGATGGCCTCGCGCGAGGTTGGCCGCAGCGTGTCGGCCACGGCGAACACGGCGGCCACGCCCTGCGGCCCAGCCAGCAGCGTGACGGTGCGGCCCTCGGCTTCGTGGGTGGCGAGCGTGGCCTCCAGCTCAGGGCTGCACAGACCGCGTTCTTCGATGAGGCGGTGGTTGCCCAGCACCCATTCGCCGCCCTCGATGTGGCCGGCGCTGCCGCGGCCGGCGAGGGCCTGGAAGTCCTGTATGTCGGCGAGTGCGGCAGCGGCTTCGTCCTCGTCGGCCAGGCCCTGCGCGATGGCGCGCGACACCGGGTGGTCGGAGCGCGCGGCCAGGCTGGCAGCCGCGTGGCGTGCCCGCGCCTCGTTCGCGCCCGCCCACGTCTGCCACGTGACCAGCTTCGGTCGGCCTTCGGTCAGCGTGCCGGTCTTGTCCAGGGCAACGGCGCGCAGCTTGCGTGCGGATTCGAGGAAGGTGCCGCCCTTGATGAGGATGCCGCGCCGCGCGGCGGCCGTGAGCCCGCTGACCACGGTGACGGGCGTGCTGATGACCAGCGCGCAGGGACAGGCGATCACCAGCAGCACGAGGGCCTTGTAGATCGCGTCGAGCCAGGTCCAGCCCGCCACGAACGGGCCGAGCACGGCCACCGCGAGCGCGATGGCGAACACGGCCGGCGTGTAGACGGCCGCGAAGCGGTCGACGAAGCGCTGCGTGGGTGCGCGCGTGGCCTGGGCCTGCTCGACCGCCGCGATGATGCGCGCCAGCGTGCTCTGGCCGGCGACGGCGGTGGTGCGCACCAGCAGCTCGCCGGTCTCGCTGATGGTGCCGGCAAACACCGGGTCGCCCGCGGCCTTGTCGACGGGAATGCTCTCGCCCGTGACCGGCGCCTGGTTGACCGCGCTGCTGCCGCGCGCCACTTCGCCGTCGAGCGGAATGCGTCCGCCGGGCCGCACGCGCACCAGCGCGCCGGGTTGCACGTCGGCCACGGGCCGGGCCGTCCATGCGCCGTCGGCGCCTTGCACATCGGCGGTCTCGGGCGCGAGCGCCATCAGGCCGGCGATGGCGCCGCGGGCGCGGTCGGCGGCCTTGTCTTCGATGAGCTCGGCGATGGCATAGAGCGCCATCACCATCGCGGCCTCGGGCCACTGGCCGATGAGGAAGGCGCCGGTCACGGCCACGGTCATCAGCGCATTGATGTCGAGCCGGCCGCGCGCCAGCGACGCGAGGCCGCTGCGGTAAATACCCAGGCCCGCGAGCACGATGGCCACCGCCGCCAGCGCCATACCCGCGATGTGCCAGGCCTGCGTGTCGGGCGCGAGGAAGTGGAACAGCTCGGCCGCCACGGCCACGGCCAGCGCGGCGATCAGGCGCGGCCAGCCGGGCAGGTTGGCGTGGTCGTGCAGGTGGCCGGAGCCGCCGGCGTCGCCGTGGTCGTGATCGTGGTCATGGCCGGCCGCGGGTTCATGGCCCGCATGGCCGGGCGTGCGCCGAGCGGCGGGTTCGGGAGGGCAGCAGTGCTTCGACATCGTTCAGCGTCCTTCCTGGGCCAGCGGCTCGGTGTTCACGGCCAGGGCCGCGCAGGCCCGGGCGATCCAGGCTTCGACGGCTGGCTGCGGCGGCATCGGCATCCGGGCCGGCACCGTGGCGCGGCCGGTGTTGCCGGTAGGCAGCCGGCGCAGCAGGTGGCCCGCCGCCACCAGGAACAGGCGCAGCAGCTGACCTGCGGCTTCGCGCGCGTCGGCTTGCTCCAGCGCATGGCACAGCATCAGCAGGTGCGAGCGTGTGTGCAGGCCGATCAGCGGCTGGCCCACGACGTGCGCGGCTTCCAGCGTGAGCCAGCGCTCGCCTGCCGGCAGCGCGCGGGTCTCGTCGAAGGCGACCACCAGCCATGCGAAGACGCGGCGGCGCTCGGCCGGTGACAGGCCGGACGCCAGGCTGGCCGCCGGGATGGGGGCTGCGGCTGGCGGGGGGGCAAGGAAGGATGCAGGGGCGAGAGGCGGGGCAGACATGCGGTTTCCAGATGCGATGGCATCATTGGAAACCCTCAAGTCACTTCAAGGTCAAGCCATGTCCGCGCCAAGCCCCCACTACCGCATCGGAGAAGCCGCGAAGCATTCGGGCGTGAGCGTGGCCAACATCCGCTACTACGAGAAGCAGGGCCTGCTGCCCGCCGCCGGCCGCGGCGACAACAGCTACCGCAGCTACGGCGAGGCCGACCTGCACCGCCTGCGCTTCATCCGCATGTGCCGCGCCATGGACATGTCGCTGGGCGAGGTGCAGACCCTGCTGTCTCTCGATCTCGCGCGCGAGGACGACTGCGCGGCCGCCCGCGCCACGCTCGACGGCCACCTGGGCCATGTGCGCGAGCGGCTGGCCGAGTTGCGTTCGCTGGAACGTGACCTCAAGCTGCTGCGCGCGCGCTGCGACGGCCATGACGCGGGCCACTGTGGAATCATCGAGGCGCTGCACCAGATGGCCGAGCAACCCGACGTCCGCACGCCGCGCGCATCGACCAGCCACGTCTGATCCGCGACGCCGCTCGCGCTGTACCCATGGCGCGATGGGCACAGCATCCGCGCGAGGCCGCGTGCCTGTGGCTGTTGCGCCGGGCCCGCGCGTCCTAGCATTCATCCGACGATGCCCGTTGGGGCGTCGCACGGAGAACCCCATGACCGCCGCCCGCTATCCGGTGCCCGATTCCGCCGCCACCTTCGCCGCTGCCTGGCCCCGCGCGCGCCCTGCCGCGCGGTCCCTGCTGCGGGCACTGGCGGTGGCCCTGCGCGCGCTGCTGCGCGAAGGCGCGCGCCAGCGCCGCCATACCGCCGACCTGCGCCAGTTGCACGCGATGAGCGAGTACGAGCTGCGCGACCTGGGCCTGGCGCGCTGCGACCTGCCGGCGCTTCGGCGCGACCCGGTCCTGGGCGATGATTGGCGTTCGTGGCACCGCCTGCCGGGCGGGCCGCTCTGAAGTCCCCGCTTTCCGCCCTTCACGACAAGGCTCCCCGTGCTGCTCGCAGACCTGCGGCTCGACCGCGCATCCGACGTCCCGCTGGTCGATCAGGCCGAAACCCAGGTGCGCTCGCTGCTCGCGTCCGGGCGCTTGCCGGCCGGCACCCGGCTGCCGTCGATCCGCGTGCTGTCGGCGCGGCTGGGCGTGAGCGTGAATACCGTGGTCACGCTGTATGACCGGCTGGCGGCCCGGGCGCTGATCGAATCGCGCGGCACGGCCGGCTTCTCGGTGGCGGCGCGCCCGCAAGCCGCCACCCCGCAGGCGGCGATCGACGCGGGCGAGGAACAGGACGCGCTCTGGCTCGCCCAGCAGGCGCACAACCTGCACGCGGCGGCCTTGCCCGCCAGCGGCGGCGCGCTGCCGCCCGCCTGGCTGGCCGACGCCGTGCCGGCCTCGCTGGTGCAGCGGGCCATCGCCCGCAGCGCGCACGGCATGGCTTCGCGTTGCCCGCCGCAGGGCCTGCCCGAGTTGCGCGAACGCCTCGCGCTGCTCATGCAGGGCCAGGGCCTGCCGGTGACGGCCGGGCAGGTGATGACGACGTGGGGTGGCGCGCACGCCATCGACCTGATCTGCCGCGCCTTCCTTCAGCCCGGCGATGCGGTGCTGGTCGAGGACCCGGGCTACTTCCTGCTGTTCTCGCGGCTTCGCGAGGCGCAGGTGCGCATGATCCCGATCCGCCGCCATCCCGAGGGCGTCGATCTGGAACAGGTCGACGCCGCCTGCCGCGAGCAGCGTCCCAAGCTCATGTTCGTGCAATCGGTCATCCACAACCCGACAGGCTGGGGCAGCAGCGCCGCCAATCTGCACCGGCTGCTGGGCATTGCCGACCGCCACGGCATGCTGGTGGCCGAGGACGACGTACACGGCCACTTCCACGCGGGCCACGCGGCGCGGCTGGCGTCGCTGTCGGCGCTGCAGGGCGTGCTGTATTTTTCCAGCCTCTCGAAGGCGCTCAGTCCGGCCTTGCGCATCGGCTATCTGGCCGCCGAGCCGCAGTACCTGAAGCTGCTGTTGCGCCAGAAGATCGTCTCGCTGCTCACCACGGCCGCGCTCAACGAACTCGTGCTGGCCGAGCTGCTCGCCAACGGCCGCGTGCGCAAGCACATCGACCGCCTGCAGCAACGCCTGCAGACGGCGCGCGGCATCACCACGCGCGGGCTGGAAGCGGCGGGCCTGCATTTCGAGCCCGGTGGCAGCGGCCTCTTCCTGTGGGGCTGCCTGCCGGCGGGCACCGATGCCGCCGCGCTGGTGCGCGACGCCTACCAGGACGGCTTCCTGCTCTCGCGCGGCGGCGCGTTCACCGTGGCCGACGCGGCCGACGATCCGCACATCCGCTTCAACGTCGTGTTCGGGCAGGACACGCGCCTGCACGCCTGGCTGGCCGCGCGACTGCAAGTCCGGCACGGCGGCACGGTGGTACCGCTGGTGCGGCGAGGTTGACACCAAAGGCCGTCCACTGGAGCAGCCCGTCACGAGGATGCGCGTGATGACGGCGTGAGCGGTGCGAGGCGCGGAGATCAGCCGGCGCCGGGCGCGGCCAGCCGCCCGCCGGCCTTGTCGGCCCACACCACCAGGTTGTCGAGCAGTCCGTCGCGGCTGAACGAGCAGCTTTCCTCGGCGAACAGCGCGCTCGATTCGAGCCGGTCGAGCAGGTCGTGCAGCACCTTCGAAAACTGCGGCGGCAGCGCGCCGCACAGCGCATCGCCGTCCTGTCGCAGCGCGGGGGCGATGCGGCGCACGTCGGCATCGGTGGGGCGCAGCGATTCGATGTGCTGCCGCACGCGGCCGAGCAGGGCGGGCGCGTCGATGGCCATCAGGCCGGCTCCATGCCCTGGCGGCGCTTGGCGTCGGTAGCGGCCGGCGAGGCCAGGTAGGCCAGCAGCGCGCGCACGGCGTCGGCGTGTTTCGACGTTGCGTCCACGCCGCCGGAGAAGGTGGTGACGATGGCGATGTCGTCCGGCAGGTTGCCCGCCAGCGTGATGCCGGGCAGGTTGATGAGTTCGGAGAGTTGCTGGAAGCCCAGCTCGACCTCGCCCTTGGCCACCAGCGAACCGACCGGGATGCCCGGCGGCGGCGTGACGATGCGGGCCTTGATCTCGTCCATCACGCCCCAGCGTTCGAACAGTTTCGCCAGTGCCACGCCGCTGGGGCCGGTGGAATAGCTCAGCGTGCGCGCACCCAGCACGGCACGGCGCACCGCGTCTTCCGAGCCGAGATCGGGCACGGGCGCGCCGGCCTTCACGGCCACGGCAACGGGCGAATTCACCAGGTCGGTGCGGCCGGCCACCTTGCCGGCTGCGATGAGCTTGTCGAGCGCGTCGGAGCCGAGGATGACTCCGTCGAACGGCTCGTCGGCCTGCACGCGTTTGGCGGCATCGACGCCACCCACGGATTCGAGGCGAACCTCGACGCCCGAGGTCTTCTGGTAATCGGCGATCAGGTCCGTGAGGACCTGGCGGGTCGCCATCGAGGAAATGATGTGCAGTGCTTGAGACATGAACGGAGGCGGCGCGTCTTCGCGGAGTGGTCAGGAGATTCGTATTTTCCACAGGCCGGGCACGGAGCCCGCCAGACACTCCCTTCTTTTCTTCACCGGGCGCCAACCATGTCCATCAGTCGTTCTTCATCCCTGCCCAACATTGCCGCCGAGCTACGGCGGCAGCACGACGCGGCCTCGCCTGATCCGCTGGCGCTTCCGCTGTTGCACTCGATCGCTTCTGATCGCGGGAGTCGCCTGCGAGGAACCGGCGAAACGCTGGCTCATCTCGACCTGGCCGTGCCCAAGGGCATGCGCTCGCAGCAGGCGTCGTTCAGCCTGCCGCATGAAAAGCCCATGGTCGCGGGTGAGAGCGAGACGCAACCCTGGCAACTGCACGACCGCCATCCCGTGGAGGCTGAACTGACGCCGCTCATGTACGTCAACGGCAAAAAGCCGTCCATGCTCACCGATGATCAGTGGCACGGGTTCCTCGCTGCTGTGGCAACCACGTTCAGCGATGTCGCCAGGCTGCACGATGCACCCAAGGCGGACTACATCGGCGCGTTGACGAGGGCGCCTGAAGACATGACCTGCTCGGTCGTGCTGCATCCGGTTGGGCAACCGCCCGTCTCGGTAGATCTCGGCGAAACGTCTGTCAGCCGTACGCAGCAGTCGTACAGCAAGGTGGTGGCCTACGCGCTTGGCGACAGGGGCCGGCGGCCGGCGATCGACTGCGCTGGCAGCACCACGGCGACGTTCCAGCAGGCCGTGACGCGAGGCAACGCCGCAGATCCCGTCTCGCGGCAACTCGCCATGGAAGTGGACGTGCCTGAGAAGCTGAGAGAGTTCGAGCGGCGCCTGAAGACCTCGTCCGATCCCGCCGTCCTCGGGCCGTTGCCGACGCAGCCGCTCAACTCCAGCTACAACATCGGCGCGCTGCAGGTCGTGGCGGAAGAAAGCGGGACGAACGACACGGACCCCGGCGGCCTCAGGTATCGACGCCGTTACGACGAACTGCTCGGACGCCTCGCGGACGACGGCTCGGGCACGTGCGGGCCGATGCGTGTCGACGACGAGGTGATGGCTTCGGAATACTTCGATTCGCCGCGCAATCTGTTGTATGCGCTGAAGGCCGTCCGGGAGACGCATCCGGAGCTGACGGACGAAGAAGCGCTGGCGGCCGCGCACAACGTCTATCGCAACTACATCCACAACTGTTCGATCAGGATGACGGCGGCCCAGATGGCCACGATCACCGCGACACTCTCCAACGGCGGCGTCAACCCGTTCACCCATGAGCCCGTCCTCTCGCCGGAGACGGCCGCGGCCACGCTGGCGCAGATGGGCGCATCGGGCATGTACGAGTCGACGGCCGCGCTGCGCAACGAGGTTCCGGACTACGTCATGAAGTCGGGCGTGGGCGGCTCCGTGGCGGCGGCTGGCAACGGCCTCTCCGTGGTCATCTGGTCCACCGGCCTGGATCAGGATGGCAACAGCCGGCTGGGCAAGGAGTTCATGCGGCGCCTCAGCCGGCATCCGGACCATCAGGCGGTGCTGCAGGCGATGCGCACCGCACCCGCGCAGGTCCCGGATGCATCGGCCAACTCAGCGTGAGGGGTAGGGCCGGGGCAGTGGTTGGCCGCGCGCCTGCAGCAACTCGCGCAGGCGGTCAGGGTAGTCGGTGATGAGGCCGTCCACGCCCCAGTCGATCAGGCGCCGCATGTCGGCGGGATCGTTCACCGTCCAGGGAATCACCTGCAGGCCCAGGGCCTGCGCCTCCTTCACCAGCGGCGCCTGCAGCGCCTGGAAGTTGGGCGACCACACCGCGCCCCCGGCAGCCTTCACCATGGCGGGCACGCCGGGGTAGTCGCGCCAGAGCATGCCGCCGTTCCAGGCCGCGTCGCGCGTGTTGTCGGTGCGCGCGTTCTGGATGGAGAGGAACGACAGTGCGAACTCGGGCGCGGCGTCGCGCACGAGCTTGAGGATGCTCCAGTCGAAGCTCTGGATCGTGACGCGCGTGGGCGCTACGCCGGCCTGCCGGATCACGCCCAGCACGGCTTCGACGAACACTCTCGGCGGCACGGTGCCGGCGGGCTGCGTGGGGTTGGTCTTGAGTTCGATGTTGAAGCGCACGTCGGCCGCGCCGACGCGCTGCGCCAGCGCGAACAGGTCGGCCAGTGCCGGAATGCGCTCGCCGTCGCGCGCCTGCTGTCCCGTGAAGGTGGTGGCGTAGGGCGAGGCGGGATCGATGCGGCCGACGTCGTACAGCGCCAGTTGCGCGCGTGTGAGATCGGCGATGCGCGGGCCGGCGCCGCGCAGCCACTGGCCCGAAGCGTCGCGCGTGATGGCGGGGTTGAGCGCCGGGTCGTGCGCGATCACCGGCACGCCGTCGGCCGTGACACCCACATCCAGCTCCAGCGTGGTCACACCCACGGCCAGCGTGCGCTCGAAGCCGGCCAGCGTGTTCTCCGGCGCCAGGCCCCGCGCGCCGCGGTGGCCCTGGAGGTCGAAGGCCAGCGCTGCGGGAACATGCAGCACGAGCGCCAGCGCCGAGGCGCGCAGGAAAGCGCGGGGTAGGTGGGAGAGGGAGATCGGCAGCGTTTTCATGCTGCCGATTGGAGCGCGGATTCGTGACAGTCCGACGCGGGGAGTTCCCGAAGTTGTGTCTAGTCGTGCAACGACGACAGGAACTGCTTGAGCTCCGCCGTCTGCGGATTGCCGAACACCTCGGCCGGCGACCCCATCTCGTGCACCCGCCCCTGGTGCATGAAGATCACGCGGTCGGACACCTTGCGCGCGAAATTCATCTCGTGGGTGACCATGAGCAGCGTCATGCCTTCGTCGGCCAGGGTTTCGACCACGCGCAGCACCTCGCCCACCAGTTCGGGGTCGAGCGCGCTGGTGATCTCGTCGCACAGCAGCACGGCCGGCTCCATGGCCAGGGCGCGCGCAATGGCCACGCGCTGCTGCTGGCCGCCCGAGAGCTGGTCAGGCATGGCATCGAACTTCTCGGCCAGGCCCACGCGCAGCAGCAGCCGGCGCGCCTGCTCGGCGGCGTCGACCTTGTCCTTCTTCCTCACCAGCGTGGGTGCCAGCATGATGTTGCGGCCCACGGAGAGGTGCGGGAACAGGTTGAAGCTCTGGAAGATCATGCCCACGCGCTGGCGCAGCTCGCGCATGGCCATGGGGCTGTCGTGCAGCAGCGGCTTGCCGTCGACCGTGAGCGCGCCGTCCTGGAACTCTTCCAGGCCGTTGATGCAGCGAAGCAGCGTGCTCTTGCCCGAGCCGCTCTTGCCGATGATGGCGATCACCTCGCCCGGCGCGACCTTCAGGTCGATGCCCTTGAGCACCTCGTTGTCGCCATACGACTTGCGAAGCGCCGTGATCTCGACGATGGGCTTGCCCACCAGCACGGGTTGTTCAGCGACGACCGACATTGACTTTCCTTTCGAGCGCCTTGGCATACAGGCTGATGGGGTAGCAGAGGGCGAAGTACATCAGCGCCACACAGGCGAACACGGTGAACGGGGCATAGGTGACGTTGGAGATCATGTTGCCGGCGCGCGTGAGCTCGACGAAGCCCACCACCGACGCCAGCGCCGTGCCCTTGATCACCTGCACCAGAAAACCCACGGTGGGCGGGATGGCGATGCGCAGGGCCTGTGGCAGCACCACGTGGCGCAGTTGCTCGCCGAAGGACAGTGCCAGGCTCTGCGAGGCTTCCCACTGACCCTTGGGGATGGCCGCCACGCAGCCGCGCCAGATCTCGGTGAGGAAGGCACTGGTGTAGAGCGTGAGCGCGACCGATACCGACACCCACACCGACACCTTGATGCCCAGCAGGCCCAGGCCGAAATACGCCAGGAACAGCTGCATCAGCAGCGGGGTGCCCTGGAACAGCTGCACGTAGCCGCCGATCAGCCGGTCGGCCCAGCGCCTGCGCGACAGGCGGGCGATGAGCAATGCCGCGCCCACGAGGCCGCCGCCGATGAAGGCGATCAGCGAAAGCACGACCGTCCAGCGCGCGGCCAGGATCAGGTTGCGGAAGATGTCCCAGAAAGTGAATTCGACCATGGCGGGCTCCTTCACTTTCCGAATACGAAGCGCGGGCCGGCCCACTGCAGCAGCCGGCGCAGGCCGATGGCCAGCATCAGGTAGATCGCGGTGGCGACGATGTAGGCCTCGAAGGTGCGGAAGTTGCGGGCCTGGATCACGTTGGCCGAGTAGCTCAGCTCCTCGGTGGAAATCTGCCCGCACACGGCCGAGCCCAGCATCACGATGATGATCTGGCTGACCATGGCCGGCCACACGCGCTTGAGCGAGGGCGGCAGCACCACGCGGGTGAACACCTGCATGCGGCCGAGTGCCAGGCTCTGCGCGGCTTCGATCTGGCCGCGCGGCGTGGCCTCGATGCCGGCGCGGATGATCTCGGTGGCGTAGGCACCCAGGTTGAGCACCATGGCGATGATCGACGCCACCTCGGGGCTGAGCTTCACGCCCAGCGAGGGCAGGCCGAAGAAGATGAAGAACAGTTGAACGATGAAGGGCGTGTTGCGGATCAGCTCCACATAGCTGCCCACGATGGCGCGCAGCCACAGCGGACCGCTCACGCGCGACCAGGCGCAGGCGATGCCCACGGCCAGCCCCAGCGCCATGGAGATGGCCGTCAGGCCCAGCGTCCACAGCACGCCGCGCAGCAGGAAGGGCCATTCGCCCAGCACTGCGCCGAAATCGAGTTCGATGCTCAAACCTGTCCTCCCTCGTGATGCTTGTGATCCCGCAGGCACCGGCACCGGGCGCACGGCTCGCCGGTGCCGATGCCTGGCCGCGGACTTATTCCGTCAGCGGCAGTTCGCCCGCCGGACGGCCGAGCCACTTCTGCGACATCTTGTCGATCGTGCCGTCCTTGCGGGCGGCCAGGATGATCTCGTTGACCTTGGCACGCAGGGCGTCCTCGCCCTTGGCCACGCCGATGAAGTTGGGGCTGTCCTTGATGAGCAGCTTGAACTCGGCGCCCAGCTGCGGGTTCTTCTGCGCCATCAGGCCGGCGTTGGACACGCTGGTGGCCAGCAGTTGCGCCTGGCCCGCGACGAAGGCGGCGGTGGTGGCGGCCTGGTCCTCGTAGCGCTTGAAGTCCATGGTGGGTGGGCCGACCTTGACCAGCTCCTGTTCTTCCATCGCGCCCTTGGCGACGGCGATGGTCTTGCCGCCCAGGTCGGCGAAGCTCTTGATGCTCATGCTCTTGGGGCCGTACACGGCCTGGAAGAACGGCGAGTAGGCATGCGTGAAGTCGATCACCTTCAGGCGCTCGGCGTTCTTGCCCAGCGTGGAGATCACCAGGTCCACCTGCTTGGTCTGCACGTAGGGGATGCGGTTGGCACTGATCACCGGCACGGCCTGCAGCTTCACGCCCATCTTCTCGGCGATCAGCTCGGCCATGGCCACGTCCAGGCCCTGCGGCTTGAGATCGATGCCCACGAAACCGTAGGGCGGGTAATCCGTCGGCACCCCGATGCGGATCGTCTTCGTCTTCATGATGTTGTCCAGCGCGGCCTGCGCATGGACGGTGGCGGTGCCGCCCAGCAGCAGGCAGGCGGCCAGGGTGGCGGTGAGGTGGCGGCGGGAGATCGTCATAGCAAGGCTCCGAGGTAGGTGGATGGGTCGTCGCCCGTGCCCGCAGAGGACTTGCCTTTGCGCGCCGTGCGGCGGGATGGGGAAGCGGAATGCAACTCGCGTGCCGTGCCGCGCGCGCCGGCGGGCGTCTTGTCCACCGGCTCCAGCGCGCCGCGCAGCAGGTCGAGCGGATCGGTGGTGGCCGGCAGGCGCAGGTGGCCCTGCACCGTGCCGATGTGCTCGGCCATCAGCGCCTCGGCCGCGGCCAGGTCGCCGGCTTCGAGCGCGGCGACGATGCGCACGTGGTCCTCGCACGACTGCGCGGCATCGTGCGAGCTCTGGTAGAGCATGGCGATCAGGGTGGTGCGCGCGGTGAAGTCGCGCAGCGTGTCGGCCAGCAGGCTGTTGCCCAGGCACTCGGCCAGGCACACGTGGAAGTCGCCCAGCAGGAAGCTGCGCGCGCCCACGTCGGTGCCGGCCACGGCGGCCTTCTCGCGTGCCAGATGCGCCTTCAGTGCCTTGAGCGCGGGCTTGTCGAGCCGCTTCATGCCGCGAATGAGCCCCAGCTCGATCACGCGGCGGGCTTCGAACGCCTCGCGCGCCTCGTCCTGCGACGGCTCGATGAGATACCAGCCGCGCCGCGCGCTCACGGTGACGATGCCGCGCGCGGCCAGCCGCGTGAGCGCCTCGCGCACGATGGTGCGGCTGCAGTCGAAGAGCAAGGCCAGCTGCTGCTCGCCCAGCCGCGTGCCGGGCGGCAGCTTTTGCGCCATCACCGCTTCGATGATGCGGTCGCTGATGTCGGTCGATGAGATCGCCATGGCAGCTTGATGAGCAACAGGCGTGCCAACTGGTATGCAAGATCTGCGCATCAGCGCGGTGCGCAAAGTGCAGCAGCTGCCGGCGCCGCACCAAAACCAGCGCTGCCGCGCCGCCGTGTGGTGCGCGGCGTCAGGCGGCTGGCGCCATCCGGGCCAGCTGGTCGCGCCACGCCTGCTGGTCGGGGCCGTCCATCTGGACCGCGCCCACCAGATCGGCCGCGCGCTCCACGCCATGGGCCTCGCAGTAGGCCTGCAGGCCGTCCGTGATGCGGTGCATGACGCCGGGATCGAGGAACGACGCCGTGCCCACCTGCACGGCCGTGGCGCCGGCCAGCATGAATTCGACCGCGTCTTCAGCCGTGGCGATGCCGCCGCAGCCGATCACCGGGATGCGCACCGCGCGGGCGCACTGGTAGGTCATGCGCAGCGCGATGGGTTTGAGCGCGGGGCCCGAGAGGCCGCCCATGCCGTTGCCCAGCAGCGGACGGCGCGTGCGCACGTCGATCGCCATGCCCAGCGCGGTGTTGCCCATCACGATGGCGTCGGCGCCCGCGGCCTCGGCGGCGCGGGCGATGGCGGCCACGTCGCCCGCGTTGGGCGTGAGCTTGGCCCACAGCGGCAGCGTGGTGCTGCGCCGCATGGCCGAAATCGCATCGTGCGTGCTGCGTGCCTGCATGGCGAAGGCCATGCCGTCGGCTTCGAGGTTGGGGCAGGAGATGTTGGCCTCGATGGCGGCCACGCCGGGGCGCGAGAGCACCTGCACGGCGGCGGCGAACTCGGCCACCGTATCGGCCGACAGCGACACCACGACCGGCGTGCCGAAGCCCAGGTAGGCCGGCAGCACCTGCTGCAGGTACGCGGCCAGGCCCTTGCTCGGGATGCCGATGGAATTGAGCATGCCGCCGCGCACCTCGGCCACGCGCGGTGTCGGGTTGCCGCTGCGGGACTTGGGTGACACGCTCTTGATCACGAGGGCGCCCAGCCGCGAGAAGTCCAGCGCCTCGCTGTACTCCACCGCGAAGCAGCCCGACGCCGGCATGACCGGATTGCGCAGCGACAGCGAGCCGACGCGCACCGACAGATCAGCCATGCCAGCCTCCGACCATCGCGCGCAGCGGAAACACCGGGCCTTCGCGGCACACGCGCAGCAGTTCGGCGCGGCCGTCCTGCGCGAACGGCCGCACGCACGACAGGCACACGCCCATGCCGCAGGCCATGCGCTGCTCCAGCGCCACCTCGGCATGGATGGCAGGACGGCGCGCCAGCAGGTCCTGCAGCAGCAGCGCCAGGCGCTGCGAGCCGCAGGTGAAGACGGCGTCGCAGCCGTCGTCCAGCAGCCGCGCCAGGTGCGGCGCCACGCGGTCGACGGCCGAGCTGCCGTCCTCGTCGTGCACCCGCTCGACCCGCGCGGCCGCGCCGCGCAGGAACTCGGCTTCCATGGCGTCGGCCGCGCTGCGCGCCGACAGCAGCACGTCGATCGCCACGCCGGCACGCGCGGCCTGCTGCACCAGCGGTGCCATCGTCGCCAGGCCCACGCCACGTGCCACCAGCAGGATGCGGCGCCAGGACGGATCGAATGCGAAGCCCCGCCCCAGCGGGCCGACGATCTCCATCGTCTGGCCCTCGGCCAGCGTGGCCAGCGCCTGCGTGCCGGTGCCGGCGGCGGCATAGAGGAACTCGACGGTGCCCGCCTCGGGTCCCAGGCCGTACACGCTCATGGGGCGCAGCAGGAAGGGGTGCAGGCCGTCCACGTCGGGGCAGCGCAGCTGGTAGAACTGGCCGGCGCGCGTGAGCGCGGCGAGATCGGCATCGGCGGCCAGGCGCAGGTAGCGGTAGCGCGCATTGACGGCGTGGTGCGCCGTCACGGTGCAGCGGTGGCTGGCCACGCGTGCCGCGTTGCGCTGGAAGCGCTCGCGGGCCGGCGCCTCGGGCTCGGTCAGGGTGCAGGTCATGCAATCACTCCGGTGTGGCCGGGTTGGCCAGATCGGCGAGCGCAGCCATCAGCACGCGCGTGCCGGCCGCGAAGTCGTCGATGTCCATGGCTTCGTGCGGGTTGTGCGAGCCATGGTCGTTGCGCACGAACAGCATGGCCGAAGGGATGCCGGCCGCGGCGAACACGGCCGCGTCGTGGCCGGCGCCGCTGGGCAGGCGCTCCACCGGCTGGCCCAGGCGGGCGCCGGCGGCTTCGAAGCGGCGGATCCAGCCCTCGTCCATGGTGGCGGGCGCGGTGGCGAGCGCGTCGTCGAATTCGAAGCGCACGCCGCGCTCGGCGGCGATGGCGGCGCATTCCTCGCGCATCAGCGCATGGAAGCGCTCGAGCGTCGCGGCGTCCTGGCTGCGCACCTCGAAGCTGAACTGCACTTCACCCGGAATCACCGATACGGCGTGCGATTGCGCGGGCGTGCCGCAGATGCCGCTGGTCATGACGAGATCCATGCCCATCTGCAGCAGCACGCGCCAGTGCTCGTCCATGCGGGCGAGCAGCTGGGCCACGGCCAGCATCGCATCGTGGCGAAGCCAGCGCGGCACGGCGCCCGAATGGCCGGTTTCGCCCAGGCAGCGCACGCGGTTGTGGCGCACGTTGCCGCGGATGCCGGTGACGGCGGCCACGGGCCAGCCGCGCGTCACCATGACCGGACCCTGCTCGATGTGCAGCTCGAGGTAGGCGGCCACGGGCTGCGGCAGCAGCGGTTCGCCGCGCGCGATGGCCGCCACGTCGGCACCGCAGCGCGCCATGGCCTCGCCCAGCGTGCCGCTGCCGTTGCGATGGCGCAGCGCCAGCGCGGCCGGCGGCAGGCGCCCGAGCAGTGCCATCGATCCCATGTAGGCGCGGCCATACCAGGCGCTTTCCTCGCCGCGCAGGGCCAGCACGCGCACCGGCGGCAGCTGCGACCAGCGCTCGCGCAGGCCTTCCAGCACGCACAGGCCCGCCACCACGCCGGCCAGGCCGTCGTAGTTGCCGCCCTGCGGCACCGAATCGACGTGGGAGCCGATGACGATGGCGGCGTCGGTGCGTGTGTCCTGCGCGAGGCGCAGCCACAGGTTGCGTGCGCCGTCGTACTCGCAGGCCAGGCCCGCGCGGCGGCCATGGGCCTCCAGAAGGGCGAGGGCGCGGTCTTCGCCCGGGCCGTAGCTCTCGCGCGTGATGCCCTCGCCATCGCGCGTGGCCGCGCCGATGTCGCCGAGCAGTTGCCGGGCCACCTCCGTCATGGCATCGGGCGGTGTCAGCACGGCGTTCATGCGGGCGCTCCCGTGCCGCCGTGCGCCACCGACCAGTCGATCGGCGCGGCGCTGAAGTCGGCCAGCGTGCGGCGGTCGACCTCGGCCAGCCGGCCATCGGCCTTGAGCGCCGCGTGCAGGTGTTCCCATGAGGCCAGCGCGTGCAACGCGAGGGGCGGGGCCAGCGGCGGCACCTGGGGGTAGATGGCGTAGTCGAACAGCACCAGCACGTCGGCCACCTCGGCGCCGGTCTGGCGCAGCGCGGCGGCGGCGGCGTTCTTGGAGCGCCCGTCGGTCGTCACGTCGTCCACCAGCAGCACTTTGCAGCCCGCCGGCAGACGGCCCTGCAACTGGGCCTGCATGCCCCAGCCGATGGGCCGCTTACGCAGCGTGAGCATGGGCAGGCCCAGGCGGTCGGCCAGCCAGGCGGCCAGCGCGATGCCCGAGCTCTCGGTACCGACGATGGCGCCGATGCCGCGCGAGCGCACCAGCGGCGCGACGGATTGCACGAGTCGCTCGAGGATGGCGGCGCGGTGCTGCACATCGGAAAGCAGCGCATGCACGTCGACATAGACCGGGCTCGCCCAGCCCGAGGTGTAGAAGAACGGCGTGCTGCCGGCCAGGCGCACCGCCCCCGTGGCCACCAGGGCTTGGGCGGTATGCGCGGCATCGGTCGGGGAAAAGATCATGGGACTCGGGGGCAAGGACGAGCGACGGATGCTAGGCGTGGCCTGCAGCACGCAGAAGTGCAAAAATCTCCGCGAGCCGTTCCGATCCGCGATGGCTCGCATCCGCCTGTGTCCACCGCGCCCACCGCGCCAACAACCTGCGAGCCCACCGCACCATGCCCCGCACGCTCTCGCCCCGCAGCTTCCTCCGCCAGGTCGACGTGGCCACGCTCGACCTGTTCGTGCTGGTGTGCGAGACGGGCAGCATCGCGCGCGCGGCCGAGCGCGGGCAGATCGCCGCCTCGGCCGCCAGCAAGCGCATCGCCGAACTGGAAGGGCTGGCGCAGGCGCCGCTGCTGGTGCGCCACGCACGCGGTGTGCGGCCGACCGAGCTGGGCGACCTGGTGCTCGGCCATGCGCAGGCCGTGCTGCTGGCGGTGGAACACCTGCGCATCGATCTGGCCGAGGCCTCGCAGGGCGTGCGCGGGCGCGTGCGCGTGTGTGCCAGCGCGTCGGCGGTGGAGCAGTTCCTGCCGGGCGACATCGCGAGCTTCATGCGGCGCCATCCCGATATCCGCATCGACCTGCGCCAGGCGGCCAGCCGCGCGGTGGCACAGGCGGTGCGCGAGGGCGCCGCCGACATCGGCGTGTGCGGCCCGAGCGAGGAAGTCTTCGGGCTGGAAAGCCGGCCGTACCGGCAGGAGCAACTGGTGCTGGTCGTGCCGCGCGGCCATGCGCTGGCGCGGCTCAAACGCGTGGCCTACGCGCGCACGCTCGACTGGCCGCAGGTGGGCCTGCGCGACAGCAGCACGGTGCAGCAGGCGCTGTCGCAGGAGGCCACCAGCACGCGCCGCGTGCTGCGACGTCCCATCGAAGTGGACAGCCTGAGCGCGATGTGCCGCATGGTCGAGGCCGGCCTCGGCGTGGGCGTCATGCCGCAAGGTGCCTTCAACGCCATCGCCGAGGCCACGCCGCTGCGCGCCGTGCCGCTCGCCGACGCCTGGGCGCAGCGCGAGCTGCGGCTGTACGCGCAGCGGTTCGATGATCTGCCGGCGGTGGCGCAGCGCTTTGCCGACCAGATTGCGCCGGCCTAGCCGGCGCGCGCGTCAGCTCACCAGCTGCGCGTCCAGCGTGATCTCGGGCACGGCCGCCAGCGCCTTGGACAGCGGGCAGTTCTTCTTCGCGCCTTCGGCGATCTCCTTGAACTTCGCATCGTCGAGGCCCGGCACCCTGGCCTTCAGCGTCAGCGCGATGCGGTCGATCTTGAAGCCGTCGCCGTCCTTGACCAGGCGCACGGCGGCCGTGGTGTCGAGCTGTTCGGTGGCGATGCCGGCCTTCTCGCAGGCAAAGGCGAAGGCCATCGTGAAGCAGGCGGCATGGGCCGCGCCCACGATTTCCTCGGGGTTGGTGCCGGTGCGGTCGTCGCCGAAACGGCTGCCGAAGCCGTACGGGTGTTTCTGCAGCGCGCCGGTCTCGGTGCTGATCTGGCCCTGGCCGGTCTTGCCGGCGCCTTGCCAGTGGACGCTGGCCTTTTTCTCGCTCATGGGGATGCTCCTTGTCGGAAGGTGGAAAGGCGCGCGCCGGCGGCCGGTGCGCGGTGGGGGGATGTCACTTGGGGCGCGGCGCCTTCAGATCCGCGTCGGGCTGGGGCAGCTGGCCTGCGCGCAGCATTGCCACGCCGCGGCCGACCGCCTGGGCGGCGTTCTTCACCTCCGTCTGCACATCGGTGTCGCGATCGAAGGTGTCGTGGCTGTTCTCGTACGGTTCGTAGTAGCCGATGTAGCGGTCGAGCCGCGCCATCGCGCCGGCGTCGATGAAGCCCATCCAGTCGAGCCAGTCGCACAGCGTGCGGCGATGCGGCTCGATGCCGGCCACGTCGCCATGCACCACCACGCCGTACACGCGGCCGGCCAGGTGCTTGGGGAAGTCCCAGCCAGCGGCTTCGATCGCCTTTGCCTCGGCGGCCTTCTTGCCGTGCGTGGTGGTGGGGTCGGGATTGCCGCCGTCGGCGCACACCAGCCGGTCGATCATGAGCTTGAGCACACTGGGCGCGTGGTACCAGTGCGTGGGCGCGAGGATCATCACGCCGTGCGCGGCGGTGAAGCGCTCGTAGATCTCGTTCATCCAGTCACCCACCTGGTGGCTGGCGTGATTGGGATAGCAGCTGCACGGAAAGTGGCACAGCGGCATCGCCGTCGACAGGCAGCCCTTGCATGGATGGATGGTGAGGCCGTACTCGGACGTGATGCGGCTGAGGTCCAGCAGATCCACCTCGATCCCTTCGGACTCCAGCGTCTTGCGCGCGATGTTCGCCATGCGCCATGTCTTGGACATCTCGCCCGGACAGGTACCGTCGTTGCGCGGGCTGCCGTTGACCAGCAACACGCGCGAGGGGGTCGATGCGTCCTGCTGGCGCTCCCGCGCGCGGCGGATGGCCTCGCGTGCGTTCCACCAGTCCACCGAGAGGTCGTAGTCGGGATCGGCGAACTCCGGGCCAGCCTTGCGCGTGAGCGGGGCCTTGCGGCCCTCGTCGAAGTTCTTCCAGGCGATCTCTTCGAGCCGTGCGATGGATTCGCGCTCCGCGTCGAAGCGCGGGTCGCGGAAGTGTTCGTTGAATCGCTGGCTGAAGACGTCGCGTGGCGTGGGGTGGGGAATCTGGCCGGTGCGGACGGAGGACGTCATGGTGGGGGGCGTTGTCGTTGTCGCACCCACTATCTCCACGGCAAGGCGCGGGCCGCGTCGGACGGCATGCCGTCGGCCTGAGCGTACATGCCGACAGGCGAACAGGCCGCACGCGGGGCGCGTTCAGCGGGGCGGCACGACGGGCGCGGAAGGCGGCAGCGGGTCGGCCGGCGCCATGTCCTGCGGCTTGACGTACTGGTTGGTCGTCAGGCCCATCGATACATAGATGCTGGTCAGGCCTTCGACACCCACGTCGGCGGGCGTCACCCATTCCTCGGGCACGTAGAGCAGCCCGCCACCCACGGGCACCGGCGCGGTGGGCACCAGCACGCCGAGGTAGCGCCGGCCGCCATCCATGATCACGGCCTCGGGCGTGCACAGCAGCGCCAGCACGGCGATCTTCTGACCGTCGACGCCCTCGGCGCCTTCAGCGGGCTTGCCGCCGAAATGCAGCCACACGGGGCTCATCGAATTCATGCCGTCGGGACTGCGCTTGTTGGAGAACAGCTCGACCATGCGCGTGATCAGGTCGTAGACCGTGCGCACCAGCGGTATGCGCAGCATCAGCGCGTCCACCGCGCGCTTGAGCCCGCGCTGCAGCCCGGCCTCGACCAGCAGCCCCAGCCCGTAGATCAGTGCGGCCAGCAACAGCAGTCCGAGGAAGTAGCCCACGCTCTCCGAGCGGGTGACCGACACGCCGATGGCCACGAGGATCGAGCCGAACAGGCTCTCGGGCCCCAGCCACGCCGCCAGCAGTTGCCAGGCCCACACCAGCAAGGTGAGCGTGGCCGCCAGCGGCAGGATCGCCAGCACCCCGGTGAGGAAGGTGCGCAGGATGTCCTTGAACTGTTCCTTGAGTCTCTCTTGCATGGGAACCCGATGGGCGTGGCTGAGGTCGGCGGATGATAGGCGCGCTTGAGGCGGGTGCGAGTCGGACAACATGCCGACCCCGCTGCCGCCTGTCGGCGGGGCCGACGGCGCTACCATCGGCCGCCATGTCTTCAAGCCCCGACTCCGTCCGCTTGCATACGCTCGCCCCGCATCACCTGCCGGGATTGCTGGCCGTGCAACTCGCGTGCTACGGGGCGGGCTTCATCGAGACCAGCGACGTGTTCGCGCGCCGCATCGCCAGCCCGCTGGGCTGCTCCCGCGTGCTGATGCGGGATGGCCTGGTACTGGCGTACCTTGCCGCCTACCGTTCGCGCCTGGGCAAGGTCACGCCGCTGCACGGCGACTTCGAGACCGTCGAAACGCCCGACACGCTGTATCTCCACGATATGGCCGTGCACCCCGAACAGGCCGGGCTGGGTCTGGCCCGGCGCCTGGTGGATGCGGTGCTGGCGGTGGCACGCGCCGAGCGGCTGCCGCATGCGGCGCTGGTGGCGGTGCAGGGTGCGCAGGGCTACTGGGCCCGGCATGGGTTCGTCGCGGCACGACTGCCAGAGGCAGGTCAGCGAGCGCGGTTGGCCGCCTATGGCGACGACGCGGTCTACATGACCTGCCGCCTGGCGCCGCACTGAACCCGCTCAGGTCGCGGGCAGGCCGCGGCACAGCATGTCGCACATGAATTCGGCCGCGGGGGTGAGTGGCATTTCTGCCCGGCGGATCAGGACGATGGGTGGCGCGGGCAGGCGCTCACGGATCGGGATGACCTGCAGCGCGCCCTGCACCAGATTGAACTCGCCCCATTGCGCCGGCAGCAGCGCCAGCAGATCGCTGTTGGCCAGCGCCACCATCATCGTGAGCGCGGTGCGTGCCTGCATCAGCACGCGCGGCGCTGGCAGCCCATGCTGCGCGAACAGTCGACTCAGGTCTTCCTGCGTGTCGTAGTCCACCGAGGGCAGCGCCCAGTCGGCCTTGGCCAAAGCCTTGAGGGAGCGCGAACGCGCCAGCGGATGGCCCTTGCGGGCCACCACCGCGCGCGTGTTGCCCGACAGCGTCTCGGTCACGAAGCCCGCGGGTACCTCGGTGGGTGAAACGCCCAGGTAGAAGTCGATCTCGCCGTTGCGCAGCTGGGCTTCGAGATCGGGGAAGAGGCCTTCGATCAGCTGCAGCCTGACCTGCGGATAGCGCCGGCGGAACGCGGGCAGGGCGTGCGGCAACAGCCCCATGTGCGGCATGATCGACAACCCCGCGATCACGGTGCCCGCGCCCTCGCCCTGTGCCTGGGCGAGTTCGTCGCGCGCCCGGCGCAACTCGTTCACGATGCCACGAGCGCGCTCGTGGAACAGCCGGCCCATCGGCGTGAGCACCATCCCTTGCGCACGCCTCTCGAACAGCGGCGTCCCCAACTCCTTCTCCAGCGCGCGCACGCTGCGCGTGAGCAACGGCTGCGCCACGTCGAGCCGGCGGGCCGCAGCGCGCAGCCCGCCGCTCTCCACGATGACGATGAGGTCGCGCAACTGGTGCAGTTTCATGGTCTGGCCTGTCGTCTGAAGAGGGATACCGTTTTCGTATCAGCGGAGAAATTCTGCCATCTTTCGGTTCTCACCCCCGCTGCCTACATTGGCGCCTCGAACGACAACGAAGGAGACAGACATGCAAGCCATTCCGTTCGGCCGGCGCGCGCTGGCACGCCGCTTCGCGATCGCTGCAGGCGGCATCGCGGCCCTGCTGCTGGGCCTGGGCGCGAGCCCGCTGGCCAGTGCGCAGCAGGCCTGGCCCGCCAAGCCCGTGCGGCTGGTGGTGCCGTTTCCCGCAGGTGCCGCGCCCGATGTCATAGCGCGCCTGGTCGCCGACCGGCTGGCACGCAGCTGGGGGCAATCTGTCTTCATCGAGAACCGGCCCGGTGCCGGCGCGATCCCCGGCATGTCGGCTCTGGCGCGATCGTCCAACGACGGCTACACCATCGGCTTCGTGCCCGCAGCGGCGGCCACGCTCACACCGCTGCTCTACAAGAATCCGCAGTTCAACATCGATGCCGATCTCGCGCCCGTGGCGCTGGTGGGAACAAGCCCGATGATGGTGGCCGTCAACGCCACTTCGAGCGTGAACAGCATGGCCGATCTCGTGCGCGAGGCACAGGCCAGGCCCGGCAAGCTCAACTTCGCGGCGGCGCAGGCCAACTCGGTGCCGCACCTCACGGGCGAGCTGCTCAGCCGTGCGGGTCATTTGCAGCTGTTCACCGTGCCCTACTCGGGTTCGCCAACCGCCACCAATGCAGTACTGGCCGGTGATGCGCAGCTGGCGGTGGACGGGTTGCCCGCACTGGTCCAGCACGTCAAGGGCGGCAAGCTGCGCGCTATCGCGGTCACGTCGCCCCGGCGCCTGCCCGGCTTCGACAACGTGCCGGCCGTGGCCGAGACCTTGAGCGGTTTCGAATCGGTGGGCTGGTTCATGCTGTTCGTGCCGGCGGGAACGCCGGCGGCCATCGTGGAGCAAATCAACCGCGACACCAACGCCGCGCTGCAGCAGCCCGAGCTGGTGGCCCAACTGGCGGACCTGGGTGTGTACCCCTCGCCCGGTGCGCCCGCGGCGGCGGCGGAGTTCCTCAGGCAACAGCGCGAGAAGGGTCGCGCCGTGGTGCGCGATCTGAATCTGCAGCAGCAGTGAGCCACTGGCCCGGTGGATGCCGGGGCAGTCCTCTTGCTCATCCCTCCCCACCCATCGCTCGCGTCCCGCCGCGCCAGCGCAGCCGTGCGCGCCGCATGCAGCGACAAGCAACCTAAAAGGACAACTCATGACCGACAGACTCAAGGCCCTCGTGACGGGCGGCGCCACCGGCATCGGCCGCAGTGCGGTGCTGGCGCTGGCACGCGCCGGCTACGACGTGGCCATCAACTACGGATCGAGTGCGAAGGCGGCTGCCACAGTGGCTGGCGAAGCCCAGGCGCTCGGCGCCCGCACGCTGCTCGTGCAATGCGACGTGAGCGATGACGCCGCGGTGCGCGCGATGATGAAGACGATCGACGCCGACTTCGGCCGGCTCGACGCGCTGGTGAACAACGCCGGCACCACGGCCAGCTGGAAGGTCAAGGATCTCGAAAGCCTCGACCTGGCCGAATGGGACCGCACCTTCGCCGTCAATGTGCGCGGCACCTTCCAGGTCTCGCGCGCGGCCGTGCCGCTGCTGAAGAAGGGCCGCCACCCCGCCATCGTCAACACCGCCAGCATCGTGGGCCTGCGCCCGGGCCCGCAGCCGCTGCCCTATGCGGCCAGCAAGGCGGCGGTGGTCAACCTCACCAAGACGCTGGCCTGGAACCTGGGCCCCGACATCCGCGTGAACGCTGTGGCGCCCGGCTGGATGGAAGGCGAGTGGATGGAACGCATGCTCGGCGACAAGTACGACGACCTCATGGGCAAGCGCGCCAGGCTGACGCCGCTGCGCCGCTGCGTGACGGCCGACGACGTGGCCGAAACCATGCTCAGCCTGATCCAGGCCAACCGCTTCGTCACGGGCGAGATCGTGGTGATCGACGGTGGCTTCACCGCTTCGACCTGAGGAGATTTCTCATGCTCGAAGGATTCGTTCCCTTTCCGCCCGAGTTCGCGGCGCGCTACCGTGCCGCAGGCTACTGGCAGGACCGTCCACTCGCCGATGAGTTCGCCGAAGTGTTCGCGCGTTTCGCCGAACGCACTGCACTCATCGATGGCGAGCGCCGCTACACCTATGCCGACATCGACCGGCAGAGCGACAACCTCGCGCTGCACCTGCTGGCGCTGGGCCTCAGGCCGCTGGACCGCGTGATCCCCACGCTGCCCAATGTGGCCGAGTTCGTGATCCTGTACTTTGCGCTGCAGAAAATCGGCGCCATCCCGATCGCGGCGCTGGTCACGCACCGCTTCGCCGAGATCAACCAGTTCACCGAGCTGTCGCAGGCCAGCTGCTGCGTGTACCCGCAGCACGCGGGCGACTTCGCCTTCGGCCCCATGATCGAGCGCGTGCAGGCGGCGCACCCGGGCATGAAGCTGCGCCTCGTGCTGGGCGAGGCCGGCCCCGGCGAACATTCCCTGCGCGCGCTGATCGAGACACCCGCGCCGCTGCCGCGCAGCGCGCTCGAGGCGATCCGCATCGATCCGATGGATCCGTGCATCTTCCAGCTGTCGGGCGGCACCACCGGCATTCCCAAGCTGATTCCACGCACCAACAACGACTACGCCTACAACTCCAAGGTGGCCGCCCAGGTGGCCGGGGTCGATGCCGAGTCGGTTCTTCTGCTGGTGTTGCCCATCGCGCACAACCTGCCGCTGGCCTGCCCCGGCATCCAGGGATTCCTGTTCAACGGCGCCACGGTGGTCCTGCATGCCAACACGCGTCCGGCCGAGATGTTCGCGCTGATCCAGCGCCACGGCGTCACACATCTGAAGGTGGTGCCGGCGCTGCTGATCCGGCTGATCAACGATCCGTCGATCTCGCAGTACGACCTGTCTTCTGTGCGTCAGATCCAGAGCGGCGGCCAGCGCATGCAGCCCGAGACACGGCTGCGCACGCGCGAACTGTTCCGCAACGCCTTCGTGCAGGAGAACTTCGGCATGAGCGAGGGCCTGCTGATGTTCGTGCGGCCGGGCGACTCGGAAGAGGCGTTGATGGAAACCTGCGGCCGCCCGGTGTGCGCCGACGATGAGGTGCGCCTGATCGACGACGAAGGCCGCGAAGTGCCGGACGGCGAAGTGGGCGAGCTCTCGTGCCGCGGTCCCTATACGCTGCGCGGCTACTACGGGGTGCCCGACTACAACGCGCGCCAGTTCACCGCCGACGGCTTCTACCGCTCGGGCGACCTGATGCGAAAACACGTGGCCAGCGGCAACTACATCGTCGAGGGCCGCAAGAAGGACCTGATCAACCGGGGCGGCGAGAAGATCAGCGCCGAAGAGGTCGAGAACCTCATCCTCATGCATCCCGCCGTGCAGAACGTGGCCTGCGTACCCATGCCCGACGCGGCCATGGGCGAAAAGATGTGCGCCTTCGTGGTGCCCAAGGCCGGGCAGTCGCTCACGCTGGAGGCGCTGGTCGCCTTTCTCATGACGCACGAGATCGCCAAGTTCAAGCTGCCCGAGCGGCTGGAGCTGCTGCCCGACTTCCCGGTATCGACCTTCGGCAAGGTGTCGAAGAAGGCGCTGGGCGAAATGGTGGCCGCGAAGCTGGCCCAGGCGGCGTGAGCCGAATCCACACAGAGAGAACCTACCCATGCGCATCATCGACTTGCACTGCTACCCCGGCACGCAGACCTGGATCGACTCCCAGGGTCCGTACCCCGAGGCCCTGGCCACCTACTGGAAGCGGGACTGGGTCGCCAAGCCCGAGGACGCGGTCGTCGCCGAATTCGCCGGGGCGGGCGTCGAGGCTTGCCTCGTCGCGCTGGATCTGGAGACCACCGTGGCTTCGCCGCCGTGCACCAACGACTACGTCCATGGCATGTGGAAGCGGCATCCCGACCGCATCCTTCAGTGCTGGGGCGCGGTGGAACCGGCCAAGGGAGAGATCGCCATCCGCCAGGTGCGCCATGCGGTGGAGCAACTCGGCTTCATGGGCTTTCACTTCCATCCGATCATGCAGCACTTCGCTGTGAACGATCGGCGCTACTACCCCTTGTTCGAGGAGATCAATGCGCTGGGCGCGGCTGTGATGATCGATGTCGGCACCACCGGCATGGGTGCCGGCATGCCGGGCGGCCACGGCGCACGCGTGCGCCATGCGCATCCATCGCACATCGACGATCTGGCGGCCGATTTCCCCCACCTCAAGATCCTGATGGCACACCCCGGTTGGCCCTGGGTGGAGGAAACCACCGCCGTGGCGCTGCACAAGGGCAACGTCTACTGGGAAATGTCGGGCTGGGCGCCCAAACACTTCCCGGGCAATCTGAAGGTCGACATCCGCGGGCGGCTGCAGGACAAGATCATGTTCGGCAGCGACTACCCGAGCCTTCCGTACGAACGCATCCTTCGCGAGTGGTCCGAGCTGGGCTACTCCGACGCCGTGATGGAGAAGGTGATGCACGGCAACGCCGAGCGCGTGCTCGGCCTGTGACGGGGGCGGCATGCATCACGCACTGATCTGCGACGGCATCCGCACGCCCATCGGCCGCTACGGCGGTGCCCTGGCCAGCGTGCGCACCGATGATCTGGCGGCCCTGCCGTTGCAGGAACTCGTGCGCCGCCATCCCGCGCTGGACTGGAACGCGCTGGAGGAGGTGTACTACGGCTGCGTCAACCAGGCGGGCGAAGACAACCGCAACGTCGCGCGCATGGCGGCTTTGCTGGCCGGCCTGCCGGTGACCGTGGCCGCCGCCACGGTCAACCGCCTCTGCGGCTCGGGCCTGGAAGCCATCGCCAGCGCCGCGCGCGGCATCGCCGCCGGCCAGCTCGAATTCGCGGTCGCAGGCGGCGTCGAGAGCATGAGCCGCGCGCCGTTCGTCATGCCCAAGGCGGGGGCGGCGTTCTCGCGCCATGTCGAGGTGCACGACAGCACCATCGGCTGGCGCTTCGTCAATCCGCGCCTGCATGCCACGCACGGCACGGACGCCATGGGCGAGACGGCCGAGAACGTGGCCGTGCTGCACGGCATCTCGCGGCAGGACCAGGATGCCTTCGCCTGGCGCAGCCAGCAGCGCGCGGCGAACGCGCAGGAGCGCGGGGTGCTCGATGCCGAGATCATCGGCGTGCCCGTGGCCGACCGGCGCGGCGCCACCACCATCGTGACGCGTGACGAGCATCCGCGAGCCGATACCACGCCGGAATCGCTGGCCCGGCTCAAGCCGGCGTTTCGCGAAGGCGGCACCGTCACGGCTGGCAACTCGTCCGGCGTCAACGATGGCGCGGCCGCACTCATGATGAGCAGCGAACGCTTTGCGGCGCGCCACGGTCTGACGCCCCTGGCCCGGGTGATCGGCATCGCCACGGCCGGCGTCGCGCCCCACGTCATGGGCATCGGCCCCGTTCCGGCCGTACGCCGGCTGCTGGCCCAGACGGGCCTGGTCATCGCCGACTTCGACGTGATCGAGCTCAACGAAGCGTTCGCTGCGCAAGGGCTCGCCGTACTGCGCAGCCTGGGGCTGCCCGACGACGGCGAGCACGTCAATCCCAATGGCGGGGCCATCGCCTTCGGGCATCCGCTGGGAATGTCGGGCATCCGTCTGGCGTTGACGGCGACGCGCCATCTGCACCGCACCGGTGGGCGCCGTGCCTTGTGCACGATGTGCGTCGGCGTGGGGCAGGGCATCGCCGTGGCGATCGAACGCGTATGACGGCAGCACTCTCGCCGCTGCTTGAAGAACGTCCGGCCGAGGGCGTCGTCTGCCTGAGGCTGCACCGTCCCGCGGTGCTCAACGCACTCGACCTGGCCCTGCGCCGGGCGCTGGCCGGGGCCTTCGCGCGGCTGGACAGCGACCCAAGCGCGCGTGCCATCGTCATCGCGGGCGGTGAGCGCGCCTTCTGCGCCGGGGCCGACCTGCAGGAGTACGTGGATGCCACGCCGGTCGAGGTCGAGGCGCGCCGACTGGGCGCGCTATGGGACGCCATCGCACGCTGCCGCAAACCCGTCATCGCGGCCGTGCGCGGCCACGCACTGGGCGGCGGCTGCGAGCTCGCGATGCACGCCGACATCGTCGTCGCCGGCGAGGGCGCGAGTTTTGGCCAGCCGGAAGTGATGATCGGACTCATGCCCGGCGGCGGTGCGACGCAGCGACTGCCGCGCCTGATCGGCAAGCATCAGGCGATGCGGCTGATGTTGCTGGGCGAGCCCGTGGACGCCGCCGAGGCGTTGCGCCTGGGCCTCGTGAGCGAGGTCGTACCCGACGCCGACGTGGAAGGCCGCGCATTCGCCATCGCGGCGCGGCTGGCGCGGGGCCCGCAGCATGCGATCCAGGCGATCAGGCACGCGGTCATCGAGGGCATGAGCACACCGTTGCAACAGGGGCTCGAGCTCGAGCGCCGCAGCTTCCAGTGGCTGTTTGCCACGCGGGACAAGACCGAAGGCATTCGTGCACGGATGGAACGCCGGCGCCCCGCGTTCGGCGACGCGGTGTGAACCGCAATCGTGTCAGCGCCGTGTTTCGCCGAGGCCCCGGCCGTAGGCAGCGAAGGTCTGCCGCAGGCGATCGATGCCGTCCTCCAGATCGGGGTTAGGCGTGCTGAGCCACAGGCGGACCTCGCCCGAATAGAGAAAGAAGAAGATCCGTGCCACCTGCCCGGGCTGCTCGGTGGCCCGCACGCGGCCGCGAGCGATGGCATCCGCCACGAGCTTCTCCAGCTGAGCCACGATGCGGCTGCGGTTGGCAAGGAATTGTGTCGATTGCTTGCCTTCGGAGAAGAACACCAGCTCGCGCAGCAGCACGCGGGCCAGCGTCGCACGAGGATGGAACACGCGGTAGAAGTGGCCGAACACGTCGGTCGCCTGCGTGCTCAGCGACTTGCGGCCGTCCACGCGCGCGAAGGCTTCTTCCACCATGGCGTCGAGCACGTCGTTGAAGATCAGGAACAGCAGGTCGCGCTTGTCGTCGGCATACATGAACACCGTGCCGATCGCGACGTCGGCGCGCTCGGCGATCTCTCGCGTGGTGGTCGTGTCGAAGCCGCGCTCCTCGAAAAGCTCCAGCGCCGCGCGACGGATGCGCGCGAGTTTGTCGAGCTTGTTGCGCTCTCGCAGACCGAGCCGGGGCGCTTCGTCGTTGACGGGAATGCTCTTCTTCATCGGGGGGGGTGTTCCGAAATATGACCATGCTCAGGATATCAGAGCGATCTCTTCACGCGAGAGTTACAGCACGCGGCAGGCTGATGCGGGGAAACACTCATTTGTAGAAAAATGACTGTGATCATAATTGGGTGTCGATCATAAATATTGGATCGAAACGAACACAGTTCCCCATTCCGTCATTCAAAGGACACCCATGGAAAAGTCTCTCGGCGACGTCTGCTACGCGGCAGTGGTCCTGCCCTTCACGCCCGACCTCAAGGTGGACGAAGCCGCCTACCGCCGCTTCCTCCAGTACTTCCTGAAGAACGAACGCTTCCGCGCGCGCGGCGGCTTGTGCATCAACCCGGAGGCGGGCGAGATCTTCACGCTCACGCGCGAGGAGAAACGCCGCGTGGTCGAGATCGCGATGGAAGAGAACAATGGCACGGTGCCCCTGATCGCCGGCACCTGGGCCCTCTCGACCGCCGAAGTGGTGGACACGGCGCGCGACGTCAAGGCGCTGGGCGTGGACGGCATCTTCGTCACGCCGCCCGGCGGCGCGCAGGACATCACCTCGTGCTGGGATGCCGACCGCTATCCCGAGGTGTGGTCCGACCAGATCAAGGCGCAGGATCGCGCGGTCGACCTGCCCATCATCACGCACCCCGTGTCGGGCTCCGCCGCACCCTTCACACCCGGCCTGCCGGTGGAAGCCACGCTGGCCATCTGCCGTGAGATTCCCAACATCGTCGGCTGGAAAATGACCTACGGCTACGACGGCTACCGCATCGTCGCCAAGGGCCTGCGTTCGCTGCCGCGCCGCGTGTCGGTGATGGCGGCGCTGGCATCGCGCTTTCATGAGTATCGCGCCACGGACCTGTTCGACGGAACGCTCAGCGGCTTCTGGAACTACGGCATGGAAAGCATGCACGAGCACCTGGATGCGTGGGACCGGCGCGACCTCGAGGGCGCCTGCAAGGTCTGGAACGGCGGGCTTTCCCGACTGCACGACTACGTGGCCGACATGGGCCGGCTGCACGTGCGCTACAAGGTGGCGACCTGGCTGCGCGGGCACATCCCGAATCCATTCATGCGTCCGCCGATGCCGCGGCCCAAGCAGGCCGAGATCGACACGATCTACGAGCTGCTGCAGGCCGCCGGCCTGTCGGTGATCGATCGCAAGGAAGCGACCCTGGACATCTACCGCTGACACCCCGCCAGAGGGAAGGAGACACGCATGTACAAGAGATCCGTTCTTCGATGGGCGCTGGCTGTGCTGGCCACTGCCGCTACCTGCCAGGCCGGCGCCCAGGGCTATCCGTCAAAGCCGGTGGCGGTGGTGACCACACTGCCGGCGGGATCGACCGTTGACGCGCTGGCGCGTGTGTTCTCGCGCCAACTGTCGCAGCGGCTGCAGACGCCGGTGACAGTAGAGAACAAGGCCGGTGCCGGGCTGATGCTGGGCATGCAGGTGGTGGCGCAGGCGCCGGCCGACGGCTACATGCTGGCCTTCACACCCACCACGCCGCTGTCGATCCAGACCCATCGGCATGCGAATCCGGGCTATGGCCTGGATTCGTTCGTACCGCTGTGCCAGACCTTCGAGAACATCTTCTTCCTGGCGGTGTCGCAGCAGTCCGAGGTGCGCGATGCGCGCGCGCTGCTCGACCGGCTCAAGGCGAATCCGGGCAAGTTCAGCTACGGGCACTCGGGCGCCGGCTCGGGGCCGCACCTCATGGCCGAAGAGTTCTGGCGCGACGTGGGCCGCGTCGCGACCGATGTGCCCTACCGCGGCGAGACAGCGTTCCTGCCCGACATGATCGCGGGCTCGGTGGAGGGCGGCATGGTCACCACTGCGGCATTGCAGCAGTACAAGTTCCGTCCGCTGGTGGTGTTCGGCGACACGCGCTCGCGCGAGTTTCCTGACGTGCCGACGGCGGCCGAGCTCGGCTCGAAGGCGTTGCCCTCGGCCTACGGTGGCGTCTTCGTCCGCAAAGGCACGCCGGCCGAGGTGGTGTCGCGGCTGGAATCGGCCTGCCGCGAGATCGTCGCCAGCCCCGAGTACCAGCAGCAGGCCGGCGCGCTGGCACAGCACGCCACCTATCTCGACCGCGCGGCGTTCACGCGCAGGCTGGAGGCCGATCACGCATCGAAGGGCAGGCTGCTTTCGGTGCTGAAGATCAAGGACTGACGGGCGCGCCGCGGCCCTCCTGGCCTCATGCCGGCACCCCGCCGCCCAGCACGCGATAGAGCGTGGCCAGGGCGTTGAGCTGGTTCAGGCGGTTCTCCTCCACCGCGAGTTCGGCCGAGCGGCGGCTCTGTTGCGCATCCAGCCAGGTGCGCAGTGCGGTGGAGCCGGCGCGATAGCGCACTTCGTACAGGCGCTCGGCCTCGCGCGCGGCGGTCAGCTGGCGCGCCAGCTCGTCGCCCTGCAATGCGTACTGGCGGCGCGCCGACAGCGCGTTCTCCACGTCGGCGAAGGCCTGGTAGAGCGTCTGGCGAAAGGTGATCACGGCCTCTTCGTACTGTGCGCGCGCGAGGTCGTTGGTCAGGCGCATCTCGTTCTGGCGCAGGAACGGCAGCGTCAGGCCCGCGCCCAGCGTGGCGACCGGGTTGGAGAGCAGGCTGAGCAAGGCGGCGCTCGACGTGCCCAGGCCGCCCGTCAGCGTGAGCGAGGGGTAGTAGCTGGCCCGCGTGGCGTCGTTGCTGGCCAGCTGGCTGCGCAGGCGCGACTCGGCCGCGCGCAGGTCGGGGCGGCGTGCCAGCAGCTCGGCGGGGATGCCGGCGGCCACGTCGGGCAAGGCGTGGTCGGGCAGACGCGCGGGCTCGGCGGACAGGCCTGACTGCGCCAGCGTGGCGGCGCCCGGCGGCCCGTCGAGCAGCAAGGCCATGGCGTTGCGCGTCTCGACGCGCTGCTGCTCGAGCTGCGTCAGCGCGGCGCGCTGCGTGCTCACGGTCTGCTCGGCCTCGCGCAGCTCCAGCGCCGACACCGAGCCGGCGTCGTACTGCGCCTGCACCAGCTGCTGCGTGCGCTGCGCGTAGGCCAGACTGTCGTTGGCACTGGCCACACGCTGGTTGAGGTAGGCCAGTTGCCAGTAGAGCCCGGCGGCCGTGCCGGCCAGGGCCTCGGCCGTGGCCTCGCGGTCCTGCGTGGTGGCGGTGGCCGACCAGTCGGCGGCATCGCGCGAGCGTGCCAGACGCCCCCACAGGTCGACCTCGTAGCCCACCGACAGCGAGATGCCGCTGCCGCGCGAGGTGGTGTTGCCGCTGCCTTCGAGCCGGCGCGATGCGCTGCTGCTCACGCTGCCCGACACCGTCGGCGCCATCGCCGTGCCGGCCAGGCCCGCCTGCAGCTGGGCCTGCCGCACGCGCAGCGCAGCGGCGGCCAGGTCGTTGTTGCGCGCCAGCGCGCCTTCGACGAAGCGGTCGAGCGCGGGGTCGTCGAACTGGCGCCACCAGCGGTCGGGCGTGGCCACGGCCTGCGGCTGTGCAGTGCCTGCCGTGGCCTGCGACCACTGCGTGGGCACGTCGGCCTGCGGTGTCTAGTAGCCCGAGGGGGCGAGGCCCGCGCAGCCGGCCAGCGTGAGGGCCAGCGCCAGCGGCAGCAGGCGTGAAGAAAGGCACAGGCGAATGGCCGGGCGGGGAAGGGATGTATCCATGGAAGTCGGTTCCTTGCGGTCGGTGGCGTGTGGCGGCGTCAGTCGCGCGCCAGGGCGTCCACCGGGTTGAGCCGCGCCGCGCTGCGGGCCGGCAGGAAGCCGAACACCACGCCGATCAGCGTCGAGCAGGCGAAGGCCCACACCATCGAGCTGGTGGAGAAAGCCAGCGCGAAGTCGGTGGAGAAGCTGGCGAACACCGCGCCGAAGCCCAGCGCGATGGCGATGCCCAGAGCGCCGCCCAGCAGGCACACCAGCACGGCCTCGATGAGGAACTGCTGCTGGATGTCGCCCTGGCGCGCCCCCACGGCCATGCGCACGCCGATTTCGCGGGTGCGCTCGGTCACGCTCACCAGCATGATGTTCATCACGCCGATGCCGCCCACCAGCAGCGAGATGACCGCGATGGAGGCGATCAGCAGCGTCATGGTCTGCGTGGTGCTCTCGATGGTCTGCCGGATGCTGTCGGTGTTGAGCACGTAGAAGTCCTCGCGGCCATGGCGCAGCCGCAGCAGCTGGCTGATGCCCTGCTCGGCGGCGGCCATGGGCGCGTCGTCGGCCACGCGCACGGTGATGCTGCGCAGGTAGTTCTGGCCCACGATGCGGCCCATGGCCGTGGTGTAGGGCACCCACACGTTCAGCGCCTCGCTGTTGCCGAACGCGCTGGTGCTGGGCGCGGCCACGCCGATCACGCGCACCGGCACACTGCCCAGCAGGATCACTTCGCCGAGGGGGTTCGGCGTGTCGGGAAACAGCTTCTTGAGGGTGTTGTCGTCGATCACCGCCACCTGCGTGCGATCGCGCACGGCATCGGCGCCGAAGGCCACGCCCTGCGCCAGGGTCACGTTCTTCACGCGGAAATACTGCTCGCCCACGCCGTTCACGGTGCCGGTGAGTTCCACGTTGCGGTAGCGCAGGCGCGCGCTGGCGTTGAGGTTGGGCGTGACGCTGTCCACGTAGCCCTGCTGCGCCAGCGCGTCGGCATCGGCCGGTATCAGCGTGCGCACGGCGGCCGAGCGCACGTCGCCGAAGCCCGAGCCCGAGAACACCTCGATGGTGTTGGTGCCGATGGCGCTGATGTTCTGCAGCACCTTGGCCTGAGAGCCCGCACCCAGCGCCACCACCGACACCACCGAGGCGATGCCGATGATGATGCCGAGCATGGTGAGGAAGGTGCGCAGCCGGTGCGCGTTCATCGCCAGCAGCGCCATGCGGAAGGCTTCGCGGAAGCGGTCGCCGAAGGCCGACAGCCGCGCCGACAGGCCGCCGCGCGGCTGCGTGGCGATGCCCTGCGAAGACGCCACGGGCCCCGAGCCCTCGCGCCGGCGGTCGCCCACGATCTCGCCGTCGCGGATCTCGATCACGCGCTGCGCGTGTTCGGCCACGCCCATGTCGTGGGTCACGATGATGATCGTATGGCCCTCGGCATGCAGCTCGCCCAGGATCTTCATCACCTCGGCGCCCGACTGCGTGTCGAGCGCACCCGTGGGCTCGTCGGCCAGGATCACGCGGCCGCCGTTCATCAGCGCGCGGGCGATCGACACGCGCTGCTGCTGCCCGCCCGAGAGCTTGCCGGGCGTGTGGTGCATGCGGTCGGCCAGGCCCAGGCGCGCCAGCAGCGCGGCCGAGCGCTCGTGCCGCGCCGCCGGCGGCGTGCCCGCGTACACGGCCGGCACTTCGACATTGCCCTGCGCCGTCAGGTCGGACAGCAGGTGGTAGCGCTGGAAGATGAAGCCGAAGTGCTCGCGGCGCAGCTCGGCCAGCTCGTCGGCTGCCAGGCGTCCGGTCTCGCGGCCGGCCACGCGGTAGCTGCCGCGCGTGGGCGTATCGAGGCACCCGAGGATGTTCATCAGCGTGGACTTGCCCGAGCCCGACTGGCCCACGATGGCGACCATCTCGCCGGCATGGATGGCGAGATCGATGTCCTTGAGCACCGCCAGCATCTGGTCGCCGGCCGGGAACTCGCGGGTGAGTCCGCGAATTTCAAGCAGCGGCGCGTCGTGCTGCGATGGGTCGGCGGGGCCGGCCCGGTCGGGGCCGTTCATGTCGCAGGCCATGGCACGCGCTCCTTACAGGCGCATGCGCGGGCCGCGCATGCCCTGGCCGCCTGACGACGGCGCGCTGGCCGCATCGCCCAGCACCACGCGGTCGCCCTCGGCCAGGCCTTCGGTGATCTGCGCGTTGACGTTGTTGTTCAGGCCCACCTTCACCTGGCGCGGCGCGGCATTGCCGGCGGCATCGACCACGCGCACGGTGTAGCTGCCGTCGCGGTTACGCGCGCCCAACGCGGCGCTGGGGATGTGGATGGCGTCCTTCGCCTCGGCGCGCACGATGTACACCTGCGCCGTCATCGAGATGCGCAGCCTGCCGTCGGGGTTGGGCGCGTCGAACAGGCCGTTGTAGTAGATGGCAGTGGCGCTGGAGCTGCTGCTCGTGGCGGTGGACGTCGTGGTCTCGGTGGCGATGGAGTCGGGCGCCGGTTCGACCGCGCGCAGCGTGGCCTGCTGGCGCCGGTCGGGCTCGCCCAGGATGGTGAAGTACACCTTCTGGCCGGGCTTCACGCGTGTGACGTCGGCCTCGGAGATCTGCGCCTTGATGGTCATGGTGCCCACCGTGGCCAGCTTCAGGATGGTGGGCGTGGACTGGTTGGCGTTGACCGTCTGGCCTTCCTGCACCACCAGCGCCACCACCTGGCCGTCCATGGGCGCGACGATGCGGGTGTAGCCCAGGTTGACCTTGGCGGTGTCGGCCGTGATGGCGGCCTGCTGCACGCCGGCCTTGAGCGCGTCGATGTCGGCGACCGTGGCGCGGTAGGTGGCCTCGGCGGCTTCCAGGTCGGCCTGCGGGCCCGCGTCGGCCGCGCGCAGCTGGCGCTGGCGCTTGAGGTTGAGTTCGGCCTGGATCAGCGCGGCCTCCTTCGCCTTGAGCTGCGCCTGCGCCGTGGCCAGTTGCGCCTCGGCGTTGCGCACGTTGTTCTGCTGCGTGACGGAATCGATCTCGGCCAGCAACTGGCCCTGCTTCACGTTGTCGCCCAGCGCGACCTTGAGCGACTTGATCTGGCCCGATACCTGCGCGCCCACGCTCACCTGCTTGAACGCCTGCAGCGTGCCGCTGGCCAGCACCGTGTCTTCGAGGTCGCCTCGTACGGCCGCGGCCGTGACGTAGTTCTGCGGGGGCTTGGCGGGGAAGAACTGCCACTTGACGACGGCGGCCGCCCCGGCGAGCACGGCCAGGCCGATGACGATGCGCGCGATGGAACTCTTGGGAAGGACTTTCATGCTCCCGAGTCTGCCTCACACGGATGACCGTCCATTCAAGACGCCGTAAACCTGTGTAAACAGACGGTAGCCAGTCGCTACCGGCAGAGGACGCCATCCGGATTCCGGATAGCAGCTATCGCCAGTAGCGGCGCCGGCCTCCGGATCGCCGCCCGACAATCGGCGGCAAGGAGAACGCATGAACCGACCCGACCCGTCACCCCGTCTCACTTTCATGCCCGAGCCTGGCACGCCGGCACTGGCGCTGCCGCGCGGCGCCTGCGATACGCACGTGCACGTTTTCGGGCCATCCGCGCGCTTTCCGTTCGACGCCGGCCGCAACTTCACACCGGTGGATGCTCCCAAGGAGACGCTGTATGCGCTGCACCGGCACCTGGGCATCGAGCGCTGCGTCGTCGTGCAGTCGGCGGTGCACGGCTTCGACAACAGCGCGGCCGAAGACGCCATCGCCCACGGCGGCGGGCGCTATCTGGGCGTCGCGCTCGCGCCCCTGTCGGTGGCGGATGCCGAGTTGCGCCGCCTGGCCGCGGCAGGCTTTCGCGGGGTGCGCTTCAACTTCATGAAGCATCTGGTGTCGGCCGGCGGCGTGGACGAGATCGTGGCTTTCACGCGGCGGCTGGCGCCGCTGGGCATGCATCTGCAGGTGCATTTCGAGAGCAGCCTGATCCATGGCCTGGCCGGCGCGCTCGCGCAGAGCGCCGTGCCGGTGGTGATCGACCACATGGGGCGCGTGGATGCGGCGCAGGGCACGGACCACGCCGACTTTTCTGCGTTGCGCCAGCTGCTTCGCAATCCGCTGTTCCGCGTGAAGGTGAGCGGCATCGACCGCATCTCGCGCATCACCCCCGGCACGGCATCGCCGGACTATGGCGAGGGCATTGCCCTGGCGGCGCTGCTGGTGCGTGAATTCCCCGAGCGCTGCCTGTGGGGCAGCGACTGGCCGCATCCCAACCACACGCACGTGCCCGACGACGCGGTGCTGGTCGATGCGCTGTCGCGCATCGCGCCCGATCCGCAGGCGCGCGAGCAACTGCTGGTGCGCAATCCTCAAACCTTCTACCGGTTCGAGGCCTGATGTCCATGGACGCCCACGGACCCCGCATTCCGCCGGTCACGCCCGGCACACGGCCCGCACTCGCGGAGCAGGAGCAGCGCATCCTGGCGGCGCGCGGGCGCGTCTCGTTGCTCTATCAGGTGCTGCTCAACAGTCCGCCCATCGCGCATGGCTGGGAGCAGATGCTGTCGGCCGTGCGCAACCACAGCAGCCTGCCGGCCCCGGTGCGCGAGCTGGTGATCCTGCGCGTGGCCGTGCTCAACCGCGCGCCCTACGAGTTCGACGCGCATGTGCCGCATGCGCAGGCGGCCGGTGTCGGCCCGGCGGCGATCGAGGCCACGCGCGCGCAGCCGCTGCCGGCCGACGCGCCATGGAGCGCCGCAGAGCGCGTGGCGCTGGAACTGGCCGATGCGATGACGCGCGACGTCGAAGTGCCCGATGCCCTGTTCGCGCGCGTCGAGGCCCATTACACGGGTCAGGCCCTGCTGGACCTGGTGGCCACCGTGGCCGCCTACAACATGGTGTCGCGCCTGCTGGTGGCCCTGCGCGTGGGCCACTGAGGCGCGGCCGCCTCAATCGCGGCGAAGCACCGAGTCGAGATAGTCGGTGTCGAGCTGCATGCCCCAGCCCGGCCCGGCGGGCAGGCGGTAGCGCCCGTTATCGAACGGGCGCGCGCTCTGGTTGGCGATCAGGCGATAGAAGAACGGATCGCGCCAGGGCAGCATGACCTCGGCCACGAATCCGTTGGGCACGCCCGCGGACATCATCAGGCCGATCTGCGGCTCCAGGTGCTGCAGCACCTGCACCTGGTGCGCCTGCGCCAGCGCGGCCACGCGGCGCCACTCCGTCGGGCCGGCGCCCCAGCTGGCGTCGAAGTTGCAGATGTCGATGGCGCCGGCGGCCATCAGGTCGCGGCAGCCGAAGCGCGACAGCTCGCTCTGGCCGGCAGCGATGGGAATGCCGGCCACGGCGCGCACGACGGCCATGTCGGCGCGGTCGTTGTCCCAGTGGCAGGGCTCTTCCAGCCAGGCCAGGCGCAGGTCTTTCACGCGTGCGGCGAACTCCAGCGCCTGGGCGCGTGTCCAGCCCTGGTTGGCGTCGCAGGCCAGCATGAAATCGTCGCCGCCCGCGCGGCGCACCGCCTCGGCGCGGCGTGCATCGTCGGCCGGGGACAGCGCGCCCAGCTTGAGCTTCATGCCATGGATGCCGAAGGCCTTGAGCTCGGCCACTTCGTCGGCCAGGGCTTCGAGGTCGCCGGTCTGCCGGTAGTAGCCGCCGAGGGCGATCACCGGAACCTCGGTGCGCGCGCCGCCCCAGAGGTGATGGATGGGCGCGCCGGCCAGCTTGCCCAGGGCGTCGTGCAGCGCACTGTCGATGCAGGCCTGTGCGCGCAGCGCCACGCGGCGGTCGCGCAGGAAGGGCTCGGTGGCGCGCCGGGTGCGCGCCCAGGCATCCTCGATCGCGGCCACGGGCTGCCCGACGAGCAGCGGCGCCATCTCATCGTGGATGAGCCGCATGACAGCCGGTTGCAGTTCGTCGTCGTTGCCGTTGAAGCATTCGCCGACGATGCCGGCGTCGGTATGGATGCGCGTGACGATGGTGCAGCGGTGCGTGAGCTTGAGCGTGGAGCCGGCGGCCACGCGCTCGAGCTTGACCTTCAGCGGCAGCGTCTCGATGCGCGTGATGCGCACGGACAGCCAGTCGGCGGTCGTCGGTTCGGGGACGGTACGGGCAGCGGATGCGGGCATGGAAAGATGGTAGGTGTCAGGGCCGCTGGGGCTCGAGGGTGAAGACGCGTTCGAACACGGTGCGGCGGACGTTGTGGAACAACGGGCGGATCCGGCTCGACCAGTCGGTGGCGCGCACGGCCAGCCAGGGCTCGGAACGCAGCGTGTCGGGGCTGGTGAGGTCGTAGCAGGCGTAGGACGCCGGGTGTCCGTCGATGTCCGAGAGCCGGCGTGCGCGCACCGTGCCGGGCACGGCGGCCAGGGCAGGCAGGTGTTCGTTGTTGTACCAGTCGTGCATGGACGCGGCGTGCTCGGGGTCGATGTCGAGCTCGACCGCGTAATGGTAGGGGGCCGCCTCCACCGCGGACGCGCCGGCTTCGTCCTGCCGCGGCACCAGCCGCGTGACCTCGGCCGGTCCGGCCTGGGGCAGGGCGGCGGCGTCCACTGCCGTGCGCACGGCGTCGCGCAGCACTTCGGTGGGCACCGCGCCGTCGCGCAGCCAGAGGTAGAGATAGAGGCGCGTGCCATCGAGCGCACGCACCACGTCGACGCGGCCGACCGTGCCGGCGTGGCTCATGGCGAGCTCGTCGGCCAGGGCGCGCACGGTGGGGTGCAGCGGGGCGCCGGCGTCGGCGGCGGGCGTCCAGCGGACGAGCAGGGCGGATTGCATCGTCAGGCGCCCTTCAGTCGGCGGAGATGCCGACGTCCTTGATCAGCCGGCTCCACTTGGTGGTTTCGGTGTCCATGAAGCCCTTGAACGCGGCCGGGCCCTGGTAGCTCACCACCACGCCCTCGGGCGCGAAGCGCGCGGCCGTGGCGGGCGCGGCCATGATGTCGCCGATGGCGCGGGCCAGCGTGTCGACCACGTCGGCCGGTGTGCCCGCCGGCGCCAGCACGCCCCACCAGTTGTCGGCCTCGTAGCCGGGGTAGCCGGCCTCGGCCATGGTGGGTACGTCGGGCATGGTGGACTGGCGCTTGTTGCCGCTGACGGCCAGTGCCTTCAGGCGGCCGCTCTTGACGTGCGGCAGCGCAGACAGCACCGAGCCGATCGAGATGTCGGCATGGCCGGCGACGACGTCGGCCATGGCCGGGCCGGCGCCCTTGTAGGGGATGTGCAGCAGCTTGACCTGCGTCTGGTCGGCGAACATCTCGCTGGCCAGGTGGAAGTAGCTGCCCGTGCCCGAAGAGACGAAGGTGAGCTTGCCCGGCTGCGCCTTGGCGCGTTGGACCAGATCACCGACGGTCTTGAAGCCCAGGCTCGGCGTGGTGGCGATGACCACGGGAGCCGACATGACGCGCGCCACCGGTGTGAAGCTCTTGAGCGCGTCGTAGGGCATCCGGCGGTAGATGAAGGGGTTGGCCACATGCGGCGTGGACACCAGCAGCAGCGTGTAGCCATCCGCCGGCGACTTGGCCACGAAGTCGGAACCCACCACGCCACCGGCGCCGCCGCGGTTCTCCACCACGAACGGCTGGCCGAGCTTTTTCTGCAGCTCGTCACCGAGGAAACGCCCGACCGTGTCGTTGCTGCCGCCGGGACTGAACGGGATCAGGATCTTCACGGGCTTGTGGGGGTACGCCTGCGCCAGGGCGGCCGCGCTGCCAGTGAGGGCCAGGGCGGTCAGGGTCAGGCGCAGGAACGTGCGGCGAAGCGGTGTCATCGGGGTCTCCGGTCTTGTGAATTCGAGGCCAATTCTTCGCGTTTCCCGGGGGCTCGTGAATAGAATATCAATTACATCTGGTATTCAGATTCCGGATGGAAAACCATGGACCTGCGACAGATCGAATCCTTCGTGCGGGTGGCAGAGACCGGCAGCTTCAGCCGCGCCTCCGCCGCGCTCGACATCCCCCAGCCCTCCCTCAGCCGTCATGTGCGCCAGCTGGAGCAGGAAATGCGCAACCACTTGTTCGTGCGCACCGGCCGTGGCGTCGAATTGACCGAGGCCGGGCAGTGCCTGCTCTCCTACGGGCAGGCGATGCTGGAGCTGTCGCGCAAGGCGCGCGCCGAGATGGACGCCTTGCACAGCCGCTTCACGGGCCGTGTCACGGTGGGCCTGCCCCCGCGCGTGGCCCAGGTGCTCACGCCGGTGCTGGTGCGCAGCTTCCGCAGCCGCTGGCCCCAGGCGTCGATCTCGATCTCGGAGGGACTGTCGACTTCGCTGCGCGAGGATCTGATCCTCGGCCGCATCGAGATGGCCGTGCTGTTCGATCCGCCGCCGACCCCGAAGCTGGAATGCCGCAGCCTGTTCCGTGAAGAGCTGGTGCTGTGCGGCCGCCCCACGCACCGCCATCCATTGCCGGCGCGTCTTCTGGCCGCAGACCTCTCGCGCTATCCGGCGATGGTGCCCAGCATGCCGAACGCGATCCGCATGTTGATCGAAACCACGTGCCGCGCGCGCGGCATCGGGCTCGACGTGGTGGCGGAGGTCGATTCCGTCAAGAGCCTGCTGCAGCTGGCCATGGATGGCCAGGGTTATGCGATCGTGCCGCGCAGCGCAGCCGCGGGGCGCGATGCCGAAGGCCTCTCGGTCTCGGTCATCGAACAGCCGACGATCCACAACGACATGGTGCTGGCCTATTCGCGCCAGCGGCTGCTCTCGCGCCTGGGCCAGGCCACGTTCGACCTGATCGTCGATCACGACGTCGGGCGCCTGCTGACCGGCTGATCCGTCCGCTCAGGAATCCTCGGCGGCCGGACGGGCCGGCGCGCCCGCCGACGCCACCACGCGCGCATAGCGCCGGAAGCTCCAGTACGCCCAGGCCCAGTCCATCAGCACCACCAGGCGGTTGCGGAAGCCGATCAGGAAGTACACGTGGGCAAATAGCCAGAACAGCCATGCGAAGTAGCCAGAAAAGCGCAGCGGGCCCAACGGCGTGGTGAGATCGACCACGGCCGAATGGCGGCCGATGGTGGCGAGGCTGCCGTAGTCGCGATACACGAAGGCCTGGCTCGCGCGGCCCTCCAGCCGGCGCAGCAGGTTGGCGGCGGCCAGGCGGCCCATCTGCTTGGCGGCGGGCGAGACGCCGGGCACGGGCGTGGGCTCGTGGCCCGCGCGGTGGCTGCGCGCGGCGGCCAGGTCGCCGATCACGCTGATGTCGGGATGGCCGGCGATGGTGAGGTCGGGTTCGACCACGACGCGGCCGGCACGGTCGGTCTCGCAACCGGTGGCAGTGGCCAGCGCACGGCCCAGCGCCGAGGCGGCCACCCCGGCTGCCCACACCACGCAGGCCGTGGCGATACGCTCGTCGCCCACGTTGAGGCCCTCGGTGTCGATGGCGGTGACGCGCGCGCCAGTGCGCACTTCCACACCGAGCTTTTCCAGCTGTTCGCGCGCGCGCTGGCTCAGGCCCGGCGGCATGGCCTGCAGCACGCGGTCGCTACCTTCGAGCAGCAGCACGCGGGCGCGCGACGGGTCGATGCGGCGGAACTCGCCGGGCAGCGTGTGGCGCGCGATCTCCACCAGCGTGCCCGCCATCTCCACGCCCGTCGGGCCGCCGCCGATCACCACGAAGGTCAGCAGGGCGTCGCGCCGTGCCGGATCGTCCGTACGCTCGGCGGCCTCGAAGGCCATGAGCACACGCCGGCGGATCTCGAACGCGTCGTCCAGCGTCTTGAGGCCGGGCGCAACGGCCGACCACTGGTCATTGCCGAAATAGCTGTGCGCGGCGCCCGCGGCCACGATCAGGTGGTCCCACGGCAGCGTGCCGCCGTCGGCCAGCCGTACGCACCGTGCCGTGGGGTCGATGGATGTCACCTCGCCCAGCAGCGTGGTGACGTTGGGCTGGCGGCGGAACAGGTGGCGCGTGGGCGCGGCGATGGCCGGCGCCGACAGGCCCGCCGTGGCCACCTGGTAGAGCAGCGGCTGGAACAGGTGGTGGTTGGTCCGGTCGATCAACGTCACATCCACCGGTGCCCCGCGAAGCGCACGCGCCGCTTCCAGTCCGCCGAAGCCGCAACCGACGATGACGACACGGGGACGAATGGGCGCGATCGAGTCAGAATTCATGCGGGCCATTATGCGTAGACCCGTGCGGCCGCCGGGCGCGAGAGGTGTGTCGCCCCACCGTCGGCCATGTCCTACAGGCCCTGCAACCCGAGTCCTTCACGTCGCGCACGGGCTGGCGGTTCCAATTCGTTTCAAAGGTCGCCGGCTCATTCGGAGACCTGCTCCCAAACCCAGAACGACCACCCCGAGGACAACCGCCATGAACACTGCCCAGCCCATGCGCCGTGAGCCCGCCGGAGCGGCCGACAGCGATTTCGAGCGCCTCTATCAGCAGGCTTACTACCGCCACTCCGGCTTCGGCGCCGGTGCCGAAGCTCCGCCTGCCCGTCCCCGGCTGGCCGCCGAGATCACCTTCGCGGCGCTCGCCCTCGTGTTTTTCGTCGTGCCGGCCGTGACGGCCGCGCTGGTGGTCTGACAGGCCATCGCCGAAGCGGCGCCGTGTGCGCCGCCATCCGGTTCCCAACAGTCCTGGAGCTCTTCCCATGACTACTCCTGATCCCTCCTCTCCCCGCACTTCCTACGACGCCGGCCCGCCGCCGGGCTGGCAGGCACCCATTCCCTGGCAGGAACGCGTTCGCCGCAGCAGCGCGCTGATCCCGGGCCTGGCCCTGTTGCTGCTCGTCGTGGTGGGCCTGGCCGGTGCCATGGTGGCGCGCCACGTCGACGATGGCGCAGCCACGGGCCCCTTCGGCGCGCACGCGCAGGCCGGCGCTCCGGCCGCGTTCCAGCCGGTGGCGCCGGGCGCTGCACCGGTGGTGGTGTCGCCGCAGGCGCGTGCCGACACGGCGCCGGTCCGCGCGCAACGGCCTGTGCAGGCGCCCGTGGTGGCGTCCAGCCGACAGGTGTGTGCCACCTGCGGCACGGTCGAATCGGTGCGTGCCTTGACCCGCAAGGCGAAGCCAGCGGCGTGGGCGTGGTCACGGGCGGCCTCGTGGGCGGCCTGCTGGGCAGCCAGATCGGCGGCGGCAGCGGCAAGACCGTGGCCACCATCGCGGGTGTCGTCGGCGGCGGCTACGCCGGCAACGAAGTCGAGAAACACGTGAAGCGCACGACCGTCTACCAGGTGCGCGTACGCATGGATGACGGCAGCATCCGCACGCTGGAACAGGCCAGTGCCCCCGCTGCCGGTTCGCGTGTCGTCGTCGAAGGCAATACGCTGCGATCGGCCGCATGACCGCATCGCTGCTCGACAACCATCCCCTGCCCGTGGCGGCGCGCGAGCGCTCGCCGCTGGCACGCGACTACGCCCGGGTTCGCGGCCATTCGCTCGCTCTCGCAGGGCCGCTGTCGGCCGAAGACCAGTGCGTGCAGTCGATGCCCGATGCCAGTCCCACCAAGTGGCATCTGGCGCACACGAGCTGGTTCTTCGAGGCGTTCGTGCTGCAGCCGCACGCTCCGGGCTACCGCGCGTTCGATCCGCGCTTCGGCCACCTCTTCAATTCGTACTACGAAGCCCTCGGGCCGCGTCACGAGCGCCCGCGCCGCGGTCTGCTCACGCGACCCTCGCAGACCGAGGTGTTGGCCTACCGCCGCCATGTGGACGACGCCATGCACACGCTGATGGCGGCCGGCGCGATGGAGTCGCAGCCTGCACTGCAGACGCTGGTCGTGCTGGGCCTGCAGCACGAGCAGCAGCACCAGGAACTGCTGCTCACCGACATCCTTCATGCCTTCTGGTGCAACCCGCTGCTGCCAGCCTATGAAGCGGTGGAACCCCCCATGCTGAGGCTGGCCCAGCCGCGCGAGCCGATCCGCTGGCTCGCGCATGCTGGCGGCATCGAGCACGTGGGCCACGACGGCGAGGGCTTTGCCTTCGACAACGAGACGCCGCGCCATGCGGTGCTGCTGCAGCCGTTCGAGATCGCCGATCGCCTGGTCACCTGCGGCGAATACGCGGCCTTCATTGCCGATGGCGGTTACCGGCGCGCGTCGCTGTGGCTGTCGGACGGCTGGGCGCTGGTGCAGCAGCAGGGGTGGCAGGCACCGGCTTACTGGCTGCAGGGCGACGATCCACGCCTGGGCCCGGGCCGCGATGCCGCCATGTGGCACGTCTTCGGGCTGGGCGGCGCCCATCCCATGGATCCGCTCACGCCCGTCACGCAACTGAGCCTGTACGAAGCGGCCGCCTATGCCGAATGGGCGGGCGCCCGCCTGCCCACCGAATTCGAATGGGAGGCCGCCAGCCGCGCCCACGGCACGCGCCTGCGCCAGCAGACCGGCCATGCCTGGCAATGGACGCGCTCTTCGTACGACCCCTATCCCGGCTTCCGCGCGCTGCCCGGCGCCGTCGGCGAATACAACGGCAAGTTCATGGTCGGCCAGGTGGTGCTGCGCGGCGGCAGCCTGGCCACGCCCGAGGGCCACGCGCGGCCCACGTACCGCAATTTCTTTCCGCCGGCAGCCCGCTGGCAATTCAGCGGCCTCAGGCTGGCCAGGGACTCCACATCATGCTGACACGCAACCTGCTGGACGATGATCCGGCCGTCGCCACGATCGACGACGCACATCACGACAGCGCGTTCTCCACGCTGTTCCTGCGCGACCTGCTGGCCGCGCTGCGCCAGCCGGTGCGCAGCATCTCCCCGAAGTACTTCTACGACGCCGAGGGCTCGGCGCTGTTCGACCGCATCTGCGACTTGCCCGAGTACTACCCCACGCGCACCGAGATGTCGATCCTGCACGCGCATGCCGACGAGATCGCCGGGCGCATGGGGCCCCAGGCCGAGCTGATCGAATTCGGCGCCGGCTCCTGCACCAAGGTCAGGCTGTTGCTGGACGCGATGGAATCGCCGGCGCGATTCCTGCCCATCGATATTTCCGGCGCCCACCTCGAGGCGGCCGCGACCGGCTTGCGTGCCGACTATCCGGGCCTGCAGGTGCGGCCCGTGGTGGGCGATTACACCCGGGGCCTCTCGCTGCCCGCCCCCTTGCGCGGTGGCGGCCGGCGCGTGGGCTTCTTCCCGGGCTCGACCTTGGGCAACTTCGCTCCGCGCGAAGCACTCAATTTCCTGCGCATGGCCGCCCAGTTGCTGCGCGGCGGCGCACTGGTGCTGGGCGTGGACCGCGTGAAGGCGCCGCACGAGCTGCACGCGGCCTACAACGATGCGCAGGGCGTGACGGCGGCATTCAACCTCAACCTGCTGGCGCGCGCCAACCGTGAACTCGGCGCCGACTTCGACGTGGCCGACGGCTTCGACCATTCGGCCTTCTACAATGCGCCGCTCCAGCGCATCGAGATGCACCTGGTCAGTCGCCGCCGCCAGACCGTGAGCGTGGGCGGCGAGCGCTTCGTGTTCGAGCACGGCCAGACGCTGCACACCGAGAACTCGCACAAGTTCACCACCGAGGGCCTCAACGCCCTGGCCCGTCAGGCCGGCTGGCGGCCCGGACCGGTGTGGAGCGACCCGGCGGGCCGCTTCGGCGTTCACTGGCTCGACGCGCCGCCCTGAAACCGTACGAGGCCCGTGCCGCGCGCACGTATCGCGAGAGGACACCCATGAAAGCCACCTGGAACGGCCAGACCATCGCCGAGAGCGACGACACGGTGCTGGTCGAAGGCAACCATTACTTCCCGGACAGCGCGCTCAACCGCGAGTTCGTCACGTTCAGCAACCACAGCACCACCTGCCCCTGGAAGGGACGGGCCAGCTATTACTCGCTGCTGGTGAATGGCGAACTCAATGCCGACGCCGCCTGGTACTACGCCGATCCCAAGCCCGAAGCCGAGATGATCAAGGGCCGGGTCGCGTTCTGGAAAGGCGTGAAGGTCGAGGCCTGAGCCCTGACGGGCCGCCGGCCAGGGCTCAGTAGCCCTTGACCTTGCGCCCCGTGATCTGCCAGGCCGTGCGCTGCTGCACCAGTGCCGCGAGGTATTCGAGTTCCTCGTCGGTGTGGTTGATGGCGGGGCCGGGCTCGATGAGCGGGCCGCTCGCGCCCGGGGCATTGGCATAGAACGGCTGGTGGTAGGTGGCCTGGGACAGCGTCCGGCTGCCGCCCGCGTCCAGTTGCACCGTGCCGTAGCAGTTGCAGAAGTAGGTGCGGCCGTCCTGTCCGGGTATCACCTCGGCATAGACGCCAGTGCCGCGGATGCCGGCCGTGAGCGTCGGCGTGACGATGCTGCGGCTGTCGCCGCGCCCCCAGACGCTGACCACCGCGCCCGTGATGAGACGCAGCAGGCTCACCGACAGCAGCCGGGCGCCGCGTTCGACCACGATGGACGAGTTCTGGCGCACGTGGAAGGCGGAGTTGCCGATCACGAAGACGACCACCGAGCCCGGCCCCGTGCGCACGGTGTCGCCTGTCTGCACCGAGGCGCCGGGCACCAGGCGCGCGTCGTTGACCAACACATCGCCCTGGAACTGGACCACGTTGCCGCGCTGCTGCGCCGACGCCGTCGCGGCGCCGCCCAGCGCCGTCCAGGCCGCGGCAGCGCGCAGCATGTCCCGCCGCCGCCACCACAGCACTTCGTCGTCCCGGCGCCCCAGCAGGGTGTGCGTGTCGGATCCGGGGGACGGCAGGTGGCGGCGTGTGTTCATGGCGTGGGTTCGTCGGGTTTGTCGGAGAAGGCGGGGACCTCGGTGGGCGCCGTTGCATCAGGGTCGCCGAAGCAATCCACGAAGGTGAAATAGATCGACGTGAAGAACATGGCGGCCACCATGAGAGCCAGCGGCATCATGACCACCGGCGCCCAGGCCGGGTTGCCGATGGCCAGCGCCACCATGCTTACGAGAAAACCCGCCGCCAGGATCACTGCACCCCAGGCCAGCGCATAGACGGCGAAGGCCCAGAAATTGCGCATCACGGCCACCACGCTGAAAAACAGGCTCTTGACCGGCTGCACGCCGTGCCAGTGCACCAGCGCCGGCGCGAACCAGAAGGCGATGGCCAGCGGCGCATGCAGCAGCAGCGTGAGCAGCAGGCCGGGCGGCAGTTCGCCGGGCTGCGGCGCGGCGACCGGCGCGGGCACGACCAGGCGCACGATCAGCGTGACCAGCAGCGCGCCGGCGGCGTACATGGCGCCCAGTTGCAGGATGGCGCGCAGCCGCTCGCGGCCCGCGCGCAGTGCGCTCACCAGCACGCCCGGCATGGGGAACTGACCGCGCACCGCCTCCTGCGTGGCCACCATCAGGCCGAACGTGGCGGCCGGCGTGAGCGCCAGCGCCAGCACCGCGCCCACGAATTGCAGCATCGAGAGCAGCGCCACGGCCGTGATGTAGAGGAAGAACAGGCCCGACAACGCCAGCGGCTGTCGCCAGAAGGTGCGGATGCCGAGCTTGACCCACTGGATGCCAGTGCGTGCGGGAACCAGGTTGAGTTTCATGGATGGTGGACAGGATTCGGTCGCCGTGCCGTCGTCATGTGGCCGGTGGTGACACTGGAATTTAACAAGCAGGCGCCCGGCAGGCACCGGGCAAAGCCCTTGGAAGAGACGGTCAGGGTGCGACGGGACGGGCAATGCGCCCGCGCAGCACGCGCTCGAAGTGCGCGGGATCGTGCGGCACCAGCATCGATGCCTCGCGCGGCAGGTGGAAGTCCCACAGGCGCGACACCCAGAACCGCAGCGCGCCGGCGCGCAGCATGGCCGGCAGCAATTGCCGTTCGGCCGCCTGCAGCGGGCGCACGACCTGGTAGGCATCCAGCAGCGCCGCGGCGCGCAGCGGCTCGTGCGCGCCATCGTCGAGCGTGATGCACCAGTCGTTCAGGCACACGGCCAGGTCGAACAGGAAAGTGTCGACGCCGGCGAAGTAGAAGTCGAAGAAGCCGGTCAGGCGATCGCCGTCGAACATGACGTTGTCGCGGAACAGGTCGGCGTGCACCGGGCCGCGCGGCAGCGCCGCATAGGCGGGCTGCGCGGCCACGTGATTCTGGTAGGCCAGCTCGGAAAGGATCAGCGCGCGTTGCGACTCCTGCAGGTGCGGCAGCACCACCGGCACCGTCTCGTTCCACCACGGCAGGCCGCGCAGATTGGGCTGGCTGCGCTGGTAGTCCTGACCGGCCAGGTGCATGCGCGCGAGCATGTCGCCCACGGCGGCGCAGTGCACGGCTTCGGGGGCGAGCTGGCTGCGGCCGGCCAGGCGGTTGACCAGCGCGGCCGGCTTGCCGCACAGCGACAGCAGGATGTCGCCGGCCGAATCCGCGCGCGGGTCGGGCACCGGAATGCCGGCCAGCGCCAGATGCTTCATCAGGTGCAGGTAGAACGGCAGCTGCTGCGCCGTGAGGCGCTCGAACAGCGTGAGCACGTACTCGTCGCCCGACTCCGTGGTGACGAAGTAGTTGGTGTTCTCGATGCCGCCCTCGATGCCGCGCAATTCGCGCAGTTCGCCCAGCGACAGGCGTTGCAGGAGCGCGCGCGCCTCGTCCTGCGGGACCTCCGTGAAGACTGCCATGGAAGCGCGGCGGTCAGAAGTTGCGGATGTTCCAGACCCTGGAACCGCCGCCGGAGCCGTCACGCTCGCCCTGCAGGTTGTTGGGGCGGGCGCGGATGCCATCGACCGGCTTGACTTCGTAGGCCGGCACGTCGGCCTTGGGCTGCACGGTGATGCTTTGCGTCTGGCCGCCCACGCGCAGTTCCTCGACGCGGGAGCCGGCGTCTTCGGTCACGATGCGCTCGGCCCGCTGGTTGGCCGCGCCGCCGGGCGTCTGCTCGCGCGCCAGCTCGCCCGACGGGGTGGCCGGCGCCTGGGCCGCAGCCACGCCGCAGACGGCGGACAGGAGGATCGGAACAAGGCGGAGGAGGGGGCGGGTGCTGGCGCGCATGATCCGGCGATTGTAGGCGGCCCGTCCCGGCGGCCCCTGTAGGCGGTTTGCCGCTTCCGCGCGGCAGAATCCCCCCATGAGCGAAAAGAAAACCCTCGTGCTGGTGGATGGCTCCAGCTACCTCTACCGCGCCTTCCACGCCATGCCCGACCTGCGCGCGGTGCCCGGCGATCCGCACAGTCCCGCCACCGGCGCCATCCGCGGCATGATCAACATGATGCAGAAGCTGCGCAAGGATGTGCGCGCCGACTACGCGGCCTGCATCTTCGATGCCTCCGGCCCCACGTTCCGCGACGACATCTATCCCGAGTACAAGGCCAACCGCTCGCCCATGCCCGACGATCTGCGCGCGCAGATCGAGCCCATCCACGAGGTGGTGCGCCTGCTGGGCTGGCCGGTGCTGGCGGTGCCGCAGGTGGAGGCCGACGACGTGATCGGCACCCTGGCCCGCGCGGCGGCCGCGCAGGGCGTGGAGGTGATCATCTCCAGCGGCGACAAGGACTTGTCGCAACTGGTCGACGAGCACGTCACCGTGATCGACACCATGAACGACCGCCGTCGCGACGTGGCCGGCGTGACGGCCGAATTCGGCGTGCCACCCGCGCTGATGATCGACTACCAGACCCTGGTGGGCGACAGCGTGGACAACGTGCCGGGCGTGCCCAAGGTGGGCCCCAAGACAGCGGCCAAGTGGCTGCTCGAATACGGCTCGCTCGACGCGCTGATGGAGCGTGCCGCCGAGATCAAGGGCGTGGCCGGCGAAAACTTGCGCAACGCGCGCGACTGGCTGCCGACGGGCCGCTCGCTCGTCACCATCAAGACCGACTGCGACCTGGCGGCCCACGTGGCCGGCCTGCCCGCGCTGGACGCGCTGGCCATCGGCGGGCAGGACAGCGACGCGCTGCGTGTCTTCAGCGAGAAGTACGGCTTCAAGGGCCTGGTGAAGACGCTGGCCGGACAGGCCGTGCCGCCGGAGCTCATCGAGGAGCAACGCAGCAAGAAGAAGCTCGGCCCCGGCGAATCCGCCGGCCTGTTCGACGAGCCCGACATGGCGCCCGCGCGAGAGGCCACCAACCTGCGCTACGACACCGTGCTGACCTGGGACGCCTTCGATGCCTGGCTGGCGAAGCTGCAGGCCGCCGAGCTGGCCGCCATCGATACCGAGACCACCTCGCTCGACGAGATGGTGGCCGAGATCGTGGGCCTGAGCTTCAGCGTCGAGCCGGGCGAGGCCGCCTACGTGCCGCTGATGCACAGCTACCCCGACGCGCCCGAGCAGTTGCCGCTGGCCGAGGTGCTGGCGAAGCTCAAGCCCTGGCTCGAAGACGCCGGCCGCCAGAAGCTGGGCCAGCACATCAAGTACGACCGCCACGTGTTCGCCAACCACGGCATCGACGTGCAGGGCTACGCGCACGACACCATGCTGCAGAGCTACGTGCTCGAAGTGCACAAGCCCCACGGCCTGGCCAGCCTGGCCGAGCGCCACCTGGGCCGCAGCGGCATCGGCTACGAAGACCTGTGCGGCAAGGGCGCGCACCAGATCCCGTTCAGCCAGGTGGCGATCGAGAAGGCCGCCGAGTATTCATGCGAAGACTCCGACCAGACGCTGGACGTGCACCGCACGCTGTGGCCGAAGCTGGAGGCCGACGAGCGCCTGCGCTTCGTCTACGAGCTGGAAATGCAGTCAAGCGAAACCCTGTTCCGCATGGAGCGCAACGGCGTGCTGATCGACGCGCCCACGCTGGCCGCGCAGAGCCATGCGCTGGGCCAGCGCATCCTGCAGCTCGAACAGGAAGCGCACGAGATCGCCGGCCAGCCCTTCAACCTGGGCAGCCCCAAACAGATCGCCGAGATCTTCTTCACCAAGCTCGGCCTGCCCGTCGTCAAGAAGACCGCCACCGGCGCGCCCAGCACCGACGAGGAAGTGCTGGAGAAGCTGGCCGAGGACTATCCGCTGCCGGCACGCATCCTCGAACACCGGGGCCTCTCCAAGCTCAAGGGCACCTACACCGACAAGCTCGCACAGATGGCGCTGCCGCGCACCGGCCGCGTGCACACGCATTACGCGCAGGCGGTGGCCGTGACCGGCCGGCTGTCGAGCAACGACCCCAACCTGCAGAACATCCCCATCCGCACGCCCGAGGGCCGCCGCGTGCGCGAGGCCTTCGTCGCGCCCGAGGGGCGCCTGATCGCCAGCGCCGACTACTCGCAGATCGAGCTGCGCATCATGGCCCACATCAGCGGCGACGAGGCCCTGCTGCGCGCCTTCCACGAAGGCGTGGACGTGCACAAGGCCACCGCGGCCGAGGTGTTCGGCGTGGCCGTCGATGAAGTCACGAGCGAGCAGCGCCGCTACGCCAAGGTCATCAACTTCGGACTGATCTACGGCATGAGCAGCTATGGCCTGGCCAGGAACCTCGGCATCGACAACACGGCCGCCAAGAATTACATCGACCGCTACTTCCAGCGCTTCGCGGGCGTGAAGCACTACATGGACGAGACCCGCGCCAGCGCCAAGGAGCGCGGCTATGTCGAGACGGTGTTCGGCCGGCGGCTGTATCTGCCCGAGATCAACTCGCCCAACGGCCCGCGCCGCGCCGGCGCCGAGCGCGCCGCCATCAACGCGCCCATGCAAGGCACGGCGGCCGACCTGATCAAGCTCAGCATGAACAAGGTGCAGCAGGTGCTCGACGCCGAGAACAACGGCGTGCTGATGATCCTGCAGGTGCACGACGAACTGGTGTTCGAGCTGCCCGCAGAGAAGGAAGACTGGGTGCGGCGCGAGATCCCCGCGATCATGGCGGGCGTGGCCGAACTCAAGGTGCCGCTGCTGGCAGAGGTGGGCGTCGGTCCCAATTGGGACAAGGCGCATTGAACTGGTCGGGGGCAGGCTTGGCTGTCCGCTGCCGATGCAGTACGAAGCGCATGTGACCTACAACTGCGGCTTGTTCACCATCAGGTAGAACACGGCGATCATGGCGATGAACGCGGGGTAGCCCAGCGCTTCCCAGCGTCGCGCATGCGTCGCATACGACGGCGGCAACGCTGCACCGGTGCGTGCGGCTTCGGCCGCTGTCGAAGCCATGCGCGACTGCAACCACAGCACCGGCAGCCAGCAGGCGCCGGCCAGCAGATACAGGCCAATGGAGAGCGCGAGCCAGGGCGTGCTGAGCGGCCAGCCTGCCATGTGGGCCAGCGCGAAGCCGGTGAGCGGCTGGACGATCACTGCCGGCGTGGTGAACCACAGGTCGGCGCGCACCACCAGGCGGCTGACCACCGCTTGCGCGGCCACGCTGCCCGAACGGTTGGCGAAGAACATGTAGAACGCCGAGCCGAAGCCCGTGCCCACCAGCACCACGCTGGAGAGGATGTGGATCCACTTGAGGATGAGGTAGGTGTTCATGCCTTGTTTCCAGGGGCGTAGGAGCGGGCCAGCAGCCACAGCAGTGCGGCCACTGGCAGGTTCTTGAGCAGCGGGCCCAGCGGATGCAGCCACAGCGCGGGCAGCAGGGCCGTGGCCACTGACGTCATCAGCGCCATGCCCGCCAGCGCCAACCACGCGCTCGTGCGCCCGGGGCGCAGCCACAGCCAGAGGCCCAGCACGATGTCGAGCGCGCTGCCTGCGATCACCAGCGCATCGGCCAGCGGGCCGGCAGCGATGCCGGCCTCCGCCAGCAGCGCCGTGCTCTGGCCGCGCAGCTCCAGCAGGCTCACGGCAGCCGTGCCGAGCCACAGCACGACGAGGCTGGCGCGGACGACGCGTTGCTCGTGCGCGGTCATCGGACGCCCTGGGCCAGCAACTGGCTGTGATGCGTGGGCGCGCGGCCCAGCAATTGCGTCATCGCGGCCGGGTCGCCCACGTTGTCCTGCGTGAGCAGCGACAGGGCCTGCGTGCCCCACGGCGTGACGGGCACCCAGTCGCCCATGCGGGCCGACAGCTGCGTGAGCCCGTCGGGCAGGGCCGTCACGCGCGGTGCGCGGTGGCCGAGCTGGGTGCGCAGGCTGGCGATGAAGCCGGCCAGCGGCACGGCCTCGGGGCCGGCGCATTCGAGCCGGCCGCGCAGGTCGAGCGCCGGGCCGGCGAGGCGCGCCACGACCTCCGCCAGTTCGTACACGTGTACGGGCTGTACACGCGTCCGGATGGCGGCGCGCGGCAGCACGATCCAGGGCAGGCGGCCCAGGTTCAGGAACAGCTGGCTGCTGTCGCCCCCGGGTCCGAACACGATGCTCGGGCGCAGCACCACGCCGTCGAGCCGCCCGGCATCGTTGAGTGCCAGCAGTGCCTGCTCGGCGGCGAGCTTGGTCTGCGCGTAGGCGGTGGGATTGCCGTCGATGGCCAGTGCCGAGACATGGATCACCCGGCGCACACCGCTGCGCGCGCAGGCCTCGAACAGGGCGGTGGGCGCGTCGGCATGCACCGCCTGCATCGGCCGCCGCGGTGTGTCGCGCAGGATGCCGACGGCGTTGACTACGGCATCGATGCCGGCCAGGCGCGGCAGCCAGGTTTCGGGCGACAGGTCGCGCACGAAGTCCACGGTCACCTCGCCCGCGCCCGCCGCACGCGACACGCCGCGCACGACGCCGTGCCCGGCGGCCTCGAGAGCCTGAACGATGTGCCGGCCGATGAAGCCGCGGGCGCCACAGACGAGGACTTGCATGATGTCGGATCTTTCGAAATTTCGGCAATTACAGAAATCAGTTGGAAAAAAACTCATTGCTCCGGGGTTGCGGCATCGCTGCCGCGCACGAACTTCTGCACGCTCGCGCCCAGGCGCAGCACCTTGTCGAGCGTGGCGGGCGACAGCCGCAGCATCTCGTCGGCCCACAGGCCCAGCGATTCCATGAGCTGCAGCGTGGCGCGGACGCGGTCCTGCGCGTCGGCGGTTTCCTGATCGAAGCCGGGCTGCGCCACCAGTTCGCGCAGCATGCGCACGGTGGGGTCGTACTCGCGTTCCTTGCGCTCGCGCACGATGGTGCGGAAGAGCTCCCACACGTCGGTGGAAGTTTCGAAGTAGTCCCGGCGATCCCCCAGCACATGGCTGGTGCGGATGAGGTTCCAGTTGAGCAGCTCCTTGAGGCTGGTGCTCACGTTGGAGCGCGCTACGCCGAGCGTTTCGGAGATTTCCTCGGCGTGCAGCGCGCGGCCGTGGAAGAACAGCAGGGCATGGATCTGCGACACCGTGCGATTGACGCCCCAGGCGCTGCCCATTTCTCCCCAATGGACGACGAAGCGGCGGGCAATCGGGGTGAGTTCCATGGCTCGAAGTGTATTTCGACAGAAATTTCTGTCAATACTGAAATTAAGGCAGGCGCTATGGTGCGCGTTGATCCGAACGGAGCCAGCCTGCGTAACCGTCCTGAACCAATTCGCGCCGTCCGGCTCCATGCAAGGCCGTCAACCCACTGGAGGAGTTACATGCTCGACCGCAACCTGCGTTCCGATTTCGATTCCCTCGTTCCCGGCACGGCCGGCGAGAACGGCGCCACGCGCCGCACCGCGCTCAAGGCGGCGCTGGGGGTCGGCTATGCCGCCACCGCCCTGCCCATCGTCGCCCAGACCGCGATCCGTACGCCCGCCGACGGCCTCACCGCCGGGCAGGTGACCATCGAGGTCGACGGCTTCAAGGTGCCGGCGTATCGCGCCGCGCCCGCAGGCAAGACGGGCCTGCCCGTGGTGCTGGTGATCCAGGAAATCTTCGGCGTGCACGAATACATCGCCGATGTGTGCCGTCGCTTCGCCAAGGCCGGCTACCTGGCCATCGCGCCCGAGCTGTTCGCGCGCCAGGGCGACCCCACGCAATACACCGAGACGGCGCGCCTGATGAGCGAGCTGGTGTCCAAGGTGCCCGACGAGCAGGTCATGCGCGACCTGGATGGCGTGGTCGCCTGGGCCGCCGGCAACGGCGGCAACCGCGACAAGGTGGCCATCACCGGCTTCTGCTGGGGCGGTCGCATCACATGGCTGTATGCCGCGCGCGGCCCGGTAAAGGCCGGCGTGGCCTGGTACGGCCGCCTCGTCGGCAGCCCCAGTGCGCTGACGCCGCGCCACCCGATCGACGCCGTCGGCGATTTGAAGGCGCCGGTGCTCGGCCTGTATGGCGCGGCCGATACCGGCATCCCGCTTGACACGGTTGATAAGATGAAGACCGCCCTGGCCGCCGGCAACGCGGCGGCCAGGGCTTCGCAATTCGTGGTGTACCCTGACGCGCCGCACGCCTTCCATGCCGACTATCGCCCGAGCTTCCGCCAGGGCCCGGCCGAAGATGGCTGGCAGCGCGCGCTGGCCTGGTTCAAGGCCAACGGCGTGGCCTGACCGGGCGCGCGCCCTGGCCGACGAGCCGCCCTTCGGGGCGGCTTTTTGCTGGGCGGCGCAGGCCGGGCGTGCCACGGAGCGCCTTTCGCGGATTTTTCATGCTGCTACTGATCATCGTTCTCGCAACCCTCGCCGCAGGCATCGGCAGCGTCTGGCTGGCCGCTTTGCTCGGCTTCGCCATGATGGGCCGATATGCCCAGCATCTGTTGAGCCTGGCGGCGGGTGCCCTGCTGGCCACGGCCTTCATGCACCTGCTGCCCGAGGCCTTCGAGGGTGGCGCCGCCGCCCAGCCGCTGTTCGTCGCGCTGCTGGTGGGGCTGGTGTTCTTCTTCCTGCTCGACAAGGCCGAGCTGTGGCACCACGGGCACGAACATCATCACGGTGGAGCGGTGGAACATGCCGCAAGCCCGGCGCAGCACGATCACGCGCATGCACCGGCCGACGGCCATGCCCATGCCGACAGCCATGCGCACGGGCACTCGCATGCGCCGCGCCACCATCACCATCGCCCGGCCTCCGGCGGGGCTTGGGCCATCCTCACCGGCGACAGCGTGCACTGCTTCGGCGACGGCATCCTGATCGCCTCGGCCTTCATCGCTGATGTGCGTCTGGGCGTGGCCGCAGCGCTGGCCGTGCTGGCGCACGAGATTCCGCACCACATGGGTGACCTGGCCGTGTTGCGCCAGAGCAGCGGCAACCGCCGCGCGGCCGTGCTCAAGGTGTCGCTGGCTGGCGCCATCACGCCGCTGGGCGGGCTGGTGGGGTACTTCCTCGTCGATGCGCTGCACGAATACCTGCCGTACTTCCTCGTGATCGCGAGCAGCAGCTTCATCTATGTGGCGCTGGCCGACCTGATTCCGCAACTCCAGAAGCGCCTGGATGCGCGCGCCACGGCCGCGCAGGTGGCCTGGCTGTTGGCGGGCATCCTGCTGGTGTGGGGCGCGAGCTCGCTGGCGCACAGCCATGGCGGGCACGAGCATGGCCAGGGCTTCTCCCATCCGCCGCACATCGGCCACACGGAAGGAGACGGCCATCGCCACTGAGGCCTTCACACCAGAAGCACCGCCACGTGCGCGGCGGTCGCTGTGGCAGCGCATCGCGCTGTGGCTGCTGCTCATCGCCCTGCTGCTGATGGCGCTGGTGTATGCCGGCGCTTCTGCCTACCTCTGGTCGCGTCAGGAATCGCTGCTGTTCCGCCCGGTGCCGCTGGCGGCCGACCACGTGCTGGCGCGCGCGCCCGACGTGCGCGAGGTCACCGTGCCCGTGCCCGGTGCGCACCTGTCGGTGTTGCGCCTGACCCGCCCGGGCGCGCGCGGCGTGGTGTTCTACCTGCACGGCAATTCCGGCAACCTGGAGCGCTGGTTCGCCGAGGCCGACTTCTACCGTCAGGCCGGTTTCGATCTGGTGATGATGGATTACCGCGGCTTTGGCAAGAGCACGGGGCGGCTGCAGAACCAGGAGCAGTTGCTGGAAGACGTGCGTGCGGTCTGGCGCGCGGTGGCGCCCGACTACGTGGGTCGCCGCATCGTGATCGCCGGGCGCTCGCTCGGCACCGGGCTGGCGGCGCGGCTGTCGTCCGAACTCACGGCCGCAGGCGCGCCGGCCGATCTCACGGTGCTGGTGTCGCCCTATACCAGCATGGTGGCTATGGCGTTGCGCCAGTATCCCTGGGTGCCGGGTTTCCTGTTGCGGTATCCGCTTCCCACCGCCGAATGGCTGGAGCAGGTGGGTGGCCCGGTGCTCATCGTCCACGGCGATGCCGATGCGCTGATCCCGCTCTCGCATGCGCAGGAACTGAAAGAGCGCGTGCCCCGCGCGCAGCTCGTGGTGGTGCCGGGCGCCACGCATTCCAGCATCGAAAGCCACGACGGGCGTTTCCATCAGGTGATGGGCGCCGCGCTGGCGGCGCTCTGAACGGCCGCCGACGCGGCTGGCCGGCCGCGCCTCAGTCGGCCGGCGTGCGCTCGAACGAGAAGCGGAAGGTCGCGCCGTCGTCGACCCGTCCGCTGCCCGTGATGCCGCCGCCGTGACGTTCCAGGATGCGGTGCACCGTGGCCAGTCCCACGCCGCTGCCTTCGAACTCGTGGTCGTGGTGCAGCCGGGTGAAGGGCTTGAACAGCTTGTCGGCGTACTCCATGTCGAAGCCGACGCCGTTGTCGCGGATGTAGAGCACGCCCTGCTCACCCGGCGCGGCGCCGATCTCGATCGAAGCCACCTCGCGCGGGCGGGTGTACTTGACGGCATTGCCCAGCAGGTTTTCCAGCGCGATGCGCGCGAGGCTGCGGTCGCATTCGGCGTGAAGACCTGGCGCCACGCTGATGCGGATCTCACGGCCGGGCTGCGTCTGGCGCAGCGATTCGCCCACCTGCGCGGCCAGCGCGCTCAGGTCGACCATCTCCAGACGCATCTCGCGCTTGCTCACCTTGGCCAGGCCCAGCAGGTCGGCGATGAGCTCGCCCATGCGCGCGACGTTGATGCGCACGCGGCCGAACATGCGTTGCTGCTCGGGGCTCAGCGCGTCGCCCAGTTGCTGTCCCAGCAGGGCCGTGAAACCGTCGATGCCGCGTAGCGGTGTCTGCAGGTCGTGCGAGACGCTGTAGGCGAAGGATTCGAGTTCGGCATTGGTGGCGCGCAATTCGGCCGTGCGCTCGGCCACGCGCTGTTCCAGACCTTCGTTGAGCAGCAGGATCTGCCGCTCGTGGCGCAGCCGGATCAGCTCGGCCGCGCCGCGGCTGGCGAAGATACGCACCAGCGCGTCACGGTCGGCCGATGTCGGCTGTGGCGTGCGCCACAGCGCGGCCAGGATCCCGATGGGCCGCCCCGCCGGATCGCGCAGGGCCATGCCCATGTAGGCCCGAAAGCCCCCGTCGGCCAGCGCATGGTCGTGCGGGAAGATTTCGTGCACCCGGTCCAGGTAGCTGCACATGTCGTCGAAGCCCGCGGCCGTGTCGCAAGGGGTGCCAGACAGCGCATAGCGCATGTTCGCCTGCACGCTGCCATCGCTCCACAGCGCCAGCGTCTGCACCTCGCGCGCTTCGTCGATCTCGCCGACCATCACCATGTCGGCGCCCAGCGCACCCGCCAGGCTCTGCGTGAGCTGGCGGAAAAAGCTCTCGCCGGTCTCGCCGGACACGCCGCGCGCCACGTCGAGCAGCACAGCCTCGCGCCGCTTTTCCTCGGTCATGTTGAGGCTGCAGCTGAGCACGCAGTCCTCGCCGTCGATGTCGACGATGACGGCCCAGATCGCGCAATCGACCATATGACCGTGCTTGTGGCGCATGCGCGTCTCCAGCCGCATGACCTGGCCTTCGCGGCGAAGCCGCTCGACGAACTGCAGGCGCTGCTCTTCGCTGGCCCAGGATCCGGTGTCGACCGCCGAGCGGCCCAGCAGCTCGTCTCGCGTGTAGCCCTGGACCGAGCCTTCGGCGCTGTTGACGGCCAGGAACACGCCGTCGGAGGCGCGCGAGATCATCATGTTCATCGGGCTGAAATCGAAGGCCTTCCTGAACAGCTCCTGCGAGCGTTGCAGTGAGCGGCGCGCCTCCACCTCGACGCTCGTGTCGGCGATGGTGGAGACGATGATTCTCTCGTCGCCTACACCGCCGATCTCGCTGGAGATCAGCGCATGGAAGGACTTGCCGTCGCGGCGGCGGCCGACGATCTCGCGCGAGGAGATGCGGCCGTGCTCGAGCAGTTCGGCCAGCATGGCATTGCGCTGGCGCGGATCCATCCACAGGGACGTGTGGTCCTTCGTGCCGATGTATTCCTCCCGCGTGTAGCCGAAGATGCGCTCGAACGCGGGGTTCATGTCGAGGATCTCGCGCGTATTGACCGACTGCACCACGATGCCGGCCGGGCTGAGTTCGAACACGCGGCGCAGCTGGTGCTCGCTGCGCTGGAGTTCCCGTTCGGCCTGAGTACGCCGCTCGACTTCCAGTTGCAGGTCTGCGACCGCGCGCTGCACCTGCTGCCGGCTGGTGGCGGTGCCGATCGCCACGCCCACGAGCGCGGTCACATGGCTGAGCCAGAAAGTCGGCGAGACGCTGTATTCGTCGCGCGTGATGATGCCGGCCATCTCCGCCCACGTGAGCCCCGCCAGCAACGCCACGCACAGCAGGATCACGGCGGCGAGCGTGCGCCTGCCGGTCATGATGCCCGCGGCCACCACGGCGCACAGATAGCCGATCGCGCCTGCACTGCGCACCGAACCGTAAGCCACGATGTCCCACGTGGTGTAGCTCACCAGCAGCGCGATGAGCATCGGGCCCACCCAGCGTTCATGGCCCAGGTAGAGCAACAGGTAGAGGCCGTACGTGACGACAGTGAAGATCGCCACACCCACCGTCTGAGCCGTGTTGATGGTGTACGCGATGGAGAACCAGAGCATCACCGGCAGAGCGACCATCAACACCTCCAGGGTGCGGCGGAGCACGCGGGCGTAGCGGTCCTGCAACAGGTCGCGCGCGAGTTTGAGCGGCATGGTCAGGGTCGGGTGAAGGCGGTGGGGTGCGGGCCAGCCGATGGTAGGGCCGCCGGCACTTCGCAGGCGCAGGGTGGATGCATGAAGTGCGTCCTGAGTGTTTCCACCTGCGCGCAGCGTGAAGAAGTTGGCGTGGTGCGGTCAGCCTTGAGCCACCGGGCGCGATGGGTCGCTGCACCACTCGCTCCAACTGCCCGCGAAGAGCGCCGGCGGCGCCAGGCCAGCGATCTCCATGGCGATCACGTTGGGCGTGGCGCTCACGCCGCTGCCGCACTGGTGCACCACGCTGCCCGGATCGCGGCCGGCCAGCAGTGCATCGAATTCGGCGCGCAGCGCGCCGGCCGACTTGAAGCGGCCGTCGGCACCGAAGTTCTGGGTGAACGGCCGGTTGAGCGCCCCCGGAATATGGCCTGCCACCGGGTCGAGCGGTTCTGTCTCGCCACGGAAGCGTGCGGGCGCCCGGGCATCGATCACTGTCTGGTCCGGCTGGCCCAGGCGGGCCAGCACGGTGGCGGCGTCGACCAGGCGGCGCAGCGGCGCGCCGGGCTGGAAGTCGCCGGGCGCACGCGGGGGTTCTTCGCCGCCCGTCACGCCACCGCCTTCGGCCTGCCAGGCCTGCAGCCCGCCGTCGAGCACCGCCACGCGGTCGTGGCCGGCCCACTTGAGCATCCACCACAGGCGGCCGCAGTAGTTGGCTCCGTTGCGGTCGTAGACCACGGCTTGCATGCCGTTCGAGAAGCCCACCGAGCGCAGCCACGCGGCGAAGGCCTCGCGCGTGGGCAGCGGATGGCGCCCGCCACTGGCGCGCTCGGGGCCATGCGTGGAGAGTGCCGTGTCCATGTCGGCATGAACGGCGCCTGGAATGTGCGTCTCGCGCCAGGCAGCGACGCCGGCCGGCGGGTTCATCAGGTCGAAGCTGCAGTCGAACACCATGAGCGGCTGGCCCGATGCCATCAGGATGCGAAGCTGCGGGGGCGTGATCAGGAGATCGTAGGACGGGGTCATGGCATGGTCCGTGGGCAAGGTGGAGCGTCGGCGGTGTCAGTGGTCTTCGGCGGGCGATCCGGGTGCGGCGCGATTGCGCAGCACCGTGGCGAGCACGCCGCTGCCGACGATCAGCGCCATGCCGAGCCAGCCTGGCAGCGGGATGACGTCGCCGAACAGCAGTACGCCGAACAGCGCGCTGAAGACGATGCCGGAGTATTGCAGGTTGGCCACCACCAGGGTCGAGCCCTGGCTGTAGGCGCGGGTCATGCACAGTTGCCCGCCCGAGGCCAGCAGGCCGATGGGCACCAGCCAGATGGCGCCGCGCCAGCTCCATTCGGAGAGGCCGGTCAGCAGCATGCCCAGCACACCGGCCACCATGGTGCCGACGGCGAAATAGAACACCGTGCGCTCCTCGGGCTCGCCCGCGCGGGCCAGGGCCGAGACCTGCATGTACGCCATGGCCGATCCCAGCCCCGAGAGCAGCCCGATCAATGCGGCGAACATCTGGTGCTCGCCGACCGAGGGCCGCAGCATCAGCACCACGCCGGCAAAGCCCGCCAGCACGGTGACCATGAGCGGCCCCTGCGCGAACGGCCGGCCCTTGGCGGGTGTCCAGGTGATCAGCGCGCCGCTGATGATGAACACGGCCACCCAGATACTGCTCATGTAGTTGAGCGTCATGGCGGTTGCCAGCGGCAGGTGGGCGATGGCGTAGAACCAGCCCGCCAGCCCGGTCACGCCGATCATGCTGCGCCACACGTGCATGCCCGGGTAGCGCGTGCCCAGCGTGACGCCGCGGCTGCGGGCGAAGATGCCCATGAAGACGATGCCGACAATGCCGCGCCAGAACACGAGCTCGGCGTTGTTGAAGTCGGCCGAGGCGAGCTTGACGCACACGCCCATGCAGGCGAAGAAGAAGGCGCCCAGCACCATCCAGAGCGATTGCATCAGCGTGGCCCGTGCGATCCGGGAATGGGATGCGGCAACGCGAAAACGCCCGCAGGCGCGGGCGTGTGGCAATGGCGGGCCGGCGGGGTCAAGCGGCGTCGGTGCGCGGCAGGCGCAGTGCGTCGCGATACCACTCGTGGAAGTGCTGCATGCCGTCTTCCATCGGGCTCTGGTAGGGCCCGACCTCGTTGTCGCCGCGCGTCATCAGTGCACGGCGGCCGGCATCCATGCGCTCGGCAATTTCGTCGTCCTCGATGCAGGTCTCCATATAGGCAGCCTGTTGCGCTTCGACGAACTCGCGCTCGAAGGCGACGATTTCCTCGGGGTAGTAGAACTCCACCATGTTCAGTGTCTTCTGGGGCCCAACGGGGTGCAGGGTGGAGACGGTGAGCACGTGCGGATACCACTCCACCATGATGTGGGGGTAGTAGGTGAGCCAGATCGCGCCATAGGGCGGCGGCTCGCCGTTGCGGTAATTCAGCAACTGGTCGTGCCACTTCTGGTAGACCGGGCTGCCCGCGCGGCCCAGACGATTGGCCACGCCCACCGTCTGCACCGAATACTCGCGTTTGAATTCCCAAGCCAGGTCTTCGCACGTGACGAAGTTGCCCAGCCCCGGGTGGAAGGGGCCGACGTGGTAGTCCTCGAGATAGACCTCGATGAAGGTCTTCCAGTTGTAGTTGCACTCGTGCAGCTCGACGCGGTCGAGCGCATAGCCCTCGAAATCGAGCTGCGCGCGCGGGCCCATGCCGGCAAGGTCGGCGGCGATGTCGCGCCCGTTGTCCTCGAACAGCAGGCCGTTCCACTCGCGCAGGCCGTAATTGTTGAGGTTCAGGCACGGATCCTGCGCGAAATGCGGGGCGCCCAGCAACTGGCCCTCGGGCGCGTACGTCCAGCGGTGCAGCGGGCACACGATGTTGCCGGCAGCCGCGTCTCCCGAACCGGGCAGGCGGCCGCGACCCTTGAGCATCACGGCCTGGCGGTGGCGGCAGACGTTGGAGATCAGCTGCACGCCCTGCGGCGTGCGAACGAGCGCGCGGCCCTCGCCTTCCTGGGGCAGGGCATGGAAATCGCCCACTTCGGGCACTGACAGGCTGTGCCCCACATAGCGGGGCCCGCGCTGGAAGATCAGCTCCATCTCGCGCCGGAACAGCGCCTCGTCGAAGTAACTGCTGACGGGGAGTTGGCTTGCGGCCTGCTGCAGTTGAAGACTTAAATCAGACATGGTGTCCTGACCTAGAGACTCCCCCTATGAAGGGGCAGGAGGGTGCGCACAGAACCCGGCTGGGCCGGAAATGACGCGCGAGAGAGAACCGGCGTGGCACGCCGGACGAACTTTTCACTGGGAAAGACCGCAAATTGTACCCGTCGCCCCGATTGCAAGCCCGCAACGAAGGGTTTTTACCGCTGTTGCCAACCGTTGGGTTCGGCATCGCGGGGGTCCGCGCCTAAAATCCGCTCTTTTGGTTTTCATCCCACGCATGCCATCCAAGGCCCCCCCGGCGGGCGAGACCCGCGCTCCGCTGCCCGACACGTACGAAGAGGCGCTGCAGGAGCTCGAACAACTCGTCGCCCGTCTCGAATCCGGTCAGATGCCCCTGGGCGAATTGCTTGGCGGCTACCAGCGGGGCGCTGCGTTGCTGGCCTTCTGCCGTGATCGCCTGCAGGCGGTCGAGGACCAGATCAAGGTGCTGGACGATGGCCAACTGCGCAACTGGGACGCGCAGCCATGAAACGTGACGACGCCATGGAGATGTTCGAGCTGGACACCTGGAGCCGCGCGCATCTGGCTCGCATCGAAGACGCGCTGTCGTTGCACGTCGGCCCCCACGCGCCTGCCGGCCTGGGCGAAGCGATGCGCTACGCCGTGCTCGATGGCGGCAAGCGGCTGCGGCCGTTGCTGGTACTGGCCGCGTCCGAGGCCGCGGACGGCCTGGACGCGGCTGCTGTGCGCGCAGCCTGCGCGGTCGAGCTGATCCACGCCTATTCGCTCGTGCACGACGACCTGCCGTGCATGGACAACGACGTGCTGCGTCGGGGTAAGCCCACCGTGCACGTGAAGTTCGGCGAGGCGCCGGCCCTGCTCGCGGGCGACGCGCTGCAGGCGCTGGCGTTCGAACTGCTCGCGCCCGACGACGGCAGCCTGCCCGACGCCGTGCAGGCGCGGCTGTGCCGCCTGCTCGCGCGCGCTGCCGGTGCCGCGGGCATGGCCGGAGGCCAAGCCATCGATCTGGCCAGTGTGGGCCGTGCGCTCACCGAGGCCGAGCTGCGCCAGATGCACCGCCTCAAAACCGGCGCGCTGCTGCAGGCCAGCGTGATGATGGGCGCGGCTTGCGGCGCGCCCGATGCGCGCGCGCAGGCGGGCCTGCAGTCTTTCGGTGCCGCCATCGGGCTGGCCTTCCAGGTGGTGGACGACATCCTCGACGTGACCGCCGATTCGGCCACGCTGGGCAAGACCGCTGGCAAGGATGCGGCCGCGGACAAGCCCACCTACGTCTCCCTCATGGGTCTTCATGCTGCACGCGCCCATGCCGACGACCTGCTGCGCGAAGCGCTCGATGCCCTGGCCGCCACGGGCCTGCCCGACACGCGCGCGCTGGCCGCGCTGGCGCGCATGGTGGTCGAACGCGATCGCTGATCCGCCACCCCGCGCTGCCTTTCCCCCACGAACGACCTCACACGCCATGGCCACGCTGCTCGAATCCATCCAGTCGCCCGCCGACCTGCGCGGCCTGCCGCGCGCACAGCTCAAGCAACTGGCGACGGAGCTGCGCGAGTTCGTGCTGCAGAGCGTGTCCCGCACTGGCGGCCACCTGTCGTCCAACCTCGGCACGGTCGAACTCACCGTGGCGCTGCACAGCGTCTTCAACACGCCCGAGGACCGTCTGGTGTGGGACGTAGGGCACCAGACCTATCCGCACAAGATCCTGACCGGCCGGCGCGACCGCATGGCCACGCTGCGCCAGTTGGGCGGCATCTCGGGCTTCCCGCAACGTGCCGAGAGCGAGTACGACACCTTCGGCACGGCGCACTCGTCCACTTCGATCTCGGCCGCCCTGGGCATGGCGCTGGCTGCGCGGCAGAAGGGCGAAGACCGGCACGCCGTGGCCATCATCGGCGACGGTGCCATGACCGCCGGCATGGCCTTCGAGGCGCTCAACAACGCGGGTGTCGAGCCCGACTGCCGCCTCCTGGTCATCCTCAACGACAACGACATGTCGATCAGCCCGCCCGTGGGCGCGCTCAACCGCTATCTGGCGCAACTGATGAGCGGCCAGTTCTACGCCGCTGCCAAGAATGTCGGCAAGACGGTGCTCAAGCCCGTGCCGCCGCTGTTCGAACTGGCGCGCCGCTTCGAGCAACACGCCAAGGGCATGGTGGTGCCGGCCACGCTGTTCGAGCAGTTCGGCTTCAACTACATCGGCCCGATCGACGGACACGACCTCGATTCGCTGATTCCGACGCTGGAGAACCTCAAGAACGCCAAGGGTCCGCAGTTCCTGCACGTGGTCACCAAAAAGGGCCAGGGCTACAAGCTGGCCGAGGCCGACCCGGTGGCTTATCACGGCCCCGGCAAGTTCGACCCGGCGGTGGGCCTGACCCCGCCCGCCACGCCGCCCAGGCCCACGTTCACGCAGGTGTTCGGGCAGTGGCTGTGCGACATGGCCGAGCAGGACGAGCGTCTCGTCGGCATCACGCCCGCCATGCGCGAGGGATCGGGCATGGTGGAGTTTCATCGGCGCTTTCCCGGGCGCTACTACGACGTCGGCATTGCCGAGCAGCATGCCGTCACCTTTGCGGCCGGCATGGCCTGCGAGGGGCTCAAGCCGGTGGTGGCGATCTACTCCACTTTCCTGCAACGCGGCTACGACCAGCTGATCCACGACGTCGCCCTGCAGAACCTGCCGGTGGTGTTCGCGCTCGACCGCGCGGGCCTGGTGGGCGCCGACGGTGCCACGCATGCGGGTGCCTACGACATCGCCTTCGTGCGTTGCATTCCCAACATGAGCATGGCCTGCCCTGCGGATGAGGCCGAATGCCGGCAACTGCTCTCCACCGCGTTTGCGCAGAACCATCCGGTGGCCGTGCGTTATCCGCGTGGCGCAGGCGTGGGCACGCAGCCTTCTGCCTCGCTCGACGTCCTGCCATTCGGCCGGGGCGAGGTGCGCCGCGAAGGCCGGGGCATCGCCATCCTGGCGTTCGGCACGTTGCTGTATCCCGCGCTGGCCGCCGCCGAGCGCCTGGGCGCCACCGTGGTCAACATGCGCTGGGCCAAGCCGCTCGACCGCGAACTGCTGCTGGATGTCGCCGCCCGGCACGAGGCGCTGGTGACGGTGGAAGAGGGCTGCATCCAGGGCGGTGCCGGAAGCGCCGTGGCCGAAGCGCTGGCGCAGGCCGGCGTGCAGCGTCCACAGTTGCAGCTGGGCCTGCCCGACCAGTTCATCGAGCATGGGGATCCGGCGCGCCTGCTGGCTTCCCAGGGGCTCGATGCGGCAGGGATCGAGCGCTCGGTGCGCGAGCGCTTCAGTGCGCTGGCCGCGGCACCTCAGCCCGGGCTCAAGGTTGTCGGCTGAGATCTTCACGGCGTCGCGACGCCTTTCAGCAGGCTGACTGACAGAAGCCTGAACGATTGGTCAGGCGGGCGGGAAAACCCGCGCGTGACGCCAATAGGCGATTTCTAGAATCCGTGTGCCCGGCGGGGTGTTGGAGGCCATCGGCCCCGCAGGTCCAATCCAATCAACACGGAGTCACACAACATGGATCGTCGTTCAGTCATCAAAAACGCCGGCATCGCCGGCGTGCTTGCAGCCGGCATCGCGCCCGCTGTGCATGCCCAGGCCACCGTCCGCTGGCGTCTGGCTTCCAGCTTCCCCAAGTCGCTGGACACGATCTACGGCGCCGCCGAAGTGTTCTCCAAGCACGTGCGCGCCATGTCGGGGGGCAAGTTCGAGATTTCGGTGCACCCCGCCGGTGAACTGATGCCCGCCTTCGGCGTGGTGGACGGTGTGCAGCAGGGCTCGGTCGAGGCCTGCCACACGGTGCCCTACTACTTCTTCGGCAAGAACGAGGCCTTCGCCATCGGCGCCGCCATCCCCTTTGGCATGAACAGCCGCCAGATGACGGCCTGGATGATCGAAGGCAATGGCCGCAAGCTCATGAACGAGTTCTATGCCAAGTACAACATGATCAGCTTCGCCGGCGGCAACACCGGCGCGCAGATGGGGGGCTGGTTCCGCAAGGAAATCAAGTCGCCGGCCGACATCAAGGGCCTGAAGTTCCGCATCGGCGGCTTCGCCGGCCGCGTGATCGAGCGCATGGGCGCCGTGCCGCAGAACCTTCCGGGTGGCGAGATCTACCAGGCGCTGGAAAAGGGCACGATCGATGCCGCCGAATGGGTGGGACCCTACGACGACCAGAAGCTGGGCTTCAACAAGGTCGCGCCGTACTACTACTATCCGGGCTGGTGGGAAGGTGGTCCGGAGGTGGACTTCTTCATCAACGACAAGGCCTTCAATGGCCTGCCCGCCGAATACAAGGCCATTGTCGAAGCCGCCTCGCTGGCAGCCCACGTTGACATGCAGGCCAAGTACGACGCGCGCAACCCCACCGCACTCAAGCAGATCGTGGGCGCGAAGACCAAGGTGTTGCCCTTCCCCAAGACCGTTCTGGACGCATCGTTCAAGGCCTCGATGGAGGTCTATGCGGAACTCGACTCCAAGAACCCCGACTGGAAGAAGATCTACACCGACTACCGCAACTTCCAGAAGGACCAGATCCTCTGGTTCCGCTTCACCGAAGCGCGCTTCGACAGCTTCATGCAGTCGGTCAAGCTGACCTGATCGCTGACGGCCTCAGGCATCGGAAAGAGCCCTCGTACGTACGAGGAGGCACTTTTCATCTTGAGGCGGTCCGGCGATGGAAAAACCGCGCCCTCGGGCGCGGTTTCTTTTTCTGGGGCCGGCCGTATCGCGCTACTCAGAAATCCATGCGTACACCTGCCCCCAGCTGGAAAGCGTTTTGCCCGCTGCCGCGCAATTCGTAGCTGGCATCTGCATACATCGTGGCGCCGCGACCCATGCGGCCCTGCACGCTGCCGCCCAATGTGAGCGCCGCACGCTTGAGCGGCGCGCCCGTGACGGTGAAGCCTCCAGCCTGGCCGGCCAGGCTGGCCGTGAGTGGTGCGTCGTTGTCGCCCGTCAGATATGAGGCGATCGCGCGCATTTCGTACCGGCCTGGGGCGCCGTCGAAGTCGCGGCCGGCATGCACGCCGGTCGAGAGCACGGCGTTCTGCGTCGTGCGGCCTTGCACGGAGAGGTTGGCGGCACCCGCCCCTGTTTCGGTGAAGCCGCGCTCGCGCAGGTTGGCGTATCGCAAGCCGACCACCGGCAGCAGTTGCCAGGGACCTGACACCATGGGCTTCTCGAACTGCAGGCCGGCGCTCCATTCCTTGCCGCCGTGGGTGCTCTGGGCCACCAGCCGGTCGACGCCGATGACGACGACGCGATCGGCGGTGAAATCGTGGTCAGCGTAGCTCGCATCGATGCGGGTGCGCCAGCCGTCGCCTGTGCTGCGTGCATAGACGCCGACCTGCGGCGTCTCAATGCGACCGCTGGCGCCTGTGCCACCCAGTGCGTCCCATCGCGCGCGTGAATAGCCGAACGCTGCGCCGGCGATCCATCCGCCGCTCAGTGGCTGCTCGTAGCCCAGTGCGAAACCGTCGCCACGCCAGCGTGCGCCATCGGCGTTGCCGTCGCTGGCGATGCGCCCGCCCGTGCCGAGCGCCTGCACCCACAGGCCGCGCGCGTCGGGTGCGCGGCCCGGTCCGGCATCGCTGATCGTGCGCGGCGCGGCCTGGACCAGGTCGAGGCTGGCGTATTGCATGGCGCCCGACCGCAGGCCCACGCGCGCGCCGGTATCCGCCGTACCGCCACCACCGAGCTGCGCCGCGAAGCCGCGCGTCATCGACTGCGCGACCGAGCTCGCCGTCGCATGCGTAGAGCCCGCGAGCGAGTGGAATGCCGCCTGTGCGCTGCTGGGTGACAAGGCGTCGATCTGCTGCGTCAGCGCTGCGCCCTGCGTGGTGGCCGGCGCGTTCGCGATGCTTTCGAGCAGGCGGGCCACGCTGGCTGCATTGGGCGTGGTCGCGTACGTCAGGTACGACACCGGGTTGGCGACGAACACCAGATCCCAGGTGGTGCCCGAGGCCAGGTTCAGATTCCAGGTGTAGCGCCCGAACGTGCCCGTCAACGGTCCCGTCAGGTTTGCTCCCGAGAATCCTGTCAGCACGCTGCTGTACGTGCCGGCCGCGACGGTCGAAGTCTCGTACACCCCGAACTGCAGGCTGCCTGTCGCGCCGGCGTTATCCAGCTGTCCGTAGTGCGTCGGGCTGTCGATGATGATGTTGTAGTGCGTGGGCAGCGCCTGCGCATAGGTGACGGGCCCTGCGGCATTGCCCGCACCCTGCAGGTTGTTGAAGGTCTGCAGCACACCGGAGGTCGTCACATCGGCGAACGGACCGCTGAGCGTGCCGGTGTTGGTGAAGGTGCCGACGGTCCCGTTGATCACCACGGCGCGTCGGCTGTCAGAGCGGATGGTGCCGGTGTTGACGAGGCTGCCCAACGTGCCCTGCACGGTGACGCCCCATTGCTGCGGCGTGTACACCAGGCCGTGGTTGACCAGGCGAATCGCGGTGGCGCCGGCTGCCACGGCCACGGGGTCGCCGTTGCGTGTGGAGAAGCGGTCGTTGTCGACGGTGACATCCGCGTTGATCGTCACGTCCGCGCCCGTGCCCAAGGTCAGCGGCTTGGTCGCATCGCCAGAGCAGTTCGACGAGATGACCAGAGTGGAAGTGACGTCGACGCCGCCGTTGCACAGCGCCCAGGCGGAGGCTGTGGGCAGGACAGAGACGATCGGAAGGAGGTAGCGAAGGCGCGCGGAACGAGGCAGACGATGGTGACGTGGCATGGAGCAGGAAGAGATGGGCGGGATGGCGCGCGCATCATGGCATACGTGTGTCCACATGTATCAAAACCGCAAGCAGACACGCTGAATTCAGCGCTGGTGTCGAGCTCAGCGCCGCGCCATCCACGCCTCCAGCGGCCAGCGCCGTCCGCCGCTCAAGGCTGCCGCCACCCAGGCCAGGCTCCACAGCGCGAGACAGTACGCCACCATCTGCGCGGCGCTGGGCTGCAGCGCGAGCCCGATGCCCGAGAACAGCGCCACGCAGAGCACCCCATGCAGCACGTACAGCGTCAGCGTGCGCTGGCCGAGCGGCACCAGGCGGCGGCACCACGCCGCAGTGCCGCCGGCAGAAGCCAGCCCCAGTGCAGCCAGATAGACGGTGGCAAGGGGAAGGGCGATCAGATCGCCCAGCGCATCCAGCCAGGCGCGCAGCGGATCGGTGGGCGCCCAGGTGGCGCTGGCCCAGCCGTAGAGCAGCGTCGGCACCAGCAAGATGGCGGCGGCGCGTGCCACGTAGCGGCGCAGTGCGGCGCGCCAGCGCCGATGCGTGAGCAGCCTCAGGCGCGCCGCAGCCACGCCCGCCAGCATGCACAGGTGGATGACCGGCGCAGCGATGACGAGGGCCATGACCTGCCCCACCAGATAGGTGCCGGCGTTCGCGCGCAGGAAGGCGGCCAGGCCCACGACGCTGCCGAGGGTGCCCTGGACCTCCACGTTGGGAGGCACGGGCGGCGACAACATCATGGCGACCAGCACGGCCTTGGCGAGCAGCGCCCACACCAGGGCGGTGCGCAAGTGGCGGCGGAACGCCTTCCACGGCACATGGAGCCGGCGCAGCAGCCGGCGCCCCACCAGCGCATACATGGTGAGGATGTCGCCGAAGTAGATGAAGACGCCGTGCAGCACGCCCAGTTGCAGCATGCGGCGGTGGCGCACGATGCCGCGCTGCAGCACCTGGGCACGTGGACGCCCTCGCGCGGCCAGCCACAGCGCCATGCCGAAGACGAAAGCCAGCATCGTGTAGCCCTTGCCCTGGAGCAGCGCGGCGGCCAGGCCCTGCGCCGCGGCGGACCAGGGGCCTGCAGGCGGGCCGCCGAGCGGATGCCCCCATGGCGCCACCCCGTAACCGATGGCATTCATCACCAGCACCGACAGCATGGCCAGCGCGCGCAGGGCATCGGGCAGCGATTCGCGGTCACGCCGCGAGGAGAGCGTCGTACGGACGGGGGAGGTGTCGGCGGAATCGTCGCTCATGCGCGTCGAAGGCCTCAGCGCTCGGCGATGTAGTGCTGTGTGGTCACCGGCACGCCCTCGAGCAGGAACACTCGCACCTGCGCCTCCAGTTCCTCGTCGGCCAGCGTGGCGCGGGCGCGCTGGTGCAGGTAGTCGGCCCACGATCCGACGATGAAGCGCTCGACATAGCGTGACGGGTCCTGCAGGTCGCGGTAGATGCGCCAGAAGCCGGCGCCATCGCGCCGCCGCGATGCGCGCAGGGCCTGCACGGCATGCAGGAAATTTTCGGCTTCGCCCGGGCGGATGCGATAGCCCAGCTCCACGGCCACCGGGCCGTCGTCGGGCAGCGGAGGATGCTTCACGGCCAGCTCCTGCCATAGCGCCACGGGTGTCACGTCGCGCATGGCACCCACGCGCAGCGGCAGCCAACGGCCCAGCACGGCGCCCGCCGCCATCACCACCGCGGCCACGCACAGCGTGGCCGGAAGACCCACCACACCCGACATCGCTCCCCACAGCGCGGACCCGATGGCGAACGATCCGAGCGAGCTGACGGTGTGCAGTGCCACGGCGCGCGAACGCACCCAGGGTGGCGCGCTGGTCTGCGTGGCGGTGTTGTACGTGGCCATCACCGCCATCCAGGCCGCGCCGCCGATGGCCAGGCCGACGAAGATCACCAGCGGCAGGCGCACGAAGGCCGCCATCACCATCGCCGCCGCGAAGATGGCGCAACCCAGCGCCACCAGCCGTTCCAGCCCCAGGTGCGCGCGGATGCGGCCCAGGATCAACCCCGCCGCCACGGCGCCCGTGCCCATGCACCCCATGAGGAAGCCGAAGCCCGTGGCGCCCATCTGCAACTGCTGCGAGGCGATGGCCGGCAGCAACGCCCACAGGGCCGAGCCTGCGCCGCTGTAGGCGATGGTGCGCAGCAGTTGCGCGAGGATCATGGGCGAATGGCGCGCGTAGCGCAGCGCGGCCATGGTGCCGTTGGCCAGCCGCTCGGGCGGCAGGGGCGACTTGGCATGGGCCGCCGGCGGCCAGCGGCGCAATTGGTGCAGCATCGCCAGCGCGCTGAAGGCGGCCAGAACGAACACGGCGCCTGCGCCCAGCCACGCGAACACGAAGCCCGCGATCGACGGGCCCAGCGCCCGCGCGCTGTTCCAGGCGATCGACATGGCGGTGATGGCCTGCGGCATGTCGTCGCGCGGCACGGCATCGGCCACGCCGGTGTTCCAGGCGGGCGAGAGCAGGGCGGTGCAGCACCCGGCGGCGAAGGTGAATATCAGCAGCGTGGCCGGGCCGCTCCAGCCCAGGACCGACAGGATCGCCAGCACGACCACCACGCCGGCCTGCACCTTCAGGGCGCGGGCGATCAGGCGCTCGCGGTCGGTGGTGTCGGCCAGCACGCCGGCCGGCAGCGCCAGCAGGAACATCGGAAAGAAGACGGCGGTTTGCACCAGGGCCGCCAGGAACGACGAGCCGGTGAGCTCCACCATGAGCCACGAGGCCGCCATGACCTGCATGGCGTTGCCGGTGAAGTAGACCGCGCTGCCGGTGAGCAATCCGCGGAAGGCGGGCAGGCGCAGGGCGGAGAGCAGGGAATGGGTCTTTGGGGGCGGCACGCTGGGCGTTATACCTGTTCCGTGCCCTGTGCCACGTGACGGACGGTGACCACAGTCACGCCCGCGGCCCGGCGTCAGCGCCGGCCGCGGAACTCGGAGAGCTCGCGCGAGAGCCGCTCGAACTCGGCGATCAGCTCGGGCGACGCCGCGTAGAACACGGCGAACTTGCCCAGCAGCGTGCGGGCATAGAGGCGCGGGGCGATCAGCCAGTCGAGCCCGCGTACGCGGATCAGCCGGCAATAGGCCAGCTCGCGCAGGTCGAGCCGCTTGTTCCACATCCAGCTCTGCGTGAGTGTCTGGCCGTCCACGCGCGAGCGACTGGTGAGGATGAACCACCACGTCACCACCAGCAGCGCCAGCGCGGCGATGAACCAGCCGATGCCGGTGGTGGCGGCGCCGGCCATTCCGCCGCGCTGCCAGAGCAGGTACATGAACCAGGCACAGCCACCGACGATCAGCGTGGCGAGCAGCTTGAAGGCCGGCGAGAACGCGGGCCCGTCCACCGCGCCGTTCGCGGGAGCGAACGCAAATGGTGGCGGACCCATGCGGGCGGCGAGTTCGGGGTCGATGGACATGTCGGGATTGTCGCGGCCTCACCGTGGGGCGGGGCCGCGCGGGCGGGGTGGCCGCTCAGTTCTTGCTGCCGGCCTTGAGCGCTTCTTCCATGGCCTTGGTCGCATCGTCCTCGGCTGCGGCCGGCGCGTCGCCGGCATCCGCCGCTGGCTCGGAGGCCGCGCCTTCCGGTTCGCTGGCGCCTTCTTCCTTCTGCATGGGATCGTCTTCATTGACCGGTATCTCGATCTGTACCTTGTCGAGGTCGATCACCTCTTCCTTGTCGAGGAACACGGTCACCGTCTGCGGCACGAAGATCACGATGGCCACCAGCAGCAGTTGCATCGCCACCCACGGGATCGAGCCCAGGTAGATGTCGTTGGACTTCACCGGCCGGTCGATGCGCTTTTCCTTCCACAAGGTGTCGGCGATGCCGCGCAGGTAGAACAGCGCGAAGCCGAACGGCGGGTGCATGAAGCTGGTCTGCATGTTCACGCACAGCAGCACGCCGAACCAGATCAGGTCGATGCCCATCTTGTCGGCCACGGGGCCGAGCAGCGGCAGGATGATGAAGGCGATCTCGAAGAAGTCGAGGAAGAACGCCAGGAAGAAGATGAAGATGTTGACGACGATCAGGAAGCCGACCTGGCCGCCCGGCAGGCCGCTGAGCATGTGCTCGACCCACTTCGCACCGTCCACGCCCTGGAACACCATCGAGAACACGCGTGCGCCGATCAGGATGAACACCACCATGGCCGTGAGGCGCATGGTGCCCACCATGGCTTCCCACATCAGCGCCATCGACAGGCGCTTGTGGATGGCCGCGAGGATGATCGCACCCACCACGCCCATGGCGCCCGCTTCGGTGGGCGTGGCGATGGCGTGGTCGATGCCGGGTAGGCCGCCCATCGAGCCGAGCACCGCGAAGATCAGGATGGCCGAGGGGATGATGCCGCGCAGGCACTTGCCCCACAGGGCCCAGCCGTTGAGCGTGCGGGCCTCCTTGGGCAGGCCGGGCACATGGTCGGGCTTGATGAGGCCCAGCGCGAAGGTGTAGCCCGCGAAGATCAGCACCTGCAGGATCGAGGGCCCCCAGGCGCCCTTGTACATGTCGCCGACCGAGCGGCCGAGCTGGTCGGCCATCACGATCAGCACCAGCGAAGGCGGCACCAGCTGCGTGATCGTGCCCGAGGCCGCCAGCACGCCCGTGGCGTAGCGCATGTTGTAGCCGTAGCGCATCATCACCGGCAGCGAGATCAGCGCCATCGCGATCACCTGGCCGGCCACGGTGCCCGTGATCGCACCGAGGATGAAGCCCACGATGATCACCGAATAGCCCAGGCCGCCGCGCACCGGGCCGAACAGCTGGCCCATCGAGTCGAGCATGTCCTCGGCCAGGCCGCACTTCTCGAGGATGGCCCCCATGAACGTGAAGAACGGGATGGCCAGCAGCAGCTCGTTGCTGAGGATGCCGAAGATGTTGAGCGGCAGGTTCGACATGAAGACGGCCGGGAACCAGCCCATCTCGATGGCGAAGAAGCCGCAGGCCAGGCCCAGCGCCGACAGCGAGAACGCGACCGGGAACCCGATCAGCATCACCACCACGAGGCCCGCGAACATGATCGGGGCGAAGTTTTCCATTTGCATTTTGCGTATCCCTGGAACCGACGGGGTGCGGAGATGAAAGGCCGGCGCGTTACTGCAGCGGCTTTTCGTAGTGGGTGTCCATGGACAGTGCGCCACGCAGGTAGGCGACGCGCTTGAGGATCTCGGCCACGCCCTGCAGGAACATCAGCGCGAAGCCCAGCGGCATCAGCAGCGCCACCGGCCATCGGATCAGGCCACCCGCATTGCTGGAGATTTCTCCCGACGTGAACAGGCGTGCCAGGTAACCCCACAGGCCCAGGCTGGCGACGGTGTCCGCGGCGGTCATGTTGCCGGCCAGCTTCGTCCAGAAGAAGCCCCAGGTCATCCACGCCAGCATGCCCATCACCGGCAGCAGGAAGAAGGTGAGGCCGAACAGGTCGACGTAGACCGGGCCATTGCGCGGCAGCTTGCCGTAGATGATGTCGACTCGCACGTGCTCGTTGAGCTTGAGCACGACGGGCGCTCCCAGCATCACGGTCACCGAGAACAGATACCACTGGATCTCGAGCCAGCCATTGGAGCTGATGTCCAGGCCGTAGCGCACCACGGCATTGCCAGCCGAGATGAGCGCCGCCAGCAGCACGGCCCACGCGGCCAGCTTGCCGAGCGCACCGCTGATGCGGTCCATGCCCAAGGCGAACCTGAGAAGTCCTGTCATCCGGTTGTCTCCCGTTGTGCTTGCGCGAGGACACAGGAACGCCAAACGCGTGCGACCGGCCCTCGAAAGACCGGGATGCTAGCGTGGTCGCCTCACGGGAAGCCTGAAGATTCCTGACGCTGCTGCGCCGGGTTTTCCCTAGGCTTCGGTGGACCGGCGGGGCGACGGATGGGACCGCAGCGCTGCCCGGCCAGCGCGCACTCAGCGGGCGCGGCGGCCGAGCTTGCGATATACCGTTGCGCGGCTGATGCCCAGCACACGCGCCGCTTCAGCCACGTTGCCGCGCGCGTCGTCCACCGCCCGGCGGATGAGTTGCACCTCGACATCGCGCAGCGGCATGGCGCGCGACGCCGCTGGGGTGGGACGGCGCTGCGCCGACACGGGCTGCACCGCCAGGCGCAGGCCCGACCACAGCGGCAGATCCTGCGGTGGCTGGTCACGGCGGGCGGTGTCGAACAGCATCTGCCACGGCAGGGCGAACAGGTCGCTGCAGTGCAGCGCCGCGTGCTGGCGCGTGGCCGGGCGCGGCAGCAGCTGCCGCGCGACCGAATTGGTGCCCACGACCACGCCGTCCTCATCGAGCAGCGCGAGGCCGTCGGTGTCCGTGCCCAGCTCGCGGCCTGGCCAGTTCATGCGCAGCGCCAGCGCGTGGGGCCGCGACAGCAGCAGGCTGTTCTCGATGGCGCGCGCCGACTGCGCCACCAGGTGCTTGAGCTCGGGCCGCTCGGCCACTTCCACGCCGGTGAGGTCGAGCATGCCGACGCATTCGCCGTCGGGTCCGAACAGGGGTGCGCCGGCGCAGCTGTAGATGCTGGTGTCGTCGAAGAAATGCTCGCCCCGGTGCAGCCAGACCGGCTGCAGTTCGGTCAGGGCAGCGCCGATGGCAGTGGTACCCACCGCGCGCTCGGACAGGTCGGCGCCCACGCGTGCGATCACGGCCGCGCGCCGGTCGGCGCGGTCGATGGCGCCGTGGGTGTCGATGACGACACCCTGCGCGTCGGTGAGGATGGCGAAGTACCGCGTGCCCGCGATCGCGCGCGCGAGCTTCTCCAGCGTGGGGCGCGAGGCCAGCACCAGCGGCCGGCTCGATTCGGCCACGCGGCGCATGGCCTGCGTGCTGATGCTGTCGAACGAAAGCGCGGTGGAAGGATGCCGACCATCGGCCAGGCAGCGGCGCCACGAGCGTTCGATCCAGGGCTCCATCCAGGACGGCGCGCAGGCCGGCGAAGCGCCGTCCAGCAGCGCATGGCGGGCCTGCGCGATGAGCGTCGTGCGTTCCGGCGGGGATTGCTGCAGTGCGGTGTGCATGGGAAGAAGCGGGCGGGCTGCCACGGCTGTTGCATTTTGAGAATTTCACCGCTTTGCTGCAATGAACAAAGGGTTTTGCCTAGGTAAACGGTCGGATACGAATTCAAGAATGAAACCAGCTTGCGGCCTGTGCTGGCGCCGGCGTGACCCCAGAACCCCACGATCGGAGACAGAGGATGAAAGTTGAATTCACGGTCAACGGCCAGGGCGCGAGCGTCGACGTGCCCGCCAACACGCTGCTGGTGCATGCGCTTCGCGACCACCTGCGTCTCACCGGCACCCACGTCGGCTGCGACACGGCGCAGTGCGGTGCCTGCACGGTGTTGCTCGACGGCCGCGCCATCAAGTCGTGCAACACGCTGGCCGTGCAGCACAACGGCGCGCATATCACCACCATCGAAGGGCTGGCCCAGGCCGACGGCACGCTGCATCCGATGCAGGCGGCGTTCAAGGAGTGCCACGGCCTGCAGTGCGGCTTCTGCACACCGGGCATGGTGATGAGCGCGGTCGATCTGTGCAAGCGCCATCCGGACGCCGACGAGTCGAGCATCCGCGAACAGCTCGACGGCAACATCTGCCGCTGCACCGGCTACCAGAACATCGTGCGTGCCGTCCGCCAGGGCCAGGCCGCCATGTCCGCCTGAGCGCGGCGAACACACCAGGAGACACACCATGGGTGCATCCGATTTCGCCAAGCTGCCGCACATCGGCGAGGCCGTCCGCCGCAAGGAAGACTACCGCTTCCTCACGGGCGCGGGCAACTACACCGACGACATCCAGCTGGCCCACCAGCAGGTGGCCGTGTTCGTGCGTTCGCCGCACGCGCATGCGCGCATCCGCTCCATCGACATCTCGGCCGCGCGCACGGCGCCCGGCGTCAAGGCCGTGTTCACGGGCGAGGACGTGGCGGCCGACAAGGTCAATGGCCTGCCCTGCGGCTGGCTGATCACCTCCACCGATGGCTCGCCGATGAAGGAGCCGCCGCATCCCATCCTGGCGCAGGGCAGTGTGCGCTACGTGGGCGACCACGTCGCGATGGTGGTGGCCGACACGCTGGAACATGCCAAGGACGCGGCCGAACTGGTGGCGGTGGACTACGAGCCGCTCGAGGCCGTCGTGCACCTGGCCGATGTGGTCAAAGGCAAGGGCGCCGCGCTGCACGAAGCCGCGCCCGACAACCATTGCTACAAGTGGGCCATCGGCGACAAGGCGCAGGTGGACGCAGCCTTCGCGAAAGCAGCTCACGTCACGAAGCTCGACCTCTACAACAACCGCCTCGTGCCCAACGCGATGGAGCCGCGCGCGGCCATCGGCAGCTACAACCGCGCCACCGACGAGTACACGCTCTACGTCTCCAACCAGAACCCGCACGTCGAGCGCCTGCTGATGACCGCCTTCGTGCTGGGCCTGCCCGAGCACAAGGTGCGCGTGATCGCGCCCGACGTGGGCGGCGGCTTCGGCTCCAAGATCTTCCTGTACGCCGAAGACGTCTGCCTCACCTGGGCCGCCAAGAAGCTCAACTGCGCCATCAAGTGGACGGCCGATCGCAGCGAGGCCTTCGTCTCCGACGCGCACGGCCGCGACCACATCAGCCATGCCGAGATGGCGATGGACAAGGACGGCAAGTTCCTCGCCATGCGCGTGCACACCGACGCCAACATGGGGGCCTACCTCTCCACCTTCAGCACGGCCGTGCCCACCATCCTCTATGCCACGCTGCTGGCGGGCCAGTACACCTGCCCGCAGATCCACGTCGAAGTGGATGCGTGGTTCACCAATACCGCGCCGGTCGACGCCTACCGCGGCGCGGGCCGGCCCGAGGCTACCTACCTGCTCGAGCGCCTGGTCACGCGCTGCGCGTGGGAGATGGGCATGGGCCAGGACGAAATCCGCGAGCGCAACTTCATCCGCAGCTGGCCCTACCAGACACCGGTGGCGCTGCAGTACGACGTGGGCGACTACCAGGCCTGCATGACACAGGCGAAGGAACTGGCCGAAGTGAGCAGCTTCGATGCGCGCCGCAAGGCCAGCGAGGCGAAGGGCCTCAGGCGCGGCATCGGCTACAGCAGCTACATCGAGGCCTGCGGCATCGCGCCGTCCAACATCGCGGGCGCGCTGGGCGCGCGTGCGGGCCTGTTCGAATGCGGCGAGGTGCGCGTGCATCCCACCGGCAGCGTGACGGTGTTCACCGGCTCGCACAGCCATGGCCAGGGCCACGAGACCACTTTCGCCCAGGTGGTGGCCAGCCGGCTGGGCATTCCGGTGGAGAACGTGGACGTGGTGCACGGCGACACCGGCCGCGTGCCCTTCGGGATGGGCACCTACGGCTCGCGTTCCATCAGCGTGGGCGGCGCGGCCATCATGAAGGCGCTCGACAAGATCGAAGCCAAGGCCAAGAAGATCGCCGCCCATCTGATGGAGGCCAGCGACGCCGACATCGACTTCACCGGCGGCGAGTTCGTAGTCAAGGGAACGGACAAGAAGATTCCGTTCGCGCAGGTGGCGCTCACCGCCTACGTGCCGCACAACTATCCGCTCGACAAGCTGGAGCCCGGACTCAACGAGACGGCGTTCTACGATCCGACCAACTTCACCTTCCCGGCCGGCACCTACGTCTGCGAAGTGGAGGTGGACCCGGCCACCGGCGTGGTGCGCGTGGACCGCTTCACCGCCGTGGACGACTTCGGCACCATCATCAATCCGATGATCGTCGAGGGCCAGGTGCATGGCGGGCTCGCCCAGGGCATCGGCCAGGCGCTGCTGGAAGACTGCGTGTACGACCGCGAGACCGGCCAGTTGCTCACCGGCAGCTTCATGGACTACGCCATGCCACGCGCCGACGACCTGCCCGAGTTCCGGTTGGGCACCGTCTGCACGCCCTGCACCCACAACCCGCTGGGCACCAAGGGCTGCGGCGAGGCGGGGGCCATCGGTTCGCCGCCTGCGGTCATCAACGCCGTGCTCGATGCGCTGGCGCCGCTGGGTGTGAAAGAGTTCGACATGCCTGCCTCGCCCGCCCGGGTGTGGGGCGCCATCCAGGCCGCGCGCGGCTGAACCCCACACGAAGGAGACGACACATGTACGCATTCACCTTCGAGCGGCCCGCCACCACGCGCGCTGCCACCGATCTCGCGAAGGCCGGCGCGCGGGCGCTGGCCGGCGGGCAGACGCTGCTGGCCTCGATGAAGCTGCGCCTGGCCAGCGCCGAGACGCTGGTCGACCTGGGGGGCATCGCCGAGCTGACGGGCATCCGGCGCGAGGGCGACGCGCTCGTCATCGGCGCCATGACGCGCCATGCCGACGTGGCTGCCAGCCACGACGTGTCGGGTGCCATCCCGGCGCTGGCCGATCTGGCCGGCCACATCGGCGACCGGCAGGTGCGCGCCATGGGCACGCTGGGCGGTTCGGTGGCCAACAACGATCCGGCCGCGTGCTACCCGAGCGCCGTGCTCGCGCTGGGCGCCACGGTGATCACCACGCAGCGCGAAATCGCGGCCGACGATTTCTTCCAGGGTCTTTTCGCCACCGCGCTGGGCGAGGGCGAGCTGATCACTGCGATCCGCTTCCCCGTGCCCAGGCGGGCGGCGTACATGAAATTCCGCCAGCCGGCCTCGCGCTTCGCGCTCATCGGTGTGTTCGTCGCGCAGATGAAGGACGGCGGCGTGCGTGTGGCGGTGACGGGCGGCGGCAACGGCGTGTTCCGCCATGCGGGGCTGGAGCAGGCGCTGGGCAACAGCTTCACGCCCGAGGCGGCAGCCTCGGTGAAGATCGACGCGTCGCAGCTGTCGGGCGACCTGCATGCGAGCGCCGCCTACCGGGCCAACCTCATCAGCGTGCAGACCCAGCGCGCGGTGGCAAAGATCCTTGACCGCTGAGCCCGCCATCGCCGGTGCGCCCGGCTCCATCGACGCCGTGATGGCGGCGCTGGCTGCCGAGGGCTACCTCTGCGAGAGGCGCCTGGCCACGGCCGTGTTCCTCTCGCTGCGCCTGGGTCGCCCCCTGCTGCTGGAGGGGGAGCCCGGAGTGGGCAAGACCGCACTTGCGCAGGCGCTGGCCGCCGCGCTCGGCCGGCCTGTGGTGCGCCTGCAGTGCTATGACGGGCTGGAGCAGCGCGATGCGCTCTATGAATGGAACCACGCCGCGCAGTTGCTCCACATGAAAGCCATCGAGACGGCGGGCCGCTCGGGCGCGTTCGAGGCGGCCGATGCGCTGCGGCTGGAGAGGGAAGTGCATGGTGAGCGTTTCCTCGTGGAGCGTCCGCTGCTGCAGGCCCTGCGCGCGCCGGCACCGGGCGCCGTGTTGCTGATCGACGAGGTCGATCGCGCCGACGAGCCGTTCGAGGCCTTCCTGCTCGAATACCTGGGTGAATACCAGATCAGCATTCCCGAGCTGGGTCCGCAGCGCGCCGTGCACCCGCCCGTCACGCTGCTCACCAGCAACCGCACGCGCGACCTGCATGACGCCGTACGGCGCCGCTGCCTCTACCACTGGCTGGACTACCCGGAGCGCGACCGCGAGCTCGCCATCGTCCGCGCCCAGGTCCCCGAAGCCGCCGATGCGCTGGCGCAGCAGGTGGCCACCTTCGTATCGCGCCTGCGCGCCGCGCCGTTCTCCAGCGGTTTCCATCGTCCGCCCGGCATTGCCGAGAGCGTGGAGTGGGCGCGCGCGCTGGTGGCGCTGGATACGCTGGCGCTCGATCCGGAAGTGGTGGCGGACACAGCGGGCATCCTGTTCAAGCAGCGCGAAGACGTGGCCGCGCTCACCACCGATCTGGCCGCCCAACTGCTGGCGCCGGAGGCGGCATGACGTCCGCGGAGGGAACGCCGCCGCCCGCGCGCGTGCAGTTGCTCGGCGACGCCCGCAGCGGCAAGTTCGCGGACAACCTCGCGGGCTTCGGCCGCGCCCTGCGCCGTGCCGGCCTGCCGGTGGACAGCAGCCGCATCGCACTGGCCCAGCAGGCCGCCCTGGCCGTGGGCGTGGCGGCGAAGGACGACCTGCGCGCCGCGCTGGAGGCGGTGCTGGTCGCCAGCGAACGCGATCTCGCCATCTACCGCGACATGTTCGATGCCTGGTTCCGCGATCCGCAGGTGGCGCACAAGCTGCTCGCACAGATGCTGCCCACCACGCGGGGCCAGGCGCCCGCAGACAGGCGCCCCCGTGTGCGCGAGGCGCTGGCGCCACGCCCATCCGCCGAGCGCGCCCGGCCGCGCCAGGACGACACGCCCGTCGAGTTCGACGCCGCCATGACGGCCAGCGACGCGCAGCGCTTGCGCACGGCGGATTTCAACCAGTTGAGCCTGCAGGAATTCCATCTTGTCGAGCGCCTCGCACGCAGCGTGCCCTTGCCCTTGCCGCAGTACCCCTCGCGCCGCACCCGGCCGGCGCGCCGCGGGCGCGAGCTGCACTGGCCCCGGCTGCTGCGTGAAGCCGCGCGATCCGGCGGCGACGCCGCCGTGCTGCCGCGCCGCGCGCGTCGCACCGAGGCCTTGCCCCTGCTGGTGCTGCTCGACGTTTCGGGTTCGATGGAGCGCTATGCGCGCCTGCTGCTGGCCTTCCTGCATTCGGCAACGCGCGGCTTGCGGCGCCGCGACGTGTTCGCCTTCGGCACGCGCCTGACCGACCTGGGCGATGCCTTCCGGCTGCGCGACACCGACGCGATGCTTGCCGCCGCCGCCTCCCGCATCGACGATTTCGCCGGCGGCACGCGGCTGGGCGAGGCACTCGCCACTTTGCGCGCGGAGCACGCAAGGCGCCTGGTGGGCCGGCGCACGTTGGTGCTGCTGATCAGCGACGGGCTGGACACCGGCGATCCCGTCGAACTGTCGGAGGGGCTGGACTGGCTGCGCCGCCACAGTGGCCCGCTGCTCTGGCTCAACCCGCTGCTGCGCTTCGCGGGCTACACGCCGGCAGCGCGTGGCGCCGCCGTGCTGCACCGCCACGCCGACCGCATGCTGGCCGTGCACAACATCGAGAGCCTGCAGGCGCTGGCCGATGCCATCGCGCGCCTGCTGCGCCCACGTTGAGACGAACCCCGATCCACGCCGAAGGAGACGATCATGGAAATGCAGGGCCAGCGGCAACTCGCCGTCACGCAGCAACAGGCCTGGGAAGCCCTCAACGATCCCGAGACGCTCAAGGCCTGCGTGCCAGGCTGCGAGAAGATGGAAGCCGCGGGCGACGACAGCTACGAGGTGGGGCTCAAGGTGAAGATCGGGCCGGTGTCGGCGCGCTTCGCCGGGCGCATCACGCTGTCCGATGTGCAGCCCCCCTCGCGCTACACGCTGTCGTTCGAAGGGCAGGGCGGCGTGGCCGGCTTCGGCAAGGGGCTCTCGCACGTGGAGCTGCTGCCGCAGGATGACGGGTGCGAACTGCGCTACACCGTGCAGGCGCAGGTGGGCGGCAAGATCGCCCAGATGGGCCAGCGCCTGATCGACGGTGCGGCCAAATCGATGGCCGACGATTTCTTCAAACGCTTCGACGAAGAAATGCAGCGCCGCCACGGAACGCCCGCAGGCACGCCCGCAGCCTGAAAACGGATACAACCGGGGTCATGGAAAACATCGACGTCACCGTGTTGCGGGCGCTGCGCGACTGGCGCGCGGCAGGCCAGCGCGCGCTGCTGGCCACCGTGGTGCGCACCTGGGGCTCGTCGCCCCGGCCCGTGGGCTCGATCATGGCCCTGCGTGAAGACGGGGCGGTGATCGGCTCGGTCTCGGGCGGCTGCATCGAAGACGACCTGATCCACCGCCATGCAGCGCCGGGCGGCATGCCGCCCGCAGGCACGGCACCCGCCTTCACGCGCTATGGCATCAGCGCCGACGAAGCGCACCGCTTCGGCCTGCCCTGCGGCGGCACGCTGGAATTGCTGCTCGAGTACGACCCCGACGCCGCCCTGCTGGCGGAGCTGGTCGCCGCGCTCGATGCCGGCCGCCTGGTGGCGCGCGCGGTGCGGCTGGCCGATGGACAGGTCACGCAGGCCGATACGGCGGTGCCGGCCGCGCTGGCCGTCGACGGCACGCAACTGGTCAACACCTTCGGGCCCGAGTACCGCATGCTCCTCATCGGCGCGGGGCAACTGGCCGAGTACCTCTCGACCATGGCGCTGTTCTCGGGCTTCGCCGTGACGGTGTGCGATCCGCGCGAGGAATACCGTGGCGGCTGGCGCGTGGCCGGCGTGCGGCTGGAAACCGGCATGCCCGACGACGTGGTGCAGGCCTTCCGGCCGGACGCGCGCAGCTGCGTGGTGGCGCTCACGCACGATCCCAAGCTCGACGATCTGGCGCTGCTGGAAGCGTTGCACACCGATGCCTTCTACGTGGGCGCCATCGGCTCGCGCCGCAACAACGCCGCCCGGCGCGAGCGCATGATCGAACACTTCGGCGAAACCGAAGCGTCGCTCGCGCGGCTGCGCGGGCCCATCGGCATCTACGTGGGCAGCAAGACGCCACCCGAGATCGCGGTGAGCGTGATGGCCGAGATCCTGGCGGTGAAGAACGGCGTGAGGCTGCCGCGCGACATCGAAGTCGGCCACGCCAAGGATCGCGCGCTCGCGGCCTGAGCCTGGCGCAGCCTACTTGCTCAATGTGGGTGGCACGTCCCGCCCCGCCGCGCGTTCGCGGAACAGCGCCGCGCGCATCAGGAAGATGGTGGTGATGGGCGCCGAGAGCAGGATGAAGATCGAGATCAGGAATGCGTGCACGAAGGCCATGCCGCCCTGGAACGAGAAGTACACGGCCGTGGCCAGCGTCATGCACCAGGTGCCCAGCGTGGAGCCCAGCGTTGGCGCATGGATGCGGTCGAAGAAGGTGGGCAGGCGGGCCAGGCCGAACGAGCCCATCAGCGCCAGCAGGCCGCTGGCGACCACCAGCACGGCGACGATGGCCTCGACCCACAGCGGCAGCGGAGCATCGGTCATTCGATCACCTCGCCGCGCAGCAGGAACTTGGCCATCGCCATGGAGCCGACGAAGCCGAAGATGGCGATCAGCAGCGCGGCCTCGAAGTAGACGTTGTTGCGGTAGAGCACGCCCAGCGCCAGCATCATCAGCATGCCGTTGATGTAGAAGCAGTCCAGCGCCATCACGCGGTCCTGTGCGGTGGGGCCGCGCAGCATGCGCAGCAGCGCGCATCCCATGGCCAGCGCCAGGCACATCAGGCAGATGACCAGGGCCCAGTAGAGCAGCGGTGTCATTCGAAGATCTCCATCAGGGGGCGTTCGTAGTGCATCTTGATGTGGCCGACAAATGCTTCGGGGTCGCCCATCTCCAGCACATGCACCAGCAGCCGGCTGCGGTCGAACGCGATTTCGCCCCAGGCGGTGCCGGGCGTGGCCGAGACGATCATGGCCAGCACGGCGAGGGCGTTGGGATCGCGCAGTTCCAGCGGCACTTCGATGAAGCCCGACTGCATCTCGCGGTCGCGCTTCCTCAGCAGCGCCATTACCACGGCCCGGTTGGAGCGCAGCATGTCGCCCAGCACCTGCCCCAGCAGGCGCAGCGCCACCAGAGGCCGGCGCACACGCACTGGCGTGGGCCGCAGGCTCTTGGCGAAGATGGGCAGCACGACGGCCAGGATGGCGCCCAGCAGCAGCGTGCCGGGCGACAGCGACTGGCTCAGCAGCAGCCACAGGAACAGCAGGCCCAGCGAGAGAATGGGCGCGGGCAGCAGGCGCTTCATCATGGCTTGGCCTCCGTGGCAGGGGTGGCGGCGGGGCCCGGCCTGGGCTTGGCCGAGAGCACGGCGGTGATGTAGCCCACGGGCTCGTGCAGCGCGCGCGCGGTGGAGGCGGTGTAGCGCATCACGGTGTCGGCCTGCACGGTGAGCATCACGCAGGCGATCACCAGGGCGGCCAGCGGCACGCCTTCGATCAGGCGCAGCTGCGGCGCGGCGCGGTGGGATGTGGCCCAGAAGGTGCGGATGCCCACGCGCGAGAGCGCGATCATCGCCACCAGGCCCGAGGCCAGCAGGGCGCCCATGAAGATCCACCCGTTGGTGGCCGGCGCCTCGTGGCCCAGCACGGCCGAGAGCATGGCGAACTTGCCCAGGAAGCCCGACAGCGGCGGCAGGCCGGCGATCAGCAGCGCGCAGCACAGGAAGGCCAGGCCCAGGAAGGCGGCGGCGGCGGGTATCGGGCGGCCGATCAGCACCTCTTCTTCCTCGTCGAGGTTCACGCCCACGGTGGAGGAGAAATCGGCCGACAGGAAGGGCGCGTCGTCGGGCGATTCGTAGGGCGCGAAGGTGGAGCCGTCATTGCGCCAGCGCTCCACCACGTCGGTCAGCAACAGGAAGATGCTGGCGGCGAGGGTGGAGCTGAGCAGGTAATACAGCGCACCGGCCGTGAGCTCGGCCTGGCCGAAGCTGGCGGCCGCCAGCAAGGTGCCCGACGAAGTGATGATGGCGAAGCCCGCCAGGTAGCCGGGCCGCTGCGAGCCCAGCATGCCGATGGCGCCGAAGGTGAGCGTGGCGATGCCGCCCCAGAACAGCCAGTCGCCGCCGAAGTAGGCCGAGTCGCCCGCCGTCCCGGGGAACATCAGCGTCCACAGCCGCACGATGGTGTAGATGCCCACCTTGGTGAGGATGGCGAACAGCGCGCCCACCGGCGCCGTGGCGTTGCCATAGGCCGGCACCAGCCAGAAGTTGAGCGGCCACATGGCGGCCTTGGCCAGGAAGGCCACCGACAGGATGGCGGCGGCCGCGTGCAGCAGGCCCCGGTCGGCCGGCGCCACCTGCGCGATGCGGGCCGCCATGTCGGCCATGTTCAACGTGCCGGTGACGCCGTAGAGCATGGCGGCGCCGATCAGGAACAACGACGAAGCCGCCAGGTTGATGGCGATGTAGTGCAGCCCGGCCTGCACGCGCGTGCGGCCCGAGCCGTGCAGCAGCAGGCCGTACGAGGCGGCCAGCATGATCTCGAAGCACACGAACAGGTTGAACAGGTCGCCCGTGAGGAAGGCGCCGTTCAGGCCCATCAGCTGCAGCTGGAAAAGCGGGTGGAAGTGCACGCCGGCCTTGTCCCAGCGCGCGGCCGAGAACATGGCCGAGGCCAGGCCCAGCACGCCGCCGAGCACCAGCATCAGCGTCGAGAGGCGATCGGCCACCAGCGTGATGCCGAAGGGCGCGGCCCAGTTGGCCGCCAGGTAGACACTGGTGGCGCCGGCGCCGTCCGGGCCGCCGGTGCGCTGCAGCAGCACCACCGCCGCCATCAGGCACATCGCAGCCGAGACGGAGTTCATCACGGCCTTGAGGCGACGCTGCTTCTCGTCGAGCAGCAGCATCAGTGCCGCCGTGAACATCGGCAGCAGGAACGGCGCCAGGATCAGGTGCTGCGAGAGCCCCGCGAAAAAGGAAGGCTGGCCGCTCATTGCCCGCCCTCCGCGCCGTCCACGTGGTCATTGCCCGAGAGGCCGCGCGAGGCCAGCAGCACGACGAGGAACAGCGCCGTCATGGCGAAGCCAATCACGATGGCGGTGAGCACCAGCGCCTGCGGCATCGGGTCGTCGTAGTTGAGCAGCGTGGGCGCCACGCCGGGCGCGAGCACGGGCTCGCTGTCGATCGACAGCCGCCCCATGCTGAAGATGAACAGGTTGACCGCGTACGACAGCAGCGCCAAGCCCATGATGACCTGGAAGGTGCGAGGACGCAGAAGCAGCCAGACGCCCGAGGCGGTAAGCACGCCGATGGCGATAGAGAGCACGAACTCCATCACACGCCTCCTTTCGCGTTGGCCCGGGCGGCCGCGAGGGCGAGTGCGTCGGCTTCGTCCTGTTCACGCAAGGCGTCTTCGTCCATGGATTCCTGATAGCGGTGGCTGCGCACCGACTGGTGGGCGATGGCGGTGAGGATCAGCAGGGTGGAGCCCAGCACCAGCGTGAACACGCCGATGTCGAAGAACATGGCGCTGGCCACGTGCATGTCGCCCAGCACCGGCAGGTGCAGGTGGGCGGTGTGCGAGGTGAGGAACGGGTAGCCCACCACCAGCGCGCCCAGGCCGGTGGCCAGGGCCGACAGCATGCCGAAGGCGATCAGGCGGCGCGGGTGCAGCCGCAGGTGGGCTTCCACCCATTCGGTGCCCGAGACGATGTACTGCAGCAGCAGCGCCACCGACATCACCAGCCCCGCGACGAAGCCGCCACCCGGCTGGTTGTGGCCGCGCATGAACAGGTAGAACGACACCATTGCCGCCAGCGGCAGCAGCAGGCGCACCAGCACCGCCGGCACCATCAGGTAGCCGATGGCGGTGTCGGCGGCATTGCGCGGGTTGACCAGGTCGGTTTCCAGGTCGCGCGGCACCATGCGCTGCTGCGGCGGCAGCGCCATGGTTTCGCGCGCGGGGCGGAAGCGCCGCAGCAGCGCATACACGGTCAGGCCCACGATCCCCAGCACCACGATCTCGCCGAAGGTGTCGAAGCCGCGGAAGTCCACCAGCATCACGTTGACCACGTTGGTGCCGCCGCCTTCGGAGAGCGCCTTCTCCAGGAAGAACGGCGAGATGCTCTGCGGGAATTCGCGCGTGGACATCGACCACGCCAGCAGCGACATGCCGATGCCGGCGGCTGCGGCGATGGCGAGATCGCGCGCGCGGCGGGCCTGGGCGCGCACGCGGGTGAAGGCCGTGAATTCGCCCATCTCGCGGCGACGCGGCAGCCAGCGCAGGCCCAGCAGGATCAGTACCGTGGTCACCACTTCCACCACCAGCTGGGTGAGCGCCAGGTCGGGCGCCGAGAACCACATGAACGTGAGACACACCACCAGCCCCGCGCCGCCGGCCAGCACCAGTGCCGCCAGCCGGTGGTATTTGGCCTGCCAGGCAGCGGCCAGCGCGCAGGTGCAGCCGATCACCCACAGCAGCGCGAACACCGGCGACAGCGGCAGCCGCGCGCGCGTGCCCGTGCTCACGCCTGTGGACCACAGCGAGGCCGCCGCGGCAATGAGCGTGACCACCACCATCAGCAGCAACTGCATCTGCAGCCGCTTGGTGCCCAGGTGCTTGCGGCCGAAGCGGCCCGCCAGCGCCAGCCAGGCCAGCAGGCGGTCGAAGCTGCGCTGGCCGCTCAGGCGGCTGACCAGCGGCGCGTCTTCCATGCGGCCCAGGTTGCGCTGCCCGCGCAGCAGCAGGTAGAGCGCGATGCCGCCGCCCATGGCGATGAGACTCATCACCAGCGGCTCGTTGAAGCCGTGCCAGATGGCCAGGCTGTAGATGGGCAGGTCGCCCCCCACCACAGGGCGCGAGGCGGCATCGAGGAAGATGCCCACCGATACCGCCGGCAGCATGCCTACCACCAGGCACGCGGCCACCAGCAGCTCCACCGGAACGCGCATCCAGTGGGGCGGCTCGTGCGGCGTGCGCGGCAGGTCGGTGGCCTGCGGGCCGAAGAACACGTCCACCGTGAAGCGCAGCGAATACGCCACGCTGAATACGCCCGCCACCGTGGCCGCCATGGGCAGGGCCAGGTTCACCAGCGGCGTGGCGGTGATGTAGACCGTCTCGGCGAAGAACATTTCCTTGGAGAGGAAGCCGTTGAGCAGCGGCACGCCGGCCATCGATGCCGCCGCCACCATGGCCAGGGTGCCCGTGACGGGCATCAGCCGGAACAAGCCTGATAACCGCCGGATGTCCCGCGTGCCGCTTTCGTGGTCGATGATGCCGGCCGCCATGAAGAGCGACGCCTTGAAGGTCGCGTGGTTCATGATGTGGAACACCGCCGCCACGGCCGCGAGCGGGCTGTTCAGGCCCAGCAACAGCGTGATCAGGCCGAGGTGAGAGATGGTCGAATACGCCAGCAGGCCCTTGAGGTCGTTCTGGAACATCGCCGCATAGCCGCCCAGAAGCAGGGTGCACACGCCCGCCAGGCTGACGATCCAGAACCACTCTGGCGTGCCCGAGAGCACCGGCCACAGCCGCGCCATCAGGAACACGCCGGCCTTCACCATGGTGGCCGAATGCAGGTAGGCCGACACCGGCGTGGGCGCGGCCATCGCATTGGGCAGCCAGAAGTGGAACGGGAACTGGGCGCTCTTGGTGAGGGCGCCCAGAAGGATCAGCACCAGTGCCACGGTGTAGAGCGGATGGCTGCGCACCATGTCGCCGCTGGCCAGCACGATGTCCAGGTCGTAGCTGCCGACGATGGATCCCAGCACCAGCACGCCCGCCAGCAGGCACAGCCCGCCCGCGCCGGTGATGGTGAGGGCCATGCGCGCGCCGCGTCGGGCGTCCTTGCGGTGGTGCCAGTAGCCGATCAGTAGGAACGAGAACAGGCTCGTCAGCTCCCAGAACAGCGCGATCTGCACCAGGTTGCCCGACAGCACCACGCCCATCATGGCGCCCATGAACGCCAGGAAGAAAGCGAAGAAGCGCGGCACCGGGTCGGAGGGCGACATGTAGTAGCGCGCATACAGCACCACCAGCGCGCCGATGCCCAGCACCAGCATCGAGAACATCCAGGCGAAACCGTCCATGCGGAAGACGAGGTTCAGCCCCAGCGCCGGCAGCCACTCGATCTCCTGGCGCAGCACGCCGCCCGCAGCCACCTCGGGGAACAGCATCGCCGCCTGGATCGCGCACACCAGGGCCGTCACTCCCGCCAGCGTCGATTCGCTGTTGCGCGCGTTGGCCGGCAAAAGAGCGGCGATGACGCTCGCGATGAAGGGGAGGAGGACGAGGGTGATGAGTGGCATGCGCGGACGATTTTAGGGGCGCGCCCCTGACCCGACGCCCGAAAAACCCCCAGAAACCGCCGGTGGCGGCCCTGTCGGCGTGGCTGTCAGGCCAGCGCCTGGACGGTGCGCAGCCCGAGCCAGGTGAGCACCAGCGAGCCCGCCAGGTGCAGCATCGCCGTCCCCAGGGCGAGACCCAGCCGGCCCTGCATCAGCAAGCCCACCACTTCGGCCGAGAAGCTGGAGAAGGTGGTTAGCCCACCGAGAAAGCCCGTGACCAGCGCGAGCCGCCAGACCGGATCGAGCTGGGGCATCAGCTGCAAGGCGCCCACCGCCACCCCCACCAGGTAGCCGCCGATCAGGTTGGCCGCCAGCGTGCCCCAGGGTATGAGGCTGGCCGGCTGGCTGAGCCACAGGCCCAGGCCCCAGCGCGAGAGCGCGCCGAGGCTGGCGCCGATGCAGATGGCGAGGACGGGGAGCATGGAGCGATTGTCGCAGCCGCCCCGGCGGCGCGGGTGTGTGTGACGCAACCGTGACAGATGTGCGCTGTCGCATCGTTGTCACCAAACTGTCGCCGGGCGCTGGCATCGTGTCGTGTCCCCCATTCCAACGCGGGCGCCCGGCGCCCCCGTACGACGCCATGTCCGAACGCCTGCCGCCCGATTCCGAAACCCTCGCCCGCATCTACCAGGACATGCTGGATGGCTACGACGAGGAACTCGAGATGGAACTCGAAGACCGCATCGTGGATGCCGTTGCCCGACAGCAGGGCACGGCGGCGGGCGACGCCGATCGCGAGGCGCGCCGGCACTACTTCCGCGAGCTGTTCCGACTGCAGACCGAGCTGGTCAAGCTGCAGGACTGGATCGCACACACGAAGCAGAAAGTGGTCGTCATCTTCGAAGGCCGCGATGCGGCCGGCAAGGGCGGCGTCATCAAGCGCATCACCCAGCGCCTGAACCCGCGCGTGGCGCGCGTCGTGGCCCTGCCGGCGCCCAACGACCGCGAGCGCACCCAGTGGTACTTCCAGCGCTACGTCTCGCACCTGCCGGCGGCGGGCGAGATGGTGTTGTTCGACCGCAGCTGGTACAACCGCGCCGGCGTCGAACACGTCATGGGTTTCTGCACCGACGAGGAATACGAGGAGTTCTTCCGCAGCGTGCCCGAATTCGAACGCATGCTGGTGCGCTCGGGCATCAAGGTCATCAAATACTGGTTCTCCATCACCGACGAGGAACAGCATCTGCGCTTCCTGGGCCGCATCCACGATCCGCTCAAGCAGTGGAAGCTCAGCCCGATGGACCTGCAGTCGCGCGTGCGCTGGGAAGACTACACCCGCGCCAAGGAAACCATGCTGGAGCGTACCCACATCGCCGAGGCGCCGTGGTGGGTGGTGCAGGCGGTGGACAAGAAGAAGGCGCGGCTGAACTGCATCGCCCACCTGCTGGAGCAATTGCCCTACGGCGAGGTGCAACGCGACGCCGTCGTGCTACCCGCGCGGGTGCGCAACGGCGACTACATCCGCCACCCGGTGCCGGCCGCGCTGATCGTGCCCGAGCGCTACTGAGCGCCCCGGTTTTCAAGGAAGACGCAGCGGCCATGGCGATCCAGTCGCTGAACGTGCTCACGCGCAGCAACTATGGCGGCGGGGAGTCGGGGCTGATCTGCGGCTATGTCTTTGCGGCAGGCGCGGCGCCGCGCGAAATCGACGCCGCTTTCGCACAGGCGTGGCTGGCAACCGACGCCGCGCCGGACGCCGCCATGCCCGCCGAAGCGCCGCGGGCCAGGGCAGAAGGAACCGCCTTCGTCTGGCTCCACTTCAACCTGGCCCACGCGGGCGCGTCGCGCTGGCTGCAGCGGCATGCCGGGCTGCCCGAGGAATTCCACGAGGCGCTGGTCGCCGCCGCGCCGTCCACGCGCATCGAGCGCGCCGACGACGCCCTGGTCGCCGTCATCAACGATGCGCAGTTCGACTTCGCCTTCGAAGCCACCGACATCGCCACCCTGTGCGTGGGCGTGACGCCGCGGCTGGTGGTGACGGCGCGGCGCAGGCCACTGCGGTCCATCGACCGGCTGCGCCTGCAGGTGCAGGGCGGCCTCGCGCTGCGCTCGGGCGTCGAGTTGCTGGAGCGCCTGCTGCGTGCGCAGGCCGACGTGCTGGTGGACATCGTGCGCGGCGTGACCGCGCGCGTGGACGGCATCGAAGACGACCTGCTGGCTGGCCAGCGCCGCCACAAGCGCGCCGGTCTGGGCGCACTGCGCCGCCTGCTGGTGCGGCTGCAGCGCCTGCTCGCGCCCGAGCCGGCGGCACTGTTCCGCCTGCTGCAGCACCCGGACGAGTGGATGGCCGAGGCCGACGTGGAAGATCTGCGCCAGTCCACCGAGGAGTTTTCGGTGGCGCTGCGCGACATGGCGGCCCTGCAGGAGCGCATCAAGCTGCTGCAGGAAGAGATCGCCGCCAGCGTCAACGAGGACAACAACCGCAGCCTGTTCGTGCTGACCGTGGTCACGGTGCTGGCGCTGCCGATCAACATCCTGGCCGGCCTGTTCGGCATGAACGTGGGCGGCGTGCCCTGGGGTGACAATCCGCATGGGTTCTGGATCGTGGTGGGCGTGGTGTTGAGCTTCACCGCCATCGCGGGCTGGCTCGCGTTGCGCAAGACGGACGAGCGCTGAGTTCTGGCCATGGCGCCACCCCGGGGCGCGGCGACCGGGTATGCGCGGTTGCTTCGCCTTCGCGTGCGACGGCTTCGTATGGCCTGACGCAGGGGCGCCGGTGTGCAACCGATCTGTCATATGGTCTGTCTACGCTGGGAGTTTCATATTCCAGGGAGAACGGATTGAGAATCGAAGATCGTGCCGCCGCGCTTTCGCCCGAGGGACTGCCAGGGCACACGCGGCCCAATACGACATGCCGGGTGTCGACGCATCAACCTCCTGATCCGAACGCCGATGCATCCCGTGGCCCAGCGCCGTCCTTCCCGTCTTGCGAGGTCGTCTTCCTGAACGAACGCCAAGGTGCGAAGCGCGCTACCTGGCGCAAGGGAGTCACGTTCGGCAAGCCGGCATCCGGTGACGGCGACACGCCGGCCCCTCATTTGGTGCTGGAGATGGGGGTGCCGGCGCCCGGCATCACGGCCCGCCGCGCCAACGACATCCTGAGGCTGACGCGCGCGCACATGAATGCGTCGGCGGTCGTACCTGCCTGCGACGCCCGCGTTGAGCAGGCGGTCGGCGAATTGATGGACTACGTGCTCAGTGGTACGGCCGCGGCCTCGGATGACATGCGGCTGCTGGTGTGGCAGGCAGACCGCGATGCTCAGGCGGACGCCAGCTGGATGCAGGCTTGGCACCGCGAGCATCCCGGTGTTTCGCTCGACTCCGTCGAAGGGCGGCTTGCAGTGATCTCGCGCTTCGTCGTGCGGCCTGGCTGGCCCGAGTGGACGCGCTGCTGGGCGCGCGACTTCGGCCTGATCATGGCCCGCGAACTGCCGGTGGCCTTTGCTGCCCGGCTCGTCCAGAGCTTGGCGGCCAGCGGTTTCCAGAAGCTGTTGCTGCGGGCGTCCAGCGCAAGCGGCGTGGCCGGCATCGCGGCCTTGCTGCTGCCCCTGGTACGGCATGCAGTCGCCCTCTATTTCAGGGGAGAAAGCGCGACGCTGGCCGAGAAGCTGGGGCGGGGTGTGCAACTGGCGGTCTTGTTGGCCACGACCGTGCTGGTGCCGGCGCTGGGCGGATGGTCCGCCTGCACGGCCATGGGCGCGGGCAACCTGTCCTACCTGCTCAGCGCGACGGTGGCCGAGATCCTGCGCAAGATCGTCCATCTGCGCACTCCCGGCATCGGCACACACGGCAGCGTCGGTGGGCTCGCTACGTTCGGCGCCGTCTACGCCCCGGTCCTATGGGGTACGCAACGCGCGCAAGGCGCCTGCGCGCCCAATGCTGGCGCGAAGGCGTTCAGCCGCGACCCGGCGACGGGGCAGATCACCGGCGCGATCGACGTGCGCGGCGTGCTGCTCGAGGCCACGTTCGAGGCCGTGCTCAAGGAACTGGTCAAGACCTTCACATCCGTAGCGATACAGCGAGTCACCGATCACCGACGCCCACCGCAACCGTCTTCCGTGGGAGCCTCTCCACGTCATCACTTCGCGCCGGATTCGGTAGTGACGCTGCAATGCCCGACGCTGGCCGACCTCTGGCATGCCACGCTCGGAACATCGGGCCCCAACACCTATCGGCAAGGGACGTCGCAGGCCAAGAGCGCGATCGGGAGCTTCCTGCGCGAGCACGCGCGCACACACAACTGGCCCGCGTCGTATCAGGCCAACCTGCTGCCGCTCATCGTTACCGCCTATGAGTCCTTCATGCACGTGGCCAGTCTGTTGCCGTCATTGGGTGGGGGGGCCGGGAACCACCAGGAAGGCCTCAACTACGACATCGACGCCACGTCCGATGGCGACCGCGACGGTGCGCAGGATTTCGCTCCTGGAAGCGTTGAACCACCCATCGTCGTTACCCGCCTTTAGATAGCGGGATTGCGCCTGTCACGCCCGGGCGCTGTGGCGCTGCCCTACATCGCCCAGATGCGCGGCGCCGTGGCCGGCAACTGCCACAGCGCATCGCGCCACGCACCACGCACGCGGCGCAGCAGGTCCATCGCCGGCTCGACCACGGGCGCGATCACGCGCACCACCACGACACGCTCGTGCGGCGCCGTGGCGCCGGCGTCTTCGAGCAGGGCATGGCCTTCGATCACGGCACGCGCCGCGTCGAGCGCCCGCTCGCGCCGCTCGCGCGTGAGCGGCGTGCCAGCGGCGAAGAACAGCGTGCCGATGCAGCGGTGACCAGCCAGCCCCAGAGGGCCGTCGAGCAGGCGCGCATCCTCCGCCGCGATGCGCGCGCGCTCCAGCCAGGCGCCCGGAATTTCCAGCTGCTGGCGGAACTCGCCCGCGACGAAGGGTTCGCCCGCGTGGGGCAGGCCGAGCGCGGTGACATCCCAGCCGATCAGCTCACCGCCCGGCGCGAGATCGAACACCGCCTCGTTGCGCGCCAGGCAGCCGCTGTAGGCGAGGGCTTCCAGCGGCAGCCACTCGAGCCGCCCTCCGTCCGCGATGCGGGCGCGGGTGCGTTGCAGGGCGATCTCGCCCTCGGAGCGGTAGAAGCGCGAGGCGCCTGGCGTGGTGACGAGTCCGTGGGCGCCGCTGGCCACATTCAGCCGGATGTCCAGCGTGTCGCCACCCACCAGCCCGCCTGGCGGATGCACCAGCACGTTGTGGCAGATGCCGTCGCCTTCTGGATAGAGGCTTTGCAGGATGCGCAGCGGTCCGTCATGCAGGAAGTGCGCGACGGTGCGGGTGCCGGATGCGGGCGAGGCTGCAGACTGGGTGCGGTAATCGAGCTGGAGACTGGCGTGCCACGGCATGGGCAGCGAGTGTACGGGGACCCGGCCTCCTACAATCGGCTCCATTCCGAGGGATTCCCGCAATGACCATCAAGAGCGACAAGTGGATCCGCCGCATGGCGGAACAGCACGGCATGATCGAGCCGTTCGAGCCGGGCCAGATCCGCGAGAGCGGTGGCCGCAAGATCATCAGCTACGGTACCAGCAGCTACGGCTACGACATCCGCTGCGCGCCCGAGTTCAAGGTCTTCACCAACATCCACAGCACCGTGGTCGATCCGAAGAATTTCGACGAGAAGAGCTTCGTCGACTTCCACGGCGACAGCTGCATCATCCCCCCCAACAGCTTCGCGTTGGCGCGCACGGTGGAGTACTTCCGCATTCCGCGCAACGTGCTGACCATCTGCCTGGGCAAGAGCACCTATGCACGCTGCGGCATCATCGTCAATGTGACGCCATTCGAGCCCGAGTGGGAAGGCTACGTGACGCTGGAATTCAGCAATACCACCCCCCTGCCGGCCAAGATCTACGCGGGCGAAGGCTGCGCGCAGGTGCTGTTCTTCGAGAGCGACGAGGTCTGCGAGGTCAGCTACAAGGACCGTGGCGGCAAGTACCAGGGCCAGCACGGCGTCACGCTGCCCAAGGCCTGATGCAGCCATGAGCGTGCCGCCGCTGCCCACCGAGCCGGCGGAGTCGGCGCATCCGGCCCTGGGCCGCTGGGAGCGGCTGCGCGACGCCGCGCAGGAACTTTGGAACGAATACACCTGGCTCACGCGCGGTGCCACCGTGCTGCTGGTGATCGCCTGCCTGTTCGGCATGGTGGTGGCCGGCCTTGGCGACGGTGCCTGCGTACTGGGCGAGCCCCTGTGCGTGTTGCCCGTGCCATGGCAGCGCGCATTGGCCAGTGACGCGTTCCGCTCCCTCATCACGCTGTTCATCGCGCTGGCCGTGGCCATCCACCTGAAAGAGCGGCAGATCGAGGGCAAGCTGGACGGCTCGCAGCACTACGACATCGGCCGCGCGCTGGCCTATGGCTACTTCAGCAACTTCCTGGTGCCGGCGTTGCTGATCGCCCGCGCCGAGGGCCAGACGCTGCAGGTAATCCAGCCCACCGACGTCGACGACCTCGAGCGCTTCGCACGCGAGACTTGGCCGCAGATCCGCTCGCGCACCGACACCCTCAGCACGGACAGTGCCTATCGGGGCAGCCTGGGCGTGCCGCTCAAGCGCTCGATCCTCGTGCTGTCGTCGCTGCGGGCCCGTGAGGGCGAAGCCGCGCGGGAACTGTTCGACTTTCCGTCCACCCTGTTCACGCTGCACGACTACTACGACACCTGGAACCACTGGCTGCGCGAGCAAGGCAAGCCGCCGATCGCCGAAGCACGCATACGCGCGCTCCAGCAGCGTCAGATCGGCGCCTTCTTCGAGCACCTGCGCGAGCTCTCGCGCTCTGAAATCGGCCGCGCCTCGGTCAGCGAGCTCGGCCTCACGGCGATGCAGCTGGGTGAGCTGTTCGCCGCGCACTTCCGCCCGATCACACCCGGCGAACTGCGGGACCGGTTGAGCCTGGACCGCTGATCTGCAGGCCGGCGGCGCCCGAGCGCGCGTCAGGTGTTTGTGGTCGTTGTCCTACACGCGGTTCAGTCGCCATCCTTAGGCTGCGGCACGCGTGCTGCATAGCATTGGGCCATCTTCGAACGAGGCCCCCATGTTGATCTGGTTCAAGTCCCTGTTCACCGACATGTCCGCCGGCACTTTGCTGGTGGTGCTGTCGTCTTCGGTGGTGCTGGCGCTGATGTTCGCGCTGGGCGAGATTGCCTCGCGCGCCGCCGAAAGTGAAGCCCTGCCGTCTGCCCTGCCTTCCGGGGCGAGGGATCGCGCTGCCACTTCGCTGCTGCCGTCCTCCGGCGGGCCTGGCGATACCGCCCCTGGCAACGGCAGCGTGAGTGTGATGGTGCCGGTGGGCTCGTTCAACTGAGCTCAACCCGCCACAGTTTTTCCGTCGACAGTCTCTCCGTCTCCCTCCGGGCCCATGGCCCTTGCGCGCGACACCCTCACGGGTTCGCGCGTTTTTCTTGGGAATCGGTGTGCCAGCATGGGCCGCCAGAGGCGCGCGGCAGCGTCCTACGCGATCATCCGGCGCCTGCCACGCGCGCCTGACACAACGTTTTCCTACGATCTCTCCATCGACAACAACGGCGCGCCCTGCGCCTCAGGAGATCGCCATGCTGCCATCCATCGCTCCGTCCCAGGCCTCTCTGGCCGACGCCGCAGCCATGCTGCCGGCGGGTCTCAATCAGGTGCCGGAGGTGCATGTGCCTCTCTGGCGGCCAGCCGACAACCAGGGCCACTATTGGCCATGCGAACTGCTGCGGGCTTTCACTCTGCAAATGGCGGCGCAAGGCCACTGTGTCAACAGTGACATGATGCTGGGCGATGCGAGCTACGCCCGCGAACGGCTGGCCGTGGCCCACAGCAGCGGCGACGAGCGGCTGCGCGAGCTGGCGGTGAAACTGTTCAGCTTCTTCGACGCACCGTCGATGCATTGAACGTGTGTGGTTCACCGGAGGTTGAGCGATGAACACCGCCATTCACATGTCTGACGACTCCCTGTTGACCTCGCGCCCTGGAGAAGACCAGGTCGCCCGTAACGAGGCGCAGGCGTCGTCGGCTCGTCAGCATGCGGAAGTCGGATCGGAGAGCGATCCTTTCCTGCAACCGATGTGGATCGACCGCATCGAACAGCGCATTTCCGGCGCCATCGATGCTCTGCAGAATCCCGGCTACCTGCTGGCCGGCGGTCTGGCCGCATGCCTTGCATTGCTCTTCGCCTTTGTGGCTGTGGTCTCGGGGCAAGTAGAGCGGGGCCAGTTGCGCAATATGGAAGAGGCTGCGCTGCGCGCCGAGCTGTGGCGCTGTAGCGCGATGACGGGGCCCGCGGGTGATCGTTGCCGCCAGATCGCCCGTGGCGAGATGCCCGCCTCGCCATTGGCCAACTGGGAAAGCCTGCCGCCAGTGAACGGCCAGGTGTCGGGCTCGTTGATGCCTGTTTCGCTGCGCTGAGGCGATCTGGCGACCTCAGTGCGTCGCGCCGGCCGCGACTTGCAGGTCGGCGCTTCGGTGTACCAGCGCGGTCTGTATGGCGATGGCCAGGCCGCTGACAGCGGACTCCAGCGGCAGCGACGGATGGCCTTGAGTGGGCAGCCATGGCAGATGGATGAAGCCGCCCCGCACGCCTGCCAGGGTGGGATCGATCGCGAGCAGGTGCATCAGCCCGTAGAACACGTGATTGCAGACGAACGTGCCAGCCGTCTGCGACACCTCGGCCGCGACGCCGTTGCGCACCAGTCCTGCATGCATGGCCTTGATGGGCAAGCTAGAAAAATATGCAACGGGTCCGCCCGCCACCACCGGGCAGTCGATCGGCTGGCGGCCCGCGTTGTCCGCGATCCGCGCGTCGTCGACATTGATGGCGACGCGCTCCAGCGACAGAGCGGCCCGGCCTCCCGCTTGGCCCGTGGCGATGACCAGCACAGGACGATATTGCCGGATCAGCCTCTCCAGTGTCCCCCGCGCGTCGCCAAACGTCACGGGCAGCCGCGCGCCCACCACGCGGTGGCCCGCCAAGGCCGCGCCGTGAAGGGCCTGAACCGCCCGTTCGCTGGCATTGGCAGTCTCGCCACCGAAGGGTTCGAAGCCTGTCAGCAGCACGACGGGGGCGGTTAGCATCGTGCAAATATAGCAAGGGGCCCGGCATGAAGTGGGAAGGCAATCGCCAATCTGAGAACGTGGAAGACCGCCGCAGCCAGGGTGGTGGCGGCTTTGGCGGTTTGCCTGTGGGCGGGCGCGGGCTGAGCCTGGGCACCGTGGTGGTGGCGCTGGTGGTGGGCTGGCTGTTCGGCATCAACCCGCTGACGCTGCTCGGCGCCCTCAGCGGAGGCGGCACACCCGTGGCGCAGCAGACCCGCAGTGCCCCGCCGGCCGACGATCGGCTCGCGGCGTTCGTCTCCACCGTGCTGGCCGACACCGAGGACGTCTGGCGTGCCAAGTTCAATGCCGCTGGCGGCACCTACCGCGAGCCTACGCTGGTGCTGTTCCGTGGCGCGACCTCGACGGCCTGCGGACAGGGTCAGGCTGCGATGGGACCGTTCTATTGCCCGGCCGACCACAAGGTCTACATCGACCTCGGTTTCTACGAAACGCTGCGCAACCAGCTGGGTGCACCGGGCGAGTTCGCCCAGGCCTACGTCATCGCGCACGAAGTGGGGCACCACGTGCAGAACCTGCTGGGCATTTCCGAGAAGGTGCACCAGTTGCGGGGCCGGGTCGCCGAGGCCGATGTCAATGCCGCCAGCGTGCGGCTGGAATTGCAGGCCGACTGCTTTGCGGGCGTGTGGGCGCACGATGCCCAGGGCGCACGCCAGATCCTGGAGCAGGGCGACGTGGAGGCGGCCATGAACGCCGCCGCGAAGATCGGCGACGACGCGCTGCAGCGCTCGAGCGGCCGCGCCGTGGTGCCGGAGAGCTTCACGCACGGCACCAGCGCCCAGCGACAGCGCTGGTTTGCCACCGGGCTGCGTACGGGCAGTATCCAGGCCTGCGACACCTTCAACGCCCGCAGCCTGTGAGCAGCCGCAGTCCTGAAACTGCAGCCCCGGCAGGGTTTTCCCGGCCCGGTGCGACAATAGCGGGTTCATGACCTCTTCCTTCTCCAACCTTTCGCTGGCCGAGCCGCTGGCACGTGCCGTGGCCGAAATGGGCTACGAGAACATGACGCCGATCCAGGCGCAGGCCATTCCGGTGGTGCTGACTGGCAAGGACGTGATGGGGGCCGCGCAGACAGGCACCGGCAAGACGGCGGCCTTTTCGCTGCCGCTGCTGCAGCGCCTGCTCAAGCACGAAAACAGCTCCACCTCTCCCGCCCGGCACCCGGTACGCGCCCTGGTGCTGCTGCCCACGCGCGAGCTGGCGGATCAGGTGGCCCAGCAGATCAAGCTCTACGCCAAATACACGCAGCTGCGCAGCGCCGTCGTGTTCGGCGGGATGGACATGAAGCCGCAGACGGCCGAGCTCAAGAAGGGCGTCGAGGTGCTGGTGGCCACGCCTGGCCGGCTGCTCGACCACATCGAGGCCAAAAATGCGGTGCTCAATCAGGTCGAGTACGTGGTGCTCGACGAAGCCGACCGCATGCTCGACATCGGCTTCCTGCCCGACCTGCAGCGCATCCTGAGCTACCTGCCCAAGACCCGCACCACGCTGCTGTTCAGCGCCACGTTCTCGCCCGAGATCAAGCGGCTGGCCGGCAGCTATCTGAACGACCCGATCACCATCGAGGTGGCGCGCCCGAACGAGACCGCTTCCACGGTGGAGCAGCGCTTCTTCGCCGTCGATGGCGACGACAAGCGCCGGGCACTGCGGCAGATCGTGCGCCAGCGCGGCATCACGCAGGCCTTCGTGTTCGTCAACAGCAAGCTCGGTTGCGCACGGCTGGCCCGCTCGCTGGAGCGGGACGGCCTCAAGACCAGCGCCCTGCATGGCGACAAGAGCCAGGACGAGCGCCTGAAGTCGCTCGACGCCTTCAAGCGCGGCGAGGTGGAACTGCTTGTCTGCACCGACGTGGCCGCGCGCGGTCTCGACATCAAGGACGTGCCCGCCGTCTTCAACTTCGACATCCCCTTCAACGCCGAAGACTACGTGCACCGCATTGGCCGCACCGGCCGTGCGGGTGCCTCCGGCCTGGCCGTGAGTTTCGCCGGCGGCGGCAACGATGCGCGTCTGGTGGCCGACATCGAGAAGCTCATCAAGAAGAAGATCGACATCGAGGCGCTGGAATTCGAGGACGACCGTCCGCGTGGCCGCTTCAACGACGGCCGCCGTGCCTGGCGCGAGGGCGACGACGCGCCTCGCGAGGCGCGCCGCGAATCCGATGACGGCTACCGCGAGCGCCGCGCACCGCGCCCGTCTGCAGCGCCGCGCGATCCGTTCTTCGACCAGCCCTACGAGGCTGCCGCGCCAGCCGACGGCGAAGCCAGCAAGCCCGCTTGGGAAACCGCCAGCCGCCAGGCCACGCCCGTGCGCGGCATCTCGGCCAACATCAAGACCCGCCGCAAGGTGGCGGCACTGTTCAAGGCGCAGCAGCCGCAGTGAGGTGGGCCGCTCAGGTGCCGCCCGGCACCTGCGCCTGCTCGCATTCGACGCTCAAGATCTCGCGTTCTGCCGGCGTCGGCCCCAGCCGTGCGGCGGACAGGCATCCGCCCCAGACGCAGCCCGTATCCAGCGCCAGCACATCGGGCCGGGACACCAGGCCCAGCGTGGACCAGTGGCCGAACGCCACCGTCACACCGGCCGTGCGGCGGCCCGGTACCTCGAACCAGGGCATCAGCCCTTCGGGTGCCTGCGTGGCCGACTCCTTGAGCCCGAAGTCCATCTCCCCCGCCGCCGTGCAAAAGCGCAGCCGCGTCAGCGCGTTCACCACCACGCGCAGGCGGTCGGCGCCGAGCAGGCCTTCATTCCAGGACGCGGGCTCGTTGCCATAGAGGTGCTCGAGGAAGCCGCGCGCCCCTGGCCCGCGCAGCTCGTGTTCGACCTCGGCCGCCAGCGCCAGGGTGCGCTCCGCATCCCATTGCGGCAGCACGCCTGCATGCACCATCAGCACGCCGTGCTCCAGCAGCGCCAGGTGACGATGCTGCAGCCAGTCGAGCAGCGGCACACGGTCGGGCGCGGCCAGCACGGCTTCCAGCGTGTCGCCCTGGTGGGGTGCGCGCAGACCGTGCGCCAGCGCCAGCAGGCTCAGGTCGTGGTTGCCCAGCAGGCAGCGCACGGCGTCGCCCAGCCCCTGCAGGCGCCTCAGCACGGCCAGCGAATCGGGGCCGCGGTTGACCAGATCGCCCAGCAGGTAGAGCGTGTCGCGACTCGGCGAGAAGGCGATGGTGTCGAGCAGTCTTCCGAGCGCCCCATCGCAGCCCTGAACGTCGCCTACGAGGTAGCGCGCCATCTCAGCGGACCCCGTGCTGGCAGGCGATGTCGGGCCGGTGGTGGGTGGGGCGGGTGGTGTGTCGTGGGCACATGCGAGGTGGGTGGATCAGGGTGTTTGCCGAGGATAGCAAGCGGCTTGCGATACATTGGGCGCGTCGCCACTACCTGCGCCCCCCGCCGGGCCGCCTATGGACGTTCTTCTACTCGCGCTGCTCACCACCTTCAACGCCCTGTTCGCCATGTCCGAAATGGCACTGGCCACCAGCCGCAGGGCACGCCTGGCCGCACTGGCCGAGTCGGGCGACCGCGGCGCCACAGCGGCACTGAAGCTGGTCGATCAGCCCACCACGTTCCTGTCGACCATCCAGATCGGCATCACCTCCATCGGCATGCTCAGCGGCATCGTGGGCGAGGCTGCCTTCGCCGGACCTCTGGCCGTGCAGATGGAAAGCTGGGGCCTGGGAGCGGGCGCGGCCAGCATCGCGTCGACCGCCGTGGTGGTGGTCATCATCACCTTCTTCACCATCATCTTCGGCGAGCTGGTGCCCAAGCGCATTGGCCAGATGTTTCCCGAGGCGGTGGCCCGCTGGGTGTCGCCGCCGATGGCCGGGCTGGCCAAGATTGCGCACCCGTTCGTGCGCCTGCTGTCGGTGACCACGGCCGGCGTGCTCAAGCTGCTCAACATCGACACCAGCGCGCCGCGAGGCGTGACCGAAGAGGAGATCGCCGCCAGCCTGGAGGAGGGCGTGGATGCCGGTGTGATCGAGCAGCACGAGCGCCAGATGGTGCAGAACCTGTTCCACCTCGACGATCGTCCGCTCACGTCGCTGATGATCCCGCGCAACGACATCGACTGGCTGGAGGCCACCAGCACCGTGGCCGACTGCCTGCAGCACGTGAGCGCCAGCGGCGGCAAGGGCATGCACTCGTGGTATCCGGTCTGCCGGGGTTCGCTCGATGACGTGGTCGGCATCATCAGCGTGGCCCGGCTGCTGGAGCTGGCGCCGCAACCCGACGCCACCCTGGCCCAGCACGCCACGCCCGCTTCGTTCGTGCCGGAAACGCTCACCGGCATGGAACTGCTGGAGCAGTTCCGCACGCGTGCGGGCCGCATCGTCTTCGTGGTGGACGAATACGGCATCGTGCAGGGCCTGCTGACCCCGCGCGACCTGCTCGAAGCCATCACCGGCGAGCTGCAGCCCACCCTGGCCGCCGACGCCTGGGCGACTGCGCGGGGCGATGGATCGTGGCTGCTGGACGGCCTCATGCCTGTTTCCGAACTGAAGGCACGCTTGCACATCAAGGATCTGCCCGACGACGACAAGGGCCGCTACAACACCATGGCTGGCCTGCTGATGTACGTCTCGGGCCGCCTGCCAGCCACCGGCGAGCGCGTGGAATGCGCGGGCTGGGTGTTCGAGGTGGTGGATCTGGATGGGCGGCGCATCGACAAGGTGCTGGCCATGCCCGATCCGGAGACGGCCGCGGCAGGTTGAGGCGCAGCCGCCGCGCGGCTGCAGCGTACGGCCCTAGCTGCGCACCGGCACGGCACGGCCGATGAAGAGGATCGGCCCCGTGGGCCGGTCGATGGGCGAACCGGCGGCGGGTTCGAGCGTGAGTTCGAACAGCTGGTTGGGCTGCAGGGGCGGCAACTGGCTGGGGCTCACGCGCATGGTGCGGCCGGGTTCGACCAGCCCGAGCGAGCGCGGGCCGGACCAGTCGTCGGCCTTGGTCCAGAACTGCAGCGAGCGGCCGGGCGGCACCGGCGTGTCGGCCATGGGGACGAGCGACAGCGCGCCGTCGGCCGAAGCCTGTACGACCCAGCCCGCGTTGCGGTTGTCCGGCGCGACAAGTACCACGAGATACTGCGTCGGCGCCTCGGTGCGCGTGACTGCGCCATGCAGCATGACGACGGCCAGCAGCAATGCGCACGCGTGGCCGACGGCCGCCGTGAAGCGCCAGAAGTTCAGGCTCTCCCACCAGCTGGCGGTACTGCGGCCTGGCCCGCGTATCGCACGGGCCGCCGGGGCCCGTGTCGTTGCAGCAGGAGCAGTGCTGCGTTCGATGCGAGACCACAGTGCGGCCGAGGGCTCCACCGGCTCGGCCAGCGCGGTCAGCGGAAGCAGCCGTGCTTCCCATGCGGCCACCTCCGCCCCCAATGCAGCATCGGCGGGCAGACGTTGTTCCACCTCGTTGCGGGTGCGCGCCGACAGCGTGCCCAGCACATAGGCCGCCGCGAGATCCTGCAGGTCGTCGTGTGCAGGCGCGCTCATGCCATGCACTCCCTCAGGGCTTTCATGCCGCGCTGCAGCCAGGCTTTCACCGTGCCCAGCGGCGTGCCGGTGCGCTGTGCGATCTCGCCATGCGAGCAGCCTTCGACGTAGGCGAACAGGATGCAATCCCGGCGCTCGGCCGGCAATGCATCCAGGCAGTGCTGGAGGTGACCGAGATCGCCCCGCAGTTCCGCGGGCGCCCAGGCCTGGCGATATTGTTCGACGGCGTGTTGAACCTCGGTGGCCATGGCGGACTCCTCGTCCAGCGTGACTTCGCGCGCTCCGTCACGCACCTGGTTCAGCGCGGTGTGGCGCACCACGCTGTAGATCCAGCCACGCGCCGAGCCCTGGGCGGGATCGAAGCTGGCAGCGCGCGTCCAGATGCGCAGGAAGGCGTCGTGAAGGGCATCTTCCGCCCGCGAACGCTCACGCACGATGCGCATGGCGACACCCAGCAACCAGGCACATTCGCGCTGGTAGAGCTCGGCCAGTGCCGGGTGTTCTCCGCGCGCGCAACGCGCGAGCGCGGATTCGTAGTCGAAGGCGTCATGGGGGGGCGCGGGCATCGCCGCATTATGGCGGCGGACCCATGGCCCCCACGCACGGGATCAGGCAGCCTTCCAGAAGATGTAGTCGGCCTGGTACTTCACCGTGGCCTTCTGCCCGCGCGTACCGGCATTGCACGGCAGCGCCGGCGCCACGCCGCCCTTCAGGGCCACGCGCTGGATGTAGGTCACGCCGGTCAGCGCGCCGCTGCCCATGGCGGGATTGGCCTTCACGAGCTGGTAGGGGAGGTTGCCTTCGCCGGCCGGTGCGACGGCCAGTTGCGTGGCGGTGAGCTTGGAGCCGTCGTTGGCTTCCCAGGTGGCGGGCGGGCCGTAGTACTTGCCCACGGCGCGGCCGCTGCGGTCGTTCAGCACAGCATTGGGACCCGCGAAGACCCACTCGGTCTTGCCCGCGTTGTCCTTGCATTCGTAGGTGATGTCACCGACCCCCACGGTTTCCCATGCCACGCGGTTGCCCGCCGGCACCTGGATGGATGCGGGCAGGCTGGCCTGGGAAAACGGTGCCATGCCGCCGCCCATGGGCGAAGAGGCACAGCCAGCCAGCACTGCGACGCCAGCCAGTGCAGCCAGGGTCGGGACGAGGGGAGAACGGGTGGTCTTCATGGGTCAACTCCTTCGGGTAGGGCGGCAGGGCGGAATGCGCTGCCTGCAGGTACTACCCGGCAGAGGCCGCATTGGATGCACCTGGATCGGCCCATCGTGCAACAAAATGCAACGACGCGTTCGGCTCGGCGCCGTCGTGCAGCGGGAGGGATCGGCCGTCAACGCCGCGCATCGCCGGCACCGGCGGCTGAACGGTGCAGCGCACGGACCAGGTCCGACTGAGTGATGATGCCGACCAGCCGGCTGCCTTCGGTCACGATGGGCACGTGGTGGTGGCCATCGTGCGAGAACAGCGGCACCAACTCGCTCACGCGCCGGCCCGCGCTGGCCACGCGTACCTCGCGCGTCATGATGTGGCCCACGGTTTCGGGGCGGCCGGCGCGCAGCATGCCACGCAGCCGCCGGCCCATGCCTTCGGTGGCGCCAGGTTCGGCGTGGCGCATGAAGTCGGCCAGTGTGACGATGCCCAGCAGGTGCTGCTGCTCGTCCACCACCGGCAGGGCCTTGATCCGGCGGCCACGCATGAAGGTCCAGGCCTCGCCCAGCGCAGTAGCGGCGCGGACTGTGTGAACCGGCGCGGACATGATGTCGCTGCAGCGCAGTTCGCCAAAGGTGCGCTGGTACGCCGCCGCCTCGGCGTGATGCAGCAGTTCGGCGAGATCGTCACGGCTGATGTCGAGCACCTGGTTGTAGTGGGCCAATGCCTGGTCGAGGTCGCGCTCGGTGAAGCGCGCGCCGGCCGCAGGCGGCATGGTCCGCTGCGCATGCGGATAGGCGCGGCCGGTGAGGCGGTGGTAGAGCATGCCGCTGAACACCAGCAGCACGGCCTCGGGCAGCACCGGGAACAGCGCGAAACCTGGCGTGGCGCTGGTGGTGGCCGCCACGAGAGCAGTGGCGCCACCGGGCGGGTGCAGGCAACGCAAGGCGAACATCACCACGATGGCCAGCGTGACGCCGGCGGCGGCTGCCAGTGCGGCGTCGCGGATCCAGTGCGCGCACAGCACGCCGGCCAGCGCCGACAACGTGTTGCCGCCGATCACGGCCCAGGGCTGGGCCAGCGGGCTCGACGGCACGGCGAACACCAGCACGGCCGCCGCACCCATGGGTGCAGCCAGCCACAGCGTGGCCGCGCCGCCGCCGGCCCAGGCGCGCCCGGCCAGTGCCGCGATCAGGATTCCCAGGCCCGCGCCCAGGGCCGCACGCCACTGCTCGCGCGCGCTGACGTGCAGGACGGCGGGGCGCAGCAGTGCGAGCGCTCGGCGCCAGACGGCGCGGGCCGTGGTCATGCGTCCGGCGCCTCGATGCGCGGCACTTCGAAGATGCCCTGCAGCGAACGCAGTTCGGCGCGGTGCACGCTGGCCAGCCGTTCGAGCAGGCGCAGGCCTGTATCGAGCAGGTGCACTTGCGCCTGGCGGCGGTCGGTGTCGCCGGGGCGGCGCTGCACCAGTTCCAGCGCTTCGCAGCGCGAGACCAAAGCCACGGCCGCGTGCGGTTTGATCTGCAGCCGCTCGGCGATCTCGCCCACGCTGGCCCATTCGCGGCCCTGCCGGCCACGGATCTGCAGCAGCACCAGGTATTGCTGCGGCGTGAGGCCCTCGGCTTGCGCGGCGAGCTCGGAGAAACGCTCGAAGCGGCGCATCTGATAGCGGAATTCGGCGAGGACTTCGAAGTCCTGCTTCGCGAGGGTCATGGGAAGAGGTGGCTGCGCCTGGGTTCGGGCAGGGCCCACGGCAGGCGCGATTTATATCACGTCAGGATATAAAAGCCGGGCGATCCGCCCGGCGCGGCACGCGTTCAGAGCGCGTCGAACACGTCGCCGTTGAACGGCCCGTCGGGCAGCACGTACACCACCGAGCGCGAGGCGCCGAGCACCGGCACCACCACCTGTTCGTAGAACACCACCGAGGTGATCACGCAGCCCAGCGAGATGCGGTTGTCGTCGGGCGTCGCCGAGGCCAGTCGCTCGGCCCGGCGCTCCTGTGCGGCGGCGGGCCGCAGACGATGGATGGCGAAGGCGGAGTCATAGTCGATCCACACCACCGCCTCGCCCGTGAGGTTGCGCCCCGGCTGGGCGACGAAGCGGCCAGCGGGCGACGTGCGCTCGTGCGCGGCCAGCTGGCTCAGGTTGCGCTGGTTCAGGCCCGGGAAGTAGGTATCGCCCACGGCCGAGCCCAGCAGCACGGGCGTCGTGCCGCGCAGCGTGCCGGTGGCATCGAACACGTAGAGACGGGCATTCTTCTTGTCCACCACCGCGAACGGCAGGCCGGCCGTATCACCGGCCGAGAGCGCGTGTGTCACGGCCTGGCGCACTTCGGTGGAGGTCGATTCCGGCAGATCGACCGGAGTAGCCGTGGCCGGCAGGGAAGCGCCGGCCAGGCCCAGTGCCAGCACGGCGCCGGCGAAGACCAAGCGCGGCATCAGGGCCGCACGGCGGATCGTCGTTTGAAAAGGCACCTGCATTCTGGGAGCGGAGGGCGGCGGCGGAGTTGGACAAGGCCGGCCGCAGGGCGGACGGCGTAGGAATCATCCTACGGACGGCTCTTTGGTACCGCAATGAAAACTGTGTAACGCAGGCGCCGGATGTGGAAAAAGTGGCCATGCAAGAATTGCCCGCATGCAAGACCTCGCCCGCCGGCTCCCTGCGATCGCCCGCCAATGGCCGCGCGTGCTGGTGGGATTGGTGGTGGCGGCGCTGGGCTGCGTGTGGCTGGCGCGGGCCGAAATCCGCAGCCAGCGCGAGGCCTTCGAGACCGACGCGCGCATCGTCCATCGCGTCCTCAGCCAGCAGGTGGTGCAGCACGACGCCATCCTGGCGACCTTGGGCCTGCTGCAGCCCGACGAGGCGGTAGCGCCCGAGCGGCTTTCGGCGCTCTACTCCCAGATCATCGGCGTGATCCGCCGGGCCGCCGGACAGCCCTGGCCCGATGCGGCGCTGGCCGAGGCCGCGCGCCAGTCGCACGCGCTGCGGCGCGCCGTGCTGGCCGATCTCGATTTCGCGGCCGAGCGCTACCGCATCGCGCTGGCGGGCCATCCGGCCGGCTATGCGCTGGTGCTGCACGCCCGCGCCATGGTGCCGTGGGCCGAGTGGCCGATGGACCGGGCCAACAGTCCGGTCGAGGTGGCGCTGGAGCATGCGGGCCAGCGCATCGTTCTGCAGGCCGGTGACGGCGTGGCCATGGCCGGTGCGAGCGGGTGGCGATTCGAATTCCACAAGGAGCTCGCTTCCGCCAGCCAACCCTTCGACGTCGTACTGAGGCGCCAGCTCGGCTGGCAGCACCTGCCCTGGGCCTGGATGGCGCTGTGGTGCGCGGTCGTGGCGCTGGCGCTGGCCGCCCAGGCCGCCGTGCAGCGCCAGCGCACCGCGCGGCGGCGCGCCGAAGAGCTGCTGCGCCTGGGCCACGTGGCGCGCCTGAACACGCTGGGCGAACTGGCCGCCGGCATGGCGCACGAGCTGAACCAGCCGCTCACCGCGGTGCTGGCCAACACGCAGGCAGCGCGCCGTCTGCTGCAGGAGGATCCCCCTGAACTGGCCACCGCGCGCGAGGCCATGACCCAGGCCGCCGAACAGGCTCGCCGTGCCAGTGACGTGGTCGGGCGCCTGCGCCGGTCGATCGAACGGCCCGAGCTGGCTGCCCGCCTCGAAACAGTCGACCTGCCTGCTATCGCGCGCGCCGCGCTCGACCTGCTCGAGCCCGAGTTCGCGCGCCAGGGCGTCGCGGTGCGGCTGACTGCGGCAGCACCGGTGCACGTGAAGGCCGACGCCGTCGCGGTGGAGCAGATCACGCACAACCTGCTCATGAACGCCTTGCAGGCGCTGGAATCGGTGCCGGCCGGCCACCGCAGCATCGACGTGCGCGTGCATGCCGAAGGCACGGCCACAGCGCTTGGTGCGATCGAGGTGCGCGACAGCGGCCCCGGCATCGCGGCCGATGTGCTGCCGCGCATCTTCGAGCCCTTCTTCAGCACACGTGCCGGCGGGCTCGGCCTGGGGTTGAGCCTGTGCGAATCGCTGGCCACCGGCATGGGCGGCACGCTCGCCGCCACATCGGACGGCGAGCACGGCGCGACTTTCACCCTGACGTTGCCCCGCGCGGCGGCCGACTGAACTGCACGCGCCGATGTCCACCTCCGCCATGCCCCTGTCTCCCCTGATACACCTCATCGACGACGACGAGGCCGTGCGCGCCAGCCTCGCGCTTCTCATCGGCACCGTGGGCCTGCGCGTGCAGGGCTGGGCCGACGCGCAGCAGTTCATGGCCGGATTCGACCGCGAAGCCATCGGTGCCATCGTGCTCGACGTGCGCATGCCCGGCATCAGCGGACTCACCGTGCTGCAGCGGCTGATGGAGCAGGGGGTGGACCAGCCCGTGATCATGCTGACCGGCCACGGCACGGTGGAGATGTGCCGCCGCGCGTTCAAGACCGGCGCGGCCGAGTTTCTCGAAAAGCCCGTGGACGACGAAGCCCTGCTCGAAGCGCTGCACAACGCCGTGCGGCAGCACGTGCACTCCCGCGAGCGCCACCAGGCCGGCCGCGAGGCGCGCGAGCGCTACGCGCAGCTGTCCGCGCGCGAGCGCGAGGTGCTGGGCCTGATCACCAGCGGCCTCACCAACAAGGACATCGGCCGCGCGCTCGACGTGTCGCCACGCACGGTGGAAACGCACCGCGCCAACCTGTTCGCCAAGCTGCAGGTGCCCTCGCTGGCGCAGCTGATCCGCCAGTACGCTGCGCTGGCCGACGAGGCCGACCGCCCGCCCGCTCCGTAGTTCTACGCAGGCGCTGGCGTAGCGCTACGAATGGGCGGCGCGCGCTGCCGTTCCTAAAGTTCTCTCCACGGTCGATCGGTACCGGCACATCCACCCAGGAGAACTCCATGAACACCACTTCCGCCAACGCTACCCGTCTCGCCGCCGTGGCCGCCGCCGGCCTCGCCGCGCTGCTGGCCGCGCCGCTTGCCCAGGCGCAACAGGCTGCGCCTTCGGCCAATCCGGCCGTGCGCGTCGAGAAGAACATGTCGCTGCAGCTCGCCACGCAACTGGCTGCCGACACCGTGGCGGCCTGCGCCGCCAGCAACTACGCCGTCGCCGCCACCGTGGTGGATCGCGCCGGGACCGTGCGTGCCGTGCTGCGCGCCGACAACGCCGGCCCGCACACGCTGGCCGCCAGCGAGCGCAAAGCCTTCACCGCCGCCTCGGCCAAGAACACCACGCTGGCCATGATGGAAGGCGCGCAGAAAAACCCGGCGGCCGCCAACCTCGTCCACATCCCGGGCTACCTGCTGCTGGGCGGCGGCGTGCCTGTGAAGGTGGGCAACGAAGTCATTGGCGCCATCGGCGTAGGCGGCGCACCCGGCGGCCATCTCGACGAACAATGCGCCGTGGCCGCGCTCGACAAGGCGCAGGCCCTGCTGAAGTAATAGCCCATCCACCACCTGCCAGGAGCACGCCATGCAGACACGCGCTTCGCGATCCTTGACTCGCCCCGTCCGCCGCGGCCGTGCTCGCACCGGCGCGCTGCGCACGGCCGCCGTGCTGCTGGCCTTCGGTGCTGCGCTGTCGGCCGGCGCGCAGGTGGCGCCTTCGTCCGCCGAGCGTGCGGCCTACACCGGCCTGCTGGCCGCGGCCGCGCAGGGGGACGCCGCCGCCGTGGGCCGCGCGGCGCCTGGCACGCTGGAAGTGCGCGATGCGCGCGGACGCACGCCGCTGCACGTGGCGGCCTTCGCGCGCCAGCAGGCCGTCATCCGCGCGCTGGCCCAGGCCGGCGCCGACTTGGGCGCGCTGGAGAACGACCGCTACGACGCCGTCACCATCGCCTCGGTGGCCGACGACGAGGACACGTTGCGCCTGCTGCTCTCGCTGGGCGCCAGCGCGAAGCTCGTCACCAGCCGCTACGACGGCACGGCGCTCATCGCCGCCGCGCACCTGGGCCACGACCGCGTCGTGCGCCAGCTCATCGCTGCGGGCGCCCCGCTGGACCACGTCAACAACCTGCACTGGACCGCCGCCATCGAAGCCGTGGTCCTGGGCGACGGCGGCCCGCGCCATCAGAAGACGCTGCAGGCGCTGATCGACGCTGGCGCCAATCTCAAGCTCGCCGACCGCCAGGGCAACACGCCGCTGCAGCTCGCGCGGGCGCGCGGCTATGCGCAGATGGTGCGGATGCTGGAGCAGGCGGGCGGCTGATCAGCCGGCGGCCCTCGCCAGCACGCGCCGCGCCAGCGCGATCACGGGCGCGTCGACCATCCGCCCGTCCAGCGTGAACAGCGCCTGACCCTGGTCGGCCAGTGCGACCACGCGGCCCGACCAGTCGAGTTGCGCGGCATCGGGGCGGAAGGCCTCGCGTACCGGGCCGACCTGATCCGGATGGATGCACAGCTTGCCGCCGAAACCCATGCGCAGGCTACGGGCGGCGTCGCGGGCGATGCGCTGCGGATCCCGTGTGTCGGCCGTCACACCGTCGATGGGTGCCGCGATACCGGCGCGGCGCGAGCCGCGCACCAGCGCGAAACGCGCGGGAACCAGTTCGGGCTCGTCGCCTTCGCAGGCCATGCCCAGGTCGGCCATGAAGTCGAGGTGGCCGAAGGCCAGGCGCGTGACGCCGGGCGCGCTGGCGATGGCGTCCACGGCATCCAGGCCCACTCCCGATTCGATCAACGGCACGATGCGCGCGCCCGGCCCCAGCGCCAGATGCAGCGCCGCGATCGCTGCGGCCGATTCGGCCTTGGGCAGGACGAGCCCCGCCAGACCCCGCCCCCTCCAGCCGGCGGCGGCGGCCACATCGCCGGCGTGCCACGGTGTGCCATCGCCGTTGATGCGTACCAGCGTGCGCGCACGCTCGCCAGCGGACAGGGTGTCGAGCGACGCATCCAGCGACGCGCGCGCGGCTTCGCGCGCGTCGGGCGCGACGGCGTCTTCCAGATCGACGATCACGAGGCCCGCACCGCTGGCATGCGCGCGCGCGAAGCGCTCGGGGCGCGTCGCGGGCACGAAGAGCAGGGTGGTGGACGCCGCCACCGGATCGACGAGCGCCATGTGGCTCATGCCGCGGTCTCCGGTACCGCGGCGGGCGCGAGCCGTGCGATGGCCTCCCGCCCCAGTCCCAGCTCGCGCAGAACATCCGCCGTGTGCTGGCCCACGGCGGGGACGGCGTCCATGCGCGGCGCGAACGCGCTGCTGCTGGCCGGTGGCAGCAGTGCGGGTACGTCGCCCGCAGGCGTGCCGACCGAGGTCCAGCGTTCCCGCGCCGCCAGCTGCGGATGCGACCACAGGCCGGCCATGTCGTTCATGCGCGCGTTGGCGATGCCGGCGGCGTCCAGGCGCGCTTCCACCTCGGCCGTCGACAGGCTGGCGAAGCGCGCGACGATCAGCGCCCTGAGCTCGGTCCGGTTGGCGTTGCGCTGCGCATTGCTGGCGAAGCGCGTGTCGGTGGTGAGCTGCGCATCCTGCAGTACCTGCTCGCAGAAGATGCGCCATTCGCGTTCGTTCTGCAGGCCAAGCATCACCGTGCCGCCGTCGCCGGCCTCGAAGGGGCCGTAGGGGTAGATGCTGGCGTGCGATGCGGCGGCGCGCGGCGGCGGCGCCGCGCCCTCGAAGGCGTAGTACATCGGAAAGCCCATCCACTCGCCCAGCGATTCGAGCATGGAGACATCGATGCGGCTGCCTTCGCCCGTGCGGTCGCGCAGCAGCAGCGCCGACAGGATTCCCGAGTAGGCATACATGCCGGCCGCGATGTCGGCGATGGAGCAGCCGGCCTTGCTGGGCTCGTCGGGCGTACCGGTGATGGAGAGCAGGCCGGCCTCGCTCTGGATCAGCAGGTCGTAGGCCTTCTTGTCGCGGTAGGGGCCGTCGCTGCCGTAGCCCGAGATGTCGCAGAGCACCAGGCGCGGATGGCGCGCATGCAGGGTGTCCCAGTCCAGCCCCATGCGCGCGGCGGCGCCGGGCGCAAGGTTCTGCACCAGCACGTCGGCGCGCGCGACGATCTGGTTCAGCGCGTCGAGCGCCTCGGCGTCCTTGAGGTCGAGCGCCACGCTTTCCTTCGAGCGATTGGTCCAGACAAAGTGGGACGACTGGCCGCGCACGCGCTGGTCGTAGGCGCGCGCGAAGTCGCCCGCACCCGGGCGCTCCACCTTGATGACGCGCGCGCCCAGGTCGGCCAGCTGGCGCGTACAGAAGGGCGCGGCAATCGCGTGTTCGAGCGACACCACGGTGATGCCATCGAGCGGGCGGGGCATGGTGGCAATCCTCGGGTCAGAACGATCGGGGCAGGCCGAGGATGTGCTCGGCCACGTACGAATAAATCATGTTGGTGGACACGGGAGCCACCTGGTAGAGCCGCGTTTCGCGGAACTTGCGTTCCACGTCGTACTCGCAGGCGAAGCCGAAGCCGCCGTGGAACTGGATCGCCGCATTGGCTGCCTCCCAGCTCGCCTTGGCCGCCAGGTACTTGGCCATGTTGGCCTGCGCGCCGCATGGCGCCTGGGCATCGAACTTCGCGCAGGCTTCCCAGCGCATGAGGTTGGCGGCCTCCACCTCAATGTACGCATCGGCGATGGGAAACTGCACACCCTGGTTCTGACCGATGGGACGGCCGAACACTTCGCGCTCGCACACGTACTTCGTCACGCGGTCGAGGAACCAGTAGCCGTCGCCGATGCACTCGGCGGCGATCAGTGTGCGCTCGGCATTGAGGCCGTCGAGGATGTACCTGAAGCCCTGGCCTTCCTGGCCGATGAGATTCTCAGCCGGGATCTCGAGGTTCTCGAAGAACAGCTCGTTCGTCTCGTGGTTGACCATGTTGGGAATGGGCCGCACGGTCATACCGTTCTGCTCGGCCGCGCGCAGGTCCACCATGAAGATCGACATGCCTTCGGTCTTCCTCTTCACCTCGGCCAGCGGCGTGGTGCGGGCCAGCAGGATCATCCAGTCGCTGTGTTGCACGCGGCTGATCCACACCTTCTGGCCGTTGACGACCCAGCGGTCGCCCTTCCTCACGGCGGTGGTCTTGATCTTCGTGGTGTCAGTGCCGGTTGTGGGCTCGGTCACGCCCATGGACTGCAGGCGCCACTCGCCGCTGGCGATCCGGGGCAGGTAGAGCTCTTTCTGGGCTGTCGAGCCATGGCGCAGCAGCGTGCCCATGTTGTACATCTGGCCGTGGCAGGCGCCGGAGTTGCCGCCCGAGCGGTTGATCTCTTCCATGATCACCGAGGCCTCGGCCAGGCCCAGGCCGGAGCCACCGTACTCCTGCGGGATCAGCGCGGCCATCCAGCCTGCCTTGGTCAACGCATCGACGAAGGCCTCGGGGTAGGCACGCGCCTCGTCCACCTCGCGGTGGTACTCGTCAGGGAACTCTGCACACAGCGCGCGCACGGCGTCGCGGATGTCGGGGAAGCGGTCGTCGAACTGGGTCGGGATCATGGCGTGTGCCGCTGCGATTCAGGGCGCGAGTTCAGCGTCGGCCTGCATGGTGAGGAAGCCTTCGTGATCCTGCGCCCACAGCCTGAAGGCGTTGCCGTCGCCACCTGCCGCGGTCTCGCCGCAGATGCGCATGACATGCTGGTCGAAGGTGGGACGCACGGCCCGGAAAGAGAAGCGCTCCAGGCGCCGGCCCGGGTGATGGCGCCGCAGCAGGTCGACCAGAAGTGTGGCGATCAGCGGGCCGTGCACGACGAGGCCGGGGTAGCCCTCTTCCTGAGTCGCGTACGAGCGGTCGTAGTGAATGCGGTGGCCGTTGAATGTGAGCGCGGAATAGCGGAACAGCAGCACCGGATCGGCGAACACCTCCCGCGAAAATGCGGCGGTGGCGGGCGCTGGCGTCGGCAGCGGCGCCGGATCGCCGGGCTGCGCCGCGGCACGGTAGACGATGTCGTGCTCTTCGCTGAGCGCCAGGCCACCGGGGCCGTGCACCTCGTGGCGCACGAGGACGAACACCATCTCGCCGCTGCGCCCGCTCTTGTGCGTGACCGATTCGATGCGCGAGACGCGCCGCACCGCGTCGCCCACGGCCAGCGGCGCATGCCACTGCAGCCGCCCGCCGGCCCACATGCGGCGCGGCAGCGGAACGGGCGGAAGGAACCCGCCGCGCCGGGGATGGCCGTCGGAGCCGATCTCGTGCTGCGGCGCCATGGGCAGGAAGAACAGCCAGTGCCACAGGGCCGGCAGCGGCGTGCCGTCGGCCGGCAGCGTGTCGTCGCGGTCGAGCGTGGCCGCCAGCGCCGCCAGGGGAGCGGCGGTGATGCGGTCGTGCAGCGTCTCGCTACGGCCCTGCCAGGCCTGCAGCGCGGCGATATCCAGGGCCGGGGAGGGGGTGCTTGCGTGCTGCATGGCCATGCCGAACGAGGCGGTCTGCGTTCCGTGAATCCGAAGACTGAGAATGATGCTGCGTCGCCGCCCAATTGACCATCAACGATTTCTGGACAAAGCGTTCGGTTTGACTGAAGGCTGCACTAGCATTGGCTGAATGAACTTCGACCTGACCGACCTGCGACTCTTCGTGGCCGCGGCCGAGCACCGCAACCTCACGCGCGCCGCGCAGCAGCAGCATCTCTCGCTGGCGGCCGCCAGCGCGCGCATCAAGGCGATGGAGGCGCGAGCTGGCGTGCCTTTGCTGGCACGCCAGGCGCGGGGCGTGAGCCTGCTTCCCGCCGGCGAGGCCGTGCTGCATCACGCGCGCCTGGTGCTGCATCAGGCCGAGCGGCTGCGCACCGACCTGCTCGATTACGGCGATGGCTCGCGCGGCCACGTGCGCGTGTTCGCCAACACCACCGCCGTCACCGATTTCCTGCCGGGCGTGCTGGCGGCCTGGCTGGCCACCAATCCCGGCTACAGCGTCGACCTGCGCGAGAAACCCAACCCCGAGATCGCCCGCGACGTGGTGGAGGGCCGTGCCGACCTGGGCATCGTCGCCGGCCGCGTGGATACGCTCGGTCTCACGGCCATCCACTTCAGCACCGACCAGCTGGTGCTGGCCGTGCCGCGCGGCCACCGGCTGGCGCGCCGTCGCCGCATCGCCTTCGCAGACACACTGGATGAGCCGCACGTGGGCATGCATGCCGGCAGCACGCTGCAGGCGTTCCTGGGCCAGATCACCGAACGGCTGGGGCGGCCGTTGCGCCTGCGCGTTCAACTGGCGAGCTTCGACGCCATGTGCCTGATGATCGGCGCCGGCGTGGGCGTGGGGGTGGTGCCCGAAAGCGCGGCCAGCCGCCACCTGGACGGCGCGGGGCTCGCACTCGTGGAGTTGACCGACGAATGGCGGATGCGTGAGCGTCAGGCGCTGGTGCGCAGCGGCGAAAAGCTTCCCGCCGCTCCGCAGGACCTGCTGGACAGGCTGTTGCAGCACTATCACGCGCAAGCGGGTGGGGCGGCTTGCTGAGCCGCCGCCTCAGGTCAGCGGCTGCGCGTCGGGCGGCGGCTCGACCGGGCGCGACTGGAAGTCGACGATCCAGGCGCGCGCGCGCCGCTCCAGCAGGCGCAGCACGGCGTCCGTTGCCATGTCGGGCTTGGAAACCGTGATCCGGCTGCGCGACGTCTCGCCCTGCACGATCTGCACGCTGTGGTAGAGATAGTCGTCGTTGTCTTCGGCGCCGCGCGTGAACACGAGTGTCCAGCCACCTTCCTCGACGCGACGGATGACCTCGCTGGACGCGGCCATCTCAGCCCTGACGCCTCACGCGCTGCGAGCCTGGCGGCGGCTCGTTGAGCAGGGCCCAGAACATGCCGAGGTCGGAGATGGCCTCGACGAACTGCTTGAAGTCGACCGGCTTGACCACGTAGGCATTGACACCGAGCTGGTAGCTCTTGAGCACGTCGGATTCCTCGTGCGACGAGGTGAGCATCACCACCGGAATGCTGCGCAGCTGCTCGGACGCCCGCACCTGCTCCAGCACCTCGAGCCCGTTGATCTTGGGCAGCTTGAGATCCAGCAGCAGCAGCGACGGGTTGCCTTCGCTGCGGCCGGCGTATTCGCCCTGGCGGCGCAGGTAGTTCAGCGCCTGCTCGCCGTCGCGGGTCACCACCACTTCGTTGGCGAGCTGGCTGCGCTCGAGCGCCAGCAGGGTCAGTTCGAGATCTCGCTTGTCGTCTTCGACCAGCAGGATGGGCTTGAGCATCAGGGCTTTCTTTCTGTCTTGGTTTTTTGTGCGCTCAGGTGGTGGCCGGCGCGCGCGGCAGGGTGAAGCCGAACGTGGCGCCCCGGCCGGGTTCGCCGCGGGCCCATACCGTGCCGCCATGCCGCTCGACGATGCGCCGCAGCGTGGCCAGGCCGATGCCCGTGCCTTCGAAGGCTTCCGAGCTGTGCAGCCGCTGGAAAACGCCGAAGAGCTTGCCTGCATATTGCATGTCGAAGCCGACGCCATTGTCGGCGACTTCGAGGCCGTCGCCAGCGGGCGTGGACACCGCGCGGATCTCGATGTGCGCGTCTTCGCGCTGCTGCGTGTACTTCACGGCGTTGGAGATCAGGTTTCCCACGGCGGTCTCGATGAGCACCGGATCGGCCCACAGGTGCGGCAGGCCGGGCGCCACCGACCATTCGATCCGGCGTGGCCCGGCCAGCCGCTTCGCATCGCGCACGAGGGAGGCGACGAGCGCGTCCGCATCCACGTCGGCGCGCTTGAGCGCCGAGCGTCCCATGCGCGAGAAATCCAGCAGACCGTCCACCAGTCGCGCAGCGTAGGTGGCGGCGTCCTTGGTGTGGGCGAGATAGCGGTTCTCGTTGTCGCTGAGCTTGCCGCTGGCGCCTTCGAGCACCAGATCGACGTAGCCCGAGATGTGGCGCATCGGCGCGCGCAGGTCGTGCGAGACGGTGTATGAGAACGCCTCGAGTTCCTTGTTCACGCGTGCCAGCTCGGTGGCCACCTTGGCCAGCTCCTCGGCGCGCTTGAGCACGATGCCGATCAGTGCCTGGCGCAACTCGTGCGCTGCGTTGAGCTGGGCGGCGCTCCAGGGCGCCGACTGGCCTCGCACCAGCTCCTGCCAGCCGTCGAAGCTCAGGCGTGGATGGATGCGGCCATCGGACTGCACCTTGGGCTTGCGTGGCTCGCCGGCCCAGCGGATCGCGCGTACGCGCTCGGGGCGGAACCAGATGATCTGGTGGCGATGCACCTCGGAGATCGACAGGGCCAGGACACCCGCCGCGGTCGACTGCAGTTGGCCGGCCGCGGGCCATGCATCCGACAGCCGTTCGGTGGCGTACACCGCCTGGCCGGAATCGGCCAGCCAGGCCGAAAGCGCGCGCACGGTATCGGCGTCGGGCGTGTCGCCCACCAGCCAGCAGCCGTCGTCGAGTACCACGGCCGCGCCGTCGGCTTGCGCGAGCTGCAGCAGCTCGGGACGTGCCACCAGGTCGCGCAGCGTGGCGTCGCTTTCGGCCAGCGCGGCCACGAGATGCAGGGTGAGCTGGCGCAAGTCCAGGCGCAGGCTCACATCGCTGGCCGTCTCGCGCGCGGCGATCTGCATGGCCACCAGGCGGCCCAGGTGCTCGCAGGCCACGCGGGTCTGCACCGGCAGGTGCAGCGGCTCGTGGTTGTGGCACGAGATCAGGCCCCACAGCCGGCCCTGCACCACCAGCGACACCGACATCGATGCCAGCGTGCCCATGTTGCGCATGTACTCCACATGCACGGGCGACACGCTGCGCAGCGAGGCGAACGACAGATCGATCGCCGAGACGTCCACGCCGGGATAGGCGGCCAGCAGCGGTACGGGCCGATAGCCGGCGTCGGGAATGAGCCGGATCTGGTTGGTCAGGTAGAGCTCGCGCGCCTGCGCGGGGATGTCGTCGGCTGGGAAGTGATGGCCGGCATACGAGTCGTAGCCTTGGTCCACCGCTTCTGCCAGCACCTCGCCGTGGCCGCCTTCGTCGAAGCGGTAGAGGAGGCAGCGGCCGAACCCGGTGAGCGCCTTGAGCTCGGTGACCGCGAACTGCAGGAGCTCCGCCATCTCGGTCACGCGCTGCAGTTTGGGCAGCGCGTGGCGCGCGAGCGCATAGATGGGCGCGCGGAACTGGTCGGCCGGGCCGGCGGCTTCGAATTCGAGCGTGACCTGCTGGCCCTTCGCATGCGCCGTGGCATCGAACATGCGGCCATCGATCTGCACCTGGCCCAGCGCCTCGGGACTGTCGCCGTCCTGCAGGTGCGTGATCTTCGCCGCCACGGCATCCAGGCCGCGCTGCGCTGCCGTCGCGTCGGGCCAGTTGGCGCTGTAAGCGCGCAGGCCCCCGTCACGCCCCAATATGGCGAGCAGGCCATGGGGCTGGATGGCGCCCGGCACCCGGATGGGTTCGTTGGCGCAGATGGAGAGATCGGGGCTATCGGAGTCAGGCACGGCGGCTCCGGAGGAGGGAGCGGTCGAGCATACAGGACAGGCGCAAAACCCCTGGCGCGATCAGCCTTCGGCCGATGGCGGCAGATTGTTCTGACGATTACCTCATTTTTCCGAACCGCTGAATGCCTCAGAAGCCAGCCGAGTACGTTGCCAACAGGGAGCGGGTGGCTGCCGTGGCGAAGGGTTCTTTGCGGTAGACCCACTGAACGCTCACCTGGCGTGTCTTGTCCACGTCGTAGATGGCGCCCAGGGATGCTACGGGCCGGCTCCTCTTGGGGTTGTCGGCGAACTGGAAAGGCTGCAAGGCGGTCAGGCCGGTGGCACTGAAGTCAGTGGTCTTGCGTGAGAGGTCGTGGTCGATTCCCGCGAAGCCGGTGAGCGTGAAGCGCGGCGCCAGACGGGCCGAAACCTGGCTGCCCAGCAGCAACACCGTCGCGCGTTCCGTCAGCGCACCGTAGCTCAGTGGCGTGGTCACGCTGGCCGATGCCCGCTCGTCGTAGGCGCCGCGCTCGATGCGGGTCGCTCGCACGCCGGCGTACGGGCTCAGGCGCCAGGTGTCGTTCAGCTGCATGGCATGGCTCAGGGTCAGTTGCGTGCCCCGCGTGATCAGATCCGCCGTGCCGCTGCCGGGTTCGGAGCCTGCGACTGTCGGCCGGGTGAGATCGACGTCCTTGCGTCCCTGGCGGTGCGCCAGTCGCACCTGAAGGCCGGCGCCGTCGCTGTTCTGGTTCCAGACCGCGAACAGGCCCAGATCGGGATTGCCTCTGTGCATGGAAACAGAGGGATCGCTTCGCGTCCCGAGCGTCTGCTCCAGGTAGCCGCCCACACGCAGGTTGGGATGAAGCCGGTACGCCAGCGTCAGCACGCCGGACGTGGCGCCTGCATCGCTCCCCTGGACTGCGGTGTCCCGCCCGGAAGCCGCCACGCACAGGCCGCGACTGTCGAACAGGGCGCAGTCATAGCTCAGTCCGGGGTTGAGATAGGCGGTCTGGATGCCGAAGGCACCGCGCAGGCCTTGTGCTGCGGCACGCAGCGAGCTCATCGTGGCCTGGGGGCTGGGGCCAGGCGGCGCGAAAACCAGATCGTAGCTGGTGCCGTCGAATCGCAAAGACCAGGCGAGCCCGGCGAAGGTGCCGGTCGTGGTGCCCAGCTGTGACGCGTCCACTTCGCTGAGGACGTCTTCGTAGGTGCCTGGCGCAACCACCGATGTCCCGTAAATGCCGAAGTTCATCACGCCTTCGCTGCGCGGCGCCGACAGCTTTCCATAGACCGTCGGGCTGTCGATGATGATGTTGTAGTTCGTGGGCAGCAAGCTGTCGGAGAGATGCAGCGGCGAGGCGCCGCCTTGGCGGTTGTTCAGCGTGGTGATGGTCGCGGTGCTGTAGATCGAGCGGTAATAGCCCGTGATCGAACCGAGGTTGGTGAGCGTCCCGATGGTTGCCTGGTTGTAGAAATGAATGCCCGACTCGATCACGCCATTGTTCACAAAACTGGTGATCGCGCCTTGATTGAACAGCGACTCATCGCGCGACGTGATCGTGCCGTTGTTGACGAAGGTGATCCCGGTGGCCGTGGGCTTGAACCAGACGCTCAGCGTGAAGGGGGTGTCTACCCGGCCGGTGGGCTCGATCGTGATCGTCTGATCGGGGTTGTTGATTTGAAGGAAGGAGCAGGTGGAGGCGACGCTGGCATCCGGTGCGCAGTTCGCCGCCTGCACTTGGGTGAAGGCCAACGTCAGGCAGGCTGCCGTGGCGGACAGCGGGAACCAGCGCCTGGCCGTCCCGCGACCGTTCGGCGTGGAGTTCATTTGTCTATGTGCCGGAAATTTCATCGTCGTTGTTTTGTGGGGAGAAGGAAAAAAGGACAGCCGAACATGGCACTGGACCTGATCGGCGGTATGCCTCCCGGCCGTTAATGAATTGGTATTTATCAGGGGGGGTGAGAGCATTCATTGCAGTAACTTTTGCCGCAAAAATGATTCTCTTTGTAAAAATTCCAGAAATCAAACTTGTCGTCAATTGTTGGAGGAGAACTGGAGGCGGCTCGCGGCTCGCGGCTCGCGGCTCGCGGCTCGCGGCTCGCGGCTCGCGGCTCGCATCTGAGCAGATTCCATTCAGACATCAGGTCGGCGGTTCGCATTGAGCTCGATCTTCGTGAGGCGCAGACGCTGCAGGCCTGGTCAGACAAGGTGCAAACTAATCCGCAACCGGCCGCAGTGCCATCTGTGGGATCCCATCGACGGCGATTGCGAGCGGGGCGGAAACAGGACCTCGAAATCCGTGAACACGACTTGTGGCAGATCGGTGGCGGCGCGGGTCTTTCTCTGGCGCCTGCGCCGGGCATTGCGCCCGGCGTGTCATCCAAACAGTTGAAAAGCCCCTGACTCTTGCGAATCAGGGGCTTTCAATTGGTGCCGGAGAGATGAATCGAACACCCGACCTTCTCATTACGAATGAGCTGCTCTACCGACTGAGCTACACCGGCTGGTAAGCCCGCGATTATAGCCAATAATCAGGGAATCTGGCAAGCCCCGTAACCAGGCTCAGGTGCGCGACAGCGAATACGCCATCAGCTCGGCGGCGCTGCGCAACCCGAGCTTGCGCTTGATGTTGGCGCGGTGGATATCCACGGTGCGCGAACTCAGCTCCAGTTCGTAGGCAATCTCCTTGGTGGTCTTGCCCTTTCCGAGCTTTTCCAGCACTTCGATCTCGCGCGTCGTCAGCGCCGATTCGCCAGTGCGCGAAGCGGCGCCGGCAGCACGGCGCGAGAGGCGGCTGAGCAACCGGCTGTTCATGGCCGGGCTTACCCAGGTGCCGCCCTCCAGGATGTGATGGGCTGCAGGCAGCACATGCGCGTAGGCGGTCTCTTTCATCAGATAGCCGCGTGCGCCAAGGGAGAGCACCTGCTCGCCGTACAGAACCTCATCGTGCATCGAGACGATGAGCACGCGCCGTGGCGCCTGGGCCTGCACGACGGCGCGCACGGTGTCGAGGCCTTTGGAGTCGTCCATCGACATGTCGCTGATTACCAGGTCGGGCTGCAGTTGGTGGATCTGCTCCAGCCCCGCCGTCAGGCTCGACGCGGAGCCGACCACATGCACCTGACCGCTGGTGGCGAGCAAGGTCGCCAGTCCGAAACGCACGATGTCGTGGTCGTCCAGGATGAAGACGGAGGGCAGGGCAGCGGGCTTGTCGGCACTCATGGCTTGCAGAGAATAGCGGGCACGCCCGGGGGATGAATGCATTTTTGTTACGCCCCACCTAGGTACCTGTACCTAGCGGTGGTGAATCGCTTGCCAAGCAGACTGGGCTTGTCTTACAACCTTAAGGTGTAACGGAAAGTCTCGGCGCGAGGGGAGGACAAAAAGCAGTGCGAGGACGACGAACCCGATGAACGACACCCAGCCGCCGCTGCCAGCGAGCCGGCCTGGACGGAGGCGGGCGCCGCCACGTCCTCTGTACCGGGACGTGCTGCGGCTGACCTGGCCTCAGGTGGCCATGGTGATCGTGCTGCTGGTGATGAGCGGTGCGTGCGTCTGGCTGCTCACTGCGGCCCGTGCCTACGTGTCGGCCGAGGCGGTCGTCTCCAAGGCGCATCGCAACGCGATAGCGCAGCTCGCGCGCTATGCGGATTCGGGCGACTCCGTGTTCTACGCCGCCTACGAGGCCGAGATCCTGGTGCCCATAGAGGCTGCCCGTGCCCGGCGCGAACTGGAGAAAGACCAGCCCAACTACTTCACGGCGCGGCGCGCGCTGCATGCGGCGCGCGTTGCACCTGAAGACATCACCGAAATCATCGTGATGTTCCGGCTGCTCCAGCGGCAGAAGAACTTTTCCACGGCCGTCGCGCTCTGGGCTCAGAGCGACGCGCCCCGTGACCGCATCCAGGAGGCGGCCCAACAGCTGCGCGTGGCCTATGAGCGCGGTGCCCGCCCCGATTCGGCCGCAGTGCTGGAGGCGAGGCGCGAGGTGGCCGAGTCCGCCGCGCGCATCGAGCCGCTGAGCGAAGGCTTCTCGGGTGCCATCTCGCGCACCGCGCGCGATGCGGCGTACATGCTGTTCGCCTCGCAGATCGTGCTGGCGCTGGTGCTGATCCTGCTGGGCGTGCAGCTTTCCCGCACCGTGCTCTCGCGGGGACGGCAGGTCGAGCGCAGCCTGCGCGAGCTGTCGCAACGGCTGGAACTTGCCACGCGCGGCTCGAGCGATGGCTTCTGGGACTGGGATTTCAATCGCCGCCTGCTGTTCCATTCCGACCATCTACGCGAGCTGATGGGCTGGCCGCGCGCCACCGGGCCGCGCCGCGCGCCGGAGATGTGGCGCATGCTGCACCCGCGCGATGCCGCGCGCTTTCGCCGCGCGCTGCGCCTTCACCTTGCGGGGCGTGCCGCCTCGCTCAACGTCGAGGTGCGGCTGCGCACCGGTGTGGCGTCGTACCGGTGGTTCCATGTCCGGGGCCGCATCCTGGAGCAGGACGGCCGCGCGCCGCAGCGCCTGAGCGGCGCGCTCACCGACATCCACACCCGCGTAGAGGCCCAGGCTGCGCTGCGCGCCAGCGAGGCGCTGCTGCGGGGCGTCTTCGAAGCTGCCAACGACGTGGTGATCGTCGTGGACGAGCAGGACATGATCCAGTTTGCCAACCGCGCGGTCGAGACGATCTTCGGCGTGCCGGTGAGCGAGGCGATCGGTGCCAACGTGACACTGCTGCAGCCCGGCCCGTCCACGCTGGGGGCCACCTGGGTGTTCGAGCGGCCTTTGCCCGGCCATGCGGCCGTGCCGCGCTGGCGCCGCATGTCTTCCACGGGGCGCCGCCGCAACGGCGAGGAATTCCCGGTCGAGATCTCGTTCAGCGAGGTGTATATCGACAACCGCCGCCTGTTCGCGGTGTTCCTGCGCGACATGAGCCCGTGGCGCCAGGTGCAGCAGGAAGTGGCACAGGCGCGCCAGTTGCTCGATTCGACGCAGTTGCGCTTCGAGCATGTGTTGGTCACGGAGCTGGAAGCCCAGCAGACGCACATCGCCCAGGAACTGCACGACTCTCTCGGCTCCGAGCTCGCGGCGCTCTCGCTGGTGCTGGGCGGCACGCGCGCGCTGGCGGGAGGTGCGCCCCAACTGGCCGGGCAGATCGATCTGGCGCTCGCGCAGGTGCAATCGGCGGTGGAAGTGACACGCGCGCTCGCCCGCGGCCTGATGCCCGTGAGCGATCACCCCGGCGCGTTCTGGCGCGCGATGGAGCGGCTGGCCAGCGACTTCTCGCGCGGACGCGGGGCGTCGTGCGAATTCGCCACGCAGGGCGACGTGGAAGCCGTGTCTTCGGAGACGGGCAGCCACCTGTACCGCATCGCGCAGGAGGCGCTGGCCAACGCGGTGCGACACGGGCGCGCTTCGCATCTGGAGATCGTGCTGAGCCGACGCAGCGCCCGCTTGCGGCTGTCGATCTGCGACAACGGATCGGGGTTCTCCGCCGCGAGCCTGTCAGGCGAGGACGCGGGCGTGGGCATGCGCTCGATGCTGGCGCGCGCCCGGGCCATCGGCGGGCGCATCCAGTTCCTGCGTCGGCCGGCTGGCGGGGCCGAAGTGCGTGTGGAATGGCCCGCGCCGCCGCGCGGGGCACCGATGGAAGTACCCGAGCGTCACTGAGCCGCAGCGCGGGCTGCGGCAGCGCGGTCAGTCGGTGCCCAGGTGGTAGCGCGTCACGCGCTCGACTTCGTTCTTCGATCCCAGGATCACCGAGACGCGCTGATGGAGCTTCTCGGGCGCGATGTCGAGGATGCGCTCACGGCCGTTGGTGGCGGCGCCACCGGCTTGCTCGACCAGCCAGCTCATGGGGTTGGCCTCGTACATCAGGCGCAGCTTGCCTGCCTTCTCGGGCTCGCGCTTGTCCCACGGATACATGAAGACGCCACCACGCGTGAGGATGCGGTGCACGTCGGCCACCATGCTGGCGATCCAGCGCATGTTGAAGTCCTTGCCGCGTGGGCCTTCCTTGCCCTGCAGGCATTCGTCGATGTAGCGGCGCACCGGGGCGTCCCAGTGGCGCATGTTGCTCATGTTGATCGCGAATTCCTTGGTGTCGGCCGGTATGGTGACGTTCTCCTGGACCAGCACGAACGAGCCCTGCTCGCGATCGAGCGTGAACATGGCGACGCCATCGCCCACGGTCAGCACCAGCGTGGTCTGCGGTCCGTAGATGCAGTAGCCGGCGGCCACCTGCCTGCTGCCGGCCTGCAGGAAGTCTTCTTCCGTCACGCCAGGGTGGCCCTCGGGCTTCCTGAGCACCGAGAAGATGGTGCCGATGCTGACGTTGACGTCGATGTTGCTCGATCCGTCGAGCGGATCGAACAGCAGCAGGTACTCGCCCTGCGGATAGCGGTTGGGCACGAGATAGATGCTGTCCATCTCCTCGCTGGCCATGGCGGCCAGGTGGCCGCCCCACTCATTGGCTTCGATCAGCACTTCGTTGGCGATGATGTCCAGTTTCTTCTGCACTTCACCCTGCACGTTCTCGCTGTCCGCGGTGCCGAGCACGCCGCCCAGGGCGCCTTTGCTGACGGCCTGGCTGATGCCCTTGCAGGCGCGCGCCACCACCTCGAGCAGCAGCCGGAGTTGCGAAGGGATGTGCCCGTCGTGGCGTTGCTGCTCGACGAGGTAGCGGGTGAGGGAGATCTTCTGGGACATGGTTTCTCTCAATCGGCCAGGGCGCGCGCGACGACTTCGCGCACGTCATTGGACAGGTCGGTACGGGCCGCCACGCGCGCGATGGCCTCGCGGGCACCGCTGCGGTAGGGCTCGGCGAGTTTCTTCCAGCGGTCGAGCGCGCGAGCCAGCCGCGCGGCCACCTGCGGGTTGATGGCGTCCAGTTCGATCACGCGGTCGCTCCAGAACACGTAGCCGGCCGCGTCGGGGCGGTGGAACGCGCCCGGGTTGGCGCTGCAGTAGCTGAAGATCACGCTGCGCGCACGGTTGGGGTTCTTGATGCTGAAGTCGGGGTGCTTGAGCAGGGCCTTCACGGCCGGGAGCACGTCGCCGCCACGATCGGGGCGACCGGCCTGCAGCGCGAACCACTTGTCGAGCACCAGGGCCTCGTCCTTGAACAGCGCGTGGAAGCGCGCCAGCGCCTGCTGCGCCAGCGGCTGGCCGCTGGAGACCAGCGCCGACAGGGCATTGAAGCGGTCGGTCATGTTGCCCGCATCCTTGAAGCGCTGCAGGGCGCGCCCGGGCCAGACCGTGTCGCCCGATTCGCGTGCGGCGATGCACAGGAAGGTGAGCGCCAGCCCAGCGAGCGCGCGCCGGCCGCTGGAGACGGGATCGGGGCGGTAGGCGCCGGTGTCCTTGTTCGCCTCCCAGGCCTCGGCCCAGTCGGCCTCCAGGGCCACGGCCAGTTGCGTGCGCATGGCCTCGCGCACGGCATGCACGCGCTGTGGATCGACGGTGTCGAGTTGCTCGGCGATGTAGCCTTCTGAGGGGAGGGTCAGCGCCAGTTCCTTGAAAGCCGCGTCGAGCGCGCTGTCTCGCAGCACGTCGCGCATGGCCCCGACGAAGGCGGTGTCGAGCGGCTCGGCGGGCACGGCGCCGGTCGAGCCGATGGCCGCCAGCGCGCAGCGCAGTGCCAGGCGCTGGCCGGCTTCCCAGCGGTTGAACGGATCGGTGTCGTGGGCCAGCAGCGTGAGCAGCTGGGCGTCGGTGTAGTCCACGTCGAGCAGCACCGGGGCCGAGAAGCCGCGCAGCAGCGAGGGCACGGGCTCGGCATCGAGGTCGGCGAAGACGAAGGTCTCGCTGGGCTGGGTGAGCACGAAGGTGCGCGAGCCCGCTTCGGGCGCCGTCCAGTGCGACAGGCGCAGCGGCAGGGCCGCGCCGTCGGCGGACAGCAGCCCCAGCGTGACCGGGATCACGAACGGCTCCTTGATCGGCTGGCCCGGCGTGGGCGCGCAGCTTTGCTCCAGCGTGAGGGTGTAAGTGCGCGCGGCGGCGTCGTAGGCGCCCGTGGCCTTCACGCGCGGCGTGCCGGCCTGGCTGTACCAGCGCTTGAACTGCGGCAGCAGGCGCGCGAGATCGGAGTCGGGGTTGGCATCGGCGATGGCCTGCGCGAAATCGTCGCAGGTGACGGCGTGGCCATCATGGCGCTTGAAGTACAGCTTCATGCCGCGCTCGAAGCCTTCCCGGCCCACCAGCGTCTGCTGCATGCGCACGACTTCCGAGCCCTTCTCGTAGATCGTGACGGTGTAGAAGTTGTTGATCTCGATGTAGCTGTCGGGCCGCACCGGGTGGGCCATGGGGCCGGCATCTTCGGGGAACTGGGCAGTACGAAGCACGCGCACGTCCTCGATGCGCTTGACGGCGCGGGCGCTGGCTTCGCCTGCGAGGTCCTGGCTGAACTCCTGGTCGCGGAAGACGGTGAGGCCTTCCTTGAGGCTGAGCTGGAACCAGTCGCGGCACGTGACGCGGTTGCCCGTCCAGTTGTGGAAGTACTCGTGGCCCACCACGCTCTCGATGTTGGCGTAGTCGGTGTCGGTGGCCGTGGCCTGGTTGGCCAGGACGTACTTCGTGTTGAAGATGTTCAGGCCCTTGTTCTCCATCGCGCCCATGTTGAAGTCGCTGGTGGCGACGATCATGAAGCGCTCCAGGTCGAGCGGCAGGCCGAAGCGTGCCTCGTCCCAGGCCACGCTGGCCATGAGGGAGTTCATCGCGTGCTCGGTCTTGTCGAGGTCGCCGGGTCGCACGAACACCTGCAGCAGGTGGTCGGTGCCCGAGCGCGCCGTGATGCGCTGCTCGCGCGCCACCAGCTTGCCGGCCACCAGTGCGAACAGGTAGCAGGGCTTGCGGTGCGGATCGACCCACTTCGCGAAGTGGCGGCCGCCGTCGAGATCGCCGTGCTCGACCAGGTTGCCGTTGGACAGCAGCACTGGATAGGCTTTCTTGTCGGCGCGCAGGGTGACGCTGTACATGGCCATCACGTCGGGCCGGTCGAGGAAGTACGTGATGCGGCGGAAGCCTTCGGCCTCGCATTGGGTGAAGAACGAATCGTTGCTGGTGTAGAGCCCCATCAGCTTGGTGTTCTTCGCCGGGCAGCAGGTGGTGAAGATCTCCAGCTGGAACGGTTCGTCGCCCTGCGGCAGCTGCTCCAGCACGAGCTGGTCGCCATCCATGCGGAACGAGGTGCCCTGGCCGTTGACCAGCACGCGCGCGAGGTTGAGCTCCTCGCCATCGAGCCGCAGCGGGCCGGGCGCGGCATCCGCATTGCGGCGCAGCGTCATGCGGTTGAGCACGCGGGTCTTGGCCGGATCGAGGTCGAACGTCAGTTCGACCGTGTCGATCCAGTAGGCGGGCGGGGCATAGTCTTCCCGGCGGATCACCGCGGGTTGTTGTCCGTCGCGCGAGAGCAGCATGGGGCGTTCTCCGTGTGGTTGAGGGCTCAGACGCCCTGCTTGAGCGAGGCTTCGATGAAGGCGTCGAGGTCGCCGTCGAGCACCTTCTGCGTGGCCGAGATTTCCACGCCGGTGCGCAGGTCCTTGATGCGGCTGTTGTCCAGCACGTAGCTGCGGATCTGGTGGCCCCAGCCGACGTCGGTCTTGGTGTCTTCCAGTTTCTGCTGCTCTTCCTGGCGCTTGCGCATCTCGTGGTCGTACAGGCGCGAACGCAGGCGCTGCCAGGCGACGTCGCGGTTGCTGTGCTGGCTGCGGCCGTCCTGGCACTGCACCACGATGCCGGTGGGGATGTGCGTCAAGCGCACGGCCGAATCGGTCTTGTTGATGTGCTGGCCGCCGGCGCCCGAGGCGCGGAAGGTGTCGGTACGCACGTCGGCCGGGTTGATGTTGATCTCGATCGAATCGTCGATCTCGGGATAGACGAACACGCTGGCGAAGCTGGTGTGACGGCCGCCCGAGCTGTCGAACGGACTCTTGCGTACCAGACGGTGCACGCCGGTCTCGGTGCGCAGGAAGCCGAAGGCGTACTCGCCCTCGATGCGGATGGTGGCGCCCTTGATACCGGCGGTGTCGCCAGCGGTTTCATCCTCGACCTCGGCCTTGAAGCCCTTGCGCTCGGCGTACTTGAGGTACTGGCGCAGCAGCATGCTTGCCCAGTCGCAGGCCTCGGTGCCGCCCGCGCCGGCCTGGATGTCCAGGAAGCAATTGAGCGGATCGGCCGGGTTGGCGAACATGCGGCGGAACTCGAGCCGCTCCACGTCGGCCGCGAGCTTGGCCGCTTCGGCTTCGATGGTGAGCAGGCCGGCCTCGTCGCCTTCTTCGCGGCTCATCTCGTAGAGCTCGGCGTTGTCGGCCAGCTCGGAGGTCAGGCGTTCCAGCGTGACGACCACGTCGTCGAGCGATTTCTTTTCCTTGCCCAGTTCCTGCGCTTTCTTGGGGTCGTTCCAGACGGCGGGATCCTCGAGCGAGGCGTTGACGGTCCTCAGGCGGTCGGCTTTGGCATCGTAGTCAAAGATACCTCCGTAGATCCGCAGTGCGCGCCGCCAGATCCGAGAGGTTGTTGCCGATGGTGTTGATGCGTTCTGCGTCCATGAGGGTCTTTCGCTGTGTTCGTGTGCGCCGGCGAGGCTGCGCGGGAAGGCGGCGTCCGGCGGGGCGGCCGGGCCATTGCCGTGCAGGCAGGCCGGGCGAAGTCGGCGATTTTCTCACGTCCACGCGCGGCATCGCCCGCGTGGGTGCTTCAGAAGCGGCGGTTGTACAGGAACATCAGGCCTGCATTGCCCAGCACGGCGGCCTGCACCGCATCCTGCGGCGTGAGGCGCCAGCCGATGGCCGGGATGATGGCAGGCGAGAAACCCTTGTAGTTGAGCGGGACCTTGTCCTTGTACTCGCCGGTGTAGCCGTAGAGCACGCCGGCCGACACCTTGGCGAAAAGGGCCTCGTGGCCCGCCAGGCCGTTCCATTCACGGCCATAGTAGGCGTAGGCCGAGGGCTGGCCGAACGAGTTCGAGAAGAGCGACAGGCCCCAGAACGAGTCGCGGGCGAGGTCGTGACGCTCCAGGCCGACCAGGCCCACGCGGCGGTGGTCGGGGTCCTGGCTCCAGTGGAACGTATAGGGCGAAACCGTCAGCTCCCAGGCGTGCGTGGCCGGGCCGGATGGGGGCGCCGGCTGCGCGGCGCCAGGGGTGGCGGTGCAGGCCATCCAGAGGATGAGCGGGACCAGGGTGGCCGTCGACTGGCGCGGGGACGTGAATGTGGACTGCGTCATGCCCTGCGGACTATGGCAAAGCTCAGCGCGAGCGGCCAGTGACGATACCTGCTGTCACATCCTGCGGCCCCCGATTTACAGGAAATCCTCGATCAGCCGAGCCACCGCTTCGGGCTGGTCGTGGTGCAGCATGTGGCCCGCGTCAGGCACCTGCGCATGGCGCAGATCGCGCACGTGAGCGATGCGCTCGTGGTATTCGGCCAGCGTGTATCGCTGGCCCCACCACTGGCCCATGCTGTCGTCCTCGGCTTCGACCGCCAGCGTGGGCGCAGCGATGGCGCGGTAGATGGCCAGCGCTTCCTCGACGCGGAACAGCTGGGCACTGACGACCTTGTGCGCGGGATCGCCGAGGATATGCAGGCGCCCCTGCGCGTCGGGCGCTGACCACTGGCGCGCCAGCCATTGCGCTTTGGCCGACGAGAGGCGCGGGTTGGTCTTGAGCAGCCGCTGCTCCACGCCTTCGTGCGTGTCGTACGACTTCAGGGCCATGCCGTCCTCGTGGACCGCGCGCACCTGATCGATCCATTTCGCGTAGCGCGCGGGGGCTTCGTCGGGCCGGGTGGCGGGCATGCCGAAGCCTTCGAGATTGACCAGCCGCCGGACACGTTGCGGACGCACGCCGGCATAGAACATGGCGATGTTGCCGCCCATGCTGTGCCCCACGAGGTCGACCTGTGATCCTGGCGCGTAATGGTCGATGAGCACGTCGAGATCGGCCAGATAGTCGGGGAACCAGTAGTTGTCGACCGGCGCTCCGGTGGTATGGCCGAAGCCGCGCCAGTCGGGGGCGATCACCCAGCGCTCCCGGGCCAAGGCGTCGACGACGAACTGGTAGGAGGCGGCGACGTCCATCCAGCCGTGCACCATGAACAGCGGAAGCCGGTCGGCCGAAGGTCGCCCCCACAGGCGGACGTGATAGCTCTGATGGCGCACGGGGATGTTTTCGCTGCGCGAGGGACGGCGGGGCTGGTACATGCCGCAGATCATAGGCAGCGCCCGCGCACGCTGCAGACACGCAGGCGACGCCGTACACTCGCCCGCTGCCGCCGGTGCCACGCGGCCAGCTTCCATCCCGATACGGAGTTCCCCATGCAAACAGTCAGGCTCGGCCAGAGCGACCTCCACGTGACCCCCATCTGCCTGGGCACCATGACCTTCGGCGAGCAGGTGGATGAAGCCACGGCGCACGCCGTACTCGACCGCGCGCTCGAGCGTGGCGTCAACTTCATCGACACCGCCGAGATGTATTCGGTGCCCACCCGGCGCGAGACCTACAGCCTCACCGAATCCATCATCGGGCGCTGGTTCGACAAGCGTCCCGGCGCTCGGCAGAAGCTGGTGCTGGCCACCAAGGTGGCGGGGCCGTCGCGCGGCATGCCCTGGGTGCGCGAAGGGGACGGCATGACGGCGAAGGACATCGTGGCGTCGTGCGAGGCCAGCCTCAGGCGCCTGAAGACCGACGTCATCGACCTCTACCAGATCCACTGGCCCGAGCGCCACGTGCCGGCCTTCGGCGGCATCTACTACGACCCCTCGAAGGAGCGCTCGACCACGCCGATCCTCGAGCAGCTCGAAGCGCTGGCCTCGCTGGTGAAGGCCGGCAAGATCCGCCACGTCGGCTTGTCCAACGAGACGCCCTATGGCGTACACGAGTTCGTGCGCCTCGCCGAGCAGCACGACCTGCCGCGCGTGGCCACGGTACAGAACGTGTATTGCCTGATCAGCCGCGCGCTGGAAAACGCGCTCGACGAGACGCTGCATCGCCTGGACGTGTCGCTCATTCCCTATTCCCCGCTGGGCTTCGGGCTGCTGACCGGCAAGTACGACATTTCGGGCACCGAAGGCCCTGATGCGCCGAAGGGCGCGCGTATCTCCACCTACGAATCGGTACGCAAGCAGCGTTGGGGCCGCGCCGATGCGTTGACCGCCGCGCGGCGCTACAACGCACTGGCGCGCGAGCATGGCCTCACGCCCACGCAGATGGCGCTGGCTTTCTGCTACGACAACTGGCGCGTGGCCAGCACCATCATCGGCGTGACCTCGGTGGCCCAGCTCGACGAGAACCTCGACGCCTGGGGCACGAAGCTGGCGCCCGAGCTGCGCGAGAAGATCGACGCGATCCGCTGGGAATTGCGCGATCCCGCTGCCTGAGCATGGCGCGCAAGGAGACCCACGTCAGCGAAACCCCGGCCACGCAGGTGCTGCGTGCCGCCGGCGTGGCCTTCACAGAGCATCCGTACGAATACCTCGAGCACGGCGGCGCGCAGCATTCGGCGCAGGTGCTGGGCTTCGATCCGTTCATGGTGGTCAAGACGCTGGTCATGCAGGACCAGGCGGCGAAACCTCTGCTGGTACTGATGCACGGCAACCGCAAGGTGTCGACCAAGGCGCTTGCGCGCCAGATCGGCGCCAAGTCGGTCGAGCCGTGCACACCCGAGGTCGCCAACCGGCACAGCGGCTACCTGGTCGGCGGCACCTCGCCTTTCGGCACGCGGCGCGACATGCCGGTGTATGTCGAATCCACCGTGCTCGACCTGCCGCGCATCCTCATCAACGGCGGTCGCCGGGGCTATCTGGTCGGCATCGATCCGCAGGTGTGCGTGCAGTTGCTGCGTGCCACGCCCGTACAGTGCGCGCTGGCAGAATGATGCGCCGTGCGGCCCGGCCGCGCGGCTGATTCCTTTCCATCTGCCGGAGACACGTCTTGGATACCGTCTATTCCCTCGTCGCCGCGTTGCTGGCCTACCTGCTGGGTTCGCTGTCGTTCGCCGTGATCGTCACCCGACTCATGGGCCTGAAAGACCCGCGCACCTACGGCAGCAAGAACCCGGGCGCCACCAATGTGCTGCGTTCTGGCAACAAGGCGGCGGCCGTGGTCACCCTGCTGCTCGATGCCGCCAAGGGATGGGTGGCCGTGGTGCTGGCCGAGGTGTTCGGCCCGCAGTTCGGCCTGGGCTACGGCACCGTGGGCCTGGTGGGGCTGGCCGCGTTCCTGGGCCACCTGTATCCCGTGTTCTTCCGCTTCCAGGGCGGCAAGGGCGTGGCCACGGCGGCCGGCGTGCTGCTGGGCATCTCGCCCTGGCTGGGCCTGGCGACACTGGCCACGTGGGTCATCATCGCGGTGTTCTTCCGCTACTCGTCGCTGGCGTCCATCGTCGCGGCCGTGTTTGCGCCGTTCTTCTTCCTGCTGGGCGATGGCGCGGTCTGGTACGCCGACCCGCGCGTGGCCGCCTGCATCGTGGTGATGTCTGCCCTGCTGCTCTACCGGCACCGCGAGAACATGGCTCGTCTGCTTCAGGGCAAGGAGTCCAAGCTGGGCGCACGCAAGGGCTGACGCCTGTTCCTTCATCTTCCCGTTTCCGGCATCCCGCACCCCATGAACGCTCCGACTTCACTGCAACGGTTCCACGTCGGCCCCCGCCTGTCCGAGATGGCGGTCCACAACGGCGTGGCCTATCTGGCGGGCCAGGTGCCCGACAGCCTGGACAAGGACATCCGCGGCCAGACGGCCGAGGTGCTGGCCATGGTCGACCGCCTGCTGGCCGAGGCCGGCAGTGACAAAACGCGCATCCTGATGGCGCAGATATTCCTGGCCGACCTGGCCGATTTCGACGGCATGAACGCGGTGTGGGACGCTTGGGTACCCGCTGGCCACACGCCGCCGCGTGCCACGGTGCAGGCGCTGCTGGCCAACCCGGGCTACCGCATCGAGGTCGTGGTCACGGCTGCCACGGCGGGCTGATGAGAGGCTGGCGCTTTCAGTAGCGCTTCTCGAGCACCATCTGGTCGCTGTCGCGCCGCATCGAGAAGCGCGACAGGAACGAGTTGCCCAGCAACACCACCGGCATGGGCTGCGAGGTGACCACCGCCTGCACGCCGAACACCTGCACGTCGTTGATGCGCACCGAGTCGAGCGTGACCAGTTGGCCGGTGGCAGGGCCGTTGGCCGTCATCATCGGTACCGCTCGGCCGGCGGCGTAATTGATGCCGATGCGCTGCGCGTCGCCGATGCCGATGGAAATCACTGTGGCTCCGGTGTCCACCACGAATTGCACGGGCTTGCCATTGATGAAGCCCGGCGTGTGGAAGTGGCCGCTCGAATCGGCTTGCAACGCGATGCGCGAGCCACTGCCTGCGGCCGGTGCGCCCCCTACCGTGACGGCGCCGTCGCCCATGCGCAGGGTGTGACGCCTGCCGCTGATCTCGACCTGGGCCTGGTCGCTCTGCGCCGAGATCACGCGCACGCTTTGCCAGGTTTCGCCCGCCGCCACCATGCGCGGCGCGCCGCCATCGACGACGAGCAGCGCGCGGTTGCCCACCACGCCCGCCAACGCCACCGACTGGGCTTGCGCGATGCCCGCGGCCATCGGCAATGCCAGCGCGGCCGCCATTCGGGCGATGAACCGGCGGCGCGCTACGGGCGTCATGGGTGTGAGGTTTCGTCAGTCGCGGAAATTGTTGAACGACAGGGGCACATCGGCCACATCCTTGCGGATCAGGGCCATGGCGGCCTGCAGGTCGTCGCGCTTGGCGCCGGTGACGCGGACCGCGTCACCCTGGATCGCGGCCTGCACCTTGAGCTTGCTGTCCTTGATGAGCTTCTGGATCTTCTTGGCCTGTTCGGCCTCGATCCCGTTGCGCACCTTGATGACCTGCTTGACCTTGTCGCCGCCGATCTTCTGCACGTCACCCTTGTCGAGGAAGCGCACATCGACGTCGCGCTTGGTGAGCTTGTTGCGCAGGATGTCCTCGACCTGGACGAGCTGGAAATCGGCGTCGCCGAACATCGTGATTTCCTTGTCCTTGAGCTCGATGGCGGCCGACGTGCCCTTGAAATCGAAGCGGGTGCCGATTTCCTTGGCGGAGTTCTCCACCGCGTTCTTCACCTCGACGAGGTTGGGTTCGCAGACAGTGTCGAAAGAAGGCATGGCGAAGCAGTTGCAGCAATGTTGAATGCGACAATTCTCCCATGTTCGTGGAGCAAAACGTACCCCTGCAGGACAGCAACGCCTTCGGCATCGTGGCCAAGGCGTACCAGCTGGTGCGCCTGCGCACCGAGGCCGACGTGGCCGCGCTGCTGGCCGAGCCGGGACTGGCTGCCGCGCCCAAGTTCGTATTGGGCGGCGGCAGCAACATCGTGCTGACGGGCGACGTCAAGCCGTTGGTGATCAAGGTCGAGATCGAAGGTCGCCGCAAGGTGTCGGAAGACGGGCGCGCCGTCGTGGTCGAGTTCGGCGCGGGCGAGCGCTGGCACGACGCCGTGGCCTGGAGCCTGGCGCAGGGCTGGCCCGGCCTGGAGAACCTGGCCCTGATCCCCGGCACTGTCGGCGCCGCCCCGGTGCAGAACATCGGCGCCTACGGCGTCGAGTTGCAGGACCGCTTCGAGTCGCTCGACGCCATCGATCTCACGACCGGCCAGGCCTTCACGCTCGATGCCGCGCAATGCGCGTTCGGCTACCGCGATTCGGTGTTCAAGCACACGGCGCCGCAGACCGAAGGCGAGGGCGCGCTGCCGCGCGGCATGGGCCTGGCGGGGAGGGCCGTCATCACACGTGTGCGGCTGCGGCTGCCCAAGCCGTGGCGTCCGGTGCTGGGCTACCTCGATCTGGAGCGCCGCATGGCCGAGAGCGGCGTGGCCCATCCCACGGCGCAGCAGATCTTCGACTGGATCTGCGAGATCCGCAGTGCCAAGCTGCCCGACCCGCGCCGCATCGGCAATGCGGGCAGCTTCTTCAAGAACCCCACGGTCACCCCCGAGCAGTGCGCGGACATCATCGCGCGCGAGCCGGGCATCGTTCACTACCCCATGCCGGACGGCTCGGTGAAGCTGGCCGCGGGCTGGCTCATCGACGCCTGCGGCTGGAAGGGCAAGTCGGTGGGCAACGCCGGCGTGTACGAGAAGCAGGCGCTGGTGCTGGTGAACCGCGGCGGCGCCACGGGTGGCGAGGTCGTCACGCTGGCTCGCGCGATCCAGACCAGCGTGTACGAGCGCTTCGGCATCCGGCTTGAGCCGGAGCCCGTGGTGGTCTGACGCCTGCACGGCATCGACTGGCCGGGCAGCGAGGCGGCTGCCCCCTCGATCGCGGGGTTGTGCTGTGCCGGGGCGCTGCCTACATTCGCAGCCACCGCCGTCGTCGGCATCCCACGAGCCTTCCATGCCGCACCTGCACAAGCCCGCCTTCGCACTTGCCCTCTGCGCTGGCCTGGCCCTTCCGGCCCAGGCGCAGTTCGGCAACCTCATGAACCTCCTGGGCGCCGGTGGCGGCGCCCCGAAGCCCGACCAGGCCGCTGCCGCGGCCCAGGGCACGCCTTCGATCGCGCAGGCCACGCCGGAGCAGGTGCAGGCGGCGCTGGCCGAACCGGTGGTGCCGCTGGATGCAGGCGCGCTGGCCAGAGGCAACGTCGCGCTCAAAGGCAAGCGCTTTTACGTGGCCGAGTACCGGGTGCTGTTCGAGGTGGGCGGCAGCGTGTCGGCCAACACGCGCGCGGCTTACCTGGGCGGCACCGATTACGGCGGCACCAACGTGCGCATCAACTATCTGGTGCCGGCACCCGATGTGGCTCTGCTGCAGGCCATCACCGACCGGGCCTATGCCGACTTCGTCGCGCGCCTTCAGGCCGCGGGACTCTCGCCCGAGCCGGCCGAGGCCTTCGTGCGCGACAACGGCGCGGTCTACGAGGCCACGCAGGAGGCTACGCGTCCCGGCAGCGAGGTCTATGAAGACGCCGAACTCGGCTACGGCAAGCGCAAGTACATGGTGTTCGTACCTACGGGCACGAAGATGGTGCCACGCGGTTTTGCGGGCATCGGCGCCGGCAATATCGGCAAGCGCATCGACTACAGCAAGGGCAGCCTCGAGGGCGTGTCCGTCGGCATGGTGGTCAACCTGGCGGCGCAGGAGTCGTCAGGCAGCAGTTCGGCGCTGTTCAAGCGTGGGTCCAGCGCGAATGCTTCGGCCGCGATGGAGATCGCCGCGGCGCCTAAGCACCTGGGGGTGCTGCAGACGCATGCGAACGCCCAGTTCGTGAGCCTTGGCGGCCCGCTGGCCGTGCCGGGGCAGTTCGCCAGCCTGCGCGAGGTGGGCGGCTACGACACGCAGAAAGACGCGGGCGTGAAGGCGTTGCAGTTGTTCGGCGCCCTGACGATGGGTGTGGCGGGCAATTCGACCCGGCGCGTGGACATGGCGCTCGACGTCGACAACGCGGCGCTGGCGCGCCACGCCCTGCAGGGCATGGCGGCCGTGAACCAGGCCGCGGTGGCCGGGATCAATTAGCTCTTGTCGGCACCGAGCTGCGGCAGGGCCGCGCCCTCGCCCAGCGACAGCAGGCCGGTGCGGGTGTAGATGCCCAGCTTGTCGCGCGTGTCGACGATGTCGAGGTTGCGCATGGTGAGCTGGCCGATGCGGTCGGCCGGGCTGAACGGCGCGTCTTCCACCTTTTCCATCGACAGCCGCTCGGGCGCATAGGTGAGGTTGGGCGACTTCGTCTCGAGGATCGAGTAGTCGTTGCCGCGCCGCAGCTCGAACGTCACCTCGCCGGTGACGGCGCGCGCCACCCAGCGCTGGGCGGTCTCGCGCAGCATGATGGCCTGCGGGTCGAACCAGCGGCCCTGGTAGAGCAGGCGGCCGAGCTTGCGGCCGTTGTCGCGGTACTGCTCGATCGTGTCTTCGTTGTGGATGCCGGTGACCAGGCGCTCGTAGGCGGCGAACAGCAGGGCCAGGCCCGGGGCTTCGTAGATGCCGCGGCTCTTGGCTTCGATGATGCGGTTCTCGATCTGGTCGCTCATGCCCAGGCCGTGGCGGCCGCCGATGCGGTTGGCCTCGAGGATCAGCTCGACCAGGTTGGTGTACTCGTGGCCGTTGAGGGCCACGGGGCGCCCTTCCTCGAAGCGCACGGTCACTTCCTCGGCCTTCACGGCGACGTCGTCCTTCCAGAAGGCCACGCCCATGATCGGGTTGACGATGCGGATGCCGGACGACAGGCTTTCCAGGTCCTTGGCCTCGTGGGTGGCGCCGAGCATGTTGCTGTCGGTGCTGTAGGCCTTCTCGACCGACATCTTGTAGCCGAAGCCGGCCTTGTTCAGGAACTCCGACATCTCGGTGCGGCCGCCGAGCTCGTCGATGAAGGTCTGGTCGAGCCAGGGCTTGTAGATCTTCAGTTGCGGGTTGGTCAGCAGGCCGTAGCGGTAGAAGCGCTCGATGTCGTTGCCCTTGAAGGTGCTGCCGTCACCCCAGATGTTGACGTCGTCTTCCTTCATCGCGGCCACCAGCATGGTGCCGGTGACTGCACGGCCCAGCGGCGTGGTGTTGAAGTAGGTGACGCCAGCGGTGCTGATGTGGAAGGCGCCCGCCTGCAGCGCGGCGATGCCTTCGGCAGCCAGTTGCTGGCGGCAGTCGATGAGGCGCGCGAGTTCGGCGCCGTACTGCATGGCCTTGCGCGGGATTTCGTCGTAGTCGGGCTCGTCGGGCTGGCCGAGGTTGGCCGTGTAGGCGTAGGGCGTGGCGCCCTTGAGCTTCATCCAGTGCAGTGCGGCGCTGGTGTCGAGGCCGCCAGAGAAGGCGATACCGACCTTCTGGCCGATGGGCAGGCTTTGCAGGATCGTGGCCATGGTGTGCGTCTTTCCTGGCTCAGCCGAAGTGGCAGATGTAGCTGTAGGGTTCGCCTTCGACGCGAATGTCGAACTTGGCGTTGCCCGGCACGCTGAACTTCTCGCCCGCGCCGCTCTTGTTCCAGGCATCGGTGCCCGCCATGCGCCATTCGCAGGCACCGCTCACGCCTTCCATGATCTCCGGCGCGCCGGTGCTGAATGTCAGCGTGGCGGGCAGGATGACGCCGACCGACTTCTTCGTGCCATCCGCCAGCGTGATGCCGTGCGAGACGCACTTGCCGTCGAAGTACACATTGGCTTTGGTGGACACGGCCACGCCGGGGATGGTTTCGGTGATGCTGGACATGGAAATGAAAAGCGGCGCCGCAGGGGCGCCGCCAGGCTGGGTTGCGGTTGGTAACCGCGCAATGTACCAGATGGCCCCCGGGGGCCATCCGTCGCTTCTTACCAGCGCGGACCGTATCCCCAGCCACCCCGCCCGTGCGTGTAGCCCAGGTTGAGCGACACGCCCACCGGCGGGTACGCGGGCGCGTAAGCCGGCGAGTAGACGACCACCGGGGCGGGCACGGCGCCCACCACCACGCCGGGCTGCGGCTGCACATAGGTGACGGGCGGGGCCGACGTGACCGGCGGCGGTACGGGCATCGAGCCCACGGGCGACACCTGCACGTTGATGTAGGCGCCCGGATCGCTGGCCATGCGCGTCGTGTATTGGCGGCCAGCGTATTCGTAGGTCACGTCGTAGCCCACGGTGCGGTTCTCGTACACCGTCTGCGTCTGGCATTGCTGCACGTTCTGGACCTGGCTGCCGGTGCCCTCGACGCGGTCGCCGAAGAACGCGCCACCCACCACCCCCAGCGCCGTGGCGGCGGCCCGGCCCGAGCCGTTGCCGATCGCATTGCCCATCGCGCCACCGGCGATGGCGCCGAGGATGGCGCCCGCGCCCGACTTGGGCGTGGATGTGACCACCGGCTGCTGCGTGCAGTACTGCTGGGGCGTGGCCACTTGCTGGATGGCCGGCACCGTGGAGATGACGCGCGCCATGTCCTGCTGGGCCAGCGCAGGCGTGGCGGCCAGAAGGGCGAGCGGAAGTCCGATGAAAACGGTTTTCATGATCTGTTGTTCCCTTGGGGATGGCGGATGTCGCCGACCTGGAATTCTAGGAATCGGCCTGTGCCTTGGCTATCCGGGCTCCGGTAAAGAGGATGTAAGCGGTTGCTTCAAGTGCGAGCGGAGAGGAGGTCCGTCCACGCGGCTTCGTCGAACCCGACCGTGATCGAGCCGCCCCAGTCGACGACCGGACGCTTGATCACACTCGGGTTGTCCAGCATCACAACGCGCGCGGTGGCCGCGTCGTGGACAGCGGCGCGCGTGGATCCATCGAGCTTGCGCCAGGTCGTGCCCTGGCGGTTGAGCACGCGTTCCCAGCCGGCTGCGGCCATCCAGGCGTCCAGCCGCTCGGCCGGCACGCCCTGCTTCTTGAAATCATGGAACGCGTAGGCCGTGCCGCGCTCGGCCAGGAACGCGCGGGCGCGCTTGACAGTGTCGCAGTTGGGAATGCCGTAGAGGGTCGGAGTGGGGTTGCTCATCGCGCGATCATCCCCGATGCCGCGGGTGCGCGACAATCCGGCTCCCGCATGGCCTCCCGTATGACTGCTTCTTCTCCCGTCGCCTTCGACACCCTGGCCGGCTGGCTCGCCCATTGCGAGCGCCTGCATTCCAAGAACATCGACATGGGCCTGGCGCGTGTGCAGGCCGTGGCCGACCGCATGGGGCTCGCGCTGTCGTGCCCGGTGATCACTGTGGCCGGCACCAACGGCAAGGGCTCGACCTGCGCCATGCTCGAAGCCGTCCTGATGCAGGCTGGCTACCGGACGGCGGTCTACACCTCGCCTCACCTGGTGCATTTCGAGGAGCGTTGTCGCATCGGCGGCGACATCGTGAAGGGCGATGCGCTGGTGCCGCACTTCGCGCATGTCGAGGCGGCACGCCAGGCCGGCGGCGATGCGGTGTCGCTGACTTACTTCGAATTTTCCACCCTCGCCATCCTGAGCCTCATCGCCGCATCGAAGCCCGACGTCGCGATCCTCGAGGTGGGGCTGGGTGGCCGGCTGGATGCGGTCAACATCATCGACGCCGACTGCGCCGTGATCACCAGCATCGACCTGGACCATCAGGACTTCCTGGGCACCGACCGCGAGGCCATCGGCCGCGAGAAAGCCGGCATCCTGCGCGCAGGCAAACCGGCGGTGGTGAGCGACCCGGTGCCGCCGCAGAGCGTCATCGATCACGCCGAAGCCCTTGGCGCCGACCTGTGGCTTCATGGCCGCGACTTCAATTTCTCAGGCGACAAGCAGCAGTGGGGCTGGGCCGGCCGCGGACGCCGCTACGCCGGCATGGCTTATCCGGCATTGCGCGGCGCCAACCAGCTGGTCAATGCGGCGGGCGTCCTCGCGGCGCTGGAGGCCGTGCGGCCGCTGCTGCCCGTGAACGCCCAGGCCGTGCGCAACGGCCTGGCGATGGTCGAATTGCCAGGCCGGTTCCAGATCGTGCCGGGGGAGCCGGTGCTGGTGCTCGACGTGGCACACAACCCGCATTCGGTCGCGGCGCTGGCCGAAAACCTCGACGCGATGGGCTTCTATCCGGTCACGCATGCCGTCTTCGGTGCCATGGCGGACAAAGACCTGGAACTCATGTTCGCCCGCATCGGCCCGTTGGTTGATCGTTGGTACTTCACCGATTTGCCCACACCGCGCGCCGCGACTGCTGACGCACTGGCCGCCGCCTGGTCGTCGCGTCATCGTCCGGCTGGAGCGCGCGAGATCCCCGCAGCCCGGTTCGCCAGTCCACGCGAGGCTCTCGACGCAGCGGTGTCCGCGGCCACCCCCACTGATAGAATTCTCGTCTTCGGATCGTTCTTCACCGTCGGCGGCGTGCTCGAGAACGGTACGCCCCGGCTGAATGCGCGTCATCTCGCGTCCGGCGCCTGATGATTCCCGGTCCGTCACTGCACACCCGACTCCATGGCGTTCTTCAAATTCCGCTTTCCCGGCCGTGACCGGGCCCCGGCGGCGCCCGCGGCGCAGGCCCCGGCCGAGAGCGTGGAAGGCCTGCGGCGTCGCGCACGCCACCGCCTGATCGGCGCCGCCGTGCTGGTGTTGATCGGCGTGGTGGGCTTCCCGCTGCTGTTCGACACCCAGCCGCGCCCGGTCGCGGTGGACATTCCGATCGAGATTCCCGACCGCACGCAGGCCGCGCCGCTGGCCCAGCCCGCACCGGCCGCCGCAGCGTCCATTCCAGCCGCAGCGCCTGCCCCCGTGGCCGAAGCGCCAGCACCCGAGCCAACGCCCGCTCCCTCGCCGGCCCCCGTGGCCGAAGCGCCCGCTACGGCGCCTGCGGCCGCGCCAGCGCCGTCGCCAGCCCCCGTGGCGGCTGCTCCTGCTGCGGCGCCCCGGGCCGACGACAGCGCCCGCGCCCGTGCCTTGCTTGAAGGAAAGCAGACGCCGCCCCACGCCACGCCCGCCGCAGCAGACAGCGGCCGTTTCGTGGTTCAGGTGGGGGCGTTCTCCGACGACGCCAAGGCGCGCGAGGCGCGCCAGAAGGTCGAGCGCGCTGGCCTCAAGACGTACACGCAGGTGGTGGATACGAAGGACGGCAAGCGCACGCGCGTGCGGGTCGGACCGTTTGCCAGCCGGGCCGATGCCGACAAGGCGGCCAGCCGGATCAAGGGTCTGGATCTTCCTGCGGCGATCCTCACCTTGTGAGTGCGGGCGTGACCGTCCTCGACATCGTGCTGCTGTCGGTGCTGGCCGTGTCGCTGCTGCTCGGACTCTGGCGCGGGCTCACCTACGAAGTGATCTCGCTGGCGGCCTGGGCCGCCGCGTTCTTCGCGGCCCAGTGGTTCGCGCCCTGGATGGGCAGCGTGCTGCCGCTGGGCGAGATGTCGGACGGCGTGCGCCACGCGGCAGGCTTCGCGGTGGTGTTCATCGCGGCGCTGTTCGCGGGCGGGCTGCTGGCGGTGCTGGCGCGCAAGCTGATGCAGGCCATGGGTCTGAGTCCGATGGACCGCGCGCTGGGTGCTGCGTTCGGCGTGGCACGGGCCGTCGTGCTGCTGCTGGCGTTCGCGGTGGTCGTCAACCTCACGCCGGCGCGGGAGGCGCAGTGGTGGCAGGCCTCTACGGGTGCCACCGTGCTGACGGCCTCGCTGCAAGGTATGAAGCCGGCCATGCCGCAGGAATTTGGAAGCTTTCTTCCGTAAGGTGAACCCCGATGTGTGGAATCGTTGGCGTTGTCAGCAACGCCCCTGTCAATCAACTGATCTATGACGCGCTGCTGCTGCTGCAGCACCGTGGCCAGGACGCCGCGGGCATCGTGACGCAGCAGGAGCGCAAGTTCTTCATGCACAAGGCCAAGGGCATGGTGCGCGACGTCTTCCGCACGCGCAACATGCGCGCGCTGCCGGGCAATGTCGGCCTGGGCCAGGTGCGTTATCCCACGGCAGGCAACGCATACAGCGAGGAAGAGGCCCAGCCCTTCTACGTGAACGCGCCGTTCGGCCTCGTGCTGGTGCACAACGGCAACCTCACCAATGCACACGCGCTGCGGGCAGAGCTGTTCTCGACCGACCATCGGCACACCAACACCGAGAGCGATTCCGAAGTGCTGCTCAACGTGCTGGCGCACGAGCTCGACAAGGTCACGCGCGGCGTGGCGCTGGCGCCCGACGACGTGTTCCGCGCGGTCGAGGCAGTGCACCAGCGCGTGCGCGGCTCTTATGCCGTGATCGCGCTGATCGCCGGCCATGGGCTGCTGGCTTTTCGCGACCCTTACGGCATCCGTCCGCTGTGCATCGGCCGCGGCCAGGACGGCTCGGTGATCGTGGGCAGCGAATCGGTGGCGCTCGAAGGTTCGGGCCATGTGTTCGAACGCGACATTGCCCCGGGCGAGGCCGTGTTCGTCGCGCACGATGGCACCGTGCATGCCCGCCAGTGCGCACCGGCGGCCAGCCTCAACCCCTGCATCTTCGAATTCGTCTATCTGGCCCGGCCGGATTCGCAACTCGACGGCATCTCGGTCTACCAGGCGCGCCTCAACATGGGCGAGACGCTGGCCAAGCGCGTGGTCTCGACGGTGCCGCCCAGCGAGATCGACGTGGTGATCCCCATTCCCGAATCGAGCCGTCCCAGCGCGACGCAGGTGGCGCATCTTCTGGGCGTGCCCTACCGCGAAGGTTTCGTGAAGAACCGCTACGTGGGCCGCACCTTCATCATGCCGGGGCAGGGCGTGCGCAAGAAGTCGGTGCGCCAGAAGCTCAACGTGATCGGCAGTGAGTTCAAGGGCCGCAACGTGCTGCTGGTGGACGACTCCATCGTGCGTGGAACCACCAGCCGCGAGATCGTGCAGATGGCGCGCGACGCGGGCGCGAAGAAGGTCTATCTCGCCAGCGCCGCGCCGCCGGTGCGCTTTCCCAATGTCTACGGCATCGACATGCCGACCAAGGACGAACTCGTGGCCCATGGCCGCACGGTGGAGGAGGTTCGCCAGATCATCGGCTGCGACGCGCTCATCTACCAGGACGTGGATGCGATGAAGAAGGCCATCGGCTCGCTCAACAAGAAGCTCGATGGCTTCGACGCCTCGTGCTTCGACGGCGTCTACGTGACCGGCGACATCGATACCGAGGCCATCCTGCGCATGAATGGCAACCGTCCGCGCATCGAGGAAACCGAACAGGACGCCTCGCGTCTGGCATTGCCCAACGCGGAGGAGGCGTGATGGCACAGCATCCTTTGCCCGATGGCCTGCACCCTGACACGCTGGCGGTGCGCACGGCGACCGATCGCAGCCAGTACGGCGAAAACTCCGAAGCGCTGTACCTCACCAGCGGCTTTGTGCAGCCGAATGCCGAACTCTCGGCGCGCCGCTTCGGCGGTGAGGAAGACGGCTACACCTACGGCCGCACGGGCAACCCCACGGTGACGAGTTTCGAGCAGCGCCTGGCCGCGATGGAAGGCACCGAGGCCGCGATGGCCACGGCCTCGGGCATGGCTGCGGTCATGCTCATGTGCTTCAGCCTGCTGCGCGCGGGTGATCACGTGATCTATTCGCAATCGATGTTCGGCTCGACCATGAAGCTGATCGGCTCGGAGTTCGCGCGCTTCGGCGTCGACTCCACCAGCGTGCCGCAGACCGACGTCGCGGCCTGGCGTGCCGCCATCCGGCCCAACACGCGGCTGCTGTTCGCCGAGACGCCGACCAACCCGCTCACCGAGGTGTGCGACATCGCCGCGCTGGCCGACATGGCGCACGACGCAGGCGCGCTGCTGTGCGTAGACAACTGCTTTGCCACGCCGGCGCTGCAGCGCCCGGTCACGCTGGGTGCGGACATCGTCATGCATTCCGGCACCAAGTTTCTCGATGGTCAGGGCCGCGTGATGGCCGGGGCGCTGTGCGCGCCGGAAGCCATGGTGCGCGACAAGTTTCTGCCCGTGCAGAAGAACTCGGGCATGGTGCTGTCGCCTTTCAACGCCTGGGTCGTCCTCAAGGGTCTGGAGACGCTGGGCATCCGCCTGAAGGCGCAGAGCGAGGCGGCCCACACCTTCGCGCAATGGCTCGAAGCGCACCCGGCGGTTGCGCGTGTGCACTATCCGGGCCTGCCCAGCCATCCGCAGCACGCACTGGCCATGCGCCAGATGTCGGGCGTGGGCGGCGCCGTGCTGTCGTTCGACGTGAAGGCCGACAGCCCCGAACAGGCGCGCGCACGAGCCTTCCACGTGCTCGACTCACTACGCGTACTCTCGCTGTGCACCAACCTCGGCGATACCAAGACATTGCTTGCCCATCCGGCCAGCACTTCGCACGGCAAGCTCTCCGAAGCCCAACGCCAGGCCGCCGGTATCGGGCAGGGCCTGATCCGCGTGGCCGTGGGCCTGGAACATCTCGACGACATGAAGGCCGACCTGCTGCGCGGCCTGGATACCCTGTAAATGACGAAAGTCCGCACCCGTTTCGCACCGTCTCCGACGGGCTTCATCCACCTGGGCAATATCCGCTCGGCGCTCTATCCGTGGGCATTCGCACGCGCCACGCAGGGTGACTTCATCCTGCGCATCGAAGACACCGACCTCGAGCGTTCCACCCAGGCCGCGGTCGACGTGATCATCGAAGGCATGGCCTGGCTGGGCCTCGATCACGACGAGGGCCCGTTCTATCAGATGCAGCGCATGGACCGCTACAAGGCGGTCCTGGCCGAATTGCAGGCCGCAGGCCACGTCTACCCGTGCTACATGAGCGTGGCTGAACTCGACGCGTTGCGCGAGCGCCAGATGGCCGCCAAGGAGAAGCCGCGCTACGACGGCACCTGGCGCCCGGAGCCCGGCAATACCCTGCCGCCCGTGCCCGAAGGCGTGCAGCCTGTGCTGCGTTTCCGCAACCCGATCGGCGGCGTCGTTGCGTGGGACGACAAGGTCAAGGGCCGCATCGAAATCAGCAACGACGAACTGGACGACCTGGTGATCGCACGGCCCGATGGCACGCCCACGTACAACTTCTGCGTGGTGGTGGATGACATCGATATGGCCATCACCCACGTGATCCGCGGCGACGACCACGTCAACAACACACCGCGCCAGATCAACATCTTCCGCGCGCTCGGTCAGGAGCCGCCGGTGTATGCGCACTTGCCCACGGTGCTCAACGAGCAGGGCGAGAAGATGAGCAAGCGCAACGGCGCCAAGCCCGTCACGCAATACCGCGACGAAGGCTTCCTGCCGGACGCCATGGTGAACTACCTCGCGCGCTTGGGCTGGAGCCACGGCGACGACGAGATCTTCAGCCGCGCGCAGTTCCTCGAGTGGTTCGACCTCGATCACCTGGGCCGCAGTGCCGCGCAGTTCGACGAGACCAAGCTGCGCTGGGTGAATGCCCAACACCTCAAGGCCATGGCCGACGATGCGCTCGCTACGCTGGTGGCCGCGCAACTCGCCAAGCGCGGCATTCAGGCCGACGATCGGCTGCCGCGCATCTGCGCGCTGTTCAAGGACCGCTGCGACACCACCGTCGCGCTGGCCGATTGGGCGCAAAAGTTCTACGCCGACGTGAGCGCGAGCGACGCCGAACGCACGCAGCACGTCACCGACACGATCCGCCCGGCCATCGCGGCCCTGGGCGACAAGCTCGCAGATGTGGCCTGGGACAAGGCGGCCATCTCGACCGCCTTCAAGGAGGTCCTTGCCGCGCACAGCCTGAAGATGCCGCAATTGGCCATGCCCGTGCGCGTGCTCGTCATGGGCACGGCGCAGACGCCCTCGGTCGATGCGGTGCTCGAACTCGCTGGCAAAGAAAAAGTTCTGCAGCGATTGCGCGCGGCCTGAAAATCGTCGTATACTGCGAGGCTCGACACCCAAACGGGGGTATAGCTCAGCTGGGAGAGCGCTTGCATGGCATGCAAGAGGTCATCGGTTCGATCCCGTTTACCTCCACCATTCTCAAGTGTCGAGTCGCTGGTTCGCCGGCAGCCAAGCGTTGATCTCAACGCGGTTCTTAGGTTTTGACCCTATCGTCTAGAGGCCTAGGACATCACCCTTTCACGGTGAGTACCGGGGTTCGAATCCCCGTAGGGTCGCCAAGTTTTGTGGCACTTGGTCTGCGCTCCACGAGAGCAAGGACAGAAGTCACACCACGCGGAGTGGTAGTTCAGTTGGTTAGAATACCGGCCTGTCACGCCGGGGGTCGCGGGTTCGAGTCCCGTCCACTCCGCCAAATTTTGGAGGTCTTCTCCAGTGAAAAAGCAGCTTCGGCTGCTTTTTTTATTTATTGCCCACGCATGCGTCGTCACCCCGCCGGACGCGAGGCGCTACGAAGTGGGCATCCGCCAACAAGGCCCGTGGCTGTCGATCTCGTTTGAGACCCCATCCACGGACCGCGCGCCGGAGGTCAGGCCTGTGAGCCCGATCAGTCGCCCGGGTTGATGCCCACTTCGGGCAGCAGCTGCTTCCATTGCGCCAGATCCGAACGCAGGCGCCTTTCGAAGGCTTCCGGGGTGCTGGCCACAGGCTCGAGACCCTGATCGCGCAAGGTCTGGATCACATCGGGCTGGCTGAGCACCTCGCGGATATCGGCGGCCACTTTCTGCACGATGTCCGGTGCGGTACCGGCCGGTGCAAGCACACCGAACCAGCCCGACACATCGGGCATGGGCACGCCGAGCTCTGCGAAAGTCGGCACGTCCGGCACCACTTTGGAGCGAGTGGTCGAGACCAGCGCCAGCGGTCGCAGGCGCCCGGCCTTGAGGAAGGGCAGGGCGGTGCCGATCGAGGCAAACGACGAGTCCAGCTGGCCGCCCAGCAAATCGGTGGTGGAGGGCAGTTCACCTTTGTACGGTACGTGGGTCAGGTCGATGTGCAGCGCCTTGCGCATCTGCTCGCCGTAGATATGGAATGACGAGCCGTTGCCGAACGAGCCATAACTGAGCGGAGGTTTGGCGGTCTTCGCCGCTGAGGTGAAATCGCGCAGCGAAGCGTAAGGCGAGTCCGACCGCACGAGATAGAGCACATCAACGGACACCGTTTGTGTAATGGGCACGAGATCACGCTCGGTGTCATAAGGGACCTTTCGGAACAGTGCCGGCACCTGCACAAAGGAAGTGAACGTTGACAAGAGGGTGTATCCGTCAGGCGCCGACTTGGCGACGAAGTCGGTGCCGATGATGGACGTCGCTCCGGCCTTGTTGTCCACGACGACCGGCTGATTCCATTTCTTCGACAGACGCTCGGCCACGAGACGCGTGACGCGGTCCGGGCTGCCTCCAGCGTTGCTTGGAACAATGAACTTGACAGGCCTGTTCGGCCACGATGCCTGCGCGAAGGATGGCGCCACGAGTGTGGTAGCCAGCAGCGCGCCAATGGCGACGCCGCTCAGAGATTGGCGGATTGACATGGTGAAGTCTCCTTTTTGACGGTACAGGGTGAATCAGAGGAATGCGCGGACCCATCCCGCGAAGTCCTCGGCGCGTTCTGCGTGAGGCAAGTGTCCGCAGTCCTCCAGAACATGGAACCGCGAGGCGTGCAGGGCTTGATGGATGAGTGATGCGTGCTGCTGGGCCGGCGCGACGAGGTCACGCGCGCCCGCGATGACGAGCGTCGGACAGTGCACGCGCGTGGCAGTTCGAAGCGCGTCTTCGTTCACCATCGCATGCAGTGCCTGCAAATAGCCATCCAGATGCACGCCCCGCTGTGCGTGTGCCAGGTCGTCCAGGACGGACTGGGCGGCCTGTGGCGCCGCCAGCCGAGGTGTGTCCGCCTCCAGCATCGCAGCGATGCCGATGACCTGCGCGCGTGTTGACCGGGTATCCATCAGTTGCTGGCGCTTCCCGGCACTGAGACCGCCGTAGCCGGCGGTGGGACCGGACAGGATGAGCTTCCGGATGCGGTCTGGCCAGGCGGCGGCCGCCGCCAGCGCTATCAGCGAGCCCCAGGAGCTTGCCATCAGGACGGCGCTCTCGATGCGCGTCTCGTCGAGCAATACGAGAAGCCTCTGCGCGTAGTCGTCGATGTGCGGCCGCGCCTCTGTGAGCGGCGTGCTGTCGGCGTAGCCGGGTGCGTTCCAGGCCAACGCGCGTCGGCCCACGCCGAATGCGGAGATGTGTCGACGCCAGCCGGCTGCGGTGGAGCCGATGCCGTGGAGCATCACCAGCGGTGCCGCGTCACCTTCACCGGCCTCGATGAAGGTGGGACAAGGGGCGCGCGTCATCACTGGGCAAGCGCTTTATCGCCGTGCACCAGTGCCGGCACAACCTCCTGAGCGAACAGCTGCGCTGACAGCGTCGACTCCGGCAGGCTGAGGTCGCCAAACGCGAATCGCGACAGCAGATAGTTCACGCCGGTTTGCTCGATCTGCACGCTCAAGAGTTCGCGCACCGTTGCCGGACTTCCGGCAATGGCCAGTCCCATTTTCTGCGCGTCCCGGAAGTGTTCCGGGAAGGGCGTGAACTGCGGAACGCTGCCATGGCGTTGCCACAAATACATGAAGCTGGCGTACCAGCGCGCATAGGCACGCGTTGCGATGGCCTGAGCTGCCGCATCGGAATCAGCCACCACGATGTGGCGACTCGTTCCCATCAGCGGCAGATCACTCTCCGCATGGCCGGCGTTCTGCCACTTGACACGCATGCGGTCCGTGATTTCGCGTACGCGCGGGATGGGGCCATTCACCACGGCATTGACGCGGTGTGCGACGCACCAGTCGGCGCCATCCGCATTGCCGACGCCGTACCAGATGGGCGGGTGAGGTTGCTGGAGCGGGCGCAACTCGATGGGCACTTCGCGGAAGCTGTAGTGCTCGCCGTGATGATCGAGCACCGCATGCGTCAGCGCCTTCATCACGACAGCATAGCTCTCGATGTACATCGACTGAGACTTGACGGGATCCACACCGTAGTAGCCGACCTCGATGGGTGAGATTCCTCGGCCCACACCCACTTGCAGCCTTCCGCTGCTGAGATGATCCAGCATGCAGATTTCTTCAGCGACGCGCAGCGGGTGATACAGCGGTAGCGTGTAGACCAGCGGTCCGAAGCGCAGGCGCTGCGTGCGCTGCGCGACAGAAGAGAGGAAGACCGATGGGGAAGGCGCCATGCCCAGCGGTGTGGCGTGGTGTTCTGCCACGTGGTACGCGTAGAAACCAAGTCGGTCGTAGAGGCTGACCAGCTGCAGCCGGTCTGCGTAGTACTGGTGCAGCGGTACGTCGCGGCGGTCCAGGTGGTCGAAGATGCCGAATTTCACAGGGTTCCTCGCAGGGGTGGGTTGGGACGGCGTCTGCCGGACGGTAGCTGGCTGGGTAATGGCTCCGCAGGGGCAGGCCAGACCACGTGAGCTTTCACTTCGAGACCGTCGGCGCTGAGCCAGCCATGCGGCTGGGCCTGCGCCAACATGTGCTCCAGTTGTGAGAGCCACGTGCGGGCGGCGTCGGCCTCGACGGGCCGCTGCCGTCGAAGCCAGGCGACGTCGATCCATGCCGTGTCGGTGTTCTCCAGGCGGGCGGTTCCGGCCAACTGCTGGTGTACCAGCGCCAGCGATGAGCGCGGCGGACCGAGAGCGCAATGCAATCGCGTGAAGTCATGTGGCTCGGCGAGTCGAAGTGAGCCGTCAAGGTCGAGCTGCAGAATCATGATTTATCATTCCGTTTATTCGGTATGTTTTGAATTCCCGGATGCTGTCCTCCTCATCCAGTTCGCCTCGGCTTTCACAAGAACAGCGCAGCGGTGCCATGCGCGAACGCCTGATCCGCGCGACTGTCGAATGCATTGCCGAGAAAGGCTACGGTGGTGCGACCACTGCGGAAATCAGCGCGCGAGCCGGCGTTTCGAGTGGTGCACGCGTGCATCATTTCAAGGCCAAGCTCGATCTCGTGATCGCCGCCGTGCTCTTCACCTACGAAGAGGCTACGGTGGAATCGGTTCGGGCTGCAGTCTCGCCGGCCGCTGCCAAGGATCCGTTGCGGGCATTTCTCGAGGACACGTACAGCTTCTATTCCGGCTCGCGCTTTCTCATCCAGCACGAAGTGATCAATGCTGCACGCACGACGCCGGAACTCATGCAGGCCATGCAGCCGGCTGCCAACGCTTTCCGTGCGGCCGTCAACGCCGCATGGCTCCAGGCCTTCGCTCGCGCCGGGCATTCTGCTGACTGGAGCGAGATGGCGATGGAACTCACCGTGGTGCTGGTCAGGGGATTGGCGCTCGGCTCGTCGTTGCGTGGGCGGGAACGTGATGCTGAGGTGTTGCGTCTGTGGATGATTGTCATGTCCAGTCACCCGGATACCGGCATCAGCTCGGGCAAGCGCGCCCCGGCGACTCGCTGAGCTCATACGTGCCAGGCTCGCGGCCACTGCAGATAGCTTCCAGCGTGGAAAACCAGCGGCGGGGCGTCGGAGTGCGTGTACCGCAACACTTCGCCGACGATGATCACGTGGTCCCCAGCCTCGAAGGTTGACCACAGGCGGCATTCGAACGTGGCGCCGCAGCCGTCGATCAACGGCACGCCGCCCAGACCTTCACTCACCGAGACGCCCGCGAATCGGTCGGGCACGGGGGAGGCGAACTGGGGAGACAGGTGCATCTGGTCTTCGGCCAGCACATGGACTGCAAAGTGGCTTGCCTGCATGAGGAGGGCCAGTCCGAAAGCGTCCCGCCGGTAGTTCCAGCTCACCAGTGGCGGCGACATGGACACACTGGTGAATGAGTTGGCTGTAATGCCGACGCGGCGGCCATCAGGAAGCGCGGCGGTCACAACGGTCACGCCGGTGGCGAAGCGGCCGAAGGCTTTGCGCAGATCGCGCGCGTCGAACTCTGTGTCCAATATTGTCTCCATCGACCTGGCGTTGACTCAGATCCAGCCACAAAGATACCGAACGTACGGTATGTTGTCAATGTTTGATGCAAGTCATGCGGTTGGCATGACAGCCTGCAGTGGGGCATCGACCTCAGTCCGTGCCGGCGCCGTTCAGGCGGCCGCGCGGATCGGAACGATCTTGCGGCGCTGGCCGCTGCGCGCCCGCAGTTGGCCGCAACCCCCATCGACATCCTGTGCGGCCGAGCGCCGCAGCTTGGTCAGGATGCCCAGCTGGTGCAGGCGGTGCGCCATGGCTGCCGAGGCCTCGGCGGGTGGGCGCCGGAAGTCGAGTCCGTCGATCTTGTTGAACGGGATCAGGTTGAGTACCCCGTAGCGTCCCGTCAGCAGGCGCACCAGCCCGTCGACTTCGGCCTCGGTATCGTTGACGCCTTCGATCAGCGTCCATTGGTACTGGATGGGATAACCCGTCGCCCGCGCGTAGTCGTCGGCGGCGGCCACCAGCTCTTCCGGGGCGATGTGCGGCGCGCGGGGCAGCAGTGCGGCGCGTCGCGCAGCGTCGGTGCTGTGCAGCGAAATGGCCAGCGCGGGCTTGACCTTCGAGGCCGGCAGTTGCTCGAACACCCGCGCATCGCCAACGGTCGAGAGCACCAGATTCTTGTGCCCGATGTTGCCGGCCGTACCCAGGAGGTCGATCGCTTCGAGCACGTTGTCCAGGTTGTGCGCGGGCTCGCCCATGCCCATGAAGACGACCTTCTTCACCGGCCGGCGCTGCCGTGCGAGCGCCACCTGGGCCACCATTTCGGCGCTGCCCACCTGGCGTTGCAGTCCATCCTGGCCGGTCATGCAGAACACGCAGCCGACCGCACAGCCCACCTGGGACGAGATGCACAGGCCGTCACGGGGCAGCAGCACGCTTTCGACGGTCTGGCCATCGGAGAGTTCGACCAGCAGCCGTTCGGCACCATCGGCCGCCGGATGCACCGACCGCACGCGGGCGATGGCACCAAGTTCTCCTTCCAGCACCGGCAGAGCTGCACGCAGCCTGGCTGGCAGAAAGGTTTCGATGGCGCGGCCGCCGCTGTCCTGCGGCAGCGCCTGGCTCCAGAGGCGCAACACCCTGTGCATGTGCGACGGCGACGCACCGAGCCCATGCAAACGCTGCCGTATCGCGCCGATCTGGCGCAGGCTTGCCGGTGTTGTGCCAGGCTGGGTGTGGATGTCGTTCATGAGCGGCGTGTCAGGGGGCGGATGGGCACGCTATCGGGCCACCGCGCGCGCCCCGCATTGTCCCCGACGCCGCCATCCACCGCGCCTGCGTGGCAACTCGCGGCGCCGATCCGGCATTTCGTCGCGCCTGCGTGGTGGCCGGGGCGACGCTCTGGAACAGTACGTGCCTCCGGCGCCGCCATGGCCGACACCTTCACCAGCGAAGGCCTCGTTCAGTCCGCACCCAGCTACGACGTCAGCGCCAGCATCTACACCCGCTCCGAAGTGCAGGCCCAGGCCGCCCAGGCCGTTCGTGCCGATGTGGCCGATGCGATGGCCGCCGAAGGCATCCGCCAGGACGACGTGAAGCTCGCCGGCCAGCGCAGCCGTGACGCCGTGCGCGCCGAAGCCGTGCAGGCCAGCCGCGCTGCCTATGCCGCCAGTGCCCAGGTCAACGAAGGCCGCATGCTGTAAGCATCAGGCCAAGGGCGAGACCCGCTGATGCGGTGCGCCCCTCGACCCCTGCCCGGGGTCGCCAATCCGCCCTCATCTTCAACCCCGGGCCCTTGCCCTCGTTGCCTTGCGCAGCGAGGGCTTCTTTTTTTTCAGGCCTGTGGGCTGCCCGCCTTTGCTGCCGACAGTGCCGTCATGTTGATGATGCGGCGAACGGTGGATGAGGGTGTCATGATGTTCACGGGGGCCGCAGCGCCCAGCAGCATGGGACCTATGGTGGTGCCCTGGCTGCTGGTGGTCTTGAGCACGTTGAACAGGATGTTGGCAGCATCCAGCGTAGGGCAGATCAGCACGTTGGCCGAACCCGTGAGAGCACTGTCCGCCAATCCAGATGTCGATCGGATGCTCTCCGACAGTGCCGAATCGCCGTGCAGCTCGCCCTCGGCCTCGATGTCGGGCGCGAGCTGGCGGAAGCGCTCGAAGGCCTCGCGCATCTTGCGCGCCGACGGCCGGGTGGAACTGCCGTAGTTGGAGTGCGACAGGAACGCGACTTTGGGCGGCAGGCCGAAGCGGCGGACTTCTTCCGAGGCAGCCAGAGCGATGTGCGCCAATTGCTCGGCGTCCGGCGCCTCGTTGATGTAGGTGTCGGCGATAAACAGCGTGTGCTGCGGCAGCATGAGCGCGTTCAGCGCCGCGAAGCCGCTCGCGCCGTCCTTGAGACCGACGACGTTCTCCACGTGTTCGAGGTGATGGTCGTAGCGACCGACCAGGCCGCACAGCATGGCATCGGCGTCCCCCAGCTTCACCATCAGCGACCCGATGAGGGTATTGGAGCGCCGCACGGCCGCCTTGGCAGCTTCGGGTGTGATGCCGTTACGGCCCATGAGTCCGTGGTACGCCTCCCAGTACTGGCGGAAGCGCGGGTCGTCCTCGGGGTTGACCACCTCGAAATCGACACCGGGCCTCAGGCGCAGGCCGGCCTTCTTGATGCGCGTCTCGATGACCGCCGGGCGGCCGATCAGGATGGGGATGGCCAGCTTCTCGTCGATCACCGCCTGCACTGCGCGCAGCACGCGCTCGTCCTCGCCCTCGGCGTAGGCCACGCGCTTGAGCGACGCCTTGGCCGCATCGAACACCGGCCGCATGAACATGCCGGTCTGATAGACGAAGCGCGTGAGGCTGTCGCGATAGGCTGCCAGGTCGGCGATCGGTCGCGTGGCCACACCCGACTCCTGCGCGGCGCGCGCCACGGCCGGGGCGATGCGCAGGATCAGGCGCGCATCGAACGGCGTCGGGATGAGGTAGTCGGGGCCGAAGCTCAGCTCGCGGCCTGGGTAGGCGGCAGCCACTTCGTCGCTCATCTCGGCCTTGGCCAGATCGGCGATCTCGCGCACGCAGGCGAGCTTCATGGCCTCGGTGATTTTCGTCGCGCCGCAGTCGAGCGCGCCGCGGAAGATGTACGGGAAACACAGGACGTTGTTGACCTGATTCGGATAGTCCGAGCGGCCGGTGGCGATGATGCAGTCGGGCCGCGCGGCCTTCGCCAGTTCGGGCCGGATCTCCGGCTCGGGATTGGCCAGCGCAAGGATGATGGGTTGCTCAGCCATGGTCTTGACCATCTCCACCGTGAGCACGCCTGGTGCTGAGCAGCCCAGGAACACGTCGGCGCCATTGACCACGTCCGCCAGCGTGCGCGCATCGGTCTTCTGCGCATAGCGCGCCTTGGATTCGTCAAGCGAGCCGCGGCCCTCGTAGATCACACCCTTGGAGTCGACCATGAAGACGTTCTCGCGCTTCACGCCCAGGCCTTCCATCACGCCCACGCAGGCGATGGCGGCGGCACCCGCGCCCGAGACGGCGATCTTCACGCGGCCGATGTCCTTGCCCGTCAGTTCGAGTGCGTTGAGCAAGGCAGCCGACGAAATGATGGCCGTGCCGTGCTGGTCGTCATGGAAAACGGGAATGTTCAGCCGCTCGCTGAGCTTGCGCTCGATGTAGAAGCACTCGGGCGCCTTGATGTCCTCGAGGTTGATGCCGCCCAGCGTGGGCTCGAGCGAGGCGATGATGTCCACCAACTTGTCGGGGTCGCGTTCGGCCAGTTCGATGTCGAACACGTCGACGCCCGCGAACTTCTTGAACAGGCAGCCCTTGCCTTCCATCACCGGCTTGCCGGCCAGCGGGCCGATGTCGCCCAGGCCCAGCACGGCGGTGCCGTTGGTGATCACGCCCACGAGGTTGCCGCGCGAGGTGTAGTCGTAGGCCTTGGACGGATCGGCATGGATGTCGATGCACGGATAGGCCACGCCGGGCGAGTAGGCCAGCGACAGGTCGCGCTGGTTCGACAGCGGCTTGGTCGGGGCGATGGAAATCTTGCCCCGGCTCGGGCTGCGGTGGTATTCGAGCGCGGCTTCGCGCAGGGCCTGTTCGGCGGCGGAAAGGTTGGAGGTCGTCATGGGTGCGAGGATAGTCCACCCGCGATTTCGCGGGCGGAACAGGGCGGTCGCCGGGGAGTGGCCGTCAGCCCGTGTTGCGAAGGGCGGCGGCGATGCCGTTGATCGAGATGTGGATGCCCGTCTGAACACGCTCGCCCGTCTGCCCCGCGCGGTAGCGGCGCACCAGCTCGACCTGCAGGTGATGAAGCGGGTCGATGTAGGGAAAGCGGTGGCGGATGGATCGCGACAGGGACGCATTGCCGGCCAGACGCTGCTTCTCGCCCGTGATCTGCGCCAGTGCGTCCGCGGTGCGGTGCCACTCGGCCTCGATTGCCTGGAACACCCGCTTGCGCAGGCGCGCATCGGCCACCAGTTCGGCATAGCGGGAGGCCAGCTGCAGGTCGCTCTTGGCCAGCACCATGTCCATGTTGGAGAGCAGCGTGCGGAAGAATGGCCATTGCCGGTTCATCTTCTGCAGCAGCGCGAGCGCCTCGCGCCGGCCGGCTGCGCCGCCCTGCCCGAGGAATTGCTCGATTGCCGAGCCGAAGCCGTACCAGCCCGGCAGCGTGAGGCGGCACTGGCCCCAGCTGAAGCCCCAGGGGATGGCGCGCAGGTCTTCGATCTTCTGGGAGGGCTTGCGGCTGGCCGGACGCGAGCCGATGTTGAGCTCGGCGATCTCGCGGATCGGCGTGGCGCTGAAGAAGTAGTCGGTGAAGCCCGGCGTCTCATACACCAGGGCACGGTAGGCCGCCATGCTGTCGGTCGACAGGCGCGCGGCCACGTCGAGGAAAGCGCGCGGCGCGGGCTTGGTGGGTTGCAGCAGCGTGGCTTCGAGCGTGGCGGCCACCAGCGTCTCGAGGTTGCGCCGCCCGATTTCCGGATTGGCGTACTTCGAGGCGATGACTTCGCCCTGTTCCGTCAGACGGATCTGCCCCCGCACGGTGCCCGGAGGCTGAGCCAGGATGGCCTGGTAGCTCGGCCCGCCGCCACGTCCGACCGTGCCGCCGCGGCCATGGAACATCCGTAGCGTGATGGGATGCGAGCGTGCCAGTTCCTCGAACAGCTCGACCAGCGCGATCTCTGCGCGGTAAAGCTCCCAGTTGCTGGTGAAGATGCCGCCATCCTTGTTGCTGTCGGAATAGCCGAGCATGATGTCCTGCTCGCCTCCGCTGGCGCGCACCAGCTGCGCAATGCCTGGCAGGGCGTAGAAGGATCGCATGATGGGCGCGGCGTTACGCAGGTCCTCGATGGTCTCGAACAGCGGCACCACGATCAGGTCGGCGCGGCAGGGCTCGTCGCCGACGCCGAGCACGCCATGCATCAGCCCGGCTTCCTTTTGCAGCAGAAGCACTTCGAGCAGGTCGCTCACCGTCTCGGTGTGGCTGATGATGTAGTGGCGGATCGCCGCCGCGCCGAACTGCGAGCGCAACAGGCGCGCGTTCTCGAAGATGGCGAGTTCGGCCTGCGCCAGCGCCGAATAGCTGGCGTTGAGCACACGGAGCGGCCGCGCGTCGCCCAGCAGGCGGATGAGCAGCGCGCGGCGCGCGTTCTCGGACAGCGCGGCATAGTCCGGCTCCACACGTGCCACGCGCAGCAGTTCGGCTACCACGTCTTCGTGCTTGTCGGAACTCTGGCGCAGATCGACCGTGGCGAGATGGAAGCCGAAGACCTCCACCGAGCGCAGCAGGGGCCGGAGCCGCCCGGTGGTGAGCGCGGCCCCGTGGTGCGCGCGAAGCGACGATTCGATCACCCGCAGGTCGACCAGGAAGTCCTCGGCGCGGTCGTAGGGGTTCTGCGGTGCGACGGCATGGCGGGCCGCCTCGCCGCCCGTGAGGTGGCGCAACGTGGCTGCCAGCCGCGCGTAGATGCCCGTCAGGGCGCGGCGATAGGGCTCGTCGAGCCGGTGTTCGCTGGTGTCGGGCGAGCGTTCGGCCAGCGCCTGCATGTCGGCGCTCACGTCCACCAGGCGCGCCGACAACGACAGCTCGGCGCCCAGGTAGTGCACTTCGGTGAGATAGTGGCGCAGTACCATCTCGCCCTGTCGCCGTAGCGCGTAATCGAGCGTCTGTGCGCTGACGTTGGGGTTGCCGTCGCGGTCGCCGCCGATCCACTGCCCCATGCGCAGGAAGCTGGCCACCGGGTGCTGCCCCAGTTCGTCTTCCAGCGCGGCATAGAGCTTGGGAATCTCGCGCAGGAAGGTGGCCTCGTAGTACGAGAGCGCGTTCTCCACCTCGTCGATCACCGTGAGCTTGGAAAAGCGCAGCAGCCGCGTCTGCCACAGCTGGGCCACGCGAGCGCGGATCTGCGCTTCGTTGGCCGCCAGCTCGCGCGGGGCCAGCGCGTCGCGCGGCTGCGCATGCGCGCGGATCTCGTCGCGCGCGGCCAGCAACTGGGCGATACCGCGTTCGGCATCGAGGATGCTTTTGCGCTGCACCTCTGTGGGATGCGCCGTGAGTACGGGAGACACGTGGCTGGCCGCCAGCATGCTGGAGATGGCGCGCGGCGTGATACCGGCCCAGCGCAGGCGGGAGAGGGCCACCTCGATGCTGCCTTCCTGCGTATCGCCCGCACGCTCGTGCACCATGCGGCGGCGGATGTGGTGGCGGTCTTCGGCCAGGTTGGCCAGGTGGCTGAAGTAGGTGAAGGCCCGGATCACGCTGACCGTCTGGTCGTCGGTCAGGCCCTTGAGCAGCTTCTTGAGCGAGCGGTCGGCTTCCTGGTCGGCGTCGCGGCGGAAGGCGACCGAGAGCTTGCGCACCTGCTCGACGAGTTCGTAGGCGTCGACGCCTTCCTGCTCGCGGATTACGTCGCCGAGGATGCGGCCGAGCAGGCGGATGTCATCGGCCAGCGGCTGTTCGTTGCTCTTGCGCCGGCGCGCGGGCGCTTCATCGGGGCTACTCTTCATCGCCAGACCGTCCCGGGATGGAAAGCAGCCCTGAGGGGGCACGGGAGTTGGTTTTCACGGACTCGTCTCCTGTGGAGCGCGACGCCGGCACCGTGCGCTGCGACTGGCCCGACGCCGCGAGGGTTGTGCGGCGCAGCATGCTAGCATCCTGCGCGCCTTCCGAAGACGGGGTGGCCCATGCAAGTCGTGCATGGAATACGCCTCCGTTGAAACCCTTGGCCGGGCGGTTCGCCGGCCTTCCGCATCGTCGCCACCCGAAAGCCGCACGCCTTGACTGCTCCTGATCCCCGCCCCTCGCTCGACATCACCATCGCCACGCGGGAAAGCCGGCTCGCCCTGTGGCAGGCCGAGCACGTCAAGGGCCTGCTCGAAGCCCATGGCCATCGTGTCACGCTGCTGGGCATGACCACGCGCGGCGACCAGATCCTCGACCGCAGCCTGAGCAAGGTGGGTGGCAAGGGCCTTTTCGTGAAGGAACTCGAGCTGGCGCTGGAAGAAGGCCGCGCCGACCTGGCCGTTCATTCGCTCAAGGACGTCCCGATGGAACTGCCTGACGGTTTTGAGCTCGCGGGCGTGATGGAGCGCGAGGATCCGCGCGACGCGCTGGTGTCGCCGCACTTCGAATCGCTGGCCGTGCTGCCTCAGGGTGCACGCGTGGGCACGTCGAGCCTGCGCCGCGTGGTGCTGCTGGCAGCGAGACGGCCCGATCTCGTGATCGAGCCGCTGCGCGGCAATCTCGACACCCGCCTGCGCAAGCTCGACGAAGGGCAGTACGACGCCATCGTGCTGGCGGCGGCCGGGCTCAAGCGCCTTGGCCTGGCCGATCGCATCCGCGAGAGCTTCGCGCCCGAGGTCATGCTGCCGGCTGCGGGGCAGGGAGCGCTCGGGCTGGAGATCCGAAGCGGCCGTGACGACCTGCGTGCCGCGCTGGCGCCGCTGGTGCATGCCGACAGCTGGCTGCGCACGGCCGCCGAGCGGGCGGTGAGCCTCGCGCTCGGCGGAAGTTGCTCCATGCCTCTGGCGGCGCATGCCACGCTGACATCCGGCCAGCTTCACCTTCGTGCGGCCTGGGGCGATCCGGAACGGCCGGGCGTCTTGCTGCAGGCCGAAGCCACGTGCGTCGCGCCGGACCTCGCCGCCGCATCTGCGCTGGGCGCCGGCGTGGCGGCAGTCCTGCGCCGCCAGGGCGCGCATTGAACGGATCCGCGCGAGCCATGCGCGTCGTCGTCACGCGTCCTGCCCATGAAGCCGCAGCCTGGCGCGAAGCGCTGGCGGGGGCCGGCCACGAACCGGTGATCCTTCCGCTCATCGACATCGCTCCTGTGGATGGCGAAGCCGCGCGCGCGGCACTGGCTCAGGCCTGGGCCGCACTGACATCCGGGCATTTCGGTGCCGTGATGTGCGTCAGCGGCAATGCAGTCGCACATTTCATGGCCGCGCGACCCGAGGGCGCGGCGTGGCCGGCCGCCGTGCCTGCATGGTCCCCCGGGCCGGGCACGACACGCATGCTGCGGGGCGTGCCTGGCGGGCCGGCCTGTGTCCACGAGCCTGCGGCAGAGGGCGGGCAATTCGATTCGGAGCATCTGTGGGAGAACGTTCATTCCACGGTGCATGCCGGCGTGCGCGTGCTGTGCCTGCGGGGAGGTGACGCCCAGGGTCGGCCTGCCGGACGCGATTGGCTGGCAGCGCGTGTGCGTGAGGCGGGGGGGCAATGGGAAGACGTCGTGGCCTACCGCCGGTTGCGGCCGGCCTGGACGGCACGGCAGGCCAGCGAAGCTGCGCAAGCGCTGGCCGACGTCGTCTGGCTGTTCAGCAGTTCGGAAGCCGTGTCCAACCTGCAGGCCCTGTTGCCGGGCCAATCGTGGCGCGCGGCGCGCGCCATCGCCACACATCCGCGTATCGCGCAGGCCGCTCGGGACGCGGGCTTCGGCCGGGTGCGTCAGTGCCTTCCCACACAGGAAGCGGTGGTGGCGTCGATAGAATCGCCTCAATGACCCAAGCGCCTGCGCCCGAGCCCTCTTCTCCCGCCGCCCCCGTCCCGCCCGTCGCCGCCAACCCGGGTCCCGCCGCGCCGGAAGCTGCCGCGCGCGCCGGTATGTCGCCGGGTGCGGTGCGCATCGTGCTCTGGAGTCTCGCAGCCGTTGCGGCCGCGGCGCTGATCGCCAGCCTCATGCTCTGGCAGAAGCTCTCCACCATCCAGGAACAACTGGCACGCCAGAGCGCCGATGCCGGGGCCAGCGCGGTCGAAGCGCGCGCACTCGCGCGCGACGCCCAGGACCAGGCCCGCGAAACCGCCGCGCGCGTGGCCGTTGCAGAAACCCGCCTGTCCGAGGTCGCGCTGCAGCGCAGCCAGCTCGAAGAACTGATGCAGAGCCTTTCGCGCTCGCGCGACGAGAACCTGGTGGTCGACATCGAATCCGCATTGCGCCTCGCGCAGCAGCAGGCCCAACTCACTGGCAGCGTCGAGCCCCTGCTGGCCGCCCTGCGCACGGCCGACCAGCGCATCGCGCGTGCCGCCCAGCCGCGCCTGGCACCGCTGCAACGCGCCATCGCGCGCGACGTCGAGCGCATCCGCGCTGCCACCGTCACTGACCTGCCCGGCTTGCTGCTGCGGCTTGACGACTTGAACCGCCTGGCCGACGACCTGCCGCTTCTGAATGCGCCGCCTCCGCTGGGCTCGACACGCCATGCGCCCGCCGAGGCCGTACCGGCTGACGCACCCTGGTGGCAGCGCGTCCTGGGCGCCACACGCGACGAAGCCCGCAGGCTCGTGCGCGTGAGTCGCATCGAACAGCCCGAAGCCGCTCTGTTGTCGCCCGACCAGGCATTCTTCCTGCGCGAGAACTTCAAGCTGCGCCTGCTCAACGTGCGTCTGGGCGTGCTGGCGCGGCAGGTGGACTCGTCGCGCAACGAACTCACTGCCGCTACGCAGTTACTGCACCGCTACTTCGATCCGACGTCGCGCCGCACGCAGAATGCTGCCGGCCTGCTGCAGCAAGTGCAGCAGCAACTGCGCTCGGGCGAGTTGCCTCAGCTCGAAGAAACATTCGGTGCCCTGGCCACGGCTGCCGCGGGCCGCTGAGGAGTTGCTGACCCATGCGCGCCATCCTGTGGTTCCTGGCCCTGTTCGCCGTCGCGGCGGCCGTGGCCCTGTTTGCCGGCAACAACCAGGGGACGGTCACGCTCTTCTGGTCGCCCTGGCGCATCGATCTCTCAGTCAACCTCGTCGTCATCCTGCTGATCGCGACCTTCGTTGCGGGCCACCTGAGCCTGCGAGCCCTCGCCGCTCTGTTGGGTCTGCCGGGCAAGGCGCGCGACTGGCGCATGCAGCAGCGCGAGCGTGCCATGCACGGGGCCATGCTGGATTCGCTCTCGCACCTGCTGGCCGGCCGTTTCGGGCGTTCGCGACGCGCCGCCCAGGCGGCGCTCGCACATGAACGGGCCTTGCTCGCCATGGGCGCCAAGGTACCGCACACGGGTCAGTTGCGTTCGCTGTCCCACATGCTGGCGGCCGAAAGCGCCCATGCCCTGCAGGATGGCGCGGCGCGCGACCAACACCTCCACCTGGCAATCGAACAGGCCGCAGAGCGCTCGGGCGGCAATCCGGAAACGCTCGAAGGCATCCAGTTGCAGGCCGCGCGCTGGGCACTGCACGATCGCGATCCGCAAGCTGCGTTCGACCGGCTGGAAGAGCTGCCCCAGGGCGCCGCGCGCCGCACGCTGGCGCTGCGTCTGCGGCTGAAGGCGGCGCGACATACGCGCCGCACGGCCCAGGCACTGGAGACGGCCAGGCTGCTGGCCAAACATCGGGCCTTCTCGCCCGATGCGGCCCGCAGCATCATGCGCGGCCTGGCCATCGAATGTATCAACAGTGCGCATGACGTCGGGCAACTGCAGCGCGCTTGGGAAGCGCTGGATCCGGCCGAACGATCCATACCCGATGTGGCGATCCATGCCGCGCAGCGTGCGGCGTCACTCGGGGGTGACGGTACGATCGCCCGCGGATGGCTGCTGCCCGTGTGGGAATCGATGCTGTCCACGCCCCACACCATGGGGGATCAGCAACGCGTGCGGCTCGTGCGCGCGCTGGAAGCCGGGCTGCAGGACGAAGTGGACTCCGCCTGGCTGGCCCGTTTCGAATCCGCGCAGGTCAACAATCCGCGCGATCCCAACCTGCAATACCTGGCGGGCATGGCCTGCATGCGCCGCCAACTTTGGGGCAAGGCACAGCAACTGCTGAGTCAGGCAGCGCTGTCATTGCAGGATGCAACGCTGCACCGCAATGCCTGCCGCGCGTTGGCCGAACTGGCCGAGCAGCGTGGCGACACCGAGGCTGCAGCCGCGGCCTGGAAGCGCGCCGCGCAGGCTTGAGCCGCCTGTCGGCAAGCTGGCTTCGTCGGCTTGCCGCGCTCCGGCATCGCCGATGTCGGAGCCTTCCCTCTTATGTGTGGGCTGATCGGTATCCGCGCATCGGCTGCCGATAGCGCGGAGGCCCATGCGCTGTTGCGTTCACGGCGGCTACGGAACCCATGAAAAAGCGGCTCATGCGCCCGGAGGGAAGCTCTTCACCTCAGCACGGCACGGCGATGGAAAAAGCCCGCTCGCGGCGGGCTTTCCTTCACGATCGAAGAGCGATCAGCGCTGCTCGAATGGCAGTTCGAGGTTGCGCAGGTCGCGCCGCGTTTCCACAAGTACCAGCGGACCTTCGTCGATGACGACCACGGGCGGCCGCTCGCGTGGGACATGCACCGGCTTGGGCTCGGCGGCGATGGCAGCCTGCACGGCCGCGACCTTGTCGGCGTCGGAATTGACCCACTGCAGGCCTGAAGCTTCGGCGACCTGCACCAGTTGATCGAGCGGCAGCTCGAAGGCCTGCACGCGAGGCATACCAGCATTCGTGGGAGCAACGGCCGCAGGCGCCGGCACGGATACCCGCGCGGGCTGCTCGGCCGCCACAGGTGCCGCCGCATCGGCCAATGCAGGCGCATCCGGAGTTGCCACGGGTTGCATCGCCTCGGCGGCGCCTTCTGCCAGGGAAGCATCCCCCTCGCGCGGGCCGCGCTCACGGCGATCACGGCCGTAACGGTCGCGCGAGCGGCGTTCGCGACGCTCGCCATCTTCTCGACGCGGGCGCTGCTGTTCGCCTTCGGCTCCGTCAGCAAGGGCCTGAGCTTCGCCCTGCGGCTGGCCATCGGCCACCAGGGCCGCAGCGTCGGCGGCCAAGGGGTTCAGTGCATCCTGTTCGGCAACCGGCGCGTCGCCGCGGGCCTCCTGCTCCAGGCGGCGTTGGCGGCGCTCGGCGCGCTCGCGGCTCTCGCGCGGCTCGCGGTCGCTCGGGGCTGCATCGCCCTCACGCGGCTCGCGTGCCTCGCGGGGTTCCCGTGCTTCGCGCGGCTCGCGCGCTTCGCGCTCGCCGTTGCGGCCACCGCGTTCGCGGCGTTCGCCGCCGCGCTCACCGCGCTCACCGCGTTCGCGCGGAGCGCGATCGCCACGGGCCTGCGGCTGGGCGTCGCCCGTCGCAATCGCCGCCGCATTGTTCAACTGATCGTCCTGCTGCGGCGCGCGGCTCGGGTCGTCGCGGCGCTGTTCGCGACTGCCACGGCCTTCACCGCGTTCGCCGCGGCGCGACTCGCCGTCGCGGCGCGGCTGCTCGCCGTCACGCAGGGCACGTGCTTCACCGCGCTCGCCACGGCGGCCATCGCGACGTTCGCCGTCGCGGCCACCACGGCCTTCGCCACGCTCGCCTCGGCGACCGTCGCGGCGTTCGCCATCACGGCTACCGCGGCCGCCGTCACGTTTGCCTTCGGTCCTGGCTGCCGCAGGTGCTGCGACAGCCGGCGCCGGCGCAGGCTTGCTGCCACCGAACAGGCTCTTGATGAAGGCGAAGAAGCCGGTTTCGGCCGGGGCTGCAGTGGGAGCGGCGGCCACCGGCGCGGGAGCTGCCGTCACGGGCTCGGGCTTCGGCGGTGCGATCGGGGCGGGGGCGTCGGGCAGCACGCCCTTGATCACGGGCTGCTGGCGGTTGGTGGGCTCCTGCGAACGGCGCGTGACCGTCGTCGGGTCTTCCACCACTTCGGCCGCCTTGTAGCTGGGCTCCATGCGGTCGAGGCGCGGGTCGTCGTGCTTCATGCGCTCGAGCTTGTAGTTCGGCGTCTCGAGCGTCTTGTTGGGCACCATCAGCACGCTGATGCGTTGCTTGAGTTCGATCTTGGCGATCTCGGCGCGCTTCTCGTTGAGCAGGAACGAAGCGACTTCCACGGGCACCTGCACGTTGACGGCAGCCGTGTTGTCCTTCATCGATTCTTCCTGAATGATGCGCAGGATCTGCAGCGCCGAGCTTTCGGTGTCGCGGATGTGGCCCGAGCCGCCGCAGCGCGGGCAGGGGATGGACGAGCCTTCCGACAGCGCGGGCTTGAGGCGCTGGCGGCTCATTTCCATGAGGCCGAACTTGCTGATCGAGCCGAACTGCACGCGCGCGCGGTCCTGGCGCAGTGCGTCGCGCAGGCGGTTTTCCACCTCGCGGCGGTTGCGCGACTCTTCCATGTCGATGAAGTCGATCACGATCAGGCCGCCAATGTCGCGCAGGCGCATCTGGCGCGCCACTTCGTCGGCGGCTTCGAGGTTGGTACGCGTGGCGGTTTCCTCGATGTCGCCACCCTTGATGGCGCGGGCCGAATTGACGTCAACGGATACCAGCGCTTCGGTGTGGTCGATCACGATGGCGCCGCCTGAAGGCAGGTTGACGGTGCGCGAGTAGGCCGATTCGATCTGGTGCTCGATCTGGAAGCGGCTGAAAAGCGGCGCGTCGTCGCGGTAGCGCTTCACGCGGGCGGCGTGCTCGGGCATGACGTGCGCCATGAACTGCTGCGCCTGCTCATAGATGTCGTCCGTGTCGATCAGGACGTCGCCGATGTCGTGATTGAAGTAATCACGGATGGCGCGGATCACCAGGCTCGATTCCTGGTAGATCAGGAAGGCGCCCTTGCCGGCCTTGGAGGCGCCGTCGATGGCGTTCCAGAGCTTGAGCAGGTAGTTCAGGTCCCATTGCAGCTCGGGCGCCGAGCGGCCGATGCCGGCGGTGCGTGCGATCACCGACATGCCGTTCGGATACTCGAGCTGGTCCATCGCCTCCTTGAGCTCGGCGCGGTCCTCGCCCTCGATGCGGCGGCTGACGCCACCGCCACGCGGGTTGTTGGGCATCAGGACCATGTAGCGGCCCGCGAGGCTGACGAAGGTGGTGAGGGCAGCGCCCTTGTTGCCGCGCTCTTCCTTTTCGACCTGGACCAGCAGTTCCTGGCCTTCCTTGATCACGTCCTGGATCTTGGCCTGGCTGACCGAGACGCCCTGCGCGAAGTACTGGCGCGAGATTTCCTTGAAAGGCAGGAAGCCGTGGCGATCTTCGCCGTAGTCGACGAAGCAGGCTTCGAGCGACGGCTCGACGCGTGTGACGACGGCCTTGTAGATGTTGCCCTTGCGCTGTTCGCGTCCCTCGATCTCGATTTCATAGTCGAGGAGCTTCTGTCCGTCGACGATCGCCAGCCGGCGTTCTTCCGCCTGGGTGGCGTTGATCAGCATCCGTTTCATGATGCGTTCCCCTTTAGCAGTACATAGTCATCACAGGCCCTCAAGGGGCCAACGATGCCAGGAGCCGACGCCGGGAAACGAAGGGAATGCCGTTCAGCCGCCAGACGACCGGCCATGGGGCCGGAGGACAGGGCGGCGGGGGCGCGTGGATGGTGCGAACTGCGACGCGTACACGGCCCCGCCGCCTGCCCGCACCGGCAGCGCCGGAGACGGATGGCGGTCAAGGGCCAGGCGTGACGGAACGCCACCGCGGGATGGCAGCAGCCACCGCAGGCAGAGTTGAATCAGCGCCAGGAGCACGGGAAGAGTCTCGCTTTTATCCGCCAGCACGCCCGGTGGGCGCGATGGCATGAAAATTCCGAATCGGTGTTTCGTGGGCGTCGGTTCCGGCCTTCAGCGCGGTGAGCCATGCAGGGCCAGGAGGGCCAGGCATCTGCTCGCACGGGCGGTTAGCGGCATCGACCTCCGGCGTTTGCTGAAGCGTGCTCTAAACTTCTGATTAATCAAGCACTTACGGCAAAACGCTGGTGAAAAACATTATAGGGCCTCCGCGAACCGGAAAACCATCGGGATCGTCCCCGGCCCCCTCTCACACTCCGGCCGGCGCGCCGGCGCCTGCCCGGGCCGCGCCTCCCTCCGTCCAGATGGTGGTGGTGGACGCCGAATCGGCCGGCCAGCGGCTGGACAATTTCCTTTTGCGTCAGCTCAAGGGCGTTCCCAAGACGCACGTCTACCGGATCATCCGCAGCGGCGAGGTCCGTGTGAACAAGGGGCGGGCAGCGGCCGACACGCGCGTGGCCGAAGGTGATGCGGTCCGGTTGCCGCCTGTGCGCGTGGCCAGCCGTCCTGAAGAAACGGCCGTGGCAACCGCAGTGCCAGCGCGCGAATTTCCCATCCTGATGGAAGACGAGCACCTCCTGGCCATCGACAAGCCGGCCGGCGTTGCCGTGCATGGTGGAAGCGGGGTCAACTTCGGCGTGATCGAACAGCTGCGCCGGGCCCGACCCGATGCCAGGCTGCTGGAGCTGGTGCACCGGCTCGACCGCGAAACATCGGGCATCCTGCTTGTGGCCAAGAAGCGCAGCGCGCTGCGGCACCTGCAGGACCAGTTCCGCGAGCGCGATACCGGCAAAACCTATCTCGCCGCGGTGCGAGGGGACTGGCCGGAGCGCCTGAAGGTGATCGACCAGTCATTGCAGAAGTATCTGGTCAGCGGAGGCGGCAACGCGGATGGCGAACGCCGCGTGCGTGTGGTCGCGGCGGATCATCCGGATGCCATGCGTTCCATCACGCTGGTGAAAGTGGCGCGGCGACTGGTCGATGCCTCGCTGCTTGAAGTGACCATCCGCACCGGACGCACGCACCAGATCCGCGTGCACCTGGCCTGGGCCGGGCATCCGATCCTGGGCGACGACAAGTACGGTGATTTCGATCTCAACAAGGCCCTTCAGCGCGCCGACGCCCGCCCGGGCCTGCGCCGCATGTTCCTGCATGCGTGGCGGCTGTCGTTCAACCATCCGGCAACTGGAGAGCGTGTCGAACTGACATCTGGTCTTCCACCCGAACTGCGACAATTCGCCGACCATGACGCGCCAGTTTGACCTCATCGCCTTCGACTGGGATGGAACGCTGTTCGATTCCACGCGCATCATCACGCGCTGCATCCAGGACGCCGTGCGCGATGTTGGCGGTACCGTGCCAAGCGAGCGCGATGCAGCCTACGTGATCGGGATGGGCCTCATGCAGGCGCTGGCGCACGCGGCGCCCGACGTGCCGCCTGAACGCCATGCCCAGCTGGGCGAGCGCTATCGCGTGCATTACACGGCGCACCAGCACGACATCACGTTGTTCGATGGCGTGCTGCCCTTGCTGGCCGACCTGAAGGCGCGCCATCACTGGCTGGCGGTGGCCACCGGCAAGTCGCGCCGTGGGCTGGACGAGGCCCTGCGCGATGTGCAACTGCGTGGAGTCTTCGACGGCTCGCGCACGGCGGACGAGACGGCGGGCAAGCCTCATCCACGCATGCTCCACGAGTTGATGCGAGAGTTTGGCGTGGAGCCCGGGCGCACACTCATGATCGGCGATACGACGCACGACCTGCAGATGGCGCTCAATGCCGGTTGTGCATCGGTGGGCGTGAGTTATGGCGCCCATGAGCCCGACGCCTTCCATGCGCTGCAGCCGCGGTTCGTCGCCCATTCGGTGGCCGAGCTGCATCGGTGGCTGCTGGAATCGGCCTAGCGCCGTCCCGTGATCTGCATGAGCGAAGGACAGGCCATCGCGCTGTGCAATTCGTCCGACCTGCTGGACGGCGGTCTGGCTGTGCCCTTCGACGTGATCTATGGCGGGCAGACATGCCGCGCCTTCGCCGTGCGTTTCGAGGGCGCGGTGCACGCCTATCTCAACCGCTGCATGCACGTCGCTATGGAGATGGACTACCAGGCCGACCGCTTCTTCGACGACACCGGCCGCTGGCTGCTGTGCGCCACCCACGGCGCGGCCTACCGACCCGACACGGGCACCTGCGCCGGCGGGCCGTGCCGAGGTGGCCTGGTGAAGATCGCCCTGAGCGAAGAGGCCGGCGTGGTGCGCTGGCATACTGCCTACAACCTGCAACCCGTGCTGTTCTGACCTCATGAGCGACCCGACTCTCGACCCTTCTCCCAACGACAGCCGTACGCCCGGCTGGGAGCGTGCCACGCTGGAAAAGCTGGCGTTTGCCGCTCTGGCCGAACAGCGCTCGGCGCGCCGGTGGAAGATATTCTTCCGCCTGTCGTGGCTGGCGTTGTTCCTGGTGGTCGCATGGGCGGCGCTCTCGCGCTCGCAGGGTGGCACCGCCAGCGTCACGCCGCACACGGCCGTGGTGGAAGTGAAGGGCGAGATCGCCTCGGGTGCCAGCGCCAGTGCGGAATACATCGTCGCCGCCATGCGCAGCGCCTTCGAGGACGAAGGCTCGCAGGCGGTGGTGCTGCTCATCAACTCGCCGGGCGGCAGTCCGGTGCAGGCCGGCATCATCAACGACGAGATCCGCCGGCTGAAGGCCAAGCACGGCAAGCCGGTCTATGCCGTGGTCGAGGAGTCGTGCGCCTCGGCGGCCTATTACATCGCCGCGGCGACCGACGAGATCTTCGTGGACAAGGCCAGCATCGTGGGCAGCATCGGCGTGCTGATGGACGGTTTCGGCTTCACCGGCCTGATGGACAAGCTCGGCGTCGAGCGCCGGCTGCTCACGGCAGGCGAGAACAAGGGCTTTCTGGACCCCTTCAGTCCGCAGACCGAGCGCCAGCGTGCATATGCACAGACCATGCTCGATGAAGTGCACAGGCAGTTCATCGCCGTGGTCAAGGCTGGCCGTGGCGATCGCATCAAGGAAACGCCGGAACTGTTCAGTGGCTTATTCTGGACCGGCTCTCAGGCCATCGAGATGGGCTTGGCCGACAAGCTCGGCAGCCTCGACTATGTGGCGCGCGAAGTCGTCAAAGCCGAGGAGATCATTGACTACACCCGCCGCGAGAATGTGGCCGAGCGGCTGGCGCGCCAGTTCGGCGCATCGATCGGCGAGGGTGCCATGCGAATGCTGCGCCACGCGCCCGCCTTGCGCTGAATCGCTTCAGCGGCCCAGGCAAAACACGGCAGGTGTGTCGTTGGCCGGTGCCTGCCGCGCCGTCCCATCAGCCGCCTGCTGCACCCACTGGCGCCACTGGCGCACCGTCGCAGCGTGCGTGCGGCCGTTCGGCAGGGTGAGACCGCTGGCCACGGCCAGCCAGGTGTTGGGTTGCAAGGTTTGCAGCAAGGCCCTCAGCAGGGCGACGTTGCGATAGGGCGTCTCGATCACCAGTTGCGTCTGTCCGCCGCGCAGCGCCAGGGCCTCCAGTTCGCGTATGCGCTGCGTACGTTCGGCTGCGTCCTGCGGCAGATATCCGACGAAGGCAAAGCTCTGACCGTTCAGGCCGCTGGCGGCCAGTGCCTGCATCAGCGAGACCGGCCCAGCCAGCGCGACCACCGTGATACCTGCAGTCTGCGCAGCGCGCACGACCGATGATCCCGGGTCGGCCACGGCCGGCATGCCAGCCTCGCTGACCAGACCGATGTCGTGGCCGTCGAGTGCGGCTTTGAGGAGCGCTGCGGCGTCGAAGCCGGCGGGGGCGCCAGCATGGTCACCCTTCTTGTGGACGATATGCGGAAGCTCGGAGACATTCAGGCTTTGCAACGGCGCCGTCAGCGGCGCGACCGCATCCACGCGCTTGAGGAAGGCCCGCGCTGACTTCGCGTTCTCGCAGATCCAGTGCTGCAGCCGGGCGGCTGTCCGGATCGTATCGCCGGGCAAGGCCAGGTCCAGTGGCGCTTGCGGCGTGCAGCCGAAATCCAGCGGTGTCGGCACCAGGTAGAGCGTGCCCGTCGATTTCACGCCAGCACCTCGAGTCCGGCGGCACGCAGCAGCGAGACGGTACGGATCAGCGGCAGGCCGATCAGCGCCGTGGGATCGTCGTTGTCGATCGAGGCCAGCAGGGCGATACCCAGGCCCTCGCTCTTGGCGCTCCCGGCACAATCGTAGGGCTGTTCGAGCCGGAGGTAGGTTTCGATCTGTGCCTCGCTCAGGTCGCGGAACCGAACTTGTACGGCTGCCAGATCGGCCTGCTCGAAGCCTGTGTCTTGGCAGACCACGGCCAGGGCGGTCTGGAACACCACCGTCTGGCCCCTCATGCTCTGCAATTGCGCGCGTGCCCGCGCATGCGTGCCCGGCTTGCCCAGAGGGTGCCCGTTCAGATCGGCCACCTGGTCACAGCCGATGACGATAGATCTGGGGTGGCGTGCGGCCACGGCGTGCGCCTTGGCCAGCGCGAGACGGCTGGCCAGGGCCCGCGGTGCCTCGCCCGGCCGGGGGGTCTCGTCGACATCTGGCGAATCGACAGTGAACGGAATGCGCAGGCGTTCGAGCAGTTCGCGACGGTAGCGGGAGGACGAGCCGAGCACCAGTGGCCGGCCGCGGGATGAGACGGAAGACATGCGGTGATTCTCTTACACTGCCCGCCATGAAAAAGGACTTCGCTCCCACTGTGCTGGATGTGCGGGCTTTCGCCCAGGCCGAAGGGCGTTTGTCGGGCTCGACGGCCGTATCGGCATTGCCGCGCCTGGCCGGCGATTTGCCGCCGGAGGCCGCTGCGAGCGCGGCGCCCGTCGAATGGAGTGCCCAGGGCGAAGCCCGTCCCGTGCAGGGTGCTGCGGAGCAGATATGGCTTTCGTTGCAGGCCTCGGCCCGCCTGCCGATGGTGTGTCAGCGCTGTTTGCAACCGGTTGACGTGGGTGTGGAGGTCGACCGTGTGTTCCGCTTCGTGGCCGATGAACGCACGGCCGAAGCTGAAGATGACGAGGCCGAAGAAGACCTGCTGGTACTCGACCGTGCCTTTGACCTCATGGGATTGCTGGAAGACGAACTGCTGATGGCGCTGCCGCTGGTGCCAAGTCATGAGGTTTGTCCGGCGGGAGGTGCGCAGGCCCTATCCGTCGCCGCTGGCGATCCCGTTTTCGAGGAGAAGCCCAATCCGTTCGCGGCCTTGCAGGGCCTGCGTTTGAACAAAACGAAGTAAATCAACGGCTTGGGCTATAATCATGGGCTTCGCGCGAATTGCCTTTGCCTCGTCAAATGGCCAGTTTCGCTGCCCACCCACCCATTTTTGAACCAGGAGCCGCACCATGGCCGTCCAGCAAAACAAGAAGTCGCCTTCCAAGCGCGGCATGCACCGTTCGCACAACGCCCTGAACGTTCCGGGCCTGGCCGTCGAGCCGACCACCGGCGAAACCCACCTGCGCCACCACGTCAGCCCCAGCGGTTTTTATCGCGGCCGTCAGGTTCTCAAGACGAAGTCCGAAGCCTGAAGCGCTTCAGACATCAGAGGCCCGGAGCTACGCGATCGCGCTGGCCACGGGCCTTTGTCTTGATGACCGCCTTCCTTTTGGCCCTTTGCCCGCCCGCTTTTGTGCCGGCCGTTGGTGACCGGCCATGATCACCCTTGCCGTTGATTGCATGGGTGGCGACCACGGGCCGCGCGTCACGCTCGCCGCCTGTCGCCGCTTTCTCGATCGTCATGCCGATGCCCACCTCTTGCTGGTGGGTCTTCCCGAGAGTTTGTCTTCTTTTGCCCATGACCGGGCCACCGTCGTGCCGGCCAGCGAAGTGGTTGCCATGGACGATGCAGTCGAGGTGGCGCTGCGCCGCAAGAAGGATTCTTCGATGCGGGTGGCCATCCTCCAGGTGAAGGAGGGCCGTGCGGCCGCCGCCATCTCGGCTGGCAATACTGGCGCGTTGATGGCCATCGCGCGTTACCTGCTCAAGACGCTCGAGGGCATCGACCGACCGGCCATCGCCTATCCCTTGCCCAACGGGCGCGGTGACGCGACGACGGTGCTGGATCTGGGCGCAAACGTGGATTGCACTGAGCATCACCTTCTGCAGTTTGCTGTGCTGGGTTCCGCCCTCGATTCCGTCTTGAAGAATCGCGAGGCGCCCTCGGTCGGCCTCCTGAACATCGGTTCCGAAGCCATCAAAGGCAGCGAAGTGATAAAAAAAGCCGGCGAACTGCTGCGAATAGCTGGCAAGAGTGGCGATCTGAATTTTTACGGCAACGTGGAAGGCAACGATATCTTCAAAGGAACGACTGATATCGTCGTGTGTGACGGGTTCGTGGGCAACGTTGCACTCAAGACCAGCGAAGGTCTGGCATCGATGATTGGCGATTTCCTCAAACAGGAGTTTTCGCGCAACATCTTCACCAAAATCGCTGGCATTTTTGCTTATCCTGTGCTGTCCGCTTTCAAGCGCCGTGTGGACTACCGGCGCTATAACGGCGCTGCACTCCTGGGGTTGCGCGGCCTTGTCTTTAAGAGTCATGGCTCTGCCGACGAGGTGGCTTTCGAGCACGCGATGAGTCGGGCGTATGATGCGGCGCGCAACCGCCTGCTGGATCGGGTCGAGGCCCGGATCGCGCGAGCGGCGCCCCTGTTGGCGACGGCGGCCGAGGGCCAGCCGGCAGCAGCAACCATCTGATCCGGATTCATTCCATGAGACGTTATTCCCGCATTGCCGGCACGGGCAGTTCTCTGCCGCCGCGACGCGTCACGAATGCCGACCTCGCGGCAGAACTCGCGCAGCGAGGCATCGAGACATCGAACGAATGGATCATCGAGCGCACGGGCATCCATGCCCGGCACTTTGCCGATCCCGCCGTCACCAGCAGCGACCTGGGCGCAGAAGCCAGCCGTGCAGCCATCGCCGCCGCCGGCCTGACGCCGCAGGACATCGATCTCATCATCGTCGCCACTTCCACACCCGACATGGTCTTTCCGTCGGCGGCCTGCATCATGCAGAACAAGCTGGGTATCGCGGGATGCCCGGCCTTCGACGTGCAGGCCGTGTGCAGCGGCTTCGTCTATGCGCTGACGGTGGCCGACGCACTCATCCAGAGCGGCTCGGCGAGCCGGGCGCTCGTGGTGGGGGCCGAGGTTTTCAGTCGCATCCTGGATTTCAATGACCGCACGACGTGTGTGCTGTTCGGCGATGGCGCAGGCGCGGTGGTGCTGGAAGCTGCCGACACGCCCGGCATCCTGGCGTCTGATCTACACGCCGACGGCCGCCACACCGGCATTCTTTGCGTGCCGGGCAATGTCTCTGGCGGTCAGGTGCTGGGTGATGCCTTCCTCAAGATGGATGGCCAGGCCGTTTTCAAGCTCGCCGTTGGTGTGCTGGAAAGTGCTGCACGCAATGTGCTCCAGAAGGCTGGCCGTACCGAGGCCGACATTGACTGGCTCATTCCCCATCAGGCCAACATCCGCATCATGCAGGGCACGGCACGGAAGCTGAAACTTCCGATGGAGAAGCTGGTCGTCACCGTGGATCAGCACGGCAACACGTCCGCAGCATCGATTCCGCTGGCGCTGGACTCTGCCGTGCGCTCCGGGCGCATCCGGCGGGGTGACACCCTCATGCTCGAGGGCGTGGGCGGCGGCTTCACCTGGGGCGCCGTACTGCTCGATTTCTGAGCGACGAGGCCGGCCCGTGCAGGGTCCGCCGACCGACAAGGAACGGAGATGACACCTTTTGCTTTTGTATTTCCCGGCCAGGGTTCCCAGGCCGTCGGCATGCTCGACGGCTGGGGTGATCATCCTGCCGTGACCCAAACCGTGCGTGAAGCCTCCGACGCACTGGGCGAGGATCTGGGTCTGCTGATCAAGGAAGGTCCCAAGGAAGCGCTGGCGCTGACGACCAACACGCAGCCGGTGATGCTGGTCGCGGGCGTCGCCGCCTACCGTGCCTGGCTGCATGAAGGCGGCCCGCTGCCTGCTGCGGTGGCAGGGCATTCGCTGGGCGAGTATTCCGCGCTGGTGGCGGCCGGCGTACTGAGGTTGGCCGATGCTGTGCCCCTCGTGCGTCTGCGTGCCGCGGCCATGCAGGAAGCCGTGCCTGTCGGCCAGGGCGCCATGGCGGCGATCCTCGGTATGGACGCGTCCAGGGTGGCCGAGGGTTGTCGCGAGGCCCTGGCGGGCTTTCCACCCGGTTCCGGCGAGGTGGTCGAGGCCGTCAATTTCAATGATCCGGCGCAGACCGTGATCGCGGGCAGCAAGGCGGCGGTCGAGAAGGCTTGCGAGGTGCTCAAGGCCAATGGTGCCAAGCGCGCCTTGCAACTGCCGGTGTCGGCGCCGTTCCATTCGAGCCTGATGCAGCCGGCTGCCGAAAAGCTGCGCGAACGGCTGGCCCAGTTGGAACTCGGCCGTCCTGTCATCGACCTCGTGAACAATATCGATGTGGCCGTGCAGACCGATCCCGACGCGATCCGCGATGCGCTGTACCGCCAGGCTTTCGGCCCGGTGCGCTGGGTGGAGTGCGTGCGCGCACTCGGGGCACGTGGCCTGACCACCGTGATCGAGTGCGGCCCTGGCAAGGTGCTGGCAGGCATGACCAAACGGATCGATCCGGCGCTTGCGACTGCCTCGGTCTACGACCCGGCCACGCTCGCCGAGGCGCGACAACTGCTGGCCTGATGAACGAACAAGGCGGCCCCGGCGAATGCCGGTTGCCGCAAGAGATGGAGATCGCGATATGAGCGAGACGAAATTCGAAGGCCAGGTGGCCCTGGTGACGGGCGCGACGCGCGGCATCGGAGCGGCGATTGCGGCTGAACTGGCGGCGCGCGGCGTCAAAGTGATCGGCACGGCGACCTCGGACGACGGCGCGGCGCGGATCGGCACGGCGCTGCAGGCCCGTCCAGGCTGCCGGGGCGTGCGGCTCGATGTCACGGACGCCGCCGCCGCCGAGGCCTTGATCGATTCGATCGTCAAGGAGCATGGCGCGCTGCACGTGCTTGTCAACAATGCCGGCATTACCCGCGACACCCTGGCCATGCGCATGAAGGACGACGATTGGGATGCCGTGCTGGACACCAATCTCAAAGCGGTCTTCCGCCTCTCGCGAGCCGTGATCCGTCCGATGATGAAGCAGCGCTACGGGCGCATCGTCAGCATCACCAGCGTGGTCGGCGCGTCAGGCAATCCGGGACAGGCCAACTACGCAGCTGCCAAGGCCGGCGTGGCCGGGATGACCCGGGCGCTGGCTCGCGAACTCGGCAGCCGCAACATCACGGTGAACTGCGTTGCACCCGGATTCATCGAAACCGACATGACGGCCAGCCTGCCCGAAGAGCAGCAGAAAGCCTTGCTGGCACAGATCCCGCTCGGGCACTTGGGCAAGCCGGCCGACGTCGCGCATGCGGTGTCGTGGCTGGCTTCTCCGCAGGCTGGCTATGTGACGGGGCAGGAAATCCACATCAACGGCGGCATGTACATGTAACCGGGAGCGGGCCGTGAGGCCCGGGCCATTTTTTCCGCCTGGCCGCCCGAGAGTGGGGAATACATCCCCGCCGGGTAAAATCGCGGATTCATCTACAACCCTCTGAGGGAAACATGAGCGATATCGAAGCACGCGTCAAGAAAATCATTGCCGAACAACTGGGCGTGGAAGAGTCCCAGGTGACCAACGAGAAGGCTTTCGTGGCCGACCTCGGCGCCGATTCTCTGGACACCGTGGAACTGGTGATGGCTCTGGAAGACGAGTTCGGCATCGAGATCCCCGACGAAGACGCGGAAAAGATCACCACGGTGCAGAACGCCATCGACTACGCCGTCAGCCACCAGAAGGCCTGACTTCCAGGGAACCGAATCGCATGAGCCGTCGCCGCGTTGTCGTGACCGGTCTGGGCTGCGTGAGCCCCGTGGGAAACACGGTGGCCGAGTCCTGGACCCATCTCCTCGCCGGCACGCCCGGCATCGACCTTGTCACCCAGTTTGACGCCAGCAGCTTCGCCTGCAAGTTCGCTGGCGAGGTCAAGGGCTTCAATATCGCGGATTACATCCCCGAGAAGGAAGCCCGGCACATGGACCGGTTCATCCACCTCGGACTGGCCGCTGCCTGCCAGGCCGTGGCCGATGCAGGCTTGCCCACCGGGGAGGCGCTGGACGACGACGCTGCCACCCGGATCGGCGTCAACATCGGCTCGGGCATCGGCGGGCTGCCGATGATCGAGGAAACGCATGCCGAGCTGACCAATCGCGGTCCACGCCGGATCTCGCCTTTCTTCGTGCCAGCGTCGATCATCAACATGATCTCGGGTCATGTGTCGATCAAGTTCGGCTTCAAGGGCCCTAATATCGCCGTGGTCACGGCCTGCACGACGGGCCTGCATGCCATCGGCCTGTCCGCCCGCATGATCGAATCCGGCGATGCGGATGTCATGGTGGCAGGCGGCGCCGAGTCGACGGTGTCGCCGCTGGGCCTGGGTGGCTTTGCCGCTGCCCGTGCGCTGTCCACGCGAAACGACGATCCCAAAACGGCCTCGCGCCCTTGGGACAAGGACCGTGACGGCTTCGTGCTGGGCGAGGGCGGCGGTGTGCTGGTGCTCGAGGAGTACGAACACGCGAAGGCCCGTGGCGCAAAGATCTATGCGGAGCTGGCCGGCTTCGGCATGAGCGGCGATGCCTATCACATGACAGCCCCCAACATCGACGGCCCGCGCCGTTCGATGGTGGCGGCGCTGCGCAACGCGGGAGTCAATGCTGATGAGGTGAACTACCTCAACGCACATGGCACCTCGACGCCGTTGGGCGATGTGAACGAAACCAACGCCATCAAGGCGGCGCTGGGCGACCATGCGCGCAATGTGGTCGTCAATTCCACCAAATCCATGACGGGGCACCTGCTCGGCGGCGCCGGCGGGATCGAGTCGGTGTTTACGGTGCTGGCGGTGCATCACCAGAAGAGTCCGCCGACCATCAACATCTTCAATCAGGATCCGGAGTGCGATCTGGACTACTGTGCCAACGTCGCGCGTGACATGAAGATCGATGTGGCCGTGAAGAACAACTTCGGCTTCGGCGGTACCAACGGTACGCTGGTGTTCCGTCGCGTTTGATTCCGGCAGCAGCGCTCACGGTCTTTTGTCCATGCACCACGCCCCATCGGTAATCTATCCGGTGGGGCGTTGTCGTTTCGAGGGCGCCGTGCTGATCTTGATCCTCCTGACAGGCTTGGCGACCTGGGCCAGTTGGGCGCTGCAACCGCACTCTGCGCAGTGGCATGGTATGGCGCTTTCGCTCCTGATTTGGGGCGCGGCCGGGGGCCATGCGCTACGCCAGTGGTTGCGCGCTCCTTCGGGGGTTGTGGGCTGGAACGGCCAGGCGTGGGCATGGCCGAGCGTCGTGGATGAGCGGGGCACTGCAGTACCGCTCGTGATGCTCGACCTGCAATTCGTGATGCTGGTGCGTCTGGGCGTGTCCGGGCCGTGGCTATGGCTCGAACGCTGGCGCGAGCCACACCGGTGGTCGGACATTCGCCGTGCTGTATATTCGCGCGCCATCCATGCTGCACCGCGGCAGCCGCACAGCCAGAACCGCGACGACGCCGCTTCATGACCTCTCCCGCTCCACCTCCGCCATCTGCAGAAGCCGACTTGCTGCTGGTCGAACGCACGGTGGCGGGCGACCAGCGGGCCTTCGAACTGCTGGTCATCAAGTACCAGCGACGGATCGAGCGTCTGATCGGGCGGATGGTGCGCGATTCCGATCTGGTGGAAGACATCGCGCAGGAGACTTTCATCCGGGCCTACCGCGCGCTTCACCAGTTCCGGGGCGATGCCCAGTTCTATACGTGGCTGTACAGGATCGCCGTCAATACGGCCAAGAAAGCCCTGGTCGACCTCAAGCGCGACCCCGTCGTCTCCGAAAGTGCGCTGATGCGCTCTTCTGACGATGACGATGAAACTTACCGGCCCGGAAACGAACTAACCAGCGACGAGACCCCCGACACGGTGCTGGCGGCCAAGGAAATCGCCGCGACGGTGAATGCGGCTATGGAAGCTTTGCCCGACGAATTACGCCAGGCAGTGACCTTGCGAGAGATAGACGGTCTCAGTTACGAAGAGATCGCCGAGGTCATGAACTGTCCGATCGGGACCGTGCGGTCCCGGATCTTCAGGGCCCGTGAGGCGATTTCGGCCCGGGTAAAGCCTTTGCTGGACAAGCAATCCGGCAAACGGTGGTAGGACGATGGTGAATCAGATGACGAAAAATCCAGCAGATATCCGCGAACAGATTTCCGCGCTGGCCGATGGGCAGCTCGCCGGCGTTGCCGTGGAGGAGATCCTGTCCCATTTGGGTGTGGATGCTGCCCTGCAGGCCGAATGGAATGCATACCACGTCGCGGGAGAAGCGCTTCGCGCGGGTGATCGCGCGATGCCGGGCGCCGATCCGGCCTTCGTTGAGCGCCTCCGCATCCGCCTTCAGGCCGAGCCCGCCCGGCCGGCCGTGATTGCCGTGACCCCGCCGCAGGTGGAGGTCGCCGCTGCTGCAGCCAACGAGCCCGTGTTTCGCTGGAAGATGGTGGCAGGTTTCGCATCTCTTGCAGCTGTGGCCGCTCTGGGCTGGAGTCTGGTGGGCGGGCTACCGGCCTCCGGCGGAGCTTCCGGTCCGGTGCTGGCGACCGCGCCGGCCGGCGCCGTGGCCACGTCGTCTGGAACCATGATCCGCGATCCGCGGCTGGACGAATTGCTGGCTGCCCACAAGGAAGCAGGCGGTGTGTCCGCGCTGCAGATGCCCGCAGGCTTCCTGCGCAATGCGACCTTCGAAGGGCCGCAGCGCTGACTTCCCTGTTCATGCTCCGCCGCCGCTTTCGCTCGACCCGTATCGGCCTGTGGCCGCGTTGCGGCCTGCCGCTCGCGATCGTCTGCGCGCTCGCTGGCCCGCCGCTGGCAGCTTCGGCGCAGCCGCAACCGGCGGCCCCTGCCGCGGTGGCGGCTCAGGAGCGCACGGTCGGCGAATGGCTTCTGCGCATGCACGAGGCGTCCAGGCGTCGCTCGTATGTAGGCACCTTCGTGGTGTCTTCTGCCGAAGGCAGCATGTCGAGCGCCAAGATCTGGCACGTCTGCGATGGCGAACAGCAGATGGAACGCGTCGAGTCCCTCACGGGCACCCCGCGCTCCACGATCCGCCACAACGACAGTGTGATCACCTTCCTGCCTGGCAGCAAGGTGGCGCGGACCGAGCAGCGCGAGTCGCTCGGTCTGTTCCCCAACCTGCTTCGCGCCACCGCATCTCCCATCGGCGAGTTCTACGTGGCACGGCAGGTCGGCAGCGACCGTGTCGCCGGCTTCGACACAGATGTGGTGCAGATCACTCCCAAGGATGGCCTTCGCTTCGGTTACCGTATCTGGAGCGAGAAGAAGAGCGGCCTCGTCGTGAAACTGCAGACGCTCGATGGCGACAGCCGGGTGCTGGAGCAGGCGGCATTCTCGGAATTGCAGCTCGATGCACCGGTGCGGATGGACAAGCTGCGGCAGATGATGGCCAGCACCGAGGGCTACCGGATCGAGAAAAGCGAGCCGGTCAAGACCACGCCGCAGGCCGAGGGTTGGCGCTTGCGTGAGGCAGTCGAAGGTTTCCAGCCGGTGAGCTGTTACCGCAGACCGACTGCAGCTCTGCCGCCTGGGGAAGTTGCCGCAGGCACCATGCAGTGGATCTTCACCGATGGCCTCGCTTCGGTTTCCCTGTTCGTCGAGCCGTTCGATGCCAAGCGGCATTCGCGCGAGATGTCGGCTTCGATGGGCGCCACCCACGCATTGACGCGACGTCTGAGCGATCGCGGCCAGGATTGGTGGCTGACCGTGGTCGGCGAGGCGCCTGCGGCCACGCTGCGCGCATTCGCGCAAGGTCTTGAACGCGTGCGATGAGCCCCGAATTCCGGTAGGCCTTGCCGGTGACGATTGCGGCCCTGGCCGCGCCATGACAAGAAAGGTGGAAGATGACCCGACTCGACAGTCCCGTTATGCGTTCATGGATTCTGGCGGTCGCCATGTCGGCGACGGCGGGTGCGATGGCCCTGCTGCCGGCGGCATCGGCGCAGGCACAGTCCGTGCGCAACCTGCCGGATTTCACCGACCTGGTGGAACAGGTCGGGCCGTCGGTCGTCAATATCCGGACGCTCGAACGGGTGTCGCAGCGGCCGGGTGCGGGCAACATGGACGAGGAGATGCAGGAGTTCTTCCGGCGCTTCTTCGGCCAGCCGCTGCCGGGCATGCCGCGGCAGGCTCCCCAGCCGAACCGCCCTCAGAACGAAGAGCCGCAGGCGCGTGGCCTCGGGTCGGGTTTCGTGCTGACGGCCGACGGCTTCATCATGACCAATGCGCACGTCATCGACGGTGCCGACGAGGTCATCGTCACGCTGACCGACAAGCGTGAGTTCAAGGCGAAGATCATCGGGGCCGACAAGCGCACCGACGTCGCCGTCGTCAAGATCGAAGCCAGCGGTCTGCCGGCCGTGAAGACTGGCGATCTCAATCGCCTGCGCGTCGGCGAATGGGTCATGGCCATCGGTTCGCCGTTCGGTCTCGAGAACACGGTGACGGCCGGCATCGTGAGTGCCAAGCAGCGCGATACCGGCGAGTACCTGCCGTTCATCCAGACCGATGTGGCGATCAACCCGGGCAACTCGGGCGGGCCACTGATCAACATGCGCGGTGAGGTCGTCGGCATCAACAGCCAGATCTATTCGCGCTCGGGCGGTTTCATGGGCATCTCGTTCGCAATCCCGATCGACGAGGCGTTGCGCGTGAGCGAACAACTGCGCACATCGGGCCGGGTGACGCGCGGGCGCATCGGTGTCCAGATCGGCCCTGTGACCAAGGATGTCGCCGAATCCATCGGCCTGGGGCGTGCTCAGGGCGCACTGGTGGGCGCCGTGGAAGCTGGCTCGCCCGGTGACAAGGCAGGCCTGGAGGCGGGCGACATCATCACCAAGTTCGATGGCAAGCCCATCGAGCGCTCGGGCGACCTGCCGCGCCTGGTGGGCAACACGAAGCCGGGCACGCGCAGCACGATGACGGTGTTCCGCCGCGGAACGGCCCGCGAGATGCCCATCACGATCGGAGAGTTCGAGGCCGAGGCGCCGGTGGCTCGTCGCGCGCCCGAGCCGCAGGAGAAGCCCAGGAGTTCGGCAGCGGGGCAGGCACTGGGGCTGGCGGTGAGCGAACTTACCGACGCCCAGAAGCGTGAGCTCAAGGTACGTGGTGGCGTCAAGGTTGACGCCGCTACCGAGGCGGCGGCCCGCGCCGGCCTGCGCGAAGGCGATGTCATCCTGGCCATTGCCAACGCCGAGGTCGCGTCGGTGAAAGAGTTCGAGGCTGCGATCGCCAAGGTTGATCGCAGCAAGCCCGTCAATGTGCTCTTCCGCCGAGGGGAATGGGCGCAATACGCTCTGATCCGCCCAGCAGCGCGTTGACCTGCTCTGGTCTGGTAGGGCTCCAACCCGAGTCGGGTGTGGGGCCTTTTCTTCGAGTGGGACTGCTGAAAAAGCTTCAACAAACTTTTTTTTGCCCATGGTCCGGGCCTGAAATTTTTGTTTGCGCTCACTAACTTATCCGGAGCTTAATGAGTTTTTTGGGTAGAATCAGGCTCCCCGATGGCGTTACAGCACATATCGCATGCTGCAGAACCCACCATGCGGGACACCCGTAATTACTCCACTGCTGGTCCACAGATCGCCCACAACTTGTCCAATAGCTTCCCCACGTTTTCTGTTGATAAGTTGTGAATAAAATGCCTGTTGTGGTGCTGCAACGACCTTTGCGAAGCAATCCCTGCCCTGTACGGGCAGGGCTTTTTGCCTACAATGAAGCTCCAACTATCGCAGTTGCCATAGATTGTTGGTTCAGGGCGCGTCGCTTAGAGACGCGCCCTTTTTTCTTGTCCGCTCGCCTGCGCTCCCAAGATATTTCAAGTACTTAAGCGTTCCCGTTGATGAATCACATCAGAAATTTTTCGATCATTGCGCACATCGATCATGGCAAGTCGACGCTCGCGGACCGCTTGATCCAGCGCTGCGGCGGACTTGAAGAGCGCGACATGCAGGCGCAGGTGCTCGACTCGATGGATATCGAGAAGGAGCGTGGGATAACCATCAAGGCGCAGACTGCCGCTCTGCAATACAAGGCCCGCGATGGCAACGTCTACAACCTGAATCTCATCGATACGCCAGGCCATGTCGACTTCTCGTATGAAGTCAGCCGCTCGCTGTCTGCATGCGAAGGCGCGCTGCTCGTCGTCGATGCGTCGCAAGGTGTCGAGGCTCAGACTGTGGCCAATTGCTACACCGCGCTTGATCTCGGCGTAGAGGTGATGCCGGTGCTCAACAAGATGGATCTGCCTCAAGCCGATCCCGATACGGCGAAGGCAGAGATCGAGGACGTGATCGGCATCGACGCTTCGGACGCTATCCCATGTTCTGCCAAGACCGGCCTGGGCATCGACGAGATTCTCGAGGCCATCGTGGCGAAGGTGCCCGCTCCGCGCGGCACATCCGACGCGCCGCTGCGCGCAATGATCATCGACAGCTGGTTCGACAGCTATGTGGGCGTGGTGATGCTGGTGCGCGTGGTGGATGGCCGCCTGCTCAAGGGCGAGCGCATCAAACTGATGGCCACCGGTGCAGCCTACAACGCCGACAACCTCGGCGTGTTCACGCCGGCCAACCAGCCGCGTGAATCGCTGGAGGCCGGAGAGGTGGGGTACATCATTGCCGGCATCAAGGAATTGCAGGCTGCCAAGGTGGGCGACACCATCACGCTGGAAAAGAAGCTGCCCAACAATCTCGGGCCAGCGACGGCGGCGCTGCCGGGCTTCAAGGAAATCCAGCCGCAGGTGTTCGCGGGCCTCTATCCGACCGAGGCCAACCAGTATGACGCGCTGCGCGACTCACTGGAAAAGCTCAAGCTCAATGACGCCTCGCTGCATTTCGAGCCCGAGGTCAGCCAGGCACTGGGTTTCGGCTTCCGTTGCGGCTTTCTGGGCCTGCTGCACATGGAAATCGTGCAGGAGCGGCTGGAGCGCGAGTTCGACCAGGACCTGATCACGACCGCGCCCAGCGTGGTCTACCAGGTGGTCAAGGGTGATGGCGAAGTCATCATGGTGGAGAACCCGTCCAAGATGCCGGAGCAGGGCAAGATCCAGGAAATCCGCGAGCCTATCGTCACGGTGCATCTGTACATGCCGCAGGACTACGTGGGCCCGGTGATGACCTTGGCAAACCAGAAGCGCGGTGTGCAGATCAACATGGCCTACCACGGCCGCCAGGTCATGCTGACCTACGAACTGCCGCTGGGCGAGATCGTGCTGGACTTCTTCGACAAGCTCAAATCGGTGAGCCGCGGCTATGCCTCGATGGACTACGAGTTCAAGGAATACCGGGCATCGGACGTCGTGAAGGTGGACATCCTTCTCAACGGCGAGAAGGTCGACGCGCTCTCGATCATCGTGCACCGCTCGCAGTCCCAGTACCGCGGCCGCGCGGTGGCCGCCAAGATGCGCGAGATCATCAGCCGCCAGATGTTCGACGTGGCCATTCAGGCTGCGATCGGCGCCAACATCATTGCGCGCGAAACCATCAAGGCGCTGCGCAAGAACGTGCTGGCAAAATGTTATGGGGGTGACATCACCCGCAAACGCAAGCTCCTCGAAAAGCAGAAGGCAGGCAAGAAGCGAATGAAGCAGATCGGTTCGGTGGAAGTTCCCCAGGAAGCTTTCCTGGCCATCCTGCAGGTGGAGGACTGATGCCAGCCATCACCGCCGTCATCCTCGCAGCCTTCGTCGGCTACGCCGGCAGTTGGTACCTGGGCTTCATCGAGGGCAACTTCGCTCTGCTGCTGTTCGTGGCGACCGTGGTCACCGGCCTGTACTGGCTGGGCGAGCGCTTCGTTTTCCTGCCGCGCCGGCAGGCGGCGGCGGCCAGCCTGGAGGCCGAGGCCGTTCGCCGCCGTGAATCCCTGGCGCAGCAGGGCATCGCCTCGGACAACGCGGACATTTCGCAGGCACAGTCGCGCCTGCTCATGCAGCCCTGGTGGCTGGACTGGACCGCCGGCCTGTTCCCCGTGATCATCGTCGTGTTCCTGTTGCGCTCATTCCTGTTCGAGCCGTTCAAGATCCCGTCGGCGTCCATGGTGCCTACCCTGCTCGTGGGCGACCTCATCCTCGTGAACAAGTTCACCTATGGCCTGCGCCTGCCGGTCATCAACACGAAGATCACCGATGGCAAGCCGCTGGCGCGCGGTGATGTGGTGGTGTTCCGCTATCCGCCCAAGCCCAGTCTCGACTACATCAAGCGGGTCGTCGGCCTGCCGGGCGACGAGGTGGCGTATCTCAACAAGAAGCTCACCATCAATGGCCGGCCGGTGGACAAGAGCGCATTGCAGCCTTTCTTCGACGAGGACAGCATGTCCTACGCCAGCCAGTTCCAGGAGACGATCGAAGGCCATACGCACCGCCTGCTCAACAACGACAAGGTGCCTGCCTTCGTGCAAGGCGCCGAGGACTTCCCGTACCGGCAGAATTGCCGCTACAGTGTGGAGGGCGTGGTCTGCAAGGTGCCGGAGGGGCACTACTTCATGATGGGCGACAACCGCGACAATTCGCTGGATTCGCGCTTCTGGGGGTTCGTGCCCGACAAGAACATCGTGGGCCGGGCGTTCTTCGTCTGGATGAATTTCGGCAATCCGGGGCGCATCGGTTCGTTCGACTGACGCGGTATAGGGAGAGAGGGTATGAACGGTTCTTCTCGTTTCGACCAGCGGGGTATTTCCTTTCTGGGGCTGGTGTTCGTAGGCGCGGTGCTGGCCTGCGTGATCATCGTGGGCCTCAAGGTCCTGCCCACCTATATCGAATTCATGACGATCCAGAAGGCCGTCAACCGCGCTGCATCCGGCACCACCGTGGCGGAGGTGCGCGCCTCGTTCGATCGCACGGCAGCCGTCGACCAGATTTCCAGCATCCAGGGTAAAGACCTCGAGGTCACCAAGGACGGCGAACGCGTCGTGGTGTCCTTCGCCTACGAGAAGGAACTTGCCCTCTTCGGCCCGGCCTATCTGCTGTTGAAGTACAGCGGGCAGTCGCAATAAGCGTGGAGGCGTCGCTGGCCGCGCTGCAGCAGAGGCTGCAGCACTCGTTCAAGGACGCCCGTCTGCTGCAGATGGCGGTGACGCATCGCAGCTTTTCCGCGCAGCACAACGAGCGCCTCGAATTCCTGGGGGATTCCGTCCTTAACCTGGCTGTGGCCAGCCTGCTGTATTCGCGTCTCGGTGACCTGTCCGAAGGCGACCTCTCCCGCACGCGCGCCAATCTGGTCAAGCAGGACACGCTGCACGGCATCGCCATGACGCTGGCCCTGGCGCCTGTGCTGCGGCTGGGCGAAGGCGAGATGCGTTCCGGTGGCCGCTCGCGGCCTTCCATCCTGGCCGACGCGGTGGAGGCAGTCATCGGCGCCGTCTACCTGGATGCCGGCTACGAAGTTGCGCAGCAGTTGGTGAACCGGCTGTTCTCCAGCATGGATTTCCAGGCCACCATGCAGGCTTCGGCCAAAGACCCGAAAACCGAGTTGCAGGAATGGTTGCAGGGCAGGCGCATGCGCCTGCCGGCGTATCGTGTGGTCGCCACCCTCGGTGCAGCGCACCGGCAGACCTTCGACGTCGAGTGCGCCATCGAGGAGGAAGCCCTCACCGAGCGCGGCATCGGCGCCTCCCGCCGGGCGGCCGAGCAGGCCGCCGCTGCCGCCATGTTGATCCAGTTGAAGACCCGACACCCATGACCGAGACGCCGCCTCTCCCTACCCTGCCGGACGGCGAGCCTTCCGGCCCGCCGCAGCGTTGCGGCCTGGTCGCCATCGTGGGCAAGCCCAACGTGGGCAAGTCCACGCTGCTCAATGCCCTGGTAGGCCAGAAGATCAGTATCACGTCGCGAAAGGCGCAGACAACCCGGCATCGCATCACCGGCATACGCACGGTGGGCGAGAGCCAGTTCGTCTTCGTGGACACGCCGGGGTTTCAGACGCGTCACACCACCGCGCTCAACCGCTCCCTGAACAAGACGGTGATGGGCGCGATCGGCGACGTCGATCTGGTGCTGTTCGTGGTCGAGGCCGGCAATTTCACGCTCGGCGATGCCAAGGTGCTTGGCGTGCTGAGCGAGAAGACGCCGACACTGCTGATTGCCAACAAGCTCGACCAGGTGCACCGCCGGTCCGAGATCGCGCCCTGGCTGCAGTCCATGCAGGAGCGCCATCCTTTCACCGAGTTCGTGCCGATGTCGGCCAAGAACTCCAAAGATATCGAACGCCTGTTCGCCATCTGCGCCAAGTACCTGCCCGAGCAGCCCTGGTGGCATGCAGAGGACGAGCTCACCGATCGCAGCGAGAAATTCCTGGCTGGCGAAATCGTGCGCGAGAAGCTGTTCCGCCTGACTGGTGACGAGTTGCCCTACACCTCAACCGTCGTGGTCGACAAGTTCGAGGAAGAACCCGGCAAGACGGCCAGCCGCATGGTGCGCATTGCCGCGACCATCGTGGTGGAACGCGATGGTCACAAGGCGATGATCATCGGAGAGAAGGGCGAGCGGCTCAAGCGCATCGGCACCGAAGCGCGCCAGGAACTGGAGAAGCTCATGGACGCCAAGGTGTTCCTCGAGTTGTGGGTCAAGGTCCGTTCGGGATGGGCCGACGACGAAGCGCGCGTGCGCTCGTTCGGCTACGAATGAGCCCGCCGCCTGCCGCTTCGCAGGCCATCCTCGCATGAGCCTGACGGCATGAGACGCACCGCCACGCACGAGCCTTCGTTCGTGCTCCACCGGTACGACTGGAGCGAATCCAGCCTGATCCTGGAAGTGTTCACGCGGCGCCATGGCCGGGTGGCCCTCGTGGCCAAGGGCGCCAAGCGGCCCAGCTCCAACTTCCGCCCCATCCTGCTGCCAATGCAGCCGCTGCAACTGGCCTGGAGCGGCGACGGCGAGATACGCACCCTCAAGGGCGCCGAGTGGGTGGGCGGCCACGTGATGCCCACCGGCGATGCCTTGCTGTCGGGCTACTACGCCAGCGAACTGCTGATGCGGCTGCTGCCGCGCGACGACCCGCATCCGGCGCTGTTCGATGCATACGCTGCGCTGATGCAGGTGCTGGCCGGCGACCACGGTGCTGCCCAGGGCGCGGCGCACACCGCGGCCTTGCGGGCTTTTGAGCTGGTGCTGTTGCGCGAGGTCGGCCTGCTGCCCTCGCTGGATGTGCAGACGCTGACGTTCGGTCCACTGGTGCCCGACGCGCGCTACGTGCTGCGTGCCGAAGGCGGGCTCGTGCAGACTGGCGACGACGAGACGGCGAGCCTCACCGGCCTGCAATGGCACGCCCTGCAGCAGGCGCTCGATGACGCCGCCAGCTTCACGGCAGTGCTGCGCGTGGCCTCGGGCCTGGGTGCGGCGTTGCGACTGCAATTGCGCACCTTGCTGAACTACCATTGCGGCGTCTCCACCCTGAAGACCCGCCAGGTGATGCTGGACCTGCAATCGCTATGACATCCACCACGACCACGGCCCTCTCGGTCAACCTCAACAAAGTCGCGCTGGTGCGCAACACGCGCCATCTGGGCATTCCATCGGTCACACGGGCTGCCGCGCTGTGCCTGCAGGCGGGCGCGGCCGGAATCACCGTGCACCCGCGCCCCGACGCGCGCCACATCCGCGCGGACGACGTGCGCGATCTGGCCGCGCTGATGAAGGAGTGGCCCGGCCGCGAGTTCAACATCGAAGGCAACCCGTTCCACAACCTGATGGATTTCGTACGCGAATTTCGCCCCCATCAGGCCACGTTCGTGCCGGACAGCGAAGGCCAGTTCACCAGCGACCACGGTTGGAGCTTCCCGGCGGATGCCGGTCGGCTTGGGCCCCTGGTGGCCGAGGCCCGGGCGCTGGGCGTGCGCGTCAGCCTGTTCATGGATGCCGATGCGCAGGCGATGGCTGCGGCTCGCGCAGTGGGCGCCGACCGCGTCGAGCTCTATACGGAGCAGTGGGCCAGGGCGCATGGTACGGCGGCAGCGCCCGCGGTGCTGGCCCGGTTCGCCGATGCCGCGCGCGCGGCGCAGGCGGCTGGTTTGGGCATCAACGCCGGCCATGACCTCAGCCGGGACAACCTCACGGATTTCCTGCGCGGTGTGCCCGGCGTGCAGGAAGTGTCGATCGGCCACGCGCTCATCGCCGATGCGCTGGAGCTGGGCTACGACGCCACCGTGCGCGCCTACCTCGACTGCATCGCCCGCGTGGGCTGACGGCTGCATGATCTACGGCATCGGTACCGACATCTGCGACGTGCGGCGCATCCGCGATTCGCTAGAACGCCATGGCGACCGCTTCGCGCTCAAGATCCTGAGCGAGGCCGAGTTCGCCACCTGGCAGGCGCGCACGCGCCGCTGGCCCGAGCGTGGCGTGCGCTATCTGGCAACGCGCTTTTCCGCCAAGGAGGCCTTCAGCAAGGCCATCGGCATGGGTATGCGCATGCCGATGACGTGGCGGCTGTGCGAGGTAGGCAAGCTGGCGAGCGGCCAGCCCACCGTCGTGCTGCACGGCGTCCTGAAAGAATGGTTCGACGCGCGCAATCTCGTGGCGCACGTCAGCGTGACCGACGAAACCGACTACGCCGCCAGCTTCGTGGTGGTGGAACACCAGACATCCCGACCATGACCGACAGCATTCATTCCCCCCTCATCATCGACGTGGCCGGGCACACGCTCAGCGACGCCGATCGCCGGCGCCTCGCCCATCCTCTGGTAGGCGGTGTGATCCACTTCGCACGCAACTGGCGCGATCGCGAACAGCTGGCCGTGCTCAATGCCGAGATCAAGGCCGTGCGGCCCGATCTGCTCATCTGCGTCGATCACGAAGGCGGGCGCGTGCAGCGTTTCCGGACCGATGGCTTCACGCACCTGCCGCCGATGCGCGCTCTGGGAGAGCGGTGGATGCGCGATGGCAAGGCAGGCGAGGGCTCGGGCGCAATGGCTGCAATGGATGCGGCGACGGCCTGCGGCTACGTACTGGGCGCCGAGCTGCGTGCGGCCGGCGTCGATTTCAGCTTTACGCCCGTGCTCGACCTCGACTGGACCGATGCAGAGGGCGCATCGCGCAGCCGAGTCATCGGTGACCGCGCATTCCATGCCGACGCGCGCGTGACCGCAGCGCTCGCGCGCAGCCTCATGCACGGCCTGCTGCAGGCGGGCGTGGCCAACTGTGGCAAGCATTTTCCGGGGCATGGTTTCGTGGCGGCAGACTCGCATGTCGACATTCCGGTCGACCGGCGCAGCCTCACGGCCATCCTGGCTGATGATGCGGCGCCCTACGGGTGGTTGAGCACCGTGCTCACCTCCGTGATGCCGGCGCACGTGATCTATCCGCGCGTGGACAGCCGACCGGCAGGCTTTTCTTCGAAATGGCTCAATGACATCCTGCGTTCGCGCCTGTGCTTCCAGGGGGCGATTTTCAGCGACGACCTCTCGATGGCAGGCGCCCGCCTCATCGATGGTCGCGAGGTCTCCTACACCGAAGCCGCCGTGGCGGCGCTGCAGGCCGGCTGCGATCTGGTGCTGCTGTGCAACCAGTCGGTGGGCGACGGCGCGCCTATCGACGATCTGATCGAGGGCCTGTCGCGCGCGCAGGTGAGTGGCCAGTGGCAACCGCGCGACGCCAGCGAGCAGCGGCGCCTCGCGCTGCTGCCGGTCGGCTCGGCCCCTGCCTGGGACGAGTTGATGACCAGCCCGCGCTACATGGCGGCGCTGGACCTCATCCCCTGAGACGAGGTCAGGAAGCTTTCGGCGGCTCGCCCGGGGGAGTGGGCACCGCGTCGGCCTGAGCCGGTGCAGACGTCATCAGCGCCGAGAGCGACGGGAAAGCCGGCTCGGGCGCCCGCCAGCGCCGCAGCGTTTTCTGAAAGAACAGGCTGTTCGGTATCTGCAGCAGCGCTCCCTGCGATTCCGGATGCGCGTCCTGCAGCGTGGTGTAGACGAGGTTGATGTCCACCACGCGGCCCTTCACGCCGGGCTTGTCGCCGCTGTCGAGCAACTCGATGGTGTCGTCGAGCCGGAACGGCCGCACCGTGAAAATCAGCAGCGCGCAGAACAGGTTGGAGAGCACGCTCCACGCCGCGAAGAACGCCACCGCCGCCACGGCGACGAAGCCCGTGAATCCCGTCCACAGCACCGTGGCCGACACGCCCAGGCGTTCCATCGCCAGCAGCACTGCACTGCCCATCACGATCCAGCGCACCAGGTTGCGGATGGGTTGCACCATGGTGATCGGCAACTGGTAGTGCGCGGCCATGCGCAACAGCAGGCGCCGCACCAGGTACTGCAACAGCCAGGCCGCCAGCAGGATGCCGACGATCTGGGCGCCGGGCACGATCACGTCGATCCAGTCGTGCGCCCACACGGGCAGGTAGTCTCTCGCTCTCATGCGCCGATTATCCCGGCGTGCGTGAGAGCGCCAGGCCCGAAGCCACGCCGCCGAACAGGTCGCCTTCCACCAGCGCGACACCCGGGAACGCACGCCGCAATGCCTGCTGGAATGCCGGCAAGGCCGATGAGCCGCCCGTGAGGTAGAGCGCGTCGAGCTGCGACGGTTGCAGGCCGGCGCGCGACACGCAGTCATGCGCGCACTGCACCACGCGCTCGAACAGGGGGTCGAGGGCGCGTGCGAGGTCGTCGGGCGACAGCGAGGCCTGCAGTCCCATCTCCACCGCTGCCAGGTCGATGTACGCCGTTGCCTGGGTGTTCGAGCCGTCGATCTTGGCCTGTTCCACCAGGCTGGCCAGGCGGTGGCCCAGCCGGCGTTGCAGCACTGCCAGCAGCCGCTCGTGCAGCCGGGCATCGGCATAGTTGGTGCGCAGTTGCTGGGCTTCGCGCAGGCGCTGTGGCGTGTAGAGCCAGTTGATCATGTGCCAAGTCGAGAGGTCGAGGAACACACGCGCTGGCACCTCGCGCCCAGCCGGCCCAATGTGGTGTAGCCCCAGCAGCGGCATCACCTGGCCCAGACTGAGGCGGTGGTCGTAGTCGGTGCCGCCGATGTGCACGCCCGTCGTGGCCAGGATGTCCTGGCTGCGATCGGCCAGACTGCGCCGCTGCGGCCCGAGGCGAACGACCGTGAAGTCCGATGTGCCGCCGCCGATGTCGACGATGAGCACGCGCGACTCGTGCGTCACGCGGCGCTCGTAATCGAACGCGGCGGCGATCGGCTCGAGCTGGAAGGACACCTCGTCGAAGCCGGCCGCGGTGGCCGCCTGTTGCAGCGCCGCCTGTGCCTGCTGGTCGCGGCCCGGTGCGTCGTCGACGAAGTGCACCGGCCGCCCGATCACCGCGCGCCGGGCCGGTCGACCCAGCTGTGCCTCGGCGCGCTGGCGCAGTTCCTTGAGGAAGCGCGAGATGATGTCCTGGAAGCTGACCATGCCTTCGGGCACGGCGGTCTGCTCCTGCAACAGGCTGCTGCCCAGCAGGCTCTTGAGCGAACGCATCAGGCGGCCGTCCACCTGCTGCAGGTACAGGCCGATGGCCTCGCGGCCGAAGTGGATGCTGCGGTCTTCTGCGTTGAAGAACACGGCCGTGGGCAGCGTGGAGGCATCGCCTTCCAGTGCGAGCAGGCGCACCTCGCCATCCGCCGGCATCGCTGCGACGGCGGAATTGGAGGTGCCGAAGTCGATGCCGAGGGTGAGGGGAGTGGCCGGAGGGCGCTGGCCCATCAGGCTTCCCGGCGCAGTGCCGGGAACAGGATGACGTCGCGGATGCTGGGCGAATCGGTCAGCAGCATCATGAGGCGGTCGATGCCGATGCCGCAGCCGCCGGTGGGCGGCATGCCGTACTCGAGCGCGCGCACGAAATCGTGGTCGAAGAACATCGCTTCGTCGTCGCCGCTGTCCTTGGCGGCCACCTGGGCATTGAAGCGCGCGGCCTGGTCTTCGGCGTCGTTGAGCTCGCTGAAACCGTTGCCGAATTCACGGCCGGTGATGTAGAGCTCGAAGCGCTCGGTCACCTCGGGGCGTTCGTCGTTGGCACGGGCGAGCGGAGAGATCTCGGTGGGATGTTCCATGATGAAGGTCGGCTGCCAGAGCTTCTCTTCCACGGTTTCCTCGAAGTACATCACCTGCAGGCTCGCGAGGCTGCGCTGCGACAACCTGTCCTTTTCTTCGCTGAGTCCCAGCTTGCGCAGAGCGGCAATGAGCCAGGCCGTATCGTCCACGCCCTGGGTCACGCCTTCGGCTTCGGTGTACTTCAGGATGGCCTCGCGGATGGTGAGCCGCTCGAACGGCCGGGCCAGATCGACCGGCTTGCCCTGGTAGCTCAGTTGCTGCGTGCCGGTCGCCTTCTCGGCGATCGTGCGGATCAGCGTTTCGGTGAAGTCCATCAGGTCGCGGTAGTTCCAGTAGGCCGCGTAGAACTCCATCATCGTGAACTCGGGGTTGTGCCGCACCGAGATGCCCTCGTTGCGGTAGCTCCGGTTGATCTCGAACACACGCTCGAAGCCGCCGACGATCAGGCGCTTGAGGTAGAGCTCCGGCGCGATGCGCAGGTACATCTCCTGGTCGAGCGCGTTGTGATGCGTGACGAAGGGCTTGGCATTGGCGCCACCCGGAATCGGATGCAGCATCGGCGTCTCGACTTCGAGAAATCCGTGCGACACCATGAATTCACGCAGCGAGCTCACCGCGCGGCTGCGTGCCATGAAGCGGCGGCGTGCGCCGTCGTCGGTCATGAGGTCGACATAGCGCTGGCGGTATTTCACTTCCTGGTCGGCCACGCCGTGGAACTTGTCGGGCATGGGGCGAAGGCTCTTGGTGAGCAGCCGTACCTGGGTGGCCTGGATCGACAGCTCGCCGGTGCGCGTCTTGAAGACCTTGCCTTCGGCCGCAACGATGTCGCCGAGATCCCAGCGCTTGAAGTCGGCGTAGACGTCCTCGCCCACGGCGTCGCGCGTCACGTAGATCTGGATGCGGCCCCCCGTCTCGCCCAGCGAGCCGTCCTGCAGCGTGGCGAAGCTGGCCTTGCCCATCACGCGCTTGAGCATCATGCGGCCGGCCACGCGCACCACGCGCCCCTCGGCTTCCAGTTGCTCGGCCGTGGCGGCGCCGTGCGTTTCCACCAGTTCGGCGGCACGCGCGTCGGGCTTGAAGTCGTTGGGGAAGGCGATGCCTTGGGCACGGATGCCGCGCAGCTTCTCGCGGCGTTCGGCGATCAGCTGGTTCTCATCCTGGGTGGGGGTCGGGGTCGTGTCGGACATGGAAGGCGGCGCGGTACGCCGGAGTGCGCGACGACAGGCGGAATGGGCCTGGGGCCCGGTCGTCGCGGGTCAAAACCCGCTATTTTAGGTTTTTCGCGGGCCGGCGTGGCGGGCGTCAGGTGCCGGCGATGCCGGTTCGGGCCAGCAGGTCGTCGACGAGTTCGAGCCGCATCAGCGGGTTGTCCAGCGCCATCAGCCGCTGCTTGAGTTCGAGCGGCACCGGCAGCAGCTCGCACCAGCGGTTGGCGACCCAGCCGCAATCGTCCAGCCGGTAGGGCTCGTCGATCGGCAGATCGACTTCCCGCGTACGCAGCGATTCGAGCACGCGCGCCAGCGCATCGGCCGCCGGCTGCAGATCGGGCGGCACGGCGACAGCTGCGTCGTCGGGCATCGACTGCACCTCGGCCAGCCAGAGGCCGTGCGGCAGCCGCTCGCTGCGCGCCACGTGGAAGCGTTGCAGGCCGGTGCAGCGGATCAGCATCAGTCCGGGCTGAGGTTGCTCGAGCTGCTGGATGCGGGCCAGCGTACCCACGGCGTGAAACGCCTCGGACGGCGCGCCCGCGCGCTGCACCTCGTGCCCATGGGTAAGGCACACCACGCCGAACGGCGCACCGGCCTTGTGGCATTTGCCGATCATGTCGAGGTAGCGCACTTCGAAGATCCGCAGCGGCAGGATGCCGCCCGGGAACAGCACGCTGCCGAGCGGGAACAAAGGCAGGGAATGAAGGGTGAGGGCGTTCATGCGGTCGATGGGTGCCCCGCTATCATCCCATGGCCTTTCCGGTCTTTCCCGCCCATGTTGTTCCAGATCATTTCCTTCCTGCTCGACGTCGCCGTCGGCCTGCTGGCTGGCGCCTGCCTGCTGCGGCTGTACATGCAATACCAGCGCATTCCTTTCGGCAATCCCGTCGGACGCCTCGTGTTCGCCCTCACCGACTGGCTGGTGCTGCCGCTGCGGCGTGTGCTGCCGGCCGTCGGGCGCTGGGACACGGCCAGTCTTGCCGGGGCCTTCCTGCTCAAGCTGGCGCAAATGGCCATCCTGTGGGCGCTGCGTGGCGCGGCCGCACCAGTGGCGCTCGTGCTGTTGCAGGCGGTCTTCGGCGTCGCGCAACTGGTGATCACGGGCCTGATCGCGCTGCTGATCATCTACGCCATCCTGTCGTGGGTGCAGCAGGGCGGCCCGTCGCCGCTGTACGACGTACTCGACCGCCTGTGCGCGCCGGTATTGCGCCCGTTGCGGCGCGTGATACCGCTCGTGGGCGGGTTCGATCTGTCGCCGCTGGCCCTGCTGGTGCTGCTGCAGGTGGCGCTGATCGTGCTGGGTCACCTGCAGGCGCAGGCCATGAGCTGGGTGGCTTGGGGCTGAAGCTCCGGCGCCAGAAGAAAAGCCCGCATCGAGCGGGCTTTTTCTTGCTGCAAGTGGATGCGGTACGGCGTCAGGTCACCGCATCGGCCGGATGACGTTGCAGCAGTGCCAGCGTCGTGGCGATGCGGCTGCGCAGTTCGCGGCGGTCGCAGATGAAGTCGATCGCGCCCTTCTGCTGCAGGAACTCGGCCCGCTGGAAACCATCGGGCAGCGTCACGCGCACGGTGGATTCGATCACGCGCGGGCCGGCAAAGCCGATCAGCGCCTTGGGCTCTGCAATCACCACATCGCCCACGAAGGCGAAGCCGGCCGACACGCCGCCCATCGTGGGATCGGTCAGCACGCTGATGTAGGGCAGGCCCTTTTTCGCCAGGCGCGTGAGCGCGGCATTGGTCTTGGCCATCTGCATCAGCGAGAGCAGTCCCTCCTGCATGCGCGCACCGCCGGTGGCGGTGAAGCAGACGAAGGGCACTTTCTGGTCGATCGCGGCTTCGACGCCGCGCACGAAGCGCTCGCCCACCACGCTGCCCATGCTGCCGCCCATGAAGTCGAACTCGAAGCACGCCGCCACCAGGCTCACGCTGCGCACCGAGCCGCCCATGACCACCAGCGCGTCAGTTTCTGAGGTGTTCTCCAGCGCTTCCTTGAGGCGTTCGGGATAGCGGCGGCTGTCCTTGAACTTCAGCGCATCGACGGGGATGACTTCCTGTCCGATCTCGTAGCGGCCCTCGGCATCGAGAAAACCGTCCAGGCGTGCACGCGCGCCGATGCGGTGATGGTGGCCACAGGTGGGGCACACGTTCTGGTTGTGCTCGAGATCGGTCTTGTAGAGCACGGTCTCGCAGCTCGGGCACTTGATCCACAGGCCCTCGGGCACCTGGCGGCGCTCGGTGGGGTCGGTCGGCTGGATCTTCGGAGGAAGCAGCTTTTCAAGCCATGACATGGTTGTTACCTCGTTGTGTTCGTGCGCAACCGGCGGATTATGCGTCCAGCGCGGTGCGCACCTCTCGCAGGAAGCCGGCGGCGGCGGGGGCCACCGCTTCTCGCGGTTGGGATTCGATGAGCTGGATCAGTTTGGTGCCGATCACCACGGCGTCGGCCGTGCGGCCGATGGCGCGGGCGGTTTCGGCGTCCCGGATGCCGAAACCCACGCCCACGGGCACCTTCACGTGTGCGCGGATGCGCGGCAGCGTGCGCTCGACCGCGCCGGTGTCCAGGTGGCCCGCGCCGGTCACGCCCTTGAGCGACACGTAGTACACGTAGCCGCTGGCCAGGCGGCCGATGTCGGCCATGCGCTGATCGGTGCTAGTGGGCGCGAGCAGGAAGATGAGGTCAAGCCCGTGGCGCTGTAGCGCTTCAGAGAAGGCCGCGCATTCCTCGGGCGGGTAGTCGACGATCAGCACGCCGTCCACACCGGCGGCCGCCGCATCGCGTGCGAAGGCGTCCGCGCCGTGGCGCTGGTCATAGCGTTCGACCGGATTGGCATAGCCCATGAGTACCACGGGCGTGGTCGTGTCCTGCTGGCGGAAGACCCGGACCATGGCCAGTACCTCGGCCATGCCGATGCCGGCGGCCAGGGCTTTCTCGCCGGCCTTCTGGATCACCGGGCCATCGGCCATGGGGTCGGAGAACGGCACGCCGAGCTCGATGACGTCGGAGCCCGCTTCCACCATGGCATGCATGAGGCTGGGCGTGATGTCGGCGTACGGGAAGCCGGCGGTCACGTAAGGAATGAGTGCCTTGCGCTTGTGCGCCTGCAGGGCCTTGAACTTAGCCTCTATGCGGCTCATGCGGCACCGCCTTTCACCTGCAGGCCGCGCATCGACGGCCGGTCGTAGAAGTCGACGCCCGAGAGATCCGCCACGGTGCCGATGTCCTTGTCGCCGCGGCCCGACAGATTGACCAGGATGGACTGGTCGGCCCGCATGGTGCGCGCCAGCTTCATGGCGTAGGCCACGGCATGGCTCGATTCGAGCGCGGGAATGATGCCCTCGGTGCGGCAGAGATAGTGGAACGCCTCCAGCGCCTCGGCGTCGGTGATGCCGGCGTACTCGGCGCGTCCGATGTCCTTGAGGAAGGCGTGCTCGGGGCCGACGCCGGGGTAGTCGAGCCCCGCGCTGATGCTGTGCGTTTCGGTGATCTGGCCGTTCTCGTCCTGCAGGATGTAGGTGCGGTTGCCATGCAAAACGCCAGCGCTGCCCCGCTGCAGCGAAGCCGAGTGCTTGTTGCTGTCCAGCCCTTCTCCGGCTGCTTCGACGCCGATCAGCCGTGTGCCTTCGTACGGGATGTACGGGTGGAAGATGCCCATTGCATTGCTGCCACCGCCCACGCAGGCGATCACGGCATCGGGCTGCCGGCCGCCGGTGAACTGCGGCATCTGCTGGATGCACTCGTTTCCGATCACGCTCTGGAAGTCGCGCACCATCATCGGGTAGGGATGCGGACCGGCCACGGTGCCGATGATGTAGAAGGTGTTTTCCACGTTCGTCACCCAGTCGCGCATGGCTTCGTTGAGGGCGTCCTTGAGCGTACGGCTGCCGGATTCGACCGGCACCACCCTGGCGCCCAGCAGGTGCATGCGGTAGACATTGGGGCTCTGGCGCTTCACGTCCTCGCTGCCCATGTAGACCACGCATTCCAGGCCGTAACGCGCGCAGATGGTGGCGGTGGCCACGCCGTGTTGTCCGGCGCCGGTCTCGGCGATCACGCGCGGCTTGCCCATGCGGCGGGCCAGCATGGCCTGGCCGATGGTGTTGTTCACCTTGTGGGCGCCGGTGTGGTTGAGGTCTTCACGCTTGAGGTAGATCTGGGCGCCGCCCATCTCGCGGCTCATGCGCTCGGCGTGGTAGACCGGGGACGGTCTGCCGACGAAATGGGCCAGTTCGCGCTTGAATTCCGCCACGAACTCGGGGTCGTTCCGGTAGCGCTCGTAGGCCTGGCGCAGCTCTTCGATGGCTTGCGTGAGCGTTTCGCTCACGAAGCTGCCGCCGTAAATGCCGAAATGGCCCGACGCATCGGGCTGCTGGTAGTCGATCATGAAAGGTCTCAGGCAGGGTGCCCGTCGGCGGCGCGCACGGCCGCGACGAACTGATGGATCTTGCCGGCGTCCTTGATGCCCTTGGCATGCTCGACGCCGGAACTCACGTCAACGGCCAGCGACAGGCAGCGCGGCCGTACCTGCAAGATGCCATCGGTCACGTTTGCAGGAGTAAGCCCACCAGACAAGACGAGGTGAGCGTTGACGCTTGCTGGAAGACGTGACCAATCGAAGGCTTTCCCGCCGCCGCCATAGCCGTCGACGTGGGCGTCGAGCAGGATGGCCTGGGCTTGCTGGTAATGGTGAACAAATTCTACCAAGTCGAACTGGGTCGACGGATCCAGCGGGATGCGCGCGGCGCGCAGGAAGGGGCGCCGGCCGCCATGGGTCGCGGTGCGGCAACGATCCGGCGTTTCATCGCCATGGAATTGCAGCAGCGCCTGTGGCAGGGCCTGAAGTGCCGCGTCAATGTCGGCATCGGCCGCGTTGACCAGCAGCAGCACCGGCGTCACGAAGGGTGGCAGGCGGCGCGCCAGTTCAGCGGCGCGCTGCGGCGTCACAGCGCGCGGGCTGGGGGGGTAGAGCACGAAGCCGACCGCATCGGCACCGGCCGCCACGGCGGCATCGACGTCCTGCTCTCTGGTCAGGCCGCAGATCTTGATGCGTGTGCGTGGGACGCCGGGTGTCATGGCAGCCAATCATACGCAGCCGTGCGTTCGGGCAATTCCCAGTGCGGCGCGTAGATCGGCCCGAGGAAATACAGGCCGTCGGGCGAGAAAGTAGGCGCTGCGGCGTCGCGGTCGCGCGCGGCCAGCACCTCGGCCATCCAGCTGGCGGGCTTGAGGCCCTGGCCCACCAGGAGCAGGCAACCCATGAGGTTGCGGATCATGTGATGCAGGAAGGCATCGGCCTCGAACTCGAAGCGCCAATAGCGTGTGCCGCCCGGACCGCCGCGCGCGCCGATCTCGATGCGGCGCAAGTGCTTGACGGGCGTACGCGCCTGGCAGGCCGACGCCCGGAACGAGGTGAAGTCGTGCTCGCCGATCAGGTGGGTTGCACCTTCGCGCATGGCTTCCCCGTCAAGCGGGCGGAACACCCAGCCGACACGGCCGGCCTCGACACTCGGCCGCACCGGCGATTCGAGCAGCACATACACGTAGCGCCGTCCGGTCGCGCTGGCGCGTGCGTGGAAGCTGTCAGGTACGGTCTGGGCCCACTGCACAGCGATGTCGGGCGGCAGGAATGCGTTGGTGCCCCGCACCCAAGCAAACGGCTGTCGGTCCAGCGGCGTGTCGAAATGCACGACCTGCATGAGGCCGTGCACGCCGGCGTCGGTGCGGCCGGCACACACCGTCTGGACGGGCGTGGTTGTGAATTCCTGCAGGGCGGCCTCGAGCCGGTCCTGGACCGTTCGGCCCGAGGGCTGGCTTTGCCAGCCCGCGTAGCCCTGGCCGTTGTAGCTGATTCCGAGGGCCAGTCGCACGGTACGCGGTGGCTGCGACACAGGCGTGGCGCCTGCGTGCAGCGAGATCAGCCGAGGTCGGCCAGCTGCTTCTGGGCGCGAGCCTTGAGGTCGCCCGTGGCTTCAGCCACGACTTCCTCGATCAGCGCACGCGCGCCGTCGGCATCGCCGATGGCACGGAACTCCTCGGCCAGCGCCAGCTTGGTGGCCAGCGGGCTGTCGGCATCGCCGCCGTTCAGGTCTGGCAGTGGTGCCATGGAGGTATTGGCGGCGCCCCCCGAGCCGTCGCTGCCCAGGTCAAGGGAGAGCGAACCGAGGTCGAATTCGATCAACCCGGAATCAACCGCGGCCGGACTGGCGGTGGGTGCGGATGCTGCGGACGGCAGCGAAGGCTCGGCCGGCCCTCCCGCGGGCGGCAGTTCGAGGCTGAGCGGCGCGGGTTCGGTGTTGGACAGCGGACGGACGGCCGTCGTGTCGAGGTTGAAGTCCATCTCCAGCGGCGCCGGAGCCGAGTCCGGTAGGCTGGGTACAGCAACCGTGGGCTCATCCATGGGCATGGATGGGACACGAGCGGGGTTGGCGGCCGTCTGGCTGGCGGAAAAGTCCAGATCCAGATCGAGATCGACTGCGGGGTTGGCCGCGATATCCGGCTGTGCGGCCTGGGGCACCGTCGCTGCCGCCGCACCGGCCAGGAACGCAGTGGTGGCGGCTGCGGCATTCGCGCCCGGCTCGCCGCCCGGCTGGTACAGCGTGTTGTCGGGATCGATCTCGCGACCGAGTTCGCAGGCCTTGGCCCAGTCATCGCCGCTGCCGCTGGTGAGGCGGTACGCCTCCACGGCCACTGCTTCGAACGCCTTGGCGTCGCGGCGTTTGGCGTAGATCTCCATCAGCTTGACGTGGATGGCCACGCGCTGAGGGCTGGCGCGCAAGGCTTCCTTGAGGATTTCTTCTGCCTGCAGGTCCCGGCCATAGGCCAGGTACACGTCAGCTTCGGCGACCGGATCCACATCGCCAGCGGCGTCGAGCTGGCTGGGCGAGTAGACCATCGAAGACGCCGACGGAGCGGCTTCGTTGGTGTCCACGCGCTGGCCGCCGCTGGCACCGAAGAACGAATCAGGTTGCAGACGGCTTTCGAGGAACGAGCTGTCGACTTGGGCCGCCCGGCGACCCTGACGATAGCGGTAGCCGCCATAGCCCAGCAGCAGCAGGATCAACGCCGCAGCCGCTCCGGGAATCAGCGGGTTCTCCAGCAGCGACTCGAGGAAGCTGGGTTCGGGCGGCGGCGGAGGCGGCGGAGCGGGACGAGGGGCCGGCGCCGGCGCTGGGGCCGGCGCGGCGGCCACGGCTTCGCTCGCAGCGACCTGCGGTGCGCTTGCCGCAGCGTCGGGTGTGGGAGCAGTCACGCCGGCAGGCGCAGGGAGAGTTGCGGCGGCCGGGACGGATGCCGCGCTCGCGGGCGCTGGTGCCGCAGTCGTTGCCGCTGGTGCCGAGGCTGCGCTTTGCAGCTTGGCCAGTTCATCGAGATTGCGCGACAGCTCTGCCACGCGGGTGCTGGTGTCCTGAGCCTGGCGCGTCTGCGCGATGCGATCTTCGGTGCCAGGCGCAGCCGGCGCGCCAGTGGCAGCGCCGCGCGACAGCGTGAGACGGTCTGGCGCCGTGGCGCCCGGGCGCCGGTCGTCCACGTTGGCCTGCACCTGGCCGCTGGCCTGGCGATCCGGTGCGGCAACCTGCGCTGCGGGCGCGTTCTCGGCCAGGCGGCGGCGGAATTCACTGAAATCGCGGCTCTGCGCCACGATGGTCTGGCGGGCCTGGTCGGCCGTCACAGCCGCTGCCTGTTCGGCACTCGGCAGGTCGAGCACCGCCCCGGCGCGCAGCCGGTTGACGTTGCCGCCGACAAAGGCGTCCGGGTTGGCCTGCATCATCGCCACCAGCATCTGATCGAGCGACACGTTGGCCGGCTTGTTGGCGGCGGCAATCCGGCCGGCTGTATCGCCCGCCCTGACGGTGAGTTGCTGGCTGCTGGGCTGCGCGGCCGCCACGGGCGCCGCGGGTGGGCGGGGAGCGGGTGTAGGAGGCGCTGCGCGCGGAGTCGCAGGAGGTTGCGCTGCTGCCGGCGGCGTCGCGACGGGGGCCGGAGCGCGGGTCTGCGGAAGCGGCGCGGGGGTGGCTTGCGGAGGCAGAACCTGCGGTGCCGGCTGACGCAGGCTAGGCGGATCCAGCAGCATCGTGTAGTCACGCACGATGCGCCCAGAAATCCAGTTGGCTTCGATCACGAGATCGACGAACGGATCGTTGATGGCGCGATCGCCTGTCAAGCGAAGGTAGTGGCGCCCGTCCGCGCGGCGCTGGAGGCTGACCTGAACCGTGGAGACCACAGGATTGAATTCGAAACCGGCGGCGGCAAATGCAGAAGCCGGCGCCACGCCGACCCGCAGCGATGCCGCCTCTTCGGCATTGATCTGGGGAATGTCGATTTCAGCGCGCAGAGGCTCGCCCAGCACGGACTGGACCGCCAGACGGCCGAGAGCCAGTGCCTGGGCATCGAGGGACGTCAACGCGAGCACGGACGCCGCGATGGTCGACAGTACCGGCGCGTGCCAACGCGACGTGTAACGCGACCGCCCCGGCCCCTTCGCGTGATGGACAGGCAACTTTGTTCTCTTCATTCTCGACGCAAGCCTTGACACTGGAGACTGAAAAACGACATTAACATCAATGTTTTAGGCTGACAAGCTAACGAAGCTTTTAAAGATTGGGGCCCTTTGGGGAGGTGCCGGGCAGCCAGGTTTTGCTGTTGTCAAACGACAACGACCCGTAACGGCCAGGTTACGGGTCGTTGCGGGTTCTGGTGCGCAAGCCCCGCTCAATCCTCCAGCAGGATTCGCAGCATGCGGCGCAACGGTTCGGCCGCGCCCCACAGCAGTTGGTCCCCGATGGTGAAAGCGCCGACATACTCCGGCCCCATGGCCAACTTGCGCACGCGTCCGACCGGGATGGTCAGCGTCCCTGTTACAGCAACGGGCGTGAGGTCCCGCACGGTGGCCTCGCGGGTGTTTGGCACGAGCTTGGCCCAGGGGTTGTCAGCTGCAATCATCGCCTCGATGTCGGCAACCGGGACGTCCTTCGTGAGCTTGAAGGTCAGCGCCTGACTGTGGCAGCGCATAGCGCCGATGCGCACGCAGAAACCATCCACCGGCGTCTCGGCGGTACCGAAACCCGCACCCTGGCCCAGGATCTTGTTGGTCTCGGCGCCGCCCTTCCACTCTTCGCGACTCATGCCGTTGCCCAGATCCTTGTCGATCCAGGGAATGAGCGAGCCGCCCAGCGGCACGCCGAAGTTCGCGGTTTCGTCGGAGGTGAGCGCCTGCTGGCGCGCCAGCACCTTGCGATCGATCTCCAGAATCGCGCTCTTGGGATCGTCGAGCAGCGCCTTGACCTCGCGATTGAGCGTGCCGAACTGCGTGAGCAACTCGCGCATGTGCTGTGCACCGCCGCCAGAGGCGGCCTGGTAGGTCATGGTGGTCATCCACTCGACCAGCCCGGCCTTGTACAGCGCGCCAACGCCCATGAGCATGCAGCTGACCGTGCAGTTGCCGCCGATCCAGTTTCGGCCACCCTTGGCCAGCGAATTCTTGATGACGGGCAGGTTGACCGGATCGAGGACGATGATGGCGTCGTCCTTCATGCGCAGCGTCGAGGCGGCGTCGATCCAGTGGCCGTTCCAGCCAGCGGCGCGCAACTTGGGGAAGACTTCCGTGGTGTAGTCGCCGCCCTGTGCCGTCAGGATGATGTCGCAGCGCTTGAGTGCCTCGATGTCGTAGGCGTCGCGCAGTGTCTTCTCGTTCTTCGCCTGGGCCGGAGCCTTGCCGCCGGCGTTGGAGGTGGAGAAGAACACAGGCTCGATCAGGTCGAAGTCGCCTTCGGCCTGCATCCGGTCCATCAGGACCGAGCCCACCATGCCTCGCCAACCGACGAGACCTACCAGATTACCTACCTTGCTCATCACATGCGCCTTTCAATAAAAAGAAGTTTCTCCGCCCCCGGCTCGTCAGAGGCCGGGAGAGGGCGCACGACGAACCGGAGCTATCAGCTCTTGGTAATGGTTTTGGTGATGGCGGCCACGACGGCGTCACCCATTTGACGGGTGCCGACGAGGGTGGTGCCTTCGGAGTGGATGTCCGCCGTACGCAGGCCCGACGCGAGAACGTGCTTGACCGCGGACTCGATCCGGTCGGCGGCTTGGGGCTGGTTGAGGGAAAAGCGGAGCATCATGGCAGCGGACAATATTGTAGCCAAAGGATTGGCGATGCCCTTGCCGGCGATGTCCGGCGCGCTGCCGTGGCTGGGCTCGTAGAGGCCCTGATTGCTCGAATTCAGGCTGGCCGAGGGCAGCATGCCGATGGAGCCCGTGAGCATGGCAGCTTCGTCCGACAGGATGTCGCCGAACATGTTGCCCGTGACGACCACGTCGAACTTCTTGGGCGCGCGGACCAGTTGCATCGCCGCGTTGTCCACGTACATGTGCTCCAGCTCGATGTCCGGATACTCCTTGTGCACGTCGATGACGACGTCCTTCCAGAACTGGAACGTTTCCAGTACGTTGGCCTTGTCCACGCTGGTCACCTTGCGATTGCGCTTGCGGGCGGCCTCGAAGGCGACACGCGCGATGCGCTCGACTTCAGGGCGGCTGTAGCGCATGGTGTCGAAGGCTTCCTCGGCACCGGGGAAGTGGCCGTCGACCGCCGTGCGGCGGCCGCGAGGCTGGCCGAAGTAGATGTCGCCAGTCAGCTCACGGATGATGAGGATGTCCAGGCCCGCCACCAACTCGGGCTTGAGGCTGGAGGCGTGCGTCAGCTGCTCGTAGCAGATGGCCGGACGGAAGTTGGCAAAAAGGCCCAGGTTCTTGCGCAGGCCGAGGATGGCCTGCTCGGGCCGGAACTGGCGTTCCAGCGAGTCGTACTTCCAGTCGCCCACGGCACCGAACAGCACCGCGTCGGCTTCCTTGGCCAGCTTGAGTGTGGCTTCCGGCAGCGGGTGGCCGTGCGCGTCGTAAGCGGCGCCGCCCACCAGCGCGCTCTCCATCTCGAACCGGAGGTCGAGCACTTCCAGTACGCGGATGGCTTCCGCAACGATTTCGGTTCCGATGCCGTCTCCCGGCAGGACTGCGATCTTCATGGTCTTCTTCTCTGTCGTTGGATTGAGGAAAGGCAGGTTGGTCAGCCGACCATCTGGTGCGCCAGCCAGGGCTTGGCGGCCAGGCGCTCGGCTTCGAACGCCTTGATCTTGTCCTTGTGGCGCAGCGTGAGGCCGATGTCGTCCAGACCGTTAATCAGGCAGTACTTGCGGAAGGGCTGCACGTCGAAGGCGATCTCCTCCCCGTCGGGCTTGACGATGACCTGCCGCTCCAGATCCACGGTGAGCGCGTAACCGGGAAATGCCGCCACTTCGTCGAACAGCCGGGCCACCGTGGCCTCGGGCAGCACGATGGGCAACAGGCCGTTCTTGAAGCTGTTGTTGAAGAAGATGTCGGCGAAGCTCGGCGCGATGATCGAGCGGAAGCCGTACTGGTCGAGCGCCCAGGGCGCGTGCTCACGGCTCGACCCACAGCCGAAGTTGCGGCGCGCCAGCAGCACCGAAGCGCCCTGGTAGCGAGGCTGGTTGAGCACGAAGTCGGGGTTCGGCTTGCGGCTGGCGGGATCCATGCCGGGTTCGCCATGGTCCAGATAGCGCCACTCGTCGAACAGGTTCGGTCCGAATCCCGTCTTGCGGATCGACTTGAGGAACTGCTTGGGGATGATCGCGTCGGTATCGACGTTCTCGCGGTCCATGGGCGCCACGAGGCCCTTGTGCACGGTGAATTTCTGCATGTGTGTTCTCGCTTCGCGTTCAGGCCATGGTGCGTACGTCGACGAAATGGCCATGGATGGCCGCTGCCGCCGCCATCGCCGGGCTGACGAGGTGCGTGCGTCCGCCGGCGCCCTGGCGGCCTTCGAAGTTGCGGTTGCTGGTCGAGGCGCAACGTTCGCCCGGCTCGAGCCGGTCGGCATTCATGGCCAGGCACATCGAGCAGCCAGGCTCGCGCCACTCGAAGCCTGCGGCGCGGAAGACCTCGTGCAGGCCCTCGCGTTCGGCCTGCTCTTTCACGAGACCCGAACCGGGCACCACCATGGCGAGCTTGACGTTTCTGGCGACCTTCTGGCCGAGCTTCTTCACCACCGCAGCGGCTTCGCGCATGTCCTCAATCCGACTGTTGGTGCAACTGCCGATGAAAACCTTGTCGATGAAGATGTCGTTCATCGCCTTGTTGGGCTCGAGGCCCATGTAGGTGAGCGCGCGTTCGATGGCAGCGCGCTTGTTGGCGTCCTTCTCTTTGTCGGGATCGGGCACGCGCGCGTCGATGGGCAGCACCATTTCGGGTGACGTGCCCCACGTGACCTGCGGTTTGATCTGTGTGGCGTCGAGCTCGACCAAGGTGTCGAACTTCGCGTCGGGGTCGGAGTGCAGCGTCTTCCAGTAGGCGACAGCCTGTTCCCATTCGACGCCCGTTGGCGCCAGCGGTCGGCCTTTCACGTAGTCGATGGTCTTCTGGTCGACGGCCACCAGACCGGCGCGGGCGCCGCCCTCGATCGCCATGTTGCAGACTGTCATGCGGCCTTCCATGGTCAGGTCGCGGATCGCGGAGCCGGCGAACTCGATGGTGTAGCCCGTGCCGCCGGCCGTACCGATGCGGCCGATGATGGCAAGAACGATGTCCTTGGCGGTGCAGCCCAGGGGCAGCTTGCCCTCGACCTTCACCAGCATGTTCTTCGCCTTCTTGGCCAACAGCGTCTGCGTGGCCATCACGTGCTCGACCTCACTGGTACCGATGCCGTGCGCCAGTGCGCCGAACGCGCCGTGCGTGCTGGTGTGGCTGTCGCCGCAGACCACGGTCATGCCGGGCAGCGTGGCACCGTTCTCGGGGCCGATCACGTGCACGATGCCCTGGCGCTTGCTGAGGAACGGGAAGAACGCAGCGGCGCCGAATTCGCCGATGTTGCTGTCGAGCGTGGTCACCTGCTCCTTGCTGATGGGATCGGTGATGCCGTCGTAGCCGCGCTCCCAGCCCGTGGTGGGGGTGTTGTGGTCGGCTGTGGCCACCACCGAGCTCACGCGCCAGAGCTTGCGCCCGGCTTCGCGCAGGCCCTCGAAGGCCTGCGGGCTGGTGACTTCGTGCACCAGATGGCGGTCGATGTAGAGGACGGACGTGCCGTCTTCCTCGGTGTGGACGACGTGTTCGTCCCAGATCTTGTCGTAGAGGGTGCGTCCCATGGCGTCTCTTCTTTCGTGGGGATGGAAATTCTAGGCGGCTGGCCGCAGGTGCTCGACCAGCAGCCGTGCCGTGACCGGCAGGGTGGAAAAGTCGCGTGCCACCAGTTCGATGCGCCGGCGCGCCCAGCTGTCGGACAGTGGCGCTGCCGCCAGCCGGCCGGTGGCACGGGCCATGAGTTCGAACGCGCGGCGCGGCATCACGCCCACGCCCAGGCCGTTGTCGATCATGCGCGCCATGGCATCGAGCCCGGCCACCTGGATGCGCAGGCGCACGGTGCGACCCGCCACAGTGGCCGCCTGCTGCATCGCCCGGTAGATCGAGCTGTTGGCATGCAGCCCGACATGATCGAAGTCGAGCGCGTCGGCGAAGGCGATCGGCGCCGTCTGCTGCAGCAGCGGGTGGCCCTGCGTAGCCACGAGCACGAGTTCGTCCTCGCGATAGGGCTGCGTCTGCAGGCCGCCGGTACCGCCCGCCGTGTTGCAGATGCCCAGGTCGGCCGCACCTTCCTGCACAGCGCGCATCACCTCGGAACTCAGATGTTCCTCCAGGTCGATCTTGACGTGCTCGTGCCGGCCGACGAAGGCGCCCAGGTCTTCGGGCAGGAACTGCACCACGGCCGAGATGCTGGCGTGCACGCGCACGTGGCCACGCACGCCGTCGGTGTACTCGGACAGCTCGCCCTGCATCTTCTCGAGGCCAAACAGCACGCTGCGGGCATGGTGCAGCAGGCTCTGGCCGGCGGGCGTAAGGTCGACGCCACGGCTGTGGCGGTAGAGCAGGGCCGTGCCCAGCACGCTCTCCAGTTCGGCCAATCGCTTGCTCACGGCAGAGGCCGCGATGAATTCGCGCTCTGCCGCGCGCCCGATGCTGCCCAGTTCGCACACGGCGACGAACAGCTGCAACGACGTGAGGTCGATGCGGCGGGCGAAGTTGCGTTCGGACAGGCTCATGGGCGGCAGGCCATCGTCAGGGGCGATGGGAGACTGCGATTTTCCATCTGAATGACGTGTTCCGCCATCTCCTGATGAGATGGCAGGAGTGCCGACAGCAGACGGTGGCCCTCCTGGCTCGGCAGGCCCGGCATTCGCCGCCGGAAAAAGAAAAGGCCCGCGCGGAGCGGGCCTTCGTACCGGTACGGTATTGCCGATCAGCGCTGTGCCAGGGGCTTGACGTCGCGCTTGGTGGCGCCGTCGAACAGCTGGCGCGGGCGGCCGATCTTGTACTCGGGGTCGCCGATCATCTCGTTGAGCTGGGCGATCCAGCCCACGGTACGGGCCAGGGCGAAGATGCCGGTGAACAGGTTCACCGGAATGCCGATGGCGCGCTGCACGATGCCGGAGTAGAAGTCGACGTTCGGGTAGAGCTTGCGCTGCACGAAGTAGTCGTCTTCCAGGGCGATCTTTTCCAACTCCTTGGCCAGCTTGAACAGCGGGTCGTTTTCCAGGCCCAGTTCGTTCAGCACTTCGTTGCAGGTTTCCTGCATCAGCTTGGCGCGCGGATCGTAGTTCTTGTAGACGCGGTGACCGAAGCCCATGAGCTTGACGCCGGAGCTCTTGTCCTTGACCTTCTCCATGAACTCGCCGACCTTCGAGACGCCACCGTTGCGCTGGATGTCTTCGAGCATGTTCAGGCAGGCCTCGTTGGCGCCGCCGTGGGCCGGGCCCCACAGACACGCCACGCCAGCAGCGATGGCCGCGAACGGGTTGGTGCCCGACGAGCCGCACAGGCGGACGGTGGACGTGGATGCGTTCTGCTCGTGGTCGGCGTGGAGGATGAAGATGCGGTCGAGCGCGCGCTCTAGGACCGGATTCACCACGTAGTCTTCCGGCGGCACGCCGAACATCATGCGCAGGAAATTGCCGGCGTACGAAAGTTCGTTGCGCGGGTACATGTAAGGCTGGCCGATGCCGTACTTGTAGGCCATCGACACCAGCGTCGGCATCTTCGCGATCAGGCGGATCGCGGCGATCTCGCGGTGCTCGGGATTGTTGATGTCGGTGCTGTCGTGATAGAAGGCCGACAGGCCGCCCACCAGGCCCGTCAGCACGGCCATCGGGTGCGCATCCCGGCGGAAGCCGCGCAGGAAGAACTGCATCTGCTCGTTCACCATCGTGTGACGGGTCACGGTGTCCGAGAAGGTCTTCTTCTGGTCGGCATTCGGCAGCTCGCCGTACAGCAACAGATGGCAGGTTTCCAGGAAGTCGCAGTTCACCGCCAGCTGCTCGATGGGATAGCCGCGATACAGCAGCTCGCCCTTGTCGCCGTCGATATAGGTGATGGCCGACTGGCACGAGGCCGTGGACAGGAAGCCCGGGTCATAGGTGAACATGCCCGTCTGCGCATACAGCTTGCGGATGTCGATGACGTCGGGGCCGATGCTGCCCTGGTACACCGGCAACTCCACGCTCGGGCCGCCGTTGGAAAACGACAGGGTGGCTTTGTTGTCTGCAAGTTTCATAGATTCGCTTCCTTCACTAGTGTCCGGTTGACTTCTGGGATGCGGGCAACGGCGGCCTCATCATCTCGAGCACTTCTTTGATGTCCCTGGTATCGAGTTCGCCCTGCAGCTCGGTGCGCCGCAGCAGCAGGTCCATGAGATCGTTGTCGCCCAGATCCATGAGCACGGCCAGAGCCTCGGCCTGCGCTGTGGTGACCTGGTGGCCGTGGCGCTCGAAGAACCGGCCGATCAGCAGATCGTTCTCGAGCAGTCCCCGGCGGCAGCGCCACTGAAGCTTGCCGAGGGTGCGGGTGTCGAGCACGTCTGCCTCCATGGTGTCAGATGGCGCGGCGCACCATCAGTTCCTTGATCTTTCCGATCGCCTTGGTGGGGTTCAGGCCCTTCGGGCACACGTCCACGCAGTTCATGATGGTGTGGCAGCGGAACAGGCGGTACGGATCCTCGAGGTTGTCCAGGCGCGCGCCGGTGGCTTCGTCGCGGCTGTCGGCGATGAAGCGGTAGGCCTGCAGCAGCCCGGCGGGGCCCACGAACTTGTCGGGGTTCCACCAGAAGCTCGGGCAGCTGGTCGAACAGCTCGCGCACAGGATGCACTCGTACAGGCCATTGAGCTCTTCGCGCTCCTCGGGGGACTGCAGTCGTTCGCGCTCGGGCGCCAGGCCCTCGGTGATGAGGTAAGGCTTGATCGAGTTGTACTGCTTGAAGAACTGCGTCATGTCGACGATCAGGTCGCGGATCACGGGCAGGCCCGGCAGCGGCTTGAGCACGATGGTGCCCTTGAGCGTGTTCATGTTGGTCAGGCACGCCAGGCCGTTCTTGCCGTTGATGTTCATGGCGTCGGATCCGCAGACACCTTCGCGGCAGGAACGCCGGAACGAGATGGAAGGATCCTGCGCCTTGAGTTTGACGAGCGCGTCCAGCAGCATGCGCTCGTGGCCGTCGAGTTCGATCTCGACGGTCTGCATGTAGGGCTTGGCGTCCTTGTCGGGGTCGTAGCGGTAGATCTGGAATGTGCGCTTCATGTCGTTTTCCCGTGGGGCTCTTCGGTGATCAGAACGTGCGGACCTTGGGCGGAACGCTTTCCACCGTCAGCGGCTTGAGGTTGACCGGCTTGTAGGTCAGGCTGTTGGTCACGCTGTGCCAGAGGGTGTGCTTCATCCACTCCTTGTCGTTGCGGCCCAGCGGGAACTCGGCGTGGTCGGCCGGATGCTCGTAGTCGTTGACGGTGTGGGCGCCACGGCATTCGCGGCGGGCGGCGGCCGAGATCATGGTGGCCTGCGCCACTTCGATCAGGTTGTCGACTTCCAGCGCTTCCATGCGGGCGGTATTCCACACCTTGGACTTGTCCTTGAGCGTGACGGTGCCGACGCGCTCGCGGATGGCGTTGATCTTGCTCACACCCTCGTCCATGCTGGCCTGCGTGCGGAACACGCCCGCGTGCTGCTGCATGGTCGCGCGGATGTCGTTGGCGACGTCCTGCGCATAGGTGCCCTCGGTCGATTGCTCCAGCTGGTTCAGGCGCGTCAGCGTGCGGTCGCAGCCATCTGCCGGCAGCGGCTTGTGTTCGCCGCTGTTCTTCACATACTCGACGATGTGCTTGCCCGCCGCCTTGCCGAACACCAGCAGGTCGAGCAGCGAGTTCGTGCCCAGGCGGTTGGCGCCGTGCACCGACACGCACGAGCACTCGCCGACGGCGTACAGACCATTCACGACGCGGGCATGCTCGTCGCCCTTCTGCTCCACGACCTGGCCATTGATGTTGGTCGGGATGCCGCCCATCTGATAGTGGATGGTGGGCACGACGGGGATCGGCTCGCGCGTGATGTCCACGTTCGCGAAGTTGTGGCCGATCTCTTCCACCGACGGCAGGCGCTTGCGGATGGTGTCCGCGCCCAGGTGGTCGAGCTTGAGCAGGATGTAGTCCTTGTTCGGGCCGCAGCCCCGGCCTTCCTTGATCTCCTGGTCCATGCAGCGTGAGACGAAGTCGCGCGGTGCCAGATCCTTCAGCGTGGGCGCGTAGCGCTCCATGAAGCGCTCGCCGTTGCTGTTGAGCAGGATGGCGCCTTCGCCGCGGCAGCCTTCGGTCAGCAGCACGCCCGCGCCGGCCACGCCGGTGGGGTGGAACTGCCAGAACTCCATGTCCTGCAGTGGGATGCCGGCGCGCGCCGCCATGCCCAGGCCGTCGCCGGTGTTGATGAAGGCATTGGTCGACGCAGCGAAAATGCGGCCGGCGCCGCCGGTGGCCAGCAACACGGTCTTGGCCTGCAGGGCGTAAAGCTCGCCGGTTTCGAGTTCGAGCGCGGTCACGCCCACCACGTCGCCGTCGGCGTCGCGGATCAGGTCGAGCGCCATCCATTCGACGAAGAAGTTCGTCTTGGACTTGACGTTCTGCTGGTACAGCGTGTGCAGCATGGCGTGGCCGGTGCGGTCGGCCGCCGCGCAGGCGCGCTGCACGGGCTTTTCGCCGTAGTTGGCGGTGTGGCCGCCGAACGGGCGCTGGTAGATCGTGCCGTCGGGGTTGCGGTCGAACGGCATGCCGAAGTGCTCGAGCTCGATCACGACGTTGGGCGCTTCACGGCACATGAACTCGATCGCGTCCTGGTCGCCCAGCCAGTCCGAGCCCTTGATGGTGTCGTAGAAGTGGTAGTGCCAGTTGTCCTCGGACATGTTGCCCAGCGAGGCCGACACGCCGCCCTGCGCCGCCACCGTGTGGGAGCGCGTGGGGAAGACCTTGGAGAGCGATGCGACGTTCAGGCCGGCGCGCGAGAGTTCGAGCGCGGCGCGCATGCCGGAGCCGCCGGCGCCGACGATGACGACGTCGAACTTGCGCGTGGTGATGTTCTGCTTGGTGTAGCTCATGGGGATCGATCCTGCTTCTTCTTCTGGGTTCGGCTTTACAGGCGCCAGAGCACCTGGATGGCCCAGCCGGCGCAGCCGACCAGCCAGACGATGGTGAAGGCCTGCAGCACCAGGCGCAGGCCCACCGGCTTGATGTAGTCCATCAGCACGTCGCGCATGCCGACCCACACGTGGTAGAGCAGGGCGACGATGACCGAGAACGTCAAGGTCTTCATCCACTGGCTGGAGAAAATGCCGGCCCATTTGTCGTAGCCGATCGGGCCGCTGGAGAAGATGATGTGCGCCAGCACGACGATGGTGAAGACCGCCATCAGCGCGCCGGTCAGGCGCTGGGCCAACCAGTCACGCAGGCCGTAGTGGGCGCCGACGACGGTACGCTTGGAGCCGTAGTTCACGGACATGGTGTGTTCCTTTCCATTCAATACAGGCCGAAGAGCTTGGCGCCCAGGATCAGCGTCAGCAGGATGCTGGAGCCGAGCACGGCCAGCGCGGAGGTGCGGCCGAAGCTCTTGTTCACCGCGTCGTGGCTGATGTCCATCCACAGATGGCGCAGGCCGGCGATGAAGTGGTGCAGGTAGGCCCAGATGAGGGCCAGCGCCACCAGCTTGAGGAACCAGCCGGGCACGAAGCCGACGCCGATCTCGAACGCCGAGCGGAAGCGGGCGAACGAGTATTCGGAAGACACCGAGGTGTCGAACATCCAGATGATGAAGGGCATCAGCACAAACATCAGGACGCCGCTCACGCGGTGCAGGATCGACACCCAGCCCGCCGGCGGCAGGCTGTAGGTGGTGAGATCCGTGATGGCATTGATGTTGCGGAATTCAGGCCGCTTCGAGGCGGACGGCGCGAGATCTGACATGGGGGAGGCCTTCGTGGATGAAACTTCTTTGTAATCAGGTCAATGCAAACAACCCAAAATTCTATTGCAACGCAGCACGTTGCAGGGGCGGCATTCGCGCGGCCGACCGGCGGGCTCGGTCAATTGAGGGTATTGCGGTAGTGATGCGTGTCGGTACGGTAGAGGCCCCGGCGCAGTTCCATCGGGGTGTCGTTGTAGGTATAGGCGACGCGCTCGACGCTCAGCAGCGGGGAGCCGGCGGCTACCTGCAACAGTCCGGCCTGCACGGCATCCGGCGCGACGGCGCGCAATTTCTCGTCGGCGCGGACCATGCGCACGCCGAAGTCGAGTTCGAACATGGCATAGGTGGCACCCTGGTAGTCCGCCATGGCCTCGGCCGTCAGGCCCTTGAAGGCGGAGGCGGGCAGCCACAGGTCTTCCAGGATGGTCGGCGTGCCGTCGAACGACAGCACGCGGCGCACCTGGAAAACCGCATCGGTGGAGCGCAACGCCAGCGCCCGTGCCACTTCGGCGCCCGCACGCTGGCGGCGGAAGTCGACGACCTGGCGCCGGGCAGGGCTTTCGGTGCCGGCGTCGGGCATGAGCCGCAGGAAACGGTAGCGCACGTGCTGCTCGGCATGCGTGGCCACGAAGGTGCCCTTGCCCTGCCGGCGCACCAGCAGATTCTCTGCCGCGAGTTCGTCGATGGCTTTGCGCACCGTTCCCTGGCTCACGCGGAAACGCGAGGCCAGTTCCATTTCGCTGGGAATGGCCTCGCCCGGCCGCCACTGCCCTTCCTGCAGGTTCTGCAGGATGAGGGACTTGATCTGCTGATAAAGCGGGCTGAACGCTGGCGTCACGCCTTCGGCCGCCGCACGCGCGGCAGGGGCTTCCGGTTCGTTCAGGGGGCTTGCGGGCATGTGCGGATTGCAGGCCGCGGCGGGCGGCGGGCAGCCGAAGATCATATCTTATATAAGACATAAGACAAATTGACGCTCTCGCCTGCGGAGCGCTAAAATCCGTGGTTGCCTTGCCGCGTGCGTGCGCGAGCGCTCCGCTGCAGTAGCGCGGGGCCAGGCGCGCCGGATTGCGCAAGCCGTTTGCATTCCACTCTTCCATTTCCGGAGTTCTCACATGAGCAAGAAGCCCGTCCGCGTCGCCGTTACTGGAGCCGCCGGCCAAATCGGTTACGCCCTGCTTTTCCGCATCGCCTCCGGCGAAATGCTGGGCAAGGACCAGCCCGTAATCCTGCAATTGCTCGAAATTCCGGATGAAAAGGCCCAGAAGGCGCTCAAGGGCGTGATCATGGAGCTGGAAGACTGCGCCTTCCCGCTGCTCGCCGGCGTTATCCCTGCGGGTGACCCGGAAGTCGCGTTCAAGGACGCCGACTACGCCCTGCTGGTCGGCGCCCGCCCGCGCGGCCCTGGCATGGAGCGCGCGGACCTGCTGGCCGCCAACGCCCAGATCTTCACCGCCCAGGGCAAGGCACTGGACAAGGTCGCCAGCCGCGACGTCAAGGTACTGGTTGTCGGCAACCCCGCCAACACCAATGCCTACATCGCCATGAAGAGTGCGCCCAGCCTGCCGCGCGAGAACTTCACCGCCATGCTGCGCCTGGACCACAACCGCGCCGCTAGCCAGATCGCCGCCAAGACCGGTGGCAAGGTCGGCGAGATTGAGAAGCTCACCGTGTGGGGCAACCATTCGCCCACCATGTACGCCGACTACCGCTTCGCCACCATCGGCGGCAAGTCGGTCAAGGACGCCATCAACGACCAGGTCTGGAACGCCGACGTGTTCCTGCCCACGGTCGGCAAGCGCGGCGCCGCCATCATCGATGCGCGCGGCCTGTCGTCGGCCGCTTCGGCCGCCAATGCCGCCATCGACCACATGCGCGACTGGGCCCTCGGCTCGCAAGGCAAGTGGGTCACCATGGGCGTGCCTTCGAACGGCGAGTACGGCATTCCGAAGGACGTGATGTTCGGCTTCCCCGTCACCACGGAAAACGGCAAGTACAAGATCGTCGAAGGCCTCGAGATCGACGCCTTCAGCCAGGAGCGCATCAACAAGACGCTCAAGGAACTGCAGGACGAGCAGTCGGGCGTCGCCCACCTGCTGTAATCCGGCAGATTCGAGGCCCATGCTCGACTGGAACCCGGCGCTCTACCGTCGCTACGAGGACGAGCGCACGCGGCCGGCACGCGAACTGCTGGCGCGGGTTCCGCTGTCGACCCCTTCGCAGGTCGTCGATCTCGGCTGCGGCCCGGGTAATTCCACCGAACTGCTGGCCGATCGCTTCCCCGGCGCCGACATCGTCGGCATCGACAATTCGCCCGCCATGCTGGAGAGCGCGCGTGCGCGGCTTCCCGCCGTGCGGTTCGAGCAGGGCGACATCGGCACCTGGCGGCCTGCGGTCGCACCCGACCTCATCTACGCCAACGCGGCGCTGCAGTGGGTGACGGGCCACGAGGCGCTGTTTCCACGGCTGTTCGCGTTGCTGGCCCCTGGCGGTGTGCTGGCGGTGCAGATGCCCGACAACCTCGATGAACCTTCGCATCGCCTGATGCGCGAGGTCGCCGCCGATCCGGCCTGGGCTGCGTCCATCGGCGACGCCGCCGCGCTGCGTGCGCCGCGCCTGCCGATCGACCGCTACTACGACCTGCTGGCGCCGCTGGCAGAACACGTCGACGTGTGGCACACGATCTACCAGCACCGCATGGATTCGGCCGAGGCCATCGTCGAGTGGGTGCGGGCGACGGGTCTTCGGCCCTTCGTCGAGCGGCTCGCGCCGGCGCAACAGGATGGCTATCTGGCCGATTACCGGCGCCGCATCGATCTGGCCTATCCGGCGCGCGCCGACGGCCGCCGGCTGCTGGCATTTCCGCGGCTGTTCATCGTGGCGTGCAAGGCGGCATGAGCATGAGCGGCCCGGCCATGCATCCACGCGACGTGCTGCTCGGCGCGCAGGCGGGCGGCGTTCTGCTGCCGGTTTGCGACCACTACAGCGGCGTGCCCGATCGCATGCGCAAGAGCCTTGCGCTGCAGGCCGAATTCACGGCCGAGTTCGGTGCCTGCGTGTTCGACGTCACGCTCGATTGCGAGGATGGTGCTCCCGTGGGCGGCGAAGCCGAGCACGCGGCTCTGGTCGCCGAACTGGTGCTGCAGGCCGCCGCCGATGCGCGCGTGGCCGTGCGCGTGCACGCGGTGACGCATCCGGCGTTCGCGGCCGATATCGCCCACATCGGCAGCCGCGCCGGTCACCGGTTGGCCCATGTCATGGTGCCCAAGGTCGAGTCGGTCGCCGACGTGCAGGCGGCCAGCGATGCGCTGGACGCCGCCGGCGCGCCGGGCGTGCCGCTGCAGGTGCTGATCGAGTCGCCAGCCGCCGTGCACCGGGCCTTCGACATCGCTGCGCATCCGCGCGTGCAATCGCTGTCGTTCGGCCTGATGGACTTCGTTTCGGCACACGGCGGCGCGATTCCGTCGGCGGGCATGAGTTCGTCCGGCCAGTTCACGCATCCGCTGGTCGTGCGCGCCAAGCTCGACATCGCCTCGGCCTGCCATGCGCAGGGCAAGGTGCCTTCGCACTGCGTGGTGACCGAATTCTCTGACGTGCAGGCGCTGGAGCAGGCCGCACGGCGCGCTGCGCGCGAGTTCGGCTACACGCGCATGTGGAGTATCCATCCGGCCCAGATCCGGCCTATCCTTCAGGCCTTCGCGCCCACCGGTGCCGAGATCGAGACCGCCGCGCGCATCATCGAGGCGGCTGCGGCCGCGCAGTGGGCGCCGATCAGCCATGCGGGCCAGTTGCATGATCGGGCCAGCTACCGTTTCTTCTGGCAGGTGCTCGAACGTGCGGCGCGCACGGGCGCCGACCTGCCTTCGTCCCTGACGGCCTGGCTGCGGCCCGGCGTGTCCAACTTCGCGGAGACCCCCCAATGAACAAAGCCATCGCCACCGCGCTCTCGGCGCTGACACTCGTGCTGGGTGCCGGGGCGACGCCCGCCGTGCTCGCCCAGGCGGCATCCGGCGCGGCAGCCAAGCCGCCCGCCAAGGCCGCGGTCAAGGCGGCCCCGGCCAAGGGCGCTACCGCCAGCACAGCCGCACGCAAGGCGCGCCTCGCGCCGGCAGCGGTGAAGGCGGTCGAGGAAGTCACGCCCATCGACGACGACCCCAGCATCACGCTCACCGAGGCCCAGATCGACCTCGGCCGCCGCGTCTTCGTCGGGGATATTCCCTGCGAACTCGGTGCGACCGTGAAGGTGGCGCCGGCGCGCCGCGACGGATTCTTCATGGTGACCACCAAGGGCCACCGCTTCCTGATGCATGCGGTCGAAAGCCGCACCGGCGCGCTGCGCCTCGAGGATGCCAAGCGTGGCGCGCTGTGGTTGCAACTGGGCAACAAGTCCATGCTGATGAGCCAGAAGCTCGGCCAGCGCCTGGCCGACGAATGCCAGAGCGCCGACCAGCTGGTCGTCGCCCAGGAGATGAAGACGCGCCCGCCCGTCAACCTGCTGGAACCCGCGCCGGCCGGTCCGCCGTCCACGCGCTGAGCGACACCCTTTCCTGTCTGAACCCACGATTTCGATTCACGGAGAAACCATGCTTCAAGCCTATGTTGACCACGTCGCCGAGCGCGCTGCGCTGGGCATCCCGCCGCTGCCGCTGTCGGCCAGGCAGACGGCCGATCTGATCGAACTGCTCAAGAACCCGTCCAAGGGCGAAGAAGAGTTCCTGCTCAACCTGATCACCAACCGCGTTCCGGCTGGCGTCGACGATGCGGCCAAGGTCAAGGCCAGCTACCTGGCCGCCGTGGCCCACGGTACCGAGAAGTGCTCACTGATCTCGCGCGCCAAGGCGACCGAGCTGCTGGGCACGATGCTCGGCGGCTACAACATCGGCCCGCTGATCGACCTGCTGGACGACGCCGAAGTGGGCACGGTGGCCGCCGACGGCCTCAAGAAGACGCTGCTGATGTTCGACCAGTTCCACGACGTCAAGGAAAAGGCCGACAAGGGCAATGCCAACGCCAAGTCCGTGCTGGAGAGCTGGGCCAATGCCGAGTGGTTCACCAGCCGTCCCGAAGTGCCGGCCAGCATCACGTTCACCGTGTTCAAGGTGCCTGGCGAAACCAACACCGACGATCTCTCTCCCGCGCCCGACGCGACCACGCGCCCCGACATCCCGATGCACGCGCTCGCGATGCTCAAGAACAAGCGCGACGGCGCCCCGTTCGAGCCCGAGGAAGACGGCAAGCGCGGCCCCGTGAAGTTCATCCAGGACCTGGTGGCGCGCGGCCTGCCGGTGGCCTACGTGGGCGACGTGGTCGGCACGGGCTCCTCGCGCAAGTCCGCCACCAACAGCGTGCTGTGGTGGACGGGCGAGGACATCCCGTTCATTCCGAACAAGAAGTTCGGCGGCATCTGCCTGGGCAACAAGATCGCGCCGATCTTCTACAACACCATGGAAGACGCGGGCTCGCTGCCGATCGAGCTCGACGTGAGCCAGATGAACATGGGCGACACGATCGAACTGCGCCCCTACGAAGGCAAGGCGCTCAAGGACGGCCAGGTCATCGCCGAGTTCAAGGTCAAGAGCGACGTCCTGTTCGACGAAGTGCGCGCTGGCGGCCGCATTCCGCTGATCATCGGCCGTGGCCTGACATCCAAGGCGCGTGAAGCGCTGGGCCTGCCGCCCTCGACGCTGTTCCGCCTGCCGCAGGCACCCGTCGATTCCGGCAAGGGCTTCTCGCTGGCGCAGAAGATGGTGGGCCGCGCCTGCGGCCTGCCCGAAGGCCAGGGCGTGCGTCCTGGCACGTACTGCGAACCCAAGATGACCTCGGTGGGCTCGCAGGACACCACCGGCCCGATGACTCGCGACGAACTCAAGGATCTGGCCTGCCTGGGCTTCTCGGCCGACCTGGTCATGCAGTCGTTCTGCCACACGGCCGCCTATCCCAAGAAGGTGGATGTGAAGACGCACCACGAGCTGCCCGAATTCATCAGCACGCGCGGCGGCGTCTCGCTGCGCCCGGGTGACGGCGTGATCCACAGCTGGCTCAACCGCCTGCTGACGCCCGACACCGTGGGCACGGGTGGCGACTCGCACACCCGCTTCCCCATCGGCATCAGCTTCCCCGCGGGCTCGGGCCTGGTGGCCTTCGCGGCCGCCACCGGCGTGATGCCGCTGGACATGCCGGAGTCGGTGCTCGTGCGCTTCAAGGGCAAGATGCAGCCCGGCGTCACGCTGCGCGACCTGGTCAACGCCATTCCGCTCTATGCCATCAAGCAGGGCCTGCTGACGGTGGAGAAGAAGGGCAAGAAGAACATTTTCTCCGGCCGCATCCTCGAGATCGAGGGTCTGCCCGACCTGAAGGTGGAGCAGGCCTTCGAGCTCTCCGACGCGTCGGCCGAACGCTCGGCCGCCGGCTGCACGGTGCACCTCAACAAGGAGCCGATCGCCGAATACATCAACAGCAACATCACGCTGATGAAGTGGATGATCGCCGAGGGCTATGCCGACGCCCGCACGCTGGCGCGCCGCATCGCCGCGCAGGAAGCCTGGCTCAAGGACCAGCAGTTGCTCAAGGCCGATGCCGATGCGGAGTACGCTGCCGTGATCGAGATCGATCTGGCCGACATCCACGAGCCCATCGTGGCCTGCCCGAACGATCCGGACGACGTGAAGACGCTGTCGGAAGTCGCCGGCGCCAAGATCGACGAAGTGTTCATCGGCTCGTGCATGACCAACATTGGCCATTTCCGCGCGGCGTCCAAGCTGCTGGAAGGCAAGCGTGACATTCCGGTCAAGCTGTGGATTGCGCCGCCGACCAAGATGGATGCAGCGCAGCTCACCGAAGAAGGCCACTACGGGGTGTTCGGCAACGCCGGCGCGCGCACAGAAATGCCCGGCTGCTCGCTGTGCATGGGCAACCAGGCGCAGGTGCGCGAAGGCGCGACGGTGATGTCCACCAGCACCCGCAACTTCCCCAATCGCCTGGGCAAGAACACCAACGTGTACCTGGGCTCGGCCGAACTGGCCTCGATCTGCTCCAAGCTGGGTCGCATCCCGACGAAGGATGAGTACATGGCCGACATCGGCGTCATCAACAAGAATGGCGACCAGATCTACCAGTACCTGAGCTTCGACAAGATCGAGGATTACAAGGAAGTGGCCGACACGGTCAACGCCTGATCGTCGCCGCCGCCCGAAGGGCGGTGGTTCGAAACCAAACCCGCGCGCCCTCCGTGGCCCGCGGGTTTTTCATTGGCGGTCGCACTTGTCGTGCATGCGGGATACTCGCGGCTCGCGGCGATTCGCGAGAGATCGGACAGGGAGAGAGCAGCGCAATGTGGTCAGGGATGGCATTCGCCTTGATGGCGGGTCTGATGTGGGGGCTGGTTTTCATCGGCCCGCTCATCCTGCCGGAATACCCGGCCGTGCTGCACACCGTGGGGCGCTACGCGGCGTTCGGGCTGATCGCGCTGCCGCTGGCCTGGCTCGACCGTGCCGAATTGCGGCGTCTCACGCGTGCCGACTGGATCGAGGCGCTCAAGCTCGCGGCCGTGGGCAACATCGTTTATTACCTCTTTCTTGCCAGCGCGATCCAGCGCGCGGGCGCGCCGCTGCCGACGATGATCATCGGCACACTGCCGGTGGTCATCTCGATCACGGCCAACCTGCGCGGCAGCCAGCGCGACGGCCATCTGCCCTGGGGCAGGCTGACGCCGGCATTGCTGGTGATGCTGGCCGGTATCGCCTGCGTCAACCAGGCCGAGTTCGCCGCGATGGCGGGCGCAGCCGATGCCGGCAGCCGGCGCTACGCCTGGGGCGCCTTACTGGCCGTGGGCGCTGTCGCTTGCTGGACGTGGTATCCCATCCGCAACGGCGACTGGATGCGTGCCCATCCCGACCGCAATGCTCGGGCCTGGGCCACGGCGCAGGGTGTGGCTACACTGCCGCTCGCCCTGACGGGATATGCGGGCTACCTCGCCTGGGCGGCCTTCACCGCGCCGACGCTGGCTGACGTGCAGCCGCTCGGTCCGCGTCCGTGGATATTCCTGGGCCTCATGGTGTCCATCGGCCTGCTGGCGTCGTGGCTGGGCACGCTCTGCTGGAACGAGGCCAGCCGCCGCCTGCCGACGGCACTGGCGGGACAGCTCATCGTGTTCGAAACGCTGGCGGCGCTGCTCTACGCATTCCTTCTGCGCGGAGAGTGGCCCACGGCACTCACGGTGACGGGCATCGCCCTCCTGATGACTGGTGTGCTGGTGGCGGTGCGCATCAAGCCGCAGGCACGCATCGCCTGACGCGCGCCGCCATCATTGCGGCACTGTCGTGGGCAGGATGACTGTGGCGCGCCCGTCGTTGGATGTGACGCCGGTGGTGGCGTTGTCGGGCGTGGGCAGGGCACCCGCCGGCACCGTGGCCGGGCGCACGACGGTGGCACGGCCATCGTTGGTGGTGGCCGTCGGCGTCGCCGGCAGGCCGCTTCGCTCGCTGTCGAAGGCCGAGCCGGCATTGCGAACGCAGGTCTGGCGGTCGGGCGCGGAGAGGGTCTGCACGTTGCATTCCGCAAGCCGGCGCTCATAGCGCATCTGGGCTTCTGCGGCCGACATTGGCGTAGCCGGTGCCTGAGCTGTGGCACTGCCCGCTGCCAATGCAGCAGCAACGGCCAGGGCGGCGAAGGCGCGCGACAGGGCGGCGCGGGTGGGTGCAAAGTTGGCGGTCATCGCAAGTCTCCGGACGAAGATCCTGCAGGGCATCTTGCGGCGACGCCGGGCGCCTTGGTGTCGGACGCCAGCGCGGGCGTATGTCGGCATCAGGTTCCGGGCAGCAGGGGGCGCAGCGCTGTCGCCGTGGCTTCGTCGGCCGGGAAGAACGATTCGACCGCCAGCTCCTGCAGGGTCACGTCCACCGGCGTGCCGAAGATCGTGGTGGTGCTGATGAAGCTCAGCATCCCCTGCGGTGTGCGGAAGCGAAACGGCATGGCGATGCCCAGAACTTCACCGTCCAGCCGCATGTCGGTGGCTTCGGGGGGAGCGGGGTAGGCCTGAAGTTCGGCGAGCAGGTCGGCCAGCACCGGGTCGGCAGTGAGTGCGATCTGCGATGCCAGCCGCTCGAACAGGTGGTGGCGCCACTGGCCCAGGTTGGCGATCTGCGGCGCCAGTCCGCGCGGATGCAGGCTCAGGCGCAGCACGTTGACCGGGGGCTGCAGCAGCGCGGGGTCGGCGCTGGCCAGCAGCAGCGGCACGCTGGCGTTGTAGCTGACGAGGTTCCAGTGCCGGTCCATCGCCAGTGCGGGATACGGCGAATGCCCGCGCAGGATCAGCTCCACCGCCTGCCGCGCGGCCGCCAGGGCGGGGTCGTCCAGCGGGCTCTCACGGTACAGCGGCGCATAGCCGGCGGCGGTCAGCAGCGCGTTGCGCTCGCGCAGCGGCACGTCGAGGCGCCCGGCCAGCCGCAGCACCATCTCGCGGCTGGGCGTGGAGCGGCCGGTCTCCATGAAGCTCAGGTGGCGCGTGGAGATCCCCGCATCGCCGGCCAGGTCGAGCTGGCTCAGGCGGCGGCGCTGGCGCCAGTGGCGCAGGTGATCGCCAAACGACAGGCCAGTCGGGCGCGGGGCGGATGCGGCGAAGGTCATGGGCGCATCGTAAGCGGCGGCCTGCGGCAGCCCCATTACCTGCGGCGTCATCGACCCGCCGCAGGGCAGAGCGGACGATCGGCCCCGCTCTCGCCAATCCTGTTCCTCAACCTCGCTCCAAGGAGTTCCACCATGTCCGTCTCTTCGTCCTTCATTTCCTCCGTCGTCTCCCCCGCGCGCCTGCGCGCCGTGCTGTGGGCCGATGCCGCCTCGGGCTTGGCCCTGGCCGCGCTGCAGTGGACCCTGGCCGAACCGTTGTCGACTTGGCTGGGCCTGCCTGTGGCGCTGCTCGAGGGCTCGGCGCTAGTGCTGCTGGCGTACGTTGCCCTGGCCAGCTGGCTCGCCCTTCGCCAGGGGCAGCCGAGGGGGATGCTGACCCTGCTCGTGATCGATAACTGGGTCTGGGTGGCGGGCTGCCTGCTGCTGGCCTTCGGTCCGTGGGCCCAGCCCACCGCACTGGGCATGGCGTGGCTGCTGGCGCAGGCCGTCGCCGTGGCCGTGCTGGCCGAGCTGCAATGGATGATCGGCCTGCGCGGCGCGCGCCGTGCGGCATCGGCCCGTATCGCCTGAGCGGTATTACCGGCCGTCACGCCCGGCTCACATGAACGCTGCCAGAATGAAGCCTCTCCCGCCTCATTCTGGAGTCATGTGATGCCACGACAACAACCCCACGCCTTCGCCTCCACCCTCAAGTCGTTCAAGACGGCCTCCGGCAAGAGCGGCAAGTTCTTCTCGCTGCCGGAACTGGCGAAGACCCTCCCGTCCGTTTCCCGGCTGCCGGTGTCCATCCGCATCGTGCTCGAGTCGGTGCTGCGCAATTGCGACGGCAAGAAGGTGACGGCCGAGCACGTCAAGCAGCTCGCGCACTGGAAGCCCAACGCCGAGCGCGTGGACGAGATCCCCTTTGTGGTGGCCCGTGTGGTGCTGCAGGATTTCACCGGCGTGCCGCTGCTGGCCGACCTGGCCGCCATGCGCAGCGTGGCCCAGAAGCTGGGCAAGAATCCCAAGCGCATCGAGCCGCTGGTCCCGGTGGACCTGGTGGTCGACCACTCGGTGATGGTCGACTACTACGGCAAGAAGAATTCGCTCGACCTCAACATGAAGCTCGAGTTCCAGCGCAATCGCGAGCGCTACGAATTCATGAAATGGGGCATGCAGGCCTTCGACACCTTCGGCGTCGTGCCGCCGGGCTTCGGCATCGTGCATCAGGTGAATCTCGAGTACCTCGCACGCGGCGTACACAAGACCGCCGACGGTGTGCACTACCCCGATTCACTCGTGGGCACCGACAGCCACACCACCATGATCAACGGCATCGGCGTCGTCGCCTGGGGCTGCGGCGGCATCGAGGCAGAAGCAGCCATGCTGGGCCAGCCGGTGTATTTCCTCACGCCCGACGTGGTGGGTTTCGAGCTCACGGGCCAGCTGCGCGAAGGCGTGACGGCCACCGATCTCGTGCTCACCGTGACGGAGATCCTGCGAAAGCACAAGGTGGTGGGCAAGTTCGTCGAATTCTTCGGCGAAGGCACCCGCACGCTGGCGCTGCCCGACCGCGCCACCATCGGCAACATGGCGCCCGAGTACGGCGCCACCATGGGCTTCTTCCCGGTGGACGAGAAGACCATCGAGTACTTCAGGGGAACGGGGCGCACGCCTGCCGAGATCGAGGCCTTCGAGGCCTACTTCCGCGCCCAGGGCCTGTTCGGCGTGCCGCGTGCCGGCGAGATCGACTACTCGCAGATCGTTCGCCTGGATCTGGGCGACGTCACCCCCAGCCTGGCCGGCCCCAAGCGGCCGCAGGACCGCATCGAGCTGGGCAACGTGAAGTCCCAATTCGCCTCGCTGTTCAGCAAGCCGGCGGCCGAGAACGGCTTCAACCAGCCCGCCGGCACGCTGCTGACGCGCCACCTGGTGGGCCGCCATGGCGAGACGCCGCTGGACAAGGTGCCCGACAACCCCCCCACCGCGCCGGCCGCGCCGCGCTTCGTCGCCGAGATGGAGGGCAACAAGCCGACGCTGGAGGCCGCGCACGCCGATGCGACGGCCGCCGTGGCTGCGCCGGCGGCGCCGCAGGTGAGCATCGGGAACGGCGACGTGCTGATCGCCGCCATCACCAGCTGCACCAACACCTCCAATCCCAGCGTGCTGCTGGCGGCGGGCCTGCTGGCCAAGAAGGCGGTCGAGGCGGGCCTCAAGGTCAAGCCGCACATCAAGACCTCGCTGGCCCCCGGCTCGCGCATCGTCACCGAGTACCTCACCGAAACCGGCCTGATGCCGTACCTGGAGAAGCTGGGCTTCGCGCTGGCGGGCTACGGCTGCACCACCTGCATCGGCAACGCGGGTGACCTCACGCCCGAACTCAACGAGGCCATCACCAAGAATGACCTTGTCTGCGCGGCCGTGCTCTCGGGCAACCGCAACTTCGAAGCCCGGATCCATCCCAACCTCAAGGCCAACTTCCTGGCCAGCCCCCCGCTGGTGGTGGCCTACGCCATCGCCGGCACCGTGCTCAAGGACCTCATGACCGAGCCGGTCGGCCAGGGCAAGGGCGGCAAGGACGTCTACCTGGGCGACATCTGGCCCACCAGTGAGGAAATCCACGCGCTGCTGAAGTTCGCCATGAACGGCAAGGCCTTCCGCAAGAACTACGGCATGGTCAAGAGCGAGCCGGGCAAGCTGTGGGAGAAGGTCAAGGGCGTCACCGGGCAGACCTATGACTGGCCTGCCAGCACCTACATCGCCGAGCCGCCGTTCTTCAGGGACTTCACGCTGGAGCGCTCGATGCACCCCGGCCAGGTCAAGACGGCCCAGGGCGAGGCCAACGCGGTGTCGGTGACGGGCGCGCGCGTGATGGCGCTGTTCGGCGACTCCATCACCACCGACCACATCTCGCCGGCCGGCTCCATCAAGGAAAGCTCGCCAGCCGGCCAGTGGCTGCTGGCCAACGGCGTGATGAAGGCCGACTTCAACAGCTACGGCGCGCGCCGCGGCAACCACGACGTGATGATGCGCGGCACCTTCGCCAACGTGCGCATCAAGAACCTGATGATCCCCGCCGGTGCCGACGGATCGCGCGAAGAGGGCGGCGTCACGCTGTTCCAGCCGGGCGGCCAGAAGATGTTCATCTACGACGCGGCGATGAAGTACATCGCCTCCGGCACGCCCACGGTGATCTTCGCGGGCGAGGAATACGGCACGGGCTCCAGCCGCGACTGGGCTGCCAAGGGCACGCAACTGCTGGGCATCAAGGCCGTGGTGGCGCGCAGCTTCGAACGCATCCACCGCTCCAACCTGGTGGGCATGGGCGTGTTGCCGCTGCAGTTCAAGGGCACGGATTCGTGGCAGACGCTGGGCCTGTCGGGGGATGAGGTCATCGACGTCATCCCCGACCGCGAACTTAGGCCGCAAAGCGATGCCAAGCTGGTCATCACGCGTGCCGACGGCAGCACGCAGATCGTGGTGGTGACGCTGCGCATCGACACGCCGATCGAGGTCGACTACTACCTCAACGGCGGCATCCTGCCCTTCGTGCTGCGCCAGTTGCTGACGGACTGACCGGCGGCTCGCCGCATACCCGCAAAGGCGGCCCGCCGGGCCGCCTTTTTTTGCCTGGTCTTTCATTGACTGCCATCAAGGGGCATGGCCGCTGTTACGACTGTCTTGCGGGTTTTCGGGAACAATTCTCATTTCCCGAGAGACTGCGGTGTCCAAGATGACGACAACAACAGATGCGCCCGCGACGACAGGACTGGACGGGCTGGTGATGCACCGGGCTGCGACTGTCGTTTCGGTCCGAGAGCCCACCGATGCCCATGAGCGCGAACTCGTGCTGCGGCTGGTGGAAATCGGCTTCCTGCCGGGCGAGCCCGTTCGCGTGATCGCGCGCGGCTTCCCGGGCGGCGAGCCGCTGGCCGTGCGCGTGGGCAGCACCACGTTCGCGCTGCGCAGGCACGAAGCGGCGCTGATCCAGGTGCAGACTGGCGCTGGCGCGGAGGCTGCGGCATGACCGTCGTGCCCGTGCGCCTGGCGCTGCTGGGCAACCCCAATTGCGGCAAGACGGCGCTGTTCAACCTGCTGACCGGCAGCCGCCAGAAAGTGGCCAACTACGCCGGCGTTACGGTGGAGCGCAAGGAAGGCAGCCTGCGCACGCCTGCGGGCCACAGCGTGCGCGTGCTCGACCTGCCGGGCGCCTACAGTCTCAACGCCCTGTCGGCCGACGAAGCCGTCACGCGCGACGTGGTGCTGGGCCGGCGCGAAGGCGAGCCACGGCCCGACCTGCTGGTCTGCGTGACCGACGCCACCAACCTGCGCCTCAACCTGCGGCTGGTGCTGGAGGCTCGCGGCCTCGGCATTCCCGTCCTGCTGGCGCTCAACATGAGCGACATGGCCGAGCGGCGCGGGCTCGTGATCGACCGCGAGGTGCTGTCGCGCGAGTTGGGCCTGCCGGTGATCGACACGGTGGGTGTGCGTCAGGGCGGCGCCGATGCGCTGCTGGCAGCGCTCGACAGCCACATTGCTTCCGGACGGGCAACGCCTTCGCTTTCCGCGGCCTGGCAGGGCAGCGACGTGGCCGGCGTGATGGCCACGCAGGCCGAGGTGCGCCGGATCCTGCAGGCGGCGGTGCGCATGCCCGCGGCCACGTCCACGCTGGGCGACCGGCTCGATCGCGTGGTGCTGCACCCTGTGGGCGGCCCGCTGATTCTGGCCGTGGTGCTGTTCCTCATGTTCCAGGCCGTGTTCAGCTGGGCCGCAGCCCCCATGGACGCCATCAAGGGCGGCTTCGAGACGCTGGGCGCGCTGCTGTCGCGGCACATGCCGGAAGGTGTGTTGCGCAGCCTGCTGGTGGACGGCTTCATTGCCGGCGCGGGCAGCGTGCTGGTGTTCCTGCCGCAGATCTTGATCCTCTTCGCCTTCATCCTCGCGCTCGAAGATTCGGGTTACCTTCCGCGCGCCGCGTTCCTGCTGGATCGCGCCATGGGCATGGTGGGACTGTCGGGCCGGTCGTTCATCCCGCTGCTGTCGAGCTTTGCCTGCGCCATCCCGGGCGTGATGGCCACGCGCACCATCTCCAACTGGCGTGACCGGCTCGTCACCATCATGGTGGCGCCTCTGATGACCTGTTCGGCGCGGCTGCCCGTCTACGCATTGCTGATCGGAGCCTTCATCCCCGAACGCACCGTGGGCGCCGTGTTCAGCCTGCAGGGCCTGGTGCTGTTCATCCTGTATGGCGCGGGCATCGTCTCGGCGATGGCGGTCGCCTGGGCGTTCAAGCACATCCGTGCCAGCAGCGCGCCCGCGCCGTTGCTGATGGAACTGCCCGGCTGGCGCCTGCCGGGGCTGCGCAACCTTGCGCTGGGCCTGTACGAGCGCGCGGCCATCTTCATGAAGCGTGTGGGCACCATCATCCTCGCGCTCATGGTGCTGCTGTGGTTCCTGTCGTCGTTCCCGTCGCCTCCACCAGGCGCCACCGGGCCGGCCATCGAATACAGCCTGGCCGGGCGGCTGGGCCATGTGCTGCAGTACGTGTTTGCGCCCATCGGCTTCAACTGGCAGATCTCCATCGCGCTGGTGCCGGGCCTGGCCGCGCGCGAGGTCGCCGTGGGTGCGTTGGGCACCGTCTACTCGCTGGCGAACGCCGGCGAAGACACGGCCGGCGCGCTGATGCCGGTGCTGGCGCAGGGCTGGTCACTGGCCACGGCGCTGTCGCTGCTGGCCTGGTACGTGTTCGCGCCGCAATGCCTGTCCACGCTCGCGACCGTGCGGCGCGAGACCAATTCATGGCGGTACCCGCTGTTCATGGCGTCCTACCTTTTTGCGCTGGCCTATGCGGCAAGTTTCGTCACCTACCGCGTCGCGCTGGCATGGGGAGGGGGTTGAGATGCAGGCGGTGATCGTCACCCTGATCGTTCTGGTCGCCGCAGGCTACGCGGCGTGGTACGCGATGCCGCGGCGCTGGCGCGCAGCGCTCGCCAGGCGCGTGGGCAGCCGGCGGCCGCAACTGGCGGCAGTGATCGCGCGCGATCCCGGTTGCGGCGCCTGCGAGAGCTGCGGGCCGTGCAGCACACCGCCGAAAGAGACCACGGTCGCGGCGCCGGTGTCGCGCCATTCCAGATCCAAATCCCCCACGGCCTGACGGTGCGCAACGCACCGGGCGCAGGCAGGGCGGCACAATCGCGCGCATGGTGAATGCGCAACGTCATCCCCGGCAGCTGCTGATCGCGGGCGCCGGCATCGGTGGCCTCGCGGCCGCGCTGGCTTCGGCGCGTGCCGGCTGGCAGGTGAGGGTGTTCGAACAGGCCCGCGAGTTCGGCGAAGTCGGGGCCGGCCTGCAGCTCGGGCCGAACGTGACGCGCTTGCTGGCGGAATGGGACCTGTCGTCAGCGCTGGAGAGCGTGGCCGCCTTTCCCGGCCGCCTGCGTGTGCGCAGCGCCGTCACGGGTCACGACATCGGCCACATGGGCCTGGGCCGCGAGATCGCCGACCGCTACGGCGCGCCCTACGCCACGCTCCATCGCGCGGACCTGCATGCGTTGCTGCTGGTGGCCGTGCAGACACGCGATGACGTGGCGCTGAACGTCGATGCCCGTGTGGGCGAACTCGACGTCGTGGGCACCGGCGTACAGGTGAAACTGGCCGGACAGGCCGAGCCTGTCGAAGGCGATGCACTGGTGGGCGCCGACGGCATCTGGAGCCGCGTGCGCGAACTGACGTGGAACGACGGTCCGGCCACGCCCACCGGCCATCTGGCTTACCGCGCGCTGGTGCCGCAGGCCGCGCTGCCGGCCGCGCTGCGCTCCAACGACGTCACGGCCTGGCTCGGGCCGCGCCTTCATGTCATCAGCTATCCGGTGCGGCGTGGCGAACTGCTCAACCTCGTGGCCTTCGTGCACGGCGAACTCGACGGCGATACCGAAGGCTGGGACCATGCGGCGGTGGCGGCCGACCTGCGTGCTTCCATGGGCCCCGTCTGTACGCCGCTGCAGGATCTGCTGCAGGCCGCACCTGCATGGGGCCTCTGGGTGTTGTGCGACCGCATGCCACTGGCTGCGGCCGCGCAGATGGTGCGGGGACGCGTTGCCCTGCTGGGCGATGCCGCGCATCCCATGCGGCCTTACCTGGCGCAGGGCGCGGGCATGGCGATCGAGGATGCCTACGTGCTCGGCCAGTCGCTCGCGCTGTGCGGCGAACTGGAGGTCGAGGAAGTGCTGGCCCGCTACGCCCGCTTGCGCTGGGCGCGCGCCTCGCGCGTGCAGGCCCGCTCGCGCCGCAACGGCCGCATCTTCCACCTCACCGGGCCGATGCGTTGGGGACGTGACCTGTCGGTGGGACTGCTGGGCCGGCACATCCTCGACGTGCCGTGGCTGTACGGCGGGCGGCTCTGACGGCCGCCGCTTGGCCCCGCGCAGCAGGTCACAGATCCGTGCGCAGCTTCCAGATCTCGGGGAACAGCACCACATCGAGCATCTTGCGCAGATAGCTCACCCCGCCGGTGCCGCCGGTGCCGCGCTTGAAGCCGATCACGCGTTCCACCGTGGTGACGTGGCGGAAGCGCCAGAGGCGGAAAGCGTCCTCGATGTCGGTGAGCTTCTCGCCCAGCTGGTACAGGTCCCAGTAGGCATGCGGGTCGCGATAGACGGTGAGCCAGGCTTCCTCGACGGCGTCGCTGGCCACATAGGGCTGCGTCCAGTCGCGGTCGAGGTAGTCCGCCGGCAGGGGCACGCCGCGCCGCTGCAGCAGGCGCAGCGCCTCGTCGTACAGCGAGGGCGATCGCCAAGCCGCGTCCACCTGCGCCAGCAGGTCGGGCCGGTGCGCGTGCGGCTTGAGCATGGCGGCGTTCTTGTTGCCCAGGGCGAACTCGATGCAGCGGTACTGCGCGCTCTGGAAGCCGCTGGAGCTGGCCAGATAGGGGCGCATGGCGCTGTACTCGGGCGGCGTCATGGTCGAGAGCACCGTCCATGCGCCCACCAGCTGCTCCATGATGCGGCTGACGCGCGCCAGCATCTTGAAGGCGTCGGGCAACTGCTCGGCGCCGATGGCGCGGATGGCGGCCCGCAGTTCGTGCAGCATCAGCTTCATCCAGAGCTCGCTGGTCTGGTGCTGCACGATGAACAGCATCTCGTCATGCGCGGGCGACAGCGGATGCTGCGCGTTGAGGATCTCGTCGAGATGCAGATAGTCGCCGTAGCTCATCGACTGGCTGAAGTCGAGCTGGGCCTTTTCTTCATGGACGATGCGTTCGGTTTCACTCATGGGACGGCTCCGGGCGCTCTTGGGTCGAGTACGGCCGGCATGCACGAAGCGGGCCGGCAGTGGCAATGGGCAGGTTCAGGTCAATGCGCGCAACACGGCGCGCACGGGGCTGGCATCCGCCGTGGTGAGCCTCAAAGGCAGGGCGATGAGTTCGTAGTCGCCCTCGGCAACGGCGTCGAGTACCAGGTTCTCCAGCACACGCAGGCCGCGCCGGCGGATCACCTGGTGGCTGGGAAGCTGCTTGCTGTCGGCCGGGTCGATGCTGGCGGTGTCGATGCCGATCAGCAGCACGCCGCGGTCGGCCAGGCGCTCGACGACGTCGGGCGCGTAGGCGGCCAGCCGCGCGTCCCAGCGGTCGACCGGCATGCGCTCGTAAGTGCGCACCAGCACGCGCGGCGGCAAGGCATCGTCGATGGCATGCGCAATGTGCTCCCACCGCACCAGCGGTCCGCGCGCGATGGCATGGATCACGCGGCAGGGCCCGATGAAAGGCGCCAGCGGCACCTCGCCAATGCTCGCGCCGCCGGCCTCGTAGTGCAGCGGCGCGTCGGCATGCGCCCCCACGTGCGGCGACATCGTGACGGCGCTGACGTTGACAGGGCAACCCGGGCCGATGGTGGCGGCCCACTGCTGGCTGTAGGCCGTGTCGCCCGGGAACACCGGGCTGCCCGCATGCACGGGCGGCGAGATGTCCCAGAGGAGTCGTTCAGGCGCACGCATGGCCGGCGTCGTTGCGGGCGTGAGCCTCAGGCGGCGGCAGGGATCATGGCGTAGGCCACGATCTCGATCTTCATGCCCGGCACGACCAGGCCGGCCACGGCGGCACTGGAACGGTTGGGCCACGGCGGCTTGAAGAATTCGCGGTACACCGCGTCGATGGCCGGCATGTCGGCCACGTCGGTCATGTAGATCAGCACCTGCGTGACGTCGTGCATGCCGCCGCCGGCTGCCTGCACTGCACGGCGCAGGTTGGTGAAGGTCAGGCGGGCCTGCTCCTCGATGGTGCCGGTATCGATCGTGCCATCGGTGCGCACGGGGCCGTGCGCGGTGAACAGCATGCCGGCCGACTTCACGGCCCACGAGAAGGGCTGCTTGAGCGGCGGCAGCCCGACGTCGATGACTTCCTTCATACGCGTGGCCTGCGATTCAGCTCAGAGAACCGCCGCGACGGCTTCGGCCACGCGTTCGACGTTCCTGGTTGACAGGCCCGACATGCACATCCGGCCCGACCGCACCAGATACACGCCGTGGTCTTTCAGCAGGCGCGCCACCTGCGCTTCCGACAGGCCGGTGTAGCTGAACATGCCCCGTTGCGTGAGGAAGTAGTTGAAATCGCGCTCGCCCTTGAAGCGGGCGTCCAGTACGTCGAACAGGCCCTGGCGCATGGCCTTGATGCGGCCGCGCATCTGGGCCAGTTCGTCTTCCCACAGCTTGAACAGCTCGGGCGATTGCAGCACGGCCGTGATGATGCGGGCGCCGTGAGTGGGCGGCGAGGAGTAGTTGCGGCGCACCGTGGCCTTGAGTTGGCCCAGCACCGTGCTGGCGGCTTCGGCATCGGTGCACACCACCGACAGGCCGCCGCATCGCTCGCCGTACAGCGAGAAGTTCTTGGAGAACGAATTCGCGATGAAGCACTGGATGCCGGCCTCGGCCATGGCACGCGGTGCGAAGGCATCGTCGGCCAGGCCGTCGCCGAAGCCCTGGTAGGCCATGTCGACGAACGGGATCAGGCCGCGCTTCTGGATCACCGGCAGCACGGCGCGCCACTGGTCCTGCGTGAGGTCGACACCCGTGGGGTTGTGGCAGCTCGCGTGCATCAGCACGATGCTGCCGGCGGGCAGGGTCTCGAATTTGGCAATGAGGTCGTCGAAGCGCAGGGCGCCGGTGGCCGCGTCGTAGTACGGATAGGTGTGGACCTTGAAGCCGGCGCCCTCGAACAGCGCGACGTGGTTTTCCCACGTGGGATCGCTCACCCACACCTCGGCATTGGGGAAGTAGCGCTTGATGAAGTCGGCGCCCACCTTGAGCGCACCCGATCCGCCCAGCGTCTGGATGGTGGCGATGCGGCCGGCCTTGAGCGCGGGATGTTCGGCACCGAACACCAGCTTCTGCACGGCGGCGCGGTAATCGGCCGCGCCTTCCATCGGCAGATAGGAGCGTGGGCCGATGTTCGACAGCAGGGCCGATTCGGCACGGCGGGCCGATTCCAGCACTGGCAGGCGTCCTTCCTCGTCGAAGTACAGGCCGATCGACAGGCTCACCTTGTCCGGCCGCGGATCCTTCTGAAAGTCTTCCATCAGCGAGAGGATGGGATCGCCAGCGTAGGCCGGAACGTGCTGGAAGAGGGATGCGGTCTGGGACATTGAAGGGAAATCTCGCTGCAACGATGAAAACGGGCCAAATTCTATGTCTGGCCCCACTTCACCTTGCACTTCATTTGCTGGCGGCAAGAAAAAGGAATAACTTTCACGCCTGCCCATGGGTGGAGGAAAAAATTATGCAAAGAGCACGGCTGGACATCGATGCGACGGACCGCAAGCTGCTGGGCGCCCTGCAGAACAACGCACGGCTCACCTCGGGCGAGCTGGCGCAACTGGCCCACCTGTCGCAGTCACCGAGCTGGAGGCGAGTCAGGCGGCTGGAAGAGGGGGGCGCGATCGCGGGCTACCACGCGCGCCTGGATCGCAAGGTGCTGGGCTATGGCGTGCTGGCATTCGTGATGGTGGGCATCGACCACCAGAACGACAGCAGTTCGGTGGCTTTCGAGCAGGCGGTGATGGCGATTCCCGAAGTCGTGTTGTTCCATGGCATCTCGGGGCCGGAAGACTTCGTGCTGGTGGTCGTCGCGCGAGACCTGGAGGCGTATTCGGCGCTGCTGCAGACACGGTTGCACCGGCTGCCCGGCGTTCGGCACGTGCACACCTACTTTTCGCTGCAGCAGTTCAAGGGCGACCTGGGCGCCCTGCCGATCCCGGCGGGTTGAACGCGGGCGCCGCTGGCAGCGCCCGGCGCGGAACTCAGGACGTGGCCAGCAGGGCCACCTTGTCGGCGGCCGGCGGCAGCGTCTTGGGCGGTGCCACGGCGTCCACGGGAATCGAATGCGCCGGCTGCATCACCGGCGGCTGGATGGCGGCCGGGGGCGGCACCACAGGCAACGTCGGCACGCGGCGGCCGTCGGCCACCTGGCGCAGGCGCGCATGTTCGGCCAGCACCTTGCTGGCATAGCCACCGTCGCTCTCGAGGTTGGCCGCGCCGACATAGAAGCGCAAGCCAGCCTCGACGGACCCGGCGCGGGCGATGCATTCCTGCAGCACCTTCACGCCGACCCGCAGGTTCGCGACCGGATCGAACGCGGCCAGCGTGCCGCCGAAGCTCTCGTACTTGTCGCTGTGGACCTTGGTCATCACCTGCATCAGGCCCTGCGCGCCAACCGAACTCTGGGCGAACGGATTGAAGCTCGACTCAACGGCCATGATGGCCAGGATCAGCGTCGGATCCAGGCGCGTGCGCTGTCCGATGTCGTAGGCCTCGGCCACAAGAACGGCCAGCGGCTCCGGCGCCACGCGGTACTTGCGGCTGAGCCAGGTGGCCACCGCCGCCTGTTGGTCGGGCAGGCCGGCAAGATGCGCGGCAGTCGCGCGCTCGACGGCCGTGGGTTCGGGTTGCAGGCCCAGTGCGGCGATGTGGCGGGCCTGCAGCCAGCCCATCAGCCGTTCTTCGCCTGCCTGGCGCAGCTCGGGGCGGGCCACGAGCGTGATCAGGGCAAAGGCGACGGCCAGCCCCAGCAGGGCGAAGCCGTTGTGCGTGATTTCGAAGAAGCCTTCGGTGACATCCGACGCGAAAGTGCGCAGGGCCTGGGCCATTCTTCCTAACGCTGTCATAGCACTTCCTTTCATGGCGCGGGCCAAGACCAGGCAGGCACCCTGAAGCAGGGCGGCACCACGGGCAAGGCACGTCGTTGGATTGGTCGCTATCGGTCCTCGCTGCCCGGGAGGATGAAGTTTGGGGGCAGCGCCAGAACCGATTGAGCCGGGGTCGGCAGCGGTGTCGAGTGTCCGTAAGAACGGGGACGGCGCATTGTAGGAAGGCGCCTAATGTCTGGTCAAGAATAAGAGAATTGCTTTTTATGCTTGCAAGTTGGATTCAGCGAAAGCATCCGATGTGCGATTGCAAAAGATCAATCGCCGGCAGAGCCCCCATCGAAAAGCAGTTTTTGCCATCCGCCGGCATGGCGATTAAGGTGGCATTGCCTGAGCACTTCAGGCATCTGCCGGCGGATCCCGTGCTTCTCCCTGGAGGGCGGGCAATGGGAAGATTCCGGCAACCCACCGGGCGCAATCTCTTGCGCCCCGCAGCGGGAACCATTCCCTTCCCGGCTGCGAACCCGATGGCATGGACCTTTGCGTCAGCCATCGAGCCCGGCAACCCGGCTCAAGGCCCATGGTTGCCGGGCTCTCTGTTTTTTCGGCCCCCCGTTTTCGCGTTTCCATCCGATTCGCTCATCGATGCTCACATCCGTGAGCCACCGGGCATGTCACATGCAATACTGCCAGGCGTCGGCGCAGCCGGCGGCAGAGCGAGGTCAGGGCGATGGCGAACAAGCAGCAGTGGAATGCGATGCGGCAGTCGAAATGGACGCGCCGCGCGGGCTGGGCGGTGGCGGCCCTGTTCGGGATCTGGCTGGTGGCCTGGCTGGCCGTGCCCCCCATCGCGCGAGCGCAGATCGAGAAGCTCGCCAGCGAGCAACTGGGCCGCAAGGTGACGGTCGAACGCATCGACTTCCGACCCTGGTCGCTCGAATTCGCGGTCGAGGGGCTGTCCGTCACTTCCCTCGATGGCAGCCGCGTCCAGTTGGCCGTGCGGCGTCTCTATATAGATGCGGAACTGCAGTCGCTGCTGCGCTGGGCGCCGGTCATCGATGCCGTGCGCGTGGAGGCGCCACGCCTCGCGCTGCATCACCTGGGCAACGGCCGCTACGACATCGACGACATCGTGGCGCGGCTCGCGAAGGCCGACGCCGCAGAAAGCGCGCCGCCTTCGGACCTGCGCTTCGCCCTCTACAACATCGCGCTGACCGAAGGCAGCATCGATTTCCTCGACGACACCGTCGGCCGCACGCATGAGGTGCGATCGATCACGCTGGGGGTGCCCTTCCTCAGCAACCTGCCGTCACAGCGCGACGTCGAGGTGGCGCCGCACCTGGCGTTCGAGCTCAACGGCAGCCGCTTCGACACCGGCGCCGAAGCGACGCCGTTCGCCGACAAGCGCCGGGCCGAGGCCACGTTGCACCTGGCCGGCCTCGACGTCTCGCCCTATCTTGGCTACATGCCAGACGTGCTCCCAGTGCGTCTGCGTGCTGCCGTGATCGACGCCGATCTGAAGCTGGCGTTCGAGCAGCAACCCATCGCATTGAGGCTGGAAGGCCAGGTGAAGGTGTCGCGAGCGCGGCTGGCCGAAGCCCGCGCGAAATCCGACTCGACCGATGCCGACTGGCTGTCGTTCGACGAACTCGACGTGCAACTGGCCGACGTACGCCCGCTGGAGCGCACCGTGAAGCTGGCGTCGGTGCGGCTCGACGCGCCCGTGGTATCGGCCCGCCGGGATGCACAGGGGCGCATCGACTGGCTGCGACTGGCCAGCATGGGCGGCGCGCCAGGCCACGCAGCCGCGCCTTTGCCAGCGGCAGCCGCTTCTGACCCTGCACGGGCCGCGACGCCGGCCCGTGCCTGGCAGTTCGAACTGGCCGAGGCGTCCATCGACGGCGCGCGCCTGCAATGGTCCGATGCCGCCGTCCGCCCGGCAGCGCGCATCGCGTTGGAAGATCTTTCGCTGAAAGCCCAGGCCGTGGCCTGGCCGTTGCGCGCTCCGGCGCGGCTCTCGGGCACGGGCCGGCTGGCGGGCAGTGAGCTGGTTTTTGACGCAGAGGGCACGGATCTGTCCGCGCGCGCCAACTTGCGTGCCAATGGCTTCGCCCTGGCGCACATCAAGCCCTATCTGGATACGGCACTGGTGCCCACGCTGACCGGGGCGGCCACGGCCGACATCGCCCTCGAATGGGAGGCGCCCGCGCTGGCGGTGAACCTGCGTTCCCTGGTGCTGGAGGGCGCGAACCTTGCGCAGGGCCGCGAGCGGCTGGCCAGCGTGCGCCGGATCGAAGTGGCCGACACCCGTATCGATCTGGCGCAACGGCGTGTCGCAGGTGGACGTCTCACGGTCACGCAGCCTCAGCTTCGCATCGAACGCGATGAGGGGGGCGAGTGGCTCGCTCGCCGCTGGCTGCGCGAGGGCAGCTCCGCCGGGGCCGGTGATCCTGCTGCCGCTGCGTCGACGGAGGGCAAGCCGTGGGCGCTGGCCCTGGGCGAGTTCGCAGTCGATGGTGGCGCCGTGTCCTTCGTCGACCGCGCCCGGCCAGACCGGCCCGTGGCGCTCGACGTTTCCGCCCTGCGCGTGCGCGCGCGCGATGTGTCGCCCGCAGCCACGAAGGCATTCCCGCTGCAACTGTCGGCGCGGCTGGCGTCGGCGGAGAGCAACGCCAGCCCTGGCCGCATCGATTTCGACGGCAGCGTCACGCCGGCGGGCCAGCCGGGAGCGCAGGGCCAACTGGTGGCCGAGTCGGTTCCGCTTCACCCGTTCTCGTCCTATCTGTCGGAAGTGCTCAACATCGAACTGCTGCGCGCGCAGGCCGGCTTCCGCGGCCGGGTTCGCTTCGCCAGTCAGAGCGCGGGGCCGCTGGTGCAGGTGAACGGCGACGTGTCGATCGCGGACTTGCGCGCCAACACCGCGCGTGCCCGCGCCCAGGCCGAGGCCGCGCCTTCGGCAGGCGCGGCGGCGGCACGCGCCGTACCGGCGGCTTCGCCGCTGGGCGTCGGGCAGGAACTGCTCAACTGGCGCGCCCTCGCGCTGCGCGGGCTGGCCGTGGACATGGCCCCCGGCAAGCCGACGCGCGTGGACGTGAGCGAAACCGCGCTGGCCGACTTCTACGCCAGTATCAGCATCAGCGAAACCGGGCGCATCAACCTGCAGGACATCGTGCGCCAGCAGGACGGGCAGACCCCATCGCAGGCATCACCCCAGCCGGTGGCGCAAGGGGTGCCGGCCCCGGCTGGAGCGGCGTCCGCCCCGGCGGCTGCTGCTTCGGGCGACGGCAAGCCGCCGGCCGTGATCAACTTCGGCCCCATCGTGCTCAGCGGCGGACGCGTGCTGTTTTCCGATCGTTTCGTGCGCCCGAACTACTCGGCCGACCTGAGCGAGCTGTCGGGTCGGCTGGAGGCGTTCTCTTCGGTAGCCGTGGACGGCCAGCCGCAGATGGCGGCGCTGGAACTTCGCGGTCGCGCCGAAGGCACGGCCACGCTCGAGATCACTGGCCGGCTCAATCCATTGGCCCAGCCGCTGGCCCTCGACATCCAGGGCAAGGTGCGCGACCTGGAGCTGCCGCCGCTCTCGCCCTACAGCGTCAAGTACGCGGGCCACGGCATCGAGCGCGGCAAGCTCAGCGTCGATGTGAGCTATCGCGTGCAGCCCGATGGCCAGCTCACCGCCAGCAACCGCCTGATCCTCAATCAGCTGAGCTTCGGCGATCCCGTGCAGGGCGCGCCGGCCAGCCTGCCCGTGCGGCTGGCCGTGGCTTTGCTGGCCGACCGCAACGGCGTGATCGACATCGACCTGCCGATCAGCGGATCGCTCAACGACCCGCAGTTCAGCCTGGGCCCGGTGATCTTCAAGGTGATCGTCAATCTGGTGGTGAAGGCCATCACCTCCCCGTTCTCGCTTTTGGCAGGTCTGGGCGCCGGCGCCGACGAAATGGGCGCGATCGAGTTCGTTCCCGGTACGGCAGAGCTCAAGCCCGATGCGCGGGATGGCCTCGAGAAGGTGGCGCGCGCGCTGACCGACCGGCCCGCGCTGCGGTTGACGGTGGTCGGGACGGCCGGGCTCGACGCCGAACGCAGCGCCTGGCAGCGCGCGCGGCTGGCGCAACTGGTGCTGGCCGAGAAGCGCCGCGCCGCCGTCGTGGGCGGACGCGATGCCGCCAGCGTGACGGCCGTGGCCGCCGATGAATATGCGCCCTTGCTGCGCGCCGTCTACCGCCGCTCCGACATCGAGGGCAAGCCACGCAACCTCGTGGGCATGCAGCGCGATCTGCCCGTGCCCGAGATGGAGGCGTTGCTGCTGGCCCATCTGCCGGCCAGCGAAGACGCGATGCGCGAACTGGCTGTGCAGCGCGCCGTTGTCGTGCGCGACTATCTGGCGAGCCGGAGCTTGCCGCCCGAGCGGCTTTTTCTCGGTGCGCCGCACCTGCAGGGCCAGCCGCGCTCGTCCACCACATCCACGGGCAGCGCCCCTCCGACAAGCGCGTGGACGCCGCGCGCCGAACTCACGCTGGCGACGCGGTGAAAACCCGCATCGCCGCGGGTGCGCGAGAATAGAGGTTTCGCCGCGCGGCATCCGGTGGGCCGGGGCGCGCGCGAGCCAGAACACGTCGTTGGAATCCATCGCTCCATGTTTCCCTTTTCGTCCCGCAATACCCCTGCGCCCGCTGCCGTGAACACGCCTGCCGCCAAGCCCGCCGAACCCCATCCGCTCGATGTCGCCACGGGCGGCGTCTTCTCGGCCGCCACTTCGGGCGAGCGCGCCGCCAAGGTGCGCGACTGGCTGGCCACCGAGCCGTCCTCCGAACTCATGCAGGAAGTCTTCAAGGAACTCAGCGCTCGCGACAAGGGCGCTGCCCGTCCGCTGCGCGAGAAGCTCGACGAGCTCAAGCGTGCGCGCGGCCAGGAGACGCTGGCGACCGAATGGGCCGACAAGGCCAGCGCCCTGCTGGGCCAGTCGCGCCTGAACATCGCCGACGCCATGGCCTGGCAGCGCGATGCTGCGCGCGCAGGCGCACCGCTTTCGCGCGAGCCGCTGGCGACGCTGCGTGCGCAACTGGCCGAACGCGTGAAAGCCATCGAAGACCTGCACCACCGCGTGCAGGTGCAGCGCGAAGCGGCGGTGTTGCTGGCGCAACGCATCGAAGTGCTGTCCACCAAGGGCTGGGAAGGCGCGCAGGCTGCATCCACGGCCCTGGCCGCTGACGTGCCGGCCTGGCAGGCCCAGGCGGATGCGCTGACGGCCGATCCCGGCTGGGTCAGCGTCGATGCCAAGTTCCCGCCGCAGCTCGAGGCATCGCGCACGCAATTGCTGTCGGTGTGGGAAGCGTTTTCTGCCGCGCTGGGCCAAGCCGTCGTGGCCGCCACGGATCCGGCCGCGCCGCTGCCGCCGGTACCCGTGTGGGCCGACGAGTTGCGCGTGGCCAGGGGCGAGCCGGCCCAGGCCGAAGCGCGGGAGCCCAAGGCGCCTGCGCGTCCGAAGATCGACCCAGCCGTGCGCGAGCAGGCCCGTCAGGTCGTGCGCGAGGCACTGGCCCGTGTGCAGCAGGAAGTGGCCGAAGGCCACGGCAAGGCCAGCGCGGGTGCTGCCGGCGCCCTGCGCACCGCACTCAAGGACAACGGCCGCCTGATCGGCCCCGAGCTCGAAGCCGAAGTCAATGCCGCGCTGGCCGCGGCCGGTGAACTCGAAGGCTGGCAGCGTTGGCGCGCCGACCAACTGCGCGAAGAACTCGTGGCGCGCGCCGAGGCGTTGGTGCCGCGCCGCGCGCAGGAGCCGTCTGCGACACCGGCTGCGGCCGAGGAGCCTGCCGCCGCCGCAGCAGCGACGGCGCAGGCGGATGACGCCGCTGTCGATGCCACCGCGGCCACTGCCGAGCCGCAGGCCGCCGAAGCACCGGCGGCCGATGCGCCGCAGGATTCGACGGCAGAGGCCGCTCCGGCTGATGCCGGGGCGCCGGTCGCCCAGGCGGGCGACGCCCCGGTTGCGGCAGGCGAAGCCGCCTCTGCCGGTGACGCCAGGCCCGCGCGCGGCGCACGCGAGCCTCGGCCGCCACGTGAACCCCGCGCGCCGCGCGAGCGCCCGCAGCCCGTGCTGTCGGGCCGCAAGATGCAGGAAGCCCTGCGCAAGCTGCGTGAGGAGTGGAAGCAGACCGACCAGGGCGGCGCGCCCAACCATGCGCTGTGGCGCCGCTTCGACGCCGCCTGCAACGAAGCGCACAAGGTGGTCGAAGCCTGGCTGGAGAAGACGCGGGCCGAGGCCGGCGAGCACAAGGCCCATCGCCTGGCGCTCATCGGCGAGGTGAAGGCCTGGACCGAGGCCCATGCCACCAGCACCGACTGGCGCGGCATGCAGCGTGCGCTGCACCAGTTCGCCGAACGCTGGCGCGCGTCGGGCCACCTGGGCGAGAAGGCCTATGCCGACATCCAGCCGCAGTGGAAGGCCGCCATCGCCGCAGCTCACCTGCCGCTCGAAACCGCGCAGAAAGCCAGCGTGGCGCGACGCCAGGCGCTCATCGACGAAGCCACCGCACTGGGCGCGCAGCCCATGCTTCGCATCGACGCCGTCAAGGCGCTGCAACAACGCTGGCAGGCCGAGGCACAGTCGGTGCCGCTGGAGCGCCGCCACGAGCAGAAACTGTGGGATGCCTTCCGCAAGCCGATCGACGACGCGTTCCAGCGCAAGGGCGCCGAGCGTGAGCGTGCGGCCAGCGCCGTGAGTGAACACGATCGCGCTGTGCTCGAAGCGTCGCGCGCGGTGGACGCCGCCACGGCCAGCGGCGATGCCCAGCAGATCCGCGCTGCCGTGGCGGCCCTCGAAGCCGCGCTGCGTGGGCCTGCCGCGGGTGCGCCGGCTCCGGCTTCCGCGTCTGCCGTGTCCGCAGCTCCTGCGGCCGCGCCCGCCGACGCAGGTGCCGATGCCGCAGCGTCATCGCCCGCAGATGGCGCGGCCGATTCTGATGCGGCAGCGTCGGCCAGCGAAGCCGCAGAAGCTCCTGCGGCAGCGGCCCCGAAACCGGCGCCTCGCCCCGTGGTGGCGGTTCGCGGCGATGACCGTCCAGGTGCGAGGCGTGCCGAGCAGGCGCCGGCCCAACGCGGTGGACGCCCTGGCGACCGTCGTGATGCACGTCCTGGCGATCGACGGGATGGGCCCGGCCGTGGCGGTGACTTCCGCCGCGACGGTGGTGCGCGCACCGGCGAATGGGGCAACCGCCGCGACGACGCGCCGCGGGGCCCGCGTCTGGGCGATGCGGCCTTCCGTGCCCAGAGGGAAGCGCTCGAACGCAGCCAGATGGCCCTTCGCAAGCTGCAGGCCCAGGCGCACGGCGAAACGCTGACGCAACTGCTGGGCGCGTGGGAACAGCGCAGCGCTGATCAGGTGCCGCCTGCGCAGGAGCTGGGCCGCGCCGTCACGCCGGCCGTGCGCACGGCCTGGACGCGCGCCCTGTCGTCGCCAGCCACCGGCGGCGATGCGGCCGAGGCCATGCTGCGCCTGGAAATGGCGGCCGACGTTCCGACCCCTGCCGAGCAGCTGTCGGCGCGCCGACTGCTGCAGCTTCAGTTGCTCACGCGCCGCAATGCACCCTCGCCCGAAGAAACCTGGGGCGAGGACGCGGCACGCGTGCTGGCGGCGCCGCACGACGCGAACACCGCACGTCGTCTGCAGAATGCGCTGAAGGCCTTGCTGCGCCGCTGATGCGATGGATGGCAGCCGCGCGACTGCCATCTGCTGATCGACGATGCCGCCCGCGGGCGGCATCGCCGTTTCAGGGCCCGACCTTCGAGTCAGGCTCGAAGAAAGCTTCGAACAGAGGCATGAGTGCAGGAAATTCGCTGGCGAAGCGCGCGCGGTTGACAAAGAAGGCTTCGCCCGCCACGGCGAAGAACTCCTCCACCGCCACCGCGCCATAGTCGTCGAGCCACGGCCATTCGCCGCCGAAGCGTTCCGCGATCACCACCTTTTCTCGAAAGCGGTCGTACTCGGCGTGCACGGTCTCGAGCCACGCAGCGCGTGCATGCGCTGCACCCGTGTGGCCCATGAAGCCGGCCGGCAGTGGGGGGCAACCGTCGGGCGCGCCGTCGCGCATGTCGATCTTGTGGATGAACTCGTGCATGACCACGTTGTAGCCCTGCTCGGCGGATTCGGCGGCTTCGTCGACGGCCTGCCAGCTCAGCATCACCGGCCCGCCTTCCATTGCCTCGCCGGCCAGCACCTCGTCATAGTGGTGCACCACGCCGGCTTCGTCCACATGCTCGCGGCACGCCACCGCTTCGGCCGGGTGGATCACGATGCCGATGAAATCGTCGTACCAGCCCAGGCCCAAATGCAGTACGGGCACGACGGCTTGCGCGGCCACGGCCACGGCCACGGCATCGGTGATTTCGAAGCCATGCGCGCCGGTGAACTCCTTGCGCGCGATGAACTCGGCCGCCAGTTCGCGCAGCCGGGCCTGTTCATGCGCTGGGCGGACAGACAGGAAGCTGTGGCGCTCCACGACGGGCAGCCAGAGTTCGTCGGGTATGGGGGCCGCCTTGCGGCGCGCGCGCAGCCAGCCGAACATGGCGGTGGTCAGGTGGCCGCCAGCGACAGGCGTCGCGTAACGCCGTGGACGTCAAGGCGCAGTACCTCGGCGCGTGCTGGCGTGGCTGACAGGTCCCAGTCGCTCAACACGATCCGCCGCGCGCCTCCGGGCAGCGTGTGCTCGGCCGGCCGGTGCGTATGCCCGTGGATGAGCGTTCGGGCGCGGGCGTCGTCCAGCCATTGCTGGCTGAGCATGACGTCGGCATCGGCATACACCGTGCCGGGCTCGCGCTTGCGTGCCTCGCTTTGCTCGCGCGCGCTGCGCGCGAAGGCGCGGCGTTGCTCCAGCGGCTGAGCCAGGAAGTCGGCCTGCCAGACAGGCGCGCGCACGCGCTCGCGGAAGACCATGTAGTCGGTGTCGCCCACGCACAGGGCGTCGCCGTGCGAGAGCAGCCAGGCCTGGCCACCGAAGTCGAGCACGGTCGGGTCGGACAGCAGCGTCATGCCCGCCTGGCGCGCGAAGGCCTCGCCCAGCAGGAAGTCGCGGTTGCCATGCATGAAGAACACCGGCGCGTGCTGCGAGGCCGCGTGAAGCCACCGGGCGCAGTCGTGCTCCAAGCTGCCCGGCGATGCGGCATCGTCGCCAATCCACACCTCGAACAGATCGCCGAGGATGAAGAGGGCATCGGCCCCGGCCGTGGCAAGGTAGCGATGGAACGCCCGCACCGTCTGCGGCTCGCGCGGATCGAGGTGCAGGTCGGAGATGAAGTCCACCCGCCGCCAGTGAGCGGGCGCTGCCAGCCGGGCAGCGGGTGGGGTGGCCAGCGAGGGCGACATGCGGTGAGCCGTCGGCGCTCGCAGGCCTGGCCGATCAGACCGCGACGGCCTTCTCGATGACAACGTCTTCCTTCGGCACGTCGTCATGGAAGCCGTTGCGCGAGGTCTTCACGGCTTTGATCTTGTCGACCACTTCGGTGCCCGAGACCACCTTGCCGAACACGGCGTAGCCCCAGCCCTGCATGGAGGGCGCGGTGTGGTTGAGGAAGGCGTTGTCGGCCACGTTGATGAAGAACTGCGCGCTGGCCGAATGCGGCGCCTGCGTGCGGGCCATGGCCACGGTGTAGTTATCGTTCTTGAGGCCGTTGTTGGCTTCGTTCTCGATCGGCGCATCGGTGGGTTTTTGCTTCATGCCGGGTTCGAAGCCGCCGCCCTGCACCATGAAGCCCGGGATCACGCGGTGGAAGATGGTGTTGTCGTAATGGCCCTTCTTCACATACGAGAGGAAGTTCTCGACCGTCTTGGGTGCCTTGGCAGCGTCGAGCTCGAGAGTGATGACGCCGTGGTCCTTGATGTGCAGTTCGACTTTCGGGTTGCTCATGGATGTCTTTCCTTGTCTAGCGGGATTCACTTCAGCACGGTGGCCGACTGGATGACGACGGGCGTGCGCGGCACGTCGGAGGGGAAGGGGCCACCCGCGCCGGTGGGCATGCCCTTGATGCGGTTGACCACTTCCATGCCCGTGACCACGCGGCCGAACACCGTGTAGCCGTAGAGCTGGGGCGACGCCAGCAGGTCGGCGCGCTTCACATTGGTGTAGACGCGGCCCTGGTATTCGAAGCGCGGCACCGGATCGCCGGGAGGGATGGGCGTCGCATCGAGGAAGGCGTTGTCCTTCACGTTGATGAAGAACTGCGCGGTGGCCGATTGCGGATCATTGGTGCGGGCCATGGCCAGCGTGCCGACCTCGTTGCGCAGGCCGCCAGCGAGGGCTTCGCGGCCTTCGTGCGCGACGGGCGGGCGCGTCTTGCGTTCGGCGTACTTGGTGTCGTAGCCGCCACCTTGCACCATGAAGTTGTCGATGACGCGATGGAACACCGTGCCGTCGTAGTGCTTGTCGTTCACGTACTGCAGGAAATTGGCCACTGTCTTGGGCGCCTTGTCCGGGTAAACCTCGACCACGATGTCGCCCGCCGTGGTGGCGAACTTGACGCGCGGAGGCGTGGCCGCCGTCTGCGCTGTGGCGAAGGTGGGCAGCGCGCAAGCCAGGGCGATGCCGGCGAGCCAGCGGCGGCGCAACGGCAGGGCAGGGAAGGAAAAGCGTGAAGTCATGGAAGATGCCTTCTGTGCGGGTGGAACGGATGGCCGCCGTCGTCGGAAACGGCCTGGGTCGAGGGCCAGCCAGGCCGGCCTGGAGTCAGCGGCGTGTGGCAGCCGCAGGCGGCGAGAGCATCGCGCGCACCTGCGTGAGCTTGGTGTTGGCGCTGGTGCTGGCGCCATCGAGTTGCAGCGCACGCGCATACGACTGGCCGGCCAGCCGTGCGTAGACGTCGCCGAGGTTCTCGTGCGCAATGGCGTAGCCGGGGTTGAGGCGCACGGCCATTTCGAGCGAGCCGCGTGCCTTGTCGTACTGGCCCTGCTGGGCGTAGAGCGCCGCGAGGTTGTTGTGGGGCTCGGGCAGTTCGGGATATTCCTGCGTGAGCGCCAGAAGCACTGCGGTGGCGTCGGCCGGGCGGCCCAGGTCGGTGAGGATCACGCCCTTGAGGAAGCGCATCTGCGGATCGCGGGGCTTGTTCGCCAGATACAGGTCGGCCTTGCTCAGGGCTTCGGAGTACTTGCCGGTCTTGAGCAGCTGGTTCACATCGCCGTAGTCGTCGGCGCGCGCGGCGCCGGCCGACAGGGTCAGCACGAACGTGAGGACAGCGGTGGCGGCCAGGCCCGGAATCAGGCGGGGGCGGAAGGAGAGGGTGGTGCTCGCGTGCATCATGATGGCCTCTGGTGCCGTGGCGAAGGGCGCGCCGGGGCGCGGTGGCAAGCCCGAACGCAGGGCTTTATACTGCGGGCGATTGTAGCCGAGGGGTGGCTGGGCCACCGTCGGAAAAAGCCCGCTTTCCACCCTTGGCAATCATCGATCCGGGCGAAGTATCTGAGCACTGCTTGGCGTCCCGCTCCCATCCGACGACTCCCCATTTCATGACCTTGCGCATCTACAACACGCTGTCGCGTGAGCTGGAAGCCTTTGCGCCCCTCGAACCCGGCCACGTCCGCATGTACGTCTGCGGCATGACGGTGTACGACTACTGCCACCTGGGCCATGCGCGCTCGATGATCGCCTTCGACGTGGTCCAGCGCTGGCTGCGCGCCAGCGGCTTGCGCGTCACCTACGTGCGCAACGTCACCGACATCGACGACAAGATCATCCGTCGCGCGGTCGAGAACGGCGAGAGCATCCGTTCGCTCACCACGCGTATGGTGCACGCGCTGCATCAGGACGCCGACGCGCTGGGCGTCGAGCGACCCACGCATGAGCCGCGCGCCACCGAGTTCGTGCCGCAGATGCTGCGCATGATCGCGACGCTGGAGCAGAAGGGACTGGCCTATCGCGCGCCGGGTGGCGATGTGAATTTCGCAGTGCGCAAATTCGCCGGCTACGGCAAGCTTTCGGGCAAGTCGCTCGACGAGTTGCATGCCGGTGAGCGCGTGGCCGTCCTCGATGGCAAGGAAGACCCGCTCGACTTCGTGCTCTGGAAGAGCGCCAAGGAGAGCGAACCCGACGAGGTCAAGTGGCGCAGCGACTTCGGCCCCGGCCGCCCCGGCTGGCACATCGAGTGCTCGGCCATGGGCTGCGAGTTGCTGGGCGAGAGCTTCGACATCCATGGCGGCGGTGCCGACCTGCAGTTCCCGCACCACGAGAACGAGATCGCGCAGAGCGAGGGCGCCAGCGGGCGAACGTTCGCGCGAACGTGGATGCACAACGGCTTCATCAATGTCGACAACGAGAAGATGTCCAAGAGCCTGGGCAACTTCTTCACGATCCGCGACGTGCTGAAGGTGTTCGACGCCGAGACCGTCCGCTTCTTCGTCGTGCGCGCGCACTACCGCAGCCCGCTCAACTACAGCGACGTGCACCTCAACGACGCGCGTGCTTCGCTCAAGCGCCTGTACACCGCGCTCGACAGCGTGCGCCCCGCGCCGGCCATCGCCATCGACTGGAGTCAGCCGCATGCTGCACGCTTCCAGACAGCCATGAACGAGGACTTCGGCACGCCCGAGGCCGTGGCCGTGCTGTTCGATCTGGCCGGCGAGGTCAACCGCTCGCGCTCGGCCGAGCTGGCCGCGCTGCTGCGTGCGCTGGGGGGCTGCCTGGGGCTGCTGCAAGGCGACCCGAAAGCCTTCCTGCAAGGTGGCGGCGATGTGGACGAGACAGCGATCCGGCAGAAGATCGAGCAGCGAGCCGAGGCCAAACGCTCGCGTGACTTCGCCGGCGCCGACCGCATCCGCGACGAGCTCGCCGCGCAGGGCATCGTGCTCAAGGATTCGCCCACGGGCACGACCTGGGAGCGTGGCTGATGGCGAAAGAACCCGCTGTCCGCGCCATGGTGCCCCCTTATTGGGAGGAGGCCTGCCGCCATCTGATGAAGAAGGATCGGGTGATGAAGCGCCTGATCCCGCAGTTCGGCGATGCTTGCCTGCAATCGCGCGGCGACGCCTTCACCACGCTGGCACGCAGCATCGTGGGCCAGCAGATCTCGGTGAAGGCCGCGCAGACGGTGTGGGACCGCTTCATCGAACTGCCGCGCCGCCTCACGCCCTCGGCCGTCCTCAAGCTTAAGGTCGATGACATGCGCGCGGCCGGGCTGTCGGCGCGCAAGGTGGAGTACCTCGTGGATCTGGCGCTGCACTTCGACAGCGGCGCCATCCACGTCGCGCAGTGGGACGGCATGGACGACGAGGCCATCATCGCCGAGCTGGTCGCCATCCGCGGCATCGGCCGCTGGACGGCCGAGATGTTCCTCATCTTCTACCTCATGCGCCCCAATGTGCTGCCGCTGGACGACGTCGGGCTGATCACCGGCATCAGCCAGAGCTACTTCTCGGGCGAGCCTGTGAGCCGCAGCGACGCGCGCGAAGTGGCGCAGGCCTGGCAGCCCTACAGCAGCGTGGCCACTTGGTATATTTGGCGCTCCCTCGACCCGCTGCCCGTAGCTTATTGAGCAGCCCCAAGATCCGGGTGTGCCCGGGCCCGCCGCGAAGGCGTCCGGCACCGTAAAAACAGGAGAAAGTCGTTGGCCAAGAGAACATTCCTCGATTTCGAGCAACCGATCGCCGAACTCGAATCCAAGATCGAAGAACTGCGCTACGTGCAGAACGAGTCCGCAGTCGACATTTCCGAAGAAATCGACCAGCTGGCCAAGAAAAGCCAGCAGCTCACCAAGGACATCTACAGCGATCTGTCGCCCTGGCAGATCACCAAGATCGCACGCCATCCCGAGCGCCCCTACACGCTCGACTACGTGAACGAGATCTTCACCGATTTCGTCGAGATGCACGGCGACCGCCATTTCTCCGACGATCTGTCGATCGTCGGCGGCCTGGCCCGCTTCAACGGCCATGCCTGCATGGTCATCGGACACCAGAAGGGCCGTGACACGAAAGAGCGCGGCATGCGCAACTTCGGCATGAGCAAACCCGAGGGCTACCGCAAGGCGCTGCGCCTGATGAAGACGGCCGAGAAGTTCAAGCTGCCGGTCTTCACGTTCGTCGACACGCCCGGCGCCTATCCCGGCATCGACGCCGAGGAACGCGGGCAATCCGAAGCCATCGGCCGCAACATCTTCGAGATGGCGCAGCTCGAGGTGCCCATCATCACCACCATCATCGGTGAAGGGGGTTCGGGCGGCGCGCTGGCGATCAGCGTGGGCGATCAGGTGCTGATGCTGCAGTACTCGATCTACTCCGTCATCAGCCCCGAAGGCTGCGCCTCCATCCTCTGGAAGACCAGCGAGCGCGCGCAGGATGCGGCCGAGGCGCTGGGCATCACGGCGCACCGCCTCAAGGCACTGGGCCTGGTCGACAAGATCGTCAACGAACCCGTGGGTGGCGGTCATCGCGACCACAAGCAGATGGCTGCTTTCCTCAAGCGGGCTTTGGGCGATGCCTGGCGCCAGGTGGCCGATCTCAAGACGCGCGAGTTGCTCGACCGCCGCTACGAGCGGCTTCAGAGCTATGGCCGCTTCACCGACACCAAGGCCGACAGCAAGTAGGCCCGGCGCGGCCCTCGCTGGCGTGCGGGCCGCCCTGCTGGATTGGCGGCAACGCCGGCCCGAGGACGCAGCCTTCCCCCTGGGCATCGCTTACAGCGGCGGTGCCGATTCCACTGCGCTGCTTTCTGCCGCCTGTGCCTGTTGGCCGTCGCAGGTGGTGGCACTTCACGTCAACCACGGTCTGCAGGCTGCCGCAGGCGATTTCGAGCAACATGCCGACGCCTTCTGTGCTGCGCTGGGCGTGCCGTTGCATGTGGCTTGCGTCGACGCCCGCCATGCACCGGGCGAAAGCCCTGAGGCCGCCGCGCGGCGTGCCCGCTACCGCGCGTTGGCCGATCTGGCAGTCGGCGCGGGCGTCTCGACCGTTCTGCTGGGTCAGCATGCCGACGATCAGGCCGAAACGCTCCTGCTGGCCCTCTCGCGCGGTGCGGGGCTGCCAGGCCTGGCGGGCATGGGCGAGAGTTTCGAGCGCCACGGCGTGCGCTTCGCACGGCCGCTGCTGCCACTGGCCGCCGACGATATCCGTGCATCGATGGTCGCGGCAGGCATCGGCTGGATCGAAGACGCCACCAACGCCGATCCTGCCTACACGCGCAACCGCATCCGCGCACAGATACTGCCATCGCTGCAGCAGGCCTTCCCCCGATTCCGCGAGACTTTCGCGCGCAGCGCCCGCCATGCGGCGCAGGCTCAGGCACTGCTGCAGGACATCGCCGACGACGACCTGCGTGCGCTGGGCGAGCCGCCGGTCATCGCCGGCCTGCGCGCGCTGTCGCCATCGCGCCAGGCCAATGCGCTTCGACGCTGGCTGGCGCAGCGGCATGGTGCGGCTGCCAGCACGGCCCAGCTCGACGAGTTGCAGCGCCAGCTGGCTGCTTGCACAACGCGGGGGCACCGGCTGCATCTCAAGGTGGGCGAGGGCTTCGTGGTGCGGGAGGGCGAGAGCCTGGCTTGGTACAATCCCGCGGTTTTGCCCCGGGACTAGTCCCAGGGCAGGGCGCCACCCCGGCGCGGCCTCCAGGCCCGCTGCCGCAAGGGACCAGGCGCACGGTTTTCCCTGACTCTTCCCTCTCTCCAATGGCTTTGATCGTTCACAAGTACGGCGGCACGTCGATGGGCTCGACCGAGCGCATCCGCAATGTCGCCAAACGCGTCGCCAAGTGGGCTCGCGCCGGCCACCAGATGGTGGTCGTGCCCAGCGCCATGAGCGGCGAAACCAACCGCCTGCTCGGCCTCGCCAAGGAGCTCGCGCCCTCCAGGACGAGCAGCGCCTACGGGCGCGAACTCGACATGCTGGCCGCCACCGGCGAGCAGGCCTCGTCGGCCCTGCTGGCCATTGCGCTTCAGGGCGAGGGCATGGAGTCGGTGAGCTACGCCGGCTGGCAGGTGCCCATCAAGACCAACAGCGCCTACACCAAGGCACGCATCGAGAGCATCGACGACAAGCGCGTGCGCGCCGACCTGGCCGCCGGCCGCGTGGTCATCATCACCGGCTTCCAGGGCATCGATGAAGCCGGCCACATCACCACGCTGGGCCGTGGCGGCAGCGACACGTCGGCCGTGGCCGTGGCGGCCGCGATGAAGGCCGACGAGTGCCTCATCTATACCGATGTGGACGGCGTGTACACGACCGATCCGCGCGTCGTGCCCGAGGCCCGCCGCCTGGCCACCGTGAGCTTCGAGGAAATGCTGGAGATGGCATCGCTGGGCTCCAAGGTGCTGCAGATCCGCTCGGTGGAATTCGCCGGCAAGTACAAGGTGCCGCTGCGCGTGCTGTCCAGCTTCACGCCGTGGGACATCGACCTCGACGAAGAGGCGAAGTCCGGCACGCTCATCACTTTCGAGGAAGACGAAAAAATGGAACAGGCCGTCGTATCCGGCATCGCGTTCAACCGCGACGAAGCGAAGATCTCCGTGCTGGGCGTGCCCGACAAGCCGGGCATCGCATATCACATCCTCGGTGCCGTGGCCGACGCCAACATCGAAGTCGACGTGATCATCCAGAACATCAGCAAGGACGGCAAGACCGACTTCAGCTTCACCGTGCATCGCAACGACTACGCCCGCACGGTCGACCTGCTCAAGGACAAGGTCCTGCCCAGCCTGGGTGCCACCGAGATCGAAGGCGACACCAAGATCTGCAAGGTGAGCATCGTCGGCATCGGCATGCGCAGCCACGTCGGCATCGCGGCCAAGATGTTCCGTTCGCTGTCGGAAGAGGGCATCAACATCCAGATGATTTCGACGTCGGAGATCAAGACCTCGGTCGTGATCGACGAGAAATACATGGAGCTGGCCGTGCGCGCGCTGCACAAGGCTTTCGACCTCGATCAGGCTCAGGCATAATCACGCCTTCCAGGAAACGTGACCGAGAGGCCGAAGGTGCTCCCCTGCTAAGGGAGTATGCGGTGTAGAGCCGCATCGAGGGTTCGAATCCCTCCGTTTCCGCCACCCCTGGTGGTCAACAGGTATCAAAACGCGCCGCAAGGCGCGTTTTTCATTGGGGCGCCCCTAAACTCCCGCGCCATAAGCCACCACAAGCAGCCAAGACAGTTCTTTTGTTTTGGCCGGTGGGATGGCCGGTAGGGAGCAACATGCCTAAAAAGGGCGAGGGAGCTGTCGGCGTTCGAAGTCGGCCGGCTCAGGGTGGACGGCGATCACTCCGTTGGCGGCGTGGCCGGATTGCAACTGCAGCACGTGGCCTGCAAGGGCGACTCGCCTGCGCTGATCGACCTGATGCAGGGCGGGTGGAGTCGGCCTTCCTGCCGGTGTTCATGGACCGTCCCAGGGGCTTCACCACTGAAAGCCTGCACCCACGCTCACGCCCACACGGCCTTGCGAGTTGGCGCTGGCATTGAGCTTGCCGATCCAGCGGCCGCTTTGCGAGAGCATGGAGGCGCCGATGGCGATGGCGACCTGGCCGCCGTAGCCACCGGTGCCGGCGGACAACATGCCGCGGCCCGGAACGGTGGATTGCGGCATGGCCGCCATGGCCATGGCGGCGGCGGTACCGGCGCTGGCGTTGCGCTCGACGCGCTGCACGCCCTGCGCGATCTGGTTGATCTTGCCGTCGAGGACGGCCGAGGCTTCCTGCACGGCGCTGGCTTGCGCGGCGCGCAGCTGGCGCAGGTTGACCGCATCGGTGTCCTGCGTGCCACCGGCCACATTGGTGATCTGGCGTTCGTTGCCGGCCGAACCCACCGAGACTGCGCCCTGTGTCGATGCCACAGCCACGCCCGAGACCGCTTCTGCCGCACCGTTCATGCCTGCACGCGAGGCCACCGAGCCGGCGCCGAGGGCAACGGCGTTGTCCACCGTCGCCTGGGCCGAGTTGCCCAGCGCGATGGCGCCGTTGCTGTTGGCGTTGGCCAGGTTTCCGACCGCGAAAGCGCCGGTACCCAGGGCCGAGCTCTGGTTACCCAGCGCTACGGCGCCATTGCCGGTGGCGGTGTTGTCGGCGCCCAGGGCGACGGCACCGGTGCCGGTGGCAACGTTCGGATCACCGATGGCGACCGCGCCGTTGCCCATGGCGATGTTGCCCTGGCCGATGGACACGGCGCGGCCGTTGCCGGCGCGGGCGCTGTCACCGATGGCCACGGCGCTGTCGGTCAGGGCCTGCGCGTCGTGGCCGATGGCGATGGAGCGCTCGCCCAGCGATTGCGCCATCGGGCCGATGGCCGTGCTGTCGTTGCCGGCGGCGTTGGAGTCCGGGTTGTCCGAGTTCACGTGCAGGTACTTGCCGTCCGTCGGGTCGTCCATCACCTGGTTCACGGTCCAGTAGTTGATGGTGGCGGCACCGCTGCTGCCACCGCTGCCGCCATTGACGGCCAGGCGGCCGAGCGAGCGGCTGATGCTGGCGAAGGCATCCGACATGGAGGCGAAGGACTGCAGCACGACGCTGTTGTCGTTGCCCACTTCGTTGATGCTGAAAGAAGGGCCGGCCACCGTGCCGTTGCCCAGGATCTGCGAGCCGCCGCCGATGCTGGCGATCAGCGACTGCAGCTGGCCGACGTTGACGGCATCGGTGACGGCGATGCCGGCGCCCACGTTGCGCAGCAGCACCGGGGTGGCAGACGACGTGCCGAAGCTCACGCTGCCGTAGTTGATCGAGCTGTCGGCGTTGGTGTCGTACTGCACGGCGCGCTCGCTCAGGCGGCGCAGCTGGCCGGTGGTGGCGGCGTCGCTGTCTGTCACGCCGTCGGCCAGGTTGACGACACGGCGACGCTGGCTGGTGGTGCCGACCGAAACCACGTTGGACACGCCGTCGTCGCTGGAGCCCTGACCCAGAGCCACGGAGTTGTTGCCGTTGCTGCTCGCGCCGTTGCCCAGCGCCAGGCTGCCGGTGCCGGCAGCCGTGGCGCCGAAGCCGACAGCCGTGGCGTTGTCGCCGGTGGCGGTGGGCGCAGCCGCACCGGCCACGTTGTTCGACTGCACGCCGGCGTTGGCGGCCTGGCCGCTGCCCAGTGCGGCGATGCTCGCCGTATTGGCGTTCACCTGCTGCTGCACCGCATACAGCTGGCCGCCGTTGACGGCCTGCTGGCTGCCGGCGGCGACGTTGCCGGCGGCGACGTTGGCCAGCACCGTGCCGCCCGCGCCACCCAGGGTCACCATGCTGCGCAGGCTGGTGTCGTACTTGAGTGCGATGTTGTCGAGGGCGCCCAGGGCCTGACCCTGTGCGCCGAGGCTTTGCGCGTTCGCGGCGATGGCCGTGCCTTGCGCGGCCAGCGTGGACGTGTGAGAGGCCACCTGCTGGTTGGTCTGGAACAGCTGGCTGCCGTTGACGGCCTGCTGGCTGGCCGCGCTCACGTCGCCCGGGGCCACGCCCGTCAGCTTGCGTGCACCGGCGGTGCCGGTGAAGTTGACGGCCGCGCCGTCGGTGAGCGCGCCCACCGTCAGGTCGGCGCCCGCATTCGCCTGGCGCACCAGGTTGGCGCCGGCGGCGTTGACCTGCAGCGCCAGGCTGGCAATGTTGGTGGTGTTGGTGGCGGTCTGCGCCGTGTTGGCGGCCACGGCCTGGTTCGTGAGGTAGAGCTGGCCGCCGTTGACGGCCTGAAGGCTGCCGGCCGTCACGCTGCCCGCGGCCACGTTGTCCAGCAGCGTGCCGCCGAGGCCGCCGAAGGTGACCGACGTCTTGCCGGCGCTGTCGTACTTGACGGCAGCGGCGTCCAGGCTGGACAGCGTCGTACCTTGCAACGTGATCTGCGCCGACTGGCTGTTGAGCAGCGAGGTGTTGGCGGCGATGGCTGCGCTGGCGTTGGCAATGTCGGTGGTGTGGCCCGAGATCAGCGAAGCCTGGGCGGTCAGTGCCGACGTGTTGGCGGCCACTTGCTGGTTCGTCAGGTACAGCTGGCCGCCGTTGACGGCCTGCTGGCTGCCGGCGCTCAGCTCGCCCGAGGCGACGCCCGTCAGCTTGCGCGCACCGGCGGTGCCGGTGAAGTTGACGGCTGCGCCGTCGGTGAGCGCGCCCACCGTCAGGTCGGCGCCCAGGGCCGCCTGTTGCACCAGCCCGGCGCCAGCGGCATTGATCTGCGTCGCGAGGTTGGCGATGTCGGTGGTGTTGGTGGCGATCAGGCCGGCCTGCGTGGTCAGCGTGGCGCCTTGCGCGGCGACCTGCTGGTTCGTGAGGAACAGCTGGCCGCCGTTGACGGCCTGCATGCTGCCGGCGGTCACGCTGCCGGCGGCGACGTTGTTCAGCGTCGTGCCACCCACGCCACCGAAGGTCAGCGTGGTCTGGGCCAGATCGTCGTACTGCACGTTGTTGGCGCTGGGCGCGCCCAGGTTGGACAACAGCGACGCCTGCGCGTTGATGCTGGCGGTATTGGCGTCGATGCGCGCCTTGGCCAGCGCCAGTTCGTTGGCGTTGGCCGTGATCAGACCGGCCTGGGCCGTCACGGTGTTGCCGAGGCTGGTCAGGCCGGTGGCGTTGTTGCCGATCAGCGCTGCCTGGGCGTTGAGGCTGGCGGTGTTGTTGCCCACCTGCGTGCTCAGGCCGGCCAGCGTGGTGCCCTGCAAGGCGATGGCGCTGGCGTTGGCCGCGATGTTGGTGTTGGCCGTGTCGATCAGCGCGCCCTGGGCCGTGATGCTGGCGGCAGCGCCGGCGATGGCGTTGGTGTTGAGCGTGATCTGCGCGCCCAGGTTGCCCAGCGTCGTGCCTTGCGCGGCCAGGGCGCTGGTGTTGGCGGTGATGTTGGCGTTGGCTGCGTTGATCAGGCTGGCCTGTGCGCTGAGGCCGGCGGTGTTGGCGGCGATCAGGTTGCCCTGTGTCACCAGCAGCGTGCCTTGTGCGCCGACCGTGCCGCCCAGCAGCGACAGGTTGGCGTTGGCCGTGGCGATGTCGTTGGCGTTGCCGCTGATCAGACCGGCCTGCGCGTTGAGGCTGGCGGTGTTGGCGGCGATGGCGTTGGCGTTCAGCGTGAGCGTGGTGGCGTTGCTGGCCAGCTGGGCGCCCTGGGCGATCAGCGTGTTGCCTTGCGTGGTCAGCGTCGCGTTGGCGGTGGCCAGGCCGGCGGCGTTGGCGGTGATGGCGGCGTTGGCCGTCGTCAGGCTGCTGGCATTGGCGGCGATCTGCGTGGCCTGCGTGGTCAGCGCGCTGGTGTTGGCAGCGATGGTGGCGTTGGCCGTCACCAGGTTGGCGGCGTTGGCCGAGATGGCGGCATTGGCCGTCGCCAGGCCGTTGGTGTTGGCGGTGATCTGCGTGGCCTGGGTGGCCAGCGCATTGGTGTTCGCGGTGATGTTGGCGTTGGCGGTCACCAGGCCGGCGGCCGTTGCATTGATCTGCGTCGTGTGGCTGGCCAACGTGGCGCCTTGTGTGCTCACGCTGGTGGTCAGGCCCGCCAGCGCGGTATCCACCGCCGAGAAGGCGCCGCCCACGCCGGTGCGTGCCGTGCCCAGGATCGCGTAGGTCGGCACACTCACGCCGGCCGCCAGGCTGTAGGCTGCGCCGCCGCCCAGGGCGACCGCCGTGGCATTGCCCAGCGAGAGCTGGCCCTGGTTGGTGATGTAGAGCTGGCTGCCGTTGACCGCGTCGGTCGAATCGGCGGCGAGGGTGCCGGCCGACAGGTTGATGAGGCGACGCGTGTTGCCCACCGAGCCGATGGACAGCACGTTGGCCAGGCCGCCGTCGGTCGAGTTGATGCCCAGCACGATCGAGTTGGTGCCGCTGGACAGCGCATTGGTACCGATGGCCACCGCGCCCGCACCCGAGGCCGAAGCGGCCGGGTTGAGCAGGCCCGACAGCGCGATCGCGCCATTGAGGCCGATGGCCAGGCCCGAGCCCAGCGCCAGTTGCGCGTGCGCGGCCGGCAGCAAGCCGAGTGCCAGCAGCACCGCGACGGCCAGATGGTTCAGGCCGAAGCCCTTGTCCGTGGTGGCCTCGCGGCTGGTTGCGTGGTTGCCGTTCATGGTGACGATCCCCTTTTATTGCTGCCTTGCACGTCGTGTGCGTTGCGATGAAGGGAATTGTCAAAACGACCCACGCTCTCGCCGTCGTCGGCAACATTTGTTAATGCCACCGGCAATGATTGTTATCAGACGGGCAATGGTTGTTAATGATCCGTCGTGGAATCCGCACGTTCTCCTGGACGGGGTCAGAACAGGCTGTACGCATAGCGCGCGATGCCCAGGTCGTCGTGGTGGATGGCCCCGGCGTCATGGGCTGCAGGCCAGCCCAGAACGACGCACCGGCAAAGTCGATGCCGCCGAACAGTTCGGCCGCCACTTTGTCCAGCGTGTGCGGCGCGCCCCGACGGCATACCTTCCTACAGACCGCATGGGGGTCGTGCGGCAAGCTGGGGGCCGAGCCCGCGGCCGCGCGGCTTGCCACAGGAGCCCGCATCGCATGAACTCGCCCGACCCATCGCGGCCCCGCCACGCCACGCTCTACCGCATGGCCACGCCAGAGCATCTATGCCCGTTCGGCCTGCGCTCGCTTGATCTGCTGCGCCGCGAGGGCTTCACGGTCGATGACCGCGTGCTCGCCACGCGCGGCGAGGTCGATGCCTTCAAGGCCAAGGAGGGCGTCGAGACCACGCCGCAGACTTTCATCGGCAGCCAGCGCATCGGCGGTTTTGACGACCTGCGCCGCCACCTCGGCCGGCCCGTGCCCGATCCGAAGGCCACCAGCTATACGCCCGTGATCGCCGTGTTCGCCATGGCGGCGCTGCTGGCGCTGGCCACCGCCTGGGCCGCGCGCGACGCCGTGGCGCCCCTGCGCGCGATCGAATGGTTCGTGGCCTTCGCCATGTGCCTGCTGGCGTTGCTCAAGCTGCGCGATCTGGAAGGCTTCGCCAACGGCTTCCTCGGTTATGACCTGCTGGCGCGCCGGGTCGTGCGGTATGCCTGGGTGTATCCGTTCGCCGAGGCGCTGGCCGGCGTGCTCATGCTGGCGGGCGCGCTGCCGTGGCTGTCGGTGCCCGTGGCGCTATTCATCGGCTCCATCGGCGCGGTGTCGGTCATCAAGGCCGTTTATCTGGAGCGGCGCGATCTGCGCTGCGCCTGCGTGGGCGGCGGCAGCAGCGTGCCGCTGGGCTTCGTCTCGCTCACCGAGAACCTGATGATGGTGGCGATGGCGCTGTGGATGGGCTGGCGCGCCTGGGTCTGAGCACGCGCGCGGGCCTTCAGGCGCGCGGGGCCTTGAGCGCCTGCCGCGCCAGCGCCACGAAGCGCGTGGCCGCCGCAGAGGGCGCGAAGCCCGCATGCGTGACGGCTGCGATGTCGAACGACGGCGCCCGTGCAATGGGTCGCACCACCAGCCCGGTGGCCCCGGCCGCGCGTGCGGTCAGGTTGTCCACCACGGCGATGTCGCTGCCGCTGGCGGCCACCAGCGCGCACGCGGCTTGGCCGGAACGCACGGTGAGACGCGTGTGCGGCACGTGGCCCGCCTGCGCGCTCCATTCGGCGATGGCGCGGCCCTGCGGCGTATCGGCGCTGAAACCCACGAGCGACTGGCCCAGCAGTTCGGCCGGCCGCAGGCTGCGGCGCGCGGCGAGTGCATGGCGGGTGGGCAACACGGCGGCCAGCGTCCAGCGGCCGATCAGGCTGGAGGCCAGCAGCGGATGGTCGATGGGCAGCGTGGAGATGGCCACGTCGCATTCGCGGTGCAGCAACTGCTGGATCATCTCGCGTGCCGGCTGCACCTCGAAATGCACGCTGACGGCGGGCATGGCGGCGGCCAGACGGGCCAGTGCCCGCGGCACCGCCTCCAGCCCCGTGCTGGGGCTGGCCAGCACGCGCAGTGCCAGGTGCGTGCCCTCCTTGAGCTCGGCTGCGCGCTCGGCGATCCGGCCGACGCCGCGATAGACCTGCTCCACCTCGGCGTACAGCGCTTCGGCCTCGGGCGTGGGGCGCAGGCGGTTGCGCGAGCGCTCGAACAGCGTGATGCCCAGTTGCAACTCGATGTGGCCCAGCATGCGGCTGATGCCCGGCTGCGAGACGTGCAGCAGCTCGGCCGCGCGGGTCACCGAGCCGGCCACCATCACGGCACGGAACACTTCGATCTGTCGCAGGTTCATCCCGGTATCCTGACGCGTTATGGATAACCGGGTGTTATACCTGTCGAAAGCCTTGGTATTTGAGGTGCGCGGGACGCATGCCTACGATCGCCCCCGACCGTCCGAGGCCGCGGAGCGCCCATCCGCCCGTGCCCGGCATTGCACGTCAGACATGGAGACCGACATGAGCAACCCCCGCATTCCCGCGCACGCCTGCCTGCGCGCCACTTCCGGCACTTCTCGCATCACCCGCCGTGGCGCCCTGGGCGCCGTGGCCGCCGCCCTGGCCGGCGGCTTCACGGGCGGCTTCGCCAGCACGGCGCACGCGGCCGACGCCTGGCCGTCGAAAGCCGTGCGCATCATCGTTCCCTTCGCTCCCGGTGGCGGCGCCGACAGCTCGGCCCGCGTGCTGGGCGAGGTGATGGGCCCACCGCTGGGCCAGAGCTTCATCGTCGAGAACCGCCCGGGCGCCGGCAGCGCCATCGGCGTGCAGGCCGCCGCCGCCGCGCGCGACCAGCACACGCTGCTGATGGGCAGCAACAGCATGGTCATCGGCCCGATCCTCAATCCGGCCATCACCTACGACGTGTTCCGCGACTTCGACCCGGTGGGCATGGTGTCGTCGCAGCCGCTGGTGCTGGTGGTGCCTGGCAACTCGCCGCTGCGCAGCCTGGCCGACGTGGTGGCGGCTGCCAAGGCGCAGCCCGGCCAGTTGAGCGCGGGCAACAGCGGCAACGGCACGCTGGCCCACCTGACGGCCGAACTGTTCTCGCTGCAGACGGGCACCAGCCTGGTCAACGTGCCCTACAAGGGCGAGAGCGCGCTGATGCCCGACCTCATCGGTGGCCGCGTGTCGCTGGGCTTCCTCAACCTGCCCAGCGTACTGGTTCACGTGCGCTCCGGTGCGCTGCGCGCGCTGGCCGTGTCGTCGGCGCAGCCAGCGCCCGAGCTGCCGGGCGTGGCCACGCTGGCGTCGCTGGGCTACCCGGCGCTGCAGGTGCTGGGCTGGGCCGCGCTGCTGGCTCCCAAGGGCCTGCCGCCCGAGGCGCAGGCACGCCTGGAGCGCCAACTGCAGGCCGCGCTGGGCAACGACGCCGTGAAGCAACGCTTCGCCGGCATCGGCGTGGCGCCGTTCACCGGCATGGGCCGTGACGCCACGCTGAAGTACCTGCGCGAGGAAGACACGCGCTGGCGCGAAGTCATCAAGACACGCGGCATCAAGCTCGAAGGCTGAACGACTTGGACACGCGCGTGACGCCCGCCGCCATCGCCGAGGGCCCCGGCGGTCATCTTCCCCTGGTGGCGCACCTGTCGGCCGACGTGCTGGTCTGCGGCGGCGGCGTGGCCGGTGCCATGGCGGCAGTGGCGGCCGCGCGCGGCGGTGCCTCGGTGATCCTGGTCGAGCGGTACGGCTTCCTCGGCGGCAACGCCACCGCCGGCGCGGTGGCGCAGTTCAACAGCTGGCAGACGGCGGCTGGCCGCCGCGTGGTGGCCGGCCTGGCCGATGAAGTGGTGGCGCGGCTGCGCGCGCGCGACGCGGCCGGCGCGCACCAGACCTTCGTCATGTCCACCGGCCACGTGATGGACCGTGTGGAATACGCGCCCGAGGCCCTCAAGCTCGTGCTCGACGAGATGGTGCAGGGCGCCGGCGTGCAGCCGCTGCTGCATGCCAGCCTGCTGGCCGTGCACCGCCAGGGGCGCCAGATCACCTCGGTCGACGTGCTGGTCAAGGGCGGCGTGGCGCGTATCGAGTCGCGCCTGCTGATCGATGCCTCGGGCGACATCGACGCGTTGCAACGCGCGGGCGCCGAGTTCCTGTCGCTGGCCGAAGGCGAGGCGCTGCAGCCGGCGACCATGATGTTCCGCTTCGGCCCGATCGACTTCGAACGCTTCGACGCCGTGACGGCCGAGGAAACGGCGGCGCTCGCCGCGCGTGGCTTCGCCGAAGGGCGGCTGGCGCGCGCCGCGCTGCACGCCAGCCGGGACCCGTATTCCGACGACGGCTGGTTCAACATCACGCGGCTGGCCGTGGACGCCACCGATGCGCTGGCGCTCTCGCGCGCCGAGATGGAAGGCCGCCGCCAGGCCTGGAGCGCCGCGCAGTTCCTGCGTGACGCCGTGCCCGGTTGCGAGCGCGGCCAGTTGCGCGCCTTCGGCACCCAGGTGGGCGTGCGCGAGACGCGCCGCGTGGCCGGCGACCACATCCTCACGGCCGAGGAACTGCTGCAACCCGTGGCCTTCGACGACGCCATCGCGGCAGGCGCCTATCCGATCGACATCCACCCGGCCCAGGGTGGCGGCCTGATCTACCAGGCGCTCGGCGACGACCATGCCTACCAGATCCCCTGGCGCAGCCTGGTGCCGCGGGGGCTGGACAACGCGCTGGCCGTGGGCCGGGGCGTGTCGGCCACGCACAAGGCGCTGGCGGCCATCCGCGTGATGACGATCTCCATGGCCGTGGGCCAGGCGGCCGGCACGGCGGCAGCGCAACTGGCGCGCGCGAAGGCGGGCGCCCTCGACGTCCGCACGGCCGACGTGGCCGCACTGCGCGCGCGGCTTCTGGCCGACGGCGCCTGCCTGGGCTGACGACCCCCGCCCCCCTCGTGGGGTGCGGACAGTGGGGCCGCCCGGCGGGCCCTCGCGTCCGGTAGTAAAGTCCGACGTTCGCGTGGAGACACCACACCTTCCCTGGCGAGCCCGTCTGACCTCTCACTACCGGATGCACCCATGACCTATCCCAACACCCAGCTCTTCATCGACGGCCAATGGCAGGACGCTGCCGAAGGCAAGACGCTGGCCGTCTTCAACCCGGCCACCGGCAAGGAAATCGGCCGCGTGGCGCACGCTTCGAAGGTCGATCTCGACAAGGCCCTGGCCGCCGCCCAGAAGGGCTTCGAGACCTGGCGTGACATGACCGCTGCCGAGCGCAGCAAGATCATGCGCAAGGCGGCCGCCCTGATGCGCGAGCGCGCCGGCGACATCGGCCGCCTGATCACGCAGGAGCAGGGCAAGCCCGTGGCCGAAGGCAAGGGCGAGGCGCTGGCCGCCGCCGACATCATCGAATGGTTCGCCGAAGAGGGCTTCCGCATCTACGGCCGCATCGTGCCTTCGCGCGGTGGCCTGCATGTGCGCCAGATGGTGCTCAAGGACCCGGTCGGCCCCGTGGCCGCCTTCACGCCCTGGAACTTCCCCATCAACCAGGTGGTGCGCAAGGTGGCCGCGGCCCTCACGGCTGGCTGCTCGATGCTGGTCAAGGCGCCCGAGGAAACCCCGGCCGGCCCGGCCGCGCTGATCCAGGCCTTCCAGGACGCGGGCATTCCCAATGGCGTGCTGGGCCTGGTCTACGGCAACCCGGCCGAGATCTCCAGCTACCTGATCCCGCATCCCACCATCCGCAAGATCACCTTCACCGGCTCCACGCCCGTGGGCAAGCAGCTGGCCGCGCTGGCCGGCCAGCACATGAAGCGCGTGACGATGGAACTGGGCGGCCACGCGCCGGTGATCGTCTGCGAAGACGCCGACATCGCGCTGGCCGTCAAGGCCGCGGGCGCCGCCAAGTTCCGCAACGCGGGCCAGGTCTGCATCTCGCCCACGCGCTTCCTGGTGCACGAGAGCATCGCGAAGGATTTCGCCGCCGCCTTCGCCAAGCAGGCGCAGGGCCTCAAGGTGGGCGACGGTCTGGCCGACGGCACGCAGATGGGCCCGCTGGCCAATCCGCGCCGCCTGACGGCCATGGCCGAGTTCACCAAGGACGCGGTCGAGCGCGGTGCCACGCTGGTGGCCGGCGGCGAGCGCATCGGTGATGCAGGCAACTTCTGGCAGCCCACCATCCTGGCCGACGTGCCGCTCGAAGCCAAGGTGTTCAACGACGAGCCCTTCGGCCCCATGGCCGCCATCCGCCCGTTCAACACGGTCGAGGAAGCCATCGCCGAGGCCAACCGCCTGCCGTTCGGCCTGGCCGGCTACGCGTACACCAGGAGCCTGAAGAACGCCGACCTGCTGGCACGCCGCGTCGAAGTGGGCATGCTCTGGATCAACCAGCCCGCCACGCCTTCGGCCGAACTGCCCTTCGGCGGCGTCAAGGACTCGGGCTATGGCTCGGAAGGCGGCCCGGAAGCGGTGGAGGCCTACCTCAACGTGCGTGCGGTATCGGTGACGAACGTCTGACGCGCGGTTGCACGCTGCCCCCTGTCGTGCCACGCGCCGGGGCAGCGCGCGGGCTGCGCGCTCAGCCCTTCGGGCGGCGCAGCCCTCGGCGGGCAATGGGCGTGGACATGACGATGGCGGTGCGCGTTTCGCCCCAACGGTTGATGTCCCCCAGGAACGATTCCAGCGCGCCCATGTCTGCCACGGCGACGCTCATCACGTAAGAATCGGCGCCCGTGACGTGATGGCATTCGAGCACCTCGCTGCGCGCGCGTAGCGCCTTGATCAGCGCCTGCTTGTGCGGTTGCGCGGTGGTGATGCCGATGATGGCCCGGATGCCCAGACCCAGCTTCGCGGCGTCCAGCTCGGCATGCACGCCGCAGATCACGCCCGCCTCCTGCAGACGCTTGAGCCGCTCGGCTGTGGCGGCCACCGACAGGCCCGCCGCAGCCGCCAGTGTCTTGAGCGGTGCTCGCCCGTCGGCCTGCAGGGCCTCGAGCAGTTTCCAGGCGGTGGCATCGGTGTGGAGGTTTCCGGTCATGTGCGGCATTCTCCGTAAATCTGACGGGTAAAGGCCGGTTTTGCCGTAAGAACTGGGTTCACCCCACCAGGGCAGCGGCCTACGATCATGGCCATGCAAGTGTTCGAACTCTTCCTGCCTTCGCTGCTCATCGGTGTCTCGGTGGCCGCGCCAGTTGGCCCGATCGGCGTGCTCACCATCCAGCGCAGCCTGCAGTACGGCCCGCGAGCGGGTCTGGCCACCGGCTTGGGTGCAGCGGCGGCCGATGCCGTCTACGGTGCCGTGGGTGCGTTCGGCGTCAGTTGGCTGATCCGCGCGCTGGTGGCAGTACGGCTGCCGATGGTCATTGCAGGCTCGGCATTCCTGCTGTGGATGGCATGGCAACTCGTGCGGGCGCGCGCGGCGCCGATGCCGTCGCCGGGCGGGACGGACAGCGGCAGCCTGTGGCGGTATTTCGCGGGCACCTTCGTGCTGACCCTGTCCAATCCGGCAACCATCCTCTCGTTCATCGCCATCTTCGGCGCCATGGCTGGCCGTTCCGCCATCGCCGAGCCCGCCACACTGGTGCTGGGTGTGCTGCTGGGCTCGGCCGCGTGGTGGCTGTTCCTCAGCAGCGCCGTCGGGCGACTGCGCCACCGCTTCGACGCGCGCTGGCAACAGCGCACCCACCAGGCCAGCGCGGTCGTGCTGGTGCTGTTCGCTCTGTGGCAAGTGGCGTCGGTCGCCGACTAGGGCCGTGCCGCTGGCTGTCGACGAGCCGCCGTCCTTCACACCCTTTGGCGTCGCGTCAACCCGCTGCCATGAGATGGCGGCGCGGGCGCCCCGGCATGAACCACGCCACCGCCAGCGCGAGGGCCGTGCCCAGGTAGGCCAGGCTGCCCGGCACCCACATCAGCAGGCCGGCCAGCTGTTGATCCTCCAGCGGCTCCATGCCCCAGGCGCGTGCGCCGGGAGCCTGGACAGGGTAGAGCGGTGTCCCCGCAAAGGTGAGCAGCGCCCCCAGCAGGCCGGTGTGCGCCAGCGTGGCCAGCAGCGCGATCAACGCCGTCCCGCGCCGCTCAGGATGGACGTGCATCACCGCGATCCAGAACCACGCGGCCGAGGCCAGCAGCACCGCATAGGCGCCGACGTGCACGGCTGCCTGCGACAGCACGGCCTCGTACACCGCCGGTACATGCCACAACCACAGCAGGGCCCCGTGGCACACGGTGGCGGCGACGAGGGTGTCGCCGCCGCGCACCACCGCATGCGAGGGCCAGGCCGGCCGCCAGCCCCAGGCCAGCGCGCCGGTGCCCGCCAGCAGCACCATCAGCTGCGCCATGTGCGCCGACGCCAGCGTGGCCGACAGCCGGCACAGCGGGGAGACCAGCGCCAGCGCGAGCAGGGCGCAGCCCGCCAGCCGCCATCGCCGTGCCGCCCCCGCGGCCAGCCGCATCCGGCGTCCCTGCGGCAGCACGCACACCATGGTGAGCGCGAGCAGCGGCAGCACGGTGGCCGGCGCCAGGCTCCAGGCGAGCCACCAGCCCTGCGGCAGCGCGGGCCCGGCGGTGGTGGTGCACAGGGAAAGCAGGGCATCGATCATGGAGCGGCGCCTTTCGTGTCGGGTGTGAAGAGCAGGGGGGCGGGCGCGGCACGCAACTCGGGCCCATCGCACGGCGGCAGCGCCAGCACGGGCCAGCCGATCCACAGCGTGGCGACGATGGCGACGCCGGTGAGCGTGCTGCCCAGCCCGCCCAGCCACGTGGGCCGGCCGCGCCATCGCAGCACGTGCAGCAGCAGCGCGGCCAGCAGCACGAGGTGCAGCGCCCAGGCGAGCGCGAGGGCGACGCCAAGCCGGCTCGCGCCGAACAGCGATTGCTGATGCCAGCGCGCCTCGCACCCCAGCGACAGCCCCGCGTAGAGCACGACAAAGCAGACGCTCCAGATCCACAGTCCGCCCGTGAGGTAGGCGAGCCAGCGCCGGGGCGAGGCAGGAGCGGCAGCGGCGGAGGGGCGTGTCATGACCGGCGTTCCCGTCAGCGCGCGAGCGCGGCCGGCACGTGCAGCGCCAGCAGCAGCACCAGGCCGGTGACGGCCATGAAGTCCCACCACAGCGCGGCGTTGCCCAGTTCCACCCGGCGCGCGGCCGACAGGAAACCCGCGCGCCCGCGCGCCCAGGCATAGGCCGCGAACACCACGCCCAGCGCCGCATGCACGACGCCATAGGCCAGCGCAAAGGCGACGATGGCGCCATAGGCATGCTGCGTGGGGGGTGGCATGCCCGGCAGCACGCTGGCGGGCAGCAGCGCGGTGGCCGCCAGCGCCGATGCCACCGTGGCCAGCAGCAGGGCCTGGCGGCGTGCACCGTCGCCACGCGCGTTGGCGCGCAGGGCGGCGCGGCACAGGCCGCAGGTGGCGAGCAGCGCGGCGGCAGCGGCAATGGGCAGCAACAGGCCCGACTGCAGCCACTGCGGCGGCGGCCATCCGGGTGCGATGGTGCCCAGGTACGCATAGCCGAACAGCAGGGACACGAAGAACGTGCCGTCGGCCACCAGCGTCCACATCAGTCCGGCGCGGCCCGGCGCGCGGGGCGCCACGTCGTGCACGGGCAGCATCAGGCCCTCGCCCGCGTCGATGGGCGACGGATCGTGCCGCAGGCCGATCGACCAGGCCCAGCGCCAGAACAGCACCAGCGACACCGCCGCACCCACCGGCGCCAGCCAGTAGAGCCCCAGCAGCAGGGACATGAACACCGAGCCCACGGCCACGCCGCAGGCCAGCGGCAGCACGCTGGGGCGCGGCAGGCGGATGACGTGCGTGGGCTCGCCCGTGGCGGGGTCGCTGGCCAGGGTCTGCTGTTCATGAACATCGGCCTGGCCCAGCAGCCCGCGCCCGGCGGCGATCTGCGCCGGCAGGCCGTCATCGCGCCACAGCGGCTCGCGGCTTTTCACGCGCGGCTGGCTGGCGATGTTGTAGAAGGCCGGCGGCGTGGGCATGGCCCATTCGAGCGTGGGCGCATGCCAGGGATTGGGCACGGCGCGCCGGCCCAGGTAGGCGCTGAGCAGCAGGTCGATCAGCAGCAGGAAGAAGCCGATCGACATGACGAAGCCGCCGATCGAGGACACCAGGTTGAGCCACTCCCACCCCAGCCCTGCGCTGTACGTGCCGATGCGCCGCGGCATGCCCAGCAGGCCCGTGAGGTGCATCACGAAGAACGTGAGGTTGAAGCCGCCGAACACCAGCCAGAACGCCCAGGCCCCAAGGCGCGGGAAGGTGTGGCGTCCGAACATGTGCGGGTACCAGTAATAGATGCCCGCCATGAACGGGAACACGAAGCCGCCCACCAGCACGTAATGCAGATGCGCCACCACGAAGTGCGTGTCATGTGCCTGCCAGTTGAAGGGCACCAGCGCCAGCATCACGCCCGTCAGCCCGCCCAGCACGAACACCACCAGGAAGCCCAGCAGCCACAGCATGGGCAGCTCGAACTTCGGTCGGCCGTGCCACAAGGTGGCGATCCACGCGAAGAACTGCACCGCCGTGGGCAGCGCCACCAGCATGCTGGCCGCCGAGAAGAACACCAGCGCCAGATGCGGGATGCCCACCGTGAACATGTGGTGCACCCACAGGCCGAAGCTCACGAAGCCCATGGCGACGATGCTGGCCACGATCCAGTCGTGGCCCACGATGGGCCGTCGCGCGAAGGTGGGGATGAGCGTGGAGACGATGCCCGCCGCCGGCAGGAAGATGATGTAGACCTCGGGATGGCCGAACAGCCAGAACAGGTGCTGCCACAGCAGCGGATCGCCACCGCGCGCCGCGTCGAAGAACGGCCAGCCGGCCGCGCGCTCCAGCTCCAGGATCAGGCTGCCCAGGATCAGCGGTGGAAAGCCGATCAGCATCATCCCGGCCGTGACCAGCATGTACCACGCGAACAGCGGCATGCGCGAGAGCGACATGCCCGGCGCGCGCATCGTGAGGATGGTGACGACGATCTCCACCGCCGCCGCGATGGCCGAGATCTCGACGAAGGTGATGCCCAGCAGCCACACGTCGGCGTTCACGCCCGGCGTGTGCACCTTGTTCGACAGCGGCGTGTAGAGGAACCAGCCGCCGTCGGGCGCCACGCCCATCGCCAACGCGCCCAGCAGGATCAGCCCACCCAGCAGGTAGCACCAGTAGCCGAACGCGCCCAGGCGCGGATACGCCAGGTCGCGCGCGCCGATCATCTTGGGCAGCAGGTAGATCGCGAAGCCCTCGATCAGCGGGATCGCGAACAGGAACATCATGAGAGTCCCGTGCATCGTGAACACCTGGCTGTAGAGCGCGTCGTCCAGGAACGCGGCCTGCGGTGTCGCCAGTTGCGCACGGATCATCATCGCCAGCACGCCGCCGATGAAGAAGAACGCCAGCGCCGTCATGATGAAGCGCCGGCCCACGATGTTGTGGTTGACGGCCATCACCGAGCGCCAGCCGCCCGGGCTGCTCCACACGCGCTGCAGCCGGTGGTGCAGGGCCACGGGGGAAGGCGGCGTGCGCTGCTTCATCGCGCGGCCTCCGTGGCGCGGGCCGGGCCCATCAGCGCGGCCAGCGCTTCGGGCTCGTGCGCATGCACCTCGATCGGCATGCGCGCGTGGCCCGTGCCGCAGAACTCTGCGCACACGCCGCGGTAGATGCCGGGCGCATCGGCCTGCAGCCGGATCACGTTGGTGCGGCCCGGAATCGCGTCGATCTTGCCGCCCAGGCGCGGCACCCAGAAGCCGTGGATCACGTCGGCCGTGCGCACGTGCACATCCACCGGCACGCCGGCCGGCATGTCGATGCGGTTGGGCTCACGCGCCGTGGCCGAGGGCGCGGGATGCGCGGGGTAGCTGGCCTGCCAGGCGAACTGGCGGGCAGTGAGTTCCACCGTGAAGGCCGGCGCGCCGCGCGGCAGCAGCGCGTGGCCGGCGTTCACGCCCCACAGCAGCAGGGCGGTGATGACGACGGTGGGCAGCACCAGGCCGCCGCCCACCAGCAGCACGCCGACGGGCACGCGCGGCCCGCGCTCGCCACGCGGACGGCGCCACGCCGCGTACACGCCCAGCGCCGTCATCAGCAGCGTGATCGCCATCGCGCCCCAGAACATCGCCCACCACACGGCCGTGATCGGCGCCGCGCCGGGGCCGGCCGGGTCCAGCGCCGACAGCGGGCCCGTGCCCCAGCCGGACGGCGCGCAGCCGGCCGTGGCGAGCGGCGCGAGCAGCAGAACGGCGCGCATGGCGGCCGGCGGCGCCGAGAGTTCGGCCGGCGCCGCAACATGAAGAAACATGGCTGTGGCGGCTGCGCCCCTACAGTGGGCTGCATCGCCGCGCGCGGCATCGCGCGAGGGCGACGACATCCGCGACACCGTCCACCGCACCAGGAGATCCAGCGCTTGAGGCACTACGCCGACCCCGTGCCGCACGGCACCACCAGCCGCATCGCGTTCTTCGGCCATCCCGCGCACGCGATGATGGTGCCGTTCCCGATCGCGTTCCTCATGGCCGTGCTGGCCAGCGACATCGCCTGGTGGCACTGGAGCGATCCGTTCTGGGCCCGCGTGTCGCTGTGGCTGGCGGGCGGTGGCGCCGTCATGGGCGTGCTGGCCGGCATGGCGGGCACGGCCGAGTTGCTGTTCGTGCGCGACATCCGCCGCCGCGCGGCGGCCTGGAGCCATTTCGTGGTGGCCATCATGCTGCTGTCGGTGGCCGTGGCCAACTGGGGCCTGCGCGTGGAGGATGCCCAGGCGCGCATCCTGCCCTGGGGCATCTACCTGTCGGCGCTGGGCGCGGGCCTGGTGGCCGTGGCCGGCTGGCTGGGCGGCACGCTGGTGTTCGAGCACCAGGTCGGCATCATCGACGCGGACGAGGAAGACTGACGTCGGACGGGCCCGGCGGTGCGGCGGATTCATGACCCGCACCTCACGCCTGGGGCCCGAACACGGGCTGCGCCAGCACCAGCCACAGGACCAGCGGCACCAGCAGTGCCGGGATCGCCACCAGCATCAGATGCAGCCGCTGCGGCGCGCGGTCGCGACGATCGTGCAGCACCAGGATCAGCTTGCCGCAGATGGCGTGGAAGCACACCATGGCCGCCACGAGTGTCAGCTTGGCCAGCATCCAGTTGCCGTACGACTGCGTCGGGTGGATGAGCAGCGTGCCGGCCACCACCGCCACGACGGCAGCCGGCGACGCCACTGCGATGTAAGTGAAGCGCGTGGCCGCCTGCAGCCGGCGCCGGTCGACACGGCCGCGCGTGCCGCGGTACTGGGCCAGCAGCGCGGGCAGCGCGAACAGGCCGCCGCACCACAGCAGCAACGCCGACAGGTGGATGAACTTGAGCCATGGGATGAACGCGGCCATGCGATGGAATCTAGAGGCGCGGGAGGGCCGCGCGGTCAGGCGTTACCGGACGTTGCAGCGCGTGGCCGCCTGCAACATCCGATGGCCGCCTGGCCGTCAACGCTGCGGCAGCGCCCAGGCGATCACGCTGTCGCCCAGCTTGGTTTCCATGCGGTCGTGTCCGCCCACGGCGGCGACGACGTACTGGCGTCCGTCGATCTCGTAGCTCATCGGATTGGCCTGGTTGCCGGCGGGCAGCCGCACTTCCCACAGCAGTTCGCCCGTCTCGGTGTCGAAGCCGCGCAGGAAGCGGTCCAGCGCCGCACCGATGAAGGTCATGCCACCGCCGGTGGTGAGCGATCCGCTGTTGTTGGGCGTGCCCATCTCCAGCTTCATGAACGAGCGCATGCCCATGGGCCCGTGGTCGTAACCGGTGCCCAGCGGCCGGCGCCAGATGATCTCGCGCGTGCGCAGGTCGGTGCCCGAGATGTAGCCCCAGGGCGGCGCGATGCACGGCGTGGCCAGCGGCGACATCCAGGGCTCCTTTCGCGCGCCGTACTTGGAGCCCACCTGCGGCATGTAGCCCGACACGTCGCTCTTGCCGCGGAAGATGGAGCGCACGCCCTTGGCGTCCATCTCCTCGCGCGTGAACACCTGTTCGGTGTAGGGCAGGCGGTTGCTGTTCATGATCATGATGCCGCGCTGCACGTCGATGGAGATGCCGCCCCAGTTGATGCCGCCGTGGTTGCCCGCGTAGGCGATCGAGCCCTGCAAGGTGGGCGGCGTGTAGTGGCCGTCGTAGCGCAACTGCCGGAACTGCGTGCGGCAGATCATCTGGTCGAAGGGCGTGATGCCCCAGGCATGCGCTTCGGTCAGCTGCTCCATGTCCTTGCCTGGCGGGCCGACGGTGTTGGGCATTTCCGGGGACAGCGGCTGCGTGGCGGCGATGCGTTCCTCGGTGTCCACGTACTGCGGCACGGGCGTCTCGACCACCGGGAGCAGCGGCTCGCCGGTGGCACGGTCCAGCACATACACCTGGCCATTCTTGCTGGCCTGCACCACCGCCGGGCGCGGGCCCTGCGGCGTGGGCCAGTCGACCAGGTTGGGCTGCGGGCTCAGGTCGAAATCCCACAGGTCGCGGTTGACGGTGCGGAAGAACCAGCGTTCCTGCCCGGTGGCCGCATCCACGGCCACCAGCGCGGCGGTGTATTTGTCTTCCAGCTCGGTGCGGTCTTCCGCGTAGAAGTCGCTGGCCGGGTTGCCCGTGGGCAGGTAGACCAGGCCCAGCTCGTCGTCGCCCGAGATCAGCGACCACACGTTGGGCGTGCTGCGCGTGTACACCTCGCCGGGCGGCGGCGGCGTGGTCACGCCGGGCCGGCCCAGGTCCCAGGCCCAGCGCTGCTCGCCGGTGACTGCGTCGTATCCCCGCACCACGCCAGAGGGCGCGTCGCGTTCGGTGCCGTCGCGCACCTGGCCGGTGCCGATGATCATGGTGCCGCGCATCACGATCGGCGGCGAGGTCGGCGCCACGAAGCCGGGGAAGGTGTTGCCCGTGCCCTCGTTGAGGTCGATGTAGCCGTCCTTGCCGAAGCCGGTGCACAGCTGGCCGGTCTCGGCGTCGATGGCGCCCACGCGGCCGTCCACCACGGGCACGAAGACGCGCGTGCGGCAGGTGGTCTGCGCGGCCAGCACGGGCGTGGCGGCCGGGTCGGTCTGCGGCGGCGCATCCTCGCCCTGTGCGGTGGCGCCGGGGCCGGCGGCCGGTGGCGGCACCACGGCGGGAGATTCGAAGTAAGCCACGCCGCGGCAGGTGCTGGCCGCGATGTTGGCCATGGCCGTGCGGTCGGCGCCCGGGTCGAAGCGCCACTTCTCGGTGCCGCGCGCCGCGTCGAGCGCGATGACGATCTGGCTGGGCGTGCACACGTACAGCGTGCCGTTCACCATGATGGGCGTGTTCTGGAAGGCATAGGCGAACTTCGCGCCCTCGGGCTTGAGGTCGCCGGTGCGGAAATGCCAGGCCTCTTCCAGCTCTTTCACGTTGGCCGGCGTGATCTGCGCCGAGGGCGAGAACTTGTTCGACAGGTTGGAGCCGCCGTAGGACGTCCAGCTGCCCTTGTCGTGCGTGGCGGCCACGTTGCCGTCGGGCGACACCACGGTGCCCCGGCTGAACGGCGCCGCGGGCCGCTGCGCCTTCGCATCGGCCGACGCCAGTTCGACGTGGGGCGACCAGAGCAGCGGGATCAGGATGGACAGTCCCGCCACCAGCGGCAGCACGCCGGTCGAAAGCAGGTAGGCCGGTCCGGACACGCCGGGCAATCGGCGGCGCGCCACCGGCCAGAAGCACAGCAGCACGATGCCCAGCCCGGCCAGCATGGCCAGGCGCGGCACCAGCGCCCAGCCGTCCCAGCCCACTTCCCAGAACGCCCAGGCTAGGGTGACGGCCATCAGCACGCCGAACACGGCGACGCCGGCCGCGCGGCCGGCCAGCAGCAGCACGGCCGAAGCGGCCAGCAGCACGCCCATGAGCACGTAGAACCAGCTGCCGCCCACGACGGCCAGTTGCACGCCCATGACGATCAGTGCCAGTCCGACGAGCGCCAGCACGATGGCATAGAGGGAGAAGAGCCATCCGCCGGCACTGCGGGGGTGGCGGTCGCGCGGGGGCGGATGCAGGGTGGGATCGGTCACGACGACGTCCTTTCAGGCTGGTGGCGTGGCCGGACGCGGCAGGGCAGCGTCCTCCCCGCCGTATGGAAACGAGAAGCGAAGAAGCCCAGGCTCTGGCTTGGCGTTGTTGTCTGACCTGAACGGGGTGTCCCTGCGGAGCATCCTAGGGAGGACGGCCCGGTCAGCTTCATGACGAGCCGTAACAGATGTGAGGGATGCCGCCGCCGCGCGGAGCCGGTAGCATCTGCATCCCATGCGCAACGGGATCTACAGCGTCACCTTCACCACCTCCGATGGCGTCATGGGCAATGGCGTGTGCCTGATCGCAGGCGACCAGTACGTGGGCACCGACCTCACGCAGAGCTACCAGGGCGAGATCCACCGCTACGACGGCACGGTGATCGTGCACATGCGCATCCAGCGCCACCCGCACCTGGAGACGGTCGATCTCAAGCTGCCGCGCCTGTTCTCCCTGACCTGGAGCGGCACGGCTTACGACGACGGCTTCGATCTGGAAGCCCGCTTCGAGCACACCGGCGACAGCATCCGCGCCACTGGCCGCGCGCTCGACCTGCCCGATGGCCGCGGCGTAGACGCCGCCCGGCCCAGCTACCTCGACGCCGCGCGTGAGCGCAGCCACCCGCTGACGCCGGCCGCCCGGGACGGCGTGGGCCGCTGAGGCTGTAGCAGCGAAGACGCCGCGCCACATGACGCGGCCTTCTCCCACACGCGGATCGGCCGCGCGCGGCGAGCATCGGGCCGTCCAACGATCGCCGCCGCCCCGCGCGCAGTACGCATTCATGAGCGACTTCATCATCTCCGGCTTCCACGAGCCGGTCTCGCTGCCCAGCCCGCTGGCCGTGCGCCACGCCGAACTGCTGCAGCTCGCCTGGCTCGAACTGTGCCGTTTCGAATACGGCATGCTCGACCTGCAGAGCGGCAAGTCGTCGCAGGCCGCGCGCGAACTCACCGAGCTCGGGCGGCGCACCGGCCGACTGAGCCATCCCGAGGCGCGCCAGCGCACGGCCGCCTACACGCCGGCCGAGGGGCATGAGCACTGCCCGCGCTGCTGGGTGCGCGAAGACCTGCGCGCGCCGCTGGCCTTCGAATCGCGCGGCAGCGTGGACGTCGCCTCCTGCGGCTGCTGCGGCGCGCAGTTCCAGCTCGCACTCGGATAGGGCACTGCGCGGCGGCCGGCACCGCCAGGGTGCACCCGTAGCACACGCGGCAACGTGTCAGCCACGGACTACGCAGGGCGCGTGCCTCGTCCGATAAGCCTCTGCTGCAATGCAACACACACTCTGCTCTCCCACACAAGCAGATCATGGTTGCCCACTCACCCTCCCGCATTCACGGCATGGCCGGTGGCGAGGCGCAACCGCACCCCGCACCCGACGCCGACCCCTGGCACCTGCCTTACCTGCGCTTGGGCGCGCACCTGCAAAGCCAGGGCGACGGCCAGGGCGCCCGTTTCGCCGTATGGGCGCCCAATGCGCGCTCGCTGGCGGTGGTGGGCGACTTCAACGGCTGGCAGCCGCAGCGCATGCAGCGCGCTGGCGATGGCTCCGGCCAGTGGGAAGCCTTCGTTCCCGGCGCCTCGGCGGGCCAGTGCTACAAGTTCCGCGTCGAAGGCGCCGACGGCAGCTTCACCGACAAGGCCGACCCGCTGGCCTTCTGCGCCGAAGAGGCGCCGCGTACCGCGTCCCGCCTGTGCTCGCTCGACTACGACTGGAACGATGGCGACTGGATGGCCGGCCGCGCCGCGCACCAGGCGCTGGATGCGCCCATGTCCATCTACGAGGTGCACCTGGGATCGTGGGAGCGCAACGAGGACCGCACACCGCTCAACTACCGCGAACTCGGGCGGCGCCTGGCCGCGCACTGCCAGGCCATGGGCTTCACGCATGTGGAGCTGATGCCCGTGGCCGAGCATCCGTTCTATGGCTCCTGGGGCTACCAGATCACCGGCTACTACGCGCCCACGGCGCGCCACGGATCGCCCCAGGACCTGATGGCGCTGGTGGACACGCTGCACCAGCACGGCATCGGCGTGCTGCTCGACTGGGTGCCCTCGCACTTTCCTTCCGACGAGCATGGACTGGCGCGCTTCGACGGCACGCATCTCTACGAGCATGCCGATCCGCGCCAGGGCTTCCATCCGCAGTGGAACAGCCTGGTTTTCAACTATGGCCGCAGCGAGGTGCGGGATTTCCTCATCGGCAACGCGCTGTTCTGGCTCGACAAGTACCACTTCGACGGCCTGCGCGTGGATGCGGTCGCGTCGATGCTCTACCTCGACTACGCGCGCAAGCCCGGCCAGTGGAAGCCCAATGCGCACGGCGGCCACGAGAACCTGGAAGCCGTGGAGTTCCTGCGCCAGCTCAACACGGCCGTGTACCGCGCCTTCCCCGATGTCCACATGATCGCGGAGGAGTCCACGGCCTGGCCCGGCGTGACGCGCCCCGTGCACGAAGGCGGCCTGGGCTTCGGCCTGAAGTGGAACATGGGCTGGATGAACGACACGCTGCGCTACGTGTCGCGCGACAGCGTGCACCGCAAGTGGCACGAGGGCGAGCTGCGCTTCTCGGTGCACTACGCGTTCAACGAGAACTTCCTGCTGCCGCTCTCGCACGACGAGGTGGTCTATGGCAAGGGCAGCCTCCTCGGTCGCCAGCCCGGCGACGACTGGCAGCGCTTCGCCGGCCTGCGCGCCACCTACGGCTACATGTGGGCGCACCCCGGCAAGAAGCTGCTGTTCATGGGCGGCGAGTTCGCGCAGTCGCGCGAGTGGCACCACGAGCGTGTGCTCGACTGGCACCTGATGGTGCAGGAGCTGCACGGCGGTGTGCGCCGCTGGGTGGCCGACCTCAACCGCGTCTACACCGCGACCCCCGCACTGTGGCAGGACGACTTCTCGTCCGCCGGCTTCGACTGGGCGCCGGTGGCGCAAGGCGAGCCCACGGTGCTGGCCTTCCTGCGGCGTGCGCGCGATCCGCAGGCCGAAGGCGCGCTGTTGCTGGCCGTGTGCAATTTCACGCCCCGCCCGCTCACCCAGTGGCACGTCGGCGTGCCGGTCCCGGGCCTGTGGACCGAAGTACTCAACAGCGACGCAGCCGACTACGGCGGCAGTGGCATGGGCAACCTGGGCGGCGTGCAGGCGCAGTTCGTCGAATGCGGCGGCCAGCCGTTCCGCCTGGAGATCACCGTGCCGCCGCTGGCGGTCGTGTGGTTCGTGGCGCCCGCGCCCGGCGCGGTGGAAGCCGCGGCCACCGTCGCCCTGGCCGCCGAGCCCGAGCCCGAGGCCCCGCTTCATGCACGCGCCGTGGCCGAGCCCGCCGCGCCATCCGTCGATACCGAATCCCTACCCATCAATCACCCATCCACCGGCCACAGGAGTACCCCATCATGAGTCGCGGCAAGAACGTTCTGGCTTTCGTCATGGCCGGGGGCGAAGGCTCGCGCCTCAACCCCCTCACGGCCGAGCGGTGCAAACCGGCCGTGCCCTTCAACGGCAAGCACCGCATCGTGGACTTCGTTCTGTCCAACCTCGTCAACTCCGAGATCTACTCGATCTACCTGCTGGTGCAGTACAAGAGCCAGTCGCTGATCGAGCACATCCGCTCCAGCTGGACGATGACGCGCTTCATCCCGCAGCACTTCGTGACCGTGGTGCCGCCGCAGATGCGCCACGGGCCGGAATGGTTCCAGGGCACGGCCGATTCGGTCTACCAGAACATCCATCTCATCGAAAGCTTCAAGCCCGACCTGGTGGTGGTGTTCGGTGCCGACCACATCTACCGCATGGACGTGCGCCAGATGATCGAGTTCCACGAGAAGACCAATGCCGCCGTCAGCGTGGCCACGCTGCCCGTGCCGCTGTCGCAGTGCGACCAGTTCGGCATCGTCGACATCGACGACAGCCACCGCATCACCGGCTTCGTCGAAAAGCCGAAGACCACGCAGCCCATGCCCGGCAGCAGCACGCACGCGCTGGCCTCGATGGGCAACTACGTGTTCAACGCCGATGTGCTGCTCGAGGAGCTCAAGCGCTCGCGCGAGATGGGCGAGAGCGACTTCGGCAAGCACATCCTGCCGCGCATGCTCAGCACCCACAAGCTGGTGGCCTACGACTTCGCCACCAACGAGATCCCGGGCACGGCCGATTACGAAGAGCATGGCTACTGGCGTGACGTGGGCACCATCGATGCCTACTTCGAGGCGCACTTCGACACCCTGGGCGCCACGCCGAAGTTCCGCATGACCAACCCCGACTGGCCGATCTACGCCAGCACCGATCCGTCGGAATCGGCCCAGATCGAGGACGGCATCATCCACCGCTCGGTGGTGGGCTCGGGCAGCATCGTCAACGGCGCGCGCCTGGACCACGCCATGCTGCGCCGCGCCGTCAACGTACAGCCGCGCGCCGAGCTGGAGCACTGCATCGTGATGGAGCGTTCGGTGATCGGTGCCGGCGCCCGCGTGCGCCGCGCCATCATCGATCAGGACAACCACATTCCGGCGGGCGAAACCATCGGCCACGACATCGAGCGCGACCGAGAGCGCTTCCATGTCACCGCCAGCGGCATCGTGGTGGTGCCGGCGGGCTACTTCAAGGCGCGCGCGGTACCGGCGGTGGCCGGCTCGGGCGAGCTGCAACAGGCGCTGCTGGCCGGCCGGCCCGCGCCGATGTGCATGCCCAGCATCGGCAAGGCACTGGCCGCACCGGCGGCCAACGCGGATCAACGCCCGGGCGCCACCGTGCGGCTGGCCGCGTGAGGGCCCCGCGTACCGCCAGCGGGAGCAGTGCACCGGCCACGGCAGCCGCCACCCGCCCGTCCCGTGCCACCGCCACGCCGCCACGCGTGTTGCCCGGCCAGCCCTGGCCGCTGGGCGCCACGCCTGACGGCGGTGGGGTGAACTTCGCCGTGTATTCGAGCGCGGCAGAAGGCATCGACCTGTGCCTGTTCGACGGCCGGGGCCGCGAAACCGCGCGGCTGGCCTTGCCCTGCCGCACCGATCTGGTCTGGCACGGCTACGTGCCCGGCCTCAAGCCCGGCCAGCGCTATGGCCTGCGCGCGCGCGGACCCTGGCAACCGGCGGATGGCCCGCGCTTCAACCCCGCGCGCCTGCTCATCGATCCGTGGGCGCGCGCGCTCGACCGGCCGGTGCGCGGCCACACGCGCCAGCTGGCCTACGACTCGCGCGCCAAGGCCGCGAAGGGTCCGGACCCCGACCTCGTGATCGACCCGCGCGACAGTGCCACGCAGATGCCCAAGTCGCTGGTGGTGGACGACGCCTTCGACTGGGGCGGCGACGCACCGCCGCACACGCCGTGGCGCGACACCGTGTTCTACGAAGTCCACGTCAAGGGCTTCACCCACACGCATCCGGACGTGCCCGAAGAGTCGCGCGGGCGCTACCTCGGCCTGGCCGCGCCGGCGGTGCTGGCCCATCTCAAGCGCCTGGGCGTGACGGCCGTGGAGCTGTTGCCGGTGCAGGCCTTCGTCGACGACGACCGGCTGGTGCACATGGGCCTGGCCAACTACTGGGGCTACAACAGCATCGCCTTCTTCGCGCCCGAGCCACGCTACGCCCAGCACGACGCCGTGCGCGAATTCAAGACCATGGTGCGGGCGCTGCACGCCGAGGGCATCGAGGTCATCCTCGACGTGGTCTACAACCACACAGCCGAAGGCAACCACCTGGGCCCCACGCTCTCGCTCAAGGGGCTCGATTGCGCGGCGTACTACCGCCTCTCGGACGAGGACCGGCGCTTCTTCGTGGACTTCACCGGCACCGGCAACACCGTCAACAGCAACAGCCCGGCCGCGCTGCGCCTCATCATGGAGAGCCTGCGCTACTGGGTAACCGAGATGCACGTGGACGGCTTCCGCTTCGATCTGGCCACCACGCTGGGCCGGGGCGAGCGCGACTTCGACCGCTACAGCAGCTTCTTCGCCATCCTCGGGCAGGACCCGGTGCTCTCGCGCGTGAAGCTCATCGCCGAGCCGTGGGACGTGGGCGATGGCGGCTATCAGGTGGGCGGCTTTCCCACCGGCTGGGCCGAGTGGAACGGCCGCTACCGCGACTGCGTGCGCGACTTCTGGCGCGGCGAGCCGGGCACGCTGCCCGAATTCGCGCGCCGCCTCACCGGCTCGTCCGACTGCTATGACCATTCGGGCCGCCTGGCCACGGCCAGCGTCAACCTGGTCACCGTGCACGACGGCTTCACCTTGCGCGATCTGGTGTCCTACAACGACAAGCACAACGGGGCCAACGGCGAAGACAACCGCGACGGCGAGAGCCACAACCGCAGCTGGAACTGCGGCGTCGAAGGCGAGACCGACGACGCCGAGGTGAACGCGCTGCGCCGCCGCCAGATGCGCAACCTGCTGGCGACGCTCTACGTCTCGCTGGGCGTGCCGCTGCTGCTGGGCGGCGACGAGATCGGCCGCACGCAGCGGGGCAACAACAACGGCTACTGCCAGGACAGCGACATCTCCTGGTACGACTGGGCGCAGGCCGGCGAATGGGACGGGCAGGCGCAGTTCGTCGCGCGGCTGGCGCAACTGCGGCGCGAGCAGCCCACGCTGCGGCGCACGCGATTCTTCACCGGCCAGGCCGACGAGGCAGGCCGCAAGGACATCGCCTGGTACGCCCCTGAAGGCCGCGAGATGAACGAGGGCGACTGGGCCGACGGCGAGCGCCGCGCCATCGCCGCCGTGCTCTCGGGCGCGCACACCGAGCCGTGCGACGGCCAGCTCGAGCCGGAGAGTGGCGACTCCGTCCTGCTGCTGTTCAACGCCCACCATGAGCCGGCCGACTTCACCCTGCCCGGCGAGGGCGCCTGGACATCGCGCATCGACACCGGCGCCGACGACGGCGGCAGCGATGGCGAGAGCGTGGCGGCCGGCAGCGTCCTCACCCTGATGCCACGCAGCATGCGCGTGATGACGCAGCCCATCGCACCGGGCCCCGCAGCGCAGCCACAAGAAGAAAGCGACCGAGGAGATGACACCCATGCCCCCGGCCCCTGAGGGCGGCGCGCCTGGCGCGCGCCGCGCCCATGAGATGCCGTTCGGCGCCACGCTGCTGGAAGGCGGCGGGGCGCGCCTGCGCCTGTGGGCGCCCGCGGCCCGGACGGTGGAAGTGGAACTGCATGGCGCCTTCATGCCCGCCATGCCGCTGCCGGGCGGCTGGTGGCAGGCCGACGCGCCGCGTGCGGTCGCGGGCCAGCGCTACCGCTTCCACGTGGACGGGCTGGCCGTGCCCGATCCCGCGTCGCGCTTCAACCCCGACGGGCCGCATGCGGCCAGCGAGCTGATCGATCCGCGCGCCTTCGCGTGGGACGACGGCGACTGGCGCGGCCGGCCGTGGCACGAGGTGGTGCTGTACGAACTGCACGTGGGCAGCTTCACACGCGAAGGCACCTTCGCCGCCGCGCAGGCGCAGCTCGAGGGGCTCGCACGCCTGGGCATCACGGCCGTGCAGCTGATGCCGCTGGCGGACTTCCCGGGCCGCTTCGGCTGGGGCTACGACGGCGTGCTGCACTACGCGCCGCATGCGGCCTACGGCCGGCCCGACGACGTCAAGCGCTTCGTGCAGGCCGCGCATGCACTCGGGCTGATGGTGTTCGTGGACGTGGTCTACAACCACTTCGGGCCCGACGGCAACTACCTGCATGCCTACGCGCCGCAGTTCTTCTCGCAGCAGCACGACAGCCCGTGGGGCCGCGCCATCAACTTCGACGGCGAGGGCAGCCGCACGGTGCGCGATTTCTTCATCCACAACGCGCTCTACTGGCTGGAAGAGTTCCACGTCGACGGCCTGCGGCTCGATGCCGTGCATGCCATCGTCGACGGTTCGGCGCAGCACGTGCTGCAAGAGCTGTCGGTGCGCGCACGCGCCCACCTGCCGGGCCGCCACATCCACCTGGTGGTGGAGGACGACCACAACGACACCGCGCGCCTGTCGGCCGTGCCGCGGCCTGGCCGCTACGACGGCCAGTGGACGGGCGATTTCCATCACATCCTGCACGTGCTGCTGACGGGCGAGGGCGGCGGCTACTACGAGGAGTTCCGCGAGGCGTGGCCGCACGGCACGCTCGAGCAGCTGGCGCGTTGCCTGGCGAACGGCACCGCGTGGCTGGGCGCGCCGCCGGTGGCGCGCCAGGGCCGCGCGCGGCCGGCCTCGTTCGAGGCGGCGCCGCTTCTGGCCATCGTCAACTTCCTGCAGAACCACGACCAGGTCGGCAACCGCGCCTTCGGCGAGCGGCTGGCGCCGCTGGCACTGGCGCAGCGGCCCGACGCGGGCCAGGCGCCGCTGGCGCTGGCCACCGCGCTGCTGCTGCTGGCACCGCACACGCCCATGCTGTTCATGGGGCAGGAGTGGAATGCGGCCACGCCCTTTCTCTATTTCGCCGACTGGCAGGGCGATCTGCGCCGGGCCGTCACCGAAGGGCGGCGCCGCGAGTTCCCGCAGTTCCACAGCGCCAGCGGCGGTAGCGTGGTGCCCGATCCGTGCGACGAGGCCACCTTCCACGCCTCGGCGCTCGACCGCACGGAGCGCGAACGCGCCGAGGCGGTGCAGTGGCAATCCTTCGTTTCCCACCTGCTGGCGTTGCGCCAATCCGCACTGGTGCCGCGCCTGCCGCGCCTGGCGCCGCAGGGCCATACGGCCGAGGTGATCGAAGGCCGGGGCCTGTGGGTGCGCTGGCACTTCGACGCACGCGATGGCGAGCCCGCCTGCGTGCTGGAGATGGGCCTGAACTTCAGCGGCGCCGTGCTGGCCGTGCCGGCGCTGGCCGGCGTGCATGGCGCCGGCGAGGGCGTGAGCGTGCTCTACCAGCAGGCCGATGCCGAGCAGGGCTACCTCGCCCCCTGGGGCGGGCACTGGCGCTGGCGCGAAGAGGTGCGCGCATGAGCGGCGTGCCCCTCCCGCTGGCGGCCACGCCGCCGCGCGAGGCGATCGAGTCGCTGTGCGAGAGCCTGGGCATCGCCGCGCGCTGGCACGACTTCTATGGCGCGCTGCGCGACGTGCCCGACACCGTGCTGCTCGCCGCTCTGGACGCGGTGGGCCATCCGGCGCGCACGCCCGAGGAGCTCGCGCGGTCGCAGGCTGCGCTGCAGGCCGGCGACGCGCCCGCCGCGCAGATCCTGCGCGAGGGCGAGCCGCTGCGCATCGCCATCGGCGCGCACGGGCCGGCGCCGCTGGGCATCGTGCAGTGCGAGGACGGCAGCGTGCTGCGTGCGCGGCTGGACGAGGCGGACGGCGTGCGCGCGCTGCAGTTCGATGCGTTGCCGGCGGGCTACCACCAGCTTCGCATCTCGGCGGCCGGCGGCGGCGTCGATGCACAGCAGCCGCCGCGCGAACTCATCGTCTGCCCGATGCGCGGCTGGCAGCCCGAGGCGCTGGCCACCGGCTCGCGCTGGTGGGGCGTGTGCGTGCAGCTCTATGCGCTGCGCTCGCCGCACAACTGGGGCGTGGGCGATTTCAGCGACCTGGCCCGGCTGGCCGAGACGATGGCGGCGCATGGCGCCGCATTCGTCGGACTCAACCCGCTGCATGCGCTGTTCCCGTCGCGGCCCGAAGACGCCAGCCCCTACAGCCCCAGCAGCCGGCTGGCGCTCAATCCGCTCTATCTGGACGTGGAGGCGCTGCCCGACTTCCATGCCTGCCGCGATGCGCGCCAGCAGGCCGACCGCGAATCCACGCGCCGCCGCATCGAGGCGCTGCGCGAAACGGACGAAGTGGACTGGCCCGGCGTCGCCGCGCTCAAGCTGCCCCTGCTCGAACGCCTCTGGGAGCACTTCCGCGACCACGAGATCGCCGCCGGCTCGCCGCGCGCCGCCGCCTTCCGAGCCTTCATGGGCGCGCACCCGCACCTGGCTCGCCATGCGCTGTTCGAAGCGATCCAGGAACACCTGCGCGCCTCGGACGCCGGTGTGTGGGGCTGGCCGGCCTGGCCCGAGGCCTGGCGCGACCCCGATGGCGCCGAAGTGCGCCGCTTCGCCGCCGCCAGCGAAGACCGCATCGGCCTGCATGCCTGGCTGCAGTGGCAGGCCGACCAGCAACTGGCTGCCGCCCAGGCGCGCGCCCGCGCGGCCGGCATGCCGCTGGGCCTGTACCGCGACCTGGCCGTGGGCGCCAACGAAGGTGGCTCCGACGTGTGGTCGGCCCAGGCCGCGCACGCCCTGGGCCTGCACGTGGGCGCGCCGCCCGATCCGCTGGCCCTGAATGGCCAGGACTGGGGCCTGCCGCCGCCCGACCCGGCACGCATGGCCGACGACGGCTACGCCGGCTTCGTCCGATTGCTGCGCGCCAACATGCGCCATGCGGGCGCGCTGCGCATCGACCACGTGATGGCGCTGATGCGCCTGTTCTGGGTGCATCCCGAGGGTGGCACCTACGTGCGCTATCCGCTGGCCGACCTCATGGCCATCCTGGCGCTGGAGAGCCGCCGCCAGCAGTGCCTGGTGATCGGCGAAGACCTGGGCAACGTGGCGCCCGAGATGCGCGAATCCATGCAGGCGCATGGGCTGCTGTCGTATTGCCCGCTGTACTTCGAGCGCGATGCGGCAGGCGATTTCCGCGCGCCGGACCAGTGGCGCGCGCAGGCCCTGGCCGTGGTGGGCACGCACGACCTGCCCACGCTGGCCGGCTGGTGGCAGGGCGAGGACATCGAGCTGGCCGCGCGCCTGGCGCGCGAGGGCGATCCGGGGGAGAACGCGGCGTTCCATGGCCGGCAGGTCATCGAGCGCGCCCAGGCGCGGGCGCAATTGCTGCTGGCGCTGGAGCGCGAAGGCCTGCTGCCCGAAGGCACCAGCGTGCATCCGACCTCGATGCCGGGCGCCGGCCCGCGCCTGGTGGAGGCGGTGCACGCCTTCCTCGCGCGCACGCCGTGCCTGCTGCTGGGCGTGCAGATCGAGGATGTCACCGGCCAACTCCACGCCGTCAACGTGCCCGGCACGCTCGAGAGCCAGCATCCCAACTGGCGCCGCAAGCTGGGCATCGCCGTCGACGACCTGGCCGTGGACGCGCGCATGCTCGGCGTGGCGCGCGTGCTGGCCGGCCGCGCCGCTGCCGCCGTGCCTGGCGAGGCCGCGCCGCCGCCGGCCGCGGGCGAGGTGCCCGACATCGCGGGTGCCGAAGTACCCGCCAGCACCTACCGCGTGCAGCTGCATGCCGGCTTCGGCTTCGATGCCGCGGCGCGCGCCGTGCCCTATCTGGCCGCGCTGGGGGTAAGCCATCTCTACGTGTCGCCGTGGCAACGCGCGCGTGCGGGCAGCACGCACGGCTACGACGTGGTGGACCACGACGCGCTCAATCCCGAACTGGGCGACGAGGCCGCGTTCGAGCGGCTCTGCCAGGCCCTGGCCGCGCACGGCATGCGGCAGATGCTGGACATCGTGCCCAACCACATGGGCGTGCTCGAGGCCGACAACGCCTGGTGGCTCGACGTGCTGGAGCACGGCCCGGCCTCGCTGCAGGCCGAGACCTTCGACATCGACTGGAGCCCTTCCGATCCGCAGATGCAGGGCCGCGTGCTGCTGCCCGTGCTGGGCGACCACTACGGCCGCGTGCTCGAGGCGGGAGAACTCAAGCTGGTGTTCGACGCCGACGAGGGCAGCTTCCATGTCGCCTACTGGAATCACCGCTTCCCCATCGACCCGCGTGACTATCCCGCGCTGATGGGACGCCTGCCGCTGCCGGGCGGCCTGCCCGACGAAGAACGCGCGCGCATCGAATCGGTGCTGCACGCACTCGCGCAACTGCCGCCGCGCAGCGACACCTCGGCCGACGCGCGCGCCACGCGTGCTCGCGATGCGCGGGTGCACAAGCGCACGCTGGCGCGCCGCGTGGCCGCGCAGCCGCTGCTGGCGGCGTGGATCGACGCGGCCGTGCAGTCCTATGGCGGCACGCCGGGCGAGGCCGCCAGCTTCGACGCGCTCGACACACTGATCGCGCGCCAGGCCTGGCGCCTGGCCTACTGGCGCGTGGCGGGCGACGAGATCAACTACCGACGCTTCTTCGACATCAACACGCTGGCGGCCCTGCGCACCGAGCGCGAGCCGGTGTTCGAGGCCACGCACCGCCGCGTGTTGCGCTGGCTGCAGGACGGCTGCGTGCACGCGCTGCGCATCGACCATCCCGATGGCCTGGCCGATCCGCGCGGCTACTTCGCGCGGCTGCAGGCGCGCCAGGCCCAGGCCTGCGAGCGCGCCGGCCTGCCGCGCCGCGCCCTGTACCTGGTGGTCGAGAAGATCCTGGCCGACCATGAAGACCTGCCGGCCGACTGGCCCGTGCACGGCGGCACCGGCTACCGCTTCTCCAACCTGGTCAACGGCCTGTTCGTGGATGCGGCGGGCGAAGGGCAGCTCACGCGCGTCTATGCCGACTTCATCGGCGAGCGGCTGGACTTCGGCGACGTGCTCTACGACGCCAAGCGCCTCATCATGGACGTGGCGCTGGCCAGCGACCTGCAGTGGCTGGCCGAGGCGCTGCTGCGCATCAGCCGCGCCGACCGCCGCACCTGCGACTTCACGCGCGCCGGCCTGCGGCTGGCGCTGGCCGAAGTGGCGGCGGGATTCTCCGTGTACCGCACCTACCTCACCGGCGACGGGCAGGCGAGCGAGACCGATCGCCGCTATCTCGACCAGGCGATCGCGCGCGCGCGCCGCCGCGGCGTGGCCGGCGACGTGAGCGTGCTGCAGCACCTGCGCCACGTGCTGCTGGCCCCGCCGGGCGAGGGCGTGGCGCACGACCCGGGCTACGAGGCCGCGCGCCGCGCCTTCATCGCGCGCTGGCAGCAGTTCACCGCGCCCGTGATGGCCAAGGCCATGGAGGACACGGCGTTCTACCGCTATCACCGGCTGGTATCGCTCAACGACGTGGGCGGCGATCCGCGCACCTTCGGCACGCCGCCCAAGGCCTTCCACGCGGTGTGCGAATCGCAGGCGGTCGAGCGGCCGAACTGGCTGCTGGGCAGCTCCACGCACGACAGCAAGCGCTCGGAAGACGTGCGCACGCGGCTGGACGTGCTGGCCGAAATGCCCGCCGAATGGGCCGCCGCCGTGCACGAATGGCGCACGCTGGCCGACGCGTTCGCGGGCAGCGTGGCCGGCCTGCGAGCGCCCACGCGCAACGACGAATACCTGCTCTACCAGACGCTGGTGGGGGTGTGGCCGCTCGTGCCCACCGACGAGGCGGTGCGCCAGGACCTGCGCGAGCGCGTGGGCGCCTACATGCTCAAGGCGATGCGCGAGGCCAAGCAGGAAACCAGCTGGATCAACCCGGACGACGACTACGAAGCCGCGATGGCCGGCTTCATCGACGGCCTGTTCGCCAGCCGCGAATTCGTCGCCAGCCTGGAAGCCTTCGTCGCGCGCATCGCGCCGGCGGGGCTGGCCAACAGCCTCAACCTCGTGATGCTCAAGTTCATGGCGCCCGGCGTGCCCGACGTGTACCAGGGCTGCGAGGGCTGGAACTTCAGCCTGGTCGATCCGGACAACCGGCGGCCGGTGGACTTCGAGGGCGCCGCCGCCCGGCTGGCCGTGGTGCGCGGCCTCTATGGCCAGCGCGATGCATCGACGCTCGCCACGGCGGCCGTGCCCGCTCGGGGCGACTGGGAAGTGCTGCGCGCGCGGCCGGACGACGGACGCCTCAAGCAACTCGTCACCTGGCGGCTGCTGCAACTGCGGGCCGCGCAGCCCGGCTTCTTCGCGCGCGCGGGCTATTCGGCATTGGCCGCGCGTGGATCGCGGGCCGACCATGTGCTGGCCTTCGCGCGCACCGCGACGCAGGACACGCAGGACGGCAGCACACCACCGCCGTGCGTGGTCGCGGTGGCCAGCCGCCTGCCGTGGCGCCGCCTGGGGGGCGAGGCCGCCGCCGAGGCGCTGTCGGGCGGCGCGGGCTGGGACGATACGACGCTGCGGCTGCCGGCCGCGCCGGGCGGCTGGCGCGAACTCTTCACCGGCCGCGCCATCGCCGGCGCGGATGCGGCCCACGCCCTGGGCGACCTGCTGTCCGAGCTGCCGCTGGCCGTGCTGGTGCCCATCGCGTGGTGGCCGCACGATCCCTCTCCCGCTTCCAAGGTGATCCCCTGAACATCCTTTTCGCCACTTCCGAATGCGCGCCCTGGGTCAAGACCGGGGGCCTGGGCGACGTGAGCGCCGCGCTGCCGCAGGCGCTGGCCGGCCTGGGTCACGACGTGCGCGTGCTGATGCCCGCGTATGGCGCGCTGGCGGACCTGAAGGCGCAGGCACGCGACTGGACACCGTGGCCGGCCGATGCCGGCTGGCCCGCCGCGCGCCTGGGCCGCGTGACGCGCCCGGGCCAGTTCGATCTGTGGCTGCTGGATTGCCCGGCACTGTTCGCCGACGCTGGCGGCCCCTATCAGGACACCGCCGGCCGCGACCATGCGCACAACGCGCGCCGCTTCGCCTTCCTCGCGCGCGTGGCCGCGCACATCGCGGCCGGCGCGGTGCCGGCGATCGCGAAGGTGTGGCGCGCCGACGTGCTTCACTGCAACGACTGGCCCACGGCGCTGGCGCCGGCCTGGCTGCGCGTGACCGATGCCGCCTCGCGCGTGCCCAGCGTCGTCACCATCCACAACCTGGCCTACCAGGGCCTGTTCCCGATGGGCGTGGCGGACGCACTGGCACTGCCGCCGTCATGGGCCACGGTGGAAGGCGCCGAGTTCTGGGGCCAGCTGTCGTACCTGAAGGCCGGCCTGGTGCATGCGGATGCCATCACCACCGTGAGCCCGACGTATGCGCGCGAGATCCGCACCGAGGCGTTCGGCTGCGGCCTCGACGGCCTGCTGCGCGCGCGCGAGGCCCACCTGTCGGGCATCCTCAACGGCATCGACGCCGCGCAGTGGGATCCGTCCACCGACACCCTCATCGCCGCGCGCTACGACGCCGACGGCTGGCGCGCCGGCAAGCTGGCCAACCGCCGCGCGCTGCGCCAGGCCATGGGCCTGCCAGGTCAGCGGCGCGGCCTGCTGTTCGGCGTGGTGAGCCGGCTGGCCAGCCAGAAGGGCATCGATCTCATCGTCGACAGCCTGCCGTGGCTCATCGCCAACGACTGCCAGCTCGCCGTGCTGGGCAGCGGGGATGCGGTGCTGCAGCAGCGCCTGCAGGCCGCCGCCGCCGCGCACCCCGCGCATGTGGCGGTGCGCATCGGCTTCGACGAGACGCTGGCGCACCTGATCGAAGCCGGCGCCGATGCCTTCCTGATGCCCTCGCGCTACGAGCCCTGCGGCCTCAACCAGATGTACAGCCAGCGCTACGGCACGCCGCCGGTGGTGCACGGCACGGGCGGGCTGGCCGATTCGGTGGACGATTTCGTGGCGGCCGGCCCCGACGCCGCCACCGGTTTCGTCATGCCCGAGGCCACCGTGCCCGCGCTGCAGGCCGCGATGGCGCAGGCACTGCTGGTGGCGAAGCAGCCGGCCGTGTGGGAGGCCCTGTGCCGCCGCGGCATGGCGCGCGATTTCGGCTGGGATGCGAGTGCGCGCGCTTACGTGGCGCTGTACGAGGGATTGATCGCGAAGAGGTAAGCCAGCGAGGAGGCAGCGATGGCCAGGCATCACCACCACCACGTCAACCGCACGATCGAGCAGGTCACCGACCGCAACATCGAGTCCATCCTGTGCAGCGAGGATGCGCGCTGGCATCGCACCCCGGCCGTGTACCGGGCCATCGTGCGCATCTCGGCCGCCTGCGGCACGGTGGGTTTCCTGATCGCCAACGCGGTGTTCTTCGCGGCGTGGGTGGCGATCAACGAATGGGTGGTGGCGTTCGATCCCTATCCGTACACCTTCCTGCTGTTCGGCGTGTCGATCGAGGCGATCTTCCTGGCGATCCTGATCCTGATCAGCCAGAACATCGCCGCGGCGGAGAGCGAGCGGCGCCACCACCTTGATCTGCAGATCAATCTGCTGGCCGAGCGCGAGACGACGGCGGTGATGCGCCTGCTGGTGAAGATGGCCGAGCGGCTCGACGTGCCGCAGGAAGATCAGGCCGAGGTGCGGCAGTTTGCCCACGACACCGATCCGGCCGGGGTGATGGAGCAGATCGCCCGGGCCGAGACCCGGCACACGCAGCATGCGGTGCAGGAGTAGGCGGGCCGCGTGAGCGGCGCCGGGTGAAATCGCGAATGCGTTCTCATAAAATCCGGCGATCTTTCACAGGCTTGCGCCCCGCCAGACCATGGAACGTTCCACCCGCCAACGCACAGCCATCCAGTCGGTGCTCGAGAGCGCCGGCCGGCCGCTGTCGCCGCAGGAAATCCTCGAAGCCGCGCAGGCCGACGTGCCGGCGCTCGGCATGGCGACGGTGTACCGCCAGCTCAAGGCGATGCAGGAGGAGGAACTGCTGGTGGTGGTGGATCTGCCGGGCGAGAACGCGCGCTATGAACTGGCGGGCCTGCACCATCACCATCACTTCCAGTGCCACGACTGCGGGCGTGCGTTCGACATTCCGGGGTGCCCGGGCAACCTGGCGAAGCTGGCTCCCGCGGGTTTCTCGGTGGACAGCCATGAGCTCACGCTCTACGGGCAGTGTGCGGATTGCGGGAAGAAGCCGGCGGGCCGGCGCAAGGCGGCGGTGAAGGCTGTGTCCAAGGCCGTGGCTCATCGGCATTGAACAGCCGGAGTAAGGCGGGTGGAACGCGTGTCGGCACTGCGGGGTGGCCGACTCCGCTCGTGTCCCCCGGATCGGCTGCGCCGATCCTCCTCCTTTACCTCGCTGCGCCACCCACCCCACATCGCCGACGGTGCGGGTCACGCGACCGCTCCAGCGCCTCTGCACGACCATCGCTTCTGATCGCAGCGGCAGTGGTGCCTTGCAAAGCGAGGTCAAGGAGGAGGCCGAAGGCCGGGGGACACGAGCGGCGCAAGGCTCCGCTGGCGATGCGATGGGGCGCGATGACCGCGTGGCGCATGACCCGCGTTGCGCCGGGGTCACCATCAACGTGTCACACACCATCTGTGATAATGATTCTGTGAAATCACTAGCAAATATCCTTTCACTGGCAGCGCTCGCCATCGCCGCACTTGCCGCGCCCGCCGTCCAGGCCCATGACCACGGCCAGGGCGCCGCGCAGCATGCCCACACGCATGGTGTCGTGGCGCTCGACGTCGCGGTGGATGCGCAGACCATCACGTTGCAGCTGGAAGCGCCGCTGGAGAGCCTGGTCGGCTTCGAGCGCGCGCCGCGCACGGCGGCCGAACGGCAGCGCGTCGATGCGGCCGTGGCGCAGCTTCGCGCGGGCGACAGGCTGTTCCGGCTCGACCCCGCCGCGCGCTGCGTGCTGAAGGACGTCGACCTGCAGTCGCCCGCGATCGGCCTCGGCAAGGACGGGAAGGGCCACGACCCCAAGCACGACCACGGCGAAGACAGCCACGCCGACCTCGACGCCACCTACACCTTCGCCTGCGACGCGGCGGCGCAGGCCCGCTTCGTCGAACTGCCGTTGTTCGATGCCTTCCCGCGCATCCGCTCCGTGGCCGGCCAGGTGGCCGCGCCGCAGGGTCAGTTCAAGCGCACCCTGGGCCGCACCGACCGCCGCCTCGGCTGGGGCCGCTGAACGTGACATCGGCAGCCGTGGCCTCCGCGCCCGCGCCAGGCGCGTCCCCGGGGGCGGCGTTGCTGGAGGTGGCCGACCTGTCGTTCACCTGGCCGGGCCAGCAGAGGCCGGCCGTCGAAGTCGCATCGTTCTCGCTGGCCGGAGGCGAAACGGTTTTCCTGCATGGCGAGAGCGGCAGCGGCAAGAGCACGCTGCTGTCGCTGCTGGCCGGCGTGCTGCTGCCCACGCGCGGCCGCGTCGCGCTGATGGGCGCCGACTGGCGCGCGCTCGGCCGCGCCGCGCGCGACCGGCATCGCGTGGATCACGTGGGCTACATCTTCCAGCAGTTCAACCTGCTGCCCTACCTGGGCGTGCTCGACAACGTGCTGCTGCCGTGCCGCTTCTCGGCCCGGCGGCGCGCGGCGGCCGAAGCCGACGCGGGATCGGCGCCCGAGGCGGGGCGGGCATTGCTGCACGCGATGGGGCTGGACGAGGCGCTGTGGGACCGCGCGGCCGGCCGGTTGTCGGTGGGCCAGCAGCAGCGCGTGGCCGCCGCGCGCGCGCTGATCGGCTCGCCCGCGCTGGTGATCGCCGACGAGCCCACCTCCGCGCTCGACGAAGACCGCCGCGATGCCTTCGTCGACCTGCTGCTGTCGGCGTGCGAACGGCGCGGCAGCGCGCTGGTGTTCGTGAGCCACGACCGGCGCCTGGCGCCGCGCTTCGCGCGCCAGGTGGCGCTGGCCGGCCTGCGCGACGGAGCCAAGGCATGACCCCGCTGTTCGGCCTGGCCTGGCGCAGCGCGTGGAACCGGCGCTTCACGCTCGCGCTCACCGTGCTGTCGATCGCACTGTCGGCCTTCATGCTGCTGGGCGTCGAACGCCTGCGCAACGACGTGCGGGACAACTTCACCTCGGCCGTTTCGGGCACCGACCTGGTGGTGGGCGCACGCACGGGGCAGGTGCAACTGCTGCTGTATTCGGTGTTCCACGTGGGATCGGCCACGGCCAACATGCGCTGGAGCAGCATCGAGGCGCTGCAGTCCATGCGCCAGGTGGCCTGGGTGGTGCCACTGTCGCTGGGCGATTCGCACCGGGGCTTTCCGGTGCTGGGCACCACGGCGGGTTACTTCGAGCATTTCCGCCATGGCGAAGGCCAGCCGCTGCGGCTGGCGCAGGGCACGCAGGCGTCGGATCTGTTCGATGCCGTGATCGGTGCCGAAGTGGCCGAGCGCCTGGGCTATGCGCCCGGCGCGCGCATCACGCTCTCGCACGGCGCCGGCGAGTTCGACATGGACAGCCATGCCGACAAGCCCTTCCGCGTGAGCGGCGTGCTGGCGCGCACCGGCACGCCGGTGGACCGCACCGTGCACATCAGCCTGGAGGCGATGGAGGCGCTGCACGTGGACTGGACGGCCGGTGTGCCGCTGCCGGGCCGGCGCATCGGCGCCGAGGCCGTGCGCGGCATGGACCTGACGCCCAGGGCCGTCACCGCCGCGATGGTGGGCCTGCACAGCCGCGCGGCCGTGTTCTCGGTGCAGCGGCAGGTCAACAACTTCGCCGGCGAACCGCTGATGGCCATCCTGCCCGGCGTGGCGCTGGACGAGCTCTGGACGCTGGTGGGCGCGGGCGAGCAGGCGCTGCTGCTGATGTCGGGCCTGGTGGCGCTGGTGAGCATGGCCGGCCTGGTGTCGGTAGTGCTCGCGGGCCTGGGCGAGCGGCGGCGCGAACTGGCCGTGCTGCGCGCCGTGGGCGCGGGGCCGCGCCACGTGCTGGTGCTGCTGGCGCTCGAAGGATTCATCGTCACGCTGGCCGGCCTGGTGCTGGGCTGCGCGCTGCTGGCCGCCGCCACGCTGGCGGCCGGCCCGTGGCTGCAATCGTCGTTCGGCCTGACGCCGGGCCTGGCCGCGCCCGATGGCGTGCAGATCATGATGCTGGGCGGCCTGCTGGCCGCCGGCTGGATCGCGAGCCTGCTGCCGGCCTGGCGCGCCTATCGCCTGTCGCTGGCTGACGGCCTGTCGCCACCGGCCTGAAAAAGCAGCCGCCCGCCCACCCGCCAGAAACTTTCATGCGGCCCGCCGCTCTGTCCACCATGACTTCCATTTCGCGTCTTCTCCCGCGCCGCCGCCTGTTGCAGGGGGGCATCGCACTGCTGGCCGGTGCGGCGCTGCCGGCGGCATGGGCGCAGGGCAAGTCGCGCGACATCTCGTGGGACGACCTCGTGCCGCAGGGCTGGGATCCGACCGCCTCGTTCCTCGACCTCAAGGGCGCCGAGAACCTGCCCGACACCGACCCGCGCGCGCAGAAGCTGCTCGAACGCATCCGCGAGGTGTGGGACAACGCGCCCGTGGTGCAACAGCTCGAAGGCCGCCAGGGCCGCATCCCCGGCTATCTGGTGCCGCTGGAGCAGGGCAAGGACGGCCTGCGCGAATTCCTGCTGGTGCCGTACTTCGGCGCATGCATCCACACGCCACCGCCGCCCGCCAACCAGATCGTGCGCGTGCGCGCGGACAAACCCGTGAAGGGCCTGCGCACGATGGATGCGGTGTGGGTCACGGGCACGATGCACATCGAACGTTCCGATTCGTCGATGGGCGTGTCGGGCTATGCGATGTCGGCCGAGCGCGTGGTGAAGTATCCGCAGGCGCGTTGAGCGGATGCCGTTCCTCGACAGACTCAGGCGCTGGTGGCAATCGACGGAGCCTGTCGGCGAAGACGTGCCGCGCGACGACGGGCCCACGCCCGAAGAGCGGCGCGAGCTGAAGGCGATGCGGGCGCAACTGAACGCCTTGGTATCAGCCACTTTCGCGCATCTGGGCGAGGACGCGTGCGCCCGCATCGCCCGCCGGGTGAGCCGCGCCGCCGTGGATGAGGGCCTTGCCCAGGAGCCCGCGATAGCGCTTCGCGACGGCCTGGTCGGCGACGAATATTCGGCGCGTCGCGCGCCGTATGCCACGCTGTTCGATGCGCGGTATGTGGAAGACACGCAGCTCAAGCTCCGCAAGCTTTCCACTTCATACGGTTTGCCCGCCGATTTCCTGTACGACGACGCGGTCGAAGGGGCTCATCCGCAGACGGCCTTCGACCGGTTCCAGGCGTGGCTCGCACCGCACGAGTTCGCGCTGACCATGTTGGACACGGGCGGCGACGAGTATTGCCTGCTCCTCGTGCCGGCGAGCCAGCTCGCAGGAACCGTCGAGCGATGGACCGCCGCCGGAGTCACCCTCCGGCCCTGGACCGCTGCAGGCTGAGGGCGTTCACTTGCCTTTCAGCGCCCCCAGCAGATTGTTGTAATCGTCCGTCCACACCGCCTGCCCCGGCCGGCCCTCGATGGCGTTGGCGCGCTCGCTCACGGCAGCGTCGTCCAGGAAAGCCTGGCTGCGCGTGACGAGGATGTAGTCGGTGCTGCTCTGCCAGTGGTTCTCGACAGCCGGATCGTCGCCCAGCTGCACGGCCTGCACACCCGCGTCGGCGGCCAGCTGGCCGGCGATGGGGCCCAGGGCCAGGTGGCGGTTGCTCACGTGGAAGGCCACCACGCCGCCGGGTGACAGGTGCCGAAGGTAGAGCGCCAGCGCCTCGCGCGTCATCAGGTGCACGGGGATGGAGTCGCTGGAGAAGGCGTCCACCACCAGCAGGTCGAACTGCTGCAGCTCCCCATCGTCGGCTTCCTGCTCCAGCGACAGGCGAGCGTCGCCGAGCACCATCTCGATGGTCGCGCCGGACTCGCGCAGGTAGCTGAAGGCGGTGTGGGCCAGCGTGATGACCGAGGGGTTGATCTCGTAGAAGCGCACGGTGTCGCCGGGCCGGCCCCAGGCGGCCATGGTGCCCACGCCCAGGCCGATGACGCCGATGCGCAGCGGGCGGTTCTGGCCGCGCAGCGCCGACACTGCCACGCCGACGCCCGAGGTGTCGGAGTAGTACGACGTGGCGCGGCGGCGCAGCGATTCGTTCGAGTACTGCTCGCCATGGGCGATGACGCCGTGCAGCAGCGCCCAGCGGTGCCAGTCGTCCTGCGGCTCGCCGTATTCGACGATGCGCAGCACGCCGTAGAAGTCGCGCTGCACCAGCAGCGCGCCGCTCTTGATGTAGTCCACGTAGTACTGGCCCAGCCAGAGGCAGCACGCGGTGGCCATGCCCGCGCCCAAGGCGCCGGCGGCGGGGGCCGAGCGGCGCAGCCAGCCGATGGAGAGGGCCAGGAAGGCCGCGAGGATGGCGATGGAGGGCAGCACGTCGGTCACCGCCAGCTCCAGGTTGCGCTGGAAGTACCAGGCGAATGCCAGCACCAGCCCGGCGGCCACCAGCACCAGGCGCCAGTCGAGCAGGCGGCGCGCCACCCACCACAGCATCAGGCAGACGGCCACCAGCGCCAGCGGCAGCTCCCACATCGCGTCGAAGATGCGCGGCGCCACCAGCCCCACGAAGAGGCCGCCCAGCGCGCCGCCCAGCGAAATCATCAGGTAGAAGCGCGTGAGCCAGGCGGGCGCGGGCCGTGCGCGCACCAGCTCGCCATGGCAGAACATGCAGATGGCGAACAGGCCGGCCGCATACACGACGACCAGGTACTCGATCGACATGACGCGGTCGCCCGAGCGCAGCAGCCAGGCCATCACCGGCGCCAGCACGATGACGGCGGGCCAGAACAGCCAGCGCCGGTACCAGCGGTCGCTGTCGAAGCACAGGATGAAGGTGAGCAGGTACAGCGCCAGCGGCACGATCCACAGGAACGGCACTGAGGCGACGTCCTGCGTGATGTGCGCCGTCACGGTGAGCAGCGTCACCGTGCCCAGCGCGGCCAGCGCCAGCCACGTGAGGTAGCCGCCCAGGCTGGGCGTGCTGATGGCGGCCAGGCCTGCGTCGGTCGCGGCGTCCGTCGCGGCCGATGTGGCGGCTGGCGCTGCGCGCTCGCGCAGCCGCCGTTCGGTGCGCCATGCGGCCGTGATGACCAGCGCCGCGAACACCACGAAGCCGCCCGACCAGGCCCAGCCCTGCGTGCGCAGGCTCACATAGGGTTCGAGCGCGAAGGGATAGGCCACCAGCGCGGCCAGCGACGCGAGGTTGGACAGCGCGAACAGCCGCCACACGCGCGATTGCTTCGCATCGCCCGCATGCGCGGCCGCGAACCAGCTCTGCACCAGCGGGCCCGTGGTGCAGACGCTGAGGTAGGGCAGGCCGATGGTCAGCGCCAGCAGCGCGAGGATGCGCAGGGCGGGCTCTTCCTCGCCAGTAGGCTTCCAGGCGGCGTCGGGAATGATGGGCAGCATGGCGCAGGCCGCCAGCACCAGCACCGTGTGCACGATGGCCTGGCGGCGCGGCGCCAGGCGCGCGAGACGGTCGGCGTAGATGTAGCCGGCCAGCAGCACGAACTGGAAGAACACCAGGCACACCGTCCACACGGCCGCCGTGCCGCCGAACCACGGCAGGATCTGTTTGGCGATCAGCGGCTGGATCAGGAACAGCAGGAAGGCGGAAACGAAGATCGTGGCGGCGTAGAGCATGCGCGGTGTTGTTCTGGCAATGTGCCGCCCGCGTGCCGGGCGGCATCCCCACGGGCTTTATAACCGCAGGCCCGCGCGGCGCTCAATGCCGCTCCAGCCACAGGCAGGCCGACAGCACCTGCGCGTCGCTGCCGGCGCAGCCCGCCACTTCGAGGTTGGCGCCGGCGATGGGCCGGCCCTGGGCGTCGCGTGCGCAGGGAAACGAGCAGGCCGCCAGCGACAGCGCGGGCGCCAGGCGTGCGTTGTCGCCGTAGTAGTTGGTGGCGAACACCGCGTCGCCCGCATCGAGCCGGGCCGGTGGCTGCAGCGTGCTGGCATGCAGCAACAGCGGCGCGCCGGCGCGCGCCAGACGCTCGCGCAGCGCCTCGGCGAGCACGGCCAGCCGCGCGAGCGCGGGACCGGCCGCAGGCGCATCGGGCGCGGGCGGCGCGAATAGCGCGCGCACGGCCGGCGTGGCGATGCGCGCCTGCAGTTCGTGGGGCGACAGCGGCTGGCCGCGCGTCACCAGGTCGGCCGACAGGTCGGCCAGGCGCGATGCCGCGCCCACCAGCTTCTGCAGCGCGATGGCCTCGACCGCCAGATCGTCCAGCTCGACCGGCACCAGCCGCACCCCGGCCGCCTGCCAGCGCGCCAGCACGGCGTCGTGGGCCGACGCCAGTGCGGGGTGAAGGGGCCCGGCCATGCTGCCCCGCACCCACGCGAGCACGGGCGCCTGCGTGGCCGCCAGCACGCGCTCGCCGGTGATGGCTTCGTGCAGCAGCACCAGATCGGCCACGCTGCGCGCCATGGGGCCGGGCGTGTCGAACGCGCGCGTGAGCGGCGCGATGCCCGCGCCCGGGTACGAGCCCGTGGTGGGACGGAAACCCGCCACGCCGCAGAACGATGCGGGGATGCGCAGCGAGCCCGAGCTGTCGGTCCCCAGCGCCAGCGGCGCCAGCCCTGCCGCCAGCGCGGCGGCGCTGCCACCACTCGAGCCGCCGGCCGTGTGGCCGGGCGCGAGCGGATTGGCCACGTCGCCGAAGCGCGGGTTGCGCGAGGCGCCGCCCGCGCCCAGCTCGTCCATGTTGGTCTTGCCCAGCAGCAGCGCGCCGTGGTCGGCCAGCCGCTGCCACACGGGCGCGGCCGTGGCCGGCGCACGCTCCGGCAGCGCGCGGCTGCCGGCGGTGGTGGCAAAGCCGGGCGTGTCGATGTTGTCCTTCACGGCGACCGGCAGGCCGTCGAGCAGGCGCGGTGCATCGTCACGGCCCCGCGCGCGCGCGTCCACCGCGGCGGCCTGGGCCAGCCATGCCATCGGGTCGTGCCACGCGAAGGCATGGCCGCCGCGCGCGGCCTCGATGCGGCGCGCGAAGTCGCGGGCCACGGGAGCGCGCGACAGCCTTCCCTCGCGCAGGGCCCGCAGCAGCGCGCCGGCGCTGTCCGCATCGTCTGCAGGCCGGCCCGGCGGCCACGCGTCACCGGGCGCTGCGGCGGCGTGCATCGCGGGCGTTCTCAATCGCGCTGGATCAGCTCGATCTTGTAGCCGTCCGGGTCTTCGATGAAGGCGATCAGCGTGGCGCTGTGCTTCATCGGGCCCGGCGCGCGCGTGAGGTTCACGCCGGCCTCCGCCAGCTCGGCGCAGGTGGCGTAGATGTCGTTCACCGCGATGGCGATGTGGCCATAGGCCGTGCCCATCGCGTAGGGCTCGGGCTGGTCCCAGTTGTGCGTGAGCTCCAGCACCGTGTTCGACTCTTCCGCGCCGTAGCCCAGGAAGGCCAGCGTGAAACGGCCGCCCGGGTAGTCCTGTCGCCGGATCAGCTGCATGCCCAGGGCACCGATGTAGAAGTCGAGCGAGCGCTGCAGGTCGAACACGCGCAGCATGGCGTGCAGGATGCGCGTGGGCCGCTCGGCCAGGTCGAGCCGCTGCTCGGGGCGTGCCGCGGTGTCGAGCTCGTAGTCCATGGCGGCCGTGTCAGCGTGCGGCGATCACGTCGATCTCGACCTTCCACTCCGGCTTCACCAGCGCAGGCACGTACACCAGGGTCGATGCCGGCTTGTGGCCGTCGAGCACGGCGGTGCGCACCTTGACGAACGCGGCGTAGTCGGCCGGGTCGGTCAGGTAGATGGTGGTCTTGACGATGTCCTTGAGCGTCATGCCCGCCTCGGCCAGGATGGCTTTCACGTTGTTCCAGGCCTGCTCGGTCTGGGCGGTGAAGTCGGCCGGGGCCACGCCCTTGGCGTCGATACCGATCTGCCCGGCCACGTACAGCGTGGCGCTGGCGCCTTCGACCTTGATGCCGTTGGAGTAGGCGCCAGGTTCGCCGCCCATGGATGCGGGATTGATGCGGGTGGTGGTCATTGTGTCTTTCCTTTGGGTTGCGAAAACGGATAACGGGAGAGAGAGAAAAGGAACGGCGCGCTTTCAGCGCAGCGCCGCCTGCGTGCGCCGGGCCGAGACGAGGCCCAGCAGCACGGCGGCGAAGCTGCCGGCGATCAGCAGCGTGCTCACGGTGGCGATGGTCGGATCGATCTCGTCGCGCAGCGACGAGAACATCACCTTGGTCACGGTGGAGTTCTCGCCGCGCGAGATGAACATCGAGATCACCACCTCGTCCAGCGACGTGACGAAGGCGAACAGCGCCCCCGACACCACGCTGGGCTTGATCTGCGGCAGCGTCACCTGCAGGAAGGCTTGCAGGCGTGTGCAGCCCAGGCTGCGCGCGGCCAGCTCCTGCGTGCCGTCGAAGCTGCGCAGGCCGGCCAGCACGGTGAGCACCACGAACGGCAGCGCCAGCATGGTGTGTGCAGCCACCAGGCCGGGCAGCGAGCCCAGCACGCCGGCGCGCGCGTAGACGTAGAAGATGCCCACGGCCAGGATGATGTTGGGCACCATCAGCGGCAGCAGGATGACGGTGCGCGCCTGCCGCAGCCACGGGTGGGTGCTGGCATTGAGCGCCCAGGCCGCGGCCGTGCCCAGCGGCGTGGCCACCAGCGTCACGCACACAGCGACCTTCAGGCTGGTGAGCAGCGAGCCGTACCAGTCGGGCGAGGTGAAGAAACGTTCGTACCAGCGCAGCGACCATTCCTTCGGCGGAAAGTCGAGGAAGCGCGAGGCCGAGAACGACATCGGCACCACCACCAGCACGGGCAGCACGAGGAACAGCACGATCAGCGCGGCCACGGCGTAGAGCCAGAGGCGGCGGCGATGGGGGACCAGCGGGTTGTACATGGCCGGCCCTATCTGGAGAAGAGTCGCTCGAGCGACATGAACCGCGTCACGATGGCGAAGATCGCCAGCACCCCGCCCACGAACAGCACGCCGGCCGCGCTGCCCGGCCCCCAGTTCATGTTGCGGCTGATGTCGTGCTCGATGGCGATGGCCATCACGATGGACTTGCCACCGCCCAGCAGCGCGGGCGTGATGTAGAAGCCCAGGCTCATCACGAACACCAGCACGCAGCCGGCGGCCACGCCCGGCAGACTCTGCGGGAAGAACACGCGCCAGAACGCATACGCCGGCGATGCGCCCAGACCGGCGGCCGCGCGCATGTGGTCGCCGTCGATCTTCGACAGTGCCGCGTACAGCGGGAACACCATGAAGGGCAGCATGATGTGCACCATGCCGATCAGCGCACCCGTGGTGTTGTGCATCATGCGCAGCGGCTCGTCGATCAGGCCGCCCTGCATGAGCAGGTTGTTCACGATGCCGCGGTTCTGCAGCAGGATCAGCCAGGCATAGGTGCGCACCAGAACGCTGGTCCAGAACGGCAGCGCCACCAGCGCCAGCATCAGCGTGGCGGCCCAGCGCGGCATCAGCGTCATCGAATACGCCAGCACATAGCCCGCCACCAGGCAGATGGCCGTGGTCACGCCGGCCATCCACAGCGTGAGCCACAGGCTGCGCGCATAGGCCGTGTCGTCGAACAGGTGGACGTAGTTCTGCAGCGTGGGGCCATCGGCGCCCCAGAACGACAGGCCCAGCAGCCACAGGCAGGGCACGCCCAGCAGCAGGCCGATCACCAGCACGGCGGGCACGGCGTTGGTGGCCGCGCGCACCTGGTCGCGCCGGCCGGCGGCGGCCAGTGCCTCGGGGCCTGCGGCCGGGCCGGCCGCCAGCAGGGGAGAAGGAGAAGCGATCGCGCTCATGGTGCGTGCGGTGGCCGTGCGATCAGTTGATGAACTCGGCCGACGGATGCGCGCGCGGGAACTTGCGCATGTAGGTGAGGAAGCGGGCGAGCGACTTGTCGGCCTTGGTCAGGAGCCCCTGGCGGTAGTGGATGGTGTCGAGGATGTCCTTGTCCTCGCCCACGGTGCGGCGGCTCACGGCCAGCACGGCTTCGAGCTGTTCGGCCGCCTGCGGGCCCTTCCTCACGATGCTGCAGCTGAACACGTTGTGCCGGCCCGGGCGCGGCAGGCTGAAGCCCGTGACGTTGCAACGCCAGAAGCCGTCGTACATGCCCCAGCGGTAGAACACGCTGGTGCCGCGGATGCCGGCGGTGTTCTCCATCGGCACGTTGCCCTGGTGCGTGCCGCGGTAGCTGAACTCCAGCCCGTGGTCGTGCCAGCGCACCAGCTCGTGCGGCTGGTCGGTCTCGAACTTGATCTTGTGGACCACGGTCAGGTGCTGCATGTCGGGCGTGTTGGCCGCGAAGATCCACGGATCGCACCGCAGCGTCGGGCCGAAGCGGTAGGCCGTCATCTCCAGCTCGTCGTCGGGGAAGGGCAGGTCGGGCAGCTCGAACAGCGGCGTCTCGCCGTTGAACACCCACACGATGCCGTAGCGCTCGCGCACCGGGAACATGAACAGGCAGGCCGACTTCGGCGGCGGATCGCCCACGCCGGTCTTCACGCAGAAGCCCTGCTCGTCGTATTCCCAGTGGTGGAAGGCGCACTGCACGTGGCCATCGACGATCTTGCCCACCGACAGGTCGGCGCCCACGTGCGGGCAGTAGGCGCTCATGGCGCGGGCCGTGCCGTCGGGCGCGCGGAACAGCACGATCTTGCCGTCGAGGAACTCGGTGCCCACGATCTCGCCGGCGACCAGCTCGGACGACAGCGCCACCGGAAACCACGATTGCGTGAAGAGGCCGTCGTCGCCCTCGGCGGGCACGGCGAGCTTGACGGGCGGACGGCGCGCGGCGGTGGGCCGGGTCGACTCGGGCGGGCGGATGACTTGTTCCATGGTCGGTCCTCGTAGGGTCTCTCGTTGTTGCGTGTGCCGTGCCTCAGGCCGGCACCACCAGCGTGGCCTCGGGCTCCAGGCCCAGCATCAGCGTCTCCCCAGGGCGCGGCATGCCGCCGCTGCCTGCGCGGCTGCCGCGCAGCGGACGGCGCAGCGACACACGCGGTCCGCCCTCCAGGTCGGCCAGCAGCAGCAGGCTGTCGCCCTGGTAGATCACGTCGCGCACCGTCACCGGAATGCGGTTGGCACCGGCCGGGCATTCGTCGGGCATCAGCAGGCGCTCGGCGCGCAGGGCCAGCCGCAGCTCGCCCGCGGGCAGCTCGCCGGTCGTGTGCAGCAGCGTGCCGCCGGCCAGCAGCACGCCGTCGGGCGCGGGGGCCACGGTGACCAGGGTGGTCTCGCCGATGAAGCCGGCCACGAAGGCGTTGACCGGGCGTTCGTAGATCTCTTCGGGTGTGCCGCACTGCACGATGCGGCCCTGGTTCATCACGGCGATGCGGTCGCTCATGGTGAGCGCCTCGCGCTGGTCGTGCGTCACGTAGACGGTGGTGGCGCCGATCTGCTCGTGCAGGTGCCGGATCTCCACCTGCATGGCCTCGCGCAGGTTCTTGTCGAGCGCCGACAGTGGCTCGTCCATCAGCACGATGCGCGGCGAGAACACCACGGCGCGGGCCAGGGCCACGCGCTGGCGCTGCCCACCCGAGAGCTCGCTCACGCGGCGTGCACCGAGATGGCCCAGCTGCACCAGTTCGAGCACGCGCGCGACGCGCTCGCGGATGGCGGCGGCCGGTTCGCGGCGCACCTTGAGCGGGAAGGCCACGTTCTCGGCCACCGTCATGTGCGGGAACAGCGCATAGCTCTGGAACACCATGCCCAGGCCGCGCTGGTTCACCGGCAGCAGCGTCACGTCGTCGGTGCCAAAGCGCAGCTGGCCCGCGTCGGGCAGCACGAAGCCCGCGATGATGTTGAGCAGCGTGGTCTTGCCCGAGCCCGAGGGGCCCAGCAGCGTGAGGAACTCGCCCGCGCCCACGTCGAGCGACACGTCGTCGAGCGCGCGGAAGTCGCCGTAGCGCCTGGACAGGCCCGTGGCCGAGATGCCCAGCGAGCCGGCGCGCGCAGGCACGGCGGCCGGCGCCGCCGCCGTGCCCGTGGCTGCGGCCACGGCATCACCGGAGAGCGCGGGGGATGCGCGCAGGGTGGCGGTGTTCATGGCGGCGAGCGATGTCACTTCTGCAGGAACTTCACGAAGCGCTGCATTGCGGCTTCGGATTCGGGCGAGGCGTACCACTTCTGGTCGGCCCACAGCTGCTTGCCGATGTTCTGCGGTGCGGTGGGCAACCAGGCCATCAGCTTGTCGTCGATCAGCTTCTGCTCGAACACCTTGAGGTTCACCGGGCCGAACCCCGAGCCCTTGGCAAAGGCGGCCTGGTTCTTCGGATCGAGCGCGGTGTTGAGAAGCTGCATCACGGCCTTGGGATTGCCGGCGGTGTTGGGCACGATGATGGCTTCGGTGTCGACGAAGGCCTGGTTCCATACGAAGCTGATGTCGGCGCCGTCGTCAGCCAGAGCCATGGCGCGGCCGTTGGGGATCATGATGAGATCGACCTCGCCGTCGCGCATCAGCTGCACGGCCTGTCCGCCCGATTGCCACCACACGGCGACGTGCGGCTTGATCTGCTCGAGCTTGGCGAAGGCGCGGTCCACGCCGGCGGGCGTGCGCAGCTGCTTGTAGATGTCGGCCAGCGGCACGCCGTCGGCGGCCAGCGCGGCTTCGAGCGCGTAGGTGCCGTTGCCGATGATGGAGCGGCGGCCCGGGAATTTCTGCACGTCCCAGAACTCGGCCCAGGTCTGCGGGCCCTTGCCACGGCCGTACTTCTTGTTCTGGTAGGCGATGCCGTAGCTGAACGTGCCCACGCCCACGTACTTGGGCTGTGCGAGGTTGGCGGGGATCTTGGACTTGTCGACCACGGTGTAGTCGATGGCCTGGATCAGGTTGTCCTGCGCGGCCATCTCGGCGCGCGCGAAGCCGATCTCGGTCATGTCCCAGCCCGGCGCCTTGGCCACCAGGTGGGCCTTGATGCCGGGCCAGGCGCCGCTGCGTTCCTCGCGGATGCGGATGTTCAGCTTGTTCGCGTCGGCGAACAGGCCCTGCACCACGGCTTCCTGCAGCGTGCCGCCGAAGCCGGCGAAGGTGACGGTGGTCTGGGCCTGGGCGGCCAGCGGCAGCAGCAGCGCGCATCCGGCGGTGGCCGTGGCAAGCAGTCGGGACAACAGCGTTTTCATGGGGTGGCTCCGGTTGGGGCGAGAGTTGAAGGCGGGGGAAGGAAAGCCGGGGGACGGGACATCAGCGCGCGATCGACAGCGACAGGCCCTGCATCTGCGGCGTGAGCACGATCTGGCACGACAGGCGCGAGGTGGGCGCGGTCTCGGCCAGGCAGTCGAGCATGGCGCGCTCCTGCTCGCCGGGCGGGCCCAGGCGTTCGTACCACTCGGGCGCGAGCACCACATGGCAGGTGGCGCAGGCCAGGCACCCTTCGCACGACGCCTCGATGTCGAAGCCCGTGGTCTTGAGCGCCACCATCAGCGTGGTGCCGGGCGCGGCCTCGAACTCGAAGCCGTCGGCCTCGCATTGCAGGGTGGATGTGGAGACTTCGCTGTTCATGTCGGCGTGCATCAGCGGATGTAGGGCGCCGAAGGGTGGGCGCGCGGGAAGTTGCGCACGATGGTGAGATAGCGGGCCAGCGTGCGGTCGGCCGCCGTCAGCACGCCCTGGCGATAGTGGATGGTGTCGAGGATCGCGTCGTCTTCGCCGATGGTGCGTTCGGTGATGGCGCGCATGCGGGCCAGGCGCTCGTCCTGCCCCGGGCCCTTGCGCACCATGGCGGCGCCGAACACCTGGTGCATGCCGGGCGAGGGCAGGCCGAAGCCGGTGACGGCCGCGCACCAGATGTCGCCATAGGTGCCGTTGCGCCAGAAGAAGCCGGTGCCGCGCAAGCCCAGGTTCCAGTCGATCGGAACGCCTCCCTGGTGGTGGGCCTTCACGTTGTATTCGAGGCCCCACTCGTCCCACTTGATGGTGTCGTGCGGATCGTCGTGGTCGAACTTGGCACCGTGCACCGCCTTCAGGTGCTGCATGTCGGGCGTGTTGGCCGCGAACACCCACGGATCGCTGTGGAACGGGCGGTGGTACTTGTAGGGCCAGATGTGCAGCTCGTCGTCGGGCACGCCCATGTCGGGCAGCTCGAACAGCGGCTCCTCGCCGTTGAAGGCCCACACGATTCCGAAGCGTTCCTGCGACGGGAACACGAACAGGCACGCCGACTGTGGCGGCGGGTCACCCACGCCGGTCTTCACGCACTGGCCACTGCCGTCGTACTCCCAGTGATGGAAGGCGCACTGCACGTGGTTGCCCACCACCTTGCCCACCGACAGGTCGGCGCCCACGTGGGGGCAGTAAGCACTCGTCACGTGCGCGATGCCGTCATCGCCACGGAAGACCACGACCTTCCCATCGAGGAAAGGTACGCCGATCACCTGGCCGCTCGTCACTTCCGTCGACAGGCAGATGGGGTACCAGGATTGGCGGAACAGGCCATCCTCACCCTCCGCGGGGATCGGCTTGCTGCGCACCGGTGTGGGTCGGCGTACGGGCATGTCCATCGAAAGTTCCTTTCGTCATCGTGGCGGGGAAGTCCAGATGTCTCCGCTTTGGTGCATGGAACATCTGGCTCGATTCTTGGTTGAGAATGTCTGCACGAACCATGCGAGAAACCCCCGCGGGGGGCTGACAAAAAATGAGCCTCGACCCCCAAAAAACTGGGCCTCGCGCCGCGAGCCGCAAGAAGCGCCTGCCGCCGCTCAAGGCCCTGAAGGCGTTCGAATCGGCCGCGCGGCTGGGCAGCTTCGCGCGCGCGGCGCAAGAGCTGTTCGTCACGCAGACGGCCGTGAGCCACCAGATCAAGCTGCTGGAAGAACACTTGGGCGGACTGCTGTTCGAGCGCCTGCCGGCCGGCCTGGCCCTCACGCCGCTGGGGCAGACGATCTATCCCTCCATCGCTGCCGGCTTCGAGCATTTCGAGACGGCGATGACGCTGCTGCCACGGCCCGCGCCCTCGGCCGCGCAGGTGCTGGTGGTGAGCGCGCTGCCCTCGTTCACCCAGGAATGGCTGATGCCCCGGCTGGTGGACTTCCGCGCGCGCTGGCCCGACATCGACGTGATGATCCAGACCGAATACCGCATGGCCGACCTGGCCGGCGAGGCGGTGGACGTGGCGATCCGCTTCGGACGCGGCGGCTTTGGCGAAGACCTGCGCGCCGACCTGCTGTCCAGCGAAACCGTCACGCCCGTGTGCAGCCCCGCGCTGCTCACACGCGCGCCCGGCACCTACGGCCGGCGCGATCTTGCGGGCTTCACGCTGCTCAACTCATCGGTGCGCATGGTCCATGAGCCATGGATGAGTTGGGAGCTGTGGCTTGAAGAAGCCGGCCTGGAGCCAGCCGACGTGGCGACCGGCCCGCGCTTCTCCGATCCGCTGCTGATCCTGCGCGCGGCGGTGGCCGGGCGCGGCATGGTGCTGGGCCGCAGCATGCTGGTGCACGACCACCTGCAGTCAGGGCGCCTGGTGGCGCCGTTCGCTGCGTGGGTCAAACCCATCCTCTCCTCGTACTACCTCGTCAGCACCAAGGAGAAAGCCGCGCTCGACCGCGTGGCCGTGTTCCGCGAGTGGATCCTCGAAGTGGCGGCGCGCGAAGTGCAGGCGGGGCCCTCGGCGCAGGCCGAAGGCCGGGTGCAGGACGCGGCTGGTTTCTGAGGCGGGCCGAGAGTGCGTCATTACGGCAGACGCGGTGACGAAGCGTTCGTCATCTCGGCGAGGATGCAGCTGCGCCGTTTGCGGCCGGGAGTGTGATCTTGTCTGTAGCAATCGCGTAGAGGCACTGCCGAAGCAGATGCGCAAGCCGCATGCGCTTGCATGACACGCCCCTGCGCGTCAGCGCATCGTGGATCTGCTGGATCGATTCCGGCGAGTCGACAGCCAGTTCGGGGCGCTCGAAGAGTACATCCAGCACCCTGGCCAGCACCGATGTTCCGGAACGGCCACTCCGGCGTTTTTCCACTTCATTGCGCAGCACCCCGAATTCTCCGAAGAGATTTGCCGCGGAGCTCTCGGTGATCGGCGGGGAGATTCCGAAACCAGGCGCGGACACGCGGCGCGCCCAGTCGTCGCGCCCGAGGTCGCTGTGTTGGAAGTAGTCGTCCAGCAACCTTGTTCGCCTCTGGATATTGGGTGCCAGACCCGTGCCCAGGCCTTCGACTTGCACAACGCCCTGTCTGCTCAATTCCAGCATGATCGAACGAGCACGAGAGAATTCTTCCATCGGGATCTCTGGAGCGCCATGTCGCGTGCTGGCACGCGACAGTTCCTCGTTGGTCTTCGCAGGATTCTCGGCAAGGGCCTGGCATGCCCCAACCAGTTGGGAGTCGCCACCGGTGAACAGAGCACGCAATCTCTTGAAGTACTCTCCCGCAGTCTTCTCCGTACATTGACAATTCGCGCGCAACTCGCGGGTGAAGTTCTTCGCTGACAGCAGAGCGCCACCCTCCAGGAAGACCTTCACGGCAGCTTGCATGATGGGGTTGTTGTTCTGACGGGGTCTCTGATCCTCGGCCGGGCGCACCTGCCCCGAGGAAGCGGCCGCGGCCGTCTCCTGACCTCGAGACACGGCGGCAGGAAGGTACGCCGCCAGCGAGTCCAGCAGCGGAAGCAGCCCTGCGGTATTGCCGTCTTGCAGATCGGGCAATGCGCAGATCAACTGGCCGGTGATGGCGTCCGGCAGGCTGTCGCGATGGATCGCTGTGGCGATCAGACGTCGAATTCTCTCCAGGCCGCCATCCGCCGTGGCCAGTGCCGGGCGGATCGAGCCGATGAGCTTTGCCAGCTCATCCGTCTGGCTGGCGTCGAGAAACGGCGCAGGATCGGGCGTATCGCTGACTTGAAACGTCTCGTCGTCCGAGTGGCGCCGCTTGCGCGTGACGTCACGGCTGGGCAGGTACGCGCTGACTGGATCGCAGACGGACTGGCCGCGTGATGCAGGTGTGCTTACCTGCGTCGTCATGGTGTCCTGCGCGGGTATTGTTCGCAGCTGGCCGTGCTGTTGGATGGTGGGTGGGGTGTACATGCTCTCGCGCCGAAAAAGACGGAGACCTAGCTTCCCATTGCAGGCCAGGCGTGCGGTGCTGTTTCGCGAACCGTGCGCCGTACGCGCGAACTCCTGCTTCTGTCAGAGCATCCCGAAGTCCGTGAGGTAAATGCGGTCCGTGCGCATCATGCTGTCCTCGAAGTCGATCCTGCGCACGGCGGTCTTCACTTCCTCCGGCGTGGCGCCGTCTCCGGCGCGCCGGCAGGCCTCTGCGATGCGCATGATCGGCTGGTTGAGGTGCGCGGCCCAGTAGATGAGGCTCTGCGCATACAGCGGATGGTCGGTGGCGGGCAGGGTGACGGTGCCGTCGGCCGGCGGGCGGTAATCCAGCTTCAGCCGGCCATTGCGCACGGCGCGGCACACCTGGCGCTCGCGCTCGTCGAAGGCGGCGCGCAGCCGCGGGTTCGGGGTGCCGTGGCCGTGCAGCGCGGCCATCATGGCCACCAACTCGGTCGCGCCGGGATCGGTGCCGAAGGGTATGGCCGGCTCGCTGACCAGCCGGAGGAGTTGGCTCAGGGCATCCATGGAAACATCTGCGGGTTGGTGACAGCCGGAACATATCGCCGTCCCAGGCGCATCGATGTAGGCCAACTTCCCTCGTGCGCCCTGTGCCGTGGTTTTTTGCACACCGGCGCGCCGGCGTGCACGTCAAGCCCCGCGCGTGGAGGTCTCGGCCGCGTGGGCCGCACCGTAGCTGGCCACCTCGCCCAGCAGGGCGGCCATGGCGCCGGCGCCGACTTCGTCCTCCATCTCGCGCGTGGCGCGCGCCACGGCGCGGCCGAAAGCCGCCAGCCACTTGCGGCCTGCGGGCGTGAAGCGCACCACGCGCGCACGGCGATCTGCCGGATCGGCGACGCGCTCCACGAGGGCCAGCGATTCGCACTGGTCGATCAGCTCCGTCATGGCCGCGTTGGTCATGCCGGCGCGGCGCGCCAGTTCGGTGATGCGCGTGCCGTCCACGTCGAGGTGGCGCGTGAGGTTGACGTGGGCGCGCCGCGTCTGGCCGTGGCCGGCCTCGGCCATCAGCTCCAGCACGCGGGATTCGAAGCGCTGCAGGGCCTGGCTCAGCACGCGGCCGGGGTTGAGCCGGCGCCAGCCGAAGTCGCCGTGCGGATCGGTGGGTGAGGGCATGGGTATCTCCCGGTATTGCCTTGCCGTGAATGCTTAGGTAACCTGAATATCAGGAAATGATTCTAAGAAAAGGAGACGTCCTTGAACAACACGGCAAACCCTGACGCGGACGGCGCCGCGCCCGTGCACGAGACCGAGGTGCTGATCGCCGGCGGCGGGCCCTGCGGCCTCATGCTGGCGATCGAGCTGGGCCGGCGTGGCGTGCGCTGCCTGCTGGTCGAGCCCCGGGCCGGCACGGCCTTCAACCCGCAGGCCAACGCCACGCAGGCGCGCACCATGGAACACTTCCGCCGGCTCGGCTTCGCCGACGAGGTGCGCGCCCTGGGCATGCCGCCGGACCATCCCACCGACATCGCCTATTTCACGCGCTACGGCCGCCACGAGCTGGCGCGCATCCGCCTGCCTACGGCGGCACAGGCGGCGGCGCAGGTGCGCGGCCTGTCGGGATCGTGGAGCGCGGCCGAGCTTCCGCACCGCGTCTCGCAGAAGTTCGTCGAGGCCGTGCTGCACCGCCACGCCGCCGCCTGCGCCAGCGTGGAGTTGCGCCACGGGTGGAAGCTCACCGGGTTCGACGAGGTGGCGGCCGGCCCATCCGGGCCGCACGTGCTCGCCACGCTGGAGCCGGCGGCGGGCGGCGCGCCGCAGCGCGTGCGCGCGCAGTGGCTGGTGGGCGCCGATGGCGCGCGCAGCGCGGTGCGCCAGCGGCTGGGCATCGAATGGGACGGCGTCACCGGCATCCAGCGCCAGTTCATGGGCGGCCGCATGTTCGCGCTCTATCTGCGCGCGCCGCAGTTCCTGGCCCGGCTGCCGCATGCGCGTGCCTGGATGTACGTGGCGGTGAACGCGCAGCGCCGCGCCTTCATGGCGGCGGTGGACGGCGTGGCGGAATTCGCCTTCCATGCCGCGCTGCAACCCGGCGAAGACGCCGACGCCTGGACGGAGCAGGACGCGCGCCGCGTGTTCGCCGAGGCTTTCGGCGCCGAGGTGCCGATCGAGATCCTGTCGATGGGCACGTGGCTGGCCGGTCATGCGCTGGTGGCGCGCGAGTTCGGCCGTGGGCGTGTGCTGCTGGCCGGCGACGCGGCGCACCTGTTCACGCCCACGGGCGGGCTGGGCTACAACACGGCGGTCGAGGACGCCGTCAATCTCGGCTGGAAGCTCGCCGCCGTCGTGCGCGGCACAGCGCCTCCGGCCCTGATGGCGAGTTACGAAGCCGAGCGGCGTCCGCTGGCCGAGCGCAACACGGCCTATGCGAGGCGCTTTGCCGATTCCATCGGCCTCTTCGAAGCCACCCCCGCTCTCGACGACGACACGCCCGGGGGTGAGGCCGAGCGTGCGCGCGCCACCGAATACCTCAACGCGCATGCACGGCTCGAGTTCAACATTCCTGGAGTCACCTTCGGCGGGCGCTACGACGGCTCGCCCATCGTCGTGGCCGACGGCACCGCGCCGCCGCCCGACGAACCCGGCCGCTACGTGCTCAGCGCCTGCCCCGGCGGCCGCCCGCCGCATGCCTGGCTGGAGGATGGGCGCTCGCTCTACGACCTGTTCCATGCCGAGTGGACGCTGCTGGCGCTGGGCGACGACGCGCCGGATACGCGACGCTTCGAAGACGCCGCCCGGCTGCTCGGCGCCGACCTGCGCGTGGTCCGGCTGCGCCAGCCTGCCTTGCGCACGCTGTACGAGGCGCCGCTGGTACTGATTCGTCCCGACCAGATCGTCGCGTGGCGCGGCACGCAGACCGATGGGGCCGACCGCGTCTTGCGGCAGGTGCTGGCGCGGGGCGAAGCCGATGCCTGACGCCGCTCAGGGAGTGGCGGGCAGCTCGTGCAGCGGGGCCACATGCATGGCCTCGCGCACCTGCCCGGCCAGCCGCGCCAGCGTGTCGCCGAACCCTTCGGGTGCGCGTGCAGCCAGGCGCGCACTGGTGCGCACGCGCGGCCGCGCGCTCCAGGCGACGTGCGCTCCGCAATCCTGCAGCGCGCGAACCAGCGCCACGTCCTCATGGCAAGCCAGGGGCGCGAAGCCACCCGCGCGCCGGTAGGCCTGCGCGCTCACACCCAGGTTGGCACCGTGGATGTGGCGATGCTGGTCGGCATCGCGGTAGTCGCGCTCGAACCGCGCGCGCACGGCCTGCGCGAGCTCGTGCTTGCCCCAGTCGTCCACCTGCACGGTGCCGCACACGGCGTCTGCGCCCAGCGCCAGCTGGGCGGCCAGCCAGTCGGGCGCGACCTCGCTGTCGGCATCGGTGAAGGCGAGCCAGCGCGCGCCGGCCGACAGCATCCGGGCGGCGCCTGCGGCGCGCGCCGCACCCACGTTGCGTTCGCTCAGTTGCAGGGCACAGGCGCGATGCCGGCGCACCACGGCGGCCGACCGGTCGCTGCAATCGTCCAGCACCACGAGAACGCGTACCCGCTCGCCGGCCAGTGACGGATGGTGCGCGGCCCGGCGCAGCGCGCGCAGGCAGGGGCCAAGCAACTCTTCTTCGTTGTGGGCAGGAACCACCACGCCGATCACGCCGCAGCCTCCGTGCGGCGCGCGGGGGCGATCCAGACATCGAGCAGGAAATCGTCTTCCTCGTGGTGCACCGCCGGGGGCAGACCCTGCAGTGCCTCGGCCAGCCGCGCGTGGGCAAAGCCCGTGGCGCAGGCGCGGTCGTCGAACGGGGGACGGTAGTGGCAGGCGAGCAGGGTGCCGCCCGGCGCGAGCGAGGCCACGCAACGCGCCGCCGCCACGCGCACCAGGGCGGGCTCCAGGTAGTAGAGCCATTCGCTGAGCACCACCAGATCGAACGGCCCCGCGGGCCATTCGTGCGGCAGGCGCTGCAGCGCAACCTCGACGCCAGCACAGCCCAGGGTGGCGCGCTGTGCGATGCGCACTGCCGCGGGCGCGCCGTCGCTGGCGAGCAGGCGGTCGCAGCGCTCGGCCAGTTCGCGCGTGAGGCGACCGGTACCACAGGCCGGCTCGAAGGCGCGGCCGTAGTGCTCGGCCGGCAGGCTGGCCAGCAGCAGCGCTCGCTTGCGGCGTTCATACCAGCGCCGGGCTACACCCCATGGGTCGTCGCTGCGCGCATACAGCGCCTGCATGTGGGCCAGGGCGTTCACAGGAAGTACGCCTCGTGCGGCCACGCCGCGCGCGCCAGCGCGCTCGCGCCCAGCACCGCCGGCCGGCGGGTGGTGGCATCGGGCTGGGTCTGGCTGCGGAAGGCGGCCATGGCGCGTGCCTTGGCTCGCGCTTCGTCGGCAGCCACCGCCAGCCGGCGCGCGCGCGCCCAGGGCAGGCGCGCATCGCCGGGTGTGGCCCAGTGCCAGGCCCACACGGGCACTTCGGCCAGCCGCGCGCCGGTCTCGGCGGCAGCGCGCGCGGCCGCGTCGCCCACGGCCTCGTGGTCGGGATGGCCGTCGCCGCGCCAGGTGGCGACCAGCAGATCGCCCGGGCGCAGCAGGGCGGCGAGCACGTCGCGCAATGCCGCCACGTGGCGGCCCACCGCGCCGTCCGGCAGGCCCGCACGCACCACGGCGGTGTCCCCGGCCTGAAGCCGCATGAGCGCGGCACGCGTTTCGCGCGGCCGCGTGGCTGCGAGGTGCTCGACGGTCCACAGCGGCGAGCCGGGATGGCTGGCGGTGCCGTCGGTGACGGCCACGACCACGGCGGGTGTGCCGCGCAATGCCAGCCGGCGCAGCAGCGCGCCGCTGCCCAGGATTTCGTCGTCGGGATGCGGCGCGGCGATCACCACGCGCGCACCCGGCGGCGCCAACTCGTCGGCCGTGGTTATGGCGACGTCGCGCCAGCCGCTCCAGGCCAGCCAGCGGGCGCCGGGCGTGCCTTCGCCATGGATCAGCGGCGGCGCATCGCCGCGCGGCAGGCGCATCACAGCGGCCACGCGGCGGGCTCCTGAAGTTGGCGGGCCAGCTGAGCACCCAGCGTGGCCTGGTCGCGCGCACCGTGGCTCTGGCGCACGAACACGGGCAGGTCGGCGACGAGGCACGCGACACGCGCGTCCTGGCACAAGGGACCGGCTCCCAGCGCGCGTACGGCCTGCGCGACGACGGTGTCTGCGCAGGTTTCGGCCGCCAGGCGCGCGCGCAGCGCCAGCGTGTGAAGGGCCCCGCAGCCAGAGGTGGCACCGGCATCTCCCGCCGCGCACGCCAGTCGATCGATCTCGTGCGCGGTCTCGCGCAGCAGTGCAGCGCAGGCCGCCAGAGCCGTGTCGATCACTCCCAGATGTACCAGGCGTGGATCGATGCCTGCACCGGACGGTGCGGCGCTGGCGGCCTGGCGCAGCGCGTGACGCGCGTCGCGCGCCAGGCCCCATGCACCGCCCCACCAGCAGGCGGCGATGCCGGCGCCGCCACGCCAGAAGCCGGGCCGCGCGGTGTAGTCGCCCGGTGCGCCCACCTGCCAGCCCTCGGCATCGTCGAAGGCCACCTCGACGCTGCGCGTGGCCTGCATCCCCACGGCGCGCCAGCCTTCCTGCGTGACGCGCACGCCGGGTTGCAGCAGATCCACCGCCGCCAGGACGGGGCGCCCGTCCTCCGTCCAGCCGCTGACGAGCGCGTGCGAGAGATCGTGCGCGCCCGAACACCATGCCTTGCGCCCGGTCAGGCGCAGCCGCACCGGTTCGTCGGGACGCGCGTCATGCGCACCCTGCAGTGTCAACCGCGCGGCGGGCGGTTCGGCGCACCACGTCCCCCACAGGGCGGGTTCGTCGGCGCGCCGCATCACGATGGGCGTGCCCAGCTCGTCCAGGATGGCGAGCGCATCGGTGTGGCCTTCGAACAGCTTGGCCAGCGACAGATCGTGCGCGGCGACGTGCGACAGCGCCTGCCACCGCTGCAGCGTATGCCCTGCGCCGGGCAACGGCAGGCGATCGAGCTGGCGCTGCACCAGCAGGGCCAGGGCCTCCCCCACGCCCTCGCAGGCATCGAGCGCGGGCAGCGACGCGGCCCAGGCGCGGGTCCATTCCATCGGCTGCCGATGACACGGCTCGCCGGCCTGCGCAGGTGCCAGTGACCGGGCGGAGGCGCGACGCGGCGAGGGCAGGGACGTGGCGAGTTGCATGAAGCGGGCGAGGCGTGATGGGTGTGACCAAGATCGTCGGCGCCATGCCCGGGCAGCACTGTCTTCCTTCGTCGCTGCGTGGCGTAGGACAGCTCGCGCAATCTGCGCCGCCCGCGACAGCCGGCGCGGAAACCTGCCGTCACATGGGTTGCAAACACGCAGCGCATGGCGGCTGCCGGCCCTGCGAAGCTGCCGCATGGCGCGACGCGCACAACATTCAGACAGGATGACGATGGATTGGCTTGATTTCCTTCAGTGGCCCGCAATGGCCGTCACCGTGGGTGCTGCCTGGCTCGTGGCGTCCCGCTCGGCCGGCCTGCGCAAGTGGGGCTTCTACGTCTACGTCGTCAGCAACCTGCTGTGGTCGGCCTGGGGCTGGTACACGGGCGCATGGGCGCTCATCACGCTGCAGGTGGCGCTGTTCCTCATGAACGTGCGCGGCGCCAGCAAGAACCAGGATGGCGATGCTTCGGACGGCGCCACCGCGCGGACCTGAAGGGCCCGCTTCCCTTTTCCGTCTCCAGTCCTCAAAGGAACCCGACATGACAACCTCTTCCGTTTCCGCGCAGCGCCTCGCGCTGGCCGCCGCCGCGTTCGGCAGCCTGCTGGTGGCCGGTTGCGCTGCTCCCGCCGGTCCGGCTGCCCTGGCCGAACCCGCGCCCGGGCGCGGGCCCACGGCCGTGGCCCGCCTGCTCGACGCGCAGGGCCGGCCCATGGGCGGCGCCTCTTTCACGCCGGCCGGCTCGGGCGTGGAGGTGATGGTCGAGGTGACCGGCGTGTCGCCGGGGCTGCACGGCTTCCATGTGCATGAGAACGGCGTGTGCGGCCCCGGGCCGGATGCGGCCACCGGCCAGGAGATCACCTTCGGCGCGGCGGGCGGCCACTTCGACCCGGGCCGCGCGCGCAGCCACGGCAAGCCCGGGCAGCCACCGCATCAGGCCCATGCCGGCGAGTTGCCCAACATCGAAGCCCGCGCCGACGGCACCGGCACCTTGCGCTATCTGAGCCCCTGGCTCACGGCCGAGCAGGGCAAGCCCAACAGCGTCGTCGGCCGGTCGCTCGTGGTGCACGAGAAGGCCGACGACTACCAGGGCCAGCCGGCCGGCAATTCGGGCGGCCGCATCCTGTGCGGTGTGATCGTGCCCGCAGAAGCGCGTCCGCCACGCGGCTGAAGCGCGTCAGGCCTCGCCCGGATCGGGGTCGCGCGGCACGCCGGGCCGCCGGCGTTGCGGTCGCAGGATGCGCGAGAGCTGGCCTTCCATCGCGCGCCGTGCGTCTTCGGCGCGCGACTCCAGCCGCCGCAGCGTATCGAGTTCCTGGCGGTCGGGATCGTCGGTCAGCGAGTCGCGGAAGGTGGCGAGTTCGGCCTGCGCGTGCGTCCAGGCCATGTGGCGCGCGCGCCATCCTTCGGAGGTGACGGCCGAGCCCGGCGAGGGCGCCGGCCCCTCCGTTCCCGCGTCGTCGCCGCGCCCACCTCGGCGCGGCATCGAGCGCCCCGACGCAAGATGGTCCTGCGCCGCGCGTGACGCAGCATCGGCGGCTTCTTCCTCGCCCTCATGCGTGCCGCGCAAGGAATGCCAGGCACCTGGCTCCAGCCGCCAGGCGCTGCGCCAGGTGCCGTTCTCCGTCCACACGAGAATGCCGACCTGCCGGCCGCCGTGGTCCAGGCTGCGCAGCGGGCGGAGGGGCTCCAGGCTCATGTGAGGTTCCATTGCGGACAAGTATGTCCAGCGGACACGCGCGCGAGGCAGACAGTGACACCTTGTTCCTCGTGCAACGGCTGCATACAGCAGTGGCGCGGGTCGGTCACGCGCGGCTCCCCTGGCGCGTCGAACATCGCAGCACGCGCTGCATGTGACGCAGGGCCGCATCCTTCCATTCATCGTTCTCGGCCGCCGTGCAGTCCGACGGTATCCACACGTCGTAGCCATGCATCAGCGCGTCCGACGCGGTGAACTGCACGCAGATGTCGGTGGCCAGGCCGGTGACGACAAGCTCCCGCGCCTGCATGCGCGACAGCAGGTACTGCAGCGGCGTCGAATGGAAGGCGGAATGCCGCGGTTTGAGCAGCACCAGATCCTGCGGCGCCGGCGCAAGCAGCCGCGCCATCTCGCCACGCATGCCGGGCAACGCACAGCAGTGCGACAGGATGTCGCGGAACTCCGAATGCCACACGCCGTAGTTGTCGTTGGCGTAGATCACCGCGCAGCCCTGCCGCACCAGCCGGGCCTTGAGCCGCGCGGTGGCCTGTGCGGCCTGCCAGGCCGGGCCCAGCAGATCGCCCGCTTTCGGAAAGTCCAGCGGATTGATGAAGTCCACCAGCAGCAGCACACGTTCGCTGCGCGGCAGCGGTGCGGGCGGCAGGTGCGCCTTGGGCGGCTGTCGTCCCGGCGGGGTCTTCGTCGACGCCATCCGGCGTCGCCTCAGCGGCGCGCCACCCATTCACGCACGGCATCGGCCGAGTGGCCCACCCGCGCCACCGCCTCACGCACGCAGTCGGGTTCCACACCCAGACTCCGGGCCCAGGCGGCGTATTCCTCGTCCTCGCGCGTCGTCACCTGGGGCAGCGGCTGGTCGAAGCCGACGTCGGCGTCTTCTGCAGACATGGTTCATCTCCTTGCAATGGTTGGATGTCGAGCTGGCCCCGATCCTGCGAACGCCGTGCTGCCGGCCCTGTAGGACGTACGCGCGTTGTGGTGTCGCCGGCCTTGTCAGCCGCTGTGCCGTCCGCGTGCCTTGTGCAACCCCGAACGTCGCCGTCAGGGCGGCAAGGTGCTGTCCGACACGCCCGCGGCGCTCTGGCGGCAGAGCATGGGTGGCTCACGACGGACGCCTGCCAGGCCGTCCTCTCATCACTCCCCAAAGGAACAACGCCCCATGGCCTCACGCACCCCCGCCTCCACCGGCAAGCCCTCCCGCTCGCCCCGCGCCACCGACAGCGGACCCGCGCGGCGCGACGCAGCCCCCGGCCTGGCTGATCGAACAGCCGACGTGCAGGCCCAGGAGCAGGCGCTGGCTGCCGCCATGCCGCACAACCCGCTCAAGGCCGGCGAGCATGGCTTCGCCAACGGTGTCGCGCCGCAGGCCGGCACACCGCCGCTGCGCCGCCCGCAGCCGCTGGCCGAAGCCAGCACGCTGTCCGAATCCAACGCCACGCCCAAGACCGGCAGCGGTGCCACGCGTGGCGTCAATGCCTCCAACACCTCGCTCGATCGCGTGCGCACCGACGACTCGGGCCAGCGCCTCACCACCAACCAGGGCGTGCCGGTCGCCGACAACCAGAACTCGCTGAAGTACGGCGTGCGCGGCCCCGTGCTGCTGGAAGACTTCATCCTGCGCGAGAAGATCACGCACTTCGACCACGAGCGCATCCCCGAGCGCATCGTGCATGCACGCGGCTCGGCTGCGCATGGCTACTTCGAGTGCTACAAGCCGCTGAAGAAACTGACGCAGGCCGCGCCGTTCCAGCAGGCCGGCAAGCGCACGCCAGTGTTCGTGCGGTTTTCCACCGTGGCCGGCGAGCGCGGCTCCAAGGACACGGCGCGCGACGTGCGCGGCTTCGCCATCAAGTTCTACACCGAAGAGGGCAACTGGGACCTGGTGGGCAACAACATCCCGGTGTTCTTCATCCAGGACGCGATGAAGTTTCCCGACCTGGTGCATGCCGTCAAGCCGGAGCCGCATCACGCGATGCCGCAGGCGGCCAGCGCCCACGACACGTTCTGGGACTTCGTCTCGCTGATGCCCGAATCCACCCACATGCTCATGTGGGCCATGAGCGACCGTGCGATCCCGCTCTCCTACGCCACCATGCAGGGCTTCGGCGTGCACACCTTCCGCCTCGTCAACGCGGAGGGGGAGTCGGTGTTCTGCAAATTCCACTTCAGCCCCAAGGCCGGCACGCATTCGCTGGTGTGGGATGAAGCCGTGAAGATCTCGGGCGCCGACCCCGACTACCACCGCCGCGACCTGTGGGAACGCATCGAATCGGGCAACTACCCCGAATACGAGATGGGCGTGCAGGTGTTCACCGAAGAAGAGGCCGACAAGTTCAGCTTCGACATCCTCGACCCCACCAAGATCGTGCCCGAAGAGCTGGTGCCCATCACGCCCGTGGGTCGCCTGGTGCTCGACCGCAATCCCGACAACTTCTTCGCCGAGACCGAGCAGGTGGCCTTCTGCGCCGCCCACGTGATCCCCGGCATCGACTTCTCCAACGACCCGCTGCTGGCCGGACGCATCCACTCGTACGTGGACACGCAGATCTCGCGCCTGGGCGGCCCCAATTTCCACGAGATCCCGATCAACACGCCGCTGGCGCCGGTGCACAACAACCAGCGCGATGGCATGCACCGCCAGGCCATCCCGCGCGGCCGCGTGTCCTACGAGCCCAACTCGCTGGGTGGCGGTTGCCCGTTCCAGGCCGGCGCGGCGCAGGGCTTCGTGTCGGTGCCCGCGCGCATCGCTGCCAAGGAGGCGCAGGGCAAGGTGCGCGCCAAGCCGGAGAAGTTCGCCGACCACTACACGCAGGCCACGCTGTTCTTCGACAGCCAGAGCCCCGCCGAGCAGGCCCACATCGCCGCCGCTTTCCGCTTCGAACTGTCCAAGGTGACGGTGCCGGCGATCCGCGAGCGCATGGTGGCCTCGCTGCGCAATGTCTCCGAGTCGCTGGCGCGACAGGTGGCCGAAGGCCTGGGCATCGACCCGATGCCCGCGCCGATGCCGCGCGCCTTGCCCAAGCCCGCCCGGCCCGAGGTCAAAGTGTCGCCGGCGCTTTCTTTGCTGGCGCGGCCCGGCCAGGCCGGTATCCGCGCGCGCAAGGTAGCGCTGCTGGCCGCGCCCGGCGTCAACACACGTGCGCTGATGCAGGTGCGCGATGCGTTGCTGGCCGAAGGCGCCGTGCCGCGCATCGTGGGCCCGCGCATCGGCGCCCTGGCCGGTGCAGACGGCCGCAGCGTGCAGGCCGATGCCTCGCTGGAGAACGAGCCCGGCTTCCTGTTCGATGCGCTGGTGCTGCCCGATGGCGAAGCCGCCGTGCAGGCGCTGGCCGCCAGCGGCCAGGCGTTGGAAGCGGTACGCGACCAGTTCCGCCATTGCAAGCCGATGCTGGTGATCGGCGCGTCGAGTGCCCTGCTGGAACAGGCCGGCGTGGCGGAAGACGCCGCCACCGACGAAGGGGTCGTCATGGCCGGTGCCGGCCAGCTGGCCGCGGCGCTGCCGGCTTTCTTCGAAGCGCTGCAGGCGCATCGCCACTTCGAGCGCGAGACCGACCCGCCATTGGTGTGACAGAACGCCCGCGATGTTCACGCTCACGGTCCCCTGGTGGGAACTGATCGCGCGGGTGGCCATCGTCTATGTGGCGCTGATCGTGCTCGTGCGCGTCTCGGGCAAGCGCACGGTCGGCCAGTTCACGCCGTTCGATTTGCTGATGGTGGTGCTGCTGTCCGAAGGCGTCTCCAATGGCATGCAGGGCGGCGAGGACTCCGTCGCCGGTGCGCTGGTCATCGCCGTGGCGCTGGTCTCGCTCAATCTGGGCGTGGCCTTCGTCACGTCGCGCAGCCAGCGTGTGCATGACCTGATCGAAGGCGTGCCCATCCTCATCGGTCGCGACGGGCAGTTGTTCGATGCCGTGCTGCGTCGCAACCGCGTGCCTGCGGCCGATGTCTACCAGGCCCTGCGCGAAGCCGACTGCGATCTCGAAGATGTCCGGCTCGCGTTCCTCGAGGCCGACGGCAAGATCAGCATCCTGAAAAAGCGAGACTGAAGGCGGGGCACAGGGGGCCGGCCGCGGCGGACGCCTCAGGGCCTGATCAGCCCGGCTTCACGGTAGTAACGCTCGGCCCCCGGATGGAACGGGATGGCGGCATTGCGCACCGCGTTCTCGGCCGTGATGAGCCGTCCGCGCGGATGCCCGGCTGCCAGCGCGCGCCGCGCGGGTTCGGAGAACAGCGCGCGCGTGAGCTGGTAGACCGTGTCGGCGTCCACGTCCTCGCGCGTCACCCATTGCGCCGAGACGGCCAGCGTCTGCACGCCGGCCACACCCGGGTAGGCGTCGGCGCCGATGGTCGCCGCCGAGAAGTAGCGGCTGGCCATGCGCAGGCCCTGCGCCGCGGCGCCGTCGATCGGCACCAGATCGATGCCCGGCGCGCTGGTCGCCAGTTCGGACACGGCGGCCGAGGGCACGCCGCCCACGAAGAACAGCGCGTCGATCTCACCCGCTTTCATGCGCTCGATGGCCGGGCCGGCCTTGATGTACTCGGGCCGCAGTTCGGTTTCCTTGATGTTCCAGGCGGCCAGGATGAGCCGCGCGTGCACCAGCGTGCCCGAGCCCGCCTCGTCCATGCCCACGCGCTTGCCGCGCAGGTCGGCCACGGTGCGCACGCCCGCGCCGCGCCGCGCGATCAGGTGCACGGCCTCGGGATACAGGTTGGCGATCAGCCGCAGCGTCGGCGCGCCGGCCCGGCCCTGATAGAGGCCCGTGCCCTGCTGCGCCCAGGCCGCGATGTCCGACTGGCTGAAGCCCGATTCGAGGGCCCCCCCGGCGACCGCCGTCACGTTGGCGACCGAACCGTTGCTGGCCTGCGCCGACACCACCAGCCGGCCCGGTTGCGTGACGGCCGTGGCGATCAGCTGCCCGATCGGGTAGTAGGAGCCCGACAGACCGCCGGTGCCGATGCGGAAGAGCTGCTGCGCGCTGGCGCTGGTGGCGCACAGGCCGGCAGCGAGGCCGAGCGAGACGACGAGAAGGAAGTGCCTGGGGTTCATGGGACTGCTGGATGGATGCCGGCGGAAATGCGATGGCGCGCCGCCTGCCTCCACTGGATCACATCCGGCCCGCCCCGCCCACGGTACAAGCCCGAAGCAGGAAGGGTGCCACGCAGGCGTGTCAGTGCTTGGCGCTCCAGCGGTCGTCCCAGGCGTGGCGTTGCTCGTCGAGTTCGCGCCGGTCGCGCTTGGTGGGCCGTCCCTGGGTCATTGCCAGCGCAGGCTCGTGGCGGCGCTGCTCGATGGCGGCCTCGCGGCGCAGCCGGCTTTCCTCGGTCTCGGCGTATAGCTGCTGGGCCACGGGCGCCGGGCCGCGCTGGCCCGAAATGCCCAGCACCTGCACGGTGCGCGGCGCGGGCGGCGTGCGAATTTCCACCGTGTCGCCCACCTTCACCTCGCGCGAAGCCTTGGCCTCCTGGCCGTTGACGTGCACGCGGCCCCGGCCGAGATCCTCCGCCGCCAGCGAGCGGGTCTTGTAGAAGCGTGCGGCCCAGAGCCACTTGTCGATGCGCAGTCGATCCATCAGGTGCGATTGTCGCTGTTCAAGGGGCCTTGCGTGCGGCGGTGCGGCGCGTGCGCGAGACCGCGCGCGGTGGCGTGGCCCACGGGGCGGCCTCAGCCGCCACGGTCTCGATGGCCCGCATCAGGTGCACGGTGGAGGGCGACAGCGCCGCGTCGCGGCGCCAGGTCAGGCCGATGGGGCGCATCACGTCGGGCAGCTCCAGCGGCAGCACGGCCAGTTGCCCCAGGCCGCGATAGTGGTGGGCCACCACCCGCGACAGCAAGCCGATGGCCTCGGTGGCCCGCAGGTAGTTGAAGATGACCGGCGTGGACAGCGTCTCGATGGCATTGGCCGGCATCGCCATGCCGTGCTGCTGGAACGCGGCCTCCAGCGGATCACGGGGCAGCGAGCCCACGGGCGGCAGCACCCACGGAAAGCCTTCCAGGTCCTGCCAGCGCAGCCTGCGCCGGCGCGCCAGCGGATGGCGCGCATCCACCACCAGCGTGCTCGATCCGTTGAAGAGGTCCTTCTCCTGCAGGTCGTCCGTGCCTTCGCGCGGGTTGGCCAGGCGGCCCACGATCAGGTCGATGGCGCCACGCCGCAATTGCGGCAGCAGGGTTTCCATCGGGCCCTCGATGACGGCGACGGTGGTGCCGGGCGTGGACTGCTTGAGCCGCGCCAGCGCCAGCGGCACCATCGACGGCGTCATGGCTGGCAGCGCGCCCAGCGTGCACTTGCCCGATGCGCCGGTGAGCAGCGCGTGCAGTTCGTCGCGCGCCTGCGCCAGGCTGGCCAGCACCACGCGCGCCTGGCGGATCAGGCACTCGCCATAGGCATTGGGATTGACGCCGCGCGCCGAGCGTTCGAACAGCTTGAAGCCCAGGCCGCGCTCCAGCTCGCCCAGCGCCAGCGACACCGCTGGCTGCGATACGTGCAGGCTGGTCGCCACCTTGCCCAGATTGCGCAGGTCGTCCAGGGCCACCAGCAGTTGCAGGTGCCGGGGCTTGAGGTTGGCGCGGATGTACCAGTCGAGCTGTGCCATGCCGGCATGGTATTAGATGTTGCTTATGCCATGCGCGGAAATTCTGTCTTTCCGGCTTATGGGTGGGGGCGCATGATCCATGTCATCGCCGCACGAGATCCGCGGCAGACACGGAGACACACACGGCATGACCGCCACCCGCACGTTCGACATCGTCGACATCCATCCGCACGTCATCAGCGACGACACGTCGCGCTTCCCGCTGGCGCCGCTGACCGGCGAACAGTCGGCCTGGTCGCGCGAGCGGCCCGTCACGCGCCAGGGCTTGCTGGCGGCGATGGACGAGGCCGGCATCGCGCAGGCCGCGCTGGTGCAGGCGTCCACCTGCTACGGGCACGACAACAGCTACGTCGCCGATGCCGTGGCCGCCGAGCCGCGCCGCTTCGCGGGCGTGTTCTCCGTGGACGTGCTGGACGCAGGCGCGCCCGCCGCCATCGACCACTGGCTGGCGCAGGGCCTGTCGGGTCTGCGCGTGTTCATCTCGGGCCACACCACGGCGCACAACGCGCGGCTGGACGACCCGCGCTCGTTCCCGGCCTGGCAGCACGCCAGCGAACGCGGCATTCCGGTATGCGTGCAGTTGCGCGCCGACGGCCTGCCGCAACTGCAGGTGCTGCTCGAACGCTTCCCTGACGTGCGCATCGTGCTCGACCACTTCGCCAGGCCGCAGCTCGGCGGCGGCGCGCCGTATGCGGCGGCCGCCGCGCTGTTCGCGCTGGCGCGCCATCCCAACCTCTACATGAAGTGGACGACGCACAACGTGCGCGAATCCGCCGAAGGCGCATCCACGCCGCAGCGCTTCCTGCGCCATGCGATCGACGCCTTCGGTGCCGGCCGCATCGCCTGGGGCTCCAACTTCCCCGCCTCGGCCGGCAGCCTGGGCGCGCTGCTGCAGGAAGCGCTGGCCGCCGCGAGCGATCTCACGCCGACCGAGCGCGCGGCCGTCTTCTCGGGCACGGCGCGTGAGCTCTACCCCGCGCTGCTCGGCGTGAAGGAAGCGGCATGAGCGCAGCCGGCCCACGCGATCGCCTCGCGCTCAACACGCTTCTGGGCTCCTACGCTGGCACGCGCGCGTTGCGCGCCGGCGAGATCGATTCGCCGCTGCTGGATCTGCGCATCGCCGACTTCAAGGTGTCCAACCGCGCCTTTCCGCGCGTGGTCAACACGCGCGAGTTCGCGGTGGCGGAGCTGGCCCTGGTCACCTTCTTCCAGGCACGCGCCCATGGCCGGCCGCTGGTGTTGATGCCGGCCGTCATCGGCGCGGGCCGGCACCAGCACCAGTGCCTGGTCTACAACGCCGAGCGTGGCCGCGTGACGGTGTCGGACCTGGACGGCAAGCGCGTGGCCATCCGCGCGCATTCGCAGACGACGGTGACCTGGGTGCGCGGCATCCTCGCGGCCGACTACGGCGTCGATCTCGACCGTGTGCACTGGGTGACGATGGAGGGAGCCCACCTCGACGCCTTCCAGGATCCGCCCGGCATCGAACGCGCCGACGGCCGCAAGCCGCTGGCCGACCTGCTGCTGGATGGCGACGTGGACGCCGCCATCATCGGCAGCGGCATGCCGGACGATCCGCGCCTGCAGCCCGTGATCGAGCATCCGCTGGAAGCCGCGCGCGCCTGGAGCGAACGCCACGGCGCCGTCTCCATCAACCACATGGTGGCGCTGGACGCCGAGCTGGCCGCCCGCCGCCCCGACGTCGTGCTCGAACTCTGGCGCCTGCTGGTCGAATCCAAGCGCCGCGCCGCAGCCGCGCCCGACGCGCGGCCCGGCCCCGATCTCACGCCCTTCGGCGTCGAGGCTAACCGTCGCTCCCTGGCGCTGCTGCTCGACTACGCCGGGCGCCAGGGACTGCTGCCGCGCCCGCTGTCCGTGGACGATCTGTTCGACGACACGACGCGCGCGCTGGTGGCCTGAACTTCCGCAAGAACGACATCCCAACGGAGACTCCCCATGAAACTGATCGCCACCACCCTGATGGCCGTGACCACCGCCATCGGTGCCATGCTCTGGAGCCCGCCTGCCGCCGCGCAGGCGGGCGGACAGGTCTCGCGCATCGTCGTGCCCTTCGCGGCCGGTGGCGCGCGCGAGGCGCTGGCCCGCACCTTCTCCACCGAGCTGGGCGAAGAGCTCGGCCGCACCTTCATCGTCGAAAGCCGTGGTGGCGCCGGTGGGGCCATCGGCACCACGGCCGTGGCCCGCGCCGCGCCCGACGGCAAGACGCTGCTGATGGCGGCCTCCAGTCACTTCGTCACCGCGGCGCTGGCCGCCAGGCCGCCCTACGACCCGGTGAAGGACTTCGTGCCGGTGGCCAACATCGGCTCGCAAAGCTATGTGCTCATGATCAGTGCCGCCTTGCCCGCCAAGAACGTGGCGGAGTTCGTGGCGCTGGCCAAGAGGAAGCCCGGGGAATTCAACTACGGCTCGGCCGGCGTGGGCAGCTCCACCCACCTGGCGACGGCCTACCTGCTGAGCCAGGCCGGCATCGACGTGGTGCACGTGCCTTTCAAGTCCACCCAGGAGGCGGCCAACGAAGTGGCCGCCGGCCGCGTGCAGGCCGTGATCGTGCCCAACGCGGGCCTGGGGCCTTACACGCAAGACGCGCGGCTGCGCATCATCGGGGTCACCGGCAGGAAGCGCTCGGCCCTGCTGCCCGCCGTGCCCACCATCGCCGAGTCGGGCCTGACGGGCTACGTGTTCGAGTCGTGGTTCGGCCTGCTGGCACCGGCCGGCACGCCCGCCGCCGAAGTCGAGAAGATCAACGCGGCCGTCAGCACGGTGCTGGCCACCGACGTCGTGAAGGCGCGCCTGGTCACCCAGGGCGTGGTGGCCGACACCATGAAGCCGGCCGAGTTCAACAAGCTCTTCCTGGCGGACCGCGAGTTGATGACGCGCGTGGTGAAGGACGCCAACCTCAAGGCCGAGTGACGGGCGCAGCCCGAGCCAGCGGCAACCGCACCACCGCGTCCAGCCCTTCGACGCTGCCGTGCACCACCCGGTCGTCCAGCGCGATCACGCCGCCCAGCGCGCGCACGATCTCGGCGCAGATCGCCAGGCCCAGGCCCGAGCCGCTGCCCGCTTCGCCCGACGAGAACGGCTGAAAGAGCCGCGCGCGCTGCGCGGGGCCGATGCCGGGGCCGCTGTCGGCCACCTCCAGCGCCGCATGCCGGCCGTCGGCCACCAGCCGCACGGCCAGCCGGCCGCCCGGCGGGCAGTGGCGGATGGCATTGCTCAGCAGGTTGCGCGTCAGTTCGCGCAGCATCCAGTCGTGCGCGAGCACCGGTGCGGCGTGCGCATCGAGCGAGAAATCCAGGTCGCGGCCGGCCACCAGCGGCGCCAGGTCCAGCGCGACGGCGCGCACGATGCCTTCCCAGTCCACCACCTCGGGCGTGTGCTGCTGGCGCAGCTGCTCCACCTTGGCCAGCGCGAGCATCTGGTTGGCCAGCTGGGTGGCGCGGTCCACCGTGTCTTCGATCTCGGCCAGCGCGGCGGCCGGCGCGATGTCGCCGCGCCGTGCCGATTGCGCCTGCGCCTTGAGCACGGCCAACGGCGTGCGCAGCTGATGAGAGGCGTCGCGCACGAAGCGCTTCTGGTGTTCGAGCAGATGGTCCAGCCGCTGCATGGTGGCGTTGGTGGCCTGCACCAGCGGCAGCAGCTCGCGCGGCGCGTCGCTGGCTTGCAGCGGTGTCAGGTCGCCCTCGGGCCGCGCCTCAAGCTCGTCGCTGATGCGCCGCACCGGCCGCGTGGCGCGCTGCACCACCAGCACCGTGATCAGTGCGATCACCGCCACCAGCAGCGCCTGCCGCCACAGCGTGTCGAGCAGGATGCGGCGCGCCAGCTGCTCGCGCAGCTCCAGCGTCTCGGCCACCTGGATCATCGCCATCGCGCGCCCGCGCGGGCTCACCACCGGCTGCAGCAGCACGGCCACGCGCACCGGCTGGTCGCGGAACTGGTCGTCGTAGAAATCCACCAGCGCCGCATACGCGCCCCGGTCGGGAATGCGGCCGTGCCAGGCGGCCAGTTCGCCGAAGCCCGACACCAGTTCGCCGCGCGGGCCGGTGACGCGGTAGAACATGCGGCTCTGGTTGTCGGCCTCGAACGCTTCGAGCGCGGCATAGGGCACGGTGGCCAGCACCTGCGCGCCCTCGTCGTAACCCGTCACGTCGAGCTGTTCGCTGATGGTCTTGGCCGATGCCAGCAGCGTGCGGTCGTAGGCCGTGTTGACGGCGGCCAGCGCCTGCCGGTACTGGCTGACCGTGTTGGCCGCGATCACCAGCGCCGCCGGCAGCAGGATGCCCACCAGCAGCGTGCGGCGCAGCGAGCGCGGGCGCGGCGCCAAGCGGTTGGCCGCTGCGGCGGCGCCGCTCAAGCGTCCACCTTCAGCAGATAGCCCAGCCCACGCAGCGTGACCACGCTGGCGCCGGTGCCGGCCAGCTTCTTGCGCAGCCGGTAGGCCACCACCTCGATGGCTTCGTACTGCACCTCGGCCTGGTGCGGGAACACCAGCGTGAACAGCCGCTCCTTGCTCACCGCCTTGCCGGGCGAGGCGAGCAGGGCCTGCAGCAGGGCCAGCTCGCGCGGCGGCAGTTCCAGCACCTCGCCGCCGTGATACACGGCGCCGTTGTCGCGGTCGAGCGCGAGCGTGCCCGCGTGCTGCATGCGTGGCGCGGCTTCGTGGGCCGGGGCGTGGCGGCGCGCCAGCGCGCGCAGGCGGGCTTCGAGCTCGTCCAGGTCGAAGGGCTTGGCCAGGTAGTCGTCGGCGCCGGTGTTCAGGCCGATCACGCGATCGCCCACCGTGCCGCGCGCGGTGAGGATCAGCACCGGCTCGCGCAGGCCGGCGGCGCGCGCCTCGCGCAGCACCTCCAGCCCGTCGCGCCCGGGCAGCGAGAGGTCGAGCACCACCACGTCGTACAGGCCCGCGTGCCATGCGGCCAGCGCCTCGTCGCCGTTGGCACAGGCGCGCGGCTGGAAGCCCCGGTTGCCCAGGGCGCGCACCAGGGTCTGGCGCATGGCGGGTTCGTCCTCGACCAGCAGCAGTTTCATGGGCCGTATTAAAGCGCCGCGCGGGGCCGGGCTTTCCCTAGTGCGCCGGACAGCCAACTGACAGGTGGCGGGCGCACCATCGCGCCACCTGACCCCAACCTGACTCTAGGAGACAAGCCATGCGTCGTGACCAATTCCTGAAATCGCTGGGCGCCTTCGCCACGCTCGCCGCGGCCGGTGGGTTGCCGCTCACGGCGCGCGCGGCGGCCAATCTCAAGATGCTGATTCCGGCCAACCCCGGTGGCGGCTGGGACCTGACCGGCCGCGCCCTCGGCCGCGCGCTGCAGGAAGCGGGCGCTTCGTCGGTCGCCTTCGACAACAAGGGCGGCGCGGCCGGCGCCATCGGGCTGGCGCAGTTCGTCAACTCGGCCAAGAACGATCCGAATGCGCTGATGGTGATGGGCGCCGTGATGGTGGGCGGCATCATCACCGGCCGCCCGCCGGTCGATCTGTCGCAGGCCACGCCGCTGGCCCGCCTGACCACCGAATACAACGTGTTCGTGCTGCCGGCCGCATCGCCCTTCAAGACCATGAAGGACGTGGTCGAGCAACTCAAGAAAGACCCCGGCAGCGTGAAGTGGGGTGGCGGCTCGCGCGGCTCCACCGAGCACATCGCGGCGGCCATGATCGCGCAGCGCGTCGGTGTCGATCCCTCGAAGATCAACTACGTGGCCTTCCGTGGCGGCGGCGAGGCGGTGGCCGCCATCCTGGGCAACAACGTCACCGTGGGCGGCAGCGGCTACAGCGAGTTTTCCGAGTACATCGCCACCGGCAAGATGCGCGCCATCGCCGTCACGTCGGACAAGCGCATCGCCGGGCTGGACGCGCCCACGCTCAAGGAGCTGGGCATCGACGTGGAGATCGGCAACTGGCGCGGCGTGTACGGCGCGCCCGGCATCACGGCCGCGCAGCGCAAGGAGCTGATCGACCTGGTGATGAAAGCCACCAAGACGAAGAGCTGGGCCGAATCCATCGACAAGAACGGCTGGACGCCGGCCTACCTCACCGGCAACGACTTCGGCAACTTCGTCGACCGCGAATTCGCCAGCCTGCGCGCCACCATGGTCAAGAGCGGGATGATCTGATGACCGCACGCGTGCAGCAGATCGATCGCAGCGAGGCGCTGGTGGGCGCCGGCGTGCTGGCCGTGGCCGCGCTGCTGGCGGCCGGTGCGCTGCGCATTCCGGGCGAGGCGGGCTATGGCGGCGTCGGCCCCAACTTCCTGCCGTGGTTCGTGGCGGCCGGGCTGGCGCTGTGCGGCGTGCTGCTGCTGCGCGAAACCTTCACCGGCGGCTGGCGCGCCATGCCCGATGCCGGCGGCGACGGCACCGACGCGCGCGCCGACTGGCGCGCCTTCGCCTGGGTGTCGGCCGGCTTGCTGGCCAATGCCGCGCTCATCACCACGCTGGGCTTCGTGCTGGGCTGCACGCTGTGCTACGTGCTGGCGGTGCAGGGCCTGGCCCGCGCCGCGGGCGAGCAGGGCAGCGCGCGCCGCTGGCTGCGCGACGTCGCCTGGGGCCTGGGCCTCTCCGCGCCGGTGTACTGGCTGTTCACGCAGCTGCTGGCCATCAACCTGCCGGGCATCACCGGTACCGGCTGGCTCTGAGGCACGCACGACATGACTGAAATCTTCGCTGCCCTGATGCAGGGCTTTGCCACCGCGCTCACGCCAGTCAACCTGATCTGGGCGCTGGTGGGCTGCGCGCTGGGCACCGCCGTGGGCGTGCTGCCGGGCATCGGCCCGGCGGTGGCCGTGGCCATGCTGCTGCCGATCACGTCCAAGGTGGACATGACGGCCTCGATGATTTTCTTTGCCGGCATCTACTACGGCGCGATGTACGGCGGATCGACCACTTCCATCCTGCTCAACACGCCGGGCGAGACGGCCAGCATGGTCACCGCGATGGAAGGCAACAAGATGGCGCGCAGCGGTCGCGCGGGCGCGGCCCTGGCCACCTCGGCCATCGGCTCGTTCGTGGCCGGCACCATCGCCACCGTCATCGTCACGCTGTTCGCGCCCTACGTGGCCGAGTATGCCGTGCGCCTGGGCCCGCCCGAGTACTTCCTGTTGATGGTGCTGGCCTTCACCACCGTGAGCGCGGTGCTGGGCCAGAGCACGCTGCGCGGCATGGTGGCATTGCTCGTCGGGCTGGCCATCGGCTGCGTGGGCATGGACCAGATATCGGGCCAGGCGCGCTACACGATGAATACGCCCGAGCTCCTCGACGGCATCGAGATCGTGCTGGTGGCCGTGGGCCTGTTCGCGGTGGCCGAGGTGTTGTACGCCGCATTGTTCGAAGGCCGGGTGAACGAAACCCGCAACGCCATGAGCCGTGTGCACATGACGGGCCGCGACTGGAAGCGGTCCATCCTCGCCTGGCTGCGCGGCACCGCCATCGGCGTGCCCTTCGGCTGCATTCCGGCGGGCGGTACCGAGATCCCCACCTTCCTCTCCTACGCCACCGAGAAGAAGCTGGCCAAGGGCGAGAACGCCGCCGAATTCGGCCGGCAGGGCGCCATCGAAGGCGTGGCCGGCCCCGAGGCGGCCAACAACGCGTCGGTGACGGCGGCGCTGATCCCGCTGCTCACGCTGGGCATTCCCACCAGCAACACCACCGCCGTGCTGCTGGGCGCCTTCCAGAACTACGGCATCCAGGCCGGGCCGCAGCTCTTCACCACCTCGGCCACGCTGGTGTGGGCGCTGATCGCCTCGCTCTACATCGGCAACGTGATGCTGCTCATCCTCAACCTGCCGATGGTGGGCCTGTGGGTGAAGCTCTTGAAGATTCCGCGCCCGCAGCTCTACGCCGGCATCCTCATCTTCTCCACCGTGGGCGCCTACGGCATGCGGCAGAGCGCGTTCGATCTGTACCTGCTGTGGGGCATCGGCGTGCTGGGCGTGCTGATGCGGCGCTTCGACTTCCCGACCGCGCCCGTGGTGGTCGGCATGATCCTGGGCCCGCTGGCCGAGGCGCAGCTGCGCAATGCCATCTCCATCGGCGAAGGGCGCTGGACGGTGTTCTTCGGCCGCCCGATGTCGGTGGGGCTGATCGTGGTGATCGTGGCGGTGCTGGTGCTGCCGCGGGTGATGCGGTGGATGTCAGCGCGCAGGGCGCGGGCGGCCGCGGCGGCCTGAGATCTCGCCCTCCATGACAAGGCGGCCCGCGTGGCCGCCTTTTCTTTGTCTCTATCCTTCGACTATTTGACGATTATTGAAATGTAGTAGAGTGCCGGCATGGACGAATCCGAAGTTGTCGAAGCGCTGGGCGCGCTGGCCCATCCGGTGCGACTGCGCATTTTCCGCGCGCTGGTGGTTGTCGGTCAGGATGGCTTGACGCCCGGCGTCATGAGCGAGGGGCTCGACATCCCCAACACCTCGCTGTCGTTCCATCTGAAGGAATTGACGCGGGCCGGCCTGGTCTCTCAGGAGCGATCGAGCCGCTATCTGGTCTATCGCGCACAGTTCGACCGCATCGACGGCCTCATGGGCTTCCTCACCGAGAACTGCTGCCAGGGTGTCCCCTGCACCACGGCGGACGCGGCGTGCAAGCGCTGATTTCCGCGCCATGCCCATCCCGCCAGTACCGCTGGGCATCTCCGCACACACCCGCCAACATCCTTGAAAGCTTCCCGCCATGCTCGCGGCAGTCCTGATCTTCGCCTTCACCCTGATTCTGGTCATCTGGCAGCCGCGCGGGCTGGGCATCGGCTGGAGTGCCGCCGGGGGTGCGCTGGTGGCGCTGGCGTTGGGCGTCGTGCATCTGGCGGATATCGCGGTCGTCTGGGGCATCGTCTGGAACGCCACGGCCACCTTCGTCGCCATCATCGTCATCAGCCTCGTGCTGGACGAAGCCGGCTTTTTCGAATGGGCCGCACTGCACTTCGCGCGGTGGGGCGGCGGCAGCGGCCCGCGACTGTTTGCCCTGATCGTGGTGCTGGGCGCCGCCGTGGCCGCGCTGTTCGCGAACGACGGCGCGGCGCTGATCCTGACGCCCGTGGTGATGGCGATGCTGGTGGCGCTGGGCTTCTCGCCGGCGGCCACGCTGGCGTTCGTGATGGCGGCCGGCTTCATCGCCGACACCGCCAGCTTGCCGCTGGTCGTGTCCAATCTGGTCAACATCGTCTCGGCGGACTTCTTCGGCATCGGATTCGGCGCCTATGCCTCCGTGATGGTGCCGGTCAACCTGGCGGCGGTGCTGGCCAGCCTCGCCCTGCTGTATCTGTACTTCCGGCGGGACGTGCCCGCGACCTACGACCTGCGGCAACTCAAGCCGCCCGCGCAGGCCATCCGCGACCCGGGAACGTTCCGGGCGGGCTGGATGGTGCTGGCGCTGCTGCTGGCGGGCTTCTTCTGGCTGGAGCCCCGTGGCGTTCCGGTGAGCGCGGTCGCGGCGGCAGGTGCCGCGCTGCTGCTCGCCGTGGCCGCCCGGGGCAACGTCATCAGCCCGCGCAAGGTGCTTCTGGGCGCGCCGTGGCAGATCGTCGTGTTCTCGCTCGGCATGTATCTGGTGGTCTACGGACTGCGCAATGCCGGGCTGACGGGCTATCTCTCCGCCCTGCTGGACCAGTTCGCCCGGGGCGGTGTCTGGGGGGCGGCCTTCGGCGCCGGCTTCCTCGCGGCGGGGCTGTCCTCGATCATGAACAACATGCCGACCGTGCTGATCGGCGCGCTGTCCATCGACCAGTCGTCGGCCACGGGCGTGGTCAAGGAAGCCATGGTCTACGCCAACGTGATCGGTTGCGACCTGGGGCCCAAGATCACGCCCATCGGCAGCCTGGCCACCCTGTTGTGGCTGCACGTGCTGTCACGCAAGGGCACGACCATCGCGTGGGGGTACTACTTCCGCGTGGGTATCGTCCTCACCCTTCCCGTGCTGGCGGTCACACTGGCCGCACTCGCCTTGCGACTGGGCATGGGCTGACACTTGGCATCAAGGAGCATTGCATGAGCACCATCACCATCTTCCACAACCCCGCGTGCGGCACCTCGCGCAACACCCTGGCGATGATCCGCAACAGCGGCGAAGAACCCCACGTCGTCGAGTACCTCAAGACCCCGCCCGACCGCGAGACCCTGCAGCGCCTCATCGCCGACACGGGCATGGCCACGCGGGACTTGATGCGCAGAAAAGGAACACCGTACGACGAGCTGGGCCTGGACGATCCGAAGTGGACCGACGAGCAGCTGGTCGACTTCATGCTGCAGCACCCCATCCTCATCAACCGGCCCATCGTCGTCACGCCACTGGGCACGCGCCTGTGCCGGCCGTCGGAGGTGGTGCTGACGATCCTGCCCAACCCCCAGCGCGGCGCTTTCACCAAGGAAGACGGCGAACAGGTCGTCGACGCGCAGGGCCAGCGCGTCGAGCCGAGGTGAGCCGGATTCCGGCGCCCAAGCTCTCGGCTGCGCGGAACAGGGATGACCAGGTCTGCATTCGTGTAATCGATCGATTACAATTGCCCATGCAGATCGAAACCACCGAAACCTTCGACGCCTGGCTGATCGGCTTGAGAGACGCCATGACGCGCCGCCGCCTGCTGGTGCGGCTGCGCAAGGCCAGCTTGGGAAATCTGGGCGATGTGAAGCCGGTGGGCGAGGGGGTATTCGAGATGCGTGAGTTCTTTGGTCCGGGCTGGCGCATGTATTACGTGCAGCGTGGTCAGGTCCTGATCGTGATGCTGGGCGGTGGGGACAAGGCGACCCAGCAAGCGGACATCGCCGCCGCCATTGCCTTGTCCAGAACGTTGCCGGAGTGACCCATGAGCACCAAGACCACCAAGACCCGTCCCTTCGATGTCGCGGAGCATTTGCGCGATGAGGAAGACATTGCCGCCTATCTGACGCTGGTCATCGAAGAAGGCGATACGGGCCTGTTGGCCGCTGCCTTGGGCGATGCAGCCCGGGCGCGCGGCATGGCGCAGGTCGCCGCCGACGCCGGCATTGCGCGCGAGGCGCTCTACAAAGCGCTGCGCCCTGATGCCAGCCCGCGCTTCGACACCATCGCGCGGGTGTGCAAGGCGTTGGGGGTATCTTTGGTCGCGATGCCGTCTGGCCGGACGGCTGATCGCGCCGCGGGCTGAATCCCCGGCTGAGGTCATCAGTCCAGTGGGCGGTGCGGTGTGGCAAACCAGCGCCACACGCCCAGGCCCAACATTGCCAGCCCCGCCCACAGCAGCCAGCGCGGCCAGGCGGCTGCCGCGCGCAAAACCTGCACATCACGCACGAAGATCGTCTCGCACGCGCCGTTGCCCTGGTCGTCGCGCGTGAGCGAGGTGCCGCGCGTGAACGCGAAGCCGTGGTTGTGCGAATACTCCACCAGCTGCCCGCGCATGCGCACCTGATCTCCCACGCGCACGCCGGCCAGTTGCCGCGCGATGCGCGCATCGTCGGTGAGCAGGTGGTTGTTGGATAGCGCGCGGATGTACTGCGGCTGCCAGGCGCTGCTGTCGCGCGTGCTCACGTAGCAGACGAACTGGCCGCTACTGAACTTCATGCGCTCGTACGCGCCATCGGCCGCATTGGCGCCCCACACCACGCACAGGTCCACCACGTTGAGGTGATCGGCGCTGGCCGCGTGGATCCAGTCCCACCAGGCATCGGCGTGGTGCATGCTGACGACCAGGCCGGTGATCTCGTAGTCGGCCAGCGGTCGGATGCTGTAGTCGACGCCGTTGCGGTGGGCGGCGAAGGCGGCGTCGCCCGACGTGGGCGTCTGCAGCGGTTCAGTGGTGATCGAAGGATCGAGCCGCGCGCGGGCCGGCAGGGCGCCGTCGAACCACCAGCCCAGCGCGGCGGCCAGCGTGCCTGTGAGGAGCAGGACGCTGGCGGTGCGGTGGGACCCAGTGCTAGGCATGCGCCGAGTCTATGACCGACCGGTCGATCGCCCGCAGACACGCATTCCGTTCGCGCAAGAAAAGGCCCCTCGTGCGAGGGGCCAAACCTTGGAGACGGAGAGAGAGAAACAGACTGGAACCCTGTCTGACTTCAGCGGGCTTCCGTCAGACGATTCGACTGTAGGCCTGCGCGCGTTGCGGCCTTGTAGGCGTCGGGCGTGCCGCCGGGTCCGCCGCGAGCGCCCCTGCGTGAGGGCGGGGCGGAAGCTGCCCCATCCGTGGTGGCGTGTCAGCAGACACCAGCCTGGCAGGAGTGCGTCCTACGCGTCGCGGCGCGCGCAGTCCGTAGCCTCGCGGCATGGCCCGACGCACCTCTTTCTGGACATCCGCCTTGCGCTCACTGCGCGCGGCAGAGCGGCTGGCCCGCCAGCTCGCGCCCAAGCCCGCCCGGCGCAATACGCGTGCCGGCAAGCCCGCAAGCCGTCTGTCGCCCCAGCCGGACGCGGGCCTGTCGCGCAGGAGCTTCATGCACGAGGGCGCGCGCATCGTTTACTGGCTGCATGTGCCCGAGCGCGTCGCTGGCGGGCGCATGCCGCTGATCCTGATGCTGCACGGCTGCAAGCAGACAGCGGCCAGCTTCGCCGCGTCCACGCGCATGAACGATGTGGCCAGCCGGCTGGGCTTTGCCGTGGCGTATGCGCAGCAGAACGCCGAGGCGAACCGCCTGCGCTGCTGGAACTGGTTCGACCGCCGCCACCAGGGCCGCACGGGCGAGGCCGCCATGCTGGCCGCGCTGGCCCTGGACGCCGCCCGCAAGGCCGGCGCCGACCGCTCGCGTGTCCATGTCGCCGGGCTCTCCGCTGGCGCGGCGATGGCGCTGACCGTCGCGAACGCCTATCCGGACATCTTCGCCGCCGCTGGCGCGCACTCGGGCGTGCCCGAAGGATCGGCGGGCGATGTGTTTGCTGGCTTGCGCGTCATGAAGCACGGGCCGCGCGCGGCGGCGGGCGCGTTCGGCAAAGCCGGCCCCGGGCCTTTCGTGCCCGCCATCGTCATCCACGGCAGTGCGGATCGCACGGTGCATCCGGCCAACGGCGAGGCGATCTGGGCTGCGGCTGTCGCGGTAGCCGAGGCTGCAGGCTTGCACGCGAACATCGAGCGCGGCGACGTGCAGCAGCTGGGGCGGCGCAACGCGACGCGGCTCAGGCTGGTGGATGAGGCCGGCGCGGCGCTGGCCGAGCATTGGGTGGTGCAGGGGCTGGGCCACGCCTGGTCGGGCGGGGTGCGCGAAGGGGCGTTCAGCGATCCCATGGGGCCGGATGCGTCGACGGCCATCGCGGAGTTTTTGCTGGGCGTCGGGCGATGACGTCCGCGCCGGTCGGCACCGGGATCGCCGGGCAACCTTCTCCGCAAATGTCCCCCGCCGGCTGCGCCGGCTCCTCCTTGATTTCGCTGCGCAGGTCGCCCGGCACTCCCGGTGCCTTGGGGGAAGTCTGGAGCGTTCGTGGGTTGGCGCTGGTTACGATGTCGGATATCGGCCAGAAGCGGACATCGAATGCGCATCAAAGGGTCCTTCGAGAGCAACGTAAAACTCACATCCGCAACCGGCGGACGCATACGACCTCGCCCTCTGTTTGGAACGGTTGCCGGCATCGCCGGGGCGTACGGACTGATCGTGCTTTTTGCTCCTCTTGATGTGCTCGACCGGTACCCCACGCTAGGTCGGTTCTGCGATGCAGTGCAACAACTCATTCTGCTGGTGTTCCCATCAACGGACATCTACCGACATGCTGCGGCAACCGATTTTCCGCAGGTCGCAAAGCTAGCCAGTGGCCTAGCGTGGCCTTTCGCGCTACTGGTCGCAGCCCCGTTTCTGGTTAGGACAGTCGTCGACTTCAGCGTAGTTCGACTAAGCCTAATGAACGGTGAATCATTGAAAGACCGGCTTTCTGCAGTGGTCCTATTGCCCGCATTGGCAATTCTTTTTTGGTGGCTGCACTTTTGTGTTGCCGGGCCTTCGACAGGAAGGTTCAGCAGCAGTGCTCATAGCATTGCCATCTTCGCACTGCTGTCGACTTTCATATTGCTTTTGCTAGGTGTAGTTATTGGAGTCTGGCCGGGGTATGTGGCCGCTTGGCGAGCAGAGGGTCGAGAGGCATTGCGATCACGTTGATGTCAGCTTTGGGCCCAAAGCTGCCCTAGCTACCATGTCGCCTATCGGCCAATAGCCGATGTCACTTAACCACGGTCATACCGGTCTTAGTGTCGACCTGAACCCAGACCGACTTCCCTTGACCCGGAGCATCAAAGCTCGTGTACCAAAGCTCAGCCTGCTCACCGGACCACCGACTCTTGACAATAACCAGCGGACCCATCGAGTGCGGCGGCGAACGCAATAACGCGGCTGCTTGCCTGTGAGCAGCCGTCATGTACTGGCTCGCATAGAGGCCCACGACAACAATGCCGACTAAGCCAATGATGATCGGGTTTCTGATCTGCACTGTTGCCCCCTCCGAATGTCCGCTTCTGGCCGATAGCCGACATCTTAGCCAGCACGCCGCATTTCATCGGGTCAACCAAAAAGCGGCCCTCGGGCCGCTTCTCCATCTGGCAACCTCCGTCGCCTCACATCCCGTTGTAATTCGGCCCGCCACCGCCTTCAGGCGTGACCCAAACGATGTTCTGCGTCGGGTCCTTGATGTCGCAGGTCTTGCAGTGCACGCAGTTCTGCGCGTTGATCTGCAGGCGCTCGCCGCCGGCGGCTTCGTCGCGGACGAACTCGTACACACCGGCCGGGCAGTAGCGCTGCTCGGGCCCGGCGTACTTGGCGAGGTTGACGTTGACGGGGATCGATGCGTCTTTCAGCGTGAGGTGGGCGGGCTGGTTCTCGGCGTGGTTGGTGTTGCTGATGAACACGCTCGAGAGCTTGTCGAAGGTCAGCTTGCCGTCGGGCTTGGGGTAGACGATGGGCTTGAACTCCGAGGCAGGCCGCAGCATGGCGTGGTCGGGCTTGTCGCGATGCAGCGTCCACGGGATGTTGCCGCGCAGCACCAGTTGCTCGAAGCCGTTCATCACCGTGGCGACGGCCAGACCCTTCTTGAACCAGTTCTTGAAGTTGCGGTCCTTGTGCAGTTCCTTGTGCAGCCAGCTCTGCTCGAACGCCTCGGGGTAGGCCGAGAGTTCGTCGTGCTGGCGGCCGGCGACGATGGCGTCGTAGGCCGCTTCGGCGGCGAGCATGCCGGTCTTGATGGCGGCGTGGCTGCCCTTGATGCGGCCCACGTTGAGGTAGCCCGCGTCGCAGCCGATCAGGGCGCCGCCGGGAAACACGGTCTTGGGCAGGGCCGACAGGCCGCTGGCGTTGATGGCGCGCGCGCCGTAGCCCAGGCGCTTGGCCGGCTGGATGCCGTGCGCGGCGTCGCCTTCGAGGTACCAGCGGATGTTGGGATGCGTCTTCCAGCGCTGGAATTCCTCGAACGGGCTGAGGTACGGGTTGGCGTAGCCCAGGCCGGTGATGAAGCCCAGCGCGACCTGGTTGTCGTCCAGGTGGTAGAGGAAGGCGCCGCCGTAGGTGTCGTTGTCCAGTGGCCAACCCGCGCTGTGCAGCACGAAGCCGGGCTGGTGGCGCTTGGGGTCGATCTCCCACACCTCCTTGATGCCGAGGCCGAAGCTCTGCGGATCCTTGCCTTGGCCCAGCTTGAAGCGATCGATCAGCTGGCGGCCCAGGTGGCCGCGCGCGCCTTCGGCGAACACGGTGTATTTGGCATGCAGTTCCATGCCCAGCTGGAAGTCGCCCGTGGGCTCGCCGTCCTTGCCCACGCCCATGTTGCCGGTGGCTACGCCCTTGACCGAACCGTCGTCGTTATAGAGCACCTCGGCTGCTGCGAAGCCGGGGAAGATTTCCACGCCCAGCGCCTCGGCCTGCTCAGACAGCCACTTGACCACGTGGCCCAGGCGCACGATGTAGTTGCCGTGGTTCTGGAAATTGGGCGGCAGCATGAAGTTGGGCACGCGCACGCCCGAGCTCTCGCCGAAGAACATGAAGGCGTCGTCGGAAACCGCCTGGGTGAGCGGCGCGCCTTTCTCCTTCCAGTCGGGGATCAGTTCGGTCAGTGCCTTCGGATCCATGATGGCGCCCGAGAGGATGTGGGCGCCGGGCTCCGAGCCCTTCTCCAGCACCACCACTGAGACGTCCGTGCCTTTCTCGGCCGCGAGCTGCTTCAGCCGGATGGCAGTGGCCAGGCCACCGGGGCCGCCGCCAACCACCACCACGTCGTATTCCATCGCTTCGCGGGGGCCGAACTGGGCAAGGATTTCTTCCTGGGTCATCGTGGTGTCTCGTCCGATAGTGAAAGTGCGAGTCGGGGCCTGGCAGGGGCGCCGGCACCGGGGTGTTTCAGGGCATTTTATGCGGCACCGCAGCGACGGCCGGCGGGGTGGCGCGACTGTTGCTAGCGGACTTGTCATGCTCGCCATCACTTCGCCAGACCCAGCCGCCATTCCGGGTCCAGACAGTTTTGCTCCGTCGACGGTGCCGTTCGCGCCGGTGGCCACCCGCCGCCTCATCCTCATCCACGGCGCGTGGCAGGGCGCCTGGGCCTTCGGCCTGTGGCTGCCGCATCTGCGGCGCCTGGGCTGGGCGCCCGAGGCGGTGGATCTGCCCGGCAACGGCTGCGATCCGGCCGACCGCACGCCGCCCGGCGAGGTGACGCTGCAGCGCTACGTCGACCACGTGCTGTCGGTCATCGACCGCGAGCCCGGGCCGGTCGTGGTGCTGGGCCACAGCGGCGGCGGGCTCACGGCCACGGCCGTGGCCGAAGCCGCCCCTGAACGCGTGTCGGCGCTGGTCTACCTGGCCGGGATGATGCTGCCCAGCGGCGTCGGCTTCGCCGAACTCGTGCGCGCCTGCCAGGCCGACCATCCGGGCGTGGACCTGTCGGGCATTGGCCCCTGGCTGGCGGACACGGCCGATCGCCGCTCGTCCACCGTCGACTCGATGGCCGCCACGCGCATCTTCCTGCACGACGTCGAGCCGGTGCTGGCCGGCCAGCTGGCCGCACGCCTCACACCACAGCCCAACGGCGGGCGCGACATGGCGCCGGTATGGACGCCCGCGCGCATGGGGCGGGTGCCACGCATCTACGTCGAGGCCCGGCAGGACCGCTCCCTGCTGCTGCCGGTGCAGCGGCGCATGCAGCGGCTGGTGCCGGGCGCGCATTCCATCTCCCTGGACTGCGGCCACGTGCCCCAGGCCGCCTGCCCGGCCGAGGCGGCGCAGCGCATCTGCGACGTCCTGGCGCATGGCGCGCCGCGCGCCTGAGCATCGATTTCCTGTACCACCCGAAAGCAGCACCACACCATGAAAAACAGCGCTCCTTTTTTCCATTCGCGCCGGGCCCTGCTGGGCCTGGCAATCGCAGCCGGCCTCATGTCGCCGGCCTGGGCGCAGGTTGAAAAGCCCGCGCTCAAGTTCTCCATGGGCTGGCTGTTCCAGGCCACGCAGGCGCAGTTCCCGCTGGCCGCCGAGAAGGGCTACTTCAAGGCCGAAGGGCTGGACGTCACGGTGGATCGTGGATCGGGCTCGGCCACTTCGGTGCAGCGCGTGGTGTCGGGTACCTACGATTTCTCGTACGCCGACGTGGGCACCATCATCAAGTGGAATCTCGAGAATCCTGGCCGTGAACTCACCATGGTCTACGTGGCCGAAGACGCCTGCCCGCTGGCCGCCATCGCGCTCAAGAAAACCGGCATCACCCGTCCGAAGGATCTGGAAGGCAAGCGCCTGGGGGCGCCCACCTTCGACGGCGGACGCCAGATGTTTCCCGTGTTCGCCAAGATCAACGGGCTGGACAGCTCGAAGATCAGCTGGATGTCGATGGATGCCAATCTGCGCGAGCAGATGCTGGCCAAGGGTGAGGTGGACGTCATCACAGGCTTCGTGACTTCGGCCGTGCCCTCGCTGGGTGCCGCGGGCGTGAAGCCGGCCGACCTCACCGTGCTGCGCTACGACGCCAACGGACTCGACTGCTACGGCAATGCCGTCGTCGCCACGCGTGAATTCGTCGAGAAGAATCCGCGCACCACGGCAGCGTTCGTGAAGGCCGTCAACCGTGGCATGAAGGAGCTGATCGCGGCGCCCCGTTCGGGTATCGATGCGCTTCGCGTGCGCGATCCGCTCATCAATGTCGAGGTTGAAACCGGCCGCATGTCGCTGTACGCGCGCGAGTTGCTGCTCACGCAGAACGTGAAGGACAACGGCTTTTCATCGGTGAGCCCGGCGCGGCTGCAGAAGTCGATCGACGCGGTGATCGAGGCCTTCGGGATCAAGGGCTCGGCCACGCCGGCCAGTCTCTATACTGAACGCTTCCTTCCCCCGAAGGCCGAGCGCATTCCGCCCGCCTGGCGCGAGTGATCGCGTCGCTCGTGCAGGGCGGCCCACGCGCAGGCCCTGCACGACGCATGAAGATCGAGATCCCCGAACGCAAGAAGCTCGTCCATGAGATGCTCATTCCCATCCGCTGGGGCGACATGGACGCGATGGGCCACCTCAACAACGGCTCGTATTTCCGCTACCTCGAGACGATCCGCATCGAGTGGTTCCGCTCCATCGGTTGCCTGCCCGACCGCGAGGGCCAGGGGCCGGTGATCGTCAATGCCTTCTGCAATTTCTACCGCCAGATCGAATGGCCGGGCGAGGTGCGCATGAAGATGTACGTGAGCGATCCGGCCCGGACCACGTTCGAGAGCTGGGCCACGATGGAACGCGACGACCAGCCGGGCGTGCTGTTCGCCGCCGGCGGCGCGACCACGATCTGGGTGGACTTCCCGGCGCAGAAGGCGCACCCGCTGCCCGACTGGGTGCGCGCGCACGTTGAATAGTCAGGCGGCCACGCCCACGCGCCGCTCGAGCAGCACCAGCCAGCCCAGCAACACCATCACCACGGCCAGCAGCGGCAGCATCAGCGTGTTGAGCATGTCCCAGCCTGCGGTGTTGAGCAGGCGGCCAGAGCTGAACGAGGCGACGGCCACGGTGCCGAACACCAGGAAGTCGTTGAGCGCCTGCACCTTGGCGCGCTCGGTGGGGCGATAGCAGTCGGTGACCATGGCCGTGGCGCCGATGAAGCCGAAGTTCCAGCCCACGCCCAGCAGGATCAGCGCGCCCCAGAAGTGCAGCAGCTCCAGCCCGGCCAGCGCCAGCAGGCCCGACGAGGCCATCAATGCCAGGCCCAGTGCGGTGATGCCGGGCTTGCCGAAACGCTCGATCAGCCGGCCGGTGAAGAAGCTGGGTGCGAACATGGCCAGCACATGCCACTGGATGCCCAGCGCCGCCTCGCCCACCGTGTGACCGCAGCCCACCATGGCGATGGGCGTGGCGGTCATGATGAAGCTCATCAAGCCGTACGACACCACGCCCGCGATCACGGCGACAACGAACTTCGGCTGGCGTGCGATCTCGCCGAGCGAACGCGCCGGGCCGGCCGCCTCGGCTGCGGTCAAGGGCGCTGGCGCGCGCAGCGCCAGCAGCAATGGCAGCGCGATCAAGGCCAGCGCGGCCTGGCCGATGAAGCTGCCGGCAAAGGGCGCGCCGGGCCAGGCGTCGCGCGTCCAGATCACGAGTTGAGGGCCGATGACTGCGGCCGCCAGCCCGCCGATCATGATGCGAGAGATGGCACGCCCGCGTTGCGAGGGCTCGACCGCATCCGACGCTGCGAAGCGGTAGCTCTGCACGCAGGCGCCATAGAAGCCGGCCAGCGCCGTGCCCAGGCAGAACAGCTCGAAGCTGCCGCGCAGCACGCCCCAGGCCGCCAGCAGGCCCGACAGCATGCCCATGAGCGCGCCCATCGAATACGCGGCACGCCGGCCCAGCGACCGCATCAGCAGCGCCGCGGGGATGGTGGACAGTGCCACGCCCAGGTTGAACAGGCTGACGGGCAGTGTGGCCAGCGTCGGGTCGGTGGCCAGCGTCTGGCCGACGATGCCACCCAGGGAAATGATGATGGGCGGCGAAGCGGCTCCCAGCGCCTGGGCCGCGACGAGGAGGTTGACGTTGGTCTGGCCGGAGGAGGTAGCGGTGGTCGTCATGGCGTGGTCGAGGTGTCGTCAGTGCGGCGCGGGCGGCAGCACGATGCGTGCCTCCAGCCCCTGCGCGTGGCCGGGAGGCGGAGACAGAAGTTCGAGCTTCGCGCCGTGCCGTTCGACGACCGTGAGCACGATCGACAGGCCCAGCCCGTAGCCGGCGCGGTCGGCGCTCTGGCGCACGTGGCGCTGCACCAGGGTGCCGATCTGCGACGCAGGCACCCCGGGTCCGGCGTCTCGCACCACCAGGGTGGCCGGCGCCATCACTTCGATCTGCACCGGTGCGCCACGCCCGTGGCGCAGCGCGTTCTCGGCCAGATTGCGCAGCGCGATGGCCAGCACGTCGGCGTCACCGAGCGTGGGCTGCAGGTCGCCGTCGTCCACGTGCAGCGTAAGGCAGCCGGGGCCGTGCACGGCCCAGAAATCCTCCGCCACGGCAGCGGCCACGCGGGGCAGATCCACGGCGTCGCGCGCGAAGGCCCGGCCCGATTCGGCGCGCGAGAGCTGGAGCAGCTTTTCGGCACGCTGGCTCAGCGCTTCCAGCGACTGAAGCGCGGCGCGCACGTGCGGCACCGTGTCCTGCGTGTGCGTCGCCGGAGACTCGATCACGGTCTGCAGGCGCAGCCGCGCGGCCGACAGCGGCGTGCGCAATTCGTGCGCGGCGTTGGCCGCGAGCGCGCGTTCCACGTCCAGCGCATGGGCCAGCCTTTCGAGCAGGCGGTTGACGTGGTCGCAGACCTGTTGCAGTTCGCGTGGCAGGCCCTCCAGGGCGATCGGCTGCAGTTGCAGGCCGTCGCGCAGGGCGATCTCGCCCGACAGGCGCTCGAGGCTGTGCAACTGCGCGCGGGCGATGCGCCACAGCAGCAACGCGAGCAGCGGCAGCACCGCGCACAGCAGAACGATCAGGCCGTAGAGCGTGCGGTTGACCGCCGTGCTCCGCTCTTCGAGCGGATCGGCCACCTGCAGGAACAGCGGGCGCGACGGATGCCGCACGGTGTAGAGCCGCCACTCGCCCGCATCGGCGAAGCCTGCGGCCAGCGGCGCATCGAACAGGGTGGCGGGCGTGTCGGCCGAGCGCATCAGCACGTGGCCGCTGGCCGCGACGATCTGGAAGCGCACGGCGGCATCGTCGAAGGTGGGTGGCGGAGCGAGTACCACCGGACCTTCGGCTGGCGCAGAACGGTCCAGTGTGTCGAGCGCGATGTCGAACATGCGGTGCGACACCTCGACCAGTTCGTGGTCGAAGTTGAAGTTGATCTCGCGATCCACGTACCACACCGTGCCCGCAACGCAGGCGATCCAGACGCCACCCACCCACAGCACCAGCGTGCGCGTGAGCTGGCCGGCCAGCGTCGCGGGTCGCACCAGCGCCTTCATGGCGCCTCCGCGCGTGGTGCGTCGGGCACCAGCCGGTAGCCCAGGCCGCGCAGCGTCTGGATGGCGTCGCGCCCGAGCTTGCGGCGCAGCCGGCTCACGAATACTTCCAGCGTGTTGCTGTCGGCCTCGTCGTCGAAGGCGTAGAGCGCGTCCTGCAAGGTTTCGCGCGTGTGGATGCGTTCGGGCCGCGCGGCCATGGCACGCAGCAGCGCCCATTCCTTGTGCGTGAGGACGACGACTTCGCCGCCGCGCCGCACCTCGTCGCGCGCGAGGTCGATCTCCACCGCCTCGTGCAGCCGCAGCACCGGCGCCGTGCCGGCGCGGCGGCGTTCCACCGCGCGCAGGCGGGCCAGCAGTTCGGCCGGGTCATAGGGCTTGACGAGGTAGTCGTCGGCCCCGGCGTCCAGCCCGCGGATGCGGTCGCTCACCTGATCGCGTGCGGTGAGCACGATGACGATGGGGCGCTCGGACTGCACGCCGATCTGCGGCAGCAACGCGAGGCCGTCGCCGTCGCCCAGGTGCAGGTCGAGCAGCACGGCACCGTAGCGCGCGGCCGGCAGGCAGGCGCGGGCGCCGGCCAGGTCGTACGCCACATCCACGGCGAAGGCCTTGGCCCGCAGGTAGGCGCACACCGCATCGGCCAGGGGCCGGTCATCTTCGACGAGCAGGATTCGCACGAGGGGGTTTTCCGGGTGAGGGGCTGCGCCAAGTGTAGGCGCGCCGCGCGGTGCCGGCGGCGGGCGGTTCAGGTTGCGTTCATCGCCACCCCCTAGCCTCGCGTTCCATGATGACATCCAATGGAATCAGGAAAGCCGGCCCGCAGGTGCAGGCCGCGGCGTGGACGCTGGCGGCCCTGGCCTGCGTGCTCGCCTGGGACGCCAGCGGGCTCGATCTTCAGGCGGCACGGCTGTTCGGCAGCGCCGCCGGCTTCGCGCTGCGCGACGACCCGTGGCTGTTCGGTGCGCTGCATGAGGCACCTCGTTGGCTGGCGTGGCTGGCCGTGGCGGCGCTCTGCGTGATGGTGCGCTGGCCTGCGGGCGTGCTCCGGCGCATCCCGCGGGCGGACCGCGTGTGGCTGGTGCTGACGATCTTCGCCGCGCTGGCCGCCGTGGCCTGGCTCAAGCGCACCAGTGCCACCAGCTGCCCATGGGATCTGCGCGAGTTCGGCGGAACGGCCGCCTACGTGTCGCATTGGATCGCGGGCGTGGTCGACGGCGGTGGCGGCCATTGCTTTCCGGCCGGCCATGCGTCGAGCGCCTTCGCGTGGGTGGCCGGCTGGTTCGCCTTGCGGCGCCACGCACCGGGCGCCGCGCGCGCCTGGCTGGCCTGCGCGCTGCTCGCGGGCGCCGTGCTCGGCCTGGCGCAGCAGGTGCGTGGCGCGCATTACATGAGCCATACGCTGTGGACGGCCTGGATCTGCTGGTGCGTGGCCTGGCTGTCGGACGTGCTGCGCACGCTCTGGCAGATCGGCCGGGCACAGGCGAGGGCGTCGCTCAACGGTTTCGCCCGGGCGGCCGCGACGATGGAGGTGCGCCATGGGCATGATCTCTGACATCGAGACTGGCGTGCGCACGACGCCGCGCGCGCCGGTGTCGCTGACCCGCGCGGTGCTGCTGCTGGCCCTCTGGTTGCTGGTGGCGGCCAACTGGCCACTGTGGCTGGCCGTGGCACGCGCGGGCGGCGCGCCCAGCCTCTATGCGCCGCAGCTACCGGGGCTGGCGCTGGTGGTGGCCTGCGGATCGGCGGCGCTTCTGGCGCTGGGCGCGTTCGCACGTGTGGCGCACCTGTGGTGGCTGCTGGTGATCCTGGTCGCCGCGGGCGTGCAGCACTACATGCTGGCCTACCACGTGGTCATCGATCCCACGATGGTGGCCAACGTGATGCAGACCAACGTGACCGAGGTGCGCGACCTGCTCGGCTGGCGCCTGCTGCGCGATCTGCTGCTGGTGGCCGGTCCGCCCGCCGTGTGGCTGTGGCGGGTGGAACTGCAGGCACTGCCCTGGCCGCGCCAGCTGGGGCGCAACGCCCTGCTGGTGCTGGCAGCCGTGGGCGTGATGGTGGCCGGCGTGTTCGCCAGCTACCGCCAGCTTGCGCCGCTCATGCGCAACGAACCGCAGTTGCGCTACATGATCAATCCGCTGGCACCGGCGTACTCGCTGCTGCGCCAGGGCAGCCGCTCCGGCGCGCGCAGCGCACAGGCGCTGGCCACCATCAGCGCCGGCACCACGGCGGGACCGAGCTATGCGGCGGGACAGCCGCCGCCGCTGTTCGTGCTGGTGGTGGGCGAGACCGCGCGCGCCGATCACTTCGGTCTGAATGGCTATGCACGCGACACCACGCCCGAACTGGCGCGTGCCAGCGTGCTGAGCTGGCGGCAGGCGCAATCGTGCGGCACCAGCACGGCAGCATCGGTGCCGTGCATGTTCTCGCACCTGGGGCGCGAAGCCTTCGAGGCGCGGCGCGGCGAGTCCGAGAACCTTCTGGACGTGCTGCAGGCCGCGGGCCTGGCGGTGCTGTGGGTGGACAACCAGGCCGGCTGCAAGGGCGTGTGCGACCGCGTGCCGCATGCGTCCACCGCCGATCGGCAGGACACGCCCCGTGGCCGAGCGCTGTGCGAAGGCGGCGAGTGCCTCGACGACATGCTGCTCGAAGGCCTGGACGAACGCATCGCCCAGTTGCCGGCCGAGCGGCGCGCCCGTGGCACGGTGGTGGTGCTGCACCAGATGGGCAGCCACGGCCCCGCGTACTACCGCCGCTCCGACGCGGCGCGCAAGCGCCTGGGCACCGAATGCCGCGACATCGCGCTGGACCGCTGCGCGCCGGGCGAGCTGGTGAATGCGTTCGACCATTCGATCGCCTACACGGACCATTTCCTCGCGGGTGTGATCGACTGGCTGCGTGCGCGGCAGTCCGACCATCAGGTGGCCATGCTCTACATGAGCGATCACGGCGAATCGCTGGGCGAATACGGCCTGTACCTGCACGGCATGCCCTACGCCTTCGCGCCCGCGCAGCAGAAGCACGTGCCGCTGGTCTTCTGGGCCGGCACGCTGGCATCGCGCACGGGTGTGGACGCGGGCTGCCTGGCGGGCCAGCTCGACGCGCCGGCCAGCCACGACAACCTCTACCCCACGCTGCTGGGCCTGCTCGACGTGGCGTCGCCCACCTATCGGCCGGCGCTGGATCTGTTCGGCCCCTGCCGGGCGGGCGGCGGGCAGTTGCTGGCACGCCGTTCCTGATCGTGGCGGCGCGCCAAAAGAAAACGGCGGACCGTGGTCCGCCGTTCTTGTTTGCAACCGGAGCGCCGGTTACTTGAAGCCCACGCGATCCAGCATCTGCTGCACCTTGGTCTGGTTGGCGCCCACGGCGCCGATCGGGATGGTCTCGCTCTTGAACGTGCCCGCCGGGCCCATCATGGCCTTGAGCGCCGGGTTGTCGGTGGTCACGCCCTTGGCCACGGGCCATTCGTTGTTGCCGTTGGCGAAGTAGTTCTGCGCCGCCGGACTGGCCAGGTATTCGAGCAGCTTGACGGCGTTGTCCTTGTTCTTGGCATGGCGCGCCACGCCGCCGCCGGCGATGTTCAGGTGGGTGCCCCAGCTGGCCTGGTTGGGAAACACCACGCTGACCTTCTCGGCCACGGCGCGGTCCTCGGCCTTGTCCGAGCGCATCAGGCGGGCGAGGTAGTAGCTGTTGGTGATGGCGATGGCACATTCGCCGGCGGCCACGCCCTTTATCTGGTCGGTGTCGCCGCCCTTCGGTGCGCGCGCCAGGTTGGCGTTGACACCCTTGAGCCACTCTTCGGCCTTGGCCTCGCCCATGTGTTGGGTGACGGCGCCGAACAGGCTGAGGTTGTACGGATGCGAGCCCGAGCGGATACAGATCTTGCCCTTGTTGACCGGGGCGGCCAGCTTCTCGTAGGTGTCGACATCTTCGAGCTTCACGCGGGCCTTGTCGTAGACGACAACGCGGGCGCGGGTGGAGAAGCCGAACCACGAAATGCCGCCGTCTGCCGCCGCGTTGCTGCGAAGGTTGGCGGGGATGGCGTTCTCCAGCAGCGTCGAGCGGATCGGCAGGAACAGACCATCGGCCTCGGCCCGGTAGAGGCGCGCCGCATCCACCATGAGGATCACGTCGGCAGGCGAGGCGGCGCCTTCGGCCTTCAGGCGCGCGACGATGCCGGCGTCGTCGGAATCCACGCGGTTGATACGGATGCCGGTGGCTTGCGTGAAACCCGAGTACAGCGCTTCATCGGTCGCGTAATGGCGGGCCGAATACAGGTTGACCACCTGTTGCTGGGCCATGGCCAGCGTGGACGAGGCCACGAGCAGGGCGGCGGCCAGGGGTTTGAAGCGGATGCGCATGGTGTCGGGTTTCTCCGATGAAGGGTATGGATGGAAAAATTCGCGGTCATCATAGCCTCAGAACACGAATCATTCTCATGAATACCCCTCGTCCTGCCGTGCCTTGCCGCGCGGTCAGCCGGCGTTCAGGGGAATGCGCTCAGGCAGACGGTTTTCTCTCTCGTGGCAGGCGGCCCAGCAGGTAGAACTCGGGGTTGGGCACCATGCCCGTCACGTTGGCCATGCGGTTGGACAGGCCGAAGAAGGCCGTGATCGCCGTGATGTCCCAGATGTCCTCGTCGTCGAAGCCATGGGCGTGCAGCGCCTCGAAGTCGGCGTCGTCCACCTCGTGCGCGGCCTGACACACCTTCATCGCGAAGCCCAGCATCGCCCGCTGGCGCGGTGTGATGTCGGCCTTGCGCCAGTTGGTCGCCACCTGGTCGGCGACGAGGGGCTTCTTCTCGTAGATGCGCAGCAATGCGCCGTGAGCCACCACGCAGTACAGGCACTGGTTGGTGGCACTCGTGGCCGTGACGATCATCTCGCGGTCGCCCTTGGACAATGAGCCTTCTTCCTTGAGCATCAATGCGTCGTGGTACGCGAAGAACGCGCGCCACTCGGCCGGCCGGCGCGCCAGTGCGAGGAACACATTGGGAATGAAGCCCGACCTTTCCTGCACCTCCACGATGCGGGCGCGGATGTCATCGGGCAACGTGTCCAGATCGGGCAGGGGGTAGCGGCTCATTTGGAATCCCTATCGGGTGGATGAAACGAATTGGCTTGGCGCAAGGTCCAGGCTTGGCGAGAATTATTCTCATCCTCCACTTCCAGCCAACAGGAGATTCCATGATTCATCGCACCCTGAACCTTGCCGTCCGCCTGCCCATGCGGCGCTCCGTCGGCTTTGCCATCTCGGGCTCGGGCCTGGCGATCATGCTGTCCCACGTGGCGCAGGGCTGGGGCGGCTGAGGGCCGGTACGATCGGCGCTCCATTCGAGGAGCCACCATGACCGCACCGCCGCCGCCAGATCACACCAAGCACTACGAGCGTGGCCTCGCCACGCGCCGTCAGGTGATGGGGGACGATTTCGTCGATGCAGCCTTCGCCGCAGCCACGGATTTCACGCTGCCGATGCAGCACTACATCACCGCCAACGCCTGGGGCGACGTGTGGCAGCGCCCCGGACTGGATCTGAAGACGCGCAGCCTGATCACCGTGGCCTTCCTCACGGCGCTGGGCAAGCAGCATGAGCTCAAGGGCCACGTGCGTGGCGCGCTCAACAACGGCGCCACACCCGAAGAGATCCGCGAGGTGCTGCTGCACGCCAGCATCTATTGCGGCGTGCCGACGGCGGTGGAAGCTTTCCGCACGGCCGCCTCCGTGGTGGACGCGCCGCAGGCCGGAGCAGGTGCATGAGCACACCCACGGCGCTGCTCTCGCTGTGGAACGGTGTCGAAGAACGGCGCATCGCGGAATACGACCGCTGGCACACGCTGGAGCATGTGCCGGAGCGCGTGTGGGTTCCGGGATTCGTGTCGGGCACACGATACGTGGGCGAAGCGCCGGGGCAGACGCGCTACTTCACGCTCTACGAACTCGAGTCGCTCGACTGCCTGGACAGCCCGGCCTACCAGGACCTGGTCGCGCATCCCTCGCCCTGGAGCGCATCGATGCGGCTGTCGATGCGCGACTTCCTGCGCAAGACCGGCAACGTGGTGGCCTCGGCCGGCAGCGTGCAGGGCGCGGTGCTCGCCGCCGTGCGCATGGTCTGGCTGGGTGCGCCAGGCGCCGCGCCGGACTGGCCTGCGTTTGCCGCAGGCCTGCTGGCCGACGGCGCGCCAGCGTGCATGAGCCGCGTGCGCATCCAGCAGGTGGTGGCGGCGGGCGCGCAGGCCATTGCCAACCACGACGAAGCGCCGGCCGGAGAAGAGTTCCTGTGCCTGGCCGAATCGTCCGACGCGGCGGCGCTCGATGCGCTGGCGGACTGCGTGACGCGGCGGCTCGACGCGCTGGCGCCATCCCGGCGCCCCGGCTGGGTATGGCACAGCCGCTACCGCTTCGCCTGCCGCGTGGACCACGCGGACGTGGCGGCAGCCACGCGGCCCGCGCCGCGGCTGGACCTCATGCCTCCCGGCGCCCTCAGCCCAGCGTGAGGCGGCGCGCCAGATCGGCCGCGCCAGTCGCGCCGTACTTGCGCATCAGCCGCGCGCGGTAGATCTCCACCGTGCGGTGGCTGATGCCCAAGGCGCGGCCGATTTCCTTGGAGGTGAGGCCGTCCATCAGGTGCGCGGCCACTTCGCGCTCTCGGCCGGTGAGTTCGGCCTTGACGCTGCGGCGCGAACTCAGGTCTTCGAAGGTCCAGATGCCGGCGGCATGAGGCGCGTCGCGGTCGAGCGCGCGGCCGGTCACGTGGCACCAGAAGGTTTCGCCCTTGAAGCGGCCGTCCACGCGCTTCATGATGCGGTCGTCCGCATAGTGGCCGCGCGCATTCATGATGGGCGCGATGCGCCGGCCGATGCGTTCGTACTCGTCGGCCGAGGGGTAGAGCACCAGGAACAGCTGACCCACCAGCCGCTCGCGCGAGGCACCGAACATCTCGCACAGGCGCTGGTTGCAGTCCACAATGGCCCGGTTGCGCGAGAGCACCATGCCCACGGGAGCCAGGTCGAAGGCCAGGCGGTAGTCGATTTCCATGGCATGCCCTTGTCAGTGCGGATGGCCGTTGTCTCAGGGATGCTCTTTACGAAGAACTACGTATCCCGATAGGTAGTATCGTAGCCGCGCGACTCCCTCTTCTTTCCCAGGAGACTTTCCACATGAACAAACTCTTTCCTTCCGCGAAGGCGGCGCTCGACGGCGTCGTGGCGGACGGCCAACTGCTGGCGGTGGGCGGCTTCGGCCTCTGCGGCATTCCCGAGGCGCTGATCGAAGCGCTCAAGGACAGCGGCGTGAAAAACCTCACCTGCATTTCCAACAATGCGGGCGTCGACGGCTTCGGCCTCGGCAAGCTACTGGAAACGCGCCAGGTAAAAAAGATGATCGCCAGCTACGTGGGCGAGAACAAGGAGTTCGAGCGCCAGTTCCTGGCCGGCGAGCTCGAACTCGAATTCACGCCCCAGGGCACGCTGGCCGAGAAGCTGCGCGCAGGCGGCGCCGGCATCCCGGCCTTCTTCACCAAGACCGGCGTGGGCACGGTGATCGCCGAGGGCAAGGAACTGCGCGAATTCGACGGCGAGACCTACGTGATGGAGCGCTCGCTGGTGCCCGACGTGGCCCTGGTCAAGGCCGACGTGGCCGACAAGGCCGGCAACCTGCGCTTCAACCTCACCGCACGCAACTTCAACCCGGCGGCTGCGACGGCCGGCAAGGTCTGCATCGTCGAAGTGGAGAAGGTAGTCGAGGTGGGCGAACTGGCCCCCGACGACATCCACCTGCCGGGCATCTACGTGCATCGCATCGTGCTCAATGCCACACCCGAAAAGCGCATCGAGAAGCGCACCTTGACCGAAAAGAAGGGAGCCTGACATGCCGTGGACCCAGGACCAAATGGCCGCACGCGCGGCGCAGGAACTCGAGGACGGCTTCTACGTCAACCTCGGCATCGGCATTCCCACGCTGGTGGCCAATCACACGGGCGACAAGGAGGTGTGGCTGCAGAGCGAGAACGGCATGCTGGGCATCGGCCCGTTCCCGACGGAAGACGAGGTCGATGCCGACCTCATCAACGCCGGCAAGCAGACGGTGACCACCATCCCCGGCTCGGCCATCTTCGGCAGCGACCAGAGCTTCGCCATGATCCGCGGCGGCAAGATCAACCTGTCGATCCTCGGCGCCATGCAGGTCAGCGAGAAGGGCGACCTGGCCAACTGGATGATCCCCGGCAAGATGGTCAAGGGTATGGGCGGCGCCATGGACCTGGTGGCCGGCGTCAAGCGCGTGATCGTGCTGATGGAGCACGTTGCGAAGAAGAAGGACGGCACCGAAGACCTGAAGATCCTGCCGGCCTGCACCTTGCCGCTCACCGGCGTGGGCGTGGTCGACCGCATCATCACCGATCTGGCCGTGATGGACGTCACACCCGAAGGCCTGAAGCTGGTCGAACTGGCCGATGGCGTCACCTTCGAGGCCGTGCAGGCCAAGACGGGCGTGACGCTGATCCGCTGATCGCGGGCCGGGGGCTCAGTCCCCCGCGCACTCCAGCGCGAACACCGGCACCTCGGCCTGGCGGCTGAGCCACAGGCCGCCACCCATCTCGATGAAGTGAGGCGCCAGCCCCTGGCGGTAGAGCGCTGCGCGGTGGCGGTAGATGTGCGCATCGGTCAGGTCTTCGTCGACGATGTCGCGCTCGTAGTCCTCGCGTGACACCGCCTCCAGGTAGAGCGCGCCGCGGCACTGGCGGCCCAGGTTGGCCAGCGCGCTTTTGAGGTCGGGCGGCGACAGGTAGGGCAGCACGCCCTGGCAGATCACGAAGTCGAACGGCTGGCCGTCGGCGCTGTGCCAGTCCACCACCGAGCCCTGGGTCCAGCCGTAGCGCCGGCACAGGTAGTCGCTCAGCTCGACGCCCTGGTAACTCGCGCCCGGGAACTGCCGCGCCATCGTGTCGCGCCACACGCCGATGCCGCAGCCCATGTCCAGCACACGCTCCACCGGCACGCGCAGGTAGCGCAGGTAGGCGCAAACGAAAGCGCCCAGCCGCTCGGCATGCTGCGGATCGAGCACGCGGGTTTTCCTGTCGAAGTAATAGCGCTGGTAGTAGGCTTCGTCGAAGCTGTCGGCGGTGGCGGATTGCATGCGGCGCATTCTGCGCCACGTGCGCCTGCCCTGCCGCGGGCGTACGATGCGGCGGCCCGCGCAATGCTCGAACCTGCCGCACCATGAACGCCACGCTTGCCCTGCAACATCTCTGGAACGACGCGGCCCTGCCGCAGGACGCACTGGCCTGCGCGCAGCTGTCGGGCGGCGATCCGGTGTTCCCCTCGTCCTTCGCCATCGGCGTGGCCGCACAGTCCACCATTGCGGCGGCTGCGCTCGCCGCCAGCGAACTCGGCCACGTGCGGGGCCAGCCCCGGCAGGCGGTGGCTGTCGATGCGCTGCACGCCGCAGCCGAATGCACGGGCTGGTTTGCCATCGACGGCACGGCGCCCGATCTGTGGGATACGTTCTCGGGTCTGTATGAAACCAGCGACGGCCACGTGCGCGTGCACGCCAACTTCGCGCATCACCGCGAGGGCGCGCTGCGGCTGCTGGGGCTCGATCCGGCCACGGCCACGCGGGACGACGCAGCGCGCGCCATGAAGTCGTGGCGCGCGATCGACTTCGAGAGCGCCGCTGCCGAGCGCAAGCTCGTCGCCACCGCCCTGCGCAGCTTCGATGCGTGGGACGCCACGCCACAGGGCCGCGCCATCGCCGCGCAGCCGCTGTTCACCCTCACGCGCATCGGCGACGCGCCGCCGCTGGCGCTGCCTTCGCTGCAGCAGGACCAGCGACCGCTCGCCGGCCTGCGCGTGCTCGATCTCACGCGCATCCTGGCCGGCCCGGTGGGTGGCAGGGCACTCGCGGCATACGGGGCCGACGTGCTGCTGGTCAATTCGCCCCATCTGCCCAACATCGACGCCATCGCCGACACCAGCCGCGGCAAGCTCAGCACGCACGTGGACCTGCGCACGCGCGCAGGCATCGAGGCGCTGTGGCGGCTGGTGGAGGGCGCGCACGTGTTCACGCAGGGCTACCGGCCCGGCGGCCTGGCGGCCCTGGGTTTCGGCCCGGACGACGTGGCTGCGCGCCGGCCCGGCATCGTGTACGTGTCGCTGACCGCCTACGGCACGCAGGGGCCGTGGGCGGCGCGGCGTGGCTTCGACTCGCTGGTGCAGACGGCCATGGGCTTCAATCACGCCGAGGGCGAGGCGGCGGGCGACGCGAAGCCGCGCGCGCTGCCCATGCAGATCCTCGACGAAGCCACGGGTTACCTCATGGCCTTCGGGGCGGCGGCTGCCCTGTGGCACCAGCAGCGCGAGGGCGGCAGCTGGCATGTGCAGGTGTCGCTGGCCCAGACCGGACACTGGCTGCGGGGCCTGGGCCGCGTGCCCGGCGGCCTGGCCGTGGCCCGGCCGGACATCGCGCCGTTTGTCGATACGGTGGACTCGGGCTTCGGCCGGCTTTCGGCCGTGCGGCACAGCGCACGGCTGGCACGCACGCCGGCGGGCTGGCCGCGCCCCTCCATGCCGCCGGGCAGCCACGCGGCGTCGTGGCCCTAGCCGGGTGGCGCGCCCGGAGCTGCGGAGCAGGTCAGCCGGGGCCCCGTGCGCGCGCTACCATCGCCGCCTGACTTGCCAACGAGGGACCGCCCCATGAAGCGACTGCTGCTCATCCTTGCCACCGCATTTGCCCTCACAGGCTGCGGCTACAACGACTTCCAGCGCCTGGACGAACAGACCAAATCGGCCTGGGCCGAAGTGCTCAACCAGTACCAGCGCCGCGCCGACCTCATCCCCAACATCGTCGCCACCGTCAAAGGCGAAGCCGCTTTCGAGCAGGAGACGCTCACACGGGTGGTCGAGGCGCGTGCGAAGGCTACGTCGATGCAGGTGACGCCCGAGACGCTCAACGACCCCGAGGCATTCAACCGCTTCCAGCAGGCGCAGGGCGAGCTCTCCAGCGCGCTCAGCCGCCTGATGGTGACGGTGGAGCGCTACCCCACGCTGCAGGCCAACCAGGGCTTCCGCGATCTGCGCGTGCAGCTCGAAGGCACCGAGAACCGCATCACCGTCGCGCGCAACCAGTACATCCAGGCCGTGCAGCAATACAACGTGCTGGCGCGAAGCTTTCCCTCCAACCTCACGGCCATGGTCTTCAGCTACGAGCCCAAGCCCAGCTTCACGGTGCAGAACGAAGCCCAGATCTCCACGCCACCCACGGTGGACTTCGGCACCGGCACGAAGAATTGAGCGGGGCCGCGCGCGCATGTCCGCCTGTCCGATGAGCCGGCTTTTCCGGATCGCGCTGCGCGCAGGCATGGCCTGGCTGGCGCTGGCCTGCTGCCTCGCGGGGGCCGTCCTGGCGCAGACGGCGGGCGGTGTGCTGCCGGTGCCGGAGCTTGCCGCGCGCGTGATCGACACCACCGGTACGTTGTCCGCCGGGCAGCGCCAGGCGCTGGACGACAGCCTGGCCGCATTCGAGCGCGACAAGGGCTCGCAGCTGGTGGTGCTCATGGTGCCCACCACGAAGCCGGAAGACATCGCCGCCTACGCCTGGCGCGTCGCCGACACCTGGAAGATCGGCCGCCGCGACGTGGGCGACGGCGTGCTGCTCATCGTGGCCAAGGAGGATCGCCGCGTGCGCATCGAGGTGGCGCGGGCGCTGGAAGGCGCCGTGCCCGACCTGGCGGCCAGCCGCATCATCGAGGAGCGCATCACGCCAGCCTTCCGCACGGGCGACTACGCGGGTGGCCTCCAGGCCGGCACGGATGCGCTGATGGCGCTCATCCGCGGCGAGGCGTTGCCCGGGCCGGCCCGACCGCAGGCCGAAGGCGGCCGCTCGGGCAGCGGCTTCGACCTCAGCCATGCGCTGGTCTTCATCGTGTTCGCCGTGCCGGTGGCGGCCGGTGTGCTGCGCGCCATGCTCGGCCGCAAGCTCGGTGCGCTGGTCACGGGCGGCGGCGCGGGCGCCATCGCCTGGGCTCTCACTGCGAGCATCGTGGCCGGCGGTGTCGTAGGCGTGGTGGCATTGTTGTTCGCCCTGCTGTCGGGCGCGGCGCCCGTGGGGCGCAGGGGTGGCTGGAGCGGCGGTGGCTGGGGTGGTCCGGGCGGCGGATGGAGTGGCGGCGGCCGCGGCCGCAGCGGCGGCTTCGGCGGCGGCGGCTTCCGGTCGGGCGGCGGTGGCAGCTTTGGCGGCGGTGGCGCCTCGGGAGGATGGTGATGGTGTCGCACACGCCGGGTTTTTTCGCGCGCTTGCTGCGCCACCGCTGGCTGGAGCCCGATGCCACCAAGACCGTGCCGGCCGACATGCTCGATCGCCTCACACAGCGCGTGGCCGCAAGCGAGCGGCTGCACACGGGCGAAATCCGCCTGTGCATCGAGGCCGGCCTGCCCTGGAGCTACCTGCGCCGCAATGCCACGCCGCGCGAGCGCGCCGTCACCCTGTTCGGCAAGCTGCGCGTGTGGGACACCGAGCACAACAACGGCGTGCTGATCTACCTCCTGCTGGCCGAGCACGCCATCGAAATCGTGGCCGACCGGGGGCTGGCGCGGCATGTGCCACAGCCGCAGTGGGATGCGCTGGTGGCGCGGCTCGGCGGTGCGTTGGCTGGCGGCCGTTTCGAAGACGGACTGGCGCAGGCCATCGACGAGACCTGCGCGCTGCTCCAGCGCCATCACCCGGCGGTCGAGGGCGCCGTGCGCGTCAACGAACTGCCCGACGAGCCTGCCGTGGGCTGACGCGCAAGGTCGTCTGGATCTGTACATGGCCGTCCATCGTTTCAATGTCTTCGGACGCATCGTCGCCATCGAACGGCAGGGCACGCGCTGGGATGTCCGCTCGGTCGGCACCGACGGCAAGCGGGCACCGGCAGGCTTCGTGATCCCGGACTTCGTGGGCGAGGACGAACTCGAGCAGTACCTGTTCGACCTGTTCCATGAGAGCGCGGTTTCGCCCACCGCAGACATCCGCCGTTTGCCCTGACAGGGGCTGTTCCGGAACGGGCGCCGGCCCGCCCGACGCTGGACGCGATGCCACGCGTAGGACGGAGCCGCGACTACGCTCATGCGCGCTCCGGCAGGCCCCGGGCACCGATAAACTCGCCCGAACCCAAGGAGCCGAGCTCGGTGACGAACGAAGAAGTGCAAGTGTTGGTGGTCGACGACGTGATCGATGCCGCCCAGGTGATGGCAGAAGCCATCGCCATGGACGGCTACACCGTCCGCGTCGCCACCGGAGGTGAACACGCCCTGAAGCTGGCCGCGGAGCGCCGCCCGCACTGCGTGCTGCTGGACATCGCCATGCCGGGCATGGACGGGCTCGAGCTGGCGCGCCGCCTGCGCGAAGAGTTCGGCCACGAAATCGTGCTCATTGCGATGACCGGCTGGGGCGACAAGTCCGACCGCGCGGCCGGCACCATCCAGCTGTGCGATCACTTCCTGCGCAAGCCCGTCGAACTGGCGGCGCTGCGCAAGCTGCTGCCGCGGCCGCTCGACTGAAGGCTCAACCCAGCCCGAGCACCAGCGAGCGGTGCACGCCGGCACCAGCCAGCGCGCCATCGCCCACGGCCAGCGCCACGTTGCCCATGGCACGGCCGGCATCACCGCACGCGAATACGCCGGCCACGCTGGTCGCCTTCATTGCATCCGTCCGCACGAAGCGGCCGACCGGGCTGTCTTCATGCTCGCAACCCAACTGCTGCGCCAGTGTGCCCTGGGGCTCGGTCCGGCTGGTGGTGAACAGGCCGGCCAGCGTCACCGAGCGGCCGTCCTGCAGCTCCACCGTCACGTCGCCAGCGTCAGGGCCGGACAGCGCACGCACCGGCACGGGCTCGACTGTCACACCGCGCGCCGCGAGCTCGGCCGACTGCTCGGGCGTGAGCTCGATCGCGCCGTTCAGGAAGAACGTGACCGCGCCCCATTCGGGCAGCAACTGGGCCTGGTGCAGCGACATCGGTCCCGTGGCCAGGACGCCTATGGCGCGGCGGCCCAATTCGTATCCATGGCAATAGGGACAGTGGAAGACCGAGCGGCCCCAGCGTTCGCGCAGTCCCGGCACGTCGGGCAGGTGATCCACCACGCCAGTGGCCAGCAGCACGCGTGCGGCGCGGTGCGTGCCGTCCCCGTCGTCCTGCAGCACGAACTCACCTGCGGTGCCGCTGACGGCGGTCACGGCGGCATCGATCCACGTCACCGTCGGGTAGCGCAGCAACTGCTCGCGCGCATCGCGTGCGATGTCGGCGGGCGGGCGGCCGTCCTGGCCGAGGAAACCGTGCGAATGCGAGGCGAAGCGGTTGCGGCGCTGGCCGGCGTCGAACACGGCAATCCGCCGGTGGCCGCGGGCCAGTTGCATCGCCGCCGAGATGCCGGCATAGCTGCCGCCGATGATGGCGGCGTCAAACATCGGAGGGGTGGGCGTGGGCATGGAAGCTCTCCTGCGTGTGGGCGCCGCGTTGCGCGAAGCGGCGGTGGAAGTCGCGCGACAGTTCGGCCAGCGTCACCTGAGACAGCTGTTCCAGGATGAGCGCGCGCGCGTCGTCGTAGGCCTGCCCGAGCGAGGCGTTGACCGCCTGCTCGACCAGGCAGCCGGGGCTCTCCTCGCGGTGTCCTACGGCCAGCAGCTCGGGCGCGCCGACGGCCTCGTGGATGTCGCGCATCGTGATGTGCTCCAGCGGACAGCTGATCACCCAGCCCCCGCCATGACCCTTGGCCGAGGCAACGAAGCCCGCCTCCCTGAGGCCGGCCATCAGGCGGCGCACGACGACGGGGTTGGTCTGCATGGCCTGGGCCAGCCACTCGGAGGTGACGGGCCCCGGCTGCTCGGCCATGTGCAGCAGGCAGTGCAGAACGCCGGAGAGTCGGCTGTCTCTTTTCATGGAACTATTGTAGTTCCATGAAAATAACTACACCCGGACAAAGAGAATCCGCCGGGCGCATGCACTGCGCGCGGCGGATTCAGGCCCTGGCTTCAGAACTTCGGAATGCGGATCGTCTTGCTGATCATCAGCGAGCCCGACAGCGCGAACAGCAGCACCATCGGGTGCAACTGCCAGCCCAGCAGCGACCAGCTGCCGCCCCAGAGCTGATCGCCCACGCGCCCTTGCCAGGCGGCGATGGCCAGCAGGCCGGTGAGCAGCACGCTGGTCGGGATGGGCGTGCCTTCGAAGTACTTCACCTTGCCGCCCGCGTCCTCGCCGGCCAGCGCCTCGGCCGTCACGTTGAAGCGCGCCAGCCGGCTCACGCCGCAGCACACGAAATAAGCAAGCACCACGGCATCCCATCCGCCCTGCATGCCGGCCGCGAAGGCGAGGGTGGCCGGCGCTACACCGAACGAGATCACGTCCGCCAGTGAATCCAGCTCGCGCCCCAGGGCCGAATGCTGCTGGCGCCAGCGCGCGATGCGGCCGTCGAGCACGTCGAAGATAAACGCCGCCGGTGCGAAGGCGGCTGCGATCAACAGCAGGCGCGGATCGGGCCCGGCGATGCCGCTCGCCAGGGCCAGCATGGCGACGAAGATCGCCGCGACGCCGCATGCCGCATTGCCCAGCGTGAAGAAGTCCGCCAGGTGGAAGTCGCGCACCATCGAGAAATGGCGCGGCCGGCGGCGCACGGGTGCGGCGTCATTGGCGGGTGCAGGGTGAGAGTTGGACAGGGCCATGGCAATGCCTCCGGATCGTTGTACGTGTTGTACGGCAAGCGGTCTAGCACCACTCTAAGGGGCCGGCCACCCGGTGCGCCGACGGTGCACACCCTGTGTGCGTGTCAGCCGTTGGCGTACACCTTGCGCGCCCGCCGGAAGGGCAGCGCCTCAGCCTGCCGTGGCCACGTCGTCCTGATCCTCTTCCTCGCCCAGGAACCCGCCGCTCTGGTGCGCCCACAGGCGCGCGTACAGGCCGCCCTGCGCCAGCAGGCTGCGGTGGTCGCCTTCCTCGACGATGCGGCCGGCGTCGAGCACGATGAGCCGGTCCATCGCCGCGATGGTGGAGAGCCGGTGCGCGATGGCGATCACGGTCTTGCCCTCCATCAACGTAACCAGGCTGGCCTGGATCGCCGCCTCGACTTCGGAGTCGAGCGCGCTGGTGGCTTCGTCGAGCAGCAGGATGGGCGCGTCTTTCAGCATCACACGCGCGATGGCCACGCGCTGGCGCTGGCCGCCTGAGAGCTTGACGCCGCGTTCGCCCACGTGCGCGTCGTAACCGGTGCGGCCTTTCAGATCCGACAGGCCCTGGATGAAATCGTGCGCCTCGGCGCGTTGCGCAGCCACTTCCATGTCGGCGTCGTTCGCGTCGGGGCGGCCGTAGACGATGTTGTCGCGCATCGAGCGGTGCAGCAGCGAAGTGTCCTGCGTGACCATGCCGATGTGCGCGCGCAGGCTGTCCTGCGTGACGTGCGCGATGTCCTGGCCGTCGATCAGCACGCGGCCGCTTTCCACGTCGTGGAAGCGCAGCAGCAGGTTGACCAGCGTGGACTTGCCCGCGCCCGAGCGGCCGATCAGGCCGATCTTCTCGCCGGGCTTGACGGTGAGTTGCAGCCGGTCGATCACGCGCGGACCGGCCTCGCCATAGCGGAAGCTCACGTCGTCGAACTTCACCTCGCCGCGCGGCACGGTGAGAGCCTTCGCATCCGGCGCATCGACCACGGCACGCGGTCGCGTGAGGGTGTTGATGCCGTCCTGCACCGTGCCCACGTTCTCGAACAGACTGGTCATCTCCCACATGATCCAGTGCGACATGCCGCTGATGCGCAGCGCCATGGCGGTGACGGCGGCCACCGCGCCGATGCCCACCAGGCCCTGCTGCCACAGCCACAGCGCGGCGCCGCCCGATGACAGGATCAGCGCCACCACAAGCGCATGGTTGACGATCTCGAAGCTGCTGACCAGGCGCATCTGCTTGTAGCCGGTCTGCGTGAAGTCCTGCATGGCCGCGCGCGCAAAGCTGGCTTCGCGGTGTGTGTGCGAGAACAGCTTGACGGTGGAGATGTTGGTGTACGCGTCGGTGATGCGGCCCGTCATCATCGAGCGCGCATCGGCCTGCGCGCGGCTCACCTTGCCCAGGCGCGGCACGAAGTACGCCACCGACAGGCCGTAGAGCACGGCCCAGGCCGCGAACGGGATGACGAGGCGCAGGTCGAACCCGCCGGCCAGCACCACGATCGTGATGAAGTACACGCCGATGCCCACCAGCACGTCGGTGCTGGTGAAGATCATGTCGCGCACGCCCAGGGCCGTCTGCATCACCTTGGTGGTGATGCGGCCGGCGAACTCGTCGGCATAGAACGACATGCTCTGGCCCAACATCAGCCGGTGGAAGTTCCAGCGCAGCCGCATCGGGAAATTGATGGCCAGCGCCTGGTGCTTGACGATGGTCTGCAGCGCCACGATCACCGTGCTGCCCAGCAGCACAGCGATCAGCACCGTGAGCATGCCGCCGCGCTCGGCCCACAGTTCGCCGGCAGGCACCTGCACGAGCCAGTCCACCAGCTTGCCCAGCGCCGCGAACAGGAAGGCCTCGTAGGCGGCGATGGCGGCCGACAGCAGGGCCAGCCCGGCCACGTAGCCGCGGGTGCCCTGGGTACAGGCCCACACGAAGGCGATGAAGCCCTTGGGCGGCGGAACCGGCTCGCCGGGCGGGTAGGGGGGGATGCGGTTTTCGAAGAAGCGATAGGGCACGGGGTCTCCTGGAGGGGCGCCATGTTAGACCTTCGGCGTGACAGGTCGGGCCGCCGCCGCCGATAACCCCGGCCCGATCAAGGCGGGTGGAAATGGCATTGAATACTGTACATAAATACAGTATTCTGCCGCCAGACCAACCACTAGAAAAAGGGGATCTGCCCGTGCCAGCCGTCCGTTCCATCTCCGCGCTGGAGGCCACCAGCGGCCCCCTGGCCGCGGTATGGCGCGGCCAGGCTCTGGCCTCTCGTTCGGGGCCGGTGCTGGCCAGCGGGCATGCCGCGCTCGACGCGCAGTTGCCAGGTGGGGGCTGGCCGCTGGATGCCATGGTCGAGCTGCTGCAACCCTCGGCCGGCCAGCCGTTCTGGCAACTGCTGCTGCCCGCGCTGGTTCAAAGCCTTGACCAGCAGCGCGGGCCGGTGGTGCTGGTGGCACCACCGCACGCGCCATTCTCGCCCGCGCTGGCCGCCCAGGGCCTTCAGGCCGACCGGCTGCTGTGCATCCGTGCCGAGCGTCCGGCTGAGCGGCTCTGGGCCGCCGAGCAGGCCCTGCGCTGTGCCGACGTGCCGGCCGTGCTGGCCTGGCTGCCGCACGAGCCGCATGTGCGCGATGACGCGATGCGCCGCCTGCAACTGGCCGGGTCGGACCGGCCGCGCCTGTTGTTCGCGCTGCGTCCGCTGCAGGCCGAGGCAGGCGGCTCGCCGGCACGGCTGCGGCTGGCCCTGGAGACCGATGGCGACAGCCTTCAGGTGCGCATCGTCAAGCGACGCGGGCCACCGTGCGTGCAGCCGATTCCCGTGCCGGCGCGGGCCGCGCGCCTGCAGGCGCTGCTGGCTACGCGTGGCGTGCCCCCGGCACGGGTAGAGCCGGCACGCGTGCGGCCGCCGCATGAACCCATCGCCCTGTCCGGCGTGCCGGTCGCTCTGGGGATGCCGGCCGCGGCGCGATCCATTGCGCCTGCGGCCGTGCCCCTGGCTGCCCGAGGGGCCGCACATGCTCTGGATCGCACTGCTGCCGCCTGAGGCACAGGCCGGCCGCGACGAGCGCGAGCCATGGCTGTGGCACGCCCTGCGCTTCACGCCTCGCGTGGCGCGGCTGGGCGATGCGCTGCTGCTCGAAGTGGCTGCCAGTACCACGCTGTGGGGCGGGCGGTCGCAGCTCGCGCGTCGCCTCGTGCAGCCCGAAGGCCTGCTGCCGCCGCGGGCCTGGTCATGGGGGCCCACCTCGCGCGTCGCACTGGCGCGGATGCGGCTGGCCGCGCGCGGCGAGGCCGAACCTCGCGACCTGCCTGGCGGCCTGCCGCTGGACACGCTCGACGCCGCCGCGGCCCACCTGACGCTGCTCGAGCGCATGGGATGCCGCACCTGGGGCGACCTGCATGCCTTGCCGCGCGGCGGACTGGCGCGGCGCTTCGGCGGCGAACTGCTCGATGCGCTCGACGCGGCCTGGGGCCGCCGGCCCGAGCGCTACGACTGGTGCGCCGCGCCCCAAACCTTCGACGTGCGTGTCGAGCTGCCCGCCCTGGCCACGGCCGCCCCCGAACTGATGTGGGCCGCCCAGCGCCTGCTGGGCCAACTGCAGGCCTGGCTGGGTGCGCGACAGCAGGGCGCGCTGGCGGTGCAGCTCGAATGGACGCACGACCTCAAGCGGCTGGACGGCGTCGAGCTGCCGCCCACCGACCACATCGACATCCGCACGGCCCGGCCCACGCAGGACATGGCCCATCTGCGCCGCCTGCTGGCCGAGCGGCTGGCGCGCACGCCGCTGGCCGCGCCGGCCAATCACCTGCGCCTGCGTGCGATCGACACCGTGGCCTGGGCCGGCGCCAGCACCAGCCTGCTGCCCGAGGACAACGTGCGTGGCGAGCGGCTGCACGAATTCGTCGAGCGTGTGAGTACGCGGCTGGGCGAATCGCACGTGCTCGTGCCTGCGCCCGGCGACGACCACCGGCCCGAACGCATGCAGCGCTGGGTGCCGGCGCGGCGGCGGCAAGGTCCATTGCGCGATGCCGCCGCCTGCATGCCCGACGCGCTGCTGCCCACCTGGCTGCTGCCGGCCCCCGAGTTGCTCGACGTGCGGGGCAACCGCCCGCATCACCGCGGAAGGCCGCTGCGTCTGCTCTCGCGGGCCTGGCAGGTGCACACGGCCTGGTGGGAGTCCTCCGCGCCACCACGGCGCGACTACTACGTGGCCGAGAGCGCCTCGTCCGGTCTGCTGTTCATCTACCGTGAATCGGCGCTCGCCACATGCAGCGGCGATACGGCCGACCCGCAGTCGCCCCTGTTCGACACGCCGCCGGTGCGCACGCATCGCTGGTTCCTGCAGGGCTACTACGCCTGAGCCCGTGCCATGCCCGAAACACACGAGAAGCCCCGCGTCGGCAACGGCGTCGAATGGCAGCCCGCCCGGCTGGCCGACCACGCTGCCGATCTGCCACGCCATGCCGAGCTTCACTGCATCAGCAACTTCAGCTTCCAGCGCGGCGCCTCCCATCCGCAAGAGCTGGTGTGGCAGGCCTGGGACCTGGGCTACGACGCGCTCGCCATCACCGACGAATGCTCGCTGGCCGGCGTGGTGCGCGCCTGGAGCGGATTGAAGGACTACGCGCGCCTGGCGGAGCAACTCGAGAAGCATCATCCCGGCCACCGCTACGTGCGCCACGACTTCCGGCTGGTCTACGGCAGCGAATTCGACTTCGGCGACGGCCGCCTGGTGGCGCTGGTGCGCGACATGGCCGGCTGGAGCGGCCTGTGCGAGTTCATCTCGGCGGCGCGCATGCATTCGGAGAAGGGCAGCTACGACATCGGCTGGGAGCGCAGCGATCTGTCTCTGCTGGCGGGCTGCCAGATCCTGTTCGCGCCGCGGCGCTTCGTGGATGACGCGGGCCGTGCGGCATTGATCGAGCGGCTGTCGATGCTCCAGGCGCGTTTTGCCGACCGTCTCTGGCTGGCGGTCGAACAGCCCGGTCTCGCCGACGACAGCCTCTGGCTCGCCACCTTGCGCCAGGCCAGCGAGGCGACCGGCGTGCGCCTGGTCGCAGCGGGCGGCGTGCAGATGCACGTGCGCTCGCGCAAGCCGATGCAGGACGTCATCAGTGCCGTGCGGCTGGGCAAACCTGTGGCCGATTGCGGCCAGGCCCTTGAGCCCAATGCCGAACGCCACCTGCGGCGGCGCATGATGCTGGCGCGCATCTATCCGCGAGAGCTCATGGACGAGACGCTGAAAGTGATTGGAGCCTGCACGTTCAGGCTCGAAGAACTGCGCCCGCACTACAACTTTCCTGAGGCAACCGTCCCCGAAGGCATGACGCCAGCATTCGCGTTGCGCCACCTCACCTGGCGCGGCGCGCATCGGCGCTTCGAAGGAAAGATCCCGTACAAGATCCGCCGCTCTGCAAAGCATGAACTCGATCTGATCCTGACGCACGGCTGGGAGATGTTCTTCCTGACCGTGCGCGACATCGTCAACTTTGCGGAAGACAAGGGCATCCTCTGCCAGGGCCGCGGCTCGGCCGCCAATTCCATCGTCTGCTACTGCCTGGGCATCACGGCGGCCGACCCGCGCAAATCGCATCCGCTGCTCGAACGCTTCATCAGCGAGAACCGCAAGGACGAGCCGCCCGACATCGACGTCGACTTCGAGCATGAACGCCGCGAAGAAGTCATCCAGTACATCTACAACAAGTACGGACGCCAGCGCGCCGCCATCGCCGCCGTGGTCATCGGATACCGCACGCGCAGCGCGATCCGCGACGTGGGCATGGCCCTGAACGTGCCCGAGCCCCTGATCGAAGCCTTCGCCAGAGAGCATTTCTGGTTCGACGACACGCTGGCCGTGGACAAGCTCGGCGCGCTGGCGCAGATGACCGGCATCGACCTGCCGCGCCACACCGCCGCGCTGTGGCTGGAGCTGGTCGAGACGCTCAAGGGTTTCCCGCGCCACCTGAGCCAGCACGTGGGCGGCTTCGTCCTCACGGAAAAGAAACTCACGAGCCTGGTGCCGGTGGAAAACGCGGCCATGAAAGACCGCTCCATCATCCAGTGGGACAAGGACGATCTCGAAGACATGGGCCTGCTCAAGATCGACGTGCTGGCGCTGGGCATGCTCACGGCGCTGCGCCGCTGCCTGGATTTTCGCCAGGCGCTGACGGGCGAATCGATGACGCTGCGGCAGATCCCGCAGGACGATGACGAGAAAACCTTCAGGATGATCCGGGCCGCCGACACCGTCGGCGTGTTCCAGATCGAGAGCCGCGCGCAGATGTCGATGCTGCCGCGCCTCAAGCCCAAGGTCTTCTACGACCTGGTGGTCGAAGTCGCCATCGTGCGGCCGGGCCCGATCCAGGGCGGCATGGTGCACCCGTACCTCAGGGCTCGGGCATTGAAGCCGGAGCAGATCGAATACGAGAAGACCGACACCGAGAAGCGTCTCGGGCTGCCATCACGCCTGCAGAAGGCGCTCAAGCGCACGCTGGGCGTGCCCATTTTCCAGGAGCAGGTGATGGAGATCGCCATGCTGGCCGCCAACTTCACGGGTGCCGAGGCCGACGGCCTGCGCCGCTCGATGGCCGCGTGGAAGCGCAAGGGCGGGGTGGAGCGATGGCGCGACCGGCTCATCGGCGGCATGCGGGGCAACGGCTATGCGCCCGAGTTCGCCGAGCGCATCTTCCAGCAGATGCTGGGTTTCGGCGAATACGGCTTTCCCGAGAGCCATGCCTTCAGCTTCGCGCTGCTGGCCTGGGCCAGCAGCTGGCTCAAGTGCCACGAGCCCGACTGCTTCCTGGCCGCGCTGCTCAACTCGCACCCGATGGGTTTCTACTCGCCATCGCAACTGATCCAGGACGCGACCCGCAGCGGCATCGAAGTGCGCGCGGCCGACGTGTCGCACAGCGACTGGGACTGCACGCTGGAAACCGCCAGCGGTACGCGCTGCAGCGTCGATGGCCGCCCGCTGCGCGCCGTGCGCGTGGGCTTGCGGCTGGTGGGTAGCTTCAACAAGCTTGCAGCCGAGCGCATCGTGCAGGCGCGCGCGCAGGCGCCCTTCGCCGATGCCGAAGACCTCGCCCTGCGCGCCGCGCTGGAGCCGCGCGAGATGCACGCGCTGGCCTCGGCCGATGCCCTGGCCTCGCTCTCGGGCCACCGGCGCCAGCAGATCTGGGACGCGGCGGCGCACAAGCGGCCCTCGCGCCTGCTGCACGACGCGCCCTTGGGCGAGGCGCAACTCTGCCTGCCCGCCGCGCCAGAAGGTGAGGAAATCGTCTTCGACTACGCCGCGCTCGGCTTCACGCTGCGCCGCCATCCGCTGGCGCTGCTGCGCGAACGCCTGGGCCGGCGCGGCATCCAGAGTGCGAGCGACCTGGCCGCGCTGCGCGACGGCCAGCGCGCCACGGCCTGCGGCATCGTCACCGTGCGCCAGCAGCCGCAGACGGCCAACGGCACGATCTTCGTCACGCTCGAAGACGAGACCGGCCCGGTCAACGTCATCGTCTGGCGCCGCGTGCGAGAGGCCCAGCGCGACGCGCTGCTGCGCTCGCGCCTGCTGGCCGTGCGCGGCACCTGGCAGCGCGACGAGGCCAGCGACGGCCGCGTGAGCCATCTGGTGGCCGAGCGGCTGGTCGACCTCACGCCGCTGCTGGGCCGCCTGGGCCAGCAGGCCAGCAAGAGCCGTGACTTCCATTGACATCCCGACAGCCCTGCAAACCACACCGAACCGAACAGGACACCTCCATGCGCCGCCCATCCGATCCGCCCCAACTGCCCGCGCAGCAACTGCTCGACCTGCCGCCCGGTCCCGACGAGGGTAGCCAGCGCCTGCTGGTGTGCCTGCGTCCGCCGCGCCGTGTGCAGCAACTGCTGGAGGACTACATGAGCCTGTGCCCCGACCTGCCCGAGCGGGGCCGCACCGTCGGGCACCGGCTGCACCTCACGCTGCTGTATTGCCCGGCGCTGCACACCGGGCAGGTCGCTGCCATCCAGCACGAGCTCAGACAGGTGCGGTTTGAGTCGCTCACGCTGCAGGACTTCCTGCCCGCGCCGTGGGAGCACGGCGTCGCCGCGTTGTTGCCCACCACGCAAGGCCCGCTCGCGGCCCTGAGTCGGCAGGTGGCGCTGGCGGCCCGCCGCGCCGGCGTGAAGGCCAGGCCGAAAGCGCCGGGCACGGCCCACGTCACCGTGGCGCGTCACCCGGCGGCCAGCCCGCGCCGAATGCCTTCGCTGCGCATGAACTGGCGCTGCGATGCGTTCGAGATGGTGCATTCGCCCGCCTATCCCAGGCCCTACGAGACGATTGCGCGGTATCCTTCCTGAGGCCGCGCGCGCGGCCCGCTTCGAGCGAATTCCAACCTACAACACATCGCACCCAAGGACATCGCCATGGATCGCTGCAGGCTCCTCGTTTCGGCTGCCTTCGCCCTCGTCATCACCTTCACCTCGTGCGTGCAGGCGCAGGAATCCGCGCAGGAGGGCGCACCCGTGGTTCGTGTGCGCGGCACGTTGGACAAGGTGTCGCCCGGCGAGATCGTCGTGCGCGAGCGCGGCACCAACGAAATCATCGCGCTGGCCACGCCGCCCTCGATGACCCTGGCCGAGGTCTATCCCATCCAGCTCGACGACATCCGCGCCGGCAGCTACGTCGGCGTGGGCGCCATGCCGCAGCCCGACGGCACGCAACGCGCCATCGCCGTGACCGTCTTCCCCGATTCCGCGCGCGGCGCGGGCGAGGGCCACCGCCGCTTCGACCTCGCACCCCAGGCCACCATGACCAACGCCACCGTGGCCGACGTGGCCGCCGCGCCCACCGGCCGCACGCTGCGCCTGCGCTATGCCGATGGCGAGAAGGCCGTGGTGGTGCCCGCCGACGCGCCCGTCGTCACCTTCCGCCCGGCCGACCGCAGCCTGCTCGTGCCGGGCGCCAGCGTCTCCATCGCCGCGCGCATGATCGATGGTGTACCCACCGCCTTGCGTGCCAACGTCGGCCGCAGCGGATTCGCGCTGCCGTACTGAGCCTGTGCCGGGTGCGCGCGGGTGGCGCGCCCGCTAGAATGCGCAGTCTTCATCCTGCGGGCGTCGTTCAATGGCAGGACCTGAGCTTCCCAAGCTCAAGACGTGGGTTCGATTCCCATCGCCCGCTCCACTGCATCATTCTGCGGACTTCCGCAGAAGTCCAAGAGAGTCTGCAAGTCGTTGCCACACAAGGACTTTTCCTCTCTTTGACGTTCTGCCGCGGTCCACTGCGATCCGCCTACAGCCGGGACTTTTAAGTCCACAAACAAGTCCATTTTTGCGGGCGCGGCTGATTCCGGATTGTTGATGGAGGGGCGAGGTCGACGTGACCAGCATCTGGTTCCTGACTCATGTTCAGGAGCAAGAGCATGGCACTCTCAGACCTGGCCGTTCGACAGGCCAAGGCAACCGGCAAGGCATACACCCTCCCTGACTTGGATGGCCTCTCCCTGGCCGTCACCGCTGCAGGGGGCAGGACTTGGCACTTCCGCTACTACTGGGCGGGCAAGCAGAAGCGGATGTCGCTCGGCACCTACCCGGAGGTGACGCTTCGCGAGGCCCGCAGCCTGCGCGACGAAGCGCGCGCCCTGCTGGCCAAAGGCACCAATCCTCGCGTACACCGCAAGCAGAAGCGCACTGCTGTCCGGCTCGCCGACGAAAACACCTTCGAGGCGGTGTATCGCAAGTGGCTCAAGCATCGCGGGCTCACCCTCAAGGAAGGCCGGCAGACGACCCTCTCGATACTTCCGCGCATCTTCGACAAGGATGTGCTGCCCACCTTGGGCAAACGGTCGATCTATGAGATCAAGCGTCCCGACCTCTTGGAGGTGATCGCCAAGATCGAGAAGCGCAGGGCGCTCTCCGTCGCCGAGAAAGTCAGGACGTGGTTCAACCAACTGTTCCGCTACGCGCTGGTGATCGTGCCGGGCCTGGAGCAGAACCCTGCCTCCGATCTCGATGTGGTGGCGCTGCCGCTGCCACCCGTCAACCACAACCCGTTCCTGCGCATGGCCGAGCTGCCGAAGCTGTTGCAGAGGCTGCGCAGCTATCGCGGCAGGCGGCAGACCCAGCTCGGGCTGCGGCTATTGCTGCTGACCGGCGTGCGAACCGGCGAGCTGCGACAGGCGACGCCGGATCAATTCGATCTGGACCGCGGGCTGTGGATCATCCCGCCCGACGTCGTGAAGCAACTCCAGTTGGATATGCGCAAGAAGCGGCAGCAGCCAAAGGACATCCCGCCCTACATCGTGCCGCTGTCGATTCAGGCCATGGAGATCGTCCGGCACCTGCTGGATGAGTTCAAGCCGGCCCAGCGCCACCTGTTCCGACACGACAGCGACTTGAAGAAGCGCATCAGCGAGAACACGCTCAATGGTGCGCTCAAACGCATGGGCTATCAGGAACGCCTGACCGGACACGGTATCCGCGGCACGATGTCCACTGCGCTCAACGAGATCGGCTACCCGAAGGTCTGGGTGGATGCACAGCTCTCGCATGTCGATCCCAACAAGGTCAGCGCGACCTACAACCATGCCGAGTACGTGGAGCAGCGTCGCCGCATGATGCAGGACTGGGCCGATCGGCTCGACCTCTTCGAGCAGAACCAGGTCGAGGCGGCCAGCATGCCACTCACCGTGCATCTGGAAGGCGTGCCCGCATTCCCGAGTGAGCAAACCGCAAATGCACCCTCCACGCCGGTTAGCGCTTCGCCAATCCTGCTGGTGACGAAGCCGGGTGACGCCATGCCGTTGGTTTCTGCCGCCGCACATCGGCTGCCGGCGGTTCCGACCCCTCGATCAGCCGCGCCGCTGGTGCCTTCGGACATTCAGCGCGAGAGGATGGAACTGTTCGATGTCTTCGAAGCGCCGCACAACCTTCCCGTCGCGGCGTTTGCCAAGATGGCGGGCAAGTCCCGCAGGTGGATCAGCTACGAGATCAAGGCGGGCAACTTGCTGGCGTTGAACGTAGGCAACCGCGGCCAGCGCGTGCCGGACTGGCACCTCGACCCACTCAAGCACGAGCTGATCCAGTCCGTCCTGAAGCTGACCAGGGGTGCGGACCCCTGGCAGATCTACCATGCACTGCTGCAACCGCGCTCGATGCTGCGGGGGCGTTCGGCACTGGAGGGCGTGACGGCCGGCAATCTCGACAAGCTCGTCATGGCAGTGAGCACAGCCGTGAAGGAGAGCGAATGGACCCCGCCGCGAGTCGGGGTCGCCTAGCAGCAGGAATGCGGGATCGTGGCGAAACCGCGATCCCCGCGCGTCCGTCAGGACACCAAGCGCGCGCGGCGGGCGAATCTTGCCTGGGTGTCCGACAAGGAAGCCTCGCGACGGAGCAGGTAAGCCATCACGATCGTTGGTGCGCCGGCCAGCGGCCGCATGGCGATGCCTCGGCGTAGGTAGCTCGCCAGTCTCGCGGCGGGCGCAATGGTGATCCCGTACCCGGCGGCAACCAGCGTCATCACCACATCGAATGTCTCCACCGTTTGCTCCCGCTCCTGCAGCGCGTTCTCGAACACGCGCTGCACGGTCATGCGCCATGGTTCATCGGCCGTGGACTGCGAGCAGATCAACGGCTGCTTGAGCACTTCCTGGCACGGCACTTCACGGTAGGCCAGCAGGTGGGAGCGCTTGGCCACGGCGACCGCCAGCGTGTCATGCCACAGCGGCTCGCATACCCAGCCAGGCCACTGCCGGGCAACCGCAGACAAGGCGAAGTCGAAGCCGTCGCCCGGCAGCTCCGCGCCTCGACCGGGATCTGTCCAGCCGGCCAGGACGGCATGAGTCTCCGGCTCTTCGGCACGCTGCAGGGCGAGCACGTCGGCGAGCTGGGGAGGCACCCATTCGCCGAGGACGGCCATGCGAATTTCGGCGGTGATGTCACTCGATTCCACGTCCAGCTCCCCCCAGGCGGTGAACTCGTGGCAACTGATCTCGAATCCGTTGAATGAGTTAAGTTTAACGTGGTTTAAATCGTGACCGTGTTCGACGCTCTTGGCAATGCCAAAGCGTTCGATCCAAAGGGGCCGCCCCACCGGCACCACTACCTACGAAGCGGAACCAGCCATCGCGTTTGGGGCTGCCGTGCGGGAAGAAAGAACCAACCAGGGTATCGCTCAGGAAACGCTGGCCCACATGGCCGGCATCGAACGGTCGCACATGGGCAAGATCGAGCGCGGCGAGCATGTCCCCACGCTCCCTCTCATCCTCAAGATCGCCCGTGCGCTGAAATGCAGTTCCGCCCACTTGATGACTCTGACCGAAGCCAAGCTGGCAGAGTCGGCCCCATCCGCGGATTGAAGCCGGCCCGCACAGCGGTCGCATGCCTACGCCTGATCGTCGTCCTTGCCCCCAAGGGCTGAATCATCGCGCTTTGCGGCCTCGTTGAGGAGCCGCAGGTATGGGTTGTCTGGCGGCGTCTCCTGGAACAGCGCATCCGGGCTGACGAGCAGGTAGCCGTGCAGCCGGCGCGACTTGCGCGGCCCCGTGACTTCGCAGGTCCAGATGTTCAGCCCGCTCGGCTGCTTGCGGTGCTGTCCCAGCTTCTCGAAGCGCTTCTGTACCCACTGCCACCCCTCCAGCTTCTCCTGCTTGGCCAGCGCGGCGACTTGAAGGTACTCCTGCGCGTAGCGCTGGAACACGCCGGGGCTGACGAGGTAGGTCGTACCGGCGACGGTATGCACCAGGGCCTTGGCGTCGTTGATGATGAGCTTGCGCGTCTGGATGCTCTGGCGCAGCCAGGCCATGAAGTGCGCCCCGGAGGGCTCCGCGCGATCCTGGGAAGGCGCGAGGCTCATTCCTGGCGTGGGCACGATCGAAGGGGCCGGCTCGGCCTCGGCAACAGGGCAAGTCGGGGTCTCCGATGCTGTGGGTGGAGCGGTGTCGCCCAGCAGATCGAGCAGCGCGGCCACGCCGGTGTCTGTGGCTATGGATGCGATCGGCGCCGTGCTCGCGGGTGCAGCTTCGGTGCCTTCCACGCGCGGCCCATCGGCCACCGCCGGCGCCAGCGGCGGCGGCTCCGCCTGTTCCTCTTCGACCTGCACACGGCCTGCGAACGGCGCCAGCCGGTCGGCGGCATCCCAGATCATGGCCGGCGAGAGTTTCAGGAAGGTGAAGGCGTGCGACCAGCCGGCGTCGCTGGTGACGGTAGCCTTCCAGATCGCCTTGCCATCCGGCGTCGGTTGCACGATGCCGTGATCCTGCAGCACGTTGAACACCGCCGTATTGCTCGCCGGGATGCCGTCGATGCCCTGCGACAGCAGATGTGCGCGCAGCTTGTCGGAGACGGTCTTGCTCACCAGCCACAGAGCGTCTTGGGTCAGCCAACCGTCCGCCGGACCGGCTTGGTTCAACTTGAATTCTTCCTTGAGCAGGTAGCGCAAGCCGTCGAGCAATTTGCGTTGCAGCGCATGCTTGGGCGCCGCCAGCGCCTTGCTGGGATCGCCGCCGAGTTCCTGGGCGACCGATGCCTGGTCGGCCTGCACGACCAGTTCGCCGAGCGTGCCAGCGTGCTCGTACTGGCCGGCCAGCACGTACAGCAGCGCGGCCCAGAGGTCGGGATAGCCGCTGAGCCAGTCGAAGATGTCCCGATCGAGAAGGCGCGCGTAGAGCAGCCCGGTGGCGGCGCTGTGCAGGCGGTACTCGCGCTCCTTTCGGTAACGGAAGCGGTAGGGCTTTCGCAGCGGGCCGTGCCAGGGATGCCAGACGCTGCCGTCGGCATGTTCGACGTGCAGATCGACGGCAATCTTGCCGATGTCGTGCAGCAGGGCCGCGTAGGCCGTGCCTGCGGTCCAGGCTTCGGCCTGGGCCGCCTGTGCCTCCGGCGTGACGCCCGCAGGCAGCAGGTATGACTGCCGCAGCTTCAGCGCATAGGCGACGATCTCCAGGCCGTGGTCCAGCATGCCGCCCGGATAGGCGTGGTGGTGGTTCTCGGAAGCCGGGAACTGCTGGACCAGCTCGGCGTAGCGCTCCAGTGGGGCGAGGTAGAGCGTGGCGAACTGCCGGCGCGAGAGCGATGTGCGCTGCCAGATGTGTTCCAGCAGTTTCTGCCGGCGCGGCGTGGCCAGCAGCGATGCGGCCGACTCCGGCCGCATCGACCCTTTCGGAGTTTCGATGGCGGAGGTGGGCGGCGTGCCGGCGGTGGGTGGCACCCTTTTGCGCTGGAACAGCGAGAGCATGGCGAACCCCGGATGACGGGCTGCTCGGGGCGCCTTTTGGCCTTTTCAGGATAGGGCCTTTCCCCTTGGCGCCCTTCCTTTGCCCCTTCCCAGCCCTTTGGCCTTTATCGGAAGCCTTTGGGTATAGGGCCGCTGCTGCGCGGGCGCCACGATGAATGCGGCATGGGGCAATCCCGGCAAGTGGGGCGCTGCGGGACGCTCGTCAGCTCTGGCCCAAGCCGGTGTCGAGGGCGGCGGATTGCGCTGCGAAGTCGTCGGGACGGCGCTTGCGGAAGGTTTCGAGATTGGCGAGCTTCCAGCGCAGTGCCGGCAGTTGCGCGGCGTGCTGGCACTGCACCAGCGACCAGTCCGGTTCTGCGCGCGCCAGCCCGCTCAGAAACTGCTTGTGCGCGGTGCTCAGTCGCTGTGGCAGCTCGCGCCGCATCCTGGCGCGAGCATCGAGCAGTGTCTCCAGGGAGCAGTCCACTTCGGTCATGCCGACAAAGGCCCGCTCGTACTCGCCGGCGATGTCCTTGTCGTTGCCGAACAGCACTTCGTGGGGCGGCCGGTTGTGGCCCGCCAGATAGATCACGAAGCACTCGACCATGCCGTCGCTGATGTCGCCCGATTCGTAGAGCTGCCACACGTCGAACAGGTCGCGGGGGTGCTGCCGATCCAGCGCGGCCACCAGCTTGCTGGCGTACAGCTCGTCCGGTGCCAGAACCGGCAGCTCGAACTCGACGCCGAACAGATCGCTGGTCTTGGCGCTCAGCGGCCGCCGCTCGACGGGCAGCACGCTGCCTCGGAACACGACGTTGACCTCGATCTTCACCTGGCTGGCATCGTTCTCGACGATCAGCTTGGTGTCCCCCAGGTCCTTGGCGCGAACCAGGCGTGTCTGCACGCCCAGCGGTGCAAGGCGCGCGGCGATGGCGGCCAGCTCCTGGTTGATGGCTTGCAGCGCTTCGTCGCGCGGCGTCTGCCACGGGAGGTATACCACGTCGATGTCCACCGACAGGCGCGGCATGTCCCGCACGAAGAGGTTGATGGCCGTGCCGCCCTTCATGGCGAAGATGTCGTTGGCGAACACGTCGGGCGCGACGGCCAGCAGCAGGCGAACGGTGTCCGCGTAGGTCTTATCCATGAGGTCTCAGGCTCAGCAAGGTGCCGTCATCGAGCCGGCTCATCCAGCGCGTGTTGCTGCCGGTGCGAACCGGGTACTGCTCCAGCAGGGCATCGACATCCACGAGGCTGGTCTCGCGCGCCCAGGTGAGGAACAGGCGCACGGCCTTCACGCTGGCGCAGCAGGACAGCAGTTGTCCGAGCAAGTCCTTGCGGGGGGAACGCAGTCCATCGAAGATGTTGCGGGCCTCTTCGAGGCTCTGCTTGACGCCGGCTTCGTACAGCAGCTCCAGAACGGCACGCTCGGAGGCAGCCACCCGCAGATCCTCGGGCAGGCCAGGCGGCGTGGTCAGGGTCTTGCTGGCCAGCGCCGTGTCCGGCCAGTCGAACAGGCGGGCGTGGACGTAGCGGGCCGGAAAGCGCGAGGTGAACCAGGCCGGCAACACGAAACGACCGTCGCCCCACAGCACCAGCGCCTCCCGGCTGCCCAGGTTGTGCCGCACACCCTGCAGGGCCAGGGCGCTCTTGCCGCCGACGTGCAGGCCGGGCACGCGCTGTTGCAGGAACTTCAGCGCACCGTAGACCCCGAATTCATCGTTCGGGAAGGCATAGACGCCATGGGCCAGGCGCACGAGCCACCCGCCGTCGGCATAGTGGGCGGCGAGCTGGGGCGACACCCCGAACTGGCTCAGGGTGGCAAGGTCGAACGGCGCCCCGCGGGGAAGTCCCGCCTGCAGCCGCTTGATTACCTGGTGCCTAGAATTTCCATCCATGCTATAAAAATAGCACGGAATCCAATCAGCCCCTAGAGCTATCGCAGGAACGTGCATGGAAAGTAGCATAAGGTTTGATTTATAGTGCAGAATCTAATCGACCTGCGACCCGAGCCAACCCGGCTCTGCCGGCCGCAACCCGCCCTCCTGATCGCGGTCTATGCTGGAGGGCAGGCCACGACCGGCCGCTCCGCGAGGTGAGGCACCACTGAAGCCGAGGCATATGAGCATGACCACCAACACGCACAACGGGCGCTGGAGCCACCGGCTGGGCCGGGGGGCTGGCCGTGCCTGGCGTGGATACCTGCGCCGCGAGCAGCGTGTCGCCGGCTGGCTGGTGACGCGCGGGGTGCCCGCGGGCGCGGCGACGGCGGTGCTCTGGATCGTCAAGCTCGCCGTGCTCGGTGCGCTGCTCTACTCCGCGTTCTGGCTGGCCCTGCTGCTTGCCTTTGCGGTGACTGCTGCATGGCTCGTGCAGCACGACGACTCTGATCAAGAGGAACCGCAACCCGAGTGGAGGGAAGGCCCCAACGGCTTCGGGCTTTATGACAAGAGCGACTGGCGCATCGACCCGCATGTGACCGACGACGACTGAACGGCGGTCACTTCTTCGATACGGCGCTCATTGCCATACCAGCGCCACGCCCCCCAGCGCCCTTGGCGTCCGAGGTGGCGGTGGACAACCCCTGCACGATATTTCCCGTGCGAACGCCTGCCCAAGCCAATGCCATGACCCAAAACGTCGGCAGCACGATGAACATCATCGCCATGACGAAGTTGAGCAGCATGTCGCCAAAGGCGTTGTTCAAGCCGATCAGCGGATCGAAGTTCGTGTGCGGCCTGTCGGCGCCAAACCCCCAGCCGTAGAGCGCGTCCAGGATCGTGCTGTCGATCCAGCGCGCGAGCTGGAACCAGAAGTCCACGAAGAACAGCGCGAACTGGACGCAGCTCACCGTCACCACCGTCTTCAGGTCGTAGGTGCCGATCAGCAGCACCAGCGGGATGCAGATGACGAGCGCCATCTTGAGCATCGTCAGCACCATCGGCAGCGCCTGGCGCACCACGTCCATCGCCGGAAAGAAGCCCAGCGAGCCGACGGTCAGCCCCAGGTCGCTCGCGCCGCGCGTGACGATGTTCGGCAGCGTCTTGTCGATCTGGCCGCCGTAATCGGTGTAGACGGCGCCCTGGTTCATCTTCTGCTGCCGCGGTGAGACGACGGCGCGGATCACCGAGTCATTGACCTCGCTCTGCGACAGGAAGCCCACCCAGCGCCCGATGCGGGTCAGCAGGTCCGGGTCGACCTGTGCCAGCAGCCGGCTGCGCAGTCCCTGGCCGCCATCGGCCCACCACTGCCGGCAGGACGGATAGCCGCCGCCGCTGTCCACCTGTGCCAGCCCCGCATCGCGGGTCGCGTCGTAGGGCCAGGCCGTGCGTGGGGTCCTGGCGCGATAGGTGTCATAGAAGCCGGGCGTGTCGAGGAAGTAACTCGACCCGATCCAGGTGACGTCGTTCATCTGCTCGTCGGAGAGCGTCGGCCGGTTCATGAACAGCTTGGCGCGCGACGGCCCGTAGCAGTCGTGCGTGAAGTCGGCGACCTCCTGTGCCAGCACCGGATCGTCGATGCGCGTGGCATCCACATCCATGCGAATCTGACGCAGGTCCGTGCCGCAGGGAATCGCCGCCACCGCGGAGCCCGTCACGGCTTTCGACAGCGCGTGCATGAAGAACCACCACACCGGCACCAGCGCGCTCTGGTCGTTGAGCGCCGTGTAGACGTTGGACCAGCCCGTGTCGTTGGGCAGCGGGACACTGACCTGGCATTGCGCGGAGCGCGTGGTGTCGAACCTGATCGTGGCGAGATCCACCGGGATGAACGGGATGCCGGCGAACATGATGACCACGATCGCCACCCACACCCGGTTCTCGATGCGCATCGACGACAGCACGCCCTTGTTGCCTTCGTCCGCACCTTCGCTGCGGGCCTTGAGCCACTCCTGGATCACGATGGCCACGAACGGCAGCGCGAACACGCCGCTGGCCACGAGAATGCTCCAGATGCCGTTGTTGACCACCCAAGCTACCAGGGTCAGGTAATACTCCAGGTAGTCCGTGGTGTAGAGCGTCATGCCTGCCTCCCGGTCTCAGCCGTGCCGCAGCAGTTGGCTGGCTTCCAGCGCGACCACGGAGATCACGGCCGCGATCTCCGTGCGCAGCAGGCGCTGATGCGTCTCGCGGGACGGCTCCCGCCGCAACAGGCGCCGACGCATCCACCACCAGCCGTAAGCCGTCGCTCCGTAGAGGCACAGCCGCCACACGAAGAAGTGGCCGGCGTGCGCCTGCAGCCAGTGCTGCCAGCCCTCGACGCCGCCGACCACGTGGATGCCGGCGATGTTCACCGCCACCGCGGCGGCGACCACGAGCAAGGTCCACAGCAGCGCCACACCGACGCGGCGGTTGAACAGCCATGGCAGCCGCAGCCAGGCCAGCCGGCTCATGGCGTACCGCTCCGCGGCCTCTGGACTTCCCGCAGACGGTCGCGCGTGGTGTCGCCCTCGAAGACGCCGCGCGAACCGGCAGCGCGGGTGCTGTGGCGCTGGATGATCGCCATCGCCGAGTTGCCGGCCAGCGTGCGCCGCAGCTCCAGTTCGGTCTTGAGGTTGTTGATCTCCTGCTCCAGCGCGCTGTTCTCCTGGTCTACCGCCTGCACGGCCAGTTCGTTGGCGGCGACGTTCGGCTCCTTCTTGCCAGTGAGCAACGTGCGTTGCAGCAGCAGGGCCTTCTCCAGCACGCTGGACAGCGCCGCCTCCGACGCCAGGCGCTTGCCCAGCACGTCCTGGTCGGGTTCGTCACGCAGGGCCTCGATCACGCCGCGGGTGATCGGCAGCGAGCTGCTGCCGGCCGCGTCGAGATTGGCCAGCGTCGTCGGCCGGGTGCCCGTCACCAGTTCCTGCAGCGCCTGCAGCTTGGTCTCGTACTCTTCCTGGATCATTGGCGTGAGCCCGACGCCAGGCGTGGTCTGGGTCTTCGTGCAGTTTTCGCAGGTGCGCTGCTCACGTTCACCCAACACGCGGGTCGCCCAGTCCGCGGCCGCCTGGGGCGAGGACCAGGTTTGGCAGGTCAGGCCGTTGCCGCAGGCGTTGCGCGCGATCGACGAGGTATCGGTGGCGCTGCGCCCGTTGAGCAGGTTGTAGCCCGCGCGCGTCACGTCGCCGACCACCTTGATCGAACTCTGACCGGAGCCGCCCGCGTTGCCGCCGCCGACCCAGGGCACGCCGTTGTTCCCTTTGTTGGACTCGGCCTGCTCGATGGCGGAGACGGCATCGGTGCTGCTGACCGCATCCCGCAGCGCCATCCCCTCAGCGAGCTGGTCCCAGCCGGCTTGGCCACCGGCCATGTCCGCCATCCGATTGGCGATGGCCCGGCAGGTCATCTTCGAGCGGTCGAAATCCAGGCGCGCCTGGAGGATGCCGTTGGTCAGCAGGTTGTAGAGCCCCGGGTCGGCGCGCTGGATGATCAGGGCCGGCAGCGAGGCCACGGCGCTGGTGGCGTTCTGGATCACGTTGCTCATGATCGTCTGGAAGCCGTTGGTGATGCCGTTGAGCTGGTTCTGCAGCGTCGTGGTGATGCTCATGTCGCCGCAGATCAGGTTGCTGTTCCAGCCGATCCCCACGCCGATGCTCTGCATGTTGCCGGCACCACCCATCGACACGGCCCGGCCGCCGCCGATGCTGTAGAGCACGTCGTCGCCGATCACGCTGCCGCTGACGTTCACGCCATTGGGGTCGATGCGCGTCTGCGCCCAGGCGGCGCCGACGACCAGCGTGATGGCCGCCACGAGCAGCGTGGCCCGCAGGGGCGACTTCGCACGGCGCAGGAAGTCAGGAAGGGAGGCGTTCATCGTGGGTTCCTCACATGAAATCGACGCTGCCGAGGAAGACCTGGCCACGACGCCGGCAGCAGGAGTACGGCCGCCACAAGGCCCAGGCGTAGTCGCCTTGCTGGGCCTGCACGCGGGTGCGGCTGTGCGGGAAGACCTCGCAACTGTTCGAGAGCGTTGGCGTCAGCTCCTGCCACTTGCCCGTCGAGGCGTCGGTCTCCATCAGCGCGCCGGCCGGCCAGTAGCCGTCGCGGGCGTTGGCCAGCAGCGGCTGGTACACGTGGATCTGGCCGCGGCGCGTCACGATGTCGCCCGCGCGCTGTGCGACCACGGCGCCGCTCTTGTGGTCGTCGGTCTGGTGTAGGAAGCCCCCGCGGGGATACACGTTGCCCCAGAGGTTCAGGCCGGTGCGCGTACCGATTTCGCGCCGGCCGGGGATGAGCGCTTCGGGGTAGAGCGCTTCCGGGATGTTGTAGCGCCAGGCCAGTGTGTCGAGCGTGCTCAGCAGATACGGCATGAAGACCGTGCCCGCGCCTTCGCAGGTGTAGCCGGAGGCGCTGGCGAACTGGCTGAACACCATCCCGGCCGGATGGCCGATGACATCGGCGTTCTTGAACTTGGCGAGGTTGTTCTCGTTGTCGTGATTGGTCGTGCCGTCACCGCCAGCCTTGGCGGTCGGGTTGGGCATGCTCATCGCCCTGACTTCCAGCCACGGGTTTTCGCCGGTGTTCGAGTAGCTCGACACCACCGCATCGGGGACGTAGTGGCGCACCTTGACGGACGTGCGAACCGAGCAGCCGAATGGCGTGCAGTACAGCCAGTAGCAAATACCCGCGACGCGGTACTCCAGGCAGTCGGGGGACAGCGCCGACGAGACGATGGTGGCGGTGTCCAGGGCGAACGTCGACGTGGCCGCGCTCAGCAGCAGCGAGGCGACGGTAGCGCGCAGGCGCCGGGATGCCAGCAGGAGGCTCATGGCTGCGTGCTCCGGTAGGCGTTGATGCGCGCGACGGCGCGGGGCACGTCGGGCTCGCCGTAGACCACGTAGCGTCGATCGACCACCACGGCGGGAATCTTGGCGATGCCCAACCCCCAGGCATCCGCGACACCTTGGTAGGCATGGCCGATGCGGCGCTGCAGGGCCTCGCCGCCGTCATGCAACCGCTGCCGCACCAGGGCCGCGGCCTGTTGGGGGTCGGCCGGCAGGTGCGCCGCGAGTTCGCCCTCGATGCGCGTGGCCTGGTCCAGCTCGATGACCCGCACGCCGGCCGGGGCCTGCACCGGATGACGGCTGTCGGTGACGACGAGCACATCGGCTGCTGCAGTCTGGGTGAACATGAACAGCACTGCCCACAGTCCGGGGGCAATGCGGATGGTCGGCAGCCAGTGCGAAGCCTTGAAGAAGGGGGCCGGCATATCGGGCGTCCTTGGAGTCGATCAAGGTCACAGTCGACTTCAAGTGCCGATCTGACGCGACAAGGAAACCGCATTCGGCCCCTGCCGGTTTCATGCGCTACGCCGCTGTGGGCGTTGTGTTTGCCCCCTGTCGGAGGCGGAGGTCAGGTGCGTGGCTCTGAGGTGCCCGCGAACCCAAGAAACGCGATGTGGGCGAATCGGCATCGACGGCTTGGAGCGTTTGCATTCGATGCCTTGAATTGACGCTTCAGCTACAATTGAGTTTTAACTATAACTCGATGTAGAATCTATTACATACTTCACTGCTTGCTGACCAAGGAGCCCGTGCTTGAGATTTATTGCCCTATTCGTCAGCCTGCCCACCAAGGCATCGACCGGCCGCATGCGCGTCTGGCGCTCCGTCAAGGCGCTGGGCTGCGCGACGCTGCGCGATGGGGTCTATCTGCTGCCCGACTCGGCCGATAGCGCTACGGCGCTGGACGAAGTGGCGGCGCAGTCGGTCGAGGCCGGGGGCAGCGGCGAGGTCTATCGACTGTCGGGGTGTGACGAAGCTCAGGAAGCCGCGCTGCGCGCCCTGTTCGACCGGGGCGAGGAGTACGCGGGCATCGTCGAGGAGATCAAAGGGCTCGGACGGAGCCTGGCATCCCTGGACGGCGCAGCCGCCGCGCGCAAGCTCCAGCCGCTCGTGCGCCGCTTCGAGCAGGTGGCGCGCATCGACTTCTTCCCCGGCGAGGCGCAGCGGCAGACCTTGAGCCTGCTCGACGACCTGCGCGACGCGCTCACCCGCCGGCTTTCTCCCGACGAGCCGACCCCTCGGCAGGCTGACATTCCGCGACTGGAGCGGGCCGACTATCGGGGCCGTGTCTGGGCCACGCGGGCCCGTCCGTGGGTCGACCGGCTCGCCTCGGCCTGGCTGATCCGCCGGTTTATCGACCCGAAGGCCCGCATCGTCTGGCTGACGAGTCCCGCCGACTGCAAAGCCGATTGGCTCGGCTTCGATTTCGACGGTGCGACGTTCAGCCACGTCGGTACCAAGGTCACCTTCGAGACGCTGCTGGCGAGTTTTGGCCTGGAAGACGACCGGGCGCTGACGCGCCTGGGCGAAGTGGTGCATTGCCTGGACGTGGGCGGACTGCCGGTACCGGAAGCGCCGGGCATCGAACAACTGCTCGCGGGCCTGAGGGCATCCGAATCCGACGACGACGCGCTGCTTGTTCGCGCGTGCGAAGTTTTTGATTGGCTGTTGAAGAGTTACGAGGAAAAAACAACGTGAACACCCTGACCCGTCCTCAGACGGATGCCACGACTGAAGCCGTCCCTCCAGCGATGAGCTACCTGCAGCTCTTCGTTCGCTTCCTCAAGTTCGGCTTGCTCGCATGGGGCGGGCCTGTGGCTCAGATCGGCATGTTGCGCCGCGAGCTCGTGGACGAGGAACGCTGGATCTCCGTCAAACGCTTCAACAAGCTGCTTGCGGTGATGCAGGTGCTGCCCGGACCCGAAGCCCACGAATTATGCGTTCATTTGGGCATCCGAGCGAAAGGGCGGCTGGGTGGCATGCTGGCGGGACTCGGGTTCATGCTTCCCGGATTCTTGCTGATGTTCGCGCTGTCCTGGTTGTACTTCCAGATTGACATCGTGGGTACCGCGCTGGGCGCTGCGTTCCTTGGCGTGCAGGCGGCCGTGATCGCCCTGATCGTACGCGCCGTGCACCGCATCGGCGAGCACATCCTGCTCGATCGCTGGTTGTGGGCCATTGCCATCGTTTGCGCGCTGGCAGCCATAGTTCGTGTCGACTTTTGGATCACCCTGCCGGCGGGTGGGCTTGTGTACGCCCTGCTCGTGCTCAAGCATCGGGCCTCAGCACTGCTAGTGACGCTGGCAGCGGTGGCGCTGGCCACGGCCATGGCATTTTGGGCTGAGCCAACAGCAAAGCTGGTGGAAACGGTCGTTCGGGGCCAAGCCTCGGTGTTGCTCATCTTCGCCTCAGGCCTCAAGGCCGGCTTGCTCACCTTCGGCGGCGCCTACACAGCGATTCCGTTCGTTCGCAACGACGCCGTCGGGCGCGGGTGGATGACGGATGGGCAGTTCCTGGACGGCCTGGCGCTGTCCGGTGTGCTGCCGGCACCGCTCATCATCTTCGCCACGTTCGTCGGCTATGTGGCGGGGGGGGCGATCGGGGCGGTGGCCATGACGGTGGGTGTGTTTCTTCCGGCCTTTGCGTTCTCGCTGATTTTCTACGATCGGCTGGAGGCGGTCGTGGAGAACAAACGGCTACACGCCTTTCTGGACGGCGTCGCGGCTGGGGTAGTCGGCCTGATCGGCGCAACCACAATCGACTTGGCGCGGGTCACTGCCGAACGCGTGCCATCGCTGACGGCGGGCATGTCGATCTTCGCCGCGGCCCTGGCATTCCTTTATGTCTGGAAGAACAAGCTCAACGTCGTCGTCGTGATCCTCGCGGCGGGACTGGCGGGGTGGCTGGTGTTTCCGGGCCAAGGCTGAACCTGATCGAGTCAGCCTTCGTCGCGCCGTTTCCGATCCACCTTGCTGAGGAAGCCAAGATGCCTTACGAACTGAAGTCCCTTTCATGCGATCCGGCCAAACTCACCGGCCTGTCTGAGAAACTCATCGTCAGCCATTGGGAGAACAACTACGGCGGCGCTGTCAAGCGTCTCAACGCCATCGAGCAAGAGCTGGCGCAATTGAACTGGGGAGCGGCGCCGGTGTTCGAGATCAACGGCCTCAAGCGCGAGGAGATGATCGCCAGCGGTTCCATGATCCTGCACGAGGTGTACTTCGATTCCCTCGGTGGCGCGGGAGGCGACCCTGGCGGGACGCTGAAGGCGGCCATCGAGCGCGATTTCGGCTCCATGGACGCCTGGCGCGCCCAATTCACGGCCATGGGCAAGGCCCAGGGCGGCGGCTCCGGCTGGACCCTGTTGGTGTGGAGTCCGCGCCGGGGGCGTCTCGTGAACGCCTGGGCCGCCGACCACGCCCACAACCTGGCCGGCGCCACGCCGCTGATCGCCCTCGACATGTACGAGCACAGCTACCACATGGACTTCGGCGCCAAGGCCGGGGCTTACGTGGACGCCTTCATGCAAGACTTGTCCTGGACCACCGCCGAAGCGGCTTTCACCCGATTGGGAGCCTGAACATGGACCGCACCATCAAACCCGAAACCCCGAAATCCGAACTCGCCAGCACGTTCAATCCTGCTGCGGGAGGGATGCGCCCGAAACGATGTGTTGATCGCTTATCCCCACCAGGAGGCAATATGACCCGTAAAACCCGAATCCTTTTCGCCGCAGCAACAGCAGTCTGCATGCAAATGGCCGTTGCGGCCGGACCGACGGTCGACACGGCAACGATCGAGTCCGTGACGGGACTCAAGGGCAACTACAACAAGACCGAGAACGTCTTCAAGGTCAGCAAGCCGCGCGATGACGTGAAGATCAGCGTGGATCGCTGGACGATGCCCCCCTTCATGGGCCTGACATCGTGGGCTGCATTCACGCCGATGGGCGGCAGCACGATGATGATGGGCGACACGGTGCTGTTCGAGGACGAGGTCAATCCGGCCATGAGCGCCGCTCTTGAAGCCGGCCTGGAAGTGACGGCGCTGCACAACCACTTTTTCTTCGACCAGCCCAAGGTTTACTTCATGCACATCGGCGGGATGGGCGATGCGCGGCAACTGGCCACAGGGGTCAAGGCTGTGTATGACCGGGTCGCGCAGGTGCGAGCAAGCCAACCCAAACCCGCAAAGGCCTTTGGCGGCAGCATTCCCACGCCCAGCAGCATCACCGCGGCGCGCATCGAGGAAATCCTCGGCGCCAAGGCGCAAGTGAAGGACGGCATGGTCAAGGTGAGCTTCGGGCGCGAGGCGAAGATGCACGGCACACCCGTCGGCAATGAGATGGGCGTCAACACCTGGGCTGCGTTTGCAGGGACCGACGAGCGGGCCGTGGTGGACGGTGACTTCGCGATGCGTGAGGAGGAACTCCAGACCGTACTCAAGGTGTTGCGGCGAGAAGGAATCAACATCGTGGCGATCCACAACCACATGACGCACGAGGAGCCGCGCTACGTCTTTCTGCACTACTGGGGCAAAGGCAAAGCGGCGGAGCTGGCGCAGTCGTTGAAAAGGACTTTGGACGCACAGAAGGCCGTGAAATGACGCGGGCCGGCCCCTGGCGCTCTTTGCCCTGCCTCGTGGCTTGCCTGGTTGCGGCGAGGGCTGGCAGTTCGAACGCTCAGGAACAAGAGTAGGAGACCGTCATGCAATGGATTACCCGTGAACGCCCGAAAATCGACCGCATCGCCTGTCCCTGGCTGATTGCCCGCTTCATCGACGAAAGCCCGGAGTTTCTCTACGTGCCGTCGGGCGACGTCATGAGGATCGCCGCCGAGACCGGGGCTACCCCCTATGACGTCTCCGGGGCGGAACTGGGTCACCAGGGCGATCAATGCAGCTTCGATGCTTTCATCGCCAAATACCAGCTGACGGACCCGTCCGTGCAGAAGCTGGCCATCATCGTGCGCGCCGCCGACTGCGCCCAGCCGCAACTGGCGAAGGAAGCGGCCGGCCTGCTCGCCATCTCGAAAGGGCTGTCGCTCAACTTCGCCGACGACCACGAGATGCTGAAGGCAGGCATGGTGATGTACGACGCGCTCTACGCCTGGTGCGCCGACACGCCACTGAAGAAGGTCGCTCGCCTGCTTGGTTTGAAGTGATGCTGCTGCCCGCCGGAGCTGCGCCCGAGGCGCGCCTGCTGCTGATCGGTCGCGCCCTGCGGGCCTTCACCGACGGCTTCATCGCCATCCTGCTGCCGGTCTATCTGCTGGCCCTGGGGCTGGGCATGTGGGAAGTCGGGCTGATCAGCACCGCCACCCTGCTCGGATCGGCGCTGGCGACCCTGGCCGTCGGGCAGTGGGGACATCGCTTCGGGCAGCGCCGGCTGTTGCTCGCCGCCGCCTGGCTGATGGCCGCAACTGGTTTGCTGCTGGCCGGCCTGGGCGGCATCGGCGCCTCCTGGCCGCTGCTGGTCGTCGCCTTCGTCGGTACGATGAACCCCAGTGCCGGCGACGTCAGCGTCTTCCTGCCGCTGGAGCATGCGCGGCTGGCCGAATCGGCGCAGGGCGAGGCGCGCACCTTCCTGTTCGCGCGCTATACCTTCGTCGGCGCCTTGTGTGCCGCGACCGGTTCGCTGGCGACAGTGATCCCGCAAGTGCTGACCGATGCCGGCCTGGCCCAGCTCGACGCGTTGCGTCTGATGTTCGTCGCCTACGGGCTGACCGGCGTCGTGATCTTCGTCCTGTATCGCGCCTTGCCGGACCACCGTGTGCATGCGCAGGCGGCACCCGCGCCGCTGGGGCCTTCGCGCGGCATCGTGATCAAACTGGCGGCGCTGTTCTCGGTCGATGCCTTCGCCGGCGGGTTGATCGTCAATACCTTGCTCGCGCTCTGGCTGTTCGAGCGTTTCGACCTTTCGCTCGCCGCCGCCGGCCAGTTCTTCTTCTGGGCCGGGCTGCTGTCGGCCGGCTCCCAGCTCGCCGCGCCCTGGGTGGCGCGCCGCATTGGCCTGATCAACACGATGGTGTTTACCCACATCCCGTCGAGCGTCTGTCTGATCCTCGCCGCCTTCGCCGACAGCCTGCCGGTGGCGCTCGCGCTGCTGTTCCTGCGCAGCGCCCTGTCGCAGATGGACGTGCCGACGCGCTCGGCCTTCGTCATGGCGGTGGTAACGCCGGCCGAGCGCGCCGCGGCGGCAAGCTTCACCGCCGTCCCCAGGAGCCTCGCCGCCGCAGCGAGCCCCGCCATTGGCGGCGCCTTGTTCGCCGCTGGCTGGCTGGCGGCGCCGCTGGTGGCCTGCGGCCTGCTCAAGATCGCCTATGACGTTGCACTTTGGCGCGCGTTTCGGAAGTACGAGGAACCCTCCTCTTGAGAGCGCTCGCGCGCAAGCACATGGCGCGCTTCCGAAAATCGTGACCATCAGACAGAGCGCATCGCGAACGTGGCAACCGGAACTGTCCACGGCAGTTCTTGTGGAGAGGGGCAAGAGGCACAGGCGCCCCCCGAAAGGGGCGCCTGCGGACTACAACAAGCCGGCTTCGGCGAACGAGTACGGGCTGCCCTTGCCGACGATGAAGTGATCCAGCACCCGGACATCGACGGTGGCCAGGGCGCTCTTCAGCCGCTCGGTGATCGCGCGATCAGCGGCCGAGGGCTCAGTGGTCCCCGAGGGGTGCTGATGCGCCAGGATCAGCGCCGAAGCGTTGAGCGCCAGCGCACGCTGGACAACCACCCTCGGATACACCGAAGTCTGGTCGACCGTGCCCTTGAACAGCGGCTCAAAGGCGAGCACCTGGTGCTGGCTGTCGAGAAATACGACGGCGAAGATTTCGTTCGGCTCCGCGACCAGTTTCAGGCGCAGGTAGTCGCGCACGGCGGCGGGACTGCCCAGCGCTGGACCGGCCTTGAACACGCGGTTCTCCAGCAGGGTAATGGCCTGCCGGATGATCCAGTCTTCGTGCTGGGCGGCGATCAGGGTGAGCGACTCCGGGCGGGAGTCGGCGATGACGAGAGACATGGCGAACCTCCAATGGATGAGATCGGAGGGCGCCTGCCCCTGGAGGGCAAACCCTCCTGGGGACGATGGGGATGGAACAGGTGACGAGCGGGCATCCACCACCGCGGATGCGGTGGCTGTTCGCGTCAAGGGATGCGATGCGAACGGGTTTCGATCAACGCGGACAAGCCGCGCCGCAGCCTTGAAGATCGATGGCTACCTGGGCATGTCACCGGCAACGCCGGCGGGCATGTCTGGGGAATGGGCGGGTTCGGCTACGGTCGTGCTGCCGGCGGCGAGCAGGTCGATGGCCGACAGCAAGGCATCGCCTTCGACGGGACCGTGCAGCAGGAGGGTCTTGCCGGACTCGCGGTCGCGCAGTTGCAAGGCTGGCGTGGCCGCGATGCCCTGCTGTGCTGCTTCCACCGCCTGGGCACGGATGACGGCATCGGGGCGCTCGCTGTCGAGACAACCCTGCATGGCTGGCGTGAGGTCGGGATAGCGCAGGCCCTCCGGCAGGCCCTGGCCGTCGCCACGGGTGTGCGCGTAGAGCCACGCCACGGCCTGCCAGAACGCGGCATGTCCGCCAGTCTCGCCCGCGCACTCGGCCAGGCGTGCCTCGGCAGTCGCGGCCGGCTCGTGCATGGACAGCGGCAGGTGGTGCCACTGCCAGTTCACCTCGGGATGGGCGTCGATCCAGCGCTTGAGCGCGGGGAAGTAGGCCCGGCAGTACGGACACTCCAGGTCGGCGTACCCGACCACCGTGAAGCGCGCATCGGCACGGCCATACAGCCAGGGCGGGCCAGCCGGTTTCGACGCTTCGGACCCGGCGGCGGCCAGGGGCATGGACTCGGTTGCCGGATGCGGCGCGCGCAGCAGCATCCACGAGGCAACCCCAATCGTCGCCACGATCAGCAGACCGATCCAGGGATGACGGCGGGCGAATGAAGGCATGCGCATCGTGTTGCTCCCGTCAGGCCAACGTGTCCAGCGCCAGGGGTTCGATGCCCCGCGCACGGTCGATCTTCTCGGCCACGCGGAAGGCGGCATCCAGTTCGCTGATGCCGTGCTGCTGCATCAACTGGAAGCGTTCGGCCTTCTCCTCGGGTTCGGTCATCGCCATCGCCAGGTAGAGGCTGGGCGGCACGGCGCGGAACAGCACCTCCATCGACTTGGACAGGATGACGCCCTCGCTGAACTTGCCGGCTTCCTTGCGTGCCGAGAGCATCAGCGCCTTCTGCGAAGCGTTGAGTTCGCGGAAGCGCGCGATCTTCTCGACTTCATCGGGTGGCATCGACAGGCAGATCCACCACTCGATCATGTTGAGCATGGGCTCGGCCGCTTTCGGCAGGTCGTCCAGGTTCTGCGTGGCGAGCCAGAACCAGGCGCCGAGCTTGCGCCACATCTTGGTGATCTTGACCACGTAGGGCGCGAGCAGCGGGTTCTTCGTGATGATGTGGCCTTCGTCCGTCACGTTGATGATCGGGCGGCCCAGGAACTGGTCGCGCTCGGCGATGTTGTTGACGGTGTTGATGAGCGAGATGTAGGCAATCGAGAGTTGGGCGTTGTAGCCCTCGCGCGCGAAGGTGGCCAGGTCCACGATGGTGATGTCCGCCTCGGGCCACGGCGTGCCGGAGCGGTCGAACATCTCGCCGTCCACGTTCTGGCAGAACATGTCCATGGCGTCGGCCATCTCCAGCAGCCGTGCGCGCCGCATCTCCGGCAGCGTGGCGTCGCGGGCGCGCTCGCGAAGCGCGTCGCGCACATCGCGCGTGAGCACCGTGCGTCTGTCCGCCACGCAATGCTGTGCCGCATCGAGAATGCACTGGCGGATCAGGCTGCGGTCGGCGCGCGTCATGCGCGCTTCTTCCTTGTCCTCGCCGCCGGTGATCATCAGCCGTGCAGTGATCTCAAGTTCGCCGAGCACGTCGCGCTGCTCGTCGCCTTCCACGGCCATGCCGGCATCGGGCTGGTCTTCGTCGAGGGCATCGGCGTCCAGCGTCTGTACCTGGCTCGGCGTATCGACCAGGCGCCAGGCGTCGGCGAACGGAGCCAGACTGACGCCCGCGCCCGGCGCAAGTTTCACGCGATGCACGGTGAGGCCCAGCCGTGCCGCGAAGTCGCCGAACAGGCCGAAGCTGTTGCCCGCCTCGACGATGAACAGGCGCGGCCGGTAGATCGCCGTCACCTGGTTCAGGATGTTGTTGAGCGTCGCGCTCTTGCCCGAACCCGTGGGGCCGAACAGGAATAGATGCGCGTTCATCTGCCGGTCGAGGCGGTTCAACGGATCGAAGGTGATCGGGCCGCCGCCGCGGTTGAAGAACGTGATGCCCGGATGCCCCGTGCCCTGGCTGCGGCCCCAGACCGGCGCCAAGTTCGCCGCATGTTGCGCGAACATGAGCTGGGTGTACCACTGGCGCTTGTCGGCAGCCGGATCGAACACGCACGGCAGCCAGCGCAGATAGCTGTTCAGCGGCGCCACCTCGTCCTCTTCGCGTACCGGTTGCAGGCCGGCGTTGAGCATCACGTTGACGAGCTGCAGGCCGCGCGCATCGAGCTGGGCCAAGTCGCGGCCGCGCAGGTAGAACGCCAGCGCGCCGCGGTAGAGCTTGTGCGCGCTGCCGATCAGGCCGCGCGCCTGCTGCACGTCCTGCCGCGTCTGCTCCGAGGCCAGGGTCTCGCCGACGGCCTTCCTGGCGAGGTGGTTGAGGTGTGCCTCCAGCACGTCCTGGGGTGTGGCGACCAGCGTCAGGCACATCACGGTGTCCTCGGGCATCTGGTCGAACAGCGCGTTCATGGCATCGCCGCCTTTGCGCGTCTCGCCCGTCAGATGGCCCGTCACGGGTGGCGTGCGCAGGCGATCCATCACGATCACCCGATGCGGCATGCCGTCGAAGAACCACAGGCCGTTGGGCACGTCCGAACGGGGCTGGCCGAAGAACAGCCGTTGTGCGAAGTCGGTGCCGCTGGCGAGTTCGATCTCGCCCTCCTCCCGCTCTTCCGGATAGCGGGTCAGCGCGTAGAAGCGTTCCCGGTCTTCGGCAGTGGCGCCGAGCAAGGTCGGATTCGGGTTGAACCAGCGCAGCAGCCAGGCGTGAATGTCCGCCGCGCCGAGACGCCGGGCCTTCACGCCGGCATTCGCCAGCCCGCCGACGAGGCGGTCGCAGATCGTGGTCAGCGCCTGCTCGGGCGACTGGCCGCGCCGTGGGGTCGGGGCCGCGGACGTGCGGCGGTAGACCACCATGCGCACGCGCCGCACCTGGCCGCGCCACGGCAGGCGCGTCACCGTGGTGTCTTCGAACAGGCCACCCGGCTTGGCGATGGCCCGCAGGTGATGGGCGAAGAAGCGCAGGTAGAAGTCGCTGAACGCGCTGCCCTGCGCACGTGGCTGCAGATAGTTCGCCAGGGAGCGCAGATAGTTGTCCCAGTCGGCCTCGTCCTGGGCGTAGAGCTGCACCACCCATGGGTTGTCGTCCAACTCGTCGAAGGAGTCCTGCAGGGCGTTCTCCAGCGCATCGCGCGCCTGCCATAGCCAGGCCATCTCGCGGCCCTCGGTGCCGACCGGCGCCAGCTCGAAGAAGGCCGCCACCGACTGGCCGTCTTCCAGCAGCATGCACTTGCTGCCGGGCAGGTACTCGACCCAGGGCAGCAAGTCCGCGAACGACGGCGCGACGCCATAGAGCGCATCGTGGTCGGCCTGGGTGGCCGGCCTGCGCTGGCCCCGGCCGAGCGCGCTGCCCGGCTCGGCGACACCCTGTGCCGCCAAGGCCGTTACGTGCCGTGCCCAGGCATCATCGGCCGCATCCACGGCGTCAGCAGGCGATGCGCCGGGCTTGCGTGACCACCAGGCCATCAGTAGTCCTCCACGCGCTCGCCCGGCATCGCGTACTGCACGCGCTGGTAGAGCGGGAACACCGTGCTGTAGCCGGGCACCGGCACCGGGTCGGTGCCCACCAGGTGCGGGAATACGTACATCACCAGGTCGGGGTTCGGCAGGCGGTGGAACTGGCGGTAAATCTCGTTCTGCGCGGTACGGGTGTAGCGCGCCTGCATGCCGGGCGTTGCCTGCACAGCGGCCTCGGTCAGCGGCCGGCGCAGGCCCTGGCGCGCATCGAGCAGTTGCCGGGCGGCTTGGCCGCCGCCCGCGCTGCCGCCGGTCTCCTGATGCCAGATGTCGAGCATGGTGCTGTCGCCGTGCGGCAGCAGCTTCTCCTTGCTGGTGGCGCAGCCGCCGAGCAGAGTGGCCGCCAGCAGCACGGCGGCCGTGTCAATCCAGATCCGAGGCATGGGCTTCTCCGGTGCGTTGGTGGACCCGACGCCCCTTGGCGTCGTAGTCGATGTCGAGCGGCTGCTCCAGATGCACGGCCACCCTGGCGCCAGGCTGCACGTAGACCGCCGCGAAGGCCTGGCCGTAGAGCTTGTTGACCCAATCGGCCATGTCGCGCACGCCGCCCGCGAGGATGCGGCCCATCGCTTCGTTGCCGCTGATGCCGACGGTGCCCAGCGAGCCGTTGCTGTTGGCGACCACGGCCACGCTGCCGTTGTCGGACTTGATGAGCGAGGCCGCGCCGGCGCCGGCCGCGGTGATGAGTGCCTGGCTGCCCAGGTACTGCTGGGCGTTGCTGCGCCGCTCGCCGCTGACGCAGGGAATGCCGTAGGGGTCGCTGATCCAGCCCAGGCCGCCTTGGATGCTGGCGCCGTTGTGCCCCGAGTTGCCGCCGCTGCTACTGCCCTTGCTGCTGTCCTCCGGCACCGTGCGGATGGTGCCGTCCTGGAACACGAACGTGACCGAGCGGATTTGCCCGCGCACGCACGAGAGCGTCCAGTCGCCCGAGGCCGTGCCGCTGACCACGGCGCCGGCCACGTCGGGGATGTCGATGCCGTTGGCCGTGAGGTTGTCCGGGCCGATCAGCACCTTGAACGGATAGGGATCGTTGACGGTTCCATCGATCGGCACACGCCCGATCAGCGCCGTCATGGCAATCGACCCCATGAGCGTCGAGTTCGACGGCACGGTGTAGACCGCCTTCGTGGAGGCGCCCACCGCGCGGCTGCCGACGTCGGCGACGGATTCCACTGCGGCCGACAGGCTTTTCTGGGCCGGCCCGAAGCTCAGGGGAAAGCTCGGCTCCTTGCTGCCGTTCTTGGCGTCGACCTTGGCATCGTCGGGCTCGACCCACTGCGTGCCACCGGCGCCGCGGGTGAAGCGCTGGCCATCACCCTCTTCCAGCCCCAACCCGACCGGCAGGTCGGACGGGCCACCCTTGCCGGAAAGGCCGTCCAGTTGCCGCTGCAGATCCTGCAGCAGCCCCTGGGTCTGCTGCCTGTCGCTGGCCACCTGGGTGCGCTCCTGCTCCAGGCGATTGCGTTCGCCTTCCAGCGCGCTCTGGATGCGTTGGTCGATCGCGCCTTCCCGCGCACGCAGGCGCTCGTTCTCGGCCTTGTGCTGCTTGTTGTCGCCGAGCGCGCTCTGCAGCTCGGTGCGCAACTGCTTCACCTGGGCCACCAGCGTGGCGACGGTATCGCGCGGCGTGTCGCCAGCGATGCCCAGGGATTTCATCTCCTCGGGCGTGAGCGTACCGGCCGCGCCCTTGGGGGCGGGCTGGCCGCCGGGGGCGCCGGAGAACAGCTTGATGCCGACGAACACCAGCAGCAGCGCCATCGGGATCAGCAGCCACTTGAGCAGCGGATTACTCTTCATCGCGCGCTCCTCCGGTCGAGCCGGCCGCGGCGGCCGGCGGCAGGTTCACGCTGGCGTCGATCGGGCTCAGCGCCGGCAGCAGCGACTCGGCCAGGCCGTGGCCGCGCGTGACCAGATAGAGCACCGTGGTGTCGGACGGGGTGCCGGCCGGCCCCAGGTTCGGATGCTGGAAGGTCGCCGCCACGAAGTTCCCCTGCAGGGCGCGCGGGTCGAGTTCGAGCCAGCGCGCGGCGGTGTTGGTGAGTCGCACGGCCGTCACCCACTGGTCTTCCAGGCGCCACGCGGCCAGTGCCCGCGCGTGCACCGGCAGCGTCGGCAGCAAGGTGTCCAGCGCGAGGCCACGGCGCAGGTTCACGCGCCCGATGCCGGCGACCGGCTCGACGGTGCGCAGCGGCGCGTACAGGTTCTGTGCGGCATGGCGCGTCAGCACGACCGGTACCGGCGTTTCGCGCCGGGGAACGGATTTGTCTGCGGGCGCGTCGGCCTGCTCGTCCGCGCCGCTTGCCGCACCGCCGCCGTAGCGCTTCGCGGGGGCTTCCGCTTCCACGATGCGCACCGGCTCCAGCGGCGCCTGACCGTCCTTCGCCGGCTCGGCGGCGATGTCGAGCAGGATCAGCGCGCCGGATTCCACGTCCTGCAGTTGCAGCCGCGTGGGCGGAATCGGCTCGCTCGCCCGCAGGTAGATCGCGCCGCCGGCACTCTGCACGCGCAGGTGGTCGCCGACGCTGGCCGGCACGCCGACGCGCACATTGCGGTCGATGAAGACCACGCGCTCCTGGCCGACCACCAGCGGCACCGGCAGGGGCAGCCGCTCCCAGCGCAGGATTTCCACGGCCTGGCTGGCCGGCACGACACCGAGGATCAGCAGGACGCCGGCCAGGGCCGACAAGGCAATGGACTTCATGGGGAGTCTCCCTGCAGATGGCCGGAGGCGTTGGCGGGCGCGCCGGCCTGGGTCGGCGTCGGCGGCGGTTCGATGCGCTGGGGTGCGCCGGCGTAGCAGTCCAGCGCCAAGCCGAAGGGGTTGCGCTCGGGGTCGATGTCCAGCCGGACGACCTTGATGGGGTAGCGCACCAGGGCGCGCTTGACCTGCTCGGAGCCGTAGTATTCGTCCGCGCTCACGTCGAGCGTGACGATCCAATCGCGGTCGGAGACCACCTTGACGCGCGTGGCCGGATCATCGCCGTAGCCGCGGCCGGGAATCTCGTAGATGCCACGCACGCGCTGACGCAGCTCGCCACTGGCGCGCCGGTACTCGTAGTCCTGTTGCAGGAAGGCCCGGCAGCTCGGCGTCAGGTAGGCCGACAGCGCGCGCAGGTTGCGCGGATAGTCTTCTTCGCCGTTCGTGGGCCAGCGCTGTACCTGCTGCCAGATGTAGAACGAGAAGGCATACACGCTCTCGGGCGGCACGTCCCACCACTTGCGCGTGCTGCCCGAGCGCAGGTCCGGCGGCACATGGATGGTGAGACTCTTCGGCGCACTCCACCAGCCGAAGCCGAGCAGCAGCGCCACTACGAACAGCGCGCCGGCCCCCAGACGCAGCGTCTTCACGTGCGCCTGCAGGTGCGCAACCTCGTTCTTGAAACGGCTCATGGCGCACCTCGATCGGCGTTGCGCCGGGTAGTCCAGTAGCCCGAGCGGGTGATGAGGCGCTGCCCGCCCAGGAGTGCCGCCAGCGCCGGGTGCCGCAATGCCAGCCGCCACTGGAGCTGCCGGTACAGCCAGGTGTCGGGCCGGCCGCGCTTCTGCGCGCGCAGGAAGCCGCCGCCGACAAAGACGCCCAACGCGATGCCCGCGACGATCAGCGTGGGCACCATGGCGATGCTGTGCGTGAGCCAGGCCAGCGGCAGGCCGAGCGCGAATCCGGCTGCGGCCGACAGGCCGGTGCAGATCCACAACTCGTCGGCGGTCAGCCCGCGCACGACCACCGGCTGGCGGTTCAGCCGGTGCGGCAGGAACGTCACCAGCGTGTCGCGCGGGGTCTCCGGAGGGACGGCCATCGCTTGCCGCCCTCACAGCACGCCGGTGGCCTTGGTGAGCAGCCAGATGCCGACCACCAGCAGGATCGCGCCCACGGCGACCGTCAGGCCGAACTGGCCCCAGGTGGCGCGGCCGGTGTGGATCTCCGAGTAGCGCGTGTAGGCGTGATAGCAGACACCGACGAACATCGAGGCGACCACCAGCAGCGCGATCAGCAGCACGATGTCGTAGCCGTAGTTCTGCAAGGTCTGCAGGATGCCGCTGCCCTGGCCGCGCGAAGGGTCCTCCATGGTCGGCAGGCCCTGCGCGAAGGCCGACAGCGGCAGGCCCGCGAGCGCCAGCGGCAGCAGCGGTGCGGCGATGCGGGACGGAATGCGATGGGATGTCGATGACGTGTTCATGGCGTTTGGCCTTTCGTGACGGTCAGGAGAGGAGGAAGAAGGTCAGTACCAGGTAAATCGCCACGAAGCGCACGACGACGGCGAGAAACTGACGCTCGGTGATGCGGTGCTCGGCCCAGCCGACGTAGGCGGTGCGCATGGCCCACACGCCCCACAGCAGCAACACGGCGAACACGAAAGCGAGCACCACGGCAGAGACGGCCGAAGGCGCGAAGCCGCCGTTGGCCTGGAAGGCGGCGACCTGATCGGCAGAGGGCGTCATGGCGATGGCTCCTCGTCGTCGTCGTCGGCGCGGTCACGGCGGACGTAATCGCCGGCCAGCGGGACGGGATCGCGCGGCTGGGCGCGCTGGGGCACGAGGTAGTCCTGCAGGCCGGCGCGAACGCGCTTCAGGTCTGCGCGCAGTCGGGCGTAGTCGAAGTGATAGCGGGCGCGTTCCTGCGGAGCGGTACTGGCGGCGTGCTCGGCGAGGCGGTCGATCAGATTGAGCTGGCGGGCGAGCGCGGCGATCTGCTCACGCTCCGGAGTGTCCTCGGCAATGGCGGGTTGCAGGGCCGAGAGCGACACGGCCAGCAGCACGGCCAGCGAAGGCCAGGCGGATGCGCGGCGGTTGGTCTGTCCCATCGTGCCATTCCCAAGTGAAGCGAATGGCCTTGATGCTGTGTCCCTTGCTCGGCTCGCGCCGCAATCAAACGGAACCGGTGGTCAACCGTATTTCAGAAGTGTTGCTTGATCTGCTAGCCAACGCTCTATCTACTGTCACGTAGCAGGGCAAGCAATCCCTCCTTACCCGCTTCGACCATCAAACTATTTCCTTGCTCAGTCGCTAGCCCACAACCGCTCGTCATCCTGGGTCGCCGCCCAGAAGTCATCGAACAGCGCCAGCTTCGCCTCGTCCTTGGAGGCATAGGTCTTTGCACTGAAACGGCTGTCGATCCGATATCCCCATCGCTTTGTCTTCGTCGGATGCACGCCGAGGTTATGGCCGTCGACATTCAGAAAGCTGTTGCCCTTGGCGGAGACCCGCCACTTGCGCTGTAGCCATCGAGTGCGTCGGACGGCGCGGTTGCGCAGCTTGGCCTCACGCCGCTTCGGCCCCTCGTAGTCGCCGCTCATCTTCTCGGCGCAGACGCACCCGACTTCGAAATTCTCGTCCAGATCCGGGTGCTCCATGATGTGGACGTAGCGGATCTTCTCGTTGCCGGACATCTGGCAGGTCGCGTAATCGGTTTCGTCTGCCGGCTCGCCGTCGGCCCGCAGATCGACGACATCCACGCAGTGCCATCCCTTGTGGGGCACGCCCGGCTGGTCCCATCGATTTCCATTCACGACTGACCTCCCGATCCTGGGTCATCGAATACTTGCCTGTATGGCATTCCACGCCACATCCCAGCGTATCCGCTCCTGTTCGAGGCGGACTTGTTGACCCCAGGCATTTCCCTTGATCGACTGATAGAGCTTTTGTTCGGTACTTTTGAGTAGTGGGAGTTCTGTGGAAGAGTGCTGGTCTTTCTCTTCGACCCATAAATCACGATGACTCATCAGCGTTGACTCATCCATAAGCACAGTCTTCAGGCTAGGGATGTATGTTCTGGCTCGATTAAGAATGGAAAAGCCATGCGTATCAATGTCACCCCAGTAGATACATTGCGCCTGTTGTAGCCATGGAAGCTGTCCCAAAACGTCAACCGCGTAACCCAATCGCATGATCACAACCGCCCCTGGCAGGTCATCAAAGGCAAGTCCGGTTTGAAGGTTCTCAACAACGAAGACATTCTTTGGTCGTATGCCAATGCTTGCCACCTCCTCACAAGGAGCAGAGATATCGCCAAGACCGCCCAAACGGGCTCTCAGCTCTGGGTCTAGAACGCGCATGCGCATTAACTGCGGCTGTGCCCTCAAACCGCAGCGTCTAAAAAAGTCGCGCTCTCCTGTCGGGTCACCCTGGAGCGTCGCAACCAAGTCAGAGATGAGGCCCTTTCTAGAATCCAGCCACTTGCTGTCGGCCCCGGCAACCGGAATTTGTCGTGGGTAGAGATTCGATTTCGGATTGAGACTGATCCAATCCAGCATCTCTGCCAGCCGACTAAAATCGGCATCGCCGTAGTCAGCGAGGACATCAAAATATCTCGGCAACTGCTGCGCCAGTACCGGCCAGCGAGCAGTGAGCGTCTGATAGCGAGACTGGGCACGCACCCACCGTGCGGATTCCCCAATCCACAGGGCAACATCTTCAGGGCCTCGTAACGCCAGTTTCTCAGGCAGTCGCTGGACGCCAAGCGCTTTCCACCGGCGCTCACACCAGGACAGGGTGCCGACTCCTTGCCAGCCTTGCCATGCACTCACCCAAGCGCGAACGCCGTCGACTTGCCTTAGCGCAGCCTGTTCCGTCGGTATGCCGAGCGGAACTTCCAGCGGCCATTGGCTCTCGCCAGCATCACCGATCAACCACTCGCGGTGTTTGCTCTGAAAGCGACGGGCAAGAAACTGCCAAACATCTTCAGGAAGCTTCAACGCTAGCCTCCTCTCGAGCGTGCTCCGGCAGCTTCAACCGCTGGCGGTCACCGTCGTACTCGATCAACAGGACGCCTGACACCCGCCGGTCGCTGATATCTACGAAGCAGGCGCCACCGATGAATGGTTCGAGGGTCATGACGGACTTCAGCGGCGTAGCGACCACCATTTGAAATCCGAAATTGGTAAAGATGTTCATCGCCAAAGCGGTGAACTCGTTGTCGGCCTTGTCGAAGGCTTCATCAAGCACGACGGGCGCATACATCGGCACGCCGTGGTCGTTCCCTCCCAGCTGATACCGCAGGGCTGCGGCCAAGCACGTGGTGGCCAGCTTCTGCCGTTGACCGCCTGATTTGCCAGCACCGCTGCGGTAAATTTCGACCTCCACGCCGCTTTCATCAATCTCCCGTCCGATAAACTCAACATGCTGTCGAACGTCGAGCACAGTCTCGCGCCAGCGTTTCTGCTCGGGGTCCTGACTGGCGAGTCGATCAACAAGTCGCCGCAGGGCCAGGAACCGCGCCTCGGCAAACTCGCGATCCTCCGTCCACGCATGGCTAAGTGCCTGCTGGATCTCCTGCTTGAACTCCTTGACGTCGACAAGCTGCCGGTCACTGGCGTCGATGTGGAGATAGGTACGTTGATTGGCGCTTTGGTTGAACGGCACCTGGCCAAGACTGTCGTTGACCAGATCCATCCGCTCTAGGATGGCTTTGCGCGCATCGTTCAGGTAGGTGGACAGTGCCGCCAGATTCTGGTGGCTTTGGTTCTGCAGCAGTTCGAAGAATCGCTGCTCATAGGCGGGCAGGCCATCCGTTTCCAGTCGAACCAACTTGGCGAAAAAGTCCGCTGCGCTGGCTAGGCTCGTGTCCATGTCCACAGCATCCATTGGCCACTGCCGTTTGAAATCGGCAAAGCGTGCTTCAATTTCCTTCTCGCAATCGCCGATCTCATCTTTGATCTCACCGATTTCTGTGTTGAGCCCTCTCTCAACAGCGGTTGCTACCTTGTCGAGGCTTTCGAGCCTGATCGCGTCTGACTGCTTGGTGAATCGTTCGTCGAGCCCCTTGATCTGGTGGGGAGTCAATGGAACTCTGGAAGCATCTTGAAGGAGCGATTCAAGCTTCTGCGTGCTGTCGTTGATCTGCTTGAGAACTGAGTCATGCGCGACCTTGGCTTCTCGGAGGTCCTTGTCTGCTTGATCAACCAAGTTCTTTTGCTTGTCGATCCGCTCACTGATTTGCAGTAGGGCTGTATTGCCCTCCCGCGCTTCGCGAATCTGTTGTTCGATGGTGGAAATGCGGTCAAGCAACGGTACTACATCAATTTCCTGCCACTGGAGATTCACCAAGGTTTGGCACTGAATCGCTCGGGTCGCACGATTCTTGTCTTGGTCGGCGAGGGTTTCGATTTCTCCCCCGAGGCGCGTAATCGTCGCAGCCAGCTCCTGGGCCTGTGCTTGAAAGAGCCCAAGCTTCTCGCGGTTATCGAACCCGAGCACCCAGTTTCGTCGGTCGCCGACACTTCTCCGGTCGTCTTTCTCGTGCCGGGTTTTGCTGTGCTTGACCTGGCCCTCACGGGTGATGGCTCGATCAGCGCTCCTGAACGACTGAATGGAGTCGACGCACGCGTAATCGAATCGTTGCCGTAGCTCGGCCTGCAGCCAATCGGCATACGTACCCTCCTTGACGTTCAGCTTCAGGACGAGCGAGTTAGCGCCGATGGGCTTCGCCTGCCAGGTCTCCGAGCGGCCAGTTCGGTAGTACACCAGACGCTGCCCAAGATGGGTGTTGTTGATGTAATTGGCCAGCGCCGAATACTGGCGTTCGTCCACCAAGAGTGAGAGCGCAAATCCGTGCAGTACGCGCTCGATGGCACCTTGCCACTCGGCCTCGTCAGACTTCACCTCAATGAGTTCGCCGACGAAGGGCAGAGCCGATTCTGATATCCCAATAGCTGCGGCGATGTCTCGGCGCATTTCGAGCATATCGGCAGGAATGCTCGATGGCTGGCGCTGGAGTGCCTGCACCTCCTTCACCGCTTGCGAAAATGCCGTCTCAGCGTCTTTCTTTTGACCTGCCAAGCGGAACTGTTCTTCGCGGTTCTCGTTGCTGCGCTGCTCCCAGTTTTCGACTTCCTGCCGCGCGTTTCCCAACAGTTCAGCGAAGGCCTGAGGCGAATCCGGGAGGCTCCAGCCAAGCTTCTTGCACGCATCTTCAGCCTGGCCGCGTTTGCGCAGGCGATCCGTGCGCTGGCCCTCCAGACCAGATTTCTCTGCTTCCCATTGCTCGATCTGATCACCGCCTGCTTCACGGTGCTGTCGCTCCAGATTGCGCAAGGTTGTGGTGTGGTTATCCAGGATGCTCTGACGTCGACTTACTTCACCTTCCGAGCCGCTGGCTTGCACCTCCAGGGACTCGACATGCTGCTTGAGGAGTTCAATGCGGCGGGTTTCGCGGTAGCCATCAACGCCCAGCCGAAGCTCATCCAGCCCATTGCGTTGCAGCATCAACGAATCTCTGCGCTGATACTGCTCCCGCGCTGGCGCGAGCGTTTGAACCTGCTCGCGAGCTGTCACTACCGCCTGGTGGGCAGCATTGAGTTCACCAAATTCGCTGACCAAGCGATCCGCCACCTCGAAGGTCTCGGGCTTGTCGAGCATGAAGTCGCGCAGGAAGGTATTGAGGTCGCCGAGATTCTTGGCCGACTGGGTTTTGTGCAGCAAACGCAACGCCATTTCGCTCTCGATACCGAGCAGGCGGCAGAATCGTTCGCAATAGGGACGAAACTCGTCGCGAGCGAACGCCTCGGGGAAAGACTGCTTGAGCTTTCGGATGTCGAAGTTGGATTGACCGAAGTCCTCCAGCTCGCGCAGGTCAAAGGCCCGCTCCAGGACAAGGTAGTGGCGTTTGACGTCGGTGCTTCCATTCGCATTGCCGCGAAGCCAGAACACCTGAACCAGCACCACAGACTGGCCCAATGCGTTCTGGTAGGTCAGTGCCAGGGCAGACCACGTTGTCCCCGAGCGCAAGTAGCGGGTGGCGATCTCACCCGACTCTCCATCCTTCTGTTCGGCCCATGCCCCACGTACGTAGGTGACGAGGTTTCGGTCACGGCCACTGCGGTCAGCCTCCCGCGCGGCAGCGTTGAAGTCAATCCAGCGAGGTGGCACCAGCAACGCCGAAAAAGCGTCGAGAAGCGTCGATTTCCCAGCCCCTGATCGACCGACAAACAGAAAGCCTCGTTCGCTGATCGGTATGTCATGCAGGTCAGAAAAAGTGCCCCAGTTGTAAACCTGCAGGCGAGTCATCCGGAATTGCTCCCGGGCGAACAAGGACGCGGTTTGGGGTTCCGAGATCATTGGTCGGCCTCCTCATCGGACTCAGTCTGAGCCAGTTGCGCTGGCGTCTCACCGGCGGCCATGCGCTGATACAAGTGGGTCAGGGCTTGTATTTCTTCTGCAGAGAAGAGGAGCTTCAGCGTTGGCGAAATCTCGAAACGATCTTCACTCGAGCGAATTTTCTGGAGGATGCTGTGCTTCTTGATCTTCTCGATGGATGCATGAACACGTTTCACGAACCCTGCGCGGTCGGTGTTGGAGGCACGCTCATAGAGGGTAAGAAACTCCATGATCTCGTCAGTCGACACCACGGCACGATCGCCCTGCGAGTCCGCTTGGGTCAATCGCTGGCGAAGGTGAAGCAGCAGAATGGAGTCAATGAAGGTCAGCTGCGCGCGACGCAGCAGGAGTGGCACTTCAAGGTCGCCGGTATCAGCCTGACGGGTGAAGGCAACTTGTACGTCCCGGTCGATGACCAGTTCGAGAAACAGTTCGGCAAGGCGCCGACGTATCACCGCTTCGTCTCGCACCAATATCGGCCAGAGCTTTGGATGTCGACGTCCGTCGAGCGAAGGTCCCGCAAGTAGCTGCACCAGGGCGCGCCGGGTATCCAGCGCCAACTCGCCGCTGTCACCCATGAAAAGGGTGTTAGCAGATGCCTGCGAAGCATCTGGCGCTTGTGCTTCGGCTGGCATTGCCGCTTCGTCGTTCTCAGACCAGTTCATTGGCCCGCTCCCTCAAAAAGAAGATCTTTGGAATTCGGGCGCTACGACGCTCGTCGTCGCCTCCAACCCAGCCTACGGTTTCGCTATGGTCGGCTTTGAAACCATGCCGACTGCCCAATGCAAGCAGGCCGACGACGCTGCCCAAACCCTGTGCAGCGGGGAACTGCTCCAGCACGTCAGCGATGGATGCCTGGGACCGTTGCTCCAGGACCGCCAGCACGTTGGCCTTCAATGTTCGGAAGTCGATCTCGGACTGGGCGACCAGTTCGCTGACGGACTCCAGGTCGATTGGCGGGGCATCCCCTTCCGCCATTTGGCCGGGCAAAGCTTGTAGGGAGGGGTCGTACAGCACCCATTGAGACAAGGAGCGCAAACGGCTGCTCGTGAGCTCAAGCGTGTACTGGAGGGTTTCTGTGGCCCTGACTTCGTCCTTCAGGGCGAGTGCTGCTCGCTGAGCGTCTTTCAGAAGGTGATTGAGTCGGCGTTGCTCGAGGTATTCACGACTCTGGACGAAGTGCTTCAGGCTGCGCGCGAAGGTCTGGAGCACCTCGTGAACCATGCCGCCCTGCTCGAGAAGGGTCCGCGTCAGCCGAAGAAGGAATCGTCGCTCCTTGGCTTCGAGCTGCCCCACGAACTCCCGCGACATGACGCTATCAAGGGCCTGATCAAGCGTAGCGGCCTGTTCTGGGTCCGTAAGCAATCGCCAGAAAGCGGAGAAAGTCCTTCCGGCGTCGCTCTCTGAAATCAGGTCGATTCCGGCGAACAGTGAATCCAGCACATCCCCCCGATTGCCATCGTTGTCCATGATGCGTTCACGGAGATCTCGATTGAGCTGGTCGAACTGATCGCGGACGCGTCGGAAATCACCTGCAAGATCATCAGCCAACGTGATGATCTCCCGCGTGCGCTCCAGCGCCGTTGCGTGGGGCAGCACGCGCATCTGCCCCTTCTGGATGGCGTCTATCTCCTTATCGATGCGGGCTTGCTCGGCCATGAGCCGGTCTATGCGACGGAATTTGTCGGTGTCGGTGTCCTCGGCAAGCCGGGCTAGTGCCTCGATAACAAGCGTCAGGCGGCTTTCGGTTGCGGCTGAGTGCGGCTGCTCCAGGCCAGAGACAAATCGAATGGCTTCGACGGCGGCCGTGGAGAGTTCATATTCCTCCTCTGAAGCCCCAGCCGGGAAGCGTCGCTCCAGGTACCCATCGGCAAGCCAGCTGGCGACGTACGCTTGTGCCGTTTGGGGGAAGTCTTCGCCTTGGGCGCGTAGCTCTTCCAGATCTCTTGCGATTCGTTCGTGAAAAATGGAGGCAGGAAGACTTCGCTCACTCTCGTAAAGATGGGCCTGAAGCAGGCCAATGACGGTAGGTCCAGTGTTCGAGGCAAGCAGGCGCCACAGCGGCTGCGCCCGCATGCGCCGGTACGTCGCGATGGCTTTGTCTGCTTTCACTCCTGTGCTCCAAGTGCGCGTCTCGCCCGCCTTGTGGTTATCACAACACGACGCATACACGCATCAAAAACAACTGATAGACAGATTCTAGAGCAGACAATATACTTTCCGCAATAACCCACACAAGCATTCGCTAACCCGAACGAGCTAGCCAGGATGTCGAACGAACAGCTTGCAGATCTAACCCAGCCACAACGCGACCGGCTCGCGTTCGTGGAGTTGCGCGTGCGCTTCATCGGGGAGATACGCCGCCAGGACTTGGTGACGCGCTTCGGCATCCAGTCCGCCGCGGCATCGAGGGATCTTGCGCTTTACAAGGAATTGGCCCCCGGCAACATCGACTACGACTCCAAGGGCAAGTCCTACGTCCTTGGGCCGAGCTTTCAGTCGGTCTTCGACTTCCCCCCGGAGCGGGTGCTGTCGTGGCTGACCCAGGGCTTTGGCGATGGCGAGCCAATGCGGCTTAAGGCGTGGGTGGCCAGCGAGAGCCCGTCACGTCTCACGCATCCGGATCTGGATGTGCTGGCGAACGTGACCCGGGCGATCCACCAGGGCTGTCCGCTCGGCATTGAGTATCACTCCATCTCCAGTGGCCGCACTGAGCGGGAGATCGTCCCTTTCGCGCTGATCGATAACGGCCTTCGCTGGCACGTTCGCGCCTTCGACCGGAAGTCCCAGGAGTTCCGAGATTTCGTCATCACCCGGATCAGACGCCCCGTCGTGCTCAAGGGTCAGCCAGTGGCGCCCCACGAGCTTAGCGATCAAGACATTCAGTGGACCCGAATCGTCGAGCTGGAGTTGGTTCCGCATCCGGATCAACCCCGGCCGGAGATCACGGAAATGGACTACAGCATGCGCGACGGCGTGCTGCGGATGAAGCTGCGTGCCGCCACGGCCGGATACATCCTGCGCAAGTGGAGTGTGGACTGCTCCCCCGACCACAGCCTGCGCGGCCATGAGTACCGGCTCTGGTTGAAGGATCATCTCGCCATCTATGGGGTGCGCAATGCCGTGTTGGCTCCAGGGTATTCGGCACCCGATACCGCTGGCGCAGGGGCGGAATTTGACTGAACAACGGATACCTCTGCTTGCGTCGATCGCGCCGGCAGAACCAACGAACAAAGAGAGATGAGATGAAGGAATCCTACCTATCGACATTGCTGCAAATGAGGTTGATCGTCGGCTTCCTTGGTGAGCGTGCTCAATGCGCTTGGTGGCCAACGGCGTTTTATGAAGCGTCAAGCAGGCTCTTCCTGGAGCCTGTCTTCTCCAAAACTTCCCGGCTCGCTCAGTACCACGGTGTGCTGGAGGCAGCTAGACGATTGCACGATGAGCATTTGAGCGTCGGCAGCTACCACCTATTCCGTTTGCCGGAAGAGATCGAACAAGACCTGCACGCGATGGTGCAAGGCGGTGGGGGCGAGGAACTCGCCAGCCAGGTTGCACAAAGCAAAGAGGCTGCAATGGATGCGTTGAAGCGCTTGGCCGCGACGAGCGGCACGCCTGGTGTGGGACCTACAGCAGTCGGCAGCATCAAGGATATCGATTCCACTGACACCCTGAAGGCCATTGCGGCAGCCTACCTGTCGGCGTTCAAGCAGAACGCCAAAACGTATCCGTATCTGGTGGGTTGATCGTGGCCGACAACAAGCCCTATACGACACAGTTACAAGCAGGCCTTGGACTCGTCAATGAGACCAAGACGCTGCTCGACCTGTGGTCGCCCGGCATGTCGGCGAACCAGTTACATCAGGCCGCGCTGGAATCGGGGCGATTCCCCACCGTCACCGCACGCCGGCTTCGCAACATCGTCGTCGAATGCTTTGCTCCGCGCTACTTGGTGGCCGGTGGCGCACCAGCCGCACACCTCAAGCGACTGTCCGCAACGATTTCAACCGCTGACCTGACGCAGCTCATGCTCGTGTTTACGAGCCGAGCGAACCCGATTCTCGGCGACTTCGTGCGACACGTGTACTGGACGCGGTATGCCGGTGGTTACACGCATGTCACCAATGACGACGCTCGCACCTTTGTCGAGCGGGGCATTGACGATGGCAAGACGGTCAAGCACTGGTCCGAAACTACGGTTCGGCGTGTCTCCGCCTATCTGACCGGATGTTGTGCCGACTACGGAATGCTTGAACGAGGATTGCGTTCGAGCCGTCGCATTCTGCCGTTCCGCATCTCACCATCAGTGGCCGCTTACCTTGCCTACGAGCTGCACTCTTCCGGCGTCGGTGACAACGCTCTGCTGACGCACGAAGACTGGCATCTGTTTGGCCTGGCGCGTGAAGACGTGCTGGAAGAGATCAAGCGGCTTTCGCTGAAAGGATTACTCATCGTCCAGGCGGCGGGTGATGTGATTCGAATCAGTTGGAAACAACAAGACATGGAGGCGCTCTGCGATGTCCTCACTCAAAGCTGATTTCGACGAATTGCGCGAGCGCATCCGGCACGGGCGTGAGCTCGGTCATGCGAGCTTCGAGCCGATTTACTACCTCGTCTTTCCTCCAGAGCAGATCCTCGAGGTCAAGCGGCAAACGCCTGCCTGGGTGGCCAAGCTCCACCAGGAAGGCTGGGACGTGCACACGTTCTCCATTGCCGAACAGATCTGGACCTTGCTCAAAGACGACCCATTCTGGTCGCTCTGCGTGATGGAGGACAAGTCTGCTCCACTGGATTGGCCGCGTACGAACAAGGCTCTGGCAGACATCCTGACGGCGGATAACGGCCTGCTGAAGCGGTTGGAGGAGGCCCTTCAGCCGCTCGAAGGCCAGCAGAACGCGTTGCTTTTGGTGACGGACCTTGAGGCGCTGCATCCGTTTCTGCGCATCGGCGCCATCGAGAGCCAACTCCAAGGCAAATTTCACGTGCCGACGATTTTTCTGTACCCCGGCGTGCGAACCGGCAAGACGCGCCTCAAGTTTCTCGGCTTCTACCCGGAAGACGGCAACTACCGCTCCGTCCACGTCGGCGGCTGATCAGACAAAAGAACCCTGGGACAAATCTATGACCATCCGCTCGCTCTTCGACCCAAGCAAGGACATCTACCGGACCATCGAGAAGGTCATCACCTATGGCGCCTCGCAAGAAGGTCGCCTCAAGGCTGAGATCTCCGAGTACGTGGTCACCGAGAGCATTGAGGAGCAGTTTCGCAAGCTCCTCGACCGCATGCAGCTGGCGATGGAGTCCGGTGGCGAGAACGAGGTCGGCGTTTGGGTCTCAGGCTTCTACGGCTCCGGCAAGAGCTCGTTCACCAAGTACCTCGGCCTAGCCTTCGACGACCAACGCACCATCGACGGTACGCCGTTCATCAAGTACCTGCAGGACCGCCTGCACAAGCCGCAAACCAAGGCCCTGCTCAGCACCGTCGCACAACGGTTCCCGGCTGCCGTGGTCATGTTGGACCTTGCGAGCGAAATGCTCGCCGGAGCCACGATGGAAGACGTTTCCACCGTCCTCTATTTCAAGGTACTCCAGTGGGCCGGTTACTCGCGCAACCTCAAGGTTGCCGCCTTCGAGCGCATGGTCGAGAAAGACGGTCGCACGCCCGAGTTGCATGAGCACATCGCCCAGGCGCTGCCCGGTGCCACCTGGGCGCGTGTGCAGAACAACCCCCTGGCCATCGACGGGTTGATTCCGAAGATCGCTCACGAGATGTATCCGGCGCTCTTCCCGGAAGCCAAGTCCTTCTCGTCCAGCACCGAGGGCTTCTTCCAGTTCGAAGACCAGCGCGTGCAGGAGATGATCGATATCGTCCGCGAGAAGAGCGGCAAACAGAACATCATCTTCATCGTCGACGAAGTTGGCCAGTACGTGGCCTCGCGCGACAACCTGATCCTCAACCTCGACGGTCTGGCCAAGAACCTCAAGCGGCTGGGCGACGGCAAGGCCTGGATCATCTCCACGGCGCAGCAGACGCTGACTGAAGACGACCCGCGCGCCGCACTGAACTCCGACAAGCTCTACAAGCTGAAAGACCGCTTCCCGATCCAGATCGACCTCGAATCGAGCGACATCAAAGAGATCTGCTATCGCCGCCTGCTCGGCAAATCACCGGCTGGTGAGACTGAGCTGGGCAAGCTGTTCGATGCCCATGGTCAGGCCCTACGGCACAACACCAAGCTGCAGGACGCCAAGTATTACGACGCGGACTTCAGCAAAGAGAGTTTCACCAATCTCTACCCGTTCCTGCCTGCTCACTTCGACATCCTGCTGCACTTGCTCGGCGCCCTGGCCAAGTCCACCGGCGGCATCGGCCTGCGCTCTGCGATCAAGGTGATCCAGGACGTCCTGAAAGGTGAAGGCGGCTCTAAGGCGATGGCCGATCAGCCCGTGGGTTGGCTTGCCACCACCGTCACGCTCTACGACGAGCTGGAGAAGGATATCCGCCGTGCCTTCACGTCCATCCACCAGGCGGTTGGCAAGGTCCAGATTCGCTTTCCGGATTCGCAGCTCCATCAGGACATCGCGAAGTCCGTTGCAGTGCTGCAGATCCTGGGCAACCTGCCGGTGTCGGTGCAGAACGTCGTCAGCCTGATGCATCCCTCCGTCACGGCGCCATCGCAGCTCGACACGGTAAAGAAAGCCGTTGAAGAAATGCTGGGCGACGTGCATGTGCCGCTCGGAGAGAAGGACGGCAGCCTGGTCTTCCTCAGCGAAAAGCTGCGGGATATCGAGCAGGAGCGCGGTGCCATTGCACTGCGCACCGTGGACGTGAAACGCATCTTCAACGATGCGCTGCGCGAGTCCTTCGATCCGCTGCCCCGCGTCAGCCTCCACGGCACGATGGCGGTCGCAACGGGCCTGAAGGTCCAGGCCGGCAGCGCTATCACCAGCCTGGCCGGCGATCAGAGCACCATTCAAACTGTCGTCGAGTTGGTACCCGCCAGCGACTACGACACAGCCAAGAACCGGATGCTGGATGACTCCCGCAGCCGCGCGGGCCGGAACGTCATCGGGCTATTGGCTCGCGCCAATTCCGAACTCGACGATCTGGCAAACGAAATCTATCGCTGCCAGCGCATTGCCGAACTGCACCGTAACGAGCCCGACCAAGAGGTCAAGGATTACTGCACTGGTCAGCTCGACCGCGCCGCCAAGCTCGCGACCCAACTGCAGAGCAAGATCAAGCAAACCCTGCAGGCCGGCTCGTTTGTCTTCCGTGGCCAAGCCACTGCGGTATCGGCGCTGGATGCCGACTTGCTGGAAGCGGCCAAGAAGCTGCTCTCCGATGTGGCCGACCAGGTTTTCGACCGCTATGTCGAAGCACCGGTACGCGCCGGCACCGACACCGCCGAGAAATTCCTGAAGGTCGCTAACCCCGCTGCTATCAGCAGCAGCCTTGACCCGCTTGGCCTCGTGCAAACCGTGGCGGGCCGCGCGTCGTTCAAGAGCGACCACAAAGCGATGATCAGCATCCGCGACTACATCGACAAGCGCGGCACGGTTGACGGCAAGCGCCTACTCGACGATTTCAACAGCGATCCGTTTGGCTGGTCGCCAGACACGACGCGCTACATCGTGGCCGCCATGCTCATGGCGGGTGAAATCAAGCTCAAGGTCTCCGGGCGTGAAGTTACGGCCGCAGGACAGCAGGCAATCGATGCGCTGAAGACCAACAACTCCTTCAAGCAGATCGGTGTCGCCCTGCGCGACGAGCGCCCGTCTATCGAAACGCTCGGTCGCGCCGCAGAGCGACTCACCGATCTGGTGGGCGACATGGTCATTCCGCTGGAGCAGGAGATCAGCAAGGCGGCGGCGAAGCACTTCCCGCGCTTCCAGCACGACTATGGATCATTGGCCGAGAAACTCAGCGGCCTCGGGCTGGCGGGCAGTGACTGCATCCGCACTTTGAACCAGGACATTGCCGACGTCCTGTTCACCGATGCTTCGGACGCCCCTCAGCGCCTGGGTGCCGAAACCTCCGCCATTTACGACAACCTCAAATGGGCGCTTGAAGTGAAGCGCGTGCTCGAAAATGGGCTGGATATCACCCTGCGGGATCTTCAAGCCCATCGCCGTGACATCGAGGCATTGCCGGACACCGGTGTGCCAGGTGAGCTGCGCCGCGAATTGAGTGAGGACCTGGGGACGTTAGCAGAGCGCCTGGGTAAAGAGGACTTCTACAAACACACTGCCGACTTCAACTCGCAGCTCACCCACCTGAAGGGCCGCGTGCGCGATGCGGTCATCACCCTGTCTGATCAGCAAAAGCTGCGCCTGAAAGAAGGGGTTGAGGACTTGCAGCGTATTCCCGAATGGGAAGAACTCACCCAGGAAGAGCGCGGCAACGCCGTGAACCGACTGGACGGGCTCGCCCTGGCAGCCACCCAGGACCTAGCCGGACTCAAGAAGCTCCTGGCTCGCGACTACGACATCAACAGCACCATAGAAGACCTCAAGCGCTCCATCCAGCGCCAAGGTCAGGAACGGCTGCGCCAGCGCATGGAGGAAGAGCGTGCCAAGACCGGCGAGAAAGGGCCAGCCAAGCTGACTAGGTCGATCGCGGTGCCTGTGAAGATGACGTCTGCCGCAGACATCGACTCGTTGATTCAGCAGCTCCACGAGATCAAAGCGCAGCTCGGTCTCTACGCCGAGATCGAGGTGTCGTTTGTCGTCGGCGACCAGCCAGGAACGGGCGGGAGCTGACGATGGAGCTGACAACTGAATCCAGGCAACACATCGAGCATGTCGCTGGCGAGGCGCTCACCCAGCTCGACAGCATCGCTGCGGCTGCCAAGAGCAAGCTTCACGAAGGACGAACGCTGGGCTCTGATGCCCTGGCGAGCATCAATACGATGACGTCCAGTTCGGCCATTCAGAAACTGGATCAGATCAGCCAGGCAAACCGAGAGAGCTATCAGGTATTGGCAGCCGAGCCGGCGATTGCCCGTGTTGTCGTGGTGGACGAGGAAGGCGAGGAGCGCACCTACTACATCTGCCGAACCACGCCGGTCTCAGGCTTCCCCAATCTCGCCAGCTATCGCGCCCCAGTCGGGCGCCTGGCCTCCTTGGCGATCGGGGCCGAATTCACACTGCCCAACGGAACCGTTGTTGAGGTGTTGGAGCGCGCCCAACTCAGACCCGCCGCAATGGCTGATGGCTGGGATTCGCGCGATACCGTGGTTGAGGCTGAACACTTCGGCCCACTCACCATCGAGTCGCTGCGGGCGTTGCTGACCGAGGTCGCTGGTGCAGAAGTCACCGAAGATATCTTGGGCCAATTGCTGGCCGAAGAGACCGTCAAGGCCAACATCGTCGATGGCGTGCGCCGCAGCGTCATCACCAAGATGGGGCTGCGCGATCAGCCCGTTCTCGATCAATACCAGGACGAGATTTTCCGTCTTCCCCTCGACAAACGCTTGCTGATCCTGGGTCCTCCGGGTACTGGCAAAACCACGACCCTAATCCGCCGCCTGGGCCAAAAGCTCGACACCGCGTTCTTGGAAGAAAGCGAACAACGGCTGGTCGAGACCGTAAGTGCAGCTCAAGGTATCGCCCACGTGAACAGTTGGCTGATGTTCACGCCCACTGAGTTGCTCAAGCAGTACCTCAAAGAAGCTTTCGCACGCGAAGGTGTTCCTGCTTCTGATCTGCGCATTAGAACCTGGCAGGACTACCGCCGAGAGTTGGCCAGGAACGCTTTTGGCGTCCTCAGAACCGCGTCGGGCGGCGGCACCTTTGTCCTGAAAGACAGCTTGCCAAGCCTGAGCGAAGCAGCACTCGATCGTCCCATTCAATGGTTCGACGATTTCGATGCATGGCAACGCAACGCCTACGTGCAGGAGCTGCATGAAGCAGCGGCTCTGCTCCATGATGCCAAGTCGCCCGAGGTCGAGAGCCTCGGCGCACGTCTGCAAGACATCTTGGTTCGGGCGGGTGATGGTGCCCTGGCCGCCACGTTCGGATCATTGGCCGCAGAGCTTCCCAAGGTGCAGGCGCTCGTCGCCAGCCTGAAAGATGCCTCTGACGGCAAGATCAAAGCAGCGCTCAACCTCCAGCTCAATCGCAATCGGGCGCTCCTTGATGAGTTGGCGCGCTTCATCGACGGCCTGCAGCAAGCCCAGACCATCGATGCCGACGAACAAGACGAGCTTGATGCTGATGAGGAAGAAGACACCACAGCACCGCGCACCGGTCGTGCCGCCGCTCTCACCGCTTACATGCAAGCGGTGCGAGCCCAAGCCCGATCTGCAGCCTCAAAGCGTGCGGTCAGCAAGACGTCGCGTAACGGCAAAATCATCGAGTGGCTGGCCGATCGCGGCCTGACGGAAACCGATCGCGCGGAGGTGGGTGCGAGTCTGCTGGTGCAGACCAACGCGCGCCGCTTCGTGAACCCGGTCAAGCGCTATCTCGACGGCATTCCGAAGCGCTACCGCGCGTTCCGGCGAGATCGCCAGCAAGCCGGGAACTGGTATCGCAACGAAGGCTTCGAAGCCCGCGATATCCATCCGCTCGAACTGGACATTGTGCTGCTCGCCATCCTGCGCGCCGCAGGCGACTTGATCAGCCGGCCCAACGTGCAGCGCGATATCGACAGCCCCGCTTGGTCGGCACTCCAGCCCATCCTGGGGCACTACCGCAACCAGGTTTTGGTGGATGAAGCGACCGACTTTTCGCCTATCCAGCTTGCCTGCATGGCCGCCCTGGCGCATCCACGGCTGCGCTCGTTCTTTGCTTGCGGCGATTTCAACCAGCGCCTGACCACCTGGGGTGCCCGCTCCGCCGATGAAATGAAGTGGGTCTTTGCCGACTTCGACATCAAGGAGATCACCGTCTCCTACCGGCAGAGCAAGCAACTGAACGAGCTGGCTCGCGCCATGATCCGCGCTGTCGGCGGCACCGAGCAGAATGTCAGCTTGCCCGCCCATGTGGACAGTGGCGGCGTAGCGCCCGCGCTCCTGGAGCACGCAACGGACACAGCAATCGTTGTCAGTTGGCTGGCAGATCGCATCCGAGAGATTGAGCGTTTCGTCGGCCAGCTGCCGTCCACCGCCATCTTTGTGAATGCCGAAGACGATGTGGCGCCAGTGGCTGAGGCGCTGAACGAAGCCCTGTCCGAACACAACATCCAGGTCATTGCCTGCCGCGAGGGTCAGGCGGTGGGCCAGGAAAGCAACGTGCGCGTGTTCGACATCCAACACATCAAAGGCCTGGAGTTCGAAGCGGTGTTCTTCGTGGGCATTGACCAACTCGCCGCACTACATCCAGCGCTCTTCGACAAATACCTGTACGTGGGCACCACGCGTGCGGCCACCTACCTGGGCGTGACCTGCGACGGCGCTTTGCCGCCCGCCATCGAGAGCCTGCGCGCTCACTTTGGCCAGGATTGGCAAGCGCCCGGTTCACTGCAAGCAGGCACAGAACAATAGGAATCGATTGATGGCATTCGACCAAACAACAAGAAACCGCCTGCAGCGCTTCGTCAACGACGCGCGCCGGGTGCTGGAAGAGGAGTTCACCCGCCAGCTGCAGAACGACTACGGCATGGACCCGAACGCGGGCACCGTGGCGGAGCTGGTCAGCCTGCGCCATATCAACGATGCCCAGCGCGAAACTGCCCGCATCCTGCGCGATACCCTCGCGCACTACACCGCCAGTGGCGACATGAACGCCACGCAGGGGCTGGATCGCATCGTGCGTGAGCAGGCCTTCACTGTGCTCAACCGACTGGCGGCGCTGCGTATGGCGGAGGCACGTGGACTGCTGGTCGAGTCGGTGGGCAACGGCTTTCAGGCCAAGGGCTTTCAGCTCTATGCGCGCTTGGCCGGCACCGGCTTGGGCGAAACCGGCGATGCCTACCGCGTGTACCTGTTCAGCGTGTTTGATGAGCTCGCCCAAGACCTGCCGGGCCTGTTCGACCGCTACTCGCCCCAGGGCCGCCTGTTCCCGCGCGAGGCGGCGCTGCTGCAAGTGCTGAATCTGATCAACGATGCCGACATCGCCCCGCTGTGGAGCGAGGACGAAACCATCGGCTGGATCTACCAGTACTTCAACTCCAAGGAAGAGCGCAAGGCCATGCGCGATGCGTCGCAGGCACCGCGCAACAGCCGCGAATTGGCCGTGCGCAACCAGTTCTTCACCCCGCGCTACGTGGTCGAGTTCTTGGTGGACAACACCCTGGGGCGTCTCTGGTTCAACGCGACCGGCGGGGCTACCGGCCTGCGGGATCGCTGCCAGTACCTGCTGGTGAAGCCGGACGAAACGCCTCAAGCAGCCACCAAGCTGCGCGACCCGCGCACGCTCAAGCTGCTGGACCCGGCCTGCGGCTCCATGCACTTCGGCCTGTATGCCTTCGATCTGTTCGCCGAGATCTACCGCGAGGCCTGGACCTGGGAGAAAGAACACGGCCCTGGCTCACTGGATGTCTCGACCCAGCTCCAGGCTGCACTCAAGCCGCTGAGCCAGACCTACGAGGACGAGGCGGCATTTCTGCGCGACGTCCCGCGCCTGGTCATCGAGCACAACATTTATGGCGTGGACATCGACCCACGTGCCGCGCAAATCGCCTCGTTGGCGCTGTGGCTACGGGCGCAGCGTGCCTGGCACGATGCCGGCGTGAAGGCCAAGGACCGCCCACTGATTGGCCACGGTCATGTGGTCGCCGCCATTGCGCCGCCGTCAGAGCGTGAGTTGCGCCAGCAGTTTGCTGCCAACCTTGATCAACGCGATGCCGAGCTGTTCGAGAAGACCCTGCAACTGCTCAAGGGCCTGCCGGAGCTAGGAGTGCTGCTTCAGGTCGAGCGCGAGTTGCCACATTTGATTCGTCAGATTTATGTCGGCAAGGGTACTGGCTTGTTTGCCCAACAGGAGCAGGAGAACTGGCAGCAAGCAGAGGCAAGGCTGCGTGAGGCACTCACCGAATTTGCCCAGGCTGCCAAATCGACTTACCAAGGACGTCTTTTTGCACAGGATGCCCTGCAAGGATTGCGGCTTATCGATCTATGCAGAGAAGTGTTCGATGTGGTGGTGATGAACCCCCCCTTCGGGGCAGTCAGCCTGGGCGTCAAAGAATTAATAAACAAGAGTTACGCGAAGTCGAAGAATGACTTGCTAGCGGTTTTTGTTGAGCGCGGATTGGACCTGCTTAGATCAAACGGCATGCTCGGCGCAATTACGTCACGCACCTGTTTCTTCCTTTCTAGTTTCAAGAAATGGAGAGAAAGCACTGTTCTCGATGCGGCAAATCCAATTGTGCTTGCCGACTTAGGCATGGGCGTAATGGATGATGCAATGGTAGAAGCTGCTGCATATGTTCTGGAGAAACAATAATGACGATCTTTATTCGCCTGATTGAGGCGCAGGACAAACGTAGCGCATTGCTTAATGCCATCGCCAATGTCGATGACAAGAAGGTTTTCGACGTTGATCCAGAATCTTTCAAACAGATACCGGGTAGCCCGTTTGCCTACTGGGTCAGTGACAAGATTCGAGCGCTATTTTCAAAGCTTCCAATATACGAGGGAGATGGTCGCACCGTTAAACAGGGGCTTGCAACGGCGGATGATTTTCGGTTTGTCAGAACCTATTGGGAAATTGAATCATCAAGAGTGGCGTCGCGCGCCGACGAAATCAATTCGGAGCGATATTGGGTACTGTATCCGAAAGGAGGCGAATTTTCACCGTTCTACGCGGACATACCGCTGCTAGTGGACTGGTTCGGGAATGGTATTAAGTATTGGCATAATTTGAATACAGCGGGTGGCGTTCGATCCAACATTTGGATGCTGAATGAGTCCGCCAAGAATCACTTTTTTCAAGCTGGCCTCACTTATCCTCGGCGACTTCATCGGCTCGCTGTTATGCCTATGCCAGAGGGGGCAATTATTAGCGTTAGAGGGAGTGGGATCTATGGTCGACGAGAGGATCTTTTCCGGATTGCAGGTCTTTATTCCTCGTCAGCTTTCGATTTCTTGGTCAAGTGCATGCTTGGAAGGTTCGGCCATCCACAATTTGACAATGGGACGCTTTGCAAGACGCCGGTTCCAAAGAACTTCCCTCAGTGTGCATCCGCGTTGGATGAACCTGCAAAAAGAGCAATATCGATAAAGAGGACACTGGATACCGTCAACGAAATTTCTCACGCATTTTTGTTGCCTGCGTTGCTTCGAGGCCGAGTGGGAGAATTTTCAATCTCAGCCCTAGAAAGCGAGCTTGAAGGAATTCAGGAGAAGATCGATGCAATCGCATTCGAACTTTATGAAATCAGCGAAGACGACCAAAACGCCATCAAGCTTGGGAACAAAGAAGAATCTAGCCTTGACTCCTCAATCGAGGCAGACGAGGAAGCGGACGCTGACGATCTTGAAGAAGAATCGGGTGACAACACATCTGACCAAGGAAATCTCCTGTCGTGGTGCGTAGGTGTCGGCTTTGGTCGATTTGACTTGCGCTTAGCGACACTTGAGAGATCTGCGCCTCCTGAGCCAGATCCATTTGACCCACTTCCTGCCAAGAGCCCAGGCATGCTGCCGGACGGGGCCGCGCCCTTCCATGTGCACGAAGGCATCCTGGTGGACGACCAAGGCCATCCCCATGACCTCGCGCGTCTGGTGGAGGAGGTGTTGGCTCGCGTGGATGTCGCGGTGCCGGAAGACGTGCGTCGCTGGCTCCAACGCGACTTCTTCCCCTTCCATCTGCAGCGCTACTCCAAGAGCCGCCGCAAAGCGCCTATCTACTGGCCGTTGTCCACCACGTCTGGCAGCTACACTCTGTGGGTCTATTACCCCAGCCTTACCAGCCAGACGCTGTATACGGCGATCAACGACTTCGTCGAACCCAAGCTCCAACAAGTCGGCGCCGATGTGACGGCGCTGCGCAACAAGGGTTCAGCCCGCACCCGCGACGACGAAAAGCAGTTCGAAGCACTGCAAGCCTTCGAGCTGGAGCTGATTGAGCTGCGCGACACTTTGCTCAAGCTCGCACCCACCTACAAACCCAACCACGACGACGGCGTGCAGATCAGCGCCGCGCCGCTGTGGCCGCTATTCCGCCACAAACCCTGGCAGAAGGTGCTCAAGGACACCTGGGAGAAGCTCAAGAAAGGCGACTACGACTGGGCGCACCTGGCCATGAACTACTGGCCCGACCGGGTGCGCGAGAAGTGCAAGACGGACAAGTCGCTTGCGATCGCGCATGGTCTGGAGGATTTGTACATCGAGCCCGAGGCAGCGCCGAAGAAGACGCGCGGCAGAAAGAAGACCGGAGGCGATGAATGATTCAGGATGTCAAAGCGCTGCCGGTCAGCTTCTACTTCAGCCCCGATGGGACCACGTCGTTCTTCATTCCCAAGTACCAACGCGAGTATGTATGGGGCGGCAAGAACTGGGACGCGCTGTTCAACGACCTGGAGGAGTCGCCCAGTGGGCACTTTCTGGGCTCCATCATCTGCGTGAACACCCAGCAAGATGGCATGGCCGGTGGCCGACTTGAGCTGATCGACGGCCAGCAGCGGTTTACCACCATCAGCCTGTTGTTCTGTGCGTTCTACGACAAGCTGAATGCCATTCCGAATCCGGATCGCCGTCTGCTGGTGGAGCTGGACAACCTGGAAAGCCGCATCTTCGTCCGCACTTCTGGCCAGTGGCGTCTGGAGCCCAGCGAGCAAGCGCAGAACAAGACAGATTTCCAGAAGGTGCTGAGTGATCTGTTTCCCAAGCAGGTGAAAGCGCCGAAGGGCTTGAGCAATTTCGGAAACCGCCGCATTGCGCGCGCCTACCGCTACTTCTGTGAGCGACTGGAAGGGCTGAGCCAGGACAGCGCACTGGCCCTGCTGGAAAAGCTCAAAGCGGCCATGCTGGTCAAGATCGAGGTGCGTAGCCATTCCGACGCATTCATGTTGTTCGAGTCGATCAACAACCGGGGCATCCCGCTCTCGGCCATCGACATCATCAAGAACAACCTGCTGGCCGAGTTGGACAAGCGCCCGGACTACGGCATTGACCGAGCGTTTGACGAGTGGAAAGACCTGATCGACCTGTTGCCCGACCCGGCGGTGCAGGAGCGCTTTCTGCGTCAGCTGTACAACATGTTCAAGTACCTCAAGCGGGTCGAGGTCAAAGGCTGCACCCGCGCCACGCGCTCGAACCTGATCACCATCTACGACACCCTGCTGCGCAAGCGCCCGGTCTGGCTGTTCGGCGCGCTGCAAGCCAAGGGCAAAACCTACTCGGCACTGCTCAACCCCGCCGTGGCGCGCGCGGAATGGGGCGACGCTGCCGCAGCGGCCTTGCAAGACCTGCAGCGCCTAGGAGCCGCGCCGGCTTACGCATTCTTGTTGTGGGCCAGCCAGGTCGCGCAGAGCCAGAAGTGGAATGAGGGCGACGCATTGAGCCGCTTGGCCGCTTTGCTCACCAAGTGGTTCTTTTGGCGGAACCTCACCGATATGCCGCCGACCCGTGAACTCGACCCGATGTTCATGGAACTGGTCAGCCACCTGCTGACGCAGATTCGCAGTGGCGAGATCACGGCGCTGGACGGCTTCATCCAGCAGAGCAGTAATTGGTTGCTGGGACGGGCAGCCCCACAAGATGTTTGCGAGTCCCGCCTCAAGGGCGACGTGTACCTCGAAAATTACGAGGCCACGCGGTTCATGCTGTGCAAGCTGGAAGAGGCGCACCAAACCCGGGAAAACAAGCGCGACCTGTGGGCGCACGATGCCAATGATCGCCCCGTATTCACTGTTGAACACATCCTGCCGAAGACCGAGAACTTGGGACCGGGCTGGGTGACCATGCTTGAAGGGGATCAGAAAGGCACTGCGGCTGCCATTCGCGAGCGCTGTGCTCACCAGCTCGGCAACCTGACCCTGAGTGGCTACAACTCCAAGCTCGGCACGATGGAATTCTTGAAGAAGCGTGATCGCAAGAACGACCAGGGTGATTTCATTGGCTACCGCAACGGCTTGTACCTGAATGTCGACTTGGCCAGCCGAGATGATTGGAACGAGGCCGCCATTACGGCGCGAACAGACAAGATGCTCAAGGAGGTGATGTCCATCCTGAGCCTGCGGGAGGACAAATGACGATTGCGGAATTCATTCGAGAAAGCGTGCTGCGGCCGCGCCTGAAACAGGCAGGCGCCTTGGTGGTCTACGACGCTGACAGGCGCTACCGCGAGCAGTGTTTCGACTTGGCGGCCGACAAGGTGCGGGTGGTGGATGCGTCTGAAAGCAGCATCGAAAGCCGTGAGGCAGCGTTGCAGGCACTGCGCGATGTGGGTCAGCCCAAGGCGCCGCTGGAAGGTGTATTGATCTATGTGCCGACCAAACGCCCGGAAACCGACGAGCAGAAGCAAGCTGATCCATTCGCCCTGTACGCAGAATGCGGCGCGGTGTTCCCGCAAGATGATGGCGATGAATACTTGAGCCTGTGCCTACGTGCGAGGCCGGATCACGCCACTGAGATTCGGCAGGTGTTTGCGACTTCTCCCTCTGGGCCGACCTTCGCGGTGATCGATGCCATTGGCGGCGGCGTGAGCTGGCCGCAGTTGCGAGCCACTTTGCGGGTGGAATCGGGGCGCGAGATTCTGGCCGCACTGCTGGCACCCACTACCAGTCAATCCGAAGCACTCAAGGGGCAGGAAGGCTGGGTGCAAGAGGCGCGCGATTTCCTCCGCGCTACCTTGGGCCTGAGCGTGAAGACGCGCGGCAAGACGTGGTCTGCCTTGGCGGATGAACTGTGGCGCTACGTGCTGTTCAGCGAGTTCGTGTTCGATTTGCCGGTGGCACTGCCAGACACATTGAAGGGCGTGCCGCACGCACCGATGGAAGCCAGACCCATTGTCGAGGATGTGTGCGACCGTCTGCGCAGTGACCCCAAATCACGCGCGGCATACATCGAACGTGCCGAGGCCATCGAGGCTGAACTCAATCTGACCGATCTATGTGGCGCGATTGAAGACCTGGGCGAGCGCGACACCTTCCCCTTCGAAGAGCGTACTTTCCTGCGCACAGCGATCAAGGGAATCGTCACCGGCGACACCGATGCCACGCGCCGTGTGCTGACCCGCCATAAGAGTTCTGTGTGGCTCGGTAAAGGAGAAAGCCAGGCGCAGTGGGAGTTGGTGCGGTCTGGCTTGAGCCTGGTCGAGGCCTGTGACGATTTTGAACGCCAGCTGCCTGATCACGCCCGCTCGCAAGCGGATCTGATCGACTTCTACCTGGGCAGCCTGCGTGAAGCAGATCGTCTGCAGCGCGAGTTTGAGCAAGCGGCGGGTGACTTCCTTGACCCACATGGCTTGATGCATGAAGTGATCAGCCAAGCACGGGCGCGCTATCGCCGGTTGGCAGAGAAGGTTCAGGGCGTGTTTGTGAAGCACGTCGAGACTACGGGATGGCCGCCCACCGGGCGCCTGGCCAACGCCGATGCATTTGATCGGCTGGTGGCGGATCGGCTCAAGGAAAGCGGCCGTAAGGTGGCCTACCTGATGGTGGATGCCCTTCGCTATGAGTTGGGCGTTGCGCTGGAAAAGCTGCTGGCCGAGGACGGGCCGGTCGAGCTGCAAGCGGCCTACGCGCAGCTGCCGACCATCACGCTGGTGGGCATGGCGAGCTTGCTGCCTGGCGCCCGCACGGGGCTGACCCTGTCGCTGGAGAACGATTCACTGGTGCCCAAGCTGGCGGGTGCGCCGGTGAGCAACGTCCCGCAGCGCATGAATGTGCTGGCCAAGCGGTATGGAGATCGCTTCGCGGAAATGCCGCTCAACGATTTTGTTCGCGGTAAACCGAAGATTGCCGAAACCGTCGACCTGCTGGTGCTGCGCTCCACGGAAATCGACAGCCAACTGGAAAGCAACCCCGAGACAACGCTAGGGCTGATCCCTGGCACGCTGAAGCTGATCCGCGTGGCACTGCATAAGCTGCGTGGCATGGGCTTCAAAGAGGCGGTCATCGTCACCGACCACGGCTTCTTCCTGAACGCGCAAGCAGAAGCTGGCGATGTGTGCGTCAAGCCTCATGGCGCGTGGCCCGTGACAGCACACGATCGGATGATGTTGGGCGATGGCACGGCAGATGGTCACAGCCTGGTCGTCAGTGCAGAGAAGGTCGGCATTCGGGGCGATTTCACTCAAGTGGCGCTACCGCGCAGCATGGCCCCCTATCGCTCGGGGCATCTGTATTTCCACGGCGGGGCCTCCCTGGCAGAGGCCGTCGTCCCTGTGTTGGTCGCCCGGCTGGATACCGCCGCCCATGCGGAACTGCGCAAGGTGGTGGTGGAGTTGAGCTACAAGAACGGCGCCAAACGAATAACTACGCGATTGCCGGTCATCGAAGTGATACTGGTGGCCGACGACATGTTCTCGCAAGACATGAGCGTGGAGATCTTGCTGGAAGCGCAAGACAGCAAGGGCAATGTGGTGGGAGAGCCGCGCCCAGGCGGGGATGTTAACCCCGCGACCAGGACCGTGACCCTGATGCCAGGCCAGCGCAAACAGATTGCGCTGCGGATGGATGATGAGTTCAGAGGCAAGTTCTCGGTCAAGGCGCTTAACCCGACAACCCTGGCGGCCTACAGCAATCTGGCGCTTGAAACCGACTATACGGAGTGAGCCCTATGGACGAACTCGACCAAAAACTAAACGCCACGTTCGACGGCAAAGTTCTTCGCAAGGACTTGCTGCATCGGATCAAAAAAGGCACTAACGTCCCGACGTTCGTCCTGGAGTTCCTGCTCGCCAAGTATTGCGCCAGCAACGACCAGGCGGAGATGGATGCCGGCATGGAGGCGGTGCTGTCCTCCTTGCAGGAGAACTACGTTCGCCCCGACGAAGCCAATGCCGCTCAGTCCAAGGTGGCCACCAAGGGCAAGCATCGCTTCATCGACAAGGTCCATGTCCGTTACGTCGAAAAGGAAAAGCGCCACTGGGCATCGCTGGAGAACTTCAACTCGCAACGCATCGCCATCGGCGAGAAGTTCTACCGTGACAACGACAGACTGCTGGAAGGCGGAATTTGGGCCGAAGTCACCCTGGCGCACAACGACATCGATGAGGACGACTACGCGTTTTCCATCGAGGACCTGCGCCCGATCCAACTGACCCGTTTCGACTTTGACCGCTATGCAGAAGGCCGGGCAGCCTTCACCCGAGATGAGTGGATCGCGGCGGTTCTGCGCTCTGTGGGTCTGGAGCCCAACAAGCTCTCGAAGCGCGTTCAGATGCATTTCATCGCCAGGCTGGCCGCTCTGGTGGAGCCCAACTTCAACTACATCGAGCTGGGCCCGCGCGGCACCGGCAAATCCTACTTCTTCAGCGAGTTTTCGCCCTACGCCACGCTGATCTCGGGTGGCCAGGCGACCAAGGCCACACTGTTCTATAACAACGCGCGTCGCAAGGTGGGCCTGGTCGGCTTTTGGGACACGGTGGCCTTTGACGAAGTTGGCGGTATCAAGGTCAAAGACCCGGACACCATCCAGATCATGAAAGACTTCATGGCTAACGGACGTTTTTCGCGCGGGGCCGAAGTCATCGCCGATGCCAGCCTGAGTTTTGTCGGCAACATCGATGTGTCTGTGCAGCAGGTGGTCAATTCCAACGAGCACGACCTGTTTCAGCCCTTGCCACCAGAGCTCGACCTGGCCGTGATGGACCGCTTCGCCGCGTACATCCCGGGCTGGGAAATGCCCAAGAACAGCAGCGAGTTCCTGACCAGTAATTACGGATTCATCACCGATTACCTGGCCGAGGCCTTCCACTACCAGTTCAAGCACACGAACCGCTACGAAGAAGTTAGCAAGCGCATCCGGCTCGGTAAGTCGATTGAGGGGCGTGACGAGAAAGGCATCAAGAAAACCGTCTGCGCTTTCTTGAAGGTCTTGCATCCGAATGGGCCACCGACCGACGAAGAGTTCGAGGAATACGTGGCCTATGCGACGGAATGCCGCCGTCGTGTCAAAGAGCAGATGAACAAGCGCAAGCCGGATGACGAGTTTGCGCGCATCAACCTGTCCTACTTCAAGGCCAGCGGTGAGGAAGTGGTGGTCTTCTGCCCGGAGTCGAAGGATGCGCCCGCGACGCAAGAACCGGCTCGTCGTCGTTTGAGCCAGGCGGATGGCCAGCCTGCTGAGGCAGTCGAAGTGCAGCCCGTCGCCCAGCCGGCGCCTGCTGCAGCAGTGGAACCTCCAGTGGCGCCGGTACAGCCTGCTCCGGCACCAACGGTGGTTGCTCCGTCATCGGTCGAGCTCAAGGAACAGCACTTCACCATCCTCTATGGCGATACCGGGTACAGCTATGAGTCGATCCTCGGCCCCTACCTGCAAGGCGCGAAGTCCGTCGTCATCGAAGACCCGTACATCCGGCTACAGCACCAGATTCAGAACTTCGTGCGCTTCTGCGAGACGGTACTGAAGGCTGGCACCGTGAAGAAGATCAGCCTAATCACCGGCTACGACGACAAGACCCAGTTGGCCGACATCGCCGAAAAGCTCGATGAGCTGAAGCAAAGTCTGCTGGAGTTAGATGTCGAGCTAGAGGTGAAGCTCAACCCGAACATCCATGACCGCGAAATCAGACTGGATAACGGATGGATCATCAAGATTGGCCGTGGACTGGATTTTTACCAGAAGCCAGGGGGATGGTTCGAGGTTGGTGCAAACGATCTGAGTCTGCGCAAGTGCCTTGAAACCAAGGTGGATATCTTTCGAGCATGAGATTTGGGGCCTGTGGTGAGCTTGTCTACAACGATTGAAGCTGCCGGAGGCCCAGCGACTGCGTTGCCCGCGAGCCCGATCGCGGCACGCTGGGACGACATTGGTTTGTTGTGTCGCTATTCCACAGGGGAAAATACTGATCCTTGGCCCGAACTTGGCACCAACTCAATATACATGGCACTTCGTCCAACAATGACAGCGAGCGTTGGTCGCTTATCCCGACGCTTGGCCGACAGACGGTTCCATTCCGATCTATCGAGGCCAGACGGGTTGGGGTTGTCTTCCGGATGGGTGTGCCATTCGCCCAAATAGCGGATGGTTCCCTGGCTCGCCGTCCATCGAGCCAGTGCAATGGCTTCGTGGCCGAATGGCATTCTCTCGAACAGGTAGCGAAACCGTTTGTCCCATGCCGTGGGAACCGTTGCATGCTCAATGAGCATGTGAGTTCCATGGACCGAACCGAGTAGCAGCCCGCCAGCTTCGCAGTCAGAATCACTGGCCTGGACATGCTGATAGAAGGTCTCCAGCGTGGACTTCGAGAAATGCAGCAGCGTTCTGTTGTCGTCGGCCGCCCAAGAACTCATGAACTGCATAAGGGACATTCCCGATCCCGCAGCGGATCGCAATCGGGTGTGGCAAGCTGCTGGGCGCGGTCGATCAACCTGGTTCGCAACGCGGGGGAATAGACGCCGTTGACCCAATCAAGGGTCATCTCAGCGCCCAGGCTGGCAGCGTGCACCGACACCGAAGCGGGGAATGGCACGTACAAGCCCTCACATCCATGCCCCGCCAAAATGGCAGGAAGAGGATCAATGGTAGAACGGAGCTCGCCTCTTCTGTTGCTATGCCAAAGACATCGATAGCACGCATTAGATGCTTTCGTCCTCAGGAGCGCACGGACAGCCGTTCCCGGCCCCTCGATCCACACCGAAAGCATGGGAGTCGGAGGCGGATAGTGGCCGCACAGCCAATGCCCGAGGGATTCTTCCCCGGTGGCATCTATGAGCAGGTCCAGCTCTCCCAATTGGGCCTGCCTGACATCCACGGGCAGCGCACGAATCTCGGCGCCTGGCGTCAAGCGCCTGAGTTCCTTCGCCATAGCCTCGGCTTTGTTAGACAACAGGTCCGGAAATCCCAGGCGATGACGCCCGATGTTTTGCGGGAGAAGGCAGTCGAAATCCACCAACGTGAGTTTTCCGCCGCATGTCCCCGCCCCAGCCTTGACGAGCATATCCGACAGATAGCCGCCAATCGTGCCGCATCCAACGACGGCGATGTTCTTCCCTGCAAGCGTCTTTGAGTTCGGCATGTTCCGCTGGGCAAGATACCGATCGTCAATTCTGACCACCGAAATGGGCATCACCTTCAACCCATAGCTCGAATCCCTGCGATCTACGAGCTTGCTCTTTTGGACAGGACTTTGGCGGTCGTAGAGAACCGCAAAGCCATAGGTCATCAGCGGAGACTCGATGACGATCAGAACTCCGTTGGCCTTCTTCCTCTCCCCCTCCTTGATACGCTCGTGAATCTTGCGCCGGCACCGGGGGTCAAGAGTGCTCTGCCACGCCAGGATATCCCCGACTGTTTCAGGAGGCCAATTGCTAGTCAGAGGGCGCGGTTGAGCACCAGTCTTTACCCGGTAAGTCAGCACCGTTCTATCGGTGACTTGGTAGCCGAGCGACTTCAGCTTCTCAGTTGTTCGATCTTCGTTGTCGGTGATGAACCACAAGGGGTACCCATTGGCCTGCGCGACTATGCAGTTCTGTCGCCCTAGATCCTCGCCTTGCATGTCCACGAAACAATGCCAGCCGTGCCAATAGGCGAAGAACTCTTCCGCGAGGTCTTCGATCATCTCCCCCTGCATGATCTGCCCGAACACGACGGCCGCGCGTTGCAGGCACGCCAGCGACTGTCCGACAGGATCGTAGATGTCCAGAACGACGGTGCCCTTGGCGAGATAGCAAAGCCCGCCATCTGCGCCAAGATGAGGAACCGCTGCGGGCAGCTCAGGAGGGATTTCCAGCAGCCGGATGCGAGGCAAGTCGAAGAACGTGGGGTCGAGCTGGACTTCGCACGGGCAACCCTTGTCCGCTTGGGGCGGTGTCAACCGCCCGTGCAGCCTGAACCAGCCGTCATCCGTCTTGCCGACAAACTCGAAGCCTCGCTGCTTGAAGGCCTCGATCACGTCTGCGACCGCTGCGGCGCTGCTCATCCAGCTTTCGTTCGTCCGATGAGTTCGCTAGGACCAGCAGTGGCGGGAGCCGCGGCAATGGTGGCGGCAACGGACACCACCTTGACCCGATCTGGCTCGTTCGGAAAACGCGGGCCGAACTCGCCTCGCATCCAGATGCAGGCCTGTGAAGGACTGCCGGCGCCGGTTGCTCCGCGAAGCACCTTCTCAAACTCTTCGAATGCTTTGGCCGCATCTTCGACACCCGCTTGGCCAAGTCGCTCCGTGAGCGATTCGGACTCTTCCACGGGGTTGTTCACTCCTCCACGCAACCGGGCTGGCAGTGCCGCGACGACATCCAGCAGAGCGAGGTCGTCGCGCCTATCGCGTTTCTCAAAGAGTGGGGCCGCGGCGGCCATCAACAGGATCGAGGCAGGTCCTCCGCTGGACCACTTCCAATCGCGGAAGGCTTTCAGGTAACGAACCACACGCCGGAACTGCTCCCCCTTGGCTTCCACCTCGCCCAGGAACCATTCCTTCACGGGCCTGGGGTCGGAGGGCATCCAGTTGCATTCCCGATGGGCGAGGAGCACCTTCTCGCGAGGCAATGCCGTCCAAGCGTCCCGCTCCGCTTTGATCACAGCGTCCATCAGTGAGTCATACCCATAGCGCCTCATCGAGGCCTCTGCCAAATTGACAAATTCTTGATCGGGGATCGCGTACAGCGGGATGTCAATGTGGGCATACGCAGCAATGACGATGCGGATGCACGTCGGCTTGTCGGTGACAAGCTTCCACCGCTTTTCCTCAACCAGCGGCTTCAATGCTTCTTCCGCAGCGGCAAAGAACACCGTCGCCGCAGTGCTGGGACGCTTCGTCTGCGAGACGAAACTCACTGGCAGATAGCAGCCATCATCGACATCCGCCTGCTGAGGGCGTTGTGCTGGGGAGTTCAGCGTCTTGTATGCCCACGACCCTTGCGTGAAGAAGCGCGGCTGTGGCACGTCTTCCGTGTATCCGCTTGCCCTAAGCACGCGGGGGATGCCTGTGCGCAGGCAGTCCCTGACGTCAGTGCGTGCGCTGGCGATCCAGGCGCGCTGCTCAGGCGTCAAATCCAGCTCGTCGTGCATGCAGGATTCGTCATCAAGGGTTGTGAAGAAGAGCGGGCTCAAGTTCAGCATGCGGCCTCCGGAACATTCTTGTTGGGGCCGTGATAGAAGATGGGAGCGCCGGCCTGGTGCGCTCGAAACGGTTGGAAAAGAGGATCGCCGAGCGCACGCTGCGCCGCGTGGTTGCCGCGATCCTTGAGCGTATTCGTGGCGCCAATGGAAACCCTATCCAGCGCCTTCACGTCCTTGCTTTGATCCGGCGTCGCCTTGTCGTCGATCTGGAAGTAGTTGTTGCCCAACGCCTGCCGCAGCATGTAGTCCACCGACGACTCCTGGGCGGAGATCACGAGGTCGAAGAGTCCCCCGCGCCACTTGCCGAATCCGCGGTCGAGGCTGGCGCCGCCGCGAACGGTCGCACCGATGGTCATCGTGCCGATGGCGAGGACCCGAACCAGCGCATCCTGTTTCGGCGCCAGGAACGTCTTGACTTCGTGCAACCCGAACAGGCCCGGGGCGTTGCCCACCAGCCCCCCGTCCGCGAAGACACCGCGGTCGTTGCGCGCCAGAGGAAAGTAGACGGGCGCGGCGGCTGTCGCCAACGCCACATCAACGACCTTCATGCGGTGATCCAGCTCAAAGGACGGATGGTGCGGTGTCTTGAAGAACTGCCCACGCCCCGTCGAGTAGTTGACTGCCGGCACGAGAACACGATGTTTCAGGTCGCCTATCGTGGTCCCTTGGAAGCGCTCGGTCAGCACTTCTTTCAATCCCGCTGAGTCATGCTTTGCGGTCAACCAGAATCCAAGAAGCTGCCGTGGAAGGCTGCGGCAACCAAAGATGCGGCTGCCCTGTTCTTCAAACAGTGCCTTGAGTTCGTGGGCCGGAATTTCCGCAGCCAGCCCCAAAGCCAGCATCCCTCCTGCCGATGTGCCGCAAATCAGATCAAAGTGCGAAGCGATCGGACGGCCCAGCGCGGTTTCGAGTTCGGCGAGAACCGTGGCGGTGTACAGGCCGCGATAACCGCCCCCTGACAGGGCGAGCACATGGTAGGTAGGGATGCCCGTCATGGCGCTTCAACCCTTCGGCGGGAAGGGGTCGTTGCCGTGGCTGTCCTTGTCACGGATACGTCCATCCGGACGATGGATGACGAGTTCGGACTGCTGGTTGCGTGCGATACCCCTCGCTGCGTCAATGGCCTGTTGCTGCGTGTCGTGCACGGAGGTCGCCCGCTGATTGCCGGCTCCCTTGACGGCCCAACCGTCCTGATGAGGAACAACATGCTGATTCTTGCCTGCCATGATGGCTCTCCTACAGTGGAACTATCGAAGACCCAGCCGCTCGACTGGGTTGTCAACGGCCGCCCGCTGTAGCACAATTCGTTGCTCACGCAGACAACAGGAAGGCCAAGCCAATCCAACCTGGAGCAGGCGTAAAACCTGCATCCGTTGTCTGGCTGGACAACAATGTATCAGAGCGCGTGTGCCGGTGCAACTTGCGTGCGGCGTGCACCTCTGAACATCAACCGGACGTGGAGGGGCAACAGAGGGCTTGGCCCTTCTTCCCGCAACCGCAAGGATCAGAACTCATGCCGCAAACAGGCCTAGGCGTCGCCCTCAAGACGCTACGCGAACGCAGAACCCTTTCCCTGCGTGAGATCGGCCAGCTATCGTCAGTTGATCATGCTTATGTCCACCGCCTCGAAACAGGCGAGAAGACAAACCCATCCCAAGACTTGGTTGAGAAGCTGTTGAAGGTTCTCAAGCCGGGAGAAAGAGATGCCGCACTCGTGATGTGGCTGGTTGACCACGCAGACGCTGATCCAAGCCTTGTTGAATTCGTGCTACAAGATCCCTCGATCAGCATCGATGTTTTTTCGGCCGCGGCTGGAGTCAGGCATCGGGGAAATGCGAGGCCTGACCCCGCGACGCTCATCGCCCGAATCAAGAAGGCCTTCGACGACGACGAGGACGACTGAACATGGACGAGGCGGATGTCAGGCAGAGAGCGCGCGCGTTTGCCGCGAGAGTCGATGTTTCGAACATCCGAGAAGACCTGTCCCCGTATGTGACCGCGGCTAACGCCAAGGTCAAGAAGGATGAGCTTGACGAGGGGGAGTCTGGCTATACCGTTACCAAGCCGAACGGAAAGCACATCATCACTGTGAATTCACTGGAAACCGAAGAGCGCCAGCGCTTCACTGTCTGCCACGAAATAGCTCATATCGTGCTTGGCTTGGAATCAAGTCACGACGAGGTGCCGTCATGGTCCTATGCAAAGCGACATCCGAACGAGATCGCCTGCGACACGTTTGCCGCTGAACTGCTGATGCCCTATCAGCAATGGCTCTCCGCTGTTCCCAAGGAAGAGCCCTCCCTGGATCTCATCCAACACATGGCCGACTTGTTCGGCACATCATTCCCTGCAGCGGCGTCAAGGTTTGCCAGTCTTAGCGATATGCCGTGCGCATTCGTCACCATGGAGCGCGGTGCGGTGCGGTATGCCGCACGCTCAACGGCCTTGCGGCAAGCAGGGGCCTGGATACCTCCCAGGTCGGTCATTCCAGCAGGCTCCGTGGCTCACCGAATCCGCTCTTCAGGGAATAGCGCTACTGAGACGGGGGAAGTTTCACAGGACGTCTGGTTCGACAACTGGGAAAAGGGCCTTGACCTCTGGGAACTTTCAAGACATTACCAGCGCACCGATACCACCATCTCCTTGCTATGGTTCGACAGCGACGATTTGCCGGAGGTTGAGGTGAACCGCTTCGGCGCACGTGTCGAAGACGATGGAGGCTTGGCAGAATTGACGGGAGAACTGCCATGGCCGGGGCGAAGCAGGCGCCGCTGAAAAGCGATCACGGCCACGACCGCAAGGAGGTGACTCTTATGCGCCATTTGCGCGTTCTTACAGGTACTTCTTGAACGTCGCCGCCGCAATGCACACCGCCACGCCGAGCAGCGCGGCACTGGGCAACAGGATCAGCAGCGGGTTCACGCTGACCGGCAGTGCCAGGTAAGTCACCCACGGCAGCACGGCCAGCGGGATCAGGCTGGCCCTGGCGCGGTGATAGATGAACCCCGATTCACGCCCCGCGCCGAAGCGGCGGATGTCACGGCGCACCAGACCGTCCACCAGCCCGACGAAGGCGGCCATCAGGAACAGTGGCAGGGTCAGGCACAGCACCAGCAGCCGAACGAGGAAGACCAACGTCGTGTAGGCCGAGGCGATCAGGTAGCTCTCCATGCTCACGTAGACCAGGCCGATGTAGTAACGGAAGTCTTTGGTCGGGCGATGGCTGCCGGCGCTGGCCTGCGCCGAGGCGTCGCGTATCCAGTCCAGCAGACCGCTTTTCACGAACAGCCAGTCGTAGCCCTGCTCGACCAGCTGGTGCGCGGTGCGCCCCGGCTCCTGCACCAGCGCGCTGCGCGTGAAATGCGTGGAGAGCTGGTCCAGCTCGTAGTGCAGCATGCCCTGCGCGTGGCGCCAGCCATGCTCGGGCCAGAAGAAGTGCATGCCGACGCATTCGATCAGGATGCACAGCAGCAGCGCGCCGCACAGCACGCCGAAGAAGCGGAACGGCAGCGTGACCAGGCCGGCGATCAGGCCTTGCTGTCGTTGCTGCTGGCGCTGTGCCGCGACGGCCGGATCGCTCATGCTTCGGCCTCTTCAGCGGCGGCCATCTGCCTGAAGTCGTCCAGCAGGTCGTCGGGCAGCGCCTTGTCCTGCAGGCCGGGGATGCCTTGGTTCTCCCACCAGTCTCCTGCCTCGACGTAGTGCTGCCGCATGTAGCCGGCCAGCTCCTGCAGATCCTTCGGCATGGCTTCGTCGGGATCGGGTGCCGGCAGCGGCATGCGGACTTTCCAGAGGTTGCCGCCCTCGATCAGCGCGAAGCACTGGCCCTTGGGCAGCGCCACCACATGCGCGGGCTCGATCAGCGGCACGCTGTTGCTGCTGATGCGGTCCTGGGTGTTGGACGTGAACGCGGTATTGCCGTGCGGGTCGGAGCTGTCGGTGGCGCCGCTCATCAGTGCCGTGGCGTAAACCTCGACCTTGGGCAGTTGTCGCGTCAGCAGCTCGGCGGTGGCGGTCTCGCGCACGCGCAGCATGAACAGATTGTTGAAGTTCCCGACCACCTGGCCGGCCTTGGCGCGGTTGCCGATGCGCGCCTCGATGTCGCTCAAGGTCTGCGTGTAGGCCGTCACCTGCACGCCGGCACCGCCGCCCTTGTTGACCATCGGGATGAACTCGTCGCCCATGAGTTCATTGAATTCGTCGGCGTGGACGTTGATCGGAATCTTGGCGCCCGCCGCGGCGCCGGGCAGCCCGTCGTCGATGCCGAACTTGTAGATGTGGCCGGCGACCGAGACCAGATCGCTGAACATCGAGTTGCCCACCGCCGCCGCGACCTCGGCGTCGGACAGCGCATCCAGCCCCACGTAGACCACCGCGCGTTTGCGGATGACCTGCATCCAGTCGAAGATCGGCCGCGGGTCGGACAGGTCGGAATAGTTCGGTGCGAGCAGTTGCGCGATCTTGCCGGTGGTGAGCTTCTCCAGCAGCGGCAGCAGCGAAGCGACGATCTTGTCGAAGTACGTCCGGTCGTAGCGCACGGCGCTGCGCAGGCCATCGAGCACCGGGTCATAGACGCGCACTTGGGAGAGGTACTGTTCGAGGGCCACTACGCGCTTCTCGCGCCCGATCATGTTGCGCGGGATGTTCTTGTCGTTCAGCTTCGCTTCGAGCTGGACGATGACCTCCCAGGCCTTCGGCTCGTTCCTGGCGAAGTAGTGCTGGGCGTACTCGATGAACAGCGCGTCGATGTTGATGACGTGGCGCTGGATCAGCAGGTAGTCCGGCCGCTGCCCCAGCTCGACCAGGGCGCGCGCGATGATGTTGACGAAGCGCCAGGCGAATTCGCGGAACGCGGCGCTGTTGCCTTCGCCCGAGAGCTGCCCGGCGATGCGCGTGGCCACCTCGGAGATCCGCCCGAACCGGCCCACGGCGTTGTAGCGCGCCGAGATGTCCGGCCAGCCCAGATGGAAGACGTAGAACTCGCCTTCGCGCCCGGCGCGCTTGGCCTCGACGTACATGCGCTTCAACAGATCGGCATCGCCCTTGGGGTCGAAGACGATCACCACCTCGTGCTCGCCGCGGACCTTGCGGCGGATGTCTTGCGTGATGAACAGCTCGGCCAGCCGCGTCTTGCCCACGCGCGTGGTGCCCAGCACCAGGGTGTGGCCGACACGCTCGCCCAGCGGCAGGGTGACGTCGACCTCGTGCGGCTCGATGCCATGCAGGCGCGGCAGTCCGCCGACCGGCGGCAGCGGCCGCGCCGGGTTGAGCGGGCTGTCCCAGGCCAGCGCGCGCGCCAGCGTCGAGACGGGAAACGGCGCGAACTCAAGCCGCTCCTCCAGCCGCCGGGCGGCCCGGTAGGTCGCCGTCGGCTCGACATAGCGGCGGAACTCCGGCCGGTAGGTCTGCATCAGCCGGTGCGTGTGCCGCTGCTCCCAGCGAAAGCCCCGGCCGACGAACAGCCGTTGCTGACTCACCGGCACGTCGCGACTTGTCATCACGTAGCGCGGCAGGCGGCGGATGTTGCGGCGATAGCGCAGGATCGCCCAGGCATCGCGCAGAAGAATCGCGCCGAAGGTCAGGAAGGCCAGCGCCGAGCCCAGGCCGAGCAGCGGGTTCAGCGCAAGCGACCACGGTGCCACCAGGCACAGAATCGCGGCGCCGGTGCAGACCGCCACGGTATGAAGCTCCACCGCTGGCCGCAGCAGCACCTCGACCGCATGCGGTTGGGCCATTTGCGCACCTACTGCTCGACACCGGTGGCCGTGATGAGCACCGGGTAGTGGCGCAGGCCCAGGCGCTGGGCCAGGTCGTCGCCGGAGGCCGGCGAGAGGGTCAGGCCGGGCGCCAGGCGGCGCAGCTCTGCGAGTGCCGCCGCCGATTCCACGTTGACCACCAGGCCCACGGCGCCCAGCTCGCGCAGCGCGGCCTGCCGCTGCCGCAGCCAGGCGCGCGACCGCTCGTCGTCGCCGATCAGGAACAGCGCCGTCAGGCCCGGCGCCCGGATGACGCGGCGCTGCACCTCGCCCGGCGACAGTTGCGCCGAGCGCACCGGCAGCATGGCGGCTTCGGCGTCGGCTGCGTTACCCACGCGAGGGACTGGCATCGGGGCCGGCGGTGCGGCCTGATCCGGCTGGGGATTCAGCGGCCGGTAGTACGGCAGCGCGGAGTCGCCGCCACGGTCTTCGACGACGATCAGGGGCGCGGAGGCGGTCTGGGCGAAGACGGTGGTCGTGGACAGCAGCCCGATGGCGGCGATGTGGACGATGTGGTTCATGGCGTGGTGGCCTGGAGGGTTGGAACGGGAACGCCGGGGTCGAGCACGCGGGTCAGGTGCCGGTGCACACTGCGCCGGTAGCGCGCCGCGGGTGCCCCGCCGGCGGGCCGGTGGTAGCGGCCGATGGCAAGCAGCCAGTCCTCGCCCGGCGTGTGCTGTTCGCGCAGGATTTCCGTAGCGATGGCGAGGTTGCGGTACGGGTCCAGCAGCTCGCAGGGCTGCGTGTAGCGATGCGTGTGGTAGCCGAGATTGACCTGGCCGAGGCCGGCATCGATGCGATTGGCCGGCGTGTGGGCGAGCGCACGGTGCAGCCCCGCGCAGGCCTCGGCGCGGGTGGCATAGCGCTGTGGCGAGCCGGCGACGTTGAGCGTCCACGGCCAGGGGATCAGGCGCCCGCGCAGCATGGCGCCGCTCTCCTGCAAGGCCACCGCGTACAGCACCGCCGCCGGCACGTCTGCACGATGCGCCGCCAGTTGATAGGCCGGCGGCGGCACTTCCCGCGCCGGCGTTGCGAAGGCCGCGGTGCCGGTGGCGAGCAGCAGCACGGCGCAGGCGCAGCGGATGGTGACGCGGGATGGCCGACGCTCCCGGCCCGTAGTGCCTATTGCCGCTGCCATTGGCCGTTCACCTCGCGCACCACGGCCGGCAGCTCGCCGGGCAGGCCGAGCGACAGCCAGCGCCCGGCATCGTGGTTGAGCGTGATGGTGCGGGCGCGCACCCTGGCCGGGTCGATGCCCGCCTGGGTGGCCCACTGCCGGATGCGCGCGTCGTCCTGACGGCTGCCGACCATGTAGAGATCGAAGGCCGTGCCGGCCGCCTGCAACTGCCGCACGCGCTGCGCGCACGGTGCGCAGTCGGCCTTGACGAAGACCGCCAGGCGCCCGGAGCCGGTGTTGCCGGCACCCTGCGCCTTGGCGCCGGGCAGGCTCACGCGCGGCTGGCCGGGAAACAGGCGCTGCCACGCCGCGTCGTAGGCCCGCTGGTAGGCCAGCGTCTTGCCGACGCGCCGGGCCTCGGCCTGCACCTGCAACTCGGCGTAGCGCCTGCGCTCCTCCTCGCTGCGGGCCTCGATGCCCAGCGCCGTGAGCGGATCGAGCAGGGGCGAATAGACCCCGAGCGGCCCCTGCATCAGTTGCCGGTAACGCGCCCACTCCTCGGGCTGAAGCCCCCATTCCCGCGCCTGCCTCTCGTCGAGCGCGGCATCAGTGCCCGGCTGCACCTGGGCGGGCACCATGCGCGAGTTCGTCACCGGGGCCGGCTGGGCGGATGCGCCGAAAGCGGCGAACAGGACGACGGCAGCGAGCAACGACCGCAGGATCATGGCGACCTCCTACGGCACCGCGACGCGCTGCGTCTGGCCGTTCACCTGGAACACGCCCGCCTGCGCCTCGATGGACTGCAGTTGCCAGCCGCCCTCGGCATCGCCCTCGCGCAGCAGCCGGGCGCCCGCAAGCGAGGCCGCGGCGGTGGAGGTGATCGACAGAAAGCGCTCGCCTCCACGCAGCTCCACGCCGAGCACCCGGAACGGCGGCTCCGGCACCTTGGGCTTCGTCGCAACCGGAGCGCGCGGGCGAGCGGCGGATGCCACCTGCCGGGTCCTCTCCAGGCGGGTCTCGATTCCGTTCACGCGCGCCTGCAGCGTCTGCAGGTCGACGGCCAGGGCCCTCGTCTCGTCGGCCTCTTCGAGGCGCGCCATCCGCTCGTCCAGCGCCTGCCGCGCGGTGGCGAATTCTGCCTGGCTGATCGGCACCGGCCGGCGCTTGTCCGCATCGGCCTGTCGTTCGAGATCGGCCACGCGCAGGCCCAGCGCGTTGACCTGCGCATCCTGTGCGCTGCTCTGGGTCTGTTCGGTGAGCCGCGACAGGCCGACGCTGTTGATGAGTGCCACGGCACTGATGAGCAGCAGCCAGAAGGCCGCGGCGACCTTGAGCCAGCGCGTGCGGGAATTGCGCTCGGATGGCGCTTGGGGAAAGGTCATGGCTGCAGCTCCTCGGGCCGGTCGGCGTCCGGCACGGGCGTGGCGGTGCCGGGCGGGTTGGCGGAAAGGAAGGTGGGAGCACCGTGCCGGCTGAAGCAGACCTGGCGGGTCAAGTCATCGACCGACAGCTCCCAGGCGGGGCCGGCAAGGGTCAGCAAGGCATCGCGCAGCATCAGCGGGCCCAGGCGCAGGTGTGCGGCAGGCAGCGGCAGCGCGTAGAGCGTGGCGGCTTCGACCGCATCGCAGAGCCGGTAGCCCGAGCGCAGGAGCACATGGCGCATGGCATCGCCCACGCTGGCATCGAGCATGGGCGGAATCGAGACCTCCACCGCCTGCTGCAAGAGATCACGCTGCGCAGGTTCCGGCACCAGCTCGACCAGGGTGTAGCGGCCGTAGCGGGCCACCGGAACGAAACCCGGCTCCGGCGCGACGGCGGTTGGCGATGCGGCCGGCACCGCTGGCGCAGACGACGCGGCGGTCGTGGCGCAGCCGGCGGCCAACAGGCTGCCGGCCAGCAAGCCAGCGGCGAGGGCCAGGCGGTGAACAGCGCGGATGGATGGTTGCATGGAGGGCGCTTCCCTGGAACACGGAGCGCTCACCATCGCCGCCGCTTGGCCTGCGGGCAGCAAACAAAACGCACTGACGCCCGCCCGAATACATGGCTGGGCAGCGCCATGGACTGTCATACGCCCAAGAAAAACGGCCCCGAAGGGCCGTGGAAAGAAGCCGGCGACCCCGAGGGGCCACCGGCATGGGCACATGGATCAGACCGTGACAAGCTGCCGGGCCAGTGCGACCTCGACGGAATCACCATCCTGGTTCAGAACATCCAGGCCCGACTCGGGTACGTCTCCCGACGTGCTTTGCGAGACCATGATCTTCCTGGCCATCAACCCCAGGCAGGTCATCTGCGAGGAGTTGGCATAGCCCAGGTAGATCACGCGCACCGGCTGCTTCTGGCCGATGCGCCATGAGCGCCGGGCGGCCTGCTGCAGCGAATACACGTTGTAGCCGGACTGGAGGAACACGATGGTCGGGAACTCCAGCAGGTCCAGGCCGGTTTTCACCAGCTCGGGATTGGTGATGAGCACGTCGATGCCACGGTCCAACTGCTCGGCGATCCAGTCCTCGCGGCGGGAGGCATCCACGCTCGCGCGCAGTACCGCAACCTTGAAGCCTTCCTGCTCCAGCAGCACCTTCAAACGCGACGTGGTATCGCGCGTGCCGGTGTAGACCGAATAGACCAGGGTCTTGCGACCTTCCGCCTTCTCTTGCTTGCAGATCTCGATCAGCTCGCGCTCCTTGGGCATCACCTCCAGCTCGTTGAACTGAGCCGGTACGAACGCCAAGGTGTTGCGCGTGCGCGGATGCACCACGGTTTCCGACCGGAAGCAGCAGTCCGGCCAGGCCAGCAGCACGTTGAGGACCACACCGAGCAGCGTCGTGTCGCGCTTCGCCAGGGCCTGCTTCAGCTCCTGGGTCAGGCGACCCGCCAGATCGCGGTAGGCCGCGGCTTGCGCCGTGTCCATCGCGACTTCGCGGAACTCCTCGTCGTAGGGCGGCAGCACGTTGCCACCGATGTCCTTCAACTTGAGGAAGACCGTGAACGGCAGGACGCAACGCAGTACGCCCTTGGGACCGAAACCCGGCGCCTTGACCGTGCGCACCGATACCTTGGTGCCCTTGGCCGTCTTGTGCGCCGTGCCGGTGCTCTCGGAGTAGATGTCCTTCAAGACACCGTGATCGCGCATGAACGCCATCGCGGCCGAGGTCATGCTGCCGCTCTTCGTCGGCCGGTAGCCGTCTTCGATCATCCGCCCCGGCAGGGCGCGGAACAGCAGGTGGAACAGGTCGTCGCCGTAGCCGCCCATCAGCGTGCCGGTGAGCAATAGCGTCTTGCGCGCCTTGGCCGCCAACACCCCCATGGCCTGGCCCTGTGCGGAGCCGCCGTTCTTGTACTCGTGCGCCTCGTCGGCGATGAGCAGGTCGAACGTGCCTTGGGGAAGCTGCCTCTTGATGAACTCGGACGGCTGGTAGCCGCCCTCGCCGAAGCCGAACTCCATGTTGGCCATCGCGCGTTCCATCCGGTGGGCTTGCCGGTCCGAGAAGACCAGCTCGCCGTTGCCATCCATCAGGTTGATGAACTCGTGGATGTTGTCCCCGAGCATCGACGCGAGGAAGGCGTCACCGAACTTCTGCATCAGCTTCTGCGCGGTGACTTCGCCAATGGTTGGAATGCGCTTCAGTGCCTTGAGCACGGTCGAGGACTGGTCGCTGGCGGACAGGCCTCTGGGACGGATCAACGACCACAGCGGTGCACGGCAGTGGCTGCACTTGCGGCGGGACTCCTCGGCTTCGAGCGCGACCGGGTTGATCGGCTCGCCGTCGAGGTCGGTGATGACATGCCCGCAATCCGGGCAGGCCCCCACGTCGCCGTGAGGCGTGCGCCGCCGAACGAAGACAGGCTTCCAGTGGAACCCCATCCGCATCCGCACGCGGCCCAGGACGAAGAACTCCTGGCCCTGGGCCGGCACGCCCAACTGCTCGCGCAGTTTCAGCAGCTTGACCAGCGTGTCCGGGCCATTGAGCACCCAGACCTTGGCACCGGCCACCGTCTCCTGGATTTCGCGCCGCCACTTGTAGACCAAGTGGGGTGGCGAGAGCACCAGGGTGCGGCGGTAGCCCTCGGCGTTGAGCACGGCGGCCGTGGCGATGCCGACGGTCGTCTTGCCGCAACCCATCTCGCCATTGACGATCGCGGCGCGTTCGCCGCGGTCTACCAGTAGCTCGGTGACGGCATGGACCACATCGGCTTGCGCCGGGAACAGCTTGCGCTTGAGCGTGGCGAGGATCAGTTGCCGATGCCCCCGCACCTGGCCGGTGTAGACCGGAGGATTGGCGCGGTTGAGCGAGTCGAGCAGCTCGTCGCCGAACTCGGACACGAAGTCCTGCAGGCTGAGCGTGAGGGGTGAAGCGGCCGCTTCGAGCAGGTAGCCCTGCACAGCGGTTTCGGGAACGGTTTCGAGATCGAGGGACATGGTGATGCTCCAAAGCAATGGGGCATGCACCTCCCCCACGGGGCGGTGACATGCCCCTGGGCGGGAAGAAAGAAGCGGCGCGAGGCCGCTGGATGCGGATCAGTATTCGCTGGGCAACAGCAGTGTGGTGACGCTGCGATCCCATTCGGTGATGATCCAGAGCTTCAGGTCGCGCGTGACCTGGTAGGACGAGAACAGACGATCCTCACCGGACTTCAGCGCGGCGTCGTTCTGCCGTCGATCGCTGTCGTCCAGGTCGCCCCAATCGCCATGAAGATGGCGGCGCAGGTACGGCGAGGGGTTGAGCCGGCCCTGTCGGACCAGCTCGTCGACGCCGGCGGTCATGACCACCTGCCCTGGCGAAAAGCGTGCTTGTGACGCGAGGTTGAGGACTGCGAGTGCCATGGTGGTTTCTCCTTCTGGAAGAAGGGGCCACGGCACCCCATCGGGGCAACGTGACCCCGGTGGGTGGATGAAAGCGACGGCGAACCGTCAGGGAACAGCGATCAGCGGATGGTCAGCACTTCGCCCCACGTAGGCGAGCCCAGCGTCAAGTCCCATGCACGAATGACCGGCACGAACTTGTCGGTGAGGATGCGCGTCTCGGCCACGGAGCCGTCGTCGCGTTCGGTGTATTCCGTCTGGAGGGTCTTCTCCTTGTGGGTATCACCTTTGACGACGAGCACGCGCCCGCTCTTGGACTTCACTACGCCAGAGATCGCGCCTGCGGCCAAGGCCAAGGCGAGATGCCAGTGCGACAAGGCCCGCGCGGGCGGACGCAGCGATTGCTGCGCGGCGCCCAGGTGCGTATCGAGCGCCGGCCAGAGACCTTGCAGCCGGCCGACTTCATCGGCGAACTGCTCGGGCTCCATCGTCACGCGATAGAAGTGCTCCGGCTCGGCCGGGCTGGCAGGGACGGTGTACGGCAGGAACGGCCATTCGAGCGGCAGCTCCTCGGCTTCGGCGTCGCCCTGTCCGATCTGCAGCAGCAGACCACGCACGGCCTTGACCGACTCCGACGCCTGGTCGCGCTGACGAATCCTGCGGCCGAAGATCACCACCTGCTTGAACTGCGTTTCCACCGCACGGTAGATGCGTAGGTCGGCGAAGTGGCGCGTCAGCCATCCGACCAGCTCGGGGTCGAGCACGTAGGACGGCACGATGAAGATCAGCACGCCGTCGTACTGCAGCAGCGGCAGCGCGCGCTGATAGAACAGCTTTTCCAGCCGCGCACGGCCCTGGCCCTGATAGCCGATGTTGCCGTTCACGTCCTTGCTCAGGTCGCCATACGGCGGGTTCAGCCACAGCAGCCCGAAGGACTGGCGCGAGATCAGTGTGTCCATCAGGTCACCGTGGATGCAGCGATCGACCAGTTGCCGTGCGTGGCGGGCACGCTCAGCGTCGTACTCGACGGCGAAGGCCTGGACCTGCTCGCGCCCGAGGGCGTGGGCGGCTTCGGCAATCGCCACGCCTTCGCCGGCGCAGGGATCGAGGATGGACATGGAGCCGGGAGACGGCGCCAGTGCGGACAAGGCCCGCTCCAGCGTCGGCTCGTCGGTGGGGAAGTAGCCGTTACGGATGAAATTGCGCGCCAGGCGCGGAAACATGAGTGCCATGGATTTCTCCTGATGATGGATGAGGGAAGGCGGGCACGCGCGGCGCGCATGCCCGTGGGGATGGCTCACGCCACACGCCGAAGCGGTGCGTTCGCGGCCAGTTCGTACTGCGTGGCGCCGAGGGTGCCGTTGCGGATCAGGTCGCCCAACGCCTTCGTCAGCGCCGGGACATCGAGGGCCAGCCGATGGCCTTCCAGCGGCCCGAGGGCCAAGGGAAGACCGGTCAGCATCCGCCGTGTCTGCAACAGCTCCAGCACGGTGTCGCGCCAGTGGTCGAGCAGTGGCAGCGGGCAGGTGTCCTGCACCAGCGTCCACAGCCGGTCGAGCCGGTGAGCGGAATCCCTGGGCAGAAGCGCCAGCGCGCCGGCGTTGGCCTTGTCTGGCTTCACGCAGCGACGATCGAACAGCCACACATTCGTCAGCGAACCGAACAGCGTTCGCCGATAGGCGCGGGTGATGCGCTTTTCCAGGTTCTCGACGTTGCCGACGAAGACCGGGATGGAAGCGCCCTGCTCGGTGATGACGTGGAACTGATCCAGTCCCTGTTCATCCCGGCCGAGGGTCAGGCGGGCGAGGAACTCCTGAACGGCGGTGTCGCGCGCCCAGATCGAGAGAAAGACGAGATTGCCCTGCTCGTCACCGACGCAACCGTCGGCCATGAGGTCGGGGCATTCGTCGATGCGGTACAGCGGTTTCGCGGAAGAAGGTGCAGGCATGGTGATGTCCTCTTGGAAATGAAGGAGCAACCACAGCCCGCGGGGCCGTGCTCGCCCCGGTTGGGTGAAGGAAGATGCGTGCCGCTAGACAGCGCGCCCCGCGTGGAAGCGGTGAACCCGCTCGCGCCACTCGGGGCTTTGCACCGGCGCCATGTCGAGATAGCGCAGCGGGCACGAGTAGTAGTACGGATGCACGGACTCATCGAGGGACTTGTAGCCCCAATCGCCGCCCGAGCTTTCCAGCAGATGGCAGCCGATGTAGCAGACGGACTCACCGGCCACGAGGCCCATGACGCCCGCCTGCCTGGCGGTGACGCGAACCACGGTCCACAGAACGTCGCCGTCCAGCGTGTGGTCGATGACTTCGCAGCAAGCGTGTTCGGACGCCTGCGGAGCGATCAGCTCGCGGATCAACCGATCGCGCGTCTGACGTACGAAGGTCCAGCCCATGAAGGTCTCCTTGAAGAAATGGCCGGAGCCCTCCCCGTCGGGGGAGAACCCCGGCGGGTGGCGGAATGCCGCGCAAGGCGGCGGATGGATCAGGCAGCTTGGAGGTGCCAGTCCTGGGACAGCGGAGCGAACTCGTAGCCCAGCTTGTCGAGACGGTCGCGCTGCTGACGCAGCACACGACGATCCACGGTCGCATCGAGCTTCACGGTCTCGCCCAGGGGCCACAAGGCACCGAACAGCGCCGCGTCGTCTGCCTCGGCCGAGGCCGCAGCGGACACGGGAGCCGGTTCGCTGCCGAACGGCGTGGTATCGACCAGGGGATCGCGCGGACTGCGCGGCTTCGCCTTCGGCTTGGCCGGGGGCGTTGCCGGCACGGGCGCCTGCGCCTCCTCGTCGATCGGATCGACTTCCTGCGGACTCAGCCGGCGGGCTTCGTCGCGGCTCAGGGCGTCGATGTTGGACAGCGTCATCCCGCCCAGATGGGCGCGGATCTCGATGACCATGCGGCCGTTGGCGTTGTACGTGGAGGGGCGAATCTCGACGATGGCGAAATCACCGTCGTACTTGCCCTCGCGGTACTGATCGAGTTCGGCGTTCTTCACGACGAACTCGCCGATCGAGGTCGCCAGGCGGCCGACGTTGAAGTCGCCGTTCCTGCCGTGGATGGTCTTGATGGCCAGTTGGCCGGGGATGGTGATCATGAAGGTCTCCTGCTGACGAAGAGAAGACAAGGCCCCGGGGATGGGGCCTTGCGGATCAGAACGACTCGGCAACGGCCAATGCGGGGGCATCGGCTGCGTCGTCGGCAGCATCGGCGACGGGCTCGGAAGGCTCCGGTGCCGAGGCTTGCTGCGCAGCGGGCGCGTCGGACGTCACAGGGACTTCCGGGTCCCGCTCGTCGGTCTCGGTCGGCTTGGGCTCGGCCTTGTAGACGAGCTTGCCGTCGACCTTGATCCAACTGACGAACAGCAGGCGGGCCTTGAGGCTCACACCCTGCTCGCCGGCACGCTTGCCCTTGGAGTAGGTGAAGGTGTCGGTCCACAGGTCGCCCATGCGGAAGCCGATCATCACCTTCTTCTCGGCGTCGACCGCCTGAATGCAGCGGCGCACCAGGTGCTGCGCTTCCGATCCCGATACGCGCGTGTCGAAACGCACATACGAGACGTCATCGCTGGGACCGTTCAGAGCCGCGATGTCGCAGGCCAGGAACGCATCGCCTTTCTTGGGCTTCACTTCGCGGATGCGATTGAGGTACCCGAGGCCGGTGATGTGCAGATCGAAGTAGGACTTTTCGTTGGAAGTGGTCATGGTGAATCTCCTGGGAACAATGAGGCGGAGACACACCCGACCCAAGGCGGGGAAGGTGTGGAACCCCCGCGTGGGTTGATGGAACAGCTTGGTGGCATCGCCATCGAGAACCGATGGCCGTTCGCGCATGGATGCCGGTGCGAACTCGGGTGATCAACGCGGTCGGAACCGCGTCGCAGCCTTGAAGATCGTGGCTGCCTGGGCATGTCGCTGACGGACGTCAGCGGAACATGGCCGGAAGCGTGGCGCCGGGACGGCGCGCAGGCGAGCGGCAATCGGCACTCGCGGCTGTCCGCATTGCCGAGAAGAAAGAGGCCCCCGGAGCGGGGGCCAGGGATGGGCGGTCAGTTACCGCTGGGCGTGGGAGGAACCGCCTGCAGCGACAGGTGTGTCGCGGTGGCGGACACGTCGAGGTCGTCCTCGCTGCGCAGGATGCGCGCAAACACGCCCTCCTGCGGATCGAAGAACTCGCCGAAGTCGTCGCCACCGAACTCGGCACGCGCCAGTTCCCACCAGTCGTCGAAGGCCTCGACATCCGGGTTGCAACCGGCGGCATAGGCGATGGTCTTCTGGCGACCATCGGGTCGGCGCTCGCCGCACTCGGCCAGGAAGTACACGCCCTGATCCTTGACCAGGATGACGCGGCATTGATTCGCCACCGCTTCGGCGAGCACGGGCCGCAGCTCCGTGCCTTTGAATCGAACAGTCATGGGTGTGATCTCCAGGGGGCAGGAAAAGAGGCTTCCCGCCGCGAGGGCGGGAAGCTGCTGTGAGATCAGTGCCGGATAGCCTTACGACACGACAGGCACTGCACGCGGATGCGCCGCCAACTCCCGTCGTCGATCAGCCGTTCCAGCGTCTCGCCGAGGGTGTCGAAGAACACCTCATCGACCCGTTCGACCAGCTCGCCGTCGCGGCGCAGCTCCACCGCGTAGAGGTCGAGGCCACGCTCATACAGCACGGTGACGCGACCCTGGAACTTCGTCGTGGCGACGGTGAAGCCGATGGCCGGCGGCGTGCGGATGATGTCGGCGGGCAGCGGATCGACCCAGGTGATGTCCCGCGCGCCGGCATCCACCAGCATGTGGGTGACGCGCCGGAAACCGTCGGGAGCGGGCAACTGCTCCAGTTGGTCGACCAGTTCCTGCAGCTCGGGGCAGCGGGGCTTGGGAATCGGCAGCTTCGCCGGTGCGGACCCGAGCACCAACCGCTTCACCGTGTAGGGCTGGCCGTCGGCGGTGAACTCGGTCTGCTCCTCGGGCGTGTCCGCCCGCTGACCGTCGAAGCGGCGTCTGACATAGGGTTCGACCTGCACCTTGGCGCCCTCGTCGGGCACTTCGGTCACGAGCGTGCGATCGAGCACCGCGAACTCGGCTCGTCCCGTCTTGACGACGATGGCCTCGTCGGTGGTGGCGATGACCTTGCCCTCGAAAGGCTTCGGGTCGATATGAAAGCCCAGCGTCGAAACCTTGGGCTGGCCGTCGAAGATGTTGAATTTGAACGAACGGACGTTGGAAGGCACATGACCGACAACGAGCGTCGGCATCTGTGCGCGGATGGCTTGGGTATCCATGGGGAGACTCCTTGTGGCAACCAAGGGACTCCCGCCCGCAAGGGAGGTCTGTCCCTTGAGGGTGAGGTGGATGGACGCGGGTGCGCCCGGAGAACGAAGCAACCAGCACGGCGAACCGCGCCGCAGTCTTGAAGGTCTCGACTGCCTGGGCATGCTGCCGGCAACGCCAGCGAACATGCGGCCAGCGTGCGGCACATGGCGGCGACCGTCCGTTGGGAATCGGCAATGCGCCGGCACCGCGTTCCGCGAAAAAGAAGAGCCCCGACGTGGGGGCTCGAATGGGTTGCGGGTTACTCGTCGTCGTAGAGCGTCAGCCCGTCCAGCACGGGCGCGTCGGCATCGAACACCAACATGCGAACGTCGGCGAGCGCAGCCAGGTGCAACACTTCCACGAGGGACTCCGGCACGCCCTTGGCCCGGTGCTCCTGCCGCAGCTCTTCGGCGGTGATGCCCTCGACATGCTGCAGGTTCGCATCCGTCCAGGGCGTGGCGATCAGCTTCACGCCGACCGCCGGGCTGTAGGGAATGCGGAAGGCCACGAACAAAAAACCGCTCGGCGTGGCGATGTCCGCCAGTTCGGCGAGGAAGCGGCCGGCCTCCTCGGTGATATGCGCCGAACTGATTTCCCAAGCACGGCTGTAGAACCCGGTCTCGAAGCGCAGGCGGCGTACCACCTCGCGCGCGGCTTCCTCGGAGTAGGTATCGCCGACGTGCAGCGGCTGGCCGGCTTCTTCGGCCATGACGGCGTAGACGAGGTTTCGGGCGATACCGTGGCTGGGGCACTGCGCGTCCAGCTCGGGCGGCACGTTCTGGCCCTCGGTGATCAGCGCGAAGTCGTCGCAGAAGACGCAGGCATGGCGCTCGACCTGGCTGTCCGGCAGGTGCGACTGCGAGACGTGCAGCGGCAGATAGCTCAGCGGGCAGTCGTCGTCGTAGGAAATCGCCAGCAGCCGCTGCACGGACAGGCCATCGTAGCCGCGGACGAAGGGGTTTTTGGAATGAGACATGGGATTCCTCCAGCAGAGGATGGCCGAGGCAATCCCCTGCCGGGGATTGAACCCCAGCGAGTGGATGAAGTGGCAACCGGTCAGCCGGCCGCGGCGTCGGGCCGCCCTGGTGGCGGGCGGTGCAGGTCAGTGGAAGATGGTGATTCGGGACATGGCCGCTCCTGCGAAAGGAAGGAGGGACATGGCCCCGAACGGGGACGCATGTCCCTCGTGGGGTGGGATGAAAGGACGGTGGGTTGCCAGGCGCGGCTCACCAGCCGTTGTAGTGCAGCGTGAGGTCAGCGATGACCTGGCGCCGTTCCAGATCGAGGCCGCCGAAGTCGGACAGCCCCTCGAAGCCGCAACGCTTGAGCATCGCGCCGCCCTCGCGGGAGTTGTAGAAGCTCACCATCGCGGACAGGAACATGCGTTGACCGCTGCTCAGCACGCCCAGGGCGTCGTTGAGCATCAGCATGTTGGGCCGCAGGTCCCACTTGGTGGTGGCACGCTGCAGACCTTCGCGTGTGCCGTCGCCGAACCACTCGTGGCCGGCGATCTGCGCGCCGCGCTTCCAGGCCTCGAAGAAGGCCTGCGGTGCAGCGTCGAAGTGCGCCTGTTCCAGCGCCATCTGATCGAGCACGTCTTCGGGTAAAGACAGATTCATGAGAGAACTCCTTGAAGGGTGGGAATCAGGGGTGAGCGCGCTGTGTCCAGGCATGGGTACCCAGGGCGCGCTGTGCTGCGAGGTGGGTCGGGAAATACTCGACGGACTCCCGCGATACCGGGCCTTCGTCGTCTTGCGTGCCGATGTAGTGGCCGGCCGCGCTGCGCAGCACCTGTAGCGGCAAACGCTTGCCGGTCCAGGCCAGCGCCAGCGCACCACTGCGCACTGCGGTTGCAGAGGAAGATGCAGAAGGTTCAGACATGCCGTGCTCCTTGGTGGGTCGAGGAGCACGCATCCCGTAGAGGATGGAGTTCCCCTCGGGTGGTTGAGAAAAGTGCATCGTCGCCAGGCCGGCGAGCGTCCGCGGTGGGCGATGCGAAGCGGACTGGATCGGTCAACGCGGCGAACCGCGTTGCAGTCTTGAAGACCGGGACTGCCGGGGCATGCCGCTGACGACTGTCAGCAACGCATGGCGTGAGGATGGGCGCGAAGCATGGCTGCCGTCGCAGGGAAAACCGAATCGCGGACGGCCCGCTTTAGGGCAGGCCCGCGTCACGTGACAAGGCAAGGACCAGGGCGCCGAAGGCCACGCGGGCCTTCGGCTGGAGAGGAAGGAAAACCACCTGTGGGCTGCGTCAGCGCGGGCCGTCGTCAAAGCCGTTCGCTGCGTCAGCAATCGCACCCGGCCCGTTTCGTGGCTGGGGCCGGAAACCTTTGGCACGCATACGCGCACAAAGGGAGCCCGTTGTTCCGCCGGCGGGCACCGGCACGGAATACCCTCGGCCCAAGGGGCCTCCTCACGGCTCGCGCGGCGGCAAGGCGTCAGGAAGCCCCTCATGACCGAGGCAAGGCACACCGATCAAGGGAATGGCGGCGGGCGCGATTCGTGGAGCAATGACCTTCTCGCCCCGTCGCCCGATGGCGGGCAGACGGGGCGCGCACACCGTTGCAGAAGGAGACGCGCGCTTTGGAGTCCCGCGCGGTGCGGGACGTTTGCCTCGCCGCCAGTGAAGTGGCCGGCGCGGCAGGGGGAAGCGAGGATCAGGACGCCTTGGAGGCAGCGCGCCGCTTGCGCGGTGCGCTGCGCCGGCCCGTCGGGGACTCGATCGGCAACGTGCCCTTGCAGTCCGGGTAGCGCGAGCAGGACCAGAACGCGCCGCTCTTGCCCGTGCGCTGCTGCATCGGTGCGCCGCACTGCGGGCAGGCCGGCGCCGGCGGCAGCTTGAGCGAGAGCGTTGCGCCGCGGTACTGCTGCACGAGCTGGCCGACCCACACGGACTGCTTCTCGATGAAGGTGTCCAGCGCCATCTGGCCGGCCTCGATCATGTCCAGCGCCTGCTCCCACACCGCCGTGGTGCCGGGGTCGGCGATGGCCGAGGGCACCGCGTCGATGAGCGTGAATGCCGCGTCGGAAGCGCGGACGGCGCGGCCTTTCTTGACCAGGTAGCCGCGACCGATCAGACCGTTGATGATGTTGGCGCGTGTCGCCTCGGTGCCGATGCCGGTGGTATCTCGCAGCTTCTGTTTCAGCCGCGGGTCGGTCACGAACTTGGCGACGGTCTTCATGGCCTTGATCAGCTCGCCCTGCGTGTAGGGCTTGGGCGGCAGCGTCTTCAGCGCCTTGAGATCCACCTTGCCGACCGGGCAGGACAAGCCCGCATGCAGGGCGGGCAGCACCTGGCTGCGCTGCGCATCCTCGCCATCGGCATCGTCCGGCCCCGGCGTCGCCAGCACCTCGCGCCAGCCGGTGACGGCGATCTGCTTGCCCACGGCCGCCAGCGACTGACTGCCGCACGAGAACTGCGCTACCGTCCGGTCGAACTCATGGTGCGGGAGGAACTGCGCGAGGTAATGAGCGCGGATCAGCCGGTAGACGGCCAGTTCCTTCTCGTTCATGGCCGACAGGTTGGCGGGCTCCAGCGTCGGGATGATGCCGTGGTGAGCCGACACCTTGCCGTCGTTCCATGCACGCGATCGCTGTTGGCGATCCAGGCGCTCGATCAGCGGCCGCAAGCTGGGGTCGGTCTTGACCAGGCTGTCGAGTACGGTCGGCACCTCGGCCAGCATGCTCTCGGGCAGGTAGCCCGAATCCGAGCGCGGATACGTTGTCGCCTTGTGCGTCTCGTACAGCGCCTGGGCAATGTCCAGCGTCTCCTGCACGTCCAGGCCCAACTGCTTGGAGCACACCTCCTGCAGCGTGCCCAGGTCGAACGGCAGCGGCGGCCCTTCGCGCACGCGCTCGGTTTCTACCGACAGCACCTGGGCGGAGTCGGCCGTCCGCAAGCGCTCGGCGGCCTGCTGCGCCACCGGCTGTTGCAGGCAGCGGCCCGCATCGTCGGCGCTGCCTTGCGGCGGCGTCCAGCTTGCGACGAAGGACTGGCCTGCATGCGAAAGCGCAACCTCGATGGCCCAGAACGGTACGCAGACGAATCGCGCGATCTCGCGATCACGATCGACGACCAACTTCAGCGTCGGCGTCTGCACGCGCCCCACCGACAGCACGCCGGTATAGCCGGCCTGGCGCCCCAGCAGTGTGAACAAGCGGCTCAGGTTCATCCCGATCAGCCAGTCGGCGCGCGATCGGGCGAGTGCGGAGAAATACAGCGGCAGCGTCTCGGCGGACGGCTTGAGCGCACCCAGCGCTTTGCGGATCGACGCATCGTTGAGCGCCGACAGCCACAGGCGCTGAATCGGCCCGCGGTAGCCGCATAGGTCGATGATCTCGCGGGCGATCATCTCGCCCTCGCGGTCGGCGTCGGTCGCAATCACCAGCTCGCCCGCCTTGGCGACGAGCTGCTGCACGACCTTGAATTGCGCTGCGGTCGCCGCCTTGGGCTCGACACGCCAACGCTCAGGAAGAATGGGCAGTTGCTCGATGGCCCAGCGCTTGTATTGCTCGCCGTAGCCTTCGGGCGGAACCGCCTCCACCAGATGACCGATGCACCAGGTCACGACGACACCCGCGCCGCTGTAGCAGCCGTTGCCGCGTTGACCGGCACCCAGCACACGGGCGATGTCCTTGCCCTGGGACGGCTTCTCGCACAGGAAAACGCGCATGAAGCCTCCTTGGAAATGTGCGGTTCATCGGATGGGCGTCAGCTTGGCGGGGCCAGGAGATGCCGGCAGCAAGGAAGTCGATTGATGCAGACACCGCTTTGTGATCGGCAGGCGGTTCGTTGCCGCAGCGGTGTGCATAGATCGTAGGAGCTGGCACAGCAAGAGCGTCGTTTCGGGAGGGCGGCTGGAACTCCGTGGACGACCTTGGAGCTATCCCCTGGGGATAGCTCGCTGGTGCATCGCGGGCGTATGACGGTTGCTACAGTCGCCCTCGGGGGAACGGCGATGGGCGAATTACTGTCCGCCGGCCGGCTTGGTGCTGAGCGCCACCGACTCGATGCGGTACGGCAGGATGCCCACGCGCCGCGCCTCGACCTTGAACGTCACGCGCTCGTTCTCGTCGGCGTCCTCCCATTCGTCGCGCACGGTGCGGCCCTCGACCAGCACCCGCATGCCTTTCTGGTATAGCGTCTTCCAGTGCTCGGCGTCGCGGTGCCACAGCTCCACGGGCGCCCAGAAGCCGCCGCGATCTTCGTACTCGCCGTCCTTCTTCGGGATCGGGTTGTCGAAGTAGACGTTCAGGCGAAGCAGCCGGCGTGGCTCGTCGTTGCCGTTCGGAAATTCGCGGTAGTCCGGCGCAGAACCGATGTTGCCCTCGCCGACGAAGTGCGTGCTCATGGAGACTCCTTGGTGGTGGGTGGAACGGACGCGGTATGCCCGTGGACGCGCCGCAGGTAAGCCGCTTCGGCCTGCGCGGCCTTGTTGGCGCATTCCAGGGCTTGGCGGGCGATGCTGTGGGTCAGGCTGATCTGCATGTTCAGCACGATGCGCTGCAGTTCGATCGCGTACAGCTCGTCGATCAGCGAGGCCGGCGTCGCGGGGTTGGCCAGCAGGGCCTCCCACAACGCCACGCCCATGGAGGAACGGTCGAGGTTGCGCCAGCGCAGGAAGGTCGTCCCTGCGCCAGTGGCCTGCTGGGCCAGTTGCACGTCGAGCAGACTGAATGGATAGGCGCGCGCCTGGGGCAGCACGCGCCGCTGCGCCAGGCCAATCACGTCGTCGCGCAGCGCTGCGCACTGGCTGGCCCAGGTCTCCAGACTCCCCTTACCCTTAAAAGGCTGTAAAAGGCCTTTTAGGTAGCCTGCGTGTTCCAGCCGCTGGAAGTCCGCCTGTTCCAGCGCCACGAAGCGCGTGGAGTGGCTGATAGGGGGCGATGCTGTCATGCGCCAGCACCCTCATCGCCCGCGGCACCATCGGCTGCGCCACCCGTGGGAGCCTGCGCATCGGGCACGATGGCAGGCGCAGCAGGCGGCGTGCCGGGCTTGTTCGACCGCCGCGCGATGGGTGGCGCGAAGCGCGAGCGGCGCGTGCCTTCCAGCACGTCCTGCGGCAACTCGCCGAACTTCTCCAGCGCCGCTCGCGCCGCCGCGTTCTTCGCCGCGAAGTCGTCGCGCGTCGTGCCCGAGTAGCGGTACTGCTGGGCCAGCGAGAACAGGCTGCGCAGCGCGTGCGCACCATCATTGAGCCAGCGCTCCAAGGTGCTGCGGTCGATCAGCGCCGTGTGGTGCGCCAGGATGAGCTTGCGTGCCAGGTCGTCGTAGTCGGCCAGCAGATACACCGCCATGAAACCGAGCTGGGCGTTCACGAACAGCGGCAGCTTCACCGGCTGCACGTTCATGTTCTCGCCCAGGGACAGCGCCGCTGGCACGTCGGCCAAGGCCTGATCCACCTGTTCGCGCAGGGTCTGCAGACGGGTCTTGGTGTCGGCGAGCTTGTCCTCGATCCGCAACATCCACCAGTCCGAGTACGGGTCGTCCTGCTCGGCGCCGCGCTTCATCTTGTTCATGGCGCCGATGAAGCCGTTGAGACCGATGATGCCGGGGCGCCCCTCGGTCGGCGCACGGCCGTGCCAGATGCGCGAAGCGTGGTGCGTGTGCAGCGTCAGCGACATCGCGCTGCGCAGCGATCCGAGATTCAGTTGCAGGGGTTCTGTGCGTTCGTTGGCCATGAGAGCGACTCGCGGTGAAGGGGCGAGTCGCCAGCATCGGCATCGGCCGGAAGGCTGTCAGTCAACAAACCGCAGCCCATGCGCGCCCGGTTTGTTCTGCGCGGAAGGCTGTGTGTGCCGGCTATCCCCTGGGGATAGCTCGGCGGAGTCGTTCGCGACTCGCGCGGAGGTGAGACCGCGTCGCGGGGCTATGCCTCGCGAGGTCTGTACCAGGCGGCCCGTTGCCCCTCCACCTCACGGTAGCGAAGCTCGAACAGGCGGCACTCGTGCACCACCTGCCGCCAACTGCTGCAGCCGTACTTGGCTGGAAGCTGCTCGGGATGCCGGTCCGCGATCCAGCGGCCAGCGGCGGCGATCGGTGTCCAGCCCTCGACGGCCAACTGCGCGGCGGCCTCGCGTAGCGCACGAACGATGCCGGCGGCCGGCCAGTCCACCGTGCCGTCCGGCGCGATGCCATTGACCACCAGGTCGTGGAACACATCCGACTGGACGAATTCCGCTGCCAGGCGCCGCGCCTGATCCATGTGCTCGGCCCAGCCGCGCAACTGCTCGAAGTGTTGATCGATGCGCGTGTAGGCGGAACCGAGTTCGTCCTGTGCAGCGCGGCACCCGTCCACGGTCCATAGATCGTGCTGGTCGATGAAGTGGTGCACCAGTGTGTTGCGCAGCGATACCAGGTCTTTGAGGTCGGCCTGGGTCTTGGCGTAGTCCTGCGCAGACAGGCTCAGTTGCACGCGCGTGCGAAAGGAGATCACGTCGCCGGGAAGATCGTCGTCGCGTTCCTCGCCGCCATTTCCATCGGTGACGACATACGAACCAAACAGTTGTCCGATCAACGTGCCCAGGGTCTTGGTCGCGGCATCTTCAATCCGCGCTGCGCGAATGGCCTCCAGCGAATGCGCCGGGCCTGAAATCTCGTGGTGGGCCACGATGGCTTTCATGAGGCGCTCGTATTGTTGAAGGCGCAACAGGCATCTGCCCAGCAAGCGCTGAACGTCTCGCTGTAGTGGTTGCAGTGCGTTTGTGACGGGGAAAGTCGTCATATCCATCGTTGGCCGGGCTCGTGCGTGGCTGTCCTCGTTTGATTCACAGGCGACAGTTTCGCCTGTCGTTCGGCGGGCAGCAATCGAGCACGGCGGAAGGGTGTTTGTTCCAGCTATCCCCTGGGGATAGTCAACATCAGCGATCACGCAAGGCTTCTCGGAGCTGAGCCAGGTAGGCACGTGCCACCTCGGGGTCAGCCGCACGGGATGCTGGCGGTGACGAGGGCGCAGGTGACGGGGGCGCTGGCGGCGTCGATGCACTTTCTCCGGCCCAGGCCTTGAACTCCCCGCGGATCGCCTTCTGGATGATGCCAAACAGGTAGCCGGCCGGGTTGCGTACCGCGCTGTTGTGGCAGCGTGCCGCCCACTCGTCGAGAACGGCCTGCCTCTGCGCCTCGTCCACCTGCTGCAGCGCCACCAGCGCGCCGGCCTGCTGCTCGTCCTTCAAGCGCAGGAAACGCTCGGGCAGCCGCAGGTTCTGCAAGGCCCTCGCGCGCGGTACTGTACGTACTTCATTTATACGATCATTACGTACTGTACGGTCCTCCTTCGGAATCCGAAGAGAGCCGTCCGGCGCGGGTTTCGGCCCTGCTTCGGATTCCGAAGACGGGCGCGCGCCATTCCGAAGCAGGGCTTCCTGGCCTTCTTCGGATTCGTGGTCCGCACCCTCCTGTGGATAACCTGGCGTCGTCCAGCCATGCCGCGCCATGCGCTGCGCCAGCACCTGCAAGCGGGTCGGCAGCGTGCGGCCGCTGAGCAGCGGGTCTTCGGCAATCTCCTTGAGCGTGTTCATGCCCACCATCTGTACCGCCTTGGCGGCATGGGTCAGCGCCTGACTGACCAGGCCGAGGTAGTCGGCATCGAGCTGCATCGCCTCGAAGGGCGACAGCGGTTCGTCGTGCAGCACGTAGAGGTTGCCTTGGATACGGCCGGTCTTGGGATCGCGCCGACGCCGCACCAGGCTGAGCCAGCGCGTCAGCCGCAGCAGCGTCAAGGCGCGCGCCACGGTCTCGTGCGAGGCTTGCGCCGCACAGGGCATGGACGCCAGATAGGGGCGGAGCTGGTCGTAGGTGGGAAAGGCGGTCACGCCGTCGTCGTTGAGCTGCAGGCGGAACACCTGCCAGGCGTTGCGCTCCAGCGGCGTCAGGCGTCGGTCGAGGAACAGCGCGCGCGGCACGCTCTCGTGCCGGTTGCCGCTGTAGAGAAAGCCGTCCTGGCTCGGCGCCGTGCTCGGCGCCGGTTCCTTCGGCTCAAGGTGCCGCAGCGCCTCGTCGAACAACGCCGACAGCGCAATCGGGCCATCGCGCCGTGGTGCGCTGCCCGTGGTCATGGCTACACCAGCCCCTGGTCGATCCAGTTCCGTGTCGCCGACCAGATCACCGACATGGGCAGGGTCATGGCCTCGGCCAGGTCCATGGTCAGCGCCAGCATCTCCATGTCGTCGGTCAGGGCGATATGGCGCTCGACGACACCGGCCTTCCAGCGCTCCCACAAGGCCACGTCCTGGGCCTCATCGAGCACCGGATGCCGGCCCTTGCGCTTGGGCAGCCCGAGGATGTCGCGGCGCAGCGCCACTTCCTGATGCGTGAGGCCGTAGAACTTGCTGACCATCTCCGTGCTCGCCCCCAGGCGCAGCATGCGATCCACCGTGGCGATCTCCCGTTCCACGTCGTGCACCTGGCTCAGCAGCCGCTTCAACACCTCCCGGTTCACCGACACCGAACACCACGACACCGTGGCATTCACCAGCATGCTCACGAGTTCGGGGTGCTTCAGCGCATCCAGCTCCTCCTCGCCGAAGCCCATGGCCTTGCAGCGGCGCAACTGGCCGTTGCGCAGGTCATGCAGGGCCTGGGCGATCACGGCCTGGTTGAGCGGATGCGGTGCCGACATGCGGGAGCCTCCTGCGCTCAGGCTTCCTGGCCCGCTTCGCCGGCTTGCAGGTCCAGCAGCCGGCGCGCCAGGCGCAGCAGACGGAACAGCTTCACCAGCGCAGCATCGCTCAGGCGTGTGGCCGAGCCGCCGTGGCCATGGAACAGCGCCGCCAGCTCGTCGGCCAGCCGCGCGCGGTCCAATCCGTTCGTGGAGGGCGGCGCCGCACTCAGCGCATGCAGCAGGGTCAGCACTGCCCGCGGGAACGCCGGCAGCGCCTTCGCCTGGCCCACGGCCGGCGCCACGCAGACGAAGCCGATGCCGCCGTCGATGGCCTCGATGTGATCGGCTACCGCCGCTTCCCCGGCGATCTCGCGCGCGAACTGCGCGATGTGCACGCGCAGGCGATCCGGCACGTCCAGCCCCGGCTCGACGTACCAGACGTCCGAGATGGGATAGAGCCCGCCAGCCTGCACGGGGATCGCGCGCAGCGCGTCGGCCTCGAAGTCGGGCAGCTTGTCGCCGAGCTGGTCCGCGACCATCCTCTGGATGGACTGCAGGCGCTCGGTGGTCGGTGCCGGTGTCACGATGTGCCCTTGCAGGCGCTCGTCGCGTTGCCCGTGCTGCTCCTCCGTCGCTTCGGGCGATGCAGGCGGTGTCGCTGCTGGTGCTGGAGGCGCGGCCGGCGTGGTGTCGCGCGGCGCAGACGAGGCGGGTGGCTGCCGAGGCGCGGAGACCGGCGGGGGAGGAGCAGCAGGCACGACAGGCGCTGCCAGTGGCGTCGGCGCCGCCGGTTCGCTGGTCAGCGCACGCTGGCGGCTTTCGCTGTCGTTGATCTCCAGCGCCAGGGTGTCATAGTCCGCCTCCAGCAGCTCGGCCATCTGGCCCACCAGCTCGTCCTGCACCCGCTGCGGCGAGAAGTCGTCCGGTCGTGCGTCGAACTGCGTCAGCACGTCTTGGAACAAGGTGGCGAAGTCCACGGCCACGGTGCGGTTCAGCGCACGCCGCTCCCAGGTGCGCTCGCACGCCTTGCGCAGCACCGCGAGCCGGTCCACCTGATGCCGGCCCAATCCGCCGTACAACAGCGTCGGGATCGCCGGGAGCAGATAGCGCACCGCATCGTTCATGCGGCTGATGTGTGACTGCGGCACCGGATAGCCGTCGGCAGTCAGCCGCCGCGCGAGTTCGCTCTGCGACAGCGCCTGGCCGCTTTCCTGCTCGTAGAACTCGCGCGCCTTCTCGATGCCCAAGGCCCGCTCGATGAAGGTCAGCCCGCCGCGCAGCTCGTTCTCGGCCAGATGCCCGGTCAGCGCCACGATTTCGCCGCGCGCCGGCCACGGGCGGAACAGGCACGCAATGCGGAAGAAGCGTTCCTCCTTGGTCTCGCTCCACAACTCGCGCAGGATCGCCAGCCGCGTGTTGCCGCCGTTGCGAATGATGTAGTGCGCTTCGCCCGGCCTGCGCGTGATCGCGGGGGGCGCGTCCAGCCCGCGTTCGCGGATGGAGGCCTTGATCTCCGCATAGGCCGGGTTGCGCGTCACGCGCGGGTCGTGGTCGTAGGGCCGCAACTGGTCCAGCGTCACCACCATCGGCGTGTCGGCGATGGGGTCACTCAAGGTCGCGGCCGAAGGGCCGCTGCGCTCGAAGCCGGTGGCCAGCAGCTTGGCAGCCATGTCCTGCGGCGTCAGCTCAGCCACGGCCGTTCTCCTGCGCCTGCCTGTCGGCGCGGCGAAGCTGCGCGCGGGCATTGCGGTCGGCACGGTGGTCGCTCGCAGTCGAACTGGTGTAGATCGACGCGCAGCCTGGTTTCGTGAATTTCAGGTGCCCGCCGGACGTGCGCACCACGCGCCAGCCTTCGCCCAGCGCGAACTCGATCAGCGCGCGCAGCCGTTCACGGCCGCGCGCCAGTTCATGTGCGCTCGCCATGGCTGGCCCCTCCCGCATCGGCCCGGCCGGTGACCAGCGCGAAGCGCTCCCGCCACGCGGGGAACAGCTCACCGGCCAACGTGCGCATGGTGTCCAGCGCTGCGGGCGCCGTGCGCCCAGCCGGCCGCCGGTACTCCACCCGATGCACCGGCAATCCTCGTGTCGCAGCGCGCGGATAGGCTTCGATGGCCGGCACGTCGGTGTCCAGCACCTGCACGCCGGCCTGTTCCTGGAACACCTGTCGCAGCGCCTGCTGGACCAGCCGTGCGTTCGACGACACCGGATGCACACGGTTGATGAGCAGGCGCAGCGGCGGCGGTTCGATGCCCAGGTGCCGATACGGCGCGATGTCCTCGATCAGTTGCAGCGTGCCGCGTCGCAGCTCGCGTGCCGCGAGGATTTCCGGCGTCACCGGCGACAGCGCCAGGTCGGACGCCAGCACCGCCATCTCCAGCAGCACGCTGCGCGCGCCCTGCGTGTCGATCAACAGCAAGTCATAGTGCGGGCGGAAGACGGGAAGCAAATGGCGCAGTCGCAGGCGCCCATCCGGAGCGTGCAGCAGCAGCGTGTTCAGTTCGCCGCGGTCGTCGTTGGAGAGCACCAGGTCCAGGCCCGCGATCGCGGTGCGCGACACCAATTGCTCGATGCGCCGCTCGTTGAAGGCCAGCATCTCGTAGATGCCGGCGGGCGCGCGCACGTCCAGCGTGAAGTAGCTCGACAGCGTGGGCTGCACGTCCAGGTCCAGCAGCAGCACACGCAGCCCGGCATCGGCGATGAAGCCGCCCAGGTTGGCGGCCGTCGTGGTCTTGCCCACGCCGCCCTTGGTCGAAATGATGGACACCACCTGCATGAGCTTCTCCTCGTCGAATGGCATGAACCGAGAAGAAGCGTCAGGCGCGTTCTTTGAGGCGGTCGGCGATCCACTGTTCGATCTCCACCGAGTCCCAGCCCACCGCGCGCACGCCCAGGCGCAGCGCCTTGGGGAACTTGCCTTCCTTCATCAGGCTGTAGATGTGCGCGCGCTTGAAGCCGGTCTTGGCTTCGACCTCGGCGCGGCGCAGGATGCGGTGCTCGGTCGGTGCCGCCGTGGCGGTGGTCTGCGAAGACATGAGGGTCACTCCTTAACGCTCAGTGGCGCTGATTGGCGTGACTCGAATTAAGAACGCCGCGTTGAAGAAAGACACCGCAAATGCGGTTTCCGCGACCGCAGATACGGTCTGGCATCGCTCAGGAAGTTGTGCTCTGCAGATTGCGCCGAGCCAGTGCGAACTTGGCCTGCAGGGTGCGCTCGGTGATGCCCATCGCGTTGCCGTGGTGCGCCACCATCGCGCTGATGATGGCCTCCTGCGTCAGGAAGCTGGAATACGGCATGCCGCTGGGCGACTTGCCCAGCAGCAGCGTCAGTAACCCGCCAACGATGTTCAGGTAGGTCGATTCGCTGCGCGGCCCCAGCGTGTTCGCACGCTCCGTGTCGGCCGCGCAGGCGGCGTGCGTTTTCAGCAGCGCCTCATGCTCGGCGCGCAGCGTCTCGTGCACGCCCAGGTGTTCCGCCAGCCGCGCCTTGATCGCTTCCCGTTCGACCAGCAATGCGCCCACTGTGTCCAGGCTGATCGCCGGGTGAAGCGCACGCTCGATCTCATCGAACAGAAACGTCGGTTTCTCGCCGGGGTAGTAGTGCGCCATCCAGGCTTTCAGATCGACGTGCCGCACCGTCAGCGACGGGTCGTCCATCGCCAGGCCCTGCGTGTCCCGCACCAAGCCCTCCTTGCCATACGGCATCTCGCCGTGAGCCAGCGCATCGAAGATTCTTTCGGCGTTCAACCGCAGCATCGGCCAGCGCGGAAACTCCGTTGCCTCCGGCAGAGGCCGCTGTCCCAAGATCGCCAGGATGCGCCGCTCGAAGCGCAGCAATCCGCTCCAGCGGATTGCCGCCTCGATCGGGCGGTAGTAGGTCTTGGCGCCATCGGCCAGGCTGCTCGACTTCGGCATATCGCGCGCCTCCATTCGTCATCGCACCGAGTCCAAGCACGCGCACCCGCCGTACAGGCGGCGTGCGTGGCTGTCCAGGAATCTCCGGGCGAAACGAGCAGGTGGCGAAGCGGCGAAGACCGTGGCATCGGTGATACCGCCGGTTCCGATGCGAGATGTGCGCCTTGCCGCGCAGGGCGCCATCACTCACAATTCGCAAGCCGCGAAACATGCTGTCACCAGCGTCATTCGCGGGCGCCATGCTTGACCCGGATAACCAGGCCAAAGTCTTTGCAGGGAAAAAGGCCCAGTAAAGCGCGATCAGCTCAACACGCCAGAGCCGATGCGCATACGGCAAGCACTGTTGCGCCGCGCGTCTTCGCTGTGACGCGTCACGATGGGCATGCGAATTTCATCGCAGGATGCCAACTGCAAGCGCGAGCAACGCCTGAGTGCAGCGCGCCCGTGCACCGCTGCAATGGAATCCCGCTGTGGCAAAACAGGTCTGGCGCTTTGACCAAAATGGAATCGGTCAACCTGCCTGAGGCAGCCTCATGCGAGCCGTTGCGCATCCAACGGCATATGGCCGACACGCTGCGCACGGTCGATGAAGTGGCGCAGCGGCTCCGACATCGCGCCCTCGGCATGTAGCAGGTAGGTCGTCAACGCCGCCGAGTCTTCATCCAGCGGCCGGACGATCACGTCCGCCTGCCGGCATGCCACCGCGTGCGCCGCGGTGGAAAATCCCACGCCATAGCCGGCCGCCACCAGGGCCAGCATCAGCGAGTGGGTCGTCACGTACTCGGCCACGATCGGCGGTGTCTCCACCAGGCGTAGCAGGCGCTCGCATTGCCGGCTGCACTCCTCACACACCTGCGGGTGGCACAGCACCAGCGGGTAGCCCACCACCTCTTCCAGCGGCACCCGCTTGTGCGCCAGCAAGGGGTGCCTCGCGGGTATGGCCACCACCAGTGGGTCTTGCCACACCGGCATGGCGATCACCCCGGCCTCCATCTCGCCGGCCATCGCAAAGGCCGCGTCGTACAGGTCGTTGCCCAGCCCGCCCACCACCTGCGACAGCGGCGCCTCGAACAGCCGGATGCCCACTTCCGGCGCCTCCTCCCGGCACAGCGCGAGCAGTGCCGACAGCCGGGTCCGCCCGACGCCGCCGGCCAAGGCGATACGCAGGGTGCCCCGGTGTCCCGCCGCCACCGCCCGCGCCTTGGTCTGGGCTTGCTCAAGGGTCAGCAGCACGCGCCGGGCCTCCTCCAGGAACACCTGCCCGGCCGGGGTCAGGCGCACCCCGCGCGGCGTGCGCTCCAGCAGCGTCACGCCCAGGTCCGCCTCCAGTTGGCGGATCGTGCGCGACAGGGGCGACTGCTCCACATGCAGCCGCCGCGCCGCCCGGCCAAAGTGCAACTCCTCGGCCACGGCGATGAAACAGCGAAGATGGCGTAAGTTCATGTACTTCCCCCCAGAAAGTGGAGTCCATTCCTCTGGCCGTAGGGAACGGCATGAGTGCTTCCCGGTGGCGATGCCGGTCACAGAGGCCTTCCAGTTGCAGCCATCCGGCCTTCAGTCGCCGGCGAGGCGGCGAGTGTCCAGGCAAGGCCGGGTTATTCCATCGGTGTTGCCATATCACACAAAACCACGGACAATCAATAATAATTCTCATTAACATCTGTGTCTGAATGGAGTGAAGCCGATCAAGCCCGACGTGGCGAACCTGTCCGTCACTACCCACGGCAGCGTGTTCTGGAACGACGAACGCATGGGCGACGAGCAGCTCGCGCAGCGGCTGCAGGCCTCCGCGCCGCGTCAACCGCAGCCCGAGGACTTCATCCGCGGCGACCGCCTGGTGGATCTACGAGCGCGTCGCCCATGGGATGGCGGCTACGCAGAAGTCCGGGGTGTTGGAGCTGGGCTTCGTGACCGACCAGGCCACGACCGGGGTGAGCCGAAAGACCCCCCCATGAAACTGCATCGGCACGCCCGCCCTGACGCCGGCGTGTCGTCGTCGGCTGCACCGATCGCGAACTCCGACACGCGTGAGCGCCTGCGCGCGGTGCTCGGCACACCGGCTGATTTACCAGCCTTGCGGACGCAGCATCGTCTTCGCGGCCCTGGTTCGCAGGAACGCCTGCGTCATATTGCTTGGCCGCCCGCCCTGGCATGGCAGCAGCAAACATGGCCATCAGCATTCAGTGTCCGGCTGTGTGCGCCGGCCAGCTCCGCGCGTGTCGGCGACGGGCTCCCGACAGGCATGAGTGCTTCGACGCGATGCAATCGAAGGAGGTGCTGACGGGATGCGGATGTAGATGCTGGCGTCCGAGAGGCCGAACCAGAAGAAGACAAACAGGAGGTGGCCTTGGATTTCAGATTGCTGCGTTACTTCGTCGCAGTTGCGGAAGAACTGCATCTGGCCCGTGCAGCCGAGCGTCTGGGCATCGAGCAGTCGCCTGTGTCGCGTGCGATGCGCGACCTGGAAAGCCAGCTTGGCGTGCAGTTGTTCGACCGCAGCACACGCCTGACGCGGCTGACCTGGGCCGGCCAGGTGTTCCTCGGCGAATGCCGGCGCGTGATGGCCACCGTGGAGCAGGCAGTCAAGAGCGCCAAGGCGGCGGCACAGGGCTACCAGGGCCATCTGCGCATCGCCATCTGCGACAGCCTGGCGCAGCCCCGCATCGCCACCCTGCTGGCACGCAGCCGTGAGGAGGAGCCCGAGCTGGAGATTCGCGTCTTCGAGCTGCCGTTCGCGCAGCAGCTCAAGATGCTGCACGATGATCTGCTGGACATCGGCTTTGCGTTGTCAAACGCGGTGCATGATGGCCTCGTCGCCGAGCCGGTGTGGACCGACCCGCTGTCGGTGATCGTGCCCGCACGCCATCCCTTGCTGGCACACGTGCAGGTGCCGCTGCCCGAAGCCTTGAAGTTTCCGCTGGTTCTGTGCCATCCCGAATCGGGATCGGGCTGCCGCCATCAGATTCAAGCGCTGCTGCAGGACGCAGGCACGCCGCTCAAGCTGGTCGATGAAGTGACCAGCCTCGGCGTGATGTTGACCCTGGTCGGCGCCGGCTACGGCATCGGCTTCGCCATCGCCTCGCAGGGGCAGACGCTACAGCGCCCGGACATCTCCATTCGTCCCCTGGCCGGCACCCCACCGATGCTCTCTACCTACCTGCTGCGCCGCCGGGGCGAACCCTCGGAGCCCATGAGGCGGTTCATCGAGCGGGTGAAAGACGGGGCCGCGCCGGTCGATGATGAGCCAGTCCTTTGAGGACGCAGCTCACCTGTCCGTTGCGGCCTGTGGCGTGATGTGCCAGTGGACAGATAGACTTCGGAATGAAATCCGATGCTCTGGCTGTTGGTGGATGTGCTTGGCTCGCTTTGGATCACCCACAACGGCCTGCGTTGACCAGGCCGAAGACTTGAGTCCACAATCGAGTCCATTCCGTGACGCTTGGATCGGAAAAGACGTTCGTAATAAACGAGTTAGCGACCGGGTGCTGTTCCCGTCACCCGCTCCACATCTCCCTCCGATCTGGCGCGTCATCGTGTGCGGCCTACCCGCACGGCTCAGTTTTCCTCGATGGATGCGCTCAGCCGGCAGTGCAGGTGGCGGATCCCGCCCGCACTCAGAGAAATGCCGCCGTCCGCTGCTTCTGCTGCGCGGGTCATCGTGCCCGGCAGCGCAGTGATGGGCTCGACGCATTCGTAGTCACGGCAGGCCGGCTGGTGATACACGACGTGCAGGCCGTCATGGCCCAGTGTCAGGACTTCACCGTGGGCCGAGCGCAGCTTCCAGGGCGAGGGTGCATTCTCGAAGACGAAGGTATGCGCCACACCGTCGCGCGCCACTGGCGGGGCAGCTGACGGGTCCGCATCGCGGGGATAAGCCAGTCCGTCGCCACCGAGGTCGTGGATGCTCCGCGCCGGGTGATCGGCAGCGGATCTCCACCCACTGGCGAAGTAAGGGTGCCAACCGATCGATGCAGGTGCGGGCTCATCCGCAGTGTTCCTCACGCTGATCGACACGGACAGTCCCTGGGCAGAGAGCCCGTATTCGATACGCGCGGCGAAGGGCCACGGCCATTCGGGAGACGCTTGCGCATGCTCCAGCACCAGGGCGGCATGGCTCGAAGTGTGCGATTCGACGTGCCAGGGAACGCGATGGCCAAAGCCGTGCACGCCATGTTTTTGCCCCGGCGCCACCCGTGTCTGCCATGACCGACCCGCCCACCAGACCCTGCCATCGAGCAACCGGTTGGTGTAGGGAACCATGGGAAACGCGCCACACTTGGGCCAGTGATCCGGATCGAACGCGGCTGCGGATGGGGCTGTGGGAACGATCAGGTCGCGCGCCGCGCCGCGGGACTGCCAGACCAGCCGCGACACGCGCGCGCCAGCCATCGGCGAGACGTGCGCCTCGTAGCCGTCGGCTGCCAGCCGCAGTGAAGGTGCCCAGCCCAGCCGCAATCAGTCCACCTTCGCGCCAGAGAGGTCGACAGCCTCTTTCCACTTGGCGAACTGGGTGTCCATGAACTGACGGAACTCCGGCACGGATGTGGTGCGCACGCTCGCGTCGATGGAGGCCAGCGTCTGGCGAACGGCGGGGTCGGCCAGGGCTGCGGCCAGGTCGCGGTTGACCTTGGCGATGATGGCAGGCGACGTCGCGGCCGGTGCGTGCAGGCCGATCCAGCCCGAGGCCTCGAAGTCCATCACGCCGAGTTCGGAAAATGTCGGCACATTCGGCTGCGATGCCGAACGGCTCCTGCCCGTCAACGCCAGAGGACGAATGCGCCCCGAGCCGAGTTGCGGCATCGCATCTCCCATGTTGGTCATCATCACCTTCACATGGCCGGCGAGCAGATCGTTCATGGCCGGCGCGCCGCCCTTGTAGGGAATGTGATTGATGTTCAACCTGCTCGCGCTTCGCATCAGTTCCAGCGCCAGATGCTGCGCCGTCCCGTTGCCGGGCGAGGCCACGCTCAGGGGTTCGGCGCCCCGCGCGACGGCGACGAACTCGGCATAGGTTTTCGCGGGGAACGATTCATGGACGAGCAGCACGCTCGGAAAACTCGCAACGAGACCGATGGGCGTGAAGTCCTTCTGGGTATCGAAGGGAAGCGTCCTGAACAGGGCGGGGTTGATGGCGAACGGTCCCGCCGAGACCAGCAGCGTGTAGCCATCGGGAGCCGCCTTGGCCACGTGCTGCGACGCGATGTTGCCCGCCGCGCCAGGGCGGTTGTCGACCAGCACAGGCGTGTTGTTCCACTTCTCCTGCAACGATTTGGCCACCACGCGCATGACCTTGTCGGTCACGCCGCCAGGTGGCGTGGCGACGACCAGCGTCACGGGCTTGCCCGGGAACGTGTCCTGGGCGAATGCCGGCGCGAGCGCCAGCGCGAGGGCTGCGCCCCAGATCCATCTCTTCATGCTGTGTCTCCTTGTTTGCCTTGTGGTCAGAGCGCGAGGCGCTCGAAATACTCGGGCGGGGCGTCGTGCCGCCGCATTTCCACGCGCGCGAGTTCGCGCAAGCGCTCCTGCACCGGCCGATCCTGGATGGGCGCGAGCTGGCCGGGATCGGTGTGGAGGTCGTAGAGGGCGCTCTCGGCATCCTTGAGAACGCCCGGTCCCTGGTGGTTGTAGAACGGTGACTTGGGCGTCGCCGGCACGCGCATCACGGGCGAGTTCCTGGCGAAGGAGGCGCTGGGAATCCACTGCGCGTCCTGCAGCTCGTCGAGCGAGAACAGCTCCTTCATGTGCATGGGCATCAACGTGTACTGGTTCAGGTTCCCGCCATGCACGTCCGGCGGATAGATGAAGCAGGTATGGCGTCCGTCGGTGACGTTGACGGCGCTGCCGAAGACACCATAGATGTTGGCCGCGCGGTTGACGTGGGCCGGGTCGCGCAGGGCGGGCAGGAGCGAGCTGCCCGTGACCTCTGCCGGCGTGGGTGCGCCGAAGATGTCCAGCAGCGTGGGCATCAGGTCCATCGTCTGCGTGAGCAGGGAGCGGCGCTGGCCGGCGAGGGCGGCGAAATCCGGGTGATGGATGAACAGCGGGATGTGCGCTACTTCGTTGTAGCAGGGCATGATGTTCTTGGCCCACCAGTCGTGCTCGCCCAGCAGGAAGCCGTGGTCGGTCGTCACGACCAGCGCAGTGTCTTTCCACATATCGCGGCTGTCGAATTCGTCGAGCAGCCGGCCGAGCTCGTGGTCGCACAGCTTCACGATGGCTGCATAGTTGGCACGAAGCTCCTCGCATTCCTCCCATGTCTCGTTGACGCGCGCATAGGCGGGCCAGTCCAGGATGGGGCCCCGGTAGCCGGTCGGCAGGCCTTCACGGAAGCGCTCTGGCGCGTGGAAGGGCTCGTGCGGATCGAACGTCTCCAGGTGCAGCAGCCATCCATCGGCTCCGGCATTGGTGCCGATGAAGTCCAGGCCCGCGTCGAAGCAGCGCACCGACGGGAAGTCTGCATAGTCGCGGATGTGCTCCCGGTTGATCATGTGACGCGAGAGCTTGTTGCGCCGCTGCCTTGAGAACTGTTTGGCGTGATACGTCTGCTCGAAGCGCTGCCACGGCGGCTCCACCATCGCCTTCCACGGGTCACCTTCCTGGCCGCGGATGAATTCGTAGGTGTCGTAGCGGTTGTGATAGGTCGCCCCGCCATCGGCCCAGTAGTGGAAATGGTCGGAGATCAGGTGTGAGTAGACGCCGGACTTGTGCAGCAGCGCGGCGAATGAATGATCGAAAGGCTCCAGCGGCCCCCATCCCCGGTGCAGGAAGTTCAGCCGGCCGGTGTGCAGGTCGCGCCGTGCAGGCATGCACGGCAGGCTGCCGACGTAGTGGTTGTCGAAGGTCACGGATCTGGCTGCAAGCCGATCGAAGTTCGGCGTCGCTATCGCCTGGCCGCCGTAGCTCCCGAGCGTGCGGCGGTTCAGGGAGTCGAAGAGGACGAAGACGGTTCTCATGGGTCAGTGTCGGTCGGGCCATGGGGGCAATCCGGCGAATGCTAGAAAGGGGTGGTTATTGCGTCAAATCGAATAATCCGTTGGATAATTCGGAGAAAATGAACTTCTTCAACCCCAAGCACCTCCACGCTTTTGCGACGGTGGTCGACATCGGCTCGATGGCCCGTGCGGCCGAGAAGCTGCACATGGGGCAGCCCGCGCTGAGCCAGGCGATCGCCAAGCTGGAAGAACTGGCCGGGCTCACCTTGATCGACCGGTCCACGCGGCGGCTCTCGCTGACGCCAGCGGGCAAGGTCTTCTACGAAAACGCGCGCGCGGTGGTGGAACAGCACACGCGCCTCACGGCGCATTTGCGGCAGTGGTCACAGGCGCAGGAGGGCACTGTCTGCCTCATGAGCATTCCGTCGATTGCCCAGCGGCTGATCCCGCGCGCAGTGCGCGACTTCGGCGTCGCCTGGCCGCAGGTGAAGATCGACATCCACGATCTGCCGGATCGGCAGCTGGCCGACGAGATCCGGGCGGGGCTGGGTGACGTAGCGATCCAGACCCAGGGCTTCGAGGACGAGACCTGCCGATGGATGCCGATGCTTCACGACCCGCTGCGATGGGTGGGGTCATCGCAGCATCGCCTGGCCGCCAGGCGCGAGATCGGTCCGCGCGATCTGCGCGGGGAGACGCTGATCCTTTTGCGCAAAGGCTCTGTGTTCCGAGAAATGATGGAGCCGCTCTACCGATGGGGGCTCGAAGGCGAGAAATTCATCGAGGTCGATCAGCCCTCCACGCTCCTGAGCATGGTGGCTGAAGGATTGGGGGTGGCCCTGCTGCCGGCGCTCTTCTGTCCGGTCGACGGAAGGCTGGTCAGCCGCCGTTGGGACGAGGATCGCGTGGCCCGCACGATCCTCCTGACCCGCCCGCGTGGCCGTGCGCTCATGCCGGCGCAGAAGAATTTCGTCCACTTCATGCTCGACCAGCTGTGGGACGAGCGGGCCGAACTCGGTGTGGGCGTCGGCCGGCTGCGTGCTGAATCAGACGCCCGCGAGCAGTTCCTGTCGGACGACTAGATGGCAGGAGGCGACTTCAGCGCGCCCCGTTGCTGTGGCGGCTGATCCACTGTTCGTTGGTCAGGGCGCTCAGGAAACCGTGCAGCCACGAAAAGTCGATCGGCTTGCCCAGCAGGAAGGCGCCTTCCGGAATGCCGCCGCGTTCCTCGATCACCTCTGCGCTCAGGCCGGTGATGATGATCACGTGCATCTGGTCGAAATTCGAGGTGTTGCGGATGGTGCGCACCATCTCCAGTCCGTTGAGTACTGGCAGGTCGATGTCGGTGACCAGGACCTTGGGCTCCAGGGTCCCGATGTCCAGCATGGCCTCCAGCGGCGAGGCGAGGATGGTGACGTCGATGGGCAGGCCCCAGTCCTCGATGCTCTCGCGATAGAGGATCTGCTCGGCCTTGCCGTCCTCGACGATCAGAACGCGCAGCGGCTTGTCCGGGGCCGCCACGCTCGGGGAGCTGCCGCCTGTGCGCTTGAGGTACTGTTCGATGGAGGACAGCGAGACCCGGCGATGCCCGCCCTTGGTCTTCCATGCGGACAATTCCCCGCGCTCGACGAGCTGCTGGACAGTGCCGACCGACGCATCGAGCAAGCGCGCAGCGTAAGTGGTGCCGCAATATGTTTCGCCGGGAACGGGCCCTTGCGAATCCGCGAAATCGTTGGCATCTCCCATGAAACGTCCTCAAGCAATAGTTCGATGATCCGGACCGAGGGTGAAGAAGAACGTGGCACCGTGTCCTTCGCGGGCCTCGACCCAGATTTTTCCTTCGTGCCGATTGACGATGCGATGCACGATCGCCAGGCCGATGCCCGTGCCTTCGAAATGGGTGCTGTCGTGCATTCGCTCGAACATCTCGAAGAGTCGGGTCGCCCGTCCGGCATCAAAGCCGGCGCCATTGTCACGGATAAAGAATACATTTTCTTGCGATTGCCCGACTTCGATGCAGGCCTGTTGCTGTTGGGCCGTGAACTTCCAGGAATTGCTGAAAAAGTTGTCGAGTGCGATCGCCACCAGTCGCTGATCGGCGCTGGCCTGCATGCCGGGCGCGATCCGGACGGTGACGTGGCGATCCGCGAAGCGGGCCGCGTAGCGCTGGCTGATGGCTTCGCACAGCGCGCTCAGGTCGACGGGTTCGCGCCGCAGTTCCTGCTGCGAGAGCTTGGCCAGCGACAGCATGCCTTCGATGATCTCGCTCATGTGCGATGCGGATTCCTTCACACGGCGCACGTGGGCGGCGGCCTTGCCGGCCGATGGCGGCAGTTGCCGGATGGCCAGGTTGGAGAAACCGTCGATGAGCGACAGCGGCGAGCGCAGGTCGTGCGATACGGAATAGCAGAACGATTGCAGGAAGGCATTGGACTCGCGCAACTCGGCTTCGGCCTTTATGCGGTCGGAGATGTCGATGTCCAGGCCCACCCATGATTCGACGTTGCCCTGGGCGTCCAGGATCGGGGCCGCCACATAGGCCGTGGTCATGTCGTAGACGCCGTTGCGCAGGAAGCGGTGCGTTCCCTTGAACGACGTGCGGGTGCGGGCATGCACCTTCAGCAGCGAGCGCATTTCCGCCAGATCGTCCGGATGCATGTACTTGCGCACGAGGGACAGCGAATCGCGCAGCGGATCCTGGGAGCCGATCAGCTCGCTCCAGCGCCGGTTGACGTAGGTCAGACCCCGGCTCTCCTCGTACCGCCACAGGTACTGCGGAATGTTGTCGGCCAGGGCCTTGTAGTAGGACTTCTCGCGTTCGAGCTCGAGCGTGCGCTCGCGCACTTCGGATTCAAGCGTCTCGTTGAGGCGCTGCATGTCGCGCAGCAGCCGCCGGTTGGCCTGCTCGAAGTGGTGCTGTTCGGTCACGTCGCGCGCCATGACGATCCACACGCAGAGGTCGTCGGCGGCGAACGGGTGGCGCAGCGGGTTGATTTCGACGTCCAGCCAGCGTGCCGACACCGAGTCGGCCGGAACCAGCTGAGCCGAGAAGCGGCGCGCGCTGCCGAGGTCCAGAGCCATCTGGACCTGTCGCGTGCCGTCCGAACGCCTGAGGCGCTGCTGGAGCACCGCCACGCTGGGCTGCGAGCCGAGCGCGGCGCGCATGGCATCGTTGACAAAGAGGCACTGGGCCTCGGCGATGTCGTTGCCGGAAGTCTGGAAGATCATCACCAGATCGTTGATCTTCTGCACCGCGCGCATGAGCATGTCGTTCTGGTCGCTCTGCAGCTGCCTCTCCGTCACATCCTTGTAGATGCCGGTGTGCGTGGCCTGTGCACCGCCGGTCGCCGTCGGCCGGCCCTGGATCAGCAGCCACCGGATCTCTCCGGTCTGGGTGTATATACGCACCCGCGCTTCGTAAGGCCCGTCGTGCGTGGACATGCGGGCCTGCAGCCCGGCATACACCGTCCTGTCGTCGGGATGGACGGCATCGGCCAGATCCGGCAGGCTCACGGCCTGGCCCTGGGGAATGCCGAAGATTCGATAGCAATCCCGGGACCACCAGAGCTGGCCCGAAGCGGCGTCGAGTTCCCAGTAGCCGATGGTGGCGGCGGCAGCAGCCGCCTCCAGACGACGGTTCAGCACCTGCATGGTCTGCATGTCGGCCTTGCGCCGGCGTTCCAGCCGCGCCGTGGCATCGACGTCGCTCAGCACGATGGAGGCCCCGATGATCCGGCCATCGTGAACCAGCGGCTGGTAGCGGTGCCGGAAGATGCGCCCACGCGGGAAGCGCGCGTTGCGGATCTCGATGTCCATGCGCCCGCGCTTTCCCTGCCAGGCGCGGTAGACCGGCATCTCCCGGTAGTCGATGAGTTCGCCCGTCTCGGGGTCGTGCGCTCCGTAGGCGCCGGGACACTCTTCGGTGGGCACCAGCGTGCGCCCCGGAAAGATCTTGGCGATCACGTCGTTGTAGACCAGGAAGTTGCCCTTCATGTCCACCGCCGCCACGCCGTCACGCAGCGTGTGCAGGAAGAGCTTCTGCATCAACAGCGTGTCGTTGCTCTGCTGCAGCCGGGCTTCCAGCGCGTCCCGGTTGCGGGCGAGCTGCTCCATCGCCTCGTTGAGCACCGCTGCCGTACGGTGCAGCTCCAGGGCCGCTGACCTGGGCAGGCGCAAGGGCGGGGGAGTCTCGCCGCGCTGTGCCTGGCGGGCAAAGGCATGGAGCGCGGCGATCGGCCGCAGGAACAGCCGGTTGGTGAAGTGCCAGCCGCAGGCCACGCCCAGCGCAATGATCAGCATGCTGGCCACGACGAGCGGCCAGGCGCGCTCGTCCGCGCCGGACGGAACATCGACCCTCGGAGCGATCACGGCGACGTGGAAGGCGCCTTCGGTTCCAGCACGGCTGGTGGCGGAGAAGACGCGGTAGTACGGATCGAAGCTGCTCGAATCGGGCGGGGCCATGCCGGCGGCGATCATCTGCCTCAGCCTCTCCACCGGGCCTTCGGCGATCACCTGCGCGCCAGGCGCAGGTGCTGAAGTGTCGATGTGGTGATCGATCAGACCGCCATGGCGGTCCAGGACAACGATGGCACTGCCGGGCGGCAAGGCGGCGCCCATGTCCTGACGCAGGAACACGGCCGGCTCGACCCCCGCGAAGACGGCCCCGCGCGGCCTGCCGTCCCCGTCGCGCAAGGCCTGACCCACTGCAATCACGCGCCGGCCCGTGATGCGGCTGCGCGAGATGGCCGAGACGACGTACGAGCTGGAGGCCAGCGCCTCGCCCAGCAAGCTGCGCGATGCCACGGTGCGCGGGCCCGACCGCGTGGCCGCGCTGTCGCACACCACTTCACCGGTGGCGTCGGCAATGACGGCGGAGGCGATGCTGTCCCTCGAGCGCACGAGTTCGCGCAACCGCTCGCCACAGCCCTCCGTGCCGGACATCGCGATGCGCCGCAGCTCGTCGAGCGACTGCCGGGCTTCGCCAAGACCGGCTTCGGCCGAACGCACCACCTGCTGGAGGACGGCGCTGGTGCGTTCGCCTTCATGCGCCCGGCTCCGGTGGGCCACCTCATACACCTGCAGGCCGAGCACGACCAATGCGGGCAGCAGAGCCATCAGCGCCACCGCTGCGAACTGAATGCGAACGGAGGCTCCGCCGCTTTCGATATGGAGGTGGCGATTTTTCGACATTCTCGGATTCTCTCCATAAATCACATAAATATGACGATTTCGTCAGATTAATGATTTAAAGATGTGTCGGAGGGCGGCGTCGATCGAGGTCCAGGATGCAGCACGACTGGAATCCCGCGATTTTCTTCAATCTGACTTCGACTTTTCCTTGGATCTCTTGATGGCCGCTGTGGCGCGCCGGCGACGGTCACATTGCCGAAAATATTCGCCAAATCAATTTAATATCACTTCAGGAAAAAATTGATATTAAAATCAATTCAACGAGGCAAATATCAAATTCAAATGACTGATTCGACTTTGCCGCTCATCGATGAATGGGCCCTGGACTTCAAACCGGTCAATCCGCGTGCCAAAGCCGTCATGGGCCGCACGTCGCTGCGCGCGCGGCAACGCCGCCGCCTGGCGTGCGGTTTGATGTTGCTGGTCGCCCTCGGATTCGCCGGCTGGGCCGCGGCCCAGTCGCCCGACCCCGCGGCCCTGGCGATCGCCAACGCTGCCCCGCCTCGCGGCCTGGAGCAGGCCGCGCACGATCTCGCTGCGCACGCCGATGCGGCCGTGCAGCGGCAAGGCGCGATGCTCGGCGAGATCGCGGCCCGCTTCGGACCCGGTTCGCGCGCTTCCGGCACGGATTGCGCGAACCGGATGCGCGAGCTCGTCCAGGCGGAGCCCCACCTCATCAACGCGGGCATCGTGGACAAGGACGGCTACGTTCTGTGCAGCGCGCTGTCCGCGGAAAGCACTCCCTACATGGGCGACCGCGGGCATATCCGCTCGGCCTTGCAGGACGGAAGGGACACCAGTGCAGACATGGTCGTGAACCTGCCGTCGCAACGGGCCACCCTGCATGTGTCGGTGCCCGTGCGGGACGCGGCGGGCGTCATCACGGGGGCCGCCTACGCCGCGCTGGATCTGTCGCCGGTGATCGACGGCCTCGCCCAGGGCGCCGCGCGGGCGCCGGCCGATCCCCGCGTGCGTTTGCTGGCCATCGGCCCGTCGGCCAGTGGCGGCGCGCGCCATGTCCAGGAGACCCGTCCGGCCGGCGGCTTCCTGCACGGCGCGGCATCGGGTCGCCTGCCGATCGGTTCGGGCTTCGGGCCGGCCGAAGCCGGCGCGGGCGATCGTGCGCCGCCGCCCGGCGGCCTGCCGCTGGACGCGCGAGCACAGATGGAGCAGACCAAGCGGCGGCTGCTCGTGGTCTTCGCCGTCGCGACGGCCATCGTGGCCCTGGCCTACGTATGGGCCTCCGGCTGGCTGACCCGGCGGCACGCGCGATGACGCGAAAGCCGTCCGATGCCATGAACGCGCGGCCACGCCAGCCCCTGCGGGCGCACTGAACGCCATCACCCATGACCCCGAAGACCAGGCGGCACGCCGCCTGCGGGATCGATTTTTCTCTCGCACACCAACCCAGGAGCATCATGAACAAGATCTACAGACTCGTCTGGAACAGCCTCGCGCAATGCTGGCAGGCCGTATCCGAATCGGCGCGCGGACGCGGCAAGTCCGCTGTCGCCACGCTGCTGCTGGCCGCGGCCGCGCTGCTGCCGGCCGCGGCCCTCGCCGTGCCTGCGGTGTTCTTCGATGGCGTGACGGCCAACGGACAGGCCAAGTTCAGCGACGTCGTCAGCACGGCCAGCCCGACGGCAACGCTGTTCCAGTACGACTTCAGCAGCAGTGCCAGCTCGCAGTTCTCGGTCACCCAGGACGGCACGACCGTGTTCGTGCGTACGTCGCGCAACGGCGCACCCAACAGCTTCACGGGCGGGTTCGACAACTGGTCCGTGGGATATGACGCGTCGGGCGGCACCGCTGCCTGGAACGAAATCGTCCACGAAGGCTTCACGGTCGAGTTCTTCTCGGATGCGAGCTACACCACGTCGTACCTGGTCAATGCGGTGGGCCTGACCGTGAACGACTGGGGCACCTGCTGCACCAACGGCGGCGTCACGCCCGACGGCTCGGTGGAGGCGGGCTCGGCCATCTACGCCGTCTTCGACGCGGGCGGCGCGGCCAGCACCTCGCTCATCGGCAACATCACCAGCACGGCGGACCGGGGCACGTCGGACAACATGCACTTCGTGGCCGCCATCGATGACCGCAACAGCTTCTCGTCGGTCACCTTCGTGCCCAACGGCAGCGGCGAATACTTCGGCGCGGGCGGCACGCTGTTCTTCTCGATCGTGCCGCTGAACTCGGTACCCGAAGGCTCGTCCTCGGTCACCATCGGCCAGCCGCCGGTGCCCAACATCGACACCACGCGCTCGGGCTACACCACCGCCGAGCTGTCGGCCACGCAGGTGCGCCCTGTCTTCGACGGCGGCACGCTGGTGCTGGCCGATTCCGGCGTGGTGGCGGCCGACTTCGAGATCCGTGCCACGGGCGGCACGATCGACACCGCAGGGCAGACCGGCCACTTCAGCGGCGTGATCGCCGACAGCACCGGTGCCAGCGGCGCCCTGACCAAGGCGGGCGAAGGCACGCTCACGCTGGCAGGTGCCAACACCTACAGCGGACGCACCACGGTGGCGGCCGGCACGCTGGAACTGACGGGCTCGCTCGCATCGTCCGACATCCGCATCGACAGCGGCGCCACGCTGGTGAGCGCCGATGGCGGACTGCATGCCACGAGCGTGGTGGTGGCCGACGGCACGCTGTCGCTGGGTGCCGACGAAGCCATCACCGGGCTGCGCGGCTCGGGGGCCGTGGCGCTGGGCACGCACACACTGGGCGTGACCGAGGGCGAGTTCTCGGGCGTGATCTCCGGCAGCGGCACCCTGCACAAGACGGGTGCCGACACGCTGACGCTGTCGGGCAACAACACGCACACCGGGATCACCCGCGTGTCGGGCGGCGAGCTCGTGGTGTCCGCAGATGCGAACCTGGGTGGCGCGGGCGCGTCGATCTCGCTCGACGGCGGCACGCTGGCGGTGACCGGCAACATGCTCACCGCCAAGGCGCTGGAAGTGACGGCGCAAGGCGGCACGCTGTCGACCGCCGCAGCCACCACCACGGTACTCACGGGTGCCATGAGCGGCAGCGGCGACCTGGTCAAGCAGGGGGCGGGCGAGCTGGTCATCGCGGGCAACTCCACGCACACGGGCAACATCGCGTTGCAGCAAGGCAGCCTCAAGGTGCACGGCGACCTGGTCAGCGGCAACGGCATCACCGTCTTCGGCGGTACCACGCTGGCGGGCTACGGGCGCGTGGGTGGCCCGGTGCAGGTGCTGGCGGGCGGTCGGCTCGCGCCAGGCGCGTCCCCGGGCACGCTCACCGTCGCGGGCGACGTGACACTCAACGCGGGCAGCCTGTTCGACGTTGAAATCGACGGCTATGGCACCGGCACGGGCGCCGGCAACTACGACCGGCTGGTGCTGACGGGGCAGCACACGTTCACGGCGGCCGGCACCCTCAGCACCCTCATGCGCGGCATTGCCGGCCCGGCGGACAACACCTTCACGGCGCGCATCGGCGACGTGTTCAACATCGTCGACGCCACCGACGGCACGGTGACCGGGCGCTTCGACACGCTGGCGCAGCCGGTCGGCGGCGGCCTGCCCGATCGCAGCCGATACGAGGTGATCTATGAAGCCTCGCGCGTCAACCTGGTGGTGCTGCCCGTGAGCTTCGCCGAAGCGGCCGGCAACGGCGGCGGCCGCAGCAACGCGGCGGCGGCAGGGGGCGGCGTGGACGAGATCGTCGGGCGCACCGACATCAACGGCACGGGGCCGGCCGCGGCGCTGCTGCGTTCGCTCACGGGGCTGGACGAGGGTGGCCTGGCGGCGCGGCTGGCCAGCCTGTCGGGCGAGGCCCATGCCAACGCCCTGGCCGCATCGCTGCGCGACAGCCAGGGCCTGCGCAACGCGGTCTTCGATCGCCAGCCGGGCGAGGACTGCGGCGTCGGCCGCGATGGCACCGCCGCCGCCCCGGCCGGGCGCACGGATTGCCGCCGTCTCTGGGCCAGCGTGTCGCGCACGGACGACCGTCCTGGCGCGACGGCCTGGAGCCAGGGCCAGCGCTCGATGTCCACGCTGACCTCGTTCGGCTTCGAACAGGCCAGCGGGCCCGCGTCGGTGCGCGGCGTGGCGGTGGGCTTCGCGCAAGGCTCGTCGAGCAACGCCTACACGGGCGACGCCGTGTCCACGCAGTCGATCCAGGGCTCGGGCTATCTGTCGGTGGCGACGGCGGCGGGCGAGTTCACCCAGATCGTCGGCGTCGGCGTGTCGCGCCACGAGGTGGACCGGGGTGCACGTTCGGCCGCCGGCGTGGCGGCCAACGAAAGCGCCTACAACTCTGTGCAGCTGTTCGGCGATTCGCGCCTTGTGACACCCGTGGCGGCCTGGGGCGCCACCAGCGTGTCGAGCATCGTCGGCCTGCGGCTGGACTACCTCAAGCGCTCCGCACGCACCGAGGGCGGCGACGCTGCAAGTGCGCTGGAGCTGGCGTCCTACGGGAAACTGCACGCACAGGCGCAGCTGGGCGCGCAACTGCGCCACGCCTTCGCCGGGAGCGACACCGGCCGCAACGAGTTCACGCTGAAGGCGCTCTACTCGCATCCGCTCTCGGGCGATGGCGTGCGCACGCAGGCCGCCCTGCATGGCGCTCAGTGGGAAGCGCGTTCGTCAGGCGCGGGCGGTGGCCGGCTGATGCTGGGCCTGGGGTTGGCGCACCAGACGAAGTCTTCGTCGTTCGGCGTGCAGGCCTGGGCCGGCCAGTCGCGCGGAGATTCCAGCGACCGGGGCCTGCAGGTGTCGTACTCGACCCGCTGGTGAGACATCTGCCGCCACGATCCGGGTTGGGGCCGGATCGGGACGCCGCGGCCACGAGGCAGGGGGCGCCGCCGCCCGGCGGCGGTGCCCCTTGCTTCACGCACCCGACGCTATGGGCTCAGCCAGCGCGCGGGTGCCATCACCAGTTCGGGGAACAGCACCATTAGCAGGATCAGCGCGAAGTGCGCCAGCATGAAGGGGAGCACGCCGCGCGTGACCTCGTCCATGCCGACCTTGCCGACACCCGCCACGGCGTTGAGGACCACGCCCACCGGTGGCGTGACCAACCCGATGGCGTTGTTGATGATGAACAGGACGCCGAAGTAGACCGGGTCGATGCCGGCCGCCTTCACCACCGGCATGAGCACCGGCGTCAGGATCAGGATCGTCGGTGTCATGTCGAGCGCGGTGCCCACGATCATCACGAGCACCATGATGGCGATCATCAGCAGCGTCTTGTTGTCCATGAAAGGCTGCAGCAGCGTGATCATCTTCGAGGGCAGGTCCGCCACCGTGATGAGCCAGGCGCTGACCATGGCGGCCGCCACCAGGAACATGACCACCGCGCTGGTGCGCGCGGACGAGACCAGCACCGCGTACAGCTGGCGGGGCCTGAGTTCCTTGTAGATGCAGGTGGCCACGAAGAGCGCGTACACGGCCGCGACCACGGCCGCTTCGGTCGGCGTGAACACGCCGAACTTCAGGCCGGCCACGATGATGAACGGCAACACCAGCGCCCAGCTGGCTTCGCGCACCGCCTGCCACATCTCGGTGGCCGTCTTGCGCTCGGGCGGTGCGACGTTGGTCTCGCGTCGCACCAGGAACCACCACGTCAGCCAGAGCGCCAGGCCCATCATGAGGCCGGGCGCGATGCCGGCGAGAAACAGCTTGGAGACCGACACGTTGGCCGCCACGCCGAAGATCACGAAGCCGATCGAGGGCGGGATGATCGGCGCGATGATGCTGGCGGATGCGATCAGGCCCGCCGAGCGCGCGCGGTCGTGGCCTGCCGCCACCATCATGGGCAGCAACAGCGCGCTGAGCGCGGCGGCATCGGCCACGGCCGAGCCCGACAGCGCCGCCATGAGGCAGGCCGCGATGATCGTCACGTAGCCCAGCCCGCCGCGCACGTGGCCCACCAGCGTGAGTGCCAGCTGCACGATGCGGCGCGACAGGCCACCCACGTTCATGATTTCGCCGGCCAGAATGAAGAACGGCGCGGCCAGCAGCGGGAAGCTGTTGGCGCCGTTGATCAGGTTCTGCGCCAGGATCTGCGCATCGAACAGGTCGAGCTGCCACATCATGGCCATGCCGCTGACCAGCAACGCGAATGCGATCGGGATGCCCAGGGCCATCGCCCCGATGAGCGACCCGACGAAGATCAGGATGGTCATGCCAGGTTTTCCTCTTCGGACTCGCGCATGCGCGCCAGCTCAGCCGGGGCGATGCGGCCGCTGAGCAGCCGGAACAGGTCGAAGGCGAGGATGAGCAGGGCGGCGGCGCCGAACACGAGGCCGCTCGCATAGACGATCGCCATCGACAGGCCGCTGGAGGGCGCGGTGACGTCGGCATTGATCTTCACCTGGTCCCACGAGCCCTTGAGCACCAGTGCGCATGCGCCCAGCATCAGCAGATAGCCCAGAACGAGGCAGGCTTTCTTGCCGGCGTCGCCCAGCCGGTCGATGAAGAAGCCGCTGCCCAGGTGGGAGCGCTCGCGCATGGCCACGATGGCGCCCAGGAAGGTGATCCAGATGAACAGCCAGCGCGAGAGTTCCTCGGACACGTCGATGCCCGAGTTGAAGACGTAGCGCAACACGACGTTGCCGAAGACCAGCGCGACCATGGCCAGCATGCCCACGGCCATCAGCGCCTCCAGGCCACGGCTGGCGCGGCGAAGAAACAGATCCATCGAATGCTCCAGGAGGTCGTCAGGCCGCGGCGCGCGTTTCGCGCACGAGGTCCACCAGCGCGCGCAGGCCCGCCGTGTACGAACGCCAGCCCAGACCCTGGATCGTGGCCTTCACCGCCGGCGAGATGATCGAGTGATGCCGCCAGGGCTCGCGGGCGCCGATGTTGGACATATGGATTTCCAGCACCGGGAACGGCATCGCCTTGATCGCGTCGTGCAGCGACACGCCGTGCTGCGTGAGCGCGGCGGGATTGAGCAGGGCACCGGCCGCCACGTCGATGTTGGCGTGGAAGTGGTCCACCAGCGTCCCCTCGTGGTTGGACTGGTGGATTTCGAGGTCCACATCGAGTTCGGCCGCCAGCGCCCGCAGGCGCTCGTCGATCTGGGCGAGCGTGGTGGTGCCGTAGATGTGGGGTTCGCGCCGCCCGAACAGGTTGAGGTTCGGGCCGTGTAGGACGAGGAACTTCAGTCGGCTCACAGCTTGGACACCCGCTCCAGTTCGCTGCGGAACAGCGTCACGACGGCCGGGTCGTACGCAGCGGAGAACTTGTCGTAGACCGGGCGCACAGCCGCGCGCATGCTGGCGAGTTCGGCGGGGGCGATGTCGTTGTAGACCATGCCCTTGGCCTTGAGCTCGCCCAGGGCCTTGCCCGTGACTTCGCGGCTCGCGACGCGCTGCCAGTTCTGCGCTTCGGTGGCGGCGTCCTGGATGATCTTCTGCTCGGCGGGCGAGAGGCGGTCCCAGAAACGCTTGCTGATCTGGATCGGGTTCGTCGCGTAGACGTGGTTGGTGCCGCTCACGAACTTCTGCACTTCGTAGAACTTGCTCGACTCGATGACGGCGAAGGGGTTCTCCTGGCCGTCCATGGCCTTGCTCTCCAGCGCACCGTAGAGCTCGGCGAACGGCATGCCCACCGGGTTGGCCTTGAAGGTCTTGAAGGTTTCCAGGAACACCGGGTTCGGAATCACGCGCAGCTTCAGTCCCTCGAGGTCGGCGCCCTTGGTGATGGGACGCTTGCTGTTGGTGACGTTGCGGAAGCCGAGGTCGAAGTAACCCAGCACGACCAGGCCCTTTTCGGGGAGCTTGGAGTTCAGCAGTTTGCCCAGCGGGCCATCCACCAGCGCGTCGGCCTGACGCTCGTTGGCGAAGAGGAAGGGGAAGTCGAGCAGGCCGAATTCCTTGACGATGCCGTTGAGCGATGTGGTGGAGGCCACCAGCATTTCCTGCACGCCGCCCTGCAGCGCCGACTGCTGCTGCAGTTCGTTGCCCAGCTGCGACGCGGCGTATTCCTGCACCTTGATCTTGCCGCCGCTCTTGGCGGCCACGATCTCGGCGAACTTGCGCACGCCCAGGCTGGTCGGGTGCCCGGGATTGTTCAGATGGCCGAACTTGATCGTGCGTTCCTGGATGTCCTGCGCGGGCGCAGCACTGGCGAATGCGAAGGCGAGGACGGCTGCCAGCAGGGCCAGCGGTTTGTTTTTCACAATATGTCTCCTTGAAATTGCTGGAAAATCAGGTTTAATTCAAAACAGGATTAAGGTTCCAATCGGAATCCTATTCCATTTTTCGCTCATGGCGCAATATCGGAATCCATGGCCATCAATCTCGACCGTTCGCTTTTCGTTCTCGAATACCTGGCCGCACGCCCCGAGGGGCAGCCGCTGGCAACCATCGCCGACGAGCTGTGCATCCCGCGCAGCGCGTGCCACCGCCTGCTCACCGACCTGGTCCGCTGCGGGTGGGTGCGCCAGATGCGCGAGTACGGCGACTACGCCCTGACCACCAAGCTGGCCGCGCTGGGCCTGAACTACCTGAGTGGTTCGGGCATCGTGGACATCGCGCAGCCGCTGATCGACCGCATGGCCGAGCTGTCGGGCGAACTGGTCCGCCTGGCCATCCTCGACGGCGAGCGCCTGACCTTCGTGGCCAAGGCGCAGGGGGCCAGGGGCGGCCTGCGCTACGACCCCGACACCGGGACCGACGTGCGCCTGTCGTGCAGTTCGGCAGGCCACGCCTGGCTGTCCACGTTGCCCGAAGACCAGGCCTTGCAGATCGTCGCGCGCCAGGGGTTCGGCAGCCGTGAGCAGTTCGGCCCCAATGCACCGCTGACGGTGAAGGAGCTCGCGCAGATCCTGCAAGACACGCGGCAGCGCGGCTTCAGCATGATCAATGAGATGTTCGCGCCCGGCATGACCGCCATGGGCGCGCCGATCCAGCGTCCCGGCGAAGCCGCCATCGGCGTCGTCACGATCGCCGGTCCGCTGATCCGCCTCACCGAAGCGCGCATGCAGCAGCTCGGGCCGGCCCTCATGGCCATGGCGGCTGAACTCGCGCTGGCCAGCACATCGTCGCCCATCTTCATTCGCCACCGGGCTGCGGGGGATGCCGCGGCGAAAGCCACCCCCCCGGTGCTCACCTGAGGCGATCGGGACGCTGGCCGGCCCATCCTTCTCCTGCCGGGCTCCGGCAGGCCATCTACATGACATGAAAGCGTGCCCCGATGCGGCGCGTACAGGAGAACAACATGGCTCTGCTCGGACAAGGCGCAATCGCGATGTGGTGGGACATCGCTGCCGCACACCGCGCTGAATTCGAAGACTGGCATACGCACGAGCACTTTCCCGAACGCATGGGCATTCCGGGTTTTCTGCGCGGGTCGCGCTGGGGCGATGCCGATGGGGGCGAGGGGTTCTTCATCCTGTACGAACTGCAGGCGTACGACGTCGTGGCCTCGCCGGGCTACCTGGCGCGGCTGAACGCGCCGACGCCCTGGTCCACGAAGATGATGCCGCACCACCGGAACATGGTGCGCAGCCAGTGCCGCGTGCTCGAGAGCTCGGGCGGCGCGCTTTCGCGCCACGCCCTCACGCTGCGGATGTCGCCGGCCGAAGGACAGGACGACGCGCTGCGCACGCACCTGCGCGCCATGGCGCAAACGCTGCGCGGCCAGGCCGGCACGGCGGCCGCCCACCTGTTGCAGAACCAGACGCCGAAGATCGCGGTCACCGCCGAGCAGAAGATCAGGGGCGGCCCGGACCCGGCGGCCGACTGGATCTACATCGTCTGCGGCTACGACCGATCGGTGCTGGAGCGGTTGGGTGCCGGCCCGCTGTCCGATGCGGCGCTGGCCGCAGCGGGCGCGGGCGCAGAGATACGGCGCGGGATCTACACGCTGTCGCATTCCAACATGGCGGCCGACCTGGCCTGACCGCCCATCGCAGGCCGACCATGAGGATTTTCATCACGGGCGCCACGGGCTACATCGGTGGCACGCTGGCCAATCGACTGGTCGCCGCGGGCCACGAGGTCGCGGGCCTGGTGCGTTCGGACGACGGCGCCCGCGCACTGGAACGCCTGGGGATCGAGCCGATCCACGGAACGCTGGACGATGGCCCCTTGCTGGCTGAGCAGGCGCGGGCGGCCGACGCGGTCGTCAGCGCGGCGCACGCCGATCACCGGTCATCCGTCGAATCGCTTCTGCGCGCCCTGCATGGGACAGGCAAGATATTCGTGCATACCAGCGGCGCCGGCATCGTGGCCGACTGCGCCGGTGGCGAAGCGTCGGATGCCGTCTACGACGAAGGCACGCCCGTGCACCCGCTGCCGCTGCGGCTTGCACGTGTGCAGTTGATCGATGCCATCCTCGCCGCCAACGCAGAAGACGTGCGCGCCCATGTGGTGGCCCCACCCATGGTGTACGGCACCGGCACGGGCGTGCACCGTGACAGCATGCAGATCCCGATGATGGCGCGCGACGCGCGGGCCCAGGGTGCCGCGCGCTATGTTGGCGCCGGCGCCAACCGCTGGTCGCATGTCCATGTCGAGGATCTCGCGAGCCTCTACGTGCGCATCCTCGAATCCGACGCGCCCGGTGCGCTGCATTACGCCGAGCTCGGCGAGTCGTCGATGCGGGACATCGCAAACGCCATTCACCGTGCCCTCGATCTGCCCGGCCAGGCCTGCTCCATGACGATCGCCCAGGCCGTCGAGGCGCATGGAGAGGTGATGGCGAACTACAGCTTCGGCTCGAACTGCCGGGTGCGCGCCCGGCGCGCGCGCGAGAGCCTGGGATGGTCGCCGCAGCAGGAGGGCCTGATGGCATGGATCGATCGGGAACTGGGCGCGGCGCGTTGATCACCGGCCGCTGAATTTACGCAGAAGTTATGCCGCGCCCCCCTGGCCGGCGCGACGATTCGCCATGGCACTGTCGCCATGACCGCGAACGACTCCATGCGTCCCATGTCCTACCGCGCGCCCGCCGGCGCCGCGCCATCCCGGGTGACCGGCTCCGTCCTTCATCGCTGCGCGTCCTGACGCGCCGTGCCGGAGCTCCCCGTGATCGAATCCCTTCTGCTGCTCGCGCTGCTGGTCGCCCTCGGCTGGCCGCTGGGCATTTATCTGGCCGCGGTGATGCGCGGCGAGCCGATGCGTGGCGATGCCGTGTTCGGCGTGATTGAACGGCCGCTCTACGCGCTGCTGGGCACAAGGCCCGGCAAGGGCATGAGCTGGCGCGGCTACGCCTGGGCCTTCGGCCTGTCCAACCTGCTTCTGGCGGTCATCGTCTGGGTGCTGTTCATGACGCAGGCCTGGCTGCCGCTCAACCCCGACGGCGTGCCCAACATGAGCTGGGATCTGGCGCTGCACACCACGGTGTCCTTCCTCACCAACACCAACCAGCAGCACTACTCGGGCCAGGCCCAACTGTCGTACCTGGCGCAGATGACGGGCATCGTCGGCCTGCAGGTCGTCACGCCCGTGATGGCGCTGGCCATGGTGGCCGCCACCCTGAGGGCCCTGTTCGGTGGTGGCCGGGGGGCGGGTGCCGAGGCGACGTTGCCGATCGATGTGGGCAACTTCTGGGTCGATGTGGTGCGCGCCACGCTGCGCGTCGTCCTGCCGCTGGCGATCGTGATGTCGGTGTTGCTCACCTGGCAGGGGGTGCCCGCCACTTTGCAGGCGGGGCCGGTGGCGGTGCCGGTCGATGCATCCACCCAACTGAAGGAACAGAAGATCCCGCTCGGCCCCGTGGCGCCCATGGTGGCCATCAAGCAGCTGGGTAGCAACGGTGGCGGCTGGTATGGCCCCAACAGTGCCGTACCGCTGGAAAACCCGACCCCGCTGTCGAACTTCCTGCAGATGCTGGCCATCGGCCTGATTCCCGTGGCCACCGTCTTCATGGTCGGGCGTTTCACCGGCCGCCGCCGCTTCGGCACGATGGTCTTGGGCACGATGCTGGCGATGTCGGTGATCTCAGGCGGCCTCAGCCTGTGGTCCGAAAGCTACTCGTCCACCTCCACCGACATCGCGCTGATGGAAGGCAAGGAGGTGCGCCTGGGCAGCGAGGCGTCGGCCCTGTGGTCTGCCGCGACCACGCAGGTGAACAACGGCTCGGTCAACTCGATGCTCGACTCGGCCGCGCCGCTCACCGGGATGATGTCCATGGTCAACATGCTCATCAACGCCATCTGGGGCGGGGTGGGCTGCGGCCTGATGCAGTTCATCGTCTACCTGATGCTGTCGGTGTTCCTCGCGGGCCTGATGACGGGGCGCACGCCCGAGCTGTTCGGCCGCAAGATCGAGGGGCCCGAGGTGAAGCTGCTGGCTGTGCTGGTGCTGTTGCAGCCGCTGGTGATCCTGGGCTTCACGGCGGCGGCGCTGGCATGGCCGGCCTTCACCGGTCATTCCAATCCTGGCTTCCACGGCATCAGCCAGGTGTTCTACGAATACGCCTCGGCGTTCGCCAACAACGGCTCCGGCTTCGAGGGCCTGGCCGACAACACGCCGTGGTGGAACCTCTCCGCCGCGCTCGCAATGGCGGTCGGGCGCTTTCCCGCGCTCGTGATCCCGCTGGCCATCGCCGCGATGCTGGCCGCCAAGCGCCGCGCGCCCGAAGGTGCCGGCACGTTGCAGGTCGAGACACCGACCTTCGCGCTCACGCTGATCGGCATCGTCATCGTCCTCACGCTGCTGCAGTTCATGCCGGTGCTGGTGCTCGGTCCCGTGGCCGACCATCTGGCGCTGACCAGCCTGCTGGCCCATTGATCGAGGGTCGTCATCATGAATTCCATTCAAACCCCTGCGCCAGCGAATGCATCCGTGGCTTCGCCTGCGGGCGAGGCGGGCCTGCGCGCCGCGCTCGTCGATTCGCTACGCAAGCTCGCGCCGCAACAGGCCGTGCGCAATCCAGTGATGGCCGTGGTCTGGCTGGGCACCGTCGTCACGGCCGTGGCCACGCTGGCCGGCTGGACGGGCGCCGCGTTCGGCGGCGCCGTCACGGCCATCCTGTTGCTCACCGTGCTGTTCGCCAACTTCGCCGAAGCGATAGCGGAGGCACGCGGACGCGGCCAGGCGGCGTCGCTGCGCCGGGCGCGCCAGGATCTGGTGGCTCGCCGCCTCGATACCGCCGGCCATGAGCTGAGCGTGCCGGCGGCGGCACTGCGGCCGGGCGACCGCGTCGTGGTGGAAGCGGGCCAGCTGATCCCGGCCGACGGCGAGATCACCGAGGGCCTGGCCACCATCAACGAAGCCGCCGTCACCGGCGAATCGGCGCCGGTATTGCGCGAAGCGGGCACCGACCGCTCGGGCGTGATCGGCGGCACCAAGGTGCTGTCCGACCGCATCGTGGTGAACGTGACGGCCGAGCCCGGCCACAGCTTCCTCGACCGCATGATCGCGCTGGTCGAGGGCTCGAACCGGCAGAAGACGCCCAACGAGGTCGCGCTGGGCATCGTGCTCATGGTCATGACGCTCACCTTCCTGATCGTGGTGGTCACGCTGCCCTTCATCGCCGCGTTCGTCGGCGTGAAGATCGACGTGGTGCTGCTGGTGGCCCTGCTGGTGTGCCTCATTCCGACCACCATCGGCGGACTGCTGCCGGCCATCGGCATCGCCGGCATGAACCGTGCGCTCAAGGCCAACGTGCTCGCCAAGAGCGGCAAGGCCGTCGAAGTGGCCGGCGACGTCGACGTGCTCCTGCTCGACAAGACCGGCACCATCACCTACGGCGACCGCCAGGCCACAGCCTTCCATGCGCTGGCAGGGGTGGATGCCGCGCAACTGCGTCGGGCGGCGCTGCTGGCCTCGCTGGCCGATCCAACGCCCGAAGGCAAGTCGATCGTGAAGCTGGCCCGTGCCCAGGGCGAGCCGATGGCCGATCCCGGGCGGGCGCACTTCGTTGCCTTCACCGCGCAGACGCGCATGTCCGGCGTCGACCTGGAGGGTCGCCGCGTGATCCGCAAGGGCGCGCTCGACGCCATCGCCGCGCACGTCGAGGCGCAGGACGGCCGGGTGCCGGCCGAACTGCAGGTGCGCGTGGACGAAGTGGCGCGAAAGGGCGCGACGCCGCTGGTGGTGAGCGAGGGCCGCCACGTGCTGGGAGTGATCGAACTCTCCGACGTGATCAAGCACGGCATCAAGGAGCGCTTCGCGCGGCTGCGCGGGATGGGCGTGAAGACCGTGATGATCACCGGCGACAACCGGCTCACGGCGGCCAGCATCGCGGCCGACGCCGGCGTGGACGACTACATCGCCGAAGCCACGCCCGAGGACAAGCTCGCGCGCATCCGGGCCGAGCAGGCGGGCGGCCGCCTGGTGGCGATGGTGGGCGACGGTACCAACGACGCGCCCGCGCTGGCCCAGGCCGACGTCGGCCTGGCCATGAATTCGGGCACGCAGGCGGCCAAGGAGGCGGGAAACATGGTCGATCTGGACTCCGATCCGGCCAAGCTGCTGGCGGTGGTGGAAATCGGCAAGCAGCAGCTCATCACGCGCGGCGCGCTCACCACTTTCTCGCTGGCCAACGACGTGTCCAAGTACTTCGCCATCCTGCCGGCGCTGTTCGCAGCCTCGATTCCGTCGATGGCGACGCTCAACGTGATGCGGCTGTCCAGCCCCGAGAGCGCCGTGCTGTCGGCGCTCATCTTCAACGCGCTGGTGATCCCCGCGCTGATTCCGCTGGCGTTGCGCGGCGTGCGCTTCAGGCCGGCGGGCGCCACGCAACTGCTGCGCAACAACATGCTGGTCTACGGCGTGGGTGGCGTGCTGCTGCCGTTCGCGGCCATCAAGCTCATCGATGCTGCGCTGTCGGCCGTGTTCAGCCTGTGAGGACTTCTTCCATGACATCGACTTCTTCCCCCGCGGCCGCGAGCCGCCACAGCCACGCGCCCGCCGCACGGGCGCCGGTGGAGGGCGGCGGCGCCTGGCGCGGCGCCCTGGGCCTGGCCGTGCTGTCGCTGGCCGGCTTCGGCTTCCTCTATTCGCTGGCCGGCGTCGGGCTCGGCCAGGCGCTGTTTCCGCACACCGCCAGCGGCAGCCTGATCGAGCGGGGCGGCCGGGTGGCCGGTTCGGCGCTGGTGGCGCAGCCCTTCGTCGGCGACGGCTACTTCCAGCCGCGTCCCTCGGCCGCCGGCTACGACCCGATGGCGCTGGCCGGCAGCAACCAGGCCCGGACCAACCCCGAACTGCGCAAGCGCCTCGACGAGACCCGCGCCGCCGTGGCCGGGCGCGAGGGCGTGAGTCCGTGGCAGGTGCCCGGCGACCTGATCACGCAGTCGGGCAGCGGCATCGACCCGCACATCGGCCCCGAGGCGGCGGCGCTGCAGGTGGCTCGGGTGGCGCGGGCCCGCGGCGTGACGCGCGTCGCGGTCGAGCGCCTGGTGGCTCGGCACACCGAGCGCGCGCAATGGGGTGTGTTCGGCCAGCCGCGCGTGCACGTGCTCGCACTCAACCTGGCGCTGGACGGCCTCCCGGCGCCAAGGCCGTGACCTGCGGCGCAGCCCGTGCGCAGACGGCGCGAGAATGCGTGCTCGGGAGTGCCGCCCGGAGCACGCCCCTCCACGCGGTGCCGCGGCGCTGCGTGAACAAGGAATCCATGATCGATGGTCCCTGAGAAATCCGACCAGGCCGATGCCCTGATCGGCGAACTGCAGCGTCAGGCGGCTGGCCGCCTGACGGTCTTCCTGGGTGCTGCGCCCGGCGTCGGCAAGACCTACGCCATGCTGGCGCGCGCCCGCGAGCTGCACCGGCAAGGGCAGGACATCGTCATCGGTGTCGTCGAGACGCATGGGCGCAGCGAAACGCAGGCGATGGTCGAAGGCCTGCCGCAGCAGCCGCGCCGGGCGCTGGAGCACCAGGGCCGGCCGCTGCAGGAGATGGATCTGGACGGCCTGCTGGCGCGCCGCCCCGCCATCACGCTGGTCGACGAACTGGCGCACCGCAACGCCCCCGGCAGTCGCCACGAGCGGCGCTGGCAGGACGTGGAAGAACTGCTGGACGCCGGTATCGACGTCTACACCACGGTCAACGTCCAGCACCTGGAAAGCCTGAACGACGTGGTGCACCAGATCACCGGCGTGCGCGTGAGCGAGACCGTGCCCGACGCGGTGTTCGAGCGGCTGCGCGACATCCGCCTGGTCGATCTGCCCGCGCGCGAGCTGATCGAGCGGCTGAACCAGGGCAAGGTCTACCTGCCGGAGCAGGCGGCCCAGGCGCTGCAGGCGTTCTTCTCGCCCTCCAACCTGACGGCGCTGCGCGAACTGGCCATGCAGACCGTGGCCGATCACGTGGACGCCGACCTGCGCGAGAGCCGCACGGCGCGCGGCCTGGCCGGCATCGCCCTGCAGTGCCACGTCGTCATCGCCATCGACGGCATGGGCTCTTCGGAATACCTGGTTCGCGCCGGTGCGCGCATCGCCGATCAACGTGGAGCGCCCTGGACGGTGGTCACGGTGGACACCGGCGCCGCGCTGCACGCCGACGACCTGGAGCACGCCGGCGGCAGTCGCCGCACGCATGCGCGCGCCGGGCAGAAGCGCCAGCGCGAACTGGACCAGGCTTTCGCGCTGGCACGCAGCCTGGGCGGCGGGACCGAGGTGATCTACGGCAGCGACGTGGCGCAGGCCCTCCTCGATGCGGCAGCCGCGCGCGGCGCGCGATCCATCGTCATCGGCCGCACGCGCGAGCGGCCCATCGCCCGCATGTTCAACCGCACGCTGACGCAGCGACTGCTGGCGCGCGGCGCGCGCTACGAGCTCACGCTGGTCAGCACGCCCCAGGCGAGCCAGCGCACCAGCCACCTGCACGACCTGGCAGGCGAGCGTCTGGCGCGCGGCGAGCCGGCGATCATTGCGTTGGCAACGCTGGGTGCCGTTGCGGCGGCCTCCGTGGCCGAGCGCTTCCTGGGGCTCGAAGACCTGTCGATCGTGTTCCTCGTCGCGGTGTTGCTGGTGGCCTCGCGCACGCGCATGACGGCGGCGGTAATCACGGCCGCGCTGTGCTTCCTGGCGTACGACTTCCTGTTCATCGAGCCCCGCTTCAGCCTGGTCATCAGCGCGCCGCGCGGTGTCGCCACCGTGCTGCTGTTCATGGCGGGCGCGCTGATCGCCGGACGGCTCGCCTCGCGCCTGCGCCAGCAGGTGGTGTCGCTGCACGCCGCCAACGCGCATGCGACGGCGATGCAGGGACTCGCGCGTGAGCTGTCAAAAGCGGCCGATCTCGGCCAGGTGATCGGCGCGAGTGCTTCGGTGCTGCAGCACAGCCTGGGCGCACAGGCCTGGGTGCGCATCGGTGAGGATTCGGGGCCGGCGGTGGTGACGGCCGAGCTGGACGAGAAGGACGTGGCGGCGGCGCAATGGACGGCGCGGCATGGCCAACCCAGCGGCCGCTATACCGACACACTGTCGCATTCGGCCTGGTGGTTCCTTCCGGTGCGTGCGGGCGAAGGCACCGTGGGCGTGGTCGGCCTGCGCTTCGCCGTCGCGACGGCGCGGCTGTCGTTCGAGCAGCGAAGGCTGGCCGAGAGCATGACCGAGGACATCGGCCAGGCCGCGCTGCGCACGCGCCTGGTGTCGGAACTGGAGATCGCACGCGTGGCCGGCGAAACCGAACGGTTGCGCTCGGCATTGCTGTCGTCGGTGTCGCACGACCTGCGATCGCCGCTCGCCTCGATGATCGGTGCGGCCGACAGCCTGGCCCGCTACGGTGGCGACATGAGCGGGGAAGACCGCGCGAGCCTGCTGGAGACCATCCGCGTCGAAGGCGAGCGGCTCGATCGCTACATCCAGAACCTGCTCGACATGACCCGCCTGGGCCAGCAGGGCCTCACGCTCGCGCGCGACTGGATCGGCGTGGACGAGCTGGTCGGCTCGGCCGCGCGCCGCCTGCAGCGCTACGAGCCGGCCGTGGCGGTGCAGGCCGACATCGCGCCCGACGTGGGCCTGCTGCACGTGCACCCCGCGCTGATCGAGCAGGCGCTGTTCAACGTAATGGAGAACGCGGCCAAGTTCTCGCCGCCCGGCGCGCCCGTCACCGTCCAGGCCCGCGCGGGCGAGGGCCGGACGGTGCAGATCGTGGTGTCCGACAGCGGGCCCGGCATTCCGCCCGACGAGCGCCGCCGGATCTTCGACATGTTCTACAGCGTGGAGCGGGGCGACCGCGGCAAGCAGGGCACCGGCCTGGGCCTGGCCATCGTGCAGGGCATCGTCGGCGCCCACATGGGCAGCATCGAGGCCCTGCCGGGGCCGCACGGACAGGGCACCTCGATCCGCATCGTGCTGCCGGCGGGCGAGGCGCCGGCACCGGAATCCAGGCCATGAGCGCGAGCCCCGACACCTCCTTGCCGGCGCGCGTGCTCGTCATCGACGACGAGCCGCAGATCCGCAAGCTGATCGACATCAGCCTGCGCTCTCAGGGCTACCTGACGCTGCTGGCCGCCACCGGCCACGAAGGCCTGAGCCTGCTGGCCGGCAAGGGGGCGGACATCGTCGTGCTCGACCTGGGCCTGCCCGACCGCGATGGGGCCGAGGTACTGCGCGAACTGCGCCAGTGGTCGCGCGTGCCGGTGCTGGTGCTCACCGTGCGGTCGGCGGAAGACGAGAAGGTGGCGCTGCTCGATGCCGGCGCCAACGACTACGTGACCAAGCCCTTCGGCGTGGGCGAGTTGATGGCGCGCATCCGCGTGCTGCTGCGCCTGGCGGCGCCGCGTGGCGAGGCCGAGCCGGTGTTCGACGATGGACGGCTGCGCATCGATCTCGCGCAGCGCGAAGTGCGGCTGGTGGGTGAGGCGGTGCCGCTCACGCGCAAGGAATTCGCCCTGCTCGCCTTGCTGGCGGCACGGCCCGGCAAGCTGTTCACGCAGCCGCAACTGCTGCGCGAGCTCTGGGGCCCGAGCCATGGCGACGATTCGCACTACCTGCGCATCCTCGTCGGCAAGCTGCGCGCCAAGCTGGACGACGACGCCGCGCATCCGCGTTACATCGTGACCGAGCCGGGCGTCGGGCTGCGGTTCGCAGGTGTGGCGAAGCCGGCCAATCACTGAAGGGGATAGCCTTCATCCGGGATAACCCGCTGTGGATTTCGAGTATCCACCCGTGCCTTCCCGGCATGGTCCGGCCGCCGGCCGGCCTCTACGATGCGTGCAGCTTCGGGCCACAGGGTCCGCGGCTCCACACAACGAGAGGAGACTATGAAAAAGGTTCTGACACAGTGGGCTGCCGCGTGCGTGGCACTGATGGCGGGCTTGGGCACCGCTGGCGCGCAGGCGCCGGCCGCGGGCAAGCTCTCGGGTGACGTGGTGCGCATCGGCGTGCTCACCGACATCTCGGGCACCTACGCCGACATCTCCGGCAAGGGCGCGGTCGAAGCGGTCAAGATGGCGGTGGAAGACTTCGGCGGACGCATGTTCGGCAAGCCCATCGAGGTGGTTTTCGCCGATCACCAGAACAAGGCCGACGTGGGCGCCGCCAAGGCCCGCGAATGGTTCGACGCCGGCGGCGTGGACATGATCAACGACCTGGCCAACTCCGGCGTCGCACTCGCCGTGGCCGGCGTGGCCAAGGAAAAGAAGCGCCACGTCATCGTCAACAACTCGTCCAACGTGGGCATCACCAACGCGCAATGCTCGCCCTATGCGGTGCATTACACGTATGACGCCTACTCGCTGGCGCACGGCACGGGCCGCACGATCGTGGAGGCCGGCGGCGACTCGTGGTTCTTCCTCACGGTGGATTTCGCCTTCGGCATCGGGCTGGAGCAGCAGGTGTCCGACGTGGTGCGCAATGCCAAGGGCCGCGTCGTGGGCGCCGCGCGGCACCCGCTGGGTACCACCGATTTTTCCTCGTACATGCTGCAGGCGCAGGCCTCCAAAGCCAGGATCATCGGCCTGGCCTCCACCGGCAACGACACCATCAACGCCATCAAGGCCGCGCAGGAATTCGGCATCACGAAGAACCAGAAGCTCGCCGCGCTGCTGCTGTGGATCAACGATGTGCATGCGCTGGGCCTGCAGACCGCGCAGGGGCTGCAGCTCACCAACGCCTGGTACTGGGACATGAACGACGAGACGCGTGCGTTCGCGCGGCGCTACTTCCAGCGCGTGGGGCAGATGCCCAACATGGCGCACGCGGGCGACTATTCGTCGACGATGCACTACCTCAAGGCCATCCAGGCCGCCGGCAGCGACGATCCGGATGCCGTGTCGGCCAGGATGCGCGAGATGCCCATCAACGACATGTTCGCCAAGGGTGGCCGCATCCGCGCCGACGGCCGCATGGTGCACGACATGTACCTGTGGGAAGTGAAGACGCCGGCGGAATCGAAGTACGCCTGGGACTACCTCAAGCTGGTCAAGACCATTCCGGCGGCGCAGGCCTTCATGCCGCTGGAGCAGAGCACCTGCTACCTGGTGAAGAAGTAAGCCGCCGCATCGTCCGGGCCGGCGGCGCCGCGCGCGCCGCTGGCGGTTTCCTGCCCCCACTTCTTCCATCCGCATGAGCATCGTTCTCGAAGCGCGCGGGCTGTCGCGCAGCTTTCACGGCTTCCATGCCGTCAGCCGTGTCGACCTGACGGTCCGCGCGGGCAGCATCCACGCGCTGATCGGCCCCAATGGCGCGGGCAAGACCACCTGCTTCAACCTGCTCACGCGATTCATCGAGCCCACAGCCGGGCGCATCGTGTTCGATGGGGAGGACATCACGCGGCTACCCGCCGACGTGGTGGCGCGGCGCGGGCTGGTGCGCTCGTTCCAGATCTCGGCGGTGTTCGCGCAGCTGAGCGTGCTGGAGAACGTGCGGCTGGCGCTGCAACGCCAGCGCGGCCAGTCGTTCGACTGGTGGCGCAGCGACCGCGTGCTGCGCGCCCATGACGAACGCGCGCTCGAATTGCTGGAACAGGTGGGGCTGTCCGGCTGGGCCACCCACCTTGCGGGCGAGTTGCCGTACGGCCGCAAGCGCGCGCTGGAACTGGCGACCACGCTGGCCCTGGAGCCGAAGATGCTGCTGCTCGACGAACCCATGGCCGGCATGGGCAGCGAAGACATCGCACAGGCCACGGCGCTGATCCGGCGCGCGGCGGCCGGGCGCACCGTGCTGATGGTGGAGCACAACCTTTCGGTGGTGTCCGACCTGTGCGACCGCATCACCGTGCTGGCGCGCGGCGAGGTGCTGGCCGAAGGCGACTACGCCAGCGTCTCGCGCGACGAGCGCGTGGTGGCGGCGTACCTGGGGCAGGGCGCCCACCACACGCGGCCGGAGGCGGCGCATGGCTGAAGCACTGCTCGAAGTGCGCGGGCTGCAGGCCTGGTACGGCCCGAGCCAGGCGCTGCATGGCATCGACCTGGAAGTGCGCGAGGGCGAGATCCTCACGCTGCTGGGCCGCAACGGCGCCGGCAAGTCCACGCTGCTCAAGTCGGTGATGGGCATGGTGGCGCCGCTGCGCGGCTCGATCCGCCTGCGCGGCACCGAGCTGGTCGGCATGCTGCCCCACCGCATCGGCCGCGCGGGCATCGGCTTCTGCCCCGACGACCGCGGCATCTACGCATCGCTCACCGTGCGCGAGAACCTGCGCCTGCCGCCCGTGATCGCAGCGGGCGGCATGGACGAGGACGAGCTGTACGCGCTGTTTCCCAATCTGGCGCAGCGCGCGTCATCGTCCGGCACGCAGCTTTCGGGGGGCGAGCAGCAGATGCTGGCCATCGCGCGCATCCTGCGCACGGGCGCGCGGCTGCTGCTGCTGGACGAACCCACCGAAGGCCTGGCGCCGGTCATCGTCGAGCGTATCGGCGAGCTGATCGTCTCGCTCAAGGCACGCGGCTACACCATCGTGCTGGTCGAGCAGAACGTGCGCTTCGCCGCCAGCCTGGCCGATCGCCACTACGTGATCGAGACCGGCCGCGTCGTCGAATGCCTGGATGCCGCGGCGCTGCGCGCGGACTTCGAGCGCGTGGCCGCGCGGCTAGGAGTCTGAACCGTGCAGCAGCGACACATGGGGCCGCGCGCGGTAGTCCGAAGGGCGGAAGCCCGTGAGCCGCTTGAAGGTGTTGGAGAACGCGAACGGGTTGGCATAGCCCACGCTGCGCGCGATCACCTCGACCTTGTCGCCCGTGGTGGCCAGCAGGCGCGCCGCATGCGCCATGCGCAACGACGCGAGCTGCTTTCCGGGACTGCGCCCGTGCGTCTTCTGGCACAGCCGGCGCAGGTGTTCTTCGCTGGTGTTGGCCAGCAGGGCCATGTCGGCCAGGCTCCAGTCGCGCGCCAGGTCGGCCTGCACCGCATGCCAAACGGCCACCAGCCGCGCCTCGCGCTGCCAGGGTTCGAGCACGCGGCCGATGTAGCGTTCGATCACGTCCACCCAGATGGCGCAGGTGCCGGGGTCGGCCGCGCCGTCCATCTCGCGCGCCAGGCCCAGCACGGCGTGCTGCAGGCCCTGGCCGTCGAAGCGCGTCATCACCGGCGACATCGCGCCGTCCACCGACCGCTCGGAGGTCGGCATGAACCGCACCCAGGCCAGCTGCCAGCGCTTGCCGGGCACGCAGTGGAAGGCATGCAGCACGTGGGCCGGCGCGAAGCTCGCGAGCCCGGGCTTGTGCGGGTACCAGCGGCCGTCCAGCAAGGTGCGGCCCTCGCCGGCCACGCACACCTGCAGGAAGGCGCCCGAGAGGTGGGTGCGCACGATGGCATAGGGCGACGCGGCGTCGATCACCGCCACATGCGCGATATGCCGCGCCGCCAGTGCTTCGCAGTGCTCGGCCCGCACGGTGGTGTAGTGCGTGTCGTCGCCCCAGATGTGGGTTTCGGTCGACAGGTCGGGATGGGCCATGGGCCGCAAATCATAAGTTCGAAGGAGCGCGCGTGAGCGAGATATTCGGGTTGCCGCTGCCGGTGCTGGCGGGGCAGATGGTGCTGGGGCTGGTCAACGGTTGCTTCTATGCCGTGCTCAGCCTCGGGCTGGCGGTCATCTTCGGCCTGCTGCGCATCGTCAATTTCGCGCACGGCGCGTTCTTCATGGTGGGCGCGTTCTGCGCCTGGATATTGCAGAACACCACCGGCGCGGGCTACTGGGCGGCACTGCTGCTGGTGCCGCTGGGCGTGGGGCTGGCCGGCGGGCTGTTCGAGCGCACGCTGCTGCGCCGGCTCTACGGGCTCGATCCCATCTACGGGCTGCTGCTCACCTTCGGTCTGGTGCTGGTGCTCGAAGGCGGGTTCCGCGTGGCGTACGGCACCTCGGGCAGGCCGTACCCGGTGCCCGAATCGCTGCGCGGCGTGGCCGACCTGGGCTTCATGGTGTTGCCGCTCTACCGCATCTGGGTCATCGGCGCGGCGCTGGCCGCCTGCCTGGCCACGTGGTGGCTCATCGAGCGCACGCGCCTGGGCGCCACGCTGCGCGCCGCCACCGAGAAGCCCGCGCTCACGCAGTCGTTCGGCATCGATGTGCCCCGCCTGCTCACGCTCACCTATGCCGCCGGCATCGCGCTGGCAGCCTTCGCGGGGGTTCTTGCGGCGCCCATTCTTCACGTCAACTCGGGCATGGGTTCCAACCTGGTGATCATCGTCTTCGCCATCGTGGTGATCGGCGGCATGGGCTCGGTGCTGGGATCCATCGTCACCGCCTTAGGCATCGGCGTGATCGAAGGGCTGACCAAGGTGTTCTATTCCGAAGCCTCGACGACAGTGATCTTCGTGGTGATGGTGCTGGTGCTGCTGCTGCGCCCGCGCGGCCTGTTCGGGCGGGAGGGCGCGGCATGACGACCACCACGCCCGTGCGCATCGCGATGGCGCTCACCGTGCTGGCGCTGCTGGCCGTGCCCTGGGTGCCGCAACTGGTCTACCCCGTGTTCGTGATGAAGCTGCTGTGCATGGCGCTGCTGGCCTGCGCGTACAACCTGCTGCTGGGCTTCGGCGGGATGATGTCCTTCGGCCACGCCGCGTTCTTCGGCAGCGCCGCGTATCTCACGGGCCTGGCCACCAAGCACTGGGGCCTCACGCCCGAACTGGGCCTGCTGGCGGGCACAGCCACTGCCGCCGCGCTGGGCGCGGTGTTCGGCGTGCTGGCCATCCGGCGGCAGGGCATCTATCTGGCCATGATCACGCTGGCGCTGGCGCAGATGATCTATTTCATCTTCCTGCAGCTGCCGTTCACCGGCGCCGAGGACGGGCTGCAGCAGATTCCACGCGGCCGGCTGCTGGGCCTGGTCGATCTGCGCAGCGACGTGGCTCTCTATCACGTGGTGCTCGCGCTCACCCTGGGCGGCCTGTGGCTCATCCATCGCGTCGTGCATTCGCCGTTCGGCCACGTGGTGGCCGCCATCCGCGAGCACGAGCCGCGCGCCCGCTCGCTGGGTTATCCGGTCGAGCGCTACAAGCTGATGCTGTTCGTGCTGTCGGCGGCGCTCTCGGGCCTGGCCGGATCGATGAAGGCGCTGGTGTTCCAGCTCGCGGCGCTCACCGACGTGCACTGGCATCTCTCGGGCGACGTGGTGCTGATGGCGCTGCTGGGCGGCATGCACACGGTGTTCGGCCCGGCCGTGGGCGCGGCCATCGTGGTGGGCCTGCAGTACTACCTCGATGCTTTCGGCGGCTGGGTGACCGTGGTCACCGGCGCCATTTTCATGGTGTGCGTGCTGACGTTCCGCCGCGGCGTGGCGGGCGCCTTCGCCGCGCTGCGCTCCACGCCCCCCCAGGTTCCCCCCAAGGCTTCGCGATGAAGCCGATATCCAAGGAGTATTCCCATGCCGCGCTTTGAACGCACCGCCCTGATGGAGAAGTTCCAGGCCATGGTGGCGCGCCGTGAACCCATCGTCGGAGGAGGCGCCGGTACCGGCATCTCGGCCAAGTGCGAGGAGGCCGCCGGCATCGACCTCATCGTCATCTACAACTCCGGCCGCTACCGCATGGCCGGACGCGCGTCGTCGGCCGGCCTGCTGGCCTACGGCAACGCCAACGAGATCGTGCTGGAGATGGCCGGCGAGGTGCTGCCGGTGTGCAAGCGCACGCCGGTGATCGCGGGCGTCAACGGCACCGATCCGTTCATCGTGATGCCGTACTTCCTGCGCAAGCTCAAGGACCTGGGATTCTCCGGAGTGCAGAACTTTCCCACGGTGGGCATCATCGACGGCACCTTCCGCCAGAGCCTGGAGGAAACCGGCATCAACTTCAGCACCGAAGTCGACATGATCCGCCAGGCCCACGAACTCGACCTGCTCACCACACCGTACGTGTTCTCGGCCGACGAGGCCGTGGAGATGACCCGCGCCGGCGCCGACTTCATCGTGCCGCACATGGGCGTCACCACCGGCGGCACCATCGGTGCCACCACGGCCAAGAGCCTGGACGAATCGGTGCGCCTGATCGACGAGTGGGCCGAGGCCGCGCGCCGTGTGCGCAAGGATGTCATCGTGATCGCCCATGGTGGCCCGATCTCCATGCCCGAGGATGCCGAGTACGTGCTGCGCAACAGCCAGCACTGCAACGGCTTCTACGGCGCGAGCAGCATGGAACGCCTGCCCACCGAGATCGCCATCAAGGCGCACGTGGAGCGCTACAAGCAGGTGCGGTTCTGATCCGCGCCGCAAGAAAAGAGGAGACTGACTATGGCCAGGGTCTATGTGAGCGCGGTGATGGATGCCACGCTCGATCAGGCATGGGACATGCTGCGCGACTTCGGCGCGCTGGGCAACTACCACCCGTACTTCGAGCAGTCGTACATCGAGGACGGCCGCCCCGCCGACCAGGTCGGCTGCGTGCGCCACTTCACGGTGCGCGACGGTGGCGGCTACCTGCGCGAGCAGCTGCTGGCGCTGTCGGACGACGAGCACCGCTGCCGCTACCGCATCCTGCACATCGACGCCGACTGGAAGGACTACGTGGCCGAGATGCACCTGCTGCCCATCACCGAGGGCAACAAGTGCTTCGGCGAATGGTGGGCCACGTTCGACGTGCCGCCCGATCAGGAAGCCGAGGCCGTCGAACGCGTGGCCGGAACGTTCCGCACCTTCTTCGAATGCGTCAGCGCGCGCTTCGCCCGCAGCTGAGGCGCTCCAGCCCATGACTGGCGCAGCCACGCAACCTGTCGCCTGGGTGGTGGGAACCTTCGACACCAAGGCCGAAGAACTGCTCTACATCGCCGGGCTGCTGCGTGCTGCCGGCGTCGATGCCGTGACCGTGGACGTGGGCACCCTGTCGCGCGATGCGCGCGCGGACATCGGCGCCGCGCACGTGGCCGGCCACCATCCTGGCGGCGCGGCGGCGGTGTTCGAGGCGGGCGACCGGGGCCGCGCCGTGATCGCGATGGGGGAGGCGCTGTGCGCGCTGGTACGCGAGAGGCTGTCCACGGACCGCATCGACGGCATGCTGGGCATCGGCGGCTCCGGCGGCACGTCGATGATCGCGCCCGCGCTGCGCCTGTTGCCGATCGGCCGGCCGAAGCTGCTGGTGTCCACGCTGGCCTCGGGCAACATGGCGCCCTTCGTCGACGTGTCGGATCTCGCGACGCTGTACCCGGTGACCGACATCGCGGGCCTCAACCGTCTCTCGCGCACCATCCTCGCCAACGCCGCGCATGCGCTGGCCGGCATGCTGCTGCATCCGGTACCGATCCCTGCGCACGACGACCGGCCCGCGCTGGGCCTGACGATGTTCGGCGTCACCACGCCCTGCGTGCAGCAGGTGTGCGCCGGCCTGCAGGATGCGTTCGACACCCAGGTGTTCCATGCCAACGGCTCGGGTGGCCGCACGTTGGAGGCACTGGCCGCGGCCGGCCTGCTGCAGGCCGTGGTCGATCTCACCACCACCGAAGTCGGCCAGCACCTGGCCGGCGGCGTGTGCGACGCGGGCGGGCATCGGCTGGACGCGGCGGCCCGCCACGGCCTGCCCTGGATCGGCTCGCTCGGCGCGCTCGACATGATCAACTGGGGCGGCCCCGAGACCATCCCGGCGCGGCACCGCGGCAGGCTGTTCCACGTGCACAACGCCAACGTCACGCTGATGCGCAGCCATGCCGACGAGATGGTGGCGGCCGGGCGGCGCATCGCGCAGCAGCTCAATGACGCGGCAGGGCCGGTGCGCCTGCTGCTGCCGTTGGGCGGCCTGTCGATGCTCGATGCGCCGGGCCAGCCGTTCCACGATCCGCAGGCCGACGCGGCGCTGTTCGATGTGCTCGAGCGCGAGTTCCGGCAGACATCCACCCACCGCCTCGTGCGCGTGCCCCATCACATCAACGAGCCGGCGTTCGCGCAGGCCGTGGTCGCGCAGGTGCGGGACGTGCTGGGCTGAGGTCGCCGAGCGCGACCGGTTTTTGCGCGGACGTCCAGCATGTGGACGTTGCCGGCGCCGCGCGCGCCGGGGCTCGCCAGAATGCGCGCATGCCCGCCCACCCGTCTTCGTCTTCCCCCCTTCCGCTCGACGGCATCACCGTGTTCGACGTGTCCCAGGGCGTCGCCGGCCCCTACTGCGGGTTGCTGCTGGCGCTCAATGGCGCGCAGGTCACCAAGGTCGAGCCGCCCGAAGGCGACTGGCTGCGCCAGCTGGGCCAGCGCGTGGGCGATCACAGCCCGCACTCCTGGTACCTCAACCGCGCCAAGCGGTCGATCACGCTGGACCTGCGCAGCGAAGACGGCCGGCGCGAGGCCGCCGACCTGGCGTCGGCCAGCGATGTGGTGCTGGCCAGCTTCCGCCCCGGTGTCATCGAACGGCTGGGCCTGCATCACGAAGCGCTGGCGCGGCGGCGGCCGGAGCTGGTGCACTGCCTCATCTCGGGCTATGGCCAGAAAGGCGGCATGGCGCAGCGGCCGGCCGTCGACGGTGTGCTGCAGGCGTTCTGCGGCTTCATGGACATCAATGCCACGGCGGACGGCACGCCGCGCACGTTCCCCTATTTCGCCGTCGACATGCTGGCCGGCCTCTATGCCTACCAGGCCGTGCTGGGCGCGCTGATCCGGCGCTGGCGCTTCGGCGGCGGCGCGAAGCTCGAGGTGAGCCTGATGGAGGCCGCGGCCAGCTTCCTCGGCCCGCGCCTGCTGGAGATCGCCCGCGCGGGTGGCACGCCGCCGGCGCTGTTCAGCTCGCCCAACGGCGCCTTCCGCGCGCAGGACGGCTGGTTCCTGGTGGCCGTCACCACGCAGGCGCAGTTCGTCCTCGTGTGCGAGGCACTGGAGGCGCACGACGTCGCGGCCGACACGCGTTTCGCCAGCCGGCAGTTGCGCATCGACAACCGGCAGGCGCTCGATGCGCTGCTCGCGCAGCGCTTCGCCCGGCTCGATTGCGCGGATTGCGAGCGACGGTTCGCGGCCGTGGGCGCGATGGGCGCCACGGTATCCGCCGCCGCACAGTTGCTCATGCACGAGCAGATGCGCGCCGTGGGCGCGGTGCTCTCCGGCGCCACGCCATCGGGCCCCCTGCCGCTGGCGTCGATACCGGGAGCCGACCCGGCCTTGCAGCAGTGCGCCGCGCCAGTGCTGGCGACGCGCTGAGCCCGGGGATTCAGCGGCCGGGGGCCGGCGTGCGCCCCAGCGCGTCGCGCAGGCGCCCGACTTCGCGCGAGAGCACGGCGAGCACGTCGTCCTGGTGCGGCGCGGTCATGCGCATCGAGATCGAGGTCACGCTCAAGGCCGCCACCGGCACGCCCTGCGCATCGCATACCGGCATGCCCACGCCCGTGACTCCCGCGATGGCGAAATCCGCCACGCGCGAATAGCCCTGCGCCCGCGCCTGCGCCACCATCGTGCCGAGGTTGCCGGCCGTCAGGCCGCCATGGTGCGGCAGCCGGCTGGCATTGCGCTCGATGACCGAATGGCGGTCTTTCTCGGGCAGCCAGGCCAGCAATGCGAGGCCTCCGGCGCCCACGCCCATGGGCTGGCGGTTGCCCACCTCCACTGAAAACACCTTGACGGGATAGGCGCCGGTGCGGCGGTCCAGGCAGAACGAATCGGGTCCGCTGCGCACGACGAGGAACACGGTGTCGCCGGTTTCCTGCGCGATGCGGTCGACGAAGGGCGCGCACAGATCGCGCAGGTGGAAGTGCGTGGCGGCCGACAGGCCCAGCTCGTAGGCGAACTGTCCGAGCACGTAGCGCTTGTCGGCCGCGCGCATGAGCAGTCCGCCCTCCACCAGTTCACCCAGCAGGCGGTGGATGGTGGGGCGGCTGAGCGGGCTGGCCTCGACCACGTCGGCCAGACGCATGCCTTCCCGGCCGCCGCGCGAGACCAGTCGCAACAGTTCGATGGCGCGCGCCACGGTCTGGGATCCGGCACTGGGGTTTTCCATGAATTCTCGATATGTGGACAAAACGGCGCAATTCTCGCCCATGAAAACCATAATTCAGACATTCATCGAGAAAAACTGAAGTGCAAGACGTCTACATCACGGGAGCCGGCATGACCGCCCTGGGCCGGCATGAGGCCCGATCCATCAAGGATCTGACCGCCGAGGCCGTGCATGCGTCGCTGGCCGATGGCGGCCTGGCGCTGGGCGATGTGGAGGCGTGCTGGTTCTCCAACACCCGACAGGGCGTGCTCGAAGGCCAGCACGGCATCCGCGGCCAGGTGGCGCTGCGCGCCATGGGCGTGGAAGGCGTGCCCATCGTCAATTGCGACAACGCCTGCGCCAGCTCGTCCACCGGTGTGAACCAGGCCTTCGCGGCCATCCGCTCCGGCGAGTGCGACGTGGCGCTGGTCGTGGGCGCGGAGAAGATGCATTACCCGGCGCAGCGCGAGCTGATGTTCGAGGCGTTCCGCGGCAGCATGGACCGCGAACTGGCCGGCGAGCAACTGGCGCGCCAGCTGGCGCTGTCCGCCGCGCTGCCGCTGCCCGAGGGCGTGGTGGATGGCGGCGAGCGCTCGGTGTTCATGGACAGCTACGCGGCCATGGCGCGGCACTACATGCATCTGTATGGCGCCACGCAGCGGCAGATGGCCGCCGTGGCCGCCAAGAACCACTGGCATTCGCAATTCAACCCGCTGGCGCAATACCGCCACCCGATGACGGTGGACGAAGTGCTGGCCGACCGGCCCGTGGCCTGGCCCTTCACGCGTGCCATGTGCGCGCCCATGAGCGACGGTGCGGGCGCCCTGGTGCTGTGCTCGTCCCGCGCTCTCGCACGGCTGGGCGCCGGCGCCCGGGCCGTGCGCATCCGCGCGAGCAAGCTCGCCAGCGGCGTGCGCCGCGCGCCCGACGATTTCGGCCAGCACATCGGCCGCATCGCGGCGCGCCGGGCGTTCGAGGCCGCGGGTGTCGATCCGCAAGACATCCACGTGGCCGAGGTGCACGACGCCACGGCATTCGCCGAGATCCGCCACGTCGAGAACCTGGGCCTGTGCGCGCTGGGCGAGGGCGCGGCCCTGGCCGAGCGTGGCGAAACGCGGCTGGGTGGCCGCATACCGGTCAACCCGTCGGGCGGACTGGTGTCCAAGGGCCATCCGATCGCGGCCACGGGCGTGATCCAGTTGCACGAACTGGTGACGCAGCTGCGTGGCGAGGCCGGTGCGCGCCAGGTGCAGGGCGCGCGCCTGGCCGCGGCCGAGAACGGCGGCGGCTTCTATGACGGCGAGGAAGCCGTCGCCGCCGTGACCATCCTGGAGAAAGCATGACGACGATGCCGCAGCCCCTGGCCGACGTGGCACCGACGCTGGGCGCGCTGATCGCCGATGCGGTGCGGCGCTGGCCCGCGCGCATCGCCTTCGTCGACGGCGCGCGCGAGATCACCTACGCGCAGATGGGCCGCCGCATCGCGCAGGCGCAGGCGCGGCTGGCGCAACTGGGGCTGGTGCGCGGCGATGCCGTGGCGCAACTGTCGGGCAACCGCGTGGAGATGTTCTGCGTCATGGCGGCGGCCTACCTGGCCGGCCTGCGTTCGGTCACCTTGCACAGCATGGCCAGCGCGGCCGACCATGCGGCCATCGTGCAGGACTGCGCGGCGCGCGTGGTGGTGTCTGAACAGGCGTATGCCGAACGCGCACGCGCCCTGCGCGCGGCCTGCTGCGGCGTGGCGCACTGGCTGTCGCACGACGACGAGCAGCAGCACGGCGTGCAGGCCCCGGCACCGTTCTGGCCTGCGGCGGAAGCTGCCGACGAGACGTTGCGCGTCGTCGATGCGCCCGACGACGTGATCCGCCTGGCCTACACCGGCGGCACCACGGGCCGCTCGAAAGGCGTGATGCTCACCAGCCGGGCGCTGCACGAGAACGCGCGCCTGTGGCTGGCCGGCCTGGCATGGCCGGACGGCGTGCGCACGCTGTGTTCGGCGCCGATCTCGCACGGCGCAGGCTCGCTGATCTATCCCACCCTGGCGCGCGGCGGCACGGTGGTGCTGCAGCGCGGCTTCTCGGTGCAGGGCTGGCTCGATGCGGTGGAGCGGCATCGCATCCAGCACACCTTCATCGTGCCCACCATGCTCTATGCGTTGCTGGATGCGCCGGCCACGGCCCGCGCCGACCTGTCGAGCCTGCAGGCCCTGATGTATGGCGCGGCGCCGGCATCGCCCGCGCGCATCCGCCAGGCCCTGGCAGTCTTCGGCCCGGTGCTGGTGCAGAGCTACGGGCAGACCGAGGCGCCCAACACCATCCTCGTGCTCGACCAGGCCGCGCACGCCGCGGCCAGCGACGCGCAACTGGCGTCGGCCGGCCGGCCGTTCCCGGGGGTGGAGGTGGAACTGCTGGGCGACGACGACCAGCCCGTCGGCCACGGCGAGATCGGCGAGATCTGCGTGCGCGGGCCGCTGCTGATGAGCGGCTACCACGGCCAGCCCGAACAGACCGCGCAGGCGCTGCGCGCAGGCTGGCTTCACACGGGCGATCTGGCGCGGCGCGACGGCGAGGGTTTGTTCCATATCGTCGACCGCAAGAAGGACATGATCATCACCGGCGGTTTCAACGTCTATCCGCGCGAAGTGGAAGACGTGCTCTCGGCCCATCCGGCCGTGGCGGCCGTGGCGGTCATCGGCGTGCCCGATGCGCGCTGGGGCGAAGCCGTCAAGGCGGTGGTCGTCGCGCGCGCCGGCGCGCAGGCCACGGCCGACGCGCTCATCGACTATGTGCGCGAGCGCAAGGGAGCCATCTGCACGCCCAAGAGCGTGGATTTCGTCGAGCAGGTCCCGCTCACGGGCCTGGGCAAGCCCGACAAGAAGGCGCTGCGCCAGCGCTACTGGACTGCACAGTCCCGAGAGATCGCATGAACCAACGATTCACCCCCCCGCCACCCGTGGACCTGATGGCCCGCCACGCGCAGCGCTTCGCCGGTGCGCAGCGCGCCTGCCGCGAACGCAGCTGCTGGAGCCCTTTCCCCGACATGCCTGCGGGCTATCCCGACAGCGCCGCCGCGCAGGCGGCCGGCCGCGCCGCCTTCGAGTCCCACCTGGGCCGCGCGTTCGTGCTGGACGACGGCGTTGCGCGTCCTGCGGCCACGGTGGGCGACGTGCAGCCGGGCGAGGAAATCTCGCCCTACACCCAGCAGGCGCTGCGCGTGTCGTATGCCCACCGCGAGGTCGACGAGCTGTTCGATGCCGCGGAGCGCGCGATGCCCGCGTGGTCGAACGCCGGCATCGACGCGCGCATCGGCACGCTGATGGAGGTGGTGGACGTGCTCTACCGCGAGCATCTGTTCGAGCTCACCCACGCCGTCATGCACACCGCCGGGCAGAGCTTCAACATGGCCTACGCCGGATCGGGCGTGAACGCGCTGGACCGCGCCATCGAGGCGCTGGTCTATGCCGAACAGGCCATGCGGTCCGTCACGCCCCAGGCGCAGTGGCGACGCCGCTTCGGCAGCGCCGAGATCGCGCTGGACAAGCACTACCGGCTGGTGCCGCGCGGCGTCGCCGTGTGCTTCACCTGCGCGAGCTTTCCCACCTGGAATGCCTGGCCGTCGATGATGGCCAGCCTGGCCACGGGCAATGCGGTGATCGTCAAGCCGCACCCGGCCACGGTGCTTCCGATGGCGATCTCGGTGCGCGCGTTCCGCCGCGTGCTGGCCGAGCACGGCTTCGATCCCGACCTCGTCACCCTGGCACTGGACACCGTCGCCGAGCCGCTGGGCAAGGTGCTGGTCCGGCACCCGAAGACGGCCATCGTCGATTTCACCGGCAGCGTGGCCTTCGGCCAGTGGGTGGAACAGAACGCCCACCCCGCGCTCGCCTTCACCGAGACGGCGGGCTGCAACACCGTGGTGCTGGAGTCGGCCCACGACCTGGACGCCGCGCTGCGCAGCCTGGCCACCACGCTGTGCATGTTCAGCGCGCAGATGTGCACCAGTCCGCAGAACATCTACGTCCCGCGCGACGGCGTCCGCACACCCTCGGGCACCGTGCCGTTCGACGACGTGGCGCGCCGCCTGGCGCAGGCCGTGGCCGCCCTGACGGGAGACGACAAGAAGGCCGCCATGATCCTGGCCACCATCCAGTCGCCGCAGACGCTGTCGCTGCTCGGGCAACTGCAGGCCGACGGCGCGCGGCGTGGCGAGGTGCTGCTGGCCCCGCGCGCCTACCGCCATCCCGAACACCCCGCCGCGCGCACCAGCACGCCGCTGATGCTGAAGGTGGACACGTCGGCGCGCGACCTGTATGCCGGCGAACGCTTCGGCCCCATCAGTTTCGTCATCGCCTGCGCCGATTCCCGCGACGCCCTGGCCCAGGCGGCCAGCGACGTGAGCCGCCACGGCGGGCTCACGGCCTTCCTGTATTCCACGGACGAGGATTTCATCGTGCGCGCGCAGGACGCCTATGCGCGTGCCGGAGCGCAGCTCACCATCAACCTCACCGGGCCGATGCCGCTGAATTTCGCGGCGGCCTACAGCGACTACCACGTGACCGGCCTCAACCCCGCCGGCAACGCCAGCCTGACCGACCTGGCCTTCGTGGCCGGACGCTTCCGCATCACCCAGTCGCGCCGCCCCGTCGATGACGCCGCGGCGCCGAACGCAACCCCGAAGAAAGAGGAGACCCGCCATGGGCATCAGTGACATCCCCGTCCTGCAGGGCGGCTTCGCGCCGGTCGAAGGCGAGCTCGACTGCGAGCTCACCGACATCCAGGGACAGGTGCCGGCCGACCTCAACGGCATGTACGTGCGCAACGGCCCCAACCGCCGTTTCGAGTCGCAGGGCCGCTACCACTGGTTCGACGGCGACGGCATGCTGCATGCGGTGCGCTTCGACCATGGCCGCGTCTACTACCAGAACCGCTGGGTGCAGACCGAGAGCCTGCGCGAGGAAATGGCCGCGGGCGCCGCGCTGTGGCAGGGCATCAAGGATCCGCCGCGCCGCGACCGCCCCGACATGCCGATGAAGAACACGTCCAACACCGACGTGAAGTTCTACGCCGGGCATCTGGTGTCGATGTGGTACCTGGGGGGCGCGGTCTACCAGGTGCGGCCGGACGATCTCTCGACCGTGGGCAAGCTCGAGTTCGACGAGCGCATGAAGAGCCTGCCGGTGTCGGCGCATTCCAAGGTGGACGAGCGCACGGGCGAATTCCTGTTCTTCGCCTATGGCAAGGAATCGCCTTACATGCACTACGGCGTGATGGACCGCCACGGCAAGCTGCAGACCTTCATGCCGGTGCAGCTGCCCGGCCCGCGCCTGCCGCACGACATGGCGATCACGCCCAACTACACCATCGTGCACGACCTGCCGCTGTTCTACGACATGGAAGCGTTTGCCGCCGGGCGGCACAAGCTCAAGTTCCACCACACGCTGCCCTCGCGCTTCGGCGTGATCCCGCGCCACGGCACGCCCGGGCAGATCCGCTGGTTCGAGGCCAGCCCGACCTACATGTACCACGTGTCCAACGCGTGGGAGGAAGACGATGGCGAGGGCGGCACCGAGATCGTGATGACCGGCACGCCGTTCCGCCTGCCGCGCGACTGGCGCGGCAACGTCGAGGTCGACCGCTTCCCCAAGATGCTGGCCAACCTCGAGCACGACTTCATGTTCATGGAGTGGCGCTTCAACCTGCGCACCGGCCAGACGAAGGAACGGGTGATCGACGACATCATCAACCAGGAGTTCCCGGTCATCAATTCGTGGATGCAGGGCTACAAGACGCGCTACTCGTGGAACGTGCTGATGGGCCGCAGCAACCGCGCCGAGGATCCGCGCTTCTGCGGCTTCGTGCGCTACGACCTGCAGCAGGACACCTGCACCACCTACCACGAAGGCGTGGGCAAGTGGTTCAGCGAGGCGCCGTTCGCGCCCAGGGACAACTGGAAGGAAGAGGACGACGGCTACCTGGTCGGCTTCATGTGGGACGACGTGACCGCGTCCTCCTTCGTGACGGTGTTCGACGCCAAAGACATCGCCCGGGGTCCCGTCGCCCGCATCCGGCTGCCGCAGCGCGTGCCCAACGGCTTCCATGCCACCTGGGTCAGCGCCGAGCGGCTGGCGCGCGGCTGGTGAGGGCACGGCCATGATCCTCGTGCCGCAAGCCACCATCGATGCCCATGCCGCGCGTGGCTGGTGGGGCCAGCAGACGCTGTGGGAGCTGTTCACGCGACATCTGGCCGAACGTCCGGATGAAGAGGCGGTGGCGGACGCGCCCAACCGCGGCGACGTGGCCGCGGGCGCACCGCAGCGCTGGAGCTGGCGCGACCTCGCGCGGCAGGTCGACCGGCTGTGCCTGGTGCTGCTGGATCAGGGGCTGCGCCGCGACGACATCGTTGTCGTGCAACTGCCCAACTGCGTCGAGCAGTTCGCCGTGTACCTGGCGTGTGCCCGGCTGGGGTTCGTGGTCACGCCCGTGCCCGTGCAGTACCGCGAGCACGAACTCGGCCAGATCATCGGCAAGACGCGCGCGGCCATGGCCATCACGTTCGGGCGCATCGGCAAGCCGGGCGCCGGCCACGCCGCCGCGGACATGTTCCTGGCGCTGCAGGCGGCGCAACCCGGCCTGCGCAAGGTGCTGGCCTGGGGCGACACCGTGCCTGCGCCCTGCGTGGACCTGGGCCGGGCGATGGCCGGCGTGGCAGGGGACGGCGCGGCCGACCGCCTGGCGCGCGCCGAGCGTGACGCGGCCGTCACCGCCAACGACGTGTTCACCATCTGCTGGACCTCCGGAACCGAGGCCGCACCCAAGGGCGTGCCACGCAGCCACAACGAATGGCTGGTCATCGCGCCCTCGATCATCGAAGCCGGCAGCATCCGCCGGCACGCGCGCCTGCTCAATCCGTTCCCGCTGGTCAACATGGCCGGCATCTCGACGGCGTTCGCGACCTGGCTCGTGCTGGGCGGCACGGTGGTGCAGCACCATCCGTTCACGCTGCCGGTGTTCCTGCAGCAACTGCGCGACGAGCGCATCGACTACACCGTCGCGCCGCCGGCGCTGCTGAACATGCTGCTGCAGAACGAGGCGCTGCTGGCCGGCATCGACTTCGCCCGGCTGTCGCGCATCGGCTCGGGTTCGGCGCCGCTGTCCGAATGGATGGTGCGCGGATTCCGCGAGCGGCACGGCGTCGAGATCATCAATTACTTCGGCTCCAACGAAGGCGCCGCACTGTCGGGCAGCGACATCGACATTCCGGATCCGGCGCTGCGGGCGCAGTTCTTCCCGCGCGCGGGGGTCGACGGCTATGAATGGGCGGTGTCGACCACGCGCAAGATCCGCACGCGCCTGGTGGACCTGGAGACGGGGGAGGACATCCACGAGGCTGGCCGGCCCGGCGAGATCCGCTTCTGCGGCCCCACCATCTTCAGCGGCTACTTCGAGTCGCCCGAGCTCACCGCGCGCGCATTCGACGAGTACGGCTACTACAAGACCGGCGACCTGTTCGAGATCGCGGGCGAGCGCGGGGAGTTCTACCGCTACGTCGGCCGCGCCAAGGATCTCGTGATCCGTGGCGGCATGAACATCTCGTCGGAGGAACTGGAAAGCCTGCTGGCCGGTTGCCCCGGCGTGCGCGAGGTGGCGGTGGTCGCCGTGCCCGATGCGGTGCTGGGCGAGAAGGTGTGCGCCTGCGTGGTGCCGGCCGAAGGGCAGGTCGTCGAGCTGGCGAGCCTCGTGGCCTTCCTGCGCGACGAGAAGCGCGTGGCGGTCTACAAGCTGCCCGAATACCTGCTCACGCTGGCCGAACTGCCGCGCAACCCGGTCGGCAAGATCGTCAAACGCGAACTGCGGCAGCAGGCCGCGGCACTGGCTCCGGCCGAAAGGATGGCCGCATGAGCGCCACCACGAAACCCGTGCTTCTGCTCATCCCGGGCATGCTCAACACCGCTGCCGTGTGGGATGGCGTGGCCGCCGCGCTTGCCGCCGAGGCCGAGGTGCGCATCGCCGACGTCACGACGCAGGACAGCATCGCCGCGATGGCGCGCGATGCGCGCGAGCGCATCGCCGACGTGCCGGCCAGCACGCCGCTGGCGGTGTGCGGCTTCTCCATGGGCGGCTACACGGCCATCGAAATGGTGGCCGGCGACACCGCCCCGGGCCGCCGCCCGGACGCGCTGGCGCTGCTCAGCACGTCGGCGCGGCCGGAGACGGACGAAGGCCGCGCGATGCGCGAGAAGACCATCGCCGCCATCGGGCGCGACTTCGGCAAGGTGATCCAGGGCGTGGCCACCTTCGGCACCGCCGAAGCCACGCATGCCGACGCTGCGCTGATGGCGCGCATCCTCGAGATGATGCGCGCCGTCGGCCCCGAGGCCGCCATCCGCCAGAACCGAGCCATCGCCGCGCGCACCGACCGGCGCGAGCAGCTGGTGCAGCTGGCCGGTCTACCCACGCTGGTGATGTGCGGGCGCGAGGACCGCATCACGCCGCCGCCGCTGTCGGAAGAACTCGCGGCCCTGCTGCCGCGCGCGCGGCTGGAATGGATCGACGCGGCCGGCCACATGACGCCGATGGAGGCCGCGCCACGCGTGGCCGAGCTGCTGCGCGGCCTGCTGGGCCAGGCCCGGCCTGCACCGGCCTGACACCTTGCGGGCGCGGGCCGCCGCGCGCACGACCGGCGACCCGACGACGACTGCGACGACCGATCACAACGAAAGACAGGAGACAAAAATGACCATGAATAGACGCGACTTCATGAAGCCGGCCCTGGCTGCCGGTATCGCGGCCGCCTGGCCGCGCCTGGGGGCCTGGGCGCAGGGCACGTTCCCCGACAAGCCGGTGCGCATCGTCGTGCCGTTCGCGCCGGGCAACACGCTCGATGCCGCGCTGCGCCAGGTGGCCGAGGTCTTCGCCCGCAACACCGGCCAGCAACTGCTGGTGGACAACAAGCCCGGCGGCTCGGGCATCATCGCCGCGCAGAACGTGACGAGCGCGCCCGCCGACGGCTACACGCTGCTGCTGGGCAACACCAGCATGCTGACCATCAACCCGCACACGTTCAGCAAGCTGCCCTACGACGCGGAGAAGAGCTTCCGTCCGGTCACCAATTTCCTCGGCTCGGCCATGGTGATGGCGGTCAACGCCAGCGTTCCGGCCAACGACATCAAGGAGTTCGTGGCCTGGACCAAGGCCAACCCCGGCAAGGTGTCGTTCGCATCCTTCACGGCGGGCAATTCGTCGCACTTCGCGGGGGTCATCCTCAACCAGCGTGCCGGCATCGACATGACGCACGTCCCCTTCAACGGCACGCCGCCGGCCGTGACCAACCTGGTGGGCGGGCAGGTGCACGCGGCGTTCCTGCCGCTCCTGGCCGTCAAGCCGCACGTGGATTCGGGCAAGGTCAAGGTGCTGGCCGTCACCAGTCCGCAGCGCTCGCCGCTGATGCCCAACGTCGCCACGTTCCGCGAACAGGGCTATCCCGACCTGGACATCTACATCTGGGCCTCCGTCATGGCGCCCGCGGCAACGCCCGACGCCGTGGTGGCGCGGCTCAATACCGAGTTCGTGAAGGCGCTGAACTCCAAGGAAATCAAGGACAAGTGGCGCGCCATGGATTTCGAGACGCTGCCCTCGACGCCCGAGGAGTTCACCAGCTTCGCGCGGCTCGATTCGAAGCGCTGGGCCGAGGCGGTGAAGATCTCCGGCTTCAAGGCCAGCGAGTGAGCGCACGGCCTTCTTCCATCCTTTCCGCGTACCCATGAAGCCACCGATCTCCCACCCCTTCGCGCTGCGCCTGCCGGTGTTCGCCGCGCCCATGTTCCTGATCTCGGGCCCCGAGCTGGTACTGGCGGCCTGCAGGTCCGGCATCGTCGGCGCCTTCCCCACGCCGAACGCGCGGCCCATCGACGTGCTGGGTGACTGGATGCAGCGCATCACCGAAGGCCTGGCCCGCGCGCGCGACGAGCAGCCGGCAGACACCATCGGGCCGTGGTGCGCCAACCTGGTGACGCATTCGTCGAATGCGCGCCTGCCGGAGGACCTGGAGATGGTGGCCCGCTTCAAGCCGCCCATCGTGGTCACGGCACTGGGCAGTCCCAGGCCGGCCATCGACGTCGTCCATGCGTATGGCGGCCGGGTGTTCGCCGATGTGACCACCATCACGCTGGCGAAGAAAGCCGTGGCGGCCGGCGCCGACGGACTGGCCTGCGTGTCGGCCGGCGCGGGCGGGCATACGGGCTCGATCTCGCCGTTCGCCTTCGTGAGCGCGGTGCGCGACTTCTTCGACGGCCACGTCGTCGTGGGCGGCGGCATCAGCGATGGCTGGGGCGTGGCCGGTGCCATCGCCAGCGGCGCCGATTTCGTCTACATGGGCACGCGTTTCATCCCCACCACCGAGAGCATGGCGGCCGAGGCCTACAAGCAGATGGTGGTGGATGGGACCATCGACGATCTGATCGTCAGCGCCGGCATCACCGGCACGCCCGCGAGCTGGCTCAAGCCCTCGCTGCGCGCGCTGGGGATCGACCCGGACAACATGCCGGCCACGCCCGAGCGCCAGTACGACAGCAGCAAGCCGGTGACCGCGCGCAAGTGGATGGACGTGTGGGCGGCCGGGCAGGGGCTGGGCTCGATCCATGCCGTGGAGCCGGTATCCGCCGTGGTCGACCGCCTGGCCGACGAGTACGCGCAGGCCTGCGCGCGGCTGGCCGCGCTGCCGCATGCGGCCGGGCGCGCGGGCGCGGTGGCCGGACGCGGCGATGCCCGGGCTGCGCAGGCACTGGAGCCGGTGCGATGACGACGCCGGCGCAGACACTGATCCTCGGCGGCTACCAGAGCGACTTCGCGCGCGCCTGGTCGCGCGAGGGGCTGGACATTTCCGACATGGTGCGCGAGGCGACCCTGGGCGCGCTGGACGCGTCGGGCATCGCCGCGCAGGCGATCCAGAGCATCCATGTCGGCAACGCGTTCGGCGAGCTGCAGCGCCAGCAGGCGCACCTGGGATCGATGGTCGCGCAGGTGGTGCCCGAGCTGTGGGGTGTGCCTGCCATGCGGCACGAGGGCGCGTGCGCGTCGTCGTCGCTGGGCGTGCTCTCGGCCATGGCCGAGATCGAGGCCGGCCGCTACGACTGCGTGCTGGTGCTGGGCGTGGAAGAGTTCAAGAACCTGCCCGGCGACCAGGCCTCGCGCAACCAGAACGCGGCGGCCTGGCAGGGGCGCGAAGACATCGACTGCCGCTACATGTGGCCGGCCGCCTTCGGCCTGCTGGCGGGCGAGTACGAGCGGCGCTGGGGGCTGGACAGGCGCCACCTCAACCGCATCGCCGAACTCAACTACGCGAGCGCGCGCCGCAACCCGCTGGCACAGACGCGCAGGTGGCAGTTCGACGAGCGCAGCTTCACCGATGACGACGAAGCCAACCCGGTGATCGAGCCGGGCACCCGCCGCCAGGACTGCGGGCAGGTCACCGATGGCGCCTGCGCCGTCGTGCTGGCATCGCCGCGCTTCGCGCGCGAGCACGGGCTGGATGTGCCGGGCCTGCCGCGCATCAGTGGCTGGGGGCACCGCAACGCGGGTCTGCGCCTGAAAGACAAGATCGAGCGCAGTGCCGGACAGGACTACGTCTTTCCGGATGTGCGCCAGACGCTCGAGGACGCCTGGCGCCGCGCGGGTGTGGCCGGCGTGGCCGACATGGACGGCGTCGAGACGCACGACTGCTTTTCCACCACCGAGTACATGGCGATCGACCACCTGGGCCTGACACCGCCCGGGCAAAGCTGGCGCGCCGTGGAGGACGGCACCATCGAGCGCGGCGGCGCATGTCCCGTCAACATGAGCGGCGGCCTGATCGGCTGCGGCCACCCCGTCGGAGCGACCGGCGCGCGCATGCTGCTCGACAGCGCCCGCCAGGTGACCGGCCAGGCCGGCGAGATGCAGATCGAGGGCGCACGGCGCATGCAGACGCTCAACATCGGTGGCTCCTGCGCCACGGTGGTGAGCTTCGTGGTCGAGCGTGGCGCGGCCTGAACCCGCGCCGCAGGGCGCGCCGTTCCTGCGCACCCTCGGCCTCGGGGCGCTGGAAGTGGCCGAAGGAGTGGCGAGCGCGCGACTGGATTTCGATCCCGCCCGGCATGCCAACGGCATCGGCATCGCTCACGGCGGCGTGCTGTGCACGATGCTGGACATCGTCATGGGCTATGCCGCCTTCAGCTGGCCGGGCCGTCCCGGCCCGATCGTGACAGTCAACCAGAACGTGTCCTTCCTCGGCGCCATGCGCGGGCCCGTGATCGCGCACGGGCGCGTGACGCGCGGCGGGAAATCGACGGTGTTCTGCAGCGCCGAAATCCTGGACGCGCACGGCGCCTGCATCGCCACGGGCCAGGCCGTGTTCAAGAAGCTCGATGCCCGGCCTGGTGGGTGACGGCCACGGGCGCGCCGATACGCGCCGCACTCATGACAGCCGACCGCGGGATCAGGCGTGCGCGCTGGCGTGCTGCGCCCGGAACTCGGTGGGTGTGCAGCCTTCGAGCTGCCGGAAGCGGCGCGAGAAGTACGCCTCGTCCTCGAAGCCGACGCGGATGGCGATCTCGGAGACGCGCTGGCTGGTGCCCAGCAGCAGCGGTCTGGCCGCATCCATGCGCATGGCGGTCAGCAGGTCGAGGAAGGACTTGCCGAGCTCGCGCTTGACCAGGTGCGACAGATAGTTGGGCGACAGGCAGACCGCCGCGGCCACCTCTTCCAGCATGATCTTGCGCATGTAGTTCTCGCGCAGGAACTTCACCACGCGCAGCACGGCTGCGTTGCGAGAGAGGTGCTTCTGCCGGTCCGACATGCCCTGATCGAAGCGGTCGGCGTACTTGCGGCAGACCAGCCCGATCAGCGCGAGCAGGTGCGAGCGGATCATCTCGAGCGAATAGAAACCCCGCGCCGTGTTCTCGCGCAGCATGGATTCGCACAGATCGACCGCCACGGCGAGTTCACCGGCATCGAGCTCGAAGTCCATCGCGTCCTGCAGCTGGAACGGCGCCAGTTCGGGGGCACGCCTGAGCGGCACGTCTTCCAGTTCGAGCGGGCCGGCGTCGAGGTCGCCGCGCAGGAAGCGCAGGCCGAAGCTCAGCACGTAGTAGCGCGACGTGGCCGGATGCTCGTGGTAGTGCACGCGGTCGGGCAGCACGAAGGTCACCGCACCGGGCGCGAGCGCGCGGCTGGACGTGGCCAGGTGCATCTGTGCCGGACCGGCCACCTGCAGGTGCAACTGGAAATAGTCGTGCCGGTGCAGCCTCGGCCTGGAACGCCGTGGGCCCTCACGCCGGATGTCGAAGTCGGCGTGGTCGCACAGCTGCGCCATCGAGTAGGTGTTGAAGGCGGGTTGGGGCGGGCTCACGGCGATGGCAGGGTGGTGAGCCGATTATCCGGAGGCCCCGGCGGGGCGGGCCATTGCAGTTAACCCTGTTCCCCCGGGTCAGCCGCGCGGGCGCGCAGCCACGGGGCGATCAGTCTTCCTTGCGCAGGACCCCGTCCGCGGCCAGTTTGCTCCAGCGCGCGGTCTCCTCGCGCAGGAAGGCGCCGTAGGCCTCGCGCGTGAGGGTGCCGGGCTGCGCGCCGAGCTTCTCGATCTGTTCGCGCACCGCCGGGGTCTGCAGCCCGCGCTGCAGCGCGCCGGCGATGCGGGCGAGCACCGGCTCGGGCGTGCCGGCCGGCGCCATCAGGCCGAAGATGGCCAGCAGGCTGTAGCCGGGGTAGCCGGATTCGGCCACGGTGGGCAACGACGGGGCGCTGGGCCAGCGCTGCGGCGACGTCACCGCCAACGCCTTGACCTTGCCCATCTGCGCGTTGGTGAGTGACGTGGACGCCCCATCGAACATGAACGACAGGCGGCCGCTGAGCAGGTCCATCTGCGCCGCGCCCGTGCCTTTGTAGGGCACGTGCAGCATCGGCGCGCCGGACGCCGCGCTCAGCAGCGCGCCCGACAGGTGGCTCACGGTGTTGACGCCGGCCGAGCCGTAGCTCACCGGCCGCGTGCGCGCATACGCCACGAACTCGGCGACCGAGTTGACCGGCAGCGACGGATGGACCACCAGCACGTTGGGCGAGTTCGTGATCATGCCCAGCGGGGCGAAATCCTTCGTCAGGCTGTAGCCCAGGTCCTTGTTGAGGATGGGATTGATGATGTCCGAGGTGGCATGCACCAGCAGCGTGTAGCCGTCCGGCGCGGCGCGCGCGACTGTGGTGGCCGCGATCGAGCCGCCGGCGCCCGCGCGGTTCTCCACGTTGGCGGGTTGGCCCAGGCTCTCGCTGAGGATCTGCGCCGCGATGCGCGCCGCGCCGTCGGCCACGCCACCTGGCGCGAAGCCGAGGATCAGGCGGATCGGGCGGTCGGGGTAGCCGGATTGCGCCAGGGCCGTGCCGCAGGCCGCAAGGGTCAGCGACAGCAGGGCAACGTGTTTGAAGAATCGGTTCATGGTTGTCTCTTTCTTTGTGTTCGCGGATCGTTCACGCTGCGGTGGCCGGATGGCGCGCCGCCTGCGGCGTGCAGACGTTGATGGGTTCGCCGCGCGCATAGGCCTGCACCTGCTCGAACGCGTTGCCGAACGCGAACTCATGGCTGTCGCGTTCGATGTAGCCCAGGTGCGGCGTGCACAGCGCGTTGTCCAGCGCCAGCAGCGGCTGGCCGGCCGGCACGGGCTCGACTTCGTAGACGTCCACGGCCGCGCGGCCTGGACGCCCGAGCGCGAGTGCCTGCGCCAGCGCGCCGGGCTCGACCAGTTCCGCGCGGCTGGTGTTGACGAAGAGCGCGCCCGGCTTCATGCGGGCCAGATCCTCGCGCGTCACGAGATGCCGCGTGGCGGGCGAGTAGCGTACGTGCAGCGACAGCACATCGCTGGTCGCGAAGAACTCGGCCCGGCTCGCGGCCACGGCATGGCCGGCTTCGCGCGCCTTGTCCAGGGTCGACTCGCGGCCCCACACCTGCACGTTCATGCCGAAGGCCCGACCATAGCCCGCCACCAGCGCGCCGATGCGGCCGAAGCCGTAGATGCCCAGCGTGTGGCCGCGCAGGCCCTGGCCGAGTGTGGATTGCCAGCGGCCGGCCCTGAGCGCGGAAACTTCGAAGACGAGGTGGCGCTGGGCGGCCAGGATCAGCCCCCAGGTCAGCTCGGCCGTCGCATAAGAAGGCCGGGTGGCCGAGATGGCCGACACCACGACGCCCAGCCGCGCGCAGGCCGCCAGGTCGATGTGATCGGTGTGCCCGCTCTGGCTGATGAAGCGCAGTTGCGGCAGCCGCTCCAGCAGCGCGGCCCGGATCGGCGTGCGACCGCGCAGCATGACGAGCACCTCGGTGTCGGCGAGCCGCCTGGCCAGCGTGTCGGTGTCCTCGGTGTGGTCGGTCCACACCTGCACCTCGTGTCCCTGCAGCAGGCTGAAGCACGCCAGCGTGCGCACGGCGTCCTGGTAGTCGTCGAGGATGGCGATCTTCATGTCGGGCCGCGCTCCGTTGCGCCAGGCGTGGGCAAGTGCATCACGGGGCTGCGCTCGTGCGCGATCTGTTCCGTCGGTTTCTTTCCGGATGTCATGCGGCGCATGCTAGGCAGGTCGCGGCGACCGGGCTAGGACGAATCCGTGCTTTTCCTGGACGCATCGGTGGGCTTTCCCCGACGCGCGGCCGGGCGCGGGAAAACCCTTCCCCACACGCCCCGGAGTTTTTCATTGCTTGAAAAGTCGGGAAATTCGCCTTGAAACATCGGGCGCAGGCGCGCATCCTCCGTGCCAAGAGACAAAAAGTCAGCCCCACCGATGCCCATCTCCAGTGCCCTCATCAAGCGGGTCACCGCGTCGCTCTACGAGCGCTCGCTCAAGAAAATTCCCGACGACACCCGAGCCATCCTCGGCCGCGCGCAGCAGGCCGAGACGGACGGCACGGCGCGCCGCACGCTCACCGTGATGATCGAGAGCGCCGATGCGGCACGCGACGACGGGCAACTGGTCTGCAGCGACGTGGGCCTGCCCACCTACAGCATCAAGATCGGCACGCGCGTGCAGTTCGACGGGCCCGTGCGCCAGGCCATCACCGACGGCTTCGCCGAGCTGGCCGCGGGCATGAACCCGCCCATCCTCAAGATGATCACGCACCCGCTCACGCACGAGCGCAGCCACGCGGGCAAGGACATTCCCCTGGTGTCCTTCGACGTGATCGACGATGCCGACTACATGGACATCGTCTGCGCGCCCAAGGCCATGGGCACCGGGCGCTGGGAAGCCGTGGAAGCCTTCGTCTATCCCACGGTCGAAGACGTCGAGAAATACGTGATGGACGTGGTGCTGCGCGCCGGCTCGCAGCCGTGCCTGCCCATCGTGGTGGGCGTGGGCATCGGCGGCACGTTCGACCAGGCCACGCGCCTGGCCAAGGAAGCGGTGCTGCGCCCGCACGGCAAGCCGCAGCCCGATGCGTTGCTGGCGGGCATGGAAAAGCGTCTGCTCGATGCCATCAACGAAACCGGCCTGGGGGCCATGGGCACGGGCGGCGACATGAGCGCCATGGCTGTGAACGTCGAATACTCGGCCAGCCATGGCTTCGTGCCGGTGGCCGTGTGCTTCAACTGCTGGATCAACCGGCGCACGGCCGCGCGCATCTACAACGATGGCCGCGTGGAAGACCTGCAATGGTGATGGTGGAGACCGCCCGATGAGCCGCCTGCACGAACTCACCCTGCCGCTGTCGCCCGAGCGCGTGCGCGAGCTGCGCGTGGGCGACATGGTCACGCTCACCGGCCAGGTGACGGTGAGCATTGGCATTCCCACGCACAAGCGCATGGCCGAGGCCGCCAGGAGCGGCCAGCCGCTACCCATCGACCTGAACGGCGGCGCGTTCTTCCATCTTTCCACGTACGTGCGCGAGCAGGACGGTGTGAAAGTGCCGCTCTACCTGAACCCGAGCACCAGCACCCGCTACAACGCCTGGATGCCCGACATTGTGCGCGGCCTGGGGCTGCGCCTGGTGGGCGGCAAGGGCGGGCTCGACGACGCCAGCGTCACGGCCCTGAAGGAATGCGGTTGCGCCTACCTGTCGTTCCTGGGCGGTGGCGCGCCGTTGCTGTCGCGCGCGCTGCGCGGCGTGGCCAGCTCGCACTGGAACGAATACATCTCGCAATTCCGCCTGCTCACGCTCGACGTGTCGGCGATGGGCCCGGCCACCGTCGCGATCGACGCGCACGGCGGCAGCGCCTACGACCAGGTGGGCGCACGCGCCCACGGCCGCCTGCCGGACATTCTCGAACGCATGCGCGCGGCCCGGGCCGCCGATGCGTCGGCCACGCGCGCCTGAGGCGTGGCCCTTTCCGCTTTACCCAAGGAGACCCTCATGAACCGCAGAAACTTCCATTCCGTCGCCGCCGCCGTTGCCATGGCCTTGGGTGTGGCCGGCGCCGCACCTGCCCTGGCACAGCAGGCCTGGCCCAACAAGCCCGTGCGCATCATCGTGCCGTTCCCGGCCGGCGGCAGCACCGATCTGGTGGCGCGCTACATCGCGCAGGGCCTGTCCGACAAGCTCGGCCAGCAATTCATCGTGGACAACCGCGGTGGTGCGGGCGGCAACATCGGCACCGACGCCGTGGCCAAGGCCGCGCCCGATGGCTACACGATCGGCCTGTCGACCTCGGGCCCGCTGGTCAACAACAAGTTCCTCTACAAGTCGATGCCCTTCGACTCCGAGAAAGATCTGGCCCCCATCGCCCTGGTGTGCGAGATCCCGCTGGTGATCGCCGCCAACCCGCGCGTGCCGGCGAAGAACCTCAAGGAGTTCGTGGCCGCCGCGAAGGCCAAGCCGCAGGACTACACCGTGGGCCAGCCCGGCAACGGCACCATCGGCCATCTGGCGGCCGAGCAGCTCGCGATGGTCACGAAGACCAAGCTCACCACCGCACCGTACCGCGGCGACACGCCGATGATGACCGACCTGCTGGGCGGCAGCATCCAGGCCAGCTCGGCCCCGATCACGGCCTTCATCCCCAACCTCAGCGCCGACAAGCTGCGGGGTCTGGCGGTGACGTCGAACACGCGCTTTCCCGGCCTGCCCGAGATCCCGACGGCGAAGGAGCAGGGCATCGACATGGTGGCCACCGTGTGGTTCGCCGTGGTGGGCCCGGCCGGCACGCCGCCCGACGTCGTCAAGAAGCTCAACGAGGAGATCAACCTCATCCTGGGCTCCACCTACGGCCGCGCCAAGCTGCAGCAATACGGCGCCGTGGTGAATGCCGGCCCGCCGGAACACCTGCGCACGCTGATGAACGAAGATTCCAAGAAGTGGCAGAAGGTCATCCAGACGGCCAACATCCAGCTGCAATAAGCACGCCCTGCGTCGCGGCCCCGAGCGGGGCCGCGATTTCCCCTTTCAACTCCTGAAGCCGTTCCGATGAGCTCCTCGCCCCGCCCCCCGATCTATGACGCCCACGCGCACCTGGTCGCCGACGACCAGACCAAGTACCCGCGCAACTACCAGAAGCGCGCGCCGAATGCGCCGCCGCGTCTGCCCGGCGTGATCGGCACGCCCGGCGGCCACCACGGCCCCGAGCCGATCAACGAGGTGCCCGACGTCTCGCGCATGCTGCAGTGGATGAAGGAAGAGGGCGTCGACGGCGCCGTGGCCGTGCAAAAGCGCATGGTCTACAAGTACGACAACAGCTACATCCTGGACTCGTCCGATGCGCACCCCGACACGTTCGCGGCGGTGGTCATCCTGGACGCGACGGACCCCACCACACCGGAGCTGATCCGTACGCAGATCCGCGACAACGGCCTCTCGGGCCTGCGCCTGTTCGGCGGACGCGACGCCGACGGCGGCATGCCGTGGCTCAACTCGCCGCAGGCGCTCAAGTGCTGGGAGGTGCTGCAGGAGCATGGCCTGGTGATGAACATCGAGGTGCTGTCCGTCGGCGGCGGTGGCCCGTCGGCCCCGGCGCTGATCGAGCTCTCGAAGCGCTACCCCGACGTGCGCATCGTGCTCGACCACCTGCTGGAGCCCGAGTGCGAGCATGGCGCGGCCGACTTCGGCCTGGACCATCATTTCGAATCGCTGGTGCCGGTGAAGAACATCTCGTTCAAGTGGACGTCCATCAACCTCGACATCTGCCGCGAGAGCGGCGTCGACGACAAGCAGATGCTGCGCCGCGCCGTCGACATGTACGGCGCCGACCGCATCATGTGGGGCTCGGACATCGGCACTTCCTCGGGCACCTACAAGGACATGGTGCAGCGCGCGCTCGATTCGGCCGAGTTGCTGACCGACGCCGAGAAGAAGGCGCTCTTCCACGACACCGGCCGCCGCGTGTTCGTGAAGGGCGGTACGCGCAAGAAGGCCTGAACGCCGTGGCGCACACCTACACCACGCTCGACGCCACGCAACTGGACACGCCCACGGCCTACCGGCTGCTGGTGGGCATGGTGGTGCCGCGCCCCATCGCCTGGATCACCACGCGCAGCCGGGCGGGCGTGGTGAACGCTGCGCCGTTCAGCTCGTACAACTACGTGGCGCACAGCCCGCCGATGGTGGCCATCAACATCGCCACGCGCAATGGCGAGTTGAAGGACACGGCGCGCAACATCGTCGAAACCGGTGAGTTCGTGATCAACGTGGCCACCGTGGACACCATGGAAGCCATGCATGGCACCAGCGCCGAGTTCCCGAGCGAGACCAGCGAGTGCGAGGCCCTGGGCATCGAGCTGTTGCCCGGCCAGACGGTGAACGTGCCGCGCGTGGCGCTGTCGCCCATCCACATGGAATGCAGGCTCGAGCGCGCCCTGCCACTGGGGCGCGGGCTCAACACGCTCTACCTGGGCGAGGTGCTGGCCTTCCACCTGTCCGACACGGTGTTCGACGGCCGCTACGTCGACAGCGTGAAGATGCAACCCATCGCGCGCCTGGGTGGCCCGCTTTATGCAGCGCTGGGTGAGCTCTACAACCGGCCGCAACTGCAGCAGCCGCCCAAGTGAACCCCTCCGTATCGACGCCATGACTTCGCCCAAGCCCACACTCGGAACCTTCGTCAAGACCGCCTCGCCCCACGTCGTGGAAGTGCTGGGCACCACCACGCTCGACTTCGTCTGCGTGGATGCCGAGCACGCGCCGTTCGACCGCGCCACGCTGGACCTGATGGTGATGGCCGGCCGCGCCGCCGGCATCCGCGTGTTCATCCGCATCGCCGAGGTCAACCCGGCCATCGTGCTGTCGGCGCTGGACATCGGTGCGGCCGGCCTGCTGGTGCCGCATATCGACAGTGCCGATCAGGCCCGCGCCGTCGTCGCCATGGCGCGCTACAGGGACGGCGCGCGGGGCTTTTCCAGCTCGCCGCGCTTCGCCGGCTACGGCAGCCTGGGCATGAAGGAAGCCCTGCGCATCGGCGACGAGGCGCAGGTGATCTGCCAGATCGAAAGCCCCGAGGCCGTGGAGGCCGTTGACGACATCCTGGCCGTGCCCGGCGTGGCAGGCATCTTCGTCGGCCGCGCCGACCTGGCCCTGGCCATGGGCCTGGACAGCCCGCGCGACGAGAAGGTGCTGGCTGCCACCACGCGCGTGCTGGCAGCCGCGAAGCAGGCCGGCAAGATCGCCGGCATGCACGTGGCGGGCAACGCCGAACGCGAGCAGTTCGCCGCCCTGGGCGCCGACTGGTTCGTCGTCTCTTCCGACCAGACCCTGCTGCGCGCGGCCGCCGCCGCCATCGCGCATCCGGCCGCCTGATTCAAGAACACCCGCAACGAAAGAGCCGCCCATGCCGCTTCTTCCTTCCCAGATCGCCACCTATTCGCGCCATCATGCGCGCGAGCCGCAGGCCATCGCCGGCGACACCGCGCCCTCGTGGGTCACGCGCGGCGCCAACTTCGTCGTCGTCGTCTCGCGCGCGAGCGCTGGCGACACGCTCTCGCGTGCCGGCAACCTCGACGAGTACGTGCTGCTGCTGCCGGATACGCCCGGCCTCTCGGCCACGGTGGAAGCCGGCGGCGAACAGCTGACGGCCGGCGCCGACAGCCTCACCATCGTGCCGCCCGGCGCCAGCCGCATCACCGTGCAGGGCAGCGGCCTGGTCGTGCGCATCTTCAGCGCCGACGTGACCGACCTCGCGGCCCTGGCCGACAACGCCGCCACCTACGCCACGCCCAACCCCGATGCCGCGCCGCTGGTTGAATGGCCCGCGCCCGTGGGCGGCTACAAGCTGCGCCACTACAAGCTGGCCGACTATGCGCGCGAGGGCAGCAACATGCGCATCTTCCGCACGCGCAAGCTGATGGTGAATCCGCTGCTCAAGCGCATGGTGGCGCGCGACGTGACCAAGCTCAGCCCGCACAGCCACGCCGATTTCGAGCAGGGCTCGCTGGCATTGAGCGGCACCTACGTGCATCACATGCGCTACCCGTGGGGTCCCGACATGACGCTGTGGCGCGACGACGAGGCCGGCGAGATGGGCAGCCCTTCGCTGCTCGTGGTGCCGCCCAAGGTCATTCACACCAGCCGCAACATCGGCAACGAACCCGGCGTGCTGATCGACATCTTCGCGCCGCCGCGCATGGACTTCTCGAAGAAGGGCGTCGTCTGCAACCAGGACGAGTACCCGATGCCGGAGGAGACGGTGGCGGCCTGAGGCCTGTTCATCGCACGCAAGAAGGCGCCCTCGAGGCGCCTTTTTTTGTTGTCCTGTTGATGCGTGCTGGAGGTGAAGGCGGCGTCACTGCGGCGCCGCTAGTGCGCCTCGATCGCCGCGCCAGCGGAGCCTTGCGCCGCTCGTGTCCCCCGGCCTTCGGCCTCCTCCTTGACCTCGCTTTGCAAGGCACCACTGCCACGTCGATCCATTACGGCGTGGTGCGCAGAGGCTTCAAAGTGATGCTGGAGTTCGGGTTCGTGACTGTTCGCGCGACGCGGCCCGTCGTGGGCGTAGGGTGACCGGCGCAGCGAGGTAAAGGAGGAGGCCGAAGGCCGGGGGACACGAGCGGAGGCGGTCACCCTGCGACCGCGACCTGTGCACCACGAACCGCTGCGCCGACGTTCCAGAAGCGCAGCGGCATGATCGGCAACGCTTCACTCCACCTTGAACCCCGAACTCTTGATCGGCGCTTCCCAGCGCTTGAGCTGCATGGCCTGCATGGCGGCCAGTTCCTGCGAGCTGCCGTGATCCGGCAGCAGCCCGGCGGCCAGGATCTTGTCGCGTACATCCTTCTGCGACAGCACCTGCGCCACGGCGCGGTCGAGGCGAGCCAGCGTGTCGGCCGGGATGCCGGCCGGGCCGTACAGGCCGAAGAAGTTGTCGATCGCGAGATCGACGCCGGCTTCCTGCAGCGTGGGCACGTCGGGCAGCGCCGGCAGGCGCGCCTTGCCGGTGACGGCGACGATGCGCAGCTTGCCGCTCTTGTGCAGGTCGATCGTGGTGCCGGTGGGGCTGTCGATCAGCATCGGGATGTGGCCGCCGACCAGGTCCTGCTCGGCCAGCGCATTGCCCTTGTAGGCCACGTGATTGAGCGTGAGCCCCAGCGTCTGGCCCAGCAGCAGGCCCGCGAAGTGCGGCACCGAGCCCGCGCCCGACGTGGCGTACATCGCCTTGTTCGGGTTGGCGCGCAGCCACGCGATCAGGCCCTTCATGTCGGTGACCGGCGCGGCGGGGCCGACGGCGATGGTGAAGCCCAGCGTGGTCACGCGCGAGATGGGGGTGAAATCCTTCACCGGGTCGTAGCCCAGGTTGGTGGGATAGAGCCAGGGGAAAATGACCATCGCGCCGCCGGCCGCCATCACCAGCGTGCGACCGTCGGGGCGCGAGCGCTGCGCCTCGGCCAGCGCCACGCGGCCGGTGGCTCCGGGCTTGTTCTCCACGATCACCTGCGTGCCCAGCACGTCCTTGAGCTTGTCGGCCAGCAGGCGAGCCACCACGTCCACCGATCCGCCGGGCGCGAAGCCCACGAGGATGCGGGTGGGGCCGGCGTCCTGCGCCAGCGCGGGCGCGCCCACGGCGGCGGTGGCGGCCAGGGCCACCAGGCGGGTCGAAAACTGTCTGCGTTGCATGGTCTGTCTCCTTCGTCTTTCTGGATGGGGTTCTCGTTGTGATCGCGCGCTGGCTGCGCGTCTTCTGGTTGTCAGTGCGACAGGCCGAGCGCGCGCGCCATCAGGCCCACGCCGCGGTCGATCTGCTCGGGCGAGACAGTCACGAACGACAGCCGCAGCAGGTTGTGGCGCGACTGGTCGGCATAGAACGCGAAGCCCGGCACGTACGCCACGCCGGCGGCGACGGCGGTCTCCAGCCGCGCCATGGTGTCGATGCCTTCGGGCACTTCCACCCAGAAGAACATGCCGCCGCCCGGCACCGTCCAGCGGCAGCGGTCGCCCAGGTGGCGTTGCAGCGCCTGCTGCATGGCATCGCGCTGCTCCCGGTAGCGCTGGCGGATCAGCGGCACGTGGTCATCCAGCAGGCCACTGCTCACCATGCGGTGCACGATGTGCTGGTTGAAGATGGGGGTGTGCAGGTCGGCCGCCTGCTTGGCCTGCACCAGCTTGGGCATCAGTGTGCGCGGCGCCACCACATAGCCCAGCCGCAGGCCGGGCGAGAGGATCTTGGAGAACGAACCCAGGTACACGCTGCCCTCGGGCCAGTGCGAGCTGATCGAGCGTGGCGGCGGCGCGTCGAACCACAGCTCGCCGTACGGGTTGTCTTCCACCAGCGGCAGGCCGGCGGCGCGCGCCGCATCGGCCAGCGCCGCGCGGCGCGCTTCGCCGATGCAGGCGCCGGTGGGGTTCTGGAAGTTGGGCACCAGGTAGAGGAAGCGCGCGTCGCGCACGCCCTGCAGCGCTTCGGGGAGGGGGCCTTCCGCGTCGCCCGGCACGCTGGCGTAGGCGGCTTCGTAGGGATTGAAGGCCTGCAGCGCACCCACGTAGGTGGGCGTTTCCACGGCCACGGTGCTGCCGGGGTCGAGCAGGGCCTTGCCGATCAGGTCGAGCCCCTGCTGCGAGCCGATGGTGATCAGCACATCGGACGCTTCGACCTTCAGGCCCTGGTGTTGCGACAGCTGGCGCGCCACCCATTCGCGCAACGGCGCGTAGCCTTCGGTGGGTGCGTATTGCAGGGCCTCGCGTGGCGATTCGCGCAGCACCGTGTCGACGGCCGTGCGGATGCGCTCGACCGGGAAGACGTCGGGCGAAGGCAGGCCGCCGGCCAGCGAGATCACGCCGGGGCGTGCCGCCAGGTTGAGGATTTCACGAATGATGGAGGGGCGGATGCGCGCGGCGCGTTGCGCCAGGCGGAAGGGGGCGGACGAATCCATGCGGGGTGTGTTCGCCGCGGCGCGGCGCTGTCTCTCTCGTTGTCGTTGTTGCACCGGTGGGCCGGTGTGGATGCCTGTGCGGATTCTTTCCCGCGGATCGGGCCGTGGGCAATTGCACATTTCCGACTTTTCATCAGCAGAAAAGTCGGACGACGCTTCGCTCAGGGATAGAGCCCGGCGCCGGCGGCGCGCAGGCGGGCCAGCGCATACACGTCCTGCAGGCGCGGCACGCCGTGGCCGATGGCAAGCGCACATTCGATGGGCGCGCCCAGGATCGCGTCGAGCTCGACGCTGCGGCCGCCTTCCAGGTCCTGCAGCATCGAGCTGCGGATGGCGCCCAGTTGCCGCGTCTGCGCCATGCGCTGCGCCGCGTCGGTCTCGATCGTCAGGCCCAGCCGGCGGCCCAGCGCGATGCACTCGTCCATCATGCTGGCGAACAGCGCGCGCACGCCGGCGTCGTCGAGCATGCGGTCGGTGGTCACGCCGGTGAGCAGCGACAGCGGGTTGGAGCACACGTTGCCCAGCAGCTTGAGCCACAGGTCGCTGCGCACCTGCGGGCTGGCGACGGCCCCGAGGCCGGCCCGGGCCAGCACGCCGGCCCAGTGCGTCGCGCGCTCGCTGGTGCCACCAGCCGGCTCGCCCAGCGCGATGCGGCCGCCCGCGCCGTGGGCCACCACGCCGGGCTCGGGGCAGTGGCACGACGCCATGATGGTGCCGCCCAGCACGCGCGACAGGCCGATGGCGCTCTCGGTCACGCCACCCGGGTCGACGCTGGCCAGGCGCAGGCCGGATTGCGGCACGCCCGGCACCAGGAAGTACCACCACGGCAGGCCGTTGTTCAGCGTGAGCACGGGCGTGCTGTCGGCCAGCAGCGGTGCCAGTGTGGGCGCGACGGCCGGAATGGCCTGCGACTTGAGCGTGAGGATCACCAGGTCCTGCGCGCCTATGGCGGCCGGGCTGGATTCGGCGCGCACCTCGTGCCGCACTGGTGCCTGCCCGCCCGTGGCGTAACGCAGGCCCGACGTGCGCAGCGCCTGCAGCGTGGCTCCGCGCGCCAGCAGCGTCACGTCGTGGCCGGCGGCCGACAGGCGCGCGGCCACATGGCCACCGATGGCGCCCGCGCCGACGATGCCGATGCGATGGCGCGTGCCCGCAGGCGTGGGGGTGGAGGTCATGCCGTGTCTCCGGTGATTCTTGTGGGGGAAGCGGCGGATTGTTCGCGGCGAAGGCCTGCGGCTGCAATGCCGATTTGCGGACTTTTCAACGAATGAAAAACGGCGGCACGGGGCACGCCACCGCTGCCCCTGCGTCAGAGCGTGGCCAGCTTCTCGCTCACGCCGCGCGAGAGTTCCTGCATCGGCGCCAGGTACTTTTCGACCGCCTGCTCGTTGGTGAGCGTGGACGCGATCCAGGTCATGCCGATGGTGGCCACCACGCGCCGGCCCTCGAACACCGGCACGGCCAGCGTGCCCGACACCGGCCGGATGCCCGGCGAGCGCAGGGCATAGCCCTGCTGGCGGATCTGCCGCAGCATCGCGCCGATGGCGCGCCGGTCGTGCGCCAGGACATCCTCGGGGTGCGTCGAGAGCTTCAGGATGTCGAACAGCGCTCGGCTCTCCTGCGCGCTGCAGAAGGCCAGGTAGGCGCGGCCCAGTGCGCGCCCCACCAGCGACAGGCGCATGTTGATGGTGGAGTGCAGCAGCGCCAGCGGCGAATTGGGGATGGTGCTGTAGCGCACGATGACCGCGTCGTAGTCGGGCACGGCCACGGCCAGCGGCCACTTGATCTTGCGCGTGAGTTCGTCGGCCAGCTGCGCCGAGGCCTCGACGATGCGCGGCTCGCCGTGATAGCCCGACGACAGCGTCTTGGCGCCCGAGGCCAGGCTGTACGCGCCGTACTGCGGCGCATGGCTCACCAGCCCCTTGGACTGCAGCGTTTCGAGCAGGCGAACGAGCGTGGGCTTGGGAATGCCGGTCTGCTTGTGCAGCAGGTCGAGCGAGCTGACGGGATGCCGGTTCAGTGCCAGCAGCACGTCGATGGCGCGTTCGACAGCACGGATGGGGGAGAAGGAAGGCATGTCGGTCTCCTCGGCGAAGGTCAGCGCAGATGGCTCGCCGCCAGGTGGTTGGTACGGCGCAGCCGGAACGCGAGATCCAGCGCCAGGTTGGCCAGCACGTGGCGGCCGGCATCGGGCCATTGCCGCGCGAAAGCCTCGAAGCGTTCGCGCGAGAGCACGCCCAGCAGCAGGTCTTCGGTGGCCACGGCGGTGGCGGCGCGCGCCGTGGCATCGAGGAAGCTCAGTTCTCCCAGCAGCGCGCCACGGCGCAGGCGGGCCAGGCGCACGTTGCGGTCGCCCGCGGCATGCGGCACGAGGATGTCGACGCTGCCCTGCAGGATCACCATCAGCTCGCTGTCGCGCTGGCCGGCCTCGAACACTGTCTCGCCGGCGCGGAAGTAGCGCTGTTCCAGTTGTGTCTCGAACGCGTCGCGGTGCTCCTGACTGAGCCCGGACAGCAGGGTCAGCGCATCCTGCAGTGCCGTGCCTTCCAGCGAGGCGGGGCGCAGCACGCCTTGCAGCACCCGGTTCTCGGCCCATTCGAGCGCGCGATCGACGTCGGGAAACTCCGGCAGATCGAGCCCCGCCGAGGTGAGCGTCTCGCCCACCTGGGGCGCGGTCGAATCGAGCCCGCAGAAAGCCATCGCGGTGCCCAGCGCGGCGGCATCGCGCGACACCTGCACCACGGCGCGCGCCACCGTGCTGTCGGCATTCACCACGTGCGACCAGTCCACCACCACGCTGCGGCCGGCAGCGCATTGCTCGAGCAGCAGGCCCTTGAGACCGCTGGCCGCGCCGAAGAACAGCGCGCCTTCCAGCACCACCAGCCGTACGCGCTCGCCCTGTTCGGCCAGCACGGCGGCCTCGGCGGCGGAGCGCACGCAGTTGGAACGCACGGTGGCGCCGGTGTCGACCGAGCGCGCCAGGCGGCGGCCGTTGCGCCAGGCGTACAGCAACAGCCCCGCGAAGATGCCCACCAGCACGCCGATCACCATGTCGAAGGCCACAGCCGCGACGATCACCAGGCCGATGGTGGCCAGGTCTTCCTTGTCGGTCATGGCCATGGGGCGGCGCCGGGCCCAGCGGCGCGCCAGCCGCAGCGCGGGCCGGTCGAACGCCGTCCAGCCGTCGTACAGCAGCAGCCCGCAGATGGCAGCCAGCGGCACCCACGCCAGCAGCCCGCTGGCCAGCACCGCGAGTGTGAGCGCGGCGACCAGACCCATCGCGCGGGTGTCCAGCGTGCCCACGCGGACGGCGGCGCGCGAAGCGCCGATGGTGGGCGTGAGCACGGGCGAGCCGGCCGCGCTGGCCACCAGCCGCGCCAGCGACGGTGCCACCCAGTCGTGCGGACGCGGCTGGGCGCCGTCGAGCTGCGTCACCGCTTCTTCATTCACCACGGAATTGAGGAACACCAGCACGGCCAGCGTGGCGCTGCACAGGAACACGTCGCTCAGCAGCAGCCCGGTGGCGACGCCCGGCGCCCACAGGTCTGCCCACGGCGCCATGCCCACGGGCAGCGCCAGCACCACATGCCCGGAGATCACCGGTGACAGCGTGTGCACGCCGGCCAACGCCAGCACCGCCGCGAGCACGGCGCCTACGGCGATGCCCAGCGTGCCCGGCGCCCAGCGCGTGGCCCAGGCCTGCGTGGCGATGGCGGCGACCAGCACGACGAAGGCCACCAGCGCGAACCACAGGCCATCGGCCGCGCGGCTTTGCCACAGCACGGCGCCCTGCGACACGAACAGCGTGACGCCCAGCGCGCAGTTGAAGCCCGCGAACACGGGCGAGGGAATCATGCGCGCAAAGCGCTGCAGCCGCAGCGCATAGGCCAGCGGCAGCAGCAAAGCCGTGCCCAGGCTCACCGCCATCACCAGCATGAGCCGGTGGGCAGGCGTGTCGGCCAGGCCCCAGCCGGGCATCTTGAGGATGAAGCCCTCCAGGAAGCCCAGCATCATCGTCACCTCGAGCACGCGGGCGGCATACACCATGCGCCGTCCGGCACGCGCCGTGGCCACGTGCATCAGCGCCATCCCCGCCAGCGCGGCCAGCAGGCCCGGCATCAGGAAGTCGCCCCCGATGCGCGAGAACAGCAGGGCGACCGCGCCCACCGCCACGGGCACCGCGAAGCCCGCGCCCTCGAGCGCGACGAAGAACGGCGGCCGCCAGGCCGCGAGCGATTTCATGCCGGCGAGCATAGCCCGTGCCGCCGCGGCGGCGCTGGTTGCGTAGCGCGCGCGCCACGGCCCGGTGCGCCCAAACCTATAATCGAACGTTCAGCAAAATCAGGCATTTGCACGCTAAACCGCGCCATCCGGCGCTGTGCATTCCGCCCCCCGCCGCAGCCATGAGCACACCCACCTTCACCGTCGCCGACATCCGCCGCACCTTCCTGGACTTCTTCGCCGCCAAGGGGCACACGGTGGTCGCCTCCAGCCCGCTGGTGCCGGGCAACGACCCGACGCTGATGTTCACCAATTCGGGCATGGTGCAGTTCAAGGACGTGTTCCTGGGCACCGACCGCCGCAGCTACGTGCGCGCCGCCTCGGTGCAGGCCTGCCTGCGTGCCGGCGGCAAGCACAACGATCTGGAGAACGTGGGCTACACGGCGCGCCACCACACCTTCTTCGAGATGCTGGGCAACTGGAGCTTCGGCGATTACTTCAAGCGCGAGTCGCTCAAGTGGGCCTGGGAACTGCTGACCCAGGTCTACAAGCTGCCGCCCGAGCGCCTGCTGGCCACCGTCTATGAAGAAGACGACGAGGCCTACGACATCTGGACGAAGGAGATCGGCCTGCCGCCCGAGCGTGTGATCCGCATCGGCGACAACAAGGGCGGCCGCTATAAGTCCGACAACTTCTGGATGATGGCCGACACCGGCCCCTGCGGTCCGTGCTCCGAGATCTTCTACGACCACGGCCCGCACATCCCCGGCGGCCCGCCGGGCAGCCCCGATGAGGACGGCGACCGCTTCATCGAGATCTGGAACAACGTGTTCATGCAGTTCGACATGGCCGAAGACGGCTCGGTCACGCGTCTGCCCGCGCCCTGCGTCGACACCGGCATGGGCCTGGAGCGCCTGGCGGCCATCCTGCAGCACGTGCACAGCAACTACGAGATCGACCTGTTCGACGCGCTCATCAAGGCCGCGGCGCGCGAAACCGGCACCACCGATCTGGGCAACAAGAGCCTGCGCGTGATCGCCGACCACATCCGCGCCACGGCGTTCCTGGTGGCCGACGGCGTGATCCCCAGCAACGAAGGCCGCGGCTACGTGCAGCGCCGCATCGTGCGCCGCGCCATCCGCCACGGCTACAAGCTGGGCAAGAAGACGCCGTTCTTCCACAAGCTCGTGCCCGATCTCGTGGCGCAGATGGGCGAGGCGTATCCCAACCTGGCGGCCAGCGAGAAGCGCATCACCGAAGTGCTCAAGGCCGAGGAAGAGCGGTTCTTCGAGACGTTGGAGAACGGCATGCAGATCCTCGACGCCGCGCTGGCCGGCGGCCAGACGGTGCTGCCGGGCGACGTGGCCTTCAAGCTGCACGACACCTACGGCTTTCCGCTCGACCTCTCGGCCGACGTCTGCCGTGAGCGTGACGTGACCGTGGACGAGGCGGGCTTCAAGGCAGCCATGGACAAGCAGAAAGCCGCCGGCCGCGCCGCCGGCAAGTTCCGCATGGACCGTGCGCTCGACTACACGGGCGAAGGCCATCCGTTCACCGGCTACGAACTGCTGGAGCAGCCCGCCAAGGTGGTGGCGCTCTACCACGAAGGCACGCCGGTGCAGCAGCTCTCCGAAGGCCAGGCCGGCGTCGTCGTGCTCGACACCACGCCGTTCTACGCCGAAAGCGGCGGCCAGGTGGGCGACTGCGGCATGCTGGCCGCCGAGGGCGTGCAGTTCGGCGTGGAAGACACGCTGAAGATCCGCGCCGACGTCTTCGGCCACCACGGCACGCAGACGCAGGGCACGCTCAAGGTGGGCGATGCCGTGAAGGCCCAGGTGGACGTCGCACGCCGCCAGTCCACCATGCGCAACCACAGCGTCACCCATCTGATGCACAAGGCCCTGCGCGAAGTGCTGGGCGACCACGTGCAGCAGAAAGGCTCGCTGGTCGATGCCGACAAGACCCGCTTCGACTTCACGCACAACCAGGCCGTCACGCCCGAGCAGATCGTCGAGATCGAGCGCCGCGTCAACGCCGAAGTGCTGGAGAACCGCGAGACGCTGGCCCGCGTGATGGAGATCGAGGCCGCCAAGGCCACGGGCGCGATGATGCTGTTCGGCGAGAAGTACGGCGACAGCGTGCGCGTGCTCGACATCGGCAGCAGCCGCGAACTGTGCGGCGGCACCCACGTGCAGCGCACGGGCGACATCGGCCTGTTCAAGATCGTCTCCGAAGGCGGCGTGGCCGCCGGCATCCGACGCGTGGAGGCCGTCACCGGCGCCAACGCGCTGGCCTACCTGCAGCAACTCGAATCGAACGTGAACCGCGCGGCCGGCTCGCTCAAGGCGCCCGCGTCGGAGCTGCAGACGCGTATCGCGCAGGTGCTCGATCAGGTGCGCGCGCTCGAGAAGGAAGTCGCCCAGCTCAAGGGCAAGCTGGCATCGAGCCAGGGCGACGAACTCGTCTCCCAGGCCGTCGACGTCAAGGGCCTCAAGGTGCTGGCCGCGCGCCTGGAAGGCGCCGACGCCAAGACCTTGCGCGACACCATGGACAAGCTCAAGGACAAGCTCAAGAGCGCGGCCATCGTGCTGGCCGCCGTGGACGGCAACAAGGTCCAGATCGCGGCCGGCGTCACGGCCGACGCCATGGGTCGCGTGAAGGCCGGCGAGCTGGTCAACTTCGTCGCCCAGCAGGTGGGCGGCAAGGGCGGCGGCAAGGCCGACATGGCCATGGCCGGCGGCACCGACGCCACGGCCCTGCCGGCGGCGCTCAAGTCGGTGCAGGGCTGGGTGGCCGAGCGCGCCTGAGACGTCAGGGCTGAACGCAAAGGCAAGGGGCTGCATCCGCGAGGGTGCAGCCCCTTGTCGTTCGTGGCCTCAGGGTCGCGTGGCGATGCGGGCGGCCGGCTCGACGGCCGCCGGCGTCTCCACGAACCCCGCCGTGCGCCGGTAGTGCTCGGCCATGAGGCGCTGCGCCTCTTCCAGCTGGCCGCCCATCACCGCGTCGAACAGCGCGCGGTGTTCGTCGAGTTCGTTGCGGCGCTTGTAGGCCTTCTTGGCGGCCAGTTGCCGGTAGCGGTAGGCCTGGTCGTAGAGCTGTTCGCAAAAGCCCAGCAGCAGCGGTGAGCGGCAGCCCTGCAGCAGGGCGAAGTGGTAGGCACGATGCAGTCGCTCCCACTCGGGGTTTTCCTCGAAGCTGTCGGGCTGCACCGAGCGCGGCGTGCGCGACAGGCGATGGAAGGCCAGCACCAGCTGCTCTTCCCATTCGGGCGCACGCGCGGCCATGGCCTGCGCCAGCGCGAGCGATTCGATCGAGATGCGGGTGACCACCAGGTCGTCCAGGGCCTCTGCGGTGGCCTGCGCCACGCTGAAGCCGCGCTGGTCGTTGTGCACCACCCATTCCTCGCTGGCCAGGCGGTTGAGCGCTTCACGCAGCGGGCTGGCGCCGACCTGGTATCGGTCACGCAGTTCGTGCATCAGCAGCTTGCGCCCGGGCTCCCACTGGCCCGATATCACGTCGGCGCGCAACCGGTCGTAGGTGGCGCGGGCCAGGGTGGGGTTGGCAGGTTCGATGGGAGAAACGGTCGGCATGGGGTTTGCCCTTGATTGTCGATAACGCTCTTGGCGGGATAATTTTTGTCGACAAAAACGTTTGTACAAGGTTTTATCGACATCATGCCAAAGTTTGCACGCATTGCCATCACCCCCGGCGCCGCGCCTCAATGGGCCGTCCAGCAGGGCAACGAACTCATCGCCCTGGGCGACGCCTTCGACGCAGGAGACGATCCCGCCGGCGGCCTGAGGCTGGCCCGCGAGGGCGTCAGCGCCGACCAGCTGGAACGCGGCCAGCGCGTGGATGCCGCCCGGGTGCAATGGCTGATGCCGGTCGCGCGGCCGGGCAAGGTGATCTGCCTGGGCCTGAACTATGCCGCGCATGCGGCCGAAGGCGGCCACAAGACGCCCGACTATCCCAGCTTCTTCCTGCGCGCCAACAGCTCGCTCATGGCGCACAACGCGCCGCTGGTGCGCCCGCGCGTGTCGGACAAGCTGGACTACGAGGCCGAACTCGCGGTGATCATCGGCCAGCGCGGCCGCCATCTCACCGAGGCCAATGCGCTCGACATCGTGGCAGGCTATTCGTGCTTCAACGACGGCTCGCTGCGCGACTACCAGCGCCGCACGCCGCAGTGGACCATCGGCAAGAACTTCGACGCCACCGGCGCTTTCGGCCCCTGGATGGTACCGGCGGCCGACGTGCCCGCGGGCGGGAAGGGCCTGAAGATCGAGTCGCGCCTCAACGGCCAGGTCATGCAGAGCGACAACACCGCCAACATGATCGTGTCCACCGCCTACGCGCTGCAATTGCTCTCGGAGGCCTTCACGCTGGAGCCCGGCGACGTGGTCATCATGGGCACGCCCTCGGGCGTGGGCTATGCGCGCACGCCGCCGGTGTTCATGCAGCCGGGTGACCGCGTCGAGATCGAGATCGAGGGCGTGGGCCTGCTGTCCAACCCGGTGGTGGCGGAGGACGCGTGATGACGCAGGACGCACGCATCACCCGCCTGCCCGACGACTTCCGCTGGCCCGGCGGGCACAAGCTGGCCGTCATCTTCAACATCGCCTACGAGGCGTGGTCGGACGGCCAGGCGCCCGGTATCGGCCCGATGGGCAACGTGCTCAAGCCCGGCTTCTTCGACACCAACGCGCATTCCTGGGCCAGCTTCGGCCTGGTGCGCGGCATCCATCGCCTGCTGGCCATCGCGGAAAAGCACGGCGTGAAGACCAGCGTGATGGTCAACGGCGTGATCTGCGAGCGCGACCCGGCCACGGTGCGTCGCATCGCCGAGTCGGGCCACGAGATCGTCAACCACTCGTGGGGCATGGACGTGATCCCGGTCTACTTCGACGAGGCGGGCGAGCGTGCCAACCTGCAGCGCAACCACGACCTGCTCACGCAGACCGCGGGTGTCGCGCCCAACGGCTGGATCAGCCCGCGCGGTACGGGCAGCCCGATCAGCTCGCGCCTGCTGGCCGAGGCCGGCTACCTGCACCACGGCGATGTGAACGACGACGACCGCCCGTACGTGATGGACTTCGGCGGCAAGCGCATCGTCGGCATCCCGCTCACGATGGACGTGAACGACCTGCCCACCTGCATCCGCTACGGCCAGGGGCCGCGCCACATGCTCGACACCTTCACCGATACCTACAACGCCATGCAGGCCGAGAACGTGCCGCTGATGCTCGACGTGACCGCGCACACGCACGTGATGGGCCGCCCCTCGGGCGCCTGGGTCTACGACGAAATCATGGCGCGCGTGAAGGCGGCCGGCGACGTGTGGATCTGCACGCGCGAGGAGATGGCGCGCCACGTGCTCGAGTCGATCTAGCACCGCGCGGCACCGCATCCGGGACCGATGGCCGACAGCAGAGCGGCCACGCCCGATCCGACAACCAAGGAGACAGAGACATGTGGACGAGACGACAGTTCGCGCTGGGCGCGGCGGCCGCGGCGCTGCCGATGGCCGGAGCACGGGCCCAGGCCCAACCTTATCCATCGCGCCCCATCCGCCTGCTGGTGCCGTTCGCGCCGGGCGGCGCGCCCGACGTTGTGGCACGTGCGCTGGCGCAGCAGGTGGGCCAGCAACTGGGGCAGGGCATCGTGGTGGAGAACCGCCCGGGCGGCAACAGCATCGTGGCCACCGAGACCGTGGCCAAGGCCACGCCCGACGGCTACACGCTGCTGTTCGCCACCAGCTCCCACACGATCAACCCGGTCGTCTACAAGAAGCTGCCGTACGACGCGGCGACGGCGTTCGCGCCGGTCTCGCTGCTCAAGCGCACGCCGGGCCTGGTGCTGGTGGCCGGGCCGGGCGCGCAGGCGCGCGACCTGCGCGGCTTCATCGAGGAAGCACGCGGCGGCAAGCTGGCGTTCGGCTCGCCCGGCGTCGGCAACCCGCAGCAGTTGCCCGGCGAGCAACTCAACATCATGGCTGGCACGCGCATGCTGCATGTGCCCTATCGCGGTGGCAATCTGGCGCTCAATGCGGTGGTCAGCGGCGAGATCGCCTGCGCCTTCGTCAGCATGATCGCGGCGAAGGGGCCGATCGAGGCGGGCCAGGTGCGCGCGCTCGCCGTGACCGGATCGCGGCGTCTGTCGGCGCTGCCGAACGTGCCCACCATCGCCGAGGCCGGTGTGGCCGGCTACGACATGGACGGCGGCTGGCAGGGCATCCTCGCGCCGGCCGGCACGCCGCCCGAGATCGTGCAGCGCCTGTCCGCCGAGATCCACAAGGCGGTGCGCGCGCCGCTGGTGGCCACGCGCATCCGCGAGGACGACTCCGAGCCGATCGGCAATTCGCCGCAGGAGTTCGACCGCTTCCTGCGCGAGGACTCCGCGCGCATGAAGGCCATCGTGCAGGCGGTCGGCATCAGCATCGATTCGTGAAGCGCGCAGGGCGCGCACAGCTCAGATGATCGTCGAGAAGAACACAGCCATTCCCATGGCCGATGGCGCGGTGCTGCGCGCCAACGTCTATCGCCCCGAAGCACCGGGCCGCTATCCCGTGGTCATGAGCTTCGGCGTCTACGGCAAGGACATCCACTTCGAGGATGCCTACAACGCGCAATGGAACACGCTCAACAGGATCTATCCGGGCCTGGCGACCGACGGATCGAGCGGACGCTATCTGCGCTGGGAAATGCCGGATCCCGAACGCTGGGTGCCTGACGGCTTCGTGATCATCGCCATCGATGCGCGCGGGACCGGGCAGTCGCCGGGCTACCTCGACCTCTACTCGCCGCGCGAGACACAGGACTACTACGAATGCATCGAGTGGGCCGGCGTGCAAGGCTGGAGCAACGGACGCGTGGGCCTGCTCGGCGTGTCTTACCTCGCGTTCAAGCAGTGGCAGGTGGCGGCGCTGCGCCCGCCGCACCTGGCGGCCATCGTGCCCTGGGAAGGCGCATGCGACCACTACCGCGACGCCACGCGCCACGGCGGCATCTGGAACAGTGCCTTCCGGCTCGCCTGGTGGCCGCGCCAGGTGCTGGTCAACCAGAATGGCAACGCGGACACCACGCATCGCGACCGGGACACCGGCGAGCCCACGACCGGCACGCCCATCGCGCCCGATCTGCTGGCCGGCAACCGTGCCGACACGCCGTCCGACCTGGCGCGCCACGTGCTCGACGACGAATGGTTCCGCGACCGCTCGCCGCAGGTCGAACAGATCGAGGTGCCGGTGCTGTCGGCCGCCAACTGGGGCGGGCCGGGCAACCACCTGCGTGGCAATGTCGAAGGCTTCTGCCGCGCGGGTTCGACGCACAAGTGGCTGGTCGGCCACATCGGCACGCACTACGAAAGCTTCTACCTGCCGCACTACGTCGCGATCCAGAAGCGCTTCCTCAACCGCTACCTGCGCGACGAGGCCAACGGCTGGGACGACGAACCCCGCGTGCAGATCGCCATCCGCGACGTCGATGGCGGCGCGAGCCTGCACACCGACAGCCAGTGGCCGCTGACTGGCACGCGCTGGACCGACCTGCACCTGGATGCCGCAACGGCCACGCTGTCGCCGACGCCGCCGTCCGCCGGCACGTCGGTGGCCTTCGAGGCCCTGGGCGAAGGCGTCGATTTCGCGCTCGCGCCGTTCGGGAGCGAGACGGTGGTCGCCGGCCCGCTGGTGCTGCGCACCTGGGTGTCGTCGAGCACCGCCGATCTCGATCTGTTCGTCGTGCTGCGGGCTTTCCGGCCCGATGGCAGCGAGGTCATCTTCACCGGCGCCCACGAGAAGGTGCGCGTGGCCATGGGCTGGCAGCGCGCCTCGCACCGCAAGCTGTGTGCGCGGCGGTCGTTGCCCTGGCGGCCCTGGCACACGCATGACGAGCGGCAGTTGCTGACGCCGGGCGAGCCCGTCGAGGTGGACGTGGAAATCCTGCCGACCACGTTGCGCTATCCGGCGGGCAGCCGGCTGGTGCTGACCGTGCGCGGCCGCGACCTGGAAGTGACCTCGCCCGCCAGGCTGCTGCACAACGACCCGACCGACCGCGATCCCGCGCTCTTCGGCGGAATCACCACGCTGCACACCGGCGGCGCGCACGACAGCTGGTTGCGCGTGCCCGTGATCGCGGCCGCATGAGGCCGGCGCGTCGCCGGACTTTTCACCGCATGAACAGAAGACAACACGACAGGAGACATCCATGCTGAACCGCCGCTCGACCCTCGCCGCCTGCCTGGCAGGCGCCTTCGCATGGCCCGCCTTCGCGCAGGCTCCGGCGGCACCCGCCCCCTGGCCGACCAAGCCCGTGAAATTCGTCGTCGCCTTCGCGCCCGCCGGGCCGGCGGACATCATCGCGCGCCTGCTCGGCCAGAAGCTGGGCGAAGCGCTGGGCCAGAGCGTGGTGGTGGAGAACCGCCCGGGCGCCGGCGGCAGCGTCGCGTCGCAGGTGGTTGCGCGGGCCGAGCCCGATGGCTACACGCTGCTCATCAACACCAGCTCCTACGCGGTGAACCCGTCGATGCAGCGCAACCTCGGCTTCGATGCCGAGAAGGACCTCACGCTGGCCACGCTGGTGGCCCAAAGCCCCAACCTCATCGCCATCGCGCCGCAGCTCAAGGCCCGCACGCTCAGGGAGGTGATGGAGGACGCGAAAGGCGGCACCTACAACTACGGCACGGCCGGCGCCGGCACCACGCCGCACCTGACGGCGGAGTACCTGTTCAAGGTGCTGGGCAAGGTGCCGGTCACGCACGTGCCCTTCCAGGGCGCGGGCCCCGCCCTCAACGCCACCATGGGCGCGCAGACGCAACTGGCCAGCGTGGCCCTGCCGGCTGCGGTGGAGCTGGTGAAGTCGGGCCGCGTGCGCGGGCTGGTGGTCACCGGCAGCAAGCGATCGGCCGCGCTGCCCGACGTGCCCACCGTCGCCGAGTCGGGCTTCCCGGGCTTCGAGGACGTGACCTGGGTCGGCGTGTTCGCACCCGCGAAGACGCCCGACGCCATCCTGCAGCGCATCAACCGCGAGGTGGCCCGCCTGCAGCAGGACCCGGACTTCCTCGCCAGGCTGGCCGCCACCGGCTTCGAGCCGCTGGGCGGCAGCGTGGCCGAGTCGCGCGACTACCTGCACCGCGAACTGGCCAAGTGGGCGCGCGTGGTGAAGGAAACCGGCGCGCAGGCCAATTGAGCCCTCGAGCGCGGCATCGGCATGACAACCAGGAGACAGACACCATGATGATCAATCGCAGGCATTGCCTCGCCACCCTCGGCGCCCTGGCCGGCGCCCACGCGCTGCCGGTGTGGGCGCAGGCCGACTTCCCCAATCGTCCGATCCGCCTGCTCGTGCCGTTCGCGGCGGGCGGGGCGCCCGATGTGCTGGCGCGCCTGATCACGCAATCGGTGACGCAGTCTGCCGGCTACAACTTCGTCATCGACAACCGGCCCGGTGGCAACGGCATCATCGCCACGGACGCGGTCGCCAAGGCGGCGGCCGATGGCTATACGTTGCTCTACACCACCGGATCGCACACGATCAATTCGCACGTGTACAAGAAGCTGCCCTACGACGTGCTGCGCGACTTCACCGGCGTGACGCAGGTGCGCACGGCGCCGGGCGTGGTGCTGGTCGTCACGCCCGGCCTGCCCGCGCAGAACATGGCGGAGTTCATCGCGCTCGCCAAGAACGGCAAGGTGGCCTTCGGCTCGCCGGGCGTCGGCAACACGCTGCACCTGCCGGGCGAGCTGCTCAACGTGATGGCCGGCACGAAGCTGCTGCACGTGCCCTACAAGAGTGCCGCGCCCGCCCTCAACGCGGTGATCGGCGGAGAGATCCAGGCCGCGTTCCTCAGCGTGACGGCGGCGTTGCCACCCATGAAGGCGGGCCAGGTGCGTGCGCTCGCCGTCACCAGCCCGCAGCGCCTGCCGGGCCTGGCCGACGTGCCGACCATCGCCGAGTCGGGCGTGCCGGGCTACGAAATCGATGGCGGCTGGCAGGGGTTCTTCGCGCCCGCGGGCACCCCGCCTGCCGTCGTTCAGAAGCTGTCGGCCGAGCTGGCCCGGGCCATCCAGTCGCCCGACATCAGCCGGCGCATCGTGTCCGACGCCTCGGTGCCCATCGGCAATACGCCCGACGAGTTCAACCGCTTCGTGGCTGCCGATGCGCAGCGTGTCGGAAAGCTGGTGAAGGCCGTGGGCATCACCATCGATTGAAGAAGTCAGAGACGAAGAAAGACCAATGAGATGTTGATCGAGAAGAACGTTGAAATCGGCATGTCCGATGGGGCCGTGCTGTATGCCAATGTGTTCCGCCCCGAGGCTCCGGGGCCCTGGCCGGTCGTCATGGCCTTCGGCGTCTACGGCAAGGACGTGCATTTCGCCGATGGCTGGGCGCCGCAATGGCAGAAACTCAACGAGATCTATCCCGACCTGTGCCGCAATGGATCGACCGGCGAGCACCTGGTGTGGGAAGTGGCGGATCCCGAGCGATGGGTGCCCGACGGCTTCGTGCTGATCGTCGTCGACGCGCGCGGCAGCGGCAAATCGGCCGGCTATCTCGACGTGTTTTCTCCGCGCGAGACCCGCGACTATTTCGAATGCATCGAATGGGCTGGCGTGCAACCGTGGAGCAACGGCAAGGTGGGGCTGCTGGGGGTGTCGTACCTGGCAACCAAGCAGTGGCAGGTGGCCGCGCTGAGGCCGCCGCACCTGGCGGCCATCGTGCCCTGGGAAGGGGCCAGCAACTACTACCGTGATTCGATCCGACATGGCGGCATCCTCAGCAACGGCTTCCGGGCCGCATGGTGGCCCAAGCAGGTGCTGTCCAACCAGAACGGCAATGCCTCGACATCCCACCGCGACCGCGCAACCGGCCAGCCGCCCACGGGGGCGCCACTGTCCGATGCGCTGTTGGCCGGCTCGCGTGCCGACTGTCCGCGCGACATGCAGGAGCATCCGCTGTATGACGCGTGGTTCCAGGATCGCTGCCCGCGCCTGGACCGCATCTCGGTGCCGGTGCTGTCGGCAGCCAACTGGGGCGGACCGGCCAATCACCTGCGCGGCAACTTCGAGGGTTACCTGCAGGCCGGCTCCAGCGATGAGCACAAGTGGCTGTTCGCGCACATCGGCACGCACTACGAGAGCTTCTATCTGCCGCACTACGTTGCCATCCAGAAGCGGTTCTTCAACCACTATCTGCGTGGCGAGGACAACGGCTGGGAGCGTGAGCCCCATGTGCAACTGGAAATCCGCCGTCCCGACGGAACGGCCACGCTCCGGCAGGAACATGAATGGCCGCTGGCCCGCACGCAATGGACGCGCCTGTACCTCGACCCCTCCAGCGAAGCACTGCAGGCCGACGCGCCAGCTGCGCCGGCACAGGCCAGCTATCGCGCGATGAAAGACAGCGTGAGCTTCTCCACCGCGCCGTTCGAGGAAGACACCGAATTCACCGGCCCGGCCAGCCTGCGCGTGTGGGTGTCGTCGAGCACCACCGATCTGGACCTGTTCGCCATCCTGCGGGTGTTCGATCCCGAGGGCAAGGAGCGCACCTTCGTCGGCGCGCACGAGCCGGTGCCGATGGCGCTGGGCTGGCTGCGCGCGTCGCACCGCAAGCTCGACGAAGCGCGCAGCACGCCGTGGCGGCCGTGGCACGTGCACGACGAAGTGCAGAAGCTCACGCCGGGCGAGGTGTATCCGCTGGATGTGGAAATCTGGCCGACCAGCATGGTGTTCCCCAAGGGCTGGCGGCTGGTGCTCACGCTGCAGGGCCACGACTTCATCGTCGCGCCGCCCGGACGCATGCGCCACGACCACCCGGACGACCGGCCCGAGGCCGAGTTCGGCGGCATCAACACGCTGCACACCGGCGGCGAGCGGGCGAGCTACCTGCTCATGCCGCTGGTGCCGGCGCGCTGATCCGGCGCCAGGCGCGGCGCGCGTGCGCGCCCGTGTTCAGCGCCGGGCGAAGTACAGCTCGAACGCGTTGGCACCCGCGATGCGCTGGCGTGCGGCGAGGTCGGGAACCACACCGGCGAGCCAGTCGACGGTGCTCTGATAGGAGGTCGACTCGGCGCCGACGAACGGGCAGTCGCTGGCCCACACCATGCGTTCGATGCCGACTTCGCTGCAGAGTGCCCGGGCCTGGTCGGCAGCCTGCGGGCCTAGCCTGTAGGCGCCCGAGAGCTTGACCCAGGTGCGGCCGTTCTGCACGGCGCGCACCATGGCACGGAAGCCCTCGCTCGTGGTGCCGCCTTGCGGATCGGGCCGGCCGATGTGGTCCAGCACCACGGTCACGCCCGATGCTTCCAGCGCCGGCAGCACCTGCGGCAGGCGCGGGCCGTCCAGGTGCAGGTGCACGTGCCAGCCCATGTCCTTGAGGCGGTAGAGGAACTTGCGCCAGTCCCAGCTGCCCAGGTCGGGCAGGGTGCTCATGCTGATGAACGGCAGGCGCACGCCCACGAAGCCGTCGTGCGCCATCTGTTCGAGCACGTAGCGGTCGGTCGATGGCTCCAGGATGGCCGTGCCGCGCCAGTGCGGGCGCGCGCGCAGCGTCTGCATGATGTAGTCGTTGCAGTCGCCCCAGGGGCTGGCGGCGGCGACCACGGCATGGCGCACGCCGTGTGCGGCCAGCGTGGCATCGAGCTGTTCGGCGGTGAACTCGTAGTCGGGCGCGTGGCGTGGATTGGGGATGAGCGGCATGTCGCGCCGGAACACGTGCACGTGCGCATCGACCAGCGGCGTGAAGGCCTGGGCGGAGGGATTCTGTACTGCTTCGGTCATGGTCTTACTGCATCTGGATGCCGGCACGGCGGATCACTTCGGCCCACTTGGCCGCGTCGCGCTTGAAGACCGCGGCCATGTCGGCGGGCGAACTGGCGCGCGGCTCGGTGCCCAGTTGCAGCAGGCGCTGGCGCACGTCGGGCAACTGCATCACTTCCTGCATGGCGGCATTGACGGCCTGCACGGCCGCGGACGGCGTGCCCGCCGGCGCGTAGAGCGCATTCCAGCCGGTCACTTCGTAGCCGGCCACGCCGGCCTCGCGCACGGTGGGTACCTGGGGCAGCCACGGCGAACGCGCGCCGGCCGTGGCGGCGATGGCGCGCACCTGGCCGCCGTTCACCGCGCCCTTGAGCGCGGCATACGACTCGAAGCCCACGTCCACATCGCCGCGCATCAGGGCCGTCAGCACTTCGGGCGTGCTTTTGAAGGGGATCACCGTGGCCTCGATCTTCGCGACCGACTTGAACAGCTCGGCCGACAGGTTCTGCGTGCTGCCCGGGTTGATGGTGCCGATGTTGAGCGGGCGGCGGCGCGAGAGGGCCAGCAGCGAGGCGAGATCGGGCACGCCGCCATCCGCCTTCACCAGCAGGATCAGGTCGAAGTAGGCCATGGAGGAGATCGGCACGAAGTCGGTTTCGGGATCGTTGGCCAGCTTGAACAGGCTCTTGCTGATGGCCGTGCCGTTGGAGAAGAGGATCAGCGTGTGGCCGTCGCGCGGCGCGTTGAGCGCGGCATTGGCCGCGACCACGCCGCCAGCGCCGGGGCGGTTTTCCACCACCATCGGCTGGCCCAGCCGTTCGCCCAGCTTCTGCGCCACCAGGCGCATCGAGATGTCGGCCAGGCCGCCGGGGCCGAAGGGCACGATCACCTTGACCGGTTGCGAGGGAAAAGAGGGCTGCGCCTGCGCGGCGAAGGGCGCAGCGGCCATCAGGCCACTGGCCAGCGCGCCGGCGATGAGCGCACGGCGTCGCGGATGCGCCGGGGCGGGCGTGAGGTCGTGCATGGTGTCGTCTCCTGTTGTCTTCTTCGGGGTGGGGGACGAGTGTCCGCGCGGCTGCGGTGCGCGACAAATGAATTGTTCTTGGCGTTTGATGCGGCAGATTCATCTGCCGCAAACGCGCATGCGCACTCGCACGCCGACTCAGGCGAGCGCCTCGCGCACCAGCTGCACCAGCCTGTCGCGCGCCCACGCCTCGCGCGCGGGCAACTGCGCGTCGCGCCGGGTCACCACGGCCAGCGCGCGCGTGATCAGCGGCGCGTCGATGGTGACCACGCGAAGGCCCGTGGCCGGCTGCACCGACAGCCGCGGCACCACCGTCACGCCCAGGCCGCCACGCACCATCTCCAGTGCCATCGCGTTGTGCTGCGCCTCGTAGCGCCAGCGCAGGCTCTCGCGCAGCGGGCCGAGCGCATCGTCGATGGTCATGCTGTTGCCCGAAGGCAGGCTGATGCGGATCAGCGATTCGCTCGCCAGCCGTTGCCACGGCACGCGCGCCTGCGACGCGAGCGCATGGCCTTCGGCACACACCAGCACGAAGGGCTCGTCGCCGATGCGCTCGGCCACCAGCTCGCCGCGCGAGCCCTGCATGACCGTGAGACCGAAGGCGGCGGTACGCGATTCGACCAGTTCGGCGATTTCGGGGATGGAGCTGTCGAACACGCGCACATGGGTTTCGGGATGGCGCGCGGCGCATTCGGCCAGCAGTGGCGCGATGGTGCTGGCCGCCACCGTGGGCAGGCAGGCGAAGGCCAGCCAGTCGCTGGCGCGCTGGCCGTGGGTGCGCACGGTTTCGCACGAATCGGCGAGCTCCTGCATGGCGCGGCGCGCGCGCGGCAGCAGCGCATGGCCGGCTTCGGTGAGCGTGACATCTCGCGTGGTGCGCGCGATCAGCCGCACGCCCAGCGCATCCTCGAGCTTGCGGATGCGGTGGCTGATGGCCGTCTGCGTCAGGTGCAGCTGCACGGCGGCCTGCTGGAAGCTGCCGGCCTCGGCGATGGCGACGAAGGCCTGCAGGCCGAGGAAATCAACGTGCATGGAGGCGGCGCGGGGCGCGATGAAAGCGGTTCATGGATGGGCTCAAACAAATCATTTGTGCCGGGCCGTGCGGCGATGTGTACTGCCGGATTGGCATCGAAACGAGGAGACCCCGATGAACACCCCTTCTGCCTGGCGCCGCGCGCTGCTGCTGACGTCGGCCGTGGCCGCGCTGGCAGGCCTGGGCATGCCGGCCTGGGCCGCCTGGCCCGACAGACCCCTGAAACTGGTCGTCCCGTTCCCGGCCGGAGGCACGGTCGATTATGTGGCCCGCCAATACGCCACGCAATTGGGCCGCCAGATCGGCGGCACGGTGGTGGTGGAGAACGTGCCCGGCGCCGGCGGCTCCATCGCCACCGCGCGCGTGGCCAAGGCCGCGCCCGACGGCTACACGCTGCTGTTCACCACGCCCAACCACACCATCAACCCGGCGCTGCTGCCCAGCCTGCCGTTCGACACGGTGAGGGATCTGCAGCCGGTTTCATTGCTGGCGCAGATTCCCGAGCTGCTGGTGGCGCACGCGGGCCAGCCCTACAACGACTTCGCCGGCTTCGTCGCGTACGCCCGCGCGCATCCCGGCCAGCTCAACTACAGCTCGGCCGGCAACGGCACCTTGCCGCACATCACGATGGAGCTGCTGCTGCTGCGCCTGGGCGGCCTGCAGGTCACGCACGTGCCCTACAAAGGGGCGGCACCCGCTCTCAACGACCTGCTGGCCGGTCAGGTGGGGCTGAAGATGGACACCATCGCCACCGCCACGCCGCACATCAAGGCCGGCCGCATCAAGCCGCTGGCCATCGCCAGTCTCAAGCGGTCGCCGCTGATGCCCGAGGTGCCCACGGTGGCCGAGCTGGGCGCGCCGGGCTACCAGGGCATCCTGTGGATGGGCGTGCTGGCGCCGGCCGGCACCGAAGCGGCCATCGTGCAGCAGCTGCAGAAGGCCTCGGTGCAGGCCATGCAGCAGCCCGAACTGAACCGGCAATTGCAGGCCGACGGCGTTGAGGTGCTGGCCACCGACGGCGCCGCCTTCGGACGGCTCATCGACACCGAGATCGCGCAGTGGGCCGACGTGGTCAAGCGCTCGAAGATCAAGGCCGACTGACACGCCCGCCGCAAGCCATCCCATGACCGAGACGCCTTCCGGGCCGCCGCTCACGCAACCGCCCGATCCGCATCCCCGCACGCCGCGCACGGCGTGCCCGCCCGGTGCGATCGATTGCCACATCCACCTGTTCGGGCCCGCAGCCGACTATCCGTTCCATCCCGACAGCCGCTACACGTCCGAGGACGCGCTGCCCGAAACGCACATGGCCCTGCAGGAGACGCTGGGCCTGGCCGGTGCGGTTGTCGTGAGCGGCGGCGGCTACGGCATGGACACGCGCCACCTCGAACACGTGCTCACGGCGCATCCGGGCCGCTTCAAGGGCGTGGCGCTGCTGCCCGAGACAGCTGGCGCGGCCGAGGTGGCGCGGCTCGACGCGTTGGGCGTGCGCGGCGTGCGCTTCGTCAGTCCCGGCCACCGTGGCGCGCTGCCGCGTCTCTCGCCCCGGGTGGCGGCGCTGGTGGCCGACTTCGGCTGGCACGTCCAGTTCTACCCCGCCGGGGCCGACCTGCCCGAGTTCGCCGATGCGCTGCTGGCGCTGCCCACGCCCGTGGTGCTGGATCACTTCGCCGCCATTCCGGCGGAAGGCGGCACGTCGCAGCCCGCGTTCCAGCGCCTGCTGGCGATGCTCGATACCGGCCGCGTGTGGGTCAAGCTGTCGGGGCCGATGCGCTGCGTGCAGGGCGACTTTCCCTATGCCACCGTCACGCCGCTGGCGCGCGCGCTGGTGGCGCATGCGCCCCACCGCCTGGTGTGGGGAACCGACTGGCCGCACGTCAACATGAACGGCCGCGCCATGCCCAACGACGGCGACCTGTTCGACCTGCTGGCCGACTGGGTGCCCGACGAAGCGGTGCGCCGCCGCATCCTGGTGGACAACCCGCGCGAGCTGTACGGGCCGTTCGGCGCCTGACGCGCGGCGGCGGTCAGCGGATCACGCGCCCGTCGGCCGTCACCGTCACCAGGTCGATCGGGCGCGACGGATCGCGCACACCCGCACGCAGGTTGATGCGAAAGCCCCCCACGTCGTAGTCGGTCATGCCCGCCATGGCGCGTTGCAGCGCGGCGCGGTCGGCGCCCCGACCGGCACGGCGCGCGGCCTCGGCCAGCGCCTTGGCGGCGATGAAGCCTTCGAGGCTTTCGTACGACGCCGTCTGGTCGGTTTCCTCCAGCGCGGCCAGATACTCGCGCACCACCGGCACGGCCACGCGGCGCGGCGAGGGCACCACCTGCGAAACCACCACGCCGTTGATGTCCTTGCCCACGGCCACGAACAGCGGGTCGATGCCCACCGCCGAGAAGTTGAGGAACGAGCCGCCATAGCCCGAGGCGCGCATGGCGCGGATCACCGACGCCGTGCTGCGGAAGAGACCGGCCACGATGATGGCCTGCGGCTGGCCCTTGTTGATGGCGGCCGCCACGGCCGGATCGACGCGCGTGCTGTTGACGGGCACGAAGGCGGTGGCTGCCAGCGGCTGGTGCTTGAGTTCGGCGATGGCCTGGTTGACGGCGGCCAGGCCCGCGCGGCCCAGCGTGTCGTCGTCGGCCACCACGGCGATGCGGTTCTGGCCCAGCGTGAGGCAGTGGCGAACCATGCGGAAGGCTTCGTCGGCCAGGCTCGGCCGCACGTGGAACACGGTGGCTTGCTCGCGCAGGCTGTCGGGCGCAGCGAACGGGGCAAACAGCACGGCGCCCGAGGCGCGCGCGGCTTCGGCGCCAGCCAGTGCGGCATCGGCGCCGACGAAGCCGAACAGCAGGTCGGCGCCTTCGGCGATGAGGCGGCGCGCATTCTCGCCGGCGCGGCGTGCGTCGTAGCCGTCGTCGAGCTGGCGCAGTTCGATGGGCAATGCCGCGTTGGCCGGACGTGCGTTCCAGGCGTCGACATAGAGTTTGGCGCCGGCGGCAAAGGCGACGCCGATCTCTTCGGCCGCGCCGGTGAGCGGCACCGACTGGCCCAGCACGAGCTTGCGTGCCGGCGCCGCAGCGGCCGCAGCCGGCCGGGCCTGTGCCCGGGCCGGGGCTCGCACGGTGAGGCCGGCCGCCAGTGCCGCGCCGGTGGCGACGGCGCCCAGCAGGTGCTGGCGGCGCGTGGTACCCGCGTTGTTGTTCTTCATCGGCTTCGATCCCCCCGTTTGTCGTTTCAGGCTGCTCCCTGGCACGGCAGGGTAACGGCTTGCCGCGGCGCTGCCAAGACCGCCGGGCGCGGTCTTCAGCATTCCTTCATGTTGGCGGAGGGCAGGCGCGCGGGGAGCGCGAGGACGAGCGCGCGTGGGGATCAGCCGGCGCGCCGCGTGAACACCACGTCCCACACGCCGTGGCCCAGCTTGAGGCCGCGGTTTTCGAACTTGGTGAGCGGACGGTAATGCGGCTTGGGCGCGAAGCCGGTGGCGTCGGTGGCGGTGTTGGCCAGCAGCGGCTCGGCCGCCAGCACCTCCACCATCTGGTGGGCGTAGGGTTCCCAGTCGGTGGCGCAGTGCAGGTAGCCGCCCGGCGAAAGGCGCGCGGCCAGCCGCGCGATCAGCGCGGGCTGCACCAGCCGGCGCTTGTGGTGGCGCTTCTTGTGCCACGGATCGGGAAAGAAGATGTGCACGCCGGCCAGGCTGGCCGGCGCGAGCATGTGGTCGATCACCTCGACCGCGTCGTGCGCCACGATGCGGATGTTGGTCAGGTGCTGCTCGCCGATGCGCTTGAGCAGTGCGCCCACGCCGGGTTCGTGCACTTCGCAGCAGAGGAAATTGGTGGCGGGCATGAGTCCGGCGATGTGCGCCGTGGCCTCGCCCATGCCGAAGCCGATCTCCAGCACCGTGGGTGCTTCGCGGCCGAAAGCCTGCGCGTAGTCGAGCGGCTGGCCGGTGTAGGGCTGCAGGAACTGCGGGCCGAAGGCTTCGAACGCACGGGCCTGGCCCGTGGTGGTGCGGCCGGCGCGGCGCACGAAGCTGCGGATCGCCTTCGGATGCGCGACGTCGTCGGGTGCGCCGGCCGGGCGTTCGGTGGCAGGCAGGGAATCGGGCGTGGGGTCGGCGGCGCTCATCGGGACAGGTCTCGGATCGGGCTGGCATTGTAGAGACCGCGCCATGCGGGCACCCAGCCGGCCAATGCCCCGGCCGGCGTGGCGGCGTCGCCGGCAGGCAGGCCCAGCGCCGTGGCCGCCAGACGCAGTGCGCTCACCGCCGCCTGCGGCGTATCCAGTTCCAGCGGCGCGGCGCCGTTCTGCTTGGAGAGCTTTTCGCCATTGCCGCCCAGCACCAGCGGGGTATGCAGGTAGAGCGGCGGTTGCAGGCCGAGGGCCTGATGCAACAGGCACTGGCGCGGTGTGTTGTCGGCGAGGTCTTCGCCGCGCACGACATGGGTGATGCCCTGCGCTGCGTCGTCGACCACCACGGCGAGCTGATAGGCCCACAGGCCATCGGCGCGGCGCAACACGAAGTCGCCCACGGCATGCGCCACGTCCTGCGATTGCGCGCCCAGCCGGCGGTCGTGCCAGACGACCCGTGCATCGGCCGGCAGGCGCAGGCGCCACGCCCGCGCGGGACGCCCGTGCAGGCCGTTGGCGCAGGTGCCGGGGTAGGGCAGTTCGCCATGCCGCTCGGGCTGGCGTCCGCGCGCCGCCCACGCCGCCTCGATGTCGCGGCGTGAGCAGGCGCAGGGGTAGGCCGTGCCGGCTTCCACCAGTTGCCGCAACGCGGCCTCGTAGGCCGGGCCACGCGCGGATTGCCACAGCGGTGGATCGTCGGGCTGCAACCCGCAGGCGTCCAATTGCCGCAGGATGGCTTCGGCCGCGCCGGGCTGGCAGCGCGGCGTATCGACATCCTCGATGCGCACCAGCCAGCGGCCGCCGTGCGCGCGCGCGTCGAGCCAGCTGGCAAGCGCCGCGACCAGCGAGCCCGCATGCAGCAGGCCGGTGGGCGAGGGCGCGAAACGGCCGACGTACGGCGGCGCCGAGGCTTCAGGCCGCATGGTGCCGCTCCAGCAACGCGGTGCGCGTCTTGGGCCGCTCGAGCTGTTCGAGCCACCACGACAGGCCACGACCCACGTCGCCGGGCTCGCCGCGGGTGCGCCACGCGTAGCTCATGCGGCCCTGGCGTGCCATGCGTCCCACCGTTTTCACGATCAGCCGTCCCGTCTCGACGTAGGGCCGCGCCATCGGCTCGGGCACGAAGCCGCCGCCCAGGCCGCGCAACTGGGCCTCGAGCTTGGCCTGCATCGTGGGTACCGTGAACACGTCCTGGCCGCCCAGCAGGTTGACGGTGAGCCCGCGCCCGCGCTGCACCGAATCGGCCACGGCCACTGCGCGATGCTGACGCAGCACGTCGTCGGAGATGAGCCCCTGCAGGGCGGCCAGCGGATGGTGCGGCGCGACGGCGTAGACGAAGTTCAGCGCCCCCAGCGGCTTGTTCTGCACGCCGGCCACGGTGGTGGGCTGCAGCACCACGCCGATGGCCAGATCCGCGTGGCCCGACGTGAGCGCCTCCAGCGTGCCGGCCAGCGTCTCGTCGCGGATGCGCACGCGCGTGGGCGGATCGAGCGCGAAGAACGCCTCCGTCAGCTCCATCAGTACCGGGCGCGAGATCACCCCGTCGGCCGCGATGGTGAGCTGCGATTCCCATCCCGTGGCCACGCGCTTGACGCGATTGGCCACGGCATCGATCTCCTCCAGCAGGTGCTCGCTGGCGCGCAGCAACTCGGCACCGGCCGGCGTGATGCGGGCCTGGCGCGAACTGCGGTCGAACAGCAGCACGTCGAGCGCATCCTCGATCTGGCGCACGCGGTAGGTGAGCGCGCTGGGCACCAGATCCAGCAGTCGCGCGGCCGCGGCGAAGCTGCCCGTGCTGGCCACGGCCTGCAACAGCGCGAGCGAATCGGGGGTAAGGGCGTTGCGCGCTTTTTGCATCGACCGGCAATGTTAATTCAAAAAAACTGAATGATGTCTTCAAGCGCGTGCGCCCGTCCAGGCGCCCCGTCCGCCTACATTCACTCCATCGGTACCGCAACGGTGCGGCACCACACACAGGAGAGAACCATGCTCACACTTCGCCGATCGCAGGACCGCGGCCATGCGGACCATGGCTGGCTCAAGTCGGCCCACAGCTTCTCGTTCGCCGGTTACCACGATCCGGAGCACATGGGCTTCGGCAACCTGCGCGTGATCAATGAAGACCGCATCGCGCCGGGCACGGGCTTCGGCACGCACGGCCACCGCGACATGGAGATCATCAGCTACGTGCTCTCGGGCAATCTGGCGCACAAGGACAGCATGGGCAACGTCAAGGGCATTCCGCCGGGCGACGTGCAGCGCATGAGCGCCGGCCGTGGCGTGATGCACAGCGAGTTCAACCACGCCGAAGGCCAGACCACGCACTTCCTGCAGATCTGGATCCTGCCCAACGTGACCGGCATCCCGCCGAGCTACGAGCAGAAGAGCTTCGCCGAGACCGAGAAGCGCGGGCAGTTGCGCCTGGTGGCCTCGCCGGACGGCGCCAGCGGCTCCGTCACGGTCCATGCCGATGCGCTGCTGTATGCGGGCCTGTTCGATGGCGACGAAACGCAGGTGCTCTCGCTCGATGCGAAGCGCAAGACCTACGTGCACCTGGTGCGCGGCGAGCTCACGGTCAACGGGCAGCAGCTCTCGGGCGGAGACGCCGCGCTGATCGAAGGCGAGACGCGTCTGGCGCTGGGCCAGGGCCGTGACGCCGAAGTGCTGGTGTTCGATCTCGCGCCCTGATTTCTGCTGCGCAGGTCGAAAAAAGAGCAAGCACATGCAAGAAGTGTTCTGAACTTGCGCGCGCCGGCACGATCACATGCCGGCGCGCGGAAGATCGCCGCGCTATCCCGTTTCCCGACATTGCGTCGACATATCAACCACTGCAAGAACCCCGGAGAGTCCAACATGTCCAAACTCAACAATCCCTCGCTCGAAGCCACCTTCGCCCTGATCGGCCGCGCGCTGCTGGCCCTGCTGTTCATCCCGGCCGGCTTCGGCAAGATCGGCGGCTTCGCCGGTACGGTGGGCTACATCGCTTCCAAGGGCATCCCGCTGCCGGAGGTGGCCGCGGCGATCGCCATCGTGGTCGAGCTCGGCTTCGGCATCCTGCTGCTCATCGGCCTGCAGACCCGCTGGGCGGCGCTGGGCATCGCGCTCTTCACCGTGATCATCACGTTCATCTTCCATCCGTTCTGGGCCGTGCCGGCCGAGCAGATGTCGTTCTTCAAGAACATGGCGATCGCCGGCGGCGCGTTCGCGTTCGCAGCCTTCGGCGCCGGCCGCTTCAGCGTCGACGCCCGTCGAGGCTGAGGCCCCTGCGGCCCGCGCCGCACGGCGCGGGCCCGTCGCCACGACGGCGGTGGTGCGGCAGCCTGCCATGCCACCGCCGTCTGCATTTGCGCCACCGCTTCCTGCCGCTGCCATGGCGGCGGCTTATCCTCTGCGCTTTCAGGAGTCCTGCCCATGCCCCGCACCGTCGTCGTCTACCACTCCGGCTATGGCCACACCCAACGCATCGCCCATGCCGTGGCCGAAGGCGCCGATGCCACGCTGCTGGCCATCGATGCCGAAGGCAACCTGCCCGCGGGTGGCTGGGAACTGCTGGCCGCGGCCGATGCCATCGTGTTCGGCTCGCCCACGTACATGGGCAACGTGAGCTGGCAGTTCAAGAAATTCGCCGACGCGTCTTCCAAGGTCTGGTTCGCGCAGGGCTGGAAGGACAAGCTCGCCGCCGGCTTCACGTCCAGCGCCGGCATGAATGGCGACAAGCTGCATACACTCGACGCGCTGTTCACGCTGGCCATGCAGCATTCGATGCTGTGGGTGAGCCAGGGGCTGATGCCGGCCAACACCAAGGCTGCCAGGCGCAACGACGTGAACTACCTCGTGTCGTACAGCGGGCTGATGGCGCAGACGCCGTCGGATGCGAGCGCCGACGACTGCCTGCCGGGCGACCTGGAGACGGCGCGCCTCTTTGGCGCACGCGTGGCGCAGATGGCGGCGCGGCTGGCACCGCAGGCCTGACACCCGGACCACACGACCCCCGAAGGAGCCCCGCCATGAGTCTTGCCCTGCAACTGTCCGGCCACACCAAGGATCTCGGTGGCGGCTTCACCGTGCGTCGCCTGCTGCCGTCGGCCAAACGCCAGTCGGTCGGCCCGTTCCTGTTCTTCGATCACTTCGGGCCCGTCACGGTGGTGCCCGAGGCCAACTACGACGTCCGCCCGCATCCGCACATCGGTCTGGCCACTGTCACTTACCTGTACGAGGGCGCGATGATGCACCGCGACAGCCTGGGCGTGGTGCAGCGGATCGAACCCGGCGCCATCAACTGGATGACGGCCGGGCGCGGCATCACCCACTCGGAGCGCCGTCCGGATGACCTGGCGTCTGCGAGCTACGTGAACCACGGCCTGCAGCTGTGGGCGGCGCTGCCGAAAGAGGCCGAGGAGGTCGATGCCGCGTTCGAGCACACACCGGCCGACGCGATCCCCGAGTTGCAGGTGGACGGCGCGCGCGTGCGCGTGCTGATCGGCGAGGCCTTCGGTGCGGCCTCGCCCGTGCGAACGTTCGCGCAGACGCTGTACCTGGACATCGCCCTGCCCGCGGGCGAAGCCTTCGATCTGCCCGCGCTGTGCGAGGAGAAGGCCCTCTACAGCCCCGACGCCGATCTCACCGTGGACGGCGAGGTGCTGCCGGCGCGCACGCTCGGCGTGCTGGCACCGCATGCTGCTGCGCGTATCGCCAGCGAGACCGGTGCGCGCATCGCCGTGGTGGGCGGTGCACCACTCGATGGCCACCGCTTCATGTGGTGGAACTTCGTCTCCAGCCGCAAGGAGCGCATCGCCGAGGCCGCGCGCGACTGGCGCGAAGGGCGCTTCGACGGCGTGCCCGGCGAGGCCGAGTTCATTCCGCTGCCCGAGGGCGGGCCGGCCTGAGCCTGCCGCAGGCGCAGCGGATCAGCCGGCGGCGCGCTTCGGCGCGAGGGCCGCGTCGACCGCCTCGCGCTCGTCGAACACGAAGCAGTCGCCCCGGAAGTGGCGGCCATCGGTCAGCTCGAAGTATTTGAGGATGCCGCCGTCGAGCTGAAGCACGTGCGGCAGGCCGGCCTCGTGCATCAGGATCGCGGCCTTCTCGCAGCGGATGCCGCCAGTGCAGAAACTCACCACGGTCTTGCCTTCCAGCTCGGTGCGATGCGCGGCCAGCGCGTCCGGGAAGTCGGAGAACTTGCCGATGCGCCAGTCGATGGCGCCCTCGAACGTGCCGTGGTCCACCTCGAACGCGTTGCGCGTGTCGAGCGTGACCACGGGCCGGCCTTCGTCATCGTGGCCTGCATCGAGCCAGCGCGCCAGTGTGGGCGCATCCACCGCCGGCGCGCGGCCCTGGGCGGGCTGGATAGCCGGATGGTTCATACGGATGATCTCGCGCTTGACCTTCACCAGCAGGCGCTTGAACGGTTGCGTGGCCGACCAGCTTTCCTTGGGATCGAGGTCGGCAAATCGGGCGTCCTGCCGCAAGGCATCGACGAAGCCGCGCACGGCTTGTGTATCGCCGGCCAGGAACAGGTTGATGCCTTCTTCGGCCAGCAGGATCGTGCCCTTGAGCGCGGCCGCGCGGGCGCGCTCCAGCAGCGTGTCCCGCAACATGGGGGCATCCGCGATCGGGACGAATTTGTAGGCGGAGATGTTGAGGATGTCTTGCATGGCTAGTGGTAATCGTCTTCGCGCTGATGGCGAACGGCAGCGATGACCACCGAATCGCTGGCCTCGATCTCGAACAGCGCGACGTAGCCAGCGCCGCCGAACGGAATCACCAACTCGCGGATGAACGGGTCGCGGCCGGCCTTGCGGCAGGTGAAGGGCGTGAAACGCAACGTGTCGATGGCGCGCTCGATGGCGGAGAGTGCGCGCGCCGCCTGATCGAAGTCCCCACCCTGGGCCGTGTCCCGCTCCAGGATGAAATCGAACAGGCGCTGCAGGTCGTCCGCGGCGTCGCGCGTGAAACGAACGGTGTAGCTCACCGGCCGTCCGCTGCCTGCTTCGCACGCGCAGTCTGCAGCCGGTGGCGCAAGCCATCGACAACGCGGCCAGCGTCGACGTAGTCACCGCTTTTGCACGCCTTCTGCAGCGACGCCATCCCGCGCGTCACGAATTCGGCCTGCTGCGTGCGTTGATGCACGGCGGCCTGCACGGCGGATTCGACGAACTGCGACAGCGACTCGCCGTCGCTCAGAACGCGCTCGATATCGGCGCGCAGGTCGGGCTGTACGCGAACGGCGGGCAGGGTGGCGGTTTTCATGCGGCGATTGTATTGCAAATGCAATGCAATCGAGGATTGCCACACCAGGCTGTCGACAGTGCTGATCGGCCTTGGCAAGCCCCTGTCAAGCGCTTCTTGCAGCAGCGGTTTCCTACAATGCCCGCATGTTCGTCCACCTGCGCCTGCACACCGAATTCTCCGTCGTCGACGGCACCAACCGCATCGACGAAGTCGTGGCCGCCGCGGCGGCCGATGGCCAGCCGGCGCTGGCGATCACCGATCTGTCGAACCTGTTCGGTGCCATCAAGTTCTACAAGGCTGCGCGTGGCAAGGGGGTCAAGCCGGTCATCGGCGCCGAGGTAGTGCTGGAGGGCCTGGGCGACGACGCCTCGCTGGTCTCGCGCGTGCTGCTGCTGGTGCAGAACCGGCAGGGCTATCTCAATCTGTGCGAGTTGCTCGCTCGAGGCTGGACGCGAAACGTCGTACGCGCGCAGGCGGTCTGCAAGGTCGGCTGGCTGCATGAACTGGGCGACGGGCTGATCCTGATGTCGGGTGGGCCGGCCGGTCCGGTGGGCCAGGCGATCGCGCAGGGCAACGATGCGCGCGCCGCCGAGGTGGCGCTGCAGTTGGCGGGCCTGTTCCCGCATCGCTTCTACCTGGAGCTGCAGCGCGCCGGCCGCAACGACGACGAGGCGCAGGTGACGGGCGCGGTGCGCGTGGCGGCACGGCTGGGCTTGCCGGTGGTGGCCACGCATCCGGCGCAGTTCCTCAGCGAAGAAGATTACGAGGCGCACGAGGCGCGCGTGTGCATCGCCGAAGGCGAGATCCTGGGCAACCAGCGGCGCGTGCGCCGCTTCACGCGGGAGCAGTACTTCAAGAGTGCGACGCAGATGGAGCAGCTGTTCGCCGACGTGCCGTCCGCGGTGGCCAACACGTTGGAAATCGCGCGACGCTGCAACCTGACGCTGGTGCTCGGCAAGCCGCAGTTGCCCGATTTCCCCACGCCCAACGGCATGCCCATCGAGGAGTACTTCCGCTTCGCTTCGGCCGAGGGTCTGAAGGAACGCCTGGTGCTGCTCTATCCCGACGAGGCCGAGCGCGAGCGGCAGCGCCCGCGCTACGAAGAGCGGCTCGAATTCGAGCTGGGCACCATCCTCAAGATGGGTTTCCCCGGCTACTTCCTGATCGTGGGCGACTTCATCAACTGGGCCAAGAACAACGGCTGTCCCGTGGGGCCGGGCCGCGGCTCGGGGGCCGGCTCGCTGGTGGCCTACGCGCTCAAGATCACCGACCTCGACCCGCTGCACTACAACCTGCTGTTCGAGCGCTTCCTGAACCCCGAGCGCGTCTCGATGCCCGACTTCGACATCGACTTCTGCCAGGGCAACCGCGATCGCGTGATCGACTACGTGAAGGAGAAATATGGCAAGGAGGCGGTGAGCCAGATCGCCACCTTCGGCACCATGGCCGCCAAGGCCGCCATCCGCGACGTGGGCCGCGTGATGGACATGAGCTACACGTTCTGCGATGGCATCTCCAAGCTGGTGCCGGGCAAGCCGGGGCAGACGTACACGCTGGCCTACCCGCCCGCGCAGAAGAAGGAAGGCGACAAGAACAACTACGCGCTCGAACTCGAACCCGTGCTCTACCAGCGCGTGCGCGAGGAAGAAGACGTGCGCACAGTGATCGAGATGGCGCAGAAGCTCGAGGGCATGACGCGCAACATCGGCATGCACGCGGGCGGCGTCCTGATCGCGCCCGGCAAGCTCACCGACTTCTGCCCGCTCTACCAGCAGCCGGGCAGCGAATCGGCGGTGAGCCAGTACGACAAGGACGACGTGGAGGCCATCGGCCTGGTGAAGTTCGACTTCCTGGGCCTGGCCACGCTCACGATCCTGGAGATCGCGCGCGAATTCATCATGAAGCGGCACAAGGGCCAGGAAAACTTCACCTTCGAGACCATCCCGCTCGATGACCGGGCCACGTACAGGCTGTTCCAGGAAGGCAAGACCGAGGCCGTGTTCCAGTTCGAATCGCGCGGCATGCAGGGCATGTTGCGCGACGCGAAGCCGAGCCGTCTGGAAGACCTGATCGCGCTGAACGCGCTTTACCGCCCGGGCCCGATGGACCTGATCCCGACGTTCGTGAACCGCAAGCACGGCCGCGAACCGGTGGAGTACCCGCATCCGCTGGTCGAGCCCGTGCTGGCCGAAACCTACGGGATCATGGTCTACCAGGAGCAGGTGATGCAGACCGCCCAGGTGCTGGGCGGCTACTCGCTCGGGGGCGCCGACATGCTGCGCCGGGCCATGGGCAAGAAGAAGGCCGAGGAGATGGCCGAGCACCGCGCCATCTTCCGCAAGGGCGCGGCCGAAAAGGGCATCTCCGAGGACAAGGCCGACGAAGTGTTCGACCTGATGGAGAAGTTCGCGGGCTACGGCTTCAACAAGTCGCACGCGGCCGCCTACTCCCTGCTGGCCTACCACACGGGCTGGCTCAAGGTGCACTACACGGCGGAGTTCTATTGCGCCAACATGACCGTCGAAATGGACGACACCGACAAGCTCAAGGTGTTGTACGAGGATGCGGTCAAGCACTTCGCCATCAGCTTCGAGCCGCCGGACGTCAATCGCGGCAGCTACCGCTTCGAGCCCGTCACCGACAAGGTGATCCGCTACGGTCTGGGGGCCGTCAAGGGCACGGGGCAGCAGGCCATCGAAGCCATCGTCGCCGCGCGTGAAGGGCGTGGCGCCGGTGCGGGCGGCGATACCGTGGGGCCGTTCGCCAGCCTCTACGACTTCGCCAAGCGCGTGGACCGCACGCGCGTGAACAAGCGCACGGTGGAGGCGCTTATCAAGGCCGGTGCCTTTGACAGCCTGCATCCCAACCGCGCCGAGCTGGTGGCCTCCATCGACCGCGCGTTCGAATTCGCCGCGACGAGCGAAGCCAACGCCAACCAGGGCGGCCTGTTCGACCTGGGCGACGATTCGCATGGGTCGAGCACGCAGGAGCCGTCGCTGGTCGAAGCCATGCCCTGGGGCATCAAGGAGCGGCTCACGTTCGAGAAGACGGCCGTGGGCTTCTACCTCTCGGGCCACCTGTTCGACGAGTCGGCCGCCGAGGTGCGCCGCTTCGCCCGCCGTACGGTGGAAGAGCTGAGCGAGTCGCGCGAGCCGCAACTGGTGGCGGGCATCGTGAGCGACCTGCGCATCATCAACGGCCAGCGCGGCAAGCTCGCGCTGTTCAAGCTCGATGACAAGACGGCGGTGATCGAGGGCACGGCCGACGAGGCCGTCATCAACGCCAGCCGCAACGTGCTCAAGGATGACGAGCTCGTCATCATCATGGGCCGCGTGCAGCCCGACCGCTTCAGTGGCGGCGTGCGCCTCAACGTGCAGCAGGTGTGGGACCTGGCCACGGCGCGCTGCCGCTTCGGCAAATTCCTGCGCGTGGCGGTGAACGGCCGCGCGCCCGACATCGCGCGCCTGCTGCGCGACTTTCCGCCGCGCAGGGAAGTGTCGGAAGAGGGTGATGAACTGCTGCGCGGCCTGCCCGTGCGGCTGGCGCTGGCGCGCGACGGCGCGGCGGCCGAGCTGCAACTGGGCGATCAGGCGCGGTTTTTCCCCAGCGATGCCGCGCTGGCCAGCTGGATGGCGCAGGCCGACCAGGGCTTGGCGAGCATCGTCTACGAGGCCTGACCGCGACGCCTCAATGGCGGCTTGGGTCGCGCGGCCCGAGCGTCAGTCCTTGGGCCCGAACTCGGCCGGGAACACCGTGGGATAGCGGCCGTTGTCGGCGGGGATGCGCTCGGTCTTGTCCACCGCGCGCAGCACGGCATCGTCCCAGGCCGGCACGCCCGACGACTTGACCAGGCGGGAGCCGATGATCAGCCCTGAAGGCGACACACGCACCTCGACGACCGCCTTGGGGTTGCCGCTGATCGAGTCGGGATTGGGGAAGCTGATGTTGCGTTTGAAGAGCGCGGCCAGCCGCTCGGCATAACCCGCGCTGGGGCCGCTCGAGCGCTGCGAGTTGCCGGTGGCATCGGGCGAGCCGGTGGCGCCGGCCATGGCCTGGATGCGCTTGAGGTTTTCCTCGCGGCGCTTGGCCTCGGCCAGCTTCTCCTGCTGTTCTTCTCGCTTCTTAGTTTCCTGCGCGCGCTGCTTGTCGGCTGCCGCTTTCTCGGCGGCCTTCCTGTCGGCGGCGGCCTTTTCCGTCGCAGCCTTCTTCTCGCGCGCGGCCTTGTCGGCAGCCTGGCGTTTCTGCTCCGCCTCGCGGCGCTCGCGTTCCTCGCGCTGGCGCTTTTCACGCTCCAGAGCGATGTCGGCGTCGCGGTTCTGCTCGGGCGGCGGCGCCGTCTGGGTGCGCGCAGCGGGAGGGGCCGGAGGCGGCGGCGGCGCCGGCGGCGTTTCCACGGGCCGTGGCGCAGCTTGCTGCACGACGGTGGACCAGAGCTCGGCCTCGATGGCGACGTCGCGGTTGGTGTTCTTCCAGTTCACGCCCCAGGTGAGCGCAGCGATGAGCACGGCGTGCGCGGCCAGCGCGATGCCGAACGCACGCACGGCGCCGGGCTGCGGCGGTGGCATGAAGTCGATGCGTTCGGCGTGCGAGGGCATGGGATCTGGGCTAGGGCTCGGGCGACGAAGTTCGCGCGGGAAAACGCCGTGCGCGTCAGTTGGCCAGTTGCACCGACAGGCCCACGCGCTGGACCCCGCGCTTTTGCAGCTCGCTCATCACGCCCACCACGGTCTCGTACTTGACCGACTTGTCGGCCGCGATCACCACCGGGCTGGCAGGATCGCCTGCCTGCGCCTGACGGACCGCCGCCACGAGGTCGGCCAGCCGCACCTGGGTGCCGTCGCCCTTCTGATCCATGGATTTCACCGAGAGCCGCTCGTCCTTGCCGACCAGCACCTGCACCACGCGGTCGGGCTGCTTGGCCGCCCGGCCCACGCTGGGCAGGTCGATGAGGCTGGGCGTGATCAGCGGCGCGGTGACCATGAAGATGATCAGCAGCACCAGCATCACGTCGATGAAGGGCACCATGTTGATCTCGTTGATGGTGCGGCGGCCACGGCCGCGGGAAGCAACTCCGGGCATCTGGGCGATTCCTTCAGTGGCCGGGGGCGGCGGCGGGCGCGGCGCCCAGGTTGCGCTGCAGGATGTTGGAGAACTCCTCGATGAATGTCTCCAGCTTGATGGCGATGCGGTCGATGTCGCGCGCGAAGTTGTTGTAGGCCACCACGGCCGGAATCGCGGCGAACAGGCCGATGGCCGTGGCCACCAGGGCCTCGGCGATGCCGGGGGCCACGGTGGCCAGCGTCACCTGTTGCAGGCTGGCCAGACCCGTGAAGGCGTGCATGATGCCCCACACCGTGCCGAACAGGCCCACGTACGGCGACACCGAGCCCACCGAAGCCAGGAAGGACAGGTTGGATTCGGCAGCATCCAGCTCGCGCTGGAAGCTCGCGCGCATGGCGCGGCGGGCGCCGTCGAGCAGCGTGTTGGCATCGGCGATGCGGCGCTCGCGCAGCTTCTGGTATTCGCGCATGCCCGAGGCGAAGATGCGTTCCATCGGGCCGGCGCTGCGGGCGTTCTGCGCGGCCGCGGCGTACAGGTCGTTGAGGCTGGCGCCGGACCAGAACTCGCGCTCGAAGTTTTCGTTCAGGGCCTTGATGCGGCGCAGCGCGAAGATCTTGCGGAAGATGGCGGCCCAGCTGGCGATGGAGACGCCCACCAGCAGCAGCATCACCAGTTGCACCACGATGCTGGCCGAGAGGACGAGGTGCAGGATCGAGAGGTCTTGTTGGTTCATGGAGAAGAGGCGAGCTGGTGCAGGATGCGTGCCGGGATGCGGGCGGGGGCCATGCGCTGGGCGTCGACCCAGCCGATGCGGATGCGGCCTTCGCACAGCACGGGCAGCGTGCCGTCGGTGGCCACGGGATTCGCGAGCAGGGCGCGCTGGGCGATTATCAGCGAGGCCTTTCCGGCTTCTTCGAGGCGCGCGGTAACAATAAGTTCATCGTCCAGGCGTGCCGGACGCAGATAGCGCATCGAGGTCTCGCTGACCACGAACATGCCGCCGGTTTCCTCGCGCAGCGTGCTCTGCGAGATGCCCATCGCGCGCAACCATTCGGTGCGCGCGCGCTCCAGGAACTTGAGGTAGTTGGCGTAGAACACGATGCCGCCGGCGTCGGTGTCTTCCCAGTAAACGCGCAGTGGCCAGCGGAATTCACGGCCCTCTGGCGTGTCGTGCAGCGCGACGCCGCCGGGCGGGCTGCCTTCGCCTTCAGGCGGGCATGCGCGGCTCACGCCAGCAGCTCCCGCATGCGCGCGATGGCCTCGCGCAGTTGCGCCATGCTGTTGGCTGTCGAGAAGCGGATGAATCGTTCGGGCTCGGCCGTGCCGAAGTCGCGGCCGGGCGTGGCGGCCACGTGCGCGCGGCGCATCAGCTCGAATGCGAAATCCCAGCTGCCGCTCACGCCCAGCTTCTTCGCGGCGGCCGTGCAGTCGGCCCAGGCGTAGAACGCGCCGTCGGGCACCACCGGCACGGGCAGGCCGATGGATTCGAGCGCCGGAATGAAGTAGTCCCGCCGTGCGCGGAATTCGGCGCGGCGTCGTTCGTATTCGGCGATGCTCTCGGGCTCGAAGCAGGCCAGCGCCGCGTGCTGGGCCACCGTGCTCGGGCAGATGAAGAGGTTCTGCGCCAGCCGTTCGAGCACGGGCACCAGCGCTTCGGGCACCACCAGCCAGCCCAGGCGCCAGCCGGTCATGTTGAAGTACTTGGAGAAGCTGTTGATGCTGATGACGTTGTCGGCGATCGACAGCCCGGTCTGCCCGAACGCGTCGTCGTGGGACAGCCCCAGATAGATCTCGTCGAGCAGCGTGATGCCGCCTTGTGACTGCACCAACTCGTGGATGGCGCGCAGCTCGCCGGGCGCGATTGATGTGCCCGTGGGATTGGAAGGCGAGGCCAGCAACACGCCGCGCGTCTTCGCGCCCCAGGCCGCCCGCACCTTGGCGGCGCTCAACTGGAAGCGCTCGGCCGCCGTCGTGGGCACCAGCACCGCCGTGCCTTCGGCCGCGCTAACGAAGTGGCGGTTGCACGGGTAGCTCGGGTCGGGCATCAGGATCTCGTCGCCCGACTCGACCAGCGCGAGGCAGGCCAGTTGCAGCGCGGCCGAAGCGCCCGCCGTGACGACGATGCGCGAGGCAGGCACCTGCACGCCGAAGCGGCTGGCATACCAGGCGGCGATGCGTTCGCGCAGCGCGGGCAGGCCCAGCGCCGCCGTGTATTGCGTGGCGCCGTCGCGCACGGCGCGTTGGGCGGCGGCCTGCACCAGCGGCGGGGCGGTGAAATCGGGCTCGCCGATGTTCAGGAAGATCATCGGCCGGCCGGTGTGCGCGGCGGTCTGCGCCAGGGCCTGCGCGGCCTTGGCGACTTCCATCACGTAGAAGGGCTCGATGCGTTCGGCGCGGCGGGCGATCTTCATCGGGCGGACTTTGTCAGCGCGCCTTGCCGCTGGCTCGGTCTGCTTCGACTTCCAGCGGACGCAGCGTGGGCGCCAGACCGTTGAGCACACCGTTGACGTACTTGTGCCCGTCGGTGCCGCCGAACTCCTTGGCCAGTTCGATGCATTCGTTGATGACCACGCGCCACGGCACGTCGGGGCAGTGGCGGAACTCATACACGCCGATCCACATCACGGCGTGCTCGATCGGCGAGATCTCGGCGAACTTGCGGTCGAGCAGTGGCTCGATGAGCGCGTCGAGCTCAGCCGATTCGCGGATCGAGCCGTGCAGCAGCGCGTCGTAGTGCACCGAGTCGGCCTTGTGAAAGCCGGCCAGCGCGCGCGTGAACATGTCGATGGCGCCGGGCTCGTTGCGGCCTACCAGGTGCTGGTAAAGCGCCTGCAGCGCGAATTCGCGTGCGCGGCTGCGGTCGGACTTGGATGCGGCCTTGCGCGCGCCGGTGGCCGTGCGCTTGATGGTGGGGCGGGCACCGCCGCTGCGTTTGGCAGCAGGCGCCGCGGCGGGCGTGTCCTGGGGCTGGAGATCGTCGTCGTGGTTCATGAAAGTTCGTCCAGCAGGTTGGCCATCTCGACGGCCACGCGGGCGGCGTCGCGGCCCTTTTCGTCCTGGCGGGCCACGGCCTGCGCCAGGTTCTCGGTGGTGAGGATGGCGTTGGCCACGGGCACCTGGTAGTCCAGCGACACGCGCGTGACGCCCGCGCCGGATTCGTTGGCCACCAGCTCGAAGTGGTACGTCTCGCCGCGGATGATGCAGCCCAGCGCGATCAGCGCGTCGTAGTGGTCGCGCTCGGCCATGGCCTTGAGCGCCACCGGCACTTCGAGCGCACCGGGCACGGTGACCAGATCGATCTGCTTGTCTGGCACGCCCAGGACAGCGAGCTCGGCGCGGCAGGCGGCGGCCAGCGCGCCGGTGATGTCTTCGTTGAAACGGGCCTGCACGATGCCGATGTAGAGCTTGCGGCCATCGAGCCGTTCGTCATTCGTGGGCAGCGTGCCCTTGTCTGCGCCGAACATTCTTATTCCTGGTCTTTCTGGATGTAGCTGACGATTTCGAGCCCGTAACCGGCCATGCTCGGCATGCGGCGCGGCTGGCCCATGAGGTTCATGCGCTGCACGCCGCATTCGCGCAGGATCTGCGCGCCCACGCCATAGGTGCGCAGATCCATGCGGCCGCGCTCGGGCGCCTGGGCGGCGCGTGCCGTGCCTTCGAACTGGGCCAGCAGTTCGGCGGCACTTTCGCCGCAGTTGAGCAGCACCGCGACGCCGCGGCCCTCGCTCTCGAGATGGCGCAGGCTGGCGTCGAGGCTCCACGAGTGCATCGGGCGGTTGACCTCGAGCGCATCGAGCACCGAAAGTGGCTCGTGCACGCGCACGGGCACCGTATCGCCTGCCGCCCATTCGCCCTTGACCAGGGCCAGATGCACGTCGTGGCTGGCGGTGTCGCGGAAGGCATGCGCGGTGAAACGGCCGAACACGGTGTCGATGGCGCGCGTGCCCACCTTCGTGATCAGCGATTCGTGCCGGCTGCGGTATTCGATCAGGTCGGCGATGGTGCCGATCTTCAGGCCGTGCTGCGCGGCGAACACCTGCAGGTCGGGCAGGCGCGCCATGGTGCCGTCGTCGTTCATCACCTCGCAGATGACGGAAGCGGGCGAGCAGCCGGCCATGGTCGACAGATCGCAGCCCGCCTCGGTGTGGCCTGCGCGCATGAGCACGCCGCCATCCACCGCCTGCAGCGGAAAGATGTGGCCGGGCTGCACCAGGTCTTCGGGCCGGGCGCCGGGCGCCACGGCGGCCTGCACGGTGCGGGAGCGGTCGGCGGCCGAGATGCCCGTGGTCACGCCTTCGGCGGCCTCGATGGAGACGGTGAACGCGGTCGAGTGCTTGGCGCCGTTGCGCGCCACCATCGGCGGCAGGCGCAGGCGTTCGCACATTTCGCGCGAGAGCGTCAGGCAGATCAGGCCACGTGCGTGGCGGGCCATGAAGTTGATGGCTTCGGGCGTGATGTGGTCGGCGGCGATGACGAGATCGCCCTCGTTTTCGCGGTCTTCCTCATCGACGAGGATGACCATGCGGCCGGCGCGGATCTCGGCGACGATGTCCTCGACCGGCGAGATGGGGGTGGGTGCGGTGGCGGAAGTCATGTTTGTGCGGAAGGGGCGGCAGCGGGCAGCACGCCGGCCTGCAGCATGCGCTCGACGTAGCGGGCGACGGTGTCGATTTCGAGATTGACCGCGCTGCCGGCCGAAAGAAGGCCCAGCGTGGTGTGGGCCACCGTGTGCTGGATCAGGTTGATGCTGAATTCGGCGCCGCCTTCCACGTCGGTGACGCGGTTGACGGTGAGACTCACGCCGTTGACGGTGATGGAGCCCTTGTAGGCCAGGAAGCGCGCCAGTGCCGGCGGCGCCTGCACGCGCAGCTCCCAGCTCTCGCCGATCTGCTCGAAGGACGTGACGCGGCCGATGCCGTCCACGTGGCCCGAGACGATGTGCCCGCCCAGGCGATCCTGCGGCCGCAGGGCCTTCTCGAGGTTGACAGGGCCGGGTTGCGTGAGGCCGCTGGTCTTGTCCAGCGACTCGGCCGAGATTTCGATGGTGAAGCGGGCGGCGGCGGCGTCGAAGCTGGTGACCGTCATGCACGCGCCGTTGAGTGCGATGCTGTCGCCCAGGGCCACGTCGTCGAGGTATCCGGCGGGCGCCTCGAGGGTGAGGCGTTTGCCGTGTTGCAAAGAGCTGCCGAGGTCATGGAGGTCGACGATGCGCCCCATGCCGGTGATGATTCCGGTGAACATCGTGGGATTCTAGGCTCTCCCCCAGGCTTCGCCCACTGCGTGGGCTTCTCCAACCCCCTTCCGGGGGCAACACCAGCGGCCCGGCGGAGCCGGTTCCGCGGTGTTTCTGGTCTGGAGCCGTTGGACGCGAAGGGTGTGCCTGGTCAGGCTGACATGAAGCTGTCGCGCCCGGGTACGCGGGCGACGAGGCGCAGGTCAGGGCCGACGGTATGAATGTCGCGGAACTGCAGGGGCAGGGCCTGCGACAGCTCGGCGAGGGGGCCGAAATCGGCCATGCCGCGCCCGTCGCCGATGAGTTTGGGCGCGAGGTAGGCGAGCAGTTCGTCCACCAGGCCTTCGCGCACGAAGGAGCCGTTGAGCTTGTGGCCGGCCTCGACGTGCAGCTCGCCCACCTCGCGGCGTGCCATATCGGCCAGCAGCGCCGGCAGGTCAACCTTGCCGTGCGCATTGGGCAGCCGCACGATGGTGGCGCCGCGATCACGCAGCGGCGCGGCGCGGGCCTCGTCGTCGGACGCGGTGTAGATCCAGACCTGCCTGTCGGGCCGGCCGAACAGCCGCGCCTCGGGCCGGGCCTGCAGGCGGCTGTCCACCAGCACCAGATGCGGCTGGCGAGGTACATCGATCAGCCGCACGTCGAGCATCGGATCATCTTCCAGCGCGGTGCCGATGCCGGTGAGCACCGCATCCGCCCGCGCGCGCCAGGCATGGCCGTCGGCGCGTGCCCCGGGGCCCGTGATCCACTGGCTGATGCCGTTGGCCAGCGACGTCCTGCCATCGAGCGAGGCCGCGATCTTCAGCCGCACCCAGGGCGTGCCGCGCACCATGCGGCTCATGAAGCCGATGTTGAGCTCGAACGATTCGCGTGCCACCGGGTCGGCGGGATCGAGCATGTTCACGGCGATGCCGGCCGCCCGCAGGCGAGCCACGCCCTGGCCGGCGACGCGAGGATTGGGATCGGCCAGCGCCACCTCGACCCGTGCGAGGCCGGCAGCCACCAGCGCATCGGCGCAGGGCGGCGTGCGGCCGTGATGCGAGCAGGGCTCCAGCGTCACCCAGGCCGTCGCGCCCCGCACGTCGTGGCCGCGCGCCTGCGCATCGCCCAGCGCCATCACTTCGGCATGCGGACCACCGGCCTGCTGCGTGTGGCCCTGGCCGAGCACGTCGCCGGCGGGCGAGGTGATCACGCAGCCGACGTGGGGGTTGGGCTGGGAGAGGTGGAGGGCGAGGCGCGCCTGGGCGAGGGCGGCAGGCCAGAGGGGAATGGCACTCATGGGGCGGGGCGGGACAGGGCGGGCCCGCGCAGGCCACCGGCGGTAGAGCCGGAAACCGACGAGCCACGATTGACCGGAGTGTATTTGAGCTCCAGCGTGATCTGGCTCTTGACGGGCACGCCCATCAGATAGCCCGGCGTCACCTTGGCGGCGCGGAACACGGTCAGCGCAGACTCGTCGAAGAGGCGGGGCGGAAGCGAGCGCACCACGGCAACGTCGTCGATCGTGCCGCCGGCGCTGATCAGGATGCGCAGCACCACCGTGCCTTCTTCATTCTCGGTCCCTGCGGGATAGACCGGCTCGGGTGCGTCCACGATGCGTGGGGGCGGGTTGAGCGTGCCCGATAGCCGGTAGTCGGGTGCGGGCGGAAGCGTGGGCTGGCGAAGCGCAGGGTCCGGCACGGCGGGCACAGGGGCAGCCGGCGGCGCAGCGGACGGCCTCGCATCAGGATTGGCAGCTTCGGCTCGCGGGCGTGGTGTCGCCGCCGCTGGTGCCGGGCCGCTGCGAGCCGTGTCCTGGCTCGCGCGCGAGCCAGCGGCGGTGGTGGCGGCGGCGGCGCGAGGCGCGGCGTCAGGTGCCGGCGGGCGTGCATCAGCAACGGGCACAGGCGCTCGCGCCTGGGTCGCCGTGCGCGCATCCGCGGGCCTGTTGGGCATGATCAGCCGCGCCTCGATGGGGGAGGGCGCATCGGCAGGCGGTGCTGCCCACTCGCCAGCGCGCTCGAGCAGGCCCACGAACAGTGTGGCATGCGCACTGGCCGAAATGACGAGGGCCACGACAAGCCTGAGCTTGCGTGACCCTTCAGGGGGGCGCACCGGCCGCCACAGCGCAAGCCGGGCGGCCGGTGGATGCGGATCCACCGGCCTCACGTGCTTACTGCGTGACCTCGCGCCAGCTGATCCGGCGGCCCTCCGGCCCGGGCGTACTCACCGGCACTTCCTTGCTCGACACCACACCGTCCGAACCGCGTGTGACCGCGATCACCTGACCGCTGGGCAGGATGATCAGGCCCAAGCCCACGTTCAGCGAATTCGTCAGCGGCACGGACACAACGCCTGGACTGCCATCCGAGGCAGGCCGCACCGCTTCGCCGGTGAGCATGCTCAGGTAGTTGAGGTAGCTCGAGCCGCCCACGTTGCAGGCGTTGTCGCCGAACGGCACGTTGCTGGTGAAGACGAGTGTGCCCAGCGCGGTCTGCACATCGATGCTCACCCGCTCGCCCGAGTCGGGCAGATCGACTCGCCAGCCCAGAGTCAGTGCACAGACCGCAGACTGATCGCTCGCGCATTCGATGGTGCGGTTGCCGGTGTCTTCGTTCTTCACCATCTGCAAAGGCTTGAGGGCGGTGCGCAGGTTGGCGTAGGCGATGTCGCCCGTGATGCCGTCGGTCGAGGCGCCGATGGCGGTGTCGCGGAAGCCGTAGACCGACTGCGTGGATGTCTCGCGCAGGTCATCTTCGCGCAGCAATTGGCCGGTGCCCACATACAGCATCGTGTAGCCCCCCAGTTCCGCGAGCGCGATGCGGGTGGTGATGGGCTGTCCCACGCCATCCGCGTCGGTGGCCGTGCCCACGCGCGTCGCCTCGGTGCCGGCCGGTGCCAGGTTGTCGTTGACGTCGAAGCGCCAGATGTTGCCATCGAGATCGCCACCGTACACGCGCATTGCGGTGTTGTTGGCCGCGATGTTGGCCACATACGTGTTGATCTCGCGCAGGCCGTGGCCGACGTTGGTCGTGATCTTGTCGATGATGCGGCCGGTGATGGCGTTGAGCACGAACAGGTGATTCTTGCCGTCGCCCGGGCTCGTGTTGTTATAGCCCGAGGTGACCAGCACCACCCAGGTGCCGTTGGCCAGCTTGGTGATCACGGGGCGGCCGAAGCTGTAGCCCAGATCACAGTCCTCGGCCTGGCCTATGGCCGCTGCGCGGTTGGCATGGCAAGTCTTGCCGGTGCCGCCGCTGAACTCCCACAGACCCTTGGGCTCGGCCGGGTTGGTGACGTCCATCGCGTAGTACGAGCGTCCGCCGCCATTGAGGCCACCGACGATGATCGTCTTCCAGCTGTTGCTGACAGAGTCGTACACGTCGCCGCTGATCGGCGAGCCGTCGACCAGGAACTTGTGGCCATAGTTCACACTGGCCAGCCCGGCCATCTTGGGCATGACCGCCGTCGGCACGAAGGCCCAGAGCTCGTTGCCGTTCGATTCCTCGAAGGCATGCAGCATGCCGTCGTTGCCGCCCACATAGACCATCGCGCGCGTCGAGGTCGAGCTCTGCTGGGTGGTCTTGAACTGCTGGTAGCCCGTATCGGAGTACTCCAGCGTGGGCGCCTTGCGCACGTACAGCGGCTGCGATCCAACGATGGTGCCCAGCGACTTGTCGCGCTTGCGGTAGAGGCGCTCGACGTTGCCGGCGAGATAGTCCTCTTTCGTGTGCTGGCCGCGCAGGTAGTTGACCAGGTTGGCGGCCGCGGCGTCCTTCTGTGCCTGGTTGGCGCCGGTGCTCACTGGATCGAACTGCGAGAGCTGCGTCGCTATGACTGTTGAGTTGTTGAAGTACGCATTGATTTCAGTGTTCGTCAGGATGGGCGACTTGTCCGCCGTCGACGACAACAGATCCCCGGCCTGCAGGGCACCGGGGCTGCCGGTGCATTCGCGCGTGTTGGTCGAAGCGAACTGCGCCAGCTTGTTGGAACTGCTGCTACGGAACACGCGGATGTCGCGGTTGTCGCAGGACGGCCCCAACTTCTTTTCCAGCTCCGTGGCGGCCTGCCAGCGCGAGGTGCCCGACAGCACGCCGGTCGTGGTGTTGAGGGTGCGGGCTTCCAGCTCGCCGCTCCACAGTTGCGTCGTGAAGGTCGCGATGTAGGCCGCGTTGTCCCCGGCGACCGGCGCCAGCGTCGACGTGGTGGCACCGTTGCCCGCGCCGCTTTCGACCAGGATGGCATTGAGGGCGCTCGACAGGCCGGCGATCACGGTATCGGGCTTGCCGGCGCTGAAGAACTGGCCGCGGCCGTTCACGGCGGTGTGCCAGAAATCATCGATCGATTCTGGTCGTTCGTATTCCGTCACGCCGGCATTCGACTTGGGGTTGTCCGGATCCTGCGGCGCAGGCGGCCACGTCGGCCAGTTGAAGGGGTCGTTGGGATCCCGGATGCGGGCGAAGTCGCCGGTGGTGGCCGTCTTGTAGTCGTCGCGATAGGCCAGCGTGCCCGACACGCCCAGACCCATCACGAAGGTGGTCATGTGTTGGTGGTCGACCCGGTCGTCTTCCTTGCCCGTGCGCTTGGGTGTGACCTGGCCGCGCGAATCGGGACGCAGATCGGTGGCGTAGTAGTACTGCGCCACGTCGGCCAGCGAGTTGCCGCGGCTGGTGGTGGACGAGGGCGTGTCGTTGAGGCAGTTGGCCCAGGTCGCGCAGTTCTGCAGTTCGGGCGCGATCGTGGCAGCGTTCGTACCGAGCGACGCATAGACGCTCGCCGGCGTCGGCGAGGCACCATCGGCCGGGCGGCCATCGGCAGGCAAGGTCACTGTCACATTGGGTGCGACGCAGCTGCCGATGTTCTGCCAGGCCTGCGTGGCGATCAGACTGCTGGTCTGGCGGGCCACGACGGCGCCGCTCATGACCGACACCGTGCGCGTGGTGCGCCCCTGGTACTGCAGCTGATTGCCGCTGACGGCCTGGCACTCGATCGCCGTATAGCCGTTGGCGAGGGTGGCCGCGCGCGTCGTGCAACTGGTGGCCACATTGGGCGTGTACGGCTGCACATTGGGATCAGGCGTGCGGGTCACCTCGCACTCCACCGTGCGATAGCCGTTGGCCTGGGTCGGCTGCTGCGGCGTACAGCTGCTCACCAGCGTGAAGGTGGGCTGGCTGCCCGTGGCGAGCTGGCAGGTGGTCGTGATCCATTGGTTGCCGCTGGAGCCGGCATTGGTGCCCGTGCCGTACTGGCACGATGCGACGGGCTGGAAGCCGGTGTCGCGCGGCACGCAGACGGTCGTCACGAAGTTGCCGTCGGTGCCGGGCGTGCAGCTTTGCACGCCGACGGGGGCCGTCGGATAGTTGTTGGCCGAGTCTTCACGGCAATCGGTGCGGATGTAGTTCGGTGCCGTGGCGGCGCTTGGGGTGCAGGAGGCCACGTAGTCGGGCCCGGTGGTCGTCGACGAGCAGGTGATGCCCAACCAGCTGTTCGTGCCGCTGGCCGTCTGCGGGGCGCACATATCGGTCAGCACGTCGGTCGTGACCACATGGCGGCAGGTGGTCACCGCCTGTGCCGTGGTGACGGTGCCCACGGTGCAACTCTGGACGGCGCGCGACGACGAGTTGTCGGTACAACGCGTGCGCACATAGCTGTTGCCGCTGCTCTCGTTCTCGTTGGTACACGCGGCGACTGGCGTGTTGTTCTGTGTCACACCACTCTCGGACGTGAAGTTCGTCGCGCAGACCGTGCGTGTCCAGTTGTTCGTCCCCGATGCGGCCGTCGTTCCGTTGGAGCAGGCCGAGTACAACACGGGCGTCGGGCCGGTGTCGTTCTGAGTACAGGTCGTTGTCACCCAGTTGTTGTTGACTGTCGCAGTGACCGCCGTGCACGACTGCACCGGCGTGTCGTTCATGTTGTTCGGATAGTTGCGAACGCAGTTGTACCAGGTCTGGTTGTTGCCAACGCTCGGCTCCGTGATGCCTTCGCCGTAGGTGCACTGCTGCACCGGAACGTTGTTGGTGTAGACGGTGGTGCAGGTGCCGTTGTCGATCTGCGTCTGCGTGCAGGCGTTGCCTTGAGGTGTGGTCGGGTTGGTCACCACGACGTTGCGGCATTCGGTGCGCACCCAATTGGGAGAGGTCGGGTTGGATGCTGTGCATGCGAACGCCGTCGGTGTCCACGCTGTGGTTTGCGTATCGCAGACGATCGTGCGCCAGGAGTTGCCCGCGTTACCTGTCTGGTTGGTGCAGGTTGCCGGGTCGACTGCCGTGGGGCCGGAGTTGTTGGCCGTCGAGCAGGTGCGAGTCAGCCACTGGTTGCTGCTGCTGCCCGTCTGCGCGGTGCAGGTCTGCACGAACTGCGTGTTCGAATAGTTGAAGCATTCGATACCCACGAAGCCGTTGCCGCTGTTCGGGCTGCGCGCGGTGCAGGTGCCGGGCTCCACGCCGGTGGTCGATTCGATGTTGGTGCGGCAGACCGTCTGCGTGAACTGGTTGGCGCTGGACTTGGCCTCGTTGGTGCAGGCGTCCACGGCCGTTTCCGGCGTGTTGTTGTCGGCGCAGGTCGTGAACACGCGGTTGCCGCCGGTGACCGTGTTGGTGGCGGTGCAGGTGTTCACGGGCACGTTGTCCTGCAGCGTGGTGCGCGCGCAGGTCACTGTGGCGCCGCCGCTGGTGCTGGCGGTGCAGCTCGTGTCCTGTGTCGTCGTGGTCGTGCGGACGCCGCAGATCTGTGCGGTAGAGGCGGCAACGTTCGGGAAGTTGGTCGTCGTCGAGCAGGCGCTGGTGACATTGGAAAACGAGAACGAACCCGGCGAATCAGGCGTGGGCCACGTCACGCTGCTGGTGGGCGTCAGCAGCGTCTGCGCGCTGTTGGCGTTGTTCATCACGCGACAGGTCGTCCGGGTCCAGTTGTTGGACAAACTCTTGGCCTCGTCTGCCGTGCAGGCGTTGAAATTGACGTCCGTCCAGTTGCTGGTGTTGGTGGTGCAGGCAATGGTGGTGGAGCCGTTGTTGTCGGCGGCGGTCTGGTTGGTGCAAGTCTCGGTCGCCACACCCGCGCTGGCCGATCCGTCGAGATACGTGATGGAACAGGTTGTGGTGGTCCAGCTGTTGCCGGACGTGGCCGCGCCCGCCGTGCAGCTATTCACCAGAACGTTGCTGGTGTTGTTGGGCGTGCAGGTGGTCGTGACGTAATTGTTGCTGGACGTCGCGCTGGCAGCGGTGCAGGTCTGCACCGGCGTGTTCTGTGCCGTGACGACGACCGTATTGCAGTTGCGCGTGAGCCAGCCGTTGCCGGAGGAGGGCGTGGCGTTCTCGCACGACGCGACACGCGTGGGCGATGGCGTGACGTTCGACGCGATCTGCTCCTGGTTCACCACATCAAGCTTGTAGCAGTAGTAGTTGGCGTTGCTGCAGACGGCGGCCTGCATGTTCTCGATCGGTGTCGCTGTCTCGGTCTGTCCGTTGTAGGCCCAGTGCTGCGTTGCCACCGCAGTCATGTAGTAGCTGTATTGCAGCGTCTGAGTCGTGCTCTGGTAGGTGCGGTAGCGCTTGAACGTGATCTGCTCGGTCTGCTTTTGCCGCTTGAGCACCAGCCGCTGCTGCTGCTTGGTCGTCTTGGTGTCGTAGTACTGCGTCTGCCTGCGCTGGAACGTGCTCTTGTAGATCTTGTACTGGCGCAGTTGCAGCTGCGTCTCGGTCTGCTGGGGTTGCGTCACCGTGCGGTAGACGGTGGTGGTGCGGGTTTCCGTGCGGTTCGTGCCGCCGCCAAGATAGCGGCGCGTGCTCTCGAGCCACTGGCTGTTGGTCTGGCGTGTCTGGAATGTCGACACCGTGCGCTGGGTGCGGGTGCGCAGGTACTGGGTGATGTCTTCCATGTACTGCGAGGTGCTCTTGCGCAACTGCTCCGTCTCGCGTATCCAGCGGGTCTGGTACTGCTGGACCTGCTGCTCACGCTGCTCGTAGGCGATGGATCGCATGCGGCGCCGCACCTCGGTCACATACCAGAAGCCACCGCACGACTGGAAGCGGTATTCGTTGGCCTGATCGGTGCGGCTGATGGTGGAGCTGACGTTGCCATCCCAGATCGGACGCGGGCTGTTGCCGTCGTCTTCCGTCAGCACACTGTCGGTATTGCCCACCCAGGTCGTTCCGTCCAGCCCGACCGGGCCGCCGTTGGGCGACTCGTTCGTAGTGTTCCAGTAACCATCGGTAGTCATGATGGTGAAGTTCTGCTGGCAGGCGTACGCGCTCACGCCATCCGGGATCGGCATGCCGCTGTTGATGCTGTCCGTCTTGCCGGCGTAATGCCGCCCCACGCGGGCCAGGCCTTCGCGCGCCGGGGATGCGCCCTCGGGCGTCTGGCCGAACAGCCGGTTGAACCACTCGACACGCTGGTTGCCATCGAACGGAGCCAGCGCCTGGTATTTGCTGGCCTGGATGGTGCTGGTGTTGTTGAGCGAGCCATCCGCGTTCAGCGAGTAGGGGTTCATGGACACCAGGCCGATGCGGTAGCGGTTGTCCATGTCGGGCGAATCGCTGCTGAATGCCAGGCTCACGCCGCTCTTGATGAGCGCCATGCGTGTGCGGTAGTACGTGTACCAGATCGCGAAGTTGTTCTGGGCCGCCTCGCCGGTGATGTTGACGCGGGTCCAGGTGCCGCCAGCCGAGCCCGTTGCGGCGGCCGTGCTGCCGCTGGGCTGCTTAGCCAGCACGTCGGGTTGGGTACAGGGTGCCGTCGTCGGCGTGAGGGTCGCCGAGCCGGTATAGACGTAGTAGTAGGCGGGCTGGCGGTTGTCGCGTGCGTCAGTGAGCGAGGGCGTCGAGCCGTTGCGGGTGAACAGTGTTTCGTGCGTGTCCACGCTGCCGCCGCGGCTGGTGGTGCGGGGGTCGTACGGCTGGAACGAGGTCGAAAGATTGATCGTCGCGCCCGTCGGATTCAGGTAGTAGTCGTAGGGCGCGGCGGTGAAGCTCGGCGTGGGCAAGGCGAGCTTGTTGCCGCCCTTCGGGATCTTGTAGGTTTCGTTGGGGTTGTAGTACAGGACGTTGCACTGATGGCTCGAATAGCCCATGGGCAACTGCGTGCGCACGCCTTCCAGATCGTCGGGCATGTGCGTGTAGGCCATGGACTTGGAGGTGTCCATCAGCAGCATGATGTTGGGCTTGACGGCGGCAGCGCGCGCGGTGGCCAGCGGCTGATCGGGCAACGTGCCTTGCGCGGAGACGGGCGCGGGCATGGCGGCCCACAGGCCGGCGGCGGCGAGTGCCAGCGCCAGGATTGGCCTCAGGTGGCGTTCGCCGGCCGCCAGCAGGGCGCGTGAGAATGTTGTCGTTGTCATGGCTGATGTCCCTGATGGCTCAGAAAATGATGACTTGCACGTAGCTGACCGTGTTGCGCGGGCCGGCGACACGGGTCGTGATGCGGTAGTAGGGCCGGCGCACGGTGGCATCGATGCCCGGCCCGCCAGCGCCGCCGCCCCCCGAGCCACGCTCGGTATCGCCGGGCACGATCACGCAGTTCTGCGTGGTGCCGGTCGGCGCGCCAGCCGATTCGCACAGGCGGTGGATGACGAAGCGGATGCGGTTGCCCAGGCCATCGCCGTCCTCGGCGGCACCGGGGGTGCCATCGGCGCGCGCCACCGGCGGGATCTCGAACGAGTTGGTGCCGTCCTCCCAGGCGTAGTCCGTCGCCCGGAACTCCTGATGCCAGGTCGCGTAATAGCCCTGCGCCGCATTGTCGGCATTGAGAAGTGCCGGATTGGCCAGGATCCAGGTCCGGGCCGCCTCGATACCGCGGTCGGCGGCCGAGGTCGCGGTCTGCTTGAAGGCCACATTGCCGGCGATGCCTAGCCCTGTGCCCACCGAGCGCAACATCACCAGCCCGGCCAGCGACATCACCACCAGCACGATGAGCGCGATGATGAGCACGATGGCGCGCTGCCGGTGGCGGGCGCCAGCGCGTATCCGGCGGCGGCTGTGACGTAGGACTCTTTGCATGTCGTGTACGGAAGAAGTGGCCGGCCGCCTTACAGCGGAGCGGAATTGCCCCAGATCATGTTGCGCAGCGGCACCACCGTCTCGTAGACGCGGTAGCGGTAGTAGCGCCAGTCGTTGGCCTTGTTGGCGGTGGAGCCGGTCGAGCCATCGACGTTGACCATCGTGAAATTGCCGCCGGCCCAGCTGGGGCTGGTGGCATTCACCGTGCTTGCCATTTCGTCAGAGGGATCGTAGTGATCGCTGCGCACGAGCAGGCCGAAGCGGATGGCGCGCACGCGGGTCCAGTCGGTGCCGACGGGCAGGGTGTCGAGCCAGTCGCCGTCGCCGATGCGGCCGTTGGCATCGCCCAGGCCATATTGAGCCTGGAGATTGACCACGCCGGATGCGACGACCTGCTGCGTCAGATCGGCCGTCGGCACCAGCGAGCCGTCCGCCTGCGTCACCAGGCGATTCACGCGCCGCAAGGTGTTGCCGGCCACCGTCCACTCGGCGAGTACTGGCGTGGGCCCGAGGTTGAACAGCCGGCCGGTGTAACCGGTCCAGCCTGTGGTGACATTGGTGGTGTGGGTGAACCGGCTTGGCGTTCCGTAGAAATCGGTGAACGGGCCATAACCGGCTTCGTGCAGGATCGTCTTGCCGTCGTCCGGCGTGGCAAATCGCGTCATGGTCAACAGCGCGCACGAAACCGTGCCTGCCGTGCTGCGGCCGGCCGCGATGAAACGATCGCCCGGGTTGAACCCCGCGCGCGCGCGCGTCTGCTTGGAGGTGTCGGTCGTGGCCTCGAACGGCTGACCCACCACCATGTACTCCGAGGTGCCGTAGAGCACGCGCAGCGTATCGGCCGCGCCGCCCGCGCCCTGGATGATGTCCACGGCTGCCAGCCGCGGAGCAGGCAGGAAGGTCGCGTCGCTGGTGGCGATCTGGCAACCGGCGAACTCCGTGGTTGCAGTGCCGAAGCCCATGCCGGCGAGCTTGAAGTCGCGATCCAGGTAGTACATCGCCAGCGTGCCAGCCACCTGCGCGTCGCTGCCGGCCGCAGTGGTGCGCGATCGTGCGGTCCAGACACTCAGCGCCTGGAAGATCGCCAGCGCGCACACCACGCCGATCGTCAGGCCGATCAGCACTTCCATCAGCGAGAAACCACGCATCTGCCGGGCAGGGGCGTGCAAGGAAAGCAGCTTGCGATTCAGCATGGCGGGCTCAATTCACCAGAGTGACGTAGGTGTGCCGGCGCGGCACATCGGCCCCGGCCTTCCAGCAGACCGTGATCTGCACGCGGTTGAAGCCATCCGCGTCTGTGTCCACGACGATGCTTTGCATGTCGGCTCCGGCTCCGGGCAGGCGTCTGGCGCCTTCACGCACGCGCGTGATCCACTCCTCGACGATGGTTCCGGCGTTCACGGTGCCGACATTGGTAGCCTCGTCTCCGGTGAAGTGGCAGGGGTTGTCGGTGTCTTCGGTAGGCCGGTGCTGGAAGCCCGCAAGACTTTCGCGCAGGGTCGTGGTGCTGGTGCGGTCGGTGGACAGCCAGATGCGCTGCGCCAGTTCGGTCGCCAGTGCGTTGGCGTCGGTTCTGTACTGTGCATCGGACTGCGCTCCGATGGCGATGCCGCTCACGCCCACGAGACCGAGGATGCCGAGGCTGAAGATCAGCATGGCCATGAGCGCTTCGAGCAGGATCATGCCGCCTTGGCGCGAGGGACGTTGGCTCATGACGGGCACCTCCGGGTGTCGGCTTCAGCGGAGACCACGGGGTCACACAGTTGCACGCGGCCGCCCGGCGAAATCGCGACGCGCAGGCAGCGCATCGGGCCGCCGTCCGCCACGCATGCGCCACCGCTCGGCAGCGTGAACGTGTAGTTGGCGACCCCACTGGTCTTGGTGGTGTTGCTTAGCGGGGTGAAGGTCACGGTTCCGTCGGTGAAGGCCACGGATACGGTGGCGCCACCACCACCGCGCGCCCCTTCGACGATCGGCTTGCCCTGGAGGAAGACCAGCGTGTCTTCCGTAGCGCCGGCCGGCCGGAAGCGGCTGCGCACCAGCACGTTCGGCGTGCCGGCACCGTCGTTGGCGAGCCCTGCGGTGTCTACATTGGCTTCGGTTGGCGCGTCCGCGGTCAGCACCAGATCCACTGCGGTATTGCGCCGGACAGCTTCGGCGCGTGCTTGCTGAACCGTGGCATAGAAGGCCTCGGCCGAGGCCCGGATGCGTGAGTTGTCCATGAACGTGAGGAGCGCGGGCGCGCCCAGCGCGGCCAGCGCGCCTAGAAGTCCGATTGCGACCATCAATTCGATCAGCGAGAAGCCCGCTGAACGGTGGCGTTTGCAGGCGGTAGCCGATCGCATCAGGAGCAATCCCCGCCTTTGCGGAGAACCCAGCAGGCGCTGTTGCCAACCCACCCTGTGGCTGTCGTGGCCGCGGGCGTCAAGGTGGTCGAGCGGACCGGTGCGCCGTTGTTGGTGACTTGGACCGAATAGGTGAAGCCAGCCATGTTGGCCTTGCCGACCGCTTCGAAAAGGTAGCCGGTGGCGGTGTAATTGGCCGCTACACAGGGGAAGTCAAACCCCTTGGTGGAAGTTACGGGCTTGGCGACCGAGTTGCTCGCGCACGCGCCCACGTACGAGCGATGGTCCTGGAAATGTTGCTCGAGCTTGACGGTCATGGCCGACAACTCGGCGACAGCTTCCGCTGCTCGCGTGCGCCTCACGTAATCCGAATAAGCCGGAATCGCGATCATGGAGAGGATGCCAATGATGACAACCACAATCATCAATTCGATCAAGGTGAAACCGCGTTCGCGAGACATGGAGATCCTTTTTGAGTAGATACAGGATATTGACAATTGAAACAGTTTCGTCGGACTGCCGATAGGCGCGGAACGCACGCGGACAGACGGTGCGTCATGTGAAATGCATCACAGATGAACGTTGATTGCACCGATTTGGTGCGCGCGAGGGCAAATAAAACGGCCCACATTTCGGGCCGTCAGCTCATGCCGGAAAACGTCGGCTGCTCAGCGCCGCACTTCGTCCACCAGCGCGCGGAACTCGTCGATGTCCTCGAAGCTGCGATAGACGCTCGCGAAGCGCACGTAAGCCACCTTGTCGAGCTTTTTCAGCTCCCGCATGACGAGCTCGCCGATGCGGGTGGAGGGCACTTCGCGCAGGCCCAGGGTGAGCAGTTTTTCCTCGATGCGCTCGATGGCGCTGTCGACCTGCTCGGTGCTGACGGGGCGCTTGCGCAACGCCAGGTTCATCGACGCGACCAGCTTGCTGCGGTCGTAATCGATGCGTCGTCCGTCTTTCTTGACGATGGCCGGATAGTTGACGTCCGGCCGCTCGTAGGTGGTGAAGCGCTTCTCGCAGGAGCCGCACTGGCGGCGGCGCCGGATGAATTCCCCTTCTTCGGACACGCGCGTCTCGACCACCTGGGTCTCGGCGTGGCCGCAGAAGGGGCAGCGCATGACTTCTGCGCTTACTTGTAGACCGGGAAGCGGGCGGTCAGGGCGTTGACCTTGGCGCGCACGGCTTCGATGTTGGCCGCATCGCGCGGGTTGTCCAGCACGTCGGCGATCAGGTGGGCGGTGGCGCGCGCTTCCTCGTCCCTGAAGCCGCGCGTGGTCATGGCGGGCGTGCCGATGCGCACGCCGCTCGTCACCATGGGCTTTTCCGGGTCGTTGGGGATCGCGTTCTTGTTGATCGTCATGTGGGCGCTGCCCAGCACGGCCTCGGCCTCCTTGCCGGTGATGCCCTTGGCGCGCAGGTCGACCAGCATCACGTGGCTTTCGGTGCGGCCCGAGACGATGCGCAGCCCGCGCTGCGTGAGCGTCTCGGCGACGATCTGGGCGTTCTTCACGACCTGCTGCTGGTAGGCCTTGAACTCGGGCTGCAGCGCTTCCTTGAAGGCCACGGCCTTGGCCGCGATGACGTGCATCAGCGGGCCGCCCTGCAGGCCGGGGAAGATGGCGCTGTTGATGGCCTTCTCGTGCTCGGCCTTCATCAGGATGATGCCGCCGCGCGGGCCGCGCAGGCTCTTGTGGGTGGTGGAGGTCACCACGTCGGCATGCGGCACGGGATTGGGGTAGACGCCGGCGGCGATCAGGCCCGCATAGTGCGCCATGTCGACCATGAAGATCGCGCCCACGTCCCTGGCCACCTTGGCGAAGCGGGCGAAGTCGATGCGCAGCGAATAGGCCGAGGCGCCGGCGACGATCAGCTTGGGCTTCGATTCGTGGGCCTTGCGCTCCATCGCGTCGTAGTCGATCTCTTCCTTGTCGTTCAGGCCATAGGAGACGACGTTGAACCACTTGCCCGACATGTTCAGCGGCATGCCGTGCGTCAGGTGGCCGCCTTCGGCCAGGCTCATGCCCATGATGGTGTCGCCGGGCTTGAGGAAGGCGAGGAAGACGGCCTCGTTGGCCGAGGCGCCGCAATGCGCCTGGACGTTGGCGGCGTCGGCGCCGAAGATCTGCTTGACGCGGTCGATGGCCAGCTGCTCGGCCACGTCCACGTGCTCGCAGCCACCGTAGTAGCGCTTGCCCGGGTAGCCTTCGGCGTACTTGTTGGTCAGCTGCGTGCCCTGGGCCCACATTACCGCCGGCGAGGCGTAGTTTTCGCTGGCGATCAGCTCGATGTGGTGTTCCTGGCGCGCGTTCTCGGCCCGGATGGCGGCGAAGAGTTCGGGGTCGGTCTGTTCGACGAGGATGTTGCGGTCGTACATAGAGGTGGCAGTCCTTCAGGAGGTGGGCCTTGTTCGTGCACAAGGGCTGCCCAGGCGAACGGCTGGAACACCCGCAGACGCGGGCGGCGCGCTCCCCAGTGGTTGTCGGGGCAGGGGCCCCGGGGTCCACGTCAGCAGCGGCGCCGAGGGTGTCGGGCCGCGCCTATCGCCAGTCGCGCGCGGGCGCAAGTGTACCTGAGGCCGCCCGCCCGGGTGGCCTCAGACGGGCAGGCCATGCCGTGCGCGGGCGCGCATGCAGGCGTCGCTGCCGGCCTCGAATTCGCGGCAGGGCGAGGGGCGCCACTCGTAGATGCCGCAGGGCGCGCGATGGCCGACGCGCCCTGTCAGCGCCGCGCAGCGCGGGCTCGCGTGGTCGGTGCCGCGCATGCGCGCCAGCCGGCCGTTCAGGTCGACGGTCAGGCCCGAGGGCACGCTGCCACCTTCTTCGTCGAGTTCGAAGCTCGAGAAATCGACGCGGAAGCTCGCGCAGCACGCGCCACAGGCCAGGCAGTCGTAGTCGTCCATCTCAGGTCTGCGGTCCGTACAACTCGCCGCGCGCCAGCGCCTCGATGGCATGGGCGAGGTTGAGCCGGGCCTGCGCCTCCAGGCGCGCCCGGAACCACGGTGTTCCGTAGATGTGTTCGCGCGCCGCGAAATGGCCGAGCACGCCCTGCCGGCGCAGGGCATAGCGGCGCCAAGGGATGAATCGGTACTCTGCGCGCACATCGCGCTCGAACTGCCGGTACACCGCGTCGGGCTGGCCCAGGATGGCCAAGTCGATGTCGATCAGCCATTGCGCGTCGCCCGGGGGTGGTGGAGCCACATGGCGTGTGTCGAGCACGTGCTGGTGCACCGTGTCGGCCAGCGACGGCGGCAGGGGCAGGCTGCGCAGGAAGCGGCCGGCCCATTCGGCGCTGCGGGTTTCGTTGTGGCGGCTCCACGGCCAGTAGATCGCATCGTGGTACCAGAGGGCCAGTTCGACCGTCTGTGGCTGCGCGAGCTGATCCGCGACGGCGTCGAAATGCCGCAGGCAGGCCGCGAGGTGATGCTGGTCGTGATAGGCGCGCGGCCAACGGTTCCAGCTGCGCAGCAGGCGCCGGCCTTCGTCGCTCCACTCGCTACCGACATCGGCGGGCAGGCCGAGGGATCGGCCCAGCGCCTCCCAGCGCCGGCCCATGGCGGCCGGCTGCGAGGTGGCGTCTGTGGCGGCCATGCGCGTGAACCGCCGGATGAAAATCAGAGCCTGCCCAGCAGCAGGTACTCCATGAGCGCCTTCTGCACGTGCATCCGGTTCTCCGCCTCATCCCAGACGACCGACTGCGGGCCGTCGATCACGTCGGCTTCGACCTCCTCGCCGCGATGCGCGGGCAGGCAGTGCATGAAGAGCGCGTCGGGCTTGGCCACCTTCATCATCTCGGTGTCTACACACCAGTCGGCAAAGGCTTTCTTGCGGGCCTCGTTTTCGGCCTCGTAGCCCATGCTGGTCCATACGTCGGTGGTGACCAGGTCGGCGCCGCGGCAGGCGTCCATCGGATCCTTGAAGACCTTGTAGCTGGACGAGGCGCGCACGCCGGCGATCGACTGGTCAACCTCGTAACCACCGGGTGTGCTCACGTGGACGGTGAAGCCCAGCAGGTCGGCCGCCTGCAGCCAGGTATTGGCCATGTTGTTGCCGTCGCCCACCCAGGCCACCGTCTTGCCCGCGATCGAGCCGCGGTGCTCGATGTAGGTGAAGATGTCGGCCAGGATCTGGCACGGGTGGAACTCGTTGGTCAGCCCGTTGATCACCGGCACGCGCGAATGCTCGGCGAAGCGCTCGATCTTCTCCTGCCCGTAGGTGCGGATCATCACCAGATCGACCATGCGGCTGATCACCTTGGCGCTGTCTTCGATCGGTTCGGCGCGCCCGAGCTGGCTGTCGCCCGTGGTCAGGTGGACCACGCTGCCTCCCAGCTGATACATGCCTGCTTCGAAGCTCACGCGCGTGCGCGTGGACGCTTTCTCGAAGATCATGGCCAGTGTGCGGTCGGCCAGCGGATGATGGCGCTCGTAGGCCTTGAACTTGGCCTTGATGAGCGCAGCGCGCGAGAACAGGTAGGCGTACTCGTCGGCAGAAAGGTCGCTGAACTGCAGGTAGTGGCGGATGCTCATCAGGCCTCCGACAGGAACTGCCTGACGAGAGGCGCCAGCCGCGCCACGATCTCGTCGGCCTCGGCTTCGGTGAGGATGAGCGCGGGCACGAGCCGGATCACGCTGTCGGCCGTGACTGACAGCAGCAGGCCGGCGTCGCAGGCGCGCTGCACGATCACGCCGCAGGGGCGGTCCAGTTCCACGCCGAGCATCAGGCCCTGGCCACGCACTTCGCGCACACCCGCCAGGCCCTTGAATTCACGCTCGAGCGCGGCCTTGAGGTGCGCACCCACGCGAGAAGCGTTCTCCAGCAATCCGTCTTCTTCCATCACACGGATGGTCTCGATCCCCGCGCGCATGGCCAACGGATTGCCGCCGAAAGTGGTGCCGTGGTTGCCGGGCTGGAAGATGTTGGCGGCCTTGGGGCCGGCCACCACTGCGCCGATCGGTACGCCCGAGCCCAGGCCCTTGGCCAGCGGCATCACGTCGGGCACGATGCCGGCCCACTGATGGGCGAACCACTTGCCCGTGCGGCCCATGCCGCACTGCACCTCGTCGATCATCAGCAGCCAGTCCTGTGCCGTGCACAGCTCGCGCACCTGCTTGAGGTAGTCGGCGCGCATGGGATTGACGCCGCCTTCGCCCTGGATGGTCTCAAAAAACACGGCCACCACATTGGGGTTGCCGACAGTGGCCTTCTTCAACGCCTCGATGTCGTTGAGCGGCACGCGGATGAAGCCTTCGACCAGGGGGCCGAAGCCGGCCTGCACCTTCGGATTGCCCGTGGCCGAAAGAGTCGCGATCGAGCGGCCGTGGAAGGCTTTCTCGTACACCACGATCTCGGGCTTCTCGATGCCCTTGTCGTGGCCGAACTTGCGGGCCAGCTTGAGGGCAGCCTCGTTGGCCTCCAGCCCGGTCGAGCAGAAGAACACATTGGTCATGCCCGAGAGTTCGACCAGCTTGGCCGCCAACTGCTCCTGCCCGGGTACGTGGTAGTAGTTGGAGCTGTGGATGATCTTGCCGATCTGGTCGGTGAGGGCGGCCACCAGCTGCGGGTGGGCATGGCCCAGCGTGTTGACGGCGATGCCGCCCAGCCCGTCGAGGTACTCGCGGCCGTTCACGTCCCAGACTCGTACGCCGCGGCCGTGCGAGAGGGCAATCGGCAGGCGGCCGTAGGTGTTCATGGTGTGGGGCGACGTGGCCTCGACTTGCGCAGTCATGCTGATCTCCGGGGAAAAATCGACGGAAGGAAACGTGGATTCAGCGTCCGGGCCGACCCCGCGGGCCGCTGAAACGCGATTCTAGGCTGGGCCACTGTCTGACCGGGATGACGATTGCGCATCGCTGCGATGCGGGAACCCTTGGCATGCTGTCCGGTCACAGCAGATCCAAGTCTTATATAAGATAGAATTACGCCCCGGCCGGTCAGTGATCCTGACGGTCCGAGCGAACAGCCAGGAACGCCCGATCGATGGTCTCCCCCACCGCCAAAGAAGTCTTCATCCAGGGGATCACCCGGGATGGCAGGACTTTCCGGCCCAGCGACTGGGCCGAGCGGCTCGCCGGGGTGATGAGCCAGTTCCGCCCCGGTGGCGCGCAGCCCGGCAGCCATCTGAGCTACTCCCCGTGGTGCATCCCCACCACCATCGACAACGTCAAGTGCGTCATCATCCACCGCGATCTTCGTGACGCCGAGCCGATGGCGTGGGACTTCGTGCTCAACTTCGCGCGCGACAACAACCTGCAGGTGGCCGATTCCGACTCGGGCGGCGACCGGGCACCCGGCGGCAACAAGTAAGACGCTCTGGCCTGCCGGTGGCCGTTTTCTGGTCCGTCACAGAAACTCTCCAGGCAACAAAAAATGGCCAGTGTCAAGAAATTTCTTGATGCAGCCAATCAGGCGGGACGCCTTATGTGGCAACACTTTACGGCATTCCACCTGACAGCCGACAGACTGGCCGCCAAGGGGCTAGGAGCCACATGGGTGCCTGTCGGCTGACGGATCAAGGCGCAGCCGGACGCACTCAGGCGGGCATTTCCGGCAGTGCACCGGGTCTCCCGCATCCCTACGCCTGCCGCCGAGACCGCGATGGCGACTTGGCCTTGGGCGCAGCGTTTGCCTCGTAGATTCGGCGTGCCAGCAAGCTGGCGAAGATCAAGTACTGCGCAGCCTTCTCGGCGTCCAGGTCGTGATTCAGAGAATGGGCCTTCGGGTTGCGGATACCGAGGTACGAGCCCGCCAGAATCTGCATGAAACCCTTCTGGTCATTGCGCCCTGAGTCCGAGCCAAGTTCGCTCAAGATCAGATGGGGGTTCTCCAGGCTGAGAACCTGGGTGACCAAGGCGGAACCGTCGAGGTCCAGCCCGGTGCGCTCGCGCATCAGGTCGAAGATCGCCACGATGGCATTCAGCACCGCATCCCGGTAGTGCCCGTCCAGATAGTGCTGGAAGGCATGCGCGTAGATCACCGGATGCAACAGGTCCTCGAACCCGATCCTGGGCTGAGCATCTGCACCCTGGCGTGCATGCGCTTCTGCCCGCGCTTCCACATGCGGCAGATCACGCTCAAGAATGTCGTCGTAGTCGTTCGCCTCGCCAAAACCGATGTGCCTTCCAAGGTTTCCCATGTCCTCCTGTGGAAATCCCGCATCGGTCCAGAGCTTGCGCAGGGCCTGGTAGTCGGTCTTCAGGTAGCCGTTGATCAACTTGGCGCCCGCCGCGTCGTCGTTCTCAAGGCGACCCTGGGCATCTATCGCCTTCTGGCGTATGGCTCGGAACAACGCATTCACCTCCAAATACCACTCCAGCATGTCCGATCCCTCAATGAATTGGTGATGGGAACGAGGATCGCATGGCGCACTGCGCTGCTGTAGCGCAACGGTGCGATCAACCGTCGAACCTCATGCGCAAATATTTTCAGGCAAAGCGACTTTCCGCTTCTGCACGCTGCCATCTGCCCCGATTCGATGCAGGCCGATGTGGCAAGCATCCATGCCATTTGAGCCAGTACGGCTGAAATTTGTGCCTTTGACCGCCTCCTGATCCTGCAACGACGCTCACGTCTGCGGCACATCGCTGTGCCCGCGACATACCGCGATGTGCGGCGGTCTTCAGGAGGTCGGGATGCAAGGGACCAGCGTGTTGATCGGCCAGGTGCTGACGGTGTTTGCCATCGTCATCGCCGGCGTGTGGGGCGCCACGCAGTGGACCGCCGCCGCGCTGGGCCATCAACTGCGCCTGGGCGCTCCCTGGTTCGACTTCTTCGGCACCCCGGTCTACCACCCTTGGCGCCTGTTCGAGTGGTGGTTCTTCTTCGATGCCTACGCGCCCGAGATTTTCATCACCGGCGGCACCATCGCCGCGTCCAGCGGCATGGTGGCCGTCGTGGTCGCCATCGCCATGTCGGTTTGGCGCTCGCGCCAGGCCCGCCGGGTCACCACGTACGGCTCCGCCCGCTGGGCCGACGCCCCTGAAATCCGCAAGGCCGGACTGACCGGCCCGGCCGGCGTATTCCTGGGCCTGCACGCGGGCCAGTACCTGCGCCACGAAGGCCCGGAACACGGCCTGGCCTTCGCCCCCACCCGCTCGGGCAAGGGCGTGGGCCTGGTGGTGCCCACGCTGCTGTCCTGGCCGGCCTCGGCCGTGATCCACGACATCAAGGGCGAGAACTGGCATCTGACGGCTGGCTGGCGCTCACGTTTCAGCCACTGCCTACTGTTCAACCCGACCGATGCGCAGTCGGCGGCGTACAACCCGCTGCTCGAAGTGCGACGCGGCGACCACGAAGTGCGCGACGTGCAGAACATCGCCGACATCCTGGTGGACCCGGAAGGCGCACTTGAGAAGCGCAACCACTGGGAGAAGACCAGCCATGCACTGCTGGTGGGTGCCATCCTGCACGTGCTCTACGCCGGCCGCGACAAGACCCTCCGAGGCGTCGCCAACTTCCTGTCCGATCCGGCGTGCCCCTTCGAGGTGACGCTGCACAGGATGATGACGACGAAGCATCTGGGTCGGGCTCAGGGCAACTGTCCCCATCCGGTCGTCGCTTCGGCTGCCCGGGAAGTGCTCAACAAGAGCGAGAACGAGCGCTCGGGGGTGCTTTCAACCGCGATGAGCTTCCTGGGCCTGTACCGCGACCCCACGGTGGCCGAAGTCACCTCGCGCTGCGACTGGCGCATCGCCGACCTGATTTCGGCCGAGCACCCGGTATCGCTGTACCTGGTGGTGCCGCCGTCCGACATCAGCCGCACGAAGCCGCTCATCCGCCTGATCCTGAACCAGGTCGGCCGGCGGCTGACCGAATCGCTCGACGGCAGCGACGGCATCCAGCGCCGGCACAAGCTGCTGCTGATGCTCGACGAGTTCCCGGCGCTGGGCCGGCTGGACTTCTTCGAATCGGCCTTGGCCTTCATGGCCGGCTACGGCCTGCGGGCCTTCCTGATCGCGCAGTCCCTGAACCAGATCGACAAGGCCTATGGCCCGAACCATTCGATTCTGGACAACTGCCATGTGCGCATCACCTTCGCCACCAACGATGAGCGCACGGCCAAGCGCATCTCCGAGACGCTGGGCACCGCCACCGAGCTGCGCGCGCAGCGCAACTACGCCGGCCACCGGCTCGCGCCCTGGCTCGGGCACCTCATGGTCTCGCGCCAGGAGACGGCGCGGCCGCTGCTCACACCCGGCGAGGTGATGCAACTGCCGCCCGACGAAGCGGTGGTGATGGTCTCGGGCCATGCGCCGATCCGGGCCAAAAAGATCCGCTACTACACCGATGCGAACTTCAAGGCACGCGTGCTGCAGCCGCCGGTTCTGCGCACGGGACGCTATGCGGATGCGCCACCGCAGCGCGGCGACGACTGGAGCGCCTTGCCGTCACCGGCCGTTGCAGCACTCCCCACTACCGACACGCACGACAGCAGCGCCGACGACGGCGGCCCACGCCAACAGCCCGAGCTGAGCGAGGTGGCGTACACGCCGCAGCCCGAACGCGTCAGCGACGACCTGGCGCTGCTCGATGACGACGACGACCTCCCGTTGGCATTGCCCTCCCAGCTCGATCCGCGCCTGCAGCGTGCGGCACGGCTGGCCGCCCTCGATCCTGATGACGGAATCGCCCTATGAGCCTGCAACGCCCCGCGCATCGCCTCAACGTCTTCATCGCACCGGAGCACGCCCGCCAGCTCGATGCCGTCGCTGCCTCGAAGGGCGCATCGAAGTCCTCCATCGTCGCGGCGGCGCTGGCCTCGTGGCTTTCGCCTGACGCCGCCGACCAGCGCGAGGCGGCCACGGCCAAGCGCCTGGACCGGCTGGCGCGCCAGTTCGAGCGCCTGGAGCGCGACCAGAACATCCTGATCGAGACGCTGGCGCTGTACGTGCGCTACTACCTCACCGTGAGTACCCCGGTGCCGGAAGCCCACCAGGAAGCGGCGAAGGCGCAAGGCAAGGCCCGCTTCGAGCAGTTCACAGAACAACTGGGCCGCCACCTGCTGCGCGGGCGCAGCCTGGTGCGGGACGTGATCGAAGACCTCCATCCCGATGCGCACCATCCGGCAGCCAACGGGGTCAACACCGACACCGCTCATGAGGAGAACGCCTCATGAGCGCGCCGCAACGCAAGCCGCAGTCTTCGGCAGCCGCGGCCATGCTGCGCCGCATCCAGATGCTGCGCACCGCGATGGGGCCGGTGATCGCCACCGCGCTCGATGACCCGGACGTGGTGGAGGTGATGCTCAACCCCGACGGGTCGCTCTGGATCGACCGCCTGTCCGGCGGCCGCATGTCGATGGATGTCGCGATGTCGGTCGCCGATGGCGAACGCATCATCCGGCTCGTGGCCGCGCACGTTGGCGCCGAAGTCCACAAGGACAAGCCGCTGCTGACCGCGGAGCTGCCCGAGACCGGCGAGCGCTTCGAGGCGGTGCTGCCGCCGGCTTCGACCGGTGGCCCCACCTTTGCGCTGCGCAAGCGCGCCATCGGCGTCATCGGGCTGGATCGCTACGTCCAGGACGCCATCCTGACCGAAGCGCAGGCGACGTTCCTGCGCCAAGCCATCCGCGAGCGCCGGAACATCCTCATTGCCGGCGGCACCAGCACCGGCAAGACGACGCTCGCCAATGCGCTGCTGGCCGAGATCGCACTGACCGGAGACCGTGTGCTGGTGCTCGAAGACACGGTGGAGCTGCAATGCGCGGCCCACGACCACGTCTCGCTGCGCACCTTGCCGGGCCTGGTCACGCTGCGCGATCTGGTGCGCACCACGATGCGTTTCCGACCGGACCGCATCGTGGTCGGTGAACTGCGCGGCGGCGAAGCCCTGGACATGGTCAAGGCCTGGGGCACGGGACACCCCGGTGGCATCACCACCATCCATGCCGACTCGCCGCAGATCGCGCTGCTGCGCATCGAACAACTGATCCTCGAAGTGGCCCGCACCCCACCAAGGGCACTCATCGCCGAGGCCGTGAACGTCGTGGTGTTCATCGCCGGGCGCGGTCGCAAGCGCCGCGTCGAAGCCATCGCGCGCGTCGTCGGCTTCGACGCCAACGGCTATCTCCTGCGCGACGCGCTGGAAGCCGATTTCCCCTCCATCGATCCCGTCCCTGAGTCCTGAACCCCAACCGGAGAACCGCAATGAACGCAAACCCACTTTTCCTGCACCCTCAACATCGCCTGGCGCTGCAAGTCGCTGCGCTGATGGCCCTGATGCTGGTCCTCGCGACGGCTGCCCAAGCGGCCGGCTCCAGCATGCCGTGGGAAGGCCCGCTGCAATCCATCCTCGATTCGATCCAGGGACCGGTCGCGCGCATCGTCGCGGTGATCATCATCATCGCCACCGGCTTGGCCCTGGCCTTCGGTGACACCAGCGGGGGTTTCCGCAAACTGATTCAGATCGTCTTCGGCCTGTCGATCGCGTTCGCCGCGTCCTCGTTCTTCCTGTCGTTCTTCTCGTTCTCCGGCGGCGCGGTGATCGCATGAGCACGAACGAGACGGCCGGCTTTGAAGTGCCGCTGCACCGGTCCCTGACCGAGCCGATCATGATGGGCGGCGCTCCGCGCACCGTGGCCATCGCCAACGGCACGCTTGCCGCTGCCGTGGGCCTGGGGCTGCAACTATGGATTCCCGGACTGGTGCTCTGGCTCATCGGCCACTCGCTGGCCGTGTGGGGTGCGCGCCTCGATCCGCAGTTCATGGCGGTGTTCGCGCGGCACATCAAGCACCGTCCGCTGCTGGACGTGTGAGGGCATCCCGATGCTGAACCTCGCCGAATACCGCAAGCGTCCCGCACTGCTGGCCGACTGGCTGCCCTGGGCGGGCCTCGTCGCACCCGGTGTCGTGCTCAACAAAGATGCCTCCTTCCAGCGCACGGCGCGCTTCCGGGGTCCGGACCTGGACAGCGCCACGCAGGGAGAACTCATTGCCACCTCCGCGCGGCTGAACAACGCGTTGCGGCGTCTCGGTTCCGGCTGGGCGCTGTTCATCGAGGCCGAACGGCGCGAAGCGGCCGACTACCCGGAATCCGGCTTCCCCGAACCGCTGTCCTGGCTGGTCGATGAGGAACGCCGGGCCAATTTCGCCGAAGCAGACAGCCATTTCGAGAGCAGCTACCACCTCACGATGATCTACCTGCCGGCCGAGGAATCGCGTGCGCGGGCCGCCAAGCTCCTGTACGAGAACACCCCGCAGGCCGGGGTGGACTGGCGCGAACGCCTGCGCGCCTTCATTGCCGAGACAGACCGCGTCTTTGATCTGCTCGACAGCGTCATGCCCGAGATCGCCTGGCTCGACGACAGCCAGACGCTCGCCTACCTGCACGCCACGGTCTCCACCCAGCGCCAGCGGATCGCGGTGCCCGAACACCCGTTCCACCTCGATGCACTGCTGGCCGACCGGCCGCTGGTCGGCGGGCTGGCCCCCATGCTGGGCGATGCCCACCTGCGCGTGCTGTCGGTGCGCGGCTTCCCGACCTTGACCTGGCCCGGCATTCTTGATGACCTCAACCGGTTGGGCTTTGCCTACCGCTGGTCCACGCGTTTCATCTGCATGGACAAGGCCGAGGCCGAAGGCGAACTCACGCGGCTGCGCCGCCAGTGGTTCGCCAAGCGCAAGAACGTGGTGGCGCTGCTGCGCGAGACGGTCTTCAATCAAGAGAGCCCGCTCGTCGACACGGACGCCAGCAACAAGGCCACCGACGCCGATGCCGCCTTGCAGGAACTGGGCAGCGACCAAGTGGCCTTCGGCTACCTCACCGCCACGGTGACGGTACTGGACACCGATGCCACGGCGGCCGACGAGAAGCTGCGCATGGTGGAGCGCGCGATCCAGGGCCGCGGCTTCGTCACCATCCCCGAGACCCTCAATGCGGTCGATGCCTGGCTGTCGTCGATCCCCGGCAACGCCTACGCCAACGTGCGCCAGCCCATCGTCTCGACGCTGAACCTGGCACACATGATGCCGGTCTCGGCCGTGTGGGCCGGGCCGGAGAAGAACCAGCACCTCGATGGCCCGCCGCTGATCGTCACGCGCACCGACGGTGCGACACCGTTCCGGCTGGTCACGCACATCGGCGACGTGGGACACACGCTGGTGGTCGGCCCCACCGGCATGGGCAAGTCGGTGTTGCTGGCAACGATTGCGATGCAATTCCGCCGCTACCCCGGCTCGCGCATCCTGGCCTTCGACATGGGCAAGTCCATGCGCGCCACGATTCTGGGCCTGGGCGGCGAACACTACGACCTGGGCACCGGTGGCAATGACACTGGAGACGGCTGCGCCGTGGCCTTCCAACCGCTGGCCTGCATCGACAACGAAGGCTACCGGACCTGGGCGGCCGAATGGATCGAAGGCCGGCTGCTGCACGAGGGCGTCGCGGTCGGTCCGCCCGAGAAGGAAGCGGTCTGGTCCGCGCTGGGGAGCCTTGCCAGCGCGCCGGTGGAGCAGCGAACGATGACCGGCCTGTCCGTACTGCTGCAATCCAACGCGCTGCGCCAGGCCCTGCAGCCTTACGTGCTGGGCGGCGCCCACGGCAAGCTGCTGGACGCTGATGCGGACCGACTCGGCTCCGCATCGGTACAGGGCTTCGAGATGGAAGAGCTGATGCAGAGCAAGGCCGCCGTGCTGGCCGTGCTGCACTACCTCTTTGCGCGCTTCGACGAACGCTTCGACGGCGCGCCGACGCTCTTGATCCTCGACGAGGCCTGGCTGTTCCTGGATGACCCGGTGTTCGCCGCGCGCATCCGCCAGTGGCTCAAGACGCTGCGCAAGAAGAACGTGTCTGTCATCTTTGCCACGCAGAGCCTGGCCGACATCCAGGGTTCGAGCATCGCGCCGGCCATCATCGAGAGCTGCGCGAGCCGCATCTTCCTGGCCAACCCGCAGGCGATGGAGCCGCAGATCCGCTCGATCTACGAGGGCTTTGGCCTGAGCAGCCGGCAGATCGAAATCGTCGCGCAGGCCATTCCGAAGCGCGACTACTACTACCAGTCCCGGCTGGGCAACCGCGTCTTCGACCTGGACCTGGGGCCGGTCGCGCTGGCGTTTGCCGGTGCGTCCACGCCGCAGGACCAGCGTGACATCGAGCAGGTGAGCGATGCGCTGCGGTTTGCCGAGCCACCCACGGCCATCACGTCACCTGACTTCGCCTCGGCCTGGCTACGCCACCGCGGCCTGCACTGGGCCGCCGATCTGGTGCCTTCGTTCCCCCGAGCTTCAACCCCCAACCCCAAGGAGTCCTTGCCATGAAGAAGACCGTGCTGGCCCTGACCGTGGCCGCGTTGATTGGCGGTATGTCCGTTACGCCCGCGGCCTATGCGCAATGGGTCGTGATCGATCCCACGAACCTGGCGCAGAACATCCTCACCGCCGCCAACACGCTGGAGCAGATCAACAACCAGATCCAGCAACTGCAGAACCAGGCGCAGTCGCTGATGAACCAGGCGAAGAACCTCACGCGCCTGGACTTCAGCGCGCTTAACGAGCTGCGCGCGGCCCTCTCGGCCACGAACCAGCTCATCCAGCAGGCGCAGGGCCTGGCCTTCAACGTGCAGCAGATGGAGACCGAGTTCCAGCGGCTCTACCCCGAGTCGTTCTCCGCGGCGATCTCAGGCACGCAGATGGCGCTCGATGCGCGCCAGCGCTGGACGAACTCGCTGCAGGCCCTGAAGACCGCCACCAAGGTGCAATCCCAGGCAGTGCAGAACTTCACCAGGGACGAGCAGGCCCTGACCGATCTCGTCAACCGCAGCCAGTCGGCCGTGGGGGCCCTGCAGGCCTCGCAGGCCACGAATCAACTGCTGGCCTTGCAGGCGCGCCAAGCCATCCAGGCGCAGCAGCTACAGATCACGCAGGACCGCGCGGCCGCGCTGGAGCAGGCGCGGCAGGTGGCCGTGCATGAGCGGGCCAAGGAGGTGCGCCGCCGCTTCATGGGCAGCGGCACGCCGTACACCCCGTACACGGTGAATTTCTATGGCAATCCGTGAGGCGAGCATGAACAGAATCATCCTTGCCCTGCCCATGGTTTGCGCACTGCTACTGGCTGCCTGCGGCAAGCCGGTCTCCATCGAATCTGTCGAATCGCTGGTCGCCAACCCCGAGCGCTTGAAGGAACTGCGCGCACAGTGCCGGGCGGACCGCGCCAAGGTGGGGGATGCGCAGTGCAACGCGGTGGCCGAAGCGACACGCCAGCGCTTCCTGCGGCCCACACCCTCGCCGTACGCGAACGATCCGGTGAAGCCTCCACCTCCGCCGGCCGCCATTCCACAGGCGCCGCCACCGGCCGCCAAGGACTGACTGCCATGAACGACGTGTCGGTCATCGACCGCTTTCTGGACGTCTTCTCCCGCTACATCGACTCGGGCTTCGGCCTGCTGGGCGGCGAAGTGGCCTTCCTGACGGCCACGCTGGTCGCGATTGACATGACGCTCGCAGGCCTGTTCTGGGCCATGGGCCATGCCTCGGGTCAGGGCGACGACGTGATGGCCAAGCTCATCAAGAAGGTGCTCTACGTGGGCGCCTTCGCCTACATCCTCGGCAACTTCAACCGGCTGGCGGGGATCATCTTCAACTCCTTCGCCGGGCTCGGACTGACCGCGTCGGGTTCCTCCCTCAGCCAGGGCCAACTGCTGCAGCCGGGACGGCTCGCGCAGGTCGGCATCGAGGCCGGCCGGCCCATCATGGCGCAGATCAGCGACATGACGGGGTTCCCGGAGGTGTTCGCCCACCTGGACACCATCGCGGTGCTGTTTCTCGCGTGGCTGGTTCTGATCGTGGCGTTCTTCGTGCTGGCCGTTCAGCTCTTCGTCACGCTGATCGAGTTCAAGCTGACCACGCTCGCGGGCTTCGTGCTTGTGCCCTTCGCGCTGTGGAACAAGACCTCGTTCCTCGCCGAGAAGGTGCTGGGCAATGTCATCTCCTCGGGGATCAAGGTGCTGGTGCTCGCCGTGATCGTGGGGATCGGCTCGGGACTGTTCTCGGAGTTCACGGTGCCGCCGGGCGCCGATCCGAGCATCGACCACGCGCTGGTGATCATGCTGGCCTCGCTCGCGATGCTGGGCCTGGGGATTTTTGGGCCGGGCATCGCCACGGGGCTGGTGTCCGGCGCACCGCAACTGGGTGCGGGCGCAGTAGCCGGCACGGCATTGGGCGTTGCGGGTACCGCTGTCGCGGTCGGTGCTGCCGCCACGGGTGTGGGCGGTGCGGTCGCCGCTGGCGCACGCATGGCGCCGGGTGCCGCGAAGATGGCGGCCAGTGGCGTGCGCTCGGCCGCGAGCGCGGCAGGATCGGTTGCGAGCGGCGCGAAGTCCGCGTACCAGGCCGGCTCATCCGCGGCGGGCGGCGGTCTCAGGGGCGCAGCGGCCGGCGTGGGCAGCGTTGCCAAGGCCGGCGCCAGTGCGGCCGGGCAGAAGGTCACCTCCGGCGCGCGCGCCGTGCGCGATCGCATGGCGGCGGCAGTGAGTCCGGAAGGTTCACCGTCAGGCCCTGCGCCCACCGGCAGCGAAGGCGGATCGTCTGCATCGACAGAGCAACCCGCTTGGGCCAAGCGCCTGCAGCGCAAACAGCAACTGAGCCAGGCCGCGGCCACGGCCGCGCACACCTTGCGCGGTGGCGATGGCGGCGGCTCCGGCAGCAGCCCCAGCCTGCGCGACCCCTCGGATTCATAAGGAGCACGTCTCATGCGATTCAAACGCCCCCAGGTGCGGTATGCCGACACACCGCAGCCTGCCACCCCGTACCAGTCCGCCGCGCAGGCCTGGGACGAACGCATCGGCGCCTCGCGCGTGCAGGCCGCCAACTGGCGCCTCATGGCCTTCGGCTGCCTGTTCCTGGCGCTGCTGATGGCCGCCGGCCTGGTCTGGCGCGCCGGCCAGTCGCTGGTGCAGCCCTATGTGGTCGAAGTCGATCAGGCCGGACAGGTGCGCGCCGTCGGCGAAGCCGCGACGCCGTACAAGCCCAGCGACGCACAGACCGCGCACCACATCGCGCGCTTCATCACGCTGGTGCGCTCGATCTCGATCGATCCGATCGTCGTGCGGCAGAACTGGCTCGATGCCTACGAGGTGACCACGGATCGCGGCGCGGCCGTCCTGAATGACTACGCCCGCACCCACGACCCGTTCGCCCGCATCGGGCAGGAGTCGGTCGCAGTGCAGGTCAACAGCGTCGTGCGTGCTACCGATTCGTCGTTCCAGGTGCGCTGGACGGAGCGCCGCTACGTCAATGGCGCGGCCGCTGGGCTGGAGCGCTGGACGGCCGTGGTCTCCATCGTGCTGCAACCCCCGCGCACCGAAGAGAAGCTGCGGCGCAATCCGCTGGGCCTGTACGTCAATGGCCTGTCCTGGAGCCGGGAACTCGATACCTCCGAAGGGAAAACGCCATGAACGCCGTCACGAATGCACAGATCCGCTTATACGTAATTCCGGCCCTCCTGATGACTTTGCTGGCAGGGTGTGCCACGCAGGGCAAGCCGCCGCCGGTGATTTCGCTTGATGAGCCTGTGGCCGTCGCGGCACAGCCGCTGCCGGAACCACCCACGCCCATCGAGGCCGTGGCGATCCCGCAGCCGCTGCCATTGCCGGCGCAGCTCAAGCCGTTGCCGCTGGAACCGGAAGCTGTCGTACTCCCCGAGCCCGCGGACGAAAAGGTCCGCGTCTCGCGCGCCAACGAAGAAGCACGCATGGCACCGACCCGCGAAGGCTACGTCAACGCGATCCAGGTCTGGCCGTACACGGACGGCGCGCTGTACCAGGTTTATGCGAGTCCAGGCCGAGTCACCGTCATCGCGCTGCAGCCCGGCGAGGAACTGGTGACCGTGGCCGCAGGCGACACGGTGCGCTGGATCGTTGGGGACACGGCCAGCGGCTCGGGTGCGGACCTGCGCGTGAGCGTGCTGGTCAAGCCCACACGCTCGAACCTCAAGACGAACCTCGTCATCACCAGCAGCAGGCGAACCTACCTGATCGAGCTGACCTCCACCGATAAGGCGTGGATGGCCTCGGTGTCCTGGGAATATCCGAAGGACCGCATGCTGGCCCTGCAGCGCCAGGCTCAGGCCGCGCAGACAGCCGCGCCGATCGATGCCGGCCTGTCGCTGGAGAATCTGAAGTTCCGCTATGCAATCAGCGGCAGCAACCCGCCGTGGAAGCCCTTGCGTGCCTTCGACGACGGCCAGAAGGTCTACATCCAGTTCCCCGCCGGCATCGCGCAGGGCGAGCTGCCGCCGTTGTTCGTGATCGGCGCGCAGGGCGATGGGCAGCTTGTGAACTACCGCTACCGGGCGCCTTACTTCATCGTGGACCGACTGTTCGGCGCGGCCGAGTTGCGCCTAGGTGGTGAGAAGGCCGAAGTCGTTCGCATCGAGCGCACCGATGGCCTCGTGGGCGCTGTGCGGGGGAACTGATCATGAGCACTCCAAGCCATGAAGAGGGAGCACCGGCCGCGCCAACGCCTGACATGCCGCCCAAGGTGGCGCCGGAGAACGTCGCCTTGCGCGCGACGCCACGCCCGGTCACTCGGCTGAACCGGCGCATGCTGGCCGTGCTCGCGGGCGGCTTGGCCGCCGCCGTGCTGGGCGGGACGCTGTGGTCGCTGCAACCCGGCCTGCGCAAGGCCACCGACGCGGCCGAGCTGTACAACGTCGATCGCGTGCCGCGCTCCGAAGGGCTCGATCAGTTGCCCGCCGACTACTCCAAGCTGCCGCCCACGTTGCCACCGGCGCCGCCCATCCTGGGCGAGCCGTTGCCCGGTGATCTGGGCGGGCCGATCCTCAGGGCCGAGCAGCAGGCGCAGGGTTATGGGCCACCGGGCCACGATCCGGCCGAGGCCGAGCGACTGGCGCGCCTGAAGGAAGCCGAGGAAGCGGCGAACTCGTCGGTGTTCTTCCGCTCGGGCCGACAAGGTGCAGCAACGCAGACGGCCGCCGCGCCACCTGCGGCAGCGGATCCGGCGGCGCCATCGGCAGTGGCATCGACAATGTCAGCGAACGCCGCCTTCAACCCGATGGCCGCTGGTCTGGCGTCCACTGCGCCGCAGGTCAATGATCCCACCGCCATCCAGAACCGCCAGGACCAGAAGGAGGCGTTTCTCGATACATCCCGCCCCGCACACACCCGCAACACCGGCCAGCTCCAGTTGCCCGCATCCCCGTACCAGGTGATGGCGGGCACGGTGATCGCGGCCGCACTGGTCACCGGGATCAAGTCGGATTTGCCGGGCGATGTGATCGCCACGGTGACAGAGCCGGTCTACGACACCGCCACGGGGCGCTTCGTGCTCATCCCGCAGGGCTCGCGCCTGATGGGCAAGTACAACAGCCAAGTGAGCTACGGGCAGAGCCGAGTGCAGGTGGTGTGGAACCGCGTGATCCTGCCCGACACCTCGTCCATCCCGCTGGACAAGTTGGTCGGCAGCGATGCGGCCGGCTACGCGGGCTTGGAGGACGGCGTGGACTGGCATTGGGACCGCATCCTGGCCGGTGCTGCGCTGACCACGCTGCTCGGCGTCGGCGCCGAGCTGGCCGCACCCGAGAACCGGCAGGACGGCGACCGCATCGTGATCGCCGGGCGCGACAGCCTGCAGGACAGCATCAACCAGGTCGGGCAGGAGATGACCCGGCGCAACATGAACATGCAGCCGACCTTGACGCTGCGGCCGGGCCTGCCGTTGCGGGTGCTGGTCGCCAAAGACATTGCGCTTCGCCCCTACCAGCCGCTCTTTTACCAGCGAGGTTCATCGCAATGAGCACACGGAAAGAACGGCTCAAGCTCGGCCCGCTGCCGAAGGTCGAGCAGACCAAGGTCACCTTCGCCTGCACGACGGTGCTGCGCGACGAGCTGGAGCGATACGCTGCGCTGCACGCGCAGACCTACGGGGAAGCGGTGGATGCCAGCGCACTGATCCCGCACATGCTCGCGGCTTTCATGGCACAGGATGTCGCCTTCAGGCGGGCGAAGAAGGCGCCTCGCCCACCTGGTCCTCCGGCGGCTCCTGCAGCCCGCCAATCCGCCGAGCCCGCTCGATGAACTTGGCCACCTGCTCGGATGGCGGGGTTGCGCCCCGCATCAGGTAGGTCGTCACTGGGGGCATGCCCGTCTCCATCGGCCGCATCACCACGTCCGGGCGCTGGAAGTTCGCCATCTGCGATTCGATGGCAAAGCCCACGCCATAGCCCGCACCGATCAGCATCAACATGCTCTCGTGGCCCGAGACGTGTTCCGCGATCATCGGCGGGAGGTGCGCCGGTGGCAGTTGCTTCAACATCGCATCCACATAGGCGTAGCCGCCTTGGCAGAGTTCGGGGTGGGCGAGGATCAACGGGTACTGGACCGCATCGGCCAGCTTGACCCGCTTGCGCCCGAACAGCGGATGGCGCGCCGGCATGGCCACCGCCACCTCGTCGTGCCACAGCGGCTCCGTGGTGTAGCCCTGACCCGGTTCGTGGAACAAGGTGAAGCCCGCATCCACCTCGTCCTGCTGCACGGCCCGGACCAACTGCGTCACCGGCATCTCGAACAGGCGGATCTCCACCTCCGGGTCCTCTTCCCGGCACAGGGTGAACAGCTCGGTCATTCGGGGTTGTGCCAGCGCATCGGAGATCGCAATCCGCAGGAAGCCTCGGTAACCCTGGGCGGCGGAGCGGGCCATGTCATGCGCCTGCAGCGTGGCCGCCACCACCTTGCGGGCTTCTTCCAGGAACACCTGGCCGGCGTAGGTCAGCCGTGTGAGCCGGATGGCGCGATCGAACAAGCTCACGCCGACATCGGCTTCCAGGTCTCTCATGGCCTTGGACAGAGCCGATTGGTCGATGAACAGCCGCTCAGCCGCACGCGCGAAGTGCAACTCCTCGCCCATGGCGATGAAGTAGCGCAGATGTTTGAGTCCGGTACGCATTCGATGTCTCCTTGATCCATGAAACGCTCACACAAAACCGGTGGCCACCTCCGCTGCGGCTTTCTCCAGCCAACTGCGCGGCAGGCCGCGACGTGATGAAGTGACGCCCACCGCCACCGTCTGGCCGGAGGCTGCGGCGCAGTGGTCCAGGGCTTGGCGCAGCGCGGTGTCCACGCTGCGCAAAGAGATGCGCAGCCAGTCGGCGACTTCCTGGCGGGTTTTCTCTTCGACACGAAGACCGATCAGCACGCTGCGGTGGCGGCGTGGCAGATGTTCCAGGGCGCGTTCGAAGGCGGCCAGATTGGAGCGGGCCTCGGCGATGACATCGGGACCTGGGGAGTGGTCGGCCAGCAGTTCCAGTTCGGCTTCCACATCGCTGGCGGACTGCCAGCGGCCACGGCTGCGCAGGACATCCATCGCCAGGTTGCAGGCCACGCGGTAGACGTAGGCCTCGACGTTCTGCACGGGTTCGGCCACCTCCATCTCGCCCAACCTCAGCCAAGCATCGTGCAGGCAGTCGCTGGCCAAATCAGGGCAACGCAAGTGGCGCAGAAGACGCTGATACAGGCGCTGGTAGTTCGACGCCAGGAACTCGCGCAGCACCGTGCCATGGTTCTCTTGAGCAACGGCATTGGGGATGACGACATCCACCATCTCGAACGATGCAGGGCAATGCCATGCACTCAGGGGCACTGTGCCGTGGCCCCGGTGGTCGTGCGCAGGCCGCCCAGCCACGGCAGTCGCACGCGAGGGGCGCGAGCGCAAGTGCGATGCACTGCCGGAAGACAGAGGAGCAGCTTGAAGTGCAGTCATGGCGTATCCAGGGCAAAGGGTTCCCCAGCCTGTTCCCCGCCAGGGCGGGGAACAAGTGAGAAACACAGCGTTGGGAGTTGGCCTAGCGGTCTTGCCGCAAGCTTTGACGTTCGGCGTCCGTCAATCGCGCCCAGTACTTGGGGTCGATACGTTCGGCAAGGCCGACGATCTTGACTGGCCTTGATGGGTCGTATCGCTCATCGTCGGATTGCAGACTCGCTCCGGGCTGCTTGGACGATGATGGCTTTTCCGACTCCTCCGGTTCGAGTCGTTCATTGCCGAAGCCCAGCACCCGCACCGTGAAGATCGACGGCAAGGCTTGCCGGGCTGATGCCCGCTCGCGCTGCATTGCATCTTGCGCCGCCGTCGCAGCCGTGGATGCAGCCGCACTCGCATTGGTCAGTGCTGCCACGTTGACTGCCGCCACCACTGGCAGGCCCGTGGCCTCGCCTTGGCCCACGATGTTCTCGGCGTTGACCACCTGCAGCGCCGCGAAGTTCGCATTGCCCGAGAACCGGATACCTGCCTCTCCCGCGTCGATGATTCCCAACGGCGCGATCAGGTCCACATCCCCCGGCGGTACCTCCGGAATCGGGTTCAGCGTCGCAATCCCCGCCCCAGAACTCGGCACCTGCGGCGACAGCGCCACGTTGCCCCACTGGTCGTACGCCAGCTTGGGCGGCGTGTACACCAGCGTGGTCTTGCTGCCCCGGCCCGCGTTGATGTCGCCTTTGGCCGACCAGCCCAGGATGCTGCCACCGAAGGTGGTCATGATCCGGCTCAGGCCCAGCAGGATGCTGTCCTGGCTGTAGAGCTGGATGTCGCCTTGGCCCTGCGTAATCAGGCCCGAAGTCGCTGGAGGCGGCGTGCCCTGCACCCCCAGGATGATCTGCCCCGCCGGCACCAGCATCTGGATGTCGCCGCCGAACTGGGTTTGGATGCCCGAGCCGCCAAAGGCGGTGTAGGTGCCGCTGCGCTCGATGGTGACGTCTTCTGCGTCCTTCTCCGGGAACAGCGTGGCGATGACCTGGCGACCGCGCAGGTAGGAGCCAAAGCGCGGGCCGTCCACGTCCGTGTATTCACGACCGCCCTCGCGCAGCTCGGCGTAGTAGACGGTGCGCAGGAAGATGCGCTGCTGCTCGGCTGGCAGGGTGTTGAAGTGCGCCAGCGTTTCCTCGCTCGTGCCGGTGAAGCCGTAGCGCTCGGACAGCCAGGTCGCCAGTTCTTCCTCGTAGGTGTGGGCCACTTTGCCCGGCTGCTCGGCCAGGGGGTTGCCTGGGGTGAGGTCGGCCTGGTTGGCCGGGTCCAGGTACAGCGAGGCCAATGCCGCCCAGTCCACATCGGTTGCGCCAACCTGCACCGCGATGCTCGCACCGGAGCGGCTATCGCCGGGGACGATGGCGCCCACGCTGACCAGTTGGCCCGCATCACCTTGGTAGAGGTTGCGACCGGTGTTCACTTCCAGTGTGCCGGGGCCAGCCACCCGAACGTTGGCGAACATCACATCGCGGGCTGCCTCGACGACCGACACGTCGGTGTCGTTGGCGTTCATGATCACGCCATCGAAGCGCACGATGTCGCGCCCGGCTCGCACTTGTGCGGCCTTGGCAACCTTAGTGGCTGAACCAAGAGACATGCCGACGATGTCGCCATCGATCGCATATACGCGTATCGGCTCCGCATCGCCCGCGTGCAGGAGGGTCTGCGGCGTATCACTGGTCTGGAAGGCGAAGTAGTTGAGGCGCGGTTTCAGCGTCGGCAGGCCGCCCTCGAACGCAGGCAGCGTGATGTCCAAGAGCGTATTCGTGCCCAGGCCCCCCGTGGGGTTGCCGTCGATAAGGATGTTGGTAAGGCTGAGGTCGTCGGCGTCCGGGCCAGTCAATATCCACGCGGGCTTGAACGGATTGGGCAGATCGTTGATGCCGGCGCGCGCTCCCGACAGGCTGACGGTGGAGAAGCCACCGTATTGCGAACGCATCGAGTAAATGGACCCCTTTGCTAAAAACTCCAGTTGGCCTTGAGGCGCTGGCAGCAACTCAAACGTCACGTAGTTATTGATACGGCTGTCGCCGTAGTAGAGACTCCCATTGGCAGCCACGGCTGTGAGACTGGCCGGCAGATAGCGGGTAGAGCCCGCTTCACCCAAGGTTGCGGTGTTGATCGCATCCCCAGTGAAAGGTGTCACGTTGCCGCCCAGCGAGAAAAGTGAGACCTTGGTTTCCGGCGACCACAAGGAGAACCAACTTCTGCCGATGCCGCTGCGCCCGTCGGAAATGAGTGTGCCGAGCTTGCTGTAGTTGGATGCACTGAAAGGATCTTCTTGCAACATTGTTGCGTCACCGACGCCACCCAGCACCAAGTCACCGCGAGCGCGCAGTCTCACCGTGCCATCGCCGGGCACGACGGTGAAGCCTGGGTTGGGATAGGCTTGGCCAGCCGTCCAGAGATCAGCACCGCGTGGATCCTTTGCATCTTTTCGGCCATAGCCTGGCTCCACCACACCTATGGCGCCTGCGCTGATGTCGAGATCGCCGCGCAGGTTTGTGAACGTGCCTGCACTGACCCCCCTGCTTGTCTCGCCAAAGCGGGCCGGATCGAGACTCCCGCCGATGCGCACCGTCAGATCGCCGCCACCGGTCTGCACCAGCGTGCCACCCGTGACTACGCCATCGACGGTGGTCGTCACCCTGGCGACGCGGCCGCTTGCACCGATCGCGGCCACCAAGGCAGTGTTGGCCTGTTCGGATGAGCCCGTGTCTACCACCAAGTTGAAAGGCGACAAGCGGCCCGCATCACCGCCGGCCAGCAGCGTGAGGTTGCCACCACCCAGCGCACCGAAGCCCGTGAAGCCTACGACTCCGATCCCCATCTCAGTGGATACATACGTGCCGAAGTTGACGGACCAGGCTGTCTGCTGCCCCATCCCATCGCCACCTTGTCGCCACAACCAAGACGCGACGTTGTTGCTGTTCATGGAATAGTTCGACCATTGATAGGCACTGAGGTTTCCCTGCGCCGCGACGTAGAGATCGCCACCATGATCGGGGAACCACGTCGCTTGATCGTTGAGCGCGGCGTCATAGCCGGTGTCGCCGGTCAGCTTGGCACGTGGGAGGTTGAATGCCTCATTGCCTGTGGCCAGATTGCTTTGCGTCCCTGCCGTGTAGATACCGAAGAGAGACTTCTGCGAAAAATCGCCGCCGGCCAAGAGATCCAGATTGCCGGTGCCGGTGCGCAGCACGCTGAAAATCGGCAAACCCGAAGAACCGACGTGGTGGTCATCCAGAGTCATGTTGCCCCTGCCTGCCAACGTGACGGCGCTCTGCAAAGCGCGTGTGTCAGCGGCTGTCAGGTCGGCACCGCCGATCAGACGCAGGGATGCCGAGTAACTGCCCGCCGCCAGCATGGGTGCCACGGCCCAGTGCCGAACCGGCAGATTGCGCGTCGTCTCCGCCTGGTACGACGGTAGCGGCTGGCCAGCCTGGAAGACGGTCGAATAGCCATCCCCCATCAACGCCGTGCCAGCCGGGATCACCATGCCGGGGCCGTAGTAGTTCCAATTGGTGTCGTAGATATAGCCCTGCTGAGACTGGTAGAACTCGGTTTCCGGCACGGTCCAATCGGACAAGATCGTCATGTTGGACTGCAACCACCAATCCGCATCGCTGATCGTTCCCTCCGGGATCAGCTCTCCGGGGCGGACACCATCTGGGGCTTCCTTGGCCAGACCGAAGCCGTCCGTGATGCTGCCGTTGATGTCGAGATCCCCCGCCGCGCGCACCGTCAGCGCCAGCGGTTCACCCGCACCGTAGTCCGCCGCATTCGGGTTGCGCACCGCATCCGGCCCGTATCGGTAGCCCGCCAGGTTGAGGTCTCCCTTGACCGTGAGCTTGCCGTTCGAGGCCTCGCTGCTGATGATCTCCACACCCGGGCGCAGGTGGTAGGCATCGCCATAGGCTTTGAGCCCCTCCAGGCGTGCCTGCAGGGCGCCGTGGGCCAGCGCGTTGGCGTAGAAGGCCTGGTTCTGGACATCGATCTGATCGAGGCCCACCGCGCCTGCGGCCACGCCGTCTGCGGTGTTGTCCTGCACGATGGTGCCATCGGCATCGGTGGGCGAGTAGGTCCAGAAGCCGTTGACCGCGATGCTCCTCGCGCCGCGCACGTTCACCCGGCCCGACGCATCGACCAGGATGTCGCCACCGGTCTCGTTCGCGCGGCGCGCGTTCAGGGTGATGCGGCCGTACTCGACGCCCGGCGCCGACACGTCCAGCGTGGTGCCGTCGTCCAGCCTCAGCCAGCCCTGCGAGGAGGTCAGCTCGATCGTGCCGCGGTTCTTCGCCTCGATGGCCTGGCCGTAGCTGTCCACCTGAAGCTGCGTGCCGCGCGCATCGAGCTCGGCGCTGCCGCCCAGGCGCAGGTCATCCCGCGCAGCCAGGCGGATGGTGCCGGGCTTGGCACCCGTGGCATCGATCCGGCCGTTGACGGTGAGGCTGCCGCCATCGACCGAGACGGTGACCTCGCGCGCCTTCATTTCGTTGCCGATGATGAGGTCGCCCTGCTTGAAGGCAAAGCCGCGCGCACCGATGAAGCCGGCATCCGTCAGCACGGTGTTGAGCGCGGCGAAGTCGGCGCTCAGGGTGGCGGCGCTGTCGCCGATGCGCTGCGCGCCCAGCATGAAGCGGCCCTGGTCGTGGCCGCTGGCGCCCGAGCCACGCAGCGTGCCGTTGAGAGCGATGCGGCCGGTGGATGCATCCAGCGCAGCAAGGCTCAGGCTGCCGGCGTCTTCGTTGGCGGCTGACACGTCGATGGTGGCGCCAGCCTGCTGCACGACGTTGCCGTGCTCGCTGGTGATCTCGATGTCGCCGCCCCAGGTGTCGCGGGTGACGTCGAAGAAGTGCAGGCGGCGGCCGGACACGTCCAGCAGCGCGCCATCGGCCAGGGTGACATCACCATCGGCCGTCAGCGTCAGCTTGCCGCTGGGCAGCACGACGGCCGAGGCGATGTGGATGCTGCCGCCGTGCAGGTCGAGCTGTGCGCCCACATCGTTCGTCGTCGCGGGAGCGGTGCTGCCGGCCGGAGCCGCGACGTTCAAGGCGCCGCCTGCGTGGTAGGCAATCACCGAACCCGGTGCGCCGGTCAGGAGCGGCGTGCTCAAGTGCAGGTTGCCGCCGGTGCCGACGTAAGTGTCCGGGTTGAAGCCCGTGCTCGGGTCGGCACCGCTCTGGTACACCGAGATGCTGCCCTTGGCGTTGCCGGTGATGCGCTCGGCCGCGTTCAATTCGACGTCGGCAAAGCCCAGCATCAGGCGGTTGAAGCTGGTGCTTAGGTCGGGCTGCGAGGGGGTGGGGTTGCCGAAGACGACCGTGTTGGCATCGACCTGGAAACGGCCGCTGCCCGTACCACCCGCCATCGTCGCTCCTGGGGCGGAGCTTTCGTAGATTGGCGTTTGTCCGCTCGCCTGACTCGCAATCACCTTGCCGGTGTTGTTCCATACCAGGGTATCGGTGGTCAGGCGCACCAGGTCACCTGAACTGCCGTAACCGTAGATGGCCGGGCTGTCAAACACGAACTGGTTCAGGCGGGACTTTCCGGTGGTTGGGTCGATGGTGTCCAGATCGATCGAGCCGAAGAAGTTGATCGACTTGTTGGCCGTGAGCACCAGTTTCTCGATGGAGGGGACGCCAGCGGCCAGGTTGCCCGCGAACAGTCTGTCGAGGACGGCCTGGTTGAGGTTCATACCCGCGGGCAGCGCACCGACCGCGGCCAGAGCCTCCTCCGTTCCGATGTTGAAGGACGGCACGGCCAGCGAGAGGTTGCGTGTACCGATGTTGGGCGTGCCAGAGAACGAGACGCCGCGATCGGCGTAAAAGCCCACCGTGCCTTCGGAATACAGTGTGACACCGTCCCGCAGTTCGATGGACGATGTGGCACGCCCAGATGGGGAACTCAGGGTGAACAAGCCATTCGAGACCACGAGCAATGCGCTACTGCCCGGACTCTGCGGATTGGCGGTGGGACCGAAGCGCAGCCCGCTGGACTGGTCGAGCCAGGTAAGGCCGTGGCCTACGGTATTGAGCGTGGCACCTTCCTCCAGCGTGATCTTGTCTCCAGCGCCAAGGATGATCTGACCGCCTGTGAGAGTCGCGCCACGCTCCAACGTGAGGTTACGCACCTTGCCGCGAGTACTGTCCTCAAGGCTGCCCATGTTGATGCCGACACTGTCCAGGGTTTGCAGCAGCCTGCCGCCCAACGCGAGGTTGGGGGACCCCAGCTTCTCCAACTCGGCGGCTGCGACGGTGATGGTACCGGCATCGTTCTGGGCGACCGAGCCGGCACCCGTGATGATCAGGTGTGCGTTGTCTGGCCCACTCAGCGCGAAGCCACCGACTAAGCCACCTCTGCCGGCCGAAAAATCTGCCAGACCATCGAAGCTCAGCGCGCTATTGGCGGCGCTGTCGGGGATGATGCGGGCATTGAAGGTCAACCACTTGCCGTCGCCTTCCAGCAGTGGCCGCAGGGTGCCGAAGGTCTGTGCCTGCGTGCGCTGGAACTGGCTGTAGCCCGTCTCGTTGTAGCTGGAATAGGTTCGCAACGAAGCGCCCGAGGTCAGCGTGACGTGGCTGTCGTAGGCATCGCGGATGTCGGTGTTGGCGATGCTTTGACGTCCGCTCACCACGTAGGAGCCGTCTGTCTGCGGGAGCGCTCCCGGGAAGGTGTTGGTTTGACCACCCAGTTCCACACGCCAGGCACCTGGCAGCAGCGCGTAATTGGCTGGCATCAGGGTGTAGGTGCCGGCCGGCAGACCGGGCACGCCCGCGGGGATCGTGATCTGCTGGCCGATCTCTGGCACCGCGCCGGTCCAGGCTTCGTAGTAGTTGCCGGCCACCGGCGCTGCACCGGGTTGCGCACCAGTAACAATGGCATAGACCTTGCCGCCGGGATTGCGTGCATGCAGCAGGGTGTCGACTGAGCCGCCGCGGCCAGGAACGAAGGCAGCACCGAGCAATTCACCGCCACCGGACAGGTCCAGCTTCGAACCGGATTCGGCCACCAGCGAGGGGGTGTTGAGGGTGAGCCCGACGCCGGGGTCAGAGGCTAATGCGCCAGCCGCCTGACCGCTGATCAGGCTTCGGGTCGCCGCATCTGCACCATCGACGGTGTATTTGACACCATCGACCGTACCTCCGTAGGACATCACAAGATCGCGGGTGCCCACACCGGTGATGCTGCCCGCTAGCAGTTCCACCTTCTTCTCGGCATTCAGGGTCAGGGTGCCGAAGGGCGCACGCAGCACACCGCCCTGACGGATGACATCGGCGGTCAGCGTGAGATCACCGAGCATCGAATACGGCTGCGCAGTCGCGCCATCGCCAGTGGCGAGGATGCTGATGATCGATGGCTTGTCAATGCCTGGCACATTGCCGATGCCGGCGTTGACAGATGCGAGCACACCGCTGGCGGGATAGACCTGTGCTGCGGCCAACTCCAAATCGCCCCAGGTTTGCAGCTTGGTGATGCGCTCCGGGCCAGGATTGATGCTGGCTTCGGGTGATGGTCGGGTCGCTGCTAGGAAGCGCAGATCGCCTGTGCTTTGCAACTTAGTCTGATCGAAGTTGACTCGCACCGAGTTGCGCAGGTCAATGAGGCTGGCATCGACCGTGAAACTGCCACCAATGGCATAGGCCGGCAGCGCGGTCCCCGTCTCCAGTAAAGTGGGGGTGCTGCCGGGACGCTGGCCTAGCAGCCGGGTTCCGCCGTCGAACAGCACGTAGGGCGCACTCAGGCGCACATTGCCGCCTTCCGTGGTGTTGTGAAAATAGCCTTGCTGCAGCGTCAGGCTGCGGCCCAGACTCAAATCCACGTCGCCGTCGAACACGATGGCGGTGCGACCCCACAGCGACAGGCTGTCGAAGCCACCGTCTTTGACTTGGTCCACGCTGATGCGAGCCTGGCCGATGACCAAACCCTCGTCCAGAGAACCGGCCGTCACGCCACCCGCCAGACCGCTGGACGAGTAATGTTGAGCCACGGTAAGAGCACGGCCGGCACGGCTGTCGGGTGCGACCGGACTCAGGCCGTTGGCATAAACGCCAGACTCCAGAATCAGTGAGAGGCTGCCGCCGCTGGCACCACTGCCCCCCGCCTCGGCCCGAAGCGCGGGCCTGCGGCCGCCGTCAGCGTTGACCGCGTCGTCGATGTGGAAACCCAACATCGAGCTGATGGTGATGTCGCCACCATCACTGGCAATCTCTCGCAGGGCGCGGCCGCTTCCTTCGCCGACTGAGAGCACTGCACTGGTCCCAGATGCGTTGATCTGCGCACCGGGGCGTACCACCACATAGGCCAGGCTGGAGTCCAGGCCCCAGTAATTCTTCGAATCTAGTTGCGCAACACCCGCCCCACCTAGTTGCACGGAGCCGCCGTCCAGCACCACGCCATAAGGATTACCCCGCACGTCGAACGTGGTGTACGCGCGCCCCGCCACATCCAGCACCGCATGGCTTCCAATCCACACCGACAGCGCATCCGTGGGATCGATGTCTTCTATCGAGTTTGGCGACTTGCCGGAGTTCAGTTGGTCGATGTAGAGGTCATTCTGGGTGCGGGTGTTGATGACGGCAATGTGGCCACCCGGCGCGGATAGCGTGCCGTCGACGGTGATCTGGCCCTTGCCGGTGAGATTGATGCGGTGGCCCGGATCCACCGTGATGGCAGCGTCCTGGCCCACGACAAGCGCACCGCTGAATAAACTGCCGCCCAGTCGCTTGTAGCGCGTGCCGCTGGACAGCGACACATCCGCGCCAGCGCGCTGCTTCATCACGCCGGTGACAGGGTCGGCAACAAAGTGATCTTCCGGCAGCATCAGTTCGGCAGCCCCAGCCAAGGCATCACCGACGCGCGCTCTGGCGTCGATGCCGCTCAAGCGCTGAACGGGCATGGTCACGTCGATCCGTGTGCCCGGCTGCACGATCACTCCGCCAACGCCGGTCAGTTCGTAGGCAGAGAAACCCTGCTGAAAAAAACTGGTCGGATTCAACAGGTCAAGGCTGGGTTGCACCGCTACGACCCGGTTGGCCACCCAGCCCTTGGGGAGATGCGTGCCTGCCTCAAAGTATCTGTCTTCGGTCAGAAGGGTGCCGGCGGGATGCGTGACGTCAAGCACGAGCGCCTTTGGCAACCGAATCCCCTCTGGAAACACACCTACGGGAAGAACGGCACGGGCAGGCAATGACGTGATTGCCTCGATCAACCACCCCTTGGGAATGGTCCATCCTATCCCCCATGCTCCATAGGTTCCGTAGGTGCCTGCTGGATTGGCGGGATCGAACGCCCTCACCGTTACCAATTGGCCACTCGACTGTGTCAATGCCAACAAGTCCCACTCACCGTGGGTTTCTATGTAGTTGCTCCAGGACGCGGGATCATTGGGGTTGTAGGCACCGTACGAACCCGGCGTAAACAAGTCGCTATTCGGGGCAGATGTACCGTCACCATACATGCCCGGCAATGGCTGACCCGGATCGATACGGTTGAGTTCGATCTTCCCAGGAAAACTGATCGGCGATTGATTCCCCGCTTGAATCCAGACTCCCTCCCGCAATATGAGATCGAGTGGAGCCTCTTCCCCTGCACCCAATTTGCCGCTGTCGCGCAGCAAGCTGCCACCGATAGAAATGTTCCCCAGCGTCTTTAGGGAAAGTTTGCCGCCTCGGGTGAAGCCATGGGAGGCCAACTCACCGTCGAGCACGAAATTGCCGCCACTGAGGCGGATATCACCACCCGCACCGCCACGGGTAGAACCATCCGCCAGCACAGCACCACCGGCAGAGGCGTCAAGGCGCGAGCCCGCTTCCAAAACGATGTCCCCGGCCTGAATATCTCGATCCATCGAGAGATCGATATCGATGGAGCCGCCATTGAGGAAAGCGAGCGCCCAGGCCCTGTCGGGCTCCATCGCAGTGTTGACCCACAGGCCACGGGTATCGATGACGATGCCGCCCTTCAGCGTCAGGCCAGGGATGATGAAGATGCCCTCCTTGCTGACACTGGCGCCGCCCTTGATGCGCACTGAACCGCCACGCGCCGTCAAGCTGCCATGCAGTTCGATGGCGTTGGCCTGCAGGTTGAGCACGCCGCCCGGCGCCAACGTCAGATCGCCGGCCAGGGAGATATCAGTGGCACGGTCGGTGCGGCTGACAATACTGAGCCCGCCCAGACCGGCCTCGTTGAGTCGATCGAGGTTGAGCCAAACGAGGTGACCGTCCCCCTCGGCAGGAAGCGCGCCGTCCAGCCGTACCGTCGGAACCCATTCAATGCGTGGATTGATGTCATAGGCCCCTGGGTCATAGGTTCGAAGGGACAGGCGACCGGCCAACGCAGCCTGGGTCTGGCTGAGCTTGTAGCCGTCTGTCACCACCGAGGGGCGGCTGGCGGTCTGCCGCACCCCGTTGAACACCGTGGCATCGATGTCGCCGGCCAGCGCCGCATTGGGCGCCCAGATCAGCAGTTCTCCGGCATCACGGCCGACGGTGTAGCCGTTCTCCAGGCGTCGTTGCGGCGCGATCAACGGGTTGTAAAACGACTCGGTCACATTCCAGCGGGCATGGTCCAACTGGTAGCCTGTGTAGACGCCGCTGTAGAGTACGTCCGCAGGCGCTTCGCTCGCGCGGTAGATGCGACCGTCGCGGCCCTTGAGCCAGCTGGTGTTCACGTAGCCCGTGGCCACGTCCAACGTGCCACCGGCCAGGTTGATCAGCGAGCCCGCCTGGGTGACTACGTTGTCGCTGGCCAGGTGAATCCTGCCGCCCTGCGCCGTCCACTCACCGATGCTGTGGCCCGCGTTGCCGAGGTAGCCAGAGACTTCCAGCAGGCCACCGGCGGTGTAATAACGGTCGGACTCGTAACCGTCAGTGCCGGCGGGCACCAGCATCAGGTTGCGTCGGTCCAGCCAGATGTCCTTGTTGAACAGCTTGCCTGTATCGCGGTTCAGCGGTGAGTCGCGCAGTTCGTTACCCTGCACGTTGACCTTGATGTTGTTGCTCTCCATCGCGACTTGCACGCCGACGCTGCCGGACACGTCAAGCACTGCGCCGTCATTCACGCGCACACTGCCATGGAGCAGGGACGTGTTCTTGGTGCCCGCATAGCTATTGCCCGAGGCCACAGCCAACTGGCCACCCGTGGCGAGGGTCAGCGAGCCAGTTTCGAAGTTGACGAGACTGCCGCCCACGATCTCAATACGCGAGAGGTCGCGCCGGTCGGCCAGCGCCGAGTAGTTGTCGAAACTCGTGCCGACAGTGGCGGCATTGGCTGTGCGTTGCGCATCCAGCGTGGCCGACTCCTTAATCAGCGCATCGCGCTGTGCATCCAGCGCCGTGCTCGTGCCGTCGTCCTCCGTGACGATCGCCGTCACCGCGTCCTTGCCCAGCGTCACCGTGCTGCGCGCATCGTTGGCTGAGCTCAGCAGGTGGATCGTGCCGCGCGTGTGGACCGTCGCGGTGCTGATGGCGGTGCCGTCCTGGCGCACTTCGCGGCCCGCCAGAGTGATGTCACCCTCGCGCGCGAGAATCAGGCCGCTGTTCGTGACCTTGCCTGCGGGGTTGGGAATCGGTTTGCCCTCGCCATCGACGCCATCGGCCAGGAACTGCGGTGCGATCTCGCTGCCGCGCGTGGTGGCGTACTGGTTGGCGTCGGTGCCCACGCCCTTCCTGATGATGAAGCTGTCGCCTGCGGCCAGCAGCGTCTGGCCCTTGCGCGTGATGATCTCGCCCGCGTTGGCGACCTCCTTGCCCAGCAGCATCACGTAGCCGCCGCCGTCGGTGACCGATTTGGGTTCGGCGGTCTGGATCAGCGCTCCGCGCTCAACGATCACCGCCCCACCGGCATCGGTGAAGCTGGCTGTCGTTGCAGTGGCGCCGTGCAGACCTCGGTTCTCGAACTGGTCCTTGCTGATGTTCGCCGCGGCCGCCACCAGGTTGCGCGTGTTGACCTGGCTGCTGCCCGAGAACACGATGCCGTTGCGGTTGACGATCATCACTGTGCCGTCGGCCTTGATCTGACCCTGGATCTGGCTGGGGCGAGCGCTCGGGTCGTTGACCTTGTTGAGCACCGCCCAGTTGGTCTGCGCCGTGCGGTTGCCGGCCGCGTCATACGTCGCCTGGTCGAAGTTGACCGTGGTGTTGCGACCGACGTTGAAGGTCTCCCAGTTCAAGATCGCCTTGTCGGCCGTCTGGCCGATGTTCACCGTGGTCTTGCCATCGGCGACGGTCTGCGTCGGGTCCTTGGCGTTGAGCCAGCCAGCAGTGAGGCTGTTCGTGTCAACCTTCAGACCGCCGTCGGCCAGGCCGTCCGGAACGCCGGGCTGGGTGCGTGCCGAATCACGGGCTTGTTGCTGCAGGCGCTGCTGCACCGCAATGGCCTGTGCGGCCAGGCCCAGGTTGTTGATCGAGCGCTGGAGTTGCTCGTTGGCGCGTTGGCGCTGGCCATCCGGGCTGTGCAGGCTGGAGACCGGCATGCCGTTGGGGAGCTTGCCGGTCTGGGCGGCCGTTTGCTGCACCGCGCCCTTTGCGGCGAACCACGCGGGGCTGAAGGCCTGCTGGGCTTGCGCGACATTGATGACACCACCGGCCGCCAGCGTCATAGCAATGGCGCGGGCAATCGGCGCCATGCGGAACTCTCGTGCGTCGATGCGTTTGGGTTGGTCCTTGCCGGTGCGTACGCGTGTGATCATGTGGGTTCTCGCCTAAGTTGCATCAATGCCGATCCGGCTGGCCGTCCCTTATCGGGTCAGTTGCATCCAGAGATTTACAGAGCACATTGGCCGCCTGATGGCAGCGCACATTGGCCCGATGCATTAAGACGAGCGGCTCCGAACCCATGCGCAAAGTTTTTTTGCGTACCTGGATCGAAACTTGTTTTTCGCGTCGCGGCGTTTCTTGCGCGCAGATTTTTCCCAGGCAACACAGGCTCGTGTCACCGTGTCGTCACAATGCGAACGACTGAATCAGGTAAGGATGAGCAGACCTGCGGGAAGGTGGCGAGCACGTAGACCGAAGTTGTGCTGCAACTGGAGCAGCGCCTGGTCCAGTGACGCGGTGAAGAAGCTACCGACGACCGGCCTGTCGCGCACACTGTCATTCATCAACACGACCTGACCCGAGCGATAGCGGTTGATCTCGTCGATCACTTCGGTCAAAGGCGTGTTGTTGAACACCAACTCGCCATTGCGCCAGGCGGCGACGATCTGGGGCAGCACTTCGATGGGGGTGCCGATGGCGTTGTCGTCGTAGCGAATCTGCTGACGTGTCTTCAGCGTTCGGGCGCCCACCGCATGTTCAACCTGCACCGTACCCTCGACGCATGTGACGCACGCTATGCCATCCAGATAGCGCACCTCGAAACGGCCAGCCTCAGCCAAGCTGCGCCCACGCCCGGCGGTGACAACAAAAGGCGCGCGGTCTCCTCTCAGGTCGATCGCGGCTTCACCGGCCAGCAGATCGATGCCTCCGGGGATTTCACCGCCGGCGGGGCGGTGTCGGATACTGGTTTTTGTGTTCAAGGTGACCACGCCTGCGGCCAGTGCAACGGATCGCTGCTCACCGGTCGCGGTGCGCACGTCCGCTCCCCATTCGCCGGGAGCAGGCCACAGACCGCCGGGAGGGTGGACGATGGCAACGCCCGCGACTGCGGCTGCGCTCACTGCCGCGCCCAGGAAAGCGCGCCGGCCCAACTGCAATCTTTGCGGACTTGCATGGCGCAGCGTCGCCACTTCCGGGTCGGTGCGCAACACTTCACCGGCCAATGGCCTGAGCACCTTCCATTGTTCTCGGGCTTCCTGATAGGCGGCCTGATGTGCCGGACTGGTGCGCAGCCAGCGCTTGAAGCCATCCGCCTCCCACGTCTTGACATCCCCCGAGTTGATCAGGCGCAGCCAAACCCAGGCCTGCTTCTGCAGGGCCTCAGGGCTCTGGTCCTGGTCATCCGCTTCCGTCTTCATCGCGTCACAGCCAGAGGTCATGCTGACCCGCATTGGCGGGGTTCTGTGCGGCTGAAAGGGTGGTCATCGAATCGCTCATTCTGTAAGACGGGCGAGCTGGCAAGCTCGCGCAACTATTTTTTCTCATGGTTCAGCACGGCGCTCAACGCCTCGTGAGCGCTCTTGAGCTCGTAGGTGACCGTTCTGGTGGAGATTCCCAACTGCTTGGCCACGTCCTTGTGTGCCATGCCTTCCCAATGCACGCGCACGAAGATATCCCGGCGGCGTGGCGGCATCCGGCTCACGCGCTCCAGCAAAACCGCCATGTCCGACCGGGCTTCGACGGTCTGGGCCGGGCCGGGCGCGGGATCGGCAATCATGTGCAGTTCGCTGAGTTCGTCGAACGACAGCGAGCGGGTTTGCCGCCGCTGGATATCCACGGCAATGTTCAAGGCCACGCGCAGCAGATAGCCGGCTGGACTCTGGACCGGCTCATCCTCGCCCTTGGCCTGCAATCGTAACCATGTGTCCTGCAGGGCATCGGCGGCCAGATCGCTGCTGCCCACCGCGCGCGTGAGCTTTCGCTTGAGGCTGACGTAGTGACGGGTGAGGTAGTCCGTCAGGAAAGGACTTGTCTCTTCGGCCATGTCAGGACGTCCCAGTGGCGCATTGATGCCTACCACCGGCCTCGTCCGGCTCGATCAGCAAGGTCAACGGTTGCGGCAGATGCGGCGGTGGTGGCCGGTGCAGGTGCACCGCCTGCAAATTCGAGCGCACGGCAGCGTCGCGACTGTCGTTCCCGGTCGAACTCAGGAGCCGGACACGCTGGAGCTGTCCGGCCGCGTCGATCTGGAATCGCAGCAGCGAGCGGTAGGCTCCTGGCCGCGTTCGCGGGTCGTCGCACAGCGCCTTCCAGACCCGCGTTTGCACGAGACCGGGATAGCCAGCCAAGTCTCCCAGACTCGCCGCATGGGGAGCCGCTACCGGCGCAACGGCTTTCTTCAGCACGAAGCCGCCTCCCGGGCTGCCCGGAATGGGCTCGGCCTGCAAGCCGGTGCCTTGCAGCAGCAGTTGCAAAGCCATGTCCGATGCGTAGACCCCACGCACGGCCGAGGAGGTGAGCCCGCCCACCAGTTCGCCAGGCACCAATGTCGCCTGGCGAGTCAGGGCGGCATAACGCCTGAGCGCCTCGGCCAGCGGCTGCGCCGGAATGTCGAAGTCCAGCGGGGTACTGTGCGCGGAGTGAGAGGCGTCACCACCGGGCAACGGTGACGAGGAAGCCGTGCGGCCGTCAAACGTCCAAGCCGATCCCGCCAGCCCCAAAAGCAGCCACAGCGCAACCCTGGAAAGATTCAACGGGGCGGCGTAGTGGTGCATCCCGGCCGACCGTCGCGCTTCGCAGTGCCGCGAGCATCGCCATGCCCGTATCCGCATAGCGGACACTTGGATAGGGAGTGAGATCGGTTAGGCATGAGTTACGCACCATTATGGAACTTGGCATGGTGTCAGCGTCTGGTGACATTTTTGTTACAGACGAGCAATCTCCCTCCGCGATATCCGCCTCGCTCCTACCTGCCGGTCAACGTCCCATCCCGCGCTGCCGTCCCAGCTCCCACGAAACGCCGCCGCCGCGCACGACCGCCGAAAGGGGCTGTCCCAGGCGCTGTTCGATGACCGGTTTCCACGGCACCAGCCGGAAACCCAGGCCGTCATCGAGCATGGCGAAACGCCCGCTGGCGAGCTGCACCGAGCGGCGGTAGACACCGCTGACACGTTCGCCATCGCCCACCGGCCGGTGGGCCAGCCCGGTGTCCTTGGCGATGTCCTGCGCCGCCGCGGCGATCTCCCGATTCCGCAAGGTGGACAACAGATTGCGCGCCAGGATCACCCGCTGCCCGCGTCGCTCGGCCAGCCCTTGTTCGACCAGGAAGTCGGCGCGCTTGTGCAAGGCGTCGCGCACCTGGCTGCCGAAGCCCAGGTCGCCGATGCCGGACCCGCCACCGATCAACTGCTGGTCCAGCCAGGTTGCCCCGATCACGCGCGTCTGCCGCTCGATCGGCAGGTGCGAGCGCAGTTCCACCGTGACGCCGCCCAGGCGCTGCGCGTCGTACTGGCGACCACGCTCTGGCAGGTCCGTAGGCACCTGCCACACCCCGTCGGCCAGCCGCTCGACGATGCCGGCCCGACGCAAGGCTTCCAGCCGCCGGACATGGGCATCGACCACCTCGCCAGGATCGCGACCCGGGTTGGCCTGGCCCTGTGCCACCGTCCGATGATGATCAGCGCGGTAGACGCCCTCGACTGCCAGCCCGGCAATGGTGCTGTCCGCTGCCCGGACCTCACCCGATCCCCGAGCTTCCACCACCGCGCCGACAGAGTAGTGCTCCAGTTCGGCTCTGGCCGGCAGCGCCACGTAGTGCGCCTTGCCGTCGATGCCATCGACCACCAGATAGCCCTTGTCATACAGCTCATCGGACAGGCCCTTGGCCGCCATCCGGCCGATCACCGGGCGGGCCGCTTCTCCCGGCTCGAACACCGCCAGTTCGCGCTGCTGACCCCCCATTGCCCGCTGCATGGTGCGCACGATGTCGCCGCGCTCGCCCATCGCCCGCAGGGTTGGTTCGGCCTCGACGTGAACCGCCCAGACGCCGGGCTGGGTCTCGGTGGCCAAGCCCATGCGCTGCAGCCGCTGCAATCGCCCGACCAACAGCACGCGCTGCTGCCGCTGGCGCGCATCCCGCGCCGGCTGCTCGGTGTGGTTCAAGCCGTTCACCGCTTCCCGCTGTAAAGTGCGATCCAGGCTGGTCCAGCGCTCCTGATCGACTTCGCGGAGCAAGGTTCGCTGGATCTCCAGTTCGGTGCGCGGTCCCATCCACTCGGTGGCCAGCGCCGCCGCGCGCTCGCGCATGCCGCGGGTGATGTAGTCCTGCGAAATGATGAGGTCCTTGCCGGTCGCGTCCGCACCTCGCAGCACGACATGGGTGTGGGGGTTGTCGGTGTTCCAGTGATCCACCGCCACCCAGTCCAGCCGCGTGCCCAGATCACCCTCCAGCTTGCCCATCAGATGGCGGGTGTAGGTGCGCAGGTCTTCGAGTTCGGGCGCATCCTCGGGCGAGACGATGAAGCGGAACTGGTGGCGGTCCTCGCGCCCGCGTTCCTCGAACGCGGACAGGTCGGCCTCGTTGCTGGTCTGGCTGTAGGCCTGGCCCGGTTCGCCATCGCGGCCCACACCCTCGCGCTCGATGTAGCGCAGGTGCGTCAGCGTCGATCGCGCGCCGGCCTGCTTCAGATAGACGATGCGGGTCTTGACGGTGACGCGCCGCGAGTTAGGGGTCAGGGACTGGCCCGTGAACCGCGCCGCCACATGCCCACGGCCCAGGCGCGAGCCGGGCGGCTTGCCGACCTTGCGGCCGGTCACGTTGCTGGCCTTGCCGGCCTGCTTGAGCACTTTGGAGACGAAGGACTGCTGGCGGTCCTTTGGCGCACCGGGACGGACTCGGAAGCGGCCGCCATCATCGGCATTGCGACGCTCAGTCATCGTGAGACCTCCATCGAAGTGGGTCCAGGAAAGGCGTAGGAAGCACGCGCCGACGCCAATGCCCATGCGGCCCTGACCCGATTGGCAGCACCGTGCCGCGCAAAAGCGCGTGCCGCGCCAACCCCACGTGCAGACTGACTTCGCGCGCACCCTGGTGCTGCGCCCTTAAATCTTGCCCTGCATCTTTCCGCGGCCTCACGGCACGCGGAACCGATGCCCCGGCGGCCCTGCGCAGCGCGCAGCAGGCCGGCCGGCGAACGCGCGACATGCCACCGGCATGACGCGTTCGGGGCAAGATTCCTGCACGTGGGAGGGCCCGTGAGCGCACGTGAAACGGTGCGCGGCAACGGGCCACAACACACACGAAATCGCACGCCGAATGGCACGCCAGAACACAGCCGAAGATGCAGCGCAATGCGCAGTGCAGACGCACGCGCGCGGTCTGCAGATCGGCGCAAGAATCGCCACCGGAATCCCCTCCGGATGCCACGCCTGATCGCACGTCGATTCGACGTGCAGCGGCATCGGTGGCGGTGCAGAACAGGCACCGGACACTGCGAAGGCGCGACGAATCTGGCAAGCAGATTCGCGCAGCCTTCATGCCATGAACCGACGCGGCAGATGCTGCGCCTGATCGAACGTCAACGGTAGCTTTCATGGCAGCTCCGGCCAGTCCAGCGGCTGCGCCAGTCCGATCACGGACGATGCAGCCACAGGCCCGAAATACCGGCTGTCGAATGAAGCCGGATTGGTGTTGCTGAGCAGAAATATTTCACCGTCGCGCAGCGCCCGGCAATCGTCCCAGCTCGGTAGCGCACGGCCCCACCGGTCGGCGCGCAGCACGGCAGCCGTTGGCACGCCGTCGATGCGCATGATGCCCTCCACGATGCACACGTGCTGCGGCGGCACCGCGCCCACGCGTTTGAGCAGCGGGATGTGCGCCGGCAGATAACCGCGCTGCGCAGCAAGCGCGGCCGGCTCTGCCGGCAAGCGGGTCAGCACGATGCCGCCGACGCGCAGCGAAGGCAGCGAGGACGACACGGGTTCGATGCGATACCAGCCGACCGGGACGCTGTCGGTGACGTTGTAGACGATGCGTGCATTCGGCTTCACGAACGCGGCCCAGGCCAGCGCAGCCAGGCCGATAGCGGAAGCCATCGCCAGCACGATGCGAACGCGCCGGCGTGAGCGAGTCGATGGTGCGACGATGATCGGTTCGCAGACGCTGGAAGTCGTCATTGCAACGTCCTTCCGGCCAGCCAAGCCGCGTGCCGCTCGGGCGTGTAGTCCGGCAGCGCAAGCCGTGCCGCCAGACGGTTGCCCAGCGTGCGCCAGTACGCGGGTGACACGTCCACCGGATCGACCGCCAAGGTCTCGATGGCGTCGATGCGCTGCAGCACCGCTTTGACCTTCGATTCGCCCTCGGTGTGCAGCAGGATGCGCGCACCGGGCGTGATGCCGGGGATGCGCTGCAACGCATCCAGACTGGTGCCGGCCTGCAGCACCATGAGCTGCCAGCGTGTAGTGCCGTAGTCGTTGGACTCCCACCGGATGCGGCAAAACATGGCTGCAGGCGCGAACACCGCAACGCGCCGCCAGCGGTCCAGCTCGATGGTGCGCGAGGGATTCCCGAAGCGCAGGTAGAGATTGATCCGATGCTCGACGTAGGCAAGCGAGACGCGCGTCAAATCTCCGGATGGTGGTGCGCTGCCGGCCCGGCCGGCGATTGCATGCGGGAACGGTACGGGCGCAGCCGAAGGCGCGCGTACCGACGCGTTCCCCATCGGGTTTGCGATGGTGTTCATGGGGTGTTCTCCGGAAACTCCCGCGCAAGCAGTCCGCGCAGCAGTTCGGCCACCGTGATGCCCTGGTGGAAAGCAGCAACCTTGATGCGTGCGCGCATCGCGGGCGACACGTCCAGCGTGAGCCGCGCCGTGTACAGCTCGCGCTTGCCGACGGCCTCGCCATCGCCCTGGCGAACCCACGCCTCGGCGTGCGGGTTCGCGGGCGGACGCACGCCGATGGCGATGCGTTTGCCATGTTTGCCGGGTGCGCTGCTCATGGCGAGGCCTTCAGCAGTTCAACGACCAACGCGGTGATTTCATGCGCGGCTGCGCTGTCGGGCGCGAGTTCGCACGCGAGCTGGCCGGCCGCCACGCTGTCGGCGAAGACGATGCGCTGGCGGATCTCGGATTGCATCGCAGGCAGCGGTTGCTCGGCGAGCGCGCTGCGCGCCTCGCGGCCGATGACGGTGCGCACCACGCGCCGGTTGATGACGAAGGCTGCGCGCAGGCCGGGGCGAAACACCTGCGCCTCGCGGATCAGCGCCACCATCTCGGCGCTGGCCCAGAGGTCGTACGGGCTGGGCTGCACCGGGATCAGCACGCGGTCGGCCGCCAGCAGCGCAGAGCGCGCGAGGGCTGCGATCCTGGGCGGGCCATCGATCACGACATGATCGGCCCGCCTGGCCAGTTCTGGGGCCTCCTGGTGCAGGGTTTCGCGGGCGAGGCCGACTGCACCGAACAGGCGCGGCAAGCCGTTCTGCTGGCGGCGCTGCGTCCAGTCCAGTGACGATCCCTGCGGATCGGCATCGAGCAGCAGCACGGTCTGGCCCTGCAGCGCCAGCTCGCCGGCGATGTGGGTGGCCAGCGTGGTCTTTCCCACGCCGCCTTTCTGGTTCAGCAGGGCCACGATCATGGCGTGGTCCCCCGCAGGCCTTGACCCTTTGCCAAGCTGTTTTGGTTTTCAAGTCTGGGTTCCGCGTCTGTGCGCGACCGCATCGAATCGACAGGCACAGCGGCCCACAGCGTGCCTACAGTGGCAACGTCGTTCGCAAGCGCCGCAGCGCGCATCCGGGCGAACCGACTGCGCTGGCGAGCCATGCAAGGCATGGCGAGGAGTCCGGTGTTGCAACCCAAGACGGGTTCGCGGATTTCGGTCTCCCGAACACTTGTCCCCCGATCCGGCGCGCCTCTACCAAGAGTTAGAGTTAAGTTAGATACGTTAAGAGCGCCCGAAACCCGCGCCGGCACTGGGTTTTCGGCCGATTCTTGTGCCTGATAGCACGAAGAACTGTGGCCTGATAGCACGAACTTTACGTTGCCTGATAGCACGAGACAATCCACAGGCTGCCCCCAGGTTATCCACATGTTGTCCGTGGCGCGGGCCGAAACGTCAGCAGTTCCGTGCCATCGCCCGGCAGGCGCTCGATGCCCAGCACGTAGCCGGGCAGCGCCTGGCGCGCGACCAGCGCGCGCAGGTCGGCGGCGAAGTCGTAGGTCCGGGCCATGCTGCCGGATTTGCGGTACAGGTGCGGGAAGTCGAACTGCCAGCCCTGGGGCTGTTTGCCACCGTGCTTGCGCGCAAGCCGGTACAGCCAGCGGGCAATCCCCCCGGTCAGCTTGAAGTAGGCCGGGTCGATGGTCAGCACCAGGGCGTCGTCCATCACGCCGGCATAGAACCAGTCCGGCAGGATCAGTTCGATCCCCAGCGGCCGGCCGTCCAGGCCGGCACGCTCCTTCCACTCGTTGACCCAGGAGAAGCGGTGCAGGCGCCGCCCGGTTGTCTCGCGGATCGAGGTGGCAATCGTGGTGGATTGCAGGCGATCCAGCGCGGCTTTGAGGCGCTGGTAGTCGCGCACGGATGTGCCGCGACCGATGAAGGTCAGGATCTCGTGGGGCGTGGCCTGCATCAGCCGCGAGGTGCGGATGCCGGCATCGCGGGCTTCCACGATCTGGCTGGCGGCCCAGATCAGGATGTCCGCATCCCAGATCGTGGCGATGCCGTGCTCCCGGGTGCCTTCCACCCGCACCGTCACGCCGCCCGAGCGGAAGTCGATCGGCTGGATGCGCGGGGTCTTGGCCAAAGAGAAGAACGGAAACGCCATCAGGTCCTGCGCATCGCGCGGCGCCATGTCGCCCGGCAGCGCGCGGAACAGGTCGAGCTGTTCGCGGTGCCGCGGAGAGGGCGATGGCATGGCGGCCACGGCAGGTGATTCCGAAGGCCTGCCGATCAGCGCCCATGGCGCGATTCGGCGCCGTGGCGCTCGGCATACGCCAGGTCGGACGTGGTGTCGAAGCTGCGCGCGTCGGCCCAGGCATCGAGGTCGACCACCGCGTACATGACGCGCCGGCCGAACTTCCTGAACTTCGGGCCGCCGCCGATCACGCGTTGCTTCTCCAGCGTGCGGGGCGACAGCCCCAGGTGTTCGGCCGCCTCGTCGTTGTTGAGGTAACGCGGGGGCGGTACCGGCCGCACGGGCGGCTGCTGTGCGGCGTTGGACGTGGCCGGCGTAGCCGACGTGGGTGGATACGGCCGCAAGGGGGTGTTTCGCATGGCAGGTGCCTCCATCGGTTGCGATCTCCGGCAGCACAAGCGCCGCCGGATGGAGGCAGTCTCAGGAATGGCGGGCGTTCTGCGCACGGTCGTTTGGCTTGCGCAGTAAGCGACCCTGTTCAAGCGGGCGGATTTGGAGTAGATGCCGGTAGTCGCCGGCCATCAGCCGTTGGCCGCGCTGCAGCAGCCGGCGCACCTTGGAGCGCAGGCCGCCATCGGCGTACCAGTCATCGGGGCGAGGCCCGAACATCGCGCGCGCGATCTCCTGCGCGCTGGCGCCGGCCAGATGGCCGTCCAGTGCCTGCAGCGTGTGCAGCTCCAGCAGCGCATCCGCAGATGGCCGCTCCAGCGCAAGGCCGCGGGCGCGGGCGTCGGTCAGCTCACCCAGTGGCGCGTTGCGCGCTTGAGTGCCGCGAACGGCCTGCGTGTTCGGCTGCGTCTGCGTGTACGCCAGCCCGTCGTGCAGCGTGGGCGCGAGCGCCAGGCGCGCGCTGCGCCCCGGCGCGCGGATGCTGAGCCGCAGGCGAGCGTCGACCTGGTGCAGTTGCTTGTGGCCAGGGATGTCCCACAGCCGGAACGGTCGCGCATTCGGAGCGGGATCGGCATCGGGGTGCAGTTGCACCAATGCCGGACCATCCAGCCAGTCCGGATACGCATCACGCGCATCCCGGGCGGGGTCTTCCAGCAGGCGCAGGCCCCAGCGGGCGGCGCGGCATGGCGATTTGTGCCGATGACGATGCCAGTCCACCCCGTAGTCGGGGTGGCGCCGCAGGTATTCCCATGCCAGCGCAGAACCATCCAGGTGCAGAAGGTACAGATAGGCGGCGAAGGGATGCCAGTGAAACGGACGCAGACTTGCCATGGCGCGAAGCTCCTGTCGGGCTGCAGGCAAGAACTCGCCACGGACCGGAACAAGCGGCTGCAATGCGCGCCTTCGCGGTCTACGAATCAGTCATGAACATGCAATGTCAGTCGTCCAGCATCAAGGTGTAGTCTTTCGTTCGCGGCCCGCGCCAACATCGTGCCTCGCCTGAATCGCGCGATGTCTTCTGTCCGGCCGCTGCGCGGCACCGGACAAGGTCACCGGGCGTTGACAGCGCCACGCGGCAATTTGTGCAAACACCTCGGGGCCGACACGCATGCATGGCGATGGCGCGTTTGAACGCGCGCCATGCTTGCCGCAAATGCACCCATACCAAGCGCGAAATGCGCTAGCTGCGGCTCCGTCGCTCAGTCGAAATCAGTCGATGACCGAGCCGTTCTCCACCGCCAGCCGCAAATACTCGGACAACGTGCGGTGCGGCGCGAAGTAGATGTCGCGCATCACCCGCAGGTCGTTGGGGCCGCGGATGCTCTGCAGCATCGACAGCCGGGCATGCCCGAGTTCGGGATTGCCCAGGCCCAGGTCGATCAGGCCGTAGGCGACGTCCTCGTCGGCTGGATCGATTTCGGTGAACATCCAGGTCGCATGCGCATCCGGGGTGAAGTAACGCACCACCGGCTGCGGATCGATGGCTTTGCCGGCGGCGCGGGCGTGGCCGTTGGCCAGCAGTTGTTCGCGCTGCAGATCGGTCAGAAACGGTGTGGTCATGGTGGTCCCCTCGCTGCCGGACATCCGGCAATGCACAGATGCACAAATCCCCAACGCGAATTGTGTGCAAGGCGCGCGACGTTCATATGAACGCGCGGCAAGGCCGGGTGGCGAGCGACGAACGGTCATGGCGACACGGTCCATCTGCCGGAACGATCATTTTTCTGTCACACAGCACGACTAGCGTCGAATCAAACCACTTCGGAGCGCACGATGAAACTGTCCCAGCTCAGTATCGCCACGTTCAACCTGTTCAACCTCAATGAACCTCGTCTCCGGATGTACACGAACCAGGAAGGATGGAGTCAGGAACAGTACGACAGGAAAATCGACTGGACCGCTCGCCAACTGCAGTTGCTTGCATCGGATGTGGTGGGTTTTCAGGAGCTCTGGCATGCGGACTCGTTGACCCATGCACTCGATGCTGCTGGACTGACCGATCAATACGACTTGCTGGTGCCGGGCGACGCCACGGGCAAGAAGATCGTCTGCGCGAGCATTGTCCGCAAGGAACTGCTGGTGGGCGAGCCGGAATGGATCAGCGCCTTTCCCGACGCGTTCGTGCTGCGCTCCAAAGGCGACGATCCGCAAACGCCGCTGATTGAGGTGAACATCCGGGGCTTTTCCCGGCCGGTGCTGCACTTCAAGATCAAGCCGCGCGAGGACGGCCCGGACGTGCATGTCTACGTATGCCATTTCAAGTCGAAGGCCCCCACCAAGGTCTTCAACGAGGACTGGTACAAGAACGACAAGGAGACCTACAGCAAGCACGGGGATGGCCTGGGCGGGGCGCTGTCCACCATCCGCCGAACCGCTGAGGCGGCCGCGCTGCGCTTCCTGTTGAGCGAGTCGATGAAGGGCAACGACACGCCTGTGATCGTGCTGGGCGACATCAACGACGGCCAGCACAGCAACACGGCCAACATCCTCACCGACCAGCCACGCTACCTGGTCGGGGATTCGAAGGGCGGTGGAGACACGGCGCTCTACACCGCCCAGACCCTGCAGGAGTACCGCGACACGCGCGACGTGTACTACACGCACATCCACCAGGACATCCGCGAATCGCTGGACCACGTCCTGGTGAGCCAGGAGTTCTATGACAACAGCCGCAAGCGGCTGTGGATGTTCGATGGCCTGATCATCAACAACGATCACCTGAACTTCGACGACCACAAGGGCCTGGGCACCAACGACCACGGCATCATCCGCGCCACGTTCAAGTACAAGCCCATCGCCAAGACTGGCGTGTGATGTCGATCGCAGCAGGCGGTCGGCGCGCCACCGCGATCGCTTCAAGCAGAGCATCCGCCACCGAAGCAGCGGATGCTGTGGCCGATCCGAGGATCAGGCCACGATGCGCCCGGCCAGCCGCGCTTCTCGCGCGTAGCCGCTCAGGCGCTTGTCGATGGTGAAGTGCAGGTCGCGTTCCACCGGCAGGCCGAGCCGCCCGCGCACGGCTTCGAGTTCCGCCAGGCACACGTAGCCCAGCTCGGGGCATCCATGGCCCAGATCGCAGAGTCCGAATGCGATCCCATCGGCATCCAGTTCGCTCAGCAGCCAGGTCGCGCCCGCATCGGGCGTGAAGAGCTTGACCACGGGAAGCGGATCGAAGTCGGGATCGTCCAGAGACAGCCGGCCGTTGGCCAGCAACTGCGCGCGCAGCGCGTCGGTGAGGAAGTGCGTCATGGTGTGTGCTCCACAAGGAATGCCGGGCGGGATTGCCCGAGACCTCGGGTCACGGCGCAGCGCAAGCGGTCAAGGTTCGCCAGACGGCCGCAGGACGCCAGCGCGCAGCGTGCGCGCAGACCTGGACGGCGAGCACGCCGTGGCACGATGCGAGGAACAGCAAGCCAGCCCCACAAACCAACTGCCGAGGGGCACGTGCCTTGGCAAGCGCAGCGCGCAGGCCCGCAGCGCAGCGAAGGGCCGGAGGCGTCAGCCGAGCGCAGCGAGGGAACGATGGAAGCCCGAAGGGGCGAGACCCCGCAGGGGCTCGATGCGCCAGCACGAGAGCGCGACGGCGAAGCCGGGACGCCCGGATGTCCTGACTGAAAACGCCACACGGAATGCCGTAGATCCGCACGTCCTCGAACCCGCTTCTGTTCAAGCCCACGCATCCGCCGATCCGACTCTGTGTTTCTCCTGAAATCCAGAAAACCACACATCCACGCATACGGATCTGCGCCGATGCACGCATCCGCTTCTACGGATCTGTGCAAAAGAACAAAGGATCAAAAGCACGAAAGAACGAATGCACGGATCCGTGGAAGCGCAGACGCCCCTGGAAGCACAGATGCAGGCATCGGGCGCATGCGCCCGCAAACACGCATGGCCCACGCAACCGCGTGGGCCATGGATGGTCGGGTGACTGGAACGCAGACGAAAAGCGCCCTGCCCGAAGGCAGGGCGCCAGGCCGACGCGTCAGTCCGCCTTGCTGCGCGACCAGAGCAGGTCGTGTGTGCCGTCCTCGCCTTCGATCAGGCGGGCATAGATGGGTGCCGGGAAGGACGGGTCATCGAGGACGCAGGAGACGTAGGGACGATCCGCCTTGCTGACTTTCTTCCAGCCCGCGCCGATCTCGCCGGCCGGGGCCTGGATGCGGAATTCCGGGGCGTTCTCGCTCTCCTTGTCGTTGGGCACGAGCTTGAGCTTGACGTTGAGGGTCAGGGTGCGCAGGGTGCCGGTGAAGCCGTTCTTGTCTGCGGTGAAGGTGCCGATGTTGGCCATGATGTTTTACTCCGTTTCGGGTGGTGCAAGGTCGCCCACTGCGGCCTTGTCGGTGATCCGCCCGGTGGGGGTCGGGCGGGCTGCATCGCGAAGCGCAGCAAGGCGAAGCGAAGAGGCCGCAACGCAGTGGAGGACCCGAAGGCCCAAAGAATTTGCCTCGCGAGGAAACTGCGCAGCAGTGGGGAAATTGTTTGGGCCGCAGGGTTGCAGCCAGGAAGCCCGAGGTGCAGCCGCACCGCCACCAGGATTCACGACAAGAGCCAAGGCCGCAGGGGACGACCGGCCCGAGACGGAGATTGGGGTGACATGGCTGACTCGGCATCTGCGCATGCCGGCGGCGCCGGTACGCTGCGCATCCTGGCCCCGGCGAGCACACTGCCCAACGACCTGCGAGAACGCCCGTCCGCATCCAGACCGGAAACAATGGCAACAGCGGGGGGACGTGGGCATGGCGGTTCGACCTCCTGTCGGCATCGGTTGGCCCGTCTTTCGGGACGAGGCAACCACTGCCCGCAGCGTCGGGCACGGCACGCATTTGCACAACCTGCTGCAGCGAGCCGCAACGCGGCCTGGCGCAGACCGGTTGCAGGGCGGTGCTTCAGGCGGTTTGCACCGGCATGGATGCGCAATCTGCAACATCCAAACTGCCTCCAACACTTGAAAGAATTGCGGACCCACCCGTCGCCAAACGTCTAGTACATAGAAGCCATCGAACGGGTGGAGGCCACCACCCGAACCGGAGACATCACGCATCGACCCTGCCGCAACGGCGGCAACGGGTCTATCCACGCAAAGCTAAGGAGTGCAGCCATGCCACACCGTCACGCGGGCCGCGCCGCCCACCCCGAGGAGCTGTCACTTCTGAAAGTGCTGGCGGAACTGGGATGCGTGGTCGTGCTGCTGCTGTGCGTCAAGGCTGTCGAACGGGTTGAATCGGTTGTGGCGCCGCAAGCCCCGCATACACCGGCGCGAGCCACCACTGCAGCAGCTCGACGGCAAATTCCTTCCCCGCCGCCGCTGCAATGGCGCGGCCCCTGGTGGGCGTGGCAGTTGCTGGTCTGGGCCATCGCCACCATCACCGCGCCCACCGTCCTGATCGTCGGCAGCGCGTTGCTGATCAACGCCCAGAGCGATCATCCGCTCTTCTGGTGGTCGCTGCCGGCGATCGTGGCCATCGGCAACGCGGCCGCGATCCTTACCATCAATCAACAGCATCATCGCGAGCCCTTCACCGACCGGCAGGCGCTGGCCCGGCGTCATGTCGTCATCAGCGCCGTCACCGGCGCCACGCTGTCCCTGCTCGTGGGCACGGTCTCCGGCTTCCTGTCCGATGTCATCGCACCGCTGTCGAACGCCGCGAACGTGGCGTTCCCCGCGCTCGCCAGCACGCTGTGCAGCGCCGGATTGGCGATCATCTTCGCGCTGCTGTCCTTCGCGCATGCCGGTGCGGTGCATGCTGCTCTCGGTTTCAAGATTGCATCCGCCAGGTCGCGCCTCTCCATTGCCGCATGACGCGGAATCGCCACGCCGCCATCTTCGTCTCAGACGCCGCGCTGCGGCCACGCTCACCGGCCTGGCGTTGGGGTCTTCTGCACCTGGTCCTCGCCATGCTGCCGGTCCCGCTGATTGCCGTGTTCGTGGCGTTCAGTGGCCTCTTCGCCAGTTGGTCGGTCGCGCCCCTGCTGGTGTTGGGCATTGTCTTGCTGGGCCATGTCGCCGCGATCCTTGCCATCGATCGACTGCACCGCCGACGCCCGTTCAGCCATCGCTGGGCCGTCGCGGCCTGGTATGGCGGCATCGGCTTCATCGTCGGGTTGCTCCCGATGCTGCTGTTAGCCTTTTTCTACAGCTCGCCGTGGATGATGGATGTCGAAGCCGTGTTGCTGCCGCCCGGTGCTGTGCACGCGCGCGAGCTGACCACGGCGGTGATCCGTGCCGTGTCCAAGGTTCACGCCATCGTGGTCGCTCTGATGCTCGCCCCGGGAACGATCCCGTATCCCTGGCTGGCGTTCCAAAGACGCCACTGAGGCGACAGGCTGAGTTATCCCCGGTTTCTGTGGGTAACCCTGTGCAGAGCGATGGGGGTGAAACGTGCAGACCCAGTGGCCACGCCGCTGGCACCACATTGGCGAAAAAACGCGCATGCCGATGCGCGGTTCCGCCACACGCTCGCGCACAGGCGTGCTTGCGCCCCTGTGCGCCGCCACGCCGCCGCCTGATCGAAGGCGGCGGCGTGGCTGTTTTTGGCTTTGGACGTCACACCGGGCGCGGCCACCGCCGCGCCCGGATTTTGTGAGCCAGCAGCCCCATGCCGGAACGGCTTGGGGCCGGTTCCGAACGGGCAGCAAAACGCCCCGGCATATGCCGGGGCGATGGCTTGCGTATCAGATCAGGCGGCCAATGCCTCGACCGGCTCATCGGTCGTGGTGTCGGCATCTTCCGGGGCGTCGACAGCGACCTGCGCATCCGTTGTCGCGTTCGTTGCCGCATCCTGCGCAGCGGGCTGGGCGATCTGCTCCGGCACTTCGGCGCGGAAGATGGCGGGCATCCAGCCCGTGCCATCCAACAGCCGTTCGGCCTCGCTGGCAATGTCGGCCTTCTTGAGCTTCGCCAGCCGTGTGACGTGGTCGGGCGCGTACTCGCCCACGGCGTCCAGAATCACCGCCTTGGACACGTGCTTGAAGTAGCCCTCACTGGTCGGTGACCACCAAGCCGCCATGTCCAACCCCACGGCCTGCGCCAGTGCCGCGCCGGGCTGGTGTTGCGTTGCGCGAGGCGTCACCACGTCTACCGTGGAAGCCACGCACGCGGCCAGCAGCCGCACCAGTTCATCCTGCGATTGGGTGAGCAGCAGCGCGAACAGTTCGGCGCTGTCCTGCGGCAAGGCTTCGCCCGCCACATGCTGCAACTCGCGCAGCGCGACGGCGGCAGGCGATTCCGACACGTCAGGGGCAAGGCTGTCCATCCGGTCCTGCACTTTCAGGCTCACGCCCAGCGGAAGGTCGTGGCCGTGGTAGCGGTCTTGCAGCACGGTCTGGACCATGCCATGCACCACGGCGGCCAGTGCGGCGTGCGGATGCCGGGCGACTTCGATTTGCAGCGCGACGGTGCGGTGCGCGCTCAGGCGCTGCGCCAGCCGGTCGGACAAGTTCGCGGCCTTGGTCGCGGCCTCGGACGGCTCGCCGTCGTCGCCTTCCTCGCCCTCGGCGGTGTCGTTGGCCGCATCCACGCCACCGAACCCCCGCCGCAGCCGTTCCAGCGTGCGCAGCGCCTTGGCTTCAGCCTCGCGCAGCAGGCCGCGATGGATCACGGGCTCCCCTTGGTGGTCGAGTGTGACAACAACACCCGCCGCCGCGCGCACGGTGGGGCTGTAGGTGGTCAGTTCGGCCTGCAGATCGTCCAGTTGCTCGCCGAGCCGATAGCCTTCATCGTGCAACGCATCGGCTTTTGCATCGTCCTGCGCCTCGATGGCTTCCTGCATGGCGGCTTCCACGGCCTGCAGTTTCTGCTGCACCTTGGCAATGCGCTTGGCCTCCCGGCCGTTGGGTTCGCGTGGCTCCTTGGGAGCGCGCTCGAACACTTGCAGATCGGCGGCGGTGGTGCAGGGCGCGGTCTCGATCCAGCCCCAGCCCTCGCGGCGCACATCCTCGGTCAGCGTTTGGAGCTTGGCTTGCGCCAGTTGATCCAGCAAGGCGGCATCGGTGAGATAGACTCCGCCGCCCTCGTCTGCGAACAGGTCGCGGCGCACCCCGCCGCCTGCGGCCTCGTAGGCCTCCAGGCCGACGAAGCGCGCCAGCGGATGGCGCTGCGCATCGACTTCGCGCTCGGTCAACCGCTCGCGCAGGGCCTCGGCGCTGCGCTGCCACTGCGGGGCATCGAAGAACGCGGCGGCCTGCGCGTCATGGTCATCGGTGATAGAAAGGGCCATCAACTGATCCAGGCTCATCGTGCCTTCGCGGTATTCGGCCAGCAGGCGCGGCGAGACATTGGCGAGTTTGAGGCGACGCTTGACCACCAGCGGCGTGACGGAGAAATCCGCCGCGATGTCCTCGATGCTGCGGCCTTCGGCCACCAGCGCTGCGAAGGCTTCGAACTGATCGGCCGGGTGCATGGCCTCGCGCTGCACGTTCTCGGTCAGGCTCGCGGTGCGGGCGGTGCCATCGGCCACCAGCAGGCAAGGCACTTCCCATTCCTTGCTGATGCGGTGCTTCTTCGCCAGCAGCTTCAAGGCGGCGAGGCGTCGGCCACCGGCCACCACTTCGTAATGCTCGCCATCGGCGGACAGGATCACGATGAGGTTTTGCAGCAGGCCCACGCGGGCGATGGACGCGGCAAGCTCGGGAATGGACAGGCGCGGGGTCTTGCGCACGTTGCGCCCGTTCGGGCGCATCACCAGTTGCGACAGCGGCACCAGAATCAGGTTCTTGGTGGGGTCGGCGGCTTCCAGCGCGGGGGCGGTGATCGTGGTGTTGAGGGCGCGGGTGTCGGTCTGGGTGGTTTGGATAACGGCGTTCATGGTGATAGCTCCATTCGGTTGAGGGAAAACGAACAAGGGAAGGAAGGGAAGGAAATGGAGGGGCTGCGCCCCTCCGGGCGGGAACGGGGTCAGGCTTTGAGCTGGCGCATGCCATCGGCCAGCAGCCACAGGGCGCGGTTCAGGCGGATGTTCTGGTCGATGCCCTGCACGGGGCGGGTCTGCTGGCGGCGTCCGTTGGCGCTGCGTCCGGACAGTCCACCCTTGGTGAGGTTTTCCTGCGTGCGGTTGAACACGCTCCACAGGTCGGGGCGGCGGTCGTCGAAACGGCGCGGCATCAGGATTTGCGTTTCCGTGACGGGCGCGGGCTTGTCCGGGTCGTCGTACTTGAGGGTCAGTGCGGCGCGGGCGAACACGTCCGCTTCACCGTTGTCCAAGGTGATGCCACGCATCAGGTCGCGGGATTCCTTCACGCGGTCGAACCCACGCAGGACTTCGTAAGCGCCTTCGATCACCTGCCCGGAAACGTCGCCCTTGTGGGGGACACGCACGTCCGCCACGGTGTCACCGCACACCAGCCCATTGCTGCAGACAAATCTCAGCATCCCGGCGAGCATCTGGTAGCTGCTGGTGCCGTCATGGGAATTGAGCAGCACGATTTCATTGGCTTCCGCGCCGTTGATCTGGCTGGCGTGCCTCAAGCGCAGCATGTGCTTGGTGTGCTCGCGCTTGCCTTCATCGCGCACGCGGGTCTGGGCCACCATGAAAGGTTGAAACCCTTCCTTGCGCAGTTCGGTCAACACGGCGGCGGTGGGGATGTAGCTGTAGCGCTCGGACCGGCTCTGATGCGGGGCGTCCGCGAAAATGGACGGGGCCACCCGGTGAATCTGGTCATCGGACAGGGGGGAGTCGCTGCGCAGCGAGGGGGAATGGGAGGCGAAGCGGGAAGCGAGTTGCATGGCATTTCTCCTGAAAAAAAGTTGCAGTCGGCTGTTGAAGAAAACCGCACACCGGATTCCTAGATTCGGAGCCCAGCCTTTGTGGCTGTTCGGTGCGGTCGGCACGAAGAACCCGGTTGGCCTCGTTGCCACCGTCTTTCCTGAGTTCATCGCCCGCGACGAAAGGGAGCCCGTGGACGGGGGGCCGTCAAGGAGACAAGCGACGGGTAGGTGCGGCCCGCAGGCGAAGCCGAGGACACGGCCTGGCGCGCCTTGACGGCCCACGGACGCGGGCTACAGTCGCGAGCAAGGTGATGGAGTCAGGGAAGACGGCGGACATGGCAACGGCCACTTCCAGCGCCGACCGCACGGCAAGCGCAAGCGCGCAGGCCCGGATCAGGAAGCCGGGCCGGAGGCGTCAGCCGAGCAGCGCGAGGGAACGATGGAAGCCCGACAGGGGCGAAACCCCGCGGCCGCAGGGTGCGGGGGTTCGATGCGCAGCACGACAGCGCGCCCGGCCATGTCCTTGGGGCCGGGGACGCCCAGATGCTGTCACAGGTATCTCATGCGTAGAAGCGAGAGACCTTCCTGCGGTGCATCGGAGGAGCTGATGTCGATATCCATGCGATTTAGCCCTGATTTCGGCTGGTGCGCGCTGGGCCACCTGCCTATCGTCGGAACTTCAACTTCTGGAGAATTCCGATGGCAGAGCACACACCGACACCGACTCCGGCACCGGCTTCGACGACCAGCATTTCCACGCGTGGCATCTTCCTGCCCACCCTGGTCTGGACCACGGATCGACAAAAGGTGGGAGAAGAGATGCAGTGGCTTCTGGCGCTGCGCGCGCAGCTCAATGCCCTGGTCGCCACCACGTCGGAATCCGACGACAGCGCCACCTGGTACAGGATGGCCCAGGCCTCGCTGTTCCAGATGGACCGCGACATCGACGATCTGGTCGAATGGCTCGGGGACGCAGGCCATGAGACCGACAGCCCCGACTCGACGGGCACCATGACCGAATGACGCGCAGGCACACCGCCGATCTGGCGCAGCCAGTTCGGCTCGCCATGCAGGGGCGCCAAGCGCAGCGCGGCGGGGAGGTGCCGCAGGCACTTCCCCTGGAGGGCGAGCGCAGCGCGCAGCATTGCAGGTGTGAAGGCATCGGCGCAGCAAAAGCAAAGGTGCGCCACCCGCAGGGCGGCGCACGGCATGACGTCGGGCGGGATCAACTGGCCGCAGGCGCCACCCTCGACTGCAACTGCTCGATCACGCCGGGCTCGACGAACACGCACGGCTGGTTGGATGCAATGGGCACGTTGAACACCTTGGCAAACACATCGCGTTTGAGGTGCGCAAGGCGACCCGTTCGGTAAGCCTGCTCGGGCTTCATGTGTCCGTTGCCTGACGGCGAGCCGCTGCGCTGCGGGTCGCATTCGACCAGCGCCACGAAGCCCTCGTCGGACAGCTTTTGGTGTTCGGGGCACAGGCCCCAGCCGGTGGGCGTGTGGAGCGCCATGCTCGCGCGCAGGCGCTTGTCCAGCAAGATGGTGCCAGTATCGAAGGCCACGCCGCAGACCAGGCAGACGTGTTGTTCCAGGGAAACGTGTGATTTGTCGCTCATGACGAACTCCGGTTGCTCGGGCGGAATTGCCCGGAACCGTCGCCAGCACGGCGCAGCGCAAGCCGTCACAGGGTCGCAGACGGCCGCAGGACGCCAGCGTGCAAGGCACGCGCCGCCCTTGATGGCGAGCACGCCGTGGTACGGTGAAGGGAATGCAAGACCGCCTCCACCTCATCAGCCCCATCCCCGCGTTTGGCAGGCGCGCGTCACTCGCGGAAGTGGGGCCGTGCCTGTCCTGCATCTTGCGGTTTAAATCCGCTCCCATTGGAAGGGGCTGGGCGAGGCAGCGATCAACACGCTGTTGACACCGGACATCACCAAACGCCCACACCTGCCTAAACACGCACACCATCAGATCGGTGCCAGCGCTGGCGAGCACACCTGCATCAGGATGCCTTCAATTCAGCCTCCGCGATATGAGCGGCTTGATGTGCGACCTCGGCGACATTGAGACTGAGCGCAAGATGGCGCTCATCCAAGGATTCGAGCTGGACCCATCTCGCCTCCAGTGCGTCATCGGCTGCCACGGGTTCACCAGACACCCACCTGCAGAGCACGGCGACGAGTACATGGTGGTGGCGCAGGCCATGCGCCGCGTCGTGGTCGAATGCGTCGACGGCTGTGAAGACGCGGTGCGCGGTGGCGCAAACGCCGGTTTCCTCCAGCAGCTCACGCACGGCGGCGGCTTCGATGGTTTCTCCAAGGTCGATCTTGCCACCCGGGAAGCCCCATTTCCCCTCATCAGGCGGGTTGGCTCTTCTCACCAGCAGAACGCCTCCGTCACGAATCACCACAGCGATCGTGGCCGCAACGGGTCTCGCAGGCGTATCGCCATCCTGGCGGTGATTCGAGGTTTGAATCGACATGGCGCCTTCACTGAAATAGCCGCCAAAAGGGCAAAGACCGGGAACTGAGCAGACCTATTCCGGCGCCAAGGGCCGGAACCTGTACTTCCTTCAGCTTAGTGCAGAAGTACGCGGTGCCCACCGCGTGCGAGGAGCGATGAGAAGCATGCAACCCCATTCAGGACGTTGCGCTTCCCGGGATGCAAAAAAACTGCAGGACCGCCTGCCGCCAAACGTCTGGTAAGTAGAAGTCCAACCAACGATCGAAATGCCCTTGCTACCCAGAGACGCAGCGCATGGCTGCAACACGCAACGACGAGCGGTCGAGGCGCAGCCCGTGATGTGTGAGCGTGACGTCCTCAGTGTTCTCCCCGTGCGGCACGCCATCGAAATGCCCAATGAACAAGCACGTCGATGGCACGGCAAGAATGGGATCTACCGCGTGCTACACCGCGGCAGGCAACTGGGTCACCTGATGGGAAAGATCGAAGAGCTTGGCCTTGCCCGCGTAGTAGCGGTCGATGCGCCATTCCTTCAGGATGTCCATCGCCAGTTCGAACACCGGGTAGTCCAAGGTGTAGAGGCTGCTGAGGTCGAAGACGGCTTGCGATTCCAGCGCCAGCACCAGGCTGGAGAGCGCTCGTGCTGCCTTGCTGTCGGGATCGGCGGCAATGAGTTTTCGGGCTGACTTGATGGCGTTCATGACAGTTTCCTTGAATGTGGTTAAAGGGGAAGTTTTCATCGTCATGATGACGTCGCGAAGGACCAGCCTACTATGTGCTCTACCTCCTGCCTTCGCGTCCATGCACCATGTATCCAGGCGAACGTTTCAATGGCTTGAGCCACCTGATGGGTCTTATTTTCGCATTGCTCGGTGCCGTGTGGCTTCTTGCCAAGACATGGCCGACCGACGATCCGCTTCGACTCGTGGGTGCATTGGTCTTCTCGGCATCGGTGATCGTGCTCTATGCGGCTTCGACGCTTTTTCACAGCACCCGCGGGCCGATGAAAGCCTTCTGGCAGCGCATCGACCACGGCGCGATCTACCTGCTCATCGCAGGCACGGTCACACCCTTTGCGCTGGGCTCTGGCAACTCTCCGACAGACGGTTGGCAACTGATCGCGCTGTGCGCGATCTGGAGCCTGGCCGGCATGGGCGTGGTCCATGCCCTGCGCTCGCCCGCCATGGACGCGCCACCGCTGTGGCTCTACATCGGCATGGGCTGGATCGGGGTGGCTGCCGCCTTGCGAGGGTCAACCCACCTGGCGCCGGCCGGACTCGCGTTGCTGCTGGCGGGTGCCGTGCTCTACACCGCCGGGACGGTCTTCTATCGCAACCGTCGCGGGTTTCGGCATGCTCACGGCACGTGGCATATGTTCGTGCTCAGCGGCACGACCAGCCACTACCTGGCCATCGGTGCATTCGTCCTGTGATACAGACGCCGGGCACGGGATCTTCTCGCACGCCGATGCGCCACAGCTTCATCTACAAGCGCTACCGCGTCGAGATCGACCTGCGTCCTCGCGATGGCGGCTGGCTTTGGGCCTACAACCTGAACCATGCGCCCCAGTGGTCCGCGGATGCCTTCAGCGCAGGGCGCCTGCAGGACGCGCTGCGCACCTCCTGCGACAGCGCTCGCGCAGCGGTCGATGAACAGCCACCTACGAAGAACGAGTCCCATGGATGAGTCCCTCTTGCACCTGCACGTGCGCGGCGAGCCAGTCCCACCCCACGGCCGATTCGCCTGGGTGATCGTGGAGCAGACAGGCCCCACGGAGACCGTGGAACTCGGCACCTCTTTGCAGACGTACGAGTGCGCCGAAGATGCGAAGGTCGCCGACGAGTGCCTGCTCCAAAAATAGCTGCAGTTTCGGTCTCGCCCAACCGTCTTGTAATGGTCGCTGTTGACTTGACGGATGGACCCGAGGCCATGCGCCTGCTTCGACCCCTGCTCATGGTATGGATGGTGCTCTGGGCCTTTTCGTGGGCGCTGGTGGGCAGCATCGCGTGGGCGCTGTTCAGCGCGGTGGCGTGGCTGTTGCTCGTGCTGGGCGCCACGAATGCCCAAGCCCAGGAGATCGAGGTCAATGCCAGCGGCATCTTTCTGAACGCCGAAGGCGACGTCCTGACCGCCAAACACGCCGTCACCGGCTGTCGCGCGCTGTTCGTGCTGAAGGACGGGCGGGTGAGCGAAGCAAGCATCCTGGCGTGGAGCCAGGACCTGGACATCGCGGTGCTGCGGACCACGCTCAAGCCCTACCTGAGCGCGACCTTCGCGCAAACGCCCCTGGCCCCGGAGGCCAGTGTGGGCGTTTTCGCCGAATCCCACAGCGCGCTGCAGCGCCTGTCCGGCCGCGCCACCCTGGTGAGCAACGCGATGACCGTGCCCGGTGGCGACGATCTGCACCTGCTCTCGGGCGTCCAGCCGGGCGCAAGCGGCAGCGGGGTGATGGGCGGCAACGGCTTGATCCTCGGCATGGTCGTCGAGCGCGTGGGCGCGGCGCCCCATGCCGCCGGCCGCGTGCTCAGCCGCGGCCCGGGCCGTCCTGCGGGCGGGGCCACTCAGGTTCGCGCGCTCTCCAGCGCGCAGGTCACGCGGTTTCTGAGAGACCACCACATCCCGTTTGGCGAGAGCGATGCGGCACAACTGGGCCCGACGCAATCGCCTGCGGCCCGCGCTGCCACGCTGTCGGTCGGCGTGCTGTGCGGCTGATGACCTGCGTTGCGCGGAATCTTCAACAGACGCCTGCGCCAGGCTTGGCGCAGATCGGCACGAAGAGACGCGTGGTGCCGCGCTGCACGAGCAGGGCCACCGTGCTGTCGGCGAGCATCACCTCGCGCGCCAGTGCCTCGACGCTGTCGACGGGTTGTCCGTTGATGGCGACGATGAGATCGCCCGCCTTCACGCCCGCACGGGAAGCTGTCGCGTTGACGCGCTGCACCAGCAAACCCGTCTCGATGCCCAGCACCTGCCGTTCGCGCAGGGCCAGCGGCCGCACGACGATGCCCAGCGGCGCGGGTTCCGGTGCAGCGACGGCGGGCGGTTGGGGCGCATCGAACCGGTCCACGACCGCCTCGACCCCCTGTTCGGCGCGGTCGCGCCAGATGCGCAGCCGCGCCGTCTCGCCAGGCGGCAGATCCGCAATGAAGCCCAGCGCATCGGCAGCCTGGACCACCTCTCGGCCCTGAACGCCCAGGATCACATCGCCGGATTTGAGACCGGCCTGGGCCGCCGCGCCGCCGGCTTCCACATGGCTCACCAGCGCGCCCGCGGGTCGGGCCAGCCCAAAGCTGGCGGCCAGGGCCTGGTTGAGTTCCTGGACCGCCACGCCGATGCGCCCGCGGGTCACCGTGCCGCTGGCCTGCAACTGGTCCTTGATGCGCATCGCCACGTCGATGGGGATCGCAAAGGACAGGCCCTGGTAGCCGCCGCTGCTGCTGTAGATGCGCGAGTTGATGCCGATGACCTCGCCCTGCAGGTTGAAGAGCGGGCCGCCCGAGTTGCCCGGATTGACGGGCACGTCCGTCTGCAGGAACTGCATGTACTCGGCGCCAGGCAGCAGGCGACCCTTGGCGCTGATGATGCCGGCCGTCACGGTGTTGCTGAAACCGAAGGGCGATCCGATGGCGACAACCGCCTCGCCCACCCGGGCGTGGTCCGGCGAGCCGACCCGCACGGTGGGCAGGTCGCTGGCATCGATCTTGAGCAGCGCGACGTCGGCCACCGCGTCCAGGCCGATCACGCGCGCCTTGAACTCACGGCGGTCGGTCAGCTTGACATTGATCTGGGTTCCGCGTGCCACCACGTGTGCGTTGGTCAGGATGAAGCCATCGGCACTGACGATGAAGCCCGAGCCCAGGCTGCTTTCGTCGGCGGCGGGCGGGGGCACGGCCCACGGCTCGCGCTGCAGCCGGTCGGAGTATCGGCGAGGCTGCGCCGCCTGACGCTCCACCCCGATGTTGACCACCGCCGCGCCGTTGGCCTGCACCAGTTCCGCAAGGTCCGGCACCGGCCATCCCGAGGCGGTGTGCATAGGCGCGCAGGCGGCAAGGCCCGAGAAGGCCAGCACGACCGCGAGCCCGATCACTGCCAGGACGCGGCGGCCTGGGTGGACGCGACGCGCGCCGATCCGTTCCGTGTCCTCCGATCGTTCAGGTCGGCCCGTGTCCATGCCTACCCTGATGTCCATGTCCAAGTCCATGCCGCACTCGGGCCGCATCAGTTGGTGGTGACGAACGTCAGCGTGAGCTGCAGCACCATGGGCTGACGCATGTCACGCGGCGGCGGCTCGGAGATCGTCTGCGCCATCAGCAAGGTGCGCAGGTACTCGTCCGCCTGCGCATCGCCCAACGGGGCGAACGCCGCGCGCTCGACCTGCCCGCTGGGGGCCACCCACAGGCGCACGATCACGGGAGCCGGGGGCACCGGCTGTCCTTCCTTGAGCATGCGATCCTGCATCCAGGCGTGCAACAGCACCACGGTCGCATTGGCCGGGTCGCTCAGTGCGGCCTGGAGTTGGTTGCCCGCCAGGTTCGCGTAGCTGACCCAGTGCTGCGGAACTGGCTGGGCCGGTTGAACGGGCGCCTGCGCGAAGCTCGGTGCGGTGGCCGAAGCGGCCAGTCCGATCCCCACACCCAGGCCGCGCAACAGCCGGCGCCAAAGTCCGCCGCGAGCGGTGCGAGAAGGATGTGCAGGCTGCAGCGATGTGCGCTCGCCATCACCTGCGGGCTTGCGTTGCGGATCAGGGGACGATGGCATGAAGGTTTTCTCTATGAGGACTGGAGGTGCAGGGGTTGAGCAGAAGAAACGGTCGCCAGCGACGCGTTCAATTGAACAGGCCGCGCACCACCCTGAGCGGCTGCGTCACGCGCCAGGAGAACGATCCGATGAGCCGCTGCAACGCGGCTTCGCTCTCGGCGAGCCGTTGCGCCAATGCCTGGTTCATCGCGGCCAGCGCCCGCGCCTGCAATTCAAACGACGCGGCAAGCGGCTGCGATTGGGATCGGGATTGCGCATTGAGTTGTGGATAGCTTGTGTTCTCTTGCACATAGCGCCGCACCAGGGCGTCGCCCAGTGCGCTGAAGACATCCTTCACGCATTGCGCCCTTTCTGCATCCTGCCGCACTTCGTAGAGTTGACGAAGCTCGGCAGGCATGTGTTTGCCCACCTGCAGCACACCCAGCCCCGAAGCATGATCGAACGCGAAATGCGGATAGGCTGGAGCAATCTCGCTCCAGTAGCGCCACACACCGAAGTTCATCGATCGCACTGCCGTGTCGTGGAACAGCACGGTTGCCCGGGTGGAGAGCTTGGGCCGCCAGGTCTCGAAGTCATGGCTCACCGCCTCGTAGGTGTGCAGTCCATCGATGTGCAGCAGGTCGACGCTGCCGTCCTCGAAGGATGCCACCGCATCGTCGAAGCGGGCGCGCAGCAGCACCGAGAAGCTGGCGAAGTGGTGCGCGTTGAACTGTGCAAAGTCCTGGTAGACCTCTTCGCCGTAAGCGCCGCAGTGCGCATCGCCTTCCCAGGTGTCCACGGCATAGCATCGGGTGGGCAGGCGCTGCGCCAGCACGGTCTGGCAGAACGCCGCGTAGGACATGCCGGCCTGGGTGCCGAGTTCGACGAACACGTCCGGGCGGGACACGGCCGTGAGCCAGGCGGCAAACGGCACATGCCCAGTCCAGGCGCTGGGCGCCAGCCGCGCGGGCTCGATGAACATCGCTGCGTGCGGCTCGATGCCGATGAGCGTCATCGCACCTGCCCCGCAGCCGGTCCCGCGGCGTTCGTCCTGCCTGGTTTCGAGCGGGTGGATTTCGACAACCGATCCCCGGTCCCTTGAGCGTCGTTGGCGTTATAGGCGTTATGGGCGTCCCGGGCGTCATGGGCCAGATTGCGCTGCGCCGCTTTCAACTCCGAGAACGGGATGTGCAGCTCGCTCATGGCTTCTGCCATCAGTTCCAGCAGACGCGCACGCTGCCGTCGGCGTACCGCCTCGGCATGCTGTGCGCGCTTGGTCTGCCGGGTGGTTTCCTCGATGGCACGCACCACTTGTGATTCGGCGGCATGCAGTGGCATGGTTCACCCCCTTCCGGGCTTGGCAAGGCACTCAGGCCGAGGCGGATCCAGTGGCCTCGGTGGCGGCATCCGAGAAGGCGGCAGAATCCGAAGCCGCTCCAGCGGCTTGCGGGATCTCGTTGGACTCTGCCGTGCGGTAGTTGCGCAGGTGCAGAAAGAACTGTCCCATCATCTGTGTCCACAACTGGATGTTTAGCGCGAGATGTGCCGGGCTCACGCCACCGGCGGCGATCACGTCCATTTCCAGGACCACGAAGTCGCCGTGCTGGGCCACGCGCGCGAAGCGCTTGCTGCGGTGCCAGTCGGCGAGCACGCCCTCTGGCAACGTGCCGCCCTGCACGCGCAGCGGGCAGCTCAGGGTGAAGTCCACGTATTGACCAGGCGCCTGGGCATTGCCCCACAGGACCTGGAAGCCGACACCGTGGCTGGCGCTGTGCAGGCGAACGGCGCCATCCTGCTCGACCGCGGTCACGGCGCAGCCCGCGGCCTTGATGGCGTCCGAGACCTGCTCGCTCGTGACGGCGCGCAGCAGGTCGGATTGAAGTTGAGCGGGGATTTCGGGAGAGGTCGATTGTTTGCTCATGGGATAACCAGATAAGGTGTGAGAAGGGACGGTTCGGAAGAAAAGAGCGCGGGAATGGATGTCGTGGCCGCCAGGTTGTCTTTAGACAGCCGCCGCGACCACGGCGGCCTAGTTGACTTTCTGCAGTGCAGCGTCGAGTGCCGCACTGTCGATGTTCAGGCTGCCCGCCGGGACAAGACCAGCCAGATAGGCCTGAGCCAGTTGCTGCTGACGTTGCTGGCGCAAAACGGCCTGCAGGCGGGGTTTGATTTCTTCGAGCGTGGCCGTGCGCGCAGGCTGCGCTTCCAGCAGCTTGAGCACGTGGAAGCCCGAGCCGGACTGCACCGCATCGCTGACCTGGCCGGGCTTCAACCGGGCCACCGTCTCGCGCACCTCGGGCAGCATCTGTGCGAGCGGCAGCAGGCCGACTTCGCCACCGCGCTCGGCGCTGCGCGCATCCTGCGAACGGCTGCGCGCCAGCGCCGCGAAGTCGCCCTGGCGCGCCTGGGCGGCGAGCTTGCCCGCTTCCTCGCGAACCTTCGCCACTGCCGCGGCATCGCCCGCCGGTGCCGCCAGGTAGATCTGCGCGACACGGTATGCCGCCGGCAAGCCGAAGTTCGCTTTGCCCTGCTCGTAAGCTGCGGCGACCTCCGCGTCCGATGGATAGCCGGCGGGCACCTGGGTGACCGACTCCAGGTAGGCGGTCGAGACCAGGCGTGCTGTGTACTCGCGCAGGGCGGCGTCGATGCGCGCGCGAATCTCGGGACGATCCGCCCAGCCCTTGCTCTGCGCTTCGCGCAGCAAGGCCTCGCTGGCCACACGCTGGCGCAACCAGCCTTCGATGCTGGCCCGGTTGGCCTTCACCGCAGCGCGCTCGGCCTCGGGCATGCTCTGCAGCAGGCGTTCGATCTCGCCTTGGCCCACGGTGACCTCGCCCAGTCGGGCCACCACCTTGTCCGCGGCCGGGGTCGCAGGCGCCACCGGCGCTTGCGCCGACGCGGCACCGAGACACGAGGCCAGCAACACACCGGCCGCGGCACGCACCGGAGGAAGCAGGTTCAGGGATTTGATTCTCATGCGATTCACTTCTCTCTTTGCGGTATCAAGGATCTTCGCCCCGCAGGTTGGACCGGCCGGGTCCGCTGGCGGGCCCTCTCTGCGGAACCCCTCCCGCTGTGCTCGGCTATACCGCCACAGCGCGAGGCTTTCGGTCCCCAGCAGCAGGAAGCTGTTGGAGGGGGTGAAGGAGTCCTCATCAGGGATCATGGGGAAGACTTGGCTGGCTCAGACTGTGGGCTTGCGGGAGCTGAAGCAGGAGCAGGAGCAGGGACGGTCACGCTGCGCGCGTCGAAGCGCCCCTCGTAGAGCTTGTCGCCGTACTGCTGCGCGATCTGCTCAAACTTCACGCGGCTCTGCGCGGCGAAGGGCTGGCGAGAGGCCATCACACTGCCGACATCCATCGTTTCATAGGCTTTCAGGATTTCCTGGCCCACCGCGTAGAGCTGCGTGTTCTTGGCCTCGCATTGCGTGAGCGCGGTGCGCTGCAGGGTCGTCTCGCTGGCCAGGCGCTGGCGCTCCGCTTCGGACGCCCGCGCCAGTTTCAGAAGTTCGTCGTAGGCACTGCGGAACTGGGCCACCTGCCCAGCGGCCCTCTCAGTGGCGGCCTGGGCCTGCGTGCGCAGTTGTTCGGAGTCCTCCGTCACCCGGGCGTTGGCCTGCTGCGCGGTGCGCAGTTGGGCACGGGCCTGGGCGAGTTCTTTCTTCAGCGCATCGACTTCGGCCGCAGATGCGGAGGGTGCGGCGGCTGGTGCTGCAGAGGACCCTGCCGCCGTGCCGCCGGCCTTGAGCGCAGCCAACTCGTTTTGCGCCTGCTGCAGTTGCGAGGTCGTGATGCGAAGCTGAGCGCGCAGGCGCTCTTCCATGCTCTGGCCTTGCTGCGCCTGCGCCGAGGCGCTCATACCCGCGCAGGCGAGCAGGACACCCAGCGCCAGTGACTTCCAGCGTCCGGGCTTGCCCGGCGAGGGCACCCCTGACTCAAAGTGAGATGTGGTACTCAAGACTCGCTCCTCAGAACCGTGCGTTGAATTCGACCTGCAGCGTGTCGATCGACACCGGTGGGCCATACACCTCCTTGGTCGCCGTCCAACGGCCGCTGAACCACATGTTCTTGTCCAGCGCGTAGGAGCCGCCGATGAAGTAGCCGCGCGCATTCGTGCCGCCGCCGTGGAAGATGGAGTCGTTGTAGCCGTCGGGCATTGCATCGGGCTCGATGCGTTTGTAGCCCGCGAGCACGTTCCAGTCGCCGCGCTGGGAAGGGCTGGGCTTGCCGAAGGTGGCCTGCAAGCTGTAGGCGTTGCCCCCGCTCTTGAAGTCAGCCTGGCTCGTGCCACCGGTCGGCCCATAGTTGTTCACGATGCCACCGCGCGCACGGGCGAACATCTTGTTCTCGTCGTAGGCGAGGTTACGGATGTAGTTGGCGTCCAGGCGCAGGCCGTAGCCTGCGACCTTGGTGTCCCAGCGGGCATTGAGGTCGAGCAACTGGAAGCGCGAGGCCAGGCCGACGTACTGCGGCATGGGGGTGTTGGCCGGATTCGTGGGATCGAGCGCGATGTTGCGCAACAGCATGAGGGTGTTGCCCTTTTGCATGAAGGCCGGGCGCGACCAGTCGGTGCTGCAGCCCTCGGCGCCGGCGTAGAGCGCACAGGGTTCGGAGACCTTGCCGCTGACGTTGTTGAAGTTGTAGTAGGCAACGGCACCGCGCAGGCGGTTGTCGTCATTGAGTTTCCAGTTCGCGCCCACCTGCGCGCCGAAGAGCCACTTGTTCTCGCTGCCCATCTTGTTCTGGCTGTGGCTGGGCGCGTTGTTGGAGGAATACTCCAGCGGGATCAGGCCCACGGTGCCGAACAATGAAACGTCCTTGTTGGCCAGCGTCTTGTCGAACTGCGCGGCAATGCCGTCGAAGTTCAGGTCGTTGGAGAACAGCGCATCGGACGAGACGAAGGGATTGCCGAACCGGCCGGCGGTCACATTGAGCCATTCGACCGGCTTGTACGACAGCCACATCTGGTCGAGCCAGACGCTCTTCTTGCTCAGGCCGCCGCCCAGCGTCTGCGTGGTGGACACCGGGCTGTCGTCGCTGCCCGAGGCGAGGCGCACGCCCGCCTTGGTCTGTTCGGAAATGTCCGCGAACACCCCCAGGCGCGCCCGCGCACGGAACTGGTTGTTGCGGTTCTGGCGTGTATTGAGCAGCGGGGGCAACGCGAGGTTCGTGTTTTCGTTGACGTCGTAGCCGCTTCCGTCGTTGACGGCTGGCCAGTTGATCTCGATGTTGCTGTTGTTGCCCGCGAAGCTGCGCGATTCGTTGCGCACGCGCACGTCGCCCTCGAAGCGGATGCGCTTGCTCCATTCGGGCGTCTCGTTGGGGGCGGCCCAGCCTTCGGTCTTGGCCTGCGCCATGACCTCGCTCTTGACCTCGTCGCGGATCTGGTCGCGCACGGTCTGCGAGATGTAGGGAACGCGCACGTCGCCGGGTTCCACGCGCAGAGCGCTCGCGGCGGTGGAGCCTGCAGCCCCAGCACCGGCCACACTGGCTGCAGCAGACGCCGCTGCCTGGCGCTGCGCCTGCTGAGCGGCCAGCGCCTCGGTCTGTGCCTGCGCGAGCAGCGCTTCGCCCACGTCCTTGGCCAGCGTGCCGCTCTGGATCAGGCCGCGGATCAGGCGCACCATGGCGCTGTCGCCGGGCTGCACGGTAGCGGCGGCCTGCTGCGCGTGGGCGCTGCCCGCCATGCCCAGCAAGGCGATGGCGGAGGCCACGGCCAGTTTCTGGATCGTGAGGGCGGTGCCGGCCGCACGGGCGGCGTGACCACCATGGCCTGCACGCGCCGTGGGGCGTTTCATGCGCGCCGCAGGCAGCGGCCGCTGGAGAATGTCTGTTGTGTTCATCGATGTGCTCAAAAAGTGGATTGACGAAGACGGCGGTGCAGCGACGGGGCTCATGGGCGACGCCCCTTCATGGACACGCGCATCGGGAAGCGCTGGGAGGCCGGTGGGCTCTCGTCGATGCGGTTGAGTTCGCGCACCATGGCGAGCACCGCCTCGTCGATGTTGGTTTTGCCTGTGCCCTTGACGAGTTGCACCCGCGTCGTTTTGCCGCTGGCGTCCAGCCACAGATCAATCTGGATGTCCTCGAAGACCAGGTTGCGCGTGCGCGCGTCGCGCGCCAGGCCCTGCTGCAGCGCACTGGCGATGTAGCGCGCATAGCTGCCGCTGCCCAGGCCCCCCTGACCGGTGCCGCCGGTCGTGCCGCCGCCGCGTCCTGCCGGGACGCCAAAAGCATCGGTGCCGGCCTGGGCCGGACCATCCATCGTCACCGGGTCACCCAAATCCTGCGACGGACTGGGAGGCGCATCGTCCTTGGGTGGCTCCAGCGGCTCCACAGGGGTGATTTCTGGTTCGACCACTTCGGGCTTGACCGGCTCGATCTCGGGCTCCGGCAGCTTTTCCGGTTCGGGCGGGGGCGGTGGAGGCGGCGGCAGCATCAGCGTGGGGGCATCCGCGACCTGGCGCTTCTGACCTGCTGTGTCGGACAGCAGGTACCAGACCAGTGCCGCGAGCAGCGCCAGCAGCACAGCGCCGATGATCCATCCGCCCCAGCGATGCCACACGCTGACCGCGCCCGAGGGCGTGCGCCGATGGCTGCTTGGGTTGGCAAGGTTCACGATGGCTCCCTCACGATGGCTTGCCGGTCACCAGACCGACCTGGTTGAGCTCGATGCGGCGCAGCAGGTCCAGCACCTCGACCACCTTGGCGTACTGCACCTGCGCGTCGCCGCGCACGATCACGGGGAAATCCGGGCTCAAGGCCTTCTCTGTGCGCAGGCGCTCTTCCAGTTCGGGCAGCGACACCGGGTAGGCGTCCAGGAACACCTGACCGCCGTTGTCGATCGTGATGGCCTTGGTCTTGGGCTTTTCCAGCGCCACGGAGGAACTGGCCTTGGGCAGATCGACCTTGATGCCCGGAATGCTGGCGTTGCTGGTGAGGATGAAGATCACCAGCACCACCAACAGCACGTCCACGAAAGGCGTGATGTTGATGCCGCCCGCGCGCTTCTTGGTACCGAATTTGGCTGCATTGGACATGGTCGTCTGCGCCTCAGGCGGGAAGCGTGGGCGAGCTGATCCAGCTCGGGCCTTCGCCGGCCGGTCCGCTGCGCTTACGCTCCACGGTGTTGGGGCTTGCGGCTTGCGGCGTCGTACGGCCTTCACCTTGCTCTTCGGCCAGGCGCGTCACGAACTCGTCCACGAACACCGCCATGTCGGCGCCAATCGCATCCGAGCGCGACGCGAGCCAGTTGTAGCCAAAGAGCGCAGGAATCGCGACGCCCAGGCCGGCGGCGGTACACAGGAGCGCCGCTGCCATACCAGGTGCGACCGAGTTGATGTCCACGGCACCGGCCATCGCGGCCACCACGAACACCAGCATGATCCCGATCACCGTGCCGAACAGGCCCACGTAAGGCGCGCCTTCGATGGTGGTCGAGAGCCAGTTCATGCGCTTGGACATGCGCTCGTTCTCGCGCACCATTACACCGTCCATGGCCGCGCGGATCGCGCCGATCGTGGCGGTGGAGACCGAATTGAGGTCGTATCCGCGGTCGTGGCGGCGGCGCATCTCGCCGATCGCCACCTCGTACAGGCGCCAGAGCGACGAATCGTTCTTGACCTGTTGCGGCACACTGTTGCTCACCGCGAGGCGGTCCAGCGGTGCACCCGCGGCTTCATGGAAGTGCTCCATGAAGGCGGCGTTGGCGCGCGAGGTGGCGCCATAACTGCGGCCCTTGCCGATCATGATCGCCCAGGACATGACCATCATCAGGCCCAGGAGGGCGACAACGATCCAGGCGTCCAGCGGCATGGCGGCCAGGATGAAGCCGAAGTGGCTCTTGCCGGCCTGCTGTTCATCCGCACCGAAGGCGGTCAGCCGCGAGTCGGCGCCCTGCGAGACGGCATCGGCCAGCAGCAGCACATCTGGACGCGCGACCTTGGACACACGCACTTCATCGATGGCACCCGTGAATGCGGCGAAAGCGGTGGCCGCAGGCGTAGCAGCGGTCCCACCCGCCACGTCCCCACCGATGGCCGCCGATGTCTTCAAGGCGGGCAGTGCCGCGGCCAGGGATGCGGCGGAGCGGCCACCCACATAGAGCGCTAGATTCTGGCCGTCGGCCTTGAGCGCGAGGTGCGACCACTGGCCGGCCTGGATCGGCTGGCCCGGTGCGCTGCGCTGGCCGTTGACCTGCACGAAGGGCACGCCCTGGTCGATCCCGATCACGAGTTCGTTGGCGCCGTCGCGGCGCGCATAGACCACCTGCTGCGCACCGAGCTGCTCGGGCTTGATCCAGGCGGAGAACGTGAACGCGCCGCCCGCGGCCTGCTCCAGCGAAGGCGAGGCCGGCAGCATCAGCGGCTCGCGACCCAGTTGCGCGCCCCGCCCCAGCACGGTGCCCTCGGCGCTCACCACCGCGGTCTGGCCGTGGTTGCCGAAAGCCGTCGTGTCGCGCGGCGGCATGTTGGCCTCGGCGAAGTGGTAGACCAGCGTGTAGTCCGGATCGAAGGTGCGTTGGCCGTTGCCCGAGGCCGGCGCTTTGGGGTTGCCGTAGTACATCCACAGTTGCTGCGGGGCGCCCGCACCCACCGAGGGCACATCCACCCAGATCAGCGCCATGCCCAGCAGCGGATCGAACTGCTCGATCTGGTGGTTGAGCACGGTCTTGTCATCGCCAGCGATGAAGCGCAGGTCGGCACCGGTCTCACTCACACCCTCGAAGCTGAAGTTGCCGGTGTGCAGGCGCACCAGCACGGGCGTGCGGCCCGCATCCCCCCCGATCGCGCCGGCCTGCGGGCCGCCGTCGATGGTGATGGGCTTGCGGTAAGCCCATTCGGCTTGCCACCAAGCGTGGGCCATGCCCGGCAGGAGGGTGCTCACCAGCGTGAGCAGGACAAAGAAGATGCGTCTCATGGCAAAGGTACTCCGAAGACTCAGAAGATGAATGGGTGAAGAGATGGATGGCGTGTTCATGGATCGCCGATCAGTAGCTCGCGCTCAGGTTGAAGTTCACGCGCGGGTCGTGGCGTTCGGTGCGCGGCCCCGCCTTGAGCGGGTAGCCGATGTCGATGCGGCCGGCGACGTACTGGCCCAGCCTGAAGCTCGTGCCCACGCCAACCGAACTCAACGAGAAGCGGTCGTCCTGTTCGGCCAGCGGGCTGCGCAGGCGCAGCCGCGCGGCGTCGACGAAGGCGTACACGCGCCAGCTCTCCACCCAGGGGTTGAGGAACGTGAGTGGCTTGGAGCGCAACTCCAGCGAGCCCACAAGGCCGTAGTCGCCCGTCGCCTCGGCCGAGAGGTAGCCACGCACCGAGTTCATGCCGCCCGCGGCCATCTGCTCACCCGATACCAAGGGCGAATCTGTGAGCTGCGCCGCCCCCCTGAAGCCAAGCTGCCAGTCGTTGGCCAGGTTGTAGCTGCCGTTCACGTCGGCCTTGACCAGCATGAAGCTCGGCGAGGCCTTGTAGCGCTTGTAGTCGAACGCGAGCGCATCGCTCCCATAGCCAAGAAAGCTGCTCGTTCCGGCGACCAGCGACAGGCCCAGACCGACCTGGCTGCGCTCGCCTTGGTGGAAGCCGGAATAGCCCAGGGTGAACGGTGCGTACTTGAGTGGCACATCGTCCGTGGAGCCACCAAGGCGGATGGCTTCTTTGTTGTTCTTCAGGTCCACGCCAAAGCTGAAGGCGTGGTACCAACTGCCCGTGTCCGGCACGGTGTACGTCGCCTTCAGGCCGATCGAATGACCCTTGCCGAGCACGTTGGTGCCGCCCACTGTCGCCACGTTGCTGTCGGACACGTAGCCCGACGCTTCCAGGCTCCAGTTGGTGCCGGCCAGAGGCGCGGTATAGGACGCGGAGAAGACCTGCGTCTCGTCCAGGTCCTGCGGCGCGCCGAAGAAGCTCAGCGACGCGCTGTGTCCCCGTTGCCAGAGGTTGTCATGGCCGATCGAGGCGGTGGCGCGCAACTCCTTGGTGTCCGCGCTGTAGTCGTTGTTCAGGCCCACGCTCGCGCGCCACGGGCTCTGATCGTCCACCTTCAGATCGACATCCATGGTGCCGGGCAGCGCCCCTTGCTTGACCAGCGGCATCACCTGGCGTTTGGGGCCCCGGTTGAGCGCGGTGAGTTCGGTCTGCGCCTGCGTGAAGTTCGGCACCTCACCCTCTTTGAGGGCGGGCACTTGGTTGCGCACCTCCATCGGCGAGGTGTACTCCGAGCCCACCACGCGCACGCGCCCAACCTTGGTCTCACTCACCTGCAGGAACACGACACCTTCCGTCACCTGCTGCTCGGGCAGGTCGACGTAGACGGACTGGAAGCCCTGGGCCTGGTAGGCCGCCAGCAGCGCGTCGCGCGCACCTTCCATGTCCTTCAGGGTGCGCTGCGGGCCGAGGAACGGCGTCACGGCCTTCTCGATCGCGCGCACGTCCAGCACGGTGTTGCCGCGCACGATGTATTCCGCGATGTCGACTTTGCGGGTATCCTCCGCAGCCGGCGCAGGTGCTGCCGCTTCGGACGACACGGATGGCGCCGGCTCTGGCGCCTGCGCCATGCCCGCCTGCGCCGCGAATGCCAGCACCGCAAAGCACACGGCCTTGCAGCCCATCGGCGGTCTGTTCTTCATCAAGTGATGCATGGGTCCAACTCGATCCTCAAAATGAATGCCAGGGCGCACACCCCATCGCCCACGCTTGCGCGTGAGACAAAAAGAGAAGGCGGCAGCGAGGCAGGAATCCAGGTCCTTTCGGTCAACGCTGCCTACCCCTCCCAGACGTTTGGCCACCTGTCCCGAATGACGTTTGTCAAAAAACTGTCATCGAAAAAAATGCGTCCCAAGAGCCGCCGCACCCGGCTCAGGACCGTTGATCTGGCTGGGTAAAGTGAGGACGCCGACCGTTCGTCGGTTGGGTTCGCACCGACCCGGTGTGCGAACGCGTGATGCGGGCGTTGCGCTGCCGCAGGGCTTGTTTGAACATCCTTGCCCGGGCGCGTGTCATGCGTTTGACACTGGAGCAACGGGTCGGGCAATGGCGACTATTGCGGCACATGGGGCATTGCAGATCGCGCTGCATGAAGAGTTTTTTTTTGGGTAAGCTGGGTTCTACTGCGTATCGACGCGACGGAACATGACGGCGCGGAGATTGAGCGCTAGCAATTCAGTGGGGGTACACGATGCGTGAGTGGCGTTGTTTTGGATCGGTCATCGCGGGCGGTCTTCTGAGCGTGATGTGCGCAGGCGCTGCAGCACAGACAGCGTCGGCGTCCGCCGACCCTGCGGCCAGTTGCATCGAAGTCGAGGTCGATGGTGTGCGTGCGCCTTCCTATGCCTGTCTGTCCCAGAAGATGAGCCCCAATAGGGATGCCGCTGCGCGTCAGGCAGCGGCTCAGGGTCTCGCCTCCGAAGCGATCGTGCAGCGCCCCTCCAATCAATTGGGGCTGTTCAACCGGGCCGCGATGGCCAACCGCATGGGCAACACCTTCGGCACATCGGTCTATCCGCAGCGCCCGCCCAGCACGGCGCCGACCTCACCGGTGATTCCGAAACTCACCCCCTGAGCCTCGAACACTGGACATCTGGGGCGTGCCATCGACCGACCCTTGCGGGACCGCCTTCCGCGCGTTGTGTGGCGCGTTTGGGCCAGGCAGGCACAATCGTCCCCACGATGGAGATTCACAAGCTCAACGATGACGAATTGGCCACCTCAGCCCGTGACTGGCGACTGAGGGCTTTACGCGGTGAGAAAGACGCGCGGGGCATGGCGCACGAGTTGGAAAGAGAAGTGCGCCGCCGCGCGGCGCTGCGCATCGGCGATGACATCGCCCTGACCCAGGAAGCGCCCTCGCTGGAGATGACAGAGCAAGCCCCGCGACGCGCCTGGAAGTTCTGGGCCGGCAAGTCAAGGGTGAACGTGTCCGATCGGTCTGTGTCGTAGAAGGCGGGTCGCGCCTGGCTTCAGGACAGACAGCCACACTGCCGCACGCGCTGCCTCGGCAACAGTAAACTCTCTTTGCGTCCAATGCGGCTGGCAACGTCAGCGGCGAGCTGGCACGCTGATGCCGACGCGCAAGCCAGACCCATGGGACGAGCAATCAGCCTTCGACATCTGCGTCGCACCGCCATCACTTTTTCACCCGGAGAGATTTCTTTTGAACAAGACCGAACTGATCGCCGCCATCGCGGCTGAAACCGACCTCCCCAAGTCCGACGTGAGCCGCGTGCTCGATGCAGCGTTGACGAACCTCTCCCAAGCCCTGGTCCGCGGCGATGCTGTGCAGTTGATCGGCTTTGGCGCCTTCAGCGTGTCGAACCGCGCGGAACGCTCCGGCCGCAACCCTGCAACGGGCGAGGCGATGACCATCAAGGCGAGCAAGGTGTCCAAATTCACGCCCGGCAAAGCCTTGAAGGATCTGGTGAACGGGGCCGACTGATCAGACTGCAGCAGCCAGGGCGGGCGCCTTCATTCAGATCGCGTGAGATGTGTCCCAGACTTCCTGCGTCGTCCGCGTGGCGCATCTCCAGACACGGAGTCACCGCAACCTGCTGATGTGTGTTGAGATCCAGGAAGGTTCTGGCGGTGGATGCGCTTTGTCCGTTTGATCGAGATCGAGTGAGTCGAACACATCGCAGTCGTCCAGACCAGATCGAGCGCGACGCGGATAGCTCCTGCGCAACTCGTCAACCTCCACCAGATATCGCTTGAGCCGGAAGGTGTACGGCGTTGAAACGATTTCGTGGACCTTCAAAATCCAGTGGAGCATCCTCGGCGATGTAAGCTACACCGCGAGCGGGTGGGAAGTCCCATGCAATGGCACAAAAAAGCATCGTGACCGAGGTGCTCAAGGAGGATGCGGTGATTCGAAAGATAAGGATTCAAGGCTACCGTATTCACAAGAATCTGACGGTAGAACCAAATCAAAAATTTAACCTGATCGTTGGACCCAATGAGTCTGGGAAGTCAACGCTCATGGAGGCCGTCGCACTTGCGCTGACCGGCCGAATTCATGGTCGAACTGTCTCCGAAGAGCTGAATCCCCATTGGTTCAATACCGCGGTCGTGGAAGAGTTCATTCAAAGGCGTACCAGTGGCATCCCAGTCAGTTTCCCGGAAATCTTGATTGAGTTGTCCTTCCACGACCTTCCAGAGCTGCAAGACCTCTGTGGAGCGATCAACACGCATGTGCCTACCACCGCGTGTCCCGGCGTGACCATGCGAATCTCCGCGAATCCAGAGTATGCGGAGGAGCTGGAAGAATGGGCCAGGGCCCCAAGTACCCTGTTGCCCGTCGAATACTACCGTTGCGACTGGCGGTCGTTTGCAGACAGGGAACTGACGACACGGCCCAAAGTCCTGGCCACTGCTGTCATCAACTCCCACACGGTCCGAACGTCCTCCGGTATCGACTATCACCTGCGCCAGATCCTCGGTGATCAACTGGAGCCCGCAGAGCGCGCACAAATCTCGCTTGAATACCGTCGCGTAAAGGCCTCGATGTCAAACACTGCGTTGAACGCAGTGAACACGCGAATGAGCGCCATCCACGCGACATTGCACAGTCGGCCCATTGCGCTCGCGATGGATCAGAGCGCTAGAACCTCGTGGGAAGGCGTTGTCACGCCGCACGTTGACAACGTTCCGTTCAGCATGTCCGGTCAAGGACAGCAATCGGCGATCAAGATCTCCCTCGCGATGAACCGTCATGCCGGACGTGCCAAGTTCGTCATGCTCGAAGAGCCCGAGAACCATCTGACGCACACGAGTCTCGTGACATTGCTGTCGAGGATCGAGTCGTTGGCAGGTGAGCAACAGCAGTTGTTCGTGACGACCCACAGCTCATTCGTGCTTAACCGATTGGGACTGGATGCGCTTCTTTTGATGGGCAATGATGTTGCGACCAAGCTCTCTGCGCTCTCTCCTGACACAGTCAGCTACTTCAAGCGACTGCCTGGATACGACACTTTGCGCATCGTCCTCGCCAACAGAATCGTGTTGGTTGAAGGTCCATCCGATGAGATCGTGTTTGAACGAATCTTTCACGATACATATGGGAAGCGTCCGATGGAGTGCGGTATTGACGTCCTGAGCATGCGTGGCCTCTCGCTAGCGCGTGGCTTGGAATTGTGCGCTGCGCTCAACAAGCCGATAGTTGCTCTTCGTGACAACGATGGCGTTGATCCGGATGAACTGCAAAGCGAGGTTGCGACGTGGCTGAAGAAGGGTGAACGCGAGCTCTTTGTTGGTGAGGTTGCTCATGGTAAAACGCTTGAACCCCAATTGATTCACCACAATGGCGAGAAGCTGCTGCGTGACATCCTGGGGATTGCCGCTCATGCAGACCTTCTGAAATGGATGACGCGAGAGAAAACCGAGACGGCTCTTCGGATCAGCTCTGCCAGCAAGAATATTGTCCCGCCGGCATACATGCTTGAAGCGGTCCAATTTGCTCATGGCTAATCATCTGACGCTGGCGGTTGCAGGCTCCCGAAAAACACAAGGTATCGTCGAGCACTGCGCCTCAGCATCGCCCGAGCGTCGCGTGCTGGTTCTGACGTACACGCAAGCCAATCAAGAAGAACTGATCAGCCGGTTGAAGCGGTACGCAGGAGATCACCATCACGTCGAAGTGATGGGCTGGTTCACGTTTTTGCTTCGACACTTCGCAAGACCTTTTCTGCCATTCAAGTTCGCGGGAAGGCGCGTTCTGGGCTTCAACTTCGATGGGCGCCCCCATCGCATGGCCAAGGGTATCGGCCGATTCCTGGACTCCAGTGGCGCAGCATACGGATGCGAGCTGGGCCGCTTGGCGCACGAACTGATTGCCGAGAGCAAGGGAGCGCTCTTGAGAAGGCTTGAATGCATCTACGATGAGATTCTGATCGATGAGGTTCAGGACCTTAGCGCTCACGACTGGGAGATCATTGATGTGCTCCTGCACTCATCGATAGACATTCGTATGGTCGGAGATATTCGGCAGTCAGTACTCGCCACCAACCCCCGCAGTTCCAAGAACGCACAGTATTCGTACGCAGGGGCCATCAAGTGGGCACGCGATCGCCATGCCAAAGGATTGCTTGAGATCGTGGAGAGTGTGACGACCTGGCGTTGCCATGCTGCAATCGCAAAGTTCTCCGACAGCATCTTTGATTCATCCTGGATGTTCCCCGAGACACAGTCGAAGAACGAGGTGGTCACAGAACACGATGGTGTTTTCCTCGTGTCCACCGAGCATGTCGCCGAGTACGTTCGTATCTTTCGGCCTCAATGCTTGAGACACAGCGTCAGCTCAGGAAAAGCATTTGATCTGGATTACCTCAATTTCAAGGTATCCAAGGGCATGACGTATGAGCGCGTACTGATCGTCCCGACGGCTCCGATCACCAAGTTCGTCGCGTCAGGGACGTATCTGGAATCGAATGCTGCTTCCAGTTTCTACGTCGCGGTCACACGGGCAAAGCAAAGCGTCGCAATCGTTCTTGACACGGCTGGGACATCTACGCTTCCGTTCTGGAGACCCTCGGCCGCGACAACTGAAGCGATGAGCTTGAAGCAATAGCCCCTTCCCTCCAAGAGGGAAGGGGCGAAGTCCCTGGGTTCAAGGTGCCTCACGTTCTGTAAAAGATGCTGTGGCAGTCGATGAGCTGTGGATCCTGACTGGTGTCAGACTATCAATCTTCAATGTCGTCGCTGCTCATGATCGGATACACCAACGACACACGCGGTCTGGAGAAACTGGCGCCTTCGGAGATCGCTTGGTCTATGGCTGCTTGGTCGTATCCCTTTGCCAGCAGCATCTGCACGGCTTCCGCCGATATGGGCTCCAGTCCCACTCCACCAAAGATGTGGGCAAAGAGGTCCTGGCTTTCTGCGGAGTCGGGATCATGAATCTGCAGATCTGTGACACCATTGCCTTGCGCCATTTCCAGCGCTTCGCTCAATCGCTCGCTGTCGACCGCCAGCTCTAGCCTTTTCCCGCTGGCTAGACTCAGAACGACGCTGTTGCCGGTGAATTCATAGCGAGCCTGCCATTGAATCGCGTCAACTGTGGCGGCGTAAGGTTCTTCCTCCCCATCCAGTGCCAGCACAGTCGCCTCGTCAGAGTCGGCATTCAGCGCGTACGCATTTCTGCGTCCGTCGGCCACGAAGACGATCGGATGATGGGGCAACTGGATGTAGTGCGTTTCCCCCTTGAGGGCATCCTTCGTGATGCTCTCGCAGAAGAAAAGGAGAGACCCGCCCAGGGCGTCATCATTTGATTGCCGTTGGCAAAGCGTCGCGTGATGCCAATGCTGGTACTTGGCTTCCTGCGCCGCTCTGTCCAGAGCGAGCCTGTGTTTGATCGCGTGCTTGCGCTTGAGGACCTTCGCGCGAGCTTTGAGCTTTTCCAGGTCAGCGACCGTCGTCGGGATGAATTTCATGACTAACTCCGTTTAAGCGCGGAAAGCAATGCCGTGCCCCCTGCGGTGCTCCGCAAACGAAGTTAAGGATGTGTAGCGTCGTCCCTCTTTGGGTTGGCTATTGGGGGCAGCAGGCCTCGACGTGGCCGAGACTGAACTATATCAGGCGGACGGACGGTTGGCTCTGTTCTGCTCGGCGACGCGTCGCACAGCCAATCGAACCGTGAAGCGGTTGTCGCATGGATCCCCGATCTTGCGCCCGCCCGGCGTGCCTTCGTGGCCTTTGCAGTAGAAAACGTGCTCTCCATCGGGATGGAAGAGAACGATGTTCTGAAGGTTCAATCCACCTTGCTGGCATCGCGGGTTGGCGCAACCAAGGTGGCTGCCGATGCTGTTCTTGTTGAAATGTGAGGTTCGCTGCCAGTCGTGCTTGCAGTAATAGCCATACGGGTCCTGAGAGACCGTCATGTCGATCTCTTCAATACCTGGGAATGCTTTGTTGACATCCGTCGTCGCGCCGAGAAAAGAACGAGTGGTCGCTTTCGCCATAGCTGATTTCTTGCGGGTTAACAGAGCAACTTCAGGACACCTCGAAAATCACAGTGTCGTCCCCATTGGAATCCATTGGAGGCACTTCCGCGGCAATTCTAGGCTCGCGCGGCTCCAGTGACCGGTTTGGATGCTACCGAGCCGGAGCGGCGTTAAATGAGGGTGCCATGGCCAAGGATGCGTCACGGACCAACCTTCCTCAGAACTGGGCGCTGAAATTGTTGAGCCCCTGCGTGTGCGAGTCGACCTTCGCCTGGAACGTCTGCGGAATCCCCGCCGCGCATCCACCTTGCCTGAAGTGGTCTCTGATTGATTGCAAGCCAAGCGCTTTGAGATAGTCCCACTGTCGGTACAAATCCTCCTGTCGATCTCTCTCAAGCTTTGCCGCACTGGGCTTTCTCGCTGGCACTGGCTGCAGGTAGTGCGGGTGAGAGACCACATGGTGCGAGAACACGATGCTGCCAAAGGTCCACGAGTCGGCAACTGATGCGCGCCATTGATAACTGATCCGCACAGTGAGCCGTCCGCTGAACGTGGACGGTGGTATCACGTGATCGTCGACATAGAAAAGCTGGCGCTCCCGCTCCTCAGTCGCGACACGGTCCTTCATCTGATGCACGGCGTCCGTCAGATTGCCCCCGGCCCTGCGAACGTCGTATTCGGCCTCGGCACGCTTCTTCGCCGACTTTGCCTTCTGAAGTGCAGAAAGTTCGCTCTCAAACTGCCGTAGCCGTGACGCGACATATGGGCCACAAGCATCCAGTCGGAGAGTTCGAACAGCCGACGATTGCCCCTCGCGAATGCACTGGTCGATGAGGTCACGCAGCATATCGGTGTCAATTGCCTTGAGAGCTTCAGCCTCGCGCTGTGGCACGTTCAGATCGCCCATTTCTTCCTTTCTTTCAGGTAGCTCTTGCGGTTAAACCTTCGTAGCTATCCCCATCGTCTCAACCAGGATTCTGAGGGACCCCAAGGGCCTGTCAAGCTCATCTTTTCGGATAGGGCGAGGCGGGTATCTCGACGGTCGATGCCTTGGTGCGGTGGACTTCGTCCGAGAGCCGCGAGCCTTAGCCTCCCCCGCCAACATGCACTTCTCTGTCGCCGTGTTTCTCGTCGTCTCAGTGTTCATCATCTTCCTCTTGTGCCTTGCGAGCTTTGTTGAGCGCAGCGCCGACTTCTCGCGCAAATTAAACGGAGCCTCAGGGTTAGTCCAGTCCTTGAAAGAACGCGCAGGGCATATCGGGCGCGAGGAAGGTGAGCGGGTTCTGCGGTCCTAGTACGTACTCCGGAAAGTCTCTTGCTATCGCATCAATCCCAGTGGCTGAATGTTCATCAAGGAAAGGATGCACGCAATTCAGTGCTCCGTCGTGGAAGGCTTCAATGATCTCGATCAGCTTGGGGGCGCCAAGGATCGCTGGCAACGTGACCCGAAAGCTCGCCCCGCTGCTGCAAAGGCGAAGGTGCACGACGTGCTTGTGCTGCGCCTTTGTCCATTGCAGCAGCTTTCGATAGTCATAGCGGTAGGCCCCGCGCGCCATGACACTTACGTCGTAGATGTGGCCGGCCTGGCCTGCGACCGGCGCGCTCCAGGTTGTCCACGGCATCCTTAAGCTCTCTACTGTCATCGTCAAGTGCTCGGACGGACCGGCGTGACCGATGCGCGCCCACCGCTTGTCACTGACTTCTGCCCACGCGAATAGGTCGAAGGGAAGGAAGTGCTTGACGACCGGATCGTTTGTCTGCGGCAGGACGGGATAGGGGTCGTTGTACGACGTGCAGAAGCGCCAGAAGCCCTGATCGATATCGCGGAGGAACTGCCTGACGCGCTGTAGATCATCTCGATGAAGCGATCGAAAGTGTGCGATTCGGTGCCGGATCGCGACCACCTCTTCAAGCTTCGCCTCCCAGATCGACTTCGGTGGAAGGTACGTCTGAAACAAGTGCCAGTGGTCGGCGATGACGCGCTGCAGCTCGGAAAGCTGGATGAAGCTCAGCACATCATCCTCCGGTGTCGGCATATGCGTCATCCGCTTGTCGTTGCTTTTGGGACCAGAGGCCTTTCCGGTTCTGACCTTTGATTGTAAGCGTCCGGCAATCCCATCTTGAGATAGACCCAGTGTCGAGGCATCGTGTGCACGATGAACATCACGCACACTATGGCGAACGACACGATCGCCCAGCGCCCCAAGCGGCACTACTACTCCCCGGAACTTAAAGGCCAGATCGTGG
>JAFKGD010000014.1 GCA_017307855.1 Burkholderiales bacterium | reverse complement strand
AGGGTATCTAATCCTGTTTGCTCCCCACGCTTTCGTGCATGAGCGTCAGTGCAGGCCCAGGGGATTGCCTTCGCCATCGGTGTTCCTCCGCATATCTACGCATTTCACTGCTACACGCGGAATTCCATCCCCCTCTGCCGCACTCCAGCAATGCAGTCACAAATGCAGTTCCCAGGTTGAGCCCGGGGATTTCACATCTGTCTTGCATTACCGCCTGCGCACGCTTTACGCCCAGTAATTCCGATTAACGCTTGCACCCTACGTATTACCGCGGCTGCTGGCACGTAGTTAGCCGGTGCTTATTCTTACGGTACCGTCATGACCTTCTTGTATTAGAAAAAGGCTTTTCGTTCCGTACAAAAGCAGTTTACAACCCGAGGGCCTTCATCCTGCACGCGGAATGGCTGGATCAGGCTTGCGCCCATTGTCCAAAATTCCCCACTGCTGCCTCCCGTAGGAGTCTGGGCCGTGTCTCAGTCCCAGTGTGGCTGGTCGTCCTCTCAGACCAGCTACAGATCGTAGGCTTGGTGAGCCTTTACCCCACCAACTACCTAATCTGCCATCGGCCGCTCCAATCGCGCGAGGCCTTACGGTCCCCCGCTTTCATCCATAGATCGTATGCGGTATTAGCGTAGCTTTCGCTACGTTATCCCCCACGACTGGGCACGTTCCGATGTATTACTCACCCGTTCGCCACTCGCCACCAGGGTTGCCCCCGTGCTGCCGTTCGACTTGCATGTGTAAAGCATTCCGCCAGCGTTCAATCTGAGCCAGGATCAAACTCTACAGTTCGATCTTGAATTGTTTGCTTCTTTCGAAGCCACTCATAAAACGGAATTGAAGTGAACTTCACTTCTATCTCATGAGCGTTTAAAGGTCTTGCGACCTTGTTCCGAAGAACTTGGCAATCGCCTTCAAACGCCCACGCTTATCGGCTGTAAGTTTTTAACGAACCGCTTGACTTTCGTCTTGCTTGGCTTGCTGTGATCAGCAGAGCCTTGAATTCTAACATGTATTTTAAAAGCTTGTCAAACTTTTTTTGCTTCCTTCGTTTCGCTATCTGTTTCCAGCGTTTTGCGATTCGTTTTCAGCAGAGCCTTGAATTATGACATGCTATTTAAAGACCTGTCAAACTCAGTGGTTTTGCTGTTTTCTTGTTTCGATTTGTTGGCAACTTTTGTTGACCAACTTGCTTCGAACTTCGTCTTCAGCAGAGCCTCGCAGTATATACCGAATTTTTTGTTTCGGTCAACTTTTTTGACTCAACCACCTGCTTTCGTATTTCAGCAATCTTGCGATCACCGAGCCGGGTTCGCTTCCTTTGAAGCACCGCCCTCATCAGCAGAGCCATCGACTATAGCACGGGTTTTCCCGGGCGCACAAGCACTGGAGCATCTTTTTTATATGGGTTGTGCGCCGCTCCATATAGAGAGGTCGCTTGCCCTCTCCAGATAATGCGCGCATGGCTCTTATTACGCTTTTGCAGGCACGCCTGGCCTTTGGGCATGTGGCCTTGCTGGATGGAACTGACTTCGCCCTCGAGGGTGGGGAGAGGATTGGCCTCATAGGCCGCAATGGAACGGGCAAGTCATCACTTCTCAAAATACTGGGGGGATTGGAGAAGGCTGACGATGGCACGCTGCAGCGGCAGAACGGCATCCGCGTCGCCTATGTGGCCCAGGAACCCGCTCTGGATCCGGCCTCCACCGTCTTCGAGGCGGTCAGCCAGGGCCTGGCCGAGGTGCTGGAGTTGCGCGAACGCTATCTGCAGACGGAGGACGCTGCCGCACTCGACGCGATCCAGTCGCGTATCGAGGCACTGGATGGCTGGAACTGGGAGCGCCGCGTGGACGAGACGCTCGAACGCCTGCATCTGGCGGGAGAGCGCGAGGTCGGCACACTCTCGGGAGGCATGAAAAAACGAGTGGCCCTGGCGCAGGCGCTGGTGGCGAGGCCCGAGGTGCTCCTGCTGGACGAGCCCACCAACCATCTGGACCTGGACTCCATCCGGTGGTTGGAGGACTTGCTGCTCGACTATCGGGGCAGCGTCGTGGTCATCACCCACGACCGCGCGTTCCTGGACCGTGTCTCCACGCGCATCGTCGAGCTGGACCGTGGCCAGCTCCGCTCCTTCCCGGGCAACTTCGCGCAATACCAGATCAACAAGGAAGCTCAGTTAGCCCAGGAGGCCGTGATCAACGCGAAGGCCGACAAGCTGCTGGCACAGGAGGAAGTCTGGATACGCAAAGGCGTCGAGGCGCGCCGCACCCGCAGCCAGAGCCGCATCGGCCGCCTGGAGCAACTGCGCGCCCGCCGCAGCGCGCGGCGCGACGCCGTGGGGCGCGTCAGAATGGATGTCGCCTCTGGCCTTCCGAGCGGCAAGATCGTGGCCGAGCTGACCGATGTGACCTGCTCGCGCGGTGGTCGCACCTTGGTGAGCGACTTCACGGCCACATTCCTGCGCGGCGACAAAGTCGGACTGCTGGGTCCCAATGGCGCCGGCAAGACCACTTTGCTCAAGCTCATCCTCGGCGAGCTGGCGCCCGACGCCGGCACTGTGCGCCAGGGTGCCAATCTGCAGGTCGCCTACTTCGATCAGATGCGCGACGCGCTCGACCTCGACGCCACCCTGGAGGACTTCATCAGCCCTGGCAGCGAATGGATCGAGATCAACGGCCAGCGCAAGCACGTCAAGAGTTACCTGGGCGATTTCCTGTTCTCGCCTGCACGGGCGGCGTCGCCCGTGCGCTCCCTCTCCGGCGGTGAGCGCAACCGGCTGCTGCTCGCGCGGCTGTTCGCACGCCCGGCCAACGTGCTGGTGCTCGACGAGCCGACCAACGACCTGGACATCGACACGCTCGAACTCCTTGAGGACCTGCTGCAGGATTACCCCGGCACCGTCTTCCTCGTGAGCCACGACCGCCGCTTCGTCGACAACGTGGTCACCAGCATCGTGGCCTGGGAAGGCGACGTGAGCCCCGGCCAGTGGCGTGAATACGAAGGCAGCGTCGAAGACTGGCTGATCCAGTCCAGCCGCAGCCGCCAGGCCAGCCCGGCCGCTGCGAAGGCCAACACCCCGGCTGCGGAACCCGCGCCAGCCGCGAAGGCACCCGCTGCGCCGTCGCCTGCAGCGAAGCGCAAGCTCAGCTTCAAGGACCAGCGCGAACTGGATGGCCTTCCGGCGCGCATCGAGGCACTGGAAACCGAACAGGCCCAGGTGCGCGGACAACTGTCAGACCCGTCCGTCTATTCCGATGCAGCCCGCGCGACTCAGTTGCACGCCCGCGATGGGGCCATCGAGGAAGAGCTGATGCAAGCGCTCGAGCGCTGGGAAAGCCTGTCGGCCTAGTCCCACACCTGCGGTTGCGCGGCCGGGCTACATTGGCGTCACCCTTACTTCGTGCCGCCTGGCGGCTGACCGGATGATCCCGCATGCCCCAGCCGCAACGCCGTCGTGCCGCACCGCCAGCCTGTTCCGCCGCACCGCGGGCTGGCTCGTGTTGATGGCGGCGTCCGTGCTGGCCGGCTGCGCCAGCCTGCCGCCGCCGGACACCGTGCAGCGAACCGTCTCACACGCCTGGGCGGAGCCGCAGGTCACACGGCTCGGCCGCCTCGCCGAGGCCGGACGGCCTGCCGGTGTCTCTTACTCGGGCTTCCGCCTTTTGGGCCGGGCCGATTCGGCCTACGTCAGCCGGGTCGCTCTGGTCGATGCGGCCGAGAAGACGCTGGACCTCCAGTACTACGCGATCAAGCAGGATGCGAGCAGCGATGCCCTGCTGGCGCGCGTGCGCGAGGCTGCGGCCCGCGGCGTGCGGGTGCGGATCCTGCTGGACGACCTCAATGCGAGCGGCCGCGACGCCCACGTGCTGCGGCTCATGGCCGCCCGCAACATCGAGATCCGCATGTTCAACCCGCTGCCGGGGCTGCGTGGATCGCTGGTGACGCGCATCCTGGGCTCGCTGGGCGACGTCGACCGCATCCAGCGCCGCATGCACAACAAGGTGTTCATCGCCGACAACGCGCTGGCCATCACGGGCGGGCGCAACCTGGGCGATGCCTATTTCGGCCAGGGCCAGGACAGCAACTTCGTCGACCTGGACATCCTGGCCGCCGGCCCGGTGGTGCGCGAGATGTCCAAGAGCTTCGACGAGTACTGGAACGACAAGCTCGCCTACCCGATCGAGTCGCTGCTGGTCAGGGAAGACATGCTGCGCCTGCTGGGCCCCGTGCCCGAAAGCGACGGCCCGCCCGCACCCGATCCGGATTCAAGCCTGTCGGCCGCCACGCGCACCGGCCGTCTCGATCTGGTGTGGGCGCCGTCGCTCTTCATGGTGGACAAGCCCGGCAAGCTCGATCCCGAGCAGGGCGCGCCCGCCGAGGAAACGCAGGACACGCTGGTGGACGGTTTACTCAGCCTGATGCGCCGCGCCCGCAGCGACCTGCTCATCGTCTCGCCGTACTTTGTGCCAGGGCCGCGCATGATGGACGAGTTCGCCGCGCTGCGCCAGCGCGGCATCCGGGTGCGCGTGCTGACCAACTCGCTGGCTTCCAACGACGCACCCATCGCCCACGTGGGCTATGCGCGCTACCGGCGCGAGCTGCTCAGGCTCGGGGTCGAGCTGTATGAAATGCGTGCCGAGGCTTCGGTCACGCGCGGCGCTTTCGGCTCCGGCAGCGGCACGTCCAACATCGGCTCGCCCCCCGAGTCGCGCGCCAGCCTGCATGCCAAGTCCATCGTGATGGACGGGCGCGTGCTGGTGGTCGGTTCGATGAACCTTGACCTGCGCTCGCAATTGCAAAACAGCGAGATCGCCATCGTCATCCGCAGTGCGGCACTGTCGGCGCAGGCCACCGCCATGGTGCAGCCGACGCTGGATCGCGACGCCTGGCGCGTTGAGCTCACCGCCGACGACAAGCTGATCTGGCATGCGCCGCCGGGCGTCGACGCGTCCGACGCCCGTTCCGAGCCCGGCGCGTCCACCGGGCTCAAGCTGCTGCTGAAAATCATCGGACCGTTCGCGCCCGACGAGATGCTCTGACAGCCGCTCGCGGCCCCCAGGGCGGCTGACCTATCATCGGCGCTTATGCCGACAGCCGATTCCGCCCGCCCGGTCCGCATCCTGCACCTGGAGGATTCGGACGCCGACCACGAGCTCGCGCAGTATGCGCTGGCCGACAGCGGGCTCGACTTCCGGCTGGTCCGCGCCACCGCGCTGCCCGATTTCATGGCCCGGCTGGCCAACGGCCATTTCGACGTGGTACTGGCCGACTTCAACCTTCCGGGCTTCACCGCGCTCGACGCCTGGACCGAGGCCAGCAAGCTTGAACGCGTGCCGCCCTTCGTCCTGCTCTCCAGCGCCCTGGGCGACATGGACGTGGTCGAGGCGCTGCGTCGCGGCATCAGCGATTACGTGCGCAAGGACGACCTCGGCAAGCTCGGCCACGTGATCGTCCGCGCCATCGAGGCGCGCCGCGCCCGCGAGGCGCGTGAACGTTCCGAGGCCGAGATGGCCGAGGCCGTGCGCCGCTCGACCGAGTTGTCCGAATACCTGCAGTCGCGCATCGAGGAAGAGCGCACGGCCCTGGCGCGCGACGTGCACGACGAGATCGGCGGCGCGCTGGCCGCGGTCAAGTTCGACCTGGCGTGGATCCAGCGCCACACCAAGGACGCAGGAACGCGCGAGCACGTCAACACCGCGCTCGAGATGCTGCGGCACGCCATCGACGCCAGCCAGCGCATCGTGCTCGACCTGCGTCCACCCATCCTCGATCAGGGCCTGGTCACGGCGATCGACTGGCTGGCCCGCAACTTCGAGAAGCGCACCGGCGTGGCGACCACGTTCCGCTCCAGCCACGAGAAGATACGCGCCCCGGATGCCGTTCAGCTCACGGTCTACCGCACGGCGCAGGAGGCGTTGACCAACGTCTCCAAGCATGCCGACTGCCGCAACGTCGAGATCGAACTGTCCGACGCCGAGGGCGTGCTGACGCTCGAAGTGGCCGACGACGGCCGCGGCCTGACGCAGGACGCGCTCGACAAACCCAAGGCTTTCGGCCTGAAGGGCCTGGCTGAGCGCGCACGCGTGGTGGACGGCTGGCTCGACATCACCAACCGCCACGGCATCGGCACCGCCATCATCCTGTCGGTGCCGCTCAAACCGGTGCAACTGCAACTGGCGCCCGCAGGCGCCCGGGGGGCCGCATGATCCACGTCGTGCTGTGCGACGACCACGCGCTGGTGCGCCGTGGCATCCGCGACACCTTGACCGAGGCCAGCGACATCCAGGTCACGGGCGAGGCCGGCAGCTACCCCGAACTGCGCGAGGTGCTGCGCACCGCCCGTTGTGAGGTGCTGTTGCTCGATCTCAACATGCCCGGCCGCAGCGGCCTGGAGGTGCTCGCCGCGCTGCGCGAGACCGATCCGCAGATCAAGGTGCTGATCGTCTCCATGTTCACCGAAGACCAGTACGCCATCCGCTGCCTGAAGGCCGGCGCGCAGGGCTATGTGAACAAGGCCGGCAATCCCGAGGAACTCATCGCGGCCACGCGCACCGTGGCGGCCGGCCGCAAGTTCGTCACGCCCGAAGTCGCGCAGATGCTGGTCGACAGCCTGCACCACTCCACCGACGAGGCGCCGCACCAGGCGCTGTCCGAGCGCGAACTGCAGACGCTGGTGAAGATCGCTTCGGGCAAGAAGCTGTCGGACATCGCCGAAGAACTGATGCTCAGCCCGAAGACGGTGAGCGTCTACCGTACGCGCGTGATGGAAAAGCTCAATCTCACGAGCAACGCCGCGATCACGGCTTACGCGATCCGCAACAACCTGGTCTGAGCGCCGCCGCGCCGCGCTGCGCGGTCAACGCGTGACGAGCAGGTCCACCATGCGCTCCATGAGCGAGAGGAACGGCGTCTCCATCATCGGCAGCGTGGCGATCAGCCCCACCAGGCCCATCACCAGCGTGACCGGAAAGCCGATGGCGTAGATGTTCATCTGCGGCGCGATGCGCGAGACGATGCCCAGCGCCAGGTTCACGAACAGCAGCAGCGCCACCATGGGCAGCGCCAGCCACAGCGCGCTGGCGAACAGGTCGGCCCCCAGTTCGTACAGGCGCAGCCGCGACACCGTTTCGGCGAAGCTGCCATCCAGCGGGAAGGTCTCGAAGCTGCGCACCACCGACATCAGCACCAGCAGGTGACCGTTGACCACGATGAACATCAGCACCGACATGTTGCCGAAGAAGCGGGAGACGGCACTGACCTGTGCGTTGGACGACGGATCGAAGAACGCTGCGAAGTTCAGGCCCATCTGCAGGCCGATGACTTCGCCCGCCAGCTCCACCGCCGCGAACACGATTCGCACCGCGAAGCCGATGGCCACGCCCACAGAGATCTGCTGGATGACCGTCGCGAGCGCCTGCGGGCTGTTCAGCGACACCACGGGCTGGTTGCCCAGCGTGGCCTGGGCCGACAGCGCCACCAGGAACGCCAGGCCCACCTTGGCGCGCAGCGGGATGGCGCGCTGCGAGAACACCGGCGCCACGCTGAACATCGCCAGTACGCGCAGGAACGGCCACAGGATGGGCGACACCCAGGCCATCAGCTGCGCTTCGGTGAACGTGATCACGGCGGCCGCGTCCGCAAGAAGACGCCCGGGGGCGTCAGAGCACCATCGAAGGGATGGATTCGATCGTGCGGCGGATGTAGTCCACCAGCGTGGAGAGCATCCACGGCCCGGCCACGGCGAACACCACCACGGCCGCGATCAGCTTGGGCACGAAAGCCAGCGTGTTCTCGTGGATCTGGGTGATGGCCTGGAAGATGCTGACCACCAGCCCCACCACCAGCACCGACAGAAGAATCGGCAGTGACACCATCAGCAGGAGGGTGAGCGCGTCGCGGCCCACCGTCAGCACCATCTGGGCGTTCATGGTCGTACTCCTAGACAGCGAAGCTGGCGGCCAGCGAGCCGATCAGCAGGTTCCAGCCGTCGGCCAGCACGAACAGCATCAGCTTGAACGGCAACGCCACCAGCACGGGGGACAGCATCATCATGCCCAGCGACATCAGCACGCTGGAGACCACGATGTCGATCACGAGGAACGGGATGAAGATCATGAATCCGATCTGGAACGCCGACTTCAGCTCGCTCGTCACGAAGGCCGGCACCAGCACGCGCAGTGGCGCAGTCTCGGCCGTCACGCCGGACTCCAGCCGCGCAAGGCGTGCGAACAGCGCGAAGTCGGCCTGCCGCGTCTGCTTGAGCATGAATTCACGCATCGGAGCCTCGGCTCGCTCCATCGCCTGCTCGAAGGTGGCGGCATTGGTGGTGTAGGGCACGTAGGCGTCGCGGTACACGCGGTCGAAGGTCGGGCCCATGACGAAGAAGGTGAGGAACAGCGACAGCCCGATGACCACCTGGTTGGGCGGTGCCGACTGCGTGCCCAGCGCCTGGCGCAGCAGCGACAGAACGATCACGATGCGCGTGAAGCCCGTCATCATCAGCAGGATGGCCGGCAGGAACGACAGCGCCGTGAAGAACAGCAGGGTCTGGATCGGCACCGAATAGCTGGTGCCGCCGGGGCCGCTGCCGATGATCAGGGGTAGTTGCCCATTGGGCGTGGGCGCCTGCTGCGCCAGCACCGGAAACGCGCAGAACGCGAGCGCCAGCGCCGCGAGCGCGCCGCGGCGTGCGGCGCGGGAGAAAACGGGGTCAGCCACGGGGCAGGTCCTCGATGAGGCGCGCGAACGACGGCGCAGGGGCGGTGGCCGCCGCGGGTGCGGCAGCCGGGGTGCCGGCGGCAGGCGTACCGTTCAGCGGCGCGGTGTGCAGGCAGGTGATGGAGGCGCCGGTCACGCCCAGCACCAGCCAGCAGCGCGCGCCTTCGGGGCCGGCCTCCACCGTGACCAGCCGCTGCTGCGGGCCCACGGCCAGCGTGGAGACGACGCGCATGCCAGCCGCAGCCGGGCCGCCGCCGGCCGCCATGCCGTTGCGCCGCTGCAGCCAGCGGATGGCCAGCGGGAACAGCGCCAGCACGCCGATGAAGACGACGATCAGGAAGATCGACTGGGCCATGGCGGAGGTTTCCATCGGGAATGCGCTCGGAGAAGCCGGAAGGGGATGGCGGTCGCGCGACGCGGCCGCCGCAAGATCAGGCGCGGTTCAGGCGCTTGAGGCGCTCGGACGGGGTGACCACGTCGGTCAGGCGGATGCCGAACTTGTCGTTCACCACCACCACCTCGCCCTGCGCGATCAGGTAGCCGTTGACCAGCACGTCCATCGGCTCGCCGGCCAGCGCGTCGAGCTCGATCACCGAGCCCTGCGCGAGTTGCAGCAGGTACTTGATCGGCACCTTCTTGCGGCCGAGTTCCACCGACAGCTGGACGGGGATGTCGAGCACGCGGTTGATGTCGGCCACGGGAGCGTTGGCGCTGCCGCCCTCCGCAGGTTGCTGGGCGTCAAGGGGCTCGGCCCACTCGGCGTTCTGTTCATTGGCCATGGTTTTCTCCGGTGGAGGTGAGGCATTCGTCGATGCGCAGGGCGTACTTGCCGCCGTTGGTGCCGTAGTGGCAGCGGAACAGCGGCACGTTGTCCACGCAGGCGTCGATGCGCGGCGCGCGGTCGAGTTCGATGAAGTCGCCCGGCTGCATGGATAGCAGCTGCTCGATGGTCAGCTCGGCCGTGGCGAGTTGCGCCACCAGCGACACCTCGGCCGACTGCAACTGCTGCGTGAGCAGCGTGATCCAGCCGCGGTCCACCGCGTCCGCATCGCCCAGTGGCGAGGCGTAGAGCAGGTCGCGCAGCGGCTCCAGCGCGCTGTAGGGCAGGCACAGGTGCAGCGGGCCCGTGAGCTCGCCCACGGTCAGCGTGAAAGTGGTGCTGACCACGGCTTCGCCCGCGCCCGCGATGCCGGCGAACTGCGGCACGGGCTCCAGGCGCAGGTGTTCGATGCCGAAGTCGTGGATGCCCTTCCAGGCGCGGCGGTATTCGTGGCACATCACGCCCATCAGGCGTGTGAAAACGCGCTGCTCGGTGGCCGACAGTTCGCGCTCGGGCACTTCGGCGGGCATCCGGCAGGGGCCGCCATACATGGTTTCGACCAGGCCGTGCAGCAGCGCACCGTCGCACACCACCAGCGCGTTGCCGCGCAGCGGCTTGAGGCTGGCCAGTGCCAGGCGCGAGGTCGGGGCCAGCCCCGCCATGAAGGCCGAATGGCGCTGCACCGTGATCGGCGAGGCCGCCACGTCGGCATGGCGGCGCAGCAGCGTGAACACGCCCGACTGAAGGTGGCGCGCGAAGCGGCCGTTGACGATGTCCATCGTCGGCATGCGCGCGTCGACCACGCGCTCCTTGCTCGAGATGTCATATCGCCGCGGACCCACCGCGGCCGGCATCGGTGCCGGCGCGTCGGCGGCGGCCTGGGGGGCGGCGGCTTCGGCTTCGCTCATGGGGGGGTCCTGCGCGGGGGCGATGGAGGGTTACTGGATGATGAAGCTGGAGAACAGCACGCCACGCACCGGGTTACCACCCGTGCGCGCCGCAGCCAGCTTGGGCGGCTCGGCGGCCGAGGCGGCCTGGGCCATGGCCTTGGCATAGGCCTCGAGGTCCTCGGCATCGCCCAGCGGGCGACCCACCACCACGGCGATGTCCGCCGCCAGCTTTTCCTTGCCCTGGCGAGTCAGCAGCTCTTCGGACGTGCGCTGGGACACCAGCAGCAGGATGGCGCTGCGGATGCTGGGCAGGAAGGCGCGGATGCGCTCGGCTGCCTTGTCCTCGGTCAGCTCGATGGTGATGCCCAGTTGCGCGAAGCGCTCGCCGCCCGGATCGGCCAGGTTGACCACCATGGTCTCCAGCGGCAGATAGGCCGGCGGCTTGGCCGGCGCGGGCTTGGCTTCCTCGGCATGCGCGGGCGCCTGGCTCTTCATGAAGAACCATACGCCGGCGCCCACACCACCGGCCAGCAGCACCGCCACCACCGCGAGGATGATGATCAGCTTGCCGCCTTTTTTCTTGGGTTCAGTCTGGTTTGCTTCTGCCACGGTGATTCCTTCGGGGTGATGGACGCACGCCACGCGCGCGCTCCGGCCCCGTGGAGTCCATTATTCGGGACCGGGCAAAACTTTAGCGTCTGATTAGCGGCGGAAAAACCGCGCTAACGCAAGGATCGGCAGAGGGTGGAGAGGGCGGCCTGCCGGCCGCCGCCAGCGCAGGCGCTCAGACGTACAGGTCGAGGCCCCGGCCGGACGTGCCGGCGCGCGGGCCGGCACCCGGCGCGGCGGCGCCCGTCACACCATCCAGCGCCACCGCACGCGAAGCTGCGCCGCCCCGGCCCTGGCGCCCGCCGGCCTCGCCCTGCGCGCCATCGCCCTGCTGCCCGCGGGTGCCGAAGCTGTCCACGGTGACACCGGCCAGCACCAGGCCCTGGCCGTCCAGCGCCTCGCGCAACTGCGGCAGGGCGCTGCCCAGCAGTTCGCGCGTGCCGGCCTGCTCGGCCCGGAACGCCACCTGGGCCTCGCGGCCATTGAGGGCGATGCTCACTTCCACGCTGCGACCGTCCTGCGTGTCCAGTGTCAGTTCGGCGTTGTGCGTCTTCTGCGACAGCCAGTAGCTCATCTGCGCATCCATCCGGTCGTCCATGCCGGTGGCGGCCGTGTCGATACCGGCCGTGGCCACGGGCAAAGGCGCATCGGCCGTCAGCGTGTGGCGGCTGCCCACGCCTTCGGCCTGCCAGGCGCTGCCGCCGGGCGTGCGGACTTCCTCGCCGCGGCCTTCGGCGCGCGCCAGGCGACGGCCGACGCCACCTTCGGAGGTCAGCGCCTGCAGCGCCGCGCCGAGCGAAGGATCCAGTTCCTCGCCGCGCAGCGTTGTCTGGCCGGCCTGCGCCTGCTGGCCGTCGCGTCCGGCGCTCTGGGCTGCCTGCGCGGCGTTGTGCTGCAGCGCCTGCAAGGCCGATGTGCCCGAGGTGGCGGCGCTGGCTGCGGCGGCCGTGGTTCCGCCTGCGGCCGGGGCTGCGCTCACGGCAGCGCCCAGCGCGCGGGCCCGCGCGGCCCGTCCGCGCTCGGCCTCGGTCCCGACGACGGCCTCGCCGTCGGCGCGCGCGCCCCGTGCGGCGGTCGCGGTGAGCGTGGCAGCGGCCGGCACGGTGGCGGCATCGCCCAGGGCGCCGACGACCGGCATTCCGCCGTCGGTGGCCAGCGCGGCAGTGTCCGTGGCATCGGCGGTCTTGCCCGTGCCAGTGGCCGCCAGCGCTGCCGCGAGCGCCGCCGCGGCGCCCTGCGCATCGGCGGCGACCTGCGGCGCATTCAGCACATGCGCCAGCCAGGGCGTGGCCGGTGCAGCCGCCGCCGGTGTCGCGGCCACGGGCGCGTCGGCATCGGTTGCATCCGTGCCAGTGGCATCGGCCGTGGCGTCGTCGCCGGGCTCGTCGGCGCCAGCGCCGGGACGGCGGCCCTTATCGGCGCGATCGCCTTTGTCGGACTTGTCGGCCCGGGCGGGCACGCGCGCATCCGGCCGCGTGTTCTGCGGCGGGAGCGCGGCGGTCGAGGCATCGCCGCCACCCGCCTCTTCCGAGGGCAGATCCATGGAACCCAGCAGGGCGCCGAATCCGGCGGCGGCCTCGCCGCCCTGGGCGCTGGCGCCAGACGCTGCCGGCGCGCGGCTTTCGGCGGGACGGGTGGTGACTTCGATGCCCATGTTCAGACTCCTCCGGCCAGTTGGCCCCTCAGTTGCTTGCGGTACTGCAACGCGGCCATTTCGTCGGTTGCCTTCTGTTCGCGGCGCCTGGCCTCGCGCGCCAGCTGCTGGTCGCGCCGGGCCAGCACCTGCTGCAGGCTCTCCAGCCGGGCCTCGGCCGAGCGCAGCAGGCCGGCGTGTTCCTCGACCCGGCGGGCCTGACCGTCCACCGCGCCCGATTGCAGCGCGATGGCGTGACCCAGCCGCTGCATGAACTGGTAGTGGTGGCGCATCACCTCCGGCGTGCAGGCGCCACCCGCGCCGCCGGGCGCCCAGCGCGCATCGGTCTCGTGGGCATAGCCCTGCAGCTGGTCGAGCTGCTGCTGCGCGCCCATCCAGGCCTGGCGCGCGGCGGCCAGCCGCGCCGCGGCTTCGTCGCGCTGGCGCAGTGCCAGGTCGCGCGCGGCCTGCAGGCCCCCGTTGGCGGATGTGTTGCTCATGTTTCGTCCGATGTGAGCAGGGCCATCATGGCGTCCATGCTCTGGCTCATGGTGGCCGCCTCGTGCATGTCCTGCTGCAGGAAAGCGCGCATGGCGGGCTCCAGGCGGATCGCCTGGTCGATGGCCGGATCGGAGCCGGCGGCGTAGGCGCCCACGCGAATCAGGTCGCGGCTCTTCTGGTAGCGCGAATAGATGGTGCGAAAGCGCCGCGCCATCTCGAACTGGCCTTTGGAGATCACGTTGTGCATCACGCGTGAGGCCGACTGCTCGATGTCGATGGCCGGGAAGTGCGCCTCCTCGGCCAGCTGGCGCGAGAGCACGATGTGGCCGTCCAGGATGGCGCGCGCCGCGTCGGCGATCGGATCCTGCTGGTCGTCACCCTCGGAGAGCACGGTGTAGAAGGCCGTGATCGAGCCGACGCCGTGCAGCCCGTTGCCGCTGCGCTCGACCAGTTGCGGCAGCTTGGCGAACACCGAAGGCGGATAGCCCTTGGTGGCGGGCGGCTCGCCGATGGCCAGCGCGATCTCGCGCTGCGCCATGGCATAGCGCGTGAGCGAATCCATCAGCAGCAGCACGTGCTTGCCCTTGTCGCGGAAGTGCTCGGCCACGGCCGTGGCATAGGCCGCGCCCTGCATGCGCAGAAGCGGCGGCGCATCGGCCGGCGCGGCGACGACGACCGAGCGCGCCCGGCCTTCCTCGCCCAGGATGTCCTCGACGAATTCCTTCACTTCGCGACCGCGCTCGCCGATCAGCCCGACCACGATCACGTCGGCGCGCGTGTAGCGGGCCATCATGCCCAGCAGCACGCTCTTGCCCACGCCCGAGCCCGCGAACAGGCCGATGCGCTGGCCGCGTCCCACCGACAGCAGCGTGTTGATGGCGCGCACGCCGGTGTCCAGCGATTCGCGCACCGGGTCGCGTTCCATCGCGTTGATGGGTGCGCGGTCCATCGGCTCCGGTACGACGTTGGTGATCGGCCCCTGGTGATCGAGCGGCTGGCCATGCGGATCGACCACACGGCCGAGCAGGCCGTCGCCCTGCGGCAGGCGCAACACGCCCACGCGCGACAGCAACCCCGGCGCATCGGCCTGGCCCAGCACCGGGCGCGGCACGTGCGGGCGCGCGGGCATCACGCAGGCGCCGCTGGACAGGCCGTGCACGTCGCCGGCCGGCATCAGGTAGGCACGGCCTTCCGAGAAGCCCACCACCTCGGCCAGCACGGGCGGCTGGTCGTCCTGCGACACCACGCATTGCGAGCCCACCGGCACGCGGATGCCCGTGGCCTCCAGCACCAGGCCGGTCAGGCGCGTGAGCGTGCCGCGCACCTCAAGCGGGGGCGTCGACTGCAGCCGGCCGCGCGCGTCGCGCATGAACTGATCCCACGCGCCGCTGCGGGCGAACGGTGGCAGCGTGGCTTCCGGGGCCAGCGTGCTGTCAGGCAGTGCCATCGCCCACGTCCTCGTCGCCGTCGTCCCACGGCAGTTCGATGCCGAGCCCCGCCACCGCGCGGCTCCAGCGGCTGGCCAGCGTGCCGTCCACCGTGGTGCCGGCCGCCTCCACCAGGCAATTGCCCGGCCGCAGCGAGCCATCGCCGATCCAGCTCACGCCCGCGTTGCCGAATTCCTGGCGCAGCGGCTCTTCCAGCACTTCCAGATCCTTGGGGTGCAGGCGCACGGTGGCGTTCTTGCTGTCCTCGCGCAGCGTGGCCAGCGCCTCGCGCACCACAGGCAGCAAGGCGTTGGGATTGATCGACAGCTCGTGGCGCACCACCTGGCGAGCCAGCTCGGCCGCGATCTCGATCACGCCCTGCGCCACCTGCTGCTGCGAATCGTGCAGGTTGCGCTCGGCCGATTCGAGCAGCAGCGCCAGCCGCTGCGCGATGCCGCGACCCTGCGTGCGGATGTACTCGTCGAGCTTCTGCTGGCCTTCGCGCTGGCCCAGCAGGCGGCCCACGTCGTAGCCTTCGGCATAGCCCTCTTCGTGGGCGATGCGCCAGTCCTCCTCGCTGGTGGCCACGCCGTGCACGGGCAGTTCGTCGTCGCCCGAGCCGACGGCGCCGAAACGCCAGGGGCTCACCGCGCCGACTTCCTCGCGCGGGATGAATTTCGAGCGGGAGGCCGGCTTAGACGACACTGCCGCCGCCTCCACCGCCCAGCACCACCTGGCCTTCGTCGGCCAGGCGCCGCAGCGTCTTGAGGATTTCCTTCTGCTGCGCCTCGACCTCGGTCAGGCGCATCGCGCCGCGCGACTCCAGGTCTTCGCGCAGGGCCTCGGCCGCGCGCGAGGACATGTTGCCCAGGAACTTCTCGCGCAGCGCCGGCGTGGCGCCCTTGAGCGAGATGATGAGCGTCTCGGACGCCACTTCCTTGAGCAGCAGCTGGATCGACTTGTCGTCGAGCTTCATCAGGTCGTCGAAGACGAACATCAGATCCATGATCTGCTGCGCCAGCTCCTCGTTCTGCATTCGGATCGATTCGAGCACCGCGCTGTCGTTGCCCGAGCCCAGCAGGTTGATCATGTCGGCCGCCGGCTTGGTGCCGCCGCGCAGTTGCGCGCGCGGCGCGGCATTGGCGCCCATCAGGCGTGCCAGCACTTCGTTGAGATCGTCCAATGCGGCGGGCTGGATGCTCTCCAGCGTGGCCACGCGGTAGAGCACCTCGTTGCGCTGCGCATCGGGCAGCAGGCGCACGATGTCGGCGGCCTGGTCGGCGTCCAGATGCACCACCAGCGCGGCGACGATCTGCGGATGCTCGCCGCGCAGCATCTCGGCCACGGCGACGGGATCCATCCACTTGACGTTCTCGATGCCGGGCAGCGCGTCGGGCTCCAGGATGCGCTCGATCAGCATGCCGGCCTTGTCGTGGCCCAGCGCGCGCTGCAGCACGCCGCGCACGTAGTCGCCCGTGTCCGAGCGGAACAGGCTCTGGCCCTTGGTGGCGCCGGCGAAGCGCGCGATGACTTCGTCGAGCCGGTCGCGCGGCACGGTGCGGGTGGCCGCGATGGTCTCGCCGATCTTCTGCACTTCCTTGGGCGAGAGATGCCGCAGCACCTGAGAGGCATCGTCCTCGCCCAGCGACATGAGCAGGATCGCGGCGTCGGTCAGGCCTTGTTCATCCATGATCGTGGCTCCTGTGCCGGATTAGGCGGGTTGATCGCCGTGGACCCAGTTCTTCACGATGTTCGCCACCGCCGCCGGGTTCTGGCGCGCCAGGCGGCGCGCGTCCTCGATGCGCATCTGCTCGGCAGCGTCCTGTGCCTGCTGCTCGGGCGAGGGCAGCGCGGGGCGCGCCGGCGTGTCGGAGATCAGCGCCGAGAACTGCGGCTCGGGCGCGGCCTCGGGCGCCGGCAGCGCCGGGCGGCTGGCGGCCCAGGCCTTGAGGCCGGGGCGCACGAAGCCCATCAGCACGATCAGGGCCATCAGCACCAGGCCCACCGGCCAGGCGAAGCTGCGCGCGATGTCCAGGTATTGCGGGTTCTTCCAGACCGGCACCGGCTCGGCGGCGAGTGTCTCGTTCTGGAACGGCGCATTCATCAGGTTGACCGAATCGCCGCGCTCCTTGTTGAAGCCCACGGCCTCGCGCACCAGCGCCGTCATCTGCTCGATCTGCTCGGGCGGAATCGCCGCCTGGGTGACCTTGCCTTCGGCATCGGTGCTCTTGCGGTGGTTGACCACCACGGCGGCATTCACGCGGCGGACATTGCCGGTGCCAGCGCGCACGGTGCGCACTGTGCGGTCGACTTCGTAATTGGTGATGGTCTCGCGGCGCCCGCCGGCGCCCAGCGCGGCGGCGGCGGCCGCGCCACCCGGTGCGCTGGCGGCGGCCAGCGGCACGGCGGCTCCGTTGATGGGTGCGGCGGAGGCGGCCGCCGGCTGGTTGGAGGCGGCACCCGGCACGCCCTGCGCCTGCGCATTGCCGCCCGCTGCGCCGCCGCCCGGAGCCTCGACCACCTGCTGGCTGCGCACGGCGCTGCTTTGCGGGGCGAGGTTGGGCGCGTGCTGTTCGATGGTCGATTCGCTCTGGCTGAAATCGATGTCGGCCGTGACCTGGGCGCGCACATTGCCCACGCCGACCACGGGCTCGAGGATGTCCAGGATGCGCCGCATGTACTGCTGCTCCACCTGCTGGGCATATTGCAATTGCTGCGCATCGACGCCCGAGGCGGCGTCGGGCGTGGCCGACAGCAGCTTGCCGGTGTCGTCCACCACGCTCACGGCCGAGGGCGACATCTCGGGCACGCTGGACGCCACCAGATGCACGATGCCGGCGAGCTGCGCGCGGTCGAGCGTGCGGCCCGGATAGAGCGACAGCAGCACCGAAGCCGAGGGTTTCTGCTGCTCGCGGAAGAAACCGTTCTGGTTGGGCAGCGCCAGGTGCACGCGGGCACTCTGCACGGCCGACATGCCCTGGATGGAGCGGGTCAGCTCGCCTTCCAGGCCGCGCTGGAACGTGAGCTTTTCCTGGAACTGGGTCATGCCGAAGCGGTTGGCTTCCATGAGCTCGAAGCCCGAGACCGAGCCCTTGGGCAGGCCCTGCGACGCCAGGCGCAGGCGCACGTCGTGCACACGGTCGGCCGGCACCATGATGGCGCCGCCGCCTTCGGTGTATCGGTAGGGCACGTTCATCGTCGTCAGCTGCGCGACGATGGCCCCGCCGTCCTTGTCGGCCAGGTTGGCGTAGAGCACGCGCCAGTCGGGCTGGCGGCCCAGCACGATGGCAGCCACGGCGATCGCCACCAGCAGGGCGGCGCCGATGGCGAGCTTCATGCGCTGGCCCGGATTCAGGCCGGCGAAGCGGTTGCTCCAGGGCGCGGAAGCGGCGTTGGGAGCGACGGCAGGGACTTCTGCGAGGGCGGCGGCGGACATCGGGTGGGTGATTCCGTGAACGCAAGGGGCACCAGCGCTCCTTGCACGGCACCGATTATTCGAGCCCACCCCGAAATCATTAGGTTGATAAGGAGCTGTTTTCGGCCTTTATTCGGCCTCATGAAATCGGCCGACCTGCCTACAGTCCCATCCCATGAACCTGTTCGCGGTCCGCCCGGGCCGCCTGGAGTTCCCCCCCCATGGACATCAGCCGACTCTCCTCGATCTCCGCCACCCAGGCGGCCCAGCGCGCCACCCAGGCCGGCCGCGCCGTCGCGACCGGCGGCCAGGACGGCTTCGCCAGCGCACTCAAGGGTGCGCTGCAGTCCGTCAGCGCCACGCAGAACCAGTCGGCCGAGATGCAGAAGCAGGTGCAACTGGAGAACCCCAACGTCAGCCTGGAAGAAACCATGATCGCGATGCAGAAGTCGCAAGTCGGCTTCCAGGCAACGCTGCACGTGCGCAACCGCATGGTCCAGGCCTACACCGACATCATGAACATGACAGTCTGACCGGCATCAGGGTGCCGAGCGCTGACCGCGAAGCGGTCACGCCTCGGCTTTGCCGAGGCCCCGCGCGAGCGCCCCCTCGGGGGGCAGAGAGCTACACGCAGTGAGCGAACGTGGGGGTCAATGAAGCACGGCTGCCGGCCGCTCGAACATGTGCTCGACCTGCGCGAGCCACGGCTCGGCCAGGATGCGGATCTCGGCGTCGTTGCGCAGGATGCGCTGCATGATGCGCGACTTCTCTTCGCGCTCGTCCTGAGGCAGGCGTTCGGTCTGCGCGCGAAAGCGCAATTGCTCGATCAGCACGGCGCAGGTGCCTTCGCAGCGCACCACTTCGTCCCAGTCGCGCTCGCGCGCGGCCTCCAGCATCCGCACGCTCGAATCCTCGATCGCGCGGTAGTAGTCCAGCAGGCGGTCGGCCATGGTCATGCCCCCGCGGCCGGCTGCTGGCTGGCGATAGCCTTCCAGGCCTGGGCCACCGGATCGAGCAGGCCCACGACTTCCGCGACGGCCGCTTCGTCGTTGTGCAGGTTGGCGTGGGTGAGGCGCTGCACGCAATAGTCGTAGAGGCCGCGCAGGTTGCCCGCCAGTTCACCGCCGCGTTGCATGTCGAGGCCGCCCTTGAGGCCCTCCTCGATCAGCCGCACGGCCTTGCCCAGGTGGCGTCCCTTGAGTTCCACGTCACCGGCCAGCATGGCGCGGCGCGCGGCACCCAGGCTCACGGCGAGGGCATCGAAGAGCATCTGCACGAGCTGGTGCGGCGATGCGCCGTCCAGGTGGCCCTGGAGATCCAGGGTCCTGTAGGCGGCCGCGGCGCGGTTGGCGGGGGATGTGAACATGCTCTGGCTTCCTCTCTGCTGATGCATGTTTTATCGGCATCCTGGCCATGAAATCAAGGGCCGGGATCGACTCCGGCGCCTCCCGCGCGCCGAATATTTGTTACTGGGACGAGGACTTGTTCCACTGCGCCACCTGCTGCTGGATGTAGGTGTCCAGCGCGGTGAGTTGCGCCATCTTCGCGTCGAGCGCCGTGTACTGCTTGCGCAGGCGTTCCTCGACGCGCGTGGCGCGGTCGTTGATCTTGTCCTGCGCCTTGCCGTTCTGCTTCTGCTCTTCCTGCAGCGCCGTGGTGCGGTTGGCGATGGCGCCCTCGGTGCCGGTCAACCGCGACGTGAGCTCCATCAGCTTGAGCGCCAGCCCGTCATTGGCGGTGCCTTCGTTGTCCACCGCGAACAGGTTGCGCATCGAGGCCACGTCCTTGAGCGCGGTGTCCAGCTTGGTGCTGTCGATCGCCAGCGTGCCGTCGGTCTGCATGGCGATGCCGATGTCGGAGAGCCGGCCGAACGCGCCGCCGCTGGTGAGCGCGCCCAGCACCGTGCGCAGCGAGTTCTGCATGCCGACGGCGGTGGAATCGCCCTGCAACAGCGAGGCCGTCTCGGTCGATGCGTCGTACTTTGTCGCGGTGGTCAGGTAGGCCGCGAGCGCGTTGTAGGCCGACACGAAGCCCTGCAAGGCCGTCTTCATGGACGCCGTATCGCGGCTCACCGTCAGTTCGGTGGCGGTGGTGGTCTCGCGGGCGACGGTGATCGACAGGCCGGGCAGCAGATCGGCGAAGGTGTTGGTGGACGAACTCACCGCCACGCCATTGAGCGTGGCCTGTGCGTTCGCGCCGTATTGCGTGCTGGCCGTGTTGACCGCCAGGCCCCAGCCGGTGGTGCCGTCGAAGTCGAAGCCCAGGCGGGAGAGGCCGGTGGCGCGGTCGCCATCGTCGGCCACTCCTTCGTCGACCTGGATGCGGAAGCCCGAAGCCTCGCCGGTCGCATCGGAGCGCAGCAGCAGGCGCTGGCCCGAGGCGTCGCTCATCACGGTGGCCGTGACACCTGCGCCAGCGGCGTTGATCTTCGAGGCGATGGTGGAGAGCGTGTCGGTGTCGGTCACCTCCACGTCGACGGCGCCGGCGGTGCCGGGTGCGAAGTTCGTGCCCGTCCACGTGCCGAGCTGGATGGAGAGCGTGCCCGCACCCGCTGGCGCGCCAGCGGCGATCGGCACGCTCGCGGCCGACTGCGCGCGCGCGAGCTGCTGCACCGACAGCGAGTACGAGCCCGCTGCCGGCGGGGCGGTGCTGCTGGCCGTGGCGGTGACCGCCGTGCTGTCGGACGAACGCACCGACACGGCCTGCCACGTGGCGGCCTTGCTGAGGGCCGTCACGGCGGAATTGAGGGACGACGCGAGCGACTGGATCTGGCCGTAGGCGGAGATCTTCGACGTGATCAGCGTCGCCTTGGTCTGGAGATTGGTGAGCGGCTGCTTTTCCACCGCCACGAACTTCGTGATGATTTCTTCGACGGGGAGGTTGCTGCCGATGCCGATGGAGCTGATGGCCATGTGGATTGCCTCGCCGGATGGAAAAAGAGCGGCAGACGGAATTCTCCGCCGGCCGCTCCTCGCGAAAGCCTGCAACAGCCCCCCTTTACAGGGGCTGTTCGACCGTTATCAGTTGCGCAGCAGCGACAGGACGGTCTGCGGGATCTGGTTGGCCTGGGCCACCATCGCCGTGCCGGCCTGTTGCAGGATCTGCGCGCGCGACAGGTTGGCGGTTTCCGAGGCGAAGTCGGCATCCTGGATCCGGCTGCGGGCGGCGGTCACGTTCTCGGCCGTGATGGCGAGGTTGGAGACGACCGATTCGAAGCGGCTCTGGATGGCGCCGAGGTTGGCGCGCGAGGTGTTCACCGAAGCCAGGGCGTTGTCGATCTGGGCCAGCGTCATCTGCGCGTTGGTGAACGAGGACACCGACAGCGACGCGATACCGGTGGTCGTCGTGGACGCGCCCACGGCACCTGCGGCCCAGCCGGTGGTGGTGGCACCGCCGCCGCCCAGGGTGATGGCAGAAGCCGAAGTCAGCGACAGTTGGCCCGTCACGTTGTCGTAGGAAGCGCCGACGCCGGTTTGCGACGACACACGGTTGATGGCCTCGGCCACCTGTGCCGCACGTTCCTGCGCGTTGGCGGCCGCGGCGATGTTGCCCACAGCCACGCCATTGACCGTCAGATCGGTCACGGCGGTGGCGAAGCCGGTCAGGCCGGACGAGGCGATGGCGGCGGCGAAGCGCGTGGTCGTGCCGCCCAGGCTGGCGGTCTGCGCGTTGGCGATGCTCGTGATCGAGATCGTCTCGGCAGCATTGGCACCGACCTGGAACGCGACGCCGGTGAACGAGCCATCCAGCAGCTTCACGCCGTTGAACGACGTCTGCGTGGCCACGCGCTGGATTTCCGACAGCAGCTGCGAGACTTCGGCTTGCAGGGCGTCGCGGTCGACTTGCGAGTTCGTGCCGTTGGAGGCCTGCACGGCCAGCTCACGGATACGCTGCAGGTTGTTGCCCACGGTGCCCAGCGCGCCTTCGGCGGTCTGCGCCAGCGAGATGCCGTCGTTGGCATTGCGGGCTGCCTGGTTCAGGCCCCGGATCTGCGCCGTCATGCGCTCGGAGATGGCGAGGCCGGCGGCGTCGTCCTTGGCGCTGTTGATGCGCAGGCCCGATGACAGGCGCTGCATGGAGGTTGCGAGGGACGCCTGGCTGGTCGTCAGGTTGCGTTGCGCGTTGAGCGAACTGATGTTGCTGTTGATGATTGCTGCCACGTTGAGCTCCTTGAAGCTGTTACATCCGGCATTGCTGCCGATCTCGAAAGCCAGCTGGTAAAGCGCTGGCCGCCATGACCGGGGGCTAGGGCAGCGGGTGGCGTTCTCGGGTGAAAACCGCCGCGGGTTGCCTTCAGCACTGACCGGACCACGGACCCCGACCGGAGCCCGTTGCACTGGTTTTCGGTGGCTTTGCTGAAAGTCTTGAATTTATTTTTTTGCGCGCGGGGCCTCAAGTTGCAGCCGCAACGGTCGATAAGCGCGACGCCGGAAAATGTGAAAAATTGTGTAGGAATTCTTCCTACACCGGCGTACTCAAAAGGAGACGCCAGTTACATCCGTTCACCAACTCAACTTTTCTCACCGCCCCGCGCAGAATTCTTCCCATAGCGCGAACCAAGCGCACATGGGGATTGCCAGATGACCAACGAGCAACTGCTTGCCGAGATCCGGGAAGCCAACCTGACCTACCTGATGCTGGCCCAGAGCCTGATCCGCCAGGATCGCGCCGAAGCCCTGTTCCGCCTGGGCCTGACCGAAGAGGCCGCCAGCCTCATCGAGATGCTGTCCCCGGCGCAGGTGATGAAGGTGGCCCAGGGCAACATGCTGCTGTGCCGCTTCCGCGTGGACGACGACCTGATCTGGGGTCTACTGACCAACCACAAGACCAGCCGTGCCGGCAGTGAAGCCTCTTCCCGCCTGCATGCCAGCATCCTGATGGCTGGCCAGCTGGCCGAATCGGCGTAAGCGGGCGCTCGCATCATGGCCAACCCCAAGAGCATCCTCTCCGAAACGCGCCAGATCGAGCGCGCCGTCGAACTGATCCGTCTGGGCGCCCGCCTGCAGGTACTGGAGAGCGAGACCGACCTGTCGTACGAGCGCCTGCTGCGCCTGTACAAGGAAGTGGCGGGCAAGTCGCCCTCCAAGGGCCAGCTGCCGTTTTCCACCGACTGGTTCCTGACCTGGCAACCCAATATCCACTCGTCGCTGTTCCTCAACATCCACGACTATCTCTCGCGCTCCAGCGAGCTCGAAGGCATCGACGCCGTGATCAAGGCCTTTCGCCTGTATTCGGAGCAGATCGGCGCCTGCGGGCTCGACGCGCAGCTGTCCATCACACGCGCCTGGCGGCTGGTGAAGTTCATGGAAGCCCGGATGCTGCAGCTCACCGCCTGCTCGTGCTGCGGTGGCAAGTTCGTCACGGAGCCCTACGAAAACGCCCGCCATTTCACCTGCGGGCTGTGCCGTCCGCCGGCCCGCGCCGGCAAGGGCTCGGGCATTGGTAACATCCAGTTGCCGGTTGCTGCGAGCGCAGCGGCGGCCTGACCGGGCTTTCCGGCCAACCCGAAATTCAAGGCCATGGGTCCGACGGCCGATATCACGGACAGGGCGCAGCGGCTGCGCCACCGCGCGGCCGGGCCGCCTCCGGTGCCTCGCGGCGCCCAATGATTCAACGCCAGAAAAATGCTTGTCATCGTCGGTTATCTGGTCGCCATGGGTTGCATCTTCGGTGGATTCATCATCCACGGGGGCAACATCATGGTGGTGCTGCATGCACTGCCCACCGAGCTGATGGTGATCGGCGGCGGCGCCCTGGGCGCGTTCATCGTGAACAACCAGCCCAAGGTGCTCAAGGCCACACTCAAGGCCGTGCCGGCCGCGCTCAAGGGCTCCAAGTACACCAAGGCGCGCTACATGGAACTGATGGCGCTGCTCTACGACATCCTGCAGAAGGCCCGCAAGGACGGGCTGATGGCCATCGAGAAGGACGTCGAGTCGCCCCACGAATCGCCGATCTTCCAGAAGTACCCCACCGTGGGCAACGACCACCACGTGGTCGAGTTCATCACCGACTACCTGCGCATGATGGTCTCGGGCAACCTCAATGCCCATGAGATCGAATCGCTGATGGAGTCCGAAATCGAAACCCACCACCAGGAAGCCCATGGCCCGGTGGCCGCCGTGGGCCGCGTGGCCGGCGGCCTGCCGGCCTTCGGCATCGTGGCGGCCGTGCTGGGCGTGGTGAACACCATGGGCTCGGTGGGCCAGCCGCCCTCGGTGCTGGGCGCGATGATCGGCTCGGCCCTGGTCGGCACGTTCCTGGGCATTCTGCTGGCCTATGCCGTCGTCGAGCCGTTGGGCGGGCTGATGGAACAGAAGATGGAAGACGGCACCAAGGAACTGCAGTGCATCAAGACCACGCTGCTGGCGAGCATGCAGGGCTACAACCCCACCACCGCGATCGAATTCGGCCGCAAGGTGCTGTTCTCCACCGAGCGCCCCACCTTCTCCGAACTCGAAGACCACGTCCGAGGCAAGAAATGACCCCCCCCGTTTCTTGCTCACTGCGTGTAGCCGGATCCCCCCCCGGGGGGGCGGCTCCAGTCGCCCGGCAAAGCCGGTTCGACGGTGCCACTGGCTTCGATGGCGCCATCGCTGCGCTCGTGGCCGGGCGCGGCTGATCTGTATCGCCTTCACGTCAGAGCGCCATGGCCACCGGCAAGAAGCTCCAGCCGATCATCATCAAGCGGGTGAAGAAGACCGCGCACGCCGCTCACGGCGGTGCGTGGAAGATCGCGTATGCCGACTTCGTGACGGCCATGATGGCGTTCTTCCTGCTGATGTGGCTGCTGGGCTCCACCGCCAAGGGTGAGCTGATGGGCATCGCCTCGTACTTCAATTCGCCGCTGCAGGTGGCGCTGGGCGGCGGGTCGGGCGCGGGCAACAGCTCCAGCGTGGTGCCCGGCGGCGGGCAGGATCTCACGCGCTCCAACGGCCAGGTCAACAAGGCGCATACCGAGACGCCGCAATCGCGCCGCGTCACCGATGAGGCCATCCGCGCCGAAGTGGCCCGGCAGGACGCGCGCCGGATGAATTCGCTGCGCCAGAAGATCGAGCTGGTCATCCGCGACAGCCCCAAGCTCAACGAATACCGCTCGCAGATCAAGCTGGAGGTGACCACCGACGGCCTGCAGGTGCAGATCGTCGATGACCAGAACCGGCCGATGTTCGATACCGGCAGCGCCATCGTCAAACCCTACATGCGCGACATCCTGCAGAGCATCGGCTCGGCGCTCAATGGCATCGAGAACAAGCTGATGATCGCCGGCCACACCGATGCCGCGCCCTACGGCAACGGCGTGCGTGGCTACAGCAACTGGGAACTCTCGTCCGACCGTGCCAACGCCTCGCGACGCGAGCTGGTGGCCGCCGGCATGCCCGACGACAAGCTGGTGCGCGTGGTCGGCCTTGCAGCCAGCGATCTGCTGGACACGGCCCATCCGCTGGCGCCCATCAACCGCCGCATCAGCATCACCGTGCTCACGCGGGAAGGCGAGGAACGGCTGCGTGGCACGCCACGCATGGCCACCGAGCCGGCGCTCGAATCGCTGGGCGCCCGTCCGGTCGAAGGCGCGCCCACGGTGGCACCTGCCGCGCCGGCTGCGCCGGCCGTGGCACCGGGCGTGCCCGACGTGGCGGCCCAGGAAGCCCAGCGGCGCGCGCCGCCGCCCCTGGCGCGGCCCTGATCCACCGCGCGACGCGATGCCGGGAACGGCATCGCGCGGTTGTTTTGAGGGGTGGCGTGCAAAGCTGCAAACAGCCCGGTTTCCCCCCTCTTATCGGCCTTTAGCGAACGGCCCCCCTCCCGACAATGGACGGACTCGATCAATCCGTCCCATGGAATCCAGCAGCCAGGACCGTCACCTACCCGCCACGCCGCGCAAGCTCCTGCAAGCGCGCCGCGATGGTCAGGCCGCGCGCTCGCGCGACCTGGGGCATCTCGCCGTGCTGGGCATGGGCGCGGTCGGCGTGCTGATGCTGGCCCCCTGGATGACGCGCCATCTGCGCCAGGGGCTGGCCGACCAGCTCGCGTTCGACGCAGCCACGCTGGCCGATCCCTCGCTGATGCTGCAGCGCCTGGCCTCGATGGTGCTCACCGGCCTGATGATCGCCGGCGCCTTCGCCGCCATCGTCGGCGCGGCGGTGGTGATCGGCACCGTGGCCAGCGGCGGCTGGGTGGCCAGCCTCAAGCCCATCACGCCGCAGATCAGCCGGATCAACCCGCTGTCGGGCCTGTCCAACCTGTTCTCCAAGCAGCAACTGGCCAACGTGGGCAAGCTCATCGTCATGGCCATCGCCATCGGCTGGCTGGGCTGGAGCTTCGTGGCATCGCACATCGGCGAGGTCGCCACGCTCATGCTGCAGCCTTCGGCCATGGCCATCGCCCGCATCGGCGACTGGCTGGTGTCGGGCGTGAGCCTGATGCTGATGGTGGTGCTGCTGGTGGCCATCCTCGACGTGCCGCTGCAGCGCTATTTCCACGCCTCCAAGCTGAAGATGTCGCACCAGGAAGTGAAGCAGGAGCACAAGGAATCCGACGGCAACCCGCACCTCAAGGGCAAGTTGCGCAGCGCGGCGCGCGAGATCGCCCAGCGCGCCAGCATCACCGCCGTGCCGGCTGCCGACTTCGTGCTGATGAATCCGACCCACTACGCGGTGGCGATCCGCTACGACGACAAGACGATGATGGCGCCGCAGGTCATCTCCAAGGGCGCCGACCTGCTGGCCATGCGCATCCGCGACATCGCCAAGTCCCATGCGATCCCGGTGATCCAGTCGCCCATGCTGGCACGCGCGCTGTACGCGCATGCCGAGCTGGACCAGCCCATCCCCACCCAGCTCTACACCGCCGTCGCGCAGGTGCTGGCGTACGTGTACCGCCTGAAGGCCGCCATCGCCGGCCGCGGCAGCAACCCCGGTGAGCCGCCCGAGCCGCACGTGCCCGTCGAGCTCGACCCGCACCATGGCCGCACGCCGGCCGAAGGAGCCGCGGGATGAACGCCGCCAGGCAATGGCTGGCCACCAACGGCCGCATGCTCAACAGCCTGGCCGCGCCGCTGCTGGTGGTGCTGATCCTCGCGCTGATGGTGCTGCCCATGCCGCCCTGGCTGCTGGACGGCTTCTTCACGCTCAACATCGCTACCGCGCTGATGGTGATGATGGTGGCGGCCTACATGGTGCGCCCGCTGGACTTCGCGGCCTTCCCCTCGGTGTTGCTGCTGACCACGCTGATGCGCCTGTCGCTCAACGTGGCCTCCACCCGCGTGGTGCTGCTCGAAGGCCACACCGGCCCGGGCGCTGCCGGCGCGGTGATCGAGGCCTTCGGCCACTTCCTGATCGGCGGCAACTTCGCCGTCGGCCTGATCGTCTTCGCGATCCTGGTGGTGATCAACTTCATCGTGGTGACCAAGGGCGCCGAACGCATCGCCGAAGTGTCGGCGCGCTTCACCCTGGATGCGATGCCCGGCAAGCAGATGGCGGTGGATGCCGACCTGAACTCCGGCAACATCGACGAGAAGGAAGCCCGCCGCCGCCGCGCCGAAATCTCGGAAGAAGCCAACTTCTTCGGCGCCATGGACGGCGCCTCCAAGTTCGTGCGCGGCGACGCCATCGCCGGCATCCTGATCCTGCTGATCAGCATCGTGGGCGGCTTCATCGTCGGCATGCTGCAGCACGACCTCTCGGCCAGCCAGGCCGCCAGCAGCTACATCCTGCTGGCCGTGGGCGACGCGCTGGTGGCGCAGATCCCGGCGCTGCTGATCTCGGTGGCGGCTGCCATGGTGGTCTCACGCGTGGGCAAGGAAGAGGACGTGGGCCGGCAGATCCTCACGCAGATGGTCGCCTCGCCGCGTGTGCTGGCCATCACCGCGGCCATCATGATTCTGCTGGGCCTGATTCCGGGCATGCCCCACCTGGTGTTCCTTACTGTCGGCGGCCTGCTGGGCTGGGGCGCCTGGTGGCTGCACACGCGGCCCAAGCCCGATCCGGCGGTGGACGTCGCCTCCACCCAGGCCGCCAACGACGGCGAAGCCAGCTGGAACGACCTGCAGCCGGTGGACCTGCTCGGCCTGGAACTGGGCTACCGCCTGATCGCGCTGGTGGACAAGAACCGCCAGGGCGACCTGCTGGGCCGCATCAAGGGCGTGCGCCGCAAGTTCGCGCAGGACGTCGGCTTTTTGCCACCGGCCGTGCACGTGCGCGACAACCTCGACCTGAAACCCAGCGGCTACCGCATCACGCTGCGCGGCGTGGTGGTGGGCGAAGGCGAGGCCTTCCCCGGCATGCACATGGCCATCAATCCTGGCGGGCTGACCACGCCACTGATCGGCACGCCCACGCGCGACCCCGCGTTCGACCTGCCCGCGCACTGGATCGAGGAGCGCCACAAGGACGCCGCGCAGATGGCCGGCTACACCGTGGTCGATGCCGAGACCGTGCTGGCCACGCACCTCTCGCACGTCATGCAGACCAATGCATCGCGCCTGCTCAGCCGCACCGAGACGCAGCAGCTGGTGGAATATGTCAGCCGCGTCGCGCCCAAGCTGATCGACGAGGTGGTGCCCAAGGTCGTGCCGATCCCGGTGTTCCAGAAGGTGCTGCAGCTGCTGCTGGACGAAGCCGTGAACATCCGCGACATGCGCACCATCGTCGAAGCGCTGGCCGAGAACAGCACGGTCACCGATCCGGCCGAGCTGGCCCGCCGCGTGCGCGTGTCGCTGGCCCCGGCGATCGTGCAGCAGATCTATGGCCCGGTGCGCGAGCTCGACGTCATCGCCATCGAGCCAGGCCTGGAGCGCCTGCTGGTGCAGGCACTGGCCAATCCGCAAGGCCCCGCGCTCGACCCCGGCGTGGCCGACGTGCTCACGCGCTCGGCGGCCGAGGTCGCCATGAAGCAGGAAGAAAGCGGCGTGCCCGCCTGCCTGCTGGTGCCCGACGTCATCCGCAATTCCATGGCGCGTCTCGTGCGCCGCGTCGCGCCGCGCATGGCGGTGCTGGCGCACAGCGAGATCCCTGAAACCCACACCATCCGCATCGGCCCGATCCTGCGAGGAGCCACAGCATGAACATCCAGCGTTTCACCGCCCCCACGTCGCGCGAGGCGCTCGCGAAGGCCCGCGCCGTCTTCGGCGAAGGCACGCTCATCCTCTCCAACCGTCCGGTGCCGGGCGGCATCGAGGTGGTGGCCACGGCCGAGGACACGCTCAACGCACTGGCCCAGAGCGAAGCCGAACAGCAGCAGGCCGCGCCGGCCGCACCGCGCAACGTGCCCGCCGCAGCCGCCCCCGCCGCCGCGCCCACGCCCGAGCAGGACGACGCCGAGCAACTGGCCATGAGCACGCTGTCGTTCCAGGACTACGTGCGCGAGCGCATGCTGCGCCGTCGCCACGAAGCCGCGCAGGCGCTGCAACAGGCCGAGCAGGCCGTGCACGCCGCCGTCCAGCCGGCACCGCGCGCCGCGCGCCAGCCGCAGGCCGCCACCGTGCGCGCCGAGCCGGCCGCCGTCGCGATGGAATTCCCCGCGTTGCTCGACAACCCCGTGGTGCCGGAAGACACCATCGGCACCGGACCGCTGGCCGTGGCCGATGCCCTGCAGTCGGTGGAAGCCGAAGTCGCGCCGGCCGTCGTGGCGCCGGTGGCTGCCGCGCCCGCGCAGCCGGCACCGGCCGCTCCCGCTGCCGCGCCCCTCGCCGCGCCGGTGGCCGCACCCGTCGCTGCCGCCCAGCCGGCCGCGCGCACTGTGCTGCCGCAGGGCATCCTCGACGAACTGCAGGCCATGAAGGCGCTGATCGACGACCGCTTCAACACCCTGGCCTGGCTGGGCGAGACGCGCCAGGACCCGGTGCGCGCCAGCCTCATGCACAAGCTGATCCGGGCCGGCTACTCGCCCACGCTCGCACGCACGCTGCTGGAACACCTGCCGGCCGGCACCAACCCGATCGCCGCCCTGCCCTGGCTGACCACCATGCTCCAGCGCAACCTGCGCACCGATGCCGACGGCCAGCGCATCCTGCAGGAAGGCGGCATCTTCGCGCTGGTGGGCGCCACCGGCGTGGGCAAGACCACCACGGCCGCCAAGCTGGCTGGCCGCGCGGTGGCCGAACACGGCGCCGCCGCCGTCGGCCTCATCACGCTCGACACCCAGCGCGTGGGCGCGCACGAGCAACTGCGCCTCTTCGGCCGCCAGTTCGGCGTGGTCGCCCATCAGGCGCACGACCGCGCGGCCCTGGGCGAGCTGCTGGGCCTGTTCGAGAACCGCCACCTGGTGCTGATCGACACCGCGGGCCTGGCCCCGAGCGATCAGCGCTTGCGCGGCATGCAGGACATGCTGGATCTGCCCGGCGTCAACCGCACGCTGGTGCTCAACGCCGGCGCGCAGGGCGACACGCTCGACAGCGTGCTCACCGCTTTCCGCGGCAACGGCACTCAGCACGCCATCCTCTCCAAGATCGACGAGGCCGTGAAGCTCGGCCCGGCGCTGGACACGCTCATCCGCCACCAGTTCACCCTGCGCGGCGTGACCTGCGGCCAGCGCGTGCCCGACGACTGGCAGGAAGCCGACGCGGCGCAACTGGTGCGCCAGAGCATGCGCGCACCCGCCCGCTCGGCCTTCGATCCGCGCACCAGCGACCTGGGCTTCTTCTTCGCGGCGGAACACGAGGGCGCGGCGCTGGCCTGAGCCGCGCACACCTGCCGCCAACGACGACGACCCCGACACACAGACCAAGGAACGCGGACGTATGTACACCGCCAAGGGACAGCTCGACCGGGACGCCATGATCCGGCAGTACCTGCCGCTGGTGCAGCGGCTGGCCCATCACATGATCGCCAAGCTGCCGCCCAACGTCGAACTCGACGACCTGATGCAGGTCGGCATGATCGGCCTGACCGAGGCGCTCTCGCGCTACGAGGCCAGCCAGGGCGTGCAGTTCGAAACCTTCGCCACCCAGCGCATCCGCGGCGCCATGATCGACGAGTTGCGCGAGGGCGACTGGATGAGCCGCGGCTCGCGCAAGAGCCAGAAGGAAATCGAACGCGCCGTGCACCGACTCGAACAGAAGCTGGGCCGCCCGCCCATCGAATCCGAAATCGCCACCGACCTGGGCATGGCGCTGGCCGACTACCAGTCGCTGCTCTCGCGCGTGCGCGGCACGCAGCTGGTGTACCTGGAAGACATGTCGCACGGCAGCGACGAGGAAGACAGTTTCCTCGACCGCAACCTGGGCGAGGAAGAGGCCGATCCGCTCTCGGTGCTGCGCGACCAGCGCCTGCGCGAAGCGCTTGTGCGCGCCATCAAGGCCCTGCCCGAACGCGAGCAGTACATCATGAGCATGTACTACGAGCAGGACATGAACCTGAAGGAAATCGCCCAGGTGCTGGGCATCACCGAATCGCGCGTGTGCCAGCTGCACAGCCAGTCGATCGCGCGGCTGCGGGCAAAGATGCGCAGTCACTGAAAGCGCATTTTTCTACCGCCATGTCGCGTGCAGGCGACAAAAAATGACCTTGAATTACCCGGCTCGCGCGGTCGGGCTTTCGTGCGTCCATTTCAGCGATTCTGCAGACAGCCAGAACCCCGCCATCAACCGGACACATTCGCAACCGAACGGTCGTGCCTACTGAGAACCGGCCTTACTGGCTGCGTCAATCCTGTCAAATTTGACAGGGCGTGACACGGCGCACGACTTGCGGAATGCTCCCGCCCCCGACGACGCGAGTCGTCGCGGTTCAGGGAGCATCAGTGAGCACAACAACAGGTCGCCGCGCGCAGCGCGCGGCTTGCCATGCAATGCGCGTCGTCCGGGCATGCGCGGCATTCGCTGCATTCGCTGCCGCCATCGCCCATGCGCAGAGCGGCACACCGGCGGACGCCGCCGCGCGCGGCGTCGCCGAGCAACAGCGTGCCAGCGAACGCGAGCGTGCCCAGCGTCAGCAACTGCAGCGCGCACCAGAGGCCACGACGCAGGCAGCGCCATCGCAGGCCGCCGAATGGCCCGAGGCCGAATCGCCGTGCATGCCGATCCGAGACATCGCGTTGGACGGAGAGCAAGCCGACCACTTTTCCGACCTGCTGGCCAGCCTGCACAGCGGTCCGGACGCCGCCATCGGCCGCTGCCTGGGCGCGGTGGGGCTCGACGTCGCGGCAGCACACGCCCAGCAGGCGGCGATGCGGCAGGGCTACGTCACGACGCGCATCCTGCTGCAGCCGCAAGACCTGAGCGGTGGCCGCCTCACCCTCACCGTGGTGCCGGGCCGCATCCGCGCCATCCGGTTCGCCGACGGCACGCCGCCCCGCGGCACCGCGATCAATGCCGTACCCGCCAAGCCAGGCGACATCCTGAATCTTCGCGACATCGAGCAGGCGCTCGAGAACTTCAAGCGTGTGCCCACGGCCAGCGCCGACATCCGGATCGAGCCGGCCGACATACCGGGCGAGAGCGATCTGCTCATCTCCTGGCAGCAGACGTTCCCGTTCCGCCTGACCACGACGCTGGACGACAGCGGGGCGAAGTCCACCGGCAAGTACCAGGGCAGCGTCACCGTGAGCTACGACCACTGGTGGACGCTCAACGATCTGTTCTACGCCACCCTCAGCCATGACCTGGGCGGCGGCGCCACCGGCAGCCGGGGAACGCGTGGGCACACACTGCACTACTCCGTGCCCTGGGGCTACTGGCTTTTGGGCATGAACTCCACCGAAAGCCGCTACCACCAGAGCGTGGCCGGACTGAACCAGGACTATCTCTACAGAGGCACGAGCCGGAACGCCGACCTGAAGCTCTCCCGCCTGGTCTACCGGGATACCGTGCGCAAGACCACGCTGTCCCTGAAGGGCTGGTTGAAACGATCGACCAACTTCATCGACGACACAGAGCTCCAGCCCCAGCGCCGGGCCACCGGCGGCTGGGAGCTGGGCACCACGCACAAGGAATCCATTGGCGGGGCCACGCTGGAATTCAGCCTGACCCACCGACGTGGGACCGCGGCCTTCAACGCCACGCCCGCCCCGGAAGATCCGCTCGAAGGCACCGCACGCATGCGCGTGACGAACGCGGACGTCACCGTGAGTGCGCCGTTCCGGATCGCGGAGCAGAACCTGCGCTACCAGGGCACGTTCAGGGGTCAGTGGAACGGCACGCCGCTCACGCCGCAGGACCGCTTCGCCATCGGGGGGCGCTACACCGTGCGCGGCTTCGATGGCGAATCCAGCCTGTCGGCCGAACGTGGCTGGCTGGTGCGCAACGACCTGGGCCTGGCGCTGGGCGATTCCGGCCAAGAAGCCTATGCCGGCATCGACTACGGGCAGGTGCGCGGCCCGGCCTCGGGCTGGCTGCTGGGCAAACACCTCGCGGGCCTCGCCGCCGGATTGCGCGGAAACATCCGCAACGTCAGCTACGACCTGTTCGTCGGCAGGCCGCTGAGCAGGCCCGCCTACTTCCGCACCGCGCCAGTGGTGGCGGGTTTCAGCCTCACGGCCACGTTCTGAAGGGGCTGCTCCCGCATAGCCGCCCGCGACCCGCGTCGACCTCTCTAACCCCTTCGCGTGACGACAACGTCCGACTGTCATGAAGCAGCCAGCCCACAACTTCTTCGCCTTCTGCACTTCACACCTGGCAGTGTGCGGCGCGGCGCTGGCCCCCTCCCTTCTTGCCGCACCGAGCCTGCCATGAACAAACATCTCCATCGCATCATCTTCAACGCCGCGCGCAGGCAGCGCATGGTGGTGGCCGAGACGGCGATCTCGCACGGCACTGCGGGCGCAGGCGGCAGCGACGCGAGCGCGAAGACATTCACGGCCCGGCTCACCAAGATCGGGCTCGCCGTGGGCCTGGCCTGCGGGCTCGCCCTGGCGCTGCTGGCCCCTTTCGTCGTGCACGCCCAGATCAAGGCCGATACGACGGCGCCCGGCACCCAGCGGCCGGTCATCCTGCAGACCGGCAACGGCGTCCCCCTGGTGAACATCGCGACGCCCTCGGCGGCAGGCGTCTCCAGAAACGTGTTCAGCCAGTTCGACGTCCAGCCCAACGGCGTCATCCTCAACAACGTGCGCTCCAACGCCGCGAAGACCACCATCGGCGGCTATGTGCAGGCCAACCCCTTCCTGGCCAGCGGCGCGGCGCGCGTCATCCTGAACGAAGTCAACTCCAGCAACCCCACCTATCTGAACGGGCCAACGGAGGTCGCGGGCTCCCGCGCCGAAGTCGTCATCGCCAACCCTTCGGGCATCCGCGTCAATGGCGGAACCTTCCTCAATGCCTCGGGCGTCACCCTGACCACGGGCACCCCGGTGCTGAGCGGCGGCAACCTCGACGCCTTCCTCGTGCGCCGGGGCACGGTGGACATCTCTGGCCTGGGCCTGGATGCCAGCACCGCCGACTACACGCGCATCCTCGCGCGGGCGATGGAGGTCAACGCGGGCCTGTGGGCCCAGCATCTGACAGTGGTGACCGGCACCAACGAAGTGAAGGCCCTGGCCTCCGGGGCGAATGCCACCACCACTCAGATCGTCGGCACAGGTGCGGCCCCAGGCTTCATGCTGGACGTGGGGGCCATCGGCGGGATGTATGCGGGGCATATCTACCTGGTGGGCACCGAGGCCGGTCTGGGCGTGAACAACCGGGGCGCCGTCTCGGCGCAGCAGGGCAAGATGGTGCTGCTGGCCAACGGCCAGCTCGTCAATCAGGGAACGATCCAGGCCAAGGGCGACGTGACGGTCAGCGCCGCAGGCGCGATAGACAACAGTGGTGCCAGTGCCGTCATCAGCAGTCAAGGCCACCTCGACGTGACCTCGGGCAGCACCGTCTCCAACACGGGCGGGGCCACGGTGGCTGCAACCGGTTCATTGAGCGTCGCGGCTGCCGGCTCGCTCTCCAACGTCGGCACTATCACCCCGGCGAACACAGTCGTCGCCAGCACCATTGCGGCCCACGGCGCCGTTCGGATCCGCGCGCTGGGCATCGACAACACCCTGGGCACCGTCGCCTCGGTGCACTCCACACTGACCCTCGACAGCCAAGGGCAGTCTCTCGTCAACTCTGGCGCGACGATGTCCAGCGCCCAGGCAGCAACCATTGACAGCGGGGCCCTGAACAACGACCAGGGTCTGATCCAGACCGGCGGCGCACTCAGCATCAACACGGGGCGCCAGACACTCACCAACACCAACTCAGCCGGTCACGCCTCGGGCGCTGGCGGAATCGTCGCCAACGGCGAGTTGCTACTCGCCGCGGGGGACCTGGACAACTCGGCAGGCTACATCGGCACGAATGCCAGGCTCTCCATCCTGTCGTCGCGGCTCACCAACACCGACGGCGACATCCTCGGTGGCGGGGCGCTGGATGTGTCCGCGACCGAGGGCCTGGCCAACCTGCGCGGCAACATCCAGTCGGCTGCCCAGGCCCGCGTGGATACGCAGGCAAGCGCGCTGGACAACACGGCCGGCCGGATCACTGCCCAAGGCGCGTTGACCCTTCGGGCTCAAGATCTGATCAACGACACCCACGCCGGCCAGGGAGCCTTGATCGCCAGCGGCGACTCCCTGAGTGTGGAATCGGCGGCGCTCTCCAATGGCGCGGACGCAACGGCCAAGTCGATCATCGGGGCGGTACGGAATGCATCCTTCACGGTGACGAGTCTGAGCAATGCCGGTGTGATATCCGCCGCGACCACCGCCGTCGATGCGACGGGCGACATCACGAACCTGGCCAGCGGGCGCATCGAAGGCGATACGCGTCTGCGCCTTGCCAGTGGCGCGGCGATCTCCAACGCAGGCGCCCTCGTCTCGAACCGGCAACTCACCGCCACCGGCAACACCATCGCCAACAGCGGCAGCATGGAAGCGGCCGATCACCTGATCACGGCCACCGACACCTTCGACAACGCGGCCACGGGCAGCGTCACCGCCGCAAGCACCATTGACATCGGCGCCACCACGCTCACCAACCACGGCCTGATCAACGCCAACGAATCCGGGGGCACCAGTCAGGCCTACCTGCACGCCACGACGATCGACAACCTGGGCGCGGGCGCGGTGTTCGGCGACCACGTCGCCATCGCGGCGCAGACACTGAACAACCGGCCCGATGCGGGGTCGGCCACCGCACCCGTCATCGCCGCCCGCCGCCGGCTGGACATCGGCATCACCACCCTGAGCAACGAGGATGGCGCGTTGCTCTACAGCGGCGATTCGGCCGCCATCGGCGGCAGCCTCGATGCCGTGCGTCAAGCCACCGGACAGGCGACGCAGGTGAAGAACATCAGCGCAGGCATCGAGACCGAGGGCGACCTCGACATCGCAACGGCCACCCTTCTGAATGAACGCCGCAATGTCCAGGTGCAGCAGGTCGCGTCGCTCGACAGCACCGTGAACATGCAACTGGCGTACTGGCAGGGCAACAGCCACCAAGAGAGGCCGATCACCTCGGGGCACTTCAACTACCGGGCGTACCAGACCTACTATCTCGACCCCGCTTCCATTGTCTCGATCGAGGACTACATCACGCCCGACGGCCTGAAGATCGGCAAGGCGGTCGTGCAGTTGGCGCCGCAGGACAGCCTCTTTTATGTCGCCAGCGGCGCGTCGGGCTACTACCCCATCGGGCAGCGGGCCCGGCAACTGATCAGCGCAGAAGAAACCCGCGTCATCTATTTCCTCTGGCGCGAGGAAGGCGTCTCCAACCCGGATCAGGTGGCCGGTGGCGTGGCTCCTGAACGCGGCGTGGTCAGCGTCGCGGAATGGGAGCTCGACGCCATCAGCTACTCGAACGCCTACGGCCGATGCACCACCCAGTGCATTCGCCTGGTGACTCCGCTGGGCTACACCGATCCTGAACACACCATCTACAACCGCCGGCAACACCCCACCCAAGCCAGCGAGAACGAGGTCAGTCGCACCGCCCACCACACCGCGCGCGACGATGTGCTCAATGCGAGCGCTGGTGCCCCCGCCCGCATCAGTTCCGGCGGCGCCTTGCGCCTTGTCATTGGCGAGTCCCTGACCAACCGCTACGCCGACATCCAGTCCGGGGAGAGCATGACAGTGGACGCGCCTGCGGGCCGCATCGTCAATGAAGGGCAGACGCTCTATCGCGTCCACTCCTTCTACAACACGACGCACAACTACAGCGGCAGCTCTTATGACTGGACGAATCCGGACATCAGCGAGGTCATCGGTCAGCTCGGCGGCGCGATCGGCACCAATGCGGCGCTCAGGATCGACGCGCAGAGCCTGACGAACACAGACCTTGGCCGGGCCACGGGCGTGCCCACCACGGGCCTGACGTTCATGGGCGCGTCGTTCACCAGCCAGAACGCTCCGATCACCGTGGCGCCCAACACACTCTTCCACCCGGCCAGCCCGGGGCAGAACTACCTGATCGAGAGCGACTCCCGATTCACCAACTACCGCCAGTGGATGGGCAGCGACTACATGCTCGGCGCGCTCAGCTACGACCCGGCCAGCGTGCACAAGCGCCTGGGCGATGGCTTCTACGAACAGAAGCTCATCCGCGAGCAGGTGGCGCAGCTCACCGGACGCCGCTTCCTGGAAAGCTTTGCAGACGACGAGGCTCAGTACCAGGCCCTGATGGATGCAGGCGTCACCTACGCCAGGCAGTGGAATCTGGTCCCCGGCGTGGCCTTGACCGCCGAGCAGATGGCCGCCCTCACCACCGATCTGGTGTGGCTGGTGGAGCGCGAGGTGATCCTGCCCGACGGCACGGCCACCCGGGCCCTGGTGCCGCAGGTCTACGTGCGCCGCGTCAAGGATGGCGAAATCACCGCCGCCGGCGCCCTGATTGCCGGCGACGATGTGCGCATCAACGTCGCCAATGATCTTGCCAACACCGGCGGCACGCTGGCGGCGAAGAATCTGCGCATCACGGCGGGCCGCGACATCAGCAACATCGGCGGCGTCATGCAGGCCACCCAGGTGCTGGTGGCCAGCGCGGGCCGGGACATCACCGTCGCCAGCCCCACCATCAGCACCAGCTTCCAGGGCCGCGTGGTGACGCAAAGCCGCACCGAGCTGGCCCGCGTGGGCACCCTGCGCGTGGTGGGCGATGGCGCAGGCGGTGTCATGGTGCTCTCGGCCGGCCGCGACGTGAACCTGCAGGCCGCCGCCATCGGCAATGCTTCACAGGGCGGCGCCACGCTGATCGAGGCCGGCAACGACCTCAACCTGACCACCGCCACCACCGCATCGGCCAGCCGCAGCCAGTTCGATGCGGGCAACTACTACAGCAACAGCACCACGCAGGAAGTCGGCACGCGCATCGCGACGCAGGGCGACCTCACCCTGCAGGCGGGCAACGACCTGCGGGCCCGCGCCGCGTCTGTCGATGCGGGTGGCGCGCTGGCCGCCAGCGCCTTGCGGGACGTGGTGATCGAGGACGGCCGCGCCACCAGCGACAGCACCTTCGGGGCTCACTCCAGCAGCCGTAACCTGGTGTCGAAGAAGAGCAGCACCACGCGTGACGAAGCGCACAGCGACACCGCCATCGGCTCCAGCTTCAGCGGCAACACCGTCGACATCCAGGCCAAGCGGGATCTCACCGTGAAGGGCAGCAGCGTGATCTCGGACCACGGCACGGCGCTTGGCGCCGGCCGCGACCTCACGATCGAAGCCGCCACCAACACCTACTCGTCCAGCCACTTCAGCGAAACCAGGAAGAGCGGCGTGTTCTCTGGCGGCGGCATCGGCGTCACCCTCGGCAAACAACAGGCCACCGGCACGCAGCACAGCAGCGGCACCACGGCAGCCGCCAGCACCGTAGGCGCCATCGACGGCGACGTCACCCTCTCGGCCGGCAACACCTACCGCCAGAGCGGCTCCGACGTGCTCGCCCCCGGCGGCGACATCGACATCACCGCCCGGCGCGTGGACATCACCGAAGCCCGCGAGACGGGCCAATCGACGACGACCCAGAGCTTCAAGCAAAGCGGTGTCACTGTCAGCGTAAGCAACCCAGTGATCGATGCGGGCCAGACCATCGGCAATGTGGCCCGCGCCATGGGTGACACCGGCAGCGCCCGAATGAAGGCCCTGGGCGCGGGCGCCGCCGGCCTGGGCGCCTACAACACCTACAACAGCCTCACCGACAAAGCCGGAAACTTCAGCCCCGACAAGGCCACGGGCTTCAGCGTCAACGTGAGCGCCGGCAGCAGCAAAAGCAGCACCACCACCACCGAGACCACCGACACCGCGCGCGGCAGCCGGGTGGGTGCGGGGGGCGACGTCTCCATCGTCGTCTCCGGCCAGGGCGAAGGCAGCGACCTGCGCGTGCGCGGCAGCGACGTGGCCGCCGGCCACCAGGCCACCCTGCGCGCCGATGGCGACGTGATCCTCGAATCCGCGCAGGACAGCGCCACCTACAGCCAGAACTCCTCCAGCCGTAGCGCCAGCGTGGGCATGAGCGCCGGCTTCGGCGCGGGCACCACCGGCCTGGGCTTCAACGCCTCGGCCAGCCGGGGCAGCGGCTCCGGTGCCGGGCAGGATGTGGCGCACACCAACACCCACGTCACGGGCGGCGACAGCGTCAGCGTGCGCAGCGGCGGTGACACCGACCTGCGCGGCGCAGCGGTGGCCGCGCCCCAAGTGACCCTGGACGTGGGCGGCGACCTTGCCATAGAGAGCCGCCAGGACACCAGCAGCTATCACGCCAGCAGCAAGAGCGCCGGCGGCAGCATCAGCTTCAGCCCCGCGGGCGTACCCACCGGCGGCAGCGTGAGCGCCGGGCGCACCCGGACCGACAGCGAGTACGCCAGCGTCGGGGAAACCAGCGGCATCCAGGCCGGCGACGGCGGCTTCGACGTCAGGGTCAAAGGCGACACCGACCTGCACGGCGGCGTGATCGCCAGCACCGACAAGGCGGTCGAAAAAGGCCGCAACCGCTTCGAGACCGGCGGCACCCTCACCACCACCGACATCCAGAACAGGGCCGACTACAGCGCCAGCGGATGGAGCGCGAGCGCCAGCTACAGCGCCGCAGGCAAGGACAGCAACGGCAACACCATCGATGCCAAGCCCGGCGGCAGCGCGGGTATCGGCAGCGACAGCGGCAGTGCGAGCAGCACCACTCGATCAGGCATCAGCGGCATTGCCGGTGACGAAGCGGTGCGCAGCACGGACGGCACATCGGGCATCGGCAGGATCTTCGACAGGGAAAGAGTCGAACGCGAGGTCAACGCCCAGGTCACCATCACGGCGGAGTTCGGCAAGCAGGCCAGCAAGGCCGTGGGGGACTATGCCACCCGCAGGTACAACGAGCTCAAGGACACCGATCCAGAGGAAGCGGCCAAATGGGCCGAAGGGGGCATCTACCGCGTGCTGGCGCACACGACCATCGGTGCTTTGACGGGTGGAACGGCTGGGGCTGCCGGGGCAGGAATGGCGGCGCTGTCAGCCGACTACATCAACCAACTGACGGCTGAGTTGCCCGAGGGCGTGCGCCAGGCGATTGGCGCCGGGTTGGCCGCAGGCCTCGGTGCCGCGGTGGGCGGATATGCCGGCGCAACGAGCGCCTTCAACACCGATGTGAACAACCGGCAGTTGCATCCCACCGAGAAAGAACTGGCCAGGAAACTGGCCGCACGCAGCGGCGGCAAATACACCGCCGAGCAAATCGAGGAGCAGATGCGGCTGATGGGCAATGTTGCGTTCGGCGAGTTGCCCAATACGATGACCGTACTGACAAATCTCCAGTCGATCCAGGACAGCATCGCCCAGGACCCGAGCATGCCCAAGACTGCATATGGCAACGCTGTTGTCGAAGTGCCGGGTCAGTACGATGCCGACATTCAGCAGTACATCATTGCCAACACGCAGGAGAACGCGGGGTGGATACCGGGTAGCTCACCCTACAGTCTAAGCGCGCCATCGGTGGTGCAGACACCCCAGGGAGCAAAGGATGTACCGACTGCGAGGTGCGCAAACGGGGATGTGGACTGTATTGCGGGCATCGGGCGGGAGAGCCGCAAGGACTTGCCGCTGACGGCGGAAGAGCAGCGTGCCGCCGGGGAGTATTTTGGGCAGCTAAGCACAAACTACCAGCGAATCGCAGGTCTAATGACAGCTACAGGAAACGTGCAGTACGCGCTCGTCTTCGAGGTCGCTTCTGGCGTTGCAAGTTTGCTTGAACAGGCTCTTCTTCCAAGTACAGGAAAAGTGATGATTGATTCGATTGCCCTCGATCTTGCTGCGAAGGAGTTCTCCACTGCCACAGGAATTCCACTTGTCGTTGTGAATGAGGCAATTGAGCACACCATCAAGCCTCGGTTAGAGAACGCTCGTAAGTGGATCGACCGCCAAACTGGTATCAAGAAATGAAACTTAGACTCTCTAGTCTCTTGGCAGTATTGAGTCTAGGACTTATTTTTGGACCGTGGGCTTTTGACGCTCCTCCGTCGAAACTCTGGTATCTGGGCTACCTTGTGGCGACGATCCTTCTGGCTTGGATCGGCTATGGCGCACAGATGAAGCAGCTTGGATTAGGCGATCCGGCAGAGGAGTTTCTTCAGGGCCTACTACGTAGTGCGAAAGGTGCGCTTCGGAGAAAGTTGGGGGGTTAGATTGAAATAGTCACTACTCCGGCGGAGTTCGGCAAGCAGGCCAGCAAAGCATTGAGCGGCTACGCTACGAAGAAGTACGACGAACTCAAAGACAGCGATTCTGAAGAAGCTTCCAAGTTGGCCGAGGGCGGCGCATACCGGGCAAGTACACCGCCGAGCAGATCGAGGAGCAGATGCAGCTGATGGGCAATGTTGCGTTCGGTGAGTTGCCCAATACGATGACCGTGCTGACGAATATCCACAGTCGATCCAGGACAGCATCGCCCAAGACCCCAGCATGCCCAAGACTGCATATGGCAACGCCGTCGCGGAAGTGCCGGGTCAGTACGATGCCGACATTCAGCAATACATCATTGCCAACACGCAGGAGAACGCGGGGTGGATACCGGGTAGCTCTCCCTACAGTCCAAGCGCGCCATCGGTGGTGCAGACAACTCAGGGTGCAAAGGATGTACCGACTGCGCGGTGCGCCAATGGTGATGTGGCGTGTTTGTCAGGCGTGGGTTCAGGTGGGCAGCAAAATGCACCGCTCACGCTTGAGCAGCAAAAGGCCATCGGACAGGTGTTTGGACAGGCCAGCACAGACTATCAGAGGGCTGCTGCGCTTGCTACGGCAACGGGGAATGCTCCCCTCGTGCTTTCATTCGAGATTACGGCTGGCATTGCTGGATTGCTTGAGCAAATGTTCAATCCGAGCGCTGGAAAAATAGTTGTGGATACAGCTGTAGATATCGCGGTCGAATCATTTTCAGAGCGGACTGGTATTCCAATGGCACTAGTAAACGAGATAGCTGAACGCGAGATTAAGCCACGACTACAAACGATAAAGGATCGACTTTGACAACGCAGTGGGGGGGCCAAAAAGATGAAGCCGAAACTGACTTCAATTGCGCTGGTCGTAGGCTTGTCTGCGGCTTTAGGACCGTGGATTTTTCTTGAAATCCCGTCAAAGCATTGGTACTGGTTCAGCCTTTGCGGCCTCGGTATTGCAGCCGTTGCAGGCTACGACTCTCAAGCAAGAATGCTTGGTCTTGGCGACCCTGGAGAGAATCTGCTCGAAGTCGCATTTCGTTGGGCAAGGAAATTCTTCAGGAAGTAGTCAATAGGAAACGCGAGGTGGATATCGGGAGGTTCACCTTACCGCCCGAGTGCCGCCCCGCAGGGCTCCGCCGAGATTCCTGGGGAAAAGACGCCGGGACAGCGAAGTGCGCCAATGGCGATCTGGCGTGTCTGTCAGGCGTGGGGCCCGGCGGCCAGCAGAATGCACTGACCAGTTCTTGGGTGGATAAGGTCAACGCAAGAACGGGCAATCTGCAGCCTTCCACTTTTTTCGATGCGAGTTGGTCGCAGGCGCGAATTGAATACGAAGTGGCAGAGGCATTCAAGGCTGGTAGAGCAGACACACCTGTCGGAAGATCCTTTATTGGAACAACGCCAGCGGGTGTGAAGATCCAGTTCTTCTCCGATAGTGGCAGAACCACCTTTTCTCCAATCGGATCGTGAAGATGAGAACCGAATCAACGCATGACTATTTGACTCTCCGTTGCATAGAAAGAATCTGGATTAGGCAGCGAACCAGTACTGACTACGACTTGCATGTACTGACACCAAGGGCAGTTCCAGTTGAGCACTACGAGATGATGTGCGCGGCACTGAGTACGTTTCCGGCAGAAGTTCTCGAATTGGCGATTGAAAGTATTGCGCAAGTTGAGCGAGAGGAGATTCAAAAATCAAGCGTTGGAATAAACGCCACTTCCGCAGTCTTCAATTCCACCAAGGCAACGTTCTGGTTTGAGTTCGGTTTTACTGAAGGCTATGTTGACGATGGCTATGGTGAAGAAGGCGGTGAGGTCACGTTGGCGCAGTTCAAACTCGCCGTACAAACCTACCTGCAGTTCCTTCGCGACCCTGACCGCAAGCCCATTGAAGTGCCATTCCCGCTGCAATGACCTACAGAACAGAGGCGCAGAGGGCTTGCGATCTGGCGATAGGCACTGTGGGGCGACGACCTCTTGAATCGACAGGAACATCGCCCATGCACGATGAGCGAACTGCGGCGATTCCGCATCACAGTTGATCACTCAGCGCTTGCCTGCGCCGGCCTTCTACGCCAAGGCTCTCACCCTGTCCCGAAGCGCACCCTCAACTCCCCCACCCCCTCGAACCGCGTGCGCACTTCGCGCACCGCGCCCGTCCCATCCTCCAGCGCCCCTCGCTTGCCCATCCACGATCCGGTGGTGACGACATTGCCCGCCCGGATCGGCTGGCCGCGCGCGGCCAGGTGGTTGGCCAGCCACACGAGCAGCGGCACGAGGTCGGGCACGGTGGCGCCACCTGCGTGGTCGATCACGGTCTGGCCGTTCACGTCCACGCGCACCGGCTGCGTGGCGCAATTCACCGCGCGATAGCCCGGCACGGGCGCGCCCAGGATGTAGGCGCCGCAGTGCAGGCCATCGGCCAGCATGACGAGCGATTCGGCCGGGTTGGCTGCGGGTGTGGCAAAGCGCGGCGTCAGCAGCTCCATGCCGACGTGGGTGCTGCCGATGGCCGCCAGCACATCGGGCGCCGCGTAGGGCGTGCCGGTGGCCGGCAGGTCGCGGGCGAAGACGTAGGCGATCTCGCATTCGTAGTCGACCGCGTCGCCTGCGAACACGGGCGCGCTGACTTCGTCGTGGCGCAGGCTGCGCCAGATCGGCGCGCAGGTGGGCGTGGCCTCTCCACGCGCGCCCACCTTCCAGCCGCCCACGGGGCCGAGTTCTGCCGTCAATGCGTCCTGGATGTCGTAGGCGTCCTGCGCGGTGGCGGGCGCGAGTGCGCCATCGAGCACGGTGCCCGCCGGGGGCAGCGGGGCGTGGGTCTGCGGCACGCCCACGCGGGCGGTGGCGTGCCGATGGGCGAGCAGGCGTGCGGCGGCAGCCCGCGCGTGGGTGGCGTCCATGCAGTGCGCTCCGCGGTCAGACGGGCGTGACCACGCCACGGCCGCTGAAATGGCCCTGGGCGTTCTCGACGAAGCGGTCCACCGACGCCTGCATGGCCTCGGGCGAGCGGCCGGCCACGTGCGGCGTGATGACGATGTTGTCCAGCTCCACCAGTTCGCGCGGACGTTCCGGCTCGCTTTCGTAGACGTCGATGCCCGCGCAGCCCAGGCGGCCTTCGCGCAGTGCGCTCGCCAGCGCAGCGGTATCGACCACGCTGCCGCGCGCGATGTTGACCAGCGCGCCCTGCGGCCCCAGGGCGTCGATCACGGCCGCATCGACCATGTGCTTCGTCTCGGCGCCGCCGGGCGTGGCCACGACCAGGAAGTCGGCCCACTGCGCCAGTTCGAGCAGTGTGTCGAAGCGCTGGTAGGGCAGATCGGGCTTGGCGCTGCGCGAGTGGTAGGCCACCTGCATGTCGAAGCCCTCGGCGCGGCGCGCGAGCTGGCGGCCGATCATGCCCATGCCCAGGATGCCCAGCCGCTTGCCGCCGACGGTGGGGGTGTAGGCCGTCATCTGGTCGCGCCACAGGCCCTGGCGCGTGCCGCGATCCAGCACGACCAGGCCGCGCACGGCCGCCAGCAGCAGGCCGAAGGCGTGGTCGGCCACGCAGGCATCGTTGGTGCCCGCGCCGTTGGCCACCACCAGCCCGCGCGCCTTCGCCGCCGCCACGTCGATGGTCTCGTAGCCCACGCCCAGGGCGCACACCAGTTCCAGCGCCGGCATGGCGGCGATCTCGTCGGCCGTCAGGCCGATGGTGCCGATGGAGAGCACGCAGCGAAAGCGCGCACCCTGCTGCGCGATGGCCTGCGCGCGCTCGGCGGGCGTGGGCGCGTAGACGATGTCGAACAGGTCGGCGATCTGGCGCACGTGCTGCTGTTGCAGCGGGCACAGGACGAGGACGGGGATGCGGGAGTTGGAGTCGGGGGTGGTCATGGCGCCGTTTTTACTCCAGCGTGAGCTTCTGGTCGGTGACGACCTGGCGGTAGCTGTCGAACTCTTCGCGGATCTGCTGGGCGAACTGCTCCGGCGTGTTGGCGACGACGACCGAGCCCGTGTCCTCGACGCGCTTGCGCACCGCCGGGTCCTGCAGCACCTGGCGCGCCGCGGCATTCACCTTGTCGACCACGTCGCGCGGCAGGCCCTTGGGGCCGGCGATGCCGAAGTAGGCCATGCGGTTCATGCGCGTGAGGCCGATCTCCTCGAAGGTGGGGGTGTCCTTCATGATCGACAGCCGCTGCGGCGCGGCCACGGCGATGGCGCGCAGGCGGCCGGCCTGGATGAACGGCAGCGCCGAGGGCAGGTTGCCGAACTGCACCAGCACCTGGCCGGCCACGGTGTCGTTGAGCGCCGGGCCGTCGCCGCGGTACGGGATGTGCGTCATGAACGTGCCCGTGAGGCCCTTGAACAGTTCCATCTGCAGGTGCGAGATGGAGCCCGTGCCGCCCGAGGCGTACGAATACTTGCCAGGGCTCTTCTTCAGCTCGGCCAGCAGTTCCTTGTAGTTCTGCGCGGGGAACGAGGGATGCACAACCAGCACGTTGGGCGTGGCCGCGATGTTGATGATGGGAGTGAAGTCGGTCAGCGGGTTGTACGGAATCTTCGGGTTGATGGCGGGGTTGGCGGCCGTGGTGGACACCGTGGCCATGCCCAGCGCATAGCCGTCGGGCGTGGCACGGGCGGTTTCGGCCGCACCCACGGTGCCGCCGCCGCCGGCCTTGTTCTCCACGATCACCGGCTGGCCCAGCGCGCGGCCCAGCGGATCGGCCATCACGCGGGCCACGATGTCGGTGGTGCCGCCGGTGCCGAAAGGCACGACGAGGCGGACCACCTTGTTCGGATAGGGCTGCTGCGCGTACGCGGCGCCGGCGGCCAGCAGCGCGGCGGCGAAGGTGGTGGCAAGAACGCCCTGGCGGCGTGTGATGCGGAAGGTGGTGGAAGGGGTCTTCATGGCATGTCTCCTTTGTCGTGTCGTTGGATGTGGCGGCATCAGTTCATCGTCATGCCGCCGTCGATGACCAGGTTCTGGCCCGTGAACATCGGGGCATCGGGGCCCATCAGGAAAGCGACGGCGCCGACCACGTCGGACGGCTCCATGTCGCGGTGCAGGGCGCGCTGGCGGCGGATGTCCTCGCGCTGCTTGTCGCGGTTGGTGCCGTCGCCCAGGATGCCGTCGCTGAGCGTGAGGCCGGGCGAGACGGCGTTGACGCGCACGTTCCACTCGCCGGCCTCGCGCGCCAGCGCACGTGTGAAGCCCAGCACGGCCGCCTTGCTGCTCACGTAGTGCAGCAGCAGCGGATTGCCCTTGAGCACCGTGGCCGACGACAGGTTGACGATCGAGCCGCCACCGGCCGCGCGCAGGTGCGGCATGGCGAAGCGGCAGCAGTTGAAGACGCCTTCGACGTTGACCGCGAACACGCGCCGCCATTCGTCCAGCGCGATGTCCTCGAAGGCCTGCTTGCGCAGCGTGGTGTAGAGCGCGGCGTTGTTGACCAGCCCCGCCAGCGAGCCTTGCAGCGCGGCGGCGCCGTCCATGGCGCGCCGCACGGCCTCGGCATCGCTCACGTCCACGGTGAAGCCCACCGCGCCACGGCCCAGCCGGGCCGCAGCCTCCTGGGCGCCACGCATGTCGGCCAGCGCCACCGTGTAGCCGTCCGCGGCCAACCGCTCGGCCACGGCGTAGCCGATGCCCTGTGCACCGCCGGTGACCACCACCGTGCCGCGCGATCCGTCTCGTGTCATCGTCATCACTCCAGTCATCAATTCATGTCAGTGTCGGGGGCTGGCCGCGCGGGCCGCCATCCAGGTGTCGTGGCGCGTGGCCTCGCCGGCATTGAGCGCGCCGTGCGGCAGTTCGCCGCGCGCCAGCGCCTCGATCTGGCGGATCGTCTCCAGCGTCTGGAACGCACGCGCCTCGGCCGTGCTGTTGCCGATGTGCTGGCTGGCCACCACGTCGGCTCGCGCCATGAAACGGGCCGAGGGCTTCTGGTCGGCGGCCTGGCCCACGTCCAGGGCCGCGCCGGCGAGGTGCCCGCTGTCGAGCGCCGCCTCCAGCGCGTCCTCGTCCACCAGTTCACCGCGCGAGAGATTCACGAAGAACGCGCCGCGCCGCATGCGCGCGAAAGCCTGTGCGTCCATGAGTCCGCGCGTGGCTGGCGTGGAGGCGGCCAGGCAGACCACGAAGTCGGATTGGCTCAGCAGCGTGTCCAGCTCGACGCGCGCCACCAGGCCCGTGTCCACCTGGCCGGGATCGAAAGCCAGCGTGCGCATGCCCAGCGCGTTGGCCAGCGCGTGCAGCTGGCGCGCGATGGTGCCGTAGCCCACCAGGCCCATCACCGCGCCGGACAGCTCCCGGCCGATGCGCGGTGCCTCACCGGGCGCGAGCCGCTGGCGCGTGATGCCGCGCGCCAGGTCGATCATCATGCCCAGCCCCAGCTCGGCCACGGCGTTGGCGAAGCCGGGCCGCACGTGCGTGACCAGCACGCCGTGGCGCGAGGCCGCCGCCACGTCGATGGTGCTGGTGTCCACCGCCGCGCGCACGAAGGCCACCAGGCCGGGCATCGCGTCGAACGTTTCGGCGCGGCCGGGCACCGAGCGGAAGGCGACGATGGCGTCGCAACCCTGCGCCTCGCGGGCCAGCGCGGCGCCCTCGAGCGGCTGCGTGCCGCGGCAGCGCCGCACCTCGGCCACGCGCGTGAGCGCATCCCAGCGCTCGGCGTCGTAGGCCTGCGCGAATTCGGCCTCGGTGTAGGCCAGGAACACGTGCGGACGGCGGCTCATGGCGCGGACTCCGCGGCGGCATCCACCTTGGCGAGCAGCTTGCCGGGATTGAGCAGCCCGCGCGGATCGATGGCCTGCTTGATCGCACGCATGAGCGAGCGTTCGACCGGCGACTTGTAGCGCGCGGCCTCGTCGCGCCGCAGCACGCCCAGGCCATGCTCGGCCGAGATTGATCCGCCCCGGCGGGCCACGGCGTCGTGCACCAGCCGGTTGAGGGCGGGCTCGTCGGCGAGGAAGGCCGCCTGCGCGGCGGTGTCGGCTGCGTCCACGCCCTCGGCGGGCGAGAGGTTGTAGTGCAGGTTGCCATCGCCCAGGTGGCCGAACACCACGAGCCGGGCGGCGGGGAACGCGTGGGCGATGGCGGCGTCGGTCTCGCGCACGAAATCGGCGATGGCCGAGATGGGCAGCGCGATGTCGTGCTTGATGGTCTTGCCTTCGGCGGCCTGCGCTTCGGAGATGTTCTCGCGCAGCGCCCAGAGCGCGGCGAACTGCGCGCCGGTGGCGGCCACGGCGGCATCGGCCGCCAGGCCCTGGCCGAGGGCCTGCTCGAGCAGGTGCTCCAGCGTCTGCTGCGGCGGCGCGGCCGAGGCCGGCGCACTCAGCTCGATCAGCACGTACCAGGGCGAGGCGTCGGCCAGCGGCGTACGGCAGGCCGGCATGTGGCGCAGCACCAGCGACAGGCTGGTGTGCGAGATCAGCTCGAACGCCGTGAGCGCGTCACCGGCGGCCTGGCGCGCCAGCCGCAGCAGTGCCGTGGCGGCCTCGGGATCGGCCACGGCGACCAGGGCGTTGGCACGGTCCGCCGGCCGCGGATACAGCTTGAGCACGGCCGTGGTGATGATGCCCAGCGTGCCCTCGCTGCCGATGAACAGATGGCGCAGGTCGTAGCCGGTGTTGTCCTTGCGCAGGCCGCGCAGGCCGTCCCACACCTGGCCATCGGGCAGCACCACTTCCAGGCCCAGGCACAGCTCGCGCGCGTTGCCGTAGCGCAGCACCTGCACGCCGCCCGCGTTGGTGGCCAGGTTGCCGCCGATGGTGCAGCTGCCTTCGGCCGCCAGCGACAGGGGCAGCAGCCGGCCGGCTGCGGCAGCGGCCTCCTGCGCGGCACGCAGTGTGCAGCCGGCCTCCACCGTCAGCGTGTCGTTGTCGGTGTCGATCTCGCGCACGCGCGCCATGCGGGTGAGCGACAGCACCACCGCTCGGCCGGATTCGTCGGGCACGCTGCCGCCCGAGAGGCCCGTGTTGCCGCCCTGCGGCACCACCGCCACGCCACGCGCGTGGCACCAGCGCATCACGGCAGCCACGCCCGCCGTGTCGTCGGGCTGGGCCACCGCCAGCGCGCGGCCCGTCCAGCGGCGGCGCCAGTCCATGAGGAACGGCGCCATGTCGGCAGCATCGGTGAGCCAGCGGCCCGCGTAGGCCGGGCGGTCGACGGGCGGCGGTAGCAGGTCGGCCATGGTGTCGTGGCTCAGCGCGTGCGCGCGGCCAGCAGGCGGTCGGCGAAGTCCTGCCAGCGCGCGTCGTCCGCCACGTCCGCGAACACGCCGGCCGCGGCCTGGTCGGCCACCCACTGCTGCTTGTCGGCGATGGCGGCGGTCATGTAGGGCTCGAAGCCGGCCTCGCGTACGGTGTTGGCCGATTCGCGCATCTCCTCGGCGCGGCGCTTGCCGTGCTGCACCACGCGGCTGAAGAAGTAGGCGCCCTGCTTCTCCCAGTCGATGGAGGGAAAGGTCTCGGCCAGCGTGGGCAGCACGTGGGCCTCCACTCCGTAGTGGCGCGCCGTGGCATAGCTCTCGATCACCAGGGCTTCGAGGCCCTTGATCATCACGCTGCGGCACATCTTGATGGCCGAGGCGACACCCAGCTTCTCGCTCACGGCCTTCGCATCCATGCCCCAGGCCACGAGCTGCGGCGCCAGCTCGGCCGCCTTCGCGCCGCCCAGCAGCATGGGCACGCGGATGCCGTAGGGCGGCACCGAGGTCATCACGCCCGCTTCGACGTAGTGGCCGCCGGCGGCCTCGATCAGCGCCGAGCACTTCTGCTTGGTGCCCGGCGAGGCCGAGTTGAGGTCGAGGAACAGCGCGCCGGGGCGGATGTGCTGCGCGGCTTCCTCGGCCACGGCCAGCGTGCTCGATGCCGTGACGGCCGAGATCACCAGCGTGGCCACCGCGCACACCTCGGCCGACGAGGCGAGCGCCGGCACGCCATCGGCGGCGGCCGCTGCCCGCGTGACGTCGCGCGTGGCCTCGGCGCCGAACTTGATGTCCCAGGCGCCCGCGATGGTGGCGCCCTTCTCCTTGAGGCCCAGGGCGAAGATGCGCCCGACCTCGCCGTAGCCGATGATGCCGATGGCTGGTTGTTGCATGTGCGATGTGTCTTTCGAAGGCTGTGGAATACGTGTGCGTGTGCGGCAGGCGTCAGAAGCCGTAGAGGCGCGCGGGGTTGTCGACCAGCAGGCGCTGCAGCGCGGCGGCGTCGAGCCCATGGCGCGGCAACAGGTCGACCAACAGGCCGTCGTCCGGGATCTCGCGCACGTTGGGGTGCGGCCAGTCGCTGCCCCAGACCACGCGGTCGGGTGCGGCATGGGCCAGCAGGCGCGCCAGCGGCGCCACGTCCTCGTAGGGAAAGGCGCCGGTGGACAGCGCCGCCGACACGCGCTCGGGCCCGCTGAGCTTGACCCAGGCGCGCTCGTCCTCCAGCAGTTGCAGCAGCAAGCGCAGGGGCGCCTGGTCGAGGCCGCGCTCGACCATCACGCGCGCGAAGTGGTCGATGACGAAGGGCACGGGCAGCGATCGCAGGAAGGGCGCGAGCTCCGGCAGGTCCTGCGCGTCCAGGTAGATCTGCACGTGCCATCCCAGCGGCGCCATGCGCTCGGCCAGCCGGCGCACGCCGTCCAGATCGGGGGCCGCGCCCAGATGCCGCATGAAGCTGAAGCGCACGCCGCGCACGCCGCCGGCGTGCAGGTGGTGCATCTCGGCTTCGGTGGCGTCCACGGGCAGCAGCGCCACGCCGCGGTGACGGGCCGGATCGCGCGCCACCGCATCGAGCATGGCGCGGTTGTCGAAGCCGTGGATGCTGGCCTGCACGAACACCACGCGCTCCACGCCCAGCATGCGGTGCAGCGCGGCCAGCCGCTCGGCCGGCGCATCGTCGGGCGTGTAGGCGCGGCCTTCGGAAAAAGGAAACACCCGGGCCGGGCCATAGACGTGCACGTGGCTGTCGCACGTGCCGGCGGGCAGCCGGAACGTGGGCCGGCTGGGGTCGAGCATCGGAGGAGGAACGGTTGCCATGCGGCGGACTATAGGCAGCGGGCAGCGCCCCGGCCACGGGCCGTGCGGCAAGGGGTGTTCGATAAGATCGAACGCGGCATGCGGGTAGATACCGAGTGCTTCGCCATCCCCATCAGGAGACAGGATCGCCATGGAATTGAGGCAGTTGCGCTATTTCGTGCGCGTGGTCGAGCTCGGCAGCATGGGCCGCGCTTCGGCCGAGCTGGGCGTGACCACGTCCACGCTGAGCCAGCAGATCAGCACGCTGGAGGGCGGCCTGTCCACCCGCCTGCTGCAACGCCGCTCCACCGGCGTGGTGCCCACGGCAGCGGGACTCGATTTCTACCGGCAGGCGCAGCTGATCCTGCGCCAGGTGGAAGACGCCACGCGCATCGCGCAGCACGGCCGGCTGGCGGGCCACGTGAGCGTGGGCATGGCGCCCACCACCGCGGCGCGGCTGGCCCTGCCCTTCATGCGCGCGATGGCCGAGCGCTATGCCGACATCCGCCTGCACATGGTCGAAGGGCTGTCGGGCCATGTGTCGGCCCTGCTCAATTCGCGCCAGATCGATCTGGCCGTGGTGTTCGACACCCAGGCCGCACGGCGCTGGAGCGTGATGCCGCTGCTGGAAGAAAGCCTGTTCGTCATCGCGCCGCCCGCCCACCTGGCCACGCTGCCCCAGCGCGCGGGACGCATGCGCCTGCAGGCACTGGCCGGCGTGCCACTGGTGCTGCCCAGCACCGGCGCGGGCTCGCTGCGGTCGCTGGTGGATGCTGCTCTGGCGCGCGCGGCGGTGCAGCCGCGCGTGGTGGGCGAGATCGACGGGCTGGACACATTGCTGGCCGCCGTGCGCGCCGGCATGGGGGTGACGCTGCACACGGCTTCGGCGCTCGCGCTGCTGCGCGACGACACGCTGGGCGCGCTGGAAGTGGCCGATCCCCAGTTGCGGCGCCAGAGCCTGCTGGCCAGCCTGTCCGACGACGAACTGTCGCCCGCGGGGCTGGCGGCGCGCGTCGTGCTGGCGGAGACCGCGCGCGGGTTGCTGGATCGGGGCGAATGGCGCGGGGCGCGCGTGGTCACGGCCTGAACGGCGTGGCGACGCAGGAAACCGGCAGAGGCCGCGGCGAGGCGGCGGGGCTTCAGCCGCGGCCGGCGTACAGCCGAGCCGCCGCGCCGGCGCCGCGCGACGCACCCATGGCGGGGCCATAGGTGGGCGTGTCGGCCACGGTGTGCGGCAGCACGGTGCGCACGGCGCGCTCGGCCATGGCGCTGCCGCGGCTGATCTGCTCGCGCTGCAGCACCATGCGGCGCTGGGCGGCCAGCAGGCGCTCGCGCAGGCCGGCCTCGGCCACGCCCTGCAGGGCCCGCGACGAAGCCAGCGCCACGGCGCGCAGTCTTTCGGTGGCCCCTTGCAGGGCCATGGCGTCGCCGCGCCGCAAGGCGTCGGTCACGGCCTCGAGTTGTTGCTCGACGGCATCGAGGGCCTGGTGGGCGGGCGTGAGGGTGGTCATGTGAGGGCCGGAGATCAGCCGCGGCGGTTGCGGCTGAGCATTTCCTGGGCGTTGGCCAGCAGCTTGTCGGCGATGGCTTCGGCGTCGACCTTGTAGGTGCCGTTGGCGATGGCCTCGCGCATGGCCGCCACCTTTCGGGAATCGACCGCCGCGCCGCTAGCGGGCTCCAGCGAAGTACGCGTGGCGCTGGAGACCGTCACCGCCGTGGCCTGGGCCGGGGCGGCACCCGCGGCCGCAGGCGCGGCCGGCGCCGGGCGGGCGCTGGCCTTGCCAGCTGCGGCGGCAGTGGCCGCAGCGATGCTTTCAGGCGACGGGTTGATCTTCATGGCTGTCTTTCGCAAGCCCCAGGATGAGGCCCATTGCTCAAGTTATCGGCGCGACTGGCTCCAACTTTAGGTCACTTTAGGTGAATTGCGGCCGGTTTGGCTACAAGACCACCGGCTACGTCTCCCTTTGTTTTCGGCACCGCGCCTGCGGACTTGAGGGCTTTCTGGCGCCCTTCAGGGGCCGCAGCGGGTCACATGTGCAGCTCGACGGTGCGCTCGTCCACCACGGTGCCGGAAGCGATGCGGCCGCCCTCCATGCGGATGCGCACGCTCTGGCCCAGCAGGCCGGGCGTGAGCGCCTGGCCGGTGGCGGCGATCTGAAAGCCCGGGCCGCCGGCCACCACGCGCACCTGCGCGCCGGCGGAGAACATCTGCGGCGCCTTCACCATGGCCTGGCGCAGCGGCTGGCCGCCCGTGAGCGCGCGCGAGGCGGCCAGGCCCACCCACTGCGTGGCGTCGGCCAGCACGGGCGAGTTGTCGGCGGCCCAGTCGGCCTCGGTCAGCGTGGCGTCGGCCTCGGTCAGCACCTGGCCGGGCAGCACGTTGTCGCGCAGCACCCAGGCGGGGCCCCAGGCCTTGATCGTGATGGGCAGGAAGACATTCCAGCGGGCGTTGCCGTCCACGCAGCGCAGGCCCAGGCGCGTGCGGCCCCACAGGCGGGTGCCGGCGGGCACATGCGGCTCGACCTTGGCACAGGGCGCGAGGCGCAGGCGACTATCGAGAGAGCCAACGCTCACTTCCATCCGCAATGGCAGGCCGGCGGCGGCCTGGGCGCGCGCCACGGCGTCGTCGAGCCAGCGCTGGGTGTCGGCATCGAGGGCGGCCGGGGCGGCATCGGCCGCCTGGGCCAGCGCAGGGCCGGCCAGCGGCAGCAGCAGCGCCAGCGCGCACAGGGCCGGGCGCAAGGCGGACATCAGGAAACGGGGCATGGGCACTCCTTCGTGAGGCCGGGGCGGATTCGGGGATGCACAGCGACGCGGGATCTCCGCGCGGATGGAAGCGGCACGCCCCGCGGGCCTTTTCCACGACCAGAACTGTAGGGGCGGCCTGTCAAGGGAAAGCGTGGAACAGGGGCCGGAAACCCCCTTTCTTCGGCCTTTAGGAAAAACCGGCGGCTTTGACAATTTCGCTCAAGCCCGCGGCCCCCGTGCCGATAGGGCGACCTGCCCTTCCAACCCTTGAGGCCGAACGCGGACAAACGATGAACCCGAGCAATGCGCTGGACTTCCACACGAAGGCCCTGGTGCTGCGCGCCGAGCGGCAGCGCCAGCTGGCCAGCAACATCGCCAATGCCGACACGCCGGGCTACCAGGCGCGGGACTTCTCTTTCTCGCAGGCCCTGGGCCAGGCCACCGGCACGGCCGTGGGCGGCTCGGCGCAGCTCGCGCTCGCGCCCTCGGGCCCGCAGGGCGTGGTGGCCACCGCCGGGGCGCGCCACATCCCGCTGACGCTGGGCGGCTCGGCATCCACGGGCGGCGCGGGCGCCACGTCCGGCTACGCCGCGCAGACGCAGCCGAGCATGGACAACAACACCGTCGATCTCGACCGCGAGCGCGCCGCCTTCGCCGACAACGCCGTGCGCTACGAAGCCACGCTGCGGTTCATCAACGGCTCGTCGAAGACGCTGCTGTCGGCCATCACCGGCCAGTAATCGCCCCACGGAGGCCCACACCCATGTCCATGTTCTCGATCTTCGGCGTCTCGGCCAGCGCGATCAGCGCCCAGTCGCAACGCCTCAACGTGGTGGCAAGCAACCTGGCCAACGCCGATGCGGTGGCCGGCCCGGACGGCCAGGCCTACAAGGCGCGGCAGGTGGTCTTCCAGACGGTGCCCGTGGGCAACGAGCGTACGCCGGGCGTGGCGGTGAGCAACGTCACCGAGAACCAGACGCCCGGGCGCAAGGTGCACGACCCGGCCAACCCCATGGCCGACGCGCAGGGCTACGTCACGCATTCCAACGTGAACACGGTCGAGGAGATGGTCAACATGATCTCGGCCTCGCGCTCCTACCAGAACAACGTCGAAGTGATGAACACCGCCAAGTCGCTGCTGCTCAAGACGCTGCAGCTGGGCCAGTGATCCACCGGGAGACCCGCACATGACCACCGCCGTCAACAACGCCGCTTCCTCCTACGTCTACAAGCCGACGTCGTCGCTCGACCAGAAGTCGGTGGCCGCCACGGGCTCTGAGGAAGCGCAGGACCGGTTCCTCAAGCTGCTGGTCGCGCAGCTGAACAACCAGGATCCGATGAACCCGATGGACAACGCGGAGATGACCTCGCAGATCGCGCAGATCAACACCGTGACCGGCATCCAGCAGCTCAACAGCACCGTCAAGAGCATGGCCGAGCAGTTCGGCGGCATGCAGCTGCTGCAGTCCAGCAGCCTGGTGGGCCGCAGCGTGCTGACCGAAGGCAATGCCATGACGCGCGTGGAAGACACGGCCTCGGGCGTGTTCGAGCTGTCGGACGCAGCCACCAGCGTCAAGGTGGAAGTGCTGACGCCCGGCGGCGTGGTGCTGGACACCCTGCAGCTGGGCGCGCTGGGTTCCGGCACGCACGGCTTCAGCTGGGACGCCTCGCAATACAACAACGCCGACCTGCGCTTCAAGGTGACGGCCAGCAATTCCGGCACGGCCGTCGAATCCAAGACCTTCATGCGCGACAAGGTCGTCTACGTGGGTGTCGAAGGCGGCGCGCTGTCGCTCGAACTCGAAGCCAACGGCGCCGTCGCCTACGGAAAGATCAAGGGCGTGCTGTAAGCGCCTGAACACGCCCCTCCCTCCACTCACCGCACCCGCCACAGGAGCAATCCATGAGTTTTCAGCAAGGCCTCTCGGGTCTGAACGCCGCCAGCCGCAACCTGGACGTCATCGGCCACAACATCTCCAACGCCGGCACCATCGGCATGAAATCCCAGCGCGCCGAATTCGCCGAGGTGTACGCCAGCTCGGCCGGCATCGTGGGCGGCGTGAGCGTGGGCCTGGGCGTGGAGGTGGGCCGCGTCACGCAGCAGTTCTCGCAGGGCAGCCTCAACATCACCGGCAACGACCTGGACATCGCCATCAACGGCAGCGGCTTCTACCAGGTCACCCTGCCCGATGGCTCGACCGCCTACACGCGCGCCGGCGCCTTCAAGCTCGACCGCGACGGCAACATCGTGGACGGCAACGGTTCGCAGCTCATGGGCTACAACACCGACACCATCGGTAACCGCACCAGCGCCACGCTGGTGCCGCTGCAGCTGCCCACGTCGGCCCCGATCCCGGCGCGTGCCTCCACCGAGCTGTTCGCCGAGTTCACGCTCGATGCCACCTCGCCCGTGGCCGCCACCGCCACCCCGCCCACGCCGGTGACCACGTACGGCACTTCGATCACGGCCTACGACTCGCAGGGTATCGAAGTGCCCGTGGGCATCTACTTCAGCAAGACCGCCAACAACACCTGGGACGTCTACACCAGCGTGGGCGGCTCCACGCCGGCCCTGCACACGACGATCAACTTCAACGCCACGGGCGGACTGGTGGCCTCGACGATCCCGCCGATCACGCTGACCTCGCAGAACGGCACGTTCTCGGTCAACCTGGATCTGGGCGCGACCACGCAGAGCAACACCAAGTTCGGCATCAACGAGCTGCAGACGGACGGCTACCCCGCCGGCACGATCACCGGCATGCAGATCGAGGAAAGCGGCGTCATCACCGCCACCTACTCGAACGGCCAGACGCAGTCGGCCGGCCAGATCGCGCTGGTGAACTTCCGCAACGTGCAGGGCCTGACCACCGGGAGCAACAGCTACTGGAAGGAAACCTACGAATCGGGCCAGCCCATCGTCGGCGCGCCCGGCGAGGGCCAGTTCGGCCTGCTGCGCTCGGGCACGCTGGAAGAGTCCAACGTGGACATCACCGCCGAGCTGGTGAGCATGATGACCGCGCAGCGCGCCTACCAGGCCAACGCGCAGACCATCAAGACGCAGGACCAGGTCATGTCGACCCTGGTGAACCTGAGGTAATCATGGCCCACCCCCAGGCTTGCTCACTGCGTGTAGCCGCCAACCCCCTTCGAGGGGGCGGCGCAGCCGCTTCGGGCGGCCGTGCGCGGCGCGCCCTGGCCTGCGTTCGCGCCCGTCGCGACCGGAGCTGCTGATGGACAAGCTGATCTACACGTCGATGACCGGCGCGAGCGCTGCGGCGCAGCGCCAGTCGGTGCTGGCCAACAACCTGGCCAATGTGTCGACCAACGGCTTCCGCGCCGAGCTGTCGGCCTTCCGCGCCGTGCCGCTCAATGCACAGGGCGCGGCCACCACGCGCGTGTTCGCGCTGGAGGCCACGTCGGGTCATTCCACGCAGCCGGGCTCCATCCAGCACACCGGCCGTTCGCTCGACGCCGCGGCCCAGGGCAACGCCTGGTTCGCGGTGCAGGGCCTGGACGGCACCGAGGCCTACACGCGCGCAGGCTCGTTCGAGCTCACCGCCACCGGCCAGCTCGTCACGGCCACCGGCCTGCCCGTGCTGTCCGACGGCGGTGCGCCGATCGAAGTGCCGCCTGGCGCCGAGGTGATCCTGGGCGCCGACGGCACGATCAGCGCCAAGACGGCCGGCCAGCCGGCCACCACGCTGGGCCGGCTCAAGCTGGTCACCCCCACCGCGGAAGAACGCCTGGTGCGCAGCGAGGACGGGCTGTTCCGCACCGCCACGCTGGACGCGCTGCCGCAGGACGGCACCGCGCGCATCCAGACCGGCGCCGTCGAATCATCCAACGTCAACGCGGTCGAGACCATGGTCGGGATGATCGCCGCCGCACGGCAGTTCGAGGCGCAGATGCGCCTGTTGCAGACCGCCGAGGCCAACGACAAGTCCGCCAGCCAGTTGCTGGGCCAGGGCTGACAAGCGCGGATCACGAACCCGACGCGCGCGCCACCGAAGGAAACACGCCATGATCAATTCGCTCTGGATCTCCAAGACCGGCATGCAGGCCCAGCAGATGCAGCTGGACGTCATCTCGCACAACCTGGCCAACGTGTCGACCACGGGCTTCAAGCGGGCCAACGCCGTGTTCGAGGATCTGATGTACCAGAACCTGCGCCAGGTCGGCTCCAATTCCACCGAGCAATCCGAGCTGCCCACCGGCCTGCAGGTGGGCCTGGGCGTGCGCACGGTGGCCACCTCGCGTTCGTTCCAGCAGGGCAGCCTGCAGCAGACCGACCGCAGCCTGGACGTGGCGATCAACGGCAACGGCCTGTTCCAGGTGACCATGCCCGACGGCACCATCGGCTACACGCGCGACGGCTCGTTCCAGCTCAACGCGCAGGGACAGGTCGTCACCTCGTCGGGCCTGCCGGTGGCCAACGGCATCACGGTACCAGCCAACGCGACCAGCCTCTCGGTGGCCTCCGACGGCACCGTCACCGTCACCGTGCCGGGCAGCGCCCAGCCGCAGACAGTGGGCACGCTGGCCATCGCCAGCTTCATCAACCCCGCGGGCCTGGAGCCGCGCGGCCAGAACCTGTTCTCCGAAACCGCCGCCTCGGGCACGCCCCAGGGCGGCACACCCGGCACCAACGGCCTCGGCGTGCTCATGGGCGGCACGCTGGAAACATCGAACGTGAACGTGGTGCAGGAGCTGGTGACCATGATCCAGACGCAGCGCGCCTACGAAATGAATTCCAAGGCCGTGACCACCTCCGACCAGATGTTGCAGCGCCTGTCGCAGCTGTGATCGCCCGCACCGCCCCACCGAGCCCTGCCATGACGACCCGCTTCTCCACCCTCCGCGCCCTGCGCGCCGCCGGCCTGGCCGTGCTGGCCTTCGCTCTGGCTGGCTGCGACACGCTCTCGCGCACGCCGCAGGTCGAGTTCTACCAGCCCTCTGCCCAGGCCCTGGCCACGCTGCCGGGCGCCGCGGGCCCGGCGCTGGCGACCCCGCCCGCCGCCACCGGCAGCCTGTTCCGCCAGGCCAGCTTCCGCCCGGCCTTCGAGGACCGCCGCGCCCGCTATGTGGGCGACATCGTGACGATCACCATCGTCGAGAACGTGAGCGCCAGCCAGACCAAGACGTCCACCGCCGACAAGACCAGCTCGACACAGGCCTCGGTGAGCGCCTTGCCGTTCATGGGTTCGAACTTCCTGGGCAAGCTCGATGCGCAGGCCGGCTCGTCCAACGCCTTCGAAGGCAAGGGCGGCACGCAAAGCGCCAACACCTTCTCGGGCTCGATCACGGCCACCGTCGTGGAAGTGCTGCCCAACGGCCATCTGGTGGTCACGGGCGAGAAGCAGATCGGCGTGAACGAGAACGTGGATACGCTGCGCTTCTCGGGCACCATCGATCCGCGTTCGGTGGGTGCGGGCAGCGTCGTGCCGTCCACGCAGGTGGCCAACGTGCGCATCGCCTCGCGCGGCCGTGGCGCGCAGAGCGAGTCGCAGATCATGCCGTGGCTCGCGCGCTTCTTCCTCACGATGCTCCCTTTCTGAGGCGGATCGCATGACGACGAAGACTCTCCGCCTTTTCGCCGCCGCCCTGCTGTCGCTGGCGCTGCTGCCCGCCGCGCACGCGCTGCGCGTGAAGGAAGTGGCTGCCGTGCAGGGCGTGCGCTCCAACCAGCTGACCGGCTACGGCCTGGTCGTGGGCCTGGACGGCACGGGTGACCAGACCACCCAGATGCCCTACACCACGCAGAGCCTGAACAACTACCTGCAGCAGATGGGCATCACGCTGCCGGCAGCCAACCTGTCGCAGCTTCAGCTCAAGAACGTCGCGGCCGTGATCGTGACGGCGCAGCTGCCGGCGTTCGCGCAGCCGGGCCAGGCCATCGACGTGGTGGTCTCGTCCATGGGCAACGCCAAGTCGCTCAAGGGCGGCACGCTCATCATGACGCCGCTCAAGGGCCTGGACGGCGAGATCTACGCCGTGGCCCAGGGCAACCTGGTGGTGGGCGGTGCGGGCGCGTCGGCGGGCGGCAGCAAGGTGCAGATCAACCACCTCTCGGCCGGCCGCATTCCCGACGGCGCGCAGGTGGAACGCAGCGTGCCCACGCCGTTGCAGGAAGGCGAGTTCATCAACCTCGGCCTCAACGCGTCGGACTTCCAGACCGCGCGCCGCGTGGCGCAGGTCATCAACACCCGCCTGGGCCAGGGCCTGGCGCAGGCGCTGGACGGCCGCACGGTGCAGGTGCGTGCGCCCGCCAATCCGCACAACCGCGTGACCTTCATCGCCGAGCTGGAAGAGCTGCCGCTCGAAGCCTCGGTGCCCGCCGCCAAGGTGGTCATCAATTCGCGCACCGGCTCGATCGTGCTCAACCAGGCCGTCACGCTGGGCCCCTGCGCCATCGCGCACGGCAACCTGTCGATCACGGTGAGCTCCACGCCCGTCATCAGCCAGCCCGCTCCGCTCTCGCGCGGCGAAACGGTGGTGGCCCAGCGCTCGGACATCCAGATCCGGCAGGAGCCCGGCAACGTGATCCAGATGGCCGCCTCGCCGCAACTGTCGGACGTGGTGCGCGCGCTCAACGCGCTGGGCGCCACGCCGCAGGACCTGCTGGCCATCCTGCAGGCGATCAAGGCTTCGGGCGCGCTCAACGCCGAACTGGAAGTGATATGACCACCCCCAGGCTCCCCCGCTTCGCGTGGTCCGCCGACCCCCTGCAAGGGGGCGACGCCTGCGGCCCGGCAAAGCCGGTTCCGCGGCGTCACTGGACCCTCGCCTCGCAACGGGGTGCCCGGGCCGCCGGAGAACAGAAATGAACGTGCCGTCCACGATCTCCATGGCCACCTCCGGGCTCGGCGGTTCGCTCGCGGCCGACGGCAAGTCGCTCAACGCGCTGAAGTACGCGGCCAACGGCGGCAACGACCCGAAGGCGGTCAAGGAAGCCGCCAAGCAGTTCGAGGCGCTGTTCATGCGCGAGGTGCTCAAGAGCATGCGCGAGGCCACGATGAAGTCCGGCCTGCTCGACAGCAGCACGGGCGATCTGGCCAACGACCTGCTCGACCAGCAGTTGTCGGTCAGCATGTCGGGCATGCCCGGCGGCCTGTCGGCCATGATCGAACGCCAGCTCATGCGCCAGACGGTGCAGCCCGCAGGCGCCCCCCAAGTCATGCCCACGGTGTCCCTGGGCGGCGGCGCCACCGCCGCCACGGGCGCGGCAGGCACGCGCCAGGCCGCCTTCGTGCAGAAGCACAGCGACGCGGCCGAGCGCGTGGAGCAGGCCACCGGCATCCCGGCCGAGTTCATGCTGGGCCAGGCCGGGCACGAGACCGGCTGGGGCCGAAGCGAGATCCGCAATGCCGACGGCAGCAATTCGCACAACCTGTTCGGCATCAAGGCCACGGCCGGCTGGAAGGGCAAGGTGGCCGAGATCACCACCACCGAATACATCGACGGCGAGCCGCGCAAGGTGACGGCGAAGTTCCGCGCCTACGGATCGTTCGAGGAATCGATGCGCGACTACGCCCGCATGATCAACGAGAGCCCGCGGTACGCGAAGGCCAGCCAGCAGACCGGCTCGGCCGTGGCTTACGCCAGCGAACTGCAGCGCGCCGGCTACGCCACCGATCCGCAATACGCAGCCAAGCTCAGCCGCGCCATCAACACGGCTCTGCAGGTCCAGCGGGCCCAGGCCTGACGCCGCATCACAGGAAACGCACGCATGAGCAACGGTCTCCTCAACGTCGGCACGCGCGCGCTGATGGTCAACCAGACGGCGCTGCAGACCGTCGGCAACAACATCGCCAACGTCAACACGGTCGGCTACTCGCGCCAGACCGTGGTGACGCGCGCCGTCGAAGGACAGGGCACGGGCGGCGGCTACGTGGGCAAGGGCGTGCAGCTCGTGACCATCGAGCGCGCCTACAGCAGCTTCCTCACGCAGCAGGCGCAGCTGACCAACTCGGTCGCGGCCGCCGATGCGATGCGCGCCGGCCAGCTGCTGCAGCTGGAAGACCTCTTTCCCGCCGGCGATGCGGGCATCGGCGCGGCCGTCAACGACATGCTCAATGCATTCGCTGACGTCTCCACCGCGCCCACCGACATGACGGCCCGCTCGGTGGTGCTGCAACGCGCCGACGAGACGGCCACGCGCTTTCGCGACCTGTCGTCCAAGATCGACGACATGGCCTATGGCGCACGCCGCCAGCTCGCCGATTCGGTTTCGGCCATCAACGACCTGGCGCAGCGCCTGGCCAAGGTCAATGGCCAGATCGCCAGCGCGCAGGGCGCAGGCCACACGCCCAACGACCTGCTCGACACGCGCGACCAGCTGCTCGTCGAACTGGGCAGCTACATCCAGGTCACCACCGTGCCGGTCAAGGACGGCACGCTCTCCGTCTTCGTGGGCAGCCAGCCGCTGGTGCTGAGCTCGCGCGCGAGCACGGTGTCGATGACGACCGACGAGTACGGCGATCCGAGCAAGCTCAAGCTGGCCATCGACAACGGCGGCCTGGTCACCACGATCGACGAGAACGCGCTCTCGGGCGGTGCGGTCGCCGGCCTGCTGCGCTTCAACAACAGCGACCTGGCCACCGCGCGCAACCTGGTGGGCCGCATGGCGCTGGCGCTGGAGACCGCCGTCAATGCACAGCACCGGATGGGTGTGGATCTGGGCGGCAACAGCGGCGCCAACCTGTTCGTGGCCAACGCCCTGCCCACGCCGTACGCCCTGCCCGGCAACCCCGGTACGGCCGAGCTGGGCCTGACCGTCTCCGACCCATCGGCCATGGCCGCGTCGGACTACGAGCTGCGCGTGGGCGCCGGCGGTGCCCTCACGGTGATCCGGCTGTCGGATGGCCAGGCCACCAACCACACCGGGCCGCTGCCGGTCACGGTGGACGGCATCACCATCGGCGTGAACAGCGGCGCGGTGGCCGACGGCGACCGCTTCCTGCTCAAGCCGTTCTCGGCCGCGGCCGGGCAGATCGCCACGGCCTTCACCAACGCCTCGGCGCTGGCCGTGGCCAGCCCGGTGCAGGCCCGCGCGGGCGCCACCAACACCGGCCACGTGACGGTGCAGGCCGTGCAGGCCACCTCGCCCAACGCCAACCTGACCGCCACCGTCACCCTCACGTTCACGGGCGCCGGCACCTTCGACGTGAACGGCACCGGCACAGGCAACCCCACCGGCGTGAGCTACACCGCCGGCCAGCCCATCAGCTACAACGGCTGGAACCTCGTGCTCAAGGGCACGCCGCAGCCGGGCGACACCATCACGGTGGAGCTGGCTTCTTCCGGCTATGCGGGCCTGGACGGCGGCAACGCCACGGCGCTCATGAATATCCGCGACCTGGCCATGTTCGACGGCGCGACCGTGGCCGACGGCTACGCCGGCGCGATGGCGCAGATCGGGGTGCTGTCGCAGGGCGCGCAGTACGCGGCCAACGTGTCGGCCTCGGTGGCCACCACGGCCGCATCGACCAAGGCATCGGTCACCGGCGTGAACCTGGACGAAGAGGCCTCCAAGCTGCTGATGTACCAGCAGGCCTATCAGGCCTCGGCCAAGATGATCCAGATCTCGCAGACCATCTTCGACACGCTCATCTCCAACCTCGGCCGCTGATCGCACGCCTGAAAGCACGGACCATGGCATTGACCAACCTCACCCGCACCGCCACCGCCGACGCCTACGGCTCGTCGCTGCTGCGCCTGTCGTCGCGCCAGAACGCGCTGGTCAACATGCAGGAGAACATGACCGCGGGCAAGCGGGTGGTGCGCGCCAGCGACGACCCGGCCGCCGCCGCGCAGGCGGAACGCGCGCGCACGCGCATGGCCCGCATCGATACCGACCAGCGCGTGCTGGAGACGCAGCGCAATGCGCTCACCGAGGCCGAATCCACGCTCGGTTCGGCCGGCACGCTGATGCAACGCCTGCGCGAGCTGGTCGTCAAGGGCGGCAACACGGGGCTGTCGTCGGCCGACCGCCAGTCCGTCGCGCAGGAAATGCGCAGCCTGCGCGACCAGATCCTGGCGCTGGCCAACACGCGCGATGTCAACGGCCAGCCGCTGTTCGGCGGCCTGGGCAGCGCGAGCACGCCCTTCGTCGATGCGGCCGGCGGCGTGGTGTACGACGCGCTCTCGGGCCAGGCGGCGGCCACCCCCACCACCGTCCCGGCGACGCTGGACGGCTTTTCCACCTGGATGAACGTGCCGCAAGGCAACGGCGTCTTCACCGTGGCCCAGGCCGCGGGCACGTCGCAGGTGTGGAGCGATGCCGGCCGCGTAACCGACCCGTCGGCCCTCACCGGGCACAACTACAGCATCGCCTTCACGGTGACGGGCGGCGTGACCACGTACACCGTGACCGACCTCACCACCGCCACGGCGGTGGTCGCGGGCCAGCCCTACACGGCCGGCCAGGACGTCACTTTCGACGGCATGACGCTCAAGCTGCAGGGCACGCCCGCCAACGGCGAAGCCCTGACCCTCGGCCCCGCCGGCACGGACAGCGTGTTCGGCGTGATGGACCGCGCCATCGCGGCGGTGGAAGCCGGCGGCCACGCGGGCGGGACCATCGCGCACGACGTGGCGCGATCGCTGACCGAGGTCGACGCGGCGATGGCCCGCGTGTCGTCGGCGCGCGGCCAGGCAGGCGAGCTGCTCTCGCGCGCGGACATCATCACCAACCAGCAATCGGGCCGGAAGATCCAGCTGGAAGCCGACCGCGCCCGCGCGGAAGACCTCGACATGGTCAAGGCGCTGTCCGACTTCAACACCCAGCAGACCGCGTACTCGGTGGCGCTGCAGACGTATGCTCAAATCCAGAAGCTGTCGCTGTTCAACTACATCGGTTGACGCGCGCTCCTGAACACGGCGCCGCCGCGCGCCGGCCATGACAATCCAGGCAGCCACAACGAGGGGATCGGTTTCAGATGGTGCAGTCGGTGCTGGGGTCCGTCACGCTGGGGTACCGGCCCCTGTGGAACCGTTCGCGCGAGATCGCGGGCGTGCAGCTGTTCGTGCACGAAGGCGCCACCCCCACGCAGGATGCCGTGCACCTGCTGCGCATCATCGACGAGATCTGGGCGTTGGGCGCGCCGCCGCTATTGCTGTCCATCCGCGCCGCCGCGCTGCTGCATGAACTGCTGGAACACGCTCAGCCGGGCGCTCCGGTGTTCGAGGTGCCGCTGGCCTGGCTGCGCCAGGACGCCGCGCTGGCCGCCGCCACCCGCCAGGCCGCCGCGCGTGGCGTCAAGCTGGCGCTGCGCACCGAGCCCGGCGAGGCCGTGCTGCCCGACGTGGCGCGCCTCTTCGAGCGGCGGGTGATCCACCTGGGCCCACAGGCCGCCATGCAGGCGCTGCAGGCCCAGGCCGCGCGCCGCCAGGGCCAGGCCAACGCCCGGCCCAGCCCGGTGCAGCCCGGTCAGATCTACGAGGGCGTGGCCAGCCGCGCGCTGGCCCAGCATTGCCTGGACCAGCAGGGCGCGTGGGCCGTTTCCGGCTGGCCCGCCGAGGACGTGCTGCATGCCTGGCGCTACCAGTCGCTGCAGCCCTCGCACCGCGTGGTCACGCAGTTGCTGCTGGCGCTCGATACCGAGCAGTCGATGGAGCGGCTGGAGCAGATCATCAGCGACGAACCGCTGCTGGTCTACCGCATGCTCACCTTCGTCAACTCGGCGGCGATGGGGCTGCGCACCGGCATCGGTTCGATCCGCCACGCGCTGATGATGATGGGCGTCAACTCGCTCAAGACCTGGCTCACCGAGCAACTGCCACACGCCAGCAGCGATGCCGACCTGCAGCCCGTGCGCCTGTCGATGGTGCTGCGCGCCAGCCTGGTCGAGGAACTGATGGAGACCGGCATCGAGGAGGACCTGCGGCGCGAGGTCTACCTGTGCGGACTGTTCTCGCAGATCGACCTGTTGCAGGGCGAGCCGCTGGCCACCGTGCTGCAGCGGCTGCCGCTGTCCGAGCGCATCCACGCGGCCACCGTGCTGGGTACCGGGCCCTACGCGGGCGCGCTGCTGGCGGCCATCGCGCTCGAGTCGCCCGAGCCCGGCAACCTGGCCGTGCTGGCGGCCGAGCACGAGATGGATCTGGAAGAAATCAACCGCGGCCTGCTGCGCATGCTGGCCGGTATCCGTCGCTGAAGCGCGGCGGCTCTGTCCGTCAGCCGCCGCGCTGCAGCGCGGTGGAATGGAACACGTATCCCACACCACGCACTGCGCGCAATGACAGCGCGATGCCGGCGGCTTCGGCCTTGCGGCGCAGGCGGCTGGCCAGCGCGTCGATGCGGTGCGGATCGAAATCCTCGCTGCCGCCCAGCGCGGAGATCAGCCGGTCGCGGCTGACGGGCGTGTCCAGCGTCTCGAACAGGCAGCGCAGGAACAGCCGCTCGGAGTAAGTGAGCGGCATCGTGCGGCCCTGCGGATCGCGCAGCGTCCAGCCCGCTTCGGTGAGACGCCAGTCGCCGCCTTCGACGGATGAAGCCGCGGGCGCCGCACCGCCGCCCGAGCGCATCGCGGTGCGATGCTGGGCCACGCGGTGGCCGAGCCCGCGCAGCACGGCGCTAAGTTCCAGCAGGTGCACGGGCTTGACCAGGTAGGCGTCGGCGCCCTGCTGCAGGCCGTGCAGGCGGTCCTGCAGTGTGCCGCGCGCGGTCAGCATCACGATGCCCACCGCACTGCTCACGCGCAGGTGGCGCGCCACGCTGTGGCCGTCCTCGCCCGGCAGCCCCACGTCGACCACGGCCACGTCGCAGGGCTGCACGGCCTGCGCACGGTAGAACGCGGGCGCATCGGGGAAGCCCAGGACGTCGAAGCCCATCTCTCCCAGGCCATACACCATCTCCTCGCGCAGGTCGGCATCGTCCTCGATGATGTAGACGCGGGGAAGTGGAGTCGAGGAAAGGGGCACGCCAGCAAGACGGGGATGGTCGAATCTGCCCGGCAGGGAAGACGCACGGACGATTGTCGGCGAGCCCGTTGCGTCAAATGACGCATCGGTACCCTCGACCCCCAAATCACCGTAACGAGCTGTGACGCCTGCCCTCTTCATGGCCTTCAGGGGCGTGCGCTGCCACGCACGACGACGTCGACGCGCCGGTTGACCAGCAGACAGTCCTGCAGCGCATCGCGGCTGGCGAACGGGCCGGTGCAGGCATCCACGGGCTGCGTATCGCCGCGCGGCTGGGCCTGGACGGTGGCGGCCACCACGCCGAGTTCGGTCAGCAGGGCGCGCACGGTCTCGACGCGCTGGCGCGAGAGTTCGACGTTGTAGCCGGCATTGCCGGTGCTGTTGAGCCGGTCGGCATGGCCGGTGAGCTGCAACGATTCGACGCGCACGCCGCGCGCACGGATGTCGTCGGCCAGACGGCGCAGGGCCACCAGGCTTTCGGGGCGGATGTCATCGCGGCCCGCTTTGTCGAAGGCGAACAGCACGCGTGCGTCCAGGCTCACGGCGGCCGGCGCCGGTGCGGGCACCACGACAGGCGCGGGCGCCGGGGCGCGCGGCGGCGGCAGGCAGGCGGCGGCCTGTTGCTCGGCCAGCGCAAGGCGGTCTTCGGCCATCTGCACATAGGGCCGTGCATGGCGCCAACCCTGCTGCGTGTTTTCGTTGGCGGCGTGCACCAGTTCCACCTCGCCGCAGGCCGTGGCCTGCTGCGCGCACTGGAAACCCCCGTGCTGGCGCAGCGCGCCGGCGCGCGCCCACAGGTCGGGGCGGATGGGCTCGGCGCCATTGACGTGCGGGGTATCGAACGGCAGCGGCGAGACCTTGTTCTCCATCGCCGTGGCCAGCCGCGCGGATTGCTCCAGCGCCTGCTGCGGGAAGGCGCTGCGGTCGTTGCGCGTGTATTCGTGGAAGGACACGTCGAGCCAGCACTGCGCCTTGGAGAGGTGGTAATCGGCCTGCACGCGGCCGCCTTCGTTGAGGCGGCGCAGGCGCAACTGCTGCGCCTCGAAGGTGGCGTGGTCGGCCTGGATGGCTTCGTCGGTGATGCGCTCGGCCTGCGGTCGCAGCTGCGGTGCCTGCGCGAACACGGCCGACGCCGACAGCGCGAGCGCCAGGGACAGGAGGGAACGGGAGAGGTTCATGGCTGGAATGCTCCGGATGTCAGCGTGCCGCAACGGGGTTCACGGACGGGTTGCGGGTGGCGAAGAGGTCTTCGTCGAACTTGAAGCGCAGGCGCAGGTAGACGCCCGAGCGGGTGTATTCGTAGCCCGCCAGGTCGCGGTCGGCCGAGAAGCCGGCGCGGTTGTAGCCCACCGACAGCCACAGGTTCTGGCTGAGCTGGTAGCCGGCCTCGACGCCATAGGCGCTCTGGCGTGCACCGCGCTGACCGAACTGCACCGCTGTCATCACACCGACATCCCACTTCTCGGTGATGTCGTAGACGATGCGGCCCGAGAGCAGTTGCGCGTTGAAGCGGTCGCGAACGCCGTTCTCGAAGCGGTCGGCCTGCCACTTGCCGGCGGCGCGGCCGGTCATCCACCACGGCCGCGAGGGGTGGTAGTCGGCATGCAGCGAGACGATGTGCGCGCGCGAGGCGAGCGTGCCCACGCTGGCGTTGCTGGCGTCGCGCTCGGTCTTGTACTCGTACTTGGCCAGCGCGTTGACGCGGTTGGTATCGGTGTCGCGGTAGGCCACGCCGAGTTGCGCGCGGTTCTGCAGCACGCCGCCGCGCGCGTCGTAGGCGGTGCGCAGCAGGTAGTTGCGCGCCAGCAGCGTCCAGTCGCGGTCGAGCTTGCGCGCGACCATGGCCTGCCACAGCGTGGTGTCGAAGCCTTCGTTGGCGGGCGTGGTCTCGATGTCGCCCGAGCGGCGGTATTCGACCTTGGTGGACGCGCGCCACAGCGGATTGGCGAACCAGTCCACGCCCACCGAGGTGGCCCAGGCATCGGGCGAATCGCCCGAGACCACGCGCACGCGTTCGAGCGCCGTGTTCAGGCGCAGGCCCGTGGCGAGGTCCCACATGTTGCGCACGCCCGAGGCCATCTGCAGGTCGCGCCCGCTCACGGCATCGCGCAGGCGGTACTCGCTGAACAGCTGCGTGTCCTTGAGGTAGGTCGAGTTCACGCCGAACACGAAGGCATCGCTCTCGCGCAGGCCGGTGGTCAGCGCGTTGGGGCTGGCCAGGCCGGTCTGGCGTTCGTAGCGGCCGTACAGGCGCGTGCGCTCGGCGATCTGGTAGTCGCCGCCCAGCGCGATGCGCCGGCGCGATTCGCCACCGATATCGTGCTCCACCTCGCCGCCGAGCGTGAGGCGTTCGCTGTAGCGGAAGCCCAGGCCCACGCGCACCGTCTCGCTGCTGATGTCGGTGGGGTTGACGTAGGTGCTGCCGCCCAGGCTGGTGCCCGAGACGATGACCGGCAGGCCGCTCACCGGGTCGATCACCTGCGTGCCGAAGCCGACGGCGCTGCCGCCCGAGCCGGTGGCGATGCTGCCCGTGAGGCCCAGCGTGGAGGAGAACGGCGTGGAGAACAGCGCCGTCGTCGTGCCCGCCGATTCGCGGATGGCGCGCAGGCCGACGTCGAGCGTGAGGCGGTCGGTCAGGCTGAAAGCCGCGCCCAGTTGCGCCGAGCTGCGGTCGGACGCGCCGGGGTTGCGGTCCTCGCTGCGCTGCGCCTGGGCGTAGAGCTTGACACCCTCGGTGAGCTGGTAGGCGCCGTACAGGCTGGCCTCGCCGCGCCCGCCCGTGAGCGGTGCCGAGAGGTTGTCGAACGTGGTGTCGCTGCGCCCGATGAAGGCCGTGGCCTCGGTGCGCTCGCCCTTGTGCGCCATCTCCAGGCGCCATGCGTTGCCCGACACGTCGCCCGAGCGGCCGGCCATGCCGGGCAGCGACGACTGGTTGACGGGGTTGGTGTTGACCTCGCTGCTGGTGCGCGCCACTTCGGCCACCACCATGGTTTCGGGCGAGATGCGCCAGCCGATGTTGGCGCTGGCCATGTTGCGGCCGGCCAGCGGGTTGTCGTCCTTGACCACCGAGCCGCCGATCTCCACCGTCTCGCTCACGCGCAGCTGGCCGTCGGCGCCCACCACCCAGAACGGGTCGCCGCCCTGGTCCACCTCGTAGGTCACGCGCAGCGACACCGGGTTGAGGCTGGAGTCGGTGGACGGCAGGAAAGTGGCCAGCAGGATGCGGCCCGAGAACGGCTCGAACGTGTAGTCGGCGCCCAGCGCGAGCGGCGTGGCCGACAGGATGCGCGAGGGCTGGTCGCGGTCGCGCACGATGACCTCGACCTTCTCGGTGCCTTCGAGCACCGCGTTGTTGCGCAGGCCGTACGGGCCGCTGCCCTGGCTCGCGAACTCTTCCACCACCTGCACCAGCGTGTCGCGGAAGGCGAACACGTTGCCCACCAGGCCGTTCTCGTCGTGGTGGTAGCGCACGCCCGTGGCCGTGCGGTTGTAGTTGCCCAGGCTGCGCTGCGCCAGCGGCGCGGTGGCGCCGCCGCCGCGCATCTGCGTGAAGCCGTCCCCGGTGGAGAAGTCACCCCACAGCAGGTAGTTGCGGTTCTCGTCGATGCGCACGTAGAGGCGGCTGTCGGAGATGGCGTCGCGCCCGCGCAGCGAGGCATCGCCGTACACGGGGTAGAACTCTTCGGCGCGGATGTCGCGCAACAGGCGCGAGCGCGTTTCCTTGTCGGAGTCGTAAGCCGCCGTCAGCAGGTACTTGCCCTGGACGGTGCCCTTGAGGAAGAAGGCGGCGCGCGCGGCGGCCGACGACTTGCCGCCTTCGAACTGGCGGCTCCACATGCGGATCTCGCGGTCGAACGCGTCTTCGTGGCGCGCGGGCGTCATCACGCCGCTGGTGCGGCCACGGAAGTTGATGATGCCGTCGATCAGGCCGGCGGCCACCATGTCGCGCATCTCGGGCACGAAGCTCACCACGCCGGCGGCTTCCTGGCCGCCGACGGTCACGCGCAGTTGCACGTCCTGCGCGGTCATGGGTGCGAGCAGGCGGAAGCGCGCCACGCCATCCTGCACCGGCAGTTGCACGCCGGGGGTGACGCGGTCGGCGTCTCGGCCGAGCGGACCTTTCTCGTCGGTCTTCGCACCGTCCAACAGCACGCGTCCGCCGCTGTGCTCGATCGTGGCGAAGACGGTGCCCGTGAGCGGGCGGCCATCGGCACCCATCACGCGCACGGTCACCTCGACCGGCGTCTGGCCGTCGGCCGGCACGGCGTTGCGCTCCACCTCGACGACGAGGCGGGCGGCGGCGCGCGCGGCGGCGTAGTCCACCGCGCCCGACTGGCCCGACAGCACGCTGCTGGCCTGGCCCAGGCCGGCGGCGCGCGGATCGGCCATCGGATAGAGCGGCAGCGCCACACCGTTGACGCTGGTGCGGCCGGGGGCGCCCACCGGCGCGTAGCCGGTGCTGTCGGCGGGCAGGGGCTCGGCCGCATCGGCCGCCAGTGCAGGCAGGCCGTGCGCGAGCGCGGCGGCGACGGCGACGGCCAGCGCGGCGCGGGCGACGGGGCAGGAAGAGGAACGCATGGGCGCGGCAATCAGGTTCGGTTTAGCGTGCACGTGCATCTCCTGCGCGCGGCTGCACGATGGGCTGGTTGGCGGAGTCGGTGGCCTGCCGTGGCGCGGTCAGCGGCCGGCTCTCGAAGCGCAGCGCCGGGCCGCCCTTCCTCTCGGTCTGCACCGAACGCACCTCGCCCTGGGCGCGGCGCGCTTTCACCTGCTCCATCACCGGGTTGGCGCAGCTGCCCTCGATGAAGTCGGCGCGGTGCAGTTCGCCGTTCTTGATGTCCAGGAACAGGCTGTTGCCGTCACCCAGGTTGCGGTTGCTCGACGTGACCAGGCGCGAGCCCTTGGGCAGCGTGCGCGGGTCGACCTTCAGCACGTGGCTGTTGGGCGTCAGGCCGCACTGGCTGTATTTGCCCTCGCTGTCGCTGACGAGCCAGTCGCCGCTCTGGAAGTACAGGCGCACACCGGGGATGCCGACTTCTTCGGCGTCCTGGATGTGGTTGCCGTTGCAGTCGACGAAGATCTTGCCGACCACGCAGGCTTCGGTGGTGAACACGCCGCCGGTCACCTTGACCTGGAAGCGCGCCTCGTTCGACGCGATGCTCGCGGGCACCGGGTTCTGGTTCGCATCCAGGCAACCGGCCGGCACCGCGCAGCCGTAGGCCTTCGCGATGTTCAGGCCCGTGCCCTGCTGGCTGCCCACGCCCACGCGGACGCGGTAGGTCAGCGTGGCGCTGCCGCCCACCGGCAGGCCGCCGATGGTGAAGCCCAGCACCGGGCCGACGCCGCCGGAGGGGTTCGGCGCAGCTGCGCCGTTCACGCGCACCGTGCCGGGCACCAGCGTGAAGCCGGCGGGCAGGCGGTCGTGCACGGTGATCTGCGGGATCGGCGCGCCCTGCGTGCGGCGCACGGTGATCGTGTAGAGCACGGTGTCGCCCACTTCGACCACGCGCTTGTCGCCGGTCTTGGTGATGCTGAAGCCGGTCGCGCCCATCGGGTCGAGCGGGATGTGGTTGTTCACCAGGTTGGCCGATCCGCCCGGGAACGCGGGGTTCAGCTCGAAGCTCAGGTAGTACTGCGTGCTGCCGGCACCGGCGCCCAGGCCCGCCGAAGTGGCGGCGCAGGTGGCCGGGTCGTGCAGCGGCGCGGCCGCGTCGGGTGCCTGGTTGGCGTTCTGCACCAGCGCCGGATCGGGCGGCGCGGGCAGCACGTTGAGGGTGGCCGTGCATGGCGGGATCAGCGTCGAGACACCCGGCGCATAGCCCGGCGGCTCGGTGACGGTGAGCGTGTAGGTGCCCACGGGCGCGCCCGGCAGCAGCAGGAACTGGTAGGCGCCGGTGGCACCGGTGACCTGCGACAGCTGGCCGCCGATGACGTTGGCCGCCGTGAAGCCGGCCGGGCCGCTGATGGTGACGGTCGCTCCGCTGACCGGCGCGCGGGTGATCGCGTCATACACCACGCCGGCCGGATCGAGCGGCAGGCTCTGCTCGACCACGTTGTCGCCGGCCAGCAGGGTCAGGCCGTCGAGCACGCCGCGCGTGTTGTCGGCGCCGGCCGGGTTGGCCGATGCATTGGTGACGCCGCTGGTGTAGGCCACGCCGCGCTCGTTGGGCACCGGGCGGCCATACAGGCGGCCGGTGCCGGGTTCGCGGAAGCGGACGGTGTAGCCACTGCCCGGCGCGAGTTCCTCGAAGCGGTAGGCGCCGCCGGCATCGGTGGTGGTGGTGGCCACGACCACGCCGCCGTTGAGCAGCTCGACCGTCCAGCCTTCGACCAGGGGCTCGCCCGGGTCGCGAATGCGGTCGTGGTTGGTGTCGCGCCACACGTGGCCCGACAGGGCCGCGCCGGCGGTGACGGCCACCGGGTCTTCGGCCGTGTTGTTGCCGTCGAAGCCGGCCGGCTCGCCGCCGCCGTCGACGCGCACGCGGTTGACCAGCACCTGGCCGACCGCGGCCGGCGCCACCGACACGCGCAGCGTGATGGGCGCGCCGGCGGCGTTGGCGGCGATGGGAGTGGTGCCGGTGCAGGTCACCACGCTGGCGCCCACCGCGCCCACGCAGGCCCAGCCCGTGCCCGTGGCCGGCTCGGCCACGGTGATGCCCGCGGGCAGCGTGTCGGTGATGGTGATCGTGCCGCTGGTGGCGACCGGGCCGATGTTGCGCGGCGTGATCGTGTAGTAGCCCACGTTGCCGCCGGCCGCGAAGGCCGAAGGCGCGTGCGTCTTGCTGATGGCCAGGTCGGGCGCGGCGTTGGGCACTTCGGCGAAGTTGTTGCCGCCCGATACCGGGGTGCTCGTCAGGTCGATGTTGGCGATCGCGCTGGGCGCGGTGGCCGGCCCCGTGGCCGTGCCGCCGGCCGAGCCGGGCGTGGTGATGCCGTTGGTGGTGCCCGTGGGCTGCGCCGGCTGCGTCACGGCATAGGTGCCGGGGGGCAGGCCGGTGAAGCTGTAGCTGCCGTCGGCGGCCGTGGTGGTGGTGCGCGTGACGGTGCCGCCGTTGACGTCGGTGCCGGTGAGGTTGATCACCTGGCCGCCCAGGCCATGGTCGGACGGACCATCGAGCAGGCCGTTGTTGTCGTAGTCGAGGAACACCGCGCCCGACACCGTGCGGGTGTTGGGCAGTTCGGCGAAGTTGTTCTGCACCGACTGCGCGTTGGGCGGCAGCACGATGTTGCTGATGCGGCTGGCGGTCACGGCCGGCGTGGTGGCCGTGCCCACCGGCGTGCCGTTGATCGTGCCCGGCACGGTGAGGCCCGACGAGGTGCCCGGCGGCTGCGTGGGCTGGCGCACGCTGTAGGTGCCCGGCTGCAGGCCGGTGAAGCTGTAGCTGCCATCGGCGGCCGTGGTGGTGGTGGCGATCACGCCGCCACCGGCGTCGAGCAGTTCGATCGTCACGCCGGCCAGCGGCGTGTCGGCGCCGTTCTGCACGCCGTTGTTGTTCATGTCGATGAAGGCCGTGCCCGAGATGGACGACAGCACGACTTCGGCGAAGTTGTTGCCGGTGGAGCCCGACACGGCGCCGCCACCCAGGTCCGCCAGCACCAGGTTGGTGATGGCGCTGGGCACGGTGGCCACGCCCGTGGCCGTGCCGATCGTGCCGCCGCCTTGCGGGGTGCCGGCCGTGGTGATGCCGTTGGCGGTGCCCGCCGGCTGCGTGGGCTGGCAGAGGCTGTAGGGGCCCGCCGGCAGGCTGCTGAACAGGTAGTTGCCCAGCGCGTCGGTGAGCACCGGGTTGGTGAAGCCGGTCGCCGCGTACAGCGGCGCCGCGCAGCTGGCTCCGGCACGCAGCTCGATCGTCACGCCGGCCAGCGGCGTGTCGGTGCCCGACTCATAGGTGCCGTTGGGCACGGTGTTGTTGTCCTGGAACACGCGGCCCGAGACGTAGCCCAGCGTGCTCACCACCAGCGGCGCATTGGCCGGCTGCGGGTTCACGCCCAGGTTGGTCTGCAGTGCGCCGGCCGGGATGGTGTTGTTGTGCGTGCCGGACGACGATGCCGTCACGTCCACCGCGATCGAGCAACCGCCCGCAGGCACGGTGGAGTTACTGGACAGCACCACGCTGGTGGCACCCGCGGGCGCAGCCACGCCACCCGGGCCCAGGCACGAATTCACCACGTTGGGTGGCGTGGCCACGCGGACCTGGCCCGGCACCGTGGGAAGGGTGTCTGTGAGCGCGGACGTCAGCGTGAGCGCCGAGGCGTTCTCGTTGGCGATGAAGATCGTCAGGCGCGATGTGCCGCCCGGCGGGATGACGGCCGGAACGAACTGCTTGGTCACGCCCGGCGGCACCGAGACGATGACGCGGGCACGCGTCGGCTCGTCGTTGGTCACGCCTTCGAAGGTGGTCACGCCACCGGCAGGAATGGTGTTGGTGTAGGTGCCCGAGATGTTGCTCAGCACGTTCACGTTCACCACGCACGAGGCGTTGGCTGCCAGCGTTGCGCCAGCCAGCCGCACCAGCGTGCCCGACGGGTCGGCCGTGACCGTGCCGGCGCAGGTGTTGCTCACACCCGGCGTGGCGGCCACCACCAGCCCCGAGGGCAGCGTGTCGGTGAAGCCGACGGCTGTCAGCGGCACGGCGTTGGGGTTGGTCAGGCGGATGGCGAGCACGCCGGCCTGGCCGGGCGCGCGTGTGGCGGTGCCGGCGGTGAAAGGCGCCACCGGCGCGGCGTCGAGCGTCAGGTTCTGGATCGCCTTGGCGATGACCACCGGCGACTTGGCGCGCAGCGTGTCGCTGGTGGGTTGCGAATTGGTGACGGTGTTGCCGCCCGAGAACGCCGTCACGCCGCCGATGGGAATGGTGTTGACGTAGTCGCCCTGCGCGGCCACCACCACGTCGATCTCGGCGTAGCAGGAGGTCAGCACGCCGCCCGAGGCGGCCGGCAGGGTGGCGCCGCTGATGCTCACCGACGACGCGGTCGGCGAGGTCACCGATCCACCCGTGCAGGTGGTGACCGGATCGGGCCCGGCGGGCACGGTGACGCCGGCGGGCAGGTTGTCGGTGGTGGCGATGCCCGACAGCGGCTGTGCCGTCGGGTTGTAGAAGGTGATGCGCAGGCGCGAGCGCTCACCGGGCTTGACCACGTTGGGCGTGAACTGCTTGGTCACGCCGATGTTGCTCTGCGTGGTCAGGCTGGTGGTGGCCGGGCCCGCATTGGACAGCCCCTGGTACGTGGTGACCGCACCGCTCGGGATGAAGTTGGTGATGCCGCCGACGGCCGTCGAGGTGACGTTGACCGACAGCGTGCACGAAGTGCCGGCCGCCAGCGTCGCGATGGACAGCCCCACCTGCGTGCCGCCTGCCGCCGCCGTCACCACGCCGCCCGGGCAGGTGGTGGCCGCCGAGGGTGTGGGTGCGATCGCCATGCCGTTGGGCGCGGCGCCGGCCGTGCCGTCGGCGGTGAAGTAGTCGGTGACCGCCAGGCCCGTGACCGACTGCGTGCCGGCGGTGAGCGTGATGGTGAGGCGGCTGGTCTGGCCGGGGAAGGTCAGCGTCGACGGGTTGGAGGTCTTGGTGACCGTGAGGCCGGAGGGCGGGTTGTAGGTCAGCGTGGCTGACACCGGCGTCTGGTTGGTGATGCCGCCCGCGGCGGTGATGTTGCCGGCGGGGATGGTGTTGACCCAGTTGGCCGAACCCGTGGCCTCGACGTCGAAGATGAATTCGCACGAGCCGTTGCCCGCCACGTTGGCGCCGGACAGCAGCGCGCTGGACGCTCCGGCGGCGGCCGTGATCGCCGTGCTGCCGGCGCAGGTGGTGTAGGCCGACGGCGGGTCGGCCAGCACCATGCCGGCCGGCAGCGGATCGTTGACCGCCACGCCGGAGAGTGCCACCGCACCGCTGTTGACCAGCCGGATGGTGACCGTCGAACGGCCGCCCGAGGTGATCGACGAGGGCGCGAAGGCCTTGGTGGCCGAGATCACCGAGTTGTAGACCAGCGTGGCCTGCGGCGAGTTGACGGCCGGCAGGCCTTCGGACGTGCCGTCCGAGCGCGTGGCCGTGCCGCTGGCGGTACCGATGTTGGGGTACGTGCCGGCGCCGGCGACCACGTCGACCACCATCGTGCAGGTGCCCAAGGCGCCCAGTCCGCCGTCGGCGCGCGCGGGCACGGTGGCGCCGTTCATCGAGACCGAGGTTTCGCCGGGGACGGCCGTGATGACGGGCGCGCCCGTGCAGGTGGTGGCTGCATTGGCCGGGTTGGCCACGCGCATCTGGTTGATGCCCGACAGCGGCAGGTTGTCACCCAGCGTGACGCCGGTCAGCGGCTGCGCCGAGCGGTTGTTCAAAGTCAGCGTGACGCGGCTGACCGTGCCCTCGGGCAGCGGACCGGCGGGGCTGAACGACTTGGCCAGCGACAGCACCGCACCGACACTGCCGGTGGTGGCGGGCGTGTTGTTGGTGTTGCAGACCTCGGCCGGCGCGACGCCGTAGCAGACGCCGCCAGCGGCGATGGTGTTGCCGAAGGTGGAGCCCGGCGCCGCGGTGGGCGGGATCATGGCCCAGAACTCGATCGTGCAGGTACCGGGCGTGTTGACGTCGGGGCGGCCGGGCACCGAGGCGATGACGAACTGCGGGCTGGTGGCGCCGGTGGTGGACGCCGTGGTGACGCCGACGCAGGCGCCGGTGGGGGTGACGGTGGGCGTGAAGTTCTGCCCGCCGATGGTGCCGGTGAGGAAGGTCTGGCCCTGCGTGAAGCTATCGGTGACGCGCACGTTGGCGAGCGCGCCCGGCGTCCAGTTCTCCACGGTCACGCGGTAGCGCACCGGGCTACCCGGCGCTGCGGTGGTGGGCGACGATTCCTTGCGCACGAACAGGCTCTGGTAGACCGTGGTCGTGGCCGAGGCGGCCTGGCTGACGATGGCGGTGTTGACCGGGCTGCCGACCGTCACGGCACCCTGGGCGAGCGTGTTGGTATAGGAGCGGGCGGTGTTGGCTTGCTGCACCGTGCCGGTGAACGGAATCGTGACCGTGCACGAGCCAGCCGCCGGGATGGTGGCGCCCGAGAGGCTGACGCCGGTGTCGCCGATGGCCGTCACCGTGGCCGGTGCGCACGAAGTGGTGGGCGCGCCGTTGAGCTTGAGGCCGTAGCCGGCCGCGCCGCTGCCGTCGATCGGGTTGTCGTTGAACGCCACGTTGGTGAGCGGGTCCGCGCCGTCGTTGAACAGCGTGACCGTGAAGCTGCCGTTCTCGCCGCTGGCGAGCGAGCCGCTGTTGACGGTCTTGGAGACACGCAGCGGCGAACGGACGCTGACGGCGGCGCTCGCGTTCGCGGCCGTGATGCCCAGGTCGTTGCTGAACTGGCTGGTGCCGTTGATGGTGTTGTTGGCGGAGACCTGGTAGTCGCCGGCGGTCTGGGCCGCCACGACGTTCACGCGCAGCGTGCACGAACCGTTGGCGGGAATGGTGCCGGTCGCCGCGAAGCTGCCGGCGCCGGCCGCGCCGGTCACCACGGGCGCCGGGCCCGACGTGCAGGTCGATGCGCCCAGCGGCGGGTTGGCCAGCACGATGATCGGTGCAGCCGGCGTGCCCGCCGTCGGGAACACGTCCTCGATCGAGAAGCCGGAGATGGGCACCGGATTGGTGTTGGACAGCGTGACGGTGAGCTGGCGCGAGGCGCCGCCCAGCGTCAGGGGGGGCGAGTTCAGCGCCGATTTGCTGATCGTCGGCCGGCTCAGCGCGTTGACGGGAATGCTCTGCTGCACCGTTCCGCTGTTGGCCAGCGTAGCGCCCGGCGCGCTGGACGGGTTGCCGGTCACCGCGCCGCTGGCGATCGAATAGACGTAGGTGGCCTGCGCGCCGCTGGACGTGCCGGCCGTCACCGGGATCTCGATCACGCAAATGCCGTCGGTGCCGCCCGAGGCGGCCGGAATCGTGGCGCCTGCCAGCGCGATGTTGCGCGTGTTCACGGTGGCGGTCAGCGTGCCCGTGGTGGCCACCGGGCCCGAGGCGGGATCCGTACACACGTAGCTGACCGGGCCGGCGACCTTCAGCCCGTTGGGCGCGGTGGTTACTGGCAGGCTGTTGGCAAAACCGACGTTGATCAGCGAATTGCCCGGATCGCTGTTGGACAGCGTGATCTGCAGCCGCGTCACCTGTCCGGGATAGATGCTCGTCGGATCGCCGGTGACCAGCGTGACCGAGGCCCCCAGATCGGCCAGCGCCGAGGTGCTGGCAGCGGCCAGCAACGTCGCCACCCCCCACTGCCTCAAATATCGGCAGATGTGTTTAGTTGTGAACGAAACGACCCAAAATTGGATCGAAACAACGAATTTGGAGAGCGCGGCGTTTTTCACGCCGTGGACTGTAGGGAGACGTTTGGTTACGTTCTTTCGATTTTTCTAACCTTTTCTCACGTTGGCTAACTGCTGCCGGGGCTATGGCGGGGAGCGCAGAGCACGCTTTTCCGGGCAAAGCCGCGCCACGCGCGGTCGCTGAGACGATGCGTGCGCATTCATGAGAAATCATGAGAATTGCAACGGCGCGGCGAAATCTCCTGCGTTGCGGCTGCCGTGTGGTGAATCAGGCACGAAGTGGCGGTTCGTCGACGAAACGCCCACGGCTGCAACGCGCTGGCCGATCGCCGACAATGGCGGGCTGCCCCGACCGGCGCGACGCCGGCCGCTCCCCGTTTCCGGAGCCCATGAAAGTCCCCTCGCTTCCCCTGCTTCCCCAAGTGGCGTTCGCCCACCTGGTCAGTCACGTTCACATCATGGCGCTGCCCGCGCTGCTGCCATTGCTGCCGCGCGAGATGGGCGTGAGCTTCATCGAACTGGGGCTGGCCATCAGTCTCTTCAACGTGGTGTCGGCCTTCGTGCAGGCACCGCTGGGCTTCGCGGTCGACCGCTTCGGTGCGCGCCGCATGCTGGTGGGCGCGCTGGTGGCCGGCAGCCTGAGCTACCTGGCCTTCGCGGCCGTGCCCACCTACACCTGCCTGATGGTGGCCATGGTGCTGGCCGGCATCGCCAATGGCGTCTACCACCCGGCCGACTACGCGCTGCTGTCCTCGGGCGTGGACGAGGCGCGCATGGGCCGGGCGTTCTCGATCCACACCTTCGCCGGCTTTTTCGGCGGTGCCATCACGCCGGTTCTGATGATCGGGCTGGCAACCACGGCCGGCTGGCGCTGGTCGTTCGTGGCGGTGGCGCTGTTGGGTCTGGCCTCGGCTGCGGTCATGCTGCTGCCCAGCCGCATCGCGCCGCAGGTGCGCGCGAAAGCGGCCCGGGCACCTGCCGCGGGCACGGACAAGGTGCGTGTTCTCACGCCCGCGATCCTGGTGCTGACGCTGCTGTTCGTGCTGCTGAACCTGAGCACCAGCGCGGTCGAGAAGTTCTCGGTGACCGCCCTCGCCTCAGCCTACGACGTGCCGCTGGCGCTGGGCAACACGGCCCTCACGGCCTTCCTGTTCGCCAGTGCCTTCGGCGTGCTGGCCGGCGGCACGCTGGCCGACCGCACCCGCCGCCACGGCCTGGTGGCGGCCACGGCATTCGCACTGGCGGCCCTGCTCATGATCCTGGTGGCCAGCGTGCCGCTGCCCGGCGTGCTGCTGGTGCTGTGCCTGGGCGTGGCCGGTTTCCTCAGCGGCGTGATCGCCCCTTCGCGCGACATGCTCGTTCGCGCGGCCGCGCCCCCGGGCGGGCAGGGCAAGGCCTTCGGCATCGTCTCCACAGGCTTCAACATCGGCGGCGCCGTGGGCCCGGTGATGTTCGGCTGGCTGCTGGACAACGCGATGCCGCTGGGCATCTTCTGGGCCGCCGCCAGCTTCATGACACTGACCGTGATCCTCACGCTGCTGCAGGAACGCCGCGCCGCGCGGGCCCGGCGGGCGCTGCCGCAGCCAGCGTGATGCGCACGGCTCAGCTGCGCGCGAAAGCGAGAAGCGACGCGATATCGCCTGCGTCGGCCTGCTGCAGTGAGGCGATGTAGCGACGACGGGTGTCGTTGCCCGCCACGAGGTCGGCCCCGCCGCCCCAGTTGAAGGCCGGCTGCCCCAGACGCTCGGCAACGAGGTCGGCCAGCAATCGGGAATGCCGCCCGTTTCCGTTCGGGAAAGGATGGATCAGCACCAGACGGTGGTGATAGCGGATCGCGATCTCGTCAGGCGCGAACGTGGCGTGCTCGATCCAGTGCCGGGCGTCGTCGTGCAGGTTGCGCAGCTGGAATCCGATTTGCGGCCAGTCCACGCCAATGGTCTTGGCCGACGTGCGGAACGTGCCCGCCCATGCCCAGGTGCGGTCGAACATGCGCCGATGCACGTCGCGCACGAAACCTTCCTCCAGCAGCTCATGCGGGCGCAGTCGCCTGATCCGCGACTGAGCCCACTGAACTGCGCGCTGGATGTTGAGCTGCTCGAACTCGTTGAGTTCGGCCTGTTGCGTGATATGGCCGGGCAGCAGAGCCGAGGCCTCGTCGGCATCCAGCGGCGTCGCACCCGGCGGCAGTTCGGCCGAAGTCACCATAGCTTGCGGCGGTCCCCACGCAGCAGTTCGTCAGCGATCCAGTCGATCTGCGCATCGTGCTCGCTTGCCCGCAACCCCTGGTCTTCGAGCTTCATGGAGTGAGCGACACGTGAAAGGCGTTGCCGCGCCAGTGCGCGCGCGCGATCCTGCAACTGCGTGTCGAGCGATCGCCGGGGCACCAGCGCGTAATGGAGTTCGCAATCCAGCGCCTCGGCCAGCTTGCGCAGGCTGCCAAGGGTGATGGCATCGGATGCCTCCGCCACCTCGAATTTCCGGATGGCAGATTCGCTGACACCGATGCGCTCGCCCAAGGCGCGGGCGGGCATCGACAACGCGCTGCGGATCGCCTGCAGCCAGCCTGAGCGCGGCCGGGCGGACAGTCGGGCATCGCGCCAGACGGCCAGGGCGTTGTCGAGTTGACGGCGTTCAAGTTCTTTGAGTGCATCCATAATTCGCACCTTTGACGCCGAATTATAGGACTTAAAACGAACTCATAAGATCGAAATTACACGACAAAATCGAACTCATAGATCCGCCTGAACAGCCTGGATTTCCGCGCGCCCGAGCCAGCAGCGCAAGGCCACCCCGCTGGCCAGCACGCCCACGCCCACCCAGGCCGCGTTGAAACCGCCGAATTCCTGGGCGTAGACGAACGACAGGCTGGCCCACAGCATGTACAGGCTGCTCAGGCAGAACAGCGCCGGCACCAGGGGATAGAGCGGCACCCGGAAGGGGCGGGGCTGGCCCGGGTCGATCCGGCGCAGGCGGAACAGCGACAGACCGGTGAGGAAGAAAAACAGCCAGAACACCGGTGCGGTGAACTCCACCATGGCCTGGAAGCCGTCGTGGAAACCCGCACCCAGCGCCACCAGCGCCAGCGCCAGCGCGCCCTGCGTGAGGAAACTGTTGCGCGGCGCGCCGGTGTGGGGGTCGCGGCGCGCCAGCCAGGCCAGCCGTGGCCAGTCATGGCCCAGGGCGCCGGTGCCGCGCGCGCCCACCAGCAGCGTGGCGTTCATCGAAGCCAGCGCGGCCAGCGCCACCAGCGCGGCGATGAACTGGCCGGCCGCCGGGCCGAAGGCCAGCCCGAGCACGTCGGTGGCTACGGTGTCCGATCGCGCCATGCCCGACAGTCCCAGCACCCACCAGCAGGCCCAGTTGACCAGCAGGTAGAGCGCCGTGATGAAGCACACCGACATCCACAGCGCGCGCGCCATGGCGCGGCGGTCGCGCAGTTCGGCGGTGACGTAGGCCGCGTCGCTCCAGCCACCGAAGGTGAGCAGCACGAACACCAGCGCCAGCCCCACGCCCTGCATCGACAGCGGCGCGCCGGCCGAGCCGGCGAGCGCCACCGCCGCCGCGTCGCTGGCCGCGCCCGGGCGATCGCCGCCCAGCCAGAGCCAGAGCGCGGCCACCACGATCAGCGCCAGGCCCGCCACCTCCATCACCGTGAGCCACGACTGCGTGCGCGCGCTGCCGCGCAGGCCCCTCAGGTGGATCGCCGTGAGCAGCACCACCGCCAGCGCCGCGTAGAGCGCCGGCCCGTGCGGGCCCAGCGGCACGAGGCGCTGCGCGTAGTCGCCGAACACGAAGCCCAGCAAGGCGATCGAGCCCGTGGTGAGCACCGACACGCGCGCCCACGCGTAGACGAGCGCGGTGTCCCGCCCGAACGCGCGCGAAAGGAAGTGGTATTCGCCGCCGGCGCTCGGATAGGCCGAGGCCAGCTCGGCATAGCAGAGCGCGCCGAGGATGGAGAAGATGCCGCCCACGATCCACAGGCCGAACATCCATTCGGCCGATGGCACGTTGGCCGCCACCACGGAGGGCGCCTTGAAGATGCCCGCGCCGATGGCCAGGCCGACGATGAGGGCCAGCGTCTCGCGCATGCCCAGCCGCGCGCGTGCGCCGCCGCCTGCGCGCGCCGACTCGTGACTGCGCAGGGCGGCAGGCGGCCGGGCCGCCCGCGCCGGGTGCGCGGGACGCATCAGTTCGGGCCTGCTTCCAGTGCGCGCGCAGCCGCCAGGCCTTCCTGTTCGCCGGCCTCGATGCCCTGGATCGGCTCGGCGGGGCCTTCGCGCACGGCCTCGAAGGGCACCGTGCCGCCGGTGGCGCGGCTCATGGTGCCGGTGATGCGGTTGCCTGCCACGCGGCCCTGGAACTGCATCATCGCGCCGCCCGCGTCGCGCACGCCGAAGCTGATGGACTCGCCCGACAGGCGCGGCTGCACCACGCCGGCCGTGAGCTGGTTGTCGTATGCGGCCTGGCCTTCGAGTTGCTGGAAGCGCTGCGTGAACTGCACGTGATGGGGCAGGCCCGACGCGCCGGTCATGCGCCAGGTGCCGCCCGCGTTGGCCGGAATGCGCCAGAGGAACAGCTCGGCGGAGCCCACGCGCGACACTTCGTCGGGCCACCAGTTGCCCATGCGGAACGAGTGCGACACCACGCGCGTGCCCGGCTTCATGCGGAAAAGCTGCGGGCGCAGCCGCAGGTTGAGTTGCGGCAGCAGGTACATGGTGACCACGGTGGCTTCGGAGAAGTCGGTCACGAAAATGTCGGCTTCCTGGAACTTCACCTTGTCGGAGACGCCCGCCTGCTGTGCCATGCGCACCGAGAGATCGACCATCTTCGGGTTGTATTCGAGCCCGCGCGCCGTGGCACCGTGGTTGCGTGCGGCGGCGATGGCGATCTTGCCGTCGCCCGAGCCCAGGTCGACCACACGGTCATTGGGCTTGACTTCGGCCATCTGCAGCATGCGGTCCACCGCGCCGTCGGGCGTGGGGATCCAGATCACGTCCTTCCCGGCCTGACCGCGCATCGGTTCGTAGGGCGCGGCAGCCGGCGCGCTCTGGGCCAGCGCCAGCGGCGCGAACGAGGCCAGGGCGAACAGGCCGCAAGCCAGCGAGGCAGTGGCCCGGCGGCGGGCGGGCAGGGTCATCGTCACAGGAATGTCCTTCTTCACGGTGAGGGAGGGGCGGGCCGGACGGCCCGCGGCGTGAGCGGGTCGCGCCACGGGGGGACGCGGGCGACGCATGCATTCTGCGGCAGGCGGGCGACGGCGCGGCTCCGGAATCCCCCGGGGATCTGGGGGCTTGGAGGGTATTGCGGCGCGACAATGCGCGGCCATGCCCGACGCACTGCCCGCCACCGATCTGGAACACGCCGCCGACCTGATCGCGCAGGCCGATGCCCTGGTGGTGGCCGCGGGCGCGGGCATGGGCGTCGACTCGGGCCTGCCCGACTTCCGCGGCCGCGAAGGCTTCTGGCGGGCCTACCCGGCGCTGGCCCGTGCGCGGCTGGACTTCACCACCATCGCCTCGCCCGACAGCTTCCACCACGACCCCCGGCTGGCCTGGGGCTTCTACGGCCACCGTCTGGCGCTCTACCGCGCCACCGTGCCCCACGGCGGCTTCGCGCTGCTGCAGCACTGGGGCCGGCAGCTGCCGCTGGGCGCGGCCGTTTTCACGAGCAATGTGGACGGCCAGTTCCAGCGCGCTGGCTTCGCGCGCGATGGCGTGCATGAATGCCATGGCTCGCTGCAATGGCTGCAGTGCCTGGCCGGCTGCGGCGCCGCGCCCTGGCCCGCCGACGACTTCGTGCCCCAGGTGGACGAGGCGGCCTGCCGCCTGCTGAACGAGTTGCCGCGCTGCCCGGCCTGCGGCGCACTGGCACGGCCCAATGTGCTGATGTTCGGCGACGCCGGCTGGCTCGACGTGCGCGAGCGCGCGCAGGCCCTGCGCCTGCGCCAGTGGCTGGCGCGCGCCGGCCGGCCGGTGGTGATCGAACTGGGCGCGGGCACGGCCATTCCCTCCGTGCGGCATTTCAGCCACGCCGTGCTGCACGCGCATGGCGGCCGGCTGGTGCGCATCAACCCGCGCGAGAGCAGCGTGCCTTCGCCGCGCGACGTGGGCCTGGCCTCGGGCGCGCAGGCCGCGCTGCAGGCGATCGCCGGCCTGCTCGGCCCCCACTGGCAGGTGCCGGCGGCCCACGCCTGACACGCACGCATCCGGCACGATCCCGAGCCCGGCGCGGTCCCGTTGGGTCCACAATCACGCCCTGTCCGCGCGCTGTGCGCGGTGCATGTTTCCTGCGGTTTCTCCAGGGAAACGCGCAGGCGCCGAGCACGCTTTTTGCATCGAAACCGCATGCGATCAGAAAGGACGCATTCCACATGAACTCTGTCAGATTCCTCGCTTCCCCCCTGCGCCGCGCGCTCGCGGTTTCCGTGCTGGCATTGGGCGCCTCGGCCGCGATGGCCCAGGACAACGCGCCCATCAGGATGCTGGTGGGATTTCCGGCCGGCGGCAGCACCGACGTGATTGCGCGCAACCTGGCGCTCGGCATGGAGAAGGTGCTTGGCCGCCCCGTGGTGGTCGAGAACCGGGCCGGCGCCGGCGGCCAGATCGCCGCCCAGGTCCTCAAGGCCTCGAAGCCCGATGGCACCACCATCTTCCTCTCCAACAGCCACGCGCTGACGATGATTCCGCACACGCTCAAGGCACCGGGCTACGACGTGGGCAAGGACTTCGTGCCCGTGGGTCTGGTGGCCATCAACCCCGACGTGTTCGCCATCAGCACCACGGCCGCCTCCGGCGTGTCGAGCATGAAGGACTTCGGCGCGTGGGCGCAGAAGAACGCGACGGCCGGCAACGTGGGCGTTCCCGCGCCGGCCAGCGTGCCCGACTTCGCCGTGGGCGTGGTGGCCAAGGCGCTGTCGGCCGACCTGAAGTCGGCGCCCTACCGCGGCGACGGCCCGGTGGCGCAGGACGTGCTGGCCGGCCAGATCGCGGCGGGCATCGGTTCGGTGGGCGTGATGCTGCCGCAGGTGTCCACGGGCAAGGTGCGCATCCTGGCCGTCAACGGCACCACGCGCGTCGCCTCCATCCCCGACGTGCCCACCTATGCCGAACTCGGCATCAAGGGCCTGGAAGACCAGATCTTCACCGCCGTGATCGCCCCCGCCGGTACGCCGGCCGACATCGTGCGCCGCTACAACACCGCCATCGCCCAGGTGGTGGCCACACCCGAAATGCGCGAAAAGCTCAGCAACCTCGGAATCACGCTCATGAGCAGCACGCCCGAGGCGCTGGGCCAACGCATCACGGCTTCGTCGCAGGCCTCGGCCGCGCTGGTGAAGGCGGCGGGCTACCAGCCCCAGTGAAAGCTGCAGGCGGGCTGGCAGGGCCCGCGACGCAAGGAAGGCGCCCATCGGGCGCCTTTTTCATTGCGCGACGCCTAGCACTTAAACCACATCTGTGCTCGCTTCGAGAATCCTTTTTTGCACATTGCTTCTCGTTCTGCCGATAATTTTCACGGCAGGGTGGGATACCCGGCAAGGCAGCGCACTTCCGCGCCATCGCCCTGACTCGATGTGTGTGAAGGTTTCCATGCAAGACATTGCAGCTTTGCGACCCTCCGCGAGGTACGCCGCGCCCCCGCCCGCCGTGCGAGTCTCGCCCGGCTTTCCGTATATCGGACTGCCAGACCGGTATGGCGTGACCCTGCGACATCTGAGCCGCCCCGATGAAGTCAGTCAGGTGGCGCATCTGCGCGACCGCATCGACCTGAACCTGCACCGCACCCTCGACCCTGACTTCGATCTCCATGAATCGATCCGCGACACATTGAGTGTGACGGTTGCGTTCGAAACCCGCAGCGAGATCGTGGGCACCATCCGGGCCATGCCCATGTGCCATGGTCTGACGCTGACCGAACGGCTGATCGCCGACACGCCCCATGCCGTCCGCGCAAGAGCGAACGACTGGGAAATGGGGCGGTTGGTGCTCGACCCCTCGTTCCGCGCAGGGCCCGAGTTGCTTCGTCACTGCCTTTACCTTGCGCTGTCGTTCCTGGACGAGAATCGCACCGTCGACGGGCTCCACGCGTCGTGCACACCGATGCTGGCCCGGCTGTACCGTCGGCTCGGTTTCGAGACGGTCGCGTCAGACGTTCCACTCACGGGCACCGACAAGACTTACACGCTGATCCATGGCCCTTTCCAGCGCGTGTTCGATGCCTTGTCGGTGGGGCAATAATCGCGGTCATCCTGCAGGCATTGCCTGCTCGCTGGTTCCCTCCAAATCACCCCAGGACTTCCATGAATTTCATCCCGTCGCTGCAAGAGGCCGTCGATGCCGAATGGGCCACCATCAAGCAGGGCGCCTTCTGGCGCCACGTCATGAAGCAGCCGGTATCGCGCGAGTTCTACCGCGACCTGATGTTGCAGATCTATCACTACTCGCGACACAACTCCATGAACCAGGCGGTGGCTGCGTTCGGGCCTGCACCCGAAGGCTTGCTGCGTTTTGTCTACCGCCACGCGGCAGAAGAACTCGGCCACGAACGCATGGTGACGCACGATCTCAAGAGCATCGGCCTGCTGGACGAGGCCGACCTCGACCTTCCGCCCCTGCCTGCGACCGAGGCGCTCATCGGCTACCTGTACTACGTGGCACTGCGCTACGGCCCCGTGGCACGCCTGGGCTACAGTTTCTGGGCCGAGAGCGTGTACGGCCACATCCAGGACCCGTTCGCCAAGATCAGCCGTGACCTGCAGCTGACCAGCAAGAACCTGACCTTCTTCGGATCGCACGCCGAAGCCGATGCCGAGCACAGCCAGCAGGTTGAAGACGCCATCGTCCGCTTCGCCGTATCGCCGCAGGACCAGGCACTGGTGTTGAAGGTGGCACGTACCACGTTGTCTCTCACGGGTCAGTTGCTCGACCAGGTCGCACGCAAGCATCTTGCGCCCGAAAGCATCGTGGTCTCATGAAGCTCTTGCGCGACCTCTTCGCGCAGTTCAACGCCTACCACGACAACGGCCGCCCGTTTGTCCAGTACACCGGGATGGTGGGCGTCTTCGCTTTCCCGCTGTTCTACCTGCTGCGCTTCACCAAGGGCGAGCCGCCCTACAACGACCTCTGGCTACGTGGCCTGGCCAGCACCATTTGCCTGGGCCTGGCACTGAAGGACTACTGGCCCGAGCGCGCGAAGCCGTACTACATGGCCTATGCCTACGGCGCACTGCTGTTCTGCCTGCCGTTCTTCTTCTTCTTCACGTCGCTCGCCAACGGCGGCGGCGTGGTGGCCGTGGCAAACACGCTGATGGCGGTGTTCTTCCTGATCCTGCTGTCGGACTGGCGCAACACCATCGTGATGCTGCTGAGCGCCATGCTGGCGTCCTACGTCATGTTCCTCATCGCCATGCCGGGCACGCCGCTGCCTATGGACTACGTCGCTCGCCTGCCCATAGGAGTGCTGGTGGTGGTGGGCGGCAGCCTGTTCAAGTTCGCCGAGAAACGCGCCGAAGCCGACAAGCTGCGGCGCACCTATACCGCGCTGGCCGGATCGATCGCGCACGAGGTCCGCAACCCGCTGAGCCAGGTGCGCATGGCGCTGGACAGCATCGAGCGCGCCCTGCCCGCGCCCACGCCCGACGACAGCGCGCGGCCGCTCGCGCTGGCGCGGGTGGACGAGCTCTACCGCCACCTCTCGGCCGGGCAGATGGCCGTCGAACGCGGCCTGCAGGTGATCACGCTCACGCTCGGCGAGGTGCGCACCAACGCCTTCTCGCCCGGCGAGTTCGTGCTCGTGGGCGCGGCGGGCGCCACGCGCCGCGCGATCGAGGAATACGGCTACGACTCGGCCCTGCAGCGCGAGCGCGTGCAACTCGACGTGCGGCGTGACTTCGTCTTCCGCGGCGACGAGACGGCCTACCTGTTCATCCTGTTCAACCTGATCCGCAACGCGCTCTACTACTTCGAAACCCATCCGCATGCCCGTCTCACCGTGACGGTCGATGCGCCGCGCGTGATCGTGCGCGACACCGGGCCCGGGATGTCGCCCGAGGCGCTGCGCCACCTGTTCGAGCCCTTCCGCACGTCGGGCAAGAGCGACGGCACCGGCCTGGGCCTGTCGTACTGCCGGCGCGCCATGCGCGCTTTCGGCGGCGACATCGTGTGCCGGTCGGTGCAGGGCGAGTTCACCGAGTTCGAGCTCGGCTTCACACCCGTGGCCGACGACGACGTGCGCGCCGACGAGGAGCGCAGCCTGGCCGCAGCGCGCGAGGCCCTGCGCGGCCGCCGCGTGATGGTGGTGGACGACGACGAGGCGCTGCGCCGCAGCGCGGCGCGCATGCTGTCCTCGCTGGGTTGCAGCGTGATCGAGGCCGAGGGCGGCGAGACGGCGCTCGCGCTGCTGCTGGGCATGCCCTGCGACGCCCTGCTGCTCGATCTCAAGATGCCCGGGCTCGATGGCTTCGCCGTGGCCGCGCGCCTGCGCGGCGGCGCCGTGCCGGGCTGCGAAGACCTGCCCATCGTCGCCCTGACCTCCGAGCCGGCGCACATCGTGCTGCCCAAGACGCGCAAGGTCGGCATGAACGGCTTCGTCGCCAAGCCCGCCACGCCGCTGCTGCTGGCCGCGGCGCTGGGCGCGGCATTGCATCCGGTGGCGCGGGGCAGCCGGCCCCTGGCCGGCCGTACCGTGCTGCTGGCCGAGGACAGCACCTACAGCCGCTCGGTGATGCGAGCCCAGCTGCAGCAGTGGGGCGCCCGGGTGCTCGAATCATGGAGCGGCGAGTCGGCGCTGGAGCACGTGCTGGCGCAGGATGCGGGCGCGCTGCCGATCGATGCCGCGCTGATGGATCTCAACATGCCCGGCCAGGGGGGACTGGCCGCCACGCGCGCCATCCGCCAGTTGCCGGATGAATGGGGCCGGTTGCCGGTAATCGCGCTGACGGGCCATGCGGATGCCGGCACGGTGAGCGAGGCGATCGAGGCCGGTTTCGACGACTACCTCGTCAAGCCCGTGGAGCCGGCCGCGCTGCTCGAGCGGTTGCAGCAGCACCTGGCGCAACGTCCCGCGCGCCAAGTGTCGGGCGCGCCCGCAGCGGACGCGGCGGCCGCCAGGGCGACGCCGGCCGCGGCCATCTCGCTGCGGGCACCGTCCGGTGCCAGCGCCGTGGCGCCGGGCACGCAACCGTCCGACATCGAGATCGATGCCGCCCAGCTGCTCGACCCCGCACGGCTGGAGCAGCTGCGCAGCGTGGACATGATCGACGAGGGCCTGCCGCTCTACCTGGCGCAGATGCACGCGCAGATCGACCGGCTCGACGAGGCCCATGCGGAGAACGATTTCTCCAAGGCGCGCGACGCGCTGCACTCGCTGGTGGGCGCCAGCGGCGACTCGGGCGCCCAGCTGCTGCACCGCGCCAGCCGCGCCATCTATCCGCTACTGCTGGAGAGGCACTGGCCCGCCGATCCGCAATGGCTGGGCCGGCTTCGCGCGCTGGCGCGCGCCACGGACGACGCCATGCACGCGCGCTACCTCAGAAGTCCACCAGACTCAGGCCCACGCTGAGCACGTTGCGGCGGCGGTTGTAGTCGAGCAGGCTGTCGCCGTACCCGGTGAAGAGCTGCGTGTGAAAGCGCAGGCCGGAGGTGCGGCGATCGCCCTCGTTGCCGATGGCGCGCTGCCACTCGAACCGCACCGAGCCCTTGCCGTCGTTCTTGAGCGCATGACGCAGCGTGGCGCTCACGGTGTTGGCGGCGTTGATATTCCAGGCGGCGTTGATCTCGCCGCGGCCGATGAAGTCGACGATGTCGGGGTTGTCGTCCTTGGCGGCCTCTTCCTTGAGGCGGTGCCACACGCGCGCCTGCACGCGCCAGGTGTTGCCGCTTTCCAGCCCGAAGCCCGCGTACACGCGGTTCCAGCTGCGCGACAGCGGCAGGCTCTGGCCATTGGACTGGTGCGACAGGCCGATGCTGCCGTAGCGCAGGCGCAGGCCGTCACCCAGGCGCAGGTCGAACGGGTACACGTAGATCAGCTCGGGCTCGTGGTCGGTGGAGCGGAACGGCCGCGACAAGCCGGGGTTGAACAGCTGCCAGTACGACTGCTGCGTGTAGCCGAACCACAGCGAGTCGCGGCGCGACGGATCGCCCTGCGTGAGGAAGCCCTGGCCGATCTTGGTGCGCACCGACAGCTGGATGCGCATCTCGTTCGTGCCGTAGTCCATCACCGTCGCGGACTGGTTGCTGGACGAGGGCGACTGCGGAGACCGGTTGACCGTATCCGAGGCGATGTACGACAGGCTGATCGGCCGGTAGCCGCGGATGCCGAAGGTGCCACAGTCGGTGTCGTTCTCAAGCTCCCAGAAACGGGAGAGATCGGAGTACTGCGGATTCTTGCAGCCCGGCTCGCCCGACACCTCCACCACGCGCGTGGCCGGCACGTCGGCCTGGATCGGCGCCTGCGCCGTGGTGGCGGTGGACGGCGTCGTGAGCGCGCCCGGCGTGCTGGAGGCCAGCGGCGCAGGCACCGTGGGCGTGGCGACCGATGTGTCTGCCGGCACGCTGCCGCCGGACCAGCGGTCGTAGCAGGCCAGGCGCTGCACGCCGTCGGCCAGCGTGCGGCACTGCTGCCAGGCTTCGGGCGTGGCGGGCACAGCGGGCGCCTGCTGTGCCCACGCCGCCACAGGAGCGGCGAGCAGCAGCAGGGCCGCGGCCGCGGGTGCGCGCAATGCGGGCGACGCTTGCGCCAGGGAACGGAAGGACGTCGCGGCCGGTCGGCGCGGGGCGTGTGCAGGCATGGGAAGGCTTTCCTGGCCGCGGAGGTGCGGCCCGAGCGCGCTATTGTTCCAGAGCGCCACCGCGCGGCAGCAGGCCACGCGGTTGCGGACGTTTCAAGCTGTGTCTGCCACGCGTGTGCGCCTCAGCGTGGGTCGGCCGCCTGCTGGGCGGCCTGCGCGGCCTGGGATTCGGCGGCCTTGCGCGCGAACTCGGCGCGCAGCGCCTTGAGCTTCTCGCGCGGATCCTCGCGCACGGTGGTCTTGTCCAGCGCCATCTCCGCGATGAAGCGGCTGGGCTGCGCCGCCACCATGTCTCGGCCCTTCTTCTTCTTGCGTGGCCAGGTGACGGCCAGCGTGCGCTGCGCGCGCGTGATGCCCACGTACATCAGGCGCCGCTCTTCCTGCAGCTTCTGCGCGATGCTTTCGTTGACAGATTCGTTCGAGCCCTCGGCCTCGATCTTGAACGGCAGCATGCCTTCGCTGACGCCGGCCAGTACCACGTGCGGCCACTCCAGGCCCTTGGAGGCATGCAGCGTGGAGAGCGTGACGACGTCCTGCTCCTTCTCACGCTCGGAAAGGGTCGAGAGCAGCGAGATGGTCTGCGCCACTTCGAGCAGCGTCTTCTTCTCGCTCGCGGTGGTGACGCCCGCCGTGTCGTCGATCTGGCCGCCGCAGCGCTGGCTCATCCAGTCACAGAACTCCATCACGTTGGTCCAGCGGCCGGCCGCGACCTTCTCGCTGTCCTCGCCGTCGTAGAGGTGCTTCTCGTAGCCGATCTCCTTGAGCCAGTCGAGCAGGAAGGCGCGCGCGTCTTCCGCGCCTTCGGTGCGGCGCGCGCGGTATTCGAGATCGTTGATGTAGCGGCCGAACTCGTGCAGGCCGGCCAGCGCACGCGCCGACACGGCACTCTCCAGGCTGCCCGAGAACAGCGCTTCGAACAGGCTGATCTTGTACTGCGTGGCGAACACGCCCAGCTGCTGCAGCGTGGTGTGGCCGATGCCGCGTTTGGGGCTGGTGATGGCACGCAGGAACGCCGGGTCGTCGTCGTTGTTGATCCAGAGCCGGAACCAGGCGCACAGGTCGCGGATCTCGGCACGGTCGAAAAAGCTGGTGCCGCCCGAAACCTTGTAGGGAATCTGCGCCTTGCGGAAGGCCTTCTCCAGCACGCGCGCCTGGTGGTTGGCGCGGTAGAGCACGGCGCAGTCGCTCCAGTTCTTCCACTGCGTGGTCGAGCGCATCGACTGGATGCGCGCCACCACGCGCTCGGCCTCGTGCTCCTCGTTGTCGGCATCGACCACGCGCACCGGCTCGCCCTCGCCCAGCTCGGAGAACAGCGTCTTGGGGAACAGCTTGGGATTGGGCCCGATCACGTTGTTGGCCGCGCGCAGGATGGCGCTGGTGGAGCGGTAGTTCTGCTCCAGCTTGATGACGCGCAGCTGCGGGAAGTCCTGCGGCAGGCGCTTGAGGTTGTCCAGCGTGGCGCCACGCCAGCCGTAGATCGACTGGTCGTCGTCGCCCACGGCCGTGAAGCGCGCGCGCTCGCCCACCAGCAGCTTGAGCAGCTCGTACTGCGTGGCGTTGGTGTCCTGGTATTCGTCGACCAGCACGTGGCCGAGCATCTCCTGCCACTTGGTGCGCACCACGTCGTGGTCACGCAGCAGCTTGAGCGGCAGGCTGATGAGATCGTCGAAATCGACGCTCTGGAATGCCGTGAGGCGCTCTTCGTAGCGCGCCATGATGCGCGCGATCACACGCTCGTTGTCGTCCCTGGCCTGGGCTTCGGCCTGCGCGGCGTTCAGACCCGCGCTCTTCCAGGCGCTGATGACCCACTGCCACTGGCGCGCCGTGGCCGCGTCGGTGCTGCCGCCGGCATCCTTCAGGATGCTGGTGACGTCGTCGCTGTCGAGGATGCTGAACTGCTCCTTCAGACCCAGCACCGTGCCGTCCTGGCGCAGCATGCGCACGCCCAGCGCGTGGAAGGTGCACACCAGCAGGTCACGCGCCTCGCGGCCCACCAGATCCTTGGCACGCTCGCGCATCTCGGCGGCAGCCTTGTTGGTGAAGGTGATGGCGGCGATGCGCTTCGAAGGCAGGCCCAGCTTGATCAGGTGCGCGATCTTGTGCGTGATCACGCGGGTCTTGCCCGAGCCCGCGCCGGCCAGCACCAGCGACGGGCCCGACACGTGGTTGACGGCTTCCTGCTGGGCGACGTTGAGACCGGCGGACATCGGGGGAAAGAGACGGGAAGGGGAACTGCGGAGGAAGGCGGGCAGGAGACGCAGGATGCGTGCCGCGCGAAGCGCCCGATCATACCGGCGCGGCCAGGCCGACAGCCCGCAGGTGGCCGACACGCGACAATCACGGCCGTGCTGCAGATCCTCGCCGTCACCTTCCCCTTCTTCGCGCTCGTGCTGTGCGGCTTCGTCGCCGCGCAACGTGGCGTGCTGCCGCTGGCGGCGATCCCCGGCCTGAACGGCTTCGTGCTGTTCTTCGCCCTGCCCTGCATGCTCTACCGCTTCGGCGCCAACACGCCGATCGGGCAACTGCTCGACGTGACCGCGGCGCTGCTGTGGCTGGGCTGCGCGCTGTTCGTGGTGGCGGTGGCGCTGCTTCTGGCGCGCCGCGCCGGCCGCAGCTGGAACGACTCGGCCTTCGGCGCGCTGGTGGCCGCGTTTCCCAACACCGGCTTCATGGGCGTGCCGCTGCTGGTGGCGCTGCTGGGCGCGCGCGCAGCCGGCCCCACCATCCTGGCCGTGGCCATCGACATGGTGATCACCACCTCGCTGTGCGTGGCGCTGTCGCGGCTGGATGGCGCGGGCAGTTCGGGCGCCGGTGCCGCCGCACGGCGTGCGCTGGCCGGCATGCTGGTCAATCCGCTGCCTTGGGCCATCGCACTGGGCGTGGTCGCCTCGGCGCTGCAGTTCACGCTGCCGGGGCCGATCGACCGCACCATCGGCCTGCTGGCCGATGCGGCCTCGCCCGTGGCGCTGTTCACCATCGGCGCCGTGCTGGCGCGATCGCGCGTACAGGCCGCCGCCGCGCGCGAGGGGGGCCAGGCCGCCGGCGGTCGCGACGATGCTCTGCAGGTGGCCGTGCTCAAGCTGGTGCTGCATCCGCTGGCCGTGTGGGCCGCCACCCGCGCCGCCATCGCGGCCGGCCTGCCGCTGGACCCGTTCGCCGCGCTGGTGCTGGTGCTCATCGCCGCGCTGCCCAGCGCCAGCAACGTGTCGATGCTGGCCGAGCGCTACGGCGCCGACAACGGGCGCGTGGCGCGGATCATCCTGTACTCCACGGCGGCGGCGTTCTTCACGTTCTCGGGAGCGGTGGCGCTGCTGCGCTGAACCAGGCCCGAGGACGCAAGCCCTCCAAACCCCTAGATCGCCAGCGGATCCACATCGATCGCCCAGCGGATCACGGCCCGGTCGCGGCGCGCGTGCAGCAAGGGTTGCCAGGCCGCGAGGAAGCGCTGCAGCGCGGCGCGTGAATCGCATTCGATGAGCATCTGCGCGCGCTCGACGTTGGCCACGCGCTGGATGGTGAGCGGCACGGCCGGGAAGCGCGTGACACGGTCGCTGCCGTCGATGTCCTGGTCCTGCGCGTCCTGGCTGGCGGCATTGAGGAAGGCCTGGGCGGCTTCCTGCGTGCGGGCCTCGGCGCGCAGCAGTGCCTGGAACATGAAGGGCGGCAGGCCGGCGTCGCGCCGCTCGACGAGTTGTTGCGCGGCAAAGGCCGGGTAGTCGTGGTGCTTGAGCGACTGGAACAGCGGGTGCCTGGGCTGGAAGGTCTGTACCCACATCTCGCTTTTCGCTCCCTGCGCCGCGCCCCAGGCGGCGTCGCGGCCGGCGCGGCCGGCGGCCTGCATGAGCAGCGAGAACAGCCGCTCGGGCGCGCGGAAATCGCTGGAGAAGAGCGCGTTGTCGGGGTTGACCGCTGCCACCAGCGTGATGCGCCGGAAGTCGTGGCCCTTGGCAATCATCTGCGTGCCCACGAGCACGTCGACCTCGCCGGCGTGCACCTGGGCCAGCTGGCTTTCGAGCGCGCCGGCCGCGCGCGTGGTGTCCGCGTCGATGCGCGCGATGCGCACCGGCTCGCCATCGGGCCGGCGGATGTCCTGCAGCAATTCGCCCAGTTGCTCCTCGAGCCGCTCGGTACCGCGGCCCAGCGGGGCGATGTCCAGATTGCCGCAGCCGGGGCAGGCGCGCGGCACCGGCTGCGTGTGGCCGCAATGGTGGCAGCGCAGCGTGCGGTCGATTTTGTGGAAGACGCGATAGGCGCTGCAGTGCGGGCACTCGCTCTTCCAGCCGCAGTCGGCGCAATGCAGCACGGGCGCATAGCCGCGCCGGTTGAGGAACACCATGCTCTGTTCGCCACGCGCCACGCGCTCGGCAATGGCGGCCAGCAGCGGCGCCGAGAACACGGTCTTCTTCGGCTGCAGGTTCATGTCGACGCCGCGCACGCGCGGCAGCTCGCCCGCGCCGGCAGCGCTGGTGCCCACGCGGTCGGCCAGTTCGATGCGCACATAGCGGCCACCGCCTTCTCCGGACGGGCTGCTGTGGTGCCAGCTTTCGAGCGACGGCGTGGCCGAGCCCAGCACCACATGCGCGCCGCACGCGCGGCCCCGCCACACAGCCAGATCGCGCGCGGAATAGCGTGCGCCTTCCTGCTGCTTGTAGCTGGGGTCGTGCTCTTCGTCGACCACGATCAGCGCCAGCCCCGGCATCGATGCGAACACCGACATGCGCGTGCCCAGCACGATGCGCGCATGGCCGGCATGCGCGGCCAGCCACGCTTTCAGGCGCTGCGGATTCGTCATGCCGCTGTGCAGCGAGGCCACGGCCTCGGCGCCGAACAGCGGCTCGAACCGCTCGCGAAAGCGCGCCTCCAGCTGCGGCGTGAGGTTGATCTCGGGCACCATCACCAGCACCTGCGCTGCCGGGTCGGCCGCCAGCGCCTGCTCGGCCGCGCGCAGGTAGACCTCGGTCTTGCCGCTGCCGGTGACGCCAAACAGCAGGAACGGGCCGCCGCCGGAAGAGATGCGAGCAAGCGCCGCCTGCTGGCCCGGCGTGAGTTGCGGGCGCGCCGGCTGCGCCGCGCCGGCCGGGCCGCCGTCCCCGCGCCTGCGCTTGAGCCGCCGCGCCAGCTGCACGGCATCCAGCGCGCGCAGTTGCGGCGGCAACGCGGCCAGCGCCACCTCGCCGATGGAGCGCTGGTAGTACTGGGCGCTGAACTGCACCAGCGCGCGCCACGCCTCATCCAGGGGCGCGATGCCGTCGAGCACGGCGGCCACGGGGCGCGTCTCCAGCTCCAGCCGATCGTCCGCTGCAGCCTCGCCCCACACCACGCCGAGCGTCTCCCGCCGCCCCAGCGGCACGCGCACCAGCGTACCCGGCGCAAGTGGCGACTCACTGCGATAGGTGAGCGGCCCGCCCAGCGCGCTGTGGGCGGGCGTGGCAACGGCGATAGACAGCCAGCAGGTCATTCAGAGGCCGAGATGCGAAGACAAGTTAAAAAAAATCTGCGGAAAGACGCTCAAGTTGTTGATTCGTAAAGGCTTTGAAACTGATCCAACGATCCTGTGGATAACTTTGTTGAAAACCTGCCCCGGACCGCGCCGAGGCCACGCCCATCAACGATTCCGTTGGATTGCATGTAAAAGCGGCATCATGCAAATCCTATATGAATCAACAACTTATGAAGGCAGCGTGAGGCAGTCACGGGCCGCTGCGTCACTCAGATTTTTATCGCACCGCAACACAACTTTTGTGCATAAGTCAACAGCGGCCGGCCGTTTTTCGTGCATTCCGACATCGTGGACGGTTCCGTCTGACGCTCAAAGCGAGCGCCCGCTACCGCGTCAGGCGCGCAGCCGTCGGGAGTGCGAATGAACGGCCTCGACCAGCGCTGTCACGCTTTCGGGCGGCGTGTGCTGGCTGATGCCATGGCCCAGATTGAACACATGGGTGGGCCCGGTACCGGCGCCGGCGTGCGGGCGGCCGAAGCTTTCCAGCGTGCGGCGCACCTCGGCCTCGATCTGCGCCGGCCCGGCGAACAGCACGTTCGGGTCGAGGTTGCCCTGCAACGCCTTGCTGTGGCCCACCAGCGCGCGCGCGCGACCCAGGTTCACCGTCCAGTCCACGCCGAGCGCATCGCAGTCGAGCCCGGCCATCTCCTCGAGCCACAGCCCGCCGCCCTTGGTGAAGACGATGCGCGGGATGCGCACGCCCTCGTGTTCCTTCTTCACGCCGGCCAGCACACGGCGCGTGTAGTCCAGGCTGAACTGCTGGAACGCGCCGTCGGCCAGCACGCCGCCCCAGCTGTCGAAGATCATCACCGCCTGCGCGCCGGCATCAATCTGTGCGTTGAGGTACGCGGCCACCGCATCGGCGTTCACGGCCAGGATGCGGTGCATCAGGTCGGGACGCGAATAGGCCAGCGTCTTGACCTGGCGGTAGTCGTCGGAGCCGCCACCTTCGACCATGTAGCAGGCCAGCGTCCAGGGACTGCCCGAGAAGCCGATCAGCGGCACGCGACCGTCGAGCGCGCGGCGGATCGAGGTGACGGCATCGAACACGTAGCGCAGGCGATCCATGTCGGGCACGGCCAGCTTCGCCACCGCGGCCTCGTCGCGCACCACCTGCGCGAACTTCGGTCCCTCGCCCTGCGCGAACGTGAGGCCCAGACCCATCGCGTCGGGCACGGTGAGGATGTCCGAGAACAGGATGGCCGCGTCGAGTGGATAGCGCTCGAGCGGTTGCAGCGTGACTTCGGTCGCGTAGTCGGTGTTGGTGGCCAGCCCCATGAAGCTGCCCGCCTTCGCACGGGTGGCGCGGTATTCAGGCAGGTAGCGGCCGGCCTGGCGCATCAGCCACAGGGGCGTGTAGTCGGTGGATTGGCGCAGGCAGGCGCGCAGGAACGTATCGTTTTTCAGAGGCACGGGCATGCGGCGATTGTCGCAGGCCATGCCGTCCGGCTTCCGCGGCTCACGAATGGCCGGCGCGGGTTGATGCGGGGGCACAAACACCCACCCCGCCGACACAATGGCCGGCCTGTCCGCACCACCCCGCCCCTCTGTCCGTCATGCAGCACCACGGCCACAAGACCCTCGCCGACTCCATCGCCGAGCCCGAACTCATCTTCGAACACGCGCCCGTGGGCCTCATGGTGACGCGCAACCGCATCATCGAGCGCTGCAACCTCGCCATGGCCACGATGTTCGGCTACGAGCGCGTGCAACTCGTGGGGCAGACCACCGAGCGCCTCTATCCATCGCACGAAGAGTTCGAATACATCGGCGAACGCGGCGCCGCCAGCATGCAGCAGACCGGCACCTACCGCGACCAGCGCATCATGCGCCACGCCGACGGCCGCATGTTCTGGTGCGCCGTGTCGGGCCGCTCGTTCTCGCCCGAGGCGCCCTACGCCTCGGTGATCTGGGTGTTCGAGGACATCAGCGACAGCCGGCCCGTCAGCGCCGATCTCACGGCGCGCGAACGCGAGATCGCCGCGCGCGTCATCACCGGCCTGACCGCCAAGGAAATCGCGCGCGACCTCAATGTCAGCCACCGCACGGTGGAGGCGCACCGCATGCGGCTGATGCGCAAGCTGGGCGTGACGACGACGGGCGAGCTGATTGCGCGCATCCTGGGGATGCCGGGCGTGCACTGAGAGGCGCGCGGCCGCCGTTCACTTCTTCTGTGCCAGATGCCAGGCCACAAGGGCGTTGGCATGGCCGTGCCCCAGACCGTGCCCGCCCTTCAGGTGCGCGACCAGTTCCATGTGCCGGAGCGGGCCGGCGGCCTGCAGCACCTGCATCCAGTGGCTGATGGGCTGGCCGTACTTTTTCTCGATGGACGGGAAGTAGGAGGCCGGGCCCTTGACGGGGTTCTCGCTTGCCATGTGTCGAAACCTTCCGGAGCATCGTTGAAGGGCGTTGCGCAGGCCGTCATTCTGGCCAGCGCTCCACCCTCACGACGAACGGACAGTCTGGGACTCGACACGTGGCGGGCAGAAAATCCCGGCGCGTCATGGATGCGGCGTGGCGCCGATCAGGATGGCGGCCACGATGCAGGGCTCGGTGCCGCGCACGCTCCACGAGTGCATGGTGCCGCGCTGCACCAGGATGTCGCCGGCCTTGAGCAGCGTCTCGCCGGTGTCGAGGATGGCGTGGATCTCGCCCTTGAGCACGATGATGTAGTCGATCGTGCTGGTCTTGTGGCGCATCGGATCGTCCGAGTGCTGGTCAGGCGCATGGCCTGCGCCGATGGACTCGAACGCCTTGGCCGCGTCGGCACCCTTCCACATGGTGTCGGGCGGAAACTCCACGATGCGCAGGATGCTGCCGACCGAGGGCGGCTCGAGCTTCACCGGGCGCAGCACGGCGTCGGTGTTGCCGGTGTTGTCGGCCGGCGCGCTGGTGGTTTCCCACAGGTCGGTCAGGGCCACACCGGGCATGGACTCCATTTCCTTGATGTTGGTTGCGAGCCCGTCCATGATGAAAGTGGAACGGTTCTGCGCGTCGTGCCCCGTGACGACACGGCGGATTCTCCAGGCCATTGAATATCTCCTCAGATGTTTGAACGATTGGAATGCGAGAGGCGGCGACGCACTACGCAAGCCGGCATTCCTTCGTGGGACACCGCGGAACCGGCTTTGCCGGGCCGCCGGCGTCGCCCCCTCGAAGGGGGTTGGCTAAAACACGAAGTGCGTCGCCTGGGGGTGGTCAATGGTTGTGCCCGCAGTTGGGCCCGCAGCCGCCGTGCAGCATCTTCTGGCGCTCTTCGTAGTGCGCCATCAGGCCGAACAGCTTCACGCTATCGGGAGGCGACCTGTCGCCGCTGAATTCCTGGAACAGGTTGTTCACGGTGACGTAGATGCGCTCGGCGTCCGTCCAGCTGCTGAATTCCTTGAGCGAGATGTCGTCCACCGCCTGCTCCAGCGTCATGCCCATGTCGTAGCGCTTGCGGGCCTCGGCCTTCACGTACTCCAGGTAGTGCTTGAGCGCACGCACGCCGCTCTTGTCGGTGATGGGGCCGTGGCCGGGCACGACCACTTCCACGTCCCAGCCGAGCATGAGGTCGCAGGCGCGGATCCAGTTGTCCACCGGGCCGGCCCAGACGATGGGGTGGCCGCCGTTGAAGAGGATGTCGCCGGTGTAGACGATCCTGTCTTCGGGGATGTAGGCCAGCACGTCGCCCTTCGTGTGGGCCGGGCCCACTTCCACCAGCTTGACGGTCTTGTTGCCGACCTTGAGGTCGATCTCGCCGCTGAAGGTCTTGGTGGGCGGCGTGTAGACGATGCCGCGGAAGTCGAACACGCGGCCCATGTGCTTCATGAGGAACTCGCCGCCATCGCCCATGGCCTTGTAGTTCCTGAAGCGGTCGATCAGCGCCTCGGGCGGGTGTTCCTTCATCTCGTCGGCGCAGGCCTGCGAGACGATGATCTCCGAATCGGCCACCAGCTGGTTGCCGAAGTAGTGGTCGCCGTTGGCGTGGGTGTTGACCACCTGGCCGATCTCTTTCGTCTCGGGGACGGCGTTGCGCATGGCGTGCAGCATCTCGCGCGTGAGTTTCAGGTCGAACAGCGTGTCCACCAGCAGCGATTCACCGCTGTCGACGACCAGGCCGGCATTGCTCCAGCCCCAGGTGCCGTCGGGCAGCAGCCACGCGTAGTTGCCGTTGCCAATGTCGTGCAGTCCCTTGGTGTATTGCCACTTGCTCATGGGTGTCTCCGTCGTGTTGGATGGGAAAGGTGGAATCAGTCGGCCGTGCCACGCCACCTGAGAAGGTGTCGTTCGGCGCGTTCGAGCAGGATGTTGGTGAGGTAGCCGATGGCGCCCAGCACGATGATCCCGGCATACAGGCTGGCGCTCTGGAACGAGCGCGCGGCCAGCGTGATGTTCTGGCCCAGGCCCGCCACGCCGGCCAGCATCTCGGCCACCACGGCCAGGATCAGCGACACGGTGAGCGCCAGCCGCAGGCCCGCGAAGATGTCGGGCATCGCGTTGGGCAGGGCGATCTTCCAGACGGTCTCCAGGCGCGAGAGGTGCAGGATGCGCGCCACCTCCATCAGGCGCGGCTCCACGGTCTTGAAGCCGTGCACGGTGTTGAGCAGCACGGGCCACAGCGACGAGAACGCAATGGCGCTCACGATCATGCGGTCGTTCAGTCCCAGCAGCAGCACGAACACGGGGATCATGGCCGAGGCCGGCAGCGGGCGGATCAGCTCCAGCGTCGGCTCGACATAGGCCCGCACGCGCGGCGACAGGCCGATGAGCGCACCCAGCGCCACACCCGCGATCGATGCGGTGACGAAGCCCAGCGCCATGCGCCACACGGTCTCGCGGAAGGCATGCCAGAAGTCGGCGCTGCCCATCTGGTCCCACAGCGATTCGAAGCTGCGCGCGGGCGCCGGGAAGAACACGGGCGAGACCAGTTCGCGCTGCGCGGCCAGCTGCCACAGGCCGATCAGCAGGGCGAGCACGCCCAGGCTGGCGAGCCACATGAGGAATCCGGGCCGGCGCTTCATGACGATGTCTCCGCCAGAAATTGAAATGGGCGTTTCCGTTTCATGCAGACGTCTCCGCCAGCAATGCCGAGTGGACGTTTCCGTTTCATGAAGACGTCTCCGCCAGCAATGCCGAGTGGGCGTTTCCGTTTCATGAAGACGTCTCCGCCCAGTTGCCCATGCGGCCGAACCAGCGCGTCTGCGCACGCAGCAGCGCGGCGTTGAAGGCCCAGCCGATCAGGCCGATCCAGCCGATGAAGGCGAACACGCGGTCGGGCCGCATGCTCTCCTGCGCCACCACGAGCGCGTAGCCCAGGCCCTGCGGGTTGGCGGTGATCTCCACCGTGACGGCCACCACCAGCGACACGGCGGCCGCCAGGCGAAGGCCCACGAAGATGCGCGGCAGCGCGGCGGGCAGCACGATCTTGGTGACACGCTGCACGGCGCCGAAACCCAGCACGCGTGCCACCTCGATCAGGCGCGGCTCGATGCCGCGCACGGCGCTCTCGGTGATGATGAGCAGCGGCCAGAAGCACGAGAAGGCGACGATGGAGCTTTCCATCTGGAAGCCGTAGCCGTGGATGAGCAGCGCCAGCGGGATCAGTGCCACCGACGGGATGGGCCTCAGCGATTCGGTGGACACGCGCATCAGCTGCGACAGCGTGCGCGACAGCCCGAAGGCCACCCCCACCAGGATGCCCGCCGTGGCGCCCACGGCCAGCCCGCCCAGCGCGCCGCCGAAGGTCTGCGCCGCAGCCTTGAACAGCGTGCCGTCGATCACCACGCCCACTGCAGCACGGAAGATGGCCGTGGGATACGACAGGCTCTCGGCCTTGAGCAGGCCGCTGCGCGCGGCGAACTCCCAGAACACGAGCACGGCCAGCGGGAACAGCACGCCGCGCGCGACGCGGCCGCCGAGGCTGTACGAGGGAACGGCGGAGGTCGTCATCTCAATGGCCCGGCGGCAGAAGGTTGAACAGCTTGTGCCTGTACTCGAGGAAGCGCGGCGTCTCGCGCGTGGTGAGCTGGTTGCGCGGGCGCTCCAGGTCGATGTCGAGCGTCTCCGACAGCCGACCCGGATGCTTGTCCATCGAGATCACGCGGTCGCCCAGGTAGATGGCTTCTTCCAGGTCGTGCGTGATGAAGACCACCGTGACCCCCGCATCGGCGCACAGGCCCGCCACCTCGTCCTGCAGCGTCTGGCGAGTCATGGCGTCGAGCGCGCCGAAGGGCTCGTCCATCAGCAGCACCTGCGGCGCCTGCGCCATGCAGCGCGCGATCTGCAGCCGCTGTTGCATGCCGCCCGAGAGTTGCACGGGATAGGCGTCGGCGCGCTCGGCCAGGCCCACGCGGCCGAGCATGTCGCGCACGATGGCGGCCCACTGCGCGCGCGGAACGCGGCGCGCTTCCAGCGCCAGTTCGACGTTGCCGCCCACGGTGCGCCAGGGCAGCAGCGCGCGGCCGTAGTCCTGGAACACGACGGCCAGTTCGGGATCGGGCCCGGTGACTTCGCGTCCCCGGTAGCGCACCGCACCGCGCGTGGGATTGAGCAAGCCCGCCATGAGCCGCAGCAGCGTGGTCTTGCCGCAGCCCGAAGCGCCGACGATGCACACGAACTCGCGTTCGCGCACCTCCAGCGTGATGTCGCTCAGGATGTTGAGCGAGCCCACCGTGAAGTCGAGGCCGGTGACGGCCATCAGGGGGCTGCCTTGCGTCTGGCTCATGCGCGTGCCTTCCTGCAGTCGGTCACTTGTAGATCAGGCGCGCCGGATCGACCGGCTTCTTGAGCATGTCCTGCTCCATCATGATCTTGTTCCACTTGTCCACCACGTCGGGCGTGATGACGGCCTTGAACTTCGGATCGGGGAACTTGGCCTGCACGTCGGCCGGGAACGGGATGTAGACCAGGTTCGCCTTGCGCACCACCGACGGATCCTTCGCGGCCAGCGCCGAGGCTTCCTCGATCGCGGCCCTGAACGCCTTGACCTGCTGCGGGTTGGCATCGGCCCACTTGCGGTTGGCGACGTGCCAGCCCGACTGCGTTTCACCCTCCAGCGCGGAGATGTAGTACGCGACGACACGGCCGGTGTTGGTTTCCAGCGCGCGCGAGAGGAACGGCTGCACCGCCAGCACGCCGTCCACCTGGCCGGCGCGCAGTACGTCGAGCGACTGCGCGAAGGCGTTCTCGGTGAACGTCACCTTCTTGTAGTCGCCGCCGTTCTCCATCATCCACTTGCGGAACAGCACATGCAGGAAGGCATTGAGGCCCGGCGTGGAAACGCGCTTGCCCTCGAAGTCCTTGGCGGTCTTGATGGGGCTGTCGGGCCGCACCACGATGGCCACGTCGTCCATGCCCCGGGTGTAGTAGCCACCGCCGGCCAGCACCACGAGGTCGAGCCCCTGGTCCACGGCCTGCATGGTGTTGGGCGCCGTGGGGGTGGCGATCTGCAGGCTGCCGGCCATGAGCGCGGCCGGCGTGGTGGCCGAATTGGGCACCAGCTTCATCTCGACGTCGAGCCCGTGCTTCTTGAAGAGACCCTCGTTGGCCGCCACGAAGGCGTTGGCGAAGGCAGTGGAGGCCGAGAAGCCGTAGACGATCTTCTGCGCCAGCGCGGGGGCCGCCGCGCCCGCGAGCAGCAGCGCCGCCGCGGCAGTGCGCAGGAAAGTGCGCATCGAGGCGCGGGGAGTCGTGAAGTTCAGCATGCGTGTCTCCTTGGGGTGGTTGATGTCACTGCTGGAAAACCACACGGTTCTTCAGTACGCCGAGCCCGGTCACTTCGAGCTCGACGACATCGCCGTGTTTGAGGAACTTGCCGAGCTCGAGCCCGCAGCCGCCGCCGACGGTGCCCGAGCCGAAGAACTCGCCCGCGTGCAGCGTCTCGTCCTTCGATGCATGCACGAGGATGTCCTCGAAGCGGTGGTGCATCTCGCCGCTGTTGCCGCGCGACCATTCCTCGCCGTTCACGCGCGCGGTCATGGTCAGGTTGTACGGGTCGGGCACTTCGTCGGCCGTCACCAGCCAGGGGCCGAGCACGTTGCCGGTGTCGAAGTCCTTGCCCTTGGTGGGCCCCAGGGTGCCGCCCATCTCGCGGCGCTGCTGGTCGCGCGCGCTCACGTCGTTGAAGATCAGGTAGCCGAAGATGTGCTCGCGCGCCTTGTCCCTGGCGATGTTCTTGCCGCCGCGGCCGGTGATGGCGGCGAACTCCAGCTCGTAGTCGAGCATGTTGCAGTAGCGCGGGTTGACGATGTCGGTGCCCGTGCCCACCACCGAGAAGCGGTTGCACTTGTAGTAGATGGGCTCCTCGTACCAGACGGGCGGGATCTCGACCTTGGCCGGATCGCGCTCGCCCGGGATGCCGAACAGGTGGCTGTTGGCGCGCGCCTGGCGGAAGTGCTTCTCGAAGCACAGGAAGTCGCGCATCTGGCGCGGTTCGGGCAGCGGCGCGCACAGCTTCACGTCGGCCAGCTTCAGCGGCGATGCGGCCCGGGCCAGCAACGCGCGCGCTTCATCGAGCGCGGCCGGACCGGCGTCGATCAGCGCGAGCATGTCGCGGAACGCGGGCGAGGCCGAGGCCGCCGTGAAGTCGACCAGGGTCTGCTCGCCGGGCAGCAGCGCGCCGATGTGGCGCTGTCCGTTGGCGAGATCGAAGGTGACCAGTTTCATGATGCGTTGTCTCCGTCTTGTTCGTTGTCGGGGTGAGGAAGGGACAGGCGTTCAGGCCGGCGGCGTGGCGGCGTCATGCTCGCGCAGCGCGGTCTTGAGCACCTTGCCGTAGTTGTTCTTGGGCAGCTCGTCCACCACACGGTAGTGGCGCGGACGCTTGAAGCGCGCGATGTGGGCCAGGCACAGGGCGTCGAGCTCGTCCGTGCGGATGCGCTCGCCCGGGCGCGGCACCACGAAGGCCAGCACCTCCTCGCCCCACTCGCCATGCGGTCGGCCGATGACGGCCACCTCGCGCACGGCAGGGTGGCGCAGCAGCACTTCCTCGATCTCGCGCGGGTAGATGTTGGAGCCGCCGCTGATGATCATGTCCTTGGAGCGGTCCTTCAGATAGAGGAATCCGTCGGCATCGAGCTCGCCCACGTCGCCGGTGAACAGCCAGCCCTGCTGCAGCGCCTGGCCGCTGGCCTCGGGGTTGCCCCAGTAGCCGGGCATGACCGAATCGCCGCGTACGAGGATCTCGCCCGTCTGGCCCACCGACAGCGGCGAGCCGTCGGGCGCGGCGATGCGGATCTCGACGTTGCTCTGTGCCACGCCCACCGAGGCCATGCGCTCGGCATGGCGCGGATGGGCGCGGTCGGCCAGCAGTGCGCGCGAGAGCGCGGTGATGGCCATGGGGCACTCGCCCTGGCCGTAGATCTGCACGAAGCGCGGGCCCATCACTGCCATGGCTTCCTGGATGTCGGCGGCGTACATGGGGCCGCCGCCGTACACCACGGTCTTGATGCCATCGCCGTCGGCGCCCGTGGCCGCCGCGCGTTCGATCAGCCGCTTGACCATGGTGGGCGCGGCGAACAGGGACACCTCGCGCAGCTCGCGCGCCAGCATCAGGATCTCGTCGGGATCGAAGCCGCGCGATTCGGGCACCACGTGGCGCGCACCGGCCAGCACGTGCGGAATGTTGTAGAGCCCCGCGCCGTGCGACATGGGCGCGGCATACAGGCTGGCGTCCCGGGGTGAGATCGGATCGACGTCGGCGAAGTAGCACAGCGTCATCGACATCAGGTTGCGCTGCGTCTGCATCACGCCCTTGGGCCGGCCGGTGGTGCCCGAGGTGTAGAACAGCCAGGCCACGTCGGAGGGATCGCGCCACGCGGGGGCCATGGGCGTGGCCGACATCAGCGCCTCGAACTCGCGCGAGGCGACGTCGATCACGTGCGCCAGCCGCGGCAGCGCCGCGCCACCGGCCTGCAGGTCGGACGCCAGGTCGGCATCGGCGAACAGCACGCGCGCGCCGCTGTCGGCCAGGATGTATTCGGCCTCGCGCGCATGCAGCTTGTAGTTGATCGGCACGGCCACCAGGCCGGCGAACCAGGCGCCCCACAGCACGTCGAGGTATTGCGGGCCGTTGCGCATCAGCACGCCCACGCGCTCGCCGGCCTGCAGGCCCAGCCGCTCGCGCAGGGCGCGGGCGAGCGATGCGGCGCGGCGCGCCAGGCCCGCGTAGTCGTGCAGCACGCGCGTGCCCAGCAGCACGGCCGGGTCGTGGGGCATGACGCGGGCCGAGCGGGCGAGCAGGTGGGCGATGTTCATCGGGGCACTCTGCCTTCAACGGGTCCGCTCAAGGATGCTCACGTAGTTCGCCACGGCCGACCCGCCCATGTTGAACACACCCGCCAGTTTCGCGCCCGGCACCTGGAGCTCGCCCGCGGTGCCGGTGAGCTGCATCGCGCTCATCACGTGCATCGACACGCCGGTGGCGCCGACCGGATGGCCCTTGGCCTTGAGGCCGCCCGAGGGGTTGACCGGCACCCGCCCGCCAGGCGACACCGTGCCGTCGTCCACCACGCGATGGCCCTGGCCCGGCGCGGCCAGGCCCATCGCCTCATACGACAGCAGCTCGGCGATGGTGAAGCAGTCGTGCACCTCGGCGAACGACAGATCGTCCACGCGCACGCCGGCCTCGGCATAGGCATCGGCCCAGGCACGGCGCGGCCCTTCGAAGGCCAGCGGATCGCGCTGCGACATCGGCAGGAGGTCGTTGACGTGGCTGGCCGCACGGAAGGCGATGGCGCGCGGGAAGTGCGCGAGCATGTCGTTGCGCACCAGCACCAGCGCGGCGGCACCGTCGGCCACGGTGCTGCAGTCGGTCTTGCGCAGCGGGTCGGCGATCAGCGGGTTGCGCTCGGACACCGTGCTGCAGAACTCGAAGTCGAGCGCGCGGCGCATGTGCGCCAGCGGGTTGCGCGCGCCGTTGGCGTGGTTCTTGACCGCGATGCGCGCGAGCGTGTCGGCGTGGTTGCCGTAGCGCGCGAAGTACTGCTGCGCGAACAGCGCGAAGATGCGCGGGAAGTTGAGGCCCTCGGCGCCCTCTTCGCGCCAGTAGCTCGCACCGGCCAGCGCACGCGTGACCTCGGCGCCGCTCACGGCCGTCATCTTTTCGGCGCCCACGACCAGCACGGCGCGTGCGCGCCCGGATTCGATGGCCGTCAGCCCCGCATGAATCGCGGCCGAGCCCGAGGCGCAGGCGTTCTCCAGACGCGCGGCGGGCTTGAAGCGCAGCGCGGGGTCGAGCGACATCGGCAGGCTGGCCACGAAGCCGTCGGGCACCATGCCCGCGTTGAAGTGTCCGACGAACACGGCGTCGATATCGGCCGGCGCGATCGCAGCCGAGGCGATGGCCTCGCGCGCGGCGGCGAGGATGAGGCTTTCGAGGTCGTCGCCGTCCAGGCGTCCGAACGGCGTGTGACCCCAGCCCACGATGCTGGCGTTGCGCATGCTTTCCTGTCTCCTTCCAGGGCACGGCGCGCAAGGAATGCGCCGCGTGTCCGTTTCGAAAAATTCTAGGAAGCGTGTCGCCGTGTCGCCAGTCGTAGGACTACCTCATGGGGTTAGTACTAGCCCGTCCTACACACAGGTCGGCGCTTGGCTCGCAGCCATGCTTCGGAGGGTTGCCTAACCTGATTCCACTCGCGCTGCACAGGCGATGGCGCTGTGGGCCATCGGTGCTGCGACGTGTCCTTCAACGTACAGCAGGAGTCGATCATGAAGCGTTCATTCATCGCGCGTGCCATGCAAGGTGTGGTGCTGGTGGGGCTTTCGATCGGTGGCGCTCTCGCCGCCGACGGCGCAGCCACCAGCAGTGCGCAGGAGCGTTACCGTCAGGAGGCCGCTGCCTGCCAGTCTGGCCAGTCGCAGCAGGACCGTGCCACGTGCCTGCAGGAAGCCGGGGCCGCGCTCGACGAGGCCCGTCGCGGGCGCCTCGATCAGGCCAGCGTGGCAACGTCCACACGCACCGGCAATGCGGTCGCGCGTTGCGAAGTATTCACGGGCGAAGAATTGAGTGCGTGCCGCGCGCGTGCGCTGGGTACGGCGCCGTCTGAAGGCGCAACCATCACGCGCGGCAGCGTGGAAGGCGGCGGCGTGATCCGGGAAACCATTCAGGTCTATGAAGTCCCGGCGGGCACGCCGGGCTCGGTGCCCGCGCAGTGACGCGCGGCGGGCGGGCGCGCGTGAGCGGCCCGCTCGTCAGAGCGCGTCGAGCGCGGCGCGCAACTCGCCCGCGCCCAGGACTTCGGTCATCACCTGCGGCGCGCGTCCCGGCGCATGCAGCACGTACACCGGAACGCCACTGCGTCCGAGCGCGGCCAGTGCAGCAGTGATCGCGGGATCGCGCCGCGTCCAGTCGGCGCGCAGCAGGGCGACGTTGCGTCGATCGAAATCGGCGAGCACGGTGTCGCTGGAGAGCGTGGTCTTTTTGTTGTACTGGCACGTCACGCACCATGCGGCGGTGAAGTCGACGAACACGGGCTGGCCTGCGGCTAGCAGTTGATCCACCTTGCCCGGCGCCCATGCTTGCCACCGTTCACCGCTGGCGGCCGTCGCCACCGGATCAGCCAGCCGCGTGACGGCCGGGCCCAGCGAGACGAGGAGTGCCACGGCGCCCAGCGCCATCGCCGAACCGACGATCAGGCGCGCGCGTCCGCGCAGTGTCAACGCCCAGACCAGAGCAGCCAGCGCCACCAGCAGGGCCAGCAGCGCACCCGCGCCGTCGATGCCGCTTTGCTGGCCCAGCACCCACACCAGCCAGGCCACCGTGGCGAACATGGGGAAAGTCATGAGCCGGCGGAAGATATCCATCCACGGCCCCGGACGCGGCAGCGCGCGCGCCACGGCGGGCACCCAGCAGGCGGCCAGGTACGGCAGGGCCATGCCGACGCCCACGGCCGCGAAGATGGCCAGCGCCACGGGCGCCGGCAGGCCGATCGCCAGGCCGATGGATGCGCCCATGAAGGGCGCCGTGCACGGCGATGCCACGGCCACCGCCAGCACACCGGTGAGGAAGGAATCCACCGTGGGCCGCTGCGCGCGCAGCGTGGCGAGCCGTGACGGCAACAGGCTGCCGAACTCGAACACCCCGGCGAAGTTCAGGCCGATCACCGTGAACAGAGCCGCCAGCGCCGCCACCACAGCAGGCGACTGCAGCTGGAAGCCCCAGCCCAGTTGCTCGCCGGTGGCGCGCAGCGCCAGCACCAGTGCGCCCAGCACGATGAACGACAGCACCACACCTGCCGCATAGGCCAGGCCTCCCGCACGGCGCGCAGGCGCATCGTTGGCGTGGTGGGCGAAACCCGCCACTTTCAACGCCAGCACCGGGAACACGCAGGGCATGAGATTGAGGATGAGGCCGCCCAGCAGCGCCCCCAACAACGCCGCCCACAGCGACAAGGCGGGCGGTGCGGCCGGCGGCGCGCCGGCACCGCCTTGCGCCGCGTTGCGCGCCAGGGCGTCGGCCAGGGCCGTGGGGATCGCGGCTGGCGCCGCGGCCGGTGGCCAATTGCCGGCCACGGCCGCATCGGCGCGCCAGCCCACGCGGTCATGCGCGTCTTTCAGCGCCACCACGAACGGCAATTGCTGCGGGCTCTGGCTGCGCATCGGCGACAGCGGCACCTCGGCCGTCCAGGTGGCGCCCTGCCAGGCCTGGCGCCAGCTGCCGGCGGTCTCGATGACTTCGGGCACTTCGGGAAAGAATTCGAGTTCGCGGCCCTGCAGGCGGGCCGGCAGGCCGGCCGCCGTCACCTTGAGCATCTGCCCGTCCACCGTGACCGTGCTTCCCGCCGGCAGCGCCTGGGGCTGCGATGCGAGCGCGGCCTCGAATTCGGCGCCGTTGATGGCGGTGGACAGGTGCGTGGGCAGCCGCAGCGTGAACTCGCCGTCTTCCGGAATGCACTCCTTGCGGCACACGAGCCACGACGCGCGCAACTTCACTTCCAGCTCGGGGCGGATGACGGAGGGCCTGAAGTCGGGCGTGACGATCAGCGGCACGGCCAGCAGCACGCGGTCTTCGTAGCCGTAGTTGGCCAGCGTGCCGATCGGGATCTTGCGCGGCACGGGCCAGGCGATGTCGCCGGCCATCACGCCGGGCGGCAGCGTCCATTCCATCGACGTGGGCAGGCCCGAATCGCCGGAGTTCTTCCAGTAGGTGTGCCACTCGGGCTGGTGCGTGAGCGACAGGCCCACCCATACCGGCTGTCCGGGCTCCACGCCCTGCGGCGCATGCGCCATCAGTTCGGCGCGCACGCGCTCGCTGGTGACCACCGTGGCGTTGGCCGCCAGCGCGGGCCGCAGAGTGCCCAGCGCCAGCAGCAAGGCACCCAGGACGAGGAAAAGACGGCGTGCGGTCATGGCGAGAGGTCGGAGCCGGTGCGCGGGGGTTAAGTTCCTGCCGGGGCCCGCCGTTCAGGCGCGGCCCGGCGCCATGTGTCGGTTGGCGCCGGCAGTTCAGTCCGCGATCTTAGGTGCCCCGCCGGCGCCGCGCCCGCGCGTGCCCATCCACCACACCGCCATGCCCAGCAGCACGCCGGCCACATGACCCAGCGCCAGCCACAGGGCGCTGCCGAACAGCAGCGGCGCCACCAGGCCGGTGATGAGCGAGAACGCCAGCATCTGCACGAAGCTCTGCATCGATGCGGCCAGACCGCGCAGCTCGGGGAATTCATCCATTGCCATCACCGTCATGCCCGGCGAGGCCAGCGACAGCCCGAAGGTGTAGAGGCCGAACGGCAGCACGGCCCACGGCACGGCCGCCTTGAAGAAGAAGGTGTAAGCAACGCTCCATCCCACGGCCGCGACCATCACGGCGAAGCCCAGCCGGATCATGCGCGCCGGCGGCAAGCGCCGCGCCAGCCGGCTGGCCAGCGCCGAGCCACTGACCAGCCCCCCGACCAGGGGCAGGAACAGCCAGCCGAACGCGGTCTCGGGCTGCCCCAGGATGCCCATCACGTACGCCGCAGCCGAGCCCACGTAGAGGGGCAGCCCGCAGAACACGAGGCCGAAGGCCAGGGACATCAGCATGAAGCGACCGCGTGAGAGCACGGCCACGTAATTGCGCACGATCACGCCCAGGCGGAACGGCTGGCGGGCGGCCACCGGCAGCGTCTCGGGCAGAACGCGCCAGCTGGCGGCCAGCAACAGCGCGCCGAACACCGTGAGGAACACGAACACCGACCGCCAGCCCCACGTGGCCTGCAGCCAGCCGCCGATCACCGGCGCGATGGCGGGCGCCACGCCGAACACCATGAGGATGAGCGCCAGCATGCGCTGGGCTTCGCCGCCCTGGTAGCGGTCGGTCACCATGGCCCGCGCGATCACCATTCCCGCCCCGCCCGCCAGCCCCTGCAGCGCACGCACCAGCACGAGTTGACCCGCGCTGGCCGCGAACACCGCCGCCAGCGAGGTGAGCACGAAGGCCACCAGCGACACCAGCATCACGCGCCGGCGCCCGAACGAATCGGCCAGCGTGCCATAGAACAGCATCATCACGGCCATGCCGCCCACGTAGAGCGACAGCGTCTGCTGCACCACCAGTTGCGAGACGCCGAAGTCAGCGCCGATGGCGTGGAACGACGGCAGGTAGGTATCGATGCCCAGCGGGCCGACCATGGTGATCAGGGCCAGCAGCAGGGTGAGCAGGGAGGTGGACATGCGGGGAAGAAGACGGGGCCGGAAGGCCGGGGAAGCCCGATGGGGCCGGTCGGCCGCCTGCGGGTCAACCCGAATCATGCCTTGCCCGCCCGCCGCGCGCTGGCACGGGGACATTGCGCCCACCCGCGCGCCTTCACGCGCCGTCAGACCGGCGCCGGTGGCACGCGGAACAGCTCCTGCACCAGCTGGCAAACCCACTGCTGGGCCGCGTCCTGTGCCGTGCTGGCATGCCACACCAGCCGCACCTCGTAGGCCGGCAGCACGCGTGCGGGCAGGTCCCACACGCGCAGGCCGTGGCGCTCGCGCAGATTGGCGGCATACATCTCAGGCACGATGGCCAGCAGGTCGGTGGTGAGCGCCAGCTCCGGCAGCGCGCCGAAATGGCGGGCGCGCAGCGCGATGCGGTCGGACAGCTTGAGCCGCGCCAGCATGTCGTCCACGCTCTGATGGAAAGTGGCCGTAGGTGCGGCCACCACGAGCGGCGCGGCCGCCAGTTGCGCCACCGTCAGGCGCGTGCGGCGGGCCGCGCCCTGCGACTCGCGCGCGCCGGGCGGGCGCCAGCTGGCCGAGGTCATGGCCACATAGTTCTCGCGGAACAGCAGCTCGGCGCGCACCGAGCGGTGGCGCGGCTGCAGGATGCCGATGGCGAAGTCGATCTCGCGCGCCTCCAGCGCGGCCGGCACCTCCGACGCCGCCACCGACACGTTCGACAGCCGAGTGCCGGGCGCGCGCGTGCGCAGCTCGCGGGCCAGCGGCGGCAGGAACATCATCTCGCCCAGGTCGGACAGCGACAGGCGCCAGTGCTGCTCCGAGGTGGCGGGGGAAAACTCGTCGCGCCCCGTGACCACCGCCTCGAGCTGGCGCAGCTGCGCCAGCACCTCGGGTGCCACGCGCTCGCACAGCCGCGTGGGCTTGAGCCCGCCGGGCGAGCGCACGAACAGGTCGTCCTGGAAATAGTCGCGCAGCCGCGCCAGCGCATTGCTGGTGGCCGGCTGCGACAGCGCCAGCGCGCGGCCGGCGGCAGTCACCGAACCGGTGCGGTGGATGGCCGCGAGCACGCGCAGCAGGTTGAGGTCGAGTTGGCGGAAGTTCATCGCTGGCCCATTGCCCAGACGCATCAGGGTTGACCCTGATTATCCATGCCGTGAATGTCGGGCATCCGCATTGTCCATTGGTCAGCGGCACGGGGGCTCGCCTACATTCGGGCACCGGAACAGGCCGTCCCACGGTGGAGCACGTGTCGTCGGCGCGGGAAAACACTCTCGCGCGCACGGCGCCCATCACGCCATCATGCGGGGCGAAATTGATTCAGTTCCATAACGATAGGAGACACCGCTCATGACATCCCGCCCCACCTTCCTGCTGCGCGCCGCCACCCTGGGCGCGATCGCCCTCGCCGCCGGCGGCGCCCTCGCGCAGGCCAAGCCGGCCGAACTCAAGTTCGCGCACTGGCTGCCGGCCACGCACCCGCTGGCCAAGCTGGGCTTCGAGCCCTGGGCCAAGTCGGTGGAAGCGGCTTCCAAGGGCACGATCAAGGTCGCCTTCTTCCCCGCGCAGCAACTGGGCAAGGCCGCCGACCACTACGACATGGCGCGCGACGGCATCGCCGACATGACCTGGGTGAACCCGGGCTACCAGGCCGGCCGCTTCCCGCTGATCGCCGTGGGCGAGCTGCCGTTCCTGGTGGGCAAGCCCGGCCCCGGCTCGGCAGCGCTCGACGCGTGGTACCGCCAATACGCCGGCACCGAGATGAAGGACGTGAAGTTCTGCTTCGCGCACCTGCACGTGGGCACCTTCCATTCCAAGAAGGCGATCACCGAGCCCTCGCAGATCAAGGGCATGAAGATCCGATCGTCCAACGGCACCAACGCGGCCTTCATGAGCCTGCTGGGCGGCACCAACGTGCAGGTGTCGGCGCCCGAGGCGCGCGACGCGCTCGACAAGGGCGTGGCCGACGCGCTGGCCTTCCCCTGGGGCTCGATCATCACCTTCGGCATCGACAAAGCCACCAAGTTCCACACCGACATGCGCCTGTACGCCTCGGACTTCGTCTGGGTGATGAACAAGGGCTGGTACGACAAGCTCGCCGCCGACCAGAAGAAGGTGATCGACGACCACTGCAACAACGAGTGGGCCGGCAAGGTGGGCGCCGCCTGGGGCGACGAGGAAGACTCGGGCCAGGGCAAGCTGGAGAAGACCGCCGGCCACACCATCGTGAAGGTCACGCCCGCACAGCTGGACGCCTGGAAGAAGGCCGCGCAGCCGCTCTACACCGACTGGGTGGCCGCCGCCGGCAAGGTGGGTGTGAACGGCCAGCAGGCACTGGACGCGCTGCGCAAGGAACTCCAGACCCGCGGCGGAAGCAACTGAGATCCCCCCCAGGCTTCGCACTTCGTGTCTCCACCAACCCCCTGCGAGGGGGCAATACCAGCGGCCCGGCGAAGCCGGTTCCGCGGTATCTCTGGCCTCGATAACGCAGGCACGACCTGCGCTGCTGACAGGCGTCGACTCCTGAGTACTTTCTCTCTTTCCCTCACATGAAACGCCTGCTCTCGGCTATCGAAACGGTGGCCGCCTTCTTTCTTCTGGCGATCGCGCTGCTGGCCGCCGGCAACGTGCTGCTGCGCGACCTGTTCAGCCTTTCGATTCCCGACTGGTACGACGGCTCGCGCCTGTTGCAGGGCATCGCGCTGTTCTGGGGCGTGGCGCTGGCCACCTACTACGGCAGCCACATCTGCGTCGACATCGTGTGGGAACACCTCAAGCCGGGAGGCCGCCGCTGGCTCGACCTTCTGGCCACGCTCATCGTGCTGGCCTTCCTCGCGCCGCTCGCATGGATGGTGTGGGTGAAGGTGGGCAGCACCGGCACCCAGGGCACAAGCGACCTGCGCCTGCCCATGGTGTGGTTCTACGGCGTGGCCGCCGTGGGCATGAGCGTGGCCGTGCTGCTGGCGCTGGCGCGGCTGGTGTTCCTGTGGCGCGGCGACGAGGCCAGCCTCGCGCCGGCCCGCATCGAGGGCGCCACCCCCACCGAAGCCGAGCTCGCCGGAGGCAGCCATGGATCGTGACCTGGTCGCCCTGCTGGGCTTCGTCGCCATGTTCGCCCTGATGGCGCTGCGCGTGCCCATCGGCATCGCCATGGGCATCGCGGGCGCGGGCGGCTTCGCCGTGCTCTCGGGCGTCAAGCCCGGGCTCAACCTGCTGGCCAACGTGCCGCTGTCGGTGGTCACCGACTACAACCTGTCCGTCATCCCGATGTTCATCCTGATGGGCGCGTTCGCATCGCGCTCGGGCATGAGCACCGAGCTGTTCAACGCCGGCCGCGCGTGGCTGGGCCACCTGCGCGGCGGACTGGCGATGGCGTCGGTGGCGGCCTGCGGCGGCTTCGCCGCCATCAACGGCTCGTCGGTGGCCACGGCGGCCACCATGAGCCAGGTGGCGCTGCCCGAGATGCGCAAAGCCGGCTACCACCCGGGCCTGTCGGCCGGCCTCATCGCCGCTGGCGGCACGCTGGGCATCATGCTGCCGCCTTCGGTGATCTTCGTGCTCTACGGGATCATGACCGAGACCGACATCACCAAGCTGTTCGCGGCCGGCGTGATTCCGGGCCTGATGGCCATCGGCTTCTACTTCGTCGTGGTGCAGGTCATCGGCCGGCTGCGGCCACAGTACATGCCGCGTGGCGAAGTACACAGCTGGCGCGAGCGATTCGTGTCGCTGCGCTCGCTGTGGGCAACGCTGCTGCTGTTCGCGGGCGTGCTGGGCGGCATCTATGGCGGCGTCTTCACGGTGGAGGAAGCTTCGGGCATCGGCGCCACGGGCGCCCTGCTCATCGGCGTGCTGCGCGGCCGCCTGGGCCCGAAGGAGATCAAGGCCGCGCTGATCGACACGCTGCGCGTCTCGTCGGCCATCATGATGATCGTGATCGGCGCCTACCTGTTCGGCTACTTCCTGACCATCACGCAGTTCACGCAGAAGGCGGTGGATTTCCTGGTGCACCTGCCCGTGGGCGCCTATGGCGTGCTGGCGCTCATCATGGTGGGCTACTTCATCCTGGGCGCGGTGATGGACGAGCTGGCCATGATCCTGCTCACGGTGCCCATCGTGTTCCCGGCCATGATGCAGCTGGGGTTCGACCCGGTGTGGTTCGGCGTGATCATCGTGATGGCCGTCACCTTCGGGATGATCTGTCCACCCGTGGGCATCAACGTGTTCGTCATCAACTCGATCGCGCGGGACATCACGCTGAGCCGCATCTACGCCGGCACGATGCCTTTCATCGCGGTGGACATCGTGCGCCTGGTGATCCTGTGCGCGTTCCCGGCGATCTCGCTCTGGCTGCCCAGCTTCATCGAGTAGCCTTGGCCGGCCGGGCCTGCCCGCCGGCCAAGGCCTTCAGAACCCTTCGAGCACCAGTTTTCCGCGCGCCTGGCCGCTTTCGATCAGCGCGTGCGCCTTCGTCAGGTTGGCCGCGTTGATGGTGCCGTAGCTGGCCTGCACCGTGGTGCGGATGCGGCCTGCATCGACCAGCTTCGCCACCGCCTCCAGCAACTCGCCCTGCAGATGCAGGTCGGGCGTGCCGAAGATCGGGCGCGTGAACATCAGCTCCCAGTGCAGCGACAGCGCCTTGCGCTTGAGCTTCGTGGCGTCCAGCACCTTGGGGTCGTCGATCAGCGCGAACTGGCCCTGGGGCTTGAGCGCCTCGACGATCTGATCGAAGTGCACGTCGGTCTGCGTGAGGCTGGCCACGCGATCCACCGCGTCGACGCCGATGGCGCGCAGGCCGTCGGTGAGCGGCTTGGCGTGGTCGATCACATCGTGCGCGCCCAGTTGCAGGCACCACTCGCGCGATTCGGGCCGCGAGGCGGTGGCGATCACACGCAGGCCGGTGAGCTGGCGCGCCAGCTGGATCAGGATCGAGCCCACGCCGCCCGCGCCGCCCACGACGAGCAGGCTCTCACCCGCGCCGCCGCCCTGCGGCACCTTGAGCCGGTCGAACAGCAGCTCCCAAGCCGTGATGGCCGTCAGCGGCAGCGCCGCGGCCTCGGCATCCGACAGGCTGGCGGGCGCATGGCCGACGATGCGCGCATCGACCGCGTGCAGCTCGGCATTGGTGCCCGGGCGCAGGATGGAGCCCGCGTAGTACACGCGGTCACCCACGGCGAAGCCCCTGGCCTCGGTACCCAGCGCCTCGACCACGCCGACGGCATCAAAGCCCAGCACGCGTACCTGGCCGGCTTCGGGTTGCGCCGAGCGGCGCACCTTGGTGTCCACCGGGTTGACCGACACCGCCTTCACGCGCACCAGCAGGTCGTGCGGCAATGGCGAGGGCGCGGGCAGGTCGAGGTCGAGCAATGCCTCAGGCTGGTCGATGGGGAGGGGCTGGCGGTAGCCGACGGCTTTCATGGCGCAATCCTTTCACAGTGGAATGCGCCCATTCTGGGCGGCTTCATCCATTTGATAAAGCGCCGCTATCTGCTAACTTCTTCAAATGAAGTTTGAAAATGTGGACGATTTGCGCGTACTGGTGGCGCGCTCGGGGTGACGCCGGCCGCCGCCAGCGCCATGCTCAAGCGGCTCGAGTCGCGGCTGGGCGCGCGGTTGTTCGAGCGCTCCACGCGCGCCATGCGGCTCACGCCCCAGGGCCAGACGCTGCTGGACTACGCCCAGCGCGCGCTGGAGCTGCTGCAGGAAGGCGAGGCCCAGGTCGGCCGCGACAGCGGCGCGCTGATGGGCACGGTGCGCGTGGCCGCGCCGTCCGACCTCACGCGCAGCGTTCTGCTGCCCTGGTTCGGCGAGTTCATGGCGCGGCATGCGGGCGTGCGTGTCGCGCTGTCGGTGACCGACCGTGTGCAGGACGTGATGCGCGACGCCGTGGATGTGGCCCTGCGCTACGGCGAGCCGGCCGAATCGGGCCTGGTGGCACGGCGCCTGTTCGTCACGCACCGCGTGGCCAGCGCCGCGCCGGCCTACCTGCAGCGATACGGCGCGCCCGCCGTGCCGCAGGATCTCGCGCGCCACAACTGCCTGACCTTCCACCTGGGCAACCGCCGCCACGCGCAGTGGACTTTCGAGCAGGGCGGCAGCACCGTGCGCGTGCGCGTGGACGGCGACCGGGAGGTGGACGATTCCGGCATTGCGCAGCTGTGGGCCTTGCAGGGCCACGGCGTCATCTACAAGAGCGAACTGGGCATGGCGCGCGAGTTCGAATCGGGCGCGCTGGTGCGCCTGCTGCCCGGGTGGGGCGGCGAGCGCTACGTACTCAACGCGGTGCTGCCCAGCAACCGCTTCGTACCGGCGCGCGTGCGTGCGCTGGTGGACTTTCTGGCCGAGCGCTTCGCGCAGTTGGAGCCAGTGTCGACGCCTGCCGGGCGGCCCTCCACTACCATCGACCCTTCATGACCACCACGACGCCCGCCGACGAGCCCACCCGCGCCCGCTACTGGGCCGACCTCACCACGCGCGACTTCGCCCAGCTCAACCCGGCCACCACCGTGGCCGTGCTGCCCGTGGCCGCGACCGAGCAGCACGGGCCCCATCTGCCGCTGTCGGTCGACACCGCGCTGGTGGACGGCGTGATCGCCGCCGCACTGCCGCAGTTGCGGCAGGCCGGCCCCGACGCGCAGGAAGCCAGCGTGCTGGTGCTGCCCACGCAGGCCGTGGGCCTGTCGCCCGAGCACATGGCCTTCGCCGGCACGCTGAGCCTGTCGCCGGCCACCCTCATCGCGCTGTGGACCGAGATCGGCACCTGCGTGGCGCGCGCCGGTGTGAAGAAGCTGGTGCTCTTCAACGCGCACGGCGGCCAGGTGAGCGCCATGGACATCGTCGCGCGCGAACTGCGCCTGCACCACGGCCTCATCGTCTACAGCAGCAGCTGGTACGGCCTGCCGCTGGGCGACGAGGTGAACGGCCTGTTCAGCGCCGACGAGCACCGCTTCGGCGTGCACGCGGGCGAGATCGAAACCTCGATGATGCTGGCGCTGCGCCCGCACGACGTGCGCATGGACGCGGCCGACGCCTTCCCCTCCACCTCGCGCCACCGCGCGGCGCACTTCCCCATCCTGGGCAACGGCAAGAGCGCCAGGCTCGGCTGGGCCATGCAGGACTACAACCCGCAGGGCGCCGCCGGCAATGCCGCCGCCGCCACAGCCGACAAGGGCCGGGCCCTGGTCGATGCCGCCGCCCGCCAGCTCGCGCTGATGCTGCTGGAAGTGGCTCGCCTGCCGCTGGACACCGCGCGCGACCTGTGAAGCCGCCCCGGCCCCCTTGGCCTTTCTTCGCCCGCACGACGCTCTCTCCGCAATCGCCACGGCCCGGCCGCCCGGGCTTTGGCATGATGGCCGGCTCACGCCGCACGACTCCATGACCGCATCCACGCCCGAATCCAGCGCTGCGCCCTCGCCGGCCGCAGCTCCCGCCGCCACGCCGGCAGCCACGCCGCAGGCCGCGACCGTCGCGACGCCGCAAGACACCGATGCCGCAAAGCGCGCCGACCGCACGCGCGGCAACCGCCGCGGCGGCAGGGGTCGCGGCGGCAAGACACCATCACCGAATACCGCCCCGTCACAGGCCGAGGTGGCTCCGCGCGCCGGCGACACCGCGCGCGCGCCCGCGCCGCGCAATCCCGCGCTCGACCGTCTGGCCCAGCTCTATCCGCGACACTTCGGTGCCGAGCAGCCCCTGCCGCTCAAGCGCGGGATCTACGAGGACCTGGTGGCCGCGCATCCGCAGGAGCTGGATGCCGAGGCGCTGAAAGAGGCGCTGTCGCAGCACACGCGCTCCACCCGCTACCTCACCGCCGTGGCCTCGGGCCAGCCGCGCCACGACCTGCAGGGCAACGTGCACGAGCCGATGGCGCCCGAGCACGTGCATCACGCTCTGCTCGAAGTATTCCGCCGCCGCGCGCGCCGCGCCCCGCACGAAGATCTCCGGCCCAAGCTGCGACGCCGCATCGCGCAGGCCTTCGAGGCCTCGGGCCTCTCACCCGCTGCCTACACGGCGCTGGTGCGCGGCCGCGACGAAGAGGCCAACCAGCTGATGGACGAGGCCCTGGCCGATGCCAGCGCGCGCCAGGCGCGCGGCGAGGCGTTGCTGCGCGCGTTCGAGGCCAGCGGGCAGAGCGTGGCGGCCTTCGCCGACATGTACGGCCTGACCGAGCGCGAAGCCGGCCGCACGCTCGAGCAGGCACGCCAGTGGCGCGATGCCGCGCGCGCGGCCTGAGTCTTTTCTGCACCGGCCCGTGCGTCCTCCGCTTCAGGCGGGCTCTTCGGTGCCCGCCAGGTCTTCGGCCACCACGGTGGCCAGCCAGTCCATCACCACGCGCACACGTTTGACCAGGTGGCGCCGGTTGGCATAGAGCAGGTTGAGGGGCATCGCAGGCGCGGGCCACTCGGGCAGCACCTGCACCAGGCGTCCGTCGGCCAGCGCCTCGCGCAACCCCGACAGCGGCGCCTGCACCAGGCCCAGGCCAGCCAGGCAGGCGCCTTCGTAGGCGTCGGCGTTGTTGACGGTGATTGCGCCTTCCATCGGCCATTCGCCGGCCTGTCCTTGGTGCACGTATTCGAAACCGGCCGCGCGCCCGCCCAGCGTGGGCGCGTAGCGCACCAGGCGGTGCGAGGCGAGGTCCTCGAGCCGCTGGGGCACGCCGTACGCCGCCAGGTAGGCCGGGCTGGCGCAGTTGACCATGCGCATGCGCCCCAGCGGGCGCGCCACCAGCCCCACGTCCACCACCGGGCCGGCGCGCATCACGCAGTCGAAGCCTTCGCGCACGAGGTCGACACGGCGATCGGTGCAGGAGAGCTCGACCTCCAGCTGCGGATGTTCGGCCAGCAGCGCGGGCAGGCGCGGCAGCACCACGCGGATGGCCACGCGCGGGCTCATGTCGATGCGCACGCGGCCCTGCAACGGCGCCTGTCCGGGCCGCTGGAACAGCGTCTCGACCTCGTCCACGTCAGCCAGCAGATCCTTGCAGCGCTCGTAGAACACCTGGCCGTCCTGCGTGAGCTGCACGCGCCGCGTGGTGCGGTGGAGCAGGCGCGTGCCCAGGCGCTCCTCGAGTTGCTGCACGGCGGTGGACACGCTGGCTTTGGGTAGCCCCAGTCCGGCTGCGGCCTGTGTGAAGCTGCTGAGTTCAGCCACGCGCACGAACACCTGCATCTGACCTATGAAGCTCATTGTTCGATTATCACGAACAAATCAATCATATTTTCTGCATTTATCAGCGATTAGCCGCTCAATAGACTTGGGGCACTTCACTGAACGAGGTCCCCATGAGCACTCCTACTCCTTCCACCATCGCCCTCATCACCGGAGGCAGCCGCGGCCTGGGTCGCAACGCCGCGCTGCACCTGGCCGGCCAGGGCACCGACGTGATCCTGACCTGGCGCAGCCGCGAAGACGAGGCCCTGGCCGCCGTCCGCGAGATCGAGGCGATGGGTCGGCGCGCCGTCGCGCTGCAACTGGACACCGCCCGCACCGGCGGCTTCGCCGCGTTCGCTGACGCCGTGCGCCACGCCCTGGCCACGCGCTGGCAGCGCCAGCATTTCGACTACCTGGTGAACAACGCCGGCAGCGGCGTGCATGCGTCCTTCGCCGACACCACCGAAGCGCAATTCGACGAACTGGTGGCGGTGCACCTGCGAGGGCCGTTCTTCCTCACCCAGGCGCTGCTGCCGCTGATCGCCGATGGCGGACGCATCCTCAACGTGTCCAGCGGCCTGGCGCGCTTCGCGTTACCGGGCTACGCGGCGTATGCGTCGATGAAGGGCGGCATCGAAGTGCTCACGCGCTATCTGGCCAAGGAACTGGGTGCACGCCGCATCAGCGTCAACACCATCGCGCCCGGCGCCATCGAAACCGATTTCGGCGGCGGCGCGGTGCGAGACAACGCGCAGCTCAATCAGGCCATCGCGTCGCAGACCGCGTTGGGCCGCGTGGGCCTGCCCGACGACATCGGTGCAGCCGTGGCGGCCCTGCTGTCGCCAGGCACCGGCTGGATCAACGCGCAACGCGTGGAAGTGTCGGGCGGCCAGCTGATCTGACGCGCGGCGGCGCTGCCGCTGGCTGCGCCGCCGCGGCAACTCGCGGCGCCGATCCGGCATTTCGTCGCGCCTGCGTGGTGGCCGGGGCGCCTCCGGCGCCGCCATGGCCGACACCTTCACCAGCGAAGGCCTCGTTCAGTCCGCACCCAGCTACGACGTCAGCGCCAGCATCTACACCCGCTCCGAAGTGCAGGCCCAGGCCGCCCAGGCCGTTCGTGCCGATGTGGCCGATGCGATCGCCGCCGAAGGCCTCCGCCAGGACGACGTGAAGCTCGCCGGCCAGCGCAGCCGCGACGCCGTCCAGGCCGAAGCGCTGCAAGCCGCCCGCAAGGCCTACGCTTCCAGCGCCCAGGCCAACGAAGGCTTCAAGGGCTGATCGGCCCGCGCCGCTTGCGGCGTCTGCGTCACATCGAAGGCCGCGCCCGGCAACGGGCGCGGCCTTCTCGCATGGCGGCGCACGACGCCGGACGCCTGCGTATGGCGCTGTAGGCCGATATCCCGAGATCGCCCTGCGCTGATCCGCCCGCATGAAGGGTGCGTATTGGTGAGCAAGGTCCGAAGCAAGCTGCTCCGGCCTCCATGTGTCCCCATCCATTTCCTCACCAGGAGCCCGTCATGCAAACACGTACTGTCGCCATCGTCCTCGCACTGTCCACGCTTTCGGCCGGCGCCATCGCCAACACCTTCGTCGATGAAGGAACGATGCAGCCCACGCATTCCGTCACACATAACCATGCGCTGACGCGCGCCGAAGTCCAGGCTCAGGCCGGCTCGTCGATCCCCCTCAGCCGCGACCGGCTGGTGGCCGAGGGGCTGCGCGCTCCTGCCACGCAGGTGTCCTCCTCGGCCATGATCAGCCGTGACCGCGTGCGCTCCGAAGCGCAGCAGGCCAACCGCGCGTCGTACGGCGCCAGCGCCCAGGCCAACGAAGGCGTCTGACGCCGGGCTGGATGCGCGGTCGTTCGCGCCGTGCATTTCGCATCTGACGATGCGAATCCGTTGATTCGTCTCTCGTGCCTGGCCGCGCGAAACGCCTCACGGCAAAGTTCACCCATCGACAGCGAAAACAGCTCACAGCGGTTCTCGAGGTCGACACGGAAAAGCCTCCAGACCTCACCCTCAAACTCATCGAAGGAACCATCATGCAAGTCAAGAAGATCGCCGCCGTCCTCGCCATCGCCACCCTGTCCGCCGGTGCCATGGCCGACACCTTCACCAGCGAAGGCCTCGTTCAATCCGCGCCCGCCTACAACGTGGGCGCCACGACGCTGACCCGCGCCGAAGTGCAGAACCAGGCTGCGCAGGCCGTCCGCACCGGCATCGTGAACACGCAAGTCGCCGAAGGCGTCCGTCAGCCCGCTCCGATGCTGGCCAGCGAACGCAGCCGCGAGTCGGTGCGTGCCGAAGCCGCCCAGGCCGCGCGCAAGGCTTACGCCACCCGCGCCCAGCTGAACGAAGGCCTGGCGGGCTGATCCCAAGCGGACCGGATGGCGGCCCTGTCGCCGCCTGCCGGACCATGAAGGCCGCACCTGGCAACAGGCGCGGCCTTTTCGTTCACAGCCACACCGCGCCGAGTCAACGACATGAACCGATCCCTGCTGTTTGTGCTCTCGCTGCTGCTGCACGCCCTCGTGGCATGGCGGCTCGTGCCCGACCTGCCCGCCGCCGCCGGCCTGGCGCTCGCGGCATTGCTCGCCGTGTCGGCCGTGCTGATGCCACTGGCACTGGTGACGCGGCGCCACGCGGGCGACGGCGTGTGGGCACGCGTGCTGTCGTGGGGCGGCATGCTGTGCATGGGGCTGTTCTCTTCGCTCTTCGTGCTGACCGTGGTGCGCGACCTGGGACTGCTCCTGCTGCTGGCGGTACAGCGATTGCAGCCGATGGGAATGGACATGTCGCGGATGCACTCGCTCACGGCCTGGGCCGTCGTCCTGCTGGCAGGCATCGCCACCTTGCTGGGCCTGTGGAATGCGCGCCGCACCGCCGCCGTGGTGACGGTGGACGTGCCGGTGGACGGACTGCCCGCCGCGCTCGAGGGCTTCACCATTGCCCAGCTCAGCGACGTGCACGTCGGCCCGACGATCCGCGGCCGCTACCTGCAGGCCATCGTCGCGCGCGTCAACCGGCTCGACGCCGATGCCGTCGCCATCACGGGCGACCTGGTGGACGGAAGCGTGCCGCAACTGGCACGGCACGTGGCCCCGCTGGCCGAGCTGCGCTCGCGCCACGGCACGTTCTTCGTGACCGGCAACCACGAGTACTACTCGGGCGCGCGCGCATGGATCGACGAGCTGCGCCGGCTCGGCCTCACCGTGCTACTCAACGAGCACGTGGTGCTCCAGCCTGCCGGACCCGGCACCGCGCCGCTGGTGCTGGCCGGCGTGACCGACGTGACAGCCCACCTGTTCGATCCGTCGCACCACAGCGACCCCGAGCGCGCGCTGGCCGGCGCGCCGCGCGATGCCGTGCGCGTGCTGCTGGCGCACCAGCCCCGCAGCGCCACGGCGGCCGAGCGCGCCGGCTTCGACGTGCAGTTGTCGGGTCACACGCACGGCGGCCAGTTCTGGCCGTGGAACCTGTTCGTGCCACTGCAGCAACCCTTCGTCGCCGGTCTCGCCCGGCTGGGGCGGCTGTGGATCTACACCAGCCGCGGCACGGGCTACTGGGGTCCACCCAAGCGCTTCGGCGCGCCGTCGGAGATCACCCGCGTTCGCTTGGTGCGCGCCTGAGACGCGCGCTGCGCGGCTTTTCAGGCGTAGGTCACCCAGTCCGCGTGCGAGGCGCTGTCCAGATGCGGCAGCGTGTTGTAGGTGAGCAGCATGTGCCGCCTGGGCGTGAACGAGAACTCGGTCACCGCCGTGTTGCGGATGCGCAGATTGAGATCGATCACCGCCGCCGGCGCCGCGCCCAGCACATGCCCCACCGCCGTGGCGATGGGCCCACCGCTGGTGACGGCCAGTACGCGCGCGCCGTGATGCCGCTCGCGCACGTGATCGAGCGCTGTGGTCACGCCGGCCAGGAAGTCGGTGTAGTCGGGCATGCCCCGGGGCTGTGACTGGCCGGCCATCCAGCGGGCCAGGGCGTCGCGCAGCAGCCGGAAGTGGTGGCGATACAGCTCGGGCGTGTCGGCCGGCCCAAGCGGTTGCGGATGCACCGTGGCGATCAGCGCCGCGCTGTCGTATTCGTTGAGCCCCGCCCAGTCGAGCGGCTCCGTCGCGATGCCCAGGCCCTGGGCGATGCCCGCCCAGGTCTGGCGGTGCCGGCGCAGCGTGCCGGTGAGCACGGCGTCGAAGACGATGCCGCGCTCGCGGAAGTACTCGCCCAGCCGCACGCTCTGGCGATGGCCGAGCTCGCTGAGCTGGTCGTAGTCATCGGCGCCGAAGGACGCCTGGCCGTGGCGCACGAGGTAGAGCGTTCCCATGGATGAAAGAAAGCGGGGCGATGAGGGGATTGTCGCGATGATGATGCGTCGCCATGTCCCGGCGGAGACTGCGGGGGGTGCGCAGGCGGTCGCGCTTCGCGTGGCGGGGCAGGATTTCGCCCCGCACCGCGCGGCGCCTCGTGCCGCCGCCATGATGGGTTGGCATGTCCGGCATTCGCAACGCGTTCCCGTCCCTTCCGCCTTCCCCTGGCGGCGTCGGCCGCATGCCTCTCCCGTCGCCCGCCTTGCGCACGCCCGGGCATCCCGCGCCGCCTGTCTCGCCGTTGCCGCAGCACCTGCATGGGAAGACCGAGCGCCCGGGGGGCGGATTCGCGGCGGGCACGTTCCAGGTGCCGCGCAACGCGTCCGCCGCAGCGGACATTCAGGGCCTCGAGCCGCCGGCCACGGCGATGCGTCGCCCGGCCATCTCCACCGGACGGGACAGACTCGCCGACGAGACCGGCCAGGAGATCGCAGCGCTCGCCGATCCGGAGAAGCGGCCGACGCGCGAACTGCAGCGGCTGCGCGATCCGCGCACAGGGGCAGCGCTGGGCACCATCACCCGCCATCCGCTCGATCGCGAAGAATTCACGCAGCAGATATTCCGCGCGCTCCTGGCCACACCGGCCGGGCTGCAGCCCGCGGTCCTCAACCTGTCGGAGCGCCGGGACCATCCGCCCGGCGTCAGGCACGCCACGGACCACTTTCCGGCCGGCGTCGCGGTTGCCGCCGGACCGCACCACACCATCGAACGCACCGAGGGCGACACAGTGGCCCTCGGTCCCAATGCGCGCGGCGAGGCCATGCAGGCGCGGCTGTCCAGCCTGCGCGTCACCGACACCCGCACGGGCGCACACAAGGACGTGCGACACATCGACGTGGAGGGCTTCGGCGATGGCAGCACGCCACCCGACGAGGCCCTGCGCCGCATCAACGCGCTGGTGCCGCGCGGCGCGCCGCTGGTCGTGAATTGCGAAGCCGGCATCGGCCGCTCGGCCATGCTGTGGATGCTGCACGCGCTGTGCAACTACGTCGACGGACAGAACCAGCAGGGCCGCCACGTCACGAGAGAGGAGCTCCGCCGGCACGCGAACTTCTTGCGAAGCGTCGCCCACGAACAGCGCGGCCAGGCGCTGCTGCCCGATGCCCGGCAGAATTCGGCGGCGCTGCGGCTCGCGCTCGAGGCACTGAAGCGCCAGAGCGTGGTCCGGCCGACCCGCGAACCAGCGGCGACGCTGCGGTCCCCGCGGCCGACACAGACCTCGGGCGCTCAGCGCGCTCCGGTGGCCGCGCGGGGTTGAAGCATTCGTCCCGCGCCCCGCAGGTCACGGACGGCGCCGCTCAGAGCCTCACCGTGCCGTCGATGCAGGTCACCGTTTCGCCGCCCACCCACACCTGCCCCCCGGTGTCGCGTGATACCTGCACGCGGCCATCGCGGCCCAGCCGCTGGCCCTGCGTGGCCAGGTAGTGCTCGGGGGCGAGGCCCTCGGCCATGAGCCACTGCGCGAGCGAGGCGTTGAAGCTGCCCGTCACCGGGTCTTCGTTGACGCCGATGGGTGAGGCGAAGGCACGCACCACCACCTGCGGCTGCCCGGCATCGGCCGCAGCGACGCCGACGTTGGCGACACCCGCCTTCCAGCCCAGTGCCTTGAGCTGCGCATGGTCGGGATTGAGGCCCAGCACCGACTGCGACGAGTCGAGCAACAGCCCGAACCACACCGGCCCGTTGTCCAGCACCTGGGCCGCGAGCACCTGCGCAGGCTTGAGGCCGAGCGCGCCTGCGATCTGCGCCAGCACGGCCGGGCTGGGGCTGCTGCGCTTGAGCTCGGGCGCGGCGAAGGCAAGCGAGTGGCCCTTGCGGCGGATCTCGACCAGGCCCTTGGCGCACTGCTGCACGATGCGGTCGGCGCGCGCCGGCCGGCCGCCGGCTTCCAGCCAGGCATGGCAGCTGCCCAGGGTGGGGTGGCCGGCGAAGGGCAACTCGCCGCCCGGCGTGAAGATGCGCACGCGGTAGTCGGCGCCGGCCTGCGTGGGCGGCAGCAGGAAAGTGGTCTCCGACAGGTTGGTCCACTGCGCGAAGCGGCGCATGGCCTCGTCGTCCAGCCCGTCGGCCTCCATGACCACGGCCAGCGGGTTGCCGAAGTACGGGGTGGAGGTGAAGACATCGACCTGCTTGAACGGGCGCGTGCGCATGGAAAGCTCCGGAAGGAAAGACCTGACTAGGTGCGACGGGACACATGCTCGCGCAGCGTACGCGCGAGCTCGGCGATGCCGGTGTCGATCTGCGCCACGGTGGAGGTGACGAACGACAGGCGGATGGTGCGCGGATCGGCGCCCTGCGCATAGAACGCGGCGCCGGGCACGAAGGCCACGTTGCGCTCGACCGCCTCGAGCAGCAATTGCGCCGAATCGACGCCCTGGGGCAGCCGCGCCCACAGGAACATGCCGCCCACGGGCACGTTCCACGTCACGTCCAGGCCGGCCATCTCGCGCGAGAGCGCCGCCAGCATGGCATCGCGCTGCGACTTGTAGAGCGCGCGGATGGTGGGCACGTGGCGGTCGAGGAAGCCGTCCTTCATCACCTCGGCCACCATGCGCTGGTTGAAGCCGGGCGTGTGCAGGTCGGCCGCCTGCTTGGCCTGCAGCAGCTTGGGATAGAGCGCGGGCGGCGCCACCAGGAAGCCCAGCCGCAGGCCCGGCGCCAGCACCTTGGAGAACGAGCCGAGGTAGAGGCTGCCCTCGGGATGGCGCGCGGTCAGCGGCGGGGGCGGCGGCGCGTCGAACCACAGTTCGCCGTAGGGGTTGTCCTCCAGCAGCGGCAGGCCCACGCGCGCGGCGGCTTCGACCACGGCGGCGCGGCGCGCCTCGCTCATGGTGCGGCCGGTGGGATTCTGGAAGTTGGGCAGCAGGTAGGCAAAGCGCGCCCTGCCCGCGCCCTCGCCGGCGCGGCGCGCGAGATCCTCGGCGCTCACGCCTTCGTCGTCGCTCTCGACGCCGACCACGTCGGGCTCCATGGGCGAGAAGGCCTGCAGCGCGCCCAGGTACGTGGGCGTCTCGACCAGCACGCGGCTGCCCGGATCGATCATGACCTTGGCGACCAGATCAAGCCCCTGCTGCGAGCCCGTGGTGATGAGCACCTGCGAGGGCGACACCTTCCACGGCAGTTGCGCGGCCACCTGCTCGCGCAGCGGGCCGTAGCCTTCGCTGGCCGCGTACTGCAGCGCGCCCGCGCCATCGCTGGTGAGCACGCGGGCGCAGGCCGCCTGGAATTCGGCCACCGGGAAGGTCAGCGGAGACGGCAGGCCGCCGGCGAAGCTGATGATGCCGGGGCGCTCCGTGACCTTGAGGATTTCGCGGATCACGGAAGGATTCATCTTGGCCGCGCGGGCGGCGAGGGTCCAGTTCATGGGGTCGTCCTGGGAGAGGGAGAAGAAGCGGTTGACGGAAGAGGAGCGGCGGCCGGCCGCGCCAGCCGCTGGCCGGCCACCACGGTGGCCACCACGGCCAGCGCGAAGCCGAGCGTGAGCATATCCAGCGGCTCGCCCAGCAGCAGCAGGGAGGCGAGGATGGCGAAGAAAGGCTGCAGCAACTGCAGCTGGCTCACGCGCAGCGCGCCACCCAGCGCGAGGCCGCGGTACCAGGCGAAGAAGCCGGCCCACATCGAGATGACCCCCACGTAGGCGAAGCCCGCCCAGGCCGAGGGCGCCACCGGCTGCTGCGGCCAGGTGGCCAGCGTGAGAGGCAAGGTGAACGGCAGCGCCGACGCGCACACCCAGCAGATCACACGCTCGGCACCCAGCGCAGGCGTGATGCGCGCGCCGAACACGTAGCCGCACGCGGCCGACAGCACGGCGCCCAGCAGCAGCAGGTCGGCCCAGGCCAGGCCCGTGCCGGCGCCCGCCTCGTGCGCGCGCAGCACCGCGAAGATGACCACCAGCGCGCTGCCGAGCATCGCGCACAGCCAGAAGGCCGGCCGCGCGCGCTGGTGCAGCACCAGCGCCGCGACGGCCGCCGTGGCCAGCGGCAGCAGCGCCGTCACCACCGCTGCATGGCTGGAATCGACCACGCGCAGCGCCCAGGCCAGCAGCAGCGGATAACCGACCACGCTGCCGATCACCACCATGGCGATCGAGCGCCAGTGCCCGCGCTGCGGCAGCGGCGAGCGCGTGGACACGAGAAAGGCCACCGACAGCAGGCCCGCGAGTGCCGCGCGGCCGAAGGTGACGAACCAGGGCGAGAGTTGTGGATCGGCCTGCGAGCCGGTGGCCAGCCGCGTCATGGGCAGCGTGATGGCGAACATCACCACGCCGGCCAGGCCCAGCCACAGTCCGAGCGTCTCCTGGCGAGTCGCCGTCATGCCCACAGCATCCACACAGCCGTGGCCACCAGCACGGCCGCCATGGCGCGGTTGAACCACAGCAGGCGCCGGCCCTGCGCCAGCCAGTCGCGCAGCAACGCGCCCACCACCGCGTAGGTGAGGTTGCTGGCGAAGGCGAAGGCCAGCATCACCGGCAGCACCACGGCCAGCCGGCGCAGCGCGTCGTCGTGCCCGGCCACCCAGCCGGCCACGATGGACAGCGCCAGCAGCCAGGCCTTGATGTTGACGAACTGCAGGGCCGCGCCCTGCCAGAAGCCGATGTCGAGCCGACGCGCATCGGCCTGCGACAGCCGCGCCGCGCCCGCCAGCCGCCATGCCATCCACAGCAGGTAGCCCACGCCCACGGCCTTGAGCGCCCAGCGCAGCGGCGGCACCGCCAGCAGCAGCGCGCCCAGCCCGGCCGCGCACAGCAGCAGCAACACGCCCCAGCCCACGGGCACGGAACACACGAAGCGCAGCGCCTGCGGCAGGCCGCGGTTGGCGGCCAGCGCCGTGGACAGCGCGGTGTTGGGGCCGGGGGTGAAGCTCATGGCGGTGGCCAGAGCCAGCAGCGCGGTGAACTCTTGCCAGGTCATGGAGAACACTTTAAATTGGAGCACCGCTACACAACCAATACAGATGATTTGACAACAAGCTCATCTGTATCGGCAGCAGCCCCGGCACAGTTGCTGCTTGCGGTTCGCACACCATGCTCACGCGCACCCCGGCCCAGACCCTCACCGACCAGCTCGCCGCCCGTTTCGCCGAGCGCATCCGCTCGCGCCTGCTCGCGGCCGGCACGCGCCTGCCCTCGGTGCGCGAATGCGCGCGCCAGCAGGGCGTGAGTCCGTACACGGTGGTGGCCGCCTACGACCAGCTGCTGGCGCAGGGGCTGGTGGAATCGCGGCCGCAGAAGGGCTTCTTCGTGCGCGACCTGGTGGCGCCGCCGGCCGCAGCCAGCACGCGCACGCGCCGCGCCGATCCGCCGGCGGCTCGCGGCGGCGGCCCGCTGCCCGGCGTCAGCCGCATCGATGCCACGGCGCTCATCCGCGGCATGTTCCACCAGGCGTCCAGCAAGCCGCAGCCCGGCTCCGGCGTGCTGCCCAGCCAGTGGCTCGAGAACGCCTTCATGCCGCAGGCCGTGCGCCGCGTGACCAGCGGCGCGTCGCTGATCGAGAACTCGCTGAGCTACGGCGAACCCAAGGGCGACGCCCGCCTGCGCGAAGCCCTGGCCCAGCGGCTGGCCAGCATCCACCTGCCCGTGAGCCCCGAGCAGATCGTCACCACCGTGGGCGCCACGCATGCGCTGGACGTGGTGAGCCGCACGCTGCTCAAGGCGGGCGACCCGGTGATGGTCGAAGAGCCCGGCTGGTCGGTGGAGTTCGCGCGGCTCGACGCCCTGGGCATGCGCGTGCTGCCCGTGCCGCGCGGCCCCGACGGGCCCGACCTGGACGTGATGGCGCGCTACTGCGAGCTGCATCACCCGCGGCTGTTCGTCTCGGTGAGCGTGTTCCACAACCCCACGGGTTACTGCCTGTCGCCCGGCAGCGCGCACCGCGTGCTGCAGCTGGCGCAGCAGTACGACTTCCACATCGTCGAAGACGACACCTACAGCCACATCGCGCCCGAGCACGCCACGCGCCTGTCGGTGCTCGACGGCCTCTCGCGCACCATCTACGTGAGCGGCTTCGCCAAGATCCTCGCGCCCAACTGGCGCGTGGGCTTCCTGGCGGCGCCGCAGGATCTGGTCGAGCGCCTGCTCGACACCAAGCTGCTGGCCACGCTGACCACGCCCTCCCTGCTCGAACGCGCGCTGGCGCTGTGCATCGAGCAGGGCCAGCTGCGCCGCCATGCCGATCGCGTGCGCGACCGCCTGGCCGCTGCGCGCGCGCGCAGCGTGCGGCATGCCGAGGCGGCGGGCTGCCGCTTCGCGGCCGAACCGGCGGGCCTGTTCGGCTGGGTGGACACCGGCGTCGACACCGACGTGCTGGCGCTGCGCATGCTCGACGAAGGCTACCTGCTGGCGCCCGGCGGCCTGTTCCACGCCACACCGGCGCCGTCCACACTGATGCGCATCAACTTCGCCAACACGCAGGACGCGGCCTTCTGGCGCGTGTTCGAGCGGCGCGTGGCCGAGCAGCGCGGCAGCTCGCGCGGCTGACGACGGCTCCTGCGCGGGTCCCGCGCACGGAGCAGTGCCGGCATCGGCGCCAGGGGCATTGCGTTCGTGAAAGAATTGCAATAAATAGTTAGGCTGCTAACGATTCGCGTGCGCGCGATCGACAGTGCATCGCCATGGAACATCTCACCGACCTCCGGCAACAGACCATGATCGCCGCCACGCTCGTCACGCGGGCTTACCGGCGGCAGGCCGATCTGGCGCTCGAGAGCTGCGGGGTCTCCGAGGTGATGGCGTGGCCGGTGCTGGTGACGGGCCGCCGAGACGGACTGCGGCAGGTGGACCTGGCCGAGCTGCTCGGGGTGGAGGGCGCGTCGCTGGTGCGCACGCTCGACCGCGTCGAAGCCGCCGGCCTCATCGAGCGGCGCGAGCACGCCCCCGACCGCCGCGCCAAGACGCTGCACCTCACCGCGCCGGGCCGCAAGCTGCACGCCCGCATCGAGCAGGTGCTGGCCGATCTGGCCGAGGCCAGCTTCGAGGGCGTGAGCGATGCCGACATGGAAGCCTGCCTGCGGGTGTTCGGCCAGGTCGAGGCCTCGCTGATCCGCCAGCAACGCCAGGCCACCGAACAAGAATGACGATGACCCGCACCACCCCCCTGCTCCGGACCACCCTCACGCCCGTGGCGCTGGGCCTGCTGATCGCCGGCCCGGCGTACGCGCAACCCGCCGCCGTGTCCGCCGAGGGCGCATCGCTCAAGGCCATCACCGTCACCAGCACGCGGCAGGACGCCGCGCCCTTCGAAGTGCCGGCCTCGGTGGACGTGATCGGCGGCGAATCGCTGCGCGAATCGCGCCCGCAGGCCACGCTGGCCGAAGGCCTGGGCGCCGTGCCCGGCCTGGTGCTGCAGAACCGGCAGAACCACGCGCAGGACCTGCAACTGTCGATCCGCGGCTTCGGCGCACGCTCCACCTTCGGCATCCGCGGCGTGCGGCTGTACGTGGACGGCATTCCGGCCACCATGCCCGACGGCCAGGGGCAGAGCTCCAACATCGACATCGGCTCGATCGAGCGCGTCGAGGTGCTGCGCGGTCCGTTCTCGGCGCTCTACGGCAACTCGTCGGGCGGCGTGATGCAGGTCTTCACCGAGACCGGCGAAGGCCCGCCCACGCTCACCGGCGGTCTCGCGGTGGGCAGCGACGGTCTGCGCCGCTACAGCGCCAAGGGAAGCGGCAGCACGGCCGATGGGGTGGACTGGCTGCTGTCGGCGAGCCGCTTCGAGACCGACGGCTGGCGCGAGCACAGCGCCGCCACGCGCAACACCGCCAACGCGCGCGTGGGCGTGAGCCTGTCAGAAGACAGCCGGCTGACGCTGGTGCTCAACCACGTGCGGGTGAATGCACAGGATCCGCTGGGCCTGGACCTCGGCCAGTTCACCGCCAATCCGCGCCAGGCCACGCCGCAAGCCACGCAGTTCGACACGCGCAAGACCGTGGACCAGACGCAGGGCGGCCTGGTGTGGGAGCGCCGCATCGACGCGCGCAACGACCTGCGCGTGATGGTCTATTACGGCCAGCGCCAGACGGTGCAGTTCCAGGCGATTCCGGTGGCGGCCCAGGCACCGGCCACGCAGTCCGGTGGCGTGATCGACCTGGCGCGCGACTACGGCGGCATCGATGCGCGCTGGACCACCCGCACCGAACTCGCGGGCCGGCCGCTCACGCTGATCGGCGGCATCGGCATCGACGTGCTCGAAGAGGCGCGGCGCGGATGGGAGAACTTCGTCGGCCCCACGCTGGGTGTGCAGGGCAACCTGCGCCGCGACGAAAGCAACCGTGTGGAGAACATCGATCCGTATCTGCAGGCCCGCTGGCATTTCACCGACCGCTGGAGTCTCGAGGCCGGCTTGCGCCACAGCAGCGTGCGCTTCCGCTCGACCGACCACTACATCGTCCCCGGCAACGGCGACGACAGCGGCGCCGCCGACTACAGCCGCGCGCTGCCCATGGCCGCGCTGCGCTACGAGGCGAGAGACGATGTCAGCCTGTACGGCGCCATCGGCCGCGGCTTCGAGACGCCGACGTTCAACGAACTGTCGTACCGCGCGGGTGGCCTCGCCGGCCTGAACTTCGACCTGCGCCCGTCCGTCAACACCAGCGCCGAAGTGGGCGCCAAGCAGCGCCTGGCCGGCGGCCTGCTCACAGCCGCGCTGTTCAGCACGCGCACCGACGACGAGATCGTCACCGCCACCAACAGCGGCGGCCGCAGCACCTTCCAGAACGCCGGGCGCACGCAACGCCATGGCTTCGAGCTGGGCTGGGCCGGCCGCATCGCCGGCCACTGGCGCGCACAGGCGGCCTACACCTGGATCGACGCCACCTACCGCGACGGCTTCTGCGGCGCGGGCGCTTGCGTGCCGGCCGGCAACCGCATTCCCGGCATCGCGCGCCAGGTGGCGCAGGCCGAGATCGCCTGGGCACCGCCCGAAGGCTGGCGCGCGGGCGCCGAGCTGCGGCACGTGAGCGACATCGCCGTGAACGACGGCAACACGCAGTCCGCGCCCGGATACACCACGCTGGGACTGCACGCCGGCTACCTGCTGCGCCCCTCGCCGCGCTGGGAAGTGGCGGCGTTCGCGCGCGTGGACAACGCGACCGACCGAACCTATGCCGGCTCGGTCATCGTCAACGAAGGCAACGCCCGCTATTACGAGAGCGCGCCTGGCCGCAACTGGAGCACTGGCGTCACCGCCACCTACCGGTTCTGAGCACGATCACAGACATGACAGGCCGCGCCAGGGACGCGGTCCCCGATTCCCGAAGCGAAGAGAAAGTGAAGCGAAAGGCAGGTTCCTATGAGCAATAACGACACAACAACAAAGCAGAGGGGCCGATGGCCCCTGGTGGTGCTGGGCGTGATCCTGGCACTGGTGGGCCTGGCGCTCGCCGTGGGCGGCGCCCGCCTCATGAGCCTGGGTGGCTCGTGGTACTACCTGCTCGCCGGCGCGCTGCTGGTGGCCAGCGGCGTGCAGCTCGCACGCGCGCGCATGAGCGGCTTCTGGCTGTACGCGGCCGTGTTCGTGGGCACGCTGCTGTGGTCCGTCTACGAAGTGGGCTTCGCGTTCTGGCCGTCGGTGCCGCGCCTGGCGCCCGTGCTGGTGCTGGGCCTGCTGGTGGCGCTGGCCCTGCCGCGCCTGTCGCTGGGGCGCCTGCGCACCGCCGGCCATGCCGGCGCAGCGGTGCTGGCCGTGGCGATCGTGGCCGGCGGCGCCGCGATGTTCGTGCCGCACGGCACCATCGACGGTGTGGCCGCTGCAGCGAGCGGCGCCGCGCCCACCGCGCAAGGCGAGTCGCGCTGGCAGTACTACGGCCGCACGCCCAACGGTACGCGCTATGCGCCGTTCGCGCAGATCAACCGCGACAACGTGAACCAGCTCGAAGTGGCCTGGACGTTCCGCACCGGCGAGATCGCCACGCCCGGCAACGAGAACCAGAACACGCCCACGCAGATCGGCGACACCGTCTACGTCTGCACGCCGCGCAACAAGGTGTTCGCGCTCGACGCCGACACCGGTGCGCAGAAGTGGACGTTCGACCCCGTCGCCAACGCCAAGGTGTGGAACCGCTGCCGTGGGGTGGGCTTCTACGAGCCCGCCGCCGTGACCGCGCGCGTGGGCGACATTCCCGCGCCCGCGCCGGCCGAGGGCGGTGCCTGCGACCAGCGCATCGTGATGACCACGGTGGACGCGCGCCTGATCGAGCTCGACGCCAAGACCGGCCAGCCCTGCGCGGGCTTCGGCAACGGCGGCACGGTGGATCTGAAGCAGGGCATGGGCCTGGTCAAGGCGTCCTACTACTTCCAGACCTCGATGCCCACGGTGGTGCGCAACCTGATCGTCGTGGGTGGCTGGGTGTTCGACGGCCGCGAGATCGACGAGCCCTCGGGCGTGGTGCGCGCCTTCAGCGCCGACACGGGCGAGCTCGTGTGGGCCTGGGACCTGGGCAACCCCGCCATCACCAAACTGCCGCCCGAAGGCCAGAGCTACACGCGCAGCACGCCCAACGTGTGGTCCACGCCTTCCTTCGACGATGCGCTGGGCCTGATCTACCTGCCCACCGGCAACAACCCGCCCGACTTCTGGGGCGCGCAACGCTCCAAGGCGTCGGAGGAATATTCGTCGTCCATCGTGGCGGTGGACGTCACCACCGGCCGCGAACGCTGGAAGTTCCAGACCGTGCACCACGACATCTGGGACTACGACGTGCCCGCGCAGCCCACGCTGTACGACGCACCCGACGGCAAGGGCGGCACGGTGCCCGCGCTGATCCAGGTGACCAAGCGCGGCCAGATCTTCATGCTCGACCGCCGCGACGGCACGCCGCTGGCCGAGGTGAAGGAGCTGCCCGTGCCGCAAGGCGCGCAGGAAGGCGACTGGGTCTCGAAGACGCAGCCCTACTCGGTGGGCATGCCCGCCATCGGCAACGAGCCGCTCAGCGAAGCGCGCATGTGGGGCGCCACCTGGTTCGACCAGCTGGCGTGCCGCATCGCCTTCAAGCAGTTGCGCTATGAGGGCGAGTTCACCCCGCCCACCACCACGCCCAGCCTGCTGCATCCGGGCTACTACGGCGGCATGAACTGGGGCAGCGCGTCGGTGGACGAGCACAACGGCCTGCTGATCGTCAACGACATCCGCATGCCGCAGCGGGTGCAGCTGATCCCGCGCGCCGAAGCCGACAAGCGCCAGGCCAGCCTCGAACACGGCGTGGGCATGCACCCGCAGGGCGGCACGCCCTACGCCATCACGCAGCAGGCCTTCAACTCGCCGCTGGGCATTCCGTGCCACGCGCCCGCCTGGGGCACGTTCACGGCCATCGACCTGAAGACGCGCCAGATCGTGTGGCAGCGCCCGGCGGGCACGGTGGAAGACGCGGTCGTCAACGGCGTGAAGGCCGGCGTGCCGGTGCCGCTGGGCATGCCCACGCTGGGCGGCCCCATCACCACGGCCGGCGGCCTGACGTTCTACGGCGGCACGCAGGACTACTACCTGCGCGCCATGGACACGCTGACCGGAAAGGAACTCTGGAAGGGCCGCCTGCCCGTGGGCGCGCAAGCCACGCCCATGACCTATGTGTCGCCCAAGACCCAGCAGCAATACGTGGTGATCTCCGCCGGCGGCGCACGCCAGTCGCCCGACCGCGGCGACTACGTGGTGGCCTACAAGCTCAAGGGCAACTGATGCGCTGAGGCATGCCGCCGGGGCCGCTCTGCGGCCATCGCGCTGTCATCCAGAAAACGGCAGGAGGGGCTCGCCCCTCCTGCCGTTATTTCATGGCGGGCCAGCGCAAATGCTCGACCACATGGTCGCGGAACCACATGTGCGCCAGCGACTGCGCGCTGCGCTCGTGCCACACCAGTTCGTACTTCACCGGCTGCAGGGGAAACGGCGTTTCACGCACTTCGAGATCGTGCCGCCGCGCCGCAGCCAGCGCCAGGCGACGGGGCAGCAGCGCCATCAGGTCGCACTGCTCCAGCAACGCAGGCACCACAGAGAACTGGCTCACCACCAGGCCGATGCGCCGCTCGATGCCGACGTGTCGCAGCGCCGAGTCGGCATAGGTGAAGGCTTCGCCGTCGGGCGAGATGGCGATGTGCGCCACCGAGCGGAAGGCCTCGAGATCCCAGGGCATCGCCGCCACCGGGCTGGCCCGCCGGAACACGCACACGTGCTGGTCCATCCACAGCTCGCGGCGCGAGAAATGCTCGGGCAGATCCGAGAACAGGCCGACGCCGAAATCCAGCGTGCCCTGCGCCAGGCGCGCCTCGGTGTCGCCCAGCGTGCGCGTAACCAGGCGCAGCGTGAGGCCCGGCGCCTCGTGCTGCAGCCGCGCATACCAGGCGGGCACCAGCAGGTGCACCAGCATGTCGTTGATGGCCAGCGACATGCCGAAGCGCGCGCTCGCCGCATCGAACGTCGCGGGCGAGGCCGCGCGGCGCAGGATCTGCAGCGATTCGCGGACCTCGCGCCAGAGCTGCTGCGCGCGCGGTGTGGGCCGCACGCCGCCCGCGGCGCGCACGAACAGCGGATCGCCGTGGATGTGCCGCAGGCGCGCGAGCGCGTGGCTGACGGCGGATTGCGTCAGCGCCAGCCGCTCGGCCGCGCGGGTGACGTTGCCCTCGCGCATGACCATGTCGAACACCTGCAGGCCATCGAGATCGATGCGTCGGGTGTCGCTGGATTCCATGCGTGGGGGTCGTGGGTACGGGGCGCGGCCGTCACTCCATCACGAAGCCGGTCGCCTGGACGACTTTACGCCACTTGTCGGTGTCCTCGGCCACGAAACGGCCGAACTGCTCGGGGTTGCCACCGACGGCGCTCGCGCCCTGGTCCAGCAGCATCCGGCGCACTTCGGGCAGTTGCGCCACCTCGCGCGTGTCGGCCGCGATCTTCGCGACGATGGCCGGCGGCAGGCCGGCCGGCGCGACCAGGCCGACCCAGGTGGTCGCCTCGAAGCCGGGCACGGTGTCGGCCACCGTCGGGACGTCGGGCGCGGCAGGGCTGCGTTCGAGCCCGGTCACGGCCAGCGCGCGCAGCTTGCCCTGGCGCACCTGCGGCCACACGGCCGGAATGTTGTCGAAGGCCACCTGCACGCGGCCCGACAGCAGCTCGGACAGCGCGGCACCGCTGCCCTTGAACGGCACGTGGACCATCTGCGTGCGCGTGGCGATCTTGAACAGCTCGGCCGCCAGATGTACCGAGCCGCCCGCGCCCGTGCTGGCGTAGTTGTAGCGGTCGGGCTCGGCCTTGAGCAGCGCGATGAATTCGGCCATGTTGCGCGCCGGCACGCTGGGGTGCACCACCAGCATGTTGGGGAAGGTGGCCACCAGCGACACCGGGCTGAAATCCTTCATGCCGTAGGGCAGCTTGGGGTTGACGGCCGGCGCCACCGAATGCGTGGAGGCGGTGGCCATCAGCAGCGTGTAGCCGTCGGCCGGCGCGCGCGCCACGAAGGTGGAGCCGATGGCTCCGGTGGCACCCGCGCGGTTGTCGATCACGACCGGCTGGCCCCAGCGCTCGCCCAGCTTCTGGCCGATGAGGCGCGCGATGACGTCGGTGGCGCCGCCCGCGGCGAAGGGCACGACCAGCGTCACTGGCCGCGCCGGAAAGCGTTCCTGGGCCAGGGCGCCGGGGGTGCCCAGCAGCAGCGTCGCGCCGGCCGCGGCCAGCGCGGCCAGGTGCCGCCTGCGCGAGGGGGTGGTTGTGAAGGTCGTCATGCGTGTCTCCTTGGAAATCGTTGTGTCGTTGCTTCGTCCTGGTCGTCTTGCCCGGGTCGACGCCGGTGGCCCACGCTTCAGCGCAAGTCGAAGTAGGCCTGCGCGTTGTCGTGCAGCACCTTGCGCAGCACCTCGTCGCTGTAGCCCTCGGCGCGCCAGTCGGCCAGCACCTTCTCGTAGCGCAGCACCGGGAAGTCGCAGCCGAACATCACGCGGTCCTGCAATCGTCCGGCGATCTCTTTCTTGAGGGCCGGCGTGAACTGGCGCGGCCCCCAGCCATGCAGTTCATAGGTGACGTTGGGCTTGTGCAGGAGGATGGCGATCATGTCGTCCTGCCACGGATAGGCCGGCCGTGCCGCGAGGATGCGCAGATCGGGATAGCGCGCGGCCACGTCGTCGATGTGGCGCGGGTGGCCGTCGTCCAGCTTGATGCCGTTGCCGCCGGGCAGGCCCTGCCCGATGCCCGTGAGGCCCGTCAGGATCATCACCGGCACGCCCGCATCGACGGAGCGGCGGTAGAACGGATCCCACAGCGGATCGCTGGCCGGCACGCCCGTCACCTGGCCATTGACACCGAAGCCGACGAAGCCCGCGCCCGCCGCCAGGCAGCGGTCGAATTCGGCAATGGACTCGGCGCCGCGGCGCGGATCGAACTGCAGCCAGTGTCCGGCGATGGCGTCGGGATGCAGGCGCTGCTGCTCCATGGCGTAGTCGTGCATCTCGCGCATCTCGTCGATCGGCATGAATTTGGTGATCGAGAGATCGAGCAGTGCGCGCACCTTGTTGCGGCGGAAGTAATCGGCCTGCTCCTGCTCGGTGAAATAACTCACCGGCGTCTTCCAGATCTTTTCCTGGCGCGCCAGCTCCTCCGGGGTGCGGAAGATGTAGCCGCGCCGGGTGCCCCAGTGCGAATGGCAGTCGATGAATTCCATGGTGTCTCTCTTGTGTGTCGGGCTGATGCGTGACGGCGGCCTCAGGCGGCCGGCCGCTGGTCGATGAGCCGGCGGATCTTGGAAGTGGACGAGAGCCCCGTGAGCGGACTGAGCTCGCCAGGCGCCGCTGCCTGCAGCACCAGCTTCACGCCCAGCGCCTCCTTGATGCGCACGGCCAGCGCGCGCTCGATGGCGGGTGCATCGGCCGCATCGGCGCTCTTGAGTTCGAAGCGCACGCGCATGTCGTCGCGGCCGGTCTCGGCGTCGCGTTCGAGCACGCACAGGTATTCGCCGTTGACGGCCGCATGCTCGGCCACCAGCGCGCCGATGGCCTCGGGGAAGATGTTGGTGCCGCGCAGCTTGACCATGTTGTCGGCCCGGCCGAACAGGCGGCTGATGCGGCGGTGGTGGCTGCCGCAGGCGCAGGGCGCCGCGTCCACCCACGACGAGATGTCGTTGCTGTTGAAGCGGATCATGGGCGCGGCATGCTTGAAGAGGCTGGTGACGTACATCACGCCCTTTTCGCCCGGCCCGCGTGGTGCGCGGGTGTCCGGATCGACGATCTCCACGTGCATCGCGTCCTCGAAGACGTGCATGCCGCTGCGGTGCTCGCAGTCGGCCGCGATGGAGCCGAATTCGTTGGTGCCGTAGGTGTCGTACACGCCGCAGCCCCACAGGTCTTCCAGCGATTCGCGGTCGTCCAGCCCCAGATGCGCGATCAGCCCACGCAGGCCGAGCGAGCGCGGATCGATGCCCATGTCGTCGCGCGCCACCAAGCCGATGTTGCGCAGGTAGGGCGCGAAGCCCACCAGGAAGTCGATCTTCCAGCCCTTCATGATCTCGACCTGCCGGCGCGTGGGCGTCTGTGCGCCCGAGCCGGTCATCACCGGCACCGCGCCGGTGTACTTCCAGATGCCCTCGCGCGCCAGGAAGCCGCCGTTGGTCAGGCCGGTGGACAGCGCCACCTGCACCAGGTCGTACGGCCGTACGCCCTGCATGTAGAGGCGGCGGCCGGTGATGATGTTCATCACCTCGCGGTCGCGCGGCGTGTAGAGCATGGCGCGCGGCATGCCGGTGGTGCCGCCGCTGGTCTGCAGCACCAGCGGCACGGGTGCATCGCGCGTGGCGTCCAGGCCCAGGAAGTCGCCCCAAGGCGGATTGCGCTCGATGCTCTCGCGCAGGTCGTGCACCGAGAACGGCGGGATCTCCTTCAGATCGGCCAGGCAGCGCACGTCGCCGGGCTTGAGGCCGGCCGCGCCCCAGTGGCGCTGATAGAACGGAATCTGCCAGCCACGCTCCACCTGCTGCAGCAGGCGCCGCTCCTGCACGGCGGCGATCTCGGACGGCTGCAGGCGGAAGGTGCTGTCGAAGTAGTCGGGCGCGGTGGGGAATTCATCCCACAGCGCGGGGAAGTCGAGGGATTCGTAATAACGCGGAATGGCCTGGCGCGCCCGGTGGCCATCGGAGGGCGCGCGCGCCGCGGCCGGTTCGTGCGGGTGCAACTGTGGAGTCGTCATGCCGGGCAGGTTAGCCCTGCACGATCGGCTCCGGATGATGGATTGCGGGTGGCGACATGCACGCCATTCATGATGCGTGCGTTGCGGGGATGCACGGGCGACGCCGCTGCCCCTGGCCGCGCGGTGTCACCGCGCCATGATGCCGCTCAGAGCCCGGCCGTCAGCCGCGCGCCCACACCACATAGCCCAGCACCAGCAGCGCGAGCCAGGCCGTCTCGATCAGGATCAGCGCCAGCGGGCGCCAGCCGCAGCGGGCCAGCTCGGCGAACGACGTCTTGATGCCCAGCGCGGCGATGGCCACCAGCAGGCAGGCGCGCGCGACGTCGCCCAGCGCCGCCTGCACCGGGGGCGCCAGCGCGCCGACCGAGTTGAGCACCACCATCGCGACGAACAGCCACAGGAACCACGGTACCAGTGGCGCGCGCCGCCCCGCCCCGTCCTCGCTGCCGTCGACGCCGCGCGCACGCAGCACGGCGACGAGCGCCATCACCACGAAGGCCAGCATGGACACGCGCAGCAGCTTGACGACGATGGCCACGTCGCCCGTCTGCGCGCCCAGCATGTAGCCGGCGCCGGCCACCTGGGCCACGTCGTGGATGGTGCCGCCCAGGAACAGGCCCGCCAGGTGCGGCGGCAGGCCGAGCGTCTGCGCGATCAGCGGGTAGACCACCATGGCCACGGTGGAAAACAGCGTGACGGCCACCACCACCAGCAGCGTGAAGCGTTCGCTGTCGTCGCGCCGCGGCAGCACGGCGGAGATGGCCAGCGCCGCCGAGGCGCCGCAGATGGCCACCGATCCGCCGGTGAGCATGCCCTGCTGGCGCGACAGTCCGAAGCGGCGCGCCAGCAGCAGGGCCAGGCCGATGGTCGCGGCCATGGCGCCGACGACGACCAGCGCCGTCACCGGCCCCAGCGCCGCGATCTGCGCCGCCGTGATGCGCGCACCGAGCAGGCCCACGCCCAGGCGCAGCACGGCGCGGGCGCAGAACTCGATGCCCGGGCGTGCGCGCGCCTCGCCGCTCAGGTAGTTCAAGCCGATACCGAAGAACAGCGCGTAGAGCAGCTGCGGGCCGCCGTACAGGCCCGACACCGCCGTGGCCGCCAGCGCGACCAGCACCGCCAGCGCGGTGCCCGGCAGGCGGCGCGCCGCGCCCTGCATCCAGGGCTGACCCGATGTGAGGGCCACTGCATCCGACGCCAGCTGGGATATCCGACTCATGCGCCGAGACTAAGGCGCCTCAGTTGATTGGAAAAACAGATAATCCAGCTCTATATGATCGACTTTACAGATCGACGCCTGCGCCTGAGCCTCACGGAGCTCGAAGTTTTCGTGGCGATCGCGCGCGAGAATTCCACGCGCGCGGCAGCCGACCGCATCGGCCGCTCCCAGTCGGCGGCCAGTGGCGCGCTGGCCGAGCTGGAGGCCACGCTGGGCGTGCAACTGTTCGATCGCGTTGGCCGCCGGCTGGTCATCAACGAGAACGGCCGTGCCCTGCTGCCGCGGGCCTCGGCCCTGCTGGGCCAGGCGGCCGAGATCGAGACGCTGTTCGAGGCGCGGCTGGCGGCGCCGCTGCACATGGCGTCGAGCTACACCATCGGCGAATACCTTCTGCCCGAGCTGATCGGCCAGTGGAAGGCGGCCCGACCCGAGGCGCGCGTACACCTGGAGATCACCAACACCCGCCATGTGCTCGACGCCGTCGCCGCGTTCGACGTGGACCTGGGCTTCATCGAAGGCAGCGGCACCCACGCCGACTTGCTGGTGCAGCGCTGGCGCGACGACCGCCTGGTGGTCGTGGCCGCGCCGGGCCACCCGTTCGTGGGCAAGCGCCCGTCGCTGGCGCGGCTGGCGGATGCGACCTGGATCGTGCGCGAACGCGGCTCGGGCACGCGCGAGGCCACCGACCGCTGGCTCATCGACGGGCTGGGCCGGCTGCAGGTGGAGCTGGAGCTGGGCAGCAACGAAGCCATCAAGCGCGCCGTGGCATCGGGGCTGGGCCTGGGCTGCCTGTCGGAACTGGCGGTGGCGGGCGCGCTCGCACGCGGCGAACTGGTCGAACTGGCGACGCCGCTGCCCGTCATGCATCGTGTGTTCTCGATCGTGGTGCATCGCCACCGGCCACTGGGCCAGACCGCCAAGGCGTTCGTGCAGCACGTGCGCATCGAGCCACCCCCTGGCGAGCCGTCGCGCAGGCGAAGCTGATGGCGCGGGCCGGGTGAGCGGCAACCGGGCCTCAGCGATCGAACACGAATCCTTCGGCCGGGTGCAGCGCCCACCCGCCGTCGCCCAGCAACTGCAGCACGTGCGTGTGATGGGCCAGCACTGCCGGCCGGTGCGCGATGCTGATCACCGATGCGCCGCTGGCGCGCACGCGTTGGTAGAGCGCGGCTTCGTTGGCGCTGTCGAGCGCGCTGGTGGCTTCGTCCAGGATCACCAGGCGCGGATGGCGCACCAGCACGCGCGAGAACGCCAGGCGCTGCTGTTCGCCGATGGAAAGCACCTTTTCCCAGTCGCGCACGGCATCGAGCCCGCCGGCGCGCCGGGCCAGCTCGGGCAGGTTCACGTCGTGCAGCAGGCGCAGCAGCGCCTCGTCGTCCAGCGCGGTTTCGGTGGCCGGGTACAGCATCTGGCTGCGCAGCGTGCCGTGCTGCAGGTAGGGCCGCTGCGGCAGGAAGAAGGTCTCGGCCATCGGCGGATGGTGCACCGTGCCCTCGCCCGCATGCCACAGGCCGGCGATGGCGCGCAGCAGCGAGCTCTTGCCGCAGCCGCTGGGCCCGGTGATCAGCAGCGCGTCGCCGGACGCGAGTTCGAGCGACAGGTCCGTCGCGAGCAGCCGGTCGAACTGCGGTGTGTAGAGCGTGAGCCCGTCGATGGCGAAGCGCTGGCCTTCCTGCAGGCGGATGCGCGTGCGCACGGGCGGCGGCGTCACCGGCCCGGTGGCGGCGGCCGGCGCAGCCGCGTGGCGTACGGCACGCAGACCCTGCGCCCGCGCCAGTCGCCGCGCGCGGCGCTGCGCGCGTTTGAGGGTGCGCGCGGCCGCGGCGGCGGCAGCGGCCGCCTCCGGTTCCGGCGGCTCGGCGCGCTGGGGGGCGCCCAGCAGCGCCTGGGCAAGCGTGTCGAGCCGGCCGATGCCGGCGACGAAGCGGCTGAGGCTCTCGAAGTTGTCCACGATGAGCGACACGGCCGCCAGCACCGCCGCGAAGGCGCCGGCCGCCTGGATGGCACGGCCCACTTCCATCTCGCCCGACAGCACCGCGTCGGCCAGGATCACCGCCGGGATGACCACCGTGAGCTGGCTGAACGCGCGCTGGAACAGGTTGAGCGAGCGCTGCCGCTTGATGAGCCGCGCGTAATTGTTGAACACGTCCTGGAAGCTGCGGTCGAGCTGGGCGCGCTCCTGCGCCTCGCCGCGGTAGAAGGCGATGGATTCGGCGTTCTCGCGCAGCCGCATCAGGCCGAAGCGGAAGTCGGCCTCGCGCCGCAGTTGCCAGAAGTTGAGCCGGATCAGCGGCGCGCCGAACACGTACAGCGCCACCACCGTGCCCACCAGCGCATAGACGGCGAGGAAGCCCACCAGCACCTTCGAGATCGACCACAGCACCGCGCTGAACGCCACCAGTTGCATCGCCGCGCCCAGGAAGATCAGCAGGAAATGCGTGGAGCGGCCGGTGAAGGTGTTGATGTCCTCGCTGATGCGCTGGTCGGGGTTGTCGATGGCGCTCTGGCCGTTGAGCTCGTAGTAGCGCCGCTCGCCCAGGTAGCCTTCGAGGAACCGGTGCGTGAGCCAGCGCCGCCAGTGGTTGCCGAAGGCATCGCGCATGTAGTAGTAGAACGCGTACACCGGCACCGCGAAGGCCAGCACGATGAGGCAGGTGCGCACGGCGCCCCAGAAGCGGTCGCGGTCCTGCGCGGCCAGGGCGGAGGTCATCTCGCCGGTGCGGTCGACCAGCATCACGGCCAGCTGCGTCTCCAGCAGCATCAGCATGATCAGCAGGGCCATGAGGCCCCAGGCGGTGTAGCGCCGGTCGCCGACCCAGTAGGGGCGTGCGACGTTCATGAACTGGCGCCAGGCGGCCATGCTCAGGCCGGGTCCGCGCGTTGCCGCCGAGTCGTCCTGCCCGCCTCGCGGTGGCTCGCCCTCCGTCGCGGATGACACGGGAACTGCAGCGGCGGTGGAAGACATCGGCGAAGGCGGAGACCTGAAGGCGCCAACGGTAACCGGAGGCACCGGCGCGGCGTGTCAGACGCCATCCCCGCGTCGCTACGGAAAGCCGCTCCAGCGATGGCTTGTCGACTGGGCGGGAGGGCCACCATAACTCTGGTTGATTGCTTATCACGCATCGGTATTTCACAGCCGGCCACCCGGCTCCTAGGATGCGCCGCATGCAGGGCCACGACCCTGCGCACGGGCACCATCCAGGAGACACACATGAACACCCACGACACCGTGCGCCCCGCACGTCCCGCCCTCGCGCCACGCACGGCGCGCGTCCACCTCTTCGCCGCCGCGGCGCTGGCCGGCCTGCTGGCCCCGGGCGCCGCCATGGCGCAGGACGCCTACCCGTCACGGGCCGTGACGCTGATCGTTCCCTACACCGCCGGCGGCGGCAGCGACAACCTGGGCCGGCTGATGGCCTCGGGCCTGGCGCGCAAGCTCGGCGGCTCGTTCGTCGTGGAAAACAAGCCCGGCGGCTCCACCAACCTGGGCAATGAGCTGGGCGCGCGCGCCAAGCCCGACGGCTACACCCTGCTGCTCGGGCAGGTGACCATGTCGATCAACCCGTCGCTCTACAAGCAGCTGCGCTACGACGTGGTGAAGGACTTCACGCCCATCATCTACTTCGGCAGCGCGCCGGTGGTGCTGGTCACCTCGCCCAGCTTCCCGATCACCAACCTGTCCGACCTGGTGCGACGCATGAAGGACAACCCCGGCAAGATGAACTTCGGCTCGGGCGGCGTGGGCACCTCGGTGCATCTGGCCGGCGAGCTGTTCAAGTCCAAGGCCCAGGTCGAGATGACGCACGTGGCCTACCGCGGCAGCAGCCAGATGGTGACGGACCTCATCGGCGGGCAGATCCAGATGATCTTCAACACCGCGCCCTCGGTCGTCCCGTTCGTCAAGTCCGGGCAGCTGCGCGCGATCGCAGTCAGCGGCCCGCGCCGCCTGCCCGATCTGCCGGACGTTCCCACCTTCGCCGAAGCCGGCATGCCCTCGTTCGATGCACCCTCGTGGTACGGGCTGGTCGCACCGGCCGGCACGCCCGCGCCCATCGTCGAGAAGCTCAACCAGGCGCTCAACGAACTGCTCAAGGAACCGGCCACGCTCGAGCGGCTGCGCCAGCTGGGGGCCGAGCCCGTCGGCGGCACGCCGGCGCAGTTCGCGCAGTTCATGGCGACGCAGCAGGAGATGTGGGCCAAGGTCATCCGCGATGCCCGCATCACCGCGGAAGAATGAATGTCGATTGAAGTGGACACCCCGCCGATGGCCGATTTCCTGACACCCGCCGCGCTCAAGCACCGCCTGGAGGCGCCGGACGAACTGGCGCTCATCGACGTCAGCGAGGAAGGCGAGTTCGGCATGGGCCACCTGCTGCGCGCGGTGAACGTGCCCTACAGCCGGCTTGAGCTGCTGATCCGCCCGCTGGTCCCCCGGCTGGATTGCCCCATCGTGCTGGTCGACCAGTCCAACGCGGTGACCGCACGCGCCGCCAGGCGGCTCGAGGCACTGGGCTACCGCAACCTTTCGGTGTTGCAGGGCGGTACCGAGGCCTGGGCCGCCGCCGGCTTCGAGCTGTTCCGCGGCGTGTACGTGCCGAGCAAGGCCTTCGGCGAATGGGTGGAGCACGCGTTCGACACGCCGTCCATCGATGCGCACACCCTCTCGGCGCTGCTGGCGCAGGGCGAGGACATCGCAGTGCTCGACCCGCGCACGGTGGCCGAGCACGCAGCGCGGCACATCCCCACCGCCATCGCCTGCCCCGGCGCCGAGCTGCTCTACCGCTTCCGCGACCTCGTGCCCTCGCGCGACACGCTGGTGGTGGTGGCCTGCGGCGGCCGCACGCGCGGCATCATGGGCGCGCAGTCGCTCATCACCGCGGGCGTGCCCAACCGCGTCGTCGCGCTGGCCGACGGCAACCACGGCTGGACACTGGCCGGCTTCGACATGGAACAGGGGCTGGAGCGCCACTACGGCACCGCCAGCGAACACGGCGCGGCCTGGGCGCGCGAGCGCGCGGATGCGCTGCTGCACAAGTTCCAGCTGCCCACGGTGGACCTGCGTACGCTGGCGCAGTGGCAGCAGGCCGATGCAACGCGCACCACCTTCACCTTCGACGTGCGTTCGCCCGAGGAATACCGCGCGGGCCACCTCGCCGGCGCGCGCAGCGCACCCGGTGGCCAGCTGATCCAGGCCACCGACCAGTGGATGGGCACGCTGGGCGCGCGCGTGGTGCTGGTGGACGACGACGGCGTGCGCGCCGTGCTGGTCGCCTACTGGCTCACGCTGATGGGCTGGGATGCGCACGTGCTGCGCGACGAAGCCCACGCGCCCGCGCGCGCAGCCGGCCGCCACGCACCGCAAGCCGCGCACGCGCAGAGCCCCGACGCCGCCGCGCAGGTCATCCGCGAGAGCCAGCCCGCCCCCGTGCGCGCGGCCGAGATCGATCCGCACGCTGCGGCCGCCCGCCTGGCGCAGGGCGCGCTGGCGGTGTCCGTGGACAGCAGCACCGACTACCTGGCCGGCCACCCGCCGGGCGCGCTGTGGGCCAACCGGTCCCGGCTCGACGGAGTGGCCACGGCCGCCGCCGGCCGCGCCGTGCTGCTGTTCTCGGCCGACGGAGAAAGCGCCCACCTGGCGGCGGCCGACCTGGCGGAACGCGTGGATTCGGCCACCGGCATCGCGGTGGTGCGCGGCGGGCTGCAGGCATGGAAGGCCGCGGGCCTGCCGATCGAATCCGCGCCCGAGGAAAGGCTCACGCAGGACGAGCGCGTCGACACGCTGTTCTGGGCGCACGACCGCCGGCGCGGCAACCCGGAGGCCATGCGCGCCTACCTGGAATGGGAAAAGAATCTCCTGAGCCAGGTCGCCGCCGACGGCTTCAGGTTCGCGGCCCGCGCCCCGGGCGCCGCCGCGCCGCAGACAACCAACGGATGACAACCATGGGACATTTCGTCGAAGTACCTTCGCGCGACGGCCAGGCCTTCCAGGCATGGCTGGAGGAGCCGGCCGATGCCACGGGGCCGCGGCCCGGCATCGTGCTGCTGGCCGAGGCCTACAACGTCAACGACTGGGCGCGCGACGAAGCCGCGCGCTACGCCCGCCACGGCTTCACCGTGCTGGCGCCCGATCTGTACTGGCGCATCGATCCGCTGCAGTTCATGCCCTACACGCCCGAGTCGCAGGCGCGCGCGCGCAGCATCTACTCGCGGCTGGACTTCGACCGCGCCACCGACGACTGCGGCGCCTGCATCGACTTCCTGCGCCAGCGGCCCGGTGCCAACGGCCGCGTCGGCGTGGTGGGCTTCTGCATCGGCGGCAAGCTCGCGCTGCTGGCCGGCGCGCGCGAGGCGCCCGACGCCGCCGTGGGCTTCTACAGCATCGACCTGGAGCCGCACTTCCGTGAAGTGCCGGCCATCGCCTGCCCCTCGATGTTCCACTTCGGCGCGCTGGACACGCGCGTGCCGGTGGCCTACGAACAGCACATCCGCGAGCACAGCACGCCCGGCCAGGACATCGCCCTGCACATCTACCCGGAAACCGGCCACGGCTTCGCCCGTCGCGGCCAGCCGCCCTACCATGAGCCTTCCGCCACGCTGGCCACCGACCGCACGCTGGCGCTGTTCGGCCGCGCGCTGCGCGAGCCGGCCTGATTCCACAGGAGCCCCCGAATGAACCTCAGAACCGAACGACAGCAACGCGTGCGCGAGACCGTGGCCGACATCATGGAACTCATGCACGGCCAGGCGCCCAGCCGCGAACTGCTGCGCAAGGCCTCGGCCCGCCTGCAGCGCCTGGCCGACGACAGCCACCTGTTCCCGCTGGCGGACTTCCCGCCGCCCGCGCCGGACTCGGGCACGACCTCGCAGCGCTACCAGCTGAGCGAGCAGCCCGACCGCCAGTTCGCGCTCTACGTCAACACCATCATCCCCGGCAAGACCACCAAGCCGCACAACCACGGCACCTGGGCCGTCATCGTGGCGCTCAGCGGCGAAGAGCTCAACCGCATCTACCGCCGCACCGACGACGGCAGCCAGCCCGGCCGCGCCACGCTGGAGCAGGTGGACCAGGTGGTGGTGCGCCCCGGCCATCCGATCGAGTTCATGCCCGACGACATCCACAGCATCCACGTGGACGGCGAGCAGACGGTGCGCCACCTGCACTTCTACGGCCGCGCGCTGGAGACGCTGACCGATCGCGTCGGCTTCGACACCGACAAGGGCACGGTGCACAACTACAACAGCAACTTCATGCGCCCCACCGTGGGCAGCGACATGCCCGCCGCGCAATGACCGCTAGCGCGCCGGCGGCGCCATCGCGCGCTCGACCACGTCGCGCGTGAGCCGCGGCTCCAGCATCTCGATGAAGTGGTAGCCGTACTCGCGCAGGTAGTTCTTGCGATGCAGCACCACGTAGGTGGCGTTGTCGGGGAACACATGGCTCATGTCGATGGCGCGCAGGCCCGGATCGCGCGCGGCATCGAACGTGATGGAGGGCAGGATGGCGATGCCCAGGCCGTGCTCGACATAGGCCTTCACCACGTCGGCATTGGGCGCGCGCAGGATCGCAGGCATGTCCAGCTCGCGCGCGCGCAACGCCTCGATCACCTCGGCGCCGGTCTTGGAGGGCTCGTACAGCACCATCGGGTACTGCGCGATGTCGGCCAGCGTGGGCTGCCCGGCGGCCAGCAGCGGATGGCCCGGCGGCACCAGCAGCACGCGCTGGTAGGTGTGGCACGGAATGGCCTGCAGTTCGTCGGTGATGCCGCTCATCGAACTGAGAATGCCGACGTCGGCCTCGGCCGCGTTGAGGATCTCGGCCGTCTGCCGCCCGCCGCCCTGGCACACCGTCACTTCCACGTCGGGATAGCGCTGCACGAACTGCTGCAGCACGCGCGGCAGGATGAAGCGCGCCTGCGTGTGGCTGGCCGCCACCACCAGCGTGCCGCTCTGGCTCTGCGAGCGGTGCCGGCCGATCTCGCGGATGGCCGCCACCTCCTTGAGCGAGCGCTGCGCGTGCGCGATCACGGCCGCGCCCTCGGGCGTGATGCCGGCCAGGCGGTTCTGTTTGCGCAGGAAGATGGCGAAGCCCAGCTCTTCCTCGAGCTGGCGGATCTGGGTGCTGATGCCCGGCTGCGAGGTGTGCAGCGCCTGCGCCGCCTTCGAGACGTTGAGCCCCGTGCGGGCGACTTCGCAGATGTAGCGCAGTTGCTGGATGTTCATGGCATGAGGCCGCGGGCCGGCCCCGGTACGTGCGCCCACGGGCGATGCGCGGCATTGTCGCCCGTTACCCGCGTGCACGCGGCGTGGCCAGTGGCCGCATCCACGAGAATGCAACGATGGAAATCCGGCAGCTGAAGTACTTCGTGCGCGTGGTCGAGCTCGGCTCCATCAGCCGCGCCGCGCGCGAGCTGGCGCTGGTGCAGTCGGCCCTGAGCCAGCAGATCAGCCGGCTGGAGAACGAGCTGTCGACGCGGCTCTTGCAACGCACCACGCGCGGCGTGGCGCCCACGGCAGCGGGCCTGGCCTTCTTCCGCGAGGCGCAGCTCACGCTGCGGCATGCCGAGCAGGCCGTGCGCGCCGCGCAGCAGGCGCGGCTGACCGGATCGGTGAGCGTGGGGCTGGCGCCCACCACCGCGTCGCTGCTGGCGCTGCCGCTGATGCTGGCCATGCGCCAGCGCTATCCCGACGTGCGGCTGCACCTGGTGGAGAGCATGTCGGGCCACCTGGCCAGCATGCTCAACGCGCGCGAGCTCGACCTGGCCGTGCTGTTCGAGCCACCGGGCGGCGTGGCGGGCGGGCGGCACCTGCAGATCGAGCCGCTGTTCGCCGAAGACATCTACCTGATCCGCGCCGCCGGTGACGCGGCCGGCCCGCATGGCGGCGACGGCGAACGCAACCCGGCATCCGTCGCGCTGGCCCGCCTGGCCGACGAGCCGCTGATCCTGCCCACCGGACCGCACGGCCTGCGCAGCACGCTGGACGCCGCCTTCCGCCGCGCGGGCACCGCGCCCCGCGTGGTGATGGAGATCGACTCGCTGGCCGTGGTGATGCGCGCCGTGCGCGCCGGCCTGGGCTCCACGCTGCAGCCGCGCGCGGCCATCGCGCACGGCGCCGCCGAAGCGGGCCACTGGAGCGCCATCCGCGTGGAAGACGAAGGCGTGCAGCGCCTCAATTCGCTGTGCAGCCTGTCGGACGACGAGCTGTCGCCCGCCGCGTTGGCGGTGCGCGTGGTGCTGATCGACTGCGTGCGCCAGCACATCGCCGACGGCCTCTGGCCCGGCACCGCGCTGGCCGGCTGACGCCATGGTGCTCAGTCGCCCAGCGCGCCGATGGGCGACGGCTGGCGGCGCTCCACCGCGTGGCGCAGCAGCGATGCGACGCGGAACACGCCGTGCGCGAACTTGCCGTAGGGCAGCGTGACGAACAACGCCATCACCGCGCCGAGGTGCAGGCACAGCATCAGCGGCAGTGCGTGGGTGCCGCGCGTCCACCACAGCAGCAGGCCGGTGGCCGAGGTGAGGAACAGCAGCGCGATGAAGCCCATGTCCATCGGCTTCTGCTCGGCCGCCACGTGGGCCGGGTTGCGCCGCAGGCGCAGCCAGGCCAGCCCGGCGGTGCCGGCGCACAGCATCAGCCCGCCCACGGCGCCCAGCAGCTTGGGCAGGCTGGGCAGGTCGTAGGGCGCCACCTGGCCCAGCGCGTAGTGGTAGACCGTGCCCAGCGACGTGGCCGCGAAGCACAGCATGAAGCCGTAGAAGGTGAGGTGGTGAAAGCGCCGCCGCGCCAGCGTGAAGCGGTCGTCGGCCTCGTTGCAGCCGGCGCCGTGGCCGCCGTCCAGGTAGCGCAGGCGCAGCGCATCGTGCGTGGCCTCGGCGGCGGCCGGGGCACTCACCGGCGCGCCGGACGTGACGGGTGTCACGTCGCGCCAGAAGCGCGCCACGCCCATGCCCAGCGCGAACACCACGAACACGAACACCGGCGCGAACATCGACACCAGCAGGTTGTGCGGAAAGATGCGGTAGAAATTGCCGCCCCCGTGCGGCCCCCACAGCCCCTGCTGCATCGCCGCCGCCAGCGCCAGGAACAGCGCCAGGCCCAGGGCCAGCGCCATCGACAGCACCAGCCCGTTGCGTTCGTACAGCCGGCCCAGCGGGCGCGGCCAGGCGTATTCGGCATAGGTGCGGGCGCGCACCCGCGCCATGGCGCGCGGCACGTCGATGGCGAATTCGTGCGGCGACGCGTACTGGCAGGCGTGCAGGCAGGCGCCGCAGTTGTGGCACAGGTTGGCCAGGAAGTGCACGTCGGCCGTGCCGAACTCGAGCCGGCGCGTCATCGCCGGGAACACGGCGCAGAAGCCTTCGCAGTAGCGGCAGCCGTTGCAGATCTGCAGCTGGCGCGCCACCTCGCGTTCGGCCGCGCCGCCATCGGGCGCGCCCACCACGACAACGGGAATCTTCGCGAGCGAGGTGGACGGCCCGGTGGCCAGCGCGCTGGCCTCGCGGGTGAGGGCTTCAAGCGACTGCATGGGCGGGCTCCGGGGAAGGGGCGGGTTGATGCGGCGCCAACGCCGCGCGCGCGGCCTGCGTGCCGGCGATGCGGCCGAAGGCCGTGCCGATGGACATGCCCACGCCGGCCGTGTAGCCCTTGCCCAGCACGTTGCCGGCCATCATCTCGCCGGCCACGAACAGGTTGGGGCTGGGCCGGCCGCCGAAGCGCACGGCGGCGGTCTCGTCGGTGCGCAGGCCCAGGTAGGTGAAGGTGATGCCCGGCCGCAACGCGTAGGCGTAGTACGGCGGCGTGTCGAGCGGGCGCGCCCAGTGCGTCTTGGCCGGCGTCACGCCCTCGGTGCGGCAGTCGTCCAGCGCCGTGTGGTCGAACGTGCCCACGCGGCAGGCCGCGTTGTACTGCGCCAGCGTGTCGGTGAAGGTGGCCACGTCCACGCCGATGCGCCCGGCCAGCTCGGGCAGCGTGGGCGATACCACGCCCGGGAACACCGGCGGCATGAAGCGGCCGATGGCCTTGGCGTCGATGATCGAATAGGCGATCTGCCGCGGCTGGTGCGCCACCAGCCGGCCCCAGATGGCGTAGCGCTTGGGCCAGAAATCTTCGCCCTCGTCGTAGAAGCGCCGGCCTTCCGCATTGACCACCACGCCCAGCGACACGCAGTCGATGCGCGTGCAGATGCCACCGTCGTAGAGCGGCGCGCGCGCGTCGATGGCCACCATGTGCGCCTGCGTCGGGTCGCCGATGCCATCGGCACGGTGGTCGTCCAGCATGTGGCGCAGCAGCACGCCCTGGTTGAAGCGCGAGCCGCGGATGAGGAAGTTTTCGGCCGGCCATTCGCCGCGCTCGTTCTGGCCCCAGGCCTCGCGCAGCCAGCCCAGGTTGGATTCGAAGCCGCCGGCCGCCAGCACGCAGGTCTGCGCGGCGATGCGTTCGCCGGCCACCGTCCAGGCGGCCACGAAGCGGTCGCCGTCCATCTCGATGCGCTCCACCGGCGTGTCGTAGCGCACGGCCACGCCCAGCGCCTGCGCGCTGCGGTAGTAGGCGTTGACCAGCGCCTTGCCGCCGCCCATGAAGAACGCGTTGGTGCGCGCCACGTGCAGCGCGCCCGACAGCGGCGGCTGGAAGTGCACGCCGTGGCGGCGCATCCAGTCGCGGCAGGTGGAGGAGGCGCGGATCACCAGCCGTGCCAGGTGTTCGTCGGTCAGCCCGCCCGTCACCTTGAGCAGGTCTTGCCAGAACTCTTCTTCGGGATAGGCATCGACCAGCACGTCCTGCGGCGCGTCGTGCATGCAGCGCAGGTTGCGCGTGTGCTGCGAATTGCCGCCGCGCCATTCGCGCGGCGAGGCCTCCAGCAGCAGCACGCTGGCACCCGCCTCGCGCGCCATCAGGGCCGCGCACAGGGCGGCGTTGCCGCCGCCGATCACCAGGACATCCGGGTCTCGCACCGTGGGTCTCCGTCTTCTTCGTTGTACGCAGCGCACTCTAGGCGGCGCGCGGCGAAGGCGGAAGCCGGCCCCGGCGCGTGGGGCCATCGGAAATCGTGATGGGCCGGGGCGGCCAGCCTACGCGCGGAAGCTGCGCGCCATCATGGCGACCTCCGCACGGGGCAGGTCGAGCTCGGCAGCCAGCGCCTTCCATCCCGACACCACGTCGCGCACATGCTCGACGATGGTGGCGGCCTCGGCGGCCGACAGGCGGTACAGCGCTGCGGTGCCGAGGAGCGGTTCGAGATCGGCGGCGTCGGAAACGCCGTCCCACGTCAGCGCGTGGTGGTCCCTGGCCGGATTGGGATTGATGTCGAACGCCGGCGCCAGGCGCCAGCCCGAAGGGCCGAGCAGGAAGCCGTGGTTGCGCAGGTGGTCGTCGCGGTTGCCCACGAAGAGATTGAAAACCGCGCGCCGGAACAGCTGCCGCAGATCGTCGGCCAGCCCCGAGCCGCCGTTGTCTTCCAGCGCCTGCACCACGTGCAGATAACTGCCGCCCGCCTCGCCGTCGTACCGCTCGGTGAGCGTCATCGCGCTGGCGTACATGCGCCGTGACTGCGGTATGCCGTCGGCCCCGCCGCCAACGCGGTCAAAACGCTTCACGGCGTACGTCCAGTCGCGGTCACCCAATGGCAGGCGATCGGCATCAGGCATGTCGACGCCCGCAGCGCGCGCGAGCCGGTACGCCAGGTATTCCCAGCTGCCCCAGTCGTAGGTGTCGCCATGGCCGGGGAACTTGGCCAGCCACAGCGAACCATCCGCGCCGGTGTACGTGGCCTTGGGGCGCGCACCGCCCAGCGATGTGCCGGCGCCACCAGCAGCGACAGCCATCGCTCGTATTGGGGCATGTCTTCGGGGCGGGGGCCATCGAGCTGCCTGGCGACGGCGGCCAGCTCGCGCAGATCGGTCACCGGCGGCGCCGGCAGCGGACTGTTGTCGACGAACACCTCATCGGGCGGCACGCGGAAACGCAGTGCACCCGAACGGGTGAAGTCGTTCACGCCGAGCATGAAGAACAGATCATTCATGCGCGCGCGCGGGCGATTCTGGTGGGCCGCGGCCTGAACTTCGCGCCGCTCCATGAGCACACGCCCCCATCGATCAGGGGCGCAGTCGGCGAACACACCGAAGCCGCGGCCCTCGCGCGAATGCTGCTCTCCGGCCACCAGATCAAGCTGCGGATCGATGGACACCGCAGTCTTCGAGCCCAGCCACTGCGCCGTGTACTCGAAGCTCGGCGGCAGATCGACCCGTTGCTCGCCCGGAAACAGGTTGCCGATGTGCGTGCACGGGCCCAGCTCCGGCGCATCCAGATGCACTTCGATCAATGGCCGGGTTGCCGGTTTCCTGGTGGCCATCGTTTGCCTCGCTGTCAGCGCCTCAGGCCGCGCCGCTGCTGCCCTTGCGGCCCCGGGCCTGCAGGGAGCGCGCATCTTGCAGCTTCAGTCCCAGCGTGTCCTGGCTAGCCACCTGTTCGATGTCGCCCTCCAGGCGCAGCACGCGCAAGGCCTTGAGATACGAGCCCAGCGAGACGTTGGGATCGCCTGCTTCGAGCCGGGCCAGCGTCTTGGGATCGATGCCCACCCGCTCGGCGAACAGCGTGGCCGACAGGTCACGCCGCGCCCGGGCCAGCTCGATGCGCTGGCCGAGGCCGGCCGCCAGCTTGGCCAGCGGAGGCGTCAAAGAGCGGCTGATGCGGGGCATTCCATACTTTCCGGGGAAGGCGGGATTTTCGGGAAAGTATACCCATTCACTCCATCGGACAAGGGAAATATTCAGGAATACTTTCCGATAATTCGCTACTTCACCGGAAACTATGCCGGAACCAGCGGTTGACGGCCGCCCGCTGCAATGCAGCCCTACACGATGCCGCGCAACAGCTCGCTCGCCCCGTCCCACACGATCTGCACGCCCAGGCACAGCAGGATGAAGGCCGAGAGCCGCAGGAACACCACCGTGCCCGCCTCGCCCAGCGGCTTGAGCAGCTTCTGCGCATAGCGGAACGCGAGATAGAGCAGCACGCCGATGGCGACCAGCGACAGCACCGCGCCGCCCATGCGCGCCAGCGACATCGACAGCCGCGCATCGGCCAGCGACACCCCCACCGTGATGGCCGCGGCGATGGAGCCCGGCCCGCAGCTGATGGGGAACGTGAGCGGATAGAACGCCTGGCGCCGCGCCATCTCGGGCGTGAACGCCTCGGCCAGCTCGGTGCGGCTGTCCTGCGTGGGCGAGCTGGTGTGCAGCAGCCGCCACGCCATCGACGCCACGATCAGCCCGCCGCCCACGCGCACGATGGGCAGCGAGATGCCGAAGAATTCCAGCACGTACGAGCCCACCAGCATCGAGCCCATCAGCAGCATGACCATGTTGCCCGCGATGCGGCGGGCCAGCGCGGCGCGCGTGGCTTGCGACGCGCCCTCCGTCAGCCCCAGGAAGATGGGCGCGGTGGCCGCCGGGTTGAGGATGGGCAGCAGGGCGGCGAAAACGAAGAGGAAGCTCTTGCCGGCGGCGGCGAGCAGTTCCAGGGTCATGGGCTTGGGATCCTTGTGGGGTACGGCGCGGTGCGTGCGGAGAACGCGGATAAGGCGGGTAATACAAGCAGTGCGAGTAATGCGGACAGCGCGCGCGGGCAGCCCCCATTATTCGTTGCCCGGCCAGACCCCCGGCCGCCCGAGCCAAGCGGCCACCAGGGCGAGCGAGTGCCTCAATCGCCGCCGCGCCGCTGCATCGCCCGCTCTTCGCGCATCCAGCGCCGCACGCCATCGGCATCCCTGGGCAGATCCTTCAGCGCGGCGCGCTGCCAGGCGATGGCCTCGCGCAGCTGCTGCGCCTGCGCGCGCAGCGGGGCCAGCGCCTTGTCGGGGGTGAGACGCGCGCCGCCTTCCACGCCGAACTCGTCGCAGAACGCCTGCGCCGCCGCTGCCACCTCGCGCTGCAGCGCGGCCAGTTGCGCGGCCAGCAGCGCCTGATAGGGCGCCAGCGATGCGGCGGGCGGTACCCTGCCGTTGCCGTTCGCGTCGTTCAACAGCTCCAGCAGGCCGAGCAGGTCTTGCGCGGCATAGGCGCGGTTGGTCTGCTGCATGAGCGCGGTCTTGCGCTCGCGCGCCGCGGGGTCGGGCTCGCGATCGGGATGCAGCGCACTGGCGACGCGGCGATACACCTCGCGCAGCGAAGGCACGGCCGGCGCGGCCTGGCCCGCGCGCGTGCGGCTCTTGCGGGCCGCGTGGTGCGCGGCGCGGCGCTTGTCGGCGGCAGCGCGGGCGGCTTCCCAATCGCTGTCCCCATCGGATTCCCCATCCTGCGGCGCGGGTTCGTCGGCCGCGGCATCCGGCCCGCCAGCGCCGTCCTGCGGATCGATGCCTTCATCGTCGTCGTCATCGCCATCGCCCGGCGGCGGCACCGGCTGCGCCGTGGCTTCGGCATGGCGGCGCTGAATGTCCTGCATCTCGGCGCGCTGCGCCTGGGCACTGCTGGCCGAAGCCAGCATGCCGGCCCAATCGGCCACCAGCTCGCGCAGCGCGGCGCGATCGGCCTTCGACAGCCCGGGGTAGGCACTGGCCACGTCCAGTTGCTGCACCTGCTGCGCGAGCAATGCGCAGTAGGCGTCGTGCAGCGGGGCGATGTCGCGGGCGTAGCGCACCTGGGCGGCGTCGCGGGCGGATTGCCAGGCGGTGAGGAGGGCGCGTTGGGTGGCGATGCGCTGCTGGAGGTCGTCGAGCGGGCCGGGGCCTGGCCCGGCGGAGGGGGCGATGGCAGCGGTGGGGGTGGGCAGGCGAGGCATGGGGCGGGGATTGTGCCTGCTGATTAGGGGCTGCCGAAACAAGACGCCTAGCGGGATGTGACTCAAAGACGGCTGACGCTTCGACGGCGGTCAGGGAGACTGGTCACTCCTTGGACAAGGAGGTCTTTTTTGGAACACGTTATTCCCCGTCAGTACGAATCCGAGCCCCAAGGAGAGCGCACACGTCGGCTCGTGGAGGTCCGCGGCTGGGCATCAGACAACTTTGTGATTGACGAGCAGCCGGCAGTCGTCATCAATCTGGAGGCAGATGCCCTGGCCCTGCTGTCATGGGGCTTTGGGCAGTTGCAGCAGGTGAATGTCGCCTTGGGCGAACTCAGTGCCGCGGGCTACTCACATGATCCGTCGCATAAGACGCTCGGGTGCATGCTGCATTTCTCGATGCAGGCGGAAGCTGTACTTCGCGTAGGGATTGAGAGACTACGAGCACGGATGAGCAACGAACACCTCTCGACCCAGTAACCGGCCCTCCTAGTTAGGCGCTCCCAGCATAGTCCTCAGCTCAGCAATCGAAAGCGTGGCTGCTTTTTTTCTATGAATCACTGCGTGGCAGCTAGGGCAAACCGGCACCAGGTCGTTCGCCGGGTCAATGCGCTTGGGTTCCTCATAGGTCGAAACCGGCTGTACGTGATGAACATGGATGAGACCTTGCGCGTAAACACCATAGCGCTCACCCATATCAATCTCGCAGGCCACGCAACGGGTGCCATGGATAGCAATGGCCTGTCTTCGGTACTTCGGGTCTCGCTCGTAGGTTGTCACGTACCGGAGATGTGGACGCCCTTCCTCCGCAGACTCAAACTCATTTTCGACCATTTCATTTACCTCCGACACAGGCATGCTGAGCATCATCGGACCGGCGTCGCCAACAATGGCTGCGTAATCGTTTGCCGACAACGATCGAACCCCATCGCGCCAATGATTGGTCATGCGATTTGGAGGAATCGTCTCGTAGTAGCGGCCGTCTGCGCGCCTGATAGGGACAGGATTGCGGAAGCGCGCAAAGTTCTCGATAGTGGCGAAGAGATCGCCCTTGCGACTTTCTGCATCCGGGTAAACGGTGCCAACAGTCGCTCGGCCGAAGTAATGTGGTTCTATCGACAGTCGTTCACTTGCGAAGCGCTGGCTCCGCATCTTGCCCTTGTAGTAAACGATGAAAGTTCCTGCCACGACGATCGACGCGTACCGTCTTGGAAAATGATAAAGAACGCCGGTATCGTCGCGCCAACGCGACTCGTCGTTCTCCGCAAAGACTGCGAAGTGCATGCATATCCCCGAAACCTTTTCGGGGATTATTAAGGCACGCCCGACATCCTGTCTATCAAAGGCTCGTCCTAGTCATCCAGCGCACGCGCACTCTCAGTTCGCGATGGCCTGCTCTGCTAGATACGCGGCGGCGCTCTGAGCAGTGTCAAAGCGACGAGCGCGAACAGAGCGAGCTCTAGCTTCTGCAGCGACAAACTCCCATGACTCGCGCAAACTCTCGCGCTGACGAGACGTATAGTTATCACCTGCATCCTGATAGCCAACTAGGATTTCTGCCTTGTTAAATTGAAGTGCGCGCTCTCTTCGAAGAACATCAAGATCAAACAGCTTCAACTTAAGCGCGCGGACGTCAGCCGACACGCTCTTACCAGGCCGCAACACACCAAACTGTGCAACGTACCCCCCGTACACGAAGCCAACTCTTGTTTTCTTTCTATGCGCCAGAGGAAACTGGACGTTGAACGCATTTCTGAGGGAGTCCAAGTGAGCAGCAACCATTACGCCTACTTGAACCTTGTCAGCCCACTCATCGAAGGCACGACGCGCTTCGCTCTCAGGAGTCTCGGCCGCGGCACCAAACTCGGGAATAGCAAATGCGCTGCTAAGTCGCAGTGCGATTCCAAAAATTTCATTCAGATCACGGGCGATGCAGTCGCGCGGCGCGCCCAGGGTGACGCCACCAAAAGGAAGCTCTACCTGCTCGACCGAAACAGCCGCGTCCAATTGCTTTCTGACTTCAAGAACGGTGTGGCCGACGACTAGAACCATCCCCTTGCCAGACGTGCCGAACAAATTGGACAAGGTGGATGGAGGGATAGCCTGTCTGATAGAAGCCTGGCCAGATGCGGCTCGCACAATTACCGCGATCGTCAACGCCTCCCCAGACCCCGGCACCATCTCTAGTCGAACAGGCCACCATTGCGCTTCGAATGCAGGAAGGTCAGCAGCGTTCATAGTTTGGCCGCTCCATTGCTCTCAATCCCTGCCTCGAGATAGCCCTGCTCAGGAACAATTCGCTGGCTGATGAGCCGATCCAGTTCATGAACACGTTGCCTAAGGAACTCCATGGCTGCGCGATACAGATCCATACCACTCGGAATGTGACCCAGTTCCACGGGCGGCCGACCAATTTTTGGGGCTTGAGCGGAACTACTTTTCACGCGGAGCATGCTCAGAAGTTTTACTCGATCAGCGACAGGCAGCCCATTCTTAAGACACATCGCTAGCCAGTTGGAAACCGCCTCTCCTGGGCTAAGACCGGCAGCGAGTGCGCCTTCATGGTCAATCAGCCACACCGCTCCTTCAGGATTGAAGAGGATGTCATTAGTGTGGCGAACGGGATTTGCAATCCATTCGTCCAGGACTGCAACGCCCTCAGCAGCCTTAGCCTTCTTCAGCATTTCTAATGCAATCGCCAAGTTCTTGACCGACTGAACCGCGCTGCTCGATCCAACCTGCTCACAGCCGAAACAGAACTCGGGCGCGCCACGCGGCCCGCCCACGAACTGCGGTTTTAGATTTACAAGATAAGGTTGCGGACATGGCAACCCAGCACTGATGGCAAGCTGCGAACTCAAAAGTTCAGCGACGATCTGACGAACAGAAAGCCTAGGCTTCACATAGATCATCAGATCTCTCCCGCCACTGTAAGCAGGACACAACCACACATCATTCTTTGATCCACCAATCCGTTGTCCGAACGTATGAACCGAGGCCTCTAGAACCTCAGGCAGCTCAGCACCGGAGAACTTGATGACGTTCGTATTGGCAGCCATGTCTTTAACAGAAAGAGGCGCAATGCTGGAACGGATCGTGCGCGCATGAGCAAATGCGTCGCAGCAAAAACATCCTGTGGAAATGCACAGTATAGCCATGCGTTCCCATTGCGGGAACCGACGAACGCAGCTCAAACACAATGTCGCGCACAACGAAAAACGCCTCAGCTCTTTTCGATCTGAGGCGTTTTATGTTTGGTGGCCTGGGGCGGAATCGAACCACCGACACGCGGATTTTCAATCCGCTGCTCTACCAACTGAGCTACCAGGCCGTGAGCCAGCGATTGTACTACGGGTTTTGGACCTCACGCCAGGCTGCGCTTGCCCCGCGACAGATCCACGCCCAGCTGCTTGAGCTTGCGGTAGAGGTGGGTGCGTTCCAGCCCGGTCTTCTCGGCCACGCGGGTCATCGATCCGCCTTCCATGGCCAGGTGGAATTCGAAGTACGCCTTCTCGAAGCCGTCGCGCGCGTCGCGCAGGGGCTTGTCCAGGTCGAAGCTCTGGCGCGATTGCAGGCCGGTGGGCTGGGCTTCGACCACGTTGACGGGCGGCAGGGGCTGCGCGCCGGTCATGGCGGCTTCCACGGTGAGCTCGGTGGTGATGGTGACGGTGACGGGCTGGCCGGGCGCGCCCTTGGCGCTGACGGTGCCGCTGGCGTTGCGGCCGGCGTCGCGGGCCAGGCCGTTTTCCACCGCCTTGAGCAGTTTCTGCAGGGTGATGGGCTTTTCCAGGAAGGCGTGCGCGCCCACCTTGGTGGCGTCCACGGCGGTGTCGATGGTGGCGTGGCCGCTCATCATGATCACGGGCATGTTGAGCAGGCCGGCGCTGCTCCATTCCTTGAGCAGCGAGACGCCGTCGGTGTCGGGCATCCAGATGTCGAGCAGCACGAGATCAGGGCGCGCGGCGCTGCGCTTGGCGCGGGCCTGGGCGGCGTTCTCGGCCAGTTCGACGGTGTGACCTTCGTCGTTGAGGATTTCGAAGAGCAGGTCGCGAATGCCCAGCTCGTCGTCCACGACCAGAATGTTTGCCATGTCGGTGGTGTCAAGAGGCTCGCGCGCCCCCCAAGAGCTTGCGCGGCAGAAGTGTTGCTAAAGCGGGACGGTTGGGTCCACGGCGAATGATAGCGACACTTGTGCGCCCTGAATCACCCCATCAACCGTACGGTTGGCAAGATCGATGCGCGCGCCGTGCTCGTCGGCGATTTTCTTGACCACGGCCAGGCCCAGGCCGGTGCCGCGCACCTTGGTGGTCACGTAGGGCTCGAAGGCGCGCTTGAGGATGGTGTCCGGAAAGCCCGTGCCGCAATCGCGCACCTGCAGGCGCACGCTGCGGCCGCTTTCAGACAGGCGCGTGCGGATGACGACGGCGCCGCGCGGGGTGCCGGTGGATTGGGCGGCGGCTTCGGTGGCGTCTTGCGCGTTCTGCAGCAGGTTGTGGATGACCTGGCGCAGTTGCTGGGCGTCGCCGCGGATGGTGGGGCAGTCGGCGGCCAGGTCCATCTCTACGGGCACGGCGGCGTTCTCTGGCGCGTAGAGCTGCATCACGTCGGCCACCAGGGCGTTCAGGTTCACGGGTTGCAGCTCGGCGGCGGGCAGGCGGGCGTAGTCGCGGAATTCGTTGACCAGGCGCTTCATGGCGTCTACCTGGTCGACGATGGTGCGCACGGATTTGTCGACCACGGCTTTTTCGGCCGGGGCCACCTTGCCTTCGAGCTTCATGGCCAGCCGCTCGGCCGACAGCTGGATGGGCGTGAGCGGGTTCTTGATCTCATGCGCCAGGCGGCGCGCCACTTCGCCCCAGGCCTGCGCGCGCTGGGCCGAGACGATTTCGGAGATGTCGTCGAACACCAGCAGCCACAGGCCGCCGGGCAGGTGGGCGCCGCGCGCCACCAGATTGATGGCGTCCTTGTCTTGCGGCACGCCGGATTGGGCGGCGTTGATCTCGAAGGCCTGCTGCCAGTGGTCGACGCTGTGCTGCTGTTCGCGCTCGGCCATCAGGTTTTCGAACTGGGCCTGCACGCCGTGGGCGAAGTCGGCCAGGCCGGGCAGCGCGCCCAGCGGCTGGCCGTAGTGGGCGGCCAGCGGCGCCTTGAGGATGCGGGTGGCGCCGGGGTTGGAGGTGACGACGCAGCATTGCTGGTCGAGCACGACGACGCCGGCGGTGAGGTTGTCCAGGATGGTCTGCAGGTTGGCGCGGGCGGCGTCCACGTCGCGCATGCTGCGCTCCACCGCACCGCGGGCATCGGCCAGTTGCTGGGTCATGTCGGCGAACGATCGGGTCAGGCCGCCCAGCTCGTCCCGGCCCTGCAGCACGGCCTTGGGGCTCAGGTCGCCCGCGGCCACCTGGCGCACGCCGTCGGCCAGCAGCAGCAACGGCCTGGCGAGCGAATTGCCCAGCAGCACGGCCAGCAGCACGGCGCCGAACACCGCCAGGAACAGGCTGAGTGTGAGCGTGCCGATGTACATGCGCTGCAGGCCGGCGCGGGCCAGCGCGCGTTCCTGGTATTCGCGGTAGGCCTCCTGCACGGCGATGGCGTTGGCCACCAGGGTGGGCGGCAGCTCTTGCGTCACCTGAAGAAAGCGCGGCTCGGCCAGCAGGCCGAAGCTGCCCACCACCACGGCGGTGGCGCGCACGCGCGCGCTGGGGCTGGCGGGCACCGTGCCGTCGATTTCGTCGAGCCCTTCGATCTGCGTGGCCACGCGCTGCGAGCGCACGGTACGCAGGTATTGGGGCGACGGCCGCGCGGGGTTGAGCTGCAGCCGCGCCAGGCCGGCGGCGGCGATGAGCTGGCCCTGCGATGTCCAGAGCACGGCCTCGGTGGCGCCCAGCTGGTCGCGGATGCGTTCCAGCGTGAGTCCGGCCGAGGCGTCGGACACCTCCACCAGCTGGTTGGCAGCCTGGCGGGTCTTGTTGCCCAGGTCGTTGGAGAGCGCATCGAGCGTGCCGCGGCCCAGGTTGAGGCCGGCGTCCAGCGCGCCTTCCACTTTCACGTCGAACCAGCTTTCGATGGATCGCGAGACGAACTGGTAGCTCACCACGTAGATGAGCGCGCCCGGAACGAACCCCACCAGCGCGAAGATGGCCGCCAGCTTGACCAGCAGCCGGCTGCCGAAGCGCCCGCGCCGCACGCGCACGGCCAGCCGCAGCGCCACCCAGCCGATGACCGACAGCAGCAGCCCGGCCACCACCATGTTGACGACGAACAGGCGCAGGTAGTTGCGCTCGTACATCTCGCGGTTGTTGGTGGCCTGCGCCAGCAGGAACATCAGCACCAGGCCGATGGCCACCATGATGGCCACGCCCACCCCCAGCGCCCAGCGCAGCGCGCGCGCCTTGCGGGCGGCCTGCGGTTGCGCGGCCACCGGGGCGGTGGTCACCGCGCGGCCTCCACCGTGAGGCGCTGGCGGCGCACGACCGACAGGTTCCAGTCCGACTGGCCGGCCACGCCGATCTGGATGGGGCGCGGCAGTTGCGAGGTGTCGAGCCTGAAGCGCATCTCGATGTTGTGGTCGGAGCCGACGCTGGCCACGTCGGGCTCGGCGATGCGCCAGCGCGAGATGCGCTGCACGGCGGAAAGCGCCTCGGGCAGCGAATCGAAGGTCTGCGCCAGAGACAGGCCCAGCCCCGTGCTGGCCTGGGGCGACGCACCCTGGCTCAGCCGCCAGCGGCGCGTGAGCGGCTGGTAGGCCAGGCGCATGTAGCGCGTGGCGGTGGCCACCTTGCGGTCGTACCAGTACCAGCGGTCTTGATACAGCTCGGCCTCGGCCACGAAGTGCATGGCGATGCCTTTGTGCAGCGCGTCTTCGACGATGAGGGGCAGCTCGAACAGCACGTTCATCGACAGGTAGACGCCGTCGTCGGTGCGCTCCAGCCGGGGCGAGCCGAGCTCGATGTCGGTGTCGGCACGTGCGGGCGCCGGCAGGGCCAGCAGCGAGATGGCGGCCAGCAGCAGGGCCAGCATCCACGCCGCTACGGGCCGGGCCCATGGGGCCGGGTACTCAGGCCGGGCGCTTGTGCAGCAGCGCGTAGAAGAAACCGTCGTGGTCACCCGATGGATTGTCCGGGAGGGCATGGCCGTTTGCCCCGCTTTGGGGCTTTAAATGGCCGGGTGACCGCAGCATGACGGCGTCTTTGTTGTGTGCAAGAAACGTTTGCATCTGCGCCTCGCCCTCGGCGCGGAACACCGAGCAGGTGCAATAGAGCAGCCGCCCGCCGGGGGCCACCAGCGGCCACAGCACGGCCAGCAGGTTGGCCTGGATGATGGCGAGCTGGGCCACGTCGCTTTCGCGGCGCAGCCAGCGCACGTCGGGATGGCGGCGCACGATGCCCGACGCCGTGCAGGGCGCGTCGAGCAGGATGGCGTCGAAAGGGCGGCCGTCCCACCACTGCGCGGGGCGCGATGCATCGGCCGCAAGTACGTGCGCACTCAGGCCCAGGCGCGCGAGGGTCTGGCCGATGCGCGTGGCGCGGGCCGGGTCGATGTCGATGGCGGTGACGTCGAGGTCGGCGCGTTCAAGCAGGTGCGCGGTCTTGCCACCAGGGGCGGCGCAGGCGTCGAGCACACGGGGGCGCAGGCCGTCCGCCGCTTCGGGCAGGCCCTGCAGCAGCAGCGGCGCGGCCATCTGCGCGGCGGCGTCCTGCACCGAGGCGTGGCCTTCGGCGAAGCCGGGCAGCTGGTGCACGGGCACGGCGCGCTCCAGCACCAGGCCGTCCTCGCCCACCGGGTGCGCGCCGATGCCGATGGCGGCCAGGCGCGCGCGATAGTCGGCCACGCTGGCGCGGCGGCGGTTGACGCGCAGGGTGAGCGGCGGCTGGGTGTTGTCGGCGGCCAGGATGTCTTCCCAGTCGCGCGGGTGGTCGCGCTTGAGGCGCTCGATCCACCAGCGCGGGTGGTTCCAGTGGGCCACGGGCTCGTCGTCGGTGGCGGCCACCAGGGCGTCGTGCTCGCGCAGGAAGCGGCGCAGGCAGGCGTTGACGAAGGCGGCCTGCATGCGCGTGGCCGGGTTGCGCTTGGCGGCCTCGACGGCCTGGTTGACGAGGGTGAAGGGTTCGTAGGGCGCGTCGTCGGTGCGCCAGGCCAGCGCCAGCGCGGTGCACAGCAATGCATCGACCTGGGGCGCGGGCGTGCGCCGGGCCAGCTGGCGGCGCAGCGCCTCGGCCCGGCCGAGCCAGCGCAGCGCCTGGAACACCAGCGCCTGCACGCCGGGGCGCAGATCGCCCGGCACGGCGGCCAGCGACGACGTGGCCGACGCGCCTTCGCGCACCGCGGCCAAAACGGAAGCGGCAGCCTGAAGCTGCCGCCAGAGAGGGATGGGGGATTCTGCGTTCACGCCGGAACAGGGCTGGGCATGGGTGATTCGAATTCGGGACACGCCCGCCGGGCGTGCGCGAAAGACTGTAGCAGTATGCGGGCCAGCTCAGGGTGCATCGAGCGTGCGCGCCGGACGCAGGCCCACGCACAGCGCCAGCAGCACCGCCGGAAACTGGCGCACGGCGGCGTTGTACACCTGCACCGAGTCGTTGAACTGGCCGCGCGCGGCGTCGGCGTCGCGCACCAGGTCGTCCCAGCGCGAGATGACGGTATAGGGCACGGGCGCGCCGGCCAGATCATGGCCGTCGTTCTGCACGCGGTTCCAGGCCGTGGCCAGCACGCCGCGCGCCGTGGCCAGGGCGGCCAGCGCCTCGGGCTCCAGCGCGCGGTTGCGCGTGGCCACCAGCAGCGCGTTGAACTGCAGCAGGCCCGCGCGCAGGCCGCGCCAGGCCAGGGCCGTGGCGTCCGTCAGCTCGCCAGCCACGGTGGGCGGGCCCTGCGGCGCCTGTGCCGGATCGACCGGCAGGGCGGATTGCAGAAGCTCCGATTGCCGCACCATCACCGCGTGCAGCGCGCCATAGCTGCGCAGCGCCTCGCCGCGCAGCCGCGTGAGCCGGTTGTAGGCGCCCACCGCCCAGAACACGAGCACGGCGGGCAGTAGCCACCAGAGAACAGTCATGGCCATGGATGATGCCTTGTCTGCCTGCACAAACAATCGCCCCCGCATCCCTGGCGGGATACGGGGGCGATTCGGATCGATGCGGGAGAGCGTCGCGGCGGCGGGCAGATGCCGCCACCGGTCAGCCCGTCACGATCACTCGGCGGCCGGAGCCTCGCCTTCGGGCGCTGCGCCAGCGTCGGACGTGGAGCCCGCCAGTTCCAGCGCTTCGGCATCGGCGATGGCGCGGCGCTCGGCCTCGTCCATCTGCTCGCGCACCTTGCGGGCCTGGTGGTAGGCCATGCCGGTGCCCGCGGGGATCAGGCGGCCGACGATGACGTTTTCCTTCAGGCCGCGCAGCTCGTCCTTCTTGCCCATGATGGCCGCTTCGGTCAGCACGCGCGTGGTTTCCTGGAAGGAAGCCGCCGAGATGAACGAATCGGTGGACAGCGAGGCCTTGGTGATGCCCAGCAGCAGGTTGCTGTAGGTGGCGGGGATCTTGTCCTCGCCACGCAGGCGGTCGTTGGTGTCCAGGATTTCCGAACGTTCGACCTGCTCGCCCTGGATGTAGCCCGACTCGCCCGGGTTCTCGACCACGACGCGGCGCAGCATCTGGCGAACGATCACCTCGATGTGCTTGTCGTTGATCTTCACGCCTTGCAAGCGGTACACGTCCTGCACTTCATCGACGATGTAGCGTGCGAGTTCTTCCATGCCCAGCAGGCGCAGGATGTCCTGCGGATCGGCCGGGCCGTCGACCACGGATTCGCCCTTGTTCACCACCTGGCCTTCGTGCACCAGGATGTTCTTTTCCTTGGGCACGAGTTCCTCGTGGACCTTGCCGTCCGGATCGGTGATCTGCAGACGCACCTTGCCCTTGGTTTCCTTGCCGAAGGACACCGTGCCGGTGATTTCGGCCAGGATGCCGGCGTCCTTGGGAGAACGGGCTTCGAACAGCTCGGCCACGCGGGGCAGACCGCCGGTGATGTCGCGCGTCTTCTGGCCTTCGACAGGGATGCGGGCCAGCACTTCGCCGGGGCCCACGTCCTGGTCGTCGCGCACCTGGATCAGCGCGCCCACCTGGAAGCCGATCGTCACCGAGTGATCGGTGCCGGGGATCTTCACCTCGGCGCCCGAGGCGTCGAGCAGCTTCACCTGCGGGCGGACCACCTTGGTGGCGCCGCGGCGCTTCGGATCGATCACCACCAGCGTCGACAGGCCGGTGACTTCGTCCACCTGCTTGGCGACGGTGACGCCTTCCTCGACGTTCTCGAACTTCACCCGGCCGGCGAATTCCGTGATGATCGGGCGCGTCAGCGGATCCCAGTTGGCCAGCACGGTGCCGGCCTTGATCTGCTGGTCGGCCTTCACGGTCAGCGTGGCACCGTAGGGCACCTTGTGGCGCTCGCGCTCGCGGCCCAGGTCGTCGTGGATGACGATCTCGCCCGAACGCGCGATCACCACCAGCTCGCCCTTGGTGTTGCTCACGTAGCGCATCGTGCTGTTGAAGCCGATGGAGCCTGCCGACTTGGCTTCCACGCTGGACGCCACGGCAGCGCGCGACGCGGCGCCGCCGATGTGGAAGGTACGCATGGTCAGCTGCGTGCCGGGTTCGCCGATCGACTGCGCGGCGATCACGCCCACGGCTTCGCCGTTGTTGACCAGGCCGCCGCGGCCGAGGTCGCGGCCGTAGCAGTGGGCGCACAGGCCGTAGCGCGTGGCGCAGGTGAGCGCGGTGCGCACCTTCACCTCGTCGACGCCGGCGGCCTCGAGTTCCTCGATGGCGTCTTCGTCGAGCATCTTGGTCGCCTTGACCAGCACGGCGCGCGTCTCGGGATGCAGCACGTCCTCGGCCGCGGTACGGCCCAGGATACGGTCGCGCAGCGATTCGATGACTTCACCGCCTTCGACGATGGCGCGCATGACGGCGCCGTCGGTGGTGCCGCAATCCTGCTCGGTCACGACCAGATCCTGCGTCACGTCGACCAGGCGGCGCGTCAGGTAACCCGAGTTGGCCGTCTTCAGCGCCGTGTCGGCCAGACCCTTACGGGCACCGTGGGTGGAGATGAAGTACTCCAGCACGTTCAGGCCTTCACGGAAGTTGGCCGTGATGGGGGTTTCGATGATCGAGCCGTCGGGCTTGGCCATCAGGCCCCGCATGCCGGCCACCTGGCGGATCTGCGCGGCGGAACCGCGGGCGCCCGAGTCGGCCATCATGTAGATGGAGTTGAACGACTCCTGCTCGACTTCCTTGCCGTGGCGGTCGATGACCTTTTCCTTGGACAGCTTGGCCATCATGACCTTCGACACTTCGTCGCCGGCCTTGCCCCAGATGTCCACCACCTTGTTGTAGCGCTCGCCAGCGGTCACCAGACCCGACGAGTACTGCTGGGCGATTTCCTTCACCTCGTTCTCGGCGCGCTCGATGATGCCGGCCTTCTCGGGCGGCACAAGCATGTCGTCGATGGCGATGGAGATGCCGGCCTTGGTGGCCAGGCGGAAGCCGTTCTGCAGCAGCTTGTCGGCGAAGACCACCGTTTCCTTCAGACCGCACTTGCGGAACGAGGCGTTGATGAGCTTGGAGATTTCCTTCTTCTTCAGCGCCTTGTTCATCACCGAGAACGGCAGGCCCTTGGGCAGGATTTCCGACAGCAGGGCACGGCCCACGGTGGTGTCCACCAGCTTCGTGGAAGCGGTGAATTCGCCGGTGGCCTTGTCCTTTTCGTACTCGGTCAGGCGCACGGCGATCTTGGCCGTGAGTTCGACCACGCCGGCGTCGAGCGCGCGCTGCACTTCACCGATGTCGGAGAAGACCAGGCCTTCGCCACGGCCATTGATGCGGTCGCGGGTCGTGTAGTACAGGCCCAGCACCACGTCCTGCGAAGGCACGATGGACGGTTCGCCCGAAGCGGGGAACAGCACGTTGTTGGAGGCCAGCATCAGCGTGCGGGCTTCCAGCTGCGCTTCCACCGACAGCGGCACGTGGACGGCCATCTGGTCGCCGTCGAAGTCGGCGTTGAACGCCGCGCACACCAGCGGGTGCAGCTGGATGGCCTTGCCTTCGATCAGGATCGGCTCGAAGGCCTGGATGCCCAGGCGGTGCAGCGTGGGAGCACGGTTCAGCATGACCGGGTGCTCCTTGATGACCTCTTCGAGGATGTCCCACACCACGGGGGTGCCGGATTCGACTTCCTTCTTGGCAGCCTTGATCGTCGTCGCGATGCCCATGGCTTCGAGGCGCGAGAAGATGAAGGGCTTGAACAGCTCCAGCGCCATCAGCTTGGGCAGACCGCACTGGTGCAGCTTGAGCGTCGGGCCCACGGTGATCACGGAACGGCCGGAGTAGTCGACGCGCTTGCCCAGCAGGTTCTGGCGGAAGCGGCCCGACTTGCCCTTGATCATGTCGGCCAGCGACTTGAGCGCGCGCTTGTTGGCGCCCGTCATGGCCTTGCCACGGCGGCCGTTGTCCAGCAGCGAGTCGACGGCTTCCTGCAGCATGCGCTTCTCGTTGCGCGCGATGATTTCCGGAGCCTTCAGCTCCAGCAGGCGGCGCAGGCGCGAGTTGCGGTTGATGACGCGGCGGTACAGGTCGTTCAGGTCGGAGGTGGCGAAGCGGCCGCCGTCCAGCGGCACCAGCGGACGCAGGTCCGGCGGCAGCACGGGCAGCACTTCGAGCACCATCCAGTTGGGCTTGATGCCGGACTTCTTGAAGGCTTCCAGCACCTTCAGGCGCTTGGAGTTCTTCTTGACCTTGACTTCGGAGCCGGTCAGGTCGCCGCGCAGGCGTTCGATCTCGGTGTCGAGGTCGATGCCTTCGAGCAGGTCCTTGATGCCTTCGGCGCCCATCTTGGCCACGAACTCGTCGCCGAATTCGGTGCGCTTGGCGTCATAGTCGTCCTCGGACATGATGCCGAACTTCTTCAGCGGGGTCATGCCGGGATCGGTGATGACGTAGGCCTCGAAGTACAGCACGCGCTCGATGTCGCGCAGCGTCATGTCGAGCACCAGGCCCAGACGCGAGGGCAGCGACTTCAGGAACCAGATGTGCGCGCAGGGCGCGGCCAGGTCGATGTGGCCCATGCGCTCGCGGCGCACCTTGGTCTGCGTGACTTCGACGCCGCACTTCTCGCAGATGACACCGCGGTGCTTGAGGCGCTTGTACTTGCCGCACAGGCACTCGTAGTCCTTGATGGGGCCGAAGATCTTGGCGCAGAACAGGCCGTCCCGCTCGGGCTTGAACGTGCGGTAGTTGATGGTCTCGGGCTTCTTCACTTCGCCGAAAGACCACGAACGGATCTTCTCGGGCGAAGCCAGGCCGATGCGGATGGCATCGAAATGCTCGTCCGGCGTGAATTGCTTGAACAGGTCGAGTAGCGATTTCATGTGACTCTTTCCTTCCTGTCTTACGAACGCTCGAGTTCGATGTCGATGCCGAGCGAGCGGATTTCCTTGACCAGCACGTTGAACGATTCGGGCATGCCCGCATCGATGGCGTGTTCGCCCTTGACGATGGATTCGTACACCTTGGTGCGGCCCTGCACGTCGTCGGACTTGACGGTGAGCATTTCCTGCAGGGTGTACGAAGCGCCGTAGGCTTCGAGCGCCCACACTTCCATTTCGCCGAAACGCTGGCCGCCGAACTGGGCCTTGCCGCCCAGCGGTTGCTGCGTGACCAGCGAGTACGGGCCGGTGGAGCGTGCGTGCATCTTGTCGTCGACCAGGTGGTGGAGCTTCAAGAAGTGCATGTAGCCGATGGTGGTCGGCCGATCGAACTGGTCGCCGGTGCGGCCGTCGATCAGGTTGGCTTGCGTGCGCGTGGCCGTCAGGCCCTTGAGCTGCGCGATGTCGTCCGGGAACGCCAGCTTGAGCATCGCGCGGATCTCGTCCTCGGACGCACCGTCGAACACCGGGGTGGCGAACGGCGTGCCCTTGGAGAGGTTGTCGGCCATCTCGAGCAGTTCGACATCCGACAGCTTGGCGAGGTCTTCCTTGCGGCCGGCGCCGTTGTAGAACTCCTCGAAGAACTTGCGCAGTTCGGCCACCTTGGCTTCGCGCTGCAGCATGTCGCCGATGCGCTGGCCGATGCCCTTGGCAGCCCAGCCCAGGTGGACTTCGAGCACCTGGCCCACGTTCATCCGCGAGGGCACCCCCAGCGGGTTCAGCACGATGTCGGCGGGGGTGCCGTCGGCCATGTGCGGCATGTCTTCGACCGGAACGATCTTGGACACGACACCCTTGTTGCCGTGGCGGCCGGCCATCTTGTCGCCGGGTTGCAGGCGGCGCTTGACGGCCAGGTAGACCTTGACCATCTTGAGCACGCCCGCGGGCAGCTCGTCGCCCTGCGTGAGCTTCTTGCGCTTTTCCTCGAACGCGAGGTCGAAGCTGTGGCGCTGCTGTTCGATCGAGTTCTTGATCGACTCCAGCTGCAGCGCGACGTCGTCGTCGGCCGGGCGGATGTCGAACCAGTGGAACTTCTCGACCGACGACAGGTAGGCCTTGTCGATCTTGCTGCCCTTGGCCAGCTTGTTCGGGCCGCCGTTGGCGCTCTTGCCGGTCAGCAGCTTCTCGATACGGTCGAACGCGTCGGCTTCGACGATGCGCAGCTGGTCGTTGAGGTCGAGGCGGAAGCGCTTGAGCTCGTCGTCGATGATCTGCTGGGCGCGCTTGTCGCGCTGGATGCCTTCACGGGTGAAGACCTGCACGTCGATGACGGTGCCCTGCGAGCCCTGGTCCACGCGCAGCGAGGTGTCCTTCACGTCGGACGCCTTCTCGCCGAAGATGGCGCGCAGCAGCTTCTCTTCAGGCGTGAGGGTGGTCTCGCCCTTGGGCGTGACCTTGCCGACCAGCGTGTCGCCGGGCATGACTTCGGCGCCCACGTAGATGATGCCGGACTCGTCCAGGCGGCCCAGTTGCTGCTCGGACAGGTTCGGGATGTCGCGGGTGATTTCCTCGGCGCCCAGCTTGGTGTCGCGGGCCATGACCACCAGTTCCTCGATGTGGATCGAGGTATAGCGGTCGTCGGCCACCACGCGTTCGGAGATCAGGATCGAGTCTTCGAAGTTGTAGCCGTTCCAGGGCATGAAGGCCACCAGCATGTTCTGACCGAGCGCGAGCTCGCCCAGGTCGGTGGAGGCGCCGTCGGCGATCACGTCACCCTTGGCCAGCACGTCGCCCTTCTTGACGATGGGACGCTGGTGGATGTTGGTGTTCTGGTTGGAACGCTGGTACTTGATGAGGTTGTAGATGTCCACGCCCACTTCGCCCGCGGCCGCTTCCGCGTCGTTCACGCGGATCACGATGCGGGTGGCGTCGACGTAGTCCACCACGCCACCGCGGCTGGCGGTGACGACGGTGCCCGAGTCGACGGCCGAGACGCGCTCGATGCCGGTGCCGACGAACGGCTTTTCAGGGCGCAGCACCGGCACGGCCTGGCGCTGCATGTTGGCGCCCATCAGCGCGCGGTTCGCATCGTCGTGCTCGAGGAACGGCACGAGCGAGGCGGCCACCGACACGATCTGCGCGGGCGACACGTCCATGTACTGGATGGCTTCGGCGCCGACCAGGATCGATTCGCCCTTTTCACGGGCCGACACCAGCTCGCCGGTCAGCTTGCCGTCCTTGTCCAGGGCCGCGTTGGCCTGGGCGATGACGTACTTGCCTTCCTCGATGGCCGAGAGGTAGTCGATCTGGTTGGTGACCTTGCCGTCCACCACGCGGCGGTACGGCGTCTCGATGAAGCCGTACTCGTTCAGGCGGGCGTACAGGGCCAGCGAGTTGATCAGGCCGATGTTCGGGCCTTCGGGCGTTTCGATCGGGCAGACGCGGCCGTAGTGGGTGACGTGCACGTCGCGCACTTCGAAGCCGGCGCGTTCGCGGGTCAGACCGCCCGGGCCCAGGGCCGAGACGCGACGCTTGTGCGTGATCTCGGACAGCGGGTTGGTCTGGTCCATGAACTGCGACAGCTGCGAGGCGCCGAAGAATTCCTTCAGCGCGGCCGAGATCGGCTTGCTGTTGATCAGGTCGTGCGGCATCAGCGGCTCTTGCTCGGCCTGGCCCAGACGTTCCTTCACGGCCTTCTCGATGCGCGCCAGACCGGTGCGGTACTGGTTCTCGGCGAGTTCGCCCACGCAACGCACGCGGCGGTTGCCCAGGTGATCGATGTCGTCGACTTCGCCGTTGCCGTTGCGCAGATCGACCAGGATCTTGACCACGGCCAGGATGTCCTCGTTGGTGAGGACCATCGGGCCGGTGGATTCGTCGCGGCCGACCTTGGCGTTGAACTTCATGCGGCCCACGCGCGACAGGTCGTACGTGTCCGGGTTGTAGAACAGGCGCTGGAACAGGGCCTGCACGGCGTCTTCCGTCGGCGGCTCGCCGGGGCGCATCATGCGGTAGATGGCCACGCGGGCGGCGAACTCGTCCACCGTTTCGTCGCTGCGCAGGGTCTGCGAGATGTACGCGCCCTGGTCGAGCTCGTTCGTGTAGATGACCTGCAGGTCCTGGATGCCGGCCGAGCGCAGCTTCTTGAGCAGCGCTTCGGTCAGCTCGTCGTTGGCCTTGGCGATGATTTCGCCGGTGTCGCCGTCGACGATGTTCCGGGCCACCACGCGGCCGATGAGGAAGTCCTCGGGCACGGTGATGAACTTGGTCTCGGATTGCTCGAGTTCGCGCGTGTGGCGCGCGGTGATCCGCTTGTCCTTGGCGACGACGACCTTGCCCGACTTGTCGGTGATGTCGAAGCGGGCCACTTCACCACGCAGGCGCTCGGAGACGAACTCCATCTGCGCGCCGCTGTCCATGAGGCGGAAGTTGTCGTTGACGAAGAAGTTCGCCAGGATCGATTCCGGATTCAGGCCGATGGCCTTGAGCAGGATCGTGACCGGCATCTTGCGGCGGCGGTCGACGCGGAAGTACAGGATGTCCTTCGGGTCGAATTCGAAGTCGAGCCACGAGCCGCGGTAGGGGATGATGCGCGCGCTGAACAGCAGCTTGCCCGAGCTGTGGGTCTTGCCCTTGTCGTGCTCGAAGAACACGCCCGGCGAGCGGTGCAGCTGCGAGACGATCACACGCTCGGTGCCGTTGATGATGAACGAGCCCTTGTCGGTCATCAGGGGCACTTCGCCCATGTAGACCTCTTGCTCCTTGACTTCCTTGACCACCTTCGACTGAGGCGTGGACGACTCGCGGTCGTAGATGATGAGCTGCACGCGGGCGCGCACGGCCGACGCGAACGTGAGGCCACGGGTCTGGCACTCGCGCACGTCGAACGCAGGCTTGGCCAGCGTGTACTCGATGAACTTCATCTCCACGAAACCGTTGTGCGAGACGATGGGGAACGCAGCGTCGAAGGCGGCTTGCAAGCCTTCGATGGTCCGGGCCTTGGGGGCGACGTCCGCCTGCAGGAACGCGGTGTAGGCGTCCTTTTGCATCTGCAGGAGGTAGGGAACTTCGAGCACGCTTTCGCGGCTCCCGAAGCTTTTGCGGATGCGCTTGCGTTCGGTAAAGGTATAGGCCATGAGATCTCCGGCTTGAGGTCCTAGGCGACTGATTCATCGAGCACCACACTCGATGATCTTGGTGGGTTGGCCACTACCAACCATGGCGGACGGCGATGCGTTGCACATCGCCCGAACCAAGGCGTCTTCTGCAGTCGGGGGCCAGAAGACACTCGAAAGCCGGATTTTCGGTGGTTACGGATGACCTTGCGGGCATCGCGGAACCGGCTTTCGGGTGCTCTCTGGAAGCACCAAAGGCTGGAGGCCCCTGGGGACACTCCAGCCTTTGCGGGCGAACCAATTACTTGAGTTCGGCCTTCGCGCCGGCTTCCACCAGCTTCTTGACAGCGGCTTCGCCGTCGGCCTTCGGCACGGCTTCCTTGACGTTCTTGGGAGCGCCGTCGACCAGGTCCTTGGCTTCCTTGAGGCCCAGGCCGGTGATTTCGCGCACGGCCTTGATGACCGACACCTTGTTCGCGCCGGCTTCGAGCAGCACGACGTTGAATTCGGTCTTTTCTTCAGCAGCGGCAGCAGCGCCACCGCCACCACCGGCAGCCGGAGCAGCCATGGCTGCGGCGGACACGCCGAACTTCTCTTCGATGGCCTTGACCAGGTCGTTGAGCTCGAGGACCGTCATGCTGTCGAGCGCGGTCAGGAATGCGTCTTTATCGAATGCCATTTTGATTTCCTAAAACTTGTAAGTTGGTTTGATGCCGCGCGCGATCAGGCTGCGGCAGCCTCTGCCTCGGCGGGAGCGCCCTCGCCCTTCTTGGCCGCCAGCGCGCCCAGCACGACGGCCGTACGCGAGATGGGCGACATCAGCAGGCCACACAGCTGGGCCAGCAGGACTTCCTTGGAAGGGATGTTGGCGAGTTGCTTCACGCCTTCAACGTCCAGGGCCTTGCCAGCGAATGCGCCTGCGCGGATGACCAACTTGTCGTTGGTCTTCGCGAAGTCAGCCACCACTTTCGCGGCGGAGATTGCATCCGTGGAGAAGCCATAGATCAGCGGGCCGGTCATCTGGTCGGCGACGACTTCGAAGGCACTGCCGGTCACAGCACGGCGGGCCAGAGTGTTCTTCAGAACACTCAGGGTCACGCCCTTGCTGCGCGCGTCATTGCGCAACTTGGTCATGTCGGCGACCGTGATGCCACGGTATTCCGCGATCACCAGAGATTGAGCGGAAGCTGCGAGGCCGGTCACTTCTTCAATGACCGCTTGTTTCTCACTGCGATTCAGACTCAAGGTCTACTCCTTAAAAAGTGCCCGGGTCGAAAACACCCTGCGGCACACCTGTTGCAGCGACCAACTGTTCCGGAAAATGAATCCTTTGCAGCGGGATCGCCATCTGCGCTGGCCGGGCGAACTGCTTCGCCCCGATTAAGCGGTGCGCCCCGGAGGGCACGCCGCACCAGCGGTCTAGGATGGCCCGCCCGCGCCTTGCGGCACAGGGCGGCCCACCACCACGGCCCCACCTTGCGGCGGGGCCGAATCTCTCATGTCAGGCCGACAGCGACTGGGTGTCCACGCGGACGCCCACACCCATCGTCGACGACACGGCGATCTTGCGCAGGTACACACCCTTGCTCGATGCCGGCTTGGCCTTGTTCAGGGCTTCGATCAGCGCGGCCAGGTTGCCCTGGAGCTTGTCGCTGTCGAACGAACGGCGGCCGATGGTGCCGTGGATGATGCCGGCCTTGTCGACGCGGAACTGGACCTGACCCGCCTTGGCGTTCTTCACGGCCGTGGCGACGTCGGGGGTCACGGTGCCGACCTTGGGGTTCGGCATCAGGCCGCGCGGGCCCAGGATCTGGCCCAGCGTACCGACCACGCGCATCGCGTCGGGGGCGGCGATCACCACGTCGAAGGGCATGTCGCCAGCCTTCACGCGGGCAGCCAGGTCGTCCATGCCGACCACGTCGGCGCCGGCGGCTTTGGCTTCTTCAGCCTTGGCGCCCTGCGCGAACACCGCGACGCGGCTGGTCTTGCCGGTGCCGTTGGGCAGCACGACGGCGCCACGCACCACCTGGTCGGACTTCTTGGCGTCGATGCCCAGTTGCACGGCCACGTCGATGGACTCATCGAACTTGGCGGTGGCATGTTCCTTGACGATCGCCAGCGCGTCGGTCAGGGGGTACAGCTTGGTGCTGTCGATCTTGCCCTCTTGGGACTTCTGCTTCTTGGTGAGCTTGGTCATTTACAGGCCCTCCACCGTGACGCCCATGGAGCGGGCGGAACCGGCGAGCGTACGCACGGCGGCGTCGACGCTGGCGGCGTTCATGTCCTTCATCTTGGTCTTGGCGATCTCTTCGAGCTGGGCGCGCGTGATCTTGCCGACCTTGTCGGTCAGCGCCTTGGGCGATCCCTTGTCGAGCTTGATGGCCTTCTTGATCAGCGTCGTCGCCGGGGGCGTCTTGATGATGAAGGTGAAGCTCTTGTCCGCGAACGCGGTGATCACCACGGGCAGCGGCAGACCGGGCTCGACGCCCTGGGTCTGGGCGTTGAACGCCTTGCAGAACTCCATGATGTTCAGGCCACGCTGACCGAGCGCGGGGCCGATCGGGGGCGAGGGATTGGCCTTGCCGGCCGGCACTTGCAGCTTGATGAAGCCGACGATTTTCTTCGCCATGCTTTTCTCCTTGCGGGTTCAGACGCTTTGGCTTTCGCCGCAGCTCCCCGGGGTTTGACGGCTCAGCGAATGACGGATGCCGCGCCGAGCCGAAAGAAGGCACGGCATCCCGAAAGACAGGGGCTCAGGTCTTCTCGACCTGGGCAAACTCGAGCTCGACGGGCGTCGCGCGGCCGAAAATCATGACCGACACGCGGACCTTGCTCTTCTCGTAGTTGACTTCCTCGACGGTGCCGTTGAAGTCGGTGAACGGGCCTTCCTTGACGCGCACGTATTCGCCCACCACGAACTCGACCTTGTGGCGCGGCTTGTCGGTACCTTCCTGCATCTGGCTGACGATCTTCTGGACTTCGTCCTCGGAGATCGGGGCCGGACGGTTCTTGGCGCCGCCGACGAAACCGGTGACCTTGCTGGTGTGCTTCACCAGATGCCAGCTCTCGTCGTCCATCACCATCTCCACCAGCACGTAGCCGGGGAAAAAGCGGCGCTCGGTGGTGCGCTTCTGGCCGTTCTTCACTTCGACCACCTCTTCGGTGGGCACGAGGATGCGGCCGAACTTGTCCTGCATGCCGGCGCGGTTCACGCGCTCGGTGATGTTGCGCTCGACGGCCTTTTCCATGCCCGAGTAGGCATGGACCACGTACCAGCGCAGATCGGGGTTGGCGGGCTTGGCCGCCGGCTCATCGGAGGAGACTTGCACTTCTTCGGACATCTTCAACCCCTCCAGCCCAGCAACAGGTCATAGAAGACCCATTCGAGGGTCTTGTCGGTCAGCCACAGGAAAATCGCCATGACCACCACGAAGACGAACACGTAGGCGGTGATCTGGATCGATTCCTTGCGGGTGGGCCACACCACCTTGCCGACTTCGCGCCAGGCATCGCGGCCGAAGGCGATCAGCTGGCGGCCGGCCTCGGCCGTCAGGAACACACCCACGGCAGCCACCAGGCCGACGATGAGCGCCCCCCACTGGGCCACCGCACCTTGCGCACGCAACAGGTAGAACGCCGCGATCGCGCCCACCACCAGCAATGCCGCAGCGCCAAGCTTGGCCTTGTCTGCGCCAGTACTGACTGTTTCAACCTGAGAAGTCGCCATATCGGCTGATCCTGCCTTCAAATCTGCGGCATCTTCCAGACGCCAAACCCGCCGGGTCACGGCGGGTCGATGGAGCGGGCCGGAGCCCTTGCAAAACGGCCACCTCGCGGCGGCTCAGGCCATCCACCTTGCGGTGGCAGGGGCAGTAGGAATCGAACCTACAACCTTCGGTTTTGGAGACCGACGCTCTGCCAATTGAGCTATACCCCTACGGCAATCACTCCATGATCTTGGCGACGACGCCGGCGCCCACGGTCTTGCCGCCTTCACGGATGGCGAAGCGCAGGCCTTCTTCCATCGCGATCGGGGCGATCAGCTTCACCGTGATCGACACGTTGTCGCCGGGCATGACCATTTCCTTGTCCTTG
>JAFKGD010000013.1 GCA_017307855.1 Burkholderiales bacterium | reverse complement strand
TGGTCATACGCCTTGGCTTCGCCGCCGAAGGCCTTCGAGAGCACCGTCGTGATCGCCGCCGTCAGCGTCGTCTTGCCGTGGTCCACGTGACCAATCGTGCCCACGTTCACGTGGGGCTTCGTACGTTCGAACTTGCCTTTTGCCATTTTCGACTCCGAAAAAGTATCTACCGATGCAACTTGCCGGCGCCGCAGACGGCTGGCGCGCCGAAAACAAAATTTATGGTGCCCTTGGCGGGAATCGGACCCGCGACCTCTCCCTTACCAAGGGAGTGCTCTACCACTGAGCCACAAGGGCATACCGCTCGCCATGCAAACCAGGCAGGGAACCGATTCGTGGAGCGGGAGACGGGAATCGAACCCGCGTCATCAGCTTGGAAGGCTGGGGTTCTACCATTGAACTACTCCCGCGCAGGGCATAGGACAACGGCCCAGCGGGCTTCCGCAGCACCACTTCATCGATTCGCCGCCGCTTCGATCGCACCGGCAAAAGCCGATGCGAAAAAAGCTGGTGGAGGAGGCTGGATTCGAACCAGCGTAGGCGTAAGCCAACAGATTTACAGTCTGCCCCCTTTAGCCACTCGGGCACCCCTCCGGCGAACCTCGAAATATAGCACGCTTTAATTGCAATGGCGAGGCGCCGCACGGCTTTTCGCAAGAAAACGCTGCCCGCCCCCGATTGCACTCGACTGCAGACAAGATTGCTGCAGTGCACAATGGCCGCTCTGCCGGACCCGCGCCCGCCATGACCTCACCCCTCGCCGATCCTCCATCCTCCAGCACCCCGCCGGCCGTACAGCCTCATTCCCTGATCAATCTGGCTCTGCAGGGCGGCGGATCGCACGGCGCGTTCACCTGGGGCGTGCTGGACACGCTGCTGGCGGACGGGCGGGTCCGCATCGAAGGCGTGAGCGGCACCAGCGCCGGCGCCATCAATGCCGTCGCCATGGCCCAGGGCTTTGCCGAAGCCGGCTCCAGTGCCGACATCGGGCATGCCCATGAGGCTGCGCGCGCCACGCTCGCCCGGGTCTGGCAGGGTGTGGCGCGGCTCGGCAGCCTGGGCGCCATGACACAGGGTTTGATGCGCATGCTTCTTGGCAGTTGGCCTGGCGAGCAAGTAGGTGCTCACATGATTGGCAATGCGATGAGCCAGTGGCTGTCGCCCTACCAGGCCAATCCGCTGGACATCAACCCGCTGCGCCAGTTGCTGGAATCGGAAATTGACTTTGACGCCATCGGCCGACTGTCGCAACCCAGGGTGTTCGTCTCGGCCACCCACGTGCGCACCGGGCGCGCCGAAATCTTCGCCGGGCGCCGCCTCACGCTCTCGGCCGTCATGGCCTCGGCCTGCCTGCCGATGATGTTCCAGGCCGTGGAGATCGACGGCGAGCACTACTGGGACGGCGGCTTCTCGGGCAATCCCTCGTTGCTGCCGCTCATCAACGCCTGCCGCAGCAGCGACATCGTGCTGGTGCAGATCAACCCGCTCAAGCGCGAACACACGCCGCAGTCGCCGCACGAGATCATGGACCGCGTGAACGAGCTGACCTTCAACGCCAGCCTGCTGTCGCAGATGCGCACCATCGATTTCATCAACCGCCTGCTGGCGGACGGGCGCCTGCAGGAGGGCGAGAAGTACCGCAGCATGCTGCTGCACCGCATCGACGGCGGTACCGAGATGGAAGAGATTCCGGCCTCCACCAAGCTGTCGGCCGATGGCGTGCTGATCGACCGGCTGTTCGCCATGGGCCAGGAATCGGCCCGGCACTGGCTGGGCCGCCATTTCGCCGATCTGGGTCAGCGCAGCACCATCGACATCCGCCGCGACTATGTGGGGGCGATGCCGCGCGGCTTCTGACGCGGCGGCGGCTCAGCCCCAGGCGATTTCGCCGCGCCCGTGCTGGCGCAGGAAATCGTTGGCGCGGCCGAAGTGTCCGCAGCCGATGAACGGCTCGGGCGGACGCAAGGCCGCCAGCGGCGACGGATGGTTGGCCGTGAGTACGAGGTGCCGGCGCGCATCCACCAGCCGCCCGCGCGCCTGCGCATGCGCGCCCCACAACAGGAAAACGCAGGGCTCGGCACGGGCCGACACGGCCGCCACCAGGGCGTCGGTGAGCACTTCCCAGCCGCGCCTGGCATGGCTGGCCGGCGCGCCGTCTTCCACGGTGAGCGACGTGTTGAGCAGCAACACGCCCTGGCGCGCCCAGCGCAGCAGCGACCCGTCGGCGGCCGGCGGCACGCCCAGGTCGCGCTGCAGTTCCTTGAACATGTTGCGCAGCGACGGCGGCACGCGCACGCCAGGCGCCACCGAAAACGCCAGCCCTTCGGCCTGGCCCGGTCCGTGATAGGGGTCCTGACCCAGGATGACCACGCGCACGTCGGCCAGCGCGGTCAGCTCCAAAGCGCGCATCGGCTGCGGTGGATAGATGACCGCGCCTGCCGCCAGCCGCTCGCGCAGGAAGGCCTGCAGGCCCTGGCCCGTGGCGCTTTCCCAGAACGGCTGGAGCACGGGGCGCCAGTTGGTCGCCACGGGCCAGTTGTCGGGATCGGCGTCCGTGAGCCTCGGGGCCGGGGCATCGGACGCCGGATCGACGACCGCCGGTTGTGCGCCGTACGCAGCAGCAGGCGGCGTGCCGAAATCGAGCGAACCCTGGTTGCTCGATGCGGGCGAGGAAGCCGGGCGCCGGGCCACGCTTCAGCCGAACAGCTTGGCCAGCGCCTCGCCCGGCTCGGGCGCACGCATGAAGGCTTCGCCGACCAGGAAAGCGTGCACGCCGGCCTCGCGCATGCGCGCCACGTCCGCCGGGCCGAGGATGCCGCTTTCCGTGACCAGCAAACGGTCCGCCGGCACGCGCGGCAGCAGCGAGAGCGTGGTGTCCAGCGACACCTCGAACGTGCGCAGGTTGCGGTTGTTGATGCCCACCAGCGGCGTGCGCAGCTTGAGCGCGCGGTCGAGTTCATCGCCGTCGTGCACCTCCACCAGCACAGCCATGTCGAGGCTGCGCGCGATCGCTTCGAGCTCGGCCATGCGCGCGTCATCGAGGCAGGCAGCGATCAGCAGGATGCAGTCAGCGCCCATGGCGCGCGCTTCGTAGACCTGGTACGGATCGACCATGAAGTCCTTGCGCAGCACCGGCAGGTCGCACGACGCGCGCGCCTGCTTCAGGAAGTCCACCGAGCCCTGGAAGAACTGGCGGTCGGTCAGCACCGACAGGCAGGCCGCGCCGTGCCCGGCATAGCTTTGGGCGATGTCGGCCGGCTCGAAGTCGGCGCGCAGCACGCCTTTGGACGGGCTGGCCTTCTTGACCTCGGCGATCACGGCGGCGCGTCCGGCGGCGATCTTCGCGCGCAGCGCGCCTTCGAAGTCGCGCGTAAGCACGCGGCTCTCGGCATCGGCGCGCATGGCTTCCAGCGACACGCGCTTCTTCGCCGCGGCGATTTCCTCGTGCTTGACGGCGACGATCTGGTTCAGGATGTCCGACATGGCGTTCAGCCCTCGAGCGATTGGGTGATGGCGACGAAGCGCGACAGCCGTTCGCGCGCCGCGCCGCTGGCGAGCGCCTGGCGCGCACGCGCGATGCCATCGGCGATGGACGGCGCGACGTTGGCCGCGTAGAGCGCCGCGCCAGCGTTGAGCAGCACGATGTCGCGCGCCGGCCCGGCCTCGTCGTTCAGCACGCCACGCAGGATGGCGGCCGACTGCTCGGCCGTCTCGACCTTGAGCGCGCGGCTGCTGGCCATGGGCAGGCCGAAGTCCTCGGGGTGGATTTCGTATTCGGTGATCTCGCCACCCTTGAGTTCGCCCACCAGAGTGGATGCGCCCAGGCTGATCTCGTCCATGCCGTCGCGGCCATAGACCACCAGCGCATGCTGGGCACCCAGCCGCTGCAGCGCACGCACCTGGATGCCGACCAGATCGGCGTGGAACACGCCCATCAGCGTGTTGGGCGCGCTGGCCGGATTGGTCAGCGGGCCCAGGATGTTGAAGATGGTGCGCACGCCCAGCTCCTTGCGGATGGGCGCCACGTTCTTCATGGCCGGATGGTGGTTGGGCGCGAACATGAAGCCCAGGCCCACTTCGTCGATGCAGCGCGCGATCGACTCGGGGCCGAGGTTGATGTTGGCGCCCAGCGCCTCCAGCACGTCGGCGCTGCCGGACTTGCTCGACACGCTGCGGCCGCCGTGCTTGGCGGTGCGCGCGCCCGCGGCGGCGGCCACGAACATCGCGCAGGTGGAAATGTTGAAGGTGTGCGACCCGTCGCCGCCCGTGCCGACGATGTCGACCAGGTGCGCCGCGTCGGCCACCTGCACGCGGGTGGAGAACTCGCGCATCACCTGCGCGGCGGCGGTGATCTCTCCGATGGTTTCCTTCTTGACGCGCAGGCCCGTGATGAGGGCGGCGGTCATCACGGGCGAGAGCTCGCCGCTCATGATGCGGCGGACGATGTCGAGCATCTCGTCGTGGAAGATCTCGCGGTGCTCGATGGTGCGTTGCAGGGCTTCCTGCGGCGTGATGGGCATGCAGTCTCCTCGTTACGGGAATCGGCGTGGCGCGGCCACGGCGGGATTGTCGGCCAGTGCCAGCCGCGCGGCGAAGCCGATGAACATCAGGCCGGCGGCGCGCTCGATCCAGTGCATCCCGGGCACGACACCGATGCGGCTGCCGCCCGCGCGCCGCGCCAGCCACGACGCGCCCAGCGCCCAGCCCAGGCACACGGGCAGCGAGTTCGCCGTGAACAGCAGGCCCAGCAGGAAGAACGCCAGTTGCGGATGCCCGGCGCCCGGCGCGATGAACTGCGGCAGGAAGGCCAGGAAGAACAGCGCCACCTTCGGATTGAGCGCGTTGGTGAGGAAGCCGCGCGCGAAGGCCGCGCGCCACGTATCGGTGGCGCCTGCCGCGTCAGCCGCACCCGGCGCATCGACCGGCTGCGGCCGGGCCATCAGCATGCGGATGCCGCTCCATACCAGGTAGGCCGCTCCCACCCACTTGAGCACGGTGAACGCCGTGGCCGATGCGGCGATCAGCGCGCTCACGCCCACCGTGGCCGCGAAGATGTGCACGAAGCAGCCCGAGATCACGCCCAGCGCCGCCGCCACGCCGCGGCGCGCGCCGCCGCGCAATGCATGGGTGACGATGCACAGCACGTCGGGGCCGGGAGTGACGTTGAGGAGCCAGCCGGCGACGATGAACACCAGCAGGTGTTGCGCGTCGGGCATCAGCGCTGTTCCAGGAAGTTGCGCAGCATCGCGTGGCCGTGTTCGGTGAGGATGGACTCGGGATGGAACTGCACGCCCTGCACCGCCAGCTCGCGGTGGCGCACGCCCATGATCTCGCCGTCGTCGGTGCGCGCGGTCACCACCAGCTCGGCCGGGCAGCTCTCGCGCTCGATCGCCAGCGAGTGGTAGCGGTTGACCGTGAACTGCGCGGGCAGATCGGCGAACACGCCCTCCTGCGTGGTGGTGATCACGCTGGTCTTGCCGTGCATCAACTGCTGCGCGCGCACGATGGTGCCGCCGAAGGCCGCGCCGATGCTCTGGTGGCCCAGGCACACACCCAGCACCGGCAGCTTGCCCGCGAAGTGGCGGATGGCCTCCACCGAAATACCGGCCTCGGCCGGCGAGCACGGGCCGGGCGAAATCACCAGCAGGTCGGGCCGCCGTTCGGCCACGCCGGCCACGGTGATCTCGTCGTTGCGGTGCACCTCCACCTCGGCACCCAGTTCACCGAAGTACTGGACGATGTTGTAGGTGAAGCTGTCGTAGTTGTCGATCATCAAAAGCTTGGGCATGGCTTACTCCAATCCTTCCTCGACAAGCTCCGACGCACGCAGCAGCGCACGCGCCTTGGCCTCGGTTTCCTTCCATTCCAGCTCGGGCACCGAATCGGCCACCACGCCGGCCGCGGCCTGCACGTAGAGGGTCTGGTCCTTGATGACGCCGGTGCGGATGGCGATGGCGACATCCATGTCGCCCGCGAAGCTCAGATAGCCGCAGGCGCCGCCGTAGAGGCCCCGCTTGGTGGGTTCGAGCTGGTCGATCAGCTCCATGGCGTGCACCTTGGGCGCGCCGGTGAGCGTGCCGGCCGGGAAGGTGGCGCGCAGCACGTCGAGGCTGGTCATGCCGTCCTGCAGGATGCCCTCGACGTTACTCACGATGTGCATCACGTGGCTGTAGCGCTCCACCGCGAAGGCCTCGGTCACCTTGACGGTGCCGGTCTTGGCGATGCGGCCGATGTCGTTGCGGGCCAGGTCGATCAGCATCACATGCTCGGCGCGCTCCTTCGGATCGCTCACCAGTTCCAGCTCGGCGGCCTTGTCGGCCTCGGGCGTGGCCTGGCGCGGGCGCGTGCCCGCGAGCGGGCGGATGGTGATCTTCTGGCCTTCGGGCACCTGCTCCTGCCGCACCAGGATCTCGGGCGACGCGCCCACCACATGGAAGTCGCCGAAGTGGTAGTAGTACATGTAGGGCGACGGATTGAGCGAACGCAGCGCGCGGTAGAGCGACAGCGGACTCTCGGTGTAGCGCTTGCGGATGCGCTGGCCCACCTGCACCTGCATGAAGTCGCCGGCAGCGATCAGTTCCTTGGCGCGATCGACGGCGGCCAGGTAGTCGGCCTTGGCGAAATCGCGCTCGGCCGGGTAGGCCTGGCTGGCCTTGAGTTGCGGCGCGCTCACGGAGTACTTGAGCTTGTCCTTGAGGTCGCGCAGCCGCTTCTTGGCATTGGAGAACGCCTCGGGCTGCGCCGGGTCGGCATAGACGATGAGGTAGAGCTTGCCCGAGAGGTTGTCGATGACAGCCAGCTCTTCGCATTGCAGCAGCAGGATGTCGGGGCACCCCAGCGTATCGGGCGGGCAGGTGGCCTCGAGCTTCTTCTCGATGTAGCGCACGGCGTCGTAGCCGAAGTAGCCGGCCAGCCCGCCGCAAAAGCGCGGCAGGCCGGGCCGCAGCGCCACCTTGAAGCGCTTCTGGTACTCGGCGATGAAATCGAGCGGATTGCCCTGCGCGGTCTCGATCACCTGGCCGTCGCGGACGACCTCGGTGCGCGCCGCGTCGCCGAAGCCGCTGGCGCGCAGCAGCGTGCGCGCGGGCAGGCCGATGAAGCTGTAGCGGCCGAAGCGCTCGCCGCCCACCACGGATTCCAGCAGGAAGCTGTGGCGCCCGCCGTCCTGCGAATGGGCGAGCTTGAGGTAGAGCGAGAGCGGTGTCTCGAGGTCGGCGAAAGCCTCGGCGATGAGGGGGATGCGGTTGTAGCCGGCGTCGCGCAGGCTCTTGAATTCCAGTTCGGTGATCACGGGGCGGGCCCTCCGGAGCCCAGGCCGCGAGGGGCGGCCAGTTCATTCCATCGATGGCCGCGCGCGGGGGCGGGCCGGGGGTGCACGGGCAGGCCGGCAGGCGCCGGCGGCCGTGCGTTCAGATGCGCACGAACTCAGGCTTGCGCCAGGGCCAGGCTCCCCGGTCGCTGCGACCTGTGATGACAGTGCGGTGAACGAACATGGCGGGCAGTGTAGCAAATGGCCGCGATGGGCGGAAACCCCGATGGGCAGGGCCATGAGGTACCGTGAGAATCGCGCGCCGCCCCTCCCTCCCCTCATCGAGGACACCCGCCCATGCCGCTCGCCGCCCTGCTCCGCCATGCCTGTGCCACGCTCGCCGTGGCGCTGCTGTCCATGTCACCGGCCCACGCGCAGGCCCCGGCCGCCCCCGTCGTGGTGGACGGCGTGAAGTTCGAGCCTGCGGCCAGCGTGCAGGGCACGCCGCTCGTGCTCAACGGCGCGGGCACGCGCTACAAGGCGGTGTTCAAGGTGTATGCGATGGCGCTGTACGTGCCCAGGGCGGCCGGCACGGTCGACGAGATCGCCGCGCAACCTGGACCCAAGCGCATCGTCGTGACCATGCTGCGCGACATCGATGCCAACGAACTCGGCCGCCTGTTCACGCGCGGGGTTGAAGACAACACGCCGCGCCAGGAACTGTCGCGGCTGATCCCCGGGTTGCTGCGCATGGGCGAGATGTTCGCGCAGCAGAAACGCCTGAACGCCGGCGACACCTTCAGCGTCGACTGGATTCCGGGCACGGGCGCGGTCGTGACCGTGCGCGGCCGCGTGCAGGGCGAGCCGTTCCGCGAGCCCGAGTTCTTCAATGCCCTGCTGCGCATCTGGCTGGGCCCGCAGCCGGCCGACTGGCGACTGAAGGAACTGCTGCTCGGCAAGCCCGCCTGATCGTCGCGCGCCGCTCAGCGCGCCACGAGTTCGGCCAGCGAATCGATCCAGCCGTCGGCGTCCACGCCGCGCACCGGCTCGCCATGGTTGTAGCCATGGGTCACGAGCACGACCGGACACCCCGCGCCGCGCGCCGCGCGCGCGTCGTTGCTCGAGTCGCCCACCACCAGCGTGCGGCCCGGCGCCGAGCCCAGCGCCTCGCAGGTGCGCAGCACCGGCAGCGGATCGGGCTTCTTGCGTTCGAACGAATCGCCGCCGAACACGTGCGAGAACACCGCGTCGATGCCCTTGGCCGCCAGCAGCGCGCGCGCGTAGACCACGGGCTTGTTGGTCAGGCATGCCAGCGGCAGGCCGCGTGCGCGTAGCCCCGCCAGGCCTTCGGCCACGCCGGGGTAGAGCGCGGAATGCTGGCCGTTGATGCGGCCGTAATGCGCCTGGTAGGCGTCGTAGGCCCGTGGGTACAGCGCGGTCGCGCGTTCGTCTGCCGGCCCGGCCACGTGCGCGAGCGCGCTGCGCACCAGATGCTCCGAACCCTTGCCGACAAAGTGCGCCAGCGATTCGCGCGGCAGTGGGGGCAGGGCCAGTTGCGCCAGCATGGCGCCGATGGCGGCATCGAAGTCGCCCATGGTGTCGACCATCGTGCCGTCGAGATCGAGGATGACGGCGTCGAAGCGGCCGGGTTCGAGCGGGATCTGCATCGGCCGATTATGGTGGCCGGCCGGGGTACGATTCCCGCCTCGCGTGGCGCCGCCGCGCTCCTGAAAGGCCTGCCGTCATGTACATCGCTGCCCAGACCGTCGTCGCGCTCATCGCCCTGCTGCATGTCTACATCCTCGTGCTGGAGATGTTCCTCTGGGACAAGCCCAAGGGTATGAAGGCGTTCAACCTCACGCCTGAATCGGCCGCCGCCACCAAGGTCATGGCGGCCAATCAGGGCCTGTACAACGGCTTCCTCGCGGCCGGCCTGTTCTACGGCCTCGTGCCGGGGCCCGCGAGCTTCGCGTTCCAGGTGTTCTTCCTGCTGTGCGTGCTGGTGGCGGGCCTCTATGGCGCAGCAACGGCGAGCCGCAAGATCCTCTTCATCCAGGCGATCCCGGCCGCCATCGGCCTCGCCCTGGTGTTTCTGGCCTGAAGGCCCGCGACACCGCCATGCGCTTCTTCCGCGACCTGAGCCTGTCAGCCGCCGCCGCGGGCTTCGTCGCCGTGCTGGTGGGCTTCACCAGTTCGTTCGCCATCGTGTTCCAGGCCGCGCAATCGTTCGGCGCGACACCCGGGATCATCAGTTCGTGGATGTGGGCGCTGGGCCTGGGCATGGGCCTGTGCACCGCCGTGCCCTCACTGGTGCTGCGCAAGCCGGTGATGGTGGCCTGGAGCACGCCGGGCGCAGCCGTGCTGGCCGTGGCCGGCGCCGGTCATTCGATGGGTGAGGCAGTGGCGGCTTTCATGATCAGCGCCGCGCTCATCACGCTGTTCGGCGTGACCGGCTGGTTCGAACGCGTGATGAACCGCATCCCGATGGCGATCGCCGCCGCCCTGCTGGCCGGCGTACTCGCACGGTTCGGCCTTGCAGCCTTCACGGCGGCACAGACCGCGCTGCCGCTGGTGCTGCTGATGCTGGGCACCTACCTGGCGAGCCGCCGCTTCGCGCCGCGCTATGCGATCCCGCTCACGCTGGCCGTAGCCATCGCTTACGTGGCCGCGCGGGGCCAGCTGGCCTGGACCGCCGTGCACCTCGGCCTGGCCGTGCCGGTGTTCACGATGCCCGACTTCACCTGGTCCGCCGCCATCAGCCTGGCGCTGCCGCTCTTCATCGTCACGATGGCCTCGCAGAACCTGCCGGGCGTGGCGGCCATCCGCGCTTCGGGCTACCAGATGCCGGTGTCGGGCCTGCTCAGCATGACCGGGCTGGCCACGCTGGCACTGGCGCCGTTCGGCGCGTTCGCACTCAATCTCTCGGCCATCACAGCGGCGATCTGCATGGGCCGCGAGGCGCACGAAGACCCGGCCCGCCGCTATACGGCGGCGGTCTGCTGCGGCGTGCTTTACGTACTCATCGGCGTGTTCGGCGCCACGGTGGCCGGCTTTGTCACGGCCTTCCCCGGCGAGCTGGTGGCGGCCATCGCGGGTTTGGCGCTGCTGGGCACGATCGCTGGCGGCCTGGCCTCGGCGCTGGGCGACGAAAAGCACCGCGAAGCCGCGATCATCACTTTCCTCGTCACGCTCAGCGGCGTGTCAATAGCCGGGATCGGCTCGGCGTTTTGGGGCGTGGTCGCGGGCGCGATCGCGCTCGTTGTGGGACAGTACGCCCTCCCCCGAAGCAACTGAAGCCGCTCTTCCTCCAGGAGCGCCACCAGCAGCCCGGCGAAAGCCGGCCCGCGGCGTCCAGGAACAAGCCACGCAGCCATGAACATTCTTTTTGTCGCCGATCCCCTCGAGGCCTTCAAGACCTACAAGGACACCACGTTCTCCATGATGCGCGAGGCCGTGCGCCGCGGCCACACCGTGGCGGCGTGCCTGCCGCAGGACATCTCGTGGCGTTCGGGCGGTCAGGTGCAGGCCGTGGCGCGCCGAATCGAGCTCACGGGCGACGACGACGGCACCTGGTTCCGCGAGACCGGCCGCCCCACCGTGCTGCTGCGCGACTTCGACGCCGTGCTGATGCGCAAGGATCCGCCGTTCGACAGCGAGTACTTCTACGCCACTCATCTGCTGGAGCAGGCCGAGCGCGAAGGTGCACGTGTCTTCAACAAGCCCCGCACGCTGCGCGACCATCCCGAAAAACTCGCGATCATGGAGTTCCCGCAGTTCGTGAGCCCCACGCTGGTGACGCGCGATGCGGCCGAGGTGCGGCGCTTCCACGCCGAGCACAAGGACATCATCCTCAAGCCACTGGACGGCATGGGTGGCATGGGCATCTTCCGCGTCAAGGAAGACGCTCTCAACCTCGGCTCCATCATCGAGACGCTCAACAAGGATGGCGCCGAGACCATCATGGTCCAGCGCTTCGTGCCCGAGATCACGCAGGGCGACAAGCGCATCCTGGTCATCGGCGGCAAGCCCGTGCCTTACAGCCTCGCGCGCATCCCGCAAGGCACCGAAGTGCGCGGCAACCTGGCGGCCGGCGGAAAGGGCGTGGCGATGCCGTTGTCCGATACCGACTACGCAATCGCCAACGCCATCGGTCCGGTGCTGGCCGCGCGGGGGCTGCTGCTGGTGGGGCTGGACGTGATCGGCGCCTGCCTCACGGAGATCAACGTGACCAGCCCGACGTGCTTCCAGGAAATCACGCAGCAGGCCGGCTTCGACGTGCCGGCGATGTTCATCGACGCGCTGGAAGCCGCGGTGGCGTCGGCGGCCTGAGTCCGGCCGTCAACCGACGGCCACGCCGTCCACGAAAACCTTCAGCTCGCCTGCCGCGAACGGCGTCCACAGCTCGTTCGAGGTGAGCGGCGCCGTCACCACCACGGCGACACGGTCCGCCGGCGTGGTGTGGGCAGCGAAATCCACAGACAGGTCTTCGTCGGCCAGGCTGGCGTGCGCGAACGGATGACGCCGCTCGATGTACCAGAGGTGCGTCGATGCATGGGCCCAGAGCGCCTCGCCGCTGGATAGCAGGAAGTTGAAGGTGCCATGCGTGGCGATGCGCGCGGCCAGCTCGCGCAGCGTGATCGTCATCTCGGCCACGCTGGGCGTGCCGGCATGCGACTTGGCCAGCTCCTGCATGATCCAGCAGAAGGCGCGCTCGCTGTCGGTGGTGCCGACCGGGCGGAAGGCGCCGTGCAGCTGGGGCCAGAAATCCTTGAGGTCGCCGTTGTGGGCGAACACCCAGTAGCGGCCCCACAGCTCACGCACGAAGGGGTGGCAGTTCTCCAGCACCACGCCGCCCTGGGTGGCCTTGCGGATATGGGCGATGACGTTGCGGCTCTTGATCGGGTAGCGGCGGATCAGGTCGGCGACGGGCGAATCGACGGCTCGCTGGTGGTCCACGAAATGCCGCAGGCCCTGGCCCTCGAAGAAGGCGATGCCCCAGCCGTCGGCGTGGTCGCCCGTATTGCCGCCGCGCTGCGCGAAACCCGCGAAGCTGAAGGTCACGTCGGTCGGCGTGTTGCAGTTCATTCCCAGCAGTTGGCACATGGCGAGATTCTCTTATGCGCGCGTCGCAGGAGCGCGCGGCGCGCGAAGCTGCCACGCCGCCACCACGGCCAGCGTGCACACGCCCGCCAGCATGAGGAAGGTTTCGTCGAAGGCGCGCAGCCGCTCGGGGCTGCTGGCCACGCGCGCCAGCGAGTCGCCATGCACGGCCAGCCGCCATTCGAGCACGATGCCGCACAGGCCCACCCCCGCCGCGCCGCCCAGCATGCGCACGAAGTTGATGGCGCTCGATCCCTGCGGGATCAGGGCCGTGTCGAGGCCGCGCATGGCGCCGAGGTTGAGCGAGGGCAGGATGAAGCCCAGGCCGATGCGGCCCAGCACGGTGAACAGCACCAGCGGCCACAGCGGCGCACCCAGTTGCAGGGTGGCCATCAGCGCGAACGAGGTGGCCAGCAGCGCCAGGCCCACGCTCACCAGCAGCCAGGTGGGCTGGCGGTCGGCCATGCGCCCCACCAGCGCGATGGCCACGGCGAGCACGAAACCTGCCGGCAGCAGGATGGTGCCGACGTACGAGGCGGACAGGCCCAGGCCCAGCTGCATATACACCGGCAACAGGTAGGTGGAGCCGAACAGGGCGATGCCGTAGATGAACGAAACGATGCTGCCCATGGCGAAGGCGCGGTTGTCGAACAGCGTGAGGCGCATCAGCGGCGAGCCGCCCGCACGCTCCTGGCGGCGCTGCCAGACGACGAAGGCCACCAGCGACAGGAGGGCACCGGCCAGCAGCAGCGCGGCCTCGAGCGGCGTGCCGCCGTGCAGTTCGACCAGACCGTTGAGCAGGCACAGCGTGCCGGCCGCTCCCAGCAGTAGCCCACCCCAGTCCAGCGGAGCGGCCTGGCCGGCTGCCTTGCCGGGGGCCGAGTTGGGCACGAAGCGCAATGCCAGCCAGATCGACGCCACGCAGAACGGCACCACCATGAAGAAGATCGAGCGCCAGCCGAACAGGTCCACCAGCAGGCCGCCCACGCTGGGGCCGATGGCCGGCGCCAGCACCACGCCCATGCTGAAGATGCCGATGGCGCGGCCCTGCTCGTGGGGCTGGAACGCGCGCATCACGATGATGGCCGGGATGGGCTGCACCACGCCGGCCGCCAGCCCCTCGGCCACGCGCGCCGCCAGCACCAGGCCATAGAGGTCGGACAGCCCGCCGCCCACGCCACCCGCCAGCAGCAGCAGCATCGTGCCGACGTAGGTGCGCCGGTAGCCGAAACGGTCGAGCAGCCACGGCGTGGTGAGCATGGAAATCGTCATGGCCACCATGAAGCCCGAGGTGACCCACTGGGCACGCTCCTGTCCCAGATGAAAGTGATGGCTCAGGTCGGGGATCGCCACGTTCACGATGGTCGAGGACATGACCGAGGCCATGGTGCCGATCATCACGGACAGCAGCAGAAGCCAGCGGTAGCGAGGGCCGTGGCGCTCGCGCAGCGCGGGCAGCGACGAAGGATCGGGCGGGCGGGGTGCAGGGGCCGGCTGACTCATGGATCGGGGTATTGTCCTGCACGGATGGCCGCATGCCAGGCGCACACTCCGCTGCCATGCAACCCGACCCGACGCCCCCCGACACCACGCCGCCGCCCCGGGCCTACCGCTGCCAGTGCGGGCGACCGGTGTTCTTCCGCAACAGCGAATGCCTGGCCTGCCACACGCCGCTGGGCTTCGACCCCGACCACGCCCGCCTCCTGCCGCTGGCCCCGGGGCCGCAGCCCGACACCTGGCTGCCCTGGGACGAGCCGGAAGGCCGGCCGCTGCAGCGCTGCGCCAACTTCCACACCGCTGCCGGCTGCAACTGGATGGTGCCGGTGCCCGAGCCCGGCGATCCGCCGCCGCCGCCCGTGGCGCCCGCCATTCCGATGAACGCCCTGCCTGCCGAGGCAGCCGCTCCCGAAGGCGCTGACGGGGCCGCCGCATCGGCCGCCGTGGTCGAGGCGGCTGCGACCGATCCGACCCTCGTTGCATCGGCACAGGCCGAACAGGCGCCGGTGGTGGCGGCCAGCGACGCGCCGGTCCGCGCCGCCGGCCCGCTGTGCCGCGCCTGTGCGCTCAACCGCACGATCCCCGACCTCAGCGTCGAGGGCAACGCCGACCTCTGGCGCCGCATCGAGCTGGCCAAGCGCCGGCTGGTATCGCAGTTGCTGCTGCTCGGGCTGCCCGTGCAGTCGCGCGCGGAAGACCCCGCACGCGGCCTGGCATTCGACCTGCTCCGCGCCGCGCCGGGCGGCCCGCGTGTGATGACGGGCCACGCCTCGGGCGTGATCACGCTCAACGTGGAAGAAGCCGACGACGCCGTGCGCGAGAAGGTCCGCGCCGATATGCGCGAGCCCTACCGCACGCTGCTGGGCCACTTCCGCCACGAAATCGGGCACTACTACTGGGACCGCCTGGTCCTGGACAGCCCGTGGCTGGAGCCCTTCCGCACCCTGTTCGGCGACGAGCGCGAGGACTACGGCGCCGCGCTCCAGCGCCATTACCAGAACGGCCCGGCGCCGGACTGGCCTCTGCGCTTCGTGAGCAGCTATGCCAGCACCCATCCGTGGGAAGACTGGGCCGAGAGCTGGGCGCATTACCTGCACATGGTGGACACGGTGGACACCGCGCGTTCGTTCGGCGTCAACGCCGCCGACGTGGACCTGGACCACGAGCCCTTCGGCCCTGCGGCACTGTGGCAACCCGATGCGCCCGATGCGCAGGCCTTCCTCGACTTCGTCAACGACTGGATCCGACTGACGGCCGTCTTCAACGAGCTCTCGCGCAGCATGGGCCAGCACGACTTCTATCCTTTCGTGCTGCCGGCGGCGGCGGTGGGCAAGTTGCAGTTCATCCATCAGGTGGTGCAGGCCGCCGGTGCTGCGCCTGCGGCGTCGTCCGTGCCGATGACGCAGGCTCCGCTGGCCGATGCGTCGCCTGACGTGGCCGCGCCCCAGCCGACGCCCGCCTGAACATCGATCAGCCGGGCCGCGATGCCTGGGCGCAGCGCGCGCAGATGCAGGCCAGTCCCCGGAAGCCGTCGGGCACCCGCTCCAGCGAGAGCGGATCCAGAGTGGCCGTCATGCACCAGCACGTTCCGGGTTCCACGCCGGTGTTCCTCGCCGCTTCCATCGCGCATCCGTTGGCCTGCCCGCAGAGGGGGCAGCGCAGTGCATCGATGTGCGATATAGGAGCAGGCATGCGCACGAGTGTAGGTGTCGCCCGGCGCCAACAGCAGAAAAGCCGGCCGCCCCTCGCGGGGCGCCGGCTTGCAAGCACGTTCGGCGCTAACCGAATTACTTGTTGACTGCGTCCTTCACGGCTTCCTTGGCGTCGCCGTAGTTCTTCTGAACCTTGCCTTCCATTTCCTTGGCATGGCCCTTGGCTTCGTGCTTCTCGCTGCCGACCGCACGGCCCACATGCTCCTGCACTTCACCGGCGGCTTCCTTGATGCGGCCTGCGACTTGATCCTTGTTCATGGTGACTCCTTCACGGGTTGGTTTGGAGCCTTCATGATGGCCGGCCGTGCTTGCCAGGGCTGCCGGTGCAGGCCGGCGAACGTCGTGCGAGGCCGCCTACACCGTGTCAGCCAGCCTTGACCTTCAGGCGCCAGGCATGCAGCAGTGGCTCGGTGTAGCCGCTGGGCTGCGAGAGGCCCTTGAAGACCAGGTCGGTCGCAGCCTGGTAGGCGGCCGAGCCCTTGAGGTTCTTCGACATCGGACGGTACAGCGGGTCGCCGGCGTTCTGCTTGTCCACCACGGCGGCCATGCGCTCGAAGGTCTTGGTCACCTGCGCCTTCGTCACCACGCCGTGGAGCAGCCAGTTGGCCACGTGCTGGCTGGAGATGCGCAGCGTGGCGCGGTCTTCCATCAGGCCCACGTTGTGGATGTCGGGCACCTTGGAGCAGCCGATGCCCTGGTCGATCCAGCGCACCACGTAGCCCAGGATGCCCTGGATGTTGTTGTCGAGCTCCTGCTGCTTCTCGGCATCGCTCCACGTCGGCTGCGCGACCACGGGAATGGTCAGCAGGTCGGCCAGCAGTGCATCGCGCAGCTTGTCGGCGTCCTGCTTCGCCAGTTCCTTCTGCACCGCGAACACGTCGATCTGGTGGTAGTGCATGGCGTGCAGCGTGGCGGCGGTGGGGCTGGGCACCCAGGCGGTGTTGGCACCCGCCCTGGGGTGGCCGATCTTCTGCCTGAGCATTTCGGCCATGAGGTCGGGCATGGCCCACATGCCCTTGCCGATCTGGGCGCGGCCCGACAGGCCCATCGACAGGCCCACCAGCACGTTGCTCTTCTCGTAGGCCGCGATCCAGGCCGACGACTTCATGTCGCCCTTGCGCAGCACCGGGCCGGCCTGCATGCAGGTGTGCATCTCGTCGCCCGTGCGGTCGAGGAACCCCGTGTTGATGAAGGCCACGCGGCTGGCGGCCGCGGCGATGCAGGCCTTGAGGTTGACGCTGGTGCGACGCTCCTCGTCCATGATGCCGAGCTTGACGGTGCTGTCGGCCAGGCCCAGCAGCTTCTCGACGCGGCCGAACAACTGGGCTGCGAAGGCGACCTCGTCCGGCCCGTGCATCTTGGGCTTGACGATGTAGACCGAGCCCTTGCGCGAGTTGCGGATGCCGGCTTTGCCCTTGGCCTGGAGATCGTGCAGTGCGATGGTGGTCGTCACCACGGCGTCGAGGATGCCTTCGGGAATCTCGCGCTCCACGCCCTCGCCGTCCTTCCACAGCACCGCGGGGTTGGTCATCAGGTGGCCGACATTGCGCACGAACATGAGCGAGCGGCCGTGCATGCGCACTTCGCCCTTGCCCGAGGGCGCCGTGTAGAGGCGATCGGGATTGAGCCCACGGGTGAAGGTGGTGCCGCCCTTGCTCACCTCTTCGGTCAGCGTGCCCTTGAGGATGCCCAGCCAGTTGCGGTAACCGGCGATCTTGTCGTCGGCATCGACGGCGGCCACCGAATCCTCCAGGTCGAGGATGGTCGAGAGCGCGGACTCGACCACCAGGTCGGCCACGCCGGCCGGATCGGTCTTGCCGATGGCGTGCGTCTTGTCGATGCGGATGTCCAGGTGCAGGCCGTTGTGCACCAGCAGCACGCCGCCGGGCGCAGCGGCGTCGCCCTGGTAGCCGACGAACTGCCTGGCGTTCTTGAGCTTCGTGGCCTTGCCGCCTGCAAGCGTGACGACCAGCGCGCCATTCTTCACCGCGTAGGCGATGGAGTCGATGTGAGAGCCCGAGGCCAGCGGCGCCGTGCGGTCGAGCACGTAGCGCGCGTACTCGATGACCTTGGCGCCGCGCCGGGGGTTGTAGCCCTTGCCCTTCTCGCAGCCGCCTTCCTCGCTGATCGCGTCGGTGCCGTACAGCGCGTCGTACAGGCTGCCCCAGCGCGCATTGGCCGCGTTGAGCGCGTAGCGGGCATTGAGGATGGGCACCACCAGCTGCGCCCCGGCCTGCGTAGCCAGTTCGGCGTCGACGTTCTTCGTCGTGGCCCGGGCGCCCTTGGGCGGCTTGACCAGATAGCCGATCTGCTCGAGATAGGCGCGGTAGGCCTGCATGTCGGCGATGGGGCCGGGATGGGCTTCGTGCCAGGTGTCGAGCGCCGTCTGCAGGCGGTCGCGCTCGTCCAGCAGCTCGATGTTCCTGGGCGCGAGATCGGCCACGATGGCGTCGAATCCCTTCCAGAACTTTGAGCTGTCGACGCCGGTGCCGGGCAGGACGTCGTCTTCGATGAAGCGGTACAGGGGGGTGGCCACCTGGAGGCCGTGGATCGGCGTGCGTGCGGTCATGGTTCGGCTCGGCTTGGATCGTGGGGTCGGAAGGGCATGCAGGTTTCACACCTGCGGCGAGCCACTACTGTATTACGAACCGTTGTGACGATTGCGCTTCAAATTCATCAATGATTGATGACTTCGGTGCGCACAATCGCACGCTGTGCCGAGCGAAAGACCGGGTGCCGTACGTCGCTCAGTACGCCGACTCGAGGATGGCGAGATAGTCGGCCTGGGCCAGCAGGCGCGGATTGGTCTTGTGTGCGTTGTCTTCGAGCGCCTGCCCGGCGACTTCGGCCAGGCAATCTTGCTTGACGCCGATGTCGCGCAGCCGCGCCGGAATGCCGATGGCCGCGTTGAGTCGGGCGATGCCCGCAGCGAAATCGGCGTCGCCGGGCCACCCGGCCTGGCGCAGCATCATGGCCCATTTGTCGCCCAGCGCTTCGCGATTGGCGCGCAGCACCGGCGGCAGCAGGATCGCATTGAGCGTGCCGTGGTGGAAGCCTCTGGCGCCCAGGGGGTGCGACAGCGCATGCACTGCACCCATGCCCTTCTGGAAGCTGATCGCGCCTTCGAGCGAGCCCATCATCATGTTCCAGCGCGCCTCTGGATCCGTGCCGCCTGCGACGGCGCGTTCGAGGTGCCGGAAGATCCGCTGCATGCCGTCGAGCGAGATCGCGTCGGCTGGCGGATTCACCGTCGGCGAGCAATAGGTCTCGATGCAATGCGCCAGCGCATCCATCCCGGTCGACGCGGTGATGGAGGGCGGCAGGCCATGCGTGAGTTCGGGGTCGCAGATGGCGGCCGTCACCAGGTCGGGGCAGCGCACGCCGGCCTTGATGCCGTTGTCGAACACGATCACCGCCGAGCGACCGACCTCGCTGCCCGTGCCCGCGGTGGTGGGCAGCAGGATCAGCGGCGGCGCGCGGTCGATGGGTGCGGGCTTCGCGTGGCGGTTGCAGTAGTTCCACAGCGGCGGCTCGTGGGTGGCGAGCACGGCGATGGCCTTGGCCAGGTCGAGCGCAGCCCCTCCGCCGATCCCGACCACGCCGTCGCAGCCGCTGTGCTTGTAGAGCGCGGCACCGGCTGCGGCCGCCGCTTCGGTCGGGTTGACCGGCGTGTCGTCGAACACCGGCATCGCATCAGCGCCGGCGACATGTTCCGTGGCCTGGGCGAAGACGCCGGCACGGATCACACCCCTGTCGGTGACGAACAGCGGCTTGCCGACGTTCGACTGCGCCAGCAGCGCGGGCAGCTGGTCACGCTTGCCGTCGCCGAAGTGGACTGTGGTGAGGAACTGCAACACACTCATGGCTCATGGCTCCAGGTCGGCGCCGGCAGTGCGCTGCGTGACGGACTTGGTGACGAGATAGGCGTCGAGCCCTTCCACGCCGCCTTCCGAGCCGTAGCCGCTTTCCTTCACCCCGCCGAAGGGCGAAGAAGGCGTGGATACCGTGAAGTGGTTGATGCAGACCATGCCGGCTTCGAGCTGTTCGCTCATCGCATTCGCGCGCGAGAGCGACTTCGTCATCGCGTAGGCGGCGAGGCCGAAAGGCAGGCGATTGGCCTGGCGCACGGCGTCTTTCAGGTTGCTGAAGGGCGTGATGGGCACCAGCGGACCGAACGGCTCCTCGTTCATGAGGCGCGCCGTCTCTGGCACGTCGGCCAGCACGGTGGGCGGGTAGAACCAGCCCGCGCCCTCGGGGCGCTGGCCGCCGCACAGCAGGCGTGCGCCCTGCGCGAGGGCATCGGCGCAGAGCGATTCCATCGCCTCGACGCGGCGCGGATTGGCCAGCGGGCCCATCTGGACGCCCTCGGCCAGGCCGTCGCCGACGACGAGCTTGCCTGCGGCCTCGGCGAATGCCTGTGCGAACGCCTCGTAGACGCCCTGCTGCACGTAGAAGCGCGTGGGGCTGGTGCAGACCTGGCCCGCATTGCGGAACTTGGACACGACGGCCTGGCGCGCAGCCGCCACCGGGTCGACGTCGTCGAAGACGATCACGGGCGCATGGCCGCCGAGTTCCATCGTGGCGCGTTTGACGCCTTGCGCCGCGAGGCCGAGCAACACCTTTCCCACCGGCGTGGACCCGGTGAAGGTCACCTTGCGGATAACGTCGGACCCGATGAGATGCTCCGACACCTGGCGCGGATCGCCGAAGACGAGGTTGAGGACGTGCTTCGGCAATCCCGCGTCGATGAAGCACTGCACGATGGCCTGCGCGGTGAGCGGTGTTTCCTCGGACGGCTTGAGGACGATCGAACAGCCCGCCGCGAGTGCGCCTGCGATCTTGCGCGTGGGCGTGAGCGCGGGAAAGTTCCACGGGCAGAACGCGGCCACGGGGCCGATGGGTTCGCGCCGCACGATCTGCGACACACCCGCGTTGCGCGGCACCAGCAGGCGGCCGTAGGCTCGCGTGGCTTCCTCGGCCATCCAGTCGGTGTTGTCGGCGGAGGTGGTCACCTCGCCGACGGCCTCGGCCAGCGGCTTGCCCTGCTCGAGGGTCATGAGCCGCGCGATGTCGGTCCGCCGCTCGCGCATCAGGCCCATGGCGCCGCGCATGACGGCGGCGCGATCGTAGGCGCTGGTGTTCTTCCAGACCTGGAAACCTTCGGCGGCCGAGGCCAGTGCGGCGTCGAGCCCGGCGGCATCGATCAGCTCCACGTGGCCGACGGCTTCGCCATTCGCAGGATTGAGCACGGGCACAGTGCGCACGGCCGTGGCGGCGTACCAGTCGCCGCCCACGTGCGAGCGGGCATGGCGTGTGGCGAGCTGCTGCATCACGCCCCCCGCACGCGCACGAGCTGCTTGCCGACGTTGGCGCCGGCCAGCATGTCGATGAAGGCCTGCGGGGCGTTTTCCAGCCCTTCGGCGATCGTCTCGCGGTACTGGAGCTGGCCGCTGCGGTAGGCCTCGATCAGCTCGCGCGTGGCCTCGGGCCAGAGGTCGCGGTGGTCGGACAGCACGAAGCCGCGCAGGGTGACGCGGCGATTGAAGATCTCGCGCAGGTTCTTCACGCGGTACGGCTCGGTCTCGTTGTATTGCGATACGAGGCCGCACAGCGGGATGCGCGCAAAGTTGTTGAGCAGCGGCAGCACCGCGTCGAGGATGGGGCCGCCCACGTTGTCGAAGTACACGTCGACGCCCTGGGGCACGGCGCGCGCGAGGGCCTGTGCGAAGTCGGGCGCCTTGTAATCGACGCAATCGTCGAAGCCATGCGTCTCCTTCACCAGCGCGCACTTGGACGCCCCGCCCGCGATGCCGACTGCGCGGCAACCCTTGAGCCTGGCGAGCTGACCGACCACGCTGCCCACGGCGCCCGAGGCGGCCGACACCAGCACCGTCTGCCCGGCCTTCGGCTGGCCGAATGCCATCAGCCCGACCCACGCCGTCACGCCGGTGGAGCCGAGCGCTCCGAGATACGCGGTCGCGGGCGCGAGCGCCACGTCGATCTTCTGCAACTCGCCCGGGCCGGCCACGCTGTAGTCCTGCCAGCCCAGGCGGCCCACGACCCAGTCACCCTCGGCGAAGCCGTCGGCACGGCTTTCCAGCACCTGGCCGACCGTGCGGCCCACCAGCACGTCGCCGATGGCCATCACCGGCGCATAGGAATCCTTTTCCTCCATGCGCATGCGGATGTACGGATCGACAGAGAGCACGTCGTTGCGCACCAGCACCTGACCCGGGCCAGGCCGGACCACCGGCACCTGCACGAGCTGGAAGCAGTCGGTGGTGGGCACGCCCTGCGGGCGCCTGGCGTAGACGATCTGTCGTTGTCGGGTCGGAGGAGTCTGTGTCATGGAGATGAAGCAATCGGCGACGCAGGCGTCAGCTGATCGTGATGTTGGCGTCCTTGATGAGCTTTTGCAGCAGATCGCGCTGCGTGCCGAGCCACTGCGTGAATTCCGCCTGGCTGTTAGCGACCAGGACCATGCCCATTGGCGTGACGGAGGCGGCCAGCGCCGGGTTCTGGGCCGCCTTGGCGACGGCGTCCTGCATCCTGCGGATCGCGACGTCGGGCGTGCCTGCCGGCGCGAACACGCCGAACCAGTCGTCCATGTCGTAGCCCGGCAGGCCGCGTTCGGCGATGGTGGGAATGTCGGGGTAGGCCTGCGAGCGCGCGGCGCTCGTGACGGCCAGCATGCGCGTCTTGCCCGATGCGAGCGTGCCACGCGCGGTGGAGGTGGTGATCAACGCGGCGTCGATCTGCCCGCCCATCACGTCGCGCGCCGCATCGGCGCCGCCACGGTAAGGGGTGTGCAGCAACTGGATGCCGGCGCGTTGCTGCAGCAGTGCCACGGCCAGGTGGCCCATGGCACCCGAGGGCGGCGTGCCGATGGAGATGGTGCCGGGTCGGGCCTTGGCGGACGCGATGAACTCGTCGAAGGTTTTCGCAGGGAAGTCGTGGCGCACCACCAGCGCCTGCGGCGCCCGCACGGCCATCGAGATCGGGATGAACGCGGTGCGGTAGTCGAACGACAGGTCCTTGAGCAGCACGGGGTTGGTGATCTGGTTGGCTGCGTCCCAGATGAAGGTGTAGCCGTCGCGCGGCGCGCCGAGCACGGCAGTCGCGGCCACCACCGCATTGCCGCCGGTGCGGTTCTCGATCGTCAGCGGCTGGCCGAGGGCTTCGGAGAGGCGTTGCCCCACGGCGCGGGCCGAGGTGTCCGCCGCGCCGCCGGCCGAAAACGGAACCACCATGCGCACCGGCCGCGCCGGCCATTCCTGCGCGAACGCGCCAGGCGCCAGCCCTGCGAGGCCCGAGGCGACGCCCGCGCCGAGCAACTGGCGGCGGGAGAGGGAAAGCGAAGTGTGACGCGACGGCACGGCCATGAAAGTCTCCTGGGTTGTGTTCGATGTTCTATCTGTCAGAACATCATTCTGTTATTCTAGGAGGCGTGGTTCGGGCTTCGCAATGGACTCAAGGGTTTTCCCTCAGCCGACGCGGCCGGAGAGCTCGCGCGCCGCGAGCAGCACCGCAGGGATGTGGGCGTCCGTGTAGCGGTTGGCAGGCATGGTCAGCGTGACTGCGGCGGCCAGTTGTCCGTCGGCGCGGAACACCGGCGCCGACACGCCGGCCACGTCGGCCAGGCGGTCTCCGCTGGCGGCGTAGTAGCCCTGCTGGCGGATGCGGTCGAGCAGCACGCGCTCGCTGGCATCGGCCACGGTGGCCGCCGCGCTGGAGAACGCGCTCAGGACGCGCCCGCCGCTGCCGCGCCCTGCCGGCAACAGGTCGCCGGCGCGGATGTGGTCGCGGATGGGGTGGGGCGAGTCGACACGGTACAGGCACAGGCGCGAGTCGCCTTGCGGCACGTGGTAGGCGGCACTCTCCCCGGTGGTGGCCACGAGGGCCCGGAGCACCGGCACGACCACCTGCTCCAGCGAGAACGATGCGGCGTAGATTCCGTGCAGCCGCGCGATCTCCGCTCCCAGCGCGTAGCGGCCGTCCTCGAGCTTCTGGATCAGCCGGGAATGCTCGAGCGAGGCCAGCAGCCGCAGGGCCGTGCTCTTGTAGAGCCCCGTGCGCTCCGCCAGCTGGCCCAGCGTGAGGGCGCGGTCACCGGCCTGGAAGGCGGCGAGCAAGGTCAGCGCCCGGTCCACGGCGGCGGTGCCGCCGGGTGCGGCATGGAGATCGGCGACGGATTCGGTCTGTGCTTTGCGGGGCATGGCTGTCTTTTCAGGTGCGTGATCTTAAGAGCCGTCCGCGCGGGCGCTTGTCTGTTCGAGATGAACGGGTTGACAGCAGAGAGCCTCACGGCGATCATTCCGAAAGAAAGAATATTATTTCATTCAATAGAACATATGAGTCAAGTATCCGTGGCAAGCGGAGAGAATCCTGAAGTCCACATCAGCGAAGTCGGGCCGCGCGACGGACTGCAGAGCACCCAGCGCATCATGGCCACGGCCGACAAGCTGCGCTGGATCGGCGCGCTTCACGCGACCGGCCTGCGCGAGATCGAGGTCGGCTCCTTCGTGCCGCCCCGCCTGCTTCCCCAGATGGCCGATGCGGCCGAAGTCGTGGCGGGCGCGCGCCTGTTGCCCGGACTGACGGTCATGGCCCTCGTTCCCAACCAGAAGGGCGCGGGCGCTGCACTGGCGGCCGGCGTGCACAAGCTCACACTGCCGGTGTCGGCCAGCGAGGCGCACTCCATGGCGAACGTGCGCCGCACGCCGCTGCAGATGGTGGACGAAGTGCGTGCGGTCGTCGCGCTGCGCGACGCACATGACCCGGCGGTCGGCGTCGAAGTCGGCATCTCCACCGCCTTCGGCTGCACTCTGCAGGGGCCCGTGGATGAGGACGATGTGATCCGCCTGGCCGTGCGGTGCGCCGAGGCCGGTGCGCAGGAGGTCGGCCTGTCCGACACCACGGGTTATGCGAATCCCGCGCAGGTGCGCCGCCTGTTCCGGCGCTTGCGTGCCGAACTCGGCGAGCGCGCGGGCGCAGCCCACATGCACAACACGCGCGGCCTGGGCCTGGCGAACTGCCTGGCCGCGTTCGAGGAAGGCGTGACCACGTTCGATGCGTCGCAGGCGGGCCTTGGCGGCTGTCCGTACGCGCCAGGCGCGTCGGGCAACGTCGTCACCGAGGACCTCGTGTTCATGTTCGAGGCCATGGGCGTGCGCACGGGTGTGGACCTGTCGCTGCTGATGCAGGCGCGCGAGGCGCTCGCGCGCGGGCTGCCCGAAGAGCCGCTGTACGGCATGACGCCGGAAGCCGGCCTGCCCAAGGGCTTTGCCGCGGAGGTGGCCCGTGCCTGAGAACACGATGTCAGGCGACGTCGCAAGGCGTCCATTGCCCTACGAAGGCATCCGCGTCGTCGAATTCACGCACATGGTGATGGGGCCGACCTGCGGCATGGTGCTGGCCGACCTGGGCGCGGAAGTCATCAAGATCGAGCCGCCCGAAGGCGACCGTACGCGCCACCTGCTGGGCTCGGGCGCGGGCTTCTTCCCGCTGTTCAACCGCAACAAGAAGAGCATGTCGCTCGACCTGCGTTCGCCCGAAGGCAAGGAAGCCGTTCTGCGGCTCGTCGCCACGGCCGACATCGTGAGCGAAAACTTCAAGCCCGGCGCGATGGCGAAGCTCGGGCTCGACTACGCGAGCCTGTCGAAGCTCAATCCGCGCCTGATCTATGTGAGCCACAAGGGATTCCTGCCTGGTCCGTACGAGCACAGGACGGCCCTCGACGAGGTGGTGCAGATGATGGGCGGCCTGGCCTACATGACGGGCCGACCGGGCGATCCGTTGCGCGCGGGGTCGAGCGTGAACGACATCATGGGCGGCATGTTCGGCGCGATCGGCGCGATGGCTGCGCTGGCCGAGCGCGAGAAGACCGGTCGCGGCCAGGAAATCCAGAGTGCGCTGTTCGAGAACAACGTCTTCCTCGTCGCGCAGCACATGATGCAGTTCGCCGTCACCGGGCAGCCGGCGGCGCCGATGCCGGCCCGCATTTCCGCGTGGGCCATCTACGACGTATTCAGCGTGAAGGACGGCGGCCAGATCTTCCTGGCCGTGGTCAGCGATACGCAGTGGGCCATTTTCTGCGACGCATTCGGTTTGCCGCAGTGGCGCGGCGACGCGCGCCTGGCCACCAACAACGACCGCGTGAAGGCGCGCGACTGGCTGCTGCCGAAGTTGCGTGAGCTGCTCGCGCAGTTCAGCGCGCAGGAACTCGCGCAGCGGTTCGAAGCCGCCGGCCTGCCCTTCGCACCGATCACGCGTCCGCACGACCTGCTGGACGACCCGCACCTCAAGGCGACCGGCGGTCTCGCGCCCGTCACGCTGCCGGGTGGCCAGAAGACCGACACGGTGCTGCTGCCGCTCACGCTGGGCGGCCAGCGCCCCGGCGTGCGGCTCGACCCGCCGAAGCAGGGCGAGCACACGGCGCAATTGCTGCGCGAACTCGGCTACGCGGACGACGACATTGCACGCATGACGCCCGCCGCCCGCTGAGGCCAGCGCCTGCCGCGCCTAGACTTGTCCCATGGACAAGTTCAAAGCCCTGGCATCCTTCGTCTCCGTGGCCACGCGCGGCAGCCTTACGGCAGCCGCACGGGCAGAAGGGGTGGCGCCCGCCATCATGGGGCGCCGTCTCGATGCACTCGAGGAAAGTCTGGGCGTGAAACTGCTGGTGCGCACGACCCGGCGCATCAGCCTCACCCACGAAGGCAGCGCCTTCCTGGAAAACTGCCAGCGCCTGCTGGGCGATCTGGCCGATGCCGAGGCCAGCGTGAGCGCAGGCGGCGTGAAGGCCAGCGGCCACCTTCGCATCACGGCGCCCGCCGGCTTCGGGCGCCGGCACGTCGCGCCCCTGGTGCCGCGCTTTCGCGAGCAGCATGCCGAGGTGACGGTTTCGCTCAACCTCAGCGACCGCGTGATCGACCTGGCGGCCGAAGGTTTCGACTGTGCGGTACGCGTGGGCGACCTGCCCGACTCGTCGCTGGTGAGCATGCGCCTGGCCGACAACCGGCGCCTGTGCGTGGCGACACCGGCCTACCTGCAGCGGCGCGGCCGGCCATCGCACCCTTCGGAGCTGGCCCGCCACGACTGCCTCACGCTGTCGAGCGATGCGTCGCAAACGCGGGGTTGGGCCTTCAGCCTGCCGCGCGAGGGCGGCGGCACCGAGGTGGTGTACTTGCGTCCCGGCGGCCCGCTGGACTGCTCCGACGGCCAGGTGCTGCACGACTGGTGCCTGGCAGGCCACGGCATCGCGTGGCGCAGCACCTGGGAGGTGGAGGCCGAGGTCGCGGCGGGGCGGCTCGTGGCGCTGCTCGAAGACTTTGCCGCGCCGCCCAATGGCATCTACGTCGTCTTTCCCCATGCCAGGCACCTTGCGCTGCGGGTGCGGTTGTGGATTGACTATCTCAAGCACCACTACGCGCAGCCGGCGTTCTGGCGCCGCCCCCACGGGGCCTAGGCTTCCAGGCGCAGGACACGGGGACAGGCCACCCGGCGCTCGCGGGTGCATGCGCACACGCGGCGCCCGACCTGCGCGACCGTGGCAGACTGCAGCCATGTCCGAGCCGACGCTGCTGGTCGCAGATGACCATCCCCTGTTCCGCGCCGCCGTGCTGCAGGTGCTGCGTGAGCGCCTGCCCCGCTTCCGTACGCTGGAGGCCGCCAGCGCCGCCACGCTGGGCGCGGCGCTGCAGGAGCACCCGGAGGTGGAGCTGGTGCTGCTGGACCTGAGCATGCCGGGCACGCATGGCTTTTCGGCCTTGCTGCACGTGCGCGGCGAGTACCCCGAACTGCCGGTGGTGGTCATCTCCTCCAACGACCACCCGCGCGTGATACGCCGCGCCCAGCAGTTCGGCGCGGCCGGCTTCATTCCCAAGTCCGCCCCGGCCGAGGCCATGGGCGATGCCATCACGGCGGTGCTCGAGGGCGGCAGCGGGTTCCCGTCCATGGCGGCCGAGCGCTCCGAGGCCGATGCCGAGCTCGCCGCCCGCTTCGCGCAGCTCACCCCCCAGCAGTTCCGCGTGCTGCTGTGCCTGGCCGACGGCCTGCTCAACAAGCAGATCGCCCACGAGCTGGGGCTGGCCGAGAACACGGTGAAAGTCCACGTCACCGCCATCCTCAAGAAGCTGCAGTGCTACAGCCGCACCCAGGCCGCCGTGCTGGTCAAGAGTCTGGAGACCGAGGACGGCACGCGGGCCTAGCGGCGGGATGCTTCGGACTTCAACCGCAGCAGCGTCTGGCTCATCAGCGCGCGCAGTGCCGGGGCCCGCACGGGTTTGGCCAGGAAGCCCCAGCCACGCTCGGCCGCCTGGCGCCGCAGGGTGGCGTCGCGCTCTGCGGTGACCAGGATCACCGCCGGCGTCTCGCCCCAGCGCTGGCACAGCTGGGCATAGACCGCCGGCCCGTACCGTCCCGGGCCCAGGTTCACATCCAGCAGCACCAGTTGCGGCGCCTCGCCGGGACGGGCGTGGTCCAGCGCCTGCGCCGCGCCGCCGGCCAGCGGCACCTGGCAGCCCCAGCGCTCCAGCAAGGTGCGCGTGGCGGCGCAAGTCTGCGGGTCGTCCTCGATCACCCAGGCGCTGCTGCCCCGCAGCGGCGCGTCGTCCTCCTGCGTGGCCGGGGCGGGCGGCGCGCCGGCGTGTGTCGCGGCGGCAACGTCGCCCAGCGGCACACGCACCCAGAACACGCTGCCGCGCCCGAGCTGCGAGCGCAGCCCGATCGGGTGACCCAGCACGCGGCCCAGGCGCTCGACGATGGCCAGCCCCAGGCCGGCCCCGCGGTCGTCGCCGCGCCCTTCGTCCAGCCGACGGAACTCTTCGAAGATTTCACGCTGCAGCGCCTCGGGAATGCCCGGCCCCTGATCGTGCACCTCGATGCGCACGTGGTCCGGACCGTCGCGCCGGCAGCCCACGACGATGCGGCCGCGCCGGCTGTAGCGGATGGCGTTGGAGACGAAGTTCTGCAGGATGCGCCGCAGCAGGTTCTCGTCGGTGCGCACCACGCATCGCGTGGGAACGCAGGCCAGTTGCAGGCCGCGTTGCTCGGCCAGCACGCCGAAGTTGTGGCCCAGCACCTGCAGCAGCGGTCCGAGGGCCACGTCGCGCACCCGCACTTCGAGCTGGCCCGATTCCATGCGCGCGATGTCCAGCAGGCTGTTGAGGATGGCGTCCTGCGAAGCCAGCGCGCCGTCTATGCTGTCCACCGCGTGACGCTCGGCCTCGCCCAGCGCGTGGCCGCGCAGCAGCGAGGTGAACATGCGCGCGGCGTTCAGTGGCTGCAGCAGGTCGTGCACCGCGGCGGCGACGAAGCGGGTCTTGTAGCGGTTGGCGCGTTCGGCCTCCTGGCGGGCGGCGTCCAGGTCTCGCGTGCGGTCGGCCACGCGCTGCTCCAGCGCATCGGCCAGCGAGCGCAGCTCACGCGCGGCGTTCTTGTAGCTGGTGATGTCGGCGTAGCTGGTGACGAAGCCGCCATCGGGCAGCGGATTGCCGCGGATCTCCAGCACCGTGCCGTCGTCCTTGGCGCTCTCGTGCAGGTGCGGCGTGCCGCTTTGCAGGTGGGCGATGCGCCGGTCGATGGCTTCCTGCGCCGGACCGGGCCCCAGCAGTCCGCGGCGCGCGTTGTGGCGCAGCAAGTCCGCGATGGGCCGCCCCACGCGCATCAGCTCGGGCGGATAGCGGAACAGCTGCACGTAGCGCGAGTTCCAGGCCACCAGCTTCAGCTCGGCATCGATGATGACCACGCCCTGCGGCAGGTGCTCCAGGCTGCGCGACAGGCCCATGTCGGTCTGCTGCGCCGCCTGCTGGGCGGCCTGCACGATACCGTCCTGCGCGGTGCGCAGTTCCTGCGCATGCTGCTTGAGCACCGTCTCCAGTTCCTGGCGGCTTCGCTGGCGCAGGCGGGCCAGGCGCTGGCGCTGGCGCACGAACAGAACCAGCAGGCCCAGCGCCAGCCAGCCGCCGGCGCCGGCCGCGGCGGCCCAGCGGCTGTCGGCCACGCTGCCATGCGTGGGGTGCACCAGGTGCAACTGCCACTGCGTGCCCTCCAGCGGCTGCGATTGCCACAGCATCCGTCCGGGCAGGGCGGGCGACTTGACGGTGACGAGGCGCCCGCCGTCGTCCAGGCGCTCGTCCACGCGCAGGTCCAGCGGCTGCAACGGCTGGTCGGCGTACTGGCGCGTGGCGACCAGCTCGTTGCGCTCGGATTCAGTCAGGGGCTGCAGCAGGCGGTAGCGCCAGGCGTCCTGGCTGGCGAGGAACACCACGCCGTGCGCGTCCGAGGCCAGCACGATGTCCGGCGTCTGCAACCATTCGCGCTCCAGCGCGTGCAGCGCGATCTTGATTGCCACCAGGCCGACCGTGCGGCCCTGCGCGTCGCGGATGGCCTCGGACAGGAAATAGCCCGGCTCGCCCGTGGTCACGCCGATGCCGTAGAAGCTGCCGCGCCCCTGGGCCAGCGCCTGCTGGACGTAGGGCCGGAAGCTGTAGTCCACGCCGACGTTGCTGGTGGCCGATCGCCAGTTGCTGGCAGCCACGGCCAGCCCGTCGCTGTCGAGCAGCGTCAGCGTGGAGGACTGGCTGGCGCCGTTGGCCTGCTCCAGCTTCAGGTTGAGGCGATCGACCTCGGGCGGCGACAGCGGGCGCACGAGGGCATCGCGCAGCTGGTCGTCCAGCGCCAGCACTTCGGGCAGGGTGCGGTAGCGGTCGATGCGCTGGGCCAGCGTCTGGCCATAGAGCGCCAGCTGCCGCTGCACGGTGGCGCTCTCCTCCTGCAGCGAGTGCCGCCAGGCCCGCTGGCCCGCGAGCACCATGCAGACGGCCATCCCGCCCAGCAGGATGAACAGGGCCCGGAGATTCCGCCGGTGGGTGAAAAGCGCACGCACGGGCGCATTGTCCGCGAGGCGGTACAGCCCGCCCCACAGGCCGCCGCACCGGTCGGGCGCATACGGGTTTTCCCTTAATCACCGCGCTGTCTACGAGGGAAGGGGCACGGCCTACTACCAATAGGTTATCGATCCCGGCGGGCCCCGGCCGTACAACCGGCACCCTCGACGCGCCCCTTGCGGCGCCCCATCAGATCCAGGAGCCAGCCCCATGCATTCCCTTGCCGCCGCAGACGCCGCGCACGCGCGCGCGCCCCTGCCGTTCTACCGCCAGCTGTACTTCCAGGTGGTGGTCGCCATCATCCTCGGCGTCCTGCTCGGCCATTTCGAGCCCGCCTATGGCGCCGCGTTCAAGCCGTTGGGCGACGCCTTCATCAAGCTGATCAAGATGATCATCGCCCCGGTGATCTTCCTGACCATCGTCACCGGCATCGCCGGCATGACGCAACTGAGCAGCGTCGGCCGAGTGTTCGGCAAGGCCATGGCCTACTTCCTGACTTTCTCCACGCTGGCCCTGGTGGTGGGCCTGGTGGTGGCCAACGTGATGCAGCCCGGCGCCGGCATGCACATCAACCCGGCCGAGCTGGACCAGAAGGAAGTGAGCTCCTACGTGGCCAAGTCGCACGACATGACGCTGGTCGGCTTCGCGATGGACATCATTCCCAAGACGCTGGTCAGCCCGTTCGTGGGGGACAACATCCTGCAGGTGCTGCTGGTGGCCGTTCTGTTCGGCGTGGCGCTCGCCATGTCGGGCAACACCGGCAAGCCGGTGCTGAACTTCCTGGAATCGCTGACGGTGCCCGTGTTCAAGCTGGTGAACATCGTCATGAAGGCCGCGCCTATCGGCGCGTTCGGCGCCATGGCGTTCACCATCGGCAAGTTCGGCCTGGGCTCGCTGCTCAACCTGGCCGAGCTGGTGGCCACGTTCTACATCACCTCGCTGCTGTTCGTGCTGGTGATCCTGGGTGCCGTGGCCCGCGCCTGCGGCTTCTCGGTGATCAAGCTCATCAAATACCTCAAGGCCGAGCTGCTGCTGGTGCTGGGCACGTCCTCGTCCGAGTCGGCCCTGCCCTCGCTGATGGAGAAGATGGAACGCGCAGGCTGCAGGAAGTCCGTCGTCGGCCTGGTGGTGCCCACCGGCTATTCGTTCAACCTGGACGGCACCAACATCTACATGACGCTGGCTGCGCTCTTCATCGCCCAGGCCACCGACACGCACCTGACGCTGGGCCACCAGATCGCGCTGCTGCTGGTTGCCATGCTGTCGTCCAAGGGTGCGGCCGGCGTGACCGGCGCCGGCTTCATCACCCTGGCTGCCACCCTGGCCGTGGTGCCCGAGGTGCCCGTGGCCGGCATGGCCCTGATCCTCGGCGTGGACCGCTTCATGTCCGAATGCCGCTCGCTGACCAACTTCATCGGCAATGCCGTGGCCACCGTGGTGGTCTCCCGGTGGGAAAACGCGCTGGACCACCAGCGCCTGGAAGCGGCCCTGAACGGCGCGCCGCTGCCGGCCGCCGAGCCCTCCGCCACCGCCCTGGACAGCGGCGTGCTGCCGCAACCCACGGCCTGACCGGCGGGCGGCTGCCCCGCGCTCCGCCAGGGGATTGGCCCTGCGAGGCGGGCGCCGGGCTAGGATGCGCGCCTGACGTCCGTCAGCACGACATTGCCGCACCATGACCACCGAAGCCCTGCTCGCCTACGCCCACATCCTGGCCATCCTCACGATGGTGGTCTTCCTCGCCAGCGAGGCCGCACTGTGCCGCGTGCAGTGGCTCAATGCGGCGGTCGTCGAGCGCCTGGCGAAGATCGACATGGTGTACGGCGCGGCCTCGGTGACGGTGCTGCTCACCGGGCTGGCCCGCGTGTTCTGGGGCGCCAAGGGCACGGCGTTCTATGGCACGAACTGGCTGCTGCACACCAAATTCGCGCTGTTCGTGGTGATCGCGCTGTTGTCGATCAAGCCTACGATCACCTTCATCCGCTGGCGCCGCGAATTGCGCGCCACCGGCCAGTTGCCCGACGAAACCGCCATCAAGCGCACGCGGCGGCTGGTGATGGTGCAGGCGCACATCCTGCCGCTGATCCCGCTGGCGGCGGTCTTTCTCGCCAGGGGCTTCGGCGGCAAGTAAGCGAGGAGCCCCGGCTGGCGGGGCCCGACGCCCGCCAGCTCAGCCCTTTTTCTTGCGCTCCATGCAGGACTTCATGGCCTCGCGGTAGGCGTCGTCGGCCTTGCCCTTGGCTTCCTTGTTGCAGGCGTTGAGCCGCTTGAGGTGCTTGGGATCGGGTTTGGACGCGTCCTGTGCGTGAGCCGTGCCGAGGGTCAGCAGCAGTGCCGAGACAAGCGCGGTGGCGAAGATCTTCATGTCGTGATGGTTCCTGAAACCGGGCCGCGCAGCGGTCCCGGAGGGGTGGGTCGGAGGGATCAGCCGGTTTTCTTGAGGCAACTGCTCATGAACTTCTTGCGGTCGTCGCCTTTCGTGTCGCCGGCCTGCTGGTTGCAGGCTTTCATTTTGTCCTGCTGCGTCGCGGGTTTGGCGGAAAGGCACTGTTTCATGAAGGCCCGGCGATCGTCGCCTTTCTTGCCTTCGGCCTGCTGGTTGCAGGCCACCATCTTCTCCTGCTGGGCTGTCTTGGGTTTGGCATCGTCGGCAGCGTGGGCCGGCGTGAACAACGAAAAGGCGAGCGCAGCGGCCGCCAGCAGGGGCAAGGTGTTCTTCATGGCATATCCCGTTGTTGTGAGTTGAAGGATGCCCGCGCGGGCGGGCTCCGCCACCATAACGCCGGGCGGCGGCGGCGCGATGACCGCAGGTCGGACCGTAAAATCCCACCCCATGCTCCTCGTCCAACAAGAACTGCTCGCGGCCCTGACCGCCGAGCTGGAAAAGCTGTCGCCCGGTGCCGGCGCGCGCGCAGCCTTCGAATCGCCCAAGCAGGCCTCGCATGGCGACCTGGCCTGCACCGCTGCCATGCAACTGGCCAAGCCGCTCAAGGCCAATCCGCGCCAGCTGGGCGAGCAGCTGCGCACCGCGCTGCTGTCCACGCCCGCATTCGAGCGCTGGGCCGACGCGCTGGAGATCGCCGGCCCCGGCTTCATCAACATCCGCCTCAAGCCCGCCGCCAAGCAACAGGTGGTGCGCGAGGTGCTGGAAGCCGGCGAGCGCTTCGGCCATCAGCAGGGCAACGGCCAGCGCCTGCTGGTCGAATTCGTCTCGGCCAATCCCACGGGGCCGCTGCACGTGGGCCACGGCCGCCAGGGCGCCCTGGGCGACGCGATCTGCAATCTCTACGAGACGCAGGGCTGGGACGTGTACCGCGAGTTCTACTACAACGATGCGGGCGTGCAGATCCAGACGCTCACCCACTCCACGCAACTGCGCGCCAAGGGCTTCAAGCCGGGCGACGATTGCTGGCCGACCGACCCGGAGAACCCGGCCAGCAAGGGCTTCTACAACGGCGACTACATCCAGGACATCGCCGACGACTTCCTCGCGAAGAAGACCGTCAAGTCCGACGACCGCGAGTTCACGGCCTCGGGCGACGTGGCCGACGTCGATTCGATCCGCCAGTTCGCCGTGGCCTACCTGCGCCGCGAGCAGGACCTGGACCTCAGGGCGTTCCAGGTCCGCTTCGACAACTACTATCTCGAATCGAGCCTCTACACCTCGGGCCGGGTCGAGGCCACGGTCAAGAAGCTGCAGGATGCAGGCAAGACCTACGAACAGGACGGCGCGCTGTGGCTCAGGTCCACCGACTATGGCGACGACAAGGACCGCGTCATGCGCAAGCAGGATGGCACGTACACCTACTTCGTGCCCGACGTGGCCTACCACATCGCCAAGTGGGAGCGCGGCTTCACCAAGGTGGTGAACATCCAGGGCACCGACCACCACGGCACCATCGCGCGGGTGCGCGCCGGCCTGCAGGCCGCCGGCGTCGGCATTCCCCAGGGCTACCCCGACTACGTGCTGCACACCATGGTGCGCGTGATGCGCGGCGGCCAGGAAGTGAAGATCAGCAAGCGCGCGGGCAGCTACGTCACGCTGCGCGACCTGATCGAGTGGACCAGCAAGGATGCGGTGCGCTTCTTCCTGCTCAGCCGCAAGCCCGATACCGAGTACGTCTTCGACATCGACCTCGCACTGGCCCAGAACAACGACAACCCGGTGTACTACGTGCAGTACGCGCACGCGCGCATCCGCTCGGTGCTGGCCGCCTGGGCCGAAAAAGACGGCGGCGACGTGAAAACGCTGGCCGGCGCCGACCTCTCGCCCCTGACCAGCGAGCCGGCCCAGGCGCTGATGCTGGTGCTGGCCCGCTATCCCGCCATGCTGACCTCGGCCGCGCAGGATTTCGCGCCCCACGACGTCACCTTCTACCTGCGCGAGCTGGCCGCGGCCTACCACAGCTACTACGACGCCGAGCGCATCCTGGTGGACGACGACGCCGTCAAGCGCGCCCGCCTGGCCCTGGTCGCCGCCTGCGCCCAGGTCCTCCACAATGGCCTGAACGTGCTGGGCGTTTCGGCGCCCGCCAAAATGTGAGGCCTCACGAGTGAACCACCGGATCGACATGAAACAGCATCAGCGCGGCGGAACCATCATCGGTTTCATCATCGGCGTCGTCGTGGGACTGGGCGTGGCCCTGGCCGTGGCCGTGTACGTCACCAAGGTCCCCATCCCCTTCGTCAACAAGAACCAGCCGGTCACACCCGAGCAGGACGCCGCCGAGGCCCGCCGCAACCGCGACTGGGATCCCAACGCCCCGCTGGGCGGACGGCCCCGCCCGGCCACGACACCCTCCACCCCGGCTGCCGCGGCCAGCGCGCCGGCCGCACCGGGCGCGGCACTGCCACCGGCCGTCTCGGGCGGGCCCGGTACGGCGCCGTCCGCACCGCCGGCGGCTTCGGCCGATCCGCTGGGCGATCTGGCCAAGGCCCGTGCATCGGGTGCCGATCCGTTCCGCTATTTCGTGCAGGCCGGCGCCTTCCGCACCTCGGACGACGCCGAATCGCAGCGCGCCCGCATCTCGCTGATGGGCGTCGAGGCGCAGGTCACCGAGCGCGACCAGGCCGGACGCACCGTCTATCGCGTGCGCACCGGTCCGTTCGAGCGCAAGGAAGATGCCGACCGCATGAAGGAACGCCTCGAAGGCAACGGCCTCGAAGCCGCGCTCGTGCGCGTGCAACGCTGAACGGTCGCCGCGCCCGTCCGAGCGGCGGGAACTCCCCGCCTGTCCTCGGCTCTGTACGGTTCCAGGAGAAAAATCAATGAAACGCCGTGAATTTTCCGTTGGCGCCGCTTCCACGCTGGCCGCCTCCTTCGTCGCCACCCCGGTGCTCGCCCAGGGCTTCGTGCCGCAGCGCGGCGCCGATTACCTGCCGCTGGAAAAGCCCGTCTCCGTCGAAGCCGCTCCCGGCCGTGTCGAGGTGGTGGAGTTCTTCTGGTACAGCTGCCCGCACTGCAATGCGTTCGAGCCCATGTTCGAGCAGTGGAAGCAGCGCCAGCCCGCCCACGTGGCGGTCAAGCGCGTTCCGGTGGCATTCCGGCCTGATTTCGAGCCGCAACAGCGCTTGTTCTACACGCTGGAAACCCTGGGCAAGCTCGACGAGCTGCACAGCAAGGTGTTCATGGCCATCCACGTGGAGCGCCAGCAGATCTCGCGCCCCGAACCCATCATCGCCTGGGCCGAAAAGCAGGGCCTGGACAAAGCCAAGTTCACCGAGGTCTACAACTCGTTCAGCGTGGTCAGCAAGGCCAAGCGCGCCACCCAGTTGCAGAACGAGTACAAGGTCCAGGGCGTGCCGTCGCTGGGCATCGCGGGCCGTTTCTACACCGATGGCACCGTGGCCAAGGGCATGCCGCGCGCCCTGCAGGTCACCGACTACCTCGTTGCCGAGATCCACAAGGGCCGCTGACCCGCCGCTGCCGGATTCGACGCGTGAGGAAACCAGCCCGCTCCGGCGGGCTTTTCTCATGTCTGGCCATGCCTTGCGGGGCTACAATCCCTGCAAGATTCATGCCGATATGAAAAACTTCCACTCACCGATCCTCGCCCTGCTGGCGGCGCTGTGCCTGTCGGCCCCGGTCCATGCCGAACGCGCCGACCGCGACAAGCCCATGAACATCGAGGCCGACTCGCTGCGCTACGACGACATCCGCCAGACCAGCGTATTCACCGGCGCCGTGGTGCTCACCAAGGGCACGATCATCATCCGGGGTGCACGGCTGGAGGTGCGCCAGGACTCGGGCGGCTACCAGTACGGCACCGTCACCGCCGCGCCGGGTCAGCTGGCCTACTTCCGCCAGAAGCGCGACAACCTCGACGAGTTCATCGAGGGCGAATCCGAAGTCATCGAGTACGACAGCCGTGCCGACAACGTGAAGTTCATCCGCCGCGCCGAGTTGCGCCGCCTGCGTGGCGGCACGGCGGTCGATGAGATCACCGGCAATCTCATCACCTACGACAACGGAACTGACGTCTTCACGGTCAACGGGCGCCCGCCCGCCACGGCTGGCGCTCCCGCTGCGCCCGGCGGCCGCGTGCGTGCGGTGCTGACGCCGCGCGGTACCGCAGCCGATGGCGCCACGGCGCCTGCACCGGCCGTGCCTGCAACGCCGCTGCGCCCCAGCTCCACCCTCGGCGGAGAACGCCGGTGAGCGACGACGCGAAACAAGCCGCCGGCTCCGTGGCGGCAGCCGATGCCATGGCGCCCGCCGGCACCGCGGGCGGCCGCCTGGAAGCGCTGCATCTGCAGAAGGCCTATGGCAGCCGCAAGGTGGTCAAGGATGTCTCGCTGGCCGTGCAGAAGGGCGAGGTCGTCGGCCTGCTCGGTCCGAACGGGGCCGGCAAGACCACGTCGTTCTACATGATCGTGGGCCTGGTGCGCGCCGACGCGGGCGACATCCGCATCGATGGTGAGCCCGTGGCCCACATGCCCATCCACCGGCGCTCGCGCATGGGCCTGTCGTACCTGCCACAGGAAGCCTCGATTTTCCGCAAGCTCAGCGTGGCCGAGAACGTGCGCGCCGTGCTGGAGCTGCAGCTCTACCAAGAAGGCCCGCAGGCGGGCCGCCCGCTCGACCGCGCCGAGATCGAGCGCCGCCTGGCCGAACTGCTGCGCGACCTGCGCGTGGACCATCTGGCCGACTCGCCAGCCATCGCCCTCTCGGGCGGCGAGCGCCGCCGCGTGGAGATCGCCCGCGCTCTGGCCACGCAGCCGCGTTTCATCCTGCTGGACGAGCCCTTTGCCGGCATCGATCCGATTGCGGTGATCGAGATCCAGCGCATCATCGGCTTCCTCAAGTCGCGCGGCATCGGCGTGCTCATCACCGACCACAACGTGCGCGAGACGCTGGGCATCTGCGACCACGCCTTCATCATCAGCGACGGCCATGTGCTGGCGCAGGGCACGCCGGCCGAGATCGTCAACAACGCCGAGGTGCGTCGCGTGTACCTGGGCGAGCACTTCCGGATGTAGGCATGGCGCGAGCAGCAAACGTCCGGCCGGGCGCTGACGGCGTAGCAGCCGCGCGCCGGCGCGACCGGCGGCAGCGGCAGGCACCAGGCCAGGCGCCGTGCGGAGCGTGAGGGCTTCATGAAGCAGGGCTTATCCCTCCGCATCTCGCAGCATCTGGCGCTCACGCCGCAGCTGCAGCAGTCGATCCGGCTGCTGCAGCTGTCCACGCTCGAACTCAGCCAGGAAGTCGAGCAGATGCTCGACGAGAACCCCTTTCTCGAGGCCGAGCCCGACGACCTGCCGGCACCGGAGCCGATGCAGGCCGACAGCCCCCGTGTCCGCGACGATGACGGCGGCAGCGGCGATGCCGGAGGCGACGGCCTGGGCGACGACGCCGCCGCGCCCGCCGATCCGGTGGCCGAGCTCGAATCGAGCTGGGACGGCGACGGCAGCAGCGACACGCTGATCGAGGATGGCGAATGGGGCAACGACCAGCCGTCCCGCAAGAACGGCGCGGCCGACGACGACTCGGTCGATGCCATCGACCTTGCGCGTGGCCATGAATCCCTGCCCGACCACCTGCACCGCCAGGCGCTGGCGCTGCGGCTGTCAGAGGAAGACCGGGCGGCCCTGCGCTACCTGATCGAATCGCTCAACGACGACGGCTACCTGGAGGACAGCCTCCAGTCGCTGGCCGAGGGCCTGGCCGGCACCGACGACCTCGAGACGCTCGAGGAACTGGTGCACCGCTTCACCGTGGCGCTGCGCCTGTTGCAGAGCCTGGAGCCGGCCGGCGTGGGCGCGCGCGACCTGGGGGAGTGCCTGTCGCTGCAGTTGCGCATGCTGCCTGAACACGTGGCGCCCGCCGCGCTGCGGGCCACGGCGCTGGCCCTGTGCGCCCAGCCGCTCGAGCTGCTGGCCCGGCGTGATGTCAAGCGGCTCGCCCACCTGAGCGGCGACACCGAGGCCGCGGTGCGGCAGGCGATGGCGCTGGTGGCCACGCTCGAGCCCAAGCCGGGCCGCCGCTTCGTCGATGTCGAGCGCAACTTCGTCGTACCCGACGTCATCGTGGTGAAGACCGGCCGCGGCGCCAACGTGAAGCTGCGCGTTCAGCTCAACGCCGACGTGATGCCGCGCCTGCGCGTGCACGACATCTACGCCGGCGCGCTCAAGTCGCACAAGGGCGAAGGCCACCAGGCCTTGCAGCAACGGCTGCAGGAAGCACGCTGGTTCATCAAGAACATCCAGCAGCGCTTCGACACCATCCTGCGCGTGTCCACCGCCATCGTCGAACGGCAGAAGAACTTCTTCGTTCATGGCGAGCTGGCCATGCGCCCTCTGGTGCTGCGCGAGATTGCCGACGAGCTGGGTCTGCACGAATCCACCATCAGCCGCGTGACCACCGCCAAGTACATGGCCACGCCGTTCGGCACGTTCGAGCTCAAATATTTCTTCGGCTCGGCGCTGGGCACCGAAACCGGCGGCAACGCCTCCTCCACCGCCGTTCGCGCGCTCATCAAGCAATTCGTCTCGGCCGAGAGCGCCAAGAAGCCGTTGTCGGACAACCAGATCTCCGAGATGCTCAAGGAACAGGGCATCGAATGCGCGCGCCGCACCGTGGCCAAGTACCGCGAGGCGCTGCGCATCGCGCCAGCCAACCTGCGCAAGGCGCTGTGACGCCCCACCCACCCCTTTCCGTTTTCCTGGCATCCCCGTGAGTTCATCCCTGCGCCTCTTCCTTCCCTGCGCCGCCGGCGTCGAGCCCTGGCTGGCCGACGAGGTGCATGCGCTCACCGGCCTGGCGGGCGACGACCTGCTCGTGGGCCGGGGTGGCGTGCTGCTGGCCGCCAGCTGGCGCCACGCCCTGCAACTCAACCTCCACAGCCGGCTGGCCCAGCGCGTGCTGGTGCGGCTGGCCGAGGCACCCTACCGACAGGAGCAGGATCTCTATGACATCGCGTCGGGCATCGCCTGGGAGATGTGGTTCACCACGCGCCAGACCTTCAAGGTCGAGGTCACGGCGCAGCACAGTCCGCTCAAGAGCCTGAACTTCGCCGCCTTGCGCATCAAGGACGCCGTGGCAGACCGCTTCCGTCACAAGGCAGGCGTGCGGCCCGACGTCGAGACGCGCTGGCCCGACGTGCGCGTGCATCTGCACCTCACCACCGAGACGGCCACGGTCTACCTCGACACCTCGGGCGAACCCCTCTTCAAGCGCGGCTGGCGCGAGGACAAGGGCGACGCGCCGCTCAAGGAAACGCTGGCAGCCGCCATGCTCGCCACCAGCGGCTGGAGCGAGCCCGGAGGCGGCGCAGCCCAGGGCATCCCGCTGTACGACCCCTGCTGCGGCAGCGGCACCATCGCCATCGAGGCCGCGCAGATCGCCTGCGGTATTGCGCCCGGCAGCCTTCGCCGCTTCGGTTTCGAGAAGCTGCTGCCGTTCCAGGCCCATGTGTGGGACGCGCTGCGCGCCGAGGCCCGCGCGGCGGAACATGCACCCTGCGCGCCGGTCTTCGGCAGCGACGTGGCGCACCGCATGGTCGACTTCGCGCAGCGCAACGCCGAACGCGCGGGGGTGGGACAGAGCGTGCAATTGCGTGGGGGCGATGCGCTGCAACGCATGCCCCCCACGGAAACACCCGGCACGATGCTGCTCAACCCTCCCTACGGCGAGCGCATCGAGGCCGCTGGCGTGGCCGGGCGCGGCGCGCGCGAACCGCGGCCTCAATTGGGGCGCGAGCACGCTCTCGTGGACGACGGCGGGGAGTTCTTCAGCCGCTTGGCCTCGCACTGGAAGAAGCATTACGCCGGCTGGACGGCCTGGATGCTCACGCCCGACATGAAGCTGCCCTCACGCATGCGCCTGAAGGAATCGCGCCGCGTGCCGATGTGGAACGGGCCCATCGAATGCCGGTTGTTCCGCTTCGACATGGTCAGGGGTGCGGCACGCGAACCCCGGCCCCCCGCGCCCGAGCATGGCTGAACCGCAGGGCACGGCGAAGGCGATCGTCATCGACACCAACGTCGTGCTCGACCTGTTCGTGTTCGACGATCCGGCCGCAGGCGTGCTGCGCGACGCGCTCGGGAGCGGCCAACTTGCATGGCTGGCCACAGCGGCCATGCGGGACGAGCTCGCACGCGTGCTGGCTTATCCGCAGATCGCGCGACGCCTCGCACACCGCGCGCTGGCAGTCGACGCCGTTCTGGCGCAGTTCGACCGCGGTGCGCGCGTCGTCGAGACTGCCGCGCGCGCACCTTTCGTCTGCAAGGACGCCGACGACCAGAAATTCATCGACCTCGCCGTCGCCCACCGCGCCCTGCTGCTGTCCAAGGACGCCGCCGTGCTGTGCATGCGCCGCCGGCTGGCGACGCTCGGTGTCACGCTATCGGCCGCCTGGGGGGCGCCACGGCATGACCCCATGCTGCGCAATGCGGCCGCCAGCCGCGCGCCGGACTGAATTCAGCCGCCTTGCAGGAACCGCGCGGCGGCGCGCAGACGGCGGACATCGGTACCCCAGGTATCACCCGCGGGAAGGTGCCGCAGCCAGGCCATGCGTTGCGCGGCCTGCGCCGCCGCGTTGCGCACACCCTCGCCATCGGCCGAGAGAGCGGCGTGCCAGCGCGCACGCGCCTGGGCCAGCGCGCCTGCGTCGTGCTGCAGGTACAGCGCGGTGGAATGCAGGTAACTGAGCCAGTCGCGCGCCTGGCAGTGCACGCGATCGAGCGTGGCGCCGGGATCGTCCTCGAAATCGATGTAGCCGATCACGCCGTCGGGGCAGGCCACGAGATTGCGCGCAAACGCCTGGCTCAGATAGCTGCCACGAGCGTGCACAAGTGCGATGGCGTCGAGCCCGCGCTGCCACTGCGAGAGCGCCTCGGCCGCACTGCGCTGCGCCGATTGCGAGACGTGACCCAGCAGGGTGTCGACCGGCTGCCCGTCGCCCAGATCCGCGATCAGCAGCCCCTGCGGTGCCTCGGCCAGGAGCGCCGGAACACGCAGGCCCAGGGCCGCCAGTTCTCGCAGCCGCCGCGCTTCATGGGCGATGGCAGCCTGGCCGCCGAGGTTCATCACGGGCCGCAGCACGTCGAGGCGGAACGCGCCGGCGATCGCTCCCAGCACCGCATAGCGCCAGCGCGGGTTGCGCGGCCCGGCCTTCTTGAGCCAGACGCGCCGGCCCTGGAAGACATGCGGCGCCACCGACGCGTCCTGGCGCGGCAGCCTGTCGCGCAGGAAGGCGTCGTGGTCTGGCGATGCGGTCATCGCGCGATTATCGGCAAGCCGACATCGCCCTGCCGTCAGGCGGCTTCCGACAGCACCGGGGTGTGGTGGGGATCGACGGCGGCGCGGAAACTGTGAGCGCTGGCCTGGGGCCAGTAGAAGCTGAAGACCTTGTGCAGCTCGTCCAGCGGGCCCAGGAGCGCACCGGGTGCCACCTGCATGATGAGATTGGACAGCAGGCGCACTTCGGTGTCGTCGATGCGGCGCACGATGTGGTGGGCCGTGATGTCACGCGGATGCGAGAGGCCGGCGGCCTGCACCAGTTCCTGCAGCGCGTGCAGCGTGCTCTGATGGAAGTGGAATACGCGCTCGGCCTTGTCGGGCACCACGAGCGCCTTCTGGCGTTGCGGATCCTGCGTCGTCACGCCCGTGGGGCAGTGGCCGGTGTGGCAGCTCTGCGCCTGGATGCAGCCGAGCGCCATCATGAAACCGCGCCCGGCGTTACACCAGTCGGCACCCAGCGCCATCAGGCGCGCGATGTCGAACGCGGTGATGACCTTGCCCGCCGCGCCGATCATGATGCGCTCGCGCAGGCCCACGCCCACCAGCGTGTTGTGCACCAGCACCAGGCCTTCCTGCAGCGGCGCGCCGACGTGGTCGCTGAATTCCACCGGCGCCGCGCCGGTGCCGCCCTCGGCCCCGTCGACGACGATGAAGTCGGGCACGATGCCGGTTTCCAGCATGGCCTTGACGATGGCGAACCATTCCCATGGATGGCCGACGCAGAACTTGAAGCCGGTGGGCTTGCCGCCCGAGAGATGACGCAGCCGGTCGATGAAATGCATCATCTCCACCGGCGTGGAAAACGCGCTGTGCGACGAGGGCGAGATGCAGTCCACGCCCACGGGCACGCCGCGCGCGGCGGCGATCTCGGGCGTGACCTTGGGGCCGGGCAGCACCCCGCCGTGGCCAGGCTTGGCGCCCTGGCTCATCTTCAGCTCGATCATCTTCACCTGGGGATCGGTGGCGTTCGCCACGAAACGCTCCTCGCTGAAGCGGCCATCGTCGCCGCGGCAGCCGAAGTAGCCGGATCCGATCTCCCAGATCAGGTCGCCGCCGTTGGCACGGTGGTGCACCGAAATCGAACCCTCTCCCGTGTCGTGCGCAAAGTGCCCGCGCCGCGCGCCGGCATTGAGGGCGAGGATGGCATTGGCCGAGAGCGCGCCGAAGCTCATCGCCGAGATGTTGAACACGCTCGCGTCGTACGGCTGCGCGCGGCCGGCGCCGATGGTGACGCGGAAGTCGTGCGAGGCCAGACGCGTGGGCTGCATGGAATGGTTGATCCACTCGTAGCCGTCGGCCCCCACGTCCAGCTGCGTGCCGAACGGACGGTTGTCGGGCTCGCCCTTGGCGCGCTGGTAGACCAGGGAGCGCTGCGCGCGAGAGAACGGCGCTGCCTCGGTGTCGCCCTCGATGAAGTACTGGCGCAGTTCGGGGCGGATGTACTCGAGGAGGAATCGCAGGTGGCCGATCAGCGGATAGTTGCGCAGCACCGAATGGCGCAGCTGCCGCAGGTCGCAGATGCCGCGCAGCACCAGTGCCAGAAAGATCGGCACGGGCCACCACGGCCAGTGCAGCGCAAGCGCCCCCAGCAGGCTCACCACGGCCCCCGCGATCGCGAGTCCGAAGACGGTGTAGCGCACCGGATAAAGCGATTCGAGCAGGGCGATCATGGCGATGAAGACGTGCGCCGGGGGCGCCCGGGGATGGCTGTGGGTCGCCGCATGCTAGCCCAATCGTGTGCCGATGCGCGAGCGTGCCTACAATGCCGCGAACAGGGCGGGGTACCGGAAGGAACGCGAAAGGCACAGTGCAGCAGGCGGCGAAGCCGCGGCGGGCACGGCGCGCCCGGCCCTGCCATCGTCGTCGTACCGATCCGCGAACACCATCCTTCCAGTGCAGTCCATCCGTCAGATCGATCCGGTCATCACTTTCCGCAACAGCCAGGGCGACCCGGTACGCGGCACGCTCACCAGCCTGCAGCGCCGCGCGCTGGTGATGGAAATCTACAACCCCTACTCGATCGTCCAGATCAGCGAGGTGCTGAGCGAACTGGTGGTGCGAGCGGGCGACCAGCGCGTGTACGAGGGCAAGGCGGTCGTGGTCAGCCTGGTCAACACCGGGCTCATGGCTGTGGCCTCGGTCACGCTCACCGACGAATGGAACGAGCTGGCCACGATGGGCCGCGAGCCCGGCAACGTGATGCGCGAGGCCACGCGCTTCGTGGAAGACTGGACGCAGCGCTTCCGCGTGCGGCGCGATTACCAGGTGGTGGTCAGCGAGATGCGCGCCTACTTCTCCGAGATCACGCGCTGGGTCGACCAGGCCGACGTGGTGTCGGCCCTTCCCCGCGAGGGCAGCGGCCGCATCCGCGAGGACATCTTCATGGAGCTGGCCGCGCCGCTGTTGCACAAGGGCCGCGACTACCTGCAATGGTTCGAGGGCGAGGCGCTGGCCGTCGAGCCCGAGCTGGCGGTGATGCACCGCAGCTTCGCGCAGGCGGCCATTCATCCGCTGATCCTGCGCGCGCCTTTCGTGTGGCGCACCTACGCCAAGCCGCTGGGCTATGCAGGCGACTACGAGATGGTCAACCAGATCCTGGGCGACCCGCGCCAGGGGCCGAGCACTTACTTCCAGCTCGTCAACTACATGTTCCTGCAGGCCGGTGTGGCGCAGGCGCACCGCAACCGCATCGACATCCTCGTCGAGCGGCTCATGCAGCTGGCGCGCCAGGGCGAAGCCGCCGGGCGGCCGATGCGCGTGCTCAACGTGGGCTGCGGCCCGGCGGTGGAGATCGTGCGGCTGCTGCAGACCACGCCGCTGACGCGCTGGCTCGACTTCACGCTGGTGGATTTCAGCGAGGAGACGCTGGAATACACGCGCACGCAACTGGAGGCCGCCGCCCGCGCGGCCGGTCACGAGCTGCACCTGACGCTGCAGCACGAATCGGTGAACCAGCTGCTCAAGCGCGCGTCGCGCGTGCGCGGACCGTCCACGCCCGAGAGCTTCGACTTCGTCTATTGCGCGGGCCTGTTCGACTATCTGAGCGACAAGGTCTGCAACCGGCTGATCGCCTACTTCGTCTCGCGCTGCCGCGACGGCGCGGCCATCCTGGTGACCAACGTGCATGCGGCCAACCCGGAACGGCTGTGGATGGAGCACTTCCTCGAGTGGTACCTCATCTACCGCGACGAGGGCGGGCTGCTGGCCGTGTTGCCCGAGGGCCTGCGCGACGCGCGCACCTGGACCGATGCCACCGGCGTCAACGTGTTTCTCGAGGCGGCCGTGTCGCCGCGCAACGGCCCGGCACCATGAACCTCACGCGACGCGGCCACGAGCCCGGCTGGCAGGCCGAGCAGCAGCAGTACCTGCTGTTCTACAGCCGCGCCACCTGCGTCGTCACCATCGTGCTGATGCTCGGTGGCATCGGGCTCGACCTGGCCTTCTACCCGGACCGCCTGGCCGAGTTCGCGCTGGTGCGCCTCCTGGCGTCATGCATCATCGGCGCCGTGCTGCTGAGCTACGCCTTCGAGTGGGGCCGCCGGCACCTGCAGTGGCTCACCTACTTCTGGCTGTGCGTGCCGCAACTGGCCATCTGCTGGATGATCGGCCGCACCGAGGGCGAGCAGTCCATCTACTTCGTGGGCCTGACTTTCGCGCTCAGCGGCATCGGGTTCTTCCTGCCGCTCACGCTGCTGGAAGCCATCGCTTTCGGCCTGGGCACCGTGATGGCCTACGTGGCGGCCTGCCTGCTGTCGCCGTACGGCGTCGAGCGGCCCAGCACGCTGGCCGGCAACATGCTCTTCCTGCTGTTCTACGCCGTGGTGTGCGCCGTCATTGCGGTCTACAGCGGGCGCTGGCGCCGGCAATCATGGCAGCTCAAGCAGGCGGTGGAGCGCGCCAACGACGACCTGCGGCAGACCAACGCCGCGCTGGCCGAGGTCAAGGGCCACATGATCCAGCAGGAGAAGATGGCAGCGCTGGGCACGCTGTCGGCCGGCCTGCTGCACGAGGTCAACAACCCGGTCAACTACAGCATGATGGCGCTCAACATGGCGCTGGCCGATCCGGCGGCCAAGGCCAGCGCCGACCTCAACGAGAGCCTCGTCGATGCGCGCGAGGGCATGCAGCGCGTGCAGAACATCGTCTCCGACCTCAAGACCTTCGCCTACCAGAAGCCGGGCGAGAACCCGGCCCGCGTGTTCGTGCTGGAAAAGGCGGTCGATTCGGCGCGCCGCCTGGCCGGCCACGAGCTCAAGGGCGTGCGGTTCGAGGTCGAGCTGCCGATGGACACCCACGTGGTGGGCGATGAGCCCGGTCTCATCGGCGTGTTGATCAACCTGTTCTCCAACGCCGCGCTGGCGCTCCAGAAATCCGGCCGCGCCGAGCCCCGGATCACGGTGCGCGGCCGGGCGCAGGACGGTCGCCTGCACCTGGCCGTACGCGACAACGGCACGGGCATCGCGCCCGAGCACATGACGCGCGTGTTCGACCCGTTTTTCACCACGCGTGATGTCGGCCAGGGGCTGGGCCTGGGGCTGTCGGTCAGCTATGCCATCGTGCAGCGGCACGGCGGCGAGCTGCGTGTAGCCAGCGAGCCCGGCGCCTGGACGGAATTCGAACTCGATCTCGCGCAGGCCAACGCAGGCGGCGCAACCACCGACCGGGGAGACGCCGAATGAACGCCGTGCCCGCCTATGCCCAGGCCGAAACTATCCTCTACGTGGACGACGAGCCGCAGGCATGCAAGTGGTTCCAGCGCGCCTTCTCCGACGAGTTCCGCATCGTCACGGCGCCCAGCGTGGCAGAAGCGCTGCTGCGGCTGACCCAGCCCGGCGCCGACATCGCGGTGCTGGCGGCCGACTACCGCATGCCGGGACGCAACGGCCTGGAGCTGATGGCCCAGGCACAGCGCGAGCACCGCGCGATCGTGCGGCTGCTGGTCACGGCGTACGCCGAGAAAGACATGGCGATCGCCGCCGTCAACCAGGGCCAGGTGTTCCGCATTCTCGAGAAGCCGCTCGATCCCGCGCAGACGCGCGAAGCCCTGCGCGAAGCGCTGGCCCGCCACCGCTCCCAGGCGCTGGCGCAGGCCCTGCATGAAGGCCGTGCGCTGGCCGTGCGCGAAACGCTGGGCTTTCTCGCACACGAACTCAACACGCCGCTGACGACGGTGCGCGGTTACATGACCGCGTTGCGCGAGCGCCACCAGCCCGACGGCGACACGCCGGGCCTGGCGCGCTTCTCCGAGGGCCGGCCCGGCGAGGTGCTCTCGGCACTGGAGGCGGCCGAGCGCAACGCGCTGTACTGCCAGTCGCTGGTGTCCACCTTCGTCAAATCGGCGCGCGAGGCCCACCCGGGCCTGGTGGCGCAGGGCGTGACGGCAGCCGATCTGGTGGGGGCACTGCTGCGCGAGTACCCGTTCGAGGACGGTGAGCGCGACTGGGTGCAGACCGACCTGCGGGCCGACTTCGCGCTGCCCGGACAGCGCGACCTGCTGTTCCTGGTGGTCAGCACGCTCACCAAGAACGCGCTGCAGGCACTGCGCGGCCAGACGGCCCCGCAGTTGCGCATCAGCCTCTCGCGCGAGGCGGCAGACGGCCAAGGCGCCCCGCGGCCGTGCCTGCGAGTGGCGGACAACGGCCCCGGCATCGCGCCCGACCTGCTGCGCCGCCTGACGCACGAGGCCGTCACCACCCGCGCCGGCAGCGGCGGCAACGGCATGGGCCTGCTGTTCTGTCGGCGCGTGCTGCAGTCGCTGGGCGGCGGCATCGCCATCGAGTCGGTGCCTGGCCAGGGCTGCACCGTGTCCCTTCTTTTCCAGCCGGCCTGACGCCGGCGCCCCCATCTCCGCACCAACATGATCCGACCCGACACCATCCTCTATGTCGACGACGAGGCCATGGCACTCAAGTACTTCGAGCGCCTGGTCCGCCCATTCGCCCCCGTGCTCACCGCCGGCTCGGTGGAAGAAGGCCGCGCGCTGCTGGCCGAGCACGCCGGCCGCATCGCCGTGCTGATCTCGGATCAGCGCATGCCCGGCGCCTACGGCAACGAACTGCTGCGCCACGCCCGCGAGCATCACCCGGGCATCGTGCGCATGCTGACGACGGCGTACTCCGAGCTGGGCGAAGCCATCGAGGCGATCAACAGCGGCGAGATCTACCGCTACGTCACCAAGCCTTGGGACATCGACATCCTCAAGGCCGACCTGCGCAATGCGCTCGAACTCGCCACGCTGCGCAACGAGCGCGACGGCCTGCTGCGCGAGAAGATGCTGGTGCAGCAGCAGCAACTGCTGTCCCAGCGCGTGGGGCATCTGGCCGTGGCGGCCGCGGGCTTCGTGCGGCCGGGGTCCGCGCCCGCGCTCTACGCCTATCTCGACACCGCGCTGCAGGTGGGCGCCGGCGCACCGGGCATCGACTGGCATGCGCTCGACCACGCCGACCTCGCCCAGCTGGAGGCACAGCGCGCCATCGCCATCGGCCAGTTGCTGGCGCGCTGGGAGCCCGCTTTCGGCAGCGGTGCCGACACTACAGATACCCTGGCCGCGCTGGCCCAGGCGCTGCCGGGCGCGGCGCGCGTGGAGGGATCGAGCCTGGTGGTGACCGACCGCCGGGTGTTCACCTGGCCCCTGGAGGCGCCGACGCGCGAAACCCCAAGCGCGGCCAGCGTGGCCTGGCTGGCCTGGCAGCTCTGGCGTGGCCAGCCAGCCCAGGTGCAGGCCGAGGGTGACGCCTGGCGCATGGAGCCGCTGCCCGCGAGCGCGCTGCCCGTGCTGCCTGACGACTGGATGGCTGACTGCATCGAGCGGCTGGGCGAAGGCCGCGACGCCTGAGCAACTTGTCAGCCCCGCACGCGTGCCAGCAGGCCGACCAACGCGTGTGTCACGGTGGATGAACGCACGGCCGCGCGATCGCCATCGAAACGCATGAGCGCGGCCTGTACACCCACCGGTGTGGCGAAGCCGAACCACACCGTTCCCACCGGCTTCTCCGCGCTGCCGCCCGTGGGGCCGGCCACGCCGGTGACCGCCACCGCCACCTGCGCACGCGAGCGCGCGAGCGCACCGCTGGCCATGGCGCGCGCCACGGGCTCGCTGACGGCGCCGTGAAGCGTGATCAGCGCGGCCGGCACGCCCACCAGGTCGGTCTTGGCCTCGTTGGAATAGGTGACGAAGCCGCGCTCGAACCACGCGCTCGATCCGGGCAGGTCGGTACAGGCGCCGGCGATCAGCCCGCCGGTGCAGCTCTCGGCCGTCGCCATCATCCAGCCGCGCGTCAGCAGGGCTTCGGCCAGCGCGCGCACGACATCGTCTGAGGCCATGCGCGTCACCACACCCAGCGCCACAGCGCGATGACCAGCAGCGTGCAGGCAGCGGCCACCAGGTCGTCGAACAGGATGCCGAAGCCGCCGCGCGCGCCGAAGCCCTTGAACAGCGAATCGGCCCAGCGCACCGGACCCGGCTTGGCGGCATCGAAGTAGCGGAACAGCAGGAAGGCCGCGAGTTGTCCGAAGAAGCCCGCCGGCACGATGAGCCACAGCACCAGCCAGAATGCGACGATCTCGTCCCAGACGATCTGGCCGGGGTCGGCCACGTTCATGTTCCGCGCCGTCACCGTGCAGGCCCACCAGCCCAGCGGCAGCGACAGCGCGAGCACCGCCGCCGTCCACGCATCGAACTGCGCGGCGGGCACGAAGCGCTGCCAGATGACGAAGGTGGCCCAGGCCCACAGCGTGCCGCTGGTGCCGGGCGCCAGCCGCGCCAGGCCCGAGCCCAGCCCCAACGCGATGGCATGCGCCGGATGGGCGAACAAAAACGCCAGGCCCGGGCGCGGCGGCGCGTCGGCGGAAGAAGAAGGTGTGGAGGAATCGGTTGCGGTCATCGGCTCGGCCCCGTTGCGGGAGACTCCATCTTGCCAAAGTACTCGGTCCACCAGGCCAGGCAGGCGCGCACGCGTGGCAGCCGGTCGCGTTGCGGCGGCATCACGGCATACACGGGGAACTCCTGTGGATCGGTGAACGATTCGAGCACCGGCACCAGCAGGCCCTGCGCCTGCAGCGGACGCGTGACCAGATCGTTGCAGCGGCAGATGCCCAGGCCCTCCAGCACCATCGACATCATCACGCCGGTGGAGGCCGCGCGGTAGAGCCCGCGCATGGGCCGTTCCACCGCCACGCCGTCGATGATCCAGGGCCAGCGGTTGAGGTGCAGCGCCGCGCTGTTGGTGATGAGGCGGTGGCCCTCGAGTTCGTCCGGGTGTCGCGGCGTGCCGAAGCGGCGCAGGTACTCCGGCGTGGCGTACAGGCGGCGGGTGTGTACGCCGATGCGCCGGGCCACCACCGAATCGTCCTGAACCGAGCCCGTGCGGATGGCGATGTCGACGCCTTCACGCACCATGTCCACCAGCCGGTCTTCGGCCTGGATGTCCACCTGCAGCCGCGGATGCCGCTCGCTCAGGCCGGCGAGGCTCGGCACGATGAGGTAGTGCGCCATCGACGGGCTCACGGCCACGCGCACCAGGCCGCCCACCTCGTGCGCGCGGCCGGTGAACTCGGTTTCCAGGTCGGCATAGGTGCCGGCCATGCGCTGGCAGTAGTCGAGGAAGGTCTCGCCCTCGGGCGTGAGCGACAGGCCATGCGTGCTGCGGTGGAGCAGGCGCACGCCGCAGGCGGCCTCGATGCGGTTGAGCGCGCGGGAGATGCGGCTCACCGGTGCCTCGCGCTCGCGCGCCACCACGGACAGCGAGCCGCATTCGGCCACGCGCGTGAATAGTTGCAGGTCGTCGAAAGCCAGTTCGCGCATGACGGCGATGGTAGCGGTTGCCGCCTGGTTTTGCGCTCGGTGCAAAACCCATTTGCCTGCGGCAAGGTTTCGCCAGCGGGAGCAAGTCACTAGATTCAGTACATGCCCTCTGGAGGGACGACCGGACACTGAATCGACAGGAGACACACGCCATGCCCGTCCTCAACCTGCGCGTTGCGCCGCTGCAAAACCCCGAACGCTACCCGGCCCTGGCGCAGGCCCTGACCCGGATCACCGAGCGCGTGCTGCACAAGCAGGCCGATGTCACGGCCGTCACCATCGACGATCTGCCGGCCGCGCGCTGGTACGTCGGCGGCCAGGACGTGCAGCGTCCCACGGCGCAACTCGAAATCCACATCACCGCCGGTACCAACACAGCCGCCGAGAAAGCCGAGTTCGTGCGCGCGGCGCATGCCGAGCTCGAACGCCAGCTGGGACATGGCGGCCCGCTCGAGGCCGCGAGCTACGTGATCGTGCGCGAGGTGCCAGCCACCGACTGGGGTTACGGCGGGCAGACCCAGCAGGGCCGGCGCGGGGCCCGCGCCGCGGCCTGATGGCGCAGCCGGTGGCCACTGGCCGGTGCCTCAGGCGAAGTGGTCGAACGACTGGAAGCGCTGCGCGAGCGGCGTGCCATCGGCCTGCACCACGCGCAGGCCCGGCTCGGCCTCGATGCAGCCGATGCGTTGCACCGGGGTGCTGGCCGCACGTGCGGCGGCCTCCACGGCGGCACGTGCCTGCGGCGGAGCGGTGAAAGCCAGCTCGTAGTCATCGCCGCCGGCCATCACGCATTCGAGCCGCTGTGAGTCGCCGAGCGCGGGCAACGGGCCCGCGCCGCGCAGGCCGAAGCAGCCGAGCACGCGCTCCGCCTCGATGCGCGCGCCCACGCGCGAGGCCGCCAGCACATGACCCAGATCGCCCAGCAGGCCGTCGCTCAGGTCCAATGCGGCGCTGGCCACGCCACGCAGCGCCTGGCCCAGCGCGACGCGTGGCGTGGGTTGTTCCATGCGCTCGCGCGCGATGGCCAGCGCCGGCTCCGGCAGCGAGAGCGTGCCGCGGAATACTTCCAGCGCCGCGCGCGCCGCGCCCAGCGTGCCGCTCACATAGACGTCGTCACCCGCGCGCGCGCCGCTGCGCAGCAGGGCCTGGCCGGCAGGCACTTCGCCGAAGACGGTGATGCAGAGGTTGAGCGGGCCCTGGGTGGTGTCGCCGCCGATGAGTTCGCAGCCGTGGGCGTCGGCCAGCGCGTAGAGGCCCTGCGCGAAGCGTTCGAGCCAGGCATCTTCGGCGCGCGGCAACGAAAGCGCGAGCGTGAAGGCCACCGGGCGCGCGCCGCAGGCCGCCAGGTCGCTCAGGTTGACGGCCAGGGCCTTGTGGCCCAGCCGCGCCGGATCGACGGTGGAGAGGAAATGCCGCCCTTCCACCAGCATGTCGCTGGAGACGGCCAGTTGCATGCCGGCGCCGGGCGCGATGAGCGCGCAGTCGTCGCCGCCGCCCAGCACAGCGTGCTTCACAGGACGCCTGAAATGGCGCGCGATGAGATCGAATTCACCCATCCGTCGAGGATAGCGCCACAAAGTCACCACCGAACGCAAGCTGCGCGCCGTGCGATCGAGGCCAGGACACCGTGGAACCGGCTTCGCCGGGCCACCGGTGTCGCCCCATCGAACGGGAGAGGCGGACCTGGCGAAGCAAGGGCAGCCTGGGTGTGGGCTAGGAACTCCCCCTGAAGCGCAGTGCGGACTGGCGGCTGACTTCAGCGAGAAGACGCGCCTCGTACTGCTGCTCGCGCAGCCAGCGCGAGTCGTTGTGTGCGCGATCGACGCTGCCGCGCAGCAGGTGCACGGCGGCAGCGGCGCCCATCACCTCGGCGTCGCGCTCTATTTCGCGCATGGTCAGCAGGATGTGGTCGCGCAGCGGCATGTGCTCGCCTGTCGCCGGATCGACATAGACGGCCTCGAGCCCGAAACGGCAGGCCTGGAAACGGTTGTAGGTGTAGACGAGGTAGTCGTCCTCGTCGGGCATGAAGGGCTGGGCGCGCAGGAACCACGCGCCCAGCGACTGCACGTAGCCGGCCAGCGCGGCCGCGCGCTCCACCGTGAGCGGCGTGTCGAACACGCGGATCTCGATCGTGCCGTATTCGGGCTTGGGGCGGATGTCCCAGTAGAAGTCCTTCATGCTCTTGACCACGCCGGTGCGCGTCATCTTGAGGAAGTACTGCTCGAACTCGCTCCACGACAGTGCGAACGGCGCCCGGCCAGACAGCGGGAAGGCGAACACCGAGTTCAGCCGCGCCGAATCGAATGCCGTGTCCTGCCCCTGCACGTAGGGGCTGGAGGCCGACAGCGCGATGAAGTGCGGGATGTAGCGCGACATGCGGTGCAACATGAGCAGCGCGTCATCCGCACTGGGGCAGCCGATGTGCACGTGCTGGCCGAAGATCGTGAATTGCTTGGAGAGGTAGCCGTAAAGCTCCGACAGCTCCCGAAAGCGCGGCTTGTCGTAGATGCGCCGCTCGTGCCATTGCTGGAACGGATGCGTGCCGCCACCGGCCACGGCGATGTTGAGCTTGTCGGCCGCCTTCACCAGCGCGTCGCGGATCTGCGTGAGTTCGCCCAGCACTTCCGACGACGACTGGCACACGCCGGTGGAGATCTCGATCATGGACGAGGTCATCTCGGGCACCACGCTGCCGGGCAGCGGCACCTTCTCGAGCAGGCGCAGCATGTCCTCGGCGTAGGGCGCGAGATCGAAGTCGTGCGTGTTGAGCAGCTGCAGCTCGAGCTCGACGCCCAGCGACAGCGCCTTCGATTGCTGGAACGGTTCAAGGCTCACGGACGTCTCCTCCCGAAGTGGCGGGCAGCGGCGCCACCTGCCAGGGGCGCGAGCTCTCGCCTGCGCGGTACAGCGCGAAGGTGGCGATGGCCGCGCCCAGCACCTCCATCAGCAGGATGATGGGCAGTGCGATGCGGGCGATCTCGGCCCCCAGCACGGGCGCCGAGGCCGCGAACTGCGAGGCGATCAGCAACGCCACCGACGACATGGGCGACATGGCGCAGCCCGTCCAGAGCGCCTGCTTCCAGCTGGCGCCGCTGCCGGGATTGGCCAGCGCCACACCCACGATCTTGGCGACGGCACGCGCGGCGATGACGGCCAGCACGACGCCGGTGACGGGCACGCTCCAGTCGGCCTGCGCGGCGACGGTGGAGACCAGCACGAACATCAGCATGGTCAGCAGCGTGGAGGCCGTGCCCAGCTGGCGCGGCCACGACCACGGGCGCGGATTGAGCTGTTTGAGCAGCATGCCCCCCAGCAAGGCAGCCAGCGGGGCCGAGCCGCCCAGCGGCGCCGCCGTGGCCGCCGCGGCGGCGATCAGCGCCAGCAGCAGGATCGAAGTGTTCTCGCTGGTCGGGTTCATCACGCGCAGCGCCATCCGCAGCGCCAGGGCCAGCAGCGCGCCCACGGCCACCGACACGCCCAGCACCACGGCGGCCGGATAGAGCGATGCGGTGATGCCGCGCTCGCTCTCGCCCAGCAGGCCCGCGTGCGCGAAGCCCAGCGACAGCGCATAGAGCGTGGACAGGGTGGTCAGCGTGAGCGCGCGCTCGGTCACCGGACCCGAGGCGCGCGTATCCATCACCACGCGCGAGAGCACGGCGGGCGAGGCGGCCATGGCCACCAGCGCGACGGGAAGGGCGACGTTCTCCGGCACGTCCATCCACAGGAGCACGGCATGCGTGCAGAAAAAGGCCAGGCCCGATTCGAGCAGGCTCTGCACCAGCACCATCGGGTTGTGGCGGAACCAGCGCAGCGGGATGCGCCCGCCCGCCTCGAACAGCACCACGGCGACGCCGAGTTCGAGCAGGAACAGAGCGATGCCCTGCAGCGGCCAGACCGCGCCCGGAAAACCCAGCAGTCCGGCGCACATGCCGACGACCGAGTAGCCGATCACCTTGGGCAGGCCGGTGTAGCGCTGCACGAGGTGCCCTGCCGCCGCGGCCAGCGCGAGCAGCACCGACCACTGCACGGTCGGCACGCCCGCCGACGGCCGCAGCCAGTCGGCCCAGAAGGCCATCAGTTCATTCATGCGCTGTCTCCCTGCACGCGAGTTGTATCCGCCGGGGCGGATGGACGGGCGCGGGGCCGGTCCTTTGGTGTGGCTCGCCGGCTGCGCCAGCCGACCTCGTGATCCGAGCCGCCGGGTGGCCGGCGGACGCAGCCGACTGTAGCCGAAGGCCCCTGGCCACCCTGTAGGACAAGGCCGACCTGCCGGGCGGGTCTTGGGGCGCGCGGCGCGCGGGCTCAGCCAGCCTGCGAAGGGTCGCGTGGCGCAGCGCGCGCGCCGACGCGCGTCGGCAGGAAAAACGACAGCGGGCGCTGCCGCCAGCGCGCCCAGATCGCCGAGCGGATACGGGCACGGTCGAGCCCGCTCACGTTCTGCGCGCGCAGGGCGAGGCGGAAGGCGAAGAAGAAGCTCACGCCCACATTAAGCACGCCGGTCAGGGCCGCACCGGCCGCGCACCAGAGGATGGGTACCAGCAGTTCGCGAGAAGCCAGCATCGGCAGGTCGTACGCGGCCGCGGCCGCGGCGATCTGGCCGGACGACAGCGTGACGTGGCGCACTTCCATGGGCACGCCGAAGAACAGCGTGAAGGCGGGAATCAGGCCGAGCATGAAGCCCAGCGATATGTTGGACGTGAGGCCGGAGATGTTCCTGCGCATGAAGCCGGCCCACCGGTCGGCACGCGCCGCACCCAGCACACGCGTGATGCGCGGGTTGTAGCGCATGGCCGAGTCCAGGTTGTGCAGCACGAACCAGTTTTCCGCCCACCCGGCGATGATGCTCGACGAGAACAGCAGCACCCCCGTGAACGCGGCGAAGAACAGCGTGGGGCCCAGCAGGGTGAGCGAATGCAGCACGTGCTCTGCCTCGGCGGTGCTGATCATCGGGTGGCCCGTGGCCAGCAGGATGAGGTAGGACAGCAGCAGCACGCAAGGCACGACCAGCATCACGTTGCCCAGCACGGCCGCCACCTGCGTGCGCACCAGGCGCGTGACCTGGTCGACGAACGACTCGACTCCGCCCTGCTTGTCCAGCCCCTTCAGGCGCGCCGCCATGGCCGGCGCCGTCATGGCCGGCTGCTTGGTGGCGACCGTGAGGTGCAGCAGCTGGATCGCCACGAAGGATGCCGCGTAGTTGAAACCCGCGAAGAAGCCGCTCCAGAACGCCGACAGGCCGAGGCCCAGCAGCATGAACTTCATCAGCGTGGTGATCGACATCAGCGCACCGCCGCCGGCCGCGCGGCGGACCATGGCCTTGTATTCGGGCCAGGTGCGCGTGATGTAGCTGGCGCCGGTCTCGGCGCTGCGCTCGGCCACCTTGGCCGCCAGCAACGACGAATTGGCCGCGATCAGCGCGCGCACGCTGGCGCCTTCGCGCCCGGCGATGACCAGGCGCGAGATCAGCCGGGCGGCACTGCGCGCTGCACTGGCCGAGGCCAGGCAGTCCATCAGCTCGCGGATGCGCAGCACGCGCTCGCGCAACTGGCGCAGGCGGAAGACCAGGCCCACCGAAATGCCGTGGTCTTCGAGGTGCGTGTAGACCGAGGCGGCGGCCTGGCGGCAGGCGTCGAGCCGTTCGCGGAAATCCTGCAGCGCCGCCTGCAACTCGGCATCGTCGGGTGCACCGGGCCGCAGCACCTGCGCGCGCAGCCGCTGCAGGCTGGCCGTGAGCGCATGGAAGGGCTGGGCCTGCGAGGCCGGGTCTTCGGGCAGCGCCGGCACGGTGGTGCCGCGGCCGCCGGCGCCGACCGGATCGGCCTCGATGGCTTCGGCGACCGGCACCGGCACGCCCATGCGCAGGCGAAGCTCGGACGCGTAGCCGTTGGCCACCACCTGGCTGGTGCAGAAGGTGATCGCCTCCAGCACGATGCGCTGCCAGCGCCGGAAGCCTTCGGCACGACCGCCACCCAGCAGCAGCGACAGGCGCGCCAGCAGTCCGTCGTCGAGCTGCGCCAGCCAACGCGCATCGAATTCGCCCGGCAGCACCAGTCGGAACAGCTCGGCCGCATCCTGCGTTTCGGGCGTGGCCGGCAGGAGCTTGCGGCGGATGCGGTCGGACAGCTCACTCACGAATGCCGTGCGCGGCGCGAATCCGAAATCGGCCAGCAGCGTGGTGATGTCGACCGTGCGCGCCAGCACCTGCCACCAGGCGGCCAGGCGCTCGCGCGCGCCTTCGTGCGCATCGACCGCGTCGAGGAACAACCGCACGCGGCTGACGGCGGCCTCGACCGAGCGCTGGTCGCCGCGGATCCAGTCGAACAGCCGGATCAGCCACAGGTGGCGCTCGGCCAGTGGCGCCTGCGGGTCCAGCTGCGCCAGCAGGGTGCGCAGGTCAGGGGGACGGGACATGTCGGAGGAAGAAGCGCAGATCAGTGCAGCACGCGGCGCGGCGCACCGCCGGAGGCCGACGCTTCGAGCACGAACAGCGGAATCTCCACGTCGAAGCGGTCGCCGTTCTCGGCGACGAAGAAATAGCTGCCGTGCATGGTGCCGCTGGCCGTGCGCAGGCGGCAACCGCTGGTGTACTGGAAAGCCTCGCCAGGCCGGATCAGCGGCTGCTGCCCCACCACGCCCAGGCCGCGCACTTCTTCGCCGTGTCCGGCGGCATCGTTGATCACCCAGTGGCGCGACACCAGTTGCGCCGCGGCCTCGCCCTGGTTGGTGATGGTGATCGTGTACGAGAAGCTGTAGACGCCTTCGTCCGGTGCCGATTGCTCGGGCAGGTACTGCGGTTGCACGGCGACTTCGAGCTGGTAGCGAGGCATGGCGCGGATGTTACCTGCGACAATCCGCGCCATGAGCACGCCCCCTGCAAAAACCCATCGCATCGCCCCTTCCATCCTCTCGGCCGACTTCGCGCGGCTGGGCGAGGAAGTGCGCAACGTCATCGCGGCCGGGGCCGACTGGATCCATTTCGACGTCATGGACAACCACTACGTGCCCAACCTCACGTTCGGCCCCATGGTGTGCCAGGCGCTCAAGCCGCATGCGAAGACACCCGACGGCCGTGCCGTGCCGATCGACGTGCACCTGATGATCCAGCCCGTGGATGCGCTGGCCGCCGCCTTCGCCGATGCCGGCGCCGACTACATCAGCTTCCATCCCGACGCCTCGCCGCACGTGCACCGCAGCATCCAGGCGATCCGTGCCAAGGGCGTGAAGCCGGGCCTGGTGTTCAACCCGGCCGCGCCGCTGGACGTGCTGGACTGGGTGATCGATGACATCGACCTCATCCTCATCATGAGCGTGAACCCCGGCTTCGGCGGCCAGAGCTTCATCGACTCGGCCCTGCGCAAGATCGAGGCCGTGCGCCGGCGCATCGACTCCAGTGGCCGGGACATCCGGCTGGAAGTGGATGGCGGCATCAAGGCCGACAACATCCGCCGCGTGGCCGACGCAGGCGCGGATACCTACGTGGCCGGCAGCGCCATCTTCGGCAAGCCCGATTACGCGGGCGTGATCAGCCAGATGCGCGCGGCGCTGGCCTGACCGCATCAGACGTCGGGCGAACTCTTGCGCACCTTGTCGTAGACCTGATCGATCACCGGCCCCTTGTCGGTGTCGACGACACCGCGCTCGATGTCGTCGTGTGCCTTTTCGGCGCGACCCTGATCCACGGGCTGGCGATCGACCTGGCTGTCGGCCGACTGGTCATGTTCGTGGGGCAGGCGCGGAGCCGATTCGCCGTCCTTGCGCGGACGGGCGTCGCCACTGTCGTGGCCGTCGGGGGTCTTGCCCTTGCTGCTGCTCATGGCGCGCTCCTGTGAATGAGTTCATCAGTCTCGCGTCGGCCACCGGCCTGCCCCGTAGGACTAAATCTCGATCTTGCTGCCCAGCTCCACCACCGCATTGCTGGGCAGGTGCAGGAATTCGGCCGCCGCGCTGGCGTTGTGGTGCATCTGCGCGAACAGCTTCTCGCGCCAGGGCGCCATGCCTGCACCGATGGTGGGCACGACCACGTCCCGCGACAGGAAGTAGCTGGTCGTCATGGGCTCCATGCTGCAGCCGCGCAGCCGCATCTGCTCGAGTGCGCGCGGCAGGTCGGGCTCGTTCTTGAAGCCGTAGTTCACCACCACCTGCCAACAGTCGTGGCCCAGCGACTCGATCTCGAGCCGCCGCTCCAGGCCGATCCATGGCACTTCGTGATTGCGGATGGTGACGAAGAGGTTCTGCTCGTGCAGCACCTTGTTGTGCTTGAGGTTGTGCAAGAGCGCGTTCGGCACGATGCCCAGCTCGGCCGTCAGGAACACGGCCGTGCCCTCGACCCGCGTGGGCGGCACGGCGAACACCGCCTCGAGGAAGCCCGGCAGCTCGATGGCGTCGGCGCGCAGCTTGTCGTTGAGCAGCTGGCGGCCTTCGCGCCAGGTCATCATCAGCGTGAAAATGCCGAAGCCGATGAGCAGCGGGAACCAGCCGCCATCCACCACCTTGAGCATGGCCGAGCTGAAGAACGCCAGGTCGATCATGAAGAACATGCCGGTGGCCGCCACACACAGCGCCAGCGGCAGGCGCCAGCTGTAGCGGATGACGAAGAACGTGAGCACCGTGGTGATGACCATCACCGCGCATACCGCGATGCCGTAGGCATGCGCCAGGTTGCCCGAGTTCTTGAACATCATCACGGCCAGCACGATCAGCGCGAACAGGCCCCAGTTCACGAACGGGATGTAGATCTGGCCGGTCTGCTGCACGCTGGTGTGCAGCACGCGCAGGCGCGGCAGATAGCCCAGCTGGATGACCTGCTTGGTGACGCTGAAAGCGCCGGAGATCAGCGCCTGCGACGCGATGATGGTGGCCACGGTGGACAGCAGCACCATGGGCACCAGCGCCCACTCCGGCACCATCAGGTAGAAGGGGTTCTGCACGGCGTCCGGCCGGGCCAGCAGCAGCGCGCCCTGGCCGAAATAGTTGAGCGTGAGCGCCGGCATGACGATGGCGAACCACGCCACGCGGATCGGCCGCTTGCCGAAGTGGCCCATGTCGGCATAGAGCGCCTCGGCGCCGGTGACGCACAGCACCAGCGCGCCCAGGATCATGAAGGTAAGCAGCGGGTGGTGCCAGACGAAGCCCAGCGCGTACACCGGGTTGAGCGCCAGCAGGATCTCGGGTTGCCGCAGGATCTGGAGCCCGCCGATGAATCCCAGCACCAGGAACCAGAACACCATCACCGGCCCGAAGAAGCGGCCGATGCCACTGGTGCCGTGCTTCTGGATCCAGAAGATGCCCGTGAGCACCACGAGCGTGAGCGGGATGATGGCGTGATGGAAGCGGTGCGACACCAACTCCAGCCCCTCCATCGCCGACAGCACCGAAATCGCCGGCGTGATCACGCCGTCGCCATAGAACAGCGCCGTGCCGAAGATCCCGATACCCAGCAGCACGCCGCGCAGCCGGGGCTTGTCCTTCACCGCCTGCGAAGCCAATGCCAGCATGGCCACCAGGCCGCCTTCACCGTTGTTGTCGGCGCGCAGCACCAGGGTCACGTACTTGAACGACACGATGACCGTGAGCGTCCAGAAGAACATGGAAAGAATGCCGTAGACGTTCTGCGGCGTGAATGGAACACGCCCTTCGGCGAAGACTTCCTTGACGGCGTACAGCGGACTCGTGCCGATGTCGCCGTAGACGATGCCGATGGCGCCGAGCGTCAGCGCGGCGAGGGACGATCTGGATGCAGAAGACACACAGAAACCCGGAAGCCAAGGGGCCGGGCGCTTGTCATGGGCCCGCTATTGTGCGCCGCCCGGGCGCCCGGCGCGCGCATCGGGCATTGGTCATGTTGCAGCGCAACAACTGGGTTTGCACCCAGTGTGCGCCGCGTCGGCCTTATTCGTAGACCTCGCGGTCGGGGTCGGTGGCTTCGAGTTCGTAGCTGGCCGCCAGCATGGCCAGCCGGCCGATCACGCCGTACATGTAGAAGCGGTTGGGCGCGCTGGCGCCCGGCTTCATGCCCGGCTGCGGAAGGCGGGTGCTCTCGGAGAAGGCCAGCGGGACGAAGTGCGCGCCCGGCGCGTTGAGGTTTTCGTCCACCCCGCGTTCGGCATGCACGCGATAGAAGCCGCCCACCACGTAGCGGTCCATCATGTAGACCACCGGCTCGGCCACGGCGTCGTTCATGCGCTCGTTGGTCAGCACACCCTCCTGGATGATGACTTCGGTGACCGGCTGGCCATCCTTGATCACCGCCATCTTGTTGCGCGACTTGCGGTTCAGCGCGTCCAGATCCTTGACGTCGCGCACGGTCATAATGCCCATGCCGTAGGTGCCGTTGTCGGCCTTCACCACCACGAACGGCTTCTCGTTGATGCCGTATTCCTTGTACTTGCGGCGGATCTTGCCCAGCAGCGCGTCGACGTTGGTCTGAAGGCAGTCCATCCCTGTGCCTTCGGCGAAATCGACCTGGCCGCAGTGGCTGAACATCGGATTGATGAGCCACGGATCGATGCCCAGCATCTTGCCGAAGCGCTTGGAAACCTCTTCGTAGACCTTGAAGTGCGTGCTCTTGCGGCGCACCGGCCAGCCTGCGTGGGGCGGCGGCAGCAGGTACTGCTCGTGGATGTCCTCCAGGATGCCGGGAATGCCGGCCGAGAGGTCGTTGTTGAGCAGGATGGTGCAAGGATCGAAATCCTTCAGGCCCAGGCGGCGCTTGCTGCGCACCACGGGCTCGATGGTCAGCGTCTCGCCGCCCGGCAGTTCGATCTTCGTGGTCTTCTTGATCTCGGGGCTGATCGAGCCGATGCGCACGTTGAGCCCGGCCATGTGGAAGATGCGCGCCAGCTGCGCCAGGTTGGCCAGGTAGAAGGTGTTGCGCGTATGGTTTTCGGGGATCACCAGCAGGTTGCGCGCTTCGGGGCAGATCTTCTCGATGGCCGCCATCGCCGCCTGCACCGCCAGCGGCAGCATCTCGGGCGTGAGGTTGTTCCAGCCGCCGGGGAACAGGTTGGTGTCGACCGGTGCAAGCTTGAAGCCGGCGTTGCGGATGTCGACCGAGCTGTAGAACGGCGGCGTGTGCTCCATCCATTCCAGCCGGAACCAGCGCTCGATGGCCGGCATGGACTCGAGGATGCGCTGTTCGAGTTCGTTGATGGGGCCGGTGAGGGCGGTGACGAGATGGGGAACCATGGAAGGGCCTTGCAGGGCAGGAGCGGGCTGCGGGGAATGCCGCAGTGGATTGTAGGGAATTGGGGGCCCACGCCCGCTTTCCAAGCCCCGCCCATGAATACAGGGAGCAATGCGGCTCGCCTGTCGGCCTGCCGTCAGCGCGAGACGCCGGTCACGTCCGTACTTCGCCCTCGCCCAGCACCACCCACTTGAGCGAGGTGAGGCCTTCGATGCCCACCGGACCGCGGGCGTGGAATTTGTCGGTGGAGATACCGATTTCGGCGCCCAGCCCGTACTCGAAACCGTCAGCGAAGCGGGTGCTCGCATTCACCATCACACTGGCCGAATCGACTTCCCGCAGGAAGCGCTGAGCGTGCATGTGGTCACGCGTGAGGATGGCGTCGGTGTGGTGGCTGCCGTAGCGGTTGATGTGCTCGATGGCTTCATCGAGGCCCGCCACCACCTTCACCGCGATGATCGGCGCCAGGTATTCCTCGCTCCAGTCCTGCTCGGTGGCGGCCACCACCTGGGCACCCGGCACGGCGGCCAGGAGAGCGCGGGCCTCGGCATCGCCGCGCATCTCGACACCCTTGGCGGCGTAGATGGCGCCGATCTTCGGCAGGAACTCGGCCGCCACGCCGCGCGCCACCAGCAGGCCCTCGCTGGCGTTGCAGGGGCTGTATTTCTGCGTCTTGGCGTTGTCGGCCACCTTCACGGCCATGTCGATGTCGCAGGGGTCGTCCACGTAGACGTGGCAGTTGCCGTCCAGGTGCTTGATGACGGGCACCTTGGCCTCGCGGCTGATGCGCTCGATCAGCCCCTTGCCGCCGCGCGGTATGACCACGTCCACATGCTCGGGCATGGCGATGAGGTGGCCCACGGCCTCGCGGTCGGTGGTGCCCACCAGCTGCACGGCGGACTCGGGCAGGCCGGCGTCCTGCAGCGCCTGCTGCACCAGCTTCGCCAGCGCGCGGTTGGAATCGATGGCTTCCGAGCCGCCGCGCAGGATGGCGGCGTTGCCGCTCTTGATCGACAGGCTCGCGGCCTCGATGGTCACGTTGGGCCGGCTCTCGTAGATCATGCCGAACACCCCCAGGGGCACGCGCATCTGCCCAACGCGGATACCGCTGGGCTGCTGGCGCAGGCCGGTGGTCTCGCCAATGATGTCGGGCATGGCGGCGAGCTGGTCGCAGCCCTCCGCCACCGTGGCCAGCACCTTGGGTGTGAGGCGCAGGCGGTCCACCATCGGGGCCGACAGGCCGGCCGTGACGGCGCGCTCCAGGTCCTTGGCGTTCTCGGCCTGCAGGGTGTCGGTGCCCTCGCGCAGGAGCACGGCCAGCCGGCGCAGCGCGCGGGCGCGCGTGGCGGCGTCGGCGCGGGCCATGCGGGCCGATGCGGCGCGTGCCTGCACGCCCAGGGTCTGCATGTATTCGGCGATGTTGAGCGCGTTCATGAGCCCGATTATCCGCCCGCGCCACCGCCCCCGCAGCGCACGGGGCATGCGGCGCCGGCCGTCAGGAGCGGCGCGGCGCCACCTGGCCGCATTCGCGCGCCAGCATCATGGCCAGGCGGTGCAGGGCCTGCCAGCCGTTGTCGGGCCAGCCGGGGGCCTTGAGCCCCTTGACGATGCCGTCCACCACGTGGGCCGCATGCAGCAGATTGCCCAGCGTCGTGGGCGACAGGCGCGGCAGCGCGCGCTCGAACAGCCGCTCGCGAAGGCCCCACACGCGCTGCTCGCGCAGGGCCATGGGCAACGGCCGGCCCGCCTCCATCGCGTCCTTCACGCGGTTGAGCGCGCGGATGTCCTCGGCGAGCGTGTAGTGCACCAGCACCTCGGCCTCGCCCTCGGCCTGCAGGCCGTCGAGCATGCGCTGCACGCGCGCCACCTGTCCGGCCAGCACGGCTTCGCCGAGCTTGAAGACGTCGTAGCGCGCCACGTTGAGCACGGCGGACTCGACCTGGTCGAACGACAGTTCGCCCTCGGGATGCAGCAGGGCGAGCTTCTGGATTTCCTGATGCGCGGCCAGCAGGTTGCCCTCCACGCGGTCGGCGAAGAACTGCAGCGTGCGCTGGCCTTCGTCGCCGGCGCGCACGCGCTGGTTCTGTCGCTGCAGCCGCTGCGCGATCCACTGCGGCAGCGCGGCGCGGTCCACCGGGTCGAGCTGCACCGACACGCCCGCGTTTTCCAGCGCCGTGAACCATGCGCCCGTGCGCGTCTGCTTGTCCAGCCGCGGCAGCATCACCAGCGTGAGCGTGCTGTCGTTGCCAGCGGCCCCCTCGGCCAGTTGCTGAAGCGCGGCACTGCCGTCCTTGCCGGGTTTGCCCGACGGAATGCGCACTTCGACGATCTGCTTGTCGGCGAACAGACTCAGCGAGCCGCCGGCTGCCAGCACCTCGCTCCAGTCGAAATGCGCACCGGCCACGGTGTGCGAGGTGCGCTCGGTGTAACCCTGGGCGCGCGCGGCGGCGCGGATGGCATCGGCCGCCTCCTGCACCAGCAGCGGCTCGTCGCCATGCAGCGTGTACAGCGGGCGCAGGCCCTTCTGCAGGTGGGCGGCGAGCTGGGCGGCGGCCAGTTGCATGCGCGAATCAGATCGACTTGACGGCCGCGAGGCGGCGCAGCGTCTGCTGCACGACGTCGCTCTGCATGTCGCGGTAGAGCAACTGCTCTTCGGCTTCCTTGGCCAGCGCCGCGGATTCGCTGTAGCTGATGTCGCGCTGTTGCAGCAGCTCGGTAGGGCCGATCAGCTCTTCGCCGGTACGGCTGCGCAGGCGGAAGCGGAAGCGCACGCGCAGCTGGAATTCGCGCACCTGGCCAGCCGTGCCCACGCCCACCACCACGCGCTCGCGCTGGTTCTGCAGCACGTCGAGGATGACCTGCGCGGTCGCGGCATCGGCCGGATCGACCACGCGCACGTTGCCGATGCTGGCGATCGCACGACGCAGCTCGATCAGCAGGGGCGAGCGCACGTCGCCGTTGAGATGGACCGTGGAAAACGGCAACTCGGGCGCACGGCGCAGTTCGAAGCCGCAGCCGGCGAGCAGGGCTGCACCCAGGGCGCTGGCCGAGGCGAGGACGAGGCGGCGGCGCGTCATGTCAGATCACCACGTTCACCAGGCGCCCCGGCACCACGATGATCTTCTTGGGCGCGGCGCCGGCCGCGAACTTCTGGAAGTCCTCGCTGGCCAGCGCGGCGGCCTCGATGGCGGTCTTGTCGGCACCGGCCGGCACGCGGATGGCGCCGCGCAGCTTGCCGCTCACCTGCAGCATGAGCTCGATCTCGTCCTGCACCAGAGCGGCCTCGTCCACTTCCGGCCAGGCGGTGTCGAGCAGTTCGCCCACCGAAGCCGTGGCACCCAGCTCATTCCAGAGCGTCTGGGCAATGTGCGGGCACACCGGGTACAGCACGCGCAGCAGGATGGAGAAGCCCTCGGCCAGCGCGGCCGCATCGGCCGGCGTGTCTGAAACCTTGGCGTCCTCCAGCGTGTTGAGCATCTTCATCACGGCCGAGACGACCGTGTTGTATTGCATGCGCTCGTAGTCGTAGTTGGCCTGGCGCAGCACGGTGTGGATGTCGCGGCGCATGGTCTTGGCGGCCGCGGACAACGCCGCGGCGTCGACAGGCGCGGCAACGCCCGCCTTGAGCGCGACTGCGTTCTTCGCGCCGAAGGCCCACACGCGCCGCAGGAAGCGGTAGCTGCCTTCGACGGCCGCGTCGTTCCATTCCAGCGTGGCCTCGGGCGGCGCGGTGAACATGGTGTAGAGGCGCGCGGTATCGGCACCGAACTTCTCGATCAGGTCCTGCGGATCGACGCCGTTGTTCTTGGACTTGGACATCGTGCCCACACCCTCGTAGTCGATCGCCGTGCCGACGGGCAAGGTGACGCCGCCGCTCTCGACCGCGTTCTTCAGGCGTGCGCCGGTCACTTTGCCGGCGTCGTCGGTCACGTGCTCGACGTCGTGCGGCCAGAAATATTCCTTGCCGCCCTTGTCGGTGCGCCGGCTGTAGATGTGGTTGAGCACCATGCCTTGCGTCAGCAGCTTCGTGAACGGCTCGTCGATGGCGACCAGGCCCAGGTCGCGCATGACCTTGGTCCAGAAGCGCGCATACAGCAGGTGCAGGATGGCGTGTTCGACACCGCCGATGTACTGGTCCATCGGCATCCAGTAGCGCGCGCCGTCGGCCACCATGGCGTCGCCGTTCTTCGGGTCGCAATAGCGCATGAAGTACCACGACGAATCCACGAAGGTGTCCATCGTGTCGGTCTCTCGGCGCGAGGGCTTGCCGCACACCGGGCAGGTGCAGGCCAGGAAGTCTTCGCGCTTGTTGAGTGGGTTGCCGCTGCCGTCGGGCACGCAGTCCTGCGGCAGCACCACGGGCAGGTCCTTCTCGGGCACGGGCACCGCGCCGTGTTCGGGGCAATGGATGATGGGAATCGGCGTGCCCCAGTAGCGCTGGCGCGAGACCCCCCAGTCGCGCAGGCGCCAGGTGGTCTTCTTCTCGCCCAGGCCCTTGGCATCCAGCGCGTGCGCCACGGCGTCCACGGCTTCCTGGTATTTCATGCCGCTGAAGATGTCGGAGTTGATGGTGACGCCGCGCTGCTTGTCGCCGTACCAGTCCTGCCAGCGGTCGTAGTCGTACTCTTCGCCGTCGACCAGCACCACCTGGCGGATCTCCAGGCCGTACTTGCGCGCGAAGGCGAAGTCGCGTTCATCGTGCGCCGGCACGCCCATGACGGCGCCGTCGCCATAGCTCATGAGGACGTAGTTGCCCACCCACACCGGGATGGCGTCGCCCGTGACCGGGTGGGTCACGGTCAGGCCCGTGGGCAGGCCCTCCTTTTCCCTGAGCGCGAGCTCGGCCTCGGTGGTGCCGCCCTTCTTGCATTCCTCGATGAAGGCGGCGAGCCTGGGGTCGGTGGCGGCGGCATGCGCGGCCAGCGGATGCTCGGGGGCCACAGCACAGAAGGTCACGCCCATGATGGTGTCTGCACGCGTGGTGAACACGTACATGCGGCCATCGCCGATCAGCGCACCGCTGGCGTCGCGGATGTCGTGCGTGAAGGCGAAGCGCACGCCGCTGGACTTGCCGATCCAGTTCTCCTGCATCAGCCGCACCTTTTCGGGCCAGCCCGGCAGCTTGTTCTGCACGTGGTCGAGCAGTTCTTCGGCGTAGTCGGTGATCTTGAGGTAGTAGCCCGGGATCTCGCGCTTTTCCACCAGTGCGCCAGTGCGCCAGCCCCGGCCGTCGATCACCTGCTCGTTGGCCAGCACGGTCTGGTCCACCGGATCCCAGTTGACGACCTGGGTCTTGCGGTAGGCGATGCCCTTCTCGAGCATCTTGAGGAACAGCCACTGGTTCCATTTGTAGTAGCCGGGATCGCAGGTGGCGACCTCGCGCGACCAGTCGATGGCCAGCCCCATCGCCTGCATCTGCTTCTTCATGTAGGCGATGTTGTCGTAGGTCCACTGCGCGGGCGGCACGCCGTTCTTGAGCGCCGCGTTCTCCGCCGGCAGGCCGAACGCGTCCCAGCCCATGGGCATGAGGACGTTGAAGCCCTTCATGCGCAGGTGGCGCGCCAGCATGTCGTTGATGGTGTAGTTGCGCACGTGGCCCATGTGCAGCTTGCCGCTGGGATAGGGCAGCATGGAGCAGGCGTAGTACTTCGGGCGCGAAGCGTCCTCGGTGACGCGGTAGGCGTCGCGCGCGGCCCACTGGGATTGCGCGGCCTGCTCGACCTCGGCGGGGGTGTATTTGTCTTGCATGGAAGGCGGGGAACGGGGGAGCGCGCCCGTGGCGCGAGAGACCCTGCGATTCTAGTGCGCACCCCCGCCCGGCGCGCGCCTGCCGCCTCAGCGACGCCGGGCCGGGTCCGCCGCGCGTGGCACGGCTTCGGCGACGAAGCCGATGCGCGAGAGCCCCGCCTGCTGCGCCAGCCCGATGATCGCAATCGCGCGGCCATAGGGCAGACGCGCGTCGGCACTCAACTGGAGTTCGGTGTCCGGACTGCGTGCGGCCACCTGGGCGAGGCGTGCCGACAACGCCGCGTCGTCGTTCACCGGCTGGCCGTCGAGCAGGATGTGGCCTTCGGCGTCGATCGCCAGTTGCACGGCGGCCGGCGCGGCGGCCGCGGGCTGCGTGCCCTCGGCGCGTGGCAGGTCGAGCCTGAGCGCTCCGGCCATCAGCGGCGCCGTGATGATGAAGATCACCAGCAGCACCAGCATCACGTCCACCAGCGGCGTGACGTTGATGTCGCTCATCGGGGCGTGGGGCGACGCGGACGAGTCGAGGCGGCCGAACGGCATGGCGGCCTCAGTCGTGCGCGAGCAGTTCGCGCAGGTCGAGCGCGAAACCCTCGAGGTCGGCCTCGATGGCCGAGACGATGCGCCCGAACGCGTTGTAGGCGAGCACGGCCGGGATGGCTACGGCCAGGCCGGCGGCGGTCATGATCAATGCCTCGCCCACGGGGCCCGCCACCTGGTCGATGGTGATCTGGCCGGCTTCAGCGATGCCCACGAGCGCATGGTGGATGCCCCATACGGTACCCAGCAGACCCACGAAAGGCGCCGTGGAGCCGATGGTGGCCAGCAGTACCTGCCCGAAGCGCAGGCGACGCAACACGGCGTGCAGCGCGTCGCGCAGCAGGCGCGTAAGCTGGGCAGAGCGCCGGCCGCCACCGGCCAGCGTGCCGGCCTCAGGCGTCGATGTCGCGGCCACCAGTGGCAGCACAAGGCCCGCCGTGTCGAATGGCGCAACCCGCGCCGTCGCGTCATCCATCGAAGGGGATTGCCAGAAGGCCGCCAGCGCGCGCGGCAGCGAAGCGTGGGCCCGGCGCAGCAGCCAGGCCTTCCAGGCGATCACCACCCAGCTCGCCACCGACATGGCCAGCAGCAGCAGCGCGACAGCGCGCCCGACAGAGTCGGTCTGGGTCAGAAGATCCAGCAGGCTCACGGTGCTGGCGTCGTGCAAGCGGCTCAGCGCAGGCCGAGCACGTCGAACATGTCGAACAGGCCGCTCTTGCGGCCCGCCAGGAAGCGCGCCGCACGCAGGCTGCCCTGGGCGTAGTTGACGCGGCTGGACGATTTGTGCGTGATCTCGATGCGCTCGCCAGTACCGGCGAACAGCACCGTATGGTCACCCACGATGTCGCCACCACGGATGGCGGAGAACCCGATGGTGGACGGATCGCGCTCGCCCGTCACGCCTTCGCGGGCATAGACGGCGCAGTCCTTCAGATCGCGGCCCAGCGCCTCGGCCAGCACCTCGCCCATGCGCAGCGCGGTGCCCGAGGGCGCGTCCACCTTGTGGCGGTGGTGGGCCTCGATCACCTCGATGTCGTAGCCGGTGGACAGTGCCCGCGCCGCCATGTCGAGCAGCTTGAGCGTGACGTTCACGCCCACGCTCATGTTGGGCGCCATGACGATGGCGATGTCCCGGGAGGCAGCGGCGATCTCGGCCTTCTGCGCCTCGGTGAACCCCGTGGTGCCGATCACCAGGCCGACGCCGAGCTTGCGGCAGACGGCCAGATGGGCCATCGTCCCTTCGGGACGCGTGAAGTCGATCAGCACCTGCGCGTTCTTCAGGCCTTCCGCGAGGTCGGCCGTCACCGGCACGCCGCTGGCGTGTCCGAGGAAGGCCGTGGCATCGGAGCCGATGGCCGGACTGGCGGGCACGTCGAGCGCGCCGGCGATCACGCAATCGCCACTGGCGCGCACGGCCTCGACGAGCATGCGGCCCATGCGGCCGGAAGCGCCGGCGATTGCGACGCGCTGTGGATTGGAACTGGATTCAGGCACGGGCGGACGGAAATTCAGGGAAAGGAACGACGGACGCCGCCGTAGCCGCAGGCGCTTTAGCGGCGCGACGACTCGAGCGGCGGATAGCTGGTGGACGCGGGGGCCGCAGTCGGCGTGGTGGCCGTCTCGGCAGCCTGCTGGGCCGCGGGGCGCGCGCTCTTCTGCAATTGCTCTTCCGTAGCCTCGAGCACCGGCACCTTCACGTTCTTGCGACGCGAATCGAGCGAGGCGACGAACTCGGCCTCGCTGGGCATTTCGTCGCCCTCGAAACGGTCGAGCACGTCACCCTTGAAGAACACGGTGAGGCGGCGCGACTGGGGCTCGACACCCTGACGGCGGATCGTGAAGACGTAGTCCCAGCGATCGGCATGGAACGCACTGGAGAGCAGCGGCGTGCCCAGCACGTCGCGCACCTGCTGGCGCGTGGCACCGGGCTGCAGGTAGGCCACCTGCTCTTTCGAGACGAAGTTGCCCTGCACCACTTCAGCCTTGTACGGCGTCACGATGCTCGCCACGCTGGTGGATGCGTTGCGCAGGCCGCCACAACCCGCGAGACCCGCAAGGGCCACCACGGCCAGACCGCTCAGGGCACGACGGAGGGAGAAGGCTGACATGGGCAGATGGGTAGCGATATGATCGACTCATTGTAGCGGCCCGGTCCCGCCCAGCGGCCGGCCGCCGGCGCCAGGGGCCTGCCCATTCCGGACGACCACCCATGAGCAACATCGACGACCTCAAGAGCACGGGCCTCAAGGCCACCCTGCCGCGCCTGAAGATCCTGGAGATCTTCCAGAAGGGCGCGCAGCGCCACATGACGGCCGAAGACGTGTTCCGCGTGCTGCTCGACGAACGCTCGGACATCGGCCTGGCCACCGTGTACCGCGTCCTCACGCAGTTCGAGCAGGCCGGCATCCTCATCCGCAGCCATTTCGAGAGCGGCAAGGCCGTCTATGAGCTCGACGAAGGCCAGCACCATGACCACCTGGTGTGCACTTCCTGCGGCCGGGTGGAAGAGTTCTACGACGCCGAGATCGAGAAGCGCCAGCAATCGGTGGCCAAGGGCAAGGGCTGGATCCTGCAGGACCACGCCATGTCGCTCTACGGCCTCTGCGCCACCTGCGCGAAGACCAAGTAGGCGGTCATCCCCCCGAGGCCATCGCGCGCCGGTGGCGCTCGACGAATTCCTTGTAGGTGTCGATTCCGCGCAGCTGGAGGATGGTGTTGCGCACCGCCGCCTCCACCAGCACGGCGATGTTGCGCCCGGCCACCACCTGGATGATCACTTTGCGCACGGCGATGCCCAGCACGTCCTGGGTGAGCGGTTCGGTGGGCATGCGCTCGTATTCGCGCTCCATGGTTTCCTTGCGCACCAGGTGCACGATGAGCTTCAGGCGCATCTTCCGCCGCACCGCCGTCTCGCCGAAGATCGCGCGGATGTCCAGCAGGCCGATGCCGCGCACTTCCAGCAGGTTCTGCAGGAGTTCGGGGCAACGCCCTTCCAGCGTGGTCTGGTTGATGCGGTAGAGGTCGACCGCGTCGTCGGCCACCAGGCCGTTGCCGCGTGAGATCAGCTCCAGCCCCAGTTCGCTCTTGCCCAGGCCCGACTCGCCCGTGATCATCACACCGAGGCCCAGGATGTCCATGAACACGCCGTGCATCGTCGTGCGCTCGGCAAAGTGCTTGGAGAGGTAGGCGCGCAGCAGGTCGATCACGAAGGCCGACGACTCGTGCGTGGCGAACATCGGGATCTGCGCGCGCTCGCACATCGACACCAGCGCGTCGGGGGCCACCTGTCCATCCGCCAGGATGATCACCGGTGGCTCCAGCGTCACGATGCGCGAGATGCGCCGGGCGCAGTCCTCCGGCGAGCCGTTGGAGAGATAGCTCACCTCGCGCCGGCCCAGCACCTGAACGCGGTAGGGATGGATGTAGTTGAGGTAGCCAACCAGATCGGCGCTGGAGCGCGCCTCGCGGATGGCCACATCGTCGAAGCGCCGCTCCGAGGCGCCCAGCCCCGCGACCCATTCCCAGCGCAGCGATGCGCGGAATTCCTCGAAGAGACGGTCGGCGCTGATGGCGGTGGGTTTCATGCGCGTTCAACCGGCCGCCGTGGCGGCCAACGAATCACTGCACCGGCTGGGCCGACTGCCAGGTGGCGATCAGGCCATGGAGCTCGGCGGCATCGCCGCTGGTCTTGATCTTCTCGCGCAGGCCGGCATCGCTGAGCAGTTCGGCGATTTCGGAGAGGATTTCCAGGTGCTTCTGCGTGGCGGCTTCGGGCACCAGCAGGAAGATCAGCAGCACCACGGGCTGTTCGTCCGGCGCATCGAAACCGATGGGCTGCGCCAGCTGGAACACGGCAGCCATAGGCGCCTTGAGGCCCTTGATGCGACCGTGCGGAATGGCCACGCCATGCCCCAGGCCTGTCGAACCCAGGCGCTCGCGCGCGAACAGGCTGTCGGTGATGAGGGCACGCGACAGGCCGTGGAGATTCTCGAACAGCAGGCCCGCTTCCTCGAACGCACGCTTCTTGCTCGTGGCGTCGAGGCTCACCAGGACTTGGGCGGGAGGCAGGATGGACGCGAGACGGTTCATGGGCAGGGCTGCAGATTATGCACCCCGGACTCCGCAGTGCAACAAAACATGACGCCCAATATACAAGGCCGCGCAGTTACCCGCGCGGCCTGATCATCATCGCCGGGCTGACGCTGCCCGACAACGTTCGACTTCACATCAGGCGCTTGGGCGCCGCATGCTGGTGGCTTTGCAGCTTGTCCTTGTGGCGAACCACCTGGCGATCAAGTTTGTCGACCAGCTCATCGACTGCCGCATAGAGGTCCGAGTGGGAGCTCTCGGCGTACATGTCATTGCCCTTGACGTGAATGTTGCACTCGGCGCGCTGCCGTCGCTCCTTTTCCTTCTGCTTCTCGACGGTGAGGATCACCTTCACGTCGACGACCTTGTCGTAGTGCCGGGTGATTCGGTCGAGCTTGCTGGTGACATAGTCTCGCAGCGCGGGGGTCACGTCGAGATGGTGACCACTGATCGTCAAATTCATGCATAGCCTCCTGTCGCTTTTGCGGTTGAAATGGCGATCGCTTCGCGGGAGAGAAGGATCGCCGACGAATCCGTGATGTTCTCTTGCGTTGAATTCACTATGCGCCCCCTGCGCAGTGAAAGCAAGTCCATTCATCAATGGATCGGCACCCCAAGTGCAACCCTTTGAAAACCCGCGTGCAAGTGCTTGAAAAGGCTCAGCTTTGCCCTGAATTGACCGGCGCTGCGGCGGCTGGAGCCCCTGAGCCGTGCAGGGTCAGCCGGCCGGCGAGCCAGACGGCGCCGAAGCTGGCGAGGGCGCCCAGCACGGCCGCCATCCAGTAGTCCTGCACCAGCCCCTGCGCGTCGCGGGAAATGATGAGCCCGGCCACGAACGCGGCCAGCCCCATGGCCGCCGACTGCACCGAGGCGTTGAGCGTCATGAAAGTGCCGCGCAGCCGCGGATTGGCGGCCGATGTGATGATGGCCATGCCGGGGATCATCCGGCCGCTCATGAAGGTGAAGAATCCGGTCGACACGAGCAGCGCCACCCACAGCGGCGAGGGGCCAAGCAGCGTGGTGGCGAACATGGGCACCAGCACGGCGATGGCCAGCACGCGCAGCATCGGCACCTTGCCCACGCGGTCGGTCAGGCGGCCGAACAGCCGCGCGGTGAACAGCGTCACCACACCGCCGCACAGGTACAGGTAGGGAATCTGCTGCGTGGTCAGCCCCACGTTCACCTGCATGTAGATGGTGATGTAGGGAATGACCGTGAAGCCGGCGAACATCAGCATCGCCGAGAAGGCGAATGCCTTGCGGTGGTTGGTATCGCCCAGCACCTGCCGGATCCCGCCCAGCGCCGAGGCGCCGCGGCCGGCCTGCACGTGGGCCGTGAGCGGCGGCATCACGGCCGCGGCGACGCAGGCGATCACGAGGCTGAGTGCGGCGATGCCGATGAACGGCGCATGCCACGACAGGTGCGCGGCCAGGAACAGGCCCAGCGGCACGCCGCCCACCGTCGCCAGCGAGAACGAGGTCATCACGATGCCCATGGCGCGGCCGCGACGCTCGAACGGGATCACGTCGGCGACGATGGTCTGGCACAGCGCCGACAGCACGCCGCCGAACACACCGGCCGCCACGCGTGCCACCATCAGCGCGCCGTAGCTGGGCGCCAGGCCGCAGGCCAGCGTGGCCAGCGCGAACAACACGTACAGGACGATCAGCAGCCGCTTGCGGCCGAAGCGGTCGATGTAGGTGGAAGCCGCCAGCCCCGAAGCCCCGGCCGCGAAGGTGTACGCCGAGACCAGCACCCCGAACTGCGCGTCGCTGATGGCGAACAGGGTCGTGAACTGCGGCCCCAGCGGCATCATGATCATGAAGTCGAGAATGTGGGTGAACTGCACCCCTGCGAGGCAAAGCAGGAGCCACAGCTCGCGGCGCGGCGTGAGCGGTGCGGGCATGGAGAGGGGCTTGGGGGAGGGCCGGCTACTCTACCATCGCGCCTGGCATGCCGCAGGGGCGCGAGAGGCGCCACGAGCCCGCCAAGAGGACAACGCGCATGAGTCTGGACACCATCATCCATTCGGGCCTGGTACTGCCGGAGCGGCCCGCCCACGCCCTGGTGCTGATGGGCGGCGGCGCGCGCACGGCCTATCAGGCCGGGGTGCTCAAGGGACTGGCCTCGCTGCTGGGCTTGCATCCCGGGCTGACGCAGCCGTTTCCGTTCCAGGTGCTGGTGGGCACCTCGGCCGGCGCGCTCAATGCAGCCTACCTCGCCAGTTGCGCCACCCAGGGCCTGGCGGCGTTCGACCAGCTGGCCGGCTTCTGGGGGCGGCTGCGGTCGGAACAGGTATATCGACTGCGCGTGCCGGCGTGGGCACGCGCCAGCCGCTGGCTCATGGCGCTGGCGTTGTCGCGGCAGGCGCGTGAGCACGGTTCTGTGCTGGACAACATGCCGCTGGTCGACACGCTGCACCATGCGATATCGCTGGCCGGCATCGACGACTCGCTCAAGACGAAGACGCTGCATGCGCTGGCCGTGACGGCCTCCAGCTACACCAGCGGCGTGCACTGGACGTTCTGCCACACCGCCCACGACGACAATTCACGCGCGTGGTCGCGGCCCGGCCGGCGCTCGGAGTTCCAGCCCATCACCATCGAGCACCTGATGGCGTCCAGCGCGCTGCCCTTCCTGTTCCCGTCGACGCCGCTGTGGGTGGACCGCCGGCGCGAGTATTTCGGCGATGGCTCGATGCGACAGATCTCGCCCCTCTCGCCCGCGCTGCACCTGGGCGCACGCAAGGTGCTGGTGATCGGCGTGGGCCAGCCCCAGCGTTCGGGACTCACGGCGGCCGCCTTCGGCGCGCGCCCCGAGCAGGGCGCAGGCGTGCCCACGCTGGGCGGCATCGCCGGCCACGCGATGGCCAGCGTGTTCCACGACACACTGCAGGCCGACGTGGAGCAGGCCCAGCGCGTCACCCAGACTTTGCGCCAGCTGCCACGCGAGGTGGCCGGCGTGCTGCCCTACCGCAGCGTGGACGTGCTGGCGCTGCAGCCGAGCCAGTCGCTCGACGCGCTGGCGCAGTCGCACGCAGGCGAGCTGCCGCTGTCCACCCGCCGCGCGCTGGCCGGTCTGGGTGCCCTCAAGGGCGGCGGCGCCGCGCTGGCCAGCTACCTGCTGTTCGAGCCCGGCTTCGTTCAGGAGCTGATGCGGCTGGGCGAGCAGGACGCCTTCGCCCACAAGGCCGACCTGCTGGCCTTCTTCGGCCAGCCCGCCGCGGCCTGAGGCCGGGCGCGACGCCGGCCCGGTGCCATAATCCCGCCTTTCCCGAAAACCGGAGCCCGTCCTTGGAAAACGTCCCCAGTCGGTAGCTTCCGACTCCCGTGTTGGCAGCGGGGTTGGAAGCACCAAACCCCTTCATCCGTCTGCCTGCCCCCACATCACACACGGGACCGCGTTTTCATGCTCAACATCTTCACGCTCGCCAATGGGCGGCTCGTCCAGGAAGAGATCGAGTCGCTGGAAGAACTGGCGCGCTTCAAGCCGATCTGGGTCGATCTCGAATCGCCCACCCTCGAGGAAAAGCGCTGGGTCAAGCAGCACTACGGCCTGTCCATCCCCGAGGATGCGATGGACGAGGACATCGAGGAATCCGCCCGCTTCTACGAGGAAGACAACGGCGAGCTGCACATCCGCAGCGACTTCCTGATCGACGACGACGAGCACTCCCGCACGGTGCGCGTGGCCTTCATCCTGAATCAGCACAACGAGGAGCTGAGAAGCCGCGGAGTGCTGTTCTCGATCCATGACGAGGACGTGCCGGTGTTCCGGCTGCTGCGCATGCGCGCGCGCCGAGCGCCGGGACTGATCGAGGACGCCAAGGAAGTCCTGCTCAAGCTGTTCGATGCCGACGCGGAATACTCCGCCGACACGCTGGAGGACATCTACGACGAGCTGGAGAAGGCCGGAAAGAAGGTGCTCGAAGGCAACGTGACCGACGAGCTGGCCGGCGAGGTGCTCAGCACCATCGCGCGGCAGGAAGACCTGAACGGCCGCATCCGCCGCAACGTCATGGACACGCGACGCGCCGTGAGCTTCATGATGCGCAGCCGCATGCTCAACGCCGGGCAGTTCGAGGAAGCGCGCCAGATCCTGCGCGACATCGAGTCGCTGGACAACCACACCGCCTTCCTGTTCGACAAGATCAACTTCCTGATGGACGCCACCGTCGGCTTCATCAACATCAACCAGAACAAGACCATCAAGATCTTCTCGGTGGCCAGCGTCGCGCTGCTGCCGCCCACGCTGATCGCCAGCGTCTACGGCATGAACTTCAAGTACATGCCCGAAGTGGACTGGTCACTGGGCTACCCGTTCGCGCTGCTGCTCATGGCAGCGAGCGCGCTCGGCCCCATGTGGTACTTCCGCCGGCGCGGCTGGTTGAAATAAACCACCCCATGGCGGCTGCGCCGCCTCCCCTCAAGGGGCGGCGACAGCGGCCCGGCGAAGCCGGTTCCGCGTCGCCCTGGCCTTGCATCGCGCAGCGCAACGTCAGCGCCTGGCTGCGAAATCTGCCTGGTCCGGCAGGGGCCCGGCCATCAGTGCATTGACGATGGCCGCCGAGTGGGGGCTGGCCACGGTGCGCACGAACTCGGTGAAGTCGCCGTGCGCGGCATCGTCGGCGCGATCGGAGATGGTGCGCACCACGGCCAGCGGCAGGCCGAAATCGTGGCAGACCTGCGCGAAGGCCGCGCCTTCCATCTCGACCGCCAGAGCGTCTGGGAGCTCGGACTGCAGCGCGCGGGCCTCGCGCGTGGTGGAGACGAAGCGGTCGCCGCTGATCACCAGGCCTTCATGCACCCGCGCGGCCGGCAGGGCCCGGCGTGCGGCACGGGCCAGCGCGTCGGCCCATGCGGCGTCGGCGTGGAAGCGCGACGTGCCGTAGAGCGGCACCTCGTGGCGCGCAAAGATGGGCGAGGCGTCGAGGTCGTGCTGCAGGAAGCTTCGCCCCACCACCACGTCGCCCACGTTCACGCCCGCGCCGAGCCCACCAGCCACCCCAGTGAAGACGATGGCGCGCACGCCGAAATGACTTGCCAGCAAGGTGGCGGTGGTAGCCGCCGCCACCTTGCCGATGCGCGCCAGCACCGCGACCACCGGCTGCCCCCGCAGGTGGCCGGGCCAGAACTCGCGGCCACCCACGGTCACGCGGTGTTCGTCGGGCATCAGGGCCAGCACGGCAGCCAGCTCCTCGTGCATGGCGCCGACGATGGCGACGGGAGCGGCGGGCGAGGTCACCGGCGAGGGCGTCTTCGGGCGCGCGCGCTCAATCGGCGCGGATGCCGAATTCCTTGACCACGCGGCCATAGCGCGCGTAGTCCTGCGAGGCCAGGGTGCCCAGTTTCGCGGCATCGCCGCCGGCCGCCACCTGCGCCAGCGACTTCATGCGCTCCGCCACGTCGGGCAGGCGGATGATCTCGTTGACGTGCTGGTTGAGAACGCGGACCAGGTCGGACGGCAAGCCCCGGGGCGCAAACAGCGCCTGCCACGCGCCCACGTCGGCGTCCCGGAAGCCCTGTTCGGCCAGCGTGGGCACGTTGGGCAGGAAGGGCGAGCGCTGAGGGTCGGCCACGGCCAGCACTTTCAGGCGGCCGGCATTGACGTACTGGGCCACGGGCGCAAGCGTCATGTACATCATCGGTACATGGCCGGCCACGACGTCGGCGATGGCAGGCGCACCACCCTTGTAGGGCACCTGCGTGATGCTGACGCCAGCCGATTTGTTGAACAGCTCGCCCAGGATATGCATGGGCGATCCGTTGCCCGGGCTGGCGTAGCTGGTGATGCGGCCGGCCTTGGCAGCAGCCACCAGTTCCTGCATCGAGTTCACGCCCGCACCCGGATGCACCATCACGAACAAGGACTGGCTGATCAGCTGCGCCACCGGCGTGAGCCCGCCGACCGGGTCGTAGGCGGCGGACGTGTTGACGTGCGGCGTGATGACCACCGTGTTGGGCGCCAGCAGCAGCGTGTAGCCATCGGCTGCGGCGCGCGAGACGTAGGTGGTGCCGATCGCACCGGCCGCGCCCGCGCGGTTGTCCACCACCACGGGCTGGCCGATGCGGGCCGACAGTTTCTCGCCGACCAGGCGCGCCAGCGCATCGGTGTCGCCGCCGGCGGGGTAGGCCACCACGAGGGTGATCGGACGCGCCGGCCACCCGGCGGGCTGGGCCTGCGCGAGGGTCCAGGAAGACGAGGCCACAAGGGCAGCGGATGCGGCCAGGGCGCGGCGGCGGGTGATGGACATGTGGAAGGCTCCAGGCGTTCGTGTGTTTGACGGATGAAACCGCGTCGTCACCGACGCGCCTCGCCACGAAGCAAGGCGCGTGCCGCAGGGTGCTGCTGCACGCGCCTTCGCATCGCGGCGCGGTGGGTTCTGCTCTTACTTCTTCGCGTCGCGCAATTCGCGGCGCAGGATCTTGCCCACGGGTGTCTTGGGCAGTTCGGTGCGGAACTCGATGACCCGCGGACGCTTGTAGCCCGTGAGGTTCGCGCGGCAGTAGTCCTTCACCTGCTCTTCGGTGATTGCCGGGTCCTTCTTCACGATGACCAGCTTCACGGCCTCACCCGAAGCGTCGTCGGGCACGCCCACGGCCGCCACCTCCAGCACGCCGGGCATCTGCGCCACCACGTCCTCGACCTCGTTGGGATAGACGTTGAAGCCGCTCACCAGGATCATGTCCTTCTTGCGGTCGACGATCTTGAAGAAGCCGCGCTCGTCCATCACGCCGATGTCGCCCGACTTGAAGTAGCCGTCGGCCGTCATGACCTTGGCGGTTTCGTCGGGGCGCTGCCAGTAGCCGGCCATGACCTGCGGGCCCTTGATGGCGATCTCGCCGGGCTGGCCCAGGGGCACTTCGTTACCGTCGTCGTCGATGCACTTCATCGAGGTGGACGGCAGGGGCACGCCGATGGTGGCGGTGAATTCCTTGTTGTTGGTGGGATTGCAGCTGGCGGAGGGACTGGTTTCCGACAGGCCATAACCCTCGACGATCGGGCAGCCGGTTTTCTCGAGCCACAGCTTGGCCACCGCCGCCTGCACCGCCATGCCGCCACCCACCGAGATGGCCAGGTGGCTCCAGTCGACCTTGTTGAAATCGGGGTGGTTGGCCAGGCCGTTGAACAACGTGTTGACGGCCGGGAAGCTGTGGAAGCGGTGCTTGGACAGTTCCTTGAGCGTGGCCGGCAGGTCGCGCGGATTGGGAATCAGGATCGTCTTGCCGCCCGTGCGCATGGACAGCATCATGTTCACGGTAAAGGCGAAGATGTGATAGAGCGGCAGGGCGCACACGGCCGTCTGCTGTTCGTTCTTGGGAACCTTGGCCATGGCCGGGGCGTTCCAGGCCTCGGATTGCAGCACGTTGGCGATGACGTTCCGGTGCAGCAGCACCGCGCCCTTGCTCACGCCCGTGGTGCCGCCCGTGTATTGCAGCACCGCCACGTCGTCGGCGTGGATGTCAGGCTGTCGCAGCGTGCCGCGCGCGCCCTGCGACAGCGCATCGTTGAAGCGCACGGCGCCGGGCAGCGAGAACGGCGGCACCAGCTTCTTGACCTTGCGCACCACGTAGTTCACCAACGCGCCCTTGACGAGGCCCAGCCGGTCGCCCATGGCCGCCAGCACGACGTGCTTGACGGGCGTGGCGGCGATGCACTTCTGCAGCGTGGCCGCGAAGTTCTCGATGATGACGATGGCCCGGGCGCCCGAGTCCTTGAGCTGGTGTTCGAGTTCGCGGGCCGTGTAGAGCGGATTGACGTTCACCACCACGAAGCCTGCGCGCAGGATGGCCGCCACCGTGGCCGGGTATTGCGGCACGTTGGGCATCATGATCGCAACGCGGTCGCCCTTGGACAGGCCCAGGCCCTGCAGGTACGCCGCCAGCGCGCGGCTGTCGCGGTCGGTGTCGGCGTACGACACATCCTTGCCCATGAACGAATAGGCCGTGCGGTCGGCGTACTTCGTGAAGCTCTCTTCCATCAACGCGACGAGCGAGCCGTACTGCGAGGCGTCGATGTCGGCCGGCACGCCGGCGGGGTAGGCCGCCAGCCAGGGGCGGTCTGCTTGAGCGGATGAATCCATGATGTCTCCGGGGATCACTTGTTGGCTGGATGCACGCGCCCGGGGGCACGCGAGCTGCGACGGCCATTGTGGCGCAATCGAACGACCGTGCTGTTTCGTGTTTCCCCTGAAGCCGCCCGTGTTTGAGACAGGCGGCCGGGGTGGGCCCGCTATTCGACGGCCTTGACCATGTCCTCGACCACCTTCTTGGCGTCGCCGAAGACCATCATGGTCTTGTCCATGTAGAACAGTTCGTTGTCCAGGCCCGCGTAGCCGGCGGCCATCGAGCGCTTGTTCACGATGATGGTCTTGGCCTTGTAGGCCTCCAGGATCGGCATGCCGTAGATCGGGCTGCCCTTGGTGTGGGCGGCCGGGTTCACCACGTCGTTGGCGCCCAGGATGATGGCCACGTCGGCCTGGCCGAACTCGCCGTTGATGTCTTCCATCTCGAACACCTGGTCGTAGGGCACCTCGGCCTCGGCCAGCAGCACGTTCATGTGGCCCGGCATGCGGCCGGCCACCGGGTGGATGGCGTACTTCACGGTGATGCCGCGCTCGGTGAGCTTGGCCGCCAGTTCCTTGACCGCATGCTGCGCGCGCGCCACTGCCAGGCCGTAGCCCGGCACGATGACCACGGTTTCGGCGTTGGACAGCACGAAGGCCGCGTCGTCGGCGCTGCCGCTCTTGACGTTGCGCTGCACGCCGCCGCCCGACGTCGCTGCTGCGGCGTCGCCTCCAAAACCCCCCAGGATCACGTTGAAGAACGAGCGGTTCATCGCCTTGCACATGATGTACGAGAGGATGGCGCCCGAGCTGCCCACCAGCGAACCGGCGATGATCAGCATGCTGTTGTTCAGGCTGAAGCCGATGCCCGCCGCCGCCCATCCCGAGTAGCTGTTGAGCATGGACACCACCACCGGCATGTCGGCGCCGCCGATGGGAATGATCAGCAGCACGCCCAGCACGAAGGCCAGCGCCAGCATGATGCCGAAGGCCGTCCAGCTCTCGGTGAACGTGTAGACAAGGCCCAGGCCGATGGCCGCGATGCCCAGCAGCAGGTTCAGCACGTGCTGGCCGCGGAAGGCCACGGGCGCGCCCTGGAACAGGCGGAACTTGTACTTTCCCGACAGCTTGCCGAACGCGATGACCGAGCCGCTGAAGGTGATCGCGCCGATGGCCGCACCCAGGAACAACTCGAGCCGGTTACCCGCCGGGATCGGATCGCGCGTGAAACCCTCGATCACCACCGGCACGCCCTGCGGCGTGGTCGCGTTGAGCAGTGCCGGCACTGGCGCACCCACGATGCCGAAGGCCCAGGGCTCGACGACGGCCGCGATGGCGATGAACACCGCCGCCAGGCCGATCATGCTGTGCATGAAGGCCACCAGCTCGGGCATCTTGGTCATCTCGACGCGCTGCGCCATGATCGTGCCGGCCGTGCCGCCGGCCAGCAGGCCGATCAGCACCCAGCCCAGCCCCAGCGGTGCGCCGTCGGCCAGGCGCCAGATCAGCGCGGCCGTGGTCAGCACGGCGATCAGCATGCCGGCCATGCCGAACAGGTTGCCCCGGATCGACGTGGTCGGGTGCGACAGGCCCTTGAGCGCCTGGATGAAGCAGACCGACGCCACCAGGTACAGCAGCGTCACCATGTTCATGCTGAGCATCATGCGTGGCCACCCTTCGTGCCGGTGGCGGAAGAGCCGGCAGAAGTGGCCCGGGCCTTCTTCTCCTTCTTCCGGAACATTTCGAGCATGCGGCGCGTGACCAGGAAGCCGCCGAACACGTTGACCGCGGCCAGCGCCACGGCCAGCACGCCCATGGTCTTGCCCAGCGACGTGGTGGTGAGCGCAGCCGCCAGCATGGCGCCCACGATCACGATGGCCGAGATGGCATTGGTCACCGCCATCAGCGGCGTGTGCAGCGCGGGCGTGACCGTCCAGACCACGTGGTAGCCCACGTAGATGGCCAGCACGAAGATGATGAGGTTGAGGATGGTGGGAGAGACGAGGTCCATGGTCAGCCTTGCTTTCGCTTCACTTCGCCGCCTTGCGCCATGAGGCAGGCCGCGACGATGTCGTCGTTCATGTCGACGGTGAAGCCACCGTCCTTCGGGAGCACGAGCTTGAGGAAATCGAGCACGTTGCGCGCATAGAGCGCCGAGGCATCGGCGGCCACCAGCGCGGGCAGGTTGGTCTCGCCGACCAGCGTGACGCCGTGCCTGACCACCGTGCGGCCGGGCTCGGTGAGCGGGCAGTTGCCGCCCTGCGGCGCGGCCAGGTCGACGATGACCGAGCCGGGCTTCATCGATCGCACCATGTCCTCGGTGATCAGCACCGGCGCCGGCCGGCCGGGGATGAGCGCCGTGGTGATCACCACATCGGCCTGGGCGACGCGCTTGGCCACCTCGATCTTCTGCCGATCGAGCCAACTGGCGGGCATGGGACGCGCATAGCCGCCCGTGCCTTCGGCCGCGGCTTTCTCTTCCTGTGTCTCGTAGGGCACGTCGATGAACTTGCCGCCGAGCGACTCGACCTGCTCCTTGACGGAGGGCCGCACGTCGCTGGCCTCGATCACCGCGCCCAGCCGCTTGGCCGTGGCGATGGCCTGCAGGCCCGCCACCCCCACGCCCAGGATGACCACGCGCGCGGCCTTCACGGTGCCGGCCGCCGTCATGAGCATGGGAAAGAAGCGCTGGTACCGGTCGGCCGCGATCATCACGGCCTTGTAGCCGGCGATGTTGGCCTGGCTGGAGAGCACGTCCATGCTCTGCGCGCGCGTGGTGCGCGGCGCGGCCTCCAGCGCGAACGCCGTGAGCTGCGCCTGGGCCATCCGCGCAAGCCCTTCGGCATCGAACGGGTTGAGCATGCCCACCAGCGCCGTGCCGGGCGCCATCAGCGCGAGTTCGTTGGCAAAAGGCGGGCGCACCTTGAGCACCAGCTCGCTCCCGAAGGCTCCGGCGGCGTCGGTGATCTCGGCGCCGGCGGCGCGCAAGGCCTCGTCGGTGACGCTGGCCGCCAGGCCGGCCCCCGATTGCACCCTCACGGTGTGGCCCTGGGCCACGAGCTTCCTGGCCGTCTCGGGCGTGACGGCCACGCGGGTTTCGCCCACCGTGGTTTCGGCGGGTACTCCGATACGCATGCGTTCTCCTCGGAAAGTTTCGAAATCCTGGGTCGGGTGCGCGTGGCCTGGCGCCTGTGTCTTCTGTTGCGCCCCGGTGATCGGGGCATTATGTATGCGCGCCACCCGATGCCGCAGAATCGGCCGCATGACGACTTCCCTGCCCGCAGACGTCGGCGCCCCCGCGCGCTGGAAGCCCAGCGTGACCGTGGCCGCGCTGATCGAGAAAGACGGCCGCTTCCTGCTCGTGGAAGAGCACACCGACGGCGGCCTCAAGCTCAACAACCCGGCCGGCCACCTGGACCCGGGCGAATCGCCGGTGGACGGCTGCGTGCGCGAGGCGCTGGAGGAAACCGCGTGGGTGTTTCGTCCCACGGCCCTGCTGGGCATCTATCTCTCGCGCTTCACCAAGGCCGCCACGGGCGAAGACATCACCTACCTGCGCTTCGCCTTCTGCGGCGAGGCCGTCGAACCGGTGCCCGGCCGCGCGCTCGACACCGGCATCGTGCGGGCCCTGTGGATGACGCCCGACGAGATCCGCGCCTCGGCCTCGCGCCACCGCAGCCCGCTGCTGCTGCGCTGCCTGGAGGACTACCTGGCCGGCCACCGCTATCCGCTCGACATGGTCTATACCGACCCGAGCGTGACCGCGCCCGGCGCCGGCTGACCGGCCGCCTGTCACACGGCGGCATCCTCGTCCGTCTGCGCTTCATGGACACCTCCGCCGACGCCTTCGAGACCCACCGCCCACGCCTGTTCGGCCTGGCCTATCGCATGCTGGGCGTGCGCGCCGACGCAGAAGACGTGGTGCAGGACGCCTGGCTGCGCTGGCACGGCAGTGACCGCGCGGCCATCGCCAACGCCGAAGCCTGGCTCGTCACCATTGCCACGCGCCTGTCCATCGACCGGCTGCGCAGCCTGCGTGCCGAGCGGGAGCACTACACCGGCTTCTGGTTGCCCGAGCCGCTGCTCGAAGCCTGGCCCGATGCCGACGACCCGCTGGCCCGGCTGCCCGACCCGGCCGGCAGCCCCGAGGACGCGCTGGAGCGCGCGCACGACATCTCGACCGCCTTGCTGTTCGTGCTGGAGCAGCTCACGCCCGAGGAGCGCGCGGCCTTCCTGCTGCGCGAGGTGTTCGACGCCGACTACGCCGAGGTGGCGCGCGCCCTGGGCAAGAGCGAGGCCGCCTGCCGCCAGCTGGTGCACCGCGCCCGCAGCCACGTACAGGCCGCGCGTCCGCGCTTTTCGGCCAGCCCGCAGGCCCACGCCGACCTGCTGCGCCGCTTCGCCGAGGCGGCCCAGGCCGGCGACTTCGCACGCATCCAGGCCCTGTTCGCACCCGATGCCGAACTGGTCAGCGACGGCGGCGGCAAGGTGCCCTCGTTCGGCCGCGTGATGGCGGGTGCGCGCCGGCTGGCACTGCTGTACTTCGCCATCGCGCGGCGTGCAGCGCGCGATGGTCAGGAGCAACGGTTGCACGTTGTGCGCGTGAACGGCCTGCCCGGTCTGGCCCGCTTCGTCGACGGCCAACTGGAATCGGTGCAGACCGTGCTGGTCGAAGGCGGCCTCATCCGCCGCATCTACACGCTGCGCAACCCCGACAAGCTGGCGCGCGTGCGCATGCCGGACGGCCTGGACCGCCGCTGAGCCAGCGGTGCGCGAAAAAGCGGCCCGGGCTGTCACAACGGCCCGGGCCGCCGCGTCTGAGGAAGGAGACCCATTCCATCCACCTTCATGCAAGGAACAGCCATGACACCTGCCGCCACGCCCCGCCTGCCCTACACCGAGATCGCGCCGGATCTTTATCAGCAGCTCTACGCGCTGTCGCTCGCCGTCAAGCAGTCGGGCCTGGCACCGCGCCTGCTGCACCTGGTCGACCTGCGCGTCTCGCAGATCAACGGCTGCGCGTACTGCGTGGACATGCACGGCCGTGAACTGCTGGCCGCCGGCGATTCGCTGCAGCGCCTCAACAGCCTCGTCACCTGGCGCGAGGTCGAACTGTTCGATGCGCGCGAGCGCGCCGCGCTGCACTGGGCCGAGCAGGTCACGCGCCAGGCCATCGCCCACCCCGCGCAGGACGATTTCGATGCCCTGCGCCCGCACTTCACCGATGCCGAGATCGTCAGCCTCACCTTCGCCATCGGCGTGATCAACACCTGGAACCGGCTGGCCGTGGGCTTCGCCGTGCCGGTGGCGCGGCGCGAGCTGCGCGTGAAGGCCGCATAAGCCTGCATCGGCGAGGGCATGCCGGCCGCCGGATAATCGGCGGCATGGCAACGGGCAAAGGTCAGCGCGTGGTGGTCGGCTTGAGCGGAGGCGTGGACTCCGCCGTGAGCGCCTACCTGCTCAAGCAACAGGGCTACGACGTCATCGGCATCTTCATGAAGAACTGGGAAGATGACGATGACAGCGAGTACTGCTCGTCGAACATCGACTTCGTCGATGCCGCCAGCGTGGCCGACGTGATCGGCATCGAGATCGAGCACGTCAACTTCGCCGCCGACTACAAGGACCGCGTGTTCGCCGAGTTCCTGCGCGAATACCAGGCCGGGCGCACGCCCAACCCCGACGTGCTGTGCAACGCCGAGATCAAGTTCAAGGCCTTCCTCGACCATGCCATGCGCCTGGGCGCAGAGAAGATCGCCACCGGGCACTACGCGCGCGTGCGGCTGAACGAGGCCACGGGCCGCCACGAGCTGCTCAAGGGCCTCGATCCGCTCAAGGACCAGAGCTACTTTCTGCACCGGCTCAACCAGGCGCAACTGTCGAAAACGCTGTTCCCCGTGGGCGAGCTGCCCAAGACCGAGGTGCGGCGCATCGCCGAAGAGATTGGCCTGCCCAATGCGAAGAAGAAGGATTCGACCGGCATCTGCTTCATCGGCGAGCGCCCGTTCCGCGAGTTCCTCAATCGCTACATCAGCAAGGCGCCCGGCCCGATCAAGGACGAGCGTGGCCGCGTGCTGGGCCAGCACCAGGGGCTCTCGTTCTACACACTGGGCCAGCGCCAGGGGCTGGGCATCGGCGGTGTGAAGGAAAAAGGCGCGCAACGCGGCGGCGGCGAACACGCGCCCTGGTTCGTGGCGCGCAAGGACATCGAGAAGAACACGCTGTGGGTGGTGCAGGGTCACGACCACCCGTGGCTGCAGTACGGCGCGCTGCAGGCCGACGACGCCAGCTGGGTGGCCGGCGAGCCGCCCGCGCCCGGCACGCTGGCCAGCAAGACGCGCTACCGACAGGCCGACGCGCCCTGCGTGCTGGCACCCGGCGCCAACGGCGCCTTCGCCCTGGACTTTCCCGAACCGCAGTGGGCCGTCACGCCCGGCCAGTCGGCCGTGCTGTACGAAGGCGAAGTGTGCCTGGGCGGCGGGGTGATCGCCCAGGCGCATTGACGCCGGTCACGCAGTGGCGCCATACGGCGCCTACACTGGCGCTTTCCCGCTTGTTCCCGAGGCACCGCCATGATCGATCACGCTGGCGTTCACGTCACCGACTTCGCCCGCAGCCGGGCGTTCTATGCGCAGGCCCTGGCGCCGCTGGGCTACGCCAAGCTGATGGAAGTCCCGGCATCGGTCACCGGCAGCGCCGACTTCGCGGGCTTCGGCGAGCCGCCCAAGACCGATTTCTGGATCGTCTCGAGCAGCGTGCCGCCGCTGCCCGTCCACGTGGCTTTCCGCGCGAAGTCGCGCGCGGTGGTCAATGCGTTCTACGCGGCGGCCCTGGCCGCCGGCGGCACCGACAACGGCGCGCCCGGCATCCGCGCGCACTATCACGCCAACTACTACGGCGCCTTCGTTCGTGACCCCGACGGCAACAACATCGAGGCCGTGTGCCACGACCCGGCATGACAGCGCCTGCCGCCGCCGTGCAGGCGGTGCATGCGAGCGCCCGGCATGAGTTCTCCAAAGACGCCGCGCCGCAGATCGAACTGCTGGCCGGCCTGGGCGTGGCGGGCGATGCCCACAGCGGCGCGACGGTGAAGCATCGCTCGCGCGTGGCGCGCAATCCGCATCAGCCCAACCTGCGGCAGGTGCACCTGATGCACGCGGAACTGTTCGATGAGCTGGCGCTGCAGGGCTTCGCGGTGTCGCCAGGACAGCTTGGCGAGAACATCACCACGCGCGGCCTCGCGCTGCTCGACCTGCCCGAAGGCACCACGCTGCACCTCGGCTCCGACGCCGTGGTGCGCCTTACCGGCCTGCGCAACCCGTGCCATCAGATCGACCGCTTCCAGCGCGGGCTGATGCAGGCCGTGCTCGACCGTGATGCCGATGGCCAACTGGTGCGCAAGGCCGGCGTGATGGCCGTGGTGCTCGCCAGCGGCCTGGTGCGCGCGGGCGATGCGATCCGCGTGGAGTTGCCGCCCGGGCCCCACGACCCGCTGCGGCCGGTCTAGGACCGATGCCGCTCAGGCGGCATCGAACACCTTGCCGGGATTCATCAGCCCGAGCGGATCGAGCGCCGCCTTGATCGCGCGCATCGCCGCCACCTCGGCCGGCGTGCGGCTCGCCCCCAGCCAGGCTTTCTTGTGCAGGCCGATGCCGTGTTCGGCCGACACGCTGCCGGCGAACCGTTCCACCAGCCCGTAAACCAGCGTCTCGACGGCGTCGGCATCGCCGCCCACGGTGGCACCGTCCACCGACAGGTGCAGGTTGCTGTCGCCCACGTGGCCGAAGAACACCGACGACTGGCCGGGCCAGCGCGCGGACAAGGCCGCGCGGCAGGTATCGGCGAAGCGGCCGATGTCGGCCATGGGCAGACTGACGTCGAAGTTGATGGCCGGGCGCATGCGCGAGGGCAGCTCGGCCGTCGCTTCGCGAATCTTCCACAGGGCCTGCGCCTGCGCGCCCGATTGCGCGATGGCGGCGTCCAGCGCCGTGCCGGCCTCGAAAGCCTCGCCCAGCGCGGACTCGAGCGCCTCGCGCAGCGCGGCCTCGTCGGCACCCGTCACGTCGATCAGCGCCACCAGCGGATGCGCTGCGTCGAACGGCTCGCGCAGCTGCTGCCAGTCGACGGAGGCGACGACGAAATCGCGCCACATCAACTCGAACGCCGCCACGGCCGTGCCCAGGCGCGACTTGAACAGCGAGAGCAGCGAGAGCGCGGCCTCGAAGTCGGGCAGCGCCACCAGCGCCGTGGCGCGCGCCCTGGGCGCCGGATACACGCGCAGCAACGCGCGCGTGATCACGCCCAGCGTGCCCTCGGCGCCGATGAAGACGTGCTTGAGGTCGTAGCCCGTGTTGTTCTTCTGCATGGGCCGCAGCATGGGTAGCACGGTGCCGTCGGCCAGCACGGCCTCCAGGCCCAGGCATTGCTCGCGCATCATCCCGAACTGCAGCACGCCGTTGCCGCCCGCGTTGGTGGCCAGGTTGCCGCCGATCTGGCACGAGCCGCGCGCGCCGAGATCCACGCCGAACACGAGCCCGCGCGCCAGCGCCGCCTCCTGCAGCGCCTGCAGCGTGACGCCGGCCTGCACCGTGGCCACGCCCGTGGCGGTGTCGATGGATTCGATGGCGTTCATGCGTTCGAGCGACAGCGCGATGGCGCCCGCCACGGGCACTGCGCCACCGGCCAGGCCGGTCAGCCCGCCTTGCGGCACGACGGCCACGCAGTGCGCATGGCAGAGCGCGAGCGCGGCCGACACCTCCGCCGTGCTGGCGGGGCGCACCAAGGCCAGCGGCTGCACGGGCGCATGGCCGCTCCAGTCGGTGAGGTGGCGCGGCGCGATGGCATCGCCGGTGAGAACGCCGTCGGGGCCGAGCGCGGCGGTCAGCGCGTCGAGGAATTCGGAAGACATCGGAGGAATGCGCGTCAGGAACAGGGAGAAACGTGAGGCCGGCCTCGACGCATGATCCGTGCCGCGCCAACCGGCGGCCGGAACGCCCGGCCGCGTATCGGATGCGGCGCTCGCCGGGAATCCATACCTGCCGTCGCCCCGCGCGCGTCATGCGGCAGACACAAAAAAGCCGGCCCCGGGGGCCGGCCCTGGCGTTGCCGTCGGCAGGCGATCAGAACGGAATGTCGTCGTCCATGTCGTCGAAGCCCGACGACGACTTGGCCGGCGCCTGCTGGCGCGGCGCGGGAGCGGGCGCCTGGCGCGGGGCCGGCGCGGCGCGGCGGGGTGCGGGGGCATCGTCGTAGCCGCCGTCGTCGCCGCCACCGGCGCCCTGGCGGCCACCCAGCAATTGCATTTCACGCACGCGGATTTCATAGGCCGTGCGCTCGTTGCCGTCCTTGTCCTGGTATTTGCGGCTGCGGATCTGGCCTTCGATGTAGACCTGCGAGCCCTTCTTCAGGTACTGGCCGGCGATTTCGGCCAGGCGGTCGTTGAAGACCAGGTTGTGCCACTCGGTCTGCTCGCGCATCTCGCCGCTGGACTTGTCGCGCCACTTCTCGGTGGTGGCCAGGCTCACGTTGCAGACCTGCCCCCCGCTGGGGAAGGTGCGCACTTCGGGATCGCGGCCGAGGTTGCCGACGAGGATGACTTTGTTGATGGAGGCCATGGGTGGATCGCCGGGTGACGGCGCTGGAATCGGGGAATCGGGTGATTGTGCCGCATGCACCGGCAGGTGGCGACGGGGCCGGTCCGCTCGCCGCCGGTGCGATCCGTGACAATGGTCGCGATGAGCAGCAGCAGCCATGAGCCCGATTTCCTGGGCAACGTCCGCACCGAACTCTCTACCCTGCGCCCCTGGCTCGACCGCAGCATCGTGCTGGCCTATGCCGTGGCGGCCGGCCTCGCGGTGGTGGGCTTCACGCTGCTGTCCGAATGGCTGTTCGGGCATTTCCTGGCGCTGCAGTCCATCAGCCCGTGGGCGGCGCTGGTCTGGACGCCAGCGGTCACGGCCGGCGTGGTGTGGGCCACCCGGCGCTGGTTTGCGGGCGCGGCGGGCTCGGGCATACCGCAGGTGATGGCCGCGCTCGACCCGGCCCTGCCCGAGCGCGAGGCCGGGCGCTTCGTCTCGCTGCGGCTCACGCTGGGCAAGATCGGACTGTCGTCGGCGGGCCTGCTGGCCGGGCTGTCGCTGGGCCGCGAGGGGCCTTCGGTGCAAGTGGCCGCGGGCGTGATGCAGCATGCGCAGCGCTGGCTGCGCCCGGGCTCGGGCATCGACCGGCGCGCGCTGCTGGTGGCCGGTGGCGCGGCAGGCATCGCCGCCGCCTTCAATGCGCCGCTGGCGGGCGTGGTGTTCGCCATCGAGGAGCTGTCGCGCAAGCTCGAATCGCGCTCCAGCGGCCTGATCATCGCGGCCATCGTGCTGGCGGGCCTGATGGGCGTTTCGGTGTTCGGCAACATCACCTACTTCGGCCGCATCGCCGTGCCGCGCCTGGATTGGAGCGCGTTGCTGCCAGGCGTGGGTGTCGCGCTGGCCTGCGGTCTGCTGGGCGGGCTGTTCTCGCGTCTGCTGATCGCCTCGCTCACCGGCGCGCCGGGGCGCCTGACCCTCTGGCGCACGCGCTGGCCAGTGCGCTTCGCGGCCGGGGCGGGCCTGGCGGTGGCCGTGATCGGCCTGGTCAGCGATGGCGAAACCTTCGGTGCCGGCTCCGAGACCGTCAAGCACATGCTGGCCGGGCAGGCCGAGGTGCCGCCGCTCTACGTGCTGCTGAAGTTCATGGCGACCTGGCTCACGGCCTGGTCGGGTGTGCCCGGCGGCATCTTCGCGCCCTCGCTGTCGATCGGCGCCGGCGTGGGCCACAACATCGCGCAACTGGCCGGCGGCGACATCGCCCCCGCATTGATCGCCATGGGCATGGCGGCCTTCCTGGCCGCCGTGACGCAGGCGCCGCTGACGGCCTTCATCATCGTGATGGAGATGGTGGACGGCCACGCCATGGTGCTGAGCCTGATGAGCGCCGCCATGCTGGCCAGCCTGGTTTCGCGCATGGTGAGCCGGTCGCTCTATGCCACGCTGGCCGAGCACATGGTGTCCTCGGTCGTCGGCCCGGCCGCGCCGACACCGCGGGCGGACGAGGGCGCACCGCTCAACGAGCCGCCGCGCCCGGCGGCTTGAAACGGGCGCGCGCCCGCTCAGCCTCGGCCCGCCAGTCGCACCCGGCCGCATGGTCGTTCACCAGGCCCATGGCCTGCATGAAGGCATAGACGGTGGTGGGCCCGACGAATTTCCAGCCCCGCTTCTTGAGGTCTTTCGACATCGCGACCGAGGCGTCGGAGGTCGACACGGGCGATCGCGCCTCAGGCGCCGGGGCCTCGTAGCGCCAGACATAGGTGGCCAGCGAGCCCTCGGCGGCGATCAGCTCGAGCGCGCAGCGGGCGTTGTGGATGACGGCTTCGATCTTGCCGCGATGGCGCACGATGCCGGCATCGCCCAGCAGGCGTTCGACGTCGTCCGCGGTCATCCGTGCCACGCGCCCGATCTCGAAGTTGTGGAAAGCCGCGCGGAAGTTCTCGCGCTTGGCCAGGATGGTGCGCCAGCTCAGGCCCGACTGGAAGCCCTCCAGGCACAGCTTCTCGAACAGCCGGCGGTCGTCGCCGACCGGAAAGCCCCACTCGTGGTCGTGATAGGCCACGTATTCAGGTGTCGCCACGCACCAGCGGCAGCGCGGCCGGCCGTCGGGGCCTGGAAGGCTGGCGCTGTTCATGCGCCCGCCTCGTCGAGCAACGCCTGCAGGCCCGCGGCCGTGCGCGTGGTGCGGATCTGCACGATCTCGGCCCGCACCACGCCGTGCTGCACGAAGGGGTCGGCCGCCACGCGGGCCTCGATCGCAGCCCGGGCGAGGCCACGTGCCACCACCGCCCCACCGGCCTGCGGCGCGAGATCGCCCGACGCCAGGAACACGCCATCGTCGAACCCCTGCTGCAGCCATGCCTTGTGCGCCGCCATCCAGCGCGGCGCTTCGGCGCGCTTCTCGGCCAGTGTGAGCAATACCACGAACATCGTCTTCTCCTCCAGAGATTCAGGTGCTGGCGCGCGCGCCAGCCAGCGACGAGCCGCTGGCCTGCTGGGCCGTGAGCCAGGCCTGCAGCTCATACACCTCGGCGCGCACGAACGCTTCACTGCGCAGCGCGTGGGCGACGGCGGCGACACCCTGGGCGCGCGCCAGCAGGTGCAGCGCCAACGCGTCGGCTTCGGCCGTGCGACCCATGGCCTCGAACTGCTGCCGCAGCCAGTCGCGGAACAGCACCAGCAGGCCGTTGGCCTGCTCCAGCGCGGGGTGATCGAGTTTGGCGAGCTCGCCGCACAGCGTGCCCACGGGACAGCCGTGGGCCAGGATGTGCGGCTGGTTGTCCAGAAGCATCTGCACGAAGCAGTGCAGCCGCTCGATCGGCGTACAGGCTTGCGCCTCCCAGGCCTGCAGCAACGCACGCGTGCGTTCGAGCCGGCCTTCGATCACCGCCGCGAGGATGTCGTCCTTGGACTTGAAGTGGTGATAGAAATTGCCGCGCGAGATGCCCACCGCGCCGGCCACGTCGGCGAACGAGGTGTGCCCGAAGCCCTGCTCGTAGAACAGACGGTCAGCCGCCTCGGTGATCTGCCCGCGTGTGCGGCGGATGTCGGGCGTGGCAGCAGTGGGCATGCGTGAACTCTAGGACAACTGTCCTAGAAATGCAATGCCTTGCCGCAATGCGCCGCGCTCAGTCGTTGCGCGCAGACACCTGCCGCAATCCCCGGCTCACCAGGAACCACAAGGCCACCAGCGCCGAGCTGGCGCCGAACAGCGCGAATGCACCGCCCTTCGACAGCAGCAGCCCGCCCAGCACGCCGCCCGCGAACAGGCCGACCGATTGCAGCGTGTTGTACAGGCCCAGCGCTGCGCCGCGCAGCGCGGGCGGCGCCAGCCGCGACACCAGGCTGGGCTGGGTGGCCTCCAGCACGTTGAAGCCGCAGAAGAAGACGAACAGCAGCAGGCCCAGCGTCCAGAGCCCCGGCGCCTCGCCGGCCGCCAGGCCCAGGCCGACCTGCGCCAGGCCCACCAGACCGATCGCGCCCAGCAGCACGGCGCGCAGGTGGCCGCGCCGCTCCAGCGGGAACACGCCGCCCATGATCACGAACGAGGCCAGCACCGCCGGCAGGTAGACCTGCCAGTGCGCTCCGCGCGCCAGGCCCGCCGCCACCAGCATGCCGGGCACCGCCACCCACATGGCCATCTGCACGGTGTGCAGCACGAACACGCCCAGATTCAGGCGCGACAGGTCGGCATGGGCGAACACGTCGGCCACGCGGCCGCGCGATGGCCGCCCAGCGGGATGCGCGGCCTCGGCCGGCACCACGAATGCCACCACTGCCGCGCCCAGCAGCGCGAGCGCGCCGGTCAGGCCGAAGATGCCCGCCAGCCCGATGCGGGCCGCCAGCAGGGGGGCCAGCACCAGCGAGAGGGCGAACATCAATCCGATGCTCGCGCCCACCAGCGCCATGGCCTTGGTGCGGACGACGTCGCGCGTCTGATCGGCCAGCAGCGCCGTGACGGCCGCCGACACCGCGCCCGCGCCCTGCAGCGCGCGCGCCACCAGCAGGCCGGTCACGCTGTCGGCCAGCGCGCCCAGCAGGCTGCCGAAGGCGAACACCAGCAGGCCGGCGACGATCACGCGCTTGCGGCCCACTCGGTCCGAGGCCAGGCCCAGCGGCATCTGCAAAAAGGCCTGCGTGAGCCCGTAGATGCCCATGGCCAGCCCGATCCGCGCCGGATCGTCGCCGCCCGGATAGCGCGCGGCCTCCAGCGCGAACACCGGCAGCACCAGAAACAGGCCCAGCATGCGCAGCGCGAAGATCGAGGCGAGCGAAATGCTGGATCGCCTCTCGAGCGGCGTCATGGCAGAGGTTTCGCCGGCCATCTGGACGGAGGATGAAGCGGAAGACGAGGTCATCGGCGCGCGGGCGGGGCGGCTGGCTGCGGCAAACCCCGGATTGTCATGCATCTACGGGCCCTGCTCCTGATCCCGCGCAGTGCGAAGCTCCAATTCCGGGATCAGCGGGCCGCGGCAGCCCGTTCAATGCGCCGTTGATGATCTTCTTGAGCGCGTCCCATCCGGCCCACATCGCTGGAACGTCATGCCGCCGCCTGGCTTCGCCGACTGCCTTGCCGAGGACTCGCAGCTCCTGCCGCAGGCCTTCGCCGGTGCGCTCCGGCGCGGCCTGCAGCGCCGTGTCGGCCGCCCGGATCATCCTTTTCAGCTCGGCGCCATGCAGTGGCGCGAAAGGCTGACGCGAGTTCAGTATCTGCTGCAGCTGCCGGCGCCCCTCGCGCCAATCGGCGCGCGGCAGCTGGCCGGAGTCGTTGTCGCCCCCGGGGGCTGAGCGGAACTCGCTTGTGATCAGTGTGCCCGCCGGATTGTCCACGTGCACCCGTTTCAATCCGTCCAGCAGGACTTGGCCGCCGTGGCGCGGCGGGGCGGCCGTCCGTTGCAGCTCCTGCGCCGGGAAATGCGTGGAGACGAGCTTGCCTGCCAGGGCAGGCGGGAACGAAATGACGGTGAAAGTAGCACGGGACATGCAGCCTCCTGGATTTCTCGGTGGTGAATCGGAACGGCCCATGTTCAGGCCGCACACGGTCCTTCTGCATGGCCTACACGCAACCACGGCTTGCCAGCCGAAGCCTGCGGCGTCTTCCCGGGCCTATCATGGTGGGTTTTCCTGCCGGGCCTGCCTCTTGACCACTCCCCACGACGACGCCCCCTACTTCGCGGACGCGCTGCGCCAGCAGCGCATCAGCATCCGCGGCGCACGCACCCACAACCTCAAGGGCGTGGATCTGGACATCCCGCGCAACAAACTGGTGGTGATCACGGGCCTGTCGGGCTCGGGCAAATCGAGCCTCGCGTTCGACACGCTCTATGCCGAAGGCCAGCGCCGGTATGTGGAAAGCCTGTCGGCCTATGCGCGGCAGTTCCTGCAGTTGATGGACAAGCCCGACGTCGACGTGATCGAGGGCCTGTCGCCCGCCATCAGCATCGAGCAGAAGGCCACCAGCCACAACCCACGCTCCACCGTGGGCACGGTGACCGAAATCCACGACTACCTGCGCCTGCTTTACGCGCGCGCCGGCACGCCCTACTGCCCCGACCACGACCTGCCCCTGCAGGCGCAGACAGTGAGCCAGATGGTCGACCACGTGCTGGCCCTTCCCGAAGACACCAGGCTGATGGTGCTGGCCCCGGTGGCGCGCGAGCGCAAGGGCGAGTTCACCGAGCTGTTCGCCGAGATGCAGGCTGCCGGCTACGTGCGCTTCCGCGTGGCGGGCCAGATCGTCGAGTTCGATGAGCTGCCCAAACTCAAGAAAACCGAGAAGCACGACATCGACGTCGTGATCGACCGCCTCAAAGTGCGCGAGGACGCCAAGCAGCGCCTGGCCGAAAGCTTCGAAGCCGCGCTGCGCCTGGCCAATGGCCGCGCCATCGCGCTGGAGATGGATTCAGGCGCCGAGCACCTGTTCAACTCCAAGTACGCCTGCCCGGTATGCGGCTACTCGCTGGCCGAGCTGGAACCGCGCCTGTTCTCGTTCAACTCGCCCGTGGGCGCCTGCCCCACCTGCGACGGCATCGGCTCGCAGGAGTTCTTCGATCCGGAGCGCGTGGTGGCCTTCCCCGAGCTGTCGCTCGCCAGCGGTGCGATCAAGGGTTGGGACCGGCGCAACAACTACTACTTCAGCCTGCTCGAGAGCGTGGCGCGCCACTACAAGTTCAGCCTCGACGTGCCGTTCGAGGAACTGGCCGAGCCCGTGCGCGCCGTGCTGTTGCACGGCAGCGGCGACGAAGAGATCAAGTTCAGCTACGTAATGGAATCGGGCGCCTCGGCCGGCCGCAAGCTGGTCAAGCGCCATCCGTTCGAGGGGATCATCCCCAACATGGAACGTCGCTACCGCGAAACCGATTCGGCCATGGTGCGCGACGACCTCGCGCGCTACCGCAGCCTGCAGCCCTGCCGCGACTGCGGCGGCACGCGCCTGAGGCGCGAGGCGCGGTTCGTGCGCATCGGCGAAGGCGCGCAGGCCCGCGCCATCTACGAGATCAGCCACGCCACCTTGCGCGACGCGCAGGGCTACTTCGAGCAGCTGTCGATGCACGGGGCCAAGGCTGAGATTGCCGACAAGGTGGTGCGCGAGATCGGCTCGCGCCTGCGCTTCCTCAACGACGTGGGCCTCAACTACCTGAGCCTGGACCGCAGCGCCGAGACGCTTTCGGGCGGCGAGGCGCAACGCATCCGCCTGGCATCGCAGATCGGCAGCGGCCTGACCGGCGTGATGTACGTGCTCGACGAGCCCAGCATCGGCCTGCACCAGCGCGACAACGACCGGCTGATCGCCACGCTCTTCCATCTGCGCGACATCGGCAACAGCGTGCTGGTGGTCGAGCACGACGAGGACATGATCCGCGCCGCCGACCACGTGATCGACATGGGTCCGGGCGCGGGCGTGCACGGCGGCCGGGTGATCGCGCAGGGCACGCCGGCCGAGGTGCAGGCCAGCGCCGAATCGCTCACCGGCCAGTACATGTCGGGCACGAAGAAGATCGCGGTGCCCGCGCGCCGCAACGCCTGGCTGCCGTTGCAGGCCGAGCTTGAAGAAGAACCGGCACCGGCGCGAAAGGGCGCGCGGGGAACGCCGTCGCCAACGACGGCGCCGAAGCTGCAGGCGCTCTCCATCGTGGGCGCCACCGGCAACAACCTCAAGAACGTGAGCGTGGACATCCCCGTGGGCCTGCTCACCTGCGTGACGGGCGTGTCGGGCTCGGGCAAGAGCACGCTGGTCAACGACACGCTCTACGCCGCCGCCGCGCGCACCATCTATCGCGCACACGAAGAGCCCGCCGCTCACGAGGCCATCGAGGGGCTGGACCAGTTCGACAAGGTCATCAACGTCGACCAGTCGCCCATCGGCCGCACGCCACGCAGCAACCCGGCCACCTACACCGGCCTGTTCACGCCCATCCGCGAGCTGATGGCCGAGACCAACGTGGCGAAGGAGCGCGGCTACGGCCCCGGCCGTTTCAGCTTCAACGTGGCGGGCGGCCGCTGCGAGGCTTGCCAGGGCGACGGCGTGGTGAAGGTGGAGATGCACTTCCTGCCCGACGTGTACGTGCCCTGCGACGTGTGCCACGGCCAGCGCTACAACCGCGAGACGCTCGAAGTGCAGTGGAAGGGCCGCAACATCGCCCAGATCCTCGACATGACGGTGGAGGCCGCGCACGAATTCCTCAAGCCCGTGCCCACCATCGCGCGCAAGCTGCAGACGCTGCTGGACGTGGGCCTGGGCTACATCAAGCTCGGGCAGGCCGCCACCACGCTGTCGGGCGGCGAGGCCCAGCGCGTGAAGCTGGCGCTGGAACTCTCCAAGCGCGACACCGGCCGCACGCTCTACATCCTGGACGAGCCCACCACGGGCCTGCACTTCGCCGACATCGAACTGCTGCTCAAGGTGCTGCACCAGCTGCGCGACGCCGGCAACACCATCGTCATCATCGAACACAACCTCGACGTGATCAAAACCGCCGACTGGCTCATCGACATGGGCCCCGAGGGCGGCGCCGGCGGCGGCACCGTGGTGGGCCAGGGCACGCCGGAGCAACTGGCCGACAACCCGGCCAGCCACACGGGGCGTTATCTCAAGCCGCTGCTGGCGCGCTGAATCCGATTCACTGCAAAGGAAGACACCATGAACGCACTCTCGAAGTTTCCCATCACGAAGAAGTGGCCCGCGCAGCATCCGGACCGCCTGCAGCTGTATTCGCTGCCCACGCCCAACGGCGTGAAGGTGTCGATCATGCTGGAGGAGTGCAAGCTGCCCTACGAGGTGCACCGCGTCGATTTCGGCCAGAACGACCAGATGACGCCGGAGTTCCTGTCGCTCTCGCCCAACAACAAGATCCCGGCCATCCTCGACCCCCACGGCCCGGGCGGCAAGCCGATGGGTCTGTTCGAATCAGGCGCCATCCTGGTGTACCTTGCCAACAAGACCGGCAAGTTCCTTCCGAAGGACGAGGCGCGCCGCTGGGAAACGCTGCAGTGGCTGATGTTCCAGATGGGCGGCGTGGGCCCGATGTTCGGCCAGCTGGGCTTCTTCCACAAGTTCGCCGGCAAGGACTACGAGGACAAGCGCCCGCGCGACCGCTACGTGGCCGAATCGAAGCGCCTGCTGGGCGTGCTCGACCGGCACCTCGAAGGCCGCGCTTGGATCATGGGGCGCGACTACACCATCGCCGACATAGCCACCTGGGGCTGGGTGCGCAACCTCAACGGCTTCTACGGCGCGGGCGAACTGGTGGACTTCGCCAGCTTCAGGAACGTCAACCGCGTGCTCGAGGCATTTGTGGCGCGTCCGGCCGTGCAGCGCGGACTGAACATTCCGGCGGCGCCCAAGGCCTGACGCCCGGCCATCGCGGCCGGCACGTGGGGACAACCCGCACGCCAGCGACGAAACTAGATGGAACTTCTGCGCACGGATGCGAACCACCCGTGCTGCACCCTCCCGAAACCCCCTTCTACGAAAGGATTCCGACCGATGAATGTGCGTGCCCCGCGCCTGCTGACCGCCCTCGCCGCCTCCACCCTCCTCGCCCTTGCCGCCACTGGCGCGCAGGCCCGTGACATGGTGGCCATCTCCAAGGACGGCGTGAACATGCGCACCGGCGCCGGCACGCAGCACGCGGTCTCGTGGGAGCTGTCCAAGGGCTATCCGCTGCAAGTCACCGGCCGGCGCGGCGACTGGCTGCGCGTGAAGGATTTCGAGAACGACACCGGCTGGGTGCATCGCCCGCTGACCAACAAGCAGGCGCACCACATCGTCAAGTCCAACGTGGCCAACATCCGCAGCGGCCCGTCCACCAACACCCGCGTGCTCGGCCGCGCCGAGCGCGGCGAGGTGCTGCGCACGCTCGAGAAGCGCCCGCAATGGGTCAAGGTGCAGCAGGACGGCGGCGTGTCGGGCTGGGTCTCGCGCCCGCTGCTCTGGGGCTGGTGAGCGTGGGCTACGGGCTGCCGCCAGGGGCACCGGCGGCCGGTTACGCAGCCGCAGGCGGCTTGGCGAATAATCCCGCCACCTCCACTTCGCGGACCGGCACCATGCCCTCCATCACCTTGCGCTTCCTGGCCGAACCCAGCACCGTCAATTTCGGCGGCAAGGTGCATGGCGGCACCGTCATGAAGTGGATCGACGAAGCCGGCTACGCTTGCGCCACAGCCTGGGCCAAGCGCTACTGCGTGACGGTGTTCGTGGGCAGCATCCGCTTCCACCATCCGGTGCGCATCGGCGAGCTGGTGGAGGTGGAGGCGCACCTGGCCTACACCGGCAACACCAGCATGAACATCGCGGTGGAAGTGCGTTCGGGCGACATCAAGGGCGGTGGCCTGCGCAAGACCACCGAATGCCTGATCGTGTTCGTTGCGGTGGATGACGAGGGCCGACCGATGCCGGTAGACAACTTTTCGCCCGAGACGCCGGGCGAGATCGCGCTGGCCGGCCACGCGCGCGAGTACCTCGAGGCCGCGCGGCGCATCACTTCGCGCGCCGCCTGACCTGGCGCCGGCTCAGGCCGCCGGTAGCGCGGCCTGCAACGTCTGGCGGGTCTGCCCGGCCACCTCGCGCGCACGCGCGGCGAAATCGTCGCCCGACGAGGCGTAGAGAACGGCCCGCGACGAATTCACGATGATCGGACCACCCGCGCGCCAGCCCGCGCGCACGGTGGCCGTGGCGTCCCCGCCCTGCGCGCCCACACCGGGGATCAGCAGCGGCAGCGTGGGCGCGAGCGCGCGCACGCGTTCGATCTCGTTGGGATAGGTGGCGCCCACCACCAGGCCGAGCTGGCCGTTGAGGTTCCACGGTCCCTGAGCCAGTCGCGCCACGTGCTCGTAGAGCAGGGGCTGTCCGTCGATGTCCGCCAGTCGCTGGGCCTGCAGGTCGTCTCCGCCGGGGTTGGAGGTGCGGCACAGCAGGAAGGCGCCCTTGCCCTCGCGGCGCAGGTAAGGCTCGACCGAGTCGAACCCCATGAACGGCGAGAGCGTGACGGCATCGGCGTCATAGCGCTCGAAGGCCTCGCGCGCGTACTGCTCGGCCGTGCTGCCGATGTCGCCGCGCTTGGCATCGAGGATGACGGGCACGCCCGGCGCAGCCTTGCGGATGTGGGCCACCAGGCGTTCGAGCTGGTCTTCGGCGCGGTGCGCGGCGAAGTAGGCGATCTGCGGCTTGAACGAGTTCACGCGGTCGGCCGTGGCATCGACGATGGCGGCGCAGAAGTCGTAGATGCGGCTGGCGTCGTCCTTCAGCCGGCCGGGAAAGCGCGACGGTTCGGGGTCGAGGCCCACGCACAGCATGGAGGCGTTGCGCTCGCCGGCCGTGCGCAGCATGTCGAGGAAGGTCATGGGCCAATTCTAGGTGGCGGCCCGGGCGGGTTCGCCGGGCATGGCCGACAATCGCCGGCCATGCATGTCCTCGCGCCCCGTCAGCTGGCCCTTCTCGTGCTCGTCACCCTGATCTGGGGTGTCAACTGGCCGATCATGAAGGCGGGGGTCACTGGCCTGCCGCCGCTGATGTTCCGGACCCTCTCCATGTGGATCGGGCTGCCGGTGCTGGCGCTGGCGATGCTGGCCACGCGCACGTCGTTCACGGTGCCGCGCGGGCGGCGCGGCGAAGTGCTGCGCCTGGCAGTGACCAACATGGTGGTGTGGCACGTGCTCATCATCATGGCCATTCCCATGCTCTCCAGCGGCCGGGCCGCCATCCTCGGCTACACCATGCCGATTTTCGCGGCCCTCTTCGGCGCGCTGTGGTTCGGCCAGAAGCTGCTGCCCCGTGGCTGGCTGGGCATCGGTGCCGCCGGCCTGGGCGTGGGGCTGCTGCTGTGGCACGAGGTCACGCACTTCAGCGGCCGGCCGACCGGCGTGTTCATGATGGTCACGGCCGCGGCCTTCTGGGCGCTCGGAACGCACCAGCTGCGGCGCACCACGCTGCCCGTGTCCACGCTGACCATCACGTTCTGGATGACGGCGGTCACCACGCTGTCGATGAGCGTCCTGTCGGTGGTGTTCGAGCATGACCAGTGGCGGATGCCGGGCACCATCGCCTGGGCGTCCATCGCCTACAACGGCGTGATGATCTTCGGCCTGGCCCAACCGGCGTGGTTCTTCCTGGCTCGCGGCCTGCCGCCGCTGGCCTCGTCGCTGTCGGTCATGTTCATTCCGGTGCTGGGCGTGTTCACCGGCGCCCTCATGCTGGGCGAGGTGCTGCACTGGCAGGACTGGGCCGCGGTGGTGCTGATCGTGGTGGCCATCGCGTCGGTGCTGCTGCCGGCGCGGCCGAAGGCATGACGGCGACCGGTGGCACCCCGGGCTGGCCTCACGAGGCGCCCTCCGACGTGGCGCAGGCCCTGGTGGACATGCGGTTCGTCCATGTGCTGGAGCACGGCCCGGCGGTGCAGTGGCAAGCCTGGCAGGAACAGCGGCTGGCCGCCCTGCTGCAGTGGCTGCGCCAGTCGGCCCGCTGGCGCGACTGGCTGGCGCCATGGCCTGGCGAGGGCGGCCTCGGCCGCCTGCATGCGCTGCCCGTGATGCGCCGCGCCGACTACCGCAGCTTCATCGAACGGGAACCCGTGCGCGTGCCGGCGGGGTTCGGCGGCATCGGACATACCGAAACTTCGGGCTCCAGCGGCCAGCCGGTGCGCTTCGCCTACTCGGCGCTGGCGCGGCGCCTGAACGTCAATACCTTCGCCGCAGACGACCAGCGCCAGGGACGCGACACGCGCGCCGACACCTTGGTGGTCACGGTGCAGGCCCACCCGCCCGCGGGCGAGCATGGCGTGGCCGAAGGCGATCCGTGGCTGCACCCCGGCCGGCGGCTGATCCGCCATTCGGGCGGCTACAGCGTGGAAGACAACGCCCGCTGGCTGTGCCGCCAGCAGGCGGCCCACCTGGCCACCTATCCGGCGCTGCTGTCGGGCATGCTGGGTGCGATCCAGCGCCATGGGCTGCGGCCGCCGCGCCTGCGGCAGGTCATCACTTTCGCCGAAACGGTGGACCCTTCCCTGCGCGAGCAGACGCAGCGCATCCTCGGGGCCCGCATCACTGACCGGTACTCCTGCGAGGAGATCGGCCCCATCGCGTTCCAGTGCCCGGCCAGCGACCATCATCATCACGTCGCCGTGTCCAACGCCATCGTCGAAGTGGTGGACGAGAGCGGCCATCCGCTGCCCCATGGCCGGCAGGGCAGCGTGCTGGTTACCGGCCTGCACCAGTGGGCCAGCCCGGCGATCCGCTACGAGCTGGGCGACATTGCCACGCTGCTGCCGCACTGTCCGGTGTGCGGCGTGCAGGTGCCCACGCTCACGCGGCTGCTGGGCCGGCGCCGCGTGCTGGTGGAGCGCGCCAGCGGCGAACTGGTTTACGTCCGCGTGCAGGCTGCCCACTGGCTGGACGCCGCGCCCGGTGTGCACGAGTGGCGCATGGTGCAGACGGCGCCCCGGGCGTTCGACGTGGAAGTGGCCGCTGCACAGCCCCTGACCGGCGATGAGCAGGCCGCGGTGCAGGCCATGCTGGCCAGCCGCATCGGCCCCGAGTTCACCTTCGCGCTGCGCGAGGTTGCACAGGTGAGGTGGCCGCCCGGGCGCAAGAAGCAGGAGATCGTGACGCTGGGCTGACGCCGGCGCCACGCCCGTTCAGAACGTGACCACCACCGATTCGACGTTCTGCTTCGCCTCACCGTGGTAGACGGCCTCGATGTTGTTGCCGTCGGGATCGATCACGAAGGCGCCGTAGTAGCCCGGGTGGTATCTGCGCTCGCCAGGTGCGCCGTTGTCCTTGCCGCCGGCGGCCAGCGCCTCGCGGTGGAAGGCATCGACCATCGCGCGGTCCTTCGCCTGGAAGGCCAGATGGTGACGGCCCGTGAACTGGCCGGCCGCGGCCTCGCTGCTGGCAGTTGAGATGAACAGCTCGTCGGCCCAGAAGTAGTCCTCGCCCGAGCCGCCGAGCGGAATGCCCAGCACCTCGAACACCGCCTCGTAGAAACGGCGGCTGGCGGGCAGGTCGCGCACGACGAGTTGCAGGTGGTCGATCAGGCGGCCGCGGTGCAGTTGCGCGGTTTCCATGGTTCTCTCCTTGCGGTGTGGCGGCCCGGGATGGGCAGCGCATACGGAAAACACCATACCCCGTATGGCGCGCGTGCAAATTGCCCCGCGCGGGCAAGACTTGAAGAATTGACCGAGGTCATTGCGCTGTCGTGACACGGTGTCATCGCGCGCAGCGGCCGCTCGAGCTTCCCCACGACGCATGACCACCCCGCGCGCTCATCGATCCGGCGACGATTTCATCCACATGGCACAGGTGGGCAAGTGCTTCGGCACGGGCGCTGCTGCCGTGCGTGCGCTGCAGGGCATCACGCTCGGGCTGGCGCGCAACAGCTTCGTCTCGCTGGTGGGTCACAGCGGCTGCGGCAAGTCGACGCTGCTGCGCCTCGTGAGCGGCCTGGAAGGCTGCACCGAGGGCGAGGTGCGCATCGACGGGCTGTCGCCCGCCGAGTACGGGCGCGACCGGCCGTTCGGTTTCGTGTTCCAGGACGCCGCGCTGATGCCCTGGAAGACGGTGCTGGAGAACGTGCGGCTGCCGCTGGACATCCTGGGCATCGGCAACGCCGCCGCCCGCGACGCGCAGGCACGCGCCTTCATCGAGCTGGTCAGGCTGTCAGGCTTCGAAAACCGGTTTCCGGCCCATCTCTCGGGCGGCATGCGCCAGCGCGCCTCCATCGCGCGCGCCCTGGCCTACGGCCCCGAGGTGCTGTTGATGGACGAACCTTTCGGCGCGCTCGACGACTTCACGCGCCGCGAGATGGGCGACGAGCTGCTGCGCATCTGGGCCGAACGCCAGAGCACGGTGCTGTTCGTCACGCACTCGTTGCCCGAGGCGGTGCTGCTGTCCGACCGCGTGGTGGTGCTCGACCCGCGACCGGGCCGCGTGCGTCAGGTGGTGGACATCGACCTGGCGCGCCCGCGCGATGCGGCCGTGCGGCGCAGTCCGCAGTTCGCGCGCTACGTGGAGCAGCTCGAATCGTTGATCTTCGGTGGCGATGACGGGGCACCCGCGCCCGCGCCCGTCGCGGCCTCGGGGGTGCCGGCATGACCGTGCGCACGCCCCGGCTGGCCGCCTTCGCCCGCGCCGCGCTGCCACCCCTGTCGCTGTTCGTGGCCGGCGTGCTGCTGTGGGAAGCGGTGGTGCGCGTGTTCGAGGTGCCGCGCTTCCTGCTGCCCGCGCCCTCGGTGGTGGCGGCGCGCATCGCCGCCGACTGGCGGCACATGGCAGACAACGTGGGCATGACGATGCTGGCCGCCTCGCTGGGCTTCGTGACCGGCACGGTGGCGGCCTGCGTAGCGGCCGTGCTGTTCCTTTATTCGCGCTCGCTGGAGCGCGCGTTCTTTCCCTGGGCCATCATCCTCAAGACCATCCCGGTGCTTGCCATCGCGCCGCTGCTCACCATCTGGCTGGGCTTCGGCATCGCGCCCAAGGTGGCGATCGCGGCCATCGCCTGCTTCTTCCCCACCCTGGTCAACGTGACGCGCGGCCTGCGCAGCCTCGACGCCAGCCTGCTGGATTTCATGCAGGTGATCCAGGCGCCGCCGCTGCAGGTGTTCTGGCACGCACGCCTCTATGCGGCGGCGCCCTACCTGTTCTCGGCCATGAAGATCACCGTGGGCATGGCCGTGATCGGCGCCATCGTGGCCGAGTTCACCGGCGCCAACGTGGGCATCGGCACGCTGATCGTGAACGCCGGCTACCAGCAGGACACGGCCATGCTGTTCTCGGCCATCACGGTCACTTCGCTGGCGACCATCGTGCTGTTCTACCTCGTCACCGCGCTGGAGAAGCTGATGCTGTTCTGGCCCGGCGCGCGGCTGGACCGCTGACACGCCCGCGCCCCCTTTCCGCTTTTCCTTCCCCACCTTCCACCCTTCCCTCAACGCATCCGCTGCCGGAGATCACCATGCCCCGTCTGTCCCTCGTTTCCATCGCCTCGGCCTGCACGGCCATCGCCTGCGCCATGCCCGCCCAGGCCGCCGAGAACATCAGCCTGCGCGTGTCCTGGACCATGAATGTGCAGAACGCCGGCTACATCATGGCCAGGGAGAAAGGCTTCTACGGCGCCGAGGGGCTGGACGTCACGCTCATGCCCGGCGGCCCCAACATCAACTCGACCACGCTGGTGGCCTCGGGCCAGAACACCTTCGGCACCAATGACGTGAGTGCGGTGCTCTACGGCAACGCGCAGGACATGAACCTGGTCATGGTGGGCGCCTGCTTCCAGAAGTCGCCCGCCGGCCTGCTGTCGCTGGCGTCCAGCGGCATCAAGACACCCAAGGACCTCGAAGGCAAGACCATCGCCTACAACGAGGGCGGCCCCTGGCACTACACGAAGGCGATGCTCAACAAGGCCGGTGTCGACATGAGCCGGGTTCGCACCGTGGTCGCCGTGGGCAACGAGGTGCTGATGAACGGCAACGTGCAGGCCAAGACGGCCTTCATCGTCAACGAGCCGATCGCCGTCGAACTGCAAGGCCACAAGACGGCCACGCTGGCCGCAGCCGACTACGGCGTCAACGCCTATGCCGAGGTGATCTTCACCACGGCCAAGTACGTGGCCGAGAAGCCCGAGGTGGTGCGCGCCTTCCTGCGCGCCACGGCGAAGGGCTGGGATTACGCGCTGAAGAACCAGCCCGAGGCCGTCGCCGCCGTGCTCAAGGTCAATCCCACGCTCAATCCCGAGCACCAGAAGCGCCAGCTGGCGCTGCAGGAAGGCTTCGTGCGCTCGGACTACACCGCGAAGACCGCGTTGTGCGCGCTGGAGCCCGCCAAGGTCGCCGATTCGTACCAGGTGCTCACCACCTACGGCGGCCTCAGGACCGGCATGGACCCGGTGAAGATGGTGCGCGCCGACCTCGCGGTCCCCAAGCCCTGAACGAGGCCGGGCACCGGCTGGAACGGAATTTGCACGATGGAAGCCGTTCCTTCCCCCATTCCGCCAGCCGACCCGCCCGCCATGGACATCAGCGCCGCTACCGCCTCGCTCGACATCAAGTCGCTGCGCACCCTGTCCATCCTGCTGACGGAGTGCAGCGTGACGCGCACGGCCGAGCGGCTGCACCAGCCGCAGCCCAGCATCAGCCTCACCCTGCGCCGGCTGCGCGACATCTTCCGGGACCCGCTGCTGGTGCGCGAGGGCAACCGCCTCACCGTCACACGGCGCGGCGCCGAGCTGCAGGTGGTGCTGGCCCGCCTGCTGGGAGAACTGGAGCTGGCCGTCAACCCCGGCACCGGGTTCGACCCGCGCCAGGGCCGGCACCATTTCCGGCTGGTGCTGGGCAACTGCTTCGGCGTGAGCTTCCTGCCGGCCATCCTGGGGCGGCTGCGCACCGAAGCGCCCGATTCGGTGGTGGACGTGGGCGCACACCCGTCGCTGGAGCAGATCTCCAACTTCATGACCGCGGGCCTGCTCGACATCGCGCTGGGCAACTGGCCCACGCCGCCGCCCAGCCTGCGGCGCGCACCTCTGTTCTCGTCGGAATTCGTATGCCTGGTGCATGAACAGCATCCGCTGGCCGGGCAGGGCCGGCTCACGCTGGAGGAGTTCATCGCGGTGCGCCACATCTCGCTGTCGTCCACGGCCGATCCGGCCGTGAACCCCGTGGATGCGCGGCTGGCCCAGCTGGGGCTGGAGCGCCGCGTGACGGCCTCGGTGGCCGAGTACGGCAGCATTCCCCACGTGCTGGCGCAGACCGACCTGTGCTTCACCACCAGCCGGCATTTCGGCCAGCGCCTGACCGAGCACATGCCACTGCGCATGCTGGAGGCGCCAGCCAGCTTCGGCACGATGGAGTTCTACATGCTCTGGCAGGAGCGCAACCACCGATCGGAAGCGCACCTGTGGCTGCGCAACCTGATCCGCGACGTGGCGCGCGCCGAGATCGGCGACAGCGCGCGCGCCCCGCTGGCGCTGGCGGCCTGAGTCGGGCCGCCCGGCCGGCCTTCAGGTGGCCGCGGCCGACTCCGGCGGCGTGTGCTGCTGCATCAGGGCGCGCAGCTGGCGGCGCATGGCCACGCCGGGGCGGTCCGACATCATGTGGACTTCCGTGCCTTCGCTGCGATCGAGCGGCACATCGGGATCGGTGCTCTCCAGAATGCCCAGGTCCTCCCGCGTCACCTGCCGGTCGAACGCCACCACGGTGTCGGCCGGCACGTCGGCCTCGGTGTCGTTGCGCACCACGAACTGGGTGAAGCGCGTGCGCGTGTCGTCGATGGGGGTGAGGAAGGTGCACAGGATATGCACCAGCCCGTTGGGATAGACGATGCGGCCCACGCGCGAGAAGGGCAGGTGGAAACGGTTGCTCGAGTCGCGCGTGGTCTCGTCGTCGTTCATGGCGAGCGCGGCCTTCATGTGCTCGGCGTTGACCACCTTGACCACGTTGGTGAAAACGAAGCCGTCGGGTGTGTCGTCGATGCGGAACGGATCGATCGACGGATCGTCCCGGCCGAAACTGTCCTTGTGCACGAAGCTGATGTGCGCCGGATCGAACGCGTTCTCGATGATGCGCTGCGGACTGGCATTCCACACCTCGTGGAACTCGTGCACCTGCCGCCAGCCCGGCTGGCCGAACTCGGCAATCGCGGGAATGTCGAACAGCGGCTCTTCCAGCGCCACCCACACGTAGCCGTAGCGCTCGGCGCAGTGGTAGGCCTCAACGCCGAAAGGGTTGGGACGGTGCTCGACGAGCTGTGGCACCTTCACGCACTGGCCATGGCCGTTGAATGTCCAGCCGTGATAGGGGCAGACGATGTTGCCGCCGTGCACCGTGCCCAGCGACAGGCGGGCCGTGCGGTGCAGGCAGCGGTCGATCACGGCACGCGCCGTGCCATCGGTGTCGCGCCACAGGGCCACGGGCTGGTCGAGCACGCGAGTGCCCAGCGGGCGGTCGGTGAGGTCGGCACTGGGGGCGACGCAGTACCAGAATTTCCTGAGCAACGGGGTGCTGCAAACGCGCATGGGCTGTCTCGGTGGGGCAATGTTGGACGAGCACCCACTCTAGGTTCGGCCCCCGGGACCGGCAATTCGGTCGGCCCAATATGCGGTATGTCGATGAACGAATGCGCGCGGCTCAGCGCGCCGCGCCGCCGCCCTCGGCGCCCGCCGCATCCATCAGCGACATCGCCAGGCACAGGTCGGCCCAGGCCTTGGCCTTGTCGGGCAGGTTGCGCAGCAGGTAGGCCGGGTGGTAGGTGACGATCACCGGCACGCCCTGGTACTGGTGCGGGCGGCCGCGCAGGCGCCCGATCGGCTCCTGCGTGCGCAGCAGCGACTGCACGGCGAAGCGGCCCATGGCCAGGATCACGCGCGGCTGTACCAGCTCGACCTGGCGCATCAGGTAGGGCTCGCACTGCGCCACTTCCTCCGGCTCGGGATTGCGGTTGCCGGGCGGGCGGCACTTGAGCACGTTGGCGATGAAGACGTTGCGGTCGCGCGCCAGGCCCATGGCGCGCAGCATGTTGTCGAGCAGCCGGCCGGCCTGGCCGACGAAGGGCTCGCCCTGCAGGTCTTCGTTCTCGCCCGGCGCCTCGCCGATGATCATCCAGTCGGCGCGCGGCGCGGCGCCCGGCAGGGCGGGCGGCTGGCCGACACCGAACACGGTGTTGCGGCGGCGCTCGCACAGCTTGCAGGCGGTGCAGCCGGCCACGGCGGCTTCGAGCGCGGGCCAGCTCATGTTCTCGATGCCCATGGGGCGCCTGGCCTCGGTGGCCGCGCGCACGGGCACCGGCGCGGCGGGTGCGGGCGCAGGCACCGGCGTGCGCATTGCCGGGGCCGGCGCGGCCTGCGGGCGTGCCACGGGGGGCTCGGCCACGGCCTGGGCCGTCACGGGTTCGGGTGGCGCTGCGTCATCGGGCACCGGCCGCGCCACGCGCGGCTGCCACACGCGCACGCCCATCTCGGCGAGCATGGCGCGCTGGCGGTCGTCGAGTTCGAGGCTCATGGGATCGTGGGTTCCTGTCGTGGAGTCGCCGTGCGAGCGCCGGCCGCTCACAGGCGCAGGCTCATGACCACCGCGTGCTCGCGCTGGCCCTCGCCGGCCGGATAGTAGTTGCGCCGCTCGCCAACGCGCCGGAAGCCATTGGCCTCGTAGACCGACAGCGCGCGCGTGTTGCTCACGCGCACTTCGAGCCACAGCCACTGCGCGCCCTGGCCGCGCGACCAGGTGGCCAGCGCGTCCAGCATGAGCTGGGCCCAGCCCTGGCGCTGGTGGGCGGGGGCGACGGTGATGTTGAGCAGGTGGACTTCGTCCACGCCCTTCATGGCCACGAAGTAGCCCAGCAGCGTGTCGCCGGCCATGAGCAGTTGCGCCTCATAGCCGGCTTCGATGGAGTCGGTGAAGTTGCCGCGCGACCACGGGAACGGATAGGCCTGCTGTTCGACGGCCAGCAACGCGTCCAGCCGCGCGGGCGTGAGCGGCTCGAAGCGGGCTTCCAGGGGTTGCAGGATGGCGTTCATCGTGGGCGGTGGCACGCGGGCTCGGCGCGCCGTCAGCGCGGTGCCGGGGCGGCGGCGCGCGCGGCTTCGCGCTCCGCCGTGGTCTGCGCCACTTTATCGCGGATGTAGGCAGGCATGGCCTGCTCGGCCGGCACCGCTTCGCCGCGCGCCAGCAGCGCGGGCGCCAGCCGCAGCATGGCGGCGGCCGTGGGCAAGGCCGGCAGCCGCGCCGCGCTGGCGTGCGCGGGCGCCAGCCGCGCTCCGTAGGGGGCCTCGGCGTTGCCGGCGATGACCCAGCCCTCGGGCACCTGCACGGCTTCGGGCGCGTGCAGCAGCGGCGATGCGACGGCACCGCCGGCCTCGAAGGCGGCAAGGTCGTGTGCGGCGGCATAGACCTCGTCCATGCGCGCGTCGATCACGGCCACCACGCGCTGCACGCCGTGGCGCGCTCGGGCGTCCTCGGCCACGGCCAGCAGGGTGTCGACGGGCAGCAGCTTCACGCCCGCGCCGAAGCCCAGCCCCTGCGCGACGGCGCATGCGGTGCGCAGTCCCGTGAACGAACCCGGCCCGCGCCCGAAGGCAATGGCGTCGAGGTCGGCCAGCGCGAGCCCCGCTTCGCGCAGCAACGATTGCACCGTGGGGATGAGCGCGGACGACGCCTGCGCGCCGCCCTCGCCGCTGTGCTCCCACACGCGCGTGCCGTCGCCCACGGCCACCGACATCTGCGAGGTGCTGGTGTCGATGGCCAGCAGGCGCAGCGGTCGTCCCGGTGCGGTGGCATTCATCGGAGGGCCTCCTGCGGCGCCGCCGCGACGGGCGCGGGCGACGCGCGGGACGACAGCACGCCCAGAACGATGCCGGTGGTGGCCAGCGCGAGGCCGGCCAGCAGGTTCCAGTACAGCGGCTCGCCCAGCAGTGCCACCGCGCCCAGCGCCGACAGCACGGGCACCGAGGCCGTCACCATCGTGGAGCGCACCGGCCCCCAGTACTGCACCATCAGTGTGAAGCTGATGCCCGACACCACCACCGACAGCAGGCCCTGCAGCACCATCTGCGTGACGATCTCCAGCCACGGCGCGGCCGCCAGGCCGCTGGCCACGGTGCCCGTGAGCGCCAGCAGGGCGTAGGCCGGCACATAGGTCACGGCCATGAAGGCCACGACCGCGATGGTGGCGTGCACCGCGTCGAGGCGATGGCGCCGCACCAGCATCGTGTAGCAGCCCCAGCTGAAGGCCGCCCCCATGAACAGCAGGTCGCCGATCCACACGCGCCCGCCGTCGCCCGAGAACGCCTGCAGCAGGCTGGGGCCGCCCACCATCAGGTCGCCCGCCACGATCAGCGCCAGGCCCGCGGCGCGCAGTGGCGTGATGCGGTCACCCAGGAAGAACGCCGCCAGCAGCGTGGTCCACAGCGGCAGGCTGCCGGGCATCAACACCGCGCCGTGGGCGGCAGGTGCCAGGAAGAACGCCGAGTAGGCCCCCAGCGAATACAGCAGGCCCGCCGTCAGCCCGACGCCGGCCGTCAGGCCCAGAGGCAGCGGCGAGACGCCCAGGCTGCCGCGCAAGCCGTGGCGGCGCAGCAGCCAAAAGCCCCAGGGCAGCAGCACCAGTCCCGCGCCCACGAAGCGCAGGAAGGCGATGTCGAACGGGGTCAGTGTGTAGCGGGCCGAGGCCCGGGCCGAGATGACGAAACCCGTCCAGACGGCCACGGTGACGACCGCCGCCAGCAGGCCGGCGGCGCGGGGAGAAAGACGCATCGCGGGATTATCCCGCGCCCCGGCGGCCCACGCCGGCGCCGGAGGCGGACCGCACCGGGTGGGCCGGGATAATCCGGCGCATGCCCCCGATCCCGTCGCACCGCCCCCTGCCGCGCAGACTGCGCGCCGCCATCACCGCGCTGGCCCTGACCACCGCCGCCTGGGCCTCGGCCCATGCGCAGGCCGCCCTGCCGCCCGAAGTCTCGGCCGCGCTGGCCCGCGCGCGCCTGCCGGCCGACAGCGTGGTGGCCTGGGTGGCCGACGCCGAGGGCCGCCAGCCGCCGCGCGTGGCCTGGCGCGCGCAGGTGCAGGTGAATCCGGCCTCGGTGATGAAGCTGGTGACCACGTACGCCGCGCTCGACCTGCTGGGCCCCGCCTACAGCTGGCCGACGCAGGTGTTCGTCGAAGGTGCGGTGCGCGAAGGCACGCTCTACGGCAACCTGCACATCCGCGGCCAGGGCGATCCGAAGCTGGTGAGCGAGCGCCTGTGGCTGCTGCTGCGCCGCGTGCAGGGCCTCGGCATCCGCTCGATCACGGGCGACATCGTGCTCGACCGCACGGCGTTCGAGCTGCCGCCGCACGACGCGGCCGCGTTCGACGGCGACCCCACGCGGCCCTACAACGCGGCGGCCGATGCGCTGCTGGTCAACTACCGCTCCATCGTGATGACCTTCACGCCCGACCGCACCTCGGGCGTGGCCACCATCCAGTACGAGCCGCCGCTGGCCGGCGTGCAGCTGCCCGCCACCGTCCCGCTGGGGCTGGAGCCCTGCGCCGACTGGCGCGGCACGCTGGGCGCCGATTTCAGCGACCCGGCGCGCATCCGTTTCGGCGGCGTCTACCCGGCCACCTGCGGCGAGCGCGCCTGGCCCGTGGCACCGATGGATCCAGACGGCTTCGCGGCCCGCGCCATCGAAGGCCTGTGGCGCGAGGCCGGCGGCCAGTTGCGCGGAACCGTGCGCCAGGGCCAGGTGCCGGCCGGGCTCAAGCCGGCGTTCGAAGTGGCTTCGCCCGCGCTGGCCGAGGTGGTGCGCGACGTCAACAAGTTCAGCAACAACGTGATGGCGCAGCAGCTGTTCCTCACGCTCAGCCTGGCCCAGCGCGGACGCGGCACGCCCGACGCCTCACGCGACGTGGTACGCCAGTGGTGGGCCAGCCGCATGGGCCCGGCCGAGCCGCCGCCGGTCATCGACAACGGCTCGGGCCTCTCGCGCAACAGCCGCATCAGCGCGCAGGCCATGGGCCGCATGCTGCAGTCGGCCTGGCTGTCGCCGGTGATGCCGGATCTGGCCGCGTCGCTGCCGATCGCTGGAGTGGACGGCACGGCCCGCCGCAGCCGTGCGCAGGGCGCGGCTCACCTCAAGACCGGCAGCCTGCGCGACGTGGCGGGCGTGGCCGGCTACGTGCACGCAGCCAGCGGGCGCCGCTATGTACTGGTGATCATCGCCAACCACCCCAGCGCCAGCGCTTCGGCGCTGCGGCCGGCGATCGATGCGCTGGTCGACTGGACGGCGAGGGAGTGAAGGCGCGCTGACTCAAGCGGCCGCGCGGCGCAGGCGATCGGCCACGCCTTCCCACTCGGGCGTGCCGGGCAGGGTTTCGATCCAGATCAGCTTGACGCCCTGCTCGTCGAACTCGCGCAGCACGGCGAACAGCTGCTGCGCCACCGCCTGCGCGTCGTCGGGCATGCGGCGGCGGATGATCTTTCCGGAGCGGCTGCGCAGCAGCGCACGCGACCAGACGGCGATGTGGGCAGCGTCCTCGCCCAGCACGTCGAGCGCCGCCTGCAGCGAGCGGGCATCCATCAGGCGCACGCGTGCGCTGGGCGCGTAATGCGATTCAAGCGTGCCCGAGGCCCGCGGCGCCTCTCCGCCAGCGGCCTCGTCGGCCACCAGCGGCCGGCCCAGCGCGGCTTCGATCTGCGCGCGCGTGAGCACGCCGGGGCGCAGCAGCACGGGCGCGGCGCGCGTGCAGTCGACGATGGCCGATTCGATGCCGACGTCGCACGGCCCGCCGTCCAGCACGGCCACGCTGTCGCCGAACTCGGCCTGCACGTGCGCGGCCGTCGTCGGGCTCACGCGGCCGAAGCGGTTGGCACTGGGGCCCGAGACGCCGTGCACGCCCTGGCGTGCGCATTCGCCCAGCAGGGCCTGGGCCACCGGATGCGAGGGGCAGCGCAGCCCGATCGAATCCTGCCCGCCGGCCGACGCCGTGCCCACACCCGCGCGGCGCGGCAGGATCAGCGTGAGCGGGCCGGGCCAGAAGGCCTGCATGAGGCGACGCGCGGCGTCGGGCACGCGGTCGGCGAATGCGGCCACGGCCGCGTCGGCTGCCGCGCCGGCCGCCACGTGCACGATCAGCGGATGGTCGGCTGGGCGGCCCTTGGCGGCGAAGATCTTCGCCACGGCCACATCGTCGGCGGCGTTGGCGCCCAGGCCGTAGACCGTTTCCGTGGGGAAAGCCACCAGGTCACCGCGCACCAGCAGGTCGGCGGCACGGGCAACGTCGTCGGGGCGGCGGCCGTCGAGCAGCATGTCGATATCCGGGTGGCGCCCGCGCGTCAGCCGAGGCTGGCCGACGTCAGGCCCAGCAGCCGCGCAGCCTCGCGCGCGGTGGCGCGCACGGCCTCGGGCGTGGCGCCCGTGATGTTCAGGTGGCCCATCTTGCGGCCGCGCCGCGCCTCGACCTTGCCGTAGAGGTGCAGGTGCGTGCCGGGCAGCGCCAGCACGGCGTCCCACGGCGGCGATTGCTGAGTGTCGCTGCCGGCGGCGAACCACAGGTCGCCGAGCAGATTGAGCATGAGGGCCGGGCTGTGCTGGCGCGGCGGCGCCAGCGGCAGGCCGGCGAGGGCGCGCACCTGCAGGTCGAACTGCGACTGGTCGCACGCGTCCATCGTGTAGTGACCACTGTTGTGCGGGCGCGGCGCCATCTCGTTGACGACCAGCCGGCCGTCTTCAAGCACGAAGAACTCGACGCACAGCACGCCGACGTAGCCGATGCCTTCGGCGATGGCGCGCGTGGCGGCGACGGCCTGGTCGGCCAGGGCGGCGTCGATCACGCCGGCGTCGTCGACCGGGAAGGCCTGCGTGACCGCGAGGATGCCGTTCTGGTGTTCGTTGACCTGCGGCGCGTAATGCACCATGGCGCCGTCGCGTCCACGCGCCACGATCACCGAGCATTCGGCCGCCAGCGGCAGCATCTGCTCGAGCACGCACGGCACGCCGCCCAGGCCGTGCCAGGCCTCGGCCAGCGCCTCGCGCGTGGTCACGCGCACCTGGCCCTTGCCGTCGTAACCCAGGCGTGCGGTCTTGAGGATGCCGGGCAGCAGCGCGGCATCGACGGCCGCCAGTTGCTGCGCGGTTTCGATGACGGCGTGCGGCGCGCAGGGCACGCCGCAGGCGACGAAGTGGGCCTTTTCCTTCGCGCGGTCCTGCGCGATGGCCACGGCCTGCGCGCCGGGCGCGACCGGTCGCAGCGCGGCAAGCCGTTCGAGCGCCGGTGCGGGCACGTTCTCGAACTCGGTGGTGATGGCGTCGGCCAGCTGCGCCAGTTGCGCCAGGCCCGCCTCGTCGAGGTAGGCGGCGCGCACGTGGTGGTGGCTCACGCGGCCAGCCGGGCTGTCGGCATCGGGATCGAGCACGGCCGTGAAGAAGCCCATCTGCTGGGCCGCGTGCACGAACATGCGGCCGAGCTGGCCGCCGCCCATCACGCCCAGCGTGATCTCGCGCGAGGGCCGCTCGGCAGCAGCGCCGGGCAGCAGTGCGTGATGCACGGTCATGTCGCCACCGGTGGCAGCGTCATCGCGCGTGCGGCCTCGGTCTGGCGCGCGCGGAACGTTTCAAGCTGCGTGCGCAGGCGCTCGTCGGTGGTGGCCAGCATGGCCACGGCGAACAGCGCGGCGTTGGCTGCACCCGCCGTGCCGATGGCGAAGGTGGCCACGGGCACGCCCTTGGGCATCTGCACGATGCTGTGCAGCGAATCGACGCCCTGCAGGTGGCGGCTGGCGACCGGCACGCCGAGCACCGGCACGGGGGTCTTGGCGGCCAGCATGCCGGGCAGGTGGGCCGCGCCGCCAGCGCCCGCGATGATGACGCGCAGGCCGCGCCCGGCAGCGCTTTCGGCGTAGGCGAACATGTCGTCAGGCATGCGGTGGGCCGAGACGACTTTCGCTTCGTGGGCGATGCCGAATTCCTGAAGAATCTGGACGGCGTGCTGCATGGTGTCCCAGTCGGAGCTGGAACCCATGACGACGCCTGCAAGGATGGAGGTCATTGCCCTGAATTCTAGGTTTTTCGTCCCGCCCACTGGCAGACTTCTTGCAGCAGTCCGGACTCAACCCCGAAAGGAACGGTAGCGCCATGACAACGACAACACGCCTTGCCCGACTCCTCACCAGCGCAGCGCTGCTTGCCCTGGTGACCGCCTGCGCCGCACCCGGCGGCGCACCGCCACCGGCCGCAGCGGCGCCGGCCGCCACGCTGGCGCTGGATTGCCCGACGCGCGCCGACGTGCCCAATGCCGTCTACGTGGGGCCTTACATGGGGGTGGAGAACATCATCCCGGCCAAGGAAATGGCCCAGGACGTGTACTGCGCCGACACGGCCCGGGCGAGGCTGTTCCCGAATGGCTTCGTCACCATCTACGGCAGCTCGCGCATCCGGGATGGCGACCCGGTCTACGCGTCGGTGCGCGCCTTCGCCAACGCCTGGACCGCGCGCTACGGCAGCCGCTACCCGATCATGACCGGGGCCGGCCCGGGCCTGATGGACGCCGGCAACCGGGGCGCCAGGGAAGCGGGCGGCCCGAGCGTCGGCTACACCACCTACTACGACCGCGCCGCCACGCCCGACCCGCTGCGCCCCTACGGCGGCGATCCGAAGGTTGCACTCAACGCCCACGTGACCAGCGGTTTCATCTTCTCCAGCGTGGCCATCCGTGAAGCCGCGATGATCAAGCATTCGGCCGCCATGGTGATCGCCCCGGGCGGCACCGGCACGGAGTGGGAGCTCTTCCAGATCGTCGAGACCCTCAAGAGCCGCCAGATCACGAAGGTGCCGGTCTATATCCTGGGCGACCGCGCCACGCACTGGGCCACGCTGGATGCGCGCCTGAACGATCTGGCCGCCCGCCGCACCATCAACAAGGAAGAGGTCGCCTTCCTCAAGTTCGTGCCGGACGAGCAGGAGCTGCTGCGCCAGCTGGCTGCCGACATGGGCCTGAACTGACCCTGCGACGGCCGGGACACCGCCGCCGCCTCCTCCAGCGGCGTCCCGGCTTGGCTATGATCCGGTCACATCATGATTGACGTCACCGTAGCAAACTTCGAGGCCGAGGTCATCGCCGCCTCCATGACCACCCCCGTGCTGGTGGACTTCTGGGCACCCTGGTGCGGACCGTGCAAGTCGCTCGGCCCGATCCTCGAGAAGCTCGAGGCCGAATACGCCGGGCGCTTCAAGCTGGTCAAGATCAATTCCGACGACGAGCAGCAGCTGGCCGCCGCGTTCGGCATCCGCAGCATCCCCACCTGCATCCTCCTGTCGGGCGGGCAGCCGGTGGATGGCTTCATGGGCGCGCTGCCCGAAGGCCAGGTGCGCCAGTTCCTCGACAAACACGTGCCCAGCGAAGGCGAGCTGCAGGCCGAGGCTGGCGGTGAAGAGGCCGAGGCGCTGCTCGAATCGGGCGACACCGGCGCCGCGCTGGCCAAGCTGCAGGAAGCGCTGGCCGTGAACCCGGCCAACGACGACGTGCGCTTCGACTACGTCAAGCTGCTGATCGCCACCGGCCAATTCGAGGAAGCCGACACCGCGCTGGCCCCGGCCATGGCGCAGATCCCGCGCCAGTTGCGCTTCGACGCGCTGGCCGAATGGCTGGCGGCCCTGGTGTTCGCCGACAGCGACGCCGGCCAGTTCACGCCCGCGCAGTTCGATGAAAAGATCGCCGCCAACAAACGCGATTTCGATGCGCGCTACGGCAAGTCGCGCGTGCTGCTGGCCGCCGGCGAGTTCACCGCCGCGATGGACGAGCTGCTGGAGATCATCATGCGCGACAAGGCCTGGAACGACGGCGCGGCGCGCAAGACCTACGTGGCCATCCTCGAGCTGCTGACGCCGCCGCGTCCCAAGGCCGATCCGGCCGCGGCCGGCAAGAGCGCCGGCGGCATCGAGCTGATGGGCAAGGCCGCCACCGCCGAAGATCCACAGGCCGCGCTGGTGTCGGCCTATCGCCGCAAGCTCAGCATGGCGCTGAATTGAGCGCCCCCACGTTCGCTCACTTCGTGTAGCTCTCTGCCCCCCCGAGGGGGCCGCGCGCGCGAGCCCGGCAGAGCCGGGCCGTGACCGCTGTGCGGTCAGCGCTCGATCAGGGCGTAGGACGCTTGTGTCCTCTGCTTACCCGCCGAACAGGAAGCGCGTGAGCGCGAAGGCGACGCCGAACAGCGCCGCGTAGCCGAACACCGCCCAGTCGAACGTGCGGCGCGATTCTCGCCACGCGCGCCAGCGCTCGACCAGCACGCCGGCCGCCACGGGTGCGAGCAGCAGGTTGAGCAGCTGCAGCCCCGGCGCGCGCAGCGCCAGCTGCGGAAAGATCAGCAAGGTGATGCCAGCCGTGGCGATGCCGGTCACGATGGACCACGCGGCCTCCTGCGCGGGCGCCACCTTGCGGTCACGCCCCGTGGCCTTGAGCCAGCCGATGTGGAAGATGTTGCCGATCCACTCGCCGCCCAGTTGCAGCGCGAGTTCGGCGAGGAATTCGAACATGCCCCCTCCGCAGCCCGTCTCGATGCGGGCGCGGGGTGGAGCTTAAGGCAGCGGGCGCCGGCAGACGCCGGCCGTGCCCTCAGGCCGTCAGGCGCGCGAAGGCCTCGCGGTACTTGTCGGCGGTTTTCTCGATCACTTCGCGTGGCAGCCGCGGTGCGGGCGGGGTCTTGTCCCAGGGCTTGCCGTTGATGCGCACGGCTTCCAGCCAGTCGCGCAGGAACTGCTTGTCGTAGCTGGGCGGGTTGCTGCCTTCGGCCACCGACTGCTCATACGTCTCGGCCGGCCAGTAGCGCGACGAGTCGGGCGTGAGCACCTCGTCCATCAGCACCAGCGTGCCCTGCTCGTCCAGGCCGAATTCGAACTTGGTGTCGGCAATGATGATGCCTTTGGCCGCCGCGATCTCGGCCGCTGCCTCGTAGATGGCGATGCTGGTGTCGCGGATCTGCGCGGCGAGCTGGTCCCCCACCACGGCCACCACCTGCTCGTACGTGATGTTCTCGTCGTGCTCACCCACCGCGGCCTTGGCCGCCGGGGTGAAGATGGGCTCGGGCAGCTTGCTCGCGTTCTTCAGGCCTTCGGGCAAGGGCACGCCGCAGACCGAGCGCGATTCCTGGTATTCCTTCCAGCCGCTGCCGGCCAGATAGCCGCGCACCACGGCCTCGACCGGGATGGGCTTGAGGCGCTTGACCAGCATGGCGCGGCCCAGCACCTGTGGCACCTCGGCGGCGCTGACCACGCTTTCGGGCGCCTCGCCGGTGAGGTGGTTGGGGCAGAGGTGGCCGAGTTTGTCGAACCAGAACAGGGCCATCTGCGTGAGCAGTTCACCCTTGCCGGGAATGGGCTCGCCCATGATGACGTCGAACGCGCTGATGCGGTCGCTGGCCACCATGAGGATGCGGTCGTCGCCGACCGCGTAGTTGTCGCGCACCTTGCCGCGCGCCAGCAGCGGCAGCGAGGTGATGGTGGACGTGTGCAGCGAGGCGGTCATCGCGGCACGATCAGGCGACGACCTGGGCCAGCTCGCCGCGCGCGTACTTGGCCGCCACGACCTGCAGGCTCTCGCCCTTGATCTTCGCGCCCTGGCCTTCGCAGCCGAACTCGATGTAGCGCGCCTTGCAGACCTGCTTGGCGGCTTCGCGCGCGGGCTTGAGCCATTCGCGCGCGTCGAACTTGTCGGGGTTCTCGGCCAGGAACTTGCGCACCGCGCCGGTCATCGCCAGGCGGATGTCGGTGTCGATGTTGATCTTGCGCACGCCGTGCTTGATGGCTTCCTGGATTTCCTCCACCGGCACGCCGAAGGTTTCCTTCATCTTGCCGCCGTACTGGTTGATGATGGCCAGCAGCTCCTGCGGCACCGACGACGAGCCGTGCATCACCAGGTGGGTGTTGGGAATGCGCCTGTGGATTTCCTTCACGCGCGAGATGGCCAGGATGTCGCCCGTGGGCTTGCGGCTGAACTTGTAGGCGCCGTGGCTGGTGCCGATGGCGATGGCCAGCGCGTCGAGCTGCGTCTCGCGCACGAACACGGCGGCTTCTTCCGGATCGGTCAGCATCTGGCTGTGGTCCAGCTTGCCTTCGGCACCCACGCCGTCTTCCTCGCCGGCTTCGCCGGTTTCGAGGTTGCCCAGGCAGCCGAGCTCGCCTTCGACGGTGACGCCCACCTTGTGGGCCATCTCGACCACGCGGCGCGTCACGTCGACGTTGTAGTCGAAGCTGGCCGGCGTCTTGGCGTCTTCCATCAGCGAGCCGTCCATCATCACCGAGCCGAAGCCCAGATCGATCGCGCCCTGGCAGACCTTGGGCGAGCTGCCATGGTCCTGGTGCATGACCAGCGGGATGGTGGGGTACATCTCGACGGCGGCCTGGATCAGGTGCTTGATGAAGGGCTCGCCAGCGTATTTGCGGGCGCCGGCCGAGGCCTGCAGGATCACCGGCGCGCCGGTTTCCTTGGCGGCTTCCATGACGGCCTGCACCTGTTCGAGGTTGTTGACGTTGAAAGCGGGAATGCCGTAGCCGTTTTCGGCGGCGTGGTCCAGCAGTTCGCGCATCGAGACTAGTGCCATGGTGTTGGATCCGGTGGGGAGAGTTGGAAAGACGGCGGCCAGCAGCCCCCGCTCGGGGCCGTACCTGGCCGGTAACCCGGGGATTTTAAAGGTGCGGCGCCCCGGCGCCTGTCAGCGCGCGCCGCGAGCGGCAGCCTGGGCCTGCGACGGTTCGTGCGCGGGCGCGCCGAGCAGCCGCTCGACGATGGAGAGGATCTGACTGGCCGCTTGCGCGATGTGGCGCTGGAGCGCGGCCTCCGCGCCTGCCGCGTCGCGCTTGCGGCACAGCGCGATCAGCGCCAGATGCTCGTCGTGCGCCTGCTGGCGGATGGGCGCGTTGACGACCTGGAAGCGGAAGTAGCGCTCGGACTTCTCGTGGAGCGCGCGCACGATCCCGAGTGCGGCCGGGCGATTGGCCGGCAGGTAGAGCGTCTCGTGCAGTTGCCAGTTGAGCTTGCCCCAGAAGCGCGGGTCGGTGGTGTCCATCTGCTCCACCACCTGTGCGGCGCGGGCGAGCGCACCGTCGTCCATCTGCGCGATCGATTCGCGCAGCAACCAGGGCTCCAGGCGCATGCGGATGTCGAAGAACTCGCCCACTTCGGCGGTCGACAGCATGGACACGAAGGCCCCGCGATGCGCGATGGTGTCCACCAGGCCCTCGGCGCTGAGCAGGCGCAGCGCCTCGCGCACCGGGATGCGGCTCACGCCGAGCTCCTCGGCGAACAGCTCCTGCCGCAGCGGCGCTCCAGGCGCGATGGAGCCCGACAGGATCCGGTCGCGCAGGGCGTCCACCACCAGCTCGGTGGTGGTGCGCCGGACGAGGCGCGCGGACGACACGGTTTCGGTCGCGGGGGAGGAAAGCGGAGTTTCGATCGGCACGGGCAGTTGCGGGAAGGGCGCGGCAGGACGCCGGCATGCGTCGATTGAACCATATTGGATCCAGAATCCGTACTTCTTGCTCAGGATTGCGCCTTCGCTTGTCATCTAAATTGGATCCAATATAAAGTAGCCTTGAAATTTGCAACAAGGACAGACATGACGATTCAATGGCAAGGCGTCTTTCCCGCCGTCACGACCAAGCTGCGCGCAGATCACACCCTCGACTTGGACGGCCTGCGTGCCGGCCTGGAGCGGCTGGTGGTCAACGGGGTGGCCGGCGTGGTGATGATGGGCATGGTGGGAGAGAACGCGCAGTTGTCCGCCGACGAGAAACTCACGGTGCTCACCACGGCGAAGGAAACCATTGCCGGCCGCGTGCCCATCGTCTCCGGCGTGGCCGAGACCAGCACGGCCAGAGCCATCGATTACGCCCGGCAGGCCGAAGCCCTGGGCATCGACGGCCTGATGGTGTTTCCGGCGCTGACGTACAAGTCCGATGCGCGCGAGACGGTGGCGTTCTATCGCGCCGTCGCCCAGGCCTCGCGGCTGGACATCCTGCTCTACAACAACCCGCGCGGCTATGGCGTCGACCTCACGCCCGATGTGGTGGCCGAGCTGCTGCAGGAGCCGACCATCGTCGCCATCAAGGAGGAGTCTTACGACACCACCCGGGTGACGGATCTCATCTCGCGCTTCGGCGCGCGGCTGCAGGTGGTCTGCGGCGTGGACGACCTGATCCTGGAGAGCGCGGCACTGGGCGCGCGGGCGTGGGTGTCAGGCATGGCCAATGCCCTGCCGCGCGAATCGGTGGAGCTGTTGCGGCTGGCGGTCGCAGGGGATTTCGCGCGCGCGCGTCCGCTGTACGCCGCCCTCACGCCGCTGTTCCATCTCGACACCGTGGTGAAGCTGGTGCAGCACATCAAGCTCGCTGAGCACCTCGTCAGCGGCTCGTCCGAAGCGGTAAAGCCGCCCCGCCTGCCGCTGGAAGGCGCCGAGCGCGAGCGCACCATCGCCATCACCCGCAAGACCCTGGCCGACCTGCAGGCGCTGGGCTATTGAGCCGCCGCCACAAGCCTTCGAGACTGCCCACCTGCCGCGCGCCCGGCGCGTGCGCAGGCAGCGCCGGAACCGACACCCCGGCACAGGACAGTTCAACCTGGTGTCATTCCGAACCGCATTGACCATGAACATCCTGCGCAAACTCGTCGTCGGCGCCCTGCTGGGCGGCCTCGGGATCGCCTTTGCCGCCGATCCCTATCCGTCCCGGTCCGTCGAACTGGTGGTGGCCTACGCCCCGGGCGGCGGCAGCGACAACACGGCCCGCGCGATCGCCGAGGCGGCGAAGACCCATTTCAGCCAGTCCATCGTGGTGATGAACCGGCCCGGCGCCAGCGGCTCGATCGGCTGGGCCTACGTCGTGGGCGGCACGCCCGACGGCTACAAGCTGTCGCTGATGAATCCCGAGATGATGGCCGTGCCGTTGATGGGCATCGGCAAGACCACCATCGACGACTTCCAGCCGATCGCCCGCTTCACGGACGACCCGAGTTCGGTGACCGTGCGCGCCGACGCGCCGTGGAAGACCATCGAGGAGTTCATCGCCCATGCCAGGGCCAACCCCGGCGCAGTGGCGATCAGCAACGCCGGCAACGGCACGATTCCGCACATCGCGGCCGCGGCGTTCGGCGAGAAGGTCAATGCGCAGTTCAACCACATCCCGTACGCCGGCTCCTCTCCGGCGATCATGGGGCTGCTGTCCGGCGACGTGCAGGCCACCACCGTCGCCTATGCCGAACTCAAGCAGCATGTCGAGAGCGGCAAGCTCAGGACGCTGGCAGTGATGTCGGCCAAACGCGTGGCGGGCCTGGATGCCGTGCCAACGCTCAAGGAAAAGGGCATGGACGTGCAGTTCAGCGTCTGGCGCGGTATCGGCTTGCCCAAGGGCGCGCCCAAGGAGGCGCTCGACAAGTGGCGCGACGTGGCCCGCAAGGTCTACGCCGACCCCGCCTTCCAGAACACCATCGTCAAACAGAGCCTCACGCTGTCTTGGGCCGACACGCCGGAATTCACCGCCGACATCGCCGCCCAGAACGCCGTCTTCAAGCAGCTGATGCCCAAGCTCAATCTCAAGCAGTGAAGACGGCGCGCGCATGACGGGGCCGTCGCCACCCTGTCATGGCGCGTTCATGCGGCGTTCATCGCCGCAACCGAGACTTCCGGGCATCGTTGGAAGCCTGGGTCATGAATTCGCCCGAAATCGCCCTGTTCCTCTGGATCAATGCCGGTCCGGAGACGCCTGCCGCCTTGGTGTCGTTCGCGCGGTACGCCTCCGACTGGCTGCCGGGGTTGGCCATCTCGTTCCTGGTGCTGGCCGCCGCCGTGCGACCGGGGCTGCGACGCGCCTGCGCCCAGACCCTGCTGACCCTGCTGCTGGCCTGGATCACCGCGCGCCTGCTGCGCCATGGCCTCGCGCTGCCGCGGCCGGCGGAGCTGGGCCTGGGTACCCAGTGGATCAGGCATGCGCACGATCCGGGTCTGCCCAGCCTGCACGCCACGGGTGCTTTCGCCTTGGCGTTCGCCTTGCTGGATACGCGCGGGCGCGGAGCCCTCGCCGCGGCCGCCTTCACCCTCGCGGTGGTGATCGCCTGGAGCCGGCTGCTGCTGGGCGTGCACTTTCCCTCGGACGTGCTGGCCGGCGCCGTCGTGGGCGCTTTCGCGGCGCGCATGACCAGCCTGCTCTGGGCCGGCGCAGCGCGCACGTTGTCGCGCCACGGCACCGGGGTGGCTGGCCAGCAACTCAAGCCACCGGCTGCGTCCGTGGGTCGATGAAATCCAGCACCTCGCGCCGCACCGGCGCCAGCCAGCGCAACGGGCCGGCGAGCGCGCCGACGAGTGTGGCGTGGTTCACCTTCGGATGGCGGCGAACTGTCACCGGGACGCCCGCCGCCCGCAGGCGCGCGCCGAGGCCCTCGGTGTTGCGGACGGGATCGACCACGCGGTCGGATTCGGGCGCGATCAGCAGCGTGCGCGGCGCGCCGGTGCTCACGTGCGTCACCGGCTGGCTCGCGGGCGGCGTATCGGGCCAGCCGAAAGCCACGCGCACTTCCGGATCTCCGATCGGCAGGAAGTCGTAGGCACCCGCCAGGCCGACCCAGCCCGCCAGCCGGGCCGGCGCCAGCCCGTGCGCGGCCAGCCAGCGCCCGTCGAGCGCGACCATGGCGGCGAGCCAGCCGCCGGCGCTGTGGCCCATGACGAACACGCGGCGCGGGTCGGCACCCCAATCCTCCAGGTGGGCCATCGTCCAGGCGACGGCGGCGGCGCCGTCGCGCGCAATGGCGTCCCAGCGCACCTGCGGGCTCAGGCGGTAATCGGCCACGACGGCGATCACGCCGGCGGAAGCCATCGCTTCGCCGACGAAGCGGTAATCGGCGCGCTCGCCGCGCGTCCAGCTGCCGCCGTAGAAGAACACCACCACCGCAGGCCGCGTGCCCGTGGGGACGGAACGCGGCACGTACACGTCGAGTTTCTGACGAGCATCGTCGCCATAGGCTGTGCCGCCGCGCAGGTCGTAGCTCGCGTCGCTGACGAGCGCATCGAGCACCCGCGTGCCCGAGCAGCCGGACAACATCGCCGCACCTGCTGCCAGCAGGCCCGTGCGGCGCGCCAGGCGCGGGCCCGGTGCGTCGCCGGGTCCGGCCAGATCACGGAAACCTGATCGATTCGTGTCGTGCATGAGCACCTCCAGCGCTTTCTACGCAGCCTGCTGGGCGCTGGACTTGTGCGCGGCAGTCGGCCGAGGCGAAACATTTCCACACGCTTTGCGGGGAACTCGTGGGGCAGCAGTTCCACCCACCGTGATCCAAGCGGGTTGTCTGCCATCCAAGGAGTACCCGCCATGACCTTCAACATCCGTTCTGCCGTGCGCATCGCCGGCCTCGCCTGCGCGGCCGCCGCGCCCATCGCACAGGCGCAGGTGACGCTCACGCCCGACAACACCTGGCGGTACCTGTTCACGGCGGGCGCCAATGCCACGTCGGGCAACAGCAGTTCGAGCGCGATCAACCTGCAGTTCGACGGTGCACGACTGAGCGACAGCGACAAGTGGACGTTCAGCACCCAGCTGCAAAGCGCCCGAAACAACGGCAACAAGACCACCGAGCGCTATCTGCTCGGGTCGCAATACAACCGCGACATCAACGGCAGCGGCTCGCTCTTCGGCTTCGGCTCGGTCGATTTCCTGCGCGACGAGCTGGCCAACCTCAGCGGCCGCGGCACGCTGGCCGGCGGCCTGGGCCTGCACCTGATCGAAAGCGAGCGCCACACCTTCGACATCACTGGCGGTCTGGCCTACACGCAGGACAACTACGTGAATCCGGCCCTGGTGGACGGCGTACTGCGCGATTCGTATGGCCGCGCCGAACTGGTGCTGGGCGAAGAATCCAACCACAAGCTCACCGAGACCACCACGTTCCAGCAGAAATTCACCGTCTACCCGAACCTGCGCGACTCGGGCCAGCGCCGCGCGGTGTTCGATGCCAAGGTGTCGGTGGCGATGACCAAGACGCTCAACCTCACGGCGGGCCTGTCGATGCGCTACAACAGCGACCCCGGTGTCGGCCTGAAGACGACCGATACCGCGCTGGTGACCGGCGTGTCGTGGCGGTTCGATTGAGAGCTTCCGGGGCCTTCATGCGCGCCGCGCCGGAATCTCGGTGGGACTCGCGGCCGAGCGCTGACGCATAGCGGTCACGCCTCGGCTCCGCCGAGGCCTCGCGCGCGCGCCCCTCGGGGGCAGCGCGCTACACCCGGTGAGCGAACGTAGGGGCTAACCGGCCTTGCAGATCTTCAGCATGTTGGTGCCACCCGGCGCGCCCATCGGTTCACCGCAGGTGATCGCGTAGACGTCGCCGGTCTGCACGATGTTGCGGCTGACCAGATGTGCTTCGGCCTGCAGCAGCGCGGTGTCGCGTTCGCCGCTCGAATCCATCAGCAACGGGCGCACGTTGCGGTAGAGCGCCATCTTGCGCTGCGTCGACAGGCGCGGCGTGAGGGCGTAGATGGGGATGTGGATGCGGTGCCGGCTCATCCACAGCGCGGTGGAGCCCGAATCGGTGAGCGCCACGATGGCCTTGGCGCCCAGATGGTGGGCCGTGAACAGCGCGCCCATGGCGATCGACTGGTCGATGCGGCCGAAGGTCTTGCCGGTGAAGTCGGCGTCGAGTTCGACGTCCTCCGCCGCCTCGGCCGCAGAACAGATGGCGACCATTTCCTTGATGGTCTCCAGCGGATATTTGCCGGCCGCAGTCTCTGCGCTGAGCATCACCGCATCGGTGCCGTCGAGCACGGCGTTGGCGACGTCGCTCACCTCGGCGCGCGTGGGCACGGGGTTGGTGATCATGCTCTCCATCATCTGGGTGGCGGTGATCACGACCTTGTCGTTGTCGCGCGCGAGCTTGATCATGCGTTTTTGCAATGCCGGCACGGCGGCATTGCCCACTTCGACCGCCAGGTCGCCACGCGCGACCATGATGCCGTCGCTGGCCTTGAGGATTTCTTCCAGCCGCGGGATGGCCTCGGCACGCTCGATCTTGGCGATCAGGCTGGGCTTGTGGCGGTATTCGGCCGCCGCCACGTTGGCCAGCTGGCGCGCCATCTCCATGTCGGTGGCGTTCTTGGGGAAGCTCACGGCCACGTAGTCGGCCTGGAAGCTCATCGCGGTCTTGATGTCCTCCATGTCCTTGGCGGTGAGGGCGGGTGCCGTCAGGCCGCCGCCCTGCTTGTTGATGCCCTTGTTGTTGGACAGCTCGCCGCCCAGGCGCACCGTGGTGTGGACTTCTTCGCCGCGGACCAGGTCCACCTGCAGCACGATCAGGCCGTCGTTGAGCAACAGCACGTCGCCGGGCCGCACGTCGCGCGGCAGCTCCTTGTAGTCGAGGCCCACGCCATCGATGTCGCCGGGCGTGGCACGCGACGCATCCAGCACGAACTTGGCGCCCGGCACCAGCAGCACCTTGCCTTCGGCGAACTTGCCCACGCGGATCTTGGGGCCCTGCAGGTCGGCCATGATGGCCACCTCGCGGCCGGCGCGCTGGGCGGCCTCGCGCACCAGGCGGGCGCGGTCGATGTGGTCCTGTGCGACGCCGTGGCTGAAGTTGAGCCGCACCACGTTGACCCCCGCGCGGATCATTTCCTCAAGAAGTGCAGGGTCACTCGACGCGGGGCCCAGGGTGGCCACGATCTTGGTGGCGCGCAGGGGGCGCAGCGAGGCCGACAGTTGGGCAGCGGGCACGGCATTGAACACGGTTTTGTCTCCGGGAAAGGGGCGGGAGCGGGCATTCTCACACGCGCCTGCGTTCGCAGTTACAGCCCGGGTACAGGGCGTGGGAGCCCTTGGCTGAAACAGGTCGTTGATGCCCGTCATGGGTAGGACATGTGACAGCCGGTACCATCACGGGATGTCCGAACTGCACCCTGACCTCCCGCTGCCGGTCGCGGCAGACGCTCCGCTCCCCCATCGCAAGACCCTGCGGCAATGGCTGCTGCCCCTGTCGGGCCGCAGCACGGCCCGGGCCGTGGCCCTGCTGGCACTCGATTACACGCTGCTGGTGGCCGTGCTGGCCATCGCCGTGCTGGTCACCCCGTTCTGGGCCAAGGTGCTGGCGGGCCTGGTGGCCGGCTTCATCATTGGTCGGCTGTTCATCATCGGCCACGACGCCTGCCACCAGAGCCTCACGCCCCACCGCGAACTCAACAAGTGGCTGGGGCGCATCGCCTTCCTGCCTTCGCTCACGCCCTACAGCCTCTGGGATGTGGGCCACAACGTGGTCCATCACGGTTACACCAACCTCAAGGGCGTCGATTTCGTGTGGGCGCCGCTCACGCCCGAGGAATTCAACGCCCTGCCCGCGCACAAGCGCCTGATGGAACGCATCTACCGCAGCGGCTGGGCCCCGGGCCTGTACTACATGGTCGAGATCTGGTGGCACAAGATGCTGTTCCCCAGCAAGGAAGCCATGCCCACGCGGCGCAGCGTGTTCATCTGGGACGGCGTGCTGGTCACGGCTTTCGGCGCGATCTGGGCCGCCATCCTGGTCGGCCTGGCCCACCTCACCCACCAGCCAGTGTTGCCACTGCTGGTGGCCGCGCTGGTGGTGCCCTTCCTGTTCTGGTGCGCGATGATCGGCTTCGTGGTCTACGTGCACCATACGCACCAGCGCGTGCACTGGCAGGCCGACAAGGCCACGTGGATGAAGTCGCAGCCCTTCGTTTCCACCACCGTGCACCTGACTTTCGGCTTCCACATCGGCGCGCTGATGCACCACATCATGGAGCACACCGCCCACCACGTGGACATGAGCATCCCGCTCTACCGCCTCAAGAACGCGCAGAAGCTGCTCGAAGACATGCTGCCCGGGCGCATCGTGATCCAGCAGTTCTCGTGGCGCTGGTACTTCGACACGGCCCGCCGCTGCAAGCTGTACGACTTCACGCAGCGCTGCTGGACCGATTTCAAGGGCCGAGCCACCAGCGAGCCCGCGCCCGCCCTGCCGACGGCGGTCGCGGCCTGAGCGCACTGCGCAGCACAAAGAAAGCCGCCTCCGGGCGGCTTTTTTCATTTCACCATGACTCCAGCACCGAACTTCGCTGGACTACGCCGAAGCCCGATACAGCAGGTTTATCAATAACTTAGGCGAGTTCAACATATGCCGGTGCTTTCCGAAACCTGACCCGGCTTCCCCTCTGCTGGCCCCTATGAGGCTCCTGGGAAACGGGTCTTTCCGAGGAGTCATCATGGCGAAAACCAAGCTCACCAAGACCGCTGTTGAGGCGGCGCAACCCCAGGCTCAGGCCGTCGAACTCCGGGACACGCTGGTGCCCGGCTTCCTGTGCAAGATTACACCAGCCGGCCGCAAGGTGTTCATGCTCCAGTACCGCACGAACGCCGGTGAGCGGCGCAAGCCCGCCCTGGGCCTGTTCGGGGAACTGACCGTCGAGCAAGCCCGCTCGCTGGCGCAGGAGTGGCTGGCGCAGGTGCGCCGGGGCAGCGACCCGGCCGCCGACAAGGCAGCGGCGCGCAAGGCCCCCACGGTCAAGGAGTTGTGCGAGAAGTTCATGGAGGATCACTCCAAGCAGCGCAACAAGCCCAGCACGCAGGACGGCTACCAAGGCGTCATCGACCGCAACATCATCCCGATGCTGGGTCGCATGAAGGTGCAGGACGTGAAGCGCCCAGATGTGGCCGGAACGATGAAGAAGATGGCGCACAAGCCGGCCGAGGCGAACCGCACATTCAGCGTGATGCGCAAGATGTTCAACTTGGCCGAGGTGTGGGGCTACCGGCCTGACGGCACCAATCCGTGCCGCCATGTCCCGACCTACCCCGATGGCAAGGCCACGCACCTCATCAGCGATGAGGAAATGGGCAAGCTGTTCCGGCATCTCGATTTTCTGGAAACCGACGGGCTGGGCCTAGACCATGCGGTTCTTCCGCTGGCGATCCGGCTGCAATTCGAGTTTGCGGCCCGCCGCTCGGAGATCGTCACGCTGCAGTGGGATTGGGTGGACTTGGAGAACAGGCGTGTGGTCTGGCCCGACAGCAAGACTGGCGGCATGTCCAAGCCCTTGAGCGATGAAGCCTGCCGGCTGCTGTCCACCGCACCGCGCCAGGATGGCTGCCCGCATGTGTTCCCGTCCCCCAACCATCCGGGACAGCATATGACCACGGGCGAGTATTACGGTGGCTGGACGCGCATCCTCAAGCGCGCTGGCGTGACCCATGTGGGTACGCACGGCGTTCGGCACCGCTCGGCCACCGACATTGCTAACTCGGGCATCCCGGTCAAGGTGGGAATGGCGCTGACGGCGCACAAGACCGTGGCCATGTTCATGCGCTACGTCCACACCGAGGATGCGCCGGTGCGCGCAGCGGCCGAGCTGGTGGCAAACCGGCGCCAGGCCATCGCAGGAACTCGACGCAGCGCGCCGGCCGAGGCAGCGACCGCCTGAACAGCTAGCCCGAATTGTTGTACCGCTGAAACGACAATTCGGGCTCTTGCGATCTATACCTGAACGGATATAATCATGGAGCAGAAACGAAAGCTGCTGTACTGGGAAGGCTCCTCGAAAAAGGACTTCAAGGACTTTCCCATCGACGTGCAGAAGGACATGGGCGTGGCGCTGTTCATCGTCCAGTTGGGCAGTACGCCGGATTCGGCCAAGCCTTGGAAGGGGCTGGGCTCTGGCGTGTACGAACTTGTGGAAGACCACCGGGGCGATACCTTCCGGGCGGTTTACACCGTGAAGGTGGGCGATGCGGTGCATGTGCTGCATGCGTTCCAGAAGAAGTCCAAGTCCGGCATCGCCACGCCGCAGCCGGACGTGGAGTTGATCGAGAAGCGGCTGAAAGCAGTGCTCGCCCGTCACGGGGCGAGCGGGAGAAAGTGATGATTCGCAATGAGCATCCCCAAGGCACCGACAACGTGCTGATGGATCTAGGCTTTGACGATGCCGAGGAACTGACGGCCAAGGCCGCGCTTGCGCTCAAGCTCAATACCTTGATCGACCAGCGCGGTCTGAGCCAGACCGAGGCGGCGGCGATCACGGGCATGACCCAGCCCAAGGTGTCGCAGGTGCGCCGCTACAAGCTCCAGAACATCTCGCTGGAGCGGCTGATGCAGGCGCTGGTGTCGCTGGATCAGCAGGTCAAGATCGTGGTGCAGCCTGCACGGCGGGCGCATGCGCCGGGGATTCTGGTGGCGGGCTGAGATTCATTTTTTGAGTTGGCCAACTTCCCCAACATTGAGTGGAGCCTGTGCGGCGATGCAGTCAAGCCGGGCCAATGGAGCGCAGATGAGAAGAAGCAGGCCCCATGGTGAAGCAATGGCCGAGCTGTACCGCAGCGATCCGGCTCTGGCGCTGGAGGTCATCCAAGGCATCGAAGCGGACAGCGATCACGCCGAACTGCCAAGCGTGCTGCAGCAGGTAGCGCAAGCTCTCGGTGGAATGGAGAGCAGCCCGATCATTGAATCCCTGCGGGGTGAACTGGTTGCGCTGTGCGCGGGAGGCGCTGTCAGCCGGGAGGTGGTGCAGGCATTTGATGCGCTGCTGGCGCAGGATGGAGTTGGAGATTGTCGTATCGCTGATACGACAATTGCTCACGCCCCTTGAGTCCATTCGCCAGACACTGTCTGGCGAATTTCCTTCCAGGTCTTCGGGGCTGGCAACCACATCCCCGGCGTTGGCAATTTCCCAGACAGTGTCTCGGAAATTCGATCTGTTCCTGCCAAGCGGAGTCAGAAAACAGTGATGACTGAATGAGCCTCAGGGCGTGCCGGCACGCAGTGCCGCCAGACGCTAATTGCCTTGAAGCCCATCCGCCTGGTCATGTTTTGACCAAACCCCGTCTCAGCGGTGAGCATGGTCAATGTAATATAGCCCCCTAGGCTATATTGACTGACCTCGCCATGTCCCACACTTCCCGAGAAAAAGCCAAGCTGATCGCGCGCGTGCGCCGCATCAAGGGTCAGCTTGAAGGCATCGAGCGCGCCCTGGAAGCAGATGCAGCCTGTGTCGAGGTGCTGCGCCAGATCGCGTCCGTGCGTGGCGCGGTCAACGGCCTGACTGCGGAGGTGATGGAAGACCATCTGCGCGAGCACGTCATCGCGCCATCGACCGACAAGGAACGCCACCAGGGCGGCGAGGAAATGATCGAAGTCATTCGGGCCTACATGAAATGACCTTGTTGCCCGCGCCTCTCATTGCAGAAATTCAGCCATGAATCTCCACGCCCCCACCACGCCCGCACACGACCATTTCTTCCTCGGCGCTAACCACCAGCGCAACGAGAGCAAGGTATGGCTGGTGATTGCGCTCACGGCCAGCATGATGCTGGTAGAAATCGTTGCGGGCACCGTCTATGGCTCGATGGCGTTGGTGGCGGACGGCTGGCACATGTCCACCCATGCGGGTGCGATGCTGATCACCGCGCTGGCCTACCGTTTCGCGCGCCGGCATGCCGGCAATCCGCGTTTCACCTTCGGCACGGGCAAGCTCGGAGACTTGGCGGGATTTGCCAGCGCGGTGGTGCTGGCCCTGATCGCCTTGCTGATTGGCTGGGAAAGCCTGGTGCGCCTGACCCAGCCAATCCAGATCGACTTCAACCAGGCGATCGCCGTGGCCGTCGTGGGGCTGCTCATCAACCTGGTCTGCGCCTGGCTGCTGAAGGATGACCACGCGCACCATGCCCATCACGGTCATGCGCATGGGCATGGGCATGGGCATGGGCATCACCACGATCACGACGACGATCACCATGCGCCGGGCAAGGGACGGGACAACAACCTGCGTGCGGCCTATGTGCATGTGCTGGCCGATGCCCTGACCTCCATCCTGGCCATCGTCGCGCTGCTGCTGGGCCGCAGCTATGGCTGGCTCTGGGCCGATCCGCTCATGGGCGTGATTGGCGCGCTGGTGATTGCCCGCTGGTCATGGGGGCTGATCCAGGACTCCGGCAGCGTGCTGCTGGACGCCGCCGCCGAGGGGCAGGAAGTGCGGCAGGAGATTCGGGAGGCGATGGAGCCCACCGGAAGCCATGTCACCGATCTGCATGTCTGGCAGGTGGGGCCGGGACATTTCGCGGCCATCGTTTCGTTGATGGCCAGGGAACCGAAGGAGCCCGTGCACTACAAGGCGCTGCTGGCGCATATCCACGAGCTGTCGCATGTCACGGTCGAGGTGCAGCGGGCCACCACATGACGATGCACCTCCCCCTCAATCATTCTGGCATTCATTGGCAAACTAGAATCGCATGATGCGCCGCAAGTTCGCCCTTGCCCTGATGTTACTCTCCATGCTGTGGCAGTCCCTTGCCATAGGAGGGCAAGCTGCGGCATTCGCGGATGTTCACGAAGTGGCGCATATGGCGATGCACTCGCTGAGCGAGGCGCACCACCACCATGACGATGGCTCGGTCGTCCAGGACGACTCCGACGAGTCCCGGCAGCATGTCGTTGCCGATGGCGGCGTGAGCAGCCCCTTCCTATGGGCTGTCACATCCTTCTCGCTCATTCCCACCGGTTCCGCGCGTCCGCCCATGATGGACGAATGGCCACTGCCGCCGCCTGTGCTCGACGGCCCGCGAAGACCCCCCCGGCTGTCCTGACCTTCTGAAAACTCCTCCCCCCGCTGCGCTCCCCGCGCGGCCGGGCTGTTTTCAAGCCGGCGATTCCCTCATCTCTTTGCCCGCCCGCGCATGTCCATGTGGGCAGGCATCGCGTGCCTGTGGATCGCCATCGAATGAGTCAGGACTTTCGTGAAACCCGTTCCTTGGTTCGTGGCCTGCGCCATCGCAGGCTGTGCGGCTGTGGGGGGCGCCTTGCCCGCCGCCGCGCAAACCCCTTCGCCAACTCTCCCAGCCCCTCCGGCTGACAACCTCCGAGTCACCCTGGCCGAAGCCGTGGAGGCCGCATGGCAGCGCGCCGTGCAGGCACGCGAAGTTCAGGCCCAGGGCCGGCGCGCCCAGGCCGAGCAGACCGCCGCCTCCAGCCTCTGGGCCGCGCCACCGGCGCTCGAACTCAACCACCGCAATGACCGCTGGCAAACCAACGTCGGGCGGCGCGAGAACGAGATCGGCGTCGCATTGCCGCTGTGGTTGCCTGGTCAGCGCGACGCACGTTCCGCTGCGGCTGGCGCCGAACTCCAGCTTGCCGATGCGCAAACCCAGGCCGCGCGCCTGCGGGTGGCGGGCCTGGTGCGCGAGGCGGCCTGGCGCTGGTCGGCGGCCCAGGCCGAAGCCGATGCGGCCGAAGCCCAGGTGCAATACCTGCAGCGCCTGTCCGACGACGTGCAGCGCCGTGTCCGCGCCGGCGACCTGGCGCGCGCCGATGCCCTGGCGGCGCGGGCCGAGCTGCTGGATGCCCAATCCCTGGCGGGCGAGGTGCGCCAGAAGCGCCAGGGTGCGCAGGCGCAGTGGCGCAATCTGACCGGCCTGGAGGCCATGCCGGAGATGGCACCTCCATCCACGCCATCGGCGGGACTCGACGTTGCGACCAGTGACGTGCACCCCGAACTGCGACTGGCCGCGCAGGCCGTGGAACGGGCGCGCAAGCGGGTGGGCGTGGTCAACACATCCCGGCGTGATCCGCCCGAGCTGCTGCTGCGCTACCGTGAAGAATCGCCGGGCACCGGCCAGACGACTCAGCGCAGCATCGGCATTGGCGTGCGCATCCCCTTTGGCACCGATGGCCGCAATGCGCCGCTGCAAGCCGCTGCCCTGGGCGAACTGGATGTCGCTGAAACCACCGAACTGCGACTGCGCGAGCGCCAGGAAGCCGACCTCGGCCTGGCCCGCTCGGCCATGCGCAACGCTGCCCGCCAACTCGAAGACGCCCGCGACCGCGCCGCGCTGCTGCGCGAGCGCACCCAGCTCATCGACAAATCGTTCCAGGCTGGAGAAACACCGCTGCCCGAGCTGCTGCGCGCAGCCAATGCCGCCGCACAGGCGGATGCCGCCCTGGCCCGCCAACAAGCGGCGCTGGGCCTGAGCCAGGCCCAACTGCAACAAACCCTCGGACTCCTTCCATGAATTCCCTATCCCTTTCCCGACGTGGCTCGTGGTCCGATGGCTGGCAGCAATGGCTGTCCGGCGCCGCGGTGGCCTTCCTGCTGATTCTTTCCAGCGCGGGTACCTGGGCTGCGCCCGGCGCCCATGGCCCCAATGGCGAACACCTGGACACTCCCACGGCGGCGGCAGGCAGCGCCAGCACCGCGCCGCGCATGGAGGCCCGCTCCGAGAGTTTCGAGCTGGTCGCCCACCTCCGGGGCGATGAGCTGTCGATGCTCATCAACCGCTTCGAGACCAACGAGCCGGTGCTCAAAGCCCAGGTCGAGGTTGAATCCGGCACGGCGAAGGCGACCGCCAAGTTCCACGAGGACATGGGCGACTACGCCGTCGATGACCCGGCTTTCCTCAAGGCGCTGAAGGCCCCGGGGTCGCATCCGCTGGTGGTCACGATCCTGGCCGGCGAGGAGTCGGACCTGCTGGAAGGGACGCTGCAAACAGGCCCGGCAACCACGGCCAGTGGCGATGACCACGGACATGCACACGATGGCGCTGGACACAGCGACGGGCACGGCATCTCCAACGTGGTTTGGGTCGTGCTCGTGATGCTGTTGTTGGCAGCGGCCAGCGCCTGGAGGACCCGCCGTTCCCGCAAAGCCCAAGGAGGCGCCCAATGAACACCCGTCTGATTTCTGTGTCGATTCTTGTGACGGCCATCCACATGCTGGCGGCTGGGAATGCCTGGTCGGCCCCTGGCGCGCATGGCCCCAACGGCGAACACCTCGATGCGCCGCAGGCTGTGAATGTCAACGGGCTGATGCGCCTGCCCGACGGCAGCGTCAACGTGCCGATGCTCGCGCAGCGGCGCATGGGCATCCGTACGCAGATCGTGGCCGCTTCGCAGGCACAGGCCACGGTGGAGCTGGCGGGCCGCGTGGTGATGGACCCGAATGCCGGTGGTCGCGTGCAGGCGGTGCATGGCGGCCGCGTCGAGGCCGGCCCACATGGCCTGCCCGTCGCCGGACAGGCAGTGCGAAAAGGCGAGGTGCTGGCCTATGTTCGCCACCATGCCGAACCCTATGCCCAGGCCAACCAGGAAGCGCAACTGGCCGAACTGCGCAGCAGCCGCCAGCTTGCCGCCCAGCGCGTTGAACGCCTGCAGTCGCTGGAAGGCACGGTGCCGCGCAAGGACATCGAGGCCGCGAAAGCCGAGTTGCAAAGCCTGTCCGCACGAGAAAAAAGCATTGGCGCCAGCCTGGGCGCACGCGAAGCACTGGTGGCCCCGGTCTCGGGCGTGATCGCCCGTGCGCAGGCGGTGGCCGGCCAGGTGGCCGATGACCGCGAACTGTTGTTCGAGATTGTCGATCCCTCCCGGCTGATGGTCGAGGCCTCGACCGCGGACGCGGCGCTGCCGGCCCGCATGGCCGGCGCTTCGCTGCGCGAGGCGCCCGGCGCACGCCTGCAACTGGTGGGTGCGGGTGGCGCGCTGCGCGACGGCGTGATGCCGGTCAACTTCCGCCTGCAAGCCGCTGGCGCAGGGCAAGCCCTGCCGCTCGCGGTGGGCCAGCCCGTGACGCTGATTGCCCAGCTTGCCGAGCGCATCGAAGGCTTCACGCTGCCCGCTCAGGCCGTGGTGCGCAATGCCGCCAACGAGCAGGTGGTGTGGATCAAGTCGGGCGCGGAGCGCTACATCCCGCAGCCGGTGCGCGTGCGCACGCTGGACGCGGCCACGGTGGTCGTGGTGCAAGGGCTGGGCGCGGACAACCGCGTCGTGGTCGAAGGCACCGCGCTGCTGGCGCAGATCCGCTGAGGAGCACGCCATGTTCAACTGGATCGTGCGCAGCAGCCTGCGCAATCGCCTGTTCGTGCTCGCCGTCGCGGCTTTTCTGCTGGTGTGGGGCGCCGTCAGCGCTTGGCGCACCCCCGTGGACGTGTTCCCCAACCTGGACAAGCCCCTGGTCACCGTGCTGACGGAGGCCGGCGGCATGGCGCCGCAGGAGGTGGAGCAGCTCGTCACCTTCCCGCTGGAGACCGCGCTCAACGGCATGCCGGGCGTCACCCGCGTGCGCTCGATGTCCGGCGTGGGCCTGTCCATCGTCTATGCCGAGTTCGACTGGGGCACCGACATCTACCGCAACCGTCAGCTCGTCGCCGAGCGCCTGGCGCTGGCGCGCGCGCAGTTGCCCGCCGGCATCGAGCCGTCGATGGGACCCGTGTCCTCGATCATGGGCGAGATCATGCTGATCGCGCTGCCGATCACCGCGCAGGCCCAGGACGGCGCTTCGCCCATGCAGGCGCGCGAGTACGCGGACTTCGTGCTGCGCCCGCGCCTGCTGTCCATTCCCGGTGTGTCGCAGGTGATTCCGATCGGCGGTGACGTGCGCACGCTGCGCGTCGCACCGGACACGGCGCGCATGGCGCAGTTCGGCGTCTCGCTCAACCAGGTGGAGCAGGCCATGAAGGGTTATGCCTCCAATGCGGGTGGCGGCTTCATCGACCTGAACGGGCGCGAGTACCTGATCCGCCACGTCGGCCGCACGGCCGACCGTGATGCGCTGGGCGGTGACCTGGCCGGCGTGGCCGTCGCCTGGAAGGACGGCCGCCCCGTGCTGCTGGAGCAGGTGGCGCAGGTCGGCTTCGCGCCGGGCCTCAAGCGCGGCGATGGCGGCTACAACGGCGGCCCCGCCGTGATCGCCAGCGTGCAGAAGCAGCCCGGCGCCGACACCGTGAAGCTCACCGCTGCCGTGGAGGCGGCGCTGCAGGAGCTGGTGCCCGGCCTGCCCAAAGGCCTGGCCCAGCCGCAGGTGCTATTCCGCCAAGCCGACTTCATCCGGGCCTCGGTGGGCAACGTGGGCGAGGCGCTGCGCGACGGCGCTGTGATGGTCGCGGTCATCCTGTTCGCTTTCCTGCTGTCGGCGCGCACCACGCTGATCTCGCTGCTGGCCATCCCGCTGTCGCTGGCGGTGGCGGCGCTGGCCTTCCGCGCCTTTGGCCTGTCGATCAACGTGATGACGCTGGGCGGGCTGGCCATCGCCATCGGCGAACTGGTGGACGACGCCGTGGTGGACGTGGAGAACATCCTGCGCCGCCTCAAGCAAAACCGCGCGGCGGACGATCCGCTGTCGGTGCTGGAGGTGGTGCGCCGCGCCAGCGTGGAGGTGCGCTCGGGCATCGTTTACGCCACGCTGGTCGTGGTGCTGGTGTTTGTGCCGCTGTTCGCGCTGCCGGGCATCGAGGGGCGCTTGTTCGCGCCGCTGGGCGTGGCCTACATCGTCTCCATCCTGGCCTCCATGCTGGTGTCGATGACGGTGACGCCGGTACTGGCCTACTACCTGCTGCCGCGCATGAAACGCATCGACCACGGCGACAGCCCGCTGGTCGCGTGGCTCAAGCGACTGGATACGAGGGTGCTGGCTTGGTCTTTCCCACGGGCGAGGGCGCTGGTGGCTTGCGCTGCCGTGGCGGTGCTGCTGGCTGGGGCCAGCGTGCCGTTCTTCCCGCGCGCTTTCCTGCCCGCGTTCAACGAGGGTTCGCTGGTTCTCGGGCTCGTGCTCTCTCCGGGCACCTCGCTGGAACAGGCCAACCGCATCGGCGCCGAGGCCGAGCGGCTGATCGCCGAGGTGCCCGAAGTGCGGCAGGTGGGCCGGCGCACCGGCCGCGCCGAGCTGGACGAGCATGCCGAGGGCGTGCATGCGGCCGAGATCGACGTGGACCTCAAGCCCTCGGCGCGCAGCCGCGAGGCCATCATGGCCCACATCCGCGAACGCCTGGCCCTGCTGCCCGCGCAGGCCACCATCGGCCAGCCGATCTCGCACCGCCTGGATCATTTGCTCTCGGGCGTGCGGGCGCAGATCGCGCTCAAGGTCTTCGGCGATGACACGGATGCGCTGCGGGGGCTGGCCGAGCAGTTGCGCGGCCGCCTGGCCGGCATTCCGGGCCTGGTGGACCTCACGGTAGAAAAGCAGGTGCTGATCCCGCAGATCACCGTGCGCATCGACCCGCGCAAGCTGGCGCAGACGGGCCTGGCGCCTGGCGAGGCGGTGCGGCTGCTGAAAGCGCTGACCGACGGTGCGCACAGCGCCGAGATCGTGGACGGCCCGCGCCGCTACGACCTGGTGCTGCGGCTGCCCGACCAGCGGCGCAGCCCGCAGGACCTGGCCGCCACGCTGATCGACACGCCAGCCGGGCGTCTGCCGGTCTCTGCCTTCGCCACGGTGGCGGAAGAAGACGGCCCCAACCAGATCGGCCGCGAGAACGGACGCCGGCGCATCGTGGTCTATGCCAACACCGATGGCCGCGACATGAGCGCCATCGTCGCGCAGATCCGCCAGGCCATCGGCGAGACACCGTTGCCGCCGGGCTACTTCATCAGCCTGGAGGGCCAGTTCCAGGCCCAGGAGCAGGCGGCGCAGTTGATCGGCGCGTTGTCGCTGGTCTCGCTGGCGATGATCTTCCTGGTGCTGTACGCGCGCTACCGCTCGGCGGTGCTGGCCGGCATCGTGATGGCCAACATCCCGTTGGCGCTGATCGGCAGCGTGGTGGCGATGTGGATCGCGGGCGTGAGCCTGTCTGTGGCCTCGATGGTGGGCTTCATCACCCTGGCGGGCATCGCCACGCGCAACGGCATCCTGAAGATCAGCCACTACATCAATCTGTGCAAGTTCGAGGGGGAGACCTTTGGCATGCCGATGATCGTGCGCGGCTCGCTGGAGCGGCTGACGCCGGTGCTGATGACGGCCTTGGTGGCCGCCTTTGCGCTGACGCCGCTGCTGCTGGCCGCCGATGCGCCCGGCAAGGAAATCCTGCACCCGGTGGCGGTGGTGATCTTCGGTGGGCTGGTCAGCTCGACCGTGCTGGATACGTTGCTCACGCCCGTGCTGTATTGGCTGCTGGGTCGCAAGCCCACCGAGCGGCTGCTGCAGGCGGAGCCGGAGGCCGCAGGCCAGGTGCCAGTGCCGCAGGAGGCGTACTGATGCGGGGTGACGCACACCCCGCCTGAATGCTGTTTCGACAAGGCTTTGCGGCGCCGCCTTTTTTGCAAGCGCGCTGCACCCTGAAAGGATGATCCGATGAACTTCAAACCTGCCTCCCTGCGCCTGCTGGCGGCTTCTGCCTTGTGCGCGGCTTCTCTGCTGGCTGCTCCCACTGTCTTCGCGCATGGCGATGCCAAGCCACAGCATGGCGGCATCGTGCGAACCGCCAGCGACCTGTCGTTCGAGCTGGTGGCCGCCGCCGATGGCGCGACGCTGTATGTCATCGACCACGGCAAGGACTACGACACCGCCGGCGTGAGTGGCAAGCTGACCGTGCTCAATGGTGCGGACAAGTCCGAGGCCGACCTCAAACCCGCCGGTGGCAACAAGCTGGAGGCCAAGGGCGTGAAGCTGGGCAAGGGTGCCAAGGCTGTGGCTGCGTTGCAGACCGCCGACAAGAAGACCGTGACCGTTCGCTTTACGGTCAAGTAACGCACCAAGGGTACGCTGGCGCACCATGAAACACGCTTCCATGCCTTGGCCCGCCCTGCGGGGCGGCCTGTTGGCCTTGCTGGCCGCAGCCCTGTTTGGCATCAGTACGCCGCTGGTGCAGCGCATCGGCGCGGGCGTGGGTGCGTTCTCGACGGCGGCGCTGCTTTACGCAGGCGCAGCCATCGTTGGCCTGCTCTCGCGTCAGCGGGTGGACAAGGAAGCGCGGCTGGTGCGCGGCGACTTTCCGCGCCTGCTGGCCATGGCCGCCTTTGGGGCGGTCCTGGGGCCGGTCGCGCTGGCCTGGGGTTTGCAGCACACCAGCGGCACAGGCGCTTCGCTGATGCTGACCCTCGAAGCCCTGTTCACCGCGTTGCTGGCACGGCTGCTGTATGGCGAGACCATGGACCGGCGTGTCTGGGCCGCCATGCTCCTGCTGCTGGCCGGAGGCCTGGCCCTGGTGCTCGATCAGGGGCGCGAGGGCGGCAGCCAGCTTTGGGGGTTGCTCGCCGTGCTCGTCGCCACGATGGCCTGGGGCACGGACAACACCTTGTCGCGCGCGCTGGCCGAGCGTGATCCCGGCCAGGTGGTGCTGGGCAAGGCCGTCCTGGGGACTTCGGCCACGGCCCTACTGGCCGTTTTGGCGGGGGATCCGTTGCCGACGCTGGGCGCGGCCCTGAGCCTGATGGCCGTGGGTGCCACGGGCTACGGCCTGAGCCTGCGCTTTTACCTGCTGGCCCAGCGGGCCTTCGGCGCGGCGCGCACGGGGTCGGTGTTTGCGTTTGCACCCTTCATCGGCGCCGCGATCGCCATGGCCCTGGGAGACCGCAGCGGCACGTGGATCATGGCGGTGGGGGGCCTGCTGATGGTGCTGGGGGTAGTGCTGCACCTGGCGGAGTCGCACGGACACGAGCATGCACATGAGCGGCTGGAACACGAGCACGCACACAGCCACGGCGACGGCCACCATGACCACGCGCACGATCCCATGCCTGTAGGCACGCACAGCCATGCCCACGTACACGAGCCGATGGTGCATGTGCACCCGCATGTGCCGGATGCGCACCATCGACACGAGCACTGACATTTGCTCAGAATGACCTTGAACGGGCTGGATCGAAATGCGAAAGCATGTCTCGGTGCACGCTCAAGCGCCCGTTTGGCCGCCACATAGGGCTCAAGCTACCAGCGGACGCGCCAAGGTGGCCGCGAGGCCGATCACTGCGCACGCACCCAGCAGTGGCATCACGCCCAGCTTGAAACGGAACAGGGCCACCGCGGCGCCCAGTGCGATCAGGGCCGAAAGCCAGTCGAATGCGCCGCTGAAGCCCTGAGGCCACAACACGTGGTACGCGAAGAACAACGCCAGGTTGAGGATCACGCCCACGACGGCCGCCGTGATCGCCGACAGCGGTGCGGTGAAGCCGAGTTTGCCGTGCGTGGCCTCGATGGCCGGGCCGCCCGCCAGGATGAAGACGAAGGACGGCAGGAAGGTGAAGAAGGTCACCACGGCAGCGGCCAGTGCGCCGCCGAGAAACAGCGCATCGGGGCCAAGCACCTGCTTGAGCCAGCCGCCGACGAAGCCGACGAAGGCCACCACCATGATCAGCGGCCCCGGGGTGGTCTCGCCCAAGGCCAGACCGTCGATCATCTGCGCGCCCGAGAGCCACTGGTGATGCTCCACCGCGCCCTGGTACACGTAGGGCAGCACCGCGTAGGCGCCGCCGAAGGTCATCAGTGCGGCCTTGGTGAAGAACCAGCCCATCTGGGTCAGCGTGCCCTGCAGCCCCTGTACCGCGACGAGCGTACCCATCGCGAGCGCCCACAGCCCCAACCCGGCGGCGAGAACCTTGGCCAGGTGGCTGCGCGAGAAGCGCGCGTGCGCCGGCGTCGGCGTGTCGTCGTCGATCAGGGCCGGGCCATAGCCTTGCTGGGCACCGCCATGGCCGCCGCCGAGTGCGAACACGCCCGGCGCCCAACGGGCACCGAAGTAGCCGATCAACGCGGCGGCCAGGACGATTGCCGGGAAGGGTGTGCCGAAAGCGAAGATCGCAACGAAGGCCAGCGCCGCGATGCCCCACATCCAGCCGTTCTTGAGCGCCCGGCTGCCGATGCGGTGCGCGGCATGCAGCACCAGCGCCGTGACGGCCGGCTTGATGCCGTAGAAGATGCCCGCCACCACCGGCACGTCGCCAAAGCGCAGGTAGATCCACGACAGCGCGATCAGGATGAACAGCGAGGGCAGCACGAACAGTGCGCCGGCCACGATGCCGCCCCAGGTGCGGTGCATCAGCCAGCCGATGTAGGTGGCGAGCTGCTGCGCCTCCGGGCCGGGCAGCAGCATGCAGTAGTTCAGCGCATGCAGGAAGCGCTTCTCGCTGATCCAGCGCCGCTGCTCCACCAGTTCGGTGTGCATGATCGCGATCTGCCCGGCCGGCCCGCCGAAGCTGATGAAGCCGAGCTTGAGCCAGAACCAGAAGGCCTCCCGAAAACTCACGGGCGCGGGCGCTGCATCTTGCTGCTGCGGGCGTTGGAGAACGGCACTCATGAAGAGGCTCCCGGCGCCGCGTAGAGCGCATCGAAGACCGCGGATGCGGCGAGGACCAGTCGATCGTCGTCGGCATGCACTTCGCGCAGGCCGTCGAGCACGGCTTCCAGCCCAGCCGCTTCGGCCACGGGAATGCCGCCGACGTCGAGGTAATGCACGGCCCCGGCGATGCGCTGCAGCTTCGGATCAGCGTCCAGGCCGAAGCTCGCGGCCATCACCTCGAAGGTCACGCGTGCGCCGACGTGGGTGAAGCGGGCGCCGTCGTAGTCGAAGCCGATGACGCCGCGCGGCGCCTTCCTGGCATCGCTCAGCCAGGTGAACTTGGCCTTGGGATCGATGAAGCGCCGGACCAGCCAGGCGCAGGCCAGCCGGTCCACCCAGGGCCTTGCCCGGGTCGCCCAGGCCTTGCCTTTGAACTTGGCGGGGTCGAGCCGCTCGATGCCATCGTCGGCGCGCGGCTGTGGCTCGCCCTTGGAGAAATGGTTGTCGAAAGCGCGCCGCAGCGCCAGGAGGTCCGAGTCGGCCTGCTGCGCGGCGGGGCCGGGGTAGTAGTCGATGCGTCGCAGCGTCTGCAGGGCATCCGCCACGCCGCGCAGGCGGCGCCGTGTCTCGGTTTCGCCCAGCTTCTCGAGTTCGGCCTGGAGCGCTGTGGCAGTGTCGCGCCATTGCGCGTAGGCCTCGGTCCGGTCGAACTGGGCCAGCACCTCGGCGCGTTGCGCCTCGTCGCGCGGCGACAGGATCAGGACAGAGGCCGTGCCGCCGTGCTCCCGGACCTCGGTGGCCAGGGACTCCAGCGCCGCCGCGTGTTTATCGGGCAGCAGGTAGGCGCCATCGCGCAGGGCGGCGCAGCCCAGCGCCTTGAGGGCGCGCCAGATGCGCAGGCGCACGGCGTTGGGCTGGGTGGGGAGCGTGACGATCAGGATGGACCACATCCAATGAATCATACGCTACAGATATTGAAATATTTATCTCTAAATTTTTGGTGTAGCTGAGTGATGGCTGGGGCACGGCAAACCGTTGATGGCGTCTCGGCGTACCGCCGTCGGGCTCGCGGGCTGCGCCCCGCGCCTCGTTCCGAGTCGCGGCCATTCGGCTTTGATCCCTGACGCCTCCGGCCCTCTCGGGCCTGCGCGCTTCGCTTGCCAAAGGCAGGCATGTGTAGGGGGCGGGGTGTGGGCGGTCTTGCTGTTCCCTTCACCGTATCACGGCGTTCTCGCCGTCAATGACTGCGCGTGCTTGCACGCTTGCGGCCTGGTGGCCGTCTTCGATCTTTGACCGCTTGCGCTGCGCCGTGCTGGCGACGGTTCCGGGCAATTCCGCCCGAGTAACCGGAGTTCATCATGAGCGACAAATCACACGTTTCCATCGAACAGCACATTTGCCTGGTCTGCGGCGCGGCCTTCGAGACGGGCAGCATCCTGTTGGACCGCCGCCTGCGCGCGAGCATGGAGCATCACACGAAGACGGGCTGGGGGCTGTGTCCCGAGCACCAGAAGCTGGCCGATGACGGCTTTGTCGCATTGGTCGAATGTGATCCGCAGCGCAGCGGCTCGCAGGCCGACGGGCGCATGAAGCCCGAGCAGGCGTACCGGACGGGGCGGCTGGCCCATCTGCGGCGCACAGTGTTCGCCCAGGTGTTCAATGTGCCGATCGCGGATGAGCAGGCCTGCGTGTTCGTGGAGCCTGGCGTGATCGACCACTTGCAGTCAATGACGGCGCCAGCGGCGAACTGATCTCGCCGTGCTGCCTTCGGTGCGTCATTCCTTCGGGAGCGACGCACTTTTTTTCTGCTACGCCTGGTGCCGGTGCCTTCGCGCCCCTGGCGAGGCGCTGCGCGCTTCGCTTGCCTCCAGGGGAAAGCCCTGCGGGCTATCCCCGCCGCGCAGGCTTGGCGCCCCTGAACACCGCCGACCCGGCTGCGCCGGATCGGCCAGACAGCAGCCGCATCAGGCCCACGATGCCTTGCGTGTGCTCGTCCTGATTCTGTCGTTCCTTCGTCTTTGAAGTCCGGGCGTCCCCGGCCACCTGGGAGATGGCCGGTCGCGCTGTCGTGCGCGTAGCGCATCGAGCCGCCTGCGGCATCTCGCCCCCTGACGGGCTTCCATCGTTCCCTCGCTCCGCTCGGCTGACGCCTCCGGCCCGGCTTCCAGCTTCGGGCCTGCGCGCTTCGCTTGCCGTGCGGTCGGCATGTAGAGGGCCGTTGCCATGTCCAGCCGTCTTCCCTGACCTCATCACCTTGTCCGCGATCTCCTTGACGGCCCCCGTCCGCGCGCTCCTGACCGTCGCGGGCGATGAACTCAGGAAAGACGGTGGCAACAGGGCCAACCGGGTTCTTCGTGCCGACCGCACCGAACAGCCGAAAGGCTGGGCTCCGAATCTAGGAATCCGGTGTGCGGTTTCTTCAACAGCCAAGTCAGGAGAAAGACATGCTTGCAACCCGTTTCGCTTCCCACTCCCCAGCATTGCGCAGCGACTACCCGCTGTCCGATGACCAGATTCGTAGGGTGGCCCCGTCCATCTTCGCGGACGCGCCACATGAAAGCCGTTCCGAGCGGTACAGCTACATCCCCACCGCAGCCGTGCTGACCGAGCTGCGCAAGGAGGGGTTTCAGCCCTTCATGGTGACGCAGACCCGCGTGCGCGATGAAGGCAAGCGCGAACACACCAAACACATGATTCGCCTGCGCCACGCCAGCCAGATCAACGGCGCAGAGGCTAACGAAATCGTGCTGCTGAACTCGCACGACGGCACCAGCAGCTATCAGATGCTGGCCGGAATGTTCCGTTTCGTGTGCAGCAATGGCCTTGTTTGCGGCGACACCGTGGCGGACGTGCGCGTACCCCACAAAGGCGACGTGGCCGGTTCCGTTATCGAAGGCGCTTTCGAGGTGTTGAGCGGCTTCGAGCGCGTGAAGGAATCCCGCGACCTGATGCGCGGCATCACCTTGGACGATGGCGAATCCGAAGTGTTCGCCCGCGCCGCGCTTTCCCTCAAGTACGACGACCCGGACAAGCCCGCGCCCATCACCGAATCGCAAATCTTGATACCGCGCCGGTTCGACGACCGCCGTCCCGACCTGTGGAGCGTGTTCAACCGCACGCAGGAGAACTTGACCAAGGGCGGATTGCATGGCCGCAGCGCCAACGGACGCCGCCAGCGCACCCGCCCCGTGCAGGGCATTGATTCCGATGTGCGCCTCAATCGCGCCCTGTGGCTGCTGGCCGATGGCATGCGCCAGCTCAAGGCTTGAGCCGTTCCCCCGCCGGAGGGGCGGTTCCCCTCCATTCCTTTGTTTCACTTGACTGGAGATACACCATGAACGCCGTTACCCAAACCGAAGCCCGTGCCATCCAAGCCCCTGCGCTGGAAGCCGCCGACCCGACCAAGAACCTGATTCTGGTTCCGCTGTCGCGGCTGGTGCTGCGCCCCACGGGTCGCAATGTGCGCAAGACCCCGCACATGTCCATCCACGAACTGGCCGCGAGCATTCAGCGCGTGGGCTTGCTGCAAAATCTGATCGTGATTGCATCCGCCGATGGCGAGCATTACGAAGTCGTGGCCGGTGGCCGTCGCCTCGCAGCCCTCAAGCTGCTGGCGAAGAAACACCGCATCCCGAAGGAGTGGGCGGTGCCTTGCCTGCTGGTGGCCGATGGCACGGCCCGCACCGCCAGTCTCACCGAGAACGTGCAGCGCGAAGCCATGCACCCGGCAGACCAGTTTGAAGCCTTCGCGGCGCTGGTGGCCGAAGGCCGCCCCATCGAGGACATTGCGGCGGATTTCTCCGTCACGCCGCTGGTGGTGCAGCGCCGCTTGAAGCTGGCGAATGTTTCGCCGCGCTTGATGGCCGACTATCGGGCCGATGCCGTGAGCCTTGACCAGTTGATGGCGCTGTCCATCACCGACGACCACGCCGCGCAGGAAAGCGCCTTCTACGACGCGCCGACATGGCAGCGCGGCCCCTCCGCGCTGCGCGAACGCCTGACCGAGCGGGAAATCGACGCCTACCGGCATCCGCTGGTGCGCTTCGTCGGGCTGGACACCTACGAGGCCGCAGGCGGTGGCGTGCGCCGTGACCTGTTCGCGGAAGGCGATACGGGCGTGTATCTCGCCGACGCCGCGCTGTTGGAACGGCTGGCGCAAGACCGGCTGGCAGGCATCGCCGCCGCTGTCCGCGCCGAGGGTTGGGCATGGGTGGATGCCACGCCGGGCGTGACCCATACCGATCTGCACGCTTTTCAGCGTGCGCCGAGGGAACGGCGCGAGCCGAACAAGCGTGAGGCGCAGCGCATCGAAAAGCTGCAAGCCAAGATGCACGAACTGGCGAAGCGGTGGATGCCGCAATGGACGCCGAGGACGAGGACAAGGCAGACGCCTTGCAGGAGGAAGGAGAAGCCTTGGGCGAGCAGTTGCAGGCAATGGAAGATGGTTTGCAAGGGTATGCCCCGAGCGTGAAGGCCGCAGCCGGTGCCATCGTCACCATCGACCGCAACGGTGAGGCCGTGGTTCATCGTGGGCTGCTGCGCGAAGCGGAAGCGAAAGCACTTCGCACGCTGGAGAAGCTGCGCCAAGGTTTCGGCAGCGTGGAAGGCGAAGCCGAGAGCGGCAACGAAACTGAGGACGACGAGCAGCCCAAGACCGCCGCCATGTCCGATCGGCTGGCGCAGCGGTTGAGCGCCCACCGTACCGCCGCGCTGCAGATCGAAGTCGCCCGGCATCCGCAAACCGCGTTGGCTGCTGTGGTGCATAGCATGGTGCAGACCGTCTTGCAGGAACGCCACTACGGCCACGGCTTACCGCTGGGAGTAAGCCTGAAAGTGCAAGACCGGCTGGAAGGCATGGCCCCGGACTGGCCGGAATCCCCTGCGGCCGTGGCGCTGCGCGAACTGCAACAGGTGGTGGGCGAAGCCTTGCCGGAGGACAGCGCCGAACTGTTCGCCGCGCTGCTGGCGAAGCCGCAAGATGAACTGGTGCGGCTGCTGGCGGTATGCGTGGCCTCCACGGTGGACGTGGTAACGCTTCGCACCACGCAGCGCCAGCCCGGCGGGGAACTGGCGCAGGCCGTGGGCTTCGACATGGCCGCATGGTGGACGCCGACCGCAGAAGGCTACTTCAAGCACGTTTCCAAGGCCGTGATTCTGGATGCCGTGGGCGAGTACGCGCCGGAGCACGTCACCCGGCTGGCGAAGTTGAAGAAGGCCGACATTGCCAGCGAGGCCGAACGGCTGGCGGATGGCACGGGCTGGATGCCCGCCATCTTCAAGGCCGAAGGCCCGCAGCAGGCAGCGCAGGAAAGCGCGCAGGAAGAAGGCCCGGAGCAGGACGCCCCGCAGGATGCCGAGGCAATGGCGGATGAACCCGCCGTGGCGCTGGCCGCTTGACCCGCGCCGAAGGCAAGCGCCCCGGCTTCAACCGGGGCGCTTCGCAGGAAGGAGAAGCTCCATGAACCATACCACGACCCCCCCCCCCGCGCATGGTGGCGATCTATGGCCCCGGCACGGTGCGCGCCCGCCGCTGGCACGGCGCAGGCGACGTGCGCGGCTACCATCCGCCTTCGGGCTGGACGGCCCGCGCTGACCTCACCGACATTCATCCCATCACGGGCCGCACCTTGCCGCGTGCCGTGTGGTGGCTCATCGAGACGAAGGAATGACGCCGGCACTGGCCCCAGCGTTTCGCGCTGGGGCCGGTGGATTCAAAAATCCGGGCGCGGCAGTGGCCGCGCCCGGTGTTGAAGGCCAACAGCCGGTTCAGAGCGCCGCCGCCTTCGCGGCGGCGTCAGACGATGCCGTGCTGCCTCAACAGCGCCTGTTCATCGCCTGATACCCAGCCGAATATCTTGGGTTCGCCGTCAAGCTGCTGCACGAGGTAGTGAACGTCGAAGTCGATGGACACGTCCGAGGTTGCGCCCCGGTCATAGGTCGCCGTCCAGGCGACGTGTGCAAGGCAATGGTGTTCGTCGATGGGGTCGATGCGAACACCGCGCAGAACCATATCCTTTTTGCCGAGCTGGCGGTAACGCTCGAATCCTTGGCTCATGACCTGTTTCAGTTGCTTGTCGTTCTGGCCGGCCATGACACCGGCCGGCGAGGCAGCGATGAAAGCTGTGGCATAGGACGAGGCGACTTGCTCCATGTCCGCTTCGTTTTTCAGGCCTTGGCGGAAGAAGTCCTGGTATCGCTTGAAGAACTCATGGATGAACTTTTCTTCCATCGGTGCTCCCTGGTTTTGGGCCATCGCTGTTCATGCCCATCATGGTAGAGCGTGTCGGCGCAATGCGCCGCCGGGCTTTCGGGCTGCGCCCCGTGCCGTCTTTGCCGTCACGGCCATTCGGCTTCAATCCCTCACGCCTTCGCGCCTGCGGCGCTGCGCACTGCGCTTGCCTCCAGGGGAAAGCCCTGCGGGCTATCCCCGCCGCGCGATGCTTGGCGCCCCTCGATGCCGCCGAACCGGCTGCGCCGGATCGGCCCGGCCAGCGCCCCGTCGCAGCGGACATGGCGTGGCTGATGCGCTTGGGCTTGCTGCGGCAGGTTGTACGAAAGCGTGCCGTCCCCGACGCTGGCAGTTCGTTGTCTGCGTGTGTCACGAAGGATGGTTCACGGACACGCCGCCCGGCCTTGTGGGGAGCTTCCGCACCGCGCTTGCAGCAGGGCCGCCGCAAGGTGCAGGGGCGCATTCCTCCTGTCGTTGGGGATGGGCCTTGGCTTCATGTCAGGGGGCGTGCCGGTGAAACCTTTGCGCAGGGATGCCGAGTCGGCCATGTCTCCTTTCGGATTGGGAGGGGGCGGCCCAAGGCGTCCTTGTGTTGTTGTGAATCCTGGCGGTGGCGCGGCTGCGCCTCGGGCTTCATGGCTGCAACCGTCCGGCGAAAACAGTTTCCCCTGCTTTGTCACTGCGTTCGGCGCATTCCTCGCGGGACAAATTGTTGTCGCCTCCCGGCCCTCCACTGCGTTGCGGCCGCAAGCGGTGCAGCCAGCCCGTCCCCCGCCGTCCGGATCACAACAACGACGCGATGGGCGCGAACCTTGTTCAACCGTAAGGAGATTCATCATGGCAACCATCGGCACCTTCACCGCGGACAAAGACGGCTTCACCGGCGCGCTGCGCACCCTGACCCTCAACGTCAAGGCCAAGCTGGTTCCCAATGACAAGGGGGACAACGAACACGCCCCCGATTACCGCGTGCAGGCGGCGGGCTTCGACATCGGCGCGGCGTGGAAGAAAGTCAGCAAGGCCGAGCGGCCCTACGTGTCCGTGACCCTCGACGATCCTTCGTTCCCGGCAACGGTCTATGCCCGGCTGATCGAGGAAGAGGACGGCACGCACACGCTGATCTGGTCGCGCAGCAAGCCCCAGGCGGCCTGACGGCCGCAACGCCCCGCCCACTGCGGCGGGGCGTTGTGCTGCTTTCGCAGCGCTGCATGGAAGCCCAATCATTGCGGGAGCGTGCTCTCACTGTTGGGCTGCTTCTGTCTGGATGTGGTGAGTCTGAGGCTGCAGGAATGGCCGGGCGTGTCGGTGCCTTGCACCGCCGGGCTTTTCGGGCTGCGCCCCGTGCCGACTTCGCCGTCACGGCCATTCGGCTCCAATCCCTCACGCCTTCGCGCCTGCGGCGCTGCGCGCTCCGCTTGCCTCCGGGGGAAAGCCCTGCGGGCTATCCCCGCCGCGCAGGGCTTGGCGCCCCTCGATGCCGCCGAACCGGCGTGCGCCGGATCGGCCCGGCCAGCGCCTACGGCTGCGCCGCTGTGAGCTGGCCTTCCGTCGCGGTCATCAGCACCGCCGTGCTGCATTCAAGCGCGCTGGCGATCTTGAAGATGATGGCCAGCGTGGGCATGTGCTCGCCGCGCTCGACCTTGCCCATGTGGGAACGCTCGACGCCAGCCAGGTGCGCCAGTGATTCCTGCGCGATGCCGCGCTCCATCCGCAGCGCACGCACCGCCGCGCCGAAGGCGTGAGCCAACTCGGCGTCATGGGTGGTGGAGCCGGCCGGTCGGCCGCGCTGAACGGATCGCTTCTGCATGGACAGAAGCGTCAAGTCGCAGCACAATTAAAACCACGTTATCTTTAACTCTTTCATGCCATTGGCCGTATTCGTGCTTTTACGGAAATCCGCTTTTGCGGATTCCGCCAAAACCGGAGAACCGCCATCGTGTCTTTCCAGATTTCTACAATTCCGCTTTTGCGCTTCCGTACTTCCACGGCTTGGGTGGAATACGCCTCCGCGCTTCGACGTGGAAACGCAAAACCGGCTGGGCACTCCCATGTTGAAGCAGGAATACCGTGATGAACGCTCCCCTTGTCACCGATGAACAGCGCGCCGCGCTGCTGGTGAACGGGTGGCTTGCTGCCACTGGCGAACCGAACGACCCGTTGCCGGTCGTGCGGCTGTTCACGCCCGACGCGCACGCCACCTGGCTGCTCACCGCGCTCGATCCCACTGACGGCGATACGGCCTACGGCCTGATCGACCTGGGAATCAGCATGCCCGAGCTGGGCCGCGTGAAGCTGTCCGACCTCGCGTCCATCGTCGGGCCGAACAAGTTGCCCGTGATGCGGGATCGGTATTTCCAGGCGGTGCGCCCGCTGTCGGAATATCTGCGGCTGGCGCAAGAGAACGGTTCCATCGTCGATTGAACCGCCCACGCACCGGCGAAACCGGGCGTATTGAGACTATTTCAGTCTTATTCCAGACTCGCCAAGTCTCAATTGGCACTCATGCATCCAAGCCCTGCGCTTCTGCTTGAAAAAGTCACGATCTTTCACGCGGCTTGCGGCATGGTGTTTTGTGCCGCCGTGACATTTTTTGGCTCATGCGGCCGTCGCATTCGGACGGATTTCGCAATGCACCGGAGCCCATCGGTCTTGACTACCAATGGTTACAGCCTGCCCCGATTCTGATGATGTTTTGACCTTGATGCGATAGCTCCGCGTTTCTCGCCGTGGCGGCGTTCCTGAATTCGACAGGAGCTTTCGTCATGGTCGATCCTCACCATCTTGCGCACTGGTATCCCACCGCCGCCTACCTCTACGTCTTGTGGCTGGATGCGCTCGCGCTGGCCTGGGAGTACCTGCGCCGTCATCCCGATTACCGGCTCGACTGGCTGCGCCAGCATCGCCGGCCACAAGCCGCACAGCAGGCGGCGCATCGCTGGGGCTTGCGCCTGTTGGAAGACCCGGCCTTGGATGCGCGCGACGCGCATCCGGCTTGGCTGCCCGGCCATGCCGGCGTGGTGCAGCTCTATCCCGATGCCGATCCGCCGTCCGACGCTGTGACCTTCGCGTTCTGGCGTATCCCCGGCCACAAGCAGCTGCTGCATGACGGCAAAGGGCTGGCGCTGATCGCGCTCCGCCCCGGCCAGTGCCTGCGCTTCGTGCTGGCGCATGGCCTGGAAGACGGCATGGCCGTGGCCTATGCCCATCGCGGCGGCGCTACCGCACCTGCGCGCGGTCATGTGCCTGGCGCAGCCCTGGCCGATACCAAGCCCAGGCCAACGCCTGCCGCGCTGCTGGAGTTGCACACCCTACAGGCGCTTGACGCGACCCTGGCGGGCGCGTCCTTGCGCGAGGTGGCCGAAGGACTGTTCGGTGCAGATACCGTGGCCGCTGACTGGCACGCCGATGGCGACCTGCGCGCCCGCGTGCGGCGTCTGGCACGGCGCGGCGATGCGTTGATGCGCGGCGGCTACCGCCGACTAGCACAGCTTCCGCCGTTTGAGAAGGGACGTTTTGAAGGGGACGCAAAACGTCCCTGAGCAGGAGAGCTTCGTTTTCTGAGACTGCCTCCATCCGGTTGCGCTGTGTGGCCGGAGCTTCAAAACCGATGGAGGTTCACACCATGCGTCCCGCTCCCTTGCGGCCTGCCGCCACTGTCTCGACCGCTGCCGCGCAGCCGCAGCGTTATCTCACCAACGACGAAGCCGCCGAGTACCTGCGGCTGTCGCCGCGCACGCTGGAGAAGCAGCGCGTGATCGGCGGCGGCCCGCGCTTTCGCAAGTTCGGCCGGCGCGTCATGTACGCCGTGGCCGACCTCGATGCCTGGGCGGCCGACCGCAGCTTCGAGACCACTTCCGATCCCGAGTACGCCGAGCACCATGCGGCGGACAGCCGTGCGCGCTGATCGGCGGTGCGCGGGTGGGCTTCGCCATGTCCAAACCCTCGCAGGAACGCGAACAGCTCGATCTGTTCCGCGCCCTGCCGGGCGACATGGCGCCGCGCGACAGCCAGGATTTGATGGCCTTTCCGTTCTTCTCGCTGGCGAAGTCGCGGCGCACGGCGCTGATCGACTTCCGCGCCAGCGGCATCACGATCCGCGTGGAGGGCACGCAGGAACACGGCATCGCCACGATCTGGGACGCGGACGTGCTGATCTGGGCGGCCTCGCAGATCGTGGAAGCCCGCGACGCGGGGCTGCGCGCGTCACGACTCATGCAGGCAACGCCCTACGAGATCCTGCGCTTCATCGGGCGCGGTACGTCGCTGCGCGACTACCAGCGCCTCAAAGCGGCCTTGGACCGCCTGCAATCGACCACGGTGGCCACGTCCATTCGCGAGACGACCGGGCGGCGCCTGCACCGCTTCTCGTGGATCAACGAGTGGAAGGAGCTGGCCGATGCCAGCGGTACGCCGCTGGGCATCGAACTGATCCTGCCGGACTGGTTCTATGGGGGCGTGCTGGATGCGGCACTGGTGCTGACCATCGACCCGGCGTACTTCCGGCTGACGGGTGGCATCGAGCGATGGCTGTACCGCCTGGTGCGCAAGCATGGTGGACGGCAGCCGGGCGGCTGGCAGTTCGATTTCCAGCACCTGTATCGCAAATCGGGCAGCGTGGCGCGGTACTACGACTTCGCCGCCGACCTGCGGGCGCTGGTGGCGCGGCAAACCTTGCCCGGCTACCAGTTGGGAATCGAGTACGTATCCGGGATTTCCTCGCCGCTGCTGACGTTCCGGCCCGTGCCGCAAACGGCACGGGGATAACTACGGCAAAGCCTGTGGATGGGCTCGTGCTATCAGGCAACAAAGGTATCGTGCTATCAGGCAACGAATCCTCGTGCTATCAGGCAACAAAATCGGCCGCAAACCCGCGCCAGCATTGGGATTGCGCGTCCTCTAACTTCCCTAACTTAATTTCTCTAACTTTTAGTAGGGAAACGCCGCTGCGGTGGACAACCACCACGCGGCCACAAACGGCAGGCAAAACCAGCCACCAGCCGACAGGTTTTGCAGGCCGATCAATGCAAGGCTTTCCAGCATGGAGGGCCGCGCCATGATCGTCGCTCTGCTCAACCAGAAAGGCGGCGTGGGCAAGACCACGCTCGCCACACACATCGCCGGCGAGCTGGCGATGCGCGGCCAGCACGTCGTCCTGCTGGACGCCGACCCGCAGGGTTCATCGCTGGACTGGACACAGCGCAGAAGCCAGCAGGGTTTGCCAAGGTTGTTCAGCGCCGTGGGCCTGGCACGCGAAACGCTGCATCAGGAAGCACCAGAACTCGCCAGGCGGGCCGATCACGTCGTCATCGACGGCCCGCCACGCATCGCGGCACTGGCGCGCTCCGCGCTGCTGGCGGCCGAGCGCGTGCTGATCCCCGTGCAACCCAGCCCCTACGACCTGTGGGCCAGCGCCGAGATGGTGGCGCTGATCCGCGAGGCCCAGGTGTTCCGGCCTGCGCTGCGCGCGGCCTTCGTCATCAACCGGCGCGTCAGCACCACGATCATCGGGCGCGAGGCGCGGCAGTCGCTGGCCGACCAACCGCTGCCGGCGCTGCGCGCCGAGGTTCGCCAGCGCATCGTCTTCGCCGACAGCGTGGCCGCCGGTCGGCTCGCACGCGAGACGGCGCCGGACAGCGCCGCCGCGCGTGAAATCACCGCGCTGGTGGACGAACTGCTGCGGTGGCCGACATGACCGAGAAGCCGCCACCGAACAGCAGACGCACGGCAAAGCGCGTCGGCATCGGCGCGCGTCCGCCCGCGAATCCGCACGCCGAGGCGTGGATTCGCCAAGGCGACGCCGATGCGCTCAACAAGGGCGACCTCTACACCGCCCGCCTGACCCTCGACATCACGCCCGCGCTGCGCGCGCGCATCAAGGTGTCGGCCTTCACGCAAGGCGTGACCGTGGCCGATCTGCTGCGGGGCCTGCTGGAGCGGGAGTTTCCCGAGCATCGCAGGGAGAACACCCCATGACCGCATCCGCTTCGCCTGCCGCTGGCGCGGCTACGGCTGCGCTCGCAGCTCCTTCCGGCCATCCTGCCAGGGCGCCGCTGACGCGCGTGGCACTGGCCTACATCGAACCGCGCTTCAAGCTCTACCTGCGCTTCGGCGAACCTGCGCGCACGCACCAGCTCGACCGCTGGCGGCGCTGCGCCGTGTTCCTGCCGGGCGCGATGTTGTGCCGCATCCGCTGGCAGGCCAACGACTACGGCACGATCCGCTGGCAGCTCATGGTGATGCAGGCTTGCACGCCGCTCGATGCGGCGCAGCGCATTCCCGGCGTGCAGCCGGGCGCACGCCTGCTGCTGCACGCCGAGGGCGAGAATCAGGTGCGCGCCGTGCTGGAGCGCATCGACGCCATCGAGGCGCTGGGCATCGCACCTGTCGGTGCCTCGCCCGCGTACTGGCGCACGCTCGCCAACCGGCTCGCTGCGCGCCTGCCGCTGCCCGAATACACCGCCGAGCGGCACGCCGCCTGGCTGACCGGGAGGGCCCTGCCATGACGCTTCCATCCGCCGTTGCCGGTGCAGCGGGCATTCCGCCGCGTCCTCACTCGCGCCTGCGCGCTCGCATCGTGCTGGCGGGCCTGTCCGCCTGCGGCCTCGCTGCGCTGGCCTGGGCGTCCTTCGTGCATCCGCTGCCGCGCCTGATCTACAACCCGTCCGACAGCGTGGCGGTCGGCTGGTATCGCGTCGATCCGCAGGGCCACGGCACCGACTCGCTGCCACGTCCTTTGTCCGTGGGCAGCATCGTCCTGACCACGCTGCCGCCAGATGCCGCCGCGCTGGCCGCGCAGCGCGGCTACCTGCCGGCGCGCCTGCCGCTGCTCAAGCGCGTGGGCGCCGTCGCGCCGCAGGAAGTGTGCATCGCTGGCGACATTGTCCGCATCGACGGCGTGCCTTCGGCCGCCGTGCTGCCTGCCGACCGCTGGGGCCGGCCTCTGCCATCCTGGCAGCAATGCCGCCGCCTTGAACCCGGCGAACTGTTCTTGCTCAGTGTGACCAACCCTGCATCGTTCGACAGCCGGTATTTCGGGCCGGTCAGCGCATCCGCCGTGATCGGCGTCGCGCATCCGGTCTGGCTGGAGTCCCGCCCATGATGGCCGCCGACTCGCTGCACGTCGCCGTGCATCTCATCGTGCCATCGGGCGTGTCGTTCTGCCGTTCGTCGCCGTGTCGTCGCGCGTGCAGTGCGAGCGCATTCGCGCCGCACTTCGCGTTGCCTTCGGCGCAGCCATCCAACGTGCAGGCGTCTTGCCTCGAACGCGCCCGGCCTGCGGCCGTGTCCGCGTTCGCCGGCGCGCTGGCTGCTCGCGCAGCAGCGCCGCCGGGCCGCCGCTGCCCGGAGCGCCAGCGAGGGGCAAAGGCGGAAGGCAAGACAAAAGGGAGCGGCACCTGTCGGCCCGCAAAGCCAGTCTGCACGTGGGGTTGGCGCAGCACGGAGCGGCTTCGCCGCCGTGCCGCGTGGAGCGCGAGGCTCGCGCCAATGCTGGCATGTGCGTGTGCTTCGCACGACAGGACACGCCAGAGCTTGCAGGGAGCGCAGCCATGACCGACCGCCGCGACGACGATTTCCGCATCCGCCCCAGCGCCCCGAAGAACCGGGGCCAGGGCTTCGTTTCCAAGGTGCTCAAGCAGGCAGGCAAGGCCAGCAGCGGCAAGTCGTCGGTGCGTCGTCCTGGCGCTGCCAGCGGCTCCGGGAGGGGCACCGGCCAGCGGCCCGGCTCGCGCCTGGGGCGCGGCCACACGGCGGCGCGCTTCGTCGGAGCGAAGCTCACGCCCGTGTCGCGGCGCGTGACTATCAAGACGCTGCTGGTCAATCAGCAGCGGGCCAGCCCGCAGTCGCTCGCCAAGCACCTGCGCTACATTGAGCGCGACGGTGTGGGCCGCGATGGCGAGCCGGGTCAAGCCTACGGGCCGCAGACCGATGCCGCCGACCTCGACGCCTTCAAGGAACGCTGCGTCGACGACCGGCATCACTTTCGGTTCATCCTCTCGCCCGAGGATGGCGCCGAGCTGGAAGACCTGCGCACCTACACGCGGCACCTGATGGGCCGAATGGAGGCCGACCTGGGCACACGGCTGGAGTGGGTGGCCGTCGATCACTGGAACACCGACAACGCGCATACCCACCTGATCGTGCGCGGGCGCGACGACACCGGCAAAGACCTCATCATCGCCGGCAACTACATCGCCGATGGCTTCCGCCATCGCGCCGCCGAACTGGCGACCGAATGGCTCGGGCCGCGCACCGAGCTGGAGATCCAGCAGACCTTGCGGCGCGAGGTGGAGCAAGAACGGTGGACGAGCCTGGATCGCACGCTCAAGCGCGAGCTGGGCGACGATGGCCTGGTGCATGTCGAATGCCTCAACGAGCCGAGATTGCAACGCCAGCGCCTGCTGCTGATCGGCCGCCTGCAACGCTTGCAGCGCCTGGGCTTGGCCGATGAGATACAGCCGGGCACCTGGGCTGTCCATGCCGACGCCGAAAAGACCCTACGCGCCCTGGGCGAGCGCGGCGACATCATCCGCACCATGCAGCGGGCCATGCGCGGCGAGCCGCGCGAGCTGGCGGTGTTCGAGCCGGGCGACGATGGCCAAACCATCCTCGGCCGCGTGGCCGCGAAGGGGCTTGCCGACGAGCTGCGCGACCGGGGCTATCTGGTCATCGACGGCGTGGACGGCAAGGGCCACTACGTCGCGCTCAACGCCCGCGACGAGCTGGCGAACTACCCGATTGGCGCCGTGGTGGAGGTAAAGGGGGCAGCCGATGTGCGCGCGGCCGACAAGAACATCGCCGCGCTGGCGAGCGATGGCCTGTACCGCACCGATCATCACCTTGCGATTGAGCAAGGCCGGGCCAAGCCCGGCCGCGATCCGCAGGAAGTCGTCGCGGCCCACGTCCGCCGGCTGGAAGCCTTGCGCCGCGCCGGCATCGTGGAGCGCGTGGCCGAGGGACTATGGAAGATGCCGGACGACCTAGCCGAACAGGGCCGCCGCCACGACGCGCAGCGCCTTGGCGGCGTGGCTGTGGAACTGAAATCGCATCTGCCCATCGAGCGGCAGGCTCGCGTGATCGGGGCCACCTGGCTCGACCAGCAATTGATCGGTGGTGGCTCGGGCTTGGGCGACCTGGGCTTTGGTGGCGAGGCCAAGCAGGCGATGCAGCAGCGCGCCGACTTCCTGGCCGAACAGGGAATGGCCGAGCGGCGCGGGCAGCGCGTGATCGTCGCCCGGAACCTGCTGGGCACACTGCGCAATCGGGAGCTAGCGCAGGCCGCGAAGGACATTGCCGCCGACACCGGCCTGGAGCATCACCCGGTGGCCGACGGGCAGCGTGTGGCCGGCATCTACCGGCGCTCCGTCATGCTGGCCAGCGGTCGCTACGCGATGCTCGATGACGGCATGGGATTCAGCCTAGTGCCGTGGAAACCAGTGATCGAGCAACGGCTAGGTCAGCAACTTGCTGCCACTGTACGCGGCGGTGGCGTGTCATGGGAGATCGGACGACAGAAAGGCATGTCCATCACCTGACGAGCACCTGCTTCCGACGAGCCGAAACTGCGCCCATCCACGATCTGCATTCTCCCGCAATGGCGGGAGGCCAACCTAAGCGATGCGAGGCAGCGTTAGATCAAATTTAGTCGCTGTATCGTTGGACGTTGCCTGCACATGTCCACCATGAGCTTCGGCAATTGATTTGACGATCGCCAGTCCGAGGCCGGCCCCCGCGGACTTGCGCTGGCGGGCAGGGTCGGCGCGGTAGAAGCGATCGAAGAGCTTGGGCAGATCGGCGTCCGATATCCGCTCACCCGGGTTCTCGACGCGAATGACCGTTCCCTGGTCGTCCTGTTTGAGCGTGACGATGATCCGAGCCTCGCGCGGCGTGTAGCGAATGGCATTGGAAAGAAGGTTGCCGATGGCCCGCGACAACATCTCGCGATCCGCCAGGACCGGCTCGACCGCGCCCTTGAGGCTGAGCGTGATGTGTCGATCGTCGGCGAGGGCCTCGTAGTAGTCGAACAAGCCCCGGACCAGCGCACTCAGGTCGACCTGGCTCATGCGGATGTTGCGTGGATCGTTCTCGGTCTGCGCGAGAAACAGCATGTCCGCGATCATGCGACTCATGCGATCGAACTCCTCCAGATGGGAGTACAGGATCTCCCGGTACTCTTCGGCGCTACGGGGCTGCCCCAACACCACATGGGTCTGTGTCACGAGGTTGGTCACCGGGGTGCGCAGCTCATGCGCAATGTCGGCAGAGAAGTGCGACAAGCGGGCAAAGCCTTCCTCGATGCGCGCCAGCATGTCGTTGAAGGCGAACACCAACTCTGACAGCTCGATCGGCACGTCGCGTGGGTCGAGTCGCACGTCCAGTTTGGACGAACGGATGGCACGGATTTTCTCGTTGACCTTGCGGATCGGCAGATGCCCCCAGTGGACCGCCAGCCAAGCGGCCAGCAGCGCAATGCACAGGACCATGAAGGTCACCCAACGCAGCATGCGCTGGAACTCCCCGAGGAATTCCAGGTGGAAGCCGATGTCCATGGCAGCGAGGATGCGGTAGCGTGGCGCATCCGAAGTAGGGCCTGCTGCAAATTCGAACGCAACGCCCCGGTAGGACCGCTGACGATCCTGCCACACCGCCAACTCCTCGGCGTCGATCTGCGCCAGAGGCTTGGGGGCCAGGTTCATCTTGGACAGGTCAGGACCCGCCGTGGCGTAGATGGTGTTGCCTGTCTGGTCGTAGACGGCGTAGCTCATCCCGTGGTGCCCCGCCACCGCATTGGCAAGTTGCTGCCCCAGCGCGTCGCGGTCCATGTCGTCGCCCTGACGCAAGGGCTCGGCCAGGGCCGAGATGACCGCGTCCAGTTCATGCGCGTCCTGTTGCGCAAAGTGATGCTCCAACGATCGGACGATGGCCCACTGGAAACAGAGGAACACCAAGGTGATGGCCGCGCCGATCAATGCCGTCACGCGCAGGGCGAGCGAAGCGGGACTGCGCCGCCGGGTCGGCCTGACCTGCTTGGCGTGGCCAATGGCCGACGTCTCAGGTTTAGAGGCCGTCATCGGTGTCGAGCGTGTAGCCCATGCCGCGCACGGTGTGGATCAGCTTGGGGTTGAACGCATCGTCGATCTTCGCGCGCAGCCGGCGGATCGCCACGTCGATCACATTGGTGTCACTGTCATAGTTCATGTCCCACACCTGGGACGCAATCAGCGAGCGCGGCAGCACTTCTCCCTGGCGACGTGCCAGCAGCTCCAATAAGGCGAACTCCTTGACGGTCAGCGCGATACGCTTGCCGGCCCGTGTGGCGCGTCGGCGTGCCAGATCGAGCTCCAGGTCGACAATCTGAATGCGGTCGGGTTGGCTCGGCGCAGTGCCGCGTCGCAGCAGCGTGCGCACGCGCGCCAGTAACTCCGAAAACGCGAACGGCTTAACCAGGTAGTCATCGGCGCCAAGTTCCAAGCCCTTGACCCGATCGTCCACGCTGCCGCGCGCTGTCAGGAACAGCACCGGGACCTGTTTGCCCGCCGCCCGCAGCGAGCGCACGATGCGCCAGCCATCGACGTCCGGCAGCATGACATCCAGAACGATCAAATCGTAGGACTCGCTCATGGCCAGGTGATGGCCCTCCAGGCCGGTGCGGGCCAAGTCCACGATGAAGCCTGCCTCCTGCAGGCCTTGGCGCACATAGTCCGCCGTCTTGGCTTCGTCCTCGACGACCAGCATCTTCATGGCTTTCCTTACAGAATCGTTGCGGTGAGAGGGGCCGCGTGGGACTTTTGCGCCCACTACCGGGCAATGTACCGCTCTGCCCCTTCCCGAAGGATGACACAACCATTACATGAAAGTAATGGACGGGTCATGGGTTGGAAAACGCCCCCTCCTTAGGATGTCCTCCATGCGTCGAACCTTGTGCGTTGGACCCTGAGACCAGCGGGCTGGCCGGGTCCGGGCAAGGACGACTGTCGTTGACCCCCTGGAGGATCCCACCCTATGCCGCGCTCGCCTTTTCTAATCATGCCCCCGGGCTTGTCCCGGCGGCGGTTCGTACAGGGCTTGGCCGCCGGTGGCGTCATGGCTGGCCTGTCGACACCCGCGCTCAAGGCGTTTGCGCAGCAGGGCCCTGGAACGGTCGGGGGGCCTCGCGTTCTGAGCGGCAACGAGTTCGATTTGGTGGTGGCTGAGTCGCCCGTCAATTTCACAGGCAAGCCCGGTATCGCAACCACGATCAACGGCACTATTCCCGCGCCAACGCTGCGCTGGCGCGAAGGAGAAACGGTCACCATCCGCGTGACCAACAAGCTGCGCGAGTCCACCTCCATCCACTGGCACGGCATCATCCTGCCCTACCAGATGGACGGCGTGCCCGGCATCAGCTTCGACGGCATTGCGCCGGGCGAGACCTTCACCTACCAATTCAAAGTCGAGCAAAGCGGTTCGTATTGGTACCACTCGCACTCCGGCATGCAAGAGCTCACCGGCATGTATGGGGCGATCATCATCGATCCGGCCGGGCCCCAGACCATCCACGCCGACCGCGAGCATGTGCTCGTGTTCTCGGACTGGACCGACGAAGACCCGATGCGGATCTTCGCCAAGCTCAAGTCCCAGAGCGATTACCTGAACTTCAACCAGCCCACCGTCATCGACTTCTTCCGCGACGTTTCGCGCGATGGCATGGCTGCTGCGCTCGGCAAGCGCAAGATGTGGAACGAAATGCGGATGAACCCGACCGATCTCGCCGATCTGTCCTCCGCGACCCTGACCTACCTCGCCAACGGCACGACCCCGGCGGGCAACTGGACGGGCCTGTTCCGTCCGGGCGAACGCGTGCGCCTGCGCATGGTCAACGGCGCGGGTAACACCTTCTACGACGTACGCATCCCTGGGCTCAAGCTCACCGTCGTGCACGTCGATGGCGTGGATGTGGAGCCCGTGACGGTCGACGAATTCCGCTTCGGCCCGGGCGAGACCATCGACGTCATCGTTCAGCCACGCGACGACGCCTACACGATCTTCGCGCAGGCCATGGAGCGCACCGGGTATGCGCGTGCCACCTTGGCAGTGCGCGAGGGCCTGCAGGCGCCGGTGCCTGCCTTGGATCCGGTGGAATGGCTCGGCATGGGCGACATGATGGGCGGCATGGACCACGGCGCTTCGGGCCAGGATGCCGGCATGACGGGAATGACCGGCATGACGGGAATGGCTGGCATGGCCGGCATGGCCGGCATGGCCGCGACCCCGATGACTGGCATGAACCACGGCGCGATGGGCGGGATGAACCATGGCGCCATGAACCACGGCGGCATGGCCATGGACCACAGCCAGCATGCCGCGGGCGCGCTGGCTGTGCCAAGCACCACGGCGCGCCACGCGCGCACCGAATACGGCGCGAGCACGGACATGCGGGTCGACATGGCGCGCACCAACCTGGATGACCCCGGCATCGGCCTGCGCAACAACGGGAGGCGTGTCCTGACCCTCGCGGATCTGCACACGCCATCGGGTCCGCTGGACAAACGGGGCCCCGGCCGTGAGGTCGAGTTGCACCTGACGGGCAACATGGAGCGCTATTCCTGGTCTCTGGACGGACTGGAGTTCGGCAAGTCCACGCCGGTCCATTTTCGCTACGGCGAGCGCCTGCGGGTCATCTTGCACAACGACACGATGATGACCCATCCCATGCACCTGCACGGTTTGTGGAGCGAGCTGGAGAGCCCGGATGGCCGCTTCCTCGCCCGCCGGCACACCCTGCCGGTGCAGCCCGCGCAACGCATCAGTTTCCTTGTGACGGCCGACGCGCTCGGACGCTGGGCCTGGCATTGCCATCTGATGTTCCACATGGATGCCGGCATGTTCCGCGAAGTCGTGGTGTCCTGAGCCCAGCACAAGGAAGATCCAGAATGTCCCAAGCACTCCCCCTTCGCGCACTGTCCATCGCGCTCATGGCCCTTGTCGGCGTGGCCACACAAGCCCGGGCGCAGAACGACCACAGCGCCCATGGTCAAGCCGCTCCCCGCGCCACACCCGCGCCAGCAGTCGCACCTGCCGCAACCGCGAATCCTGCCGCCGCTGACCCGCATGCCGGACACGGGGCTCCCGCCAGCGGCGCGCCGTCTTCGCCCTCTGCGCCGGCCACGCCTGCCGCTGCCGCGGCGACCGATCCTCATGCCGGGCATGGTGCGCCCGCCAGTGGCGCCTCCTCCGCGACCGCCGCACCGGCCATGGACCACGGCAACATGCGCATGCAAGGCGGCTCGGCCCCGCCCGATGCGCGCGATCCGCACGCCTACTCCAATGGCCTCAAGCTGGGATCGGGTGACTACGCCGTGCCGGGCGTGCCACGGCTCATGCTGGCCGACGAGCACGCCTTCTTCTCGCTACGGGCCGAAACCCTGGAGCGTCGCTTCACGCGCAATGGCGGCAATGACACGGCCTACGGCCTGCAAGCCTGGTATGGGAACGCCTTCAATCGGGCGGTGCTCAAGGCCGAGGGCGACGTGGCGGGCGGCAAGTTCGAAGAGGCGCGCACCGAACTGCTGTGGGGCCATGCGGTCTCCACCTTCTGGGACACGCAACTGGGCGTCCGCCTGGACACCGGCGAGGGACCAAGCCGCCAGTGGCTGGCCTTCGGCATCCAGGGACTCGCGCCGTACTGGTTCGAGTTGGACGCGACCGCCTACGTGGGCAGCGGCGGCAGGACCGCGCTGCGCCTGGAGGGCAGCTACGAGATGCTGCTGACCCAGCGCTTGGTGCTCGAGCCGCGCGCCGAGCTGCAGTTCTACGGCAAGGACGATCCAGAGCGGCGCATCGGCAAGGGCCTCGCCGAAGCGTCCGCGGGCCTGCGACTGCGCTACGAGTTCAGCCGCCAGTTCGCGCCCTACATCGGCGTGGAGCGCGCGGGCAGCTTCGGCCAGACCGCCGACTACGTGCGCGCCTCGGGCGGCCGCCCCCTGCAAACACGCTGGGTGGCCGGTGTGCGCTTCTGGTTTTAGTTGGTAACACGTCGACGTGAGGAGTGGGCAAAGCATGAACACGACAACACAGCACACGCAGCGTCCGGTCGAAGCGAAGCGCCGAGCCGCCATCGCGGGCGTCCTTGCCTTGCTGCTGGCGGGCCCCGTCCTGGCCCAGGAGCGGCTGACGGCCAAGGTCTGGAAGGACCCGAGCTGCGGCTGCTGCAAGGACTGGATCACGCACATGGAGCAGGCTGGGTTCGAGGTGCAGGTTTTCGATAGCGGCAACAACGCCGCGCGAGCGCGCCTGGGCATCGCGCAGAAGTTCGGCTCCTGTCACACGGCGCAGATCGGGCGATACGCCATCGAGGGCCATGTCCCGGCCGCAGACATCCGTCGTCTACTGCGGGAAGCACCGCGGGCCATCGGCCTGGCCGCACCAGGCATGCCGGTCGGCTCGCCCGGCATGGACGGTCCCGTGTACGGTGACCGCAAGGACGCCTACGACGTGTTGCTGTTGACGGCGGACGGCAAGAGCACGGTCTTCCAGTCGCATCGCTGAACACGGATCCGGGAGAGCTTTTTATGCACCATGCGCACACGCAGACACCCAGCGGCCGCCCCCAATTCTGGCGGTCGCGCTACGGCCTGGCTTTCCTGATCTTGGTGCCAATCGCGGCCGTCGCTGCGTACTTCCTGCTGAAGGGGCACTTGACGCATATCGCAGGCTATCTGCCATTCCTGCTGCTTGCGGCATGTCCGCTGATGCACCTCTTCATGCACCGAGGCCACGGTCACCGCGCCGACGACAACAACACCGAGCCGTCGCGGGAAGGCAAGGAAGCGTCGAACGCGGTCCCGGCTTCCGGCGGCGAGCAGCGATGAACGAAGCGAAGCTGCACGCCCGCGCGTCTTTTCTATGAGGTGTGAGTGCGGCGCTCCACGGTATTTGAGGATGTCGGACGAACCCTTCGCGCTTATCGCGCCGCTTGAACTTAGGCGAGGCCAGCACACAACATGAACTCTTCCCTCCCATCGTCAGGTCATGGACATCCCCCTCACGACGCGCCTAAGGACGCGTCGGGCTCCCGCCCACATGCGCACCACGAGGACCACGAGCACAGTGCCGACCTGCCCAAGAACGACGGCGCAAGTTCATCGGATGCCTCGAAGCCCGAGGCCGGAGAACGGGATCCCGTCTGCGGCATGGCGGTCGCGTCGCAGTCACCGCACCGTTCCAGCCGCGAAGAGCGCACCTACTTCTTCTGCAGCGCCGGCTGCAAGAACAAGTTCGACACGCAGCCGCTGCGCTACGTGCACACGGCAAAGGATCCGATGGCGCAGGCCGCGCCAACGCCCGCCGCAGCGCCGGGCTCGGTCTACACCTGCCCGATGCATCCGGAGATTCGCCAGGACCACCCTGGTACCTGCCCGAGGTGCGGCATGGCGCTGGAGCCGCTGTTGCCCGACCTGGACGATGACAACCCCGAGCTTCGCGACTTCTCTCGCCGGTTCTGGTGGACGCTGCCGTTGACGCTCGTGGTGCTGGCGCTCGCCATGGCGGGCGAGCGGTTGCATCTGATGGACATGGCCACGCAGAGTTGGGTCGAGCTGGTGCTGTCGCTGCCGATCGTGCTGTGGGCGGGTTGGCCCTTCTTCTCGCGCGGCTGGCAGTCGGTGGTGCACCGCAGCCCGAACATGTGGACCCTCATCGGCCTGGGTACGGGAGCCGCCTTCCTCTACAGCGTGGTAGCGACCGTGGCACCACAGGTGTTTCCGGCTTCGTTCTTCTCCATGGGCCGCGTCGGGGTGTACTTCGAGGCCGCGGCCGTCATCATCTCGCTGACCCTGCTGGGCCAGGTGCTGGAACTCAAGGCCCGCTCGCAGACCTCTGCGGCAATCAAGTCGCTGCTGGGACTGGCGCCCAAGACCGCGCGCCGCATCGGCGCTGATGGGCGCGAGGAGGATGTGCCGCTCAGCCATGTGCACGTGGGCGATTTGCTGCGCATCCGCCCCGGCGAGAAGGTGCCCGTCGACGGCGTGGTGCACGAGGGCAGTAGCGCGGTCGACGAGTCCATGCTGACCGGCGAGCCGCTGCCGGTGAGCAAGCGCGCGGGCGACAAGGTGATCGGCGCCACACTCAACACCAGTGGTGCACTGGTCATGCGGTCGGAGCGCATCGGTTCTGACACCGTGCTCTCGCAGATCGTGCAGATGGTTGCCCAAGCTCAGCGCTCCAAGGCGCCCATGCAACGCATGGCCGACCTCGTCGCGGGCTACTTCGTGATGGTCGTGGTCGCCATCGCGTTGACGACGCTCTTCGTCTGGGGGTTCTACGGGCCGCAACCGGCCTGGGTGTATGGGCTGATCAATGCCGTTGCGGTCCTCATCATCGCTTGCCCGTGCGCGCTGGGCTTGGCCACACCGATGTCCATCATGGTGGCCACCGGCCGCGGCGCCACGCAGGGCGTGTTGTTCCGAGATGCCGCGGCGATCGAGAACCTGCGCAAGGTCGATACGCTGGTCATCGACAAGACGGGCACCCTGACGCAAGGTCGTCCCGCCTTCGACCGAGCCGTCGCCGTTGCTGGCTTCACCGACCAGGAGGTGCTTCGCCTGGCGGCCAGCCTGGACCAGGGCAGCGAGCACCCCTTGGCCGACGCCATCGTGCAGGCTGCCCGGGCCCAGGGGTTGCAACTCGCCAAGCCGCAAGGCTTCGAATCGGGGACCGGCATCGGCGTGCGAGGCAAGGTCGAGCAGCGCCAGTTGGCGCTGGGCAACACGGTGCTGATGCAGCAGGCGGGTGTTTCGGTTGATCCACTGGTGCCGCAGGCGGAGGCGCTGCGCAGCGAGGGCGCGAGCGTCATGTACCTGGCGGTCGACGGTCAGCTTGCCGGCCTGCTGGCCGTGTCCGATCCGGTCAAGGACAGCACCCCTGAGGCTTTGGCCGCGCTCAAGGCGGCCGGCCTGCGCGTCATCATGGCCACCGGTGATGGACATACCACCGCCAAGGCGGTGGGTGCCCGCCTGGGCATCGACGAGGTCCATGGCGAGGTCAAGCCGGCCGACAAGCTGCAGTTGATCGAGCGTCTGCAGAAGGAAGGCCGTGTCGTCGCCATGGCGGGTGACGGCATCAACGATGCACCGGCTCTGGCCAAGGCGGACGTGGGCATCGCCATGGGCACGGGCACCGACGTGGCGATGAACAGCGCGCAGGTGACCCTGGTCAAGGGTGACCTTCGGGGCATCGCCGTGGCGCGCACGCTTTCGGTCGACACGGTGCGCAACATGAAGCAAAACCTCGTGTTCGCTTTTCTCTACAACGCGCTCGGCATCCCGGTTGCTGCCGGCGTGCTCTATCCCTTCACGGGCTGGCTGCTGTCCCCCTTGATCGCGGCTCTGGCCATGAGCCTCAGTTCGGCGTCGGTGGTCGGCAACGCCTTGCGCCTGCGTGGTGCCGGGCCCCGAGGGCAATGACCGGTCAAGAACTGAACCAGGAGGTCGCTATCGCGCCACACAACCATCTGATCGGACTGCGCTCCATCGAGCCGCGTGCAGTCCGTGTTCGCTCAATCCCCCAACCTTTCAACACCAAGATAGGAACTTCCATGACCCGCTCTGCACTGATTGCCAAACTCATCACGCCGATCGCCGCCAGCCTGTTCGCGACCGCCGCTTTCGCGCATCCCGCGCTGGTGTCTTCCACGCCCGCCGACAAGTCCGAAGTCGATGCCCCGGCGACCATCGAGCTGAAATTCACCGAGACGCTCGTGCCGCAGTTTTCGGCGGCTAACCTTGTGATGACAGGCATGCCGGGCATGCCCAACCACGGCAACATGAAGATCAACGCCAGCGTGGCTGCTGCCGGCGACGGAAAGACCATGGTGATCACACCTGCGCAGCCGCTGCGCGCCGGCGACTACCGCGTTGAATGGCGTGCCGTTTCCTCAGACACGCATCCGATCACGGGCAATGTGAGCTTCAAGGTCAAGTAAGCCGATGGCCGGGGATTGGTTGACCATCGCATTGCGCCTGGCGCTGTACCTGGACTTGGCGGCGGCTTTTGGCGTCGCCTTGTTCGCTCTGTACGCGCTGGGCCGCGACGAGCGATCCTCGGCGGTTGCACATCGCTTCAGGACCTTGGTCGGTGCTGCCGCGGCTCTCGGAATCGTGCTCTCGGTTTGGGCGCTGACCGTCCTGGCCAAGGCGATGTCGGGTGCCCAGAGCTATGCGGAGCTGACGACGCACGTCTTCGAAATGCTCATCACGGGGACGCACATGGGGATCTCATGGTGCGTGCGCATCATGGCGCTGCTGCTGTGCGTGCTGTTGGCCGTGCTAAGGCTCAATCCGACGCTGCGCTTCGTGGGCTTGGCAGCCTCGAGCGGTACGGCCCTGGCAACGCTCGCCTGGGTGGGGCACGGGGCCATGGATGACGGGCTGCGCGGATACTTTCACCTCGGCAATGACATCGCGCATCTGTGGACTGCCGGAGCCTGGGTCGGCGCCATCGTAGCGTTCCTGCTGCTGGCGACGTTGAGGAGCGACCGAGCACTCGATGCACCACAAAGCATGCTGCGACTGCTGAGTCGCACGTCCAACGGCTTTGCCCGCATCGGCACGCTGATCGTGATCGTGCTTACGGCGAGCGGAATCCTCAACTACCTACTGATCGTTGGGCCCTCGATCGGGCCACTGTTCTCGACGCTCTACGGGCGGTTGCTGTTGCTGAAGTTGGCGCTGGTCGGGGGTATGCTCGCGCTGGCAGCGGCGAATCGATACAGGTTGAGTCCCGGCCTCCAGGCCTCGCTTGAATCAGGCAATACAGGCACGGCTGTCGCCAAGCTGAGGCGAAGTTTGTCTGCGGAAGCAACTCTTGCGGTGCTTGTCATGGCAAGCGTCGCCTGGCTTGGCATTCTGTCTCCGACGCAGGTGTGATCTCTTGATTTCGATTCCATGACGAAGCATGAGCGCGATGTAATGGCGACGTCAGCGCTTTGACGAGACCAGGCTTCTAAATTAGCGGTGCGGCGGAATTCTCTCGTCGTCAATTTTAAGAAGCTAATCATGAAGTCACGCATTCTTGTTGTTGCCCTGCTGAGTGTTCTCGCTGCGCCCGCGTTTGCCGGTGATGCGGCTGCTCATGCCGCCAAAGAAATGATCCCACTGAACAATGGAGGGACGCTGTACTTCTTCAAAGATGGACGCATGGCGCAAGAGGATTGCTTTGGGCGTGCTGTGCACCAGAAGATTGGTTCGTCTGTAGTCACGAAGGATGGGCTGATGGTCACCATCACCAGCAATGAAGTTGCTCCCCTCAGCTCGCTGCTTGAACAGGATCACGGCGGGTAATTCACGCGATCTGCTGATGCCTCCCAATGGCGTCAGAAAGAAGTCCCAGCGCCTGTCCGATTCGGATAGGCGCATGGCCTTCAGTGACTACCCCGGACAGAAGATTCAATGTGTAGGTTCAAATAACACTTATTAGGAGATTAGTTTGTGGAGCTTCGTCATCTACGATGTTTCCTCGCTGTAGCAGAGGAGCTTCACTTTGCCCGCGCTGCCGAGCGGTTGCACATCGACCAATCTCCGTTATCTCGCACCATCAAGGAGTTGGAGGAAGAACTCGGCGCACGCCTGTTTGTCCGCACCACTCGCAGCACACAACTGACCCGCGCTGGACGGCTGTTTCTGGAGCACGTTCAGCGAGTCTTTACAGTGCTGGAGCAGGCCCGCGATAGTGTTAAGTCCGCCGCCAACGGCTTTTGCGGCCAGTTGCGTATTGCCTTGTCCGATGGCGTCACGCCTTCGCGCCTGCCGGCATTGCTGGCGCGCAGCCGCGAAGAAGACCCCGAGGTGGAAATCCGATTGTTCGAGGTGCCCCTGGATCAGCAGATCAAGGGGCTTCATAGCGACCTGTATGACGCGGGCTTCTCGATGGCAGAGGATGCAGGTGATGGCATCATCGTCACTCCTGCATGGGAAGACGAATTGATGGTTGCGGTACCAGCCCGCCATCCGGTGCTTGCCTTCAAACAGATCCCGCTGAAGGAGGTGCTGCGCCATCCGCTGGCGCTGGGCGACCCAGCAGTGTGCGAAGGCCACGCACGCCAGGTCGATCGGTTCCTACGCACATGCGGACAAGAGCCGCTGATCGCGCAGCGCGTGGCGACCTTCGACGTGATGATGACTTTAGTCTCCGCTGGCTTAGCATTGGGCTTGGCGGGCGAGGCGCATATTGCTTCCAGCCGCGAGCCGGGAGTCGTGGCCCGGCGCTTGGCGGGCAAGCCGACTATGCTCATGACCTATCTGCTGCGCCGCGATACGGAGCCGTCAGAAATGCTGGCTCGATTTATCGAACGAGTAGATTTTATTGATGCGGCTGATGAACTCGGCATCCCCGAAGACCTTCCACGCGACCGATAGTAGGAATAAGGCTATGAACAAAGTGATATTGCTGATATTGGTCACTGCACTGCCTGCATGCGGTCCTTCTCAACCTTCGGAAACCGTGGATGCGCTCGTAGCCAATCCCGAACGCATCAAAGAGATTCAACGTCAATGCAAGGAAGACCGCGCGAAGGTTGGCGACGAACTATGTCTGCGTGCTGCCGAAGCCGCCAAACGGCGATTTTTCGGTGATCGGCCCGAGCAGAAATCCAAGTAGGTTATCTCTCGGTCGCATCGCTGCGACGAAGTTCTCGCTGTTACCTCACTACGCCGCAATGCGCTCGCGCTTGCGGCGTTTTTATTGCTTTCGCCTCTAAAGGAAATCTGACTTTTTGGGCCTAAATTGCCGCCACATCGGCCTTTGACCGACCTGCGCGAACGCCTTGATCCTCAGTGCTGCGGCACCTCTGTGTGCCGTGATCGGAGGCGAGGTTATGCAAGGGACGAACGTGCTGTTTGGTCAGATCGCCGTGGTATTCGGCATCGTGATCGCTGGGGTGTGGAGCGCCACACAATGGACAGCAGCAACCCTTGGCTATCAACTACGCCTTGGCTCGCCCTGGTTCGATCTTCTTGGCACGCCGATCTACCACCCGTGGAAACTGTTCGAGTGGTGGTTCTTCTTCGATGCCTACGCGCCCCGCGTGTTCGATACCGGCGGCGCCATCGCGGGCGGCAGCGGCCTGCTGGCGGTGGTGGTCGCCATCGGTATGTCGATCTGGCGCTCGCGCCAATCGCGGCTGGTTACGACCTACGGCTCGGCACGCTGGGCGAACGCGGAGGACATTCGTAGAGCCGGCCTCACACAGCCGGCCGGGGTGTTCCTCGGCCAGCACGATCGCCAGTACCTGCGCCACGAAGGCCCGGAACACGTCCTGACCTTTGCGCCCACGCGCTCGGGCAAAGGCGTCGGTCTGGTGGTGCCGACGCTGCTTTCCTGGCCGGCCTCGGCCGTCATCCACGACATCAAGGGCGAGAACTGGCAGATCACCGCCGGCTGGCGCTCGCGCTTCTCGCATTGCCTGCTGTTCAACCCGACCGATGCGAAGTCAGCGGCCTATAACCCGCTGCTGGAGGTACGGCGCGGCGCGCATGAGGTGCGCGACGTGCAGAACATCGCTGACATCCTCGTTGACCCCGAAGGGGCGCTAGAGAAGCGAAACCATTGGGAAAAAACCTCGCACGCGCTGCTGGTCGGGGCCATCCTGCATGTGCTCTACGCAGGCGAAGACAAGACTCTGCGCGGCGTCGCCAACTTCCTCTCCGACCCGGCCAGTCCGTTCGAGCTGACCTTGCATCGGATGATGACTACGCCGCACCTCGTGAACGAGGAAGGTGGTGGCCCACATCCCGTGGTGGCATCCGCTGCGCGCGAAGTCCTCAACAAGAGCGATAACGAACGCTCGGGCGTGCTGTCCACGGCCATGTCGTTCCTCGGCCTGTACCGCGATCCCACGGTGGCCGAAGTCACCTCGCGTTGCGACTGGCGCATCGCTGACCTGATCGCTGCCGAGCATCCGGTATCGCTGTACCTCGTGGTGCCGCCTTCGGACATTTCGCGGACGAAGCCGCTCATTCGCCTGATCCTCAACCAGATCGGCCGGCGCCTCACCGAGTCGCTCGACGGCTCCGACGGCATTCAGCGCCGCCACAAGCTGCTGCTGATGCTCGATGAGTTCCCGGCGCTGGGGCGGCTCGACTTCTTCGAGACGGCGCTGGCCTTCATGGCGGGCTACGGCATCCGCAGCTTCCTCATCGCGCAGTCGCTCAACCAGATCGACAAAGCCTATGGCCAGAACCATTCGATTCTGGACAACTGCCATGTGCGCGTGACCTTCGCCACGAACGACGAGCGCACGGCCAAGCGCATTTCCGAAACGCTCGGCACCGCTACCGAGCTGCGCGCGCAGCGCAACTACGCGGGCCATCGGCTCGCGCCGTGGCTGGGCCACCTGATGGTGTCGCGGCAGGAGACGGCCCGCCCGCTGCTGACGCCGGGCGAGGTGATGCAGCTTCCGCCTGACGAGGCCGTGGTGATGGTGTCCAGCGTGGCACCGATCAAGGCGAAGAAGCTGCGCTACTACGCGGACGCCAATTTCAAGCGCCGCGTGCTGCTGCCGCCCGCGCTGGCGGAAGGACAGTACGCCGACGCGCCGCCATTGCGGCCCGACGACTGGAGCGGGTTGGCGATTCCCGCCGTGCCCGCTGCGCTGGCCACGGCATCCGCCGATGGCCTGGGTTCCACGGATGACGGCGGCCTGCGCCGCCAGCCCGAGCTTTCCGAAACCGTCGCCTACGACCCCGAGCTGGCCGCGTCCACAGCCGACCTCGCGCTGCTCGATGACGACGACGACCTGCCGCTTCCCCTTCCGCGCCAGCTTGATCCGGCCATGCAGCGCAGCGCCCGGCTGGCTTCCCTCGACCCCAACGACGGAATCGAGCTATGAGCCATTACCGCCTGAACCTCTTTATCCAGCCCGAGCACGCCAAGCGGCTCGACGAACTGGCTGCCAAGAAAGGCGTGTCCAAGTCGTCCATCGTCGCGGCGGCACTCGCATCGTGGCTGTCGCCCGATACCGCCGACCAGCGCGAGGCGGCCCTTGCCAAGCGGCTTGATCGCCTGTCGCGCCAAGCCGATCGCATGGAGCGCGACCAGAACATCGCCATCGAAGCGCTGGCGCTGTTCATCCGCTACTACCTGACCGTGAGCACGCCGGTTGCAGAGGCGCACCAAGACGCGGCACGCGCGCAGGGCAAAGCGCGCTTCGAGCAGTTCACCGAGCAGCTTGGCCGCCACCTGCTGCGGGGCCGCAGCCTAGTGCGCGACGTGGTGGAGGAACTGCATCCCGACCCAATGCGGATGGAAGACGCGGCGGCAGCCACGCAAGCGCAGGAGCGTGCGTCATGAGCGCCGTTCCGCAGCCCATGAGCACCACGTCGCTCGACCGGCGCATCCAAATGCTGCGCACGGCGATGGGGCCGCTGATCGTCGCCGCGCTCGAAGACCCGGACGTGGTGGAGGTGATGCTGAACCCTGATCGCACCCTTTGGGTGGATCGGCTTTCCAGTGGGCGCGCGCCGATGGGCGTGGAGTTGCCGGAGACGGACGGCGAGCGAATCATTCGCTTGGTCGCGGCCCACGTCGGCGCAGAAGTCCATCGCGGGCAACCGCTGCTGTCCGCCGAGTTGCCCGAAACCGGCGAACGCTTCGAGGGCATCTTGCCGCCCGCTGCGCCGGGGCCGGCCTTCGCGCTGCGCAAGCGCGCCATCGGCGTCATTCCTCTGTCGCGCTACATCGAGGACGGAATGGTGACCGCCGAGCAGGCGGGCTTTCTCGTTCGCGCCGTGCGCGAGCGCCAGAACGTCCTGATCGCGGGAGCCACGAGCAGCGGCAAGACCACGCTCGCCAATGCGCTGCTGGCCGAGATTGCCGCTACCGGCGACCGAGTGCTGGTGCTCGAAGACACCATCGAGTTGCAATGCGCGGCCCGCGACCATGTGCCGCTGCGCACGCGCGCCAGCGTCGTGTCCATGACCGAGCTGGTGCGCTCGTCCATGCGCCTGCGGCCTGATCGCGTCGTCGTCGGCGAGGTGCGCGGCGCCGAGGCGCTCTGCGCCTGGAGCAACTGATTCTCGAAGTGGCGGTGAATCCGCCCCGTGCGCTGATCGCCGAGGCGGTCAACGTGGTGATCCACATCGCCGGGCGCGGGCGCAAGCGCCGCATCGAGAGCATCGCCCGCGTCGTCGGCTTCGACGGCGTTGGCTACCAATTGGCGGATTGGGGTGCGGACGCGCTGGACACGCCGTTTCCCGAGTTGTCGCCAAACCCCGATGCCGCACCCGCTGCGGCGACCTCCCGATCCCCTGACTCACTTGGAGAACTGCCATGACGCAGATGATCGTTCCTGCTTTCCGTCTTTCCGTAAATCCGCTTTCGCACCTGTCGGGCCTCGCGCGGCTGCGCAGCCTTGCCCGCCCTGCGGGGCACGGGCTGCTGCTGGCCGCGCTGCTGCTGTTCCTGGCAGGCACCGCGCAGGCCGCCGGTTCCTCGATGCCGTGGGAAGGCCCGCTGCAATCCATACTCGAATCCATCCAGGGGCCGGTGGCGCGCATCGTCGCGGTCATCATCATCATCGCCACGGGCCTCGCGCTCGCTTTCGGCGACACGTCGGGCGGATTCCGCAAGCTGATCCAGATCGTCTTCGGCCTGTCCATCGCCTTCGCGGCTTCCAGCTTCTTCCTGTCGTTCTTTTCGTTCTCGGGCGGGGCTGTCGTATGAGCATGCCCGATACCTTCGCGGCCGGGTTCGAGGTGCCGTTGCACCGCTCGCTGACCGAGCCGATCTTGCTGGGCGGTGCGCCGCGAACGGTCGCCATTGCGAACGGCACGCTGGCCGCCGCTGTCGGGCTGGGCCTGCAACTGTGGATTCCTGGCGTGGTGCTCTGGATCGTCGGCCATTCGCTGGCGGTGTGGGGCGCGCGCGTCGATCCGCAGTTCATGGCCGTGTTCGCGCGGCACATCAAGCACCGCCCGCTGCTGGACGTGTGAGGGGGATGCCACGATGCTGAACCTCGCCGAATACCGCCAGCGCCCGGCCTTGCTGGCCGACTGGCTGCCCTGGGCCGGGCTGGTCGCGCCAGGTGTTGTGCTGAACAAAGACGGTTCGTTTCAACGATCGTTCCAGTTTCGCGGCCCTGACTTGGACAGTGCCACACAGGGCGAACTGATTGCCACGTCGGCACGGCAGAACAACGCGCTTCGCCGCACCGGGTCTGGCTGGGCCTTCTATATCGAGGCCGAGCGGGTGCAGGCTTCGAGCTATCCGCAGTCCTCCTTTCCCGAACCACTGTCCTGGATGGTGGATGAGGAGCGACGTGCGGCATTCGAGGAGTCGGACAGCCATTTTGAGAGCATCTACCACTTCACGCTGCAATATCTACCGCCGGAGGAATCTCGCACCCGCGCGGCGGGAATGCTGTATGAGAACCGGCCCACCGAAGGCGTGGACTGGCGCGGCCGGCTCGATGCCTTCGTGGCGGAAACCGATCGCGTCTTCGACCTGCTCGATGGCGTGACGCCGGAGATTGCCTGGCTGGACGACAGCCAGACGCTGACCTACCTGCACGCCACCATCTCGACGCGGCGCTACCGCGTCGGCGTGCCCGAGGTGCCGTTCCACATCGACGCGCTGCTGACCGACTCCGCGCTGGTCGGTGGCCTGGCGCCCATGCTGGGCGACCAGCACCTGCGCGTGGTATCGGTGCGGGGCTTTCCGACCTCGACCTGGCCGGGGATTCTGGACGACCTCAACCGCCTGGGCTTTGCGTATCGCTGGAGCACACGCTTTCTCTGCCTGGACAAATCCGAGGCGGAAAAAGAACTCACCCGCTTGCGCCGCCAGTGGTTTGCAAAAAGGAAGAACGTCATCGCGCTGCTGCGCGAAACGATCTTCCAGCAGGAAAGCCCGCTGGTCGATACCGACGCCAGCAACAAAGCGACCGACGCCGATGCCGCCTTGCAGGAACTGGGCAGCGATCAAGTCGCCTTCGGCTATCTCACCGCCACGGTGACGGTGCTCGATGCCGACCCGGCCGTAGCCGACGAGAAGCTGCGCATGGTGGAGCGGGTCATCCAAGGGCGCGGCTTCGTCACCATCCCGGAAACGCTCAACGCCGTGGATGCGTGGCTGTCATCCATTCCAGGCAACGCTTACGCCAACGTGCGCCAGCCCATCGTCTCGACGCTGAACCTGGCGCACATGATGCCGGTGTCGGCGGTATGGGCCGGGCCGGAGAAGAACGACCACCTCGATGGCCCGCCGCTGATCGTCACGCGCACCGATGGCGCGACGCCGTTCCGGCTGGTGACGCACATCGGCGACGTGGGCCACACGCTGGTCGCGGGGCCGACTGGCATGGGCAAGTCGGTCTTGCTCGCCACGTTGGCGATGCAATTTCGCCGCTATCGCGGCTCGCGCATCTTCGCCTTCGACATGGGCCGCTCCATGCGGGCCACCATCCTCGGCCTGGGCGGCGAACACTACGACCTGGGCACGGATGGCGAAATCGCCTTCCAGCCACTGGCACGTATCGACCGCGAGGGCTACCGCACCTGGGCCGCCGAATGGATCGAAGGCCGCTTGCTGCACGAAGGGGTGCCGGTCGGCCCTGACGAGAAGGCCGCCATCTGGTCGGCGCTGGGAAGCCTTGCCGGTGCGCCGATGGGGCAGCGCACGATGACCGGGCTTTCCGTCCTCTTGCAGTCCAACGCGCTGCGCCAGGCGCTCGCGCCGTATGTGCTCGGCGGCGCGCACGGCAAGCTACTGGATGCCGACCATGACCGTCTCGGCATGGCCGACGTGCAGTGCTTCGAGATGGAGGAGCTGATGCACAGCAAGGCCGCCGTCATGGCCGTGCTGCATTACCTCTTTGCGCGTTTCGACGAACGCTTCGACGGTGCGCCCACGCTGCTAATCCTCGACGAAGCGTGGCTGTTCCTCGACGACCCGGTGTTTGCCGCGCGTATCCGCCAGTGGCTCAAGACGCTTCGCAAGAAGAACGTCAGCGTCATCTTCGCCACGCAGAGCCTCGCCGACATCAAGGATTCGAGCATCGCGCCCGCGATCATCGAGAGCTGCGCGAGTCGGATTTTCTTGCCCAACCCGCAGGCCACCGAGCCGCAGATTCGCACGATCTACGAAGGCTTCGGCCTCAACAGGCGGCAGATCGAAATCGTCGCCACCGCACAGCCCAAGCGCGACTACTACTACCAATCCCGCCTCGGCAACCGCCTGTTCGACCTCGACCTGGGGCCGGCGGCGCTGGCGTTTGCGGGCGCATCTACGCCACAAGACCAGCGCGACATAGACCGCGTGCTGCTGGACGCCGGCGTGCCCGGCTTCGCGGGCGCGTGGCTGCGCCATCGCGGCCTTGATTGGGCGGCCGATCTGTTGCCCTCGTTCCCCGGCCTCGCGCCGGGTTCCCTTGCTGACCAACCCCTGGAGAACCTGCCATGAAGAAGCGTCTTATTGCCGCCGCCATCGCGGCCATGCTTTGCACCGCCACCGCCCATGCGCAATGGGTCGTGGTCGATCCCACGAACCTCGTGCAGAACACGCTGACCGCGATCCGCACGCTGGAGCAGATCAACAACCAGATCCAGCAGCTCCAGAACGAAGCGCAGATGCTGATGAACCAGGCGCGCAACCTGGCCAGCCTGCCGTCCAGCGTGGTCGGCCAGTTGCGCGCCAATCTGGCGACCACGCAGCGGCTGATCGACCAGGCGCGCGGCCTGGCCTACGACGTGACCAATCTGGATCGGGAGTTTCAGCGCCTGTACCCCGAGCAGTACGCCGCCACGGTGAGCGGCGACCAGATGTACCGCGACACGCAGGAGCGGTGGAAGAACACGCTCAACGGCTTGCAGACCACGATGCAGATGCAGGCCCAGGTGTCGCAGAACCTGGGCGAAGACGAAAGCGCGCTGGCCGACCTCGTGGGCAAGAGCCAGTCGGCCCAAGGTGCGCTGCAAGCGATGCAAGCCATGAACCAGTTGCTGGCCTTGCAGGCCAAGCAATCCATCCAGTCGCAGCGGCTCCAGATCACGCAGGATCGCGCTGCCGCGCTGGAACTGGCGCGGCAGGCGGCAGCCACGGAGCGCGGACGCGAGGTGACGCGCCGCTTCCTGGGGAGTGGCACGCCGTACACGCCGCAATCCGTCGATTTCTACAACCACTGACGAGGTGCGGCCATGAAGTACGCGCCTGTCGTGTTCGCTCTCGCGTTCCTGCTGTCCGGCTGCTTTCAGCCGCTGTCGGTGGCTTCACTGGCCACCGATCCATCCCGGTTGCACACGCTGCGCGCGCAGTGCCGCGCGGGCGCGCACGAAGGCGCGTTTTGCGCGCAGGTGGCCCAGGCCGACCTGCGGCGCTTTCTCTCCGGCCAGGCCGGGCCGGGCGAGTACCAGACGCTGGCCGACCTGCCGCCGATTCCGCCCAGCTTCGATGAACCCGCCGATGCCAAAGAACCTGGGCAGGAGGACTCGCCATGAATGACGTGACGGTGATTGACCGCTTCCTCGATACCTTCTCGCGCTACATCGACTCGGGCTTCGGGCTGCTGCATGGCGAGGTGGCGTTTCTGACCGCCACGCTGATCATCATCGACATGACGATCGCCGGGCTGTTCTGGGCGATGGGCCATGCGGTCGGCCAGGGCGAAGACGTGTTCGCCAAGCTGATCCGCAAGGTGCTCTATGTCGGTGCCTTCGCCTACATCATCGGCAACTTCAACACGCTGGCCGGCATCCTGTTTCGCTCCTTCGCCGGGCTCGGCCTGACGGCCAGCGGCTCGACCTTGAGCATGGAGAACTTCCTGCACCCTGGGCGGCTGGCCAAGGTCGGCATCGACGCCGGGGCGCCGATCCTTGAGCAGATCGGCAATATGGCGGGCTTCCCCGAGGTGTTCGTGAACATCACGCCGATCGTCGCGATGTTCCTCGCGTGGCTGATCGTCATCCTGTGCTTCTTCGTGCTGGCGATCCAGCTTTTCATCACGCTGATCGAGTTCAAGCTGACCACGCTCGCGGGCTTCGTGCTCGTGCCGTTCGCACTCTGGAACAAGACCGCGTTCCTCGCCGAAAAGGTACTGGGCAACGTGGTGTCGTCCGGCATCAAGGTGTTGGTGCTCGCGGTCATCGTGGGCATCGGCTCGGGGCTGTTCGCCGAGTTTCAGGTACATCCCGCCGAGCCATCCATCGACCACTCCTTGGTCGTGATGCTGGCCTCGCTGACCCTGCTGGCCTTGGGCATCTTCGGGCCAGGCATTGCAACTGGGCTGGTGTCTGGCGGGCCGCAGCTTGGCGCTGGTGCGATGGCCGGTGCTGCGCTGGGCGCTGCGGGCGCTGCCGTTGCCGTCGGCGCCGCAGCCACGGGCGTTGGCGGCGCGGTAGCCGCTGGAGCGCGCATGGCGCCCGCAGCCGCAAGGCTGGCCGGCAGCGGCGCGCGGGCTGCTGCTGGAGCCGCCAGCAGCGCGCGGTCGGCGTTCCAGGCCGGTTCTGCTTCGGCAGGCGGTGGCCTCAAGGGTGCCGCTGCGGGCTTCGGCAATGTCGCCAAGACAGGCGCTCAGGCAGCCGGGCAGAAGGTGGCCGATGGCGCGCGTTCGATGAAGGAACGTACCGCCGCAGCTTTCCGCCAGGAAGGCACGACTTCGGCGGGAGGCGGTACAGCCGCCGCATCGGGCGGCCCAGCGTCTGGTGGTGATACGCCCTCCACCGCGCCGCAAGAGCAACCCGCCTGGGCCAAACGCCTGCATCGCCGCCAGCAACTCACCCATGCCGCAACCACCGCCGCCCACGCGCTGCGCGGGGGCGACGGCGGCAGCTCCAGCCAGGGGCCGAGTCTGCGCGATTCCGATTCCTGATCTTCAAGGAGAACAACCATGCGATTCAAACGACCGCAGGTGCGCTACGCCGATACGCCGCAGCCTGCGACCCCTTACCAGTCCGCCGCGCAGGTGTGGGACGAACGTATCGGTTCGTCCCGCGTGCAGGCCAGGAGCTGGCGCCTGATGGCTTTTGGCTGCCTGACGCTGGCGGTGCTGATGGCCGGCGGCCTCGTGTGGCGTTCCGCGCAGTCCATCGTGACGCCCTACGTGGTGGAGGTGGACAACGCGGGCCAGGTGCGCGCCGTGGGCGAGGCCGCCACGCCGTACAAGCCCAGCGATGCCCAGGTGGCCTACCACCTGGGCCGCTTCATTGGCCTGGTGCGCTCGCTGTCCATCGACCCCATCGTGGTGCGGCAGAACTGGCTGGACGCCTACGACTACACCACCGACAAAGGCGCCGTGGTGCTCAACGAGTACGCCCGCGTGAACGATCCGTTCGCGCGCATCGGCAAGGAGTCGGTGACGGTGCAGATCACCAGCGTGACCCGCGCGAGCGATGCCTCGTTCAACGTGCGCTGGACGGAACAACGCTTCGTCAATGGCGCTCCTGCCGGCACCGAACGCTGGAACGCGGTGATTTCCATCGTGCAGCAGACCCCGCGCACCGAACAGCGCCTGCGCAAGAACCCCCTAGGCATCTACGTCAACGGCCTGTCGTGGAGCCGCGAACTGGATTCTTCCGAAGGAGCAAAACCATGAATGATCTTTTCCGTAAATCAGTTTTGCCGGTGATCCTGCTTGCCCTGGCGGGCTGCGCCACGCAGGGCAAGCCGCCGCCGACCATCTCGCTCGATGAGCCGGTGCAGGCGCAGAAGCTGCCGGAGCCGCCCGCACCTGTGGAGGCGGTCGCCGTGCCCGAGGTGCTGCCAATGCCGGCGCAATTGAAGCCGGCGCCCGAGGGCGAAGAAGCCAAGCCGGTGCCGGAGCCGGCCGACGAGAAGGTGCGCGTCTCACGGGCCAATACCGAGGCGCGAGTCGCGCCCACGCGCGAGGGCTACGTCAATGCGATTCAGGTCTGGCCCTTCACGGATGGCGCGCTGTATCAGGTCTATGCGGCCGTGGGCCGCGTGACCGTGATCGCGCTCCAGCCGGGCGAGGAGCTGGTGACGGTGGCCGCTGGCGACACGGTGCGCTGGATCGTCGGGGACACATCGAGCGGCAGCGGCGAAGCGCTGCGCGTCAACGTGATGGTCAAACCGATCCGCTCGGGCCTCAAGACCAATCTGGTCATCACCACCAGCCGCAGGACGTACCTGATGGAGCTGACTTCGACCGAAAAGACATGGATGGCGTCGGTGTCCTGGGAGTATCCGAAGGACAAGATGCTGGCCTTGCAGCGTCAGGCACAGGCGGCCAGCGCCGTCGCGCCGGTCGATACCGGGCTCTCGCTGGAGAAGATCCGTTTCCGCTACACGGTCAGCGGCAGCAATCCGCCGTGGAAGCCGCTGCGCGCCTTCGACGACGGGGAGAAGGTCTATATCCAGTTCCCGCCCGGCATCGCCCAGGGCGAGTTGCCGCCGCTGTTCGTCATTGGCGCACAGGGCGATGGGCAACTGGTGAACTACCGCTTTCGGCCGCCGTACTACATCGTGGATCGCCTGTTCGGCGCGGCCGAACTGCGCCTGGGAGGCGACAAGGGCGACGTGGTGCGCATCGAACGCACGGACGGCACGCGGAGGAACTGACCATGAGCCAGGACGACACTCCCGACCTCGCCACGCCACAGGCGGGCAAGGTAGCGCCCGAGGCAGTGGCGCTGCGCGCACAGCCGCGCCCGGTCACGCGCCTGAACCGGCGCACGCTGGCCATCCTCGTCGGCGGCCTGTCGGTCGCCGTGCTCGGGGCCACGATCTGGTCATTGCAGCCGCACCGGCGCGACGCGGGCGAACAGACCGAGCTTTACAACGTCGATCGCGTATCGAAGTCCGAGGGGCTGGATGGCCTGCCTTCCGACTACTCGAAGCTGCGGAAGGTGCCCGAGTTGGGGCCGCCGCTGCCGGGCGATCTCGGCCCGGCCATCGTGAACTCGCAGCAGCCGGCCATGGCCGCTTACACGGCCCCCGGCCATGATCCGAATGACGCCTTGCGCAAGGAAGCGGAGGCCGCTGCGGCTTCGTCGGTGTTCTTCCGCTCGGGCGGCCAAGGCCAGGCGGCCGCCACGGTGGCGCAGGCGGCGCCGGGTGCGAGCGGTGCCAGCACACTCGCGGCTTTCGACCCGCTCGCTGCCGGGCCTGCCTCGACGGCGGCCCAGCCTGCCGACCCGACCGCCGTGCAGAACCGGCAAGAGCAGAAAGAGGCGTTCCTGAAAGCCGGTTCTACGGAAACCCGCAATTCCGGCAATTTGGCGCTGCCGGCGTCGCCGTATCAGGTGATGGCCGGTACGGTGATCGCAGGCGCGCTGGTGACGGGCATCAAGTCCGATCTTCCGGGCGATGTGATCGCCACCGTCACGGAGCCGGTCTATGACACGGCCACGGGCAAGTTCCTGCTGATCCCGCAGGGATCGCGCATCCTCGGCAGATACAACAGCCAGGTCAGCTACGGGCAGAGCCGCGTGCAGGTGGTGTGGAACCGCGTCATCCTGCCGGACACGTCCTCGCTGACACTCGACAATCTCGTGGGCACCGACCCGGCCGGCTACGCGGGCCTGGAAGACGACGTGGACTGGCACTGGAAGCGCATCTTTGCCGGTGCGGTGCTGACGACGCTGCTGGGCGTCGGCGCCGAGCTGGCCGCGCCGGAGAACCGGCAGGACGGCAACCGCATCGTGATCGCCGGGCGCGACAGCGCGCAGGACAGCATCAATCAGGTCGGGCAGGAGATCACCCGGCGCAACATGAACATCCAGCCGACGCTGACGGCACGGCCGGGCTTGCCGGTTCGGGTGATCGTGGCGCGCGACCTCGTGTTGCGTCCTTACCAACCCATGTTCTATCAGCTTGAAGGTGCGCGATGAGTACCGCCCGAAAACTCCGCCTCGGCCCGTTGCCGTCCAGCGGTAGCACGAAGCTGACGTTCACCTGCCCGGCCAGCCTGAAAGCCGACCTCGACCGTTACGCCGCGCTGCACGCACAGGCGTATGGCGAGGCGGTCGATGCGGTGACGCTGATCCCGCACATGCTGGAGGCGTTCATGGCGGGGGATCGGGGATTCAGGAAGGGAAGTGGGAACAAGGCCGCACCGCCGAAGCCGGGTTGACGATGCGGGCGCATCCACCATCCGCTCACGATGAAAGCGCAGCCTCGGGCTGCGCTTCCGTTTTTGGGAATGGATTGCGACCAGCCGGGGCATAGATGGCTATGCGATCTTGCCCGCTGCGGCGCCCCTGCGTTTGCCACCGCGAAGCACCCATGTGGCACCTAGCTAGAAATGCAGCAAGAGCGCGCCGCAGCCTGAATCTAGGCTAACCTATTGCCCCATAAGCCCTTTCGCACCGCTGCATGTCTGCAAGAAAGACTTGACAGCGGACATTTTTCATGGGGACGGAGGAAGGGCGAAGGGCTCAGCCCGCCGCGCGCTTTTGCAGGATCTCGAACGCCGGCAACGTCTTGCCTTCCAGCACTTCGAGGAAGGCGCCGCCGCCGGTCGAGATGTAGCTCACGTCCTTTTCGATGCCGTACTTGGCGATCGCCGCCAGCGTGTCGCCGCCGCCGGCGATGCTGAACGCGTCGCTCTGTGCGATGGCTCGCGCCAGCGTCTCGGTGCCGTGCGCGAATGCATCGAACTCGAACACGCCCACGGGGCCGTTCCAGACGATGGTGCCGGCAGCCTTGAGCTGATCGGCGAGCAGCGCGGCCGTCCTGGGGCCGATGTCGAGGATCAGGTCGTCGGCCTCGACATCGGCGGCGGCCTTGACCGTGGCCGGCGCGTCGGCGGCGAAGGTCTTGGCCGTGACCACATCGACGGGGATCGGCACGGCGGCACCGCGTGCCTTCATGGCCTCGATCACGGCCTTGGCCTCGCCCACCAAGTCGGGCTCGGCCAGGCTCTTGCCGATCGGCAGGCCCGCGGCCAGCAGGAAGGTGTTGGCGATGCCGCCGCCCACGATCAGGCCGTCCACGTTCTTCGCCAGGCTCTGCAGGATGGTGAGCTTGGTGCTGACCTTGCTGCCCGCCACGATGGCCACCAGCGGGCGCTTGGGGCTGGCCAGGGCCTTGGAGATGGCGTCGATCTCGGCCGCCAGCAGCGGGCCGGCCGAGGCCACGGGCGCGTACTGCGCGATGCCGTAGGTGGAAGCCTCCGCGCGGTGGGCGGTGCCGAAGGCGTCGTGCACGAAGATGTCGCACAGCGCGGCGAGCTTTCTGGCCAGCGCCGGATCGTTCTTCTTCTCGCCCTTGTTGAGGCGGCAGTTCTCCAGCAGCACGACCTCGCCGGGTGCCACCTGCACGCCGCCGGTCCAGTCGCTCACCAGCTTCACTTCGCGGCCCAGCAGCTCGCCCAGGCGCGCCGCCACGGGCGCGAGCGAGTCGGCGGGCTTGAATTCACCCTCGGTGGGGCGGCCCAGGTGGCTGGTCACCATCACGGCAGCGCCGGCCGAAAGGGCCATCTCGATGCAGGGCACGCTGGCGCGGATGCGCGTGTCTTCGGTGATGCGGCCGGTGTCGTCCTGCGGCACGTTGAGGTCGGCACGGATGAAGACGCGGCGGCCACGGGCCTCGCCCTTGGCGCACAGGTCGGAAAAGCGGATGACGTTCATGGAGTGACGATCGGGGAGATGTGAAATTGCGATGGATCGGGCGACGCGTGCGCCGCAGCGCCGTCCCGTGGCAGCCCTGGCCGCCGGAGGCAGCCTTGCATTGTAGGAGCCGCCCCGCCGAGGCCGGCTACCAGCCCAGCCCGATGTGCAACGGAAGGAACACCGCCATGCCGACCACGATGGTCACCAGCACGTCGCGCCGCCACCAGAAGGCGAGGGCGCCGGCGGCGGCGCCGAAGATGCGGGCATCGAGCACGCTGCCGATGAGCTCCCCCTGCGTCATCACCACCTCGGGCGTGATGACCGCCGCCAGCGCGGCGATGGGCGCGTACTGCAGGCCGCGCTCGGCCCAGTGGGGCAGGCGCCAGGGGCGGCTGAAGAACATGAAGAAGGAGCGCGACAGCACCGTGACCGCGCCCAGGCCCACGATGACCAGCAGCGTCCAGGTGTCGGTGACGTCGTGCGTCATGGACGCGCCGCCTCGCCGGGCCGCGCGACGCGTTCGGCGCCCAGCATCAACAGCACCGCCGCGCCGATGGCCAGCACGATGTTGAGCTTGAGCGGCACCGCATAGGCCGCCACCGACACCACGGCGGCCACCGCCGCCGCCAGCACCCGCAGCCGCGTGGACGCCAGCGAACTCATGATGCCGATGAGGCACAGGATGCCCGCGAAGCCCAGGCCCCAGTGCGTGGGGATGGCGTTGGCGGCGATCACGCCGATCAGGCTGGGCACCATCCAGCCGAACCATTGCACGAGGCAGTTGCCGGCCAGGTAAGCCTCCTGCGCGCGCTGGCCCGCGGTGTCCACAGAGGGATGCGGGAATTTCTGCGTGAACAGGACGTAGGTGGCGTCGCCTGTGAAGTAGCCATGCGCCACACGCAGCCAGCGCGGCAGATGCGCGAAGTAGGGGCGCAGGTGCAGGCTGAACACCACGAAGCGCAGATTGACGCAGAAGGCCGCCGCCAGGATCACCGGCACCGGCGCGCCGGCCATGATCAGCGGCACCGACGCGAGTTGCGCGCTGCCAGCGAACACGATGAGCGTCATCGCGATGGCCTCGAACACGCTCATGCCCGACTTCACCATGGCCACGCCGGTCATCAGCCCCCAGGCCATGGTGCCAGGCACCAGCGGAAGCATTTCGCGCACGCCATCGCGGAACGACGGGTGCTGGCGCAGCGAGGGCAGGAAGAACACCGTGCAGGATCTTTCAGCGGCGGACCATGGCGTCGAAAACCATGCCGGGCCCGATGCGCAGGCCCCGCGCGAACTCGGCCACGGGCAGGCGCCGGCCGCCGGCCCGCTGCAACTGCAGCAGCGTCAGAACGCCATCGCCGGTGGCCACGCGCACGGCGTCGGGCGAGACCTCCAGCACCTGGCCGGGCGTGCCCGTGCCCGGCTCGGCACGCGCGGCCCACACCTTGACCGGCTCGCCGGCCAGATGGGCCAGCGCGCCGGGGAACGGGTCGAAGGCACGAACGCGGCGCTCGATCACGGTGGCGGGCAGTTGCCAGTCGATGACGGCTTCGTCCTTCTCGATCTTGTGGGCGTAGGTAATGCCTTCTTCCGGCTGCGGCATGCGCGGCAAGGGGCCGTCGGCCGACCGGCGCAGCGCCTGCACGATCAACTCGCCACCGAGAACGGCGAGCCGGTCGTGCAACGCGGCGGTGGTGTCGGCCGCGCCAATGGACAGGCGTGCTTCGAGCAGCATGTCGCCGGTGTCCAGGCCTGCGTCCATCTGCATGATCGTGATGCCCGTCTCGGCGTCGCCGGCCTCGATGGCGCGGTGGATGGGCGCCGCGCCGCGCCAGCGTGGCAACAGGCTGGCGTGGATGTTGAGGCAACCCAGGCCCCGGCCCTGCGCCATGGCGTCGAGCACCCATTGCGGCAGGATGAGCCCGTAGGCCGCGACCACCATCACGTCCGCTCCGGCGGCCTCGATGGCCTGGCGCGCGGCGGCGGCATCGTCGGGATACTTGCCGTCCAGCCGCAGGCTGCGCGGCTGCGCGACGGTCATGCCGTGCTCCTGCGCAAACTGCTTGACGGGAGAAGCCTGCAACTTCATGCCGCGCCCCGCCGGGCGGTCGGGCTGGGTCAGCACCAGCGGCACCTCGATACCCGCTGCATGCAGGGCCGCAAGGGCCACGCGCGCGAAGTCGGGCGTGCCGGCGAAGATGGCCTTCATCGGGCGCACCGTCTGAAGCGGCACCCCCGGGCCCACCTGCCGGGCCTCATTCGTAGTCAGCCGGGCGGGGACGCTCTTCGCCGCGCGAGACCTTGCGCACCACGCCGGCCGGATCGATGTGCACGCCCAGGACCCAATCCCAGTAGAAGTCCTGATAGCGGTAGATCCAGACGTCGCCGTCGAAGCTCCAGACACGTTCCACGCGGGCCGGGCGGCCGAAGGCGCGCAGCACGTCGTCGCGCGTCCAGGCATCGATGCGGATGCGGTCGAACACGAACGGATCCATGGCCTGCTCGACCGGCCGTGCCAGCCGGCCGTCGGCGCCGAGGTCGAGGTTGTAGACCTGCTGGCCGCCAGGCTGGCGCGAATACTGCAGGCGTTCGCCGCCGTCGGGCAGCCGGTAGGTGGCCGTGGGCTGGCCCAGGCGCTGGACGATCTCTGCGCGCGGCGTGCCGACATCGGTGAACTGCGGCACGGCAGCGCAGGCCGACAACAGCAGGGCGGCCAGGCTGGCCGTGGCCCAGCCAGCCAGGCGGCGCCAGGAGTGCGTTGCGGTGGGGGTCAAGATACTTCCTCCTCGCGCAGTTGCTTGACCAGCTTGGTCTTGATGCGGTTGCGCTTGAGCGGTGAGAGATATTCGACGAACACCTTGCCCGCCAGATGGTCCAGCTCGTGCTGCACGCAGATGGCCAGCAGGCCTTCGGCCTCGATGGTGCGCAGGGCACCCTGGTCGTCCAGCGCTTTCACATGCACGGCGACGGCGCGTTCCACGCCGTCGTAGATGCCGGGCACCGAGAGGCAGCCTTCGTCGCCTTTCTGGCGTTCGGCGCTGGACCAGGTGATTTCGGGGTTGATGAGGACCAGGGGCTGGTCGCGCTCTTCGGAAACGTCGATCACGACCACGCGCTCGTGCACGTTGACCTGGGTGGCCGCCAGGCCGATGCCGTTGGCGTCATACATCGTCTCGAGCATGTCGGACACGAGAGTACGGATGCGGTCGTCCACTGTGTGCACCGGCTTGGCGACGGTGGACAGACGCGGGTCGGGGTAACGGAGAATGCTCAGTTTGGCCATGGGCGGGTACGGAATGTCGTTATTTTCGCCACTTTTGCCTCCACGCGCCGACACAGGGCGCCATAAACATTGCCCAATCAAGGGCTTGGGCCCAGAATCAACAGTGAATTGTCAAGTTCTGTCGCGAATTGAAACGCGCGGCAGCCCCGGGGGCGTGATGCAACATACAACGAACGATCTGATCGAGGCAGGACACCTGGCGCAAGTGCCCCGCATTCGGGCTTTGGCCATGGCGCTGGCGGCAGCGGTTGGCGGTCTGTCGGCCTTGCCGGCCGCCGCCCAGAATTATCCCGTCACCACCGATCAGCGCGCCACGGCACAACAGGTCGCGCAGACCGGCGTTCCGCTGTCCGAACTGGCACCCGGGGCTCCCGACAGCTATACCGTCAAAAGCGGCGACACGCTGTGGGCAATTTCCGGCATCTTCCTGCGCAGTCCGTGGCGCTGGCCCGAACTGTGGGGCATGAACCTCGAAGACATCCGCAACCCGCACCGCATCTACCCGGGCCAGCAGCTGTTCCTCGACAAATCCGACGGCCGCGCCACGCTGCGCACCCGCATGGCCGGCAACGGCGGTCCGGTGGACACGGTGCGCGTGTCGCCCCGCACCCGCTACGAATCCCTGGCTGACCTGGCCTTGCCCACGCTCAAGCCCAACCTGATCGAGCCGTTCCTGGCCGAGCCGGTGGTGGTGGACGCCGCCACGCTGCAGCAGGCGCCGCGCATCGTGTCGGGCCAGGAAGACCGCGTGCTGATCTCCAAGGGCGACCGTGCCTATGCCCGCGGACCCGAAGCCGCGCCGATGCGGCTCGCCCCGGGCCAACCGCGCGACTGGCGCGTGTTCCGCAATGCCGTGCCGCTGGTGGATCCGCGCACGTCCGAAGTGCTGGGCTATGAGGCGCAATACATCGGCAAGGCCGAGCTCGTGCGCGGCGAAGCCACGCGCGAGATGCCCGGCAAGGACAAGCCGGTGACCGAGATCATCCCCGCGACGGTGGACATCGTCGCCACCAAGGAAGAGATCCGCGCGGGCGACCGCATGCTGCCCGAACCACCGCGCCAGCTCGTGAGCTACACGCCGCGTGCGCCCCAGGGCCCGGTCGACGGCTCGATCGTGTCGGTGTATGGCAGCGCCGTACGCTTCGCCGCGCAGAATCAGGTTGTCGTGCTCAACCGCGGCACGCGCGACGGGATCGAGAGCGGCCACGTGCTGGCCATCGTCAAGAGCGGCGCCAAGGTGACCGACCGCGACGGCGACAAGATCACGCAGCTGACGCTGCCCGATGAGCGCAACGGCCTGTTGATGGTGTTCCGTCCCTTCGAGCGCGTTTCGTACGCGCTGATTCTCGAGATCACCGAAGGTGTGAAAATCGGCGACCGCGTGATCAACCCACGCTGAGTGCCGCGCGCCGCTGGTGTGCGGCGTCCGTTTCACACCAGGGAGCAAGGGCCCACAGAGGCCCGGCACGACAATGATCTTTCCGTCACCCGGCCGCGAGGAGCTCGCGGCCTGGCTGCGTCTTGCAGCCAGTCCCGGCGTGGGCGCGCTCTCGGTGCGCCGCCTGCTCGCCGCCTTCGGCTCGCCCGAGGCCATCCTGGGCCAGTCGGCCCGGGCACTCCAGCAGATCGTCTCGCCGGCGCAGGCCGAGGCGGTGTTGGCACCGCCACCCGGCATCGATGAGCTGATCGAGCGGACCTGGCGCTGGCTCGGCGAAGCTGCGCCCGCCACCCGACGCCACATCGCGACACTGGGCGATCCTCTCTATCCGCCAGCGCTGCTGCAAACCGAAGATCCACCGCCGCTGCTCTACCTGCTGGGCCAGGTCGAGGCGCTGGCGTGCATGGACGGGCGCGCGCTCGCCGTCGTCGGCAGCCGCAATCCCACGCCGCAGGGCGTCGCGCACGCCACCGCCTTCGCGCGATCCTTCGTGCAGGCAGGGCTCACGGTGGTGTCAGGGCTGGCGCTGGGCATCGACGGCGCGGCGCACGCCGGGGCGCTGGAGGGCGCAAACGGGCAAGCCCTGTCCACCGTGGCCGTGGTGGGCACGGGTCTCGATCGCGTCTATCCCTCACGCCACCGTGAACTGGCGCACCGCATCGCCCAGCACGGCGTGCTGATGAGCGAACTGCCACTGGGCACGCCGCCGCTGTCGCCCAACTTCCCGCGCCGCAACCGCATCATCGCGGGGCTCTCGCAGGGAACGCTGGTGGTGGAGGCGGCGCTGGCGTCCGGCTCGCTGATCACGGCCAGGCTGGCGATCGAGCAGAACCGCGAAGTGTTCGCGATCCCCGGATCCATCCACTCGCCGCAATCGCGTGGCTGCCACGCACTGATCCGCCAGGGCGCCAAACTGGTCGAGATGGCGCAGGACGTGCTCGAAGAATTGCGCCTGCCCGCGGCCGCGGACCGCGAGGCGGAGCCGGCTACGGACACCGCATCGCCCGAAGCCGCCGACGCCGATCCGCTGCTGGCCGGTCTGGGCCACGATCCGGTGAGCCTGGATGCGCTGGCCGCTCGCACCGGCTACGACACCGCGACGCTGCAGGCCAGGCTGCTCGACCTCGAGCTCGATGGCCAGCTCGCCCGCCTGCCCGGCGGTCTGTTCCAGAGGCTCGTGCGCGCCTGAGCCTCACGCGAACTGCGCTATATTGGTTTCCATGTTCCAGGTGCTCGTGTTCGTCTATGAAAACTACTGGCGCGGCGACGCGTGCCCCGAGCCGGAGCAACTGGGACGCAAACTCAGCGCGGTGGGCTTCGAGCAGGAGGAAATCCGCGAAGCCCTGATCTGGCTCGACGACTTGCGCCGGGCCACGATGCCCGTAAATCCGGCGGCGGCCGAAGGCGGTACGCATTACGACACCGTCATCGCCGCCTCGCCCGAAAGCCTGCGTGTCTATTCGGTGGCCGAGCAGGACCACCTGGGTGCGGAATGCCTGGGCTTCCTGAGCTTCCTCTCGTCGGCCGGCATCCTGTCGCCCCAATTGCTGGAGATCGTGATCGACCGGGCCATGGCCGCGCGCGGCGGGCCGGTTGCCGCCGATGAACTCAAGATCATCGTGCTGATGGTCTACTGGAGTTCAGGGCTCGAGCCCGACTCGCTGGTTCTCGACGAACTTTGCGACGACACGCACGCCCGCGTCGCGCACTGAAGGAAGCTGCGAGCCGGCTGGCGGATCAGCTGAGCAGCCGCTCCGGATTGGCATCGAGCTTGGCCAGCGCCTCGCGTGTCGCGCGCACCGTCAGCGTTTCCTCTTCGGTCGGCACCAGAAGGCCCGCCTGCAGGTAAGAGGCCAGGCGCCGCGCCTGGATCAGGTAGCTGTACCCCGTGGCCGTGGCAAACAGGTGCAACTGGCGGCGATCGCTGCGCCAGACGAACTGCACCTGCGTGACGCGGCCATTGTGGTCGAGCGAGAACCAGCTGCCCAGCTGGAGCTCGTTGACCCACGCCAGCATGGCCTCGGTCGGACGGGAACCGCCATCGGCAACGATTTCGATGCTGGACGCATCCATGCCCAGCATCAGCTCCAGGCTCTCGGCATCGAGCGGCAGTTCGCCCATGGCTTCGTCGGAGACAAAGTCTTCCAGGCTGGCCAGCTGGCGCGCCATGGCGTCGATCTGCTGCTGCTGGATAGACTCCGTCTTGGACATGAAGGCGTCGGCCAGCGTGTTGCCGATGGTCTTGATGTGCGCTTCCTGGTCGTCGCCCACCACGCCCAGCAGCGTCATGCCCTGGCGCAGGCGCTGCAGCAGTTGCGGCAGTTCCTGGATCACGCGCGCGCGGTCGTTGCGGTTGGGCTTGGCACTGGCGGCCCACACCAGATCGGTGGCGGCCTTGCGCAGCATGCGCGTGTCCTCGTGCTGCGGGCCGTGCTTGACGGCGGCCATGGCCAGCACCTCGGCCCAGACCTTGAACAGGAATTCGCGGATTTCGTCGCGCACCGGCACGTTGTCGAGCACCTTGCGCAGCTCGATCGTGTACTGGATCGCCATCGTCTCCTTCTGCTCCACCTGCTGTGCCACGCTGACCACGCGCTGCGTGGCGTCGCTGTGCGTGAGGTACTTGGCGAGGAAGGCCTGGAACTCGTCGAGTACCAGCTGGAACACGCGTCGGCCGGTCTCGGGGTATTGCTCGATCACCTGCACCACGCGCTTGATTTCGGCCTCCATGGCACTGCCATTGATGGCGCCACTGTCGAAACCCATCACACTCGAGCCCATGCGGTCGATGAGCTGGCGCGCCGGATGCTGCAACGTACTGAAGAACTCGCTTTCGGCGACCGCCACGCGCAGCACGGGCATCTGCAGCCGGGCAAACCACACGCGCACGTTGGCCGGAATGCGCTCTTCGGCCAGGATGCTCTGGAACATCAGCGCCACGATCTCGATCGTGGCTTTCTCGGCGCCGGTGGAAGCGCGGGCCTTGAGATCGGTCGTGCGCTGGCGCAGGGCCGTGGCCGTCTGCTGCAGCGCGGCAATGTCGTAGCCGCCAGCCGCCGGCTCGGCGGGCACCACCGGCGCCGCCTGGAAGTCGCTGAAGGCCTGCGCCAGCATCGGCGACGGGCCGGTCACCCGAGTCTGCTCGAATTCGGGCACGCGGTCGATCAGCAGGCGCTTGAGGCTGCCGAGCACGCCCTGCGCCCGCATGCGCGCCCGCGCCAGCGGCGTGGTCGCGGTCATCATGCGCGTCTCGTCCAGCGTGCCACCCGAATGCGCATGATCGCGCGGGCCGCCGCTGCCCGTGTGCACATCACCCGGCCGGGAGAGGCCGGTGTTGGGCGCCTGCGGCCCCGAACTCAGCGTGGACGGGCCGGACAGGCCCGTCGTCGCGGGCGCCGGCCGCGACACGCCTGACGACGGCGCACGGCGCAACAGGGGCTTGAGGTCGATGTCGGGCATCACCTCGCGCTGGACGAGGAACTCGTTGGCATGGCGGTAGGCCTGCACCAGCCGCTCGGTCATGACTGCCGGCACGATGTCCTGGACTTCGTGCCAGACCGGCCGCGAGAGCGTGGCGGCCAGCCATTGCTCGACCATGAGCTGGGCGACGACCTCGGGCTTGAGGATGTCGCCATCGCCCAGTTCGGGCTGATCTTCGAGCTGCTGCACGCGCAGCTTGAGGTCGTTGAGCTCCCAGCTCACCTTGTCGAGCACCGACAGCACGATGCGCGAAGAAAGGATCTTGTTCTCGACCACCTCGTCGCCCAGCAGCTCGAACTTCATGGCGGCAAGCCGGACCTGGGCTGTCGCCGTGGGCGGCACGACTGCCGCTCGCCAGGCGCGCACCACACCGGCCAGCCAGGTGCGATGGAGCTTCTGGTACTCGAGGAAGGCGTCGCGGCGGATCTGCATCTCGCGCGCGTTGCCGCTCTGCTCGGCCAGGCCCTGGAGCCGTTCGAGCATGGCCTGGCCCAGCTCGGGCAGCAGGCTTTCGATTTCGACGAGGAACCGCTCCCGCACCTGCCGCGCCAGCAGCAGGTTCTGATCGCGGGAGCGGGGTGCGTTCATCCTCGCGTCAGACCGTGGCGCCTGCGTTGGGATCGTTCGGGTCGCCCTCGCGGCGCGCCGGCGCCTTGATGAGATCTTCGCGCGTGACACCCAGCCACATGGCCACGGCGGCGCCGACGAACACGGACGAGTAGATGCCGAAGCAGATGCCGATGGTCAGTGCGAGCGAGAAATAGAACAGAGTCGGGCCGCCGAAGATCAGCATCGACAGCACCATCATCTGCGTGGAGCCGTGGGTGATGATGGTGCGACTGATGGTGGAGGTGATCGCGTTGTCGATGACCTCGGGCGTGGTCAGCTTGCGGTACTTGCGGAAGTTCTCGCGGATCCGGTCGAAAATCACGACCGACTCGTTCACCGAGTAGCCCAGCACCGCCAGCACCGCCGCCAGCACGGCCAGCGAGAACTCCCACTGGAAGAAGGCGAAGAAGCCCAGGATAATGACGATGTCGTGCAGGTTGGCGATGATCGACGCGACGGCGAACTTCCATTCGAAGCGGATGCCGAGGTAGATCATGATGCCCACCACGACGAACGCCAGCGCCATCAGGCCGCTGGTGACCAGCTCGTCGCCCACCTGCGGGCCAACGAACTCCGTGCGCTTGAGCGTCACGCCCTCGTCGGCAGCCTTCAGGGCCTCGAGCACGCGCTCGCTCTGCTGGGCCGAGGTCTGGCCCTGCTGCACGGGCAGGCGGATCATGACGTCGCGTGACGTGCCGAAGCTCTGCACCTGCACGTCGCTGTAGCCCAGGCCGGTGACGGTGGTGCGCACCTTTTCCATGTTGGCGGGCTGGGAGTAGCTGACTTCCATCAGCGTGCCGCCTGTGAACTCCACCGACAGGTGCAGGCCCTTGGTGGCCAGGAAGAACACCGCGAGCAGGAAGGTGACCAGCGAGATGACGTTGAGGACGATCGCATTCCGCATGAACGGAATGGTTTTCCTGATTCTGAAGAACTCCATCCTGGATCCCCTTCAATCCGCCTTGGCGAGCGGTGTGTCGCCTTCGGGCCGCCACACGGTCCCGATCGACACGGACTTGAGCTTTTTCTGGCGACCGTACCACAGATTGGTCAGGCCACGCGCGAAGAACACGGCCGAGAACATCGAGGTCAGGATGCCGATCGAATGCACCACCGCGAAGCCGCGGACAGGGCCCGATCCGAAGGCCAGCAACGCCAGCGCCGCGATCAGGGTGGTGACGTTGGAGTCGAGGATGGTGGCCCAGGCCCGCTCGTAACCGGCATGGATGGCCGCCTGTGGCGCAGCGCCGTTGCGCAGCTCTTCCCGTATGCGCTCGTTGATGAGCACGTTGGAGTCGATCGCCATGCCCAGCGCCAGTGCCATGGCCGCGATGCCCGGCAGCGTGAGCGTGGCCTGCAGCATCGACAGGATGGCCACCAGCATCAGCAGGTTGAGCGCCAGCGCGATGGCCGACACCACGCCGAACAGCGCGTAGTAGAGGATCATGAACACCGCGATGGCCACGAAGCCCCAGGCCACGCTGTGGAAGCCCTTGCTGATGTTCTCGGCGCCCAGGCTCGGGCCGATGGTGCGCTCCTCGATGATTTCCATCGGCGCGGCCAGGCCGCCGGCGCGCAGCAGCAGCGCCAGCTCGTTCGCGGCCTCGGTCGTGCCCATGCCCGTGATCTGGAACTGGTTGCCGAACTCACCCTGGATGCGAGCCACCGTCAGCACCTCGCCCTTGCCCTTCTCGAAGAGGATGGCGGCCATGAAGTTGCCGATGTTGGTGCGCGTGGTGTCCCGCATCTGGCGGCCACCTTTGCTGTCCAGCGTGACCGACACGGCCGGCTGGTTGTTCTGGTCAGGGCGCGGCTGGGCGTCGGTGAGCATGTCGCCGGCCGCGATGACTTCGCGGTGCACGATGACGGGGGCGCCCCGGCCTTCCGTGAAACGCTCGCGGCCGAACGGCACCGGCGACGTGCCGCCGAGCGCGGCCTGAGCGGCCGCCGACATGTCGGCCAGGCGGAATTCGAGGTTGGCCGTGCGTCCGAGGATGTCCTTGGCCTTGGCCGTGTCCTGCACGCCGGGCAGCTGCACCACGATGCGGTCCAGACCCTGCTGCTGGATCACTGGCTCGGCCACGCCGAGTTCGTTGATCCGGTTGTGCAGCGTGGTCATGTTCTGCTTGAGTGCCTGCTCCTGGACCAGCCGCGCCGCAGCCGGCTTGATGGATGCCGTAAGTTTGTACTCGCCACCGTCGGGGCCGCCCACGGGCTCGAGATCGGGGACCTGGTCGCGGATGAGACCCAGCGCCGTCTGCAGGCCTTCGTTGTCGCGGAAGCGCACTTCCACGTTCTGGCCATTGCGGACGATGCCGGCATGACGCACATTGCGCTCGCGCAGCACGGTGCGGATGTCCCCCGCATACGACTCGGCGCGCTTGGTAAGCGCACCCTGCATGTCCACCTGCAGCATGAAGTGCACGCCGCCGCGCAGATCCAGGCCCAGGTACATGGGGTGCGCGCCCAGGCGGGCCATCCAGGCAGGGGAACGCGGCAACAGGTTGAGCGCGACCACGTACGACGGGTTGGCAGCGTCGGGCACCAGGGCTCGCTCGATGGCGTCCTTGGCCTGGATCTGCGTGTCGGTGGAATCGAGCCTCACGCGCACCGAGGTGCCATCGAACTGCACCAGATCAGGTGTGATGTTGGCGGCCCGCAGGGCCTCCTCGACGCGGGATTGCACGGCGGTGTCGACCTTGACCGTGGTCTTGGCGGCCGACACCTGCACGGCGGGCGCTTCGCCAAAAAAATTGGGCGCCGTGTACAGCGCCGCAACGATCAACACGATCACCATGATCGCGTACTTCCAGACCGGATAACGGTTCATGTTCTCGCCTGGCTTGGGAAAGATTGGCGGTCCGCGCGCCGGCTGCCTGCCGGCCTGCGGACCGTGGATGACTGCTTACTTGACGGTGCCCTTGGGCAGCACCTGGACCACGGCGCTGCGCTGCAGCTGGATCTCGACGCCTTCAGCCACTTCGAGCCCGATGTGGGTTTCGCCGAGCCTGGAAACCTTGCCCAGCAGGCCCCCGGCGGTGGCGACTTCATCGCCCTTGGCGAGCGCTTCGATCATGGCGCGATGCTCTTTCTGGCGCTTCATCTGCGGGCGGATCATGACGAAGTACAGCACCACGAACATGAGCACCAGCGGCAGCATGCCGCCCAGCGAGGACATCATGCCGCCCGAGCCGGCGGCGGCGGTCTGGGCGTAGGCGGAAGAAATGAACACAGGCAACTCCACAGGACGTATTGGGGACAAGGCGAATCCGCCGGCTGCCGCACGGCCACGCAGGGCCGCGCCGCAAGGCGGCATAACCTCGGGATTGTATGCGGCGCCTCCGCTTTCCATCCGACCATGCCCGCCGTCCGGCGAAGGGCATTGGAGCGGCCGGCGCGCGCGGCTGGCGAAGCCGTCAGGCGGCCTGCCGGACAGGCGTTTCGGGTTGACGCCAGCGGGCCATCAACTCGACCCAGCGCGCCCGCGTGGCAGCGAGGTTGCGCTCCTTCACATGGCCGAAGCCCTTGATCTGTTCGGGCAGGCGGGCGATCTCGACGGCACGCGGGTGAAGGTCGGCCGACAACCCGGCCAGCAACTCGTCGACGGTGGCACGGTACTCGTCCACCAGGGCGCGTTCGGTGCGCCGCTCCTCGGTGTAGCCGAACAGGTCCAGCACCGTGCCGCGCAGGAACTTCAGCCGGGCCAGCACACGGAAAGCATGCAGCATGGTCGGGCCGAAGCGCTGCTTCTGCAGTTCGCCGCGCGCGTTGCGCCTGGCGAGCAGCGGCGGCGCCAGGTGGTAGTGGGCGCGCCAGTCGCCCTCGAACATCTCGGCCAGGCGGGCGAGAAAAGCCGGATCGCTCTGCAGCCGGGCCACTTCGTATTCGTCCTTGTAGGCCATGAGTTTGAACAGGTTGCGCGCCACGGCTTCCGCCAGCTGGGTCTTGCCGGTGGCGGCCTGCTCGGCCAGCCGCACGCGCTCCACGAAGTCGGCGTAGCGCGCGGCGTAGCCGGCACTCTGGTAGGCCGTGAGGAACTCCACACGGCGCGCCACCAGTCCCTCCAGCGTCTCGCGGCGCTTGAACTCGATCACTTGCGTGGGCGCAGCCATCTGGCGCAGCGCGGCCGGGTCGTGCGCGGCATGGCGGCCCCATTCGAAGGCGGCCTTGTTGGCCTCCACGGCCACGGCATTGAGTTCGATCGCGCGCAGCAGCGACGCATGCGCCAGCGGCACCCAGCCCTTCTGCCACGCGTAGCCCAGGATCATTGGATTGACGTAAATGCTGTCGCCCATGAGCCGTGTGGCCAGCCCGTCGGCGTCGAATGCGCCCACGTGATCGGCGCCCACGGCCTGGGCAATGGCTGCCACGCAGGCCTCGGCGGGGTTCTGCCAGTCGGCATTGCGCACGAACGCCGCTGTCGGCGTGCTGTGCGAATTGAGCGCGACGTGCGTGCGGCCTTCGCGCATGCGCAGCAGCGTTTCCTTTCCTGCCGTGACCAGGGGGTCGCAGCCGAGGATGAGGTCGGCGGCGGCCATCGACACGCGCGTGGTGCGGATGTCGTCCTGGTGCGCGCCGATGAGCACGTGGCTCCAGGTGGCGCCGCCCTTTTGCGCCAGGCCCGCCGCATCCTGCGTGACGATGCCTTTGCCTTCGATGTGCGCGGCCATGCCCAGCAGCTGTCCGATGGTGATCACGCCCGTGCCACCCACGCCGGCGACCACGATGCCCCAGGGCTGCGCGAGTGCTGGCAGCGCGGGCTCGGGCAGCGGGCCCATGGCGAAGGGCGAGGGCGTTTCGGCGCTGCGCGACTTCTTGCGCAACTGCCCACCCTCGATGCTCACAAAACTCGGACAGAAACCCTTCAGGCAGCTCATGTCCTTGTTGCAGGTGCTCTGGTTGATGGTGCGCTTGCGGCCGAATTCGGTCTCCAGCGGCTCCACCGACAGGCAGTTGGACTGCACGCCGCAATCGCCGCAGCCCTCGCACACCAGGTCGTTGATGACAACGCGCCTGGCCGGGTCGGCCATGGTGCCGCGCTTGCGGCGGCGGCGCTTCTCGGTGGCACAGGTCTGGTCGTAGATGATGACCGTCGTGCCCGCGATCTCGCGGAACTCGCGCTGCACCGCGTCGAGTGTGTCACGGTGCTGGATGGCGATGCCGGCCGGCAGGTCCTGCACGCCCCGGTACTTCTCGGGCTCGTCCGTCACGATGGTGATCTTCTTCGCGCCCTCGGCGCGCATGCTCTGCGCGATCTGCACCACCGAGTGGCCCTCGGGCCGTTCGCCCACCTGCTGGCCGCCGGTCATCGCGACGGCGTCGTTGTAGAGGATCTTGTAGGTGATGTTCACTTCGGCCGCGATGCTCTGGCGGATCGCCAGCAGGCCGCTGTGGAAGTAGGTGCCGTCGCCCAGATTGGCGAACACGTGCTTCTCGTTGCTGAAGGCCTGCTGGCCCACCCACGGCACACCCTCGCCGCCCATCTGCGTGAAGCCGATGGTGGAACGGTCCATCCACGTGGCCATGAAGTGGCAGCCGATGCCGCCCAGCGCGCGCGATCCCTCGGGCACCACAGTGCTGGTGTTGTGCGGGCAGCCCGAGCAGAACCAGGGCTGGCGGTCGGCACCGGCCGTGCCGCCCCCCGCGTTCAGCACCTGCATCGAGCGCTCCTTGGCTTCCAGGATCGCCAGCTGCGCCTGCACGCGCGCCACCATGTCGGCGCCGCCGGCCTCCAGCACGCGATTGCGCTGCAGGCGGTGTGCCAGGGCCCGCGCGATGAGCGCGGGCGACAGGTCGGCGTTGGCGCGCAGCAGTTCGTGGGCCGTCGGGTTGGGCATGGACCATTCGCCGCCCGAGAAATCGCCCTGCACTTCGTCGAACTTGCCCAGCACGTTGGGGCGCACGTCGGCGCGCCAGTTGTAGAGCTCTTCCTTGAGCTGGTATTCGATGACCTGGCGCTTCTCCTCAACCACCAGGATTTCGGAGAGGCCGGTGGCAAAGTCGCGCGTGAGCTGAGCCTCCAGCGGCCAGACCACGCCCACCTTGTGCAGCCGGATGCCGAGCTGACGGCAGGTGTCGTCGTCCAGGCCCAGGTCGAGCAGCGCCTGGCGCAGGTCGTTCCAGGCCTTGCCGCTGGCAATCAGGCCGAAGCGGTCGTTCCGGCTCTCGATGGCGTTGTAGTTGAGCCGGTTGGCACGGATGTAGGCCAGCGCGGCATACCACTTGTAGTGCATCAGCCGCGCTTCCTGCTCCAGCGCGTGGTCGGGCCAGCGGATGTGCAGGCCGCCGGGCGGCATCTCGAAATCGGTGGGGATGCGGATCTCCACGCGTTCCGGGTCGATGGTCGCCGTGGCGCTGGATTCGACGATCTCCTGGATCGTCTTCATGCCCGACCACACGCCCGCGTAGCGGCTCATGGCGAAGGCGTGCAGGCCGAGGTCGAGGATTTCCTGCACCGTCGCCGGGAAGAACACCGGCAGCCCGCAGGCCTTGAAGATGTGGTCGCTCTGGTGCGCGGCCGTGCTGCTCTTGCTGATGTGGTCGTCGCCGGCCACCGCGATCACGCCGCCCCAGGGCGTGGTGCCGGCCATGTTGGCGTGCTTGAAGACGTCGGAACAGCGATCGACGCCCGGGCCCTTGCCATACCAGATGCCGAACACGCCATCGAACCGGTTGCTGCCCGGCGGCGCGAAACCCATCTGCTGCGTGCCCCAGAGCGCCGTGGCGGCCAGCTCCTCATTCACGCCGGGCTGGAACACGATGTTCTGCGCCTTGAGGTACTTGCCCGCCTTCCAGAGCGCTTGGTCGTAGCCGCCCAGCGGCGAGCCGCGGTAACCGCTGATGAAGCCCGCGGTGTTCCTGCCGACCATGGCGTCGCGCTGGCGCTGCAGCATCGGCAGCTTGACCAGCGCCTGCACGCCGCTCATGAAGGCGCGTCCGTGATCGAGCGAATACTTGTCGTCGAGGGTGACGGTTTCGAGCGCGCGGCGGATGTGCTCGGGCAGGGGGGCGTTCATCTTGTCTCTCCGGTGGGGGTCTTTTGACCGCCTCGTGGGCGGCGGCATTTCATGTCCGTTGCGGAGGGTGTCGCTTTCGGGCATGCCTCGGCACAGTGTATGCAGTACCCGCAGATAAATCTTTTCTTTCTTTTCCCGGATTGCCCCGATTACAGAAAGATTCTTGCTGCAAAATCCGCCCCATGGAAACCTTGGACAAGTTCGACCTGGCCATCCTCGCCGAACTGCAGAACGATGCGCGCCTGACCAATGCCGAACTGGCCCAGCGCGTGGGCCTGTCGGCCGCGCCGTGCTGGCGGCGCGTGCGCGCGCTGGAAGAAGAAGGCTTCATCAAGGGCTATCGCGCCGAGATCGATCGCCAGAAGATCGGCCTGGGCGTGCTGGCCTTCGTGCGGCTCGATGCCGACCGGAATACCGGCGATGTCACGCGCAAGCTGGAAGACGCGATCCAGAAGATTCCCGAGATCGTCTCGTGCCACTACATCAGCGGCACCGGCACCTTCGAGTTGCAGGTGGTTTCGCGCGACCTCGACAGCTTTTCGCAATTCGCGCGGCAGGTGCTCATCAACCTGCCCAACGTGAAAGACCTGCATACCAGCTTCTCTCTGGGTGAGGTGAAATCGGCCGGCGCGCTGCCGCTGGGCCACCTCGCCAAGCCCGCCACCGCCAAGCGTTGATCCAACCCGAAGGCCCGCCAATGCACCACGTGAACCGCCGCCTCGCCACCGCGTTCGTCGCCCTGCTGGCCTTCAAGAGCGTGCACGCACAGATGCCACCGCCGGCCGAGCCGCTGCCCATGCGCAACCTGCAGATCGAGGTGCGCCAGAGCCAGGCCGATGCCCGCTCGGACACCCGCCTGGGCGCCAGTGGCGGCATCGTGCTCTCGCCCGGCCAGTCGGGCGGACAGTTCGGCCTGTCGGGCGGCAGCCGCGAACGGCAGTCGTCGCAAAGCCTCTCGCAGATGGTGCTGGTGCTCAACGGCCGCGAGACGCGCATCAACCTGGGCAACGCCGTACCGGTGCGCGTGGTGCAGACCTTCGTGCAGGGCGGCCAGGTGCACGTGCTGCCGGGCTCGGTGCTGGTCGAAGCCAACAGCGGCTTCGCCGCGCGCCCCGTATGGCGCGGGGGCGACACGGTCGAGATCGAACTGGGCACGGCCCTGGCCGGCCGCGGCGGCTCGGGCGCGTCGTCGTCGGCCACGGTGGCCGCGCCGCTGGGCGAATGGTTCACCATCGCCGAATCCGATTCGTCGATGGATGCACGCGGCAGCGGCACGCTCTACCAGGGCCAGCAGCAGGGCGCCTCGCGGCTACAGGTGCAGTTGCGCGTGTCGGTGCGCTGACGGCCCGCCCGCCTCGACCCACCGCCCCACGAGGCCTTCGCGTTGGGCGCACAATCGGCGGCGATGCCCCAGTCCCCCTCCGACGCAGCCGGCACGCCGCCCGACGATCTTTCTGCCCTCGCGCCCTTGCGGCGCCCCGTCTTCCGCATGCTCTGGGCTACATGGCTCACGGCCAACACCTGCATGTGGATGAGCGACGTGGCCGCCGCCTGGCTCATGACGACGCTCACCGCCTCACCCGCCTGGGTGGCGGCCGTGCAGACCGCCTCCACGCTGCCTGTCTTCCTGCTGGGCCTGCCCAGCGGCGCGCTGGCAGACATTCTGGACCGCAGGCGCTATTTCATGGTGACGCAGTTCTGGATCGCGGGCGTCTCCACCTTGCTGTGCGTGGCCCTGGTGGCCGGCGTGATGAGCGCGCCCATGCTGCTGGCGCTGGTGTTCCTCAACGGCGTCGGCCTGGCGATGCGCTGGCCCGTGTTCGCGGCCATCGTGCCCGAACTGGTGCCGCGTCCGCAATTGCCCGCGGCGCTGGCGCTCAACGGCGTGGCCATGAACGCCTCGCGCATCATCGGCCCGCTGCTGGCCGGCGCCATCATCGCCGCGGCCGGCAGCATGTGGGTATTCATGCTCAACGCCTTGCTGTCGGTGGTGGCGGGCTTCACCATCATGCGGTGGCGCCGCCAGAGCGTGCCGGACCCGCTGGGCCGCGAGCCCCTGACCGTCGCCATGCGCGTGGGCCTGCAGCACGTGCGCCAGTCGCGGCCGCTGCGCGCGGTGCTGCTGCGCATCGGCCTGTTCTTCCTGCATTCCACTGCGCTGCTGGCGCTGCTGCCGCTGGTGGCCCGCGCCATGCCCGATGGCGCGGCCGGCACCTTCACGCTGCTGCTGGCGGCCATGGGCATCGGCGCCATCGTGGCCGCGCTCAACATGCAGAAGATCCGCCGCCGCCTGGACACCGAGGCGATGGTGCTGATGGGGGCCGGCGTTCAGGCCGGCGCTACGCTGGTGATGTCGTTCTCGCCCCACCTCGTCATCGCCCTGCCGGTGATGTTCTGTGCCGGCGCGGCCTGGATCAGCACCGCCAACTCGATGACCGTGACGGCACAGATGACGCTGCCCGACTGGGTGCGCGCACGTGGCATGTCGATGTACCAGATGGCCATCATGGGTGCGAGCGCCCTGGGTGCCGCCATCTGGGGCCAGGTGGCCAGCCACAGTTCGGTGCAGGCCAGCCTGGTGACGGCGGCCGTCTCGGGCGTGATCACCATGCTGCTGGCACAGCGGCTGATGCCTCAGCGGGCGGGCGAGGTGCTCGATCTCACGCCCGCACGCTCGCAGATCGCCCACACCCTTCCGCGCACGGCCGCGCCCGGCCGCGTGATCGCGCAGATCGAGTACCTGATCGACCCCGCGCATGCCGATGCTTTCCACGCCGTCATGCAGGACAGCCGCCGCGCGCGCCTGTCGCAGGGCGCGCTCGACTGGGCACTCCTGCACGACATGTCCGAGCCCGGCCGCTTCGTGGAACAGGTGATCGACGTGTCGTGGACCGAGCATCTGCGCCGCTTCGACCGCTTCACCGCATCGGATGTGGCGCTGCGCGACCGGCGCCTGAAGTTCCACATCGGCGAAGCCCCGCCGCGCGTCACGCGCTACGTCGTGGAAGAAGAGCACTGAGAACACAGTTCGGGTCGCGCACTGGAATGTTCGCCAAGGAGGCGCCCGAGCGCTGATCGCGCAGCGATCACGCCCCGGCTCTGCCGAGGCCCCGCGCGAGCGGCCCCCTCGGGGGCAGAGAGCTACACGCAGTGAGCGAACGTGGGGGCCTTCAACGCCTCGGCCAGAGGACCCACAGCCGCAGCGGCTGCTTGACGCGCGCCGCGAAGAAGCCGGCCTCGTCGCCCGTCCCGGCAAAGTAGTCCGCACGCACGGCGCCCACGATGGCGCTGCCGGTGTCCTGCGCCACGACCAGACGTTGCAGGTTGGCGGCCGGGCCGCTGGAGGCCAGCCACACCGGCGTGCCGTACGGAATGCTCTGCGGATCGACCGCGATGGAGCGGCCCGGCGTCAGTGCCACGCCCTGTGCGCCGCGCGGGCCGAAGGCGGCGTCGAGCGGTGTCAGCGCCTCTTCCTGGAAGAACACATAGCGCGGGTTGCTCCACAGCAGCTGGTTGACGCGCGACGGGTTCTGCGCCGCCCATTCCTTGGTGGCGCCGGGCCAGGGGCTCACGCGTGTTACGCCTTGCTGTTGCAGCCAGGCCGTGATGCTGCGGTAAGGCTGCTCGTTGGTGCCCGCGAAAGCCACGCGCACCAGTCGCTCGCTGCCATCGGCCTCGCGCACGCGCAGCCGGCCCGAGCCCTGGATGTGCAACATCATCGCGTCGATGGGGTCGGCCATCCACGCGATCTCTCGGCCGCGCAAGGCGGCCTGCGCCTCGGGCAGCGTGTCGATCTGCTGGCGCGTGTACCAGGGGCGTCGCGCCGCGAACCCCACGGGGGTGCGGTAGAGCGGCACGCCGAAGCCGGGCTCGGGCGCGCGCCGCGCTTCGTAGACCGGCTCGTAGTAGCTGGTGAGCAGCCCTTCGGTGGGCGCGTCGAGCGGCTCCACGCGGTAGGGCTGCAGACGCTGCACGAGCCACGCACGTTGTTCATCGCCTTCGCCGATGGCGAGCTGGCGCACCTCCGGACACAGCGGCGCGAAAGCCGCGGGCGGGCGCTCGCAGTTGCGCAGCAACGCGTTCCAGCCTTCGTGAATGGCATCCTCGCCGAAGCCCGGCAGCTCGGCCCAGCGCACCGGCACCCACCGGCTGCGGCCCTGCGCCAGGGCCGGCGGCAGGGGCGCATCGTCGGCCAGCGCGGGCAGGGGCTGCGACGGAACCGGCCGCACGGCCGGCGAGGGTCGGGGCTCGATCGACGGGCCCGACGCGCAACCGGCCAGCACGCCCAGCATTCCTACAATCGCGCCACTGCCCAACAGCCACTGGAGTCTTCTCATGGGTCTGATTTTGCTTGAAGCCTTGCTGGCCCTGGTGCTGCTGGTGGTCATCGTGTGGTGGACCATGTTCTCGGGCCGCAAGGGCGGAGAACTGCCGCGCGAGGAAACCGCTGCCCACGACGCGCCGGACGACGGCGAGCCGCCGCGCCGCCCGTGAAGGGGCCATCCCGGCGTGTACGAATTCACGCATCGGCGCCCGATCTTCGTGCCACGCCACGTCGAGAACCACGTCTTACAAACCGTCACGCTGTCGCAGCAGATGGATTTTCATAATCAGCCTCCGCACGCCCATCCGGGGCTAGCATCGCCTGCCACAGGTTTCCCAAGGAGCTGAACACCATGAAAAAAATCATCCTCGCCACGGCCGCAGGTGCCGTCTTCCTCGCCGGCTGCGCCGACATGAACATGAGCGATACGCAGCGCCGCACCGCCACCGGCGCGGGCATTGGCGCCGTCGCGGGCGCCGTGCTGGGTTCCACGGGCGGCAATGCCGGCGCGGGTGCGGCGGTGGGCGCGGGCGTTGGCGCGCTGGGCGGCTACATCTGGTCGCAGCGCATGGAACGCCAGAAGCAGGAAATGGAAGCCGCCACGCGTGGCACCGGCGTGGCCGTGTCGCAGACCGCGGACAACCAGCTGCGCCTGGACATTCCCGCCGACATCTCCTTCGATGTGGGCCGTGCCAACGTCAAGTCCAACTTCGCGCCGGTGCTCGACCAGTTCGCCAATGGCTTGCGAAACAACCCCAACGCGCTGGTGCGCATCATCGGCCACACCGACAGCACGGGCAGCGACGCGATCAACAACCCGCTGTCGGTGAACCGCGCGGCCAGCACGCGCGACTACCTGGTGATGCGCGGCGTGCCCGCCACGCAGTTCCAGATCGAAGGGCGCGGCTCGATGCAGCCCATCGCCACCAACGACACCAACGAAGGCCGCGCGCGCAACCGCCGCGTCGAGATCTACGTGGGCGAGCGCGGCAACGCAGGCTGAGCCGGCGCTTTCTGCGCAAGGCACGCTGCGCAACCGGCCGTGCCGGTCCGCAGTTGCCTGTACTTGCGCGCTGAATCGGGAGTCAGCCCAGATCCCTGAGAAGGTTGGCCAGCTCGACGGCCGACTTCACTTCCATCTTGTCGAACACGCGCGCGCGGTGGACTTCCACCGTGCGCACGCTGATGTCGAGCTGATCGGCGATCAGCTTGTTGGGCAGGCCGCCCACCACCAGGTTCATCACATCGCGCTCTCGGTCGGTGAGTTCAGCCAACCGGCTCTGCAGGCGCACGCGCTGCCCGCGCGTGGCCAGCACCTGGGCCGACTGCTGCAACGCCTGCTCGATGCGATCCACCAGCGCGTTGTCCGAGAACGGCTTCTCGCAAAAGTCGAAAGCCCCGCGCTTGACCGCGTCCACCGCCGTGGGCACGTCGGCGTGGCCGGTGAGGAAGATGACCGGCAGCGCCTGCGCGAGGCCACGCTCGATCAGCAGCTCGAACAGCGCCAGCCCGCTCATGCCCGGCATGCGCACGTCCAGCAGCAGACAGCCCGGGTGCTCGATGCGTGCGCCCGTTTCGGACAGTCGCTGCTCGAACGCCTCGGCGCTGTCGAAGGTCTCGCTCATGAGCCGGCGCGAGCGCAGCAGCCAGGCCAGCGCCTCGCGCACGCCGGCGTCGTCGTCGACGATGAAGATGGTGGCGTCCAGGACAGGTTGCATCGTGATGGCGTCAGGTCGTCGGGCCGTTGCCGCCCGCCAGGGCGGCCTCGCCGGGGGCCGGAACATGCGGGCGCGTGGCCTCGGCCTGAACCGGCAGCGTGAAGCGGAAGATCGTACCGCGCGGCGTATTGGGCCCGAAGGTGAGGCGGCCGCCGTGTTGCTCCACCACCGTGCGGCACATCGCCAGGCCCAGGCCCATGCCCTCCTGGCGCGTGGAGAAGAATGGCGTGAACAGGCGTTCGGCGACTTCGGGCGGGATGCCCGAGCCAAGGTCGGCCACCGAAAATTCCAGCCAGCGTCGTCCATCGACGGGCGCGCGCGCCACGCGCAGCACCAGCGTGCGCACGGCACTGTCGGCGTGATCCATCGACTGCATGGCATTGCGCGCGAGATTGAGCAACACCTGCTCGACCATGGTGCGGTCGCACAGTACCTGCGGCAGCGGCTCTTCGAACTGCACCATCACGCGCACCTGCAGCTTGCGCGCCTGCAGCGTCACCAGCGGCATGATGGCTTCCACCAGCAGGCGCGGCGCCACGGGCTCGCGCATGCGCTCGCGCCGGCGCACGAAGTCGTGCACGCTCTTGATGACCTTGCCCGCGCGCTCGGCCTCCCCGGCGATGCGGCGCATGGCCAGCTCCAGGCTGGCGGCGTCTGAAGCGTCCACGCGCAGCAGGTTGAGCGAGCCGGTGGCGTAGCTGGCGATGGCAGCCAGCGGCTGATTGAGTTCGTGGCTGAGCGTGGACGCCATTTCACCCACTGTGGCCAGGCGCGCCGTGGCCTGCAGGCGTTCCTGCGATGCACGCGAGAGTTCTTCGACGCGGCGCTGCTCGCTCACGTCGAGGATGGCGCCCATCCAGCCGGTCTGCACGCCCTGCAGGTTGATCAGCGGCGCTTCATAGATCATCACGGCGAACAGCTCGCCGTTCTTGCGCATGTAGACGGATTCGGTGCCCTGGCGAGGCGGCACGTTGCGCGCTGCCAGGCGCGTCGTCTGGCGCTCGGTGTATTCCTGCACCTTGTCGGGCGGCCAGTAAGGCGCGGGCGTGCCGCTGCCCACGAGTTCGCGCGCGTCATAACCCACCATCTCGCAGAAGGCCGGGTTGACATAGGTGATGCGGCCTTCGAGGTCGCGCGCGCGCAGGCCGGTGACCAGCGAGTCTTCCATCGCCTTGCGGAAGGCGAAGGCATCGGCCAGGTCGCGCTCGGCGCGCATGCGCCGGCGCACGTCCTTGACCAGCAGCACGAGCACCGTGACCAGCGCAATCGACATGCCCGTGACCAGCGCCGTGAGCACGTTGGGGAACAGGTCGGGTGCGGCGCGCCAGCCTTCCATGCGCAGCATGAGCGTCACGCCCGGCAGGTCGAGCAGTTGCTGGCTGGAGAACACGCGGTTGTTGCGGCGCACCGTCTGCCCGTGCATGGCCAGGCGCGTGCCGTCGGTTTCGGTGAACGAGACTTCCTTGCCGCGCAGCAGCTGCTGGCCGATCATCTCGGCCAGCATGTCGGGCAGCGAATAGGTGGCCACCAGGTACTGCGTCGCGCGCCCGTCCTGCATCACGGGTACGCACAGATCCATGGCCTCGATGCCCTGGCCATTGCTCTGCGGCAGGAAGTACGAGCCGGCGTAGCTCACCGATCCCAGCTTGCGGGCGGCGGCGCAGGTCTGCGATACCTCCTGCTCGAGCATGCCGCGTTGCAGCCGCGCGAACGGCTGCATGCGGTATGGCGTCTCGACCTCGGCCAGCACGCGCGCCGAGGTGTCCAGCACCTGCACGCGCAACCATTCGCGGCGCTCGCGCAGCAGGTCGCCAGCGGCGCGTTGCCAGTCGGCGGGCTGCGGGTGCAGCAGGTGCACTGCCTGCAACGTCTGCACGTGGCGCGCCAGGGTGGCGCGCATCTCGACCACGGCATCGTTGGCGTCCCGGTCGAGCTGGGCCTGCACCTGCGAAATCTCGTGGCGACCGGCCAGCCACACCAGCGTGGCGAGCATGCCCACCACCAGCACGGCCAGAAGCCCCCACAACGACCAGCGTTGCCACGAGTTGAGCAGGGTGCGCGGCACCATGCGGTTGAGCGCCTGGGGCGTGGCCAGCGTCATCAGAGCCTGCGGTGCGAGAGCGCGGGCAGCTGGCCGCGGCAGTGCGACAGACGTTCACGCGAGAGTTCGGCCAGCACCACCGCTTCGCCATGCGGTTCGCACGCCACGACTTCGCCCCACGGGTCGATCACGAGGCTGTGGCCCCAGGTGTCGCGGCCATTCTCGTGGTGGCCGCCCTGCGCGGCTGCGCCCACCCAGGCCAGGTTCTCGATGGCGCGCGCGCGCAGCAGCACCTCCCAGTGCGCGCGGCCGGTGGGCACCGTGAACGCGCTGGGCACGAGCAGCAGGTCGCAGCCCTGCCGCGACAAGTGGCGGTACAGCTCGGGAAAGCGCAGGTCGTAGCAGACCGACAGGCCCACGCGCCAGGGCTGGCCGTCGTCGCCCATCAGGTCGAAGGCAGTGGGCGCATCGCCCGCCTGCAGCACGCGCGCTTCGTCGTAGCTTTCGCGCCCGTTGTCGTAGCGGAACAGATGCATCTTGTCGTAGCGGGCGATGCATTCGCCCGTGGCCGAATACACCAGCGTGGTGTTGCACACGCGATCGGGCGAGCCGGTGGCGAGCGGCAGCGTACCGCCGACGATGCACAGTCCCAGCGAGCGCGCCTGGCCAGCCAGCCAGGACTGGATGGGCCCGCCATCGCCCCAGGCTTCGGCCAGCGCGAGCTTGTCGGTGTCGCGCCTGCCCATCACGCAGAAGTACTCGGGCAGCACCGCGAGCCGGGCGCCGGCGGCGGCCGCCTGCTCGAGCAGAGCGCCAGCGCGCGCCAGGTTGGCCTCGACCTGCGTGCCCGACACCATCTGGATCATGGCCACCTTCATCGTTGCGCCTCCTTCTCGGTGCCGGCTGCCGGGTTGCCGCCAGCCGACGGGGGTGCGGCAGCGCCACGGTCCACCCGCACGATGCGCGGGTCGGTCCAGCTGCCGTCGATGTGGAACTCCTGCGTGGCGGCCTGGATGAGTGGACGACGCAGGAACATCTGCGCGAGGAAGGTGCCCAGGCCGATGGCCGGATTGATGGCGGTGGCCACCAGAGAGGCGGTGCCGGCGTTGATCTCGGGCACCACCACCACGCGCAGGTCCTGCGTCTCGGCCGCCAGGCTGGTGCGTCCCTCCATCAGCACGGCGGCGTTCACGCCCTTCATCTGCAGGTTGTTGGTCGATGCGACACCCTGCTCGACGCGCACGTCGCCACGGAAGAAGTCGAACGCGAAGCCCTCGGTGAACACGTCGCGGAAATCCAGCGTGAGCCGGCGCGGCAGCGACTGGAGGCTGAGCACACCCAGCAGTTTCGCGATGCCGGGATCGGCCTTGAGAAACTGGCCATCCTCGATGTTGACCGTGAATTGACCGTTCATGCTCGGATAGTCGGGCGACAGCGGCGAGCCGATCCACGCCACCTGACCTTCCATCTGGCCCTTGCCGCGCCGCACCACGCCCTGCATGCCGTGGCGCGCCAGCAAGTCGCCCGCGTTGGAAATGTCGAGCCGGAAGTTCATCACCGTGCGCCGGCGTGGCGTGGCCGCGGCGCCCGCGCGGGTGGTGCGGACAGCCGCCGTTTCCTGCGCACCCAGCGCCACCCAGTTGCCGGTGGCCGCGAAGATGGCCTCGGGCGAGACCACGTTGAATTTGGACAGGCGCCACTCGCGCGTCGCGCCGCCGCCGCCACGGTTGAGGGCCTCGATCTCGATGCGGCCGAGCTTCCTGCCGCGCAGCTCGAAATCCTGCACCACGATGTCGAGCGCCGGCAGGCTGTCGGGCTGCTGGTCGAGCAGGTCTTCGACCTCGGTCGTCTGGGCCGGCCCGATCGACATACGCGCCAGCCGCGCATGCAGGCGGCCGCCCGGCGCGCCCGCCTGCGGCTGGCGGTATTCGAGGTAGCCGTTCATCTCGGTGGCGTCGAGGTTGGCGCGCCAGGTCGTGCCCTCGCGCGACGCACCGACCACCACGTTGTGCACGGCGCGGCCTTCCACGACGAGTTCACGCGCGCGCACTGCCATGCGCGTGGGCAGATAGGCCGAGGTGGCGCCGGCAACGCTGCCCGAGGCCTGCTGCGCCAGCGGCCCACCGGCCGCCTGCGAAAGCGCGCGCTCCCAGGCATCGACGTCGATGCGGTCGAGCTGGACGTTGGCCGCCACGCCGTCCTCGGGCATGGGGGCCGATTCGCCTTCCGCCAGTCCCACACCGATGGCGCCGCGCAGCACGCGCGGCTGCGCGGCAGAGAGGTCGCGCACGTAGGTGACCGACGCCAGGCGACCGAGTTCCAGCACCAATTGGTCCTGCAGCGTGGCGCCCGACGTGGCGAGCAGCGTGTTCTCGAACCGCAGCGGCAGCGTCGCATCGGCGGACTTGCCCAGGGGCGCGGGCAGATCGAGGGCCAGCCCCTGCAGGTTGCTGGACACCGACAGCTCGGCCGCGCCCTTGCGGAAGCCCAGCGTGGCGGCGTACGACGCACTGCCGCGTGCCTGCTGCGCCAGCCGTGCCAGACCGCCGAGTTCACCCGCCTGACGCAGGCCGTCGGCCGTGACGCTGCCCTGGGCGCGCAGGCTGACCTGCATGTCGCCGCCGACGGCGCGCGAGCCGCCCTCGATCCGCATGTCACCGCCCAGCATGCGCGCCTGGCCGCCGGTGACGGTGAAGCCCGACTCGGTGAAGGCCACCGTGCCGCGCGATCGTTGCAGCATGGGCGTGTCGGGCGTGAACTGGATGTCGTTGCCCGCGAGAACCACGCTGCCCGCCACGCGCGATCGACCGATGTCATGGATGGGCAAGGTGAGGTCGAGCTGCACGTCGGCATTGCCCGTGGCGCTGGCGCGTGTGAGCACCTGCCCGGTCAGCTCGGCCAGCGGCGAGGTGGCGACTACCTTGAGCGAATCCGCCAGCGGCCCCTTGATCAGGCCCTTCACCAGCACCGTGCTGTTGTGCGAGATATCCGGAATGCGCGCATCGGCCTGCGCCAATTGCAGCCCGGGCGCGCCGGCGAAACGCCCGGTGGCGCCCTTGATCTCCATGCTGGCGCGCTCGAACACCAGCTCGCCCGACAGTTGCGTGAGCGCGGGCCACGGCAGCGAACCCGCCGGTGCGATGCTGCGCGGCACATAGGCGAAGGTCACGTCGCGCACGCGGCCACCAATGCGGAAATCGCCGTGCGCGGCGTTCTCGAACGGCATGTCGGACAGGTCGCCTCGCACGCGGAACTTCACGTCGCTCGCCGTGCCCTGCGTGATGGCATCGCGCACGTAGTGGCGCACGTCGGCCGGCAGGTGCGCGGGCAGGTAGCGGTGCACCCGCGTGCCCTCGGCGCGCGCGAACGTACCGGTGAGGTCGAGGACGCCCGGAAAGCGGGAGCGCGACCGCGAGGTGGCCGGATCGCTGGTGCGCCAGCTGCCCTGGGCCTGGCCCTGGGCGTCGGCGTTGGCGAACTGCAGGCCGTTCACCTGCACGCTGATCTGCTGCCCGTCGAACTTCCACTCGGCGGCGCCGGCCAGGTGATCGAGCGGCAGCACCCGCTCTTCGAACACGCCGGGCAGATCGAGCGCACCGCGGTCGATGCCCAGCCGGGCACGGCCGCCGGCCTGGGTCATCTCGAACTCCACCGACGCGCCCCGCACGCCCGGCAAGCCGGCGTCGGCCTGGGCAGCCACCGCCAGGCCGGTGACGGCACCGCGCGCTTCGTATTGGGTGGGCGCGCCGACCGGGCCGTTCCAGCGCGCCTGCAGGCCGGTGACCAGGCCCTTCGGCGCGAAGGAAGTCAGCGCCTGATGCGTGGCATCCCCCAGCGGCAGGCGGTGTGCCAGCCGCGCCAGGGATTCGAGATCGAGCCGGTCGGCGCGCAATTCGCCGCGCGGCGCGGCGCCCTGCGGCTCGGTGTAGCGCACCAGCACGCTGGTGGCCGGCCAGGCCAGGCCATCGCCCGACTGGAACTGCAGATCGCGTGTGGAAACCTCGAAGCCGCCCGCGAGCCGCTGGCCCTCGATGCGGCCCGACACCGAGCTCAGCACGAGCGGCTCCAGGTGCGGGGCGAGCCGCACGTCCACCTCGGTCAGCGCCACATCGGCCGCGCCGCCGTGGATCTCGCCACGGCTCACGTCGGCCCACACGCGCAATGCGCCCAGGCCCTCGCGGACGTCGGCGCCCACGTCGGCGTACTGGCGCAGGCGGGAGAGGTCGGCGCGCGGCAGGCTGGCGAACAGCTGGCCATCCCAGGTGTCCCACTGGCCCGCGCGGCCCGAGAAGAGCGGCTGGCGGAAGCGCCCGACGACGCTGAAGCGCTCGCCCCAGTCGGCCGGCGGCGTGGCATCGAGCCGCATGTCGTGCCGGCGCGCGCGGTTGCGCAGCACCAGGTCCACCGATTCGAGCGCCAGCGGTGGCGCGGCGCGCTGCTCATCGGTCCATCGCACCGTGCCGCGGCGGATGACCAGCTCGGGCTGGGAGAACAGCCAGTCCTGCGCGGCGGCGGAATCCGAGCCCTCGCGGCCGAAGTCGAGGCCGGCGACGGTGATGCGGCCATCGGATGCGCGGCGCACGTCGAGCACGGGGCTGTCGATGTAGAGCTGCTCGAGCCCCAGGCCCACCAGCGAGCGCGGCGAGGCGGACACCACCACGCGCGGCAGCGTGAGCGCCTCGCGGCCGGCACCGTCGAGCAGCGCGACGTCGCGCATCTCGAAGGCGGGGAACAGGCCGCCGCTGCTGCCGTCGGCCGTCAGCGAGCCGATGCGCACGGGTACCCCCAGAACCCGCGTGGCCTGCTGTTCGAGCCGGGGACGGAATTCGTCGATACGCGGCACAATCCAGCCGTGCAGCACCGCCAGGGCGAGGGCAAAGACAAGCCACGCCGCGACCAGGAAGGTCAATAGCCATCGCGCCACGACCGCGGTGGCGATCAGCCGGCGGGTGGGGACGACAGGCACGCGTGGACTCATTTCAACGACGGATGTGGCGGGAATTATGACCGGCGGCACAGGCACCCGTTCCGGGGCCTCGGGTGAAGATTTGTTAATGGACGGCACCCCGGAGACTCTCCGGCAGGGGGTGGCTGCCGCATCGGCGGCGCCCGCGTCGGCGCACTCCCGTTTCGTGCAGCGGCTGCGGCTGCGCTACGCCGCCGAACTGCCGCTGCTGCCCGCGGGTGCGCCGCGCCGCGCCGCCATGCAACAGGCCTTCGACGCCCTGCGCGCGCGCGGCGAGGAAACCGGCGCCGCCCTGCGCATGGTGCGCCAGCTGGTCATGGAGCGGCTCGTCACGCTCGACTGCGACCAGGCGGCGCCGCTGGAGGTGGTGACCATTGCCGTCACCGAGCTGGCCGAATTCGCGCTCGACGTGGCGCTGGCCGCGGCCTCGGAAGAGCTCGATGCCCGCCACGGCGCGCCGCGCACGGCCGATGGCCGCCGCGCGCAGCTCTGGGTGATCGGCATGGGCAAGCTGGGTGCGCGCGAGCTCAACGTGTCCAGCGACATCGACCTCATCTACGTGTACGACGAGGATGGCGAGACCGACGGCCTGCCCGACGGGCGGGGCCAGCTCTCCAACCAGGAGTATTTCGCCCGCGCCATCAAGCGCATCTACGCCCTGGTGGGCGACACCACCGAGCATGGCTTCGTGTTCCGCGTCGACCTGGCGCTGCGTCCCAACGGCAATTCGGGCCCGAGCGCCGTCTCGCTCTCTGCGCTGGAGGAGTACTTCCAGGTGCAGGGCCGCGAGTGGGAGCGCTTCGCCTGGCTCAAGAGCCGCGTGGTCGCGCCGCGCCAGTGCGTGGCCGACGGCTCGGCCCAGGCGCTGCGCGGCGTGGTGCTGCCCTTCGTGTTCCGCCGCTATCTCGACTACAACGTGTTCGAGGCGCTGCGCACGCTGCACCGCCAGATCCGCGAGCATGCGGCGCGCCGCGCGGCGGGCCACCCCGAACGCGCCAACGACGTCAAGCTCTCGCGCGGCGGCATCCGCGAGATCGAGTTCACCGTGCAACTGCTGCAGGTGGTGCGCGGCGGCCAGTTTCCCGAGTTGCGCACGCGCCCCACGCTCGACGCGCTGCCGCGCCTGGCGCGCGCCGGCCTGATGCCGGCCGACACGGCCGCACAGCTGGCCCAGGCCTACGTCTTCCTGCGCCGCGTCGAACACCGCATCCAGTACCTGGACGATCAGCAGACCCACGTGCTGCCCACGCAGGACGACGACCTGGCCTGGATCGCCCGCACCATGGGCTATGCCGACTGCTGCCCGTTCCTGCACGAGTTCGACGCCCACCGCGAACTGGTGGCCGGCGAGTTCGACCGACTGCTGGCCGGCCCCGGCTCGGGCGGCTGCAAGAGCGGCACCTGCGGCGGCCCCAAGGGCGGACGTGCGCCCGCACCCGATCTCGAGGAGTTGCTCGAAACCCTGCCGGCCACCTTCCGCGAGCGCGTACAGCACTGGCGCGACCATCCGCGCGTGCAGGCCCTGCGCGAAGACGCGCGCGCCCGTCTGGCGCGGCTGGTGCAGCGCACCGCCCGCTGGCTCGACGAAGGCCGCGTGAGCGAAGAGGCCGCCGTGCGCAGCGCCGGCTGGATCGAGCCGCTGCTGCGCCGCGAAAGCTACCTGGCCCTGCTGCTGGAGCGCCCGTCGGTGCACGAACGCCTGCTGCGCCTGCTGGGCGCCGCGCGCTGGCCGGCGCGTTACCTGCAACAGCATCCGGGCGTGATCGACGAGCTGGCCAGCGACGCGCTGCTGGCCGAGCGTTTCGACGCGGCGGAATTCGAGGCCGAGCTGGCCGCGCGCCGCAAGGCGCTGGCACGCACCGGCGAAGACGACGACGAGGCCCTGCTCAACCTGCTGCGCCGTGCCCACCACGCCGAGGTGTTCCGCACACTGGCGCGCGACGTGGAAGGGCGACTGTCGGTCGAGCAGGTGGCCGACGACCTCTCGGCGCTGGCCGATGCCGTGCTGCGCGTGACCGCGCGCTGGGCCTGGGAGCGCCTCAAGCAGCGCCACCGCGACGAGCCGAGCTTCGCCATCATTGGCTACGGCAAGCTGGGCGGGAAAGAACTGGGCTACGGCAGCGACCTGGACATCGTGTTCGTCTACGAAGATGCGGACGAGCGGGCGCCCGAGATCTACGCAGCCTACGTGCGCAAGCTCATCAACTGGCTCACGGTGAAGACGGGCGAGGGCGACCTGTTCGAGATCGACACCGCGCTGCGGCCCAACGGCAACTCGGGCCTGCTCATCACCACCTTCGACGCCTACGCCAACTACCAGCAGCAGCGCGGCAGCAACACCGCCTGGACCTGGGAACACCAGGCCATGACGCGTGCCCGCTTCGTGCTGGGCAGCCCGGCCGGCCAGCAGGACAAGCCCGGCTCGCTGCACGAGCGCTTCGACGGCGTGCGCCGTGCCGTCATCAGCGCGCCGCGCGATGCGGCAGCGCTGCAGGGCGAGATCGCCGCGATGCGCGAGCGCGTGCGCGCGGCCCATCCTGTGCGCGGCGCACTGTTCGACGTCAAGCACAGCCCGGGCGGCATGGTCGACGCCGAATTCGCCGTGCAGTTGCTGGTGCTGTCGCAGTCGGGCCGCCACCCGCAACTGCTGGACAACGTGGGCAACATCGCGCTGATGCAGCGCGCCGAGGCCTGCGGCCTGCTGCCCGCCGGCGTGGGCGAGGCCGCGGCCCGCGCCTATCGCGTGCTGCGCCAGGCCCAGCACCGCGCGCGCCTGGACGAGGCGCCCACGCAGGTGGCACCCGGTGCACTGGCCGCCGAACGCGACGCGGTGCTGGCGTTCTGGCACGCCGTGTTCGGCTGAATCCTCCGTACCTCCGCTGCGGCGCAGTCCTTCAGGCACATTCGGGCACATTGTTGCGGCCCCGACGATCGATCGATCGCATGATGTATGTGATCCAATCCGGCGCCATGATGACTGCCTCCGCGCCTCCTGCGGCCCGCTGCCGCGCCCCGCGCACCGACGGCGCCGGGGCGCGCGCTGGTGGCTGTGCTGTGCTGCCACCGCAGACTCAGGCGCATCGTGCGCCGCGCTTGATCCGATACTCATCCGAAAGGGGGCACCAGACCCCTTCCGCCATCCAACAAGGGAGATCCAAGTCATGACACCCCGTCTCGCAGCCTGGGCCGCGCTCGCGCTGCCGCTGGCCCTGGTGGCCGGCTGTGCGCTCAACCCGCCACCCGCGCAGGTGGCCGCCGCCGCGCCACCGCAGTGGTTCGCACCGCTGCCCCATCAGGGAGCGGTGGCCGATCTGCGCCAATGGTGGTCGCAATGGAATGACCCGCTGCTGGCCGAGCTGGTCGAAGCCGCCCAGGCCGCCAGCCCCGACGTGGCCGCCGCCGGTGCGCGCGTGGGCCAGGCGCGCGCGGCGCGCGTGCAGGCCGGTGCCGCGCTGGCGCCCACGCTGTCGGCGGCCGGCAACGTGAGCCGGGGTCCGTCGCAAGCCGGCGGCATCCCGCCCGTGCTCGCCACGTCGGGCCAGGCCGGTGTGCAGGCCAGTTGGGAGATCGATCTGTTCGGCGGTGTGCGCGCCGCGCGCGATGCGGCGCAGGCCCGGCTCGACGGCGCCGATGCCGCCTGGCACGAGGCCCGCGTGGCCGTGGCGGCCGAAGTGGCCAGCCAATACGTGGCACAACGCGCCTGCGAGCGCCAGCTCGAGGTGGCTCGCGGCGATGCGCGCTCGCGTGCCGAGACCGCGCGGCTGTCCGACGAATCGGCGCGCGCCGGGTTCACCGCGCCCGCCAGCGCCGCGCTCGCGCGGGCCAGCGCGGCCGAAGGCGCGAGCCGTGCCACGCAGCAGCGCGCGCAGTGCGAGCTCGGCGTGAAGGCCCTGGTCGCCCTCACCGCCATCGACGAACCCGAGCTGCGCCGCCGCCTGACTGCCGCACCGGCGGCCGCACCGCCGCCGGCCACGCTGTTCGACATCGAACGTGTGCCCGCGCGCGTGCTGTCGCAGCGCCCTGATCTCTACCGCGCCGAACGCGACGTGGCCGCTGCCAGCGCCGACGCCGGCAGCGCGCAGGCTGCGCGCTATCCGCGCCTGTCGCTCGACGGCTTCGTGGGCCGCTCTGCGTTCCGGACCGGGGGCTCGACCTACTCGTTCAACACCTGGACGCTGGGCCCGCTGGCGCTGTCGGCGCCCTTGTTCGATGGCGGACGCAGCGCGGCCGAAGTCGACGCCGCGCGCGCCCGCTACGACGAGGCCGTGGCCACGTACACCGGCCGCGTGCGCCAGGCCGTGCGCGAGGTGGAAGAGGCGCTGGTCAACCTGGACAGCGCGGCCAGCCGCGCGGCCGACGCCCAGACCGCCGCCGATGGCTACCGGGCCTCGTTCGCCGCCACCGAGGCGCGCTACCGCAACGGCCTGGCCAGCCTGGTCGAACTGGAAGACGCGCGCCGCACCCTGCTGGCCGCCGACAACGCGCTGATCGACCTGCGGCGCCAGCGCGAGACCGCCTGGGTCACGCTCTACCGCGCCGTGGGCGGCGGCTGGCAGCGCCCCGACGCCGATCGCGTGGCCGCCATGGCCACGCCCGCCACACGCTGAAGACGACGCCACGGCGTTCACGCAGACACACGAGATACGACATGAACCATCCGCTTTCCTCTTCGTCCCCGGCCACACGCCGCACCGTGGTGTCCGCCGTCGTCGTGACCCTGGCCGCCGCAGGCGTCCTGCTGTTCGCGCTCGGCTCGAGGGCGGCCGACGAGAAATCGACCGCCGCCGCACGGCCGGTGCTCACGGTGACGGCGGCCACGCCGCAGCAGTTGCAATTGGCGCAACGGCTGTCGGCCAACGGCAGCATCGCGGCCTGGCAGGAGGCCAGCGTGGGCTCGGAAGCCAGCGGCCTCAAGCTCACCGAGGTCCGCGTGAACGTGGGCGATCGCGTGCGGCGCGGCCAGGTGCTGGCGGTGTTCTCGCCGCTCACCGTGCAGGCCGAGGTGGGCCAGGCGCGCGCCAGCGTGATGGAGGCCGAGGCCAACGCCGCCGAAGCTGCCGCCAACGCACAGCGCGCCCGCGCGCTCGAGCCCTCGGGCGCGCTCAGCGCCTCGCAGATCAACCAGTACCTCACGGCCGAGAAGACCGCGCAGGCGCGCGTGGAGGCCGCCAAGGCCACGCTGGCCGCGCAGCAACTGCGGCTGGACTACACGCAGGTGCGTTCGCCCGACGACGGCGTGATCTCCGCGCGCAGCGCCACCGTGGGCGCCGTGGTGGGCGCGGGCACCGAGTTGTTCCGCCTGATCCGCCAGGGCCGCATCGAATGGCGGGCCGAGGTCACCTCGGCCGAGCTCGGCCGCATCGCGCCGGGCACGGCGGCCACGGTGACCAGCGCGGGCGGCGCGCAACTGCAGGGCCGCGTGCGCATGGTCGCGCCCACGGTCGATCCGCAGACGCGCCTGGCGCTCGTCTACGTGGATCTCCCGCCGCTGGGCACGGGCCGCGCGGGCGCACCCGGTGCGGCGTTGCCGGGCATGTTCGCGCGCGGCGAGTTCGCGCTGGGCGCCACGCCGGCGATGACGGTGCCGCAACAGGCCGTGGTGGTGCGCGACGGCTTCAGCTACGTCTTCCGGGTGGGCGACGACAGCCGCGTGAGCCAGCTCAAGGTGGCCACGGGCCGGCTGGAGGGCGACCGCATCGAGATCACCAGCGGCCTGGATGCGCAGGCTCGCGTCGTCACGCAAGGCGCGGGCTTCCTCAACAACGGCGATCTGGTGCGCGTGACCACCGCGCCGGCCGGCAGCGCCGCGACACCGGCGCCTGCGGCCTCCGCGCCTGCCCGCCAGTGAACACCGGGACACGCCCATCATGATCAACGTCTCGTCCTGGTCGATCCGCAACCCGATCCCGGCGGTCATGCTGTTCGTGCTGCTGACCTTCGGCGGCCTGTTCGCCTTCAAGGCCATGAAGGTGCAGAACTTCCCCGACATGGACCTGCCCATGGTCACAGTGACGGCCGCGTTGCCCGGGGCCTCGCCCTCGCAGCTCGAGACCGACGTGGCCCGCAAGATCGAGGATTCGATCGCCACCGTGCAGGGGCTCAAGCACATCAACACGCAGGTGATGGACGGCGCCGTCACCATCATGGCCGAGTTCCGCCTGGAGAAGCCCGTGCAGGAGGCCGTGGACGACGTGCGCTCGGCCGTGGCGCGCGTGCGCTCGGACATGCCGTCCGACCTGCGCGACCCGATCGTGGCCAAGGTGGACCTGGCCGGCCAGCCGGTGCTGGCCTACACCATCCGCTCCAGCCGCATGGACGAAGAGGCGCTCTCGTGGTTCGTGCAGAACGAGGTTTCGCGGCGCCTGCTGACCGTGCGTGGCGTGGGCGCGGTGAACCGCGTGGGCGGCGTCACGCGCGAAGTGCGTGTGGCGCTCGATCCGGCGCGCCTGCAGGCGCTGGGGGCCAGCGCCACCGACATCTCCCACCGCCTGCGCCAGGTGCAGATCGAGAGTGCCGGCGGCCGCGCCGACCTGGGCGGCAGCGAGCAGCCGGTGCGCACGCTGGCCACCGTGCAGACCGCGGCCGAGATCGCCGCGCTGGAGCTCTCGCTGCCCGATGGCCGCCGCATCCGGCTCGACCAGGTGGCCACCGTCACCGACACCGTGGCCGAGCCGCGCGCCGCCGCCCGCCTGAACGGGCAGCCGGTGGTGGGTTTCGAGGTCTCGCGCAGCCGCGGCGAGAGCGAAGTGGCCGTGGGCGCCGCCGTGCAGCAGGCACTGGAAGAGCTCAAGGCGCAGCATCCGGACATCGAGCTGACCGAGGCCTTCAATTTCGTCGAGCCGGTGGCCGAGGAGTACGAAGGCTCCATGCACCTGCTCTACGAGGGCGCCTTGCTGGCCGTGCTGGTGGTGTGGCTGTTCCTGCGCGACTGGCGCGCCACGTTCGTGTCGGCCGTGGCGCTGCCGATGTCCGTGATCCCGGCCTTCCTGGGCATGTACCTGCTGGGCTTCTCGGTCAACGTGATCACGCTGCTGGCGCTGTCGCTGGTGGTCGGCATCCTGGTGGACGACGCCATCGTCGAGGTGGAAAACATCGTGCGCCACCTGCGCATGGGCAAGACGCCCTACCAGGCGGCGATGGAGGCGGCCGACGAAATCGGCCTGGCCGTGATCGCCACCACCTTCACACTGATCGCGGTGTTCCTGCCGACGGCGTTCATGAGCGGCATCGCGGGTCGCTTTTTCAAGCAGTTCGGCTGGACGGCGGCGCTGGCCGTGTTCGCCTCGCTGGTGGTCGCCCGCGTGCTCACGCCGATGATGGCGGCCTACATGCTCAAGCCCATCGTGCACGGCGAAGAGAAAGACCCGGCCTGGATGCGCTGGTACATGCGCGCCGTGCAGTGGTCGATGGGCCACAAGCTGGTCACGGTGCTCCTCTCGGGCTTGTTCTTCATCGGCTCGCTCGCCCTGATCCCGCTGCTGCCCACGGGCTTCATCCCGCCCGACGACAACTCGCAGACGCAGGTCTACCTGGAACTGCCGCCCGGCGCCACGCTGGAGCAGACGTTGACCACGGCGGAGCAGGCGCGCCAGCTGGTCATGCGCGTGAACCACGTCAAGAGCGTCTACACCACGGTGGGCGGCGGCGCGGCAGGCGGCGATCCGTTCGCCGGCAGCGGCGCGCCCGAGGTGCGCAAGGCCACGCTCACCATCCTGCTCGATCCGCGCGGCGACCGGCCGCGCAAACAGCCGATCGAGAACCAGATCCGCGCCGCGCTGACCGAACTGCCGGGCGCGCGCAGCAAGGTCGGACTGGGCGGGTCGGGCGAGAAGTACATCCTCGTGCTCACTGGCGAGGAGCCCCAATCGCTGATCGCCACCGCCCGCGCCGTCGAGCGCGAGCTGCGCAGCGTGCCGGGCCTGGGCAGCATCGCCTCCACCGCCAGCCTCACCCGGCCCGAGATCGCCGTGCGCCCGGACTTCGCGCGCGCCGCCGATCTGGGGGTGACCAGCAGCGCCATCGGCGAGACGCTGCGCATCGCCACCGTGGGCGACTACGACGCCGCGCTGCCCAAGCTCAATCTGGCGCAGCGGCAGGTGCCCATCGTGGTCAAGCTCGACGACGCGGCGCGGCGCGACCTCTCGGTGCTGGAGCGGCTCACGGTGCCGGGCGCGCGCGGACCGGTGATGCTGGGCGAAGTGGCCTCGCTCGATCTGGCCGGCGGGCCGGCGGTGATCAACCGCTACGACCGCGCCCGCAACGTGAACCTCGAGATCGAGCTGTCGGGCCTCGCGCTGGGCGACGTGGCCAAGGCCGTGCACGACCTGCCCACGGTGCGCAACCTGCCGCCGGGCGTGCGGGTGGCCGAGGTGGGCGACGCCGAGGTGATGTCCGAGCTGTTCGCCAGCTTCGGCCTTGCCATGCTCACGGGGGTGCTGTGCATCTACGTGGTGCTGGTGCTGCTGTTCAAGGACTTCCTCCACCCGGGCACCATCCTGGCTGCGCTGCCTCTGTCGCTGGGCGGTGCGTTCGTGGGGCTGCTGCTGGCGGGCAAGAGCTTCTCGATGCCCTCGCTGATCGGGCTGATCATGCTGATGGGGATCGCCACCAAGAATTCGATCCTGTTGGTGGAATACGCGATCGTGGCGCGCCGCGAGCACGGCATGTCCCGCTGGGACGCGCTGCTGGACGCCTGCCACAAGCGGGCCCGCCCCATCATCATGACCACCATCGCCATGGGCGCCGGCATGATGCCGATCGCCATCGGACTGGGCGCGGCCGACGCGAGCTTCCGCTCGCCAATGGCCATCGCGGTGATCGGCGGGCTGATCACTTCCACCGTGCTGAGCCTGCTGGTGATCCCGGTGGTGTTCCTGATCGTGGATGACATCGGGCAGTGGCTGCTACGCCGGCTCAGACGCCGCCCGCCCCGTTCCACCGGCACCGGTGCGGCGACGCCCTGAGGGGCGCCGCGGCCAGGAAAACCCCGCGTCCCACGCAGGCCGGCAACGGCGGCATACTGGCGGCGCCCGCTCCACCCGCTACCGGGTGGCGTACCGCCTCAGCCCTTGCAGGAGTAACCCATGCGCGCCTCGTTCGCCCGTCCCGCATCGATCCTGTCGGCCGTGCTGGCCCTGGCCGCGACGTCTGCCGTCGCGCAGGGGCCGGTCAAGGACATCCTTCGCCCGGCCACGCAGCCCGCGGCAGCCGCCAGTCCTGGCCAGTGCCCGCCGCTGCTGCAACACACTTTCGCCCGGCTGCAGGACGAGAAGCCGCAGTCCCTGTGCCAGTACGCCGGCCGCGTGGTGCTGGTGGTGAACACGGCGAGCTTCTGCGGCTTCACATCCCAGTACAAGAGCCTGGAAGCGCTGCACGCACGCTACGCCGACAAGGGTCTGGTGGTGCTGGGCTTCCCGTCCAACGACTTCTCGCAGGAGAGCGGCAGCAACAAGGAGATCGCCGAGTTCTGCGAAAGCACCTTCGGCGTCCGCTTCCCGATGTTCGTCAAGAGCAGCGTGCGCGGCCCGGATGCGAATGCCCTCTACCGCCAACTGGCCGCCCAGGGCGGGCGCAGCCCGGCGTGGAATTTCCACAAGTACCTGATCGGCCGCGACGGGCGGCTTGTCGACAGCTACGCCAGCATGGTGGCTCCGGACAACCCGGCTTTCATCAAGGACGTCGAACGGCAGCTGGCAGCCCGCTGAGCGGGGCCGCAACGCAGGCCTGGGCGTGAATTCATACACATTCTTTTACCTGACGACTGGCGCCTGTCAGCGGAACCGGCCCGCTGCGCGTTCACTCCAAACGGCAGGAGCAGGACACGGCTGAGGGTTCGACGAATTTCCAGCCGCGAAGCCTCCCGGGCAGCACGCCCGGGCTGCAATCCCGGGACGACTCTCCTCCTCCTCCCTCCCTCCCTCCTTCGTCCCGGGGCGCTTCGCGGTGTTTTTATCCCGGCGCGGTGCCCCCCGCGGGCACCGCGCCATTCACATCCCCAAACAGATCGGCCCGCAGTCCCTGCCGGAACTGCGGGCCGCGTCGTGCCGGGCACCCGATGTCAGAAAAAGGAGTTCACCCGGTCAGGCGGGCAGCGTGTCCAGGAAGCTGGCACGTTGGGCCAGCTTGTCGTGGAGCTTGAGCAAGTTCGGGTAAGGCGTGCGCCAGTCGATCTCCGGGAAGCGGAAATCGAGATAACCCAGCGCGCAGCCCACCGCGATGTCGGACAGGCTCAGGTGGATGCCGCTGCAATACGGCTTCTCGCCCAGGCCCTGGCTCATGGCCTTGAGCCCGCGTTCGATCTTGAGCATCTGGCGGTCGATCCAGGGCCGGCTGCGCTGGTCTTCGGTGCGGTGCGGCCAGGTGGCCTCCAGGCGCGCGAGGATGGCCGCGTCGAGCACGCCGTCGGCCAGCGCCTCCCAGGTCTTCACTTCGGCGCGCTCGCGGCCCTGCTGCGGGATCAGCTTGCCCACCGGCGAGAGCGTATCGAGGTATTCGACGATGACACGCGAGTCGAAGACGGCTTCGCCGCCTTCCATGACCAGGCAAGGCACCTTGCCGAGCGGATTCGATTCGTGGATGTGGGTCTGCGCAAGCCAGACGTCTTCCTGGACGAACTGGTATTCGAGCCGCTTTTCGGCCATGACGACGCGCACCTTGCGCACGTAAGGGCTGGTAATGGCACCGATGAGCTTCATGCCTGGCCCCCCGTTGTTGTGTTGGATCGCATGGCGCGAATTCTAGGCGAGCGGCCCGTTGGCCGCCGGGCGCGCGCGGGCAGCCCCGGACGGCGGCCGGAACCTACAATCGTGCGATGTCCTTCTCCTCGATTTCCGCCCTTTCCCCCCTCGACGGCCGCTACGCGCCCAAGCTTGCCGCGCTGCGTCCGCACATGAGCGAGCAGGGCTACATGCACCGCCGCGTGCAGGTGGAAGTGGCGTGGTTCATCGCGCTGTCCGACGCCGGTTTCGCCGAATTCAAGCCGCTCTCGCCCGGCGCACGCACCTACCTGCTGGGGCTGGTGAAGAACTTTTCCGAGGCCGACGCCCAGGCCATCAAGGAAATCGAGAAGACCACGAACCACGACGTCAAGGCCGTGGAGTACTGGATCAAATCGCGCTTTGAAGCCCGCCCCGAACTGCAAGCCGCCAGCGAGTTCGTGCACTTCGCCTGCACCAGCGAGGACATCAACAACACCAGCCACGCGCTGCAGCTCAAGGCCGCACGCGACCTGGTGCTGCTGCCCTCGCTGGATGCCGTGATCGGCAAGATGCGCGAAATGGCCCACGCCCACGCCGCCGTGCCCATGCTCAGCCGCACGCATGGCCAGACGGCCAGTCCCACCACGGTGGGCAAGGAAATCGCCAACGTGGTGGTGCGCCTGGCCGCCGCCCGCGACGCCATCGCAGGCGTGAAGCTCAAGGCCAAGATGAACGGTGCCGTCGGCAACTACAACGCCCATCTGGCCGCCTGGCCCGATTTCGACTGGGAAGCCTTTGCCGCCAAGGTGATCGAGACGCCTGAGCCGCTGGGCCTGGGCCTGACCTTCCAGCCCTACAGCATCCAGATCGAGCCGCATGATTACATGGCCGAGCTGTTCGACGCCGTGGCGCGCGCCAACACCATTCTGGTCGACTGGTCGCGCGACGTCTGGGGCTACGTGAGCCTGGGCTATTTCAAGCAGCGTCTGAAGGCTGGCGAGATCGGCTCGAGCACGATGCCGCACAAGGTCAATCCGATCGACTTCGAGAACGCCGAGGGCAACCTGGGTCTCGCCAACGCGCTGCTGCGCCATCTGGCCGAAAAGCTGCCCGTCAGCCGCTGGCAGCGCGACCTGACCGACTCCACCGTGCTGCGCAACATGGGCGTGGCGCTGGGCTATGCCGTTCTGGCGCAGCAGTCGCTCATGACCGGCCTGAACAAGCTGGAGCTCAACGAAGAAGCGCTGGCGGCCGACCTCGACGCCGCCTGGGAAGTGCTGGCCGAGCCGATCCAGACCGTGATGCGCCGCTTCGGCGTGCAGGGCGCGTACGAAAAGCTCAAGGAAGTCACGCGCGGCAAGACCGTGGCCGCGGCCGACCTCCATGGCCTCATCCGCTCGCTGGAGATCCCCGAAGCCGAAAAGCAGCGCCTGCTCGACCTGACGCCCGCCACCTACATCGGACGGGCTGCCGAGCTGGCCCGCCGCTGCTGAAACACGCCCCTATCCCTTCTGGTGCGGTGGCCCGGCTGGGCCGCCCGTGCCGCTAACGGCTCGCCACATGGCCCTCAAATCCACCATTTACAAGGCGACCCTGCAGATCGCCGACATTGACCACGGCTACTATGCAGAGCACGCGCTCACTCTCGCGCGGCACCCGAGCGAAACCGACGAGCGCATGATGATCCGGTTGGCCGCGCTGGCCCGTGAAGCCCATGCATTGCAGACCGAATGCAATGGCGACGGCACGTTTGCCTTCGGCGCCGGCCTGTCCGATCCGGACGAACCCGACGTCTGGCTGCGGGACTTCACCGGCCGGCCGCGCCGCTGGATCGAAGTGGGGCAGCCCGAGGACAAACCCCTCGCCAAGGCCTGCAGCAAGGCCGATGCGGTGAGCGTGTACGCCTTCAACCATGCCGCCGAGGTGTGGTGGCGGGGTATCGAGAACAAGCTCTCGCGGCTGGACAAGCTCAGTGTCTGGCGTGTGCCCACCGAGGCTTCACAAGCCCTGGCCACGCTGGCCCAGCGCAGCATGCAACTGCAGGCCACCCTGCAGGACGGCCTGCTGATGCTGGCCGACGACAGGCAGACCGTCGAGCTGGAGTGCGTGCGCTGGAAGTGAGCGCGCGCTGAAGCTGCGTCACTCGATCGGCATCAGCCGGCCGCAGCCCCAGCATTGCTCGAAGCCGCCTTCGACCTCTTCGCCGCAGATGCAGCGCCACTGGCGCTGGCGAATCTGCTGCAGGTCATCCAGCAGTTGCCGCGCCTGCGGCTCCTGCTGCTCGTGCGTAAGCCACACCTCGGGCAAGCACTGGTCGGGCGGCAGGTGGCCCGCCAGGGCCAGCAGGTGCTCACGCTGCACCGTCGCGGCAATGCCGGCCTCGCACAGCGTATCGGCCCACAGCGTGGCGATGACGATGTTGGGGGCTTGGGCTAGGCGCAGCATGGTGAGCGAGCAAGGGCTCACACAACATAGCGCGGTGACGCCAGGCTGTAAAGCCGGTGGCGCGACTGACGAAGCTTTCAGCCGGCAGTGGGGGCGTCGGCTGGTCGCTCATCGCCGGCAACCCCCATGCCCCGCCCGGCGCGTTCGGCATAGCGGTTGAAGCGCCAGGCCTCGCCCTGCAGCGTGATGCGGCGCCAGGTGGTGCGCTTGGCGCCCGGCGACATCTCGGGCCAGTGCTGCACTTCGCCGAAGGTGCGCCCGCACCCTTTGCACACGGCGTCGCCCTGGCTCGTGGAGCAGATGGCGATGCAGGGGGTGTCGGGCGTGCTGTCGTACCACTCGCGCCAGGCGGCGTAGGCTTTGGCCGGAAAGCCTTCCTCGGCGGCCTCGTCCTCGCGGTAGAACACCATGAGGGCATACACCTCGGCGAGCGCGCGCAGTTCCGGCGCGAGCGTGATGCCGTCAGGGGACGGTTTCTTCGCGCGCCAGAAGTTGATCGCGGCTTCGATATCGGTGATGTGGATGGCGGCCATGGACGTGCCCGCGTCTGGCGCGGGGAACGGATCATAGCGATCTGGCGGAGAACGCATCGGCCGGCCGGTTTTTTTGCGTGGAATGTGCCAGTTGTGGTCAAATCGGCCCCTTCGAGGGGGAGTAGCTCCCGCCCCATGGCCGCGTCCAGCGCGTCCCGGGCATCGGACCTGTCGTCAATACGAAGCGCAAGCTTCCGGCCGTCCGGACCGCCAGACCACGTTGTGGTGCAGGCGGTCGAGCAAGACCTTTGATTGGACCCACGCCGGTCGATCAAGGCACGCTCTCTTCTCCCGCACGGCATTCGCCCCCCGCGGAAATGGTCGTGTGCGGTCAGCATGGGTTCGCAGAGTATGGAAGCCACGGCCACCCCACGGTTCGCGGCTTCCTTCGTCAATCGACAACGAGGAACCTATGGACTTTCTGACTTCGCCCGCGTTCTGGGTCGCGCTGGGCCAGATCATCATCATCGACATCCTGCTGGGTGGCGACAACGCGGTCGTGATCGCGCTGGCCTGCCGCAAGCTGCCGCCGGCGCAGCGCACCAAAGGGATCATCTGGGGCACGGCGGGCGCGATCATCCTGCGGGTGGTGCTCATTGCCTTTGCGATGACCTTGCTGGCCATCCCGTTCCTCAAGTTCGTCGGTGCGATCCTGCTGGTGTGGATCGGCGTCAAGCTGCTGGCCCCCGACGTGGAAGGGCATGGCGAAGTGGCGGGCAGCGACAAGCTGCTGGCGGCCATCAAGACGATCATCGTGGCCGACCTCGTGATGTCGGTCGACAACGTGATCGCCATCGCCGGTGCGGCGCAGAACGCCGGCGAGCACTCGATGCTTCTGGTGGTGCTGGGTCTGCTGATCTCGATCCCGATCATCGTCTGGGGCAGCCAGCTGGTGATCAAGCTGATGGACCGCTTCCCGATGATCATCACGGCCGGCGGCATGCTGCTGGGCTGGATCGCCGGTGGCATGCTGGTCACCGACCCGGCCTTCGTTTCGCCGGACAAGTGGACCTTCCTGCCGAAGTTCGGCACAGTGGACGAGCGCGGCCTGGCGGTCGTCTCCGACACCGTGTACTGGACGTCGCACATCGTCGGCGCGCTCGTGGTGCTGGCGCTGGGCAAATTCGTCGCCTCGCGCCGCTCTGCCGCCATGGCCTCGCACGGCTGAGGGCCCCGGGACCTCGGTCCCGGTTTCCTCTTCCGTTCTTTGCTGCAGTAGCGTGCGGGGCCTTTGGCCTTCGAGTCAGCTTCGCCCGCTACCATGCCCTGATTCACCCCACAGGAGCCATCATGGACAAGATCATCGTCTACGTGGATGACGCCGCCTACGCCGAACAACAACTCGCGCCCATGCAGAGCCGGGGTGGAAACACGCACTGGGTGCTCGTCGCCTGCGCGCCGCGCATGACCCACCGCATCAGCAAATGGGTGAGCCACAGCGCTCGCGAGAACTGGCGTGCCAAGTGGGCCGACAAGCTGTTCGGCGCCGTGGTGCCGCTGCTGCGCCGGCATGGCGACACCGTGACGCCGGTGCTGGCCAAGGGCCCGCTGACCGAGCTGACGCAGCGCCTCCACGCCGAGCATGGCGTCACGCGCGTGCTGGATGCCCGCCGCCCCAAGATCGGCCACGACATGGAACCGGTCACCCCCGACCAGCCGGCCGCCAAGTCCTCCCGCTGGACGGTGCCTGGCGCTGTCGCCGGCATGGGCGCCATGCTGGTACTGGCCGCAGAGTAGGAAATGCCAGCCCCGCGCGGGATGCCACGGGCGCAGTGGCATCCCGTCAGCGACCGGGTTATGCTGGCCGCATGAGACTTCTCCTGAAATGGCTGCTCAGCGCGGCCGCGCTCCTCACGGTGGCCTACGTCTACAGCGGTGTCGAAGTGCGCAGCTTCGGCTCGGCGATGCTCGCAGCGGCGGTGATCGGCCTGCTCAACATCATCGTGCGCCCGATCCTTGTGGTGCTGACGCTGCCGGTGACCGTGGTGACGCTGGGTCTCTTCCTCTTCGTCATCAACGCGGCCATGTTCTGGGCCGCCGCGCGCCTGATGGGCGATGGCTTCGCCGTGACGGGCTTCGGGGCCGCGCTGATCGGCTCGCTGATCTATTCGCTGCTGAGCGTGGTGATCGATTCAGCGCTCGAGGCGCTGCTCGCGAAGAAGTGATTCCACCTCGCGCAGGCGGGTGTCGATGATCGATGCCTCCACGTGGTCGGCAGGATTGCGCCCGGCCTGGCCACGGCGGATCATTTCCTGCGCCGCGCGGAAGCGGTCCACGGCCGCCTGATAGTCGTAGCGCATCACCTGGATCTCGGCCTCGGTGCGCAGGGCACGCAGCGGCTGTCCCTGCGCCGCATAGCCGCCGGCCAGCCACTGCATGGCGGCCGTGTCGCCGGGCCGGCGCGCGAGCCAGGACTGCAGGGCCGGTACGGTGTCGGCCGCGCGCCCGAGGCGCGATTCGGCCTGCGCGCGCAGGAACAACTCCGGCCGTGCTGCGGTATCGGCCTGAGGCCCCAGCGCGGTGAGTGCCGCCTGGGCATTGCCTTCGGCCAGCTCGATCTCCACCCGCAGCAGGCGCGCCGCGCGGGATGCACGGGCATCGTCGCGCACCAGCGAAGCCAGCCGGGAAGTGAAATCGCGCGCACGGTCGAACTCGCGCAAGCGCATGGATGCCCATGCCGCTGCATAGAGATCGCCCGCGGCGCGCGGATCCACCGAAGGCCCGCGGACGCTCGCCTGCGCCTGAGTCTGTGCCGCGCGCAGCGCGTCGACCGACGGATTGGCCATCATGCGTGCGCGGGCCGACACCACGGCATGTTCCAGCGACGTCTTCACGCGCGCCTCGCGCTTCTCATCAAGCTGCTGGCGCAGTTGCATGTCTGCGATCCGCTGCGTGGTGAGCGGATGGCTGCGCAGATAAGGGAACGAGCCGTTGTCGTTGAGGCGCGACGCCTGCTGCAGTTTCTCGAACATCGTCACGAAGCCCGAGACATCGAAGCCGGCCTGGCCCATGAGCCCGTAGCCGATGCGGTCGGCCTCGCGCTCCATGTCACGAGAGAAGTTGAGCTGGTTCTGCACCGCCAGCGCCTGGCCGCCGACGATGGCGGCGTTGGCCGCGTCGGCACTCTTGCCGGCCGCCAGCACGCCCAGGATCATGGCGCCCAGCACCCAAGGCATCTGGCGGCCCTGCTCGGTCATCATGCGTGCGATGTGGCGCTGCGTGACGTGGCTGAGTTCATGCGCCATCACCGACGCCAGTTCGTCGCGCGAGGCCACCGTGCCGACCAGGCCCAGATGCACGCCCATGTATCCGCCTGGCAGGGCAAAGGCATTGACCGAACGGTCACGCACTTGCATCACCACCCACGCAAAGCGTTCCTGGATGTCGGGCGTCAGTTCGCCTCGCTTGATGGCCGCCTCGCGCAGCGGCTCCCAGATCGACTGAAGATATTCGCCGATCAACGGATCGTCGATGTAGTCCGGGTCGCGGTAGATCTCGCGCATGATGCGATCACCCAGGCGGCGCTCGGCAGCCACCGTCATGTCATTCGTGTCGCCCATGCCGGGCAACTGCGCATGGGCGGCAGGGGACATCACGGCGGGAGCACCCACCGCCAGGGCGAGCGCGAGGCAGGCGGTGCGGGTCCAGCGGGGGGGCGACGTTCGGTGAATGGGCATCACGTTGTGAGCAGGGCGCCGTCGGCTCATGCCGGACATGTGCGCAGGCGCAGTTTCCAGAGAAGCATCGTCGTATGATCCCGCCGATCCGTGAAGTTCAGTTGCGGGTTCCGTTTCCAATCGTATTCCAGACCGTCACACAAGCGTTCAAATGAGCTCCCTCACCCACTTCGACGAGCACGGTCAGGCGCACATGGTGGACGTTGGCGACAAGCCCGCTACGCGCCGCCGGGCCGTGGCGCAGGGGCGCATCGACATGCTGCCGGCCACGCTGGCCGTGATCGCGTCGGGCACGGCGAAGAAGGGCGACGTGCTGGGCATCGCGCGCGTGGCCGGCATCCAGGGCGCCAAGAAGACCAGCGACCTCATTCCGCTATGCCATCCGCTGGCGCTGACCAAGGTGAGCATCGAGTTCGACCTTTCGCCGGCGACCGACGCGCACGGCGTCAGCGTGACCTGCCGTGCCACCGTCGAGACCACCGGCCCCACCGGCGTCGAAATGGAAGCGCTGACCGCCGTGCAGGTGGCCCTGCTCACCATCTACGACATGTGCAAGGCCATCGATCGCGGCATGGCGGTCAATGATGTGCGCCTGCTGGAGAAAGAGGGCGGCCGCTCGGGCCATTACTTCAGCGCGCCGCGCTGAGTGCCTTCCAGCGCGCGTGCTGGTCCGGGAAGGCGGCGGCATAGCGTTGCTCCGCCCAAGCGGCATCGGCGTCGCGGCCTAGAAGCCGGGCGCTGTTGATGTATTTCTCGATCACAGCGGGCTCGGGTGAGAAGTGCAGGGTTTTCTCGGCCAGCTCATGCATGAAGGCGGCGTTGGCAGGTGTGAGCGGGGTGATGGTAAGCCGCGCGAACCGCACCTGGTCAGCGAACAGCCAAGACGAGGAAATTTTGTTAAGCGTGTCTTCTCGGTAGACATCGGCGCGCAATTCCTTGGGCAGGTAGATCTGACTCAGGCGCCAGTAGTCCCAAGCAGCGTAGACGGACGCACCCATCAGCAGCGTGCCGATCAGCCGCTGCGCATGCGCCGGCCAGGCAGCTTGTGTCACGCAAGCTGTTGCGGGCCGCGCCAGCAGCATTCCCGCAGCAAGACCGATGGCGAGCTGGAACGGTCCGTACCACAATGGGTACTCCACCATGCTGTGAAGCATCACCAAAGCGATGACCAGCCACGCTAGCTGTCGCGCCGGTTCGGTCTCGCGCCACGGGCGGGCGCGGATCACGACAAATGCCATCGCACCTATCAACGCCACTGCGGCGGGTATACCCAGTTCGACGGCCAGATGCAACGGCAGGTTGTGCGCGTTGTCGAGGATGGCGCAGAAGCGCGTGCCCTCGAAGCGGGTGGCAAAGTGGGCGTAGTCAAGTTCGCCCCAACCCCAACCTGTCCATGATCGTTGGATGATGAGGTCCAGGACGTTGCTCCAGAGGGTGAGGCGGCTGTGGCATTCGGGCGCATGCTCCTCAAGCCGGCCCAGCACACCGCGTCCGGCTCCGGATATCGCGCCGTACAAGTAGATTCCGATGCTCACGGTGGCGTAGGTGGCAGCTGCGAGGAGTAGGTGCAACCGCGCAACCATTTGAGTAGGGGTTGTCCAACGCCAGCAGGCCGCACATGCCAGCAGAAGACCGAGCGCCCCAATACGCGAGGACGACAAGGCGTTGGCACTCGTCACCAGAAGTACACATGCAACCGTTAAAAGCGCACGCGGTGTCCGAACTTTCGGCGTTACGAATACCGCTGCAACCAGACCAACATTCATCAATGTCGCGAACTGATTGGGTTGGCGCAGGTTTCCTGTCGCGATGCGTCGCGTCGACTCCGAAATCCAACTCCACTCCGGACCGTTTATTCCGTAGGCTTGAGCGTGACCAATGAGCGCATTCAACACTGCCGCGAGTACCCATCCCATCGCGAGCGCGCTAGATCCCCAATGATGATCGCGCGCCCCGGCGCTACCGGAAGCCGCCGTCGTCATGATGAACACCGCGGCTACCACGCCAAGCGACGAGGCAGTATTGCTGTACGTACGCAACGTGATGGCGACCATAGCAAGAGTGATACCGATAACTGCGGCGCTCCAATGCCACGAGCGCGGCGCGCCCATCATCACGAGGCAACCTGCGCAACCCAGAGCAGTCAGCGTCTGAAGCACTACAGGCGACGGTCCATCGCGCCACCCAATTACCCAGGAACAGGCCGTCAGGCCGACGACCGCAGCCGAGCGGACACTCAGGGATGCGCCCATGGCAGGTTTGCCATCTCCGGCGTACTCAATGCTTGGCGTCGCCAGTCAGCTTTGGCAAATGCGAGGTGTTCGGCGCTGAAGATACCTTCCATCCGCAACTGCCAAAGGCGTGCCTCTTCAACTCGTCCGTTCATGGCCAGGGCCTGTGACAGGAAGAAGATGTTCGCCAGACTGGGCAGCGCCAGCATGGCCTCGGTGTAGTCGTTGATCTCCTCGGCGGTCATGCCTTTTCGGATGGCGGCACGCGGTACGCGCAATACGCTTTCAATCTGGGGCAGCACCGCAAGCGAAGGGATTGGCTCGGGTGCAACGCTGCCGATCCGCGCGACGTGGAAACGCCAGGAGCGGAAGCTGGCCTCGGCGACTACGTAGTCTCGTATGGCGGCGAGCGTGAATGCTCCGCACGCCAGACAGATTCCTGCCAACAGAGCACGGTGCCCCCAAGTTTTTGCTGGAAAGTTTGCGCGCACATTGAGAGCGCCAACCAGCAATCCAGCTGGCCAGAGGAAGTACCCATACTGCAGCGGAAACTCCACCATGCTGTGAACGGCGAGAACCAACACCGCCATCAGCACGACGACGTTCTCCGGGGCCCGGAGGACGCGCAAGCATCGCAGCAGCCAGGCCGCGAACGTCATGGCTACCGCAAGTCCGCCCGGGATGCCTAGCCACAGAACGAGATCGATAAGCAGGTTGTGAGCGTTTCCCAGCACACCATTAATCGAAGGGTGGTCAAGCGCGACCGCGAACTGCCCCAGCATAGTCTGTCCCCAGCCATAGCCAAACCAGGGTTGGCGTAAGGCGGCGTCGACCAGCATGGTATAGGCCGTGATTCGGATGTTGGCACTCGCGGGATTGGCCAGTCTTGCCGTGCCTGATTCGCCGAAGGAATGGATAACAGCCCCTAACGAGGGTAGCGTCAACATCAGCACCAGCAGGGCAAACACCAATCCCATGGCCGCCCACACTACTCGTCGTGACGGCCAACGTGGGCGATAAAGCCACGTCACTCCGCACAACAGAACTCCATTGAGCAACGCGGCCCGCGACTCCGTCAGAGCGATACCCAGCAAAAGGAAAGCCGCCAAGGCGAAAAAGCCTGTTGGCCCAAAGTAGCCGCGCAGCCATGCCCATGTAACAGCGAGGAGCCCCCAAAGATGCAGCGTGGCCAAATGGTTGGCTTGTCCTATGTTCGCCGAAGGCCGGGAAGGCCCGCCACCCATGGACAAGAACGGCAATCCATCAAGCTGCATCCACTGATGCAGTTGCAGGCCCACCGACAGGAATGACGCGATGAATGCTGCCAGCAGCACGAACAGCACCGGCTCACCTGGCGCTGCTGATTCCCAGCGAGCACCGATCATGAGCGCGGCAAACAATCCCAGCAGATAGGCGCTATTGATCCAGGCAAGGCCTTTCGAAAGTACCAGACCGCCTGCCAGCTGAACCAGGGGCACGGCGGCAAGCAACAACCCCAGCACCGCCAACCCATGCCATGTCAACGCCCCCTGTGTGCGTGCAAGCACGAAGAGCGAGACGCCGCATAGCACGACTGCCATCCAGACTTCTGCATGAAAGGAAACCCACGGTAGCCAGTGATTTGGCTGTAGCCATGCGCCGGCCGCAATTGCCGCCAGCAGGACCAAAGAAGTTGAGGGCAAAACGCCGCCCGACGGCGTTCCACGCCACATAAGTTCTGACCTCCAAAGAAAAAGGCTCCCAGGGGGAGCCTTTTAAACCGATCCTGCAGAATTACTTGCAGCTCGAGGGGCGGTACTTGGCTTCGATGCTGCCACTGCACACCCAAGTCACTTGACCAGTGTCGCTCATCGTGCCCGTCATGGTGATGTTGGCACCCGAGATTTTCGGATCCTTCGTTGCAGTTGCCGTGATGATACCGATGTTGCTCGCCGCGCCTTGAGCGTAACCAACACCACCGACCCACTGCGTTGCGCTGGTGGAAATCGACAGGCCGTTAGTGGCAGGCATCTGACCATTTGACTGCGCGAACTCCGACACGTCAGTACGCAGTGCCGACGCGGCCAGAATGACTTCGGACACCTTCGCGCGAACCGTGTAGTCCTGATACGCGGGCAGGGCGACGGCAGCCAGAATACCGATGATGGCGACCACAATCATCAGTTCGATAAGGGTGAAACCCTTTTGGAGAGAACGCTTCATAAGGAGCTCCTGTTAAGAAAGTTGACCGTGTGCCATTCAGCAGAATCTGTGCCAGAGCGACAGAATCATGGCGGCGATGAAAATCGAGAACTTTCGCACGGTCTCTTTGCTAAAGCGCTGACGAAATCGACTCTCCTTGCGACCGCTTTCGACATATTTGTCACCTCGTTGCCGACACAGACTGCCCTTCAGCGACAGGCCGCCGGAAGATACTTGGCCGCAATGGTGCCCTCACAACGCCAATCGACCTGCCCGGACGGGGTCAACGATCCACGCATAGCGACGTAGGCTCCCTCAAAATGCGGATCACCCTGTGCTGTCGCTGTAACTACGCCTGCCGTGCTGAGGGAGGGATCACGCGAGTAGATGACGCTGGCGACCCAGCGGGAGCCACGCACAACCCCGGAGAGCTCACTGTCGCCGGGCATGGTGCCATTGGCATGCGCGTACTCGGCCACGTCGCTGCGCAATGCGGATGCCGCCAACACGACCTCGGAAACCTTGGCCCGTACTGTGTAGTCGCGATATACGGGCAGAGCCACGGCCGACAGAACGCCGACGACGAACACGACGATCAGCAGCTCGATCAGGGTGAACCCCTGCTGGGAACGATGCAAGGTCACAAGAAGGTGTCGTCAATTAAGATGACGATACTGCAGCAAATTTCCTGCCTAGTGCTTTGGCCTTTCAGTCAAAGTAACCTAGGGACTGGCTTCGCTATCTACTTGATGCACACCGACCGCACCTGCTTGAGGTCGGTCAGGCCCATCATGATCTTCTCCATCCCGTCCATCTTCAGCGTGCGCATCCCGCTTTCGACGGACTGGGCGAAGATTTCAGCCACGCGGGCGCGTTCCTGGATGAGTTTCTTGACGGCGTCGTCGGCGATCAGCAGTTCGTGCAGGCCCAGCCGGCCCTTGTAGCCGGTGTTGTTGCACTTCTCGCAGCCACGGGAGCGGTAGAACTTCAGTTTGCCGCCTTCGCCATAGGTCTTGACCCAGCTGTCGTACAACTTGCGCGCTTCACCAGGATAGTCGGCCTTCCAGGCGCTGGAATGCCGCAGTTCCTCGGCGTATTCGGCCAGGAAAGTCTTGATTTCCTCGCCGTCTGGCGTGTAGGCCTCCTTGCAGTCGCACAGCTTCTTGGCCAGGCGCTGCGCCAGGATGCCCAGCAGGGCATCGGCGAAGTTGAAGGGGTCCATGCCCATGTCGAGCAGGCGGGTGATGGATTCGGGGGCAGAGTTGGTGTGCAGCGTGGAGAACACCAGGTGACCTGTCAGCGAGGCTTCCACGCCCATCGACACGGTTTCCTTGTCGCGCGATTCGCCCACCATGATGATGTCCGGATCGGCCCGCAGGAAGGCGCGCATCACCAGAGCGAAGTCGATGCCGGCCTTCTTGTTGATCTGCACCTGGCGCAGGCCCTTCTGCGTGATTTCCACCGGGTCCTCGGCCGTCCAGATCTTGGTGTCGGGCGTGTTGAGGAACTTGAGGATGGAGTGCAGCGTGGTGGTCTTGCCTGAGCCCGTGGGGCCGCACACATAGAACAGGCCGTAGGGCTTGCTCACGGTGGATTCGAGCCGCTCCTTGTTGTGCGGCGTGAGGCCGAGCTTGTCCAGCGGAATCGGCTCACCAGCCGCGAGGATCCGCATCACCACGTCTTCCACGCCGCCAGCCGACGGGATGGTGGCCACGCGCAGCTCAATGTCGAGCGGACCGAACTTCTTGAACTTGATCTTGCCGTCCTGCGGCCTGCGCTTCTCGGAGATGTCGAGGTCGCACATGATCTTCAGGCGCGTGACCATGGCCTGGCGGAAGTGCGCCGGCACCTCCACGTAGGGCACGAGCGAGCCATCGATGCGGAAGCGGATGCCGGTCTTGGCCTTGCCGGGCAGCGGCTCGATGTGGATGTCCGAGACGCGCTGGTTGTACGCGTCGACGATCACCTTGTTGACGAACTTGACCAGCTCGTTGTCGGCCGCCGCCGATTCGAGCGAGTTGTCGTTGCCCGAGTCGTCGTCGAGCGGGCCATCGCTCAGATCGGCCAGCATCTGGTCGATCGAACTGCCGGCCTCGCCGCCGCCCAGCAACTGGTTCACCGTCTCGTCGAACTCGTACTGCGTGGTCACGCGGTAGGCGAACTTCGACAGGCGCGGGAACACCTGCGGCACGATGCGCGAGCCGCGGGTGGCCTCCGGATCCAGGCACATCACCACCAGCCCCTCGGGCGACTCTTCCAGCGGGATCCAGCGCTGTTCCTCGACGAACTCGCGTTTGAGCTGGCCGTGCAGGCCCTCGGAGCGGATACGCGTGCTGGTCATCGGCTCGTAAGGCACGCCGAAGAAGCGCGAAAGCGACGGGCCAATCTGCGCCGGCTTCAGGTTGTAGTCCGCCATCAGCACCTGCTCCACGCCCAGCGAGTTCTCGCGCGCGCGCAGCATCGCGGCCTGCAGCTCGTCGGCCGAGATCACGCCATCGGCGACCAGGCCGTCGTACTTGGTGGCGCGGCCGCTCCCTGCGGGCGCTTCGGCGGGCCGCGAGAGTCGCTGGCGGATGGCGGTGGCCAGGGTCTTGCACAACTGCTGCGCGCCCTCGACCTCGAGTTCGCCGAAAGGCAGGTCGCTCTTGTTGTTGATGACCTGCAGCACGCCATGCAGCGTGTTGCCTTCGATGATGGGCGCCACCAGCATCTGCTTGGTGCGGTAGCCCGAGCGCCTGTCCACTTCCTTGAGGAAGGTGAGCGTCGGATGGATCTTCTTGAGTGCGGCTTCGTCGTAGACGTCGGCCACGTTGAGCAGCTGGCGGCTGAAGGCCACATAGCCCGCCAGGCTCTGCGCGCTGATGGGCAGCTTCAGCGCACGGCTCGTGTTCAGTCCGGTCTTGACCTTCGAGATGATGGCGCCGCCGTCCTCGGTGACGGCATAGAGCGTGAGCCGGTCCGCATTGAAGAGGCGGCAGATGTCCTCGCTCGCATCCAGCATCAGCTGGTCGATGTTCTCGGTGGCGTGGATACGCGTGCTGACGGTCTGCAGCTGCTTGAAGAACAGGGCGGCAAAGGTGACGCCGCGCTTCTCGGGCGGCAGGATCTGGGAGTCGTAGAAGTCCTGCTCGGTACTCATGGGCGTGCCTTGGTGTGTCGCGCGGCGGCGCGGCGGATCACAGCTCGAATTCCTGGCCGGCGCGCAGCCAGCGGATGTCGTGCATGAAGTTCAGGCCGAAGGTCCGCGTCTGGTCCAGCCCCTGGATCTCGGACATGATGAGATCGGTTTCGGCCGGCTTGGTGTGCGTGATGTAGATGGGGTACTGCCGCCCCTTGGCGATATTGCGCAACTCGTCGGCCAGCGAAGCGGGAGACAGGTGCAGGCTCTTCTGCGCCAGCTCCCTCTCGCGGTTGCTGAACGCCGTCTCGATGACCAGCGCGGCCACGTTGAGTTCGTTCACGCGCGTCCAGAAAGCCGGGTTGCGCTCGGTGTCGCCGGTGAACACCCAGCAACCCGAGCCGGCCGTGATCGCATAGCCCACGGCGGGCACAGTATGTACGGCGGGCAGCACCTCGATGGTCTTGCCGGTGATCTGCAGCGTCTGGCCGACCTCGATCTCATGGAAGGTGATGAAGGGCGCATCGGGCGTGGGGATGCGGCTGAAGTCGGGCCAGATCACGTTGTTGAAGACGTGGTCGCGCAAGGCCTTCACCGTGCCGGGCAGGGCGTGCACCTGCAGCGGCCGGGTGCGCTGGCCGGCCACGGCGTCCACCATGAGGGGCAGGGCGGCGATGTGATCGAGGTGGGAGTGCGTGAGCAGCACGTGGTCCACCGCCGCCATCTCGGCCAGCGACAGGTCTCCCACGCCGGTGCCGGCATCCACCAGCACGTCGCTGTCGATCAGGAACGAGGTGGTCCGGCAATCCCTGGCGATCGCCCCCGAACACCCCAGTACGCGTACTTTCACCCCGGCCTCACTTGGTTTCGAAATTCGTCGCGCCGTCCCACGAGGGGTCGAACGGCAGCATGCGCATCGAGGCTACCCGTTCGGAATAAAGCAGGTAAAGGTACTTTTTGGCATTCGCGCGCTGCAGGTTCAGCATGTGCATGTCGCAACGGTCCCAGTCCTGCGCACGGTAGGCCTTGAGGAATTCGGCCCAGAGCTTGAGCTCGGCACTGGTGCTGTCCTCGAGTCGATTGAGCGGCGTGACCGGCCAGAAGATGGCCACGGCCTGCTCCTTGCCCTTCACGCGCACGCGGTCAAGTTCCTGCCAGGCGAAGTCCGTGGCCTGTCGGCGGGTCGATTCGGCAACCACGATGTCCACGCCGTACGACTTGGACAGCCCCTCCAGCCGCGAGCCCAGGTTGACGGCGTCGCCGATCACCGTGTAGCTGCGGCGGATGTCCGAGCCCATGTCGCCCACGCACATGGTCCCCGTGTTCAGTCCGATGCCGATGCCGATTTCGGGCAGGCCGCGCGCACGATGGTCTTCGTTGATGCGGCGCACGGCGTTGGACATTTCCATCGCGCTCTTGACCGCGAGGTGCGCATGCTCGGCGGTGTCCACCGGCGCGCCCCAGAAGGCCATCACGCAGTCCCCCATGTACTTGTCGATGGTGCCGCGGTTGCCTCGGATGATGTCGGTCAGGCGGCTGAACACGTCGTTGAGCAGGCCCTGCAGCTGTGTGGGCTCCATCGTCTCGGACATCTTGGTGAAGCCGCGCATGTCGCAGAACATCACCGTCAATTCCTTGTTGGTGGCCTGCATGGAATAGCTGTCCGGATCCTTCACCATCTCGTCCACCAGCTCGGGCGGCACGTAGGTTCCGAACAGGTTCGCCAGTTCGCGCTTGGAGCGGCTTTCCACGAAGTACCCGTAGCTCATGTTGAGCGCGAAGGCCGTCAGCCCCATCAACAGCGCCGAGCCCAGAGGCAGGACCAGGCCGGCGCCAGCATAAAGCCAGAAGTTCACTCCCACCAGGGTGACCAGCACCACGGCGCTCAGCGCCACGGCACGCAGCGCCGACAGCAGTGGCAACGCCACCGCCAGCAGCAGGCCCGAGAGCACGAGCATGAAGACCTCGTAGCCGACGGCGTAGTCGGGCTTGACCAGCACCTTGCCGTCCAGCAAGCCGGCGATCACGTTGGCATGCGTCTCCACGCCGGGGTAGGTCTCGCCCACGGGCGTCACGCGCAGATCGAGCAGGCCGGGCGCCGTGGTGCCCACCAGCACGATCTTGTCTTTCAGGCTGCCGGCCGGCAGACGGCCGTTGAGCAGATCGGAGGCCGGGATGTAGCGGAACGACCCGCCGTCGGCCCCGCCAGGCCCACGGTATGGCACCAGCGTGGCCACGCGGTCGTCCACCGGAATTGCCAATGACTTGCCACCCTGCACGAGCTGGATGCTCTCGAGTCCCTGATAGCCGCGCGCGATGAAGCGCTCCTGCGGAAACCCCGGTGCCACCTGCGGCATGCCCGCCAGCATGCGGAACATCGACAGCGCCATCGATTCGTAGAACTCGCCCTTGTGCTCGACGATCAGGGGAATCGAACGCACCGCGCCATCGGCATCGGTGATCGAATTGAAGAAGCCGGCCACGGGCGCCGCACGGGCGATCTGCTCGATGTTGGAACCATAGCCATTCCAGCTGGTGAAGCGGATCGGGCGGCCCTGCAGCAGTTGCCGGTCCATCACCGGCCGCGGCAGCACCCCTGAGGTGCGCCCGTCGCGGTCGCTGGTGAAGTAGTAGCCCAGCACCACCGGCTTGCCCGCGAGCGATTGCGCGAACAACGCGTCGTAGTCGAGCGAGGCCTGAAGCTGCGTGACACGTTCAGCGAAGCCCGTCTGGCCGCGCAGTTCGCCCGTCACGAGTTCGCGCAGTTGCTTGAGACCCGAGCTGTCGTCAGGCTCGGCAAACACGACGTCGAAGCCCACCAGGGCCGCCTGCTGGCGACCGAACATCTCGTTCGTGAGCTCGGCCATCCGGTTTCGGCTCCAGGGCCAGCGGCCCACTTCACCGAGACTCTTCTCGTCGATGTCGACGATGACTATGCGCTCGTCGAGCGTGCGTGGCATGGTCGCGCGCAGGCGGGCGTCGTAGATGATGTCGTCCAGGCGCTGGACGACATCCAGCCGCAGCACGCCCACCGCGTGCAGCAGCGCGAAGAGCAGCGGGATCAGCGTGACCGCGATTCGGGGCCAGTGGCGCAGCAGCAACCCCATGTCGGGTCGTGGCTTCTCAGGCCTGCACGAACTGCATCTGCGTGCCGGCGAGTTCGAGCAGGTCGCCGTTCTTGAGCACCTGGGGCTCGCCGCTCACGGCAGCGCCGTTGAGCAGGGCACGGCTTTCGCCCTCGACGTGCGCCACGACGAAGCCCTGCGGCCGCTTGGTGATCGCCGCCACGGCCACGCCTGGCTTGCCGATGGTGGTGACCACCTTCACCAGCGCGACCTCGCGGCCGGCAGCAGCGCCCGAGAGCACCTTGATCGAGGCGCTCGGGCCGGCGACGTCGGACGCCAGCGCGGGCGCCGCAGCCACAGGAGCCGGGCTCGTGGCAGGCGCAGCCTGCGGCGGCAGTGCACCCGCCTTCACCACCATGGTCTTCTCGTAATTGGCGCCTTGGGCGTCGCTCACGAACTTGATCTTGTACTTGCCGATCTCTACGGTGTCGTTGTTCTGCAGGGCCTGCTTCTTGACCGCTTTGCCGTTGACGTAGGTGCCGTTGGTGCTATTGAGGTCTTCCAGATGAACGTCGTTGCCATTCATCTGCAGCACGGCGTGCTCGCCGCTCACCGCCAGGTTGTCGATCACGATGTCGTTGTAGGGCCGGCGGCCCAGCGTCGTGCGGTCCTTGGTGAGCTGGACTTCCTTGATGACGACCCCGTCGATCGAAACGATCATCTTCGGCATGATCGACTCCTGTCTAATAAAGCAATTCGTTACAAAAATGCGGCAGGCGTTATTTTCCCAGCAAACGGGAAATCAGCCCGCGTTTGGCGGAACCGGGCTCGGCGCGCGCCAAAAGTACTGAAATATTATCGCGGCCACCGTTGGCATTGGCGCTGGCTATGAGCTGCACGGCCAGGTCGTGCAACGAAACGTTGCTCTGAAGCAGCGCCGCAAGGCTGGCGTCGTCCACCATGTCAGACAGTCCATCAGAACACATCAGGTACAGGTCGCCCACCTCCACCTTGTGTTCGTTGACCTCCAGCGGCACCGACTCCTCGACGCCGAGCGCGCGGGTGACCAGATTCTTGTTCAGCGACGTGGCCGCCTGTTCGGGTGTGATCAACCCTGCATCGATCTGCTCCTGCAGCAGCGAGTGGTCACGCGTGATCTGGGTGAATTCCTCACCGCGCAGCCGATAGCAGCGCGAATCGCCAATGTGGCCGACCAGCAACCGGTCGTCCTGGAACACGCCCACCACCAGCGTGGTGCCCATGCCCGTGTACTGCGGGTTGGAGTTGGCGGCATTGAAGATCGAGCGGTTGGCGTTGTCGACACAGATCTCCATTGCCCGACGCACTTCGCGGGCGCTGGCATTGCGGCCCGCCTCGCTGAGCCAGCGTGAGAGTTCGGACTTGATGAAGGTCGTGGCCATGCCGCTGGCGATCTCGCCGGCGTTGTAGCCCCCCATGCCATCGGCCAGGATACCCAGCCGCGTGGCATCGTCGAACGTGACCGAATCCTCGTTGTTGCCGCGCGCCAGCCCGGGGTCCGTATTCGTGCAGAACTCGTAGATCATCAGTTGCGGACCCTCAGAGATCCAGGTCAAGGTTGCCGGAGCCCGATGCGCCGCCTGCGGCCGGGCGCCGCAGGGCGGTCGTTTTGTCGGCGCCATCATCGTGGGGCGCCTGGGGACTGTCCGCTCCGGCCGTCGGCGCGGGGGCGCCGCCGATCACGGTCTGCTCGAACTGCGTGGCGGCCGTCACAGCCGCGGCACCGATCACGGTGGCCTGGAAGTCGTCACCGGCCGACGGCGCCGGGGCAGCCAGCGGACGGGCGGCTTCGGCGGGCGCCGCAGGCGCGGCCCCGGCCAATTCGGCAATGGCGGCGCGCAGGTCGGCCGCGAATTCATCGCCCGTCTGATAGCGCGTCTCGGGCCGCTTGGACAGCGCCAGCGCCACGATGTTGGCCAGCCGCTCTGAAGTGGCCGGGCGCGCGATGCGGATGTCGGGCGCTTCCTCGTTGGCGATCTTGTACATGAGCTCGGCCATCGAATCGCCGCGGAAGGGAAGCACGCCGGCCAGCATCTGGTAGAGCATCACGCCCAGCGAATACAGGTCGGAGCGGCCATCGACGCGCTTTCCCGCGATCTGTTCGGGAGACATGAAGCTGGGCGTGCCCAGCACCAGGCCCGTCTTGGTCTTGCTCGAGTCGGTGATGCGTGCGATGCCGAAATCGGTCACCTTGACGGTGTCGCTGTCCGGCTCGTACATGATGTTGGCCGGCTTGATGTCGCGGTGGACCACGCTCTGCTTGTGCGCATACGCCAGCGCCTCGGCTACGCGTGCCACGATCGAGAGCACCTGCGGCGCCGGCAGCAGGTTGCCGTCCTTGCAGAAGTCGACCAGGTCGCGGCCCTTGAGGAACTCCATCGCGATGTAGGCCAGGTCGTGCTCCTCGCCCGCATCGAAGATCGTCACGATGTTCTGGTGCTGCAGGCGGCCGGCCGTCTCGGCCTCGCGGAAGAAGCGCTCACGCGCATCGTCCAGCTCCTCGCCATCGAACTCCTGCGCCAACGCCATCGTCTTGATGGCCACCACGCGGCCGATCTTCGGGTCCTTGCCCAGGTACACCACACCCATGGCGCCCTTGCCGAGTTCTTTCTCGACCTGGTAGCGGCCGAGCATGGGCTTCTCGACCGCACCGCCATCGAGCAGCATGGTGCCGCCCGGGTGCGTCCCGCCGCCGCCCAGAATGACCGTCTCCGACAGGTTCTTGGCGCGGCTGAGCTTGGACTGAAGGTCCTTGTAGCCCTTGTTGTAGGTGGCCATGTGTTCGTACACGGCCTGCGCCTTGTTGAACTGGCGCTTGCGCTCAAAGTCGAGCGCGAGGTTGTAGAGGTTGTCCATCACCGCATCGTTCATGGGCACGCGGCGGAAGCGGTCGAACGCCATGTCGAGCTGGCCCTGGCCCTGCAGCGCCAGGCCCATCATTCGGTTGGTTTCGGCCGACTCCTCGTCCGATTTGAGCTTGCCCGCCTCGGTGACCAGGAAACGCTTGGTCGTCAGCGCCAGGTGGCCGATGACCAGCAGCGCAGCCGGGAAGATCAGCTGCAACCAGGTGGAGGCACCCGCAAGCAAACCGAATTCAGAGCCCACCAGCACAACGAACAGCACCGCCGTGGCCGCCGCACCCACGCCGGCCGACACCCGCGGCAGCAGCGCGATCAGGTAGGCCGCCACCAGCAGGAAGGCCGCCAGCGCCGCCCACACGCCCCAGCGCGGCTGCACGATGAAGTGCTCGCTCAGGATGCTGGAGGTGATGTGCGCGATGGTCTCGGCCGGCGACAGGCTCGGATAGCCCGGCACCGGGAACTGCACGCCCACGCCCGTGGCGGTGGCGCCGATGATGACGATCTTGTCAGCGTACTTCGAGGCCGGAATCTTCCCGCTGATGACGTCGTAGAACGAATCGACCGCGAACGCCGGCTTGCCGCCGGTCGCCTTGTAGAACTGCGGCAGCATGCGGCTGATTTCGTCGGTGGGAATCACCAGGCGGCCCAGTTGCACCGATTCGGAGGGGTGCAGCTTGATGTCCTCGGGCCGCAGGTTGAGGCTGCGCGCGGCAGCCAGCAGCGCCATCGACGGCACGGCCTTGCCGAAATAGTTCACCAGCAGTGGCTCATCGCGCAAGGCGCCGTCGACGTCGTTGAGCTGGTTCAGGTGGCCGATGCCCGCCGCGGCCGTGCCCAGGATCTCGATCGGCTGCGTGCCGCGCAGCGCCGACATGCCGTAGCCGGCGTCGTCGTCGAGCGCGCTCTTGAGCGCATAGGCGGGCAGGTCGGCATCGGGCCGGCCCTGCGGCAGGCCCAGATTGAAGTACGACGGCAGCAGCACGTTGCCCGCGCGCTCGATGCTGGCGGCAAACTTCGCATCCGTGTCGAGCGCGGTCTCGGCCTCGGCAATCAGGCGGCCCAGCTGCTCGTTGGCTGCAGCATCCGTCGATGCGCCGAGCGCTTCCTTCATGCGGCGGATGTAGGACAGGCCGCGGTCGGTCTGCGGCTCGAAGAAGAAAGTGCTGTGCACGATCGTCTTGGCCCTGGCCTGCGCCAGCTGGTCGATCAGCTGGGCATGCACGTCCCGCGGCCAGGGCCAGCGGCCGATGTTGGCGATGCTCTGGTCATCGATGGCGATGACTGCAATGCGATCCGAGGGCTGACGGGAGGTGCTGGTGCTGGCGAAGTCGTAGAAACGCCGCTCGAGCGTCGAGATGAAGTCGGTTCCCGAGTGCAGGACGATGACGGCCACCACCACCAGCAGGGCGACGAACCAGTCCGCACGCCAGAACTGGCCGCGCTTCTTCGATGACGATGTACTCAATTCCCGCCCCTAGTGTCGTGCCCGGCCACCTCTGGCCCGCGTCACGCCTGCACCGAAACCCGCGGTACGGGCGGACGCGCCGCCCTGCCTCCTGCGGACATGCTGGGAACGCACCTTATCAGCCCGCCACAGGACCGGCAAGACAACTTGTTACGTTCAGGGCGGATTGTGTTGCAAAACCGCCGATCCACAGCGGCGCGGTACCGCCACGCCCCGCCAACGGCGGGCATTTGTCACGCTGCCGGGGACGCCGGAGTCAGGCCGCGGCGGCGGTGGCGCGGCGCGACTGCAGGTATTTGCCCACGCCCACCACGAATACCGAGCCGGCCAGCGCCGCCACATAGTGGAGCCACGGATTGGCCTCGACCACCCCGCGCAAAACCGTGTCGCTGACGATCGTCTCGCCGCCCACCCAGCCGATCAGCGCAGCACCGAGCACGATGATGATGGGAAAGCGTTCCATGAGCTTGATCATGAGCGTGCTGCCGAAGATGACCAGCGGGATGCTCACAGCCAGGCCCAGGATGAGCAGCACCATGCTGCCCTGGGCGGCGGCGGCCACGGCGATCACGTTGTCCAGGCTCATCACCAGATCGGCAATCAGGATGGTGCGCACTGCGGTCATCAGGCTGCCCTTGGCAGCCTCGCCGCCCTCCTCCTCTTCCTCGCCGCCCAGCAGCTGCAGGCCGATCCACAGCAGCAGGCAGCCGCCCACGATCTGCAGGAACGACAGGCCCAGCAACCAGGCGGCCACCACGGTGAGCGCGATGCGCAGCACGACGGCGGCGCCCGACCCCCAGAAGATGGCGGTGCGTTGCTGGTGGGCAGGCAGCGAGCGCGCCGCCAGCGCGATGACGACGGCGTTGTCGCCCGAAAGAATGATGTTGATCCAGACGATCTTCACCAGGCCGATCCAGAAGTCGGCGTTGCTCAGCAGTTCCATGTGCGCGAATCTCCAGTGTTATGAATACGAAAGAAAGCCCGCGCGAGGCGGGCTTTCTTTCTTTTATGTTGGAGCGGCCAGTGTAGCCACCGCGGCCCGGCCCGGCGTTCGTAGTTCTGCGTAGGGGCAGAACCCGCCGCCAGGGCCGGTGGCGGGCGCCTTACAGCAGGCCCTTGAGCAGCTTGCCCATCTCCGACGGGTTGCGCGTGATGGTGAAACCACACTCTTCCATGATGGCGAGCTTGGCATCGGCCGTGTCCGCGCCGCCGGAGATCAGCGCGCCGGCATGGCCCATGCGCTTGCCGGGGGGCGCCGTGACGCCGGCGATGAAACCGACGATCGGCTTCTTCATGTTGTCCTTGCACCAGCGGGCGGCTTCCGCCTCGTCCGGGCCGCCGATCTCGCCGATCATGATCACGGCGTCGGTATCGGGATCGTCGTTGAAGGCCTTCATCACGTCGATGTGCTTGAGGCCGTTGATCGGGTCGCCGCCGATGCCAACCGCCGACGACTGGCCGATGCCCAGCTCGGACAGTTGCGCCACGGCTTCATAGGTCAGCGTGCCGGAACGCGACACGACGCCCACGCGGCCCTTCTTGTGGATGTGGCCGGGCATGATGCCGATCTTGATCTCGTCGGGCGTGATCAGGCCGGGGCAGTTGGGGCCCAGCAGCAGCGTCTTCTTGCCGCCCTTGGCTTCCTTGGCCTTCATCTTGTTGCGCACTTCGAGCATGTCGCGAACCGGAATGCCTTCGGTGATGCAGATGGCCAGGTCCAGGTCGGCCTCGACGGCTTCCCAGATGGCGGCGGCAGCGCCCGCGGGCGGCACATAGATCACCGACACGGTGGCGCCAGTCTGCGTGGCGGCTTCCTTCACCGAGGCGTAGATCGGGATGTTGAAGATCGACTCACCGGCCTTCTTGGGATTCACGCCGGCGACGAAGCAGTTCTTGCCGTTGGCGTATTCCTGGCACTTTTCCGTGTGGAACTGACCGGTCTTGCCGGTGATGCCCTGGGTGATGACCTTGGTGTCTTTGTTGATGTAGATCGACATGACGCTGTGTTCCTTACTTGACGGCCGCAACCACTTTTTGGGCCGCTTCGGCCATCGTGTCGGCGCTGATGATGGGCAGGCCCGATTCGGCCAGCATCTTCTTGCCGAGTTCCTCGTTGGTGCCCTTCATGCGGACCACCAGCGGCACGGACAGGTTCACGGCCTTGCAGGCGGTGATCACGCCGGTGGCGATGGTGTCGCACTTCATGATGCCGCCGAAGATGTTGACCAGAATGGCCTTCACATTCTTGTTCTTCAGCATGATCTTGAAGGCCTCGGTCACCTTCTCGGGGGTGGCACCGCCGCCCACGTCGAGGAAGTTGGCCGGCTCGCCGCCGAACAGCTTGATGGTGTCCATGGTGGCCATGGCCAGGCCGGCGCCGTTGACCAGGCAGCCGATGTTGCCGTCCAGGCTGATGTAGGCCAGGTCGAACTTGGAGGCTTCGATTTCGGCCGCGTCTTCCTCGTCGAGGTCGCGCAGCGCGACGATCTCGGGCAGGCGGAACAGGGCGTTGCTGTCGAAGTTGAACTTGGCATCCAAAGCCGTGACGACGCCCTTGCCGTCCACGTTCAGCGGGTTGATTTCAACCAGCGACGCGTCGGTTTCCATGTAGCAGGTGTAGAGCTTCTGGAAGATGTCGACGGCCTGTGCCGTCGAACCCGCCGGCACGCCGATGGCGTCGGCGATCTTCTTGGCCTGCTCGGCGGAGAGGCCGGTCAGCGGGTCGATGTATTCGGTGACGATCTTCTCGGGCGTGGAGTGGGCCACTTCCTCGATGTCCATGCCGCCTTCGCTGGAAGCGATGAACGCCAGCTTCTGCGTGGCGCGGTCGGTCACGATGGACACGTAGAGCTCGTTCTTGATGTCCGCGCCATCTTCGATGTAGAGCCTGCGGACTTTCTGGCCTTCGGGTCCGGTCTGGTGCGTCTTGAGCTGCATGCCCAGGATTTGCTCCGCCAGCTTCTTCACGTCGTCGATGGTCTTGGCGACCTTCACGCCGCCGCCCTTGCCGCGGCCACCCGCGTGGATCTGGGCCTTGACCACCCACACCGGGCCGCCGAGCTTCTGCGCGGCTTCCACCGCTTCCTGCACCGTGAACGCGGGAATGCCGCGGGGCACCGGTACACCAAACTTGCGCAAGATTTCCTTGGCTTGGTATTCGTGAATCTTCATGGAGTCTCTCTTAGGAGTCGGGGATGGAGGCTGCGGGGTCGCGCGAGGGCGTGCGTTCGCCGGGCGGATGGCAGGGCCGCCGCGAACTGTATCATGCTGCGATGCACAATTTTCGTGCATGCCGTCTATAGTGGGAACCCGGCCCCGACGGGCCGGTCCACGTATTCAACGCCTCATCCCTCCGGGTTATCGCACCATGTCCAAGGTTTTCATCGATGGCGAAGCCGGCACCACCGGCCTGCAGATCCGCGAACGGCTCGCGTCGCTGGCCGGTGTCGAACTGATCAGCATCGACCCGGCGCGCCGCAAGGATCCCGCCGCCAAGCGCGAACTGGTCGCCGAGGCCGACCTCGTCATCCTGTGCCTGCACGACGACGCGGCGCGGGAGACGGTGGCCATGGTGGATGCTCTGCCCGGCCGCAAACCCCGCATCATCGACGCCTCCACCGCGCACCGCACGGCCGCCGGCTGGGTCTACGGGTTCCCCGAACTCGCCGCGGGCCAGGCCGACGCCGTGGCCGCGGCCGACCGCGTGGCCAACCCGGGCTGCTATGCCACGGGGGCCATCGCCATCGTGCGTCCGCTCGTCGACGCCGGCCTGCTGCCTGCCGGCCATGCCATCGCGCTGCCTTCGGTGAGCGGCTATTCGGGCGGCGGGCGCAGCATGATCGAAGCCTACGAAGCCGGCACTGCGCCGCTGTTCGAGACCTATGCGCTGGGCCTCAAACACAAGCACATCCCCGAGATCATGAAGTACACGGGGCTCACCGAGCGGCCGGTGTTCATCCCTTCGGTGGGCAACTTCCGCCAGGGGATGCTGGTGCAACTGCCACTGCACCTGGATGTCCTGCCGGGCAAGCCATCGGCGGCCGACCTGCATGCCGCCCTGGCGGCCCACTATGCGAAGAGCAACACGCCCGAACAGTATGTGAAAGTTCTGCCGCCCACCGAGGACGGCAAGCTCGACGCGCTGGCGCTCAACGACACCAATGAACTCGAGATCCGCGTGTTTCCCAATGAGGACCACCGCCACGCCGTCGTGATCGCGCGGCTGGACAATCTGGGCAAGGGCGCGAGCGGCGCCGCCGTGCAGAACCTGCGCCTCATGTTGAGCATTTAGCTCACACCCAGGCTTCGCGCACTCCGTGTCGCTACGCCGCCCCCTGCAAGAGGGCAATGCCTGCAGCCCTGCAGCGCCGGTTCTGCGGCATTCTGGCCTGAAACGCCTCCCTCACTCGTCGTCATCGCCGCCGCGCACCACGCGGCGGATCACCTCGGGCGCGAAGCCCCGCGCTGCGAGGAAGCGCATCTGCCGGGCGCGCGCCGCGGCATCCGCCGCAGGCTCGCCGAACTTGCGCTTCCACACCTCGCGCGCGCGGGCCGGCTCGCTGGCCTTGAGCGTTTGCAGCGCATCGGCCATGGCCTCGGGCTCCAGGCCCTTGGCCAGCATTTCCTGACGCACGCGCGCCGTGCCCAGGCGTGCTCCGCGTCGATACGCCAGTGATTCGGCCACGCGGCGGGCATCGATGAAGCCCTTGGCCGTGAGCTCGTCGAGCACCCGGGCCAGTTGACCGGGCTCTTCCTCATGGGCAGCGAGCTTGCGTTCGAGCTCCAGCCGCGAATGCTCGCGGCCCGCCAGGTAGCGCAGCGCACGACCCTTGAGCGAGAGCGCGGGCCGCGTCGTCGCCACGGGCTTACTCGTCGTCGGCCGCTGTGTTCACGGCCGGTGCCAGCAGGGCGATGCCCAGGCCTTCACGCACCTTGTTCTCGATCTCGTAGGCCAGATCGGGGTTCTCGCGCAGGAATTCGCGTGCGTTGTCGCGGCCCTGGCCGATCTTCTCGCCGTTGTAGGCATACCAGGCGCCCGACTTCTCGACGATGCGTGCATTCACACCCATGTCGATGATCTCGCCCTCGCGGCTGATGCCCTCGCCGAAGAGGATGTCGAACTCGGCCGTCTTGAACGGAGGCGACACCTTGTTCTTGACCACCTTGACCTTGGTCTCGTTGCCAATGGCTTCATCGCCCTTCTTGATCGTGCCGGTGCGTCGGATGTCCAGGCGCACCGAGGCGTAGAACTTCAGCGCATTGCCGCCGGTGGTGGTTTCGGGGCTGCCGAACATCACGCCGATCTTCATGCGGATCTGGTTGATGAAGATGACCATGCAGTTGGTCTTCTTGATGGTGGCCGTGAGCTTGCGCAGCGCCTGGCTCATGAGGCGGGCCTGCAGGCCGGGCAGGCTGTCGCCCATCTCGCCCTCGATTTCGGCCTTGGGCGTGAGGGCGGCCACCGAGTCCACCACGATCAGGTCGACGGCACCCGAACGCACCAGGCTGTCGACGATTTCGAGCGCCTGTTCGCCGGTGTCGGGCTGGCTGATGAGCAGGTCGGACACCGTCACGCCCAGCTTCTGGGCGTACTGGATGTCCAGCGCATGTTCGGCATCGACGAAGGCGCACTGACCGCCCTGCTTCTGCATTTCGGCGATGACCTGCAGCGTGAGCGTGGTCTTGCCCGAGCTTTCCGGGCCGTAGATCTCGATCACGCGGCCGCGCGGCAGGCCGCCCACGCCCAGCGCGATGTCCAGGCCCAGCGAGCCGGTGGAAACCACCTGGATGTCCTCGATCGCCTCGCCTTCGCCCAGGCGCATGATCGTGCCCTTGCCGAACTGCTTCTCGATCTGCGCCAGCGCGGCTTGCAGCGCCTTGGCTTTTTCACTGTTGGGGGCCAGGCCCTTGACGGGTGCGTCCATGAATTTCTCCTTGGAAATCAATCGGTTGGGTTTTTCGCGAGTCACTGTTTCGAAATACAGACTGGATGCCTGACCAGTACTGTAGAGGCCTGATAGATCGCCGTAAACCCATTTTTTGGTCAGTTTGCCTTACCATTTGGCGATGATCGACAGCTCGCTTCCCACGCACGCCGACGACTGGCGGCAGACCCACCTGGGCCGGCTGCTGGGCCATGCCATGCGCCGCTTCGACGACCGCGTGCGCCACCTGATGGCGCACGACGTGCACGTGCCGCTGACCCTGTCCAACCTGGCGGCGCGCGATCAGGTCAGCGCTGCCCACATCCACATCACGCGCCACCTGCCGCTGGGCGGCGCACGGCTGACCGAGCTGGCCGAGTTCGCGGGGATGAGCAAGCAATCCATGGCGCAACTGGTGGACCAATGCGAGGCCTGGGATCTGGTGAGGCGCGCGCCCGATGCGCACGATGCGCGCGCGCGCCGCATCGTCTTCACCGAAACGGGCCTGGCCTGGCTGCGCGCGTTCGAATCGGCCGTGGTGCAGGCGGAGGCCGAGTTCCGCGCCGAGGTGGGCGACGAGGTGGCGGCCGTGGTCTCGATCGGCCTGGAAGCTTACGCGGGCGGCATCGGCTGAGCCGGTCGCCGTGCTGTCGGCCGGCGCACGGCCGAAAGTGCCAGCGGCTGCGAATCGACCTCGACGAACGCATCCCGGCGCGCGTCGAAATCCCAGCGCTCCACGACGCAGGCCCGGCCACCGGTGACCGGTGCCGAGCGCACCAGATTGACCGAATTGGGCGCGCCGGAGCGCACGCGCGACGACAGCGCTGTACCCGCCTGCACGGCCCACACCACGCGGCTGCCCGGGCGCAGGCCCGGCAGCCGACGCACGAAGGGCAGGTGGATGTGCCCGCCCATGATCAGGTCGGCGCCGGCGCGGCGCCAGATGGAGACCGCCTGTTCATGTCCGTGCAGCAGGTTGGCCTCGTCCTCGCGCCGGGTGACTGCCACGGGCTGGTGCACGGCCACGATGCGCAACTGCGCCGGCGCGGCGCGCTGCAGCCGGCGGGCAACGCGTTCGATCTGCTCGGGCGAGAGCTCGCCATCCTTGTGCCGCCACGCCCGCGTGGTGTTGAGGCCCAGCACCAGCACGTCCGGCGCATCCCATTCGGGCTCGAGTTGCGGACCGAACGCGTGCGTCCAGCGCCCGTAGGGTGCGAACATCCGCGCGCCCAGGTGGAGCAGCGGAATGTCGTGGTTGCCGGGGATCGCCAGCACGCGTGGCACATCGAGCCGGGCGAGAAAGGCCCGGGCGGCCTCGAACTGGGCGGTGGTGGCGCGCTGCGTCACGTCGCCGGTGAGCAGCACGGCATCGGGCGCCTGCTCGCGCACCCAGCGCACCAGTGCCTCGGCCACCGGCGCCTGCTCGGTGCCGAAGTGGGGGTCGGAAATCTGCACCAGCCGCGTCATGCGCGCTCGGCCTCCAGCGCGGGCGGCGGCTTGACCAGCCACAGCGGCTGCGGCGCGACGCGAAAGCGCAGCGGCATCGTCATCCAGGTGAGTTCCCCATCGGTCGCCACGCGCACGCGGCGGGCCTGGGCGCCGTTGCTGACTTCCAGCGCGGCGGTGGCAAAGCTGTGCACGTGGGGATCGTCATCCAGGCGCCCCAGCGCCGCGCGCAGCAGCATGCCGAACATGGCTGCACGGCCCACGGGCTGCAAGGCCACGACGGCCAGCGCGCCGCGATCCACCTCGTCGGCCTCGGCCAGTCCGACCTGTTCGAACTGAAGCGCGTTGTTGCCCACGAACAGCGTGGGCGTGGTCACGTCGTGTGCCTGTCCACCGGCGTGCAGGCGCAGGCGCCAGTTGCGCACGCCGCGCAGCAGCGTGGCCACGGCCGAGAACGCCGCCACCCAGCGGCTGCGGCCAAAGCGCTGCTTGGCCACCTCGCGATCGGCCAGCGCGCGCGCGTACAGGCCCAGGCTGGCATTGACGATGAACACGCGGTCGTTCACCAGGCCGGCCTGCACCGGCTCCAGGTGGCCGGCCAGCAGTGCGGCCACGGCTTCGTCCAGTTCCTGCGGAACGCCGTGGTCGCGGCCGAAGTAGTTGAAAGTCCCCTGGGGCAGTACGCCGAAGGCGCAACCTGCCGGCAACGCGGCCTGGGCCACGGCGCTGAGGGTGCCGTCGCCACCCACGGCCACCGCGATGCCCTGCGCCTGCAACGCGGCCTGCACGGCCTGATGCGCCACCTGCGTCACGGGCCGGCCACGCGCGATCTCGAACCACTCGCAGCGGCGGCCTGCAGCCGCGCACGCCGCATCCACGCGCTCGCGCGTCGGGTCGCCTTCGTGGCGGCCCGAACCGGGATTGAAGACGATGAACAGGGGCGCGTCGGGCGCCAGAAGGGGTGGGGTCATGGTGCGCAGCCGAGTATCTGCATGCCGACGCCCGCGCCATGTCAGCGAAAACCGCATCCTCGATGTGCCACCGGCGTTCTTAGAATGGGTGACGACTACAGGAAGACCCGACCCAGGGCACAGGAGACGACATGCGCATCCTCATCGCGGAAGACGACCAGGTGCTGGCCGATGGCCTGCTGCGCACGCTGCGCGCTTCGGGCGCCGTGGTGGACCACGTGGCCAGCGGCACCGAGGCCGACACGGCCCTGGTCACCAACAACGAGTTCGACCTGTTGATCCTCGACCTGGGCCTGCCCAAACTGCATGGGCTGGAAGTGCTGCGCAAGCTGCGCGGCCGCGGCTCGTCGATCCCGGTGCTGATCCTCACTGCTGCCGACAGCGTGGAAGAGCGCGTGAAGGGCCTCGACTACGGCGCCGACGACTACATGGCCAAGCCGTTCTCGCTGCAGGAGCTGGAAGCGCGCGTGCGCGCCCTCACGCGGCGCGGCATGGGTGCCACCAGCAGCTCGATCAAGCACGGCCCGCTGGTATACGACCAGGCCGGCCGTGTGGCCACCATCGACGGCCGGATGGTGGAGCTGTCGGCGCGTGAACTCGGCCTGCTCGAAGTGCTGCTGCAGCGCGCGGGCCGCCTGGTCAGCAAGGACCAGCTGGTCGAGCGCCTGTGCGAGTGGGGCGAGGAGGTGAGCAACAACGCCATCGAGGTCTACATCCACCGCCTGCGCAAGAAGATCGAGAAGGGGCCGATCCGCATCGCCACCGTGCGCGGCCTCGGCTACTGCCTTGAAAAAATCCCCGGCTGACGTGAGGCCCCCACGCTTCCCCACTGCGTGTGGGTCGCTGCCCCCCGGGGGGGCCGCTCGCGCATGGCCCCGGCGAAGCCGGGGCGGCCAGGCCGAAGGCCTGGGCGCTCGGAGCATCTTCCTGTGAAGATTTTTCAGCGTGAGCAGCGCTCGCTGTTCGGGGAAATCCTCGACTGGATGCTCACGCCGCTGCTGCTGCTGTGGCCCGTGAGCCTGGCGCTGACCTGGCTGGTGGCGCAGGGCATCGCCAACCGGCCGTTCGATCGCGCGCTCGAATACAACGTGCAGACGCTGGCGCAACTGGTGGTGGTCAGCGGCAACCGCGTGCAGTTCTTCCTGCCGCAGCCAGCGCGCGAGATCCTGCGCGCCGACGATTCCGACCAGGTCTACTACCAGGTGATGGGCAGCGACGGCCATTTCCTCGCGGGCGAGCGCGATCTGCCCGCGCCGCCCGACGAGGCACGCGCCACGGCGCCGGGCCTGGTGCACCTGCGCGACGACGAGATGCGCGGCCTGGCCGTGCGCGTGGCCAGTACCTGGGTGGCGGCCGATCTGGCGGGTGCATCGCCGGTGCTGGTGCAGGTGGCCGAAACGCGCGGCAAACGTTCGGTGCTGGCCACCGAGATCATCAAGGGCGTGATGCTGCCGCAGTTCGTCATCCTGCCGCTGGCGGTGCTGCTGGTGTGGATGGCGCTGGTGCGCGGCATCAAGCCGCTGTCGCAGCTGGAGGCGCGCATCCGCGCCCGCCGGCCCGACGACCTCTCGCCGCTGGACGACAAGGCCGTGCCCATGGAAGTGGCGCCGCTGGTGTCGTCGGTCAACGGCCTGCTGACGCGGCTGAAGGATTCGATCGCCACGCAGAAGCGCTTCCTGGCCGACGCGGCGCACCAGCTCAAGACGCCGCTGGCCGGCCTGCGCATGCAGGCCGACCTCGCGCAGCGCGAAGGATCGAGCGCCGAAGAACTCAAGCAGTCGCTCAAGCAGATCGGCCGCGCCAGCGTGCGCGCCACGCACACGGTCAATCAGCTGCTGGCGCTGGCGCGCGCCGAGAACAGCGGCGTGGGCATGGTGCGCCAGCCCTGCGATCTGGCGCGCCTCACGCTCGACGTGGTCCACGCCTGCGTGCCGCGCGCGCTGGAAAAGGGCATCGACATCGGCTACGACGGCGCCGAGCCCGGCAGCCCCGGCGTCGAGATCCAGGGCAACGCCACGCTACTGGCCGAGCTGTTGCGCAACCTGCTGGACAACGCCATCGCCTACACCCCTTCCACGCGCGAGCGGCCGGGCGTGATCACCGTGCGCGTGCTGGCCGATCCGTTCGGCCACGTGGCGATGGTGCAGGTGGAAGACTCCGGCCCCGGCATCCCCGAGCACGAGCGCGAGCTGGTGTTCCAGCCTTTCTACCGCGCGCTCGGCACCGAGGCCGACGGCTCGGGCCTTGGCCTGCCCATCGTGCGCGAGATCGCCCAGCAGCACGGCGCCGAGGTCTCGGTGGAAGACACACGGCCCGGCCAGGTGCCGCCGGGCACGCGTTTCACGGTGCGCTTCGCGCAGGACACGGCGCGCGGACGGCGTGCCGATGCGGGTTCGGCCGGGTTCTCCTGAACTGCGGGCGCGATCGCGTCAGGCCGCTGCGGCGGGCTTGTACAGGCTCAGCTGCAGGCGCTCGCGCTCCATCGCCCGCATCACTGGCGGCTGCTGCGCCACTTTCTGCACGTGGGCCCACAGCTGCGGGCGTGCGGCCGGATCGAGACCGGCGATCGAGCCCCAGCGCAGCAAGGTGAGCGCATACGCGTCGAGCGGCCCCAGGCGCTCGCCGGCGAGGAAGGCGCGTCCGTCAGCTGCGGCCCGGCCTGCGATGGCTTCGAGCTCGTCGAGCTGGCCTGCGAATGCCTGCGTGTTGTAGCGCTTGAGCTCGGGATGGATCGATTCGTCGTCGCTGAATTTCTGCGGCATGAACACGTGCGTGAACGTGGAATGCATGGTGTTGTTCATCCAGGCCAGCGTCTGCATCACGCGCGCGCGTGCCAGCGGCTCGGCGGGCAGGAACCCCTGCTGCGGAAAGCGGCCATCGAGGTAGCCGATGATGGCCAGGATCTGCGTGATGGGCTCGCCGTCGACCACCAGCACGGGCACCTGGCCGCGCGGGTTCAGCGCCAGGTACTCTGCCGAGCGCTGTTCGCCCTTGTGCAGCTTGACCATCACCGGCTCGAACGCCTCGCCCGTGGCTTCGAGCAGCACGTGCGGCACGAATGAGCAGGCGCCGGGGCCGTAGTAGAGCTTGAGGGTCATGGTCGTCGTCTCCTTTGGTTTGAATGACAGGATCACGCGCGCAGAGTCCGCGTGGCAATGCCGGGCGGTCAGGCGCGGCAGGGCACCAGTGTCTTGCCCGCCAGCATCGGCTTGAGTTCGTCGAGCCGTGCGCGCAGCGCGTCGTCCACGGCCGGCAGGCGCAACTGCTGGCCGCGCACCTCGGCGCGCTCCTGCATCACCCGCGCGGTGCGCACGCCGCGCTGGGCCAGTTCGGCCAGCCGCGCGTCGGCGGCTTCCTGGGAACCGAAGCTGCCCAGCGACAGGCCGGGCTCGAGCGACGGATTGGGCAGCGTCTGGTAGAGGATCCGGAGCTGGCGCAACTCGGCCTTCTTGCGGCCCAGCGCCTCGTTGTCGGCATAGCGGCCCATGTAGATCATCCAGCGCGCCGGTTCGCTGGCGGCGGCCAGGGTCCAGCTGCCCGCAGGCCAGCCGGATTCGAGCGCATTGCGCAAGGCGCTCGCGCGCGCGTCGTCGAACAGGCCGGCCTGCAGGCACTCGGCCGGGCGCTGGCCGTTGCGCAGCGAGGCTTCCAGACGGGCAGCCTCGGCCGGCGCCAGGATGCGCAGCGATTGCGGCCCGACCTGCTGTGCGATCCGCTCGGGTTCGGATTGCTGCGGCGGCACGAAGCCCAGTTCCTGCAGCATGCCCTGGCGCCATGCGAAGTACACACCGTTGGCGAGGATCAGCAGCAGGAAGGCGATGCGCAGCATGGGGCGTCCTGGGGTCGGGTGTTCAGGGAATCGGCGTGGCTGCCGGGCGCACGCTCACTTCGGCGCTGTCAATGCGGCGCAGGCCGGCGTCGGTGCGCACCTGCAGCGCGCCGCCGGCCGCCACGCCCTGCGCCACGCCGGACGTGCCATCGCTGAGCACCACGTCCCGCCCGGCCAGCACGTCCAGCCGTGCAAAGCGCTCGGCGAAAGGCGCGAAGCCCTCGCGCTCGAACAGTTGCACCGCCGCCACCAGCGCGGGTGCGACGCGGGCCAGCGCCGCGGGCGCATCGACGCCGGGCCAGAGTTCGTCCAGCGACGCCGGCGGCGCGCGCAGTCCGTCGCCCTGGCGCGGCAGCAGGTTGATGCCGACCCCGATCACGGCCTGACGAGGCTGGTGCGGCCCTCCGGAGACAGTTTCGATCAGGATGCCGGCCAGCTTGCGATCGGCGCCGCCGGCCAGCCACAGGTCGTTGGGCCACTTGAGGCCCACGCCCGCGGGCAGGCTTTCGGCCACGGCCACGCCCACGGCCAGCGACAGGCCCGACCAGTCGGGCGCCGCCACGGGCAGGCCCAGCGAGAACATGAGCGCGGGCAGCCGGCCCTCGGGCGCGCGCTGCGCCAGCCCGGCCGTGCCACCGTGCCATTCCCGGCCCAGACGGCCACGGCCGGCGCTCTGGCGCTCGGCCACGAGCAGCACCGGCTCGGTCTGGCCCGCGCGCGCGCGGCGCATGAGTTCGGAATTGGTGGAATCGATGTCGGGCAGCACCTCGACGGTGAAGCCCGGCAGCGCCGGCACGATGGCCTCCCACAGGGCCTCGGCGTTCCAGCGCAGCGTCATGGAAAAGGCCCGCTCAGCGCCGGCCCTTGGGCGCCAGCAGGGTGCCGCGACAGCTTTTGGCGCCGCACCAGCAGGGGAACTCGGCCTTGAGCTTCTTCGTGTACGGCTCGTCGATGACGAGGCCGTAGTCGTAGTTGAGTTCTTCGCCGGCGCGGATGTTGCGCAGCGCCTTGATGAAGACCTGCGTGCCCTGCTCGTCGGCTTCGCAGTTCGGGTCGCACGAGTGGTTGATCCAGCGCGCCGAGTTGCCATTGACCTTGCCGTCGATGACGTGGTCTTCGTCGATGTGGAAATAGAACGTGTGGTTGGGGTCCGACGGGTCGTGCGGATGGCGGCGCAGCGCTTCCTTCCAGGAGATCAGCTCGCCCTTGTATTCGAGGATGACCTCGCCTTCGGGGATGTCCTGCAGGGCGAAGACCCCCTTGCCGTGGACGCCGGAACGGCGCGTCTGCACGCGGCGGCCCACCTGGGGCACGAAGGAGGCGGGGGCTTTTTTGGGCATGGCCGAAATCTGATACCTTGAATATGCACACACGTGTGCGCGTGCGCGCCTGCGCGCGAGAAGCGGCGATTGTAGAGACAAGCCCGCGCCACGTGACCCCGATATTCAGGAAGGCAAACGGTTTCCCCGATGACAGACACGAACAAGACCCTGGTGATCGCCGAGAAGCCCTCGGTGGCACAAGACATCGTGCGCGCCCTCACGCCCGTGGCGGGCAAGTTCGAAAAGCACGACGAGTACTTCGAGGGCGAGCACTACATCGTGACCAGCGCGGTCGGCCACCTGGTGGAAATCCAGGCGCCCGAGGCGTTCGACGTCAAGCGCGGCAAATGGAGCTTCGCCAACCTGCCGGTGATCCCGCCCTACTTCGATCTCAAGCCCGTCGACAAGACCAAGACGCGTCTCAACGCGGTGGTCAAGCTCGCGCGCCGCAAGGATGTGACGGCCCTGGTCAACGCCTGCGACGCGGGCCGCGAGGGCGAGCTGATCTTCCGCCTGATCGAGCAGTACGCGGCGACCGGCAGCGGCGAGAAGACCAAACCGCTGGGCAAGCCCGTGCAGCGCCTGTGGCTGCAATCGATGACGCCGCAGGCCATCCGCGACGGCTTCGACAACCTGCGCACTGAGCAGCAGATGCGCGGCCTGGCCGACGCGGCGCGCAGCCGCTCCGAGGCCGACTGGCTGGTGGGCATCAACGGCACGCGCGCCATGACGGCGTTCAACTCGCGCGACGGCGGCTTCTTCCTCACCACCGTGGGCCGGGTGCAGACGCCCACGCTGTCGGTGGTGGTGGAGCGCGAGGAAAAGATCCGCAAGTTCGTCAGCCGCGACTACTGGGAAATCCACGGCACGTTCGCGGCCGAGGCCGGCAGCTATCCCGGCAAGTGGTTCGACCCCGGATGGAAAAAGCCCGCGCCCGGCCCCGATGGCGTGGCCGACCCCGAGCTGCGCGCCGACCGCGTGTGGAGCGAGCGCGAGGCGCTGGCGATCGCCGAGGCCGCGCGCGGCCAGCCGGCCACCGTCACCGAGGAAAGCAGGCCCACCACGCAGGCGTCGCCGGGCCTGTTCGATCTGACCAGCCTGCAGCGCGAAGCCAACAGCCGCTTCGGCTTCTCGGCCAAGACCACGCTGGCGCTGGCGCAGAGCCTGTACGAGCGCCACAAGGCCCTGACCTACCCACGGACCGACTCGCGTGCGCTGCCCGAGGACTACCTGCCCGTGGTCAAGGACACCATGGCCATGCTGGCCAAGAGTGACATGAAGCACCTGGCGCCGTTCGCGAAGCAGGCGGTGGAGGGCAACTACGTCAAGCCAGCCAAGCGCATCTTCGACAACGCCAAGGTGTCGGATCACTTCGCCATCATCCCGACCTTGCAGGCGCCCAGCGGCCTGTCGGACGCCGAGCAGAAGCTGTATGACTTCGTGGTGCGCCGCTTCCTCTCGGTGTTCTTCCCGAGCGCCGAGTTCCAGGTGACCACGCGCATCTCCACTGTCGAGCACCAGGGAAAGAAATATCCCTTCCGCAGCGACGGCAAGGTGCTGGTCAAGCCGGGCTGGATGGCGATCTACGGCAAGGAAGCCGTGTCCGACGAGGACGAGAAGGACGGCAAGAACCTGGTGCCGGTGAAGGCGGGCGAGCGCGTGCAGACCGAATCGGCCGACCTCAAGGCGCTCAAGACCCGCCCGCCGGCGCGCTATTCCGAAGCCACGCTGCTGGGCGCCATGGAAGGCGCGGGCAAGCTGGTGGACGACGACGAGCTGCGCGAGGCCATGCAGGAGAAGGGACTGGGCACGCCGGCCACGCGCGCGGCCATCATCGAAGGCCTGATCACCGAAAAGTACATCCTGCGCGAAGGCCGCGAACTCATCCCCACGGCCAAGGCGTTCCAGCTCATGACGCTGCTGCGCGGGCTGGACGTGGAAGAACTCTCGCACCCCGAGCTGACGGGCGAGTGGGAATACAAGCTCTCGCAGATGGAGAAGGGCCAGCTCTCGCGCGAAGCCTTCATGGAAGAGATCGCCGAGATGACGCGCCACATCGTGCGCAAGGCCAAGGAGTACGACCGCGACACCGTGCCGGGCGACTACGCGACGCTGTCCACGCCGTGCCCCAACTGCGGTGGCGTGGTCAAGGAAAACTACCGCCGCTACGCCTGCGTGGGCCACGCGGCCGATGGGTCGGACGCCTGCGGCTTCTCGTTCACCAAGTCACCCGCCGGCCGCACTTTCGAGCCGGCCGAGGCCGAGGCCTTCCTGGCCGACAAGCACATCGGCCCGCTGGAGGGCTTCCGCTCCAAGGCCGGCTGGCCGTTCACCGCCGAGATGTCGCTGAAGTACAGCGACGAAGACAGGAACTGGAAGCTCGAGTTCGATTTCGGCGACGACGACGACGCGGCCGAGACGGGCGAGCTGGTCGACTTCTCGGCGCAGACCCCGCTGGGCGTGTGCCCCAAATGCGGCGCACGCGTGTTCGAGCACGGCAGCAACTACGTCTGCGAAAAGGCCGTGCCCACGGCCGCGCAGGCCACGCCCAGCTGCGACTTCAAGACCGGCAAGGTGATCCTGCAGCAGCCGGTGGACCACGAACAGATCGCCAAGCTGCTGGCCACCGGCAAGACCGACCTGCTCGACAAGTTCATCTCCAACAAGACGCGCCGCGCGTTCAAGGCCTTCCTCGCCTACGACAAGGAAGCGGGCAAGGTGGGCTTCGAGTTCGAGCCGCGCGCCTCCAAGTTCCCGCCGCGCAAGACGGCGGCGGGCGCACCGGCGAAGAAGGTTGCGGGCAAGACCGCCGCCAGGACGGCGGCGAAGAAGGCACCGGCAGCGAAGAAAGCCCCGGCCGAGAAAAAGGCGCGCAAGCCTGGCGCCGGCCTGGCACCCAGCGCGCAGCTGGCCGCCGTGATCGGCACCGAGCCGGTGGCGCGGACCGAAGCCGTGAAGAAGCTCTGGGAGTACATCCGCGCCCACAACCTGCAGGACGCGGCCAACAAGCGCAACATCAACGCCGACGACAAGTTGCTGCCGGTGTTCGGCAAGCCGCAGGTCACGATGTTCGAGATCGCCGGCATCCTGGGCAAGCACCTGGGCTGACTGACCCGTTCGCCCCCGGAGGGATCTCAGCGGCCGGCCTGGCGCGCCAGGTGCACCTGGTGCAGGGTGATCTTGCGCACCTCGGCCTGGCTGGTTTCGATGTGGGCGCGCAGCAGCATGGCGGCCTGGTCGCCGCGGTTGGCGCGGACGGCCCGCAGGATCTTCGCGTGTTCGTCGTACGTGGCGTCGATGCGGGGCTGCTGCGTGAAGTCCAGCCGCCGGATGATGCGGATGCGGTCCGTCACGTCGCGGTGCACGCGTGTCATCTCGGCGTTGCCGGCGGCCGCCACCAGCGCGCAGTGGAAGGCTTCGTCCCACTGCGCCACCTGCACCGTGTCGGCGCTGCGCTGGGCCGCGGGCACCAGCCAGATCGCGGCCAGTTCGTCCAGCAGGCCGCGGTCGATGCGGCGGTCGGTCTCGCACAGGCGGTGCACGGCCGTGGTTTCCAGCACCATGCGCAGGTCGTAGAGCTGCTCGAACTGGTCGAAGTCGAACGGCAGCACCCGCCAGCCGCTCCTGAACAGCACTTCGACGAAGCCCTCCTGCTGCAGCCGGAACAGCGCCTGCCGCACCGGCGTGCGCGACACGCCCAACCGCTCGCTGATCTCGTTCTCGGTGAAGCGGTCGCCGGGCACGAGCTTGAATTCGGCCACGTCGCGCTTGAGCTGTGCGTACACCTCGTCGGCGCGCGTGCGGAACCCGGAGGCGTCGGGCGATTCGGAGGAGGTGGGGGCGACGGCTGGCACGGTGTGGATGTTAGCCCTCCTGCCCGCGCAGGGCCGACAGCAGTGCCGACGAGGGCGCCGTCCAGCCCACGATGCCGCCCTGGGCGCGCACCATCTCCAGCGTGGCCGCCTTGAACGCCGGGAAGTAGCTTTCGGTGCAATCTTCCAGCAGCAGGCCGTCGTAGCCGCGGTCGTTGGCCTCGCGCAGGCTGGTCTGCACGCAGACCTCGGTGGTCACGCCGCCGAACAGCAGGTGGGTGATGCGGCGCTGCTGCAACAGCTCGTGCAGGCCGGTGGCGTAGAACGCGCCCTTGCCGGGCTTGTCGATCACGATCTCGCCGGCCACAGGTGCCAGCGCCTCGATGATCTGGTTGCCCGGCTCGCCGGCCACCAGGATGCGGCCCATCGGTCCGGCATCGCCGATGCGCAGCGTGGGCGCGCCGCGGTTGCGCTTGGCTGGCGGGCAATCCGAGAGGTCGGGCCGGTGCGCCTCGCGCGTGTGCACCACCAGGCCGCCGGCGCCGCGCCAGGCCTGCAGCACGCGCTGCGTGGCCGGCACGATGGCCTCGAGCAGCGAGACGTCGTTGCCCAGCGATTCGCCGAAGCCGCCGGGTTCGATGAAATCGCGCTGCATGTCGATGAGCACGAGGGCGGTGGTGGCGAGATCGAACTCGTACGCGAAGGGGCGGGCATCGATGTGCATGGCGATCACCCGGCCAGCAGGCTCACGTGCGCCGCCACCACGCGCCAGCCCTCGGGCGTGCGCAGCCAGGTCTGGCTCTGGCGCCCCGTGCGGGCGCTGTCCGCGCGGAAGAATTCGGTGTTGGCGGTGGCGAAGTCGCGGCCATAGGTGGTGATCACCGTGCGGCCCAGCGTGCGCGCCAGGCCGGCGGCGGGGCGGCCGGCGCGGAAGGCCTGGATCGCCTCGTAGCCGTAGAGGTTCTCGGTGGCGCCGTAGCGCAGGGTGAGCGGGCTGTTCCAGAACAGCTCGTCGAGCACCGCGACATCGTTGGTGACCAGGGCGGTCTCGTAGCGCTCGAACGCGGCCGTGACCTCGGCGCGGATCTCGGGCAGGTTGATGTCCATCACAGCGCGGTCTCCCGCAGGTGCGCCACGCCCGCCTGCGCCAGTGCGCGGCCGGCGCGCAGCGCGAGATCCTCGCGCCAGGGCGCGGCGATCAGCTGCACGCCGATGGGCAGGCCGTCGGCATGCGCGGGCCAGACGGGCGCGGCCACCACCGGGCAGCCGGCGAACGAGACCGGCTGGGTGAGCAGTCCGATGGACGGCCGCGTGGGAAACCGCTGGCCGTTGACCTCGATCCACTCGCTGCCGATGGGGGGCGCTGCCACCGGCGTGGCGGCAGCGATCAGCACGTCCCAGTCGCGGAACAGGGCGTTGACCTTGTCGCGGTAGACGCGCCGGAAGCGCTGCGCGCGCACGTACCAGGCGGCCGGCTGCAGCGCGCCCGCGATGAAGCGGTCGACCGAGAGCGGTTCGAAGTCCGCCGACTGCCGGCGCAGCCGTTGCAGGTGCAATGCGCCGCCTTCGCTGGCACTGGTGATGAAGGCCGCTGCGCGCGCCTGGGCCGCATCGGGCCACTCGACGGCGGCGACGGCGCCCAGCGCGGCCGCCGCACGCGCCACCGCGTCGCGCGCGCCGGGGCCGGCATGGTCATCGAAGTAGCCGCCCAGCACGCCGATGCGCAGCCCGTCCACGCCCCGGCCGATCGCCTGCGCCACCGGCTGCACCCGCGTGGCGAAGCAGCCCGGGTCGAGCGGATCGGGCCCTTGCAGCGCGTCGTAGGCCAGCGCCAGGCCGTCGAGGTCGTCGGCGAACGGGCCCAGGTGGTCGATGCTGTGCACGAAGGGATAGCTGCCGCGGCGCGAGAGGCGGCCGAAGGTGGGCTTGAGTCCCCACACGCCGCAGAACGAGGAGGGCACGCGGATGGAGCCGTTGGTGTCGGAGCCCAGCGTGAGCGGCACCTGGCCGGCCGCCACGGCCGCGCCCGATCCACCCGACGAACCGCCGGCCACGTGGCCCGGGCGATGCGGGTTGTGCGTGGGGCCGTAGTGGCTGTTCTCGGTGGTGAAGCCGTAGGCGTATTCGTCCATGTTGAGCGAGCCCACCAGCACCGCGCCGGCGGCCTGCAGGCGCTGCACCAGCACGGCATCGGTCGCGGCGGGGGGATCGGCACGATTCACCCGGGAGCCGGCGAGCGTCACTTCGCCCGCGATGTCGAACAGGTTCTTCACCGCGAAGGGCACGCCGGCCAGCGGGCCCAGCGGCTCGCCGCGCGCGCGCTGCGCATCCACGTGCGCGGCCTGCGCGCGCGCGGCCTCGAAACGCGTGCCGGTGAAGGCGTTCACGCGCGGCTCGGTGGCTTCGATGCGGGCGATGCAGGCGTCGAGCACCTCGCGGGCGCTGCGCTGGCCGCTGGCGACGGCCTGCGCGGTCTGGGTGAGAGTCGGTGGAAGGGGCATGGACGGCTTTTCGTCAGGGCGTGCCGGCATCGAAGGACGCGGGGCAGTACAGCGCCGCGGGCTCGTCTTCGGGTGCGAGCGCGAAGGCATCGAGCAGCGCGGCCATGGCGGCGCTGCGCTGCAGGTGGTCGGCCACGCGCGCGGCCTGCGCGGCGTCCAGCGGAAGATCGAGGACGCGGGCCGCGGCCTGCACGTAGGCGAGCACTTCTGGGGTCTGCATGGTTCAGTGGCCCTTGTAGGGTTGGGTGAGCGCGGCGGGCGCGACCTGGCGGCCCACCAGACCGCCCACGGCCAGCAGCGCCAGCACGTAGGGCAGCATGATCAGCAGCGCGCTGGGCACCTGCACGCCCATGGCGGGCAGCTGGAACTGCAGCGCCGTGGCCGCGCCGAACAGCCCGCACGCCAGCAGCGTGCGGCCCAGTCGCCAGTTGCCGAAGATCACGGCGGCGATCGCCAGGTAGCCGGCGCCACTGGTCATGCCTTCGGTGAAGGTGTGGATGTCGCCGATGGACAGGAAGCAACCCGCCAGCGCCGACATGAAGCCGGTGAACAGCACGCTGCCGTAGCGGATGCGCGTGACCTTCAGGCCCGAGTTGGCGGCGGCCTGCGGCGCCATGCCGGCCGCGTGCACGGCCAGGCCCAGCGACGTGGACCGCATCGTCCATGCCACGCCCAGCACCAGCACGATCGCCAGGTAGAGCAGCCAGGTCTGGTGGAACACGTGCTCGCCCAGCCACGGGATGTCGGCCAGTCCCGGCGGCGCCCACTTCTCCAGGCCGGGGATTTCGGCGCGAGAGCGGCTGCCGAACAGCGCGCGGTAGCCCAGCGTGGTCGCGCCCAGCACGAGGATGTTGATGCCGATGCCAGTGACGATCTGGTTGGCGCGCAGCGTGATGCTGAGGAAGGCCTGCAGCCAGGCCACCGGCAACACGCACAGCACGCCCAGTGCCAGCCCGACCAGCGGCGAGCCCGTGGCCCACGAGCCCACGGCGCCCGCGAAGGCGCCGGTGAGCATCATGCCCTCCACGCTCATGTTGAGCACGCCGGCGCGCTCGCTCACCAGCTCGCCGGTGGCGGCCAGCAGCAGCGGCGCGGCCAGGCGGATGCTGGAGCCGACGAAGACGGCGGCCAGTTCGGGTTCGATCATCGGCGGGCCTCCAGGCGCTGGATGGCGAGCGCAGCGCCGGCCAGGATCACGATGATCAGGCCCTGGATCACGACCACCAGTGCGGTCGGCACCTGGGTCGCCATTTCCATGTTGATGCCGCCCGAGCGCAGGAAGCCGAACAGCAGCGCACCGGCGACCACGCCCGGCACCGAGCCGCGCGCCAGCAGGCCGACCACCAGGCCGTCGAAGCCGTAGCCCGAGGAGAAGCCGGCCTTCAGCGTGTACTGCTCGCCCTGCAGCATGCAGGCGCCGGCCAGCCCGCCCAGAGCGCCGGCCGCGCACAGCGCACCGACCGCCAGGCGCTCCACCGGCATGCCGGCGCGGCGCGCGGCCAGCGGGTTCAGGCCGATGGCACGCAGGCGCACGCCCAGCACCGTGTAGCCCAGCACCACCGCCACCAGCACCGCCAGCGCAAGGCCGATCGGCAGCCCGGCGTGCAGCGGCATCGAGGCATCGCCCAGCAACAGCGGCAGTTGCGTCGCGGCCGGAATCTCCAGCGACTCGGGCAGCGTGGCCGAGGTGGTCATGGGCCGGCGCAGCAACTGCTCGCTCTGCACGCTGCCGTAGACCATCCAGACCGCGATGAAGGACAGCAGCAGCGTGGCGATGACCTCGTTGGTGCCGGCGCGCGCCTTGAGCACGCCGGCCAGGCCGCCCCACAGCGCGCCCGCCAGGCAGGCGCCCAGCAGCGGCACCATGAAGGCCAGGCCCAGCGGCAGGCCGGCCACCGGCGCCCAGAGCGCCAGCGCGGTGGCGGCGATGCCGCCCACCGCGATCTGGCCCTCGCCGCCCACGTTGGTGAGGTTGGCGCGTTCGGCGAACACGAATCCCAGGCCGACCAGCATCAGCACGAGGGCGCGGTTGATCGACGCCGACAGCGCATACGGCGAGCCCCAGGCGCCGTCGGCGAAGGCGGCCACGGCCTCGCCCACGGGCACGCCCATCAGCGCCACCAGCACGCCGCCGATCGCCATCGCCGCCGCCACGGCCGCGACCGAAATGCCCAGTGCCGGGCCGGGCCGCAGCCCGCGCCAGACCGACAGGCCTGCACTCATGGAAGGACCTCCTCGGGTTGTGTCGCAGGCGCGTCGTGCCCCGCCATCCAGGCGCCGATGCGGGCGCGCTCGTGCGGCCCGGCCGCGCAGCTGCCCATCAGGCGACCCCGGTAGAGCACGACGATGCGGTCGGCCACGGCCAATAGCTCTTCGAGCTCGGACGAGATCAGCAACACGCCGACGCCCCGCGCGGCCACCGCGCGGATGTGGCCGTAGACCGCCTCCACCGCGCCCACGTCGAGCCCGCGCGTGGGCTGGGCAGCCAGCAGGAAACGCAGCGGCTCGCGCGTGAGTTCGCGCGCGAGCACGGCCTTCTGCTGGTTGCCGCCCGAGAGGCCGCCGAACGCCACCCCGGCGCTCGCCGCCCGCACGTCGAAGCGCTGCATCAGCGCCTGCGCGGCGGCGTCGAGCGCGCTGCGGTCCAGCAGTCCGAAGCGGCGGAAGTCGGCCAGGCGGTCGAGCATCATGTTCTCGGCCACACTCATGCCGGTGACGCAGGCGAGCGCATGACGGTCTTCGGGCACCACGCCGCAGCCGGCGGCCGTGAGCGCGCGCGGCGGCCGGCCCGTCATCTCCTGCCCGCAGATGTGGAAGCGCCCTTCGGTGGGCCGCAGCATGCCGCTGAGCACGGCCCCCAGTTCGCTCTGGCCATTGCCTTCGACACCGGCCACGGCCACGATCTCGCCCGGCGCCACCATCAGCGTGAAGCGGTCGAGCCGCAGCACGCCGTCGGCGTCGCGCACGGTCAGTCCGTCGGCCTGCAGCGCCATCTCGCGCGGCGATGCCGCCGGCACGCCAGCCGGGCCGGTCGGGCCTGACACTGCAGCGGCGGCGGGCGCCGGCCTTGCGGCAGGCGCGGGTGCCGGGCCCGGCTGCAGGTCGCGCTGGATCATGGCGCGCACCAGGGCGTCGATCTCCTGCGCGGGCGCTTCGGAGCGCGCGACCACGCGGCCACCGCGCAGCACCGTGGCGCGGCGGGCCACCAGCCGGATCTCGGCCAGCTTGTGGGTGACCAGCACCACGCCGCAACCCTGCGCGGCCACGCGCTGGCACACGGCCAGCAGCGCCTCGATCTCCTCGGGCAGCAGCACGGCGGTGGGTTCGTCGAGCACCAGAAGGCGCGGCTCGCGCACCAGGCACTTGACGATCTCCACGCGCTGGCGCTCGCCCACCGACAAGTCCTGGATGCGCGCCCGTGGATCCAGCGCCAGCCCGTAGCGCTCGCGCAGGGCGTCGAGCTTCGCGGCCCAGGCCCGGCGGTCGAGCACGCCCCGCGTCTGGCCCAGCAGCATGTTGTCCACCACCGTCATGTCGGGCACCAGGCTGAAGTGCTGGTGGACCATGGCGATGCCCTGCGCCAGCGCGTCGGCGGGCGAGTGCGGCCGGTACGGCGCGCCGCCCAGCCACATGTGGCCCGCGTCGGGCGCATGCACGCCGAACACCAGGTTGCACAGCGTGGACTTGCCGGCGCCGTTCTCACCCAGCAGGCAATGCACTTCGCCCGGATGCAGCTCGAGCGAGACATCCGACAGCGCCTGCAGCTGGCCGAAGCGCTTGGCCAGCCCGTCCAGCCGCAGCAGCGGCGGCGCGACCGGCCCCGCGGCACGCGCGTCGTCGGCGACGGATTCGGACAGCGTGGCGCCGCTCATGAACGTTCAGCCTTCCAGCACCTTGATCTTGCCGGACTGGATGTCCTTCTTGATCTGGTCGAGACGGCTCTTCTGCTCGGCCGTGCCGCCGCAGATGACCATGTCCGATGCCTGCGGGCCCATCGCCAGGCCGAAGGGTTTGTAGCCGGCCTTCCAGGTGCCCGCCACGGCTTCCTTGATGGCGTACTGCACCTGGTAGCCGACGCCGGTGATGCTGTAGGCCGGGTAGAGCGGATCGCTGCCGCAGCGGTCGGTGTAGCTGCCGATGATCTTCGTGCCCTTTTCCTTGGCCGCCTGCTCCATGCCGCGCAGGCCCAGGTTGAGGATGTGGTAGTGCACGTCGGCGCCCTGCGCGATGGCGGCGAGCGTCGCTTCCTTGGACTTGGCGACGTTGTCGAAGTCGCCGGTGTAGTTCTCGAAGTACTTGATCTTCGGGTTGATGTACTTCGCGCCGTTGCCGAATTCCTTGCCGGCGTTGACGATGGAGGGAATCTCCATGCCGCCCACGTAGCTCACCGCGCCGTTCTTCGACAGCATGGCCGCCGCCGCGCCGGCGACGAAGGCGATCTCGGCTTGCTTGACGTCGTAGCCGGCGACGTTGGGCAGCTCCTCGCCCTTGTTGCCGCCGACGATGGAGAACTTCGTCTTCGGGAAGCGCTTGGCCACCTTGAGCACGGCGGCCTGCGTCTGCCCGCCCACGCCGATCACCAGCGCATTCTTGCTGGCCAGGTTCGTGAGGGCCTGCTCCATGTCGGCGTAGTTGATGTTCTCGATCATCTGCACCTTGACCTTCGGACCGAACGTCTTCTGCGCAGCGGTCAGGCCGTCGTAGCCGGACTCCATCCAGCCCTTGTCCGACTTGGAGCCGGGAATCAGGATGCCGACGGACAGCGGATCGGCCGCGCGCGCCGGAGCGGCCAGCGCCAGCATGGCCGAGGCCGCGGCGGCCAGGGCGAACACACGGCGGGAAGAGAGGGAGAACTTCATGGCATGCCTTTCGCTAGAGGGTGGGTACAAGTAAATAACTGATTACTTACGACCCTGCCTCGCAATATCGGTGCCAGCGTCCACGACGGATTTTTCGCCCCTCGCGGCGCGAATCCGGTGCATGCGCACCAGCATGAGTCAGCGTCAACCCGGTTCAACGCACGCAAACAGGAGCTCGCATGAAACGCCATCCCTACCTGCCCGACGCCCGGCCCGAGGGCGCCCTGGGCCTGGGCCATCAGTACTACTGGGTCGCCAGCGACACCGAGGTCGACATGTCGGTCGAGCCGCCCGCACCGCTGCGCGTGCGCGTGGCCGCGCAGCCGCAGAACGTGGTGCTTGACCTGCGCCGCACGGCCATCGTGGTGGTCGACCTGCAGAACGATTTCTGCACCGAAGGCGGCTGGGTCGACCACATCGGCGGCAACTACGCCGCCGATCGCGCACCCATCGCGCCGCTGCAGAAGCTCCTGCCCGGCCTGCGCGCCGCGGGCGTGCCGGTGATCTGGGTCAACTGGGGCAACCGGCCCGACCTGGCCAACATGCCGCCCAACCAGATCCACCTGTACAAGAACAGCGGACAGGGCGTGGGACTGGGCGACGCGCTGCCCAACGGGCGCGGCTTCGTGCTGCAGAAGGATTCGTGGCCGGCCGCCATCGTCGACGAACTGGCGCCGGTGGCTGGCGACATCCTGGTCGACAAGCACCGCATCAGCGGCTTCTGGGACACGCCGCTGGACAGCATCCTGCGCAACCTGGGCATCCGCAGCATCCTGTTCGCCGGCTGCAACACCGACCAGTGCGTGCTGCACACGCTGACCGACGCCAACTTCCTGGGCTACGGCTGCCTGCTGCTGGAAGATTGCTGCGCCACCAGTTCTCCGGCCTTCTGCACCGAGGCCACGATCTGGAACGTGAAGAAGTGCTATGGCTTCGTGACCGATTCCGGCGCGGTGCTGCAGGCCCTGCCGGCACCATGACCCGGCCCGCCCGCACCGCAGCGGCGTCGTGCGCGTCGGCCGGTTCACGCGCAGCCTCCGGGGCCTTCGTGGCGGGGACCGCACCGTCCGCAGGCGACGACGCCGTGGCGCCGCACGGCCCGCTGCGCGGCATGCGCCTGGCCGTGAAGGATCTGATCGACGTGCGCGGCCTGCCCACCGGTGGCGGCAACCCGGGCTGGGCCGCAGGCCATGCCGCGGCCGCCGCCGCGGATGCCGCCTGCGTGGCCGCGCTGCGGGCGGCCGGCGCACGGATCGTGGGCAAGACCGTGACCGACGAACTCGCCTTCAGCCTGGACGGCGAAAACGCCTTTCACGGCACGCCGCGCCATCCGCTCGACGCGACGCGCCTGCCCGGCGGCTCGTCCAGCGGTTCGGCGGTGGCCATCGCCTGGGGCGAGGCTGACCTGGCCCTGGGCACCGATACCGGCGGCTCGGTGCGCGTGCCGGCCTCGTTCTGCGGCGTGCTGGCGATGCGGCCCACGCACGGGCGCATTCCGCTGGCCGGTGTGCTGCCCTTCGCCCCCGGCTTCGACACCGTGGGCTGGTTCGCGCGCGATGCACGGCTGCTGCGCGACGCCGGCCACGCCCTGCTGGGCCCGGCCGACGCGCTGCCGCAACCCTCGCACCCCTTGCGGCTTTGCGTGGCCGAAGACGCACTGGCGCTGGCCGACATGCCGGTGCAGCAGGCCTTGCGCGACTGGTGCGCGCACGCGGGCATCGGCGTCGGTCGCCGTGCGTACGGCGATGGCGACTGGCGCCAGTGGGGCGAGGCGTACAGCCTGCTGCAGGGCCTCGAGATCCAGCAGAGCCTGGGCCCCTGGATCCGCGCGCACCGCCCGGTGTTCGGCCCGGCCATCGCACCGCGCTTCGCCCAGGCGCTCGCGCTCGACCCGGCGCGCGGCCCCGCGTGGCAGCGCTGGCGCGAGACCGCGGCGCGCGAGCTGATCGAGCGGCTCGGCCCCGACGAGGCCTGGCTGGTACCCGCAGCACCGTGCACGGCGCTGCACCGCGACGCCGATGCGGGCGAACGCGGTGCCTTCTATCAGCGCGCGCTCGCGCTCGGCGCGCTGGCCGGCCACGCGGGCCTGCCGCAGGTCGTGCTGCCGCTGGCCATGGCCGACGGCCTGCCGGTGGGCGTGTCCTTCATCGGCGCGCCCGGCAGCGACCACCGCCTGCTCGAGCTGGCCGTGGCGCTGTGCCCGTCCGGACAGGACCCACAATGAAGCAGCCCATGACTTCATCCGAACCGACCTCCTCCGACGCCGAAGGCCAGCTCGCGCGGCGCGACCCGTCCCGCACGCGCGCACGCCTGCTCGAAGCCGCCATCGAGGAATTCGCCTCCCATGGCCACAGCGGCGCGCGCACCGAGCGCATCGCGCGCCACGCCGGCACCAACATCCGCATGCTGTATCACTACTTCGGCAGCAAGGACGACCTCTACGTCGCCGTGCTCGAAGCCGTGTTCTCGGATCTGCGCCACGACGAGCTCCAGCTCGATGCCGATGCCCTGGCGCCGCTGGAAGCGCTGATGCGCATCTTCGACTTCGTGGACGACCATTTCGCGAGCCATCCGCGGCTGCGCAAGCTGCTGGCGTTCGAGAACCTCAACGAGGCCCGCCACCTGGCGCGTTCGGCGCGCATCCCCGAGATGTCCTCGCCCGTGCTTAGCCTGATCCGCGCGCAGCTCAAGCGCGGCGTGGCCAGCGGCCAGGTGCGGCGCGGCGTCGATCCGCTGCACCTCTACGTGGCGATGGTGAGCCTGGCGTACTACGGGCGCGGCCACGTGCACACCCTGTCGCGGATCTTCGACAAGGACATGCACCAGCCGTCGTGGCAGAAGGCCCATCGCAAGCTCACGCGTCAGATGGTCGCCGCGTTCCTGGCGCCCGGCGACTGAGACGCTGCGCGGCGGTCATCGCCGCACCTCGCGCTGGAAGATCTCCAGGCTCAGCTTCTTGGTCTGGATGAAGCTGTCCTGGCTGAGCGTTTCCACGGTGCGCGGCCGCGCGTCGCCGTAGTGCAGGATCTCGGCCACCCGGGTGGGCCGCTTGGTCAGCAGCAGCACCTGGTCGGCCAGGTACACCGCCTCCTCCAGATCGTGCGAGACCAGCAGCATGGTGGTGCCGGTCTTCATGAACACCTCCTGCAGCTTCTCGCGGATGAAGAGCGTCATCTCGAAGTCGAGCGCGGAGAACGGCTCGTCGAGGAACAGCACCTCGGGGTTGGGTGCGAGCGCCCGCATGATCGACGCCGTCTGCTGCTGCCCGCCCGAGAGCTCGTACGGATAGCGGCGCAGGTCGAACTTCACGTCGAAGCTGGCCACCAGCTCCTCCATGCGGCGATCGACCTCGGCCTTCGACCTGCCTTCGAGCTTGAGCGGGTAGGCGATGTTGTCGATGGTGCGCATCCACGGGAACATGGCCTCGCGGTAGTTCTGGAACACGTAGCCGATCTTGGTGTCTTTCAGGCTCTTGCCGTCGAACAGGATCTCGCCCGAGTCGATCGGAATCAGCCCCGCGATCATGTTGATCAGCGTGCTCTTGCCGCAGCCGTTGGGACCGAACACCGAGACGATCTTGCCCTTGGGGATGTCGAGGTCGAAGTGCTCGTAGAGCGGCCAGCCCGCGAAGTACTTGGTCAGCCCGCGGATGGTGATGTGCGTGCCGGCCGGGCCGGGCGCGAACTTCGGCACGGGCACGTCGGCGAACACGGGCGCGTTGAGGACGGTGGACATGGGGCTACCTCCCGGACCAGTGGACGATCTTGCGTTCGAGCAGCAGGAACAGCACGTTCAATGCGTATCCCAGCGCGCCCGCGGCCAGGATGGACGCATACATGCTCTTGACGTTGAGCACCTGCTGCGAATTGATGATGCGGTTGCCCAGGCCCGAGTCGGCGCCGATGAACATCTCGGCCACGATCACGATCACCAGCGCCATCGACACGGCCGATCGCAACCCGACGAAGCTCGGCTGCAGGCTTTCCCACACCAGCACGTCGCGGAAGGTCTGCCAGCGCGTCGCTCCCATCACCTTGGCCGCCATCACGCGCTGCTTGCGGGCGTTGATGACGCCGTAGGCGCTGTTGAACACGACGATGAGCCAGGCGCCGAAGGCGGCGATGGCCACCTTGTTCACGTCGGAGGTGCCGAAGATCATGAGGAACAAAGGGATCAGCGCCGACGAGGGCGTGGAGCGGAAGAAGTCGATGAGGAATTCGACGCTGCGGTAGGCCTTCTCGTTGCTGCCCAGCAGCACGCCCAGCGGCATGCCCACCACGGCGGCGATCAGGAAGGCCTGTACCGTGCGCCACACCGTCACCAGGAAGTCCGACAGCAGCGGCCCGCCGGCCAGGCCGGTGATGAGCGTGCTCACGGTATCGGCCGGCGGCGGCAGCAGGATGGGCTTGATGAAGCCCAGCCGCACGACCAGGTCCCAGAGGATGAACAGCGCCACCGGGCCAATGGCGGGCAGCAGGCGCTGCGTGAGGGGCGTCTTCGGCGGCGCGCTGCTGGTGACCGCAGGCGGTGCCCACGGCGTGCCCGCGACCGCGGCGACAGGGGTGGCGTCGGCCATGGCGCTCAGCCCTTGTAGAGCAGGCCGTCCACCGCGACCTTCTTCTCGAAGATGCCTTTCTCGGTGAACAGGTCGTAGAACTTCTGGAAGTACGCCGCGTCGCTGGCCTTGAACTCGTTGTAGAGCATGTACGACGCCAGCGGCACCTCGTTGGTCAGCGCGCCCTCGATGGCGGTGTAGCCCTTCATGTACTGGCGCGCCTCGGCCGGCTGGGTGCGCACGAATTCGACGCCCTTCGCATAGGCGGCGATGTACTTCTTCGCGACTTCGGGGTTCTTCCTGATGAATTCGGTCGTCAGGCTGGCCGCACCGCCGTGCCATGGCGCCATCGGATCGCCCAGGATGTAGTGGGCCACCACGCCGGCTTCGAGCACGCGCGTGGTGCCGTTGAGGCGGCCGACGGTGCCCGTGGGCTCCAGCGTGTAGACCGCGTCGATCTGGCCGGCAGCCAGCGCGGCCACGTGCTGGCCGATCGGCAGTTCGGTCACGTTCATCGCGCCGGCGCCCGCGCGTTCGAGCATGGTCTTGGCCAGCGTGACGTTCTGGATGCCGGGGCCGGAGGCGACGCGCTTGCCCTTGAGTTCGGCCACTGTCTTCACCGGGCTGTCCTTGGGCACGAGGAACTCCTCGAGCACGAACTTCGCGTTGCTCGGGTTGGTGCAGAAGATCTTGAACAGCCCCGGCTGGGCGATCTCGCCGATGGCGAGATTGGCCGAGCCCGTGCCGTTGGAACTGCCGTCGCCCCGGCCCGAGAGCATGGCTTCCATCACCTGCTGCGCGCCCGCGAACTTGAGCGGCTCGACGTCGAGGCCGGCGTCCTTGAAGAAGCCGCGCTCGACGGCGGCGAAGAACGGCAGGCCGGCCGCCACGGGCCAGAAGCCGATGCGGATCTTCGGCCCGGCCTGTGCGCGCACGGCGGGCGCGCCCAGCACGCCGAGGGCGGAGGCGGCCAACCCGCCTTGCAGCAGGCGGCGGCGGGACGCGGACTTCGAAGCGGGAATCGTCGGGGTCATGGAACTTCTCCTGCGGGTTGGATGAGGACGGGGAAACGGTCGGTCACTGCGGCTGCGCAGCGAGATAGGCGCGCCAGCCGCCGAAGTGCGAGATGTCGGGCGCATTGGCCAGCGCCACGGCTTCGCACAGGAAGCCCTGCACGCGCGTGCCGTCGGCCAGTTCCAGCGTGCCGATGCCCAGCGGCGCCGGCACCAGCGCGACGAACGATCCGTAGTGCGCCAGCGGCATGTCCCACACTTCGACGGCGATGCATTCCCCCTGACCGTCCGGCACACGCACCAGGCCGGGCTTGGGCGGCACGGTGCCGGGCAGGGCGTGCAGGCGGTAGTGCGGCGCCGTGCGGGTGACGGCCGCCAGGCGGGCGCCACGCTCGGTGAGCTGGCCGTTGAGCGGCAGGCCCGACAGGTGCGCGCCGACCACGGCGATGCGCGTGGTCGGCCCCAGGGCTTCGGCGGGTGGCTGGATCGGCTCGGGCGCGGGCAGCGGCGTGCCCAGCGCGCCTTCGGACAGGCCGCTCGCATGGTGATAGCGCTGGCCCAGGCCCGCCAGCCGCCAGTCGCTGCCGCAGGGACCGATGAAGGTCACGCCGAACGGCAGGCCATCGGGACGCAGCGCGCTGGGCACCGACAGCGCGGCGTAGTCGAGCAAGTTGACGAAGTTGGTGTAGAGGCCGAGGTTGCGGTTGAAGCCGATTGGGTCGGCGCGCATCTGCGCCAGCGTGTAGTGCGTGGGCGCGGTGGGCACCAGCAACAGGTCGATGCCGTCCCACATGGCCTGCGCCTGCTGGCCGAGCGCGCGCAGTCGCGTCTGGGCGGCGTACAGGTCGGCAGCGGAATGATCTCGCCCCTGCGCCAGGATGGAGCGCACCGGCTCGATCACCTCGGCTTCGTGTGCGTCGAAGAAGCCGCGCACGGCGGCCAGGCGCTCGGCGACCAGCGCACTGTCGTAGAGCATGGCGGCCGCTTCGGCCAGCGGCGCGTAGGCCACGGTGACGGGCGTGCCACCCAGGGTGCGCAGACGCGCGATGGCCTGATCGAAGGCTTCGGCCGCGAGTGTGTCGCCGCGGAAGTCGAGCACGTCCGGCACGCCGAAGCGGAAGGTGGACGGCAGCGGGCGCACGTCGATCGGCAGCATGCGCGCGTACGGATCGGCGGGATCGAAGCCCTGCGCCGCCGCCAGCACGCGCGTCGCCATGGCCACGGTTCGCGCGAAGATCGACACGCAGTCGACGCTCTGCGCCGCGGGCACCACGCCGCGCGCGCTGATCAGGCCCCGGCTGGGCTTGAGGCCGACGATGTTGTTGAGCCCGGCCGGCACGCGGCCCGAGCCTGCCGTGTCGGTGCCCAGGGCGAAGTCGACCTGCCCGGTCGCCACCACATAGGCCGAGCCGGAGCTGGAGCCGCCGCTGACGTACGTGGCGTCGAACGCGTTCGGCACCGCCCCGTAGGGCGAGCGGCTGCCGTTGAGACCGCAGGCGAACTGGTCCAGATTGGTCTTGCCATGCAGGCTGGCGCCGGCCGCGAGCAGGCGCTGCACCGCCATGGCGTGGCGCTCGGGTGTGTAGGCGAAAGCAGGGCAGGCGGCCGTGGTGGGCACGCCAGCCACGTCGATGTTGTCTTTCACCGCGAAGTCCAGCCCGGCCAGGGGGCCGGTGGCGGCCAGGGTCAACGGCGCCTGCAGCCGCTGGATCCAGGCCGCGGCGGGATCGGCGCGCTCACCGTCGGCGGGCAGGGCGGCGGCGGATTCGGGCGGCAGGAGGTCGGCGGTCGGCTGGTGCACCATGTTGAAGCATCCCATCTTGTATCCAAGAATGAATGCAACGAGCGTGCCAGTTCGGTCGCACCGGGGTCAGCGATGCGTGAGGCCACAAGCCAATGCCGGGAATGCGCGCAGCAGAGCGCGCATGTGTGGGGCGGACGGCCGCCGAAACCGAAGCCGGGCGCGCGGGCGCCGGCCCGTGATCAGTCCTGCGAAGTGAACTGGCCGTCGATGTAGAACCAGCGACCGCCTTCGCGCACAAAGCGGCTGGTCTCGTGCAGCCGGCCCGCGCGGCCGCTGCTGTCGCGCCAGCGCGCGACGAACTCCACCACGCCGGCGTCGCCGGCCTCGGCCGCGTCACGCACTTCCAGTCCCAGCCATTTGGTGGGCGGGAGGTCGAGATCGCCCGGCGCGGTGGAGCCGTGCCAGGTGGCCATCAGGTAATCGGGCAGGCCGATGGCGTAGGCGCTGTAGCGCGATCGCATCAGCGCCTCAGGCGTGGGCGCGTGGCGAGGCGGGTCGGCCTCGAGGCCGTCGTGCCAGGGTCCGCAGCAGGCGGTGTAGATGGCACCGCTGCCGCAGGGGCAGGGCGCGTTCGCGGACAGGAAGGGGCGCTTTTTCATGGGGGACCGCCGAGGGTACCCCAGCGCGCCGGAACGAACGTCAGGCCAGGCCTTCGACCAGCTGCACGTCGTCGGCCTTGATGGCCGGGCGGCGGCGGGCCTCGGCCACCGCACGCAGGAAGTCCTCGAGCATGGCGCTGTCGTCGATCGTGTCGGAGCCGATCTTGTGGAATTCCGGGTGCCACTGCACAGCCGCGATGTAGCTCTTGCCCGCATCCTTGCGGCGGATGGCCTCGACGATGCCGTCGGTCACGCTGTAAGCCTCGGCGTCGAACTCGGGCGAGAGGTCCTTGATGGCCTGGTGGTGGATGCTGTTGACGCGCGCCCGCTCCACGCCGGGGTAGAGCGACGACAGACGCGAGCCCTGGCGGATGTCGATGCTGTGGTAGTTGAGGTCGTAGGTGGCCGCGTCGCGATGCACGAACGAATCGGGCACCTGCGTGTTGATGTCCTGGTAGAGCGTGCCGCCGAAAGCCACGTTGAGCAGTTGCAGCCCGCGGCACACGCCGAACATCGGCTTGCCCACACGTTCGAAGGCGGCCACCAGCGCCTTGTCGTACTCGTCGCGCACGCGGTCGCCGCCCCAGTTCTCGTGCAGCGGCTCCTCGCCGTAGCTGCCGGGCCAGACGTCGGCGCCGCCGTGCAGCACCAGGCCGTCGAGCCATTCCGCATAGTGGTCGAAGGTGACGTCGCCGCGCATGGTGGCACCCGTGGGGCAGGGCACCATCACCACCATGGCGCCGGACGACATGAGCCAGTGCGCGATGGTCTGCTCGACGTACTGCAGCGTCTTGCCCGTGAAGAGCGAGCGTTGCGGGTCGGCGTGCGAAAAGCAGGCAGAAAGGCCGATCTTGAGGCGGCTGGCGGCGGTCACCATGCGGCAGGACTCCTGGGAGGGGCATGCAAGTATGGCAGCGGCATGCGGCGGCGCAACAGACGCCGAAAGCTGCGGTCACCCGATCTTCCAAATGGTTACAGGCATTTCGTGGAATACGTCACGGCGGGACCTGCGGCGGTACCGGAGCGCGGATGTGCTCGAATACGCGCCATGCCCTCCGCCGTGAAGTTGCCATGAGCTTGCCCTGGCCCGTCGTTCTGGCCGTGCTCGTTGGCGCGCTCCTGCACGCGAGCTGGAACGCGCTGGTGAAGTCCAGCACCGACAAGACGCTGGACACCGCGCTGATCCACCTGCTGGGCTCGCTGCTGGCGATTCCGCTGGTGTGGGTGGCCGGCTGGCCGCCGGCGGGCGCGTGGCCCTTCATCGCCGCCTCGGTCACGATCCACATCGCCTACTACGTCGCGCTGGCCGGCGCGCTGCGGCATGGCGACCTGGGGCTGGCCTATCCGCTCATGCGCGGCACCGCGCCGCTGCTGGTGGCCCTGTCGGCCACGGCCACGGTGGGCGAGCAGCTCTCGCCGCTGGCCTGGGCCGGCGTGCTGGGCATCTGCTGCGGCGTGCTGGCGCTGGGCCTTTCGCGCCAGGCGCTGCAGGCGCCGCGCGCCGTGGGTTTCGCGCTGGCCAATGCGGTGGTCATCGCGATCTACACCGTGGTCGACGCGCTGGGTGTGCGCGCCACCACCGGGGCGGGCGGCAGCGCGCTGCAGTACGTGGCCGCGCTGTTCGTGCTGGATGGCTGGCCGTTCGCGTTGCTGGTGCTCGCGCAGCGGCGCGGCCGGGGCGTGGCCGACTACGCGCGCCATCGATGGCCCCTCGCGCTGGGCGGCGCGCTGGCCTCGATCGGCAGCTACGGCATTGCGCTGTGGGCCATGACGCGCGCGCCGGTCGCGCTGGTGGCCGCGCTGCGCGAGACCTCCGTGCTGTTCGCCGCGCTGCTGGGAACCTGGCTGCTGCACGAAGCCTTCACGCTGCGCCGCGCACTGGCGACGCTGGCCATCGTGGCCGGGGTGATGGCGCTGCGCGCCGGGAGCTGAGCCGCCCGCACGCGCGACCGTCAGGCCTCGATGCGCAGGCGGTCGAAGCCGAGGTGGTGCAAGGCCTCGCGCAGGATCACCAGCCGCGCCGCGAAGGCCGGTGTCACCGGCAGGCCCGAGGCAGCCACCGGACTGCCCGAGGCCACGTCGGCGAGCCGGTTGAAGACGCGCTCCAGCGCATCGAGCGTGAGCTCGGCATGCGGCATGTCGTCCACACCGGCCAGCCGCGCGATCTCGTGCACGCCTGCGTCGCGCGCCACCAGCACGGCCCCGGCGGGCAGGCGCGCGCGCCAGGGCATCACCTGGTCTTCGACCACCTCGATCGCGCGTTCGATGTCGATGGCCCTGGGCGGGTCTTGGCGGAAGCACTGGTCGGCCGTGCGGCGGCTGCCCACGGGCAGCGCGGCGACGGGCTGGCCATCGACGGCCAGCACGGTGTGGTCGGCGTCGATCTGCAGCAGCACGGTCGGGAGTGTCATGGCAGCAGATTCTGCGTGTCGGGCGACGCGCGTCAGTCCATGTCGGTCACGCGGCCGCGCTGGCGCTTGACCGCGCCCTTGGCCGCCTTGCCGGCCAGCCGCTCGCGCTGCGAACCCAGCGTGGGGCGGGTGGCGCGGCGCCGGCGCGGCGGCACGGCCACGCTGTCCACCAGCGCCTGCAGGCGCCCGATGGCGTCGGCACGATTGGCCTCCAGGCTGCGGCTGGTCTGCGCCTTGATGACGACCGTGCCGTCGGCGGTGATGCGCTGGTCGCCCAGCGCGAGCAGGCGTGCCTTCACATCCTCGGGCAGCGAGGACGCCGGAACGGGGAAGCGCAGATGCACCGCGTTGGAGACCTTGTTCACGTTCTGCCCACCCGCGCCTTGCGCGCGGATGGCGGTGAAAGTGATCTCCTCTTCCCGCACGGGGTAGGGCGAGGCCGTCATCGTCCGGATTATCGGGGCCCCGCAGCGCACGGCGGTAGGATGGGCCTCTCACAAGGGGGCGATGCATGGCGATGACGGAAGACGGGGCGGGCAATGCCCCCGGCAAGCGCGAGCAGGAACGAGTGGCCGAGTTGCGCCGCCTGATGGTCATGGACAGCGCGCAGGAGCAGGCCTACGACGACATCACGCGCCTGGCCGCCAACGTGTGCGACACCCCGATCGCGCTGATCTCGCTGGTGGACGACCAGCGCCAGTGGTTCAAGTCGCGCGTGGGCCTGCAGGCGCGGCAGACACCGCGCGAGATGGCGTTCTGCGCGCATGCGATCGCAAACCCGGGCAAGCCGATGGTGGTGAACGACGCCACGCAGGACGAGCGCTTCGCGGGCAACCCGCTGGTGACGGGCGAGCCCAACATCCGCTTCTATGCCGGCGCGCCGCTGGTCACTTCCAGCGGCCAGGCACTGGGCACGCTGTGCGTGCTCGACTCGCGTCCGCGCGAGATCCAGGACGACACGCTGGAATACCTGCGCTTCCTCGCGCAGGAAGTGATCCGCATGCTCGAGGCGCGCGTGCCCCACGGGGATGCCGGGCCGCCCGGGCGCTGAGCCGGCCGTCTTCAGCGCCAGCTGGCGCGGGCGTTGGTTCGCGTGGGCCGCAGGCTGTCGGCACGTACGCGCACGTTGTCGTCGCCCGCCATCACACAGCCGCCGGGTGTGCACACTTCAACAGGCTCGCGCTCCGAGGCGACATTGACACTGCCGTCGGCGTTGTAGGCCGCGCTGAAAGCCGCGCCGCGCACCCTGGCCGTGGCGCGTCGCGTGCGCAACACGAAGTCCCGCGTGCCCGGCGCAGGCAACACGCGCACGCTGCCCTCGATGAAATCCAGCCCGCCCACGGCTGCCGCTGCGATGCGCACGCGCGAGTTGCCCTGCACCGACACGCGGCTGCCGTCCGCCAGCACCAGTTGCACGCGCGCGTCCGGGCCCGTGGCGAGGTGGTCGTCCGGCGCCAGCGCCGTGCCCGCCACCGCCGCCGGCTGCACGCCCTCGCTGCGTCGCACCTCGACCGGGCCGCTGGCGAACAGCAATCGCGGGGCATCGGCCGCCAGCGCGGCGCCAGCGCCGGACAGAGCGAGCACCAGCGCGACGCGCCACGGCAGCCGCAGCGGCAGGGATGGAGACAGGCACGAGGGCATCGGCCCACCTTACACGCCGGGCGCGCCGCAGCCAAGCCCCCGGCCCGGCGCTTGAAAGCGGTTCGCGGTACCCTCATCTGCTTCCGGATCGAGGAACTCCACCATGACCACCCCCTCCCCCATCCTGCGCATCCGACCGCTCGGCTTTCCCTGGGAAACCGCCGACCCGTTCCTGTTCTGCGCCTATCACGACGATGCCTACCCTCGCGGCAACGGCGAGCTCGGCCCGGCCGCATCGCTCGCCGGCCGCCAGATCGGCTCGGACTTCAGCCGCCAGGACGGCTGGAGCATGTACCACGGCCAGGACATCCCGGGCTTTCCGGCGCACCCTCACCGCGGCTTCGAAACCGTGACGATCGTGCGCCGCGGCCTGATCGACCACGCCGACTCGCTGGGCGCGGCCGCGCGCTTCGGCCGGGGCGATGTGCAGTGGATCACCGCCGGCGAAGGCATCGTGCACGCCGAGATGTTCCCGCTGTTCGAGACCGATCGCGACAACCCGCTGGAGCTGTTCCAGATCTGGCTCAACCTGCCGGCGCGCTCCAAGCTCGTGCCCGCCCACTTCAAGATGTTCTGGGCCGACCAGGTACCGCACCTCGTGGCGCGCGACGACGCCGGCCGCACCACCGACGTGGCCATCGTCGCCGGCACGCTGGCCGGCGCCGATGCGCCGCCCGCGCCGCCGCCCGACTCGTGGGCCGCCGCGGCCGATGCCGACGTCGCCATCTGGACGATCCGCATGGCACCCGGCGCACGCTGGACCCTGCCCGCCGCCAGCGGCGCCGGCACACGCCGCCACCTCTACTTCTTCAAGGGCAGCGAGGTGAGCGTGGCCGGCCAGCGCATCGCGGGCGTGCATGCGGTCGAACTGCGCGCGGGCGAGGCAGTGGAACTGGCCAACGGCGACACCGAGGCCGAGTTCCTGCTGCTGCAGGGCCGCCCCATCGCCGAGCCCGTGGCACAGTACGGACCCTTCGTGATGAACACGCAGGCCGAGATCATGCAGGCCATGCAGGACTACCGGCGCACGCAATTCGGCGGCTGGCCGTGGCAGGATGACGCCCCTGTGCACGGGCGCGAGCCGGTGCGCTTCGCCCGCCATCCCGGCGGCCGCGAGGAATGGCCCGCCGAGGCAACGCCCCAACCAGAAACATCGACATGAACATCACCAAAGACACCGTCGTCACCCTGACCTACAAAGTCGCCGAGCGCGATGGCCGCCTCATCGAGCAGACCAAGGAGCCGATGGCCTACCTGCATGGCGGCTACGACAACACGCTGCCCAAGATCGAGGAAGCGCTCGAAGGGCAGGCCGTCGGCTACGCTGTGACGCTCGACCTCGACCCCGAGGACGCCTTCGGCGAACGCGACGAATCACTGGTGCGCACCATCCCCAAGAGCGAGTTCCCGCCCGGCGTGAAGGTCGGCGGCCAGCTCGAAGGCCGTAACGACGACGGCAGCCCGCGCGTGTTCAACGTGGTCAAGATCAAGGGCCCCGTGGTGCACCTGGACGGCAACCACCCGCTGGCAGGCCGCGCGCTCAAGTTCTCGATCAAGGTGACGGGCGTGCGCGCCGCGCTGCCCGAGGAGATCGAGCACCGCCACGTGCACGGGGCGCATGGGCACCATCATTGAGTGCGCACGCGGCCAGCGCGACAAAACGAAAGGCGCCCCGCGGGGCGCCTTTTTCGTGGCCGCAGCCGTGGCTTACTTGGCCACCACGCGCACCATCTCCAGGCACTTGTTCGAGTAGCCCCACTCGTTGTCGTACCAGCTCACGACCTTGATGAAGGTCTTGTCCAGCGCGATGCCGGCGTCGGCGTCGAAGATGCTGGTGCGGGCGTCGCCACGGAAATCGGTGGCCACCACCTTGTCTTCGGTATAGCCCAGGATGCCCTTGAGCGCGCCTTCGGATTGCGCCTTCATCTCGGCCTTGATCTCGTCGTAGCTGGCTTCCTTGTTCAGCTCGACGGTCAGGTCGACCACCGACACGTCCGACGTCGGCACGCGGAAGCTCATGCCCGTGAGCTTCTTGTTGAGCTCGGGGATCACCACGCCTACGGCCTTGGCCGCGCCCGTGCTGCTGGGGATGATGTTTTCCAGGATGCCGCGGCCGCCGCGCCAGTCCTTGTTGCTCGGGCCGTCCACGGTCTTCTGCGTGGCGGTGGCCGCGTGCACCGTGGTCATCAGGCCGCGCTTGATGCCCCACTTGTCGTTGAGCACCTTGGCGATGGGCGCCAGGCAGTTGGTGGTGCAGCTGGCGTTGCTGATGATGTCCTGGCCGGCGTAGGTGTCGCTGTTGACGCCGAAGACGAACATGGGCGTGTCGTCCTTGCTCGGCGCCGAGATGATGACCTTCTTCGCGCCGGCAGCGATGTGCTTGGAGGCGGTGGCCTTGTCCAGGAAGAGGCCCGTGGATTCGATGACGACGTCGGCGCCGACTTCGTTCCACTTGAGGTTGGCCGGATCACGTTCCTGGGTCAGGCGGATCTTCTTGCCGTTGACGATCAGCGTGTTGCCTTCGACGGCCACGGTGCCGTCGAAACGGCCGTGCACCGAGTCGTACGAGAGCATGTAGGCCAGGTAGTCGGGCTCCAGCAGGTCGTTGATGCCGACGATCTCGATGTCGGAGAAGTTCGCCACCGCCGAGCGCAGCACGTTGCGGCCGATGCGGCCGAAGCCGTTGATGCCTACCTTGATTGCCATTGCAGAGATCTCCTGTGAACTAAGAAAACGATTTACTTTCCGATCGCGGCGCGCACCGTGTCCGCGACGTTCTCGGGCGTGAAGCCGAAGTGCTTGAACAGCACCGGCGCCGGGGCCGATTCGCCGTAGGTGTCGATGCCCACGACGGCGGCGCAGCCGTACTTCCACCAGAAGTCGGTCACGCCCATCTCCACCGCGATGCGGGGCACGCCGGCCGGCAGCACCTGCGCCTTGTACTCGCGCGTCTGGCGGTCGAAGGCCGTGGTGCTGGGCATGGAGACCACGCGCACGGCGATCTTGCGTTCGGCCAGCAGCTTCTGCGCGGCCAGCGCCAGCTGCACTTCGGAGCCGGTGGCGATGATCACCGCCTGGGCCTTCTTCTTGAGGCCCGCGGCTTCCGGCTCGGACAACACGTAGGCGCCGCGGCTGATCTCGCCCAGCTCGCTCTTGCGGGCGTACGGCAGGTTCTGGCGCGACAGCAGCAGGGCCGTCGGGCGGCTGGCGTTCTCCAGCGCGACGGCCCAGGCAACGGCGGTTTCGGCCGTGTCGGCGGGGCGCCAGACGTCCAGGCCCGGGATCAGGCGAAGGCTGGCCGCGTGCTCGATCGACTGGTGCGTCGGGCCGTCTTCGCCCAGGCCGATGGAGTCGTGCGTGAAGACATGCACCACACGCTGCTTCATCAGTGCGGCCATGCGGATGGCGTTGCGGCTGTAGTCGCTGAAGGTGAGGAAGGTGCCGCCGTAGGGGATGTAGCCGCCATGCAGCGCCACGCCGTTCATGATGGCGGCCATGCCGAATTCGCGCACGCCGTAGTTGACGTGGCGGCCGATGTGGCCTTCTGCGGTCTTGACCACGTCGCCGGCGTTGTCGATGCGCAGGGCCGGCGTGCTCTTGGTGTTGGTGAGGTTGGAGCCGGTGAGGTCGGCGCTGCCGCCCAGCAGTTCGGGCAGCGCGGCGGTGAAGGCTTCGAGCGCGATCTGCGAGGCCTTGCGCGACGCCACCGTTTCGGCCTTGGTGTGGGCGCCGACCACGGCGTCCACAGCCACCTGGGCGAAGTTCTTCGGCAGCTCGCCCTTCATGCGGCGCACGTATTCCTTCGCCTGCTCGGGGAAGGCCGCCTTGTACTTGGCGAACTTGGCGTTCCATTCGGCTTCGGCCTTCTTGCCGGCGGCCTTGGCGTCCCAGTCGGCGTAGACGGCCTTGGGCACCTCGAACGGGGTGTGGCTCCAGCCCAGCGCGGCGCGCGTGAGGGCGATCTCGTCGGCGCCCAGCGGCTCGCCATGGGCCTTGGCCGTGCCGGCGCGGTTGGGGCTGCCCTTGCCGATGGCCGTCTTGCAGACGATCAGCGTGGGCTTGTCGGCGCTGCCCTTGGCGTCGGCGATGGCGCGCGAGACGGCCTCGACGTCGTGGCCGTCCACCGGGCCGATCACGGCCCAGCCACAGGCCTTGAAGCGGGCCGGCGTGTCGTCGATGAACCACGGCGCCACCTGGCCGTCGATGGAGATGCCGTTGTCGTCGTACAGCGCCACCAGCTTGTTGAGCTTCCAGGCGCCGGCCAGTGCCACGGCTTCGTGGCTGATGCCTTCCATCAGGCAGCCGTCGCCCAGGAACACATAGGTGTGGTGGTCGACGATGGCGTGGCCGTCACGGTTGAACTCGGCCGCCAGCAGCTTCTCGGCCAGCGCCATGCCCACGGCGTTGGTGATGCCCTGGCCCAGCGGGCCGGTGGTGGTCTCCACACCCGGGGTGATACCCACTTCGGGGTGGCCGGCCGTCTTGCTGTGCAGCTGGCGGAAGTTCTTCAGTTCCTCGATTGGCAGCGCGTAGCCCGTGAGGTGCAGCACCGAATAGATCAGCATGGAGCCATGGCCGTTGGACAGCACGAAGCGGTCGCGGTCGGCCCAATGCGGGTTGGCCGGGTTGTGCTTCAGGTGCCGGCCCCACAGGGCGACCGCCATGTCGGCCATGCCCATGGGGGCGCCGGGATGGCCGGAATTGGCTTGTTGGACGGCGTCCATTGCGAGCGCGCGGATCGCGTTCGCCATTTGCTGCGTGTTGGCCATCGGGCGGCTTTCGGGGAGAAGGTAGGGGTGCGGGATGAGGGAGAACCCGGCATTTTACCGGGGGCCCCGCCGCGGCGCAGCCAGCCAGGCGGATGCACTACAGTCGCCTGCATGCACGGCCTGCACCTGACTGCCGATCTCTACGAATGCCGTTGCGATGCGCACTGGCTCACCGGCACGCAGGCGCTGGGCGACTGGTGCCTGCAGGCCGTGCAGAACGCGGGCCTGCAGCCGGTGGCGCACCTGTTCCACGGCTTCCCGGCCACGGCTGCCGGCCCGGGTGGCCTGACGGCCACGGTGCTGCTGGCCGAATCCCATCTGTGCGTTCACACCTGGCCTGAGCGGCGCGGCGTCACGCTCGATGTGTACGTGTGCAATGTCGGCGGCGACCACTCGGCCAAGGCCCATGCGCTGATGGAGGCGCTGGTCGACCGCTTCGCCCCCACCTGGACCGAACGCCGCTCGCTCGAACGCGGGGAGCCCGCATGACCCCCATGACCGCATCACCGCGCTCCGGCGCCCTCGTGCTGGCCGCCGGCCGCGGTGAGCGCATGCGCCCGCTCACCGACACCTGCCCCAAGCCGCTGCTCGACGTGCGCGGCCGCCCGCTGATCCAGTGGCACCTCGAAGCGCTGGCCCGGGGCGGCGTGCGCGATGCCGTCATCAACACCGCGTGGCTGGGCGAACAGTTGCCCCAGCGCCTGGGAGCGGGCGGCGAAGGCAGCGGCATGCCGCGCCTGCACTACTCGCACGAAGGCATCGACTTCGGCGGCGCGCTGGAGACCGCCGGCGGCATCTCGCGCGCGCTGCCCGTGCTGGACGACGTGTTCTGGGTGGTGGGCGGCGACGTGTTCATGCCGGGCTTCGCCTTCTCGCGCGATTCGCTGGAGCGCTTCGCCGCCGGCCACCAGATCGCCCATCTGTGGCTGGTGCCCAACCCCGCGCACAACCCGCGCGGCGACTTCGGTCTCTCGCCCGACGGCCTGGCACTCAACACGGCCGACGGGCCGCGCCACACCTACTCCACCGTCGGCCTGTACCGCGCGGCCTTCTTCGACGAGGCACGCACCGGCATTGCCCCCGGCAACGCCCGGGGCATCGCCGCCCCGCTGGCGCCGCTGCTGCGCAGCGCCATGGACAATGGCCAGGTCAGCGCCGAGCTCTACACCGGCCCCTGGACCGACGTGGGCACGCCCGAGCGCCTGGCCCAGCTCAACACGCAACCGGACCCCGCATGACCACCACGAACAACGCCGCCACCCGCGCCGTCTACTCGCGCCGCCGCGCCCGCCTGGCGGCCAAGCTCGGGCCCACGGGCGTCGCCATCATCCCCACCGCGCCCGAGCGCCCGCGAAACCGCGACACCGACTTCCCCTACCGGCACGACAGTTACTTCTATTACCTCACCGGCTTCACCGAGCCCAACGCCTGGCTGGTGATCACGGGCGAGGGCCTGACGGCGCTGTTCTGCCAGCCCAAGGACCTGGAACGCGAGATCTGGGACGGTTATCGCCTCGGTCCCGAGGCCGCGCCGGCCGCCCTGGGGCTGGACGCCGCCTCGTCCGTGGCCGACCTCGACACCCGCCTGCCCCAACTGCTGGAAAACCGCAGCACCGTCTGGTGGCCGTTCGCCACCCATGAGGGACTGGAAACGCGCATCGACGGCTGGCTGCAGAAGGTGCGCTCGCGCGTGCGCTTCGGTGCGCTGTGCCCCACAGAACAGCGCGATGCCTGCGCCATCCTCGACGAGATGCGCCTCGTGAAAGACCTGCACGAGCAGGCCATCATGCGCCGCGCCGCGCAGATCAGCGCCCAGGCCCACGTGCGCGCCATGCAGACCAGCGCGCGCATGCTGCGCGACGGCCGCGACGTGCGCGAATTCCACCTCGAAGCCGAGCTGCTGCACGAGTTCCGCATGGGCGGATCGCAGTACCCGGCCTACACCTCCATCGTGGCCGCGGGCGCCAACGCCTGCGTGCTGCACTACCGCGCCGACGAGGCGCCCGTGCGCGCAGGTGAACTGGTGCTGATCGACGCCGGCTGCGAACTCGACGGCTATGCCAGCGACATCACGCGCACCTTCCCCGCGAGCGGCAAATTCACCGGCCCGCAGCGTGAGCTGTACGACCTGGTGCTGGCCAGCCAGGACGCCGCCGTGGCCGCGACCCGGGCCGGCGCGCGCTTCAACGATCCGCACGAGGCCACGGTGCGCGTGCTGGCGCAGGGCATGCTCGACGTCGGCCTGCTCGACGCGAACACCGTCGGCACGGCGCAGGACGTGATCGAGCAGCGGGCCTATTTTCCCTTCTACATGCACCGCACCGGCCACTGGCTGGGCATGGACGTGCACGACTGCGGCAGCTACGTGGAGCCCACCGAGGTCGGACAGGTCAGCGAGCGGTGCGATCCGCTGTCTGGCGAAACCATCAAGGACCGGCCGAGCCGCATCCTCAAGCCCGGCATGGTGCTCACCATCGAGCCCGGCCTCTACGTGCGCCCCGGCCCCGGCGTGCCCGAGAAGTTCCACCACATCGGCATCCGCATCGAGGATGACGCCATCGTCACCGAGGCCGGCTGCGAACTCATCACGCGCGGCGTGCCGGTGAAGGCGGCGGAGATCGAGGCGTTGATGGCGCAGTAACGCTCGGCACCGCGAACGAAGAAGGCCGGCGGATGCCGGCCTTTGCTTTTCGGCGTGCCGGATCAGCGGGCCCTGAGGAAGTCCCCCACCTCCAGCAGCACCAGTTCGTTGTCGTCCGCCTTGTTCGGCTCGCGACTGCTGGAGAACGGCAGGTTGTTGTCGTTGCCCACGACGATGTGCGTGGCATCGACCACGTCCACGTTCTCGATGGTGAAGAACGGGAAGGTCAGAACGCCGTTCGTGAGCGGCTTCTTCGCGAGCTTGCCGGGATCCTGGATGTTCATCAGGTCGATGTAGCCGATCTTGCGCAGCGGGCCACCGGCGTTGGCGTCGGTCAACTCGACCTTGTAGACGCGTTTGAATTTCGCGGTGTCGTGGAAGCAGTCCGTGCGCTTCTGCCCTTCGGGGCAGGCCTTGTCGGCCGTGCCTTCGCCGTTGTCGCGCTCGATGATGAGGCCCGTCGTCTCGTCGATCATGTTGAAGTCGCCGATGGCGTGGTGGTTGGCTTCGAGCACGTACTTCCAGTGGCGCCCCGTCCACTGGCCGAGCGTCACGTCGAATTCGAGCACGCGCAGGTACTGCCGGCCGTCCAGGGTTTCGGGGGCCTTGGCGGCTTCGTCATGCAGCGCGCCTTCGAGCAGGGCGTAGAGCTTGCTGCCGTCCTTGCTGGCCGCCATGCCTTCGAAGCCCTTGGAACGGCGGACCTGGAACTTCACTTCGCCACCGGGCGCGCCGGGCGTGGTCACGGCCGGATGGTCGGGCGAGCGCACGACCTTGCCGTCCACCTGGGTCTCGAACACGGCCTGCACGCGGCCGTTCATGTCGGCCTTGATGAGGTAGGGCCCGAACTCCTCGCCGAACCAGAGCGAGCCGCCGGCGAACTGGAAGCTTTCGAGGTCGAAGTCGGAGCCGGTGAGGTAGCGCTGCTTCGTTCCTTCCTGCACGATGCGGAAAGGCACTTTCTTGTCGGGGTCGTGCAGAAACACCGTCTTCAGCCGCGTGAACCGGCCGCTCTTGAAGTCCACCTCGTAGTGGTTGAGGTAGAGCATGAAGTCGGGCGAGTTGGCCTTGGAGCCGGCGCCGTTGTCGGTGAGGATCCAGAACGTGCCGTCGGGCATCTTCTTGATGCCGGAGTGGCCTTGCAGCGGCTGGCCCCTGAACGGCAGCGACAGGCCGGTGGGGCGGCCGCCCGAGAGGCCCTCGACGCTGCCGGCCTGCTCCACGCGCTGACCGGTGGTGAACTTGCCGCTCATCTTCAGATCGGCCGGCGCATCCCTGGGTGCGGGGATGACGGTGTGTGCGGGCAGCACGGCATGGCCGGCCAGCGTGGCGGTGAATGCCGTTTGTGCAGCCGCCTGCGGCAGATGCAGCGCGGCGGCGGCCAGCACCAGGACGGAAAGGGTGAGCGGGCGATGAGTCATGGCGGACTGCTTCATGGAGTGGATGTGAGCCGGCACGATGGCGCGGCGCCATGACAGCCCGGTGACGGGACGGCGGCACGCGCATGACACGCATGCCGATGCCGGCGCCTCGTGCCGGCTTCAGCCCGTGCGCGCGAGCGCCAGGCCCGCCAGGTGCCCGCGCGTGAAGGCTTCCTCGAACACCGAGTAGCCCGACCAGTCGGCATGCGCGAACGCGAGCCGGTCGTGGCGCACGACGGCCGGTGCCATCACCGGATCGTCCTGCGGCGCGGGCACGGCCATGGCGTGGCCGTAGCGCGTGATGTCCATGCGCAGCAGCCGTTCGCGCAGGTCGGGATGCGGCACCGAGAGTTCGTCCACGATGCCGTCGCGCCAGTGCGTCCACGGGTACTGCAGCAGCGCGCGCCGGGCCTCGGGCGCCGCGCCCAGCGCGCGGTACCAGGTGAGCACCGTGGGGCCGGGCCGCGGGTCCAGCGCCTGGTGGCGCGCATCCACGTAGCCGAGCGCGGACGAGCCATGGAGCACGTTGTCCCACGACGGCGCGGCGCCGGGCCGGTCGCGCAGCGGCGCATCGAGCCGCAGGTTGGCCACCAGCCAGGCCGCGTGCGGCGTGCGTGCCGCGGCTTGCACCAGCAACGGCGGTGGCGCCTCGACCACGCGCACGGCCACGTGCAGGGGCAGCGCGACCACGCACTGGGCGGCCCTCCAGCGCTCCAGCCGGCCCGTGGCATGGTCGAGCGCATCCACCTCGACGCCATGGCGCGCCGGCGCGATGCGCAGCACCGTGCGGCCCGCGTGCACGCGCTCGCCCAGCGGCGCGGCCAGCTGGCGCGCGAGCCAGCCGTTGCCCTCGGGCCAGGTGAGCACGGCCTCGTCGTGTGTGCGCACGCTGTCGTCGCCAGGCGCGCTGAAGCCGTGGCGGCTCGCGAAGTAGTGCACGCCGGCCCAGGCCGAAACCTGCGACGGGCCGGCGCCGTAGTCGTCGCGGCAGCAATAGTCGAGGTACCAGCGAAGGTGCTCGTCGGTGAGGCCATGGGCGTCGAGCCAGGCCGCGAAGGAGTTGCGCGCCAGTTGCCGCTGGTGCGCGTCGAACGGCGCGCGCAACGCGGGCATGGCATGGCGCGAAGTGCGGCGTTCGCCGTCGATGAGCGCGGCGAAGCGGCGGTATTGCGCCAGCGTGGCGGCGGCGACGCCGTCGACGGGCAGCAGGCCTTCGTGCCACGCGCCATCGCGCCAGTGGCGCTCCTGCGGGCTGTGGCACAGGTAGCGCTCGTCGTAGCGCCAGCGCCCGGCCAGGCGGCGGCGCACGCCGATCTCCTCGAGCCAGTCCTGCACTTCGTGTGCGTCGTCGCCGGGCACCGGCAGGTAGTGGGCGCCCAGCGGGCAAGCGATGCCATCCACCTGGCCGCCGCGGCTGTTGCCGCCGGCCGTGTCCTCCAGCTCCAGCAGGGCCACGTCATCGATGCCATTCAGGCGCAATGCGCGCGCCGCGGCCAGCCCCGCGATGCCGCCCCCCGCAATCACCACCTGCGCGTGGCGCGCCACGGGCGCAGGCCCCAGCAGCAGGCGATCGCGCGCCCCCGGATCGCGCAGCACGTGACCGCGCTCCAGATGGGTGCCGGCGAAGCCGCCGGCGATGTCGCCCCCACCGGGCGCGTCGCAGCCGGCCAGCGGCAGGGCAGCCGCGCCCATCGCCGCACCGAGCCACTGGCGGCGCGAGAGGTGGGTCATCGCGCCACGCGGCCCCATTCGCGCTCGTAGGTGTTGACCAGCACCTGGTTGGACAGGCGGTTGGCCTCGGTCGGCACGCGTGTCATGTCGGCCGGAAAGTCGAACAGCAGCGGCACCGTGGCCGGCGTGAGGAAGCGCAGGCCTTCGGGCAGCGAGGTCGGCTGCACGAAGGGCCGGCGGCTGGCGATGATGAAGCCCCATTCGCCGAAGCTGGGCACGTGCGCGTGGTAGGGCGTGGCCTGCAGGCCGGCGGCTTCGATGGTGGTGGCCACCGTCCAGAAGCTCTGGCGCGCCACCAGCGGCGAGGTGGTCTGCACCACGGCGTAACCGCTGGCCGACAGGCGCTGGCCCAGCAGCGCATAGAAGGACGTGGTGTAGAGCTTGCCGATGGCGAAGTTGGTGGGGTCGGGAAAGTCGACCACGATCACGTCGAAGCTCTGGCTCGTTTCCTCCAGCCACTTGAAGGCATCGGCGTTGACGATGGTGAGTTTGGGCGAGGCGAGTGCGCCGCCGTTGAGCCGCACCAGCGCCGGTTGGCTGGAGAAAAGCCCGGTCATCAGCGGATCGAGCTCGACCAGCGTGACGTGTTCCACGCCCGGATAGCGCAGGATCTCGCGCACCGCCATGCCGTCGCCGCCGCCCAGCACGGCCACGCGGCGCGGCGCGCTGCCGGCGGCGAAGGCCGACATGGCCGGGTGCACCAGCGCCTCGTGATAGCGGTATTCGTCACTCTCGGCGAACTGCAGGTTGCCGTTGAGATACAGGCGCAGGCCGCCGTGGCCCTGCGTGACGACGATGCGCTGCCACGGCGAGCTTTGGGCGACGACGACGCGATCCTGGTAGAAGCGGTCTTCGGCCAGCGTGGTGATGCGGTCGGCCCACAGCATTCCACCGCCCAGCACAGCCAGCGTGGCGGCGCACGCCGCCGCATGCGCCGCGAAGCGCCGCAGCTCGTGCCGGAACAGCCACAGCGCCCACACGGCGACGGCCGCGTTGAGCAGCCCGAACAGGAAGCCCGTGCGGATCAGGCCAAGATGCGGCACCAGCAGGAGCGGGAATGCCACCGACACCGCCAGCGCGCCGAGGTAGTCGAAGGTCAGCACCTGCGACACCAGCTCGCGCAGCGAAGCGTGGCGCTTGAGGATGCGCATCACCAGCGGGATCTCCAGCCCGACCAGCATGCCCACGAGCAGCACCAGGCCGTAGAGCAGCACACGGAAGGCGTTCGGCGCCCACGCGTTGGCCAGAAAGAGCAGCACGGGCAACAGGCCACCGGCCAGGGCCACCATCAGCTCGATGCGCAGGAAGTGCGCGGGCAGCTGCCGCTCGAAGTGGCGCGAGAGCCACGAGCCGATGCCCATGGCGAAAAGATAGGTGCCGATGACAGTGGAGAACTGCAGCACCGAATCGCCGAGCACGTAGCTGGCCAGCGCAGCGGCCGCCAGCTCGTACACCAGCCCGCAGGCCGCCACCACGAACACGCTGGCGAGCAGCGCGACTTCGAGCGGGCGCGGCCCGGCCGCCGCGGGCAGGCGGCCGGGGCCGGTCGCGCCGGCCGTGCCGGTCTCCTCGGCCAAGCGCGGTGCCTCAGCCGTGGATGGCCGCGGCCACGATGATGGAGATGCCCAGCGACATGGCGGCCACCACCATGCCCAGCGCCATGTTCTGCTTCTCCACGATCTCTTCCCACAGGTTGTAAGGAGTGAGCTTGTCGATGACGATGAAGCTCAGCCAGAACACCAGCACGCCGACGAGGGCGAAGACGATGGAGCCGATGAAGGCGCCGGGACGCAACCATTCAAGTGCCATGGGAAATACCTCCGGTTGTGAACGACAGGACGGCGTGCATCACTTGTGCCCGCCGCCGGTGGAAAAGCCGCCCCACGAGCCGCCCGAGCTGCGGTAGCTGGTGGCCGTGCAGTTCTCGCGCGTGGGGTCGCAGCTGGAACAGGCACGCAGCAGCCCCAGCAGCACGATGAAAAGGATCAACAGCACGATCACCGTTCCGCAGCCCAGGCCCGACGAGTTGCTGAGCGGGCTGGCGTCGCTGCGCTTGAAGGCCGCGTCTTTGCCGGCCAGGCCGAAGGCGCGCGCGATCAGCTCGCCTTCGACGCGGTGGCCCGCCGACCACGTCATCTCGCCGGGCGTCTGCTCCATCGACAGCAGGTTCTTGCCGGCCGCGAAGTCGCGGTTGAAGCTGCGCTGGCCGCGCGAGACGGGCCAGTAGAACTCGCCGGCCACGTAGGTGGTCTCGGCGTTGTAGGCGTATTGCAGCCCGTAGCGCGTGCCGAGGTAGCTGGCGTGCTGCCCGCTGGAAGGCATGGCGGGCGCGCCGGTGGTGGGCTTGACGATGCTCCAGCCGTCTTCGGCATCGACCAGGAACATGAAGCCGCGCTCGGCGTTGAAGACGAGGTATTCGTCCCAGCCGAAGTGTTCGTCGTCGCCGGGCTCGGTGCCCATGCGGTGCTGGAAGCCCACCACCTGCCAGGCCGCGCCCTGCAGCACGCCGGTGCTGCCCAGCGGAATGAGCGGGCGCACGGGCTCGTGCTGCTCGGCGTGGCGCAGCTCGCCGCCGACGCCGCGCGTGAGGTCGATGATGGAGTCGCACGAGCTGCAGGTGATGCTTTTGCTGGCGTCCAGCTTCACCTGGATCGGCGCGCCGCAGTTGGGGCAATTGAACGCGCGGCCGGTGTCATCGCGCACCTGCGCCTCGCGCAGGCCCTTGAGGTCGAGGTCGGCCATGCGCACCTCGCGCCCGGCCGAGAGGGAGGGTGGGGTGGTGCCGTAGTCGATGGACGCCACTTCGCCGTCCTCGCTGCGCAGCTCCACCATGGCGAACGCTTCGCCCAGGCGCGGCAGGTGGTCGAGCTCGCCCTGCGCCGATACCAGCGCCACGGGCTGGTTGAAGGTGACGGTGTAGGGCTTGCCGCTCACCGCCGTGCGGGCGCCCACGCGCAGGTGCTCGGCGGCCGACAGCTCGCGCGTGGATTGCGCGGGCAGGGTGAAAACGAACGAGCCGTTGTCCTCGGACAGCGTGCCCGTGCCGCCTTCGTTGAACACCACCTGCCATTCGTTCCAGGTGGTGCCGCCGTATCGGTACTGCAGGCGACCGACCACCGTGAAGGCGCGATCCTTCCAGCGGCCGCTGGCCATCAGCTGCAGCCGGCTGTAGTCGGCGAAGACGTCGGCCATCTTGCCGATGCGCTCGAGCCGGTCGCCATCGCGCACGACGGTGGACTGGCAGTACGCACAGACCGCATGCGTACTCTGCGCGCTGCGGAACTCGACCGGCGCACCGCAACCCGGGCACGCGGCACGGTACGCGCGCTGGATCGTCGGCTCGGTCACTGCGGTGGCGGTATCAGGCGGGCGAGAGACTGCCGCGGGCCCGCGTCAGACCAGCTTCCTGAGCAGCTCGGCCTTCTTGGCTTCGAACTCGTCCTGCGTGAGGATGCCCTTGGCCTTGAGATCGCCCAGCTTCTCGAGCGTGGCCATCACGTCCTCGGGCCGCACGGCGGCAGCCGCTGGCTGTGCCGCACCCGACAAGCCCTGCGACAGGTTCTGCGCCAGCACCTGACCCAGCGCCACGCCAGCACCCAGGCCCATGGCATCGCCCGCAATGCCACCGCCACCGCCGGCCGCGCCTTCGGCGAACTTGGGGATGGCCTGCGCCGTCTGGTACTGCATGAACTTGTTCATGTCGCCGCCGACCATGCCCATGCCGATCTTCTGGTCGAGGATCTTCTGCAGCTCTTCGGGCAGCGAGACGTTCTGCACCGTGAGCCCTTCGAGCTTGAGGCCGATCCTGGCGAACTCGGGCACCAGTTGCGCCGCCAGCGCCTGTGCGAAGGCGATCTGGTTGGCCGCCAGGTCGAGGAAGGGCACGCCACTGGAAGCGATGGCGTTGCTGATGTTCTGCAGCACCACGCCACGCAACTGGCCGTCGAGGTCGGCCACGGTGTAGCGCTCGCGCGTGCCCGAGATCTCGGTGTGGAACAGGCGGGCGTCGGCCACGCGGTAGTTGAAGTTGCCGAAGGCGCGCAGGCGCACGGCGCCGAAATCCTTGTCGCGGATCGTGATGGGCTGGGGCGTGCCCCACTTCTGGTCGATCTGCTGGCGCGTGCTGAAGAAATAGACGTCGCTCTTGAACGGGGACTCGAACAGCTTGTCCCAGTTCCTGAGGTTGGTGAGCAAAGGCAGCGTCTGGGTGCTGAGCTTGTAGAGCCCCGGGCCGAACACGTCGGCCACCTGGCCTTCGTTGACGAATACCGCCACCTGGGACTCGCGCACGGTGAGTGACGCACCGTGCTGGATTTCCATGTCCTGCATCGGGAAGCGCCAGGCCAGCGTGCCGTCGCCGTCCTCAGTCCACTGGATGACATCGATGAACTGTTTCTTGATGAAATCCATCAGGGCCATGGCAGATCCTTCTCGCGAATGTGTGGCGTCGGGTGCGGCGGATGATACCGCCGGGTGATCCCATGTGCCGACCGGCCCTCAGCCCAGCAGCGCCTCGAGTTCACGCCGCAACTGCTGCGGCGCGAGAGGCTTGTGGGCCAGCACCACGCCGGCCTGAATGGCCCGTCGTCCGAGCGCGGGGCTGACGTCGCCCGTGACCAGGAGCGCGGGCAGGTCCGGGCGACCGGTGTCGTGGCGCACCTGGCCGATGAGCGTGAGGCCGTCGGCGCCGTCGAGGTGCAGATCGGTGATCACGGCCGATATCGTGACGGCCGACGCCAGCGTCGCCCGCAGATCGTGGCCCGATGCCAGGGCGATGCACTCGTGGCCCCACTGCGCCAGCAACTCGCTGAGCGCGCGCAACGCCTCGAGATCGTTCTCGATGACGAGCACGGTGTGGCGCGGCAGCGGTGCCGCCGCGGCCGTGGCCTGCTGCGCGCTGGCGACCGCGGCATCGGCCGAGCGGGACAGCCGCACCCGCACCGTCGTGCCCGCACCGACCACGGAATCGATCGACAGCTTGTGCCCCAGCAGGGCACAGGCCCTGCGGACAATGCTCAAGCCCAGCCCCAGACCTTCGCTTTCGTCGCTGCCGCTGCGGCTTGCATCCAGGCGATGGAAGTCGTCGAAGACATGAGCCAGCTCGCCTGGCGGTATGCCGGGGCCGGTGTCGGCGATGGAGATGACGACATCGCCGCCTTCGGCACGCGCCGACAGCGAAACCGAACCTGAAAGGGTGTAGCGGACGGCGTTGCCTGTGAGGTTGAAGAGCACGCGCCGCAGCAGGCGGAGGTCGGACATCACGCGCAGGCCGCTGAATTGCACGCGCAGCTCCACCCCTTTGCCCCGCCCCCGCTGGGCGTACGTCAGGCGGACCTGTTCCAGCAGCGCGTCGAGTTCCAGAGGCTTGACGCGACTCGGGTAGTTGCGGCTTTCCAGCTGCGACAGGTCCATCAGCTCTCCGAGCATGTCGGCGACGATGGAGCAGGCATGCTCGAGTTGCGCGAATCGGGCATTGAGTTCCGTGGCCGGCATGTCCGCGTCGAGCCCTGCGATGAGCAGGCCCATCGTGTGCACGGGCTGCCGCAGGTCATGGCTGGCCGTTGCCAGCAATCGGGTCCGGGCTGCGTGGGCTGCTTCGAGTTGTCCGTTTTTATGCGCCAGGTCATCCAGCAGCAGTTCCTGGTTGGCGCGCAGCAGGAGGTTGTGCTGCAGGACCCGGTGATGGCTTCGGTTCAGGGAGAGGAAGACGAAAAGCAGCCCGAGGACGACGGCCCCGGCTGGATGGATGTCGCCGGGCGAGGCCCGCAACTGCCATCCGATGGCATAGGGCAGCAGGGCTGCGATGGTGAGCAGATGCAGTGCTGGCAGGTGCAGCGCCGCGTAGAGGGCGCCAGCGGCGCAGACGCCAATGACGGCCACGGTCAGCGCCATGCCCTGGTCGGCCGGAAGGTGAGGCAGACCGACAAAGGCGAGGCTGCCGAGGATCAGGCCGTGGCAGGCCGCGGATACGCACGTGCCCGCGCGCCAACCCCACACCGGCAGCCTCGTCGCATTGGCGAAATAGGCACGCGTGAATAGCGTCCGGCCGGCGATGTACAAGGCATAGACGCAGGACCAGACCAGCAGCACCTCTGGGGGCACGTGGCGGTGCAGCAGATAGGCTGAACCGGCCAGCAGCAGCAGATAGGGCAGGGGGAACTGGCGACCGATCTCCATCATGGCGGCCAGCTCCATGGCCGGTATGCGCTGGCGGACCCTCGGATCGATCATTTCGGCCGACTGCCTCGGGTCGTCGAGTGGCGACCCGGGCTCACGTCCTGCTGGCGCGGCTGCCGTACCTGCGGTCGCCATCGTTTACTCCTCATGCGGACGTGAGGCGTCCGTGCCATGTGCGGGTGGCAGGCAGCGTAGCACGCCCGTCCCGCATACCTGGTTAATCCGGATCAAGCCCGCCCTCCGGCCACGCGCGCCCGGAGGGCGGGGTGCATCCGGGGCGCGCTTAACCCTGACGTTCGCCGGACTGCCCGACCCGCCTGTCCGGCCGACGCCTACAATCTCCCTCCCCATCCGTCCTGGCGCGCGTGCGATGGTCGCGGCGCGCCAAGGTCGCAGGAGAGCCTCCAGATGTCGAATGACGCGGCGAAAGCCCAGGAACGGCGCGCCGAACTGCGCCGCCAAGCCCTCGAATACCACGAGTTTCCCACCCCGGGCAAGGTGGCCATCGCGGCCACCAAGCAGCTGACCAACCAGCGCGACCTGGCGCTGGCGTACTCGCCGGGCGTTGCCGCTCCTTGCGAGGAAATCGTCAAGGATCCGAATGCGGCGTTCAAGTACACCAGCCGCGGCAACCTGGTGGCGGTGATCTCCAATGGAACGGCCGTGCTGGGCCTGGGCGACATCGGCCCGCTGGCCTCCAAGCCCGTCATGGAGGGCAAGGGCGTGCTGTTCAAGAAGTTCGCCGGCGTCGACGTGTTCGACATCGAGATCGACCAGAAGGACCCTGCCAAGCTGGTGGAGGTGATCGCCGCGCTCGAGCCCACCTTCGGCGCCATCAACCTCGAGGACATCAAGGCCCCCGACTGCTTCTATGTGGAGCGCGAACTGCGCAAGCGCATGAAGATCCCGGTCTTCCACGACGACCAGCACGGCACGGCCATCACGGTGGCGGCGGCGCTGCTCAACGGGCTGAAGGTCGCGAAGAAGGACATCGGATCGGTCAAGCTGGTGACCTCGGGCGCTGGCGCGGCTGCCCTGGCCTGCCTCAACCTGCTGCTGAAGGTGGGCCTCAAGCGCGAGAACATCTACGTGACCGACCTCGCAGGCGTGGTCTACGCAGGCCGCACCGAACTGATGGACGAGGACAAGGCGCAATACGTCCAGAAGACCGACGCCCGCACGCTGGGCGAAGTGATTGACGGCGCCGACGTGTTCCTGGGCCTGTCGGCCGGCGGTGTGCTCAAGGCCGAAATGGTGGCGCGCATGGCCGAGCGTCCGGTCATCTTCGCGCTGGCCAACCCCAACCCCGAGATTTCGCCCGAGGAGGCCCATGCTGTTCGCCCCGACGTGATCATGGCCACCGGGCGCACGGACTATCCCAACCAGGTCAACAACGTCCTGTGCTTCCCGTACATCTTCCGCGGCGCGCTCGACTGCGGCGCGACCACCATCACCGACGAGATGGAAATCGCTGCCGTGCACGCCATCGCCGAACTGGCCCAGGCCGAGCAGAGCGAAGTTGTGGCGGCCGCGTACGCGGGTGATCCGCTGCAGTTCGGACCCGAGTACCTGATCCCCAAGCCGTTCGATCCACGCCTGATGATGAAGATCGCGCCGGCCGTGGCGCAGGCCGCCGCCGACAGCGGCGTGGCCCTGCGCCCGATCCAGGACATGGACGCCTACCGCGATCGCCTGCAGGGCTTCGTCTATGCCTCGGGCACCACGATGAAGCCGATCTTCCAGGCTGCCAAGATGGCCGCGCGCAAACGCGTCGCCTACGCCGAGGGCGAGGAGGAGCGCGTGCTGCGCGCCGCGCAGATCGTTGTCGACGAGGGCATCGCACGGCCGACACTGATCGGGCGTCCGGCCATCATTGCGCAGCGCATCGAGAAGTTCGGGTTGCGCCTGCAGGAAGGCCGTGACTACGACATCGTCAATGTCGAGCAGGACCACCGCTATCGCGATTTCTGGCAGACCTATCACCGCATGACCGAGCGCAAGGGCATCACGGTGCAGGTGGCCAAGATCGAGATGCGTCGCCGCCTGACGCTGATCGGTGCCATGCTTTTGCACAAGGGCGAGGTCGACGGCCTGATCTGCGGCACCTGGGGCACAACGGCCATGCATCTGCACTACCTCGACCAGGTCATCGGCCGCCGCGAGGGTGCCTGCACGTACGCCTGCATGAATGGTCTGCTGTTGCCCGACCGTCAGGTGTTCCTGGTGGACACGCACGTCAATTACGACCCCACCGCCGAGCAACTGGCCGAGATCACGCTGATGGCTGCGGAGGAAATGCTGCGCTTCGGCATCAAGCCCAAGGCAGCACTGCTGTCGCACTCCAACTTCGGCAGCAGCAACCAGCCCAGCGCAGTCAAGATGCGCGAGACGCTCGCCCTGCTGCAGGCGCGCGCACCGTGGCTCGAGGTGGACGGCGAGATGCACGGGGACGTCGCACTCGATGGGAAGGCACGTGCGACGCTGATGCCGCACAGCACGCTTTCCGGGAATGCCAACCTGCTGGTGCTGCCCAACATTGATGCAGCCAACATTTCCTACAACCTGCTCAAGACGGCCGCGGGCGGCAACATCGCCATCGGGCCGGTGTTGCTCGGGTCGGCCCAGCCGGTGCACATCCTGACAGCCAGTACCACCGTGCGCCGCATCGTCAATATGACGGCCATCACCGTGGCTGACGCAAACGCGAATCGGCACGCCTGACCGGCATAGCGGGCGCTCACTAGAAAAGCGCACGGGCAGTCGACGGGCTGCCTGTTTTTTGTGCATCGACTTGCTTTTTCGAGCCGGTTGGTTCACACTAACGCCTTGAAATTTCCGGGTTAACCCGAGGTTTCCGAGAAGGCGAATTCCATGTTGCGAGCCGCAGCCACACGAACAAGTCAGCGAGTCATTACTTGTTTACTGATGGCATCGGCGGTGATCGGCACCACGCTGGTGCACGCTCGCGATTCCCTGCCTGCGCCTGTGACGACCACCATTGCGGTGGTCCAGTTGCCGGCCGAGGGGCGCGACACCTACCGGCTGATTTATCAGGGTGGTCCCTTTCCCTACGACAAGGATGGCTCGGTGTTCGGCAACCGTGAAAGGCTGCTTCCGGCCCGGGCGCGCGGCCACTACCGTGAATACACCGTGCGCACGCCAGGCTCACGAGACCGGGGCGCCCGGCGCATCGTGTGTGGTGGCCCGCCACGTACCCCGCAGGCGTGCTATTACACCTCGGATCATTACGCGAGCTTTCGCAGAATCGTCGAGTAGGAGCGGTCCGTGGATTTCAGGCAACGCGAGTTTTTGACCAGAGAAAGAGACGCGGAGATGGACGCACCACTTCGTAAGGAACATGATCAGCCGCTGCGCGGCGTCCGGCCCAACATCGTGCAATCGATCCGCGCCCACCGCGTGAGCGATCTGCAGGACGCGGCGCACGCGCTTGGCCAGCACTTCCTGTATGCCAACCTGTCGGCAGCGCAGAGCAAGCAGGACGTACTTGACCTGATCGCCGAGCAGTTCACCTTCCCGGCGCATTTCGGCAAGAACTTCGACGCTCTGTACGACTGTATGACCGATCCATTGCACAAATCGGGTCCGCAGCCGGGTTTCGTCGTTGTGCTCGAGCAGATTCCAGCCACCGCCAAGTTCGACAAGGAAGCCCGCGAGCAGTTGCTCGACAGCTTCCGCGATGCGGCGGACTATTGGGGTGATCGCAAGATCCCTTTCCGCTGCTTCTATTCTTTTCTGTAGCCCGTTCTGCGCAATCCGGCCAGGCAGAACGGGCCAGCGAGGCCCCCGCACCCGTGGTCACCGGCATCGAGCTGGCGACCGACACCACGGAGAAGATGCCCACCGACAAGCTGGTGGACGTCTCGCCCCTGGCACTGCGAATGAGTAGTCCCTTCAACTCGGGCTACTGGCTCGCCGCGGCCTGACCGGTCGCTTCGATAGCCTTCAACGCCCCGTGGCGGTCATCCCGCGCGGGGCGTTGGCATTTCCGGGTGTCTTCAGGCCGCCCCTGGAAGGGCCTGGGCCAGTTCGATGTATTCGGCCACGGCGACCTCCTCGGCTCGCCGCTGCAGGTCGAATGTCCCTGTGAAGCGCTGTGCGTCCAGCCAGGGTCCGAGGGCGTGCCGCAGCAGCTTGCGGCGCTGGCTGAAGGCGGCCTGAACCAATGCCGACAACCGCGCCGCATCCACCGGGGCGGGTTGCGCATGGGGCACCATGCGAACCACGGCGCTGTCCACGCGCGGCGGCGGATCGAAGCTCTCAGGTGGCACGAACAGCACGTTCTCCATCGCATAGCGCCACTGCAGCATGACCGAAAGGCGGCCGTAATCCGATGTCGCAGGCCGCGCGACCATGCGGTCGATGACTTCCTTCTGCAACATGAAATGCTGGTCCTGCACTGCGTCAGCAGCTGGCAGCAGGTGAAACAGGATGGGTGTGGAGATGTTGTAGGGCAGGTTGCCCACGACGCGCAGCCGCTGTTCCGCCAATCGCGCAAGCGCGGCCACATCCACTTTCAGCACGTCTGACTCGATCACGTCCAGGGCTGGATGCTTGCGCAGCCGCGCCGCCAGATCGCGGTCGAGCTCGATGACGGTCAGGCGCCCCACGCGTTCGACCAATGGCTGCGTGAGCGCGGCCAGGCCCGGACCGATCTCAACCATGGCATCGCCGGGGCGGGGCGCGATCTCCCGCACGATTGCATCGATGATGGATATGTCAGCCAGGAAATGCTGGCCGAATCGCTTGCGCGGAATGTGCTGCATCGACGGCGGCCGCGTCAGCGCGGCGGCTCGCGCATCTCGACATAGGCACGCGCCCGGATGTCGCGCGCCCAGTTCTCGAAGGTTTCCTCCAGCCTCTTCTCGCGCAGCATGCGGCGCGCCAGTTCGCGCTGCTCGCGCTCGCTCAACGCAGCGTCCCGACGCTCCTGCAGCTGGATCAGGTGGACGCCGAAGCGGGAGACCACGGGATCGCTGATCTGGCCCGGCGCGAGCTCATTCATGACCTGCTCGAATTCAGGCACGAACTGGCCGGGACGCGTCCATCCCAAGTCTCCGCCTTCACGGGCACTGCCATCCTGCGAATGCTCACGTGCCAGCGCCGCAAAATCGGCCTGGCCCCCCTGGATGCGCCGTTTGTACTCGGCGAGACGGTCGATGGCCTGGGCCTGCGTGAGCTGCGGCCCCGTGCGCAACAGGATGTGGCGGGCCCGCGATTCGGCGACCGTGGTCGCGACGGCGGAGCCACCCTCGCGCGAGAGCAGCTTGAGGATGTGGAAGCCCGCTCCTGAGCGTACGGGTGCCGCCACGCCGCCTACGGCCAACGGCTGCACGGTCCGGGCGAACAGTTCGGGATAGCGTTGCACCGGACGCTGCCCCATCCGGCCGCCTTGAGCGGCCTCCGCTCCAGCCGAAAGTTCCCGCGCCAGCGCCGCAAAGTCCTCGCCGGCACGGGCCCGTTCATATGCCCGTTGAGCGCGCGCCTGCAGCTGGGCCACCTCGGCTTCCGTCGCTGATTCCGGCACCGCGATCAGGATCTGGGCCAGATCGATCTGTGCACGCTCAGGATCGATCTGGCGCCGCTGCTCCTGGAGGAACTGGTCGGCCTCCAGGTCGGTGATGCGCACCCTCGATTCAAAATCGCGCTCGCGCAGACGCTGCAGGAGAATCTGGTTGCGCAGATCTTCGCGAAACTGAGAGACCGCCAGTCCGTCGGCCTGCAAACGCCGGCGCAGTTCGGCAACGTCGAGCTGGTTCTGTGCTGCGATGCCCTGCTCGGCCTGATCGACGGCACTGTCCTCCACCTTGATGCCGATGTCACGCGCGTGCTGGATCTGGGCACGCTCGGACACGAGCAGCTCGGCTGCCAGGCCCAGCAACTGCTGTGCGCCGGGCACCTGCCCTCCGCCCTGGGCAATCTGCTGCTGCAGACGCATGGCGCGCGCGCGCACCTCGGTATTGGTGACGGGCTCGGAGTTGACCACGGCCACGATGTAGTCAGCCTGCCGTGTGGTGGGCGCCGCTGCGGCTGCCCCGGGCGCCACCTGCGGCGTACCCAGCCGGGGCGAGCCCCCCTGCGCTGGCGCGCGCAGCTGGGCCTGCAGCGGCAGTGCGGCGGCGACGGCCAGGCAGGCCAGGGCAATGCGGGTGAGTCGGGTCATAGGCAGGAGGCTCGATGTCAGTCGTAGTTGCTGAACCGGCTGGGAGGCGAGATTTCCTCCCGCAGGTACTGGTAGCGCGGAATATTCTCGCGCAGCGTGCGAAGCGGGTTGGAGCCAAGGCGCGTGAAGCCCACGAACTCAAGCTGGAACATGATGCGCTTGCTGGAGCTGGTGTTGCTGCTTTGCAACCGCTCGAGTACCACGCGCCCGATCCAGCAGCAGGCGTCGTATTCGATGCCGACGACGGCGTCGACCACCGACTTGTCGCGCATGCTGTAGTTGATGCGGCCCACGCTGTACCAGCGGCCGCCGCCCTGGCCGCGTCCGGGCCCGAGATCGCGGCCGCGATCGCCCCACAGGTCGTTGATCGGCCATTGCCAGCCCACGTCGAGCTGTTCGCTGTAGTCGCGCTGCAGGCGATAGGCCGCACTAACCACGCGATAGTCGCTCGGGTTGTATCGCGTGCCGATGGTGGTACGGATCGAACGGTTGGTCTTGGGATTGAACTGCACGGTCGAATCGACCGACCACTGCGGCGTCCAGTTGACCGCGCCGCCCAGCATCACGTCGGACAGGCGCTCGCTTACCGGCGCGGCACCGGGCAGCACCACGTTCTGGTCCGAGAAGCGCAAACGCTGCGCGATGCCGAGTCGCGCGGCCTCGGCACCGGTGGCCGGATCGATCAGGCGCGTGGTGAGGCCCAGCGTGAGCAGATTGTTGTCGGCGATGCGGTCGTTCCCGACGAACGCGTTCTCGGTGTAGATCGTCGCGAAGTTGAAGTCGTTGGCCGCCGTGTCGTACAGCGGCAGGCGACTCTGGTCGCGGAACGGGGTGTAGACGTAGAAGGCACGCGGCTCCAGCGTCTGGCGGAACGCCCGGCCGAAATAGCTGGCGTCACGCTCGAACACCAGGCCGCTGTCGAGGCTGAAAGTGGGCACGGCGCGGCTCATCGACGTCGAGCCCCCCAGCGGCGCCACGTCGAAGTTGTAGCTGGTGGCGTGCAACTGCAGCTTGGGCGTGATGAAGCCGGCCGGAAACACCCACGGACGGCTGACCTGGGCGAGGGTGTAGGCACGGTCGGCATTGGGTTGACCCGTGAGCGCGCGGTCGGCCTGGAAGCGGGTGAAGTCGCCAGTCAGACTGACGTCGAAGCCCCGGAGGTCGGACTGGCCCCAGTGGCCCGTGAGTTGCGGCAGTTTGTCGTACGGAGGCGTGATGGGGGACGTGACGTCCTGAAGCGTCTGCCACTTGAGCGTGCGCAGGCTGGCACTGAAGTCGCCCAGGCGCCAGGCCACGTTCACGTCGTTGGCCAGCAGGCGCTGCGTCAGCGACGCCGAGCTGCGGGAGAAATCGCGCCAGTAGTTGTCGTCGCTCACCCGGTTGAGGTTGAGGTTCGTGGTGAGCTCGGCACCGCTGGAGAGGCGGAAGTTGCCCAGTTGCGTCGCAGCCAGGCCCCAGCGATCACGATCGCGCAACCGATCGTTGGGCATCCAGTCCAGGCGAAGCGTGCCGCGGTAGTCGGTCTCGAGGTAGCGGAACTCGCCACCGAGGTTGACGCCGCGGCGCGACATGATGGTGGGGTAGAGGGTGGCATCGCGGTTGGGCGCGATGTTCCAGTAGTAAGGCAGCGTGAGGTCCAGCCCGTTGACGCTGTCGAGCCCGATCGTGGGCGGCAACACGCCCGACTTGCGCTTGTCGCTCATCGGGAAGCTGATGCTGGGCACCGGCAGGATGGGCACGCCCTTGAACGACAGCACGGCGCCTTCGGCGCGGCCCACGTCTTCCTCGGCGTCCAGGCTGATGCGACTGGCTCGCAGTATCCAGTCGGGCATCCAGTCGGGGCCCGGCTCGCGCAGGCAGGTGGTGTAGGTGGCGTCGCTGATGATGGAGCGCTGATCGTCCAGGAAGTCGATGCGGCTCGCCTCGCCATGGGCCTGGTTGCGCAGCAGCTGGTAGCGCGGCTGCACGAAGAAGCCCTCGAAAGTCTCGACCTTGAGTTGCAGCTCCGGGCCTTCATAGACGTTGCCGGCCTTGTTGATGCGGATGTTGCCGCGCGCCGTGACCTGGTCGTCGGGCTGGTAGTAGTCGATGCGGTCGGCGCGCATGACCATGTCGCCACGCCGCAGTTCGGCATTGCCTTCGAGCGTGGTTTCGAGATTGGTGCGTCCGCCGAGACGATCGGCGCTGACGAAGCTCGGCTGCTGCGAGCGGTAGACCGGGTCGATCTGCTCGGCCAGCATCGGACTGCGCTTGAGTTGCAGCGCCGGCAGCGCATCCACCCCCTGCGCCCAGGCCGCGGGGGCCGTGTGCAGCAGGATCGCGGCCGCCCATGCCACCGGCGCCGGCACGAAGCGGCTGGCCGTACGGCAGGGCGGGGACAGGGGATTCGACAGGGCGGACATGGACAGGCTGCAGAGCATAGCGCCGGCTTCGCGCAAGGCGCCGCTTCGTCGCGGGCCGTCCGCTCAGGGGCCGTGACGGATTTGTAGAATCGGATTATCCATGAGCGACTCCCCCGGCCGTGCGCCTGACCCCATGACGCCCGTCACCTGGGCGGATCCCGTGCGCGGCGCGGCCTTCGAGGCCTGGCTCGCCGCCGTCGCACCCGCCCACGACCTGGCGCCCCACACCCTGCGTATCGCCTCAGCCGACGCCAGTTTCCGCCGCTACCTGCGCGTGGACACTTCCGGCGGCAACGGCAGCCTGATCGTGATGGACGCCCCCCCCGAGCGCGAGAACTGCGAACCGTTCGTGCGCATCGCGGCACTGCTGAACGGCGCCGGCTTGCGGGCTCCCCAAGTGCTGGCCTGGGACGAACCGCTGGGTTTCATGCTGCTCACCGACCTGGGGCAGCGCACGATGATGGACGTGATCGACCGCGATGACGCAAGCGTCAACCTCGCGCTCTACCAGCGTGCCATCGATGCGCTGGTGACATGGCAGCGAGCATCGCGGGCCGGCGTGCTGCCGGCTTACGACGAAGCCCTGCTGCGCCGCGAACTGGCCCTGTTCCCCGAGTGGTACGTGGCCCGCCACCGCGGCGTCGAACTCACCGCAGCGCAGTCCGCCGTGCTGCAGCGAAGCTTCGACCTGATCGTGCAGAACAACCTGGCTGCGCCCACGGTATTCGTTCACCGCGACTTCATGCCCCGCAACCTGATGGTCCATCCGGCCGACGCCTCCGGTGCGCTGGGCGTGCTCGATTTCCAGGATGCGGTGTATGGCCCCATCACCTACGACATCGCGAGCCTGATGCGGGACGCGTTCCTGAGCTGGGACGAGGAATTCGTGCTCGACATCACCGTTCGCTACTGGCAGCAGGCCCGCGCGGCAGGACTGCTCACGCCCGACAGCCCCGGTGGCTGGGGCGAAGACTTCGGCGCCTTCTACCGGGGTGTGGAATGGATGGGCCTGCAGCGCCATCTGAAAGTGGCCGGCATCTTCGCGCGGCTCACATTGCGCGATGGCAAGCCGAAGTATCTGGCCGATGCGCCGCGCTTCATCGGCTACATCCGGGCCACCGCTGGCCGCTACCGCGAGCTCGCGCCGCTGCTGCGGCTCGTGGACGAAATCGAAGGCACACAGGCCGGCAGCGGCTGGGCCTTCGGTCGCGTCTGAAAACCACGCCCCAGCCGTCATGCCGCGCTTTTTCTGTCCGGTGACGCTGGCGAAGGACGCCACGTTCGACCTTCCCGCACCAGCGGCCCGCCACGTCCAGGTGCTACGCCTGCAGCCGGGCGATGCGATCACGCTGTTCGACGGCACGGGCGGCGAATGGTCGGCCGCCGTCGAGCGCATGGGCCGGAGCGACGTCACCGTCCGCGTGCAGGACCATGCGCCCCTCGAGCGCGAGGCTCCGCATGCCATCCACCTGGCTGTCGGCATGCCGGCCAACGAGCGCATGGACTGGCTGGTGGAAAAAGCCACCGAACTCGGCGTGGCCAGCATCCAGCCCCTGCAGACAGCCCACAGCGTGGTGCGCCTGTCGGGCGAGCGCGCCGCGCGCAAGCAGCAGCACTGGCTGGCGATCGCGCAGTCGGCGTGCGAACAGTGCGGCCGCAACCGCGTGCCGACGATACATGCGCCCGTGGACTTCGGCCGCTGGCTCGGCAGCCTCGCATCGGCCGGAGCGAAGGCGGTGCTGTCGCTGCAGGCCGCACCTGACGCCGGACTGCAGGCCTGGCAAGCGCGCGCCGATGGCCTGCTGTGCCTGAGCGGTCCTGAAGGCGGCCTGTCGCCGTCCGAGGAAGCCCAGGCCATGGCTCGCGGGTTCGAGCCCTTGTCGCTGGGTGCACGGGTACTGCGGTCAGAAACGGCGGCCATCGCCGTAGTGGCGGCGCTGGCGGGCTGATTGCCGTCGCCGCGTCGGCTGCGCGGCGTCAGAAACGCGTATCGAGCCAGTCCTTGAGAGTGGCAAATACGGCGCCGTTGTCGGCTTCGTTGAAGATCTCGTGATAGAGATTCTCGAAGCAGCGCGACGTCACGAGCTCGCGCGGCGCGGCCTGGGCAAAGGCGCGGCTGCCCGCCGGGTCCACCAGCCGGTCGTCGCCCGCGTACATCAGCAACGTCGGTATGCGCCATTGCGGCGCCCGCGCGAGGGTGGCCGGCCCGGCCGAGGCGATGAAGGCGGCCAGCCGGGCGCTGATGCGGTCGTGGCACAGCGGATCGGCGAGGTAGGCCTCGACCACGGAAGTGTCATGCGACAGGTATTGCGCCTGCAGGCCGTTGCCCATGCGCAGGTCGGGTGCGATACGCGGCAGCACGGCCACCAGCAGCCGCTGCAGCACCCCCAACCCGGCATCGAGCGCGGGCGACGACATCACGAGTCCGTCAATGGGCCGCACGCGCAACGACACGAAACGCCCCGCCACCAGGCCGCCCATGCTGTGGCCCAGCAGGATCAGCGGCAGGCCATGGCGCATGCGCCGGCGCGTGCTGTCGATCACATCGGCCAGGTCTTCCAGCAGTCGCGTAGCCGAGGGCAGGGCGCCCCGGGCGCCGCCCGAATCGCCATGTCCGTACTGGTCGTAGCCACGCACGGCGAATCCCCACTCGTTGAGACGCGTGGCCAGCGCGTTGTAACGGCCCGCGTACTCGCCCAGACCATGCACGAGCACGACGACGCCGCGCAGGCGCTCACCTTCGCCCACAGGCCAATCCTGCACGGCGAGGTTCTCGCCGTCGAGGGCGGTGAAGGTGGACAGCGTGGTCACGCGCGGCCAGCGTCCTGGGCGCCCGGCGCAGCGGGGTCGGCCGGCATGCTGGCGATAACTTGCGCCACGGCGGCCGTGAGCCGCTTGGCGTAAGGCACGTGCAGGAACTCGTTGGGCCCGTGTGCATTGCTGCGCGGACCGAGCACGCCGCAGACCATCATCTGCGCACGCGGAAAGCCTTCGCTCAGCATATTCATGAGCGGGATCGTGCCGCCCTGGCCGATGTATCCGCACGAGGCGCCGAACTGGGCCCGACTGGCGGCGTGCAGGGCCTGCTCGAACCATGGCGCCGTCGAGGGCGCGTTCCAGCCCGTGGCAGCGCCGGCCGCCTCGAAGGTCACGCGTGCCTGGTAGGGTGCGTTGTCCTCGAGCAGGGCCTTGAGTTCCTGCACGGCACCGGCAGCATCCACCAGCGGCGGCAGGCGCAACGACAGCTTGAACGCGGTGTAGGGCCGCAGCACGTTGCCCGCGTCCTGCAGTGCCGGGAAACCGTCGGCGCCGGTGACGCTGAGCGTGGGGGCCCAGGTGCGGTTGAGCAGCGCCTGCACCGGGTCCGTGGTGGTGGGCAGCGCAAACGTGGTGGCGCCACCGCAGTCGTAGTGCGCCCATGGGAAGCGCTTGTAGATCTCGTCGCCCAGGATGTCGGCCGTGGCCCGCGCCTGCGCCAGCCGGTCGGCAGGAACGTCGCAGTGGAAACTGGCGGGCAGCAGGCGGCCGGTGGCGCTGTCTTCGAGGCGATCGAGCACCTGCCGCATGATGCGGAAGCTCGACGGCACGAGGCCGGAGGCGTCGCCCGAATGCACGCCCTCGGTGAGCACCTCCACCTTCAGCATGCCGCTGGCCATGCCGCGCAGGCTGGTGGTGAGCCAGAGCTGGTCGTAGTTGCCAGCGCCCGAATCCAGGCAGACCACCAGCCCGACGTCGCCGAGCCGGCACCGCAGGGCGTCGACATACGGCAGCAGGTCGCGCGAGCCCGATTCCTCGCAGGTCTCGATCAGCCCGACGATGCGCGGATGGGGCACCCCCTGCTTCTTGAGGGCCTGGACGGCAGCGATGCTCGCGTACACCGCATAGCCGTCGTCGGCGCCACCGCGGCCATAGAGCTTGCCGTCCTCGTACTTGGGCGTCCAGGGGCCCAGATCGTTGCGCCACCCGGTGAATTCGGGCTGCTTGTCGAGGTGGCCGTACATCAGCACGGTCTGTCGGGCGCCGGCCAGCGTGGCGTCGATCTCGAAGAACAGAACGGGCGTGCGGCCCGGCAGGCGAACGACTTCGAGCCGCAGACCCGCGACCTTCTGTTCCTGCACCCATTGCGCGGCGTTGCGCAGCACGGTGTCGATGTGGCCGTGGGCCTGCCAGTCAGCGTCGAAGAGGGGCGACTTGGCCGGAATGCGGATGTAGTCGGTGAGCTGGCGCAGGATGTCGCCGTCCCACTGCGCGCTGGCATCGGCCAGTGCCTGCTGCGGGACGAGCGCGTCCGGAGGTACACGTGCGTTCATGGTGCGAAGCCTGTCTGGAGCCCGACATTGCACCATACGGCCCGGCCCTTGACCATCCCCGGAACGAGTACCCATGCGGCCTGGCGGCGGTTCGGCCCCGCCGCGGCCGCGGCCTCAGCGGCTGAACTTGAAAACCGCGGTGGTGGCCAGCAGGTTGGCCGCGAAGCGCCGCTCGCGCCCTTCGTGAACGCCGAATCCGTCTTCCAGCCGCAGGCCGTTGCGCAGCGCCAGGACCTCGAAATCGGCATAGGTGCCCACACGGATATTGGGCGTGTCATACCACTGGTAGGGCAGCGTCTTCGTCACCGGCATGCGACCGCGCAGCACGCTGGCCCGGTTGGCCCAGTAGCCGAAGTTCGGAAACGCAACGATGCCGGTGCGGCCCACGCGTGCCGTCTCGCGCAGCATGGTTTCCGCATTGCGCAAATGCTGCAGCGTGTTGATCTGCAGCACCACGTCGAATGTGGCATCGCCGAACAGCGACAGGCCGTCTTCGAGGTTGAGCTGGATCACGTCGACGCCGCGCTTGACACAGGCGAGCACGTTGTCGTCGGCGATCTCGATACCGTAACCGGTACAGCCGCGCGTGGCCTGCAGGTGCGCCAGCAGCGCGCCGTCGCCGCAGCCCAGATCCAGCACGCGCGATCCGGGCGGCACCAGCCGCGCGATGATTTCCAGGGTGTCGTGCTGGCTCATGCCGGGCTCCTGGCGAGGCCCAGCGAGATGCGCTCGAAGTAGGCCCGCACCACGTTGAGGTAGCGCGCATCGTCGAGCAGGAAGGCATCGTGCCCATGCGGCGCATCGATCTCAGCATAACTGACGTCGCGGCGGTTCTCCAGCAGGGCGCGAACGATCTCGCGGCTGCGTGCAGGCGAAAAGCGCCAGTCGGTGCTGAAGCTCACGAGGAGGAACTTCGCACTGGCCACCGCCAGGGCCCGCGCCAGATTGCCCTCGAATGCTCGCGCCGGATCGAAGTAGTCGAGCGCACGCGTGATCAGCAGGTAGGTGTTGGCGTCGAAGTACTCGCTGAACTTGTCGCCCTGATAGCGCAGGTAGCTCTCGATCTGGAACTCGATGTCCTGCGTGGAGTATTTCAGATCGATGCCCTCGCGCAACTGCCGACCGAACTTCTCGTTCATCACATCGTCGGACAGGTAGGTGATGTGGCCGATCATGCGTGCGATACGCAGCCCACGCCCGGGCACCGTGCCGTGCTCGTAGAAGTGGCCGCCATGGAAATCAGGGTCGGTGACGATGGCACGCCGCGCCACTTCGTTGAAGGCGATGTTCTCTGCGTTCAGGTTGGGAGCGCTGGCGATCACGACCGCGTGCGCGACGCGCTCGGGGTGCCGCAGCGTCCACGACAGCGCCTGCATGCCGCCCAGGCTGCCTCCCATCACGGCGGCGAGCCGTTCGATGCCCAGCGCGTCGAGCAGGAGGGCCTGCGCGTCAACCCAGTCCTCCACCGTCACCACGGGGAAGTCGGCGCCGTAGATGCGGCCCGTCTCGGGATTCGCATGCATCGGCCCGGTGGAGCCGAAGCACGAGCCGAGGTTGTTGATGCCGATGACGAAGAAATGGTCGGTGTCGACGGGCTTGCCGGGGCCGATCATGTTGTCCCACCAGCCTTCGCTGCGGGGCTGGCCTTCGTAGCTGCCCGCCACGTGGTGGGAAGCGTTGAGCGCGTGGCAGATGAGGACGGCGTTGGAGCGCTCGGGGTTGAGCGTGCCGTACGTCTCGTAGGCCAGTGTGTAGTCACGGATCGAGGCGCCGCTCTGCAAGGAAAGCGGTGCCTCGAAACGCATGGACTGGGGCGTCACGAACATGAAAAAACCCGGGCTCGCCAAAAACGAGGCCGGGTGAGGCTGCCGTCTTTAGCTGTATTTGTTGAGCGCCCGCAAGCTGGAGCAAATCGGCGCTGTAAGCAGGCAGTATAGCGCCACCTTTCGCGGGCAATGGCCAGTTGTAATCCCGGCTGTTGTAGGCCGCATCCCACACCTCGGTGGGGCATCGCGGCAGGCGACAGGCTCCGCTATGGTGCACAAGACCTGGAGTGCATGCTCACTTTTAATATTTCGTTCGAGGGTGCGTGGTTCTCAGAGAAAACGCTTGCTTGACTTCGGATGTTCTGACAGATAATGGCGCGTACATGTCCCTGCTGGTGAGGAGGGCGTGCCTTTGGTGATCGGTCAGTTTCGCGCCCCTGCCCCGCACGGTGTGCCCCCGGGACTCCATCGCTTTTTCTTGTGTCAACTAGGAGTCCCTTCATGGGCAACAAACTGTACGTCGGCAACCTGCCCTATTCGGTGCGCGACGGTGATCTGGAGCAAGCCTTCGGTCAATTCGGCTCGGTCGTGAGCGCCAAGGTCATGATGGAGCGCGACACCGGCCGTTCCAAAGGCTTCGGTTTCGTGGAAATGGGTAGCGATGACGAGGCACAGGCCGCGATCAACGGCATGAACGGCCAGCCCCTGGGCGGCCGCAGCGTGGTGGTCAACGAAGCCCGCCCGATGGAAGCCCGTCCTCCCCGTAGCGGTGGCTACGGCGGTGGTGGTGGCGGCGGCTACGGTGGTGGTGGCGGTGGTGGCTACGGCGGCGGCGGCGGTGGTGGCGGCTACGGCGGCGGCCGTCGTGAAGGCGGCGGCGGCGGTGGTGGCTACGGCGGTGGCCGTCGTGAAGGCGGTGGTGGCGGCGATGGCGGCTTCCGCAGCCCCTATGGCGCTGGCCCCCGTGGTGGTGGCGGCGGTGGCCGCGGCGGTTATGGCGGCGGTGGTGGCGGCGGCTACTGATCGTTGCGATCCACACGGCGGGCCATCGGCCCGCCATGAAGAAAGGCTCCTTCGGGAGCCTTTTCTTTTTTTGTGCGCGCCGATGGCGCCTGCTGAACCCTGTCAGGCGCCTGGTGTCGGACCGCTGGACGGATGGCCTTCGCCCTGGCGATGCTTGCGCGGCCGACCGGCCAGCGCGCGGTCGAATACGGCGTTGGGAAGCAGGCGCAGCAGCTTGGCCACCACGCCCATCTGCCATGGAATCACGCGATAGCTGTCGCCGGCTTCGATGGCGCGCACGGCCCTTTCAGCAAAGGCTTGCGGCGCCATCAGGAACGGCATGCTGTAACGGTTCTCGCGCGTGAGCGGCGTATCCACATAGCCCGGGCAGAGGGTGACCACGCGTACGCCGTCCCGGCCTGTGGCCTGCCGCATCTCGCCACGCAGGCTTTCGCAATAGCTGATGACCGCTGCCTTGCTGGAACAGTAGGCGCCGTGGCCCGGCAGGCCCCGAATGCCCGCCACGCTGGCGATACCTACCAGCCGGCCACTGCGCCGGGCCACCATGCCTTCGATGAAGGGATGGAAAGTGGCGGCCAGGCCGATATTGTTGGTGGCGAAAGTACGCGCCATCACGTCGATGTCGCCGCGCACCGACGTGTCGATACCGACACTGATGCCCGCGTTGGCCACGACCACGTCGGGCAAGCCCTGGGCCGAGATGCAGCCCAATCCCGCCGCGATGATGCTGTCGGGCAGGGCCACGTCAGCACCGTAGACGCGCCAGTGGTCTTCCGGCAGTCCGCGGCTGCGGGCCCAGGCTTCAATCTCCGCCGTGCGGCGAGCCACCAGCGCGAGCCGGTAGCCGCGTCGACGGAAGCTCTCGGCCAGAGCCTGGCCGATGCCGCTGGAAGCGCCGGTGATGAATGCGAGCGGACCCGTCATGGCTTGCACCCCTCGTCGTTGTGCGGACCTGGCAGGGCCATCAGCGTGCGCCCTGCCTCGGCATCAGCATGCCGCGTACGCGGCCCTGCAGTTGCACCTGGCGGTCCAGGTTGTCGTAGTCCAGGCTGTCGGCCGTGAATCGGTCGGCACCTCGGGTGAGCGTGACGGGCTTGTGCGAACGCACGCGTTCGGTGTCGAGGAAAGCATGCAGGAACTCGCCGCGGAATTCGAGACGCGGCTGCAGCTGCCCGTCGCGGCCAGCGGCCGCCTCGCGCACCACCACGGCATTGCCGATCAGCTGCACTTCCGAACCATCGGCGTTGGTCAGCGCGCGGTCGGCGGTGGCCGTGGTAACGACCCCGGCCGGGCTCACGGCACGGATGCGCGCGCGGTCGATTTCCAGGGTGTCGGTATCCGGATAGTGTCGCGCCTCGGTGCCGAACACTTCGCTCTTGAGCTGTCCGCCGCCATCGAAGGTCTTCACCGCGAAGCGGCGCATGAAATAGTCGGGCTCATGCTGTACTTCGCGCTGGACCTCGGGTTGCAGCGGCGCTGGCGCGTTGCGTGCCAGCCAATACGTACCCAATGCCAGCAACGCCATGAGCACGACCGGCAGGTAGATGACGGAGCGGTCCAGCCCGCGTCGCAGCAAGAGGAGCCGCTCAGCCATGCAGAGGCCTCGCCTCCAGCGCATCGAGCAGCCGCCGGTAGTGGCCGCCGGCGACCAGCAACAGATCGCAGAACTCGCGGGCCGCACCATGGCCGCCCGCCGCCTGCGTCACATGATGCACGGCCGCGCGCACCTCGGCATGGGCCTGCGCGGGGGCTGCGGAGAACGCGGCCTGGCGCAACACGGGCAGGTCGGGCCAGTCGTCGCCGATGGCGGCGGCCTGGTGCCAACCCAGGCCGAGCTCGGCCAGCACGGACTCGGCCACGGGCAGCTTGCGCTCGGTGCCGAAATGGACGTGCGTGAGACCCAGTGCCGACAGGCGCAGGCGCAACGGCGCCGCGTCGCGGCCGGTGATCACCACCGGCGTGATGCCGGCCTCGCGCAGCAGCTTCAGGCCCAGGCCGTCGAGCACGCTGAAGCGCTTGATGGTTTCGCCCTCGGCAGTGAAGTAGAGCCCGCCGTCGGTGAGAACGCCGTCCACATCGAAGAAGGCCACGCGCACGTCCTGTGCACGCAGCAGCAGCTCGGGCGCGAAGCTCAGCGCGGGCATCGACTCCGTCATCTCAGATCACCTTGGCGCGCATCAGATCGTTGGTGTTGAGGGCACCGCACAGTCGCTGCTCTGCATCGACCACCAGCACGCTCGTGATGCGGTGCTGCTCCATGAGCTCGGCCGCCTCGGCGGCGAGCGCGTCGGGCGCGATGGTGCGCGGGCCCGGGTGCATGACCTCGGCGGCCGTCGTGTGGCGCAGGTCGGCGCCTTTCTCAACCAGCCGGCGCAGGTCGCCATCGGTGAAGATGCCCAGCACGCGGCCCTCGGCGTCGACGATGGCGGACGCGCCCAGGCCCTTGGCGCTCATCTCGCGCATCAGGTCGCTGAAACTGCTCTGCGCACCCACGCGCGGGACCGCGTCGCCCGAGCGCATGACATCGGAGACATGGGTGAGCAACTTGCGGCCCAGCGCGCCGCCGGGGTGAGAACGCGCGAAGTCTTCGGCGCGGAAGCCCCGCATCTCCAGCAGCGCGACGGCGAGCGCGTCGCCCATCGCCAGTTGTGCCGTCGTGCTGGCCGTGGGCGCCAGGTTGAGCGGACAGGCCTCCTTCTCGACGCCGCTGTCGAGCACCACGTCGGCATGCCGCGCGAGGGTGGAGGTGCGACCGCCCGTGATGGCCACCAGCGGCACGCCCTGGCGCTTGAGCACGGGAAGGATGGCATTGAGCTCGTCGCTTTCGCCGCTGTTGGAGAGCGCCAGCACGAGGTCGATCGCCTTGACCATGCCCAGGTCGCCATGGCTGGCCTCGGCCGGGTGGACGAACATGGCGGGCGTGCCGGTGGACGCCAGCGTGGCCGCCACCTTGCGGCCGACGTGGCCGCTCTTGCCCATGCCCATCACCACCACGCGGCCGCGCACCTGCAGGATGCGCTCCACGGCCTGCGCGAATGCCTCGGTGAGCCGTCCCTTGAGACCGGCGACCGCTGCAGCCTCGATGTCGAAAGTCTCCTGGGCCAGGCGCAAGGCACGGGCGGCGTCGAATGTCATGGCGCGGATTCTACGGGCGGGGTCCTCGCGGCGCCTGGCCGGCCGCGGGTTACCCCCCACGCGGTACGGCCTCGCAGGGTGCACGCTCCTTGCTAGCATCGCCTGCAGAACGACGATAACAACACGCTTCTCATGACGTCCCTCGAGCTCACGCTCCTGTACCTGCTGGCAGCCGTGCTCGGCGTAGTCGCCTGCCGCTCGCTCAAGCTGCCGCCCGTGCTGGGCTACATCGCGGTCGGCGTGCTGCTCGGGCCGCACGCACTGGCGCTGGCCCGCAACGCCGACAGCGTGCGCCATCTGGGTGAGTTCGGCGTGGTGTTCCTGATGTTCGTGATCGGGCTCGAGTTCAATCTGCCGCGCCTGCGCGCCATGCGGGCCCACGTGTTCGGCCTCGGCCTGATGCAGGTGGTGTTGACGATCGCGGCCGTCATGGCCGGTTCGCTGCTGCTGGCCTGGCTCGCTCCGCGGCTGTGGCAGGTGTCATGGCAGACAGCGCTGGCGCTGGGCGGCACGCTCACCATGAGCAGCACGGCCATCGTGGTCAAGCTGATGTCCGAGCGACTCGAACTGGAAAGCGAGCACGGCAAGCGCGTGATGGGCGTGCTGCTGCTGCAGGATCTGGCCGTGGTGCCGCTGATGGTGCTGATTCCGGCGCTGGGCGCGTCGGCCGAAGACCTGGCGTTCGCGCTCGCGCTGGCCAGTCTCAAGGCCGCCGTGCTGATCACCGTGTTGCTGGTGGGCGGGCAACGCGTGATGCGCTGGTGGCTCACGCTGGTGGCGCGCCGCAGGAGCGATGAGCTGTTCATGCTCAACCTGCTGCTGGTCACGCTGGGGCTGGCGTGGCTCACCGAGCTGGCCGGCCTGTCGCTGGCGCTGGGTGCCTTCATCGCCGGCATGCTGGTTTCCGAAACCGAGTTCAAGCACCAGGTGGAGACCGACATCCGCCCCTTCCACAACGTGCTGCTGGGCCTGTTCTTCATCGGCGTGGGGATGATGCTCGACTGGCATGTGGTGTTCGAGCGATGGGGCCTGGTACTGCTGCTGCTCGTGGGCCCGGTGCTGTTCAAGCTCGTCGTCGTCGCGCTGCTGGCGCGCGTGCTGGGCGCCTCGGCCGGCGTGTCGCTGCGCACGGGGCTGTATCTGGCGCAGGCCGGCGAGTTCGGCTTCGTGCTGCTGTCGCTGGCACAAGGCCGCAACCTGGTGCCGGCCGAGCTGCTCAACCCCATCCTGGCGGCCATGGTGCTGTCGATGCTGGCCACCCCGTTCATCATCCAGTGGAGCAACGGCATCGTGATGAAGCTGGTGGCCAGCGAATGGCTGCAGCAATCGCTGCAGATGACCACCATCGCCCGCAAGGCGATCAACACCAGCCGCCACGTGATCATCTGCGGCTACGGCCGCTGCGGCCAGAACCTCGCGCGCCTGCTGGAGGCCGAAGGTATTCCATACATGGCGCTCGACCTCGATCCCGACCGTGTGCGGCGCGCCGCCGCCGCCGGCGACTCGGTGGTGTTCGGTGACGCGGCGCGGCTCACTTCGCTGATGGCGGCCGGCCTGGCCCGCGCCAGCGCCGTGGTCGTCACCTACCTCGACGTGCCCGGTGCGCACAAGGTGCTGGCGCATGCGCGCTCCCACGCACCCGAGGTACCGGTGATCGTGCGCACGCAGGACGACCACGACCTCGATGCGCTGCGCGCGGCCGGGGCCACGGAAGTCGTGCCCGAGGCGATCGAAGGCTCGCTCATGCTCGCCAGCCACGCGCTCGCGCTGGTGGGCGTGCCGATGCGGCGCGTGATCCGCGTGGTGCAGGACCAGCGCGAGGCGCGCTACGGCTTGCTGCGCGGCTACTTCCACGGCCAGGACGACGATGGCATCGACGAGCTTCAGCAAGAGCGGCTGGCCAGCGTCACGCTGCCACGCGGCACGCGCGCGGCCGGCCGCACGCTGGGCCATTTCGCGCTGCATGCGCTGGGGGCGCGCGTGGTCAGCCTGCGCCGCGCCGATGGCCGCGCCATCGCGCCCGAGGACGACACGCCCATCGAGGGTGGCGATACGCTGGTGCTGGGCGGGCGGGCCGAAGTGCTGGCCCTGGCCGAGGAAAAGCTGTTGCGGGGATAGCAGGACTTGACCCCCACATCCGCTCGCTGCGTGTAGCTCTATGCCGCCCGAGCGGACCGCTGCGCGGTCAGCGCTCGGTGCTGCGTCGGGGACAATCGCTGCTCCGCCTTTTCCGCGCCAAGCCATGTCCCACCTCAACGTCTCGCAGTACCTCAAGGACCACATCCGCACCGTGCCCGACTGGCCCGCGCCCGGCGTGCAGTTCCGCGACATCACGCCGCTCTTGCAGGACCCGAAGGTGTTCCGTGTGCTGATCGATGCGTTCGTGCACCGCTACATGGATCCGGCCCTGCGGCCGGACGTGGTGGCCGGGCTGGACGCGCGGGGCTTCATCCTGGGCGCGGTCGTCGCCTACGAGCTCAACGTGGGGTTCGTTCCGATCCGCAAGAAGGGCAAGCTGCCCTTCACCACGGTGGAGGAAACCTACGAGCTGGAATACGGCAGCGCCACGGTCGAACTGCATACCGACGCGATCCGCCCCGGCCACCGTGTGCTGCTGATCGACGACCTGATCGCCACCGGCGGCACCATGATGGCGGGCAAGAAGCTGCTGGAGAAGCTGGGCGGCATCGTCACCGAAGGAGCCGCCATCGTCGACCTGCCCGAACTGGGGGGATCGGCCCGCCTGCGCGAAGCGGGGCTGGCCCTGCACACGCTGGTGGACTTCGAGGGGCACTGAGCCCCGAGGCGCGGCGACGTCAGGCGGTCAGTGCAGATCGCCGTACTGCGTTTCGCTCAGCGTCTGCGGTCGCGATGGGTCGGGCGGCAGGCTGGATGGCGCGAACGCCTCGGTGTCCTCGAAACCCGTCAGCGGGGCTGCCCGCCTGGGCCAGCCCAACAGCTTGCGCGGCGCGTCGGTCTTGAGTCTGGCTTCGCGCGCCTCACGCAGTTGGGCGCCGGCCTTGGCTTCGAGCCGTGCGGCCGTCTGGGCGCGGGCTGCGCCCACGGCACCGGCCAGCGCGTCCTTGAACGCAGCGATCTCGTCGGCCTGCAACGGGTCGTAGTGGCCGCCAGGGCGCACGGGCGCCGCGGTATCCAGGACGGCATCGGAACGGGGCATGGCGGCTGACTGGGCAACACTGCCGGTGGCTGCTGCGGGTGGCGGCACGCGGTGCGCAGCGGGCGCGGCCGCCACGGCGGGGGTGGGCATGGTGACCGATGCCGCCGCCGGGGATGGCACCTGGGCAGCGGTAGCGGTCGCCGCACGCGCCGACGAGGCATTGACGACCACCTGTTCATTGAGACGCCAGTAGACCGCGGTCACCACGATGTCGAAGCGCTGCTTGGCGACCTGGGCGATCAGCCCCTCGACTTCGGTGAGGCGCGCGGGCTCGCGCGCGAGTTCACGCGCCAGATCCATCATCACCAGGAACTGGCTGCCGCGCGCGTCCAGCGACAGCACCTTGAACTTGTAGCCCGAAGACAGCACGCCCGAACGCACCATGGATTCGCGCACGACGCTGTAGAGGCGCTCGCGCTGGTCGAGCCGCTCGCTTCGGCGGCCACCCGCGCCTGCTGCGGCCGACGGCGTCGCACGGCCAGCAGCCCCTTGGTGGGAAACGGCGACACCCGTGCGCAGTGGACGCGTGGCATCCATGCGCGAAAGGCCGGACGAATCCGGAAGAGAAGAAGAACGGCCGCGCGACTTGCGCGCACCCCGGGACAACCAACCCAGCAACGACATGATCTGAAACCTGGAAAACACCTGGAACGGGCCTCGCGCGCGAGGCTCCGGCTCATCAAGCGAATCGCAGGCCAGTTACATACCGCTCACACTCCCGGGCCGACCGCCCGGCGGAAGGCGGCGGGCGATGCGGATGCCGCGCGCGTCACGAAGCCAGCTGTTGTCCGCAGTTGCCGCAGAACTGGTCGCCAGCCACATAAGGATGACCACATTGCACGCATTTGAGCGTGGGCGGCTTGTCGTCGACAGGCGCGGCAGAAGCGACTGCGGGCGGCAACGCTGGCGCCGCCGTGGGTGCCTGCGCCGGGCTGGCCGCGCGCGCCTTCGCCGCCGCTTCGGCGGCTGCGGCCTGTGCGGCGGCAGCGGCTTGCGCGGCCTGGGCGCGCAGGTCATCGGCCTTGCGGCGCGCGGCGTCCATGGTCTCGCGCAACTGCGCTTCCATGCCACCCACATCCACGCCCTGCAGGTTCGACAGGTAGACCTGGCAGCTGCCATGCAGCATCACCATGCCTGGCAGGCTGAAGGCCACGGCGTACACGACGCCGCCACCGATCAGGGCCGCGGCCATGTAGCCCGTGCCACCGCCGTAACCGCCATACCCTCCCATTCCACCCCCCATCATTCCCATGAAGCCGCCGCCCATGTCGAGGATGCCGGCCGACAGGCCCACGGTCACCACGGTGCCGCTGATCATGATCAGCGCGATGAACCCGGCCACCACGGCCACCAGGAACGACAGCAGCGCCATCATGATCAGCACGTTGACGATGCGGCTGCGCGCGATGGCCAGCAGGCGAGAGACGGCCTGCAGGGTGTGCGCACCGTCCCAGACGGCGGGCGCGGCCAGCGGCAGCACTACGGCATACAGCGCGAAGATGGCCACGCCGGCCAGCACCACGCTCACCGGAAACACCACGGTGTAGAGCACCGGGCCGAGCAGCGGAATCTTGCAGATCAGCAGCACCACCGCCAGCACGATCAGGCCAGCCAGATAGATGGCGCCTACCAGCAGCAGCGCCAGCAGCAGGCGATGGCTGGTCGCCAGCGAGGTGACCACCGCGGCGACGATGGGGCGCGAAGGCGCGCCCTTGACCTCGTCCATGATCATGATGCCCGCCGCGTTGACGCCGTAGAACACCACCGCCGCGCCGAGCAGGAAGAAAACCAGGGCCAGCAGGAAGCCCACGTTGACGGCCAGCACGCCGCCCAGACCCCACACCAGCGCGCCGGCCACCAGCGCGCCCAGCATCACGGCCAGCGCACGCACGTTGCGCAAGGCGTCCACGGCTGACAGCAGGCTGCCGGCGCTCGAGATTTGTTGTTGGATCGACATTCGTTTCCCTCCGGATTTCGTGATCTCAGTATCGCGCGTGATGGTGACGCTTCAGGCGGGGCGGACCCACCTGCTCCTCATTCAGGGCATGGGCGCCTGGTTGCGCTCGCGCATCTCTTTCTGCTCGGCGCGCCATTGTGTGCACTGAGGATGAGAGCGGAACTGCGGCGACTCGCATTGCTTGTCCATGCACATGGCCAGCGCGATGAACACGCGCGTGCCGCAGGCCTCACGCGGCGATGCGGGGCCCGCGGCGGCGGCCGGCGCCGGAGCCAGCACAGGGGGCGGCAAGTCGGCGGCACGCGCCGCCGGAGCGGGCGCGGGCACCGGTGGCTCGCTGCGCGTGCTGGCAGGCGCCGGCGCCGTACGGGTCTGCGCGGGCCGCTGCGCGGCGGGCGGCGACACGGGCCGGGCCGGTGCGGCAGCGGGAACCGGTTCAGGTGCTGGCGCAGCAACCGGCTGCGCGGCCGCAGCGGCCACGTCGGCGGCCGCAGCGGAAGCGGGTGAGACGGGCGCCGCAGCGGCTGATGCGGCTTCGGCGGGCACCACCGCTGCAGCCGACTGTGGGCTCGCGACCTGCGGCGCTGGCGAGCGGACGAACATGAACCACACCGCCGCGCCGATCAGCAGCGCCACGATCGCGCCGACGATCAGACCGCCCGAGGACTGGCCGCCCGCCTGCGCCTCGCGGGGAAACGCTGGTGCTGGTGCTGGTGCTGGTGCTGGTGCTGGTGCTGGTGCTGGTGCTGGTGCAGGAGCAGGAGCAGGAGCAGGAGCAGGAGCAGGAGCAGGAGCAGGAGCAGGAGTGGGTTCGTCTGCGGCGACCGGAGTTGCCGCGAGGCGGGTGCCGCAGGAACGGCAGAACTTGCCGCCAGCAGGGTTCTCGGCCTGGCAGGCCGGACAGACGAGACTCATGGATTCCCTCTTGATGAAAACTTGCGACGCGCTCCCACGCGTCCCGGCCAATGGCGGCCGGCAAGGTCAGGCACGAGGCCAGCCGCAGGCTCAGGTCACGGCCACGCGCTTGGGCTTGTTCGCCAGACGCTTTGCAATCACCGCGCCCAGTCCCATCGCCACTTCCAGCGCCACGGCGGGCTGGCGGTTGGCCATTTCGGTGAACCGGATGGGCGTGAGGCTCCAGAGTTTGCAGGGGCCGGTGGCCACCACGCTGGCCGAGCGCGGCAGGCGCGAGAAGAAAGCGCCTTCGCCGACCACGGAGCCGGGGTTGATGAGGGCCAGCTTCATGTTGCCGTCTTCGTCTTCCATGTGGACCGAAAGCGCTCCGGCCTCGACGAAATACAGCGTGCGATCGGGTGAGCCCTGATCGATGAGCACCTGGCCGGCCGCCAGCGTGAAAGGCTGCATGTAGGCGGCCAGCACATCCCACTGGGCCGGCGACAGGTTGACGCTCACCGAGTCATAGCCGTTGTTGCGCGCAATGGCCTGCACCAGATCCTGGATGCTGAACTTGGAAGCGGTGGAGATCGGCGGGCGCATGACGGGAGCCGTGGGACCGGCCGGAAACACCTTTGACTTGTAACGGAAAGATTATCACTCTTTCCCCGGCCGGAGCGTCAGCTGTCGCACCCCCGGCCGTTTTTGTTACCGAGAGACACAAAAATGTCAGACGCGTCCTACGACGTCTTTCACAGCACACCGGGAAATGAGCCGCCGTCCAGCAACAGGTTCTGCCCATTGATGTAGCCCGCATGGCGGCTGCACAGGAAGACGCAGGCTGCGCCCAGTTCGGCCGGATCGCCCAGCCGTTTGGCGGGGTGGCGTGCCACGCGCGAACTACGCACTTCCTCGGGCGTCTTGCCCTCGCGCTGGGCGGCGGCGGCGAAGTTGCCGGCCAGGCGCGCGGTGTCGAAGGTGCCCGGCAGCAGGTTGTTGATGGTCACGCCGCGCGCCACGGTGCTGCGCGCCAGGCCGGCGACGAAGCCGGTCAGGCCCGCGCGCGCGCCGTTGGACAGGCCCAGGCCGTCCACCGGTGCCTTCACCGCGCTGGAGGTGATGTTGACGATGCGGCCGAAGCCGCGCTCCATCATGCCGTCCACCGTGCGGCGGATCAGCTCGATGGGCGTGAGCATGTTGCCGCGCAGCGCCTTCTGCCAGTCGTCCTCGTTCCACTGGCGGAAGTCGCCCGGCGGCGGGCCGCCGGCATTGGTGACGAGGATGTCGAACGCGCGCGGCGTGGCGAAGATGCGCTCGCGGCCTTCGGACGTGGTCACATCGGCCGCGACCCATTCGACCCGGCCTGCGCCCAGCGCGGCCAGCCTGGCGGCCGCTTCCTGCAACGGGCCCTCGGTACGCGCGACGATGGTCACGTGCACGCCTTCGCGCACCAGCGCCTCGGCGCACGCATAGCCCAGACCGGCGCTGGCGCCGCAGACCAGGGCCGTGCGGCCCGCAATTCCCATGTCCATGTCAGGCCGCCGCGCTTTCCTTGAGGCTGGCGGGCGCGGCCACGGGCGTGCCCTGCGCGGCGCGCGCGGCCTTCGCGTTGAGCTGCTTGATCGCCTGGTTCTGCAGGTGGCGGCGCAGGCGCGACAGGCCCACGTCGTGGTCGTACAGGTGCTCGTGGTCCCAGGCGTCCGGCTCCATGCTCTCGAGCACCACGCGGTCCTGCTCCAGCACGGCCCAGTGGCGCGCCTCGAGACGGTTGCGGTAGAGGAAGCGCCAGGTGTCGCGCATCCAGTCGCTCACGCGACGGCAGCGCCAGAAGAACACGCCGCACAGCTCGTTGGTGATGGGCACGGCGAAGCCGATGATGGCGAAGTTGCCGCCCGGCCCACCGGTCTTCGGATACGGAATCTCCAGGCGCAGCCACTGCGCGCCGGTGTCGGCGAACTCGGTCCAGTCGAAGTTCATGTCGCGCTGGCCCGCCTTCTCGAACACGAAGCCGTGCTCGGTGCGGCGCAGCTGGAACTTGGCGCTGATGTCGCCCTCGGCCATCGAGTGCGACATCTTGTGCAGGAACGTGCCGTGCATCGGGTCCATCACGTTGTCCACCGCGTAGCGGTAGTCGCAGCGCCATTCCGAATAGCACAGGAACGAGGAGTACTCGGGCGAGGTCAGCTCGTCGGGCAGCACCAGCGGCGGCGGCTCGTCCACCGGTTCGCTGGCGTTGTAGATCCAGATCGCGCCGTGCGCCTCGCGCGTGTGGAAGGCCAGCGCCGCGCGCTTGCCTTCGAGCGTGCAGCCGGGCGAGGCCGGCACGCTGGTCACGGTGCCGTCGCAGCGCACTTCGATGCCGTGGTAGGGGCAGGCCAGGCGGTCACCCATGTTCACGCCCTGCGACAGCGGCGCGCCACGGTGCGGGCAGCGGTCGCGCAGCGCGTGCACGTTGCCGTCGTTGTCGCGCCAGAGCGCCAGCTTGTGGCCCAGCCGCTTGAGCGACACGGGCCGCTCCTTCACGAACGAGCTGGGGCAGATGGGATACCAGAGATCCTGCAGGCCACGGGCCAGCAGTGCGTCGACTTCCTGGGGGGTGGGGGTGCTCATGACGGTTCTCCTGCGTTGATCAGTAGCCCAGGCGGGCCATTTCCTGGCGATAGCTTTCCACCGTCCACGGCTGGCTGTTGGGCGCGGCCGGGCCGGTACGGTTGAGCGCGGCGACCAGGTCCTCGACCTGGGTCACGCCCGAAGCGAAGGCGCGTTCGATGGCGTCGCCCAGCAGATCTTCGTAAGGTGTCGGCGCGCGCTCGCGCGCCTGGTGGGGCTGGAGATAGCGGTCTTCTTGCTGGATGCTCATCGTGTGTCCTCGTGGGAAAGACGTGTGAAGTGTGAGGTTTGCCAATGCGCTAAGCGGTCAGGCGCCGGCGGGCACGCCCAGCGGCACGGCCCACGCGTCGTAGCCGTAGACCCAGTCGGCGTTGCCGCCTTCGCGCAGCCACTGGTTGCCGCGCGAGCCGAGCTGGATGCGCGAGGTGCGCTCGCGCCGCGCCACTTCGTAGCGGGCCAATGCATTCGGCAGGCCGGCGGCATCGACGCCTTCGAGGTGGCGCGCCAGCACCACGGCGTCTTCGATCGCCATGCCCGCGCCCTGCGCCATGAAGGGCAGCATGGGGTGGGCCGCATCGCCCAGCAGCGTCATGCGGCCACGGCTCCAGGTGGGCATCGGGTCGCGTTCGTACAGGGCGGTTTTGAGAACTTCATCGCAGGCGGCCAGCAACGCGCGTGCGTCGGGGTGGAAGTCAGCGTACTGCTCGCGCAGTTCTTCCACGCTGCCCTGCGTGGTCCACGATTCGAGGTGCCAGGTGTCCTGCGGCGTGGTGGCGAAGATGAAGATGTCGCGCCCGCGGTTGAGCGGGAAGGTGACGATCTGGCTCTGCGGATTGGGGCCCCACCACTTGGTGAAAGCCTGCAGGTTGGGCACGCCCTCGAGCTTGGCTGCCGGCACCACGGCGCGATAGGCCACGATGCCCGTGAAGCGCGGGCTCTCGGGACCGAACATCGCCGTGCGCACGGCCGAGTGGATGCCGTCGGCACCGATCAGGGCCGACAGGCGCTGGCTCTCGCCGCCTTCGAAGTCCACCGTCACGCCTTCGGCGTCCTCGGCGATGGACTGCACGCGGCGACCCAGTCGGATGCGCTCCAGGCCGAAGGCGTCGGTGAGCGCAGCCAGCAGGTCGGCGCGGTGGATGGTGAGTTGAGGCGCGCCGTACAGGCGTTCGGCCTCGTCGCCCATGGGCAGGCGCGAGGTTTCCTCGCCGCTGTCCCACAGGCGGCTGATGCGGTGCGTGGGCCGCGCGGCCGTCACGCGTGCAGCCTCGCCCACGCCCAGGCCGTCGAGCGCGCGCACTGCGTTGGGCGTGAGGTTGATGTCGGCGCCCACGCGGCCGAACGCCTTGGTCTGTTCGAACACGACGATGTCGTGGCCGGCGCGCGCCAGCGCGATGGCAGCGGCCAGGCCGCCGATGCCGGCGCCAGCGATGCCGATGGGTGCGGATGCGTTGTTGCTCATGGCGGCGGCACTCACTTCTTCTCGGTCAGGAACTTGCCCGACGGGCCCTCGGCGTTTTTCTGGCGGCGCGTGTTGCCGTCCAGGCCGCCGTCCACCGCCCATTCGGCAAACACCGTGGGGCCGGGTTCGAACTCACGCATCTCCCATGCGGGGCTCAGATGATCCTCGTCGGCGTTGTATTCGATCAGCCCGCCGCAGGGGTTCTCGAAGTACCAGAAGTAGGCCGACGAGATCGGGTGCCGGCCCGGGCCGAGCTGGGTCTTCCAGCCGCAGCGGCTGATGTGCAGGCCGCCGCCGAACACCTCGTGGATGTCGCGCACGGTGTAGGCCACGTGGTTCAGGCCGGTGGCCTTGCCGGGCAGCTGCAGCAGGAACAGGTCGTGGTGGCCGGCGTCGGGCGCGCAGCGCATGAACACGCCGCGGCCGGGATAACGGTCGGACTGCACGAAGCCGATGGATTCGTAGAACGCCACGGCCTCGGCCAGGCGGTCGGTGAACAGCACCACGTGGCCTACCTCGATCGGCTCGGCGCGTTCGTAGATCGGCGAGGGCATGTCGATGCGTCGCACGTCGCCCCACGGGTTGGTGGCCGCGCCCTTGATATCGAGCGGGCGTTTTTGCATGACGCGGAACTTGAGCTGCAGGCCGTGCGGGTCGCGCGCGGTGAGCGTGCCGTCCACGGCCCGCCCGTCGACGAAACCGGGCGCCTCCGACAGCGGGCTGGCGGCCAGGCGGTCGAGGTCGGCGGCGTCGTGCACGCCCCACACCACTTCGCGGATCGTCGGGCCGTCCTCGATGGCCTGGGGATAGCTGGCGTCGTCCGGGCGGATCACGCTCACGCCGCAGCCGTTGAGGGTGGACCAGTCCACGCGCGCGTCGGTTTCTTTCTCGAGCTTGAGGCCCCAGTCGGCGAAGAACTTCTTCGCCTCGTCCCAGCGGTCGGTGGAATAGGTGATGGCGTCGATGCCTTCGATCATGATGCGCTCCATGGCAGGGGAGCGTCGTTCAGCCCCCAATAGAAACTCTTCTGGCTCGTGTATTCCAGGATGCCCAGGCGCCCCTTCTCCTGGCCGTAGCCGCTCATCTTGTGGCCCGTGAACGGCGTGCTGATGGAGAACAGCTTGTACGTGTTCACCCACACGGTGCCCGCCTGC
>JAFKGD010000012.1 GCA_017307855.1 Burkholderiales bacterium | reverse complement strand
TGACCGCCGACCGACGCCGCGAGCCTGACGGCCTCAGCCTTGAACTCCTGTGTGTACTGCCTCCTGGGCAGCTTGCCTTCTCTCATTTCGATTCTCCGTACCTCTGAAGTTATCAACTTCTTGCTGTACGTGAAATCGAGGCAGGGTCAATTTCCTAGTGATGGTTCAATAAGATAGGTTGGAATTTCGAATATCCGGCAGTACCCAGATTCGAATCCGTAAGTCACAAGGTATGCAACTGCAGTGGCTAGCCCAACCAAGATGGCGTCAGATGAAAGCTTCTCTGAAAATCTTGACTTACTAACCTCTACCAGCGGAGCGATTCGAGGCCGGCGGCGGGCGTGATTTTTCATATGTCCTCCGGTCGAGCGCGGATGAGTCAGGTGCGGACGCGCTCGAACCTGAGGCGGGCCATCGCCTCGAACGTTTCGAGCACCATCTGGACGACGCCAGCGTCGTAGTCGTCGCGATTAGCCTCCTCGTGCGTGCCCTTGTTTAGATAGAGCCAAACAAAGTTGTTCGTTGGCATGCCGAGGACCACGTCGAGGCAACGGATTGCCTCGACCTTGTCGGGATGGACGAACGTGGTCGCCTCCCGCATGCGAGCCCGAAGGGCTTCGCAGAGGTTGCGCAGCGCCGGCTCCGCGCCTCGACCCGGTAGCGGCAGCGTCAGCATGCCGTGGTCATTTTTGGCGAGCCACCTCCACATCTTGTCGGTGAGCATCTCCAACGCTTGCCTTGACGACCCTAGGGCGTCGCGCAAGTCGCCGCCGTCGAAGGCGGCTCGGGCCTTAGCCAAGTAGTTCTGCGAAACGCCACCGAGCACGCGCGGATGGTAATTCCCTGGGTGCGGCATGAACGAGTAGCCGCTCCATTGGTCGCTCGGCACGTGGTTGTGGATGTCCTTGATGAACTCGCTACTGTGGCAAGTCACGATGATCTGTGTCGCCGCGAATCGAGGGCTTTCGAAGATGGTCTCGCGAATGCCCTGCCGGTGCTCGGTGTCGATGGCGTTAATCGCGTCGTCGAAGACGATCATGGGCGCTTGGATCGATAGGGCCTTCGCCAGTAGGAGCGCGACGCCGAGGCACCGGATATGGCCTTCGCTCAACACATGCAGTGCGTCCACCCTGCGCGTTGGGTTGCCTCGGAAGGCGAGCTCGATGCGGCTGTCGGCCGCGGTGGGGAGCACGAGCAGCGCAAGCTTGTCGCAGTCGGGGTCGCGCACGTTGAACTCGTTGTAGAGCTCCATCGTGAGCGTATTGAGACCCGCGATCAAGGTGCTGGGCAACTCCGCCCTGAACTGCCGCAGCAGCCGCAGGAAGGCGTCATAGGCGGCCTTGATCCGGTGGTCCCGGGCGATCAGCTCGAGTTCTTGTCGAGCCTCCTCGATCAATACGGCATTTGCCGCGTCGAAGGCCGCGATCCGTTGCCTAGCCGCCGTGACCCTAGCCGCGACTTGGCTGCGCTTCTCACGATAGGTCGCGGCCGCGACAGCTGCCTGGTTCAACCGCTCCCTCTCCTCCACGCTTCGCTGCCTTGCCGCCTGTCGCGCGCGGATTTGCACGTCTTGCCGCTCCAGTTCGATGGCGAAGTCCACAGCCATTTGCGCATAGGACTTTCCTGAGGGTTGCTGCGCATAGCCATCGGTCCACCACGCGCGGCTGAGGTCGACCCTCGGTGCCGCGATATAGCGGTAAAGTTCGTTTGCGTGGTCTGGCGTGGCTCCGATGCGCTGGGCGAAATGCGCGAAACGCTGCTCCAGCGCGCGCGACGCAGCTTCCCAAATCGTGCGGACAGCGGCGACCTCTTCTTGGAGCGTCGTCAGGTCGCGCAGCGCGTTAAGGCCGGCTGCAGCGTGGGCGTATGGGTCATGGTTGGCCCTTGGATTTCCCGCCAGCGGCGTGCCGCATGCCGGACAGTGGTCGGGCGACTGCAGTTGGACTCCAAGGACTGCGTTGTAGAGATTCAGAAACGAGGTCTCTGCCGTCTTTCCCGCGAGCTTCGCCTTCGCTTCTTCCAGCCGACTCTGCTGGGCGTCAGCGGCTTGAAAGGCTGCCAGGAATCCAGCACTGTTCGGCGCGTACTCATAGGGATGTGGCGTCCCTTCGAGTTCGGCGGTGATCTGCTGCAAACGACCAGGCGTGTCCGGCGTTCCAATCAAGGCGAGCAGGGCCGCATAGGTCGCGCTGGGCGCGTACGCCCGCGCGTAGGCCTCCTCTTCGGCGGTGATGGCCGCATAGGCCGCAGCTTCTCCATCGACCACGGCTTGATCCTGGGCGAGGGCTGCGCGCAGGTTCGCGAGCTGCTGCTGCTTGGCGGCCGTCAACGAGAGCTGACCATCCATGGAGTCATTGAAGTTACCGACGAAGTCGTGGAACTGGTCCATTCCAAACAGCGCGGCGATCAGGTTCGTCTTCTCGCCCTGTGTCTTCGACGCGATGCGCGAGAAGTTGTCGATGCGGTTCTTTTCGATCAAGCAGAAGCGGTAGGCGTCAGCGTCCGGCCGCACCGCCACGGGCTGGCCCCGCGCGTCGTTCGCCACCAAGACCGGCGCGGCGTAGCGCCCCTCGTGTACGTTGGCGTAGTAGCGCTCAGGGGCAATGCGCTTGAATCCTGCCTCGTCCACCGAGCCGAGCAAGGCTAGCTCCAGCGCCTCGCACAGACTGGTCTTTCCGCTGCCGTTGGGACCGGAGAACGTCGTGATGCGGCGCGGGAAGTTGAACGTCTCTGCAGTGCGGAAGCCGCGAAAAGGACCAATGGTCAGGCTGCTCAGCGACTTCCACGCCCACGGGCTTGCCGCCTCCGCCGCGCCCGGGGGAGGTGGCGCCGGGCTGGTTTGGGCCAGGCCGGCTCGTGCCAGAGCTGCCAGCGTGGTCGACCGCTGGCTCTGCCGGTTTGTTGTTGCAGCGACCGCGGCAAAGTGGGCGAGGGTCATATTGGCGAACCGGAGGACATCCTCCGGCGCGCCGCGCCCCGTGTGGTGGAGCCATCCGAGGAATTGCTGGTAGTCGTGGTACGCAGAGGTCATGCCCGCCTCTCACAGAGAGCAGTCGCCGGTAGGACGGGCTTCGCGGCGACGGCGAAGAGCGGGAGGCGCCACGGATTCATGCTGGAGGTGTCCATTTCACTGCTACGTAGAAGAGGAAGGCAGCAAAGCCGAGAAGCACAAGCGAAGCAAACCATCCAGGGATGCGCGGGCTACCCGCGGTCATGCTCTGCGCGCCGAGCTGGAAGAGCGTCGTGCGCCGGATCTCAATGGGGCTAAAAAGGGCCTTCCAGAGCATCAGGAGGGTCAGGGCGCCTATGAACACTCCGATGATCACAAAGCCGGTCGTATGGATCCAGTATGCGATCGGGTGCGTGTCCGGTGTGGCCAAGTACTTCGCGCCGCCTTTGGGGCGAATCCACGTCTGCCCGGCGCTTCGTCCATCGAGGCCCCAGATGATGGCCGTTGCAGACAGCATCAGCATGGCAGACCCGAGAAGCAGCGCGCGGAACAGCCCGCGGCGGCGGAGCTTTGCGGGGCTAGGCGACTGGACGAGCTCGATTTCGGGCATAAGGAAATATAACGATTCTGCGAGACAATAGACGTTATCTATTGGAGGCTGTCATGAACGATGCAGACCGACCACTGACCCCAAAGCAGCGCAAGTTCGTTGAAGAGTACAGCTTGAGCGGCAAGGCCGGGGCCGCTGCCGTGGAAGCTGGGTACGCGGAGAAGTCCGCGAAGGTCTCAGCCTCGCGCATGTTGCGCTCCAGGCGCGTTCAGGAGGCCTTGGCGGCCAGGGGCGCCGACGCAAGGGCGAAGTTCAATCTGACTCGCGACGGGTTGGTGAAAGAGCTACTGTGCGCGGTAGATCTGGCCCGCGAGAGGGGCGATCCGATGGCGATGGTCGCCGCCGCGCGAGAGCTCGGGCGGTTGTGCGGGTTCTACCCCGCGACGTAAGCGAGAGTTTGGTTAGTTAAGGCCGCTAATGCGTTTTGCTAGGTAAAGCTGCTTCTACGGCTCTAATTAATTTAACTAACTAAACTAACCTAACTAACGCAACGAAGCAGACCGCAACGTCATTTCGAAGCGCCAGCCGGGCCCTGACGAGCTTTGCCGATTTTGAGGATTGCTGGAGTTACATTGGATGTCGTTGAGCGTCGCGCCAATGGCACTACGACTGCAGACTGGGGCCCAGTTTTTGAGCGTTCGGTGCGATACGATCAACGTACCAGACGACCTTCGATTGCTTTGTGCCGTTCATCTGGAGTGAGACGGGCCCTTCAAGATCCAGCGTAACGCCCTTCATGTCCGACAGGTACTTGCCGATCATTCTCGCGTTGCCAGCATTCGCACCGAACAATTCACGAAGCACGTCTGCGAGATTCTCTTCGATGTCTTCAGTCACAGCCCGGCTGATCCCCGAGCTAGCCGCCGCTGCAAGGACCATAGTGGTGGTAAAGCCGCGGCCGATGCCGTCACCAAACTCGCGCTCAATGGCGGTGAGCAAGCGTCCGCGACTGACGGTCTGCGGGCTCTGTTGAATACGTTGGCTGATGAGCTCGATAGGGTCGCCCAGCGCAGGCATCAGGCCATCTGACGCCTTATCGATCTTCCCATCCTTCTGAAGCGATGCTGCCCATGCAATGGGAGCGCGAACCAACTCATTCCAGTCGTCGAACGAAGGTGCGCTGCCTGCTGCAGAAAAAGACGGCGCCATCTGTCGCTGTGCGCGCACGATCGTCAGAACTGCTGCAGCGATCTCATGCCGCATCTTCCTAGCCAACTCGTACGGATTGAAGTCGAATTGTCGGCTAGTCGGGTCCGGGATCTTGGGATCGATCGTGACCATGATTCCGCGCCGCGGCATGTCCTTGTCAAACATGAGCTGGTTGCCCGAAGCCAGGTACAGGCGGCGCGTTGCAACCTTGGCATTCCGGCTCGCGCCCAGTACACGGTCTTTGAAGAACTCGGTGGTCAAGATGGACGCGAGGGTGGGAGAGTCGAATTTCCCGATTAGATTGTCGATCGAGGTGACAGGGGCGCCCGACATCAGATCGGAGAAGAGGAACTTCTTGAACTCCTCCTCGTTCTGAGGCGGAGCGGACACGGTGCCGTCACCACCGGCGAGCGCTGCAACTGCCTTGAGCATGAAGGTTTTACCCGCACCTTGAGACGGAGCGTTGAACGCGTACAACGGACAAGTCTCCATCACGGGCCGCAGGATCGCCGAGAAGACGGCCGAGATGATTGCCGTTTGATCGATGGGTGCTGCGTACGGGAAGGAGGAGAACGGTTTGAAGATGGTCTTGAATGCCAGACTCAGCTCTTTGTAGGAAGGGCGGTCGACTACGCCCGGAATGTCTTCCGGCAGCAGCACGTAGAGGCCTGTTTCAGCGTCAAAGCCCGGCTTGCTCATGACCCGCCCGGTTGAGGGCTCCATCACCAGCGCCGTGACAACGCCGGTCAACGACGAGAAATCCTCGATGTAGCCCCCCAACAGATGCCGGATGTCCTCTGCCGACAGCTCGATGGACTCAAAGCCTTCCTTGCGTTTCACAACGAAATCGAAGGTGCGGCTGAGCAGGCGTCCAACTGTTTGATCTGTGAAGTGCTCGATCTCACCGGAAGGATTGACGCGGACGAGTTGCCCCGCATGGTTGAACACGTTTCCCGTGCCCTTCAGCCCCGACACGACACGGCGCAAATAGGAATCGCGCTGGCCCCGGGCAACCGTGACTCGGATGCGTCGGGGCGCCAGGTAGTAGATGCTTTCTCCGTGCGCGAAGCTCTTGATCATCGGTTCGCCTGGCAGCAAGAAGGCTTTGGCGATCCGCGAGTCATTGCGATACTCAGGCTCCATGGGGTCTGCGAAATGCGCGCCATGCCAGCGATCTGGTTGCGCAAGAAGATCCGCAACGGTCACGGGCTCACCTTCGGCCGGGTAGAGCACGTGGTCCGGCCCCAACACTTCGGTGTCGATCAGTTCGTCGATCTGGCGTGCAGCTTCCTTCTCCGGGACACCGCGATCAACCATCTTTTTGATCTGACCCAGACGCCAGGTGCCACGAACTTGAGCAGCCTCGTCCGCCTTCAACTCTTTCGCGGAACGGACCAGTTGGTCATACCTCTGGTGTTCAGCGGTACTGAGGTCGGGAAGCGCTTGCTCGGTGTCGAGAAACTGAGCATCGGGGCGGATCACCTCCGCCAGCGGGGGGGATGCAATGAGTTCCTTGCTTGTCGTTGCAGGAGCCGTGAAGTCGATATGGTTGGATCGGAATACGGCGAGGTCCAGCGGTGACCGTACAAGCATCTTGCCGCTCGAGCTGATCTTGATGTAGCCGTGACCTTCCAGCCAGAGCCGCTTGTGAAGCACTTCCGCAGCGCGGGGGATGTCACGAGCAGATTTCACGAAGCAGTAGACGCGCTGGTTGACCACGCCCACACGCTCCCTCTTGCGCTTGCCCTTCAGTAGTTCATAGATCGAAGACGACGCGGAAGGTTTCCACACCACCGGCGCGCATGCAATGCCCTTGCACGTCTTAGTAAACAACCTCAAAAGGTCCGTCTTGCTGTACGTCTTTCCTTCGGGGGCGTCGTAATCGATCATCATGATGCCCGGCTCGTCAGCCCACTCGAAGTTTTCGACCGTGCGGGTGATCGTCGTCGGCAGGTGCGTCGCTGCACCAAATCGGCGCTTGCTCAGTACACGGTTGGCACGCTTGTTCTTCGGCACGCCGTAAATGTTGATCTCCGTCAGCCTGCGGAGGTTCAGCATGGCAGCGAACTCACGTGGTGACATCGATTCGATGCGAAGCTTGCCGTCCTGCAATCTTCCGGCAGGCGATGTGCTGACCAGCTTGCCGCTCTCCAGGCTGATGTGTTTGGTTAGGGGGGTGGTCGCAGTCACGACGGAAAACGTCGCACGTTGCGATGCGCTCTTGCTGGCGCTGCGCTTGGTAGTCATTGCGATGAATGTTGGATCTGGCCTTGCCAGCAGGAGACGTGATTAAGCTTCGCAGCCGGAATGGCGGAAGCGGGCGAGATACTGATCGAGGTCGCTCTGCAAGTAGCGGACACTGCGACCCAGCTTCACATAGGGCGGCGGCTGCATGTAGCCTTCTCGCGCACCAGTCATCCGCCCTTTGCGCAAGCTGGAAGTGCTGACGCCGATGTAGGCCGCTGCAGCCCGTTCATCGAGCACGGCGCTTGCGGGCGCGCGAGCGCGAGATAGCGAGTGGAGCTCGCTGGAGTTGTGTTGGGGTTGGTTCACGATTGGTGCTCCGCTTTCAGGAGCATGTATCGTGGTGGCGAGAGTCGCTAGAGTCGACCGGCATTTAGATGCCGAGACGAGGACAACGCCGGTCGCCTTATTTAGAGAGAAGTAGTTTTGCGCTGCTTCTGAGTCGCCGCGAGACGTGCGATGGCCGGTTCTGTCGCATCAGAGACCTGCTTGGAACTAACGATCTCACCGGATTCACCACTGAAGTACTCGTTGTAGATGTCCGCTACGAGTGTTGGGTGCCTGCGATTCGTGCAGTGAAAGAACCAGGCCATGATGTTGTTGAGGAAGAATGTCCGCTTCGCATTCGGATCACTTCGCTTCCGAGGAACCATTCCTTTGATGCCAAAGTCCGGACGTGGGCCGTCTACTTCTGAAAGAAACAGTTCAGCCACGTCGCGAAGACCTTCGTGTACATCGCCTTGAAGGAAGCCGAACTCGTACTCCATCGCTTTCTTGTGTCTGTCCAACTGCGAAACTAACAGCCGTACGCTCTCAACAACCTCCGCAGCGTCAGCGCGCAAGTTCGCACTTTGGCCGCTAGGAACCGATGCCCAGCGCTGAGGAAGTTCGAAGAGGAGCTCATCTAGCTCTTCTTCGTATGCGGTCGTACCCGCCAAAGCTGCTGCTATTTTTTCCGAGAGCTTTTGAGGTTTCATTGCTTACTTGCTGAGCATTTCGACAGCAGCGGCCTTGTGGGCAGGCGCAAGGTGTGCATATCGGAGCGTCATCTTTAGGTCCGCATGCCCGAGCAGCTCTCGTACGGTATTCAAATCGATGCCAGCCATGACGAGGCAACTGGCGAAGTCGTGGCGCATGTCGTGCCATCGAAAGTTGCCTATGCCGGCTTGCTTCATGATTCCATGCCACGCTGTCTTGATCTCAACAAGTCGACTGCCGTCACGACTTGGAAACACTAAGCCGCTCCTGTCCACATTGCCCTTCCAGCGGTTGACTACTGCTGCTGCCGTGGAGTTGAGCGGAACGTGCCGTGTGGTCCCGCTTTTCGCACTCGACCCGCGAATGGTCATCAACTTGCTGTCTAGGTTAATGTCGTCCCAGGTCAGTGCGGTTAGTTCACCTTGTCGAATGCCCGTGTGTAGCGAAAGAACGATTGCGGGATGCAAGTAGTCCGGATACTCCTCCGCTCCAAATTCTCGAAGCGTGGGGAGTCCGCGAATTGTCCGTTCACGATTCGCAGAGATGCGCTCATCGCGTTTGCGCTGGTCACGAGCCAGCAATGTGGTGAGAAGCGAAGCTCGTTCTTCGGCATCTAGGTAGCGCACCAGCCCGTTGGAGTCGAGCTTGGCTGGCTTCACCAGTGTGAGTTTGTTTTCCGTGAGGAAGCCCCACTGTTTGGCACGAGACATTGCGGACTTCAGTGCAACCAAATCTCGATTGGCTGTTGCTGGTGATACCGACTCTTTACCCGGCCCTGTCCGTGCGGTGCGCCACTTCTCGATCGCGTGCGGCGTGATTTCGCTCAATGGCGTCATCAAGAATGACTTGAAGGACTTCTTGAGCCTTTTAACGGTGGCATCGCCGCTTTTGCGGTTCGTCAGGAGCCATGGACCAAGCTCATCGTCAATGAACTTCTCCAAGTTCATAGATCCGCTGGCCGGCTTGCGGATATCGGACGGGTCCGTGCCGAGATTCACTGAGGACAGAATGCGCTTTGCAGCATCACGCGCCTGGGTCGCGGTGAATTCCGTGGTTCGACCGATAACGAAGCGAGTCTGCTTGCCACGTAGGCGATAGCGGGCGAAGTAGGAGGCGACTCCGGAGGGTTGCATTCGAACACCGAAGCCCTTGAGATCGTCATCGTTGAGTTCGAATGGCGTGGCCTGCGGCGCAAGCTTCGAAACTGCTGTGTTGGTGATCTTGCCGTTCATGTGAGGACACGCTGTAAGCACAATGCGGATGAACGCAAGGCTATCTCACTGAACGGCAATCGACTAGGGATTACGCTTAAGCCTTTGAATTTTAAGGGAAATTTTGTCTATCGGGGTAGATTGGTGTGCACTACGGTTCATTGGAGATGCGCAGATTTTCGCCTTCACACGGCAGGGGTCACATGTTCGATCCATGTATCACCCACCAATAGAAACGGGCTCCTTCGGGAGCCCGTTGCCTTTCTGGCGTGGCAGCGCGTCTGTCGGGGTCGGGCGCCACCAGCCTGGGGTGAGATAGCGCGCTACTGGGTAGCGTCACGCAGGCGCGGCAGGTGTCATCATGGGCGGCCGGCGCAGTCGTTGCCTCGCTAGGAGGCTGCATCGTCGTCAAAGCTCGAAAGATGCAGTGAGTCGGTGCGCATCGTGCTGTTCTCGAATTCGATACGCCGTACCTCGTTCGTCACCGCCTCACGCGTTGCGCCGTCACCTCTCCGGCGGCACGCTTCCTCGATACGCGCGATCGGACGGCGCAGCGTCGCGGCCCAGTAAATCAGGCCTTGCGCGTAGAGGGCATGGTCGCGTGCGGGCAACGACACCGTGCCATCCGGAGGCGGTCGGTAATCCATCACAAGCCTTCCGCTGCGCACGGCTTTGCAAACCTGGCGCTCGCGCTCTTCGAACGCCTCACGGATCTCCGCATGTGGTGTCCCTTGCCCCTGCTGCGCAGCGAGCAGCGCGATCAGCTCGCACGCGCCCGCATCGGTGGCGAACGATATGGCGGGTTCGCCCACAAGTCTGCGTACGCGACTCATCGCATCCATGGCGCCTCCTTCGGCTTGCGGATCGAATTCCGACCACAAGAACTTACCCCTCAAACGTAGCGTCTCACGTAGTCCAAAGCCCGGTCCTGGCGACTGCTGCCGCCATAGGTTGCTTGGCGGTCGCATGCGATCTTTCGCCTTTGGCGCACCGCTAGCACGCGAATCCGTCGCGTACTGTTACGCCGACAAGGCACTCTGGCTCCTTCAGGGGAGTGACAAGCGGTGGCAGGAGGTGTAGAACGCTCTACACAACGTTTGCCGGGGGCATGGTGCCGAGCGAGTTTTTCATTTCAGGTTTCCGCGAGGGCGACGCTGCATCGCTGGCGCGTCCCAGCGAACTCGAAATCCGCGGGACCGAATTGAGGCAATGGGCCCGCACCGAGCTCAACCGCTTCGAGTTCGGGCTTCAGGACCGCACGCAGGGCCGCGACACGCAGGCCGCCAGGGATATTGCCGGAGCTCTGGAGCAGGCTGGGCGGCTGAGCCATCCGCGGGCACGCCAGCGTGCGCTTTCCTACACGCCACGCGAAGGGCAGGAGCACTGCCCGCACTGCTGGGTTTTCCTCGGCAACAAGCATGCGCTGCAATTCACCCCGTCGGCCGACGGCCAGACCGAAACGGGCAGTTGCGGCGCCTGCCACAACCAGTACCAGCTCTCCAAGGTCTGAGTGGCCGCGCGCAGAGCGCTGCTAAAGTGCCGCCATGCGTTCCTGGGTGTCCTACTCGACCGGCAGCACGCCGCTGGTGCTGGATTCGCCGCACAGCGGCACCGTCTATCCCGACGATTTCGGCCACGTGCTCGAGCTGGCGACGCTGCGCCGCGCCGAAGACACGCATGTGGAGAAGCTCTACGACTTCGCCCCTGCCATGGGTGTCGCCTGGATTGAGGCGCTTTTTCCGCGCAGCTATCTGGACGCCAACCGCGACGTCACCGAGATCGATCCGGGCATGCTGGCCGAGCCTTGGCCCGAGCCGTTGCCCGACGACCCGTACCTGCGCGGCAAGGTGCGGCTGGGCAAGGGGCTGATCTGGCGGATGACCGACGAGGGCCTGCCGCTCTACCGTCGTCAGCTATCGGTAGACGAGGTGCGCAGCCGTATCGATGCGTGCTGGCATCCCTATCACGCCGCCGTCGGGCGGGCCATCGACGATGCCCACGCGCGCCACGGTTACAGCATCCACATCAACTGCCATTCCATGCCGGCCGTGGCCAGTGCATACGCCACCGATTTTCCGGGCGAGGCTCATGCCGACTTCGTCGTTGGCAACCGCGACCACAGCACCTCGAGCGAGGCACTGGCGCTGCGGCTGGCCGATCAGCTGGCGTCGGCAGGACACAGTGTGGCGGTCAACCACCCGTACAAGGGGGTCGAACTGGTGCGCCGCCATGGCGCGCCGGCGCAGCACCGGCACAGCCTGCAGCTTGAAATCAACCGCAAGCTCTACATGGACGAGCAGACGCTGCAGCTCCACGAAGGATTCGAACCCCTCAAGCGTCACCTGCAGGCCATGGTGGGCATGCTGCTGGTCACCGATCCCAGGCGCCTGTGATGGACCGGCTCGACGCGGTCGTGATCGGCGCCGGCGTGGTGGGCCTGGCGGTGGCGCGCGCGCTGGCGCTGGCCGGGCGCGAGGTGGTCGTGCTCGAATCCGAAAGCCAGATCGGCAGCGGTACCAGCGCGCGCAACAGCGAGGTAATCCACGCCGGCATCTACTACCCGCACGGATCGCTCAAGGCCAGGCTGTGCGTGCGCGGCAAGCAACTGCTTTATGCGTACTGCCAAGAGCGCGGCGTGCCTCATCGCCGCTGCGGCAAGCTCATCGTGGCCACGTCGGCCGCGCAGGTGGCCGCGCTCGAAGGCATCCGCAGCCAGGCACAGGGCAACGGCGTGCACGACCTGCAATGGCTGACGGCTGGCGAAGCCCTCACGCTGGAGCCGGCACTCACCTGTTCCGGGGCCTTGCTTTCACCCAGCACCGGCATCGTCGACAGCCATGCGCTGATGCTGGCCCTGCGCGGGGACATCGAGAACGCGGGGGGCCTGGTGGCGGTGGCGTCGCCGGTGGACCGCGCGATGTGCACGCGCGACGGGATCGAACTGCACATGGCCGATGGCTCATGCTGGCTGGCCGCTGCGGTCGTCAATGCGGCCGGCCTGACCGCGCCGCTGCTGGCGGCCCGGTTCGATGGCCTGGATACGTGCCACGTGCCACGCGCGTCGTTTGCCAAGGGAAATTACTTCACGCTGTCGGGCCGCGCGCCGTTCTCGCGGTTGATCTATCCGGTGCCCGAGGCACATGCGGCCGGCCTGGGCGTGCATCTGACGCTCGACCTGGGTGGGCAGGCCAAGTTCGGGCCCGATGTGCAATGGGTCGATTCGCCGTTCGACCTGCAGGTCGATCCGGCGCGCGGCGAGCGCTTCTATGCGGAGGTGCGGCGTTACTGGCCCGGCCTGCCCGACGGCGCGCTGCAGCCGGGCTACGCGGGCATCCGCCCCAAGATCAGCGGGCCGGGGGAGCCGGCGGCGGATTTCATGATTCAGGGCCCCGCAGTGCACGGCGTGGCGGGCCTGGTCAACCTGTTCGGCATCGAGTCGCCGGGGCTCACCAGCAGTCTCGCGATCGGCGAAGCGGCGGCCGGGTTGCTGTGAACCCGTGCGACTTCAGCGTGGCTGGCGGGCCCCGTGGTCGCGCAGCGCCCGGGCAGCTTCGTCCACCAGTGCCGGGCCGCGGTAGATGAGGCCGGTGTAGATCTGCACCACGTCGGCGCCGGCGTCGAGCTTGGCGACGGCGTCGGCCGCGCTCAGCACGCCGCCCACGCCGATGATCGGGAACGCGCGGCCGAGCTGCTCGCGCAGCAGGCGGATGACGCGGTTGCTGCCTGCGAACACCGGCGCGCCCGACAGCCCACCCGCTTCGTCGGCATGACGCAGGCCCTGAACGGCCGTGCGGTCGATGGTGGTGTTGGTGGCGACCAAGCCCCAGCCCAGGCTGTCTGCCGCGCGATCGGCCTCGTCGTGGCGGCGCAGCGTGGCGGCGATCACGGCCACTTGGGCATCATCGAGGTCCGGGGCGATCTTCACGAACAGCGGCACGCGCCGGCCCTGTTGCTGGGCGAGGTCGCGCCGGCGACGTGCCAGCGCGCCAAGCAGGGCGTCGAGCGCCTCGTCGGACTGCAGCTCGCGCAGATTCTTGGTGTTGGGGCTGGAAATATTGACGGTCACGTAGTCGGCGTGCGCGTGTACGCCGTCCAGGCAGGCGAGGTAATCGTCGGTGGCCTGCTCCACCGGCGTGACCGCGTTCTTGCCGATGTTGAGGCCCAGCAACATGGGGGTGGCGCCACCGGCCGAGCGGAACGTCGCGCGTCGCACGTTGTCCACGAAGGCGTCGAGCCCGTCGTTGTTGAACCCCAGCCGGTTGATGAGCGCGTGCGCCGCGGGCAGGCGGAACATGCGCGGGCGCGGGTTGCCCGGCTGCGCGCGCGGCGTCACCGTGCCCACCTCGACGAAGCCGAAGCCAAGCGCTGCCAAGCCGTCAATGCAGCGCGCGTTCTTGTCCAGCCCGGCAGCCAGGCCGACACGGTTGGGAAAGCGCAGACCAGCCACCTCGACCGGGTCGTCCACCCGCTTGTTGCCGATGGCACAGGCCATCGGTGTGCCGCCCACGCGGGCGAGCGCGTCCAGCGTCAGTTCGTGGGCTTTCTCGGGGTCGAGGCTGAAGAGGAACGGGCGGGCGAGGGAATAGGGGAGCAGCGGCATTGGATAATTCGTGAACTCTCAGGATTCTCCCAGATGACCTCTTATTCCCAGGATGAACTCAAGGCCCTCGTGGGCCAGGCAGCGCTGCATTACGTGGTGCCCGGCGAAATCGTCGGCGTGGGCACAGGCTCCACGGTCAACAAGTTCATCGACGCGCTGGCGTCGATGAAGGACCGCATCGCCGGCGCGGTGTCGAGCTCGGAGGCCTCGACGGCGCGGCTGGCCGCGCTCGGCATCCGCGTATTCGATGCCAACGAAGTGGAGTCGCTTTCGGTCTACATCGACGGCGCCGACGAGATCGATGGCGGCGGCCACATGGTCAAGGGCGGAGGCGCGGCGCTCACGCGCGAGAAGATCGTTGCTGCGCAGTCGCGCAGCTTCGTGTGCATTGCCGATGCGTCCAAGCGCGTCGATGTGCTGGGCCGCTTTCCGCTGCCGGTGGAAGTGATCCCGATGGCCGCGCAGCGCATCGCGCGCCAGTTCGCGGCGCAGGGGGGCGAGGCCCGCCTGCGAATGAAGGACGGTGTGCCCCTGGTCACCGACAACGGGCAGCACATCCTCGACGTGCAGGGTCTGCAGATCCGCGATCCGCTCGGTTTCGAGATGCAGGTGAGCCAGTGGCCCGGGGTGGTGACGGTGGGTGTGTTCGCCTGCCAGAAGGCCAACGTCTGCCTGCTCGGCACGCCGGGTGGCGTCGAGACGATCAGGTACTGAGCGTACCGGCCAGCCGAGAAAAGAAAAACGGCCCCGCAGCAGGGGCCGTTCTTACTGGGTAGCGGCTCAGAACTGGATACCGGCCGGATTGGCCGGCGAGGGCGCGGGAGGCGCCGTCAATGGAGCCAGCGGTGGCGGAGCAGGGGGCTGCGGGGGCGGAGCGGCTTCGGCGCGGGCCACCATGGGCTGCGGCGCCGGATTGCGGTAGCCCGACGGCAACTGCGAGGTCTTGGGGTAACCCGCGGCATCAAGGAACTGTACCCATTCGGCTTCCGAGAACCCCTTGAGCTGCTGGCCGCCGATGGTCAGCAAGGGCAGACCGCTTTCGCCCTGCAGGCGCTGCAGCGCTTCGATGTCCTCGGGTGTGCCGACGATGCGCTCGTTGAACGGCACGCCGCGCGCCAGCAGCAGGTTGCGGCCGCTGGCGCATGGGGCGCAGCCGTTGCCGGTGTAGATCGTGACCGGGAAACGCGTGGCCGCCTGGCGCACGGCGAATGGCAGCGCCGGGCCCGAGGGCGCGGCGGCCGCTGTGCCGGAGCCGCCTGGTGCGGCGGTGGCCACGGGCGGCTTATCGGAGAAGGTGACGCGACCGTCCGGGCCGACGCTGCGAAAGATCTGCTGTGCCAGCGCCGGGCTGGCCGCCGTGATGGCCAGCAACAGGCCGGCCAGGCGGAGCAGGGGCGCGTTCGCGATGGGGATACTCGTCATCGATTCTTTCCGGTGCGAAATGGCGGGGTTCTCGTCAGGCCATGCCCTGATGGCGCAAGAGCGCGTCGAGCTCGGGTTCGCGGCCACGGAATGCCTTGAACGACTCCATGGCCGGTCGGCTGCCGCCCGCCTCGAGGATGGCCTGCCGGTATTGTCGCCCGGTTTCGACGCTGGGCGTTCCGTCGTCCTGCATGGTTTCCTCGAAGGCCGCGTAGGCGTCGGCGCTCAGCACCTCGGCCCACTTGTAGCTGTAGTAGCCGGCCGCATAGCCACCCGCGAAGATATGGCTGAAGCTGTGCAGCGTGCGGCTCCATTCGGGCGGCTGGATCACGGCCACCTCGGCGCGCACCTGGCGCAGCACGTCCATGAAGTCGCCCGCCGGGTCGTGCGAGGTGTGCAGCAGCATGTCGGTGAGCGCGAATTCGATCTGGCGCACCGTGCCCAGGCCGCTCTGGAAGTTCTTGGCGGCCAGCATCTTGTCGAACAGCGCGCGCGGCAGGGCTTCGCCTGTATCCACGTGGGCGGTCATGTGGCGCAGCACGTCCCATTCCCAGCAGAAGTTCTCCATGAACTGGCTGGGCAGCTCGACGGCGTCCCACTCGACGCCGCTGATGCCCGAGACGTCGCGTTCGTCCACCTGGGTGAGCATGTGGTGCAAGCCGTGGCCGAATTCGTGGAACAGCGTGATCACGTCATCGTGCGTGAGCAGCGGCGGCTTGCCATCGACGCCATCGGCGAAGTTGCACACCAGGTGCGCCACCGGCGTCTGCAGCCGGCCGTCGTCAGGGCGCAGCCAGCGCGTGCGCACATCGTCCATCCAGGCTCCGCCGCGCTTGCCGGCGCGGGCTGCGGGGTCGAGATAGAACTGGCCGACCAGTTGTGCGTTGCGCTCGATGCGATAGAACTCCACGCCAGGGTTCCACACGGGCGCGCTGTCGCGGCGGATGGCGACCTCGAACAGCGTCTCGACGATCTTGAACAGCCCGGCCAGCACCTTGGGCGCGGTGAAGTACTGCTTGACCTCCTGCTCGCTGAAAGCGTAGCGCGCTTCCTTGAGCTTCTCGCTGATGTAGCTCCAGTCCCACGGCTGCGGATCGGCCAGGCCGAGCTCGGATTGCGCGAATTCGCGCAGGTCGGTCAGGTCGCGCCCGGCATAAGGCTTGGCGCGCCGTGCCAGGTCGCGCAGGAAGTCGATCACCTGATCGGGAGAGTCGGCCATCTTGGCAACGACCGACACCTCGCCGAAATTGCGGTAGCCCAGCAGGCGGGCTTCCTCCTGGCGCAACGCGAGGATCTCGCGCACCAGCGCCGTGTTGTCCAGCGCGACAGCCTTCTCGCCCTCGGCCTGATCGGAAGCGCGTGTGGCGTACGCCTTGTACAGCTTGCGGCGCAGTTCGCTGGACGTGGCGAACTGCATGACAGGCAGGTAGCTGGGCATCTTGAGCGTGAGCTTGAAGCCTTCGCGGCCTTCGGCGTTGGCGGCCGCGCGCGCCGCAGCCTGCACGTCGGCGGGAACGCCGTCCAGCTCTTCGGCCGACGCGTAGTAGGCCCAGCCGTCCGTCGCGTCGAGCACGTTCTCGCTGAACTTCTGGCTCACTTCGGCCATGCGCTCCTGGATCGCGGCGAAGCGCTCGCGGTCATCGCCCTGCAACTCGGCACCCGAGAGCACGAAGTTGCGCACTGCATTGCGGTGGGCCTGGCGCTGCTCGGCGGTGAGTGTGGCCGGGTCGATGGCCTTGTACTTGGCATAGAGGCGCTCGTCGGCGCCCAGGCGGGTCCAGAATTCGGTGACCCGGGGCAGGGCGGCGTTGTAGGCCGCGCGCAACTCGGGCGAGTCAGCCACGCTGTTGAGGTGGCTCACGGCGCCCCAGGCGCGGCCCAGTCGTTCGGTGGCGACGTCGAGCTCGCGCGCGATCGCGGTCCAGTCGGCGGGGAAGTCGGCCGCGGTGACCTTCTCCAGGGCGGCGCTGGATTCGGCCAGCAGTTCATCGACGGCGGGCCCGACGTGCTCAGGGCGGATACGGTCGAACAGCGGGAGATCGGAGAAGTCGAGCAGCGGTTGGGTCATGCCCCGCATTTTGAGGCAGCCCTGTGGGTTTCAACCGCAAAGTCTGACTATCGGAGCGATCAACCCTCCAGTGGCGTGCTCAGCCAGCCGCGCGCTCGGCGGCTTCGAGCGTGTTGACGAGCAGCATCGCACGCGTCATGGGGCCGACGCCGCCGGGCACCGGGGTGATCCATCCCGCCACCTCGCGCACGCCCTCGAAGTCCACGTCGCCGCACAGCTTGCCTTCGTCGTTGCGGTTCATGCCGACGTCGAGCACCACTGCGCCGGGCTTGACCATGTCGGCCGTGAGCACATTGCGCTTGCCCACGGCAGCCACCACCACATCGGCCTGCAGCGTGAGGGCTTTCAGGTCGGCCGTGGCGCTGTGGCAGATGGTGACCGTGGCATTGCGCGCGAGCAGCATCATGGCCATCGGCTTGCCGACGATGTTGCTGCGGCCGATCACCACCGCGTGCTTGCCGCGCAGGTCATAGCCGATGGAATCGAGCATCTTCAGGCAGCCGTAAGGCGTGCAGGGCCAGAAGCCCGGCCGGCCCACCATCAGCGCACCGGCGCTGGCCACGTGGAAGCCGTCCACGTCCTTGGCCGGCGCGATGGCCTCGATGACCTTGCTGGCGTCCATGTGGCGCGGCAGCGGCAGTTGCACCAGGATGCCGTGCACCGACGGGTCGGCATTGAGGGCGGCGATGCGCGAGAGCAGCTGCGCCTCCTGCATCGACGCCGGGTAGCGCTCCAGGGTGGCCTTCAGGCCGGTCTCGCTGCTGTCGTTGACCTTGTGCTTCACGTAGACCTGGCTGGCCGGATCGTCTCCTACCAGCACGATGGCCAGCGACGGCAGCACGCCGCGCGCCTTGAGTGCATCGGTACGGTGCGCGACGTCGGCGCGGATGGTCTTGGCGAGGGCATTGCCGTCGATCAGTTGTGCGGTCATGACAGGAGGGCGTGAGGTGCGCGGCGAAGGGCTGGAAGCGAAAACGCCCGCGATCGAAGCGAGGCGGGCGTCGGGCAGGAGGCTAGGGGCTCAGGTCTTGGCGGCGTTCTGGCCCAGGGCGATCTTGAGCAGGTCGGCCACCGTGTTGGCGTTGAGCTTTTCCATGATGTTGGCGCGGTGCGCCTCCACTGTCTTGATGCTGATGCCCAGGTCGTCGGCGATCTGCTTGTTGAGCCGGCCGGCGACGATGCGCTCGAGCACCTGGGCCTCGCGGCCGGTGAGCTTGGCCAGCAGCGCGTCGCGGCTGGCGGCCTGCTGGTATTCGGTGAAGGCGCCCTTGGCGTGTTCGAGCATGCGCTCGACCAGGCCCACGAGTTCTTCTTCCTTGAAGGGTTTCTGGATGAAATCCATCGCGCCCTTCTTCATGGTGTTCACCGCCATGGGTACGTCACCATGGCCGGTGATGAACACGATGGGCAGCGGCGAGCGGCGTTCGATCAGGCGGTCCTGCAGCTCGAGCCCGGTCATTCCGCCCATGCGGATGTCGACGATGAGGCAGGCGACTTCGCGCGGGTCGTACCGGCTGAGGAAGGACTCTGCGGAGTCGAAGCACCGCACGCGATAGTCCTTGCCTTCGAGCAACCACTGGAGCGAGTCGCGCACGGCTTCGTCGTCATCGACGACATAGACCGTGCCCTTCTTGGGAATCAGGCTCATTGGAAAACCTCCGAGCTCCGCGCGGGGTGGCTGCGCAGGCCTTCGGGCGGCCGTGTGTCGTTCATGCTGATACTCCGGCGTCTTTGGATGGACTGTCGATGGTCGCCGGGCCGTTGTCCGCAGCCGGTTGGGTGAGTGGAATCCAGAAGGAGAACCTGCAACCCGTGACCTCCGGGCCATTGTAGAGGTTCTCCACGTGCATCCGGCCGCGGTGCGACTCGACGATGCTGCGACACAGGTTCAGGCCCATGCCCATGCCCTCGGGCTTGGTCGAGAAGAAAGCCTCGTAGAGGCGCTCCATCACTTCGGGCGCGAGCCCCTTGCCAGTGTCCTGCACCGAGAACTCGATCACGTCCTGGCCCTCGATCTGGCGCGGGATCACGCGCACCTCGACGTGGCGCCCGGCCGTGGGCCGCTGCGCCAGATCGATCGATTCGGCGGCATTGCGCACGAGGTTCACCAGCACCTGTTCGACAAGGATCGGATCGACCAGCAGGCGCGGCATGCGCGCGGCCACGTAATGCGACAGCCGCACGTTGCGGCGGCGCAGCTCGATCTCCGCGAGCTCGAGGGCCTCGTTCACGATCGGCGCCACTTCGGACAGCGTGCGGTTGGGCTCGCTTTTCTTCACGAAGGCGCGGATGCGCTGGATGATCTGGCCGGCCCGCTGGGCCTGTCTGGATGTTTTCTCCAGCGCGGCGACCAGGTCGTCCTCGCTGATCTGCTGCGCGCGCAGGCGCGAGATCATGCCGTTGCAGTAGTTGCTGATGGCGGTAAGCGGCTGGTTGAGTTCGTGCGCGACGCTGGAGGCCATCTCGCCCATGGTGATGAGGCGGCTGACGGACTGCGCGCGCTCGGCCTGCGCGGCGGCCTCTTCCTCGGCCTGGCGGCGCGGTGTGATGTCGGTGGCGATCACCATCTGCGCCAGCCGGCCGTCCACCCAATTGAGGTAGCGCGACCGCACCTCCAGCCACTTGCCCAGTTCAGGCACATAGACCTCGGCATTGCCAGCCTGCGCCACGGTGAGCGAATCGGTGGGCAAGCCGACCAGCCCATCGACGGCGTCCATGCCGTCATCCGTAGGCCGCGCATCCGGTACGCCCGCCTGCGCCACCAGTTGCAGGTGGCCCTGCGTGTCCTGGTTGAACCACTGCCGGTACATCTTGTTGGCGAACAGCAGTTCGGTGCTGCCCAGCGGGGCTACCGATACCGAAGCGTCCAGCGCCTCCAGCACGGTGGTGAAGCGTTCGTGCGAAGCCTGCAACTGCTCGCGGATGCGGTTGGGCTCCGTGATGTCTGTCATCGACGTCATCCAGCCGGTCTGCACGCCCTTGGCATCGATCAGCGGCGAGAGATACAGGCGCGCATCGAACAGCGAGCCGGTCTTGCGCTTGACCCGCACCTGGAAGCCGCCGGGGGTGATGCGGCCCTGAAGCTCTTCGTCGAGCTTGGCGGCCAGGCTTTCCCGGTCTTCCTCGGGCCAGAAGGGGAAGGGCGCGGTCCGCCCCACCAGTTCGGTCTCGGCCCAGCCGGTCATCTGGCAAAAGGCGGCATTCACATAGGTGATGCGGCCGTTCATGTCGAGCGCGCGCATGCCGGTGACCATGGAGTTTTCCATCGCGCGGCGGAAGTTGGTCTCGGCCACGAGGGCGTTCTGTGCCTGAACGCGCCGGCGCGTGTGGCGCCACGTGCCGATAAGCATCCATGCCGTCAGCACCGACAGCGCCCCCACCATCCAGAACAGGCCGTTGCCCACCAGTCCAGGGGACGTGCGGTAAGCCTGGCCGCGCAGGATCAGGCCATTGCCCACCGGTGACACCGGACCGCCGTATTCACGGTTGCGCTCGTTCCAGTCGAGCCAGGGCGTGACCGAGGCCCGCACCGGCGCCGTGCTTCCGGCCAGCATCTGGTTGTTGGCATCCAGCATCGACATCGCATAGCGCGCCGACACTTCGGCGGGCACGCCGTAGCGCAGCAGACCATCGATGGAAAACTCGGCCAGCAGCACACCGGCGAAGAGTCCCTGGCCCTGCAGCGGTATCTGCAGCTGCAGTGTCGAGGCCTGGGCCTCGGGACCGGCCAGCGGCTGGGAGAAGACGGGTTGCTGCAGATCGCGTGCGAGGTTGAAAGTGGATTCGGTCTCGCCTGCCGGCAACGGCTCGCCGGAAGCACGGCGCTGGCTGACGGGCGCACTGGGTGCGGCATAGGCGTCGCGGATGCGGCGGCGGTCATCGATCCAGGTGATGGCCTGCAGTTCGGGATACTGGCTGACCAGTGCCTCGGCACGCCCGATGAAGCTGGAGCGATCGAGATCGCCATTGCTGGCGTCGCGCGCCAGCCTCATCAGTTGCTCCTGGCGCTCGAGCAGGCGCAGACGCACTTGCTGCTGGGCGTACTCGACGTCGCGGCGCACGGCTTCCTGCTCGCGCTCCATTTCCTCGGCACGCAGGTACCAGAAGGCCGCGACGATGGCGGCGAAGAACAGCAGCACGGCCGCCAGCGGAGCCAGCAGCGCGAAGCGGTCCTGGCGCGATGGGGTCTGCCGACGCCACCAGCGCCGCCACCAAGCCAGCGGCGGCACGGCGCCATAGGTGGACGGCGTGAACGAGGGGGTACGGCTCATCGCGGCAGTGTAGGCGAGGGCAACGGCGGGGTCGGTCTCCAGGCGATACCCGCTGCACTCATATATATATGGTGCGTTGCAGCATAAATTTCACATTAAGAAAGTCAATGGCGCGATTTGAAATTAGAGGAATTTGTGCGAAACTCGCGCCGCCGCAAAAGCGGCATTAGATTCACGACGTACGGCACTCACAAGGAGACGAGCATGTCAGCCAATCCCGAAAAACTCTTCGGCTCAGCCGCGAACGACGCGGACAGCCAGGAAACCCGCGAATGGATGGATGCGCTGTCCGCCGTCATCCAGGCCGAAGGCCCCGAGCGCGCCCACTTCCTGCTGGAGCAGTTGCTCGAGCACGCGCGCCAGAGCAGCATCGACATGCCGTTCTCGGCCAACACGGGTTACGTGAACACCATCGAGCCCTCGCAGGAAGCCCGCTCGCCCGGCAACCTGGAACTCGAAGGCCGCCTGCGCGCCTACATGCGCTGGAACGCGATGGCCATGGTGGTCAAGGCCAACCGTCACCATCCGCCCGAAGGCGGCGACCTGGGCGGCCACATCGGCTCGTTCGCTTCGCTGGCCAACCTGTTCGCGGCCGGCTTCAATCACTTCTGGCATGCCGAGAGCGAAAACCACGGCGGCGACTGCATCTACTTCCAGGGCCACGTGTCGCCGGGCGTCTATGCGCGCGCTTATCTGGAAGGCCGCCTGTCCGAAGAGCAGTTGCTGAACTTCCGCCAGGAAGTCGACGGCAAGGGTCTGTCGAGCTATCCGCATCCCAAGCTCATGCCCGGCTTCTGGCAGTTCCCGACGGTGTCGATGGGCCTGGGCCCGCTGATGGCCATCTACCAGGCCCGTTTCCTCAAATACCTGCATGCCCGTGGCATCGCCAACACCGAGAACCGCAAGGTCTGGGTGTTCTGCGGCGACGGTGAAATGGACGAAGTGGAATCGCTGGGTGCCATCGGCCTGGCCGCCCGCGAGAACCTGGACAACCTCGTGTTCGTCATCAACTGCAACCTGCAGCGCCTCGATGGCCCGGTGCGCGGCAACGGCAAGATCATCCAGGAGCTGGAGAGCGAGTTCCGCGGCTCGGGCTGGAACGTCATCAAGCTGATCTGGGGCAAGGGCTGGGACGACCTGCTGGCGCGCGACAAGGATGGCGCGCTGCGCAAGATCATGATGGAGTGCAACGACGGCGACTACCAGTCGTTCAAGGCCAACGACGGTGCCTTCGTGCGCAAGAACTTCTTCGGCCGCGATCCGCGCACGCTCAAGATGGTCGAGCACATGAGCGACGACGAGATCTGGAACCTGCGTCGCGGCGGCCACGATTCGCAGAAGGTCTACGCCGCCTTCCACGCCGCCAACACGCACAAGGGTCAGCCCACCGTGCTGCTCGTGAAGACCGTGAAGGGCTTCGGCATGGGCAAGATCGGCGAAGGCAAGAACACCGTCCACCAGACCAAGAAGCTCGGCGACGAGGACATCAAGGCCTTCCGCGACCGCTTCAACATCCCCATCCCCGACAGCCAGATCGCCGACCTGCCGTTCTACAAGCCGGCCGACGACACGCCCGAGATGCAGTACCTGCACGCCCGCCGCAAGGCGCTGGGCGGCTACCTGCCGCAACGCCGCGTGAAGGCCGACGAGAGCTTCACCGTGCCCTCGCTCGACACCTTCAAGGCCGTTCTCGAAGCCACGCCCGAAGGCCGCGAAATCTCCACCACGCAGGCCTACGTGCGCTTCCTCACGCAACTGCTGCGTGACCAGGCCCTGGGCCCGCGCGTGGTGCCCATCCTGGTGGACGAGGCCCGCACCTTCGGCATGGAAGGCCTGTTCCGCCAGGTCGGCATCTACAACCCCCACGGGCAGCAGTACACCCCGGTCGACAAGGACCAGGTCATGTACTACAAGGAAGACAAGGCTGGCCAGATCCTGCAGGAAGGCATCAACGAAGCGGGTGGCATGTCCAGCTGGATCGCCGCGGCCACGTCGTACAGCACGAACAATCGCATCATGGTGCCGTTCTACGTGTACTACTCGATGTTCGGCTTCCAGCGCATCGGCGACCTGGCCTGGGCGGCCGGCGACATGCAGGCGCGCGGCTTCCTGCTGGGCGGCACCTCGGGCCGCACCACGCTCAACGGCGAAGGCCTGCAGCACGAAGACGGCCACAGCCACATCCTGGCCAACACCATTCCCAACTGCGTGAGCTACGACCCGACCTTCGCGCACGAAGTCGCGGTGATCATGCACGACGGCTTGAAGCGCATGGTCGAGCGGCAGGAAAACGTCTTCTACTACCTCACGCTGCTCAACGAGAACTACCCGATGCCCGGCCTGCAGCCCGGCACCGAAGAGCAGATCATCAAGGGCATGTACCTGTGCAAGCAGGCGCCCGCGATCAAGGCTGCCAAAGGTAAGGAAGTCCCCACGGTGCAACTGCTGGGCAGTGGCACCATCCTGCGCGAATCGTTCTTCGCCCAGGAACTGCTGGAGAAGGACTGGGGCGTGTCGGCCGGCGTCTGGAGCTGCCCGAGCTTCAACGAACTCACGCGCGACGGCCAGGCGGCCGACCGCTGGAACCTGCTGCATCCCACCGACGAGCCGCGCGTGCCCTTCGTGGCGCAGCAACTGTCGGCCACCACCGGCCCGGTGGTCGCGTCCACCGACTACATGAAGGCTTACGCCGAGCAGATCCGCCCGTTCATCCCCAAGGGCCGCGGCTACCGCGTGCTGGGCACCGACGGCTTCGGCCGCAGCGACTTCCGCCGCAAGCTGCGCGAGCACTTCGAGATCAACCGCCATTACATCGTGGTCGCGGCACTCAAGGAGCTGGCCGACGCGGGCACCATCCCGGCCTCCAAGGTGGCCGAGGCCATCAAGAAGTACGGCATCGACGCCGACAAGACCAACCCGCTCTTCGCCTGAGCGCCACTGGAGACATCGAACATGGCATTGCAGGATGTGAAAGTCCCGGACATCGGGGACTTCGACGAAGTCGCGGTCATCGAAGTGCTGGTCAAGGCCGGCGACACGGTCAAGGCCGAGCAGAGCCTGATCACCGTGGAATCCGACAAGGCGTCGATGGAGATTCCGTCGTCGGCTGCCGGCGTGGTCAAGGAAGTGAAGGTCGCGATCGGCGACAAGGTCAAAGAAGGCTCGGTCGTTCTGGTGATCGAGGCCGAAGGTGCGGCAGCCGCGCCCGCCCCGGCGGCGGCTGCCCCGGCGCCGGCAGCGCAGGCCGCTGCACCGGCTCCGGCCCCCGCCGCTGCACCGGCCGCCGCCCCCGTGGCCAGCGGTCCGATCGACGTGAAGGTGCCCGACATCGGCGACTTCAAGGACGTGGCGGTGATCGAGGTGCTGGTGAAGGCCGGCGACACGGTCAAGGCCGAGCAGAGCCTGATCACGGTCGAGTCCGACAAGGCCTCCATGGAAATCCCGTCGCCGGCTGCCGGCGTGCTCAAGGAGCTCAAGGTCAAGGTGGGCGACACGCTCAACATCGGCGACCTGATCGCGGTGCTCGAAGGCCAGTCGGCCGCAGCGCCCGCACCCGCAACCGCGGCCCCTGCGGCGTCGCCCGCGCCGGCACCTGCCGCCGCGGCGCCGGCCCCTGCTGCCGCCCCGGCAGCGTCGCAGGCTCCCGCGCCGCACGACCCGACCGTGGCACCCAGCGGCAAGCTGCCGCACGCCTCGCCGTCGGTGCGCAAGTTCGCGCGTGAACTCGGCGTGCCGCTCGACGAAGTGAAGGGCTCGGGCAGCAAGGGTCGCATCACGCAGGACGACGTGCAGAACTTCACGCGCGCCGTGATGGCCGGCACGGCCACCACCAAGGCCTCTGCCGCCGCCAAGGGCGCGGCGGGTGGCGGTGCCGACGGCGCGGCGCTCGGCCTGCTGCCCTGGCCCAAGGTCGACTTCACGAAGTTCGGCACGGTGGAGCGCAAGGACCTCAGCCGCATCAAGAAGATCAGCGGCGCCAACCTGCACCGCAACTGGGTCATGATCCCGCACGTCACCAACAACGACGAAGCGGACGTGACGGCGCTCGAAGCCTTCCGCGTCTCCACCAACAAGGAGAACGAGAAGTCGGGCGTCAAGGTGACGATGCTGGCCTTCGTCATCAAGGCGGTGGTCGCGGCGCTCAAGAAGTTCCCCGAGTTCAACACCAGCCTCGACGGCGACACGCTGGTCTACAAGCAGTACTTCCACATCGGCTTCGCGGCCGACACGCCCAACGGGCTGGTGGTGCCCGTGCTGCGCGATGCCGACAAGAAGGGCATCCTGCAGATCAGTACCGAGATGGGCGAACTCGCCAAGAAGGCGCGCGACGGCAAGCTCGGCGCGGCCGACATGCAGGGCGGCTGCTTCTCTATTTCGTCGCTGGGCGGCATCGGCGGAACGCACTTCACGCCCATCATCAACGCGCCCGAAGTGGCGATCCTTGGACTGTCCAAGAGCTATATGAAGCCCGTGTGGGACGGCAAGCAGTTCGTGCCGCAGCTCACGCTGCCGCTGTCGCTGTCGTACGACCACCGCGTGATCGACGGCGCCAGCGCCGCGCGTTTCAACGCCTACCTCGGCCAGGTGCTGGCGGACTTCCGCCGCGTGCTGCTGTAACGCGGGAGGCAAGCACATATGGCAACGATCGACATCAAGGTGCCCGACATCGGCGACTTCGCCGAAGTGGCCGTGATCGAAGTGCTGGTGAAAGCCGGCGACACCATCAAGCCCGAGCAGAGCCTGATCACCGTCGAGTCCGACAAGGCCTCGATGGAGATCCCCGCCAGCCACGGCGGCGTGGTCAAGGAACTCAAGGTCAAGATCGGCGACAAGATCGCCGAGGGATCGGTGGTGCTGGTGCTGGAGGCGGCCGACGCGGCTGCAGCTCCGGCTGCGTCGGCTCCCGCTGCGGCACCTGCACCCGCTGCTGCGAAGGCGCCGGCCGCTGCGCCCGCACCTGTCGCGTCCAGCTATGCCGGCGGCGTGGACCAGGAATGCGACGTGCTCGTGCTCGGCGGCGGCCCTGGCGGCTATTCGGCGGCCTTCCGCGCGGCCGACCTCGGCCTCAAGGTCGTGCTGGTCGAGCGCTACTCGACGCTGGGCGGCGTGTGCCTGAACGTGGGCTGCATCCCGTCGAAGGCGCTGCTGCACGTGGCGGCCGTGATGGACGAAGTGAGCCACTTCGAGGCGCTGGGCGTGTCGTACGGCAAGCCCACCGTCGACCGTGACAAGCTGCGCGCGCACAAGGGCAAGGTGGTGGGCAAGCTCACCGGCGGCCTCACGGCCATGGCCAAGATGCGCAAGGTGACCGTGTTGCGCGGCGTGGGCGAGTTCCTCGACGCACACCACCTCTCCGTGGCCGAAACCACGGGCGAGGGCACCGAGCGCACCGGCAAGACGCAGACCGTCAAGTTCAGGAATGCGATCATCGCGGCCGGCTCGCAGGCCGTGCGCCTGCCGTTCATGCCGCAGGATCCGCGCGTCGTCGACTCGACCGGCGCACTGACGCTGGCGCATGAGCCCAAGCGCATGCTGATCCTGGGCGGCGGCATCATCGGTCTCGAGATGGGCACGGTGTACTCCACCCTGGGCGCGCGCCTGGACGTGGTCGAGATGATGGACGGCCTGATGCAGGGCGCCGACCGCGACCTCGTCAAGGTGTGGCAGAAGATGAACGCGCCGCGCTTCGACAACATCATGCTGGGCACCAAGACCGTGGGCGCCGAGGCGACGAAGGATGGCATCCTGGTGAAGTTCGAAGGCGCGGCAGCGCCCAAGGATCCGCAGCTGTACGACCTCGTGCTGCAGGCCGTCGGCCGCACGCCCAACGGCAAGAAGATCGGCGCCGAGAAGGCCGGTGTCGCCGTGGGCGAGCGTGGCTTCATTCCGGTCGACATCCAGATGCGCACCAACGTGCCCAACATCTTCGCCATCGGCGACATCGTGGGCCAGCCCATGCTGGCGCACAAGGCGGTGCACGAAGGCCATGTGGCGGCCGAAGTCATCGCCGGCGAACTGCAGGGTGACAAGGAACTGGCCGCCGCCGCATTCAACGCGCGCGTGATTCCCAGCGTGGCCTACACCGACCCCGAGGTCGCGTGGGTGGGCCTGACCGAGGATCAGGCCAAGGCGCAGGGCATCGCCGTGAAGAAGGGCCTGTTCCCCTGGAACGCGTCGGGCCGCGCCATCGCCAACGGTCGCGACGAAGGCTTCACCAAGCTGCTGTTCGACGAAGCCACGCACCGCATCGTCGGCGGCGGCATCGTGGGCACGCATGCGGGCGACATGATCGGCGAGGTGGCCCTGGCCATCGAGATGGGGGCCGACGAGATCGACATCGGCAAGACCATCCATCCGCACCCCACGCTCGGCGAGAGCATCGGCCTGGCGGCCGAAGTGGCGCACGGCAGTTGCACCGACGTGCCGCCGGCACGCAAGAAGGCCTGAGGCTTTCGTCGACGCAGAAAAGAAAACGGCCCCTCGGGGCCGTTTCTCATGGAGCGATCGCCTGCCGCCTCAGGGCAGGTTCTCCCGAAAAATCACCTGCCCGCGCGTGCTCTCCACGCCGCTGAGCGCGGGCCGACCCTCGCGCACGTTGACGAAGATGCGCACCGCACTGGCGAGCGTTGCCTGTGGGCTCTGCGTGATGACGGCGTCCAGGCTGCCGTCGATGAGCAGGGCGCGCGTGTCGGGCGTGAGGCCGTGGCCCACGAACACCACCTTCTGGTCGCGTCCCGTGTCCTTCAGCGCGCGCGCCACGCCGTCCGAGGCGCCGCCGACGTTGTAGATGCCGGCCAGTTGCGGATGCTGGTCGAGCAGGGAGCGCGTCTGCGCATAGTTCTGCTCGGAGTCGTCGTGGCCCTCGCGCAGGCCCACGACTTCGAGCTGGCCGAACATCTCGGAGAGCACGTGAAGAAAGCCGGCCTCGCGTTCCTCGTGCGCGCGGTAGCTGCGGCTGCCGGCGATCAGCGCCACCTTGGCCGGGCGCGGGCCGATGAATCGGCCGATCAGGTAGCCCGCCGTGCGGCCGGCAGCGCGGTTGTCCAGGCCCAGGTAGGCCGTGCGCGGCGAGTTCGACAGGTCGGAGATCAGCGTGATGACGGGCACGCCCGATGCGGCCACTTCGGCCACGGCTTCGCGCACGGCCGGATGCTCCAGCGCCATCAGCGCGATGCCGTCCGCGCGCTGGCCATGGCGGCGCACGGCATCGGCCAGCTCGATCGGGTTGAAGCTCTCGATGAACTCGGTGCGGCAGCGCACGTTGAAGGGCGTCCAGTGCTCCTGCGAGTAATTGACCATGTCGCCCAGCATGCGGATGAAGCGGTTCTGGCCGGCCGGCAGCAGGAAGGCCAGGCGCATCGGCGCGGGCAGGGCGGGCGTGGAGCTGACAAGGCCGGACTCGGTGCGGTAGTCCAGCTGCGCCGCCGCCTGCAGCACGCGCTGCACGGTGGCGGCACGCACGCCGCTGCGCTGGTTGAGCACGCGGTCCACCGTGGCGGTGGACACGCCGGCCAGGTGCGCGATGTCGTGGATGCGGGGCGCCTTGTTCATGTCTCCAAAGCCATCAAATCACATCAAATGATGTGCTGGATTGATTGAAATCGCGCGGATACTATCACCCCCGATCCGATGCAGGAAGAGCTGCAGATCACATCAAACCCATCAACGAACCGGCCCGAGCCGGTCGTCAGGAGACATGAGCTACGACTTCGACTTTGCGAGCGTGCTGACCGCCTGGCCCCTCTTCCTGGAGGGCGCGTGGCTGACCATCCAGCTCTCGTTCCCCGCCACGGTGCTCGGCTTCGCAGCCGGCACGCTGCTGGCCATCGGCCGCCGCGGCCAGGTGGTGTGGGTGGCGCGGCTGTGCGGCGCCTATGTGGAGGTGATCCGCAATACGCCGCTGCTGGTGCAGGTGTTCCTGGTGTTCTTCGGCCTGGCCACATTGGGCTGGAAGGTGTCGGCCTTCGCCGCGGCCCTGGTGTCGCTCATCATCAACGTGGCGGCCTACAGCTGCGAGATCATGCGCGCCGGCATGGATTCGATCCACAAGGGCCAGCTCGAGGCGGCCGAATGCCTGGGCCTCACGCAGCGGCAGGTCTACTGGCACGTGATCCTGCGCCCCGCGATGGAGAAGGTGTACCCCGCGCTTACCAGCCAGTTCGTGCTGCTGATGCTGGCCACCTCCATCACGTCGCAGATTTCGGTGGAAGAGCTCACGGCCATCGCCGCGCGCGTGCAGTCCGAGACTTTCCGCCCGTTCGAGGCCTACATCCTCGTCGCCGTGGCCTACCTGCTGCTCTCGCTGCTGATGCGCGCCGGCCTGTGGGCGTTCGGCCAGATCGTGTTCACGCGGCGCCGCCGCCTGGGAGCCCGGGCATGACCGGCGGCGGCTTCACCTTCGTCCACTTCGAGTTCCTGCTGCTGGGCGCGCTCTGGACCATCGGCCTGTCGATCATCGCCTTCGTGGGCGGCGGCATCGCGGGCGGCGTGGTGGCGCTGGCGCGCGTGAGCCCGGCCTGGCCGCTGCGCTGGCTGGCCATCGGCTGGATCCAGCTGGTGCAGGGCACGCCGCTGCTGGTGGTGCTGTTCATCGCCTACTTCGGCCTGTCGATCATGGGCTTCGAGCTGCCGCCGCTGGTGGCCGCCAGCATCGCACTGGTGGTCTACGTCAGCGCCTACCTGGGCGAAATCTGGCGTGGCTGCATCCAGGCCGTGCCGCCCACGCAGTGGGAAGCCGCCGAGTGCCTGGCCCTCACGCGCACGCAGCGCATGCGCCTGGTGATCCTGCCGCAGGCGGTGCGCATCGCGACACCGCCCACCGTCGGCTTCATGGTGCAGATCGTCAAGAACACCTCGCTGGTGTCCATCGTCGGTTTCGTCGAGCTGGTGCGCGCTGGCCAGCTCATCAACAACTCGATCTTCCAGCCTTTCCTGGTCTACGTGCTGATCGCGGCGATCTACTTCGCCCTGTGCTATCCGCTGTCGGTGTGGAGCCGCCGGCTGGAGCAGCGCCTGAACTTCGGCACGCGCGCCAGCCAGGCCTGACGGCCGAGAAAGAGACATACGCATGAGCAACCCCGTCGTCGTCGAACTCAAGGACGTCCACAAGCGCTTCGGCAGCAACGCCGTGCTGCAGGGCGTGTCGTTCGCCATTCCCCGTGGCCAGGTGGTGGCCATCATCGGCAAGAGCGGTTCGGGCAAGAGCACGGCACTGCGCTGCATCGACCGGCTGGAGATCATCGACAGCGGCACCATCCAGGTGTGCGGCCATGCCGTGCATGCGCCCGACGTCGACCTGCGCCGCCTGCGCCAGGATGTAGGCATCGTGTTCCAGAGCTACAACCTGTTCCCGCACCTCACGGTGGAGCAGAACATCATGCTGGCGCCCAAGGCGGTCAAGGGCAAATCGGCCGCCGACGCGCGCGCCATTGCGGAGCGCACGCTGCGCCAGGTGGGCCTGTCGGACAAGGCCCAGGCCTATCCGGAGCAGCTCTCGGGCGGTCAGCAGCAGCGCGTGGCCATCGCGCGATCGCTCGCCATGGAGCCCCAGGTGATGCTGTTCGACGAGGTGACCTCGGCGCTCGATCCGCAACTCACTGGCGAGGTGCTGCGCGTGATCGAACAGCTGGCCGAGGGCGGCATGACCATGGTGCTGGTCACGCACGAGATGGAGTTCGCCGCGCGCGTGGCCGACACCATCATCTACATGCATGCCGGCCGAGTGTGGGAGGCCGGCCCCGGCTCCATGCTGCGCGACCCGCAGACGCCCGAGCTGCGCGATTTCCTCTCGCACGGGCTCTGAAGCCCCGGCCTTTCAATCCCGTTCCTTTGACACAACCAGGAGACATCGACATGAACACTTTCCGCATCCTGCGCCGCACCGTGCTGGCCGCTTCCCTGGGCGCGCTGTGCCTGCCCGCGCTGGCCGAGCTGGCCGACATCAAGGCGGCCGGCAAGATCCGCATCGGCGTCGATCTGTCCGCCCCGTTCTACGGCTATTCCGACGACAAGATGCAACCCGCGGGCTCCGACGTCGAAGCGGCGCAGCTGCTGGCCAAAGACCTGGGCGTGCAACTGGAGATCGTCAACACCACCAACTCGGCGCGCATTCCCAACCTGCTGTCGAACAAGGCCGACCTGATCATCTCGTCGCTCTCGATCACGCCCGAGCGCCAGAAGGCGGTGGACTTCTCCATTCCCTACGGCGCCATCCAGGCTGCCGTGGGCGCACCCAAGAGCCTCAAGATCACCGGCATCGAAGACCTGGCCGGCAAGAGCGTGGCCGTCACGCGCGGCGGCCCGCAGGACAAGATCGTGACCGAGCGCGCGCCGCAGGCCCGCGTGGTGCGCTTCGACGACGAGGCCGCATCGATCACCGCTGCCGCCAGCGGCCAGACCGACATCGTCGCCATCACGCCGCCCATCATCGCGGCCATCGCCAAGCGCAACCCGGCGCGCGAGTTCGAGGTGAAGTTCGTGCTGCAGTCGTTCCAGCTGGGCATTGCCATGCGCAAGAACCAGCCCGAGCTGATGAACTGGGTCAACGGCTGGGTCAAGACCAACCTGCACAACGGCAAGCTCAACGACATCCACCTGAAGCACGCCGGCGTGCCCGTGCCCAAGGAAATCATCGACGGCGCCAAGTAAGGCCACGCCGTCAGGCCAAGACTCCGGCCGCGCCATGCGCGCGCGCCGGCGCACCAACACAAGGAAAGCATTCTCATGAGCCGTCATTTCGGCGCCATCCGCCAGCTGGGCTATGTGGTCCACGACATCGAGGCCGCCATGGACTACTGGAGCCGCACCCTCGGCGTGGGTCCGTGGTTCTACAACCCCAAGGTGCCCATCGTGAACTACCGCTACAACGGCGAAGAGCACCAGCCGCACAACTCCGTGGCGCTGGCCAACTCGGGCTATGTGCAGGTCGAGCTGATCCAGACGCGCAACGACGTGCCCTCGATGTACCGCGACTTCCTGCAGGCCGGCCGCACCGGGCTGCAGCACGTCGCCTACTGGACGAGCGACTACGACGCCGATCTGGAGCGCCTGATCGGCGAAGGCTTCAAGCCCGTGATGAGCGGCGAGGTGGGCGAGAAGGGCCGCTTCGTCTACTTCGACACCGAATACCACCCCGGCACCGTGATCGAGCTGTCGGAAGTGGCCGGCCCCAAGGGCCGCATGTTCGACCTGATCCGCGCCGAGTCGGAAGCCTGGGACGGCAAGACCGACCCGGTGCGTCCGTTCCCCGACCTCTCCAAGATCTGATGACCGCACCGACCGTGACGACGAGCGCAGCGACGGACCGCATCCGCGCCAGCTACCTGATCGAGACGCCGCTGGCGCCGGCCGCCGTGGCCGAGGTCATGGCCGGCGAGCAGTCCTGCGGCACCTTCAAACGTGTCGAGGGCGAGACGGACGAGCTGCGTGCGCGCGCGCGGGCCGAGGTCGAGCGCATCGACGAACTCGAATCCGCCGCGCAACCCAGCCTGCCCAACGCGTTGCTCGAACGCAAGCGCACACCGGGCCCGTGGCGCCGCGCGCGCGTGACGCTGTCGTTCCCGGTCGCCAACATCGGCGCCAACCTGCCCACGCTGGCCGCCACCGTGGCCGGCAACCTGTACGACCTGGGCGAGAGCACCGGCATGCGGCTCGAGACGCTGCACGTGCCCGCCACGTACCGCCGCCGCTTCGAGCTGCCGCGCGTGGGCATCCCCGGCACGCGCCGCGCCACCGGCGTCGCCACGGGCGCGCTGGTGGGCACGATCATCAAGCCCAACGTCGGCTTCAGCGCCGCGCAGACGGCGGAGCTGGTGGGGCGGCTGTGCGCAGCAGGCGTGGATTTCATCAAGGACGACGAAGTCTGCGCCGACCCCGACCACGCGCCGCTGGCCCAGCGCGTGCCTGCGGTGATGGCCGTGGTGCGCGAGCATCAGCAGCGCACCGGCAAACATGTGATGGTGGCCTTCAACATCACCGACGAGGTGGACGCCATGCGCCGCCATGCCGATCTCGTCGAGCGTGAAGGCGGCAGTTGCGTGATGGCCAGCCTCAACTGGTGCGGCTACTCGGCGATCCAGGCGCTGCGCCGCCATACGCCGCTGGCGCTGCACGGCCACCGCAACGGCTTCGGCGCGCTGTCGCGTCATCCGCTGCTGGGCATGGGCTATCACGCGTACCAGACGCTGTGGCGGCTGGCGGGGGTCGATCACATGCACGTGCATGGTGTCAACGGCAAGTTCTCGCAGTCCGACGAAGAGGTCATCGAATCGGCACACGACTGCTACACGCCGCTGGCCGAAGGGCTCGACGACGCGGTGATGCCCGCGTTTTCGTCGGGCCAGTGGGCCGGCACCGTGGCGCAGACCTGGCAGGCCGTGGGCCGCGACGATCTGCTGTTCATGTCGGGTGGCGGCATCCTGGCCCACCCGGGCGGCGCGGCGGCCGGCGTGGCCAGCATCCGCCAGGCCTGGGCCGCGGCGCGCGATGGTGTGGCGATCGAGACGGCCGCGGCCAGTGCGGCCGAACTGGCGCAGGCGCTGACTTTCTTCGGCAAAGGCTGAGCCGCATGGCGCCGCCGGCCATCGTTTACTACGGCGACGACTTCACCGGCGCCACCGACACCCTGGGCACGGCTGCGCGCGCGGGCCTGCGCGCATTGCTGTTCCTGCGGTTGCCCAGCACCGCGCAACTCCATGCGGCCGGCGCGCTCGACTGCCTGGGCATCGCGGGCGCCGCGCGCGCCATGTCGCCCGACGAGATGCGGGCCGAGCTCGCGCCCGTGGCCGCGCTGTTCGGCCGTTTGGGTGCGCGCGTGCTGCACTACAAGGTCTGCTCCACCTTCGACAGCGCCCCCGCGGTGGGCAGCATCGGCGTGGCGGTCGACACGCTGCGCCGCGGCGTGCCGGGCGCGCAGCTGGCCGTGATCGGGGGCCAGCCCGATCTGGGCCGCTACTGCCTGTTCGGCAACCTGTTCGCGCGTGCGGGCAGCGAAGGCGAGGTGTACCGGATCGACCGCCACCCGACCATGAGCCGCCACCCGGTCACGCCCATGCACGAAGCTGATCTGCGTTGCCACCTCGCGCTGCAAGGGCTCGATGCCTTGCAGGCCGTGCCGTGGACCTGGCTGGCCGATGCCACCGATGCGCGGCCAGCCAACCTGTTCGACGCCGCGGCGGGCGAGGGCGGCGTGCTGTTCGACGTGGCCGACGCGGCCAGCCTCTCGCGCATCGGCGAGTTGTTGTGGCGCACCAGTGCCGACGCGCCCGTGCTCGCGGCCGGCGCCAGCAGCGTCGTGCAGGCGCTGGCGCCGCGCATTGCCTCCGGGCCCGCGCCCGCGCGGCCGTTGGCACCGGTGACCGGCCCGGTTTTCGCGCTGGCCGGCAGCCTCTCGCCCGTGACGGCCGCGCAGGTGGCGCAGGCGCAGCCGCTGTTCGAGACACTGTGGATCGATCCGCAGCGCCTGTGCGAATCCGAGGCCTTCGTGGCCGACACCGCCGGGCGCCTCGTCCAGTCGCTGCAGGCCGGCCGGCACACCCTGGCCTGCACGGTGCGCCCCGGCCAGCCGCCGGCCGGCGACGCCGGTGTCGGCGGGCGCGACCTGGCCCTGGCCGGTGGGCGCCTTCTGCGCCGCGTGCTCGACGCCGCGCCGCAGGTGCGCCGTGTGGTCGTGGCCGGCGGCGACACATCGAGCCACGGCGTGCAGGCGCTGGATGCCTGGGGGCTGTCGTACCTGGCAGCCGTATCGCCGGGCGTATCGCTGTGCCGCCTGCACAGTGACCGGCCACGGCTCGACGGGCTGGAGATCGCGCTCAAGGGCGGGCAGATGGGCGCGCCTGACCTTTTCGGCCGGCTGGTCGCGGGCGACGGGCATTGATTAACCGAATGCTCAATTTGCTTTCCGTTTAATTCCCTTCTGGTTTCTTATCGCGCTGCCTAGACTCGCGCTCCAGCACAACCTGTGGAGCCAACGTGTCTGTCTATCGCGCCGCCAACATCCGCCTTGCCGAAGGTGTCCGCCCAGAACTTGCCGAGGTCTGCCTGCCCGGGCCCGACGAGCGCGTGCTGGGTCGCTATGCGCGCATGGGTCCGCAACTCGAAGCCTTTCATGCCTTCGACAAAGCGCATCTCGTCATGCTCTGCGAGCAGGGCCTGCTGCCCACGGCCGATGCCCGCGCCATGCTGCGCGTGCTGCGCGAGCTGGAAGCCGGCGACGCCATCGCCGCGCGCGCCGCCACGGCCGAACACATGCATTCGGGCGAAGCCATCCTCACCACTGCGCTGGGACCTGAAGTGGCGGGCCGTCTGCACCTGGGGCGCAGCTCGGGCGATCTGCTGACGGTGTCGTTCCGTTTCACGCTGCGCGCGCGCCTGCTGCGTCTGATCGAGGGGCTGGACGCGTTGCGCCACACCGTGCTGACGCTCGCCCGCGAGCACACCGAAACGGTGATGCCGGGATCCACCCACCTGCAGCACGCGCAGCCCGACACTTTCGCGCACTACCTGCTGGCGCACGCCAGTGCCTTCGAGCGCGATGGACAGCGGCTGCGCCAGTACTACGCCCGGCTGAACCTGAGCCCGGCGGGCGCGGCCATCCTCAACGGTTCGGAGTTCGCGCTCGATCGTGAGCGCATGGCGACACTGCTGGGCTTCGATGGATTGGCGCTGAACACGCGCGATGCGGTGTGGGGGCGCGATCTGGAAACCGAGGCGCACACGGTGACGTTGTTGCTGGCCGGCAACTTCAATCGCCTGGCCGAAGATCTGATGCTTTGGTCGGCGCCCGAGTTCGGGCTGGTGGAATGTGTCGATGGCTTCTGCGGCACGAGCAGCATCATGCCGCAGAAGAAGAATCCCAACGCGCTCGAATGCCTCAAGGGCGTGGTGGCCACCGTCACAGGGCATCTGGTGAGCACGGCCATGGTCCACAAGAACCCGTCCACGGTACCGGTGTTCGAGTGGGTGCGCTCGATGTCCGACGCCTGGCGCGGCTACGACGAGATGAACAGCGCGCTTCCGCTCATGGAAGCCATTCTTCGCACGCTCACCGTCCACCGTGAACGCATGGCGCACAGCGCAGGTCGCCACTGGGCCACGGCCACCGACCTGGCCGCCGCGCTGGTGCGCGAGGCCGGGCTGACCTGGCGCGCCGCGCACCAGGTCACGGGCATCGTCGTGCGGCTGGCGATCGAACAGGGCCTGGCACCCGCCGAGCTCGACAGCGAACTGCTCGATCGTGCGGCGCAACAGCAACTGGGCCGGCCGCTCGGGCTGGACACCGCGCGCCTGCGCGCCGCGCTCGATCCGGGGGCCTCGGTGCGCCGTCACCGCCTGCCCGGTGGCCCCGCACCCGAGCGGGTTGGCGAGGCCATCGCTTTGCATGAGGTCGAACTGACGCGCGATGAGCGTTGGGCCACCCAGGCGCGCCAGCGCGTCGATGCCGCCGCAGCGCATCTCGAAGCCGCCATCGACGGCGTGCTCGCCGCCTGAGCGCGGGGCGCGAGCCAACCCGTCATCGCCGACCGTCATCGCACCACACTGGCAGCCCAGGTGCTGCCTCAAGACACTCACTACAAGGAGACTTCGCATGTCCATCGATTCCGTCCGCCGGCAACTGATCGGCGCTTCACTGCTCGGCCCACTGGGCGCGCTGGCCCCCGAGATCGCGCTGTCGCAAAGCGCTTCCGGCGGCACGGGCTGGCCCGATCGGCCGATCCGCCTGATCATGGGCTATGCCACCGGCGGCGCCACCGATGGCGTCGCGCGCCCGCTCGAACCCAAACTGCAGGCTTCGCTGGGCCAGCCGCTGGTCTTCGAGTACAAACCCGGCGCGGGCGCCACGGTGGCTGCCGGCCTCACGGCGAAGGCGGCACCCGATGGTTACACGCTGCACATCACCGACAGCGGGCCGATGACCATCCTGCCCAACGGCAAGCAGCTGAACTACGACCCCAATCAGGCGTTCACCCCGCTGGGCATGATCTGCGAAGGCTGCTCGGTGGTGGTGGTCCACCCCTCGGTGCCGGCCAACAACCTGCGAGAACTGCTGCAACTGGCGCGCGCCAGGCCCGGCAGCATCAGCTACGGCTCGTCGGGCATTGGTGGCTCGGCCCACTTGTCGGGCGAGTTGCTGCAGGCCATGACCGGCGTGCAGTTGGTCCACGTGCCGTACAAGGGCGGCAGCCCGGCGGCGGTGGATCTGGTGGGTGGGCAGATTCCGATGCTGTTCGCGTCCACGGGCACAGCGTTGCCCTTCATCCAGTCGGGCAAGATGCGCGCCCTGGCCGTGACCTCGGCCACGCGTTCGTCGGCCTTGCCCGATGTGCCGACGGTGGCCGAGCAGGGGGTGGCGGGCTACGACGCCACGGTGTGGTTCGCGATGGTGGGGCCGGCGCGCCTGCCCGCCGACGTGGCAGCGCGCGTGCACCGCGCGCTGCAGTCGGCGCTGCTTGATCCGGCCGTCCAGCAGGCGCTGCGGCGCCAGGGTTACGAGCCGCTGGCGGGGCCGGCCGACGTGGTGGCCACGCGCGTGCGGGCCGATCTGGCCAAGTGGGGCAAGCTCATCCGCGACAAGAACATCACGTTCGAGTAATGCCCCCGGTCAGCCGGCGCAGCGCGAGGTCGCGGAACAGCCGCGCCGTGGGGCGCATCGGGAGGGCCTCGTTCCAGATCATGCCCACCGAATCGCGGGCATCGGGAACAGCCACCGGCAGCACCGTGCCGGTGGGGGCGGCCAGATGGCGCAGCGCCACGCGGCGCGGTACCAGCGTCACCCAGGGCCCGAGCGCGAACAACGCCGACACCATCGCCATGTCGCTCGTCTCTACGTAGTGCGCGGGCAGCGGCAGGTGGCGTGCCGCCAGCACCTGTTGCAGGTGGTCGCGCATCAGCGTGCCGGCGACAGGCAGGCACCATCGCTGTTGCACCAGATCCTTCCACCTGACCGAGGTGGCCGAGGCCAGCGGATGGCCGGCGCTGGCAGCTACCACCACATCGTCGCTGAGCACCATGGCCTTGGCCAGGCGCGACTGGACGATGTCGGTCGACAGGCGTGCGAACAGCAGCTGGATCTTGCCGTCGTCGAGCAGTTCGCGCAGGTGGCTCGACGATCCCTCGACCAGGCTGATGCGTACCTGGGGATAGAGACGAGAGAACTCGGTGATCGTCTCGGCCACGAACGGATGTGTCGAGATGGCCCGCAAGCCGAGGCTCAACTCTCCCTGGTAGCCGCTGCGCAGGCCGTCCACCACGTCGGCCAGACCCTGCATTTCGGCTGTGACGGCGCGCGCGCAGGAGAGCACGGCTTCGCCCAGCGGCGTCAGGCGAACCCAGCCGCGGCCGCGCTCGAACAATGGCTCGCCGAACACCTCCTCGACCTCGGCCAGCGCCTTGGACACGGCGGCAGCGCTCACGTGCAGGCGGGCGGCGGCCTGCGTGAGGTTGTCGGCCTCGTGCACGGCCAGCACGATGCGCATGTGGCGCAGCTTGAGGGTGGGAAGTTGAAGGCCCGTGCGCGGGGTGAGCACGGAATGGGCGGTCAGGGCCGCGGCCGCAAGTGGCGCGGGCGGCGCCGGCCGGGTCACGGCTGGGGCTGCTCGATCGGCATGCGGGCCGGCAGGGCGACGGGCACAGCCTGCGCGGCGCCCACGGCCGCCACGGTGGCCGGCGCCTCGCCCGCCACGCGCCGGGCGCCATCGAAGCGGCGGGCCCAGTAGCTGGTCTGCATGCTCTCCACCCGCACCTGGGCGCCCGGACGGGGGGAATGGATGAACTTGCCGTCGCCCACGTAGATGCCGACGTGGCTGAAGGCGCGGCGCAGTGTGTTGAAGAACACCAGATCGCCCGGCTGCAGTTCGGTCTTGTCGATGGTCTGCGTGGCGGCGGCTTGCTGCTCGGCGCGGCGGGGCAGCATCAGGCCCAGGGTCTGTTCGTACATGGCGCGCACGAAGCCGCTGCAGTCGAAGCCGCCTGCGTCGGCGGAATTGCCGCCACGCTTGTACGGCACGCCCAGAAAACCCATGGCATTGACCACCAGCTCGGCCGTGCGCTGCTGCACTGTCTGCCCCATTTGCTGGAGCTGGCCCATCAAACCGCGCTCGACCAGGAACTTGTCCATGTCGTCCGTGCTCGCATGTTGGGCGCCAGCCGGCGCGGCGCATGCACCTGCAGCAAGGCCCAAAGCCAGTGACAGGGTGAGCGCGGTGCGGCGGATTTGCATGTCGGCGCAGAGGATACAGTCGCTAACAAGGTGGTGTCAATTTCAAGTTGTTTCTTCAATAGCATTGCAAGCCATTGTTTTGTAAAGAATTTATGCAGAAATCCTTTGTCCACTCTCGTTATTGGGTAGGTCTGGCGCTATTGACGGCCGCACTGGCTGCCCAGTCTCAGACCTCCCTGCGCGCCGAGGCGGTGGCCACGGGGCTGGACAGTCCGTGGGCCGTAGCCTTCCTGCCGCAGGGTCGTTTCCTGGTGACGGAACGCACAGGACAACTGCGCGTGATCGAGGCCGACGGACGCAAAGGCGAGCCGGTGTCTGGGTTGCCGAAGATCGCCGTCGGCGGTCAGGGCGGCCTGCTCGACGTGGTGCTCGACGCCGGCTTCGACCGCAATCGTCAGCTCTACTTCTGCTACAGCGAGCCCGACGAAAAGGATGCCAGCCTCAACAGCACGGCCATGGCGAGCGCCAAGCTCTCGGCGGATGGCTCGCGGCTCGAAGCGGTGAAAGTGCTGTTCAGCCAGCGCCCCCGCTTCAACAGCCGGCTGCACTTCGGCTGCCGCATCGTCGAGGCGCGCGACGGCACGCTGTTCCTGTCGCTGGGCGAGCGCAGCACGCAGATGCAGCATGCGCAGCGGCTCGACTCTCATCTGGGAAAGGTGGTGCGCCTCAACAAGGACGGCACCGTGCCCAAGGACAACCCCTTCGTCGGCCGTAGCGACGCGCGGCCCGAGATCTGGAGCTGGGGCCATCGCAATTCGCAGGGGGCGGCCTTGGCGCCCGACGGCACCTACTGGATGCACGAGCACGGCCCGCAAGGCGGCGACGAAATTAACGTGCCGCAGGCCGGCCGCAACTACGGCTGGCCGCTCATCACCTACGGCGAGCGCTACGGCGGCGGCAACGTGACCGATGGCAGCACGCAACGCGACGGTCTGGAGCAGCCGCTGCACCAGTGGACGCCTTCCATCGCGCCTTCGGGCATGGCTTTCGTCACCAGCGACCGCTATGGCGAGGCGCTCAAGGGCCGGCTGCTGGTGGGCTCGCTCAAGTTCCGCTACCTGGCTGCGCTCACGCTCGATGGCCGCAAGGTCACGGGCGAGCAGCGCCTGCTGCAGGACGTGAACCAGCGCATCCGCGACGTACGACAGGGCCCGGATGGCTACATCTACGTGCTGACCGACGGCTCGGGCGGACGGCTGCTGCGGCTGCAGCCCGGCTCGTGATGCGCGGCGTGGTGGCTGCGGTCTAATCGGGGGCTGCGGCGGCGCGGTCGCCGCCGGGCCGAACGACGAAAGAAAAAGATCATGCTGCTCGACGCAGAACAATCCCAACTGGTCCTGGTGGACTACCAGCCCCGGCTCATGCCCGCCATCGCCGACGGTGCCCAGGTGCAGGCCAATGCCGTGCGGCTGGCACGCGCTGCCGGCCTGCTGCGCGTGCCCGTGTGGGGCACCGAGCAGAACCCCTCCAGGCTGGGCGAGACCGCCCCCGAGCTGCGCGCGCTGTTCTCGCGCACGCTGGCCAAGATGCAGTTCAGCGCGGTGGAAGAGGGCCTGGGCGAATGGCTGCAGCCCCCCGCTGCGCGCCCGCCTCAGGGCAATGCGCGCAGCCTGCCCAAGCACCTGCAGAAGGCTGTGCCCCAACAGGCGCCGGGCCGCACCCAGATCGTGATCTCGGGTTGCGAGACGCATGTGTGCCTGCTGCAGACGGCGCTCGACCTGCTCGAGGATGAGTTCGACGTGTGGGTGGTGACCGATGCCTGCGGCTCGCGCACCGAACGCAACCGCGATGCTGCCTTCGACCGTCTGGCTGGCGCGGGGGCCGAGCTGGTCACCACCGAGATGGTGGTGTTCGAGTGGTTGCGCACGGCGGAGCATCCGCACTTCAAGGAAGTGCAGGCGCTCATCAAGTGAGTGCCCCGGCGCGCTGAGCGCGCCGTTCTTTTCGGGCCTCGCACAATTCATCGTGCGGGCCAGGGCCTCGGCCGCTGGCGAACTTCATCTTCCTGCGAATCCGCACTCCCGGTCTGCGCCGGTGTCAGCTTGCCGCAAGCGCGATTCCCATAATTAAGAATTCAGTTGGCCCGCATCCTGCCGCGGCCAGCCGAAATTCCAACAGGGAGACAACGCCGTGGGCGCCTACGATGACTTTCACCGCCGCTCGGTCGAGCAGCCGGATGCCTTCTGGGCCGAACAGGCCCGCCTGATCGACTGGCGCACGCCGCCCACGCAGGTGTGCGACTGGAGTCGCCCCCCGTTCGCGCGCTGGTTCGCGGGCGGCACCACCAATCTCTGCCACAACGCGGTCGATCGCCACCTGCCCGCGCGCGCGCAGCAGGCCGCGCTGATCGCCGTTTCCACCGAAACCGGGCAGGAGCGCAGCTACACCTTCGCCGAACTGCACGACGAGGTGCAGCGTGCCGCCGCCATGCTGCTCGCGCTGGGTGTGCAGCGCGGCGACCGCGTGCTGATCTATATGCCCATGATTGCCGAAGCCGTGTTCGCCATGCTGGCCTGCGCGCGCATCGGCGCCATCCATTGCGTGGTGTTCGGCGGATTCGCGTCGGTGTCGCTGGCCAGCCGCATCGACGATGCCGAGCCGCGTGTGATCGTGAGCGCCGACGCGGGGTCGCGCGCGGGCAAGGTCGTGCCCTACAAGCCGCTGCTCGACGAAGCCATCCGCCTGGCCACGCACAAGCCCCAAGCCGTGGTGCTGGTCGAGCGCGGCCTCGCGCCCATGAGTCTCGTGCCGGGCCGCGACCATGCGTGGTCGGCCCTGCGCGACCGCCATGCCGGCGTGCAGGTACCCTGCGAATGGCTGGACGCCACCGAGCCCAGCTACACCATCTACACCAGCGGCACCACGGGCCGCCCCAAGGGCGTGCAGCGGGACACCGGCGGCTATGCCGTGGCGCTGGCCGCGAGCATGCAGCACATCTTCCGCGGCGCACCGGGCGAGACGTACTTCTGCACCAGCGACATCGGCTGGGTGGTGGGCCACAGCTACATCGTCTACGGCCCGCTGATCGCCGGCATGGCCACCATCGTGTATGAAGGCCTGCCGGTACGGCCCGACGGCGCCGTGTGGTGGAGGCTGGTCGAGAAGTACAAGGTGAGCGTGATGTTCAGCTCGCCGACGGCGGTGCGCGTGCTCAAGAAGCACGATGCGGCGTTGCTGAAGCGGCACGACCTGTCGAGCCTGCGCGCGCTGTTCCTGGCCGGCGAGCCGCTGGACGAACCCACCGCGCGCTGGATCAGCGAGTCCTTAAGCGTGCCCATCATCGACAACTACTGGCAGACCGAAAGTGGCTGGCCCATCCTCACGCTCGCACGCGGCATCGAGGACACGCCCGCACGCTTCGGCAGCCCGGGCGTGCCGATGTACGGCTACAAGGTGAAGCTGCTTCACGAAGGCACGGGCGAAGAGCTGACCGAACCCGGCCAGAAGGGCGTGGTGGTCATCGAAGGGCCCACCCCACCCGGTTTCATGCAGACCGTGTGGCGCGACGACGAGCGCTTCGTGCGCACCTACTGGGACAGCATCCCCGGCCGGCAGGTCTACAACACCTTTGACTGGGGCATCCGCGACAAGGACGGCTACTTTTTCATCCTCGGCCGCACGGACGACGTCATCAACGTGGCCGGCCATCGGCTGGGCACGCGGGAGATCGAGGAAAGCATCGCCAGCCATCCGGCCGTGGCAGAGGTGGCCGTGGTCGGCGTGGCCGACACGCTCAAGGGTCAGGTGGCGATGGCCTTCGCCGTGGTGCGCAACCCGGCCAGCGTGGCCGACGAGGCGGCGCGTCAGCGGCTGGAAGGCGAAATCATGAAGGCTGTGGATACCCAGCTTGGCGCCGTCGCCCGGCCCGCGCGCGTGCGCTTTGTGAACGCGCTGCCCAAGACGCGCAGCGGCAAGCTGCTGCGCCGTGCCATCCAGGCCGTTTGCGAGGGGCGCGACCCGGGCGATCTGACCACGATCGAGGATCCGACGGCGCTGCAGCAGGTCAGGGAGCAGCTGGCCGCAGGCTGAGCGGCGGGGGTACCGCGCCGCACGGCACTTCGAAAGACGCGGGCGGCAGACCGGCTCGCGCGCGTTCGACCATGTGCGTGAAAGCCCAGCCGAGTTCGGCGGCGCGGGCGCGGCTGTTCCACCACCCGGGCGACGCCGGATCGGCAAGGCCTTCGATGCGGGCTTGCGACAGTTCGGCCCGCATGCCACGCAGCGCCACGGCATCGGTGGCCAGGTGCGAAGCGAGTGTGAACAGAGCTTCAGGGTCGGAGGCGACCCACTGCGGCATGCCTGCGCCATGCAGGATGGCCGCGCCGGGCCGCGATGCCGTGCGCTGGCCTGCACAGGCCAGCACGACCTCACCCCGGACCAACGCATTCGATACCGCTATCGGGTCGCTGCGCAGCAGAGGATCGAGGTGGATGCGGCGACCTTCGGGCGCGGCCGATGGATCGCCGAACCACAGCCGTGCTGGCGCCACATCGTGCCGTGCGGCTTCGCGCCGCAGGCGTGCCTGAGTATCGGGAGGCAATGCAAGGAGCTCGAGCACGGCGCCATCGAGTTGTCGCAGCAGGCGCATCCAGAGGGCGAAGCTCTGTTCGTCGATGCAGGTTGCCGCGACCCAGGCCGTCAGACGGACAGATGAGGCGTCCGAAGGCTCGTCCTGCCATCCGGCCGTGCTTGCCGGAGCGGGGACCAGCCATGTCGAGCCCGGCACCCGTGCCCACGCGCCGCCGGCCGCAGGAGGTGTGCCCGCATGCGTGAACAGATCGGTGATCAGATAGTCGTATGGTGCGTCGGCCGCATGCGCCGGAACGGCATGCAACCGGGCATGGACCGAGGCCAGGCGACGGGCTGAGACCGCAGGTCGTCCGGCCGGATGGCTGGCGGACAGGTCGATGAGCAGGTCCGGCTGGTCCAGCCGGATGCGTGCCACCAGCTCGGCGTCGCTCAGGTGTCCGATGGGGAGCAGCTGATCGACCCGCGAGGACAGTGCCGCGAGCGCGGCTGCCTCGGCCGGATCTGCGGAATCAGGATTCAGTGCAGCATAGGCGCGCAGGTCGAATCGACCCGGGTGATGGGATGCGAGTTGGTGAGCCAGCCAGTGGACGCGCATCGCATCGAGCGGCGGTATCAGCAGCGCGATGCGCAGCCGGCCGTCGCTGCGCGGCAGCGGGGGGGCGAGTGAATCGTTGGCGGGGCGGGCCGCCAGGTCTGCTGCATCGGCCCGTGCGAGGCAAGCAGCCAGTGTGCTGTCGGGCAATGGCAGGCTGTCGAGCTGCGGCCGTGCGATCTGCCACAAGGCCGGCGATGTCGCGGGGGCGTCGGCACGGGAGGCGGCCTGGAGCATCTGCGACAGCGTCGAGGCGCAATGCCAGTGCCCCTCGGCCACGCCAGCGGCGGCGTATTGAGCGCACCACAACACCACATCCACACCTCGTGCTGCGCCGTGGCCGATGCCAAGCGATGGCAACAGTCCGGCCTGCAGCAGCGCCAGTGCCCCGGGCCCATGGCCTGCCGGCAGGCCGACCAGCGTCGCCCGGGCCTGGTCCCATTGCCCGATCAACGCCTGGGCCAAGGCGCGGCGCACGCCATGTGCAGCGGAGGTCACCAGGGCCTGCGGCTGGCCCCCTGCTGCTTGTGCAGACTGTCCATCGATCACGGCAAGCGCGTCGTGGGGACGTCGCGCATGCAGCAGCGTGTCGATCCACAGGAGCCAGGTCGCCGGCCGCGACGGATGCGCCCGCGCGGCAGCTTCGGCATGGATCAATGCCGCATCCCAGTCGCGCCGTGCGCCGGCCTCGCGAACCAGCCCTTCCAGCGCGCCCGCGTGCGCAGGAGCGAGATTCAGCGCCCGTTCGTACATCTGCCGGGCAGCCTCGGCGTCGCCGCCGATGGCATGCGCCAGCGCCAGATTGCAGCACCCGTCGGCGTTGGCAGACAGTGTTTGCGTGCAGGCGAGCAAGGTCTGACGTGCCGCCTGCGGACGCCGCTGCTCCAGCAGTACGGTGGCCCGCGCACTGGCCGCCTGCGCGTCGCCGGGCTGCAGCGACAGGGCGTGTTCGAATTCGGCCAGCGCGTAGTCGGCCAGACCCGCCGCATGAAAGGCCGCACCGCGTTCCATGTGACGTCCGAAGGCATTGCGCGCGCGCAGGGGCTGATTGCGCACGCGAGTCAGGGCGTCATGAGGGAAAGCGCGCAAGGTGTCGAAGGACGGGGTCATGAGGAGGCGGAGCAGTGCAGGCCGCCAGCATAATCGCCCGCATGTCTGCCCACGCGCCCGCGACACCGCTTCACCTCCTTGGCCACTTCGCCGACATCCACACCGGCGCCGAGCGCGAATTGCCGGATCTGGCGCAAGCCCTGGCCGGTCGGCGTGAATGCGTGCTGTGGTCGGATACCCCACCTCACCCTGACTACGCAGCGATGGGCGTGCGTCAGGTGAGGCCCGAAGCCGGTGAGTTTCCCCGGGGCGGCATGTTGCTGCTGGGCGGAGTGCATGTGGGCACGGGTGACTGGCTGCGGCAGGCGCATCTCGACCGGCTCGCCGTACGGTACAACTTGCCGCAGCATGAGCGCCTCGCGCGGCTCGTGGTGTATCTGCAGCACATGACAGGCCTTGTCCCGCAAGTCCGCTTCGTCTCGCGCGTGATGCAGCGGGCTGTGGGCATGGCGGGTACGGTGGAGCCGAGCCTGATCCGCCTCGCGCCGTTCCTCGCCGTCGCCCCCCCGGCCCGGCGCAAGCCGCTGACCGTGGGCCGACTGAGCCGTGATGTGCTGGACAAGCACCATCCCGAGGACATCGGGCTCTACCGCATGCTGGCGGCGCAGGGAGTGCGGATCCGGTTGATGGGCGCCACATGCCTGTCGCCCTGGCTGGAGGGCGTGCCGGGTGTGGAGATACTCGTGGCGGGGGCCATGCCCGCGCACCGGTTCCTGCAAGAACTCGACGTGTTTTTCTATCGCACCGGCAGCTTTGAAGAGCCCTACGGCCGTGTCGTGCTCGAAGCCATGGCAGCAGGCGTGCCCGTGGTCGCCAGCCGCAGGGGGGGCTATGCGGAGCAGATTGCGCACGGCGGCGACGGTTTCCTCATCGCAAGCACCGAGGAGGCATTCGATGCCATCGAGGCGTTGCGCAAGGACGCCGGCCTGCATGAAAAAATCGCGCGGGCGGGGCGCGCCAGCGCGATTCGCATCCACGGCGACGAAGCGATAGAACGGCAATTGCAGTTCTATCAGCAAGACGCCTGACGGTTATTGCGCGCCGTTGCGGTTGAAGCCCACAGCCCCGGTCACCGTGCCGTACGAACCGCCGTTGATGGTGTAGACGAGGCCCGCACGCTCGGCGTTGGGTCCCGCAAACAAACCGTTCATGGTACCGGCCGCGTTGGCGCCACCGAACGAGCCGCCGGTGATGGGCATGTCGTTGATGGTGTTGTTGACATAGGTGGAGCTGCCAAACAGCGTGTTCACCGTGGCCGACACCGTGGGCGTCGCGGAGAAGGCCACCGTGAGTTCGGAGAGTTGCGTCTGCAGCGAGCCTGTGCCGCCGTTGCTCGCCGTCGGCGTCGTGCCGCCGACGGCGGTGTAGGTTGCCGTGACACCATTGCGCTCGGGGGCGGTGAAGTAGCTGCCAGGCGTGGCCTGGCCGACGATGTAATGCACGTTGGAGACGCCAGAGGCCGACGAGCCGTTGTAGCGGACGTCGGCAGACTCCCATTTGCCCCAGCCGATGAAGTCGCCGGCAGCACCCGAGCCCGTGTGGCCGAATTCACCGTTCAGGGTATTGGCCGCGATGCTCGTTCCTTCGCCATCCGCAATGGTCGACAGATGCGAGTTGTTGAACACATGCGTGCCGGTCGTGGCGGCGTCGCTGACGCCGGGCTGGTAGTTGGTGAACGCCATGAACGACGACAGGTTGCTGTAGCTGCCGGCTTCGGGAACGACCGGCATCGCTGTCTGCGTGAGGATGGCTCCGCCGTGGAAGTTTTCCCCATTGCCGCGGCCCCAGCTTTCGTAGATCAGGCCGACGAATTCCGCCGACGGGCCGTAGAAGACGCCGTCGGCGCCCAGCGTGCCACCGCCCGAGCCGGACAGGGCGCCAGTGCCGTAGAAGTAATTGCCACCGCCCGAGACCGAAATGCTCGTCGAAGACGCGCCGCCGTAGCTGCCCGTGAGCGAGAACGCCATGTCGAGCACGCCCGTGTTGGAACTGCCGTTGAACATGACGCTCAGCGTGGCGGAATCCAGGGTGCCCAGCGGGCCGCCGCCTTGCGATGCAAAGGCCGATGACTTCACGCCACCTGTCAGCGAGTAAGTGGCGCTCATGCCGTTCATCGAACTGATCGTGCTGTTGCTGGTCGGAACGCCGGCGACGAAGACGACATCCTGCAGCGAGTAGGAGTACGAGCCTTCGCCCGATTGCCACAAGCTGTCGGCCCAATGTGTCAGCGAGACCTTCTGGCCTCCCGCGGTCAGCGACCCAACTTCCACGGCCGGGCCGACGGCGCGGCCTGTTTCGTTGTAGCTCGCCATGTAGTTGATGGCGCCACCCGTGCTCGACACGAAGGTCCAGTCATTGCCGATCCAGTCCGTGTAGCCGCCGTCGCTGCCGATACCGATGACGCCGAGGGGGCCGGTCAGCGGCGTCGCCGAGTCACGTCCCAGGATCGCCGCACCGCCGAAGTCATAGTAGTAGCTGCCTTCGCCGTCGTAGAAGCTGAGGCCGCCGTTGTAGCTCAGCCCGGCCCACTGGGCATTCTGGCCACCGAAGAAACCGCGGACATTGGCACCGCCAGACACACTCAGCGCCAGCAGTGAAGGCCCGCCATACGACGTGCCGACCTCGCCGCTGAAGTAGCTACCCTCGCCGCTCACGGTTCCGTACATCGACACGTTCGTCGAAGTGCCCGGCCCGGTGGGCATGGTGAGGTTCATGTCCAGCTGGCCCCTGTTGGTGCCGCTGAAGAAATCCACCGACAGGTTGGCGGAATTGAGGGTGCCGGCAGTGCCAGCTCCAGTGATGACCGGAGTGGCTGCGCTCAGGCTGTAGGTCGCCACCATGTTCAGCGATGAGATGTTCGCTTCAGGCGTGACCTGACCCGCGACGAACGCCAGCGGTGAATAAGTGTCGAATACGGAAGAGTACGAGCCGCCTTCATACGTCGTGCGGTATCCGTCCTCTGCCCCGCTCCACATGCCCAGCACCATCAGGTCGCTGTTGGCCAGCGAGCCCCGGGTGGTGAAGACCGTGACGGCATCGTCGTTGGCGAAGAAGCCGTAGTCGGTGGAGTAGGAGCCTTCGCCATAGGTCTCGACGTACTTGCTGGGCGCGCCATTGGCGCCGAAATGCAGCTGGCCCGAGCGCTCCAGGCCACTCGTGATGCCACCCTCGCCGTAGTTGCCACTCCAGGCAAATGCCATGTCGTACGAGCCGGTCAGCCGAGCCGCGATGATGGCCGCCGTCCCATCCGGATTCGCCTGATTGCCCGCCACCTGCGGATCCTGGCGGTAGGGCACCAGCGGCATCGTGGTGGTGGCGTTGGTACGGCTGGGTTCGCTGTTGGGACTCGTCACGATGGCCGATTCCCCGGCGGTCAGCCCGGTGCAGCCGGCCGTGGTGCAGACCTCGATACCGTCCTGCTCCGTCGTCACGATGACTTCACCGTTGGGACCGTAGGCCAGCGTGAACGACGAACCGCGGATACCCACGGTCGCCGTGTTGGTCGTGACCTTGTAGTTGGCCGTGTTGCGCTTGCCGATGAGACCGGTGATGGCGCGCATCCCGCCGCGGGCCAGGTTGACCAGGAAGCTGTCCTGCTGGGCATTGCCGCTGTCGGCGTAGCGCGTGATGTCGAACTGCGAGTTGGGCTGGATCGCGACGTAGCCGCCGTCGGAGAACTTCACCTGGGCGATTCCGCGGGCACCGGTGGTGATGGCATCGCCGCTCTCGAGCGTGGTGCCTTTGGTCAGGGCCGCAGGCGCCGCATTGCCGCGCTTGTAGGTCACATCGCCCGCGGCGAACTGCGCAGTGCCGGCGGCGCCATGGCTGACGATGGGGTAAGCGGCAGCGAGCGCCAGAACCAGGGCGGTGTGCTGAAGTCGGGTGTTGCGCTTCATGATGGGTGTCCTCGGCCTGAGTAGTCTTGTATGTCTTGATCAGAAGTCCCGGCGCACGACGACCGAGAACACGTTCCGGTCGTAGTCCGAGATGGCGATGTTCGAGCTGGTGCGCGTGAGCGCGACTTGCGGCGTGACACGCCACAGCGGCGCAGGCACCCAGTTCAGCCCGATGTTGAAGTTGACCTGCTCGTCCTTGCGACGAACCAGGAACAGCGGATCAGTGCCGCCGTAGCGGCGGTCTTCATAGCCCAGCGTCGCGAAGGCGGCCAGGTTGTCGCGGATGGGTTGCTGTCCACCCACACGCAGCCCCCACAGCTTGTGCCCGAATTGCGGCACACCCGCAGCCTTCTCGGATTCCTCGCCGAAGTAGCCGCCCGCGTAGACGAGGCTGCCGTTGCGGAAGATGTGCGAGTACGACGAACCAATCACCGTGCGGTCCGCGTCGCGGATCGATTGCCCCGGATACGACAGTTGCGAGTACTGCAGGTACGTGCTGACCTGGCGGAACGAGTCGAAGCGATAGATCCATTCGCCCACCACGCCGATCTGCTCGCGGGCACGGTCACCATCGACCCAGTAATTGCCCACCTGACCCACCAGGCTGTATTCGTTGCGCTCATGGCGGTAGCTGGCACCGCCGCTGATGTCGAGCTGGAGGTTGTCGAACTGGTCGGCGGAGCCGCTGTACGAGCGGGACAGCACACTGGCGTTGCCGATCAGCGACCAGCGCGGATCGATGACGTAACGGCCCGAAGCGCCCGCGCCGGCCGTGAAGAATTCCGCTTTCTGCTTGACGCCGCCCGGATTGAGCGTGAACACCAGGCCGCCAAAGGCCGGGACTGCCACGTTGCTGCCGGCGGGGCCGCTGTTGGCGTTGGAATCATGACCGATACCGAGTTCGGCGTAGGCTTTCCAGGACGACTTGCCCTGGGCTTCGACGCGGTCGATGGCCGTGAGGAACTCGTCGATGGTCGTTGCCACCGCGATCGGCACGCCCTGGTCGCGGGTCTCCTGCAGCAGCGCGCGGGCCGCACGGGTGTCACCGACCGCGAACAGTGCACGGCCCAGTTCGGCGCGGGCCCGGGCATTGTCGGGCTGCACCACCAGCACGCGCTCCAGCGCCATGATGGAGCGGCTGTACTGGCCCGACTCCAGGGCGGCGATGCCGAACACGAGGTCGAACTCCGGGTCGCCCGCGCGCGTGGCCTCGAGCGGATCCAGCAGCGCGAAGGCTTGCGCGCTCTGGCCGGTATTGGTCATCGTCAGCGCGTCGCGGACTGTGGCGTCGGCCTGAGCCATGGCAGCCTGGGGCAATGCCGCCGCGGCGAGCAGCAGGGCGGCGAGGGTGGAGGCGCGAAAGCGGGGTGTTGCCATGGCCGTGATACCGTTCAATTGTTAATAACTGTCAACTTCGGCAATTTAACTCACACAAACCGGCTTTGTATGTAAATGTTGCCAAAAAAGAACGTCATAAAGCCGTCCTGGTGAGGAGTTTCACGTCTGGATGCCCGCGCTTTGGGCACGCAGGCGGGGTTCGGTGGCACAATCCTGCGCGTAATCAGAGCCCTTCCAGCCACTGTTACCTAGTGCATCCGCCATCCGGTCAAGCCGTGTCGCGGAAGGTTTTTTCACCAGCTAAAGCTTCCCCGAGGGAAGCAGAGGTCGCGATCCCATGAGTGACTCCACGTCGCAGCAGGCGTCCGTGTATTCCACGTACGCCGACAACTCGTATCTCTTCGGCGGCAACGCCCCCTATGTCGAGGAGATGTACGAAAACTACCTCGCCAACCCGGGCAGCGTGCCCGACAACTGGCGCGAGTATTTCGACGCGCTGCAGAACGTGCCGGCCACCGATGGCAGCGCCTCCCGCGACGTTCCCCATCTCCCCGTCATCAACGCCTTCGCCGAGCGCGCCAAGCAGGGCGGCACCCAGGTCGTCGTGGCCAGCGGGGCTGATTCCGAGTTGGGCCGCAAGCGCACCGCCGTCCAGCAACTGATCGCCGCCTACCGCAACGTGGGCCAGCGCTGGGCCGACCTGGACCCGCTCAAGCGCACCGAGCGCCCCGCGCTGCCGGAGCTGGAGCCGTCGTTCTACGGTTTCTCGGATGCCGACCAGGAAGTTGTCTTCAATACCAGCAACACGTTCTTCGGCAAGGAGACGATGTCGCTGCGCGAACTGCTCAATGCGCTGCGCGAAACGTACTGCGGCACGATCGGTGCCGAGTACATGTACACCACCGACCAGAACCAGAAGCGCTGGTGGCAGCAGAAGCTCGAGAGCGCGCGCACCAACCCGCGCCTGTCGAACGAGCAGAAGAAGCGCGTGCTGGACCGCCTGACGGCCGCCGAGGGCCTCGAGCGCTTCCTGCACACCAAGTACGTCGGCCAGAAGCGCTTCTCCCTCGAAGGCGGGGAGAGCTTCATCGTGGCGATGGACGAACTGATCAACCGCGCGGGCGAGAAGGGCGTGCAGGAAATCGTGATCGGCATGGCCCACCGCGGCCGCCTCAACGTGCTGGTGAACTCGCTGGGCAAGATGCCCGCCGACCTGTTCGCCGAGTTCGACCACACGGCGCCCGAAGACCTGCCCAGCGGCGACGTGAAGTACCACCAGGGTTTCAGCTCCGACGTCAGCACCCCTGGCGGTCCGGTTCATCTGTCGCTGGCCTTCAACCCCTCGCACCTGGAAATCGTCAACCCCGTGGTCGAAGGCTCCGTGCGCGCGCGCATGGACCGCCGTGGCGACCCGGAGGGCAAGCAGGTGCTGCCCGTGCTGGTGCACGGCGACGCCGCCTTTGCCGGCCAGGGCGTCATCATGGAAACGCTGGCGCTGGCCGAAACCCGTGGCTACCACACGGGCGGCACGGTGCACATCGTGATCAACAACCAGATCGGCTTCACCACCAGCGACCCGCGCGACAGCCGCTCGACGCTGTACTGCACCGACATCGTCAAGATGATCGAGGCGCCGGTGCTGCATGTGAACGGCGACGACCCCGAATCCGTCGTGCTGGCCACGCAACTGGCGCTCGAGTTCCGCATGGAATTCAAGAAGGACGTGGTCGTCGACATCATCTGCTTCCGCAAGCTGGGCCACAACGAGCAGGACACGCCTGCGCTCACCCAGCCGCTGATGTACAAGAAGATCGGCGCGCACCCCGGCACGCGCAAGCTGTACGCCGACAAGCTGGCCACGCAGGGCCTGGGCGACACGCTGGGCGACGACATGGTCAAGGCCTACCGCGCTGCCATGGACGCGGGCAAGCACACGGTCGATCCGGTTCTGACCAACTTCAAGGGCAAGTATGCCGTCGACTGGAGCCCGTTCCTGGGCAAGAAGTGGACGGATGCCGGTGACACCGCCATCCCGCTGGCCGAGTGGAAGCGACTGGCCGAACGCGTGACCACGATTCCCGCCAGCGTCACGCCGCATCAGCTGGTGAAGAAGGTCTACGATGACCGGGCGGCCATGGGCCGGGGCGAGGTGAACGTCGACTGGGGCATGGGCGAAACCATGGCCTATGCCTCGCTGGTGGCCAGCGGCTACCCGGTGCGCCTGTCGGGCGAAGATTGCGGCCGCGGGACCTTCACGCACCGGCACGCCGTCATTCACGACCAGAAGCGCGAGAAGTATGACGAGGGCACCTACATCCCGCTGTCGAACGTGGCCGACAACCAGGCTCCGTTCGTCGTCATCGACTCCATCCTGTCCGAAGAAGCCGTGCTGGGCTTCGAGTACGGTTACGCGTCCAACGACCCCAACACGCTGGTGATCTGGGAGGCGCAGTTCGGCGACTTCGCCAACGGCGCGCAGGTCGTCATCGACCAGTTCATTGCCTCGGGCGAAGTGAAGTGGGGTCGCGTCAACGGCCTGACGCTGATGCTGCCGCACGGCTACGAAGGCCAGGGCCCCGAGCACAGCTCGGCGCGCCTGGAGCGCTTCATGCAACTGTCGGCCGACACCAACATGCAGGTGGTGCAGCCCACCACGGCCAGCCAGATCTTCCACCTGCTGCGCCGCCAGATGATCCGCGACCTGCGCAAGCCGCTGATCATCATGACGCCCAAGTCGCTGCTGCGGAACAAGGATGCGACTTCGCCGGTCTCCGAGTTCACGAAGGGCGCCTTCCAGACCGTGATTCCGGACAGCAAGGACGAAGTCGCCAAGAAGGCCGACAAGGTCAAGCGCGTCATCGTCTGCTCGGGCAAGGTGTACTACGACCTGGCCAAGAAGCGCGAGGAGAAGGGCCTGGACGACGTGGCGATCCTGCGCGTCGAACAGCTCTATCCGTTCCCGCACAAGGCCTTTGCCACGGAACTCAAGAAGTACCCCAACGCGACCGACATCGTCTGGTGCCAGGACGAGCCGCAGAACCAGGGCGCCTGGTTCTTCGTGCAGCACTACATTCACGAGAACATGCTCGATGGCCAGAAGCTCGGCTATGCCGGCCGCGCGGCTTCGGCATCGCCCGCCGTCGGCTACTCGCACCTGCACCAGGAGCAGCAGAAGGCCCTGGTGGATGCGGCTTTTGCCAAGCTCAAGGGCTTCATCCTCACGAAGTAATTCAAGGGCCGCGCGGCGTCGCGCGGCGCACCGAACAGAACACACGAAAGAACTGACATGGCAATCGTTGAAGTCAAAGTCCCTCAGCTGTCCGAATCCGTGGCCGAAGCCACCATGCTGCAGTGGAAGAAGAAGGCGGGAGAAGCCGTCGCGGCCGATGAAATCCTGATCGAGATCGAGACCGACAAAGTGGTGCTCGAGGTTCCCGCTCCCAGCGCCGGCGTGCTGGCCGAGATCGTGGTGGCCGATGGCGGTACGGTGGTGTCCGATCAGCTGATCGCGAAGATCGACACCGACGGCAAGGCCAGCGCAGCGGCATCCGCACCGGCGGCCGCTGCCCCGGCGCCAGCTGCTGCCGCTCCTGCCCCTGCTGCGGCTGCCGCCACGGGTGGCTCCAAGTCCGACGTGGCCATGCCTGCAGCGGCCAAGCTGCTGGCCGACAACGGCCTGAAGACCGGCGACGTGGCCGGCTCCGGCAAGGATGGCCGCGTGACCAAGGGTGACGTGCTGGCCGCCGTGGCCGGCGGTGCCAAGCCGGCGCCGGCCGCCATCCCCACGGGCGCGCCCAAGGCCGCGCTGCCGCAAGTGTCGGCTCCCGTGGCTCCCGCCAACCTGGGTGACCGTCCCGAGCAGCGCGTGCCGATGAGCCGGCTGCGCGCCCGCGTGGCCGAGCGCCTGCTTCAATCGCAATCCACCAATGCCATCCTCACGACGTTCAACGAAGTGAACATGGCGCCGGTGATGGATCTGCGCAAGAAGTTCCAGGACGCGTTCACCAAGGAACACGGCACCAAGCTGGGCTTCATGTCCTTCTTCGTGAAGGCCGCCGTCCATGCCCTCAAGAAGTATCCGGTGCTCAACGCCTCGGTCGATGGCAACGACATCGTCTATCACGGCTATTTCGACATCGGCATCGCGGTGGGTTCGCCGCGCGGCCTGGTGGTGCCCATCCTGCGCAACGCAGACCAGATGAGCTTCGCCGACATCGAGAAGAAGATCGCCGAGTTCGGCAAGAAGGCGCAGGAAGGCAAGCTGGGCATCGAGGAGATGACCGGCGGTACTTTCTCGATCTCCAATGGCGGCACGTTCGGCTCGATGATGTCCACCCCCATCATCAACCCGCCCCAGTCGGCCATCCTGGGCGTCCATGCCACCAAGGACCGCGCCATGGTCGAAAACGGCCAGGTCGTGGTGCGCCCGATGAACTACCTCGCGATGTCGTACGACCACCGCATCATCGATGGCCGCGAAGCCGTGCTGGGCCTGGTCGCCATGAAGGACGCGCTGGAAGATCCCTCGCGCCTGCTTTTCGACATCTGAGGAGAACCGGATGTCCAAGCAATTCGACGTCATCGTCATCGGCGGCGGCCCCGGCGGCTACATCGCCGCCATCCGCGCCGCGCAACTGGGTTTCAACGTCGCCTGCATCGACGAATGGAAGAACGAGAAGGGCGGCCCGGCGCCCGGCGGCACCTGCACCAACGTCGGCTGCATCCCGTCGAAGGCGCTGCTGCAAAGCTCGGAGCACTACGAGCATGCGGGCAAGCATTTCGCCGAGCACGGCATCGAGGTCAAGGGCCTGGGGCTGGACGTTGGCAAGATGATCGGCCGCAAGGATGCGGTCGTGAAGCAGAACAACGACGGCATCCTGTACCTGTTCAAGAAGAACAAGGTCAGTTTCTTCCATGGCCGCGGTTCGTTCGTCAAGGCAGCCGATGGCGGCTACGAGATCAAGGTCACCGGCACGGCCGAAGAAACCCTTGCGGGCAAGCAGATCATCATCGCGACGGGTTCTAACGCCCGTGCGTTGCCCGGCACGCCGTTCGACGAAGTCAACGTGCTGTCCAACGACGGTGCGCTGCGCATCGGCGCCGTGCCCAAGAAGCTCGCGCTGATCGGCTCGGGCGTGATCGGTCTCGAAATGGGTTCGGTCTGGCGCCGTCTCGGTGCCGACGTGACCATCCTCGAAGGCCTGCCCACGTTCCTGGGCGCGGTGGACGAGCAGATCGCCAAGGAAGCCAAGAAGGCGTTCGACAAGCAGGGCCTGAAGATCGAACTGGGCGTGAAGGTCGGCGAGATCAAGACCGCCAAGAAGGGCGTGTCGGTGGCCTACACCAACGCCAAGGGCGATGCGCAGACGCTGGAAGTGGACAAGCTGATCGTCTCGATCGGCCGCGTGCCCAACACCATCGGCCTGAACGTCGAAGCCGTGGGTCTCAAGCTCGACGAGCGTGGCGCCATCGTGGTCGACGACGAGTGCAAGACGAACCTGCCGGGCGTCTGGGCCGTGGGCGACGTGGTGCGCGGCCCCATGCTCGCGCACAAGGCCGAGGAAGAGGGCGTTGCCGTGGCCGAGCGCATCGCGGGCCAGCACGGGCATGTCAATTTCAACACCATCCCCTGGGTCATTTACACCAGCCCCGAGATCGCCTGGGTGGGCCGCACCGAGCAGCAGCTGAAGGCGGACGGCGTGAAGTACAAGGCCGGCACCTTCCCGTTCCTTGCCAACGGCCGCGCGCGCGCGCTGGGCGACACGACGGGTATGGTCAAGTTCCTGGCCGATGCCGCCACGGACGAGATCCTGGGCGTGCACATGGTCGGTCCGCAGGTCAGCGAGCTGATCTCCGAGGCCGTGGTGGCGATGGAGTTCAAGGCCAGCGCCGAGGACATCGCCCGCATCTGCCATGCGCACCCGTCGCTGTCCGAGGCGACCAAAGAGGCCGCGCTGGCGGTCGACAAGCGCACCCTGAACTTCTGAGGAAGCCGTAAGCCGCATACGGGCCTGCCGGACGCACCGTCGGGCAGGCCCTTTTGCTTGATGCGGCCGCCACATCCATGTCCGTCAAAGCTGCCTACGAAGCCGAACTGAACACCCGCGGGTTCAAGAGCGATCCCGCGCAACTGCGCGCCGTCGAAGCGCTGGAGCGCTGTGCCAGCGAATGGACGGCGTACAAGCAGAAGCGTTCGAGCGCCCTCAAGAAGCTCATCAACCGCCCCGACATTCCGCGGGGCGTGTACATGTACGGCGGTGTGGGGCGCGGCAAGAGCTTCCTCATGGACTGCTTCTTCAATGCTGTGCCGATCCGTCGCAAGACGCGTTTGCACTTCCACGAGTTCATGCGCGAGGTGCACCGCGAACTGGTGGGGTTGCAAGGCACGGTGAACCCGCTCGACGAGCTCGGCCGACGCATGGCCAAGCGCTACAAGCTGATCTGCTTCGACGAATTCCATGTTGCCGACATCACCGACGCGATGATCCTGCATCGCTTGCTGGTGGCGCTGTTCGACAACGGCGTGGGCTTCGTGACCACGTCGAATTTCCGCCCGGACGACCTGTATCCCGGGGGCTTGCACCGTGACCGCATCCTGCCGGCCATCGACCTGCTCAATGAACGGCTGGAGGTGATCAACGTGGACAACGGTACCGACTACCGGCGCCGCACGCTCGAGCAGGTCAAGCTCTACCACGTGCCCAACGGGCCCGAGGCCGACGCCGAGATGGCTCAGGCATTTGATCGGCTGGCCGAGACGCAGGACGAAGATCCACTGCTGCACATCGAGCAGCGCGAGATACGTGCGCGCCGCAAGGCAGGTGGGGTGGTGTGGTTCGATTTCAGGACGCTGTGCGGTGGTCCGCGCTCGCAGAACGACTACCTGGAGATCGCAAGCCAGTTCCACACCGTCCTGCTGTCCGACGTGCCGCACATGCCCGTGCGGATGGCCTCGGAGGCGCGTCGCTTCACGTGGCTGGTGGACGTGCTCTACGACCGGCGTGTGAAGCTCATCATGTCTGCCGCCGTGCCGGCCGAAGAGCTCTATACCGAAGGCCCTCTGGCGCACGAGTTTCCGCGCACGGTGTCGCGCCTGGGCGAAATGCAGTCGTCCGAGTTCCTGGCCCTGGAGCGCCGCGTCGTCGATACGGCATTGACATGATCCGAGCGCTCGCCCACGTCTTTCTTGCTGCGGGCATGGCGGCTGCCGGGCTGGTGCCGGCCATCGCGCAGCAGGCGCCCGAGGCGCAGGAGCGCGCACGCATCGGTGCAGAGCGGGTGCGGGCGCAGGCCGTGCTCGACAGCGAACTGGCCGCCTGTTATCAGCGCTTCGTGGTGACCTCCTGCGTGGAAGATGCGCGCCGGCGTCACCGCCTCGCGGTGGCTGACCTGCGCCGGCAGGAAACGGCGCTCAACGACCAGCAACGCACACGCGATGCGGCTGATCAGGTCCGCCGTCTCGACGAGCGGCAGAGGATGCGCAGCGGCGAAGACGAGCGGCGGGCCTCGTCGGAGAGCGCCAGTCAGGCTGAGCGCGACCGGAGATCAGCGAGCAAGGCGGCAGACCGGCAAGTGGGCGAGTCCAGGGCCAGCGCGCGGGCCCGGTCTCAATTGCCTGCGCCGCCGTCACCGGGCGCAGCAGAAACCCGCGCGGCGCGCAACGCCACGCGGGCTACCGACGAAGCCACGCGCGAAGCACAAGCCAACGAGCGCCGCCGCAAGCGCGAGGCCGCGACGCAGCGGCGGGCCAAGCCGCCAGCCATGCCACTGCCCGTTCCGCCCTGACGGCGCCGGGGCTACTGCCTGATCAGGCCGCCGGCCAGCCCCCGGGTTGCATCGGGGCAGGGGCAGGGGATTCTTCCTGCAGCGGCTCCACCTTCACCACGACCAGCGACAGATTGTCTCCGCCGCCTTGTCCGCGCGAGCGGGCCTTGTCGATCATGAACTCGGTGGCCTCTCGCGGCGACAACGTCGAAAGGATGGATCCGATTTCCTCGGGACTGAAGTAGTGCCAGACGCCATCGCTGCAGGCCATCAGCGTGTCGCCGGGGCGCAGGCGCGGGATGAAATGCGTGTCCATGGGCGGCTCTTCTTCCATGCCCAGGCAACCGAGCAGGATGTTGGACTGCGGATGGGATTGCGCCTCTTCTTCCGTGATGTCGCCACGGTCCACCAGGGCCTGCACGTACGAATGGTCCATCGTGCGCTTGACCAGCCGGTCGCCGTGGTAGTGGTAGATGCGCGAATCACCGGTATGGATCCAGTGAGAGTCGCCACGCGGATTGATGAGGAAGGCGGCGAGCGTGCTGTGCGGCTCCTGCTCGGCAGAGATGGCGGTGAGCTTGATGACGATGTGCGCCTCGTCGAGGATCTGCTTGAGCATGGAGGGCGCATCGTCGCGCTCGGGCGAGAAGGTCTCGAACAGCTGGCGAGCCGTCAGCAGCACCTGATCGGACGCCTTGCGGCCACCGCTGCGGCCGCCCATGCCATCGGCCACCACGCCCAGAATGCAGCCCACCACGCGAGGGTGGCTCAGCAACACCACCTGATCCTGCTGGTACTCCCGGTCACCCTTGTGGATGCCGGTGGCCGCACTCAGACGAAAGCCTTTGTTCATGGTGCCCCTACACCCCTCTTCTATGCTCGATTAATTGAGGGCAAGGCCGTATCATCGGCCGCGCGCTCCGCGCACAGTACCACAAGACCATCCCGTCCCCCACCCGTGGACACCAACCTGCACTCCCCCGGCCGGCGCCTGATCGAGATGCGCATCGAGCATGCCGATCTCGACGCCACCATCGACCGGCTGACGGCCCAGTCCCCCGCCGACGAATTGCTGATGCGACGCCTCAAGAAGCGGCGGCTGGCACTGCGGGATCAGCTCGCGCGACTGGAATTGGCGCTCGACCCCAAAGAGCCGGCTTGATGAGCCTCGCGCAGCAGGCTCGTGAAGTCTTCTCGGCAGACGGACCGTTGTCACGCGCGGTGGAAGACTACCGTCCGCGCGAAGGCCAGATCCGCATGGCGCAGGCCGTCGGCGAGGCGATCGAGGAGGGCCACGCGCTGGTCGTCGAGGCCGGAACCGGCGTGGGCAAGACCTACGCCTACCTGGTGCCGGCACTGCTCAGCGGCGATCGTGTGCTGATCTCCACCGCCACCAAGGCACTGCAGGACCAGTTGTTCGGCCGCGACCTGCCGGGCCTGGTGCGCGTGCTGGGCCTGCCCGTGCGCGCCGCGCTCCTCAAGGGGCGGGGAAGCTATCTCTGCCTCCATCGCATGGAGCAGGCCTGTCATGGCGCCGTTCTGCCCGACCGGGTGTCTGTCGCCGATCTCTCACGCGTGCAGGCCTGGTCGCGCCAGACGCGCTGGGGCGATCTCGCCGAATTGCCCGATCTGGACGAGCGCTCGCCGGTCGTGCCGCTGGTGACCTCCACGCGTGAAAACTGCCTGGGCGCGGAATGCCCACGCTTTCGCGATTGCCACGTCAATCTCGCGCGGCGCAACGCGCTGCAGGCCGACGTGGTGGTGATCAACCACCACCTGTTCTTCGCTGATCTCTCGGTGCGCGAGTCAGGGATGGCCGAGTTGCTGCCGTCGGCGCGTGTGGTTGTGTTCGACGAGGCGCACAAGCTCAACGAGACCGGCGTGCAGTTCATGGGCGAGCCTCTGTCTTCAGGGCAACTGCTCGATTTCGTGCGCGACCTGCTGGCGGCGGGCCTGGGGCAGGCGCGCGGCCTGGCCGACTGGCATGGGGTTGCCACTGCGCTGGAGCGCTGCGTGCGCGACCTGCGGCTGGCGCTGGGGCGTTCGACCGGCGCGGTGCGCCTGAGCTGGCTCGGCGAAGCACCGGACGGTGTCGAGGCGCGGCCATGGCGTGTGGCCCTGGCGTCATTGCGGGACACCAGTCTGGCTGCGCAGCAAGCACTGCGCGCCGTGGTGGAAATCTCGCCTGATTTCCAGCGGCTGGACGAGCGGGCCGGCGTCTTGGCCAGGCGCTGCGAGCGTTTCGCTGCCCCCGCGGCCGACGGACGCGTCCGATGGGTGGATGTGTCGGGCACGCCATGGCGGCTGATGGAGGCACCGCTGGACATCGCAGATTCGATGGCGACCCACCTGCTGCCCGAGCCGGCCGCCGCGGGTCAGCCGCAGGGGCCGGGCAAGGCCTGGATTTTCACGTCCGCCACGCTGGGCGACGACCCTCGCCTGCGCTGGTTCACCGAGCCCTGCGGCCTGCAGTCAGCCGAAGTGCTGCGGGTCGACAGCCCATTCGACTATGCGCGCCAGTCCGCGATTTACGTGCCCGCCGACATGCCGCGACCGGCCGACCCGTCCCATCCCGCGCACGTGGCGCGGCTGGCCGGCGATGCGGCTGCTGCGCTGGGTGGGCGCACGTTGGTCCTCACCACCACACTGCGGTCGATGCGCAGCATCGGCGACGAACTCGAGCGCCGCTTCGGCGACCTGCTGGAGCAGCCGGTGCAGGTCCTGGTGCAGGGGCAGCAGCCCAAGCGGGTGCTGATCGACCGCTTCATGGCCGCCGGTGACCGTGGCGCGGTGCTCGTGGCTTCGGCTTCGTTCTGGGAAGGGATCGATCTGCCCGGCGACGTACTGCAACTGGTGGTGATCGACAAGCTCCCGTTCCCGCCACCCGACGATCCGCAGGTGGAGGCCCGTTCACGCCGGCTCGAGCAACAACGACGCAACCCGTTCTCAGAGTACTCGCTGCCTGAGGCTGCCATCGCACTCAAGCAAGGGGCCGGCCGGCTCATCCGTCGCGAGACCGACGCCGGCATCCTGGTGGTCTGCGATCCTCGCCTGGTGACGATGAGCTATGGCCGACGGCTGATTGCTGCGTTGCCGCCGATGCGTCGGCTGGTATCGGCCGGCGAATTCGAAGCCGAACTCACCAGAATTGCCACCAGGCCGTTTCCTTCTGCTTGAAGCCCTGGGTGAGGAAGGTGCTCTGCGGGTAATTCTGCTGCAGCACCCGCTGCGTGTCGTCGCGCAGCTGCGTCATGCCCAGGGCATCGTAGGAACGCACCATGATGTAGAGCGCTTCTTCGGTGGCCGGCACCTCGCGGTAGTCGGTCACGGCGATCTGCGCGCGATTGACGGCCGCCAGGTAGGCGCCACGCGTGTAGTAATAGCGCGCCACGTGCACCTCGTACTGCGCCAGCGAATTGACGATGTACGTCATGCGCAGGCGGGCGTCTGGGGTGTAGCGCGAATCGGGGAAGCGATTGATGAGCTCTTTGAAAGACTCGAACGATTCCTTGGCGGCCTTCTGGTCGCGTTCCGACAGATCCTGGCGCGTCACGAACGAGAACATCCCCAGGTCGTCGGTGAAGTTCACCAGGCCACGCAGGTAGAGCGCATAGTCGTAGGCCGGGCTCGCGGGGTGCAGCCGCATGAAGCGGTCGAGCGTGGAGATGGCCTGGGCGCGCTCGCCCGACTTGTACTGGGCGTAGGCCTTGTCGATCTGCGCCTGCTGGGCCAGCGGCGTGCCAGCAGCGCGACCTTCGAGCTTCTCGAACAGCGAGATGGCGGCATCGTAGCTGCCGGAATTCAGTTCGTCCTTGGCCTCGGAATAGATCCGGTTCGGGCTCCAGGTGGCGGTCTTGTCGGCCTCGGGCGTGGACGAGCATCCTGCCAGGAGCGCGCCAGCCAGCACGAGCACGGGAACAGCCGATAATTTGGCGCGATGCATCTCGGGCAACTTTCTTGAACAAAGGCTCATCGATTATATCGGCGGGGGGTGACGCGGCCGCCTGGGACGACGATGCCGAAGACGGCCTGGCCGCCTCGGCGACGGAACTGCGCGAGCTGTCCTTCGCTGCGGCCGATCATGGTCAGCGGCTCGATCGCGTGCTGGCCGCGCGCGTCACCGAGTTCTCCCGCAGCTACCTGGCGCAGTTGATCGAGGCCGGCGCCGTGCGCATCGATGGCCAGCCGGCCCTGCGGCCGTCGCACAAGGTCAGGGCAGGCCAGCGCGGTCAGATCGAGCTGCGTCCGACGCCGCAGAGCCAGGCCTTTCTTCCCGACGATATCCCGCTCACGACGGTCTACGAGGACGATCACCTGCGCGTGATAGACAAGCCGGCCGGCCTGGTGGTCCACCCGGCGGCCGGCCACTGGCGCGGCACGCTGCTCAACGGCCTGCTGGCCTGCGACCCGCTGGCGCGCCAGCTGCCGCGCGCCGGCATCGTGCACCGGCTGGACAAGGACACCAGCGGCCTGATGGTGATCGCCCGCAGCCGCCGCGCCATGGACGCACTGGTCGCCGCCATCGCCTCGCGCGAAGTGAGCCGGCAGTACATCGCCCTCGTGCACCGGCCCTGGGCGGGGCCGCGCGAGCGCACCGTCGACGCTCCCATCGGGCGCGATCCGCGCCATCGGCTGCGCATGGCCGTGGTCGATCTTTCGCAGCACGCCGGCAAACCCGCGCGCACCGATTTCACTCTGATCGGCAATGCGCAAGCCGGTGCGCTGGTGCATTGCCGCCTGCACACCGGGCGTACACACCAGATCCGCGTGCATCTGGCCAGTCTCGGGCATCCGCTGGTGGGCGACGGGGTGTATGGCGGTTCACCAGCCGCCGGACTGCAGCGGCAGGGCCTGCACGCGGCGAGGCTGGCCTTCGCGCACCCGGCAACCGGCGACCCGCTGACCTTCGAGAGTGCACCGCCGGACGACCTCGCCGGAGCGCTCCGCGCCTGGGCCCTCGGCTACAATGCCTTGCCCGGCTAGAGCGCCGGAGCCGCCCCGCCCGTACGGGGCCTGCGTGTATCCGGCCCCGTCGCCGATGCCGCGCAGCAGCTGAGAAGCTGCCTGCTACCGTTCCCCGATTCCCACCCGCGTTTCGGACGCTTTTTCAGGGACCACGACACCATGAATTCGACGCAGGCCAAGCGCGTCCTGGAAACGGCGCTGATCTGTTCGCAGCAACCCCTGCCGCTGCGCGACCTGCGCCAGCTGTTCGACGATGAACTCGGCGCCGACTCGATCCGCGCGCTGCTGGAAGACATCCAGCTCGAATGGGCGCAGCGCGGTGTCGAGCTGGTGTCCGTCGCCACCGGCTGGCGCTTTCAGAGCCGCCCCGAGATGCGGAGCTTCCTGGATCGCCTGCACCCGGAGAAGCCGCCGCGATACACGCGTGCCGCGCTCGAGACGCTGGCCATCATTGCCTACCGGCAGCCCGTCACGCGGGGAGACATGGAGGACATCCGCGGCGTCACGATCAACTCGATGATCCTCAAGCAGCTCGAAGACCGCGGCTGGGTGGAGGTGATTGGCCACCGAGAGGCCATCGGCCGCCCGGCGCTCTATGCCACCACGCGGCAATTCCTGGATGACCTGGGCCTGTCGTCGCTGGACCAGTTGCCGGAGCTCGAGCACCCCACGCCCCAGCAGGCCGGCGTGCTCGACGGCCTCGAGGAACTCGCCGCGGCCAGCGGCATGCTGGAAGCGCCGGCCGAGGGCACTGCACAAGAGCTTCCCGTGCAATCGCTCGAAGCGGTGTTCGGCGTGGCTGGAGAAGCCGAGGCGGGCCCGTCAGCGACTGCAGAGACCGCTGCCGAGCCGGCGGTCAGCCAGGCGCCGGACGCCGCGCAGCCGGCGGACGATGAGGCGCACGACAACCGGGCCGCGCCCGGCAATTCCGAGGAAACATCCCGATGAAGCCGATCCCGCACGAAGATCTCCCGAACCCGTCGTCCGACGACGAAGCGGCCGGCGCTGCGCCGCAGGCACAGAGCTCCGGCGTCGCGGATGCGCATGACGGTGCGATCCATTTCGCCGACGTGGTGTCCGGCCAGTTCGACGAGCAGGGCGAGGAGGCCGGCGACGAGCCGGGCCGCCGCGTACTGGCGCCGCAGCCCGACAGCCCCAAGCTGCACAAGGTGCTGGCGCAGGCCGGTCTGGGCTCGCGGCTGGAGATGGAGCAACTCATCCTCGAGGGCCGCATCTCCGTCAACAACGAGCCGGCGCACATTGGCCAGCGCATCCAGTGGGGGGATCAGGTCCGCATCAATGGCAAGCCGATCAAGGTACGCATCGCGCCGCCGCCGGCCCGTGTCATCGCCTATCACAAGCCGGTGGGCGAGGTCGTCACCCACGATGACCCGCAGAACCGCCCCACGGTGTTTCGCAAGCTGCCGCGCGTCTACCAGGGCAAGTGGCAGTCGGTGGGTCGGCTCGATCTCAACACCGAGGGCTTGCTGCTGTTCACCAACTCGGGGGAACTGGCCAACAAGCTCATGCACCCGCGTTTCGGGCTGGAGCGCGAGTACGCCGTGCGCGTGCTGGGCGCGCTCAGTTCCGAAGAGCGGCAACGCCTGCTGGATGGCGTGCGGCTGGACGACGGCATGGCCCAGTTTGGATCCATCGAGGATGGTGGCGGCGAAGGCTCCAACCACTGGTATCGCGTGACCATCTCCGAAGGCCGCAACCGCGAAGTCCGCCGCATGCTCGAGGCCGTGGGCCACGCCGTCAGCCGCCTGATCCGCATCCGTTATGGCGCCATGCTGCTGCCGCGCGGCCTCAAGCGCGGAGCCTGGATGGAACTGGACGAGCGCGACATCCGCGAGCTGTTGCAGGCCGCGGGTATCGAGCGCCAGCAGCCGGCGGCCCCGGTCCAACCCTCCGATGGACGCCGACGCGGCCCGCGAGGCGGCGCGGGTCCCCGCGGCGCAGGTGGCCCGGCGGGTCGGCCTCAGCAGACAGGCGCTCCGGCCGGCCGGGGCGCGGGTTCGCGCGGACGCCAGGGCGGCGGCCAGGCTCCCGGTGGCGGCGGCCAGCCCGATCCGATGAAGACTTCGCTGGGCTATATCGGCGCAGACAGCTTCACCCGTCAGCGCCAGGGTCCCACCGGCGGACGCCGGGGTGGTCAGGGTGGCCTATCCGGCGGCGGCGGTCGCAGGGGCGGTCGAGGCGGCCGCTGAAAGCCCGGGCAGTCATGTGCAATTGCCTGTCGCGGGCATTCCACACGCTAAAATGGCGGGCTTTGCCTTCGGGGTGATTCCTTCCCGAACAGATAAAAACTCACTGGAAACCAACATGGCTATCGAACGCACCCTCTCCATCATCAAACCCGACGCCGTTGCCAAGAACGTCATCGGCCAGATCTATGCCCGCTTCGAAGCTGCCGGCCTGAAGGTCGTGGCCGCCCGCATGGCCCATCTCTCGCGTGGCGAAGCCGAGCAGTTCTACGCTGTTCACAAGGAGCGCCCCTTCTTCAAGGATCTGGTCGACTTCATGATTTCTGGCCCGGTGATGATCCAGGCGCTGGAAGGCGAGAACGCCATCCTCAAGAACCGCGAACTGATGGGCGCCACGGACCCCAAGAAGGCCGCCGCCGGCACCATCCGCGCCGACTTCGCCGACAGCATCGACGCCAACGCGGTGCACGGCTCGGACGCTCCCGAAACCGCCCAGGTCGAAGTTTCGTTCTTCTTCCCGGGCATGAACGTCTATTCGCGCTGATGACGCGACGGGCGTACGGCTGGCTCCGCGGGCGGAAGCACCCGCGCGTGGCCGTGGGCGGCGCCCGCCAGACTTTCCAGGCGGCCTTTGGCCGCCTTTGTCCGTAGTGGAGCCGGCGATGGCTGTGGCCAACCTGCTCGACTTCGACCTCGACGGCCTCGCGGGCTATTGTGAGTCGCTCGGAGAGAAGCGCTTTCGCGCGACCCAGCTGTTCCGCTGGATCCATCAGCGCGGCGCGCGTGATTTCGACCAGATGACCGATCTGGCCAAGTCGCTGCGCAACAAGCTGCAGACGCGGGCCCGCATTGTCGGCCTGCCTGTCATCACCCAGCATGAATCCGCCGACGGCACGATCAAGTGGCTGTTCGACGTGGGCGCGGGCGATGCGGTCGAGGCGGTATTCATCCCCGAAGACGATCGTGGCACGCTGTGCGTGTCGTCGCAGGCAGGCTGCGCCGTCGGCTGCCGCTTCTGCTCCACGGGACACCAGGGCTTCAGCCGGAACCTGTCCACCGGCGAGATCCTCGCTCAGTTGTGGTTCGCCGAGCACTTCCTGCGTCAGCGGTCGGGCAAGGACGAACGTGTCATCTCCAACGTGGTGATGATGGGCATGGGCGAGCCGCTGCAGAACTACGCGGCCCTGGTCCCGGCGCTGCGCGTGATGCTCGACGACCATGGCTACGGCCTGTCGCGCCGCCGCGTCACGGTGTCCACCTCGGGCGTCGTGCCCATGATGGATCGGCTGTCTCAGGATTGCCCGGTGGCGCTGGCGGTTTCGCTTCACGCACCGGTGGACGAATTGCGCGACAACCTCGTGCCGCTGAACCGCAAGTACCCGCTGCAAGAACTGCTCGAGGCCTGCGGCCGCTATCTGGAACACGCGCCGCGTGACTTCATCACGTTCGAGTACTGCATGCTCGATGGCGTCAACGATACCCCTGCGCACGCGCGCCAGCTGATCGAACTCGTCCGCACGGCACGCGGTGGCCGGGGCGTGTCGTGCAAGTTCAACCTGATTCCGTTCAACCCGTTTCCGGCGTCGGGCCTGCTGCGTTCTTCCAAGGCTGCCGTGGAGACGTTCGCGAAGCTGTTGTCGGATGCGGGTATCGTGACCACCGTGCGCAAGACCCGGGGTGACGACATCGACGCCGCCTGCGGCCAGCTGGCCGGCGACGTGCGTGATCGCACCCGGGTGGGCGATCGCATCGCCCGCCAGCGAACGGTGATGCTTCAACCGGCCGGCGCGACCGTGCCCCAGACGACAGGAGTTCCCAGGCCATGAGTATTCACGTGCCCGTTCTGCCCCGGCTGTCGGCCTTTGCGGTGGCCGCGCTCGCGGCGCTCGTGCTGTCCGGTTGTGCCGGCACCGCTCCCACCGACGCCGGAACGCGGTCGGACGCGCCGGTCACGAACGAGCAGGCGCAGGCGCGCAACCGTGCATTGATCAGGCTCGAACTCGCGATCGAGTATTTCCGCCAAGGGCAAACGACCGTGGCGCTCGATGAGCTCAAGCTGTCCATCGCGGCGGATCCGACTTTCGCCGATGCGCACAACCTGCGCGGCCTGATCTACATGCAGCTCAACGATTACCGGCTGGCCGACGAGAGCTTCCGGCGTGCCATGCAACTGCGCTCTGGTGACGGCAACATCCTGCACAACTACGCCTGGCTGCTATGCCAGCAGGACCGTTTCACCGAGTCGTTCCAGTACTTCGGCCAGGCCATCGCGGCGCCGCGCTACACCGAGGCTGCCAAGTCCTACATGGCCATGGGCATCTGCCAGTCGCGCGCCGGCCTGCGCGACGAAGCCGAGCGCAGCCTGATGCGTGCCTACGAGCTCGATGCGGGCAACCCCGTAGCCGGCATGCAACTGGCCCAGCTGTTCTTCGACCGCCGCGAGTACCCCCGCGCGCAGTTCTACATCCGCCGCATCAACAACACCGAGCAGGCGAGCGCCGAGTCGCTCTGGCTGGGCATGAAGGTCGAGCGCGCCATGGGCAACCAGGAGGCGTTGACGCAACTGGGCCTGCAGCTCAAGCGGCGCTTCCCGCAATCGCGTCAGGCCATCGCGTTCGACCGGGGAGCGTGGAATGAGTGAGACGGACGGGATGAGCGCCGGCCCTTCGGCAGGCCAGTTGCTGCGTGACGCCCGGGAGGCGGCCGGGCTGCATATCGCGGCACTGGCGGTGTCGCTCAAGGTGCCCGTGCGCAAGCTCGAGGCCCTGGAAGCCGACCGACTCGAGGAACTGCCGGATGCCGTGTTCGCACGCGCGCTCGCGTCCAGCGTCTGCCGTGCCCTGCACGTGGATCCCGCGCCGATTCTTGACCGTCTGCCGCAAGGTCACGCCACCCTGGTGCCACAGCGCGATGCCGGCATCAATGCGCCGTTCCGTGGCGTCGGTGGCAGCCCCAAATCCAGCGTGCTGAGTTCGCTGGCGCGGCCGGCAGCCTGGCTGGTCGCTCTGCTGTTGGTGGGCGTGGTCGCGTTGCTGCTGTGGCCCGCGTCGCGCGGCGGGCGCGCTCCTGGCGCTGCGGGCGGCGAGACACGCGAACTGATCTCCGATGTCGTTCCCGCTGCAGCAGCGCCGTCCGCGCCGGCGAGCGAGACCGTTCTGCCGTCGGATGGCCCATCCATGGCAGAAGCGCCGACAGCAGCGGCCGCCGCCCCGGCCGCTGGGGCATCCGCGCCTGCCGTTGCCGCCGCTCCTGCGCTTCCCGCTGGCGCGACGCCGCTGGTAGCCTTCACCGCCACCGGCGCGTCGTGGATCGAGGTGCGCGATGCACGGGGCTCGCTCACGCTGCAGCGTACGCTGCAGGCCGGCGAGCGCGCAGAAGCCGGTGGCACGTTGCCTTTGTCGGTGGTGGTCGGCCGTGCGGACGCGACCCGCGTGCAGGTGCGCGGTGCCGACATCGATCTCGCCACGCGTGCCCGCGACAACGTGGCCCGTTTCGAGGTGCGCTGACCATGAACGATCGCCAGCCCATCGCCGGCGCAGCGCCACTGCCGCGCCATTCGCGCCAGGCCCGCGTGGTCTGGGGGCCCCGCACCGTCACTGTTGGCGGCGATGCCCCGGTGCGCGTGCAGTCGATGACCAACACCGATACGGTGGATGTGATCGGCACGGCCATCCAGGTCAAGGAACTGGCGCATGCCGGCTCCGAGATGGTGCGACTCACCGTCAACACGCCCGAAGCCGCCGCGGCGGTGCCGCACATCCGGGACCAGCTGGATCGCATGGGCATTGACGTGCCCCTCATCGGCGATTTCCACTACAACGGCCATCGGCTGCTCACCGAGCATCCGGCTTGTGCCGAGGCGCTGTCCAAATACCGCATCAACCCCGGCAATGTGGGCAAGGGCGACAAGAAGGACAAGCAGTTCGGCCAGATGATCGAAGCCGCGATGCGCTGGGACAAGGTCGTGCGCATCGGCGTCAACTGGGGCAGTCTCGATCAGGAACTGCTGGCTTTGCTGATGGACGAAAACCTGCGTCGTGCCCAGCCGTGGGATGCGAAGCAGGTCATGTACGAAGCGCTGATCAGCTCGGCCATCGACTCGGCGAAGCTCGCCGAATCGATGGGCATGAACGGAAGCCAGATCATCCTCTCGTGCAAGGTGAGCGGCGTGCAGGACCTGATCGCGGTCTACCGCGAGCTCGCACGCCGCTCCGACTACGCGCTGCACCTGGGCCTGACCGAAGCCGGCATGGGAACCAAGGGCACGGTGGCCTCGGCCGCGGCGCTGTCGGTGCTGCTGCAGGAAGGCATCGGCGACACCATCCGCGTGTCGCTCACACCGCAACCTGGTGAAGCGCGCACGCAGGAAGTGGTGGTAGCCAACGAGATCCTGCAGGCGCTGGGCCTGCGCATCTTCGTGCCAAGCGTGACGGCCTGCCCGGGTTGCGGCCGCACCACCAGCACCACCTTCCAGGAGCTCGCAAAACAGATCGACGACTTCCTGCGCCAGCAGATGCCTGTGTGGCGCAACCGCTATCCGGGTGTCGAAGGGCTCAAGGTTGCCGTCATGGGTTGCATCGTCAATGGCCCCGGCGAAAGCAAGCATGCCGACGTCGGCATCAGCCTGCCGGGCACGGGCGAGGCGCCGGCCGCGCCGGTGTTCATCGATGGCGAGAAGGCGATGACGCTGCGCGGCGAAGGCATCGCGCACGAATTCCAGCAGGTCGTGCAGGACTACATCGAGAAGCGATTCGGCGCTACCGCGGGCGAAGGCCCGCAGGTGCCGGCTCCGCATGCGTGACGCGTGCCGGCCCGCGCCGGGCCGCCACCGTCTTTCCAGGACTATCCATGGCTGACAAGATCCACGCCGTCAAAGGCATGAACGACATCCTGCCGCCCGACTCGGCGCGCTGGGAATGGCTCGAAGGCAAGGTGCGCTCGCTCATGGCGCGCTACGCCTACCGCAACATCCGCACGCCCATCGTCGAGCCCACTCAACTTTTCGTGCGCGGCATCGGCGAAGTCACCGACATCGTCGAGAAGGAGATGTATTCCTTCGAGGACCGCCTCAACGGCGAGGCCCTGACGCTGCGCCCCGAGAACACGGCGGGCGTGGTGCGCGCGGTGGCCGAGCATTCGATGCTCTACGAAGGTGGCAAACGCCTGTATTACATGGGCCCGATGTTCCGTCACGAGCGTCCCCAACGGGGCCGCTACCGCCAGTTCCATCAGATTGGCGCCGAGGCGCTGGGTTTTCCGGGCGCCGAAGTCGACGCCGAACTCATCCTGCTGGCGCAGGCGTTGTGGCACGAGATCGGCCTCGCCGACGTGCGGCTCGAACTCAACAGCCTGGGCCAGCCCGACGAGCGTCGCGCGCACCGCGCCGCGCTGATCGACTACCTCACCGAGCATGAGTCGCAGCTCGACGACGAGGCCCGCCGTCGGCTGTCGAGCAACCCGCTGCGCATCCTCGACACCAAGAACCCGGCGATGCAGGAGCTGGTGGCCGCCGCGCCGCGCCTGTTCGACTTCCTCGGCGCCGAATCGCTCGCCCACTTCAAGGTTGTGACTGACATCCTCGACGCCAACGGCGTGTCTTGGACGCTCAACCCCCGCCTGGTGCGAGGGCTCGATTACTACAACCTGACGGTGTTCGAGTTCGTGACAGACCGCCTAGGCTCGCAGGGCACCATCTGTGGCGGCGGCCGCTATGACTACCTGATCGGGCAGATCGGCGGTAAGGATGCGCCGGCGGTCGGCTGGGCGCTGGGGGTGGAGCGCGTGCTGGAACTGCTGCGCGAGCAGGGCGCCGAGGTGCCCGGGCCCGTGCCCGATGCCTACGCCATCGTGCCCGACGCGGCTGTGTTGCCGCGCGTGATGGCCGTGTTGCAGGCGCTGCGTGCCACGGGCGTGCAGGTGCAGATGCACGCTGGCGCCGCCGGGGCACAGGGGCTGGGCAGCATGAAGTCGCAATTCAAGCGCGCAGACGCCAGCGGCGCGCGGCACGCGCTGGTATTCGGTCCTGACGAAATGGCGCGTGGCGAGGTGACCGTCAAGTCGCTGCGCGACGGGCAGGGGGCGCAGTCCGCACACCCGCTCGACGGCGTGGCCGCCTGGGCCGCCACCCTACAATCCCCCACCGAATTCCGATAAGTCATGGCAAAACATTTCGATCTCGAAGAGCAGGAACAGCTCGACCAACTCAAGCATTTCTGGGCCAGGTACGGCCTGGCGATCACCTGGCTGCTGATCCTGGTTCTGGGTGCCTTCGCCGCCTGGAACGGCTACCAGTTCTGGGAGCGCCGCCAGTCGGGCCAGGCTTCCGCGCTGTACGACGAGGTCGAGCGCGCTGCCCAGTCAGGCGACGTGGCGCTGCTCGAACGCGCTGGCGCAGACATCCGCGACAAGTACCGCCGGACCACCTATGCGAGCCAGGCCGCGCTGCTCGAAGCGCGCGTGCTCGAAGAAAAGCAAAAGACAGACGGCGCACGCGCCGCGCTGTCCTGGTTGATCGACAACGGTGCCGACGATGGGTACAAGGCGGTCGCGCGCCTGCGACTGGCGGCGCTGCTGCTCGACACCAAGGCCTACGACGATGCACTCAAGGCGCTGTCGGCGACGGTGCCGCCGGCCTTCCAGCCGCTTGTGGCCGATCGCCGCGGCGACGTGCTGCTCAGCCAGGGTAAGCGCGACGAGGCGCGCGCCGAGTTCCAGCGCGCGCATTCGCAGCTGGAGCCGGGCAGTGATCTGCGCCATCTGGTCGAGATCAAGCTCAATGCGCTGGGGGTCGACCCGGCCACACTCGCGGGCAAGGCGCAGGCCAGCACTCCGGAGAACGCAAAGTGACGAAGACGATGTCCCATTCCTTCCGTCTGCCCGTGCCGCGCGCGCTGGCCAAGCTGGGCTGCACGGTGCTGGCAGCCATCGCGCTGGTGGCCTGTTCCAGCGGCCCGAGCAAGCCCAAGCCCGCGGAGCTCGGCCCCAACAACGTGCTGCTCGATGTGAGTTCCGTCTGGACCGCACGCGTTGGTGCCGTGAATTTTCCGCTCACCGTCAACGTGTCGGGCAGTACCCTGACGCTGGCCAGCGGCGACGGGACGGTAGCCGCCCTCGATGCTCGTACTGGTCGCGATCTCTGGCGTGTCAATGTCGGCGCGCCGGTGGCGGCGGGCGCGGGCAGCGACGGCTTCCAGGCGGCTGTGGTGACCGCGCGCAACGAAGTCGTGGCGATCGAGCAGGGCAAGGTGATCTGGCGCCAGCAATTGACGGCCCAGTCATACACCGCTCCGTTGGTGGCGGGCAAGCGAGTGTTCGTCCTGGGTGCCGACCGTTCGGTGACCGCCTTCGACGGCTCCACGGGGCGGCGCCTCTGGAACCAGCAGCGCACGGGTGAGCCGCTCGTGCTGCGGCAGTCGGGCGTGCTCACCGCGTTTGAAGACACGTTGGTCGTTGGCCTGTCGAGCCGCCTTGTCGGCATGAACCCGCTCACCGGCAGTTCGCGCTGGGAGGCGCCGATCGCGATGCCGCGTGGCGCCAACGACATCGAACGACTCGTCGATCTGGTCGGCAGCGTGAGCCGTGTGGACAACGTCATCTGCACCCGCTCGTTCCAGGCCGGCGTGGGCTGTGTCGATGCACTGAACGGCAACGTGCGCTGGAGCCGCGCCGCCAATGGCGTGGAGGGCGTGCATGGGGACGCCGACTTCGTTTTCGGCACCGAATCGGACGGCAAAGTGGTGGCTTGGCGCCGCGCCAACGGCGAGCCGGCATGGCAGTCCCAGCGCCTGCTGCACCGCGGCCTGACGGCGCCCATCGCGATGGGGCGTTCGATCGCCGTCGGGGACTTCCAGGGGCTGGTGCATATCCTCTCTCGCGAGGATGGCTCGCCACTCAACCGCCTTTCCACCGACGGGTCGGCCATCGCTGCTGCACCGGTGCTGGCGGGCAACACGCTGGTCGTGGTGACGCGCAACGGCGGTGTCTACGGCTTCCAGCCCAACTGATCCGCTGCGGCGGATCGAAATCAACTTGCCCGTGTGAGGACGGACTGTCATGAAACCCGTCATAGCCCTCGTGGGGCGTCCGAACGTCGGCAAATCCACGCTCTTCAATCGCCTCACGCGCACGCGTGACGCCATCGTCGCCGACTTTGCCGGCCTGACGCGCGACCGCCATTACGGCAACGGCCGACAGGGTCGACACGAGTTCATCGTCATCGACACCGGCGGCTTCGAGCCCGATGCGGGCGAGGGCAGCATCTTCCGCGAAATGGCGCACCAGACGCGTCAGGCCGTCGCCGAGGCCGACGTGGTGGTGTTCGTCGTCGACGCGCGCGCCGGTCTGTCTGCGCAGGACCATGACATCGCCCGTTATCTGCGCCGGCTGGGCAAGCCGACGGTACTGGCGGCCAACAAGGCTGAAGGCATGAAGGAAGGCCAGCAGCTGGCCGAGTTCTTCGAGTTGGGGCTGGGCGAGGTGCACGCGGTCTCGGCCGCGCACGGCCAGGGCATCCGTGACCTGGTCGAGATCGCGCTGGAGCCGCTTGACCTGCCCGAGCCGGATGAAGACGACGCCGAAGACGCGGCGACGCGTCCGATCAAGCTCGCCGTGGCGGGCCGTCCCAACGTCGGCAAGTCCACGCTGATCAACACCTGGCTGGGCGAAGAGCGGCTGGTGGCGTTCGATCTGCCGGGCACGACGCGCGACGCGATCATGGTGCCGTTCGAACGCAACGGACAGAAGTTCGAGCTCATCGATACCGCGGGCCTGCGCCGCAAAGGCAAGGTGTTCGAGGCCATCGAGAAGTTCTCGGTGGTCAAGACGTTGCAGGCGATCGAATCGGCCAACGTCGTGTTGTTGCTGCTGGATGCCACGCAGGGCGTGACCGATCAGGATGCCCACATCGCGGGCTACATCCTCGAGGCTGGCCGTGCCGTGGTGCTGGCCGTCAACAAGTGGGACGCGGTCGATGCCTACCAGCGCGAGCTGGTCCAGCGGTCGATCGAAGCGCGCCTTCCGTTCCTGAAGTTCGCACCACTGCTGCTCATCTCTGCGCGCAAACGCCTGGGTCTGGGCCCGTTGTGGGGAGCGATCACCCAGGCGCACCAGGCGGCGAACCGCAAGATGTCCACACCGGTGCTCACGCGCCTGTTGCAGGAAGCCGTGCAGTTCCAGGCGCCCAAGCGCTCCGGCATGTTCCGGCCCAAGCTGCGCTATGCGCACCAGGGTGGCATGAATCCGCCGGTGATCGTGATCCACGGCAACTCGCTGGAGCATGTGACCGACGCCTACCGGCGTTACCTCGAGGGTCGCTACCGCAAGGAGTTCGACCTGATCGGCACGCCGCTGCGCATCGAGATGAAGACGTCGCATAACCCCTACGCCGACAAGGACGGCGACTGAACGACGGCCGCCCGGCCAGGCTTGGCCGTTGGGTCCTTGGGGGTTCCGCCGATTGCATTTGCGGGGCTGTCATGCTGTGGTAAGGTGCGCCTTCCAACAACAACTCGTTGAACACGGAGAATATCGTGAGCAATAAAGGGCAGCTTTTGCAAGACCCGTTCCTCAACACGCTGCGCCGCGAGCACGTGCCGGTCTCGATTTACCTCGTGAACGGCATCAAGCTGCAAGGCCAGATCGAGTCCTTCGACCAGTACGTCGTCCTGCTTCGCAACACCGTGACGCAGATGGTCTACAAGCACGCCATCTCGACCATCGTGCCCGGTCGTGCCGTGAATTTCTCCACGGCCGACGATTCCGACACGTCCGCCGCCTGACGGGCGGGCCTGCGGCGCGCGCCGCGGGTCGGACGGCAGCCACCAGGGTCCTCCCGACTTGAGTCCGTCCCCATCTTCTTCCGCATCTGCCGCCAGCGTCCTCCTCGTCGGGGTCGATTTCGGCACGCCTCATTTCGACGGCGAACTCGAAGAGCTCGGCCTGCTTGCGCAGACAGCCGGCCTCGATCCTGTCGCACGCCTGACCTGCAAGCGCCGTGCGCCTGACGCGGCGCTGTTCATCGGCAGTGGCAAGGCCGACGAGATCAAGGCACTGGCCGCAGAGACGGGCGCCGCCGAAGTGTTGTTTGACCAGTCGCTCAGTCCGGCGCAGCAACGCAACCTGGAGCGGCATCTTGGCTTGCCCGTGAACGACCGCACCTTGCTGATCCTGGAAATCTTCGCGCAGCGCGCGCGCAGCCATGAAGGCAAGCTGCAGGTCGAGCTTGCGCGCCTGCAGTACCTCAGCACACGGCTGGTCCGCCGTTGGTCCCACCTGGAGCGACAGCGCGGCGGTATCGGGACGCGCGGTGGCCCCGGCGAGACGCAGATCGAACTCGACCGACGCATGATCGGCGAGGCCATCAAGCGCACGCGCGAGCGGCTGGAAAAGGTCAAGCGCCAACGCGGCACGCAGCGCCGTCAGCGTGAGCGGCGCGATGCATTCACCATCTCTCTGGTGGGCTACACCAATGCGGGCAAATCGTCGCTCTTCAATGCGCTGGTGAAGGCGCGTGCGTATGCCGCCGACCAGCTTTTCGCGACGCTCGATACCACCACGCGCCAGCTCTGGCTGGGCGGAGACGGCGATGGCCCCGGCCGCTCTGTGTCACTGTCCGACACGGTGGGGTTCATCCGCGATCTGCCGCACGGGCTGATCGACGCGTTTCAGGCCACGCTCCAGGAGGCGGCCGATGCCGACCTGCTGCTGCATGTGGTCGATGCGTCCAATCCCGCCTATCCCGAACAGATGACCGAGGTGCAGCGCGTGCTGGCCGAAATCGGCGCCGACCAGGTGCCACAGTTGCTGGTCTTCAACAAGCTCGACGCGCTGAGCGCGGAGCAGCGTCCGCTGCAGTTGCAGGACGAGGCCGAGGTGGAGGGCCGCCAGGTGCCGCGCGTCTTCCTGAGCGCCCATACCGGAGAAGGACTGGCCGGCCTGCGAGAGCGCCTGGGCGTACTCGCCCGCGTGGACGATCGGCAGGTGGTCGGCAAAACCCCCGGTGCCGGTGCCCCTTTGGAGGCTCATCCGGGCTGATTGGGCACAATCCTGCCTTTGATTCGATACAAAAGACTCGACAAGAGACCACAGCGCATGAACCTCAATCTCAGGGCCTTTCGGTGGGCGGGTGTCAAGGACCGCTTTCAGGGCATGTTCAACCTGAACGATCCCCGCTGGGGGCGCGATGACAAGGCCGCCGGCCCTCGCCCGGACGAGGAGCCGCCGGGCAGCCACAACGGCAATGGGAACAACTCCGGCGGTGGTGGTCGCGGGCAGGGGCCGAACCAGGGGCCGCCCGACCTCGACGAGCTGTGGCGTGATTTCAACCGGCGCCTGTCCGGGCTGTTCGGCGGCAAGGGTGGGCGCGGCGCGCCGCCCCCTGGCCGTTTCAACGGCAACAACGGAGGATCGGGAGGCAACGGCGGCGGAGGCTTCCAGCCGGACATGAAAAGCGCGGGCCTGGGCGTTGGCCTCATCGGTGGCGTGGCCTTGCTGATCTGGCTGGGTACCGGCTTCTTCATTGTTCAGGAAGGCCAGCAGGCCGTGATCACGCAGTTCGGCCGTTACCACTCCACCGTGGGCGCGGGCTTCAACTGGCGGCTGCCGTACCCGGTCCAGCGCCATGAAGTGGTGGCGGTGACGCAACTGCGCTCGGTCGACGTGGGTGGCGACAACATCATCCGTTCGACCGGCCTGCGCGAGTCGGCGATGCTCACCGAAGACGAGAACATCGTCGAGATCAAGTTCGCCGTGCAATACCGCCTGAGCGATGCGCGCGCATTCCTGTTCGAAAGCCGCAATCCGACGGCCGCCGTCGTCCAGGCTGCCGAGACGGCGGTGAGAGAGGTGGTCGGCAAGATGCGCATGGATGCCGTGCTGGCCGAGGAGCGTGATCAGATCGCCCCTCGCGTGCGCACGCTGATGCAAGCCATCCTCGACCGCTACAAGGTCGGTATCGTGGTGGAGGGCATCAACCTGCAGCAGGGCGGCGTGCGTCCGCCCGAACAGGTGCAGGCTGCCTTCGACGACGTGCTCAAGGCCGGACAGGAGCGCGAGCGGGCCAAGAACGAAGCGCAGGCTTATGCCAACGACGTGGTGCCGCGCGCCGTGGGTGCCGCATCCCGCCTGGGCGAGGAAGCCGAAGCCTACAAGGCCCGCATCGTTGCGCAGGCCGACGGTGACGGGCAGCGTTTCCGCTCGGTGCTGGCCGAATACCAGCGCGCCCCGCAGGTGACGCGCGACCGTCTCTATATCGAGGCCATGCAGCAGGTGTATGGCAATGTGACCAAGGTACTGGTGGAGTCCCGCCAGGGCTCCAATCTGCTGTATCTGCCGCTGGACAAGCTCATGCAGATGTCGGGAACGCCCGGTGCGACGGATGTGGTGCCCGGCGCCACCACCGCGCTGCCGTCGTCGAACGCTTCGACCGGCGTGCCGTCTTCTTCGCCCGCCGTCGACGCGCGCGCCCGTGACAACTCCCGCTCGCGTGACCGCGACGTGCGCTGAAGAGGGAGAAGGACATCATGAACAGGATCGGATTCATCATCACTTCGCTGCTGGTGCTGCTTGCACTGGCCAGTTCCACGCTGTTCGTCGTCGACCAGCGGCAATTCGGCGTGCTCTACCAACTCGGCCAGATCAAGGAAGTCATCACCGAGCCGGGGCTCAACTTCAAGATGCCACCGCCGTTCCAGAACGTGTCGTACATCGACAAGCGCCTGCTCACGCTCGACAGCACCGACACCGAGTCGATGCTCACCGCGGAGAAACAGCGCGTCGTCATCGACTGGTACGTGCGCTGGCGCATCACCAACCCGTCGGAGTACATCCGCAACGTGGGCCTGGACGAAGCGGCCGGCGCGATGCAGCTCAACCGCGTGGTACGCAACTCCTTCCAGGAAGAGGTCAACCGCCGCACCGTGCGCGACCTGCTGTCGGGCAAGCGCGAGCAGTTGATGCTCGACGTTCGCCGCGAGGTGCTCGAAGCCGTCCAGGGCGCCCGGCCGTGGGGTGTCGACATCATCGACGTGCGGATCACGCGCGTCGACTACGCGTCTGAGATCACCACGTCGGTTTATCGCCGCATGGAAGCCGAGCGTCAGCGCGTGGCCAATGAGCTGCGTTCGACCGGTGCCGCCGAAGGCGAAAAGATCCGTGCCGATGCGGACCGCCAGCGCGAAGTGACCATCGCGAACGCCTACCGCGACGCGCAGAAGGTCAAGGGCGAGGGCGATGCGCAGGCTGCCCGCCTGTATGCCGACGCGTTCGGCCGCGATCCGCAGTTCGCGCAGTTCTACCGCAGCCTCGAGGCCTACAAGCAGAGTTTCAACAAGAAGGGCGATGTGGTCGTGATCGACCCGTCGTCGACCGACTTCTTCCGCTCGATGCGCACGCCAGGCCAGGGTGGCCCGGCTCGCAACTGACGCGGCTGCAGGCCGGGGGAGCGGCGCGTGGATGGCAGCAGCCTCTGGGCGGCGCTGGCCCTTTTGCTGATCGCGGAAGGGCTGCTGCCCTTCCTCTCGCCCGAAGCCTGGCGCCGCATGTTCTCTCAACTGATGGCGTTGCGCGACGGCCAGATCCGTTTCTTTGGCCTGTGCAGTGTCCTGATCGGTCTCGTGCTGTTCTGGCTGCTGACCTGATCCGACGCCGCGCTCTGGCCGCGCCTCGCGCGAGGCCGGTAGAATCACGTTTTTAACAGCCTCGGAATCCCGTTCGTGGGTTCCAATCCTGCCCTCCCATGTCCGCCTGGGTGCTCCCGGATCACATCGCCGACGTCCTCCCTTCCGAGGCACGGCACATCGAAGAACTCCGTCGCGGCCTGCTGGACGCGGCTCGGGCCTACGGCTATGAGCTGGTGATGCCGCCGCTCTTCGAGCATCTCGATTCGTTGCTGACAGGCACGGGCGAGGCGCTCGACCTGCAGACATTCAAGCTCGTCGACCAGCTCTCGGGCCGCATGCTCGGCCTGCGTGCCGACACCACGCCCCAGGTCGCCCGCATCGACGCCCACCTGCTCAACCGCTCGGGCGTGGCGCGCCTGTGCTATTGCGGCCCGGTGGTGCATACCCGTCCCGGACGGCCGCACGCCACGCGGGAGCCGCTGCAGTTCGGCGCCGAGATCTACGGCCATGGCGGCCGCGAAGCCGATGCCGAAGTTTTGCAGCTGGCACTGCAGTGCCTGGGCACCGCCGAGGTCAGCGGGCTCAATCTCGACATGGCAGACGCGCGCATCGTGCGGGCGCTGCTGGCCGGCGTGCCGGTCGACCCGTCGGCACTGCAGCGGGTGCATGCTGCGTTGGCGGTCAAGGACGCCAGCGAGCTTTCGACGCTGACGCGCGACTTCCCCGGCGATGCCCGTGACGGCCTTCTGGCGTTGCTCGATCTGTACGGGGACGCGCGGGTGCTGAAGGAAGCCGCCCGTGTGCTCAAGCCCGCGCCGGCCATCCGCGAGGCGCTGGCCGATCTCGAATGGCTTTCGCATCAGGTCGAGGGCATCAGCATCTCCTTCGATCTGGCCGACCTGCGCGGCTACGCCTACTACAGCGGCATGCGCTTCGCCATCCATGCCCCGGGTGCCAGCGATTCGCTCGTGCGGGGTGGGCGCTATGACGAGGTGGGCGCCGTGTTCGGCCGCAACCGGCCGGCCGTCGGCTTCAGCCTCGATGTGAAGGAGCTGGTGGGCGTCGCTGCCCGCCGGCCGCTGCGTGCAGCCATCCGTGCGCCCTGGAGCGAAGACGCCGGGCTGCGTGCGGCGATCGCTGCGCTCAGGCAGCGCGGCGAGACCGTGGTCTGTGTCCTGCCGGGCCATGAAAGCGAGATCGATGAGTTCCACTGCGACCGCCAGCTCGTGAGCGCCAGCGGCCAGTGGCAAGTGCAACCCATGCGTGAACTTCCGGAAGCAGCAACGAAATGAATACGACCAAGGGACGCAACGTCGTCGTGGTGGGGACCCAGTGGGGCGATGAGGGCAAAGGCAAACTGGTGGACTGGCTCACCGAGATGGCCCAGGGCGTGGTGCGCTTCCAGGGCGGCCACAACGCCGGCCACACGCTGGTGATCAATGGCGTGAAGACGGCGCTGCACCTCATCCCCAGCGGCATCATGCGTCCGGGCGTGAAGTGCTACATCGGCAACGGTGTGGTGCTGTCGGCGGCCAAGCTGCTCGAAGAAATCGAAGGCCTGGAGAAAGCCGGCGTCGAAGTGCGCTCGCGTCTGCGTATCAGCGAAGCGTGCCCGCTGATCCTGCCGTTCCACTCGGCGCTCGACGTGGCCCGCGAGGCCGCGCGCGAGAAGGGCGGCACCGAGAAGATCGGAACCACGGGCCGCGGCATCGGCCCGGCCTACGAGGACAAGATCGCGCGCCGGGCGCTCCGCGTGCAGGACCTGAAGCACCCCGAGCGTTTCGCCGCGAAGCTGCGCGATCTGCTCTCGCTGCACAACCACGTGCTCACCACGTTCCTGAACGCCGAGGCGCTCGACTACGACACCGTCTATGCCGAAGCCATGCATCATGCCGAGCTGCTCAAGCCGATGATGGCCGACGTGTCGCGAGAACTGAACGAAGCCCACCTGCATGGCGACAACCTGCTGTTCGAAGGCGCGCAGGGCACGCTGCTGGACGTGGACCATGGCACCTACCCCTACGTCACTTCGAGCAACTGCGTGGCCGGCAATGCGGCGGCGGGTGCCGGCGTGGGCCCCGGCATGCTGCACTACATCCTGGGCATCACCAAGGCGTATTGCACGCGCGTCGGTGGCGGCCCGTTCCCGACGGAACTCGACTGGCAGACCCCCGGCACGGTGGGCTATCACCTCTCCACCGTGGGCGCCGAAAAGGGCGTGACGACCGGCCGTTCGCGCCGCTGCGGATGGTTCGACGCTGCGCTGCTCAAGCGCAGCGCGCAAGTCAACGGCCTGTCGGGACTGTGCATCACCAAGCTCGACGTGCTCGACGGACTTGAAGAGCTCAAGCTCTGCACCGGCTACATGCTCCACGGCGAGTTCATCGACATCCTGCCCATGGGCGCGGACGACATCGCCGCCTGCGAGCCGGTGTACGAGACAATGGAAGGCTGGAGCGAATCCACCGTGGGTGTGACGCAGTACGACAAGTTGCCTGTCAACGCCCGCCTGTATCTGCAGCGCATCGAACATGTCACCGGCGTGCCGATCGACATCGTGTCGACCAGCCCCGATCGGGATCACACGATCATGCGGCGCCACCCGTACCTCGCCTGATACCGCGTCCTTCTTTCTTCCTTTCCAACCCGCGCCCGCAAGGAACCCACGCATATGCTGACCGAAGACGGCAAACATCTCTACGTGAGCTACGACGAATACCACAACCTCGTCGAGAAGCTGGCCATCAAGATCCACCAGTCGGGCTGGCAGTTCGACACCATCCTGTGCCTGGCGCGCGGAGGCATGCGTCCGGGCGACATCCTCTCGCGCATCTTCGACAAGCCGCTGGCCATCATGTCCACGAGCTCGTACCGTGCCGAAGAGGGCACGGTGCAGGGCCACCTGGACATCGCCCGCTACATCACCACGCCCAAGGGCGAGATTGCCGGCCGCGTGCTGCTGGTGGACGACCTGGCCGACTCGGGAAAGACGCTCAAGGCCGTGATCGACATGCTCAGGAGCAACTATGCTCCCATCACGGAAATGCGCAGCGCCGTGGTCTGGACCAAGGCCCTGTCCACGTTCGAGCCGGACTACTCCGTGGAATTCCTGCCCACCAATCCCTGGATCCATCAGCCTTTCGAAGGCTACGATTCGCTCACGCCCGAGAAGCTGCTCGAGAAGTGGAAGGTCTGACCGCCTAGACCGCTTGCGGTATCCGGCCCGTCCGGGTATCGAAGGCCGGCCCGCCGACTGGCGTGCCGGCTTTTTCTTTGGCCGGCGCCGATAAGATGATTGCCATGTCCGAATCGACCACACGACTCATCCACCACTCCTACGCGCCGCCCGCCGGCTTCGATGCGCCGCAGCCGGGGGTGTTCAAGGCATCGACGGTGTTCTTCCCGAGCGTCGCGGCGATGCGCACGCGCGACTGGAAGCAGAAGCAGGGCTACACCTACGGCCTGCATGGCACGCCGACCAGCTTCATGCTCGAGGAGCGCCTGTGCGAGATTGAGGGCGGCCGGTACTGCCTGCTCGTGCCGAGCGGACTGGCAGCCATCGCCAACGTGGCACTGGCACTGCTCAGGACGGGTGACGAAGTGCTGCTCCCTGCCAACGCCTACGGTCCGAATCTGGCGCTCGCCGAAGGCGAGTTGGTGCAATGGGGCATCACCCACCAGCTGTACGACCCGCTGGACGCGGAAGATCTCGCGCGCCGTATCGGCCCCCGCACCCGGCTCGTCTGGCTGGAGGCCGCAGGCTCGGTGAGCCTGGAATTCCCGGACTTGCGCGCGATGGTGGACGTCTGCCGCCGGGCCGGCGTGACCACGGCGCTGGACAACACCTGGGGGGCGGGCCTCGCCTTCGCGCCCTTCGACACCGGGGTCGATATCTCAGTCCATGCGCTCACCAAGTACCCCAGCGGGGGCGGCGACGTGCTCATGGGCAGTGTGATGACGCGCGATCCGGCCCTGCACGCACGGCTGCAGGGTGCGCACATGCGCCTGGGGCTGGGCGTGGGCATGAACGATGTCGAAGCGATCCTGCGTTCGCTGCCTTCGATGTCGCTGCGCTACCGGGCGCAGGACATGGCGGCACGCGCGCTGGCCGACTGGATGGCCCGCCAGCCCGAAGTGGCCCAGGTGCTCCATCCCGCGCGGGAGGATGCGCCAGGCTACCGCCACTGGCGCGCGCTGTGCGCGCCTGATGGGGGCGATGGTCTGGCAGCCGGGCTGTTCTCCATCATCCTGGACGCCCGCTATACGCAGGCCCAGGTCGACCGCTTCTGCGACGCACTGCGCCTCTTTCGCCTGGGCTACAGCTGGGGCGGGCCGATCAGCCTGGTCGTGCCGTACGACCTCGCATCCATGCGCGGCGGCTGGCCGTCGCACCTGCAGCGTGGCACGCTGGTGCGTTTCTCTCTCGGGCTGGAGGCTGTGGCTGACCTGCAGTCCGACGTGGCACAGGCGCTGCAGACGCTCGGCGAGCCCTGACGGTCAAAACCTCGCCGACCGCGGCGGCTTTGACGGGTGGATGGTGGGCAGCCTGCTACAGTGCTGTGACATCAGAAGGACGGAAAGGACCGCGACTTGGCTACCCCTAACTATGGCTATGAGAAGCGTCAGAAAGAGCTTGCCAAGAAACGCAAGAAGGAAGACAAGCTGAAGGCTCGTGCCGAGCGTAAGGCCGGGCACGCCGACGACGAGCAGTCGCCGGACACCGATGCTGATGCGCCTTCGGGCGAGCCCGCCGCGCCGAATCCTGGCAACTGACGCGCTGCCCGGCGCTCTGTTCAGCGCAGCAGCTTGCGCAGCTCGGGCCAGACGTTGTCGAGCATTTTCGGATGCGCTTCCTCGCGCGGATGGATGCGGTCCGACTGGAACCATTGCAGCGGATCAGGTCCATCGGCGACGCCCTTGAGGAAAAACGGCACAACTGCGGCCTGACGCTCCTTGGCGACTTTTTCGAATATCCCGGCGAAACGGCGCGAATAGTCGGCGCCGTAGTTCGGCGGCACCTGCATACCCACCAGCAGCACACGCGCGCCAGCCTCGCGCGAGGCGGTCGCCATCTGTGACAGATTCTCTTCGGTGCTTTGCAGCGGCAGGCCGCGCAGGGCATCGTTGCCGCCCAGTTCGATCACCACCACATCCGGCTTGTGCTGGCGCAGCAGTGCCGATAGCCGCGCGCGCCCGCCGGCAGTGGTGTCGCCGCTGATGCTGGCGTTGACCACGCGCGCGGCGATCTTCTCCCGGTCCAGGCGCTGCTGCAGCAGGGCCACCCAGCCCGTGCCGCGTTTGAGACCGTATTCGGCCGACAGCGAATCTCCGACGACCAGAATGGTCTTGGTCTGCGTGGCGGGCTGGGCCAGTAGCATGCCGGGATGGGTAGCTGCCAGCAGGGCGACGGCCGTAGCAGCGACAAAGATTCTTCGATTCAACACAGCCTTCCTTCCATGACCGAACCCATCCAGCGCTCCGTGATCGACGTCGAGCACGTCTTCAAGTCCGTGAGCGATTCGACAGGCACGCTGGACATTCTGCGCGATATCGATTTCCGTCTGAAACCCAAGGAAACCGCGGCCATCGTGGGCGCCTCGGGCTCCGGCAAGAGCACGCTGCTGTCCATCGTGGCCGGGCTGGACACGCCCACGCGCGGCACGGTGCGGCTGGATGAGCAGGACATCTTCGCCATGGACGAAGATGCCCGCGCCGCATTGCGCGCACAGAAGGTCGGTTTCGTGTTCCAGAGTTTCCAGCTCATGGGCAACCTCACTGCGCTGGAAAACGTCATGCTGCCGCTGGAACTGGCGGGTCGACGCGATGCGCGTGCGGCCGCCACCGAGATGCTGGCGCGTGTGGGTTTGGGCACACGGCTGTCGCACTATCCCAAGGTGCTCTCGGGTGGCGAGCAGCAACGCGTGGCTCTGGCGCGGGCCTTCGTGGTGCAGCCCGCGGTGTTGCTGGCCGACGAGCCCACCGGCAGCCTGGACTTCGCCACTGGCGAGACGGTGATGTCGCTGATGTTCGAGCTCAACCGCGAACTGGGCACCACGCTGGTCCTGGTCACTCACGACCGCGGCATCGCCGCGCGTTGCGAGCGGCGGATCGTCATCGAGGCCGGACGCATCGCGGACTCCGAAGACGCGGCCCAGATCGCTGCGCTGGCTGCCTGATCGCATGGCACGTCCACCTGCCCCGACGCCTGTGGCCGACGATGTGTTCGGCCGTCCGCTGGGCCAGGGCGCCACGAGCACCGGGTCGTTGCCGCACGATGCCTACGAGGCGCTGCAACGGGGCAAGGTGGTCGAGGCCATCCAGCTCACGCGCGAAGCCACGGGCCTCGGCTTGCGCGAGGCCAAGCAACTGGTGGATGCGGCGCAAGGCACGCTGCCCGCGGATGGCGCCGTGCCTGGCCTGGCGAGCGAGGGCGCCTTGTTCGATCCGCGTCACGAGCCGGGCCGCGTGCGCAGTGGGGTCGCTGGCTGGGTGCTGGCCATCGTGGCCCTGCTGCTGGCAGGCTTGCTGGGCTTCTGGTTGTTCTGAGCCCGTCTGGCCGGCGCGCGCGCACGGGTAGGCGACGGCGGCCGCGATAATCGGCCGATGGCTTCTTCTCCCCAAGTGATTTTCGGCTTCCACGCCGTCGGCGTGCGCCTCAAGACTGCCCCGGCCTCCGTCATCGAGGTGCTGTTCGACGCGAGCCGGCGTGATGCCCGCATGCGGCAGTTCATGGCGCGTGCCCAGGAGGCTGGCGTGCGGCTGATCGAAGCCGATGGCCTGCGGCTGTCCAAGCTGGCAGGCAGCCATGGTCATCAGGGCGTGGTGGCGCGGGTCAACAAGCTCGACCAGGTGCGCTCGCTCGACGATCTGATGGATCAGCTCGAGGCCGACGGCGCGGTGCCGTTGCTGCTCGTGCTCGATGGCGTGACCGATCCGCACAACCTGGGTGCCTGCCTGCGCGTGGCCGACGGTGCCGGCGCGCACGCAGTCATCGCGCCCAAGGACCACGCGGCAGGTATCAACGCCACGGTGGCCAAGGTGGCCAGCGGTGCGGCCGAGACCATGCCGTACTTCATGGTGACCAACCTCGCGCGCACCCTGGGGGAGCTCAAGGAGCGCAACATCTGGTGCGTGGGCACCAGCGACGACGCACCTGGCACGCTCTACCAGAGCGACCTGCGCCGTCCCACGGCACTGGTGCTGGGCGCCGAGGGCGCAGGCATGCGCCAGCTCACCCGCAAGACCTGCGACGAACTCGTCAGCATTCCGATGAAGGGCGCGGTCGAGAGTCTGAACGTCTCGGTGGCCAGCGGCGTCTGCCTCTACGAAGCACTGCGCCAGCGCGGAGGCTGAGGCCGGCGGCCGGAGCAGCTCACATCTGCTCGCTGAGTCGCGAGCTGTCGTCGGCGTTGGTTCCGGCGTCCTGCACCAAGCGCTGCAGCAGCGGTCCGGCTTCATCGCCGACGGCGATCAGGCTGCTCTGCCATTCGTTCATGAAGCCGGCCGATGTCACCGAGCCGATGAATTGCGTCAGGCCATCGTAGTAGCCTGCGGCATTGAGGATGCCCACGGGCTTGTCGTGGTAGCCCAACTGGCGCCAGGTCCAGATCTCGAACAGTTCCTCGAAGGTGCCGATGCCGCCGGGCAGGGCCAGGAAGGCATCGGAGCGCTCGGCCATCATGGCCTTGCGCTCGTGCATGGTCTGCACGACATGCAACTCGTCGCAGGCCGCGTTGGCCCATTCCTTGTCGACCAGAGCCTGCGGGATGACGCCGACCACTCGCCCGCCTGCAGCCTGGGTGGATTCGGCCACCAGGCCCATCAGACCGTTGCAGCCTCCGCCGTAGACCAGTTGGCCGGCATGCTCGCCGATCCAGCGGCCGACTTCGCGAGCGGCCGCGGCGTAGACAGGGTCGACTCCCGGCCGGGAGCCGCAATAAACGCAGATGGAAAAACCTGGCTTCACGCAAAGAACCTTCCGAGCAGCGCGGCACCCCAGATGGCGATGCACAGCAACAGGCTGAGCAGGACGGCGGCGCTGCCCATGTCCTTGGCCCGCTTGGACAGGTCATGCCATTCGGGACTGATGCGGTCGATGGCCGTCTCGATACCGGTGTTCAACAACTCGACAATCATGACCAGTACCACGGAACCGGCGAGCAGGGCGACTTCAGTCCAGTGCCGCCCCAGCCAGAACGATGCAGGCAGCAGCACCATGGCGGCGACGGCTTCCTGCCGGAAGGCTTTCTCGCCCCAGCCGGCGCGCAGGCCCTCGATCGAATAGCCCGTGGCATGCCACAGACGCGAGAAGCCACTGCGTGCCTTCTGCGGGTTGACTTCGGAGAGGGGGGGCGTCGTGGACATGGCGGCGATTGTGTCGCAGCTCGGTGGCGTCAGCGCGACAGCGGCGCCGACGTGACCAGGCGGGTGCCGGCCAGCACATCATGCAGGAACTGCCGCTGCGGATGAAAGCGCGACAGCAATGCCCAGACGAGAATCCAGCCGATCAGCAGCACGGTGGTTTCCGCGCCCGGTAGCCTGAACGGCGCCATGGCGGCCATCGGCGGCAGAAACCAGAGCCACGACAGCACGTAGCGCCAGAGCGCGCGCAACTGCGTGACCGGCTGTCCGTGCGCGTCGACCACTCGGATGTTCCAGGTCTTCATCGCCAGGGTCTGGCCGCGGGCCCAGAACCAGGCAAAGTAGATGCCGAAGATCACGAACAGGAAGCCCTGAAAGAGCGGGCGACGGGCGTCCATGGCGTCACGCATCTGCCCGAGCGTGCTGAACAGCCACGCGGCGACGAAGACGACGGCGAACATCAGCATGCCCTCATAGAGCCAGCAGGCCATACGGCGTCTGAGGCTGGGGGCGATGAGGGAGGTGGGCGGCTCGGGCATCGGCCGCACGGAAACAGCTTCGGTCATCCCCCGATTATTGGCTGGGGGCGTGGTCCTCGGCCACGGGGCCGGCCGTTGCCGGTGTCGCCGCCTGGGCCGCAGCCGCAGGAGCGGGGGCGGCAGCGGGCGCAGGATGAGCCGAAGGTGCCGGCACACGCACCGGCCGGGTCTGCGCAGGTGTTTGAGGCACGGTGGCCAGTTTCTGGGCGGGAACCGGGCGCGTGGCGGGCGCTGCGCCGCGAGGCTTTTCCCGGCCCTGCGCGGCGAGCGAGCGGCGCTCTTCGGCCGACAGCGCCTGGTAGGCGTCCCACTTGGCTTTTTTCTCGTCGGCCGGCAGGGCTTTCGTGCGTGCAAAGTTCAGCCGGGCCTGGGCCCGCTGTGCCGGACTCAGGGCTGCCCAGTCCGTCATGCGCTCGTGCTGCTTGGCCTGCTCGGCTTCAGACAGGCTGGCATGGTTGGCCGCCTGCGCGATCCATTTGCGCTTGTGGCCATCGGTCATGCCGCTCCAGCTGCCGGCCAGTGGCGCGAGCGCCCGCTGCTGGGCCGCTGAAAGGTCGCTCCAGGCCAACCCGGCCGACGCGGCGACATTTGCCTTGGCGGGCTTACGCGTTGTAACTGCACCTGCCTCGGATTGGGCCGACAGCGAGGGCGACAGCATCAGGACCGCAGACCCGGCCGCCAGCGCGACTGCGGCCACCGGCAGGCGTTGCAACGCAGAGCGCTTGGTCGCCATGCCTTGATCGCCGTCAACGCGCAGCGGCATTGCCACCGCCGGTGCGCAGGAACTGGGCAAAGCCCGGGTCGGTGTAAGCCGAGGGCGGCAGGTCGTCCGACAGCAACTGTGTATCGACATCGGCGAGCTCGCGGGCCCGTTGATCGGAGCGGACCATGTCGATCACGACGAGGCCGCCCACCAGCATCAACAGTGGGATGACCGAGGCGATGCGTGTCCACCATCCGGGGGCCTCGCCTCCCGCACCCGCCGTGGCGCTGGCCAGCCGGGGTGCCTCGGCCACGGCCAGCTGCACCTGGATGAGGGGATCAATGCGGCGCGCGGCCACGGCCTGCTGGCGTGCCACCCGCAGGCGCTCGGTGATGTCATGGCCGATCGACGGCTCGCCAGCCGACAGGCGGGCTGCGATCCGGCGTGCGTACCGGTCCGACGTCGCTTCGGAGGGAGAGAGGTTGTGGATGGTCATGGCTGTATTCCCTTCGCTTTCAACGCCCGGGCGAGGGCCTGGACGGCCCGCGAGCAGTGCGTCTTGACGCTGCCTTCCGAGCAGCCCATGGCTGCGGCCGTCTCGGCAACGTCCATTTCCTCCCAGTAACGCATGAGAAATGCTTCACGTTGACGGCCGGGCAGGTCCTGGATGGCCGTTTCGATGGTCTGCAAGATCTGCGCCCGGCTCATGGTGTCTTCCGCCGTTTCGGCGGCGGCCTCGCCATCGGCCGGCATGAGCGCTTCCAGCAGGTTGAATTCGCCGTCGTCCCCCTCGATTTCGAAGTCGCTGAGGTTGGAAAACAGCGCGTTGCGGGTTTTCTGGCGACGGAACCAGTCAAGCGTGCAGTTCGACAGGATGCGCTGGAACAGCATCGGCAGTTCGGCCACCGGCTTGTCGCCATAGTGCTGGGCCAGCTTCATCATGCTGTCCTGCACGATGTCAAGGGCGGCGTCCTCGTCGCGCACGTGGTAGAGCGAGCGCTTGAAGGCTCGCTTCTCCACGGATTGGAGAAAGCCGGAGAGCTCTTGTTCGGTGGCCACGGGGAAAATGAGGGGCGCGGAGGGCAGGACGGGGCGGAAATGTCGCTGAAAAGCTTCAGTCGACGCTTTTTGCGGGCGATTATGAAGCCAAGCCCGGCGGCCGGGCCCACCTAGTATCTAAAAGTCTCGCGCGCAGTGCGATAATGCGCGCTGCAATCAGGCAAACGGGTCTCAGTCCGGCGCGCATCCTGGCGTCCATGGCTGCTGGCCTCAAGTCCCGACAACGCCTCACAAGGGTGATTGAAGGGGCACCCAAGGTTTTTCGTCAGAGAAATTCGCAAAGGTTCATCATGGAAATCTCGAAAGCCGAGCTCGCTTCGGCCGCGGCAGCCCAATCGCAGACGGGCGGCCAGTCCCCCGAACTCAACGGTTCCGAAATCCTCGTCAAGGCACTGCAGGCCGAGAACGTGCAGTATCTGTGGGGCTACCCGGGCGGCGCCGTGCTCTACATCTACGACGCGCTCTACAAGCAGGACACCATCCAGCACGTGCTGGTACGCCACGAGCAGGCGGCCGTCCACGCGGCCGACGGCTATGCCCGCGCCACCGGTGACGTCGGTGTAGCTCTGGTCACTTCGGGTCCCGGCCTGACGAACGCGGTCACCGGCATTGCGACCGCGTACATGGATTCCATTCCCATGGTCATCATCTCGGGCCAGGTGCCGACTGCGGCAATCGGTCTGGACGCCTTCCAGGAATGCGACACCGTGGGCATCACGCGCCCCATCGTCAAGCACAACTTCCTGATCAAGGACGTGCGCGAACTGGCGGCGACCATGAAGAAGGCCTTCCACATCGCGCGCAGCGGTCGCCCCGGCCCCGTGGTGGTGGATATTCCGAAGGACGTCTCGTTCAAGAAGACGGCTTATCACGGCTACCCCGAATCGGTGGAAATGCGTTCGTACAACCCGGTGCGCAAGGGGCACGGCGGCCAGATCCGCAAGGCCTTGCAACTGCTGCTGGCGGCCAAGCGTCCGTACATCTACACCGGCGGCGGCGTGCTTCTGAGCAACGCTTCGGCCGAGTTGCGCACCCTGGTCGACATGCTCGGCTATCCCGTCACCAACACGCTGATGGGCCTGGGCGCGTATCCCTCGAGCGATCGCAAGTTCCTGGGCATGCTGGGCATGCACGGCACGTGGGAAGCCAACAACGCGATGCAGAACTGCGACGTGCTGCTGGCCATCGGTGCGCGCTTCGACGACCGCGTGATCGGCAACCCCAAGCACTTCGCGCAGAACGAACGCAAGATCATCCACATCGACATCGACCCGTCGAGCATTTCCAAGCGCGTGAAGGTCGACGTGCCCATCGTGGGCGACGTCAAGGAAGTGCTGACCGAGCTCATCGGCATGCTGCGCGAAGCGCCTGCCAAACCCGATGCCGGCGCGCTGGCCGACTGGTGGAAGTCCATCGAAAGCTGGCGCAGCCGGGACTGCCTGGCCTACGACCGCGGCAACACCGAGGTCATCAAGCCGCAGTTCGTCGTCGAGACACTCTGGAACATGACCAAGGGGACCGACACGTACATCACGTCCGATGTCGGCCAGCACCAGATGTGGGCGGCGCAGTACTACCGTTTCGACGAGCCGCGCCGCTGGATCAACTCCGGCGGCCTGGGCACCATGGGGGTGGGCATCCCCTACGCCATGGGCATCAAGCTGGCCAGGCCGCAAGCCGAGGTGTTCACCATCACCGGCGAAGGCTCGGTGCAGATGTGCATCCAGGAACTGGCCACCTGCCGCCAGTACGAGACGCCGATCAAGATCTGCTCGCTCAACAACCGCTATCTGGGCATGGTGCGCCAGTGGCAGGAGATCGAGTACTCCGGCCGCTACAGCCACAGCTACATGGACTCCCTGCCCGATTTCGTGAAGCTCGCCGAGGCCTATGGCCACGTGGGCATGCTGATCGAACGCCCGCAGGACGTCGAGCCCGCGCTGCGCGAAGCGCGCCGCCTCAAGGACCGCACGGTGTTCCTCGATTTCCGGACCGACCCCACCGAGAACGTGTTCCCGATGGTCCAGGCCGGCAAGGGCATCACCGAGATGCTGCTGGGTTCCGAAGACCTCTGAGGCCTTTTCGAACGACCCTGTGCTGCCACGGCGGCGGGCACCCCGGTGCCCGTCTGTCATCTTCCTGACGAATCTATTGGCTTGCCAAGCCGACCGGTTACCGCCGGCCGGGGAGGGCACCGAAAAGAGGAATCACTCATCATGAAACACATCATCGCCGTCCTGCTCGAGAACGAACCCGGAGCGCTGTCGCGCGTGGTCGGTCTTTTCTCGGCCCGGGGCTACAACATCGAATCGCTGACCGTGGCGCCCACCGAGGACGCGAGTCTTTCCCGCATGACGATCCAGACCACGGGGTCGGACGACGTCATCGAGCAGATCACCAAGCACCTCAACCGCCTGATCGAGGTCGTGAAGGTGGTCGATCTCACCGAAGGTTCCTACACCGAGCGCGAGCTCATGATGGTGAAGGTGCGCGCGGTGGGCAAGGAGCGCGAGGAAATGAAGCGCATGGCCGACATCTTCCGCGGCCGCATCATCGACGTGACCGATAAAAGCTACACCATCGAGCTGACCGGCGACCAGTCGAAGAACGACGCCTTCCTCGAAGCCATCGACCGCAGCGCCATCCTGGAAACCGTCCGTACGGGCGCCAGCGGCATCGGCCGTGGCGAGCGCATCCTGCGCGTGTGACCGATCAGGGCTCAGCCAGCGCGCCCGTTCGGGCTGAGCCTGTCGAAGCCCCGCCTCGCGGCGGGGTGGGCGAGCCCTTCGACAGGCTCGAAAGGAACGGGCGGCATTGCAACATAGACACCAACCGGAGAGAAAAACCATGAAGGTTTATTACGACAAGGACTGTGATCTCAGCCTCATCAAGGGCAAGCAGGTCACCATCGTGGGTTACGGCAGCCAGGGCCACGCCCACGCCCAGAACCTCAACGACAGCGGCGTGAAGGTCACCGTCGGCCTGCGCAAGGGTGGCGCGAGCTGGGCCAAGGCCGAAGGCGCTGGCCTGGCCGTCAAGGAAGTCGCCGATGCGGTCAAGACGGCCGACGTCGTCATGATCCTGCTGCCCGACGAACAGATCGCCAGCGTGTACAAGAACGACGTGGCGCCCCACATCAAGCAGGGCGCCTCGCTGGTGTTCGCCCACGGCTTCAACGTGCACTACGGCTTCGTGCAACCGCGCGCCGACCTGGACGTGTGGATGGTCGCCCCCAAGGCACCCGGCCACACCGTTCGCGGCACCTACACGCAAGGCGGCGGCGTGCCCCACCTCGTGGCCGTGCACCAGGACAAGACCGGCAAGGCCCGTGATCTGGCCCTGTCGTACGCGATGGCCAATGGCGGCGGCAAGGCCGGCATCATCGAAACCAACTTCCGCGAAGAAACCGAAACCGACCTTTTCGGCGAGCAGGCCGTGCTGTGCGGCGGTACCGTCGAGCTGATCAAGGCCGGCTTCGAGACGCTGGTGGAAGCCGGCTACGCGCCCGAGATGGCGTACTTCGAATGCCTGCACGAGCTCAAGCTCATCGTGGACCTGATCTACGAAGGCGGCATCGCCAACATGAACTACTCGATCTCCAACAACGCCGAGTACGGCGAGTACGTCACTGGCCCCCGCATCGTGACCGATGAGACCAAGAAGGTCATGAAGCAGGTGCTGCGCGACATCCAGACCGGTGAATACGCCAAGAGCTTCGTGCTCGAAGCCGCTGCCGGCCAGCCCGCGCTGATCAGCCGCCGCCGTCTGAATGCCGAGCACCAGATCGAGGTGGTGGGCGAGAAGCTGCGCGCCATGATGCCCTGGATCAAGAAGAACAAGCTGGTCGACCAGACCCGCAACTGATGCCGGCCCTGCGGGGCACGCAACAGACGCAAGGCCACCTTCGGGTGGCCTTTTTTCATCGCCAGGCCCTGCTTTACACTCCCCGGATGGATTCAAGGCCCTTCGACGACGACTCACAGGCTGGCGAACTGGAGCCGATGCCGCGCAAGCGGCGCAAGGGCATCTACGTGCTGCCCAACCTGTTCACGCTGGCTGCCCTGTTCGGTGGCTTCTATGGCGTTGTCATGGCCATGAACGGCCGCTTCGACATGGCCGTGATCGGCATCTTCTGTGCCATGGTGCTCGACAGCCTCGATGGCCGTGTGGCACGCATGACCAACACGCAGAGCGCGTTCGGAGAGCAGATGGATTCGCTGGCCGACATGGTGTCCTTCGGCGCGGCGCCGGCGCTCATTGCCTACATCTGGGCGCTCAAGGACCTGGGGCGCTGGGGCTGGATCGCTGCGTTCGTCTATTGCTCGTGTGCTGCGTTGCGGCTGGCCCGCTTCAACGTCAACACCGCCGTGGTGGACAAGCGCTACTTCCAGGGCCTGCCGTCGCCTGCGGCCGCTGCGCTGGTGATCGGTTTCATCTGGATCATGAACGAGCTGGAGATCGGCGGCTTCGACACGCTGGCCGGGTTGCCGATCGCCTGGTGGATGTTCGCCGTCGCGCTCTATGCGGGCCTGACGATGGTGACCAATGTGCCGTTCTACAGCTTCAAGGACGTGCACATGAAAAAGAGCGTGCCGTTCGCGGTGATCGTGCTCATTGCCCTGGTGATCGCGGTGATCAACATCCACCCGCCCACCGTGCTGTTCAGCCTGTTCGCCATCTACGGCGTCAGCGGCTACGTGATCTACGGCTGGCGCCGGGCCAAGGGCATGCAGGCCAGTCTGATCAGCACGTCCACAGACGAGCCCGACGAGCGCGGGCTGCACAAGTGAGCCTCTCTTCGGCGCCCGCCCGCCTGGCGGGTCCGCAGCAGCTGTGCTACATTGCACGCATGAATTTCATTGCGCTGGCTCTACTGCTATCCCCCCACGGGCGGAGACGGTAGCGCGCGCGCAATCCCGGACAACGGCCCGTATGCACCAGCAGCGGGCCGTTTTTCCTTGTGGGGCTGCTGGTTTCTCGATCCAACGGAAGAAGTCATCATGATGTTGAAACAGCCAGCCAGCAAATACAGTGCATTCGCCCCGGTCGCCCTGCGTGACCGCACCTGGCCCGATGCCGTCCTGACCCGCGCGCCCATCTGGCTGAGCACCGACCTGCGTGACGGCAACCAGGCCCTGATCGAGCCGATGGACATCGAGCGCAAGCTGCGCATGTTCCAGTTGCTGGTGCGCATCGGCTTCAAGGAAATCGAAGTCGGCTTTCCTTCCGCATCCCAGGTCGAATTCGACTTCGTGCGCCGCCTCATCGACGAGAACCTGATTCCTGAAGACGTCACGATCCAGGTGCTGACGCAGGCGCGCGAACCGCTCATCCGCCGCACCTTCGAATCGCTGCACGGCGCCCGCCGGGTCATCGTGCATCTCTACAACGCCGTGGCGCCCGTGATGCGCAAAGTCGTGCTCGGCATGGATGAGGACGGCATCGTTGATCTTGCGGTGTCGCAAGCCCGGCTGTTCAGTCAACTCGCGGCGGAACAGCCGCAAACGCACTGGTCGTTCCAGTACTCGCCCGAAATGTTCTCGGGCACCGAGCTCGCGTTTTCCAAGCGTGTTGTCGATGCGGTGACCGAGACCTGGGCACCCACGCCCGCCCACAAGTGCATCGTCAACCTGCCTTCGACGGTCGAGCATTCGACGCCCAACATCTTCGCCGACATGATCGAGTGGATGCACCGCAATCTCGAACGCCGGAATTCCATCGTGCTGTCGGTGCATCCGCACAATGATCGCGGCACGGGCACGGCGGCCGGTGAGTTCGCGCTCATGGCCGGCGCGGACCGCATCGAGGGTTGCCTGTTCGGCAATGGCGAGCGCACTGGCAACCTCGACCTCGTCAACGTCGCGCTCAACCTCTACACGCAGGGCGTCGATCCCGAACTGGACTTCTCTGATATCGACGAGATCCGCCGCGTGGTCGAGCACTGCAACCAGTTGCCGGTGCACCCGCGCCACCCGTATGCGGGCGACCTGGTCTACACGTCGTTCTCGGGCTCGCATCAGGATGCGATCAAGAAGGCCTTCGCCGCGCGCCGCGATGGCGACATCTGGAACATTCCCTACCTGCCGGTGGATCCCAAGGATCTGGGCCGCAGCTACGAGGCCGTGATCCGCGTCAACAGCCAGTCGGGCAAGGGCGGCATCTCTTACCTGCTCGAGAGCGAATTCGGCTTCGAGCTGCCACGCCGCCTGCAGATCGAGTTCAGCCAGGTGGTGCAGCGCGTGATGGACACCGATGGCAAGGAACTCACCGCGCGCGACATCTTCTCGCTGTTCGAACGCGAGTACGGCCTCGTCGACGTCGTGGCACCGACGCACGAACTGACGGGGCAGGGCAGTGGCCAGCCCGTGAACATCCGGGCGCGCGCCATGGTGGGCGAGCAGGCCTGCGAGATCGTCGGCCAGGGCACGGGCCCGATCGATGCCTTCGTGAGCGGCCTGGCCGAGGCCACGGGCCAGCCGGTGCGCGTGATGGACTACCACGAACACGCCATCGGATCGGGTGCCAACGCCCGCGCCGTGGCCTACATCGAACTGCGCGTGGCTGACGACCGCACGCTCTTCGGCGTGGGCGTGGATGCCGACATCGTCGGCGCCTCGCTCAAGGCCATCCTCAGCGGCCTGCGCCGCTCGGGCATCGCGGTACAGTCGGGCGAAACCGCTGCGGCCGCCTGAGCGCGACGCCACGAGACACGAGAACAAAGGAATCCCCCATGAGCGATCAACTCATCATCTTCGACACCACCTTGCGCGATGGCGAACAGTCGCCCGGCGCGTCCATGACCCGGGACGAAAAGCTGCGCATTGCGCGCCAGCTCGAACGCCTGAAAGTGGACGTGATCGAGGCCGGCTTCGCTGCCAGCTCCAATGGTGACTTCGAGGCCGTGCAGGCGATCGCCAACGCGGTCAAGGACTCCACCGTGTGCTCGCTCTCGCGGGCCAACGACCGAGACATTGCGCGCGCAGCCGAAGCGCTCAAGGGCGCCGAGCGCGCGCGTATCCACACCTTCATCGCCACCTCGGCGTTGCACATGGAGAAGAAGCTGCGCATGACGCCCGAGCAGGTGCTCGAGCAGGCGAAGCAGTCGGTGCGCTTCGCCCGCAACCTGTGTGGCGACATCGAGTTCTCGCCCGAGGACGGCTACCGCAGCGACGTCGATTTCCTCTGCCGCGTGCTCGAAGCCGTGATCGCCGAAGGCGCGACCACCATCAACGTGCCCGACACCGTGGGTTACGCCGTGCCCGAGCTCTACGGCAACTTCATCCGCACGCTGCGCGAGCGCGTGCCCAACAGCGACAAGGCGATCTGGTCGGTGCACTGCCACAACGACCTGGGCATGGCCGTGGCCAATTCGCTGGCGGGAGTGAAGATCGGCGGTGCGCGGCAGATCGAATGCACGATCAACGGCCTGGGCGAGCGCGCGGGCAACTGCTCGCTCGAAGAAGTGGTGATGGCCGTGAAGACGCGCCGTGACTATTTCGGGCTCTCGTTGGGCATCGACACGCAGCACATCGTCGCGGCCAGCCGCATGGTGAGCCAGACCACGGGTTTCGTGGTGCAGCCCAACAAGGCCGTGGTCGGGGCCAACGCATTTGCGCATGCTTCCGGCATTCACCAGGACGGCGTGCTCAAGGCACGCGACACCTACGAAATCATGCGCGCCGAGGATGTGGGCTGGAGCGCCAACAAGATCGTGCTGGGCAAGCTCTCGGGCCGCAATGCGTTCAAGCAGCGCCTGCAGGATCTGGGTGTGCAGCTGGACAGCGAGGCCGAGGTCAACACGGCGTTCACCCGGTTCAAGGAACTGGCCGATCGCAAGAGCGAGATCTTCGACGAGGACATCCTGGCGCTGGTGAGCGACGAGTCGGTGACGAGCGAGCGTGAGCAATACGGCTTCGTGTCGCTGGCCCAGCACAGCGAAACCGGCGAGCAGCCGCGCGCGCGCATCGTCTTCACTGTCGACGGCCGCGAGGTCAAGGGCGAATCGGTAGGCAACGGGCCGGTGGATGCTTCGCTCAAGGCGATCGAGAGCCATGTAAAAAGCGGGGCCGAAATGGTGCTTTATTCGGTGAACGCGATCAGCGGTTCGACGGAAAGTCAGGGCGAGGTCACGGTCCGGCTGCAAAACTCGGGGCGGGTCGTGAATGGCGTGGGCGCGGATCCGGACATCGTGGTCGCGTCGGCCAAGGCTTACCTGAGCGCTCTCAACAAGTTACATAGCAAAGCTGATCGTGTCGCCGCGCAAGGATAGGGTAAACCCTTATATTTGTCGGCCGGGTTGAGAAAAGCTGCGCAAGTAATTGATATTGCGCAGCTTTTTTAATTTCTATACACTGCGACCGTCGTCTTGCCCGCCGGAGATCACACCTATGCCATTGCCTACCTTGTTTCGTTTCTCCCGGTCCCTGAAGCAAGGATTGCAGTTGCTCACGCTTGCCGTCGCGGCGGCGGCGCTCACCTCCGTGCCGTTGCCGGCCGACGCGCAGAGCAAAAGCAAGCCGGCCAAGAAGAAAGTCGTCATCAAGAAGCAGGCGGCCTCCAAGAGCACGCAGAAGGTGGCCGTGCGCAAGGCCACGTCCGCGACCAAGGGCCGCGTCGTCTCCAAGGCGGCCCTGCGCAGCAAGAGCAATGTGGTGCGGGTGGCCGCACCTGCCCGGGTGTCCTACGCCACCATGGCCGGCCTCCACAAGACCGCGGACGAACTCGACCTCAAATCCAGTGTTGCCCTGGTGATCGACCAGGACACGCAGGAGGTGCTGCTGTCCAAGAACGATCACGCCGTGCTGCCGATCGCATCGCTCACCAAGCTCATGACGGGCCTGCTGATCAGCGAAGCCCATCTGCCGATGGACGAGATGATCACCATCACGCAGGACGATGTCGACACCGAGAAGTGGAGCGGTTCACGCCTGCGCGTGGGCACCACGCTCTCGCGCGCCGAGCTTCTGCACCTGGCACTGATGTCGAGTGAAAACCGTGCGGCGCACGCGCTGGGCCGTACCTATCCGGGCGGCCTGGGCGTGTTCGTGAACGCGATGAATGCGCGAGCCCGCACGCTGGGCATGCGCGATACACGCTATGTCGAACCCACGGGCCTGTCGAGCCGCAATCAGTCGAGCGCGCAGGATCTGGCGATCCTGGTGGGCGTGACGGCGCAGGATCCGCTGCTGCGCGACTACTCCACGTCCCCCGGTTACGAAGTGGCCGTGGGCAACCGTACCCTGCAATACAACAACACCAACCGGCTGGTGAAGAACCCGTCATGGGACATCGGATTGCAGAAGACCGGCTACATCAGCGAAGCTGGCCAGTGCCTCGTGATGCAGGCGCGCATCGCCGGCCGCCGGCTGGTGATGGTCTTCCTCGACTCCGCCGGAAAGCTCAGCCGCCTGGGCGACGCCGAGCGCGTGCGCAAATGGGTCGAGGCCAACCATGACAGTTTCATGCCCGGCGGTGCCGTGCCGATCCCGGTGGTCGCGCGCCAGATCAACGGCTGACTGGCCACAACGAGCGCCTTGCCCAAAACAAAAGCGGCCCACGGGCCGCTTTTGTTTTTCGCCCCTGCCGCACTGAGATCAGCGCGGCGTGGGACGGTGGCCCAGTGCCACTGAAATTTCCTGCGCGGTGTCCTGCAGGCGGGGCAGCCATCCTTCATCCAGTCGGTCGGCCGGCGCCGAGATCGACAGTCCGGCCACCAGCTTGTCCTGATCGTCGTAGATGCCGGCCGCCATGCAGCGCACGCCCATCTCCAGTTCCTCGTTGTCGCGGGCGACGCCGTACTGGCGGGCCTTGGACAGCTCGCGCTCCAGCACCGGCAGTTGCGTGATGCTGTTGCGCGTGTGGCCCGAGAGTCCCGTGCGGGTGGCATAGGCCCGCACGCGCTGCGGATCGTCCGCGGCCAGGAACAGCTTGCCGGTGGAGGTGAGGTGGAGCGGTGCGCGGCCGCCGATGGCACGCACCACCTGCATGCCGGAGCGCTCGCTGTAGGCGCGCTCGATATACACGATCTCGTCACCCTGCCGCATGCTGAGGTTGACCGGCTGCTGGATCTGCTTGTGCAACTCGCGCATCGGGTGCAGCGCGGCATCGCGCACGTTCAGCCGCCCCTTGACCATGTTGCCCAGCTCCAGCAGCCGCATGCCCAGCCGGTAGCTGCCGGCCTCGGGGCGGTCGACGAAGCGGCCGATCGCCAGATCGTTGAGGATCCGATGCGTGGTGGAGGGGTGCAGGCCCGTCTTCTCGCTGATTTCCTTGAGAGAGATGGCTTCCTCCCGCGACGCCAGCACGTCGATCAGCGCGAACATGCGCTCGATCACCTGGATGGTCGGGGTGGCGGGCACGCCGGGCTCGGTTCTCTTCATACTGCTGTTGTTGGAAGTTCTCGCCGAATTTTACCTTGTGAAATCAAGGCGCGGCGCCCGGACCCGCAATCCAGTGACCATCGACCAACACCTCGTGCGGGTTGAAGCGGGCTTTGTAGCTCATCTTGTCGCTCTGTGCGATCCAGTAGCCCAGGTAGACGTGTGGCAGGCGGAGCTGGCGCGCCTGCTCGATCTGCCAGAGGACGCCATACGTGCCGTAGCTCGCGTTCAGGTCGGGCTCGTAGTAGGTGTAGACCGCCGAGATGCCGTCGTCCAGGACGTCGAGGATGGACACCATGCGCAGCGGGCCGGCGCTGCCGTCGGGCAGCGATTCCCGGAACTCGACGAGGCGCGAGTTGACGCGACTTTGCAGCAGGAACTGCGTGTACTGGTCGATGCTGTCGTGGTCCATGCCGCCACCGGCGTGGCGGCCGGTCTGGTAGCGCAGGTACAGCTGGTAGTGCTCGGGCATGAAGCACAGCTTGAGCACGCGTGCCTGCAGGCCGGCGTGGCGGCTCCAGGCGCGGCGCTGGCTGCGCGTGGGAACGAAGTCTGCCGCCTTCACGCGCAGCGGGATGCACGCGCGGCAACCGTCGCAATACGGGCGGTAGGTGAACATCCCGCTGCGGCGGAAGCCCCGCATCACGAGGTCGGAGTAGGTATCGTTGTGGATCAGGTGACTGGGCGTGGCCACCTGCGAACGGGCCTGGCGGCCGGGGAGGTAGCTGCAGGGATACGGTGCCGTTGCATAAAACTGCAACGTCTGCAGCGGCAGGTCCTTGAGATGCGTCACGTGCCGTTGGATCGAAGGCTGGACAGGTGATTCCAGTATACGGGCTCGAACCGCCAGTGCGGACCGGCCTGCGCGGCAGCTTCGGCGACGCCCGCCACGAAGTCGCGGCGCGGGATCTCGCGTGCGCCCAGCGACGCGAGGTGGCGCGTGTTCTGCTGGCAGTCGATGCGCGGGATGTCGTGGCGCAGGCAGAACGCCACCAGCGCCGCGAGCGCGATCTTCGACGCATCGGTGCGGCGCGCGAACATCGATTCGCCGAACACCGCGTGGCCCAGCGCCACGCAGTAAAGGCCCCCGGCCAGTTCGCCATCGATCCAGGTCTCGACGCTGTGGGCGTGGCCGGCCGCGTGCAGCGCCTCGTAGGCCTGCACCATCTCGTCCACGATCCAGGTGCCGCCCTGACCCTGGCGCGGACTCTGTGCGCAGGCCCGTATCACCTCGCCGAAGGCAGTGTCGAAGCGCACCTCGGCCCCGGGCTGCGACTCCAGCCTGCGGATGGCCTGGCGCAGCGAGCGGTGCAGGCGGAATTCGGGCGGATGGAGCACCATGCGCGGATCGGTGCTCCACCACAGGATCGGCTGGTCACGGCTGAACCACGGAAAGATGCCCTGCGAGTAGGCCGACACCAGCGTGGGCACGTCCAGCGCGCCGCCGGCCGCCAGCAGGCCGGGTGCCGGGCTGGCCGGCCCCCACGCGCTGGCGGCGGGCGGGAAGCTGTCGCCGGGTTGCAACCAGGGCAATTTCATGGGGTTGTTCCGGCTGGCCGGCCAGGGCCACTCGATACACTGGGTCTCATGCAAACGGCATGGATGGCGGTGGCGATGGATGTCACCGGGACATTGTATTTTTGGCGGCGCCCATGAGTTGGGGACTCGACGCGCTGCGCCTGGTCCTGCATGCCACCTTCGCCTGGTGCGCCGGGGCGGTCTTCGCCGTGGTGTGGCTGTGGCTGTTTTTCGGCATCCAGCTCGACCGCCGGCAGTCATTCACGGTCGTCGTGCTGTTCGGGGCGATGGGCCTGTTCTTTGGTGTGTTTCAGGCGTGGCGCGGCTATCGCCAGGCTACGGGCGCATCGCCCGGGCGTCAGCAGGGCTCTCCGCCCACAGGGGCCTGAGCGGCTTACACTGCAACTCCACGGCGCCACGGGCGCCTTCGGCAGTACTGGGGTTCCTCATGGATTTTGGTGACAAGGCGCTGCGCACCGAGGCCTACGGCCTCTGGAACATGCACTTCCATGAGGTGACGGCCCCGGATGGTTCGTACCTTTGCGCCTATGTCGAGCTGCAGCTCGAATCGGCCCGCAAATGCCGGCTCTCCATCGTGCGTCCCGATCTCGACAGCCGCGCCGGCATCGACCTGCTGCGCGCGCGAGCGATCGACTGGGTCGATGCCTGGCACCGGCGCGAACACACGGGCGATACCGGCTTCGCCGATCTCTGAACCCGTCCGGCACTTCAGCGCCACGCCGCGCGAGCCTTCTCCCTCACCCTGATCTGTACCGATGACGCGGTGCCCGCGCGTCCCTGTGGAGGGGCCTGCGGCGGCAGCACACAGTCGAACGACGGCACCATCGCATCGGACACGAACCGCGAGCGCGAGGCGTAGAGGTGCCGGTCGCCACCGGCGCCCTGCTGGGTGATGTAGAAGCGCGCCGGCACCAGCACCTGCAGGTGGTCGCGGGCGCGCGTGAGCGCCACGTAGAGCAGCCGCCGCTCTTCCTCGATGTCGTCCTGCTGGCCGGTGGCCAGGTCCGACGGGATGCAGCCATCCACCGCGTTGAGCACATGCACCGACGTCCATTCCTGCCCCTTGGCCGAGTGGATGGTGGAGAGGATTAGGTAATCCTCGTCGCGCAGCGGTGCGCCCGACGGGCCGCTGGTGGCCTCGGGCGGATCGAGCGTGAGTTCTGCCAGGAAGCGGTCGCGGCTGCCGTGGCTGGCGGCCAGCCGTTCGAGGTTATCGAGATCGGCCTGGCGCGACGGCGCGTCGTCGTACAGCCGCGCCAGATGTGCTCGATACCACGCATGGGCCTGTGCCAGGTCGGCCGGCCACACGGCCTGGGGCGTGCGCAACTGCCCGTACAGGGCCGCGAAGGCGGGCCAGTCGCCCGCGGCGGCCGGCGGCGGCTGAAAGGCCCGCACGGCCTCCAGAGGCTCGGCCGCACTGTCCATGGCGTCGAGCAGGCGCGTGGCGTGCGCCGGGCCGATGCCGGGGATCAGCTGCAGCACCCGGAAGCCCGCCATGCGCCCGCGCGGGTTCTGAGCGAAGCGCAGCACGGCCAGCAGATCCTTGACGTGCGCGGCCTCCAGGAACTTGAGCCCGCCGAACTTAACGAACGGAATGTTGCGCCGTGCCAGTTCGAGCTCCAGCGCCGCGCTGTGCGACGCGGTGCGGAACAGCACCGCCTGTTGTGTCAGCGCGATGCCGCCCTCGCGGTGCTCCAGCACGCGGTCGGCCACCCAGCGGGCCTGGCTGGCGTCATCGGCCACGGTGACGAGCTGAGGCCGGCCGCCGCCCGCCCGGTCGGCCACCAGGGTCTTGGCATGGCGTTCGGCCGCCTGCGCGATCACGGCGTTGGAGACGTCGAGCAGCGGCTGCGTCGATCGGTAGTTGCGCTCCAGCGTGATGCGCCGCGCCGGCTGCGTGAACGCCGCAGGGAAGTCGAGGATGTTGCGCACCGTGGCGCCGCGAAAGCCGTAGATGCTCTGCGCGTCGTCGCCCACCACAGTGACGCCGGTGCCCTCGGGCTTGAGGCCCAGCAGCACGGCGGCCTGCAACCGGTTGGTGTCCTGGTACTCGTCCACCAGCACGTGGTCGAAACGCGCGCCCACTTCTGCCGCCAATTGCGGCTCGGCCATCATCTCGGACCAGAACAGCAGCAGGTCGTCGTAGTCGAGCACGTTCTGCGACTGCTTGGCCTCGACGTAGGCGCCGAAGAGCTGGCGCAGCTCGTCCTCCCATTGCACGCACCATGGATAGAGCTTGTGCAGCACCTCGGACAGCGGCTGCTGGCCGTTGACCGTGCGCGAGTAGATCGACAGGCAGGTGCCCTTCTGCGGAAAGCGGTTGCGCGTGGTCGACAGGCCCAGGTCGTGACGCACCAGACCCAGCAGGTCTTCGGCGTCGCCGCGGTCGTGGATGGTGAATGACTCGTCCAGATCGAGCGACGCCGCGTGCTCGCGCAGCAGCCGCGCGCCGATGGCGTGGAAAGTGCCGGCCCACGGCAGCGCGGGCGGCTGGGTCAGGCCCAGCCCCAGCACGCGCGCCACCACCGTGCCCACGCGGCGCTCCAGCTCCTGCGCTGCGCGGCGCGAGAAGGTCAGCAGCAGGATGCGCTGCGGGTCGGCACCGTGCAGCACGAGGTTGGCCACCCGGTGGGCGAGGGTGGCCGTCTTGCCGGTGCCCGCACCAGCGACGATCAGCAGGGGACGCGTGTCGGGCGTGGGCCCGAGCCCGTGCCACACGGCGTCGCGCTGGGCCTCGTTGAGGTGGGCGAACGGATCGTCGGTGCGGTGTGCCGAGGAGGACGGGACGGAAGCAGGGGAGTCGGGCGGGCGCGCAAGCATGCCATACTGTATGGGAATACAGTGATCGGGCGCAACGACGGTTACACCCTTGCATCGACGACGCCGCACCATGCCCCTGCACATCGGCACCGCTTCCTGGGCCGCCGCCAGCCTGATCCGCAGCGGAGATTTCTATCCCGCCGAGGCCTGCACGCCCGAATCGCGCCTGCGCTACTACGCGGCCCGGTTCGATCTGGCCGAGGTCGATGCCAGCTACTACGCCATTCCGACGCCTTCGCAAGCCCGGGCGTGGGCCCAGCGCACGCCCGAGGGATTCGTCTTCAACCTCAAGGCCTTCCGCCTCTTCACGGGCCACGCGGCGCCGCCGCAGGCGCTGCCGGCCGATATGCGCGCGGCGCTGGGCGAGCGCGCGCGCGTTCCGTGGCTGCGCGCGCACGACCTGCCGGGCGAAGTGATCGACGAGTTGTGGCGCCGCTTCCTCGACATGGCCGCGCCGCTGCGCGAGGCCGGGCGGCTGGGCGCGCTGCATTTCCAGTTCGCGCCCGGGGTCACCGCCACGCCAGCGGGTCGTCGCCATGTGGCGGACTGCGTACGCCGCGTGCGGGCGCGCGCCGGGCACCGGATGGCGGTGGAATTCCGCCACCGCAGCTGGTTCGCGCAGCGCGAAGCCATTCGCTCCACCCTCGCGTTCGAGCAGGAGCTGGATGTGGCCCACGTGGTGGTGGACAGTCCGTTCGATCACGTGCACGCCATGCCGCAGGTGTGGGCCGTCACCGATCCGTCGCTGGCGGTGTTGCGCCTGCACGGCCGCAACCCGGCCAACTGGGGTCCGCGCGGCGCGGCGTCGGGACAGCGCTTCAATTACGACTATGCAGACGACGAACTGGCCGCGCTCACGCCCGACATCGCCGCACTGATGGCCCAGGCGCAGGCCGTGCACGTGGTGTTCAACAACAACCACGACAGCCAGGGCCAGCGCAACGCGCGCACGCTGGCGGCACTCATGGGCGTGGGGCCCTAGCGCGCCGGCGATCCCGCCACTTCGGCGATCAGGTTCCACACGGCCCGGGCGGCGGCCGAGAGCGAACGGTTGCGCCGTCGCACCAACACCACGCGGCGGCGCAGGGCGGGAGACAAGGGCAGGGCGCGCAGGTTGCGCGCGTCGGGCAGCGGCAGGGCCAGTGCCGGCAGGATCGACACGCCCAGCCCCTCGGCCACCATGCGGAATGCCGTGGTGGGGTTGCCCACGTCGATCAGACGCGCCGGCACCACGCCCCGCGCGTGCAGCGCATCGTCGATCAGCGGCCGGCTGCCCGAGCTGTGGTCCAGCAGCACCAGCGGCTGGCCGGCCAGATCGGTGAAGCGTGCGCGGGCGCGGCCTGCCAGCGCGTGGCGTGCATCGCACACCAGCACGAAGGATTCCTCGAGCACGGGCACCTGCTCCAGGTCGTCCAGCCCGTCGCCACCGATGACCACGGCGAAATCGACGGCGCCGCCGCGCAGCGCCTCCAGCACCAGACTCTGGGGCCGGTCCTGCAGCAAGACCTGCACATCGGGGTAGCGTCGCACCGCCTGCGACAGGCAACGCGGCATCAGCCCGGCCGACACCGTGGGCGCGCTGGCCACGCGCACCACGCCACGCGCCTGGTCGCCCAGCTCGCGCGTCTGGCGCAGCAGGTCGTCCAGCTCGCCCAGCACGCGCGTGAGCGGCGCGGCCAGCGCCTCGCCGGCGGGCGTCAGCACCACTTCGCGCGTGGTGCGGTCGAGCAGGCGCGCGCCCAGCTCGCCTTCCAGCGCGCGCAGGCATTGGCTCACGGCGGGCTGCGAGAGGCCGATCTGCTCGCCGGCGCGGCTGAACCCGCCTTCGCCCGCGATGGCGAGCAACACGCGCAACTGGCGCAGCGTGACGTTGGGCGGTCGGGCGTCGGGCAGGGCGGCCATGAATCATTCGGCAGATGGATGAATTCATCTTTTTAATCCATTTCCATTCTTAACGCGACAGCAGTGCAATGGCGGCTCCAGACGCTCGCCGAATCCGCCATGAAACGCCCTGTCTTCCTTCCCGACAACTTCGTGCTTGCCCTGCTGGGCTGCGTGGCGCTGGCCAGCGTACTGCCGGCGCGCGGCGCCGTGGCGGTGGGCATCGGCGGCATCGCCAATGCCGCGGTGGCGCTGCTGTTCTTCCTGCACGGCGCGCGTCTCTCGCGCGAGGCGGTGGTGCAGGGCCTGCTGCACTGGCGGCTGCACCTGCTGGTGTTCGTGGCCACCTTCGCGCTGTTCCCGCTGGTGGGGCTGTCGCTGCGGCCGCTGTTCGAGCCGCTGGTGGGCGCGCCGCTGTTCCTGGGCCTGCTCTACGTGTGTGCGCTGCCGTCCACGGTCCAGTCGTCGATTGCGTTCACCTCCATCGGGCGGGGCAACGTGCCAGCGGCGATCTGCAGCGCGTCGGTGTCCAACCTGCTGGGCATCTTCATCACGCCGGCACTTGCGGGCGCAATGCTCGCCTCGGGTGCGCACGCGCCGATGTCGCTGCAGTCGGTGGCCAACATCCTGCTGTTGCTGCTGCTGCCCTTCGTGGCGGGCCAGATGCTGCGGCCCTGGGTGGGCGCCTGGGTGGGCCGCAACAAGGACTGGCTGAAATATGTGGACCAGGGCTCGATCCTGCTGGTGGTCTACAGCGCGTTCAGCGATGCCGTGGTTCAGGGCCTGCACCGCCAGGTGAGCCTGCCCACGCTGCTGTGGGTGCTGGCCGCCTGCGTCCTGCTGCTGGCAGCGGTGATGTGCACGCTGATGGTGGCCAGCCGTCGCCTGGGTTTTGATCGTGCGGACGAGGTGGCCATCATCTTCTGCGGCTCCAAGAAAAGCCTGGCCACGGGCGTGCCCATGGCCAAGATCCTGTTCGCCGGGCACCCCATCGGGCTGATCGTGCTGCCGCTGATGGTGTTTCATCAGGTGCAGCTGATGGTGTGCGCCTTCCTCGCGCGCCGCTATGCGCAGCGGGCCGAGGCGCGCGGCCTGACCGCCGTGCGGCCGGGCTGATCGTCGCGGGCTTCGCGCGGCAGCGCCGAGGCGTTGCGCGAGGTGCCGCAGGCGCGGCTGTGAAACAGGGTGAAGTCGGGCGTGCCCAAGTCTTTCATGCCGCGATGGTGTGGGTTGGCTCCTCTGGAGGGCCGGCCGGTAGAATCCCGCGGCCCGCCGCGCGAACCCTGGCGGCGAGCCGTTGTCCCTGCCGATTCCCCGCAGTCGAGGCCTCGAACCATCATGAAACTCCCGTACCGCATGCTCCTGTCCGCCAGCCTCGCGTGGGCCGCCTGGCTCCCCTTGGCGGCCGGCGCGCAGGCCAGTCCGCACGACGAGGTCCTGCAGACGGCCAGCAGCGGCAAACCGGCCGAGGCGCTGGCGCAGGCCGACCGCTTTCTGGCCGGCCAGCCGGGCGACGCGCGCATGCGTTTCATCCGCGGCGTCATCCTGTCGGACATGGGCCGCACGGCCGAGGCCATCACCTTGTTCACCCAGCTCACGCGCGAGTTTCCTTCGATGCCCGAGCCGTACAACAACCTTGCCGTGGCCTATGCCGCGCAGGGCCAGTACGAGAAAGCGCGCGCTGCGCTGGAAGGCGCGATCCGCACCAATGCGGCCTACGCCACGGCCTACGAGAATCTGGGTGACGTCTATGCGCGCCTGGCCAGCCAGGCCTACAGCCAGGCGCTGCAACTGGGAGGGGCCAACGCGGGAACGGCGCCCAAGCTGGCGCTGATCCGCAGCGTGGTCGAGCCGCAGAACCGGGGCACCGCAGTGGCCATGGCCAACCCCGCCGCCGCGCCCGCCCGCAATCCTGCACCTGCACCGGCACCGGTGTCCGCATCCACATCCGCGCCGGCCGTGCGGGCTGCTCCGCCGCAGCCGCCCGCGGCGGTCGCGCACATCGAATCCGCAGGGGCTCCGGCTGTGGCGGGCGCCCCCGCCGCCGAGGTCGAAGCCGCCGTCATGCAGTGGGCCCGGGCCTGGGCCGAGCGCGACGTGCCCGCCTACCTCGCGGCCTACGCCAGCGATTTCGCAACGCCGCCGGGCTCCTCCCGCCAGCGCTGGGAAGAGACCCGCCGCCTGCGCATCACCGAAAAATCCAGCATTCGCGTGGACATCAGCAATCTCACGGTGTCGGTGGCGGGCGACAACGCCACCGCACGGTTCCGCCAGGCCTATGTGGCTGACCACGTGCGCGCCAACAGCAGCAAGACCTTGGGCCTGCGCCGCGTCGACGGCCGCTGGCTGATCGTGCGCGAAACCACCGGCGGATGAACCCTCCCGAGCCGTCACGCCCGGCCGCGCCGCGCGCCCTGGCCGCCACGCTGCGCCGTGGCGCGGCGGCGCTCGCGCTGGTCTTGGCGGCCCTGCCTGCCGCGTTCCAGGGCGCGGGGTCCACAGTGGCGTCGCCGGCGCTGCGCACGCTGGCCCCGGCCGCGCCGCCCGGCGATGCCGAGGCCCGCCTGGCCGGCGTGCAGCGCCTGGTCGAATCGGCCCGGCTCACCGAGGCGATGGCGCAGGCCGAGCAGCTGGTGGCCGACTATCCCAACTTCGCGCTCGCGCGCCTGGCCTGGGCCAACCTGCTGGCCATTCGCGCCGGCGGCGGCGCGCCCCTCGGCGACGCAGCATCCGCCGCGCGCGACGCGGGCCGCGAACGCCTGAAGGAGTTGCAGTCCGAGGCCCGCCTGCGCGCCCGCGCGTGGGCAGATCGGCCAGCGCCCGGCGCCGTGCCCGCGGCGTTCGTGCAACTGGCACCGGGCGTGCGCCACGCCATCGCCGTGGACACGGCGCGCTCGCGCCTCTATGTGTTCGAGAACACCCGCCAGGGCCCCCGCCTGGTGGCCGACTACTACGTGTCGATCGGCCGCGAGGGCACATCCAAGGCGGTGGAGGGCGATCTGCGCACGCCGCTGGGCGTGTATCACGTCACCAGCCGGCTCGACCCGCGCCGCCTTGACGATCTGTACGGATCGGGCGCGCTGCCGATCAACTACCCCAGCGCCTGGGACAGCCTGCAGGGGCGCACCGGCAGCGGCATCTGGGTGCACGGCACGCCGGGCGAACAGTTCGCGCGCGCGCCGCTGGCCACCGATGGCTGCATCGCCGTGCCCAATCCCGACATGGTCAGGCTGGCCGCGCTGGCCGAGCCCGGGCGCACGCCGGTGCTCATCGGCACCGACCTGGCCTGGACGCCGGCACGCGGCGTGGCAGCCGCGCCGGGCCCGGCCGGCTTCCAGCGCGACTTCCAGGCCTGGCACACAGCCAAGGGCGCGGGCGAGCTCCCGCGCTACATGGGCTTCTACGCGGCCGACTTCCGGCCCGCTGGCCGCCAGTCGCGGCCGTGGCGCGAGGCGCTGGAGGCCGAGGCGCGCGCCCTCGACGGCCGTGGCGTCGAGATCAAGGACGTGTCGGTGTTTCACTGGCGCGACGCCGTGGCCGGGGCCGACGTCGTACTGGCGCACTTCGGCGAGGTGCCGGCCGGCCGCCGGGCCGGCCAGACCAAGCGCCAGTACTGGGTCAAGCGCGGCGCCGGCTGGCAGATCGTCGCCGAGGAAGTGGCGCGCTGAGCGCCAGGCGGCGGCGCGGCGCGCGCGCTGCCGCGATCTCTCCGGGGTCAGTGCATCCCTGCACCGGGCGGGGTGTCACGGGGATTTCACGTAGTACCTATTAGGTATATCTACCGACCCCCTTGCTGCACATCTACGAAGTGACCGCCCAGGTACCCGTTGATATCGTTCAGTCACATTGAGTTACCGCCTGGAACTCGATGCCGGCAAGGCCACGGGCCTTTCGAACGAGACACCTCAGGGGGTTCCCATGACGAAACTGATTGAATTCTTCCGCGACGAACAAGGCGCCACCGCCATCGAATACGGCCTGATCGCCGGCCTGATCTCGGTCGGCCTGCTGGTGGCTCTGACGGACATCGGCACGTCGCTGCAGACCATCTTCTCGACCATCGCCACCTCGCTCGGCACGGTGGGGTGATGTCCTGGCCGCTGTGGGCTGGCAACAGCCCGGGCGGCCTGGCGTGGTGGGCATTCGTCGCGTGGCTGGCGGCGGTGGCCTGGAGCGATTTCCGCTCGCGCCGCATCGGCAATGTGCTGATCGCCACCGGTGCCGCGATGGCACTGCTGCTGGTGCTGATGCAAGTCGGCGACGGTTCCGGCAGCGATGTGCTGAAGTCGATCGGAATGGCCTTCCTGCTGGTGGCCGCGCTGTTCCTGCCGGCCTGGTGGCTGGGCTACATGGGGGCGGCGGACGTCAAGCTGGCGCTGGCACTGGCGCTGTGGGGGGGCTACCACGCCCTGACGCTCATGTGGGTGATGGCATCGGTCCTGGCCATGGTGCATTCGGTCGTGCTGCTGGCCCGGCGCCGCCGGATGCGTGCCGCAGCTGCGAATGCCGAAGCCCCGCCCGCCCTACGGGTTGCCGGACCGCAGCGGCTCGTTCCCTACGGCGCCTACCTTGCCATCGGCGGCGTGGTGCTCGCCCTGGCAGCCCTGGGAGGGCGCTGACACCGGCCCGGGGCCCTGCAACTGAAGAAGAAACGGAACACACGTCATGAATCAGCTGCTCAAGATGATCGCGGGACTGCTGGTGGCCGTGGCGCTGGCGCTGGTCGCCTATGCGTGGTTCCTCAGCCGCCAGCCCGTGCCTGCGCCTCGCACCGCACAGCCCGTGGTGGCACTGCATTCGGTGGTGGTGACCGCACGCGCCGTGCCCAACGGCCAGCCGCTGGTGGCCGAAGACCTCAAGATCGCGCAGCTGCCCGTCAACCCCAACGGCGCATTCCGCGAAACCTCTGCCGTGATCGGCCGCGTGCCCGTGCTCGACCTGGGCGTCGATGCGCCCGTGCTCGCGCCGCAGCTCTCATCGGGTCTGGCCGCGCGCGTGGGCGAGGGCGAGCGCGCCGTCGCCATCAAGGTGGACGAAACCTCCGCCGTGGGGCACCGCGTGCGCCCGGGCGATTTCGTCGACGTGTTCCTCACCCTCAAGCGCGACAACCTCGAGGTGGGCCAGAGCCAGGCGCGCCTGCTGCTGTCGCGCCGCCGCGTGCTGGCCTATGGCGCCGGCTCCATCGACGGCGCGGCCACCACGCCGGCCTCGGCCCAGGCCGCCGCGCAGGCGCGCGCCGAGCCAGGCCGCACCGCCGTGCTGGCGGTGGCGGTCGACGAGGTCAATGCGCTCAACCTGGCCGAAGCGCACGGCCGGCTGTCGCTGGTGCTGCGCAATCCCTCCGACACGGCCACCGGAACGGACGGCCTGCTGCCCGAGCCGCCCCCGCTGCTGGCCACCGCGGCGCAGGCGCGTGGCGCATCCCGTGGGGCTGCGCCGCTGGCCGGCGTGGACCGCGCGCTGGCCGGCGTCTCGCTCGACGCGCTGGTTCATACCGGCGCCGCGCCCTCGGCCCGCCCCCAGTCTTCCTCGCACGTGCCGCCCCCGCTGGTGGCGCGAAGCCCGTCGCCTTCGGCGGCCGCCGCGGCGCGGCCCGCTGGCGCCACGATCGAAGTGATCCGTGGCACCCGCGTCGAGAACGTGCAGCCGTAAGCGCCGAGTCCACGCATGCCCGTCATCACCCCCTCCTTCCATCCCCGCATGCGCACGGCTGCTGCGGCCCTGGCCCTGTGCCTGCTGCTGGGTGCCGGCCTGGGCGCGCCGCCCGTGCAGGCCGCCGCCGCGGAAACCCTCTCGCTGCAGATCGGCACGCAGCATGAACTGGTGTGGGACGAAGGCATCGAACGCGTGGCCGTCGCCGACGACAAGATCGCCGCCATCGTGGTCAGCCGCGATGCCAAGGGCACGCGCACCCGCGTGTTGGTGACACCGCAGGCGCCCGGCAGCACCACGCTGATGGTGTGGCCGCGTGGTGCGGCCACCGCGCGGGCCTATGCGCTGGACGTGCGTCGCCCGGTGGGTGTGATCGAACTCAACGCCGCCAGCACCAACCAGCTGCTGCAGCAGGGCCAGGACGCGCGCGCGGGCCGCGCCAAGGACGACATCGTGCTGGACCGCAGCACGCTCGACGTGCGCGGCAGCACCGTGCAGGTGGACGTGAAGGTGGTGGAGTTCAACCGCACCGTGCTCAAGCGCGCCGGCCTCAACCTGTTCAGCACCAGCCCCAACAGCCGGGGCTTCAGCTTCGGCGTGTTCACGCCGTCATCGCTGACCAGCTCCACCTTCGGCGCGGGCGGCGCGCTCGCGGTGGAGGCCACCTCGCCGGTCTCGCAGGCGTTCAACCTGCTGATGAACTTCGGCCGCGCCAACATCGGCCTGTCGCTGGGCCTGCTGGAGGAAAGCGGCGCCGCGCGCGTGCTGGCCGAGCCCACGCTGGTGGCGCTGTCGGGGCAGAGCGCCAACTTCCTGGCTGGCGGCGAGATCCCGGTGCCGGTATCGCAGGGCCTGGGCACCACCAGCATCCAGTACAAGCCGTTCGGCATCGGCCTCACCGTGTATCCCACCGTGCTGTCCAACGACCGCATCGTGCTCAAGGTGGCGCCCGAGGCGAGCGACCTGGACTACACCAACGCCGTCACCCTCAACACCGTGGCCGTGCCCGCCATCACCACGCGCCGGGCCGACACCACGGTGGAGCTGGGCGACGGCGAGAGCTTCGTCATCGGCGGCCTGGTCAGCCGCACCACCTTCAACAACATCGACAAGGTGCCGGGCCTGGGCGACCTGCCCGTGCTGGGCGCCTTCTTCCGCAACCAGAACTACCGCAGCCAGGACCGCGAGCTCGTCATCGTGGTCACGCCACACCTGGTCAAGCCGCTGGCGCGCGGCGCCGCCGCCACATCGGCCGTGCCTGCCGGCGGCCCGCCGGGCGACGGTTTCTGGCGCTCGTTCCTGCTGGGCGGTCCGGGCGCGGACGACGTGCCCGGCTATTCGCGCTGACCCGGCGCACCGGCGGCACCGCATGACCATGGAAGCACCCCGCATGCAGATCGACACCGACGCGGGCGGCGCGACGTACCTCTACGTCTGCGAGCACGGCGCGCGCATCAGCTGGCTCACCGAAGCCATGAGCCACTACGCCGCCATCGTGCCGGTGTCATACAAGGTGGCGCCGATCGAGGAGCGCATCACCAAGCTGCAGCCGCAGGCCATCTTCCTGGACTTCTCCGGCGAATATGCCGAGAAGGCCAGCGAACTGGCCCACCGCCTGCGCCGCGACTGGCCCGAGATCCTGCTGCTGGGCACCGGCGTGGCCAGCCACGTGCCCACGGCGCTGCAGGCCCTGCGTGCCGGCGTGCATGACTTCGTCGACGTCGACGGCCCGGTCGAGACTGCTCTGGAAACCCTGCACGCGCTGTTCGAGCGCCATGACGGCGCCCATCGCCGCAACCGGGGCCGCACCATCGCGCTGCTGGGCGCGCGCGCCGGCCTGGGCGTGACCACGCTGGCCTGCAACCTGGCCGTGATGCTGCAGGACATGCGCATGGCAGCCATGCGCCCCGCCAGCCCGCCGTCGCGCCCGGCGGCGGCGCCGCGCCAGGGCGTGGCGCTGCTCGACCTGGGCCTGCCGCCGCGCGACGGCCTGCTGTACCTGGACATCGCCAGCGAATTCAGCTTCGTCGAAGGCGCCCACAACCTGCGCCGGCTCGACCAGACGCTGATCCAGACCGCGCTGGCCCACCACGCCAGCGGCGTCGCGCTCCTGCCCCTGCCGGCCAGCCTGGCGCAGATCCGCGAAATCTCGCACGCCGAGTCGGCCGCGCTCATCCGGCGGCTGGCGGACTTCTTCGAATTCCAGGTGGCCGACCTGGGCGGCTTCTCCTCCATCGAATTCGTGGCCCAGGCCACGCGCGATGCCGACCGTGCCTGGGTGGTGTGCGACCAGAGCGTGGGCGGCATCGTCTCCACCGCGCAACTGCTGCGCGATTTGCGCGAGCGCGGCGTCGACATGCAGTCACTGGGCCTGATCGTCAACCGCTACGACGCGGCGGTGAACCTCACGCCGCGCGACATCGCCGAACGTCTGGGCCTGCCGCTGGTGCACGTGCTGCCGGCGCGCGCCACCGCGCTGCTGGGCGCGGGCGCGCGCGGCGAACTGATCGCGCACAGCGCGCGCAGCGATCCGTACGTGCAGGCCGTGGGCGCCATCGCGCGTGGCCTGGTGCTGCGCGCGGGGGAGACCGAGGCCGAACGTGAAGACCGCCGCAACTGGGGCGAGTTCATGTCGGCCCTCATGGGCAAGTTCAAGGGTTGAAGGGAGGGACGGCCCCATGTCGCTGGACGTCGAATTCGCCGATGACAACCACGCCTTCCTGCACTCGCAGGAGTTCAAGGACATCAAGTCCTACGCGCACGAGCATCTGCTGGGTCGCATCGAGGAGCTGGGTGCCGAATTCGGCCGCTGGTCGCGCAATTCGATCCGCCAGTTCGTCGAACTCGAACTCGAAGGCTTCGTGCGCCTGCAGCGCATCCCGATCAACAGCCGCGAGGCGCAGCTCATCGTGGAGGCGCTCACCAAGGAACTGGCCGGCTTCGGCCCGCTGGAAGACCTGCTGCACGACCCGGCCGTCGAAGACATCCTGATCAACGGCAGCTCGCAGGTCTACGTGTCGCGCCGCGGCGTGCTGCAGCGCGAGACCGTGCACTTCAACGACAACGAGCACCTGATGCGCATCGTGCGCCGCATCCTGGCGCCCATCGGGCGCCGGCTCGACGAATCCAACCCGATGGTGGATGCGCGTCTGGCCGATGGTGGCCGCATCAACGTGGTGATCGAGCCGCTGGTCATCGATGGCCCGGCGGTGTCGATCCGCAAGTTCCGCCGCGATCCGCTGCAGCCCGACGACCTGGTCCACCTGGGCACCATGGACGCGGCCATCGCGCAGATGCTGGAGCTGGCCGTGAAGGCGCGCTGCAACATCCTGGTCAGCGGCGGCACCAGCTCCGGCAAGACCTCGCTGCTCAATGCGCTGGCCTGCCACATTCCCGGCACCGAGCGCGTGGTCACCATCGAGGACACGGCCGAGCTCGCGCTCAACCACCCGCACGTCGTGCGCATGGAAAGCCGCCCCGGCGGTTTCGACGGCGCGGGCAACGTGATGATCCGCGACCTGCTTCGCAACAGCCTGCGCATGCGGCCCGACCGCATCATCGTGGGCGAGGTGCGCGGCGCCGAAGTGCTCGAGATGATGCAGGCCATGAACACGGGCCACGATGGCTCGATGGGCACCATCCATGCCAGCTCGCCGCGCGAATGCCTGTACCGCCTGGAGATGCTGGCCGGCTTCGCCGGCTACCAGGGCAGCGAGGTCAGCCTGCGCCGCCAGATCGCCAACGCGGTGGACTTCATCGTGCAGATCGGCCGCCTCTCCAGCGGCGCGCGTCGCATCCTCTCGCTTACCGAGGTGACGGGCGTGACCGACAACGTGGTCGCGATGCAGGAGCTGTTCCGCTACGAGCCGCAGTCCCTTCCCGGCGGCGAGGAACGGGACCGGTGGATCTCGCTGGGCATCGCGCCACATTCGTCCAAGATCGCGCGCCTGCGCAACAGCACGCCCGGTCGCGCGGCACCGGGAGCCCGCCATGGCTGACGCCGGGACGTTCGTGGTGGCCGGCGTCGGCCTGCTGCTGGTGGCTGCGGGCCTGTGGCTGTGGGCCTGGGCCACGGGCCGCACGCACCGTGCCGCGGCCACGCGCCGGCTCGATCGCCAGCTGCAATCTCCGCCGACGGATCAGCTGTCGGCCACGGATGGCTTCGGCGTGATGGCGGCCGAAGTCGAGGCGGCCGCCGCAGCCGCTGCGCGTCCGGCGCGCCAGGCCGTGCGCATGCCCGACTGGCTGCTGGGCACCGTGTCACCGCGTCTGGCGGCCTGCTTCGCCCTGGCGCTTTGCTTCGCCATCGTGCTCACAGGCTTGCGTGTCGGCGCCGGCAGCGCCCTGGGCCTGCTGGTGGTGGCCCTGGCGCTGGCGGCGTTCTGGAGCTGGCTGCGCATCCAGGCGGCGCGCCGCCGCATCGTGCAGCAGCTGCCCGGCTTCCTGGATGTGATGGTGCGTCTGATCTCCATCGGCAATTCCACCCATGCCGCCTTCCAGATGGCGGTGAATGGCGCGCGTGCGCCGCTGCGCGGGCATCTGGAAGATGCCGTGGGTCTTTCGCGGGCCGGTGTGGAGATCGACCAGGCCGTGGCGCAGATCGCCGCGCGCACGCACCTGGAAGAACTCCATCTCACGGCCGCCATCCTGGGCCTGTCGGTGCGGCATGGCGGGCGTGCCGACCTGTTGCTCGAGCGCGTGTCGGCCTACATGCGCGACCTGGAGCAGGCGCAGGAAGAACTCAACGCCATGTCGGCCGAGACGCGGCTCTCGGCCTGGGTGCTGGGCCTGCTGCCGCTGGTGGTGGGGGGTGCCATCGTCATCGTCAACTCCAGCTACTTCACCCGCATGTGGATCGAGCCCACCGGCCAGAAGATGATCCTGGGCGCGGTGGCACTGCAGGCGCTGGGGGCCTTCCTGCTGTACCGCCTGGCGCGGCTGGCCTGAGGAGCAAGGGCATGGAGCCGCGGGAACTCATCATCATTGCGCTGGGCCTGATGGCCGTGGGCGTGGGAGGCTGGGCCGTGCTGATGCTGCGCGGCCAGCTGGGGCGCGAGCGCGGCGTGCGCTACCTCGACCGCATGATCGCCCATGCCGACGGCAGTGCGGGCGATCCGGCGTTCCATCCGTCGCAACTGTTGCCGGCCGGCGCGGGCGAAGCGCCGGCCCTGCCCAGCCGCTGGCTCTCGGGCCGGCTGGGCCAGGCGCTGGTGGCCGACGAAGACCGCGCGCTGATCGCGCAGTGCGGCTTCGCGCCGCAGCGCACGCAACTGCGATTCCTGATGGCTCGCGCGGGGCTGGCGGTGGCACTGCCCCTGGCCGGCTGGGCGATGGTCTCCGGCGGCTCGGGCCGCACGGTGTATTTCGTGGTGGCCTGCCTCTTCGTGGCGGGATTCATGGGCCCCAAGTGGGCGCTGCAGGCCTATGCCGCGCGCCGGCGCGAACGCGTGGCGCACGAGCTGCCCATCTTCGTCGACATGCTGGGCTTGCTGCAGAGCGTGGGCCTGAGCCTGGACCAGAGCCTGCAGACGCTGGCGCGCGACTTCCGCCATGTGCTGCCCATCCTGGGCGGCGAAGTGGAGGCCGCCAACCGCACCTACTTCCAGGGCCGCACGCGCGAGCATTCGCTGCAGCGCCTCACCCAGCTGCACGACGGCCAGGCGCTGGCCGACCTGGTCGCGCTGCTGGTGCAGGTGGACAGGCATGGCGGCGCCATCCAGCAGCCGCTGCGCCAGTTCGCCGAACGGCTGCGCGAGCAGCGCAAGTCGGAGATGAAGGGCGCGGTCGGCAAGATCGCCGTCAAGATGACCGTGGTGATGGTGACCACGCTGCTGCCCTCACTCATCATCATCACCGCCGGGCCGGGCTTCCTGGCGGTCATCCGCGCGCTCTCGGGCGTGGCCAAGTGAAGGAGTGACCCGCCATGACTCACTCGATCTTCGTTGCCGGTACGCGTGGCGCCACCGGGCTGGCGTTCGCCCTGCTGGGCCTGCTGGCGGGCTGCTCGTCGGCGCCGCGCCAGGGCTACGGCGTGTCCGAGGCGGCGCAGGCCCAGGCGCGCGAGCGAATGGCCGACGCGGCCGACACCGGCGAGGCCGCAGCGCAACTCGACACGCAACCCACGTATGTCGCGCTCGTGCGGCGCATGCAGGGCAACGGCCTGTGGTTCGCCTCGCTGGCGCATCTGGACGCACTGGAAAAACGCTGGGGCACGACGCCCGAGACGCGCCTGCTGCGCGCCGACGCACTGCGCCAGACCGGCCAGGCCGCCGAGGCCCGTGCGCTCTATGCGCGCCTGGCGGGCACGCCGCTCGAAGGCATGGCGCAGCACGGCATGGGCCTGCTGGCCGCCAGCGAAGGTCAGGCCGACGAAGCCATCCGCGCGTTCGAACGCGCACGCGCCCTCAGTCCCACCGACGCGCTGTTGCTCGGCGACCTGGGCTATGCCCTGCTGCGCGCGGGCCGCACCGCCGAGGCCCGCCTGCCGCTGATGCAGGCCGCGCAGATGCAGCCCGACAACGCCCGCGTGCAGGGCAACCTCGCGCTCTACCTCATGGTCGCGGGCGAACGCGAGGCCGCACAGGCGCTGATGAACCAGCGCCAGCTGTCGGCCGCCGCGCGCCAGTCGATTGCGCGGCAGGCAGAGGAACTCGCCCCCGCGCCGGCGGGCGTGGCACCCACGGCGGCGCCGGCCTCCATCGCCACCCCGGGCCAGGCGCCCGCGCTGCAACTGCGCAGCAGCCTGGCCTGGACATCGCTCGACGAACCCGCCGCTGGCACCCGCCGCTGAATTCCATCCGAGGACATCGCCCATGACCCACCCCGTCCCCATCCAGCGCACCGTCATCCGGTCCACCGCCGGTGCCACCGCCCGCGCGGCGGCACGCCGGGCCGAGCACCGCATGCGCATGCTGGCCATCCCTGCCGCCCTGTTGATGCTGGCCGCCATCGTGCTGGCCGGCGCGGCGCATGCGCAGGCATCGCAGGCGCCCGCGCAGGCCGCGCCCACGGCGGTGGGCGACACCACGCGCGGCCTGCTGGCGCTGCAACGGGACGGCCGGCGGGCATCGGCCACGCCGCGGCCCATCGACGGGCCGGTCGCCGAGACCAGCTACCAGCGCTACCTCGACAGCTTCCGGCATCCCATCCCCGAGTCGGCGAGCGAACGCGAGCGCCTGTCGCGCGGCGCGGGTGCCGGCGCGTCCGACGCGCCGCGGACCCGCTGACCCCCACACATCCACAGCACAGGCATCGCCATGCGGCCGGACACCACCACCCCACGACGCCGCCAGCGCGGCAGCTATGCGGTCGAGTTCGCCATCATCTTCCCCGTGCTGTTCGGCCTGGTGTACGCGCTGCTGAGCTACGGCCTCGTGGTCAGCGTGCGGCTGTACCTGCAATACGCGGCTGAGGAAGGCGCACGCGCCGGTCTGCGTTATCAGGTGGTGAGCACGGGCAGCCAGTTGCCCGCGCGCATCACCGCATCGCAGACGGTGGCGCGCAACCTGCTGGGCTGGCTGCCGGCGCCGCCCCAGGTCCAGGCGCGCGTATGCCGCCAGGATGCCAATGTCTGCACCGACGGCGCGTTGCCTGTCACCTGCGGCTGGCAGATGTCGCAGGCCTGCCGCATGGAGGTCACGGTGACCTATGACTATGCAGGCGCGCCCATCGCGCCCGCGCTGCCCGGCTTCGGCCTGCTGATGCCCTCCACCGTGGTGGGCCAGGCCAGCGTGATGCTCGACGGCCGGGCACTGGGGTCGTGATGGCCGCGCCGCATCGCCTCCGCCCCGCCGCCCCGCGCCACCAGCGCGGCGTTGCCGCCATCGAATTCGCGCTGGTGCTGCTGTTGCTGCTGACCATGGTGTACGGCATGGTGATGCTGGGCTCGCTGCTCTATGCGCAGCAGGCGGTGTCGCGTGCAGCCGGGGACGGCGCCCGCGCCGCGCTGGCCCAGGCCAACCCGCTGGCGGTGAACGCCACCCAGGTCCGCGACACGGTGGTGCGTTCGCTCTCGACCTCGGAGCTGCCGCCCCTCGGGGGGCAGACGATCGACGCACGCCTGGGCTGGCTTCAGGCCAACGTGAGCATCGAGGTGACGACGCAGGCGCCCGGCGCTGGCGCTGCGATCACCAGCGCGCAGGTCGTCGTGCGTTTTCCGTTCGCGCAACACCAGCCGCTGCCTCTGCTGCCCCTGCTGGGTGCCGCCGGCTGGATGCCGCAGAACGTGACGGGGAGGGCGGTCGTTGCGATGTGAAGCCCGCGCCGCCACGGGGCCGCGCGCGCAGCGCGGCTCGGTGCTGATCTATGCCGCCATCTTCATGAGCCTGGGCGTGATCCTCATCGTGGGGCTGGAGCTGGGCTTCATGTACTACGTCAAGCGCGAGATGCAGAAGTCGGCCGACCTGGCGGCGCTGGCCGCCGTGGATGAACTCACTCAAAGCAACTGCGGCGGTGCCACGGCGGCCGCCAACGCCAGCGTGGCAGCCAATGCGCCCGGCGCTGCCGCCACTGTGGTGTGTGGCCACTGGAACCCGGCCAACGCCGCACCCAACCACTTCGTGGCCGGCGGAGGCGACCTCAACGCCGTCGAGGTGACGGTGAGCACGACGTCCATGACGATCATGCCGGTGTTCACCGGCAACCGCACCGTGGTCGCGCAGGCCACCGCCGCGATGGACCTGCCCGTGGCCGCCTTCACCGTCGGCAGCCGCCTGCTGCGGCTGGAGACGGGCGGCCTGCTGCCCGCGCTGCTGTCCACCGTGGGCGTGGGTCTGTCGCAGGCCGACATCCTGAGCTACCGGGGACTGGCCAATGTCGGCGTCAAGCCTTCGGGCCTGCTGGCCGCGCTGGGCGTGCCCGTGTCGGGCGAGGTGGACGTGGGGACCCTCAACGGCACAGCCGCCATCGCCGGCCTCACGCTCGGCCAGTTGCTGGGTGCCACGGCCACGGCGCTGCAACAGCAGGGCGGCGATGCGGTGGTGGCCCAACTGGGCCTGCTGTCGCACCTGTCGTCGCATCTCAACCTGTCGGCGCTCAACGCGCACGTCAACCTGTTCGGCAACGATGCCGTGCGCGGCGTGCTGCTGGGGGTGGACACGGCCGGCCGCGCCGCGCTGGAGGCCGAGGTGGACGTGCTGGACCTGGTGAGCGCGTCGCTGGTGGCAGCCAACGGCGCCAACTTCATCGACCTGCCCAGCCTGGGCGTGCCGCTGCTGGGCGTGACCGCGCGCGCCAGCGTCGTCGAGCCGCCGGCCATCGGCATCGGCGGCGTCGGCACGTCGGCGCGCAGCGCGCAGGTGCGCCTTTATCTGCGCGTCAATTCCAACGGCGTGCCGCTGGTGGGCGCGGTGCTGGGGCTGACCGGCACCGCGCTGGATCTGCCGGTGATCGTCGAAGTGGCGTCCTCGCGCGGCGAACTGTCCGACCTCGATTGCAGCGGCGCCGAGCCCACCGCGAGCTTCAGCGTCACCTCGGGCATCGCCAACGTCTGCATGGGCCGCTTCCACGACATGACCAGCGCGTCCGATGCCGACGCCACGCACTTCTTCTCGGCCGCCAACAGCTGCACCACCAGCGGCGCCGGCGTGGTGCCCGACAGCGCGGATGGCGTGCGTCGCCACCGCGTGCTCAGCGTGCTGGGCATCCTGCCCCTCACTGCGCGCGTGGGCTTGCCGGTGCTGGCCTCCACTGCACCCGTGACCGCCGGCCCGCTGCTGGAGCCCACGGTGCCCCGGCAGGTGCCCGATCCGTCCACCACCACGGTGAATGCCACCGGGCTCGATCTGGCGCAGACCGCCACCAACCTCACCAACGCGGTCGCCATCGGCCTGCTGGGCGACGTTGCCGGCACCGGCGTCAGTGCCAGCGCCGCCGAGCGCCTGTCGATGGCGCAGGCGCTGGTGGGCACCACCGGCGCGGGCCGCAGCATCACCGACGTGGGCAACCAGCTGCGCTGGTCGCAGCAGTCGCTCGACAACCTGAACGCACAGGTGGTCCAGGGCGGCCTGGGCGGGCTGCTCGGCGGCGTGTTGCAGGGCGTGGGCATGACGCTCAACACCCTGCTGCTCGATCCGGTGGCCGACACGGTGTGCCTGCTGGGCATCACCCAGACGGCCATCCGCAACTGCCGAACGAACTATGTGCGCGACACCACGCTGGCATCGGGCAACAACCTGCTCAGCGGCACGCTGTCGATGGCCATCGCCATCCTCTCGCCGGCGCTCGATTCGCTCTCCAGCGTTTTCCGCAACCTGCTGAACGCGCTGGGCCTCGGCCTGGGCCAGACCGACGTCTCGCTGCTGTCGGCCAGTTGCGGCCACCCCAAACTGGTGTACTGAGGATGGCCATGAGACCCCCCGACACCCTCGAAGCCTTCGACATCCATGTCTGGGAAGGCAAGGCCGACATCTACGACCGCGTGCACCAGTGCATGAGCGCGCTGGGCGCCGAGGTGCTGCGTGCCGACGACGCCGCGCTCGACATGCCGCTGGCGCAGCCCGGAGCGCGGCACGCGGTGGCCGTCATCAGCGTGACGGCTATCGAGGCAGGCGCCATCGCGGCGTCCACCGAGACGTTGCACGGTGTGCCCGTGATTTGGGTGAGCAACGATGTGCGCGGCCGCGCCGCCCCGGGCATCCCTGCGGCATACCGCCACGTGCTGCCGTTCGATTTCACCGGCGCCGAGTTGCGCTCCCTGGTCGTCAAGCTGGCGCGCCAGCTGGCCGCGCACGGCAACACCCCCGAGCGCGCCGAAGCGCTGGTGGCGCATGCTGAATGCATGCGCGAGCTGATCGACGAGACGCGCACCTTCGCCAACTGCGACCACAACGTGCTGGTGCGCGGCGAGACCGGCGCCGGCAAGGAGCGCGTGGCCCGCCTTCTTCACCAGGGGCACGAGCGGTTCGGCCAGGGCCCCTTCGTCGCGGTCAACTGCGGCGCCATCCCCGACGGGCTGTTCGAATCGCTCTTCTTCGGCCATGCCAAGGGCTCGTTCACCGGCGCCATCCAGGCGCACAAGGGCTACTTCGAGCAGGCCACGGGCGGCACGCTGTTCCTCGACGAGATCGGCGATCTGCCAGCCTTCCAGCAGGTCAAGCTGCTGCGCGTGCTGGAAGACAACGCGGTCACGCGCATCGGCTCCACCAACCCGGTGCGGCTGGACTTCCGCCTCGTCGCCGCCACCAACCGCGATCTGCGCGACATGGTCCAGCAGGGAAGCTTCCGCGCCGACCTGTTCTACCGTCTCGCCGTCATCGAGCTGCACGTGCCCAGCCTGGAAGAGCGTGGCGAGGCCGACAAGATCGCCATCTTCAAGGCCATCCTCGCCGGCGTGCTGGAAGGCTCGCCGCGCGCCGCTGACGAGGTGCCCTTCTGGCTGGTGGACGCCGTGGCCAACATGTACTTCGCAGGCAACGTGCGCCAGTTGCGCAACCTGGCCGAGCGCGTGGGCGTCATCGTGCGGCAGGTGGGCGGCTGGAACCAGGCGCTCATCACGCGCGCGCTGGGCCAGGCGCAGGGCGTGCTGGAGCCCGGCGCGGCACGCGCGCGCGGCAGCGACCGGCCGGCCGAGCCCCGGGGCCGCTGGGACGGCGACGAGCGCAACCGCATCATCCGCGCGCTGGAAGCCAACGACTGGCACCGCCAGGAAACCGCGCAGGCCCTGGGCATCAGCCGCAAGGTGCTGTGGGAGAAGATGCGCAAGTACCAGATCAACGACGGCGAGCCGAGCATTCCGGCCGTCGAGCCTTGAGACGGTTTCGCCCGGCCCAGCACGAAACGCTCAGTTCACAAAGTTCTGACATTGCGTGACAACGCTGCACGTGTGATGCAGCCTGCGCCCCGTTTTCACACACAGGGAGCAGACCACACATGCAAGAGCCATGGAAGGGCGCGGCGCGCGCCCTGTCACTGAGCGGCGCCATTCTCGACCGCGAGGACATCCCCCCTTTCCAAGTCGTGTCACTCGAAGGCGAAGAGGCCATCAACAGCCTCTTCGAATACCGCGTGGTGGTGCAGACCCCCGAGCGCGAGCCGGGCCGCGCCCCGTGGCAGATCGATCTGCCTGCCCTCGTCGGCCAGCCGCTGACCGTGCACCTCGAACTCGAAGGCGCCGGCACCTTCGAGGCCGGCGCCCTGCGCGCATCGGGCCGCGCCGGCCGTGGCGCCGGCGTGCGCGAGATCAGCGGCGCCATCGCCGCCGTGCGCCGCTTGGGCAGCGACACGCGCCACCTCACGCTCGAGCTCAGCCTGCGCCCCGGCCTGTGGGAAGCCACCCTGGGCTGCCACCACCACTCCTTCCAGGACTGCACGGTGGTTGAAGTGCTCGACGCCGTCCTGGGCCACTACCCCTGGCCCGTGGACAAGCGCCTGATCGAGACCTACCCCGTGCTGGATCTCGTCACCCAGTGCGGCGAGAGCGACTGGGACTTCTGCTGCCGCCTCATGGAGCAGTCCGGCATCAACCACCACTTCGAGCACGCGGGCGGCACCCACCGGCTCATCCTCTCGGACCACAACGCCGCCTTCCGCCCCTTCGGCGATGAAGAGGGCCCCTACGCGCACATCCCCCTGCACCCGCCCGGCCACCGCATCGACCGCGAATACATCCACGCCTTCGTGCCCGCCCACGGCCTGGTGAGCACCGCCTGGGAAGGGCGCGACCACAACTACACCCGCCCCCGCCAGCCCCTGGTGACGCGCCAGGGCGCGTTGATCGACAACGGCCAACGCGAGGCCAGCCACCCGAGGCGCGAGGTCTACCAGTGGCGCCTGTCGGGCGCAGGCGGCAGCGCAGGCGCCCTGTGGAGCCAGCCCGATGCCGGCCGCGACACCCAGGCCCACGCGCGTGACGAGGACACCGGCCGCTGGCTGGCCCGCATCCGGCTGGAAGAACTCGTGCAGACGGCCGAGCGCGCCGAAGGCGAAGGCCACATCCGTGGCGTGGTGCCCGGGTGTAGCTTCCACCTGCAGGGCCATGGCGACGAAACCTGCAACGCCGAGCACATCATCCTGTGGGCCCATCTGAGCGTGCAAGCCCCCGGCCAGGACAGCCAGGCGCCGGGTGCACCCGATGGAGCCGGTGGATCGAACGCCTCCGGTGCATCCGGCCACTGGCGCATCCACACCCGCTTCACCACCCAGCCCACGCGCACCGCCCTGCGCCCCGCGCTCACCCGCGCCAAGCCCTGCATGAGCGGCCCCGAGACCGCCCTGGTCGTCGGGCCCCAGGCCGGCCAGGTGCACACCGATCACCTGGGCCGCATCAAGGTCTGGCACCCCGCGCAGCGGCGCCATCCGCAGGCGCCCGAGGCCAGCATCTGGGTGCGCGTCGTCCAGCCCTGGGCCGGCAACCAGCAGGGCGTGCTCTTGCTGCCCCGCGCGGGCCAGGAAGTGATGCTCGGCTACGAAGGGGGCGACCCCGACCGCCCCATCGTGCTGGGCAGCGTCTACAACGGCGCCAACCTGCCCGGCTGGAACCTGCCGGGCCAGCACGCCCTCTCCGGGTTCAGGACCCGCGAGCTGGGCGAGGGCGGGGGCAACAGCGCGGGCGGGCGCAGCAACCACCTCGCGATGGATGACACGAAGGGCGAGATCCAGGTGCAGCTCAAGAGCGACCACCAGCACTCCAGCCTGAGCCTGGGGTCCATCGTGCGCATCGAGGACCGCGAAGGGCGCAAGGATGCGCGCGGGGAAGGGGCCGAGCTCAGAACGGACGGGCACGGCGCCATCCGCGCGGCCCGGGGCCTGATGCTCACCACCGAAGCACGCAACGCCGCGCACGGCGGCATGAAGGAGGTGACCGAAGCCCTGCACCGGCTGGCGCAGGCGCTGGAGCGGCACGAGCAACTGGCCCAGGGCGCGCAGGCCCACAACGTGCAGGACGAAGGCGACCAGGAGGCCGTCGCCCGGGCCCTGCGGCGACAGGGCGAGGACATCCGTGGCACGGGCGAAGCGCTGGGCGAGTTCACCGCCCCGCACCTGCTTATCGACAGCGCAGCGGGCATCCAGACCAGTGCGGCCGGCAGCACACAGCAGGCCAGCGGCGAGCACCATGCCATCGCCAGCGGCGGGCACACCAGCATCGCGGCAGGAGGCAGCCACCTGGTCAGCGCAGACAACGCCATCCGGATGTTCGCGCGCAGCCAGGGCGTGCGCGTGCATGCGGCCGAGCGCGACGTGGAGGTGCAGGCCCAGGCCGGCAGCGTGGACATCCGGGCGCACGACACCATCCGGCTCAAGGCCCGGCGTATCGAGCTGGAGGCCACCGAGGTGGTCCTCGTCAACGGCAACGGCAGCCACAGCCAGTGGCAAGGCTCGGGCATCGTGCACGGCACGAACGGCGGGTGGACGGTGCACCGCGAGGTCAGCCACCACACCGGCCCGCTCAGCCTGCCCGTGGCGCCCATGCAGTTTCCGCAAGGGGTCTGCAAAGAGTGCCTTGCCGCAGCGGCCCGTCAAAGATCCAGGGTGGCGCTCGCATGAAAACATCAAATCATCGTGATGCCGCGCCGCACCCTTATGTCGGGGTGGACTGGCACGTCGACGACTTGCAGGATCAGATCGAGTCGGCCGTGGCAGACCATGCTCGCGACGCTTCTGCAGCCCCCCACCGGATTCACGCAGTGATCGACGGTGCAATGAACGAGCCGCTGGGACGCGAATTGCTGGTGCGCAGCCGCGTACCGGCTTCGGACGTGCGCGCCGTCTACGACGCCACACCGCTGGCATCGGCGGATGAATGCGGCATCTTCGTCTGGAATCTCCACCACGAGGATCTCGCGCCCTTGTTGGCGCGCTGCGATGGCCAGCCCATGCTCAGCTTCATCCAGAGCCCCCTGGGCGTGGACGATGTGGCGCTGCATCTGGCCAGCTTCACCTGTGGCCAGACACCGGACGGCTTGCGCCTGGCCTTGCGCATTGCCGATCCCATCGCCTTGCACGACCTCGTGCTGGCCTTGGGCGCCGAGGCGCAGGACCACCTGCGTGCCGGCTTTGCCGCCTGGCATCTGATCGCTCGCGATGGGCATCTGCGCACGTGGTCCGGCCGGGCCACGGACTCTGCCATCTCCTACCGCCGCAGCACGCCCTGGCCGATGTCGGACGCGGCGTTCGTGCAACTGGTCCATCACGCGGAGGCCGACGAAATCCTCTGCATGAACGGGGTGGCCAACGCATCGCCCTGGTACCCCGGCAGATCGACCGAACTTCACGAGCGAATCCAGCGGCTGCTGGAGTTGCTGGACAGACACGGCATTCAGGACGCGGGGATACGGCGGCAAATGGTTCTCGATGCCATGCGGATGCAGGACGACGCAACCGCCATCCACGAGATACGGGAACAAATCACCAGGAGCATGAAATGAAACCGGAGTCCAACCAGTGAGCGCGCCGACCACCCAAAGCGCGCCAGTCTTCCTCGAAGGCGACGTTTCAAGCCTCACGAGCCTGGACGCAGACGAAGCGCGGCACCGCATCTCGCTACAACACTTCAACCATCGGCCCAACTGCGACGTGCCGTTGTACATCGGCGTGTTCTTCGATGGCACCAACAACAACCGGGAGCGGGACGAGCCCGAGCGCTCGCACAGCAACGTCGCGCGCCTGTTCAACGCCCACCTGGCCGTGGACGCGCCTACCGACTCCATGCGCAGGCAGGGCCACTACCGCATCTACGTGCCCGGCGTCGGCACCCGCTTCGACGCGGGAGAGGAATGGCGCGAGAGCATGGAAGGCAAATCCATGGGCAAAGGCGCGCAGGCGCGCATCCTGTTCGCGGTGCTCGAAGTGGTGAACGCCGTGCACAAGGCGTTCACCTCGGACCAGCCGCTCCTGCAGCCCGCGCAAGTCACAGCCAAGCTTCGCGACTACGTACGCCGTGTGGAAGAAGGCATCGACAACATCCATGCGGACAACCGCGTGGAGCGCGAGAGCCGCAAAGCGTGGATGCAGCGCCTGAACGACGAACTCTTCCAGGCCCTCGTGCGCGCCCGCAGAGACAGGCCCCGGCCGGACTTCCCCGTCATCCGCGTGAACGTCTTCGGCTTCTCGCGCGGCGCGGCGCAGGCCCGCGCGTTCTGCTACTGGCTCAACGACCTGCTGAGCCAGGGGGCGCTGGCGGGCCTGCCGCTGCAGATCGGCTTTGTGGGCCTGTTCGACTGCGTGGCCTCGGTGGGCCTGTCGGACTCGGTGAGCCGCTCCGTCGTGGGGCTGCGCTTCATCGACGGCCATTTCGGCTGGGCCAAGGAAATCCTGGGCGAGCTGCCCGCCATCGCGCGGCGCACCGTCCACATGGTGGCCGGCCACGAACAGCGGCTGAACTTCCCCCTCACCCGCGTGAACGGGCAGAACGTCACGGAAATCGTGTTCCCCGGCGTGCATTCCGACGTGGGCGGCGGCTACACGCTGGGCAGCCAGGGGCGAGGCGTGAGCGAAGACGAACTGCTCTCGCAAATCCCCCTGGCCCTCATGCTGCGCCAGGCGCGGCGCGAAGACGTACCGTTGATGGAGTGGCACTACATGGGCAAAGACCTCCGCCAAGACTTCGCCCTCTCCCCGAGATTGGTCGAACGCTGGAACGCTTACATGGGCCAGGCCGACGCCGACTGGCAACTGCGCGAAGGCGATGCGGCCCCCCGTTTCGGCGAAAGCACGGACCACGCCGCGCTGGTGCGCCAACACCGCAGGCTGTACCTTTCGTGGCGGCGCCACCACCTGCACCCCCGCACGATGGCCCTGCTGCTTCAGCAACTCGACGTGGACGAGCAGGACGAAGAAGACATCGCCAGCTACAACCGGCTGCTGGCCGGCGACCTGGAACTGCTGCGGGCACGGCGCACCGCCGTGGCCAGCAGGCAATACCGCCTCGCCGGAGACGGCACCGGAGACACCTACCCGGTGTGGGTGACGGACGAGCTTCGGGCAGGCAGCAACTACCTGCCGCAAAGGCTCACGCGGCAGGGATCGAACCGGGACGATGCCGACATCGCCTGGGCGCTGGCGCAGTTCGAAGGCGAGGGGGTGCGCGGGCAGGGCCACTTCGCGCTGCTGAGCCACCACGTGCACGACTCGCTGGCGGGGTTCTATCTGATCGGCTACCTGAGCAACGAAGACAAGGCGGAGAAGCTGCTGGCGATCGTGAGGAAGGGGCGACAGAACGGTGGCCTGGGGGCGAGAGATCTGGAGCCGTATCAGCGCAGTGTGTATGACAGGTATGAGGAGGAAAAGATGAGCGACGAGGCGTTGCGAGTGTCCATCGACAACCGTCTTGAGAGGGAGTCACGGCTAGGCAAGAACGCCACAACCTTGCAGGAAGAGAACTTCGAGAAAGAGGCATATCGGAAAGACTCCGTGTTCTCTCCTGAGGAGTCCAGACGATGCGCCGCGGTGTTCCCCAAACAGACGGATCAGCATGCCTCCACGATGGCCGATGGCATCGAGAACATCGTGAGGCTCGTCACCAGAACGCGGCGCGAGGGCGGCGGGTATCTCCTGCCCAGAGCAACCTTTTGAAGGAGAAATTGATGCGATTCTTCTTGTTGTTAGGACTTGGAGCGCTGTGCATTTCGTGCGCGCAGCCGCAGGCACCGCAAAGTCCATCAGAAGCTGCGTGGCAGAAAAAGATCAAGGCGTTGGTCGATGAGCAGGAAGCCCAGCGCGTACCCGTGTCCTACGTCTCGATGGGTTGCACGGGTCACGGCAACGTGGGCTACATCCACAGCTACGCGGTGCAGGAGCCTATCTACGGGCAGGTCAGCCGTCGCATGGTGGGTTACGGCCTGAACTGCGGAGGCACGGTGGCGGCGGGCTACCCGGTGCCCGACACGTGGACGCCGGGGATGAAGGTGAAGGTGAGATGGAAGCCCGATGGGCGGGAATGGATCGAGAAGACCACGGCGATCCTGCCGTACAGCCAGGTGGGCATGGTGTACGTGCACTTCTTCCCCAACGACGAGGTGCGGGTGGTGGTCTCGACGGTGGGTGCATTGCACCCGGACCACCCATTGCCGCAATCCCTGATCGTGCCGCCGCCGGAGCCGGATTGATGCCAGGCACTTTTGATTTCCCGATTCAATTTCCTGGAGGAACTACGACATGAGCACCGACATCTCGACGGATCCGGCGGGGAAAGGCCATGCAGGAGATGGTGCGCGCGCGACGGTCAAAGGATGGGGCAAACGTGCTGACACGCGGCGGCAGACCTCATCGCCAGCGGCGAAACCATCGCCTGCGCCGCCGCCCGTGCGCCCCCTGCTGAAGCCCGGTCCGCCCGAGGCGGAACGCCTGGCGCGTATCGAGCGTGAAATCGCCGACGGTCGCAACCCCATCCTGCGCGCGGCCGGCCCGTTGCTCCTGGCCCTCGCCAACATCGGTGGTCGCCTGCCCGATGAACTGGAATCCGAAGTCGTGGCCGACCTGCGCGAGCTGCTGCGCCGCGAGCTGGTGATCTACACCCGCCTGTGCGACCGCGCCAACCTGCGGCGCGACCACATGCTGGCCGTGCGCTTTGCCTTGTGCACCGCGCTGGACGAGGCCGCCAGCCTGCACGCATGGGGCGGCGGTGAGGGCGCGGCGCTGGGTCCGTGGGCCGGGCAGTCGCTGCTGCACCTTTTCCACCAGGAAGGCAACGGCGGCGAGAAGGTGTTCCTGCTCATCGGCCGCCTGGCGGCCAACCCCGACGAGCATTTGGACGTGCTGGAAGTCTTCCACCACATCACCAGCCTCGGTTTCGAAGGCCCGTACCGGCTCAACCCCGAGGGCCGCCGCAAGCACGAAGCCATCCGCCACCGGCTCTACACCCTGGTGGCCGAGCGCCGCCCGCCGGTGCCGCAGGAGCTGTCGCCGCAATGGCGCGGCGTGCAGCGCGGGCGCTTCAATCTGCCCCGGCGCATTCCGGTGTGGGTGAGTGCGCTGGCGGCCACCGTGTTCCTGGTGTGCTTTTGGGCTTACCTGCAATGGGATCTGGAGCAGCGCGCCCGCCCGGTGCGCGAGCTGCTCGACGAGATTGCCGCGATGCGCGCGCCAGAGCGCGCGCCAGTACGGCCAGCCGCGCATCGCTGACCACCATGGGCGGCGAGGCAGGGCGCTGGGAGTTTCGCTGATCGAAACGCCCGTCCTTCGCCGTTGACGCTGCGCCCCCCCGGCCCGAGCATCACCGGGTCGCATCCTGCGGCACCCACACACACGGAGACGATCGATGAAGAAGCAGTACAGGCTGCGCGTGCGCGCGCTGCTGGGCGGTGCGCTGTGCACATTCGGCGCCATGGCCGCCACGGGCGCCCAGGCCCAGGAATTCCCGCAACGCACGGTGACGCTGGTGGTGGGCTACGCGGCCGGCGGTGCCATCGACCAGTCGGCGCGGCTCATCGGCCAGGCCCTCGCGGCGAAGTGGGGCCAGTCGGTCATCGTGGACAACCGCGCCGGCGCCAACGGCACCATCGCGGCAGCAGCCGTGGCCGCCGCGAAACCGGACGGCTACACGCTGCTGGTCACCGCCACCAGCCACACGCTCAACAAGTTCGTCATCAAGGGCCTGCGCTACGACGTCGAGAAATCGTTCGTGCCCGTGGCCCTGACGGTGGACGTGCCCAACGTGCTCGTGGTCAACGCCGCGTCGCCCTACCAGAACGTGGGCCAGCTCGTGGCGGCCATGAAGGACAGGAAGAAGGACTTCAGCTACGCCAGCCAGGGCGTGGGCGGCATTCCGCACCTGGCCGGCGAGATGTTCAAGCTGCGCACCGGCACCGAAGCCATCCACGTGCCCTACAAGGGCGCCGCGCCCGGCATGACCGATCTGGCCGGCGGCGTGGTCGACATGTCGTTCCCCTCGCCGGGCTCGGTGATGTCGTACCTGGGGCAGGGCGGCAAGCTGCGCGCGCTGGCCGTCAGCGCCAGCCAGCGCTTCCCGCAACTGAAAGACGTGCCCACCTTCGCCGAAGCCGGCGTGCCCGACTTCGTGCTCGGCACCTGGCACGGCGTGCTGGCGCCGGCCGGCACGCCGGCCGCCGTGGTGGCGAAGATCAACGCCGACATCAACCAGATCATCCAGACGCCGGCCTTCCGCGAATCGCTGGTGGCCCAGGGCAACGTGGCCGCCTCGCCCCTCACGCCGGCGCAGTTCGCCGCCAAGATGTCCTCGGAGCTCAAGGCCTTCGAGGCGGTGGCCAGCCGGATCGACCTGACGCAGAACTGAGCCGCGCGCCACGGCTCTTGAAAACCCGAAGCGCGCGCCCAGCTTGCACTCCGAAGGAGATGCAATCATGGCCAGGACCATCGACTATCTGCAGGCGTTGGCGGAGGAGCCGCTGCCCAGAACGGTGACCAGCGAGCCCGAACTCGAACTTGTGCGTTTGCTGAAGTTGGCCGGGTGGGTGGATGCCGATCTGGGGCCAGGCACGGGCGCCGTCGTGAACAGGATCACCTTCTCCGGCCAGGCGGTGCTGCAGGTGGCGCAGGGCTTCATGCGGTCGTCCGGCATACGCACCGGGCGGGCCTGAACGACAGCGGCGTCATACGGGGCGTCACGACCGCTTCGGCGCGCTGATGCCGATCGCGTGCCCGACGGCGGGCGGTTTCAGGATGGCTGGACAGGCCGGGTTCGTGGCCTCGGGCCACTGCGATTGCGCGAGCCCAGCAAAGAGGCAGCCAGGCGGTCGACGGCACCGCCCAGCTTCTCGACCTCTGCTGCCAGCCGGCGGCGCTCGTCTTCATCGGTGCTCTGCGCCAGTTGCAGCCGGGTGGACTGCAAGGCTTCGAACGTCTGGCTCCACATGTCGCTGCCGCTCGTTGCGCCAGCGGCCAGCAAGGGCGGCTCTGGCTGGGGCGTGCGACGGCGGTTGCGGTGGCCATAGCGCACGCAGCAGGCCTGGGCGGCTGCCCGCGCGGCTTCGCGGGTGGTGCGCGAACCGCTGACGCCGCGCCAGTGTTTCTCTCCGGCCGCGCGCCAGGCGCTGTGCCAGCGATCGTCCTCCAGCCACAGCATCAATTCGAAACTGCGGTGGCCGCAAATGGCATCCTCATAGATCGCTTCCAACATGCGGTCAGTCTGGCGACGGCATTTCACACCCGCATTAACCTGCATTAACGCCGGACACGCCGATTGGGCGTGACGTGATGTCGGTGCCGTCCTACATACCGTGGCACGGCTTCCCAGTAGTTTGTGCGCTCGGCAGTCCCTCCCTGGGCAGCGATCACGCGACTTGCCTTCACGGGCCTGACCATGCACCCCAACGACAACAGCCCATCCGACGACGCCCTGGCCCGCATCTTTGTGGGCGACAGCGAAATGGCGCAGCTCATGCGCCGCCACGACTGGAGCCAGACCAGCCTGGGCGATCCGCGCGACTGGCCGCTCACGCTCAAGGTATCGGTGCGGCTGCTGCTCACCTCGCGCTTCGAGATGTGGCTGGGCTGGGGGCCGGACATCGCCTTCCTCTACAACGATGCGTATCGCCCCACGCTGGGCACCAAGCATCCGAAATCGCTGGGCATGGCCACGCGCGAGTTGTGGGCCGAGATCTGGGACGACGTGGCACCCCGCCTGCGCCAGGTGTACGAGCAGGGCGAGGCCACGTGGGACCGCGCGCTGCTGCTCGTGCTGCACCGCCACGGCTACCCCGAGGAGACCTACCACACGTTCTCGTACAGCCCGCTCGCCGGCGACGACGGCACGGTGCAGGGTGTGTTCTGCGCCGTGAGCGAGGAAACCGAGCGCGTGATCAGCGGCCGCCGGCTCGAGTCGCTGGAGGCGCTGGCCTCGTCCATCACGGGCACGCAGGAACTGCCGGATTTCTTCCAGTCGGTGGGCCAGGCAGCGGCCCGGGCCGACCGCGACATCCTCTTCAGCGCGCTCTACCAGCTCGACGATGCCGGCGGGGCGACGCCGCTGCACGAGAACCTGGGCGGCGTGGCCGTGGATGCGCGCTCTGCGTGGCGGCTCGACACGCTGCGCGCCGACAACACCATCTTCGCGGTGGACATCGAAGCGGCGGGCCTGCCCACCGGCGCATGGAGCGCACCCGCCAGGCAGGCCGCCGTGATCGCGCTGTCGCAGGCCGACCGCGAGCGGCCGCTGGGCGTGCTGGTGGTGGGCCTCAACCCGTTCAGGCCGTTCGACGACGACTACTGCAGCTACCTCAAGCTGTTCGCCGGCCAGATCGCCGCGCGCTGGACGGCGCTCAAGGAAGTGGCCGCGCGCACGGAAGAGCGCGACCGTCTGCGCGCCATGTTCAAGCAGGCGCCCAGCTTCATGGCGCTGCTGTCGGGGCCCGAGCACGTCTTCGAGTTCGCCAACGATGCCTACCTCACCCTCGTAGGCCCGCGCGACCTGGTCGGCCTGCCGGCGCGCCAGGCGCTGCCCGACGTCACGGGGCAGGGCTATTTCGAACTGCTCGACACGGTGTATTCCACCGGCCAGCCCTTCGTGGGCGAGGCGTTGCCGGTGCGCATCCAGCGCGCGCCGGGCAGCGAGCCGGTGGACCGCTTCGTCCACCTCATCTACCAGCCGATCTTCGTCGCGGGGCAGGTGGCAGGCATCTTCGTCGACGGCTACGACGTCACGCACCAGAAGAACGCCGAGAACGCCTTGCGCCAGCTGAACGCCACGCTGGAGACGCACGTGAAAGATCGCACCTCGGCGCTGGAACAGGCGCTGGAGCGCCTGCGCCATGAAGGCGAGGAGCGCAGCCGCGCCGAGCGCGCCCTGCAGCGCGCGCAAAAGATGGAAGCGCTGGGCGCGCTCACCGGCGGCGTGGCCCACGACTTCAACAACTCGCTGCAGGTGATCAGTGCCAACCTGCAACTGCTGGCCCGCATGACGGAAAACGACGCCGCCATGCGCCGCCGCGTGGAAGGCGCCCTGAACGGCGTGGAGCGCGGCGCCAAGCTGGCGTCGCAACTGCTGTCGTTCGGCCGCCGCCAGCCGCTGGAGCCCAGGGTGGTCAACGTGGGCCGCTTCATCCGCGGGCTCGAAGAGATGCTGCGCCGCACGCTGGGCGAGAGCATCGAGGTGGAGACGGTGATCTCGGGCGGGCTGTGGAACACCTCGGTCGATCCGAGCCAGGTGGAAAACGCGGTGCTCAACCTGGCCATCAACGCGCGCGATGCGATGGAGGGCCAGGGCAAGCTCACCATCGAAGCCGGCAACGCCTTCCTGGACGCCGATTACTGCAAGCAGCACGATGACGTGCGGCCCGGTCAGTACGTGATGATCGCCGTCACCGACACCGGCTCGGGCATGCCGCCCGAGGTGATGGAGCGCGCCTTCGAGCCCTTCTTCAGCACCAAGCCCGAAGGCAAGGGCACGGGGTTGGGGCTGTCGATGGTGTATGGCTTCGTCAAGCAATCGGGCGGCCACGTGGTGGTGTACAGCGAAGTGGGCGAGGGCACCACGGTCAAGCTGTACCTGCCGCGATCGATGCTGGCCGAAGACGCCGCGCCGCTCGCCTGGGCCGGCGGCCCGGTGGAAGGCGGCACCGAAACCGTGCTGGTGGTGGAAGACGACGACGACGTGCGCGAGACCACCGTCGCCACGCTCACCGACCTGGGCTACCGCGTGCTGCGCGCGCGCAACGCCGACAGCGCGCTCACCGTCATCGAGAGTGGCGCGGCGGTGGACGTGCTCTTCACCGACGTCGTCATGCCCGGCCGGCTGCGCAGCCCCGAGCTGGCCCGCATGGCGCGGCAACGCCTGCCGGGCATCGCCGTGCTGTTCACCTCGGGCTACACCGAGAACTCCATCGTCCACGGCGGGCGGCTGGACGAGGGCGTGGAGCTGCTGTCCAAGCCCTACACGCGCGAAGCTCTGGCACGGCGCATCCGCCACGTGCTCAACAACGCGGCCCAGCGCGCGCAGGCCACCGGTGAAGGCGCTGGCGCAACACGTTCGCCCACGCCCCAGTCCATCCTCGTCGTCGAAGACGAGGCGTCGATTCGCACCACCACGGCGGAATACTTCCGCGCGCTGGGGCACACGGCCCTGGAGGCCGGCACCGCAGGCGGGGCCCTGCAGTTGCTGCGCGGCGGCGCGGTATGCGACGCAATGGTCATCGACCTGGGCCTGCCCGACATGAACGGCGCCGACCTCGCCCGCGAAGCGCTGGCCCTGCGTCCGGGCCTGGCGGTCGTGTTCGCCAGCGGCGCGCATCCCGCGGCCGACCAAGTGCTGCCGCCCGGCGCCCGCGTGGTGCTCAAGCCGTACTCGGCCGCCGATCTGGCCACGGCCTGCACGGCGGCGATCCGCGAGGCGGCGCTGCCGACGGGGAGGTCCTAGCCGCCGGCCGACTTGGCCGCGCGCGGCCGGCGCGCTGGCGAGAACAGGGCCTTGCTACCATCACCTCACCCGCGCCCTGCGGCAGGAGACGACATGCCTTCCCGACCCCCCCGCCGGCCCCGCCCATGGTTCGTCAGTCTCGGACTGTTCTGCCTGTTCGTTGTGGTGGGGCTGCAATACGCCGGCGTGCTGTCGCGCAATCAGACGGGTGTGTCGATGCTGGCGATCATCGGCGTGATGTGGCTGGTGATGTGGGCCACGCAAGACCCCACGGACGATTGAAGGGCCGGCGCCGCCGCCAGCCTGCGGCTCAGTACGCCGGCCGCGCCAGTCGCTGGCTCGCCCTGGAGATGGCGTAGTTGACCAGGCAGTACATCAGCGCCACCACCAGGTACACCGGCACCAGCGCGTTGTAGTTGGCGATCAGCACCTTGGCGTTCTGCATCAGCTCGCCGTAGGTGACGACGTAGCCGAAGGTGGTGTCCTTCACCACGATGACCAGTTGCGCCACCAGCGCCGGCACGATGTAGCGCAGCGCCTGCGGGAATACGATCCGCAAGAACACCTGCGCCTCGGTCATCCCCAGGCTGCGCGCGGCGTGGGTCTGCCCGCGCGGCACGGCCAGCACGCCGGCGCGGTACACCTCGGCCACCACGGCGGCGCAACTCAGGCCCACGGGCAGGGTCAGCATCCAGTAGGTGCTGAGCTTGATGCCGGCCGAGGGCAGCACCAGGAAACACACGTAGATGAGCAGCAGCGTGGGCACGCCGCGCAGGAATTCGATCAGCGCCACGGCGGGCCAGCGCAGCAGCCGCAGGCGCGACGTGCGCCCCAGCATCAGCACCAGCCCGAACACCAGCGCGATGACGGCCGCCACCGCCGCCGACGCCAGCGTGCCCAGCAGCCCCTTGCCCAGGAAGGCCCAGGTGGTGGGCCAGGCGAAGTACTTCCACATCCGCCATTCCAGCTGGCCCGCCGCATGGAAGCCGTAGACGATGCCCGCGCCCAGCAATAGCAGCAGGGCGCCCACGGCCAGGCTGGTGCGGCGCGTGATTGCCTGCGCCCGGGGGCTGGGCGCGCCGAACAGGATGTCTTCGAGGGTGCGGCTCATCGCAGGATCCGCAGCCGCCTGTCGAGCATGGCGCCCACCCAGGCGATGACCAGGCCCGACGCCACGTACATCGCCGCCGCCACCGCGAAAGCCGGCATGCCGGCGGCGGAATCGTTGGCGATCTTGGCCACCAGCGCCGTCAGTTCGCGCCCCGGAAAGGGCACCTGCGACGCCAGCGAGGTGGACAGCATCAGCGCGATCAGCAGCGACGTCATCGGCTGCACCACCGAGCGCAGCGCCTGTGGCAGCACCACCGCCGTGATCACGCGGATCGGCCGCATGCCCAGGCTCAAGGCCGCCTCGGCCTGCCCGCCGCCCACCGTGTTGATGCCTGCGCGAAGGTAGTCGGCCGTGAAGGCCGAACACACCAGCGCCAGCGTGAGGATGACGGCGGGCTCGTAGTCGATCAGCACCTGCAGATCGGGCAGCGCGAACACGATGAAGATCAGCAACGCCACGGCCGGGATGTTGCGGAAGATCTCCACATACACCGTCAGCACGAAGCGCAGCGGCGGCAGCGGCAGCAGCCGCAGCACCGTCACCACCACGCCCAGCGCGAAGCCCGAGACGAAGGACAGCGCCGTGAGCTTCCACGTGAGCAGCAGGGCCTGCCAGAAGGCAGGCCCGTACTCAGCCAGGAGCGCCGAAACGCCGCCCATCGTTCAGGTCAGGCGCGGCTCAGGGAATGGCCGGCGGCGTGGGCACGTTGGTGCTGCCGGTGCGCTGGCCGATGGCCACCGTCCACAGCTTGGCCCAGGTGCCGTCGGCCTGCACCTTCTTCAGGAACGCATTCACGAAGGCCACGCCGTCCGAGCCCTTGGGCAGGCCGATGCCGTACGGGTCTTGCGGCCCGAACGGCGAGCCCGCCAGTTGCGCATCGCCCGTGCCCTGGCTCAGCACATTGAGCAGCAGCGTGTAGTCGGTCACATAGGCTTCCACGCGGCCCTGGCGCAGCGCGTCCAGCGCTTCCTGGTGCGTCTGGAATTCCTGCACCGTGGCCTTGGGCGCGAACTGCGCCAGGATGGCCGGGCCGGTGGAGCCGGCCTGCGTGGCCGTGCGCTTGCCCGCCAGATCGTTGTGCGACTTGATGGCCGTGTTGCCCGACTTGACCAGCACGCCAGCCTGCGACGAGTAGTACGGGCCGGCGAACGAGATCTTCTCGGCGCGCGCGGGCGTGATGGAGTAGGTGGCCAGCACCACGTCCACCTGGTTGTTGATCAGCACCTGCTCGCGCGTGGACGAGGTGACCTGCGTGAACTGGTACTTGGCGCCATCACCCAGGATGTAGCGCGTGAGCAGTTGCGCCAGGCCCGCGTCGAAGCCGCGGATCTTGCTGTCCTTCTCATTCAGCAGCGAGAACAGATTGGACGTCTGCGTGGCACCCAGGCGCAACGTGCCGGCCTGCTTGATCTTGGTGGCCCACGTGCTCGACGCGATGGTGGCCGCGTCGGCCACCGGGCCCTGCGCGATCAGCGCGTCGAACGCCGCCGTATCGATGGGCTTGCCCTGCGAGAAGGCCGGTGCACCGGCGACGATGGCGAATGCGATCGCGGTGGTTTTCAGAACGGACTGGATCGACATGCTTTCCCCTTCGATGGTTGGATGACCCCGATGAATATAAAGCAGGCGATATACCCCCCTGGAATATGCATACGGTGCGCGCGGCCATGCGGCGCGCGGGGGCATCACGCGCCCCTGCGTTGGCGCAGCGGCTGCAGCAGGTGCTTGAGATCGTTGTGGTCGATCTCGTACATCAGCGCCAGCTGCCGCCCGAGCCTGCCGGGCGGAAAACCTTCACGCGCGAACCAGCCGAGGTAGTTGCCCGGCAGATCGGCGATGAGCGTGCCCTTGTACTTGCCGAAGGACATTTCGGTGGTGACGAGGGATTCGAGGGGTTCGGTCATCAGAGGCGCGGCGCGGGTGAATGGACACGGGCACGGGTGCCGATGCTATCCATGCGCCCGGGCAACCTGCGGCACAGGCGAAAAAAAACCGGCAGAGCCGGTTTCTTTTTTGGGAGACAGCCCGGCTCAGTAACGGCCGCCGCCGTAGCCGCCATTGCCATAGCCGACGTCGGAGCGTCCCGACGCCTTGAAGCCATCCCCACCGTAGCCGCCAGCGCTACGGCCCGCTTCGCGGGGACGGGCCAGGTTCACGACGATCGAGCGACCCTCCACCGACATGCCGTTCAGGCCCTTGATGGCGGCCTGAGCGGCTTCGGCCGACGCCATTTCCACGAACCCGAAGCCCTTGGACTGGCCGGTGTCGCGGTCCATCATGACCTTGGCGGAGGTGACGTCACCAAATTCGCCGAAGTTGCTTTGCAGCGTGGCGTTGGTGACGGAGTAGGGCAGGTTGCCCACGTAGAGTTTGTTTTCCATGAAGGTCTCCATGAGGAAGGGACCGCGCGGCAACAGGCCGTGCGGTGCACAACGCCAGAGAACATCGAAAGGAATCAGACACCGACGCGGCGGGTCGCAAATCCGCCGGAGGAAGAAAGTAAAACCTGGAGAACGACGATCTATTGAACGTCCAGCCACGTCAGTTTAACACCCGAGGTGTTTTGCAGGCCCTGATCCGGCAAGCCCACCACGGCGCCCAGCGCCCCATGACACAGTGCGCCGCGCCCGGGCAAACGCTCAGCTCGACGACGACTTGCGGCCCCGGGTGGCGGGTTTGTCCAGCGCCTTGAAGAACTCGGAAGGCTGCATGTCCAACGCCGCGATGATCTTCATGATGTTGACCAGCGCCAGATTGTGCTGCCCGCGCTCGATGCCGCCCATGTAGCTGCGGTCGATGCCGCAGGCGTCGCCGAAGGCTTCCTGCGAATAGCCGCGTGCCTTGCGCTGCTCCCTCACCGCTTCGCCGAACTGCAGCAGTTCGGGCACATCCTTCTTGTCGCCATCGCTTGCTTTGACCATGCGGCTATGGTCTGCACTCAACGCATAAGAATCCACGGGATTAAAATTCACGGGATATGGTTACCTAATGGCTTATGATCGTACCAGGGGTGGGTATGCCGGTCTTAACCGATGGATGGACGGATCGTCATGCCCCAACCCTTGTCACCGCCTCGCATGTCGCTGCATGCCGAGGAAAATCTTCACCTCGAGTTCTTTCTGGCGCACATCGAGCCGGTGTTCGCAGAAGACTCCAACGCGGACATCGGCCTGGTGTTCGTGGCGCTCGCCTATCCGTTCGTCCTCGTAGTCGGCCCGCCCGTGGACTATGACCGGTGTCTCGTGGATGTGAGCCAACCCGATTTCGTCGCCGAGCCGGACGACTATCCGCTGAAGAAGTTCCTGGAGAGGTTTCCGCACGTGTGCCAGCCCATCATCGAGGCACATGCGGAGCTGCATCGCACCTATCTGCGGTGGCGGGATGGCTGCTGGCATTGAAAACGACGCAAGAGTGGCGTCCCGGGGCACCACTCTTGCCCGCGAAACGGTGAGCATTCATGCTGGAGTCCGACAAAGACACAAGCGGGGGACACGCACATGCTCAAACGATTCATGCAGACACTGCTGCTGGGCGCCGCGCTGGCGCTGGGCACTCCGGCGTCTACCCAGCCGGCCGGGCAGGCCATGGCTGGTGTGTGCGCCGGTATCGTGTTGCTGTCGCAGGCCGAGGACACGCCGGAGCACGGCGGTGGGCTCAATGCGTGCGGCTGTCACTTCAACCGCAAGGAAGGCACGTGTCACTGTCACCGGCCACGCGCGTGTGGCTGTGCATGTCAGCCGTCGACGTGCAAATAGCCAGCGGATGCGGCCCGAGTGATGTGGGAACTTTCGCGCGAACGGTACTGATGGACCGTAGCCCGACAAGACGCTGTGCGTCAGCATGCCCGGATGACTGGAAAAAATCCCTCGGCTCAGGCGGTTGGCGCAATCGGAGCTGGCGCACAACTTCCGCATCTTCGATTTCTTCTGGCTCACATCGATCCGAGATTTGCGGATGACACGAACACCGATGTGGGACCGATCCTCGTCGCTCTGGCGTACCCCCACATCATCGTCATCGGAGCTTCGCCCAAGTTTCTCCGCCGTGATGTTGATGTGAGTCAACCGGGATTCCATGTCGAGGCGGACTGCTACCCGCTCAAGCAGTTTCTGGAACGGTTTCCGCACGTGTGCCAAAGGATCGTTGAGGCACATGGCGAATTGTCGCGAACCTTTGAGAAATGGTGGGTTACACGACGGCAATGAGCCGCTTCAAGTGCTGACACACTGAACTCTCCTCTCAGAGAGAGGGGCCTCCCCAAAATCGGGGCGATTCAGTCGTTGCCATAGTCGGGTTCGTACGTGATTTCGACCTCTTTGGTTTCAATGAACTCCTCATTGATGCCAACGGCATTCACTGCAGCGTCCCCGACCAGTGAAAGCCCGCATGTGGCGCAATAAAACTCAGAGGGTGAGAAACCGCGCTCTATGACTTCGTAGCCGTATTCAACATCGTCTTGATCTTCGGCTTTGTCTTCCCACACCAAGTCGCCCGCAGCCGCTCCCCAGCTCTTGCATGCTGGGCACTCATGGTGCCAAGTCTGAGAGTACAGATAGTGAAAATCTTTGTAGTCGATGGGGCGCAGCCTTGTCTGGGCTTTGAAGAGCTTGAACTTGTCGCGCCCAAGTTTTCCGTTCTCGGTCTTCTTGAATTCGTAGGCGTGATGGATTACCCGTTGCTTGGCTGCGTTTACCTCCGCAAGGCGATGGGCTTTTAAAAGCGCCTTAGGGGCTTTGGAGTCTGCTCCAAGCCACTCTTGCAGGTCCATGTCCATGCTTTTGAGGATGAGGTCTGCTGCGTTCCAAAAGTCGCCCTCCCAAGCCTCAAACGGCATGGCAGCACAGGCGGCCTCTCCCGAGTGAAGCTCTGCGTTCCTGCGATCAGCCAGCTTCTTGCAGCCCTCTATAACTGGCGTTGTGAAGTGCGGTACGGTGTGATTGAGCCTCGCATACGCCACCGAAGCATTGATGGTGCGCACCTTCGTGCTGGTGGGAATGCCACAGGCTTCCAAGAGGCTGTTGGTGTTCTCCGCTTCCACCACGAGCGAGGGGTGAATGCCGGAGAGCTGCGCCTTAGCCAGAAGCTCCAAAGCGCCCGCCGCCCAAATCTGGCACTCGGTGTCCATGCCCGCCTGCTTGGCGTCCACACTGCGCTTGGCCATGAGTTTGGACTTGGCAAGGAGCGTTTCGTGAGCGACCGCGACGGGCGGTGGAAGTCTCTTGCCCTTCTTCGAGATTCTGAAGAATTCCATGTTGGCATTGCTGCTCATGTGGTGCCTCCCATGACACTGACCCGATACAGGGTGCGATTGGTAGAGCCGGTGGCGTCTGCTCTTCGGTGGAACATCTTCCAGTTGTCGATCACCAGCACGGCCCCCGGTGTCCATTGATGAAAGTGGGTAGGCGCAAGGGTGCGATTCAAAAGCTGCTGCATCAGGGCCCTTGCGCGTGCGGTGCTGCCTTGCATGCAGCCGGGATCAAAACGAACAAAGGGCGCTCCCTTGGCCTTGATCGTTGCGTAGAAGGACCGGGCGCCTGTGCGAATCAAGAAGGGCTCAGAGAGTGCTTCTTCAGAAAGGTCCGCGGGGACCAAGGTGGAGGCATTTAATAGCTCGGTGTCGGCAGTTCTTGCAGGACACTCGTGCATCCCCATCACCAAGTAGCGCGCTGGCTCCACGCGATAGGCCATGTCCATGTGCCAAGGTTGTTGTCCAGTTCCCGACATCCGGCTCAAAGAGTTCGGGCGCGCCTTGTCCGCATGCGTTGGCGTTAGCCTATCCACAAGGCGTCGGTTGCGGGTTGTGGTTGGCGTCCCTAGAAATTGCCCAAGGGACAGCACTGCCCGCTCAAAGGCGTCTGCATCATTAGCCTTGTGCTGGGTGGCAACCCAGCCGCATTCTTTCAGCATCCTGCTTTCATGCAGGTTGAGTGGCTGATTTGTCGGTGCCATTGGATCGGGCTAGTGGTGCTTTGGTCGAGTTAAGCTGTGTTTTTACCGCACTTTGACTGACGCAGATTCGCTGTGCTTGGCTCCACAAAGTGCCATTCTTAATTGGTGGAGGTCTTTTGGAAAAAAAGCCATCGTCGGTTCTGCACACCATCGCGGAGCATTTTCATGGAGATGCGAATGATTTTGCAGCTCGATTTGATGCGCTATGGGAACACGCATCACTCATGCACAAGATGGGGCGGGTGAAGTCGTTTGTTGACCTTTTGATGGCATGTGAGTGCAGCTTGAAAAGCCATGCGCTGCTGAGCATGCCAGATAAAACACCAGTTGAGGCCTATCGCGAGGTGCGTGCATGTGGGCACAACATCGGCAAGCTGGTGCGGCTTGCGAACTATTTGGAGGACCGGGCGCCTTATGACTACTTGGCTGGCCAGCTGGTCGAGCTCCCTGTGCACATTCGCTATTCATTGGAAGCCTACGACGCGTTCTTTCCGGCACTGATGGACCGTGATCAGGCGGATAAAGATTACTCGGCCACCATTGGATGCAATCCCTGGGTGCTTGAAATCAGAGACGTGCTGGGCGTGCTTCTGGAGGGGGTCAGCGCGGAGTTCTCGGGTGAAGTTTCAATGGACCTTGTGGAGCTGATCGACAGTGAAAAGGCTTTTTCAGAGTTTGCTGCTGAGTGTTTGAAGTAATTTCCATCGCGGCAATACGAACAAGGTAGCTCCGAACAAACAAGCTTGGACCTGGCAAGAATCTATAAAACAACCGCGTCGAGCAGCCTGGCACGAGAGATGGCTCGCATCGAACAGGAGCGCTCATCGTGGCGCAAAGCTTCGATCGACACCGATCTGGTCGGCAAACAGGTGCGGGGCTGGCTGGAAACTCGGTAAGTGCAGTCCCAGCAGATTCAGAACCTCGCGACCCCTATCGAAAAGGCCTTGGTCAAAGCGGTTCGGGAGGCAGGCAAGTGCTTGGTTCTGCGCGAGCATCGTCACCGTTCGATTAAGGCCAGAGCATGGATCGGCCATGGAAGGTCAGCTCATGCCCAACCAGGTAGTGCGCACGATTGATAAGGACTGCAAGTGGGTTGAGGCCGAGTAATACCACTTCCTTCACGAGGAATACCGCGCCGGTTGGGTCGTGAAGACGTACCGAGAACGTATGCCCGTGACCTACGCGAAGTCATCAGCCGATTCCAGACCTTAGGGAATGTCTGATCAAGTGCGCCGATGGAAGGAGCGCAGAAGATGCCATCACCCCTTCCCAAAAAACTTCCCTAACACCTGCGTAGCCTGCCCCAAATCGAACTGCCCCCCATTGGCCGGAATGCTGCCCTCGGGCGTCATCTGGTCCACCACGCTGGGCAGGCCCTTGGCCAGCAGCGAGGCCACCAGGCCGGTGTCCAGTCCGATCTTGGAGGCCAGGCCGGCGATGAGCGGATGGCCCAGCACCTGGGTGAGCTGGTCGGCGGAGACGGGCAGGTTGTCGCCCTTGCCGATCCATGATGCGGCGATCTGCCCCAGCCCGCCGGCCTGGAACTTCTGCAGCAGCCCGGCCAGGCCGCCGGTCTGCTTGAGCAGTTCGTTGACCACCGTGACGAGTTGCCCCGCGTCGGCGGCGCCGCCTTGCTTCAACAACGAACCCATGGCGCCGAGCGCCGAATCGAAAAGTGCCATAGCCGCCAACCTCGTGCTGCAGTGTGGAGAGAGAAAGATGCGCGCGAGTTTAGGACGGCCATCGCGGGTCATGCGCGACACCGGCGCACAAAACGCGACGGCGTCGTAACCAAGGGTAGCGCGGCGGACCGGCAACATAACGCCGACCGGCATCCCACCCGTCAGACCATGGCGTCGGCCAGTTGCCTCTCCGGCGCGGCCGGGCCGGCCACGTTGCGCACGACCTGCTGTTCGATCCTGCCGAAGATGCTGGCGCCCGCGGCGTCGAACATTTCGATCTCCACCGTGTCGCCGAATTGCAGGTAGGGGGTCGTCGGTTCGCCGTGCTCGATCGTCTCCAGCATGCGGCGCTCGGCCAGGCAGGACGAGCCCACCGACAGGTCGCGGTTGGACACGGTGCCCGATCCGATGATGGTGCCGGCGCCCAGGGCGCGCGTGCGGGCGGCGTGCACGATCAGGTCGCCGAAGTCGAAGTCCAGGTCGTGGCCGGTGTTGGGCCGGCCGAGTTCGCGCCCGTTGACGCGGCTGATCAGGGGCCGCGACAGCTTGCGGCCGTCCCACGCGTCGCCGAGTTCGTCCGGTGTCACCATGACAGCCGCGAAGGCGGTGGACGGCTTGGAATGGAAGAAGCCGAAGCCCTTGGAGAGTTCGTGCGGGATGAGGTTGCGCAGGCTCACGTCGTTGAGGATGGTGACGAGCCTGATGTGGCCGAGCGCCCCGGCCTTGTCCACGCCCATGGGGACGTCGTCGGTCACGACGGCCACTTCGGCTTCGAGATCGATGCCCCATTGCGCGTCGGCCATCACGATCGGATCGCGCGGACCCGAGAGCGTGTCGCCTGTGCCCTGGTACATCAGCGGGTCGTGGTAGAGGAACGCCGGCATCTCGGCCTTGCGTGCGCGGCGCACCAGTTCGGCGTGCGACAGGTAGGCCGAGCCGTCGCACCACTGGTAGGCGCGCGGCAGCGGGGCCATCACGTCGCGCAGGTCGAAAGGCCTGGCGCCGGGCACTGCCCCGCACTCGAGCGCGGCATGGCGCTCGTGCAGTTGGGGCGCGATGCGGTCCCAGTCGTCCAGCAGGGACTGCATGGTGGGAGCGATGGGCCCGGCCTCGCACATGGAGGTGAGCGACTTGTTGACGAGGACGAGTTGGCCGTCGCGGCGGCCGTTCCTGATCGTTGCGAGTTTCATCTGGACTTCAGTGGTGGGCGCTGCTGTCCAGCAAGGGACGCAGCTGGGGGTCGAAGGTGCCATCGAGCAGGATGAACGCCACGGTGCACGGGGCGCTCGAGCGGTTGCTCCACGCATGGTTGGTGCCGCACTGCACGACGATGTCGCCGGCGGACAAGGTGACTTCGCTGTCGTCGAGCACCAGCACGATCTCGCCACTGAGCACGATGGCGTAGTCGATGGTCTCGGTGCGATGCATCATCGCGTGCCGCACGGGCCCTTGCGACGCGGTCGACGCCGCGCGGTTGCCCAGGGCTTCGAACTCGCGCGCGATCGCCTGCGCATCCAGCGGGCCGCCGTCGGGCGGAAAGTGGTTCACCCGGATCACGCTGCCGTTGCTGTGCGGCAGCTGCCTTCTGGGGCCCGGTGTCGGATCGTCCGCCTGTGCGGTGATCGGGGCGGGCGTTTCCTGCGTGCGCCAGATGTCGTTGGACCAGAAGCCGGGCCGTGCCGGCGATTGGTGCAGGAAGGGGGCCAGGCCATCGGAGACCACGATGGCCTTGCCGGTGGCGTCGTGGCCGGTGACCACCCGGCGCACGCGGCCGCCGGTCGTTGTGTTGTCGGATGTCATGCACAAATCCTAAGAGCGAACATGGCATCGGGGTTGGTCACTTCTGGCACAACGCTTTTGCCGGGTGGCGGCGCAACACCCGCCTCTCGTGCGAGGGCAGGCGGCCACGTCGCGACGGGTTGTTCCGGATGACCGCTACCGGTGCCGGTGCTACCGTGCGTGGCGATGAACGCTACGGAATTTCCATGGACAAGCTGGCTGCATTGACGGCCTTCGTCGAAGTCGCCAGGACGGGCAGCTTCACCGAAGCGGGCAGCGCGCTGGCGATGGGCCCCTCGGCCGTGACCAAGAAGATCGCGTCGCTCGAAGACTGGCTGGGCGTGCGCGTGTTCCAGCGCAATACGCACGGGGTGGCGCTGACGGACGACGGCCAGTTGTGCCTGCAGATGGCGCGGCAGGTGCTCGAAGGCGTCGACGCGCTCGAGCAGGCGATCGCAGTACGGCAGGCCCAGCCCGCCGGTCAGGTGCGGGTGGGCATGCCTTACGCGATGGGGCAGCTGTACCTCGCGCCGATGCTGCGCGAGTTCCTGTCGTCCAACCCCGATCTCGTGCTCGACGTGCACTACTCGGACGATCTGCCAGACATCCTGGAGCAGCGGCTCGACGTTTTCGTGCGCATCGGCGAGCCCAAGGATTCGCGCGTGGTCGCCAAGCCGCTGGCGCAGTCGCGCCGGGTGACGTGCGCTTCCCCGGCCTACTTTGCCGCGCGCGGCAGGCCAGAGTCGATCGAGGATCTGCACGACCACGAACGCATCGCCTTGATGATCAACGGCCACGTGCGGGCATGGTCGTTCAGGCAGGGCGAGGGCGAGACCCGGCTGCCACCCCGGGGCAAGCTCACGGTGAACTCGGGCGTCGCCTTGCGGCAGGCGGCCCTGGCGGGCGTGGGCCTCATCCAGTGCAACTCGATCCTGGTGGCGCCCGATCTGGCCAGCGGTGCGCTGCAGCCGGTGCTCGACGATTGCTCGGTGCCCAGCGAAGGGCTGTACGCCGTCTTCCTGGAAAACCGTCGCATGGTGCCGCGCGTGCGGGTCACCGTGGAGTTGCTCGAAAAGATCTTCCGACCCTACCGGCAATCCACGGGCGCCGCCGATCAGCCGCGCTGAGGCGGCCTTCGGACGGTCTTCAGTCGGCCTTGATCTGCCGGGCCGTGGCGATGGACTTCCAGCGTGCCGTGCTGTCGCGGATGTGGCTGGCCATGTCGCTCGGGCTGCCCGGCCACGGGGTGCCGCCCAGTTCGACCAGGCGCTGGCGAACACCCGCGTCGGACAGCGCCGAGCGCAGCGCCGCGTTGAGCGTCTGCACCGTGGCGGCCGGCAGGCCCGCTGGCCCCGCGATGCCCAGGAAGGAGGACGCCTCGTAGCGGGGCAGCGACTGCGCCACGGTCGGGACGTCCGGCATCGATGCCAGACGCTCGGGCGACGTCACGCCGATGGCGCGCAGGCGGCCTGCGGCCAGCGAAGGCTGAACCACCGAGTAGGTGTCGAACATCACGTCCAGGCGGCCGGCCAGCAACTCGGTCAGTTGCTGGGCGCCGCCGCGGAACGGCACGTGCGTCATGTCGACTTTGGCCTCGGCGCCGAACACCTCGGTCGCCAGGTGGAACAGCGAGCCGTTCCCCGGCGAGGGGTAGTTGAGCTTGCCCGGATTCGCCCGTGCCGCGCGGATGAGGTCGTCGATGCTCCTGAATGGGGACGCCGCCGGAACCACCACCACCAGCGGATAGGAAACGATGGTGCCTACCCAGGAGAAATCGTTCTGCGGATCGAATGACAGCTTGGGCAGGACGGCGGCCTGCGCCGGGAATGCGCCGCTCACCAGCAGGAGCCGATAGCCGTCCGCGGGCGACTTCGCCACCGCTTCGCTGGCCAGCAGGCCGCCTGCGCCGCCCTTGTTTTCGATGATGACGGGCTGGCGCAGGGCTTCGGACATCTTCTGCCCGACCAGCCGCGCCACGATGTCGGCATTGCCGCCGGGCGCGAAGCCCACGACCAGCGTGACGGGCCGGTCCGGGAAGGTCTGTGCCGAGGCCTGCGCCGCAGCACAGAGGAAGGACAGCGCGAGCAGGATGCGGATGAGGTGCTTCATGATGTTGTCCTGATCAAAAGCGGTAGAGAGCGGCGGGGTTGTCGACGAGGATGCGATGACGCAGCTGTTCGTCGGGGATCCATCGGGCGAAGGCGTCGAGGTGGTCGGCGTCGTTCTGCATGTCGTCGTACTGGTTCACATGCGGCCAGTCGGTCCCCCACACGATGCGGTCGGGCCGCGCGGCGACGATGCCGTCGATGAGCGGCTGCATGTCGCTCCACGGAAAGGGCTGTGACGACGTGCGGTGCAGGGCGGACACCTTCACCCAGCAACGGCCGCTGTCCAGCAGGCGCAGCAGGGCCTGGTAGCCCGCCGACGCCGTGCCTTCATCGGCGCGCACGCGCGCGATGTGGTCGATGACGACGGTGTTGCCGATCGCCAGCAGCCGGGGCGCGAGCGCGGCCAGTTCGTGGCTCTGGCCGACATGGACGGCCACGTGCCAGTCCAGCGGTCGCACGTTGGCCGCGATGGCCTCCAGCTGGTCGAAGCTGGCCGTGCCCTTGACCACCGTGCTCAGCCGCGTGCCGCAGAAACCGGCGCGGTCCAGGCGCCTGAGGTGGTCCTGCGTGGTGGCAGCGTCGGTCACGGCCACGCCGCGCAGCCGGTCGGGCGCCGCCAGCACCGCGGCTTCGGAAGCGCGGGTGTCCGTGCCGTAGGCGCTGGAATGCACGACCACGCCGCGCTCGACGCCCAGCCGGTCGAGCATCTGCAGCAGGTTCTCGACAGGCGCTTCGGGCGGCGTGAAGGAGCGGTTGGCCGACAGCGGGAACCGCGCGTGGTCGGGAAACACATGGACATGCGAATCGCAGGCGCGCGGCGGCGGCGCATGGCGCGGCGCGCGGGTATCCGGATCCGGGGGAAGGCAGGGACGGGTCACAGGCTTGTCTCGTCGTTGTTGAGCCTGAATTATTGGATTCGTGCGGGCCGTGGCGATGTGCCGTCTTGGAACAACGCCTTTTCTGCTGCGGCCGTGCGGGCCGCCCGGGGCGGTCTGCAAAAGGGCTCCGAAGTCATCGTTTCAACCGATGCCGCGGCAGGGCTGTCCCTCGATACTCCAACGATGGAAGTGAAGGGCATCGTGCTGAAAGCGACGGGGGGAGACGCGGCGCAGGCCCGCCCGGGTCTTTTCGACTGGCTGGCGCGCCTGGGCCTTCAGGATGCCGTCACGCCTGTACCTGGCCGCGCCGGCGGCAGCATGCAGTTCGCTCTGCGTTGCGACGCCTTTTCCCGCTGGATGCCGGGTTTCGACACCCTCGATCTCGCGCGCCACCTGCACAGGGATGGCGGGGGAGAGGGCGAAGCGCTGGAACGCGAGATCCTCGCCGCCCTGCTGGGCGCGCCCGTGCCCTTCGTCTTCCCCAGCCTGGACGAACTGGTCTCGCACGTGCGCATGCGCCAGGACATCGTGCAGGCCGCGCGCAAGACGGCGCTGGCCTTCGAGACCGAGGCGGCCGAGCGGCCGGCCGATTGCTGGGCCTACTGCGAATCCGCCGGCTTCACGCTGGTGCCGGGCCATCGGCTCGAAGACGCGCTGGTCAAGGCGACGCAGCCCGAAGCCACGGGGCGGCTGTATTCCTTCTCGTGCTACCGCGCGACCGAGTACGTGATCCTGCTGGCCATCGCGCGCGAGCTGGCGCGGTGCAATCCGGCACTGCTGGGCACCCTGGAAGAAGACGCGCGCCAGCGGGCGATCCGCTCGGGCGCATTCCACGACACCTTCCTGTACGAATACGGCGCCATGGATGCGCCGCTGCCGCCGCGCTACTGCGTGCCGGGCGACCGCCTCTGGTTCCGCAATCCCGACGAGCGCTCGGCCGACGTGGCGGGCTTCGAGGGATCGTGGGTGTTCTACGAAGGCGGCGGCCGTTTCAGCAATTTCTGGAAGCGTGACGCACCGTTCACCTTCGATTCCAAGTGCCTGGAGATCTATCACTGGCGGCACGGCGTGCGCGACGGCGCGGGCGGGGCCGATGCCACGATGGACGAGGCCGAAGTCGCGCGGCTTGTGCAGCGGTCGATGCAGGATCCGGCGGAGGTCGCGCGCATCCTCTCGCGCATGCAGCGCCTGCGTGACGGGCGGGGCGTGTATGCCGAGGGCGGCTGCATCGACACCTCGCGCGAGTACCCGCGCCACGTGCGGCCGGGCACGGCGGACATCGCCTTGCCGCCTTGCCCGCAGCGCGTGGCGGGCGCGTGAACGGCGCCCGCCACGCGCGCCGGCTCAGCGGATGTTGTCCAGGAAGTGCATGTGCCGCTGGTACTGGTCCAGCACGTCGTGGATCAGGTCGTCGTGGCTCCAGCCCATCACGTCGTAGTCCTGCCCGCCTTCGCGCAGGAAGACTTCGGCGCGCCACGACATGTCGTCCTGCGCGCGGCGGCGGCGCGGGTCTTCGAGCATGAATGTGGGTGGCTGGTAGGGCTGGGGCCGCAGTTCGTAGACGAAGTCGATCTCCGCGCCATGGCCCACGCTCAGGGCCACGCGGCCTTCTTCGCCGGCTTCCACCGCCACTTCCAGGCCGCGCTTGCGCAGCTCGGCCGCCACTTCGTCGAGCGCGCCGCGCGCCTTCAGGGCGATGAACTGCATCACCTCGCGCCGGTGCGACTGCTGGGTGAGGGCGCGCAGGCGCAGCCGCCAGTCGCCGCTGGCGAAGGACTGCACGCGCGCCTGGCGCAGGATGTTCTGGCGGGCCAGATCCATGCCCAGCGCCCGGGCGAGCCCCCAGCACATCAGGATCATCACGAAGGTGAAGGGCAGGGCCGCCGCGATGGTGGCGGCCTGCAGCGACGTCAGCCCACCGGCGATGAGCAGCGAGATGGCCAGCGCGCCCGTGAGCAGGGCCCAGAAGATGCGCTGCCACACCGGCGATTCCTCTTCGCCTTCGGACGACAGCATGTCGATCACCAGCGCGCCCGAGTCGGCCGAGGTGACGAAGAAGATCATCACGAGCAGCGTGGCCACCAGCGACGTGATCCAGCTCATCGGCAGGTTGCCGAGGAACTCGAACAGCGCCACCGAGCTGTCGGCCGACACCGTGTCCATCAGGTGGGTGATGCCGCGGCCCATCACCATGTCGAGCGCGGTGTTGCCGTAGATCGTCATCCACAGGAAGGTGAAGCCGGTGGGCACCATCAGCACGCCGACCACGAACTCGCGGATGGTGCGCCCGCGCGAGATGCGCGCGATGAACAGGCCCACGAAGGGCGACCACGCGATCCACCAGCCCCAGTAGAACAGCGTCCAGCCGCCGAACCAGCCGGGCTTGGGGTCGTAGGCGTAGAGGTTGAACGTGGTGCTGAAGATGGTGGAGATGTAGTTGCCCGTGTTCTGCACGAAGGCCTGCATCAGGTGAACGGTGGGCCCCGTCACCAGCACGAAGGCCAGCAGGGCCACGGCCATCGCCATATTGAGTTCGGACAGGCGCCGCACGCCCTTGTCCAGCCCGGTGAAGACCGATGCCGTGGCCACGAGGGTGATCACCACGATCAGGATCACCTGCGTGCCGATGCCCGTGGGCACGCCGAAGAGGTAGTTCAGGCCCGAGTTGATCTGGATGACGCCCAGGCCCAGCGATGTCGACAGGCCGAAGATCGTGCCCAGCACGGCGAAGGTGTCCACCGCATGGCCGATGGGGCCGTGGATGCGATCGCCGATCAGCGGGTAGAGCGCCGAGCGGATGCGCAGCGGCAGCCCGTGCCGGTACGAGAAGTACGCCAGCGACAACGCCACCACTGCGTAGATGGCCCAGGCGTGGATGCCCCAGTGGAAGAAGGTGATGCGCATGGCCTGCCGCGCCGCATCGACCGTGAGCCCGTCCCAGGCGGGCGGGGTCGTGTAATGCATGATGGGTTCGGCCACGCCGAAGAACATCAGTCCGATGCCCATGCCGGCGGCGAACAGCATCGCGAACCACGTGGTGTAGCTGTAGTCGGGTTTGCTGTGGTCCAGCCCCAGCTTGATGCGGCCATAGCCGCTGGCCGCCAGGCCGATCACGAAGATCAGGAAGCCGGCCACGGCCAGCACGGTGAACCAGCCGGCGTCCTGCGCCACCCAGTTCTTGGCGGCCTGGAACACCGACTCCGATGGCCCGGGCCACAGGATGGAGCACGCCGCCAGCAGCAGCGCGATACCTGCGGAGGGATAGAACACCGGCGCCAGGATGCGCGCGCGCGGTGCGGCGGTGGGGGGTGGGTTGGCTTCCGTGGCCATGGGAACTCCTCTCTCTTTGCGATGAACGCGGCTTATCACCAGCCGATGCGGGGGGCAGTGATGCGCCTGCATCGCGGCTGGAGGGCGGGTGCCGCTGCGCACATTTTCGGCGCGCGTCGACGGACGGGCGTGTCAGCGCCCGCGACAGTTGTTTGAAAAAGCTTCGGCTCGGGGCGCGGCAGCCCTGCCATCAGGCGTCGGCCGCCGCGCCGTGCGCGTCCGCTGCAGGTACGGATGCGAGTTCGCGCTCGAACTCGTCGATGCGCAGCTCCAGATCCTGCAAATCGTCGCGCGAGCCGATGGTGCGACGGCCGGCGTCGAGCACGAGCTGCGCATGCCGGCGCAGCGTGGCCTGGCGTTGCGGCAGCCGTTCGCAGGCCGCGACGGCGGTCAGCACGTCCACGATCCGGATCAGCACGGCGGGCGAGCCATCGGCGTTCTGGCGGATCATGTGGAACATCGCATCCACCAGGCCGTCGTAGTCGACCGGGGGCACCACGAGCACCGGGCGTCCGTCGCGTGCGAGCACGCCCGACGGCAGCCGCACGCCGACCAGGTCGCACAGTGCTGAGCCCAGCCGGTCGATCACGCTCACTGCGGTGTAGGGGTCGTTGATGCCTGGCGAGAGCGCTCGAACGCCCACCTCAACGAGCTGGCGCACGGCATATTCGAGGTCGTCCTCGCTCGTGCGCTGCCCGCCAAGGGCCGTCGCTGCGCGGATGGCCTGTCGTACGTCATCGGCGTTTCCAGCGCTTCCAACGACGAGGGCGATCGGCGCGCCGGGAAAAACGTAGCTGCCCGGCCGCACCAGCAGCCGGATGGCCACGCCGTTCGCGGCGGCCCGATCGGCGAGCGTTCCGGCGTCCAGATGCTGGAGGTAGCCGCGGCGCTGGTCGGCGATCGTTGTCGCGCCCCGCCAGAAGGCTTGCGGCGGTGGGAACAGCGGGTCGACGCCGTCGGTGCTGCGCGAGATGGCGATGCGCATGTCCTCGCTCACGAGATCGATCACGGTGTCGACGTTGATGCGACCGGCGACGTGGCCGACGAAATACACCAGCATGCCCACGCAGCCGAAGGCCAGCAGCGTGGCCCCGCCCAGCGCCAGATGGGGGATGAACAGGCCTTCTTCCTGCCCACGCACGCTGCGCAGCACCACGAGTGCGTAGCAGAAGGTGCCCAGAAGCATGCCCAGGGTGGCCTGGTTGCCGCGGTCGCGCACGAAATTTCTCAGCAGCCTGGGCCCCATCTGGCCCGCAGCCAGCGACAGCGCCGCAATGGTGATCGAGAACACGGTGCCGGCGACGCCGATCGTCGACGACGCCACCGCGCCCAGCAACGTGCGTGCGCCGGTGGCGCCGCCGTTGTAGAGCCAGCCTCCCTCGACGAGCCAGGCGGGAATGCGTGCGCTGCGGTCGACGTTCACCAGCACCACGGCGAGCACGATTCCGCCAGCGACCACCAGGGCGGGCAGCAGCCAGAAGGCTTCGCGCGCATCGCTCCAGAGTTTTTTCAGCTTCGCATTCAAGATGTGAGGGCGTCGTCCTGGCCGCGCCGTTGGTGATCAGTGACCGGCGACCAGCGCGCCGGTGATGCCGATGCTAGGGCGGGGCGCGGGCCCGGCGTGTAGGACTTCGCCCAGCGCCACCGCTGCGCTGCTCAGTCCGGAAACCGTTCGACGTGCACCTCGCCGCGCCGGCCGAGGTAGGTGACGTGCCGTCCGGCGATCCACACCGTATAGCCGACGCATCCCGCGCGTTGCGACAGCCGCTTGAATTCCGGATACATCACGCGGCCCTGCTGCGCACCCGCGATGGCCGCGCGCACGGCGGCGGGTTCGAAGGCGTCTGCGATGGCGCTGCCTGCCGGCTCGAAGGCGAGGTCGAGCGTGGCGCCGCCCGGCAGGTAATACGTGCTGCGGCCCGCGCGGTAGTCCACGTGATAGGACTCCACCTGCGCCGCCGCCAGGCGGGCGACCACCTCGCCGAAATGGATGCGGCCGGCGTCGGAAGCATCGAAGGTGTCGCGAATGGTGGCGTGGCTGTCTGCGTTCATGGGCGTGTCTCTGCTGTGACGGGCGGGCGGGTCATTCCACCGGCGGTATCTTGAGTTCGTGGTGGCGCACCAGGCGTTGCAGGGCCTGCATCAACGCTTCGCGCTCCTGCGTGCCGAGATGGCCGAAGAAATGCCGGTCGTTGTCGTCGGCCAGCGCGGCCAGGCGCGGCAAGCTGGCCCGGCCGCGCGCCGTGAGCCGCAGGGTCTGCGCGCGCGCGCCTGCGCCGGCGTGCTGCCGCTGCGCCAGGCCCTTGTCTTCCAGCCGGGAAATCAGCTTGGAGGCGGCGCCCTTGGTCACCCCGAGCGCGGCGATCAGCTCGGCGTGGCTGGCGTCGGGGCGCTCCAGCAGGGTGCGCAGCGCCACCCACTCGGCCACGCTGATTCCTTCCTGGTCCAGCAACTGCCGGAAGCGCATGGAGACGTGGTTGGAGACGAAGCGCAGCCAGAAGCCCAGATGGGCTTCGAGCGGCGAGGGTGGTGGCCTGGGTGTTCGGGCTGCCATTGGTTTCTCTGGAAACTCGCGAGGTGCGCAGTATTTGTTTCCATGGAAACTTTGTCAAGCGCGGCGGCCGGAGCGAGCGCATGGGCCTCGAAAAAATCTCAAAGACCCAATCTCTCGTGCCAGCGCTGCGGCACGGCCGCATCGACGGCCAGTGCGACCAGCATGGATGCGCCGAGCAGCGGATACAGGATGCCGAGCAGGGCGGCCACGGCCAGCGCGCCCGCAGCCGCGCGGTCGTTGGCGCGGCGCGGCGGAGCCGCCAGGCGGCCTGCGGGCCGCCGCTTCCACCACATCACGGCGGCAGACACTGCCAGGCCGATGATGCTCAGGCACGCCACCAGCATCACCAGCTGGTTGATCCAGCCGAACTGAAGGCCCGTGTGGATGTTGATGCCCCATTCGATGGCGCGGCCGGCAACGCCGTAGTCGCGGTAGCCCACATCGGCCAGCACGGCGCCGGAATACCGGTCGAGATGCACCACCCGCTGGCCGCGCACGTCGTCCGGAAACAGCATGGCGGTGTACGTGTCCTGCGGCCCCCGGGGCAGCACGATGGGCGTCCCGGGCGGCAGGCCCAGCCGGCCGAAGGCGTCGAGCGCGGCGTTCAGGCCGATGGACGCCGATGACGCACCGTCTTCCACTGGCGCCCCCCCGGGCGGATGCGTGCCGTGCGATGGATGCTGCGCATGAGGTGGCGTGGATTGCGGAACCGGCGCGTGCGATATCACCCAGGGCGTGGGCACGACCTGTGGCGGAGACGAAGCGGGCCCCGGCCCGAACAGGTACTTCGGCAAACCGATGTCCAGCCGGGCGGTGATGCGGCCGAACTGCTCTCCCCAGAACGCCGACCAGGGCATGCCGGTGACCGCCAGGAACAGGATGGCTGCCGCCGCGAAGGCGCCCGTGACGGCGTGCAGGTCGCGCCACCAGGACCGCTGCGAAGGACGGCCGCGCACGCTGACGACGCCGCCGCGCTGTCCCCGGGGCCACCAGAGGAACACGCCGGAGACCACGAGCACGATGGCCCAGCCGGCCACGATCTCGATCCAGTGATTCGCCCACGGGCCCGCGATGGCGAGCGAATGAAGGCCTTTGACGACTTCCATGAGTCGCACGGCATCGGGCAACTGGCCGAGCACGCGCCCCGTGGCGGGATCGAGGTAGACGCCCACGACGCCCTCGGCGGTGAGTACGCCCACCTCCGCGCTGCGGCCCGGCATGGGCGGTGCGTTGTAGCGCACGGGTTGGCCGGGCCGCGCCTCGATCGCCTTGCCCACCAGGGCTTCGGCGGCCAGGGCCGGCTCCGCCGGTCCATGGACATGGCGCAGGCCCGCGTAGACCACGGACTCGATGGGGTCCTTGAACAGATACAGGGCGCCCGTCGCAGCCATCAGCGCCAGGAACGGCAGGCAGACGAGGCCCGCATAGAAGTGCCAGCGCCACACGCGCCGGTAGAGGGAAGAGTCGGTATTCATCGCCGCAATCCGGAATGGGGGCGGGGCCACCCGGAGGTGGCCCCGGTCAGTGAGTGGCGGGTGTTGTCAGAACTTGAACCGTCCGCCCACGAACAGCGACCGCGGAGCACCCGGATTCAGGATCGCATCGTTGGCACCGGCCGCATCGCGCACGCTGAAGTACGACACGTACTTGCGGTCGGCTGCATTCCGCAGTTCGGCATACACCTCCCACTGCCGTGTGGCATAGCCCGTGCGCAGACCCCAGAGGGCATAGCTGTCCACGGTGTAGGTGTTGGAGAAATCGGCGAAGCGCCGGCCGACGATGTCGAAGGTGGGCCCGAAGAAGAAGCCGTCCGCATGGCGATACAGCGCCTCGCCGCGGATCGCGAAGCGCGGAGCGGCCGGCAGCCGGTTGTTGCCGTAGGTGGCATCGCCGTCGAACTTGAAGTGGTTCAGCGTCACGCTCACCATCGGATCGAGTCGATGGCGGCCCGAATCGTCCAGCGCGAAGCTGGCGCCGAGCAGGGCTTCCAGCCCGGCGTGAATGGTGCGGCCGACGTTGGTCGACAGGCTCGTGCCGGGCGCCAGCGGATCGGCGCGCGAGAGGATCTCGCCGTCGAGCCGGCCGTAGTACAGCGCCGTGTCCCAGTACACGCGATGCCTGTCGAACGCATGCGAGCCCCGTGCGCCCACTTCGGCGACGGCGCCGCGCATGGCGGAGAGCGTCGAGTTGTTGCCGCGCACGTCGTCTTCCAGTTCGTACAAGGTGGGTGCCTCGTACAGGCGGCTCAGGTTGGCGAACAGCTGGCTCGTCGGCGACAGCTCGCGGATCAGGCCCACGCGCGGGTTGAAACCGTCGAAGTCGGCCTTCGGATTGCGCAGCACGCCCGTGGTGGCGTCGGTGTTGCGGACCTCGCGCGAGCCCGACACGGCCTGCGCGCCATACACCAGCGTCCATTGCGGAGCGAACTTCCAGCGGTCGACGAGAAACAGCTCGGCGTTGTCGGCGCGGTTGTCCACGTGCGTGGTCACGGTCTGGGCGCCGCCCGGCACATAGCTGTAGTTGCCGCCCGTGACACGGGTGCGGCCGTAGTTCACGCCGGCCAGCACATCGTGATCGCCCACACGCCGCTGGTATCGCACGGTCGCGCCCAGGTTGCGCTGCTCGGTGTCGATGAGCAACGAGAAGAAGGGCGGTGCGTAGACGATGGGGTGGTAGAGGTTCTGCGTCTCGAACGAGATGCCGGCGGTCAGGCTGGAGTCCCCGTCGATGGTCCAAACCGTGCGGTTGGCGATGCGCGCCGTGCTCACGTTCAGCCGGTAATTGCCTGCCACGGCAGCGGCCTCGGCCGCGCGCGGGTTGGCTTCGAACTCCGCACGCGTCAGGGCCCCAGGCAACTGCTGGTCGTTGTCGATGCCCGTCACGTAGAAGCGTGTGGAAAGCGACTCGCCGAGTTGCAGGCCGACGTTGGCATACAGGCTCTGGCGATCCTGCCGCTGGTGCGCGCGGAATCCGTCGCTCTGCCTGGCTTCGCCGGAGACCAGGGCGTCGAGCGCGCCCGACACACCGCCGAACGTGAATCGTGCCTGCCGCTGGCCGTGGCTGCCGCCGTTGACCAGGAGCTCCCACGGCGCCCCGTCACGGGCCGTCGGCGAGACGAAATCGATCGCGCCGCCGAGCGTGCTGGCGCCGTAGGTCAATGCATTGGCGCCACGGGCCACCACGGCGCGCCGCATGGACAGCGGATCGACATCGCGGTTGTGGTTGTTGCCATCGGCCGCCGTGACGGGCAAGCCGTCGATCAGCAACTTGACGCCGTTGCCGTCGTAGTTGGTCGCATCCAGGTTGGAGCCGCGGATCGACAGGAAGGTCGAATCGCCGGTCAGGCCGCTCGCCGCCCACACGCCGGGCGTGTAGCGCAGCATGTCGGTGAGGCTGGTCACGTTGCGCAGCCGCAGCTCTTCGCCTTCGATCACGGACACGGCGCCGGGCGTGAGCCGGCGTTCGGCCTCGGTGCGCAGGCGGGACTGTTCGCCATCCCGTTCGGCCGAAACCGTCAAGGAGGGCAGGGAGGGATCGGGCACGGCCTGCGCGTGCGCGATTGCATAGGGAGCCGTGGCCAGCAGGGCCGCCACGGCGTGAGGGATCCGATACATGAGATGAACTCCGACTGAACGATGGATTGCCACCAGGCCCGGCGTTGCGGGGCGTGTGGAAAGGCAATGCTTGCCCGCAGCGATGCGGGAGGGGCTTCGTCAGTCGCGCGCTGGCGGCGCGTGTGAAGGCGGGGGCGGCGCCTGCGGCCGGCTTGTCGGTGTGTCCCGCGCGACGGCGGGCGCTTCGAGCCCTGCGGCGCGCAAGGCTGCGACCGGGGCGAGGGCTTGCGGGTTGAGCGCGCTGGCACTGGCACAGAACTGCGCGCAATCGGGCAGGTGATCGGCAAAGGCGTTGCCGTCATCCAGCGCGGCCCGGAGTTCATCCGGCAGCAGCGCGAGGGCGGCCTGCGCGGACGCCGCGTCACCGCACCAGATCTGTCCGCCCGCTTTGGGCTGGGCCATCAGGCCGGCATGCGCCACGGGCAGCAACGCCTGCGCCAGCCATGCAAGCATGACGATGACGAGGCGAAGGCGGGTGGCGATGGGTGTCACGGCGCGGGCATTGTAAGCAGAGGTGTGGGCAATGCCCCCGGCCGGTGTCGGGCTGCCGGGGGCACGTGAGTCGCGGTTCCGGGTTTACCCGCTGTCGTCCGGGCCGCGTTCAAACGGAAAATTCAAACACAAATTTGAAATCCGATGAGCCGCGCATCCGCCGTCCCCGATTACCCGCAACTGTTCGAAGGCGAGCAGGCGACGCGCGCCAGCATCCTGCGCGCGGCGCTGGAGGTGTTCGCGCAGCGCGGCTTCGAGGCCGCCTCGCTGCGCGAGATCACCGAACGCGCGCAGGTCAACGTCGCGGCCATCCACTACCACTTCGGCACGCGCGAGGCGCTGATGCAGGACGTGATGCGCGCCGTGGCCGGCCCGCTCAACCGCCTGCGGCTGGCCGACCTGGACGCTGCCTGCGCGCAGGGCCAACCCGGCCTCGACGAGGTGGTGCGCGCGCTGGTGTCGCCGCCGGTCATGCTGAGCGCCGCCGCCACGGGCGAGCCGCGCCTGCTGATGCGGCTGCTGATCCAGGCCCGCGCGCTGCCGCGCGAAGCCACCAACAGCGCGATCTTCGAGCAGTACGACGCGATGGCGATCCGTTTCGTCGAGGCGCTGATCGCCGCCACGCCCGGCCTGTCGCGCGAAGACGCGTTCTGGAGCTACGCCTTCGCCATCGGCGCGCTGATGTACATCGTGAGCGATGCCGACCAGGCTTATCACCGGCTGCAGCGCATCTCGGGCGGCCTGTGCGACACCGACGAGCCCGCGACCATCGTGCGCCAGCTGGTGGCCTTCATCACCGCCGGCATCCGGGGCCGCGTGGCGGTCGCCGCCGCGCCTCCTGCCGGGGCCGTCAAGGTCAGCAGGGTCGCCAAGGCTGCCGGCACTGTCAGCCCTGCGGCCAAGACCACCGTGCGGCCCGCGCGCCGCTGAAGCCCCGCAGTACCGCATCCGCCTCTTTCACATCCCACCGGAGAACCCCGCCTTGCCCCGCAGGATCATCGACCTGTCCGTCACGCTCGAGGACAAGCCCACGTCGCCGCCGCACCACCGGCCCAGAATCAGCTACACCGACCACGACACCGCGTGGGAACTGTTCGGCAAGCTGCTGCCGGGTGTCGGTCCCGAGCACCTGCCCGAAGGCAAGGCCTGGGCGGTGGAGCAGGTGACGCTGTCCACCCACGCCGGCACGCACATGGATTCGCCGTGGCACTACCACCCCACCACCGACCACGCGCTCGAAGGCGGTGAACGGCCCGCGCCCGGCATCGACGAAGTGCCGCTGGACTGGTGCCTGCAGGACGGCGTGAAGCTCGACTTCCGCCACTTCGAGGCCGGCTACGTGGTCACGCCCGCCGACATCGAGGCCGAGCTCGCCCGCATCGGCTACACGCTCAAGCCGCTCGACATCGTGCTGGCCAACACCGTGCCGGCCGGCAAGCATGACGAAGAAGACTATTGGGAGAGCGCCTGCGGCTTCGGCCGCGCCGCCACGCTGTGGCTGCTGGAGCGCGGCGTGCGCGTGGTGGGCACCGATTCGTACAGCTGGGATCCGGCCTTCAGGTTCGTGCTGGAGCGCTTCCGCGCCACCGGCGACGCCTCGCTCATCTGGGAAGGCCACAAGGCCGGCCGCGACATCGGCTACTGGCAGATGGAGAAGCTGGCCAACCTGGAGCAGTTGCCCGCGCACGGTTTCACCGTGAGCTGCTTCCCCATCAAGCTCAAACATGCCTCGGCCGGCTGGTGCCGCACCGTGGCCATCGTCAACGACTGACTCGACGACTGACGGCGGCAGGCCGCCACGCGGCCCGCTGCCTCGTCATTCCGCGATCTGCATTCCGCGCTTTTCATTCTTCCAAGGAGACACACATGAAGAAACTGCTCGCCACCCTCTGCGTGGCCCTGGCCGTGCCCGCGCTGCAGGCCCAGGCTGCCTATCCCAACAAGCCGATCTCGCTGGTGGTGCCGTTCCCGGCCGGCGGCATCCTCGACAACGTGTCGCGCGCGATGGCGCCGCGCCTGGATGCCGCGCTGGGCCAGCCCGTCATCATCGAGAACAAGGCGGGGGCGGGCGGCTCGATCGGCTCGGCCCAGGTGGCCAAGGCGCGGCCCGACGGCTACACGCTGCTGATGGCGTTCGACACGCACGCGGTCAACCCCTTCCTCTACAAGCTGCCGTTCGATTCCGACAGGGATCTCACGCCCATCGCGCTCATCGGCACCTCGCCGCTGATCGTCGTCACGCCGGCCGACCGACCCGTGAACAACATCAGGGAACTGGTGGCACTGGCCAAGTCGAAGCCGGGCGCGCTCAACTACGCCTCCACCGGCGCGGGCAGTTCCAATCAGCTGGCGGCCGAGCTGTTCAAGTCCACGGCGGGCATCGACATGATGCATGTGCCCTACAAGGGCGGCGCGCCGGCCATCACCGACGTGCTGGGCGGCCGCGTGGACGTGATGTTCGTCAGCGCGCCCTCGGTGCTGGCCCACATCAAGGCCGGCAAGATGAAGGCGCTGGCCGTGACCACGCGCGAGCGCATCCCGCAGCTGCCCGACGTGCCCACGGTGGCCGAAACCTATCCGGGCTTCGAGGCCCAGTCGTGGATCGGCATGCTGGCCCCGGGCCAGACCCCGCCCGACATCGTGCGCCGCCTCAACGCCGAAGTGCACGCCGCGCTGCAGACGCCCGAGCTGCGCACGCTGTTCCAGACCCAGGCGCTGCGCCTGCAACTGGGCACGCCGCAGGAATTCGGCCGCTTCATCCACAGCGAGGGCGAACGCTGGAAGGCGGTGATCGACAAGGCCGGCATCAAGGTCGAGTGAGGCTACGTGGCCCGGGTGCGCGGTGCGCGCCGGCCCGGGCTCTTCGTGGCGGCGGTCCTGGCTCCCGTTCCCAGGTGGCCGGGCCGTGAGGCCGCCACGTCCTCGATGTACTGCGCCAGCACGCGGGCCTCTTCGCTCAGCGGCCGGATCGCGGAGTGGTAGATCTCGGTCAGCAGTTCGATGCGCGGACGGAAGGGCCGCGTGACGATGTCCGGGAAGATGCCGTTGGACAGCAGCATCGGGTTGATCAGCCCGATGCCCACGTCCTGTTGCACCAGCGCGCACACGCCCATCGATGTGCTGGCCACGATGCCGCGCGGCAGGGCCACGCCGGCTTCCTGCAAGGTGGCGCGCACCAGCAGCGAGGTGGGCGATTCCTCGGGCAGCGCGATGACGTTCACGCCCACCAGATCGTCCGGATGCACCACCGTGCGCGCCGCCAGCGCATGGCGCCGGTGCATCGCCACCACCAGCAGGTCTTGCGAGATGGTGCGGCTCTCGCACAGCTGCACCGCGCTGATGGTGTTGGGCGCGGGCGGGTTGGTCACGCCCAGGTCGACCTCGTGGTGCGCCACCCGCAGCAGCACTTCCGGCGGGGCTTCTACGGTCAACCGCACGTTCACATCGGGATGCGTGGCCTGCAGGCGGCGGATGGCCGCCGGCAGCAGCGCGATGAGTGGCGGCGCGTGTGCGGCCACGGTCACGGTGCGCACCGAGCCCTGCCGCAGCACAGAGGCTTCTTCCAGCGCCCATTCGAGGTGCTTGGTGGCCTGCTCCGCGCGCGGCAGCAGCCGGCGGGCGGCGGCCGTCGGCTCCAGGCGGTTGCCCTCGCGCGTGAACAGATCGACGCCGGTCTCGCGCTGCAGCAGCGCCAGCGTCTTGCTGACGGCGGCGCGCGAGATGCCCAGCTTCAGCGCCGCCTCGCCCAGCCCGCGGCTGCGCATCACGGCGGTGAAGATCTGGAAGTGGCGTCCGTTGAGGGGGGAGGCATCGGGCATGGAGGTTGCGGCGCGTGCGTTGGGGCAGGTCATCCAAGCATAAACCGCAGGTTGACAAGAAAACGACTTGCGGTGCCCGGTTCCTGCCTAGAATTTTTTCAGCCCGATGACCCGCCCGCAAGCTTGCGGCGGTCGCGGTGTCCACCCGCAGTCCCTCTCACACCCAAGGTAACGCGACGATGCGCAAACTGATCCCCGCCCTCATCCTGTCGACCGTGGCCGGTGCCGCCATGGCCCAATCGTTTCCCGCCAAGCCGATCACCATCGTGGTGTCGGTGCCCGCCGGCGGCACCATCGACGCCATCGCGCGCCTGGTCGCCAAGGACATGGGCGATGCACTGGGCCAGCAGGTGGTGGTGGACAACCGCGCCGGCGCCAACGGCAACATCGCGGCCGACTACGTGCGCCGCGCGCCGGCCGACGGCCACACACTGCTGATGCTCGCCTCCAGCACGCTCACGCTGGGCCCCTACGTGATGGACAAGGTGCCGTTCGATCCGCTCAAGGATTTCGCGCCCGTGGCGATGACCGCCGGGCTCAACATGGCGCTGCTGGCCAATCCCTCGGTGGGCGTCACCGACCTCAAGGGGCTGGTCGCGAAGATGAAGGCCGAGCCCAACAAGCTCAACTATTCCTCCACCGGCAACGGCTCGTTCCCGCACGTGGCCGGCGCGCTGCTCAACCTGGACACCGGCACGCAGGCCACGCACGTGCCCTACAAGGGACTGGCGCCGTCCATCCAGGATCTGCTGGCTGGCCAGGTGCAGTTCACCTTCGATTCGGGCAGCGCCCACCACGTCAAGGCCGGCAAGCTCAACGCGCTGGCCGTGATCGGCCCCAAGCGCTCGGCCGCGCTGCCCGACGTGCCCACCTTCCGTGAACTGGGCCTGCCCGAGCTGGAGAAGGTGAGCGGCTGGCACGGCGTGTTCGCGCCCGCCGGCACGCCGGCCGACGTGGTGCAGCGCCTCAATGCCGAAATCAACAAGAGCCTGAAGAAGCCGGCCTCGATCGAGCGCATCCAGGCCATGGGCTTCGAGAGCGTGGCCACCACGCCGGCCGAGCTGGGCGACGCGCTGCGCCGCGACCACAAGAACTTCGGCGAGCTGATCGCGCGCACCAAGATCACCGCCAACTGATCGCAGGGCGGGCTGCGCAGCGCGTGCTGCCGCAGCCGCCGCCCGCGTCATCGCTACCGGAACGCGGCCGGTCCCGGTCGCGCCCGTTCCGCCTCATCCCCGCAGACACGCCTGCCGCCCCCCGATACGACGAGGGGCGGGCGGGAGCGGCTGCGCCATTCCTTTCCTGTAGTCGTCGGCCCCGCGTGTGCGTGGGTCAGGGTGGAGACATGTCCAGCTTCCAATTCGAAACCCCGCCACGCATCGTCTGCGAACGTGGCGCCGCGCTGCGGCTGGCATCGCTGTTGCCGGGCCTCCGGCGCGTGGTGGTGGTCACCGATCCGGGCGTGGCGCGCGCCGGCCTCATCGATGCGCCCACCGCCGCGCTGCGCGAGGCGGGCTTGCAGGTCACGGTGTTCGATCGTGTCGAGGCCGATCCGCCCGAACAGGTGGTGCTGGACGCCGCCCGGGCCGCGCGCGAGGCCGGCGCCGACAGCGTGGTCGGCCTGGGCGGCGGCAGCTCGCTCGACACGGCCAAGCTGGTGGCACTGCTGGCCGCCACGCCCCAGCCGCTGGCCGACATCTACGGCCCCGGCCGCGCCACCGGCCCGCGCCTGCGGCTGCTGCAGGTGCCCACCACGGCCGGCACGGGGTCGGAAGCCACGCCCACGGCCGTGGTGTCCACGCCCGATCACCAGAAGCGCGGCGTCATCAGCCCGCTGCTGCTGCCCGACGTGGCCGTGCTCGACGCGACGCTCACCACCGGCCTGCCGCCGGCCGTCACCGCCATGACGGGTGTCGATGCGATGGTGCACGCCATCGAGGCCTACACCACGCGCCGCCTCAAGAACCCGCTGTCGGACGCGCTGGCGGTGCGGGCGCTGCAACTGCTGCATGCGCACCTGCCGCGCGCCGTGGCGCAAGGCGACGACCTCGACGCGCGCGAAGCCATGCTGCTGGGCTCGCTGCTGGCCGGCATGGCGTTCGCCAATGCGCCGGTGGCGGCCATCCATGCGCTCGCCCATCCGCTGGGCAGCCACTTCCATGTGCCGCACGGCCTGGCGAATGCGCTGGTGATGTTGCCCGTGCTGCGATTCAACCTGGACGTGGCGGGCCCGCTGTACGCCCAGCTCGCGCGTGCGCTCGACCCCGCCTTGCGCGATGCCGATGACGCCCAGGCGGCGCAGGCCTTCGTCGCGCTGATGTCCGCCCATCTGGACGCGGCACCCATGGGCCGGCGCCTGCAGGATGTCGGCATCGCCGGCGACGACCTGCCGACACTGGCCGCCGCCGCGATGACGGTGCAGCGCCTGCTGGACAACAACCCGCGCCCGGTGTCGCAGGCCGACGCGCTCGGCCTCTACGCCCAAGCGCTCTGAGCGCGGCACCTCTGCAATCTTCTTCTTCCGACCGACATGACCCAATCCCTCCAGAGCCTGATCGCCGGCCAGTGGCGCGACGCCAGCGGCCCCGAGTACACGACCGAATACCCGCACGACGGCAGCACGGTGGCGCGCCTTCATGCGGCCACGGCGGCCGACGTGGATGAGGCCGTGCAGGCGGCCGAGCGCGCGCGCCGC
>JAFKGD010000001.1 GCA_017307855.1 Burkholderiales bacterium | reverse complement strand
GATTCGAAGGTGATCGTGGCGATCAACAAGGACCCCGAAGCACCGATCTTCAGCGTGGCCGACTACGGCCTGGAGGCGGACCTGTTCACCGCCGTGCCCGAGCTGGTCAAGGCGCTCTGACCTGCCCCTGACAACGCGCCCGCCCGGGCGCGTTTTTCTTTGCATCCGCGCATCCGGAGACACCAGAAGATGAGCTACACCGCCCCCGTCAAAGACCTGATGTTCTGCATCGAGCACCTGGCCGGCATCGCCGAAGTGGCGAAGCTGCCGGGTTTCGAGGATGCGGGGCTGGACACCGCGCAGGCGGTGCTGGACGAATGCGCGCGCTTCAACGAAGGCGTGGTGGCGCCACTCAACCAGCCGGGCGACGTGAACCCGTCGTCGTGGAAGGCGGGCGAGGTCACCACCACACCCGGCTTCAAGGAGGCGTATCGCCAGTTCGCCGAAGGCGGCTGGCAGGGCCTGCAGCATCCGGTGGAATTCGGCGGCCAGGGCCTGCCCAAGACCATCGGCGCGGCCTGCGTCGAAATGCTCAACTCGGCCAACCTGAGCTTCGCGCTGTGCCCGTTGCTGTCCGACGGTGCCATTGAGGCGCTGCTCACCGCCGGCAGCGACAAGCTCAAGGCGACCTATCTCGAGAAGCTGGTGAGCGGCGAATGGACCGGCACCATGAACCTCACCGAGCCGCAGGCCGGTAGCGACCTGGCGCTGGTGCGCACGCGCGCCGAACCGCAGCCCGACGGCAGCTACAAGGTCTTCGGCACCAAGATCTTCATCACCTACGGCGAGCACGACATGGCGGACAACATCGTCCACCTGGTGCTGGCGCGCGTGGCCGGCGCGCCCGAAGGCGTCAAGGGCATCAGCCTGTTCGTGGTGCCGAAGTTCCTGGTGAATGCCGACGGCAGCCCGGGCGCGCGCAACGACGTGCAGTGCGTGTCCATCGAGCACAAGATGGGCATCAAGGCATCGCCCACGGCCGTGCTGCAGTACGGCGACAAGGGCGGCGCCGTGGGCTACCTCGTCGGCGAGGAGAACCGCGGCCTCGAATACATGTTCATCATGATGAACGCCGCGCGCTACGCCGTGGGCGTGCAGGGCATCGCGGTGGCCGAGCGCGCCTACCAGAAAGCCGTGCAGTACGCGAAGGACCGCGTGCAGAGTCGTCCCGTGGATGGCAGCCTGCCCGGCAGCGCGCCCATCATCCATCACCCCGACGTGCGCCGCATGCTGATGACGATGCGCGCTTACACCGAAGGCTGCCGGGCCATGGCCAGCGTGGCCGCCGCGGCCTACGACGCGTCGCACCACCACACCGACGCGGAGGCACGCAGGCAGAACCAGGCCTTCTACGAATTCCTCGTGCCCCTGGTCAAGGGCTACAGCACCGAGATGAGCCTGGAGGTGACTTCGCTGGGCGTGCAGGTGCACGGCGGCATGGGCTTCATCGAGGAAACCGGCGCGGCGCAGTACTACCGCGACGCGAAGATCCTCACCATCTACGAAGGCACGACGGCCATCCAGGCCAACGACCTCGTGGGCCGCAAGACCGCGCGCGATGGCGGCCAGGTGGCGAAGGCCATCGCCACGCAGGTCGAAGCCACCGAGGCCGAACTGGCCGCCAGCGGCAGCGCCGATGCGAAGGCGGTGGCCAGGCGCCTGGCCACCGCACGCGCGGCCTTCGTCGACGTGGTGGACTTCGTGGCGGGCCAGACCAAGGCCAACCCCAATGCCGTGTTCGCGGGCAGCGTGCCTTACCTGATGCTGGCCGGCAACCTGGTGGCGGGCTGGCAGATGGCGCGTGCGCTGCTGGCGGCCCAGGCGCTGGCAGGGCAGGGCACCGACACGGCCTTCATGAAGAACAAGATCGCCACGGCGCGCTTCTATGCCGATCACATCCTGACCCGCGCAAGCGGACTGCGCGATGCCATCGTCGAGGGCGCGGACAGCGTCACCGCGCTGGCACCCGAGGCTTTCTGAAATCCCCATTCATCAGACAAGAGGAAGAGACATGTCGCTGCCCCCCGTGTTCGACAAGCTGCGCCTGCCGGTGATCTGCTCGCCGATGTTCATCATCAGCAACCCGCAGCTGGTCATCGCCCAATGCAAGGCCGGCGTGGTCGGCTCGATGCCCGCGCTCAATGCGCGCCCGGCGTCGCAGCTCGACGAGTGGCTGGCCGAAATCACCGAGGCGCTGGCCGCGCACGACCGGGCGCATCCCGAATCACCCGCTGCGCCGTTCGCCATCAACCAGATCGTGCACAAGAGCAACGACCGGCTCGAACAGGACATGGCGGTCTGCGCCAAGTACAAGGTGCCCATCGTCATCACCAGCCTGGGCGCGCGCGAGGACGTGAACCAGGGTGTCCATTCGTGGGGCGGCATCGTGATGCACGACGTCATCAACAACGTGTTCGCGCACAAGGCGATCGAGAAAGGCGCCGACGGCCTGATCCCGGTGGCCGCCGGCGCTGGCGGCCATGCCAGCGCCAAGAGCCCGTTCGCCATGGTCCAGGAGATCCGCCAGTGGTTCGACGGCCCGCTGGCCCTGTCGGGCTCCATCGCCTCGGGCGGCGCGATCCTGGCCGCGCAGGCCATGGGTGCCGATCTGGCCTACATCGGCTCGGCCTTCATCGCCACGCACGAGGCGCGCGCGGTGGAGGGCTACAAGCAGATGATCGTGGAGAGCAACTCCGACGACATCGTCTACAGCAACTTCTACACCGGCATCCTGGGCAACTACCTCAAGGGCTCGATCCGCAACGCCGGCATGGACCCCGACAACCTGCCGCAGAGCGACCCCAGCAAGATGAACTTCGCCACCGAAGGCGGCAACGCCGCGAAGGCCTGGCGCGACATCTGGGGCTGCGGCCAGGGCATCGGCGCCATCACCGAGGTGGTGGGCGCGGGCGAGCTGGTGGCGCGCTTCGCACGCGAATACGAGGCGGCGCGCGCGCGGCTGGCGCTCTAAGGGCCAGCGTGCCGGCAGGAGGCCTTCGGGTCGTCCTGTCGGCGAAAAGTTCCCGTTGGGCCGTGCCGTCGATCTCGATGCGCCATCGATGGGGCGCCTGCCCAGAAAAAGCCTGTCCTGGCCGGTAACTAAACCGGTTTCTTCACAGTCTGTTTACAGGTGCCGGTGAACATGCGCGGCTACGATGCTCCATCGCCCCCGCTGACCACCTGTCCATGCCCGCTGTACATCTGCCGCCGACCCCGGCGCGCCCCGCACGACTTGTCCTCCTCCCCCTTGCCCTGATCGCCGCGCTGCTCGCGGGCTGCTCGCGCGAGTCGGCGGCACCGCCGGCCCCCAGCGGACCGCCCGAAGTGGGCGTGGTTACGCTGCAGCCGGTGCGCCAGAGTTTCACCACCGAACTGTCGGGCCGCACCACGGCCTACCTGTCGGCCGACATCCGGCCGCAGGTAGGCGGCATCGTAAAGACCCGCAATTTCACCGAAGGCGCCACCGTGCGCCCGGGCCAGGTGCTCTACCAGCTTGATCCGGCCCCGGCCGAAGCCACGCTCGCCAGTGCCGAGGCGGCGCTGGCCCGGGCCCGTGCCTCGGCCGCCGCGGCCCAGACCACTGCCGCGCGCAATGCCGAACTGGTGAAGATCGACGCCGTCAGCCAGCAGGTCAACGACACGGCCCAGGCCGCGCTCGCCCAGGCTCGCGCCGACGTGGCCGTGGCCGAAGCCTTGGTGCAGACCGCGCGCATCAACGTGGGGTACACGCGCATCACCTCGCCGATCGCCGGACGCGTGTCGACATCCACTGTCACGCCGGGCGCGCTGGTGACGGCCAACCAGGCCACGGCGCTCACCACCGTGCAGCAGATCGATCCGATCTATGTCGACGTCACGCAGAGCAGCGCCGAGGTGCTGCGCCTCAAGCGCGAGCTGGCCGCCGGGCGGCTCACGCGCAGCGGCGGCGCCGAGTCAGCGCGCATGCGCATCCTGCTGGAAGACGGCACGCCCTACGGCCGCGAAGGTCGCCTGCAGTTCGCCGGCCTGTCGGTCAACCAGAGCACGGGGGCCATCACGCTGCGCGGCACGGTGGCCAACCCGGACGGCCTGCTGCTGCCGGGCATGTACGTGCGCGCCGTGATCGAGGAAGGCGTGGACGAGCAGGCGCTGCTCGTGCCGCAGCAGGGCGTCACACGCGACGCCACCGGCCGCGCGACGGCGCTGGTGGTGGGCGCGGACGGCGTGGTCGTGCGCCGCAATGTGACGCTGGGTCGTGCGGTGGGCAATCGCTGGCTGGTGCGCGAAGGCCTGGCCGCCGGCGACCGCGTGATCGTCGAAGGTATGCAGCGCGCCCGCGCGGGCCAGCCCGCACGCGCGGTGGCGGTGCAGGTGCCCGAGGCGCCCACTGGCGCGGCACGCGCGGGCGCCGCGGCGGGCACGCCCGCGCCTGCCGCCTCCGCTCCGGTGGCGCCTGCGTCTGCCGCCGGCAACTGACGCCAGCGCGCGCAGGACCGATCCGCCATGGCACGCTTTTTCATCGACCGGCCCATCTTCGCGTGGGTCATCGCCATCCTCATCATGCTCGCGGGCACGCTGGCCATCCGCACGCTGCCCATCGAGCAATACCCCGACATCGCGCCGCCGGCCGTCTCGATCTCGGCCAACTATTCGGGCGCCTCGGCCCAGACGGTGGAAGATTCCGTCACCCAGGTGATCGAGCAGCAGCTCAAGGGCCTGGACAACCTGCTCTACATGAGCGCCAGCAGCAGCAGCGCCGGCCAGTCGCGCATCACACTCACCTTCAACGCCGGCACCAACCCCGACACGGCGCAGATGCAGGTGCAGAACAAGCTGCAGTCGGCGATGTCCCGGCTGCCGCAGGCCGTGCAGAGCCAGGGCGTCACGGTCACCAAGGCCGGCAACGATTTCCTGATGATCGCGTCGCTGTACTCCGAGAACCCGCAGCTCTCGCGCACCGACGTCGGCGATTTCATCTCCAGCAACCTGGTCGATGTGATCTCCCGCATCGACGGCGTGGCCGAGGTGCAGGTGCTGGGCTCGGGCTACGCGATGCGCATCTGGCTCGATCCGCGCAAGCTCGAAAAATTCGCGCTCATGCCCTCCGACGTGGGCGCGGCGCTGAACGCGCAGAACGCCCAGGTGTCGGCCGGCCAGCTCGGTGGCCTGCCGGCCACGCCGCAGCAGCAGCTCAACGCCACCGTGACTGCGCGCAGCAAGCTGCAGACGGTGGAGCAGTTCGAGAACGTGCTGCTGCGCGTGGCGGCCGACGGCTCGCAGGTGCTGCTGAAAGACGTGGCCCGCGTGGAGATGGGCGCCGAGAGCCTGAACATCCAGTCGCGCCTGCAGGGCCGCGCCTCGGCGGGCATGGGCGTCGTGCTGGCCAACGGCGCCAATCCGGTCGATGTGTCGCGCGCCGTGGCGGCCAAGCTGGCCGAGCTGGAGCCCACCTTCCCCAACCAGCTCAAGGCGATGGTCAACTACGACACCACGCCGTTCATCGAGTCGTCCATCCAGGAGGTGGTGAAGGCGCTGATCGAGGCCATGGTGCTGGTGGTGCTGATCATGTTCCTGTTCCTGCAGAACTGGCGCGCTACGCTCATCCCGGCCATGGCCGTGCCGGTGGTGCTGCTGGGCACCTTCGGCGTGCTGTCGCTGGCGGGCTACACCATCAACACGCTCACCATGTTCGGCATGGTGCTGGCCATCGGCCTGCTGGTGGACGATGCCATCGTGGTGGTGGAGAACGTCGAGCGCGTGATGGCCACCGAGCATCTGCCGCCCAAGGAGGCCACGCGCAAGTCGATGGCCGAGATCACGCCAGCGCTGATCGGCATTGCCACGGTGCTCTCGGCCGTGTTCATCCCGATGGCCTTCTTCGGCGGCTCCACCGGCGTGATCTACCGGCAGTTCTCCGTCACCATCGTGTCTGCGATGGCGCTGTCGGTGCTGGTGGCGCTCACGCTCACGCCGGCGCTGTGCGCGACCATGCTCAGGCAGCACGAGGCCGATGCGCACGGCCACAAGCCGGTGCGGCGCGGGCTGCTGGGCCTGTCCGACCGCTTCTTCGCCCGCTTCAGCCGGGGCTTCGACCGCACCACCCAGGGCACGGGGCGGGTCGTCGACAAGCTGGTGCGCCGCGGCTGGCGCACGATGGTCGTTTACCTGGCCGTCACGGCCGGCATGGCGGTGCTGTTCATGCGCCTGCCCACCTCGTTCATCCCGGTGGAAGACCAGGGCATCCTGATGGCCGAAATCCGCATGCCGCCGGGTGCCACCGATGCGCGCATCCAGGGTGTGATCGCGCAGTTCGAGGAATACATCAAGCAGCAGCCCGAGGTCGTCACCTACAACGTGACCACCGGCATGGCCGGCAACCAGGGCTCGGGCCGCGCGTTCATCAAGCTCAAGCCGTGGGACGAACGTTCGGGCTCCGCGCATTCGGCCGCAGAGATCGCGCGCCGCGCCAACGCCGAGTTCGCCAAGATCCGCGACGCGCAGGTGTTCGTGATGCTGCCGCCGGCGGTGCGGGGGCTGGGCTCGGCCGCGGGCTTCAACTTCTTCATGCAGGACGCCGCCAACATCGGGCGCGAGGCGCTGGCGCGTGCGCGCACGCAGTTCCTCGACCTGGCGCGCAAGGACGCCGAACTGACCGGCGTGCGCACCAACACGCTGGAGGACACGGCGCAGTTCGCCATCGACATCGACGACCGCCGCGCAGGTGCGCTCGGCCTGGCCACGGGCGACGTGAACAACGTGCTCTCCACGGCGCTGGGCGGCACCTACGTCAACGACTTCATCGATCGTGGCCGGGTCAAGCGCGTCTACATGCAGGGTGACGCGCCCTACCGCATGCTGCCGGCCGACGTGAACACCTGGACGGTGCGCAGCAACAACGGGCAGATGATTCCGTTCGGATCGTTCACCAACCAGCGCTGGACCTTCGGGCCGCCGCAGCTGCAACGCTTCAACGGCCAGGCGGCCTTCGAAATGCAGGGCAGTGTGGTGCAGGGTGTGAGCTCTGGCACCGGCATGACCAAGGTGGATTCGATGATGGCGCAGCTGCCCGCGGGCGTGGCCCATTCCTGGACGGGCGCCTCGTTCGAGGAACGCCGCTCGGGCGCGCAGGCGCCGCTGCTCTACGCGATCTCGATCCTGTTCGTGTTCCTGTGCCTGGCGGCGCTCTACGAAAGCTGGTCGGTGCCGTTCTCGGTGATCCTCGTGGTGCCGCTGGGCATCATCGGCGCCGTGCTGTTCACGGGGGCACGCGGTTTGTCGAACGACGTGTACTTCCAGGTCGGATTGCTCACCACCGTGGGGCTGGCGTGCAAGAACGCCATCCTGATCGTGGAATTCGCCAAGCAGTTGCAGGAGCAGGGCATGGAATTGTTCGAGGCCACGCTCGAAGCCGTGCGCCTGCGCCTGCGGCCCATCCTGATGACCTCGCTGGCCTTCGGCTTCGGCGTGCTGCCGCTGGTGCTGGGCACGGGCGCTGGCGCGGGTGGCCGGCAGGCCATCGGCACGGCGGTGTTCGGCGGCATGGTCAGCGCCACGGTGCTGGGCATCTTCTTCGTGCCGGTGTTCTTCACGCTCATCCGCGCGCGCTTCAGCCGGGGCGGTCCGCAGCCTGGCGCGGCAAGTGAAGGGAGCGCAGCATGATGGCTCGTCTTCCGGTGCTGGCCGCCGCCCTGGTGCTGGCCGGTTGCGCCAACCTGGCGCCCGACTACGAACGCCCCGCCGCTCCCTTGCCACGCGCGGACTGGCCCGCCGGCTCGCCGGCCGCCGCAGCCGTCTCGACCCCGCCGGCCGAACTGCCTGTGCGGGATTTCTTCGTCGATGCGCGATTGCGCGACGTGGTGACCCTGGCGCTGGCCAACAACCGCGACCTTCGCGTGGCGGCCCTCAACATCGAGCGCGCGCGGGCGCAATACGGCCTTGTGCGCGCAGGCGAGGGCCCCACGGTCACCGCCACTGGTGGCGTCACGCGCTCGGGCACCTCGGCCGCCACGGCGGCCAACGGCCGATCCACCACCAGCAACACCTTCAGCGCCTCGGTGGGCCTGGCCAGCTGGGAGATCGACTTCTTCGGCCGCCTGCGCAATCTCAGCGACGCCGCGCAGCAGACGCTGCTGTCGAGCACCGAAACGCGCCGGGCCACCCAGATCAGCTTGGTGGCCGACACCGCCACGGCCTGGCTCACACTGGCGGCCGACCAGCGCCGCCTGGCGCTGGCGCGCGACACGCTGCAAAGCCAGCAGGCCACCTACGAGCGCATCGAGCGCGCGCGCGCCCTCGGGGCCGAGTCGGGCCTGACGCTGGCACAGGCGCGCACCACGGTCGAGGCGGCGCGCGCCGACGTCGCCACCTACACGCGCCAGGTGACGCAGGACCGCAACCTGCTCGAACTGCTGGCCGGCGGCGCCGTGCCGGCCGCGCTGCTGCCGTCCGGGAGCAGCGCGCCGACCGCGGCATCGCTGCTCGTGACCGTGCCCGACGGACTGCCGTCCGAGGTGCTGCAGAACCGCCCCGACGTGCTGGCTGCCGAGTACACGCTGCGCGGGGCCAACGCCAACATCGGCGCTGCACGAGCGGCGTTCTTCCCGCGCATCTCGCTGACCGGTTCCTTGGGCACGGCCAGCCGCGAACTCGACGGCCTGTTCGGCAGCGGGACGGGGACCTGGAGTTTCGGTCCTCAGATCGTGTTGCCGATCTTCAATGCCGGCGCGCTGCAGGCCAGCCTCGACGTCGCCGAGATCACGCGCGACATCAACGTGGCGCAGTACGAGAAGACGCTGCAGGTGGCCTTCCGCGAGGTGGCCGATGCGCTGGCCACCCGTGCCACCGTGGCCGAACAGCTCGACGCCCAGCGCGCTCTGCGCGAAGCCTCGGGCCGTGCGCTGGAGCTGTCGCAGGCGCGCTTCCGGGCCGGTGCCGACAGCTTCCTGGACGTGCAGGTGTCGCAGCGCGCGTTCTACGCGGCGGGGCAGGGCCTCATCAGCTACGAACTGGCCGAGCAACTCAACCGCATCACGCTCTACAAGGTGCTGGGCGGAGGCTGGGACCTGCCGCCCGGCCCCGACGGCGCCGCCACGAACCCGCGCTGAACCCAAGGCGCATCAGCTGCGGTCGCGCCTGCGCTCGCGCCACTTGCGACGGGTGTCGAGGTACCAGGCCAGGAACGGCAGCAGCAGGACCGAGCCCGGCAGCGCCCAGATGAACAGGTAGGGGCTGACCGAAGACGCGGATCGCAGCATGGCCTGCAGGCGCTGCTTGTCCTCGCTGGTCCAGGTGCCGCCGCGGCGCTGCTTCATCAGCAGCGGCCACGCCCCCTTGATATGCGCCAGCTCGTCGCCCAGGCGCCGCTTCTCGCGCGAATTGCCGGCCAGGAACGAGCAGAACCACAGCGGCGCGCGCTTCATCTTCGCCTGGTACATGAGGGTGGAGTCGGGGTCGAACGAGGAGGACAGCGCGCCGGTGTCGGCCATGGGCGCAACGGCGGCAGGCGCCGCATCGGTCAGGTCGATGTCGATGGCCATCGCGGCCGGCTGCGCGAGGGCGGGGGCAGCAGACGGGGCGGGCGCGGGCATGCACGCAATCTAGCGGGGCAGGCGGGGGGCTGGCAATCCCCACAACAGGGGGAAAGCACGGCTGTTACACAGTCGGCATGGGTCCTGTGGCGCTCGCAGCTGCACCGGTCATATACTGTATAAAACAACAGTATTTTCCAGGCAAAACCCATGGACTCCGTCTTCATCCCTCTGTCCGCCATCAAGGGCCGTGGCGCGGCCTCGCAGATGGCGCACCGGTTCGAGTCGACGGTGCGCGATGCCTGCGACGACGGCTGGGACACGCTGGCGATCGAGCAGGACGAGCGCGCCCTGCCGCGCACCCAGGTCACCTTCGAGAACGCGCGCAGCGCGCTCACGCGCAACGACTCGCCTGACATCTCGTTCGTGCAGGGTCTCAACCCGTATCGCGGTTGCGAGCACGGCTGCATCTACTGCTATGCACGCCCCACGCACAGCTATCTCAACCTGTCGCCCGGACTCGATTTCGAGACCAGGCTGGTGGCCAAGCGCAATCTGGCCGAGGTGCTGCGGCGCGAACTCTCCCGGCCCGGCTACCGGCCCGAATCCACCGCCGTGGGCACGGTGACCGACGCCTACCAGCCGATCGAGCGCGAGCTGCGCCTCACGCGGGCGGCGGTCGAGCTTTTCCACGAGACGCGCCACCCCTTCGGCATCGTCACCAAGTCCAGCGGCGTCGAGCGCGACCTCGACCTGCTCGCTCCGTTGGCTGAACGCGGCCTGGTGTCGGTCTACATCACCATCACCACGCTCGATGCCGAACTCTCGCGCCGGCTCGAGCCGCGCGCGGCCGCGCCGCAGCGTCGGCTGCGCACCATCCGCACGCTGGCCGAGGCGGGCGTGCCTGTGGGCGTGAGCGTGTCGCCGCAGATCCCGTTCATCAACGAAGACATGGAGCAGGTGATGGATGCCGCCTGGCAGGCCGGCGCGCGGCGTGCGTTCTACCAGGTGATCCGCCTGCCCTGGGAAGTGTCACCACTGTTCCGTGAATGGCTCGACGTGCACTATCCCCAGCGCGCCGCGCGCGTGATGGCGCGCATCCAGGACATGCGCGGTGGCAAGGACTACGACGCCGACTTCGCCACGCGCATGAAGGGCACGGGCGAATGGGCGGCGCTGCTGCGACAGCGTTTCACGCGTGCGTCAAGGCGGTCGGGCTACAACCAGGAGCGGCGCGAGCAGGACATCTCGCAGTTCCGGCCGCCAGCGAAGTTGGAAGGGCAGGGAATGCTGTTTTGAGGCGGCCTCCAGGCAGCGCAGCACCTCCAAGAGCCACCCAAAAAGAAAAGCGGCCCAAGGGCCGCTATTCGATTGACCTGACGAAGGGTCAGCTGAACAGGTTCTTCAACCGGTCCGCCCACGACGCATCGCTCGGGTGGTGCTTGGCACCACCCTTCTTGAGCGATTCGTCCAGCTCTTTCATCAGCTTGCGCTGGTGCTCGGTGAGCTTGACCGGCGTCTCGACCGCGATGTGGCAATACAGGTCGCCGGGGTAGCTGGAGCGCACGCCCTTGATCCCCTTGCCGCGCAGGCGGAACTGCTTGCCGGCCTGTGTGCCTTCAGGAATGTCGATGGCGGCCGAGCCGCCCAGCGTGGGCACCTCGATCTCGCCACCGAGGGCCGCCGTGGTCACCGCGATGGGCACGACGCAGTGCAGGTCGTCGCCATCACGCTCGAACACCGCATGCTTCTTCAGGCGGATCTCGATGTACAGGTCGCCCGGCGGTCCGCCATTGGTGCCCGGCTCGCCGTTGCCGGTGGAACGGATGCGCATGCCGTCGTCGATGCCGGCGGGGATCTTCACCTCCAGCGTCTTGTTGTTCTTGACCTTGCCCTGGCCGTGGCAGGTGGGGCAGGGCTCCGGGATGATCTTGCCCGTGCCGCGGCACTGCGGGCAGGTCTGCTGCACGCTGAAGAAACCCTGGCGCATCTGCACCGAGCCCTGGCCGTTGCAGGTGGTGCAGGTGATGGGCTTGGTGCCGGGCTTGGCGCCGCTGCCGTGGCAGGTATCGCAGCTGTCCCAGCTGGGAATGCGGATCTGCGCTTCCTTGCCGGCGGCCGCCTCTTCCAGCGTCACTTCCATCGCATACGACAGGTCGCTGCCGCGGTACACCTGGCGCCCGCCCCGGCCACCGCCGCGCTGCTGGCCGAAGATGTCGCCGAAGATGTCTCCGAAGGCGTCGGCAAAGCCGCCGTAGGCCTCGCCGCCCGGGCCGCGCATGTTGGGGTCGACGCCCGCGTGGCCGTGCTGGTCGTAGGCCGCGCGCTTGTCGCCGTCCGACAGCATCTCGTAGGCCTCCTTGGCCTCCTTGAACTTCTCTTCGGCGGCTTTCGCGGCGTCACCCTGGTTGCGGTCAGGGTGGTACTTCATCGCGAGCTTGCGATAAGCCTTCTTGAGTTCGTCTTCCGAGGCGTTCTTCGGTACGCCCAGGACTTCGTAGTAATCGCGCTTCGTGGCCATCGTCGTTTCGGGTTGCTGCTAACGCAAACGCCGCGCCGTGCCCCAAGGCATGCGACGCGGCGCGGATGGGGCGGGGACTCAGCCCTTCTTCACTTCCTTGACCTCGGCATCGACGACGTTGTCGTCCGCCGGGGCGGAAGCCGCTGCGGCCTCGGGGCCGGCCGCGGCGCCTGCGGCGGCCTGGGCCGCCTGCGCATCGGCGTACATCTTCTCGCCGAGCTTCTGGCTGGCTTCGAGCAAGGCGTTGTTCTTGGCTTCGATCGCGTCCTTGTCGTCACCCTTGAGGGCTTCTTCCACGTCCTTGATCGCGGCTTCGATCGCTTCCTTCTCGGCGGCGTCGAGCTTGTCGCCGTACTCGCCCAGGCTCTTCTTCACGCTGTGCACCATGGCGTCGGCCTGGTTGCGGGCCTGGATGAGCTCGAGCTTCTTCTTGTCCTCGGCGGCGTTGAGCTCGGCGTCCTTCACCATCTTCTGGATCTCTTCCTCGGAGATGCCCGAGTTGGCCTTGATGGTGATCTTGTTTTCCTTGCCCGTGGCCTTGTCCTTGGCGCCCACGTGCAGGATGCCGTTGGCGTCGATGTCGAAGCTCACCTCGATCTGCGGCGTGCCGCGCGGTGCCGGCGGAATGCCTTCCAGATTGAACTCGCCCAGCGCCTTGTTGCCGCTGGCCATCTCGCGTTCGCCCTGATAGACCTTGATCGTCACGGCCGGCTGGTTGTCGTCGGCGGTGGAGAACGTCTGCGCGAACTTGGTCGGGATGGTCGTGTTCTTGGTGATCATCTTCGTCATCACGCCGCCCAGCGTCTCGATGCCCAGCGACAGCGGGGTCACGTCGAGCAGCAGCACGTCCTTGCGGTCGCCCGAGAGCACCTGGCCCTGGATGGCGGCGCCCACGGCCACGGCCTCGTCGGGGTTGACGTCGCGGCGCGCTTCCTTGCCGAAGAATTCCTTCACCTTGTCCTGCACCTTGGGCATGCGCGTCTGGCCGCCCACCAGGATCACGTCATCGATATCGGCCACGCCGATGCCCGCGTCCTTGATGGCGGTGCGGCAGGGCGCGATGGTGCGCTCGATCAGATCATCCACCAGGCTTTCGAGCTTGGCGCGAGAGAGCTTGACCAGCAAGTGCTTGGGGCCGGTGGCCGGGTCGTGGGCGATGTACGGGATGTTGACTTCCGTCTGCGCGCTCGACGACAGCTCGATCTTGGCCTTCTCGGCCGAATCCTTCAGGCGCTGCAGCGCGACCACGTCCTTGGACAGGTCGATGCCGCTGTCCTTCTTGAACTCGCTGACGATGTAATCGATGATGCGCTGGTCGAAGTCTTCGCCGCCCAGGAAAGTGTCGCCGTTGGTCGACAGCACTTCGAACTGCTTCTCGCCATCGACGTCGGCGATCTCGATGATCGACACGTCGAACGTGCCACCACCCAGGTCATAGACGGCGATCTTGCGGTCGCCCTTCTCGTTCTTGTCGAGACCGAAGGCCAGGGCCGCGGCGGTGGGCTCGTTGATGATGCGCTTGACGTCGAGGCCCGCGATGCGGCCGGCGTCCTTGGTCGCCTGGCGCTGCGCGTCGTTGAAGTACGCGGGTACGGTGATGACGGCCTCGGTGACCGGCTCGCCCAGGTAGTCCTCGGCGGTCTTCTTCATCTTGCGCAGCACTTCGGCGCTGACCTGCGGGGGCGCCAGCTTCTTGCCGCGCACTTCCACCCAGGCGTCGCCGTTGTCGGCCTTGGAGATGGTGTAGGGCATCAGGTCGATGTCCTTCTGCACTTCCTTCTCGGTGAACTTGCGGCCGATCAGGCGCTTGACGGCGTACAGCGTGTTCTTGGGGTTGGTGACGGCCTGGCGCTTGGCCGAGGCGCCCACGAGGATCTCGCCGTCGTCCTGGTACGCGATGATGGACGGCGTGGTGCGCGCGCCCTCGGCGTTCTCGATCACCTTGGTGGTGTTGCCCTCCATGATGGCCACGCACGAGTTGGTGGTGCCCAGGTCGATACCGATGATTTTTGCCATGTTGTGTGCTCCGTTTCGTTGGCCGGCGTATCCCGCCGAAGCCGTGGATTCAATGTCGGGAAGTTGTGGATAACCTGTGTGGATTCAAGGGGCAGCCGGTGGATTACTTCGGCGCCGCCACCGTGACCAGGGCCGGGCGCAGCACGCGCTCGGCGATCAGGTAGCCCTTCTGCAGCACGGACACCACCGTGTTGGCTTCCTGGTCGGCCGGCACCATGGAGATCGCCTGATGCTGGTTAGGGTCGAACTTCTCGCCCGCGGCCGGCGCGATGGCGATCACCTTGTTGCGCGAGAGGGCGCTGACCAGCTGGCGCAGCGTGGCCTCAGCGCCCTCGCGGATCTGCTCGTTGGTGGCGTCCTTCACCGCCAGGCCTGCTTCGAGGCTGTCGATGACGGGCAGCAGGCTCTCTGCAAAGCCTTCCAGCGCGAACTTGCGGGCCTTGCTGACTTCTTCGTCGGCGCGGCGGCGGGCGTTCTGCACCTCGGCCTGGGCGCGCAGGTACTGGTCGGCCATCTCGGCGCTCTTGGCCTTGAGGGCCTCGAGCTCGGCCTGCAGCGCGGCCAGATCGGCTTCGGAGGCAGCCTGGGCGGCCTCGAGTTCCTCGGGCGAGCGCGGGGCGTCGGGCGCGGGGGAGTCGATGGGTTTCGTCGGGTCGGTCATGTCTGAAAGATCGAGGAGGGCGAAAAGTCATGCCCTACCTTGGGATGCCTTGGCCCTTTTCAAGACAGGGACAAGCAGGTTTTGAAACGTAACCGCGGATTATCTCCGCTGCGCAGCAGCGAGCCGGCCCTGCGCGGCGCGCGAGAACGCAGCGAAGGCGAAAAAAAGCCGGCCACGGGGCCGGCTGCGAGGGGGTGGCAGGCAGGCGCTCAGCGCACGGCCAGCAGCTCGACGTCGAACTTCAGCGTGGCGTTGGGCGGAATCACGCCGCCGGCGCCGCGCGCACCGTAGCCCAGCGCGGCGGGGATGATCAGCGTGCGCTGGCCGCCCACCTTCATGCCGGCCACGCCCTCGTCCCAGCCCTTGATGACCATGCCGGCGCCCAGCGCGAAGCGGAACGGATCGTTGCGGTCGCGGCTGCTGTCGAACTTGGCGCCCTGCACGCCGTCGTTGTAGAGCCAGCCCGTGTAATGCACGGTGACCTGCTGGCCGGCCTTCGCTTCGTCGCCGGAGCCGGCGGTGGTGTCTTCGTACTGCAGGCCCGAGGGGGTGGTGGTCATCTTGAATCCTTGTCTTGTGAACGGCGAAAGACCGCCATTGTGACGGCGGCGCAGGCGCGGGCCGTCCGGACGGGGATTTGGCCCGCTGGACTACAGGTAGATTTTCTGCAGCAGCCGCATCAGCGTGCGCCGCTCCGCATCCGAGAGCCTGGCCGCCACTTCGGCTTCCAGGCTCACGGCCGCCGGCTCGGCCTCGCGCATCAGCGCCGAGCCGGCGTCGGTGAGGTGCAGGCCCACGGCGCGGCCGTCATGCGGATGAGGCTGGCGCTCGATCAGCCCACGCTTCTCGAATGCGCCCACCATGCCCACCACGTTGGGCGGCTGCATGCCCAGGGCGGCGCAGATCTGGCGCGAGGTGATGCCCGGGTTGTCCTTGATCAGCGAGAGCACCGAGAAGTTGATGGGGCGCAGGTCGTACACGGCCATGCGCTCGAGGAAAACCGTCACGACGGCGAGCGAGACGCGGCTGGCGTTGTAGCCCAGCAGGCTTTGCAGGAAGCTGCTGTCGACCGGCTCGGCGGCAGCGCCGTTGGCATGGGCTTCGGCAGGGGCGCGCCGGGGCGCGGTGCGCGCGCGGGTGGTGGCGCTGTAGCGGGTGACGGGCATGCGTTCTCGGGGGCAGGCGTGGGGGTCAGCGCAGCGATCCGGTGTCGCGCCGATGGGCTGGTGCCACGCAGGCGAAGCTGGCCGCGCTTTCCATGTCGCCCTGGCCGCTGTAGCGCGCCACCTCGGGCCAGGGGCACAGCGGCCGGGTGCGGGCGGGGTTCCAGGCGGTGGGCACCTCCGGGTTGGGCACCGTGCTGCCGGCGCCGCGGGCGCGGGCCTCGATGCGGTCGGGCGCGTCGCCGAATTCCACCCAGCGCACCAGCGGATCGAGCGCGTCGAACTGGTCGGTGGCCGGGCCGCCGCGGCTGTGGTTCATGCCGGGCACGAGGAACAGGCGCGCGCTGCGGCGCGCCTGCGCAGCGCCGTGGGCCACGGCGAATTCCTGCATCCAGCGCACGCTGCCCAGCGCCGAAAACACCGGGTCGGCCGTGCCGTGCAGCACGATCAGCTTGCCACCACGGCGCACGAATTCGCGGAAAGCGGGGTCGCGCGGCGTCATGAATTCCATCGCCGATTCGGTGTACGCGCCCTCGGTGGCGAAGATGCGGCCGGCGTCGCGGTCGACGTCGAAGCCCAGCGCGTAGTCGATCAGGGTCGTGCCCTGGCCGGTGACCGTGCGCGGCGAGGCCGGTGGCGTGGTCATCACGAAGGCGAGGGCGATGGCATCGCGCGGCCCGACGCTGTAGTCGAACTTCCAGCGCGCCCAGTCGGCGCCGGCCACGCCAGCGTCCCACGGCAGGCCGTCGTACAGGCGCATGCCCGTGGCATCGGACGGGCCGGCGAACACGCGCGCCAGCACGTCCTTCTGCGCCTGCGTGAGGCACTGGCCCGAACCGGCCGCGCCAGGGCCGCAGGTGGGGATGTCGCGTTGCGGATCGAAGGCCTCCTGGCAGCCGGCCACGTCGGCCACGATGACGTCGAAAGCGCCGTCGAGCATGTCGCAGCGCGCCAGCACGCGCTGGGCCAGCAGCTGCAGGTCGGCTGGCGGGAACGCGGTGGCCAGGTCGGGGCGGCCGTTGGCGCCGCGCCGGGCCACCTTGGCGAACTGCTGCGCGCCCCAGACCTGGGCCACGGCCGCACGCGGCAACTCATAGCCAGGCGTGACGGCCAGGATGCCGTCGTATTCGCCGGGCAGGCGCGCGGCGGCCACGAAGGCGTGGCGCCCGCCGTTGGAGGTGCCGACGATGTACGAGGTGTCGGGGCGCTTGCCGTAGTAGGCCGCGAGCATCGACTTGGCCAGCGGCGTGAGACGCGCGACGGCGTTGTAGCCGTAGTCGCGCCGCGCCTGCGGATCGAGCCCGAAGGTGGCGCCACCGATGGGCGTGCTGCGGTCGAAGGCATGGCCGGCGTCCGAGCTCATCACGGCGAAGCCCTTGGTCAACCCGTTGCTGGTGGGGCCGCCGCCCAGGATGTCGCCATAGGCCGGCGTCACGAAACCGTCGAGGCCGCCATTGGCCTGGTACATGAAGCGGCCGTTCCAGCTGGCGGGCAGGCGCATCTCGAAACCGATGGCGTAGCGCTTGCCGTCCACCGGGCTGGTGCGTTCGTCCACCGTGCCCTTGACCACGCAGTGCTCGGGCACTTGCCATGCGATGCCGGGCAGCACCAGCGCGCCGGCGGCCACGCGCTCGGCCGAGGCAATGCGCAGGCCCGGCGCGGAAATGCGCTGCGCCACGGATTCGCACGGAATAACATGGGCGAAACCCGGCGCCGCGCTGCCGCGCGGCACGCGCACCTCACGCGGTGCGTTGGCACAGCCGGCCAGCAGGGCGACGGCCGCCACGGCGGCCAGCGCCGACGCGGGACGCGCGGCCACGCTCAGAGACAAGGGCAGGTTCATGGACTCTTCTCCGCTTCGTTCGTTTGTTGTGGCCCGGCGTCAGGCTGCTTCGGCCGGCTGCAGGGCGGCCTTGCAGCGCGCCTTCAGCATTGTCATGCGCATCTCGAACTCGGGAAGCACGTGCCGGGTGAGCGCGACGGACGGCGCCTGCCAGCGTGGCGCCTGGGCGCCCGGTGCCGCGCCGATGCGGGCCCAGGCCCAGCCCACCAGCGCCAGCGCCACCAGGCGCAGGAAATCGTCGGCCACTTCGTAGGGCAGCACCGGATCTTTCTTGCCCGCCTCCACCAGCGTGGCGACCAGGTAGCGCAGTTCGGCGAAGCGGCGCAGCGCATCGGCATGCGCAGTCTGGCCCGCGTCCAGCTCGGCGCGCAGTCCCAGCAGGGCGCGCGAGAAGGCCGCGCCGCCATCGGGCAGCACCTTGCGCACCAGCAGGTCGATGGCCTGGATCTCGTTCGTGCCCTCGTAGATCATGGTCACGCGCGCATCGCGCACGATCTGCTCCACGCCCCATTCGCGCACGTAGCCATGGCCGCCGAACACCTGCAGGCATTCGCTGGCGCCGTGGAAGGCCTGGTGCGTGAAGGCGGCCTTGAGCACGGGCGTGACCACGCTGCACCAGTTCTGCGCCGCGTCGCGCGTGGCGGCGTCGGCATGGTGGCGCGCGACGTCCAGCTCGACGGCCGTGCGGTAGGCCAGCACGCGGCCGGCGTCGATCCAGGCGCGCTGCACGTCGAGGATGCGGCGCATCGCCGGGTGCTCGCCGATGAGGTCGGGGCCACGAACCGGGTCTGCGGGCGCAGCGTCGGCCGGCCGTGGTGCGCGCATCTGCCGGCGCTCCTTCGCATAGGCGTCGGCCTTCTGCCAGGCCGCGTCAAGCAGGCCCACGCCCTGCAGCGCCACGTGCAGGCGCGCGGCATTCATCATCACGAACATGGCGTTCAGGCCGCGCCCGGCCTCGCCGATCAGCCAGCCGGTGGCGCCGTCGAAGCGCATCACGCAGGTGGGGCTGCCGTGCAGGCCCATCTTCTCCTCGATGCGCTCGCAGGCGAGGGCGTTGCGGGTGCCATCGGCCATCACCTTGGGCACGAGGAAGAGCGACAGGCCCTTGGGGCCGGCCGGAGCATCGGGCAAGCGCCCGAGCACGAGGTGGACGATGTTGTCCGTCAGGTCGTGCTCGCCGCCCGAGATGAAGATCTTGGTGCCGCTGACCGCGAAACTGCCGTCGGCTTGCGGCTCGCCCTTGGTGCGGGCCAGGCCCAGGTCGCTGCCTGCGTGCGGCTCCGTCAGGCACATGGTGGCCAGCCATTCGCCGCTGGCGATGCGCGGTAGGTAGTGCGCCTTGAGCGCGTCGCTGCCGTGGTGCTTCAGGCACTCGTAGGCGCCATGCAGCAGGCCGGGGGCCATGGTCCAGCCATGGTTGGCGCCGGAGAGCATTTCGTAGAGCGCACCTTCCAGCACCCAGGGCAGGCCCTGGCCGCCGTCGTCGGGATCGCAGGCCAGCGCCGGCCAGCCGGCCTGCCAGAAGGCGGCATAGGCATCGGCGAAGCCCGGCGGCGTGACGACGCGACCGCCGTCGAAGCGGCAGCCGATCTCGTCGCCCGTGCGGTTGAGCGGGGCGATCTCGTTCTCGACGAACTTGCCGGCTTCTTCCAGCACCTGGGCCATCAGGCTGGCGTCGGCTTCGGCGAACGGGGGCAGGGCACGCAGGCGGTCACCCGCGCCCAGCACGTCGTCGAGCACGAAGCGCAGGTCGGCGATCTGCGGCTGCCAGCTCATGCGGCCGCACCCTCGGCGGCTGGTGCCGCGGATCCGGTCGATCGCGCTGCGCCCAGGTAGGTGTCGATCACGCGCGGGTCGTGCGCCAGCTCGGCGGCCGGGCCCGACACGCCGACCTCGCCCATCTCGAGCACGTAGCCCTGGTCGGCCACTTCCAGCGCGGCGCGCGCGTTCTGCTCCACCAGCAGGATGGTCACGCCGGTCTGGCGCAGCGCATCGATGGTGCGGAAGATTTCCTTCACCACCAGCGGCGCCAGGCCCAGGCTGGGCTCGTCGAGCATCAGCAGCGAGGGGCGCGACATCAGCGCGCGGCCCACGGCCAGCATCTGGCGCTCGCCGCCCGAGAGCGTGCCGGCCTGCTGCTCGCGGCGTTCCTTCAGGCGCGGGAACAGCGCGAACACGTCGTCCAGCCGCTGGCGCCACTGGCGGTTGCCCGCGCGCATCTGGCGGAAGCCGCCGAGCTCGAGGTTGTCGCCCACGCTCATGCTGCCGAACAGCTCGCGCTTCTCGGGCACCAGGGCGATGCCCAGCATCACGCGCTCTTCCAGCGAAAGACGGCCGATGTCCTGGCCGTTGAATTCGATCGTGCCGCGCGCGGGCAGCACGCCCATCAGCGCATTGAGCAGGGTGGACTTGCCGGCGCCGTTGGGGCCGATCACGGTGATCACGCTGCCCGGCGCGGCTTCCAGGTCGATGCCGTGCAGCACCTCGGCGCGGCCGTAGCCCGCGTGCAGGCCGCGCACGCGCAGCATGGGGTTCGATGTGTTGCTCATGTTAGTGCTCCGTGCCGAGGTAGGCGGCGCGCACGGCCGGGCTTTGCTGAACTTCGGCCGGCGTGCCTTCCATGAGGTACGTGCCGAACTCCATCACGACCATGCGGTCGCACACGTCCATCACCAGGCCCATGTCGTGCTCGACCAGCAGGATGCTCAGGCCTTCGCTGCGCAACTGGCGCAGCACGTCGGCCAGCGCCTGCTTTTCCTTGTGGCGCAGGCCGGCGGCGGGCTCGTCGAGCAGCAGCAGGGCCGGGTCGGCGCACAGGGCGCGCGCGATTTCCAGCAGGCGCTGCTGGCCCATGGCCAGGTTGCCGGCCAGCTCGTGCAGGTACTCGCCCATGCCGACGCGGCGCAACTGGCGCTCGGCCTCGCGCATGAGCTGGCGCTCTTCGGCGCGGTCGGTACGCAGCATGGCGGCGAACGAGCCCTTGTGGCCGCGCAGGTGCGCGCCCAGCGCCACGTTCTCCAGCACCGTCATGTCGGGGATGAGCTTGACGTGCTGGAAGGTGCGCGCAATGCCGCGCCGCGCGATCTGGCGCGAGGGCAGGCCGCTGATGGCTTCGCCACGGAACTTCACCGCGCCGCCCGACAGCGACAGCAGGCCCGTGATCAGGTTGAACGTGGTGGACTTGCCGGCGCCGTTGGGGCCGATCAGGCCCTTGATCTCGCCGGCTCGGATGTCGAAGCTGATGTCGTTGACGGCCACCAGCCCGCCGAAGGTCTTGCGCACGGCCTCTACCTGCAGCACCACCTCGCCAGCGGCGGGGCGGGCACGCTCGGGCAGCGGCGGGGCGGCATCCCAGTCGCGCATGCGGAGGCGGCGCGGCAGGCGGCGGTCGACGAAGTCCCACAGGCCGCTGGGCAGGTACTTGAGCACCAGCACCAGCAGGATGCCGAACACGATCACCTCGTAACTGCCGCTGGTGCCGATCAGCATCGGCAGCAGCACCTGCAACTGGTCTTCCATGAGCTTGACCACGCCCGCGCCCGCGATGGCGCCCCAGACGTGGCCAGCGCCGCCGAGCACGGCCATGAAGAGGTACTCGATGCCCATCTTGAGGCCGAAGGGCGACGGATTGACTGTGCGCTGGAAGTGCGCGAACAGCCAGCCCGAGATCGACGCCAGGCAGGCGGCCAGCACGAAGATGCCGATCTTGTGGCGCAGCGTGCTCACGCCCATGGCCTCGGCCATCTGCGAGCCGCCCGACAGCGCGCGGATGGCGCGCCCGGTGCGCGAGTCGAGCAGGCGGATCACGGCGAACGCGGCCAGGATGGCGAAGGTCCAGACCAGCACGTAGAACACGCGCTGCTGCCCGAGTTCGAGCCCGAACAGTTCCAGCCCCGGCACGCCCAGGATGCCGTCGTACTTGCCCAGCGTCTGCAGGTTGCCCATCAGGTAGTAGAGCGACAGGCCCCAGGCGATGGTGGCCAGCGGCAGGAAGTGCCCCGACATGCGCAGCGTGATCGCGCCGATGACCAGCGCGCTGCCGGCCGTGATGGCCAGGCCGATGAACAGCGTGATCCACGGCGAGAAGCCCGCCTGCGTGGTGAGCACCGCGCTGGTGTAGGCACCGATGCCCACGAACGCGGCCTGGCCGAACGAGGTCAGCCCCGCCACGCCGGTGAGCAGTACCAGGCCCAGCACCGGCAGCACGTAGATGCCGATGTAGTTGAGCTGGATGATCCAGAAATCGGGCAGCGGCAGCAGGGGCAGCGCGGCCAGCACGAGGATGAGCGCCAGCGGGCCCCAGGTGCGCAGCGCGCTGCCGCGTGCAGGGGCGGTGCCGGCAGGCAGGGCAGAGGAAGTGGAAGGCATCTGCATTTCAGTGATCCTCGTCCGAATGGCCCGAGGCGAGCGAACGCCACAGCAGCACCGGCAGGATGATCGTGAACACGATCACCTCCTTGAACGCGCTGGCCCAGAACGAGCCGAACGCCTCCACCGTGCCCACGGCCAGCGCGCCGACCAGCGCGACCGGGTAGCTGGCCAGCCCGGCGATCACCGCGGCCACGAAGCCCTTGAGGCCAATGAGGAAGCCCGAGTCGTAGAACACGGTGGTGGTGGGGCCGATGAGCAACCCCGACAGCGCGCCGATCAGGCCGGCCATCGCGAACGTGAGCTGCCCCGCCGTGCGCGTGGAAATGCCCATGAGGCGCGCGCCCAGCCGGTTGACGGCGGTGGCGCGCAGCGCGCGGCCGTAGAGCGTGCGCTCGAAGAAGAGCCACAGCGCCAGGATCAGCACCGCCGATGCCGCGAAGATGATGATGGCCTGCCCGCTGAAGGTGACCGGGCCTGCCGCCAGGCGGAAATCCCAGAACGTCGGGTTGCGGAAGCCTTCGGCGCCGAAGAACAGCAGGCCCAGGCCGGTCATGGCGAAGTGCACGCCCACCGAGACGATCAGCAGGATCAGCGGGCTGCGGTCGGCCAGCGACTCGTAGGCCACGCGATACACCAGCGGGCCGAAGGCAGTGACGATGAGGATGGTGAGCAGCGCCTGCACTGGCAGCGGGAAGTTGTGTGGCGCGGCCCACCAGGCCACGCCGCAGATCACGGCCGCCGGCACGAAGGTGCGCGCCGCGCCCGTGAGCGCGCGCGCGGTGCCCGCGCCATGGCGCAGCACGGTGGTGAACTCCATCAGCGCGGCGACGGCCGCCACGATCAGCAGCAGCCACACGGTGCCCGGCGTCTTGCCGGTCTGGAAGATGGCCAGGGTGAGCGCGCCATACGCGACGAACTCACCCTGGGGAATGAAGATGATGCGGGTCACCGCGAACACGAGCACGATGGCCATGCCCAGCAGGGCATAGATCGCGCCGTTGGTGAGCCCATCCAGCAGGAGGATGCTGGCGATCGAGAAGTCCATGGCTGGCGAGGTGGTGGCGGGTTGGTACTGCTGGGGCCCGCGGCCACCGGGCCGCAGGAAACGGAGAAAGTGAAGAAGGCGGCGCGCCGGCGCCGGGCCGGCATGCCGCCTTCTGCCGGCTTACTGCTCGACCTTGAACTCGCCGTTCACGACCTTGAGCATCACGCCGGTTTCGTTGGTGAAGCCCCAGTGGTCGTCGGCCGTCCAGTTCAGGATGCCGTGGGCCAGCACGGTGCGGCCCATGCCTTCGAAGGCGTCACGCAGCGCGGCGCGGAACTCGGGCGTGCCGGGCTTGGCCTTCTTCTGCGCCACGGGCACGGCCTTCTCGAGCACCTTGAGCGCGTCGTAGCCATGGCCGGCGAACTGGTTGCGCGAGCCGGCGCCATACACTTTCTCGTAGCCCTGCACGAAGGCGATGGCGTCCTTCTTGGAGGGGTGGCTGTCGGGCAGCTGCTCGGCGATCACCGCGGGGCCCGAGACGACGAAGGTGCCTTCGACCGCCTTGCCGCCCACGCGCATCAGGTCGCGCGTGGCCGCGGCGTGCGTCTGGTAGATCTTGCCCTTGTAGCCACGGTCGACGATGCCCATCTGCGGCATGGCCGCGCCCGAGCCCGAGGCCACCACCAGCATCGCGTCGGGGTTGGCCGAGACGAGCTTGAGCGCCTGGGCCGTCACGCTGGTGTCGGCGCGCGCGAAGCGTTCGGTGGCGATCACCTTGATGCCGTTCTTCTCGGCCTCGGCCGTGAAGTCCTTGAGCCAGAGTTCGCCGTAGGCGTCGGTGTAACCCAGGAAGCCGACCGTCTTCACGTTCTGCTTCTTCATGTGGTTGATCATCGCGTGGGCCATGACGCCGTTGGACTGCGGCAGGCGGAAGGTCCACTTGTCCTTGCCCGGCGGCAGGCCCGCGGGCGACGCCGCCAGCTGCACCGTGCCGGCGGCAGCCGCCACATCGGCGATCGGGATGGCCACGGGCGTGGCGGCCGAGCCGATGATCACGTCCACCTTGTCCTGCGTGACCAGGCGCTGGGCGTTGCGCGTGCCGGCCGTGGGGTCGGTGGCGTCGTCCAGGATGATGACCTTCAGCGGTTCGCCGGCCAGCGTCTTGGGCCAGGTCTCGATCTGGTTCTTCATCGGAATGCCCAGGCCCGAGGCCGGGCCCGTCAGGGGCAGCACCACGCCGACGGTGATGTCGGCCAGTGCACTGCCGGCGGCCATCAGGGCCACCGCGGCGGTGATGAGGGTCTTCTGGAACGTCATGCTTGTCTCCTTGGGTTGCATGCAGGTGGGAAAACGGGAACGGGTCGGACGACTCTGCTGCCCTGGCGTCTAGCGAGGTGCCATGCGCAACGCGCCGTCGAGGCGGATCACTTCGCCGTTGAGGTGGCCGTTGGTCACGAAATGCGCAGCCAGTTCGGCGAATTCGTCGGGCTTGCCCAGGCGCGAAGGGAACGGGATCGAGGCCGCCAGCGATTGCTGCACCGCTTCGGGCAGCTCTTTCATGAGCGGCGTGGCGAACAGGCCCGGCGCGATGGTGCACACGCGGATGCCGTGCTGCGCCAGATCGCGCGCCATCGGCAGCGTCATGCCGACGATGCCGCCCTTGCTGGCGCTGTAGGCCTGCTGGCCCACCTGGCCGTCGAAGGCGGCGACGGACGCCGTGAACAGGATCGTGCCGCGCTCGCCATCCTCGAGCGCGGGCAGCCTGGCGCAGGCGGCGGCGAAGAGGCGCGTCACGTTGTAGGCGCCCACCAGGTTCACGTTGACGACGCGCGCGAAGTCTTCCAGCGGCGCCGGGTTGCCGTCGCGGCTCACGATGCGCTTAGCCGTGCCGATGCCGGCGATGTTCATGAGGATGCGCGCCGGACCGTGCGCGGCGGCGGCCTGGTCGATGGCGGCCTGTGCGCTCTCGGCGCTGGTGATGTCGCAGCGGATCGCGAGGCCGCCGATGTCGGCCGCCACCTTCTGGGCCAGATCGAGATTGACGTCGAGCACCGCGACCCGGGCGCCCTGGCGTGCGAGTTCGCGCGCGGTCGCTTCGCCCAGGCCCGAGGCGCCACCGGTGACGAGTGCGGCGTGTCCTGCGATCTTCATGCGGCGGCTCCGGCGGTCTGCTTCGCGGGGGTAGGCAGCACGGTGTGGGGCAGCGTGCCTTCGTGGAAGGCCTGCACCAGCGCGTCGCGGTGCTTGAGCACCGAGCGCTGATTGATCGAGCCCTTGTCGGTGACTTCGCCCTTGTCGATGGAGGGCGGCTCGGCCAGCACATGCAGGCGCGCGATGCGGTTGGCGCTGCCCGTGGCCGTCTTGGCCAGGTCGTCGATCAGCTGTTGCATGCGGGCGCGCACGGGCTCGCTGGCGACCACCTCGGCCAGCGGCGCATCGGCGGGCAGGCCCGAGAGCTGGCGGACGGCACCGGTGGGAAACACCAGCGCGCCCACTTCCTTGAGGTTGATGCCGGTCAGGACCACGTCCTGCACGTAGGGCGCGCCGGCGGCGATGATCTTCGCGCGCATCGGGCCCACGCTCACGAAGGTGCCGGTGGCGAGCTTGAAGTCTTCGGCGATGCGGCCGTCGAAGCGCAGGCCCTGGTGCACGTCGTTCTCGTCGATCCACTGCACGGCGTCGCCGGTGGAGAAGAAGCCTTCCTCGTCGAACGCCTCGGCCGTGGCATCGGGCGAGCGCCAGTAGCCCGGCGTGATGTTGGGGCCCTTGTAGCGCACCTCGGTCTTGCCATCCACGGGGATGAGCTTGAGCTCGAGTCCCGGCGTGGGCACGCCGATATAGCCGGCCTTCACATTCGGATTGGTGACGAACACGGCGAAGGGCGACGACTCGGTCATGCCCAGGCCGGTGCCCATGACGATGCGCTCGCCCACCTCGGCCTCCTGTGTGGCGTGCAGGCTGTCCCACACGGGCTGCGCCAGCGCGGCGCCCGAGTAGAAGAACATCTTCACGCGCGAGAGCAGGGTCTTGCGCAGCTGGGCGTCGGTCTTCATCGCGTTGGCGATGGCCTCGAAGCCCGTGGGCACGTTGAAGTACACCGTGGGCGCCACCTCGCGCAGGTTGCGCAGCGTTTCGTGCATGAGCGCGGGGGTGGGCTTGCCGTCGTCGATGTAGAGCGTGCCGCCGTTGTAGATCACCATGCCGACGTTGTGATTGCCGCCGAAGGTGTGGTTCCAGGGCAGCCAGTCGACCAGCACCGGATGCTGGCCTTCCGTCTCGGTGGCCAGCACCGGCATCGACTGGCGCATCTGCTGCTGGTTGGCGCACCACATGCCGTGCGTGTTGATCACGGCCTTGGGCATCTTGGTCGAGCCCGAGGTGAACAGGAACTTGGCGATGGTGTCCGGGCCCGTGGCCTCGCGCGCGGCCTCGACGGCCGGGGTGGGCGGCGTGGCCAGCAGGTCGGACAGGGCGGTGGTCTGGCGGCCGGCGATCTCGCCCGAGCCCAGCACCACTTCCACGTCGGCTCCCACGGTGGCCTGGATGGCCTTGGCGTAGCGCGCGCCGTCGGCCGCGAAAACCAGCCCCGGCGTGAGCGTGGTCAGCACGTGGCGCAGCTTGTCGTAGTCCTGGCTGACGATGGAGTAGGCCGGCGAGACGGGGCACCACGGAATGCCCACGTACAGGCAGCCCAGCGCCACCATGGCGTGGTCGAGGCCGTTCTCGCTGAGGATGGCCACGGGCCGGTCGGCCGAGAGACCGCGATCCAGCAGGGCCTGGCCGATGGCGCGCGCTTTCTGCACCGCTTCGGCCCAGGTGATGCCCTGCCAGTCGCCCAGGCTGCCGTCGGCGTGGCGCGCGCGCTGCGCCATGAACAGTTGCTGCGGCACCCGGTCGGCCCAGTGCAGCAGGCGGTCGGTCATGCGGTGGGCGCACGATTGCAGCTCGACGTCGGCGCGCATGTAGCGCACACCATCGGCGCCGTCGCGCAGGTTCACGCGCGTCACGCCGAAGGCCAGGGGGCGGTATTTCGGCTCGCGGCTTGCGGTGTTTGTCTCGCTCATCTCTCGCATCTCTCGGGTGGTGTTCTTCTGTTCGGAGTCGGAGGTCGCCGTGCGGGCTAGCCCGCGTTGACCTTGGCCGCGCGCCCTTCGAGGAAGGCGCGCACGCGGTCCTTGGCCTCGGGCGCGCTCTGCGCGATGGCGGCCATCAGCGCCTCGGTGAAGAAACCCTGGTCGGCCGGCTGCTCGGCGATGCGCGGCAGGGCGTGCATCAGCGCGTAGTTGGTCAGCGGCGCGTTCTGCGCGACGCGCTCGGCCAGCTCGAAGGCCTTGTCGAACGACTGGCCGGCCGGCACGAGGTACTGCGCGAAGCCGGCGCGCTCGCCTTCCTCGGCCCGGTAGACACGGCCGGTGAGCATCATGTCGGTCATGCGCGCGGCGCCGATCAGGCGCGGGATGCGCACCGCACCGCCGCCGCCCACGAAGATGCCGCGCGAGCCCTCGGGCAGCGCGTAGAAGGTGGTGGCGTCGGCCACGCGGATGTGGCAGGCGCTGGCGAGCTCGAGCCCGCCACCCACCACCGCGCCATGCAGCGAGGCGATCACCGGCACGGGGCCCTGCTGCACGCGCTCGAGCGCGGCATGCCACATGCGCGAGTGGTGCAGGCCCTGGCCGGCGTCGCGCTCCTTGAGTTCGGAGAGGTCGAGGCCGGCGCAGAAATGGTCGCCCTCGCCGTCGATCACAGCGGCGCGCGCGGTGTCGGGCAGGTTGTCGAACACGTCGCGGATCGCGAGGATGAGCGCGTCGGACAGTGCGTTGCGCTTGGCGCCGCGTGTGAGCCGCACGACAGCGACGTGGCCGCGCATCTCGAAGTGGATGTCTTTGTTCTGGGTCATGATTGCCTGAATTGCTTGGGACGATTATGGTTATGCGATATAACCAGTTCAAGGCAACACGCACCGCATTTGCTCGGTGTTTACCCGGAGACATACCTGACCATGGACTACCAGAACCTCGTGGCCATCGACATCCACACGCACGCCGAGGTGAGCTGCTGGAACCCGTTCGACAACTACGGCGAAGAGTTCGACCGCGCGGCCGACAAGTACTTCAAGTCGGGCCGGCGCCCGACCATCCAGGAAAGCATCGACTACTACCGCGAGCGCAAGCTGGGCCTGGTGATGTTCATGGTGGATGCCGAGTCGAACATGGGCCGCATGCGCATCCCCAACGAGGAGATCGCAGAGGCCGCGTCGAAGAACAGCGACATGATGATCGCCTTCGCCAGCATTGATCCGCACAAGGGCAAGATGGGTGCGCGCGAGGCCAGGCGCCTGATCGAGCAGCACGGTGTGAAGGGCTTCAAGTTCCACCCGACGGTGCAGGGCTATCACCCCTACGACCGCATGGCCTGGCCCATCTACGAGGTGATCGCCGAGTACGGCATGCCGGCCATCTTCCACACCGGGCACAGCGGCATCGGCTCGGGCATGCGTTGCGGTGGCGGCTTGCGGCTGGAGTACAGCAACCCGATGCACCTGGACGACGTGGCGATCGACTTTCCCGACATGCAGATCGTCATGGCCCACCCCAGCTTCCCGTGGCAGGACGAGGCCCTCTCCGTGGCCACGCACAAGCCCAACGTGTGGATCGACCTCTCGGGCTGGAGCCCCAAGTACTTTCCGAAGCAGCTGGTGCAATACGCCAACACGCTGCTCAAGGACCGCGTGCTGTTCGGCAGCGACTACCCGCTCATCACGCCCGACCGCTGGATGAAGGACTTCCAGGATGCGGGCTTCAAGCCGGAGGTGATGCCCGGCATCCTGAAGGACAACGCGGTGCGCCTGCTGCGGCTGGCGACGCCGGCCGTGGCCGATCCGGTGCCGGCCACTGCGGCACCCGGGCCGTCGCCGGCCTGAGCGCGCCGCGCGCTCACATCGGCGCGGTTACATCGGCGCGAGGTAGGCCGGCTGCGCGGCCGACAGGCTGGCCTTGACGTTGCGCGTGTTCTCGTCGACGAGAATTTCCTCCGCGCCCGCCGCGATGCCGTCCCAGGCGGCGCGGGCCACTTCGTCGGGTGTGATCTTGGGCATGTCGATGCCGCGTGTGAGGTCGGTGTCGATGAAGCCCACGTGCAGGCCGCTCACCAGCGTCTTCTGCTCGCGCAGTTCGTGCCGCAGCACATTGGTCACGGCCCAGGCGGCCGCCTTGCTGGTGGCGTAGCTGCCCAGCATGGGACGCTGGAACCAGCTGGCGATCGACAGGATGTTGAGCAGCGCGCCGCCGCCGTTGGCCGCCAGGATGGGCGCGAATGCGCGGCTCACGTCGAGCAGTCCGAACACGTTGGTGTCGAAATGGCGGCGCAGGCCGGCGGCCGCGTCGTCGCCGGCGAAGCCGCCGAGATTGGCAATGCCCGCGTTGTTGATGACGATGGTGGCGTCGCCTGCCTCGCTCGCGGCCTGCGCCACCTGTGCCGGATCGGTCACGTCCAGCCGCACCGGCACCACGCCCGGCAGGGTGATGGAGGACGGATCCCGCGCGCCCGCATAGACCTTGCGCGCGCCGCGCGCGATCGCTTCGCGCGCCAGCGCCAGGCCCAGGCCGCGGTTGGCCCCGGTGATGAAGACCACGCTGTTGTCGATGTTCATGATGACGACTTTCCTTCTTCGGTTGTGAACCAGGCGCCGAGCGCGACCGCGCCGGCATTGACGAGCCCGTAGGCGACGATGGCCGCGGCCTGCGCGGCGAACACGCCGTTCAGGCCCCAGCCGGCATGGATGGCCAGCAGGCCGCCGGCCGCCGCGATGGCCAGACGCGCGGCGTTGCCGATCACCGGCCACAGCAGTCGGCCCGCGCCCTGGGACGCGAAATACAGCACCAGGCCCAGTCCGAAGAAGCCATAGAACGGCCCGACGATGCGCAGGTATTGCGTGCCCGCCGCGAGCATGGCCGGATCGTGGTCGAACAGCGACAGCCACGGGCGGGGGAACAGGGCGGCCGCAAGCCCGATGGCTTCGGTGACACCGAACGCGATGGCCGCGCCCACCCAGGCTGCCCGCAGCGCGCGATCGCGCAGGCCCGCGCCCACGCAGGTGCCCACCATCGCCACCAGCGGACCGCCCAGGCCGAACACCAGGGGCACCAGCAGGTACTCGAGCCGCGAAGCGGTGCCGTAGCCGGCCACCGCCGCCACGCCGAAGGTGGCGGACAGCGCGGTGGCCAGCGCGATGGCGAGGTTGGTGGACACGGTGGAGATGGAAGCCACCGCGCCCACGCGCAGGATGTCGCCGAACAGCGCGAGCCGCCAGCGCACCGAGGCCAGCGCGGGCCGCAACAGGCTGCTCGGCGAACGCAGGTAGATCGCCAGTGCCAGCAGTCCGCCGGCGTAGAACATCAGCAGGGCCAACGCGCCACCGGCGATTCCGAGCGCCGGAAGCGGGCCCCAGCCGAAGATCAGCAGCGGCGACATCGGCACCAGCGCCAGGGTGCCGATGAAGGTGACCCAGGCCGGCACGGCCATGTTGCCCGTGCCGCGGATCACCGACGCCAGTGCATTGAAGGCCCACACCAGCAGCGCACCCGCGAACACCCAGTTGGAGTAGGTGAGGGCGGCCTCCAGCGCCGCACCGCTGCCGCCCATGCGTGTGTAGAGCGCCCGGCCGCCCCCCAGCAGCGCGAGCGTGAAGACGGCGCCGATGAACAGATTGACCGCCAGCGCATGCCACACCAGATCGTCCGCGTCGGCGCGGCGGCGCGCGCCCAGCGCCCGTGCGATCGACGACGAAATGCCGCCGCCTAAAGCGCCGGCGGACAGCATCTGCATCAGCATCACCAGCGGAAACACCAGGGCCATGCCGGCCAGCGCGTCGGTACCCAGGCGGCCGATGAACCAGGTTTCGATCAGGCCGGCCGCGGCCTGCGACACCATCACCAGCATGTTGGGCGCCGACATGCGCAGCAGCGTGGGCGCGATCGGCCCTTCGAGCAGGCGCATCGTGCGAGCGTCGATCGCGGCGCCGGAAGAGGGTGCCGCAGACCCGGGTCGCGCCGGTGGTTGTGACATCGTGAGACTTTATTTATGTGTATATGCACTTATTGTAGGTGCATCTACACTTGCGTGCAGAGTTGCCTCATGACCGATACCCCGAAGAGCCTCCTTTCCCTTCCCCAGTTCGCGGAATGCAACGCCTCCGTCTTGCGGCAGGCCGCGCGCGCGATCGGCCAGCTCTATGACGGCCACCTTGCGCAGGCGGGGCTGCGGGGCGGGCAGTTCTCGCTGCTCTCGCGCCTGCGGCGCGAAGGGGCTATGGGCGTAAATGCGCTGGCGGCCGCGGCGGGCATGGACCGGACCACACTCAGCCGTGTGCTCAAGCCGCTGGAGCGCGATGGCCTCGTCGAAGGCGTGATTTCGCCCGCCGACCGGCGTGCGCGTCTCCTGAAACTCACGGCCCTGGGCGAGGCGCGTTTCGTCGAGGCCCTGCCGCATTGGGAAGCCGCCCAGGCGGCCTTCGAGACGGCCTACGGTGTGGATGAAGCAGCGCGGCTGCGCGCGATGCTGCGCCTGATGGCGCCCGGCGGCGCGGCCAGCCTGCAATCCGGCGGCTGAGCCCTGCGGGGAACGCCGCGCCGGAGCATGGCGAGGCCATCGCGCGCCATGCGCCGCCCAGCCATACGCAATAGTCAGTACCCATCGGGTCAGCGCGAGGTCAGCCCTTCGCGCCGATAGTGCGACCTCGTTCACGGCGGCCGTTGTGCGGCCGTCACATCACGAGGATTGCAGATGAAAGACATGGATCACCGCGACGTGATCGGCGGGGCCCTGGTGGCCGCTGCCGGTCTGTTCTTCGCGCTCTATTCGCGGCGCTACGGATTCGGCTCGGCCGAACGCATGGGGCCGGGCTATTTCCCCACGGTGCTGGGCTGGGTGTTGGTGGCGCTGGGCGCATTGATCGCGCTGCCCGCCCTCAGGCGCGGCGCGGGCGCGCCGCTGCGCCTCCAGTGGGGCAACTTCGCCTGGGTGATCGGCTCGATCCTGCTGTTCGCTGCCACGTTGCAATCGCTGGGCCTGGTCGCCGCCACCTTCCTCGCGAGCTTCATGGCCTCGCTGGCCGACCGCGAGATCACGTGGCGCGGCCGTGTGTTCGTGGCCATCGGCGTCACGGTGGTCACCGTGCTGATCTTCAGCGTGGGCCTGAACATGATGCTGCCGCTGGTGTGGTGGAACCGCTGATGCGGCCCGCCCCCTGAGAGACAACCGACGACAGGACAAGAAAGAACACCGTGGAACTCCTCTCCAACCTGGGCGCCGGCTTCGCGTCGGCCTTCTCCCCGATCACGCTGCTGTACTGCTTCATCGGCGTGCTGCTGGGCACCGTGGTGGGCGTGCTGCCCGGCATCGGCGCGCTGGCCACCATCTCGCTGCTGCTGCCGATCACGTATCACATCCCGCCCGACGCGGCCATCATCATGCTGGCTGGCGTGTACTACGGCGGTCAGTACGGCAGCTCGACGGCGTCCATCCTGCTGAACCTGCCAGGATCGCCATCGGCAGCGGTGACCTGCCTCGATGGCTACCCGATGGCCCGGCAAGGGCGCGCGGGGGTCGCGCTGTTCATGACGACGGTGGCCTCCTTTGGCGGCGCGATGTTCGGCCTGGCCATCCTGGTGTTGTTCACACCGACGATCTCCGAACTGGGCATGAAGTTCGGCCCGGCCGAATACTTCTCGATGATGTTGCTGGGCTTGGTGGCCGCCTCCACGCTTGCTGGCGGCGCGCCGGCCAAGGGCATCGCCATGGTGGTGTTCGGCCTGCTGCTGGGCATGGTGGGCACCGATGTGAACACCGGCGTGGCGCGCTTCGATTTCGGCTTCCCGGAGCTGACCGACGGCATCAACCTGGTGGCGCTGGCGATGGGCGTGTTTGGTGTTTCGGAGGTGGTGTCCAGCATCAACAACATCCCCAAGGAAGACAAATCGTCCAAGGTGACGCTGCGCTCGCTGATCCCGACCCGGGACGACGTCCGGCGCTCCGTCGCACCGATGGCGCGTGGCTCGGTGGTGGGCAGTTTCTTCGGCGCCCTGCCGGGTACGGGTGCGGCCATCGCGTCGTTCATGGCCTATGCGGTGGAAAAAAAGGTCGCCAAGGACCCCTCGCGCTTCGGCAACGGCGCCATCGAGGGCATCATGGCGCCCGAGACCGCCAACAATGCCGCCGTGCAGACGGCCTTCGTGCCGACGCTGTCGCTAGGCATCCCGGGCGATGCGGTGATGGCACTGATGATGGGAGCGCTCATCATCCACGGCATCCAGCCGGGCCCGACCATGATCAGCGAGCAGCCGGCGCTCTACTGGGGCCTGATCGCCAGCTTCATCATCGGCAACATCATGCTGGTGATCCTCAACGTGCCGTTCGTGGGCGTGTGGGCGAGCATCCTCAAGATCCCGTACCGTGTGCTGTATCCGGCCATCCTCGTGTTCATCGCGCTGGGTGTGTACAGCGTCAACAACAACACCTTCGACGTGTACATGGTGACTTTCGTGGGCGTGATCGGCTACGTCATGGCCGTGCTCAAGTTCGAGGCCGCACCCCTGCTGCTGGGCTTCATCCTCGGGCCGATGATGGAAGAGAACCTGCGCCGCGCGCTGCTGCTCTCGCGCGGCAACTGGAACACGCTGGTCGACCGCCCCATCAGCGCCGGGCTGCTGGCATGTTCGGCGGCGCTGCTGCTTTGGACGGTGTGGGGCTTCATGCGCCGCCCCGGCCAGCCGGTAGCCGAGCGCGTGGCGGCCGATGTGCCGGTGGCGCCGACCGAAGCGGTGCGCCCGGGCACCGCGCCCTGAGGCTGCGGGCTTCCCATGAAAAAGGCGGGCACGGAGCCCGCCTTTTTTTCGCGTTGCCGCGTTCGCCGTCAGGCGCCAGGCCAGTCGGCCATGGGCTCGCCCAGCCGTACGGCGCCAGCCGGTTGCCAGGCCGGGTTGAACGTGGGCGAGATGCCGCTGGCATCGGGCGCAAAGAGCATCACCACCGTGGAACCCAGCAGGAAGCGGCCCATCTCGTCGCCTTGGGCCAGCCGTACGTCCTGCGTGTCGTAGCGCCACTCGCGCAAGGTGCCCGCGCGCGGCGGGTTGACCACGCCGTGCCAGGTGGTGGCCATGCTGCCCACGATGGTGGCGCCCACCAGCACCAGCACCCAGCAGCCGAAGCGTTCGTGCTCGAACACGCACACCACGCGCTCGTTGCGCGCAAACAGACCGGGCACGCCGCGCGCAGTGGTCGGGTTGACCGAGAACAGCGCGCCGGGCACGTGGATCATGCGCAAAAGGCGCCCGTCGCAGGGCATGTGGATGCGGTGGTAGTCGCGGGGGCTCAGGTAGATGGTGGCGAAGCGTCCATCGACAAAGCGGTTGGCCAGTTGGACGTCACCGCCGACGAGGCTGGCCACGGTGTAGTCGTGGCCCTTGGCCTGCAGGATGCGGCCACGCTCGATGGCGCCGAACTGGCTGATGGCGCCGTCCACGGGGCAGATCAGGTCGGTGTCGGCCAACTGGCGCGCGCCGGGCTTGAGGGCGCGCGTGAAGAATTCGTTGAAGGTGGCGTAGGCGGCGGGGTCGCTGTCGAGCGCCTCGTCCATGTTCACCTTGTACTTGCGGATGAAGGAGCGGATCGCGGCCTGCGTGACACCCCCGGCCTTCGCCCCTGCGAAGCGTCCGGCGAGCTGGGTGAGGGCCTGCTTGGGCAGCAGGTACTGGGGCAGGACGGCGAGACGATCGGACAAACGGGAACCCTTCTTCTTGGCGCTTGCCTCGTGGATGCAGAGGCAACGGGGCATTCTATCGACGTGTTACAGAGTCGACGGGGGCGTCAAGCGGGGAATTGCAACGGGAGGAATCGGTGCATCTGGCCTGTGTCGGGCTGCCTTCGGTGGCGGCGCCAGGCGGGCCGTGCCTGCGCGCCGACCCAGGTCCACCGGCCCTTCGGGCTGCCCTGCGGTGCTCGCGCCGGGCGGGGTCCTCGCAAACTCGCCTTCCGCTCAAACATGCTCGGCCCTCGTCCGCCCGCCGCTGCGCTCCTCGGCGGTGTACATGGGTCGGCGCGCAGGCACGGCCCGCCTGGCTTGTGGCGATGTAAGAGTTGCCGCACCCGGACTCGCCGTCCGCTCGGCAGTGCGCCTAGTAACTGGGGTGACTTCACCTTCCGAGCTTCACCATGCCGAGGTGAGGGAGAGAGGGGGCTGGGGGCGACTGTTAGGCACCGCTGAGCAGCGCAGCGCCTTGGGGAAAAAGGACGCCGCATGTTTGAGCCGAAGGCGAGTTTGCGGCGGCCCCCCGAGGCGCGAGCAGCGCAAGGAAGCCCGAAGGGCCGGTGACGTCTGCCGCCCCCAGCCCCCTCTCTCCCTCACCGACTCACCGGCAACAGACAGAAGAACAAAGAGGAGAGATTCAAGTCACCGGCGCCGGGTTGAACAGCACCAGCGCGTTGTGCAGCTTCCAGTGCTCGGCCCACGTCTTCTTGTGCCCGCTCGCCACGTCCAGCATCAGCCGGAACATCTCCCACCCGGCTTCCTCGATGGTGAGCTCGCCGTCGGCGATGCGGCCGGCGTTCACGTCCATCAGGTCGTGCCATCGGCGCGCGAGTTCGGTGCGCGTGGCCACCTTGATGACGGGCACTTCGGCCAGGCCATACGGCGTGCCGCGCCCCGTGGTGAAAACATGCAGGTTCATGCCAGCCGCCAGTTGCAGCGTGCCGCAGATGAAGTCGCTGGCAGGCGTGGCCGCGTACAGCAGGCCGCGCTGCCTGGCCTTCTCGCCCGGCGCCACCACGCCCGAGATCGGCACGCTGCCGCTCTTGACGATCGAGCCCATCGCCTTCTCGACGATGTTCGACAGCCCGCCCTTCTTGTTGCCCGGCGTGGTGTTGGCGCTGCGGTCCACGCGCCCGCGATCGAGGTAAGCGTCGTACCAGGCCATCTGGTCGATCATGGCCTGCGCCACGTCGGGCGTGGCGGCGCGCGCGGTCAACTGGTCGATCCCGTCGCGAACCTCGGTCACCTCGCTGAACATCACCGTGGCTCCTGCGCGCACCAGCAGGTCGGTGCAGAAGCCGACGGCCGGGTTGGCCGTCACGCCGCTGAACGCATCGCTGCCGCCGCACTGCACGCCCACCACCAGCTCGCTGGCGGGCACCGTCTCGCGGCGGCGCGCGTTCAGGCGTTCCAGATGCACCTCGGCCTGCCGCATCACCGACTCGATCATCGACATGAAGCCCACGTGCGCGTCGTCCTGCAGGCACACCACGTCGAGCTTTGTCCCGGCGCTGGTGCCCACGTCGGCCACGGCCCGCTCGTCGATCAAGGGGATGCTGCCCGGCGGCAGCAGGCGCTCGGGCTGCAGCTTCTCGCATCCCAGGCTCACCACCATCACCTCGCCGCCGAAGTTGGGGTTGAGGCTGATGTTGCGCAACGTGCGGATGGGAATCACCGCGTCGGGCGCGTCGATGGCCACGCCGCAGCCGTAGGTGTGCTCCAGCGCCACCACGTCGTCCACGTTGGGAAAGCGCGGCAGCAGCTCGGCCTTGATGCGCTGCACGGCGAACTCGGTCACCCCGGCCACGCACTGCACCGTCTGCGTGATGGCCAGGATGTTGCGCGTGCCCACCGAGCCGTCGGCGTTGCGATAGCCCTCGAAGGTGTAGCCGGTCAGCGGCTCGGGCGCGGGCGGCTTCACCGTGGCGATGGGCAGGCCCTCAAGCGATCGCGCCTCGGGCATGCGCAGCAGGCGCTCGTGCACCCAGCTGCCGGCAGGCAACGCCTGGACTGCGGTGCCGATCACCACGCCGTAGCGGATCACCGGCGCGCCTTCGGCGATGTCCACCAGCGACACCTTGTGCGCCTGCGGCACCCGGTCGCGCAGCACCAGGCCGCCGGGCAAGGTGGTACCTGCAGGCAGGCCGCCCTCGTTGGCGACGATGGCGACGTTGTCCGCTTCGTGCATGCGGATGGTGAGGGGAGAGGTGACCGTCATGATGAAGCGAGGAAGCCGGGCGCGACCCGCGCGCCACGACGGGACGATTCGACAATGGCCGCGATCAACCGGTGCACGGCCAGCGCGCTGCGTCCGGTGACGGCGGGCGTCCGGCCGGCGCTCACGGCCAGGAAGAAGTCGCGCAGCACGGCGCGGTGTGGCGCGTGGTCGAAGCCCATCGGGTCGGCCCCGCCGCCCGTGCCCACCGACGCACCTGCATGTTCGGTGCGGCCGTCCGCATAGCGCACGCGCAGTTCACCCGATTCGAGCGTGGCGCTGCCCAGGGTGCCGTCGATGGCGATGACCTCCGGGTAACCCGGCGGCGCCGCGGTGGTGGCATGCACGACACCTAGCATGCCCCCGGCGTAGTGCAGCAGCGCGGTTGCGGTGTCTTCGCATTCCATGGAGTGGGCGGCACTGGTGGTGATGGCGCCAGTGACCTGCTCGGGCTCGCCACAAAGGGTGAGCAGCAGGTCCAGCGTGTGGATGGCCTGCGTCATGAGCACGCCGCCGCCGTCGCGCGCCAGCGTGCCGCGGCCCGGCACGTCGTAATAGTCCTGAGGACGCCACCAGCGCACCGACGCCTGCACGCCGGTCAGCCTGCCGAGCCGGCCCTCGGCCAGCAGGCGGGCGAGATGCAGGGCGCCATCGCGCAGCCGGTGCTGCAGCATCACACCCAGCGACACGCCGGCGGCTTCGCAGCACTCGACCAGCTCGACGGCGTGGGGCAGGTCGATCTCCAGCGGCTTCTCGACGAGCACGTGCTTGCCGGCCTGCGCCACCCGCCGCACCACTTCCAGATGCGCGGACGGCGGCGTCAGCACGACGACCGCCTTGACCTGCGGATCTTCCAGCACGTCGTCCAGGCGGACGGTCGCGCGGGCGCCGGCGGGCAGGGCCACGGCGGCCAGCCGGGCCGGATCCCGTGATGCAACCCAGCGGACGTCGATCTCGCCGGCGAGGTCGTCCAGGCTGCGGAAGTGGGGCGCAGAGCCCATGCCGGCGCCGACGATGGCCACCGGCAAGCGATTCAGACTCATGAAATCCTGATCAGTTGTCGTACAACATGATCATGCAGGGGAATCCGGCGGCATGGCAACCGGGGACAACCCGAGCCCGCTGCGCCGCAGCCGCTCGCGGCTGCTCGACAGGTGCGTGCGCATGGCCGCGCGGGCGCCGTCGATGTCCTGATGGCGGATGGCGTTGTAGATGTTCTCGTGGTCGCTGTGGACGCGCTGGAGGTACTTGAGCCGCGATTCCGGATCGCTGGGCTGCGTCTTCACGCGCGTGCGCGGAATGATCATCGTGCCCAGGTAAGTCATCAGTTCGGCGAAATGCCGGTTGCCCGTGGCGCGGGCCACTTCCATGTGGAAGAGGAAGTCGGACGGCACGGTGTCGCTGCCCGATGCCACGCCGTCCTGGAAAGCGTGCAGGGCGGCTTCCATCGCCGCCAGGTTGTCGTCGGTGCGCCGCTGCGCGGCCAGGCCGGCGGCCTCGGTCTCGAGGCTGATGCGCAGCTCAAGCACCGAGATGACGTCTGCGACCGTGGCGATGTCGGCCACGTCGATGCGGAAGTTTCCCGAGTCCTGCGGCGGGCGCACGAAGGTTCCGATGCCATGCCGCGTCTCGACCAGGCCGTTGGCCTGCAGGCGCGAGAGCGACTCGCGTACCACGGTGCGGCTGACGCCGAAGCGCGACATGATTTCTGCTTCGGTGGGCAGCTTGTCGCCCGGCTGCAACTGGCCGTCGCGCACGTTGGCAGACAGCTCGGCCACGATCTCGTCGACCAGCCCGCGCCGACGCGCCCGCAGGGGCGCGGCTGCCAGGGCCTCGGGTGGCGGGTGGGGAGGGGGCGTCAGGGTTTGCGTGGAGTTCATGCGAAAAAAAGTTGACAAGCCGAATCGCGGCGTTGGATGATCAAGTCATCAGACAACGTATGACTTGGATTGGGGCCACTTTAGCAAATCGATGCTGAAAGTCCAGCCGGCCAATCCGCACGGAGACAACAGGGCATGACGATCAAGGTCCATCACCGGCTCTTGCTGACCGGCGCCGCCGGCGGTCTGGGCAAGGCGCTGCGCGAGCGCCTCAAGGCCAATTGCGACGTGCTGCGGCTGTCCGACGTGGCGGCTCTGGGCGAAGCCGGTGCGGGCGAGGAAATCGTGCATGCGGATCTGGCCGACGCGCAGGCCGTCCATGCCATGGTGGAGGGTGTCGACGCCATCGTCCATCTGGGCGGTATTTCGGTCGAAGCCGCGTTCCAGCCCATCCTGCAAGCCAACATCGTCGGCCTCTACAACCTGTATGAAGCGGCGCGCAAGCATGGCGTCAAGCGTGTGGTGTTCGCCAGTTCGAACCACGTCACCGGCTTCTACAGCCAGGGCGAGACCATCGATGCCGACGCGCCCGCGCGTCCCGACGGTCTCTACGGGCTCTCCAAGGCGTTCGGCGAAGACCTCGCACGGCTCTACTACGACCGCTGGGGCATCGAGACGGCCTGTGTCCGCATCGGCTCGTCGTTCGCCGAGCCCAAGGATCGGCGCATGCTGGCTACCTGGCTGAGCTTCGACGACCTGCACCGCCTGGTCACGGCCTGCCTGACGACGCCGGTGCTCAGGCACACCATCATCTTCGGCATGTCGAGGAACGCGGTGACGTGGTGGGACAACCGTCTCGCCAACCACGTGGGCTATGTGCCGCAGGACAGCTCGGACGTGTTCCGCGACGCGGTGTACGCCCGCACACCGGCGCCAGACCTTGCCGACCCCGCGGCGCTGTACCAGGGCGGCGCGTTCGTGCGCACCGGCCCGTTCGAGTGACTGCGATGCAAGACATCCTGCAGGTGGGCGCATGGCGCGTGATCGGGTCGACGCGCGATCGCGTCGGCGAAAGCCCCGTCTGGGATGACGAAGCCCAGGCACTGTGGTGGGTCGACATCGAAGGCCGCCAGCTGCGCCGCTTCGACGCGGGTCGCCAGGCGACGCAAAGCTGGGAGACGCCCGAGCGCACCGGCTGCATCGCGTTGACGCGGCGGGGCACCGTGGTGGCCGCGATGGAGAGCGGCGTGTTCGAGCTCACGCCGGCAGAGGAAACGCTGGCTGTGCGCCGCATGGCCTCGATCACGCATGCACGGCCCGGCATGCGCTTCAACGACGGCCGCTGCGATCCCGACGGCCGCTTCTGGATCAGCACGATGGTCATGGACATGTCGCTGGCACAACCGGCCGGTGCGCTCCATGTCCTCGACGAGAACGGCCTGAGCGGCCCGCGCGTGGAAGGCCTCATCACGTCGAACGGCCTGGCGTTCTCGCCCGACGGACGGCGCGCGTGGCTTTCCGATTCGCATCCCACCGTGCAGCAGATCTGGACCTTCGAACGCACACCCGGCACGGGTGAGCTCTCCGGCCGCCGTCCCTGGGTGGACATGCGCCCCTTGCCTGGCCGTCCCGACGGTGCGGCGGTGGACAGCGAAGGCTGCTACTGGATCTGCGGCAACGACGCCGGACAGATCCATCGATTCAACGGGCAGGGCGAGCTGATGCAGTCGCTGGCGGTGCCTGTGCCCAAGCCGGCCATGTGCTGCTTCGGCGGACCCGAGCTGCGCACGTTGTTCGTCACGTCCATCCAGCCCGCGGTAGAGCCAGGGCAATTGGGCGACAGCGGCGCATTGCTGGCGTGCGACGTGGGCGTCGCCGGCCTGCCCGAACCCCGTTTCACGCGTTTCCAGCCTTCGGGCTGAGGCGCGGAATTCCTGCCGGCGAGGTGCCGGCGTCCCATGCTTGCAACAGAGATCGAATTTCAACAGGAGACAAGACCATGACCGTTCGCAGAAAACTCGTGAAGACCAGCCTGCTGGCCGCCCTCGCCATGGCGCTGCCGATGCTCGCCAGTGCGCAGATCGTGCTCAAGGCCGCCGACGTGCACCCGCCCGGATATCCCACCGTGGTGGCCACGGAAGCCATGGGCAAGAAGCTCGAAGCCGCCACCAACGGCAAGTACAAGATGCAGATGTTCCCCAGCAGCGTGCTGGGTGACGAGAAGACCATGATCGAGCAGACGCAGATCGGTGCCATCCAGATCCTGCGCACGTCGCTCGGCCCGGTCGGTGCCGTGGTGCCTGAAGTCAACGTGTTCAACATGCCCTTCGTGTTCCGCGACGAGGCGCACATGCGCGCCGTGATCGACGGACCGATCGGCCAGGAAATCCTGGACAAGGTGACGGCCAGCCCGGCGCGCCTCGTGGCACTGGCCTGGCAGGACGGCGGTTCGCGCAGCCTCTACACCAAGAAGCCGGTGCGCAGCATCGCCGACCTCAAGGGCCAGAAGATCCGCATGATGGGCAACCCGCTGTTCGTGGACACCATGAATGCGCTGGGCGGCAACGGCATCTCGATGGGCTATGGCGAGGTCTACAGCGCACTGCAGACCGGCGTGATCGACGGCGCCGAGAACAACCCGCCCAGCATGTTCACCTCGAACCACTTCACCACCGGCGCCAAGTACTACACGCAGACGAACCACCTGATGATCCCCGAGATGCTGGTCATGTCGAAGGTGGCATGGGACAAGCTGACGCCTGCCGAGCAGGGCATGGTCAAGAAGTTCGGCCGCGAGGCCCAGATGGAGCAGCGAGTGCTGTGGGACAAGAGCGTGGCCGACAACATCGCCAAGCTCAAGGCCGCCGGCGTCGAGTTCATAGCTATCGACCAGAAGCCCTTCTACGACGCGACGGCGCCGGTGCGCGCCAAGTACGGCGCGCCCTACGCCGACCTGATGGCGCGCATCGCCGCCGTCAAGTAAGGCCGACGCACGAGCACGACAAAAGGCTGCAGCACGCATCATGAAGAACACGGTCCACAGTGCGCTCGACGCCGTCTACCTGGCCTGCATCTGGGTGGCGGGGTTGTCGATCCTGGGCATGAGCCTGATCATCCCGGTCGGGGTCGTCACCCGATATGTGTTCGGCTTCGGAGCCCAGTGGCCCGAGCCGATCGCGATCCTGCTGATGGTGGTGTTCACCTTCATCGGCGCGGCTGCGGGCTACCGGGCCGGAGCCCACATCGCCGTGGGCATGCTCACCGATCGCCTGCCGCCGGCGCTGCGGTCGGCGGCGGCGCGCGCGGTGGACGTGCTGATGCTTGCCGTCAGCCTCTTCATGCTCTGGTACGGCACCAAGCTCAGCATGGAAACCATGGGCCAGTCGCTGGCGGCCCTGCCGGCAGTGCCGGTCGGGCTGACCTATGCGCCCGTGCCCATCGGCGGCCTCGTGACGCTGCTGTTCGTGCTCGAGCGCATCGTGTTCGGCGCCCAGCACAGCCGTGCCGTCGTCACCTACGACCACCAGGTCGAAGAAGCCCCGGCGGTGAACTGACATGGATGCCTTTGTCTTGCTCGGCAGCTTCGTGCTGCTCATTCTCATCGGCATGCCCGTGGCGTACTCGCTGGGCCTGTCGGCGCTCGTCGGTGCCCTGTGGATCGACTTGCCCATCGACGCCGTGATGATCCAGATCGCCAGCGGCGTCAACAAGTTCTCGCTGTTGGCCATTCCGTTCTTCGTGCTGGCCGGCGCGATCATGGCCGAAGGCGGCATGTCGCGCCGCCTGGTGGCCTTCGCCGGCGTCCTTGTCGGCTTCGTGCGCGGCGGGCTGTCGCTAGTCAACATCCTCGCGTCCACCTTCTTCGGCGCCATCTCGGGCTCGTCGGTGGCGGACACCGCTTCCATCGGCTCGGTGATGATCCCGGAGATGGCGCGCAAGGGCTATCCACGCGACTTCGCCACGGCACTCACCGTCAGCGGATCGATCCAGGCGACGCTCATCCCTCCGAGCCACAACGCGGTGATCTATTCGATGGCGGCCGGAGGCTCGATCTCCATCGCCGCGCTGTTCATGGCGGGTGTTTTCCCGGGCCTGCTGCTGGGGCTGACGCTGGCCGTCTATTGCCTGATCGTGGCCCGCAAGCGCAACTTCCCGAAGGGCGAGGCCATGCCCATCGGGCAAGCGCTGCGCATCGCCGGCGATGCGCTGTGGGGCCTGATGACCATGGTCATCATCCTGGGCGGCATCCTGACCGGCGTGTTCACCGCCACCGAATCGGCGTCGATCGCCGTGCTGTGGGCGTTCTTCGTCACGATGTTCATCTACCGTGACTACAAGTGGCGCGATCTGCCCCGGCTGATGCACCGCACGGTGAAGACCGTGTCGATCGTGATGATCCTGATCGGCTTCGCCGCCAGCTTCGGCTACATCATGACGCTGATGCAGATCCCGCTGAAGATCACGGCCGCACTGACCGAATTCACCAGCGACAGGATCGTCATCCTCATGCTGATCAACATCCTGCTGCTGGCGCTGGGCACGTTGATGGACATGGCGGCGCTGCTGCTCATCCTCACGCCCATCCTGCTGCCGGTGGTCACCGCCGTCGGCGTGGACCCGGTGCACTTCGGGATGATCATGATCGTCAACCTGGGCATCGGCCTCATCACGCCGCCCGTGGGCACGGTGTTGTTCGTGGGCAGTGCAGTGGCCAAGCTGCCCATCGAAACCGTGGTCAAGGCGCTGCTGCCTTTCTTCGTGCTGATGGCCATCGATCTCATGCTCATCACCTACCTGCCGGCGATCTCGCTGTGGTTGCCGCGCACGCTGGGCCTCTGACTCCAAGGTCCGCTGCCACGTATTTTCCCCCCACCGTCTTCACTGTTCCCCATGAGCGACTTCATGAACCCCCAAGAACTCAAATCCATCATGGGCAGCGGCCTGCTGTCCTTCCCGCTCACCGACTTCGATGCCAACGGCGACTTCGACGCGAAGGGCTACGCCGCGCGGCTCGAATGGCTGGCCCCCTACGGCGCCACGGCCCTGTTCGCGGCCGGAGGCACCGGCGAGTTCTTCTCGCTCACGGGCAGCGAGTACCCCGCCATCATCAAGACCGCGGTCGACACCTGCCGCGGCAAGGTGCCGATCATCGCGGGCGCCGGCGGTCCCACGCGCTTCGCCATCGAATGTGCACAGGCGGCCGAGAAGGCCGGCGCGCACGGCGTGCTGCTGCTGCCGCACTACCTCACCGAAGCCGGGCAGGACGGCCTGGCCGCGCACGTGGAGGCGGTGTGCAAGAGCGTGAAGTTCGGCGTCATCGTCTACAACCGCGGTCAGAGCAAGCTGATGCCCGACACCCTGGCGCGCCTGGCGGAGCGCAATCCCAACCTGGTGGGCTTCAAGGACGGCATCGGCGACATCGAGCTCATGAGCTCGGTCTACATGAAGATGGGCGACCGCTTCGCCTACCTGGGCGGCCTGCCCACGGCCGAGGTCTATGCCGCGGCCTACAAGGCGCTCGGCACGCCCGTGTATTCGTCGGCGGTGTTCAACTTCATCCCGAAGACGGCGATGCAGTTCTACGAAGCCGTGCGCACCGACGACATGGCCACGCAGCACCGCCTGCTGCGCGAATTCTTCATGCCCTACCTGGAGATCCGCAACCAGGGCCAGGGCTACGCCGTCAGCATCGTGAAAGCGGGCGCGCAGATCGTGGGCCACGGTGCGGGCCCGGTGCGCCCGCCGCTCACCGACCTCAAGCCGGCCGAGTACGCAGCGCTGGAGAAGCTCATCGCGAAGCTCGGCCCGCAGTAAGCGCAGGCCAGCCGCACCCCGGATCGACACGACCAAGGCGGGCCCAGATCCGCCCTACGCCGCAGCCGCGCATGCGCATGCGTGCATGTCCCGCGGACTTGCTTTCAACGCACACAAGACAGGAGACAAGACAGATGCATAAATTCGCCAAGACCCTCGCGGCCACGCTGGTGGCAGCCGCAGGGCTCGCCGCCGTCATGCCCGCTGCCCAGGCGCAGGCCGGCTATCCCGAACGCGCCGTCACCGTGGTGGTGCCGTTTCCCCCCGGCGGCGCCAGCGATGCGATCGCCCGCGTGATGACGCAGCACATGGCCGAGAAGATGGGCCAGAGCTTCGTGATCGACAACAAGCCCGGCGCCACCGGCACCATCGGCGCGGCCCAGGTGCTGCGCTCGCCGGCCGACGGCTACACGCTGCTGTTCTCGTCGCTGGGCACCTTCGTGATCGCGCCGCACCTGCTCAAGGGCGTGCCCTATGACGCGACGAAGGACTTCGACTACATCACCGTGCCCGTGCAGGCGCCCAACGTGCTCGTGACCGGCCCCGCGCAATCGGCCAAGACGCTGGCCGAGGTGCTGGCGCTGCTCAAGGCCAACCCGGGCAAGGTGAGCTTCGCGAGCTCGGGCAATGGCTCGTCCGACCACCTCTCGGCCGAGATGTTCTGGCAGCAAAGCGGCACGCAGGGCGTGCACGTGCCCTACAAGGGCGGCGGCCCGGCCATCAACGACCTGCTGGGCGGCCAGGTGGACTTCTCCTTCCAGAACGTGAACTCGGTGCTGCAGCACATCAAGGCCGGCAAGCTGCGGCCCATCGTGGTGACCGGCGACAAGCGCTCGCCCGTGCTGCCCGACGTGCCCACGCTGGCCGAAGCCGGCGTGCGCGGCGCCGAGGTCTATTCGTGGCAGGGCTTCGCCGGTCCGAAGAACCTGCCGCCAGCGGTGAAGAAGAAGCTCTCTGACGCCGCCGTGGCCGCCATGAACGACCCGGCCATCAGGAGGCGCATGGAAGACCAGGGCCTGGAAGTCGTGGCCAATACGCCCGAGCAGATGGCCGCTTTCCAGCTGCGCGAGTACAACCGCTGGAAACAGCTGATCGAAGCACGAAAAATTTCCGCAGATTGAGGGCGCGCGGCGCCCGTCACACAGCCGGACCGCGCTCAAAGCGCGGCCGGCTTTTCATTCAATCAACGCAATCGCCATGAGCCCGGTCTCCCTCGCCACCGACACCCCCATCGTCACGCAACTGCGCGTCATCCCCGTCGCCGGCCGCGACGGCATGCTGATGAACCTGAGCGGTGCCCATGCGCCGTTCTTCACGCGCAACCTGCTGCTCGTCACCGACAACGCCGGCCGCACGGGCCTGGGCGAAGTGCCGGGCGGCGAGGCGATCCGCAAGACGCTGGAAGACGCCGCGCCCTACCTGGTGGGCCAGCCCGTGGGCAACTACCGCATGCTGCTGCAGGCCACCGAGCGCGCCTTCGCCAGCCGCGACGCCGGCGGGCGCGGGCTGCAGACGTTCGACCTGCGCGTGGCCATCCATGCGCAGGCCGCCATCGAATCGGCGCTGCTCGACCTGCTGGGCCAGCACCTGGGCCTGCCTGTGGCCGCGCTGCTGGGCGAGGGCCAGCAGCGCGAGCGGGTGGAGATGCTGGGCTACCTGTTCTTCGTGGGCGATGCGGCACGCACCGATCTGCCCTACGTGAAGCCTGGCGACGAAGCCGGCGGCGACACCGACTGGGCCCGCGTGCGCCACCTGAAGGCCATGGACCCGGCCGCCATCGTGCGCCAGGCCGAGGCCGCGCATGCGCGCTACGGCTTCAACGACTTCAAGCTCAAGGGCGGCGTGCTGGCCGGCGAGGCCGAGGTGGAGGCCGTGACGGCTCTGCACGAGCGCTTTCCCGAGGCCCGCGTCACGCTCGATCCCAACGGCGGCTGGCTGCTGAAGGACGCCATCCGCCTCATGCGCGACATGCGCGGCGTGCTGGCCTATGCCGAAGACCCGTGCGGCGCCGAGGACGGCTTCTCGGGCCGCGAGGTGATGGCCGAGTTCCGCCGCGCCACCGGCCTGCCCACGGCCACCAACATGGTCGCCACCGACTGGCGGCAGATGGTGCATGCGCTGGCGCTGCAGTCGGTCGACATCCCGCTGGCCGATCCGCACTTCTGGACGATGTCGGGCTCGGTGCGCGTGGCGCAGACCTGCCGCGACTGGGGCCTGACGTGGGGCTCGCATTCCAACAATCACTTCGACGTGTCGCTGGCCATGTTCACGCACGTGGGCGCAGCCGCGCCGGGCAAGGTCACGGCCATCGACACGCACTGGATCTGGCAGGACGGCCAGTACCTCACCCAAGACCCGCTCACCATCCGCGGAGGTTTCGTCGAGGTGCCGAAGAAGCCCGGCCTGGGTGTCGAGCTGGACATGGGCGCGGTCGAACGCGCCCACGCGCTCTACCAGCAGCACGGCCTGGGCGCGCGCGACGACGCCATCGCCATGCAGTACCTCATTCCGGGCTGGAAGTTCGATCCCAAGCGGCCCTGCATGGTGCGCTGACGGCCCGCGGTCACCGGCCAACCGCACGTCAGCACGTCAGCACGTCCGCATGTCGCGCGTGTGCGGCGCCTTCCTTCATTCCCTTACCGGAGTCCTCGCATGCAGAAGTTCGACAACCTGATCGGCGGCCAGTGGCTGGCCGGCAGCAGCTACAGCGACAACCTCAACCCCAGTGATCTGTCCGACGTGATCGGCCAGTACGCGCAGGCCGACGCGGCGCAGGTGGACGCGTCCGTCGCCGCGGCGCAGGCAGCGTTCCCGGCCTGGAGCACGGGCAGCGTGCAGGCCCGCAGCGATGCGCTCGACCGCATTGGCAACGAGATCCTCGCGCGCAAGGAAGAGCTGGGCGACCTGCTGGCGCGCGAAGAAGGCAAGACCCGCGCCGAAGGCATCGGCGAGGCGGCGCGCGCGGGGGCGATCTTCAAGTTCTTCGCGGGCGAATGCCTGCGGCTGTCGGGCGAGGTCGTGCCGTCGGTGCGGCCCGGTATCGGCGTGGAGATCACGCGCGAGCCGATCGGCGTGGTGGGCCTCATCACGCCGTGGAACTTCCCCATCGCCATCCCGGCCTGGAAGATCGCGCCGGCGCTGGCGTTCGGCAACTGCGTGGTGCTCAAGCCGGCCGACCTGGTGCCGGGCTGCGCCTGGGTGCTGGCCGAGATCATTCACAGGAGCGGCATCCCGGCCGGTGTGTTCAACCTGGTGATGGGCCGGGGCAGCGTGGTGGGCGACAAGCTGGTCAACCATCCGGGCATCGCGGCGATCAGCTTCACGGGCTCCACCGGGGTGGGCGGGCGCATCGCGTTGCAGTGCGCGCAAAACCTCAAGAAGGTGCAGCTGGAGATGGGGGGCAAGAACCCGCAGGTCATCCTCGACGATGCCGATCTGGCGCAGGCGGTGGAGCTGTCGGTGCAAAGCGCGTTCTACTCCACCGGCCAGCGCTGCACGGCTTCGAGTCGCCTCATCGTCACCGAAGGCATTTATCCGGAATTCATCGCCGCGATGAAGGAGCGGATGGCGAAGATCACGGTGGGCGACGCACGCGCGGCAGGCACCGACATCGGCCCCGTCTCCAGCCAGGCGCAGCTCGAGCAGGACCTGAGCTATGTCGAGATCGGCAAGAGCGAAGGCGCGACGCTGGCCGTGGGCGGCGAGCGGCTGAAACTCGCCGCCGATGGCTTCTATATGGCGCCCGCGCTGTTCAGCGAGAGCACGGCCGGGATGCGCATCAACCGCGAGGAGATCTTCGGCCCGGTGGCCAGTGTGATCCGCGTGAAGGATTACGAGGAAGCCCTGGCCACGGCCAACGACACGCCGTTCGGCCTGTCGGCCGGCATCGCCACCACCAGCCTCAAATACGCCACCCACTTCAAGCGCCATTCGCAGGCCGGCATGGTCATGGTCAACCTGCCCACGGCGGGTGTGGACTACCACGTGCCCTTCGGCGGCCGCAAGGGCAGCAGCTACGGCCCGCGCGAGCAGGGACGCTATGCGCAGGAGTTCTTCACCGTGGTGAAGACGGCGTACACGCTGGCCTGACGCGTCGCCGCGCAGGATCGGGCCGCAGGATCAGCCCGGCAACTGCAAGGCTTGCGCCGCCGTCGTCACGCGCGCGCCGCGCGCCTGCATGCGGGCGAGGAAGTCGCTGGCCGGGCCTTCGAAGCCGCCTACCGCGCTCATGCAGTCGCGCAGCAGCACGATCTTGTCCACGCGGCCCGAGGGCAGGTGGTCGGCCAGGTGTTCGCAGGTTGCGCGCACGCAGTGGCTGCTGGCCTCGCCCGCGATCACGATGCGGTCGGCCGCGTCGAGTGCCGCGATCAGCGCGGTGTTGAGTTGCGTGGCCGGGTCGGCGGGATCGGGCACTTCGGCCTGCAGCGCGCTGTAGTTCTCCGTCCAAGGATTCATGCCCTTGAACACCTTGCGCGTCGGCCGCAGCGCCGCCGTTTCCCAGCGCGCGCACGCGTCGCGCACGCCGCGCTCGATGTTGTGGCCCCAGGTGCCGATTTCGCAGTGCGCCGGCCACACCATCAGCGTGTAGCGGCCACCGGCTTCCAGCGCTTCGAGGTAGGCCAGCACACGCGGCAGGGCCGAATCGTCGCGCGGCGCGTAGCGGCCCGAGCGCACGTCGGCGGCCGTGACGGGTGTGAATGGCGGCACGTCGCCGCCATCGCCCGTGCGCCACAGGGCCGGGCGCTCGATTCCCACGCTGTGGTGCGAGTCGAGCGTGACGGTGATGTCGGCCAACTGTCCGCACGCCGCGTCGATGTACGCGGCCAGCCGGGCCATGTCCGCCGTGGCGCCGGCGACGGGCAGGGCGGCGCGCTCGACGTCCATGAAGTCGTTCTGGGGGTCGATGATGAGCAGGTGGGTGGTGATGGACATGTGATGGATCCTGTGAGCGTCGGCCTGGTATCCACTGTAGTGCGTCGCGCTGGCTGCTCTCCTACACAGGCAGGGGGGCTGCGCCGATGCAGGGCGTGCCCCATGCGCGGCAGCATCGGGTCACCGCCAACCTGCCCGGATCCATGCCCAACTCCAACCGAGCTTCCACCGCGCCACGGGCGCGCCACACCCCCAGCGTCGTCGGCGCCCACCATGGCATGCACACGCTGGATGCGGTGCGGATCGCCGGCTACAACCTTGAAGTGCGTGATGGCGACGATTTCGTCGGAGACCGGGCCAGCCAGAGTGCCTTCCGCGCCGTGCTCGAGGGCTGGCGCCAGCGCCGCCGTGCGCACGGGCGTGCCGACCCCTTCGGTGCCAAGGCCTCGAGGGCGCTGTCGAAGAAGCGGCTCGACAAGGCCCTGTGCTCCGACCCGGCCACCGAGGCGGGCGATCTGGTGCGCGGCGCCATCGAGGATTTCGCCGTCGAACTCACGCAGGTGATCCAGCGCTTCATGCGGCAGAAGTCGTGGCAGGGGGTGCAGCGCATCGTCGTCGGCGGCGGCTTTCCGGAAAGCGAAGTGGGCGAGCGCGCCATCCTGCAGGCGGCGGCGCTGTGCGACGTGCAGGAGTTGCCGGTGCAACTCGGCCGAATCTGCCACGACACCGACGATGCGGGCCTGATCGGCTGGGTGCATCTCGCGCCGGCGCACTTCATCGAACACTACGACGCGCTGCTGGCGCTGGACATCGGCGGCACCAACGTGCGCTGCGGCGTGGTGCGCTTTCGGCGCGACAAGGCCAAGGATCTCTCGCGCGCCGATGTGGTGTGGCGCGACAAATGGCGCCACGCGGACGACAAGCCCAGCCGCACTGCGCTCGTCGACCGGCTGGCGAAGCTGCTGCACAAAGGCGTGGCCTACGCCGAACGCAAGGAGCTCAAGCTGGCGCCCTTCGTTGGCATTGCCTGCCCGGGGCTGATCCGCGAGGACGGCACCATTGCGCGCGGCACGCAGAACCTGCCGGGCGACTGGGAATCCGACACCTTCCACCTGCCCACCGCGCTGCGTGAACGCCTGCCCGTGATCGACAAGGCGCCCGTGCAGGTGCTGATGCACAACGACGCCGTGGTGCAGGGCCTGTCGGAACTGCCCTTCATGCAGGACGTGAAGCGCTGGGCCGTGCTCACCATCGGCACGGGGCTGGGCAATGCGAGCTACGTCAATGCGCCACGCCGGCGCGGCGGCTGAAGCCGCTCAACCGAGTGCAGTGCAGCGTCCACTCATGAGCCTGTCGCTGCGCCGGGCACGATGCGCTCGAAGTGCGCCGACCGTTGAAGGATCACCGCGTTCGCAGTCTCCAGCTGGTACTTCAGCGTTTCAGGAAGCAGAGGAGTGTCGGCCTTCAAGACGATCCGACGGTCGGCCGAGTAAATGATGATGTGCCCGTCGTCCTGCGAGAGCAGCGCGACTGTAGTCGGCGTGCTGCCCGGTGACGCCAGGCTGTCGCATCGCCGGCAGTACAGGGGGAGTGCGATGTCCGGATCACTGTAGGTGCCGGGTCGCGCCTCCATTGCCGCCAGCTCGGCGTTCGTCATTTCCCGGATCAAGTCGTCGCCGACGCCACCCAGCCTGGAGGTATCGAGCTGCTGAAGCCGGTGGTTGGCAAAGCTGAGCGCGTTCCTGTTGAGTGTGAATGGAGTATCCGGCTCGTGGGCGAGCAGATCTGCCAGCGCGTGCCGCAGGGCGTCGATCGTGGACGGGGCAGGAAATTCGTCATGGTGCAGCGCGTAGTAAAGACAGTCGCCACCGCCGGGCGTGGCGCGCACGGCCAGCCCCGCCTGTTGAAGTGCAGGCATGAAGTCGTACCTGGACTCGGACGTTGCCCCGAAGACGCCTGACGCGAGGAGGATTTCGGTCGTGCTGCCTTGGACGTATGGATTCTCCCGCGTCGATGAAGCCACGTCATGAGACGGATCCGCCAGTTTGCGCTTGACTGGTGCACGGGCCTTCGCGGGCCGATCGTCGCTCGAATCCGCAGGCCTTTTGGTGGCCGGGGTCGAATCGGCAAGCAGACTTTCCGCCGTCAGCCAAACTTGGAACGCGTCGTAACCGTGATAGAAAAGTCTTTTCCCGCCTTCGCCGGTGCACACCGCCTTCTCGAAAGCCTCGCGGAACGCATCGCCTTCAGGAATCGACTGCCCTGGTTGGAGGCGCAGTTGGTGGATGACCTGCCGGGCTGCTTTCAGGTAGTGTTCACCCGCCGTCATCTTGCTGATCCACTGGTCATCGTTCGGCATGGGCTTGAACGCCTCGAGCAATTTCTCCGCGACAAGCCGGGTGACGTGGATGTCTTTGTGCATGAGAAAGAGAACGACGGAGACGGGATCGAACTCAAGGGGAACTCCGGTGCGCGTGAATCGCCAGAGTTCTCCGTTGCGCGCCATTTCCTGGAGGGCCTGTCTGGCGGGCTCGATGTCATTGCTTCGTGTCGACTTCATCCGATCAGAAAGCCTTGTCGGACGCAGGACTCGGTCGGGATTCCACTCGTCGATGAAAGAGGCGAAATCGGCCAGCGGGAGATGGAGCGAAAGACTTTGCCGCGCATGTGCATCTCTGCAAAGCTGGGGCAAGTCCCTGCCCGCCCAGGGCTGACGCGGCTTTTGCGATGGTTGCTCAATAACAGTCTTCAGTTCTGCGGGGGACGTGGCGCGCAGGAACTCATCGATCTCGCAAAGCTTGAGGCCCGGGAGTTGTGCGCGCAGGACGGGCGTTAGCTTCTGGAAATTCCAGTTGCCCTTGACCGATGAATCGGCGCGCACGTACTTTTCAAGCTCTTTTTCTTCTAGTGATTGGAGGAACGTCGCAATCCGCAGCGGAACGCTTTCTGAGACAGGCCTTAGCCACTTGGTTTTCGACTCCTGCCGCGAGGCGGAAGCAGTTTCTTCATCGCTGTTGTGCAGGCTGTCTTGCAGATCGCGGTCATTCGCGAAATATGTACTCACCCAACTGGCGCGGTCAGGCAGGCCGGCCAGCAGCCTCTCGCGTTGCGGGGCCACCAGGATGTCCGGGTCGACTGTGAACAGACCGCTGCCCACGGCGACCAAGGTGCCAGCTGCCTGCAAATTGCGCATGTGCGTCTCGTTCAAACTGCGGGACCTTTCCGGACACTGCTGCGCGAGCACGTCGCAGAAATTTTGTTGTGTGAAGCCGTTTGGGTACCGATGAATCAACGCCGAGCAGAGGCCTTCGCGAACCGTGCCTACCCCAACGGAATGCTCTTCGTCGTCGCTCGACGAGTCTTCCGCGTGGATCTTCTCGTGAGTGGGTGCGGGCGGCGGGTGCGCGTGTGGAGGTGCCCCTCGGAAGAAGCCGGTGTGCTTCTGGAACTTCTTGGGGCGCTCGGTTTCCAGGAAGAACCAGCGCCCCTCCTTCGCGTAACCCGGCAGCGCGAGTGGCAACGATTGGAGATCGCTGTGGGTGGGGCATTCGCCGAGTTGCTTCAAGAGCGCGGCGATATCCGTCCAATGTGTTGGCAGGCCGCGCTGTGACCAAAGCTGGATCAGCTGCTTGATATCGGACGCGTGGCGCTCAAACATGGCAGTACCCGCAGATCTGTGTACCCCCATGGATTTGGAGGCCCTCTTTGGGGTTTCCGGAAGCAGGAGCGTGTGACTGAAGAATGACAGCACATGGTTCCTGTTCTTCGACAGATAACTCATTGTTTCTGCCGGGTAGGGCTGAGCGCTGCCGCCGTTGCCAGCCTCGAGCAGCTGCAATGTATGACTTAGCCGTTGCCAGGGGGTGCGATCATCGGATGCGGAGTTCTTCCACAGGTGCTCGAACTCCAGGCGCAACCTGCCGAGCTCCAGGCCGGATGCCCCCTGTACTGCGTCAGGGAAAAGCAACTGCATCCACTTTGAAGCGCGGTCCGCAGATAGCTGTTTGCCTTTGCGGATTAGGCACGCCCGGATGTTGGTGATCACGCCAAGTCGCTTGATCGCCGAGGCGGGAAACACGTTGAGCACAGCCAACAGATCACCCACCGTCGCAGGCGCCAGCGCTCGTCCTCCCATGTCGTGCGCGTCGCTAGGTGCGGGAGAGTCTTTTAATGCGTCCACCAGGTCGCTGACGAGGCGCAAGCGGCGATGGACATATTCAAGACAATCCCTGCTCCTGGCGAAGCCCGTGAGTCGCTCAACAGCTTCCGATTCAGTATTGAAGAGCTTCAGGGCTGCCCCTGCGGCCGGGGTCAAGCTGTCTGGGTTCTGTGTGATGAGGTGGCGTGAGGCAGCGGCCACGTCCTTTGCGGCCTCCAGAGCTGCCTGCGCCAATGCACGAGTGGTTTGCGGTTGGGGGTGTTCGAGGTGATCCTGCAGTGCCATGAGCATGGCCAACTCGTGGTGAGCCCGTTCGAGCAGATCGTCCTGGGTCGGGGCTTGCGAGACGAGGTGATCGAGATGGGCGGCAAGGTCTTCAAGGTCGGATTCCGTCGCGACCGACATCGCGTCGAACGATGATCGCCGGCTTGCGAGTGGCCTCGGCGTCGCAGGCGGAAATTGGCCGTTCTGCTGATTCAGGCGTTCGAGCGCGGCGTCGAAAGGGTCGTGAGGATCGGCGGTCGGCGCGCCTCCATCGGTCGACGGCGCAGCGAAGATGTTTGATGGGGCTGTCGTGGTGCGACGCTCAGGGGGGGCGATAGAGCCGTTCTGACGCCCAGTCAGAAGATCCAGAAGGGAGCAGCTGGCGAATGGAGATTCGAACGAACCATCGTTCGAGTCCGAGCCCGGATCCAGCGACGTTGGGTCCGCGTTGGCCTGCGTGTATCCGGTCCGTATCGCTCTGCGGTCTGTCACACGATCGCTCGTCATCACATGTCCAGTAGTTGGAACTCATGATGGCCGCGGAGCGTTTGAGCAGGTGGGGCCAACCGAAGTCCAAGTGCAGGAGAACGAAGCGGGCCGAATATCCGCGTGTCTCGGCGCCATGCGCGCAGGGCCTGCCGTGTGGCTGTGAATCCGCCCGCTTCTATCTGCCCGCCGCCGCGCGAACGCCTGCCCGTGACGGGCAAGGCATTCGACTTGAACGCGCCCCACAGACCCAGAAGCCGAGGCCTTTCATATCCCCGTCATCGCCCACCCGACCAAGGCCCCAAGTCCCACGACGACCACCGGCGACACGCGCCCCGACATCAGCAGCACGAACGCCAGCAGCGCGAGCGCGACATCGGCCAGCGAGCCGATCGCGGTGATCCATACCGGGTCGTAGAGCGCGGCCGCCAGCAGGCCCACCACCCCCGCGTTGATACCCGCCACGACGCTGCGCATGGTGCGTTGCCTGCGCACCGCATCCCAGAACGGCAGTGCGCCCACGAGCAGCAGGAAGCCCGGCGCGAAGATCGCCACCAGCAGCACCGCGCCACCCAGCCAGCCCTGCAGCGGGCCCGACGCCACAGTGCCCAGGTAAGCCGCGAAGGTGAACAACGGGCCGGGCACGGCCTGCGTGGCGCCATAGCCGGCCAGGAAGTCACCCGGGCCCACGAAGCCCTGCGGCACCACAGCCGACTCGAGCAGCGGCAGCACCACGTGGCCGCCGCCGAACACCAGCGCACCGGCGCGGAACACGCCATCGATCAATTGCAGCGCGGCCGAGCCCGAGAGCGCCGCTGCCAGCGGGAGCCCTCCGAGCAGCATGGCCAGCAGCACGAGTGCGAGCAGCCCGGCGCGACGCGACACGAGATGCTGCGCCGGTGCGGCGACGCCCGGCGGGACGGACCGGCACCACCAGGCGCCGAGCAGCGCCGCGGCTGCGATGGCCGCCAGTTGGCCCCCCGTCGCCGGCAAGGCCAGCGTGAGCAGCGCCGCGCCGGCGGCAATGGCGGCGCGCGGCACGTCGGCGCACAGCGAGCGCGCCATGCCCCACACGGCCTGCGCCACGATGGCAACGGCCACCACCTTCAGGCCGTGCAGCACGCCCGACCCCGCCGCGCCGTCCAGTGCATGCAGGCCGTGGCCGAAAGCGATCAGCGCCAGCGCCGATGGTGCCGTGAAGCCGATCCAGGCCGCGAGCGCACCGCCCCAGCCCGCGCGCCTCAGGCCCAGCGCCAGGCCCACCTGGCTGCTGGTGGGCCCGGGCAACAGCTGGCACAGCGCGACCAGATCGGTGAACGCTGCGTCATCGAGCCAGCGCCGCCGCTGCACGAACTCGGTCCGGAAGTACGCGATGTGCGCGATCGGCCCGCCGAACGAGGTCAGGCCCAGGCGCAGGAAGGCGAGCAGGACGTCGAGGACAGGTGCGGAGGGCATGCCGCGATGCTAGCGGCGCGAGGTGACCAAGCCGTGGCGCGGCCCCGCGCGGCCGCAAAAAAGGAAAAGCCGCCCGAAGGCGGCTTTCAATGGCGTGCCGGAGGGCGGCGGACTTACTTGTCGCCCCAGACTTCCTGAGCCGTCTCGATCACCAGGCGCAGCTTCTGGCGCTGGGCTTCCACGGCGATGTTGTTGCCGTGCACGGTGGACGAGAAGCCGCACTGCGGCGAGAGGGCCAGCTGGTCCAGCGGCACGTACTTGGCGGCTTCGTCGATGCGGCGCTTGAGCGAATCCTTGGATTCCATCTCGCCGAACTTGGTGGTCACCAGGCCCAGCACGACGGTCTTGCCCTTGGGCAGGAAGCGCAGCGGGCGGAAGTCGCCCGAGCGGTCGTCGTCGTACTCGAGAAAGTAGGCGTCCAGGTCCATCTCCTTGAGCAGCGCCTCGGCCACGGGCTCGTAGTTGCCGGCAGCGGCGTGCGTGCTCTTGAAGTTGCCACGGCACAGGTGCATGGCCAGCAGCATGCCGGGCGGCTTCTGCGCGACGACCTTGTTGACGAACTTGGCGTAGCGGTGCGGCAGTTCGTTGGGGTCGTCGCCGCGCTGGCGGGCGGCTTCTCGCATCTTCTCGTCGCACAGGTAGGCGAGATTGGTGTCGTCCATCTGCACGTAGGTGCAGCCGGCAGCGGCCAGGCTGCGCAGTTCGTCGCCGTAGGCCTTGGCCACGTCGTCGTAGAAGTCGGGTTCGAGCTCGGGATAGGCCTCGCGGCTGATGCCCGCGCGGCCGCCGCGGAAGTGCAGCATGGTGGGCGAGGGGATGGTCACCTTGGGCGTGTTGCCGGCGGACACCTGCGACTTCAGGTACTGGAAGTCGGCCAGCTGGATGTCCTTGGTGTGACGCACCTTGTCGATCACGCGCATCACCGGGGGCGCCAGTTCCTCGGTGCCGTCGGGCTTGACGATGGTGACCGGGATGTCGGTCTTCACGCCGCCGATCTGTTCGAGGAAGTCGACGTGGAAATAGGTGCGGCGGAACTCGCCGTCGGTGATGCTCTTGAGGCCGACATCTTCCTGGAAGCGAACGATGTCCGTGATGGCCGCGTCTTCCACTTTGCGCAACTCGGTGGCCGAGATTTCGCCCTTGGCCTTGCGCTCGCGCGCCTCCAGCAGGGCCTTGGGGCGCAGGAAGCTGCCGACGTGGTCGTAGCGGGCGGGGAGTTGTTGCGTCATCCGGTGTCTCCTGGGTTCGAATGTCAGAAATGCGAAGCGGCGATGTTAGTGCACCGCGCGCCGCATCGTCACAGGTCCAGCACCAGCAGCGGCGTCTTCGAGCGCGAGCAGCAGGGTGTGAATTCGTTGCCGCTGGCCTTCTCGTCGTCGGTGAAATAGAGGTCGCGGTGATCGGGCGTGCCTTCGAGCACGCGCGTGATGCAGGTGCCGCACACGCCCTGTTCGCACGACACCATGATCTCCACGCCGTGCGCCAGCAGCGCCTGCGTGATCGACTGGCCGGCGGGCACGGTGTAGGTCTGGCCGCTGCTGGCGATCTTCACGTCGAACGCATCGTCGGCCGAATGGTCCTGCGGCGCGGCGCCGAAGTACTCCAGGTGCACGCGGTCGGCGGGCCAGCCCCGGGCTTTCGCGGTGGACACCACATGGTCGATGAAGCCCTGCGGCCCGCAGACGTAGATGCGCGTGCCGGCGTCGGGGGTGGCGATCAGCGCGGGCAGGTCGAGCTTCTGCGCTGCGTCGCCATCGTCGAAGTGCAGGTGCACGCGGTCGGCGAAGGGGGAGGCCTCGATCTCGCTGGCGAAGGCCATGCGCTCGCGCGAGCGGGCGCAGTAGTGCATCTCGAAGTCCGCGCCGATGGCCGCCAGACGCTGCGCCATGCACAGGATGGGCGTGACGCCGATGCCGCCGGCCAGCAGCAGCGAGCGCGGCGATTCATGCAGCGCGAACAGGTTGCGCGGTGGGCTGATAGTGAGCACGTCGCCCTCGTGCACGGCATCGTGCATGCCGGCCGAGCCGCCGCGCGAGGCGGTATCGCGCAGCACGGCGATGCGGTAGCGGTTGTTCTCGGCCGCGTCGTTGCACAGCGAATACTGGCGCACCGTGCCACCCGGCACGTGCACGTCGATGTGCGAGCCGGCGCTGAAGGCGGGCAGGGTGCCGCCGTCTTCGCGCACCAGCTCGAAGCTGTCGATGCCTTCGGCCTCGCGCACGCGGCGCGCCACGCGCACGCGCAGGGTGCCCTGGGTGGATGTGGTCATCAGGCGGCCACCTTCTCGGCGGCCTGGGCCCGCGCTTCGTCGTGGGCGCGCTCGGCGGCCAGCATCTTGTCGAGCAGGCGGCGCGACTGCACGCCGCCGGCGTCGATGTTGAGCATCAGCAGGCGCCGGCCCGGGTACTTGGACAGGTTGCGCTGCTGGCCTTCGAGCACGGCCGTGTCTTCGGCGAACACCTTGCCCTGGCCTTCTCGGATCTGCTCGGTGAGCGCCTTGTCGTGCACGTTGAAATTGCGCGCCATGCCCCAGAAGTACCAGTGCGAGGTCTCGGTCTCGGGCGTGATGAAGTCCACCACGATGCTGTAGACCTTCTTGTCGGCCGGGGCCTCGTAGCCGCCGTGGCCAGCCAGGGCCACACCCACTTCGATCATCACGTGGCTGGGTGGCGTGAAGCGGCACACCTGCCAGCGGTCCACCGGCTGGTCGTCGGGCAGGTTGTTGCCGCGCAGGTTGGCCTTCCAGAAAGGCGGCGCCATCACGTTGTCCATGAAGCGGCTGGTGATGACCTGTTCGCCCTCGGTGCGTGTCTTCACCGGGGTCTCGTCGATTTCCTTCTGGCCGATGCTGGTGGAGTGCACGTAGGTCTCGTGCGTGAGGTCCATCAGGTTGTCGATCATGAGGCGGTAATCGGCCTGGATGTGATACAGGCCGCCGGCATAGGCCCAGTCGGGGCTCTCGGCCCATTCGAGGTGGTGGATGAGGGCCGGATCGGCCAGCGCGGCATCGCCGGGCCAGACCCAGATGAAGCCGTACCGCTCCACCGCGGGATACACGCGGATGGCGGGGAAGCCGCCCACGCGCTGCAGCGGCATCGACTCGGCCTTGCCGTCGCAGCCCATCACGAGGCCGTGGTAGCCGCACACCAGCTTGCCTTCGCACACCGTGCCCAGCGACAGCGGCGCGCCACGGTGGGGGCAGAAGTCCTCCAGCGCCACGACCTGACCCTCGGTGCCCCGGTGGAACACGATGTTCTCGCCGCAGATCTTGCGGCCCAGCGGCTTGCCGTCGATCTCGTCGGGCGTGCAGGCGACGTACCAGGTGTTCTTCGGGAAGGTCATGGGGATGTCCTTTTTGTGTATACAGAAGACGTGCCAAGGCGGTCGATCGACCGTCGGAATGGGCGAATTATGGGGATATCAAGGCTTTATGTATACACCAATGTGTTTCATATTGAGCCATGCAGAGGGATTACTAGGGAAAACCATGAGCGTGAAACTGCGTATCCCTTGATTTATGTATACACGACGGGGGTTAGACTGCGCTCCCATGAAAGAACCCGCGATCACCGCAGATGCCAGCAGTTCGCAGGCGGTACGCGCGCAACTCAAGCTGCGCGAGATGATCCTGGCCGGCGAATTGCCCAGCGGCGAGCGCGTGGGCGAGGTCGCCATCGTCGAGCGGCTCGGCATTTCGCGCACGCCGATACGCGCGGCGCTGATGCGGCTGGAGCAGGAAGGCCTGCTCGAGTCGCTGGCCCATGGCGGTTACGCCGTGCGGTCGTTTTCCGAGCGCGACGTGATGGAAGCCATCGAATTGCGCGGCACGCTGGAAGGCCTGGTGGTGCGGCTGGCAGCCGAGCGCGGCGTGGCGCCGCGCCTTCTGGACGAAGCCAATGATTGCCTGGATGCCATCGATCAGGTGCTGTCGCAACCCGCGCTGGACGATGCTTCTTTCAGTCGCTACGTGGCGGCCAACCAGCGTTTCCATGCCCTGCTGGGCGAGATGACCGGCGGCGGGCTGCTCTCGCGCGAACTGGAGCGCGTGGTGCGCATGCCGTTCGCCTCGCCCTCGGGCTTCGTCGTGCTGCAGGCCAATACGCCGCAGGCGCGCGACATGTTCATCGTGGCGCAGGAGCAGCACCGCAGCGTGCTCGATGCCATCCGCCGGCGCGAAGGTGCGCGGGCCGAGGCCATCATGCGCGAGCACGCCCGCATCGCCCAGCGCAATCTGCGCGATGCCGTGAAGTACCAGCACATCGAGAAGCTTCCCGGTGTGGGGCTGATCCGGCCCGATACCCTGACGTTTACCTGATTGGAATAACCCTACGCCAGTTATCGCGTTTTGCGATAACTGTTAGTGACCCAAGCCCGTTCGACGTGTAACCGAAAGTCGGACAATTCCCGCTCCGCGGCCCCTGCGGGCAACGAGCTGTTTTCAACCGGAGACCCCTGATGCAAAAGAGAACCCTGATCCAGGCCGCCCTTGTGGCCGCCGCACTGGCCGGCACCGGCGCCGCGATGGCGCAGGACGCCTTCAAGATCGGCCTGATCCTGCCCATGACGGGTCCGCAGGCCTCCACCGGACGGCAGATCGAAGCCGCCGCGCGCCTGTACATGGCGCAGAACGGCGACACCGTCGCCGGCCGCAAGGTGCAGCTCATCATCAAGGACGACGTCGCCACGCCCGACCAGACGCGCCGCCACGCGCAGGACCTGATCGTCAACGACAAGGTCAACGTGATCGCCGGCTTCGGCGTCACGCCGGCCGCGCTGGCCGCCGCGCCCCTGGCCACGCAGTCCAAGACGCCGCTGGTGGTGATGGCCGCTGCCACCTCCAGCATCACCGAGGCTTCGCCGTACATCGTGCGCTCCAGCTTCACCCTGCCGCAGGCCTCCGTGGCATTGGCCGACTGGGTGCCCAAGAACGGCATCAAGACGGTGGTGACGCTGGTGTCCGACTACGGCCCGGGCCTGGACGCCGAGAAGTTCTTCAAGGACCGCTTCACTTTCAACGGCGGCAAGGTGGTCGAGTCGCTGCGCGTGCCGATGCGCAACCCCGATTTCGCCCCCTTCCTGCAGAAGGTGCGCGACCTCAAGCCGGATGCGCTGTTCGTCTTCGTGCCCTCGGGCGCGGGCTCGGCCGTGATGAAGCAGTTCCTCGAGCGCGGCATGGACAAGGCCGGCATCAAGCTGATCGGCACCGGCGACGTGACCGACGACGACCAGCTCAACGACATGGGCGACGGCGCCCTGGGCGTGGTGACCGCCCACCACTACTCGGCCGACCACAACTCCGCGATGAACAAGAAGTTCGTCGACGCGTTCGGCAAGGCCAACAAGGGCATGCGCCCGAACTTCATGGCCGTGGGCGGCTATGACGGCATGCACATCATCTACCAGGCGCTCAAGGCCACGCAGGGCAAGGGCAACGGCGACCAGTTGCTGGCCGCCATGAAGGGCCAGATCTTCGAGAGCCCGCGCGGCAAGATCTTCATCGACGCGCAGACGCGCGACATCGTGCAGGACATCTACCTGCGCAAGGTGGAGAAGAAGAACGGCCAGCTCTACAACGTCGAATTCGACGTGATCAAGGACGTCAAGGATCCCGGGAAAACCAAGTAATCCCCCAGGCTGCGCGGCCCGCCCGGGCGGGCCGCTACGCCAACCCCCCTGCCGGGGGCAACGCGGGCGGCCCGGCAAAGCCGGTTCCGCCGCGTTTCTGGCCTAGATTGCGCGGGCATCCGCATCGCGCCTCTTCCCACGAAGCCTTTCCATGCTCACCATCCTCTTCGACGGCATTGCCTACGGCATGCTTCTTTTCGTGCTGGCCGTCGGGCTGGCCGTGACGATGGGCCTGATGAACTTCATCAACCTGGCCCACGGCGCGTTCGCCATGATCGGTGGCTACCTCACCGTGCAGCTCATGCAGCGCTTCGACGTGCCGTTCCTGCTGTGCCTGCCGATCGCCTTCGTCGGCTCCGCGCTGGTGGGCGCGCTGCTCGAGCGCACGCTCTACCGGCCCATGTACCGCAAGCCACACCTGGATCAGGTGCTGTTCTCCATCGGCCTCGTGTTCATGGCGGTGGCCGCCTTCGCCTATTTCTTCACGACCTCGCAGCAGATCGTGCAACTGCCCGACTGGCTCAAGGGCCGCAGCGAATTCGGCTCCGGTGACTGGATCCTGGGCGTGGGCCACTACCGGCTCTTCATCATCGTGGTGTGCGCGGCGCTGGCCGTGGCTCTGCAGCTGATCCTCACGCGCACGCGCTTCGGCAGCCGTCTGCGTGCGGCCGTGGACGACCAGCGCGTGGCCGCGGGCCTGGGCATCAACGTCAACTGGGTGTTCCTGGCCACCTTCGCCTTCGGCTCGGGCCTCGCGGGCCTGGGCGGCGCGCTGTCGGCCGAGATCCTGCAGCTCGATCCCAACTTTCCGCTGACCTACATGGTGTATTTCCTGATCGTGGTGGCCGTGGGCGGTACGTCGTCCATCACCGGCCCGCTGCTGGCCGCGCTGCTGCTGGGCATCGCCGACGTGGCCGGCAAGTACTACATCCCCAAGATGGGCGCCTTCACCGTCTACTGCCTGATGATCGCCATCCTGCTGTGGCGTCCGCAGGGCCTGTTCGTGCGCAAGGGAGGAAAGTAAGTCATGAATGCTTATGAATCCCTGAAGCGCGACGCACGCTGGAAGTGGTGGGAACCCGCCATCCTGCTGGTGCTGATCGGCGTGCCGCTGGCCATGGGCAAGTATTCGCTGGTCAACGAGATCGTCATCACGGCGCTGTTCGCGGTGTCGCTCGACCTCATCCTGGGCTATGCGGGCATCGTCTCGCTCGGCCACGCGGCCTTCTTCGGCCTGGGCGCCTACGCCTCGGCGTTGTTCGCCAAGCACGTCCACCCCGATCCGCTGATCGGCCTGGCCGTGGGCACGGCCTGCGCCACCGTGCTGGGCGCGGTGGCCAGCGCCACCATCATCCGGGGCTCGGACCTCACACGCCTGATGGTGACCATCGGCGTCGGCCTGCTGATGCTGGAGCTCGCCAACAAGCTCGACTGGCTGACCGGCGGTGCGGACGGCCTGCAGGGTGTGGTCATGGGGCCGTTGCTTGGCCAGTTCGAGTTCGACCTGTACGGCAAGACGGCGGCCTGGTATTCGTTGTGCGCGCTGGTGGTGTGCCTGGTGCTGGCGCGCCGGCTGGTGCACTCGCCCTTCGGCGCGACGCTCAAGGCCATCCGCGACAACCGCCTGCGCGCCACGGCCATCGGCATCCCGGTGACGTCGCGCCTGGCCGTGATCTACACGATCTCTGCCGGCGTGGCCGGCGTGGCCGGCGGCCTGCTGGCGCAGACCACGGGCTTCGCGTCGCTGGACGTGTTCGAGTTCCACCGCTCGGCCGACCTGGTGCTGATGCTGGTCATCGGCGGCACGGGCTGGCTCTACGGCGGCATCATCGGCGCCGTCGTGTTCAAGGTGCTGCAGGAACAGCTGTCGGCCTTCACGCCGCAGTACTGGATGTTCTGGATCGGCCTGCTGCTGGTGATCCTGGTGCTGGTGGGCCGCGAGCGCATCAACCCGCGCTACTGGATGAAGAAGAAGGAGGGCTCGGCATGACCGCCGCCGCAACCACCCCGTCCGTCGCGCCGCAGGGCGAGGTCGTGCTGTCATCGCAGGCCCTGGTCAAGCGCTTCGGTGGCATCACCGCCACCGACAACGTCACGCTGAATCTGCGACGCGGCGCGCGCCATGCGCTGATCGGCCCCAACGGCGCCGGCAAAACCACGCTGGTCAACCTGCTGACGGGTGTGCTCGAACCCACCTCGGGCCGCATCACGCTCGAAGGCGAGGACATCACGAAGCTCGCGCCGCACAAGCGCGTGCGGCGCGGCATGGTGCGTACTTTCCAGATCAACCAGCTGTTCGACCCCCTCACGCCGCTGCAGACGCTGGCGCTGGCCGTGTCGCAGCACCGCGGCGAAGGCTCGCGCTGGTGGCAGCCGCTGGGCGCCACCCGCAGCGTGGCCGACCGCGCGGGCGAATTGCTGGAACAGTTCCACCTCTCGGCCGTGGCCGACCAGCCCACGCGCGAGCTGGCCTACGGCAAGCGCCGCCTGCTGGAGATCGCCATCGCGCTGGCCTGCGAGCCGCGCGTGCTGCTGCTCGACGAGCCCGTGGCCGGCGTGCCGGCCGGCGAGCGCGAGGAGCTGCTGCGCACCGTGGCCGCGCTGCCGGCCGACGTGTCCATCCTGCTGATCGAGCACGACATGGATCTGGTGTTCAGCTTCGCCAACTACATGACCGTGCTGGTCAACGGCGGCGTGCTCACCGAAGGCACGCCCGACGTCATCGCGGCCGACCCGCAGGTCAAGGCCGTGTACCTGGGGCATGGAGAGGAGGCCGCGCATGGCTGAGCTATTGAAAGTCGACAACCTGCGCGCGGGTTACGGCGAAGCCGTGGTGCTCAACGGCGTGAGCTTCTCGGTCGACGAGGGCCACACCATGGCGCTGCTGGGCCGCAACGGCACGGGCAAGACCACGCTGATGGATACCCTGGCCGGCGCCACGCGCCGCCACGGCGGCACCATCACGCTGGGTGGCCGCGCGGTGCATGCGCTGCCCTCGCACCAGCGGGCCGACGCCGGCATCGGCTGGGTGCCGCAGGAGCGCAACATCTTCAAGTCGCTCACCGTGCACGAGAACCTCACCGCCGTGGCCCGGCCTGGCGCCTGGACGCCAGCGCGCGCCTACGAGATGTTCCCGCGCCTGGCCGAGCGCCGTGGCAACATGGGCAACCAGCTCTCGGGCGGCGAACAGCAGATGCTGGCCGTGGCGCGTGCGCTGGTGCTCAATCCGCGCCTGCTGCTGCTCGACGAGCCGCTCGAAGGTCTGGCGCCGATCATTGTCGAGGAACTGCTCAGGGCAATCCGCCGCATCACGCGCGAAGAAGGCTTGTCTGCGATCATCGTGGAGCAGCACCCGCAGGCGATCCTCGCGATCAGCGATACCGCCATCGTGCTGGATCGCGGTTCGGTCGTGCATTCGGGCACCGCGCAGGAACTGCTGGGCCAGCCCGAACTGCTTGACCGCCTGCTGGGCGTGACGCGCTGAGCGCGCGCAGCCCGTACCGGGCCGGACCCCGCGAGGGGGCCGGCCATTTCATTTTTTTTGTCGAAGGAGACCCATCCATGAAACGCAACCAGTTCATCCGCGCCGCACTCGGCGTCGTCGCCGGTGTCGCCCTGTCGGCCTCCGTCATCGCGCAGCCGCTGTCCAACCGCCCGATCCGCGTGGTCGTGCCCTTCGGCCCGGGTGGCGTGGCCGATCTGACCATCCGCACCGTGGCGCAGAAGATGTCCGAAAACATGGGCCAGCCCATCGTGATCGAGAACAAGCCCGGCGCCGGCGGCGTGGTGGCCACCGACACGGTGGTCAAGGCCGCGCCCGACGGCCACACGCTGCTGCTGATGTCCAACGGCAACGCCGTGAGCGTGGGCCTGTTCAATTCGCTGCCCTTCGACACGGTGAAGGATCTGGCGCCCGTCGGCGTGCTGGGCCACTTCGACCTGGCCATCGTGGTGCCGGCCGATTCGCGCTTCAAGACCCTGCCCGAGCTGCTGGCCTTCGCCAAGGCCAATCCCGGCAAGCTGAACATCGCCAGCATCAACGCCGGCAGCACGCAGAACCTGGCCGCCGAGCTGTTCAAGACCACCGCGGGCATCGACGCCCAGGTCATTCCCTTCAACGGTTCGCCCGCCGTGATCACCGCGCTGCGCGGTGGCCAGGTCGATGCGGCAGTCGAAATCCTCGCGCCGGTGCTCACGCAGATCACCGGCGGTGGCCTGCGCGCGCTGGCCGTGACCGGCGACAAGCGCGCTGCCGCGCTGCCCAACGTGCCCACCGCGGTGGAAGGCGGCGTGGCCGGCTTCAACGTCTCGTCGTGGAACGCGCTGGCCGCCCCGGCCAGGACGCCGGCCGACATCGTGGTCCGCCTGAACAAGGAAGCCAACGCCGCGCTGAACGATCCCGAAACGCGCAAGAAGCTCGCCAATCTGAACGTGGATGCGCGCCCCGGCACGCCGCAACAGCTGGCTGACCTGCTCTCCAGCGAAATCAAGCGCTGGAGCGGCGTGATCGACAAGGCTGGTATCCCCAAACAATAAGCACCCGCAAGGTTGCAGCCGCGTTCCCCCCGGAGCGCGGCTTTTTTCATCGCCGGGCCACCCGAAGATGAATACACCCCCTCCGGGCATCAGAACCTTTTTTCCATGCAGTACAAGGAGACACGAAGATGAGTGACTACGCATTGGGCGTCATCGGCTACGGCGAAGTGGGCCGCACGTTCGCGGTTGGTCTGAAGGACAAGGGCGTGAACATCGCCGGCGCCTGGGACCTGAAGTTCGCGGCCGACGTCACGCGCGAAGTGACGCGCGCGGCCGCCGCCGCCGACGGTGTCACGGCTTTCGGCTCGTCGGCCGAGGTGTGCGCGGCGTCCACGCTCGTCATCTCGGCCGTCACGGCTTCCAATACCCTGGCCGTGGCCGAGGAAGCCGCGCAGCACATCCGCCCCGGCACGCTGTTCCTCGACCTCAACTCGGCCTCGCCGGGCACCAAGCAGAAGTGCGCGGCACTGATCGAGGCCGCCGGCGGCCACTACGTCGAAGCCGGCGTGATGACCTCGGTGCCGCCCTATGGCATCCGCGTGCCCATGCTGCTGGGCGGCGCGAAGGCGGCCGAGCTGGCACCGCAGCTCGTGGCCTGGGGCATGGATGCCAAGGCCGTGAGCGAGAAGCTGGGCGTCGCCTCGGCCATCAAGATGTGCCGCAGCGTGATGATCAAGGGCCTTGAAGCCCTGGTGATCGAGAGCTACACCACCGCGCGTGAATATGGCGTCGAGGCGCACGTGCTGCCCACGCTGGCCGAAACCTTCCCGTCCATCGACTGGGAGAAGCAGGGCGCCTACTTCTTCAGCCGCGTGGTGCAGCACGGCAAGCGCCGCGCCGAGGAGATGCGCGAATCGGCCAATACCGTGCGTGAAGCAGGCTTCGAGCCGCTGATGACCGCGGCCATCGCCGAGAAGCAGCAGTGGGTGGCCGACCGCGCCGCCGACGGCCTGTTCGCCGACCTGGCCAGCGACGCGCTCTGGCAGGCGTACGCCGACCGGCTGATCGCCGCGCGAACCGGCAACAAGTGAAAGGACGGGCCCCATGGCTGCTGTACTGGCCATCACGGGGCCCATCTACATCATCATCGCCATCGGCTGGCTGAGCGCGCGCGGCGGGCTGTTCGCGCGCGCCGACATGCGCGTGTTCGGCAAGTTCGTGCTGCAACTCGCCCTGCCGGCCCTGCTGTTCCACACGCTGGCGCAGCGGCCGGCGGCCGAGGTGCTCGATGCCAACTACCTGCTGGCCTACCTGGCCGGCTCGCTCATCGCGGGCGGCGCGGGCTTCGCGTGGGCTCGCTGGGGCCGGCGCAAGGGCCTGGCCGAGGCGGCACTCTTCGGGCTGGGCACGAGCTGCTCCAACAGCGGCTTCATCGGCTTCCCGCTGATGCTTCAGGTGGTGGGGGCCACGGCCGGTGTGGCGCTGGCGCTCAACATGATCGTGGAGAACGTGGTGATCCTGCCGCTGGCGCTGATGCTCGCCGAACTGGGCCGAGCGGCCGCCGGCGGTGGCGACTGGCGCGCGGCGCTGCGGCAGTCGCTGCTGGGCCTGCTGCGCAACCCGATGATCGTCGCCATCGTGCTGGGCCTGCTGTTCGCATTCACGGGCTGGCATCTGCCGGCGCCGGCCGAGCGCGCCATGGCGCTGTTCGCCACGTCGTGTGGCGCGCTGGCGCTGTTCGTCATCGGCGGCTCGCTGGGGGGCCAGCGCGTCGCGGGCTTGTGGCAGGACGTTCCTGCCATCGTCGCGGGCAAGCTGATCCTGCATCCGCTCGCCGTGCTGGCGATGCTCTGGCTGCTGCCGCCGGCCGATCCGGTGTTGCGTACCGCGGCCGTGGTCGGCGCGGCCGTGCCCATGCTGGGTATCTATCCGGTGCTGGCGCAGAAGTATGGTTTCGAAGGGCTGTGCGCCGTGGTGCAACTGGTGGCCACGCTGTCGTCGTTCGTCACGCTGACGGCTTTGCTGTGGTGGCTGCAGATGTGAGCGTGCGGCTCAGGCCCGCGCGAAATTGAAAAAGTCCGAAACGGACTTGTGTCGCGCTGGCGCGCCGGCGCCAGAATCCACCCCGCTTCGCGATCACAGCCCGACCACCGGGCGGGGCGGGGCAGGGAGCGAGCAATGCGGCAATCCACCTCGACGGCGCCCGCGCGGGTGCCGGCCAGCCAGCGGCACGCGCAGGGCCGGCCGGCCCTGAGCGACAGCGATCTGCTGCGCTGGGGCCGCGTGGCTTGCGAGCGGCCCGCGAGCCGCGGCGAATTCGCCGCGTGGCTGGCCGGACCTGTCACCGAGTTCTTTCCCTGCAGGCATGTGCTGGTGGCGCAGTGGGAGCACTTCGCGGGCGAAGTGCGCGTCGCCCAGTGGTTGCAGGCAGGCGATCCGGACGCCGGGCCGGGTGAGCCAGCCGATGCGTTCGAGCTCGATGCGCAGCCCTTGCTTGGCCAGTGGATGCGCAGGCCGCAACCGCTGTGCATCGATCCGGCCGATCCACCGGAGTTCGCCAGTATCAGCGAGCGTGCGTTGCTTGCCCGGATGGGTCGCACGGCCGTGCACGGGCTGGTGGGCGCCCGCGCGCGCAATGCCACGCACCTGCGCTTCTCCGGCGTGCCGCATGCTTTCACGAACTGGCACGGCGCCGCGCTGGCCATGATGGCGCCGCTGCTGCACGCGCTGGCGCAGCAACTGCTGCCCGTGGGCGACGACGCTTCGATCGGGTCGATCGCGCAGCTCACGCGGCGCCAGCGCGAGATCGTGCGCGCCGTGGCGCGCGGGCACGACGACAAGTCGATCGCGCGCACCATGGGCATTTCGGACAAGACCGTGCGCAACCAGCTCTCCGAGGTCTACGGCCTGCTGGGCCTGAGCCGGCGCACGCAACTGGCGGCCCTGCTGATCTGACGCATCGACCGGCGTGGACGGCACGGATGTCCTATTTCCTTTCGCCAGCGTGTGCATAGCATTGCCTACCATGACGCGCTGCCGGTGCTCGCTCTCACGGCGACGGGCTTGCGTGCCTGAATTGGGACGGACATGGATCATCGTGAACACGCCGCGCACAGCCATCCGTTCCCACCGGTTCATGACCTGGTTCACCAACGGCAACAACGGCCACGTCGAGCACCACCTCCTGCCGTGGGGGCCTCCGGAGCGCCTGGCGAATTGCACCGGCGCATCGCGCCGCTCACGCTGGTGCTGGCGGGTCTGGCCTGGCACCTGGTAGGGGCTCGCCCCCGCACGGAGCGCGCATGAGGCCTGTTCTGCCCAGCGGCCAGGACGTGTCGCCGCGCGAATCGGCCCACCGGGGGGCGCAGGCGGCAGGGCAGCAGCGTCCTGCGGTGGTGATCCGACCCCTCGTCACCGATGCCGATCACCTGGGCCTGCTGGCCGTGTTGCACGACTGGTACGGCATCGACGCCGCCATCCTCTCGTCCCGGCTGGACGCGGTGCGCCAGGGCGGCTGGCAGGGCGTGGGAATGTTCGCGTCGGCCTCCGGCCGCCTGCTGGGGGTGGCCGGCTGGTCGGTCGAGACGCGCCTGTGCCACGGCCGCTACCTCTACGTCGATCACTTCGTGGTGATCGAGACGCAGCGCCGGCTTGGTCTGGGGGGCGAATTGCTGGCCTATCTGGCGCGGCTGGCCCGGCAGCAGCGCTGCGAACGCATGATCCTCGACGTGGCGCGCGCCAATGAAGCCGCTCAGGCTTTCTGGCAACGCGAAGGCTTCACGGCCGTGGGGCTGCATTGCAGCCGGGCGTGCGGCTGAAGCGGCGGTCTCAGGTCGGCGTCGCCGTGCCGTAGGGCCGCAGCGCCTCGGCCACCACCTGCTGCACCAGTTCCAGCGCCTTGCGGTGGGTTTCCGTCAGCGGCCGCCGGGCCGACCAGACCAGGGTGAGCTCGCTCTGGATCGGTGGCGACCCGATCGTGCGCACGGCGAACGAAGCCGGGTCGCTGAAGTTCGACAGCGTGTAGCGCGGCAGCACGGCGTGGCCCAGGCCTTCCTTGACGAGGTTGAGGATGGCGTTGAGTCCGTCCACTTCGAGCGTGATGCGCGGCATGCGGTTGACTGTGGTCATCTCGCGCTCGATCAGCAGGCGGAACGCATTGGGCCGGCTGGGCAGGATGAGCGGCAGATCCGCCACGTCCGCCAGTGCCACCGGTACTGCGCGGTCGACGCGCGAAGCGCTCCTGCCCGAAGCTCTGGAAGGCTGCGGGGCCGGCAGGGCAGGGGAGATCAGCACCAGCTCCTCCTCGTGCAGTGTCTCGATCTCCACGTCCGGCGAGCGATCGGGGTTGTAGAGCACGGCCATGTCGAGGTTGCCCATGCGCAGTCCCTCGTTCATCAGCAGCGAGAACCCTTCGGTGAGCGTGAGTTGGGCCTGCGGAAGCTGCGCACGGAAGGCATGCGTGAGTGGTACGGTGATCAGGCGCGACAGGCTGGGCGGCAGGCCGATCGACACGCGTCCGGCCAGCGCCCCGCGCGCGGCGCCCAGCTCCTCGCGCGCCACCTCCACCTGGTGCAGGATGCCGCGGCCGTGTTCCAGCAGCAGCTTGCCCGCCTCGGTGAGCGTGGCACCCCGGCCGTTGCGCGTGAGCAGGTTCTGACGCAGCTCCACTTCGAGCTGGCGCACCTGCCGGCTGAGCGCGGGCTGGGCGATGTTCAGCGCGATCGAGGCGCGCGTGAAACTGCCCAGCTCGGCTACGCGGACGAAATACTCGAGTTGTCGCAGGTCCATCGGATCGCCTGAATTTGAATAGCTTGCAGCTGATTATGCCGACCTGCGATAGCTGCTAGTGTCATCGCGGGATGGCCCCCTGCCAGTGAAGTGGCCACAATCGCTGAAGCATCGGCGGGTGGGTCGCTCCTGCCCGCGCGCCTTCCTTTCACCCCCACCGAACGCGCCCGACCCGGGCTCCCCGAGGAACGACATGAGCCAAGCCACGCCCCTGATCATCGATATCCATGGGCACTACACCACCGCGCCCAAGTCGCTGGAGAACTGGCGCAACCAGCAGATTGCCGGCATCAAGGACCCCTCGGTCATGCCAAAGGCGTCCGACCTGAAGATCAGCGACGACGAGCTGCGCGAGACCATCGAGACCAACCAGCTGGCCAAGATGAAGGAGCGCGGCTCCGACATCACCATCTTCAGCCCGCGCGCGAGCTTCATGGCCCACCACATCGGCGACTTCAATGTCTCCAGCACCTGGGCCGCGATCTGCAACGAGCTGTGCTACCGCGTGAGCCAGCTGTTCCCCGACAACTTCGTGCCCGCCGCGATGCTGCCGCAGTCGCCCGGCGTCGATCCCGCCACTTGCATCCCCGAGCTGGAGAAGTGCGTCAAGGAATACGGCAACGTCGGCATCAACCTCAACCCCGATCCGTCGGGTGGCCACTGGACCAGCCCGCCGCTGACCGACCGCCACTGGTATCCCATCTACGAGAAGATGGCCGAGTACGACATCCCGGCCATGATCCACGTGAGCACGAGCTGCAACGCGTGCTTCCACACCACCGGTGCGCACTACATCAACGCCGACACCACGGCCGTGATGCAGCTGATCCAGGGCGACCTGTTCAAGGACTTCCCCACGCTGAAGTTCATCATCCCGCACGGCGGCGGCGCCGCGCCTTACCACTGGGGCCGCTACCGCGGTCTGGCGCAGGAGCTCAAGAAGCCGCTGCTGGCCGACCACCTGCTGAACAACGTGTTCTTCGACACCTGCGTGTACCACCAGCCGGGCATCGACCTGCTGACCAAGGTGATCCCGGTGAAGAACGTGCTGTTCGCCAGCGAGATGATCGGCGCCGTGCGCGGCATCGACCCCGAGACCGGCAACTACTACGACGACACCAAGCGCTACGTGCTGGCCACGCCCAACCTCAGCGACGAGCAGCGCTACCAGGTGTTCGAAGGCAACGCGCGCCGCGTGTTCTCGCGCCTGGACGCCCGCCTGAAGCAGCAAGGCCGTTGAGCCATCCCAATTTCAAGGAACAAGACATGTACGAACTCGGAGTCGTTTACCGCAACATCAAGCGCGCCGATCGCGCTGCGGCCGACGGCCTGGCCGCGCTGGGCTCGGCCACCGTCCACGAAGCCATGGGCCGTGTCGGCCTCATGAAGCCCTACATGCGCCCCATCTACGCGGGCGCGCAGGTGTCGGGCACGGCCGTCACTGTGCTGCTGCATCCCGGCGACAACTGGATGATGCACGTCGTGGCCGAGCAGATCCAGCCCGGCGACATCGTCGTCGCCGCCATCACGGCCGACAACTGCGACGGCTTCTTCGGCGACCTGCTGGCCACCAGCTTTCAGGCCCGTGGCGCGCGCGCCCTGGTCATCGACGCCGGCGTGCGCGACGTGAAGACGCTGACCGAGATGAACTTCCCGGTCTGGTCCAAGGGCATCAGCAGCAAGGGCACCATCAAGGCCACGCTGGGCTCGGTCAACATCCCCGTGGTGTGTGCCGGCATGATCGTCAATCCCGGCGACGTGATCGTGGCCGACGACGACGGCGTGGTCTGCGTGCCGGCTGCACTGGCGCAGAAGACGCTGGACGCGGCCCGTGCCCGCGAAGCCAACGAGGGCGAAAAGCGCGCCAAGCTCGCCTCCGGCGTGCTGGGCCTGGACATGTACAAGATGCGCGAGCCCCTCGAGAAAGCCGGCCTGAAATACATCGACTGAAGACCATGACGCAGCAGACCCACGACAAACCCACCAGCGGCGGCTTCGAGAAGACCTCCGGCTGGCTCGACTGGTACACCGGCCCGAGCAAGCCCACCTTCAAACTCCCCGCAGGCGCGGTGGATGCGCACTGCCACGTGTTCGGCCCCGGCGCGCAGTTCCCGTACGCGCCCGAGCGCAAGTACACGCCCTGCGACGCGAGCAAGGAGCAGCTCTATGCGCTGCGCGACCACCTGGGTTTCTCGCGCAACGTGGTGGTGCAGGCCACCTGCCATGGCGCCGACAACAGCGCGATGGTGGATGCCTGCCTCTCGTCGGGTGGCAAGGCCCGTGGCATCGCCACCGTCAAGCGCGACGTGAGCGACGCCGAACTGCAGCGCCTGCACGATGCTGGCGTGCGCGGCGTGCGCTTCAACTTCGTCAAGCGCCTGGTCGACTTCACGCCCAAGGAAGAGCTGCTGGAGATCGCGGGCCGTATCGCGAAGCTGGGCTGGCAGGTCGTCATCTACTTCGAGGCGCGCGACCTGCCCGAGCTGTGGGACTTCTTCACCGCGCTGCCGACCACCGTGGTGGTCGATCACATGGGCACGCCCGACGTGTCGCAGCCGGTCGACGGCCCCGAGTTCGAGCTGTTCGTGAAGTTCATGCGCGAGCACAGCAACGTGTGGTGCAAGGTGACCTGCCCCGAGCGGCTGTCGAAGGACGGTACGGCCGCGCTGCCGGGCCAGCAGGATCCGTACAAGGACGTCGTGCCGTTCGCGAAGCGCGTCGTCGACACCTTTCCCGACCGCGTGATCTGGGGCACCGACTGGCCGCACCCCAACCTCAAGAAGCACATGCCCGACGACGGCCTGCTGGTGGACTTCATCCCGCGCATCGCCACCACGCCCGAGTTGCAGCAGAAGCTGCTCGTGGACAACCCCATGCGCCTCTATTGGCCCGAGGAAGTGAAGTAAGGAGCGAGCGATGTCCCTCGACAAACCCTACCTCGACGTGCCCGGCACGACCATTTTCGACGCCGAGCAGAGCCGGCTGGGCTACTGGCTCAACCAGTTCTGCATGTCGCTCATGAAGGCCGAGAACCGCGCGCGCTTCAAGGCCGACGAACGCGCCTACCTCGACGAGTGGCCGATGACCGAAGCCCAGAAGCAGGCCGTGCTCGACCGCGACATGAACCGCATGATCGCCAACGGCGGCAACATCTACTTCCTGGCCAAGATCGGCGCGACCGACGGCAAGAGCTTCCAGCAGATGGCCGGCAGCATGACCGGCATGACGGAAGAGGAGTACCGCAACATGATGATCGCGGGTGGCCGTTCCGCCAACGGCAACCGCGTGGTCGGCGAGGACGGCGACGCGCAGGCTCACCGTCAGCCGCAGGGCGCCGCAGGCCGCGCCACGCAAGCCAGCAAGGGAGCCTGACATGGCACGCATCACCGCATCCGTCTACACCTCGCACGTGCCCGCCATCGGCGCCGCGCTCGACATGGGCAAGACCCAGGAGCCGTACTGGCAGAAGGTCTTCGAGGGCTACGACTACGGCAAGCAATGGATGAAGGACAACAAGCCGGACGTCGTCTTCCTGGTCTTCAACGACCATGCCACGGCCTTCAGCCTGGAGATGATCCCGACGTTCGCCATCGGCACCGCCGCCGAATACCAGCCGGCCGACGAAGGCTGGGGCCCGCGCCCCGTACCCAAGGTCTACGGCCATCCGGCGCTGTCGGCGCACATCGCGCAGTCGGTCATCCAGCAGGACTTCGACCTCACCCTCGTGAACAAGATGGACGTGGACCACGGTCTCACGGTGCCGCTGTCGCTCATGTGCGGCCAGCCCGACGCCTGGCCCTGCCCGGTGATCCCCTTTGCCGTCAACGTGGTGCAGTACCCCGTGCCCTCGGGCCAGCGCTGCTACAACCTGGGCAAGGCGATCCGGAAGGCCGTGGAGAGCTTTGACGAAGACCTCAACGTGCACATCTGGGGCACGGGCGGCATGAGCCACCAGCTGCAGGGGCCGCGTGCCGGCCTGATCAACAAGGAATTCGACAACGCCTTCCTCGACAAACTGATCGACGACCCGCAGGCGGCCGCCGCCATTCCCCACATCGACTACGTGCGTGAAGCCGGTTCCGAAGGCATCGAGCTGGTGATGTGGCTGATCGCGCGCGGCGCGATGGACGACGCCAACGGCGGTGGCAAGCCCATCGTGAAGAAGCGCTTCTATCACGTGCCCGCATCCAACACGGCCGTCGGCCATCTGATCCTGGAAAATCCGTAACCCCCCGAAGCGCCTGCGGCGCCTCCCTCCAGGGGGCGCCGCCAGCGGCCCGGCAAAGCCGGTTCCGCGGCGTCCCCCACAAAGACAAGGATTCACATGACCATCAAAGTAGCACTCGCCGGTGCCGGCGCCTTCGGCATCAAGCATCTGGACGGCATCAAGAACATCGACGGCGTGGAAGTCGTCTCGGTCGTGGGCCGCGAGCTCGACAAGACGAAGGAAGTGGCCGCCAAGTACGGCATCGGCCACGTGACCACCGACCTGGCCGACAGCCTGGCGCTGCCCGAGGTGGACGCGGTCATCCTGTGCACGCCCACGCAGATGCACGCCGCGCAGGCCATCGCCGCCATGAAGGCCGGCAAGCACGTGCAGGTGGAGATCCCGATGGCCGACAGCCTCAAGGACGCGCAGGCCGTGGTCGACATGCAGAAGCAGACCGGTCTGGTCGCCATGTGCGGCCATACCCGGCGCTTCAACCCCAGCCACCAGTGGGTGCACAGGAAGATCGAGGCCGGCGAGTTCAACATCCAGCAGATGGACGTGCAGACCTATTTCTTCCGCCGCACCAACATGAACGCGCTGGGACAGGCGCGCAGCTGGACCGACCACCTGCTGTGGCACCACGCTGCGCACACGGTGGACCTGTTCGCCTACCAGGCGGGCAGCCCCGTCGTGAAGGCCAACGCCGTGCAGGGCCCGATCCACAAGGAACTGGGCATCGCCATGGACATGAGCATCCAGCTCAAGGCCGCCAATGGCGCCATCTGCACGCTGTCGCTGTCCTTCAACAACGATGGCCCGCTGGGCACCTTCTTCCGCTACATCGGCGATACCGGCACCTACATCGCCCGCTACGACGACCTGTTCAATGGCAAGGAAGAGAAGATCGACGTGAGCAAGGTCGACGTGTCGATGAACGGCATCGAGCTGCAGGACCGCGAGTTCTTCGCCGCGATCAAGGAAGGCCGCGAGCCCAACGCCAGCGTGGCCAAGGTGCTGCCGTGCTATCAGACGCTGCACGATCTGGAGCAGCAGCTGAACGCCGGCTGAGCAGGCATGTGACGTGATGAGAGCGGCGCGGCGTCCTGCGCGCCGCTACAATCGCCGGACGGGTGCCGGGGGGCGCCCGCCCGCTCAAGAGGCTCTCACCCCTGACCAGCGTCCTGCTGGTTTTCTTTTGTCAGTCCAGGCAGCTCCAGCTTGCTTCGTCGGCCCCCGCGCGGGATGGGCCATCCACGATGCAACACAAGGAACCTGTCATGGCTTCGTCTCCTGCTTCCTTCCTCGGCGCCCCCGTGCAGCGGCGCGCCCGCCAGCGCGCGCTGGTGCGCGAGTACAAGGACAACCCTCCGCCCATGGGCATCTACGCCATCCGCTGCGCGGCTGCGCCGCAGGTGTTCGTGAATGCCAGCCTCAACGTGCGCGGCGCGATCAACCGCGACCGCTTCCAGCTGAAGATGGGTGGCCACCCCGACCGGCCGCTGCAGGCGGCATGGCGGACGCACGGCGAGGCGGCGTTTTCGTTCGAAGTGATCGACGTGCTCAAGCGTCGCGAGGAAGCACCCGATGCCGACTACCGCGACGAACTGGCTGCGCTGCTCGCGTTGTGGCGGCAGGAGCTGTCGGCATGACCCCGGCAACCCCCGCGCTCGATTTCTGCCTGCGCTTGAGCCGCGCGCACGCCAGCCTGCAACGCATGCTCGATGACGCGCTGGGCACCCTGCACGGCATGGGGCATGCCGACTTCATCGTGCTCGATGCGTTGGCGCGCGCCCAGGGGCAGCGCCTGCCGGTGGCGGCCCTGGGGGCGCCACTGGGTGTCGTGCCATCGGCCGTCGTGCGCCGGTTGCTGCCGCTGGAGAAGACCGGCCATATCGCACGGGAGCAGGGCGCCGTCGTGCTGCGAGCGGCCGGACGCGCGGCGGTCAACGAGGCCCGCGTCACGGCCGATGCCATCTGCGCCGAGGCGCTGGCCGGCATCGGCCCCGGTGCCCGTGATGCCGTCCTGGCCGTGATCGACCCACTGGCCGCCAGCCCGGCCCTGATGCCGCGATGACGCCGGACCGCGCCTCCAGCGCCGCGCTCGACGAGTTACGAATCCGCGCGCGCGTGCGCCTGAACCGCGCGCGCCGCGAGGACACGGCCGGCAGCCTGCGGCTGGCCGACGCACTGCACGATGCCGCGCGCGCCGTCGGGTTCATGCATTGGGAACACGCCCGGCGAGTGCTCGGCGGACTGGCCGTGGCGGGCGAGGACTGGGGCGACTTCTGGCATGCGCCGCGCACCGGCATCCTGCTCAACCATTGGTTCGCACGGCATGACGAAGCCGTGGCCGTGCTGCGCGCCGACATCTCGGGTTACCTGCTGCCGTACCGGCGGCAGTGCTTCATCGTGCAGGATCACTTCGTGCGCGAACTCGGGGTCGATCCGGACGATCCGGCGTGGGCCGCGTTGGGACGTGACCTGGTGGCCGGTTACGGCACGCCGGCCTGGCAGACGCTCGCGGCGCGGCGAATCCGTGCGCCACAGTCTGCCTTCTCCAGCCGTTAAGCTCGGGGCATGCATACACGTACCCTCGGACCCTTCAAAGTCTCGGCCATCGGGCTGGGTTGCATGAATCTCTCGCACGCCTATGGCGTGCCGCCTTCGCCCGAGCAGGGCGAGCGCGTGCTGCTGGCGGCGCTCGACGCGGGCGTGACGCTGTTCGACACGGCGGCGCTCTATGGCTTCGGCGCCAACGAGGAACTGGTCGGCCGCGTGATGGCGCCGCACCGCCGCAAGTTCACGCTGGCCAGCAAAGGCGGCATGGGCGGCGTCCGCGGCGAGGACGGCGTGATGAGCCGAGTGATCGACGGCCGGCCCGAAACCCTGCGCAGGAACTGCGAGGACAGCCTGCGCCGCCTGAAGACCGACGTGATCGACCTGTACTACCTGCACCGCTGGGACAAGAACGTGCCCATCGAGGACAGCGTGGGTGCCATGAGCGACCTGGTGCGCGCCGGCAAGGTGCAGACGCTGGGCCTGTCGGAAGTGTCGGCCGCCACGCTGCGGCGCGCGCATGCGGTGCATCCGATCACGGCCGTGCAGACCGAGTACTCGCTCTGGACACGCAACCCCGAGATCGCCGTGCTGGACGCCTGCCGCGAACTGGGGGCGGCCTTCGTCGCCTTCAGTCCGCTGGCGCGCGCCTTCCTCACGGGCCGCCTCACCGACGTGACCACGCTGGACGCCAAGGACATCCGCCGACCGATGCCGCGTTTCGCGCCCGACACCTATGCACAGAACCTGCGCCTGATGGCGCCGTTCGCCGATCTGGCGCGCGAAGCCGGATGCACGCCGGCCCAGCTCGCACTGGCCTGGCTGCTGCGTCAGGGCGAGCACGTGGTGCCGATTCCCGGCACCACTTCGCTCGAGCATCTGCACGAAGACCTGGGCGCGGCCGATCTCGATCTGCCGGACGCCGTCATCCGCCGCGCTGGCGACCTGATCAACCAGCAGACCGTGGTGGGCAACCGCTACGCGCCCCAGGCCACGGGCGAGGTCGACACCGAGAACTTCGCCTGAACGCCGCTACCGCCGGCTGGCCCGGCGGTTGAAAAACAACGAAACAAACCGAGACGGCAGCGAGACGACCGCCCGGCAGCGCGCCGGCACCATGACGGCCATGTTCCACATGGACAGTCTTCGAAAGGACACACCGTCATGAAACGCTGGATTCAACGCTCCCTCATCGGCCTCACCGGGGCCGCCATCGCCGTCGGCGGACTCACGGCCTGCGCGCGCCACGGCGACGGCCCGCGCTGGGCCGCCTCGGCCGAGGACTCGGCCAGGTTCCGCGCCAAGGCCATCGACCGCGTCAGCTCCCGGCTGGACCTCGACGCGGCGCAGCGCGCGCGGCTGGAGATACTGGCCGACAAGCTGCAAGCGCAGCGCGCGGCCGTACGCGGCGCCACCGATCCGCGCGACGAGATCAAGGCGCTGGTGGCCGGCGAACGCTTCGACCGCAGCCGCGCGCAGGCCTTCGTCAATGCCAAGGCCGCGGCTGTCAACACCGGCAGCCCCGAGGTGATCTCCGCGCTGGGCGACTTCTACGACAGCCTGAATCCCGGACAGCAGCAGAAGGTGCGCGATTTCATGGAGCGCGGCCGCCGCTGGGGCTCGCGTGGCTGACGACGCGGCGCGCGGCGGCGTGCGCGCGCTGCTGCGGCTCGAAGGCCTGGCCATGCTGGGCACGGCCGTGGCCGCGTACGCGCAGTTCGGCGTGGGCCAGGGCTACGGCTGGGGCTTCTTCGCCGCGCTGTTCCTGCTGCCCGACCTCAGCCTGCTGGGCTACCTGGCCGGGTCGCGCCACGGCGCGTGGCTCTACAACGCCGCGCACTCGTCCACCGGGCCGCTGCTGCTCGTGGCCGGCGGGCTGCTGATCGGCTGGCCTGCCGCAGTGCCGCTGGCGCTGGTGTGGCTGGCGCACATCGGCTTCGATCGCGCACTGGGCTACGGTCTCAAGTACCGCGAGGGCTTCCGCCTCACGCACCTGGGGCGCATCGGGCCGGCCGACCCCTGGTGAAGCCCGGCCGGGCCGCACCGCGCAGCACAATGGCGTCATGACCCGCATCCTGCTCGTCGACGACGACGTCGATCTCGGCCCGCCGCTGGCCGCCTACTTCGCGCGCTTCGATCTCGCACTCGAACAGGCTCTGCGGCCTTCCGACGCGATGGCGCGCCTGCGCGCGGGAGGCTTCGACGCGGCCATCCTCGACGTCATGCTGCCCGAGATAGACGGCTTCGAGCTCTGCCGCGCCATCCTGCGCGAGATGGATCTGCCCATCGTCATGCTCACCGCGCGTGGCGAGCTGACCGACCGCGTGGTGGGCCTGGAGCTGGGCGCCGACGATTACCTGCCCAAGCCCTTCGAGCCGCGCGAGCTGGTGGCCCGCCTGCAGGTGGCGCTGCGTCGCCGGCGCGCCACGTCGCGCACGGCGGCGGCCGATACGGTGCTGCACTTCGACGGACTGCGCATCGATCCCGCCCGGCGCGGTGTGCTGCGCGAGGGCAAACCGGTGGAGCTGACCAGCACCGAGTTCGACCTGCTGCTGATGCTCGCGCGCGAACCCGGCCGCGTGTTCAGCCGCGACGACATCCTCAACCAGCTGCGCGGCCACGAGGCCGACCTGTACACGCGCGCGGTGGACATCGTGGTCAGCCGCCTGCGACGCAAGCTCGAACCGCTGGACTGCATCCGCACGGTGCGCAACGCCGGCTACACGCTCGCGCTGCGCGCCATGCCGCCGGAGACCCCGCATGGCGGATGAGCGCGGCGATCGGCGTTGGCACCGGCGCGCCCGGCTGGCACTGCGCCATTCATTGCGCGTGCGCATGGTGGTTCTGTTCCTGCTGCTGGCGCTGGCCACCACGGTGGTGTTTCTCGCGGGCATGCAGAAGGCGCTCTCGGTGGGCTGGCGCGATGGCGCGCGGCCGCTGCTGGTGGACTACGTGGACCGGCTCGCGGCCGACATCGGCACACCGCCCAGCCTGGAGCGCGCGCAGGCCATCGCCGCGCGCCTGCCGGTGAGCGTGCGCATCAGCGGGCCCATGGTGCAATGGGAATCCGAGCCCATGCCCCGCAACTGGCGCGGCGACGGCGCGCGCTGGCGGCGAGATGCGGGCGAGGGCGACCGGGAGGCGCTGCTGGTGCGCCACACGGCCGATGGCCATCGCATCGAGTTTGGCCTCAGCCAGTCGGCCTGGCAGAACCAGCCGCGCCGTGTCGGCTGGGCGACGCTCACCGCGCTGCTGGTGTTCACGGCCATCGCCTTCCTCTACGTGCGCCGGCTGTTGCGCCCGCTCGACGACATCCGCGACGGCGCGCGCCGCTTCGGCGGCGGCGATTTCGCGCAGCCCATTCCCGTGCGCCGGCGCGACGAACTCGGCGTGCTGGCACAGGACGTCAACGCCATGGCGCACGACATCCACGGCATGCTCGACGCCAAGCGCGCACTGCTGCTGGCCATCAGCCACGAACTGCGCAGCCCGCTCACGCGCGCGCGCCTGAACACCGAGCTGCTGCCCGATGCCGACCCGGCCGTACGGCCGCTGCGCGATGCACTGCTGCGCGACCTGGCCGTGATGCGCGACCTGGTGGCCGACCTGCTGGAGAGCGAACGCCTGGCCGGCCGCCATGCCGCGCTGCAGCGCGAGCCCACCGATCTGGCGGTGCTGATGCGCGACGTGATGCACGAACTGGCGCAGTCCGGCGTGCCGGGCGCCGGCCGCGCGGTGCTGCAGGCCGATCCAGGCCTGCCAGCCATCGCCGTGGACCGCGCGCGCGTGCGGCTGCTGATGCGCAACCTGCTCGACAACGCGCTGCGGCATGGGGGGGGCGCGGCCGAACCGGTGGGTGCGGCCCTGCATGCGGAGCCCGGCGGTGGCGTGGCGCTGGTGGTGCGCGATCACGGCCCCGGCGTGCCCGGCGCCGCGCTGGCGCACCTGGCCGAGCCGTTCTGGCGGCCCGACAGTGCACGCGGGCGCGACACGGGCGGCGTCGGCCTGGGGCTGCACCTGTGCCGGCTGGTGGTGCAGGCGCACGGCGGCCAGTGGTCGGTGCGCAATGCCCAGCCGGGGTTGGAGGTGCGCGTGACGCTGCCACCAGCCCCGCGCTGACGGGCGATCCGCCGCCGTCAGATCTCGAACGTCGCCTCGATTTCCACGGGAACGTTGGCCGGCAGCGTCATCACGCCGATGGCCGCACGCGCGTGGCGTCCGGCATCGCCGAACAGCGAGACATAGAAGTCCGACGCGCCGTTGACCACCTTGGGCACGTCGAAGAAATCGGAGTCGGCCTGCACGAAGCCGCCCACGCGCACGACGCCCTTGAGCGCATCGAGCGAGCCGGCCACGAACGCCGCTTGCGCGAGCGCGTTGAGCGCCGCGACGCGGGCGGCCTCGTAGGCCGTCTCCAGGCTGATCGCCGAGCCGACGCGGCCGACGCAGACAGGGCGACCTTCGCGCAATGGCAACTGGCCGGAGACGACGATCAGCGAACCGCTGCGCCGCGCACCGACGAAGTTGCCGACGGCCGCCGGCGGTGGCGGCAGCGAGAAACCCAGCGCGGCGAGTGTGTCTGTCAGGCTCATGGCGGGTGCTCCCTTCATGCGGCCTGCCTGAGCGCGGGCACGCTCACGGCTTGCTGTTCGACGCTGAAATCGGCCAGGTCGAGCACGGTGCCGGGTGTGGCGACCACCACTTCCACGCCGGGGCACTGACGCCGGATGGCACTGGCGAAGTCGGCCCACGGCGCGGACTCGGCTTCCATCATCTTGTGGAAGTGCTCGTGCGGCGGATACAGGTAGACCATCTTCGGCTGCAACGCCTGCACGCCGCGCACCACGTCGTCGATGAAGAACAACTGCATGCCCGCCAGCAACACGTCCACGCGGGGAAAGCGTTGCCTGAGCTCCGCCAGATCCTGTGCCGTCATCTTGGTGTTGAAGCCCTCGTTGTAGTTGAGTACCGTCATGCCGGACGGCAGCTCGACGTGAAAGCCGGTGTAGCCGGAATAGAAGGGTGCGTTGGTCGCGCTGCTCCAGGCCCACGACAGCTGCGTCGTGTTGCCGCGGAACACGGCCTTCGTCATCGCTTTCAGAAGGTTGAGATCGCGGTGCTTCCAGGGAAACAGGCTGATGTTCACGCCGTCGGCCCGCACGGACGCGCCCCATTCGGCAGGCATCAGGCGTTCGGGCGCGATGCCGTTGCGGCGCTCCAGAAAACGGCAGACCGCCGGCGTTGCGACCACGCGTGCCTGGCTGGCCCGCAGCACGTCGGGCACGTCGAGGAAGTGTTCCTCGTGCCCGTGCGTGACGCACACCAGATCCGCGTGGGTGAAATCCTTCACGTCATACCACTGGACGCCGCAGTAGGGCCGGTAGAACGGATCGAAGAAGATCGCCTTGCCGGCTACATTGAGTTCGATGGCGGACCAGCCGTAGTATTTGATGAACGCTCTGTCGCTCATGGGCACTCCTTGAGTTGGTGGAATAATTTCCATTATTTGGGATTTCAATGCAAAGCAAGAAGAAGGCCAGCCCCGCAGCCGCGGTCAGCAAGACGTCCGGCGAGGACGAACAGGGCGCCTCGAAAAGCGATCGCCTGCAGCAGGTGACACATCTGGCCGAGGCCCTGCGCACGCGCCGCAAGCTCAAGGGACTGGCCATCGAGCAGCTCGCCGAGCTCTCCGGCGTGAGCCGTTCCATGATCTCCAAGGTGGAGCGGGGCGAGGCCGTGCCATCCACGTCGGTGCTCTCCAGTCTGGCCGAGGCGCTGGGCGTCACCTTCTCTCAACTGCTGGTGGATCCGCAGGAGCAGGAAGTGGTGCTGCTGCCCAAGCGCGTGCAGCCCGTTCTGCGCGACCAGGAGTCGGGCTACACGCGGCGATGCATCTCGCCGATCCTGCCCGGTCGCGGGGTCGACTGGGTGCTCAACACCTTGCCGCCGGGGTCGTCCTCCGGGGAGTTCAGCGCCCACCGCCGTGGCACCGACGAATACATCTATGTGCTGCAGGGCGTGCTCGAAGCGCAGCTCGGAGACGGCCTCGTGCATCGGCTGGAGGCGGGCGATGCGCTGTATTTCCAGGCCGTACAGGCGCACGCCTTCCGCAATGTCGGCCGGGGCGAGTGCCAGTACTTCCTGGTGATCGACAGCACGCCTTTCCGTCGCTGAGGGCACGACGATGGCGCACCTGATAAGGGAATAAATTCCCCTATCGGGTGCAGACGGGTGGCGGCAGGCTCCGTCGGGGTGCCTGATCGGGTGCTGTGGAGCATTCCACTTTGGTGGAATTCAATCCATCTTGTTGGCATGGTGCTTGCGTTGCAGGTGCATCCCATCCACCACAGGAGTCCGCACCATGAACACCCTCCGCACGTCCGCCGCCCCGTCCTCCGGACCGGCCACGCAGGGCCGCCGCCAGGCCTTGAAGATCGGCGCCCTGGGCGGCATCGGCCTGGCCGCGCCGGCGGTCTCGGTGGCGCAGACCACGACGCTGCGCTTCCAGAGCGCGTGGCCCGCCAAGACCATCTTCCACGAGTTCGCGGTGGATGCCGCCCGCGACATCGAGCAGGCCACGGGTGGACGCGTGAAAATCCAGATGCTGCCGGCCGGCTCCGTGGTCCCGCCGCCGCAGATCCTGGAGGCCGTATCGAGCGGCACGCTCGACGGCGGCCACAGCATCCCGGCGTTCTGGTTCGGCCGCAACACGGCATTCGGCCTGTACGGCGCCGGCCCCAATTTCGGCATGGACGCCACGCAGTTGCTGGGCTGGATCGAGCAGGGGGGCGGACGCCAGCTCTATGCCGAGACGCTGGCAGCCGCCAAGCTCAACGTGGTCACCATGCTCTACGGCCCGATCCCGTGCGAGCCGTTCGGCTGGTTCCGCAAGGAACTCAAGTCGGTGGACGACCTGAAGGGACTGAAGTACCGCACCTCGGGCCTGTCGGTCGACATGATGCAGGCGATGGGTGCCGTGCCGGTACAACTGGCGCCCGGCGACATCGTGCCCTCGCTCGAACGCGGCGTGATCGACGCGGCCGAATTCGCCAACATCACCGACGATCGCCTGCTCGGCTTCCCGGACGTGACGAAGTTCTACTACCTGCAGAGCTATCACCAGGCCAACAACGTCTTCGACCTGACGTTCCACAAGCCGAAGTTCGATGCACTGCCCGACGACGTGAAACGCCTGATCCAGGTCGCGCTGGATGCGTCGAGTTCGCGCATGACATGGAAAGCCATGCACCGCATGGCCGACGACCTCATCGCCATGCAGGCCAAGGACGGCGTGAAGGTGATGCGCACGCCGCAGCCGATCCTCAATGCGCAGCTCGACGCGTGGACCAAGGTGATCGCCACGCGCAGCGCGGAGAACGCCCTGTTCGCCAGAACGGTGGAGTCACAGAAGGCCTGGGCGCGCAAGGTGGTCTACCTCTCCGAGCTCACCACGGTGGCGGCCGGGCCGGCCTACCGCAAGTTCTTCGGCTGACGACGGCGTACGGGCCGCTGTCCAGGCGCCCGCCCAGATCCCCACAGGAGCTCGCGGACATGAACCGATTACTGCGTGCGGCAGACCGCATCTCGACCTGGGTCGGCCAGACGGCCGGCTGGCTCATCGTCGTGCTCGTGGCCATCACCGCGTTCGAGGTGGTGTCGCGCTACGCCTTCAACAAACCCAACGGCTGGGTGCTGGACGCGACCATCATGTCCTACGGCGCGATGGTGATCCTGGGCGGCGCCTACGCGCTGGCCCAGCAGAGCCACGTGCGCGGCGACATCCTCTACGGCATGCTGCAGCCGCGCACGCAGGCCATCATCGATCTGGCGCTCTACCTGGTCTTCTTCTGCCCCGGTGTCGTCGCACTGGTCTGGGCGGGCGCGGCCTACGCCCACGACTCCTGGGCCGCGGGCGAGCGCTCGGCGCTCACGGCCAACGGCCTGCCGGTGTATCCCCTCAAGAGCCTGATTCCGCTGGCGGGCGCGCTGCTCATGATGCAGGGGTTGGCCGAGATCCTGCGCTGCGTCGCCTGCATCCGCCAGGGTGCGTGGGCGCCGCGCGTGGAGGACGTGCAGGAGGTCGACGTGGACCGCCTGCGCTCCCAGGCGCTGGCGGCGGACGCGAATGTGGCCCCGGCCACCGGAGGCCGCGCATGAGGAAAGAACTCGGCTTCGGCCTGTCGCTCATCGTCCTGGTGCTTGCCGGGGTGGCGCTCTTCACGCCCTGGGGCGACCTGCGCACCGGGCACGTCGGCCTGCTGATGCTCGCCACGGTCGTCGTCGCGATCATGCTCGGCTTCCCGACGGCCTTCACGCTCATGGGCATGGGCGTGATCTTCACGTTCCTGGCCTACACCTTCGCCGGCACCGGGCAGGCCTGGCAGCACACGCTCGACCTCATGGTGCAGCGCGCCTATTCGGTGATGACCAACGACACGCTGATCGCCATTCCGCTGTTCGTCTTCATGGGCTACATCGTCGAGCGCTCCAACCTGATCGCCCGGCTGTTCCAGAGCCTGCACCTGTCGATGGCCCGCGTGCCCGGCGCGCTGGCCGTCGCCACGCTGGTCACCTGCGCGATCTTCGCGACGGCCACCGGCATCGTGGGCGCCGTCATCACGCTGATGGGGCTGCTGGCGATGCCGACCATGCTCAAGGCCGGCTACGACATCCGCGTGATCGCCGGCGCCATCACCGCCGGCGGCTGCCTGGGTGCGCTGATACCGCCTTCGGTGCTGCTCATCCTGTATGGCGCGACCGCCGGGGTTTCGGTGGTGCGCCTCTATGCCGGCGCGCTGCTGCCGGGGCTGATGCTGACCGGCCTCTATCTGCTCTACATCATCGTGCTGGCCAAGCTCAAGCCCTCGCTCATGCCGCCGCTGCCCGAGGGCGAGCGGGTCGTGCCGCTGAGCGGCGCGTCGATGTCGCTGTCGGGCGGTGCGCGCGGCGCCCGCGTGCTGCGTCCGCTGATGGCCGCGCTGGCGCAGCCGCGCACGTCGGTGCCCAGGCTGCAACTGGCCGGCTTCGTGCTCATGAGCTTCGCGCCGGCGGTGGTGCTGGCGTCACTGCTCGCTCTCACCGCCCTCGGCGCCATGCGGGATGTCGCCGGGCCCGTTCCGGCCGCGCCGCCGGCCGTGGCGGCCATGGCCGACGCCGGCGAGGACGAGCCGCCCACCGATCTCTTCGGCATGGACACCCGCGCACTGGCCGGCGCCTCGGAGGAGGTTCCGCATGGCGCGCCGTCCGCGCCGCGCTGGCTGCCCTGGGCGGCGCTGGCCGCACTGGCGGGGGCGACGCTCTGGTTCTATCGCGGGCTGACCGCCGAGCGGTTCGAGATCATGCGGATGCTGGTGGCCTCGTTCGTGCCGCTGGCCCTGCTCATCGCGGCGGTGCTCGGCAGCATCGTGCTGGGCATCGCCACGCCCACCGAAGCGGCGGCGATGGGCGCGCTCGGCGGCCTGTTGCTCGCGCTGGCCTACCGGCGCCTGAACTTCGGTGTCGTGCGCGAATCGGTGTTGCTCACGGCCAAGACGACGGCGATGGTCTGCTGGCTCTTCATCGGCTCGGCCATCTTCTCGGCCGCCTTCGCCCTGCTGGGCGGGCAGGAGATCATCGAATCGTGGGTGATGTCGCTGGGCCTGACGAAGATCCAGTTCCTGCTGCTGTCGCAGTTGATCATCTTCCTGCTGGGCTGGCCGCTCGAGTGGACCGAGATCATCGTGATCTTCGTGCCCATCTTCGTGCCCCTGCTGGACAACTTCGGCGTCGATCCGCTGTTCTTCGGTCTGCTCGTCGCGCTGAACCTGCAGACCGCCTATCTCAGCCCGCCGGTGGCCATGTCGGCCTACTACCTCAAGGGCGTGGCGCCACCGCACGTCACGCTGGGCCAGATCTTCGCCGGCATGATGCCGTTCATGGGCCTGCAGATCGTCGCGATGGGCCTGCTGTACGCCTTTCCGTCGATCGGGCTGTGGCTGCCCTCGATGCTCTACTGAGCTCAGTCGCCCGCCGCCGTCTCCAGCATCTGCCGCTGCCGCTGGCGCGCGCGCTCATGCAGCAGCACGTACAGCCCCGCGCCCACCAGCAGCACGATGCCCACGGTGGCCAGCGCGTTGGGCACGTCGCCCCACACCGTCCAGCCGATGAACAGCGCGAACAGCAGGCCGCTGTAGCGGAACGGCGCGATCAGGCTCAGCTCGCCCGTGCGCATGCTCACGGCCAGGAAGTAGTGGCCCGCGCCCAGGAACACGGCCGCCACCATGAGGCAGCCCAGCGTGGTCCAGCCCACCGGCGCCCAGCCCTGGAAGATCGAGGCGATACCCGAGAGCACCATCACCGCGATCATGGTGGAGAGCGTGAGCACCAGCGTGGGAATGCTGCGGTCGATGAAGCGCGTGAGCAGGTCGCGCGCCGCGTGCAGCACCGTGCCGACCACGGACAGCAGCGCCCAGGCGTTGAAGCCCTCGGCCGCGGGCTGCACGATCAGCAGCACCCCCGCGAACCCGCCCGCCAGCGCCGCCCAGCGCGTGAAGCCGGCCTGCTCGCGCAGCACCAACACCGCGAACAGCATGATGAAGAGCGGTGCCGCCATGTTGATGGCCGTCGCGTTGCCCAGCGGCAGGTGGAAGAGGGCGGTGAGGTAGAGCAGGGTGGCCACCGCGTCCAGGCAAGAGCGCGTGAGCAGCCGCCGGTCGCCCAGACGGTTGAAGTGCTTTGTCACGCCCATGGCCTGGCACAGCATCAGCAGGAACAGCGTGGCGAACACGCCGCGCAGGAAGATGGCCTGCATGCCGGGCAGCGACTGGCTGGCGTATTTGAGCAGCGCATCGTTGGCGACGAACGTCATGGCGGACAGCATCATCGCGGTGATGCCGCGTCGGTTGGCGGTGGCCAGAGCCTGGCTGGGCGTGGGGGCAGAAAGGGACATGTCGGCCCCGATGGTACGCGTACGCACGATTGGCCGTCGTCGCGGGCCGTGGGCTTGATCCAGGTCAGCACGCGCGCGCGGGCGGCGGCGGACACTCGCCGCGTCATCCGGAGACACTCCATGCCCGCCTCATCATCCCGTCTCATCCCCGGCACCGTGCTGTTCGACGGTGCGCAGGCCATGAAGGGCTATGCGCTCAACCGCATGTGCTTTTCTTTCAACGACGCCGCCAACCGCGAGGCCTTCCGCGCGGACGAGGCGGGCTACATGCGCCGCTTCGGCCTCACGGGCGAGCAGGCCGATGCCATCGCGCGGCGCGACGTGCTCGCGCTGCTGTCGGCCGGTGGCAACGTGTACTACCTCGCCAAGTTCGCCGGCATCCTCGGCCTGGACGTACAGGACCTTGGCGCGGCCCAGACCGGCATGACGAAAGAAGCCTTCAAGGCGCGCCTGGTCGCGCAGAACGACCAGCCGGCCGCGCTCGAACACTATTGATACCCAGCGGAGACACACCATGGCCACCATCGTCGGCGGGCTCACCACCTCACACGTTCCCTCCATCGGCGGCGCGATCGCGCGTGGCCGCCAGCAGGATCCCTACTGGAAACCGTTCTTCGACGGCTTCCTGCCCGTGCGCGAATGGCTCGCCGACGTGAAGCCCGACATCGCCGTCGTCTTCTACAACGACCACGGGCTCAACTTCTTCCTCGACAAGATGCCCACCTTCGCGATCGGCGCGGCGCCGCGCTACAGCAACGCCGACGAGGGCTGGGGCCTGCCCACGCTGCCGCCGTTCGACGGCGTGCCCGAGCTGTCGTGGCACCTCATCAACCACCTGGTCGAAGCCGAGTTCGACGTCACCACCTGCCAGGACATGCTGGTGGATCACGCCTTCGCGCTGCCGCTCAAGCTGTTCTGGCCCCAGGAGCGTTGCCCGGTGCTCACCGTTCCGATCTGCATCAACACCGTGCAGTTCCCGCTGCCCAGCGCGAAGCGCTGCGTGGCGCTGGGCCGTGCCGTGGGCGAGGCCCTGCGGTCCTGGGACGACCCGCGCCGCGTGGTGGTGATCGGCACGGGCGGCCTGTCGCACCAGCTCGATGGAGAGCGCGCCGGCTTCATCAACAAGCCGTTCGACCTGAAATTCATGGACAGCCTGATCCACGATCCCGAATGGGCCACGCAGTTCAGCATTCACGAACTGGTCGAGAAGACCGGCACCCAGGGCGTGGAACTGCTCATGTGGCTGGCCGCGCGCGCCGCCGTGCCGGGCCGCGTGCGCGCGGTGCACACCAATTACCACATTCCCATCAGCAACACGGCGGCCGGCATGATGGCGATGGCCGCCATCGACTGACGCGGCCGGCGCGGCCCATCCCGCAGGTGAGGCCGCTCAGGGCCGGCGCAGCGCGGGCGGATCCGCGAGCGGCCATTCCTCGAGGTTGTGGCCTTCCCCACCCCGGTCCACGACGATGAAGTCCGACACCTCGTCCACCGCCAGCAGCGGGTGGTGCCAGGTGTTGCGGTCGTAGTTGACGCCCTGCCATCCCGTCGTGAAGAAGGCCTGCAGCGGACCGGGCCGCCCGCCCGCGTCGGGCGCGACCACCACGAAGTAGGAGCGTGCGGCCAGCGGAATGAAGGCCTGCGATCCCAGCGGATGCCGCTCCATCAGGGCGAGGCGCACCGGCTCGGCACGCGGCTGGGCCCGGAACAGGCTCACGATCGGCCGTCCGCCATCGGCCAGCGTGTCGATCTTCGCCAGATCGTGGAAGCGCCGCGTGGTGCCGTCATTGATGTCGAACTGCCGTGCGCCCTCGAGCTCGATCACCTGGCCGAAGGGCGCGAACGCGTCCTTCGTGAGCGGACGGGCCTGCAACAGGCTCGCCGCAAGGTTTCCGGCCGCGCCTGCGATCGGAGCCACGGCCGGCGGGACCGCACGCGAGCTCACGGGGCCACCTTCACCAGCGGCGCCAGGCGCTGGCGCATGAAGTTGCGCACGTGCGGCGTGAATTCCATGAAGCCGGCCACGGCCTCGAACTCGGGCGTGGCGTAGACCCAGTCGCCGGCCACCTCGTAGATGGCGCAGTACTTGGGGCCGTCCTCCAGCGAGACGAATCGCCGCGCCGACAGCCAGCCGGGGCAGGCCAGCAGCGCGGGCACGTGCACCTCGTCGTACCAGGTGTTGAACGCGGCCTCATGTGCGGGGTCGATGTCCACGCGCACCACATGCAACACGGGCGAGCCGGCCGCGACACCCGCGGGCAGCGTGGGGGGCACGGTGTTGATGTTCATGCGGCGGGTGCCTCCACCGGCTTGGGCTTCACGCGCGGGAACTTCAGCGTGGCCTCGGCCTTGAGCACTTCCTTGCCCTCGTCGTTGGTCGCGCTGGCCTGCCAGGTGACGGTGCGGGTCTCGGCGTCCATCTCATGAATCCAGACGCGGAAGGCGATGGTGTCGCCGTAGAACACCGGGCCGGTGAACCAGAAGCGGTCCTCGATGGAGACCCCCAGCGTGCCGGCCAGCTCGGCCGTCAGCACGTTGGTGCAGATGCCGGCCACCATGATGCCGGGCGCCAGGCGGCGGCCGAAGCGCGTGGTCTCGGCGTAGCTGTCGTCCACGTGCACGGGGCCGAAGTCGCCGGTGGCGGCGATGTAGAGCGCGCCGTCGGCTTCGGTGATCGTCTTGCGCACCGACACCTCGTTGCCGACGTGCAGGCTGTCGAAAGGCTTGAGGTCGTACATGCTCAGGCTTTCACGGGCACGAGGCGGGCCGTCCCTTGCGCCACGACGGCGCCGCCGGTGTTGCCCACGGTCTGGCACAGCAGCGTGCAGGTGATGCTTGCGGCATCGGCGGCCGTCACTTCGACGCGCGACTCGAGGGTCTGGCCCACCAGCACCGGCACGGCGAAATCGACCTGCACGCCGGCGATGCGCCAGCCGGGCCCGGCCAGGCGGTTGAGCGCCGTGGTGGCCAGCGCCACGCCGTTGAGCTCGAACGCCAGCATGTTGTCGAAGCCGGCGTCCTTGGCGGCGCGCTGGTCCACGTGCAGCGGCGCCATGTTGCCGCTGATGCCGGTGTACATCGCCTGCTCGGCCACGGTGAGGGTCTTGCGGAACGACATGTTGTCGCCGGCCTTGAGGGAAGTGGTCATGGAGTGTCCAGTGGAATGAATGTTCGTGTGCCACGCCTCGAGGCCAGGGCACCCGCGGAACCGGCTTTGCAGGGCCGCTGGGTGCGCCCCCTCGGGGGGAGGCGCCGAAGGCGCTTCGGGGGGGTCAAAGATTGAGGCCGCGCTTCATGACGCTGCGGGCGATCAGCATGCGATGGATCTCGGAGGTGCCGTCGTAGATGCGCGTGACGCGGCTGTCGCGGTAGATGCGCTCCAGCGGCAGCTCCTTCGTGAAGCCCATGCCGCCGAACACCTGGATGCCCCGGTCGGCCACGCGGCCGAGCATCTCGGAGGCATAGAGCTTGACCATCGACACCTTGTCGCGGCAGTCGATGCCCTGGTCCAGCTCCCACGCGGTGTTGAGCACCATCATGCGGGTGGCGAAGATCTCGACGGCCGAGTCGGCGATCTGCTGCTGCACCATCTGGAAGTCGCCGATAGGCTGGCCGAACTGCTTGCGGTCGTTCGCATAGTTGCGCATCAGCTCCAGCACGCGGCTGGCCATGCCCACGGCGCGCGCGCCGATGTGGGCCAGGCGGATGCCCGAGACGCTGCTCATGATGAGCTTGAAGCCCTCGCCCACCTCTCCCATCACTGCATCCTTCGGGATGCGCACGTTCTCGAACACCAGCTCGGCATGGCCGTAGCCGCGGTGACCCATCATGGCCTGCACGCTGGTCATCTCGAAGCCGGGCGTGCCCTTGTCCACCAGGAAGAGCGAGATGCCGCCGCGGGCGCGCTTGTCCTTGTCGTGCACGGCCATCACGATCACGTAGTCGGCGATGTCGCCGTCGCTGATGAAGTGCTTGCGGCCGTTGAGCACCCACTCGTCGCCATCCAGCGTGGCCGTGGTGCTGATGCTGGCTGCATCCGAGCCCGCGCCCGGCTCGGTGATGGCCATGGCGCAGATTTTCTCGCCGCGCACGGTGGGCAGCAGGTACTTCTCGCGCTGCTCGCCCTTGCAGGCCAGCAGCATCGGGTAGACCTGGCCGAAGATGCGGCGGATCAGCGCGTCCGAGGTCTTGCCCAGCTCTTCTTCCACCAGGCACATGTCGATGTGCGAAAGGCCGCCGCCGCCTGTGTCCTCGGGCATGTTCATGGCGAACAGGCCCAGGTCCTGTGCCTTCTTCTTCAGGCGGGCCAGGTCTTCGGCGGGCACGCGGCCCTGCTTCTCGGTTTCGGCTTCGAGCGGCTGCACTTCCTGCGTGACGAACTTGCGCACGGTGTCCAGCAGCATCTGGGTTTCGGAGGGAATGGAGTAATCGAACATGGTCGGTGGTGAGCGGATGAAGGGATGGAATCGGTGGAGTTGTCAGGCGTCCGGGGCCTGCGGCGTGCCGACGACGCCCGCGGCGACGAGCGCATCGCACTCGGCAGCGGAGAGGCCCAGCCGGCGCAGGATGGACAGGCTGTCCTGCCCCGCGTGGAAGGGCATGCGGCGGTATGCGGGCAACTCGCCGTCGTAGCGCAGCGGATGGTTGACCAGGGTGGCGCGGCCGCCGCCGGGCACCTCGATCTCGCGGAAGGCTTCGTTGTGCAGGGCCTGCGGGTCCTGCCGCAGGTCGTCGTAGTCGCGCACACGCTCGTGCCAGATCGCATGGGCATCGAACACCGCCGAGATCTCGTCGAAGCGGCGCGTGCGCAGCTCGGCCGCCACGGCCTGCGCGTAGCGGTCGCGCTCGGCATAGCGGTCGATGCCGGCGAGCGTGCGCAGGGCGTCGCTGCCCAGCGCATCGGCCAGCCGGACCGGATCGTTCATCGACAGCACGAGGTGATGACCGTCGGCCAGCGGGTACACGCCGTAGGGTGCATCGTGGTACCAGCTGCCCACGTGGCGATCGCGCGTGTAGACGTCGGGGCGGTCCGGCACCGCGTAGTACTTGGTGAGCGCTTCGGTCTGCAGGTCGATGCCGGCGGCGAACAGGCTGCCCTCCACCAGCGTGCCATCGCCCGTCTGCAGGCGGCGCACGTAGGCGCCCAGGATGCCCATGGCCAGCAGCGCGCCGCCGTGCTGGTCGATCACGGCCGCGCCCACGGCCGAGGGGCCGGCGCCGCCACCGCCCGTGGCCGCGATCAGGCCCGAGCGCGCCTGCATGAGCAGGTCCTGCCCCGGTCGCGACGCAGCGGGCCCGGTGCGGCCCAGGCCGCTGGCCGAGGCGAGGATCAGCGACGGCCTGCGCGCGCGCAGCGCATCGAAGCCCAGGCCCAGGCGATCGAGCACGCCGGGGCGGAAATTCTCGATCACCACGTCGGCCTCGTCGATCAGGCGCAGCACCAGATCGCGCCCTTCGGGCTTCTTCAGATCGACGGCCAGGCTTTCGGTGTTGCGGTTGGCCGAGAGCAGGAAGGCGCTCACGCCGCCCACCCACGAATTGCCGCCGGACCAGTGGCGCTCGAACGCGCCACCCAGCGGCTCGATCTTGACCACCTCGGCGCCCATGTCGGCCAGGTATTGCGTGCAGGCCGGGCCCTGCAGGTAGTGGCAGAAGCTCACCACCTTCATGCGGATGTCCATTGCGTCCTCCGTGCGCCGGGGTTCAGGCCGCGGGCGCGGCGACCACGCGCGACTGCAGCAGCGTGTCGATCTGCGCGGGGTCGTAGCCGATCTCCAGCAGCACGTCGCGCGTCTGCGCACCGAGCTTCTGCGGCACCAGGCGCACGGGCGGCGCCGCGCCGTCGAAGCGCAGCGGATGGCCCAGCAGGGTGACCTGCTCGCCTTCGGCGCCGGTGGCATCGACGATCGTGCCCAGGTGCTGCAGTTGCGCGTCGCCGCGCAGGTCGTCGTAGTCCTTCACGGGCATGTGCCAGATGGCCTGCTGCTGCAGCGCGGGCAGCCAGTCGGCCGTGGTCTTCGCCTTCAGCTGTTCGGCCACCACGCGTGTGATCTCGTCGCGCTGGTCGAAGCTGGCCGAAGCCGGCAGGTCGGCCAGTTGCGGCAGATCGAGCGCGATGGCCAGGTCGGCCGGCGAGGCCATCGAGATCGCCAGGTAGCCATCGGCCGTGGCGTGAATGCCCGAGGGGCCGGCACTGCACCAGCTGGCCAGGCCGTGCCTGCCGCGCGGCGTCTCGCTGCGTGCACCGTTGAGCCACGCGGTCAGTGATTCGGACTGCAGGTCGATGGCCGACTGCAGCAGGCTGCCTTCCACCAGGGCGCCCTTGCCCGTGGTGGCGCGGCCCAGCAGGGCGGCCAGGATGCCCATGGCCAGCAGCGACGCGGCATGCTGGTCCACGATCACCGGGCCGGCGGGCGTGGGCGCGCCGTCGGCGCGGCCGGTGCGTGCGGCCAGGCCCGAGCGCGCCTGCAGCAGCAGGTCCTGGCCGGGCGTGTCACGGTCGGGTCCACTGGCGCCGTAGCCGCTGACCGAGGCATACACGATGCCGGGATTGAAGGCCTTCACCTGCTCGTAGCCGAAGCCCATGCGCTCCATCGCACCGGGCCGGAAGTTCTCCATCACCACGTCAGCGCCTTCGAGCAGCTTGCGCGCGACGGCCTTGCCCTCGGCCGACTTCATGTCCAGCGCCAGGCTGCGCTTGTTGCGGCCGGTGGTCAGCAGGTTCACGCTCTGGCCCGCGACGAAGCGGCCGGCCACGGCCCAGTTGCGGTGGAAGGCGCCGTCCACCGGCTCGACCGCGATCACGTCGGCGCCCAGGTCGGCGAGGAACTGCGCGGCCATCGGGCCCGCGTGGAAATGGTTGAAGCTGATGACCCTGATTCCGGACAGCATGGTGTCTCCAAAGAGGCGCTGCACGGGGTGTGCGGCGCTTTTTCAGAATAGCGGCGCCAGGGTCGCGCATGAGGCCTGCGGCCTATCAGATATTGGCGGCTGACTATCAGCGCACTGCATACGCAAGCCGGGCCGGGTCGCTATAGCCGGCCCTTATAGTCGCGCCCGCGTTTCTGATTGGTCCGCGCGCAGGCGGCGCGATATGGTCGGTCACAGATGCGTGCACCCGCCCGCACTTTCGAGCCGCCCGCCGCATGACATCCCTGCCTCCCGAACGCCTGCGTGGCGTGTACGCCGCCACCATCGTCCCGCTGCACGAGGACGGATCGATCGACGAGGCGCAACTGGCCGCCCACCTGCGCGCCGTGGCCGGCGCCGACGGCATGACGGGCCTGCTGCTCAACGGCCATGCGGGCGAGAACTTCATGCTCACGCGCGAGGAGAAGCGCCGCGTGGTCGAGATCGCACGCGCCGAATGCCCGGCCCGCACCGTGCTGGTCTGCGGCATCAACGCCGAGGACAGCCACGAGGCGCAGCGCCATGTGCAGGATGCGGCGGCGGCCGGCGCCGACGCGGTGCTCATCTTTCCGCCGTTCTCGTGGGCCGTCTCGCAGGATGCCGAGGTGGCCGTGCGCCACCACCGCATCGCCACCGAGGGCAGCGCGCTGCCGCTGTTCCTCTACCAGGCGGGAGTGGGCGCGGGCAAGCTGGCCTATACGCACGACGTGCTCACGCGCCTGGTGCAATTGCCCAACGTGGTGGGCATCAAGGAAGGCAGCTGGGAGACAGCGGCCTACGAAGCGCACCAGCGGCTGGTAGCCCGCGTGGCGCCGCACGTGCTCATGATGGCCTCCGGCGACGAGCACCTGTTCACCTGCTTCGCGCTCGGCACGGAGGGCAGCCAGGTGAGCCTGGCCTGCGTGATTCCCGAACCCATCACCGGCCTGTACGACGCGATGAAGGCCGGCGACCTGGCCGCCGCGCGCCGTTTCAACGACGTGATCTACCCGCTGGCCAAGGCCGTGTACGGCACGGCGCCCGGCGGCCACGCCACGGCGCGTCTGAAGACCTGCCTGATGCTGCTGGGCCGCATTCCCAGCGACCGCATGCGCGCGCCCATGGGCCCGCTGCCGGCCGGAGAAGTGGAGATGCTGCGCGGCGCGTTGCGCGCCAGCGGTCTCCAACCCATCGCCTGACAAGGAAGCCACCGCCATGAGCACGCCCGCCACCACACTGATCCGCAACGGCCGCATCGTGACGGCCGTGGACGACTACCACGCCGACCTGCTGCTCAAGGACGGCAAGATCGCCGCCATCGGCCTGAATCTGGACGTCGGGCCCGATGTGAAGGTGATCGACGCGACCGGCCTGCTGGTCTTTCCGGGCGGCGTGGACGTGCATACCCACCTGGAAAACACCTTCGGCGATTCGACCACCTGCGACGACTTCGAATCGGGCACGCGCGCCGCGGCCTTCGGCGGCACCACCACCATCATCGACTTCGCGTTCCAGAACCAGGGCACGAGCCCGATGGACGCGATCACGCGCGCGCAGGCCAAGGCCGAGCAGGGCGCCAGCATCGACTACGGCTTCCACGTCATCGTCACGCACGTGGACGATGCCATGCTGGGCGACATGCGCCACGCCATCCGGCACGAAGGCGTCTCCAGCTTCAAGATGTTCATGGCCTACCCCGGCACGGTGATGGTGGACGACGCCGCCATCTTCCGCGCCATGCGCATGGTGGGCGAGCACGGCGGCATGATCGCGCTGCACGCCGAGAACGGCACCGTCATCGACCTGCTGATCAAGGAAGCGCTGGCGCAGGGCCACACCTCGCCCAAGTACCACGCGCTCACGCGCCCCTCCATCCTCGAAGGCGAGGCCACGCACCGCGGCATCAAGCTGGCGGAGCTGGCCAACGCACCGGTGTACTTCGTCCACCTTTCGGCCAAGGAGGCACTGGCCCACGTGATCGAGGCGCGCGACAGCGGCATCCCGGTGTTCGCCGAAACCTGCCCGCACTACCTGTTCTTCGACGAGTCGGTGTACGACAGCGACGACTTCTCGCTGGCCAAGTACGTGATGAGCCCGCCGCTGCGTTCCAGGGAAGCGCAGGACGCGCTGTGGACGGCGCTCAAGACCGACGACCTGCAACTCGTCTCCACCGACCACTGCCCCTTCTGCATGAAGGAAGGCCACATGGGCCGCGTGCGGCAGAAGGAGTTCGGCCGCGGCGACTTCTCGAAGATTCCCAACGGCGCGCCCGGCATCGAAACGCGCATGACGGTGATCTACGACGGCGGCGTGCGCACCGGCCGTATCTCGCTCAACCGCTTCGTCGAGCTCACGGCCACCGCGCCGGCCAAGCTGTTCGGCCTGTTCCCGCAGAAAGGCACCATCGCCGTCGGCACCGACGCCGACGTGGTGCTGTTCGATCCGCAGATGGAGCAGGTCATCACCGCCCACACGCACGACGGCAACCACGGCAACTGCGACTACAGCCTGTTCGAAGGCCACCACGTGCACGGCAAGGTGCGCAAGGTGTTCTCGCGCGGGGAACTCATCGTCGACGAGCGGCACTGGCATGGCAAGCCGGGCCGGGGCCGCTTCATCCGGCGCGGTGAAGTGGGCGGTTTCTGAGCCGGCTGCGCATGTACCTCAATCCCGTGGCCGCCCATCTGGCGGCCGGCCGGCCCGCGCTGGGCCTGGGCATCCAGCAGCTGCGCTCCAGCGCGGCCGTGGGCCTGGCCGTGCGCTGTGGCTTCGATTTCCTCTTCACCGACCTGGAGCACGGGCCGCTGTCCGTCGCGCAGGCGGTGGACATCGCCGCGGCGGGCCTGGCGGCCGGCCTGCCGTCCATCGCGCGCGTGCCGGGCAAGGGCTCGCACGACATCGCCCGGCTGCTCGATGGCGGCGCCCAGGGCATCGTGGTGCCGCACGTGGACAGCGCGGACGAGGCACGAGCCGTGGCCGCTGCCACCAAGTACCCGCCGCTGGGCCGCCGCTCGTTTTTCGGACTGCAGCCCATGTTCGGCTATGCACGCCTGCCCGTGCACGAGGCCATGGCCGAGGCCAATCCGCAGGTGCTGTCGGTGGTGATGCTGGAATCGCCCGAGGCCATCGAACGCGCCGCAGCCATTGCCGCCGTGCCGGGCGTGGACGTACTGCTGATCGGCAGCAACGATCTGTCGATGGAGCTGGACATCGCGGGGCAGGTGGATCACCCCCGCATGCGCGCCGCGCGCCAGGCCGTGCTGCAGGCCTGCCGCCAGCACGGCAAGCACGCCGGCATCGCGGGCCTGGCCGATGCCACGCTGCTGCGCGCGGTGATGGCCGAAGGCTTCGGCTTCGCGCTGGCCAGCAACGACACCGACCTGATCCTCGACGCGGGGCTGGCCCGCGTGGCCGCGCTGCGCTGACCGCGCGCCGCCCGGTGTGCGCGCGGCGTGACGCCAGCCGCGCGCGCCGGCATCAGTGCGTCATCACCTGATCGAGGAAGGCGCGCGTGCGCTCGTTGCGCGGCTGGGTGAAGAACGCCTCGGCCGACGCCGATTCGATCACCTCGCCCTTGTCCATGAACACGACGGTGTTGGCGACCTTGCGCGCGAAGGCCATTTCGTGCGTTACGCAGACCATGGTCATGCCTTCGTTGGCCAGCTGGGTCATCACATCCAGCACTTCCTTGATCATCTCCGGGTCGAGCGCCGAGGTCGGCTCGTCGAACAGCATGACCTTGGGCTGCATGCACAGCGAGCGCGCGATGGCCACGCGCTGCTGCTGGCCGCCCGAGAGCTGGCCCGGATACTTGTGCGCCTGCTCGCCGATGCGCACGCGTTCGAGGTAGTGCATGGCGGTCTTCTCGGCCTCGGCCCTGGAGATCTTGCGCACCCACATCGGCGCGAGCATGAGGTTGTCGAGCACGGTGAGGTGCGGGAACAGGTTGAACTGCTGGAACACCATGCCCACTTCGCGCCGCACGGCCACCACGTTCTGGGCCTTGGCCTTGGCGGTCAGCTCGACACCGTCGACCACGATCTGGCCTTCCTGGTGCGATTCGAGCCGGTTGATGCAGCGGATCAGCGTGGACTTGCCCGAGCCCGACGGCCCGCAGATCACCACGCGCTCGCCCTTCTTCACGTCGAGCGACACGTTGCGCAGTGCATGGTAGGCGCCATACCACTTGTTCACGTTCTGGATCGAGATCATTGGAGGGTCCTGTTCGTGGGGGCGTGGAGTCAGAGGGCGCGTGCGCGGGCCAGGCCAGCGCGCAGGGCCGCACGTTGCGCGTCGCTGAAGACGGTCTTGTTGGTACGCGAGAAGGCCGAGCCGATCAGCCCGTCGTCGTGCAGCGCGACCTTGATGCGCGCGTACATGTCGGAGCGGGGCAGGGCATAGACGGCACGCACCAGCGGATGGAGCGCGTCGCTGGCGGCGCGCATGGCGTCCAGGTCTTTGGCTTCGCTGGCGGCCCACAGGCGCGCCAGCAGATCCGGTGCGAGGCTGGAGAGGCCCGACAGAATGCCGTCGGCGCCCACGGCCAGCTGCGGCATGAACCAGTCGAAGTTGGAGGGCAGCACCAGGAAAGCGGGGTTGGCCGCCTTGGCGGCGCGCAGGTTGTCTTCGTACAGCGTCATGCTGTCCGAGCCTTCCTTGACGGCGACCACGCGCGGCAGTGCCGCGAGGGTGGCCAGCGTGGCCGTGTCATGCGTGGCAGGCGAAGCGAACGGGTACTGGAACACGGCCAGCGGCAGCGGCACGGCGTCGCCGATGGCACGCACGTGGGCGATCTGCGCCTGGCCTCGCGCGGCGAGGTCCAGCCCCGGAAACTCCAGCGGGAACACGGTGAGCACATCAGCCCCGGCGGCCTGGGCCTGCCGGGCCTGCTCCACGGCCTCGCCCGTCGTCGGCGCGACCAGGCCGGCCACGAGGCATTGATCCGCACGGATGTGCCGGCGTGCGAAGCGGATGACTTCGGCGCGTTCGTCCGGCGTGAGCGCGCTGCTCTCGCCGGCGTGGCCGTTCACGAAGACGGACTGCGTGCCGGCCTGCGTGGTGCAGTAGCCGAGCACGCGCGCGAAGCCTTCCCAGTCGATGCGGCCGTCGTCATGGAAAGGGAGGATGGTGGCGACGGTGATGCGCCTGAGCCAGTTGCTGTTCATGGATGTCTCGGGAGGGGAGCGGATGCCGCCCCTTGGGAGGGCGGGGCGGCATGGCGTGATCGTCAGGAGCGCGGCGCGGTGCCGGCGCCGAAACGCTTCTCGAGCTGGGTCTGCACCAGCCCCCACGCGGTGGTCATGATGAGATAGAACACGGCCGCGGCGGCGAACACCTCCAGCACCTCGAACTTCTCCTGCATCACCATCTGGCTGCGCCGCAACAGTTCCTCCATCGAGATGACCGAGGTGATCGAGGTCGACTTGAGCAGGCCGTTGATGGAATTGCCCAGCGGCGGAATCATCAGGCGGAAGGCCTGCGGGAAGGTGACTTTCCAGACCACCAGCCAGCGCGGCAGGCCCAGCGAATCGGCGGCCTCGCGCTGGCCTGCAGGCACGCCCAGGAAGCCGCTGCGAACGATCTCGGCCATGTAGGCCGCCTCGTTGAGGATGAGCGCCAGCAGCGACGACTCGACCACGCCCAGGCGGATGCCCAGTTGCGGCAGGCCGGTGTAGATGATCACCAGCTGGATCAGCAGCGGCGTGCCGCGGAAGACCCACAGGTAGAAGCGGGCCAGGTTGCTGATCACCGGATTGGCGGCCATGCGCATGAAGGCGACGATGACGCCCATGATCATGCCGCCGATGACGGTGACGACCGTCATCCCGAGGGTGACGAGGACACCCTTGAGCAGGAATCCGTTGGTCAGATAGCCCAGGAAGGCATCGGGCTTGAAGAACTCCATGGCTCGCAGGTTTCCTGTCTCGGTTGTCTTCGGTGGCGCGGGTCGGCGCCGATTACTTCGGGCCTTCGCCGCGCAGGGCGATGACGTTGCCCGGAATCTTCGTCATGGCGTACTCGCCCAGGATGCGATCGTAGGTGCCGTCCTTGACCATGTCGCCATAGGCCTTGACCACGGCGTCGGCCACCACCTTGGAGCGGAAGCTCATCATGGTCGGCGAGGCACCTTGCGCCGGCAGCAGCATCTTCGCCATGCCGCTCTTGACGAAGGCGCCGCCTGCGTAGTTGGGGAAAGCCGCCACGTCCAGCTGGCCGGCGCGCAGCGCGGCCATCACGTCGCTGGCGGTGGGGAAGGCGTTGATGCGCATGGCCTTCTTGCCCTTGGCCACGTTTTCCTTGTCGACGGTGCGCAGCCAGCGTTCCTGGTACGAGTCGGTCTCGACGCCGACCGTCATGCCTTCGAGCGCTTCGGGCGAGGCGACCGTGGCCTTGGTGCTGGGTGCGCCCACCACGTCGATGGCCGACATGGCGTAGGGGATGGCCCACATCATCTTCGCGCGCTCGTCGGTGTAGAACATGCCGGTGTTGATGCCGTCGAAGCGGCCGGCCTTCAGCGCGGGAATCATGGCGGGGAAGTCCATGCGCACCAGCTCGGGCTTGAGGCACAGGCGCTTGGCCAGCTCGTTGGCCAGATCGACGTTCATGCCCTTGAGTTCACCGGTGGAATCGACGTACTGCAGCGGGCGCAGCGTCGGGTTGGTCGACAGCATCAGCTTGCCTTCGGACACCAGCTCGCTCTTGGGGATGGTGGGGGTGCAGTTCTGGGCCATCGCGGCAACCGGAACGAGGCTCGCGCCTCCGGCCAGTGCCACCAGTGCCAGGGTCGAGCGCAGACGATTGATATACACGGTTGAAGCCCTTCATGAAATCTTGTGCCCGGAAATGAGCACGAAGCGGACCCAAAGAATAAGTCCGCCCCTGCACGCGACTCAATTCCGTTTCGGGCCGCGACTATAAGGGCACGGTATATGCATGGCGTGGTGCGCACCGCACCAAATGCGAGGGCGCGCGATCCGTTTTGGGGCATACCCTGATTGACTGCATTGCACCGCGAAAAGAACCATAGCCATCGGGCCCCATTCCTTCTTCATGTCAGATTCATCCACACGTACGCTCATCAATCTGCGCCAGCTCGAAGTGCTGCGCGCCGTCATGCGTTATCGCACCACCATCGGTGCCGCCGAGGAGCTCGGCATGTCCCAGCCCGCCGTGAGCAATGCCATCAAGCTCGCGGAAACCAAGATCGGCGTACAGCTGTTCGACCGGGTCAGCAACCGGCTGCAGCCCACGCCCGATGCGCGTGTGCTGCTGGCCGATGCCGAGCCGCTCTTTCGCGTGCACGAGGCCATCCAGCGCAAGGCCTGGGATCTGCGCACCGGGCGGGCCGGCGTGCTGCGCATCGCGGCCACCGCCGAGTTGTCTCAGTATCTCGTGCCGGCGGTGCTCAACCTGTTCCTCAAGGACCATCCCGACGTGCGCGTGGCGCTGGAGACCCAGCGCATGGACGACCTGCTGGAGAGCGTCGAGAGCGGCAGTGCCGACGTCGGCGTGGCGATGCGGCCACCCACGCGGCCCAGCCTGGTTCAGGACGTGCTGGTCGAAGCCCAGATGATGTGCCTGTGTCCGGCAGGCGATGCGCTGGCAGCCAAGCCCGTCATCTCGCCTTTCGACCTGCGCGACCGCACCATCATCGGCCCCGCGCCCGGTGCGCCGCTGGGCGCACTGATCGATGCGGCGTTCGAACGCGCGGGCGACCACTACAACCCCTCGATCGAGGTGCGCTTCGCCAACGTGGTCAGCGTGCTGGTCGACCAGGGGCTGGGCATCGGCTTCGTCGACGAATTGACGGCGCGCTACCGCGCCGGCAGTGCGAGCAGCTCCCATCGTTTCAGCCCCAAGGTGCCGATCAAGGTATGCGGGCTGGTGGTGCGGGACCGGCCGGTCTCGCGCATGGGCCAGGCGTTCCTGGACAAGGCACGGGCCTTCCTGCAGGACGGGCTGGGTTCGCGCCGCGCGCCGGCACCGGACGGCACGGCGCCGCCGCCGCCCGAGGATTGACCCGGCAAGAAAAAAGGCACCTCGCGGTGCCTTTTTCATCGGTGCGGTCGCCGCGGCGACCTGCGTTCACAGCGTGTCGATGAAGCTGCGCAGCTTGTCGCTGCGGCTGGGGTGCTTGAGCTTGCGCAGTGCCTTGGCTTCTATTTGCCGGATGCGCTCGCGCGTCACGTCGAACTGCTTGCCCACTTCTTCCAGCGTGTGGTCGGTGGACATTTCGATGCCGAAGCGCATGCGCAGCACCTTGGCTTCGCGCGGCGTGAGCGAATCGAGGATGTCCTTGACCACGTCGCGCAGGCCGGCCTGCATGGCCGCTTCGATCGGCGCGGTGTTGTTTGTGTCCTCGATGAAGTCGCCCAGGTGCGAATCGTCGTCGTCGCCGATCGGCGTTTCCATGGAGATCGGCTCCTTGGCGATCTTCATGATCTTGCGGATCTTGTCCTCGGGGATCTCCATCTTGGCCGCCAGGATGCCGGCATCCGGCTCGAAGCCGAACTCCTGCAGGTGCTGGCGCGAGATGCGGTTCATCTTGTTGATCGTCTCGATCATGTGCACCGGAATGCGGATGGTGCGGGCCTGGTCGGCGATCGAGCGCGTGATGGCCTGGCGGATCCACCACGTGGCGTAGGTGGAGAACTTGTAGCCGCGGCGGTATTCGAACTTGTCCACCGCCTTCATCAGGCCGATGTTGCCTTCCTGGATCAGGTCCAGGAACTGCAGGCCGCGGTTGGTGTACTTCTTGGCGATGGAGATCACCAGGCGCAGGTTGGCCTCGATCATTTCCTTCTTGGCGTCGCGCGACGACGCCTCGCCCTGGTTCATGCGCTTGTTGATGTCCTTCAACTCGCCCAGCGGGACCACCACCTGCGACTGCAGGTCGATGAGCTTCTGCTGCAGCTCCTGCACCGGCGGGATGTTGCGCGTGAGCACCGTGCTCCAGGGCTTGCCGGCGGCGGCCTGCTTTTCCACCCACTTGAGGTTGAGCAGGTTGGGCGGGAACTCCTTGACAAAGACGTCCTGCGGCATGCCGCACTTGTCCACGATGATGCGGCGCAGTTCGCGCTCTTTCTTGCGCACGTCTTCCACCTGCGAGCGGACCATTTCGCACAGCTTCTCGATGGTGCGGGCGGTGAAGCGGATGGTCATCAGCTCGGCCGAGAGCGCTTCCTGTGCCTTCATGTAGGCCGGCGTGCCGTAGCCTTCCTTGTCGTAGATCTTGTGGACCTTCTCGAACAGGGCGGCGATGCGGTCGAAACGCTCCAGCGCTTCGCGCTTGAGTTCTTCCAGCTTCTTGGTCAGCGCCTTGGAACCGCCGTTGCCGTCGTCGTCGTCGGCTTCGTCGTATTCGTCGAAGTCTTCCTCGGCCACGAAGTCATCGGCTTCGTTGGGATTGGAGAAACCGTCGACGATGGTGGAGATGACCACCTTGCCTTCGCGGATCTCGGCGGCCATGCGCAGGATCTCGGCGATGGTGGCGGGCGAGGCCGAGATGGCCTGCATCATGTCCATCAGGCCGCCCTCGATGCGCTTGGCGATCTCGATTTCGCCTTCGCGGGTCAGCAGCTCGACGGTGCCCATCTCGCGCATGTACATGCGCACCGGGTCGGTGGTCCGGCCGAACTCGCTGTCGACGGTGGACAGGGCCGCTTCGGCTTCTTCCTCGGCTTCTTCGACGGTGGCGGCCGTGGGCGTCACGTTGTTCTGGAACAGCGTCTCGGCGTCGGGCGTCTGCTCGTACACCGCCACGCCCAGGTCGTTGAGCATGGTGACCACGACTTCCATGGTCTCGGCGTCGACCAGCTTGTCGGGCAAGTGGTCGGAGATTTCGCCCTGCGTGAGGTAGCCGCGCGTCTTGCCCAGCGTGATCAGCACCTTCAGGCGCTGGCGGCGCTTGGCCATGTCTTCTTCGGACAGGACCGTTTCGTCCAGGCCGAATTCCTTCATCAAGGCGCGTTCCTTGGCCTTGCTGATCTTCATGCGCAGCGGCTTGACCTTCTCGACCGCGGCGGTCGGTTCGGCGGCGGCTGCGGGTTCTTCTTCGGCGAATTCGGCTTCGACGTCAGAGAAATCCTCTTCGTCGACCGGCTTGGCTCCTGCTGCGGCCTTGGGCTTGGGACCGCGCTTGGCGCCACCTGCGGGGGCGGCGGTGGCGGCCTTGGGCGGGCGGCCGGGCTTCTTCTTGACCGGTGCGTCTTCGGCGGCGGGGGCGGCGGCCTTGGCGGCCTTCTTCAGTTCTTCGGCGGGAGCGGCCTTGGCCGGGGACTTCGTTGCGGGCACTGACTTGGCTTTCGTTGCAGGCTTGCTGGCGGCGGTTGCGGGGGCGGCCTTGGTGGCGACCTTCTTCGCAGCCGTGGCCGGCGTGGATGCGGTTTTCGTGGCGGGTTTCGCGACTGGCTTCGCGGGGACAGCTTTCGCGACCGGTTTCGTGGCGGACTTCGTGGACGGCTTCCCGGACTTTTGAGCAGGCATAAAACCTCTGGACGTCAAATGAACAAAAGAAACTGGCAACAGGCGCGCCAACAGGCCCGGCGCGGGTGACGAGGGCAGACCTTCAACAGCAGATGAAGGCCGGCGCACTCAAAGGCAAGATGGGTGGGCGAACATTTGGAATGCAGTCCTTGCGGGGCGGGTGGCCGGTCGTGCGCTGTGGCATCGGTGGGCCGGATTCCGGAGGTGCTGCTGTCGCTCTTGCCGTGACAAGCCTGACATTATAGCTTTTTTACGGATTTCAAGCCCTGTTTCAGGGCCTTGCGCCTCTGAAACCGAGGCATCGGCGGCGGACAGCGTTTTCAGCGCGCCAGCGGCATCGAACGGATCAGGCCCAGCCGGCTGGCCTCGAACACCGCCTCGCTGCGCGAATGCACGGCCAGCTTGCCGTACAGGTTCTTGATGTGCCCCTGCACCGTATGGTGCGTCACGCCGCCGAGCTGGGCGATCTCGGCATACGAATAGCCGCGCGCGATCAGTTCCAGCACCTCCCGCTCGCGTGGCGTCAGCGGCACGGCCGGCTCCGCATCCACGGCCGGCGGGTCGGCTGGCGGGCGCGAGCGCAGCCGGGCCAGCAGGCCGCGCGCCACCATGGGCGAGATGGGCGAGGCGCCGTTCTTCACGGCCAGCAGCGTGTCGGCGATGCCGGCGGCGTTGGAATCCTTGTGCACGTAGCCCACGGCGCCGGCTTCGATGCTGGCCACCACGTGCTCCTCGTCGCCGAACATCGAGATGACCAGCATGTCGCAGCGCGGGTGGCGCGCCCCCACGGCGCGCAGCACGTCGAGCCCGCTGCCATCGGGCAGGCCCAGGTCGGTGAGCAGGAGGTCGGCGTCCTCGCGCTCGAACCAGTCGAGCGCGGGGCCGATGGCGTCGAATGCCGCCACCAGCGCCAGCGCCGGATGCCCGCGCACGCTGTCTTCGAAGAACCGGCGCGTGTCGGGGTTGTCCTCGATCAGGACGACGCGCCAGGGCGCGGGGGCGGAAGGCGGCATGCGGGTGGGATGAAGCCGGCGGTGCGGGGAGCATAGCCAGAAGCCGTGGCCGCGCAAGGGCCGCCGCGGCCATCCCCCATATTCATGGGGAGCGCGCCAGCCGTGCCCTGCCTAGAGTCCGCGCATCCGGAAGAAACCAGGGGGAAGAACGATGCAGGGGCAGTTGAAAAAGGCGCACCGCCGCCGCGCCGAGCCGCCGGCCACGCGCGCCAGCCGGGCCGCAGGATGGCTGCTGGCGGCCGGCTTGCTGGCATCGGCCGCCGCCGCGCGGGCCCAGGCGCCTGCGCCCACCGCAGCGTCGGTGCCGCCCCTCGAATCGGTGGTGGTGCTGGGCAGCGCCGGCCTGGCGCCCTCGGCCATCCAGGCCGGCGTGCGCGAGTTGATCGGCCAGCCGGCCGATGCCGCCCTGCTGGCGCGCGTGCGGCAGGCCGTGGGCCAGGCCCACGACGCGGCCGGTCTCGGGCTGGTGGCCGTCGATGCGCCCGTGCTGCAGGGCGGCACGGCGCTGGTCCGCGTGCATGCGCTGCGGCTCTCGCAGGTGACCCTCGAGCGGTCCGACGCAGCCGGACCTGAGGCGGCGATGCCCGACGCGGCTTTGGCCCGTGCCACGCTGCCCGCGCTGCAGAGCGGCCGCTCGCCCGATCTGGACGTGGTCGATCGCCAGTTGCGGCTGGCCAACCTGCAGCCGCATCGGCGCTGGTCGGTCGATTTCCGCGCGGCCGATGGGGCGCCGACCTCACCCGCAGCCACCGCAGCAGCCGCAGCCCCCGCGTTTTCCAGCACGCCGGGCCAGACGGTGGCCGGAGGGCAGGACACGCCGGTGGCGACGCCACCCGTTGCGCGCCCACGCGCGGGTGCCGTGCCGGAGGTCGAGGCGCGCGTGCGCGTGAGCGGAGCCAGCCCGATCTACGGCCGCGCCATGCTCGACAACGCCGGCCAGGAGGCCACGGGCCGCGAGCGTGCGCGCCTGCAACTGGGCCATGGCGACCTGTTCGGGCCCGGCCGTTCGCTCGATCTGACCGCGCTGGTCTCCGTCGAACACCCCGGCCGGCAGCAGCAACTGGCGCTGCGCTACCAGCATCCGGTGCCCACCTGGGCCACGCTGTTCTCGCTCGAATGGTCGAAGGCGCGCAGCCGGCCCGGCCTGGTGAGCGGCTTCTTCGACGTCTCGGGGCAAAGCGACGCGCTCACGCTGTCGGCGCGCCACCTGCTCGCGCGGCGCGGAGCGCTGGAGCCTTACGTGGACCTGGCGCTGGAGCGAAGCGTCAACGACGACGTGGTGGATTTCTTCGGCGTGAACCTCGGCTCCAAGGTCGGCGCTGCGCCGCTGTCGGCCGCCCTGGGGGCCACCTGGCAGGACAGCACCTGGAGCGCGTTCGGCCAGGCCCGTCTGCGCCACAACCTGGGCGGCCCCAACGCCAGCGATGCGCGCTATGCCGGCGCGCGCTTCGGCGCCACACCGGACTGGACCACCCTGGATCTGGCGGGCGAGGCACGCCGCGCCCTGCCGGGCGGCCACGAATGGGTGCTGCGCGGCCAGGCGCAACTGAGCGACGACGCGCTGGTGTCGCCGCAGCAGTTCCGCGCCGGTGGCTCGTCGATGCTGCGCGGCCTGCGCGAAGGCGAGATGGCGGGCGACCAGGGCGTGGCGTTCGCGCTGGAGTACTGGCGGGCCGTTGCGCCCGGCCATCGCCTGGGCCTGCTGGTGGACGCGGCCACGGTGCGCCGCAACCAGGCCCTGCCCGGCGAGCCGGCATCGGCCGACGCGGCCACGATGGGCCTGGGCTGGCAGTGGCAACCGCGGCCCGGCGTGCGCGTGTCGGCCACGGCGGCGCACGTGCTGACCGCGCGGCGACTGCCTCAGACGCGTTCTGGCGATTCGCGCCTGCATCTGTTGCTCGACTGGGCATTCTGATTCGTCCGGTTCACCAGGAGAACTTCCATGCGCACCCCCAACCGTTTGCACCCGCTGGCCCTGGCCGCGCTGCTGGCCTGCATCGGCCTGCCCGACATCGTGCAGGCGCAGACGCTGCCGCACGGCGCCACGGTGATCAATGGCTCGGCCGCCATCAACACCTTCGCCAACGGCATGCAGGTGATCAACTCACCGGGCACCATCCTGCACTGGCAGGGCTTCTCGATCGGCAACGGCCAGACCGTGCGCTTCGATCAGGTGAACGCGCAAAGCGCCGTGCTCAACCGCGTGACGGGCAACGCGCACAGCGACATCCTGGGCACCCTGCAGTCCAACGGTCGCGTGTTCCTGCTCAACCCCAATGGCATCGTGTTCGGCGCGGGCTCGGTGGTCGATACGGCCGGGCTGATCGCCTCGACGCTGAACATCAGCAACGAAGACTTCCTGGCCGGCAACTACCGTTTCAGCTGTTTCAATGCGACGGTGTGCGAGGCCGGCGTGGACGTGCTCAACCCGCACAACAACCGCATCGTCCTGAAAGATGGCAGCCGCATCACCACGCGCACGGCGGGCGAGGGCGGGCAGGTGTGGCTGATCGCGCGCGACCGGGTGGTGAGCGAGAAGGGCAGCAGCATCGACGCACCCTCCGGGCAGGTCATGGCGGCTGTCGCGCGCGAAGTGACGGTGACGAGCCCTTCGTTGGGACAGATGAGCTTCACGCTCACGGGCACGGCGGGCAGCCGCGTCGACCTCGAAGGCGACATCGACGCCGCGCGCGGCGCGGCCGGCTTCTTCGCCGATACGGTGCGGCTGGCGGGGGGCGTGCGTGCGCGCGCCGACGCGCACGGCGCCGGGCAGATCGTCGCGCACGCCGCAGCCAAGCTTGCGGTCGAAGGCGATGCGCGGCTGGATGTGTCGGGTACCGATGCGGCCGATGCCGGCGCGGTGCGCCTGTCGGCCATTCAGCAGGTGCGCGTGGCCGCATCGGCCGAGATCGCGGCCGACGGCGGCGCGGCTGGCGGGCAGGGCGGCCTGATCGTGCTGCAGTCCGCCGAAGTGGTGTTGCCCACACTGCTGGGCGTGGGCTACGAGGCCCCAGTGCAGATCCACGCGCGCGGGTTCGACACCGAGGGGCTGGCACTGGCGCGCTACGGCCGGGTGGATGTGCAGGAAACCGGCAGCTTCGACTACGAGCGCATCGAAGGCGTGTCCTGGAGCGGCGAAAGTACGTTCGACTCGCTGCGGGTCGACTACTCGTCCAGCGAGTTCAGCAATGCGGCCAGCAGCGATTCCCGCGGTATCGAGTTCGCAGGCATGGGTGTGGCGGGTGACGGCCGCGTGCTGCTCGTGACGCTGGACAACCACACCACCGACGACTACCGCTACACCGGTTCGGGTGGCCAGTCTTCAGGCAACCGTGTGCGCACGTGGAATCTGGTCTACGAGCTGCACATCATTGACGCGCAGGGGCGGCGTGTGTCGACGCAGGTGCTTTCGTCGGCATCGGCCTCGGTCGGCGAATCCGGCTCGCCCGATCTGCCGCAGCGCGTCTATGGCGTCATGGGTCTGTCCAAGGGTGGTTGGGTTGTGCGCGAGACGGGCACCGACAGCCGCATCCATGTGATCTCGGCGCAGAACGGATCGGCCACCGTACTGGACATCAGTGCCACCGCCACGCTGCGCGCCATGCTCTCGGGCGGCTTCATCGTGGACGATGTGGTCGACGGTGCGGCCACGCGCGTCGTTTACTCGGCCGCTGGCGCGCGCATCACCGATGCCGGCGCGGTGTCGGCGCTGCTGGCCGGCGAGAACTTCACGCAGCCGCTGCAGCCGCGCTGGCCCGGCCCGCAGGAATTCGACGAGCGCCGGACCTGGCGCGTGACGGGCGGCCAGTTGCAGCGGGTGGATCTGGCCGACGACTCGGTCGAGCGCTCGATGCCGGTGCCGAACGCGGCGGTGGAGTGGGTGACCGGCAGTGTGGGCAGCTCGCTAATGGGTTCGCGCTACGTGGCGAACATCCCGAGCAACGCCCGGGCAGAGCGCATCACGGACATCGGGGCCATTGACGGTAGCGTCTACACCCCGCTGGCGCAGAGCCGTGACAACAGCACCTACTTCAACATCAACACGCCGTCGCATGGCGAGTCGCTCAGTACCATCGACCGGCTCAGTCACGGCTTCATGGCCTTGGGCGACGGCTCGATCGGCCTCACTTGGGCGAGCCAGGTGTCACGCCAGGAGTCGCTGCGCGACAAGGTTGGCCAGACCACCACGGCATCGAGCAACCACACCGGCACGCAGGGCGCGGGCTTCGACCGAATCCAGCGCACGCTGACGGCGACGCCGCCCGCGGCGCAAGGGATCGTCGGCAACGTGCTGGCCTCGCCGCTGCTCGCCAGCCTGCCTGGCCAGTCGAATGGCACCGCCGGCGGCGGCACCACGCAGCCACCGGTCGACCCGGGTCCGGGCACCGGCAACCCCGGCACCGGCACCCCTCCAACGGCGCCGGGCCGCGTCTCCGACGGCGAACTGCCGCCGCCGGCCTACTTCCCCGGTACGCGCCCGCCGGGCCTGGAGGTCGCGAGCGCGCCGATCCGCATCCCGGCCTCCGCGGTCACCGACACCCGCACCCAGGCCGAGATCGACGCGGAGTTGCTGGCCGACGCCGAGCGCCTGGTGGGCGAGTACATGGGCCCGCAGGACGCCGCGCGATTCCGGGCCACCAAGACCGACGAGGAGCGCCGTCCGTTCATGAAGGAAGTGGGCTACGCCATGCTGGTGGGCCAGGACATCTACGACGCCACGCGCTCGCTGGGCGAGGAGATGCGCGGCGCGATGTTCAACGGCTGGGGCGAGGCGCAGATCTGGGGCCTGGAGGACGACGAGGACTTCAGCACCGGCCTGATGAAGGCCATGACCGAAAAGCTGCCCGCTGCGCCCAACGAGGACGGCAGCCCGGGCGTGCCGCGCACGCGCCTGCAGGCCGCGTTCGACGTGATGGAGCTGGAACTCAAGCAGGCGCAAACGAAGGACGAGAAGGAGCGCATCGGCCGCCGCGTGTTCCGCGAGATGGTGTTTGCCGCGCGGGAGGCGTCGGGCAAGGAGGTCGATCCCGATGCCGACCTGGTGCTGCCCGATGGCAATGGCGGCGAAGTGCGCATCAACGACGAAGGCGACGTGGTGCAGCAGCAGGCCGGTTGATTCCTGACGCCCCCGCCGGCGCAGGCCTGGCGCGCCCGGCGTCAGGCGGTGTGCGTTGCCGAGATCTGCCGCAGGGGCAGGCGCAAGGTCACGGCGCAGCCGCCGCCCGGGCCGCCAGCCACGTCCACCGTGGCGTCGATGGCTCGCGCCCGCGTGCGCATGCCACGCAGGCCATGGCCCTCGGCCAGCCCGGTGCAGCCCAGGCCATCGTCCTCGACGCGCACGGCGATGTCATCGGTGCCGCCGGGGCCTGGCTCGGGCCGGGCACTCAGTGTGAGCGTGCGCGCGCCGGAGTGCTGCAGCACATTGGAGATCGCCTCGAACACGATGTACTGCACGTGGCGCAGTGCCTCGGTGTGACCACCCGGCCAGGCCGGCAGCGACTCGACCTGCCAGCGCAGCGACAGCCCGGCGGATTCGAGCCGCGGCGCCAGCCGGAAGCGCAGCGCGCCCAGCAGGCCGGCCACGTCGCCTTCTTCCAGCGTGAGCGCGTCGATGGAGAGCTTGAGCTGGTCGAGCGAATCGCGCAGCGTCTGCTCGACCGCACTGGCCTGCGCCTGGCCGCTTTGCAACTGGCGGATGGCCGAGGTCAGGTGCGTGCCCACGCCGTCGTGCATGTCGCGCAGGATGCGGCTGCGCTCGGCCGACACGGCGCGGGCCCGCTCGAGGTCGGCCACGCGCGCGAAGCTTTCGCGCAGCTCGTCCTCTTTCTGGCGCACGCGGTCGGCCAGCTCGGTGTTCATGCGTGCCAGATCCTGCTGGGCGCGTGCGTAATCGCCCGCGATCAGCCAGCCGATCGCGGCCAGCAGCAGCGGCGCCATGAAGGGCAGGGCGTAGGACGCCTCGAAGTCGAGCATGCCGGTCTGCAGCAGCCAGTCGTGCGCGCCCAGCGACAGCGTGGCCGTGGCGACGACGGCGAAGAAGCTGTAGTCGGCCAGCCGCACGCGACGCACGAAGGCGACGATCTGGAACATCGACCATGCCCCCAGCGCCAGCACCGGCAGCAGCCACCAGGCGCCCATCCGCACGGGCCCCGTCTCGCCCGACAGCCACAGCACCAGCGCGCAGGCCAGGGCGTAGATCACCACGGCGCGCTCCAGCCATGGCCGGTGGCGGCCCGCGAAGCGCAGCCCGAACAGGCCGAGTGCCAGCAGCGCCCAGACGATGCTCACGAAGACGAACAGCTCCCAGTGAAAGTAGGAGAGCGGCACGTCGCTCACGATCATGTTGAAGTTGCTCAGGCCCCAGAGCAGCGCGCCCGCGCTGAAATAGCCGTAGTCGCCGCGCTCGGGCTTGCGCAGCCACACGGCGAACACGAACAGGCCGAGCGCGATCACGGCGATGTTGGCGGCGTAGACCAGCGTGTTCTGCACGAACACCTGGCGCGCGTGCACGTCGGCCAGCCGGTCGGCGCGGCCGATCTGCGGCGGCGCGAGGCCGCCGGCGCCATCGGCGTGGCCCACGACGCGCACGTGGACGATGTTGGGTCCCTGGCGCCACAAGGTCTGTGGCGTGGTGAAGAACAGCGGCGTGTTCCAGTGCCGGCTGACGGGCGCCTGCATGCGGCCGGCGCGGCCGGCCAGCACGCCATTGACCCAGACCTCGGCATTCATGATGGCGCGCGGCAGGTAGACGGCCCAGGGCGTGCCGGGCGCGGTGGCGAAATCGACCTGCGCGCGGTACCAGACGCTGCCGCCGAAGCCGGGCCGGCTGTCGCGCCAGCGATCGGGCATGGGCAGCCGTTGCCAGGCGGCGTCGTCACCGGGCGGCCGGGGTTCGGCGGCGTCGTCGGCCGGTGCGGCCACGGCCTGCATCTCCAGCAGGCGCGTGCCGTCGGGCCGTGCCGCGGCGGTGGGCATGGGTGTCGCCGTGGCCGGCGCGGACCCGGCGATGGCCATCGCCAGCATCCATAGGGAGAAGACGAGGAGTCGGACCGGCCAGGGGCTGCGGGCGTCGGCGCCTGGCATCCGCTGGCCCGCCGTCACGCCGTGGCTTCCAGTTCGCGCCGGCGGGCATAGAGCGCGCGGTAGCGCTCCAGTGCCGAAGGGTCGAGGCTCGATTCCTCGATGGCCTGCGCTTCGAGGGCTTTGAGCCGCTCGACCAGCATGCGTTTGAGCAGGTCTCGCAGCTCGGCTTCCCATTCCTGCGCGGCGGCCTGGGCACCGGCGGCGGCATCGGCCGCGATGGCCAGCACGTCGGCGCCACCCATCAGGCGCTCGGCGAGCGACTCGAACGGCTGACCGGGCAGCGCTTCGCGCAGGTGGGTCCAGGTCAGCGGGCCGTGTTCGTGGAACTGGCTGTCGATCCAGGCGAACAGCGGGCCGTGGGGCTCGGGCAGTTCGCACAGCAGGGCGTGCTCCTCGCTGGACAGCCGCTCCCACGCGTGCATGTGGGCCAGCAGCAGGCGGGCGGCGTGGTCCGCGCGGCTCATGGGCTGAACGCGCCGGCCCGGCGATCGCGCGGGTGCCTTCGGCTTCCAGGGGGGCCGGCTGCCGCCTCCCGGGCCGTTGCCATCGCGCCAGTTGCGGGCCGCGCGCGGCGAGCCATCGCCGGGCGGCTCTTCCTGTGGCTCGGCGCGCGCGGCAGTGCGGCCCGGGCCACTGGCGGCGCTGCGGCTCCAGAGGTCGGCCAGCTCCTGTGCCGACAGCTGCACCAGGCCGGCCAGCTCGCCCAGCAACTGTCGCCGCAGGGCGCCGTCGGGCAGGGCCTGCCACAGCGGGCGCGCATTGCTCGCCATGTGCGCGCGGCCCTCGGCGGTGCCCAGATCGAGGTCTTCGCGCGCGGCTTCGATCAGGAAGCGGCTGAGCGGCATCGCCTCGGCCACCTGGCGCGAAAACGCGTCGGCCCCGAATTCACGGATGTAGCTGTCGGGGTCGTGCTCGGCGGGCAGGAACAGGAACTTGACCGAGCGCGTGTCCGACGCATGGGGCAGGGCGGCGTCCAGCGCACGCCGCGCGGCGCGCCGGCCGGCCGCGTCGCCGTCGAAGCTGAACACCACCGAATCGGTGAAGCGGAACAGCTTCTGCGCATGCTCCGTGGTGCAGGCCGTGCCCAGCGTGGCCACTGCGTTCGGAAAGCCCAGCTGCGCCAGCGCCACCACGTCCATGTAGCCTTCGGTGACCAGCACGTAGCCGGCATCGCGCAGGGCCTCTCGCGCCTCGAACAGCCCGTAGAGCTCGCGGCCCTTGCTGAACACCGGGGTTTCGGGCGAGTTGAGGTACTTGGGCTTCTCGTCGCCCAGCACCCGGCCGCCGAAGCCGATGCACTCGCCCTTGACGTTGCGGATGGGGAACATGACCCGGTCGCGGAAGCGGTCATAGCGCTTCTCGTCCTCGCCTTCTTCCTGCGAGACGATGACCAGGCCGCTTTCGGCCAGCAGCGGATCGGTGTAGTCGGGGAAAACGCTGGCCAGGCCGCGCCAGCCCTCGGGCGCGTAGCCCAGGCCGAAACGCCGCGCGATCTCGCCCGAGAGGCCGCGGCCCTTGAGGTAGTCCACGGCGCGCGGCGAAGTCTTGAGGTGACGGCGGAAGGATTCGCCGGCTTTTTCGAGCACGTCGGAAAGCGTGGCCTGCTTCTTCCGTTGCTCGCTGGCGCGGGCGCGCTCCTCGGGCGAGGCATCGTCCTCCGGCACCTGCAGGCCATGCTGCTGCGCCAGGTCTTCGACCGCTTCGCGAAAGCTCTGGCCGGTCTGCTCCATGAGGAAGTTGATCGCGTCGCCGTGCTTGCCGCAGCCGAAGCAGTGATAGAACTGCTTGGTGGGGCTGACCGAGAACGAGGGCGACTTTTCCCCGTGGAAGGGGCACAGCCCCATGAAGTTGGCGCCGCCCTTCTTGAGCTGCACGTAGCGGCCCACGACCTCCACCACGTCGACGCGCGTGAGCAGCTCGTGGATGAAGGTTTGGGGGATGGCCATCGAGCGATTGTAGGAAGGCCCCGGTGCCGCAGCCGTGAGCCGAGGGTAAGGGCCAGAGACCGGAAGGCCTTAGAATGAGAAACATTCTCACTTGATCCTGGCCCGTCGCCGGCCGGGACCGGAGACTCCGGTGTCCACTCCCGATCTTGCCTCTGCCCATCCTGCCGAAGTGCTCTATGCGGGCCACCACCAATGGCTGCGTGGCTGGCTGCACCGGCGGCTGGGCGACTCGTTCACGGCGGCCGATATCGCGCATGACACGTTCGTGCGCGTTCTCTCCAAGGATGTGCCTCCAGCCATACGCGAACCGCGGGCGCTGCTGACAACGATCGCGCAGGGCCTGGTGCTCAACCTGCGCCGCCACCAGCGGATCGAGCGGGCGTATCTGGAAATACTGGCGCTGCAGCCCGATCCGCAGGCACCGTCGCCCGAGACGCAGGCCATCCTGATCGAAACGCTGGTGGAGATCGACCGGCTGCTCGACGGCCTGGGGCCGAAGGTTCGGCAGGCTTTCCTGCTGTCGCAGCTCGATGGTCTGCGGCAGGCCGAGATCGCCGAGCGGCTGGGCCTGTCGGTGCCGACGATCAAGCGCTACATCGCCCGGGCATTGGTGCAGTGCAGCTTTGCCTGAGGCATGCAACGTGGATATACCGGCCGCCCCGCCAATCCCCACGGCCGTGCGCGAACAGGCGGCGCAGTGGTGGGTCGAACTCCAGTCCGACGAGGCCAGCGAAGACATGCGCTGCCGCTGCCGCGCGTGGCGCAGCGCCCATGCCGACCACGAGCGTGCCTGGCAGCGGCTGGAAGCCTTGGGCGGACGCCTGCAGCAGGTGCCGTCGGCGATCGCCCATGCCACGCTGGCGCCTGCTGCGCAGCCCGGGCGGCGCCATGCCGCCAAGGCGCTGGCCGTTGCCCTGCTCGCTGGCGGTGCGATATGGATGTTGGAGGACGAGGTGCCATGGCGCGCCGGGTCGGCCGGCCGGCGCACCGGCCGCGGCGAAACCGCGAGCCTGCGCCTGCCCGACGGCACGCAGCTGCAGATGAACGCGCAGAGCGCCATCGACGTGCGCTTTGGCTCGACTGAGCGTGTGGTGCGCCTGTTGCGCGGCGAAATCCTGATCGCCACGGCACACGATGCGGCCATGCCGGCACGGCCGTTCATCGTCGAGACGGGGCAGGGCCGCATCCGAGCCCTCGGCACGCGCTTTCTGGTGCGGGATCGGGATGAGCCTGCCGGTAGCCGGGTGGCGGTGTTCGAGGGCGCTGTGGAACTGCGGCCGCGCCGCGCCGCGGCGGCCGCGCGTGTCGTGCCGGCCGGGTGGCAGGGTCGTCTGCAGGCCGATGTCGCGCGCGTCACGGACGCTGCCGATGAAGCGCGCACGTCCTGGACGCAGGGCATGCTGGTAGCGCAGGACATGCCGCTGGCCGAGGTCGTGGCCGAACTCGCCCTGCACCGGCCGGGCTGGCTGGTGTGCGACCCTGCAGTCGCCGCGCTGAAGGTATCGGGCACCTATCCGCTGGCCGATACCGACCGGGTGCTGCGCATCCTGGCCACGACCTTGCCGATCGAGCTGGAAACCCGCACGCGCTACTGGCTCGCCGTGCGCCCGGCGCACCGCCCGGGCTGAAAAAGAAAAACGTCGCGGATTGATCCCTTTTCGTTTCCTGCGGGGCAAAGGAGATGGGGCCACGAGGCCTTCAACCGATTTGCGAGGGAAACACAGCATGAGATCCATCTTCGGCGCGCAACGGCCACGCCGGCCGTCCCCGTCTTTTCAACCCCGGGCCGTGGCGCTGGCCGTGGTACATGGCGCGATGATGGCCGCCGGCCTCACCGCTGGTGTGCCTGCAGCGCCGGCCTACGCCCAGGCGGCGCCTGCGACAAGGGTGTACGCCATTGCGGCCGGCCCGCTCACGGACGTGCTTAACCGCTTCGGCCGCGAGGCCGGTCTGCTGCTCTCGTTCTCGACCGCGCAGACGCAAGGCCTGCGCAGCGGCGGCGTTCAGGGCAGCTACGGCGTGGTGCAGGCGCTGCAGGCCGTGCTGGAGGGTACGGGCCTGGAGGCCGTCGCGCAGCCCGGCGGCGGCTATGTCATTCGTGCCGCACCCGCCGCGGCCACGTCGCCATCCGTGCTGCCGGCCGTGACGGTGGTGGGCCGGAACGATGCCGAGACCGCGACCGGTCCGCTCCACGGTTACGCTGCCACGCGCAGCGCCACTGCCATGAAGACCGACACGCCCATTCTGGAGACGCCGCAGTCGGTGTCGGTGATCGGCCGCGACGAACTGGACGCGCGCGGTGCGCAGGACGTGATGGACGCGGTGCGCTACACGCCCGGCATCACCACCAACATCTACGGCCCCGACAACCGGAGCTGGGAAGACATCCAGATCCGGGGCTTCTCCTCGTACTACGGAGGGTTTCGCGATGGCCTGGCCCAGACCCCTTCGGGCGTGACCTACTACCTCACGGAGCCCTACGGGCTGGAGCGTGTGGAAGTGATGCGCGGCCCCGCGTCCATGGTCTTCGGCCAGGGGGATGCCGGCGGCGTGATCAACCGCGTGAGCAAGATGCCCGCCGCCGACCCCGTGCGCGAAGTCGAATTGCAGTACGGCAGCTTCGACCGCCGGCAACTGGCCTTCGACCTGGGCGATCGCATCGGCGCCAGCGACCTGAGCTTTCGCCTGGTGGGCCTGACCCTCGACACCAACGACCAGGACCAGTACCCCGACGGACGCAAGCTCAACCGCACGCGCCAGTACTTGGCGCCGTCTCTGCGCTGGCAGCCCAACGCGGGCACGTCGCTCACGCTGCTGGGCGAATACATCAAGGACGTCTCGGCCGAAGACCCGTACTACGTGAATGCCAACGGCGTCTACACCAACGCCAAGATGGGCGACTACAGCTTCAGCGGCATCCGTCAGGAGCAGGGGGCGCTGGGCTATCGTTTCGAGTCCGCGCTGGACGATCGTTGGACCCTGCGTCACAACCTGCGCCACAGCGAGCTCAAGATCGACCGCCGGGTGGTCTGGGCGGACTCGCTGGACGCCGATGGCCACACGCTGCACCGCATCGCCCGCACCTGGAACGACCCGCTCAGCCAGACGGCGATCGACACGCAACTGCAAGGGCGGCTGCGCACAGGCTCGGTGGAGCACACCGTGCTGCTGGGTGTCGACTGGAACGAGCAACGCGTCAAGGCCCGTCGCTTCATCGGCGCCGCGCCCGATCTCGACCTGAACGCGCCGGTGTACGGACAGGCCATTGCGCTGCCTGCCATCCCACTGGCCCGGTTCGACCAGACCAACCGCCAGTTGGGTGTGTATGCGCAGGATCAACTGCGGTTGGACGAGCACTGGCTGCTGAGCCTGGGCGGCCGCCAGGACAAGGTGACATCTGCCACCGACGACGCGCTGAACGCCACGCGCACCGACCGGCGCGACACCGCCTTCAGCGGTCGTGCCGGCCTGACGTATCTCGTGGGCAATGGCTGGGCGCCCTACGTGAGCCATACCGAGTCGTTTCTGCCCACCAGCGGCGTGGACGCGCTGAACCAGCCATTCAAGCCCAGTCGCGGCAAACAGACCGAGGCCGGCGTGAAGTACCAACCCGCCGGAGGGGACCTGCTCGTGACTGGCGCGGTGTTCGATCTGCGCAAGACCAACGTGGTCAGCTACGACCCGGTCACCTTCGAGGGCCGGCAGATCGGCGAGCAGCGTTCGCGCGGCATCGAACTGGAGGCCAAGGGCCGGCTGGCACCGAGGCTGAACGTCATCGCGTCGTACACGTGGGTCGATCTCAAGGTGACGCGCAGCTCTGATCCGGACGAGTTGGGCAAGACTATTCCCGGCGTGCCGCGCCAGAGCGCGGCCCTCTGGCTGGACTACCTGCTGGACGGCGGACTCGGCGTGGGCGCCGGGCTGCGCTACATCGGCCCGCGCGCCAACGACGAATACAACACCTCCTTCGTCGGCGGCGTGGCCCTGCTGGACGCGGGCGTGCACTGGGAGCAAGGCCGCTGGCGCCTGGCGCTCAACGTGGGCAATCTGCTCGATCGCAAGTACTTCTCCATCTGCTATCACGGCGAGTGCTATCGCGGCACAGAGCGCGCCGCCACCTTCACGGCCCGCTACAACTTCTGAGGCGCGGCCATGCGCCCGTTGCTCACCCGGCTGCATCGATGGGCCGGACTATTCCTGGCGCTGTTCCTGACCGTGGCGGGGCTCACCGGTGCCGTCATCGCCTGGGAGCAGCCGCTGGACCGATGGCTCAACCCGACCCTGTTCCTCGCACCGGAGGCAGCCGACAGACCGGTGCTCGCGCCGCTGGAACTGGCCCGCCGGCTCGAGGCGGCCGAGCCGCACCTGCAGGTGATTGAGCTGCCGCTGGCGCCGGTGCCTGGCCGCACGCTCGTGGTCACCGTGGCGCCGCGCGTGGATGCCGCCACCGGCGTGCCGCCGGTGCTCGGTTTCGACCAGGTGATGCTCGATCCGGCCACGGGCGCGGTGCGGGGGAGCCGCGATTCGTTCGCCTCGACGCTCTCGCGCGAAACGCTGCTGCCCTTCATCTACCAGCTGCACTACAGCCTGCACCTGCCGGACGTGGGCCGTCTGCGCACTGGCCTGTGGGTGCTGGGACTGGTGTCGATGGTGTGGATTCTCGACTGCGCGGTGGCGCTGGCGATCGCGTTTCCCCATCGGCGCAGTTGGCGCAAGTCGTTCGCTTTTCGCATCGGACAAGGCTGGCCCAAACTGAGCTTCGACCTGCATCGTTCCGGCGGCGCCTGGACCTGGGTGCTGCTGCTGGTGATGGCCGTCACTTCCGTATCGATGAACCTGGGCAACCAGGTCGTGCAGCCCGTGGTGTCGTGGTTCTCGCCGCTGACGCCCACGGTGTTCGAGCGCCGGGCGGCTGTGCGTGTCGCAGCAGCGCCCCGGATGACGCGCGAACAGGCTGTAGCGCGTGCCCGGCAGGAAGCTGCGCGACGGGGCTGGACATTGCCGCCCGGCAGCCTGCTCGAAGTCACGGAACTCGGCCTCTACGGCATCGCGTTCTTTCCGCCAGGCAACGACGCGCGTGGCCAGGGTGGACTCGGTCATCTTTGGATCTATCTGGATGCGGGGTCGGGCGATGTGGTGGACGAGGATGTTCCAGGCACCGGCAGCGCGGGGGACGTGTTCATGCAGGCGCAGTTCCCGCTGCATTCCGGTCGCATCGCGGGAACCGCAGGGCGCGTCGCGGTGTCGCTGTTGGGGCTTGGCGTGGCGGTGCTGAGCCTGACCGGCATCGTGTTGTGGATCCGGCGGCGCAGGGCCCGGGTGCGCACCGGTTCCATTCGCGGGTTCTAGAAACCCTCGCTGAACCACGTGGCTGCGACGGCACTCCTTCCGAGAAGGTGCTGCGCATTGGCGATATCGTCGACGTGGACGCGAGCAAGGACGGCTGCTTCGGCCATGCCATACGGGCTTCGAGGTGCTGACGCCCTGGCCGGACGGCTACGGCGAGTACAGCGCGATCGGCTGACCGATCGCGGCGCTGGCTACATGCGCGGGCCGTAGCTGATCTCGTGCAGTGTGCCTTCGCGGAACCGCAGCGTGGTGACGAATTGGCCGGCGCCGGGCTTGTAGACCCATTCCTCCAGGTTCTCGCACGCGGGAACACGGATCACGACGCGGTTGTTGGCGTCGTGTCCGGGCATCGGCTGGCCCGTGACGTTGCCGTTCACATGGGCCGGATATTCGATCTGCTTGCAGATACTGCCGGTGGCGGCCGGGCGTCCGCATTTCATCTCGACCGTGGTCCTGGAGTCACCCAGTTGCGCGAAGTCGCGCCCGCAGGTGAAGGTCTTGTTCTGCGCGGCAGCGGGGACCGACCACGCCAGCCCAAGGGCGGCGGCCGACAGCAGGGGGAGCAGCAGGGCGGGGATCGTTCGTTGTTTCTTCATTTCAAACCTCGTTGACATCGACATGTTCGTGGGGACGCCCCGGCCAGGTCGTTCACTCGCCCATCACGATGCCTTCGCGGCGCGGGTCGGCGCCACCCAGCAGCATGAGCTCGCCGTGCACGTTGGCGCGGCTGATGGCTTGCAGGCCGCTGGTCATGGCCTGTTCGCGCACCTCGTGGCCGCGTGCGCGCAGCGCTTCCACCGTGGTCGCGGGGAAGCGCTTTTCCTCCAGCACGGTCGGCCCGCCCAGTGACGCGAAGTTGGGCAGGCTGATGGCCTGCTGGGGTAGCAGGCCCCAGCTGAGTACGCCGTGCAGCGTCTTGGCCGTGAAATGGATGATGAGCGCGCCGCCAGGACTGCCGCCGCTCATCACAAGCTCGCCCGTGGCCTTGTCGAACACCAGCGTGGGCGACATCGATGAGCGTGGGCGCTTGCCCGGCTCGACGCGGTTGGCGACCGGCCGGCCCTGCGCGTCGGTGGGCGCGAAGCTGAAATCGGTGAGCTCGTTGTTGAGCAGGAAGCCACCGGCCAAGCCCGGCAACTGCACCATCTGCCGCGATCCGAACTGGTCTTCGATGGTGGTGGTCATGGCCACTGCATTGCCTTGCGCATCGACGATGCTGATATGCGAGGTGCCGTATTCGGGCTGCTCCGCCATGGGCGCGTAGCTCGTTCGCATGGCCCCTGGGTTGCCGGGCTGCGCGGTCTTCATGCTCTGGCCGCCGATCAGGCGCGCGCGCTGGTCGAGGTAGGCTGGCGCGAGCAAGCTCATCCAGTTGCCGCCGGGAGGGGCGACGAAGTCGGGGTCGGCCAGGTACTGCGCGCGGTCGGCAAAAGCCAGGCGCGACGCCTCGGTGTAGTAGTGCAGCCAGTCGGCCGAGGGCGCCGGCCCCCAAAAGCCCGGCATGCCTTCGCCGGGTGGCAACTGCGCCCCCGGCGTGCGCGCCAGGATGCCGAGGATCTGGCCGATGGCGATGGCGCCCGAGCTCGGTGGCGGCATCCCGCAGATGCTGTAGGCGCGGCCCGCGGCGGCGAGGTCGTGGCACAGCGGCGCGCGCTTCTTCGGCTGGTAGCCGGCCAGGTCCGACAGCGCCAGCGTGCCGGGGTTGGTGGGGTGGCTGCGCACCTTGGCGACGATGGCCTGCGCCACCGGCCCGTCGTGCAGTGCGCTGGAGCCGCGCGCGGCGATGTCGCGCAGCACGGCGGCCAGGCCGGGGTTGCGCAGCACCGTCCCCACGGCCAGCGGGGCACCGTCGGGCGTATAGAAGTAGGCGGCGGCGACCGGGTCCTTCTTCAGGTGTTGTTCTGCGGCGAGCAGGGTGTGCAGCCGCGGGCTCACGCGAAAACCGTCTTCGGCCAGCCGGATGGCAGGCTGGAACAGCGCGGCCCAGGGCAGGCGGCCATGCTCGCGGTGCGCGGCTTCAAGCATGCGTACCGTGCCGGGCGTGCCGACCGAGCGGCCGCCGACCACGGCGTCGTGGAACGCCATCGGCTTGCCGTCGGGTAGCAGGAACAGCTGGTCGGTGGCGGCGGCGGGCGCTGTCTCGCGGCCGTCATAGGCCTCGACCTTGCCGGCGCCAGAGTGCAGCAGGAAAGCGCCGCCGCCGATTCCGCTGGATTGAGGCTCCACCAGTGTGAGCACCATCTGCACGGCGATCGCCGCATCGACGGCCGAGCCGCCGGCCCTGAGAACCTGGAAGCCGGCGTCGGTGGCCAGCGGATTGGCGGCGGCGACGGCGAACTTGCGCGCAGCCCAGCCGGGTTTCTCGACGTAGCCTGACGAGCCCTCGGGCTGCAGGGGCGCGGTCGGTGGCACGTAGCCCAGGTCCGCACGGGAGGCGCAGCCCGCCGCCAGGAGCGCCGACGCCAGCGCGGTCCAGAGGAGCCCGGTCGGGATTGTGCTGCGATCGATCATCATGCCGTGTCTCCTCGCGTAGGGGTAGCGGCGATCGTAGCTGTCCACTTTGCGGCCATGCCTGCGCTGGAGCGGATCAAATGAAAGGAAATGCATCCCGCGCCGCGCACGCGGAATGGGGCGAAGTCAGCGTGGCGGCAGGCGGATCGCACCGTCCAGGCGGATCACTTCGCCGTTGAGCATGTCGTTCTCGAGGATGTGCCGCACGAGCTTGGCGTAGTCCTCGGGCGTGCCCAGCCGCGACGGGAAGGGCACGCCCGCCGCCAGTGCGTCCTGCACTTCCTGGGGCATGCCGAACAGCATGGGCGTGCCGAAGATGCCGGGGGCGATCGTCATGTTGCGGATGCCGTTGCGGGCCAGGTCGCGCGCGATCGGCAGCGTCATGCCCACCACGCCGCCCTTGGAGGCACTGTAGGCCGCCTGGCCGATCTGGCCGTCGTAGGCCGCGACCGAGGCGGTGGAGATCAGCACGCCGCGCTCGCCCGTGGGTTCGGGCTCGTTGGCGCTCATGGCGGCCGCGGCCAGGCGGATCATGTTGAAGCTGCCGATCAGGTTGACGGTGACTGTCTTGCTGAACAGTGCCAGCGAATGCGCGCCGTTCTTGCCGACGGTTTTTTCGGCGGGTGCGATGCCGGCGCAGTTGACCAGGCCGGCGAGCTTGCCGAGCTTCTGCGCCGCGTCGACGGCGGCCTGCCCGTCGGCCTCGCTGGTGACATCGCAGCGCACGAACACGCCGCCCATGTCGCGCGCCACAACCTCGCCCTTGTCGGCCTGCATGTCGGCGATCACCACCTTGCCGCCCGCTGCGGCCAGCATGCGCGCCGTGCCTTCGCCCAGCCCGGATGCGCCGCCGGTGACGATGAATGCCTTGCCCTCGATGTCCATGGGAATCTCCGCTGAAATGGTTGATGAGTTGACGTTGACGTAAACGTCACTCAGTGTAGCCCCGCGCGGTCGATGGACGAAAAAAAGGCCTCACCGATCCGGTGAGGCCTTGAACGGATCCCTGAACCGCGCAGCAGCTCGAAAAGACCCGAGGAGACAAGGGTGGCTGGCGGCAGCGCCGTCAGCCGAAAGCAATGGCGCCGTCTCAGCGCTTGGCGCGGGTAGCCGTCTTGGTGGCGTTCACGGCTTGCGAGGACATCGCGTTGAAATTGGACTCGGCCAGATCGCTGGCCTGCTTGAGGGCCTTCTGCACCGAGTCGAACGCGTTGTTGCCGGCGGCGACCATGCTCTTGAGCGCGCCCACGGCGGTTTCCGAGCCGGCGGGTGCGTTCTTGGCAGCGCTGTCCACCAGGTTCACGAAGGTTTTCTGGCCTTCGGCGATCTTGGCTTCGAAGGCCTTGCCGAATTCGGCGCCGGTGCTCGACGTGATGTCGTACAGGTGGCGGTTGTAGGCGGCGGTCTTCTCGGCCAGCGGCTGGAACAGGCTCGCCTGCAGGGCCAGCAGCTCCTGCGCGTCCTTGACGCTCAGCGTGGCCTTGGAGACGGCCGAGGCGTCAGCCAGCGCAGCCTTGGAAGCGGTGATGTTCAGCTCGATGAGCTTTTCGACGCCTTCGAAGGCCTTGGCGGTCAGGCCGAACAGCGTTTCCATGTTGGCCTTGTGCGATTCCACGATCTGTTCAGCGGTGACGGTCATGTCGAGAGCTCCTTTGAGTTGAGGGGGCTGCACGCGAATGTTGCGGTGCAGCATGATTGGAAGTATAGGGATGGGGAGGGGCATTGCAAGCGTTTTTGTTGCGCTGCAGCAAGATTAGGCGCGATCGCCTAGAAGTGACGTGCCGGGGGCCTCGGGGCGGCCACTGGCAGAATCGCCGCGATGCGTGCCATCCCCATGCCCAATGACCCTGCAACGGCCGCCAGCCTGGCGGTTCCGCGGCCCCGGCCCGTCGGACGCGAGGGTTTCCGCGCCTTCCGGCCCATCGCCACCCGCTGGATGGACAACGACATCTACGGACACGTCAACAACGTTGTCTACTACAGCTGGTTCGACACGGCGGTCAACGGGCTACTCGTCGATCGCGGCGCGCTCGATATTCACCATGGAGCGGTGATCGGCCTGGTGGTGGAAACGCAATGCCATTACTTTGCACCGCTGGCCTTTCCCCAGCAAGTCGATGCGGGCGTGCGCGTCGCGCACATCGGGTCGTCAAGCGTGCGCTACGAGATTGGGCTCTTCGCGCAGGACGAAGCGATGTCGGCAGCCCGCGGCCACTTCGTGCACGTGTACGTGGACCGCGCCACGCGGCGGCCGGTGCCGCTGCCGCCGGCCCTGCATTCCGTCCTGCAGGGCCTGACATGAGCGGACCGCCCGGGCCGCAGGTGAGCGCGGTGGTGGCCGATGCCGCCAGCGTCGATTGCGCCATCGAGAGCCGCTTTTCGGCCCGCGCCTTCCTGCCACGCCCCGTGCCGCGCGACATGCTCGAACACATCCTTCGCGTTGCCAGCCGCGCGCCTTCGGGCAGCAACATCCAGCCTTGGCGTGTCTACGTGCTGCAAGGCGACAAGCGTGATGCGCTGGTGCGCCAGGTGTGCGCCGCGCATGACGCCATCCGCGACGACCCTTCGCTTGCCGCGCACTACGCCGAGGAGTACGACTACTACCCGCGCGAATGGCGCTCGCCGTTCATCGAGCGTCGCCGTCAGACGGGCTGGGGCCTGTATGGCCTGCTGGGTATCGCGCGCGGAGAGAAGGAACGCATGCATGCCCAGCATCAGCGGAACTTCCGTCTGTTCGATGCGCCTGTGGGGCTGTTCTTCACCGTCGACCGCTCGTTGTCCGCGGGCAGCCTCATCGACTACGGAATGTTCCTGCAAAGCCTCATGGTGGCGGCTCGGGCGAGAGGTCTGCACACGTGTGCGCAGGCAGCCTGGAACGGCTACGCGCGGATCGTCCTGCCGCTGGTGGGCGCGGGCGGGCAGGAGATGCTGGTGTGCGGTATGGCGCTGGGATGGGCCGACGAGGCCGATCCGGTCAATCGATTCGAGACGCCGCGTGCCGCCGTCGATGAGTTCGCCTGCTGGGTGGACGAGCCTTGCCCGTGATGCAGCAGGCCTGAAAAGGGGAAGGGCCGGCCCCTTGCGGAAACCGGCCCGAGGGCGAGTGCCGAGGCACCCGTGCGCGTCAGCCGCGCGTCCCGGCCTTGGCGCTGGCCTGGGCGGCCTTGGCTTCCTTCTGGCAGGCGTCCTTGGCATTGCCAGCCAGGTCGTCGCACTTTTCCTTGGCCACGTCGTAGGCGGCGTCGGCCTTCACCTCGGCCACTTTGGCGGTGGCCTTGGGGCTGGGCTTGAACTGGGCTTCCAGTTCGGCCTTGGCGACCTTTTCCTGGCCCCGGGCCTCGGCATTGCAGATGTCCTTGGCATTGCCGTCCATGGCGGCGCAGCGTTCCTTGGCGGCCTTGTAGTTGGCGGCGATGCTGTCCTTCTGCGCCTTGTGCTCTTCCTTGGTCATTGCGGAAGCGCTGCCGGCGAAGGCAAAGGCGAACGAGGCAGCGACAAGCAGGGGGAGGGTTTTTTTCATGGTGTGTTCTCCTGGTGGGTGTGGGCGAGGGCTTCCGGCTGGCTTACTGCGAACGCTCGAAGAAGAAGTCAGGGTTCTTGCGGTGCCAGTCGGTCACCTGCGTTTCGGCCTGCTCCTGGCTCAGGCCGTGGCGCTCCTGGATGCGACCAAGCAGCTGTTCACGGCGGCCGTTGATGACGTCCAGGTCGTCATCGGTCAGCTTGCCCCATTGCTCCTTGACCTTGCCCTTGAACTGCTTCCAGTTGCCTTCGACTTGATCCTTGTTCATTGCATCTCCTTGGGTTCGTTGGAGTCCGCACACGTACTGCGGGCCTGAATGCACTGTAGGAGCGCGGCCTCGATACACAGGTAGGAAGCCCGGGGCAGGGGATGTCGGTGCCTGCCTACATCGGGCGCGGCGCTGCGCGATGGCCTACACTTTGGCGCGGGACAACGCGGCGCCACCGGCACCGCGCCACATCGAGCACAGACAGCAGCACAACACTGGCGCGTCGCGGCACCGAGCCGGCCGACGCGCACCGCGGCCTTCGACATGATCATCCAGAGCCTTCTCGACACCGACCTGTACAAGTTCACGATGATGCAGGTGGTGCTCCACCAGTTTCCGGGGGCGCAGGTCGAATACAAGTTCCGCTGTCGCAACCCCGGGGTGCAGCTGGCGCCGCTTGCCGAAGAAATCCGTGAAGAGATCCGCGGGTTGTGCCAGCTGGGTTTCACCGAGCCCGAACTCGATTACCTGCGATCGATGCGCTTCATCAAAAGCGACTTCATCGATTTCCTCGGGCTGTTCCGCCTCAACGAGAAGTACATCACCGTCACCCCGCTGGACTCGGGCGAGATCGACATCGCCATCCGCGGGCCCTGGCTGCACACCATCCTGTTCGAGATTCCGGTGCTGGCCATCGTCAACGAGGTTTACTTCCGCAACAGTCACCCGGCGCCTGAGCTGGCCGAAGGCCGCGCCCGCCTGAAGAACAAGATCGCCCAGTTGCAGGGGGAGGGCCTGCGCGACCTGAAGATCGCCGATTACGGCACGCGGCGGCGCTTCTCGCGCGAGTGGCACCGCGAGGTGCTGGGCGAGCTCGGCCAGCGTCTGGGCACCGGGCCTGGCGGACAGTTCGCCGGCACCAGCAACGTGCTGTACGCGATGGAGCTGGGCTACACGCCTCTGGGCACGATGGCGCACGAATATCTGCAGGCCTGTCAGGCGCTGGGCCCGCGGCTGCGCGACAGCCAGGTGTTCGGCTTCGAATCGTGGGCCAAGGAATACCGGGGGGATCTGGGCATCGCGCTGTCCGACGTGTATGGCATGAACGCCTTCCTGCGCGACTTCGACATGTTCTTCTGCAAGCTGTTCGACGGCGCACGCCATGACAGTGGCGACCCGTTCAGCTGGGGCGAACGCATGATCGCGCACTACGCGAGCAATCGTGTCGATCCGCGCACCAAGACGCTGATCTTCAGCGACGGCCTCACCATCCCGCGCACCATCGAGCTCTACCGCCAGTTCCGCGGCCGTTGCCAGCTGGCGTTCGGCATCGGCACCAACCTCACCAACGACCTGGGCTACGAACCTTTGCAGATCGTCATCAAGATGGTCCGATGCAACGGTCAGCCCGTCGCCAAGCTGTCGGACACACCGTCCAAGAACATGTGCGACGACGAGCGCTACCTGGCTTACCTGCGGCAGGTATTCGAAATTCCGCAGCCCGCATGAAAGACTGGCGCCTGATCCTGCCGCCCGCGCTGCGTATCGCTGGCCTGTCGCTCATGCTGGCGTTGCCCGGCCTGGCGCGTGCGGCCGAGATCGACGGCAGCGCACTCGCTCTGGGCTGGGGTGTGCCGTTCGCCGGCCTGCTGCTGTCGATCGCGCTGGTGCCGTTGCTGGCGCCGGCCTTCTGGCACCACCACTTCGGCAAGGTGACGGCGGCCTGGGCGCTGGCCTTCCTGCTGCCGTTCGCCTGGCAGTTCGGCGCTGCCGCGGCCGGTGCGAACGTGGTACACGCGCTGCTGGCCGAATATTTACCGTTCGTCATCCTGCTGCTGGCGCTGTATACGGTGGCCGGCGGTATTCATATCCGCGGCAACCTGCATGGCAGCGCGGGCCTGAACACCGGCATCCTCGCGCTGGGCGCGGTACTGGCGAGCTTCATGGGCACCACCGGCGCGTCGATGCTGCTGATCCGCCCGCTGATCCGCGCCAACGACAACCGCCGCAGCAATGCGCATGTGGTGATTTTCTTCATCTTCATCGTCTCCAATGCCGGCGGCGCGCTGACGCCACTGGGCGATCCGCCGCTGTTCCTCGGCTTCCTCAAGGGCGTGAGCTTCTTCTGGACATTGCAGCACATCCTGGCACCCACGGCCTTTCTCATCGGCGTGCTGTTGGCGCTGTTCTATGCGCTCGACCGCTGGATGCTGCGGCGCGAGCAGGACGATGGCCGGCCACTGCCCGATCCCACGCCCGACACCCCGCGGCTGGGCATCGACGGCGGCCGCAACTTCGCGCTACTGGGGGCCGTTGTGGGCCTGGTGCTGCTGTCCGGCTTCTGGAAGTCGCCCGTGGTGCTCGACATGGCCGGCACGCCGGTGAGCCTGCCGGGCCTGGTGCGCGATGCGGGCCTGCTGGCGGTGACCGCATTGTCGTTGTGGTGCACGCCGCGCGCGGTGCATGAGGCCAACCAGTTCGGCTGGGCACCGATGGCCGAGGTCGCGAAGCTGTTCGCGGGCATCTTCCTGACCATCATTCCGGTCATCGCAATGCTGCGCGCGGGCGAGGCGGGGCCCTTCGGCGCCATCGTGTCGGCGGTCACGCGGCCCGACGGATCGCCCGATCCGGCGATGTATTTCTGGGCCACCGGCGCCTTGAGCTCGTTCCTCGACAATGCGCCCACCTACCTGGTGTTCTTCAACACCGCAGGCGGCGATGCGCAGGTGCTCATGACCACCCTGGCGCCCACACTGGCCGCCATCTCGGCCGGCGCCGTGTTCATGGGCGCCAACACCTACATCGGCAACGCGCCCAACCTCATGGTCAAGGCCATCGCCGAAGACCGGGGCGTGCGCATGCCGAGCTTCTTCGGCTATGTGGCGTGGTCGTGCGCCATCCTGCTGCCGTTGTTCGCTGCCATGACTTTCATCTGGTTCCGCTGAAGGAAGACCTATCCATGACCAAGCCCCGCATCCTCGTCGCCCGCGAAGTGTTTCCCGAAACCATCGAGCGCCTGTCTCAGCATTTCGACGTCGAGGCCAATCCGGGCGCCACGCCGTTCACCCGCGACGAGCTGATCACGCGCCTGCAGGGCAAGGCGGGCGTCTTCACCACCGGCAGCGAGCAGATCAACGCCGACGTGCTGGCCGCATGCCCCGACCTGAAGATCTGCGCCAACATGGCGGTGGGCTACAACAACTTCGACGTCGCGGCCATGACGGCTCGCGGCGTGCTCGCCACCAACGCGCCTGACGTGCTCACCGAGACGACGGCCGACTTCGGTTTCGCGCTGCTGATGGCCACCGCGCGCCGCCTCACCGAGAGCGAGCATTACCTGCGCGCCGGCAAGTGGAACAGCTGGAGCTACGACATGTTCGCGGGAAGCGACATCCACGGCTCCACGATGGGCATCATCGGCATGGGCCGGATCGGCCAGGGCATCGCCCGGCGCGGCGCGCATGGTTTCGGCATGAAGGTGATCTATCACAACCGTTCGCGCCTGTCGCCCGCTCTCGAGGCCGAATGCAAGGCCACCTACGTGGCCAAGGAAGAACTGTTGCGCACGGCTGACCACGTCGTGCTGGTGCTGCCTTTCACGCCCGAGAACCGCCACACCATCGGCGAGGCCGAGCTCAAGCTCATGAAGCCCACCGCCACGCTGGTCAATATCGCGCGGGGCGGCATCGTGGACGATGCGGCGCTGGCCAGGGCGCTGGCCGCGCGCCAGATCTCGGCCGCGGGCCTCGACGTGTTCGAGGGCGAGCCCAAGGTGCATGCCGACCTGCTGGCCCTCTCGAATGTGGTGCTGACGCCGCACATTGCCAGTGCGACCATTCCTACCCGCCTGGCCATGGCCACGCTGGCGGCCGACAACCTGATCGGCTACCTGGTGCACGGCAAGCCACTCACGCCGATCAATCCCGAGGTCCTGGCCGCCTGATGGATGCGCTGCAGGAGCCGCTGCTGATCTGGTCGCTGCTGGCGCTGGGCGCCGTCAACCTGGTGCTCCTGCTGTGGCTGGCGCTGCGCAGGCCCGTGGCCGGGAGCAGTGGCACCGAGCCGCTGGCCGCCCAGCTCGTGGCGGGCCACGACCGCATCGAGCGCGAAATGCGACGCGAGATCGCCGACAGCGCGCGCGCGACGCGGCAGGAGCTCGCGCAAAGCCTCGTCACCTTCCAGCAGGCGCTGGTGCAACAGGGTGCCGAGGCCACGAGGACACAGAACGCGCAGATCGACGCCTTCGCCCAGCAACTGGCCGTGCTGCAGAAGTCGCTGGGCGATACGCTCACGCAGCAGTTGCATGCGCTGTCGGAGGCCAACGCACGGCGCATCGGCGAGGTGCGCGCCACGCTCGAGGCGCAACTCGCGCTGCTGCAGCAGAACAATGCCGCCAAGCTCGAGGAGATGCGCAAGACGGTGGACGAGAAGCTGCAGTCCACGCTCGAGGCGCGGCTGGGCGAGAGCTTCCGTCAGGTGGCCGAGCGGCTCGAGCAGGTGCACAAGGGGCTGGGCGAGATGCAGACGCTGGCCCAGGGCGTGGGTGACCTCAAGCACCTGCTGACCAACGTGAAGACGCGCGGCATCTTCGGCGAGGCGCAACTGGCCTCGCTGCTGGAGCAGGTGCTCTCGCCCGAGCAGTACGCTGCGCAGGTGGCCACGCGGCCGGGCTCGCGCAACGTGGTCGATTTCGCCATCCGCCTGCCGGGGCGCAGCGACGACGGATCGCCGGTGTGGCTTCCCATCGACGCGAAATTTCCCAACGAAGACTACGAGCGCCTGCTCGACGCCCAACAGCGCGCGGACGCTGCTGCGGCCGACATCGCCGGCCGGGCGCTGGAGAGCCGGATCCGCCTGGAGGCGCGCGCCATGGCCGAGAAGTACATCGAGCCGCCCCACACCACCGACTTCGGCATGCTGTTCCTGCCTACCGAAGGCCTGTACGCCGAGGTGCTGCGGCGCCCGGGCCTGGTGGAAGCGCTGCAGCGCGACCACCGCATCAGCATCGCCGGCCCGACCACACTGCTGGCCATGCTCAATTCGCTGCAGATGGGATTTCGCACGCTGGCGCTGGAGAAACGTTCCAGCGAGGTGTGGCAGGTCCTGGGCGCGGTCAAGACCGAATTCGGCAAGTTCGGCGAAGTGCTCTCCAAGGTGCGCGAACACACGCAGACCGTGCTCAACACGCTCGACAAGGCGCAGACGCGCACCAACGTGATGAACCGTGCGCTGCGCGGCGTCGAGGCGCTGCCCGAGGCGGAGAGCGCGCGCCTGCTGCCGCCCGTGCGGGAGGCCGACGAATGATCGGTGAGCCATCGGCGGTGTTCCGACGGAGCCGCGCATGAACGCCGAACTGGCCCGGCTGATCGCCTCGCAGATCTGCATCCATGCGTGCATGACCGGGGTGCGCCTGGCCGCACCGTTGCTGGCGCTGCGCGAAGGGTACAGCGCCATAGCGGTGGGTATTCTGCTGGCGCTGTTCGCCCTGATGCAGGTGTTCCTGGCGCTGCCGGCCGGCCGCTTCGCGGATCGACACGGCGTTCGCCTGCCGGTGCGGCTGTCGGTCACCGTCGCCGCACTCGGCGCTCTGGCGGCGGCGATCTGGCCTATCTATCCGGTGCTGTGCCTGTCGGCGCTGACCTCCGGCGCGGCGGCCGGATCGGCCGTGATCGCGCTGCAGCGCCATGTGGGCCGCGCCGTGCATTCCACCCAGGCACTGCGGCGGGTGTTCAGCTGGCTGGCGCTGGGGCCCGCCATCTCCAACTTCATCGGGCCTTTTGCCGCCGGACTGATGATCGATCATGCGGGGCTGGTGGCTGGCGATACGCGTGGCTATCGCCTGGCTTTCCTGCTGATGGCGGTGCTGCCGCTGCTGGCCTGGTGGTGCGTGCACGGCGTGAAGGAACTGCCGCCACCTGCACGCGATCCCGCTGCGGCGAAGCCACGCGCCTGGGATCTGCTGCGCGAGCCGATGTTCCGCCGCCTCTTGATGGTCAACTGGTTCCTGTCTTCATGCTGGGACGTGCACACCTTCGTCGTTCCGATACTGGGGCATGAGCGCGGTCTGTCTGCCTCGCTGATCGGCACCATCCTCGGAGCTTTTGCCATCGCCGCGGCGGCGGTGCGGCTGGTGTTGCCGCTGGTGGCCGACCGCCTGCGCGAGTGGGCGGTGATCACAGGCGCCATGGCATGCACGGCACTGCTGTTCGCGCTTTATCCGCTGCTGTCGTCGGCGGGCGCGATGATGGCGTGCTCGGTGGCGCTGGGCTTCGCGCTCGGCTCTGTGCAGCCCATGGTGATGAGCATGCTGCACCAGATCACGCCCGAGGCGCGCCATGGCGAAGCGCTGGGCCTGCGGCTCATGACCATCAACGCCTCCAGCGTCAGCATGCCGATGCTGTTCGGTGCGCTGGGCACCGTGACGGGGGTGGCTGGCGTGTTCTGGCTCGTGGGCGCCGTGGTGGGGTTGGGTACGCGCCCGGCCTGGCAGCTGCGCGCGGCCGTGTTGCCCGGCGAAGCCCACGCCCCGGGGCGTCAGAGCGAGTAGAACGCCCGAATCGCCTCCCACGCCGCTTCGGGCGTGTCGACGATGCTGAAGAGCTTGAGGTCTTCGGGCGAAATCGTTCCCTCTTCCAGCAGCACTTCCAGGTTGAGCAGGCGGTTCCAGTAATCGCTGCCGAACAGGATGATGGGCACGGGCTTGGCCTTGCGCGTCTGCACCAGCGTCACCACCTCGAACAATTCGTCGAGTGTGCCGAAGCCGCCGGGAAAGGTGACCAGGGCCTTCGCGCGCATCATGAAATGCATCTTGCGCAGCGCGAAATAGTGAAACTTGAAACTCAGCGACGGCGTGACGTAGGGGTTGGCGCTCTGCTCGTGCGGCAGCGCGATGTTCAGGCCGACGGTGGGGGCACCCATCTCGTGCGCGCCGCGGTTGGCTGCTTCCATGATGCCGGGGCCACCGCCCGTGCACACGTGCAGGCAGTCGTCGGCGCCCTTGCCCCGGCTGTGCGTGGCGACCAGGCGGCCAAACAGGCGGGCCTGCTCGTAGTAGTGCGCGTTGCGGGTCTGCCGGTGGGCCAGCGCCAGCGCGGCCTCGTCCCCGCTGGCCTCGGCAGCGGCCAGCTGGACTGCGGCGGTTTCGGGCGACGGGAAGCGCGCGCTGCCATACACCACGACGGTGTGATGCACGCCCTGGGCCTGCTGGTCGAGATCGGGCTTGAGCAGTTCGAGCTGGAAGCGGATGCCTCGCGTCTCGCGGCGCAGCAGGAACTCGGGGTCGGCAAAGGCCAGCCGGTAGGCGTCGGGCTGGAGGGCGAAGCCTTCGTTCGAGTGGGCCTGCAGTTCGGCCCACGCGTCGGCCAGTCGCTGTTCGGAGAGGTTGTGCGTGTTTTCCATGATTTCGATCTAGAGCCCGATGGCCAGCGCCAGCGGTATGAAGAAGACGGACAGCAGCGTGCCCAGCAGTACCATCGCAGCCACCCGCTCGGGTTCCTGCCGGTAGCGCTCGGCCAGCATGAACTGCAGCACCGCCGGCGGCAGGGCGCCGAAGAGGATCAGTTGCGCCCGCTGGTCGCCTTCGAAGCCCAGCAGCCAGGACAACATCAGCGCCACGCCCATGCCCAGCAGCGGTCGGGCCAGGGCGCCCAGCAGGCCGGAGCCGATGGTCTCTGCCCGCAGGCTGTTCAGGCGGGCGCCGAGGGTGAACAGCATGATCGGCACCGAAGCGGTCCCCAGCAGGTTCATGCCGTCCATCACCAGCTCGGGCGGACGCACGCCGGTGATGGCGCTGGCGAAGCCCAGGCCGCTCGAGAGCATGAGCGGACTGACCAGCAGCTCGCGCGTGCGCGCATCGGTACTGGTGATGCGCATGCCCAGCGCGGAGTGAAGCAGGTTGCTCACCGAGAACAGCGCCACGGCGGCGCCGAAGCCGGCGGGGCCGAAAGCCAGAAGGGCCAGCGGCAGTCCCATGTTGCCGCAGTTGCCGAACATCACGACCGGCACGAGGGTGCGAGGCTGGGTTCCGGTGGCCCGCGCCAGCAGCCACGCCAGCGCGCCCGTGAGCAGGATGACGACGACCGCCGCCATCACGAGCGGCAGGTGGTCGGCCAGCCTGAAATCCCGTGCGGCCAGCGCGTGGTAGATCAGGAAGGGCGACAGCACATCGACCGCGATGCGGTTGAGCGTGGACATGTCCACGCGCGTTCGCCTGCCGTACGCCCAGCCCACCGCGGCCACGAAGAACACGGGCACGATGATGCTGGCGATGCGCTGCAGGAGATCCATGAAGAAGAAGCGGGCGGGAAGAAAAAAGGCCCCGTCAGGAGCCTTCTTCGTACGGGGAGCCGGTGACGTGCGTCACCGCTCAGACGCGCTTGCGGTATTCGCCGGTGCGCGTGTCGATTTCGATGCGGTCGCCCTGATCGACGAACAGCGGCACGGGCACTTCGAAGCCGGTGGCGATCTTGGCGGGCTTGAGCACCTTGCCCGAGGTGTCGCCCTTGACGGCGGGTTCCGTCCAGGTGACTTCGCGCTCGACGCTGGTGGGCAGTTCGACCGAAATGGCCTTGCCGTCGTAGAACACCACTTCGACGGTCATGCCGTCTTCCAGGTAGTGCAGGGCGTCGCCCATGTTCTCGGCCTCGACCTCGTACTGGTTGTACTCGGTGTCCATGAACACATACATCGGATCGGCGAAGTAGGAGTACGTGCAGTCCTTCTTGTCCAGCACGATCTGGTCCATCTTGTCATCGGCCTTGAAGACGACTTCGGTGCCCATGTTGTTGAGCAGGGCCTTGAGCTTCATGCGCACGGTGGCGCTGTTGCGGCCGCCGCGGCTGTATTCGGTCTTGAGCACGACCATCGGGTCCTTGCCGTGCATGATGACGTTGCCGGCGCGGATTTCTTGAGCGATTTTCATGGCGTCTTTTCGGAGGTTGGGCCGCCTGGCGAAGCCGGCCGGCGCTTCCAGGTCGATGCCTGTGTCTGAAGAGCTGGCGCCGGGCCCGGCAGGGCGGCAGGAAGATGCGGCCGGACCTGCCGGAACGCCGCAAAGCCTTGTATTTTATCGCCTTTTCGGGCGCGTCTCTGCAGTCAACGCCGCTCCTGCCGCCGGTTCAGGCAGGCAAGCCTGCTGCCAGCGCCTGCACGATCTCGGCGGCGGGCACGTCGCGGGCAGCCGCCGCGTACTGTCCGGCCCACAGGGGCGAGAAGTCACCGCTACCCTGCGCCTCGGCGGCGGACCGCAGCGGCGCCATGCCCGCGGTGGCCAGCGGGAATGCCGGCGCCGCGGGGTTGATCGGTCCCCATTCGCGCATGAAGCGGTTGACGATGCCGCGCGCCGGACGCCCCGTGAACAGATTGGTCAGCGCCGTGTGGCGGGCATCGGGGCCGGCCAGCGCGGCCCGGTGGATGGCGCTGGTCGTGGCTTCGGGGCAGCGCAGGAAGGCCGTGCCGACCTGCACGCCAGCGGCGCCAAGCGCCAGCGCCGCCGCCACGCCCTGCGCATCGCCGATACCTCCGGCGGCGATGACCGGTACGTGCACGACCTGTACCGCCTGGCGCACCAGCGCCAGCGTGCCCAACTGGGTGGTGAGATCGTCGTGCAGGAACATGCCGCGGTGGCCACCGGCCTCCAGGCCCTGGGCGATCACCGCATCGGCGCCATGCGCTTCGAGCCAGCGCGCCTCTTCGACCGTGGTGGCCGAACTGAGCACCACGGCGCCCCAGGAGCGCACGCGCGTCATCAGCTCCGCCGAAGGCAGGCCGAAATGAAAGCTCACCACGCGCGGGCGGAAGGGCTCGATGACGTCGGCCAGCGCATGGCTGAACGGCTGCCGTCCGGCGCCGGCAGCGATCTGCGTGGCATCGATGCCGAAGGCGGCATAGGCCGGCGCCAGCGCAGCGCGCCAGGCGGATTCACGCACGTCGTCGGACGAGGGCGGTGCGTGGCAGAAGAAGTTCACGTTGAAGGGCAGGCCGCCGCCCGCATCGGCCAGCGCCTGCAGCTCGGTGCGCAGCTGGTCGGGGGACAGCATGGCGCACGGCAGCGAGCCCAGCGCGCCGGCGCGGCTCGTGGCCAGCGCCAGTGCGCTGCCCTGGGAGCCGGCCATCGGGGCCTGGATCAGCGGCAGGCGCGTGCCCAGTGCATCGAGCAACCGGCGTGTCGGAAGGGAGCTCATGGCCTCAATCTCCGTTGTCGAGGGCTGCCACGAGGTCGATCTCGACCGGGGCATCCTTGGGAAGCTGATACACGCCGACCGAGGTGCGCGCATGAACGCCGGCCTCGCCCAGCACGGTGTGCAGCACTTCGGAGGCTGCATCGGCCACCTCGCTGATCTGCGTGAAATCGGGCGCACATTGCACGTAGACGTTGATCTTGAGCACGCGCGCGACGCGCTCCAGGCTGCCCAGGGCCTGCAGCGCCAGGCCCAGCGTGCGCATGGCGCATACGCGCGCGGCGGCCTGCGTCTGGTCCAGCGTGAGCGTGGCACCCGCGCGACCGGTGGCCACCAGCGCCGTGCCCACCCGCGGTACCTGCCCGCTGATGTGCAGCTGGCCGCCGTGGACGACGGCAGGAGCGTAGTTGCCGCCCACGAGGATCTGGCCTTCGAAGTCATGGCCGATCTGGCGGGCGATCTCTCGGAAACGGTCGATACGAGTGGTGGCGGTCATGAAAACCTTTGCAAACGATACGTGTCAGGTGGCCGCTGGCAGCCGCTGGGCGGCGAAGTCGATCAACTGATGGGTCAGATCGGTCTGGGCGAGGGCGCGTGCGCGCGCCTGCCGGGCGGTGTCTCGCCAGGCCACGAGGTCGGGCGGTGGCAGGGGTCGTGTGCCGATGCCGTTCCAGGCCCGCATGAAATCGCGCAGCGAGGCCGGCGCGGCCATCCAGTCGAGGAACGCGTCGAGCTTGCTGTGGTGCGCGTCGTCGTGCTGCGGATAGATGTGCCAGACGAAGGCCTGGCCGGCCCACAGCGCACGCACCAGCGAATCCTCGCCGCGCACGAAGTTGAGGTCGCAGGCCCAGAGCAGTTCGTCGAACGCCGGCTGCGGCAGCGCGGGTAGCCAGCTGATGCGCGGCGCAGCGCTTGCCACGTCGAGGGCGGCTCGAACCGCCTCGGCGGCCCGTCCCGGCGTGACGAGCAGATGCCAGGTGTCGTCATGCGCCAGTTGCTGCAGCAGCTCGGGCAGCGCCGGCGGCTCGTAGCAGAACAGGCTGGCCCGGCGTTCGCCGGGGCGGGCGTCGATACCGTGCGTACGCAGCCAGGCGGAGGCGTCGAAAGCAGCCTGCCGCGCCTGCAGGTCGGTCTCGCGCAGCAGGCCGCCGGTGCGCGAGGTGAAGCCCGGGTAGAAGAAGTGACGCGTGAGGCCGGCGCCAGGTCCGCTCATCACGGGAGAGGGCAGGGCGTGGCAGCGTTCCACCCAGGACTCGGCGCTCAGGTACTCGAGGTTGATCCAGGCCGATGGGGCGCCGGCCGCCGCGGCGTCGGCCATCGCGCGCACGAATGCCTCCGGCGGCTCGCAGCCGAAGGCCTCGATGACCACCTGCGACGGCCGGGCGGCCTGGGCGTCGGCCCCCCAGTGCACGACCTCGACGCCGGGCGCACCCTGCGGTGCCATCCAGGCGAGCGCCTCGGGGTGGTCCACCCACAGCCGCACGCGATGGCCGCGCGTGGCGAGGTCGCGCGACAGGCGCCAGCACACGCCCAGATCGCCGTGGTTGTCGATGACCTTGCAGAAGATGTCCCAGGAGCGCGCGGCGGCCATGGCCGCGATTGTCCACAATACGGCCCATGAGTTCTGCAGGCGCCGAAGCGGCGCATTCCCCCGAATTGCTGGCGCAGGTGGCCGCATTGCCACCGCTGCCCGGCGTGTACCGCTACTTCGACGCCCAGGACGGCGTGCTATACGTCGGCAAGGCGCGCAACCTGAAGAAGCGCGTCTCGAGCTATTTCCAGAAGACGCACGGCGGCACGCGCATCGGCCACATGATCGGGAAGATCGTGCGGCTGGAGACGACGGTGGTTCGCAGCGAGGCCGAGGCGCTGCTGCTGGAGAACAACCTCATCAAGACTCTCAAGCCGCGCTACAACATCCTGTTCCGCGACGACAAGAGTTATCCGTACCTGCGCCTGTCCATGGCGCACGACCGCCCGGGCATGCAGCCCACCACGCTGGACGGCCTGCCGGCATCCGCCTTTCCTCGCGTGTCGTATTACCGGGGCGCGGTCGACAAGCGTCACCACTACTTCGGCCCCTATCCCAGCGCCTGGGCGGTGAAGGAGTCGATCCTGCTGCTGCAGAAGGTGTTCCGCCTGCGCACGTGCGAGGACACCGTGTTCGCGAACCGCACCCGGCCCTGCCTGCTCTACCAGATCAAGCGCTGCTCAGGACCGTGCGTGGGGCACGTCTCGCCGCAGGATTACGCGGCCGACGTCGCCAGCGCCGAGGCCATGCTGGCGGGCGAGACGCAGTCGCTGCTGGCCTCGCTGGAGGCGCGCATGACGGCGCATGCCGAGCGGCTCGAGTTCGAGCAGGCCGCCGAGGTGCGCAACCAGATGACGGCGCTCTCGCGCGTGTTGCATCAGCAGGCGGTGGAAACCACCAGCGACAAGGACGTGGACATCCTCGCCGTCAAGGTGCAGGGCGGTCGCGCTTGCGTGAATCTCGCCATGGTGCGCGGCGGCCGCCATCTGGGCGACCGGGCCTACTTCCCCTCGCACGTGGAAGACGCGCGCCAGCTCTATGATAGCGAGCTGGGCGACGACGGCGAGGGTGAAGCTTCCTCATCTGCGGCGGACCTGCAGTCCATCGAGTCGCAGGTGCTCGAGGCGTTCATCGCGCAGCATTACATCGATGTGCCGGCGCCGCCCTGGCTCGTCACCAGCGAGCCGGTGGACAAGCCCTTGATCGACGCGCTTTCGGCCCAGGCCGGCAGCCGCGTGCGGGCCGTGCACCAGCCGCGCGAGCAGCGTCGTGTGTGGCTGGAAATGGCACAGACCAACGCAGCGCTGCAACTGGCGCGCCTGCTGGCAGAGGAAGGATCGCAGCAGGCCCGCACGCGTGCCTTGGCTGAGGCGCTGGATCTGCCCGCCGATGAGTTGGGCGAGCTGCGCATCGAGTGCTTCGACATTTCGCATACGGCGGGTGAGGCGACGCAGGCGTCGTGTGTCGTGTTCCATGACCACAAGATGCAAAGCAGCGAGTACCGCCGCTACAAGATCGAAGGCATTACACCGGGCGACGATTACGCCGCCATGCGCCAGGTGCTGACGCGCCGTTACGGCAAGCTGGCCGAGGCGATGCGCGGGGTCGATCCCGCGCCGCAGGACGAGGCGGCTGTGGGTGGTGAGGATGTCGCCGTGGAGGGCTCCGCCGGCGAGGAACCCGTTGTGCGCAAGGGGCCCCGCATGCCCGACCTGGTGCTCGTCGATGGTGGGCGCGGTCAGGTGAGCATGGCGCGCGAGGTGTTCGAATCGCTCGGGCTCGACCTCTCTCTCATCGTCGGCGTGGAGAAGGGCGAAGGCCGCAAGGTCGGCCTGGAAGAACTGGTGTTCGCCGACGGGCGCGAGAAGGTGTACCTGGGCCGCGACTCGGCCGCGCTGATGCTGGTGGCGCAGATCCGCGACGAGGCGCACCGCTTCGCCATCACCGGCATGCGCGCACAACGCGCGCGCGTGCGCACCGGCGGCAGTAAGCTCGAGGACATCCCTGGCGTGGGGCCACGCAAGCGTGCCCGCCTGCTGGGCCGCTTCGGCGGCGTGCGCGGCGTGGCATCGGCGAGCATCGACGAGCTGGCATCGGTGGAAGGCATTTCGCGCGAGCTGGCCGAAGAAATCTACCGCGCGCTACGGTGAGCGATGGGCCCCTGCCCGGGCCCTCGCGCCGTGCCACAATCGCGCCCATGTTCTTCACCATTCCCACGATCATGACCTGGACGCGCATCGTCGCGATTCCTCTCATCGTCGGAGTGTTCTACCTGCCCATCAACTCCGCCCTGGGCAACCTCATCGCCACCGTCATGTTCGTGGTGTTCGCCGCCACCGACTGGCTCGACGGATTCCTGGCGCGGCGGCTCAACCAGACCTCGGCCTTCGGCGCCTTCCTCGATCCGGTGGCCGACAAGTTCCTGGTCTGCGCATCGTTGCTGGTGCTGGTGCACCTCAACCGCGCCGACGTCTTTGCCGCCCTCATCATCATCGGCCGCGAGATCGCCATTTCGGCCCTGCGAGAGTGGATGGCGCAGATCGGCGCCTCGCGCAGCGTGGCCGTGCACATGCTCGGCAAGCTGAAGACGACGGTGCAGATGGTGGCGATCCCGTTCCTGCTTTTCCACGGCACGCTGTTCGGGTTGATCGACACCCAAGTCTGGGGCACCTGGTTGCTGTGGGCGTCGGCCGTGCTCACCATCTGGTCGATGGTCTACTACCTGCAGAAGGCTCTGCCCGAGATCCGGGCCAAGGCCCGCTGAGCACCGGTATGCGCGCGGCCGGGCCCGCCAGGGCCGACACCCTCGCGCTGGCCATGCCCATCGTCTTCGTGCTCATCTGGAGCACGGGCTTCGTGGTGGCGCGCTACGGCATGCCGCATTCCCCGCCGCTGAAATTCCTGGCCATGCGCTACGCGCTCTCGGTAGGCTGCTTTGCCCTTTGGGCGATGGCCAGCCGGGCGGTGTGGCCGGTCGGGCGCTCGCAGTGGCTGCATCTGGCAGTGACTGGCGTTCTGATGCATGCGGGCTACCTGGGTGGCGTCTGGGCAGCGGTGAAGCTGGGCATGGGGGCCGGGCTCACGTCGCTGCTAGTCGGACTGCAGCCTGTGCTCACCGCGATCTGGCTGTCGATGCGGGGTGATGCCGTCACCCGGCGGCAATGGAGCGGGCTGGCGCTGGGCTTTGCCGGCCTGGCCCTGGTCGTGGGGCAGAAGCTGGGGCAGGGCGAGGTGCATGGCGCCAACCTGTCGCTGGCCGTGCTGGCGCTGCTGTCCATTACCGCCGGCACGCTCTACCAGAAACGCTTCGTCGCTCCCTGTGACGTCCGCACTGCCAGCCTGGTGCAGCTGGCGGCCGCGTTCATCGTCACATGGCCGCTGGCACTGCTCGAATCCGAAGCGATGAGCTGGAACGCCGAACTCGCAGGCGCCATGGCATGGTCGGTGCTGGCGCTGTCGCTGGGCGCGAGCTCGTTGCTCTATCTGCTGATCCAGAAAGGCGCGGCCACGTCGGTGACGAGCCTGCTTTATCTGGTGCCGCCATGCACGGCCTTGCTGGCCTGGCTGTTGTTTGACGAACCCATCACGGCGGTGATCATCGCGGGCACGGCTCTCACGGCGTTTGGCGTCAGCCTGGTCGTGCGGCAACCACGACCCGTTGCCTGACCTCTCAGCGCTTGTGGCGAGCCGGGCGGGCTGGGAGCCACGGCGCCTGCCGGAAGCTTTCGGCAAGATGATCCACCAGCAACCGGATGCGGCGCGGTGTGCGCGGCTGCCACGGCGCGAGCCAGTGGACGTCGGCATCATTCATGGCCCAGCCGGGCAGAACGCGCACCAGCTCGCCTGAGGCGAGCAGCGGCGCCACGTCCCACAGGCTTCGCAGCAGGATGCCATGGCCGCCCAGACACCAATCGCGTGCCAGTTCGCCCGAATTGGCGCTCAGCGGACCCTGCACGCGCACGTGCGTCGCCGAGCCGTCGCGCTCGTGCTGCAGATGCCACACGCCGGATGGCGGGCCGCTGCTGCGCTGGTTCTCGCGCACCACGATGCAATCGTGCTGCGCCAGTGCGGCCACCGTGCGTGGTTCGCCGCGTGCCTTCAGGTAGGCGGGTGCGGCCACCAGCACGCGCTGGTTGCGCGCGAGCCGCCGCGACACCCATTGCGCGCTGCCGTTGCCATGCGCGGCCCAGAGCCACACCGCACCGTCGAACCCCTGCGCCGCCAGATCGGGCAACTGCTCGGTGAGATGCAGATGCACCTCGATGCGTGGATGCCGCGCCTGGAACTGCGCAAGGGCGGGTCCGAGCCAGCGCCTGCCGAAGCCCAGCGTGGCGGCCAGGCGCAGCTGGCCGGCCGGTTCGACCTGTCGCTCCTGCAGATCGGCTTCGAGCGCGCGGAAGCCCTCGATGAGCTGCGCCGCATGCGCGCACACCGCTTCGCCTTCGGGCGTGACGGTGACGCGCCGCGTGCTGCGTTGGAACAGCCGGTGGCCGAGCCGGGCTTCCAGCGCCGCCAGCCGTTTGGTGACAGCGGGCGCCGCCAGCTCGAGCGCACCAGCGGCCGCGCTCAGGCTGCCCTGGTCGCGGATCGCCAGCACGAGTTCAAGGTCGGCTCGGTGCAGATTCATTGCCAGTATGGAAATAATCGATTGCCAGATTATTTCTTGAAATGCTGCACTGCGTCGCGCCAGAATCGCCGCATGACGCTTTTCAAAGCCCGCACCATCGTCGGCGAGGCCGGCGCGCTCCATACGCTGTGCGCTGGAGACGGCCCACCTCTTTTGCTGCTGCACGGCCACCCGCAGAGCCACGCCATGTGGCACCGTGTTGCGCCCGTGCTGGCACGCCACTTCACGGTGGTCCTGATGGATCTACGAGGCTATGGCGACTCGTGCCGGCCACCTGCGGGCGAGGGCAGTGAGGCTTATTCCAAGAGGGCCATGGCGCGCGACGCACTGGCGGTGATGCAGGCATATGGCTTTGGCCGGTTCCAGGTCCTGGCGCACGATCGCGGCGCACGGGTCGCGCATCGGCTGGCGCAGGATTTTCCCGATGCGGTGACGCGGCTGATGCTGCTCGATATCGCACCCACGCTCGCCATGTACGAGCACACCACGCAAGGCTTCGCCACTGCGTACTGGCACTGGTTTTTCCTCATCCAGCCGCCGCCGCTGCCGGAGGCCCTGATCGAGTCCGACCCCTCGCGTTACGTGCGCAGCGTGATGGGCTCGCGCCATGCGGGGCTGGCCGCATTCGATGCACGCGCGCTGGCGGAGTACGAACGTTGCGCCGCCATCGCAGGCAGCGCGCATGCCATGTGTGCGGACTACCGCGCGAGTGCGGGCATCGACCTGGAGCACGATCGTGCCGACATCGCCGCCGGCCGCCGGCTGTCGCAGCCTTTGCGGGTGCTGTGGGGCGGCAAGGGCGTCGTGGCGAAGCACTTCGACGTGCTTGCCCTGTGGCGTGAGCGCGCCGCGGACGTGAGCGGCCGCGCCCTCGACTGCGGCCACTACATCGCCGAAGAGGCGCCCGACGCGCTGCTCGCCGAGGCGATGGCCTTTCTCTCGCCCTGAGCGTGGCCACCCAGGCTGGCGCCCGGCGCATTCTTCTTCGAACAACGCAATCACAGGAGCAATCCATGAGCAACAGGCACCGCATCGCGGTCATCGCCGGCGACGGTATCGGCAAGGAAGTCATGCCCGAGGGCATCCGTGTCCTGGACGCGGCCGCGCGGCGATTCGGCATCGAGCTGCAGTTCGACCATTTCGACTTCTCGAGCTGGGACTACTTCGAGCGCCACGGCAAGATGCTCCCCGACGACTGGAAGGACCAGATTGGTGGCCATGACGCGATCTACTTCGGTGCCGTGGGCTGGCCCGACAAGATCGCCGACCATGTGTCGCTCTGGGGCTCGTTGCTGCTGTTCCGCCGCGAGTTCGATCAGTACGTCAACCTGCGCCCGGCTCGACTGATGCCCGGCATCGTGGCGCCTGTAGTGCGGCGCGACGGCTCGCCCCGCCAGCCGGGGGAGATCGACATGTACATCGTGCGTGAGAACACGGAGGGCGAGTACTCGAGCATCGGCGGCCGCATGTATGCGGGCACACCGCGCGAGATCGTGATGCAGGAGACGGTGATGTCGCGCCATGGCGTGGATCGCGTGCTGCAGTTCGCCTATGAGCTCGCGCAGTCGCGTCCGAAGAAGCATCTCACCAGCGCCACCAAGTCCAATGGCATCGCGATCACCATGCCCTACTGGGACGAGCGCGTGGCCGAAATGGCGGCGCGGTATCCGCAGGTGACGACCGACAAGTTCCACATCGACATCCTCACAGCGCACTTTGTCCAGCGGCCTGACTTCTTCGATGTGGTGGTTGCCAGCAACCTGTTCGGCGACATCCTCTCGGACCTGGGGCCTGCCTGTACCGGCACCATCGGCATCGCGCCCAGCGCCAACCTCAATCCCGACCGTACGTACCCCTCGCTGTTCGAGCCGGTGCACGGCTCGGCACCCGATATCGCAGGCCGTGGCATCGCCAATCCCATCGGCCAGATCTGGTGCGGCGCGATGATGCTGGACTTCCTGGGGCACCGCGAGGCGCACGACGCGATCCTTCATGCGGTTGAAAGCGTGCTGCAGCCCGGTAGCGGCGCGCCGCGTACGCCCGACATCGGGGGCAAGGCTGGCACGTCCGATCTGGGTCGCGCCATCGAGCAGGCTGTCGCGAACCGTTTGTAACCCTTCGTCGCAGCGTTTGCTCGGACTGCGCAGGGCGAGCGTGAGGAAATGCCACTAGAATCCGTCCCTCGCTGACGTGAGGCGCACGGCTTGTTGACACTGTGCGACCTGCTGGCTCTAATGCCTGACGGCAGCGTGTGCTGCCTTCCGTGCGGCTTCCACTCCCGCGTCGAGCTTTTCGCCAGGCCTCCGGGGCCTGGTCATCAGCCCGCACCGTCCATACACTTTCTCTGCGAGGGGCTCCTTGTGAACAAGACAGAACTGATCGAACATATCGCCAAGCACGCCGACATTTCCAAGGCTGCGGCCACGCGTGCACTGGAATCGACCATCGGCGCGGTGAAGACCACGCTGAAGAAGGGCGGTTCGGTTTCGCTGGTGGGTTTCGGTACGTTCACGGTCGGCAAGCGCGCTGCGCGCAGCGGCCGCAATCCGCGCACCGGCGCTACGATTAAAATCAAGGCTGCCAAGGTACCCAAGTTCCGTCCCGGCAAGGCGCTCAAGGATGCGCTGAACTGAAGGCGTGAACCGGTGGGGTGCTTAGCTCAGTTGGTAGAGCGGCGCCCTTACAAGGCGTAGGTCGGCGGTTCGAGCCCGTCAGCACCCACCACCCATGCAAAGGCGAACACGGTGTTCGCCTTTTTTGTTTCCTCTCTCGCATTCCTGGAGTCGTGCTCATGTTCGAGTTCATCCGCAAGCACAGCAAGATGGTCATGATCGTGCTGTTCCTGCTGATCATTCCTTCCTTCGTGCTGGTGGGCAGTCTGGATCGCTATTCGCTGTTTGACGGGCAGGGCGACACGGTGGCCGTCGTCGATGGCCAGGCCATCAAGCGTGCCGAGTGGGATGCCGCGCATCAGGCCGAGACCAATCGTGTGCGCATGGCCAATCCGCAGATCGATGCGGCGCTGCTCGACAGCCCCGAGGCGCGCTACTACTCGCTCGAGAACCTCGTGCGCCAGCGCGTGCTGGCGGCAGCCGCGCAGAAGGCGGGCCTGGTCGCCACCGACGCCAAGCTGGCTGCCGTGCTGCGCCAGAATCCCGAGCTGCTCAACCCTGACGGCACCGTCAACGCCGAGCGGTACAAGGCGCTGGTGGGAGCACAAAACATGACACCCGCGCTCTACGAGGCGCGGCTGCGTTCTGAACTGTCGCTGCGCCAGGTGATGCAGGGCGTGGGCGGCACGGCCTTCGTGCCGAATGCCCTGGCTGACCTGATGCTGGAGTCGTATTTCGGACGTCGTGAGATCCAGGTACATCGCTTCGGCTCGGCCGACTTCGTGACCCGGGCCACGCCCACCGAGGCCGAGATCGAGGCCTTCTACAAAACGCATGAAGCGCGCTACCGCACGCCCGAGCAGGCCACTGTCGACTACGTCGTGCTCGACGCAGAGGCCGTGCAGCGTGGCGTGTCGGTCAACGAGCAGGAACTGCGGACGTATTACGAGCAGAACGTCGCCGCACAGGCGGCGCAACAGCAGCGCCGCGTGAGTCACATCATGATCGAGGTACCGGCCAGTGCGTCTTCCGCCGAGCGCGACAAGGCCAAGGCGCGTGCCGAGGAACTGCTGACCCAGGTGCGCAAGGCGCCCGACACCTTCGCCGACGTGGCACGCAAGGATTCGCAGGACCCCGGTTCGGCTTCCAATGGCGGCGATCTCGACTTCGCCGCACGCGGCGGTTTCGTGAGCAAGGCGCTCGAAGACGCGGCTTTCGGCCTCAAGGCCAAGGGCGACATCAGCGACGTGGTGCAGTCCGAGTTCGGCTATCACATCGTCCGCCTGACCGACACCCGCGCACCGGCCGTGCAGAGCTTCGAGCAATCGCGTGCACGCCTGGAAGCGGAATACCGCACACAGCAGGCCCAGCGTCTGTTCTCGGAAGTTGCCGAGCAGTTCACCAACACCGTCTACGAGCAATCCGACAGCTTGCAGCCGGTGGCAGAGCGTCTGAAGCTGCAAGTCCGCACGGCCACCATCGGCCGCACGCCCGAGGCCGGCGCTGCGGGCCCTCTGGGCAACCGCAACTTCGTGAACGCGCTGTTCTCCGCCGATTCGCTGGAGCGCAAGCGCAACACCGAGGCGATCGAAGTCGGTCCCAGCCAACTGGCCGCTGGCCGCGTCACGCAGTACTCGCCCGCGCGCACGCAGCCTCTGGCCGAAGTGCGCGACAAGGTCCGCACCGCCCTGGTGGCGGAGCGTGCCGCCGAACTGGCCCGCAAGGAAGGCGAGGCGAAGCTGGCCGAGTGGAGGGCCGATCCTGCGAAGGCGCAACTGGGCGCGGTCACGGCCGTCTCGCGCGACCAGCCGGGCAATGTCTCGCCCGACATCATCGAGGCGGCATTGCGTGTGGACACCACCGCGCTGCCGGGCTTCGTCGGCCTGGACCTTGGCAGCGAGGGCTATGCCGTCGTGAAGGTCAACAAGGTGCTCGAACGACCCGCGCTGCCGCCTGAGGCGATGGCCCAGGTGCGCGGCCAGTTGTCGCAGGCCAATGCATCGGCCGAGAGCCTGGCGTACTACGAATTCCTCAAGACCCGGTTCAAGGTGAAGATCGAGCCGGCGCGCCCTGCGCCTTCGACTGCCATCGGGGGCTGACCGGGGGCGCAATCCGCGCTATAATCGCTGGCTTGCGGTGGCTGTAGCTCAGTTGGTAGAGTCCCAGATTGTGATTCTGGTCGTCGTGGGTTCGAGTCCCATCAGCCACCCCAAAGATCAGTGAAGAAAACGCGCACCTCGGTGCGCGTTTTTCCTTCCTGCGCCGTCTTCTCGCGCGCAGCCCTCAGTTCACCATCACCAGCTTGCCGCGGACCTTGCGCGACGCCATCAGCGCGAAGGCCTGCTTGAGTTCGGCCATGGGCAGGACGCGGTCGATGACCGGCTTGATGCGGCCCTGGGCGTACCACGCCGCCAGTTCTTCGAGCATGCGGACGTTGGCCTCGGGCTCGCGTCGCGCGAAGTCGCCCCAGAACACGCCAACCAGGGAAGCACCTTTTAGCAGAGGCAGGTTCATCGGCAGCGCTGGAATCGATCCTGCGGCAAAGCCGACGACCAGATAGCGTCCCCGCCAGGCAATGGACCGGAACACGGGTTCGGCCATGTCGCCGCCCACGGGGTCGTACACCACGTCGGGGCCCCGGCCGTCGGTGGCCTGCTTGATGGCGTCACGCAGGTTGGCTGTGGCGTAGTTGATGGTGGTGTCGGCACCCAAGGCACGGCACAGCTCGCATTTCTCGTCGCTGGAGGCGGCAGCGATCACGCGCGCGCCCGTGGCCTTGGCGACCTGTATGGCGGCCGTGCCCACGCCACCGGCCGCGCCGAGCACCAGCACAGTTTCGCCTGCCTTGAGTTGCGCGCGGTCGATCAGCGCATGGTGTGTCGTGCCATAGGTGAGGATGAAAGCCGCTGCGTCGGTGGCGGAGAAGGTGGCGGGCAATGGCACGCAGAGCCGGGCATCGACAGCAGCATGTGTACCGAAGCCACCGGTGCCGGCCATGCAGGCGACCTTCTGTCCCGCGCGCAGGTGCTTCACGCCGTCGCCCAGCGCCTGCACCGTGCCCGCGAATTCGGAGCCGGGCACGAAGGGAAGCTCGGGCTTCATCTGGTAGAGGTTCTGCACGATGAGCAGGTCAGGGAAGTTGAGGCTGGCCGCCTCGATGGCGACGAGCACCTGGCCGGGGCCGGGCTCGGGGGTGGGGCGTTCCTTCCACGTCAAGGCATCGACGCCCACAGGGTTCTCGCAAAGCCAGGCATGCATGGTCGTGTGTCTCCGTGATGGGATGGGCGGGCGCTGGCACACATGATAGGCACGCCGCGCGGCGGTGCCTGTCCTGCGGGCGACGGCCGCCTACAATCTGCGGTCGCAAACCTGGCCGAAACGACAATGAAAATCCTCATCTGCAACGACGATGGTTACCAGGCTCAGGGCATCGTCGCGCTGTATGAGGCGTTGCGCACGGTGGCCGAGGTCGAAGTGGTGGCACCCGAGCACAACAACAGCGCCAAATCCAATGCGCTGACGCTGCATTCGCCGCTGTACGTGCAGAAGGCCGCCAACGGTTTCACCTACATCAACGGCACGCCGGCCGACTGCGTGCACGTGGCGTTGACGGGCATGCTGGGCTACCGGCCCGACCTCGTGGTTTCGGGCATCAACAACGGCGCCAACATGGGCGACGACACCATCTATTCGGGCACCGTGGGCGCTGCCATGGAAGGCTTCCTGTTCGGCATTCCCGCGATCGCGTTTTCGCAGGTCGAGAAGGGCTGGAAGCACATCGACGCGGCTGCGTTGGCGGCACGATCGCTGGTGGCGCAGCTCGACCAGCAGCAATTGCTCGGCGAGGGTGCGTGGCTGCTCAACGTGAACATTCCCAACCTGCCCGCCGACCAGCTCAAGGCCCCGCGTATCTGCCGGCTGGGCCGCCGGCATGCGGCCGAACGCGTCATCACGCAGGTGAATCCGCGTGGCGAGACGATGTACTGGATCGGCAGTGCGGGTCCGGCCAAGGACGAAGCCGAGGGCACGGACTTCCACGCCACCGCGACGGGCCACGTCGCGATCACGCCGCTGCAGGTCGACCTGACCGATCACGACAATCTGCGCTACTGGGCACAGACGGCTTCGAGGTTGGGCGGCGCGGCCCCGGCGGCAACGGCCAGCACATGACCCGCCGCCCGACCTTTCCGGCCACCCTGCCCACGCAGGGCGCGGCTGCCGGGCGAACCCGGCCGGCAACGCCCGCCGCTACGGCGGTTCGCGCATCCGCGTCGGTAGCGGCCGTTCGTCCCCAAGGCCTGGGGCTGGACTCCCAGGCCGCGCGCGAACGCATGGTGCAGAAGCTGGCCGCGCAGGGCCTCTCGCATCCCGATGTGCTCGCGGCCATGGGCGGCGTGCAGCGCCATCTCTTCGTCGACAGCGCGCTGGCCAACCAGGCCTACGAGGACACCAGCTTGCCCATCGGGCTGGGCCAGACGATCTCCAAGCCCAACGTCGTGGCCCGCATGATCGAGCTCGTGCTGGCCGCACCGGCGTTCGCCCAGGCCACAAGCGCGGCGCAGCGCGGCCGTATCCTGGAGATCGGCACGGGCTGCGGCTACCAGGCCGCCGTGCTCGCCCGCGTCGCGCGCGAGGTCTACAGCATCGAGCGCCTGCGCGGCCTGCACGACAAGGCGCGCGACAACCTGCGGCCGATGCGGCTGCCGAACGTGCACCTGCTCTTCGGCGACGGCATGCTTGGCTACGCCAGGGGTGCGCCGTACTCGGCCATCATCGCGGCTGCGGGCGGCGAGGCCGTGCCCGACGCCTGGATCGAGCAGCTCGCGATCGGCGGGCGCATCGTCGCGCCAGTGCAATCGACCGCAGGCCGACAGAGTCTGGTCGTGATAGACAAACTTACACACGGTGTTCAGAAGGCCTTCCTTGAGGCCGTGCAATTCGTGCCCCTAAAATCGGGCATCGCTTGAAGGGATGACAGGTATGGGTTTGGTGCGCGGACGGTTGAAATCGTGGAGCGTCATCGTGCTGGCAGCGGCAGTGCTGGCAGGTTGTGCATCGCGCAGTTCTCGTGCGCCGGTCGAAGATCGTGGAAGCAGCCTGTCGGGTGTGGTTGTCGCTCCCGGGGCGGCGGCTACCGCCAAGCCGCTGCCGGGCGCGGAGAACGCTGGCAAGCCCGGCTACTACACCGTGCGCCCGGGTGACACGGTCATGCGTATCGGACTCGACACGGGTCAGAATTGGCGCGACATCGTGCGCTGGAACAATCTTGAGAACCCCAACCTCATCGAGGTGGGCCAGGTGCTGCGCGTCGTGCCTCCGGTCATGGTCGCCGCAGCGCCCGCGCCGGCAGCCTCCGGCCCGGTGCCCAACGAGAACGGTGTCATCACGCGTCCCATTCCCGGGCCCGGCTCATCTGCTGCGCCAGCGCCCGCCCCGTCGGCCAGCGAGCCGCGCGTGGCTGCCGTACCGCCTGCGGCGGCACCGGCCCCTGCGCCTGCGACGGGTGGCGACGACGCCGTCAACTGGATGTGGCCGGCGACGGGTCAACTGATCGCAGGTTTCGACGAGGCACGCAACAAAGGCCTGGACATCGCCGGCAAGGTGGGCGATCCGGTGCTGGCTGCCGCCGACGGCCGTGTGGTGTATGCGGGCGCTGGCCTGCGCGGCTACGGCAACCTCATCATCCTCAAGCACAACAACACCTACCTCACCGCCTACGCGCACAACCAGACCTTGCTGGTCAAGGAAGAGCAGGCGGTGCAGCGCGGCCAGAAGATCGCCGAGATGGGCAGCAGCGATGCCGACCGCGTGAAGCTGCATTTCGAGATCCGCCGCCAGGGCAAGCCGGTCGATCCCGCGCGCTACCTTCCCGGAAGGTAACGCCGGCGGGCTGGCGCGCACGTGACGCCAGTGTCGTATGGACCGGCGTTGCAGAAATCGTGCAGCGGCCTGAGACAATCGGGGGATGACAGAAGAAAAATCCGGCAGTTCCACACTGCCCGCGGGATGGTTGCACGTGGATGCGCTCGACATCGAAGCGCAGGGCGTGGCCCGCAACCCCGAAGGCAAGGTCGTATTCATCGATGGTGCGCTACCGTTCGAACTGGTGAGCGCCACCACTCACCGCAAGAAGGGCAACTGGGAGCAGGCCACGCTCACGGCGGTGCACCGCGAATCGGCGCAACGTGTGCGACCAGGCTGCCCGCATTTCGGACTGCATGCCGGCGCGTGCGGGGGCTGCAAGATGCAGCATCTGCATGTGGGCGCGCAGGTGGCGATCAAGCAGCGTGTGCTCGAAGACAACCTCTGGCACCTGGGCAAGGTGAGGGCGGAAAGCATCCTGCCGCCCATCGAGGGCCCGGCCTGGGGCTATCGCTATCGCGCCCGCCTTTCGGTGCGCCATGTGATCAAGAAGGGCACGGTGCTCGTGGGCTTCCACGAGCGCAAGAGCCGTTACGTGGCCGACATGGGCGTCTGCCCCGTACTGCCGCCGCATGTGAGCGCCATGCTGATGCCGTTGCGCGAACTGGTGGCTGGCCTGCAGGCGCGAGACACCTGCCCGCAGATCGAACTGGCTTGCGGCGATACCGTGACGGCGCTGGTGTTGCGGCACCTGGAACCCCTGTCTGAACCGGATCGTCAGCGTCTGCGTGATTTCGCGGCCGCTCATCCGGGCGTTCAATGGTGGCTGCAACCCAAGGGGCCGGACACGGTGCATCTGCTGGACTCCGACGGCGCCACGCCGCTGGCCTACGCGCTGCCCGAGTTCGGCATCGACATGCCGTTCCGGCCGACCGATTTCACCCAGGTCAACCCGCACATCAACAACGTCATGGTGGGGCGGGCATTGCGCCTGCTGGACGTGCGGCCCGACGAGCGGGTGATCGACTGGTTCTGCGGTCTGGGCAACTTCACGCTGCCGCTGGGGACACGCGCCGCCGAGGTGCTGGGCATCGAAGGCAGCGAGGCTCTGGTGGCGCGTTCGCGCGAAAACCTGCGCCACAACCAGACGCGCCGAGCCGCGCAGGGGCAGCCCGCGCTCGCGCCCACGACCTTTGCCGCGCGGAACCTGTTCGAGATGACGCCCGAACTGTTGACGGGTGACGGCATGGCGCAGAAGTGGCTCGTCGATCCGCCGCGCGAAGGCGCGTTCGCTCTGGCCAAGGCGCTGGCCGACCTGCACCAGCAGCCCGAACTGCGGGGTGACTGGCTGCCGCCGCAGCGCATCGTCTACGTGAGCTGCAATCCGGCCACGCTTGCGCGCGATGCGGGCCTGCTCGTGCACCAGGCAGGCTATCGTTGCACGCAGGCCGGCATGATGAACATGTTCCCGCACACGGCGCACGTGGAATCGATCGCGGTGTTTGAACTGCAGCGCTGAGAAAAAGCGTTCCGCCATCGACAAAGGCGGAACGGCTGCGTCAAAGAAAAAGGGCCCCGAGGGGCCCTTTTTTCATTCAGTCGTCAGCACTTTTTCAGTCGCGCTCGCCGCCGAAGATGCCCAGCAGGGCCAGCAGGCTCTGGAACACGTTGTAGATGTCCAGGTACAGGGCCAGGGTGGCGCTGATGTAGTTGGTCTCGCCGCCGTCGAGGATGCGCTTGACGTCGTACAGCATGAAGGCGCTGAAGATACCGATGGCGGCCACGGAGATGGCCATCATTGCGGCCGACGATCCGACGAACACGTTGATGATGCTGCCCACGAACAGCACGATCACACCGACGAACAGGAACTTGCCCATGCCCGACAGGTCACGCTTGATCACGGTAGCCAGGCTGGCCATGGCGAAGAACACGGCGGCCGTGCCGCCAAATGCCGTCATGACGAGTTGTGCGCCGTTGCTGAACCCCAGCACCATCGCGATCAGGCGCGAGAGCATCAGGCCCATGAAGAACGTGAAGCCCAGCAGCACAGGCACACCCGCGGCCGAATTCTTGGTCTTCTCGATGGCGAACATGAAACCGAACGCGCCAACCAGGAACACCATCAGGCCCACACCGCCACGCAACGACGCGGTGATGCCCGTGGCCACGCCAATCCAGGCACCCAGCACGGTTGGCGCCAGCGAGAGCGCCAGAAGCCAGTAAGTGTTGCGCAATACGCGGTTGCGCTGCTCGGCGCCATAGGCATAGCCTGCGCCTTGTTCGTAAGTCTGGACTTGGTCGTTCATTTCGGGTGCTCCTTCTGGGGCTGCTTTCGGCAGTTTGATCCATTCTAGGAGTATTCAAGATCGTTCCTCGGCTATTCCCGCACAACTTGCAGTCTATTCGCGGCAAGCCGCAGGGCGCGCGGTCTGCCGCCCGGCACGTGCACGCAGGTCATGGCTGATTTGCGCTGGCGTGCGATCGCCATCCCGATGCGTGCCGTATGCTCGCGCGTTCCGCATCGTGTCCAACGCATCTACAAGAGAGCACATCGCATGAAAACCAAGTCCTACCTCGAACTGGCCGACGTCAAGGCCATCGCCGCAGCCGCAGAAGCCGAAGCTGTCAAGAACAAGTGGGCCGTGACCATCGCCATCGTCGACGACGGTGGTCATCTGCTGTGGCTGCAGCGACTGGACGGCGTCGCCGCGATTTCGTCGCACATCGCCCCTGCCAAAGCCCGCACGGCCGCTCTGGGACGCCGCGAGAGCAAGGGATACGAGGACGTCATCAACGGCGGGCGCTATTCGTTCCTGAGCGCGCCCACGCTCGAGGGCATGCTCGAAGGTGGCGTGCCGATCATGAAGGACGGCGAATGCATCGGGGCCGTCGGCGTGAGCGGCGTCAAGTCGACCGAGGATGCGCAGATTGCCAAGGCCGGCATTGCGGCCATCGGCCTCTGATCGTCCAGGCCTCGGTCCATGAAGAAAGCCGCCCATCGGGCGGCTTTCTCTTTGGGAAATGTGGAAAAAAGCGCTTGGCTGGACGGGCGGGCCCGTTGGCTAGCTAAAAACGACCCTTGGAGACTTGGACAAGTCCTTGGAGTCGCCCCACGATGAAACTCATTTGGTCAGGATCAGTTTGCCGAGCTTGGTGGCCTGCAGGCGATAGAACGCGCCGTTGTGGCGAATGATCACCGTGCGGCCACCGCGCAGCAGTTCCTCGCTGTCCAGCATGGGAGGACGGGCTGCATCGGCTTCTTCGGCAGCGGGCGCCGCGTGCACGGCAGCTGCCTCGTCGGGCAGGGGAGCAGTGGAAGCGTTGGCGTACATGTCTGTGTTTCCGAATTCAATATCTAAATGATAATGATTCGCAATAATAAGTCAAGCGGTTCGGACGGACAGATGCAAATTCTTTCTTCTGTCCGCTCTTGCCCCGGCGGGCGACTCTGCAGGCCTACCGGGCCGGCGGCTCGGTGATGAAGCCGATCTTGCGCACGCCGGCACGCTGCGCAGCAGCCATCGCCTGGGCCACGCGTTCGTAACGTACGGCCTTGTCGCCCCGGATATGCAGCTCGGGCTGCGGCTGGCGGGCAGAGGCCTCTTGAAGCATGCCGTCGAGCTGGCTGTCTTCCAGGCGCGTCTCGTTCCAGTAGTAGGTGCCCTCCGCATCCACCGACAGGCGAACCGTTTCGGGCTTGGCGTCCTCGGGCTGGTTGGTGGCGCGGGGAAGGTCGACATTCACCGAATGCTTCATCACCGGGATGGTGATGATGAAGATGATGAGCAGCACCAGCATGACGTCCACCAGCGGCGTCATGTTGATCTCGTTCATCACCTCGTCGGCTTCGTCCTGTGTACCGAAGGCCATGGCGTTGTCCTCAGCCTTTCTTGATGGGCAGCACCGTGGCCGAGCCGCTGGAGACGCGCGCGCCGGTCACGAAGTAGGCGTGGAGGTCGTGCGCGAAGCTGTTGAGCTTGCCCAGCACGAACTTGTTGCCGCGCACCAGAGCGTTGTAGCCCAGCACCGCAGGAATGGCAACGGCCAGGCCCAGCGCGGTCATGATCAGCGCTTCGCCCACGGGGCCGGCCACGCGGTCGATGGTGGCCTGGCCGCTGGCGCCGATGCTGATCAGTGCGTGATAGATGCCCCACACCGTGCCGAACAGGCCGATGAAGGGAGCGGTGGAGCCCACCGAGGCCAGGATGGCCAGGCCGGACTGCATGCGGGAAGTGATCTCGTCGATGGCGTTGCGCAGCGAGCGCGTGACCCAGTCGCTCACGTCGAGCGAATCGTGCAGGTGCGCCTTGGTGTTGCGATGGTGGGCCGTGGCCTCGCGGCCTTCCAGCGCCAGCGCGCGGAAGGGGTTGGCCGAATCGTTGCCGAGCTTCTCGAGGCCGGCCGCGAAATCCTCGCTGTGCCAGAAGTCGCCAGCATCGCGTGCGAACTTCTTGTACTTCACGATGTCCAGCGCCTTGATGATGATCACCATCCAGGAGACCAGCGACATCGCCAGCAGGATGACCGCGACGACCTTGATGACGAAGTCGCCTTGCTGCCACACGTGCGCCAGGCCGAATTGCGTTTCCATACTCGATTACTCCAGAACAAAATTGATGGGGGCCCGGAGCATGAAGACGTGGCTGTCGCTCATGCCGGGGCGCCGGAAGGGGGTCACGCGGGCGCCCATCATGGCGGCCTGCGCGGCACGGTCCAGCCGCTCGTAGCCGCTGGACTTCAGGATTTCGGCCCGCTTGGGCACACCACCGACGTCGAAGTAGACCGCGACGATCACATTGCCGGTCTCGTTGAGCCGGCGGCTCATGGCCGGGTAGACGATGGCCGGGGGCCTGAGATAGGTGACGTCGGACTGGCTCACCTCGACGACGGCAGGCGGCGCGGGCGGTGCAGGGGGCGCTGCCGGCGGCGCAGGAGGCGCCGGGGGCGCGGGCGGTGCGATGGGAGCGGGCGCGGGCGGTGCGACCACGCCGGTGGGGGTCTCGGGGGCAGGCGTCGGGTCCGGGATTGCGATGGGTTGCGGGGCCGGCGGCGGCGTGGGCGCGCGAGGGGCTGGCCGCGGACGCTGCTGGGGTGGCGGCGGTGGCGCGGGCGGTGGCGGAGGGGGCGCGACGCGCGGCGGCTCCATCAACTGCACGATGATCTCGGCCGGGACCATGACTTCCACGGCGCGACGCAGCAGGCCGCTCTGGATCGCCCACAGCGCGGCGACGTGGAACAGCACCACGCCGCCCGCGATGACGACGTTGCGGTTCAGGAGGGGAGACGGGGGACTGGCGTGCGCACTCATTGATTCAGACGCCTGCCCAAGGCATCGACAGGCCATGAACGAGCCTACCGCCAGGGGCGAGGTGCTATGTTACTTCCTGAAAATCCACCAGGCCGAGCCTACGACCAGAATCAGGCTGAAACCCAGGCTCGCAAGTGTTTCCATGCCGGGGCTTCGCGCGGGGTCAGGCCGAGGCCGGAACCCTCTGGATCGCGGCCACCGGCCGGGACGGGCAGCACTGCGCGACGACGTCGCGGGCGCAGCTTTCGCACTGGCCGCATTGGGACGCCACGCCGAGCTCGAACTGGATGTCGTCGAAATCCATGCCCGCACGCGCATGGCGCGCGATTTCGCGGTCAGACACTCGGCGGCAAACGCAAACGATCATGGCAGCAGGGGCTGTCGGGTGGAGGTGCGCGATTATAAATACGAATCCCTCGCATTTGCAATAAATTTGCAGCGCCGGGAAAAGGGGTATCGCGGAACGGGCACCGCTGCTGCCGGTCAGGCCGGGGTCGTCGGCCAGAGCGCGGCGGGCTTGATGTCGGCCAGCGTGGCGCAGCCGCCCAACGCCATGGCCATTTCCAGCTCGGCGCGCAGCAGGTGGAGGACGTGAACCACCCCTACGGCGCCCGCCGCCGCCAGTCCCCACATGCATGGCCGGCCGACGAGCACGGCACGGGCGCCCAGCGCCAGCGCCTTGAACACATCGGTGCCGCGCCGGATGCCGCCATCCATCAGGACGGGCACGCGGCCGGCCACGGCCTGCACCACGCCAGGCAGGGCGTCGAGCGTGGCGACGGTGGTGTCGAGCGTGCGTCCACCGTGGTTGGAGACGATAAGGCCATCCACGCCGAAGTCGATGGCGCGCCTGGCATCCGCGGGCGAGAGCACGCCCTTGAGCAGGATGGGCAGGGCCGTCTCGGCCCGCAGCGATGCGAGGTCGTCCCAGCGCGCGGCGCTTCCGACCAGCGGCGACGCGAACAACGGGCTCTCGCCCGCCGCTGCGGTGTGCGAGGACGGCTGCTGCATCCCGTCCAGATTGACGGCGCGGATGCCTTCGGGCAGCGCGAAACCGGCGCGCTGCTCGCGGTTGCGGGCGCCATTCACGGGCGCATCCACGGTCACCACCAGTGCCTTGAAGCCTGCGGATTCGACACGGCGCACCAGTTCGCGCGTGAAGGCGCGATCGGGCTGGATGTAGAGCTGGAACCACAGGGGCGCGCCGGCGTGGCCCGCGACTTCCTCCACCGCCGTGCTCGACTGGGTGCTCAGCACCATGCCGGCGCGCATGGCTGCGGCGGCCAGCGCCATCGCACGCTCGCCGTCCGGATGCGCCAGCCGCTGGTAGGCCACGGGGGCGATGAAGAGCGGATGCTCGTAACTGTGGCCCAGCAGTTCGAGCCGTGTATGAGCCGACGTGAGGTCCTGGAGGACGCGCGGCAGCAGGCGCAACCGGGTGAACGCCGCGAGATTGTCGGCCAGCGTGCGCTCGTCGGCCGCGCCGCCGCTGAGGTAGGCCCAGGCCGAGGGCGTCATACGCTCGCGGGCGTAGGCCTCGTAGTCGACGACGCAGACGATGTCGGGGGGGATGCGCACCAGCGGCGCGAGCGGTCCGGACATGGACTCAGGTCTCGGCCCACTGGCGCAGCAGGTTGTGATAGACGCCTGTGAGCTGCACCAGCGCGGGATCCGAGGGCACGCGCGGGTGCAGGGCCTGGATGGCGGTGTCGAGTTCCCAGAGCAGAGCGCGCTGCGTGGCGTCGCGCACCATGCTCTGCACCCAGAAGAAGGCCGACACGCGGGCGCCGCGCGTGACGGGCGTCACGCGGTGCAGGCTGGTGCCGGGGTAGAGCACCATGTGGCCGGCCGGCAGCTTGACCTGGTGCGTGCCGTAGGTGTCCTCGATGACCAGCTCGCCGCCGTCGTAGTCCGCGGGGTCGGTCAGGAACACGGTGGCCGAGATGTCGGTGCGCACCTTGTGCGGCGTGCCGGGCAGGTTGCGGATGGCGTTGTCGATGTGGTTGCCGTAGGTGCCGCCGCCGGTGTAGCGGTTGAAGGTGGGCGGCAGCACCTTCAGCGGCAGCGCGGCCGCGACAAAGCGCATGTTGCCGCCCAGGGCGTCCAGCAATGCGTTGGCGACTTGCTGCGCGGCCTTGTGGTCGGCCGGCACCTGCTCGTTGTGCTTGGCCCGGGCTGCCTGCGCGCCAGCGGTGAGCCGGCCGTCTGTCCAGGGGGCCTGATCGAGGACCGCCTTGCACTGCCGGGCCTGTTCTGCGGTCAGGAGGTCGGGAATGGTCAGCAGCATGGGTGTCGTGGGGACTGGGGGCGCGTCGAGTTTAGCGAAGCACGCGTCCGGTCAGGCTGGTCAGCCGGCAGAGCCGTCACGGCTCCATCCGCCGCCGAGCGCCTTGTACAGGTCGAGGGCGGACTGCAGGCGCGCCAGTCGCAACTGCGCGAGCTGGTCCTGCGCCGAGAACAGCGTGCGCTGCGCATCGAGCACGGCCAGCAGGTCGCCCACGCCCTCGCGGTACCGCAGCTCGGCCAGGCGCAGGGTGCGCTGTGCCTGCAGCAGCACCTGCTGCTGCGTGGCTTCCTGACGCGCGTTGCGATCGGCGTTGCCCAGGCCGTCGTCGACCTCCTTGAGGGCCGTGCGCACCGAGCGGGCGTAGGTCTCGACCAGCAGTTCGCGCTGCACGCGCGAACTCTCGACCTGCAGGCGCTGCCGGCCATTGTCGAACAGGTTCTGCGACAGCGACAGCCCCAGCGACAGCGTGCTGGTCGCGTTGGCCAGCGAGAGCAGGGCGGCGCTGCTCACGCCGCCGGATGCCGACAGCGAGAAGCCCGGCAGCAACGCCGCGCGCGCGGCTGCCACGTTGGCATCGGCGGCAGCCAGGCCGGCTTCGGCCGACGCGAGATCGGGCCGGCGCACCAGCAGATCGGACGGCAGGCCCGGCGAAACGCGCGGCACGGTGAGCTGCGTCAGTTGCTCCACCGGCGGGGGCGGCACGTCCTGCGGCACGCGGCCGAGCAACAGGGCCAGGGCCGACGCCAGCTGGCGCTGCTGCACCTCCAGCGGCAGCAACGCCGTGCGCTGCGACAGCACGGTGGTGGTCTGCTGCGACACCTCCAGCGGCGTCGCCACGCCATTGCGCGCACGCGCTTCGACGACGCGCAGCACGCGCTCGGCAATGGCGAGGTTCTCGCGCGCGATGTCGGTGCGTGCCCGGGCGGCCAGCAGCTGGAAATACGTGCTGGCCACGGTGGTGGACACCGTCAGGCGCGCCGCATCGAGGTCGTAGCGGCTGGCGTCCAGCGAGGCCTCGGCGCCCTGAACGCCCGCGGCGATGCGTCCCCACAGGTCGATCTCGTAGCTCACCGACAGCGAGGCACTGGTGCCGCGGCGCGAGGTGGCGGGCAGGCCGGGGGCGTCGCTGCGGTTGCCCGACGTTCCGGCACTCGCACCCACGGTGGGCAACAGCGAGACGCCCGCCAGGTTGGCCGCGATCTCGGCTGCGCGCACGCGCCGTGCCGCGATGCGCAGGTCGGTGCTGCTCCGGTCGGCTTCATCGATGAGCGAGACCAGGGGCGCAGAGCCGAAGCCCAGCCACCAATCACGCCGCACGGGCGCCGCGTCGGCCGCTGCGGCTTCGGTCCAGCCGGCCGGCAGGGGCAGGACGGGCTGCGTGCGCGGCTCCTGCACGGCGCAGCCGGCCAGGGCCAGCGCGGCCAGCACCGTGGCGGCGCGCAGGGTGGTGCGCCGATCCGGGTCATGCGGTGTCGTCGTCATCGTCGATGCCATGTCCTTGTTCATTCCGAAGCGAGCGCCACGACCGGATCGAGGCGCGCTGCCTTGCGTGCCGGCAGGAAGCCGAACACCAGGCCCGTGCCGAACGCGCAGCCGAAGGCCAGCAGCACCGGCATCACCGAATACTGGATGGGCGTGCCGAACGCCTCGATGACGGCCGCCGCGCCCAGCCCGAAGCCCACGCCCAGCAGGCCGCCGATGGCCGAGACCATGAGCGCCTCGATCAGGAACTGCTGCATGATGTTGCGCGTGCGTGCGCCCGTGGCCATGCGGATGCCGATCTCGCGCGTGCGCTCGGTCACGCTCACCAGCATGATGTTCATCACGCCGATGCCGCCCACCAGCAGCGAGATCGCGGCGATGGATCCCAGCAGGATGGTCATCGTGTCCTGCGTCTCCGTGGCGGTGTCGATGATCGAGGCCATGTTGCGGATCTGGAAGTCGATCACGCCGTGGCGCTCGGCCAGCAGCGACTCCACCGCGCTTTGCGTCTCGTCGATGCGCGCGACGTCGTCCACCGCGATGGTCACGTTGCGCAGGTAGCGCTGGCCCGACAGCCGCAACTGGCTGGTCGCGTAGGGCACCATCACCACGTCGTCCTGGTCCGAGCCCGTGGGCGAGGCACCCTTGGGGCTGAGGATGCCCACCACCTGGAAGATCAGGCTGTTGACCAGGATGTACTGCCCGATCGGTTCCTCGCCGTTGGGGAACAGCGCCTTGGCCGCCGTTTCGCCCAGCACGGCCACCGTGGCGTAGTTGAGGTCGTCGTCCTCGCTGAAGAACGTGCCGCGCGCCACCGGCCATTTACGCGCGATGGGGAAGCGGTACGACGTGCCCGTGACGCTGCTCGCGTAGTCGATGCCGCCGTAGCGCAGCGTGACGCTGCTGGTCTGCTCGGGAATGGCGGCCAGCACGTTGGGCACCTCGGCGTTGATGGCCGCCACGTCGGACTGCACCAGCGTGGTCACGAAGCCGCGCTGATTGGGCGCGCCGGGCCGCACCAGCAGCAGGTTGGAGCCCATGGCGCTGATGCGGTCGAGCACCACCTGCTTGGCGCCGTCGCCGATGGCCAGCATGGCGATGACCGACGCCACGCCGATGACGATGCCCAGCAGCGTGAGGATGGCGCGGAACACGTTGGCCTTGAGCGCGCGCCAGGCGGTCTTGGCGGCCTCGGCCACCTCGCCGAGCGTGGAATGGCGCGCGGCGCGCGGTGTCCAGGCCAGCGCGCGCGCGGCCGACTCGGCGTCGGGTTGCGACGGGCCGGGGTCGGCGACGATGTGGCCGTCCTTGATCTCGATGACGCGGTGCGCATGCGCGGCCACTTCGGCCGCGTGCGTGATGAGGATGACGGTGTGGCCCTGTGCCGAGAGTTCCTTGAGCAGCGCCATCACGTCCGCGCCGCTCTTGCTGTCGAGGGCGCCCGTGGGTTCGTCGGCCAGGATGACGCGCCCGCCGTTCATCAAGGCGCGCGCGATCGATACGCGCTGTTGCTGTCCGCCCGACAGCTGGTTGGGCCGGTGATGGCCGCGCTCGTGCAGGCCCAGGCGTTCCAGCAGTTCGGATGCGCGCACGTGGCGCTCGGCCGGCGGCACGCCGGCATAGACCGCGGGCACTTCCACGTTCTCGGCCGCCGTGTTGGTGGCGATCAGGTTGTAGCTCTGGAAAACGAAGCCGAAGGCATCGCGCCGCAGCTCGGCCAGCTCGTCGCGGTCGAGCTGCGCCACATCGCGGCCCATGAAGTGGTAGCTGCCCGTGCTGGGCTTGTCCAGGCAGCCCAGGATGTTCATCAGGGTGGACTTGCCCGATCCCGATGCGCCCATGATCGCCACCAGCTCGCCGGGATAGATGGTCAGGTCCACGCCGTGCAGCACGCGCGTGGCCAGGTCACCGTTGCGGTACGTCTTGGTGACGCCGCGGATGTCGATGAGCGGGACGCCCGTCGTCGCCATGGCCGGACCGGAGTGCGCTGCGGAACTCACCGGCGGCCGCCGGGCGCGGCGCCGCCGCCGAGGCCACCCAGACCGCCCGGGCCCTGCGGACCTCCCTGGGGGCCGCTGTTGCCGCCCTGGCCCTGGCCACGACGCGCGGTGTCGGGCAGCTTGACGCCGGCCACCACGCGATCGCCTTCGGCCAGGCCGGACAGGATCTGCGCGTGCACACGGTTGCTCACGCCGATGGTGACCTCGCGCTCTTCCACCTGGCCGGCGGCCGTCTCGACCTTCACCGTTGCCTTGCGTGGCGGACGCGGCGCGGGCGCTGCCGTCGGTGTGCCCGATCCCTGGGCGTGGGAGCCGGCGTTGCGCGGGCGGTCGGTGCTGCCGCCGCTGGTGGCTGGCGTGCGCGCACGCTCGCCGGCCGGCCGGTCATTCGCCGCGCGTGCCGCATCCGCAGAACGCGCGCCGGACGGACGCTCGCCTCGCGCGTCGGCGCCCGGGCCGCGTTGCTCGCTGGCGCCATCGCCGCCCTGTGCCGCCCGGCGCGCCTGCATCTCGGCGCGCATGCGCTGGCGCTCTTCATCCGACATGCGGCCCCACGCCTCGCGGTCGAAGCGCGGGCGCTCGCCAGCCGCATCGCCGCGCGACGCGCCTTCGGCGGAGGCCGAGGGACGCGGACCCGTGCCTTCGACGCGACGCTCGCCGCTGTTGGCCGCGTCACGCCGCTCGCGCGGGGCTTCGCCGGCCGCGGGGCGTGCCGCTGCGGAAGAGGGCGCCGCGCCGCGTGCACCGCCCGCTGGGGCGGCGGACGCAGTGGCCTCCGGTGCCGAAGCGGTCGGCGCGTTGCCGGGCGCACCGCGGTCGCGCTGGCCTGCGCCGCCGGGGCCGCCCTGCGGGCCGGGCCGGGCGATGGTCAGCGCCGACATGGGCGCCACCAGAACGTCACGTGCCTCGGAGACGATGAAGAACACCTGCGCCGTCATCTGCGTCATGAGCGCGCGGTTGGGGTTGGGCACCTCGAACAGTGCGTTGTAGAGCACCACATTGTTGGTGACGGTGGGGGTGGGCTCGATTTTCTTGAGCTGCCCCCACCAGCGGCGGCCCTGGCTGCCCAGCGTGGTGAAGTAAGCCGGCATGCCCGTGCGCAGGCGGCTCACGTCGGCCTCGGACACCTGAGTCTGTACCGTCATGGCCGATAGGTCGGCGATGCGCAGGATGGTGGGCGCCGACTGGTTGGTGTTGAGCGTCTGGCCCTGCTTGGCCGTGATGCTGGCCACCGTGCCGCTCATCGGCGCATAGATCTTGGTGTAGTTGAGGTTGGTCTCGTCCACGCGCATGGAGGCCTGGATCTGCTCGATGCCCGCGCGCGTGGAGCTGATCGTGGCCCGCGCCGCGGCCAGCGTGGTCTCGGCGTTCTGCACGGCTTCGAGGGTGGTGGCTTCCTCGGTCATCAGGTTGCGCTGTCGCTGTGCGTCGCGTTGCGCCTTGGCCAGGTTGACCTCCTGCTGCACCAGATCGGCCTGGCGGGCCCGCAGCTGGGCACGGCTGGCGTCCACGCGCGCGGCCAGCGCCTCGGCATCGATCTCGGCGAGCAGGTCGCCTTCGTGCACTTCGGAGCCCACCTCGACCAGGATGCGACGCAACTGGCCCGAGACCTGCGCGCCCACATCTACGTAATCACGCGGTTGCAGCGAGCCGGTTGCGCTCACCAGGTCTTCGATGTCGCCGCGCTGGATGGACGCAAAGATGTACTGGTCGCCCGCAGGCGCGGCACCCCAGATTTTCCAGGCGTACCAGCTGCCCGCGCCCAGCACACCGAGCGCGACGATGGCCAGGCCGGCGCGCGTGAGGCGCCGGCGGATGATGGAGGAGGGTGTCGGCGGCTTCGTGGATCGCTCGGTCATGGGTGGCCGGGAGAGGTCTGTTGGGAGGCGGGCAGAAGAGGTGCGCCATCGTATGCGGTAGGCCGGCGTGCCGTATGTGGACGCAGTTGCCGATGCATGTCTGGACTGTAAAGGCGCCGGGGCCAGCGCCCTGCGCTGTGCAACGCTGGCGCGGGGTGCGGCGTTGACAGAACGTGTCTCAGTAGACGTCCCGCCGGTAGCGGCCCGCGCCCGCCAGTTCGTCGAGCGCTTCGCGGCCCAGCACTCGCGCCAGCGTGTCGTCCACGGCCTGCGCCATGCCCTGCAGGCTGCCACACACGTAGAGCGCCGCGCCGTCGGCCACCCAGGCGCGTATTTCGTCGGCGGCAGCGGCCAGGCGATGCTGGACATAGGTGCGCTCGTCCTGGTCGCGGGAGAAGGCGAGGTCCAGCCGTGTCAGCAGGCCGTCCGTCTGCCACTGCCGCATCTCGGTCTGATAGTGCCAGTCGTGCGCCGCCTGGCGCTCGCCGAAGATCAGCCAGTTGCGCGAGGTGACGCCAGCGGCGGCCCGTGCGCGCAGGTGGCCGCGCAGGCCGGCCAGGCCCGTGCCATTGCCGATCAGGATCAGCGGGCGCACTGCGTTGTCGCCCAGCCGGAAGTTGCGGTGCGCGCGCAGCCGCAGGCTTACCACGCCGCCGACGTCGAGGCGCGGCGCCGGATGCGGGCCGCTCAGCCCCGTGAGCCATCCCGAGGCCACGCCCGGCGTGCCGTCGGCGCGTGTCTGCTGGCGCACCAGCAGGTGCACGCGACCGTCGGCGGCGATGGAGCCGATGGAGTACTCGCGCGCATGGTCGGGGTCGCCCGGCGCGCGCAGCTGGATCAGGTCGCCCGAGTGCCAGATGGGCGTGCTGCCGGCCGGCGGCTCCAGCTCGATGTGGAACACCGGCGCGCCCGCGCTGCCGGGGTTGAGGTGCTCGCGCACGGCCAGCGTCCAGTCTTCGTAGGGCGCGCTGTCCCAGGCGGGCACGTCGCCCAGGGTGGCGATGTGGCCCAGATGATGCTGCCAGCGCGCGATGGCCTCGCTGTCGGTCCGGTCCACGTCGATGCGGTCGAACTGCGCCTGAGCCCCACAACCGGAGAGCCAGGTCTCGAGGCGACGGCCGAAGCCGCAGTAGTTGGTGTAAGTGGCGTCGCCCAGCGCCAGCACGGCGTATTGAAGGCCGGAGAGATCGGGCGCCGCGTCCATCACGCGGCGCGCGAAGGCGGCGCCGGCGTCGGGCGGGTCGCCCTCGCCATAGGTGCTGACGACGAAGAGCGCCCGCGTGGCCGTGGCCAGCCGGGCGGCCGTCGCGTCGGCGAGCGACAGCACGTTCACCGGTTCGCCCGCCGCATGCAGCAGGCGGCCGGTGTGCCACGCCAGCGCTTCGGCGGTGCCGGTCTGGCTGGCGTATAGCACCAGCGTGGCGTCGCGACCGTCGGCCGGTGCCAGCTGCGCGGCCTTGTCGCGCGCGGCGCGGCGCTCGTTGAGCACGCCGCGCAGCACCCAGGCACACAGCATCAGATAGGCGAACACGACGGCCGCGGCGCCGGCCAGGCGCGCGGTGGAGAGGGCAGCGATCATGGAAGCAGACGTTCGAATGCCGGCGTCATGCGCGGCGTGGCGAGCGTGCCCGGCGCGCCGCGTTCCACGAACAGCGCGGGCAGATCGCGCTCGCGAGCGAAAGCCAGGCCGTCGTCGGGGCCCAGCACCGTGAGCGTGGTGGCCAGCGCGTCGGCCTGCATGCATTCGGCATGCAGCACGGTGACACTGGCCAGGCGGTGGTGCACCGGCTCACCTGAACGCGGATCCAGCGTGTGCGAGTAGCGCCGCCCCTCATGGTCGAAGGCGTGCCAGGCGTCGCCCGAGGTGGCAATGGCCAGCCCCCGCAGCGGCAAGGCGACTTGCGACTGGCCGACTCCCGTGTCCACGGCCACCCGCCAGGGCAGGCCATCGGGCCGCTGGCCGCGCGCCAGCAACTCGCCGCCCACTTCGACCAGGCAGTCGGTGATGCCGAGCGCGCCCAGCGCATCGGCCACGCGATCGACGGAGAAGCCCTTGGCGATGCCCGACAGGTCGAGCCGCAGGCCGCCGGGCTGGCGCAGCCGGCCTTGATCGTCGAACGCCAGCCGGCGCCAGCCGCAGCGCGCACGCGCGGCATCGATTTCTGCGGCGGTGGGAGGCGTGTCTCGGCCCGAAGGCGCGGCGCCGTCGTCGCGCGGGCCGAAGCCCCACGCATCGACCAGCGCGCCCATGGTCGGGTCGAACGCACCGCCCGATGCCTCGGCATGGGCGATCGCGCAGCGCATCACGCGCTGGAATTCGGGCGGCAGCGGTTGCCAGTGGCCGGCGTCGGCACGATTGAAGCGGCCGAGGTCGGAGTCGGGCTCCCAATGACTCATCTGGGTCACGACGCTGGCCAGCGCCGCCTCGGCCGCGTCGCTCACCGATTGCAGCGGGATCAGCTGCGGATTGCCGAAGCGCACCGACCAGGTGGTCCCCATGGTGCGTCCGCCCACCTGATGCAGCGTGCCCGGATCGGCCCGGCGCGGCTGTGCCACGTTGGCGTAGCCGCGGATGTTCCAGGTGCCGAAGGCCGGCTGCATGCGGGGACGGCGCGAGTCCGGATCAGGGCAGGACTTCGACCGTGCCCACGTACGACAGGCGGCGTTCCTTGGCCTGCGGCAGCGAGGTCTTCTCGTCCTTGGCGTCGGCGTCGATCCAGTACACGCCGGCCTGTGGCCAGGTGACGGTGAACTCGCCCTTGGCGTCGGTCCTGGCGTCGATGGCGCCGACGGCATCGCGGTAGCGCGTGCCGCCCAGCACCAGCTTGACTTCCAGGCCTTCGGCCGGCTTGCCGTCGACGTGGAAGGCGAAAGTCGCCTTGTCGCCCCTGGCCAGGTCGGCCACCGGCGTCACCGGGACGAGTTCGAGGCCCTTGCCGGTCAGGCGCAGCGGCGTGGGCTTGCCCACGGTGACGAAGGTTTCGACTCGGCCGGCGGACTCCGTCACGCGCAGGTCGGTGGCGTCGGACGGCACCTCCCGGGCGAACGATTCGGCGTTGCCGCGCCAGCGCTTGGGCTGGCCGGCCTTGTCCTTGTAGCTGGCGAACAGGCCCGCGTTGATCACGGCCAGGCGGTAGGTGCCCTGCTGCGTGAGTTGCAGGTCGAACACGCTGCGCAGCTTGCCGGTGTGCAGGTTCTGCGGCGCCAGCGTGCTGCCGTCGGGCGCCGTGACGGTCAGGCCGTCCAGGCGCAGCGGCACGTGGTTGAAGAAGAACAGATCGTTGGAGACGGCGGCATCCACCGTGATCCATTCGGCCTTGGACAGCACGGTGCTCGACGGCAGCAGCCACACGTTGTGGGCTTGTGCCGTGCCGGACACGCCGGCCAGGGCGAGCAGGCCGAACGAGATGTGCGTGAGATGCTTGCGCAGGATGTTCATGGTTTTCTCCTCTTGATCGATGGGGGGCGTGCGGCGGTCAGGGCTTGAGATCGAGCGCGATCGCGCCCAGTTCGCTGCTGCCCTGGCCCTGCAACTGCTCGGCCTTGGCCGGCGGCCACTGGAACGGGATGGTCACGACCTCGCGGCCACCCACCTCGCGCGAGGCTTCCACCACGAGCCTGTAGCTGCCGGCCGGCAGCCTGGGCAGCGGGTTCGAGCCTTCGGTGAAGCTGATCTGGTGCTTGCCCGCAGGCTTGGTCGCGCCGCTGACGCCATCCACCGGCATCTGCAGTTCGCGGCCGGTGCGGCGCCACCACTGGCGCATGTCCTTGAGCCACTTCGTGCCTTCGCCTTCGGCGCCGCGCATCTTGACGTCATACCAGACGGCCAGCGTGGCCGGCACCGTGTTGTCGGCACGCTCGATCCACACGGCCACGTAAGGCCGGTGGTACTCGGCGACGTTCAGGCGTGGAATCTCGACGTTGACGCCCAGGCCGGCGGCAAAGGCCGGTGCACCGAGGAGGGCGCCCAGTGCGGCGCAGTAGCGGATGTTCATGCGAGCTCTTCCTTCTGTTGGATTTCGGATGTGGCGCCGGCGACGGTGATCAGTGGATGAACAGCATGGCCAGCAGCAGCGGGATCACCACGCCCATGCCCACCATGGGCCAGGTGAGCGGGCGCTTGGCAGCGTGCATCTGCAGGATGAACAGGCCGGTGATGGAGAACAGCAGGGCGGCCACGGCGAAGATGTCGATGAACCAGCTCCACGCGACACCGGTGTGGCGGCCCTTGTGCAGATCGTTGAAGTACGAAACCCAGCCGCGGTCGGTCGACTCGTACTCGACCTGCCCGTCCTCCAGGCTGATGCGCAGCCACGCGTCGCCGCCGGGGCGCGGCAGGGAGAGATAGGCCTCTTCTTCCGACCATTCGGCAGGCCGGTCGCCCGTGACCACCTGCCATTGCCCGCGCACCCAGGCCTGCACGGGTGCGGGCAGCGCTGCCGCCTTGTCGCCGCGACCGGCCTGCTCGCGCATCGACTGCTGAAGCGCATCGGGCAACTGGCCGGCGTGGGTGGTGACCTGCGGCTTGGCCTCGATGGAGCCGGCATGGTTGAGCGTGATGCCGGTGATCGAGAACAGCAGCATGCCGAGCAGGCACAAGGCCGAACTGATCCAGTGCCATGTGTGGAGCGTCTTGAGCCAATAGGCCCTGCGCCCGCTGTCGTTGCCTGCCTGCATGCTGAAAAAAGCCGGATGAAAAGCCCGCGCGCGTGATGCTGCGGGCGGGACGAGAGCTCTGGATTGTATAGGACGCGAATAAGAATTAATATCGTTTACGCGAGATTTACATGATCTGGCGCCGATGCAATCAAACGGCATCAACGCGGCGCTCATTGCGGATGCCCGCTCTGTCGGGGGCGCTCCGGCAGAGCGCCTGGCCGCCGCGTCAGGCGGGCAGCACCACCCAATGGTTGTCCAGCCTCAAGGGGGCGCTTCCGATCCGGGGGAGTGTCGCCACGGTGCGCTCGTCCACGCCGCCGACGGCCACAGACTCCTCGCGCCCGCCGGCCCAGAGCGAAGCGCCGGCCGTTCCGTCCTGATCGACCAGCAACGCGCAGGCTTCGGGGAGGGCGACGTCGGCCGCCCAGCGCGTGCTGCCGCCGGCACGGGCGTCGAACAGGGACACACGGTTCGCGCGTGGGCAACTGACGGCAAAGCAGCCGCTGGCGAAGGCGATGTCTCCGCCATAGCCGGCCAGCGTGTGCGGCGCGTCCACCGTGCGCAGTTCCTGGCCATCGAACACGGCCAGCACCGGTGCGGCGATGCGGGCCTGCGCATCGGCGTGTTCGGCCTGCAGCGCAATGCCCAAGAGCGCCCGGCCCTGCCCATCGTGCCCCCAGGCCATGTGGCGCAGCGACAGACGGCGATCGGGCAGACGCCATTGGCCCACGAGTTCACCCGTGCGCGCCTCTGCGCCGGTGCCTGCTGTGCGAAGGCGCACCACCGAAGCGTCCATGCGGTCGAGGTGGATCTTGAGCCGCCCCGTCTCGGGCAGTGCCGGAATGCCGCCATTGGCGACCAGCAGGCTGCCGTCGGTGTCCAGCAGCAGCTCGTGCGGATCCATGCCTTGCGTGGGCCATTCGGCCAGTTTCTCCAGCGAAGCCGCGTCGCGCACGCCGATCAGGCCGTGGCCGGTTTCCAGGTCGGATTCTGTGGTGTAGAGATGGTGTCCGTCGGCACTCGCGATGACGTGGCCATTGAAGGCGCGGTCGGGTTCGATCCAGTGCCAGGCCACGGGTTGGCCGTCGCGGCCCCAGCGCAGCAGCCAGTCGCCGGGACGGCGCGCCACGGACAGCATGGTGCCACCGGCTTCGGCCAGCAGGCCGTGTGCCCGCGTGGGCACCTCCAAGGAGGCTTGCACGCCCAGCCGACCGGGTTGCGCCGACAGCACGCCCAGGCGATAGCCGCTGGCGTCTTCCCACGCAGCCGCGAAACGGGCGCCCGGCCGCACACTGGCCAGCGAGGGCAGGGCCCAAGAGCCCAGCAGGACTGCCGTGCCGGCCAGCCAGGAGCGGCGATCGAGCGCAGAGGTCATGCGATCAATCCCCGTCGGCATCGGAGAAGCCGATGTTGACTTCGAGGGCCGGAGCGATCTCGCCTTCGACCAGGCGCTTCACGCCCGCCAGCGCGCGTCCGGCGGCGTTCACCTTGGCGGCGTCGCCCGGCACCAGGCCCTGGAAGGCCGTGTCGACCTGGCCGACGGCCGCGCGCAGCTTGTCAGCCAGCGGATTGAGACCGCGGCCGCGCAGGTAGGTTTCCACGGGCACGAGATCGACACCCGGCTGCGGCACGCCGCTCGCGCGGAAGGTGGCCAGGCCCCCCACGCCTTCCCACTCGGCGGCCCAGGCCTGCGCCGTGAGGCCGCTGGCCTGGCGGCCGAACGCAGGCGGCTTGTTGCCGGCACTGCGCAGCGGCTTCTCCAGGTTGGCCCAGCGGAGGCGCTCCAGCCCGCCGACCCACTGGTTGACGAACTCCACCATGGCGGGCACGCCGGGTTCGCTTTCATCCGACCAGTCGAGCGCGGCCAGATCCGCGAAGCCCTGCGCCAGGGCGCGCGCCTCGGCGTCGATCTCGGCCGCGACCTGGATCGCGTAGCGGCAGGCCGGCGTCGCGGGCGCGATGGGCTGGCTCCACAGCATCCATTCGAGCGCGGGCAGACCCTTGGCCGGCGTGCCCACGCGCTCCATGGCCCGGGCATCGGCCGGCTGCGCGCGGATGGCGCGCTGGATGAGTTCGGGCCGCGTGGGCGTGAAGTCGATCTGTCGCATGGATCGGCGCTGCACCAGCGGACCGATGGCGACCGCTGCCAGGCGTTCCCAGGCCAGCGTGGTGCGTTGCCAGCCCTGGCGCATCACGCCCACGTCGCCGGGCGGCGCGCCGTTGCAGAACTGCCGGGTGTCCTGCGACAGCGCTGCCGCCGCGGCGGCGAAATCGCGCGAGCGCGGGGCATACCACTGCTGGTGCACGCCTTTCATGAAGGCGGCGGTGTCGTAGAAGGGCAGTGCCTCGTTGGCGGCCACGGCCTGCGCGGATGCCTGCCAGGGCAGCACCAGCGCCAGCGCGGCCAGGGCCGCAGCGGCCGGGGGGAAGGTTCTCTTGGACATGCGCAGCCTCAGAGGGATTCGACGAAACGCACCAGGGCGGCGCGGTCTTCGGCCGACAGCCGCAGCACCGTGTCCCGGCTGGCCTGGGCCTCGCCACCGTGCCACAGGATGGCTTCGAGCACACCGTCGGCGCGCCCGTCGTGCATCAGCCGCGTGTGGCCGTTGACGTCCTTGACCAGACCCACCCCCCACAGCGGAGGCGTGCGCCACTGGCTGCCGCTGGCCAGGAAGTCGGGGCGGCCATCGGCGAGCTCGGGACCCATGTCGTGCAGCAGCAGGTCGGTGTAGGGCCAGATGGTCTGTCCCTTGAGCGCAGGGCTGGTCAGGCGCGGAAAAGGGCCTTCGGCGGTGACGTAGCTCGGCCGGTGGCACACGGCGCACTGTGCCTGCGCGAACAGCCTCTGACCCTGCAGCACTGCGGGATCGCGCGGCTTGCGGCGCGCGGGCGGGGCCAGCGTGGCTTCGTAGAACACGACATCGTCGAAGGTCTTGTCGTCGATCTCGGGCGCCTTGCCCTCGGCACCGCGCGGCGCGGCCAGGCAGTCCTTCTGCGTGGGCGTGCAGGTTTCCTGGGGGAACAGCCGGGAGGTGATGCCCATGTCGCCCTGGAAGGCGGCGCCCGTCTGGTGTGCCAGCGTGGCGACGTTGGCCTTCCAGCCGAAGCGGCCGATCAGATGCTTCTGCGAGGGCGCATCCCACACGCGGTTGGGCATGCCGCGGATCGGTCCGCCCAGGGCGGCCTGGTCGCGCGCATTGCGCAGGATTTCGGATTCGGGAATGGCTTCGATCAACCCCACGCCGATGATCTGCGGCGCCAGCCGCGGGCTGCTCATCACGTTCAGCGACATCGGGCCATAGTTGAGGCCGGCGAAGCCGTAGATGGGCTTTTGCAGCGTGTAGGGCGTGCCATCGGCGAATCGGCCGTTCACCGTCTCGTGGCGGATGGTGATGTTGCCTTCGGGCTTCACGTTGCGGATGGCGAAGTTGGAGAACTGGTCGCCGTACACCGGATCAGGCCTGGGCCCGCCATGCGCGTCCTGCCCGGGCACCGACAGCCGCATGAGCAGGCCCACGGGCTGGTCCATCAACCCGTTGCGGAAATCGGGCGGCGCGCCGCGTCCGTCCTGCACATGGCAGCCGCCGCACGAGCGTGCGATGAAATGCGGGCCCAACCCGTCGCGCGCCTTGGTCGAGGCCGGTGCCTGGACCCAGTTGCGCTTGAAGAACGAATTGCCGATGACGAAACGCGTGCGCTCGGCATCGGTGAGGTTGGCGAAGGGGAACGAGAACGCGTTGCGACCCGTGGCGTACACCGTGGTGTCGCCGCCGGTCTTTTCGTCGTCGGGTACCTCGCCGGCATGCAGCGCCAGGGCAGTGCTTCCCAGCGCCACGGCACAGAGCACCATCGCAAGACCGACGCAGGCTGATTGCGGGCGCGGCATCACTCGGGCTGGACCAGCGTCAGCTTGGTGATCCCTATCGCGTTGGCGGACTCGACCAGATCCTTGCTCTGCTGCGTCAGGTTGTCGATGGTCTGCTGGATCAGCGCGCGACCCCTGGCATCGCGGTCACCGAGGATGGCCTGGTCGAAAGGCGCCGGAATGGCCTCGGCAGCCGCGACCGACCGCGCGATCTGCTGCGTGGTGCGCTCGGCCAGCGCGGCATCGCGGGCGGCGACCAGGTCGCGCAGCGAAGGGCCGGCGACGACCGATCCGTCGGTGCGCTGGTAACGGCCCAGCCACACGTTCTGGATACCCAACGCGTTGGTCACGGCGTCGCGGTGCGTGTTGTCGGAGAAGCACGAATGCTCGTCCTCCTGGTCCTGGCTGGCCAGCGCCACTTCGAGGCGTTCGCCCGCGAGCTCGCCGCGCGATAGCGATCCCAGGCCCACCAGCATCTTGCGCAGCGACTCCTGGCCGCCGCGCTCGAAGCTGGCGCGGTAGTTCTTCTGTCCCGGCGCCCAGGCGCGCGCCACGGTGCGCAGGTCGTCGACCAGCAGTTCGGTGACCACGCGCAGGTATTGGCGTCGGCGGTCGGCATTGGGCCGCTTGCCGTCCACGAAGTCCTCGAACGAGCGGTCGCCGGGGCCCGTGTCCGACAGGTCCTGGCCCCACAGCAAGAACTCGATGGCGTGCCAGCCGGTGGCGATGTTCTCTTCGCCGTCGCGCTCGTTGAGTTCGGACAGGCGCTTCTTGGTGATCGGCACCTTGCGGTCGTTGATGATGCCGGCGTCGGGCGCGCCTTCGACATAGTCCACGTAGGACTCGTCCATAGGCCAGGCGTTGATGCGGCCTTCGGGCCCGTCCTCGTTGTCGATCGGGCCGCCGTAGAAGCGGAAGGCCTCGGTCTGGCCATAGGCCTCGCGGGCGTCGAGCCAGGCGCGGCGTGCGGCCTTGAGGCCCTCGTCCGATGGCTTGGCGATGAAGCTGGCGATGGACTTCTGCAGTGCCTGCGCGCCCTTGAGTGCGTCGTCGTAGTTGGCATGCACCAGCGCCGCGTACTGCCGCACCACGGCCTGGTTCGTCAGGGCCTGCGGCTGAGCGGCAGCCCGGGGCGCCGTCGTGCCAGCGGGCGCCGGCTGGGCCTGGGCGACGGTCGTGCAGAGGACGATGGCCGCGAAGGCAAGGGCTTGGATTTGCATGATTCTCTCGGACGGAAATGACGGGACAGCGGCCCGGATTCTAATGCGAATCATTCTCGTCGAGAGCCAAACTGCACCGGCGCGCAAGGCTGTTGGCGCCGGTCAGGTGAGGGTCAGGCGGCTAGCGCGCGGTCCTCGCGTCGCGCACCGCAGGGCAACGTCAGCCCAGCTCGCCCATCTGGCTCTGCAGATAGTTCTGCAGGCCGACGCGTTCGACCAGGTCGATCTGCGTCTCCAGGAAGTCGATGTGTTCCTCGGTGTCGTCCAGGATCGACTGCAGCAGATCACGCGAGACGTAATCGCGCACCGATTCGCAGTGGGCGATGCCGTCCTTGATGGTCGCCTGCGCGCCGTACTCGGCACCCAGGTCGGCGCGGAACAGCTCCGGCACGTCTTCACCGATGGTGAGCTTGCCCAGGTCCTGCAGGTTGGGCAGGCCATCCAGCATGAAGATGCGGTCCATCAGCTTGTCGGCATGCTTCATCTCGCCGATGGATTCCTCGTATTCCTTCTTCGCCAGCTTGTCCAGGCCCCAGTGCTTGAGCATGCGGTAGTGCAGGAAGTACTGGTTGATGGCCGTCAGCTCGTTCTTGAGCTGGGCTTGCAGGTGCTCGATGACCTTGGGGTCGCCTTTCATGTTCTTTTCCTCGTGTGTTGTTGTGGTGCCAGGCGGCTGCGGATGGTGGCCGATTGTCCGGGGACGGGCACGATGCGGCAAGGCATGTCCACACGCACGCGGTCGGGTTGCGTGTGAGGTTGATAGGCGTTCGTGTTCCCGGCGGCGCCAGAGCAAGAAAGGGGCGCCCGCGGGCGCCCCTTTCTTGCAATGTGCGAACCGCTGGCGGATCAGGCCGTAACGGCCTCCGGTGCCGGAGTCGTTTCGGCCGGCGCCGAGTGGCGGATCAGGTAGTCGAATGCGCTGAGCGCGGCCTTCGCGCCGTCGCCGGCCGCGATCACGATCTGCTTGTACGGCACCGTGGTCGCATCTCCCGCGCCGAAGATGCCGGGCACCGACGTCTCGCCGCGCGCGTCGACCACGATCTCGCCAAAGCGGGACAGTTCGACCGATCCCTTGAGGAAGTCGGTGTTGGGCAGCAGGCCGATCTGCACGAAGATACCTTCCAGCGCCAGCGTGTGTTCGCCGCCCCCGAGCCGGTCCTTGTAGACCAAACCGTTGACCTTGGCGCCGTCGCCCTTGACTTCGGTGGTCTGCGCGTCGGTGATCACCGTCACGTTCGGCAGGCTGTGCAGCTTGCGCTGCAGCACCGCATCAGCCTTCAGTTCCGACGCGAACTCCAGCAGCGTGACGTGGGCCACGATACCCGCCAGGTCGATGGCCGCCTCGACACCCGAGTTGCCGCCGCCGATCACGGCCACGCGCTTGCCCTTGAAAAGCGGGCCGTCGCAGTGCGGGCAGTAGGTCACGCCCTTGGTCCGGTATTCCTTCTCGCCCGGCACGTTCATGTCGCGCCACCGCGCGCCCGTGGCCAGGATCAGCGTCTTGCTGCGCACGGTGGCGCCGCTTTCCAGCTTGACGGCGAAGCCTTCGCCGGTCTGTTCGACGGCCTTGGCCTTCTGCAGGTTCATGATGTCCACGTCGTAGGTCTTGACGTGTTCTTCCAGCGCCACCGCGAAGTGCGGGCCGTCGGTTTCCTTGATCGAGATGTAGTTCTCGATGGCCATGGTGTCCAGCACCTGCCCGCCGAAGCGCTCCGCCACGATGCCCGTGCGGATGCCCTTGCGCGCCGCATAGACGGCCGCGGCCGCGCCGGCCGGGCCGCCGCCGACGATCAGCACGTCGAACGGTGCGCGGGCGTCGATCTTCATCGCTTCGCGCGCCACCGAGCCGGTGTCGATCTTGGCGAGGATCTGCGCCAGTTCCATGCGGCCCTGGCCGAAGTTCTGCCCATTGAGGAAGACGGTCGGCACGGCCATCACCTGACGCTCTTCCACTTCCTTCTGGAACACGGCGCCGTCGATGGCCACGTGCTTGATGCGCGGATTCAGCACTGCCATCAGGTTGAGCGCCTGTACGACGTCCGGGCAGTTCTGGCACGACTGCGAGAAGTACGTCTCGAAGACATAGTCGCCGTCGAGGTTCTTCACCTGGTCGATGATGTCCTGAGCCGCCTTGGACGGATATCCGCCCACTTGCAGCAGCGCCAGCACCAGCGACGTGAACTCATGGCCCATTGGCAGGCCGGCGAAGACGACGCCAGCCGGCGCGCCGGGGCGGCCGATGGAGAAGGAGGGGGCCCGCTCGCCATCCGTCTTCTCGACAACGCTGATCAGCGAGGACTGCTCGGCGATGTCCGCCAGCAGTTCCTTCATTTCGTGTGACGCCCGGCTGTCGTCCAGCGAGGCGACGATCTCGATCGGCTGCGAAATGCGCTCGAGGTAGGCCTTCAGTTGGGTCTTGAGGTTGGAATCCAGCATGGTCTTACTCACTTTCTGGCGGAATCGGCGATAAAAAACCCGGGGGCACGAAGCACCCCGGGCTGTCGTGGGTGCGACCTGCGATTTAGATCTTGCCGACCAGATCCAGCGACGGCTTCAGCGTGGCGGCGCCTTCTTCCCACTTGGCGGGGCAGACTTCGCCGGGGTGCGAGGCGACGTACTGGGCGGCCTTGACCTTGCGCAGCAGGTCCTTGGCGTCGCGGCCGATGCCTTCGGCGGTGATTTCCAGAGCCTGGATCACGCCTTGCGGGTCGACGATGTAGGTGCCGCGGTTGGCCAGGCCTTCGTCTTCACGCAGAACTTCGAAGTTGCGGCTGATTTGCAGGGTCGGGTCACCAATCATCGTGTACTTGATCTTGCCGATCGTGTCCGACGAGTCGTGCCAGGCCTTGTGCGTGAAGTGGGTGTCGGTCGAGACCGAGTAGATCTCCACGCCCAGCTTCTGGAATTCGGCGTAATGGTCAGCCACGTCGCCCAGCTCGGTGGGGCACACGAAGGTGAAGTCGGCCGGGTAGAAGAAGAACACGGCCCACTTGCCCTTGACGTCGGCATCGGACACGTCGATGAACTTGCCTTCCTTGAACGCGCTTGCCTTGAAGGGTTTGATCTGGGTATTGATGACGGACATGAGATGTTCCTTGCAGGTTGGTTTCGAGAAGGTATGGCGGCAACTTTAAGCCGCCAGCTGTGATTGGTCTAATTGATTGGAATTATTCAGTCGATTGAGAAAGCCAATTCACATTCGCCATTATGGCGCCAGCTGTCGGCGACCGTCCGTGAGCTTTTGTAGGAATGCCGCGTTGAACGCCCAGGCCATTGGCCCGCGGCCGGATTTCCGCCGCCGCCCGTCTGCGCGCTCAATAGCTCAGCCGCTCCGGCCGGATTTCCTGGAGGATGGTGGTGGCGATTTCCTCGATCGACTTCGTCGTGGTCGATAGCCATCGGATGCCCGCGCGTCGCATCATCGCTTCGGCTTCGCTGACCTCGTGGCGGCAGTTTTCCAGGCTGGCGTACTTCGAATTGGGACGCCGTTCGTTGCGGATCTCGGACAGTCGCTCGGGATTGATGGTCAGCCCGAAGATCTTGCGCCGGTGCGGCACCAGCGCCGGTGGCAACTGACGCCGGTCGAAGTCCTCCGGGATCAACGGGTAGTTGGCCGCCTTCAGGCCGTGCTGCATCGCCAGATAGAGCGAAGTGGGCGTCTTGCCGCTTCGCGAGACGCCGACCAGGATCACGTCGGCGCCGGCCAGATCCCGATTGGACTGACCGTCATCGTGGTCGAGGCTGAAGTTGATCGCCTCGATCCGGTCGTTGTACTCCTTGCTCTTGGAGACGTCGGAAAAGCGCCCCACGCGGTGAAGCGACTTGATGCCGAGCTCTTTTTCCAGCGGCTGCACGAACGTGCCGAACATGTCCAGGTGCATGCCCTGGCAGCCGGTGTGGATCACCTTGAGGATTTCCATGTTCACCAGGGTGGTGAAGACGATGGGCTTCTTGCCCTCGACCTCGGCCGTATGGTTGATCCGCCTCACGGCCTGGTGGGCCTTGTCCACGGTGTCGACGAACGGCAGACGCACGTGGCGCGCGGTCATCTCGAACTGGGAGAGGATGGCGTTGCCGAAGGTTTCTGCCGTGATGCCGGTGCCGTCGGAGATGAAGAAAACAGTGCGTGTGTGCATGGTGCGGTGCAGCAATCAAGGTATCGGCCTACGGCATCCGGACGGCCGCGCGCCTACAATCGCGCCCATTATCCGAATTAGCCGTCGGATTCATTCGATTCGATCCATGCAGTCGCACGCCCCATCAGAACAACGACAAAGTCGTGGCGCCCGCATGTCCGCCGCCTGCCCGTCCCGCCAGGGGGATCGGGACGTGCGCGGCCCAGCACCGGTTTCAACTTCTGGAGCTTTCCCATGTCTGCACTTTTCGACGCGACCGCCCTGGTCGTTCCGTTTGAAAACCTGAGGATGACCGACGTCGAGGCGGTTGGCGGCAAGAACGCCAGCCTCGGCGAGATGATTTCGCAACTGCCGCAGGGCGTGCGGGTGCCCACGGGCTTCGCCACCACGGCCCATGCCTTCCGCCAGTTCCTGGCCCACGAAGGACTGTCGGACAAGATCAGCCAGCGGCTGGCCACGCTGGACGTCGAGGACGTCCGCGCGCTCGCCGCAGCGGGCGCCGAAATCCGCGGCTGGATCGAAGCCCAGCCGTTCCCTTCCGATCTGGAAAAGGGCGTGCGCGAAGCTTTCACCACCCTCGCTGCGGGCAATGACCAGGCCTCGTTCGCGGTGCGTTCGTCCGCAACCGCCGAGGATCTGCCCGACGCCTCGTTCGCAGGCCAGCAGGAGACCTTCCTGAACGTGGTCGGCATCGACGACGTGCTGCACAAGATGAAGGAGGTGTTCGCCTCCCTCTACAACGATCGTGCGATCAGCTACCGCGTTCACAAGGGTTTCGCACACGACGTGGTGGCGCTGTCGGCCGGCGTTCAGCGCATGGTGCGCTCCGACCTGGGCGCCGCCGGCGTGATGTTCACCATCGATACCGAATCCGGCTTCGAAGACGTGGTCTTCGTCACGGCCAGCTACGGGCTGGGCGAGACGGTGGTGCAGGGCGCCGTGAACCCCGACGAGTTCTACGTCCACAAGCCCATGCTCGAAGCGGGCAAGCGCGCGCTGATCCGCCGCAACCTGGGCAGCAAGCTGATCCAGATGGTCTTCTCCAGCCCCGAGGAGAAGAAGGCGACCGGCAAGCTGGTGAAGACCATTGATGTGCCGACCGAGCAGCGCAACCGCTACTCGCTGACCGATGCCGACGTCGAGCAACTGGCGCGCTACGCACTGGTCATCGAGAAGCACTACGGCCGTCCGATGGACATCGAGTGGGGCAAGGACGGCACTGATGGCCAGCTCTACATCCTGCAGGCGCGCCCCGAGACGGTGAAGAGCCAGGCCAAGGGCAAGGCCGAGCAGCGCTACAAGCTCAAGGGCACGGGTACCGTGCTGGCCGAAGGCCGTGCCATCGGCCAGAAAATCGGTACCGGCCCGGTCCGCATCGTCCAGAACATCAGTGAGATGGATACCGTTCAGGCCGGCGACGTGCTCGTCACCGACATGACGGATCCGAACTGGGAGCCCGTGATGAAGCGCGCCAGCGCCATCGTCACCAACCGCGGCGGCCGCACCTGCCACGCGGCCATCATCGCGCGCGAGCTGGGCATCCCGGCCGTGGTGGGATGCGGCGACGCCACCGATCTTCTCAAGGACGGCACGCTGGTCACGGTGAGCTGCGCCGAGGGCGACACCGGCTTCATCTACGACGGCCTGCTCGAAACCGAGGTGACCGAGGTGCAGCGCGGCGAAATGCCCGCCATCGACGTCAAGATCATGATGAACGTGGGCAACCCGCAGCTCGCCTTCGACTTCGCCCAGTTGCCCAACGGCGGCGTGGGCCTGGCGCGACTGGAGTTCATCATCAACAACAACATCGGCGTGCATCCCAAGGCCATCCTCGACTATCCGGCGGTCGACCCCGATCTGAAGAAGGCGGTCGAGTCGGTGGCCCGCGGCCACGCGAGCCCGCGCGCGTTCTACGTCGACAAGGTGGCAGAGGGCGTGGCGACCATCGCCGCAGCTTTCTGGCCCAAGCCCGTGATCGTTCGCCTGTCCGACTTCAAGTCCAACGAGTACCGCAAGCTGATCGGCGGCAGCCGCTACGAACCCGAGGAAGAAAACCCCATGCTGGGCTTCCGCGGCGCGGCGCGCTACATCAGCGAGGACTTCGGCGAGGCCTTCGCCATGGAGTGCGAGGCGCTCAAGCGCGTGCGTGACGAGATGGGCCTGACCAACGTCGAGGTGATGGTGCCCTTCGTGCGCACGCTCGGCCAGGCCGAACGCGTCACGCAACTGCTGGCCAACCGGGGCCTCAAGCGCGGCGAGAACGGCCTGAAGGTCATCATGATGTGCGAGGTGCCCAGCAACGCCATCCTGGCTGATGAGTTCCTGCAGTTCTTCGATGGCTTCTCGATCGGCTCGAACGACCTGACGCAGTTGACGCTGGGGCTGGACCGCGATTCGGGCCTCGAGCTGCTGGCGGCTGACTTCGACGAGCGCGACCCGGCAGTCAAGGCGATGCTCACGCGCGCCATCAAGGCCTGCCTGTCCCAGGGCAAGTACGTCGGCATCTGCGGCCAGGGCCCCAGCGACCACCCCGATTTCGCGCTCTGGCTGGCAGAGCAGGGCATCGCCTCGATCTCGCTCAATCCCGATAGCGTGATCGAGACCTGGCAGCAACTGGCCGCCCGCTGAGCGCGGCCGCGCGCCCTGTGCCGCACGGCGCAGGCGCGCGAAATCCCTAGGCCGGGCGCGGCCGGTGCGGTGCGATGATCGCCGCCATGCCACCGCGCGCCGCCCGCCTGTCCTCCTGCTTCTTCTGCCATGGCTGAGCCGGGCGCGGGCGATTACGGCCGCTACGTGCGCGGCCTGCACCGCACGCTGGCGATCTACGTCGTCTGTGTCATCGCCTTCGTCGGGCTGATGATCTGGGCCGAGCAGCGCGGTCTGTCACGGCAGTGGATCGGGCCGATCTTCCTGTTCGTGAGCGTGATGATGTACGCCTGCATCGGCATCTATGCACGCACCACCGATGCCGACGACTACTACGTCGCCGGCCGCCGCGTGCCAGCCATGTACAACGGCATGGCGTCGGCATCGGACTGGATGAGCGCGGCCTCTTTCATCAGCCTGGCGGGCGGGCTGTATCTGCAGGGTTTCGCGGGTGGAGAAGGCCAGCCGGGTGGCCTGGCCTACCTGCTGGGCTGGACGGGCGGCTTCTGCCTCGTGGCCATGCTCGTCGCGCCGCACCTGCGCCGGTTGCGGCTGTACACCGTCCCCGAGTATTTCGCCGTGCGCTATGGCGGCGTCTGGCCCCGACGCATTGCTGCGCTGGCCGCCGTGGCCTGCTCGTTCACCTACGTGGTGGCGCAGATCTACGGTGTGGGGCTGATTGCCTCGCGCCTCACGGGCGTGCAGTTCGAAGTCGGGATCATGCTGGGTCTGGGCGGCGTACTGGTGTGCTCCTTCCTCGGCGGCATGCGCGCGATCACCTGGACGCAGGTGGCGCAGTACGTGATCATCCTGCTGGCGTTCCTGATTCCCGTGTCGTGGCTGTCGTTCAAGCAGTTGGGCAGTCCCGCTGCGCCACTGGTTTACGGGCCTGCGATCGAGCGCGTGGCCGAACTGGAGACGCAGTTGCTGTCGTCGCCTGCCGAACTCGAGGTGCGCGCCGAGTACGCGCGCAGGGCGCGGGTGGACGAGCAGTTGCTGGCCGACGTGCCGGCCTCGCTGGCCGCAGAACGTACCCGTCTGCAGCAGCGCCTCCAGGATCTCAAGAGCCAGCGCGCCGACATGGCCGTCGTGATGGCAGCGCAGCGCGAACTGGCGGCGCTGCCGCGCGATGAAGCGCAGGCGCGTGAGCGCTGGACCCGCTCGCTGCACGAGAACCGCGAGCGCGCCAGGCCGCTGGGGGGGCTGCCGCCGCACAGCCTGGCCTTTGCCGGAAACCCCGACGGTTCGCCGCAGGAACAGGAGGCCTACCGCATCTCGCGCAACAACTTCCTGGCGCTGGTGTTCTGCCTCATGGTGGGCACGGCCGGCCTGCCACACTTGCTGATCCGCTACTGCACCACGCCCAGCGTGGCCGAGGCCCGTACGTCGGTGGCCTGGTCGCTGTTCTTCATCCTGCTGCTGTACGTGAGCGCGCCGGCGCTGGCCGTGCTGGTCAAGCAGGAAGTGATGCAGTCACTGGTGGGCAGCCGATTCGATGCCTTGCCGACCTGGCTGGCGCAGTGGGCGAGGGTGGATGGCGCGCTGCTGTCGGTCAGCGACGTCAACGGCGACGGCGTGCTGCAGTTCGGCGAGTTGCGCCTGGGCGCCGACCTCATCATGCTGGCCACGCCCGAACTCGGCGGCCTGCCGTATGTGGTATCCGGCCTGGTAGCCGCCGGCGGGTTGGCCGCTGCGCTGTCTACCGCCGACGGCCTGCTGCTGACGATCAGCAACGCGCTGGTGCGCGACCTGTACTACGGCGGCCACCAACGGCCTTCGGCGACGCGCGAACAGCGGGTGATCCTCTCCAAATTCACATTGCTGATCGTGGCGATGATCGCGGCCTTCGTCGCGGCGCTCAAGCCGGGCGACATCCTTCAACTGGTGGCATCGTCGTTCTCGCTGGCGGCCGCTGCCTTCGTGCCGGCCATGGTCTGCGGCATTTTCTGGACGAAAGTGACGCGGACGGCGGCGGTGGCGGGCATGTTGGGCGGCCTGGGCCTCACGGCGAGCTACATGCTGGTCAATGCGCCAGGCGTGCGCGCCGCTCTGGGATTGGTCCCAGGTCAAAGCCTGTGGATGGACATCCAGCCCGTATCGGCCGCGGTATTCGGCGCGCCGCTGGGAGTGGCCATCATCGTCGCCATGACCCTGGCGGGCCGCTCGCGCGCGGCCTGACGGCCCTGTGGCTGAGCCCGATGTATAATCGCGGGCTTTCCCCTTGCTGCACCACTGACGCCGTGGGCAGCTTCACTCACAAGGAGTCTTATGCGTCATTATGAAATCATCTTGCTGATCCACCCGGATCAGAGCGAACAGGTTCCGGCCATGCTGGAGCGCTACAAGGGCATGATCATCGCCGGCAATGGCAAGGTGCACCGTGTCGAAGACTGGGGCCGCCGCCAGCTGGCCTACCAGATCAACAAGCTGAACAAGGCCCACTACCTGTGCGTCAACATCGAGGCTGACCAGGCCGTGATGGCCGAGCTGGAACACGCCTTCAAGTTCAACGACGCTGTCCTGCGCCACCTGACCGTGGTCAAGAAGAAGGCCGAAACCGGCCCGTCGTCGATGATGAAGACGGTCGAGCGCGAAGAGGCCCGCAAGGCCCAGCAAGCCGAGTACCAGCAGCAGGCCTGAGCCCAGGCGTCAGCCAGCCAGACCCCACGGGAGTGAACCAGGTCATCCTGACCGCGCGCATCGCCGAGGCAGCCGCCCTTCGATACACACCCGCCGGAGTTCCCGCACTCGATCTGAGACTCGAACACGAGTCCGAACAGGTCGAAGCCGGTCAACCCAGGCAGGTGAAGGCGCTGATCAGGGCGATCGCCTTCGGGGCCAGCGCCGAGACGCTGGTCCGGCAGGCAATAGGTTCCACCTGGCGGTTCTCGGGTTTCCTGGCGACGCCGCGCAATGGCAAGCATCCGGTCCTGCACATCCAAGCCTTCCAGCAAGATTAATTTTCAAGAGGTCCCTTCATGGCCACGTTCAAGAAATTCAACAAGGACAAGCGTCCGAAGCGCAACACCCAATCGCTGCTGTTCAAGCGCAAGCGCTTCTGCCGCTTCACCGTCGCCGGCGTCGAGGAAATCGACTACAAGGATGTCGACACCCTGCGTGACTTCATCTCCGAAAACGGCAAGATCATCCCCGCGCGCCTGACCGGCACGCGCGCGATCTACCAGCGTCAGCTGAACACCGCCATCAAGCGCGCGCGCTTCCTGGCTCTGGTGCCGTATTCGGACCAGCACCGCATCTGATCGGGAGATAAGAACATGCAAGTCATCCTGCTCGACAAGGTCGTCAACCTCGGTACCCTTGGCGAAATCGTCAAAGTCAAGGACGGTTACGCCCGCAACTTCCTGATCCCGACGGGCCGCGCCCGCCGCGCCACGGCTGCCGCCAAGGCCGAGTTCGAAGCCAAGCGCGCCGAACTGGAGAAGGCTGCCGCCGCCAAGCTGGCCGAATCGCAAGCCCAGGGCGAGAAGCTTGCCGGCACGACCGTGAAGCTGACCCAGAAGGCTGGCGTCGACGGCCGCCTGTTCGGCTCGGTCACCAACGCCGACGTGGCGGAAGAGCTGGCCAAGCTGGGCTACAAGGTCGCCAAGTCGCAGATCCGCCTGCCCAATGGCCCGATCAAGACCGTGGGGGACAACACGGTCACCGTGGCGCTCCACACCGATGTGGCCGTGGAAATCACCGTCACCGTGTACGGCGAGACGGCCTGATCCGGCCTGCGCCCCGACAAAGGCCGCCTGTGGGCGGCCTTTTCTTTTCTGGCGTGGTGGGCTCGGGAAGTTGTCCCCGGATTCCCACTGAATGCCTACAGGTTGTGCACAGGGTTATCCCATGACGCGTCGCAGGTGACGGCGTAGCATCGACCAATACTTTCCTGACATTTCATGGCCGCTGTTTTCTCTTCGATCGAGGACGATTTCCCGTCCGACCGCCAGGTCTCGCAGTTGCGCGTGCCACCGCATTCCATCGAGGCGGAATCGAGCGTTCTGGGCGGCCTGTTGCTGGACAACGAGGCCTGGGATCGCGTGGGTGACATGCTGCAGGAGGGCGATTTCTACCGCTACGAGCACAAACTGATTTTCACGGCCATCGGCGCGCTGGTGAATGCCTCGCGACCCGCCGACGTGATCACGGTGTTCGAGCAGTTGCAGACGCAGGGCAAAGCCGAGGAGGTGGGCGGGCTCACCTACCTCAACGCCCTGGCGCAGTACGTGCCCAGCGCCGGCAACATCCGCCGCTATGCGGAGATCGTGCGCGACCGCTCGATCCTGCGCAAGCTGGTGTCGGCCAGCGACGAGATCGCGACGGCGGCCTTCAATCCGCAGGGCAAGGCGGTCGACGACATCCTCGATGCGGCCGAGCAGAAGATCTTCAACATCGGCGAAGAAGGCTCTCGCAACAAGCAGGGCTTCCATGCCATGGAGTCGCTGGTGGTCGAGTTGCTCGACCGTGTCACCGAGATGGCGGACAACCCGAACGACATCACGGGCATCCGTACCGGCTTCTACGAGTTCGACAAGATGACCTCGGGCCTGCAGCCGGGCGACATGATCGTGCTGGCCGCGCGACCATCGATGGGCAAGACCTCGCTGGCCATCAACATTGCCGAGAACGTCGCCATCAACGAAGGCCTTCCCGTGGCGGTGTTCTCGATGGAAATGGGCGCCGCCCAACTCGCGGTGCGTATCGTGGGCTCCATCGGCCGTATCGACCAGGGCCATCTGCGCACCGGCCGTCTCACGGACGACGAGTGGCCGCGGCTGACCGAGGCGATCGAGAAACTGCGCAACGTGTCGCTGCACATCGACGAGACCCCCGGGCTTTCCACCAGCGAATTGCGGGCCAACGCCCGCCGCCTGGCACGCCAGTACGGCAAGCTCGGGCTTATCGTGGTGGATTACCTGCAGCTCATGAGCACGTCGAGCTCGATGAACGACGAGAACCGCGCCACGGCCGTGGGCGAGATCTCGCGCGGCCTCAAGATGCTGGCCAAGGAACTCAAGTGCCCGGTGATCGCGCTGTCGCAGCTCAGCCGGGGTGTCGAGAGCCGGACCGACAAGCGCCCGATGATGAGCGACCTGCGGGAATCCGGCGCCATCGAGCAGGACGCCGACCTGATCATGTTCATCTACCGCGACGACTACTACAACAAGGACTCCAAGGAGCCCGGGGTCGCCGAGGTGATCATCAGCAAGCACCGGAACGGCCCGACCGGCACCGTGAAGCTTGCCTTCCTCAAGCCGTTGACCAAGTTCGAGAACCTGGCCAGCGGCATGAGCGGCGACGACTTCTGAGAGTAGCCCGCTATGGGCGGGCACCGTGGCGGACAGTTCCTACAGCGCGCCGCGGCATGCAGGGACAGGCGAGGTCGATCGCCGACGCCACACTCTGCGAATTGGCCGGCGTGGTGCCGGCGCACTCATGCCATGTCCACGTTCATCGACCTCCCGCGCCGCGCGGCCATCGGCCTCGTGGCTGGGGTATGGTTCGCCAGCGTCGCGATGTCGCCCGAGTCTGCGAATGCGCAGGCCGTCGCCACGACGCTGGATGCCGTCACGGTGTCTTCGGTGGCCAGCCGACAGCCGGTGGAGAAGTCGTATGACCGGATCCTGCAGGGACAGGCGCTTTTCGAGAGGCTGAAGGCTCGTCACGCCCCGGATGCCGAGTTGCGCTACCGCCTGCTGCCGAGGCGCCCGGACGCGGGCCTCGAGGGGGTGGAGCTGTTCATCCTGGGACGAGACATCGAGCAGCGCATTACGGTGGCGGCTGACCACACCTTCCGCATCGATCCGCTTCCTGTGGACCGTACGGCCGGCGCGCAGGTCACCGTCCTGGATCGCGCGGCCCTCACCGTGACGTGGCGCACGGATGTCCGCTCGCCGGGTGTCCCGCAGGGCATGCGTCGCCTGGGCGATCTGCGCGTCGAATGCGAAGTGGGTCTGGAGTCGGGGCTGGTGTCCAACGTTCGCAGCATCCTCGACGAGATTTCCCAGGCGCTCACGCGGCCGGGCTTCTGTCTGCGCAATCCTGCGCGCTACTACTTCTTTGCCGAACGGCCGTTGTTCAAGGTCACGCTGGTGAACGGCACGCATCGCCATGTGCTGCCGGCCGATGAACTCTATGCAGGGCTGACGCGCGATCCACGCGTGGTGGAGGAGCTGGCCTACTGCGATTGCGAGGTGCTGCTCGACCGGACCTATTTCCTGCCGCTGGGCGATGCGAGCTGGCCCGACGATACGCTGGTCAGCTTCGACTACATGGACGCGGCGGAGTCGCCATGACTCGCCTGCATTCCTTGCACCGGTTCGCGCTACTGGCCGCCTCTGTGTTTGTATTGGCGGGCTGCGCGCCGATGCCGGAGCGCCCGGACGGTGGCCGGGGTGGCCGCGAGGCGGGCTGGCTGTCCGCGCCCCTCACGCAGGTGGCGGGTGAGGTCATGGAAGGCGACACGCGCGCACAGGTGCGCGAGCGGCTGGGAGAGGCCGCCGAAGCCCGCTTCGCGAGCGGGCGCGAAATCTGGGTCTATCGCTTCGGCGACCGCAGGGTGCGCGGTGCACAGGCTGCGCAGATCGAAGAGATGGTCATCCTGTTCGATGCGCAGGGCAGGGTGCAACGCAGCCGCGTGCGCCATTCCGACGGATCGGAATGACGCTGCGGCGCTCGGGCCGTCAAAGCACTTCGCTTGCGAAATCCGCCAGGCGCGAGCGTTCGCCACGCGCGAGGGTGATGTGCCCGCTGTGGGGCCAGCCCTTGAACTTGTCGACCGCGAAGGTCAGGCCCGACGAGCCTTCGGTGAGGTAGGGCGTATCGATCTGCGCCAGGTTGCCCATGCAGATGATCTTGGTGCCCGGGCCGGCCCGCGTGATCAGTGTCTTCATCTGCTTGGGCGTGAGGTTCTGCGCCTCGTCGATGATGACGTACTTGTTCAGGAAGGTACGGCCGCGCATGAAGTTCATGCTCTTGATCTTGATGCGACTGCGGATGAGTTCGTTGGTCGCCGCACGGCCCCACTCGCCCGCACCGGTGTCGGTCTTCGCGAGCACTTCGAGGTTGTCGTCGAGCGCGCCCATCCAAGGACCCATCTTTTCTTCTTCGGTGCCCGGCAGGAAGCCGATGTCTTCGCCCACGCTCACGGTGGCGCGAGTCATGATGATCTCGGTGTAGCGGCGATCGTCGAGCACCTGGGTCAGCCCGGACGCCAGTGCCAGCAGTGTCTTGCCGGTGCCCGCCGTGCCAGTGAGCGTGACGAAGTCCACCTCGGGATCCATGAGCAGGTTGAGCGCGAAATTCTGCTCGCGATTGCGGGTGGTGACGCCCCACACGGCATTCTTGAGGTGGCTGTAGTCCTTGAGTGTCTTGAGCACCGCGGTTTTCTCGCGGATCTCGGTGACGCGGGCATACAGGCTGGGCTCGCCCGGCGCCTCGAAATACACGAACTGATTGATGAGCAGGTTCGGCACGATCGGGCCGGTGATCCGGTAGAACGTGTGGCTGCCGCTCTGCCAGCTCTCCACCGTCTTGCTCTGACGGGTCCAGAAGTCCTGCGGCAGCGCGAGCGCGCCCGAATACAGCAGGTCGCCGTCGTCGAGCGTCTTGTCGTTCTGGTAGTCGTCGGCAGCCAGGCCCAGCGCGCGGGCTTTGACCCGCATGTTGATGTCCTTGGACACCAGCACGACTTCACGCGGCGCGTGCTGCTTGCGCAGCGCCTCGACCACGCCGAGGATCTGGTTGTCGGCCTTGCCCTGAGGGAGGGAGCTTGGCAGCGTGGCATCGAGCGGCTGCGTCTGGAAGAACAGCCGCCCACCCGCCTCACGGTGGCCGGTGGTGTCGAGCTTCAGGCCCTTGGCAATGTCGGCACCGGGCGCACCGGCCAGGCCGTCGAGCATGCGGCTGGTCTGACGGCCGTTGCGCGCGACTTCGGTCATGCCTTTCTTGTGGCCGTCGAGTTCTTCCAGCACGATCATTGGCAGGAAGATGTCGTGCTCCTCGAAGCGGAACAGGCACATCGGATCGTGCAGCAGCACGTTGGTGTCCAGAACGAACAGCTTTGCCGGCCCGCTGGTCTTGGCCTTGCGGCGCGGAGCGGCGGCTCGGCTGGGCGCCAGGGTCGGCGGAGCGGTCACCGGGACCGCAACCGCTGTCTCCAGCGTCTCGTCGTGCAGGGCAAGCGGCACCGCCACGTCGCCACCGCCACCGGCACGCGGATCGAACAGATCCATGGCCTGCGGCTTCTCGGCTACGGCGATCGGGTCTGGCGACGCGGTGGCCTTGCGGGCGGCTCTGGCCGGCGTGCGGGCAGGTGCCTCAAAGGCTTCGGGAAGAAGCAGGGAAGCGCGCTTGGTCGGTGCGGGGGGCAGGGGCATGGAGCGGTGGCCTCGTTGCGGTGGGAATCAAAAACGAAAAAGCCGCCTTGAGGCCAGGGCGGCTTTTCGGGGTGGGCGCAGTTGCGAATACCAACGGCATGAAGCCATTATGCATGACCACCGTGGCGTGCAAAGCCCCTGCGCCGCAGAGGCCTGAGCGCTGCTTACGCAGCTTTCTTGAGCGCCTTGACGGACTTGAGCACTTCGTCGACGTGCCCCGGCACCTTGAGGCCACGCCATTCTTCCTTGAGGATGCCATCGGGCCCGATCAGGAAGGTGCTGCGCTCGATGCCCTTGACCTTCTTGCCGTACATGATCTTGTTCTTGACCACGCCGAACATGTGGCACATCTTCTCTTCGGTGTCGGCGATCAGCTCGAACGGCAGTTCGAGCTTGGCCTTGAAGTCGTCGTGCGACTTCATGTTGTCGCGCGATACACCGAACACGGTGGCGCCCGCCTTGGCGAAATCCTTGTACTTGTCGCGGAACTGCATGGCCTCGGTCGTGCAACCGGGGGTGTTGTCCTTGGGATAGAAGTAAAGAACGAGGATCTGTCCGAGGTGGGAGGTGTTGGAAACCTTGAGGCCGCCGGTGGCGTTCGCTTCAAATTCGGGAATGGGTTTGTTGACAACGATCGCCATGAATTTGTATCTCTAATGGAGTGTTCCCGCGTAGCGGCAACAGGTTTGCTCGTTGCGAACGGGGCCTCGGCGCCCCCCTTTGCAACCTTAGATTTTACTCCGAAAACATCGGCTCAGGCCGCTGTTTCCAGAATAAGGGCTGCAACGACGTGCCGGCCTTCACCCGCGAGGATGTTGTAGGTGCGGCAGGCCGCCTGCGTGTCCATCGTCTCCACACCGATGCCGCGGGCCACCAGGGCCTGCAGCCACTCGGGGCGTGGGAATCGCAGCCTGCCACCGCTGCCGAACACGACAAGCTCCGGGCCCAGTGCGGCCAACTGGTCGAAATGGGACCGGCGCAGTTCGTCGTAGCCCTTGCAAGCCCAGTCGGTGCGTCCGCCGTGTGAATCGAGCACGAGGCTGGTTTCGATGCGCTCGCCGTCCACACCGACCCAGCCGGGACCATAGCCGCTGATGGCCGGAACGTCGAATTTGTCGGGCTGCAACTTCATGGTGCGAAGGGATGCTGCACTGCACTGAAAGCATGCAGAACTGTGGTCAAATTATAGGTTTTCCCAGTTACACCGCCCTCCGGAGGGGACTTTGAAAGTCATCCAGAAATCCGCCAAGCTCGCCAATGTGCTCTATGACGTCCGCGGTCCGATCGTGGACGCTGCGCGGCAGATGGAGGACGAGGGGCAGAAGATCATCAAGCTGAACATAGGCAACATGGCGCCGTTCGGCTTCGATGCGCCGGAGGAAATCCAGCAGGACATGATCCGCAACCTGCCGGACTCGGCGGGCTACTCCGACAGCAAAGGCATCTTCGCGGCGCGCAAGGCTGTCATGCACTACACGCAGCAGCTGGGCATCCAGGGCGTGACGCTGGAAGACATCTACCTGGGCAATGGGGCGAGCGAGCTGATCGTGATGGCGACCAACGCGCTGCTCAACGATGGCGACGAGCTGCTGGTGCCGATGCCCGACTACCCGCTCTGGACGGCGGCGACCTCGCTGTCCGGCGGCAAGCCCGTGCACTACAAGTGCGACGAGGACAACGGCTGGCTGCCCGACCTGGCCGACATGCGGGCCAAGATCACGCTGCGCACGCGCGGCATCGTGGTCATCAATCCGAACAACCCCACCGGCGTGCTCTATCCCGATGCGGTGCTCAGGGACATCGTGCAACTGGCCCGGGAACACGACCTCGTGCTGTTGGTCGACGAGGTCTACGACAAGGTCCTCTACGACGATGTGAAGTTCACGGCCATGGGCAGCCTGTCGACCGACGTGCTGACGCTGACGTTCAACTCGCTCTCGAAGGCGTATCGCTCGTGCGGCTATCGCGCAGGGTGGATGGTGCTGTCTGGCCCCAAGCACATCGCACGGGACTTCATCGAAGGCCTGAACATGCTGGCCAACCTGAAGCTCGGCTCCAATGTGCCGGGTCAGTGGGCGATCCAGACGGCGCTCGGCGGGCATCAGAGCATCAACGATCTGGTCAAGGAAGGTGGGCGTCTGCGTCGCCAGCGCGACCTGGCGTACGAGCTCATCACTGCGATTCCCGGCGTGACCTGCGTGAAGCCGCAGGCCGCGCTCTACATGTTCCCACGCCTCGATCCGCAGATGTATCCGATCGAGGACGACCGCCAGTTCTTCATGGAGCTGCTGCGCGCCACGCGCGTGATGCTGGTGCAGGGGTCGGGCTTCAATTACCCCGACCATCAGCATTTCCGCATCGTCTTCCTGCCGCACGAGGACGACCTGCGCACGGCCGTGAGCCGCATCGCGCAGTTCCTGGAGAACTATCGCCAGCGCCGCAAGGCGGCCTGAATCCGAGAGACGTCGCCGCGCCGCGCGCGGCAGTTTGTTGACCCAGAGAGTATTGTTTTCATGAAACCCATCCAAGTCGGCCTGCTGGGCATCGGAACCGTGGGCAGCGGCACCTTCAACGTGCTGCGCCGCAACCAGGAAGAGATCCGCCGCCGTGCGGGCCGCGGCATCGAGATCACCATGGTCGCCGACCTGGACACCGCGCGCGCGCAGGCGGTGGTTGGCGAGGGCGTGCAAGTGGTGGGCGATGCCCGCGCCGTCATCGCCAATCCCGGCATCGACATCGTGGTCGAGCTCATCGGTGGCTACGGCATTGCGCGCCAGCTGGTGCTCGAGGCCATCGAGGCCGGCAAGCACGTAGTCACTGCCAACAAGGCACTGCTTGCCGTGCATGGCACCGAGATCTTCGCGGCGGCCCACCGCAAGGGCGTGATGGTGGCATTCGAGGCCGCCGTCGCGGGCGGCATTCCCATCATCAAGGCGCTGCGCGAAGGCCTCACGGCCAACAGCATCCAGTGGGTGGCGGGCATCATCAACGGCACCACCAACTTCATCCTCTCCGAAATGCGCGACAAGGGTCTCGACTTCGACGTCGTGCTCAAGGAAGCGCAGCGCCTGGGCTACGCCGAGGCCGATCCGACCTTCGACATCGAAGGCGTCGATGCCGCGCACAAGGTCACGCTGATGAGTGCTATCGCCTTCGGCATCCCGGTGCAGTTCGACAAGGCACATGTCGAGGGCATCACGAAGCTGGCTGCGCAGGACATCCGCTATGCCGAGCAGCTGGGCTACCGCATCAAGCTGCTGGGGATCACCAAGCGCACGGCCAAGGGCGTCGAGTTGCGCGTGCACCCGAGCCTGGTGCCGGCCAAGCGCCTGATCGCCAACGTCGAGGGCGCGATGAACGCGGTCATGGTGAGTGCCGATGCCGTGGGCACCACGCTCTACTACGGCAAGGGCGCGGGCAGCGAGCCCACGGCCAGCGCCGTGATCGCCGATCTGGTCGACATCACCCGCCTGCACACGGCCGATGCCGCGCAGCGCGTGCCGCACCTGGCTTTCCATCCCGAGGCCATCCTCGCCAACGAAGGCGACCTGCCGGTGCTGCCGATGGGCGAGGTCGTCACCAGCTACTACCTGCGCCTGCGCGTGGCCGACGAGGCCGGCGTGCTGGCCAAGGTCACGGGCATCGTGGCGGCGCTGGGCATCAGCATCGACGCGGTGCTGCAGCGCGAGGCGTCGGAGGGCGAGAACCAGACCGACCTCATCATCCTCACGCACGACTGCGTGGAGTCCCGCATGAACGACGCGATCGCGCAGATGCAGGCCCTTCCCACCGTGCTGGCACCCATCACGCGCATCCGCAAGGAAGAGCTCAACTGAGCGCGCAAGGCACACACGACATGCGTTACCTCTCCACCCGCGGCGACCCGGCGCGCCGCTCGTTCTGCGAAATCCTGCTCGAAGGGCTGGCGCCCGATGGTGGCCTGTACCTGCCCGAGCGCTACCCGCAGGTCGACGCGGCTCTGCTGGCGCGCTGGCGCAGCCTGTCGTATGCCGAGCTGGCGTACGAGATCCTGTCGCTCTACATCGACGACATCCCGGCCGGCGACCTGCGTGCGCTGTGCACCAAAACCTATACGCCCGAGGTGTTCGGCACGCGCGAGATCGTGCCGCTGCGCCGCCTGGAAGACGGTGTCTACCTCGAAGCCCTGTCGAACGGCCCCACGCTGGCCTTCAAGGACATGGCCATGCAATTGCTCGGCAACCTGTTCGAGTACGAGCTGGCCCGGCGCGGCGAGACGCTCAACATCCTGGGCGCGACCAGCGGCGACACCGGCAGCGCGGCCGAATACGCCATGCGCGGCAAGCAGGGCATCCGCGTCTTCATGACCTCGCCCGAAGGTCGCATGAGCCCGTTCCAGCAGGCGCAGATGTTCAGCCTGCAGGACGAGAACATCCACAACCTCGCCATCGCGGGCGTGTTCGACGACTGCCAGGACATCGTCAAGGCCGTGTCCAACGACCTGGCCTTCAAGCGCCAGTACCGCATCGGCACCGTCAATTCGATCAACTGGGCGCGGCTGCTGGCCCAGGTGGTGTACTACTTCGCCGGCTATTTCCAGGCCACGAAGGATGAGACGGAGCGCGTGAGCTTCACCGTGCCCAGCGGCAACTTCGGCAACGTCTGCGCCGGCCATGTGGCGCGCATGATGGGTCTGCCCATCGAGCGCCTGGTGGTCGCCACCAACGAGAACGATGTGCTCGACGAGTTCTTCCGCACCGGCGTCTACCGTGTGCGCGGCAGTGCCGACACGCACGAGACATCCAGCCCGTCGATGGACATCAGCAAGGCCAGCAACTTCGAGCGTTTCGTGTTCGACCTGGTGGGCCGCGATGGCGAGCGCACGCGCGACCTGTTCGGCCGCCAGTTGTCGGCTTCGGGCCGCTTCGACCTGAGCGGCGACGCGGCGTTCGCCGAGGCTGCCCGGCACTACGGTTTTGCCAGTGGCCGCAGCACGCACGCCGACCGGCTGGCCACCATCCGCGACACCTGGCAGCGCTTCGGCACGATGATCGACACGCACACCGCCGACGGACTGAAGGTGTCACGCGCGCATCTGCAGTCCGGCGTGCCGATGGTGGTGCTGGAGACGGCTCTGCCCATCAAGTTCGCGGAGACGATCCGCGAGGCGCTGGGCCGGGAGCCCGAGCGGCCCGCACGCCTGGCGGGCATCGAAGACCTGCCGCGCCGCGTGGTCGTGCTTCCGGCCGACACTGCCCGCGTGATGGACTACATTCGTCGGCATTGCGATTGACCGGCGGCGCGGCCCCTGCGCGGGGCATGCGCCGTTGATACACAGTACAGAGGGGACGCGGCAGTGAAAGTCGTCGGATTCGCGGGCTTTTCGGGCTCTGGCAAGACCACTCTGGTCGAGGGCCTCATCGGGGCGCTGAAGGCGCACGGCCTGCGCGTGTCCACCGTCAAGCACGCGCACCACAACTTCGACATCGACCATCCCGGCAAGGACAGCCACCGCCACCGTCGCGCCGGCGCCTTCGAAGTGGTGGTTGCTTCCGACCGGCGCCTGGCGCTGATGCGGGAGTTCGAGCGACCGGCCCAGTTGAGCGTGCACCACCTGATCGCCGAGCTGTACGGCGGCGTGGACTGGGTGCTGGTCGAAGGCTTCAAGAGCAGCGACCTGCTCAAGATCGAGGTGTGGCGTCCGTCCACCGGTCACCCCGCGATGTACATCGACGAAGACTTCGTCGTGGCCATCGCCACTGACGCACCGGCCGAGTTGCCGCACGAAACCCTGCGCCCCGTGCTCGACCTCAACCAGCCCCAAGCCATCGCCGCGTGGCTGGTCGAAAACGGCGACCGGTTCGAATACGACGAGCGCTACCTGTCGTCATGAACACCATGTCCCGCCCCAATCTGCGCACGCTCGACGAAGCGCGCGCCGAGCTGCTGTCTTTCGCCGAACCCCTGGGCGATCCCCAGGACGTGTCGACGTTCGACGCCGATGGCCGTTTGCTCGCCCAGGACGTCGTGTCGCCCCTGCAGGTGCCGCCGGTCGACAACAGTGCGATGGATGGCTACGCCGTGCGCGTGGCCGACGTGCCTGCCGTCGGCACGCGCCTGCCCGTATCGCAGCGCATCGCGGCCGGCAGCAGCGGCGGCCCGCTGGCGGCCGGCACGGCGGCGCGCATCTTCACCGGCGCGCCCGTGCCCGAAGGCGCCGATGCGGTGGTCATGCAGGAAGACGTCGATGCCACGACCGAAGGCGACGCGATCTTCGCGACGTTCCGCTCGGTGCCCACGCCAGGCCTGGCGATCCGCCGCAGCGGCGAGGACGTGACCCGCGGCGCCGTGGTGCTGCGCGCGGGCGAGCGCCTGGGCCCGGCCGCGCTCGGGCTGGCGGCCGGCGTGGGGCAGGCGGTGCTGCGTGTGGCGCGCGCGCCGCGCGTGGCGCTGTTTTCCACCGGCGACGAACTCGTGATGCCCGGTGACGTGGCGCCCGAGGCCATGCGGCCCGGTGCCATCTATAACTCCAACCGCTTCTTCCTGCGCGCTTTGCTGGCACGGCTGGGCTGCGAGGTGCAGGACCTGGGCGTGGTGCCCGACGATTTCGACACCACCGTGCGTGTGCTGCGCGATGCGGCGGCGCAATGCGACCTGATCCTCACCAGCGGCGGCGTGTCGGTGGGCGAGGAAGACCACATCAAGCCCGCCGTCGAAGCGCTGGGCCTGCTGCGCCTGTGGCAGATCTCGATGAAGCCGGGCAAGCCGTTCGCCTATGGCCGCGTCGGGCCGGCGCACTTCATCGGGCTGCCCGGCAACCCGGTGTCCAGCTTCGCCACGTTCGTCCTGCTGGTGCGGCCCTTCCTTCTGCGCCTTCAGGGCGCCACGCGTCTGGAGCCTCGCACCCTGTCGTTGCCCGCGCACTTCGAGTGGCCGCGTGCCGACAAGCGGCGCGAGTTCCTGCGCGCGCGCCTGGACGACGCGGGTGGTCTCGTGCTGTTCCCCAACCAGGGCTCGGGCGTGCTCACCTCGGTGGCCTGGGCCGACGGGCTGGTGGACATTCCGGCGGGAACGCCGGTGCGACCAGGCGACATCGTGCAATTCCTGCCCTTCGACGGCTTGCTGGCGTGACGGAGGCGGATCGCATGCAAGTCCACATCCGTTACTTCGCCTCGATCCGCGAAGCGCTCGGCATGACGTCGGAGCGCGTGGACACCGCGGCCATCACGCTGGGCGGCTTGCGCGACGAACTGATCGCGCGTGGCGGCGCCCACGCCCAGGCGCTGGCGCGCGGCCGGGCGGTGCGCATGGCGCTGGAGCAGGTCATGGGCGGAGACGACACGCCCCTGCACCCGGGCGCCGAAGTGGCGTTCTTCCCGCCGGTCACGGGTGGTTGAGGAGCCTTCGGCATGAGTGCCCCGCGCCGCGCCAGCGTCTGCATCCAGCCGGAGGATTTCGACCTGTCGGCTGAAATTGCCGCGCTGCGCCAGGGCGACGGCGGCGTGGGCGCGGTCTGCTGTTTCGTGGGTGTGGTGCGCGATCACGCGAGCGGCGACAGCGTGAGCGCGATGGAACTCGAGCACTATCCAGGCATGACCGAGAAAGCCATCGGCGCCATGATCGACCAGGCCTTCGAGCGATTCGACGTGAGGGGCGTGCGCGTGATCCATCGTGTGGGCCGGCTGTTGGCCAGCGACCAGATCGTGCTGGTGGCCGTCACGTCCGCGCACCGGGGCCAGTCGTTCCGGGCCTGCGAGTTCCTGATGGACTACCTCAAGACGCAGGCGCCGTTCTGGAAGAAGGAAGAAACGCCTTCCGGCGCGCGCTGGGTCGATGCCCGCGTGGCCGACGACGAGGCGCTGGCGCGCTGGGGCATCGCCTCCGGCAACCGGGCGGACTGACTCACACCACCAGCGGCGTTGCCGCGCCATCCATGCCGATCACGGCACCTGTCACATAGCTGGCGCGGGCCGAGGCCAGGAAGACCACCAGATCGGCCACTTCCTCAGGTGTGGCCAGCCGGCCCAGCGGCACGCGGGCCACGGCGCGGCGTTGCGCTTCTTCTTCCGTGATCCCGGCCAGACGTGCGTCGGCCTCCATGCCCTGGCGAAGCCGTGTCGTGAGGGTGGAGGCCGGATTCACCGTGTTCACGCGCACGCCGTGCGGCGCGTAGGCCGTGGCCAGGCCGCTGCCCGCCAGCATCAGCGCCGCGTTGGCCGCACCGCCGGGCAGATGAGTGGGCGTGGCGACCTTGCCCCCCATGCCGACGATGTTGACCACCACGCCGCCGCGGCGCGCCGCCATGCCCGGCAGGACGGCATCCATGGCGTGGATGTAGGGGAAATACTTGGCGTCCATGGCCGCATGCCAGTGGGCCGCGGTCAGCTCGCTGTAGGGCGTGCGGCTGGCGGCTCCGGCGGAATTGACCAGCACGTCGACCGGGCCGAGCGCGGCCTCGACGCGATCGACCATGCCAGGCGCCGTGTCCGCCCGGCTGAGATCGGTCGCCACGGCGAACGCCTTCACGCCTTCGGCGGCGAGCGTCGCCAGCGCCCCATCCAGGTTCGCCTGGCTGCGGGAGGCGATGGCCACACGCGCGCCTTCGGCCGCAAAGGCGCGCGCGCAGGCCAGGCCGATGCCCTTGCTGCCGCCGGTGATCAGGACGACCTTGCCTTCAAGTTCCAATCTCATCCTACGAGCCTCCATTCGGTTGCGCCGGATCATAGGCGCTGTCCGGGGACGGTGCTGGCGGCGCCATGGCCCTTGAAATGCTGTGGATAACCCCTAGTTCCGGTGAAGTCTGGAGAACTCGAACATGCGTTTGGACAAACTCACCACCAAATTCCAGGAAGCCCTGGCCGATGCCCAGTCGCTCGCCCTGGGCAACGATCACGCCTATATCGAACCGGCCCATCTGCTGGTGGCCATGCTGCGCCAGGACGATGGTCCGCGCGCGCTGCTGCAGCGCGCCGGTGTCAACGTGCCCGGCCTGCTGAAGGCGGGCGAAGTCGCCATGGGTCGGCTGGCCCAGGTGCAGGGCCAGGACCAGGTGCAGGTCGGGCCCGAGCTGGGCAAACTGCTGCAGGCCACCGAGAAAGAGGCCATCAAACGCGGCGATCCGTTCGTCGCCAGCGAGCTGTTCTTCGTCGCGCTGGCCGAAGCCAAGACCGACCTGGGCCAGGCCGCGCGCGAGAACGGCCTGACCCGCAAGACGCTGGACGCCGCCATCGAGGCCGTGCGCGGCGGCCAGAAAGTCGACAACGCCGATGCCGAAGGCCAGCGCGGCGCGCTCGCCAAGTACACGCTCGACCTCACCGAGCGCGCCCGCATCGGCAAACTCGACCCGGTGATCGGCCGCGACGACGAGATCCGCCGCGCCATCCAGGTGCTTCAGCGCCGCAGCAAGAACAACCCGGTGCTCATCGGCGAGCCCGGCGTGGGCAAGACGGCGATTGTCGAAGGACTTGCGCAGCGCATCGTCGCGGGCGAAGTTCCCGATTCGCTCAAGGACAAGCGCGTGCTCTCCCTCGACATGGCCGCGCTGCTGGCCGGTGCCAAATACCGGGGCGAGTTCGAGGAGCGCCTGAAAACCGTGCTGAACGAACTGGCCAAGGACGAGGGCCAGACCATCGTCTTCATCGACGAGCTGCACACCATGGTGGGCGCCGGCAAGGCCGAAGGCGCGATGGACGCGGGCAACATGCTCAAGCCGGCCCTGGCGCGCGGCGAACTGCACTGCGTGGGCGCCACCACGCTCGACGAATACCGCAAGTACATCGAGAAAGATGCCGCGCTGGAACGCCGTTTCCAGAAGATCCTCGTGGGCGAGCCCACGGTGGAGGCCACCATCGCCATCCTGCGCGGCCTGCAGGAAAAGTACGAGGTGCACCATGGCGTCGAGATCACCGACCCGGCCATCGTTGCCGCGGCCGAGCTCTCGCACCGCTACATCACCGACCGCTTCCTGCCCGACAAGGCCATCGACCTCATCGACGAGGCCGCAGCCAAGATCAAGATCGAGATCGATTCCAAGCCCGAGGTGATGGATCGGCTCGACCGCCGCATCATCCAGCTCAAGATCGAGCGCGAGGCCGTGCGCAAGGAAAAGGACGAAGCCTCGCAGAAGCGCGCCACGCTGATCGACGAGGAGATCGAGCGCCTGCAAAAGGAATACGCCGACCTCGAGGAGATCTGGAAGTCCGAGAAGGCGCAGGTTCAGGGCAGCGCGCAGATCAAGGAAGAGATCGACAAGATCAAGTTCCAGATCGACGAGCTCACCCGCAAGGGCGACTTCAACAAGGTGGCCGAACTGCAGTACGGCAAGCTGCCCGAGCTGCAGCGCCGCGAGCGCGAGGCCCAGGCGCAGGAGTCCTCGGGTGAGGGCGAGGGCGGCACCAAGAAGCGCAACCAGCTGTTGCGCAACGAGGTCGGCGCCGAAGAGATCGCCGAAGTGGTCTCGCGCGCCACCGGTATCCCGGTGTCGAAGATGCTGCAGGGCGAGCGCGAGAAGCTGCTGGCCATGGAAGACAAGCTGCATGAGCGCGTGGTGGGGCAGGACGAGGCCATCACGGCCGTGGCCAACGCCATCCGCCGCTCGCGCGCGGGCCTGTCCGATCCCAACCGGCCCACCGGCTCGTTCCTGTTCCTCGGCCCCACGGGCGTGGGCAAGACCGAGCTGTGCAAGGCGCTGGCCGGCTTCCTGTTCGACAGCGAGGATCACCTCATCCGCATCGACATGAGCGAGTTCATGGAGAAGCACTCGGTGTCGCGCCTGATCGGCGCGCCCCCGGGCTACGTGGGCTACGACGAAGGCGGCTACCTGACGGAAGCCGTGCGCCGCAAGCCCTACAGCGTGGTCCTGCTCGACGAAGTCGAGAAGGCGCACCCCGACGTGTTCAACGTGCTGCTGCAGGTGCTCGACGATGGCCGCCTCACGGATGGCCAGGGCCGCACCGTGGACTTCAAGAACACGGTCATCGTGATGACCAGCAACATCGGCTCGCCCATCATCCAGAACATGGCGGGTGCGCCCGCCGAGGAAATCAAGGACGCCGTGTGGGACGAGCTGAAGAACCACTTCAGGCCCGAGTTCCTCAACCGCATCGACGAGACGGTGGTGTTCCACGCGCTGGGCGCGGGCCACATCGAATCGATCGCGAGGATCCAGCTGGCCGAACTGCAGAAGCGCCTGGCGCACCTCGACCTGTCGCTCGACGTGTCGCCGCAGGCCCTGGCCGAGCTGGCCAAGGTCGGCTTCGACCCGGTCTTCGGCGCACGCCCGCTCAAGCGGGCGATCCAGCAGCGCATCGAGAATCCGCTCTCGAAACTGCTGCTCGAAGGGAAGTTCGAGCCCAAGAGCACGATCCCGGTGGACGTCGATCCGGTGCGCGACCCGGGCGTGTTCAAATTCGAGCGGGCGGCGCATTGAGCGGCGCGCACACGACATGAAGTTCGAGGAGTGACGGTTTGGGTGATGTGATCGGTGGCTTGGTCCGCTTCGTGCTGCGGGTGGTCTTCTTTCTGATGGGCCTGCTGTTCGCGGCCAGCGTGCTGGTGGCGGTGCTGTTCATCGCGCTGGCGTGGTCGCTGCGCGCGCTGTGGGCCCGCATCACCGGCAAGCCCGTCACGCCGTGGGTGATGCGTATGGATCCGCGCGCGGGCTTCCGCCGCTTCTACGAGGCGGCGGCGCCGGCCGAGCCCGAGCCGACGGCGGGCGAGCGGGCAGCGGCGCGGGCGCTCGGTGGCGGCGATCGCCGTGCCGACGTGACCGACGTGCGGCCGCGCGAGCCCGGATCGCGCGACTGACGCCTGTCCCCTCCCGGCCAGCGCGCCGGGGCGATGTCCGCCCTGCGATTTCACGCAGGCTTCACACAGGCCGCATCGCGTCCGCATCGCGGGAGCCGACACTGGCCCGCATGTCGCATCACCTCATCATCCATGGTGGCCGGGCCCTGTCGGGGCGCATCCGTCCTTCGGCCAACAAGAACGCCGTTCTGCCCGTCCTGTGCGCCACGCTGCTCACCGACGAGCCCGTGCTGCTGCACCACGTGCCCGAGATCACCGACGTGCTGCAGATCCTGGACGTGTTCCGTCGCCTGGGCAGCGATGTGCAGGCCGATTTCGCCCTGGGCCAGGTGCGCATCCACCACCGCGACACGCGTTTCGATTCCGCCGTGCACCGGCTGCCCGAGGCCATGCGCTCGTCCGTCATGCTGGTGCCGCCGCTGATGGCGCGCTTCGGTCAGGCCCGGCTGGAGCGCGACGTGAAGGGATGCACGCTGGGCGTGCGAGAGATCGATCCGCATATCGAGGTGTTCGAGCGCTTCGGCGGCCGCGTCGAGCGCACCGACGATGCCGTGGCCGTGCGCGCCGATGCGCTGGTGGCCAACGATCACTGGCTGGACTACGCCTCGGTCACCACCACCGAGAACTTCGTGCTGTGCGCGGCGATGGCACGCGGTACTTCCACGCTCACCAATGCGGCCTGCGAGCCCCACGTGCAGGAGTTCTGCCGCTTCATGGAAGCAATGGGCGCCCGGATCGAGGGCCTCGGCACCTCGCGTCTCACGGTGCATGGCGGCGCACGGCTGCGAGGCACGGACTTCCGCTTTGCCGACGACTTCCATGAAATCGCCACCTTCCTGGCACTGGGGGCGATCACCGGCGGCGAGATCGAAGTGCGCAATGGCGAGCCGCAGCAGTTCCCGCTGATCGACCGCGTGTTCGCGAAGTTCGGCATGCAGGTCAAGCACCGCGACGGCTGGTCGGTGGCCACCGCCGACGGCCCGCTGCGCGTGGCGCAACCCTTCACGCCCAACCTGCTGCCCAAGATCGAGGCCGCGCCCTGGCCCTACCTGCCGGTGGACCTGCTGCCCATCTTCGTGGCGCTGGGCGTGCGCGCGCAGGGCAGCGCGATGTTCTGGAACAAGGTGTACGACGGCGCCATGGGCTGGACCAGCGAGCTGTCGAAGTTCGGCGCGCACACGGTGCTGGCCGATCCGCACCGGCTCATCACCTTCGGCGGCCTGCCGCTCACCCCGGCGCGCGTGGAGAGCCCCTACATCATCCGCGTGGCCATCGCGCTGATGATGGTGGCGGCCAGCATCGACGGCCGCTCCGAGATCCGCAACGCCGCGCCCATCCGGCGCGCCCATCCGCATTTCGTCGAAAACCTGCGCCTGCTGGGCGCAGACATCGAATGGAGTCCGCCGCTGCCGCCCGTGGTGGGCGAACCGGCGAACGACCCTGCGCCCGGCGCCACCCCCAGCCTCGCGGCCGCGTGAGGTGCACGACGCGATCGGTCGTGCTCAGTGCGCCGTCACCGCGCCGCTGGCGGCAAGTCTGCCCGGGCGCATGAACGCAAGGCCGATGACCGCCGCCAGCAACGCGCAGCCGGCCCCCAGCAGGAACGCGAGCTGATAGCCGCCGTTGAGTGCCGTGACGGCCGTGGCGCCGGCTGCCCGCAGGCCCGCGGTGCGGGCCTCGGCGAAGCTTGCCAGCACGGCCAGGCCCAAGGCTCCGCCCATCATGAAGGACGTGTTGACCACACCCGATGCAAGCCCCGATTCGTGCTCGGGCACGTCGCTCATCGCGGCCATCAGGATCGGGTTGAACGCGAGCCCCGCGCCCAGGCCGAGCAGCACCATGCCCGGCAACACGTGCAGCCAGAAGCTGCCGCCCTCGGGCGCCAGCGAAAACAGCCACAGCCCCAGCGCCGCCACGAACAGGCCGCACGCCAGCGGTGCACGGATGCCGAAACGCATGACGATGCGGGCCGACCAGCCTACCGACAGCACTGCCATGACCAGGTTGCCGGGCAGAAAGGCCAGGCCCACGCGCAGCGCGTCGTAGCCCAGGACCTGCTGGAGGTACAGCGCCGAGACGAAGAACCAGGCGAACATGCCGGCGGCCCACAGCACGCCCATCACGTTGGCCGTGGCGACGTTGCGCAGCGCGAACAGCGACAGCGGCATCAGCGGCGAGGCCACGCGTGACTCGATGGCGACGAACAGGGCCATGAGCGCCGCGGCCGCACCCAGCATCAGCAGCGTGCGGGCCGACGTCCAGCCGGCGGTGTTGCCGTCCACCACCGCGTACACGGCCAGCATGAGCGACAGCGTGACCGTGACGGCGCCGCCCACGTCCAGCCGCGCTCCGGCCACACGCTCGCCGTCGGCCGGCAACAGCGCCAGCACGGCGGCGTACACGGCGATGCCCAGCGGCAGGTTCACCAGGAAAATCCAGTGCCAGCTGAGGGCGCTGGTCAGCACGCCGCCCAGCAGAACGCCCAGGCTGCCGCCACCCGCGCACACGAAGCCGAAGATGCCCATCGCCCGCGTTCGGCCGGCCGCATCCGGGAAGAGATTCATGATGAGCGAGAGCGCCACGGCCGACACCACCGCACCGCCGAGACCTTGCACCGCGCGCGCGGCCACGAGCAGGCCCTGCGTGTTCGCCAGGCCGCAGGCCAGCGACGCGAGCGTGAACAGGGTGAGCCCGGCCAGGAAGAGCCGCCGCTGGCCGAACAGGTCGGCCAGCCGCCCACCCAGCAGCAGGAAGCCGCCGAAGGTGAGCAGGTAGGCGTTGACGACCCACACCAGGCCTGTCTCGGTGAAGGCAAGGTCCTGGCGGATCGATGGCAGGGCGACGTTCACGATCGTCGAATCGAGCACGATCATCAGTTGGCCGAAGCACAGCAGCAGCAGCGCCAGCCAGCGGCGGCGCGGGTCGAGGGCATCACGCATGGCGTTCGATTTTCCCTGGTCGAGACGGGCGGCCCTGCGCGGCGTCAGGCTGCAGTGGAGACGATCCAGGGCAGGCCAAACCGGTCGTCGACCATGCCGAAGCGCGAGGCGAAGAAGGTTTTCTCCATGGGCATGCGTACGCGGCCGCCCTCCGCCAGCGCATCGAACACCTGCTGCGCACGGGCGTCGCCATCGAGTTCGATGTGCAGCGACGAACCGCTGCCAAAGCTTGCCTTGCCGCTGCAGTAGCCGTCGCTGCACATGAACTCGGACTCGCCGATGCGCAGGTGGGCGTGCATCACCTTGTCTTCGGTACCGGGCGGCATCTGGCCCTCTGGCGGCCGCTCCGGGGCGTCCTTCATGCGCATCAGCATGAGCACCTCGGCGCCCAGCGCCGCGCGGTAGAAATCGATGGCGTCTTCGGCCCGGCCTTCGAAAGAGATGTAGGGGACGATCTTCATGCGTTTCTCCTTGGGGTTGGGGAATGGCGGGCGCTGCGCTTCAGTATTCGACCTGGGCCTTGAAGCCGCCCCAGAACATGCGGCGGCCGTCGAAGGGCATGCTCTCCGGGCCCATGCCCGCGATGCGCGGGTCGGCCATGACTTTCCTGTTGACCGCGTCGCGGTGCCTGCGCGACTTGTAGGTGATCCAGGAGAACCAGACGACTTCATCGTCCTTGAGCTTCACGGCTTGCGGAAACGAAGTCAGCTTGCCGGGCTTGACGTCGTCCGCGACGCATTCCACGTATTCGAGCGCGCCGTGCTCCATCCAGACCTTGCCGGCCTTGCGGGCCACGCGCCGGTAGGCGGCCATGTTGGCGCGGGGAACGGGTAGCACGAAACCATCGACGTATCGGGCCATGGGAGTTTCCTTTCTGTTTCAGCGTTGTGTGCACCCACGACGAACGACGCCAGGGCATATCGACAGTCCGCATGCAAAAAGAACCACGCCGTGCGAGCGGGTCGTCCGGTCATGATGCCGCGCCCGCATCCGGCGTGCTACAGGGTCTGTGCCGCCAGCGCCGCAGCGGCATCGGTGCGCGCCGTGGCCCGACCCTGGAAGTGGCGGGGCGGGCGGCCCATGGCGGAGCGGAACATGGCCGTGAATGCGCTTTCGCTGGCGTACCCGGTGGCCTGTGCCACCTGGCCCACCGGCTGGCCGCGCGTGAGCAGGGGCAGCGCGTGGGCCAGCACGACCTGCTGTCGCCAGTGCTGGTAGGTGGTGCCCAGTTCGTCGCGAAACAGGCGCGCCATCGTCCGCTCGCTCGCTCCCATGTCGGCCGCCCATTCGGCCAGCGTGGCGCGGCGGCCCGGCTGCCGCATGACGGCTTCGCACAGCGAGCGCAGGCGCTTGTCGCCGGCGGCATCGGGCATGGGCACGCCCAGTGCCTGCGTGCCGGCACGCGAGAGTTCGTCCTGTATCAGCCGGATCAGCAGCGCTTCGCGCTCGGTCTGCGCGGGGTCGTGCGCTGCGACGTCCAGCGCGGCCACGGCCTCGCGCAGCAGCGCGCTCACCTCGATCACGCGGCAGGCGGTCCAGTCGGGCGGCACGGCCGAGGCGTCGATGTAGAGCGTGCGGAATTCGGCGGCCTCCAGCACCGTGACGGCATGCCGCACATCGGGCGCGATCCAGACGGCGCGCGTCGGGGGCACGATGTAGGTGACCTCGCGGCCGGCGGCGTCGGCGACCGCGGCCACGCGCACCAGGCCCTCGCTGCAGTAAGCCAGTTGGGCCCAGGCATGGCGATGAGGTTCGAAATGCGTGTCGGCGGGCGTGAAGCGCGCGCGCACGCGCACTGGCCGTCGGGCGCTGGGCGTGTAGGGGTCGGTATCCCCGAGTGGGGTGGTGCGCAGCGCGCGCGGCGGTGGCGGCATGTCGGCCTGTCTCCAAATCGATGATTGATGGCGTTCTGTCGCCAACCGGAATCGCCGCCCGAGACTACCATCGCTGCCATGTCCAGCACAACCATAACCACGGGCACGCCCCTGCGCCAGGATGCGGGCGTGATCGGCCTCGTCGGCATCGCGCACCTCATCAGCCACTACAGCCAGCTCCTGCTGGCGCCGCTGTTTCCGTTCCTCAAGACCGAATTCAATGTCGGCTACGCGGAACTGGGCTTCCTCATGACGATCTTCTTCGTCGTCTCGTGCGCGGTGCAGGCCGGCTCGGGCTTCGTGGTGGACCGCTTCGGCGCGCGCCCCATCCTGTTTGGCGGACTCGCGCTGCTGGGCGTGGCCGCACTGGGCTTTGCGGCCAGCACCAGCTACGCGATGCTGGCGTTGTTCTCGGTGGTGGCGGGCGTGGGCAATGGTGTGTTCCATCCGGTGGACTACACCTTGCTCAACCGCAAGGTCAGCGGCGCGCGCCTGGGCCACGCCTACAGCGTGCATGGCATCACCGGCAGTCTGGGCTGGGCCCTGGCCCCGGCCATGCTGGTGCCGCTGGCCATCGCTTTTTCCTGGCGCGTGGCGCTGGTGGCCGCTGCCGTGCTGGCGTTCGCGGTGCTGGCCGTGCTGCTGGTCTTCCGCGAGCGGCTGGCCTTGCCGCCCGCGCACCGTGCGGCGCCGGGCGGCGCGGCGGCTGCGGCGCAGCAGGGCAGCGCGTTCGGCTTCCTCGCGATCCCCTCGGTGTGGATGTGCTTTGCGTTCTTCTTCGTCTATGCGGCGGTGCTGTCGGTGGTGCAGACCTTCGCGCCGTCTGCGGCCGGCTATCTGCATGACGTCCCCACCTCGCTGGTGGCCATGTGCCTGACCATCTTCATGGTGGCGAGCGCGTGCGGCATGGTGCTGGGTGGTTTTCTGGCGGCCGATCCGTCGCGCTGCGAGCGCGTGGTGGCCGTGGGCTTCGCCATCGCGGCTGTCATGGCCCTGGCGCTGGGCTTCATGCAGATGCCTGGCACCCTGGTGCCCGTGCTGTTCGCCGTCATGGGCTTTGGCTCGGGCATCGCGGGCCCCTCGCGCGATCTGCTGGTCAAGCGTTCCACGCCCGAGAACGCTACCGGCCGTGTGTATGGCGTCGTCTATTCGGGCCTGGACATCGGCCAGGCCGTCACGCCGCTGTTGTTCGGCTGGATGATGGACCACGGCCAGTTCCGCAGTGTCTGGCTGGGGCTGGCGTTGCTGCAGGGGCTGCTGATCGCCAGTGCGTTCAACGTCCGCCGTGTGCGCCGCACGGCGCTGCCGGTGGGTGGCGCGCCGGCCTGAGGTCAACCGGTTTTCGAGGAGTCTTTTTCTGGATCCGATGTTGTGGGCGCTGGTGGCCGGCGCCATGGTGGCCGGTTTCGTGCAGGGGCTGTCGGGGTTCGCCTTCGGCCTGGTGGCGATGAGCATCTGGGCCTGGTTCCTGCCGCCGCAGATCGCCGCGATGATGTCGCTGTTCGGCGCGCTGACCGGCCAGGTGATCGGCGCGTTCACGGTACGCAGGGGTTTCGAATGGCCGCTGCTCTGGCCGTTCCTTGCCGGTGGCCTCATCGGTGTGCCGCTGGGTGTGTGGGCCGTTCCCTTGCTCGACGTGCAATTGCTCAAGGCCGGCCTGGGCGCGCTGCTGGCCACGTGGTGCCCGGTGATGTTGTTCGCGGCACGCCTGCCGGCCGTGCGCTGGGGCGGCCGCCTGGCCGATGGCGTGATCGGATCGGCCGGTGGCTTCATGGGCGGCGTGGGTGGCTTCGCGGGTGCCGTGCCCACGTTGTGGTGCGCTTTGCGCCAGTTCCCCAAAGACCGGCAGCGCACGGTGGTCCAGAACTTCAACCTGTCGGTGCTGGCCATGGCCTTTGCGGGCAACGTGGCGGGCGGCAACATCACGCGCGAGATGCTGCCGCTGTTCGCGCTGGTGGCGCCGGCCGTGCTGCTGCCCTCGATCCTGGGCTCGCGCCTCTACATCGGCATCAGCGAGCAGACCTTCCGGCGCATCGTGCTGACGCTGCTCACGTTCTCGGGCGTGGCGCTGCTGGCGTCTTCGGTGCCAGCGTTGCTGGCGCGCTGAGCCGCGCGATCAGCGCAGCTTGTCGGCCGCGATCAGCAGGAACGAAGGCCGCCGCCGCTGGCTGGCGAGCCAGGGCAGGCGAGCGATGTCGTCGTCCGAGGGCACCGGCTCCAGCAGCCGCGCGAAGCGCAGCCCCGCGCCGGCCACGCCGTCCAGCAGCGTCTGCACCGTGCGGTGGTGCTTGATCACGCCGTCGATGAACCAGTGTGTGTGGCGCGGGCCCTCGTGCTGGTAGCCGTCGACGGGCCAGTGCGACTCGCGCCCGGCCGCATCGCGGTGCCATTGCTGTGCGGCCACGGCGGTGGCGATCGGGTGCTCGACCGAGAACGCCAGCCGCGCGCCCGGCGCCATCAGCGCCGCGATGCGCGCGAGCGCGGCCGGATAGTCGGCCACATAGTGCAGTGCCAGCGACGACACCACGAGATCGAACACCTCGTCGTCTTCCTCCGCCTCCAGCGCCTCGATGGCCTGGCGGCGGTACTGGATGGGCATCCGCACCGGCGTGCGGGCGCGTGCCACTTCCAGCATGCGCGACGAGATGTCCACGCCCACCACCTGCGCCGCGCCGGCTGCGCAGGCATGGCGCGCGAAGCCGCCGAAGCCGCAGCCCACGTCGAGCACGCGAAGGCCCGCGAGTGAGGTCGGCAGCAGCGAGTCGAGCGCGGGCTGCTCCAGCGCCTCGTTGAGCGCCGGGCCGTCCTCGCGCAGGCGGCGGTAGCCCTCGAAGAACTGCGGGTCGTCGTAGACGTTCTGCGGCACGTGCTCGCCCCGGTGACGTGTCAGGCGGCCAGGTGCGCGTCCAGCCGCGCCAGGCCGTCGAGCGTGCGCAGGCAGGCTTCGGCCGCCTCGGTGCCCTTGACGGCGAAATGGCGGTGGAAGTACTTGCGATGCTCGGCGTGCTCGTGGAAGTGGTGCGGCGTGAGCACGGCCGAGAACATGGGCACGCCGGTCTCCAGCTGCAGATCCATGATGGCGCTGACCACCGTGTTCGCCACGAACTCGTGGCGATAGATGCCTCCGTCGACCACCAGCGCGCAGCACACCACCGCCGCGTAGCGGCCCGAGGCGGCCAGGCGCTTGGCGTGCAGCGGAATCTCGAACGCGCCGGGCACGTCGAACACGTCGACGCGCTCGCGCGCCACGCCCTGGCGCTCCATTTCGGCAAGGAAGGCGTCGCGCGCCTGGTGGACGATGTCCGCGTGCCACTGCGCCTCGACGAAGGCGATGCGGCGTTCGCCGCCGGTGGCGAGCGCGGAAGAGGGAAGGTCGTTGAGCTGACTCATGGTTGGCCTTGAAAAAAACAAAGGTTGTGCCTGAATCAGGGCGCAGAAAACGCACGGGCCCGCCCGCATGGCTGCACGGTCACCCTCCGCAAAAGGAATGGTGCCGTGCCGCCGCAGGGGCAGGCTCGCGCTCTCTTTCATCCGGACTGTGACCGTCGGCCCCGGGATCGCACCGGGTCTGCTGACCCCGCCACCGTGCGGCGGCGGGCGCTCGCGGGCTCATGCATCGGGTGCCTTGCGACACCGCTGCCATCACCGCCGGTGGGGAGTTCCACCCCGCCCTGAGAACGCTTGTGGCCACGATGCGTGAGCACCGTGACCACCGCCGGATTCTAAGAGGGCGCGCAAACCCCTGCCGGGCTCGCGTTCATGCGTGCTTCAGACCACCTGCCTGTGGCGGTCGATACACACGGCCAGGGTGGCTTCGCCGCTGCGCTGCCACCAGTCGAGGTTGGAGAAGATCTCGACTTCGCTGTAGCCCGCGAAGCCGGCGGCCTCGACCCAGCCGCGGATCTTCCTGAGCTCCACCACGCCGTCGCCCATCATTCCCCGGTCGGACAGCAGGTCGCGCGTGGGCGTGAGCCAGTCGCACACGTGGTAGGCCAGCAGGCGCTCGCGGCCGGCGCGCGCGATCTGCTGCTGCAGCTTCGGATCCCACCACACGTGATAGATGTCCAGGGCCACGCCCAAGGCGCCGCTGCGGCCGGCGTCGAGTTCGTCGCACAGGTCCAGCGCATGCTCCAGCGTGTTCACGCAGGCACGATCGGCGGCCTGCATGGGGTGCAGCGGCTCGATGGCCAGCGGCATGCCGACCGACTTCGCGTATTCCAGCGAGGCGGCGATGCCGTCGCGCACTTCGTTGCGCGCGCGGCCGATGTCCTTGTATTGCGCGCGACCCTCCAGCGCGCCGGGCAGGGCGCCCACCACCAGCACGAGGCAGGGCGCACCGAGCGTCTTCGCTTCGTCGATGGCGCGGCGGTTGTCGTCCAGCGCGGCGCTGCGCGCGGCCGCGTCGGCACCGGTGTAGAAGCCGCCGCGGCAATAGCCCGACAGGCCGATGCCGTGCGCTTTTAGCTGGCGTGCCGTGGCGTCGAGCCCGGCGGCGTGCACCTGGTCGCGCCAGGGGCTGATGGCGGGGATGCCCTGCGCGGCGCACTGGTCGATGATGCGGGCAAGCGGCACTTCGGCACCCGCCTGCTTGCGGATGGTGGCGGTGTTGATCGACAGCCAGTCGTGGTTGGCGGAGAAATCGCGCATGCGTGGGTTCACTGTTCAGGGGAGGAAGACACCGGTGCCGGTACGAGCGTCTCGCGCCGGATCTGCCGGATGATGGCCGCGTTGTCGAGTTCGCCATCGCCCGCGGCGACGGCGGCGCGCATCAACGCGGCATGGGTTTCGGAGAGCGGCAGGCGCTGGCCCGCCGCCTGTGCATCGGCCAGCATCAGGCCCACGTCCTTCAGGTGCTGGCGGATGCGCGACTGCGGCGCGAACTCGCCGCTCACCATCATCGCGCCCTTGGCCTCAGCGGCGGCCGAGCGCGCGGGCGTGGCCAGCACCAGATCGAGGAAGGCCTGCGGCGCGATGCCCAGCGCCTGGGCGAAGACGAAGCCTTCGGCGAGCACGGCCCGGTTGAGACCGATGACGAGGTTGGTGGCCAGCTTGGCGCGCGCGCCCATGCCGGCGCCGCCCACGTGCACGCGCCGGGGCGAGAGCGCGGCCAGCACGGCGTCTGCACGCGCGAGGGCTTCGCGCGTACCGCCCAGCAGCACCGTGGCCTCACCGGCCTCGATCTGCTGGCTGGAGCCGGAGAGCGGTGCCTCGATGAAGTCGATGCCGCGTGCGGCCAGGCGCGCGGACAGCGCCTCGAGCAGGTCGGGATCGCCGGTGGAGCAGTCGATGACGGTGCGCACCGGGCCACCGGTCAGCAGCCCGCCGGCACCTTCGACGACCTCGATCACGTCGCGGGTCTCGAACACGGCCAGCACGACGATCGAAGCCTCGGCGCCGACCTGGGAGATGCTGGCCGCAGCGCGTCCGCCGTGCGCGGCGAAGGCCTCGCGCGCGGCGGGCCGCACATCGAAGCCCAGGGTGTCGAAGCCTGCGGCGCGCAGGCGCATGCCCAGTGCATGGCCGACGAGGCCCAGGCCGACGATGCCGACGGTGCGGACGTTCGGGGAGGAAGTCATCAGCAGGAAGCGTTCAACGGTTGAGGGAAGCGCCGCCGCAGATCTGCAGTTCCTGGCCGGTGATGGCCGCGGCATCGGACGAGAGCAGGAAGCGCACCAGTGCCGCGATCTCGTGCGGCTGAATCAGCCGTCCGATGGGCGGCAGGCGCGGCGAGGAGCTCGCGCGCGCCGGGTCGGCCAGCATGCCGGTGTCGGTGGCGGCGGGCGAGACGACGTTCACCGTCACGCCCTGCGCCACCACCTCGGCCGCCCAGCTTTTCGCCAGGGCGACGAGCGCGGCCTTGGTTGCCGCGTACTGGCTGCGGCCCGGCATGCCCGAGGCGACGCGGCTGCCCACCAGCACGAGGCGCCCCCGGCCGGCGGCGGCCATCGCAGGCAGCAACTGGTCGGCCAGGCGCGTGGCCGCCTGCACGTGCAACTGCCACATGAGCTCGCCGGCACCCTCGTCCAGCGCGCCCAGCGGCGCGGTGCGCAGCACGCCCGCGGCATGCACCACCGCATCGGGCACGCCCACGCCGGCCAGCGCCGCGCGCACCGCGTCGCCGTCGCGCAGATCCAGCGGCAGGGCGGTGAAGCCCGCCACGCCGTCCAGCGTCGGTGCCGCGATGTCGACGCCCGTCACGCGCCAGCCCGCCTCCAGCAGGCCGCGCGCGATGGCGTGACCGATGCCCGAGCTGCTGCCGGTGACGAGGGCGTGCCGGATGGGGGTGTCCGGTGGGGTGTCGAGCGTCATGTGTGGATCATTCGAGCCGGATGTTGCCGTCGGTGATCAGCTTCTGCGAACGCGCCATGTCCTCGGCCTGGAACTTCGCGAAGTCTTCCGGCGTGCCGGGCGTGAGCAGCAGGCCCTGCTGCACGAGCTTGTCCTTGATGTCGGTGGCCAGCGCCTTGTTCACTTCGGCGTTCAGCCGCGTGGTGATGGCCGCCGGCAGCTTCGCCGGTGCCCACAGGCCGTACCAGCTGTAGAACTCGTAGCCGGGCAGGGTTTCGGACACCGTGGGCACGTCCGGCAGGTTGGGTGCGCGCTTGTCGGACGTGACCGCCACCACGCGCAGCATGCCGCTCTTGTGGTACTGCAGCGAGCCCAGGATGGGGTCGATGAAGCCGTCGATCTGGCCGCCGATCAGGTCCTGGAAGGCCGGCGCCGTACCCTTGTAGGGCACGACGGTGTACTCGATGTTGCTCGACTTCTTGAGCAGCTCGGTCGCCAGGTGTCCCGCCGAGCCGATGGAGCCGGTGGCGAAGGTCATCTTGCCGGGGTTGGCCTTCGCGTAGGCGACGAGCGACTTCACGTCGGTGATGGGCAGATTCTTGTTGATCGCGATCGACAGCGGCGCCTTGGCCACGAGCGCGATGGGCGTGAAGTCCTTAACCACGCCATAGGGCACGGACTTCATCGTCATCGGCGCGCTGGTGAAGGTGGACGCGTTGAACAGCAGCGTGTAGCCGTCCGCCGGTGCCTTGGCCACCGCGTCGCCGCCGATGGTGCCGTTGCCGCCGGCGCGGTTTTCCACCACGAAGGGCTGACCCATCTGCTCGCTGAGCTTCTGCGCGAGCTGGCGGCCCACCGCGTCGAGCGTGCCACCCGGCGGGAACGGGATGATGACCTTGACCGGGCGTGCCGGGTAGGCCGCCTGCGCGGCCGCGATGGCGGTGGCGGTGCCCAGGGCGAGGGCGAGCAGGCCTTTGACGAAGTGCTTCATGTCGTGTCTCCTTGTCGTTGGGTGCCGTGGCTTACTGATCGATGCGGATGTTGGCGTCCCGCACGGTGCGTGCGTACATCGCCGTTTCCTTCGTGATGAAGTTGGCGAACGGCTGCGGGCCGATGCCCGAGGCGATGAAACCCTGGCCGCCCAGGCGCTCGGCCACCAGCGGCGATTTCATGGCCTTGGCCACCTCCGCCGCCAGCTTTCTGGTCACGTCGTCGGGCAACTTTGCCGGGCCCCAGAGGCCGTACCACGACGACATCTCGAACTCGGGCATGCCCTGCTCGGCCACCGTCGGCACGTTGGGAAGCGAGGCGACACGTTCCCGGGTGGTGACGGCGATGGCGCGCAGCTTGCCGCTGGCGATGTGCTGGGCCGACGATGGTATGGCGTCGATGATGGCGCTGATCTGCCCGCCCAGCACGTCGTTGAGCGCGGCGGCCGTGCCCTTGTAGCCGATAACCGGCACTTCGAGCTTGTTCTCGTGCTTGATCGCTTCGAGCGCCACGTGCATCGGCGAGCCGATGGCCGAGGTGCCGAACGCGTACTGCTTGGGATTGGCGCGCGCGGCGGCCACCAGCTCCTTGAGATTGGTGGCCGGCACCGCGGCGTTCACGGTCATCACCATGGGCACCGAGCCCATCATGGCGATGGGCGTGAAATCGCGGATCACGTCGTAGGGCGTGGTCTTGACCATCAGCGGATTGGCGATCAGCGTGGGCGATTGCACCAGCAGCGTGTAGCCGTCGGCCGGGGCCTTGGCCACGGCATCGCTGCCGATGGCGCCGCTGGCGCCGGCGCGGTTGTCCACGATGAACTGCTGGCCCGTCTGCTCGGTCAGGCGTTGCGCGAGCACGCGCGCCACCAGGTCCACCGTGCCGCCCGGCACGTAGGGCACGACGATGCGCACGGTCTTGTTGGGATAGGTGCCCTGGGCCGTGGCGGCGAGGGCGGCGGTGGCGGCAAGCGCCGCCACCAGGGTGCGGGTGATGAACTTCATGTGTTTGTCTCTGTTGTTTCTGCTATCGAAGTGCCGGCGCGCGGGGCCGGCGACCCGTGGATGCGGTGCGGCCCGTCAGCAGCAATCCATCTTCAGCAGCTTGAGGGCGTTGCGGAAGTAGATGCCTTCCTGCTCATCCTTGGGCAGGTCGAGGCTGTCGATGGCTTCGGGGATCGTGCGGATGAACATCGGGCCGCCTTCAGGATCGAACGGGCAGTCGGACGCGAACACCACCTGCTTCGCACCGAAGAAGTCCAGCCCGCAGCGAATGCCAGAACGGCCGCCGGCCAGGGCGGTGTCGGCGTAGAACATGCGGTAGTAGTCGATGGGGCGCCTGGCGATGCTCTTGAGCAGGCCCTCGTAGTCCTCGTCGGACGTGCGGCTGCCGAACTGGTCCAGGCCCGGGCCGACGCGGCCATCGAAGAACGGGATCATCGCGCCCATGTGGTGGGTGATGACCTTGAGTTCCGGCAGCTTGTCGAAGAAGCCCGAGAACACCATGCGCGACATGGCGGCGCTGGTTTCGTAGGGCCAGCCGAAGGTCCACCAGATCTCGAACTTGCTCTTCTTCTCGCTCGCGTAGTCGGGCATGTTGGCGCCGCGCGCGGGATGCATCCACACGGGCACGTCGTACTTCTTCACCGCGGCTTCGAAGATCGGCCAGAAGTCGGGCTCGTCGAGCGGGCGTCCGTTGACGTTGGTGAACACCTGGATGCCGCGTGCGCCGAGGGTGTTGATGGCGTACTCCATCTCTTCCAGGCAGGCGGCCGGATTGTTCATGGGCAGAGAGGCCACGAACGCCGGAAACTTGTCCGGGTGCGCGTCGCGGATCTTCGCCATCTCCTCGTTGGCCAGGCGCGCCATCGCGGGCGATTCGTCGGGCCCCGCGATCAGCTCGATCGGCGGGTTGGAGAGCGTGAGGATCTGCTGGTAATCCGGAAAGTCCTCCATCATCTTCAGGCGGGCGTCCAGGTCGTACAGCACCGGGATGGTGAGCCAGCGCTTGATGGCGCCCTTGTCCCTGGCCAGTTCGGCCATCCTGTCGAAATACTTCTGGGGAAGGATGTGGGCGTAACTGTCGATCTTGCGCATGAGGCTCACTCCACGCCGTGAAGGGCCAGCAGCGTGCGCATGCGGCGCGTGGCCAGTTCCGGGTCGGCCAGCAGGTCGGCAGCGTCGGCCAGGCGGAACAGCTCGGCGAAGTGCGCCAGGCTGCGCGTGCTCTGCTGGCCGCCGATCATCTGGAAGTGCTTCTGGTGGCCATTGAGCCAGGCCATGAACACCACGCCCGTCTTGTAGAAGCGCGTGGGCGCCTTGAAGATGTGGCGCGACAGCGGCACCGTGGGGCCCAGGATGGCGTGGAAGCGCTCGGTGTTACCCGCGGCCAGCTCGGCCAGTGCCGCGGAAGCGGCCGGCGCGATGGCGTCGAAGATGCCCAGCAGCGCGTCGCTCTTGCCGTGCGTTGCCACGTTGCCGAAGCTGTCGCCGGCGATCAGCTCGGCGTAGTTGAAGTCGTCGCCGGTGTACATGCGCACGCCGTTGCCATCGGGCCCGCCCGTGGTGGGCAGGCGGCGGCGCATGGCGATTTCCTTGTCCTTGTCGAGCAGGGAAATCTTGATGCCATCCACCTTGTCGGGATGGGCCGCGATGATGCCGACGGCCGTGTCCATGGCCGCATCGACATCTTTAGTGCCCCAATAGCCCGCGAGGGCCGGGTCGAACATGTCGCCCAGCCAGTGCAGCACCACGGGCTGTTTCGCCTGCGAGAGGATGCGGTCGTACACGCGCTCGTAGTCGGCCGGGCTTTTCGCCACGCGGGCAAGGGCGCGGCTGGCCATCACGATGAGCTTGCCTCCCAGCTTCTCGATGGCGGCCATCTGCTCCTCATAGGCGCGGATCACGTCGTCGACGCTCTTCGCATCCTCGGGGGCGAGGTGGTCGGTGCCGCAGCCGCTGGCCACGATGGCGCCCGGGACGTCCTTCGCGGCGTCCAGCGAGCGCCGGATCAGCTCCAGCGACGTGGGCCAATCCAGGCCCATGCCGCGCTGTGCGGTATCCATGGCTTCGGCCACGCCCAGGCCGAGCGACCACAGGTACTGGCGATAGGCGATGGTGGCATCCCAGTCGACCGCGCTCTGCAGCCACGGATCGATGGCGGCCAGCGGATCGGCCACGACGTGCGCGGCCGAGTAGGCGATGCGCGAGAGCTTGGCGCCCGGCTGAGGCCTGATCGGCGCGTTGCCGCGCACGGTATAGGCCGCGAGGCGGCCGCCTTCGGCGACCGGAAGGTTCAGGGTGATGGCCATGGCGTGTGCTTCAGATGTTCAGAGCCGGCACGTCGACCCAGCGGCGTTCCTTCCAGCTCTCCAGCGCGGCTTCGACCAGCTGCACACCCTTGGCGCCTTCGGGCAACGTCCAGGTGTAGGGCGCGTCCTCGACGATGTGGCGGATGAAGTGTTCCCACTGGATCTTGAAGCCGTTGTCGTAGACCTGCGTGTCGGGCACGTCCTGCCACTGCTCGGTGAAGTTCATGGTCTGCTTGACGTCGGGGTTCCACACCGGGCGCGGCGTGTTGACGCGGCTTTGCGCCTTGCAGTCGGTGAGGGTGGCGACGGCCGAGCCGTGCGTGCCATCGACATGGAAGGTGACGAGGTCTTCGCGGTTCACGCGGGTGACCCAGCTCATGTTCAGTTGCGCGATGACGGGCTCGCCGTTGTGGCCGACCAGTTCGGCGATGGCGTAGGCGGCATCGTCGGCCGTGCAGTCGTAGGGCTTGCCGGCCTCGTCCCAGCGCTGGGGGATGTGGGTGGTGCCCAGGCAGGTGATGGACTTCACTTCGCCGAAGAGGTTGTCCAGCACATAGCGCCAGTGGCACATCATGTCCAGGATCATGCCGCCGCCGTCTTCGGCGCGGTAGTTCCAGCTCGGGCGCTGGATCGGCTGCAGGTCACCTTCGAACACCCAGTAGCCGAATTCGAGGCGCAGCGACAGCATGCGGCCGAAGAAGCCGGCGCGGCGCAGCATGTCGAGCTTGCGCAGGCCCGGCAGGAAGAGCTTGTCCTGCACGGCTCCGCTCTTGATGCCGTGCTTCGCCTTAGCCTCTTCGGCCAGGCGGGCAATCTCGACGGCTTCGTTCAGGTTGGTGGCGATCGGTTTTTCGCAGTAGACGTGCTTGCCGGCGCGGATGGCCTTGGCCAGCAGCGTCGGCCGCATCTGCGTGGTGCCCGCGTCGAAGAACACGGTGTCGTCCTTGTTGGCCAGTGCCTGGTCGAGGTCGGTGCCCCAGCGGTCGATGCCGTGGGCCTTGGCCAGCGCTTCGATCTTCTCGGCATTGCGGCCGATCAGGATCGGGTCGGGCATGACCTTGTCGCCATTGCTGAGCGTGACGCCGCCCTGCTTGCGGATCGCCACGATGGAGCGGATCAGATGCTGGTTCATGCCCATGCGGCCGGTGACGCCGTGCATGATGAGGCCGAGACGATGAGTAGGCATGGAGGAGGAGTCCTTCGGTACTTCGGTGCGGGTGGGGAGGGATGGGCGGGCGGGGCGCAACGCCCCGCCTTGAGGAAACAGTTGTCCGGGGATCAGGGCAAGGCGATCACTCGACCTTGAGGCCGGCGGCCTTCACGAGGGCCGCGTTGCTCTTGATCTCGTCCCGGATGTAGGCATCGAACTGCTCGGGCTTGAGCGTCCAGGCATCGGCGCCGAGCTTGAGGAAGCGCTCTTTGACCTCGGGCGTGGCCAGCGCCTTGACGACTTCGTCGTGCAGGCGGTTGACGATGTCGCGCGGCGTCTTGGCCGGGGCCATCATGCCGATCCAGAAGTTGAATTCGGAACCGGGCACGCCGGCTTCGGCCGTGGTCGGCACGTCAGGCAGGGCGCTGGCGCGGCGCGGCGAGCCCACGGCGAGGGCCAGCAGCTGGCCGTCGCGGATCTGGCCGATCACCGGGGCGATGGGCGAGAAGTAGTAGTCGACGCGGCCCGACAGCACTTCGGTCACGGCTTCGGCCGAGCCCTTGAACGGGATGTTCTGCGCGTCGATCTGCGCGGCCATCTTGAACTTCTCGGCGTTCAGGTGCGTGGCGCTGCCCTGGCCGGCCGAGGCGAAGTTCATCTTGCCGGGGTTGGCCTTGGCGCTGGCGACCAGCGCGGGCAGGGTCTTGAGGTTCTTTGACGGCGAGATCACCAGCACGTTGGGCGTGGAAGAGATCGGGGTGATGCCGGCGAAATCATTGACGGTGTCGAACGGCAGCTTGGAGAACGTGGAGGGGCTGACCGTGTGCGACGAGCTGTGGATCATGATCGTGTAGCCGTCGGGCGCGGCCGTGGCCACAGCCTGCTGGCCGATGGTGCCGCTGGCGCCGCCGCGGTTGTCCACCACCAGCGTGGTGCCCATGCTCTGGCCCATCTTGTCGGCGATGGCGCGCGCGATGATGTCCGTGGTGCTGCCGGCCGCGAAGGGCACGACGACACGGATGGGCTTGTTGGGATACCCCTGCTGCGCCACGGCGGCGGTGGCAAAGGCCAGGGTGGCGAGCGCGGCGATACGGCTGAACTTCATGAGTCTTGTCTCCATGGGCTGTGCCCGTCGGGTTGGGATTTTAATTCACCATTGATTGAATTGTGTGGGATTTTATGAGCTTCGCGTCCTGCGCCCAAGACGCAAACAGGGCTCACCGCTCGGGGCTTACCCTAGGTAAATCCGTTATGCTCACAAGGTGAATCGGGCGTGGCGCAGGCCCCGCGGCCTGACACCCCTGGGCGCCATGCCCATGCCGGAGCGGTATTTTGTTAACCGTCTGGTGACTTGAGGATCAGTCGCGAATGGTTTGCAGTGAATCCCAGCGCGGATGCACGGCCGTGCCCAGGCCCGGCGCGGCGTGCACGCTGGCCAGCGCGATGCGGCCATCGCGCACGGCCAGGCGTGGCCGCGTGCCCGGCCGGTACAGGTCGGGGTGGGCAGCGGCGAACGCCTGCGACTCGGCCTCGGGCGCGATGCCGAAGCCGTCGACGTAGTGATGGCCGTTGCGCTCGATGTGCGTCACACCCAGGCTGCTGGCCAGCGCGCAGTCCTGCTGCACAGCCAGACCGGCCTGGCAGGTGAGGTCTTCGCCCGACAGCAGCAGGCGCTCGGGTTCCTGCGCCACGCGCGCGGCGCTGCGCAAAGACCGGTAGATGCCCTTGCAGGCCTTGCTGGAGATGCCACGGTAGCCCAGCGACAGGCCACGCTCGAACGCGCCCGGGTGGTCGTCCGACTCGTCGAGGATGACGGGCACGCCGATGCCCAGGTGCGCGATCGATTCCTGCAGTGTGATCGCGCGTGGCAGCGGCTGCTCCAGCAGCAGCGTGCGGGCCAGCAGGCCGGCCAGCTCGGGTCGCGCCGTGAAGACGGCCCAGAACTCGCCGAGCGCGGCGGCGCTGGCGAAGGTCTCGTTGCCGTCGAGCGTGACGCGGTAGTCGCCCGCGCGCGTGTCGAGCAGAGCCGCGATGCGCGCGAGCCGTTCGGTGTCGGCATCAGGCCGGCCCGACAGCTTGAGCTTGAAGTGGTGCAGGCCGTCGTGCGTGATGGCCGATTCGAGCGAAGCGGGCAAGCCGTCGCGCGGGTCGGCGTCGCGTTCGGCAGCCAATTCGGCCTCGGTGATACGGTCGGCCAGGCCCACGGTATGGCGCAGCGCGACCCGGGCCGGCGCCGCCAGCGGCAACGCAGCGCTGAACGGATCGCCCAGCAGGCCGGCACGCAGTCCGGCCACCCAGGACAGTCCCGCGGCGCGCAGGGCGGCATCGGCCACCGCCTTGTCGAGCTGGGCCGTGCCGAATTGCGCCACCAGGCGCGGCAGGCCGCGTGCGACGCCGCGCGCCACCGCCACATCGCCAGCCTGGATGGCCAGTTGCCACGGGCTCTGCGCCGACGTTTCACTGCCATAGGCGTCGGCGGCGTTTCGCAGCGATTCGCGCAGCTGCTCGAAGTTCTGCTCGTGCGTGAGCCCGGGGTTCTTGTCGAACCACTTGGGCACCATCAGCTCGGCTGTGGCGCCTTCGGCCGTGCGGCCGTCCACCTCGGCCACCACACGCACGAAGGCCTGCGGGCAGCGCGTGACCGTGGCCGCGCCGAAGCGGAACGGCAGGCGCAGGGTGACCGGCCGCTCGAAGAGTTCGACCGAGCGCAGCCGCACGCGCGCGCCGGTCGTGGCGGGCGCGGGCGGCTGCGGTGCGTCGTAGACGGTTGTCGTCATCGAAGCGTCTCCAGAATGCCGCGCACATAGCCGGCCGAGTGGGCGGCGCACGCTAGCGGATCCGGGTGGTAATCGAACGGCTCCATGGCGATCCATCCGCCGTAGCCGGCCTCATGCAGCACACGCAGCAGAGGTGCCACCGGAGTGTCGCCCTGGCCGGGGCCGCGGCGGTTGGCGTCGTTCACCTGCACGTGGGCGATGTGGCCGCTGGCGAGATACCGCGCCAGCACCTGGTGCGGCGGCTCGGCTTCGGCCTGCGCGGCGGCGCTCAGGTCGATCATGGTGCGCATGGCGGGCGAGCCGATGCGGTCGACCACGGCGGCGGCTTCCGCCACGGTGTTGAGCACTTCGGTCTCGCGGCGCGACAGCGGCTCTATGCAATAGACCACGCCGGCGGCCTGCGCTGCCGGCGCCAGGCGCGCCCAGCCTGCTTCGGCCCGGGCCAGCGCATCGGCCACGCTCTGGCCTGGCCAGGGCGAGCGCTGCTTGTGCGATCCGTGCACCAGCGCATCGGCACCGCATTCGCCCGCGAAGTCGATCAGGTGGCGCAGGAAGTCGGTGGTGCGCCTGTGCAGCGCGTCGTCGGGCGTGGAGAGCGACAGGCCGTCAGGCTTGACCAGCAGCCAGTGCAGGCTGGAGATCGTGAGCCCGTGGTCGGCGGCGATGCCGGCGATGCGGCGCGCGTCGGCCGCAGTCAGCGTGCGCGGATCGTCGGTGAGCGTGAACGGCGCCACCTCCAGGCCCTGGCAGCCCAGGGCGGCCGCGATGCGGCACTGGTCTTCGAACGGGAGGTGCTGCAGCACCTCGTTGCACAGCGAGAGTTTCATGGGGGAGATGATGAGGCCGGCTGGCGCGCAGCGATGCGCGCGCGGCGCATGGTCCAGAGCTTCCAGGCGATGGTGCCGAAGATCAGCGCGGCCACGGCGGCCGAGATCGGACGGGTGAAGAAAGGCGTGAGGTCGCCGTCGGAGAGCACCAGCGCGCGGCGCAGGTTCTTCTCCAGCAGATCGCCCAGCACGATGCCCAGCACCAGCGGCGCCATCGGATAGCCGTAGTGGCGCAGGAAGAAGCCGATCAGGCCGAAGGCCAGCATCACGTAGACGTCGAACAGGCGGCCCGCGATGGCGAAGCTGCCCACAGCGCACAGCACGAAGATGATCGGCACGATCAGGTGCTGCGGCACGCGCAGCACCTGCACCAGTGCCTTGGTGAGGACCAGGCCGTAGATCAGGATGCCGATGGTGGCGAACAGCATCATGGCGACCACGTCGTACACGAACTGCGGGTTCTCCACCATGATCATCGGGCCAGGCTTGATGCCGTGGATGATCATCGCGGCCATCAGCACGGCGGCCGGTGCCGAGCCGGGGATGGCCAGGGTCAGCACGGGAATCATTGCGCCGGGCACGCAGGCGTTGTCGCCTGTCTCGGCGGCCATCAGGCCTTCGACCGAGCCCTTGCCGAATTTTTCCTTCTCCTTGCTGGCGCGCCGCGCGGCGGCATACGACGACCAGGCCGCCACGTCCTCGCCCACGCCCGGCACCACGCCCACGCCGGTGCCGATCAGCCCCGAGCGCAGGATGGTGCGGCGGTACTGCCACACGTCCTTGATGCGCGGAATCACGGTGTCGAAGGCGCTGATCTTGACCGGCGCCTGGCGCTCCTTCATCGCCGTGAGCAGTTCGGCGAAACCGAACGCGCCCACCAGCGCCGGCACCAGCTGGATGCCGCCGGCCAGGTCGCGTACGCCCCAGGCGAAACGCTCGTAGGCGTACTGCGCCTCCTGCCCGATGGTGGCGATGAAGATGCCCGCGATGCCGGCGATCCAGCCCTTGAGAGGATCGTCGCCCGTCAGCGTGCCGGCGATCAGCACGCCGAACAGCGCGAGCCAGAAGAACTCGTAGGCACCGAACTTCAGCGCCATGTCACCAAGTACGGGGGTGAACCCGGCCAGGAAGAACATGCCGATCAGCGTGCCCATCACCGAGCCCGTGGTGGCGATACCCATGGCACGGCCGGCCAGGCCCTGACGCGCGAGCGCGTAGCCGTCGAGGCAGGCCGCGGCCGAGGCCGGCGTGCCCGGAATGTTGAGCAGGATGGCCGAGCGCGAGCCGCCATAGATGCAGCCGACGTAGCTGCAAATGAGAATGAGCAGGGCCTGGTCGGGCGGCAACTTGAGCGTGAGCGTGGTCACCAGCGCCAGTGTCATGGTGGCCGTGAGGCCGGGCATGGCGCCCATGATCACGCCGATCAGCGACGACAGCAGCGCGTAGAAGATCGTGGCGGGTGAGCTGAAATGGGCCAGCGAGTGGCCGAAAGCAACGAGTCCGTCGAACATGATGCAGGTCCCGCTTCAGGCGCCGGGCAGGCGCACGAGGAAGACGTCCTCGAAGATGAAGAACACCGCCAGCGCCGTCAGCAGGCCGGCGATGACAGCGCCGAGGGCGCGCCGCACCGGAGACACCTCGGGCGGTGTGAAGGTCCACACGAAGGCGGTGGCGAACAGCGTGGTCGCCAGCACGAAATGCACCCGTCCGATCAGGCCGATGGCGTAAATGAAGGTGAGGGCCAGCGTGGCCAGTACGCGGCCGTTGAGCAGGGACGGCGCTGGTTCGTCAGCCCCCGCGGCAGTGGCCATTCGCGCAAGCCGCTGGCGGCGCCAGCCACGCAGGCACAGCGCCAGGCCCAGCACGATCAGCGTCGCGCCAATGAGGCCGGGCATGAAGCCGGGCATGGTGTAGAGAGTCGAGCCCATCTGCGCGAACCTGTCCATGCGCAGCGATTCGCCCAGGATCAGCAGGCCGAACACGATCCAGCCCGCACCGCCCACAAGGTCGGAACGGGCGGTTTTTCCACCATCACTCATGATGCTTCGTCCAGGAAATTCAGGGAGGGAAGCGACAGGCGCCCGGCAGGACGCCGGGCGCTGCGCGGTGCGCGGTCGTCAGGGCTTGGGGATGCCGATGGTGTCGGGCGACACCTTGGCCTTGCCGGCTTCCTGCTGCACCCAGGCGTAAGACTGGATGGCGGGCATGACGGCCTTCTGCGCCTCGTCGCCATAGGCGCCCGAGAACATGGCACCCCGCGATTCGGCGTACTTCTTGAGCGCGTCGCCCTTGGCGATCTGGCTGTTCCAGAGGTTGTCCAGCGTCTGCTTGACCTCGGCCGGCACACCCTTGGGAACGAAGATGCCGAAATAATTGATCGGGTCCTTGAAGCCGGGCACGAACTGCGACAGCGGCGGAATGGTGCCGTAGCCCTCGATCGTCAGCGGCTTGTCGCTCACCACGGCCAGCGGGCGGATGCGCTTGGCGCGGATCATGTCGGTCTGCTCGGCCGCCAGCTGCGTCGTCACCTGGGTTTCGCCCGACAGTGTCGACACCACGGCCGGGTTGCCGCCGTCGTAGGTGACGTGCTTGTAAGTGGTGCCGGTGGCGCGGGCGATGGCCTCGATCGCCGAGTGGCCGCTGGAGTTGACGCCAGCCGTTGCGACGCTCACCGAGTTCGGCTTGGCCTTCATGGCCGCCAGCAACTCGGGCATGGTCTTGTACGGCGTATCGGCGTTGACGCCCACCACCGAGACATGGGCCACGGTCAGATAGAGGTTCCAGTCCTGGATAGACGTGTCGAGCATGCCCAGCACCTTGTAGGTGCCCAGGTCCTTGGCGGCGCCGGCCGTCCAGGTGTAGCCGTCCTTGGCCGCCTCGAGTGCGTTCTTGGTGCCCACCGAGCCCGAGGCGCCGGGCTGGTTCATCACCACCACCTTCTGGCCCAGCGCCTTCTCGATCTCGGCCGCCGCGACGCGCGTGACCTGGTCGGTGGATCCGCCCGCGGCCCAGGGCACGATGAGCGTGATGGGGCGCGTGGGCTTCCATTGCGCGAAGGCGCCAGAGGCGGCGATCGACAGGAGGCCTGCGGCCAGCAGCGAACGGGAAAGCAATCCGGATGTCGTCATTTCAGTTGTCTCCTTCTCTAATAATTCACTGGAAGGTTAATTCTGGAATGCGCCCGGGAGGGCGTCAACGCGGCCCGTCGTTCAGTTTCTCAGGACATACCCTAGGATCACATCGCACATGTGCGAGATGCGTTCGTGCTGCGCCTTCGGTGTCATGAGACTGCGCCCGAAGATGGCCGAGAGGGTGTGGTTGTTGGACAGGTAGAAGTACGCCATGCCGGCGATCGACACGTACAGCTGCACCGGATCGATGCCGCCGCGGAAGATGCCGTCGGCACGGCCGCGCTCGAGGATCTCGGCCAGCGTGGCGATGAGCGGCGAATTCATCTCGCGCGCCCGCGAGGACTTCGTCACGTGGCGCCCCTGATGAAGGTTTTCACTGTTGAGCAGGGTGAGGAACTCGGGATGGGCGAGGTAGTACTCCCACGTGAATTCGGTCAGCCGGCGGATCGCCTGCGCGGGTGGCATGTCGGCCAGATGCAGCTCGCGCTCGGCCGCGCGGATGTCGGCATAGGCCTGTTCGAGCACAGCGAGGAAAAGGTCGTCCTTGCTTTTGAAGTAGTAGTAGATGAGGCGCTTGTTCACGCCGGCGCGCTCGGCGATGCGGTCCACGCGCGCACCGGCCAGCCCGTGCCCCGCGAACTCGTCTCGCGCGGCCAGCAGGATGGCGGCCTGCGATCGGTCGGCGTCGCGGGCCCGCGGTTCGGTGGCTTCGATGGGGGGCGATGGCATGGCTTGAATTTAACCGTATGGTGAATTGTTCTTCGTGGGGTGAACCCGCAACTGGAGGGGATCGCCGCGCCAATTGTTGCCCAGCCTGCGAGAGCGCCGGGACGCGCTACGAGCGCATGCCAGTGGCGGCAAAAAAAATGCCCCGCCGGAGCGGGGCATTCGACGCGGGAACCGTGCCGGGGCACGATCCGCGAGCCGTCTTACTTGACGTGCTTGCCGATCAGGCCGGCCATCTCGAACATCGAGACTTGCGCCTTGCCGAAGACTTCCTTCAGCTTGGCGTCGGCGTTCACGAGGCGCTTGTTGGTCTTGTCTTGCAGGCCATTCTTCTTGATGTAGGCCCACAGCTTGCTGACGACTTCCGTGCGCGGCAGCGGGGTGGAGCCGACGACCGCGGCCAGCGAGGCGCTGGGGGTCAGGGGCTTCATGAACGCTGCGTTCGGGGTGCGCTTCTTCTTGGGAGCTGCAGCCTTCTTCGCCGGTGCGGCCTTCTTGGCGGGAGCAGCCTTCTTGGCCGGTGCGGCCTTCTTGGCAGGAGCAGCCTTCTTCGCCGGTGCGGCCTTCTTGGCGGGAGCGGCCTTCTTTGCCGGTGCGGCCTTCTTCGCCGGTGCGGCGGCCTTCTTTGCCGGGGCTTTCTTGGCCGGAGCCTTCTTTGCAGTTGCCATGATCGAGTTTCCTTCTAGAAGTTGATGATTCATCACCAGCGAATTAGCTCTCTCCCGCTGGCAATGCGCATGCTAATTGAGAAGAAACGCGTTTCCAAGCGGAAGAGGCGCTTTTTCGCTGGGGCGTGTTGTTTTTTTCATGCGCATGACAGGCCTGTTTTCCCTCTGAAAACGCGTCGTCGATGCACTCGGCCGATGCACGAAGATCTATGCAGGCATCCGCGTGCTGCCTCGAAGGCTGCCGCGAGCGGGTTCGCATGCGTTGCCAGCGTGCGCGCGCAGGAGGCACTGCTCCCTGTCGCATCAGGGAGTTAGCGGTGCGATCTCACGCGCTGGATGAACTGCCGCGCGCCGTGCGTGAGGGCAGCGTCGCGAGCACCACGCCCGCCAGCGCAATGGCGAACGCAAGCCACTGCACTGGCGCGAGCCGCTCGCCAAGCACCGCCACGCCGACGGCGGCCGCACTCAGCGGCAACAGCACCGTGAACACGCCCGCCTGTGCCGCAGGCACCGTGCGCAGCCCGGTCATCCACAGCCAGACGGACCACACGCTGGCCGCGAGCGCGTAGAACACCAGCAGTAGCCAGATGCTCGCGGGAGGCTGCCCGAAGTCGAACCGCCAGGCGGCCCACAACCCCATGGGCGTGACCAGCACCAGGCCCCAAAGGTTGATGATGGCGCTGATGCGGCGCGGCCCGAGCGTGCCCGTCAGCCGCTTGCCGATGACGGCATAGGCGGCCTCGCACACCACGGCGCCCATCACCAACAGGTTGCCGAGCCAGGCCTGCGAGGGCTGTGCAATGCCCTCCGCCGTGACCGGCCGGGCGAATGCCACCAGGCTGATGCCCACCACTGCGCAGGCCACTGCCCACCACACACGCGAAGGAACACGTTCGCGCAGGAAAGCCCAACTCAGCAGGGCCACCACGGCAGGAATGGACGCCATGATCACACCGGCCGACACGGCGCTCGTCATGCTCACGCCGAACAGCATGAAGATCGAGAACAGGAAGTTGCCCAGCAGTGACTCAAGGAACAGCAGCCCGCGGGTCGAGCGTGTCAGCGGCGGCTCGGTGGCGGGCTTGGGCAGCCAGTGGAGCATGGCGACGGTGCCGATGCCGAAACGCAGCCACGCCAGCAGGAACACCGGCAACGCCGCGACAAGGGGTTTCGAAAGCGCTACATAGCTGCCCACGAGCGACATGCTCAAAGCCAGGCAGGCAATGGCCACGGGGCGGGACGGAGAGTTCATGGGGAGAGCGATAAGTCGCCGGATGCGCTGCCTCTAGACTGCGCAAGCCAGGCGGCGCATGGGGCGCTGTCCGGTCCGGACGCCTCGGGATCATGCCTCAACCACCTCGCTTCGTTTTCGTCTACGGCACGCTCCGGCGTGGCCAGTCCAACGACATCAATCGACTGATGCCTGCCCCGCGCTTCGTCTGTGAGGCAGTACTTGCCGGTGAGCTGTACGACCTGGGACCGTATCCAGGCATGCGCCTGATCGGGGATGACCTCGTGCGTGGCGAGATCTACGAGATCGCACCGGAAGTCGAACGGCGCCTCGATGAGATCGAGGAAGTCCATCCACAGGCGACGGGAGAATATGCGAAGCGCGAAGTGAGCGTGCGGACAGCGTCCGGCGAGTTGGCGTGCCTTGTGTACGAGATCCATCCATCCCGTGTACAGGGCAGGGCGCGCATCGCCCATGGCGATTGGGTGCAGCGCAAGTGATTTTCACCGGCGAGGCCTTCGCTGCCATATTGTGAAATTAGCCTGTGCTGCATTGCCGCAAAATTTCTCAATACGAGAAAGTGATTGCCGCATAGAGAAATTCATTCGTAAGTATTTGATTTTATTTATGAAAAATTTGCTCTTGTATAAGACAGAAGATGTTCCTCTGCTCTTCTATAAGACCTAAATTTCCCTCCAGGGCAACGCCTTTTTTTCTTCCGAAAAGCAGGCGTTGCAACAAGGATGTCTGTCAACCCCTGGAGTCAATCATGAGCAACTGGACGAATCTCTCCCGCCAACAGCAGATCGAACAACTCGAGCGCGACTGGGCCGAGAACCCGCGCTGGAAGGGCATCAAGCGCGGCTATTCCGCCGCCGACGTGGTGCGTCTTCGCGGCTCGCTGCAGATCGACCACACACTCGCCAGGCGTGGCGCCGAGCGGCTGTGGAATCTCATCAACACCGAGCCGTTCGTGAACTCGCTGGGTGCGCTCACCGGCAATCAGGCCATGCAGCAGGTGAAGGCGGGCCTGAAGGCGATCTACCTGTCGGGCTGGCAGGTTGCAGGCGATGCCAACAGCAACGGCGAGATGTACCCGGACCAATCGCTCTACTCGGTGGACTCGGTGCCCAAGGTGGTCAAGAAGATCAACGCCACGTTCGCGCGTGCCGACCAGATCCAGTGGAGTGAAGGCAAGGGCCCGGGTGACGAGGGCTACATCGACTATTTCGCACCCATCGTGGCCGATGCCGAAGCGGGTTTCGGTGGGGTTCTCAACGCCTTCGAGTTGATGAAGGCCATGATCGAAGCCGGTGCCGCCGGTGTCCACTTCGAAGACCAACTCGCCGCTGCCAAGAAGTGCGGACACATGGGCGGCAAGGTGCTGGTGCCCACGCGTGAGGCAGTCTCCAAGCTGGTCGCGGCGCGCTTGGCGGCCGACGTGATGGGCACGCCCACCGTGCTGCTGGCCCGCACCGACGCCGAAGCGGCCAACCTCGTGACTACCGACGTGGACGAGAACGACAGCGCCTTCCTGACAGGAGAGCGCACGGTCGAAGGCTTTTATCGCACACGCAACGGGCTGGAGCAGGCGATCAGCCGTGGACTGGCCTATGCCGAGTACGCCGACCTGATCTGGTGCGAGACCGGCACGCCCGACCTGGCCTTCGCCAAGGCGTTCGCCGATGCGATCCATGCGAAGTTCCCCGGCAAGCTGCTGGCGTACAACTGCTCGCCCAGCTTCAACTGGAAGAAGAACCTGGATGACGCCACCATCGCCCGCTTCCAGAAAGAACTCGGCGCCATGGGCTACAAGTTCCAGTTCATCACGCTGGCCGGCTTCCACAGCCTCAACTACTCGATGTTCAACCTGGCCTATGGCTACGCGCGCAACAACATGAGCGCCTTCGTCGAGTTGCAGCAGGCCGAGTTTGCGGCAGCCGATCGTGGTTTCACCGCCGTGAAGCACCAGCGCGAGGTGGGCACGGGCTATTTCGACGCGGTGACAACCACCATCGAGGCCCAGGCGTCCACGGCGGCGCTGAAAGGCTCGACCGAGGACGAGCAGTTCTTTGATCAAAAGCACGCGGCCTGATTGAGCGCGGATCGCCCTGTCAACGGGCCGGCCGCCATCGTGCGGCCGGCCTGTTTGCTTTGACGCCACCCCTTGCGCGCAGCGGAAAGGTAGAATCGCGGCTTCGGCGCAACTCTTCCGTTTTCCACGCTGGACTGCCGCGCGATCCGTCCCCTCATCGTACGAACAAGAGCGAGAAAGGCACTGCTGGTTATGACACCGCGAACTACGGCGACTTCTTTCACCGGCCACTTGGGTCGGTAGCCGCGCGTTCGCCTGGGCTCCAGCCTTCTCCGACTCGCAAGCGCGGCCTCCGGTCCGCGCTTTTTTGTTTCCAGAATCCGTTCACACTCATGATCCAGATCACGCTTCCCGACAACTCGAAACGCGAGTTCCCCGGCCCGGTTTCCATTGCTGACGTCGCCCGGTCCATCGGTCCGGGTCTGGCCAAAATGACCGTGGCGGGCAAGATCGACGGACGCCTTGCCGATGCCAGCGACGTGATCGATCACGACGCTCGCCTGCAGATCATCACGCCCAAGGATGCCGAAGGCGTCGAGATCATCCGGCACTCCACGGCCCACCTCGTGGGCCATGCCGTCAAGCAGCTCTACCCGACGGCGAAGATGGTGATCGGCCCGGTGATCGACGAGGGCTTCTACTACGACATCGCCTTCGAGCGCCCGTTCACGCCAGAAGACATGGCTGCCATCGAAGCGCGCATGCGGGAGCTGATCGCGCAGGACTACGACGTCATCAAGAAGATGACGCCGCGCGCCGAGGTGATCGAGGTGTTCAAGGCGCGTGGCGAGGATTACAAGCTGCGTCTCGTGGACGACATGCCCGACGAGACGGCCATGGGCCTGTACTACCACCAGGAGTACGTGGACATGTGCCGCGGCCCGCACGTGCCCAATACGCGCTTCCTCAAGGTGTTCAAGCTCATGAAGCTGGCGGGCGCCTACTGGCGCGGCGACGCCAAGAACGAGCAGTTGCAGCGCATCTACGGCACGGCCTGGGCCGACAAGAAGGACCTCGACGCCTACATCCAGCGGATCGAGGAAGCGGAAAAGCGCGACCACCGCCGTCTGGGCCGCGAACTGGACTTGTTCCACATCGACGACGTTGCTCCGGGCGTGGTGTTCTGGCATCCCAAGGGCTGGGCTGTCTGGCAGGCCGTGGAGCAGTACATGCGTCAGGTCTACCGTGACACGGGCTACCAGGAGGTCAAGGGGCCGCAAATCCTCGACAAGAGTCTCTGGGAAAAGACGGGCCACTGGCAGAACTACCGCGAGAACATGTTCACGACGGAGTCGGAGAAGCGCGATTACGCGCTCAAGCCGATGAACTGCCCGGGCCACGTGCTCATCTTCAAGCATGGCCTGCGCAGCTACCGGGACCTGCCGATCCGCTACGGCGAATTTGGCCAGTGCCATCGCAACGAGCCCTCGGGCGGCCTGCACGGCATCATGCGCGTGCGCGGCTTCACGCAGGACGACGGGCATATCTTCTGTACCGAAGACCAGATCCTGGACGAATGCGTGGCCTTCACGGAACAGCTTCAGAAGGTCTACGCGGATTTCGGTTTCACCGACATCATCTACAAGGTCGCGACGCGGCCGGAAAGCCGGGTCGGGTCAGATGAGTTGTGGGACAAGGCAGAGCATGCCTGCATGGAAGCCCTGCGCCGCTCGAGTGTCGAGTTCGCCATCGCTCCGGGTGATGGCGCGTTCTACGGCCCTAAGATCGAGTACACGCTGCGTGACGCCATCGGACGCCACTGGCAATGCGGCACGATGCAGGTCGACTTCAACATGGGCGAGCGCCTGGGTGCCGAATACGTCACCGAGACCAGCGGTCGTGCGCACCCGGTGATGCTTCACCGCGCCATCGTCGGCAGCCTGGAGAGATTCATCGGCATGCTGGTCGAGCATCACTCCGGCGCCTTGCCCAGCTGGCTCGCGCCGGTGCAGGTGGTGGTGCTCACCATCACCGATGCACAGGCCGATTACGCCCGGGAAGTTGCCAAAACGCTGCAAAATCAAGGGCTTAGGGTGGAGCTTGACCTGCAGAACGAGAAAATTACGTATAAAATACGGAAGCATTCGCTGCAAAAGCTGCCCTATATCCTTGTCGTGGGTGACAAGGAGAAGGAAGCCGGAGCCGTCGCGGTGCGCGCGCGGGGCAACCAGGATCTGGGTGTCATGCCCCTGCAGGCCTTCTCGGAACGGATTGCCGCCGAGGTCGCCGACAAACGCTGAGTTCTCTGAAAGCAGCCTGCGCGCCGCTAGGCATTACCGCCGTCCTGTGACGGCATTCTTGATTGAAGGAACGAGTCATCGCTACTGAATTTCGTGATCGTCGCCACCGCGAAGAACGCAAGCACCGCCTGAACCGGGAAATCATGGCCCCGGAGGTCCGCCTGTCCGGACCGGAGAACGAGCCCCTGGGCATCGTCAGCCTGGCCGAAGCGTTGCGCATGGCGGGTGAGCTGGATGTGGATCTGGTCGAGATCGCTGCCACTGCGAATCCGCCGGTGTGCCGGCTGATGGACTACGGCAAGTTCAAGTACCAGGAGCAGAAGAAGGCTGCCGAAGCGAAAGCGAAGCAGACGGTCATCGAGATCAAGGAAGTCAAATTCCGGCCCGGTACCGACGACGGCGACTACAACATCAAGATGCGCAACATCAAGCGCTTCCTTGCCGAGGGTGACAAGTGCAAGATCACGCTGCGGTTCCGCGGCCGCGAGATCACGCACCAGGAAATCGGCATGGCGCTGCTGCAGCGTATCCGCGAAGAGCTGGGCGATACGATCCTCGTGGAGCAGTTCCCCAAGCTCGAAGGCCGGCAGATGATCATGATGATTGCGCCCAGCCGTCGTAAGGCCGTGGCAGCGCCCGGCAAGCCGGCCGAGACCACTCAGCCGGCTTGAAGTAGACAGAAAAAGGGCGAGGCGCCGGTTTGGTCACCGGTGCACGGCCTGCAGGAGGTGGCGACGCTTCCTGCGAACTGTGCGCTTCCCACAAGGGGCGCACATCCACAAGTGGCTCGGGGCCCCCAAGTCCGCGTAGGTTCGCGGCGCCTCACGAGCACGAACGAAAAGGAGCATTCAATGCCCAAAATGAAGACCAAGAGCAGCGCGAAAAAGCGTTTTCGCGTCCGTCCGGGTGGCACCGTCAAGCGCGGTCAAGCCTTCAAGCGTCACATCCTGACCAAGAAGACCACCAAGAACAAGCGCCACCTGCGTGGTGCGGTGTCCGTTCATGAGACCAACATGGGTCACATGGCGCAGATGCTGCCCCTGCAAGGCCTTTGATCAACTGACGGACAAGGAGAACACACATGCCTCGCGTCAAACGTGGTGTAACGGCTCGCGCCCGCCACAAGAAAGTGCTCGCCCTGGCCAAGGGCTTCCGTGGCCGTCGCGGCAACGTCTTCCGCATCGCCAAAGAAGCGGTGATGAAGGCTGGGCAATATGCCTACCGTGATCGTCGCAACAAGAAGCGTGTCTTCCGCCAGCTGTGGATCGCCCGTATCAACGCCGCGTCGCGTGAACTGGGCCTGACCTACAGCCAGTTCGCCAACGGCCTGAAGAAGGCATCCATCGAGATCGACCGCAAGATGCTGGCCGACCTCGCGGTGCACGACAAGGCGGCTTTTGGCAGCATCGTGGAGCAAGTCAAGGCCAAGCTGGCTGCTTGATCGCACGATGACGCCGGCGGATGCCCCTCGGGGCTTCGCCGGCGGAATTCACGAGCAGACAGGAAGGGGCTGAGGCTTGCGCTTCAGCCCCTTCTTTTTTCCCTCTTCCCGCAGCAATAGAGATTCATGAACGATCTGGACTCCCTGGTGGACGGCGCGAAGGCCGCGTTCGCCCAGGCCGCCACACCGGCCGAGCTCGAGAATGCCAAGGCCGTGTACCTGGGCAAGGCCGGCCGCATCACGGAGCTGATGAAGGGCATGGCGCAACTCTCCGTGGAGGAGAAGAAGACGCGCGGCGCTGCCATCAATGTGGCCAAGCAGGCCGTTGAAGCCGCGCTGCAGGCCCGCCGCCAGGCGCTTTCCGATGCCGAGCTCGAGCAGCAGCTCAAGGCCGAGTCGCTGGACGTCACGCTGCCGGGCCGCCGTCGCCAGGCCGGGGGGCTTCACCCGGTGAGCCGGACCTTGGAGCGTATCGAGCAGATCTTCGCCAGCATGGGCTTCGACGTCGCCGACGGGCCCGAGATCGAGACCGACTGGCACAGCTTCACCTCGCTGAACAATCCGCCCAATCACCCCGCACGCTCGATGCAGGACACGTTCTACGTGGACATGAAGGGCGCGGACGGTATCCCGTTCAACCTGCGTCCGCACACCAGCCCGATGCAGGTGCGCTATGCCCAGCAGCACGTCGCGCGGCACAAGGCGGCGGTGGAGGCGGGCGGCGCCATGCCCGAGATCCGCGTAATCGCACCGGGCCGCACCTACCGCGTCGACAGCGACGCCACCCATTCCCCGATGTTCCATCAGTGCGAAGGGCTGTGGCTGGGCGAGAACGTGAGCTTCAAGGACCTCAAGGTCGTGTTCACCGATTTTTGCCGTACCTTCTTCGAGAGCGACGATCTGGTGCTGCGCTTCCGTCCCAGCTTCTTCCCGTTCACCGAGCCCAGCGCCGAGATCGACATCCAGTTCCAGAGCGGCCCGCTGGCCGGGCGCTGGCTTGAAGTAGCCGGCTCGGGCCAGGTGCATCCGAACGTCGTTCGCAACATGGGGCTTGATCCCGAGCGCTACATCGGCTTCGCCTTCGGCATGGGCCCCGACCGGCTGACCATGCTGCGCTACGGCGTCAACGATCTCCGGCTGTTCTTCGACGGCGACATCCGCTTCCTGCGCCAGTTCCAGTAAAAGCCGCACCGGTACGACTCCCGAGAAGACACGACATGCAATTTCCCGAATCCTGGCTGCGCGAGTTCTGCGATCCGCAGCTGACGACGGCTGAACTGGCCGATACGCTGACCATGGCCGGGCTGGAGGTCGAAGAACTGCAGCCTGTTGCACCTCCGTTCACACAGGTGGTGGTGGGCCGCATCCTGTCGGCCGAACAGCATCCCAACGCCGACCGCCTTCGCGTCTGCCAGGTCGACGCAGGGCAGGGCGCCGCGCTCAGCATCGTCTGCGGTGCCCCCAACGCGCGCGCAGGCATCCTCGTGCCCTGCGCCCTGGTGGGCGCGAAGCTGCCGCCCGGCGAAGACGGCAAGCCCTTTGTCATCAAGCTGGGAAAGCTGCGCGGCGTCGAAAGCCAGGGCATGCTGTGCTCGGGGCGTGAACTGGGCCTGTCCGACGACCATGGCGGCCTGCTCGAGCTGGCGGAAGACGCGCCCGTGGGGGCCGATGTGCGCGCCGTGCTCAACCTGGACGACACGCTGTTCACGCTCAAGCTCACGCCCAACCTGGCCCACGGCCTGTCGGTGTACGGTGTGGCGCGCGAAGTGGCCGCGCTCACCGGCGCACCGCTCAAGACGCCTGCCATCGCCGTCGTGCCCGCCACGCTCACCGACGTACTGCCGGTCAAGGTGGAGGCCTCCGACCTGTGCGGGCGTTTCTCGGGCCGCATCGTGCGTGGCGTGAACACGCGCGCGACGACGCCCGCCTGGATGGTCCAGCGCCTGGCGCGCTGCGGCCAGCGCAGCGTCTCGCCGCTGGTGGATATCTCCAATTACGTGATGTTCGAGTACGGGCGGCCCAGCCACATCTTCGATCTCGACAAGATCGAAGGTGGGCTGTCGGTGCGCTGGGGCCGCGCCGGTGAGCAACTCAAGTTGCTCAACGGCAGCACGATCACGGTCGACGAAAAGGTCGGCGTCATCGCCGATGCCAGGCAGGTCGAGTCGCTCGCCGGCATCATGGGAGGCGACGCCACCGCCGTCTCTGACGACACGGCCAACGTGTATGTCGAGGCGGCCTTCTGGTGGCCCGAGGCTGTGCAGGGCCGCTCGCGCCGCTTCAACTTCTCCACCGACGCCGGCCACCGCTTCGAGCGCGGTGTCGATCCGTCGCTGACCGCTGAGCACATCGAGCGCATCACGGCGTTGATCCTCGAGATCTGCGGCACGCCGCAGAGCGCCTGCGGCCCGATCGACGATCAGACGCTGGCGCTGCCCGAGGCAGTACCCGTACAACTGCGCGTGGCGCGCGCTGTGCGCGTCATCGGCATGCCCTTGTCGGAGGACGAGTGCGCCGGTGCGCTGCGCCGTCTCGGCCTGACCGTCGCGCAAGAGGCCGGCGTGCTGACCGTGGTGCCACCGCAGTACCGGTTCGATCTGCGCATAGAAGAAGATCTCATCGAGGAGGTGGCGCGTGTCATTGGCTATGGCCGCCTGCCAGCTACGCCACCCAAAGGGCCGATCTCGGCGCGCGTACGACCGGAGGCACGGCGCAGCCGCCATGCGGTCCGTCATGCGCTTGCAGCGCTGGGTTACCAGGAAACCATCAACTTCAGCTTCGTCGAAGAGCGTTGGGAAGCCGAGCTGGCCGGCAACGCCGATCCCATCCGCCTGCTCAATCCGATTGCCAGCCAGATGAGCGTGATGCGTTCGTCGCTGTTTGGCTCGCTGCTGCAGGTGCTGCGCTTCAACCTCGACCGCCGGGCCACGCGCGCCCGCGTGTTCGAGGTGGGCCGCGTGTTCATGCGGGATGCGGCTTCGCCGGCGTCGGACACTGCCGTGGCGGGTATCCGGCAGCCGATGCGCGTGGCGGGCCTGGCCTATGGCGATCCGGACGGTCTGCAGTGGGGCCGCAAGGAGCAGCGCAGTGATTTCTACGATGCCAAGGGCGATGTTGAGGCGTTGCTGGCGCCTCGCATTCCCGTGTTCGAGGCGGCGGAACACCCGGCGCTTCACCCGGGCCGCTGCGCTCGCGTGCTGCTCGACGGCGAGGCCATCGGCTTCGTGGGCGAGTTGCACCCGCGCTGGCGACAGTCCTGGGACCTGCCTCAGGCTCCGGTCCTTTTCGAACTCTCGCTCGATGCCGTCACGCGTCGCGATGTGCCGCAGGCCCGGGGCGTCGGACGTCAGCAACCCGTGGAACGCGACATCGCCGTCATCGTGCAGGAAGGTGTCACGCACGCCGCTGTGCAGGATGCCATCGCGTCGGCCGATACGTCGGGTCTCCTGCGCAATGCGCTGCTCTTTGATGTTTTTCGCCCGCAGCCTGCTCGCGGTGGACAGCCTGCCGTGACGGGCGGGCTGTCGGAAGGCGAGAAGAGCCTTGCCGTACGCTTGACGCTCTCCGGGGACGACGCGACACTGACCGAGGCGCAGATCGAGACGGCGGTGCAGGGCATCGTCAGCGCGCTGGGCGACAAGCTGGGTGCACGCCTTCGCGGCTGAGGCACGGGCTGGATACGAACAAGAGGGAACCATGGAATTCACCGTCGAGAGCCTTGAGACGCCGGCCCTGACCAAAGCGCAACTGGCCGAAATGCTGTTCGAGCAGATCGGCCTCAACAAGCGCGAATCGAAGGACATGATCGATGCGTTCTTCGATCTGGTGGCTGACAGCCTGGTGGACGGCGACGACGTCAAGATTTCGGGCTTCGGCAACTTCCAGATCCGCACCAAGGCGCCGCGCCCCGGCCGCAATCCGCGCACTGGCGAGGCAATTCCGATCCGCGCGCGGCGCGTCGTCACCTTCCATGCCAGCCACAAGCTCAAAGAGCAGATCCAGGGTCCGGTACAAGGGGTCGCCGAAACTGCTCCCGACGACGAATCGGCATTCGCCGCCTGAGACGCGGACGCCCATCGGCGCGGGCGGGCCGCCCGCCCGTCGCATGGTTGGCGATGCTCCCGCGATTTCTTTGCATGGACGTGCGAGTTAGAGTAACCTCGAAACTTTCGCCCGTACAACATTGATTTCAATGGAGAAAGAACTCCCACCCATCCCGGCCAAGCGCTACTTCACCATCGGCGAGGTAGGGGATCTCTGCGGTGTGAAGCCGCACGTCCTGCGCTACTGGGAACAGGAGTTCACGCAGTTGCGACCGATGAAACGGCGTGGCAATCGGCGCTACTACCAGCACCACGAAGTGCTGATGATCCGCCGTATCCGCGACCTGCTCTATGACCAGGGCTTCACCATCAGCGGCGCGCGGAACAAGCTTCAGGAGCTGGTGCAGCTCGAGCGGGACAAGCGCCGCGCAGGCGAGGTTGCTCTGGAAGGCGTCGAGGTGATCGAGGTCGATGATTCCAGTTTCGACGAGGCTGAAGATTTCGCCAACGAAGAAGGGCAGGCGCTGGCTGCGAAGTTGCATCAGCTGCGCCGCGAGTTGTTCGAAATTCGTGATCTCCTCTCGCCCGCGCTCTGAGTACACGCTATAATCGAAGGCTTGTCGGCGTGTAGCGCAGCCTGGTAGCGCACTTGCATGGGGTGCAAGGGGTCGCGAGTTCGAATCCCGCCACGCCGACCATTTATTCCAGATCGATCAACGGGTTGGAGCCACAAGCTCCGACCCGTTTTTCTTTGTCGACGATCGACGTCAGGTTCCTTGTTCCTGCTTCTGGACGGAAAGCTCCCGGCGCAGTCCGGCGCCTGGCCGCCGCGGCAGGTACAGCTTGTGCACCCGTCACACCCGATTGCCTTCGTCGCGCGCGGCCGCCTCCGTTGTTTTCAAGCGCCTGAGTTCGGCTTCGAACAGCGGTAGCGCGCGTTCCATCAGAGCCCAGCGGGCCTGACGCACCGCGAACTCGAGGCTTCCTGCCAGGGTGAGCACCCCTTGGGCATCCATCGGCTCGAGCAGGCGCTTGAGATCGACGAGCGTGACCAGTGCCCGCTCGCCGTCGCGTGAAGCAACGGCAGCACGCAAGCGCAACATCAGTTGCGACTGGCGATCAGGTGGCACGGCAGCGGGCAGATTTTCTTCCTGTGCCGGCTGGGTCAGTGCCCCCAGGTCGATATCGGCCAGCAGGGGCGGCGGCGTCCGCACGGCGGTGCGCAGCGCATCGCGCATGGCCTGCGCCAGCAACTCGGCGCCGACGGGCTTGGACACATACGAATCCATGCCCGCCGCCAGGCACTTTTCTCGGTCACCCATCATCGCGTGGGCGGTCAGGGCCACGATAGGCATGTGGCCGCCGTGCCGGCGCTCGTGCTCGCGGATGCGGCCCGTGGCATCGAAGCCGCTGAGCACTGGCATCTGTACGTCCATCAGGATGAGGTCGAACGGCGGCCCGGACTGCCATCGGTCGAGCGCCTCCTGCCCGTCATGGGCCACCTCCACGTCGCAGCCCATCTGGCCGAGCGTGCGCCGCATGAGGAGTTCGTTGACGGCGTTGTCTTCGGCCAGCAGCACGCGCAGCCCGGTCAGCGGGATGTCCTCTGCCGGCATGGGCACGGTGAGCGGGCCGCCCGCTTCCTCGGTCTGGCTGAGTACGACACGCACCCGGAAGCTGCTGCCCTGGCCCAGTTCACTGGTCACCGCGATATCGCCGTCCATCATCGCGGCCAGCTTGGCACAGATGGCCAGGCCCAGGCCCGTTCCGCCGTAGCGTCGGGTGGTCGAGGCATCGACCTGCGTGAAGGCCTCGAAGATCGCGTCCTGCCGGTCGCGCGGGATGCCGATCCCGCTGTCTCGTACTTCGAGCATCAGCCGGAAGCGCTCGGGCCCCAGGTCGTCCTGCCCCGGTGCGGCCCAGGCCGTGATGGTGATGCCGCCGTGCTGCGTGAACTTGACCGCGTTGGCCAGCAGGTTGGAGACGATCTGCCGCAGCCGGCCGGGGTCGCCCACCAGCGTGCGCGGCACGTCGGGCGCCACGCGCAGCTTGACCTGCAGTCCCTTCTTCTCGGCGCCGACGGCATGCGGCGCCACCGCCTCCTGCAGCCAGCGGCGAACATCGAAGCGCTCCTGTTCGAACAGCAGGCGGCCGGCCTCGATCTTCGAGAAATCGAGCACGTCGTTGAGCAGTGCGAGCAGGGACACGGCCGAGCTGTCGATCAGGTGCAGGAAGTTGCGTTGCTCGTCGTCCACCCGCGACTGCTGCAGCAGTTGCGTAAGGCCGATGATCGCGTTGAGCGGGGTGCGCAACTCATGGCTGACGTTGGCCAGCAGCTCGCTCTTGGCACGATTGGCGTCTTCGGCCGCGGCGCGTGCGTCCATCAGCGCGTCGTGCACGGCGCGGCGCTGCGAGATGTCCGAATTGGCCCCGACCATGCGAAGCGCCCGGCCCGAATCATCGCGCCGTGTCACCAGTCCCTGTCCTTCGGTCCAGAGCCAGCGCGAACCCGACCGGACGCGGAACTCCACCAGGTAGCGCGAGCGGAAGCCCAGCAGCACTTCCTCGATGCGGCCCTTCACGCGGTCCAGATCGTCGGGATGGATCTGGTCGAGCAGGTCGTCCATGCTCCAGGTGCGGCCGGCGGCCTCGGGCCCTATCAGCTGGGCCCATTGCGGGCTGAGGTAGATGTGCCGGCTTTCGATGTCCCATTGCCACGGCGCCAGGCCGGAGGCGTCGACCGCGAAGCGCAGCAACTCGTCGGCATCCGGATGGCTCATCGGCGGGGACGAGGGTTCGGGCGTCTCGGGCATCGATTCATCGTAACCCACCGTGTGTCCATCGTGTATCGTGCGCCATGGTCTTGCCCGCCGCTTCCCCATCTCTGAAAGTGCTGCTGATCGAGGACAGCCCCGAGTACGCCCTGCTGATCAGGCGCTGGCTGGAGGAGGGTGGCTACGCCGCCGTGACCCATGCCGCCGACGGCGACGAAGGTGCCCGCCAGGCACAGGTTCCGGGCTGGGATCTCATCATCACCGACGTCGAGCTGCCCGGCATCAACGGGCTCGAACTGCTGGCCGCCGTCAAGGCTGGCGACCGCTGGACGCCGGTCATCGTCATCACGGGAAACAAGAGCTTCGAATACGCCCAGCGCGCGTTGCAGCGCCGTGCCGACGGCCTGCTGTTCAAACCGTTTTCCAAGGACGAGTTGCTGACCACCGTCTCGCAGCTGGCAGCCGATGCCGCCGCACGCCGCAGGCGCGAGCGCAAGCGCGTGCTGGCGATCGGCGCGCACCCGGACGACGTCGAGATCGGTTGCGGTGGCGCTCTGGCCAAACACCAGGCGCAGGGCGATGCGATCATGATCCTGACCCTCAGCGAGGGTATGTCCGGCGGCGATCCGGCCACGCGTGCGCGCGAGGCCGCGCAGGCTGCGTCGCTGCTGGGCGCCACATTGCGCTGGGGCGGTATGCACGACACGGAAATCCCGGAAGGCGCGCGCACCATCGGCGCCATCGAATCGGTGATCCGTGACTGGACCCCCACGCACGTCTACACGCATTCCGAGCACGACAGCCATCAGGACCACCGTAACGCCCATCACGCCACCATCGTGGCTGCGCGCGGGGTGCCCAACCTGTACTGCTACCAGGCGCCCTCGAGCATGGTCGATTTCCAGCCGCACCTGTTCATCGACATCTCGGCCCACATCGACGCGAAGATCGAGGCTATCGGTGCCTATGCCAGCCAGGTGGCGCAACGCGATTACCTCAAGGACGACCTGATCCGCGCCACGGCCCGCTACTGGGGCCGCTTCGCCGGGTACGTGCTGGCCGAACCGATGGAAGTCGTGCGTCAGCGCGAGAGCTGAGCGAGGATGGCATCGTGCAGCGCGTGCATGCGCTGCGCCAGCGCCAGGCATGCCGGCAGGTGGCCGTCCGGCGTGGTGTCGGGTGGCTGCATTGCGTGATAGAGCTCGCGGGCCTGCCGGTGCAGCGATTCGGTGGCGATGATGGCCAGCGTGGGCACCAGCCGATGCAGATAGCGCAGCAGCGTCTCACGCCGGCTGCCGGCGATGGCCGCCTCGAAGGTGGCCAGTTCGGCGGGTGCCTCCAGCATGAAGGTGTGCAGCAGTTCGCGCAGCACGTCGGCGTCGCCACCCAGGAACTGCAGCGCGCGCTCGACGTCCAGCGTCGCCTCGGCTGTCAGTGCAGATTGCGTGCGGGTATCCATTCGATGATTTCTCCGTTGGCCATGGGCGTGGCGATTTCGGCGGCACGCCAGGCTGCCATGGCCTCGGGCGTGGTGGCGAAGCCGTGCACCTCGGTCCAGAGGCAGGCGCGGAAGAACTGGCCATGCCCGACGGCGACGACGAAGCCGCCCCGTTCGAGCAACTTCCGGCGAAAGGCCTGCAGGCGCGCGAGGAACTGTGCGAACGACTCGGCGCCCGGCCCGTCCACATGGTGGGGATCGGCGCGCTGCCAGTAAGCGGCAGCCCAGGGCCGGCGCATCTCGACCGTGGTGTCGCGGCAGCGCGCGGGGTCGAGGTAGCTGAACTCCTCGATCGCCCAGGTCTCCACAGGCGCCTGCGGCCAGCGTTCGCAGATCGGCGCAGCCGTCTGGCGTGCGCGCACGAAAGGGGAGACCACCAGCAGGTCTGGCCGGTGGTCGATGCGGCGGGCCAGTTCGACGGCCTGCGCATGGCCGCGAGCGGTCAGGGTGATGCTGTCGTGCGAGGGGGAGGGAAGGCCCGCGTTGGCCTGGCTTTCGCCGTGGCGCGCGAGCCAGACGACGGTGGCAGCCGTGCTCATGGGCCACTCGTCCGGCTCAACGCTTCGAATCCGCCGGGCTCGACCAGATGTTCGGTGAGGTAGCGCACCACCATGCGGTCTTCGAACGGCATGAGCCCGTCGGGCAGCGACTGACCCTGGAGTTCGGCCATCATCAGCGCCGGAATGTCCACACCCGCCGCTGCCGTGAGCGGCAGTGTGCCGGGAAAGCGCGGGTTGATCTCCAGCAGGCGGAACACCCCATCGCGCGCCCTGCGGAACTGCACGTTGGCCACGCCGCGTATACCCGCGTCCTGCGCGGCCCGCACGGCAGCGTCGATCACCTCCGGCACGTGCACCGTACGGGCGGTGATGGCGATACCCGAATCGGTCTTCATGCGTTCGCGCGGCACAGCGGCCACGGCCTGGCCATCGCTGCGCACGTAGACATCGACGGAGTACTCCTCGCCCGGCAGGTATTCCTGCACCAGCAGCGAGCCATCGCGCGGCAGCGCGGCCAGATCGGCTTCGCTGTCGATGCGCGTGAGATCGCGCGAACCCGATCCGGCGCGCGGCTTGGCGAACCAGGGCAGCGCAGCGTCCAGCCGCAGCGGCGCGGCGTCGAGCACGGCGTGCGCGGGCACCGGCACGCTGGTCGACAGATGGGTGAGCAGCGCCAGCTTGTCGCGGCACATCTGCAGCGTGGGCAATGGCGACAGTGGCAACTGGACGCCGGCCGCCTCGAAGTCGGACCGGCGCTTCGCCAGTGCAATGAGTTCGGCATCGACCGTCGACACCAGCGCCTCGATGCCTCGGGCCCGGCAGGCGTCGAGCGCCGCGTCGGCAAAGCCTGGCGCGTCGCCACGAGGCAACAGCAGGCGCTGTTCTGGTGGTACGAGATACAGCCCTGGCGCGTGGGGGTCCATGTCGGCCATGAACAGCTCGTGCGCGTTGTTCAGACTCTTCCAGACGCTGATGGCGGCGGGCCCGCCGGCCCCAGTCAACATGATCTTCATCTTCGAATTGTTCCTCGTGCAGCTGCGCCGCCGTCTGGCAGGGCGTGCTGTCCGCCATTCTCCGGGCGCGATGCCGCGCATGTGTAACGCCCGGGTAAACCTCCCGGCTGACGCCAAGGGGAAATCCTGCGTGTGGTACACACGGGGCACTTCCTCCCCCGCCTGCCCATGACCCTGCTGCCGGACCTCCTCGACACCTTGCTGGTGGCCCTGGTGCTGCTGGGCGCGGTACCCGTCGTGACGTCGGCCATCCAGTTCCTGATGGTGGGCCGGCACAGCCGCAGCGACCATTACGCCAACTGCCGCAACCACACGCCGCGCGTGGCCGTGGTGGTGCCGGCCTGGAACGAGGGCAACGTCATCGCGGCCAGCATCGACATGCTCATGCGCATGGACTATCCGCCCGAGGCGCTGCGCGTGTACGTGGTGGACGACGCCAGCACCGACGACACGCCGCAGGTGGTGCAGGCCAAGTCGCTGCAGTACCGCGGCCAGGTGTTCCATCTGCGGCGCGAGCGCGGCGGACAGGGCAAGGCCCATACCCTCAACCATGGGCTGCGCGAAGTGCTGGTGGACGACTGGGCGGAGGCCGTGCTCATCATGGATGCCGACGTGCTGTTCGAGCGGCCCACGCTGCGCCGCATGGCGCGCCACCTGGCCGACCCGGAGGTCGGCGCCGTCACCGCCTACATCAAGGAGGGCAGCCAACCTGGCAACCTGGTGTCGCGCTACGTGGCCTTCGAGTACATCACCGCGCAGGCCGCGGCGCGCCGTGCGCAGAACGTCATGGGCGCGCTGGCCTGCCTGGCGGGTGGCGCCCAACTGCACAGCCGCGACAACCTCGAGGCCATCGGCGGCGAAATCGACACCACCACGCTGGCCGAGGACACGCTGACCACCTTCCGCACCCAGCTCACCGGCAGCCGCGTTGTGTTCGACGGCAACGCCATCGTGTGGGCGGAGGAGCCGGGCTCGCTCGTGGGTCTCTGGAAGCAGCGGCTGCGCTGGGCACGCGGCAATTTGCAGCTCACGCGCATCTTCAAGGGCCTGTGGTTCCGGCGCAGCCTGGGCACGGCGCTGGCCGCGCCGCTGTTCGGCCTGGTGTGGTTCAGCATCGTGCTGATGCCGGTGTTCATGGTGCTGGCCTCGATCGGACTCGTGGGTCTGTATCTGCTCAATCCGCCCAAGGCCTGGCACTTGCTGTCGCTGTTCTGGGGGCTGAGTGCGGCCACGTACTGTTTCGTGACCTTTTTCTCGTTCGCCATCGATCCGGCGACGGCGAAGCGCGCGTGGTTCGAGGGGCTCACATTCCAGGGGCTGGCGGCGCTGGCCATCATGGTGTTTTCATTCGCGCCGCAGCGACTGCTGCCGGCCGAGTTGCTGCAAGCCGGGCCGCGCCTGTCGTTCACAGGCTTCGATCTGCTCATGATCGTGGTCTACGGCTGGAACGTCATCGGCATGGCGCTGGGCTGGGCCCTCTACCGGCTCGAGAAAGCCGGGCTGCCGGCGCGACTGCGCGACGTGCTGCTGGTCATCGTGGGCTACGGACCGGTGCTGTGCGCCATCACGTTTGCCTCTTATGTGTCTGAATACCGCAAGGTGGGTCTGCAATGGGACAAGACGGAGAAATCAGGCAAGGTCCGCATACTGAACTGAAGGACATCGCACAGCGCGAGTTCGAGTTCACCCTCGCGCAGGATCGACGCGTCGAGCGGCGCCTGGTCTGGAAAGAGTGGATGGCGCTGGCCGCCGCACTGGGTGTCGTGCTGGTGGCCACGCTGGCCGGAAGGTGGCTCTGATGCGCGCAACGCGGTCTCTCTCTCTGCGGCCTGCCGGCGTGGCATTGCTGGCCGGCGTCACGGTGGCGGGCGCACTGGCCCAATCCGGACCACCCGGCTCGTGTCGCCTCGATGAGGCGCAACAGCTCATGGGCGTCACCCCGCCGCCCAGGGAGCGCATCGACGTGCTGCTGGCCGAGTGCTCGCGCGCCAGCTCACAGGACTGGCGTGTCGACTGGCTGCGCGGTGTCGCGGCTCGCGACGCGCAACGGCTCGACGAAGCCATCGTGCACTTGCAGGCCGCGCGCCGGCTCGCACCCGCCGAGCGGGCGCCCGTGCTAGACCTCGCGGTCACCCACGAATGGCGTGGCGAGACGCGGCAGGCCCGTTCCCTCTACGACGAGCTGCTGCGCGCCCAGCCGGATGCCCGGGACGCGCTTCTGGGCGCAGCGCGGGTGGCGCGTGCCCAGGGCCGCACGGCCGATGCGCGTGCCATCTACCTGCAACTGCTGCAGCGCGACGCTGCCGATCTCGATGCCATCAACGGCATGGGCTGGACGAACGTGGCCGAACTGCGGCTGGACGATGCCCGCCGCCGTTTCGACGATGCCGCGGCCCGTTCGCCCGGTAACGCCGAGGCAGCCGTCGGCATGGCCCGGCTGGACGAACAATGGCGCTACCGGCTCGAGCTACTGGCGGGCCGCTCCAGCCTGGCGGCCGGCGACACCGATACCGCCCTGGCCGGCCTGCTCATCAACCGCAGCAGCACCGACCAGATCGAGCTGGTGCTGGGCCGGAACGGCCGCGAGCTGCCTTCCGAACGCCTGACCGATCCGACACCGCTACCGTCGTGGACGGCGCGTGTGGGCTATCGCTCGCGCACCGAAGGTGGGCTCGACTGGGCCACGGCGTACGAGTTGCGCGACCGCAGCGTCGGGCAGACGGAACACCGCATCGAACTGCGTGCAGGCAGTCGCTTCACGGGCGCGGCGCAGGGCCTGCAGTGGTTCGCGTCGGTACGACAGGGCTTCCCGGCGCCCTGGCGTAACCGGTTGGCCAGCGTGGGCCTGGCGGCCGACGTGGCGCCCCACTGGAGCGTGGCCGGCACCTTCTACGCGGGCGAGAGCGCGCTTGGCGGCAGCAGCAAGGCCATCGCCTTCGACGCCTACCGCGAGACCGGTGCCATGGGCAGCTTCCTCAACTTCGGCGTGGGCTACAGCCCCGAGCCCGACAACACCAGCGTGCATGCGCGCTGGGTGCTGCCGATCGCGCCGCGTCAGGCACTGGTGTTCTCGGTGGAAAGGCGTTCACTCGGACGGGAGCTCGAAGCACTGGTGGGTTGGCGCACTTATTGGCGCTGATGCATCGGTCGTCGCCCCGTCGACGGAACGATTTCACGCCGTTCACAATTCGCAACCCAGTGCTCCGAAGGTTGGCTCTAAAGTGAATCTATCACCGGAGAAAACCACATGGATGTCCTGCGCGTGCTCGCCCCTTCACTGGGATGGCTGCTGCTGCCATTCCTGGCAGCGGCTGTGGCGTTCCTGATCGGCGCAGTGCGCCGCCGTCAGGGTCGTCGCGACTGAAGATTCGACCCTGTGCTGATGTGTTGGTGCGCAGGGATGCGCACCCATGTCAGCGCGCGGAGGCTGGCACCCAGCGGACGATCTTCACCGGCTCGAGGCCCAGTGCCTTGCCCATGGCGATCGGATAGAGGCGGATCTGGTCGTCTTCCGGCGTTTCCAGCTCCAGCGCCCGGGCGCGCCAGGAGGCCATGTGCACCACCGCGGCATTGACATCGGCGGCGTCGTTGAGGTCGGGTTGGCGGTGCCTTTCGATGATGCGCACGATGCGCTCGGGCAGCTGCCATTGACGCGCCAGCGCGGCGCCCACTTCGGCATAGCTGTAGCCGAGCAAAGCCATCTCGGCCTGGCCGCGAGCCAGCGAGAGCAATCCACTACGGCTCGAATCGAGCGTCGCCATCTGGCGCGGCAGACCGACGCGCATCACCAGTTCGCCGATCATGTGCAGCAGACCGCCGGTGTAGGCGGCGTCTTCGTCGGACTTCACCTCGCCCGCGATGTAGCGCGAGAGTTCGGCGCACGTCGTGCTGAAGCTCCAGAACTGGTTGAGGATGTGTTCGGGCAGGGCGGGGAAGCTGTCGCGCGCGATCAGGCCGATCACCAGGGAGCGCACCTTGGTCTGGCCCAGCATGCGAACGGCCTCGTTGGTGCTTTCGACCGGCCGGCCGCGATAGAACATGGATGAGTTGGCCAGCCGCAGCAGCTTGGCGACGATGACGGGATCGGCCTCGATGCAGTCGACGATGTCGTCGAAATGCGCGTCTTCCTCCTGGAAGGTCTTCATCAATTCGGCGACGGCCTGCGGCGCGCTGGGCAGCGCGTTTGGCTGGGAGAGCAGGGTGTTGAGATCCATGGCTGCAGCGGTGTTTGTTCTTGAAACTGGCGTATCCGGCTGACAGTATCGGTCCATTCACCGCCGCCGAGGCACTCAGCGTATCGCAAGCGCCACAAGCTCGAGGTCGGTCGTGGCATGCGCCACGCAGGGCAGGATCCAGCCTTCACGCTTCTCGTCGGTCGACAGTCCCGGCCACTCGATGGCGTGGTGTGCCGAACCATGGCTGACACGCAGGATGCACGTGCGGCAGGTGCCATTACGGCACGAACTCTCCAGGGGAATGCCGGCGAACTCGGCCGCCTCCAGCAACGTGTCGGCCGTCCCTGCTTCGAAACTTCGCCCCGAAGGCGAAAGGCGCACGCGGAACACCTGGCCGTGGCCGGCCGTCATTTCTTCTTCTGTGGAATCGGCGTCGCCCGGTCCACCGGCACCGCCGTCAGGCTGTTCATGGGTGAGCCATCGATCAAGCGGTCGGAGTAGGTGAGATAGACCAGCGTGTTGCGCCTGGCGTCCACCATGCGCACGATGCGCAGCCGCTTGAACAGGATGGACATGCGCTCGCTGAACACTTCCTCGCGTTGCGGCACCGGTTCGGTGAAGGCGATGGGCCCCACCTGGCGGCACGAGATCGAGGCCTCAGCCTTGTCCTCGGCCAGGCCCAGCGCGCCAGAGATGCCGCCCGTGCGGGCACGCGACACATAGCAGGTCACGCCCTGGACGCGGGGATCGTCGTAGGCCTCGACGACGATCTTGTGGTCCGGACCGATGAGCTTGAAGGCCGTGTCGACCTCGCCCACGGGCTCGCCGCGCACGGACGTGGTGGCGAACATCAGGGCGGAAAGGGCTGTGCCAAGGCACAGTAGCTGGCGCGAGGAGTTCATTCGATGTCGATGGTGTGAACGCCGAACGCGCCGGCACGCCGGTCGGCGAAGAAGTGCTCGAGCGTCTCCTTCACGGTCCGGAAGGCGATCTCGTCCCAGGGTATTTCGTGTTCCGCGAACAGTTGCGCCTCCAGCGTTTCATGGCCAGGATCGAAGCGGTCGTGATTGAGCTGCGCGAGGAAGAAAAGGTGCACCTGGCCCACGCGCGGCACGCTGAGCACGGTGAACAGGGGGCCGGCTTCCACGCTGGCACCAGCCTCTTCATCGGTTTCGCGCAACGCGCCCTGGCGGGCCGTCTCGCCCAGTTCCATGAAGCCGGCCGGCAGCGTCCACTTGCCCCAGCGCGGCTCGATGTTGCGCTTGCACAGCAGCACGCGGTCTCCCAGGTAGGGCACGGTACCGACGACGTTGAGCGGATTCTCGTAATGGACGGTGGCGCACGCCGGGCAGATGGCGCGCTCCCGGGTGTCCCCATCGTCCGGCAGGCGGTAGGCCACGGCGGCTCCGCAGTTGCGGCAATGCTTGATGGGGCTGGCGAATGTCATGCGGCCGAGTGTACGGGAGCCTCCAAAGCAGAAGGCCCCGCAGTGGGGGCCTTCGCAGCATGGTGAGCGCGCGGATAGCCCGCGCCCGGATCACGCCTTGGTGTGCTTCTCGATCAGCGCACGCGCGGTTTCCATCAGCTTCTTGCCATCGAAGCCGCGCTTGTCCATGTCCTGCATCCACTCGACTTCGATGGCGCGCGAACGGCGGCGGAATTCCTGTGCCTCGGTCTCGCCCACGGTGAAGATGGTGTTGCCGCGGTCCGACGCTGACTTACGGCCGTTGGGATCGTTGCCCTGCTGCGTCTTGCCCAGCCAGGCCGAGGTGGCCATGCCGGAATTGTTGTCGATGATCTTCTTGAGATCGGGCGGCAGCGATTCGTACTTGGCCTTGTTCATCGCCATCACGAAGGTGGTGGTGTAGAGGCAGCCGCCCTTGGGATCGAACTCGGCATGGAACTTCGTGAGTTCGTTGACCTTGACCGAGGGCACGACTTCCCACGGAATGACGCAACCGTTGATCGTGCCCTTGGAGAGCGCGTCGGGGATGCCGGGCAGCGGCATGCCCACGGGCGTGGCACCGAGCGAACCCAGCAGCTTGGTGACCTGGCGCGTGGGCGCACGCAGCTTGAGGCCGCGCATGTCAGCCACCGAGCGCACGGGCTTGTCGGCCGTGTGGATCACGCCTGGACCGTGCACCTGCAGGGCCAGCACGTGGGTGTCCTTGAATTCGTCCTTGGCGACGGTCTGCACGTATTCCCAGTACGCCTTGGAGGTGGCCTCGGCATTGGTCATCATGAACGGCAGCTCGAACACCTCGATGCGCGGGAAGCGGCCGGCGGTGTTGCCGGGCAGCGTCCACACCACGTCGACCACGCCGTCCTTGGCCTGGTCGTACAGCTGCACGGGCGTGCCGCCCAGCTGCATGGCGGGATAGGCCTCGAACTTGATGCGGCCGTTGGATTCTTTCTCGACCTTGTCCATCCACGGCTTGTGCATGTCGAGCCAGACCTGCGACTGGGGCGCCATGAACGTATGGAACTTCAAGGTGACGGTGCTCTGCGCCAGACCCGACAGTGCGGGGGCGCCCAGCGCCACGGCGGCACCGGTCTGCAGAAGCTTGCGTCGCTGCATCATGCTGTGTCTCTCCTGGGGAAGTAATGCGAGTGCCCGACAAGATAGGAGATCGGGCGTTCCCCGGCCACGGTGAATGCCCTTAGCTGGAGGTGCGACGGATATGCATATGGGAAAACAGTGGTTGGCGCATCACCGGTGCTGCGATAGGTTCGAGCCTTCTTGGCGAAGGAGAAGGTCTTGGTGTTTTCCCTGAATCGACGATCCGCTCTGGTGGGCCTCGCCGCGGCATGCGTGCCCCCGGCGTTACTGGCGCAACCGGCATGGCAACCCGCCCAGCCCCTGCGGCTGCTGGTGAGCTTTCCCACCGGCGGCCACCTCGACGTGATCGCGCGTCTGATCGCGCCGCCGCTGGCCGAAGCGCTGGGCCAGCCCGTGGTAGTGGAGAACCGGCCCGGCGCCAACGGCAATATCGCCGGCTCGGCCGCAGCCAAAGCCGCTCCTGATGGCCTCACCTGGCTGGCCACCAGCGCCGACGCCGTGGCCGTCAATCCGTTTCTCTATCGCGCCGACTTCGATCCGGTGAAGGACCTCGTGCCCGTCACGCAACTGGTGAGCCTTTCGATGATGGTGGTCGCCTCGCCGTCCTTCCCGGCCACCGACGCCCGCAGCCTGATCGCGCACCTCAAGGCCAGCCCGCGTCCCCTGAGCTATGCGACACCCGGCGTGGGCAGTGGCCCCCATCTGGCGGCCGAGCTTTTCCAGCGCGAGGCGGGTGTCAAGCTCAACCACGTGCCCTACAAGGGGCTGGCCGCCGCGATCACAGACCTGCTGGGCGGCCACGTGGATCTGGTGTTCGACGCCGGCGTGGGCCTGCCCCAGGTGCGCGAGGGAAAGCTCAAGCTCGTCACCGTGGTGGGCCGCGAGCGGCTGCCGGAGTTTCCCGGCGTCGGCACGCTGCGCGAAGCCGGCGTCAGGGGTTTCGAGAGCGATGCGACGTTCGTGCTGCTGGCGCCCGCCGGCACGCCACAGACTGCCATCGCGCGCGTGAACGCCGAAGTCGCGCGGGCGCTACGCACCGAGACCGTTCAGGCGCAACTGCGCACGCGCAATCTGCGCGCCATCGCCAACTCGCCGGCCGAGGCGGCGCGCGCGCTGCAGGCCGACGTCGAGCGGCAGGGCCGCATCATCCGCGAGGCGGGCATCAAGGTCGAGTGAGCGGTGCGGCGCGAGGCGGGGCATGCATTAGAGTTGCCGGCATGACGATGACCGCCGCTCCCGCCCGCACCGTGCAGATGCGCACCTACCAGCTGGCACCCGAACTCGCCAATGACTTCGTGGCCTGGTGGCAGGCCACGATGCCCGCGCTGCGGGCGCGTTTCGGCTTCCGCATCCCGTTCGCCTGGCACGACCGCGACAACGCACTCTTCATCTGGGGGCTGGAAGTGGACGGCGACCGCGAGGCCTTCCAGGCCGCCGAGCAGGCCTACAACGACTCTCCGGAGCGCCGCGCACTCAAGCTGCCTGACCCTGCGATGGTGAAGTCGATCACCTCGGGCTTCGCACAGGACGCATTGCGCCGCTGAAGCGACGCCGCGCCGCAAAGCACAAGGGGCCGCGAGGGCCCCTTTTCTCATCGCCATGCGACGCGACACGGCGTCATCCGATGTACTGCACCAGCCACAGGGAAATGCCGGGGAACAGCAGCAGGACGGTGGTGCGGATCACGTCGCTGATCAGGAAAGGAACCACGCCGCGGTAGCTCTCGGCGATCGGCACGTCCTTCGCCAGACTGTTGACCACGTAGACGTTCAACCCCACGGGCGGTGCGAGCAGGCCGAAGCCCACGGTCATCAGCACCATGATGCCGAACCAGATGGCGACCGACTCCTTGGGCATGCCGAAATCCAGCCCCATGATCATCGGGAAGAAGATCGGAATGGTCAGCAGCAGCATCGAGAGCTCGTCCATCACCGCGCCCAGCAGCACGTAGAACAGCATGATGGCCGTCACCACCAGCACCGGCGAGAGGCCCCAGCCGCCCACCACGCTGGCCAGCTGGTTGGGTACCTGCGTGAGCGCCAGGGCCGAGTTCATCAGGTCGGCGCCGATGAAGATCAGGAAGATCATGGCTGAACTTTCGGCCGTGGCGTAGAAACACTTCTTGAACTTCTCCCACGTCATCTCGCGCTTGAGCAGTGCCGCCACGAAGGTGAGCGCCGCGCCCACGGCCGCGCCCTCGGTGGGCGTGAAGAAGCCACCGTAGATGCCGCCGAAGACCATCAGGAAGACCACGGCAATGGGCAGGATGCCCAGCGCCGAGCGCCACGTCAGTCGCTCGCCGGGGGATGCGCCGGCTTCGGGCGCCTGGCCCGGCACGAGCCTCACGTAGACGCCGATGGCGACCATGTAGCCCACCATGGCCAGCAGGCCGGGCACCATGGCGGCGGCAAACAGTTTGGCGATGTTCTGCTCGGTGAGGATGGCGTAGATGACCAGCGGCACGGATGGCGGGATCAGGATCCCCAGTGTGCCGCCGGCCGCCAGCGTGCCGGTGGCCAGGCGTCCCGAGTAACCATGCCGGCGCATCTCGGGCAGCGCCACGCCGGTGATGGTGGCCGAGGTGGCGACCGACGATCCGCAGATGGCGCCGAACGCCGCGCTCGCCAGCACTGAAGCCATGGCGAGCCCCCCCTTGAACCGGCCCATGATGGCGGCGGCGAACTGGAACAGCGCGCGGCTGATGCCGCCCTGGGTGGCGAAGTGCCCCATCAGGATGAAAAGCGGAATCACCGATAGGTCGTAACTGGCGAAGCGGGCGAACGCCTGGTTGTTCAGGAAATTGGAGAACGGCAGCCAGCCGGTCTGCACCACGTAGCCGACGGCACCGGCCACGAACATCGCGATGGCGATGGGCGTGCGCACCACCATCAGCCCGAGCATGATCCCGAAGATCATGGCCGTGAGGGAGAGGGCGCTCATGACCGCACCTCTGCGCGATGTCCCGCAGTGCGGACGCCTTTGGGCAACGCTGCGACTGTCATGCGTGCGCCTCCGGTGCGTCCTCGGCGAAGCCGAACACGGTCTGATGCAGCGAGATGAAAGCCGTCAGCACGAAAGGCGGCACCATGGCCGCGTAGGTCACCCATTCGGGAAAGCCGAGGATGGTGGTTTCGGAGCCCGAGCTGTACGAATTGAGCCCGCCCAGCGTGGTGCGCCAGGCCAGCAGCGAGAACGCCAGCGCAAGCAGCAGCGTGCCCAGGCGGTCGAGCCGGTCGTTGGTGGCGCGCGAGCAGCGCGTCGTGAAGAAGTCCACGATGATGTTGCCGCGCCGCAGCTGGCACCACGGCATGAACAGTGCGATCGCCGCGCCGGTGGCGACGCCGGTGAGCTCGAAGTCGCCCACCAGCGTGGCGCCTGTGGTGTTGCGCCCGATCAGGCTGGCGCAGGTCATGAGGGTGATGCCCGTCAGCAGGACGCCGGCGAGGATGGCGCAGAACGCGGCCAGGGGTTGCAGGACCTTCAAGCTGTTGTCTCCATGCTCCGTCTGCGGGAGCTCGCGGGTTTCAGTCGGGGTGCGGTGGCAGCGAGGCGCTGCGCAAGCATGAAGCGGGCCGGGGCCCGCTCCATCAACGCTTTCAGGAGATTGTCACCTTGATCGTCTCGAGGCCGGCGACGCCGCCCTCGAGCGTGTCTCCGGGCACCACGGCCGCCACGCCTTCGGGCGTGCCGGTCATGATGAGGTCGCCGGGCTGCAGCTCCCAGGCGGCCGACAGGTGCTCGATGGTCTCGGCGATGTTCCAGATCAGTTTGGAGACCTGGCTGCGCTGGCGGTCGGCGCCGTTGACCTGCAGCCAGATCTCGGCCTTCTCGATGTCGCCGGCCTGCGCGGCAGGAGTAATCGGGCCGATGGGCGCCGATTGCTCGAACGCCTTGCCAATGCACCACGGGCGGCCCTGCTTCTTCATGTCGTTCTGCAGGTCGCGGCGCGTCATGTCCAGGCCGACGGCGTAGCCGTAGATGTGCTTGAACGCATCTGCCGCCTTGATGTCCCGGCCACCCGTGCCGATGGCGACCACGAGCTCGATCTCGTGATGCAGGTTCTTCGTCAGGCTGGGGTAGGCGATGCGGGCGTTGGTACCGGCATCCACCGGGACCACGGCGTCGGCCGGCTTGAGGAAGAAGAAGGGGGGTTCGCGGCCGGTGAAACCCATCTCCTTGGCGTGCTCTTCGTAGTTGCGGCCCACGCAGTACACGCGGCGCACCGGGAAGCGCGCCGCGCTGCCCACGACGGGCACCGAAACTGCCGGTGCCGGATCGAAAACGAAACTCATGACAACCTTTCTTCCTTGTGGATGCCCAGTGCCTGCTGCACAGGGCGGTCTGAAAAACTGAATAGCACGCAGCCATCTGCCGATTGCCAGCGCGCAGTGTGCCACGTGGGAATCACGAAATGATCGCGTGGCCCGACCTCGAACACCTGTTGCGTGTCCCCTTGCGACACATGCACCGTACCGGTGCCTTCGACCACGCTGTACACCGCGCCGTCGGTCTGCCGGAAGGGCCGGCCGTCGAAGCCCGGCGGCAGCCGCTGCATGAAGGTGGCCATGGTGGGCATGGGCGAGCCTCCGGTGGCCGGGTTCACGTAGCGCAGCTTCACGCCGTCCCAGGCATCGACGGGCTCGTCGCGCTCCAGCGCATGCAGCGCCTCGCGGCTGCGGTCATAGGGGTAGCTGAAGATCGGCGAACTCAGCCCGAACGGTGGCTGATGGCGCACCGGCGCCATGTTGTGGCCCCAGCGAGCAAAGCTCGCGCCTGGTGCGTGCGCCTGGGGCTGCGCGCCGCTGCCGTTCTCGGCGAAGCCGGCGTCGAAGAAGCGCAGCATGGGGATATCCAGCCCGTCAAGCCACACCACCGGTCCGTCGGCTTCGCTGCCGTGGTCGTGCCAGGCCCAGCTGGGCGTGATGATGAAGTCGCCCGGATGCATCACGGCGCGCTCGCCGTCCACCGCCGTCCAGGCGCCCGTGCCTTCGACGATGAAGCGCAGCGCGCTCTGCGTGTGGCGGTGGCTGGGGGCCCGCTCGCCCGGCAGGATCAGCTGGAGCCCCGCATAGAGCGACTGCGTGATGCACGACTGGCCGCGCAGGGCCGGGTTTTCCAGGATGAGCACGCGGCGCACCGCCTCTTCGGCCGTGATGGCCGCGCCGGCACGCATGAGGAAGGGGCGCACTTCGCCGTACTTCCAGTGCGCAGCGACGCACGGACTGGCGGGCTGGCGGGGAACCAGGGCGTGCAGCACTTCCCACAGCGGCGTGAGGTGGTGCGGCGCCATGTCGTCGTAGAGCGCGCGGCGCACGTCGGTGGCGGATGGCATTTCGGCGTTCATGGCGTGGGGCAGGCGACGGCTGCTCAGATCGGATTTGGTAAGTATGCGTACCAAATCCGGGCCCTTGCACAGGGTATTCCCGCTTCGGCGCGCGGCGGTGCGCCGCACACACTGCGGGCATGCCGAGAAGCTTCGATTTCGAGCGCGCGCCCGGTTACCTGATGAGGCGCGCGCAGCAATGGGCGGTGGCCCTGTTCATGGAGGAGACAGCCGACGTCGATGTCACGCCGGTGCAGTTCGCCATGCTGCATGTGCTGATTGCCGCGCCAGGCACCGATCAGGTCACGCTGGCGCGGCGCGTGGCGTTCGACGAGGCGACTTCGGGGTCGGTCATCGCCCGACTCGAAGCCAAGGGCTGGGTGCGGCGAGAGCCCGACACCATCGACCGCCGCCGCAAGCTGCTGTGGGCCACGTCCGAAGGCGAAGCCGTGGCGCAGTCGATGAAGCGCGCGGTGCGCCGCGCGCAGAAGCGGATCATGTCACCGCTGTCCGGGCCCGAAGCCGATCAGCTCATGAACCTGCTGGACAAGCTGGTGTCCGGCCACGAAGAGACCGCGGCCCGCAACTGATGGCTGCAGGGCCCGCGCAGCCCTTCAGTGGCTGCCGGTCGTGAGTTCGAAGTGCTCCACCGTGGGCGGTGCCGCGAAGAACGGGCCGACGATGGCACGCCATTCGCCGAATGCTGCCGAGCCGCGGAAGTCCACCGTGTGGTTCTCCAGCGTCTGCCAGCGGATCTGCAGCAGATAGCGCTCGGGCGTCTCGATGCCGTGGTGAACGGTGTAGCCGATGAAGCCCTTGGCCTTGGAGATGACGGTTTCCACGCCGCGCCGGATGGCTTCCTCGAAGGCGGCCTGCTGGCCCGGTGCGATACGGATGTCTGCGTGTTCGAGGATCATGGCGCGCGCCGCCCCGCGAGGGGCTTGTCTTCAGTGTTGCGAAGCGGGCAAGTCTACCGTCAGGCCATCGAGGGCCTCGGTCAGGTGGATCTGGCACGACAGGCGGCTGCCGGGCCGGGCCGGGGTGGCCGTGAAGTCGAGCATCGCGATCTCGTCGTCGGCCGCCTTGGGCAACTGGCTGGCGAACGGTTCGCGCACGATGACGTGGCAGGTGGCGCAGGTGAGCAGGCCACCGCAGTCGGCTTCGATGCCGGGGGCGTTGGCGTGCACGGCGGTTTCCATGAGGCTGAAGCCCGGCTTGCCTTCGAGCGTGGTGGTGGTGCCGTCTGCGGCGACGAGGTGGATGGTGATCATGGGGCGGGAATGTTCGGTGTCGGAAAGCACGGGCGCCGTGGCGCCCTCAGAAACGGCTGAAGTACTCGCGGCGCTGGAAATCGTCCTTGTCTTCGGCTGCCTCGAAGCGGTCGAGTTCGGCGCGCTTGAGGCGCTCATAGTAATTGACGAATGGCCGGCCGAAGGCTTCGCACAGCACGTCGTCTGCTTTGAGCGCGTCCAGCGCAGCGCCCAGGCTCGTGGGCAGCATCTCATGCGTGCCGCCGTAGGGCGAGTCGGTGGCGGGGGGCGCGGCCAGCTGTTGCTCGATACCGTCGAGCCCGGCATGGATCTGCGCGGCCAGGTACAGGTACGGATTGGCAGCGGGCTCGCCGATGCGGTTCTCGATGCGCGTGCCGCCGTCGCCGCAGTCGCCCACCACACGCAGCATCGCGCCACGGTTGTCGCGGCCCCACAGCACGGCCTGGGGCGCCAGCGCGTTCGGGCGGAAGCGGCCGAAGCCGTTGGCCGTGGGCGTGCAGAACACCGCCATGCCGCGTGCGTGGCGCAACAGGCCGGCCAGATAGTGTTCGCCCAGCGCCGACAGCGTGTACTGCGCTGACGCCGGCACGCTGCCCGCAGCGGGCATGTCACGGCGGAAAGCGTTGGCCCCGGTCTTCAGGTCGACCAGCGACTGATGCAGGTGCCAGCCGCTGGACATGATGTTCGGGAACGGCGGGCGGCACATGAACGTGGCGTGGTAGCCCTCGCGCAGCAACGCCTGCCGCACGGCGTTGCGGAAGGTGACCATGTTGTCCGCCGCCGTCAGTGCGTCGGTGACGTTGAACACGGCCTCGACCTGGCTCGGACCGAACTCCACTTCAAGCGACAGCAAAGGCAGGCCCATGGCCTGCGCGGTGCGCTGCACGATGCGTAGCGGCTGCTCGGCCATGTCGTACCAGCCGTCGGCCAGCATGTTGTAGCCGGGGTGGATCATCGACACGCGTGGCGGCAGTCCGGGCCAGGCGGCCCGCTCGGGGTCGAGCTGCGCCGCGGTGTCCTCGATGCGGTAGATGTGGAACTCGACCTCCAGCCCGCACTTCATGCCGTAGCCGGCCGCGGCCAGGCGATCGAGCGCGCGTTGCAGCACACGGCGCGTGTCGAGCTCGACAGGCGTGCCATCCTGCATGTAAGGCTGGGCGCGCAGCCAGCCTGTCGATTCCGTCCAGGGCAATTCCTGCCAGCTGGCCGGGTCGGCCACCAGCATCACGTTGCTGGCGAACTCGAAGCCCGGCAGGTCGGCCGCCCCACCGGGTTCGAACACCTTGAACGCTGTGCGGTCCGAGGTGTCCTTGAGCAGCAGCGTGCTCACCAGGCCTACGCCGTCGCGCATGGCGGCGGCGGCGGCCGAAGCCACCAGCGTCTTGCCGCGCAGCACGCCGTGCACGTCGCACCAGGTGAAGCGGACCAGCTCGGCGCCGCTGGCCTCGATGGCGGCGGCGGTCTGCACGAGCGCCTGCTCGCGCGCGGCATCGTGGATGCCGCAGCGTTCAGCGAACGATGTCATGTAGGAAATTCGTGAGGAAGGTTGCTTCGGCCGCGCGGGCGGCGCTCATGCCGTCTCGGTTGCGCCGGGCGCGGCTTTCTCGATCCAGGGTGCGTTGGTGCGCTTGGCATCCACCTGCTGGTGCCACCACGTGGCCCATTCACCGGCGGGTGCTATGCCGTCCACGGTGTCGGGGCCGCCGCTCACCTGGGTGGCAGTGTCGGCCGTGGCCACGCCGGGGGCGGTGCCGCCTTTGGCGACGCTCTCGATCGCGGCCAGCAACACGCGGCGGTTGGCCATGATGACCTTGTCGCTGGTGCCCAGATGTTCGCGGGTGCGGTCCTGGATCGGGCCCATGCTCTCAACAGCCCATTGATCGTGCACGTTGATGTCCTCCTCGCCCATGCCGAGGTAGGTGGTGCTCATCTGTTCTTCGGGATTGAAGCCCCAGTTGTTGTGGCGGCCCGAAACCGGGATGTAGTCGGGCAGGGCGATGAAAGGCTGGCGCTGCGCGCGCATGGCTTCCTTGTCGAGCGGACCGGCAAAGCTGGTGAAGAACGAATACCAGTAAGTGTTCTCGTCATCCACCGGCACGTGCATCTGCGTGATGGTCATCGTCTCCGACAGCGGGATCACGAAGGTGGAGGGGAAGATGGCGTTGGTCACGCGCACGTGCGTGAGCTGCTCCGTCATCGGGCGCAGGGCCGTGAGCTGGATGCCCCAGGGCGTGTGTTCCAGGCTGATCTCGGGCTGGCAGAACTCGCGCATGATGCGCGTCATCGGCCACTGCTCGCCGTCGGCGCTGCCCGCGCTGGCGCTGCGGAACTGCTTGCCGGCCGCGTTGTCGCCGATCTGCTCGAGCGCTTCGTCCTGCAGGAAGCGGTGCAGGAACGAGGGGTGGGCCGGATCGATACCTACCTCGAAAGCCTGCAGCCAGTTGGCGTTCCACAGGCCCTTGAAGGCAAAGCTGTGGGTGGCGGGCGCGGCGAAGGCATCGAACTCGGGGAAGGGCGGGGGCGTGGCGCCTTCGTCGCCGAGCCAGGCCCAGATGGCGCCGGCGCGCTCGACGACCGGGTAGGCGCGCTGGCGCACGCGCTCGCACAGCTTGCTGCCGGCAGGCTCGGCGGGGGTCTGCAGGCAGGTGCCGTCCACTGCGAACTTCCAGCCGTGGAAGGGACAGCGCAGACCGTCTTCCTCGCGGCGGCCGAAGGACAGATCGGCGTTGCGGTGCGGGCAGTCGCGGTCGAGCAGGCCCCAGCGGCCCTGCCCGTCCTTGAACAGCACGAAGTTCTGGCCCATCACGCGCACGGCCTTGACCGGGCGCTTTTCCATGCGTGGATCCAGGCGCGGATCGAATTCGTCCACCAGCGCCACGGGCTGCCAGTACTGACGAAGCACGGCGCCGCAGGCCGTGCCGGGGCCGACACGGGTGATGAGTTCGTTCTGTTCAGCTTTCATCGCGAGACTTTCGTTGGGGCTGCGGCAGGCGCGCCCTGGCATCAGGCCACCGGAGTGGGTCTACAAACGGTATACCGTTTTGTAGGTTCAGTGTACATTCCGTTCCCATGAACCTGCAAGAAAAAATCCTCATGCAACTTCGGGACCTGATCCTGAGGGGTGAGTTCGAGCCGGGCCAGCGCTTGGCCGAGGCCCAGCTCGGGGAGCGACTGGGTGCTTCGCGCACGCCTGTGCGCGCAGCGCTGATGGCGCTGGAGCAGGAAGGGCTGGTGGAGGCGAACGAGACGGTGGGTTATCTGGTGCGCCGCTACACGCCGCAGGAAGTGGCCGACGCCATCGCCGTGCGCGGCCACCTCGAAGGCATGGCCGCGCGCCTGGTGGCCGAGCACGGCGTTTCGCGCCAGCTGCAGGCGCAACTGCAAGCCTGCCTGGACGAAGGCGACCGTGCCCTGGCAGCCAATCCGCTCACTTACGAGAGCTATGCCGACTACGCCAGCATGAACGACCGCTTCCATGCGCTGCTGCTCGAAGCCAGCGGCAACCGGGCGCTGCAGCGTGCCGTGCAGCTCAACGACAAGCTGCCGTTCGCGCCCGCATCGGCCATGCTGCCCATGCAGTCGGCGCTGGAGCAGGACCGCGAATGGATGCACTACGCGCATCGTCAGCACCACATGCTGTTCGCGGCCCTCAAAGCAGGCGAGGGCGCTCGGGCCCAGGCCCTGGCCATCGAACACACCGAAGTCGCCCAGATGAACATGCGCATGGCGCTGGAGCGGCGTGCCGAGACCGAGCAGGTCATGCCCGCCATGCGGCTGGTAGTGGGCGGCTGAGCGCGGCGGCACGCCATGGCATCGTTTCCTCCTGTGGAAGCCGTGGTGCGCACCCTGCGAGTGCTGGAGGCGCTGAATACCTATCCCGTCGTCGGCATCGCGCAGTTGCACCGTCAGACCGGCATCCCCAAGCCCTCGCTCGTGCGCCTGCTTCAGACATTGGCCGGCGAGGGCTACGTGCGCCACGAGCCACGCCGCGGCTACATGCTGACATCGCGCGTGCGCGCGCTGGCCAGCGGATTCCACAGCGAGCCGCGCATCGTCGAGGTGCTGGCGCCCCTGATGGATGCGCTTACGGCCGAGGTGAAATGGCCCGTCGCGCTGGCCGTGCCCGACAGCGACGCCGCCGTCATCCGCTACAGCACCGTGCCGCGTTCGCCGCTGGCCCTGCTGCACTCGAGCATCGACATGCGCCTGAGCCTGGTGACCCGGGGCCTGGGCTTGGCCTACCTCGCCTTCTGCGATCCGGACGAGCGCGAGATCCTGATCGGCATGGCCCTGCAGTCGGGCGACCCCGAGAACGCCGTGGCACGCCAGCGCAAGGCACTCGATGCGACGCTGGAGCTGGTGCGCCGGCAAGGCTACGCGCTGCGGCATCCCAAGGTCCGGCCCGTGTCCAACACGCTGGCCGTGCCGGTGTTCGACGCCAACCGCGCCGTGGGGGCGATCGGACTCACGTGGTTTTCCTCCACCATGCCGGCCAGCGAGGCGGTCGAGCGTTACCTCGCGCCGCTGCAGACCGTGGCCGCACACGCGCGCGCTGCGCTGATCGCGCTGCCGGCCGACCCAGTCGCCTGAGGGCGGGCGCGCTCTCAGGCTGCCACTGCGATGTCCTCGGCGGGGGCCGCGTACTCCCCGGAGTTGAACACCCAGCCGCTGGCGATGAAGTCGGCGCGCGGCGGCGAGAAGATGTCGATCAGGATGTGGTGGCCCGCGTTCACGCCCTCGGTGGTATGGATGAGGCCGACGGGCACCACCATCAGCGATGGCGAGCCGAGCGCGGCATGGCGGTCGTCCTGCCACTGGCGGGCGTCCGGCCCCCATGGCGTGCGCAGGTGGTGCACGAAATCGCCTGCAAGGCCCAGCGAGCCCTGCTCGAAGCTCGCGTGCGAATGCGGGCTGAGCGCCGAGCGGTCGCGCGGACCGTCGTATTCCACCCAGTTGATCGACATCGTGGCCGTCTGCAGCATCTTCAGGCGGGGCTTGTCTTTCGACGCCTGCACCTGATCGATAGGCAGAAGCCGCACGTCGCCGCCGCCACGCAGTACACGGTAGGGCGCGCCAACAGGCGCAATGCGCGCGTCGGGCATGGCATAGGCCGCCGCATTGCGCGGCGTGTCGGCCGCGTCAGTGCCGCGCAGCGAGCGCAGCACGGCGCAGGTGGCTCCGGGCGCCAGGGTGAGCTGCCAGCGGCCCGCTGGCAGGATGGCGATGGTGCGTGCGGGAGCATCCACCGGCGCGCGCCCGGCGCCGCCGATGCCAACCGGAGCGCCGAGCACGATCAGCATGAGCTCGTCGTCCGACTGCGTCCCCACGGCGAGCGCTGCCGTGCCGGCGCGGTGCCAGGCGACGTGGAAGTTCTGTCCGCGCGCTTCCCATGCGGCGGGGCCGTCGCCCGCGCATTCGCTGGTGAAATCGAGCAGGGTGGGGAGCCGGACGTCGGTGATGGTCTTCTGTGCGGTCATGGCGTGGTGTGTGACGGGTGCGTCGGCGCTTTCGCGTCAGTCGCGTTTGGTGAAGGGGGCGGCCAGCTCGAAGATCGGGCCGGCCTCGGCGTACTGGTTGCCACCCAGGCGCGTCATCGGTCGCGCGCGCGCGGTGTCGAAGCGGCCGTTGGCATCGATGAAGCCTTCGGCCGTGTGCAGGCCGACGATGCGGCCGAACACCACGATGCTCGCCGTCTCGCCCGGTAACTCGGGCGCGATCTCGACGAAGCGCAGCAGCCGGCATTCCATCGAGGCCGGCGATGCCGCCACGCGCGGCACCCGCACGATCTCGCAACTGGCCTTGGCCAGCCCGGCGGCCTGGAACTCGTCGGTACCGCGCGGCAAGGCAGCCGACGTGGTGTTCATGGCCTCGGTGAGGTCTCGGCTCACGAGGTTGTAGACGAACTCGCCCGTTTCGCGGATGTTGGCGATGGTGTCCTTCTCGGGCCGGTCGGCCGGGGTGTTGCACGAGAACATGAGCACCGGCGGCGCGGTCGAGACCATGTTGAAGTGCGAGAACGGCGCCAGGTTGCACTGGCCGGCGGCGCTCATCGAGCTGATCCAGCCGATGGGCCGCGGCGCGACGATGGCGTTGAAGATGGAGCGCTTGAAGGCGGGCGCGTTGCGCAGGTCGTGGAACACAGGGCGGGTCATCCGGTGGTCGGTGTGGAACTCTTGAAAACAGGCACGATGGTGCGCGAGGCATAGCGCCAGCGGTCGTCCTCGCCGCGCACGCACACATCGTGGACGTCGGCGATCATGATCGCCGACTCGGAAGGCAGCACCGGCGCGCCGTCGGCCGCATAGAGCAGCAGGATCCAGTCGGCGCTCGCATGGCCGGCGTCGTGCACCTGCACGCGCAGGTTGGCGATCACGTGTCGCGCGGTTCGTACGCGGCCGTCCTGCCGTCCCCGGTAGAAGGCGGCGATGGCGTCGCGGCCGGTGCGGCTGCGGATGCTGGTGGTGAAAACCCCGTCCTCGGTGTAGAACTCGTGCGCGCTCCGCCCCTCGTGGCGGTCGACGTCGTACCAGTAGTCGATATTGAGCCGCCCGATCTCGGTTTCGATGCGCGCGATGTGCATGGTGTCCGGTGCAGTCATGTGAAATAGAACCTCAGTGCGGTTTCGCCCGCGATGCGGCGGCGGCTGGCGGCGTCGGGCACCCAGTCGGCCAGGTCGTCGATCGCGCGCTGGTAGGTCATGGTGGATTCGAAGGCGGCGAACGGCCAGTCGCTGCCCCACATCAGCCGGTCGGTGCCCACGTGGCGCAGCAGTTCGCGCGCGCACTCACGGGCCCGGTCGGGCGAGGGCTGGCGAAAGCCCGCCGACAGCTTGACCCAGGTGCGGCCCTGTTCCACCGAGCGCAGGATGGACTGGAATCCTTCGCAATCGAATCCCTTCGCCGGATCGGGCCGGCCCAGGTGGTCCACCACGATCTTCACGCCGGCCTGCCGCAACGCGGCCAGCGGTGCGGGAAGGCGTGGAGCATCGTCATGGATGTGCACGTGCCAGTCGAGATCGGCCACGCGGCGCAGCAGCAGGCGCCATTCGGGCGACGTGAGGTCGGGGACATCGGCCACGTTGCGCCACTGCAGCCGGATGCCTACCACGCCGTCGGTCTTCATCTGCTCGAGCGTGCGGCGGTCCATGCCGGGGTGGGCAATGATGGTGGCGCGCAGGCGCTTGTGGCGCCGCACGGCCTCGACCTGGTAGTCGTTGTAGTCGCCGTAGATGCTGGCTGCGGCCAGCACGCCGAACACCACACCGTGTGCGTCGAGTGTCGCCAGGTAGCGCTCGATGGTGGCGTCTGCGGTGGGCGCGTGCCAGGCCGTGCCCTTGAGCGGCATGTCGCGCGTGTAGACGTGCGCGTGCACGTCGACCAGCGGGGCCTCGACGCCGACGGCCATCGGAGCGGACATCCCGGCCGTCATTGGCGCGGCAGCTTGGCGATCACGGGATCGAACGCGGCTGACTCCGCCACCAGGGCCTTCGCGAACTCGGCGCCCGGCTTCACGTCCACCGGCGTCTGCATGCCTTCCATCGAGGCCAGGAAGGCGGGATCGCGCGCGGCATCGGTGAACGCCGCGGCCAGCTTCTCGACCACCGCGGCGGGCGTGCCCTGCGGCGCCAGGAAGCCGAAATGCGTCGTCACCTCGACCGGCGCGCCGGCCTCGGCCAGTGTGGGCAGGTCGGGCATCAGCGGCACGCGCTGGCGACTGGTCACGCCGATGGGCCACAGCTGGCCCGCGCGCACCTGGGGCATCACGGCGCTGGGCGCGCCGATCACCGCTTCGATGTGGCCGCCGAGGATGGATTGCACCGCCGTGGCGATGCCGCTGTAGGGCACGTGGGTCACGCTGGTGCCCAGGCTCGCGGCCAGAGCTTCCATGCCGAGGTGCGGCGCGGCGCCGGTGCCGGGCGATCCGTAGTCGAGCTTGCCCGGATTGCGCTTGATGTAGTCGATGAAGTCCTTGCCGCTGCGGATGCTGGAGGTCTTCCGCGTGGCCACCACATAGGGAATGGTGGCCAGGTTCATCACCGGCACGAAGTCGGCCGGCGAGAGCTTGTCGCCCTGCAGCTTGGGCGCGATGGTGAGCGCGCCGGAGCCGCAGAACAGCAGCGTGTAGCCGTCGGCCGGTGCGCGCTTGACGCGGTTGGCACCCACGGTGCCGCCGGCGCCCACCACCGATTCGATCACCAGCACGATGCCGTGCTTCTTCTCCAGCGTGGCCTGCAGCGGGCGGATGTAGCTGTCGGCGCCACCGGCCGCGTAGGGCACGATGACCCGCACCGGACGGCTCGGGAATGCGTCGCCCTGCGCGAGTGCGGGCCGTGCGATCAGCGTGCCGGCGGTGGCAGCGGCGGCGCCCAGCAGGGCGCGGCGTCGGATGTATGTCATGAAGTCTCCTTGTGGTTTTCGAGAGAGGGTGCTGCCGCTCAGGCCGTGGTGGCCAGCGGCTTGAAGCCGAAGATGCGCGCCGGGTTGTCGCCCAGCACCTTCTGGCGGTCGGCGGCATCGGGCAGCCAGCGGTGCAGCGCGGCCAGCAGCGTGGCGTGGTCGACACGGTGGCGCGCGCGCAGGTAGGGCCAGTCGGAACCCCACACGCAGCGGTCGATGCCGAACGCTTCGATCAGGGCCTGCGCATACGTGTCGGCAGCCGTGTAGGGGAACTCGCCGCCGAAGCGGAATGCGCCCGACAGCTTGACCACGGCGCGGCCGCTGCGGCCGAGGTCGAGCAGCGCACGGAAGGCCGGCTGGTCCACGCCGGCCTTCGCATCGGGGCGGCCGCAATGGTCCACCACGATGGGCAGGCCCGAGCGCTCGAGCAGCGGCAGCGCGCGCAGGAAGGTCTCGCCTTCGTAGTGGACCTGGGCGAACCAGCCCTGCTCGCGCGCCAGCGCCAGCGTGCGATCGGCGCCCTCGGCATCGAGCGCCGGGCTGGCCGGGAAGTTGAGGTTGAAGCGCAGCCCGACCACGCCCGCGGCCGACATGCGTTCGAAGTCGGCCTCAGGCGTGCCGTGCGCGACCACGGCCACGCCCTTGAAGCGGCCCTTGTGGCGTTCGAGCACTTCGAGCAGGCAGCGGTTGTCGGTGCCATAGCCGCCCAGCGGATTGATCAGCAGGCCGTGGGTGAAGCCGTGCGCGTCGAGCACGCAGGCGAACTGCTCAGCCGTGCCGACTTCGTTGTCGCTGGCGTCGAAGCCGCGCGTACCGTGGAACGGATAGCGCGAGAGGTCGTACACATGGGCGTGGCAGTCCACGCGGAGGGGGCGGTCGAGGGATGCGGGCCGGGTCATCTGCAGGGGTCAGTCGATGGAAACGGAGGTGGCGACGGGCTGCCAGGTCGCGGTTTGCGCCTGGATGTAGTCGCGCAGTTGCTGCGGCGATCCGCCGGCGGGCTGCATGCCCAGGTTGCGCAGCGCCTCCTTGCCTTCGGCGCTGGCGACGAACTGGTTGACGATGGTGTTCACCTTCTGCACCACGTCGGCGGGCAGGCGGGCCGGGCCCACGAAGGCATTCCAGCCCGTGGCCTCGAAGTCCTTGAGACCCTGCTCGGCCAGCGTCGGCGTCTCGGGCATCAGCGGCGTGCGCTGCAACGTGGTCACGGCCAGCGCGCGCACCTTGCCACCCTGTACGTACTGCGCATAGGTGGGCGCCAGGTCGAAGCTCACGGTCACGACGCCCGAGACCAGATCGTTGAGTGCCGGGGCCGAACCCTTGTAGGGCACGTGGGTCAGCTTCGCGCCAGTGCGCCGCTGCAGCAGTTCGGCCGTGAGGTGGCCCATCGAGCCGTTGCCCGCAGTGGAGTAATTGACCTTGCCGGGGTTGGCCTTGGCGTAGGCCACCAGTTCCTGCAGCGTGGTCGCGGGCAGCGACGGGTGCGCCGCGACCAGCAGCGGCACCTCGGCCGCTTTCACGATAGGCGTGAAGTCGCGCTGCGGATCGAACGGCGTGGTCTTGTAGATGAACTTGTTGAAGACCAGCGGCCCGGTGGTCGTGAAGAGCAGGGTGTAGCCGTCCGGCGCGGCATTGGCGACGGCCGCGGCGCCGAGGTTGCCGTTGGCGCCGGCGCGGTTGTCCACTACGAAGTTCTGGCCCAGGCTGTCGCCCAGCCGCTTGGCGAGCAGGCGCGCCAGGATGTCGGTGGAGCCTCCGGCCGGGAACGGCACGACGACGGTGACCGGCTTGGCCGGCCAAGCCTGCGCGTGCGATGAGGCTGGGGCGGCCAGCGCGGCGAGGCCGAAGGCCAGGGCGAGCAGCGGGCGGCGGCCCGGGTGGGCGCGGTGGACGGTTCTCATGGTGTCTCCTTTGTCTTCGTGACGCACGAACCGTGTGCACCTTAGTAATGCCTGCCGGGCGCAACAAGGCAGGTGAGCCGTTGTTTCGCACGGCGAAACGCATCGAGCCGCCTCCAAGGGTGTGATCGGATGCGGTCGCGCAAGGGCTGCCGCTATGCTCGTCACCCATGAAGCTCTACAACTACTTCCGTTCCTCGGCGTCGTTCCGCGTGCGCATCGCGCTGGAGCTCAAGGGCCTGGCCTACGAGTACGTGCCGGTGCACATCGCGCGCGGCGATCACCTCAAGGAGCCGTATGCGGCCGTCTCGGCCGAAGCGCTGGTGCCGACGCTGGAGCTGGACACCGGCGAGCGCCTGTCGCAATCGATGGCCATCATCGAGTACGTGGACGAAGTGCATCCGGCCGTGCCGCTGGTGCCGCGCGATGCGCTGGCACGCGCTCGCGTGCGGGCGCTGTCGCAGGTGATCTCGTGCGACATCCATCCGATCAACAACCTGCGCGTGCTCAAGTACCTCGTGCGTCAGATGAAGGTGGATGAAGAGGCCAAGAACACCTGGTACCGGCACTGGGTGCGCGAGGGCCTGCTGGCCTTCGAGCGCCAACTGGCGCAGGGGCCGGCCGGGCGCTTCTGCCATGGCGATACGCCCACGCTGGCCGACTGCTGCCTGGTGCCGCAGATCTTCAACGGCCAGCGTTTCAACGTCGACCTGAGCGGGCTGGACCGCACGATGACCGTGTTCGATGCCTGCATGCAGCTGCCGGCGTTCCAGAAGGCGCAGCCTTCGGCCTGCCCCGACGCCGAGGCGTGATGGTTGGCCTGTCGTCCGGCTGGCTTCAGCCCGACTGGCCGGCACCCGCCGGTGTGCGCGCGGCTTGCACCACGCGCGTGGGCGGGCGTTCGTGCGGCGCATGGCAGGGGCTCAATCTCGGCGACCACGTGGGTGACGATCCGGTTGCGGTGGCGGCCAACCGCGCCGAGGTGAATAGCGAGATTGATGCGCGGCCCGTGTTCCTGCGGCAGGTGCACGGCGTGGCCGTGGCGCGGCTGGGTGTGGACACGCCCCAGGGCACCGAGGCCGATGCCTGCGTCACCACGCGGCGCGGCGTGGCCTGCACGGTGATGGTGGCCGACTGCCTGCCGGTACTGCTGGCGCACGCCTCGGGACGTGCGGTGGGCGCGGCGCACGCGGGCTGGCGCGGGCTGGCCGGCGGCGTGATCGAAGCCGCGCTGGCTGCTCTGGGCGAGGCGGTGGGTGAGTCGCCCGATCAGGTGGCGCGCAACACGCTTGCCTGGCTGGGCCCGTGCATCGGCCCGCGTGCTTTCGAGGTGGGCGAGGACGTGCGCCAGGTTTTCGTCGCGGCCGATCCGCATGCGGCGGCGGCCTTCGCCACGCTGGGTGGCGGCAAATATCTTGCCGATCTGCCTATGCTCGCGCGTCAGCGGTTGGCGGTGGCCGGCGTCAGCAGTGTGTGGGGTAACGACGGCAGTGACGACTGGTGCACGGTGCGCCGGCCCTCACGGTTCTTTTCGCACCGGCGCGACGGCGCCAGCGGGCGCTTCGCCGCGCTCGTCTGGCTCGTCTGAAACCGGCGTCGCGACGGCCGCTGCGCGCGCAGCGATTGCGGCTTCGTGCTCCTGCTGCTCGGCGGCCTTGAGCCGCCGCCGGCGCCCGGGCGTGCCCAGGATGTACATGAGCAGGGCAACGGGCAGGAGCCCGTAGAGTACGAAGGTGACGATGGCACCCAGCACGGTGCCCGTCGTGTTGGTGGCTTCAGCCACGCTCATCATGAGCGCGACGTACAGCCAGGCGATGGCGATCAGATACATGCAGAAGATCGTGGGAAGATGGCGGCTGCGAGGGCAGGGATATGCGCCGGATGGCGCATTGCGACTGCCCATGAAATCCCGGATACTGGGGTTTTCCCTAGCCACCCGGAGCAGCAGGAGACAGCATGAATTCTGGAGCAGATTGGACGACCCTCGCCCGCCAATTCCAGGCCAGCTTCGGGGCCACATCGCCGATCTCGTTCTCGCAGGACAAGCTCGAGCAGGTCCGACAGCAATACGTCGATGAAAGTGCGCGGCTGTGGAACGAGGGCCTGCAGCGAAATCCGCAGGTGAAAGACCGTCGCTTCGCCGGCGACTCCTGGGCCCGCAATCCCGTCTCGGCTTACGCGGCGGCCGCCTACCTTCTCAATGCGCGTGCGCTCAGTGGCCTTGTGGACGCCGTCCAGGCTGACGACAAGACCCGCGCGCGCATCCGCTTCGCGGTGGACCAATACCTCGCCGCCACCGCCCCCAGCAACTTCATGGCGTTCAATGCCGAGGCCCAGTTCAAGGCGATCCAGAGCCAGGGCGAGAGCATCGCCCAGGGTGTGCGCAACCTGCTGCACGATCTGCGCCAGGGTCACGTGAGCCAGACCGACGAGTCGCTGTTCGAGGTGGGCCGCAACGTGGCCACCACCGAAGGCGCAGTGGTGTACGAGAACGAGCTGTTCCAGCTGCTCGAATACAAGCCGCTCACGTCCAGGGTGTACGAGCGCCCGTTCCTGCTGGTGCCGCCGTGCATCAACAAGTTCTACATCCTCGACCTGCAGCCCGAGAACTCGCTGATCCGCTACGCCGTCGCACAGGGCCACCGCACGTTCGTTGTGAGCTGGCGCAACCCCGATGCATCGCTGGCCCATGTGGGCTGGGACGACTACGTGGAGAAGGGCGCCATCGAGGCCATCGATGCCGTGCGTGACCTCACCGGCGCCGCGCAGATCAACGCGCTGGGTTTCTGCGTGGGCGGCACCATCCTGGGCACGGCGCTGGGCGTGCTGGCGGCGCGGGCCGAGGCCGGCGCCGGCAAGCCGGCAGAGAAGGCCGCCAAGAACAGCAAGACGGCCCGTGCCCGCCGTGCCGCCGCGCCGGCGCTTCCCGTGGCCAGCGCCACCTTCCTCACCACCTTCCTCGATTTCAGCGACACCGGCGTGCTCGACGTCTTCATCGACGAAGCCTTCGTCAAGCTGCGCGAGATGCAGTTCGGCCAGGGCGGGCTGATGCCGGGGCACGATCTGGCAGCCACCTTCAGCTTCCTGCGGCCGAACGATCTGGTCTGGAACTACGTCGTCGGCAACTACCTCAAAGGCGAAACGCCACCGCCGTTCGACCTGCTCTACTGGAACAGCGACTCCACCAACCTGCCGGGCCCCATGTACGCCTGGTACCTTCGCAACACCTATCTCGAGAACAACCTGGTCAAGCCGGGCCACGCGCGCGTGTGCGGCGTGCCGGTGGATCTGGGCCGCATCGACATTCCCGTCTACATCTACGGTTCGCGCGAAGACCACATCGTGCCCGTGACCGGCGCCTACGCCTCCACGCGCCATCTGCCGGGCGCCAAGCGTTTTGTCATGGGGGCTTCGGGCCACATCGCCGGCGTGATCAATCCGCCCGCCGCCAACAAGCGCAGCCACTGGGTGCGCGACGACGGCCAACTGCCGTCCACGTTGGGCGAATGGCTGACCGGCGCGACCGAAAAGCCCGGCAGCTGGTGGACGGACTGGTCGGCCTGGCTGCGCGGCCACGCCGGCCGGCAGGTGGCCGCGCCCAAGCGCTATGCCGCCGGAGCCGCCGGCCAGGGCCTGGAGCCCGCGCCCGGCCGCTACGTCCGCGAGCGCGCCGACAAGGCCTGAGCCGCGTCGTTCATCCTCACGTACCCACATTCCCGGTTTCCCGAACTCTTATCCCTGGAGAAAAGCATGGAAGACATCGTCATCGTCAGCGCCGCACGCACCGCCGTCGGCAAATTCGGCGGCTCGCTCGCCAAGACGGCCGCGCCCGAACTCGGCGCACTGGTCATCGCCGACCTTCTGCGCCGCACGGGCCTCGATGCCGCTCAGGTGGGCGAAGTGATCCTGGGCCAGGTTCTGGCGGCCGGCAGCGGCCAGAATCCGGCACGCCAGGCGTTGATCAAGTCCGGCCTGCAGAAGGAAACCCCGGCGCTCACCATCAATGCCGTGTGCGGCTCCGGCCTCAAGGCCGTGATGCTGGCGGCGCAGGCCGTGGCCACGGGCGACAGCGAAATCGTGATTGCCGGCGGCCAGGAAAACATGAGCGCGGCGCCGCACGTGCTGCCCGGCTCTCGCGACGGCCAGCGCATGGGCGACTGGAAGCTGGTCGACAGCATGATCGTGGACGGCCTGTGGGACGTCTACAACCAGTACCACATGGGCATCACTGCCGAGAACGTGGCGAAGAAGTACAACATCAGCCGCGACGCGCAGGATGCCCTGGCCCTGGCGAGCCAGCAGAAGGCCGCCGCCGCGCAGGACGCCGGCCGGTTCAAGGACGAGATCGTGCCGGTGACGCTGCCGCAGAAGAAGGGCGATCCGGTCGTTTTCGCCGCCGACGAATACATCAACCGCAAGACCAGCGCCGAGGCGCTGGCCGGCCTGCGCCCGGCCTTCGACAAGGCGGGCGGCGTGACGGCAGGCAACGCCTCGGGCATCAACGACGGCGCGGCCGCCGTGATGGTGATGAGCGCCAGGAAGGCCGCAGCGCTGGGGCTCACGCCGCTGGCCCGCATCGCCAGCTATGCCACCACCGGGCTCGACCCGGCCTACATGGGCATGGGCCCGGTTCCCGCATCCACCAAGGCGCTGCAGCGCGCTGGCTGGAAGGCCGCCGACCTCGACCTGCTGGAAATCAACGAAGCCTTCGCTGCCCAGGCCTGCGCGGTCAACAACGAGATGGGCTGGGACACCTCCAAGGTCAACGTCAACGGCGGCGCCATCGCCATCGGTCACCCGATTGGTGCATCGGGCTGCCGCATTCTGGTGACGCTGCTGCATGAGATGCAGAAGCGCGATGCGAAGAAGGGCATCGCTTCGCTGTGCATCGGCGGTGGCATGGGTGTTGCGTTGACCGTGGAGCGCTGAGCAAGCAGCGCTCTCGTGATCCGCGCGTGGCGCGGGCCACGGCGTTAACCCGGAGGCGGCGGTCGCTGCCCCGGGCCCAGAATGACAACGTCAGACATCAACGACACCGAATCAGAGAGGACACAAAGAGATGAGTCAGAAAGTGGCATACGTGACCGGCGGCATGGGCGGCATCGGCACGGCGATCTGCCAGCGGCTGCACCGCGAGGGCTTCACCGTCATCGCCGGCTGCGGCCCCAGCCGCGACCACGCCAAGTGGCTCGCCGAGCAGAAGGCGCAGGGCTATACCTTCCATGCGTCGGTGGGCAACGTGGCCGAATGGGATTCCACCGTCGATGCCTTCGCGCGTGCCAAGGCCGAGCATGGCAGCATCGATGTGCTGGTCAACAACGCCGGGATCACGCGAGACCGCATGTTCCTCAAGATGTCCCGCGAGGACTGGGACGCGGTGATCGAGACCAACCTCAATTCCATGTTCAACGTGACCAAGCAGGTCGTGGGCGACATGGTGGACAAGGGTTGGGGCCGGATCATCAACATCAGCTCGGTCAATGGCGAGAAGGGCCAGGCCGGTCAGACCAACTACTCGGCCGCCAAGGCCGGCATGCATGGCTTTTCGATGGCGCTGGCCCAGGAACTGGCCAACAAGGGCGTGACTGTGAATACCGTGAGCCCCGGCTACATCGGCACCGACATGGTCAAGGCCATCCGTCCGGACGTGCTCGACAAGATCGTGGGCACGATCCCCGTCAAGCGCCTGGGTGCGCCCAGCGAAATCGCCTCGATCATCGCGTGGCTCGCGTCAGAAGAGGGCGGCTACGCCACTGGCGCCGACTTCTCGGTCAACGGCGGTCTGCACATGGGCTGATTACACCGGGGCGGCCGCCGATGTGCGGTCGCGTCACGCTGCGCGACCCCGCCACGGCGGGGTTTTTCATGTGCGCATGGCCGTGAAGTCAGGAGGCGTGTAGTAGATTCGACGGCAGTTTCACGCGTTCGACCACAACACAACAAGAGGATAGAGCCAACGCATGCCCCACGGCCTCAGTCTCATCAATACGATCGCGGCCGGGCTGGGGCTGGCGCTGATTTTCGGTTTCGCCGCAGCGCGGCTGAAGCTGCCCGCGCTGGTGGGCTACCTGCTGGCCGGCGTGGTGATCGGGCCCTACACGCCCGGCTTCGTTGCCGATGCGGAGATCGCCAGCCAGCTCGCCGAGATCGGCGTGATGCTGCTGATGTTCGGCGTGGGATTGCACTTTTCCCTGGACGACCTGATGTCGGTGCGCAAGATCGCGCTGCCCGGCGCGGTGGTGCAGATGGCGGTGGCCACCCTGCTGGGCATGGGCGTGGCGACGCTCTGGGGCTGGGATCTGGGCGGCGCGCTCGTGTTCGGACTGGCGCTGTCGGTCGCCAGCACGGTGGTGCTGCTCCGTGCGCTGGAGACGCTGGGCATCCTCGATTCATTCACTGGCCGGATTGCGGTCGGCTGGCTGGTGGTGGAAGACCTGGCCATGGTGCTCGTGCTTGTGCTGCTGCCACCGTTGGCCTCGTGGCTGGCCGGCAGCGGCGAAGCCGGCGATCCGCTGGCGCTGTGGGAGATGCTGGGCATGACGCTGCTGCAGGTGGGCGGCTTCGTGGTGCTGATGCTGGTGGTGGGCCGCCGCCTGTTCCCCTGGTTGTTGTGGCAAGTGGCGCGCACGGCCTCGCGCGAGCTGTTCACCCTGTGCGTCGTGGCAGCCGCGGTGAGCATCGCGTTCGCTTCGTCGGAGTTGTTCGGCGTGTCGTTCGCGCTGGGTGCTTTCTTCGCCGGCATGGTGATGCGCGAATCCGAATTCAGCCACCGCGCCGCAGAGGAGTCGCTGCCGCTGCGCGACGCCTTCGCCGTGCTGTTCTTCGTCTCGGTGGGCATGCTCTTCGATCCGTGGGTGCTGCTGGAGCGGCCGTTCCAGGTGCTGGCGGTGGTGGCCATCATCGTGGTGGGCAAGTCGATCGCGGCGGCGGCGCTGGTGATCGCGTTCCGGTATCCGCTGGGCACGGCGCTCACGGTGTCAGCCAGCCTGGCACAGATTGGCGAGTTCTCGTTCATCCTGGTGGGGCTGGGCATTTCGCTGAACCTGCTGCCGCGCGAAGGCCAGAGCCTGGTGCTGGCCGGCGCGCTGATCTCCATTGCGCTCAACCCGCTCGTGTTCCGCTGTGTCGAACCGTTCCGTCAGTGGCTCAATACGCGCTCGTCGTGGGCCCGCAAGCTCGAACTGCGCGACGACCCGCTGGCCGAGTTGCCCATGAGCACCGACCAGCGCTTCCTGTCGCGCCAGGTGGTGCTGGTGGGTTATGGCCGCGTGGGTCGGCGCATCGCAGAGGCCCTGCGCTCGGCCAACGTCCCCTTCGTGATCGCCGAGCAGAACCGCGAGCTGGTCGAGCGGCTGCGAGAGGAGGGCGTGCCGGCCGTGAGCGGCGATGCGGCCGATCCGGCCGTGCTGATCCAGGCGCACATCGCGCGTGCGCGCATGCTGGTGATCGCCACGCCGGACACACTCAACGTGCGCCAGATGATCGCCACCGCGCGCACGCTCAATCCCGACATCGAAACCGTCGTGCGCACCCACAATGAGGAAGAGGCGACGCTGCTGCGGCAGGAAGATGCCGGAACGGTCTTCCTGGGCGAGCATGAGCTGGCGCAGGCGATGGTGCGGCATGTGCTCACGCAGACCGGCTCCAGCCACGGCAGCCGGCATGCCGGCCCGGCGACCGCGCCGGCCACCGTGCATCCGCGTTGAACGCATCGCGCGGCTCGCAGGACACAGCGCCTCGTAGGCTGATTCCTACGGCGTGTGGGACGCTTCTCTCACACGCGGTGTGCATCGGCCTTGTTACATTTTCCTGCTATCACTGGAGCGGCAGGAGCCCGGCACAAGCGAATGAACCCAACACACGCGAGCGCGGATGAACGGATCGGGTCCGTGGGTGTGTGGAATGTCGCTGCAGGAATTGCTGCGGACGTCGCGGCATGCGCCAACGTGCGGCAGTCGGGCGGCTCAGCTCAGCTGGCTGAACGTGCTGTCGCTGCCGCCGGGTTCGCCGTTGTCCCGGGGGCCGAGGGTCAGGCAGAACTCGAAAAGGGCATCGAGTTCATGCGATTTGTCGAACACCGCATCGGCGCCCAGGCGCACGCATCGCTCGCGGATGTCGTTGGTGGCGTAGTTGGTGAGCACGACGACCTTCTGGCCGGGCCGGCGCACGCTGCAGGCCTCGACCACACCCAAGCCGTTGCCGCTCTTGAGGAACAGGTCGACGATGGCCAGATCCCACTGGGCGGCATGATGCGACAGCCAGCGGCTGCCCTCGTCCTCGCCCTCGGCGAAGCCCGCGATTTCGACGCCGGCCACTTCCTGCAACGTCTCGATGAGACTCTCCCGGATGACCGGGCTGTCTTCGACGATGTAGGCACGCAGGGACAAAGCAGGAAACCTCTTTTTGGCGGAAGGTGGCAACGCGTGGTTGCCCTGACGCCAACTGTAACTAAAACGTGGTCGCGATCATGTGCGCGGCCGGGGCGTCGTCATGTAGGACGGCTTCCCATTCACGCCTTTTCCCCGGAGTTTCCCCATGCCCAATAGCCCTTCGGCCGACGTCGCGAGCTTTCGCCGCATTCTCACCCGCAACATCATGCTGCCCGTGGGGATCGGCCTGGCTGGCGCGGCGGTGTTCGTGGCCGTGATCCTGCACTTGCTCTCCGTGATCGGTCTGGTGGAGCACACCGACGGAATCATCAAGGAGTCGGGCGAGCTGTCGCTGATGGCCGTGGAGCAGGAATCGGCCATGCGCGGATACCTGATCGGCGGCAATGAGTCGCTGGCGGCCATCTACGCCGACATGCGCACCAGCATGGAACGCGGCCTCGACGCCCTGGAGCAACGCGTCAGCGACAACCCGGCCCAGGTGCAGCGCCTGCGGCGCATCCAGCAATTGCAGGCCGAATGGAACCGCTTCGCCGATACCGTCATGTCGCAGCGGCGTGCGGGGTCGGCGGAATACACCCAGACGATCCAGAGCGGCCAGGGCCGCCGTGTCGCCGACGAAGTGCGCCGTGAGTTCAGTGCCTTCTCGGGCGAGGAGCAGCGATTGCGCCGCATGCGCAACGAAGATGCGCAGCGCACCGCGATCTGGGTGCTGGTCGGCTTCGTCAGTTTCACCGTGCTGACCTCGCTGTTGCTGGCCTGGGTGGGTCGGCGCGAGCTGCTGGGCCTGGCACGCAGCTACGACGAAATCCTGGATCGGCAGCAGGAGTACGCGCAGGAGCAGGAGCGCCAGGCCTGGCTGCGCTCGGGCCAGTCGCAGCTGGCGGAGAGGCTCATCGGACAGTCCCGGCTCGACGCGCTGGGCCGCGCAGCGCTCGAACATCTGGCGGCATACCTCGGGTTTCAGGTCGGTACGCTTCATCACCGGCTGCCCGACGGACGCCTGACGCGTGTGGCTGCCTGGGGATTGCCTGATGAAGCCGATCCGCAGGCGCCTGCCAGCGGCCTCGCTGCCGAAGCCGCGGCGTCCAACCGCACCCTGGTGCTGGACGCGCTGCCCGAGGGTTACCTGCGCCTGTCCAGCGGCGTTGTGAGCGGGCCGAGCCAGTCCGCGCTGATCGTTCCCCTGTCCACCGACGGCCAGGTCAACGGCGTGCTCGAGGCCGGGTTCCTGCGGCGCCTCGATGACCGCGACCAGGAATTCCTCGAACTGATCTCCGGCGGCCTGGCCACGGCCATCAACACGTCGCTGTTCCGCCAGCGGCTGCAGGAAGCGCTTAGCCATGCGCAGCAACTCAATGAGGAACTGCAGGTGCAGCAGGAAGAGTTGCGCACCGCCAACGAGGAACTCGAAGAACAGTCACGCGTGCTCAAGGAGTCGCAGGCCCAGCTCGAAGGCCAGCAGGCCGAACTGGAGCAGACCAACGAACAGCTGGCCGAACAGGCCGAGGCGCTGGAGCAGCGCAACCTCGCGCTCAACCGCGCCCAGGCCGACCTGCGCGACCGCGCCGAAGAATTGCGGCGTGCCAGCCGCTACAAATCCGAATTCCTCGCCAACATGTCCCACGAGCTGCGGACGCCGCTGAACAGCTCGCTGATCCTCGCGCGCTTGCTGGCCGACAACGGCCCGGGCAACCTGACGGCCGAACAGGTGAAGTTCGCCGAATCGATCCACTCGGCCGGCAACGACCTGCTCAACCTCATCAACGACATCCTCGACATTTCCAAGGTCGAGGCCGGCCGCATGGACATCGTCATCGAGCCGGTGAGCGTCGAGCGCATGGTGCAGGGTCTGCGCCAGACCTTCTCGCCCATCGCGCAGGAGAAGCGGCTGGCCTTCGACGTCCAGGTAGCGCCCGATGCGCCACGCACCCTCGACACGGACCGCCAGCGCGTCGAGCAGATCCTCAAGAATCTGCTCTCCAACGCTTTCAAGTTCACCGAGGGTGGCCGTGTCTCCATCGCCGTGGGGCCCGACGGCCAGGGGGGCCTCGGGTTCGCGGTCAGCGATACCGGCATCGGCATCGCGCCAGAACAGCAGGAAGTGATCTTTGAAGCCTTCCGCCAGGCTGATGGCACGACCAGCCGGCGCTTCGGTGGCACCGGCCTGGGTCTGTCGATCTCGCGCGACCTGGCGCAGCTTCTGGGTGGGCGCATCGACGTTTCCAGCCGCGCCGGCCATGGCAGCACGTTCACACTGCGCCTGCCGCTGGCAGGTGCGCCGCAGGTGGCGCCTCCGGCTGTCGCTCGCCTGGGACCCGCGACGGTGTCCCGCGCGCCTGCGCACGCGCATGCACCAGTGACCCACGAGAGCGAAGGCGCGGAACACGACGAGCCGGGCCACGGCGAGGCGATCGTGGTGCCGCGCTTCCCCGACGACCGCGAGCAGGAACCCGCCGATTCGCGCCGCACCGTGCTGGTGATCGAGGACGAACCGCAATTCGCCCATGTGCTCTACGACCTCGCCCACGAACGCAATTACCGTTGCCTGGTGGCCCATGGCGCCGAGGACGGACTGGAACTGGCGGCGCGCCACGCACCCGACGCGATCCTGCTGGACATGCGCCTGCCCGATCGCCCGGGCCTCAACGTGCTGCAACGTCTGAAGGACGACGCGCGCACGCGCCACATCCCCGTGCACGTGATCTCGGCCAGCGACGCGCGCGAAGCCGCGCTGCACCTGGGCGCCGTCGGCTACGCGCTCAAGCCGGCCACGCGCGAGCAGCTGCTGTCGGTGTTCCAGGAACTCGAGAGCCGCCTCACGCAGCGCCTCAAACGCGTGCTGCTGGTGGAGGACGACGAGCGCCAGCGCGAGAGCGTGGTGCAGCTCATCGGCGACGACGACGTGCAGATCACGGCGGTGGCCATGGGCGGCGAGGCGCTGGCGCTGCTCGGCACCGAAGTGTTCGACTGCATGGTCATCGATCTCAAGCTGCCCGACATGGACGGCGCCGAGCTGCTCGAGCGTATGTCCAACAGCGACATCCGGTCTTACCCGCCGGTCATCGTCTACACCGGCCGCAGCCTCACGCGCGCCGAGGAGCAGCGCCTGCTGCGCTACTCGCGCTCGATCATCATCAAGGGCGCGCGATCGCCCGAGCGGCTGCTCGACGAGGTGACGCTGTTCCTGCACAGGGTTGAGTCCAACCTCTCGGCGGAGCGGCGCAACATGCTGCGCACCGCGCGCAGCCGCGAGAAGGTGTTCGAACAGCGCCGCGTGCTGCTGGCCGACGACGACGTGCGCAACGTCTTCGCCCTGACCAGCGCGCTGGAGCAGAAGGGGCTGACGGTGGAGGTGGCGCGCAACGGCATCGAGGCGCTGGAGAAACTCGGGCAGTTCTCCGACATCGATCTGGTGCTGATGGACGTCATGATGCCGGAGATGGACGGACTGGAAGCCATGCGGCGGATCCGCGACCAGAAGAAATTTGCCGAGTTGCCCATCATCGCCGTCACCGCCAAGGCCACCAAGGACGACCAGGAGGAGTGCCTCAAGGCCGGCGCCAGCGACTACCTGGCCAAGCCCATCGACCTCGACCGCCTGTTCTCGCTGCTGCGCGTATGGATGCCGCGCCTCGAGCGCTTCTGACGGAATGCACCCCTGGACATGGTGAATCGCGCCGCGCCCCCGGACACGGTCTCGATCGAGATCGGACTGCTGGTGGAAGCCATCTACCAGCGCTACAGCTACGACTTCCGCGACTACGCGGGCGCCTCGCTGCGCCGCCGCGTGCTGCATGCGACCAGCCAGATGGGCTGCGCCACCATCTCGGCCCTGCAGGAGCGCATCCTGCACGACCGCGAGGCATTCGCGCAGCTGCTGCAGTACATGACGATCCCGGTGAGCGAGATGTTCCGCGATCCGGCGTACTTCCTGGCGCTGCGCCAGCACGTGGTCCCGGTGCTGCGCACCTACCCCTCGGTGCGCATCTGGGTGGCCGGCTGCAGCACAGGCGAAGAGGTCTACTCGCTGGCCATCCTGCTTCGCGAGGAGGGCCTGGCCGAGCGCGCCTTCATCTATGCCACCGACATCAACCCGGTGTCCCTGGCCAAGGCGCGCGAGGGCATCTTCCCGATCGACGCGATGCGGCAGTACACGGCCAACTACCAGAAGGCCGGCGGCACGGCGGCGTTTTCCGACTACTACACGGCGGCGTATGGCAATGCGCTGTTCGAGCGTTCGCTGTGCGCCAACGTCACTTTCGCCGACCACAGCCTGGCCACGGACAGCGTCTTTTCCGAGACCCACCTGGTCTCGTGCCGCAACGTGCTCATCTACTTCAACCGGGGCCTGCAGGACCGGGCGCTCGGCCTGTTCCACGAATCGCTGTGCCACCGCGGGTTCCTGGGACTGGGCAGCAAGGAGAGCATCGAGTTCTCGCGCCATGCCGAGGGTTTCGAGACCGTGAACCGCCGCGAGCGCATCTACCGCAAGGTGGCCGAATGACGACGGCCACGTTGACCGCCACCAGCCTCCTGGCCCGCCGCGATCCGCCCGTGCAGGCCATCTGCATCGGCGCCTCGGCCGGCGGCGTCGAGGCGCTGCTGGCTCTGCTGCCGGGCCTGCGCGCCGGCTACCGCCTGCCCATCGTGGTGGTGCTGCACCTGCCCGACGACCGCGAGAGCGTGCTGGCCGAAGTGTTCCAGCACCACATGGCGCTGGATGTGCGCGAGGCGCGCGACAAGGAGCCGGTGAGTTGCGGCACCGTGTACTTCGCACCGCCGGGCTATCACCTGCTGGTCGAACAGGATCACAGCTTTTCGCTGTCCTGCGATCCGGCAGTGAACCACTCGCGACCTTCGATCGACCTCCTGTTCACATCGGCCGCCGACGCCTGGGGCTCGGGCCTGGCGGCGCTGCTGCTCACCGGGGCGAACGAGGACGGCGCCGAGGGCCTGCGCGCGGCCGCGCGGGCCGGCGGGCTCACCGCGGTACAGGCGCCCGCAGAAGCGCGCGTGTCCACCATGCCCGAGGCCGCACTGCGGCTGCACCCATCCCACGCCCAGTTCACGCTGGCCGAGATCCACCAACTGCTGCAAGACCTGGAACGCCGACATGCCTGACACGCCTGCCAACATCCTGATCGTCGACGACCTGCCCGAAAACCTGCTGGCGCTGGAAGCGCTGATTCGTGGCGATGGCCGAACCATCCACCAGGCGCAATCGGGCGAAGCGGCGCTGGCCCTGCTGCTGGAGCACGAGTTCGCGCTGGCGATCCTCGACGTGCAGATGCCGACCATGAACGGCTTCGAGCTCGCCGAGCTCATGCGCGGCACCGAGCGAACGCGGCACATTCCGATCATCTTCGTGACGGCGGCCAGCGAAGATCTGAAGTATTCCTTCCAGGGCTACGAGAGCGGCGCGGTCGATTTCCTGCACAAGCCGCTGGACATCCAGGCCGTGCAGGGCAAGGTCAGCGTTTTCGTCGACCTGTGGCGCCAGAAGCGCGCCGTGCGTGTGCAGCTGGAGGCGCTGCGCGAGGCACGGCGCGAACAGGACGAGCTGGTCAAGCGGCTGCGCGAGGCCCAGGCCGACCTCGAGCGCGCCGTGCGCATGCGCGACGATTTCGTCTCGGCCGTCTCGCACGAGTTGCGCACGCCGCTGCACACGCTGTTCCTGGAGGTGCAGATGCGCCGCGTGCACCTGGGCCGCGGCGACGCGGAGGCGCTCTCGCCGCGCAACATGGAAGCCATGGTGCAGCGCGAAGAGCGGCAGATCCAGAGCATGGTGCGCCTCATCGACGACATGATCGACGTGTCGCGCCTGCGCGGCTCGCGGCTGGTGCTGCGTACGGGTCGCGTGCAACTCAAGCCGCTGGTCGAGCGCGCGGTGGATTCGCTCTCGCACCAGGCCAGTGAGGCGGGTGTGTCGTTCGCGCTCGGCCTGCCGGCCGACCTGGTGGGGCAATGGGACGAATTCCGCATCGAGCAGGTGTTCGCGAATCTGATCTCCAACGCCTTGCGCCACGCGCCAGGCTCGCCCATCACCATCCGCGCGACGCTGGCAGCAGGCCCTGACGGAAAGGCCGGCGCCCGTATCGACGTCCGCGACCAGGGGCCGGGCATCGCACCCATGCACCAGGAGCGCGTCTTCGGCCAGTTCGAGCGCGCGGTGGGGCACGACGGCCCGCCCGGCATGGGCCTGGGCCTGTACATCGCGCGGGAGGTCGTGCAGGCGCACGGAGGCTCGCTCACGCTGCGCAGCGAGCCGGGCAAGGGCGCGACCTTCAGCGTCTGGCTGCCGATCGAGGCACAGGGCTGAATCGACAGGCGCTGGCAGGGGCGGTGAGACCGCTCCGCTGCGGGCCGCGAAACGGGGCGCTGGACAATTTAAATGAGAATAATTATCATTTGATGACCAGTCTATGGGAGTTACCAGCCCATACGCAGCCCACATGTCCCAAGCAAGCCCGATCGCGCCCTGATGAGCACCGCGCCCACACCATCGCCCGCTCCTGTCCCTGACGCCAGCGCGCGTGGGCTGCGCCTGGGTCGCTGGATCGGCATCGCCATCGTGCTCGCGGGGCTGGGAGCACTGGGACTGCGGTTCGCGGACTACGTGGCGGCGCAGCCCGTGGTCGGCGCCGCGCTCAAGGGCGGTTTGCTGGCCGCGTTCGCCACCGCGCTGGGCACGGTGCCGGTCATGCTGTCGCAGCGACTGTCGGACCGCACGCAGGACACGCTCTTCGGCTTCGGCGCCGGCGTCATGCTGGCCGCCTGTTCGTTCTCGCTCATCCTTCCGGGGCTCGAGGCCGCGCGCGCCGGCGGCGCCGGTGCCTGGGGCGCGGGCGGCGTGATGGGCGCGTCGATCCTGCTGGGCGCTGCGGCGCTGCTGGCGATGGAGCGCTTCGTGCCCCACGAGCATTTCATCAAGGGCGTCGAGGGGCAGAACTCGCGCAAGCTGCGCCGCACCTGGCTGTTCGTCTTTGCCATCGCACTGCACAACTTGCCCGAAGGCCTGGCCATCGGCGTGGCGTATGCGGGCAACGACCCGATACGCGCGGGGGCCCTGTCGGCCGGCATCGCCATTCAGGACGTGCCCGAGGGGCTGGTGGTGGCGGTCGCCCTGCTGGCGGCGGGGTACCGCCGCGCGGTGGCCGTGGGCCTGGGCATGGCGTCGGGCCTGGTCGAGCCGGTGGGGGCCGTGATCGGCGCGGTGGTGGTGTCCTACTCGGCGGCGCTGCTGCCGTGGGGGCTGGGCTTTGCCGCGGGCGCCATGCTGTTCGTCATCAGCCACGACATCATTCCCGAGTCTCACCGCAAGGGGGACGAAGCTCATGCCACCGGGGGGCTCATGATCGGCTTCGTGCTCATGATGCTGCTGGACACGGCGCTGGGCTGACGCATGGACGAAAGATCCGCCCGCATGGCGCCCCTGGCTGAAGAACTGGCGGTCTGCGACGCCGGCCTGTCACCGCTGGCGCGCGAGCATCAGGCGCTGATGGCCGCCTACGGCCGAGCGCAACTGCGCTGCAGCGAACGGCTGGCGGCGCAGCAGGCGCAGATCGACCGGCTCACCGCCGAGCTCATTCACGTACGCGCCCAGGCCCTCGTGCGAGAAACGCAACGGGCCTGGGGGCTGGACTTTCCCCGAACGCCGCACGCCCGACCGCTGGATGTCCACCTCTTGTCTCGGCGGCCCGCCGGCAGGGATGCCGACGCCCTCGAGGCTGCGCTGATCGCCGCCGATCTGGTCATCTGCCAGACCGGCTGCCTGGGCCATGACGCCTACTGGCGCGTGCAGGACCACTGCCGCCGCACGGGCAAGACCTGCGTGCTGGTGGATCTGCCTCAGCCGCCGCAGCAGCTCGCGCCCGTCGATAGCGGGCGCTGAAAAGAAAACACCCGCCGAAGCGGGTGAAAGACAGCCCTCAGGGAGGAGGAGGGAAGAGCATCTAAGAACGGGCTGCCTGCGACGCAGTGTGCGCCGGCTGCCTTAGGCCTGCCTTAAGCATCGTGCCGGGCTACGATGGCGGCTCATCACAACACCCGGAGAAGGAGCACACCCATGCCATCGATCATCGAATCCCTGCTGGCCGCCAACTGGTTCGGCTACCTCGCACGCACCGTGCTGACGTTCATGTTCTGGGCCAGCGGTCTGGCCAAGCTGTTCGACTTTGCCGGCGGCACGGCCGAAATGGCGCATTTCGGCCTGCAGCCGGCAGCGCTGTTCAACGCCGCGACACTCACCGTGCAACTGGTGGGCTCGGCGCTGATCATCGCCAACCGCTGGACCTGGCTGGGCGCCGGTGCGCTGGCTGTTTTCACCGCGCTCACCATCCCCATCGCCCATGCCTTCTGGACCATCACCGAGGAGCCGCTGCGCACCAAGGAGTTCTACGTGGCGATGGAGCACATCACGGTGATCGGCGCATTGATGGTGGTGGCCTGGGCGTCGGTACACAGGCCCACACGCTGAGCCGCTGGATCGGCCATAAAAAACGCTGCCAAGCCAACTAAATCACAAAAAACGCCGCACATAATCATTTAAATCATTAAAATGAAGGCATGTCGCACAACATTGCCTTCATCAGAGCTTTGCCGCCTACAGGGCGCAAGCTGCTCGACCGCCTCTGGCTGATCGTGTCCCGCGCCGGCGTGAGCCGGCTGATCTGGGGCACCCATGCCATCTTCCTGCTGCTTCTCTGGGGCACGCTGAGCAGCATGGTTTATGGCGAATTCCGCCAGAACCAGCAGGATCTGAGCAGCAAGGCCGAACTCAACGCCCGCGGCTTCGCGGAATACGTTGGGCTGAATGTGTTCGTCATCGACCGCCTGCTCGGCCAGCTCCAGGTGGACTACCGGGCGTCGGGCGGCCTGCCGTCGCAGGCCAGGTTGGCGGCCGAGCTCGGCGAACTCGGTCCTGCGCTGCAGCAGGTCGCCATCGCCGATGCGCAAGGCACCATCGTGGCCAGCACGCTGCCGTTGAGCGGCTCGGCCCCGGTGTCCATCGCCGACCGGCCGCACTTCCGCGCGGTGGCGCAAGATCCGCGCGACCGCCTGTTCATCGGCCAGACCGTGGTCGGCCGCGTTTCCGGGCGCGTGTCCGTGCAGCTGGTGCGTCCGATCCTCGGGGAGGGCGGGCGCTTCCAGGGTGCGATCGTCGGCAGCATCGATCCGACCGTGCTGCAGCGCTACTTCCACAACTACGACGGGCTCGTGGCCGGCAGCGTGGTGGCCATCGTCGGCGACGACGGCGTCCATCGCCTGCGCATGCGCGGCGACGAGATCAGCTGGGGCCAGGACATCTCCGGCAGCCCCTCATGGAAGCAGCTCCAGGGCGGCGGCGGCGGCATGTACCACGCGCCCAGCGCGGTGGACGGGCTCGACCGGCTTTATGCCTTCCAGCACGTGGGCAGCTATCCGCTGACGGTGCTCGTCGGCTATGCCTACCCCACGCTGGCGTCGGTCTTCGATACGACCCTGCGCTACGCACTGATGCTGGCCATGGTCATCACCCTCGTGCTGACCGCGCTGGCGTTCACGATTGCCCGGCTGGGCAACGAGCAGCGGCGGCTGATCCGCCAGTTGCGCGAAAGCCGCGCCAAGGCGCTGGAGGCGAACCAGATGAAGTCCAACTTCCTGGCGTCCGTCTCCCACGAACTGCGCACGCCGCTGAACTCCATCCTCGGCTTCTCCGAACTCATCCGGGAGGTCGTGCACGACGCCGTCGTCTTCAAGTATGCGGACCTGATCCACAAGAGCGGCAAGCACCTGCATGCGCTGGTGAGCACGATCCTCGACCTGGCCAAGATCGAGGCCGGCCGCATGGAGGTCGCCATCGAAACCGTGGAAATGCGCGAACTGCTGGGCGCCATCGTCGACGTGCACCGCGTCAGCGCCGACAAGAAGAAGCTGGCCCTGTCGCTCACGCTGCCGCCGCAGAACCTGGTCGAGGTGCGTACCGACCGCACCAAGTTCGTCCAGGTGCTCAACAACGTCCTGCACAACGCAATCAAGTTCACGCAGGCCGGCGGCATCTTCGTGGCCGGCGCATTCCAGCACGACATGTTCGTGATCAGCGTGGTGGATACGGGCGTGGGCATTCCCGAAGCCATGCTGCCCCGGGTGTTCGACCGCTTCAACACGATCGGCGAACCGTCGGAGCAGTTGGAGGACCGCGGCTCCGGACTGGGGCTGGCGCTGTCCAGGGAGCTGATGGAGCTGATGGGCGGAACGATCACGATCGCCTCGGAAGAGGGGTTGGGAACCCAGGTCAGCCTCTTCCTTCCCCTGTCGCCCCAGGCGGCGACGGCGCGCCAGACGCCGTACCGAGATTCAATCGGTTAAATCGTTAAAATTGACACAATTTCCTGTGTTAAATCGTTTTAATCAATTACAATCACCACATTCAGAAAGAGGTTCAGCATGAAGATCCTGATTGCAGATGACAGCCGGGTGATGCGCCAGGTGATCGCGCACATGCTGCGCGAGGCAGGCTACCGGGGCCACCAGATCATCGAGGCCGCCGACGGCAGCCAGGCACTGACGGCAACGCTCAACGAGTCCCCCGATCTCATCCTCTCGGACTGGAACATGCCCTCCAAGACGGGCATCGAGTTCCTGCGCGAGTTGCGCGAGAACGGCCGCGCGACCACCTTCGGATTCGTGACCACCGAAGTCAGCCCCGAGATGCGCGACGAAGCGATGGTGCACGGCGCGGCCTTCCTGATCGGCAAGCCGTTCACTTCGGACGACTTCCGCGACGCGCTGGACCACTACCTGGGCTGAGCCATGAGCAGCGCACTCCAATTGCCCAACGCCACGCAGGTCGGCGCGCAACTCACGCGACTGCTGCGCCGCAAAGTGGAAGCGGTCGCCGGCAGCCCCCCCAAGGGCACGCTGCAGTTTGCCGGCGCCTACCGTGGCAGTGACGGCGCCTTGTTGGGCGTCTGCCTGGCCGACATCGGCTTCGCTGGGCGAGCGGCTGCGGCCTTCGCGCTGATTCCCGCCGAGGCGGCCGAAGAGGCGGTGCGCTCCAGGACTCTGGACGACAACCTGCGCGAGACCTTCGGCGAGGTGCTCAACGTCGCCTCGCGCCTCTTCCTGGCGCGCGACGGCGCCCGCGTCACGCTGCGCGAAATGCACCTGCCGCCGCAGTCCTGCACGCCCGAGCTGTTGCAGGGCGAGGCGACCGCGCTGCGTATCGACATCGATGGCTACGGCCAGGGCTGGCTGGCCCTGCGTCTGGCGTCCTGAACGGAGCACGACCATGGAGCCCGTCAACTCCGGCCTGCACGAGGTGTTCCAGGGCGTGCTGCAGCAACTCGACGCCGTGGAGCGCGAGATCGATGCCGCCCGCCATCGCCTCTCACTGGCCCGCGACGGCCTGCGCGAGCACCTGCTCGTGCTGGCCGACCCCGAGAACCCGCATCGCCAGCGCCATGTCGAGGGTGCCATCGTGGCCCTGCAGTCGGAAGACATCGCAGGCCAGATGCTCGATCACGCGCGCTATCGGGTGAATGTGCTGCTGGCGGTGGGCCATGGGCTGGCGCCGGGCCGGGTTCCACCGGGCGGGCTCGACGATGAACTCGCGTCTGCCGCACGGGCGCTCGCCGCCCTGGCCCGTTGCCGCCGGCCGGTGGCGCTGGCGCCGGTGGTGGTGGGCGATCTTGAATTTTTCTGAAACGAAGGGGAATCGCGTGAAACTCACTCAACTCAAGATAGGCGGCCGCCTGGCCATCGCTTTCGGCCTGCTCGTCGCGGTGACGGGGCTTGTTGCCCTGCTGGGGATGCAGCGCCTGGGCCTGCTGGCCGGCGAATTCGAAACCCAGCGCGCCGTGGTGCAGAAGCGCGAGGTCATGGCCCGCGAGTGGGCGGCCGAGATCCGGCTGAACTACGTCCGCACGCAGGCCCTGCTGCACAGCAACGATGCCGCCTACGTGGCATCGTTGCAGAAGGACATCGAGAAGACCAGCGCCGACGTCGGCAGCATGCTCAAGACACTCGATGGCCTGGTCACCGAGGCCGAACTCAGGGTGCTGCTCGAGAAGGTCACGGCGGCGCGCGAGGCCTACACGCTGCGCCGCGGCGAGATCGTCAAGGCCAAGCTTGCCGGGCAGGACGTGACCGCCGCCATCGACCGCGATCTCGCGCCGCGCGCCGAAACCTATCTCTCCGCCTTGTCCACAGCCATCGACGGCATGGTCCGCGCGAGCGACGTCGAGGCCGGCCAGACCCTCTCGGACGCGCACCGCAGCCAGTGGCTGATGGGCCTGGGTGGCCTGCTCGCGGTGGTCCTGGGTGCGCTGCTGGCTTACCTGGCCACGCGTTCCATCACCGTGCCGCTCGGCCGGGCGGTCCGCGCGGCCGAGGCAATCACCGCCGGCGATCTCACGTCGGCGATCACGGCCGATGGCCGCGACGAAGTGGCCACGCTGCTGCGCGCCCTGGCCACCATGCGCGAGACACTGGCTGGCCTGGTCGACGAAGTGCGGCGCAACGCGGACAGCGTCGCCTCGGCCAGCGGGCAGATCGCCAGCGGCAACAACGAACTGTCCGGCCGCACCGAGCAGCAGGCCTCGGCGCTGGAGGAAACCGCGGCATCGATGGAAGAGCTCAACTCCACGGTGCGGCAAAACGCCGAGAACGCCCAGCAGGCGAACCAGCTGGCCATGCGGGCCTCGTCGGTGGCGGTCAATGGCGGCGACGTGGTCGGCCGCGTGGTCGAGACCATGAAGGACATCAACGACAGCTCGCAGAAGATCTCGGACATCATCGGCGTGATCGACGGCATCGCGTTCCAGACCAACATCCTGGCGCTCAACGCGGCGGTGGAGGCGGCCCGCGCAGGCGAGCAGGGCCGCGGCTTCGCGGTGGTGGCCAGCGAGGTCCGCTCGCTCGCCCAGCGCAGCGCCGACGCCGCCAAGGAAATCAAGGGGCTGATCGGCGCCAGCGTCGAGCGGGTGGAGCAGGGCACCAGCCTGGTCGACCAGGCTGGCCGCACCATGGCCGAGATCGTCGAGGCCGTGCGCCGCGTGACCGACATCATGGGCGAGATCAGCGCAGCCAGCCGCGAACAGAGCGATGGCGTCGCGCAGGTCGGCCAGGCCGTCACGCAGATGGATCAGGCGACGCAGCAGAACGCCGCGCTGGTGGAGGAATCCGCCGCGGCAGCAGACATCCTGCGCAGCAAGGCCGATCAGCTGGTCCGCTCGGTCGCGGTCTTCCGCACCGGTTCGCAGGCCGACGTCCAGCCGCTTGCCACGATGGCTCCGGCCGCCGTGGCCGCTGCCCGACCCGCCAGGAAGCTGCCCGCCGCACAGAAGCCCACCACGCCCGGAGCCCGCGCCATGGCGCGTCCCGCGCTGGCCGCCGCCGGGGCCGACGCCGATTGGGAAAGCTTCTGAGCCGGACAGGACCCGCCATGACCAAGACCGTACTTACCGTTGACGACTCCACCTCCATCCGCCAGATGGTCGCCACGACCCTGCGCATGGGCGGCTACGACGTGATCGAGGCCGTCGACGGCGTCGACGGGCTCAGCAAGGCCTCCAGCGCGCAGGTGGACCTCGTCATCACCGACCAGAACATGCCCAACATGGACGGCTTGACGCTGACGCGTGAATTGCGCGCGCTGGACAACTACCGCAGCGCGCCCATCCTGATGCTCACCACCGAGTCGAGTGCCGAGATGAAACAGGCCGGCCGCGCGGCCGGCCTCACCGGCTGGATGGTCAAGCCGTTCGATCCGCAGATGCTGCTCTCGGTCATCGGCCGCGTGCTGGCCTGACCGCCGAGGCGAAGCGATCGGCGCACCGGAGGACGTGATGAATCTGGACATGAGCGAATTCCTGGCGATCTTCGTCGAAGAGGCCCAGGAGCACCTGGCCGCCATGGAAGCGCGCCTGCTGGCCCTGGACGTGGCGCACGCCACGCCCGCCGACTTCAACGACATCTTCCGTGCCGCGCATTCGATCAAGGGCGGCTCGGCCACCTTCGGCCTGTCGTCGGTCACCAGCGTGGCGCACGTGCTCGAATCGTTGCTGGACCGGCTGCGCAACCGGCAGCTGTCGCTGACCACGCCGATGGTGGATGCGCTGCTGCAGGCCACCGATCACATCGGCAGCCTGATCGCCGCGCGCGAAGAGCCGGACCAGGCGGGCGCAGCGGAAGGCGAGCGCCTGTGCCGTCGCCTGGCCGAACTGGCCGGCGACGCACAGGCGCCGGCCACGCCACCGGCACCGGCCGAAGCCCGCGCGCCTGCCAAGGGCGAAGGGACGGCTTTCGGATTCTTCGACGACCTGCCTGCGTCTGCCGGCGTGCCTGCCGCTGCGCCTGCGCCGGCTGCAGCGCCCGTGCAGCAGTGCGCCGCGGCGGCCGGCGATGTGCCGCCGGCGGCCGTTGCCACTGTCGCCAGTGCGGCAGCCGGTTCGGCGCCTTCCGCGCCCATTGCGTCCGAGCACAGCTCGATCCGCGTGAGCGTGGAGAAGGTCGACCAGCTGATCAACCTGGTGGGCGAACTGGTCATCACCCAGGCCATGCTGGCGCAGACCGCTGGCGGCGGCGACGTGCGCCTGGGCGAGCGGCTCTCGTCGGCGCTGGCCCAGCTCGACCGCAACACGCGCGACCTGCAGGAGGCCGCCATGGCGATCCGCATGATGCCGATCTCGGCCGTCTTCAACCGCTTCCCCCGCGTCGTCCGCGACCTCGCGGCCCGGCTGGGCAAGTCGGTCGATCTGCGCATGAGCGGCGAGCACACCGAGCTGGACAAGGGCCTGATCGAGAAGATCGTCGATCCCCTCACGCACCTGGTGCGCAACAGCCTGGACCACGGCATCGAATCCGCCGCCGAGCGCATCGCCTGCGGCAAGCCGGCGGCCGGCACGATCTCCCTGTCGGCCTCGCACCAGGGCGGCGACATCGTGATCGAGGTGGCCGACGACGGCCGGGGACTCTCTCGCAGCCGCATCCTGGACAAGGCCCTCGAGCGCGGCATGGGCGTGCCGGAGAACCCCACCGACAGCCAGGTCTGGAACCTGATCTTCGAGCCGGGCTTCTCCACCGCCGAGGCCGTGACGGACGTGTCGGGCCGGGGCGTCGGCATGGACGTCGTGCGCAGCAACATCGCCGCGCTGGGCGGGCGCGTGGAAATCCACAGCGCGCCGGGCCAGGGAACGCGCATTGCCGTGCGCCTGCCGCTGACCCTCGCCATCCTCGACGGGCTCTCCGTCACCGTCGGCCAGGAGATGTTCATCCTGCCCCTGTCGGGCATCGTCGAGTCCGTGCGCCCGGCTGCCGGTGGCGTGAAGTCGGTCACCGGCCGCGGCCGCGTGGTGCAGGTGCGTGGCCAATACCTGCCCGTGGTGGCGCTGCATGAGCTGTTCGGCATCGAGGGCGCACGGCACCAGGAAGAGGACGGCATCCTGGTCATCGTCGATGCCGGCAAGCGCCAGTTCGCGCTGCTGGTCGACGCGCTGTGCGGCCAGCACCAGGTGGTGATCAAGAGCCTGGAGGCCAACTGGCGCAAGGTCCAGGGCGTGTCGGGCGCAACCATCCTGGGCGATGGGCGCGTGGCGCTCATCCTCGACCCCGCCGAGCTGTGCGACATGGCCCTGTCTCCGACGGCCCGCGAGTGCGTGGCCTGAAACCCATCCCCAACGAGGAACACCGCATGAATGCAATGGCCCTTCCAGAAATGTCCGCCGCCGCGGCCCTGTCCGAGGCCTCCGAGGCGGGCCAGGAGCTCCTGACCTTCCGCCTGGGCGGCGAGCACTACGGGATCGACATCCTGAAAGTCCAGGAGATCCGTGGACGCGAACCCGTCACGCGCATCGCCAACGCGCCGGCCCACGTCAGGGGCGTCATCAACCTGCGCGGCATCATCGTGCCGGTGATGGACCTGCGGGTGCGCTTCGGCCTGCCGACCGCCGAAGGCGAGGGCACCTCCGTGCACATCATCGTCAATGTCGGCACCCGCGTGATCGGCATCGTGGTCGATGGTGTCTCGGACGTCGTGACGCTGCCGGCCTCCCAGGTCCGGCCGGGTCCGGAGATGGCTGCCATCGATGCCAGCTGCATCACCGGCCTGGGCATGCAGGGCGATCGCATGCTGATCCTGCTGGATGTCGATGCCCTGGTCGCCGGCATCGAGGCGGCCTGAACATGACATCCGCCGCCGCCACGCGCGAGTTCGAGTTCACGCTGGCCGACTTCGGGCGGGTGCGCGAGCTCATCCGTGGCCGGGCGGGCATTGCCCTGGCGTCCAGCAAGCAGGAGATGGTGTACAGCCGCCTGTCGCGCCGGCTGCGCGAGCGCGGCATGAACAGTTTCAGCCGCTATCTGGCCGAGCTGGACGACCCGGCCAGCGCCGAGTGGGAGCCCTTCACCAACGCCCTGACGACCAACCTGACGTCGTTCTTCCGCGAGGCACATCACTTCCCGATCCTGGCCGAGCACGCGCGCCGGGTGTGGCGCGACCGGCCGCTGCGGGTGTGGTGCTGCGCGGCTTCCACCGGCGAGGAGCCGTATTCGATCGCCATCACGCTCATGGAAGCCGCCGGCGCCGGCACGCCCGCCGCGCACATCGTGGCGACCGACCTGGACACCGAAGTCCTGGCCACCGCCCGCGCCGGCGTGTATGACGCCAGCCGGGTCGAACACCTCGAAGAAAGCCGGCTGCGGCAGTTCTTCCTGCGGGGTACGGGCGCCGCCGCGGGCAAGGTCCGGGTGAGGCCGGAGGTGGCGGCCCTGGTGCGGTTCGGCCCGTTGAACCTGCTGGCGCCGCAGTGGCCCGACCTGCGTCCGTTCGACGTGATCTTCTGCCGCAACGTGATGATCTATTTCGACAAGGCCACGCAACTGCAGGTGCTGCGGCGCTTCGTGCCGCTGCTGCATCCGGACGGCCTGCTGTTCGCCGGGCATTCGGAGACCTTCTTCCAGGCGGCCGACATCTTCCGGCTGCGCGGCCATACCGTGTATCAGCCCGTGCCGGGCGCGGCGGGGAGGGCGGCATGACGACCGGTCTCGTGCAATCGCCATCCGGCAATGCCTACTTCGATCCGGTGTTCGGAAAGCCCGCGATCAAGGTTCTGCCGGGCCACTATCACATCACCGGCGAAGACAAGGTGCTGGTGACCGTGCTCGGCTCCTGCGTGGCCGCCTGCATCCGCGACCGGCACTCCGGCATCGGTGGCATGAACCACTTCATGCTGCCCGAGGCCGGCGACGACGCCTTCGCCTCCGAGCCGGCCCGCTACGGCGCCTATGCGATGGAGGTGCTGATCAACCAGCTGGTCAAGAACGGCGCGCGGCGCGACCGGCTGGAGGCCAAGGTCTTCGGCGGAGCCAACGTGGTCGCGGGCATGACGCAGGCCGGCATCGGGCGGCGCAACGCGCAGTTCGTGCTGGAGTTCCTGGCCCGCGAAGGCATTCCGCTGCTGGCGCGCGACCTGGAGGACACCTGCGCCCGCAAGGTCGCGTACTTTCCCCGGACCGGCGAGGCCCGCGTGAGGCGGCTGGCGGGAGAGACGCCGCGCCAGTGGCTCAGCCATGAATCCAGCTATCGCCGCCAGCTGGTCGCGACGCCGATCGCCGGCACCGTCGAGCTGTTCCAGGAGGGACCATGAACAGGATCCGCGTACTGGTGGTGGACGATTCGGCGCTGATCCGCAAGGTACTCACCGAGATCATCGGCGCGCAGCACGACATGGAAGTCGTCGGCACCGCGCCCAACCCGGTCCATGCGCTCGAGAAGATCGAGGCGCTGCGGCCCCATGTCCTGACGCTGGATGTCGAGATGCCGGTGATGAACGGGCTGGACTTCCTGGAGTCGCTCATGCGCACCCGGCCGATGCCCGTGCTGATGGTCTCCAGCCTGACCGAGCGAGGCGGTGAGCTCACGCTGCGCGCCCTCGAACTCGGGGCCGTCGATTTCGTCACCAAGCCGCGGCTGGGTATCGAGAACGGCATGCGCGATTACGCAGCGGACATCTGCGCGCGGCTGCGCGCCGCGGCGGCCGCGCGGGTGGGCGTGCGCAGCAGCGTCCCGCGCCCCGCACCCCGCCTGGGCGGGCCGGCGTTCGTCTCCAGCGAGAAGCTGATCGTCGTGGGCGCCTCGACCGGCGGCACCGAGGCGATACGGGAACTGCTCGCGGGCATGCCGCCGGACAGCCCCGGGATCCTGATCGTGCAGCACATGCCGGCGCAATTCACGCCCTCGTTCGCGGCCCGGCTGGACCGCTCCTGCGCGCTCACCGTGCGCGAAGCCGCCGGCGGCGAGCGCATCCTGCCAGGGCATGCGTTCGTCGCGCCGGGGCATTCGCATCTCCTGCTGCGCCGTGACGGCTCCAACTACGTGACGGCCCTGTCGGATGCCGAGCCCGTCAACCGCCACCGCCCGTCGGTGGACGTGCTCTTCCATTCCGCCGCGCAATTGGCCGGCGCCAATGCGGCCGGCGTGATCCTGACCGGCATGGGGCGCGATGGCGCGGCCGGCATGGCGGCGATGCACCAGGCCGGAGCCAGGACCTACGCCCAGAACGAGGACACCTGCGTGGTGTACGGCATGCCTCGCGAGGCCGTGGCGGCCGGCGGGGTAGATCAGGTGCTGCCGCTGCACGAGATCGCGCCGCGCCTGCTGCAGCACATCCGCAGCGGCCAGCGCCTTCGCATCTGAAGGCGCCGGGCCACGCTTGCAGCCACGAAAGTCGAACCTGTCGAACGAACCATCATGAAACTCAGAAACCTGACCATCGGCCAGCGCCTCGCCATGGCCTTCACCGTGTTGTTGCTGCTGCTGCTCGCCACCGGCCTCGCCGGCATCCGCTCCACCCAGCGCGTGAATGACAGCGTGCTCGACCTCAGCGAGAACTGGCTGCCCAGCGTGCAGGTACTGAGTGACCTGCGGGCCAGCGCCAACGCCGCGCGCCGTGTGGCGCTGACACGCCTGTCCGCGGGCGACGACGCGACGCGAGAGCGGCTCAAGGCGCTGCGCGACGAATACATGAGCGCCCGCATGCCGCCGCTGCTGGCGCGCTACGAGAAGCTGATCTCATCGCCTGACGAACTGAAAGCCTACGAAGCTTTCGGCCGGCAATGGCAGGCCTATGCGCGTGCCGAAGGCGACGTGCAGGCCTTGCTCGACGGTGGCGCGGCCAGGCTGGCCGATGCGCGCAATCTCGCCTCGGGCGACGCCGCCACGGCGTTCGACGCAGCGCTGGCCGGCATCGGCGAACTGGTCGATATCAACCTCAAGGGCTCCGATGGCGCGGCGGCGAAAGCCCGCGCGGGCTACCGGGATGCGCTGTTGTTCGCGGCGGGGCTGCTGGCGACGGCCCTGTTGATCGGGATCGCTCTGGCCGTGTTCATCTCGCGCTCGATCGTCGTGCCGCTGGCACAGGCAGTGCAGGTGGCCGAGACCGTGGCGGCCGGGGATCTGACGTCGCAGCCGGACACGCAGGGCCGCGACGAGGCGGCCGCCGTGCTCAAGGCGCTGGCGGCCATGAATGACCGCCTGTCGGCAGTCGTGCGCCAGGTGCGGGACAGCAGCGACAGCATCGCCACGGGATCGAGCGAGATCGCCACCGGCAATGCCGACCTGAGCCAGCGCACCGAGGAGCAGGCCGGCAATCTCGAGCAGACCGCCGCCTCGATGGAGGAGCTGGTCAGCATCGTCAGGAGCAACAGCGAGTCCGCGCAGCAGGCGAGCTCGCTGGCCGGATCCACGGCGGAGGCCGCGACGCAGGGCGGATCGGTGGTGGCGCGGGTTGTGGACACCATGCAGGAAATCGCCCATGCCTCGGGCCGGATCGCCGAGATCATCGGCGTGATCGACGGCATCGCGTTCCAGACCAACATCCTGGCGCTCAACGCGGCGGTGGAGGCGGCCCGCGCGGGCGAGCAGGGCCGCGGCTTCGCGGTGGTGGCCAGCGAGGTCCGCTCGCTCGCCCAGCGCAGCGCCGATGCCGCCAAGGAGATCCGCTCGCTGATCGGCGCCAACATGTCCAAGGTGGAACAGGGCACCAGCCAGGCCACGCAGGCGGGCACGAGCATGGAAACCATCCTCACCCAGGTCGTGCGCGTGCGCGACCTCGTCGGCGAGATCTCGGGTGCGTCCATCGAGCAGACCAAGGGGATCGCGCAAGTGGGGGACGCCGTGACCCAGCTCGACCGCGTGACGCAGCAGAACGCGGCGCTGGTCGAGCAGAGCGCGGCGGCGGCCGAGAGCCTGCGCTATCAGGCGCAGGCGTTGTCCGTCCTGGTTGCCAACTTCCGCCTGCCGGCCGTGACGATGCAGGCCGGCGCCGCGCGGCCCTCGCCTGAGGCTGTACCGGAACTGGGCGCGTCCGCGCTGCCTCAGCCGGCCTGACGATCCGCCTTCACCGGCTGCGCTGGCGCAGCCAGCGTGAAGTGGAAGGTGGCGCCTTCGCCCGGCGACGATTCGGCCCAGACGCGTCCGCCGTGCCGGGTGACGATGCGGTGCACGATGGAGAGCCCCAGTCCGATGCCGGGGAAATCGTCCGCGCTGTGCAGGCGATGGAAGGGCTCGAACAGTTCCCGTGCCTGGCTGGCCTCGAAGCCGGCCCCGTTGTCGCGCACGCGGAACACCACGGGCGAGGCATCGGCATCGCATTCGATCCAGACTTTGGGCGAGTCGCTGCGCGAGGAGAATTTGCAGGCGTTGCTCACCAGGTTGAAGATCACCTGCCGCAGCAGCACCGGATCGGCCTGGACCACCGGCAGCGTGGGCGATACGGTGATCTCGGCGCCATGGCGGGCGCCCGAGTCGTCGGCCATCGCCGCCACTTCGCGTGCCATGGCCGCCACGTCCACGTCGACGATGTGCAGGGCCTGGCGCCCCAGGCGCGAGAGGGAGAGCAATCCGTCGATGAGCTGGCCCATCTGTCCGGCGGCGGCGCGCACGCGTTCCAGGAAATGCAGGGCAGTGGGATCGAGCTGGCCGGCATGGCGCTGCAGCACCAGGCTGGTGAAGCCCGCGATCACGTGCAGGGGGGCGCGCAGGTCGTGCGAGACGGAGCGGGCAAACGATTCGAGGTCACGGTTGGCCTGGCGAAGCTCCTCCATCTGGTGAGCCACGCGCTCCTCCAGTTCGTTGCGGCGGCGCCGGAGCACGCCGATTTCCACCGCCCGCTTCAGCACCGGCAGGGCGGTGGCGAGCTTGAAGGGCTTGACGATGTAGTCGATCGCGCCTGCCTGCATGGCCTCGACCGCGCTCGAGACGCTGGCTTTGCCGGTCATCATCACGCTCACCAGCAGCGGATCGAGCATGGCGGCCTCGCGCAGCAGGGCCAAACCGTTGAGGCCCGGCATGTCGAGGTCGGTCAGCAGCAGGTCGTAAGGACCGCGGCGCAGCAGTTCGAGCGCTTCACGTGCGTCTGCAGCGAGATCGACCGCATAGCCCTGCTCGCCGAGCACATCGCCCAGCGCCTGCAGGTGCAGAGGTTCGTCGTCGACGATCAGGAGTCTTGTCACGGGCGTGGGGTTGCCGGGCGGCGTCTGGGTGTCGTCGGTCATGGTGTTGGGGGGGCAGCCGTGGATGGCCGGCCGGTGGCCGTGGCCGAGCGCAGGGCGGCGCGCAGGACACGCAGTTTGGGTGGCTTCTCGAGCACCGCATCGACATGGGGCGGCAGCTCGCCGTCGTCGAGCAGCCGCTGGCCCCAGCCCGTCAGCAGCAGCACGGGCACCGTGGGCGCCGACCGCTTGACGGCCGCTGCGACTTCGGCGCCCCCGACGCCCGGCATGCCGAGGTCGGTGATGACCAGGTCGAACGGCTGGCGGGAAAGGCTTCGCTCCTCGAAAGCCGCGATGCCGGCGGCACCGCCCTCGCAGATGACGACCGCATGACCATCCGACTCCAGCAGCAGCCGCAATGACTGCAGGATCTGAGAGTCGTCATCGATGACCAGGATGCGCAGCGGTGCTGCCAGCGCGCGCGCCTCGTCGGCATCGATGGATACCGGCAGCGATTCGTTGCCCGGCTGGGCGCCGAACGCCATGCGCACCGTGGTGCCGTGCCGGGGCACGCTCTCTACACTGAGCTGGGCGCCGTGGCGCTGCGCGATGCCATACACCATGGCCAGTCCCAGCCCCGTGCCGCGCCGCCCCTTGGTGGTGAAGAACGGCTCGAGGCAGCGGCGCAGCGTCTCTTCGTCCATCCCCGTGCCGTTGTCGCGCACCTCGATCCAGGGGTGAGACCGGCCATCGGCGCCCGTCTCCACGCCGGTGGCGAGCGTGATCGTGCCGCCGCCCGGCAGGGCGTCCACGGCGTTGAAGATCAGGTTCACGAGCGCCTCGCGGATTTCCGCGCTCACGGCCAGCACTTTCACGGCCGCGCTGTCGAGCCGCAGCGCCATCTCGATGGAGCGGCCTTCCCGGAGGGCCTGGTCGCGCCACCGTGCTTCGGTGAGTTCGGCCGCGTGGCGCGCGGCCTCGTTGAGGTCGAGCGACTCCCGCACGGCGTCGTCGGGCTCCTGGCGGTAGAACTCGCGCATCCGGGCCACCGTGGCGGCGACGTCGTCGATGCCCCGGGCGATCACTTCCAGGTAGTGCCGAGATCTGGGTGCCAGGCTATGCTCGCTGGCCAGCAGGGCTTCGGCGTACATGGAGACCGGAGAAAGCGCGTTGTTGATGTCGTGCGCGATGCCGCTGGCCATCTCGCCGAGTGCCCGCAAGCGCTCATGCTGCAGCACCCGCTGCTGGCTGGCCTGCAGGTCCGCATAGGCATCCTGCAGCTTTTCATAGAGGCGGACCTGGTGCGCCGCCAGCGAGGTGTGGTCACCCAGTTGCCGCAGGAACTCGCAGTCGCCGCTGTCGAAGGCGCCCGCGTTCGCCCGGGCCGCCAGCAGCAGCCCGAACGTCTTGCCGTCGGACGACAGGGGCACCAGCACCAGTGATCTCAGCCCCAGGCTGGCGAACTTCTGCGCGAAAGGGTGGGGGATGAGCGCCGTGTCCGGCTCGTGCACCAGCACGCCCCCGACGCAGCGCGACAGGCCGTTCTGGCCGATGGGTACCTGCCCGCCGCCCGGCAGGCCCAGCGCAGCGGCCTGCGCCTGACCCCGTGCACCGACACTGCGCACGACGAGCGTGCCGGGATCCTGCTCGTCCCAGCCCATCACGCATGCGAAGTCGACGGGCATGCGCGCCTCCAGGCTGGTCGCCAGCTCATCGTAGAGGCCGGAGAGCTGCTGGCCCCGGGCGATGGCCGTCGTCATCTGGTCGAGCAGGTTGAGCCGGTCCAGCTGGGCACGTTGGCGGGCCTGTGCGCGCTGCCGCTCCGTGATGTCGGCGGAGACGCCGAAGAGGCCGATCACTCGGCCATCCTTGTCGCGGTAGGGAGACTTCACGGACAGGTAGGTGTGGACGTCGTCAGCCTGGGGCACCGTTTCTTCGAGCGTGACGGGCGCGTTGTCGCGCATGACCTTCATGTCGGTTGCGCGCACAGCATCGGCCGCGGCCGCGTCCATCAGGATGTGGTCCGTCTGCCCGATGACCTGCTCCCGCGTCACGTTGAATATCTGCAGGAAGTGGCGGTTGACCAGCACGAAGCGCCCCTCCAGGTCCTTGACGTAGATGGGCGCGGCCGTGTTGTCGATGATCGCCGCCAGCAATTGCTGCTGGTCGCTGAGCGCGGCGGTTCGCTCTTGTACGGTCCGCTCCAGCCGGTCGTTCGCTTCCCGCAATGCCAGTTCCTGCTGTTGCAGGCGCGCGGCCATGACGTTGAAGCTGGTCGCCAGTTGGCCGAGTTCGTCTTCGCCGCGCAGCGGCACCCGGGTTGCCGGGTCGGTCGTCAGCCGGGTGGTTGCCTCCTGCATGACGCGGATTGGCCACAGCAGGCCTGTGGCGAAGAAGGCGCCCGCCAGCGCGGCGATGGAAACGATGGCCACCGCCAGCAGGACTTTCTCGCGGACTTTCCGCGCGATGCCGTTCTCGATGACCGCCTCGGGCACCATGACGAACGCGGTCCAGGGCACGGTGGCCAGGCGGCGTGCCACGCCCATCGTCCATTCGCTGTTGACCGGGCTGATGCCGCGGAACACCGCGCGATCCGGTGACACGTCCCGCGCGCGCCTGAACTGCTCGGCGAAAGGTTTGGCTTCTTCGAGCAAAGCCCGCGTGCGGGTGCCGAACCGTCCTTCCTGAACCAGTGTCTCGATGGTCTGGCGGTCAAGTTCAGCGCCCGGGTGATAGAGATTGGCGTCGTCGAAGGTGTGGCCGATGCGGACGCCCAGCGCGTCGTACAGGACGGCATAGCTTCCCGCGCCGGCCTGCCCAGCGGCGGCCTTGAGGCCGGCCCAGAAGGGATCGGTCCGCACCCACAGGACGGCCACGCAGCGCGCAGGCCCCTGATCGGTGTGGATGGGAACGAGGTAGGACACGAGGCCCGATTGCTCGGCGAGGGCGACGGGGGTGTCCACGCCGGCGATCGCCCGCTCGCCCGAAAAGGCCCTGGCAACGGCCGACTGCCGCTGCGTCGGGATGGATTCGAGCGCCAGATCGGTTGCCAGGGCCACGCGCCCTTCGCGACCGATGATGCCGGCGCCCGCGACGGCCGCGTCGCTGGAGGGGAAGGTGCGCAGCAGCGTGCGGGCCGCCGCCGCGCGTACCGCCGACTGGGGGGATGCGCAGAAATTGCGTATGTCTGCGAACTGCGCCATCCGGCTGGCCGCCGTGAGGTAGCCGGAATGGATACGGTCGATTTCATGGCCGATCTGCTCTGTGCGCGCCTCCAGCAATTGCTGAATGTCCGCCATCGATTGGGTGCGGATCTGCACGGCCTCGATATAGGTGGACACCAGCAGCGGGGCCGCCGCGCCTATCACCATCAGCACGGCGAGCTTGAGTCGCAATGACCAGTTCCGGGGGCGCAAGCCACGTACGGTGTCTATCCACCCGGAAGAAATCGCCACTGGCCTGCCCCTGTGAAATTGGAATTTTTGTGTTACATAAATAATGCTGCAAATCGCCTGCGCGCTCAAGTACACGCGCGACGCGGCCGCCCCGGAATTTCCCCAGCCATGACGCCAGCCATTCTCGACATCGCCGCACTGACCGCCTCTGCGCCGAGCGACAAAGTCCGCCGGCTGATGCGAGCCGCCTTCGAGCGCAACTGCCGGAGATCTTGAGTTCCTTCGACGCCGCAGAGGATGCGTGGGCCTGGCAGGAGTGTGTCCACAAGTTACGCGGCGCGTGCTCGGCGATGGGGGCCCGCCGCGTCGGCGCGTTCCTGCTGGAGGTCGAGCACAGTCCGCTGGCAGCGCAGGCCGAATGGCGGGACAGGCAGCGCCGGCAGTTGGTGTTGCATCTCGACGATTTGCTGCACGAAATGCGCGCGCGAATTCCTTGAATTCTCCAGAATCGTTGAATTTGAGTACCATGGCGGTTTCCATCTGATCGGGCCAGACCATGAGGACTGACTACGTCGGCATCGGAGAGGCGGCCGAAGTGCTCGGCCTCTCCCGGACGTCACTGCAAAAACTCGTCGACTCGGGCCAGCTGGCGGCCGTCAAGACCGCCGGAGGCCACCGGCGCATTCCCAGAGAGGCGCTGGAGGCGCTTCGTGTGCGGATGGGCGGAGCGGCTCTGGCTCCCGTCGCCTCGGGTTCCGTGCCGCCAGGCGGGCACGGTGCCCGGCCGATGCGGGTCCTCCTGGTGGAGGACGACGAGGTGCTGGTCGCGCAGATCCACGGACTGATCGAGGAATCGCTGCCGGATGTGGAGTGCCGCGTCGCAGGGGATGGCCTGGAGGCGGTGATGCAGATGGAGCGGCTGCGCCCTGACGTTCTGATCACCGACCTGCAGATGGAGCCTTTCGATGGCTTCCGGCTGCTGAGGCTCGTGGGCGAGAAGCCCGAGTACCGCTCCATCAGCACCCTCGTCATCAGCTCGCTGGGTTCCAGCGAGGTGCAGGGCAGGGGCGGGCTGCCCGAGGGCACGATCCTCTACCAGAAGCCGCTGCAGGCCGGGCGCCTGCTGGGCTTTCTGGAAGCCCACCGGCAGATGGTCGTGAAGCGTGAACAAATGCCGTAATCCGGCTGATGATTGATCAAAGGATTGTGTTTTAGTTGATTTGAATGATTTTGGTGTTTAGAATTTCTTCATCGTCGTGAAATTCAACCACCATGCTCAATCTCGTCAACGCCCACGGCTCGCTCCCTTCGCCCGAGGCATCGGTCTTTCGCGTGGCGACCCACAATCGCCATGCCGGCGTCGTCACCCTGCACTTCGATGGCTTCTATCAGGTGGGGCAAGAACTGCTCATCATGGTCGGGGACGAGGGCTTCATCTACCGCGTCACTGAGGCCGACGTGCACGCCGATGTGACCATCACCCGCGCCAACGTCGCGCGCGGCATGCTCGCGGCGCTGGTGAATGGCGGCTTCACAGGATTTCCCTGCGATCAGCCGACCCTGTTCGGCAACCAGTTGTCGTTGCTGCCCGTGCAAACAGCGGACACGCCGATGATCGATGGCATCTGTGCCCGCAACCTTTGGTGCAACTGATGGACGAAGACGATTTCCTCACGCAGCCGCCACCTCCGCCGGTGACGGAGGATCTGGCCCTTGTGGTGGACGACGTCGAAGTCAACCGGATCCTGGCGCGCGCCCATCTCGAGCTGCTGGGCTGGAAGGTGGAAGACTGCGACAGCGGCCAGCGTGCCCTGGCACTTCTTCACAGGAAGATGCCCGCCGTGATGCTGATCGACGTCCGCATGCCCGGCCTGCCGGGCGATGAACTGGCGCGCCGCATCCGGCGCATCACCGGGCCGAGCGTGCTGCTGGTCGGCTACACCGCGCATTGCATGCCCGACGACGTGCGGCGAATCCAGGCCGCCGGCTTCGACCACGTTCTCATCAAGCCGGTTTCCTTCGGGGAAATGGCGGCGATCTTCAAGCGGTCGGGTTAAGGCGTCCGTCCGCAGAATCCACCGCGGCCCATCGGTCTTCGGGCAACTGCGAGAATGCGGCCTGCCGTTGCCCGCGCCGGGCCCGGCTGTCGATCCGCGCGCACACCGCGTGCAGTGCCCGGTGCCCTTGATCTCCGAATCCTTCATGCCCGACGAAGTCTCGTCATCCCGGCAGGCTGGCCCGCCTGTTCTTTCCGTCGCGCCGATGCTGGACTGGACGGACCGCCACTGCCGCTACTTCCATCGCCTGCTTTCGCGCACGGCGGTGCTCTATACCGAGATGGTGACCACGGGCGCGCTGATCCACGGCGACGTGGCGCGGCACCTGCGCTTCAACGATGAGGAACATCCCGTGGTGCTGCAGCTGGGCGGCAGCGAGCCGTCCGACCTGGCGCAGGCGGCGCGGCTGGGCGCGCAGTGGGGCTACGACGAAATCAACCTCAACTGCGGCTGCCCCAGCGAGCGCGTGCAGCGCGGTGCGTTCGGCGCTTGCCTGATGGCCGAGCCGCACCTGGTGGCGCAGGGCGTGAGGGCGATGGTGGATGCGGTGGACATTCCCGTGACGGTAAAGCACCGCATCGGCATCGATCGCACCGAGAGCTACGACTTCGTGCGCGATTTCGTCGGCATCGTGAGCGAGGCCGGCTGCGACACCTTCATCGTGCATGCGCGCAATGCGTGGTTGCAGGGGCTGTCGCCGAAGGAAAACCGCGAGGTACCGCCGCTGCGATACGAGTTGGTGCACCAGCTCAAGCGCGACTTCCCGCACCTGTCCATTCACGTCAATGGCGGTATCAAGGGCGTGGCGCAGATGCGTGCGCAGATCGATGCCGGGCTGGACGGCGTGATGATCGGCCGCGAGGCCTATCACGAGCCATGGAGCCTCACGCAATGGGACGGCGCCTTCGACCCGGCATGCGCGCCGTTCGTGCTCACGCGTGAAGAGATCGAAGCGCGCATGGTGGCCTACATGGAGCGCGAGGCCGCCGCCCATGGCACGGCGTGGCAATCGATCGCGCGCCACATGCTGGGCCTGTACAACGGGCTGCCCGGCGCACGCCGCTGGCGCCAGGTGTGGAGCGACCACCGCCTGAAAACGCGCCCGGCGCGCGAGGTGATGGCGCTGGCGCACGAGCGGCCGTCGATGGCCGCGGCCTGATCCGCCGCTGGCGCAGCGGGCAGGGCAGGGCGCTCAGCCCGCCGCTTCGAGCCCGTTGTCGAAATGCTCCTGCATGCGGGCAGCGGCCCCTTCCGCATCGCGCGCATCAAGCGCCCGCATGATGGCGCGGTGTTCGGCCAGCGATTCGCCGACGCGGCCGGATTTGAGCAGCGAGTTGTGGCGGTTGAGCTTCATGACCTTGCGCAGGTCGGCCACCATCTGATTGCGCCAGCGGTTGTCGGCCACCTCCAGCAGCTTCATGTGAAAGCGTTCGTTGATTTCGAAGAAGCGTTCGCGGTCGCCAGTGGCGGTTTCGAGTTCGGCGTGCAGGCCGGCCAGCTCCGCCAGCTGGGCCGGCGTGGCGCGCGTGGCGACCACGCGGGCGGCATCGGATTCGAGCAGCGAGAGCAGGTGGTAGACCTCGGCCAGGTCGCGCTGCGACACTTCGGTCACATACGCGCCGCGGCGCACCTTCATCGTCACCAGGCCTTCGGCGGCCAGCACCTTGATGGCCTCGCGCAGCGGCGTGCGGCTGATGCCGTATTCCTGTGCCAGCTTGAGTTCGTCAATCCAGCTGCCGGGCTCGAGCTCACGCCGGAAGATGCGCTGGCGCAGCAGTTCAGCCACTTCTTCATAGAGCGGACGGGGAGTCAGGGAGACGGCGGACATGGCGGCGAGTGTAATCGCGCTGAAAGCTTTGCATTCATAATTATGAATAACTAGAATGGCGGGCGGCGCTCAACCTTGTGGCTGCACGCTTTTTAAGACTCAACTTTCTGCCCATCACCTGCCGAGTGCCCGCGTGACGACACCTCCCACCACGATCGAGCTCACGGAAATCATCTTTCCGGAAGACGCCAACCACTACGGCACGCTGTTCGCCGGCAACGCGCTCAAGCTCATGGCCAAGGCGGCATTCCTCGCGGGACGCCGCCGCGCCACCTGTGACGTGGTGATCGCCGGCGTGAATGGCGTGAAGTTCCTGGCGCCGGTGCCGGTCGGCCACGTGCTCACGCTGCGCGCCGCCGTCTCGCGCGTGGGCCGCACATCGATGACCGCCGAAGTCCAGGGGTGGGCGGAAGCGGCCGACGCCGTGCGCCAGCAAGTTCTCGAGGGTGTGTTCGAACTGGTGGCGGTGGACGCCGCCGGCCGCCCCGCATCCGTCGATCGCCCGATTCAGCAAACCAAGGAAACCGAATGACCAACGCTGCCGAAACCACACCCGCGACGTTCAAGCCCAAGAAATCCGTGGCCCTCTCCGGCGTGACCGCCGGCAACACGGCGCTGTGCACCGTGGGCCGCACCGGCAACGACCTGCACTACCGCGGCTACGACATCCTCGACATCGCCGAGGTCTGCGAATTCGAGGAAATCGCCTACCTGCTGGTGCACGGCAAGCTGCCCACCGAGGCCGAACTGCGCGGCTACAAGGCCAAGCTGCGGTCGCTGCGCGGCCTGCCGGCCGCCGTGCGCGCGGCGCTGGAGGCGCTGCCGGCTGCCGCGCACCCGATGGACGTGATGCGCACGGGCGTCTCGGTGCTCGGCTGTGTGCTGCCCGAGAAGGACGACCACAACACGCCCGGCGCGCGCGACATCGCCGACCGCCTGATGGCCTCGCTGGGCTCCATGCTGCTGTACTGGTACCACTTCAGCCACAACGGCCTGCGCATCGAGGTGGAGACGGACGACGACTCCATCGGCGGCCACTTCCTGCACCTGCTGCACGGCCACGCGCCCTCGGCGGCCTGGGTGCGCGCCATGCACACCTCGCTCAACCTGTATGCCGAGCACGAGTTCAACGCGTCCACTTTCGCCTCGCGCGTGATCGCCGGCACGGGCAGCGACATGCACTCGGCCGTGGCCGGCGCCATCGGCGCACTGCGCGGCCCCAAGCACGGCGGCGCCAACGAGGTGGCCTTCGAAATCCAGAAGCGCTACGACACGCCCGACGAGGCCGAGGCCGACATCCGCCGCCGCGTCGAGGCCAAGGAGGTCGTGATCGGCTTCGGCCATCCGGTCTACACCGTGAGCGACCCGCGCAACGTGGTCATCAAGGGCGTGGCCAGGTCGCTGTCGCAGGAGGCGGGATCGATGAAGATGTTCGACATCGCCGAGCGGCTGGAGAGCGTGATGTGGGAGATCAAGAAGATGTTCCCCAACCTCGACTGGTTCAGCGCCGTCAGCTACCACATGATGGGCGTGCCCACGGCCATGTTCACGCCGCTGTTCGTCATCGCGCGCACCAGCGGCTGGGCGGCGCACATCATCGAGCAGCGCATCGACAACAAGATCATCCGCCCGAGCGCCAACTACACCGGCCCCGAAGACCTGGCCTTCGTGCCGATCGCCGAGCGCAAGTAAAAAGAAAAGCAACGTTGACCGGTGGCGCCGCAGGGCGCCGCGCGCCCCATGAACACCTCGTACAGAAAAAACCTGCCCGGCACCGCGCTGGACCATTTCGACGCCCGCGAGGCGGTCGATGCGCTGCAGCCCGGCGCCTGGGCGCGCCTGCCCTACACCTCGCGCGTGCACGCCGAGAACCTGGTGCGCCGCTGCGATCCGGCGATCCTCGAAGACTCGCTGCGCCAGCTCATCGAGCGCCGGCGCGACCGCGACTTCCCCTGGTACCCGGTGCGCGTGGTCTGCCACGACATCCTCGGGCAGACGGCGCTGGTCGATCTGGCTGGCCTGCGCGATGCCATCGCGGCCGAGGGCGGCGATCCGGCGCAGGTCAATCCGGTGGTGCCCGTGCAGCTCATCGTCGACCATTCGCTGGCCGTGGAGTGCGGGGGCTTCGATCCCGATGCGTTCGCCAAGAACCGCGCCATCGAAGACCGCCGCAACGAGGACCGTTTCCATTTCATCGAGTGGACGAAGAAGGCCTTCGCCAATGTCGACGTGATCCCCGCGGGCAACGGGATCATGCACCAGATCAACCTGGAGAAGATGTCGCCGGTGGTCTACGTGCAGGACGACGGGCAGGGCGGCCAGGTCGCGTTCCCCGACACCTGCGTGGGCACCGACAGCCACACGCCGCACGTCGATGCGCTGGGCGTGATTGCCGTGGGTGTGGGCGGTCTGGAGGCCGAGAACGTGATGCTGGGCCGCGCCTCGTGGATGCGCCTGCCCGACATCGTGGGCGTGCAGCTGACGGGCCGCCGCCAACCGGGCATCACGGCCACCGACATCGTGCTGGCGCTCACCGAATTCCTGCGCAAGGAAAAAGTGGTCGGCGCCTACCTCGAATTTTTCGGCGACGGGGCGAAGAGCCTCACCATCGGTGACCGGGCGACCATCTCCAACATGTGCCCCGAATACGGCGCCACTGCCGCGCTGTTCTCCATCGACGAGCAGACGCTGGAGTACCTGCGCCTGACCGGCCGCGACGAGGCGCAGGTCCGGCTGGTCGAGACCTACGCGAAGGCCGCGGGCTTCTGGGCCGACACGCTGATGGACGCCGAGTACGAACGCGTGCTGTCGTTCGACCTCAGCACCGTGGTGCGCAACATGGCTGGGCCGTCCAACCCGCACCGGCGCCTGCCCACTTCGGCGCTGGCCGAGCGGGGCATCGCGACCGGCCTGGACCAGGCGCGCGCGCAGGAGGCGCAGGGCCTCATGCCCGATGGCGCGGTGATCATCGCGGCCATCACCAGCTGCACCAACACCAGCAACCCGCGCAACGTGATCGCGGCCGGCCTGCTGGCGCGCAACGCCAACCGGCTGGGGCTGGTGCGCAAGCCGTGGGTCAAGTCGTCGCTGGCGCCGGGCTCCAAGGCGGTCGAGCTCTACCTCCGGGAAGCCGGCCTGCTCGCCGACCTGGAACAGCTCGGCTTCGGCATCGTGGCCTTCGCCTGCACCACCTGCAACGGCATGTCGGGCGCGCTCGATCCGAAGATCCAGCAGGAAATCATCGACCGCGACCTGTATGCCACCGCCGTGCTCTCGGGCAACCGCAACTTCGACGGGCGCATCCATCCGTATGCCAAGCAGGCCTTCCTCGCCTCGCCGCCGCTGGTGGTGGCGTATGCCATCGCCGGCACGATGCGCTTCGACATCGAGCAGGACGTGCTGGCCGTGGTCGACGGGCGCGAGATCCGCCTCAAGGACATCTGGCCCGACGACCAGGAGATCGACGCCGTGGTGCGCGCGGCCGTGAAGCCGGCGCAGTACCGCGCGGTGTACGAACCCATGTTCGCGCTGCGCGTGGACGACGGCGAGCGTGTGAGCCCGCAGTACGACTGGCGGCCGCAGTCCACCTACATCCGCCGCCCGCCCTACTGGGACACCGAAGGCGTGGGCGCGCTGGCGGCCAACCCGCGCACGCTCACCGGCATGCGGCCGCTGGCCATCCTGCCGGACAACATCACCACCGACCACCTCTCGCCCTCCAACGCCATCCTGATGGACAGCGCGGCCGGCGAGTACCTGCATCGCATGGGCCTGCCCGAGGAGGACTTCAACTCCTACGCCACGCACCGCGGCGACCACCTCACGGCCATGCGCGCCACCTTCGCCAACCCGACGCTGAAGAACGAGATGGTGCGCAATGCCGACGGCAGTCAGCGCGCCGGCTCGCTCGCCCGCATCGAACCCGAAGGCAAGGTCGTGCGCATGTGGGAGGCGATGGAGACCTACCTCGAACGCCGCCAGCCGCTCATCGTCATCGCCGGCGCCGACTACGGCCAGGGCTCGTCGCGCGACTGGGCTGCCAAGGGCGTGCGCCTGGCCGGCGTCGAGACCGTGGTGGCCGAGGGCTTCGAGCGCATCCACCGCACCAACCTCATCGGCATGGGCGTGCTGCCGCTCGAGTTCCAGCCGGGCACCACGCGTCTCACGCTGGGTCTGGATGGCACCGAGAGCTACGACGTGATCGGCGAGCGCACGCCGCGCGCCACGCTCACCCTGCGCATCCACCGGCGCGACGGCAACACATTGGACGTGCCCGTCACCTCGCGCCTGGACACGGCCGAGGAAGTGTCGGTGTACGAAGCGGGCGGCGTGCTGCAGCGCTTCGCCCAGGATTTCCTGGCCGGACATGCGGCAGCCTGAGGACAGCAAGATGGCATTCGTGAACCAGACCCGCATTCCCGCCACCTACATGCGCGGCGGCACCAGCAAGGGCGTGTTCTTCCGCCTTCAGGATCTGCCGGCGCGCTGCCAGCAGCCCGGCCCGGCGCGCGACGCGCTGCTGCTGCGCGTGATCGGCAGTCCCGACCCGTATGGCAAGCAGACCGACGGCATGGGCGGTGCCACGTCGAGCACCAGCAAGGCGGTGATCCTGTCGAAGAGCACGCGCCCCGGCCACGACATCGACTATCTGTTCGGCCAGGTCTCCATCGACCAGCCCTTCGTGGACTGGAGCGGCAACTGCGGCAACCTCTCGGCCGCCGTCGGGCCGTTCGCGATCAGCAACGGTCTGGTCGATGCGGCGCGCGTCCCGCGCGATGGCATCTGCACCGTGCGCGTGTGGCAGGCCAACATCGGCAAGACCATCGTGGCCCATGTGCCCATGACGGGCGGCGAGGTGCAGGAGACCGGCGACTTCGAGCTCGACGGCGTGACCTTCCCGGCGGCCGAGGTGCAGCTCGAATTCATGGACCCGGCGGAAGAGGGCGACGGCGAGGGCGGCGGCGCGATGTTCCCCACCGGCCAGGTGGTGGACGACCTGGATGTGCCCGGCATCGGAACCTTCAAGGCCACGCTGATCAACGCGGGCATTCCCACCATCTTCCTCAATGCCGCCGACATCGGCTATACCGGCACCGAACTGCAGGACGCCATCAACGGCGATGCGGCCGCGCTGGCGCGCTTCGAGACCATCCGCGCGCACGGCGCGCTGCGCATGGGGCTCATCAAGAGCCTCGATGAAGCCGCGAAGCGCCAGCACACGCCCAAGGTCGCCTTTGTCGCGCCGCCGGCGGCCTATGCGGCATCCAGCGGCAAACAGATCGGTGCAGCCGATGTGGACCTGCTGGTGCGTGCGCTCTCCATGGGCAAGCTGCACCACGCCATGATGGGCACGGCGGCCGTGGCCATCGGCACGGCGGCGGCCATTCCCGGCACGCTGGTCAACCTCGCCGCTGGCGGTGGCGAGCGCGCGTCCGTGCGCTTCGGCCATCCCTCCGGCACGCTGCGCGTGGGCGCCGAGGCACGGCAGGCCGGGGGGCAGTGGACGGTGACCAAGGCCCTGATGAGCCGCAGCGCGCGCGTGCTGATGGAAGGCCAGGTGCGCGTGCCTGGCGACAGTTTCTGAAATCCCGAGAACCGAGACGCACACACATGTCCACCCGCAAGCAACTCAAGTTCCTGGCCGAAGCCCGTCGCGGCCTGCTCGTGCCGGGCGCCTTCAACGCGCTGTCGGCCAAGGTCATCGAAGACCTGGGTTACGAGGCCATCTACGTCACCGGCGCCGGCGTCACCAACATGTGGTTCGGCATGCCCGACCAGGGCTTCATGGGCCTGGCCGAGATCGCCGATCACACGGCGCGCATCCGCGATGCCGTGCGCGTGCCGCTGATCGTCGATGCCGACACCGGCTTCGGCAATGCACTCAACGTGCGCCATACCGTGCGCGTGCTCGAACGCGCGGGCGCCGACTGCATCCAGTTCGAGGATCAGGTCGCGCCCAAGCGCTGCGGCCACTTCAACGGCAAGGAAGTCATTTCCACCGAAGAGGCCGTCTCCAAGATCAAGGCCGCTGTCGATGCGCGCACCGACCCCGACCTGCTCATCATGGCCCGCACCGACGCCTGCGCCACCCAGGGCTTCGAGGCCGCTATCGAGCGCGCGCAGAAGTTCGCCGAGGCCGGCGCCGACATCCTCTTCGTCGAGGCCGTGACCACGGCCGACGAGATCCGTGCATTGCCCCAACGCCTGCCCACGCCGCAGCTTATGAACCTGGTGATCGGCGGCAAGACGCCGATCTTCAACGCGAAGGAGTTGTCCGAACTGGGCTACGGCATCGTGCTCTATGCGAATGCCGCGTTGCAGGGTGCTGTGGCCGGCATGCAGAAGGTGTTGACCACGCTGCGCGACGAGCGGGAGGTGCAGGAGTCGAGTGGCCTGGTGGCCACGTTCGCCGAGCGCCAGCGCCTGGTCGGCAAGCCCGAGTGGGACGCGCTCGAGAAGCGCTACACCTGAGCCCGTCCATGACGCGCCCCTTCCGGGTGCTGGGGCTCCAGCAGATCGCCATCGGCGCCGCCGACAAGCGCCGCCTCGCGCGGCTGTGGGTCGATCTGCTCGGGCTGGAAGTGACGGGCACTTTCAGCAGCGAGCGCGAGAACGTCGACGAGGACATCTGCGCGGTGGGCAGCGGGCCGCTGAAGGTCGAGGTGGATCTGATGCAGCCGCTCGACCCCGACCGCAAGCCGGCCGTTCACAGCCCGCCTCTCAATCACGTGGGCCTGTGGATCGACGACCTGCCGCGCGCAGTCGAATGGCTGGGAGGGCAGGGCGTGCGCTTCGCACCCGGCGGCATCCGCCGTGGCGCCGCCGGCTTCGATATCTGCTTCATTCACCCGCGGGGCGATGACGCGTCACCCGTCGGCGGTGAGGGCGTGCTCATCGAACTGGTGCAAGCGCCACCCGAGGTGGTGGCCGCGTTCAACGCACTGGCCACTGCGGCGCGTTAGCCAGTCTTTGCGTCAGGCGCCGCCCTGGCGCGCGCGGGCCTTGGCCAGCACGGCTTCGATCACGGCGCGTTTTCGCGCGAGTTCGTCGGCATCCTGCGCGCCGTGGGTGTGGGCGGGCAGATCGGCCAGCTTGGTGTGCGCCCTGGCTTGCAGCCGTTGCTGGTGTTCGGTGGCTTCGCGGGCCTGCCGCTCGGTGCGGCGCTCGTAGCGTTGCCGCGCGGCGTCGGCATCTACCTGCGACCAGGCGGCCCAGCCGGTGCGTTCGCCAGTCACGTTCTCCAGCGAAATGCAATCGACCGGACACGCGGGGATGCAGAGTTCGCAACCGGTGCACCAGGGTTCGATCACGGTGTGCATGTGCTTGTTGCTGCCCACGATGGCGTCGGTCGGGCAGGCCTTGATGCACAGCGTGCAGCCGATGCACCAGTTCTCGTCGATCACGGCCAGCGTGCGCGGACCTTCGACGCCGTGCTCCGCGCTCAGGGGCCGCACGGGCTGGCCGAGGATGGCTGCGAGCCGCGCCACGCCCTCCGCACCGCCGGGCGGGCACTGGTTCAGCGCGGCTTTGCCATCGGCGAGCGCCTGGGCGTAGCCGGCGCAGTCGGGGTAGCCGCAGCGGGTGCACTGCGTCTGGGGCAGGGCATCGAGCAGGCGTTCGGCAAGGGCGGACATGGGGCCCGATTGTCGCCGTACCGGGACCGGCACGGCGGAGCAGGTCAGGCCACGGCGCGGCGCTTGCGGGCGGGTGCTCGTCGCGCCGGTGCGGTTTTCGCCGATACCGTCTTCGCCGTCGCGGGCTTCACCGACGCAGTCTTGGCAGCTACCGTCCGTGCGGGCGTCTTTGCCGCAACCGTGGACCGCCTGGAGGATGCTGCCGCCTGGGGGCGCGCCGTGGCCGCCGTCATCGGGCGGTTGTGTTCGAGCAGGAAGTCGCGCACCACCGGATAGACGATTTCGCGCCAGCGCCGGCCGCTGAAAATGCCATAGTGGCCCGCGCCCTTGGCCTCCAGGTGCTTCTGCGCAGCAGCCGGGATGCCCGAGCACAGGCCATGCGCGGCCTCGGTCTGGCCCGAGCCCGAGATGTCGTCGAGTTCGCCTTCGACGGTGAGCAGCGCGGTGGTGCGGATGTCCTGGGGACGCACGCGTTCGAGCTGGCCCTGAGGGTTCTTCACGTCCCACGTGCCTTGCACCAGCTTGAACTGCTGGAACACCGTGTCGATGGTTTCCAGGTAGTAGTCGGCATCCATGTCGAGGACGGCGTTGTACTCGTCGTAGAACTTGCGGTGCGCCTCGGCGCTGGCGTCATCGCCCTTGATCAGGTCCTCGAAATATTCGTAATGGCTCTTGGCGTGGCGGTCGGGGTTCATCGCCACGAAACCCGTGTGCTGCAGGAAGCCGGGGTAGACGCGGCGGCCGGCGCCCGGGAAGTTCTCGGGCACGCGGTAGATCACGTTGTTCTCGAACCACTCGAAGCTCTTGTTCATGGCCAGGTTGTTGACGGCCGTGGGCGACTTGCGGGCGTCGATCGGGCCGCCCATCATCACCATCGACAGCGGCGTCTTCTCGCCCCGGCTGGCCATCAGCGACACGGCCGCCAGCACCGGCACCGTGGGCTGGCACACGCTCATCACGTGGCAGTTACCGTAGAGCTTCTGCACGTGGCGGATGAATTCCTGCACGTAGTTGACGTAGTCGTCGAGGTGGAACTCGCCTTCGGACAGCGGCACGGTGCGCGCGTTCTTCCAGTCGGTGATGTAGACCTTGTGGCCGCGCAGCATCGTCTTGACGGTATCGCGCAGCAGCGTCGCGTAATGGCCCGACAACGGCGCGACGATCAGCACGGCCGGCTGGCCCTTGATACGCGCCAGCGTCTCGCGGTCGTCGGTGAAACGCTTGAAGCGGCGCAGTTCGCAGAACGGCTTGTCCAGTTCGACGCGCTCGTGGATGGCGACCTCTTTGCCCTCGACGTCCACCGTCTGCAGGCCGAAGACGGGCTTCTCGTAATCCTTGCCCAGCCGGTAGAGCAGGTCGAAGCCGGCCGAGACTCGTTGCGCCAACGGGTTCTGGCCCAGCGGCGAGGCCGCGTTGCTGTAGAGCTTGGAAGCCGCCTGCGCGAAGTCGGCGAAGGGCTCCATGAGGGCGCGCTGCGCCTCGTAGATCTGGTAGAGCATCGGATTCTGCGAGTTATGTTGCAGTGCAATATAGCAGCGGTGCATGACCCTTGCGAGGGTGGAAGTACGCATGGGCATGGCCGATCTGTCACCTTTTAGACAGGCTTGGCCGGGAACTTGTAACCGGAGGCACTCTCCATGTAGGCGTAGTCCGACAACCCTCGCGTACCATGCAACGCAGAACCATGATGGCCGGCGCCGCGAGCGCCGTGCTGCCCCTGATGACCACCCAGCCCGCCAGCGCCGCAGCCTTCGAGCGGCTGAAATCGTTGAAGAAGAGCCCGCGCCTGCCCGTGCTGTTCGTCGGGCATGGCAGTCCCATGAACGCCATCGGCGACAACGAATACCGGCGCAGCTGGCAGGCGCTGGGCGCGGAGTTCGGTGCCAAATACCCCAGGCCCCAGCTCATCCTGTGCATTTCGGCGCACTGGATCACGCGCGGCTGGTACCTCACCGGCATGGACAAGCCGCCCACCATCCACGACTTCGGCGGCTTCCCGCAGGAGCTGTTCGACCAGCAATACCCGGCGCCTGGCGCGCCTGTCGCCGCCGCCGAAATCGGCCGCGACCTGCGCTCGCCCGACGCCAACCAGCCCGTGGGCCTGGACATGCACGAATGGGGCTTCGATCACGGCACGTGGTCGGTCCTCAAGCCCATGTTCCCCAAGGCCGACATCCCGGTCATCCAGCTGTCGATGGACTACCACCGCCCGCCGGCCGAGCACTACGCGCTGGGCCGCCAGTTGCGAGCGCTGCGCGAGCGCGGCGTCCTCATCGTGGGCAGCGGCAACATCGTGCACAACCTGCGCGCCACACAGCGGCAGGCCGCGAGCAACCAGGCTTACGACTGGGCGATCGAGTTCGACCGCCTGGTCGCCGGCCAGTTGCAGAGCGGCAACCTCGATGCGCTGGACGGCTTCCAGAAATCCGGCGAGCTGGCGCGCCTGGCGCATCCCACGCACGACCATTACCTGCCGCTGCTGCATGCGGCCGGTGCTGCCGATGGCAGGGAGCCGGTGCGCTTCTTCAATGGCAATTTCCAGGCGGCTTCGATCTCGATGCGCTCGGTGGTCTGGGGCTGACGCCTTTGTCTGTCGCCGCTGCCAGCGGGTCTTGAGGGGCCGCTGGCCCGTCTGCATCCGTCCGACCCCACCCCTCCCGCAGGGCACGCCCAACCCGCAAGCGACGCTGTCCGGCCGTCGCCGACGGGATGACCCGGCTTGGGCAAATCGGGCGGATGGGTTACAACTGCGATGACATCGAAGACGGGGGGCGAGCCTTGGCAGCGGACACCGACGGCGACGCAATGGCGCAGTGGCGCGAGCAATTCCTCGTCTCCATCTTGCGTTACGCGCTGCTGTGCGGCGCGGTGGTGGCCCTGCCCAGTCTCTGGTCCGCCCTGCGAACGGGTGTGCCTTCCGTCATCGTGGTCGATCTCTCAGCCCTCGGTTGGCTGCTCGTGCTGTGGCGCATGCGCACATGGCCGTACGCGGTGCGGGCCTGGGGCTTCCTGCTGCTGATCTATGCCATCGGCACCTGGTTCCTCGCCAACGTGGGCGTGGTCAGCCTGATCTACCTGGCTGCGTTCCCCGTCATGGCCTCGGTGCTGCTTGGACTGCGCGGCGCCGTACTCACCCTCGCCATGAACGGCGTCACGCTGATGGCCGTCGGCTACCTGGCGGGCCTCAGTCCGCAGCACCTGCCGGGCGTCGAGCCGGTGCCGCTGTTCCGGTGGTTCATCATCACGCTCAATTTCCTGTTCGTGAATTCCATCATCACCACCGCCATTGCGCTGGTGCTGCGCAGGCTCGAAGCCGCGCTCGACCGCCAGCGCGTGGCCAATGCGGGCCTGCAGCGCGAGGTGCGTGACCGCCAGCGCGCCGAGGAGGAAGTGCGCCAGCTCAATGCGCGCCTCGAAGAGCGGGTGCGCGAACGCACCCGGCAGCTGCAGGAGGCCAACCAGGAGATGGAAGCCTATTCGTACACCGTCTCCCACGACCTGCGCGGTCCGCTCAACGCCATCAACGGGTTCAGCCACATCCTGCAGAAGACGCTGGGCGCCAATGCTCCGGCCCAGGCCATTCACAGCCTCGCGCGTATCCGCGCCAACGTCACGCGCATGAGTGACCTCATCGAGGCGCTGCTGTCGCTCGCGCAGCTCTCGCGCGCCGCTGTGCGCAGGGCGCCGGTGGACCTGAGCGCCGTGGCACGCGAGATCCTTGCCGGGCATGCCGAAGCCGAGCCGGGCCGGCAGGTGCGCATCGGGGTGCAGGACGGCCTGATGGTGCTGGGGGATGCCCGCCTGCTGCGGGCGCTGCTGGAGAACCTGCTGGGCAACGCGTGGAAGTTCACCGGCCGGCAACCCGCAGCCGAGATCGATTTCGGACAGGACGCCCCGGCCGACGGCGGCTCTCCGGCCTTCTTCGTGCGCGACAACGGCGCCGGCTTCGACATGGCGTATGCCGACAAGCTTTTCGGCACCTTCCAGCGTCTGCACGCGGCGGAGGAGTTCCCCGGCACTGGAATCGGACTGGCGACCGTGCGCCGGATCGTGTCGCTGCACGGTGGACGCGTCTGGGCCCACTCGCAGGTGGGTGTGGGCACCACGTTCTTCTTCACGCTGGGAACGGCAGCCGGCGAGCTGCCCGCTGAAAGCCGCACCGTGCCGGCAGGGAGCGCCTAGGATTTGCGGGCGCTGTCCCGATGTCGCTCGCCGTTTCGGCGGCGGCTCATGTGCGGATCGGCCCACAACCATTGGTCGAGTGCCAGCACGGCCATCATGCCCACCAGGGAAATCATGAGCACATTGGTGAGTTCGGTCGAGGCGACCACGCCTTGTCCCGGGATGCTGCGCGATGCCGTGGAGCAGACGAAGCCGGCAGCCGTCATCGCCACATAGTGCATTCCCGACACGGCGGCCGCCATCACCAGCGGCGCGGCGCGCAATGCCCTGGGTGAATGGGCCGCGAACACCAGCCAGAGCGCGCCGCCGGCGCCCGCCACGCTGAGAACCAGCGAGGCCAGCACGATCGGCCACGACCAGACGATGTACCCGTCGAAGCGCATCCCCAGCATGCCCAGGTAGTGCATGGCACACACGCCCAGGCCGAGCAATACCGAGGAAAGCAGCAACCGCAACGGATCATGCGGCCGCGCCGCCAGCAGCGCGAACGCCGCCGCCGTTGCCGCAATGGCCAGGGCCAGCGAGGTGAGCGTCTCCCACAACGAATAGCCGTGTGGCACCGGCAGCGACAGCGCCAGCATGCCCACGAAATGCATCGACCAGATGCCGATGCCGCCCATGGCGACCGCCGCCAGCGCGACGCTCTTCCACGGTGTGCCGGCACCGGCCAGCGCTGCCGTGCGCAGGGTGTGGAAGGCGATGAACGAGCCGATGGCGGCCACCACCAGCGAGATGGTCACCAGCACGAACGAATAGCCGGGAAGAACGGTTTGCACGCGCGGTGCCCCAAGGAGTTTGGGGGGATTATCACGACGCCGCAGCCGATGCGCATCGGGACCGTGCCCGGGCTAGGGGCAATCGGTATGCCGTGCGTGGCAGTTCCGGTTTATCGTCGCAGCGCTGCGGATTCAGGAGTCTTCATGCGCCTCGTGCTGGCCGCGTTCCTTGCCTGCCTCTCGATAGGCGTCGCCGTGCCCGCGGCCGCAGCGGGGCCGTGCGAGGCCCCGGCCCGTGCTGACGACGGCTGGCGCATCCAGCCCGATCCGACGCAGGCCGGCTTTGCGCCGCAGGCCCTGTGCGATGCGCTGCAGGCGTTCGCTGACAGCCCGCGCAACCTGCATTCCCTCCTCGTGGAGCGTGGCGGAGAACTCGTCGCCGAGGCTTACCGCGCAGGCGGTGACCGGTCGACGTATTCCCTCTTTGCGAGCCGCGTGGCGTTCGATGCTTCGACGCTGCACGACGTGCGCTCGGTCACCAAGTCGGTCGTGGCTCTACTGTGGGGCATCGCCGAAGCCGAAGGCGTCGTGCCGCCCGTTGACACGCCGGTTCTCGACCTGTTGCCCGCACTGGCGGACCTGCGCCGCGAGGGGCGCGAGAAGATCACCGTGCGCGACCTGCTGTGCATGCGCAGCGGGCTGGCGTGGGACGAAAGCGGCGGCTATGCCCGTCGTGGCAACGATGCGAGCGGCCTGCTGTGGAGCAGCGACGTCGCGCGCCACGTGCTCGGCCGCAGCCTGCAGGCAACACCCGGAGAGCGCTTCAACTACAACGGCGGCCTGACGGCCGTGCTCGCGCTGCTGCTGGAGGCACGCACGGGGCAGGACCTGCAGGACTACGCGCGGCAGAAGCTGTTCGGTCCCCTGGGCATCGTGTCCTGGGAATGGGGCCGTGACCTGCGCCGGCGCACGCGCGGCGACAGCGGGCTGCGCCTGCGGCCCCGCGACATGGCCCGCCTCGGCCGGCTGGTGCTGGATGGCGGGCGTTGGCAGGGCCGGCAGATCGTGCCGCAGGCCTGGGTGGGTGCCGCCATGACGCCGTGCATGACGGGCGGCTATGGCTACCAGTGGTGGATGGGGCGCATTCAGGTCGAGGGCCGCCCGGTCCTCTGGCAAGGTGCCTTGGGCAATGGCGGGCAGCGCGTGTTCCTGGGGCCCGCGCTGGACCTGGTGGTGGTGGCTACGGCGGGCGAGTACGACGACGGCGGCATCGGCCGCATCCAGCGGTCGCTGCTCGAACAGGTCGTCGGCGCCACGCGCGAGCATGCTGGAGGCCGGGCCGCCGACACGACCGCGACCGTGGCGGACACGCCCAATCCGCCGCCGGCCGAGACCCGCGCGGAACTACGGTCCGTCGCGGACGAGGGCGGCGGGCTCTATGCGTACCTGAAGATCATGCCCGGTGCAAAGCTGCCATTCACCACGTACCGTTTCAGGGTGCGGGACAGGGACATGCTGGCGGGGCTGGAAGCCGGCGCGAACGTGAAGTTCCGTGCGGAGCGCATCGAGGGGGAAAACACGCTGGTGACGATCCGGGCGGTGGCCGCATGCGTGCGGTTCCAGCCGTGCGAATGAAAAAAGAAGGTGACGAGCCCGACCCCGGCACTGACTACACAGTTAGGGCTGCTTGGTTCCCCACCTGACCCGGTTGGCTGCTTCACCATGCGGGGAGGCCCGTCACCCGCGATTGTAGGCGACGCGGCATGCCCTGCCGCGCCGCAAGGCTTCAACTCAGCGCAACTGCAGGTCGTCGTTGCCGAAAGTGACGCCGATAGGCTCGATCACCAGTTGCTTCGGACCCGCCTCGACCTGGCCCGCCACGATGGCATCGACGCCGCAGGCTTGGGCTACTTCCACCGTGCGCCGTGCGTCGGCTGCCGGCACGAAGAGCGCGAAGCCTGCACCCATGTTGAGCGTGCTGTAGGCCTCGCGGTCATCCTGTTTCGCGTGCTGCTGGATGAAGCGCAGCACCGGCGTGACGGGCGGCACCTTGTTGATGCGATACGTGAACTCGCCCGGATGGCGCAGCAGCTTGCGCCAGCCGTGGCCCGTGATGTTGGCGCAGTAGTGCGGCGTGATGCCGGCCTTGTAGAGCGCCTCGGTCACTGGCGAATACAGCACCGTGGGGGCGAGCAGGGCGTCGCCGTAGGTTAGGCCGGGTTCGATCTCGGTCAGGTAGCCGCCGGGCAGGCGCTCGACCAGCTTGCGCGCGAGCGAGAGGCCGTTGGCATGGATGCCGCTGGAGGCCAGCAGCACGATGGTGTCGCCCGCGCCCAGCTTGTCGCCGACCGAAAGGCGCTGTTTGGGATTGATGAGGCCGGTGCACGAGGCCGCCAGGTCGATGCGGCCTGCTTCGACAATGCCGGCCAGGGCGGGCGTCTCGCCGCCACCCCAGGCCACACCGCAGGTGTCGCAGGCCTTCTTCCAGCCGGCCACCAGGGCTTGGGCGCGCCGGGCGTCGCCGAACCAGTCGGAGCCGCCAGCTGCCCAGTAGGCCTGCACCACCAGGGGCGTGGCGCCGACGGTGATCAGGTCGTTGACGGCCATGGCGATGGTGTCCTGCGCAATGCCGTCGTAGTAGCTGCGGCCGGTGAGCGCGCCCATTTCGTCGGCCACCAGGGCCTTGCTGCCCAGGCATTCGACGATGCTGGCCAGGTAGAACGGGCCCACGTCGACCACATAGGCCGATTCACCACGCGAAGCGGCGATCTCGGTGAAGCCATGGCCCAGCAGATGCGAGGCGGTGGCGGCGGCGGCGCGCTGTGCGCTCACCTTGAGGGGATCGATCAGGTCGTAGTTGACGCCGGCCTGGTCGTAGCTCAGCGTGTCGGTGGCTGCGGGCGTGCCGTGGCCGGTGGAGGCAGAAGTCATGGGCGCGATTATCGGGGATGGCCGCCGCGGGGCCGGACCGGGGCGGCCCCGTAGAATCGGGCGGATGTCCTATCTGGTGCTCGCCCGCAAATACCGTCCGAAGACCTTCTCGGAGATGGTGGGCCAGGAGCACGTCGTGCAGGCCCTCTCCAACGCGCTCACGCAGCAGCGCCTGCACCACGCCTATCTGTTCACCGGCACGCGCGGCGTGGGCAAGACCACGGTGTCGCGCGTGCTGGCCAAGTCGCTCAACTGCCAGGGCCCCGACGGCCAGGGCGGCATCACGGCCACGCCCTGCGGCGTGTGCCAGGCCTGCACCGACATCGATGCCGGCCGTTTCGTCGACTACACCGAGCTCGACGCCGCCTCCAACCGTGGCGTCGACGAGGTGCAGGGCCTGCTGGAGCAGGCCGTCTACAAGCCGGTGCAGGGCCGCTTCAAGGTCTTCATGATCGATGAAGTGCACATGCTCACGAACACCGCGTTCAACGCGATGCTCAAGACGCTGGAGGAGCCGCCCGAATACCTCAAGTTCGTGCTGGCCACCACCGATCCGCAGAAGGTGCCGGTCACGGTGCTCTCGCGCTGCCTTCAGTTCAACCTGCGGCCGATGGCGCCCGAGACGGTGCACGAGCACCTCACGCGCGTGCTCGATGTCGAAGGCGTGCCGGCCGAGCCGGGCGCGTTGCGCCTGCTGTCCCGTGCCGCGCGTGGATCCATGCGCGATGCGCTCTCACTCACCGACCAGGCGATCGCCTTCGGATCCGGCAAGCTCGATGAGGCCGGTGTGCGCCAGATGCTCGGCAGCGCCGACCGTGGCCACGTGCTGCGCATCATCGATGCGCTGGCCCGCGGCGATGGTCGCGCGGTGGTCGAGGCGTCGGAGACGCTTCGGCTCAACGGCCTGTCGGCCGGCTCCACGCTAGAGGACATGAGCATGGTGCTGCAGCGCATGGCTGTGCTGCAGGCCGTGCCGCAGGCCGATGCGCCCGACGACGATCCGGAGAGCGCGGAGATGGCGCGTCTGGCCGGCGTGATGCCGCCTGACGAGACGCAACTGCTGTACAGCCTGTGCCTGCACGGCCGCGCCGAACTCGGCCTCGCGCCCGATGAATACGCGGCTCTGACCATGGTGTTGCTGCGGCTGCTGGCCTTCAAGCCGCGTGACGCCGCCGCCGGCCAGGCTGAAAAAAAAACTCTGAACACGGCTGAGGCGCGCCTTGCAGCCCCCTCGCGGCCTGCGCCCGCGCCTGCGGCGGCGCCGGTGGCCGTCGTGTTGCGCGCCGAGGCACCGGTTGCATCGCATCCGGCCCCGGTGGCCGAGCCGCGCCGGGCCGAGACGCTTGCCGCCGCCCCCCTTCCTGCAGCGGCTCCCCGTGTCGCGCCAGCCCGCCCGCATCTGTCGGCCGCAGACGCCATGGCCGAAGCGATGGCCGATGCAATGGCGCAAGAGGGCGACGATCCGCCCCTGGCCGCACCCACGCGGCCGCCCGTCGTGCTGCGCACCGGCCCCGTCTCCGCGCCGCCCGGGCGCGTGCTGCCCGTGGTCGACCGGCCGCGGCCCGACGCCGTGCCGGCACGCGCCGAGGCACCGGTTGCCGCCCCAGTGATGCCCGTGCCCGTGCGCCAGCAGGCCGAGCCGCGCCAGGACGTGGTTGCCGCCGCCACGGCGGCCGTGCGCGTGGAGCGTACGGAAGAGGGCGATTTCTGGCACGGGGTGGTGCGCCAACTGGTGCAGGCGGAGGCCGTCACGGCGCTGGTGCGCGAGCTGGCCCTGCAATCCCAGCTGGTGGCGCGGGACACCGACCAGTGGCTGCTGCGCGTGGAGCGCGAATCGCTCAACCAGGGCAACAGCCGCGACCGGCTGCAGTCCGCGCTGGCGGGCGCCGGCCATGCCGTGCGACTGGCGGTGGAGATCGGTCGTGTGTCCGACAGCCCCGCGCGCCGCAACGCCGAGGCCGCGGCCGAACGCCAGCGGCAGGCCGAGGACATCATCCTCGGCGATCCCTTCGTGCAGGCGATGATGCGAGACTACGGCGCACGGATCGTGCCTGGCAGCATCAAGCCCGCGCCCCGAGCCGGTCACTGACCGACCGGTATCCCGAACACCCGAACCTCCAGGAAAAAGGAAACCCCATGTTCAACAAAGGACAACTCGCCGGACTCATGAAGCAGGCGCAGGCCATGCAGGACAACATGAAGAAAGCGCAGGAAGAGCTCGGCAACATCGAGGTCGAAGGCGAATCCGGTGCCGGCCTCGTGAAGGTGGTCATGACGTGCAAGCACGACGTGCGCCGCGTCACCATCGACCCCAGCCTGCTGGCCGACGACAAGGACATGCTCGAGGACTTGGTGGCCGCCGCCTTCAATGCCGCCGTGCGCCGCGCCGAGGAAACCTCGCAGGAGAAGATGGGCAAGATCACCGCCGGCATGCCGGGCCTGCCCGGCGGCATGAAATTCCCCTTCTGAACATGTGGGCCCCCACGCTCATCGCTTCGCGTATCGCTGCCCCCCGATGGGGCGCGTCAGGGCCTTCGGGCGGCCGTGCGGCCCTGACTTCTCGCGGATCAGGATGGGTTCATGGCTGACAACGCGTCGCTCGCCGCGCTGATCGAGGCGCTTCGGCGCCTGCCGGGCGTGGGCGTCAAATCAGCGCAGCGCATGGCGTTCCACCTGATGCAGCACGACCGCGAGGGCGCGCGCGTGCTCTCGCGCACGCTGGCCAGCGCCGCCGACGGTATCCGCCACTGCGAGCGCTGTCATACCTTCACCGAGCACCAGGTGTGCGACACCTGCCTCGATCCGTCACGCGACGCCGGCAAGCTCTGCGTGGTGGAGACGCCGGCCGACCAGTCGGCCGTGGAACGCACGGCGGCCTATCGTGGCCTGTACTTCGTGCTGATGGGGCGGCTCAGTCCGCTGGACGGCATCGGACCGCATGAGATCGGTTTGAAGAAACTGTTCGACCGGGCCACCGACGGCGTGGTGCGCGAAGTGATTCTGGCCACCAATTTCACGGCCGAGGGTGAGGCCACCGCCCACGTGATCGGGGAAGGCCTGAAGTCGCGCGGCCTCGAAGTCACGCGCCTGGCACGCGGCGTGCCTGCCGGCAGCGAACTGGAATACGTCGATCTCGGCACCATCGCGCACGCGCTGGTGGACCGGCGCTGAACCCGTTGCCGGGCACGACCCGGCGGAGCCCCGCATGAACACTCCGCACTTCACTTTCGCCTACTGGTGCCTGCTGGTGGCGGCCCTGCTGCCCATGGGCTGCGCCTGGCTGGCCAAGGCCGGACGCATGAAGGTGTCGAGCCGTGACGGCGGCTTCGACAACGTCGATCCGCGCGCCTGGCTGGCGCGGCAGGAGGGCTGGCGGGCACGAGCCAACGCGGCGCAGGCCAACAGCTTCGAGGGCCTGCCGTTCTTCATGGCGGCGGTGATCATTGCCCATCAACTGGGCGCGCGGCAGTCGCTGCTCGATCTCCTGGCGTTTGCCTACGTGGTGCTGCGGCTGGTCTACATCGCGCTCTATGTGGGCGGAGCGGGCACGGCGCGCAGCGCGGTGTGGGCGCTGGGCCTGCTCGTCAACATCGCGATCCTCTTCATCGGCTGGCGCTGAGCCTTCGCGGCGCGCGAGGCCGGCGCGCGCTGGCCGCGGGCCACCGCGGGATGTTCCCGATAGGCGCACCGTCGGGCCGCTCCTAAGCTTGCGCCAGAACAAGCAGACAAGGGACGCGACATGCACGACAACATCCGAATCACGCGCCGCGCATTCGCGCAGGCGGGCCTGGCGATACCGGCCGTGCTGGCCGCGCCTTCGCTGCTGCGGGCCCAACCCAAGCCCGAGAAGAGCAAGGTCTCCCTCGCCGTGGGCGGCAAGGCGGGCTTCTATTACCTGCCTCTCACGCTCGCCGAGCAGTTGGGCTACTTCAAGGCCGAAGGCCTCGATGTCGAGATTTCCGACTTCGCCGGTGGCGCGCGCGCGTTGCAGGCCGTGGTGGGCGGCTCGGCCGACGTGTGTTCGGGCGCCTTCGAGCACACAGTCAACCTGCAGTCGAAGAACCAGTATTTCCAGGCTTTCGTGCTGCAGGGCCGTGCGCCGCAGATCGCCATGGGCGTGTCGGTCAAGGCCATGCCCGACTACAAGGGCCTGGCCGACCTCAAGGGCAGGAAGATCGGCGTGTCGGCACCGGGCTCGTCCACCAACATGATGGCCAACCTGCTGCTCTCGCGCGTGGGCCTGAAGCCGTCCGACGTGAGCTTCATCGGCGTGGGTACCTCGGCCGGCGCGCTCGCTGCATTGCGGTCGGGCCAGATCGACGCGATCAGCAACATCGACCCGGTGATGACCATGCTGGAGCAGAAGGGCGACGTGCGCATCGTCAGCGACACACGCACGCTCAAGGGCACACAGGACGTCTTCGGGGGGCCGATGCCGGCCGCCTGTCTCTATGCGCCGCAGGAATTCGTGCAGCGCAATCCTGGCACCTGCCAGGCGCTGGCCAATGCCATCGTGCATGCCCTCAAGTGGCTGCAGACGGCCGGGCCGTCCGACATCATCAAGACCGTGCCAGAGACGTACCTGCTTGGCGACCGTGCGCTGTACCTGGCCGCCTTCGGCAAGGTGCGCGAGTCGTTCGCGCTCGACGGACTCATCCCGGATGACGGCGCGAAGACTGCGGTCAAGGTGCTCGCGAGCTTCGACCCCTCGGTGAAGGCCGACAAGATCGATCTCGCGCGTGCCTACACCAACGAGTTCGCGCGCCGCGCCAAGGACAAGTACAAGGCCTGATCGGCACACGGCAGACCGCACCGATGTCCGGTTACGCGCTCGAGCTGATCGACGTCCGCTGCACGTTCCGCGATCGCGAGAACCCTGGCCAGCGGTACACCGCGGTGGCCGACACCACGCTGCGGGTACGCGCGGGCGAATTCGTCTCGGTGGTCGGCCCCACCGGCTGCGGCAAGTCCACGCTGCTCAACGTGGGCGCAGGCCTGCTGCAACCGTCGGCCGGCGAGGTGAGGGTGTTCGGCCAGCCGCTGTCGGGCATCAACCGGCGCGCCGGCTACATGTTCCAGGCCGATGCGCTCATGCCGTGGCGCAATGCCATCGCCAACGTGATGGCGGGCCTGCAGTACCGCGGTGTGCCCGACGGCGAGGCGCGCGTCCAGGCGCAGGACTGGCTGGGCCGCGTGGGCCTCAACGGCTTCGAAGACCGCTATCCGCACCAGCTGTCCGGCGGCATGCGCAAGCGCACGGCGCTGGCGCAGACACTGGCGCTGGATCCCGACATCATTCTCATGGACGAGCCGTTTTCGGCGCTCGACGTTCAGACACGGCAGCTCATGGAAAACGAGGTGCTCGATCTGTGGGCGGCGAAGAAGAAAGCGGTGCTGTTCATCACGCACGATCTCGATGAAGCCATCGCCATGAGCGATCGCGTCGTGGTGCTTTCGGCCGGCCCGGCCACGCGGCCGATCGGAGAGTTCGTTGTCGACCTGCCGCGCCCGCGCGATGTGGCGGAGGTTCGCGTCGATGCACGCTTCATCGAATTGCACGCGCAGATCTGGTCCGTACTGCGCGACGAGGTGCTCAAGGGCTACACCCAGCAACTGGGGAAGGCCGCCTGACGATGCGCAATGCCCACGGCGAGCCCTCGGGCTGGATGCTGCGCACCGCACAGGTGGGGTTGCTGCTGGCGGTGCTGGTGGCGTGGCATATCGCGTCGCGCAACGACACCGTGGCCTTCTTCATGGGCGAGCCGATCAAGGTGGCAGGCCGCGTGTGGTCCTGGTTCATGCCGTGGGGGTTCGGCGAGAGCATGCTGTTCCCCGAAGGCCTGAAGGGCAATGCCGACATCTACCGCCACCTGGGCGTGACGCTGCTCGAGACGGTGCTGGCCTTCGGCATCGGCACGGTGCTGGGCCTGGCGTTCGGCCTGTGGCTGGCGCTGGCGCCGCTGGCCAGCGCGATCCTCGATCCGTACATAAAGGCGGCCAATGCCATGCCGCGCGTAATCCTGGCGCCGATCTTCGCCCTGTGGTTTGGCCTGGGCATCTGGAGCAAGGTGGCGCTGGCCGTGACGCTGGTGTTTTTCATCGTGTTCTTCAACGTCTACCAGGGCGTGCGCGAGGTCAGCCCCACGGTGCTGGCCAATGCGCGCATGCTGGGTGCAACCCAGCGGCAACTGCTGCGCACGGTGTACTTGCCCAGTGCCACCAGCTGGGTGTTCTCCAGCCTGCACACCTCGGTGGGGCTGGCCTTCGTGGGTGCCGTGGTGGGCGAGTACCTGGGATCGGCGCGCGGTGTGGGTTACCTGATCCTGCAGGCCGAAGGCACGTTCGATGTGAACACCGTGTTCGCTGGCATCGCCGTGCTGACGGCGTTCGCGTTGCTGCTCGATGGCCTCGTCGGGCGCATCGAGCGGCGCCTCATGAAGTGGCAGTCACGCGCGGGCGAGACCGAAAGGCTCTGATCCCGACCGTGGCGCGCAACCTGCGGGTCGCTGCCGTTCAACGCTTCTTTTTCGAGGGCGTGCCGCCGCGCTGCGACTTCGTCGGCTGCTTCTTGGCCGCCGTGGAGCGGCTGGCCGATTTGGAGGCGGCGGACTTCGACGCCGCCGCAGCGCGCACCGGCAGGTAGACGACGACCTGCTGGCCGGCCTTGAACGCGGCGTTGCGGCCGACGTCGTTCCACTCGGCCACGTTGGCGGCGCTGAGCTTGTACCGGCGCGCGATGGTGGCCACCGAGTCCTTCTTGCCGGCCTTCACCAGCGTCCGGCGCGTGATGTTCTCGGGCGTGAGGCTGAGCTGGGCGTTGTCGGCGATGTGGCTCGCCACGTCCTGCTGCATCTTGGCCGTGCGCGGCACGATGAGCGTGGAGCCTGCGCGGATCAACATGCGCGGCGGGATGCTGTTGGCGCTGCGCAGGTCGGCCTCGCTCATGCCCACGCGCTGCGCTGCGGCGGCCGCGCTCATGTTGGTGGGCACAGTCCAGGCGGTCCAGCTGGCGTACTGGCCATCCGCGTAGGCGAGGGCGTTGCGCTTGAAGACTTCGGCGTTGTCCCAGGGCAGCAGGATCTGCGGGGTTCCGGCTGCCAGGATGACGGGCTGGCGGGCAGAGGGGTTGAGCGCGCGGAAGTCGGCCACGGTCACGTCGGCCAGGCGCGCCGCCAGTTCGACGTCGATGTCGCGGGTGATCTCCACGCTCTGGAAGTACGGGTGGTTCTCGATCACCGGCAACTGGTTGCCGAAACGCGCCGGGTCGGCCACGATGTTCTTGACGGCCTGCAGTTTGGGCACGTAGCTGCGCGTTTCGGCCGGCATGTTGAGCTCGACGTAGCTCGTGCCCAGGCCCAGTTTCTTGTTGCGCGCGATGGCGCGCGACACGCTGCCTTCGCCCCAGTTGTAAGCGGCCAGGGCCAGGTCCCACTCGCCGAACATGTTGTAGAGCTTCTGCAGGTAATCCAGCGCGGCGCGCGTGGACGCCAGCACGTCGCGGCGGTCGTCGCGGAAGACGTTCTGCTTGAGGTCGAAATAGGTGCCCGTGGCAGGCATGAACTGCCACATGCCGGCCGCCTTGGCGCTTGAGACGGCCTGAGGGTTGAAGGCGCTCTCGATGAACGGCAGCAGGGCCAGCTCGGCGGGCATGTTGCGGCGCTCGAGTTCTTCGACGATGTGGAACAGGTACTTGCTCGAGCGCTCGGTCATGCGCTGGATGTAGTCGGGGCGGCTGCTGTACCACTGCTCGTGCGTGCGCACGAGGTCGCCCTCGAGGTTGTTCATGGCGAAGCCCCGCCGGATGCGTTCCCAGAGGTCGGGCGGCGGCTGCAACTGCATGACTGCACGCGAGGCGGCCTCGGATGCCTGGATCGGCGCCAGCGGGCCCGCTGGGTACACGGCCGGCAGGCGTGGCGTGGCAGCGGAGGTGACGGGCGGGGTGGCCGCGGCGGCGGGAGCGGTGTCTCCGGCCGTCGGCGAACCGGTGGTCGCGCAGCCTGCCAGCCATAGCAGCAGGGAGGCCAGCGCGGCGCGGGGGGCAAGGGTCATCTGAATTCGTTCTTCCATTGGCGCAGCACGGCGAACACGCCGGCTTCGCTGGTTGACTGGTCAGCGTCGCGCGCACGGGCGGCGGCGACGACGGCGGGTTCGCGCGAGCGCAGGAACGGGTTGATCGCCCGCTCCTGCGCGAGCTTTGCGGGCAGCGTGGGCCGATTGTCGGCACGCAGCGCCTCGCAATGCGCGAGGTAGTGGATCAATTCCGTGTTGCCGGGTTCCACGGCGCGCGCAAATCGGAGATTCGACAGCGTGTACTCGTGTGCACAGCACACACGCGTGTCGCCGGGCAGGGCGGCCAGGCGGTCCAGCGAATCGAGCATCTGCGCCGGCGTACCTTCGAACAGCCGCCCGCACCCGCCCGAGAACAGCGTGTCGCCGCAGAACAGCACCGGTGCGCCGTCGATGGCCGGGTGGTAGTAGGCGATGTGGCCGGCGGTATGGCCGGGCACGTCGATCACCTGGAAGTCGAGCCCGAGCGCGCGCGCCACTTCGCCGCCGGCCACGCGCACGATCGGCTCGGGCATGGCCTCGGCCGCGGGGCCGAAGACTTCGGCGCCGGTCGCTTCGCGCAACTCGGCGACGCCGCCCACATGATCGGCGTGGTGGTGGGTGACTAGAATCGACCGCAGTTGCAGCCCTTCGCGCTGCAGCGCTTCGAAAACCGGTGCAGCCTCGCCCGGGTCGACCACGAGCGCCTGGCTGCCGTCGTGCAGCAACCAGATGTAGTTGTCGGAGAACGCGGGCAGCGGGATCAACTTCATGGGCCACGAAATTATAGGGACGCACGCCGGCCTCGACGCGTGGCTCGAGACCCCCCCGGGTCGCTACCTGCTCGACTGGGAACAGTCGTGCATGGATGCTGCCGTGGCCGATTTGTTCGGTTACCACGCGTTGCAGCTCGGTCTGCCCGCGCTCGATGCTTTGCGCGCCAACCGCATGCCGCACCGCTGGCTGGCCCGGGGAACGGGCGACGCGCCGATGCCCGGCGGAGCGGCCGGGCCGAAAGCCGCATTCGCCACGGCCTTCGAGGCGCTGCCGTTCGCCGAGGCAAGCCTGGACCTGGTGGTGCTGCCTCACACGCTGGAATTGAGCCTGGAGCCGCACGCCGCGCTGCGCGAGGTGCAACGCGTGCTGGTGCCTGAGGGCCACGTGGTCATCACCGGATTCAACCCTGCCAGCCTCTGGGGACTCTCTCAACGCCGGGCCCACTTGTGGCGCCGCCTGGGGACGAAGCGGCTGTTCCTGCCGCAGGAAGGCGAATTCATCGGCTACTGGCGGCTGCGCGACTGGCTGCGCCTCCTGGGCTTCGAGGTCGAATCGGGCCGCTTCGGCTGCTGGCGGCCCGCGTTCTCCAGCGAAGGCTGGCTGGGGCGAATGCAGTGGATGGACCGTGCAGGCGAACGCTGGTGGCCCATCTTCGGCGCGGCCTATTGCGTGGTGGCGACCAAGCGCGTCCATGGCATGCGCCTGATGGATCCGGGATGGAAGACAGCGCCCAAGCTGGCGCCCGCCCCCGTCACGGCGGCGCAGCGCAACAGGCGCGGCCGGGTGCCGGCCGAGTGACTTTCCGTGGGTGGCCTGGGTTGCCGCCCGCAGCCATCCGCAGACGACAACTTCAACTCAACGAAAAGGGCAACCGGCCTTGAACCACATCGTGATCTACACCGACGGCGCCTGCAAGGGCAACCCAGGCCCCGGCGGCTGGGGCGTGCTGCTCCAGTCGGGCACCACCGAGAAGGAACTCTTCGGCGGCGAGAAGGGCACCACCAACAACCGCATGGAAATGACGGCGGTGATCGAGGCGCTGAAGGCGCTGAAGCGGCCCTGCGAGGTCACCTTGTTCCTGGACAGCCAGTACGTCCTCAAGGGCATCACCGAATGGCTGCCGGGCTGGAAAGCCAAGGGCTGGAAGACGGCGGCCAGGCAGCCCGTGAAGAACGCCGACCTGTGGCAGGAACTGGATGCGCTGGTGGCCGGCGGTGGCCATCGCATCGATTGGCGCTGGGTGCGTGGCCACAACGGCGATCCCGGCAACGAGCGCGCCGACGCGCTGGCCAACCGCGGCGTCGAGCAGGCGCGCTGAACAGCGTCGCGCCGGGCCAACAGCGGGGTAAGCGCTGTTTCTGGCGATGTCACGTCCTGATACATTGAGGTCGAACGGGCCGGCGACCGCCGGTCTGCCCCTCTTTGCTGCGCGCAACGTGCGCATTCCGACATGGCATCCAGAATTATCTACACGGCCGTGGCCGTGGCCGGCATTGCTGCGGCTTCCGGCGCGGCCTGGTGGTACCAGAACAAGCCTGCGTCGCCCGCATCGTCGGGCTCCGTCGCAGCGACGGGGCGTCCCGATGCGGGGCCGCCCACGGGCCGTGCCCCGGGTGCCGGCGGTGGGCCGGTCGCGGTCGAGGCGGCCAGGGTGTCCGTGGCCCGTCTGGCCGACGATGCCCAGGCCGTGGGCAGCCTGAGGTCGCGCCGCAGTGTGATGGTGAGGCCCGAGGTGAGCGGGCGCGTCACGCAGATCAACTTCCGCGACGGCGAGCGCGTGCGCCGCGGCCAGTTGCTGGTGCAGTTCGACGACCAGTTGCCGCAGGCCCAGGTGCAGCAGGCGCAGGCCGAACTGTCGATCGCGCAAGCCAACGACAAGCGCAACCGCGAATTGGTGGCGCAGGGCTTCATCAGCCAGCGCTCGGTGGACGAGAGTGCCGCCAACCTGCAGGTCGCCCAGGCCAAGCTGGCGCTGGCGCGCGCCACCGCGGAGCGGCTGCGCATCATGGCGCCCTTCGACGGTGTGGCTGGCATCCGCAATGTCAACGTGGGCGACTACCTCAAGGACGGCACCGACATCGTCAACGTGGAAGACCTGGACGCGGTGTACGTCGACTTCCGCCTACCCGAGCGCTTCCAGAACAAGATCCAGCGCGGCCAGCGCGCCGTGCTGGAGATGGATGCCTTGCCCGGCCGTCGCTTCGTCGCCGTTGTGCACGCCATCGATCCGCTGATCGACGCCAATGGCCGCTCGGTGGCCGTGCGCGGCTGCGTCGACAACCGCGAACTCGCGCTGCGGCCGGGCATGTTCGCGCGCGTGAACACCGTGTTCAGCGAGCGCGAGCAGGCGCTCGTGGTGCCCGAGGAAGCGCTGGTGCCGCAGGGTGCGCGCCAGTTCGTCTACCGCGTGGTACAGGGCGAAGAGGGCGCGCCACCGACCGCGCGCCGGGTCGAGGTGCGCCTGGGCGTGCGACAGCCCGGTCGTGTCGAAGTGCTCGACGGACTGGCCGTGGGCGATCAGGTGGTCACCGCGGGGCAGCAGCGCCTGCAGCGCGATGGCGCCGCCGTGCGGGTCGTGAATGTGGCGGCGGCAGGAGCGGGAGCGGCACCGGCACCGGCAGGCGCGGCCGCGCCGGCTGCGCGCACAGGTCCGCCTGCTGCAGCACCCGCCGCGGTCCGCCCCGGCAATCCGTGCCAGATCGATGTGGCCGGCGGTGCGCGTGGCACCCCGGCTGCTGCACCTGCCGTGCCCGCTGCTGCGCCGGTGACGCGCGCTGCGCCACGCAACCCGGCCTGAACCGCGCCCGCCGCGAAATACCGCAGAAAGGCGCCCGCCATGCAGTTGCCTGAAATATCGATCCGCCGGCCGGTGTTCGCCACCGTGCTTTCGCTGCTGGTGCTGCTGGTCGGCCTGGTGAGCTTCGACCGCCTCACGGTGCGCGAATATCCCAAGATCGACGAGCCCGTGGTCACCGTGACGGTGCGGTACCCGGGCGCTTCGGCCGAGGTGATCGAATCACAGATATCCAAGGTGCTGGAAGATTCCATCGCCGGCATCGATGCGGTGGACGTCATCACCTCCATCAGCCGTGCCGAGCAGAGCCAGATCTCGGTGCGCTTCCGGCTCGAGAAAGATGCCGACGCCGCTGCTGCCGAGGTGCGCGATCGCACGGCCCGCGTGCGCAACCGGCTGCCGCAATCCATCGACGAGCCGGTGATCGCCAAGGTGGAGGCCGACGCCTTTCCCGTGGTGTTTCTCACTTTCTCCAGTGACAGCCTGACGCCGCTGCAGATCAACGACGTGGTCAGCCGCATCGCCAAGCCGCGCCTGCAGACGGTGACGGGTGTGGCCGACGTGCGCATCTTCGGCGAACGCAAGTACGCCATGCGCGTGTGGCTGGAGCCAGCCAAGCTGGCCTCCTACCGCCTCACCACCCAGGACGTGGAAGACGCCATCCGCCGCAGCAACCTCGAAGTGCCCGGTGGGCGCATCGAATCGCAGCAGCGCGAGTTCAGCGTTACCTCGCAGACCGATCTGGTGCGGCCCGACCAGTTCGCCGACATCATCATCCGCAGCGTCAACGGTTTCCCCGTGAAGTTGCGCGACGTGGCGCGGGTGGAAGAGGGCGCCGCCGACGAGCGCAGCGCCGTGCGGCTCAACGGCCGCCCCGCCATCTCGGCCGGGGTCATCCGCCAGGCCACGGCCAACCCGCTCGACCTGTCGTCCGGCGTGCGCGCGATGATTCCGCGGCTGGAGCAGGACCTGCCGGCCGGCGTGTCGATCGCCATCGCCAACGACAACTCAGTCTTCATCGACCGGTCGATCAAGAACGTCTACCGCACCATCGCCGAGGCCGTGGCCCTGGTGGCACTGGTGATCTTCGTGTTCCTGCGCACGCTGCGCGCGTCCATCATTCCCATCGTCACGATTCCGGTCAGTCTGATCGGCACCTTCGCGCTGATGGCGCTGGCGGGCTTCTCGATCAACACGCTCACGCTGCTGGCCCTGGTGCTGGCCATCGGCCTGGTGGTCGACGACGCCATCGTGATGCTGGAGAACATCTACCGCCACATCGAGGAAGGGCTCGATCCGTTCTCGGCATCCATCAAGGGCGCGCGCGAGATCGGCTTTGCGGTCATCACCATGACGCTGACGCTGGTGGCGGTGTATGCGCCGCTGGCCTTCACGCCGGGACGCACCGGCCGGCTGTTCGTCGAGTTCGCGCTGGCGCTGGCGGGGGCAGTGGTGGTGTCGGGCTTCGTCGCGCTCACGCTGACGCCCATGATGTGCTCGCTGCTGCTCAAGCACAACCCCAACCCAGGGCGTTTCGACCGCGGCATGGAGCGGCTGCTCACGCGCATGTCGAACGGCTACGGCCAGGTGCTGCGCTGGATCATTTCGACCGGCTGGAAGCCTTCGCCCGAACAGGCACAGCGGGGCGGGGCGGCCACGGCGCTCAAGCGCTTCTTCGTGCAGGCGCGCTGGATCGTTGTGGGCGGGATGCTGTTCATCGGCCTGGTGATCGCGCTGGTGTTTCCGGGCATGCGGCAGGAACTCTCGCCGATGGAAGACCGGGGCGTGATCTCGGCCACGCTCACGGCGCCGGATGGTTCCACGCTCGCGTACACCGACCGGTATGCCGCAGCCATGGAGAAGCTCGGAGAGCAGTATCCGGAGTTCGACAAGATCTTCGCCAACGTCGGCAACCCCTCGGTATCGCAGGGCAACGTGACCTACCGAACTGTGGATTGGGACGAACGCAGCCGCAGCACCATGCAGATGGCGCGCGAACTGGGCCCCAGGCTGGCCGCGCTGCCGGGCGTGATGGCTTTTCCGATCACGCCGCCGTCGCTGGGGCAGGGCTTCCGCGACCGGCCGGTGAACTTCGTCATCCAGACGTCGGACTCCTACCAGAACCTCAACCAGGTCGTGCGCGCGTTCATGGAAGAGCTGGCCAAGCAGCCCGGCATCCTCCAGCCCGACGTCGACCTGCGCCTGAACAAACCCGAGCTGCGCCTGGACGTCGATCGCACCCGCGCGGCCGATCTGGGAGTGTCGGTGGACGTGGTGGCGCGCGCCGTGGAAACCATGCTGGGCGGGCGCAACGTCACGCGCTACAAGCGCGACGCGGAGCAATACGACGTGGTGGTGCAGACGCAGGCCTCGGGCCGCACCACGCCGGAAGACATCGACAGCATCTACGTGCGGGGACGCAACGACACCATGATCCCGCTGTCGTCGCTGGTGACGGTGCGCGAGACGGTGAGCCCGCGCGAGCTGAACCACTTCGGCCAGCGGCGCTCGGCCACCATTTCGGCCAACCTTTCGCCCGACTACTCTCTGGGCGAGGCGCTGGCGTACATGAACCAGGCCGCGGCCAAGGTGCTCAAGCCCGGCTACACGACGGACCTCAACGGCACCTCGCGCGAGTTCCGCAACTCCCAGGGCGCGCTGGCGGTGGTGTTCGTGCTGGCGCTGGTGTTCATCTTCCTCGTGCTGGCCGCTCAGTTCGAAAGCTTCGTCGATCCGCTGGTGATCATGCTGGCCGTGCCGCTGTCGATGGTGGGCGCGTTGCTGGCGCTCAAGTGGTCGGGCGGATCGCTCAACGTGTACTCGCAGATCGGCCTCATCACGCTGGTGGGGCTGATCACCAAGCACGGCATCCTGATCGTGGAGTTCACCAACCAGTTGCGCGAGCACGGCCTGGAGATGGTGGATGCGCTGGTCCAGGCGGCGTCGCAGCGGCTGCGCCCGATCATGATGACCACCGGCGCCATGGTGCTGGGCGCCGTGCCTCTGGCCATTGCCACCGGGGCCGGGGCCGAAAGCCGCCAGCAGATCGGCTGGGTGATCGTGGGCGGCATGTCGCTGGGCACGCTACTCACCGTATTCGTGGTGCCGACCATGTATTCCCTATTGGCCCGTCCCACCGTGCCGGGGGCCAAGACGGCCTCTGTCAGAGAAGAGCCCGATCGGCTTCACGTTACAAGTACGGACTACATCGCCAAGTAAACTGATTTGCACGTTTTCATTGCAACTTCAGGAGAAAGAGCATGCCCCGTTCCAAGACCCAGAACCTCGCAGCCGCCTCGCAGGCCGAACTCGAAAACCTGCTTGCCGATCTGCGCACGCTGCTGGACAAGGAAGAGATTTCCGCCCTGCCCGAAGTGCGCGCCATCCGGGAACGCGTCGAGGAAGGCATCGAGAGCGTCCGCGATACCGCTTCCAGCCTGGCTCACGAGGCGGCCGAGCGCGCCCGCGAAGCCGCGCGCCGCGCCAAGGAAGCTGCAGAGGTCGCTGACAAGTACGCCCACGAAGAGCCGTGGCGCGTGGCCGGTGTGGCCCTGGGCCTGGGCGCGCTGATCGGTTTCCTGATGTCGCGCCGCTGATCGGGTGGCTGTGGACTGGCTCAGGATCCTCGGCATCGATGCGCGCCTGGCGCGCTACCGGCGTCTCGCGGCCGAAGCCGCGGTAGCGGCGGAAGACCGGGCCGAGCTGATTTCCATCGAGTGGCAGGAAGAGAAGGAGCGCCTGACGCGCATGGTGGTGCTGGGCGTACTGGCGTCTGCACTGGCCATCGTGACCCTGACCGTGTTCTCCATGGCGGTCATGGTGCACTTCTGGGAATCCGGCTACCGTGTACAGGCCGCGTGGTGCGTCGCGCTCGCGTGGTTGCTGGTATGGGCGGGCCTGGTGGCGACACTGGTGCGCACGTGCCGCGACGGCCGCGAGGCGTTCTCGCTCACGCGGCAGGAACTTGCCCGCGACTGGGTTCAACTGAAGGAGCGCCTGTGAGCAGCTTGCCTCCGTCTTCCTCCCTTCCGCCCACGGCAATGGGTGTGCGCGACGCGCACAAGGCCGTGGTGGTGGCCCGCGTCAAGCGCCAGCGCGAGCGCTGGCAGGCGGGCCTTGCGGCCGACGCCGCGAACGCGGCCAGTGCTGCTGCGAGCGCGGCCGCCGATGTCGCGGAATCGGCCGCGCGCGTTGCGGTGGCCCGACCCGTTCAAACGTTGCCGCCGGCTGACCCATTCCCCCGCAGCGTGACGCTGCAGGTCGCCATGCGCCATCCGGCCGTGGCGGTGGCGGCCGTGGCGCTGGTGCTGGCCATCGGGCCGCGCCGGCTGATGCGCACGGCCAGCTGGTTGCTGCCGATGCTCGCGCGTCGTTACTGACGGCCTTCTGCCGGACGAAGCCGCAGCCCCGGTGGGAACCGGGCTGCGGCTTTTTTTCTGGCGCGAGCAGCTTCAGCAGGGCGGCGGCGTCAGCGCCGCCAGATCGTCCGCGGTATTCGCGTTGACAAAGCCTTGCGCGTCGTCCTGCGGAAGATCGAAGGCCACGAGCACGGCGCCCTCGGCCTCGGCCCATTGCCGAACCCGGCGGCCGCCAGCTTGAAGGAATTGCTCCAGCCCTGGTCTCAGTCCAGCATGGGCAAGGCAGAACGCGGGCTCGGGCTGCAGCCGACCCTGGCCGTCACGGCTGGCGGCCAGCGCCAGCGGGGCGCCACGCGCGAGCGCCGCGCGGGCCAGGCGCGCGACCAGATCGGACGGAAAGCGCGGGCTGTCACACGGAACGGTGATCACCCAACTTGTCGTGGCGCGCGTGAGACCGGTGAGCAAGCCAGCCAGGGGCCCGGCGAAGCCCGCCAGTGTGTCGCTCCAGACGGGCACGCCCCACGACTCGTATGTCTGGACGTTCCGGTTGGCGCTGATGGCCAGCGAGCCGACCTGAGGCATCAGCCGCTCCAGCGCCCGGCGAGCGAGCGCCTGGCCGTGCCACGGCACCAGGCCCTTGTCGACGCCGCCCATGCGGCTGCCCTGGCCGCCAGCGAGCACCAGGCCGGTGACGGTGTCGCGCGTGGGTGCGGGGACCGTATCGATCGGACGGGCAGGCTGCGCCATGCGCGGGTCAGCCGCCGATGTAGCTCATCTCGACGCGGGCCAGGCCAGCCAGCATCGGCGCGGCCGTGGGGTCGGCGCGCAGCTCCGAATAGCGATCGGTGCGTTGCTGCCAGACGGCGGCTACGGCGCCGGCCAGAGCGTTGTCGTCCGATCCATCGCGCAGCACGGCGCGCAGGTCGTGGCCGCGCGTGGCGAAAAGGCAGGTGTAGAGCTGGCCTTCGGTCGAGAGACGGGCGCGGTTGCAGTCGCCGCAGAAGGCCTGGGTGACGCTGCCGATCACGCCAATCTCGCCCAGCGAGGGATCGTGCACGCCGGTGGCGCCGGCGTAGCCCCAGCGCTCGGCGGTCTCGCCCGACACGCTGGAAGACAGCGGCACCAGCGGCAGTTCGGCGCCTATGCGCGCGACGACTTCGGAGGATGGCAGCACTTCGTCCATGCGCCAGCCATTGGTGCTGCCCACGTCCATGTATTCGATGAAGCGCAAGACCACGCCCGTGGCGCGGAAGTGGCGTGCCATCGGCAGGATCTGGTGCTCGTTGGTGCCGCGCTTGACCACCATGTTGACCTTGATCGGGCCCAGGCCCGCCTCGCGCGCGGCCTCGATGCCATCGAGCACCTCGGCCACGGGAAAGTCGACATCGTTCATGCGGCGGAATACGGCATCGTCCAGTCCGTCCAGGCTCACGGTGACGCGCTGCAGCCCGGCATCGCGCAGCATCCGCGCCTTGCGGCGCAACAGGGAGCCGTTCGTCGTGAGCGTGAGGTCCAGCGGCTCACCCTCGGGTGTGCGCAGGGCGGCCAGCTGGGCGATCAGCGTCTCGATGTTCTTGCGCAGCAGGGGCTCCCCGCCCGTGAGGCGGATCTTGCGCACACCCAGCGCAACGAACTGCCGCGCCAGGCGGGTGATTTCCTCGAAGGACAGCAGCGAGGCATGCGGCAGGTAGCGGTAATCCTTGTCGAACACTTCCTTGGGCATGCAGTAACTGCAACGGAAATTGCAGCGGTCCGTCACGCTGATGCGGAGATCGCGCAGCGGGCGTCCCCGCATGTCGACCAACGCCGAGCCCGGTTCCGGAAGGCGGGGTCGTGCCGCGCGCACGATGCTGCTGCGCAGGTCGACCAAGGGAATGAAGCGCTCAGCCATGGCCGGATTGTGCCTGCTGGACGTCGTGGATACGGATGCAGGGGGATGTCGTCGGTCTCACAGATCAACGGCCGGGGTCGCCCAACCTTGATCCCGCCTATGACTTTTCGTGTTCAAACGTTGCCGAATGTTGGATATGTAACGCAGGCTCCCTGCGCGACCCCGTCCGGCGCAGATTCAACCGTGCCGGAATGCCACCGTCTTGAGCGTGGTGAAGCCGTAGAGCGCCTCGAACCCCTTCTCACGGCCGTAGCCTGAGCTCTTCACGCCACCGAAGGGCAGCTCGACACCGCCGCCGGCGCCGTAGTTGTTGATGAACACCTGGCCGCTGTGGACGCGCTTGGCGATGCGGAACTGGCGCGATCCGTCGCGCGTCCAGACTCCTGCCACCAACCCGAAACGCGTGGCGTTGGCCAGGGCTACCGCCTCGTCTTCGTTCTGGAATGCCATCGCCGAGAGAACCGGGCCGAAGACTTCTTCCTGTGCCAGCCGGTGCCCCACGGGCACGTCCCGCAGCAGGGTGGGGGCCTGGTAGTAACCTGATTCTGGCGCTTCGTCGACGATGCGGCCCTGGGCCATCATGGGGATCCCGGCCACCTGGGCGTCGGAGAGGAAATCCCACACGCGTTGCTGCTGGCTGGCGCGGATCAGCGGACCCACGTCCAGGTCCATGGCGGCAGGGCCCACGCGCAGGTTCTCGAAAGCGGCGGCCAGGCGCTCGAGCAGCGGCTCATAGATGCTGCGCTCGATCAGCACGCGCGAGCCGGCCGAACAGGTCTGTCCGCCGTTCTGCACGATGGCGTTGATGATCACCGGCACGGCCGCATCGAGGTCGGCATCGGCGAAGACGATCTGCGGGCTCTTGCCGCCCAGCTCCAGCGTGACTGGACAGTGGCGCTCGGCCGCCACCTGCTGGATGATGGTGCCGACCGACGGGCTGCCGGTGAAGCTGATGTGGTCGATGCCTTCATGGCGTGCCAGCGCGTCGCCCACCTCGTGGCCGTAGCCGGTGACGATGTTGATGGCGCCAGCCGGAAAGCCTGCCTCGGCCGCCAGTTGTGCCACGCGCAGCAGCGACAGGCAGGCGTCTTCCGACGGCTTGACCACGCACACGTTGCCGGCGGCCAGCGCGCCGCCCACGCTGCGGCCAAAGATCTGCATCGGGTAGTTCCAGGGGATGACGTGGCCTGTGACGCCGTGCGGCTCGCGCCACGTCATCACGCTGTAGCCGTCCTGGTAAGGCAGGGTCTCGCCGTGCAGCTTGTCGCAGGCGCCGGCGTAGAACTCGAAGTAGCGCACCAGCGCCAGCGCATCGGCGCGCGCCTGCTTCACCGGCTTGCCACAGTCGCGCTGCTCGATGGCGGCGAGTTCGTCCACGTGGTCGGCCACCTTGGCCGACAGGCGCATCAGCAGGCGCCCGCGCTCGGCAGCGCTCAGCCGGCTCCAGACGGTGTCCAGGCACTGGCGAGCGGCGGCGACGGCCCGGTCGATGTCCTGCGCATTGCCGCGCTGGATCTCGTCGAACGGCTGGCCATCCGATGGGTCGATCACGGGAATCGTGCGACCCGAATCCGAAGGCACGGACGCATTGGCGATGTAGTTCAGCTGCATCCGGCGATTGTGGCGCAAGCCGGCGAGCGTGGCGGCCGCGCTGGCTCAGGCCGGGATGTCGGCCTCGACCAGCAGCGTGAGCAGCGCGAGCGATTCCTGCCAGCCCAGGCAGCATATTTCGGTGGGAATCTGTGACGGAATGCCCGACTGCTGCACGCGCATCTCGGTGCCGCAGCTCACGGTGGCCAAGTCGACCGCAGTGGTCATTTCCCCGGGCAACCCCATCGCCTCATCGAAACGGGCGGTGTATGCCAGGCGCCGGCCCGGCTCGAACACCAGATACCCACCGCCGAACGAATGCACCTTGCCGGACGCCAGGTGGATGAAGCTCATGCGCCAGCTGCCGCCGGCACGCGCGTCCATGTGATGCACTTCGCCCGCGAAGCCGTGCGGCGGAAGCCATTTGCACATGGCGGCGGGCGTGGTGAAGGCCTTGAACACGCGCTCCGGGGGGCAGCGCAGGATGCGGTGGAAGGTGACGGTTCCAGTGGTCATGGTGAGCTCGTGAAATGAAGAATGGCTCCCGTACCGCCTGAGGGGGACGTTTCATCCTGGGGCGGCCCGGCGATGAAAAAGAGGCGAAGAGGTTGCCCTCCCGCCTCACGACGATCCGGCCCGGCCGGAATCGACATCTTGCGGCGAAATTCTCGCCGCCGCGGCATCAGCCGGCGTGCATCTTCACCACCAGCGGCACGATGAGCAGCGCCACGATATTGATGATCTTGATCAGCGGATTGACCGCCGGGCCCGCCGTGTCCTTGTACGGGTCGCCCACGGTGTCGCCCGTGACGGCGGCCTTGTGCGCCTCGCTGCCCTTGCCGCCATGGTGGCCGTCCTCGATGTACTTCTTGGCGTTGTCCCACGCGCCACCGCCCGTGCACATGCTGATGGCGACGAAGAGGCCGGTCACGATGGTGCCCATCAGCAGGCCGCCCAGCGCCTTGGGCCCCAGCACCAGGCCGACCAGGATCGGCACCACCACCGGCAGCAGCGAGGGCACGATCATTTCCTTGATCGCGGCGCCCGTGAGCATGTCCACTGCGCGGCCGTACTCGGGCTTGGCCGTGCCTTCCATGATCCCCTTGATCTCACTGAACTGGCGGCGCACTTCCACCACCACGGCGCCCGCCGCGCGACCCACGGCCTCCATCGCCATCGCGCCGAACAGATAGGGGATCAGCCCGCCGATGAACAGGCCGATGATGACCATCGGATCCGACAGATCGAAGCTGATCGCGCGGCCATAGGTTTCGAGCTTGTGCGTGTAGTCGGCAAACAGCACCAGCGACGCCAGGCCCGCCGAGCCGATGGCATAGCCCTTGGTCACGGCCTTGGTGGTGTTGCCCACGGCGTCCAGCGGATCGGTGATGTCGCGCACGCTGGCCGGCATCTCGGCCATCTCGGCGATGCCGCCGGCGTTGTCGGTGATGGGGCCGTAGGCATCGAGCGCGACCACGATGCCCGCCATGCTGAGCATCGACGTGGCCGCTACCGCGATGCCGTAGAGCCCGGCGAGCTGGTAGGCGGCGACGATGGCCACGCACACGAAGATCACCGGCCACGCGGTGGAGCGCATCGACACGCCCAGGCCCGCGATGATGTTCGTGCCGTGCCCCGTGGTCGAGGCCTGCGCGATGTGCCGCACTGGCGAGTACTGCGTGCCGGTGTAGAACTCGGTGATCCACACCAGAGCGCCGGTCAGCGCCAGGCCCACGAAGCAGGCGCCGAACAGGCGTCCCTGTGTGCCGCTGGCGGTGATCGCGTTGTCGGGCACCACCCAGGCGGTCACGAACCAGAACGCGACCAGCGAGAGCACGCCCGCGATCGCCAGCCCCTTGTAGAGCGCCGGCATCACGTTCTTCATGCCCGGCGAGGCCTTCACGAAGAAGCAGCCGATGATCGACGCCACGATGGACACCGCACCCAGCGCCAGCGGGTACAGCACGGCCGCCACCGGCGCATTGGTCACCATCAGCGCGCCCAACACCATGGTGGCGATGAGCGTGACGGCGTAGGTCTCGAACAGGTCTGCCGCCATGCCGGCGCAGTCGCCGACGTTGTCGCCCACGTTGTCGGCGATCACCGCGGGGTTGCGCGGATCGTCTTCCGGAATGCCGGCTTCCACCTTGCCCACCAGGTCGGCTCCCACGTCGGCGCCCTTGGTGAAAATGCCGCCGCCCAGCCGCGCGAAGATCGAGATGAGCGACGAGCCGAAAGCAAAGCCGATCAGCGGATTGAGCATCGCCGCCAGCCCCTGCGCCGGCGCGTTGCCACCCACCAGGAACCAGTAGAAACCCGCCACGCCCAGCAGGCCCAGGCCCACCACCAGCATGCCGGTGATGGCACCGCCACGGAAGGCGACGTCCAGCGCCGGGCCGATGCCCTGCGTGGCCGCCTGCGCCGTGCGCACGTTGGCGCGCACCGAGACGTTCATGCCGATGAAGCCGCAGGCGCCCGAGAGCACGGCGCCGATCACGAAGCCGATGGCGGTCTTCGCGTCCAGAAAAAGACCGATCAGCACGGCCAGCACCACGCCCACGATGGCGATGGTGCGGTATTGCCGCGCGAGGTAGGCCGCCGCGCCGGCCTGAATGGCCGCCGCGATCTCCTGCATGCGCGGGTTGCCCGCGTCCTTGGAAAGAATCCAGCTGCGCGCCCAGATGCCATACACCACGGCCAGCGCGCCGCAGACGAGCGCCAGTACCAGCGCCGAATTGCCTGTCATGCCTGTCTCCTGTCAGTTGTATTTGCTTGGAGGAAGCGCCACGCAGTGGGGCTTCCGCTGCGTTGCTTCCTCGTGGCTCCCGGCTGGAGACGATTGGCCAACCGCTGCAATTTACCGGCAAACCCGGCGCGATGTGGCGGCATCGCCGCGCTTTCGTGCCGGAACTAGGGTTAGCCCTGAACCGGTGCCGCGCCATGGGAGGCCGCGCTGTCAGCCCCGTGTGAGGTGGCCCGGTAGAATGCCGGGTTTTCCCGCATCACCCACCGAACTACACATGTCGCTCGATAAAGTCCCCGCCGGCAAGAACCCGCCCGACAACTTCAACGTGGTCATCGAGATCCCCATGAATGGCGATCCCGTCAAGTACGAGGTGGACAAGGAATCCGGCGCGATCTTCGTGGACCGCTTCATGAGCACCGCGATGCATTACCCCACCAACTACGGCTACGTGCCGCAGACCATCTCGGGCGACGGCGATCCGGTGGATGTGCTGGTGATCACGCCCGTGCCGCTGCTGCCCGGCGTGGTGGTGCCCTGCCGTCCCATCGGCATCCTGAAGATGGAAGACGAGGCTGGCGTGGACGGCAAGGTGCTGGCCGTGCCCACCGACAAGATCCTGTCGATCTACACGCAGTGGCAGAAGCCCGAAGACCTGAACCCGCTGCGGCTGAAGACCATCGCGCACTTCTTCGAGCACTACAAGGACCTCGAACCCGGCAAGTGGGTCAAGGTGCTGGGCTGGGAAGGCCCGGAGGCCGCCCGCAAGGAAATCGCCGACGGCATCGAGGCCTACAAGAAGGCCCATCCCTGAACGGGCCTCCCCCTGCACCATGAACGAAGCGCCGCGACAGCGGCGCTTTTGCTTTGGCGGGTTGCGCTTCAGCCCTGGCGGAACGGGCTGCGGCCTTCGAGGTGTTCCAGATAGTTGCCGATACCGGTTCCCTCGCGTTCCAGGAAGCGTTCCACCGCGTCGGCGAAGGCCGGATGCGCCAGCCAGTGGGCGCTGGTGGTCTTCACGGGCATGAGGGCGCGCGCCATCTTGTGCTCGCCCTGCGCCCCGCCTTCGAAACGCACCGCGCCGTGGGCGATGCACCATTCGATGGGCTGGTAGTAGCAGGCCTCGAAATGCAGGCAATCGACGCGGGCCAGCGCGCCCCAGTAGCGGCCGTAGCAGGCGAGGGCGCCGTCGGCGTCGCGGCCCAGCGCGATGAGGCTGCTGGCGATGGGCTGGGGGCCGCCGGGCGAGTCATGTTCGGCGATGAAGAGCAGCCAGTTCTCCGGCATCGCACGCTGCATGCGGCGGAAGAAGTCGCGCGTGAGGTACGGCGCGTTGCCGTGTTCGAGATAGGTGCGCTCGTAGCAGCGATAGAAGAAATCCCAGTCGTCACCGGTGATGTCGGCCCCGCGCGCCCATCGGAAGCTCACCCCGGCGTCGCGCACCTTGCGGCGTTCCTGGCGGATCTTCTTGCGCTTGTCCTGCGACAGGCTGCCGAGGAAAGTGTCGAAGTTGTCGAAGCGCATCGCTGTGGCGCCGGGCAACTGGTTGGTCCAGTGGAACTGGACGGCGTGCCGCAGCATGAGGCCGGCCTGGGCGCAGGCGGCGATGTCGTCGTCCATGCCGAACAGCAGATGCAGTGACGACAGCGATTCGTCGCTGCAGAGCTGCACCACCGTAGCCAGCAACGCGGCGCGCGCTCTGGGGTCGTGTGCGAGTAGGCGACTGCCCGGCACGGGCGTGAGCGGCACAGCCACCACGGCCTTGGGGTAGTAGTCGAGCCCGTGCTGCGCGTACGCATTGGCCCAGGCCCAGTCGAACACGTACTCGCCGTACGAATGGTCCTTGAGGTAGAGCGCGCAGGCAGCCATGAGGGCATCGCCCTGCCACAGCGTGACGAAGCGCGGCGTCCAGCCGGTGGCGCCAGTGGCACTGCCGCTGGCGTGCAATGCGTCCAGGTAGGCATGGCGCATGAAGGGGCTGGGTGCCGCCTGCGCCGCGAGCAGCGCGTCCCACGTGCCCGCGTCGATTCCGGCCGGGTCGTCGAAAACCCGGGTGACATAATCCGCCGCACTTTCCGTGGTTGCCTTCATGACTCTCAAACTCTGCGTTGCCCAGCTCAATTTCGTCGTCGGCGACATGGCGGGCAACGCGCAAAAGATCATCGATGCCGCGCGTCAGGCCCATGCCGATGGCGCCCGGCTATTGCTGACCCCCGAACTGTCGATCTGCGGCTATGCGGCCGAAGACCTGTTCCTGCGGCCCGCCTTCATCGCCGCCTGCGATGATGCCGTGAAAAGCGTGGCGGCGGCGCTGGCCGATCTCGAAGACCTCACCGTCGTCGTCGGCCATCCCTCGGGCGGCGACCGCCGCACGCGCAGCGTGGCGGTGCAGGAGCGGCACAACGCGGCCAGCGTGCTGCGCGGCGGCCAGGTGGTGGCCACGTACGCCAAGCGCGAACTGCCCAACTATCAGGTGTTCGACGAGCGTCGCTACTTCACGCCCGGCCAGGGCGTGTGCGTGTTCGAGTGCGAGGGCATCCGCATCGGTCTGCTGATCTGCGAGGACGCGTGGTTCGACGCGCCGGCCGATCTGGCGCGCCAGGCCGGCGCCGAGGTCTTGGCCGTCATCAATGCATCGCCGTTCCACGCGGGCAAGGGCGGCGAGCGCGTGCTGCGCATGGCCGACCGCGCGCGCGCCGCGGGCCTGCCGCTGGTCTATGCCCACCTCGTTGGCGGCCAGGACGAAGTGGTGTTCGACGGCGGATCGTTCGCGGTGCAGGCCGACGGCGAGCTGGCCGCGCGCGGTGAGAGCTTCCGCGAGCAGCTGGTCGCCTTCACGCTCGACAAGCCGGATGCGGGCCCCGTGCGTGTCGGCGGCATGCTGGTGCCGGCGCGCAGCGCCGAGGCCGAGCTGTGGGATGCCCTGGTGCTGGGCGTGCGCGACTACGTCGGCAAGAATGGATTCCCCGGTGCGATCCTGGGCCTCTCGGGCGGTATCGATTCGGCGCTGGTGCTGGCCGTCGCCGTCGATGCGCTGGGCGCCGACAAGGTGCGCGCGGTGATGATGCCGTCGCCGTACACGGCCGACATCAGCTGGATCGACGCGCGCGACATGGCCGCGCGGATGCGCGTGCGCTACGACGAGATTTCCATCGTGCCGCAGTTCGAGGCGTTCAAGGCCTCGCTCGCTGGCGAGTTCGAGGGCTTGCCCGAGGACACGGCGGAGGAGAACATCCAGGCCCGCATCCGCGGCACGCTGCTGATGGCGTTGTCCAACAAGTTCGGCGCCATCGTGCTCACCACGGGCAACAAGAGCGAAATGGCCACGGGCTACTGCACGCTGTATGGCGACATGGCCGGTGGTTTCGCCGTCATCAAGGATGTGGCCAAGACCACCGTGTTCGCGCTGGCGCGCTGGCGCAATGCCAACGATCCGTATGGCACCGGCGCCGATCCGATTCCCGAGCGCATCATCACGCGCCCGCCCAGCGCCGAACTGCGCCCCGACCAGAAGGACCAGGACAGCCTGCCGCCCTACGAGGTGCTCGACGCCATCCTGGAGCGCTACATGGAGAACGATCAGTCGATCGCCGAAATCGCGGCGGCCGGCTTCGATGCTGCCGACGTGGATCGCGTCACACGCCTCATCCGCATCAACGAGTACAAACGCCGGCAGGCACCGGTGGGTATTCGGGTCACCCACCGCAGCTTCGGCAAGGATTGGCGTTACCCTATCACCAGCAAATTCCGCGCATGATGAAGAAAGAAGGGGCATCCGCATGAAACAGATCACCGCCATCGTCAAACCGTTCAAGCTCGAGGAAGTCCGCGAAGCCCTGGCCGAATGTGGCGTGACCGGCCTCACCGTCACCGAGGTCAAGGGCTTCGGCCGCCAGAAGGGCCACACCGAGCTCTACCGGGGCGCCGAATACGTGGTGGACTATCTGCCCAAGATGAAGGTGGAGGCCGTGGTCAACGACGCCGACGTCGACCGTTGCGTGGATGCCATCGTGAGTGCGGCGCGCACCGGCAAGATCGGCGACGGCAAGATCTTCGTGACGGCGGTGGAGCGCATCGTGCGCATCCGCACCGGCGAGGAAGACGAAGCAGCCGTGTGATCGCTCAGGCGGCGGCGCTCCGGCGCCTTCCGCCTTCAGTCTTCGGCTCTCAGCGGCCGGCCTTCTGCAGGGCCGGCCGTTTTCATTGGGGGGTGGACGCGCCGCTCAGGCGGCTGCCGGCACCTCGGCGCTCGCCGCATCCAGTCGCGCGATGGCTGCCGTGTCCAGCACCACGTGGGCCGCCGCGGCCAGGTCGGCCAGTTGCGCCAGCGACGTCGCGCTGGCGATCGGTGCCGTGATGCCCGGCCGGGCGATCTGCCAGGCCAGCGCCACCTGGCCCGGCGTGGCGCCCACGCGGGCGGCCTCGGCGTCCAGGGCGGCCAGGATGCGCAGGCCGCGCTCGTTCAGGTATTTCGCCGTGGTGCTCTGGCCGCGCGCGCTCTTGCCCGCGTCGGCCGCCGTGCGGTACTTGCCGGTGAGAAAGCCTGCCGCCAGCGCGTAGAAATTGATCACGCCCACCTGCTCGGCGCGGCACAGTGGCTCCAGCGCGTCTTCGTACACGGCACGGTCGTACAGGTTGTAGAGCGGCTGCAGGCTCTCGTAGCGCGGCAGCCCGTGCGCACGGCTGGCGGCCAGCGACTCGGCCAGGCGCGGCGCGGTGAAGTTGGAGGCGCCGATGGCCCGCACCTTGCCTTCGCGGATCAGGTCGGCGTAGGCTCCGAGCGTGTCGGCCAGGGGCGTGGCGGCGTCGTCGTCGTGGGATTGGTAGAGATCGATCACGTCGGTCTGCAGCCGGCGCAGCGAGGCCTCCACCGCCTCGCGGATGTAAGCCGGTTTCAGGCCGACCTTGCCGTCGCCCATGGGCTTGCCGACCTTGGTGGCGAGCACGACGCGGTCGCGTTTGCCGGATTTCGCGAACCAGCGGCCCAGGATGGTTTCGGACTCGCCGCCGCTGTGGCCGGGTACCCAGCGCGAATACACGTCGGCGGTGTCGATGAAGTTGAAGCCGGCGTCGAGCCAGGCGTCGAGCAGCGAGAAGGATGTCGCCTCGTCCACCGTCCAGCCGAACACGTTGCCGCCGAAGGCCAGCGGCGACACCTCGAGGCCCGAGCGGCCGAGTTCGCGGTATTCCATGCACAAGCTCCTTTGCCCCGGGGATAGGAAATGCGGCGGGGGCGTCCCGCGTCAAACCCAGCCAAGCGCTCCGAGCGCCGCGCCGACGGCCAGCATCACCAGCAGATGCAGCCGCGTGCGCCAGGCCAGCAGGGTGGTCACGGCCGTCACCAGCCACAGCCGCCAGTGCGAAGCATCGTAGCGCGAGCCCGTGGCCAGCAGCCAGCCGGTGGCCACGAGCAGGGCGATCACCACCGGCTGCATGCCGAGCTTGAACGCGCGCACCGCACGGCGATCGCGGTTGCGGTGGCCCCAGCGGCCCACCTGCCAGGCCAGCAACATCGTCGGCAGCAGCATGCCGGCCAGGGCCAGCGCCATGCCGAGCGCGGCCGCGAGCAGGCCGCCCGTATTCAGCCCCACGTTCCAGCCCATCAGCCCGACGAAGAGGATGTTGGGCCCGGGTGCGGCCTGGGCGATGGCGATCGAGGCGTTGAACTGCGGGTCGCTCAGCCAATGGCGCTGGTCCACCAGGAAGCGGTGCATGTCGGGCGCCGTCGTGATCGCGCCGCCCACCGCCAGCAGCGAGAGGGAGAGGAAATGCCCGAGCAGGCCCAGCCAGTCGGCCGGCGAGAACGACAGCACAGGCGTCATGGCGCCAGCCGCCGCCAGGTCAGCACGCACGACACGCAGCCCAGGCCCGCGAGTACGAAGAACAGCGGCCAGCGCAGCAGGCCCACCGCGACGAAGCAGGTGAGCGAAAAGCCCAGGCAGGCGGGCCAGCCCAGCGGATGCTGGCGCAGCGCGACGGCGAGCCTGAGGCCGGTGGCGACGATCAGGCCCGCCGCGACCGCTCCCATGCCGCGCAGCGCGCCGCCGACGGCCGCCACGTCTGAAAACCGGTTGTAGAAAAGCGCCAGTGCCACCACGATGGCCAGGGGCGCCATCACCATGCCGGCGTAGGCGGCGATCGCGCCGCGCAGGCCGAAGTGGCGGTCGCCCAGCATCAGGGCCAGGTTCATCACATTGGGGCCGGGGAGGATCTGCACCACCGCCCAGTCCTCCAGGAACTGCTCACGCGTCAGCCAGCGCCGCCGCTCCACCAGCTCACGTTGCACGATGGCGATGACGCCGCCGAAGCCCTGCAGGGCCAACTGGGTGAATGCGGTGAAGAGCTGGAGAGGGGAGGCAGGCGCGGCGGGGGCCCCGTCCACGCCCGGCGGCGCAGGAGGGGCGGGTGGCGAGGACTTCATGGCGGCTGATTATCCGGCGTGCCGTCGTGGCCTGCCTGCGCCACCACGTTCAGCTCAGGTGGTCGCCGCTGGCTTCGGGCTGGAAGGGCACGGCCTCCACGCGCACGCGGTGGCGGATGCCCTGTGGCGTCGTCCAGCTCGTCTCGGCGCCCGCGCGCAGGCCGAGCAGGCCGGTGCCGACGGGCGACAGCACGGAGATGCGGCCGTCGGCCGGTGCGGCCTCGGCGGGATAGCACAGCGTGAGTTGCTGGCGCGCACCCGAGTCGAGATCGACGATCTCCACGCGCGAGCGCATGGTGACGAGGTCGGAGGGGGCCTCGCGCGGATCGACGAGGTCGGCCTGTTCGAGCGCGTCGGCCAGGGCGTCCGGCAGGACGCCGGGCGCCAGGCGCATGAGGCGGGCGTGATCGAGTTCGGTGAGCGTGCGGAAGCTGTCCGCGGAAGAGGTCTGCATGCTGGGGCTCCAGGAAGGCGTGGTGAGCACGCGGCCGGCCATCGGTCGGTGCGGGCGGTCAGCCACGGGTGCGCGGAAGGTGCGGGGCCCGGCGATGCGTCAGGGGATGCGCGAAGGGGGGAGGGAGAGGATCGCCGGGCTCAGGAATGCGGGGCCGTCTGCGTCTCTCGTGCCGACGCGGCCATCCGCGCGCCTGCGGGTGCAGGCGCGGCGCTGCCCGGCTGCAATGGGCGCAGCATGCGGGGCGAACGGGTGGCGGATGGCGCGGTCATGTCGCAGTGATTGTCGCCCAGGCGCGCGCAGGCGGCAAACCGCGCCGAGCGCGACCCGCCCCAGTGCCGGGGCTCTTGGTCGCGTGCCGTGCGTGTGAGGCGCGCCGCTATCATGCTTCGATGATCCCGGTGCAGCCCATCGATCGCGCGGCCGAGGGTGCCGTGCGCGGCGCCGTGCGCTGGCTCGCCAGTTGGTGGCGCATCGTCTACCTGGCCGCGATGGTGCTGGTGCTGGTGGCCAGCCCTTCGAGCTGGCGGCGGGAGGGCCGCCGTGCCTTGGCGCTGCACACCTGGACGGGCATCGCGCCGCTGCTGCCCTGGTTCACGATGCTGACCGCGCTCGTCAGCCTCGTCATCATCCGCATCGTCGTGGCGACGGCGCAGAGCTATGGTCTCTCCCAGTTTGCGCTGGAGGCGGTGGTGCGCGTGCTGGTGCTGGAGCTGCTGCCGCTGGCCGCGCCCGTCTTCGTGGCGCTGCGTTATGGCATTCCCGCTGCCGACGAGGTGTTCGCGCGCCACCGGCGCGAGGCCCGGCGGGTGTCGCAGCAGGTGCGTTCGCCGGATTCGCCGTCGGTGGACGAGCAACTGCCCGCCCTCGTCACGGTGGCTGGCGACTTCATGCCGCGCGCCGTGGCCGGCGTGTTCGGCTGCCTGCTGCTGGTGGCCGTAAGCTGCGTGGTCTCGCTGGTGCTGGCGTACTTCACGGTATATGGCTTCGTGCTGTCAGGGCTGCCCGAGTACACCCGGCGCGTCGGTCAGGTGTTCGACGGCGGCGTGAGCCTGATCTTCGCGCTCAAGACGCTCTTCTTCAGCCTCGCGGTGTCGCTGATTCCGCTCACCTCGGCGCTGTACGATGCTTCGTCGCGTGCCAGCCGCAGCAGCGTCGAGCTGCATGGCCTGGTGCGCGTGTTCGCCATCATCCTGCTGATCGAGGTGGCTTCCCTCGTCGGCAACTACTACTAGACACGTGACCGAACCCCGCGAAACAGACGCCGCGCCCCAGCCCGTGCGCAACCTCGAGTTCAAGGCCGGCCTGCTGCTCGTGCTGCTGCTGGTGCTGATGGCCGGCTCGGTGCTCTATCTCATGTATGCACGCGGCGCGTTCGAAAGCACGAAGCAGCTCACGCTGGTGTCCGAGGATTCGGAAGGCGTGGTGGTGGGCATGGATCTCACCTTCTCGGGTTTCCCGATCGGCCGCGTTCGGCGGATCGAACTGGCCGACGAGGGCAATGCGCACATCGTCATCGATGTCGCCACCAAGGACTGGCGCTGGTTGCGGCAATCGAGCGTGTTCACGCTCGAAAAAGGCCTGGTGGGCGCGGCGCGTATCCGCGCTTTCACCGGCATGCTCAACGACACCGAGCTGGAAGAGGGCGCCGTGCGCCCCGTGCTGCGCGGCGACCTGACGGCAGAGATTCCGCGCCTCATGGGCACGCTGCGCGATCTGGCGCAGAACCTCGCCACCATGACCTCGGGCGACTCGGCGCTGGCGGCCAGCCTGGGCAACGTGCAGGCTGTCACCGAGCGGCTGGCCGGTCCGTCCGGCGGGCTGGGGGTGCTGATGGGCGGTGACGAGCAGTCGCGCAAGCTTCTCACGGTGCTCGACAACACCAACGCGCTGCTGCTGCGCATGGACCAGCTGGCCGCGCGCACCGACACACTCATGGGCCGGGCCGACCAGCAGGTATTCGGGCCGGATGGCGTGATGAAAGACGTGCGCGCCGCCGTGGCCCAGCTCGAAGGCGTGCTGGCCGACACGCGCGCGAGCCTTCGCAAGGTCGACGCCGTGCTCGCCGAGGCCCAGGCCGTGGGCGCCAACGCGCGCGAGGCGACTGCCGACCTGGGCCAGTTGCGCGGCGAGGTCGAGAGCAGCCTGCGCAAGGTCGATGGCCTCATCAACGAGATCAACCGCAAATGGCCTTTCAAGCGCGAAACGGAGGTGAAATTGCCATGACGGGGGTCCGCACGTTTGCGCTGCCTGCCGCGATGTTCTTCCTGGTGCTGGCGCTGGGGGGATGCTCTTCGTCGCCCCCGGCGCCCGAATGGCAGATGAACGCCAAGAGCGCGCTTGAGCGCGCCACCGGCGCCTGGCTCGAAGGCAACAGCCGCGTGGCGGATGCCGAGTTCGCCCGCGCGCGTGCCGAAACTGCGCGCACCGGCCGGGTCGAGGTCGTGGCGCGCGTCGAACTCACGCGCTGCGCGGCGCACGTGGCCGCGCTGGACCTGACGCCCTGCGCCGGCTTCGAGGCTTTGCGTGCCGATGCTCCCGCTGCGGAGCAGGCTTATGCGGATTACCTGGCCGGCCGCATCGACAGCACGCGTATCGCCCTGTTGCCCGAGCAGCATCGCGCCGTGGCCGCTGGCGGCAACACAGCCGTCGCGGCCATACAGGATCCGCTGGCGAGGCTGGTGGCGGCTGGCGCGCTGTTCGCACGCGGCGAGGCATCGCCCCGCACGGTGGAGCTGGCCGTCGAGACGGCATCGGCCCAGGGGTGGCGGCGCGCGCTGCTGGCCTGGCTGGGCGTCCAGTCCCGGCTGGCCGACCAGGCTGGCGATGCGCAGGCGGCCGAGCGGGTGCGCCGGCGCATCGCCCTGGTCGAAGGCCGCTGAGCGCGCCCTGCGCGGCCGCCCTGAATTGCGGGCTGAGGAGGGTGCTGCCTACCCCTGGTGCGGTGCGCCGTTACGCTTTGTGAAAGACCGCTCCTACATGCGCCGCTATGGTGCAGGGTCGCGCGCCCGAGAGCGCCCCGCCCCATGTGCATGCCATTGAAAGGATCGACTCTTCCCATGCTCCATGACCGCGACTATGAACCCGACGACCTGCAGGTCAAAGTGTCCGAACTGCTGGTCGCCACCTCCGACGGATCGGATGGCGCCATCGAGCAAGCCGTGCCCGAGGTGCTCCAGTTGCTGCGCGAGCGCATGAAGATGGATGTGGTCTTCGTCTCCGAGTTTGTCGACGGCCGGCGTGTGTTCCGCCATGTTCCGCCCGGCCAGACCACGCTGCCCGTGGGCGGCGGCGATCCGCTCGAAGAAACCTGGTGCCAGCGCGTGGTGGACGGACGGGTGCCGGAGCTGGTCCAGGACGCTGCCGCGCATCCGGCGACGCGCTCGCTGCCGCGCTCCATGCCGATCGGCACCCACCTGAGCACGCCCATCGTGATGGAAGACGGCCAGATCTATGGCACGCTGTGCTGCTTCAGCCACGGCGTGAATCCCACGACCAGCGAACGCGACCTGCAGAACCTGCGCTACACCGCGCAGCTCACCGCCCGCAAGATCGAGCGCGACCGCGCCGCGAAACGCGCGGCGGACGCGCAGAAGCCCATCACCCGGCCCCAACCCAAGGACGTGCCGGACTGGCGTCTGCAGGGCAACACGCGCTTCTGAGGCCCACGCGTCCGGCCCGGCCGGGCGTCCCAAGCCCCCACCCCGGGCGCGGGAGCGGGCCGCCGCGTAAAATCCGGCATCCCCCGCCTCCGGGTGCCAGGCACGGCCCGCCTGGGCCCATCCGCCCCTCCACGATGAACGCCCCCGTCGACGTTTCCTTCTTCGCGCGCGCCGCCAAGCCGATCACCAGCTACCGCAAGTACTGGGCGCATCGTTTCGGCACGGCGAAGTTCCTGCCGACCTCGCGCGAGGAGATGGCGGCACTCGGCTGGGACAGCTGCGACATCATCATCGTCACCGGCGATGCCTACGTCGATCACCCGAGCTTCGGCATGTCGGTGATCGGGCGCGTGCTGGAGAACCAGGGCTTCCGCGTGGGCATCATCGCCCAGCCCGACTGGCAGAGCGCCGAGCCGTTCAGGGCGCTCGGCCGGCCCAATCTCTTCTGGGGCGTGACGGCGGGCAACATGGATTCGATGATCAACCGGTACACGGCCGACCGGAAGATCCGCAGCGACGACGCCTACACGCCCGGCGACAAGGCCGGCGCACGCCCGGACCGCGCCGCCATCGTCTACAGCCAGCGCTGCCGCGAGGCGTACAACGACGTGCCCATCGTGCTCGGCGGCATCGAGGGCAGCCTGCGCCGCATCGCCCACTACGACTACTGGAGCGACAAGGTGCGCCGCAGCGTGGTGGTCGATGCCAAGTGCGACCTGCTGCTGTACGGCAACGCCGAACGCGCCATCGTCGAGATCGCGCACCGGCTGGCCGCAAAGGAGCCGGTGCAGCAGATCACCGACGTGCGCGGCACGGCCTTCGTGCGCCGCGCCATGCCGCAGGACGAGTGGTTCGAGATCGACTCCACCGAAGTCGATACCCCGGGCCGCGTGGACGCGCACCTCAACCCCTACCTCATGGTGTCGGAGCAGGCGAAGGCACAGGGCGAAACCTGCGCGCGCGAGGACGAGGCCAATGCCACGGCCGCTGCCGCCGAGAAGGCCGGCTCGCCCGCCGCTGCCGGCACGGGGCCGAGGAATGGGCCGGTGATGGGCAGCGTGCAGCCGATCCGCTTCGTCGCCAACCCGGCCGTCCGGCTCAAGGCCCCGCCGCGCGACCGCACCGTGATCCGACTGCCCAGCTACGAGCAGGTCAAGAGCGACCCGATCCTCTACGCCCACGCCAACCGCGTGCTCCACCTCGAGACCAACCCCGGAAACGCCCGCGCGCTGGTGCAGGCGCACGGCGAGGGCGCCACGGCCCGTGACGTGTGGATCACGCCGCCGCCCATCCCGCTCACCACGGCCGAGATGGACCACGTGTTCGACCTGCCGTATGCGCGCAGCCCGCATCCGCGCTACGCCGATGAGAACGGCAGCCACGACGGCGAGACCAAGATCCCCGCGTGGGAGATGATCCGCTTTTCCGTGAACATCATGCGCGGCTGCTTCGGCGGCTGCACCTTCTGCTCGATCACCGAGCACGAGGGCCGCATCATCCAGAGCCGCTCCGAGGAATCCATCATCCGCGAGGTGGAGGACATCCGCGACAAGGTGCCCGGCTTCACCGGCGTCATCTCCGACCTGGGTGGCCCGACGGCCAACATGTACCGCCTGGGCTGCAAGAGCCCCGAGATCGAGGCCGCCTGCCGCAAGCCCAGTTGCGTGTTCCCCGGCATCTGCCAGAACCTGCACACCGACCACGGCCCGCTCATCAAGATCTACCGCCGCGCGCGCAGCCTGCGCGGCATCAAGAAGATCCTGATCGGCTCGGGCCTGCGCTACGACTTGGCCGTGCAGAGTCCCGAGTACGTGAAGGAGCTGGTGCAGCACCACGTGGGTGGCTACCTCAAGATCGCGCCCGAGCACACCGAGAACGGGCCGCTGTCGAAGATGATGAAGCCCGGCATCGGCAGCTACGACCGTTTCAAGAGCCTGTTCGAGAAGTTCAGCGCCGAGGCCGGCAAGAAGCAGTACCTGATTCCGTACTTCATCGCCGCCCACCCCGGCACGCGCGACGAGGACATGATGAACCTGGCGCTGTGGCTCAAGAAGAACGGCTTCCGCGCCGACCAGGTGCAGACCTTCTATCCCAGCCCCATGGCCACGGCGACGGCCATGTACCACTCGGGACGCAACACGCTCACCCGGGTGCGCCGCGAGATGCGCGACGTGGAAGACGAATCGGTGGACATCGTGCGCGGCGAGAAGCGCCGGCGCCTGCACAAGGCTTTCCTGCGCTATCACGATCCGAACAACTGGCCGCTGCTGCGTGAAGCGCTCAAGGCGATGGGCCGTTCCGACCTGATCGGCAACGGCAAGCATCACCTCATCCCCACCTTCCAGCCGCTCACCGATGGCGGCTACCAGAGCGCGCGCCGCAAGAACTCGACGCCATCGGCCGCCGCGCCGGCTGCATCGCGTGCCGGCACTGGGCCGAAGAAGGGCCGGTTGCTCACGCAGCACACCGGCCTGCCGCCGCGCGTGACCGGCGGCGGACCGGCGCCGCGTGCCGTGGGCGGCAAGCCGGCGCGCAAGGCCCGCTGACGTCCTTCCTGGCGCGCGCCGTGAACGGTCCACGCCCGCGAGCCGACACGCTGCGCCTCATCCTGGGCGACCAGCTCGATCCGCAGCACAGCTGGTTCGGCAGCGTCGACGACGGCATCGTCTACGTGCTGATGGAAGTGCGGCAGGAGACCGACTACGTGCTGCACCACGCGCAGAAGATCCTGGCCATCTTCGCCGCCATGCGCGAGCACGCAAGCCAGTTGCGCGAGGCCGGCCACCGCGTGCGCTACGTGGCCATCGACGACCCCAGCAACCGCCAGTCGATTCCGGGCAATCTGGAGGCGCTGATGGCCCACTACGGCGCGCGCCGGCTCGAATACCAGCAGCCCGACGAATGGCGGCTCGATCGGCAACTGGCCGAGTGGTGCGCCGCACAGACCTTCGAGACCGAGGCGGTCGAGAGCGAGCATTTCTACACCGCACGGACCGAGATGGCCGGCGTGTTCGCGGGCCGTCGGCACTGGCTGATGGAAAACTTCTACCGCCGCATGCGCCGTCGCCACGGTGTCCTCATGGAGGAGGGCGGCGAGCCCGCGGGTGGCCGCTGGAACTACGACCACGACAACCGCAAGCCCTGGCCTGGCACGCCGGCCGCACCAGCCGATGCACGGCCCGCCCACGACCACGGCGCGCTGTGGGCATCGATCGAGGCGGCCGGCGTGAAGAGCTTTGGCGATCCGCAGGCCCGGGCCTTTCGCTGGCCGCTCGACCGCCGCGAGGCCCTGGCCGCGCTGGACCATTTCATCCAGCATGCGCTGCCGCACTTCGGCGACTACGAGGACGCGATGAGCACGCAGAGCCCGCGCCTGTTCCATTCGCTGCTCTCCTTCGCGCTCAACACCAAGATGCTGCGGCCGCAGGAAGTGGTGCAGAAAGCCGAAGCCGCCTGGCGCGCCGGCCAGGCGCCGCTGGCGGCGGTGGAAGGCTTCGTGCGCCAGATCCTGGGCTGGCGCGAATATGTGCGCGGAATCTACTGGTGCCACATGCCGGGCTACGAGGAGCGCAACGCCCTGGCCCACACCACCCCGCTGCCGCGCTGGTTCTGGGACGGCGATACGCGCATGAACTGCCTGCGCCAGGCGGTGGGCCAGTCGCTGCAGACGGCCCACGCTCACCACATCCAGCGCCTCATGGTGATCGGCAACTTCGCGCTGCTGGCGGGGCTGGACCCGCATGCCGTGCATCTCTGGTACCTGGGCGTCTACATCGACGCCTTCGAATGGGTCGAGGCGCCCAACACCGTGGGCATGAGCCAGTTCGCCGATGGCGGCCTCATCGCCACCAAGCCCTACGTCAGCAGCGCTGCCTACATTGCCCGCATGAGCGACTATTGCCGGGGCTGCCACTACGACCATCGCGCCCGGACTGGCGAGCGCGCGTGCCCGTTCAACGCCCTGTACTGGGATTTCTTCGCCCGCCACGAAACCCGGCTCTCGCAGAACGCGCGGCTGGTCATGCCGTACCGGCAACTGGAGAAAATGAAGGGGCCGACGCTCGAAGCGGTGCGGGAGCGGGCAGCCAGCCTGCGGGCCCGGCTGGACGACCTGTAGCGCGCGGCCAATGAAAAAGGGCCGCTTGCTGCGGCCCTTTGCGGGTGGTGCACGCCGTGGGGCGTGCTGGCGGTCAGCCGCCCTTGCTGGGGCGCTTGCCCGGATTCTTCTTGCTGCGGGTGTGCGAGCCGCGCTCGAGGCTGATCTTCTGGCCCTTGCCTTCGGTGAAGGGGTTGCCGCCGAGATTGACGGAGGGGCGGGGGGTGGCCTTGCGGTCCGCTTCGGTGACGATCTTGTTACCCATCTGGAATGTCCGGTTCAGTAAAAAAGTTGCAGCATTTTAAGCCATATGCGCGGCCAGGCCCGCTCAGCGCCCGATCAGTGTGGTGTCCAGCCACCAGAGCACGCCGGCCAGCAGGGCGCAGTGCCCGATCAGACTGGCCACATAGCCGTGCCGGAACGAGCCCTTGGACGACTTGTGCCGCAGTACCTGCTGCGCCAGCCACGCGGCCGGCCAGCCACCGGCCAGGCTCCAGGCGTGCAGCGTGCTTTCGGGTGTGCGCCACTGGTGCTTCTGCGCAGCATGCTTGTCGTGCCAGTAGGCCATGAAAGTGCCCAGGTTGATCACCGGCAGCGCGATGAGCACCCAGCCCGGCAGGCGGCGCGTCCACAGTCCCCAACCGATGGCGGCGGCGTAGGCCAGCGCGAGCAACAGCATCGTGCCGGCGTGGCGCACCGGCGCCAGCTCCCGGGAAGCGGCCGGGCTGCGCCGGGTGTGCCGCGGTGCTGGGGGCGGCGAGGCTCGCCTCGGGCCGCCGTCCCGGCGGCCTGCCATGGGCTCGAGCGCGAGCGGCCCGCCGCGGCCGGCGCGGGTGGCCGGTGTCGGAGCGATGGGTTGGGCCGCTGCGGCGAGCGGGCGAACGGCCATGGCGCGGGGCCCCTTGCCGCCCATGTGGATTTCCTCGAACGCCACCCGAAGGCCTTCGTGCGGGCGCAACTGCGGCGCGCCGCGGAAATCGCGCACGTGGAAGAACACGTCGGCCGGCGATCCCTCGCTGCGGATGAAGCCGAAGCCCCGTTCCTCGTTCCAGCGGATGACCAGTCCGGTGCGATTCATCGCGCCGCCTCGCGCGGCAGCGTGTGCAGAGGCAGGTCGTGCGCAGCCGCCAGTGCGTCGAGCTGGGCGCGGGTGCGCCTGGCCAGGAAAGCCGCGATGGCCGTGTGCACGCGTGGCGTCAGCAGGTCGGCCGGCCCGTCGATGGGTACGCCCGCCAGGGTGCAGAGCGCCTGGGCGAAATGCGGCTCCAGCGCAGCCACGGCCACGCGGCCGTCAAGGCAGGGGTAGACGCGGTAGCCCGCATGGGCGCCGCCGATCGGTGCTTCCGGCGTCGTCAGGCGCCAGTCGCGCGGCCGGGCCAGCCAGGCGGCGGCATCGGCCAGCGCCACCTCGATGAAAACACCGCGCGCTGTCGTGCTCCCGCTCATCCGGCTGGCCAGCACGGCCTGCAGCACCGCCTCGCTGGCCATGAGCGAGCCGCCCATGTCGGCATAGAGCGTCGCGGGAAGGTCGAGCCCGGTGACGAGGCCGTTCTCGGCCAGATAGGTGAGGTCGTGCCCGGGCACGTCGGCTTGCGCCCCCCTGCCGCCGACGATGGCCACCTGGCTGAGCGCCGGGAAATCGCGGTGTAGCCGTCCCCAGCCCAATCCCAGGCGCTGCAGGGCCGAAGGGCGGAACGAGGTGAGCAGCACATCGGTGCGGGCCAGCTCGCGCGACAGGCGGACCTGGCCGGCGTCCGTCTTGAGATCGGCCGTCGCCACCTTCACGCCGGTGTGCAGTGCGGCGTAGGCCGTGGGGCTGTAGTGCTGCATCGGATCACCCGAGGGCGGCTCCAGCTTGGTGAAACTGGCGCCCATGGCCTTGCAGCGCAGCAGCGCAGCCGGGCCTGGCAGATTGAGCGCCAGGCTCAGGATGCGCACGCCGCGCAGCGGCCGCAGGGCGGTTCGGGAAGCGGACATGGGAGGATTCTGCCGCTGCCCGCGCCGGTGGCGCCGCTCAGAGCTCGAGCGGCAGGCCCACGTAGTTTTCGGCCAACGCGGTGGACATGGCCTTCGAATGGACGAGGTAGTCCAGTTCGGCGTCCTGCACCTTCTGGCCGAAGCCTTCGGTGTCGGGGAAGCGGTGCATCAGCGTGGTGAGCCACCACGAGAAGCGCTCGGCCTTCCAGACGCGGCGCAGGCAGCGATCCGAATAGGTGTCGATGCCGGCTTCGCTCTTCTCGCGGTAGTACTCCACCAGCGCGCTCGACAGGTATTTGACGTCGCTGGCCGCCAGGTTCAGGCCCTTGGCGCCCGTGGGCGGCACGATGTGCGACGCATCGCCGGCCAGGAACAGGCGCCCGAAGCGCATCGGTTCGGCCACGAAACTGCGCAGCGGGGCGATGCTCTTCTCGATCGAAGGGCCGGTGACGATGCGCGAGGCCAGATCGGGATCCAGGCGCAGCCGCAGCTCGTCCCAGAAGCGCTCGTCGCTCCATGCCTCGACCTTGTCGGTGAGCGGCACCTGCACGTAGTAGCGGCTGCGCGTGAGGCTACGCATCGAACACAGCGAGAAACCGCGCTCGCTGTTGCCATACACGATGGCATGGGGCGACACCGGCGGCGTGTCAGACAGCACGCCCAGCCAGCCGAACGGATAGACCTTCTCGTACTCGCGGATCGCGCCCTGGGGCACGCTCTGGCGGCTGACGCCATGGAAGCCGTCGCAGCCGGCGATGAAGTCGCATTCGATCTCGTGCGTGCGGCCGTCCTTCTCGTAGCGCACGCGCGGCGTCTTGCCATCGAAATCGTGCAGGCTCACGTTGGCGGCTTCGTACACCGTGGGCAGGCCGGCCGCAGCGCGGGCGTCCATCAGATCGCGGGTCATCTCGGTCTGGCCGTAGGCCGTCACGACCTTGCCGCCGGTCAGCTGGTCCACCAGGATCGGGTGGCGGGTGCGGTTGAACACCAGCTCGATGGAGTGATGGACGGTGCCTTCGGCGTGCAGGCGATCGGCCACGCCGGCTTCTTCCAGCAGGTCCACGGTCACCTGTTCCAGGATGCCGGCACGGATGCGCCCCAGCACGTAGTCGCCGGTCTGGCGCTCGAGGATGATGTTGTCGATGCCGGCCTTGTGGAGCAATTGGCCGAGCAGCAGGCCCGAGGGGCCCGCGCCGATGATGGCGACCTGGGTGCGCATGGGATTCGTCTCCGGAAGGGATGGGTTCGCAGGGTGCCGCCAGCTTAGGGATTGACGCCCGTCATGCACAGGGCTCGGTGCCGGCTTTGTGCGATCATCGCAAGCCGTGCGCGATCATCGCGCAAACCCGCTGCACATCCGACTCGCCATGCCGCTGCCACCCATCGCCAAGCCCGACTTCATCGAAGGCATGGCCAAAGGCATGGCCGTGCTGGAGAGCTTCGATACAGAGCGGCAGCGGCTCAATGCCACGCTGGCTGCGCAGCGCGCCGGCCTCACGCGCGCCGCCGCGCGCCGCCACCTGCTCACGCTGGCGCACCTGGGCTACCTCGAAAGCGACGGCAGCTGGTTCTGGCTGTCGCCGAAGGTGCTGCGCTTTTCCGGCAGCTATCTCGCGTCGGCGCGGCTGCCGCGCGTGGTGCAACCCACGCTCAACCGATTGGCGGCCGAGGCGCACGAGCCCTTTTCGGTGGTGGTGCTCGACGGCGACGAGTGCGTGATCGTGGCGCGCAGCGGCTCGGCGCGGCCGCAGATGCTGGCCTACGGCCTGCACCTGGGCGCGCGGCTGCCGGCGCACGCCACCTCCACCGGCCGTGTGCTGCTGGCCGGCCTGCCGCGTGCCGAGTTCACGCGCTGGATGCGCGGGCGCACGCTGCGCCGTCTCACGGCCCACACGCTGACCGAGGCGAGCGCCTTCCGCGCGGCCGTGGCGCAGGTGCGCGCCGCCGACTACAGCGCCGCCCGCGAAGAGCACGAGCTGGGCGTACAGGCTGTCGCCGTCCCGCTGCGCAACATGCAGGGCATCACCGTCGCCGCGCTCAACGTGGTGGTGGCGCCGCACAAGCGGACGCTGGAGGAGACGACGCGCGAGCTGCTGCCGCTCTTGCAGGACGCGGCAGGCGAACTGCGCGCGCTCCTCTGAAGAAACCTGGATGCCGGGAAGTCGGCGCTGTCCGACACGCCTGCGCGTCGTGGCCCCACGCCGGCATGCGCCCCCGGGTGGAAACATCGCCGGGTCGTCCACTTTTTCACACCCGGGAAGTCCGCATGCCCCTCAAGAAATCTCTCCGTCCCGCCGTCCTGATCGCCGCCGCGACGCTCTGTGCCACCGGCACGGCCTGGGCCCAGCCCAGAGCCGAGGGCAACCTGGACGAGAACCTGTGGATGCAGCTGGGCGTATTCCGGCCCAACATCGATTCCACCATCCGCGCCAACAGTCCCGGCGGTGCTATCGGCACCACCATCAGTGGCGAGGATGACCTGGGCCTGGCCGACAACAGCACGGTCGGTTCGCTGCTCATCGGCGCGCGACTGGGCGAGCGGTGGCGCCTGGAGTTCGAGTACTTCAAGCTCGACCGCAGCACCACGCGCAGCCTCACGCGCACGATCGATTTCGGTGACGCCTCGTATCCGGTGTCGGCCTCGCTGGGCAGCGAATTCGAATCCACGGTGTACCGCCTGTCGGGCGGCTTCTCGTTCATCCGCACCCCCAATGCCGAGTTGGGCGTCGTGGCTGGCCTGCACCACACCGACTTCCGCTTCGCGGTGGAAGGCGCCGGTACCATCGGCGGCGTCGGCAGCGCGGCCGCACGCGAAGAGCGCAAGGAAAAGCTCACGCTGCCCACCATCGGCCTCTATCACACGTGGGCGTTCTCGCCGCGCTGGATCCTGGGCAGCCGGGCCGACTACTTTTCGCTCAACCACGACGACAAGAAGGGCACGCTGCTCAATGCGCAGGTGAACCTGCTCTACCGCTTCACGCCCAATGTGGCGCTGGGCGTGGGCTACCGTCTCAACGATTACAAGCTGCAGACGACGGGTGGCGGCGCGAGCAGCTGGGACGGCGAAGTGCGCTACAAGTTCCGCGGCCCGCAGGTGCTGCTGAACGTCGGCTTCTGACGCGCCGCGCCGGACGGCTCACACGCCCAGGTGGCGGGTGAGCAGTTCCGGATCGGCCTGCAGCTGCGCGCTGCTGCCTTCGAACACCACCTGGCCCTTGACCAGCACGACGTTGCGATCGGTCACCTGGGTCACGTGGCGCCAGTTCTTGTCCACGATCACGCTGCTGATGCCCGATTCGCGGATCAGCCCGCAGATGCGCCAGATCTCGCGAGCGATCAGCGGCGCCAGGCCTTCGGTGGCCTCGTCCAGGACTAGCACGTCGGGGTTGGTCATGAGGGCGCGGCCGATGGTCAGCATCTGCTGCTCGCCGCCCGACAGCTGCTGGCCGCCATGCTGCAGGCGCTCGGCCAGGCGCGGGAAGGTGTCGAGCACGCGCTCGTACGTCCAGTCGCGCTGGCCGCGCGATCCGGGCCGGGCGGCCATGCGCAGGTTCTCCTGCACGCTCAGGTTGCCGAAGATGCCGCGTCCTTCCGGCACGTAGGCGATGCCTCGGCGCGCGACCTCGTAGACGGGACGGCCCGTGGTTTCGTGGCCGGCGACGCGCACGCGGCCCGCGCGCGGCGGCACGATGCCCATCAGGCTCTTGAGCAGCGTGCTCTTGCCCATGCCGTTGCGTCCCATCAGGCCCACGGTCTCGCCGCGCGCCACCGTGAAGTCGACCCCGCGCAGCACGTGGCTGGCGCCGTAGTAGGTGTGCAGGTCGCGGGCTTCGATGAGGAGTTCGGAAGTGGACATCAGATAAACCTCCGCAGGGCCGCCCCAAGGAGGTTTACGCCCCCTCGGGGGGCAGCGCAGCACACGAAGTGACAAGCGTGGGGGCTCATAAAAAGCTCCGCAGGGCCGCCCCAAGGAGGTTTGCGCCCCCTCGGGGGGCCGCGCAGTACACGAAGTGACAAGCGTGGGGGCTCACGATTCCTCTCCGAGATAGGCCGCCTGCACGTTGGCATCCGCGCGGATCTGTGCCGGCGTGCCCGTCGCGATCGTCTGGCCGTTCACCATCACGGTGAGCTGGTCGGCCAGTGCGAAGACGGCATCCATGTCGTGCTCCACCAGCATGATGGCGTGCGCCGCCTTGAGTTGCAGCAGCAGGGCGACCATGCGCTCGGCCTCGGCCGTGCCCATGCCGGCCAGGGGTTCGTCCAGCAGCAGCACAGACGGCTCGGTGGCCAGCGCCATCGCGATTTCGAGCTGGCGCTGCTCGCCATGGCTCATTGCGCCAGCAATGGTGCCGCGACGCGCCGCCATGCCCGCCAGTTCGAGCGCGCGTTCTGCCCGGGCGCGCGTGTCGGCGAAGCCGTCGGCGCGGCGCCACCACGCCAGCGCGTGCGGCTGGCGCGACTGTGCTGCCAGGCGCACGTTGTCCCACACGGTGAAGGGCAGGAAGATGTTGGTCTTCTGGTAGCTGCGGCCCAGGCCGCGGCGCGAGATGTGTTCGGGGCTGCGCCCCGTCACGTCCTGCCCGGCCAGCATCACCTGGCCCGATGAGGGTGCGATGTCGCCCGAGAGCAGGTTGGTCAGCGTGCTCTTGCCCGCGCCGTTGGGGCCGATCACGGCATGGATGCGGCCCCGGTGCAGGTCGAGCGACAAGCCGCCCACGGCCATCAGGCCGCCGAAACGCCGCGTGAGGTCGCGCGCGGTGAGCAGGGCGGCATCAGCCATGGCCGGCCTCCTTTTCGCTCGAACCAGCGTCGCGTGCGCGGCGCCTCCACTGCAGCAGGCCCAGCAGGCCGCGCGGCGCGAACGCCACCACCGCCACGATGAACAGGCCCATCCATAGCTGCCAGTGCTTGCCGGTGTTGAAGTCGCCGACGGCCGGCAGGTCCTTGAACACGTGAAGCAGGTATTCGAACGCGAAGGCACCGACGATGGCACCCGCGAAGTTGCCCATGCCGCCCAGGATCACCATCATGATGACGTGCGCGCTCTTGTGGAATCCCATCAGCTCGGGGTTGACGAAGCCCGTCTGCGCGCCCCACAGGAAGCCCGCCAGCCCGGCCAGCGCGCCGGCCAGCGTGAAGGCGCCCAGCTTGTAGCCGAAGGTGCCGTAACCCATGGCGCGCATGCGGTGCTCGTTGACGCGGATGCCCGCGAGTGTGCGGCCGAACGGGCTCCAGAGCAGCCGGCGCAGGAACAGGTAGGCGGCCAGAAGCCAGCCGAAAGTGAACCAGTAGAAGGTGCGCTTGTCTTCCAGGTCGAAAGGCAGCCAGCCGAAGAGAGCGGCGTCGGGCCGGAAGTTGATGTACACGCCGTCCGAGCCGCCCAGCGCCTTGTTGTCGAACACCAGGTAGAACACCATCTGCGCGAACGCCATGGTGACCATGATGAAGTAGATGCCGTGCGTTCGCACCACGAAGAAGCCGATCACCAGCGCGGCCAGTGCCGTCGCTGCCACGCAGGCCGGCAGCAGCCACCACAGGCTCGCCGGCTCGCCCGCCGGCATGAGGAAGGCGAGGGCGTAGCCCGCGATGCCGAAGAAGGCCGCGTGGCCCAGCGACACCAGGCCGGTCACGCCCTGCAGCAGGTCGAGACTCATCGCGAAGATGGCCAGGATCATCATGCGCGCGACCATCTGCACGTAGAAGTCGCTGCCGAAGAAGGGAAACGAGGCGAGGGCGACGAAGCCCAGCGCCAGCGCCAGCTGCACGCCCACGGGCAGCTTCTCGAGGTTGGCCTGTTTCGCGCTCATCGGAAATCCCCGGGCTGGAAGGTGGTCGGGGTCATTGCTTGAACAGCCCTTCCGGCTTCCACAGCAGCACGGCCGCCATCAGCACATACACCAGCATGCTGGCCACTTGCGGCAGCAGCACCTTGCCGAAGGTGTCGACCAGCCCCACCAGCAGCGCCGCCACCAGCGCGCCGCGCACCGAGCCGATGCCGCCGATCACCACCACCACGAAGCACATGATCAGCACCTGGCTGCCCATGTTGGGATAGACGCTGGAAACCGGCGCTGCCACCATGCCCGCCACCGTGGCCAGCGCCACACCCAGCGCGAACACGACGGCATGGATCAGCTGGATGTTGATACCCAGTGATTCGGTCATCTCGCGGTTGAACGCACCCGCGCGGATCTTCATGCCCAGCCGCGTGCGGCTGATGAGCAGCCACAGGCCGATGGCCAGCACGATGCACACGCCCGACATGAAGAGCCGGTACACGGGATACGAGAGCGTGTCGGTCAGCGGGATGGACGCCGACAGCAGTGCCGGCACCTCGGCCGCATGCACGTCGTCACCCCACAGGATGGAGCGCAGCTCCTCGAAGATGTAGATGAGCCCGAAGGTGAGCAGCACCTGGTCGAGGTGATCGCGGTGATAGAAGTGGCGGAACAGCAGCCGCTCGAGCACCAGCCCGAAGAGAACCGACAGCACCACGCCCAGCGCGATGGCGATGGCCAGGTTGCCGGTGCGCTCGGACAGCGACCAGGCCAAATAGGCGCCCAGCATGTAGAAGCTGCCGTGGGCCAGGTTGACCACGCCCATGATGCCGAAGATCAGCGTCAGGCCGGCTGCCAGCATGAACAGCAGCAGCCCGTATTGGACGCTGTTGAGTAGCTGGATCAGGAAGTTGGCGAAATCCATCGTGTACTGCAGGAATCAAGAAAAACGGCGGAACTGGTCCGCCGTCGTGTCGCGGTACTGCGCGGGCCGGGTCAGCCCATGCGGCAACCGGTGCCCGGATCGGCCAGCGCCTTGGCCGCCACGCCCACCACCTTGTTTTCCTTGTTCTGCACCACGCGCAGGTAGATGTCCTGCACCGGGTTGTGCGACTTGCTCATCGTCCACTTGCCACGCGGGCTGTCGATGGTCGCCCCTTCCATGGCCTTGTAGAGCGCCGCCTTGTTCGACAGGTCGCCCTTCACGGCAGCAGCACCCTGCAGCAGCAGCAGGCCGCTGTCATAGCCCTGCACGGCGTAGACGTCGGGCTGCATCTTGAACTGCTTGGCGTATTCGAGCCGGAAGTTCTTGTTGCGTGGCGTGTCCAGCGAATCGCTGTAATGCATGGTGGTCATGATGCCATCGGCGGCCGGGCCGGCAGCGTCGAGCACGCCTTCGGTCAGGAAGCCCGAGCCATACAGCGGGATCTTGTCCTTGAGGCCCGCGGCCGCGTAATCGCGAATGAACTTCACGGCGCCACCGCCGGCGAAGAAGCAGGCCACCGCGTCGGGCTTGAGCGCCGCGATCTCGGTGAGCAGCGCCTGGAATTCGACGTTGGGGAAGGGCAGGCCCAGTTCCTTGACGATGGTGCCGCCGGCCTTGGTGTAGCTTTCCTTGAAGCCTTCGTAGGCGTCGTCGCCGGCCGCGTACTTCCAGGTGATCCACACAGCCTTCTTGTGGCCTTTGTCCACCATGGCCTTGCCCAGCGCCAGCGTGGGCTGCGCGTTGGAGAAGCTGGTGCGGAACACGTTGGGCGCGCACAGCGCACGCGTGGCCGCGTGCACTCCGGCGTTGGGGATGATGTTGAGCACGCCCGTGTCGCGCGCCACCTTGTGGATGCCCATCTGCACGCCCGAGTGCACGGTGCCGATCAGCACGTCCACCTTGTCGCGCTGCACCAGGCGGGTGGCGTTCTCGATGCCCTTGGACGGCTCGGATTCGTCGTCCACCTTGAACCACTCGATCTCGCGGCCGCCGAGCTTGTTGCCCTGCTCGGCCAGCGCCATGCGCACGCCGTTCTCGATGGCAACCCCCAGTTGGGCGAAGGTGCCGGTGTAGGGCAGCATGAAGCCCACGCGCACCTTGGCGGACTGGGCCCGCACGATCTGCGGCAGCAGCAGGCCGGTGGATGCGGCGCCGATGACGGCGGCACTGCGCGAGAGGACGAGGCGGCGAGAGGTCATGTGGTTCTCCGTGGTTTCCTGTGTGAACTTACCTTTTCGCGAATCTAGTGGCGCCCCCCGTACAGCGCCACATGATTAACCCGCAGTCACCGCACGGCGGAAGCGGGCGCCGCTGCCTGCGCGCCGGTCTGCGATGCAGCGCTCCGCAGCTTGAAGCGCTGGATCTTGCCGGTGGCGGTCTTCGGAAGTTCGGCGGCGAACTCGATCCAGCGCGGGTACTTGTAGGGCGCCAGTTGCGACTTCACGTGCGCCTTGAGGTCGTCGGCGCTCGCCTGCTGGCCGCTCTTGAGCACCACGCAGGCCTTGGGCTTGATCAGGCCGTCGGTGTCGGCCACGCCGATCACGGCGCATTCCAGCACGGACGCGTGCGTCATCAGCGAGGCTTCCACCTCGAACGGGCTCACGTAGATGCCGCCCACCTTGAGCATGTCGTCGCTGCGGCCGCCGTAGGTGTAGAAGCCGTCCGCATCGCGGGTGTACTTGTCACCCGAGCGCGTCCACTCGCCCGCGAACGTGGCCTTGGTCTTCTCGCGGTTGTTCCAGTACATCAGCGCCGCCGACGGGCCGCGGATCTGCAGCTCGCCGATCTCGCCGTCGCCGCACACCTGGCCATCGTCGCCCACGATGCGAAGGTCGTAGCCCGGCACGGCCTGGCCCGTGGTGCCGTAGCGCACCTGGCCGGGGCGGTTCGACAGGAAGATGTGCAGCATCTCGGTGGAGCCGATGCCATCGAGGATCTCGCTGCCATAGGCCTCGCTCCACCGGCGGCCGATGTCGGCTGGCAGCGCCTCGCCCGCGCTGGTGCACACACGCACGGCCACCGCGTCGCGCGCGGGCCGGCCCGGGTCGGCCAGCAGTCCGGCGAACAGCGTGGGCACGCCGCAGAACACAGTGGGTTTGAATCTGGTGAGCACACCGAACACGTCGGCCGGCGTGGGCCGCGAGGGCAGCAGCACCGTGGTGGCGCCCACGCTCATCGGGAAGGTGAGGGCATTGCCCAGACCGTAGGCGAAGAACAGCTTGGCGGCCGAATACACCACGTCGGATTCGCGGATGCCCAGCACGGCGCGGCCGTACAGCTCGGCCGTCTGGATCAGGTGGCTGTGCAGGTGCACCGTGCCCTTGGGCGTGCCGGTGGAGCCACTGGAATACAGCCAGAAGCAGGCGTCGTCGCTGCAGGTGTCGGCCACGCTGCGGTCGGCCGTGGCTTCTTGCACCAGGCGGCGCAGCGAGAGGTGGGGGCCGGCCTCGTCGGTGCCGGCCACGATCACGTGGCGCAAGCCCGCCGGGCGGCGGCCGGCATCGGCCAGGCAGGCCTCGAACTGCGGCAGCAGCGGCTGGGAGACGATGAGCGCCTGCGCACGCGCGTCGCGCAACATGAACTCGAAATCGGCGGGCGTGAGCAGCGTGTTGGCCGCCACGGGCACGACGCCGGCCAGCATGCTGCCCAGGAAGGCCACCGGCCATTCAGGTGTGTCGAGCGCGGCCAGCAGCACGCGCGATTCGCGCGGCAGGCCCAGCGCACGCAGGGCATTGGCGAAACGATGGGACTGGTCGGCCAGCTCGCCATACGTGAGCTGGGCACCGCTGGCGGCGTCGATGTACGCCACCTTGGCCGCGCGCCCGGCATTGCGTTCGAGCAGGTCGTGCGCGGCGTTGTAGTCGCGCGGGATCTCTACGCGCGGCGGTGTCGTGCCGTGGTCGGCTCGGCTGGTCTGCATGTCGTCTCCATCGGTGTTCTTGTGTTCGTGGCTGCAGGTGTGGCGAAGAGGATGGCGCCGCGCGTTGCGGCGTGCGCCGGATCGTCAGGCCGCCGGGGCCAGCGCCTGCGCCAGCCATTCACGGCACCAGGCCGTGCCTTCGGTTTCGGCCAGCGTGCCGCTGCTGGCGTCGTGGCACCAGACCTCGCCCACGCGCTGGGCGCCCAGGCCTTGCAGCCGCTCGTCGAACTTCTTGCCGCCGAAGCAGAAGGTCTGCATGTAGGTGCGGTCGCCCAGGGCGATCACGCCGTAGCGCACGTGGCCCAGGTATTTGGGGGCCGTGTCGAGCGAGTCGTAGAGCGCGCGGGCGTTGTCTGGCACGTCGCCCGAGCCGTAGGTGGAAGTGCAGATGAGATAAAGTGCATCTTCATCGAAGGCGCTGATGTCGAGGTTGTCCATCAGCTGCACGTCGATGTCGGCCACCAGATCGGAGCAATCCATCTGGATCGCCTGGGCCACGTACTCGGCCGTGCTGGTCATCGTGCCGACGAGGATCTTGAGTTTCATGAGGTCTCCGATTCGGTTGTGCCGCAGGGCGACTGCAGTAAACTGCTTGACATTGCTATGACACGCAGTATAGTGCAATCCTGATCCAGCGCAAAGAACTTCGTGAAAAACACCGCTTCCACCTCCCACGTCGCAGCCGACAACGGCGACCAGGCCCGGCCGTTGATGGTCGAGCTTGGGGCCCGCGTGCGGGCCTGGCGCGCGCGGCGCGGCATGACGCGCAAGGCGCTGGCCGCCGACTCGGGGCTGTCCGAGCGGTTCCTGGCCGACGTCGAAAGCGGCAAGGGCAACGTATCCATCCATTCCCTCGAAGCCGTGGGCGCCGCGCTCAACCTGTCGGTGCTCGACCTGCTGCACGATGCGCCGCGCCCCGCGCTGGCCCGGGTGCAGGGTTTGCTGGCGCGGCTCGACGACAGCCAGCTCGACCAGGCGCATGCGCTGCTGGCCGGCAGCTTCGGGCTGGGTGATGCGCAGGGCCGCGAATCGCGCATCGCGCTGATCGGCCTGCGCGGTGCCGGCAAGTCCACGCTGGGCGCGCGGCTGGCGGCCGAGCGCGGCGTTCCCTTCGTCGAGCTCGACCGCGAGATCGAACGCGAAGCCGGCACCAGCATGAACGAGATCCTGCTGCTGCACGGCCAGGCCGGCTATCGCCGCTACGAGCGCCGCGCGCTGTTCCGCATCGCCGAGGAATGCGCGGGCGGCGTGGTCATGACCACCGGTGGCTCCATCGTGAGCGAGCGCGAGACGTTCGACCTGCTGCAGAGCCACTTCTACTGCGTCTGGCTCAAGGCCAGCCCCGAGGAACACATGAGCCGCGTGGTGGCGCAGGGCGATATGCGCCCCTTCGCCAGCACGCACGGCGCCACCGGCGAGGCGATGGACGACCTGCGCCGCATCCTGACCAGCCGCGAGGCGCTCTACGCGCGCGCCGATGCGGTGGTGGACACCGCCGCGCGCACCGTCGACCAGTCGTTCAAGGACCTGGCGCGCGCCGTGCCCGCCACGGCCTGAGCTTTTCTTCCATTCGAGACCCACGGATTCCCAAGGAGACAACCATGAATGCCATGACCGAGCCCCTGCTGTTCACGCAAGGCGACCGCGAACTGGTCCGCTTCGGCACCCACCCCACCCGCTACCAGCACTGGACGCTGTCGGTGGAGGGCGAGGTGGCGCGCCTGAAGCTCGATATCAACGAGGACGGCGGCATCAAGCCCGGCTACAAGCTCAAGCTCAACAGTTACGACCTGGGCGTGGACATCGAGCTGCACGATGCCGTGAACCGCATCCGCTTCGAGCATCCTGCCGTGAAGGTGGTGGTGTTCGAATCCGGCAAGGAAAAGATCTGGTGCTCGGGCGCCAACATCTACATGCTGGGCCTGTCCACCCACGCCTGGAAGGTGAACTTCTGCAAGTTCACCAACGAGACGCGCAACGGGCTGGAAGACTCCTCGCGCCATGACGGCCTCAAGGCCATCGCCGCCGTCACCGGCGCCTGCGCGGGCGGCGGCTACGAGCTGGCCCTGGCCTGCGACCGCATCGTGATGGTGGACGACCGCAGCTCCACCGTCAGCCTGCCCGAAGTGCCGCTGCTGGGCGTGCTGCCCGGCACCGGCGGCCTCACGCGCGTGACCGACAAGCGCCGGGTCCGCCGCGACCTGGCCGACATCTTCTGCACCACCAGCGAAGGCGTGCGTGCCGACCGCGCGAAAGACTGGAAGCTCATCGACGACCATGCCAAGCCGGCGCAGTTCGGTGCCCTGGTCGATGCCGAGGTGGCGCAGCTCTCGAAGCAGTCCGGCCGCAACGGCCCGGCGCAGGGCATCGAGCTCAAGCCGCTCAAGGTCACCATCGACGACGCCGGCTATCACTACGAGACGGTCGATGCCCAGGTGGATCGCGCCGCGCGCATCGCCACCATCACCGTGCATGCGCCCCGGGCAGCGATCCAATCCACACCCGACGCCATCGTGGCCGCCGGCGCCGACTGGTGGCCGCTGAAGGTGCAGCGTGAGCTGGACGACGCCATCCTCAACCTGCGCACGAACGAACTCGAAGTGGGCACCTGGGTCATCAAGACCCGCGGCGATGCGAATCTGGTGATGCAGGCCGACGCCGTGCTGGAACAGCACAAGGCCCACTGGCTGGTGCGCGAAACCATCGGCGCGCTGCGCCGCACGCTGGCCCGCATCGACGTGACCAGCCGCTCGCTGATCGCGCTGGTGGACGAAGGCTCGTGCTTCGCCGGCACGTTCTACGAGCTGGCCCTGGCCTGCGACCGCATCTACATGCTGGATCTGCCCGATTCGCCCGACGCCGCACCGGCGCTGCGCATGAATGCCGCCAACTTCGGCCGCTACCCGGCGGTGAACGGCCTCACGCGCCTGTCGACCCGCTTCAACGAAGACGAAGCCACCATCGCGCAACTGCAGGGCCTGAACGACAGCCCGCTGCGCGCCGACCAGGCGCTGGCCCTGGGCCTGGTCACGCTCACACCCGACGACATCGACTGGGACGACGAGATCCGCATCATGCTGGAAGAACGCGCCAGCCTCTCGCCAGACGCCATGACCGGCATGGAAGCCTCGCTGCGCTTCCCCGGCAAGGAAACGATGGAAACGCGCGTGTTCGGCCGCCTCTCGGCCTGGCAGAACTGGATCTTCATCCGCCCGAATGCGGTGGGCGAAGACGGCGCACTCAAGCTGTTCGGCACCGGCAAGAAGGCCAAGTTCGACTGGAGAAGGGTGTAACCCCCCCGAAGCGCCTGCGGCGCCTCCCCCCAGGGGCGTCGCCAGCGGCCCGGCAAAGCCGGTCACGCGGCGCCCTGGCATGAATCGCAGCATCAACGAGACACAGACTGGACGCAACATGAGCACGATCGACCTGCAAGCCAAGATCCCCAACAACGTCAATCTGGGCGAAAACCGCCAGCTCCAGCGCGCGCTGGAGCACTGGCAACCGGCCTTCCTCAACTGGTGGGACGAGATGGGCCCGAGCGACTTCAAGGCCAAGGAGGTGTACCTGCGCACCGCCATCGGCGTCGATGCGCAAGGCTGGGCCAGCTACGGCTACACGCCGATGCCCGACTACCGCTGGGGCATCTTCATGGCCGACCGCGAGGAAAACCGCAAGATCGGCTTCGGCGACCACATGGGGCAGGACGTCTGGCAAGAAGTGCCGGGCGAGTACCGCAGCACGTTCCGTCGCCTCATCGTCACCCAGGGCGACACCGAGCCCGCATCGGTGGAGCAGCAGCGCATGCTGGGCCACACCGCGCCCTCGCTCTACGACCTGCGCAACCTGTTCCAGGTGAACGTGGAAGAGGGCCGCCACCTGTGGGCCATGGTGTACCTGCTGCACGCCCACTTCGGCCGCGACGGCCGCGAGGAAGCCGAAGAGCTTCTCATGCGCCACAGCGGCGACACCGACAAGCCGCGCATCCTGGGCACCTTCAACGAGCCCATGGACAACTGGCTGTCGTTCTTCATGTTCACCTACTTCACCGACCGCGACGGCAAGTTCCAGCTCAAGAGCTTCGCCGAATCCGCGTTCGATCCGCTGGCCCGCACCACGCGCTTCATGCTCACCGAAGAGGCGCACCACATGTTCGTGGGCGAGACCGGCGTGGGCCGCGTCATCAAGCGCACGCTGGAGGTGATGAAGGAACTGGACACCGACAACCCCGACACGCTCCGCAAGGCCGGCGTGATCGACCTGCCGACGATTCAGCGCTTCATGAACTTCTGGTTCACCAGCTCGCTCGACCTGTTCGGCTCCGAGGCATCCTCCAACGCAGCCAACTACTTCAGCAACGGCATCAAGGGCCGCCCGGACGAAGCCAAGTTCGCCGACCACGTCGAAGCCGACACCGAAATGACCATCGACGTGCCCGACGGCAAGGGCGGCATGAAGAAGGAAACCATCTCCACCCGCAACGGCATGAACGAGATCACGCGGCTGGAGTACGTGAAGGACTGCAATGTCGGCGTCACGCGCTGGAACATGGCGATCAAGCGCGCTGGCGTGGACTTCGAGCTCAAGCTGCCCTCCACGCGCTTCCGCCGCGAGGTGGGTGTGTGGTCGGGCGTGCCGACCGACCTGCAGGGCAACCCCATCACGCAGGCCGAGTTCGACGCGAATAAGCACGAATGGCTGCCTTCGGAAGAAGACGTCAGCTTCGTCAAGAGCCTGATGCACCGCGTGACCGAGCCGGGCAAGATGGCCGCCTGGATCGCGCCGCCCGATCGCGGCATCAACGCGAACCCGGTCGAGTACGAGTACGTGAAGCTCTGATCGCGGCGCAGGCCCCATCGCTGCCTGAACACGCGGCGCCACCCGGATCCCGTCCGGGCTGGCGCCGCGGCCGTTTCCGCGGATCTACGGGCCGTTGTCTCGGGGATTGCCTGCATGACAGCGCGCCGCCGTTTCTCCACACTGCATGCCGTCCATCGGCGCCGGATCGTCCGCGGCGGGGATCACGGAGGAACACACAACATGAAGAACACCATCGGCCGCCGCACGGCCGCCACCTGGCTCGCGGCGGGTGCCGCGTTGCCCCTGCTGCCGGCGCACGCGCAGGCACCGGCGCCCGTCGGCGTGTTGCTGCTGCATGGCAAGAACCCCGGTGGCCCGGCCAGCCCAGGCTACACCGGCCTCATGAGCGCCTTCGGCCGCGAAGGCTGGCCCGCGCTGCTGCCCGACATGCCTTGGTCGCGCAACCGCTACCTGGCAGGCCACTGGGATCAGGCCATGGCCGAGGTCGACACGCATGTGCAGGCACTGCGCACCAAGGGCGCGCAGAAGATCGTCATCGCCGGTCACAGCATGGGCTGCCCGGCGGCGATGGGCTATGCGGCCCGGGGCGGCGACGTGCAGGCGCTGGTTCTGCTGGCCCCCGGCCATGCACCGCGCCACTACCAGGGCATGCGCAATACTTCGGTGAAGGACAGCGTGGCGCAGGCGAAGCGGCTGGTGGCCGATGGCAAGGGCGATGTGCAGGAGCGCTTCCGCGACATCAACCAGGGCCGCGACATCAACGTCGTCACCAGTGCGAAGAACTACCTGAGCTTCTTCGATCCCGATTCCGAGGCCGAGATGGGCGTGTCGGCACCGCGCGTGCCGGCCACGCTGCCGGTGCTACTGGCCGTGGGCGACAAGGACCCGCTCTTCACCACCATCCGGGCCTATGCTTACGACCGGCTGCCCGCCAACCCGCGCAGCCGCTATCTGGAAGTGGGAGGGGGTCACTTGGAGACGCCGAACGAGGCGCTGCAACCCGTGGTGCAGTGGATCAAGGAGGCGACGGCGGCTTGAGCCGCAAGCCTGGCAGCCTGACGCAGAAGGGCAACGGCGATATAGTCGCCTGATGTCGTGTCCTCTGAATCGCCTGTTGCTTGCCGCTGCCTTGCCGGTGGCGCTGTCTGCGCAGGCGGCCGAACCAGTCTGGTTCACGGTTGCGGGCGACGCCCGCGACCCGCAGGCCGACACCATCGTCATCGACATGGCTTCGCTCAAGGCCAGAGCGAATCAGCAGCTCATGATGGTGCGGGTCAGCCGGGGTCATGAGCGGCACTCCCGGCACACCGGCAACCGGTTCCGCTCCTACGCTGCCAAGGTGGAAATCGATTGCGCGAAGGACACCGCAACGATCCGCAATACGCATTTCTATGCGCAGCCGCTGTGGTCGGGTGAGCCTTTTGCCCGGGTCGAATTTCCGGCGCCGCAACAGGTGCCGCTGGCACTTCGCGAGTTTGATCCCAACCCCATGCCGCGCATCATTCGCGCGGCCTGCAATCCGATCGGCTGAGTCGACGGCCCGTCAGTTGGCGGGGGCGATCACCATCGAATCTGCTGCCTGACTGCGGGTGGGCGCGCCGAACGTGCTGGCATTGCCATTCACTACCGCGTCAGGCTGCTGGATCGTGCTGGCGGTGAAGCCCGGCGTCATGGCGCCCACCGTCGCGCTGGCAGCTTCGCTGGGCGAAGCCGGTTGAGGGTTGGCAGCCGTCCCGCTTTCCACCGTCATCGAAATCCCGCCCGATGCCGCGCTGGAAGCGATGCCCGGAGACACCAGGCTGGTATTGCCCGCGGCTCCGATGGCTGGCGATCCCGTGCCCGAAGGCACCACGCTCGTGCCGACCCCGGTGCCGGCCGAAATGCCACCCGGCTGCGGCGCGCCGGGCGTCTGTGCGTTGAGGCCGCCCGCCGTACCTGAGTTGAGCCCGCTCGGGCTCACGCCGCCAGCGGCTCCGACACCGCGGCCGACGACGGAAGGACCGACCCCGGACGTAATGCCGCTGGCCACGGGTGCGCCCGGGGTCTGCGACACCGTGCCGCCACTGGTACCGGAATTGAGGCCACTGCCGCTCACGCCGCCCCCCGCCATACCGCCCATCGATGCGCCGCCGGAGCCGGAATTGATTCCGCTGGCGCTCACGCCCGCGCCAGCCATGCCGGCCGGCTGTGCCATGGCCGTGCCCGCTGCCAGCGTGCAGGCCATGGCCACGGCACCCAGCACGTTCACGAGTTTCTGTGGATGATTCTTCGGGGTAGCGAAAGTCATGTCGGCATCCTTTTCATCATTGGCGGATGGGTCGTGGCATCGCTTGCCGCTCCCCGCGCGTTGAGGGATATATCGACTGTGCGCCGGCCACCCGTCGGGCAGCGTCGGAATCGCCCGCCGCCCGCTGTAGGCCATCCCTCGCATCGGGCCTGGCGCCTGGAGCTGCCGTGTGCCAGGCAACCGCCTGTCCATATCGGGCACAAATTAACGACGCCAGCCGCCGTGCCGTCGCCTTGCCGTGCTACTCTGACCCATCGTCACGATGCCAAGGGCAGTCATGAGTCAGCACCCGGTTTCCCGCGCCCGCGAGGGCGCTCTGCGCGAAGGCATGCGACGCGTCGAAGACCTGCTCAAGCGCAACCGCGCGGGCGAGCTCGGCGACGATGTGATCGAAGAGCTGGTGTCTCTGTCGTGGATCGAATGGCAGGGCGGGGCCCTGCGCCTCACGCTCACGGGCGCCAACATCTGCCGCCAGGTGCCAGCGCCGAGCTGATGCCGATGCGGTACTGAGTGGGGGAGGGCTGCCAGGCCGCTGCGGGCTGGCGGTGAGAGATGGTGGTCGGAGCGATAGGATTCGAACCTACGACCCTCTGGTCCCAAACCAGATGCGCTACCAGACTGCGCTACGCTCCGACGAAGCGGCGATTCTACCCGCACCTCCGAATGACTCCTGCTGATCCGCGCCCCCTGATCTATCTGGCGGGCCCCGACGTCTTCTTTCCCGACCGCGCCGCCATCTTCCAGCGCCTCGCCGCTGCGTGCGACCGCCACGGCCTGCGCCCGCTTCCGCCGTGGGACGACGAAGCCAAGGACGACGCCAGCCGCCGCGCTGAGCCGCCCGACCCGGCGCTGGCGCGGCAGATCTACGACGACAACATCCGACGCATCCGTTCGGCCGACGGCGTCATCGCCAACCTGAAACCCTTCCGCGGACACGAACCCGATTCGGGCACCGTGTTCGAAGTGGGCTTCGCACTCGCGCTGGGCAAGCCCGTGGTGGGCTACGGCGTGCCGCCCGGCAGCGTGGCCGACCGCGTGCGGGCCGCCATCGACTGCGTAACGAACGAAGAGGGCCAGCTGGTCGAGCGCGCCAACGGCGTGGCGGTGGAAGACTTCGGCCTCGCGCTCAACCTGATGCTGGCGTGCCCGGTGCCGCTGGAGGCGACGGCGGATGAGGCGCTGCGGCGGATGGCGCAGTTGCTGCGGCGTTGAGTTGATGCCGGGGCCTGCGAATGCGGGCTTATTTGGCTTGTCACCACCGGATCAATCTCCGATGATCTTTCTTGGGGAGTACGAAAGAATTGATCTGGAGGAACGCGGTAGTGGCTGTTCTGATACCGGCCATCGGCTCTTGCCGATTCGACACCACAGGCGAACGGCGCCTGGCCGAGCGGCTGGAGCAGAAGCTCGATGACGACTACCTGCTTTGGTACAACGTGCCAGTGGGGCCGAAGCAGTCGTATCCCGACTTCGTGGTCATTCATCCGCGGCGTGGCGCGCTGATTCTGGAAACCAAGGACTGGTACCTCGACACGATCCGCGAGGCTTCGCCTCAGTCCTTCACCATCCTCGACGATGGTCGGCCCAAGGTCGTCATCAATCCCATCGCCCAGGCCCGGCATTGCGCCATTCAGGTGGTCAATGCGCTGGAGCGTGATCCGCAGCTGGTGCAGCCCGATGGACTGCATCAGGGCAAGCTGGCTTTTCCCTGGGGCCACGGCGTGGTGCTGACGCGCATCACGCGCAGGCAGTTCGATGCTGCGGGCCTTGGCGATGCCATGGCCGCGCACCTTGTGATCTGTCAGGACGAAATGCTCGAGCATGCCGATCCGGAAGAATTCCAGCAGCGCTTGTGGGCCATGTTCCCTCATGCGTTCGGCAACAAGACGCTGAGCCTGCCTCAACTCGACCGCGTGCGCTGGATCATGTTTCCGCAAGTGCGTGTCTCCACGCAGATCAGCCTGTTCGGCACTGATGGCCACGGCAACCCGGCCCCGGCGCAACCCGAGGAAGAAGAGTTGCCCAACATCATGCGGGTGATGGACCTGCAACAGGAGCAGTTGGCGCGCAGCCTGGGCGACGGCCACCGCGTCATCCATGGCGTGGCGGGATCGGGCAAGACGATGATCCTCGGCTACCGCGCCGAGCAACTGGCGCAGGCGGCCAGCGCCCACAAGCCCGTGCTGGTGCTCTGCTTCAACGAGCCGCTGGCCGTGAAACTGGACGCCATGTTTGCGGCCAAGGGCATCGCCGACCGCGTGCACGCGCGCAATTTCCACAAATGGTGCCGTCAGCAACTGGTGGCTTATGGCCAGCCGATACCGCAGGGGCAGGGCATGTTCGACCAGATGGTCGACAACGTCATCCGCGGTGTCGAGCGCCAGCAGATACCCGCAGGGCAGTATCTCGCCGTGCTCATTGACGAGGGCCATGACTTTCGCCCCGAATGGCTCAAGCTCGTCACGCAGATGGTGGATCCCACCACCAACAGCCTGCTGGTGCTCTACGACAGCGCGCAGAACATCTACGACAAGGCCAGGATCAAGTCGAAGGCCGCCGGTACGGCCAGATTCAGTTTCAGCAGCGTCGGCATCCAGGCCCGTGGCCGCACCACCATCCTCAAGATCAATTACCGCAACACGCGGCAGATCCTGCAGACGGCCAACCTCGTCGCTGCCGAATTCCTCAAGCCAGATGCCCAGGACGAAGACGGAACGCCGCTGCTGCAACCCGTGAGCTGCGGGCGCGAAGGGCCGGAGCCCCTGATCCTGCGCCTGCCGACGGTGCGCGACGAAGCCCGCAAGATCGCCGAGTTGCTGGACGATGCCCACAAGGAAGGCCATGCCTGGGGCGATATGGCCGTGCTGTGCCGCACCTGGGACACGATGGACGTCTGCGCCGCCGCACTGGCCGCGCGCAGGTTGCCGTTCCATGTACGCAAGCGCTCAGGCGACTTCCACCCGCTGGCCGACACCATCAAGGTGATGACCATGCACGTGAGCAAGGGGCTGGAGTTTCCGGTGGTTGCGCTGGCCGGCGCGGGCTACATGCCGATGGAAGACGAGGACGTGCAGGACGAAGCGCGCCTCTTCTACGTGGCCGCCACCCGCGCTACGCAGAAGCTGATGGTGGGTGCCGGCGAGGGCACCGGCTTCGCAGGGGCCCTGAAGTAGCCGGCGCTGGGCCGACTCTCAGCCCCCCAAACCCACAAACACGTTCTGCACGTCATCGTGCGCATCGATCGCCGCCAGGAACGCTTCCACCTCGGCCAGCGCCTCGGCGCTCAGGTTGGCCGGGTCGACCGGGTTCTTGGCCTTGTAGCCCAGCTTGGCTGAAAGCACGGTAAAGCCCTGCGCGGGCAGGGCCTTGGCGACGAGGTCGAGCTCGGTGGGGGCGGTGAGGAAGAGGGTGGTGCCTTCTTCGTCGCCGGGCTCCAGATCTTGCGCGCCGGCTTCGATGGCGGCTTCTTCGGGGTCGGCGTCGGGATGGGCTGCGTCGCGCTCGGCTTCGATCATGCCGACGTGGTCGAAGTCCCACGACACCGAGCCCGAGGCGCCCAGCTGGCCGGCGCGGAAGAGCACGCGCATTTCAGGGGCGGTGCGCTTCACGTTGTCGGTGAGGCATTCGACCATCAGCGGCACTTGGTGCGGCGCGAAACCTTCGTAGATCACGTGCTCGAAGTGGACGGTTTCGCCCGTGAGCCCGGCGCCCTTCTTGATGGCACGCTCTAGCGTGTCCTTGGGCATGGATGCCTTGCGGGCCTGCTCCACCACCAGCCGCAGTTTGGAATTGCTGGCCGGGTCGGCGCCGGCGCGCGCGGCCACCATGATGTCCTTGGCCAGGCGGCCGAAGAGTTTGCCGCGCGCGTCGGCCACTTGCGCCTTGCCTTTGGCCTTCCACTGTGCGCCCATGATGGTGCTTCCTTCTGTAGCTTGTAAGTGCGTCTTTCGACGGATGCGGGATTGTGCGCCCTCAGCCCGCGCGCGGCGGCTCGGCCAGGGCGAAGACGGCCTTGCGCGAGCCCTCGGGCACGGCATCGAGCAGGTGGTGCAGCAGCTCGACGATGCGTGTCACCGGGGAGCCGTCGTGCGGCAGCACGGCATAGGCCACGTGCACGCGTGTCACCCATTCCTGGGGCTTCTGCTCGTGCGGCATGAGGCAGCGGGCCACCAGGCGCGCGCCCGTGGCTTCGATGTCGGCAGGGTTCACCGGGCCGTCGAGCAGCAGGCCGAAGCGGTATTCGCCCAGGCGCGCCACGGTGTCGATGTCGCGCGCGATGGCCAGGATGCGCGACGACACGCGCAACGGGACGTCTTCCAGCGCGCGGCGGCCGAATTTGCGCTGCAGCTCGGCCACATTGCACACCTCCACCACGAAGATGGCGCTGCCGCCCGGCCAGCGCTGCTGCGCGCGCTCGGCCGTGCGCCGCGCGCGCGAGAGGAACAGGCGCTCGGTGCCCAGGCCCGTGCTCGGGTCGATCTGCGATTCGCGCTGCAGCCGGCGGCTGTTTTCGCGCTGCTGGCGGCTGCGGTGCATGAGCACGAGCAGCAGCACCGGCAGCTCCACCGCGATGGCGAACTGCATGATGAAGTGCGTCCAGGTGGTGGCCGGCACCCAGCCCGCCAGCCGCGCCACCGGAAACGCCGCCGCCAGCGCCACCGGCAGCGTGGCCAGCAGCGTCCAGGGCGCATAGCGGTCGCCGCGGTACCAGGCCCAGCACATCACCCCCACCGCCACCACCGAGCACAGCGTGACCGACACCACCGGCACCAGCCCGCGCCAGGCGGGCGCTTCCAGCGCCACCAGCACGGCGGACGCCATCGACACCCACAGCAGCGCCAGCACCGCGCGCCACAGCGCCGGCGAACGCTCGCGCGTGGAGACGATGGCCGTCATCGTCAGCATCATCAGCGAGGCGGCCACGGGCGAGAGCACGAAGGGCGCGCGGTCCGTCCATACCGGTGAATCGGGCCACAGGTGCAATCCGGCCATGCCCGTCATCGCCGCCTGCACCAGCGCCGTGGCCATCACGCTCATCGAATACAGCGCATAGGTGCCGTCGCGCAGCGCCACCGCGCTCAGCAGGCTCACCACCGCCGCCAGCAGCCCCAACCCGAAGAACGCGCCCAGCAGCAGCGTGACGCGCTGATCGGCCCGGTGCACGGCCGATTCGGATTCGAGCAGCAGCGGCGCGCTGAAGCCGTGCATGTTCTCGATGCGCAGCAGGTAGTCGGTGGCCTGGTCGGGCGAGGTCGTCACCGGCAGCATGGGATAGCGGTGCGGCACCGGCCATTGCGACACGGGTATGCGGTCACCCGCCTGGTGCCGCATCAGCCACTGGCCGTTGACCGGATCGCGTGCGTACAGCACCACCCGATCCACGGTGGAATAGGTCACTTCCAGGTAAGCCCGCTCGGACTTCATCGTGGGCAGCAGGGTAAAGCGCACCCACAGCGCCTGCCCCGGCCCCAGATTGGACTGGCGCACCTGCGCCAGCGGCTGCCAGTGCGCAGTGGGAGACGTGGCCACCGCATGCGGCGGCAGTTCGCCCGTGGTGTCCAGCCACCACTCGCCGCCGCCCGCGAAGGCGGGCGACGTCTGCACCTTCATCGGCGCCTGCGCCCAGCTGGCGCCGCCCCAGGTGAGCAGCAGGCCCAGGCCCGCCACCAGCAGCATCAGCATCCACAGCCGCATGCCGGCCATCGCCCGGCGGCAGGATGGGCGGCGCGCCGCGACAGCGGGGGCAGTAGGAGGAGCAGGGTGCCTTGGAGGCGACGAAGGCAGGAGCGGCAGGGCGGCGCGATCGATCACAGGATACGGAGGGCGAGCGTTCTGGCGGGCTGGCCGGCCACGGCGCAGCGGAACGGCCGCGCCGGGCAAAGCCCACGATTATCGCTGCGGAAGTCAGGTTGGCGCACCCGGCCGGCGCACCCCGGCACCGCGCCAGCGAGAAAAAATGCGCACCCGGGGGGCGACTATTCCTGCACAACGGCGCGATCCGCTTGCCCGGTTGCGGCAGCCAGCGCCTGTGCGTGGAGCTTCTCGATGCCCGCCTGCAGCACCGACTGAGACTGCGCCGCGAAATGCAGCACCGCCCCCAGCGCGGGCGCCGAGCCCTCCGGCGCGGCGCGCCGCGCGATGGAAACGGCATCCAGCACCGCCGTGCACTGCTGCAACTGGCCGAAGCCCCAGGAGAGCAGGGTGAGGGCGTCGGCCTCGGGATTGATGAGGACGGCGGGTGGGCCGGAGGCGAGGGTGTAGTTGTCGGAGGCCCAGCCGTGGAGGGCGAGCGGGCAAGTCAGCTTGGCAGTGCTTTGCGTCATCGGGGGACTGTCCGAGCCAACTGAGGTGATGTCCACGGCCTATAGGCACATTGGCGCAGCAATCGTCAATGCAGCATAGCTTCAGTGACCGACGAGCCTGAGAATGCTGTCGACAACGGTGTTTGTTTGACTACCGCGCGTCGAAAAATGATCCGGAATAGATTTCTGACATGACTTGTTCCCGATCCGAAACCGCTCGATTCCGGTCATGCAGTTTTCGAACGGCAGGAAGCCTATTTTGTCAAAGGAGTGATGAACATGCGGCTTGAGAGCGGCAGTGAACTCAGGTGTACCCCGTCAAGTGGATTTCTGTGCTTCTGCCCCCCTTGTCCGGATTGTTGCGGACAACACCTTGAGAATCGACCCATCCACCGATGACGACGAGTCGAGTGCCGCAAGGAGCACGCAGTCCAGCGTCGTTCTCGGTCCGCGCTTTCCATGGAGGGAAGACGATCTGGTCAGCCTCCACACCCATCTGGCCTGCAATTTCGTCTTCATCAATCCACACCTTGGCCTGCGGCGCTGCGAGCGAAAGCCTGACGAGCTGATCGGCAGGCGCCGTTGAGGGCCGGGGGAATGCCATTAGCACAGGGTGTACAACGGACAATGCCAAGCGATTCGCACTCTCCCCATGCTCTGGTGATAAGGCGTAGGTAGCACGCAGGCCTACGGGACAGTTGTAGAGGGCATCGTACGTGGCTGATGAAACCACGACCCTGAAGCACGCCCGCGCACACCCGAAGAGCTTCGACCCACGGTTGTACGGCTCCCAGACGAAACCCTCAACCGCTGCCAATTCAAGCATTTCCAGCACATCGGCGAACGAACGGGTAGCCAACATCGCCTGGGCACGACCGGGCGAGACTGCATCTGTGAAAGTCCAGAGCGGTGAGGGCATGCCGGTATGGTAGCGAAGGCCTCATGCAGTTGGACTGAACGACCGACTCAGGACGCATCGGCTGGTCGGCGAGCCCTGCGCCTTACTGGCGGAAGGCTTCACCAATGCATCGACGTAGATCAAGCGCGAAGCATGGTGCGCATGGATCAGGCCGCTCCGTCGGGTTTGCGGCGCGTGCTGGGGCCCGCGCGCGTGCCGAACTCACGCCGCCCTGTTCGATGAGTTTTTGCAATTCGGCTTCGGCCTGGCTGGGCACCTCCAGCGTCAACTGCAGGCCCATCTCGGACAGCAACCCGAGCACGCGGCCCATCTGGACGGTGGGCTTGCCGTATTCGACGTCGGAGACAAACTGCTTGCTCACGCCGACATCACTTGCCCAGAGGTTTCGGCGAGCGCAGAGGCGCTGGCGATTCCTGTTCCCACGGGTTGACCAGGGGTACGCCTGTTTTTGCATACCCGGCCGTGTCGCGCGAAACGATGGTCAGTCCGTGGTGCAGGGCCGTGGCCGCAATGATCAGGTCGGGTTGGGGAAAGGTGTGGCCCACCTTGCGGCCTTCTTCCACCCTGAGTCGCCACTTGAACATCACGTCTTCGCTGACGGGCAGCACGCGGCTTTCAAACATGGGGCGTAACTGCAGATCGAGCCATTCGGTCAGCGCGGCCCGCTTGTGAACGTCCGCGATCAGTTCGATGCCGAACCGGATTTCGGCAAAGGTGACCGAACTGACGAACAGGGTTTCGAGCGGCTGCGCGCCGACAAAGGCGAGAACTTTGGGCTCGGGCTTGGAACGGCGCAGTTCTGACAGGATGTTGGTGTCGAGCAGGAAGCCGGTCATAGCTCGACGTCGCGCACAGGCGATAGCGTGGACAGCGCGACCTGCAGCTCGATGTCCCGGTGCGGAGATGCCTGCAGCACATCGATCAGTGCCTGACCGGTACGCAGCCCCTGCAGCCGCCGGAACTCGTCCGCCGCGATGACGACGACCTCGTCGCGGCCATGAACGGTGACATGCTGCGGCCCGTCGCTGTGCACGCGCCGCACCAGTTCGCTGAAGCGCGCCTTGGCGTCTTGCAGCAACCAGTGGCCCGGCGGCGGGGCGGGGCGCCTGGATGGGGAGGACGGGGCTTTGTTGAAACTAGTCATTCTGACCAGAATATCACAATCCTCCTTGCAAAAGTCGTCAGCCGCGCGCGGCTTGCCCCACCAGCGCCTGCTCCAGCTCCCGATGCCGGCCCCCCGCCGGCGGCACGCGCAGCGCCTCTTCCAGCTCCATCAGATGCGCCCGCATCAGCTCGGCCGTACGGTCGGCCTGGCGCTGGGTGATGGCCGACATCAGTTCGTGGTGTTGGCTGTGCCAGCAGCCCAGGCCCTCGGGGTTGGCGTAGAGCTGGGTGACGAGGCTGGTGCGCGCCACCAGTTGCTCCACCAGCGCCGCCATTTCGCCGTTGCCCGACAGGCGCGCCAGCAGCACGTGGAATTCGCCTGACAGGCGCACGGCCTCGCGCAGGTCGCGGGCGCGGTGGGCGGCTTCTTCGGCGGCCAGGTTGGCTTTCAGGGTGCGCAGGCCTTCGGGGCGCCAGGCGTTGCAGGCCTGCCGGGCGGCGGCTTCCTCGATGACGAGGCGCAGGCCGTAGATTTCGCGCGCTTCCTGGAGGCTGGGCGCGGCCACCCAGGCGCCCGCATTGCGGCGCAGGCGCACGAGCTTGTCGTGGGCCAGCCGCCACAGGGCCTTGTCGACGTGGCGGCGCGAGGCCGACATCACGTCGGCCAGCGCAGTTTCGGTCAGCCGGCTGCCGGCGGGCAGGCGCTGGTCGACGATGGCGGCGTGGATCTGGCGGTAGACGGCGTCTTCGGTGGGGGCGGTGGTGGCCATGGCGAATCAGGGTGACGAATGTGGGGCATTGGCCGCGCGGCATGCCCGGGCTTGGTGCGCGCTGCGCCCATTTCGCGCAATTGAGCGCACCGATTGCGCGGAATCGGCGGGCAAGTGGTTGATTTGCATGGGATGGGGCGGCATGCGGCCTGTGGGTTGCATCAGCAATGCCAGGTACGCGAAATGCTCGCGGCCACCATCAACCTCCGAGGATCTGCCATGCACTCTGCTCTCTCGCCCCGCTCGTGGGGCCGCCGCCTGGGCCTGATGACCGCGCTGGCCGCGGCGCTGCTCGCCAGCGCGGGCGTGTCGGCCCAGACGGCCGTCAAGTTCTCGCTCAACTACAAGCCCGACGGCTCCAATGCGCCCTGGTTCCTGGCGCAGGAGCGCGGCTACTTCAAGGCGGCCGGGCTCGACGTGACGCTGGACGCGTCCAACGGCACGGGCGACGTGCTGGCCCGGCTGGGCAACAACTCGTACGACTTCGGCTTCGCCGATTCCAGCTCGCTGATCGAGTTCGCGGCGCGCAATCCGCAGCAGGCGCCGGTGGCGGTGCTGATGCTGTATGCCAACAGCCCGCTGTCGGTGATCGCGCTCAAGAAAAGCGGCATCACCAAACCGGCCGATCTGGTGGGCAAGCGCGTGGGCGGGCCGGTGAGCGACGGCGCCTACCGCATGTTCCCGGCGTTCGCGCGGCGCGCCAGCGTCGATCTGTCGAAGGTGAAGATCGAGAACGTGGACATCCGCGTGCGCGAGACGGTGCTGGCGCGTGGCGACGTGGATGCGGTGACGGGCTTTGATTCGAGCGTGTGGTTCAACCTCAAGACCATGGGCCTCAAGCAGGACGACGTGGTGTTCCTGCGCTACGCCGATTTCGGGCTCGATCTGTACGGCAACGCGCTGATGGTGTCGCGCAAGCTGCTGACGACGCAGCCGAAGGTGGTCGAGGCCTTCGTCCGCGCCACGGCCATGGGCTGGCGCGACGCGCTGGCCGACCCGGCCGCCGCCATCGAGGCGCTGGCCAAGCGCGATCCGCTGGTCAACAAGCCTATCGAAACCGAAAAGCTGCAATGGCTGCTGAAGAACCAGATCGCCAGCCCGGCCACGCGCAGTGCCGGTCTGGGCGTGGTCGACCCGGCACGCCTGGCCAGCCAGATCGACACCGTGGCCGCTGCCTTCGACCTGCCCGCCAAGCCCGCGCCCGACGCCGTATACGACGGGCGCTTCCTGCCCGCGGCCGCCGACCGCAAGCTGCCGCAGTGAGGCGCGCCCCGTGACCCAGGATTTCGACAGCGTCATTCACGGTGGCGAGGTGTTCACCGGCCAGGGGCTGGTGCGCTGTGACATCGGCATCCGGGGCGGGCGCATCGCCGCGCTGGGCGAGGGCCTGGCCGGCGGTCGCACCCGCTTCGACGCGGCCGGCCGCTGGGTGCTGCCGGGTGGCGTGGATGCCCACGTGCACGTCGACCAGCCGCCCAATCCCGGCAGCGCCGCGCGCGGCGCGCAGATGGCCGACGATTTCGAGAGCGGCAGCCGTTCGGCCGCCTTCGGCGGCACCACCACCATCATCCCGTTTGCGCCGCAGTTCAAGGGGCAGACGCTGCGCGATGCGCTGGCGGTCTATCACGCACGGGCCGACGGGCACTCGCACGTCGATTACGGTTTCCACATGATCGTGTCCGATCCGACCGAGGCCGTGCTCGCCGACGAACTGCCGGCCCTGGTGGAGGAGGGCTACACCTCGGCCAAGATCTATCTCACCTACGAGGCACTTCGCCTGTCCGACCGGCAGGTGCTCGACGTGCTGGACGCCTCGCGCGGCTGCGGCATGCTGACCATGGTGCATGCCGAAAACCTCGATTGCATCCTGTGGCTGACGGACAGGCTGGAGCGCGAAGGCAAGACGGCGCCGCGCCATCACGCCGATTCGCGGCCCATGCTGGTGGAGCGCGAGGCCACCTTCCGCGCCGTGGCGCTGGCCGAGCTGGTGGGCGCGCCGCTGCTGATCGTGCACGTGTCGGGCCGCGAGGCCATCGACGTCATCGGCCAGGCGCGCGCGCGGGGGCTGCCGGTGGTGGCCGAGACGTGTCCGCAATACCTGTTTCTTTCCACCGACGACCTGCACGGCGACGAGGGCGCCAAGTGCATGTGCAGCCCGCCGCCGCGAGCGAAGGAGAACGCGCCCTTCGTGTGGCGCGGGCTACAGAACGGCGCGCTGTCGCTGGTGTCGTCGGACCATGCGCCGTACCGCTTCGACGAGACCGGCAAGCTCAAGTACGGGCCGCGCGCGTCGTTCCGCTTCATCGCCAACGGCATACCGGGGGTGGAAACGCGCATGCCGCTGCTGTTCTCCGAAGGCGTGATGGCCGGGCGGCTGACGCTGGCCGAATTCGTGGAGCTGTGCTGCACGGCGCCCGCGCGCCTGTACGGCCTGCTGCCGCACAAGGGCCAGATCGCCGTGGGCGCGGATGCCGATCTGGCGCTGTGGGATCCGCATCGCAAGACCGTGATCGACAACGCGCTCCTGCACCACAACGTGGACTACACGCCCTATGCCGGCATGGACGTGACGGGCTGGCCCACGCACGTGTGGCTGCGCGGCGAACTGGTCTGCGCCGATGGCGAGCTGCGCGGGCAGCCGGGGCAGGGGCGCTTCCTGCGGCGCGGCCGGCACGGCATTCCGCTGAGGTCGGCATGAGCGGAACACGCGGCACACCGGTGGCCGGGGTCGGCCCGGCCGATGCCGGCCGGCCCGCGCTCACGCCGCAGGCCATCCGGCAGGCGGCGCGCGCCGGGCGGGGCACGCTCACCTCGGGTCTGGCGCCCGGCTGGCTGCAGGGCAACCTGGTGGTGCTGCCGGCGGCGTGGGCCGACGAGTTCGCGGAGTTCTGCCGCCGCAACGCCGGGCCGCTGCCGCTGATGGCCGTGGGCGCGCCGGGCGATCCGTGGCTGCCCGCGCTGGGCATCGACGTGGATGTGCGGCGCGACCTGGGCGGCTACCAGCTGTGGCAAGGCGGCGCGCAGGCCGCCGAGCCGTCGCACCTGATGGACCTGTGGCAGCCCGACGACGTGGCCCTGGTGCTGGGCTGCTGGTTTTCTCAGGAGGCGCAACTGGCCCAGGCGGGTGTGCGCCTGCGCCATGTCGAGCAGGGTATTCAGGGCGGGCTGTTCCGCACCTGGCTCGACTGCGTGCCGGCCGGCCGGTTCCGCGGGCCCGTGGTGGTGTCGGCACGGCCGTTCGCCGATGACCAGGTGGACACGGTGGCGCGCCTGACCGCGCGGCTGCCGCTGGCGCACGGCGCGCCGCTGCATCGTGGCGATGGCGCGGCATTGGGCATCGATGACCTGGCACGGCCGGACTTCGGCGAGCCGTTGCCGCCGCTGCCCGGCGAGACCATGCTGTACTGGGGCTGCGGCCTCACCGCGATCGAAGCCCTGCGCCGCGCGGGCGTGCCGCGCTACGTGACGCATCGCCCTGGCCGAATGCTGGTCACCGACCTGCGCGCGCAGCCGGCTGCAACCGATTGAACACAGGAAGAAGGAGCACGACATGGATCTGGGCCTGCAAGGCAAACGCGCGCTGGTGCTGGGCGGCAACCGGGGCATCGGCCTGGGCATCGCCACCGCGCTGGCACGCGAGGGCGCCCACGTGGCGGTCACGGGCCGCGAAGAAGCGCGACTTTCGCAGGCGGTGGGCGAGTTGCAGCGGGCCGCGCGGGACGCGGGCCACGACGGCGTGCAGATCGAAGGCCGCGCGCTGGAGCTGGGCAACGCCGACGCCTTGCCGGCCTTCGTGTCGCAGCTTGAGCAGGGCTTCGGCGCCATCGACATCCTGGTCAACAACACCGGCGGCCCCGACTACGGCGGCGCCACCGGCCACAGCGCGCAGGCCTGGCGCACGGCGTTCGAAGAGATGGTGCTGCCCGTGATCGTGCTGACCGATCTGCTGCTGCCCGGCATGCGCGCGCGCGGCTGGGGCCGCATCCTCACCGTGGTGTCCTCGGGCGTGGTGCAGCCGTTGCCGGTGCTGGGCATCTCCAACAGCCTGCGCAGCGCGCTGGTGCCGTGGTCCAAGACGCTGTCGGCCGAGGTGGCGGGGCAGGGCATCACGGCCAACATCCTGGTGCCCGGGCGCATCGACACCGAGCGCGTGCGGCTGACCGACGAAGCCATCGCCGGCCGCGACGGCCTCACGCCCGAGCAGGTGCGCCAGCGCTCCACCGGCGGCATTCCGATGGGCCGCTACGGCGATCCGGCCGAGTTCGGCGCGCTCGCGGCCTTCGTGGCCAGCGTGCCGGCTGCCTACATCACCGGCAGCATGCTGCGCTGTGACGGCGGCAACATCCGATCCATCTGACGACCTTCCGCCGATTCAAGGGAAACACACATGCCACTGACCACGCCCGCCGTCCGCCTCACGCACGAAGGCGCCACGCTGATGATGGCCGCGGCCGTCGCGCGCGCCACGGCCATGGGCCGGCCGCAGTGCATCGCCATCGTGGACGAGGGCTGCAACCTGCTGGCCTATCTGCGCATGGACGGCGCCAAGGTGCTCTCGCGCGAATCGGCCACGCGCAAGGCGATGACGGCGGCGTCCAGCCGCGCGCCCACGGGCGGCACGCCCGAGGGCCTGGACACGCGGCTGGCATTGGCCACCGGTGGGCAGGTGACTAACCTGAAAGGCGGCTTGCCCATCGTGGTGCAGGGCCAGTTGGTGGGCGGCATCGGCGTGGGCTCGGGCACGGGCGACGAAGATGCCGAGGTGGCGCAGGCCGCGCTCGATGCCTTGGCCGGTGCGCTGGGCCACCAGCCGTAGCCGGGCGCGGCGTCAGATCGCGCGCGCCGACTGCTCCCAGTGCGGGGCGCGCAGTTTCTTCTTGTCGACCTTGCCGAACGGCGTCATCGGCAGCGTCGGCGCGAACAGGATCTGCTTGGGCGCCAGCAGCGGGCCCTTGCGGTCCCGCACGTAGGCGATGAGTTCGTCCGCCTCGGCCCTCGCGTCCGGGCGCAGCACGACAACGGCTGCCACCGCCTCGCCCCAGGTCTCGTGCGGCACGCCGATCACGGCGGCCGAGGCCACGGCCGCGTGCGCGACCAGCACATCCTCGACTTCCCTCGGGTACACGTTGGAGCCGCCCGAGACGATCATGTCCTTCTTCCGGTCCACGATGGACAGGCGGCCCTTCGCGTCGGCGAAGCCGATGTCGCCTGTGTGCAGCCAGGCGCCCGCGAGCGCCTGCGCCGTGGCGGCGGGCTGGTCGAGGTAGCCCTGCATGACCGAGGGGCTGCGCACGCAGATCTCGCCGATGCCGCCGGGCGCGACCGGCCGGTCGTCGTCGTCGAGGATGGCGATCTCGGCCGTGGCCATGGGGTAGCCACACGCCTGTAGCGACGCCGGATCGTCCAGCACGTGATCGGCGCGGCGCAGGATGGCGATGGGCGTGCATTCGGTCTGCGCGTAGACCTGGGAGAACACCGGGCCGATGCGCTGGATCGCCTGCTTCAGGCGGTCGGGCGAGATCACCGAGCCGGCGTAGACCACGAGCTGGAGGCTGGCGAGGTCGTACGCCTGCAGCGGTGCATCCAGCAGCCGGTAGATCATCGTGGGCACCATCAGCGTCACGCTGATGCGCTCGCGCTGGACGGTCTCCAGCACCTGCACCGGGTCGAATTTCTTCATCAGGTGCACGGTGCCCCCGCGCATGAAGGTGGGCGCGATCAGCTGCCCCGTCACGTGGCTGATGAGGCCGATGGCCAGGTACTGCATGCCCTCGGGCAGTTCCAGCTCGCTGTTCATCGCGATGGCCATCAGTGCGACCTGGCCGGCTTCGCGCACGATGGCTTTCTGGCGGCCGGTGGTGCCGCCGGTGAAGTTGAGGGTGCCGATGTCGGCGGCCGTTCCGCGCTCCAGCGGCTCGATGCGGCCGCAGTCGGCGGCCAGCTGCAGCAGGTCGGCTCCGGCGCTCGTCCTGCCGACGCAGAACACCAGAACGTCCGGCAGCGCGGCCGCGAGTTCGCGCACCCGCTCGTCGAACGCGTCGCCGTCGACGATCAGCGCCGTGGCCCCCACGTCGCGGATCTGGAATACCTGGGATTCCAGCGAGCTGAGCGGATGCAGCCAGCTGGTGGCCACCCCGAGCCCCTGCGTCGCGACCGATGCGCACCAGGTCTCGTACCGGTTTTCCGTGAGCAGGGCGACACGCATGCCCCGGCAGATGCCGTGCGCGCCCAGCACCGCCTGGACTTGCCCCATGAAGTCGATCGCCTGCTGGTAGCTCACCGCCAGGCTGCCCTGGCGGAAGGCGATGCGCTCCGGATGCCGGCGCAGGGCGCGCAGAACGAGCGAGAAGAAGGTGGGGGGATGGTGGAGTGGCATGGTCGGCAGGGGCGGCAGAGCGCTCAATCCAGGCGGATCTTGCTGTGCGAGATCAGCTGGGCCCACAGCGCCTGCTCGCGGGTCAGGTACTGCGCGAACGAATCGCGCGAGCCGCCCACCGGTTCGAGTCCGGCGGCTTCCAGGCTGCGCCGGCGGAAGGTGGGGTCGGCCAGGATCTTGTTGACCGCCGCATTGACCCGCTCCAGGATCGGCACCGGCGTGCCGGCGGGCGCCGTCATGCCGATCCAGTTCTCGCCGGAGAAGTCGAACTTCTGCTCGGTGATGGTCTGCACGCCGGGGAAGTAGTCGGAGCGCTTCTCGCCCATCACGGCGATCGCGCGCAGCTTCCCGGTGTCGATGTACTGCGCCACGGCGACGTGGGCCAGCATGGCCGATTGCACGTCGCCGGCGATCAGGCCCTGCATCAGCGGCGCGGATCCGTTGTACGGCACGTGCGTGAGGCTGGTGCCGAACACGCGGTTGTATTCGGTGAGGAACACGTGCGAAGTGCTGCCGGTGCCGAACGTGCCCCAGTTGACCTTGCCCGGCGCCGCCTTGTCGAGCGCGGCCAGTTCGGCGAGGTTCTTCGCGTTGAGGCTGGCGGGCACGACGATGGCCGCCACCATGTTGGCCATGCGGACCACCGGCACGAGTTCGGTCCTGGGGTTGTAGGAAAGCCGGGAGTAGAGCTGCGGATTGAGCGACATGATGTCGCCGTTGCCGATGCACAGCGTGTAGCCGTCGGCCGGCGCCTTGGCGCAGCGCGTGGTCCCGATGATGCCGTTGGCACCCGCGCGGTTGTCGACCACCACGGGCTGGCCCAGCTCCTTGCCCAGGGCGTCGGCCATCGGGCGCACGAAGTTGTCCAGAACGCCCCCGGGCGGATACGGGATCACCAGCTGGATCGGCTTGGTCGGCCAGGACTGGGAAAAACCGCTCTGGCACGCCAGAGCGAGCGTCGCGGCCAGCGCGAGGCGTGCTGCTCGATTGAAACTCATTCTCTTGTCTCCGATGTTGTGACCGGCCGTTGTGCAATGGCCGGATCCGCATGATCCCGAGCGCGGGCCCGGCGGGCAATTTCCCTTTGGAAAACAGCAGTTTCGGCCCGGTTAACCCAGGCCGGCTTCAGTCCGCCGACGCGGGCCGTGCGGCGTTCGCGCCGTCGTCGCGCAGCATGTCGACGAAGATGCGGGCGAACGAGGGCAGCTCGGCCAGGCTGCGCACGCAGATGTACTGCGGCCGGACCGACCATTCGTCTTCCAGCTCGACGATGCGGATGTTCATCGAGCGCGCATGGCGGGCGGCGGGCAGTTGCGTCAGCACGCCGACGCCGATGCGCGCCTGCACCATCTTGCACAGCGACTCGAAGTTGCCGACCTGGGCGCGCAGGTTGATGTGCCGGCCGAGCGACTCGGCCTGCTGCTGCAGGAACACGTTGAGCGTGCTCGATGGCGACAGCCCGACGTGGTCGTAATCGAGCGTGTCGGCGAACGACACCGAGCGCCGGCCGGCCAGCGGATGCCCGTCCGGCACCACCAGCACCATGTGGTCCGAGCGGTAGGGCAGGACCTCCAGGCCGGCCGTGCCGACGTTGTCCAGGATCACGCCCACGTCGATGACGCCTTCGGACACGGCGCGCACGATGTCGCTGGACAGGCGCTCGCGCAGATCGACGCTGGTGCCGGGGTGGGCCGCCAGGTAGCGCTCGATCACCGCCGGCAGGAATTCGCTGATGGCCGTGGTGCTGGCCATGATGCGCAGGCGCCCGGCGACACCCTCCGCGATGTCGAGCATCTCGCCGCGCAACTGCTCGATCTGGTCGAGGATGAGACGCGCGTGCTTGATCATGGCTTCGCCGGCGGTCGTGAGCGTCAACCCCTTGCTCGTGCGGTTGATCAGGCGCGAGCCCACCGACTGCTCCAGATGCTTGATGCGGTTGCTGGCCGCCGGCAGCGAGATGTGGACCTGCTCGGCGGCGCGCGTGAGGCTGTTGGTGTCGGCGATGCGCACCATCAGGCGCAGGTCGGCGAGATCGAAGTGGGCCGGGCGCCGGGGCGATTCGTGCGCCCGCCCGGCAGCGGCAGTCAGCATGCGCGAGGACGGATCGCGGACGCGAGGCGGTGGCCAGCCTGGCTCGACTTTTCCATGTTGAAACTCACCTTTCGGATTGTTGAATGGACGGTCGCCTTCGTTGCTGCAATGCTCGGCCACCCTTGACTGACGGGCCGCCACGGCATGCAGACCAACTCCGAGACCACTCCATCCTGTCTTCCCGTTTCCCCCCTGGGACGGCTGAAGATCGCGATCACCATCGACGACATGCTGCTGCTGCGCGGCGTCCCCCTGGCACCCGGACATAGTGTGCCATCAAACGTCAGCGCGATCGTCGCTGCGCTGCACTCGCACCGGGTCACGGGCGTCTATCAGTTCTCCAACACCGCACCCGCCGAGGACGACCCCGGCCTGATGAAGATCTTCGATACCTGGGTCGAGAACGGCCACCACGTGGCCAATCACACGCACCACCATCCGCCGCTCAACTGGGTGGACACCGACACCTACGCCCGCGACATCGAAGAGGCGGAGAAGTACCTGGGCCGCTACATCAATGCAGCGCCGAAGCGTTGCTTCCGCTTCTGCATGGATCTCTGGGGCGATACGCCGTGCAAGTGCACCGCCATCCTGGAGCGGCTGGAGGCGATGGACTACACGCCGATCCCGGTGAGCATCGGCTTCCACGACATCCGCTGGAACGCCGCCTATTGCCGGGTGCTCCGGCGCGGCTCGCCCGACGAGGCCGCGCAACTGCGGCAGGCCTACGTGGACAGCGCGCTGCGCGAGCTGCGCATCCACGCCGCGAATGCGCGCGCCGTGTTCGGGCGCGATCCGGTTCACATCTGGCTCATCCACGGCACGTCGATCGCGGCCGATTGCCTGGAGGAGATCCTGCACCGCTTCGACGAGGCCGGCGTGGAGTTCGTGCCGCTCGACACGGCGATGGCCGACCCGATGAACGCCGAGATTCCGCCTCGCGTGAGCCCCGAGTTCATCTTCCAGGTGGAGAAATGGGCCCTGGTGCACGGCGTACCGGTCAACGACCGGCACCCGGCCATCCTCGACCAGATCGAAACGCTGCATCCCGCGCCAGGCGAGATGCAGGCCGAGATCACCCTGCGCATGCGCGAGCACATCGCATCCGCCACCGGCGCGTGCGTGCAGCCGATTCCGCTGTCGCCCGACCAGAAACACTAAAGGAGACTTTCCGATGCAATCCACACCCTTCGATCCCCATGCCTACGGCGGCGTGCGCTACGAGCATCTGGCGCCCGACATCGTGAACATCGCCATGTCCCGGCCGGCCGTGCGCAACGCGCAGGACATGGAGATGACCTACGCGCTCAACGCCGCCTTCGACCGCGCCGCGCAGGACGACGCGGTGAAGGTCATCATCCTGTCGGGCGACGGGGATCATTTCTCCGCCGGGCACGACATGGGCGGCGACCGCAGCCGCACCTGGCGCGATTTCCGCACCGTGGGCACCTGGGCCGCGTTCGATGGCCCCGGCGTCGAAGGCCTCTACGGCCGCGAGAAAGAGATCTACCTGGAGATGTGCGAGCGCTGGCGCAACCTCTCCAAACCGACCATCGCTGCGGTGCAGGGCTCGTGCGTGGCCGGCGGCCTGATGCTGGCGTGGTGCTGCGACATGATCGTGGCGGCCGACAACGCCCGCTTCCGCGACCCCACGCTGGAATTCGGCGTGGCCGGCGTGGAGTTCTTCATGCACCCCTGGGAGCTCGGGACGCGCAAGGCCAAGGAATGGCTCATGACGGCCGACTGGCTGGCCGCCGAGGAGGCCAGGCAGTGCGGCATGGTGAACCAGGTCGTCCCGGTGGCCGACCTCATGGCCTCGGCCCTGGCGCTGGCCAAGAAGATCGCCGACAAGGGCAGCTTCGTGCTCAAGGCGGTCAAGGAATCCGTGAACCACGCGCAGGACGTCGGCGCGCGCCGCAACGCCATGATGCATGCCTTCGGCCTGCACCAGCTCTCGCATCACCACAACAAGCAGCAGTGGGGAATGCTGGTCGATCCGAACGGCATCCATCCCGCGCTGCGGGAGAAGATCCGCGTGCGCTTCAACCTTCCGGCCCTGCCGGGCCGGGAGCCGGCCACGACGGCCTAGGAGCGCGCGCGGGACGGGGCGGGCCCGCGACTCAGCCGGACGCGCGGAAGAAGCCGATCGTCTTCCGCAGGCCGTCTTCGAGCGGAATGCGCGGCGCCCAGCCCAGCTGCTGTTCTGCGAGCCTGATGTCGGGCCGGCGCTGCGCCGGGTCGTCGCCGGGCAGCGGCCGGTGCTCGATCACCGCGCCCGAGCCGGTGAGGCGCAGCACCTGCCCGGCCAGCGCGCCGATGGTGATCTCGTCGGGGTTGCCCAGGTTGACCGGCCCCGTGAACCCCTCGGCGCTGGCCATCAGCGCGACCAGCCCTTCCACCAGATCCGAGACGTAGCAGAACGAGCGCGTCTGCGTGCCGCTACCGTACACCGTGAGCGGCTCACCGCGCAGCGCCTGCACGATGAAGTTGGACACCACGCGGCCGTCGTCGGGCTGCATGCGCGGGCCGTAGGTGTTGAAGATGCGTGCCACCTTGATGCGCACGCCGTGCTGGCGGTGGTAGTCGAAGAACAGCGATTCCGCGCAGCGCTTGCCCTCGTCGTAGCACGAGCGGATGCCGATGGGATTGACCCGGCCCCAGTAGCCCTCGGGCTGCGGATGGACCTCGGGGTCGCCATACACCTCGCTGGTGGAGGCCTGCAGGATGCGTGCGCCCGAGCGGCGCGCGAGCTCCAGCAGATGCATGGCGCCCAGCACGCTGGTGCGCGTGGTCTGCAGCGGATCGCGCTGGTAGTGCACGGGCGACGCGGGGCAGGCGAGGTTGTAGATCTCGTCCACCGCCAGATCGAGCGGCTTGCAGACGTCGTGCGGCAGCAAGTCGAACCGCGAATGCGCCAGCAGGTGCGCCACGTTGCCGCGCGCTCCCGTGCTGAAGTCGTCCACGCACACCACTGACGCGCCATCGTCCAGCAGCCGCTCGCACAGGTGCGAGCCCAGGAAGCCGGCGCCGCCGGCGACCAGCACGCGGCGGGGTTCGGCGCGAGTGGCGGCCTGCGCGTCATCGGTCGACAACGGTTCAGTCATGTCCGAAGAGATCCCTTGAGAACACCTTGTGCCGGATGTCGGCCAGCTCGGCCGCGTGGCGGTTGGCGACAACGAGGTCGCATGCGTGCTTGAACTCGTCCAGGTCCGCAACGAGCCGCGCTCCTTCGAACTCGCGGCCCGCGAGCGCGGGCTCATGGACCAGCACCGTGACGCCCCGGCCCTGCAGCCTCTGCATCACGCCCTGGATGGCGGCATTGCGGTGGTTGTCCGATCCGGTCTTCATCGCCAGCCGGTAGATGCCGACGGTGCGCGGCTTCCGCTGCATCACCGTATCGGCGATGAAGTCCATGCGTGCGGCATTGGCCTGGCCGATGGCGCCGATGAGTGCCTGGGGTACGCCCTCGAACGTGGCCAGCAGCTGGCGCGTGTCCTTGGGCAGGCAGTAGCCGCCGTAGCCGAACGAGGGATTGTTGTAGTGCAGCCCGATGCGCGGATCGAGGCCCACGCCTTCGATCACCTGGCGGGTGTCGACGTCATGGGTGCAGGCGTAGCTGTCGAGTTCGTTGAAGAAGGCGACGCGCAGAGCCAGGTAGGCGTTGGAAAACAGCTTGATGGCCTCGGCCTCGGCTGTGCCGGTCAAGAGCACCGGCACATCGGGCGCATGGGCTGCGCCAGCGAACAGCCGGGCGACCGCGGCTGCTTCTTCTGGCAGGCCGCCCACGACGATGCGCGAGGGATGGATCGCGTCGTGCAGCGCACGCCCTTCACGCAGGAATTCGGGAGAGAACAGGATGCGCCCGCAGCCCAGTGCCTCGCGCAGGCGATCGGTGAAGCCGATGGGCACGGTGGAGCGGATGACGATCGTGGCGCCGGGCTCGGCCGCCACCGCCTCGCGCACGACGGCTTGCACCGACCGCGTATCGAAAGTGTTGCCCTGCGCGTCGTAGTCGGTGGGGGTCGCGACGATGACGACATCGGCGCCCCGGTACGCCTCGCCCGGATCGAGCGTGGCGTGCAGGTCGAGCCGCCCTTCGCGCAGATGGCGCTGGATGTCGTCGTCGGCGACGGGCGAGCGACCGGCGCGCAGCGCATCGATGCGCGCGCGGTCGATGTCCAGCACCGTCACCGTGTGCTGCCGCGCCAGGAGCACGGCATTGGCGAGACCGACGTAACCGGCGCCTGCGACTGCGATCTTCATCGTCTCTGCGGGTACGGCGGACGTCAGCGCGGCGCGGCCGCGCCTTGGCCCGCCGCGTGGTGCCGCACTGCGACGACTGGCGCCGTCTCGGCCAACAGCGTGCCGCGCCGGTAAACCTTGAGCCGCGCGGGCCGCAGGCGGACGGCTTCGACCACGTCGCGCGCCTGCAGCAACACGAAGCTGGCCTCGCGGCCCGGCGCCAGGCCCCAGCCGTCCAGGCCCATGACGCGGGCACCGTGCGCCGTCACGGCGTCGAAGGCGGCGCGGATGCCGTCCTGGCTGGTCATCTGCGCCACGTGCAGGCCCATGTGGGCTACGTCGAGCATGTCGGCGTTGCCCAGTGGGTACCACGGGTCCATCACGCAGTCGTGGCCGAAGGCGACGTTCACGCCGGCGGCCAGCAATTCCGGCACGCGTGTCATGCCGCGCCGCCTGGGGTAGGTGTCGTGGCGGCCCTGCAGGGTGATGTTGATGAGCGGGTTGGCCACCACGTGCACCTGCGCCTGGGCCATCAGCGGGATCAGCTTGCTCACGTAGTAGTTGTCCATGCTGTGCATGGACGTGCAGTGGCTGCCCGCCACGCGGCCGTGCAGGCCCAGGCGCTGGGTCTCGAAGGCCAGCGTCTCGATGTGACGGCTCATCGGGTCGTCGGTCTCGTCGCAGTGCATGTCCACGCGCAGGCCGCGTTCGGCGGCCAGCTCGCACAGCCGCGTCACGCTTTCGGCGCCCTGGGCCATGGTGCGTTCGAAGTGCGGAATGCCGCCGACGACGTCGATGCCCCGGTCGAGTGCGCGGCGCAGGTTGTCCATGCCACCGGGCGAGCGCAGCACGCCATCCTGCGGAAAGGCCACCAGTTGCAGATCGATGTAAGGGGCCACGCGGCGTTTCACGTCCAGCAGGGCGTCCACGGCGAGCAATCGCGGATCGCTGGTGTCCACGTGGCTGCGGATGGCCAGCAGGCCCTGCGCGATGGCGAGGTCGCAGTAGGCCAGCGCGCGTTCCACGATGGCGTCCTGCGTCAGCGTGGGCTTGAGCTCGCCCCACAGCGCGATGCCCTCCAGCAGCGTGCCGCTGGCGTTCACGCGTGGCTGGCCGTAGCTCAGCGTCGAATCCATGTGGAAGTGGGCGTCGCAGAACGGCGGCGTGAGCAGCTGGCCGGCGGCATCGAGCGTCTCGCGCGCCGGTGCCCGCAGGCCGTGGGTGACGTCGACGATGCGCCCGTCCTGCACCGCCACCGACATGTCGGTGCGGCCGTCGGGCAGGGTGGCGTGGGTAACGAGCAGGTCGAGCATGGTGGGCAAGGGGCGTGTTCGGGCGATGGCCGCAGGGCAGTGTAGGGCCCCTGCACGATCCGCGCCCGGTGCGGCGGTGGCACCGGACGGGCGCGCTGCCGTCCGACACGGCAGCGCCTGCAAGCCTTGCTATCCTGCCGCGCATGGGTGTCTTGCGCATGTTCGGCCGCGTGTTCCGCGGCATTCCCCGCGAAGTGATCGCGATGGCGCTGGCCGCGCGCGATCCGGCCACGCCGCGCGCCGCGAAGCTGCTGGCGCTGGCGGCCGGCCTCTATGCGATCAGCCCGATCGACCTGGTGCCCGACGTGCTGGTGGGCATCGGCTGGCTCGACGACCTGCTCGTCGTGCCCACTGTGATGGCGGTGGCGGCGCGCTTCGTGCCCATCGACGTGATGGCCCGGGCCCGGCTGCGCGCCGACGGTATTGCGCGCCAGCCACGGCGCTGGCTGATGTGGGCGCTGTTCGCGCTGCTCTGGCTGATCGTGCTGCTGGTGCTGGCCGTGTGGGGGCTGAGCGCGCTGTGGCCGTGATCGCGGCGCACGCGCCCATCCGTGGCGTGTCCATCACGCACGGGCGCGTCCATCCTGCTTCCGGGCCATGGATTCATTGATCGCTGCCTCGGCCCGCGCGCTGGCCGCAGGCGATGCGCTGGGCGCACTGCGTCACGTGGCGCTGCGTGACGACCCGTCTGCTCTGGCGCTGCGAGGCATCGCGATGGCGCAGTTGGGCGAATATGCCCGCGCGCGAGACCTGCTGCGGCGCGCGGCGCGTAGCTTCGGTCCGCGCGAGGCCCTGGCCCGTGCGCGCTGCGTGGTGGCCGATGCCGAAGTGGCGCTGGCCTTGCGCGAGCTGGGCGGCTCGCCCCGCGCGCTGGCCGATGCGGTGGCGGTGCTCGAAGCTCATGGCGACAGTGTGAACGCCCGCCATGCGCGGGCCATCGGCGCGCGGCGCAACTTGCTGCTGGGCCGCCGCGATGCGGCCGCCGAAGATCTGGCGGGCCTGGACGCGGATCGTCTGCCGCCGTCCCTGTCGGCGGTGGCCTGGCTCACGCTGGCCGAGATCGCGTTGCGCGGGCTGCGAACGAGCGATGCCGCGCAGGCCCTGGCGCGCGCGCAGGCGGCGGCTGCGCAGTCACGCATCCCGGCCCTGATGGCAGAGGTGTCGGAAGCCCACGGCGCGTTGCAGCGGCCTGCCGCACGCCGCGTTGGTGCCACAGGGCAGGTGCCGATCCGCCTGGCAGATGTCGAATCGCTGCTGGCATCGAACGCGCTGGTGCTGGACGCATGCCGGCGCGGCGTGGCCATGGGCGGCGCATGGCTGCCGCTGGCGCGACGGCCGATCCTGTTCTCGCTGGCGCGCACGCTGGCCGAAGCCTGGCCAGGCGATGCCACGCGCGATGCGCTGATCGCGCAGGCCTTCCGCATGCCCCGGCCTGACGAGACGCACCGCGCGCGGCTGAGAGTGGAGATCGGCCGGCTGCGGACACTGCTCAAGCCGCTGGCGGGCGTGGAGGCGACGCGCGATGGTTTCGCCCTGAAGCCACGCGATGGTGCCGGGGTGTCGGTCCTGGCGCCGCCGCTGGACGGAGAGCAGGGCGCGTTGCTGGCCCTGCTGGCCGATGGCGCCGCGTGGTCCACTTCGGCCCTGGCCCTGGCGCTCGGCACCAGCCAGCGCAGCGTTCAGCGCGCGCTGGCCGAGTTGGAGTGCGAAGGCCGCGTGCGCGCCGCCGGTCGGGCGCGTGCACGCCGCTGGCTGTCGCCGCCGCTGGCCGGATTCACGCCAATCTTGTTACTCCCGGCCTCGCTGCCGCTTGCGTAGAGTGGACTTCACCGCAACAAGCAAGCCATCAGGAGCACGACATGAGCCAGGCCTCGACAGCCGAACGAACCCGGAACCTTCCTGCCGCCACGCCGGCCGAAATCGTGCGCGAGTACGGTCCGCTGGGCGATCCGCACGGCGAATGCCGCGTGCACGGCGTGAGCTGGGACGGCCGCCACGTGCTGGCCGCGACCGGGGCACACATCCTCGTCATCGATCCGGCCAGCGGCCAGACGGTACGCAGCATCGCCGCGATCAGCGATGCGGGCACCGCGTTCGACGGCACGCATGTCTATCAGGTGGCCGAGGCACGCATCGACAAGATCGATCCGGCCACCGGCCGCGTGGTCAAGTCGATCCCGGCGCCCGGCAACGGCAACGATTCGGGCCTGACCTGGGCCGAGGGCAGCCTGTGGGTAGGCCAGTATCGTGACCGCAAGATCCACCAGATCGACCCGGACACCGGCGCCATCCGCCGGACCATAGAGAGCAACCGCTTCGTGACCGGCGTCACCTTTGTGCAGGGCGACCTGTGGCACGGTACCTGGGAACAGGACGAAAGCGAACTGCGCCGCGTCGACCCGGCCACGGGCGAGGTGCTGGAGCGGCTGGCCATGCCGGCCGGCGCTTTCGTCAGCGGACTCGAATCCGACGGCGCCGGCATGTTTTACGCGGGCGGCGGCAACAGCGGCATGGTGCGTGCCGTGCGCCGGCCCGCAGCGAAGCGGGGCTGAGCGTGCTCAGCCGCCGACATCGACGATCTGGTTGAGCGTCTCGCAGCTCTCGGCCAGCACGGCCGGGGTGGCCTTCTTCCACGGGTGCGGCTTTGCCTTGCGCTGGCGCCAGTCGAGCGACTTGGGCTGGTGGGCCAGAACGTAGCCGACGACATTCTTCGGCCCGCTGAAGCGGATGGCGAACGGGTTGTCGTGGTTGTAGCTGGCTGTGGTCATGGGCAAGCCGATCACCAGGCTCGTGCGCTCGTTGAACGCGCGGGGAGAGAGCACGAGCATGGGGTGCAGGTCTTTCATCTTGCGCGCGACCTGGGGGCTGAAGTCGATCCAGATGATGTCGGCGCGATCAGGCACCCAGGCCGCGGCCATCAGAACACCTCGGCGCCGACGCGGCCCGAGCCCGAACCAACCTCGCCGCCATGGCGTTCGGGGTCGAAGGCCTTGAGTTTCTGGGCCAGCGTGCGCCGCCGCTCGCCGGTCACCCGCAGCAGGATGCCTTCTTCCACCACTTCCACACGGACCGGCATGCCTTGCGCCAGATGCGCCGCCCGCGCCACCGGGGCAGTCAGTCGCACGGCGAGGCCGTTGCCCCACTGCTGGATGATCTGTTCGGAGGAGGGGGGCTGGGAAGGCATGGCGGCGTCCTGGATCGAAACTGCCGGTCTAGGTGGATGGAACCAGATGTGTCAACGTGTCTATACGTGCTGTTTCCACATCCGACGGCCTCCTCACTCCAGCTTCGCGCCCGACACGCGGATCGCCTCGCCCCACAGCGCGATGTCGTCACGCAACTGTTTGGCCATTTCGGCCGGCGTGTTGCAGATGACCTGCACGCCCAGCGTATCCATGCGCTTGATGAATTCCGGGTCCTTGGCGATGGCGGCCATTTCGCTGGCGATGCGGTCGACGACGGCCTTGGGTGTCTTGGCCGGGGCGGCCAGGCCGTTCCAGGTTTCTGTCCTGAAGTCGGGCCAGCCCGATTCGGCGACGGTGGGCACGTTGGGCAGTTGCGCCACGCGCCGGGGGCTGGAGACGGCCAGCACGCGGATCTTGCCGCCGGCCACCTGGGGCAGCACTTCGGGCAGATTGGCGAAGTAGACGGGCACGTGGCCGGCCATCACGTCGGCGATGGCCGGCGCGCCGCCCTTGTAGGTGACGTGCACCATGTCGAGCTTTGCGGCCTGCACGAACATGGCCATCGACAGGTGGCTCACGCTGCCGTTGCCGGCCGAGGCATACGAGATCTTGCCCGGCTGCGCGCGGGCTGCGGCGACGAATTCGCCCAGCGTGCTGGCCGTGGTGCCGCTGCCCACGGCCATGGCGAACACGTTGCTGGCCACGATGGTGACCGGCTCGAAGTCCTTCACCGGGTCGTAGTTGGTCCTGGTGAGCTGCGGCAGGATGGCCATCTGCGGCGCGGTGGCCATGAACAGCGTGTAGCCGTCGGGTGTGGCGCGGGCCACCGCGTCGGCCGCGATGGCGCCGTTGGCGCCGGGGCGGTTTTCCACCACCACGCTCTGGCCGAGCTTGCGGCCCAGGAACTCGGCGGTGACACGCGCGATGCTGTCGGTGTTGCCACCGGGCGCGAACGGCACGAGCACGCGCAGGGGCTTGGTGGGCCAGGCGGGCTGTTGGGCCAGGGCTGCGGACGAAGTCAGTGCGGCCACGCACAGCGACAAGCCAAGACGATGGAGGATGGACACGGTAAGTACCTTTCGCGGGAGGGTTGAGGAAGCGACGGGACTTTGGATGGGCTGACAGGAGCCGGTCGGTCTTATGCCGCCTGGCTCTCTTCGAATGCGTCCCGGGCGGCTTCGCTCGCCTTGAGGACATGGTTGACTGCGGCGGCCCGGGCGGACCGCGCATCGCGCGCCTCGAGCGCGCCATAGATCTGCTGGAGCTCGGCGAGGCTGTGGCGCGAGCGGCCGGGCTGCGACATGGAGCGCGCGCGCAGGAAGTTCACGCGTGCGATCAGGCCAGCGAGCATCTCGGCGATCACTTTGTTGCCGCAGCCGGCCAGGATCACCTGATAGAAGCGCGCGGTGGAAGCCAGGCGCGCCATGGCGTCGCCCTTCTTCACGGCGCGCTCGAAGTCCGCCAGGGCCGCGCGCATTTCGGCCAGCGCGGCGTCGTCCACGTGTGCGGCGAAGAGGTAGCAGGCCTCGCCTTCGAGCATGGCGCGCACGTGGTAGATCTGCTGCGCTTCTTCCAGACTGATGTGGGCGATGAACGGGCCGCGGTTGGGCACGATGTTCACCAGCTTCTCGGCGGCCAGGTGGCGCAGCGCCTCCCGCACCGAGCTGCGGCTGATGCCCAGGCGTTCACACAGGTCGGCTTCGACGAGCTTCTCGCCGGGCTTGAACACGCCGGCGAGGATGGCCTCGCGCAGCTTCTCGATCGTCTGCGCGTGCACGTTCTGGGTCTGGATCTTAAGGTCCATGGATGGGTCTCCGGTGATGTCTTGCGGGTGCGCAGTGTCGCGGATCACGCCGTGTGGGCCAGCTGGCGTTGGCCCAGGCGCTCGAACAACAGGTAGTGCGCCTTGAACCAGGGCTCGGCCGCGAGCCGGGCGCGCCAGGGCGTGGCGCGGGCGCGTTCGCGCTCGGGCGAATCCAGCGCGCGCGGATCGCGCAGGTAGTGCAGGGCCAGATGGGTCCAGGCGCCGGGTTCGCCGTCGCGGATGCGGAAGCGCCGCACGGTCAGCCAGTCGCGGCATTCCAGCAGCAGCGGGATGTGGTCCTGCGAATACCAGTCGTCGAAGGCCTGCTCGCGGTCGGCCGGCACGTTGAAGAACACGGGGTAGAGGCAGGCGCCGTTGATGGCCTGGTCGTCGGCGTGGCTGGCACGCTGCTCGCTTGTCTGCTCGCAGAGGTAGCGGGTGAAGCCCGATACGTCCCTCAGCATGCGGCGCGTGAGTTCGCTGGGCTGGTTCTTCACGCGGCCGTAGGCCTCGCTCTTGAGCACGTCGAGAGACTCCATCTCGTAGACGGCCAGGTAGCTGTCGTCCTTCAGAGACTTGTAGCGCTGGCCCGAGACGAAGCCCTCCACGGCCATGCGCAGCGGGATGTGCTCGCTGTCGTACCAGTCGTTGAACTCGGCCTCCCACGCGGGTTGCGGCGTCATTTCGGAGAAAAGGATGGCAGCCCCTTGCATGATTTTTTCCCGTTCATTAAGATTGTCAGACAATAATACAGTCAGGCAAAATTGATTGTCAACGCCAAATCGTCGACCGAACGGAGAGAACCCATGCAACTGAAGATCAAACGCACCCTGACCCTGGTCGAAAGCCAGCTGGTCGACCACCAGGGCCACGAAGCCACGCCGCCACTGGTGAAGGCCGCCGTGGTGGTGGTGGTGGACAACCCCTTCGCGGGCCGCTACGTCGAAGACCTCAGCCCCTATGTGAAAGACAGCGTGCGCATCGGCGAGCTGATGGGCCGCATGGCGGTGGAGGCCATGGCCGGCCGCGAAGTGCAGAGCTACGGCAAGGGCGCCATCGTCGGCATCAACGGCGAGCAGGAACACGCCGCCGCGCTGCTCACCAGCGATTTCGCCGCGCCCATCCGCCGCGCCATCGGCGGCGGCAAGGCCTGGGTGTCGTCCTATGTGAAGGTGGCGCCGCCCGGCACGCTGATCGACGTGCCGATGAACCATACCAACGCCATCTACGTGCGCTCGCATTACGACGGCGTGACCCTCACGCTGCACGAATCGCCCGCGCCCGACGAGATCGCGCTGATCTTCTGCCTGGCCAGTCGCGGCCGCCTCAACGCCCGCGTGGGCGGCCTGCGCGCCGAAGACGTCAAGGGCGAAGACGGCCTCGTCTGACCCTGTTCCTTCCCTTCAAGACCCGAGGAATGCCATGAAAACCGCCATCGTCAATTTGGGCACCATCGTCACCGGAGACTGGCGCGAGCCGTTCGCCACCGGCGACACCATCGTGATGCACGACGGCAAGATCGTCTCGGTGGGCACGGCCTCGGCCGACGCCGTGAGCGCGTGCGACGTCGTGATCGACGCCGGCGGCGCCACCGCCACGCCGGGCCTGATCGATTCGCAGGTGCACAACACCTTCGGCGACTACACGCCGCGCCAGAAGACCGTGGGCTTCCTCGAGAGCTACGTGCACGGCGGCACCACCACCTGCATCAGCGCATCGGAAGTGCACGTGCCCGGCCGTCCCAAGGATCCCGCGGGCGTGAAGGCGCTGGCGGTGGCGGCCAAGAAGTGCTTCGACGACTTCAGGCCGGGCGGCATGAAGGTGTATGCGGGTTCGATCATCCTGGAGCCGGGCCTCACCGAAGCCGACATCGCCGACGTCGCCTCGCAGGGCGTATGGCTGGCCAAGGCCGGCTTCGGCGGCGTGATGACGCCGTTCGACTACGTACCCATGATCGCCTGGGCCCGCAAGCACGGGATGATCACCACCGTGCACACGGGCGGCTCGTCCATCCCGGGTTCGGCCGGCATCTGGGCCGAGCATTTGATCGCGATGAACCCGCATGTGTCGTTCCATGTGAACGGCGGCCCGGTGGCCATGCCCGACGAGGGCTTCCCGCGCATGGTTCACGAAAGCGAAATCGCGCTGCAGGTGTGCACCGCCGGCAACCTGCGCACCACCTTGCTGCTGGGCAGGATGACGATGGAGTCCGACAAGTTCGACCGCTTCCTCATCGCCACCGACACGCCCACCGGCAGCGGCATCATGCCGCTGGGCATGATGTACACCATCACCCACCTGGCCAGCCTGGGCGACATGCCGGTCGAATGGGCGATCGCCGCGGCCACGGGCAACAACGCGGCCGTGTACGGCCTGAACAACGGCTACCTGAAGGCCGGCAAGGACGCCGACGTGCTGGTGCTCGACGCCTGCGTGGGCGGCTCCAAGCACAACGCGCTCGATGCGCTGCGCAACGGCGACATCGCCGCCGTGGCGGCGGTGGTCACCGACGGGGTGCCCCGCTTCGTGGGCCGCAGCCGCAACACGCCGGCTTCGATGAAGGACGTGCGCGTGGTGCAGAACAGGGTTCCGCAAGACTACGGCCTGGGGAAGCACTGACATGACCGCCAAGCAACTCCACGTCATCGTCTCCGGCGCCGGCCCGGTGGGGGCGGTCACCGCCATCGCGCTGGCCCAGCGCGGCTTCCGCGTCACCTTGCTGGAGGCGTCGCACCGCATCGACGACAGCCCGCGCGCCTCGACGCTGCACCCGTCCACGCTGGAATATCTGGCGCAGGTCGGCATCCTCGATGAAGTGATCCGCCAGGGCCTGGTGGCGCGCTACTTCCAGTTCTGGGACCGCGACTCGCGCACGCGCGTGGCGCAGTTCGACCACGAGCTGCTCAAGGACGACACGCCGTATCCCTTCGTCGTGCAGACTGAGCAGCACAAGATCGTGCGCATCGGCCTGGACAAGCTGGCGCAGTACCCCGACGCCACCTTCCGCAGCGGCGTGCGCGTGCTCGAAGCCAGCCAGGACGGCGAGGGCGTTTCTGTGGTGACGGAAAACGCCGACACCGGCGGGCGCGAGACGCTGCAGTGCGACTACCTGGTGGCCTGCGACGGCGGGCGCAGCGCGCTGCGCAAGCACCTGGGCGTGTCGTTCGACGGCCATACCTTCCCCGAACGCTTCACCGTGCTGACCACGCTGCACGACTTCGAGCGTTCGCTGGGCTGCAGCTACCGCAACTATCTGGCGGGCTCGCAGGAATGGGCCAACCTGTTCAAGGTGTCGGGCGACGACATGAAGGGCCGCTGGCGCGCCGTGTTCCCCACGCGCGAGAGCGAGACCGACGAGGAAGCGCTGTCCGATGCAGCCGTGATGACGCGGCTGTCGGGCGTGGATCCGTCGTGCAGGCTCGAAGACGTGGTCCATCGCAACATCTACAACGTGCACCAGCGCGTGGCGGGCAAGTTCCGCGTGGGCCGCATCTTCCTGGCGGGCGACTCGTCGCACCTGAACAATCCGATCGGCGGCCTGGGCCTGAACTGCGGCGTGCACGACGCGCTGGAGTTGGCCGCGACGCTGGAACTGGCGCGCGAAGGCGCCAGCGAACACGACCTCGACCGCTACGACCGGCGCCGCCGCACGCTCAACGTGCAGTTCGTGCAGGAGCAGACGATCAACAACAAGAAGCGGCTCGAAGAAAAAGACCCGGCCGCCCGCGCCGCGCGACTCGACGAACTGCGCGCCATCGAGGCGGACCCGGTGCGACAGCGCCAGTTCCTGCTGCGCTCCTCGCTGCTGGCCAGCGTCGCGCAGGCCCGCACCATCGCCTGACGGCCTACCCCACGGCGGCCGCGTGCCGCCACGAAGGACTTGCATGAACGACGTGACGACACGGCCGCCGGCACTGGCGCGGCCCGAACTGCTGCGCGCGCAGTGCCTGGTGGACGGCCGGTGGGCCGATGCCGACGACGGCCGCACGCTCGAGGTGCGCAACCCGTCCACCGGCGCGCCGGTGGGGCGCGTGCCATCGATGGGTGCGGTGGAGACGCGACGCGCCATCGAGGCAGCCCGCGCGGCCCTGCCGGCGTGGCGCGCGCTCACGGCGCGCGAACGCAGCCAGAAGCTGCGCCGCTGGTTCGAGCTGATGGTGGAACACCAGGACGACCTGGCGCGCATCATGACGGCCGAGCAGGGCAAGCCGCTGGCCGAGGCGCGCGGCGAGATCGCCTACGCCGCCTCGTTCATCGAATGGTTCGCCGAGGAAGCGCGCCGCATCGACGGCGACGTGATACCCGGCCACCAGCCCGACAAGCGCATCGTGGTGCTCAAGCAGCCCATCGGCGTGTGCGCGGCCATCACGCCCTGGAACTTCCCGGCGGCCATGATCACGCGCAAGGCCGGCCCGGCGCTGGCGGCGGGCTGCACCATGGTGGTCAAGCCGGCCAGCGCGACGCCGCTGTCGGCGCTGGCGCTGGGCTGGCTGGCTCAGGAAGCCGGCATTCCGGCCGGGGTGCTGCAGGTGGTCACGGGCAGTGCCTCGGCGGTGGGCGGCGAGCTCACGCGCCATCCCGAGGTGCGCAAGCTCTCGTTCACGGGCTCCACCGAGATCGGCCGCGAACTCATGGCCCAGTGCGCGCCGACCATCAAGAAGCTGTCGCTCGAACTCGGCGGCAACGCGCCTTTCATCGTGTTCGACGATGCCGACCTGGACGCGGCCGTCGAAGGCGCGGTGGTGTCCAAGTTCCGCAACAACGGACAGACCTGCGTCTGTACCAACCGCTTCCTGGTGCAGGACGCGGTGTACGAGCGCTTCGCGGCCAAGCTGGCGGCGCGCGTGTCGCAGTTGCGCGTGGGCGACGGCATGGAAGAGGGCGTGATGCTCGGCCCGCTGATCGACGAGGGGGCGGTGCGCAAGGTGGAAGAGCACATCGGCGATGCCGTGGCCGGCGGCGCGGTGCTGCTGTGCGGCGGCCGGCGCCACGCGCGCGGCGGGCTGTTCTTCGAGCCCACGGTGCTGGCGGAGGTGCGGCCCGGCATGAAGGTGGCCACCGAAGAAACCTTCGGCCCCCTGGCCGCGCTGTTCCGCTTCCGCACCGAGGACGACGCGATCCGCCTGGCCAACGACACCGAATACGGGCTGGCGTCGTACTTCTACGGCCGCGACATCGCGCGCGTGTGGCGGGTGGCCGAGGCGCTGGACTACGGCATCGTCGGCGTGAACACGGGCCTGATTTCCACGGCCGAGGCGCCGTTCGGCGGTGTCAAGCAGTCGGGCCTGGGCCGCGAGGGCTCGCGCTACGGGATCGAGGACTACCTGGAGCTGAAGTACGTCTGCCTGGGCGGCATCGCCTGAAGCATCGCTGAACCGGCGGTCACGCCGGTCGCGCCGTTACTTGGTGCCGAAGATGCGGTCACCCGCGTCGCCCAGGCCCGGCAGGATGTAGCCGTGATCGTTGAGCTCGCGGTCGATGGCGGCGGTGTAGATCGGCACGTCGGGGTGGGCGTCCTGCAGCGTCTTCACGCCTTCGGGCGCGGCCAGCAGGCAGACGAACTTGATCGATTTGGGGCGCAGCTCTTTCAGGCGCTCCACCGCGGCGACAGCCGAGTTGCCGGTGGCCAGCATCGGGTCGACCACGACGATGTCGCGGTTTTCCATCTCGCCGGGCATCTTGAAGTAGTACTCGACGGCCGTCAGCGTCTTGGGGTCGCGGTACAGGCCGATGTGGCCCACGCGTGCGCCCGGCACCACGTTGAGCATGCCTTCCAGGATACCGTTGCCCGCGCGCAGGATCGACACGAAGACCAGCTTCTTGCCGTCGATGACCTTGGCGGTCATGGTTTCCAGCGGTGTCTCGACCTCGATCTCCTGCATGGGCATGTCGCGCGTGACTTCATAGGCCATCAGCGAAGCCAGTTCATTGAGCAGGCGGCGGAAACTGTTGGTGGACGCGTCCTTGCGGCGCATCAGCGTGAGCTTGTGCTGCACCAGGGGATGGTCGATGACGTGGACGTTGTTGTTGCTGCTCATGCTGGAATCGTTCGGCGGTGAGGGTTGCGGATGAAAACGGGCTGGGGCGGGATTGTCGCAGCCGGGGTGCGCGGCAGGTCAGAACACGGTGCCGTCGCTGTCGATGAGCAGCGGCGGGCTGCCGCCGCGCAGGCGCTGGGCGGTGGCGCGGCCGGCGGCCCAGGAGCCGCCTTCTAGCACGCAGGCCAGTGGCATGCGATCGGCCGAGAGGCCCAGCCGGTCGCGCACCAGCGGCGCGATCTCGTCGAGCAGGGCCACGGTCAGGGCGCGCCATTCGACGATGCACTCGTCGCCGGCCTGCCAGGTGCGCGTGGCGAAATCGGCCTCGCGCGGCACGATGACGCCGGTGTCCAGCAGCAGCCCGCCGTTGCGGTATTCGGGCAGCGCCGTGAGCGCATCGAGCCCACGCACCTTCACGCCGGCCCATTCGAAGGGCTCGATCAGCGAATAGGTGAGCCACTGGCTCAGCTTGTGGAACGGCATCCAGCCTGCGGTGAGCCCGGGGCCGGGCACGCCGCCGTGGCGCCAGCAGTCGCCCAGCGGCACGCCGTCGATGGCGTTCTGCGCCGGCCAGATGCCCGAGAGCGTGGCCAGCAGGGTCTCGAGCAGGTCGTGCAGTTCGAACTCGGCCGTGGGCGGGATCTCGCCGCCGATCGCGTTGGCCATCTCGTCGAACAGCGCGCCTGGGCGGCCATCGGGTCCGTAGACCTCGGGCTGCGCGTGCAGCACCTCGCCGAGGCGGCGCAGCAGCGTGGCACGGCCGGCCAGCCCCACCAGCGGATTGGCTTCGCTGACCTGGAAGGCGCGCGCCAGGTGGTCGGTGATGACGCCGCGCAGGCCGGCGGCATCGGCCTGCAGCGGCCGCTGAGGGTTGCTGGAGAAGAGGCCCGAGGTGAAGGCATGGAAGCTCGCCACGCCCAGCCCTTCGGATCGCGTGAAAGTCTGGCCGCTGGCCGACTCGACGTATTTCCAGTCCGGCCCGGCGCCGGCGTCGAGCAGCACGCTCACCAGCGCCAGATCGATGTGGGCGCGGGCGCGCGTATAGGCGGTGGCGTCGTCGCCCAGCAGGCGGTCGAGTTCGGCGCGGCGGTCAATGCCGCCGGCCTCGAAGTGGCGCCAGCGGCTGTGGTACGGGATGCGCAGGCCGGGGTAGCGCGACTTCGTGGCGGCGGCCACTTCGTCGGCAGCCGTGGCCATGGCCGCATCGTCGATGGTGAACCAGATGGACTGGTCGGCGCGGGCACGCGCCAGCAGGCCGGAAGCGCGCTCGCGCACGGCGCGCGTGCTGCGCAGGTGGGCGGCGGCGCCTTGCGGCGCCCGGGTGTCGGTGTCGGGTGCGGAAGAGACGATGGGTGCCTGCGTCATTCGGTGAGTCCCCGGCCCTTGGCCTTCTTGAGTTCTTCGGTGTCGGGCACGGCGCCCGGGGTGAAGTAGCCTGCGGCCATCTTCGCGTCCATCTCGACGCGCGCGTCGGCGGGGATGAGTTCGTCGGGGATGTTGATGCGCTCGCCGATCTCGATGCCCGAGCCAGTGATGGCGTCGAACTTCATGTTGCTCATCGACACCAGCCGGTGGATCTTGCGGATGCCCAGCCAGTGGAAGACGTCAGGCATGAGCTCCTGGAAACGCATGTCCTGCACGCCGGCCACGCATTCGGTGCGGGCGAAGTACTGGTCGGCCGTGTCGCCGCCCACCTGGCGCTTGCGTGCGTTGTAGACCAGGAACTTGGTGACTTCGCCCAAAGCGCGGCCTTCCTTGCGGCTGTAGGCGATCAGGCCCACGCCGCCGCGCTGCGCGCCGGCAATGCACTCCTCGATGGCGTGCGTGAGATAGGGGCGGCAGGTGCAGATGTCGGAGCCGAACACGTCGGAGCCGTTGCATTCGTCGTGGATGCGCGCGGTGAGCTCCACGCCGGTGTCGGCCAGGTCGCGCGGGTTGCCGAAGATGTAGAGCGTCTGCCCGCCGATGGGCGGCAGGAAGACTTCGAGATCACTGCGCGTGACCAGCTCGGGATACATGCCGCCGGTTTCCTCGAACAGCACGCGGCGCAGATCGGCCTCGGAGCAGTTGAAACGCTTCGCCACCTCGGGCAGGTACCACACGGGCTCCACCGCCACCTTGGTGACCACCGCGCCGCCGCCGGGCAGCAGGAACTTGCCGTCGGCCTTCAGGCGGCCTTTCTGCACGGCTTCGATGACCTCGGGAAGGATGACGTGCGCCTTGGTCACGGCGATCGTCGGCCGGATGTCGTAGCCGGCGGCCATCTCGGCGGCGAAGGCATCGGCCACCACGGCGCCCCAGGGGTCGAGGCTGACGATGCGGCCCGGCTCGCCCCACTGCGGATACGGGCCGATGGCATCGGTGGGCGAGGTGTTGGTGAGGTCGGCCTTGTGCTCGGGCTTGAGCGCGCCGGCCGCCACGGCGAGCGCGCGGTACACGCTGTACGAGCCGGAATGCGTGCCGATCACGTTGCGATGAGCGCGCGTGGTGGTGGTCCCCACCACCGGCCCGCGCTCGGCCGCCGTGGGTGCGCCCCACACGATGGGCAGCGCGCCGAAGCCGCCGGTGTGCGAGGTGAGGCGGATGTGGCGGCGCGTGGGATGTGCGGCCGCCGGGCTGGCGGATGCGGGCGACGGGGTCGCGGTGGAGGCGGCATCGGGCATGGGTGGCGTCCTCAAAAAACTCAATGTACAGGTGGGCCGCGCCGATCGCAAGACGGGGTGGACCATTTGGTCAAAAGCTTTAGCAAGGACGGTGCCACGACGGCGGCACCGGCGTGGTGCCTTGCGACAAGGCGTCACGACTGCAACGTGTTTCACGACCTCCCGAGTCGCGGGCATCGGTCGATTTCATGTCCTAAATAATTGTCTATGTACAAATGAAAATTCCATTTGACAAAAACTTGCGGAATCGGAAAACTGCATGTCCATCGCAAGACACGACAAAGAGACAAGGCAGACATGACGCGATTGACCGACTACGTGAGTTACGCCGACGCGCAGGCGCACTTCACGCAAGACAGGCTGTGGGAGCTGTTCGATGGCGACCGGGAGTTCCTCAACATCGCCCACGAATGCGTGGACCGTCATGCGGCCACGGGCCGTGACGCCCTGGTGGTGGCGCTGGCGCAGGGCGGCGACGAAGTGATCACCTATGCCGAGTTGTCGGCCGACTCGTCGCGCTTCGCGCACCTGCTCGAATCGCGCGGCGTGCAGCCGGGCGATCGCGTGGCGATCATGCTGGAGCCCTCGCGGGCCTTCTACACGGCCATGTTCGGCGTCATCAAGCGCGGCGCGATCGCCGTGCCGATGTTCACGCTGTTCGGGCCCGACGGCATCCGCCTGCGGGTCAACGACTGCAAGCCGAGCCTGCTGGTCACGAACGAGCAGAAGGTTGATGTGGCACGCGGCATCGAAACCGTGGAGCCGCTGGATGTAGCGGTGTTCGACGACGCGCTGTTCACGCAGCTGCGCACCTTGCCCACGCATTACGAGGTGAAGACGCGGGCCGGCGATCTGGCGGTGTTCCAGTACACCTCGGGCACGACGCGCGAGCTGCCCGAAGCCGTGAAGCACACACACAAGGCCCTGGTTACGCTGACCGTGGCCGCGCTCTACGGCACCGGCCTGCGCCCCGGCGACCGCTTCTTCTGCCCGTCGTCACCGGCCTGGGGCCACGGCCTGTGGCACGGTACGCTGGCACCGCTGGCCATGGGGCTCACGGTGGGCGCGTACAGCGGGCGCTTCAACCCCGAACGGTTGCTGCAGGCACTGTCGCAGCACGGCTTCACCAACATGTCGGCGGCGGCCACGCACTACCGGATGATGAAGAACTGCGGCAAGGCGGGCGACTACCGCTTCGCTTTCGAGAAGCTGTCGTTCACCGGCGAGCCCATCGACGACGACACGGCCGACTTCGTGCGCCAGACCTTCGGACTGGAGGTGTGCAGCATGTACGGCACGACCGAGATCGGCGTGGTGCTGGCCAGCTATCCGGGTGCGCCTGACTTCCCGGTCAAGCGCGGCTCGCTCGGCAAGGCCGTGCCCGGCACGCGGGTGGAGGTGCACGACGCCGAGGGACGGGTGTGCGCGCCCGGCGCCACCGGCCAGCTCATGGTGCTGCGCCGCGGCGAGTGGATTCCCACCAAGGACCTGGGCCGCATCGACGACGACGGCTACTTCTGGCACGGTGGGCGGGCCGACGACGTGATCATCTCGGCCGGCTGGACCATGAGCGCGGTCGAGATCGAGAACGTGATGCTCATGCACCCCGACGTGCTGGAGGCCGCCGCCATCGGCGTGCCCGACGCGCTGCGCGGCCAGGTGGTCAAGGCCTTCGTGGTCAGCGAGCGCGCGGTCAGCGACGCGTTCATCTCCGAAATCCAGGAGCTGGTGAAGACCAAGCTCAGCCAGCACGAATACCCGCGCCACGTCGCCGTGGTGCCTGAGCTTCCCAAGACACCGGCGGGCAAGGTGCACCGCAAGGTGCTGCGCGAGCGCGAAGCCGCAGCGCTGCAGCCCATGGCATAGAGAGAGACGACACCCCCTACAGGACCTTCGGGCCGTCAGGCCAGCCGCCGGTGTGCCCGAAACCCCGATTTTTCAACCAGGAGACCCCAGAAAATGTCCAGCCACACCCAACGCAGTTTTCCCAAGATCACCGAGAACGGACTGGACGACCTGCGCAAGCGCATTGGCGTCAAGATCGGCCAGACGGTGGAGCCGTGGTGCCACGAAGCCACGCGCGACAACATCCGCCACTATGCCCACGGCATCGGCGATGACAACCCGTTGTGGTGCGATCCGGACTACGCGGCCAAGTCGCATTACGGCGGCATCGTGGCGCTGCCCAGTTTCCTGTTCGCCACCAGCCGCATCGTGTCGGGCTACGTGGGCGGCCTGCCGGGCGTGCACGCCATGTGGTCGGGCGCGGACTGGACCTGGCACAAGCCCGTGCGCCGCAACGACGAGATCCACACCGAGGCGCACCTCAAGGACCTGATCGAGCACCAGACGCGCTTCGCCGGCCGCGCCATCCAGCAGATCTACCACGTCGATTTCTTCAACCAGAGCGGCGACAAGGTGGCCGAGGCCGACAGCTGGTGCTTTCGCACCGAGCGCGATCACGCCCGCGAAGTCGGCACCAAGTACAAGGAAGTGCGTTCGCGCGAGCCGCGCAAGTATACCGACGAGGAGCTGGGCGAGGCCTACAAGCTCTACCGCCATGAGGAAGTGCGCGGCGCCACCCCGCGCTACTGGGAGGACGTGAAGGAGGGCGAAGAACTGCCCACCATGTTCAAGGGCCCGATGACGGTGACCGGCTTCATCGCCTACGCGCAGGGCTGGGGCGGCCTGTACATCCGCGCCAACAAGCTGGCCTGGCAACTGATCGACCAGCACCCGGGCGTGGGCATCAAGAACCGCTTCGGCATTCCGGACGTGCCCGAGCGCGTGCACTGGGAAGAAGACTTCGCGCTGGAAGTTGGCGCACCGGGCGCCTACGACTACGGCCCCGAGCGCACCTCGTGGCTCACGCACCACCTGACCAACTGGGCGGGCGACACCGGCTTCCTGCACAAGGCCAGCTGCAAGATCCGCCGCCACAACCCCGAAGGCGACATGCTCTTCATCAAGGGCCGGGTCAAGCGCAAATACGTCGAGGACGGCAAGCACCTGGTCGAGATCGAGCAGGAAGCGCACAACCAGGACGGCGAGCTGTCGGTGCTGGGCAGCGGCGTGGTCGTGCTGCCGTCGAAGGGCCGCTGAACCATGCCCGGCGCCACCGGATCGCTGCAGGGCCTGAAGGTCGTCGACCTCACGCGCGTGCTGGCCGGTCCGCTGTGCACGCAGATGCTGGCCGACCACGGGGCCGAGGTCGTCAAGGTCGAGCCGCCTGCGGGCGACGAGACGCGGCGGCTGGGCCCGCCGTTCGACGGCTCGGGCAGCGCCGCGTACTTCTCGGCGCTCAACCGGGGCAAGCGGGCGCTGAGCCTCGACCTGTCGCAGCCCGCCGCGCAGGAGGTGCTGCACCGCCTGCTGGAAGGCGCCGACGCGCTGGTCGAGAACTTCGTGCCCGGCACGATGGAGCGCTGGGGCCTGGGCTACGAGCAGGCGCTGGCCGCGCGCTACCCGCGCCTGATCTATTGCGCCATCAGCGGCTTCGGCGGCGACGGCCCGCTGGGCGGGCTGCCGGGCTACGACGCGGTGCTGCAGGCGCTGTGCGGTGTGATGAGCGTGAACGGCGATGCGGCCAGCGGCAGCACGCGCGTGGGCATTCCGGTGGTCGATCACCTGACGGGCTACGTGGCGCTCAGCGGCATCCTCATGGCGCTGCAGGCGCGGCACCGCACCGGCACCGGCCAGCGCGTGGAGGCCACGCTGTACGACACGGCGCTGAGCCTGTTGCTGCCGCATGCGTCGAGCTGGTTCGCGTCAGGCCACGATCCTCAGCTGCTGGGCAGCGCGCATCCCAACATCGCGCCGTACGACAAATTCCGCGCGAGCGATGGCGAGGTGTTCATCGGCATCCTCAACGACAGCCAGTTCCAGCGCTTCTCGCGCCACATCGGCCGGCCGCAACTGGCACACGACGCGCGCTTTGCGTCCAACGCCAGCCGCGTGCTGAACCGCGCCGCGCTCAAGGACGAGATCGAGTCCGCCATCGCCGGCTCGCCCAGCGGCCCGCTGTGCGAGGCGCTGATGCGCGCGGCCGTGCCCGCAGCCGCCGTGCAGTCTGTGCCGCAGGCGCTGTCGCATCCGCACAGCGCCCACCGCGACGTGCTGGTGCGGCGCGAGGGCTACACGGGCGTGCGCTCGCCCATGCGGCTGGCGGCCACGCCGGGCACCCCGGGCGCTGCGCCGCCGCGATTCGCGCAGGACGCACCGGAAATCCTGGCCGGCCTGGGCTACGGCGCGCGCGAGCGCGAACAGCTCGAAGCCAGCGGCGCCGCGCCACATGCAGCCGGGGGCCGGATGCCGCTGGCGGAACGGGAGGTGGCCATGCGCTGAGACCGCACGAGGAACCCGTCGGCTCGCGCATCGAGCCCCCCGACAAGACAGAATCAGACCCAAGAGGACGGAGACAAGACATGAAAAGAATCGCAGCAGCGCTATCCGCGCTGGCCTCGACGCTCGTGCTGCTGGCATCGCCCACAGTCCAGGCCCAGGCCTGGCCGAGCAAGCCGATCCGCATCATCGTGGCCTACCCGGCGGGGCAGGGCACCGACATCGCCACGCGCTACCTGGCCGAACAGATGGCCAGGGACCTGGGCCAGCCCATCGTCATCGACAACCGCCCCGGCGCCGGCGGCAATCTGGGCACCGAACTGACGGCGCAGGCCGCGCCCGATGGCTACACGCTTACCATGGGCACGAACGCCACGCACGTGCTCAACCAGTTCCTCTATTCGCGGCTCGCGTTCGATCCGGAGAAGGATTTCGAGCCGGTGGCGCTGGTGGGCACCTTCCCGATGGTGATTGCCGTGAGCAGCACGTCGAGCCTGCACTCGGCCGCCGAGGTGGTGAGCGCGGTGAAGGCCAACGGCCGCAGCGCCGACATCGCGCTGCCCAGCACCAGCGCGCGACTCGTCGTGGAACTGCTCAAGGAACGCTCGGCCACACCGCTGTTCGGCGTGCCGTACAAGGGCGCGGCCACGGCCATCACCGACGTGATCGGCGGCCAGATGCCGGTGATCGTCGACACACCCACCAGCCTGCGCCCCCACATCGCGGGCGGCAAGCTGCGTGCCATCGCCGTCACGTCCAGCCAGCCCAGCAGCCTGGTGCCCGGCGTGAAGACAGTGGCCGAGCAGGGGTTCGCCGGCTTCGAGGTGATCGCATGGAATGCGCTGTACGCCCCGCGCGGCACGCCGCCCCAGGTGGTGGCGGCGCTCAACGGCGCGATCAACAAGGCACTGCAGCGGCCTGAAACGCGTCAGCGCCTGCTGGAGCTGGGTTTCGAGCCCGCCGGCGGCCCGGCAAGCCAGCTGGCTGACTTCACCAAGGCCGAGCGCCGCAAGTGGCAGCCGCTGATCGCAGCGGCGGGGCTGAAGGCCGATTGATCGCGAGTGCTGCCCCGCTCCGGCAGGCCGCTCGGCGCGGCAGGCCGGGGCGGGCGTCGGCCGCGAATCATCAGTGAGTCATTCGCGCGTCATCCGCGCGAATAGAGCATGGCCGCGACGGCCTGCGCCTCGTCCTTCATGGTCGAGGCCAGCTCATTGACGGCGGCGGCGTTGAGCTGACTCGACAGGCCGGCCGCCACCAGCGTGTAGCGCAGCTGGTGCGCCGAATCGAGGATGGGCACGGCCACGACGGTGAGGCCGCTCACGAAGTTGTCGCGGTCCACCGCCCAGTGGCGCTCGCGGGTCTGCTCGACTTCTTTCTTCCACGTCTCGAAGGTGGGCGCCTTGTCCCAGTGCGTGGCGTTGAACTGCTTGCGCAACTGGGGCCAGCCCTCTGCGCCATAGGCCGCGATGAGGCGGCCGGTGGCGCTGACGAAGCCCGAGAACTGGCTGCCCACGTCGGTGTGCAGCCGGAACGGCTGGCTGGACTTGGACAGCGCCAGCACCACCACCGTCTGCCGCGCGCTGATCTCCACGCCCATGGCCGTGACGCCGCGGCTGGCCGCGAGGCGGTCGAGCGCGGGCTGCACCAGCCGCGTGAAGCCGCCGCCTTCCAGCACGCTGCGCGCCAGGCTGATCATGCCGCTGCCCAGGGTGTAGCGCTTGGTGCCGGGCTCGACCTGAACCAGTTCCTCGCTCACCAGCACGCGCAGGATGTGCAGGCAGGTGCTGGGCACCAGTTGCAGCTCGTCGGCGATGGCCTTGACCCCCAGGCTCTGCTTGGCGTCGCCCAGCAGGCGGAGGATGGCGATGGAACGGCTCACGGCGGGCACGGGGCGCACACGGACGGCCTTGGAGCCCCGGGCGGCAGTGGGGGAAACGGTGGATTCGGTCATGCGTCTGTGCGATTCGGAATGTCTCGTGGCCGGCACCCACCGGCAGGGCCCGAGCGTGCCACGAAATCAGGCGGCGCGGGCGCCGGCAGGCGGCAGCACTTTCATGATGGCTTGGCCCCGCAGCACCGGCCGGCGGTCCACGCTGACCTCGCCGGCCATGAACATCAGGCCGCTCGTGCGGTGCGACACCGTGGCGCGCGCCTGGACGAAGTCGCCTCCGCGCACGGCGGCGAGGAAGTGCGTGTCGAGCTGCAGCGTCACGCAGGGCGCGCGACTGGCGGCTTCCCAGGCCACGCTGCTGATCGCGTGGTCGAGCAGGGTGACGAGGGCGCCGCCGTGCACGACGCCGGCCGGGTTGAGGTGCCGGGCATCGGCGAGCAGGCCGTAGGCCCAGGCATCGCCCTCGCGCCGGGTCCAGAGCGGACCGGCGTGGCCGATGAAGCCGGGCAGCTCGCGCTGCTTCCACTGGTCAGCTTCGAGGCGAAGGCGCGGATCGTCGTCGAGGTGCATGGCGTGGAGACGCGGGGCGTCGTCTGTGCAGGTGATACAAGAAATTGTATTCCTGCAATCGAATTGCATACGGGCAATCTCACGCCGTGTCCGGCGCGCGCTCAGCCTGCGGCCAGCAGTTGCGCGAGGCGCGCCATGTCCACGTTGCCGCCGCTCACGATCACGCCCACGCGCTGGCCGCGCAGGTCGATGCCGCCGTGGCGCGCGCCGGCCAGCGACAGGCAGCCCGTGGGTTCCACCACCATCTTCATGCGCTCGGCATAGAAGCGCATCGATTCGACCAGCTGCGCGTCGCTGGCCGTGACGATGCCGGTCACGTCGCGCCGGATGATGCCGAAGGTGATGTCGCCGAGAAACTGCGTCTGCGCGCCGTCGGCGATGGTGCGCGGCGTGTCGATGCGCACGATGTGCCCGGCCGCCAGCGACTGCTGGCCGTCGTTGCCGGCCTCGGGCTCCACGCCGTAGATGCGGCAGTCGGGCGACAGCGCGCGCGTGGCCAGCGCGCACCCCGACAGCAGCCCGCCGCCGCCCAGGCAGACGAACAGCGCGTCGAGCGGGCCGGTGTCCTCGATCAGCTCCTTCGCGGCCGTGCCCTGGCCGGCCAGCACGTGGGCGTGGTCGTAGGGCGGGATCAGCGTCATGCCGCGCTCGCCTGCGATGCGGGCCGAGAGGGCCATGCGGTCCTCGGTGAAGCGGTCGTAGGTGATGACCTCGGCGCCGTAGCCGCGCGTGGCGGCCAGCTTGGCGGCGGGTGCGTCCTGCGGCATCACGATGACCGAGGGCATGCCGAGGATGCGCGCCGACAGCGCCACCGCCTGCGCATGGTTGCCCGAGGAGAACGCCAGCACGCCGCGCCGGCGCTCGTCGGCGGTCAGGCGCGACAGCGCATTGAACGCGCCGCGGAACTTGAATGCGCCCATGCGCTGGAAGTTCTCGCACTTGAAGAACAGCTGCGCACCCAGCAAGGCATCGATCGTGGACGAGCGCAGCACCGGCGTGCGGTGCGCGTGGCCCTGCAGGCGATGGGCGGCGGCGTCGACGTCAGCGTAGGTGGGCAAGGCGGTGGACATGGGCGGACGGGCGGCGTTCAGGGGCGGGGCGCAGGCAGGGCGGCGGGCGCAGCCGGCTCGTTCCACAGCCGCCTCCACATGGCGTCCCACTGGCGGCCGATATTGCGCGGCTGGGCCACCAGCTCGGGCACGATGGGCTGCCAGGCGCCCTGGGCGCCGTCGCGGCGCGCCACGCGGTAGACGAAGGTGTAGTCGGGCTCGGCACCCATGCGCAGGTCGGACAGCAGCAGCGAATCGCCCTCGGCCGTGGCCTTCATGAAGCCGCTGGTGAACCACAGCAGCCGCTGCACGGCCGGCCGGGCTTTCATCGCCTCCAGCGCCGCCGCGTCGCTGGCGATGGGCTGGAACCGCATCGCGCCGCGATCGGCCAGCAGCGAACGGTAGCCTTCGATGAACTGGCCGTCGGGTGTCTGCACCACCACGCGCCACAGGAAGGTGTTGAGCGGCATCGGCACCGAGAAGCCCGGCGCGTCCTGCAGACCCTGCTGCGCCAGCACCGGTGCGGTGGCGCGGGCCACCATCCATTTGGCGGTAAGCGACCAGCCGAGGTAGGCGGTGCTCAGGATCAACCCCCAGGCGATGAAACGCGCACCGCCCGCGCGCGCGCCAAGCCACAGCGCGCCGATGCAGCCCACGATCAGCGGCAGGGTGTAGCCGGGGTCGATGATGAACAGGCTGGACCACATCACGGGCGACGCCGTCGTGGGCCACAGCAGCTGGGTGCCGTAGACCGTGAAAGCGTCCAGCAGCGGATGCGTCAGCAGCGCCAGCCAGGTGGCCCACAGCCAGGGGCGGGGCGCCTCGCGCACAGGCGCCCACCAGCGGCGCAGCGCCAGCCAGATCAGCCAGCCGGCCAGTAGCAGCACAGGCAGCGAATGCGACGGCCCGCGGTGCCAGGTGACGCCGGTGACGGCATCGGCGCCCAGCAGCGAGAGCGGGATGCCGTCGAGGTCGGGCAGCGTGCCGAGGATGGCGCCGGCGGCCATGGCGCGCCGGCGGTGCGCGGCGGGAACGACGGCGGCGGCGACGGAGGCGCCGAGAACGATCTGGGTGAGGGAATCCATGGGTGGCGCAGCCTACCACCGCTGCGCGGCGGCCGCGGGATGGAGCGGGCAATGCCCTGGACGGGGTCTGCGTCAGGCGATGCCCAGGGGGTGGTCCAGCGCCGCGCGGCCACCGCCGCGTCCGGCCAGATACAGCAGAAGCGCGGCCCACGACAGATGCGTGGGCCACGCACCCGGATAGACGAACAGCTGGATCACCAGGGTCATGGCCAGCAGCGCGAGGGCCGACAGCCGCGTGAACAGCCCCACTACCAGCATCAGCGGGAACAGGTGTTCGGCCCCTGCGGCCAGCCAGGCCGCAGCCTCGGGCGGGATCAGCGGCAGCCGGTATTCGTCGCGGAACAGCGCGATCGCACTGTCGCTGACACTGAACCAGCCATCCACCTTGGTACGGCCCGAGAGGAAGAAGATCGCTGCCATGCCGACGCGGTTGGCCAGTGCCAGCAGATCGTGTGGCGTGGCGGCGTCGAGCCAGTCGGCGAGCCGGACCGAGACGCGGACATGAATCGGGGCCGTCGGCGACCGGCCCTGCGTGGGAATGGTTTGCATGATGTGTCGTGGAGGGTTGGTTCGATTCATAGACCAGTGAACGCACCCTGCGCCACCAGAAGCGCCAGCAGTCCGGCCAGATCGCAGTCGGGCTGGGCGTCGAGTGCTGCCGCGGCTGCTTCGGCCAGCGTCACGCCGGCGGCGCAGGCATCCAGCAGCGCGCAGCCGCCGACGCCCAGGGTGCACCACTCGACGGCTTCAGACGGGCGTGTGAGCAGGCAGCCTTCGCCCTGCCAGACGATGTCGTGGAGATCCGGGTCTGCGGCCGAGGAGAACCGGTTGCGTGACCACAGCGAGCAGGCCGGGATGTCGGCGGTCCAGAGCCAGCGTGCGGCGGGGTGGGGCGTCAACGGCAGGTCGCCCATCGCCGCGGGCCCCAGCGCGGCCAGTGCGGCGGCCTCGAGCACGGGCGCATCGGCGCCAGCGTGGCAGTCGGTCCAGGCGCAGTCGAGTGTGGCGACGGCGGGCAGGTAGGGAAGGTTGGCGGCGGCCGGGAAGTCGCGAAGGAAGGCCGGGAAATCCTCGCCGTACAGAAGCAGCCGGGGATCACGCGGCGGCGACTGCGCCACGTGCAGTGCGGCGGTGGCGCGGAACCAGTCGCGCCCCACCAGTTTCAGCACGGCCGGAAAGTTGGCCTCCAGCGCATCGATGCAGCCTTTCACGACGGTGTTGCGGTAGACGGCGAAGGCTGCTTGTCCCGCCAGGCCTGGCGCCCAATCGCAGGCCGATGGATCGGCGGGTGATGCCGGCGCGGACAACGCGCGTGCGAAGCCCTGCTGGAAATCGTGCAGGCCGCCCGCGGTCATGCCGGCACACCCCGCTCCATCAGTTCCTGTGCGATGGCGCGTTCTGCCATCAGCTCGTGGAAGCCGGGCACTTCGGCGTCGCGTTCGATCAGCGTGGGCAACGGACCGGTGCGCGCCAGCAGCTCTTCGTACAGCGCCCATACGACCCGGGCCACCGGTGCATCGTGCGAATCGATGAGCAGCGCATCGCCCAGCAACGGGTCGCGGCTGTGGCCTGCCAGGTGCACTTCGGTCACCGCGCCCAGCGCGAACGCATCGAGGTAGCCGAGCGCGAAGGCGTGGATGGATTCGCCGCCGTGTGCCTGCAGGTTGGCGGCGGAGACGTGGACGTTGTTGAGGTCGAGCAGAAGGCCGCAACCGGTGCGGCGCGCCAGCTCCGACAGGAAGGCGGGTTCGTCCCACTCGTGACCATCGATGGCCAGGTAATGCGACGGGTTCTCGATGGCCAGCGTGCGCCCGATGGCCTGCTGCACGCGGTCGATGTTGTCGGCGATCCGGATCAGTGCCGCATGGCTGCGCGGAAACGGTAGCAGGTCCGGAAATGCGGCGCCGGCCATGCGGGACCACGCCAGATGCTCGGACACCAGCGCCGGCTCGATGCGGCGCACCAGCGCGGCGAAACGGGCCAGATGCTCGGCGTCGGGCGGTGCGTCGCTTGCCAGCGACAGCCCGACGCCGTGCAACGACACCCGGTGGCATTCGCGCAGCCGTTCCAGCCACGCCAGGCGCGGTCCGCCGGCCACCATGTGGTTCTCGGCATGGAACTCGAACCACAGGTCGTCGGCGGCGGCGCGCAGCGCCTCGTCGTAGTGCATCGGCTTGAGTCCGAGCCCGACGCCAAGTGTTGCGGCCGGGCCCATGGGCTCAGGATTTCATCGGGGTGAGCGTGCCCATGCCCTTGGGCGTCTTGATGGTGGTGCAGGTGCCGGCAGGCACGTTCTTCCATGCGTTGGCCTGGTAGTCCACCTTGGAAGTGCCGGCGCAGGTGGTGCCGGGTCCTGCGGCGCAGTCGTTCTTGCCGGCCATGGCGACGCCATAGCACTTCTCCATCTTGGCCATCTTGTCGGCCATGGGCTTGTCCTGGGCCAGCGCGGCGCCAGAAGAGAGGGCGGCCAGCGCTGCGGCGATGACGAGGGTGCGTTGCGACATGTGAATGCTCCTGTTGCGGTTGAAGACCCGTCCACATGGCCGGGCTGCTGGTGAGTTCGTTGCTGGCGGTCCACCGGTTACATCCCCAGGCACAATCCGGCCGGAATTTCCTGAATTTCCGTGTAACCGCCGGGTCGCGCCAGACGAACTCAATCTCCCCAGACAGATGACATTCAGTGACGTCGAAGCCGAAATGCGCCGCCTGTTCCTTGCGGGCCTGGCGGGCGACGCCGTGGCGTACCGAGAATTCCTTTCGCGCGCCAGCCGCCACTTGCGGGCGTTTCTCGCCCGGCGCCTGTTCGGCTGGCCCGATGAAGTCGAAGATCTTGTCCAGGAATGCCTGCTCGCCATGCACAACCAGCGCCACACCTACCAGAGCGACCAGCCGCTGACGGCCTGGGTGCATGCGATCGCGCGCTACAAGCTGATCGATTTGTTGCGCGCCAAATCGCGTCGCGAGGCGCTGCACGACCCGCTCGATGATGAGCTGGCGGTGTTCGCCGAATCGGCCACCGAGGCCAGCGATGCGCGCCGAGACGTCGACGGATTGCTTGACGGCCTGCCCGATCGCCAGCGCCTGCCCATCCGCCACGTCAAGCTCGAAGGCCTGTCGGTTGCCGAGACGGCGCGGATGACAGGGATGTCCGAGTCGGCGGTGAAGGTGGGTATCCACCGTGGGTTGAAGGTCCTGGCTGCACGCATGCGGGGGCGCGCATGAAGACCGACCGCCTGATCGATCTGCTGGCCGCCGACGCGCAGCCCGTGCCACGCGACGCTGCGCGCAGGCGCCTGACCCTCGCCCTGCTGCTCGGGCTGCCGCTGGCGGCGCTGATCGTGGCGCTCGACTATGGATTCCGGCCCGACCTCTTGCAGGTGGCGCGGTTGCCGATGTTCTGGGTCAAGGTCGTGTTCCCGCTGTCGATCGGCTGTGCCGGCTTCGTGGCGGCTCAGCGGCTGGCGCGGCCCGGGGTGCGCGTAGGCGGCGCGGCTGCCGGGCTCGTGCTGCCGCTGGCCGCGCTGTGGCTTCTGGCTGCCGCCGTGTGGCTGGGCGCCCCCGAGGCCGAGCGCGCGACGCTTTTGTGGGGCCAGACGTGGCGCAGCTGTGCGTTCAGCATCGGCTTCATCTCGTTGCCGGCGCTTGCTGCGGCGATGGCGGCCCTGCGGTCGCTGGCGCCGACCCGGCCGATGGTGGCGGGGGCCGCAGCCGGTGCGTTCGCAGGCGGCGTCGGGGCGGCCGTGTATGCGCTGCATTGCCCTGAACTCGCTGCGCCGTTCCTGGCGGTGTGGTATGTGGCCGGGATCGCGCTGGTCATGGCGGCGGGCGCCGCGGCCGGCCGCTGGCTGCTGCGCTGGTAGTGCGCAGCAGCCGGGCTGCCGTCATCGGCTTTTCTTGCCGCCGAAGATGCCGCCCAGCACGCCGCGCAGGATCTCGCGGCCCATGGTCGTGCCCATGGTGCGCACGGCCGACTTGGCCATGGTCTGCACGAGGCCATCGCGCTTGCCGCCGCGCGGGCCGGTGGAGCCGAACAGGATGTCGTTGAACATGCTGGATTCCTGCTCGGTGGCGGCGGCGGGAGCAGCCTTGCCGGTCTTCTTGGCCTGTGCGGCGCCTTCGGCGGCCTCGCCGGCGCGGCCCTTGAGGATTTCGTAGGCCGATTCGCGGTCCACGGCTTTTTCGTAGACACCGGCCACCAGCGAGCCGGCCACCAGCGCCTGGCGCTGCTGCGGCGTGATCGGGCCGATCTGGCTGCCGGGCGGCAGCACGTACACGCGCTCGGTGATGCCGGGGCGGCCCTTGGCGTCGAGCAGGCTGACCAGGGCCTCGCCCACGGCCAGCTCGGTGATGGCGGCCTCGATGTCCAGGCCGGGCTTCTGGCGCATGGTCTGCGCCGTCGCCTTGACGGCTTTCTGGTCACGCGGCGTGAAGGCGCGCAGCGCGTGCTGCACGCGGTTGCCCAACTGAGCCAGCACGCTGTCGGGAATGTCCAGCGGGTTCTGGGTCACGAAATAGACGCCCACGCCCTTGGATCGCACCAGCCGCACGACGAGCTCGATGCGCTCGACCAGCACCTTGGGCGCTTCGTTGAACAGCAGGTGGGCCTCATCGAAGAAGAAGACCAGCTTGGGCTTGTCGGGGTCGCCGATTTCGGGCAGTTGCTCGAACAGCTCGGACAGCATCCACAGCAGGAACGTGGCGTACAGGCGCGGCGAGTTCATGAGCTTGTCGGCGGCCAGGATGTTCAGCACCCCTTTGCCACCGACGGTCTGCATGAAGTCGGTGATGTCGAGCATCGGCTCGCCGAAGAACTGGTCGCCGCCCTGGCTTTCGATCTGCAGCAAACCGCGCTGGATGGCGCCCACGCTGGCGGCGCTGATGTTGCCGTACTCGGTGGTGAACTGCTTGGCGTTGTCGCCCACGTGCTGCAGCATGGCGCGCAGGTCTTTCAGGTCCAGCAGCAGCAGGCCGTTGTCGTCGGCGATCTTGAAGACCAGATTGAGCACACCGGACTGGGTGTCGTTGAGGTCGAGCATGCGGGCCAGCAGCAGCGGCCCCATGTCGGACACCGTGGCGCGCACCGGATGGCCCTGCTGCCCGAAGACGTCCCACAGCGTGGTGGGGCAGGCGTAGGGCTCGGGCAACGGCAGGCCGCGTTCGGTGAGTGTGGCGGCCAGTTTCGGCGCGATGCTGCCGGCCTGGCTGGCGCCGGTGAGGTCGCCCTTCACGTCGGCCATGAACACCGGCACGCCGATCCTGGAGAAGCCTTCGGCCAGGGCCTGCAGCGTCACCGTCTTGCCCGTGCCGGTGGCGCCGGTGATGAGGCCGTGGCGGTTGGCCAGGGCGGGCAACAGGTGGCATTCGATGTCGCCGTGGCGGGCGACCAGCAGGGGCTCGGTCATGGAAGGCGTCCGGGTTGAAGGCGCAGAGCGCCGAAAACGTAAAATTCAGCCCGGATTAAATCGCATCAGAGGACTTCTCTCGTGGCTGGACACAGTAAATGGGCCAACATCCAACACCGCAAGGGCCGGCAGGACGAAAAGCGCGGCAAGGTGTGGACGCGCGTCATCCGTGAAATCATGGTGGCGGCCCGCCAGGGCGGCGGCGATCTTTCGGCCAACCCGCGCCTGCGGCTGGCGGTGGACAAGGCCAAGGCGGCCAACATGCCGGCCGACACTATCAAGCGCAACATCGACAAGGCCACCGGCAACCTCGAGGGCGTGAGCTACGAAGAGATCCGCTATGAAGGCTACGGCGTCAACGGCGCGGCCATCGTGATCGACACCATGACCGACAACAAGGTGCGCACCGTGGCCGAAGTGCGCCATGCGTTCAGCAAGTACGGCGGGAGCATGGGCACGGCCGGGTCGGTGGCGTTCCAGTTCAAGCACTGCGGCCAGTTGCTGTTTGCACCCGGCACCAGCGAGGACAAGGTGATGGAAGTGGCCCTGGAAGCCGGCGCCGAGGACGTCGTCACCCATGACGACGGCGCCATCGAGGTGCTCACGGCACCGTCGGAGTTCGAGGCGGTGAAGAACGCGCTGGAGGCCGCAGGCCTGGTGGCGGAGCTTGCCGAGGTGACGATGCGCCCCGAGAACATGATCGAGCTGAGTGGCGACGACGCCGCGAAGATGCAGAAGATCCTCGACGTGCTCGAGGATCTTGACGACGTCCAGGACGTCTATCACAACGCAGCCCTATGAAATTACTGGTGATTGGCGGCGGTGGCCGCGAGCACGCGCTGGCGTGGAGGCTGTCGAAATCGGCCAAGGTCTCGAAGATCTTCGTGGCGCCCGGTAACGGCGGCACGGCACTGGACAACCGCTTCGACAACCTGGCCCTGTCCGAGCCCCGGGCGCTGCGCGAGTGGGCGCAGGCCGAAAAGATCGCATTGACGGTGGTGGGCCCCGAGGCGCCGCTCGCCGCAGGTGTGGTGGACGAGTTCCGCGCGCACGGCCTGCGTATCTTCGGCCCCACGAAGGCGGCTGCGCAACTGGAGAGCAGCAAGGCTTTCTCCAAGGCGTTCATGAAGCGCCACGGCATCCCCACGGCCGAGTACGAGGCCTTCACCGACGCCGCCCTGGCCCATGCCTACATCGACGCGAAGGGCGCGCCCATCGTCGTCAAGGCCGACGGCCTGGCGGCGGGCAAGGGCGTGGTCGTCGCGATGACGCTGGCCGAGGCGCACGAGGCGGTCGACTTCATGCTGCTGGACAACAAGTTCGGCGTGTCCCACAACGACGGTGGCGCGCGTGTCGTGATCGAGGAATTCCTCTCGGGCGAGGAAGCCAGCTTCATCGTGCTGTGCGATGGCAAGAACGTGGCGGCCCTGGCCACCAGCCAGGACCACAAGCGCCTGGGCGACGGCGACAGCGGCCCCAACACGGGCGGCATGGGCGCGTATTCGCCCGCGCCCGTGGTCACGGCCGACGTGCATGCGCGCGCCATGCGCGAGGTCATCCTGCCCACCATCCGCGGCATGGAAAAGGACGGCATCCGCTACACCGGCTTCCTGTACGCGGGCCTGATGATCTCGCCCCAGGGCCAGGTCAAGACGCTCGAATTCAACTGCCGCATGGGTGACCCCGAAACGCAGCCGATCATGATGCGGCTGAAGTCCGACCTGTTCGACGTGCTGTGGGCCGCCACCGACGGCCGGCTCGATCAGGTCGAGCTCGACTGGGACCGCCGCGTGGCGCTGGGCGTGGTGATGGCCGCGCACGGCTATCCGCTGTCGCCGCGCAAGGGCGACGCGATCCACGGCATTCCGGCCGAGGCCGACGACGCCGTGGTGTTCCATGCGGGCACCACGCTGGATGGCGAGACGCTGCGCGTCTCGGGCGGCCGCGTGCTCTGCGTGACAGCCCTGGGCGACAACGTGCGCCAGGCGCAGCAGCGCGCCTACGAGGTGGCCGACCGCATCGGCTTCGACGGCCAGCAGATGCGCCGCGACATCGGCTTCCGGGCCATCGGCTGAGCGCACGGCATGCGCGATTTCGGGGCCGTGCGCGGCTGGTTCACCGGCCTGCAGGACCGCATCACCGCCGCCATCGAGGCGGAAGACGGCCAGGCGAAGTTCCTGTCCGATGTCTGGCGCAAGGAGCCGCACGAGCCGCTGCAGGGGGAGGGCGTCACGCGCATCCTCGAGGGCGGTGCGGTGTTCGAGCGCGCGGGCGTGGGGTTCTCGCACGTGCGCGGGCCCAGGCTGCCCCCCTCGGCCACGGCCAGCCGGCCGCAATTGGCGGGGGCGCCGTTCGAGGCCATGGGCGTGTCGCTGGTGTTCCATCCGCGCAACCCGTACGTGCCCATCGTGCACATGAACGTTCGCATGCTGCTGGCGCTGCCCGAAGGCGGCGAGCCCGTGGGCTGGTTCGGCGGCGGCATGGACCTCACGCCCTGCTATGGCTTCGAGGAAGATGCGGTGCATTTCCACCGCGCCTGCCGCGACGCGCTGGCACCTTTCGGCGACGACAAGTACCCGCGCTTCAAGATCTGGTGCGACGAGTACTTCTTCCTGAAGCACCGCAACGAGCAGCGCGGCGTGGGCGGCGTGTTCTTCGACGACTTCTCCGAAGGCGGTTTCGACCCGGCCCTGGCCCTCACGCAGTCGGTGGGCGATGCCTTTCTGGGAGCCTATCTGCCGATCGCGCAACGGCGCCGCGACATGCCCTATGGCGAACGCGAGCGCGCCTTCCAGCTCTACCGGCGAGGCCGCTACGTCGAATTCAACCTGGTGTGGGACCGCGGCACGCACTTCGGCCTGCAGTCGGGCGGCCGCACCGAATCCATCCTGCTGTCGATGCCGCCGCTGGCCAGCTGGGCCTACCAGCAGGTGCCCGAGCCGGGCACGCCCGAGGCGCGCCTCTATTCCGACTTCATCGTGCGCCGGGAGTGGCTTTGAGCGTGCTGCGCGGCGCCCGCCGCATCGGCGTCTACGGCGGCGCATTCGATCCGCCGCACCTCACCCATGTGGAACTGGCGCGCGCCGCGCTGGAGCAGTTGGGCCTGGACGAACTGCGCGTGTTCCCCACGGGCCACGCCTGGCACAAGGCGCGCACGCTCTCGCAGGCCGAACACCGTATCGCCATGGCCGAGGCCGCCTTCGACGGGCTGCCGCGCACCGTGATCGACGTGCGCGAAACGCTGCGCGCGGGCCCTACGTACACCGTCGATACGCTGCGCGAGCTGGCCACGGAGGCGCCCGGCGCGCAGCTGTTCCTGGTGATGGGCGCCGACCAGGCCGGGGCGCTCCAGACCTGGCACGCCTGGGACGAGGTGTTGCGACTGGCTACAATCTCGCTTGCCGAGCGCGCGCCCGAAGCGGGCGAGCCGCCGGCCCCACCGCCTGCCTTGCCCGCAGGCACCCGCATGGTGAGGCTGCAACTGCCGCCCACCGACGCCAGCGCCACCCGCATCCGCGAAATGATCGCCAGTGGCAGGGACATCTCCGGGATGGTTCCTGCCGCGGTTGCGCGCTATATTGAACGCCACCACCTCTACCAGCCGACCTGATGACCTCTGAAACCGCAGCCAAGAAGGACACCCAGAAACTCCAGCGAGCCATCGTCGAGGGGCTGGAAGACGTCAAGGCACAGGACATCCAGGTCTTCAACACCGAACACCTCTCGCCGCTGTTCGAGCGCGTGATCGTCGCGTCGGGCACGTCCAACCGGCAGACCAAGGCGCTGGCGGCCAGCGTGCGCGACGCCGTTCGCGAGGCCGGCTTCCCCAAACCCCGAATCGAGGGCGAGGACAACGGCGAATGGATCATCGTGGACTGCGGCGCGGCCGTGGCGCACATCATGCAGCCGGCCATTCGTCAGTACTACCACCTGGAAGAGATCTGGGGTGAGAAGCCGGTGCGCCTGAAGCTGGGCGCGCCCAAGCCTGCGGCTCCCGTGGCGGAGAAGAAGCCGGCCGCAAAGAAGAAGGCTGCGGCGGCCGACACGCCATCGTTGCGCCGCAGCAGCGCCGCCAAGAGCGCCATCCGCACGGCCGAACGCGCGGCCAAGGCAGAGAAGGAAGCTGCAGCGCCCAAGAGGCCGGCACGCAAGGCTGCGCCGCGCACAATCGCCAAGGTGGTGATCGGTGCTCCGGCCAAGACCGCCAGGAGCGGGGGGACGAAGCCGGCTGTCGCCAAGCCCGCCACCAAAACCGCGGCGAAGAAGGCCCCGTCCAAGAAGGTTTCCAAGCCGGCCGCATGAAGCTGCTGCTGGTGGCCGTGGGCCAGCGCGTGCCCGACTGGGCGCAGGTGGCCTACGACGACTACGCCAAGCGCTTCCCGTCGGAGCTCAAAGTCGAGCTGCGCGCCGTCAAGACCGAGCCTCGCGGCTCCAAGACGCTCGAGACCCTCTATGCCGCCGAGCGCGAACGCATCGAGGCCGCCATCCCTCGCGGTTTCCGCATCGTTGCGCTCGACGAGCGCGGCACGTCGCTGACCACGGTGGCGCTGGCTTCCAAGCTCAAGAGCTGGCAACTCGAAGGTGATGGGGTGGCACTGGTGATCGGCGGCCCCGACGGGCTGGATCCGGCGTTCCGGCAGGCCGCTCACGAGCGGATCCGCCTGTCCGACCTGACACTGCCGCACGCCATGGTGCGCGTGCTGCTGATCGAGCAGCTCTACCGGGCATGGTCGATCAACGCCAACCATCCCTATCATAGGGAGTAGCGCGCTTCGTCGTGGCGAGGCTCAGGCGGCCTCGATGATGGCGCAGCATGCCGTCCGGACGGGCTGAACCGCGGGCGAGGCAGCGGCTGCCCGGAATCGCGCGCCTGCGAAAGCTCTCCGAAGGAGTCCGTGGCTCAGCAGGTCGTGATGCCGGCCCGCCCAGAAGCCGCCGTCGCGCATCAGCCCTTCCACTTCGAAGCCCAGCTTCTGCAGCACGCGCAGGGATGGCGCGTTGTCGGGATGGACCAGCGCGTTCACCCGGTGCAGCTCCATGCGGTCGAAGCACCAGGCCAGTAGCGTGGACAGGGCTTCGTGCGCATAACCGCGACTGCGGTGGCGCCAGTCCAGCTGGTAGCCGAGCTGACAGTGGCGCGCTCCGGTGTCCCACAGCCGCAGGCCCACTGTGCCGATGAGCAAGCCGGGGTGATCGCGTCGCTCGATCCCCCAGCGCGGTTCGGGGACCGGCAGGCTCCAGCCCTGGCGGATGAAGGCAACCAGTGCTGCGGCATGATCGGCCGTCACCAGCGGGTCAGCGCCCAGCCATTGCATGGTTTCGGGAAGGTCGTACATGGCGAGCAGCGCGGGAATGTCGGTTTCCGTGATCTCTCGCAGCCGTAGCCGCGGCGTATCGATGATGGGAAAAAGCTGTGCCATGCCGGGGAATCTTCGGATTCGGACAACTGCGATTGGGCCGCCGTACCGAATACTGACCACGGAATGCGAAGTGGCGGCGGACGGCCCGGCAGCATCGAGTGCGGCTATGCTCGCCGCCCATCATGAGCGACTTCATCTACCTTGCCTCGCAAAGCCCGCGCCGGCGCCAGTTGCTGGACCAGCTCGGCGTGCGCCACCAATTGCTGCTACCCGACGCGCATGAAGACGCCGAGGCGCTGGAGGAGCCGTTGCCCGGCGAAGCGCCGACGGCCTACGTGCGCCGTGTCACTGGTCTCAAGCTCGACGCCGCGCTCGCACGACTGAGGCGGCGCGGCCTGCCTGCCGCGCCGGTACTGTGCTCTGACACCACGGTGGCACTGGGCGGGCGCATTTATGGCAAGCCTGCCGATGCGCGCGATGCAATCCGCATGCTGGGCGAGCTGTCGGGCACCACGCATCGCGTGCTGACGGCGGTGGCGCTGGGCACGGCGCGCAGTCGCACCGAGGCGCTGTCGGCGTCGCGCGTGCGCTTCGCGAGCCTGTCCGCATCGCGCATCCGCGCCTACGTCGCCACCGGCGAGCCGATGGGCAAAGCCGGAGCCTATGCAGTGCAGGGCAGGGCAGCCGAGTACATCGAGCACATCGCGGGCAGTTTCAGCGGGATCATGGGCCTCCCCGTTGCCGAAACGGCGGCGCTGCTGCGTGCGGCGCGCGTGAAGTTCTGACCGCGCGACTGCGGGCAGCGGATCAGGCCGGGGGCGCGGGCGACGGGCCGGGAGCGGTCTCCACCGTCACGGTGGCCGGGGCGGCGACAGCCACCACCGGCGTGGCTGCGGCGTCCGTGCTTGTGTCGATCGGCGCGTCCCCGACGTCCACGTCCCCCGACATGCACAGGTCCCACGCGGCCATGAACATCGCTGCGATCACCGGCCCGATCACGAAGCCGTTGATGCCGAACAGCGCCATCCCGCCCAGCGTCGAGATCAGCACCACGTAGTCGGGCATCTTGGTGTCCTTGCCCACGAGGATGGGGCGCAGCACGTTGTCCACCAGACCGATGACGAGGATGCCGTAGGCGATGAGTACCGTGCCCTGCACCAGCTTGCCGGTGGCCAGGAAGTACAGCGCCACCGGACCCCAGATCAGGCCGGCGCCCACGGCCGGCAACAGCGACAGGAAGGCCATGATGACCGACCACAGCACCACGCCCTGCACGCCCAGGATCCAGAAGATGATGCCGCCCAGCGCCCCCTGCGTGACGGCGACGACGATGTTGCCTTTCACCGTGGCGCGGATCACCGTGGTGAACTTGCCCATCAGCTTCTGCTTGTGCAGGGGGTTGAGCGGTATGGCCTTCAGGATGCGGGCCGACAGTTCGCGGCCATCGCGCAGCAGGAAGAACAGCAGGTACAGCATCACGCCGAAGCCGATGACGAACTCGAACGTGTTCTGGCCGATGTTGAGCGCCTGCGTTGCGATGAACTGGCTGCCGCGCGTTGCCGCGCCGGAGAGTTGCTGCTGCACGGCGGCGAAGTTGCCCAGGCCGAAACGGTCCAGCAGCGACACGGCCCATTGGGGCAGCAGTCCCATGATCTGCTGGAAATACTGTCCGAAGTCGAGCTGTCCGGAGCCCACGCGCTGATAGATGCTGCTGGCCTCGCGCACCAGCGAAGCGGCGATCACGGCCACCGGGATGATCACGATCACCAGGATCACGCCCAGCGTGGCCAGCGCCGACAGGTTGGCACGTCCGCCCAGGCGCGGCAGCAGCCGGCGGTGCAGTGGCGTGAACAGCAGCGCGAGGATCATCCCCCAGAAGACTGCCCCATAGAACGGCACGAGGATGGCGACGAAGGCGATGCTGACCAGCAGCAGCAGCGTGAGAAAGATCTTGCGTTCGAGCTCGGGAGTGATCATGTTGCGCTGCGGCGATTGGGATGTCCGAGTCTAGCGGTCCGCATGCGGTTGCGCACACCCGACTCTGGCATCATCGCTGCAGCCTCATCACCACACGAACAACAACATGCAGCAGGACATCCTCGTCAACTGGTCGCCGCAGGAAACCCGCGTGGCCGTGGTGGAGAACGGCGCGGTGCAGGAGCTGCATGTGGAGCGCGCGCTCGAGCGCGGTCTGGTGGGCAACGTGTACCTCGGCAAGGTGACGCGCGTGCTGCCCGGCATGCAGTCGGCCTTCATCGACATCGGCCTGGAACGCGCGGCCTTCCTGCACGTGGCCGACCTGCATACCAGCCACGGGCCGCATGTCGGCGGCCAGCCGCAGGTGCCGATCGAGAAACAGGTGTTCGAGGGTCAGGCCCTGATGGTGCAGGTCATCAAGGAGCCCATCGGCACCAAGGGCGCGCGGCTGTCGAGCCAGATCAGCATCGCCGGGCGCCTGCTGGTGTTCCTTCCGCAGGACGAGCATATCGGCGTGTCGCAGAAGATACCGGCCGACCAGCGCGACGCGTTGCGCGCGCGCCTCACACAACTCGCCGGCCCGCAGGGCGGCGGCTTCATCCTGCGCACGAATGGCGAGGATTCGAGCGATGCCGAACTGGCCGAGGACATCGCCTACCTGCGCAAGACCTGGGCGCGCATCCGCGAGGCCGCCACGCGCCTGCCGCCCACGTCGATCCTCCACCAGGACCTCAACCTGCTGCAGCGCGTGCTGCGCGACCTGACGGGCGACGAGACGCAGACGGTGCGCATCGATTCGCGTGAACAGTTCGAACTGCTGATGGCCTTCGGCCGCGAGTTCATGCCCAAGGGTGCGGCCAAGCTGCAGCTCTACAAGGGCGAGCGCCCGATCTTCGACCTGTTCTCGGTGGACGAAGAGATCGCACGCGCCCTGGGCCGGCGGGTCGATCTCAAGTCGGGCGGCTACCTGATCGTCGACCAGACCGAGGCGCTGACCACCATCGACGTCAACACCGGTGGATTCGTGGGCGCACGCAACTTCGACGACACGATCTTCAAGACCAACCTCGAGGCCGCGCAGGCCATCGCGCGCCAGCTGCGCCTGCGCAACCTGGGCGGCATCATCATTGCCGACTTCATCGACATGGTGCGCGAGGACCATCGCGACGCCGTGCTGGCCGAGTTCCGCAAGCAGCTCGCGCGCGATCGCGTGAAGACCATGACTGGCGGCTTCTCCCAGCTCGGCCTGGTCGAGATGACCCGCAAGCGCACGCGCGAGTCGCTGGCCCACATGCTGTGCGAGGCCTGTCCGGCCTGCCAGGGGCAGGGCATCGTGAAGACGGCACGCACGGCGGCCTACGACATCCTGCGCGAGATCCTGCGCGAGGCGCGGCAGTTCAACCCGCGCGAGTTCCGCATCGTCGCCTCGCCGCGCGTTGTGGAGCTGTTCCTCGACGAGGAAAGCCAGCATCTTGCCGGACTGTCGGATTTCATCGGCAAGCCGATCTCGCTGCAGGCCGAGGCCGCGATGGGACAGGCGCAGTACGACATCGTGCTGCTGTGATGCGCTGAGGCGGCCCATGGGCATCGCGCCGACCCTCGACGACCTGCGCCGCCACGCGGTGGCGCGCACGCTGTTCAAGCCGACGACGCTGCCGGCCGCGATCCGCCGGCTGGGCTTCGTACAGGCCGACCCGATCCGCGCCCCGGCGCGCGCGCAAGACCTCACCTTGCGCCACCGCGTCAGCGATTACCGTGCCGGCGATCTCGAACGCCGCTACGAGCGGCTGCAGATCGACGAAGACTGCCTGGTGAACTACGGCTTCCTGCCACGCGAGCATCTGGCGCTCATGCATCCGCGCCGCGCAGCCAAGGCCTGGGATGCCCAGACGCAGCGCAAGGCCGCCGACGTGCTGGCCTTCGTGCGCGAGCGGGGAGCGGTTCATCCGCGGGAGGTGGAGCAACATTTCGCGCACGGGCGCACGACGACCTACTGGGGCGGATCGGGCAATGCCAGCACGCATCTGCTGGACGGCATGCACTACCGGGGCCTGCTGCGCGTGAAGCGGCGCGACAGCGGAACGCGGGTCTACGAGGCGGCTTCGCACCTGCCCGTGGACGACGGCCCCGACGCCGGCGTGCAGCGCGCCGCAGCGCTGATCGACCTCATCGTGCGCAAGTACGCGCCGCTGCCGGCGGGCAGCCTGACCTATCTGGTGCGCCTGCTCGGCTACGGCGCGCCGCACCTCACGGCCCAGACACGCACCGCCTTCGGGCTGGCGCGCGAGCATTTGGCCGGCAGCCGCATCGGCGATACCACCTGGTATTGGCCCGCGGACGAGCGGCCTCAGTCCCGGCGGCACGCCGTCGATGATCGGGTGTGCCTGCTGGCACCGTTCGATCCGGTGGTATGGGATCGGCGCCGCTTCGAATTGCTGTGGGGCTGGACGTACAAGTTCGAGGCCTACACGCCGTCGTCGCAGCGGAAGTTCGGCTACTACGCGTTGCCCATGCTCTGGCGCGACCGCGTGATTGGCTGGGGCAATGTCTCGATGCGCGACGGGCAACCCGTGCCGGAATTCGGGTATGCGGCGGGCTCGGCGCCCAAAGATCGCGTCTTCCGCGCGGCGCTGGACGAGGAACTGCAGCGCCTGGCGCAATTCATGGCGCCGCGGCCGCTAGGGACGGGCCGGGGCTAGGCGCCACTGGGCCGCGCCTGAAGCCGCGCATACAGTCCATCGCGCGCCAGCAGCGTCGCGTGCGTACCTTCTTCGACGATGCGGCCGCGTTCCATGACGACCACACGGTCGGCGTGTTCGATGGTGGACAGGCGGTGGGCCACGATGAAGGTGGTGCGGCCTTTCATGAGTCGTTGCAGTGCGTCCTGCACCAGCCGTTCGGATTCGGTGTCGAGCGCGGAGGTGGCTTCGTCCAGCAGCAGGATCGGCGCGTCCTTGTAGAGGGCTCGCGCGATCGCCAGGCGCTGGCGCTGGCCGCCCGACAACTGGGTGGCGTTGTGACCGACCACGGTATCGATGCCCTGGGGCAGGGCGGCCACGTGCTCACCCAGATTGGCAGCGGCCAGGCATTGTTCGATCCGCAGGCGCTCGATGGGCTGCCCCAGCGCCACGTTGGCGGCGATGGTGTCGTTGAGCATGACCACGTCCTGGCTCACCAGGGCGAACTGGTTGCGCAGGGCCGGCAACTGCCATTCGGCGACGTCGTGGCCGTCCAGCAGTACCTGGCCGCCGGCAGGCTGCACGAAGCGCGGCAGCAGGTTGACCAGCGTGGTCTTGCCCGAGCCCGAGGGGCCGACGAAGGCGACCACCTCACCCGGCGCCACCGACAGCGTGACCCCGTCCAGCGCGGGCGCGGCCTCGGCGTTGTATCGCACCACCACGTCGCGCAGGGCCACGGCGCCATGGGCGCGACCGGGGTCCAGCGTGCCGCCGCCTTCGGTGGCCACCTGCTCGACCAGGGCCATGCCGCGCTCCAGCGCCGCCACGCCGCGCGTGATGGGGCTGGCCACCTCGGCCAGCCGCCGTATGGGGGCGATCAGCATCAGCATCGCGGTGATGAAGGCGACGAAGCCGCCCACGGTGGTGCCGGTTTCGTTGCTCTGCCACAGCGCGATCATGATCACGGCCGACAGCGCCGCGGCCGCGAGCAACTGGGTCAGCGGTGTCATGGCGGCAGCAGCGATGGTGGACTTGATCGCCAGCCGGCGCAGGCGCACGCCGAGCTGTTCGAAGCGCGCGGCCTGGCTGTCCTGCGCGCCGTGCAGCCGCACCATGCGATGGGCCAGCACGTTCTCCTCGACCACGTAGGCCAGCTCGTCGGTGGCGTTCTGGCTTTCGCGCGTGAGCTTGTAGAGGCGCTTCGACAGCACCTTCATGATCCAGGCCACGCCGGGCAACAGCACGCCGATGATCAACGTGAGCTGCCAGTTCAGGTAGAGCAGATAGCCCAGCAGCGCCACGGCAGTGAAGCCGTCGCGCGAGACGCCCAGCAGCGCCTGCACCAGCAGCGTCGAGCCGGTCTGCACTTCATAGACGACGGTGTTCGACAGCGCGCTTGCCGACTGTCTCGAGAAAAGTCCCAGCTCGGCCGCCAGCAGCCGGGCAAAGAGCACACGGCGCAACGCCAGCATGCCTTCGTTGGCCACGCGGGCCAGCGCGTATTGCGAAAGAAACTGCGCCAGCCCGCGCACGGCGAACAGGCCCATCAGTGCCACCGGCACCATCCACAGCGCAATCTCGCCCTGGCTGAAGCCGCGGTCGAGCAGCGGCTTGAGCAGCGCCGGGATCAGCGGCTCGGTGACGGCCGCCAGCAATGCGGCGAAGACGGCCATCCCCCAGTAGAGCCGGGGACGCCCGAAGAACACCATCAGGCGCGCCAATCGCCCGGACAACGGCTGGGCAGGGGCGGCGGGCGGGGAGGTCGAGGCGTCGGGCTGGACTTGCATGCGTGGCGGGATTCTAAGGATGCATCACATTCCTACACTTTGTGACGCAGTGGGCCGCGAGACGCAAAGGGCAGTGTGTAACATACACGCTTGTTCCGGCAGAGGTTCCGCCGGAGCCATCCACCCGGCCGGAGCCCTGCCACGCACCCTGCTGAATGATGACTTTGCCGCACCACAGCCTGTTCCCCTCCCGCGCCCGCCGCACGCTCCTCGCGGCCCTGGTTTCCACCCCCGCCGTTCCAGCACTGGCCCAGTTCCGGGTCGAAGTGTCGGGTGTCGGCCTGACGCAGTTGCCCATTGCGCTCGCGCCCTTCCGTGGCGAGGCGCAATCGCCGCAGAAGATTTCGGCCATCGTGCAGGCCGACCTGGAGCGCAGCGGCCAGTTTCGCGCTGTCGACAGCTCTGGCGCCCAGCTGGACGAAACCTCGCGCCCCGATCTGTCGCCCTGGCGCCAGCGCGCAGCCGATTCGCTTCTGGCTGGCAGCGTGACCCGCCTGCCCGACGGCCGCTACGACGTGCGGTTCCGCTTGTGGGATGTGGTGCGCGGGCAGGACCTGGGCGGCCAGAGCTATGCCGTGGTGCAGGGCGACCTGCGCCTGGCGGCCCACCGCATCGCCGACTTCGTCTACGAGAAGCTCACCGGGACGAAGGGCGCGTTCTCCACCCGCATCACCTACGTGACCAAGGGCGGCAATCGCTACAACCTCTGGGTGGCCGATGCCGATGGCGAGAATGCCCAGTCGGCCCTGACCAGTCCCGAGCCCATCATCTCGCCGGCCTGGTCTGCCAACGGCCAGCAGATCGCCTACGTGTCGTTCGAATCGCGCAAGCCGGTGGTGTACGTGCATGAAGTGGCAAGCGGCCGTCGTCGCCTGCTCGCCAACTTCCGCGGCTCCAACAGCGCGCCGGCCTGGGCGCCCGATGGGCGTTCGCTGGCCGTGACGCTCACGCGCGACGGGGGCTCGCAGCTCTACACCATCGACGCCGCGGGCGGCGAGCCGCGCCGGCTCACGCAATCGTCGGGCATCGATACCGAGCCAGCCTATTCCGCCGATGGCCGCTACATCTATTTCGTGAGCGACCGCGGCGGCGCGCCGCAGATTTACCGCATGCCGTCGTCGGGCGGCAATCCCGAACGGGTCACCTTCACGGGCGGTTACAACATCTCGCCCGCCGTCAGCCCGGATGGCCGCTGGCTTGCCTACATTTCAAGGGTGGGCGGCGCCTTCAAGCTGCACGTGATGGATCTGAGCAACAACAACGTCACCGCGCTCACCGACACGACGGCTGACGAGAATCCCAGCTTTGCGCCCAACAGCAAACTCATCGTCTATGCCACGCAACAGGGTGGCCGCGAGGCGCTCATGACCACGACGCTGGACGGGCGCATCAAGGCGCGCCTGGCCGGGCAGGGCGGCGACCTGCGCGAACCCGACTGGGGTCCGTTTCAGGCGCAGTGATCCGCAAGCGCGCGGGAACCGAATCCGCTTTTTCCATTCTTCCATTCATTCATTCAGAGCATCCAAGCTTTCAGGAGTAACCATCCATGCAACGCCTTCTCCTCGCACTGGCCACCACCGCCCTCATCGCAGGCTGCAGCTCGGGCGTCAAGCTCGATGACGTGCCGGTCGAAGACCGTACCGCCACGGCGGTCGGTACCACCGGAGGCGCCGGTGCGGGTGGCGATGCCAGCGCCGCCGGCTCGCGCAACGTGGCGCCGGTCGACCTGGCCAACAACAACAACATGGCTCCTGGCCCGGCCAGCAGCCGCATCGTGTACTTCGACTACGACAGCTACGTGGTCAAGCCCGAAGCCCAGGGCATCATCGAGAACAACGCCCGCTTCCTGCGCGCCAACAACGCCCGCCGCGCCGTGATCGAAGGCCACACCGATGAGCGCGGTGGCCGCGAATACAACCTGGCGCTGGGCCAGCGCCGTGCCGAAGCCGTGCGCCGCTCGCTCGGTCTGCTGGGCGTGCCGGACAGCCAGATCGAAGCCGTGAGCTTCGGCAAGGAAAAGCCCGCCGCCACCGGCAGCGACGAAGCGGCGTACAGCCAGAACCGTCGCGCCGAAATCACGTACCGCCAGTAATCCCTGACGATGCTGACCGCCGCCAACCGTCTTCGTTTCGCGCCGCGCCTGCGCGCAGCCGGCCTCGCCGCCGGCCTGCTGCTGTCGGCCACGTCGTCATGGGCGTTCTTCGAGGATGCCGAGGCGCGCCGCGCCATCCTCGAATTGCGCCAGAAGATGACGGCGCAGGAAGCACAGTCCCAACGCCAGGCCGACGACCTGCGCCGCGCTACCGAAGAGAACGCCGCGCTGCGCCGCAGCCTGCTCGAGTTGCAGGGCCAGATCGACGGCGTGCGTGGCGACATGGCGCGCATGACGGGCCAGAACGAGCAACTGACGCGTGAGCTGTCCGAGGCCCAGCGCCGCCAGGCCGACCTGAGCAAGACCATGGAAGACCGGTTGTCGCGCTTCGAGCCCGTCACCGTCAATGTCGATGGGCGCGAATTCGCCGCCGATCCGGCCGAGACGCGCGAGTACGACGCGGCGCTGGCGGTCTTCCGCAAGGGCGACTTCACGAATGCGCAGAACGCCTTCGTGTCCTTCGTCAAGCGCTATCCGCAAAGCGGCTATGCGCCCTCGGCGCTGTTCTGGCTGGGCAATGCCCAGTACGCCACGCGCAATTACACCGAGGCCATCGCGAACTTCCGTCAGCTCATCTCTATCGCGCCGGACCATGTGCGGGCTCCCGAAGCCGTGCTGTCCATCGCCAACTGCCAGATCGAGTTGAAGGACACGCGGGCCGCGCGCAAGACGCTGGAAGATCTGGCCAAGGCCTATCCGCAATCCGAAGCCGCCCAGGCGGGCAAGGATCGTCTCGCGCGCCTGCGCTGAGCCGTTCGCGCACCGCGCGCCGCCGATGAGCCCGCCTGCGCGCGGGCTCTTTCCTTTCCGCGCCACAATCACGCCCGTGAATCCCGAACCCCTGCTGCCTGACGAATCGCGCCGTTTCGGCGGGCTCGAACGCCTGTATGGCGTGCCCGGCGCGCGCGCCATCCGCCAGGCCCATGTGGCCGTCGTCGGCATCGGCGGCGTGGGCTCGTGGGCCGCCGAAGCCCTGGCGCGCAGCGGCGTCGCACGGCTCACGCTGATCGACCTCGACCACGTGGCCGAATCCAACATCAACCGCCAGGTCCACGCGCTGGACGCTACCGTGGGACAAGCCAAGGTCGTTGCAATGCGCGAACGCATCGCGCAGATCCACCCGGGTTGCCAGGTGGATGGCATCGAGGAATTCGTCGAACCCGCCAACTGGCCGGCGCTGCTGCCCGCGGGTGTCTCCGCCGTCATCGACGCCTGCGACCAGGTGAAGGCCAAGGTGGCCATGGCCGCATGGGCCAGGCGCCAGCGTGGTGTGCTGTTCATCAGCGCGGGCGCCGCCGGCGGCAAGCGTCTGGCGCACCGGGTCGACATCGACGACCTGGCCCACACCACGCACGATCCGCTGCTGGCCCAACTGCGCTACCGGTTGCGCCGCGAGCATGGCGCACCGCGCGAAGGCAAGGCCATCGGCGTGGCCTGCGTCTTCAGCCGCGAGGCCGTGGCGCCGCCCGATCCGTCCTGCGCGCTGGATGGCGCCGGCGATGGCACGCTCAATTGCCACGGCTATGGGTCGGTGGTCAGCGTGACCGCCACGTTCGGCCAGTGCGCGGCAGGCTGGGTGCTCGATCGCATCGCCGAGCGTCAGAAGAGCGCGCAAGCCACGCTATAATCGCAGGCTTTGCTGCAAGCGACACCGCTGGTGTGCCGCCTTGCATTGGGGGACGTTAGCTCAGTTGGTAGAGCAGCGGACTTTTAATCCGTTGGTCGCAGGTTCGAATCCTGCACGTCCTACCAGAGGGAAAAGCAGCCGGTCAGGCTGCTTTTTTTCGCCCGCTGGGGCCTTAAGCCATCGATTCGCGCCACGCCGTCTCGAACGCCTCACAGAACGCCCGGTCGGCCGTGGACAGCGGCCGGTCACGGTTGCGCAGTACCGTGATTCCCAGGCGTTCGCGGGTCTGCAGGCGCCGGATGGCCAGGCCAGCGAACGTCTGACCCGCCACGGCGGCGCGATCCACCACGGCGATGCCGGCGCGGGCCTGCGCGTACCAGCAGGCCATGGTGGACGAGCGAACGTCGAGGTCCAGCCGCAGCGTCGCGGCCTGGCGGCCCCAGACACGCGCCAGCGTCTGCCCGTAGGGCGTGTCCGCGCTGGAGGTGACCAGGCGTTCGCCGCGCAGGTCGGCGATGCGCACGAGTTCCCGCCGGGCCAGCGGATGGTCTTCGTGCATCGCACAGACGAGATCGCAGCGATAGCTGCTGATGGCCACGAGGTTGGGATGAGGATGGGCCTGCAGCGCCACGCCCAGGTCGATGGAGCGCGACAGCAGCGTGCTTTCCATCAACGGCGAGATGAGCACTTCCATGTGGGTCTTCAGATGCGGAAACCGCTCGTACATCAGGGCGACGGCGCGGGGCGCGAGGTGGGTCGCCAGGCTGGCCGACACCCCGATGCGCAGTGAGCCCGTGCGTGGATCGGCCAGGTGGCGGGACACGTCGCGCACCCGTTCCACCCCGCGCCACAGCGCATCGATTTCCTGGTAGAGCTGGTCGCCCTCCGGTGTCAGCACCAGGCGGCCGCGAATGCGCTCGAACAGCGCGAAGCCGGCCTGCCGTGCCGCCTGGGCCAGCACCTTGCTCACCGCTGGCTGCGACACGTGCAGCAGCGCCGCCGCCCCGGCCACGCCGCCCGCGTGCACGACGGCGCGGAAGACTTCCATCTGTCTGAGGTTCATGCCGGCATTGTGAAGGATTTAACCTGAGGTTATGTAGACCTCAAATCATTTCATTTGCGGCATGCAACTCGGCCCTGCAACATGGCGGCGCTTGACAACGAAACGCGGACCACCGCGAGCAGACAGGAGACACGACATGCAATCCCATTCCACCCGGCCGCACGGCCTGTTCTCTCGCAGGGGCGTACTGGCCGCGACTGCCGCCAGCCTGGTCGCGCCGCTGGTCGCCCGGGCTCAGGGCTTCGCGCCGCAACGGCCCGTCCACATCGTCCTGCCGCAGCCGCCGGGCGGCGCGGCGGACCGCCTGGCGCGCATGCTCGGGGATCGCCTGCAGGCGTACTGGAAGCAGCCCGTCGTGCTGGAGAACAAGCCCGGCGGTGGTGTCGTCATCGGCACGCAGGCCACGGTGCGCGCGCCTGCGGACGGCTACACCATCGGCCTGCTGGGCAGTTCGCTCAGCATCAATGCGGTGCAGCGCAAGGATCTGCCCTACGAGATCAAGGATCTGCAGCCGCTGGCACGCGTGGGGTACTACACGGTGGCCCTGGTGGCGACCTCCAGTTTCCCGGCCAGCAACATCAAGGAGCTGATCGAGCTGGCCAGGAGCAAGCCACGCAATCATTTCTCGTTCGGTTCCAACGGCATCGGTACCTCGGCCCAGGTGGCCGGAGAGATGCTCAACCACATGGGCGGCATCGAGCTGCAGCACGTGCCCTACAACGGCGCCTCCAAGATGTACACCGACATGGTCGGCGGGCAGATCCCGCTGGGTTTCTCGGTGTTCAGCTCCGCCGAAACCTTCGTGAAGAACGGGCAGCTCAAGGTGCTGGGCGTGACGAGTGCACAGCGCAGCCCGCTCTATCCGCAGGTACCCGCCATAGCCGAGACCCTGCCGGGCTACGAGGCCGTGAACTGGGCGGGCTTCGCCGCCCCGGCCGCGTTGCCGGCCGATGTCACGCGGCGCATTTCGGAGGACATCCTCGCGGTCCTGAAGGCGCCCGATGTTTCCCGGCAACTGGCCGAGATGGGCATCGAGCTGGCCCCGCTGGATGCCGCCGCCTTCAAGATCTTCATCCAGAGCGAGGTGGACCGCTTCTCGGCCATCACCAGGCCGATTGCCACGCGCCTCAACTGACTTCCAGCAGCTTTCGCATCCGCATCCATGACCAGCCCCACCTACACCCTGCAGCGACAGATTCCCGCCGAGAGCGGATACGACCTTGTGGTCGCCGGCGGAGGGCCGGCCGGCACGGCCGCCGCCGTGTGCGCTGCGCGCCAGGGCCTCAAGGTGCTGCTGGTGGAGGCCACGGGGTGCCTGGGCGGCATGGGCACCAGTGGTCTGGTCGCATCGTTCGGGCCCGTCTCCAACGGCGAGCGGATGCTGGTCGGCGGCTTCATGAAGGAATTGCTGGAAACGATGTGGCGCGAAGGCGCGTTCGCGCCCCACGTCGTGCCCGAAATGCTCGACCGGCAGCTCAACCGCTGGGTGCCATTCAAGCCCGAGCATCTCAAGCGCATCCTCGACCGCTTCGTCGTCGAGGCCGGCGTGGAGGTGCGTTTCTTCTCCCGCGTCACCGATTGCGACATGGATGGCCGTCGCATCAATGGCGTGGTGATCGGCAATGTGGAGGGCCTGCGCTACGTGGCCGCGCGCGCGTTCGTCGATGCGACCGGCGATGCCGCGCTGGCAGCGCTCGCCGGCTGCGAATGCAAGGTGGTCCTGCGCGATACCGACACGGTGTCGCCCAGCACGCTGTGCGGCCTGCTCGGCGGCATGGACTGGAACGACCCCGCCTACGGCAGCGACTGGCGCGGCATTGACGCGGTCAAGGCACGCGTGAAGAACGAGTGGGTTCCGCAGGGCATCGAGGATGGCTTCTTCACGCAGGAAGACCGCTTCTTCCCCGGCATGAACCGCATCGGCGGCGAGAGCGCCACGCTCAACGCGGGCCACGTGTTCAACCTCGATCCGCTGTCGATCCGCAGCCTGTCGGACGGCATGATCTTCGGCCGCAAGCTGGCGGTGGAATACACCGAGTTCTACCGCCGCTACGTGCCGGGCTGCGCCAATGTGGAGCTGGTGAGCACGGCACCGGTGATGGGTGTGCGCGATTCGCGCCGCATCGTCGGCGAGTTCGAACTGGGCATCGACGACTTCCGCGCGCGCCGCCAGTTCGCCGACCAGATCGCCGTCTACAACCGGCCGACGGACGTGCATCCCACCGACACCAGCCGCGCCGAGTTCGACCGCTTCATGAAAGACTTCCATGGCAAGGACAACCTGGGGCAGGGGCAGTGCGTCGGCATTCCCTACAGCATCCTGGTGCCACGGGGGGCCGAGAACCTGTGGGTGGCCGGCCGCTGCCATTCCAGCGACACGAAGGTGCACGGTTCGATTCGCGCGCAATCGGCGGCCTACATGATGGGGCAGGCCGCCGGCACGGCGGCTGCGCAGTCGCTCGCCACGGGCCAGCCCGCCTGCGACCTGGACACCGAGGCGCTGGTCGGCACCCTGCGCGCTGCGGGCGCCTATCTGCCGCAGGAGCAGCTCTCGCGTTCCATGACGCGCTGAGCGCCCGAACACCGCCCCTCGCACCATTTCGTTTCGATCCATGCTGCAACTCGACTCCCATCCTTCCGGCCGCCACTTCCTGCACATTCCCGGGCCGAGCCCGGTGCCCGACCGCATCCTGCGCGCCATCAGCTACCCGACCATCGATCACCGCGGGCCGGAGTTCGGCGCGCTCGGCATGCGCGTGCTCGACGGCGTGCGCGACGTGTTCCAGACCCGTGGCGACGTCGTGATCTACCCGGGCTCGGGCACCGGCGCCTGGGAGGCCGCGCTGGTCAACACGCACAGCGCAGGCGATACCGTGCTGATGTATGAAACCGGCCATTTCGCGAGCCTCTGGCGCCAACTGGCGCAGCGCCTGGGCCTCGAGGTCGAGACAGTCACGGCGCCTGGCGGCGACAGCTGGCGCTCGGGGATCGACGCCGACGCGATTGCCGGACATCTGCGCCGCGATAGCGCGCGGCGCATCCGCTCGGTGTGCGTGGTGCACAACGAAACCTCGACCGGCACCACGTCGGACATCGCCGCCGTCCGCCGCGCCATCGACGCGACCGGCCATCCGGCCCTGCTGCTGGTGGACACCATCTCGGGCCTGGGCTCCGCCGACTACCGCCACGACGAGTGGGGCGTGGACGTCAGCATCTCGGGTTCGCAGAAGGGCCTGATGCTGCCGCCGGGACTGGGCTTCAACGCCATCTCGGCCAGGGCCATGGCGGCCAGCCGCGATGCCGGGCTGCCCCGCGCCTACTGGGCCTGGGACGAGATCGTCGCGGCCAACCGCAACGGGTACTGGCCGACCACGCCCGCCACCAATCTGCTTTACGGCCTGGCCGAGGCGTGCGACATGCTTCGCGGCGAAGGACTGCCGCAGGTGTTCGCCCGCCACCAGCAACTGGCGCGTGCCTGCCGCGCGGCAGTCGCGGCCTGGGGGCTGGAGGTGCAGTGCCAGGATCCGTCGGCCCAGTCTCCGGTACTCACCGGCGTGGTCCTGCCGCCGGGCATCGATGCCGACGCCGTGCGCGCGCTCATCCTCGAACGTTTCAACCTTTCGCTGGGCACGGGGCTGGGCAAGCTCAAGGGGCGCATGTTCCGCATTGGCCATCTGGGCGACTGCAACGCCTTGTCGCTGATGGCGGCGCTGACCGGTTGCGAGATGGGCTTGCGTGCGGCGGGCGTCAAGCTCGCGGCCAGCGGTGTCGTGGCGGCGATGGAGACCCTGCAGGGCGTCTGACTGCGCCCTGCTATCCGTGACGGTCGCGCGTGCGCGACGGACTCACCCCTGCAACTGCGAGGGCTGCTGGCGCAAAAGCCGTCCCAGATCGACGGTTTCCGCCACCAGATGGGCCACGTCGGCCAGAGAGCGCGCGTGCAGGCCGGTGAGCCAGGGCTGGACGTCGTGGCTGATGCAGCACAGCGTGCCATACAACTCGCCGCTGGAGAGCACCACGGGCACCGACAGGTAGGCCTTGATGTCGAGGTCGGCCGTCGCCGGCAGGTGGGCCACTGCTTCGGCCTGCGAAGTGTCGGGAACGGCCTGCGGCAACGTGGCGTCGATCATGCGGCGGCAATAGGTGTCGCGCAACGGCGTGGCCAGCCCTTCCAGGCGCATGTCTTCGGCCAGGCGCGTGTCGACGTGGTGCAGCACCTGCTGGTCCTCGACGAACTCGCCGATGAAGATGATGTCCATGCCCATGATGTCCCGCACACGGCGCAGGAGAACGATGACGTCTTCGTTGTCTGCATCGACGCCCTGCGTGGTGGTGGCCCGGAAGTCGTGGATGGCGACGTCGATGCTGTCGCCGGTGGATGCGGCCGGTTGGATATGTGCCATGGCGGATGCTCTGCTGTCGATGGAAAGCGCCCGGGCGCGGGCGGTTGGGACGATGTCAGTCTAAAGAAGTAACACCCTGGTTGGCAATGGTGAGGCACCGGCGCGGCTCACGCATCGGGATAAGTCCGTGTCGACGGACCGGCGCCGCTGCCGAGCCCGTGCGCGCTTCCGCCCCAGTCCTACATCGGCGCCAGGGCGGGGTGGCTAGAGTCGATCGCATGCAAGGCGCACACGGACTGCGGCAACCGGCCATGGCGTGTGGGCCGGAGGAGCAGACATGACGAAACCCCTCAAGACCTCGCAGGAACTCAACCTGCTCGTGGCCGACGCCGTCCGCCAGATCGAGCTCGTGGCCGAAGGCGGCTCGAGCGATCCGGCCTCGCACGCGCACGTGGGGCCGGTGTACCAGCATCCACGCGACGATCAGGGGCGCAACTGGGATGTGTCCGCAGGCCGTAACCTCGGACCGTTCAGCGGTGCCGTGACGAAGGTGGTGGATCCACTGCGCGACCGCTATGACCTCGCAGACGCCAAGGCGTTGCCCGAAGACCGTTGAGCATCACCCTGCCGGGACTGGATTCAGGCACCGAGTGACTCGATCTCGCCCGACAGTTCGAGCCAGCGCTCTTCAAGCGCTGCAACCTCGTCGCCTGTGGCCTTGAGGCGGCGCCCGGCCTCGGCAATATCGGCCGGTGCCAGCGGCTCGGTCAGGCGGGCTTCGAGTGCCGCGCGCTCGCTGCCCAGCGCGGCCAGGCGCTGATCGATCTTTTCGAGTTCCTTGCGCAGAGGCCGGGTCTTGTCAGCCAGGCGTTGCCGGTCTTGTGCGTCCTGCCTGCGCTGTTCACGATTGGCCGGCGCTGCGGCCACAGCGGGTGCCGCCACGGCGGCAACAGGGACGACGGACTCGACCGGCACCGGGGGGGAGGCCGCCTGACTCTCGCGGGCCAGTTCGCGCAGACGCTTGGCCTCGTCGAGCAGGTACTGCTGGTAGTCGTCCAGGTCGCCATCGAACGGGCCGACCACGCCCCGCCCGACCAGCCAGAACTCATCGCACACGGCGCGCAGCAGCGCACGGTCGTGGCTCACCAGCATCACTGTGCCCTCGAACTCGTTGAGCGCCATCGAAAGCGCCTCGCGCGTCGCCAGGTCCAGGTGGTTGGTCGGCTCGTCCAGCAGCAGCAGGTTGGGGCGCTGCCATACGATCATGGCCAGCACCAGGCGGGCTTTTTCGCCGCCACTCATGGTGCCCACGGCCTGCTTGACCATGTCTCCGCTGAAGTTGAACGTGCCCAGGAAGTTGCGCAGGTCCTGCTCGCGGCCCGACTCGCGCGAGGCCGCGCCCAGATCGCGCACCAGCCGCACCATGTGTTCCAGCGGGTTGTCCTGCGGGCGCAGCACGTCGAGTTCCTGCTGCGCGAAGTAACCGATCGATAGCCCCTTGCCCTCGGTGACGGTGCCCGCCAGCGGCTTCATCTCGCGCGCGATCGTTTTCACCAGCGTCGACTTGCCCTGGCCGTTGGCGCCCAGGATGCCGATGCGCTGGCCCGCCAGCACCGAGCGGTTGACGCCGCGCAGGATGGTGGTGGTGCCGGTGACTTCGCCGTCCTCGTCCAGCGCCCGGTAGCCGAAGGCCGCCTCGCTGATCGCCAGCATCGGATTGGGCAGGTTGGTCGGCTCCTTGAATTCGAAGGTGAAGTCGGCTTCGGCCAGCAGTGGCGCCACTTTCTCCATGCGCTCCAGCGCCTTGACGCGGCTTTGCGCCTGCTTGGCCTTGCTGGCCTTGGCCTTGAAGCGGTCGATGAACTTCTGCAGGTGGGCGATCTTTTCCTGCTGCTTGGCGAAGGCCTGCTGCTGTTGCTCCATCTGCAGCGCACGCATTTCCTCGAACTTGCTGTAGTTGCCCCCGTAGCGTGTGAGGCGGGCGTTTTCGATGTGCAGCGTCACGCCCGTCACGGCGTCCAGGAATTCCCGGTCATGGCTGATGACGATCATGGTGCCCAGGTACTTCTGCAGCCAGGCTTCGAGCCAGACCAGCGCGTCCAGGTCCAGGTGGTTGGTGGGTTCGTCCAGCAGCAGCAGGTCGCTGGGGCACATGAGCGCGCGCGCGAGCTGCAGGCGCATGCGCCAGCCGCCCGAGAAGCTGTCGACCGGCTGGTCGAGCTCATGCACCTTGAAGCCCAGGCCCAGGATGAGGGCCTGCGCGCGCGGCATGGCGTCGTGCTCGCCGGCGTCGGCCAGATCAGTGTAGACCTGGGCCAGTGCCATGCCGCGGTCCATCTCGTCCATGGCGGGGTCAGCCTCGATGCGGGCCAGCGCTTCGCGCAGTTCGGCCAGCCGCGTGTCGCCGGCCAGCACGAAATCGGTGGCGGTTTCGCTGGTCTCGGGCATGTTCTGCGCCACCTGGGCCATGCGCCAGTGGGCCGGGATGGAGAAATCACCGCCGTCCTCGTGCAGGTTGCCGTTGAAGAGGGCGAACAGCGACGACTTGCCGGCGCCATTGCGGCCCACCAGGCCGATCTTCTCGCCGGGGTTGAGCACGACGGACGCGCCTTCGAGCAATACCTTGGCGCTGCGGCGCAGCACCACGTTCTTCAGGATGATCATTTACGGGGAGATGAGAGATTCGCGGGTCAGCAGCAGCACCTGGTCGTCGCCGGCGCTGGTGTCCAGCCAGACGGCTTCGAGAGCCGGGAAGGCCGCGTCGAAATGGGCACGCTCGTTGCCGATTTCCAGCACCAGCACGGCCTGCGATGACATCTGAGCGGGCGCGGCCTGCAGCAGCGCGCGCACGAAGTCCATGCCATCGGTGCCACCGGCCAGGGCCAGTTCGGGCTCGGCGCGGTATTCGGCCGGCAGCGCGGCCATGCTGGCGCTGTTGACGTAGGGCGGGTTGCAGAGGATGAGGTCGTAGGCGCCGCGCACGGCGGCCAGCCCGTCGGATTCGAACAGGCGCACGCGTTCCTGCAGGCCGTGCCGGTCGACGTTGATGCGGGCCACGGCGAGCGCGTCCGGCGAAAGGTCGGCGCCATCCACCTGCACGTCGGGCCAGGCCATCGCCGCGAGCACGGCCAGGCTGCCGTTGCCGGTGCACAGGTCGAGCACGCGGCGCGTGTGTTCGCCCAGCCAGGGGTCGATGCTGCCGTCCGCCAGCAACTCCGCGATGAAGCTGCGCGGCACGATGGCGCGTTCGTCCACGTAGAAGGGCACGCCCTGCAGCCAGGCTTCGCGCGTGAGGTAGGCCGCCGGCTTGCGGCTGGCGATGCGCTCGGCCACCAGGGCCCGTGCCGCATCGGCCTGGGCGGGCGCCACGTCGTGCGTGGCCACGTCGTCCAGCGCGTCGAGCGGGTGGCCGAGCTTCCACAGCACCAGCCAGGCCGCCTCGTCGAAGGCGGTGGCCGTGCCGTGGCCGAAGGCGACGCCGGCGTCGCTGAGGCGCGCGGCGGCCTCGTCGATGAGACCGATGACGGTGATGGCCATGCGTTCAGCCAACCGTGGCGCGCGCGGCCAGGTCGTCGAGGTTCTCCAGCACGCGCCGGTAGATGTTCTTGAGCGGTTCGATGTCGGCCAGCGCGATCGACTCGTCGATCTTGTGGATGGTGGCGTTGGGCGGGCCCAGTTCGATCACCTGCGGGCAGATGCGCGCGATGAAGCGCCCGTCGCTGGTGCCGCCAGTGGTCGACAGCTGGGTGGCGATGCCGGTCTCGGCCAGCACGGCGTCCTGCACCGCGCGCACCAGGTCGGCCGGCGTGGTCAGGAAGGGCAGGCCGCCGATGGTCCAGGCCAGCTCGTAATCGAGGCCATGGCGCTCGAGCACGGCATGCACGCGCTGCTGCAGCGCCTCGGGCGTCGATTCGGTGCAGAAGCGGAAGTTGAAGTCGATCACCACCTGGCCCGGGATCACGTTGCTCGCGCCCGTGCCGCCATGGATGTTGCTCACCTGCCAGCTCGTCGGCGGGAAGAAGTCGTTGCCCCGGTCCCACTCGATGCCCACCAGTTCAGCCAGCGCGGGCGCGACGAGGTGAATCGGGTTCTTGGCCAGGTGCGGATAGGCGATGTGGCCCTGCACGCCCTTCACCGTGAGCTTGCCGCTCATGGTGCCGCGGCGGCCGTTCTTGATCATGTCGCCCGTGCGTTCCACCGACGTGGGCTCGCCCACGATGCACCAGTCGAGCCGTTCGCCGCGCGCCTGCAGCGCCTCGCATACCTTCACCGTGCCGTCCACGGCCGGGCCTTCCTCGTCGCTGGTGAGCAGCAGGGCGATGGAGAGCGCGGGCTGCGGGCGGGCGGCGACGAACTCTTCCAGCGCGACGACGAACGCAGCGATCGAGGTCTTCATGTCGGAGGCGCCACGGCCGAACAGGCGGCCGTCCCGGTGCGTGGGCGTGAACGGATCGCTGCTCCACTGGTCCAGCGGGCCGGTGGGTACCACGTCGGTGTGGCCGGCGAACACCAGCGTGGGCGCAGCGGCGCCGCGGCCCGGGCGGCGTGCCCAGAGGTTGGCCACGCGGAAGCTCTCGGGACCGCTATCGATCTGCTCGCAGGCGAAGCCCAGCGGCGCCAGTCGCTGGCTCAGGAGGGCCTGGCAACCGGCGTCTTCCGGCGTGACGGAGGCGCGGGCGATGAGTTGTTCGGTGAGCAGGAGGGTGCGGGACATGCGCAAACAGATTGGAGGGAGTCGAGGCCAGGCGCCGCGGAACCGGCTTTGCCGGTCCGCTGGGTGCGCCCCTGGGGGAGGGCGCGCCATCGCCATCGGGAGGGACGAAATCAGTGCTTGACGTCCAGGGTGATCTCGGTGAACGAGGGTTCGTCGGACTGGTCCATGAACGACTCCTCGTCGCGTCGCGCGCTGGAGGATGCCTGCTGGAAGTCGTTCTGCAGCCGCCACATCAGGTTGGTGGGCGAATCGGCGTTGGCCAGGCCTTCCTTGCGATCGACCTTGCCCTCGGTGATGAGGCGGGCGATGTCCTGCTCGAAGGTCTGCGAGCCCTCGGCCAGTGACTTCTCCATGGCTTCGCGGATGGCCGAGAAGTCGCCTTTCTCGATCAGCTCGGCCACCAGCTTGCTGCCCAGCATCACTTCAACGGCCGGCAGGCGCAGGCCGTCGGGCGTGCGCAACAGGCGCTGCGAGATGATGGCCTTGAGGGCGGCCGAGAGGTCGCCCAGCAGGGTGGGGCGCACCTCCACCGGGTAGAACGACAGGATCCGGTTGAGCGCCTGGTAGCTGTTGTTGGCGTGCATGGTGGCCAGGCACAGGTGCCCCGACTGGGCATAGGCGATGGCCGCGCTCATGGTCTCGCGGTCGCGGATCTCGCCGATCATGATCACGTCGGGCGCCTGGCGCAGCGCATTCTTCAGCGCCACCTGCAGCGACGCGGTGTCGCTGCCCACGTCACGCTGGTTGACGATGGAGCGGCGGTTGCGGAAGACGAATTCCACCGGCTCCTCGATGGTGAGGATGTGGCCGTGCGCGTTGTCATTGCGGTAGTCGATCATCGACGCCAGCGTCGTGCTCTTGCCCGCGCCGGTGGAGCCCACCATCAGCAGCAGACCGCGCTTTTCCATGATCAGCTCGCGCAGGATCGGCGGAACGTTGAGCGAATCCAGCGGCGGGATGTCGGGCGAGATGAAGCGGATCACCACCGAATACGCGCCGCGCTGGCGCAATGCGCTGATCCGGAAGTTGCCCGCGCCGGCCAGCGGCACGGCGGTGTTGAGCTCGCCCGTGTCTTCCAGCTCCACCAGCCGCTCGGGCGGCACGATCTCGGCCAGCAGGCTGCGCGGCGCCTCGGCCGGCATGATCTGGCTGTTGATCGGCACGCATTGGCCCTGGATCTTGATCAGCACGGGGGCGTTGCCCGCGATGTACACGTCGGACGCCTTGCGTTCGGCCATCAGCCGAAGGATCTTCTCCATCGTTCCCATCGCGATACCCCCGTTCTTCAGTCGTTGTATGTCCGGGCGTGCTGCCGGGCCCGCTGGCGCGGGCGCCGCCAGGATCAATCCCGCAGAAGGTCGTTCAGGCTGGTCGTGGAGCGCGTCTTGGCGTCCACCGTCTTGACGATCACCGCGCAGTAGGTCGAGTAATCCATGCCGCCGGCCGTCTTCTTGTGGATGCCGCCGCTGACCACCACGCTGCCCGAAGGCACGCGGCCATAGATGATTTCGCCCGTGTCGCGCTTGAGGATGGGCGTGCTCTGGCCGATGTAGACGCCCATGCCGATGACCGAATTCTCTTCGACGATGACGCCTTCGACGACTTCGGAGCGCGCGCCGATGAAGCAGTTGTCTTCGATGATGGTGGGGTTGGCCTGCAGCGGCTCGAGCACGCCGCCCAGGCCCACGCCGCCCGACAGGTGGACGTTCTTGCCGACCTGCGCGCACGAGCCCACGGTGGCCCAGGTGTCGACCATGGTGCCCTCGTCGACGTAGGCGCCGATGTTGACGTAGCTGGGCATCAGGATCGCGCCCCTGGCGATGAAGCTGCCGCGGCGGGCCACGGCCGGCGGCACCACGCGCACGCCGGTGGCCTTGAGTTCGTCGGCCGACTGGTTGGAGAACTTGGTGGCGACCTTGTCGAAGAAGCCCAGGTCGCCGGCGCCGATGACTTCGTTGTCCTTGAGGCGGAACGACAGCAGCACGGCCTTCTTGACCCACTGGTGCACCGTCCACTGGCCCACGCCTTCGCGCGTGGCCACGCGCAGGCGGCCGGCGTCCAGGTCGGCGATCACGTGCTCGACGGCTTCGGTCACTTCCTTGGGCGCGGCGGTGGGCGACAGGCTGGCACGGTTGTCCCAGGCGGTGTTGATGATCTGTTCGAGTTGTTGGGTCATGTCAGTCTGAAGAGAGGAAAACGGGAAAGGGTGGCGACGCAGCAGCCCGGTCAGCCGGCGCGCGGGCCGCGCACGAAGCGGACGATGCGTCCGGCGGCTTCCAGGCACTCGGCCGTCTCGGCCACAAGGGCCATGCGCACGCGGCCACGGCCGGGATTGGCGCCATGCGCCTCTCGGGCGAGATAGCTGCCGGGCAGGACCGTGACATTGTATTGGCCGTACAGCTCGCGGGCGAAGGCCGCATCGTCGCCGCCGAAGGCCTCGGGCACACCGGCCCAGAGGTAGAACGCAGCGTCGGGCAGGCGCACGTCCAGCACCTCGGCCAGCAGCGGCGTGACGGCGGCGAACTTCTCGCGGTAGGCGGCGCGGTTGGCCACCACGTGGGCCTCGTCGCCCCAGGCGGCGATGCTGGCGGCGGCCACGGTGCCGCTCATGGCGCTGCCGTGGTAGGTGCGGTAGAGCAGGAAGGCCTTGATGATGTCCGCATCGCCGGCCACGAAGCCGCTGCGCATGCCCGGCACATTGCTGCGCTTGGACAGCGACGTCAGCGAGATCAGCCGGCGGAACGCGGGATTGCCCAGCTTCGCCGCGGCTTCCAGCCCGCCCAGCGGCGGTTCGTCACGGAAGTAGATCTCGCTGTAGCACTCGTCGGAGGCGATCACGAAGCCGTATTGCTCCGACAGCGCGAAGAGCTTCTTCCACTCCTCGATCGGCATCACCGCCCCCGTGGGGTTGCCCGGCGAGCACACGAAGATGAGCTGCGTGCGCTGCCAGACGGCTTCGGGCACGCTGTCCCAGTCCACCGCGAAGTTGCGGGTCGGGTCGCTGGGCACGTAGTACGGCTCGGCGCCGGCCAGCAGGGCCGCGCCTTCGTAGATCTGATAGAACGGATTGGGGCACAGCACGTAGGGGCGCTCGCCCGGGGCTCCGCGCGTGGGATCGATCACCGTCTGCGTGAGGGCGAACAGCGCCTCGCGGGACCCGTTGACGGGCAGTACCTGTGTGGCGGCGTCCAGCGACAGACCATAGCGGCGCTGCAGCCAGCCCGTGAACGACTGGCGCAGCTTGAGATCGCCCGCCGTGGGCGGATAGCCCGCCAGCGTGGCGAAGCTGCCCGACAGGGCCTCGAGGATGAACGGCGGCGTGGGATGGCGCGGCTCGCCGATGCCCAGGCTGATCGGCGCGAAGGCCGGGTTGGGTGTGACGCCGGCGAACAGTTGCCGCAGCCGCTCGAAGGGATAGGGCTGCAGGCGCGAGAGCAGGGGATTCATGGGCGCCGATTATCCGGGAACGCCACGCGCCCGGCTTACCGTCTGAGCGCGCTGAAACCGCCGGACACGCCGCGAACGGGTTGCCCGCCGCCAAGATGGCCGCTTCCTCATTTCCTCACGGGAGCGTTCATGCAGCGATTCGTCGACAAGGTGGTCATCGTGACCGGGGCCGGCTCGGGCATCGGCGAGGCCACGGCCCGCCGTTTCTCGGAAGAGGGCGCCTGCGTGGTGCTGGCCGGCGACCGGCGCGCGCCGCTGGCCCGCGTCGCCGGCGAGCTCGACCCGGAGCGCACGCTCTTCAAGGTGGCCGACGTCTCCAGGTTCGCGGACGTGCAGGCGCTGGTGGCCGCTGCCGTCAAGGCGTTCGGCGGCCTGGACGTGCTGGTCAACAACGCCGGCATCGCGCCGGAGGGCGACGTCACCAAGGTCAGGCCCGACGCCTGGGCCAGGACGCTGGCCGTCAATGCAGGCGGCGTGTTCCACGGCAGCCGGGCCGCCATGCCGCACCTGGTCAAGCGGCGCGGCTGCATCGTGAACACGGCGTCGGTGTCCGGCCTGGGCGGCGACTGGTCGCTGGCGGCGTACAACGCATCGAAGGGCGCCGTGGTGCAACTCACGCGCGCCATGGCGCTGGATCATGGCAAGGACGGCGTGCGCGTGAACGCCGTCTGTCCCAGCCTCACGATCACCCCGATGACCGAGGACATCAAGGGCGACCGCCGGCAGATGGCCAAGTTCAGGGAGCGCATCCCGCTCGGGCGCCCGGCGCAGCCGGCCGAGATCGCCGCGGCCATCGCCTTCCTGGCCAGCGACGATGCCAGCTTCATCACGGGCGTATGCCTGCCGGTCGACGGCGGCGTGACGGCCTCCAACGGCCAGCCGGCGATGGGCTGACCGGCGGCGAGCGGGCGGCTCAAGCCGGCCAGCCCACGGGCTCGCCGTCCTCGTACACGGGCGCCACGCCGAGCAACTGGATGAGCTGGCCGGCGTTGTCCGGTGCGTGCAACTTGTCGGTGTTGTCGAAGAAGCAGAACACGTCGCGGCCGGTGCGCTTCGGTGCGGCGGGCAGCAATCGCTCGTGTGCAGGCGCTGCGCCGCCCGAGGCATAGGCCGCGATGCGGTCGGCCCAGGCCTGCAGCGCGCCGGCCGTATAGCGGCTTTGATAGAGCTCGGTGGTGCCGTGCAGCCGCAGGTAGAGGAAATCCGAGGTCACATCGAAGAACCGTGGCCACGGGTTGGGTGTGTCGGACAGCACGGCCGCCACGTCGTGCTCTCTGAGCAGGCCGAGGAAGTCGGGCGTCATGAAGCTCTCGTGGCGCACTTCGACGGCGTGGCGCATCGGGCGATCGGCGCCGGCCTTGAGATGCACGCGGCCCTCCATGCGCGGTTCGTGCCGCCGGGCCAGCCGCAAGGCTGCACCGGTGGAACGGGGCAGGGCCGCCAGAAACGGCTCGAACCGTGTCGGGTCGAACGGCAGGCTGGGCGGAAACTGCCAGAGGATCGGCCCCAGTTTGTCGCCCAGCGCAAGCAACCCCGAGGCATAGAAGTTGGCCACGGCGCCGTCGATGTCCTTGAGCCGCCGGATGTGCGTGATGTACCGGGGCGCCTTGACCGTGAAAACGAAGCCCGGCGGCGTGGCGTCGGCCCAGTTCATGAAGCTTTCCGGTCGCTGCAGCGAATAGAAGGTGCCATTGATCTCCGACACCGGGAACGCGCGCGACAGATAGGCCAGTTCATCGGCCTGGCGCAGCTTCTCCGGGTAGAAATGCCCGCGCCAGGGCGGATACCGCCAGCCGGAGACGCCGATGCGGATCTGGGCGGAGCGTGGGGCGGTCATGATGACACTGTGCTCGCGGCCGGCGGGGCCGGACCGGCTTTTCACCGGCCGGCGCAGATGAAACCGGCGGACACAGTTGGCATCGTCTGCCACAGGCAACGCTGCCTGTCGCGGCACCCTGCTGCGGTAACATCGCGCGAGCCTTTTTCCGCCGGGCCCACCGTGCGGAACCGGCCACCCGCCGCGCCGGCGGGCGGCGCCGGGGCACCAGAAGAAACCCAGGGGAACTCCGAACACGCCGTCGACAGCGTTTTCCGACCGAACACAGGCCTGCCGTGCGTCTCAATTCCATCAAGCTCTCGGGCTTCAAATCCTTCGCCGAGCCCACCAACTTCATGCTGCCCGGCCAGCTGGTGGGCGTGGTCGGCCCCAACGGCTGCGGCAAATCCAACATCATGGATGCGGTGCGCTGGGTACTGGGTGAATCCAAGGCATCCGAGCTGCGTGGCGAGTCCATGCAGGACGTGATCTTCAACGGCACCACCAGCCGCAAGCCGGCCAGCCGCTCCAGCGTCGAGCTCACCTTCGACAACGCCGACCACCGCGCAGGCGGCCAGTGGAGCCAGTTCACCGAAATCGCCGTCAAGCGCGTGCTCACGCGCGACGGCACCAGCAGCTACTACATCAACAACCAGCCGGTGCGCCGCCGCGACGTCCAGGACGTGTTCCTGGGCACGGGCCTGGGCCCACGCGCCTACGCCATCATCGGCCAGGGCACGATCAGCCGGATCATCGAATCCAAGCCCGAGGAACTGCGCCTGTTCCTGGAAGAAGCCGCCGGCGTCTCCAAATACAAGGAACGCCGCCGCGAGACGGAGAACCGCCTGTCCGACACGCGCGAGAACCTCACGCGGGTGGAAGACATCCTGCGCGAGCTGGGCGCCAACCTCGAGAAGCTGGAGAAGCAGGCCGAGGTGGCCCAGCGCTACAACGCGCTGCAGGCCGACGTCTCACTCAAGCAGAACCAGCTGTGGTTCCTCAAGCGCGCCGAGGCCGAGGCCGACCAGGCCCGCATCAAGCAGGACGCCGACAAGGCAGTCAACGACCTCGAGTCGCGCGTGGCCGACCTGCGCCACGTCGAGGCCGATCTCGAAACCATCCGCCAGGCCCATTACGCCGCCGGCGACCAGGTCAACCAGGCCCAGGGCCAGCTCTACGAGGCCAGCGCCGAGGTGGGCCGCCTCGAAGCCGAGATCCGCTTCGTGGTCGAAGGCCGGCAGCGCGCCGAACAGCGCGTGGTGCAGCTCAAGGAACAGATGGCCCAGTGGGCCGCGCGTCGCGAGGACGCCGAGGCCGAGATCGAGACCCTCGCCGGCACCGCCGTCGACGCCGAGGAACAGGCCGCGCTGCTGGCCGCCCAGGTGGAAGAGCAGTCGCTGCAATTGCCTGACCTGGAAGACGCGCTGCGGCAGGCGCAGGCCAAGGCGGCCGAGCAGCGCACCGGCGTGGTTCAGGTGCAGCAGCAGATCCAGGTGCTGGCGGCCGACCAGCGCAACATCGAGGAACAGTCCCGCCAGCTCGGCACCCGGCGCGAGCGTCTGGTGGTTGACCGCAACGCGCTCGCCACGCCCGACGAAGCCCGCCTGGCCGACCTGCAGGAGCAGCTGGCCGTGGCCCAGGAAGCCGCCGAAACGGCTGACGCCCGCCTGCACGAGCTGCAGGACAGCGTGCCGCAGCTCGACGAAGACCGCCGCCACCGCCAGCAGGCCGTCAACGACGAAAGCGCGAAGCAGGCCGATCTGTCGGCACGCCTGGAGGCGCTGCGCGCGCTGCAGGAAAAGGTCAAAACCGACGGCAAGCTCGCGCCATGGCTCGACAAGCACGGCCTGGGCGGCCTGCAGGGCCTGTGGAGCCGCATTCACATCGAACAGGGCTGGGAGAACGCTCTCGAAGCCGCGCTGCGCGAGCGCCTGAACGCGTTGGAGGTGGGGCGCCTGGACATGGTGCGCGCCTTCGGCAACGACGCGCCGCCTGCCAAGCTGGCGTTCTACAGCCCGCCCCAGGCGGCGACGCCCGAGCCCTCGGCCGCGCTGCCGCGCCTGTCGGATCTGCTGCGCCTGAACGACGCCGGCCAGAAAGCGCTGCTGTCGGGCTGGCTCACCGGCTGCTACACCGCCGCCAGCTTCGAGGAGGCCCTGGCCGCGCGCGAGCGGCTGGCAGCTGGCGAAATCATCTACGTGAAGAGCGGCCACGCGGTCAGCGCGCACAGCGTGAGCTTCTACGCGCCCGATTCCGAGCAGGCCGGCATGCTGGCACGCGCCCAGGAGATCGAGAACCTCGAGAAGCAGCTGCGCGCCCAGGTCCTGATCGCCGAGGAGTCGCGCTCGGCGCTGGTGCGGGCCGAGGCTGCCTACTCGGACGCCTCGCAGCGCCTCGTCTCCACGCGGCGCGAAGCCGCCGAAACGCAGGGTCGCGCGCACGAGCTGCAGGTGGAGACGCTGCGCCTGTCGCAACTGGCCGAGCAGACCCGCGCGCGCAGCCAGCAGATCGAGGGTGACCTGGCCGAGATCGACGCGCTGCTCGATGACCTGCAGGAGCGCCGCGTCACCGCCGAAGCCCGCTTCGAAGAGCTCGACATGCAACTGGCCGACAGCCAGGAGCGCGAAGCCCAGCTGGGTGACCGCGTGATCGAGGCCGAGCGCCGTCTGGCCGAATGCCGCGAACAGCAGCGCACGCTGGAGCGCCGCGCGCAGGAGGCCACTTTCTCGCAGCGCAGCCTGGAGGCGCGCCGCGCCGAGCTCGGGCGCGCCATCGAGACCGCCACGCAGCAGGCTACGTCACTGGCCGCCGAAGAACAGCGCGCGCATGACGAGCTGGCGCGCCTGACCGATGCCGCTGCCCAGGCCGGCCTGCAGAACGCGCTCGAACTCAAGAGCGAACGCGAGAAAGTGCTGGGCGCGCGCCGCAGCGAATACGACGACCTGACGATGAAGCTGCGCGCCAGCGACGAGCGCCGCCTGCAGCTGGAGCGCGAACTGGACCCGCTGCGCCAGCGCATCACCGACTTCCAGCTCAAGGAGCAGGCCGCCCGGCTGGGCCTGGAGCAGTACAGCCAGTTGCTGGCCGACGCGCAGGCCGACCTGGAAACGGTGGCCCGGTCCGTCGCCGAGGGCAACGTGCGGCTCACCGGCCTGTCGGGCGAGATCGACCGCATCCACCGCGAAATCGCCGCCCTGGGCGCGGTCAACCTGGCGGCGCTGGACGAACTGGCGACGGCCCGCGAGCGCAAGCAGTTCCTCGACGCGCAGTCCGCCGACCTGATCGATGCCATGACCACGCTGGAAGACGCCATCAAGAAGATCGACGCCGAGACGCGCGAGTTGCTGGGCGGCACCTTCAACACCGTCAACGAGCATTTCGGCCGCATGTTCCCCGAGCTGTTCGGCGGTGGCCAGGCGAAGCTGGTGATGACCGGCGAGGAAATCCTCGACTCCGGCGTGCAGGTGATGGCGCAGCCGCCGGGCAAGAAGAACCAGACCATCCACCTGCTCTCGGGCGGCGAGAAGGCGCTGACGGCCATCGCGCTGGTGTTCGCCATCTTCATGCTCAATCCGGCGCCGTTCTGCCTGCTCGACGAGGTCGATGCGCCGCTGGACGACGCCAACACCGAGCGCTACGCCCGGCTGGTGGCCGCGATGAGCAAGAAGGGCACGCAGTTCCTCTTCATCAGCCACAACAAGATCGCGATGGAAATGGCCGAACAGCTGATCGGCGTGACCATGCAGGAACAGGGCGTCTCCCGCATCGTGGCGGTGGACATGGAATCGGCTCTCGACATGGCGCAAGCATGACCCTCACCGTCGGCCTCGCGATCCTGGGCGGTCTCGTGCTCGCCGCCATCATTGCGCACAGTGCCTGGACGGCACGGCGCCACGCACCCCGCCAGGCCCAGCACGGCAACGGCGACACGATGCCGCCTGGCGGCTACGACGAAGTCTTCACCGGCGCCGAGCGCAACGAGCCGCGGCTGGACGACGCGGCCCTCTCGGGGGATGCCCCCACGGTGACAGGCGCCATCGTTGGCGAGGGCGAGCCCGGCGTGGCCGACTTCGCCGACACGGCGCCAGGCGAGGACGGCGGCCCGGGTCGGGCGCCGCCTCCACCGGTCCCCACCCGTGCGGAAACCCTTGTGTCGGCGCTGGGCCCGGTGCCCGCGCCCGATCGCCGGCCGCGCCTGGACGCGCTGATCGACGTCATCGCGCCGATCGCGCTGGACCAGCCCGTGTCGGGCGACGCCGCGCTGGCGGCTCTGCCGCCCACGCGCCGCGTCGGCAGCAAGCCGTTCAACGTCGAGGGCTTCAACGAAGCCAGCGGCCAGTGGGAGCCGCCCGTGCCCGGCCAGCGTTACTCGCAGTTCCAGGCCGGCGTGCAACTGGCCAACCGCGTCGGTTCGCTCAACGAGATCGAGTATTCGGAGTACGTGGTCAAGGCCCAGGCCTTCGCCGACGCCGTGGGCGGCACGCCCGACTTTCCCGAGATGCTGCACGAGGTGGCGCGCGGCCGCGAGCTCGATCAGTTCGCCAGTTCGCATGACGCGCAACTGGGCTTCTCGCTGCGCGCCGCGCGCAGCGCATGGAGCCCCGGCTACGTGCAGCAGCAGGCCGCGCGCCTGGGCTTTGTCGCGGGTGCCATGCCCGGCCGCATGGTGCTGCCGGCGGCCGAGGCCGGCATGCCGCCGTTGCTGGGCCTGTCGTTCGACACCCAGGCGGCACTGGCGGAAGACCCGGCGCAATCCGCCATCCGCGAGGTGAGCCTGTCGCTGGACGTGCCCCACGTGCGCCGCGAAGAACAGCCGTTCGTGCGCATGTGCGAGGCCGCCCAGGCGCTGTCCCACGCCATGGATGCCGTGGTCACCGACGACAACGGCCGGCCGCTGCCGACGCAGACGCTGGAGGCCATCGGCGCCGATCTGCAGCAGCTCTACGACACGCTGGATTCGCGTGACCTGGCCGCCGGCTCGGCGCTGGCGCGAAGGCTGTTCTCATGAGCGCCGCCCGGCTTCCCGAAGGCGATCGCTCCGCCGCCGGCACGGCGAAGGTCATCCGATGACGACCGGCGACCTGTTCGACCTGCCGCCCGCGCCGGCGGGGGCGGCCCGGCGCGTGGCCGAGCTGCGTGCGCTGCTGCACCATCACGCGCACCGCTACTACACGTTGGACGCGCCCGAGATCCCCGACGCCGAGTACGACCGGCTGTTCCGTGAGCTGCAGCAGCTCGAATCCGATCACCCCGGCCTCGCTTCGCCCGATTCACCCACCCAGCGCGTGGGCGGCGCCGTGCTCGACCTGTTCGCCAAGGTGCGACATGCCGTGCCGATGCTGTCCATCCGCACCGAGACCGACATCGAAGCCAGTGGCGCGGTGGCCTTCGACGCGCGGGTGCGGCGCGAACTGGGCCTGGCCGACGACGCGCCGCCAGTCGAGTACGTGGCCGAACTCAAGTTCGACGGCCTGGCCATCAACCTGCGCTACGAGAACGGCGTGCTGGTGCAGGCCGCCACGCGCGGTGACGGCGAGATCGGCGAGGACGTCACGCACAACATCCGCACCATCGGGCAGATTCCGCTGAAATTGCCTGCCGACGCCCCGCCGGTGCTGGAAGTGCGCGGCGAGGTCTACATGAAGCGGGCCGATTTCGACCGCCTCAACGAACGCCAGCGCGAGAAGATCGACGCCGGCCTGAAGAACGAGAAAACCTACGTCAACCCGCGCAACGCGGCAGCCGGCGCCGTGCGCCAGCTCGATTCGGCCATCGCGCGCCAGCGGCCCCTGTCGTTCTTCGCCTACGGCTGGGGCGAAGTGACGCCGGTGGAGGCGGGCGGGCCCGATTTCGGCACGCAGTACCAGGCCTTGCTCACGCTGCGCTCGTGGGGCCTGCCGGTGTCCGATCGCACGCAGGTCTGCAACGGACCCGACGAGCTGGTGGCTTTTCACCGCCAGATCGGCGCGCTGCGCGACAGCCTGCCGTTCGACATCGACGGCGTGGTCTACAAGGTGAATGCGCTGGCGCTGCAGCGCCAGCTGGGCTTCGTCTCGCGCGAGCCGCGCTGGGCGGTGGCGCACAAGTATCCGGCGCAGGAGCAGGTGACGCGCATGCTGGGGATCGACGTCCAGGTGGGCCGCACCGGCAAGCTCACGCCCGTGGCACGGCTCGATCCGGTGTTCGTGGGCGGCACGACGGTGTCCAACGCCACGCTGCACAACCTGTTCGAGCTGCGCCGCAAGCAGCTGCGAGTGGGCGACAGCGTGATCATCCGCCGCGCCGGCGACGTGATCCCCGAGGTGGTGGGCCGTGTTCCGCCGACCGTCGTGAGGGCCGCGCGCATCGAGGGCGCGGACAGCGAGGCCGCCATCGATCAGGCCGTCGCCGAGGGCAGCTCCCAGCGGCTGGCGCCGCGCGATCCCTACGTGCCCAATTTCCGCATGCCGCGCCAGTGCCCCATCTGCGGCAGCGCCGTGGTGCGCGAGAAGGGCGAGGTCAACCACCGCTGCTCGGGCGGGCTGTTCTGCGCGGCGCAACGCAAGCAGGCGATCCTGCATTACGCACAGCGCCGCGCCGTCGACATCGAAGGGCTGGGCGAGAAGCTGGTCGACCAGCTGGTCGAGGCGGGCGTGGTGAAGACGCTGCCCGACCTGTACCGGCTCGGCCTCACGGCGCTGGCCGCGCTCGACCGGATGGCCGAAAAATCCGCGCAGAACGTGCTCGACGGGCTGGAGCAGTCCAAGACCACCACGCTGCCGCGTTTCCTCTACGGCCTGGGCATCCGCCACGTCGGCGAAACCACGGCCAAGGATCTGGCGCGGCACTTCGGCCGGCTCGACGGCGTGATGGACGCGTCGGTCGGGCAGTTGCTGGAAGTGCCCGACGTCGGCCCCATCGTTGCCGAGGCCGTGCACACCTTCTTCCAGCAGCCGCACAACCGCGAGGTGATCGAGCAGTTGCGCGCCTGTGGCGTGACCTGGCCTGAAGGCGACCCGGCGCCGCGCGCTGCATTGCCCCTGGCGGGCAAGACCTTCGTGCTCACCGGCACGCTGCCCACGCTGTCGCGCGATGACGCGAAGGAACGCCTGGAAGCGGCCGGCGCCAAGGTGGCCGGCTCGGTGAGCAAGAAGACCGACTACGTCGTGGCCGGCGACGAGGCGGGCAGCAAGCTCGCCAAGGCGCAGGAACTGGGCATCGCCGTTCTCGACGAGGCGGGGATGCTGGCATTGCTGTCTTCGTGAGCCACGCTGCTCACTTCACCAGCTTGAGCGTCCCCTTCATGATGGACGCGTGCCCCGGGAAAGAGCAGAAGAAGGTGTAGCTCTCGGCGTCCTTGAGCTTGGCCGTGGCGAAGCTCACCGAATCGGTTTCGCCCGGGCCGACCACCTTGGTGTGCGCGATCACGCGGGCATCCCCCGCCTTGACGTACTGCGCGGCCACGCCGGCGGCGAGGCCGTCATTGGCCACGGCCTGTACGTCGGCCGTCTTCGACAGCACCCAGTTATGCCCCATGGCCGTCTTGGGCAGCTTGCCCGCATGCCTGAGCTTGACGGTGAACTGCTTGCAGCTCTTGCTCACCTCGATGGCGGCCTTGTCGAACTGCATGGCGTCGTTGCCCGAAATCTCGATGTCGCAGGTGGCGGCGTTCGCCGGCAGATGGGCCGCGAGCGCGAGCGTGCCGGCCATGGCGAGGGCCTTGCACAGACGCGCGAGCGTTTGCTGGAAGGGGCGGGCAGGGAGGTAGGGAATGCGCATGGAAAGACTCTCCGGTCAGGCGGCGGCCGGAATCGACCGCGCCATCGCAGTCTCGCGCTGCCCGCGCTGCCGTGCCCTGACGCGGATCAAGCCCCGGCCTGATCGCACCCTGCGCCGCTACCTGTCAGTAGCGATCGCGCCAGCGGCGGTACGGGTAGGGCCGGGGCGGGGGCGCCGGCACCACGACCACGGGCGGTGGGCCATAGCCATACCCTGGCGCCGGATACACCGCCACGGGACGCGGCGGCGGCGGACCGATCGGGGCCACCACGCAGCCAGAAAGCAGGGCCACGGCGCCGCCGGCAGCGGCCCAGGCAATCCATCGGGAAGGGGTCGTCATGTGCTCTCCTTGTCTGATGCGGCCGGCGGATGCGCGGCTATTCGTCCAACGGCAGGTGGCGCAGGTCTGTTGACCCCTGCCGTGTGAAGCCAGGCAACAGGCTGTAAGGCCGGCCTGCCTGTGCGAGACTCGACGGATGGCCATCCGCGACATCCTGAAGATGGGCGATCCGCGCTTGCTGCGCATTGCCCAGCCCGTCACCGAATTCGGCACGCCCGCGCTCGAGCAGCTCATTGCGGACATGTTCGAGACGATGCGCGCTGTCAACGGCGCGGGCCTGGCAGCGCCGCAGATCGGCGAAGACCTGCAACTGGTCATCTTCGGCAGCGATGTACCCAATCCGCGCTATCCCGATGCGCCCGTCGTGCCGCGCACGGTGCTGCTCAATCCGGTGATCGTCCCGCTCGGGTCCGAGGAAGAAGAGGGCTGGGAAGGCTGCCTGTCGGTGCCTGGCTTGCGCGGCGTGGTGCCGCGCTGGGCGCGCATCCGCTACACCGGCGTCGATCCCTCGGGTGCGCCCATCGACCGCGTGGCCGAGGGCTTCCATGCGCGGGTGGTGCAGCACGAATGCGACCACCTCATCGGCACGCTCTACCCGATGCGGGTGCGCGACTTCACGCGCTTCGGGTTCACCGAGGTGCTGTTCCCCGGACTGGATGCGGCAGACGACGACTGAGACCGCCCGCCGGCGGGCCCTTCAGGGCGCCTGCACGCGGAAGGTGAGCGTGTAGTTGTAGCCATAGTCAGGGGCCGCCGCGCCCGCCGGCGCCTTGGCCCGATGGCGGATCAGCGCAAGGTAGATGCCCGGCCGGGCCGGTGTGTACGAGACATTGCCCTGGGCGTCGGTCTTCACGCTGTCCGCGCTGTGTTCGTTCGTCAGGTCCATGGCCGAGCGGTAGACATCTACCTTCTGGTCGGCCAGCGGCATGCCGTCGAAGGTCACGGTGAAATCGAACTTCTCGCCGCTCACCACGTCGCTCGGATGCGTTGCCGGAACGATTTCCAGGCCACGGCAGCTCGGCTTCGTGGCCTCCCGCGTCGGGGCGCCGACGGTCACATAGGCCTCGGACACCGACAGCGACTGGTAATGGCTGACCAGGCGGGCGCCCTCGGGCATCGGCTGCTTCGGATCGCGCGCCACCTGCACCTTGCCGTTGTGCTCCCAGCTGCGGAAGATCGCCCCCAGGCGTGGGCCGGTACTCAGCCGGTAGGTGCCCCGGGCGGCGGGAAGTTTCTGCTCGGCGATGGTCCGCAGCTTGAACTGCCGCACGTCGCCAAAGGGCAGCGACGTGCCGTCGGGCTGGGTGATGGCGAACGGCGTTGCGCCGAAGAACACCTCGGGAATGAAGAATTTCTCTGCGAAGCTGGCTTCGACACCGATCGTCTCGCCCGGATTCGGATCGAATGTGGTCGGCAGCAGGTACGGCGTGTGGGCGTGGGCGCAGAACGCGAGCGCCGAGGCAACGGGCACGAACCAGCGGCGCAGCCGCGCTGCGGCGGTGCCCGGGCGGGCGGGAGAGAAGGTGCGGGAGGAATATGCGGAAGAAGCGGCCATGGTGTCGATGTGAATGACATGGCTGGCTGACGCCGGGCCGGCACCGGCGCCGCATGGAGCGCCCGTACGGCCGGCGCATTCCGCTGGCGTTCGAAGGAGGCCGCATTGTAGATCAATGCGAATTGTTCGCAACAACGCGGCGGGCGGAGCGGCCACCGACCGGCCGGTCGCTGCGGGCCGGCGATGGATGTCAGTCGGAAATCGCTTCGAGCAACTCGGTCTCGATCTCGATCTGGCGGCGGTTCTGCTGAAGCTCGGGGCCGTGGATGAGGAACGTGTCCTCCACCCTTTCGCCCAGCGTGCTGACCTTGGCGAGTTGCAGGTTGAGCTGGTGTCGCGCCAGTACGCGGGCCACGCTGTAGAGCAGGCCGGCGCGATCGCTGGCCGAGATCGACAGCAGCCATCGCTGCGCCTTCTCGTCGGGCGACAGATGCACGCGTGGCGCCACCGGGAAGCTGCGCACGCGGCGCGACACGCGGCCGCGGCCGGGCGGCGGCAGCGGACCATGCTCCTCGATGGCGCGGGCCAGGTCGATTTCGACCATGCTGATGAGCTCGCGGTAGTGCTCGGGCAGCATCGAGGTGACGACCTGGAACGTGTCCAGCGCGTGCCCGTTGCTGGCCGTGTGCACCTTGGCATCGAGGATGCTGAAGCCGGCCTGGTCGAAGTAGCCGCAGATGCGCGCGAACAGGTCGGGCTGGTCGGGCGTGTAGACCATCACCTGCAGGCCTTCGCCCACCGTGGACAAGCGCGCGCGCACGATCGCCTTCGCCGGCGCGCCCTCGGGCTGGGGCTTCTTCGTCACGTGGCGCGAGAGGTGCTTGGCGTGCCAGGCGATGTCGCCAGCGTCGTGGCGCATGAAATAGCCCACGTCGAGCGTGTCCCACAGCGGCTTGTGCGCCTCATGGGGTAGCGCATGCAGCGCCAGCAGCACCAGCGCCTCGCGCTTGCGGGCTTCCACCTCGGCGCCCGGGTCGGGCGCGCGGCCGCCCAAGGCCCGCAGCGTGTAGCGGTAGAGGTCTTCGAGCAGCTTGCCCTTCCAGGCATTCCAGACCTTGGGGCTGGTGCCACGGATGTCGGCCACCGTGAGCAGGTACAGCGCGGTGAGGTAGCGCTCGTTGCCAACACGGCGCGCGAACGCGGCGATGACGTCGGGGTCGGACAGGTCTTCCTTCTGCGCGGAGCGGCTCATGGCCAGATGCTCGCGCACCAGGAATTCGATGAGCTTCGTGTCGTCGGCGTCGATGCCGTGCTGGCGGCAGAAGGTGCGCACGTCCTTGGCGCCCAACTCGGAGTGATCACCACCGCGGCCCTTGCCGATGTCGTGGAACAGCGCGGCCACGTAGAGGATCCACGGCTTGTCCCAGCCGGCGGCCAGCTGCGAGCAGAACGGGTATTCGTGCGCGTGGTCGGCGATGAAGAAACGCCGCACGTTGCGCAGGACCATCAGGATGTGCTGATCCACCGTGTAGACGTGGAACAGGTCGTGCTGCATCTGGCCGACGATGCCGCGGAACACCCACAGGTAGCGGCCCAGCACCGATGTCTGGTTCATCAGGCGAACGGCATGCGTGATGCCGTGGTCCTGCCGCAGGATTTCCATGAACGTGGCCCGGTTGACCGGGTCGTTGCGGAACTTCTGGCCCATCACGCCACGCGCGGCGTACAGGGCGCGCAGCGTGCGCGCCGACAGGCCTTTAACACCCACCGTGGTCTGGTAGAGCAGGAAGGTCTCGAGGATGGCGTGCGGCTCGCGCACATACAGGTCGTCGCTGTTGACCTCGATCGTGCCGGCCTTCTCGCTGAAGCGTTCGTTGATCGGGCGCGTCGCGTGGGTGTCGGGCGACAGCCGTTCCTCGATGTTCAGCAACAGGATCTGGTGCAGCTGGCTCACGGCCTTGGCGGTCCAGTAGTAGCGGCGCATCAGCTCTTCGCTGGCGCGCCGGCCGGGGGTGTTCTCCCAGCCGAACGACTGGGCCACCGGCGTTTGCAGGTCGAACACCAGGCGGTCTTCGCGGCGGCCGGCGATCAGGTGCAGGCGGGCGCGGATCAGGCCGAGCAGCGCCTCGTTGCGCTTGAGCCGCGCGGCTTCGTAGCGCGTGGCCAGGCCGCTCTTGGCCAGCTGGTCCCAGGTGCTGCCGAAGCCGGCCGCGCGCGCGATCCACAGGATGACCTGCAGGTCCCGCAGGCCGCCCGGGCTTTCCTTGCAGTTGGGCTCGAGCGAGTAGGGCGTGTTCTCGAACTTGGTGTGGCGCTGGCGCATCTCCAGCGTCTTGGCGACAAGGAAGGCGCGGGGGTCCATCGCCTCGCGAAAGCGTGTGCAGAACTCGCGGAACAGGCGGCTGTTCCCGGTGACGAGGCGGGCCTCCAGTAGCGAGGTCTGCACCGTGACGTCCTTGGCGGACTCGGACAGGCAATCGCCCAGCGTGCGCACGCTGGAGCCGATCTCCAGGCCCGCGTCCCAGCATGCGCCGATGAAGCTTTCGATGCGCGCCTTGAGCGCCGGGTCGGCATCGGGTGACTGTCCGTCGGGCAGCAGCACCAGCACGTCGACGTCGGAATGCGGGAACAGCTCGCCGCGCCCGAAGCCGCCCACGGCGACCAGCGCGAACGGCGCCCCCAGACCGCAGCGGGTCCAGAGCTCGCGCAGCACATCGTCGGCCGAATGCGCCAGCTGCTGCAGCGTGCGGCGCACGCCGCGCGTGGACTGGCCACTGCCGCGGATGGCTTCGAACAGCTCGGCCTTGCGGGCACGATAGCCGTCGCGCAGGGCCTGGATGTCGGAGGACGTCATGCCGTGTCTGCCTCGATCGTCCGCCGCGGCTTCAGGAGCCCTTGACGAAGGCCGGCTTGGGCGGGCTGCCGGCCGACAGCGTGAGCACCTCGTAGCCGGTGTCGGTGACCAGCACCGTGTGTTCCCACTGCGCCGACAGGCTTCGGTCGCGCGTGACGATGGTCCAGCCGTCGTTGCCGAACTCCTTGATGTCGCGCTTGCCTGCGTTGATCATGGGCTCGATGGTGAAGGTCATGCCGGGCACCAGCTCTTCCATGGTGCCGGGGCGGCCGTAGTGCAACACCTGCGGATCTTCGTGGAAGCGCTTGCCGATGCCATGGCCGCAGAACTCGCGCACCACCGAATAGCCGGCGGCCTCGGCGAATTTCTGGATCGCATGGCCCACATCGCCCAGCCGCGCGCCGGGGCGCACCTGCTCGATGCCGATCCACATCGCGTCGAAGGTCACCTGGCACAGCCGCCTGGCCTGGATGGAGGCGTCGCCGATGATGTACATGCGGGAGTTGTCGCCGTACCAGCCCTCGGGCGTGATGACGGTGACGTCCACGTTCATGATGTCGCCCTTCTTGAGCGGCTTCTCGTTCGGGATGCCGTGGCAGACGACATGGTTGAGCGACGTGCACAGCGAAGCCGGATAGGGCGGATAGCCCTGGGGCTGGTAGCCCAGCGTGGCCGACTTCGTGCCCTGCACGTTGACCATGTACTCGTGGGCGAGCCGGTCGATTTCCTTCGTGGTGACGCCAGCCTGGATGTGCGGCGTGAGGTAGTCCAGCACCTCGGAGGCGAGGCGGCAGGCGGTGCGCATGCCTTCGATGTCGGCGGCGCTCTTGATCGTGATGCTCATGGGGCGCAATTATCCCACCCGGGGCCGCCCCTCGCGGGGGCGCGGCTTTGCGTCGCGGGCGGGAGGGCGGGCGCGCCACGATAGAATTCCGCCTTCGGCGAGGCCCCAGTCAGCGGCGTCGCCATCCTCCCCTTAGGCCACCTCCGTGACCCAGCACATCACCTTCTTCGAGGGCGGCAATGCCCTCAGCGATTTCCGTGTCCGCCAGCTCCTGCCGCGCCTGCAGGCCATCCACGAACGGATTGCCGGGCTCACTGCCCGCCACGTGCACCTGGTGGCCACCGACACGCCGCCCGACGCCACTGCGCGCGATCGCCTGGCGGCGTTGCTCACCTACGGCGATCCGTACGAGGGCGCGGCCACCGGCCCCCTGATCGTCGTCACGCCACGCCTGGGTACGGTGTCGCCGTGGGCCTCCAAGGCGAGCGACATCGCGCGCAACTGCGGCCTGGCCGTGCGCCGCGTCGAGCGCGTGACCGAGTACCGTCTGGTGCTGCGCGGCGCGCTGCTCTCCAAGCCCGAGCCGACCGCCGCGCAGATGGCCGAAGTGGCTGCGCTGCTGCACGACCGCATGACCGAGAGCGTGGTGGCCAGCCACGAAGACGCTGCGCGCCTCTTCACTGAACTGGACGCCGCACCCATGGAACACGTGGACGTGCTCCGCGGCGGCCGGGCAGAGCTGGAGTCGGCCAACCAGCGCTTCGGCCTGGCGCTGGCCGACGACGAGATCGAGTACCTGGTCGACGCCTTCACCGGCCTGGGCCGCAACCCGACCGACGTCGAGCTGATGATGTTCGCGCAGGCCAACAGCGAGCACTGCCGCCACAAGATCTTCAATGCCAGTTTCACCATCGACGGCGTGGCGCAGGACAAGAGCATGTTCGGCATGATCCGCCACACGCACCAGACCAGCCCCCGGCACACGGTAGTGGCGTATTCCGACAACGCCTCGGTGATGGAAGGCAGCGCGGTGCGCCGCCTGCTGGCGCCGCAGGGCACGGCGGCGGCCGCCTACGAGCGCCAGGATGCTGTGCACCACGTGCTCATGAAGGTGGAAACGCACAACCACCCGACCGCCATTTCCCCGTTCCCGGGCGCCTCCACGGGGGCAGGCGGCGAGATCCGCGACGAGGGCGCCACCGGCCGCGGCTCGCGCCCGAAGGCGGGCCTGACCGGCTTCACCGTGTCGAAGCTGTGGCCCGACGCGGGCGCCAGCATCGGCCGCCCGGCCCACATTGCCAGCCCGCTGGCCATCATGACCGAGGGCCCGCTGGGCGGTGCCGCCTTCAACAACGAGTTCGGCCGGCCCAACTTGCTGGGCTACTTCCGCGAGTACGAGCAGCGCGTGGGCGGCGTCGAGCGCGGCTACCACAAGCCCATCATGATCGCGGGCGGCCTGGGCCAGATCGATTCAGGCCAGACGAAGAAGATCGAATTCCCGGCCGGCAGCCTGCTGATCCAGCTGGGCGGCCCGGGCATGCGCATCGGCATGGGCGGCGGCGCTGCCAGTTCCATGGCCACCGGTGCCAACGCGGCCGAACTGGACTTCGACTCGGTCCAGCGCGGCAACCCCGAGATCGAGCGCCGCGCGCAGGAGGTCATCAACCACTGCTGGGCGCAGGGCGCGGCCAACCCCATCCTGGCCATCCACGACGTCGGTGCGGGCGGCCTCTCGAACGCCTTCCCCGAATTGACGAACGACGCCGGCCGTGGCGCGCGCTTCGAACTGGGCGCCGTGCCGCTCGAGGAATCGGGCCTGGCGCCCAAGGAAATCTGGTGCAACGAAAGCCAGGAGCGCTACGTGCTGGCCATCGCGCCCGAGTCGCTCGACCAGTTCCGCGCCTTCTGCGAGCGCGAGCGCTGCCCCTTCGCGGTGGTCGGGGTGGCGACGGACGAGCGGCAGCTCGTCCTGGCAGCAGACGCGCGAAGCGTTGGCGCCCCAGTTCATCCGGTGGACATGCCGATGGACGTGCTGCTCGGCAAACCGCCGCGCATGCACCGCGACGTGACGACGGTGACGCGCGAGTTCCAGCCGCTGGACCTCACGGGCGTCGACCTGCAACAGGCCGCCATCGGCGTGCTGAGCCATCCGACCGTGGCATCCAAGCGCTTCCTCGTCACCATCGGCGACCGCACGGTGGGTGGCCTCTCGCACCGCGACCAGATGGTCGGCCCCTGGCAGGTGCCCGTGGCCGACTGCGCCGTCACGCTGGCCGACCATGCGGGCTTTGCGGGCGAGGCCATGAGCATGGGCGAGCGCACGCCGCTGGCCGCCTGGAACGCGCCCGCCTCGGGCCGCATGGCGGTCGCGGAAGCCATCACCAATTTGCTGGCCGCTCCCATCGAGCTGGCCCGCGTCAAGCTCTCGGCCAACTGGATGGCCGCCTGCGGCGAGGCCGGCGAAGACGCCGCGCTGTACGAAACCGTGCGCGCCGTCGGCATGGAACTGTGCCCGGCGCTGGGCATCTCGGTGCCCGTGGGCAAGGACAGCCTGTCGATGCGCACTGTGTGGAAAGACCCCGCCGGTGGTGGGAAAGACGGGGCTGCCGCCACGAAGAAGGTCACCTCGCCCGTCAGCCTGATCGTGAGCGCCTTCGCCACGCTGGCCGACGTGCGTGGCACGCTGACGCCGCAGCTCGACGCCACCGAAACCGACACCACGCTGGTGCTGGTCGATCTGGGCCGCGGCCGCAACCGGCTCGCGGGCTCGGTGCTCACCCAGGTGCTGGGGCAGGAAGGCGTGGCCGACGACGTGCCCGACCTGGCCGACGCGGACGATCTGGTGCGCCTGGTCGATGCCGTGAACGCACTGCGCGCACAGGGCCGCATCCTGGCCTACCACGACCGCAGCGACGGCGGCCTGTTCGCCGCGGCCTGCGAGATGGCCTTCGCGGGCCACGTGGGCGTGGCGCTCAACGTGGACATGCTGGTCACCGAAGGCGACGGCATCAGCGACAGCCGCGCCGAGTATGGCGATGCCAAGAACTGGGCGCAGCAGGTCAGCGCCCGCCGTGAAGAGCTCACCCTGCGCGCACTGTTCTCGGAAGAGCTGGGCGTGCTGCTGCAAGTGCGCACCGGCGAGCGCAACGACGTCATGCAGGTGCTGCGCGAATTCGGCCTGTCGCGCTACAGCCATTTCGTGGGCAAGGTACAGAGCGCGGCCTGGCCCAAGCCGGGCAGCGCGGCGGCCGACGCCACGGCGAGCGCGCAGGTCCAGGTCTGGCGCGACACCAAGGCGGTGTTCAGTGCCAGCCTGGCCGATCTGCACCAGGTGTGGGACAGCGTGTCGTGGAAGATCGCGCGCGAGCGCGACAACCCCGCCTGCGCCGACGCGGAGCATGCCGCCGCCGGCGAGCCTACCGATCCGGGTGCGCACGTGTCGCTCACCTTCGATCCGCAGGACGACGTGGCCGCGCCGTTCCTCAACCTGGCGAAGCCGCGCGTGGCCATCCTGCGCGAGCAGGGCGTCAACTCGCACGTCGAGATGGCCTGGGCCTTTGGCGAAGCCGGTTTCGAAGCCTGGGACGTCCACATGACCGACCTGCAATCGGGCCGTGCCGACCTGGCCGACTTCCGCGGCGTGGTCGCCTGCGGTGGCTTCAGCTACGGCGACACGCTGGGCGCCGGCGTGGGCTGGGCGCGCAGCATCACCTTCAACGACCGCTTGTCCGAGCAGTTCAAGACGTTCTTCGCCCGCACCGACACCTTCGGACTGGGCGTGTGCAACGGCTGCCAGATGTTCGCGGAGCTGGCCGACATCATCCCCGGCGCCCAGGACTGGCCCCGCTTCACGACCAACCAGAGCGAACGCTTCGAGGCCCGGCTGTCGATGGTCGAGGTGCTCGAGTCGCCCAGCCTGTTCTTCCAGGGCATGGCGGGCAGCCGCCTGCCGATTGCCGTGGCGCACGGCGAAGGCTATGCGAACTTCGCGCGTCGCGGTGATGCAGAGCGCGTGATCGGCGCCATGCGTTTCGTGGATCACCACGGCCAGGCCACCGACGCCTATCCGTTCAACCCCAACGGCAGTCCCGACGGCCTGACCGCCGTGACGACGGCCGACGGCCGCTTCACCGCACTGATGCCGCATCCCGAGCGCGTGTTCCGCAACGTGCAGATGAGCTGGACGCCGGGCCAGACCGGCGACTTCAGCCCGTGGATGCGCCTGTGGCGCAATGCGCGCCGCTGGGTCGGCTGAACGGCGCCCTCGCTGCATCGCCCCCGGCACATCGCCGGGGCGTTTTGTTTCCCGCTGTCACGCGCGGGCGCATGGCCAGCGGCTAGGATGGGCGCTTCCTGACTTCAACCTGACCTGCCATGGCCGCTGCCAGCCTTCTTGCGCTACTCGACGATATCGCCACCGTGCTCGACGACGTGTCGATCATGACCAAGGTGGCGGCCCGCAAGACGGCTGGCGTGCTGGGCGACGATCTCGCGCTCAATGCGCAGCAGGTCACCGGCGTGCGGGCCGAGCGCGAGTTGCCTGTCGTCTGGGCGGTGTTCAAGGGTTCGCTGCTCAACAAGGCCATCCTGGTGCCGGCGGCGCTGGCCATCAGCCGCTTCGCGCCGTGGGCAGTGACACCACTGCTCATGCTGGGCGGCGCTTTCCTGTGCTACGAGGGCTTCGAGAAGCTGGCGCACCGCTTCCTGCACCGCCATGAAGACGATGCGGCCAGCCGCGCCGAGCACATGCGCAAACTCGAGCAGGCTCCCACGCCCGAGGCGCTGGTGGCGATGGAGAAGGACAAAGTCCGCGGCGCCATCCGCACCGACTTCATCCTGTCGGCCGAGATCATCGCCATCACGCTGGGCGTGGTGCAGGGCGAGGCCTTCGGCCTGCAGGTGGCCGTGTTGTCGGGAATCGCGCTGGCGATGACGATCGGCGTTTACGGCCTGGTGGCCGGCATCGTGAAGCTCGACGATGCGGGGCTTTGGCTCAGCGGGAGGCCGGGGGCGGCCTCGCAGGCCGTGGGCCGAGGGATCCTGGCCGCGGCGCCCTGGCTCATGAAGGCGCTGTCGGTGGTGGGCACAGCGGCGATGTTCCTGGTGGGCGGCGGCATCCTGGTGCACGGCATCGCGCCGCTCGCGCATGCCGTCGAAGGCTTGGGCGGCATGCTGGTGCAGGCGCTGGCCAATGGCGTGATCGGCATCGTGGCCGGGGCAGTGGTGCTTGGCGGGGTTGTCGTCGGCCGCCGCATTTCGGGGCGCTGACGCGCTGCTGTGGGGTGCGATGGTGCGCCCCACGACGAACCGCCGCCCGTTTGTCCCGCGCAGGACGAGCGGGCTTCGCATGGCTTCGCACCCATTCATTGCGCCTTCGCGTGCCAGGACGATGCTTCGGGTCCGCGTTCTGACACCGCTCTCCGCAAACCTAGTCTTGCGGCATGGGTACACAAACAGTCGCAGATGTCACACCAGGACGCCGGGCAGCATGCAGACACGTGCTGGCGCGGCGCACCATTGCTCTCCTGATCGCCGCGCTGGGCATCAGCGCCACGGCCTCGTGGGCAGGGGAATCAGAAAACACCGCGTCGACTGACCCAGGACGCACTGGCGAACTCAACCTGCTGGGATGCCTGCAACTGCTGGGAGGCGCGCCAGCGCGTGCGAGGGATTTCTTCGAGCTCGGCGCCACCAGCCTGCCGGCGGCCCGTTTCAATCTCGGCCTGATGCTGGCGCGCGGCGAGGGCGGCGATGCGCAACCGTCCCGGGCTCGTCGCGCGATCGAGTCGGCCTGGAGCGAAGCAGCCTTGCCCGAAGCGGGCGCATGGCTGCTGGAGACCGCGATGGGCAGGCAGGACATCCGCAGTGCGCGCGCCATCGCCGCGCGCCTGCAATCCATGGAACATCCCCGGGGAGACCTTGCAGTGGCCCGACTGCGTTTTGCGGAAGGCCGCTTCGAGCAGGCGCACGACCTGACGCAACGCGCAGCCCGCGCCGGTGAGCCGCGCGCTGCGCGCCTGCTGGCGATGCTGGACGGCCAGGGCACCGGGTTTCCGCGTGACGCCATGGAGGCGTCGTCATGGAAACTGATCGCCGAGGCAATGCTCAGCCCGGGGCGTCCTACCGACTCCGTCTTCCAGGCGGCAGTGAAGCAGACCCTGCAGGCCAACGACTGGATGCCACAGGGCGCCGTGCAGCCCGCAAGCCCCTTTGCATGCCATCCGGCCGTTGCCCGGCAGGCGACGCCAGCGGAGAGGGAGCCGTCCGCCATGGGTGCAGTCCGGCCCATGGCCACGGGGGAGGCCGTATCGACGGATGTAGCGGGGGTGACTGCAGCGGCAGGCACTGCCGCAATGGACTCACCCGTGGGTCGATCCGCGCACGCGGTGTCGCCGGACGCTCCGCCACCGGCCTCGACATCACCGGCCTCGACATCACCGGCCTCGACATCACCGGCCTCGACATCACCGGCCTTGACATCACCGGCCTTGACATCACCGGCCCCGACGCCGCCGGATGCGGAAGAGCCCCGCGTGAGTGCGATCACTGATGCCGTTGCGGCCGGTTCCCCGGCTCCAGTGACCGCTCCTTCCGTCTTCGAATTGAGGGCTGGGGCCGGCGTGCGCTCCGCGTGGACAGCTTACGGCGAAGCCATCGGCATCCCTGCCACATGGGTCGGCGCCGACGTCAAGGCGTCGGCCGACGCGCGCGTGCAACCGCAATCCATGGAGTCGCTCGGCCTGTTGCTTGTCGACAGCGCCCGCATCGTCGGTGTGCGGCTGCGCCTGCAGTTGCAGACGGATACGGAGGGCGCAGTGCGAGCTGCGCGCATCGTCCGCCTCCCCTGAAGAGGATTTGTCACGCATGTCTCTTTCCGATCCCGAACACGGCCTGGACTCCAGACCCGTCCCGTCCACGCTGGAGAAGCCCATGACGCTCGATTCCAACCTCGTGTCTTCCTTCCGTCGGCGCCTCGCTCCGGCAGCGCTGGCGCCAGTGCTGCTGCTGCCGGGTTGTTCGGGTTTGCGGCTCGACCAGTTCAATGCCATCACGGACGGAGTGATCGGGCGCTCGGAGGAACTGCTGCCCAAGGCGGGCACGCAGCAACCGGATGACCGTCTCGAACGCTCACAGCAGCCTCTTCTGGCCCTGTCAGCCGAAGCCGTCAGTCCGGCAAGCGCACCCGAACTGGCCCGCATGATCACCTTCAACCAGGCCATCGGCAGCCTGCGCGATTTCGCCGCGCGGCTGGAGGCCGAAACGGGTCTTCGCATCGAGGTGAACCCGGACGCGGCAGAGCTTCGCGCCGCTGCATCGGCGCGGCCTGCTTCGAGCAACAAGATCCAGCCGTCCTCGAACGGACCGCTGCCGCCGCTGCCCGGTGGGCCCGGGCACCTTCCGGCTGGCGAGAGTTCACCGGCCGCCACGCCGGTGCGCATCGCCTATGAAGGAACGGTACGGGGCCTGCTCGACACCGTGGCGCGGCGCTTCGACCTGTTCTGGAATGAGGAGGGAGGAGGCGTGGTGATACGGCGCCTGCAGTCGCGCACGTTCCGGTTGTCGGCCCTGGCCGGCGCTACTTCGGGAAGCAGCACGATCTCGTCCAAGCAATCCCAGGCCAGTGAATCCGGTGGCGGCAATTCGCAAGGCGGGAGCGGAAAGTCGACGGCGACAGGACAGACCGCGACGATTTCATTCGAGAACCTGTCGCCTTGGGCCGCCGTGGAAAGCACGGTGAAGTCGATGCTGAGCGAGGAGGGACGTCTCATCGTCAGTCCTGCGCTGGGAACGTTGACCGTCGTCGATCGCCGCTCGGCCATGGAACAGGTGGCCGAGTTCGTCCGGTCGACCAACGCCGCCATGAGCCGGCAAGTGGCGCTCAACGTGAAGGTGTACAGCGTCACCCTGAGCAGCGGCGAAGCTTACGGGCTCGACTGGGACCTCATGTTCAAGCAGTTCCAGGGCGTCGGCATGACGATCAGCAACAGGGCAGGGATGATCGGCGCCAATGCCACGAACCTCGGGCTGCAGGTGATCAGCCCGCCGGGCAACACTGGCGCCTCGCGACATTTCGCCGGCAGCGAGGTGGTGCTCAAGGCGCTTTCGTCGCTGGGCCGCGTGAGCGAGCAGATCAGCACCACGCTGGTCACGCTCAACAACCAGCCGGTGCCGCTGCAGGTGGGCAAGCAGCAGACCTATCTGGCTTCCGTCAGCGTCTCGCAGGTACCGAACGCCGGCTCGTCCACCACGCTGACGCCGGGGCAGGTGACAGCCGGTCTGGACATGAGCTTCGTGCCGCACGTCCTCGACGACGGCCGGATCCTGTTGCAGTACGCGATGACGCTTTCGGATCTCAACGAGATCACCTCGATCGAGTCCAACGGCTCCAGGATCCAGCTGCCCAATGTGAATCTGCGCAGCTTCATCCAGCGGGTGGCCATCAATTCCGGCGAGATGCTGGTGATGAGCGGTTTCGAGCAGATGAATGCCAAGACGCAACAGCAAGGCGTGGGCGATCCGCGCAACGTGCTGTTCGGCGGGATGCAGGAGGGCAAGTCCGACCGCACGGCGGTGGTCATCGTGGTGCAGCCGACGCTGCTGTGAGCCGGGGAACTCACGCCATGAGCAGCAACTTCGGATTGGTCCAGATCGAAGGCAGGAGCTATTGCGCCGGCCTGTTCTGGTACCCGCTGGACGGCAGCGGCCGGGCGGCCGAGCTCGACGACATCCTGGCCGAGCAGAACGCCGCGTTCTACGTCACGCGCGGACACCCGCCGGCGCAGGTCGGTCTGCTCGACGCGGAAACCGCCGCTCAGCGCGGCGCCGTGTCGATCGCCGCCGCCGTGGCCGACCGTCTGACCGCCGAAGGCCTGCGAAATTTCCTGGTGGCGCTACCGACCGACGTACGCGGGCAGTGGTGCTACGTCGCACAGAACCAGGAACTGATCCAGTTCGACGGCGACCTGGCCGGCCCGGCTGAAGACGTGCGTGAGCGGATGCAGCAGCACATGGCCGCAGCCGTGGAATGGCAACTCATCGTCGCGCCTCCCGAATGGAACATCGCAGGGGCCGTGCAGCGCGAGCGTAGCGCGATGCTGCCCACGGGCCGCAGTTTCGGCGGGGCTGCCGAACCCCGCCTGCGTGCCGTGCAACGGCGCGCATCGGGAGGCGAGGGCACCAGCCTTGCCGCGATGCTTTGCGTTGCCGTGCTGCTGGCCGAGGCGGCCGTCGGTTATGCCGTCTGGCGCACTGGTTCGCAGCGCCTGGAGGCGCGGCAGGCGGATGCCGCGCTCGAACAGCAGACATTCACCGCGAAGCGTCCCTGGCTGGAAAAGCCGGATTTCGGTCGCTGGGCTCCGGTCTGTGCCCGCGCGGTCGCCAGCCATGCCATGAATCTCGCAGGCTGGAACGTCAGCCGCATCGTCTGCCATCCGGCGACAGCGAGCCTGAAAGTGGAGTGGACCCGCAGCCCCGGCGCGCTGTTCGAGCACCTGCAGCGCCTGCAGCCGCAGGCACGGCTGGCTCCGCATGCCAGAGAGCCGGCTCAGGCATCGCTCCAGGTGAAGCTGCAGGCCCCCGCCGAACCGATGTTGCCGGTCGCGCCTAACGAATTGATGCGCCGGGCCGATTGGCAGGGCGCGGCCAGCCGGTGGGCCGAGCAGTGGCGCGAGCAGCGCCCGCAATTTTCGCCTGAAGCCGCCGGTGGCATTGGCTGGTCGCTCAGCGGCGACATGCCGCCAGCCGCCCTGCTGCGCTCGCTGGCGCTGCCGGGCAGCGTGCTGGGAGCCATCGAATTCGACAACCCCACGGACGGCAAGACCGTCTGGACTGTGAAAGCGACGCACTATGTACAGGATTGAACGCCTCCCAAGGATCACGCGCCCGGCTATCCCTGCCGATGCGCGCGGCGGTTCTGCGCCCGCGCTGCAACGCGTCCGCGCGGCCCTCCTTGCCGGCCTGGCCGGTGCGGCGGCCTGGGCCAGCGCCCAGGTTCCTGCGAACAGCCCTCCCGCAACGGCAGCGGCCGCCATCGCGGCTGCACCTATGGCCACTGCGCCGGCGGCGCTGCCCGCCACCGACAATGCCGACCAGCTGGGGCAGGCCGCCGCCATGATCGCGCGGCTGCGACAGCAGCAGGCTGTCGTCGAAGCACAGGCCGGGTTGGCCAAGGCCACGGCCGAACTCGCGAGGGTCCAGCAGGCAACGCCCGGCCCGGCCGTGCCGCTGTCGCTCCCCGCTGCTTCGCTGGCCGGCAAGGCGGGTGCGGCCGACCTCGAATCCATGATGACCGCGCCGCGCCGAGGGATGCGGCTGCTCGGTGTGACGGGCTCGCCCCAGCAACGCGTCGCCACCCTAGAAATGGGGGATGGCTCCGTGCGCTCGGTCCGTGCCGGCGCCGTCGTGGGTGCCTGGAGCGTGCAGTCCGTCCACCTGACCGAGGTGGTCCTGCTGCCCCGGGCCCGCAGCGGCACGCAACTGACGCTGCTCGACGACGGCTCGATGCGCGAGGCGACCTACATCGCGCCGGCCCAGGCCACTGCCGTGCGGAAGCGCCAGCCATGAGTGCCGCCGCCGTTCTGAGGATGCCGCTGGAGGTGCCGCGAGGTGCCGTGCTCGAGGCCGGCGCCCCGCCCGAGCCGCAGGCGCTGCCCGCCGCGCACGCGGTCGGCGACGACGGTCTCGCCCGCGGCGCCAACGTGCTGTCGGGGGAAGGCGGGCCATTCGTGCTCCCGGCAGAGTTGCGACTGCTCGCCTGCTATCTGGCCGATGGCCGGCTGCTGGTGTCGCGGTCGCACCGCAGTGAGCCTCGGCTGACCGCCTATGCCGCCCGGCTCGAACGCGTGGGACGGACGGTCCGGCCGGTATACGTCGAACTGGCGACGATCCAGCAGGCCTATCAGTCCTCGCGCGCCACCACGCCGGCGTCTACCGGCACTGCCGCCTTCAATGCCAGTGCCATGCAGTCGCATGCCATCCAGCTGTTCAGGCGGGCCGCGCAGCGTGGTGCATCGGACATCCACATCCGGGTGACCGAAGGCGCCAACACCCAGATACTGATGCGTGTGCTGGGCGACCTGGCCGTCGTGGAGGAGCAGTCGGCCGCGTTCGGCACGGCGCTGTGCTCTGCGATCTACCAGGCACTGACCGACCAGTCCGACGCCACCTTCGTGCCGAGCCACCCTCAGGATGGCAGGATTTCCAACCCGAAGGTCCTGCCGGGGAACGTGTCGGGCCTGCGGGTCGCGACCACAGCGCAGGTCGGCGGCCACGTGATGGTGCTGCGCATGCTCTACAAGTCGAGCCAGCACGGTGCCGACCTCAACACGCTGGGATTCTCTGCGGCGCAGCTCGAGAGCTTCGCCCGCCTGCGGCGCCGTACCACCGGCATCATCGTGAACTCGGGACCGACGGGTGCCGGCAAGAGCACCACGCTGCAGTGCGCGCTGGTCGAGGTGATGCAGCACACCGCCGGCCGCCGCCACGTAATCACCGTGGAAGATCCGCCGGAGTATCCGATCACGGGTGCGGTACAGACGCCCGTGGTGAACGGCGGGACGGAGGAGGGACGCGCGCTGGCGTTCCAGCAAGCCATCCGCGCCGCCATGCGGCTGGACCCGGACATCATGATGATCGGCGAGATGCGCGACGGGCCCTCGGCCCGGCTCGCCATCGCGGCGGCCATGACGGGCCATCAGGTGTGGACGACGCTCCATGCGAACTACGCCATCGACATCGTCGACCGGCTCGTCGACATGGGCGTGCCGATGGAGCGCCTGGCCAACCCTTCCGTGGTGGCTGGCCTGGTGGCCCAGCGTCTCGTGAAGGCGCTGTGTCCCCATTGCAGCACAGGGTTCGAAGGCGCCGCGCAGCGGGCATGGGGCGGGGCGAGGGACGAGGACTTCCGGCGCATGGCGGCGCACCTGGGCCCGCTCACCGTGCGGGCCCGCGTGCATGGTGGCGGCTGCGTGCACTGCGATGGCTCGGGCTACCGCTCCCGCACGGTCCTTGCCGAGATCATCGAGACCTCTGCACCGTTCATGGCCCGCCTCCGCGAAGGAGATCGCGAAAGCGCGCTCGCCGTCTGGCGCGCCCAAGGCGGCCTGACCCTGGCGGACCATGCGCGCGCCAAGATCGCCGACGGATCGATCGACCCATTCGACGCCGAGGAGCAGGTCACATGGAACTGACGCTCGCTCTGGCCCGCGGCTCGTTCCGCCTCGACCTGCAGAGCCGGCTGCGCCTGTGGCGCAAGCTGGCCAGCCTGCTCGCCAACGGCGTGCCCATCCTGCGCGCCCTGGACGAGTTGCGCAGCCGCCGCCAGCAGACCGCGGGCACCGGGCATCACGAGGTGCTGGCGCTGGGCCACTGGATCGCGTCGATCGGCAATGGCTCGACGCTGTCGTCGTCCATCCGCGGCTGGGTCACGCCCGACGAAGAGCTGCTGATCCACGCGGGGGAGCAGCATGGCGACATGGTGGCCGCATTCGGACGGCTCGAGCTGATCCTCACCGCCCGCAGGCGCATCCGAAGCGCCGTGCTGGGGGCCGTCGCCTATCCGTCGGTTCTGCTCGTGCTGCTGTTCGCGCTGCTGATCTTCTATGCCTGGAAGATCATCCCGGTCTACCAGGAAGTGGTCCAGTTGCGCGGCGGGCGTTTCGACGGCGTGGCCGCGTCGCTGGTGTGGCTGGCAGAAGCCACGCGCAGCTGGGTCTGGCTGTGGATCCTGTCGGTGCTGGGCGTGGTGGCCCTGTTTTTCTGGAGCCTGCCTCGCTGGGACGGCGCACTGCGAGTGCGGCTCGACCGCAGCGCGCCTTACGGCATCTACCGCGTGATGCGCGGCACCTCGTGGATGCTGGCCTTGTCGGCGCTGATGAGCGTGGGCGAGCGGGTCGAAGACGCATTGATCGCACTTCGGCGCCGCCAGGATGGAAGGTGGGCGCGCAACCGCACCGACCGCTGCCTGGCCGGTATCCGCCGCGGGCTCTCTCTGGGCGTCGCGCTGCAGGCCGCGCGCACCGAGTTCCCGGACCGTGAGGTCATCGCCGACATCCTCGTCTACTCACGCCTCAAGGGCATGAACGAGGCGATGGCGACCCTGGCGACGGATCTTCTCGAAGGCGCGCTCTCCCGCATCCAGATGCAGAGCGTGCTGATGCGCAACGTCGCCTTCCTGCTGGTGGCGGGCGCGGTCGCATGGACGACGGGCGGGCTGATCGCCATGAACCTGCAGATGGGCCGGATCCTCTCGGGAGCCATCACCGCCGCCAACTCATCTCTCCCCTGGACGGGGGCCTGACCCCGCCTTCCTTTTCTCCCTGCAACCCAAGGATCGATCATGAATTCCAACCATCCCGCCCGTTCCTCCCGCATGTTCCTGCGCCGCCTTCGGCAACGCGGCGTCACGCTGCTCGAGCTGATCGCCGCTCTGGCCATCATCGCCATCATCATCATCGGCGCGCTGGCGCTGGTCAGCCAGGCCGATGCCTCGGCCAAGTCAGGCGAGTTGCTGCGTGGCCTGGCGTCGCTGCGCGCCGGGACCATCGCCGCCACGATGGGCGAGGTCGGCTTCGGCAATGACAACATGAACACCGCGCTTATCCGCTCCCGGCGCATCCCCGACAACTGGACACGGCCGGGCAACACGACCGACATCATCCATTCGTACGGCCGGCCCGTGACGGTCATGGGGCTGGGCGACCGCTTCTCGGTGACTTTCGAGGACGTGCCGGTGGAAGCCTGCATCCAGCTGATTTCGCAGCAGGCCGGTACCAGCTGGCAATCGGTGACCGTCGCGGGGGGCACCGCGGTGAACTTCCCCACGACGCTCATCGGTGCCACGGCAGCCTGCGGAGCCGCTGGCGGCGACCTCGTGTTCACCTCGCTGAACTGATCGCCCGATCCGACGGCCATGCCCGCGCTGTTCTTCTCTCTGGCCGCCTTGTTGGCCTGGGCCCTGCAGTTGCTGCTTTTCGCGCCTGACGGAATGCAGGACCGGACGGCGCGGGCCGACGCCGAGGCCAGCAGCTTCCTGGTCTCCCATCAGGCCGCGGCGGACTGGGTGACCCGCAACGGTCGTCCCCCTGGCCCGGTGCTGGCAGCGGCCCTGGTGTTTCCGGTGGGCTACACCACGCGCGCGGAATGGCAGCACGTGGTCGTTGACGGCCGGCTGTTCAGCTACACGCGGATCGACTACGAACAACCAGCGGGATTCGCGGATGTGCTCGGCACAGTGGGCCAATCCGCCTGCCTGCGTGCCGTGGATAGCTCCGATACGGCGCGCTGCCCGACAGGCACTGTGGCGCTGCCGGCCGCAGTTGCCAGCGAGGTGCGCCAGGGCGCCGCCATGATTGTCGGAGGGTGAGCAATGACCATCGCACTCCGTTCGAACGCGCTGTCGGTGGTGCCAGCGCGCTGCAGCCTGTGTCAGCACGCAGCGGGTCTGTCGGGTTTGCTCATGCCGGTTGCGTGGATCGCCGTGGGCTGCGCTGCCCGCAGTGCCGACGGCGCGCGAGTGCGCAACGCCTGCTGCCGCCTGCGCTCTGCCTTGCCGCCGTGCCGCTGTGCGTCTGCGTCTATGGCGCGGTGCCATGGACGCTCGCCTGGGTCTTCTTTCACGTGCTGCTGGTGGGCGTGGTCGCCATGGAGCTGTGGTCCGCGCGCATTCCCATGCGCTGGCTGGCTGCGGGCGTGCTGACCGGCCTGGCTGGCGCTGCAGCTCAGGGGATCGACGCAGATCCGTCGCGCGACCGGTTGGCCGGAGCCGTTGCGGGTTTCCTGGTCGTCTGGCTTGCCGGAGTGGCGCAGGCCCGATGGCGTTCCGGCGCGCTCGGCGAAAGCAGTCTGCCCGAGGCCCTGCTGTTTTCCATGGCCGGTGCGTGGCTGGGATGGCGTGCGCTGCCGGCCCTGATGCTCGGCAGCTTCGCGCTGCTGATGCTCGCGACGCTGGTGCGGCACACGCTGCCGCGCGCGTGCGCGCACTGGCTGGATCCGCTCGTCTATCCCCGGCCCGGTGCACCCGCGCCACCCTGGAGCCCGGTGCTGGCGGCCGCCATCGTCGTTCACGAGGGGTTGCGCAATGCACTCTGATCACACACGGTGCCCTGAACGGGGGAGCCGGGCGCAGGCCGGTGCGCTGATGGTCGAGATCGTGATGGCGCTCGCCGTGGCCGCTGCGGCCACGCTGGGATTCATCCAGCTCAGCGAGGACCAGGACCAGCGCGCCCGCGCCGCCATGGCAGCGCAGCAGGCCACGACGATCGGGCAGGCGGCCCTGAGCTTCATCAACGACCGGTACGCCGACCTGCTACTTCGAGCGACGGCCGCACGGCCGGCACTCGTCACCGTCCCCGATCTCGTCGCCGCTGGCTACCTGCCGGCCGGCAGCAACGGGCGCGACAGTTACGGAAACACCCTCTGCACCCTGGTGCTGCAGGTGCCGGGCGCACCCATGGCCCGGCTTCAGGGATTGCTGGTGGCCGAGGGCGGGCGGCAGCCGCTGGCCGACGTGGATCTCGGCCGGGTGGTCGCCGGCATCGGAGGCGCGGGCGGCGGGATCTATTCCGACGTGGGAGCCACGCCCGGCGCCACCATCCGGGGGGCCGGCGGCGGCTGGGAAATGCCGGTGGCCGGGCCGTTCTCGAACGCGAACGACGCGGGGCGGCGCTGCGATGGCACGGCGGGCGCCGTCGCGCTGCAGCGCGGCCGCTACATGCTGGCGCTCTGGCACGGCAAGGTGTTCAACAACGAGGACGTGCTCTATCGGCGTGAGGTGCCGGGCCGGGCCGATCTCAACACGATGACCACGCCGCTGGGCCTGTACGTGGACGTCGGCGCCGTACGCGATGTGGTTTTCGGCCGCACCTGCCAACAGGCCGGCCAGCTGGCCACCGACGCCAGCGGCCAACTGCTCAACTGCAAGGCCGACAGCGCGGGCGCGCTCCAGTGGACGAACACCTATGCCGCCGGTGCCGTCAGCTTCGGCGCCAACTGCACGATGGCGGGTGCCTACGCCCTCGACAGTGCAGGCGTGCCGCTGGTTTGCCGTGGCGGCGTCTGGGGCAACTTCTACGCGGCGGCGCCTGGCGTGAAGGTCGGCGCCACATGTGTCCCAGCGTTATCGGGAGCCTTCGCCATGGACAGCAGCGGAGTGCCGCTGGTATGCAAGGACAACCGCTGGATCTTTCCCCTGCCCACCGATGACGGCTCGGGCGGCATCGCTGCCGGGCTGCCCTGCCGGCCCAACGGCAGCCTGGCGATGGGCGCTGCGGGCCGTCCGCTGGTGTGCGTGGGCGGCGAATGGCGGCTGTTCAGCGACGGGGGCGTGCCACACGAAAGAAGCTACACATCGCCGGGCTTCTACCGGTTCCGGGTGCCAGACAGCGTCAACGAACTGACGGTGACGTTGGCTGGCGGCGGCGAGGCTGGGGGCAACACAGGCAATGAGGGGTCGGACGACCACACGGGCGTGTTTCCCGGTGGGAGCGGAGGCTTCATCATCGACCGCGTGATCCGCGTGACGCCCGGTTCCTCGCTCGACATCGCCGTCGGCTCCGGCGGCCTGCCATCGCGTGGCGCCGGCGGCACCACCTGGATCGCTGGCGGAGGCACCCACGTCGACCTCAGCTGCACCGGCGGAGGCGGGCGCTCGTTTGCGGGGCAGGCCGGGCACTGCAACGCCGAGCCTCACGGAGGCATCGGTGCCTGGCCGACCGAGACCAACAAGGCCGGCTTCCTGGGCGGACAGACGCCGATCCGCTTCGGCAGCGGCGGCCATTCCTACCGCTGCTGGAACCGTGCCGGGTCGGGCTACAACTGCGGCTGGTCGCGTGGCGGTGAGGGCATGAGTGGTGCCGTCTTCCTGCGCTGGCGGGAGGCGGCATGAAACTGGGCGTGCTGGGATGGCGCTGGAGACGCCCGCTCCTGGGGATGCTGGCGGGCTCGGTCGTGGCCGGGGTGCAGGCGCAGACCGGCCCGCTCGCACATCCTGCCGACTGCATCACCGCCGCGGCCGTGCATCACCAGGTCTCCCCCTACATCCTGCGGGCGATCGCCTGGCAGGAGAGCCGCCTCAACCCGCAGGCCATGAACCGCAACACCAATGGCAGCGTCGACTACGGTGCCCTGCAGATCAACTCGATCCATCTCAAGCGTCTGGCCCAGTTCGGCGTCGACGCCACGAACCTGATGGATCCCTGCGTGAGCGCCTATGTGGGCGCATGGCTGCTGCGCGAGCAGTTCGAGCGCTACGGCAACACCTGGCAGGCCGTCGGCGCCTACCACTCACGCACACCTGCGCTCAATGCCCGCTACGCCGCCGGTGTGCGCCGCACGCTGGAGCGCTGGGGCGTGCAGATCGCTTTGAACTGAACAGGAGGATCTCCCGCATGAAATTCCCTCGATTGATTCCGCAGTTCACGGCCTCAGCCGGTGTGACCGATGCGGAGGGCACATCAGCAGGAACGCGCAGCGGCTGGCTCCTCGGAGCGCTCGCCGTCGCGGCTGTCGCCGTGCCCATTGGCTGGACCTATTGGCAACTGTCCGTAGCGGATGACCTGCTCGGCAGCCTGGGCAGCGCGCGCGCGGCCGTCCGATCGGTCTACAGCAGCGCCCGGGGCTATGGCCCCGCGGGCATGGCGCCGGCCGGTGGACAGTTGCCCGCGCAGTGGTTGCAGTCCGGATGGATGGACCTTGGCGACGGCCGCTACGCCGCCCGTTCGGGTTCGCAGCTGGCGATACTCTCACAGGGCCGCACCTTCGAGATCGAACTGTCGGGCCTGCCGCCCATGGTGTGCCGCCTGGTCGCCCACTCGCTCGATGGCGGATGGGTGGATGTTCGCGTCAACGGCGCATCCGCGCTCGCTTCGGACGCTGGGCGCCTGCTGTCGGGCGTCTGCGGCTGGTGGGGACGCCAGACGATCCGCCTCACCAGCACCGGCTGAGCTGGCGCACCCGCAAAGAAAAAGGCCGCCCTTCAGGCGGCCCCGGAACGGCGGCAGACCAAGTTCACTCGATCTTGGCCTTTTCGCGCAGGTCTTTCTGGAACTGCGCCATCTTCTGCTGCTGCAGTTGCTGGGCGATCTGCGGCTTCACGTCGTCGAAGGCCGGAAGCTGCGCTTCGCGCACGTCGTCCAGGCGGATGACGTGCCAGCCGAACTGGGACTTCACCGGGGCCTGCGTGAGCTCGCCCTTCTTGAGCTTGATCAGCGCCTCGGTGAATTCGGTCACGTAGGCATTGGCCGGGGCCCAGTCGAGGTCGCCACCGTTGGCGCCCGATCCAGGATCCTTGGATTGCTTCTTGGCGATGTCCTCGAACTTCACGCCCTTCTTGAGCTGGGCGATGATGGTCTTGGCTTCGTCTTCCTTCTCGACCAGGATGTGGCGCGCCTTGTATTCCTTGCCACTGTTGGCCGCGACGAACTTGTCGTACTCGGCCTTGGCTTCGGCATCCGTCACGGGGTGCTTGGCGGCGTAGTCGGTGAAAAGCGTGCGGATCAGGATCTGCTGGCGCGCCAGCTCCATCTGCGACTTGTAGTCCTCGGTGGCGTCGAGGCCGGCCTTCTGGGCTTCCTGCATGAACACCTCGCGCAGGATGACTTCCTCGCGCAGCTGGTCTTGCATTTCGGGCGGCACGGGGCGGCCGGCGGCGGCCATCTGGGCCGACAGTGCGTCCATGCGGGCCTTGGGCACGGGCTTGCCGTTCACGATGGCGACGTTCTGCGCCAGCGCGGGCAGGGCGGCCGCGAGCGTGACAGCCGCAGCAACGTTCAGAAACACTCTTTTCATGGGATTCCCTTTGGAGAGATGGGCCTCACGGGCGGGCCGTGGGCAATGAGGATTCGTTGAGGTTGGCAGGTGCCTGCACGGGCGGCAGGACCTCGATCGCGATGGCGTGGACACCCTGGTCGATGTACGAACGAAGCGCATCATACACAAGGCGATGCTGCGCCACGCGGGGTTTTCCGGCGAAAAGAGGCGAGTCGATCCGCACCCGGAAATGGGTGCCGAAACCCAGTCCATTGGCGCCCGCGTGGCCCGCGTGCAGGCCGCTCTCGTCGATGACTTCGAGACGGGTCGGGGCCAGTGCGGCACGCAGCGCCCGGGCGAGTTGTTCGTGCGAGGGGACAGCTGCAGTGACGGTCATGGCGCTGCGTCGGACTTCGAGGATTTGCCGGCACCGTCCTCCTGCATGTAGCGCCCCAGGTAGAGCGCCTGCCCGACGATGAATACCAGCATCAGCCCCAGGCCGCCGAACAGCTTGAAGTTGACCCAGGTGTCGGTCTCGAAGCTGTAGGCCACCCAGAGGTTGACGACACCCATGACGGCAAAGAATCCGATCCAGCTCCAGTTCATGGCGCGCCAGGCGACGTCCGGCAGCTCCATCTGCGCGCCCATGAGCGATTTCAGAAGATTCTTGCGCCACACCAGCTGCGCCACCAGCAAGGCACCGCCGAACAGCCAGTACAGCACGGTGGGCTTCCATTTGATGAAGGTGTCGTTGTGCGCCACGATGGTGGCCCCGCCGAACAGCACGATCACCGCCAGGCTGACCCATTGCATCGGCTCGGTCTTGCCGGTCTTCAGGCGCATCAGGCCCAGCGTGAGGATGGTGGCCACGATGGCCACGCCCGTGGCCACGTAGATGTCCCAGACCTTGAACGCGACGAAGAACAGCGCGATGGGAAAGAAATCGATCAGCAGTTTCATTCTTGGGGCTTGAAGTCCAGGGAAGCGGAATTCATGCAGTATCGCAGCCCGGTCGGCTCGGGCCCGTCGGGAAACACGTGGCCCAGGTGGGCGTCGCAGCGCGCGCAGACGGTTTCGACGCGCACCATGCCGTGGCTGGTGTCGCGGATCTCGCGGATGGCGCCGGGCTCGGCCGCTTCCCAGAAGCTGGGCCAGCCGCAGCCCGCGTCGAACTTGGTGTCCGAATCGAACAGCTTGGCGCCGCAGCAGATGCAGTGGTAGCTGCCATCGGCCCAGACGGCGTTGAAGCGGCCCGTGAATGGGCGTTCGGTGGCGGCGTGGCGCGTCACTTCGAAGGCCAGCGGCTCGGCGCCTTTCTCGGCCAGCAGGGCACGCCATTCGGCGTCGGTCTTGTCGATCGGGTTCATGAGGAGCAGCTGATCTCGATGGTGGATGCCCAGTCGGGCGGGAAGCCGGCCAGCGCGTCGTGCGCCGGATGCTCGTCGAACGGTGCTTCGAGCACGGCCTGCAGGCGTTGGAGTGCGGAAAAGTCGCCGAGTTTCGCGGCCCGGATGGCTTCTTCGCCCAGGTGGTTGCGCAGCACGTATTTGGGGTTCGCGGCCAGCATCGCAAGTCCGGCCTGCGGGCGGTCGGCGCCGGCCAGCCGGGCGTCGAGCCGCTCCAGCCACGCGCGGGCCGCGGCGGTGTCCACGAACAGGTCGATCACCGGCCCATCCGAGACGCCCGTGCCCGTGCTTCCCGCCACGTGGTGCGACAGGCGCCGCCAGAACAGCGTGTAGTCGGTGCGTTCGGTGGCCAGCAGGCGCAGCGTGTCCTCGACCAGCGGTCGGTCACCGTCTTGCTCGGGCAGGCCGGCCAGGCCCAGCTTGGCGCGCAGGGCTTCGTTCAGCGCGGCGGGGAAGGCTTCGCGGTAGGGCTCGAGCGCGGCCAGGGCCAGTGCATGCGCCGGCTCGCCTTCGCCGATCAGCGGCAAGAGCGCCTGGCCCAGGCAAAACAGGTTCCAGTAGGCGATGTTGGGCTGCCGGTTGTAGGCATAGCGGCCCTGGGTGTCGCTGTGGTTGCAGATGTGATTGGGGTCGAACCCGTCGAGGAACTGGAACGGCCCGTAGTCGATGGTGAGCCCCAGGATGCTCATGTTGTCGGTGTTCATCACGCCGTGACAGAAGCCGAAGGCCTGCCATCGCGCCATCAGCCGCGCCGTGCGCAGCGCCACGGCCTCCAGCAGCGCGGCATAGGCGTTGCCGCCCAGGCGGGCGGTGGACGGGCAGTCGCGGCACTCCGGGTAATACCGCTCGATCACGTAGTCGGCCAGCGTCCGCAGCTCTTCGATGCGGTCGGCATAGGCGAAATGCTCGAAGTGGCCGAAGCGCACGAAGCTGGGCGCCACGCGCGTCACGACGGCGGCGGTTTCCACCTCTTCACGCCGCACCGGCTGTGGCGACGCCGTGAGCGCCAGCGCGCGCGTGGTCGGAATGCCCAGCCCGTGCATCGCCTCGCTGGCCAGGAACTCACGGATCGACGAGCGCAGCACGGCGCGGCCATCGCCCATGCGCGAGTAGGGCGTGGGGCCGGCGCCCTTGAGCTGGATCTCGTATCCGCCGGCCGTCTCGCCCAGCAGCAGCGCGCGGCCGTCTCCCAGCTGACCCGCCCATACGCCGAACTGGTGGCCGCTGTACACCGTGGCCATCGGGTCGGCGCCATCGGGCACGCGGTTGCCGGCAAAAATTTCGAGCGCTTCGGCGGACCGCAGCCAGCCCTCGTCCAGCCCCAGTCGCCGCGCCATGTCGCGGCTGTGCGATACCCACTGCGGCGAGGGCAGGGGCCGCGGCGGCAGTCGGGTGAAGAAGGCATCGCCCAACCGGGCGAAGCCCGCGCGCCACGCCAGCGCCTGGGCGCCGGCGGACGGCGGTGGGGAGGAGGGCGTTTCGGTATCGCGCGCGAGCGTGGCAGGCATGGCGTGGATTGTCCCGCACATGACTCGGCCCACCGGGATTGAGGGCATTCCCGCATCGCCCACCCCGCGGGTGCGGGCAATACTGCGGCGGGATCATGCCGCGGCGCGTTGGCGCCGGGCGGCGTGTCCGTTCTATCCAAGCGACCCAAGGAGTACCGCATGCTGGGCTTGATGCAGCACCAACCCCTGTTGATTTCCACCCTGATCGAATTCGCCGACCGCCACCACGGCGACGGCGAGATCGTCTCGCGCCGCGTGGAGGGCGACATCCACCGCTACACCTGGCGCGACGTCGCGGCGCGTTCGCGCCGCCTCGCGCGTGCGCTCGATGGCGAGAAGCTGGCGCCGGGCGAACGCGTGGCCACCATCGCCTGGAACGGCTACCGCCACCTCGAGCTGTACTTCGGCGTCTCCGGCTCGGGCCGCGTGCTGCACACCATCAACCCGCGCCTGCACCCCGAGCAGATCGCCTGGATCGTCGGCCATGCCGAAGACCGCGTGCTGTGCTTCGACATGAGCTTCCTGCCCATCGTCCAGGCCGTGCATGCCAAATGCCCCACGGTGCGCAAATGGGTCGCCCTGTGCGACGCCGACAAGCTGCCGGCCGACAGCGGCATCCCGGGCCTCGTCAGCTACGAATCCTGGATCGCCGCGCAGCCCGACAGCTACCACTGGCCCGAGCTCGATGAGAACACCGCCTCGAGCATGTGCTACACGAGCGGCACCACGGGCAATCCCAAGGCCGCGCTCTACAGCCACCGTTCGACCACGCTGCACGCCTACGCGGCGGCGCTGCCCGACGTGATGAACCTGTCGGCGCGCGATTCGGTGCTGCCGGTGGTGCCGATGTTCCACGTCAACGCCTGGGGCATTCCGTATTCGGCCGCGCTCACGGGCTGCAAGCTGGTGTTTCCGGGCCCGGCGCTCGACGGCAAGTCGGTGTACGAGCTGATCGAGGCCGAAGGCGTGACCTACGCCGCAGGCGTGCCCACGGTCTGGCAGATGCTGCTGGGCCACATGAAGCCGGCCGGCCTCAAGTTCAGCAAACTCAACCGCACGGTGATCGGCGGCTCGGCCTGCCCGCCAGCCATGATCAGCGCCTTCCAGGACGACTACGGTGTGCAGGTTCTGCATGCCTGGGGCATGACCGAGATGAGCCCGCTGGGCACGCTGTGCACGCTCAAGAACAAGCACCTGGCGCTGCCGCCCGAGCAGCAGATGAAGATCCGCCTCAAGCAGGGGCGCGCGATCTACGGTGTGGACATGAAGATCGTCGGCGACGACGGGAAGGAACTGCCCTGGGACGGCAAGGCTTTCGGCGATCTCTACGTCAAGGGCCCGTGGGTGGTGCGCGAATACTTCAAGGGCGAGGGCGGCGATCCGCTGGTGGACGGCTGGTTCCCCACCGGCGACGTGGCCACCATCGACGCCGACGGCTACATGCAGATCACCGATCGCAGCAAGGACGTGATCAAGTCCGGCGGCGAATGGATCAGCTCCATCGACATCGAGAACATCGCCATGGCCCACCCGGCCGTGGCCATGGCCGCCTGCGTGGGCATGCCGCATCCCAAGTGGGACGAACGCCCCGTGGTGGCCGTGGTGAAGAAGCCCGGCGCCGAGGTGTCGAAGGACGAGTTGCTCGACTTCTACAAGACCAAGACAGTGGCCAAGTGGCAGGTGCCCGACGACGTGATCTTCGTCGACGCCATCCCGCTGGGCGCCACCGGCAAGATGCTCAAGACGAAGCTGCGCGAGCAGCTCAAGGACTACCGGCTGCCCGGCACGTCCTGAAAACGCGCCGGCCGCCGTCGCCTGCGGCAGTCACGCAGGCGATAGCGGATGCGGGCATTCCCTGAACGCGGCGGCCGGGCAAAGCCGCTACGCTGCCCACGTTCCATAAATTCTTACAGGCAAGGAGACAAGTCCATGAAAGTCGTCATCAAGTCCGTGGCCATCGCAACCTTCGCGTTGTGCGCCTCCGGTGCCTTCGCCCAGAAGGGCGAGACCGTGAAGATGGTGCGCATCGACGCACTGACCGGCCTGCTCGGCCCCGTCGGCACCAGCCAGATGAAGGGCTACCAGTTCTTCGCCGACAAGTTCAGCGGCGCCGGCAACCCGGCGGGCGTGAAGTTCGAGATGACCTTCATCGACAACAAGCTCTCCCCGGCCGAAAGCCTGAACGCGCTGAAGGCCGCCATCGACCAGGGCGTGCGCTACATCGTGCAGGGCAACGGCTCGTCCGTGGCGCTGGCGCTGGCCGATGCGGTGGAAAAGCACAACGCGCGCAACCCCGGCAAGGAAGTGCTCTACCTCAACGACTCGGCCGTCGATCCCGACCTGACCAACAGCAAGTGCAGCTACTGGCACTTCCGCTTCGACGCCGACACCTCGATGAAGATCGAGGCGATGTCGAGCTTCATGAAGGACCAGCCCGACATCAAGAACGTCTACATCCTGGGCCAGAACTACTCGCACGGCGTCCAGGTGGCCAAGTACACCAAGGAAGCGCTGGCCCGCAAGCGCCCCGATGTCAAGATCGTCGGCGAAGACCTCCACCCGCTCGCCCAGGTGCGTGACTTCGCGCCCTACATCGCCAAGATCAAGGCCGCCGGCGCCGACACGGTGGTGACCGGCAACTGGGGCTCCGACCTTTCGCTGCTGCTGAAGGCGGCCAACGAGGGCGGCTACACCGGCAAGTTCTTCACCTACTACACCGGCGTCACGGGCGCGCCCGCCGCGCTCGGCCAGAACGGCGCGGGCCGGGTCTACCAGGTGGCCTACAACCACTACAACATGGGCGGCCAGATGGACAAGTGGATGACCGAGTTCAACCAGAAGTACAACGACGACTTCTACACCGGCGCCACCATCCGCATCTTCGAGTTCCTGGGCGCCGCCATGGCCAAGGCCAAGTCCACCGACCCGGTGAAGGTCGCCGCGGCGATGGAAGGCCTGAAGGTCAACAGCTTCAACGGCGAGGTCGAGATGCGTCGCACCGACCACCAGCTGCAGCAGCCGCTGTACGTGTCGGTCTGGCAGAAGGCCGACAAGAAGTACCCCTACAGCCCCGAGAAGACGGGCATGACGCTGGCGCCCGTCAAGGAGTACCCGAACTACGTGTCGAGCACGCCCACCAGCTGCCAGATGAAGCGCCCGGGCTGATAGGCTCGGCGCCGTAGTCCCTGGAGCCCGCACGGGTCTGCCGTCGCGGGCTTCTTCATTTCTCAAGGTCAAGGAATTCAGGCAAGGCAATGGAGCAATTCATCATCTCGATGCTCAACGGGGTGAGCTATGGCCTGCTGCTGTTCATGCTGAGCTCGGGGCTCACGCTGATCTTCAGCATGATGGGCGTGCTCAACTTCGCACACGCGAGCTTCTACATGCTGGGGGCCTATCTGGGCTACACGATCTCTAAGTTCGTCGGTTTCTGGCCCGCGCTGGTGCTGGCGCCGCTGGCCGTCGGCCTGCTGGGTGCGCTGTTCGAACGCGTGTCGCTGCGCAAGGTGCACAAGTACGGCCACGTGCCCGAGCTGCTGGTGACCTTCGGCCTGTCCTACGTGATCGTCGAGTTGGTGCAGCTCATCTGGGGCCGGGTGGCCGTGAGCTTTCCGCCGCCCGAGGTGCTGCGCGGCCCGGCCTTCACCCTGATCAACCATTCGGTGGACGGCATCAGCGTGCTGTGGGGCGCGGCGCCCGAGGCAGCCTGCCGCAGCGCCGATGCCGCGGTGCGCATCGCCTGCTCGCCATTCCCGGCCACGCGCGGCTTCATGATGCTGATCGCGCTGGTCATGCTGTTCACGGTGTGGCTGCTGCTCACGCGCACGCGCATCGGCCTGGTGATCCAGGCGGCGCTCACGCACCCCGAGGCCGTGGAGACGCTGGGCCACAACGTGCCGCGCGTGTTCATGATGGTGTTCGGTGCCGGCACGGCGCTGGCCGGGCTGGCCGGCGTCATCGGCGGCAGTACCTTCCTGACCGAGCCGTCGATGGCCGCCACCGTGGGCTCGGTGATATTCGTGGTGGTGGTGGTGGGCGGCATGGGGTCGCTGTCGGGCGCGTTCCTCGCGTCGCTGCTGATCGGCGTGATCCAGACCTTCGCCGTGGCGTTCGACTATTCGGTGGGATCGGTGCTCACGCTTCTGGGCATCCAGGGCGAGGCGCTGCACGGCAACACGCTGGTGCGGCTCACGCTGTCGCAGGTGGCGCCAGTGCTGCCCTATCTGTTCCTGGTCCTGATCCTGATCTTCCGGCCGCGTGGCCTGATGGGCACGCGCGAGGGCTGATGCGATGACGAAGAGCCACTACGAATTCAAGCCGCTCAACGTCGGCCGCTGGATCATCTGGAGCCTGTTCGCGCTGGTGCTGCTGGTGGCGCCGCAGCTGTTCACCAGCGGGCTGTCGATCACGATGCTCTCGCAGATGGGCATCGCGATCATTGCCTGCCTGTCCTACAACATCCTGCTGGGGCAGGGCGGCATGCTGAGCTTCGGCCACGCCGTCTACACGGGGCTGGGCAGCTTCTTCGCCATCCATGCGCTCAACTCGGTTTCGGGCGGCACGCTGCCGATTCCCGTGTCGCTGGTGCCGCTGGTGGGCGGTGTGGCTGGCCTGGGCTGCGCGGCGCTGCTGGGATGGGTGACCACGCGCCGCTCTGGCACCACCTTCGCGATGATCACGCTGGGCATCGGCGAGCTCGTCTTCGCCATGTCGCTGATGATTCCGGAGTTCTTCGGCGGCGAGGGCGGCGTGAGCGGCGACCGCGTGGTCGGCAAGGGATTCTTCGGCATCACCTTCGGCCCGGCCGTGCAGGTGTACTACCTGATCGCGGTCTACACCTTCGTCTGCGTGGCGCTGATGTTCGCCTTCACGCGCACGCCGCTGGGCCGCATGCTGAACGCCGTGCGCGACAACGCCGAGCGCGTGGAGTTCGTGGGCTACAACCCGCAGCGCGTGCGCTACCTGGCTTTCCTGGCGGCAGGCTTCTTCGGCGGCATCGCCGGCGGCCTGGGCGCGATCAACTTCGAGATCGTGACGGCCGAAGTGGTGGGTGCGGCGCGGTCGGGCGCCTACCTGCTGTTCACCTTCCTGGGCGGAGCCACCTTCTTCTTCGGGCCGATCATCGGCGCGGTGCTGATGGTGCTGGCCTTCGTGCTGCTGTCCGAGTTCACCAAGGCATGGCTGCTCTACCTGGGTCTGATCTTCCTGTTCATGGTGATGTATGCGCCCGGCGGCATTGCCAGCCTGATCATGATGAACCTGCGCGTGGCGGCCTTCGGCCGGCTGCGCCAGCTCTGGACGAGCTACCTGGGCCTGGCCGTCACGGCACTCGTGATCCTGGCCGGGGCGGGCGCGATGATCGAGATGATCTATCACCTGCAATTGGGTGCCACGCTGGGAAGCGAGCTGAAATTCCTGGGCGTCACGCTCGACACACACAGCCTCGATAGCTGGTTCGGCGCCTGCTTCGTGCTGGCGACCGGCCTGGGCCTGTTCGAGCTGGTGCGGCGCGAGTTCCGCCGCCAGTGGGGCGATACGCAGGCCGAGATCGAGAAGGAAATCAAGCGCAGGGAGACCGCCGTATGAACGCGAGCGCCACGACGAAGGCCGTCGCGCCTGCACTGGAGCTGCGCGACCTGCGCAAGAGCTTCGGCAAGACCGAGATCATCCGCGGCGCGAGCCTGGCCGTGGCGCCAGGCGAACGCGTGGCCATCATCGGGCCCAACGGCGCAGGCAAGTCCACGCTGTTCAACCTCATCAGCGGTCGCTTTGCGCCCACCAGCGGCGAAGTGCTGCTGAACGGCCAGCGCATCGACGGCCGCCGACCATTCGAGATCAACCGCATGGGGCTGGCGCGCAGCTTCCAGATCACCAACATCTTTCCCAAGCTCAGCGTGTTCGAGAACCTGCGCTGCGGCGTGCTCTGGAGCCTGGGCTATCGCTACAGCTTCTGGCAGTTCCTGGCGGGGCTCAAGGACGCCAACGACCGCGCCGACGAGCTGCTCGAGATGATCCGGCTCGACCGCAAGCGCGACGTGCTCGCCATGAACCTGACGTATGCCGAGCAGCGCGCGCTGGAGATCGGCGTCACCATCGCCGGCGGAGCCAACGTCATCCTGCTCGACGAGCCCACCGCCGGCATGAGCAAGAGCGAGACCACGCGCTTCATCGGCCTGATCAAGGAAGTGACCGAGGGCCGCACGCTGCTGACGGTGGAGCACGACATGGGCGTGGTCTTCGGCCTGGCCGACAAGATCGCCGTGGTGGTGTATGGCGAAGTGATCGCCTTCGACACGCCAGAGGCCGTGCGCGCCAACGCGCGCGTGCAGGAGGCGTATCTGGGCTCGGTCATCGCGCACGCGCAGGCAGGAGGCCATTGAACATGACGCAACTGCTGAAACTGGACAACGTCCACGCCTACTACGGCAAGAGCCACGTGCTGCACGGCGTGAGCTTCGAAGTGGGGCAGGGCGAGATCGTCGCGCTGCTGGGTCGCAACGGCTCGGGCCGCTCCACCACCGCCAAGACCATCATGGGCCTGGTGGACGGGGAGGGCAGCATCGAATGGAAGGGCCGCAAGGTTCTGGGCCGCAAGGCCTACGAGATCGCGCACCTGGGCCTGGGCTACGTGCCCGAGAGCCGCGACATCTTCCCCAAGCTCACCGTGCACCAGAACCTGCTGCTGGGCCAGAAGGGCACGGGCAAGGGTTCGCGCTGGAGCTTCGACGACATGTACGCCATGTTCCCGCGCCTCAAGGAGCGCGAGCACACCGAAGCCGGCGTGCTCTCGGGCGGCGAGCAGCAGATGCTCACGCTGTGCCGCACTTTGATGGGCGACCCCGAGCTCATCATCATCGACGAGCCCACCGAGGGCCTGGCTCCCAAGATCGTCGAGCTGGTGGCCGACTACCTCAAGGTGCTGCGCGAGAAGGGCGTCTCGGTGCTGCTCATCGAGCAGAAGCTCACCATCGCGCTGGAGATTTCAGACCGCTGCCTGGTGATGGGGCACGGCAGCATCGTGTTCCAGGGCACGCCGGCCGAGCTGCGCGAAAACGCCTATGTGCGCAGGGAGTGGCTGGAGGTCTGAGGCCGCGTCGCCGACACCCCGGGCGCCGGCGCTTCACAGCACTTCGCCCGCCGCGCCAGAAGTTCGCGCAGACCTGCGGCCTGGAGTGTGGCCGGGCCTAGTCTGGCTGCCCGGGGACGGCGTCTGATGGATGTTCCTTGCGCCGCGCGCCCCTGGGCCAAGGAAGCGACATGGTGCATATCAGAGACTTGCGGGATTCCGCGGGCCCACAACATTCGGGATTCAGGCCGTCGCCGCAGGCGGTTGCCGGCCTTCCCAACTCGTCGGATGGAACGCAAACCTCCATCGACGATCGGATTGCTGCCACGAAGAAATCCCGACAATTCGCGTCGCAGGCGATTGCCGCGAACCTTCGCATCAGCCGCCCTGCAGAGCCCACCGGCCAGTTCTGGTCGTTGCCCAGGGGTTCCGATGCGCCAATGGTCTCCGCGGGCGCCGCGCGCTTCGACCCTTTGCTCCATGGCACGCGACGCGACTATGTACGCAGCCATCGTGCGATTGCGTGCGCCGCCTTCGATCAACAGATCGGGCGGCTGAAGAATTTCGCGGCAGAGCATCACTTGCCCGACGAAGCGAGGGAACAACTGCGGCAACTGGGTCGCCAGAGCACTGGTGAGTTGCGCGGGACCATCCGGCAGGTGCCGGACGAAACACTGTTTTGCGCGACGCTTGAGTGCCTGGACCGGATCGTTGACGCCGTGTTCGATGAGACCATTCCTGGCCATATGCGCAAAGGCTTCGTCCAGGATCTGTGCAGGCAATTGGATGTCTGCGGCGGCGGCGTCCACAATGCAGTGGATCGCGCGGCGCGTATTGTGGAACAGCGTCGCAACGGCCTGCCCGGAATCGCGTGCCTGTTCAGGCAGGATGTCCTGGAGCAGGTCGCCTTGGAGCACGCGTCGACAGACATTGGTCCGGGAAGCGAAACCCACTGGGTCCGCGCCTGCGTCGCGGCGCTTGCTCGCGAAATGGGTGTTCGCATGCCGCAAGAGGATCTGACCGTTGTCTATCCGGTAGCCGCCGACGTTCAGGATCTTATCCGTCGCGAGGCACGAAAGCTCTGCACGCCTTCTGCGTTGATTCGGCACATGGCAGCCCAGATCGCCGAGCACGTCCGGGCCGCGTTTGCGGACTACTGCCGTCAACTCAATCGCACGCCGCAGCGTGTCTCGCTGGATGAACTCGGGGTTTTCGGCGAGCGGATGGAAAACGAGATCAAGGCGGAGTTCTGTATGGAGGACCTGAGCAGTGGCTTGATCCTGCACGCCATGTTTGCGTTGAGTCACACGCCGGTCAGCGACGAGCCGGCATACACCCTGCACGGACGGCAAGAACTGATTCAGTTGCGCGTGCAGGATGCGCTGCAACGATGCGGACTTGTCAAGGCCAGTCCGGTCATGCTGAGTGAATTGCCAGGAGGAAGAAGTCTGGAGTTTGATGGCGAACGCATCTACGTGAGCAGTCCATTCGGATTGCATTTTGCTCAGCCCGATGATCTTCGCGAACTCAACCCCCAGGCGTTCGGAAGCAGGGCGGAGGATTTGGTGATGGCTGTCATCGGCACCTGCGACCCCGATGACCTTCAGGACATCCCTCCCGAGTGGATCACGACGGCCAGAACACTGCACGCGTGGTTTGGTCGCACCGGCCCCCAAGCGCCGGAAGTTCTGAACCAGTTGGCCATCGATCGACTCCTTCGCGAGGCCGACGACGCCGGGAAGACGCAGCTTCTGCAGGATCTGCTGCGCAACGGTGCGAGCATCACGGATCTAGTGCGACAGGGCAGGATCGATTGCAAGGCGGACCAAAGCGATCTGTTGGCCAGCCTCATCAGCAACGGCCTTTTCCAGCATGCGCGGGAACTGATTCGCCTGGGGGCGCGCAGGGCCTTCTACAAGCAAGGGATACAGGACGACGAGCGGAACCCACTGGTCTGCGCGCTGCGCGCCGCCGACCGCCAACTGTTCGACGACCTGCACAAAGCTGGGTGGACGTATGTGGGTAACGTCCAGGTGTCGGCCGGCTTCACCGCTCCCGGAACGCAGCCGGGCTACGTGGACAAGTTGATCGATGCAGGCAACGAAGCTGCGTTACGACTGATGCTGGATATGAAACTCATTGACCGGAAAAACACCGTGCTGGCAAGCCGCGCCATGGAAGCCGGCCATTCCGACATGGCGCTCAAGCTCTTAGACGAGCAGGCCATCTTGCGCGCCATGGGCATCAATGACGTCTTTAACCGTGAGCGCAATCCCCTGATCGCCGCGCTGCAGCACCTGAATGTCGCGGGCACCGCACAACTCATCGAGCTCTGGCGTCGCACCCATGGGGATATGGCGGTGGAGCGTCTTGTCAACAGCAAGTTCAGGCTTGGCGACGAGACGACCTCGCCACTGCAGTACGCCATCTTCCGCAATGACGCAGCCATGGTCAGCTATCTCCTGGCGGTGGGCGCGATCATGGGTCAGGCCGAGTACGCCCAGTTACGGGAACAGCGAAATGCCGCGGAAGTGAGGCGCGTGATTGAGGCTCATGCCGAGATACGCCGCGAGCAGGGGCGTCGTGGCTTGAAGTAGCAGCCTCTGAGCTGCGCTGCGGTGCAGGCAGCGGGGCAGCGGGGCAGCGGGGCAGCGGACAGGCCAGAGTGTCGCAGCCGGGACAAACCGGCAACTACCGACACGAACTGTTCTTAGAATGAGCGGATAAAAAAAGCACAGCCGTTCGCTTCGACGGCGCGCTCCGCCGCCTTTCCCTCCCCCAGACAAGAGGATCCGCATGACTGCCCAGTACCAAGTCCACGGCGACATCGCCGTGATCACCCTCGACAATCCGCCCGTGAACGGCCTGGGCCTGGCCACGCGGCAGGCGGTCACCGACGGTCTGGCGAAGGCCAACGCCGATGCGGCCGTCAAGGCCATCGTCATCACGGGCGCGGGCAAGGCCTTCTCTGGCGGCGCCGACATCAAGGAGTTCGGCACGCCCAAGGCGCTGGCCGAGCCCAACCTGCTCTCGGTGATCCTGGCCGTGGAGAACTCGGCCAAGCCCGTGGTGGCAGCGGTTCACAGCGTGTGCATGGGCGGCGGTCTCGAGCTCTCACTGGGCGCGCACTACCGCATCGCCGCGCCGGGCACGAGCGTGGCGCTGCCTGAAGTCAAGCTGGGCCTGATCCCCGGAGCCGGTGGCACACAGCGCCTTCCGCGCGTCCTGGGTGTCGAAGCCGCGCTCAACCTCATCGTCTCAGGCGAGCCGGTCAAGAGCGAGCTGCTGGCGCAGTTGCCGGGCCAGAAGCTGTTCGACCGCATGGCGAAGTCGCCCGAATCGCTGGCAGAAGAAGCGCTGGCCTTCGCGCGCGAAGTGGCGGGCAAGCATGCCGACGGCAGCGCGCTGCCGCTGGTGCGCAACCTGCCGTGCAAGCACCCACTGGGCGATGCGTACTTCCAGTTCGCGCGCAACATGGTCAGGGGCATGGCCAAGAACTTCCCGGCGCCGGCGAAGTGCGTGGACGCGGTGGAAGCAGCCACCAAGAAGAAGTTCGACGACGGCATGCTGTTCGAGCGCGAGATCTTCATCAACCTGATGTGGACGCCCGAGTGCCGCGCGCTGCGCCACCTGTTCGTGGCCGAGCGTGCCGCGTCCAAGATCGCCGACGTGCCCGAAGACACGCCCAAGCGTGAGATCAAGTCGGTGGCCGTGATCGGCGCCGGCACCATGGGCGGCGGCATCTCGATGAACTTCCTCAACGCCGGCATCCCGGTGAAGATGCTGGAGATGAAGCAGGAGGCGCTGGATCGCGGCATCGCCACCATCCGCAAGAACTACGAAGCCCAGGTCAAGAAGGGCAAGCTCAAACAGGACAAGTACGAGCAGCGCATGGCGCTGCTCACCACGACGCTGTCGTACGACGAGATCCGCGACGCCGATCTGGTCATCGAGGCTGTGTTCGAGGAAATGGGCGTCAAGCAGAAGGTCTTCGAGCAACTCGACAAGACCATGAAGCCCGGCGCCATCCTCGCGTCCAACACCTCCACGCTCGACCTGGACAAGATCGCTTCGTTCACCAGGCGCCCGCAGGACGTGGTGGGCCTGCACTTCTTCAGCCCCGCCAACGTCATGAAGCTGCTGGAGGTGGTGCGCGGCAAGGCCACGGCCAAGGACGTTCTCGCCACGGTGATGGCGCTGGCCAAGAAGATCCGCAAGACGGCGGTGGTGTCGGGCGTGACCGACGGCTTCATCGGCAACCGCATGATCGAACAGTACAGCCGCCAGGCCGGCTTTTTGCTCGACGAAGGCGCAACGCCGCAGCAGGTGGACCGTGCGATCGAAAAGTTCGGCTTCGCGATGGGCCCGTTCCGTATGGGCGATCTGGCGGGCAACGACATCGGCTGGGCCATCCGCAAGCGCCGCGCCGTCGAGCAGCCTGAGCTGAAATACAGCGCCACGGCCGACAAGCTGTGCGAGCTGGGCCGCTTCGGCCAGAAAACCGGCGCGGGCTGGTATGACTACCAGGCGGGCAAGCGCGACGCCATCCCGAGCAAGCTGGTCACCGACATGATCGAGCAGCACCGCAAGGAGCAGGGCATCACGCCACGCAAGATTTCCGACGAGGAGATCGTGCAGCGGCTGGTGTATTCGCTGGTCAACGAAGCCGCGCACATCCTGGAGGAGGGCATTGCCCAGCGCGCCAGCGATATCGACATGGTCTACCTTACCGGCTATGGCTTCCCGATGTGGCGCGGCGGCCCCATGCACTATGCCGACCAGGTCGGCCTGTTCAACGTGGCCGAGGCCATGAAGCGCTTCCAGAAGAACCCGCGCGACGACGCGAAGTTCTGGGAGCCCGCGCCGCTCATCCGGAAGCTGGTTGCCGAAGGCAAGACCTTCAACTGACCGAAGCCGGCGGGGCGGTGCGGGCCAGCCGGCCCGCTTCTCCTGCCGGGAACGCTCATGAAGCTCTTCAAACGATCGATCCTGCTGCTGCTGGCCGTGGTGCTGGTGCTCGCGGCGGCACTGGCCGTCGGCACGCTGCGCGCGGGCTCGCGCCAGCTCGACGTGGCACCCGCGCCAGCCGTCGCCATCGACAGCGCAGCGGCGGCGCGCCGTCTGGCAGGCGCCATCCCGTTCCGGACGATTTCGGTGGCCGACGATCCCTCGGCCAACCTGGCGGAGTTCGACAAGCTGCATGCCTACATGGCGCAGCAGTTCCCGCGCGTGCATGCGCAGCTGCAGCGCGAGGTGGTCGGCAGCCACGGACTGCTCTACACCTGGAAGGGGCGCGACGCCGCGGCCAAGCCCGTCGCCTTGCTGGCCCATCAGGACGTGGTGCCGATCGCGCCCGGCACCGAGTCGGCCTGGCAAGCCGCGCCGTTCGGTGGCGAGATCAAGGACGGCTTCGTCTGGGGCCGGGGCGCCTGGGACAACAAGGGCAACCTGTTCGCCCAGCTCGAAGCGATCGAGATGCTGCTGGCCCAGGGCTATGTGCCGCCCCGCACCGTCTATCTGGTGATGGGCCACGACGAGGAAGTGAGCGGCCTGCGCGGCGCCCGACCAATCGCCGAACTGCTCAAGTCGCGCGGCGTGCAGCTCGACTGGGTGCTCGATGAAGGGCTGCTGGTCATGGAGGGCATCCTGGCTGGCCTGTCGCGCCCGGCGGCGCTGGTGGGCGTGGCGGAGAAGGGCTATGGCACCTTCTACCTGGATCTGGACACGCACCCGGGCCATTCGTCGATGCCGCCGCGCGAGACCGCCATCGGCATGATGAGCGCGGCGCTCACTCGGCTGGAAGGCAACCAGCTGCCCGCCGGCATCCGCGGCGTGGCGGCGGAGATGTTCGAGACGCTGGCGCCCGAGATGAGCCCCCTCAATCGCGTGATGCTCTCCAACCTCTGGCTCACGCGGCCGGTGGTGCAGCGCATGCTGGAGAAGAGCGCGAGCACCAACGCCATGCTGCGCACCACCACGGCCCTGACCATCGTCAACGCGGGCAACAAGGACAACGTGCTGCCGGGCCACGCGAGTGCTGCCGTCAACTTCCGCGTGCTGCCGGGCGACAGCCTGGCCAACGTGGAACGCCACGTGCACGACACCGTGGCCAACGAGGCGATCAAGGTCACCCAGTACAAGGGCAATGCCGAGCCTTCGCCCGTGTCGCCCACGGCCGCCGGGGGTTACCAGTCGATCAACCGCACGATCCGCGAAGTGTTCCCGGAGGCCATCGTGGCGCCCGGGCTGATGATCGCGGCCACGGATTCCCGGCACTTCGCCATCGTGTCGGACAACATCTACCGCTTCTCGCCCGTGCGCACCGGCCCCGAGGATCTGGGACGTTTCCACGGCACCAACGAGCGTCTCTCGATCGCCAACTACGCCGAGATGATCCGCTTCTACCACCGGCTGCTGGGCACGCACCTGGGTGCGGCGCCGGCGCCCTGACAAACCCGAACCTCCGATTTCCCGAGACAACGAAAGGAACCCGCCATGACCCGAGCCGTCATCGTCTCCACCTCCCGCACGCCGCTCACCAAGAGCTGGAAGGGCGCCTTCAACATGACGCACGGCGCCACGCTGGGCGGCCACGCGGTGCGCCATGCGGTCGAACGCGCCGGCCTCGATCCGGCCGCCGTGGACGACGTGCTGATGGGGTGCGCCAACCCCGAGGGCGCCACGGGCTGGAACATCGCGCGCCAGTGCGCCATCGCCGGCGGCCTGCCGATGAGCGTGTCCGGCGTGACTGTCAACCGCTTCTGCTCGTCGGGCCTGCAGACCATCGCCATGGCAGCCCAGCGCATCATCGCGGGCGAGGGCGACGTGTACGTGGCCGGCGGTGTGGAGAGCATTTCGTGCGTGCAGCAGGAAATGAACATGCACATGTTCGAAGACCCGAACCTGCAGAAATCCAAGCCCGAGATTTACTGGCCCATGCTGCAGACCGCCGAGACCGTGGCCAAGCGCTACGGCATCGGGCGCGATGCGATGGACGAGTATGGCGCGGCCAGCCAGCAGAAGGCCTGTGCGGCTCAGGCGGCCGGCAAGTTCGACGACGAGATCGCCCCCATCACCGTGAAGGCCGGCGTGGCCGATGCCACACTGGGGCTGATCACGAAGGAGGTGACCGTGAGCCGTGACGAGGGCACGCGCGAGGGCACCACCAAGGAAGGCATCTCGGGCATCAAGACGGCCGTGCCGGGCGGCACCATCACCGCAGGCAACGCCAGCCAGTTCTCCGACGGCGCCGGCGCTTGCGCCGTGGTGAGCGAGGCCTATGCCGAAAAGCATGGCCTGAAGCCCCTGGGCCGCTTCCTCGGCTTCGCCGTGGCGGGCTGCGAGCCCGACGAGATGGGCATCGGCCCGGTTTTCGCCGTACCCAAGGTGCTCGACCGCCTGGGCCTGAAGGTATCCGACATCGACCTCTGGGAACTCAACGAGGCCTTCGCGGTGCAGGTGCTCTACTGCCGCGACCGGCTGGGCATCCCGGCTGACCGGCTCAACGTCAATGGCGGTGCCATCGCGCTGGGCCATCCTTACGGCGTCTCTGGCCAGCGTCTGACCGGCCACGCCCTCATCGAAGGCAGGCGCCGCGGCGCGAAGCGCGTGGCAGTGACCATGTGCGTGGGTGGCGGCATGGGCGCCGCGGGCATCTTCGAAGTCCTGTGACGCGTTCCCGCGGTCCGGCGGTGCCGGAGCCGCGGCGCGCCTGACGGAGGGAACCATGGGCAGTCTTCGCTCCACGCTCGATTTCCTGCTCCACGACTGGCTGCAGGTGGCCACGCTCGCCCAGCGCGAGCGCTTCGCCGACCACTCGCGCGAGACCTTCGATGCCGTGCTTGCCACCTGCGAGCGGATCGCGCACGACAAGTTCGCGCCCTTCAACCGGCTGGTCGACACCCAGGAGCCGCGCGCGGTGGCTGAAGGCGGCGTGCTGCGCGTCGTACTGCCCGATGCCACGCACGAGGCGCGCCGCGCCTATGCCGAATCCGGCATGCTCTCGGCCGCGCAGGATTACGGGATGGGCGGCATGCAGCTGCCGTACACGGTGGAGGCGTCTGCCAATGCCTTCTTCGCCCGGGCGTCGGTCAGCATCGGGGCCAACCTGCTGACCACGGGCAACGCCAATCTGCTCATGGCGCACGGCACACCGCGCCAGCGCGAGGTATTCGCGCGGGCCGAATTCGATGGCCGCTGGACGGGCACGATGTGCCTGTCGGAGCCGCAGGCCGGCTCGTCGCTCAGCGACATCGCGACGCGCGCCGTGCCCGACGGCGCTGGCCATGAAAACGATCCGCTGGGCCCGCGCTACCGGCTCACGGGCCACAAGATGTGGATCTCGGGCGGCGACCACGAGATGACCGAGAACATCGTGCATCTGGTGCTGGCCAAGATCCCCGATGCCGATGGCCGCCTGCCGCCCGGCACGCGAGGCATCTCGCTGTTCGTCGTCCCCAAGCAGATGGTCGATGCCGACGGACAGCTCACCGGTGAGCGCAACGATGTCGCCCTGGCGGGCCTCAACCACAAGCTGGGCTGGCGCGGGACCACCAACACGTTGCTCAATTTCGGCGAAGGGCGCTTTCCCGTCGGTGGCCGCCCGGGCGCCGTGGGCTATCGCGTGGGCGAACCGGGCCAGGGTCTGGCGGGCATGTTCCACATGATGAACGAGGCTCGCATCGCCATCGGCATGGCCGCCACCATGCTGGGCCTGGCGGGCTACGAGGCGTCACTGGACTACGCGAAGAACCGGCCGCAGGGCCGGCCGGCTGCAGGCAGGGGCGGCAAGGACGCGAGCCAGCCGCAGGTGCGCATCATCGAGCACGCCGATGTGCGCCGCATGCTGCTGGCCCAGAAGAGCTGGTGCGAGGGTGCGCTGGCGCTGCAGCTGTACTGCGCGCGCCTTGTGGACGAGCAGCACACCGGCACGCCCGAAGCGGCGGGCGAGGCGCGCCTGCTGCTGGAGGTGCTCACGCCCATCGCCAAGAGCTGGCCCAGCGAGTGGTGCCTGGAGGCCAATTCGCTGGCCATCCAGATCCACGGCGGCTACGGCTACACGCGCGATTTCCCGGTGGAACAGTACTGGCGCGACAACCGCCTGAACATGATCCACGAGGGCACGCACGGCATCCAGGCCGCCGACCTGCTGGGGCGCAAGGTGGTGATGGAGGGCGGCCGCGGGCTGATGCTGCTGGCTGCGCGCATCAATGCCACGATCGAGCGCGCCATCCAGCAGCCTCGTTTCGCAGCCGAAGCCAACGCATTGGGCGCGGCGCTCGCCCACCTTGGCGGCGCCACCAAGGCGGCGTGGGCCACCGCCGAGCCCGCTGTGGCACTGGCGAATGCCGTGCCATACATGCAGGCCTTCGGCCACACCGTGATCGCCTGGATCTGGCTGGACGTGGCACTGGCGGCCACCGCGCTGGGCGGGGCAACGGCCACGCCGGTCGCCGCTGGCACACTCGGCGCCATGCAGTACTTCTTCCGCTACGAACTCCCCAAGACCGCCGCCTGGCTGCAGGTGGTGGAATCGCGTGACACCACCTGCGCCGACCTGCCAGAGGACGCGTTCTGATGGCCAGCGAAAAGACCTTGGCCCGACTCGACACCCTGATCTGGGTGCTGATCTACGGTGGCCTGTTCACACTGGTGCTCGGGTTGGCCGGGTGGCGCAACGACGCGGCGGCGGACTGGCCCTGGCTGTGCGTCACGCTTGGACCGGCAGCGGCGTTGGCTGGCGCCGTCATGGTCTGGGTGCGCTCGCGATTGCGCGGCCCCGACGCCTGAGGGAGAAGCGCCGGAGCCAGCAGCGAGACGCCTGCCGTCAACCCACGAAATAGTTGGCCTGCCGCTCGCGCTCCAGTTGTTCCTGTTGCTGGGCGCTGAGTTGCCGCTTTTCCTCCTCCAGTTTCGCGAGAGACTCCTTGAGCTTGCCCTCAAGGATGTCGGGCGCGATGGCGGGGCCGATGCCTGCGTACAGGATGGCCTTGATGGTGGTCTGGAAGGCCTCCTGATAGATCTTCGCGCCGACATCGCCGAATTTTTCGATCAGCGGCTTGGCCACGATTCCCGCCAGCGGGCCGGTCGTTCCCAAGGCTGTCGTCAGCAGTATCTCGGAGACGGTACCCACATTCGCGAACTTGGCCACGCCGGGCGGCAACCAGCCGGCGCCGCCAGGGCTGCCGTCTGCGTTCGTGTACCAGCGCGGCGGCGTGAGATTCCTGTCAAGGCTGTCGAACATGTCCTGGACCATTTCGCCGCAGCGGTTCAGGCCCAGGATCAGCGAGTTGCCGGCACCTTCGAGCGAGCGGAAATCCACCGGGTTGCGGTGATACGAGGCGAGCATGTCGGCGGCATCGCTACGGCCAAGGAACTCGGGCAGGCCCGAAGTGGCTGCCTGGTGGTTCCGAAGCACTTCGCTGGTCAGCCCCTGCAAGGGGCCGGCGATCGCCGGCGAGCCGAGCGCCTCCACCGCCTTCTTGATTTCGCCGATCGTTTCCGCGGAGACGCCATGCTTCATGGCGGCGACGGTGATCGCCAGCATGAGCAGGTTTCGCAGCGTATAGCCGGTCGAGAAGCTCACGGCGGCGTTGCCCACCTTCTGCATCGTGGTGGATTCCGTGCCGGCGAACTGCGGCAGTACGGTGGGATCGAGCAATTCCTTCGGTGGCGTCTTCCAGTAGTGATCCCCGCCGCCTGGCATGGCGAGGTTCCCCAGGCGGTCGAACGCACCCAGAGCCACGCCGGCGACAGCGCCCAGCCCGAGGCCACCGCCAGGCTCGCTCAACCCTTTCGGCGCGAAAGGCGCCACCTCGTCGGCGACGTAGCCGCCCAGGCCGAATGGCGTACTGCCGATGGCACCGCGGACCATCCGCGTGAGGAAGTCCTTCCAGCTCTGCGCTTCCCAGACCTGCTGGATCGACGCGGGAGTGAGCCCGCGCGCGACGAGTTCCCCGGCCCTTTTTTCGATGAACCGGGCCCAGTCATGAGGATCCACCTTGGGCGACTCCCGGCCTGCATAGACTTGGTCATAGAGGTAGTCCACCATTGCCTCCATCTTGCGCTGGCGACTGCCGCCACCCATCAGGCCCGCACCCTGCGCGTTGCGCGCCTCGAACAGATCGGCCCGCGCCTGCACGTAGTTCTGGTGGATCGTCTGGCGCCGCTTCTCCTGCGCGTCGAGCCAGGGGTCGTCGCCTGACACGACAGTTTGCAGCGGAGACGATGTCTGCTGCGAGAACAACGCGTCGTCGCTGACGGCGTCGTTCTCCAGCTGTGGCCGGTGAAGCGACACGGAAGGCCGATGGAAGGCGGGGCCGACAGGTATCGATTGCATGCTGACAGTTCCTTTTGATGAAAGTGGTGAAGCGATCTTGTGCGACGCTGGCACTTCCAGGCCTGCGGCGACCGAAGCCGCTTCACTCGAGACGAACCGCCGCGGTAACCTGCACGACAGGCTGTCGGGGCTGAACGCGTTAATCTCCCAGCTTCCCGAACGATGCAAGGATCGACCGATGTCCAAGTCCGTACAGGCGCTCTTCGACCTCTCCGGCCGCACGGCCCTCGTCACCGGCGGCTCGCGCGGCCTGGGCCTGCAGATCGCGCAGGCGCTGGGTGAGGCAGGCGCGCGCGTCGTCCTCAGCTCACGCAAGGCGGCCGACCTGGAAGAGGCCGCCGCTGGCCTGCGGAGCGCCGGCATCGACGCCCAGTGGATCGCCGCCGACTGCGGCCGCGAGGACGATACGCGCCGCCTGGCCGACGAGACGCTGGCGCGCGTGGGGGCCGTTGACATCCTCGTGAACAACGCTGGCGCCAGTTGGGGGGCGCCGGCCGAAGACCACCCGATCGAGGCCTGGGACAAGGTGATGAACCTCAACGTGCGTGGGTACTTCGTGCTGTCGCAGCAGATCGCCCGCGCCTCGATGATCCCGCGCCGCAGAGGCAGCATCGTCAACGTGGCCTCGATCGCGGGGCTGGCAGGCAATCCGCCCGAGATGAAGACCATCGCCTACAACACCTCCAAGGGGGCCGTGATCAACTTCACCCGGGCGCTGGCGGCCGAATGGGGGCGCCATGGCATCCGCGTCAATGCCATCTGCCCGGGCTTCTTCATGACGAAAATGGCGGCCGGCCTGATCCAGTCGCTGGGTGAGGAGAAGATGGCCGCGCATGCACCGTTGAACCGCCTGGGCGACGAGGACGATCTCAAGGGCCTGGCGCTGCTGTACGCGTCCGACGCCGGCAAGCACATCACCGGCCAGTGGCTGGCGGTGGACGGCGGTGTGAGTGCCGTCATCAGCTGAGCGCGCCGGGATGGACTTCGACCTCGAGATTCCGTTCGTGCGCCACCTCGGTTTCGAACTCGTGCGCTTTGCCGATGGCGAGGCCGAGATCGCCTGGACCCCCCGGCCCGAGCACCTGAACTTCATGGGCGTGGCGCACGGCGGCTCCCTGATGACCGTGCTCGACACCGCGCTGGCCCACGCCGCCCGCAGCCTCGATCCGGCGCAGGGCGTGGTCACCATCGAGATGAAGACCTCCTTCATGCAGCCGGCCTCCGGGCCGCTGCGCGCCGAGGGCCGGCTGATGCACCGCACGCGCAAGATGGCCTTCGTGGAAGGGCGGGTGATGGATGCGCAGGGCCAGGTGTGTGCCCACGCGACCGGCACCTTCCGCTACATGACCCGGCCCGCGGCGCAGAGCTAGCGCGGCCAGGGGCAATCCTCATTTCATCAGGAGACAGACAAGATGCCCGCCAACCAGCAGATCGTGCTCGACAACCGCCCACAGGGCGAAGCCACCGAATCCAACTTCCGCCTCGTCACCGCCGACACGCCGCCGCTGGCCGACGGCCAGGTGCTCGTGCGCCACCACTACCTCAGCCTCGATCCGTACATGCGTGGCCGCATGAACGACAGCAAGAGCTACGCGCAGCCCCAGCCGCTGGGCGAAGTGATGATCGGCGGCACGGTGGGCGAGGTGGTCGAGAGCCGCCATCCCAAGTTCGCCGCCGGGGACAAGGTGGTCGGCATGGGCGGCTGGCAGCAGTACGCCGTCGTCGACGGCAGTGCGCCCGGTGCGCTGCGCAAGGTCGACACGACGCACGTGCCGCTGTCGCACTACCTCGGCGCCGTCGGCATGCCGGGCGTGACAGCGTGGTACGGCCTGGTGAAGATCATCGCGCCGCAGAAGGGCGACACCGTGGTGGTGAGCGCGGCCGCCGGCGCCGTGGGCAGTGCCTTCGGTGCGCTGGCCAAGGCGCGCGGCTGCCGCGTCGTGGGCATCGCGGGCGGCACCGACAAATGCCGCTACGTGGTGGAGGAACTGGGCTTCGATGCCTGCGTGGACTACAAGCCGCACAAGGATGCCCGCGACCTCAGCCGTGCACTGCGCGACGCCTGCCCCAGCGGCATCGACGGCTACTTCGAGAACGTGGGCGGCATGGTGCTCGACGCCGTGCTGCTGCGCATGAACGCCTTCGGCCGCATCGCCGTCTGCGGAATGATCGCCGGCTACGACGGGCAGCCATTGCCTCTGGCCAACCCGGCACTGATCCTGGTGCAGCGTCTCAAGGTCGAAGGCTTCATCGTCAGCGAGCACATGGAGGTCTGGCCCGAGGCGCTCAATGAGCTGGGCGGCCTGGTGGGCAGCGGCAAGCTGCGACCTCGCGAGAGCGTGGCGCAGGGGCTGGAGGCCGCGCCTGCCGCCTTCCTCGGACTGCTCAAGGGCCGCAACTTCGGCAAGCAACTGGTCAAGCTGGTCTGAGCCCAAAACGGCGACGCCCCTCCGGAGACGCGGCCCCATGAACAACGCGACGCACGAGGTGTTCAACCAGCCCGAGCCCCTGGCGGACTACGACGCCTTCGCGGGCGACCATGCGCTGCGGGCGGCGGTGGCCTTCAACGCGCCGGGCCTGGATACGGCACCGCTGCAGGCGCTGGGCGAGCTGGCCGGCAGTGCGGCGATGCAGGCGCACGCACGGCTGGCCAATACGCATCTGCCCGAACTGCATAGCCACGACCGCTTCGGCCGGCGCGTGGACCAGGTGGAGTTCCACCCCAGCTACCACGCGCTCATGGAGGCGGCCGTGGCCGCTGGCCTGCACGGCACGCCATGGGCGGGCGGCGCGGGTGCCCACGTGCTGCGCGCCGCGGGCTTCATCCTGTTCACCGGGCTGGAGCCGTCGGTGCTGTGTCCGATCTCGATGACCTATGCGGCCACGCCCGCGCTGCGCAGCAACCCGGCGCTGTACGCCGACTGGGGCCCACGCCTGACCAGCCGCGTGTATGACCCGCCCATGGGTCCCGTGGCGGGCAAGGCCGGCGTCACCATGGGCATGGGCATGACCGAGAAGCAGGGCGGATCGGACGTGCGGGCCAACACCACCCAGGCCGTGCCCGACGCCGACATGGCGGAGGACGACTGGGGCCGGCGCTTCCGCGTCACGGGTCACAAGTGGTTCTTCTCCGCCCCGATGTGCGATGCCTTCCTGATCCTGGCGCAGACGGCCAGCGGGTTGTCGTGCCTGTTCCTGCCGCGCGTGCTGCCCGACGGATCGGTCAACGCCATCGCGATCCAGCGCCTCAAGGACAAGCTGGGCAACAAGGCCAATGCGAGTTCCGAGGTCGAATTCCACGGCGCCACGGCGTGGCTGGTGGGCGAGGAGGGGCGTGGCGTGTCGCAGATCCTGGAGATGGGCACGATGACGCGCCTCGACTGCGCCCTGGGCACCGCCGGCCTGATGCGCCAGGCGCTGTCGCTGGCGCTCGACCACACGCGCCAGCGCCAGGCCTTCGGCAAGCCACTGATCGCGCAGCCGCTCATGAGGAATGTGCTGGCCGACCTGGCGCTCGAATCCGAGGCGGCCACCGCGCTCGCGCTGCGGCTGGCCCGCGCATTCGACCGGCCGCAGGATGCGCACGAGCGACTGATGGCGCGCCTGCTCACGCCCGTGGCCAAATTCTGGATCTGCAAGCGCGGCAGCCACTTCGCTCAGGAAGCCATGGAATGCCTGGGCGGCAACGGCTACGTGGAGGAGGGCGGCGAGGGCGTCATGGCGCGCATCTACCGCGAGATGCCGCTGAACTCCATCTGGGAAGGCGCGGGCAACATCATGGCGCTGGATCTGCTGCGGGCGCTGCGGCGCGGCGACAGCGCGGCGGCCCTGGCGCACGAGCTGGCGCCGGCGCGCGGCGCCCATGTGGCGCTCGACCGCGTCGCGGACAGCCTGCCCGCCCGCACCGAAGAACTGGCCACAGAAGCCGATGCGCGCCGCCTGGCACAGGACGTGGCCCTGGCCTTGCAGGCTGCACTGCTGGCGCAGACGGCGCCGGCCGCCGTCACCGACGCCTTCTGCGCCTCGCGCCTGGGCGGGCGCTGGGGCCACGCCTTCGGCACGCTCGGTGCCGACACAGATTTCGACGCCATCCTCCGGCGCGCGATGCCGCGCTGACACGACAGGAGTTCCACGATGTCCCAACTGATCCTGCACCACTATCCCGCCTCGCCGTTCGCCGAAAAAGTGCGCCTCGTGCTGGGCTACAAACAGCAGGCCTGGCGTTCGGTGTTCATCCCCCAGATCAGCCCCAAGCCCGACCTGGTGGCGCTCACGGGCGGCTATCGCCGCACACCGGTGCTGCAGATCGGCGCCGACATCTACTGCGACACCTCGCTCATCCTCGACGTGCTGGAGCACCTTGCCCCCGAGCCCACGCTGTATCCCGAGCCGTCCAAGGGCCTCGCGCGTACGCTGGCGCAATGGGCCGACAGCAGCCTGTTCTGGGCCGCCATGGCCTACAGCCTGGGGCCGGCCGGCTCGGCCCAGCTGTTCGCGGGCGCGCCGCCCGAGGCCATGCGCGCCTTCGGCGACGACCGCAAGGCCATGAGCCAGGGCATGGTGCGGCTGCGCCCGGCCGATGGCCTGTCGGCCTATCGCAGCTATCTGCGGCGCCTGTCGGACATGCTGGACGACCAGCCTTTCCTGCTGGGCGCCGTACCGTGCGTGGCCGACTTCTCGGCCTATCACCCGCTGTGGTTCACGCGCACCCGCGTGCCCGCGCTCTCCCGCGTGTTCGACGCCACGCCGGCCGTGACCGACTGGATGGACCGCATGGCTGCCATCGGCCACGGCCAGCCCGCGAAGGCCAGTGCCGCCGACGCACTGGCCGAGGCCGCAGCCGCCGAGCCCGCGCCGCTGGCCGAGGCGCCGTTCCAGGACGATCACGGCATCGCGCTGGGCAGCCGCGTCACCGTGGCGGCCGAGAGTTTCGGCCCCGAGCCGACCGAAGGCGAGCTGGTTGCCGCCACGCGCATGCACTACACGTTGCGGCGAACCGACGAACGCGCGGGCACGGTGCACGTGCACTTTCCGCGGCTGGGCTACGTCTTGCGCGCCGCAGACTGAGATTCCCGGGCGAACCAGAACCACCACGAGAGGAGACAACCGTGATCCAGGACTTCAACGGCCGCACCGCCGTGCTCACCGGCGCCGGATCGGGCTTCGGCCTCGAATGCGCGCGCATCGGCGCCGCGCGGGGGATGAACCTCGTGCTGGTGGATGTGCAGCAGGACGCGTTGTCGGCCGCCGAGGCCGAACTGGCCGGGACCGGTGTCCAGGTGCTGGCGCGGCGGGTGGACGTGGCCGACGGCGCGCAGATGGAGCAGCTCGCGCACGACGTGCAGGCGCGCTTCGGCGCGCCGCACCTGGTCTTCAACAACGCCGGCGTGGGCTCGGGCGGACTGATCTGGGAGAACACCGTCAGCGACTGGGAATGGGTGCTGGGCGTGAACGTATGGGGCGTCATCCACGGCGTGCGCCTGTTCACGCCGATGATGCTGGCCGCCGCCGCCCGAGATCCCGACTGGCGCGGCCACATCGTCAATACCGCCAGCATGGCGGGTCTGCTGACGCCACCCAACATGGGCGTCTACAACGTCAGCAAGCACGCGGTGGTGAGCCTGACCGAGACGCTGTATCAGGACCTGCGACTCGTCACCGATCAGGTCGGCGCCAGCGTGCTGTGTCCGTACTTCGTGCCCACCGGCATCAGCCGCAGCGAGCGAAACCGCCACGATGAGGCGGCCGCGCCCACGCGCAGCCAGCAGGTCAGCCAGGCGATGACCGACAAGGCCGTGGCCAGCGGCCGCGTGAGCGCGGCGGACGTCGCGCGGCTGGTGTTCGACGCCGTGGCGCAGCAGCGCTTCTACATCTACAGCCACCCGCAGGCTCTGGGCAACGTGCGCGAACGCATGCTGGCCATCGTGGACGGCCAGCAGCCGCCCGACCCGTTCGCCGCGCGGCCCGAGGTGGGTCAGCAACTGCGTGCGGCGTTGCGGCAGGGCTGACGGCCAGGGCGGCCTGCGCTAAGCTCGCGCGGCCATGCCCATCCCGCGCCGCATCATCCAGACCCACCGCGATCCGGCCATCCAGCAGGAGCTCAGGCAAGGCTGGCGCGAGCGCCATCCCGGCTACGAGTACCTGTTCTTCGACGACGCGGATTGCCGGCGTTTCATCGGCCAGCAACTCCCGGCCTTGCTGCCAACGTACGACAAGCTGCCCCTGCCGGTGCAGAAGGCCGACCTGTTCCGCTACGCCGCCGTCTACACGCTGGGCGGCGTCTATGCGGATGTCGACACCGAGTGCATGGCCGCACTGCACGACTATGTCGACCTGTCGCAGGACCAATTTGTCGTGGGCATCGAGATGACGCCTGCGGATTTCCGCGAAGGGCTGCAGCGCTACGTGCAGCAGTACTGCTCGCCCCACCAGATCCTCCAGTGGACGTTCTGCGCGCCGCCGCGCCATCCGGCGCTGGGCGCCCTGATCGAGCGGATCAATTTCCTGGTGACTGGCCAGTCCGCGCAGACGCTGGCGCACTGCAGCCACGAGCCGCGGTTCACACTGGAGCTCACAGGCCCGATCCTCTTCACCCAGGTCGTCAACGAGTTCCTCAGCGATCGCCAGACGCAGGGGCGCGTGACAGTGCTGCCGCGCCTGGTGTGGGGCTCCTGGCTGGACGAACACCGCCGGCCCGAGCTGGCATCCCAGATCCGCGTCCGCCATCTGTTCCAGGGCAGCTGGAAGCCGGCGCCGATACGGGCGGCCCGCATTCCGCGCGTCAACTACCGCCTGGATCTCTGAGCAGCTAAGGCGCGCGCACCAGCAGCGTGTCGCACGGCAGCCAGTCGAGCATGCGCTCGGCCGTGCTGCCCAGCAGGGTACCGAGCAGGCCGCCTCGTCCCCGGTTGCCGATCACCACGAGATCGGACGCGTTCTCACGCACGTGTCGTGTGAGGGCGCCCTCGAGCGAGCCGGGCTGCACGCGCGTGCCCACACGAACCGGGTCGGGCAGGCCGAGCCCCGCGACGAACCGCGTGAATTCCTCCTGCGCTTCCTCATGGGCGGCCGACTGACGCGCGCTGGCGTCATCGCCATGCCGGTCGGATGGCAGTGGATTTCCGCTGGCATGGAACAGCAGCAACTCCTGTCCCGGAAAAAGCCGCGCGGCCGTGCGCACGGCGTGTGCCGAGGCTGGCGAGAAGTCTGTTGCAACCACGATGCGGCCATAGGGCGCTCGGCAGCGTTCGCGGACCACCAGCATCGGTTCGGATGAGAGGCGAGCCAGCCGCTCGGCGGTCGAGCCCAGCAGGAAGCGGCCGAGCGCCTCGTTGCGCGCCACCCCGACCACCAGCAGGCCACAGCCCTGTCCGCGCGCAACATCGCACGCCATGCGGGCGACGTCGCCGGGCGGCGCCACCTGCACCGACAGGTCCAGCGATTGCGGCCCGATGTCCTGCAGCAGTTGTCGCCGCGCCACCACGGCCGCATCGTCCTGGCCCTCGCGCGCAACCCAGGCCAGCACCTGGTCGGGCAGGGCGGCCTCCAGCACATGCAGCGCCACGAGGCCGGCCTGCCATTGACGCGCCAGTTGCACGGCGCGATCGAGCGCGCGATCGCTGCGGGCGCTCAGGTCGGTGGCCAGCAGAACGCGGGCGGGCAGGGCGGCGTCAGGCATGGGCAGCGGATTCCTGTCTTTCGGGCGGGAGGAGAGGCCATTGTCGGCGCACGCCCCCGACGCAGCGGCAATGTCCCCCGGCGCCAGTGCGCCAAGCCGCCCGGCGGTGTGTTCAGCCCGGTGTGGCGGCCGGCTTTTCGGCGGGCTCGCCGTCGTCCTCGTCGATGGCCTGGGCGGCTTCTTCGTTGAGGGCGCGGCCGGGCTTCTGCGGGCGGGTGAGCGGCGTTGGCGACCAGCGGTTGCCCGCCAGGAGGTTCTGCGCGCCGTCCTTGCGGCCGGTCAGTTCCATCTGCAGGCGCTCGGCATCGCGGCGACGCACGTCCCTGGCCACTTCGGCGATCTCGGCATCGGCTATCCCCAGTTCGTGCAGCGCGGCGGCGCCGAACTGCAGGGCCGATTCGAAGGTCTCGCGCAACTGGTAGGCCACGCCGCGCTTGATGAGCTCGCTGGCGTGCTGGCGGTCGAAGGCGCGGGCGAGCACCGGCGTCAGCGGGAACTCGCGCTTGCACAGGTCGACGATGTGGTTGATGTCTTCCTTCTTGTCCACGCACACCAGGATGGCGCGCGCATGCTGGGCGCCGCTGGCGTGCAGCACGTCGGGGCGGCGGCCGTCGCCGTAGTAGAGCTTGAAGCCGAAGTTGGCGGCCGAGCGGATCATGTCGGTGTCGTCCTCGATGATCACGGTGTCGATGCCGCGCGCCAGCAGCAGGCCGCTGGCGATCTGACCGAAGCGGCCGAAGCCGATCACCAGCACCTCACCGGTGAGGTCCTTGGCCACGTCGACGCCTTCCATGTCGTGCGGCTTGGCGCGGGCGTCGTGCGGCAGCGCGCGCCGCAGCAGCACCACGACCAGCGGCGTGAGCGCCATCGACAGGATCACGATGGCGGTGAACGACGCGTTGGCGTTGGCATCGATCACGCCGCCTGCCGCGGCCGCCGAGAACAGCACGAAGGCGAATTCGCCCCCCTGCGCCATGAGCGCCGCGCGCTCCAGCGCCACCGTGTGGGAGGCTCGGGCCAGGCGGGCTACGACGTAGATGCCGGCGGCCTTGAGCGCCATGTAGGCCAGCACGCCGGCGGCGATCACGAGCCAGTCCTGCAGCACCAGACGCAGGTCCAGCGACATGCCCACGCTCATGAAGAACAGGCCCAGCAGGATGCCGCGGAAAGGCTCGATGTCGGCTTCGAGCTGGTGCCGGAACGTGGATTCGGACAGCATCACTCCGGCCGCGAACGCGCCCATGGCCATCGAGAGGCCACCCCAGTCCATGGCCAGTGCGGCGCCCAGCACCACCAGCAGGGCGGCCGCCGTCATCACTTCGCGCGCCTTGGAATTGGCCAGGATGCGAAACAACGGGTTGAGCACCCAGCGGCTCACTGCGATCAGGCCCAGGATGGCCACCAGCGCCACGCCGACCGTGACCCAGCGCGACACCTGCGGCCCGTCGGCCGGCACGGGCGAGAGTGCTGCCACCATGGCCAGGAGCGGCACGATGGCCAGGTCTTCGAGCAGCAGGATCGAGACGATCTGCTGGCCCTGGCGCGTGGAGGTGGTGCCCGTCTCGTCCAGCAACTGGATGACGGTGGCGGTGGAGGTGAGCACGAAGCCCATCGCCAGCACGAAAGCCACCGGCGCGGCCAGCCCGATCAGCATGCCCAGCCCGGTGAGCAGCGCCCCGCAGGCCACCACCTGTGCCAGCCCCAGCCCGAAGATCGCGCGTCGCAGCGCCCACAGGCGCGAGGGCTGCATCTCCAGACCGATGACGAACAGGAACATCACCACGCCCAGTTCGGCCACGTGCAGGATGTGCTGCGGCTCGCTGAAGAAACCCAGCCCGAAGGGCCCGATCACGACCCCGGCCGCGAGGTAGCCCAGCACCGAGCCCAGGCCGAGCCGGCGGAACAGGGGAACCGCCACGACGCCGGCGGCGAGCAGCACCACGACCTTGACGATTTCGCCGGAGTTTTCAACGGCCATGGATTTCCTCTATGCGCAGCGGCTTTTGTTCTTGGACGGCACCGATCATAGGGGGGCAAGGCGCCGCCGCCGCGCGTCCAGGACACACGATCCGTTGCATACCGGCGCGCGATGACGCTCCGGCCCTATGGCAAACTCGCGCTCTCTTTCGTGGCGGCACTGCCCTCCACCGACGTGTTTTCTCTCTTCGATACCTCCCCGAGACATGCAGAAAATCATCCGGCAACTGGCTGCCGAGATCAAAGTGGCCGAATCGCAGATCCGCTCGGCCGTGGACTTGCTCGACGGTGGCGCCACCGTCCCCTTCATCGCCCGCTACCGCAAGGAAGTCACCGGCGGCCTCGACGACGTGCAACTGCGCGAGCTGGAAGTGCGCCTGGTCTACCTGCGCGAACTGGAAGAGCGCCGCGAGGCCGTACTCAAGAGCATCGACGAGCAGGGCAAGCTCACGCCCGAGCTGACGGCCGCCGTCATGGGCGCACCGACCAAGCAGGAGCTGGAAGACATCTACCTGCCCTATAAGCCGCGCCGCCGTACCAAGGGCCAGATCGCCCGGGAGGCGGGGCTTGAACCGCTGGCCGACAGGCTGTTCGCCGACCCGACGCTGGAGCCGGCCGCCGAGGCTGCCGCGTTCACGAAGCCGGCTGAGGACGGCGTCGATTTCTCCACCGTGCCGGCCGTGCTCGACGGCGTGCGCGACCTGCTGTCCGAGCGCTGGGCCGAAGACGCTGCGCTGGTGCAGGCCATGCGCGACTGGCTCTGGAACGAAGGCCTGCTGCGCAGCAAAAAGGTGGACGGCAAGGACGAGAACAATCCCGACGTCGCCAAGTTCCGCGACTACTTCGACTACGACGAGCCGATCGGCCGCGTGCCCTCGCACCGCGCGCTGGCCGTGTTCCGCGGCCGCGCGCAGGAAATCCTCGAAGCCAAGCTGGTGCTGCCGGTCGAGCCCGAGCCCGGCAAGCCCAGCGTGGCCGAAGGCCGCATCGCCCTGCACCTGGGCTGGAGCCACGCCGGCCGCCCGGCCGACGACCTGATCCGCAAGTGCGTGGCCTGGACGTGGCGCGTCAAGCTCAGCCTGTCTACCGAACGCGATCTGTTCTCGCGCCTGCGCGAGGACGCCGAGAAGGTGGCCATCAAGGTGTTCGGCGACAACCTGCGCGACCTGCTGCTGGCCGCACCGGCCGGGCCGCGCGTGGTGATGGGGCTCGATCCCGGCATCCGCACCGGCGTGAAGGTGGCCGTGGTCGATGCCACCGGCAAGCTGGTCGACACGCATACGGTCTACCCGCACGAGCCGCGCCGCGACTGGGACGGCTCCCTGGCCACGCTGGCGCGCCTGTGCATGAAGCACAACGTCAACCTGATCGCCATCGGCAACGGCACGGCCAGCCGCGAGACCGACAAGCTCGCGGGCGAGCTGATCAAGCTGCTGGCCCAGCATGCGGCATCGGCCGGCGCCGCGGCCACGCCGATCGAGAAGGTGGTGGTGAGCGAGGCGGGCGCCTCGGTCTACAGCGCCAGCGAATACGCCAGCCAGGAAATGCCCGACGTGGACGTGAGCCTGCGCGGCGCGGCCAGCATCGCGCGCCGTCTGCAGGATCCGCTGGCCGAGCTGGTGAAGATCGATCCGAAGTCGATCGGCGTGGGCCAGTACCAGCACGACGTGAACCAGGGCGAGCTGGCGCGCACGCTCGACACCGTGGTCGAAGACTGCGTGAACGCCGTGGGTGTGGATCTCAACACCGCCAGCGTGCCGCTGCTCTCGCGCGTGTCGGGCCTGTCGGCCAGCGTGGCGCGCGCCATCGTGCGCTGGCGCGAATCCCACGGCGCCTTCGGCAGCCGCCAGCAGTTGCTGGACGTGAGTGGCCTGGGCGCCAAGACCTTCGAACAGAGCGCGGGCTTCCTGCGCATCCGCGGAGGCGACAACCCTCTGGACATGACCGGCGTGCACCCCGAGACCTATCCCGTCGTCGAGAAGATGCTGGCGCAGACGGGCCGGCCGGTGGCCGAGCTGATGGGCCGCGCGGAGATCCTCAAGACGCTCAAGCCCGAGCTGTTCGCCAACGAAACCTTCGGCGTCATCACCGTCAAGGACATTCTGGGCGAACTGGAGAAGCCGGGACGCGACCCGCGCCCCGACTTCAAGGTGGCGCGCTTCAACGACGGCGTGGAAGACATCGCCGACCTCAAGGAGGGCATGGTGCTGGAGGGCACGGTCAGCAACGTGGCGCAGTTCGGCGCCTTCGTCGACCTGGGCGTGCATCAGGATGGGCTGGTGCACGTGAGCCAGCTGTCCAGCAAGTTCGTGAACGACGCCCGCGAAGTGGTCAAGACGGGCGACATCGTCAAGGTCAAGGTGCTCGAGGTGGATGCGGTGCGCAAGCGCATCAGCCTCACCATGAAGCTGGACGCCGCTGCGCGGCCGGCCGGCGGCCGGGACGGGGCGCCCCGCGACAACCGCTACGAGGCGGCAGGGCGGGGCCGACAAATGCCGCGGCAGAACGCGCCTGCCGGCCAAAGCGCGATGGAAGCCGCGTTCGCGAAGTTGCGCGGCGGCCGCTGATTCACCCGCAGTCGGGAACGTCGGCGCGTCGTGGCGGCGCGACAGCGCCGCAGCTGCGACGACTCAAATCAAGAAATTCTCGAATGGGTCGCGCCGCTTGCCGGGTCGGGCCCGATAATGCCGGCATGTTTCTGAGTGTTTCTGACCTGACGTGCCCGGCGATGGTGTGCGGTCTTTGGGAGACGCGCGTTGCAACTTGAAGCCCTTCTGGCCCAGCCCGGCGCACTACCGTCGGCGCCGGCCGCCACCGCCCAACTCATCTCCGGGCTGGACAACCCCGATATCGATTCCGGCACGGTGGCCGCGTGCATCGCCACCGATCCGGCGCTCACCGCCAAGCTGCTGAAGATGGCCAACTCGGCCTACTTCTGGCGTGGTCGCACGGTGGGCAGCATCAATGATGCGCTGGCCAAGATGGGCATGCGCAAGGTGCGCTCGCTGGCCATCGGCATGGTCCTCAACGACAGCTTTCCCAACGTCAGCCCCGACCGGTTGCACCAGTTGTGGAACTACAGCCTCAACACGGCCGAGCTGGCGCGCCGGCTGGCGCTGGAGATCGACCTGGACGACGGCGAGGCCTACACCTCCGGCCTGATCCATGCGGTGGGCGAGCTGCCCATGCGCGTAGGCATGACGGTCGCCATGGACCGGCTGGATTCCATCTGCAAGCCGCTGGCCTTCAAGCGTGCCGAGGCACAGGAGGCGATCCTGGGCTACTCGTACGCCACCGTGGGCGCCGAGTTGGCCAAGCGCTGGAAATTTCCCTGGCGCATCGTCAACGGCGTGGCCAACCACGTGCGCCCGTACGAGAACGAGGTGTACGAGCCGCTCGCCGGCGTGATCCACATCGCCGCCTGGCGCGGCCGGGGCATCGAGCTGGCCCTTGATCGCAAGGAACTCATCACCACCTATCCCGATGAGGTCGGCGAGGCGTTGGGAGTGGACCCCGACGCGATCCTCGATTTCGAATCGGGCTCCGAGGAATTCGCGGGATAGCCGGGCGCCATCTCGCGTTTCCGGGTTTCCTGCACAGGGAAGCCCCGGTCCGCCAGCGTATGATCGTTCGATTCTCAATTTGATACATATTTAGAGACCGGTATTCATGGAGTTGAATGCACTGCTGGCCTCTCACGGGGCCGTGCCGAGCATGCCCAAGGTGGTGGCGCTGCTGCTGACTGAGCTGGACCAGGCCGAGCCTGACATCCGCAAGGTCGGCAAACTCATCAGCGCCGACCCCGGCTTGACGACACGCATCCTCCAGATCGCCAATTCGGCGTTCTTCCAGCTGTCGCGCTCCATCAGCGAAGTCAACGAGGCGGTCGCCATCCTGGGATTGGTGCAGGTTCGTTCGCTGGTCAGCGCGGTGTCGCTGGTGGGCACGTTCGCCGTCGTGCCGGGCGTCAACCTGCAGCAGTTCTGGCGTTACAGCCTCAACACCGCCAAGCTCTCGCGCTCGATCGCCGGCCGTGTCGACCTCAACGAAGCCACGGCTTTCACCTCGGGCCTGATCCACTGCGTCGGTGAGCTCGTCATGCACCTGGGCATGCCCGAGAAGATGGCCGAACTCAACCTCGAAGGCGCGCCTCTGGGCCTCAAGCGCGCCCGTGCCGAGCGTCGCAAGTTCGGCTACTGCTACGCGCAGGTGGGTGCAGGGTTCGCGCGCAAGTGGCAGTTTCCGCAGGCCATCGTCGACGCGCTGGAATACCAATACGCGCCCTTCGAGAACGAGGTGTACGAGCCGCTGGCGGGCGTGATCCACCTGGCTTCCTGGCGTGCCCGCGCCAAGGAAGCCAACCTCACCGACAAGGAACTCGCAGTCACCTTCCCCGACGTGGTGGGCCTGGCGCTGGGCCTCGATATCGACATGGTGCTGCAGCAGAGCCCGATCGACTGGAGCGGCAAGGCCGACATGGCCAGCTTCGTCTGAGAGGCCACCGGCCGTTGCCCGGATCGCCCCCGCGACGCCCGGGCGTTGCCACCCGGACGACAATCCCCCGCATGAAAGCCCTGCGCATCCATGCCGGGCCGGCAGCCCGCCGGCTCATCGAACAACGCGGCCTGCAGCCCGCAGACGTCAAGGTCGTCCCCGGCGCGGCGGGTGGCCCCAAGGGGCTGGTGCTGGGGCCGCTCGACCGTTTCCTGTTCGGCGACTGGCTCGCTTCCACGTCGCACGAAGTGCATCTGGTGGGCGCCTCGATCGGCGCCTGGCGCATGGCCACGGCTTGCCTGGACGACCCGGTGGCCGCATTCGAGCGGCTCTCGCACGACTACATCCACCAGAACTACGAGCCCGAGCCGGGGCGCAAGCGCCCGAGCGCGCAGCAGGTCAGCGAGCGGTTCGGCCAGAGCCTGCTCGACTTCTACGGCGGCCGCATAGACCAGGTGCTGCGGCATCCGCGCTGGCGGCTGCACATCATGACGTCGCGCGGGCGCCATCTGCTCGGGCGCGAACACGCGGTGGCGACGCCGCTGGGTTACCTGGGTGCATTCGTGAGCAACACCGTTCACCGCCGCGCGATGGGTTCGTGGCTGGAGCGCGTGGTGTTCTCGGCCCCGGGCGCAGACGGTGCGCCGGCCGCGCTGCCGTTCGCCACGCGCGACTACCGCACGCGCCAGGTGGCGCTGGATGCCGCCAACTTCAATCCGGCGCTGCAGGCCAGCTGTTCCATACCGTTCGTGCTGCGTGCGGTGGCCGACATCCCCGGCGCGCCGCGGGGTGCCTACTGGGACGGCGGGATCACCGACTACCACCTGCACCTGCAATGGCAGGCCGAGCAGGGCCTGGTGCTGTATCCGCACTTCCAGAAAGCCGTGGTGCCGGGCTGGCTGGACAAGGGGCTCAAATGGCGCCACCGCGCCACGCCGTTCCTGGACAGCCTGGTGGTGATCGCGCCGGATCCCGACTGGGTGCGTACGCTGCCCAACGGCAAGCTGCCCGACCGCACCGACTTCATGCGCTACGGCACCGACCTCGCGGCGCGCGTGGCGGCGTGGTCCACGGCCGTGGCCGAGTCGCAACGGCTGGCCGACGAGTTGGGCGAATGGCTGGCGCGGCCCGATCTGGCGCGCATCGAGCCGCTCTGAGGCGCTTGAAGCGCTACATCGACGCCTCGAGCATCTCGAGGTAATCGTCGGCACTGGCCAGCCGCGGGTTGGTGCCGTGGCAGTGGTCGGCCAGCGCGCCAGCGACGATCTGCCCGAACGACGCGGGCTGCACGCCGAGCTCGGCCAGCCCGCTGGCCAGGCCCAGCCGCTCGTTCATGTCGCGGATGGCCTCCGCAACGTCGCCGGCCGACGCCAGTCCCATGGCCTGGGCCATGCGCTCGAGCCGCTGTTCGCGCTGCACGCTTTCGGCGCCTGCATTGAACGACACGACGGCGGGCAGCAATATCGCGTTCAGCGTGCCGTGGTGCAGCCGCGGATCGACACTGCCCAGGCTGTGGCTGAGCGAATGCACGCAGCCCAGACCTTTCTGGAATGCCATCGCGCCCTGCATCGATGCGCTCATGAGCTGCCGGCGGGCCTCCCGGTCGCTGCCCAGCAGCGTCGCGCGTTCGATGTGCTTCCAGCCGCGTGCCAGGCCGTCGAGCGCGATGCCATCGGCAGGCGGGTTGAAGGCGCTGGCCATGAAGGTTTCCATGCAGTGCGCGATGGCGTCCATGCCCGTGGCCGCAGTCAGGCGCGGCGGCAGGCCGAGCGTGAGTTCGGGGTCGCAGATGGCCGCGCGCGGCACCAGGTGCCACGAATGGAATCCCAGCTTGCGTTGGTCATCCACGATGAGGAGGGCCCCACGTGCCACCTCGCTGCCCGTGCCGCTGGTGGTGGGCACGGCGATGAGCGGCGACACGCGTTCGGTGATGCGGGGCGAGCCGCCTTCGATGGTGGCGTAATGAGACAGCGGCCCGTCGTGCGTGGCGGCGATGGCCACCCCCTTGGCGGAGTCGATGGCCGAGCCGCCGCCCACCGCCACGAGGCCGTCGCAACCTTGCGCGCGGTAGATCTGCGTGGCGGCACGCACGGCGGCCTCTGTGGGATTGGAGGGCGTCTGGTCGAATACGGCCACCGGCCAGCCGGCCAGCGCATCGAGCGCCTTCTGCAGAACACCTGCGGCACGCACGCCCGCATCGGTCACGATCAATGGCCGGCCGATGCCCACGCGCTCGCATTCGCGCGCGAGCAGGGCGATGGCGCCGAAATCGAACTGGATCTGCGTGACGTAGTTGATGAAGGCCATGTTGGGATACTCTAGGCCGCTCGCGCGCTGCCGCACTCGACGCAAACCCTCGCCCGGCGTCGCGCCCGCGACAGCTCTCAATCCTTCCCGCATGTCCGCACCCGATCCTGCCAGCCTGCTCACCCCCGCGATGCGCGGCGTGCTGGAGCGCATGGCGCGCGCCGCCCGGCCACCGTTCCACACGCTCACGCCCGACGCCGCCCGCGCCGCCTACGAGAAGGGCGCAGGTGTGCTCGAACTGCCCGCCGCCCCGCTGGCACGCATCGACGACTTCACGATCCCTGCGCGCGATGGCGCGCCGCTGCCGGCCCGTCTCTACGCGCCCACCACGGGCCAGACGCTGCCGCTGCTGCTCTATCTGCACGGCGGCGGGTTCACCGTCGGCAGTATCCGAACGCACGACGTGCTGTGCCGCGAGCTGGCCCGGCTGGCCGGCTGCATGGTGGTGTCGCTCGATTACCGGCTCGCGCCCGCGCACCGCTTTCCCACCGCCGTGCACGATGCACAGGACGCGCTGCGCTGGCTGGCTGCGCATGGCACCACGCTGGGTGCCGACACGGCCCGGCTGGCCGTGGGCGGCGACAGCGCGGGCGGCACGCTGGCGGCCGTCTGCGCCATCACGGCGCGTGACGAAGGGCTGCCGCTGGCGCTGCAGCTGCTGTTCTACCCCGGCACCACGGCGCATGCCGACACGCCGTCGCATGCGCGCTTCGCCGACGGGCTGCTGCTGGACGCGGCCAGCATCGCGTGGTTCTTCGACCAGTACATTCCCGATCGCGGCGACCGTGAACACTGGTGGTTCGCGCCGCTCAACGCCGATGACCTGGAAGGCGTGGCGCCGGCGTGGCTCGGGCTGGCCGAGCTCGACCCGCTGGTCGACGAAGGCGTGGCCTACGCCGACCGGCTGCGCGCGGCACGCGTGCCGGTCGAACTGGAAATCTATCGCGGCGTGACGCACGAGTTCATCAAGCTCGGCCGCGCCATTCCCGAGGCGCGTCAGGCGCACGCCGACGCCGCCCTCGCACTGATACAGGCATTCAAGGAGACATCCCCGTCATGAAGCGTTCCGATTTCCGTTTCTTCCACCGTCTGCGCGTGCGCTGGGCCGAGGTGGACATGCAGAAGATCGTGTTCAACGGGCACTATCTGATGTACCTGGACACCGCCTTCGCCGACTACTGGCGCGCGCTCGCGCTGCCGTACGAAGAGGCCATGCATGCCCTGGGCGGCGACCTCTACGTGAAGAAGGCCGGGATCGAATACCACGCCTCGGCGCGCTACGACGACATGCTGGACGTGGGCCTGCGCTGTGCACGCATCGGCAATTCGTCCATGACGTTCACCGGCGCGATCTTCCGCGGCGACACCCTGCTCATCAGCGGCGAGCTGGTCTACGTGTTCGCCGACCCGGCCACGCAGACGTCCCGCCCCGTGCCGCCCGCACTGCGGGCCATCCTGGAAGGTTACGAGGCCGGCGAGAGCATGGTCGACATCCGCACCGGCGACTGGGCCACGCTGGGCGGCCACGCCAGCCAGGTCCGCACCGCCGTGTTCGTGCATGAACAGGGCATTCCCATGGAGATGGAGTGGGACGAGGCCGATGCCACCGCCGTCCACGCCGTGGCCTACAACCGCCTGGGCCAGCCGCTGGCCACCGGCCGCCTGTTGCCGGCGGCGGCGGGCACGGCCAAGGTGGGCCGCATGGCCGTGGCGCGTGTGCTGCGCGGTTCGCGCGTGGGCGCGCAGGTGCTGCGGGCGCTGGAACAGGCCGCGGCCGTGCGGGGCGATGCCGAGGTGCGGCTGCACGCGCAGCGCAGTGCCGAGGGCTTCTACCTGCGGCTGGGCTATGCGATGGCCGGCGAGCCGTTCGACGAGGTCGGCATCCCGCACGTCGAGATGGTGCGCGTGCTGCCCTGAGCCGGTGGGCCGCAGCCGCCGCCGCGAGGCGGCTCAGATGTCTTCGAGCAGCGCGTAGGGCAGGGGCTGCAGCACGAGGCGCGCGCCGTCGGGCGAGCCGGCATGCAGTTGCGGCGCTTCGGAGGCCGAGGTCTGCATCGACACGATGGCTTCCCAGTGCCCTTCCGGCGCCTGAGCGGCCTGCGCGACGGTGCCCACGGGCTGTTCGTCGCCGGGCACGAAGACCTCCTGACCGGCCGCCAGCGGCGCATCGCTGGCATGGGCCCTCACCAAGTAGCCCCGGCGCTTGAGCGTGCCGCGGAACTGGCTGCGCGCGACCACTTCCTGGCCGGGGTAGCAGCCCTTCTTGAAATTCACGCCACCCACCGATTCGTAATTGAGCATCTGCGGCACGAAGGCCTCCGCAATGGGCTGGGTGATATCGGCGATGCCGCTGCGCACTTCACCGAGACGCCAGGCCGCGGCCGGCAGTTCAGGGCCTTCGGGCAAGGCCGTGCCGGCTGGCGCGATCCATAGCGCGCGCGGCTGGCTGCCCGCCGGGTAGAGCGTGACGATGTGCGCCGCGCCTTCCTGGCGCACCTGCCAGGGCGCGGCAGCCTCGCCACCACCTGCGGCCAGGGGGCCCGCCAGGCCACGCAGCAGCACGTCGGCGGAGGCATCGGTGAGCTTGACCTTGGCCCGCAGCACGAACATCGACAGCCGCTTGAGCGTGGAGGCCAGCAGGTCGGCCGGCGTGACCAGCAGCACTTCGTCGGAGGCCGTCTTGATGCCGACGAAGCTGGCCTGCATGCGGCCCTTGGCCGTGCACAGCGCCGCCAGGCGGGCCTGGCCGTCGGCCAGCAGCAGGAAATCCTGCGTGAGCTGGCCGTGCAGGAACTTCGCCGCCTCCTCGCCCGCCGCGCGTATCACGCCGAGGTGGGGCAGGGCGGCAATACCCGAGGGCAGGGGGGCGAAGGCGGTCTGGGGGTGCGACATGCCTGAATTATCATCGTCGCTCCAAGTCATCCTGCGGCGTGGGGGCAGCGCCCATCTGTTCACGCCCACCTATCCACACCCGTGCGCCGCTTCTTCCTGATCACCTTCCTGCTCGCGGCCTTCGCGGCCATCGGCGCGACGGCCGCCGCGCTGTGGTGGGTTCATCAACCGCTGGCGCTCACGCAGACGCCGGCCGAACTCTCCATAGAACCCGGCACCACGCCGCGCGGCGTGGCCGAGGCCGTGGTGCGCCAGGCCGGCGTGCGCACCGATGCCGACCTGATGTACGCGTGGTTCCGCCTGTCGGGACAAGACCGGCAGATCCGGGCCGGCAGCTACGAGATCGAGGCCGGTACCACCCCACGCACGCTGCTGGCCAAGCTGGTGCGGGGCGAGGAAGCCCTGCGCGCCGTCACGCTGGTGGAAGGCTGGACGTTCCGGCAGGCCCGCCAGGCACTGGCCCGCGCCGACAGCCTGCGGCCCGAATCCGCCGCCATGAGCGACGAGGCCGTCATGGCCGCGCTGGGCCGGCCCGGCGTGGCGGCCGAAGGACGCTTCTTCCCCGATACCTACACCTACTCCAAGGGCAGCAGCGATCTGGCCGTGCTGCGCCGCGCGCTGCATGCCATGGACCGCCGGCTCGAGGCCGCCTGGGCGCAGCGCGCCGCCGGCCTGCCGCTCAAGAGCGCGGACGAGGCGTTGATCCTGGCCAGCATCGTCGAGAAGGAAACCGGCCGCGAGTCCGACCGCGCGGAGATCTCGGGCGTCTTCATCAACCGCCTGCGCATCGGCATGCTGCTGCAGACCGACCCCACCGTCATCTACGGCATGGGCGAGAGCTTCGACGGCAACCTGCGCCGCCGCGACCTGCAGACCGACACGCCCTGGAACACCTACACGCGCGCCGGCCTGCCGCCCACGCCCATCGCCTTGCCCGGCCGCAACGCCCTGCTGGCTGCGGTGCAGCCGGCCGAGACGCGCGCGCTGTATTTCGTCTCGCGCGGCGACGGAACGTCGCACTTCAGCCCGTCGCTCGACGAGCACAACCGCGCCGTCAACCGCTACCAGCGGGGAGGGCGCTGACGCCATGACCGACACCTCGGCCACCGCCGCCCGACCGGGCCTGTTCATCAGCTTCGAGGGCATCGACGGCGCGGGCAAATCCACCCACATCGCCGGCCTGGCCGATGCTTTCCGCGCGCAGGGCCGGCAGGTCACGCTCACGCGCGAGCCCGGCGGAACGCCGCTGGCCGAGCAGTTGCGCACGCTGGTGCTGAGCGCGCCGATGGATCCGCTGACCGAGGCCCTGCTGGTCTTCGCGGCGCGGCGCGACCATCTCGCGCAGGTGATCGAGCCCGCGCTGGCCCGTGGCGACGTGGTGCTGTGCGACCGCTTCACCGACGCGACGTTCGCCTACCAGGGTGCCGGACGCGGCTTCGATCCGGGCACGCTCGCCGTGCTGGAGCAATGGGTTCAAGGCCGCGAGGGCGGCACGCTGCGCCAGCCCGACGCCACGATCTGGTTCGACCTGCCGGCCGAGACGGCCGCCGAGCGCCTGGCCGGCGCGCGCGTGCCCGACAAGTTCGAGTCGCAGCCGGTCGAATTTTTCCGCCGCGTGGCCCGGGGCTACGCCGACCGCGCAGCCGCCGAACCCGGGCGCTTCGTGCGCGTGGACGCGGCCCGCACGCGGCACGAAGTCTGGCAACAGTTGACGGGTGCGCTGGTGCGGCGCGGCTGGCTGGCGATCATGGTGGCCGCAAGGCCAGGAGGCTGAGTGAGCAACGAAACCGCGCCCCTCGCCCCCTGGCTCGCCGTGCAGCGCGACCGGCTGCTGGCCCAGCGCGGCCATGCCTGGCTGCTGCAGGGCGCCTCGGGTCTGGGCCAGTACGACCTCGCGCTGTCGCTGGCGCGCGCCTGGCTGTGCGAGGCGCCCACGGGGCAGGGCGCCTGCGGCCAGTGCGGCAGCTGCCATGCCATCGACGTGCGCACGCATGCCGACCTGGCGGTGCTCATGCCCGAAACGCAGATGATGGAAACCGGCTGGCCGCTGTCCGAAAAAGCCCAGCAGGAAATCGACGACAAGAAGCGCAAGCCCAGCAAGGAGATCCGGGTCGAAGCCCTGCGCGATGCCGTCGAGTTCTCGCAACGAACCAGCGCGCGCGGTCGCGGCAAGGCGGTGCTGGTATTCCCGGCCGAGCGCATGAACGCGATCTCGGCCAACGCCTTGCTCAAGACGCTGGAGGAGCCGCCGGGCGATGTGCGGTTCGTGCTGGCCAGCGAGGCCGCTCACCTGCTGCTGCCCACGATCCGCAGCCGCTGCCTGGGCCATGCCATGACCTGGCCGGCGCAGGACGAGGCCTTGGCCTGGCTGCACGCGCAGGGCGTAGCCGAGGCCGATGCGCCCGTGCTGCTGCGCGCCGCCGGTGGCCGCCCCGCCGATGCCCTGCGCGACTGGAATGCCGGGCGGCGCGCGAAGACGTGGTCGCTGCTGCCGCGCGCCATGACGCGTGGTGACGTCTCGGCGCTGTCGGATCAGGCACCTTCCGACGCGGTTGAGACGCTGCACAAACTCTGCCACGACCTGATGGCCGTGGAGGCGGGGGCCGGACCTCGGTTTTTCGACGCGGCCGACCTGCCCCGGCCGCCCTCGCGTCGGGCTCTTGGGGTGTGGTCGAAGTCGCTTGCCCAGGCGGGGCGCACGTCGGAGCATCCCTTCAATGCCGGACTCATGCTCGAATCGCTTGTGAGCGAAGCGCGAAAAGTCCTAAACTCGCGCGCAGTCCCATGAGCACTGTTCCCAACACGCCCCGGCCCAGCGTCATCCAGCTGGCCATCAAGGAAAAGGCCGCGCTGTACGCCGCCTACATTCCGCTGTTCGCCGAGGGCGGCATCTTCATTCCGACCACGCGCGAATACCGTCTGGGCGACGACGTCTACGTGCTGCTTTCGCTGCCCGACGACGCCCAGCGCTATCCGGTGGCCGGCAAGGTGGCCTGGATCACGCCGGCCCGCGCATCGGGCTCGCGCACGCAGGGCGTCGGCATCCGGTTCCCGCAGGACGAGAAGTCGCGCCAGCTCAAGCTGCGCATCGAAGAGGTGCTGGGCGGCGCCCTCGCGTCCGACCGGCCCACCCAGACGATCTGACCGGCGCAGCCGCCGGCGGCCGCGCGTGCGACCGTCGTGCACGGTTGTTTCCACTAGCTGCTGCATCGCGCCCGCCGCGGTGGTCCAATCCGTTGGCGATGTATACCGACTCCCACTGCCATCTCACGTTCCCCGATCTCGCGAGCCAGCTGCCCGCCATCCGCGAGGCCATGTCCGCCGCGCAGGTCACGCGCGCGCTCTGCATCTGCACCACGATGGAGGAATTTCCTGCCGTGCATGCGCTGGCCCAGGCGCACGACAACTTCTGGTGTTCGGTGGGCGTGCACCCCGACAACGAGGGCGTCACCGAGCCCAGCCAGGCCGACCTGACGGCGCGCGCGGCACTGCCGCGTGTGGTGGCCATCGGCGAGACCGGCCTCGACTATTACCAGATGGACGAACGCAAGGGCGGGCGCGGCATCGCCGACATGGAATGGCAGCGGGAACGCTTCCGCACCCACATCCGCGCCGCCCGCGAGACGCGCCTGCCGCTGGTGATCCACACCCGATCCGCGTCGGACGACACCCTGGCCATCCTGGGGGAAGAGGGCGAGGACGGCGGGAGCGGGGCGGCCGGCGGCGTCTTCCACTGCTTTACCGAGACGGCCGAGGTCGCCCGCGCGGCGCTGGACAAGGGGTTCTACATCTCGTTTTCGGGCATCCTGACGTTCAAGACCGCGCAGGAACTGCGCGAAGTGGCGCGCTTTGTGCCGCTGGACCGCATGCTGATCGAGACCGACAGCCCCTACCTGGCGCCTGTCCCGTACCGCGGCAAGACCAACAACCCGTCGTACGTGCCGCACGTCGCCCGGCAGATCGGCGAGTTGCGACAGATGGCGCCCGAAGCCATCGGCGAGGTGACGAGTGCGAATTTTGATCGCCTGTTCCGTAAAGTTCGCAACCTCGAAATTACTTGAAGTATTTCGAAATCCCTATTGATTCACAACGAGTTATCGTTCTGCATCACCATGACGATGTCATTCATGAGAAATTGCTTGAAGGTTCTTCTGATGATCCTTGTTCTACAAGGATTTTCTGCGGCACAAGCCGGCTCGTACGAGGACTTTTTCGCCGCCATCCGCCGGGACCGTGCAGATGTCATCCAGGATCTGCTGCGGCGCGGTTTCGACCCCAACACTCCCGATCCGCAAAGCCAGAAGGGACTGCTGATTGCTGTCGGCGTGCCATCTCCGGAAGCCGCCAAGGCGTTGATCGCCTGGCCCCAGACCGACCTGAACATCCTCAACAGCGCCGGCGAAAGCGCGCTCATGCTGGCATCGCTACGGGGTTATGAAGACTTGGTAGCCGCGCTGATCATGCGCGGCGCCTACGTCAACAAACCGGGCTGGGCAGCCTTGCATTACGCGGCCACCAATGGGCACCTGTCCATCATGAAGCGACTGCTGGAAGCTCATGCATTCATCGATGCCGAGTCGCCGAATGGCACGACGCCGCTCATGATGGCCGCACAGTACGGATCGATTGACGCCGTGAAGCTGCTGCTGGATGAAGGCGCCGATGCGCTGATGAAGAACCAGCAGAATCTGACGGCCTTGGACTTCGCCCGGCGCGCCAACCGCACGGATGCGGCGGAGCTGATTGCCAAGGCCATCCGGGCCAAACAGCCCCGCTCCAGGTCAGGCTGGTGATTGATACGATGTATATTATGTCAAATCAATCGCCCGCCTCATGCGCGCGATTTTCGCGGCGACGACGCGGTCGCTGCGCTGGAAGCTGCGCCGGAAACCGGCCTCTTCTTGGCTCGATGCGTTCACGCTCGGCGCCGTAGTCTCCCCAGCGTAGAGGGAGAACAAATGAACTGGACATTGAAGCCGCCCAAGGTGGGCGGCCCGGCGGAGCTACGCCTGTTCGTGGACGACGTGGGCGGTCTGACCCGCGCGTGCAAATTGATCGACGTGAGCGAGGCGACGATGCGCCGCTGGCTGCGCGAGGACGGCCGGCCACCGCTGGCCGCACTCCAGGCGCTGTACTGGCTGACCAAGTGGGGATTCTCGGACGCGTGTTCGGAGGCCCATTGGAGCCACCAGTACCTGCTGGGCAAGATACGCCAGCTGGAGGCGTGCCTGGCCTTCGAGGCGCCCGTGCGCCGCGCGGCCAATGAACCGATGTTCCACCAGCCGCCCGGGCGCGTGCGCACGGGCTGGCGTGGTGGACGTCGGCGGGTCAGTTTTTAACGAGCACCGGACAGCCGCGGCGATGCGCGGCGCCGGTCAGAACGGCCGCGGGGTGTCGCCCCACTGCTTGTTGATCCAAGCGCGCACGCCCGGCACCATGGCGATGACGGCCGCCGCGAGAACGGCGCCGCCAACGACGATCAGGGCTTCGCGTGCCACCTCGGGCACGGTGGGCATCCAGCGCGGCCTCATTTGACCGGCCCCAGCAGGCGCGTTTCGATGCGCTGCAGACTGCGTTCGATGGCGTCCATGCGCCCCTCGATGGCAATGGCCTTGACGCCGTAGGTGAGCACCGCGCCGCACAGCGCGGACACCAGGGCGGTGGCGACTTTTTCCATCATGTCTTGGTCTTCCGATCAGCAATGGCGAGCCCGCCCACGCCCAGCATGGCGAGCAGCACCGGCCACAGCTCGGAGGCGTCGATGTCGGGCAGCGCCACGTCGTGGCCGGCGAGCCTGGCCAGAAGCTGCACGCTGGGCCCGCCCACGAACTTGAAGGCCAGGGACACGGCGCACACCCAGCCGATGGCCGGACGCCAGCCGGCGACCCACACGGACGCGTGCGCGGCCTCGGCGGCGTTGATGGCGAGCTGCCCCTTGGCGAGGTCGGTTTCGGCCGCCAGGCGGGCCAGCTCGCCGGCCTGCTCCATGCGCGCAAGCTCGAGCGCGGCCGTGGCCTTCGCCTGCGGGTCCGGGATGAACTTCTCCAGGAGGCGCTCGGCGAACGGCAACAGCGCGAGGACAGCGGGCGCGGCCATGTCAGTACCAGGGCACGTTGACGTCGACGGCGCGCACCATGGCCTGCGTGGGCGTCTGCATCTGCGGCGCGGACAGCGCGCGCGGGTAGATGCCGAACGCGGCGCCGTTGATGCTGGTGGCCGCCGGCGTTGCACCGGCCGCGCGCTGCTGGTAGTCGTAGCGGCGCGCCTCGGCGTCGCTGTACCACTCGCCCTGCAGCACCGGCACACCTGTCGCGGCATCGAGGCCCGCGTAGCCAGCGTCGCTGTAGAGCGCTTCCTTGGTGGACTTGGGCGCCACCACGCCGCTGAACGGATGGGCGACGTTGTTGTTCCACCAGCTCGACACGCTGCTGGTGGTCTCGTCGATGGACTGGCGCACCGCCGCCACGGCGTTGTTGCCCTGCTGGTACGTGCGCCAGGCGAGATACCCGACGCCCGCGATGGCCCCCACCAGGGCCACGGCCTTGACGGTGTCGGTGTTCATGCGACGGCGCCCCCGGCGTTCTTGTACGCGGCGATCACGAAGGATTCGGAGCGCTCGGGCTGGTTGTAGCCGGCGCCAGGCAGCGAGGCCCAGCGGCGGCGCGCGATGGCGAGCGCTTCGGGCAGGCGCCCTGCCCTCACGTGGTCCAGCGCGCCATCGATCGACAGCAGGAACACGGCGAAGCTGTCCTGCGTGGCCGGCAGGAAGCCCGACGACACGCGGCCGTTGACGGCGGCCCACGCCTTGAAGGCCACCAGGTAGCCTGCCCACGTCGTCCAGGTGATCTGGTACGCGCCCGCCGCGCTGGTGCGGATCTTCTTGCCCGCCTTGTCGGTGTAGTCGAAGAACTGGCGCGGGTGGCCATCCACGGTCAGCGGGTCGAACTGGCGGCCGGCCATGGGCCAGCCGAACAGCGCGCCATAGCCGCCGTCCTTGGCGGTGCCCTCGGCGGCGCGGATCATGACCAGGAACGCGGCGATGTTGCGCTCGGCCTGGACGGCATTGGGCTCGGGTAGGGGCATCATGGCTCCAAGGGCTTGGGAGAGGAAACCGCCCTGCCCTGCATCGCCAGCGGCGCGCTCGGGCGGCAACAGCGTCATGTCGATGGACGGCCAGGGCGTCGAGCTCGAAGCCGCCGACGCCTCGGCCCGGCGCATGAACAGGCCGGCCGCGAGCGCGACGAAGGCAGCGAGGGCGACGGCGACGCGGTTCATGGCAGGAGGGTGTAGCGGCAGGAGCGCGCCTGCCCTGCGCTTCCGGCCACGCTGGAGATGAAATGCAGCCCAACACCCGGCGCGATGCGCTGGGGCTGACCCAGACGGCAGGCACTCAGGAAGCTGGTGCTGCTGATGCCCGACAGGTGCGAGAGCTCGACCACCTCGCCGTCCAGCACGCCAGTCGGCGCGGTAGCCTTTGCCACAAACGACTGCACCAGAGCGGACGCGGCGTAATCCTGCGCCTCGGCTGTCCAAACGATGGCGCCGTTGGTGTTCGCCGCTGCGGCAAAGATGGTGAGCGGCGTGTTTGCCGCCATCGTCGCGCCGCTGTTCCAGTTGGCACCGGCGAGCAGCGGCTGACGCAGCACGTTCTGCGTCGCGTCGTTGAGGTCAGTGGACTCCAGTGCAGCCAGCGTGGTGCTCGACAGGTCGAACGTGCCCAGCTGGGCGTCGTCGCCAGCCATACCGAAGCCCAGCGACATGTCCGCGACCAGGTCAGGCGCGCCGCTGGCGTTGATGATGACCAGGCCACGCACGGGCTCGGGCAGGCGCGTCCAGCGCCCCGGCTTCATGAGGAAATCGATGGAGTTGCCGGACACCGTCTTGAGTCGCACCCATGGCGTGACGTTGCCGGCGGCGCTGCCCTCTTCGTACCGGATGAACTGCACCAGGTTGTCGAAGGTGGCCGAGCCGCCGGCGGCGGCGATGTTGAATCGATGGCTGTTCATCGTTTGCGTCCCATCTGTTGCAGGTACGGCAGCGCGAATACAGCGATGCCGATGAGGCCCACCACCGCGATGGTCTTGTTGCCGCTGGCGACCGACTGCGCGTTCTGATTGGCCTCGGCGTAGGCGTCCTTGAGCTGGGTGAAGGCCTTGCCCACGTTGGCGCTGGCCTCGGTCGCCAGCTGCGTGGCGCCCAGCACGGCGGCCTGCGCCACCTCGGCGGCCTTCTGCACGCTGTCCAGGTCGGTGACCGAGAACTGCGCAGATCCGCCATCGCCGATCACGACGGCGCCGTTGTCGGCCACCACGCGCTCATCGCTGGCATTGACCACGCTCGAAGAGCTGGTGGTGCTCGCGGTGCTCGACTTCGAGCCCAGGCACGGGCCCGACAGCGGCAGCAGGCGTTGTTTTTCACGTAGCAGGTTCATCGACCGCCCTTTCCATCTGCCAGCCGTTGGGCAGCGGGCACGTGATGCGCCAGCCGAGCCGGCCAGCGACGCGCACCAGGCCGCGCCTGGCGGTCTGGAAGCCCAGTGACGTGCAGGAGTGCATGCGCGCGAGCGCGACCAGAGCCGCGTCGAGCGCTGGCGACATGGGGCACGCGGTCGGCCCAGCGGCCACCGTCACCCAGGCTTCGCCCTGCGAGAACTCCAGCGCGAACACGATGTCGCCCGCCGCTGACTCCAGCCGGAAGCACTTGGCCGACAGCAGGCACGCGTCGAGCGACGCCATGGCGCCCTGCGCATCGACCAGCGAGAACGACTGCGCCCCGAGCTGCGCGCGCGCCTCGCGGCGCGTGATGTTCACGACTCGCCATTGAACTGATTCCACAGCAGGCCCGCCGCCGCAGCGAGGCCCAGCACCAGGCCGGGCGAGATGTTGGACAGCAGCCCGCCGCTCGCGCTGGCACCGGCATTGGTGCCAGGCTGCGAGAGGCTGTCGCTGCTGGTCTTGTTGATCTTGGCGCCGTCGGCCTTGCCCTGCCCGGTCGCCACTGTGAACCCCGAGAAATCGAGGTCGTTGTTGAGCATCGTGGGTGCGCCCGAGATAGCCGGGCCCGCCGGCGCAGCGCCGCCGCCGTTGAGGGCGTTCAGCAGGCTGCTGCCGGCGTTGATCCAGCTGATCGGATCGGCCACGGTCAGCCCTTCTTGCCCATGCTCGACATGAGCACGAAGATCAGCGCGGCACCGCCCAGCAGGAGTATGGTGTTGCCGCTGATGCCGACGCCTTGCTGAGGCACGGCGATGGGCACGTAGGTGGCCGGCGTGTTCTGCGCGGCCATGGAGGCGGTCTTGTAGTCCGCGACGCGGCCGATGCCGAACTTGAGCACGTCCATCCAGCTGGACGCGCCGCTGCTGACGTTGGACGGCTGGAAGTTCTGCCAGTAGTCCGACGCCAGATAGCCCGTGGGCGCCGGCGTGGACGACACCGAGCCGTTGTCGGCCATGGTGATCGTCGAGCCGTCGTCGAAGGTGTAGGTGGACATGCGTGCCCCTTTCCCAAGCCCGAGGGCTTACAGGTTGTAGGGCGCGTCCAGCACCTCGAACAGCACCACGCCCGAATCGGCGGCCGTCAGCGTCAGCGCGAATTCCAGCGAGGCCGCGTCGGCCGTCACCACCGCACCCGACAGGTTGTTGTCGAAGCAGAAGTCCACGACGTGCATGCCCGACTGCGGCACCTTGCGGTATTCCTGCTGGGTGAACTTGTTGTCGGTGGACACCAGCTCGTGCAGGATGTAGCCGTTCTTCTTCACCTCGATCTTCGCGATGTTCTGCTCGGTGGTGGCCGTGCCGTTGGTGCCCGTGAAGGTGGCATACATCCGCTTGATCAGGGCGCCCTTGGGCTCGAAGGGGATGGTGAAGCGGCCGCCGGTGGCGTAGCTGTAGTTGACCGGCACCAGCTTCTGGATGAGCTGCGATTCCTCGATGTCGCGGCCTTGGGGCGGCGTGAGGAACATCGTGCCGTACATCGTCGGGGCGGTGGCCGCGCCGATGGTGATGTTGATGTAGATATCGTCGCTCAGCTTGCTCATGTCGATGCCGCCGACTTCGCGCGCGGCAATCGTCATGAAGTCGCGCTCGGTCAGATCGATCGTGAGGTTGGTGGCCTGGTCGAAGATGCCCTTGTACTTGTTCACCATGTCCAGGATCGTGCCGCCCGCGAGCGCGCCCACGGCGTCGCAGACCCACACAGGGCGCGAGCCGATCTTGACCTCGATCTTGGTGATGTGGGCCTTGGTGAAGGTGGTGCCGCCGAGGCGCAGCAGCACCCGGTTGAGCGTGAGCGCGTAGCGCGGCACCTTGACGGTGGCCGTGTTGCCCGCAACAACCGGCTGGAAGTCGGGCAGGCGTTGATTGAACATGTGATTTCCTCGGAAGTTGCGGGAAGGTGGAGGGGCGCGGATCAGCCGGCCAGAGCCTTGGCGACCAGGTCTTTCACCACCGGCACGCGGCGGGCGACGTAGATCGTGCCGAGCACGGCGGCGGTGAGCACGACGTACTTCTGGATGGTCTTCACGGGGTTGGCAGCAACAGCGGACATGGCGTTTCCTTTCGGAGATGGTTGGAGGAGAAACGCCGCCAGTGAAGCCCACCGCGCCGTACATGCATAGGCCCGAAGCCCGTTACGTAGGCCCTACGTAGGCTCATCGCTTCACCGGCAATTTCTTGGTGCCAGGCGTGGTTTTGCCGCTACGAAAGTCGGCTTCCAGCCAGTTGATTTCGACGTGCGTGTCGCCCTCGATGGTTCGCAGCTCATCGAGCTGGGCCAGCGGGACATTCATGCCGCCGGCCATGGCCTTGCGGTCGGCCGGGTAGCGCAGCGCGAAGCACCGGATGTAGGTGCAGTTGCCGAAGAAATCTTTGTCGACCTGCGCGGGGCGCTGGCTCGCGGCGATGATGCGCAGCCGCCGGTGGCGGCCCTGCGTGGTGCAGCGCTGCCAGCTGGCCGGCGCGTAGCTCGGGCTGGTGACGTTCGACAGCTCCTCGACCAGCATGTGCAGGTCGCCAGCCGCGAAGGCCAGGCGGCAGAACATGTCGAAGCGCTCCTCGTACAGCTTCGCGTTGGGGCCGGGGAAGTACGAGATCGTGAACGCGGGCGCCTTCATCGCCTGCGCCACGGCGGCCAGGTCGCGCGTCTTCAGCTTGCAGAACGCGCCGTACTCGTCCAGCGGGTCCCACACCAGCAGCCGCTTGGCCTTCACGGCCTTGAGGTGGTCGCGGATGCTCACGCCCTTGCCGCTGCCTGTCGAGCCGATGTAGGCCCGGACGTCAGGACGGTTGCTGTTGTCCATCGGCCTTGGGCGCGGCGGGCGCGTGGAGCAGCTCGTACGTGGCGAAGCCCGGCACGCCGAGCGCCATGGTCAGGCCGATGTACGGGCCCCACCGGTCCATCATGTCGCCGATGCTCAGCCCGTGGCGGCGACAGATCTCCGCAGCCGGGGCGGCGATCTGCTCCAGGGCGGCGTCGCTCCAGATCTCTTTCACGGTCTCGGGCGGGATGCCGCGCACGCGCTGCAGGGCGACCATGCCCATGCCGCGCAGCATCTTGAAGGTGTCCACCCAGTCCTGTTCCATCGTCGCGTGCGCGGCCTGCGCAGCTGCTGCCTGTGCCGCCTGTACGGCGGGAGCAGCTGCCGGCATGTCGATGGTGCGCGCCTGGTTGGCGAGTTCGTCCAGGCTCTCGACGTGCCCGCTGTCGGGCGTGTTGTTGTCGGCCATATCAGTCGTCCAGAAGCGAGGCCAGCCAGCTGCGGCGTGGCATCGGGATGGGATCGGTGATCGGGGGTGCGGCCGGCGGCTCAGTGGCCACTGCCGTCGGTGCCGGCGCGTCCTTGGGCAGCAGCAACGCGCGGATGTGCAGGTCGGACTCGCTGCCGCGCGCGAACAGCTGCGCCTTGCAGCAGTTCATCGTCATGACGGTGAGCTGCGACTTGGCGAGCGACACACGCGCGCGCCCGCCGCACAGCGGGCACTTCGCAGCGCCGATTTCCTCGGCGGCCATGGTCAGCCGGCGGCCGGTTCGTCGGTGGTGGTGGCCGGCAGGTGCGCGGCCAGCAGATCGGCGATGGTCTCCAGCGCCGACGCGCTGCGGGTCGCCAGCTCGATGGCCTGCGTGTCCCGGGCGTCACGGGCCGCGAAAGCCGTACGGGCCTCGGCCAGCAGGTCCAGCACGAACGGGGGCAGCATCGACTCGTCCAGGGCGCCCTGCGCATCGGCCACGGCGAACTCGGTCGCGGCCGTATCGACGTCGGCCTTGGCGGCGTTGAGCTTCTGGAGGGTGGGTTCAGCCAGGCGGTCGCGCATCTCGGGCGCGGCCTCGGCCAGTGCGGACAGCAGACCGGCGATGGCGGTCAGGAGAAGGGCGGATTTCATGGGCGCTCCAGTGGGAACGCGACGGGCCTGCTCAACCTGTAACGAATTATGCCCGTTTGTAGGCCCGATCCGACGCTGCCCTGCCCTACCCCTTCATCCGGCCCGTTCGGGGCCTTCCTGCTCGATCTGGCGCGCCTGCCGCGTACGGCGCGGGCGTGCCCCCTGGCTACTGGAAAGCGGTCTTCGGGGATCGATGCGCGGCGCGCCTGCCGGCGCATGGGCGCGGGCGCCGCCGCGCGCCGAAGTCGGCGCGCCACCGGGGGCCTGCTCACCCCCGCTTGCGGGGGCTGTTGATAACCCGGTGTGCAACCCTCGCGCGCGCCTTTCGCGCTCCAGGTATGTAAATGACCGTTCTCTGAAAACCCTGCCCTTTAACTTGCCCCATACGTACGGCAAAAAGCCCCGGGAGCCAGCATTGACGCGGCCTCCGGGGCTTTGTGGGTCTGCCCTAATTCCTGCCCTCTTTCCGTACGGACGTGGCTTTGATGACGCGCGCCACTACCCGTAACCGGAGCTGGCCTTGCGCCTTGTTGGTGTCGGCGCGCCACACGATCCCCTCGGCGATGAGGGCATCGATGGCGTTGCGGATCTGTTTCATGGTCGGCCCGGCGACGCGCCGGCCGCGCTCGGGACGCGGGGGCGTGCATAGCTCGATGAGGCGGGCATAGCTGCCTAGGAACTCGCCCTCGGTGAACGTCGTGTGCAGCACCAGCAGGCCGAAGACGTGCGTTGCGAGGGGGTAGCACAGGCGCTCGAACAGGGCCGCCAACTCTGCCTCTTCGAAGCGCACGAAGCGCGGCGCCTTGATGCGCGCGGGATACGGTGCCGGACCGCCAGAGGCGCCAGCGGCGGGCCCGTAGAGGCGTCGCGTCTTGAGGTCCGTCACGGCCTCGCGGCCGCGACTGCGGCGATCAGTTGGGAACGATCAGCACGAGATCGAGACGATGCAAGACGGTAAGGGCTGCGTTGATCGCTTCGACTGGTGGCGGCGTGGCCATGTCCGCCGGCAATGCTGCATGAATATCCGCCGCAGTGAAGGGTCCGTACCTGCTTTCGGAGGCCAACGACACCAGGTTGATCCAGGTGAGCATGGCAACGAAGTTCTGTTCTGCAGCCACGAGAGCAAGCGCGCCTCGATCGATCGGCACAGCCCCTCCCACGAGGTGGGGCGTGTGGTGTCGCAGCTGGTAACGTCGCATCGGCTCTCCTCAGATGGAGCCGATTATGGGGCGCGGCCACGGTTACGCGCTGCGTGCGCGCAGGCTGTCGTCGTCGGTGCCGTCAACAGGCGGCAGCGGGGGCCACGCGTCGTCGGCGGGCTCCTGCGGTGGCCAGCTGCGCGGCGCGGCGCGCTGGTCGAGCACCTCGGCCACCTGCTCCAGCGCGAAGATGATCGCGCCCAGCTGGTCGCGGTTGATCGAGCCGGTGGCCATGGGCACGCTGCCCATCAGCACGGACACCAGCGCCTCGGGCACCTGCCCTGCCGGCTCGATGACGATGGAGCGCAGGCCGCCCAGCTTGATCGTGGATTTCATTGCAGGCCCCACTCGCTGTCGCCCCAGCTGTAGTCGTCGCACGGGGCCGACGGGATGTCGGCGAACGTGCGGTCGGTGTACTCGCGGGTGCAGCGCGCGCAGAAGTACAGGCTCCACGAATTCCAGCAGACGAAGCGGTAGTCGTGGCCCCTGACCAGGCACACCAGGTTGAGGGCGCGGCAGCGGACGTCCAGGTAGGCGCCGTGCAGGGCAGGAAGGGGCTTGAGGGAGGTGTCGGCGCCTATGGCTCGGTGCAGGTAGACCGGAGGGCGCGCGGCGGGAGAGGCTGAATCGATGTCGGACGAAGGTTGCCACAGTTGTTCCTGTGCAGCGGCTCCGCTCGACCCTGTGGACATGCTATCACGATGCATTCTCTTCTCCTTGCTGCCGGTACCGCTCGCCCCGAGGGGGCCACCGGGCAGGAGGTGGTGAGCAGTACCCGTCGCTAGCTAGGCGACAAACCCGGTGGCGCCGCGATGATACGTTCGCGCGCAAACGTATGCAATAGCCCGAACGGATTGCAGCCGAACGCGTTGGCGTGCGAACATCCAGAGGTCTTGACCAGGAGCACGAGCATGAAAGCCTTGGAGTACCTCGACGCCGTGAAGGCAAAGCACGGTGTCACCAGCGACTACGCGTTGGCGAAGCTGCTGAAGTGCAGCACCCAGAAGGTGAGCAACTGGCGCGCCGGTAGAGAGCTTCCCGGCACGCTCATGTGCTTCCGCATCGCCGAGCTGCTCAGCGACCAGCCAGCGGCCGTCATCGCTGACATCGAGCTGGAGAGGTCGGAGCGGGGGGAGCGTGAGGCCGATGTGAACGCCTGGCGGGATCTCATCGGCAAGATTGGCGGCGGTGCCGTCGCGGTGGTTCTGGCGATGGGCCTGACAACCGCCCCTTCCCGCTCTGATGCCGGCATGTTGCAAGCCGTTGACGACGGGGGGTCTGTATATTATGTCAAATCATCGCAGAAGGTTTGGCACCGGGTCTGATGCGTCGATTCCGATCGTTGCCCGCCTTCGTGTTGCCGCTCAGCCGATCCGCGCCTGAAACATCGGCGTGTCATGCAAGACGACCTCTTCGCTGACGAAGCACCGCTCGGATCGGCGCCAGGCTCAACGAACGCTGGCGCCGCAGCGCGGCTGACGGGCCGGGCCCGCCGTGACATAGTCGCGCCCGCAGAGCCGGACGAGACGCTCAGCATGCTGGCCGCACGGCTTCCTTCGTCCATCCACTTCGGGACTTCGTCCTGGCACTTTCCCGGCTGGAAGAATCTGGTCTGGGACGATCACGAGTACGCGGAATCCGCCTTGTCGCGCAAAGGCCTCGCGGCGTATGTCCGCCATCCGCTGCTACGCACGGTGAGTCTGGACCGCGCTTTCTACCGTCCGCTGTCGGCCAGCCAGTACGCGGGCCTGGCCGCGCAGGTGCCGGAGGGTTTCCGTTTCGTGGTGAAGGCGCCCAGTCTCGTGAGCGATGCCCTGGTGCGCGCCCAGGACGGCCGCGGCCAGCAGGCCAATCCGGCATTCCTAGACCCGGTGCTGGCACTCAACGAGTTCATCGAGCCCGCGCTGGAGGGCCTGGGCTCGCACGTCGGCGCACTGGTGTTTCAGCTCAGCCCCCTGCCCGCTTCCATGCGCCAGCGGCCCGAAGAGGTGATCGCGCGACTGGGCGCAATGTTGGACGCTCTTCCGCGCGTGGGCGAACGATGCGCCGGTGCCGTCATCGCGGTCGAGGTGCGCGACGCCTGCCTGCTCACACCGCAGCTCGTCCAGGTGCTCAAGGCGGCCGACGCCACCTATTGCCTGGGCCTGCACGCGCGCATGCCACCGATCGAGGAGCAGTTGCCGCTGCTGCGTGCACTGTGGCCCGCCCCGCTGGTGTGCCGCTGGAACCTGCACCGCATGCACGGGGCGCACGGTTATGAGGAAGCCAAGAAGCTCTACGAACCGTTCGACCGGCTCGTCGACGAAGACCCGCACACCCGCGCAGCGCTGGCACGCGTGGTGTCGGGCACGGCCGGCGCGGGCTGGCCGGTGTATGTGACCATCAACAACAAGGCAGAAGGATCGGCACCCCTGTCGGTACAGGCATTAGCGCACGCGGTGGCGGCCCTGGCAGCGCCGGCACAAGACTGACGCCCGCGGACGATCAGCGAGGCTGCAGCGGCGCGTGGGCCGAGCGCCGGGGCGCGCCTTCGCTTTTTCCCTGCGTCACGGCGAAAACCAGCGTGGGCGCCGTGAAGTCTTTCAGGGGCGCGCCCAGGCCAATCTCGCCACGGCCATGCAGGACACATTCGTCACGCCGCAGGATCAGCTCGGCCGAGGCGGTGGCGCCATCGGCGAAACGCAGCCACGTGCCATAGCTGCTGACGTCCACCAGAACGACGCTGCCGTGTCGCCATTCGAGCCGTGCATGCGTGCGCGAAACCCGAGGATCGTTGACCACGAACTCGTTCTCGGCCACGCGGCCGATACGCGCAGGCAGGGATTTCAGCGTGAACGTGCGGGTCTGGTCGAGCCAGCGCAGTTCGATGCGTACCTCGTCGGGAGGCGTGGCGCGCAGTGCGGCCAGTTCGCTGATGCTGGCCTGCTGTGTCAGGAATTCGGACGAGTCGTCTTCCCACTCGATGCGGTAAACAGGCATGGGCTCGGCCTTGCCGCGGATGCTGATGGGCCCCAGGCTGCGATAGCGCACGCCTGTATGAGCCAGCTGATCGATGACGGCGTCGTTGGCCCAGATCTGATCGGCACCCGAAAGATCGGACAGGCGCGACGCGACGTTGACCGCATCGCCGTAGCAGTCGCCATCGACCTCGACGATTTCGCCAGCTGCCACGCCCACCTGGAGACGCATACGCAGGGGCTCGGGCCACTTCTCCAGACGCAGCTGATGACTCACCTGCATCTCGATCACAGCCTCGACGGCGTTGATGGCATCGGGAAAAACCGCAAGCACGCCATCGCCCAGTGTCTTGACGACCCGGCCGTGGTGGGCATCGCAGACCTTGCCGACCCACTGCGTGAGTCGTGTCACGGCATCGGTCGCGCGGGCATTGCCAAGGGCTTCGAAGACGCCCGTGCTGCCCGACAGATCCGCAAAAACGACGGTGGTGTGAACCCCCATGCCCCTACATATGGAAATTGTTGTAACGCGCAGTGTAGGGCAAGCCGCCATGCGCGGCCATCACGCCGGTGCGGCAGGCCACGGGCGTTGCGTGGCCGCAAAGTGCGCCCGCGCCGCCCGCTCTCTCTGCTGTCTCAGGCGCCGGCTGTGCGCAACTGCAGCGACTTGTATTCGAGAAATTCTTCCAGGCCGTAGCGTCCGTTCTCGCGCCCGTTACCGGACTGCTTGTAGCCGCCGAAGGGCGCCTGGCCATTGAATGGCGCGCCGTTGATGTCCACCTGGCCCGTGCGCATGCGGCGGGCGAAGGCAATGGCATGGTCTTCGTCCCGCGACCAAACGCCGCCGCCCAGGCCGTAGGGCGTGTCGTTGGCGATGCGCGCCGCATCGTCTTCGTCGCGGTAGGTGAGCACCACGAGGACGGGCCCGAAGATTTCCTCACGCGCCAGCGTGTCGCCCGGCTTCACGCGCAGCACCGTGGGCTGCACGAAATAGCCGCGCTCAGGGACGGCAGCGTCGGGGCCGCCGGCGATGAGTTCGGCGCCCTCGGCCAGGCCTTGCCGCACCAGCGCCAGAACGCGATCGCGCTGCGCGGCACTCACCAGCGGGCCGAGCTTGCTGCCCTCTTCCAGGCTCGGGCCGATGGGCAGACGGGCGACGGCGGTGCGCAGCAGTTCCTTGACTTCGGGCAGTCGGTCCTCGGGCACCAGGAGGCGCGTGTGGGCCGAGCAGGTCTGCCCGCTGTTGAGCAGGCAGGCCGAAACACTGCCCTTGATGGCCGCCTCCAGATCCGCATCGGGAAGGACGACGCTGGCCGACTTGCCGCCCAACTCCAGCGCAACGCGCTTGATGGTCTGGCTGGCCAGCTCGGATACACGCCGCCCGGCCCGTGTCGAGCCGGTGAAGCTCACCATGTCCACCTCGGGATGCGTGGCCAGCACCTCGCCCACTTCGGGCCCGCTGCCGTTGACCAGATTGAACACGCCAGGCGGCAGGCCCGCTTCATCGATCACCTCGGCCAGGATGAGGGCATTGATCGGCGCCACCTCGCTCGGCTTGAGGACCACGGTGCAGCCGGCCGCCAGCGCCGGGGCCACCTTCAGGGCGATCTGGTTGAGCGGGAAATTCCACGGCGTGATGCAGCCCACCACGCCCACCGGCTCGCGCAGCACGAGCGAGTGGCCAACCCGCTCCTGCCATTCGAACGCGCGCGTGAGCTTGGCGAAATTGCCGAAGTTCCAGATCGGCGAGCCCACCTGTACGGCGCGCGCCAGCTTCAGCGGCATGCCGACCTCGCGCGCGATGGTCTGGGCCAGCTCGTCGGTGCGCGCCTTCAGGCCGGCGGCGATGCGGTCCAGCGCATCGGCCCGCTCGGCCACCGGCAGCGCAGCCCAGCCGTCGAAAGCGGCACGAGCCGCGCGCACGGCAGATTCGGCCTCGGCGGCCGTGCCGGTGGGCACGGTGGCGAACACCTCTTCGGTGCTCGAGTCATGCACGGAAAAGGTGGCTTGCGCCTGCGCCTTGATCCAGCGGCCGCCGATGTAGTGCGAATCCCAGGTTTTCATGCGATTTATTGCCTCTGATGACGGTAAAAATGAAGTAAACCGCCTGATCGTAACGGCTTCATAGGTTGTGCGGCGTCGGACATGCCCTGAAAGCGTGCGGCATTTTGTTCATGCCGGACATTACAAGATCATTGCAAGCCGTTGATTTAATGTTGTTATTCGGCACATCCACTTGCCAAGGATGCACATCGAAGCTTATCGTTACCTCTTCCTCGCTGCGGCTTCGGCCTCATCCCAGATGCGCTGGTTCAAGCACGGTTTTGCCCAGAGTCTCTACAACCTGTTCGCGCAGTCGAGCCTCACGGTGCGCTCGCAGCCCACGGTGTGTACCGACGAAATCCGTGAAGCCATGCTGTTCATGGTCGGTGACGTGCACTACAGCTCCAGCTCGCAGGCATTGCTGCGCCGCATCCGCCTGGCAGCGGACGTGCAGGAGCTGTGGTTCCTGCGCAGCGGCCTGATGTCGGCACTCGCGCAGACCGAGGGCGAGAGCGCTGCGCGCGAGCGCGTCGCCCAGCTCGACCCTCTGTTCGGTGATCAAGTGCCGCGCGGTACGGCTCGCATCGGCCTGCGGGCCGGCTGATCGCCCTGCGGATCGTCAACTGCGGGGCCGTGGTCGCCTCGCGCCAGGCCATGGCTCAATGGTGATGGTCGTGCGGATGCGCAGTGTCGTGGGCATGCGCCATCGACCCGCTGGCCACCGTGTGGCCCCACACCAGGAAGGCATCCCGTTGCGAGAGTGCCAGCTCCACTCGTGCGCCCACGGGCAGAAGCACCTTGGTCGGCACATGCCCGAACGGCAGGCCCGTCAGCACCGGCACCTTCACCTGACTGCGCAGCCAGTCCACCACTGTGGCGAGCTTGAAACCCCGGTCGTGCGGCACGGTGCGGTATCCCGTGAACTGGCCCAGCAGGATGGCTTTCTGCTTCGCCAGCACGCCGGCGTGCAGCAGTTGCGTCAGCATGCGCTCGATGCGGTACGGATGTTCGTTGACGTCCTCCACGAACAGCACGCCGCCCTCGGGCGGCGCGAGGTAGGGTGTGCCCAGCAACGACACCAGAACGGCCAGGTTGCCGCCCCACAGCGTGGCGCCCTCGATGCCCTTGAGCCGGCGCGCGGAGGTGGCTTCCACGTCGGCCGCCGGCACGCGCCAGCCCGTGCCCTCGCCCTGCCCGACCAGCAGGTCGTCGAAGCAGGCCAGCATGATGTCGTCCGGCTCCTCCTCGGTGCCGAAATCCGCGCCCAGCGCCGGGCCGGCCCAGCTGACGGCGCCGGTGCGCGCCATCAGCGCGCTCTGGAAGGCGGTGAAATCGCTCACACCGACGAACTGCGTGCCGCGCTCGATGGCGCGCGCCACGGTCTTGTACTTGATGTCGGCCAGGATCCGCGTGATGCCGTAGCCACCACGCGAGATCAGCGCCACATCGGCGCCGCTGGCGGCCGCGCGATGGATGGCCGCCACGCGTGTCGCGTCGTCGCCCGCGAAGCGCTGCGAACTGGCCAGCGCCGCTTCGTCGATCTCGACCTCGTGCCCGAGGCGGCGCAGCCGCGTCACGCCGCGGCGGAAGGCCGCCTTCTCGCGCACTGCGCTGGAGGGAGAGTAGATGTAGATGTGAGCCATGGGCGCCGAGTATCCCACCGCACCCGGGCGCATCAGCCCATGCGCCCGAGCGCCTCGCGCGCCACGGCCTCGCCATGCGTGTCGGGCAGCAGCAGGCCGGCGTCGGGCAGCGTCCAGACGGGCGGCTCCTCCGCCGTGGCACGGGACAGCGACTCCATGGCTTCGGTGCCCCACGCGGTGTCCAGGCCGCCAGCCACGAGCAGCGTCGGGCCGCGCCAGGCATCGCGCCAGAAGGCGCACGCCCGGGCGCGCAAGGCGGCATTTCCTGCTGCCAGCCGCGCGAACGCGCCTGTTGCCGCGCCGTGGCCCGCATCGACGAAGGGTGCCGAGTACGGCGCGGCCTGGTCGGCGGAAACGCCCAGCAGGCTTGCAGTGTCCGGGCCACGCCAGCGCGCGCAGCGCTCGCGCCAGGCGGCCAGGCCCGCCGGCGCCGCGTCTTCGTCCTGCGGCAGGCCGGTGTTCATCCAGAGGGCGCCGTGCCAGCGTTCGGGCTCCTCGGGCAGCAAGGTCAGGCCGAGCAAGCCACCCTCCCCCTGCCCCACCAGCACCGTGCGGCGCAGGCCGAGCGCCTCGACCAGTTCGAGCAGCACCTGCCGGTGCCACTGCAGGCCATGGGCCGATGATTTCTTGGGCTTGTCGCTGCGGCCGAAACCGATCAGGTCGGGCACCACCACACGGTGCCCCGCGGCAAGCCATACCGGCAGCATGTGGCGGAACAGGTAGCCCCAGGCGGGACTGCCATGCAGGCAGAACCAGGTGAGCGGCGCATCCAGCCGGCCTTCGTCCAGGTAATGCAGGCGCAGGCCGGCCAGCGCCGGCAGGTCGCTGCGGTACTGGCCGCGCCACGGAAAGTCCGGCAGGCCCTCGAGCCGCGCGGCGGGCGTTCGCAGTGCGTCGTCGCGCAGCGGCTGGGCCGCGCCACGGGCCTCGGTGCGGCGGGCGCGGAAGAAGTCGGCCAGCAGCGCGCCGCATTCGTCGGCCAGCACGCCTCCCAGGCTGCGCGTCTGGTGGTTGAGCGCCGCCTGGGCGAAGAGGTCGATCACCGAGCCGCCGGCGCCGGTCCGGGGCTCGGGCGCGCCCCAGACCACACGCGCCAGCCGCGCATGCAGCATGGCGCCGCTGCACATGGCGCAGGGCTCCAGCGTCACGAAAAGCTCGCAGCTATCGAGCCGGTAATTGCCCAGTGCCTCGGCCGCGCGGCGCAGTGCCACGATCTCGGCGTGGGCGGTCGGGTCGTGGCGGCCCACCGGCGCGTTGTGGCCGGTGGCGATGACCTGCCCGTCCCTGACCACCACGGCCCCCACCGGCACTTCGCCGGCGCGGGCCGCCGCGCGGGCTTGCTCCAGCGCCAGGCGCATGAAGGCGGCGTCGGAGTCGGTCATGCCGTGCGGCCGTCCATGCCGAGCCGCGTCATCCAGCGCGCCAGGGCCTGTGCGTTCTCGTGGCCGGCAGCGTACGCCGCCTGCATGGCCGCATGGGCTTCAGGCCGGTGCTGGTTGAGCTTGAGCTTGCAGTCGAGTTGCAGGACGTCGAGTTCGAACGCCACGATGCCGGCCAGCATGCGGCGCGCGAAATCCTCGCCGAGATCGCGCCACTGTTGCGCGTAGGCGGGCTCGTGATCGCCGATGAGCTTCTTGAGCAGCGCGTCCTTCGCGCCCGCGTCGTCGATCAGGCGTGCCCGCACGCGGCAGTGCACGGCCAGGTAATTCCAGGTGGGCACGCGGGCCAGATCGGGATAGACGGCGGGCGAGAGGTAGGCGTGCGGTCCGAGGAACGTGACCAGCGCCTCGGGCCGCGCCTGCAGGTGGCGCCAGTGCGGGTTGGGCCGCGCCACGTGGCCCAGCAGACGCAACGGGCCGCCCTCTTCTTCCAGGTGCAGCGGCAGGTGGGTGACGAACGGAAAGCCGTCGTCGTCGGTGGAGACGAGGCTGGCGAAAGGATGTCCGCGCATCAGGTCGCGGGCATGCGCGGGATCGGCAGAACTGAACTGGCGGGGCAGGTACATGGGCGATGGGATGTTCCGCCCGTACTGTAGACGCGTTCGGCCGGCCGCCGCGCCGTCACCGCGCCCCCGCCGGCGCGTGGACGCTCAGGGCGCGTCGCGCGACTCGCGCGATTCGAGCGCGTGGTTGATGCCCAGCGCGGCCAGCGTGCAGGCCGCGCCCGACAGCAGATAGACGCTGACCCAGGCCAGGCCGAAATTGGCCGACAGCCCGAGCGCCACCAGCGGCGCGAAGGCAGCGCCGATCAGCCACGCGACGTCGGACGTCAACGCAGCGCCCGTATAGCGATAGTGCGAATTGAAATTGGACGTCACCGTACCGGCCGCCTGGCCGTACGAGAGGCCCAGCAGCACGAACCCCACCAGGATGAACACGTCCTGGCCCAGCGTGCCGCCGCCCAGCAGGGCCGGTGCGAAGCCGCTGTACACGGCGATGGCGACGGCCAGCGAGCCGAGCGTGCGGCGGCGTCCCACGCGGTCGGCGATCCAGCCCGAGACCACCACGCCGCTGGCGGCCAGCGCCGCGCCCACGATCTGCACGCCCAGGAACTCGGGGATCGACTGGTCGGAATAGAGATGGATCCACGACAGCGGAAACACCGTCACCAGGTGGAACAGCGCGTAGCTGGCCAAGGCAGCAAAGGCGCCGATGAGCACATTGGAGCCCTGCTCGCGCACGATTTCGCGCACGGGTGTCGGCTCGAGTTCGCCCTCGTCCATCAGCTTCTCGTACTCGTGCGTGACCACCAGGCGCAGGCGCGCGAACAGCGCCACCACGTTGATGGCGAAGGCCACGAAGAACACGTAGCGCCAGCCCCAGTCGAGGAAGTCTCGCAGCGACAGGCTGCTGTAGAGAAATGCAAAAAGGCCCGCTGCCAGGGCAAAGCCCAGCGGCGCGCCCAGCTGGCCCAGCATCGAATACCAGCCGCGCTTGTCACGCGGCGCGTTCAGCGCCAGCAGCGAAGGCAGGCCGTCCCAGGAACCGCCGAGCGCCAGGCCCTGTCCCACGCGAAAAGCGGCCAGCAGCCAGATCGCCAGCACACCGATGGCGTCATAGCTGGGCACGAAGGCGATGCCGACGGTGGACGTTCCCAGCAGGAACAGCGCGATCGTGAGCTTGGTGCCGCGACCCCAGCGCCGCTGCACCTGCATCGACACGGCCGTGCCGATGGGACGTGCGATGAAGGCCAGCGCGAACAGCGCGAAGGCATACAGCGTGCCTTCCAGACGCGCCTCGAAGGGAAAGAACAGCTGCGGGAACACCAGCACCGAGGCGATGCCATAGGCGAAGAAGTCGAAATACTCGGAAGCCCTGCCGATGACCACGCCGACGGCGATCTCGCCAGGCGCGACCTTGTGCGTGTCGGCCGTGGTCAGCCGCGCATCGTGCTCGAGGGATCCGGAATGCGGTTGGGCGGTGCTGAGACTGGACATCGGGCTTGGGTTCAGGTCGATTTCTGAAAATTCCGCGTTTTCCTGCGGCGGGACCCCCATAGGGTGTCATCAGTTGCGCTTTGTTGCCATAGGACAAAACGTCCAATCGCATTTGTCACCCCACAGTTTTACATTCTGCGTTATCCGCAATCCGCGTTTACCCGCGCGACGTTTCTTTCGTTTCCAAATGCCACTCCTACGACACCTCCGCGGACCGGCCCTCGCCGGGATGGCCCTGCTGCTGGCAGGCTGCAACATGGTCGTGCTCAATCCGTCGGGCGACATCGCGGCTCAACAGGGCCGGCTGATCGTCATCTCGACGGTGCTGATGCTGCTGATCATCGTCCCGGTGATTGCCCTGACGCTGTTCTTCGCCTGGAAGTACCGGCAGTCGAACGCCGAGGCGACGTACGAGCCCGATTGGGACCACTCCACGCAGCTCGAGCTGGTGATCTGGGCGGCACCGCTGATGATCATCATCGCGCTGGGCGCCATCACCTGGATCAGCACCCACACGCTCGATCCCTACCGGCCGCTCGACCGTATCGATGCCCAGCGCCCGGTGCCCGCCGAGACGCAGCCGCTGGTGATCGAAGTCGTGGCGCTCGACTGGAAGTGGCTGTTCCTCTATCCCGAACAGGGCATCGCGACGGTGAACGAAGTGGCCGCTCCGGTGGATCGCCCGATCCAGTTCAAGCTGACATCGTCTTCCGTCATGAATGCGTTCTACGTGCCCGAGCTCGCCGGCATGATCTATGCCATGCCCAGCATGCAGACGCAGCTGCACGCGGTCATCAACAAGGCCGGTGATTTCCAGGGAATCTCGTCCAACTACAGCGGCGCCGGCTTCTCCGGCATGCGCTTCAGGTTCAAGGGCCTGGCCGACCAGGACTTCGCCGAATGGGTGAACCAGCAGCGCGCCGGCGGCGAAGTGCTGACGCGCGAAGCCTATCTGCAGCTCGAAAAGCCTTCCGAGCGCGAGCCCGTGCGCCGCTACGCCCGCGTGGCCCCCGGCCTGTACGACGCCATCCTCAACCGCTGCGTCGAGGCCGGCCGCATGTGCATGCACGAAATGATGGCCGTGGACGCCAACGGCGGCGGTGGTCGCCAGGGCCTGGCGCCCGAGGCGCTGATGACGATCACCCGCGGCGCCGATGCCATTCCCGTGCGCACCGCGGCGTCCGATGTCTGCACGATCGAAGACCCCACGGGTGAGCTGGCCGCGCTGCAGTCGCAGCGGCCCCTGACCCTCATCCAGTGATGCAGTGAGAACCGTCGGGCGCATCGGCCCCCGACCGACCGGAATTAGCAAGAAGCACAACCATGTCCGACCCAACTGACCTGTCCCGCCTCGTGTTCGGGCGCCTGTCCTGGGAATCGATCCCGCTGCACGACCCGATCCTGCTCGTCACCTTCATCGGTGTGGTGGCGGGTGGCGGGGCCGTCCTCGCCCTGCTGACCAAATTCCGCCTGTGGGGCGTGCTGTGGCGCGACTGGCTGACCAGCATCGACCACAAGAGGATCGGGATCATGTACATGGTCCTGGGTCTGGTGATGCTGCTGCGCGGCTTCGCCGACGCCATCATGATGCGCATGCACCAGGCCATCGCCTTCGGCGACAACCCGGGCTACCTGCCGCCGCACCACTACGACCAGATCTTCACCGCCCACGGCGTGATCATGATCTTCTTCGTGGCCATGCCGCTGGTCACAGGCCTGATGAACTATGTGGTGCCGCTGCAGATCGGCGCGCGCGACGTGGCGTTTCCCTTCCTCAACAACTTCAGCTTCTGGATGACCGCCGGCGGCGCGATCCTGGTGATGGCATCGCTCTTCATCGGCGAGTTCGCCAAGACCGGCTGGCTGGCCTTCCCGCCGCTGTCGGGCATCATCAGCAGCCCTGACGTGGGCGTGGATTACTACATCTGGGCCTTGCAGGTAGCGGGGGTGGGCACGCTGCTCTCGGGCATCAACCTGATCGTGACCATCGTGAAGATGCGCGCGCCGGGCATGGGCCTGATGAAGATGCCGGTGTTCACCTGGACGTCGCTGTGCACCAACGTGCTGATCGTGGCCGCCTTCCCGGTGCTCACGGCGACGCTGGCCCTGCTCTCGCTCGACCGCTACGTAGGCACCAATTTCTTCACGAACGAACTCGGCGGCAACCCGATGATGTACGTGAACCTGATCTGGATCTGGGGCCACCCCGAGGTGTACATCCTGATCCTGCCGATCTTTGGCGTGTTCTCCGAAGTCGTCTCCACCTTCAGCCGCAAGCGCCTGTTCGGCTACGCCTCGATGGTGTACGCCACGGTGGTGATCACCATCCTGTCGTACGTGGTGTGGCTGCACCACTTCTTCACCATGGGCGCGGGCGCCAGCGTGAACGCCTTCTTCGGCATCACCACCATGATCATCTCCATCCCCACCGGGGCGAAGATCTTCAACTGGCTGTTCACCATGTACAAGGGCCGCATCAACTTCGACGTGCCGATGCTCTGGACGATCGGCTTCATGGTCACCTTCGTGATCGGCGGCATGACGGGCGTGCTGCTGGCCGTGCCGCCGGCCGACTTCGTGCTGCACAACAGCCTGTTCCTGGTGGCGCACTTCCACAACGTGATCATCGGCGGCGTGATCTTCGGCCTGTTCGCGGCCATGACGTACTGGTTCCCCAAGGCGTTCGGCTTCAGGCTCGACACCAAGTGGGGCAAGCGCTCGTTCTGGTTCTGGCTGTCGGGCTACTGGTTCGCCTTCACGCCGCTGTACGTGCTGGGCCTGATGGGCGTGACCCGCCGCGTGAGCCACTTCGAGGACATGTCGCTGCAGATCTGGTTCCAGATCGCCGCCTTCGGCGCCTTCCTGATCCTGCTGGGCATCCTGAGCTTCCTGATCTGCATCTACGTGAGCTTCCGCCGCCGCGAAGAACTGCGCGACCACACGGGCGACCCCTGGGGCGGCCGCACGCTGGAGTGGTCGACCTCGTCTCCGCCGCCGGCCTACAACTTCGCGTTCACGCCGCGCATCCACGACAACGATGCCTGGTCCGACATGAAGGCGCGCAACTACCAGCGCCCCACCGAAGGCTTCATGGCCATCCACATGCCCAAGAACACCTGGGCCGGCATCGTGCTGGCGGGCCTCTCGACGCTGCTGGGCTTCGCCCTGGTGTGGCACATGTGGCTGCTGGTCGGCCTGACCTTCGTGGTGCTGGTGGTTGTCGCCATCGTCCACACCTTCAACTACAAGCGCGACTACTACATCCCGGTGGAAGACGTAGTCCGCACCGAAGCCGAGCGCACGCGCGCCCTGGCCGCACTGCAAGGAGCCGCACGATGACCGCCGCCACCGCCAGCGCACCCGCCACCGGCGTGCATGCGCCGGACAACCAGCGCTTCTACGTTCCCGGCGAGCACCACCCGCAGAACGGCACGCTGCTCGGCTTCTGGCTCTACCTGATGAGCGACTGCCTCATCTTCGCCGCGCTCTTCGCGGTGTACGGCGTGGTGGGCCGCAGCTACGCGGCCGGCCCTTCGGGTGCCGACCTGTTCGATCTGAACCTGGTCGCCATCAACACCGGCCTGCTGCTGCTGTCGTCCATCACCTACGGCTTCTCGATGCTGGAGATGCAGAAGAAACGCCAGACCGGCACGCTGGTCTGGCTGGGCATCACCGGCCTGCTGGGCGCGGGCTTCATCGCACTGGAAATCTACGAGTTCCACCACCTCATCCACCTGGGCGCTGGCCCGCAGCGCAGCGCCTTCCTGTCGGCCTTCTTCGCGCTGGTCGGCACCCACGGCCTGCACGTGTTCTTCGGCATCCTCTGGCTGGTGGTGCTGATGTTCCAGGTGAGCCGCCACGGGCTCATCGCCGAGAACCGCCGCCGCCTGATGTGCCTGTCGCTGTTCTGGCACTTTCTGGACGTGGTCTGGATCGGCGTCTTCACCTTTGTCTATTTGATGGGAGTGCTGCCCGCATGAACTCCACCCCCGCCCACCCCGGCCACGGCGCGCCGGAAGACGCACGCCGGCACGATCCGCGCCCCGCCGACCGCAGCGATCGCACGCACGAGCAGCCGCACGAGATCACCGGCCACGACGACCACCACCATGACGACGAAGGCGCCAGCCACGGCAGCTTGCGCGACTACGTGACCGGCTTCGTGCTGGCCGTCATCCTCACCGCCATCCCGTTCTGGCTGGTGATGGGCAAGGTCATCGACAGCCCTGCGATCACGTCGGTGGTCATCCTCGGCTTCGCGGCAGTGCAGATGGTCGTGCACATGGTGTATTTCCTGCACATGAACGCCCGGTCCGAAGGCGGCTGGAACATGCTGGCGCTGATCTTCACCGTCGTCATCGTTGCCATCCTGCTGGCCGGCTCGCTCTGGGTCATGTACCACATGAACACCAACATGATGGCCGACATGGTGCACAAGCCGAGCATCCAGCCCTGACCTGAGCGATTGCGCATGCCGCACGCCACGCCAACGGCGGCACGCCGGCGCAGGCCCGGCGCCGGCACCTGGGTGTTGGCACTGGCCGGCGTCCTGCTCTTCGCCCTTTTCGTCTCGCTGGGTCACTGGCAGGTCGAACGCCGCGCCTGGAAGCTCGCGCTGATCGCGCGCGTCGATGCGCGCCTGGCCGCGGCCGCCACCGACGCGCCGGGCCCCGCAGCCTGGCCGGCCATCGGGCGCGAGGCCGACGAGTACCGGCGCGTGAAGGTGTCCGGCACCTTCCTGTACGACCGCGAGGTGCTGGTGCAGGCGTCGACCGTGTTCGGCGCCGGCCACTGGGTGCTGACACCGCTGCGCACGCCTGCCGGCTGGACCGTGCTGGTCAACCGGGGCTTCGTGCCGCCCGAGGGCCGCGCCGCCTTGCTGCGTCCGGACGGCATGCGCGACGTCCAGGGTCTGCTGCGCATCACCGAGCCCGGCGGCGCCTTCCTGCGCCAGAACGACCCCGCCGCCGGCCGATGGCATTCGCGCGACGTTCAGGCCATCGCAGCGGCACAGCGGCTGGAGGCGGTGGCGCCCTACTTCATCGACGAGGCCGGAGACGGCCCCGCGCCCACCGAGGCGACCGCGCCCGTGGGGCCCTGGCCTTATCCAGGCATGACCGTGGTGGCGTTCCGCAACAGCCACCTGATCTATGCCGCCACCTGGTACGGTCTGGCCCTGATGGTCGTGCTGGCCGCGTGGCTGGTCTGGCGCCATCGCCCCGGCCGGCCCGGTCCGGACGACAATTCCGCACCCGACAACGCAGACCCGGACACGGACCGGGCAAGGAAGAGACACGGTGCAGATGCAACGAGAAGCATGGATGAGCGCTGAACCCGCGCCGCGCGCCGCGGCGCGCCCCCCCCAGGACACGACCGGCATGCGCAACATGCAGCAGCTGATCCAGTTGCGCTGGATCGCGGTGGTGGGGCAGATCGTCACGATCTCGCTGGTCCACTACGGGCTGGGCATTCCCCTGCCGCTGGAGCCGATGCTGGTCGCGCTGGCTGTGCTGGCGCCGCCACGGCGCCGACGTCCCCGACCTGGAGCTCTTCATCGCGCTGCTGGTGGATGTGACCGCGTTCTCCGTCCAGATCTATCTCAGCGGCGGGGCCACCAACCCGTTCATCTTCCTGTACCTGCTGCAGGTCACGCTGGGCGCGGTGCTGCTGCGCCCGGCGACGCTGGGCGCGCTGGTGGCCACCACGGTGGCCTGCTTCACGCTGCTCACGCAGTTCCACCGCCCGCTGGCGGTGCCACTCGACCACCACCAGGGGCTGGCCAGCCCCTACATCCTGGGGCTGGTGCTGTGCTTCGCGCTCAATGCCGCCCTGCTGGTGGTGTTCATCACCCGCATCCAGCGCAACCTGCGCGCGCGCGACGCGCGGCTGGCCGACCTGCGCCAGCGCGCCGCCGAGGAAGAACACATCGTGCGCATGGGCCTGCTGGCCTCGGGCGCGGCGCACGAGCTGGGCACGCCCCTGTCCACGCTGTCGGTGATCCTGGGCGACTGGCGGCGGCTGCCGCACTTCACGTCCGACCCCGAACTGCTGCTCGAGGTGGACGAAATGCAGACCCAGCTCGCGCGCTGCAAGGCCATCGTCGGCGGCATCCTGCTGTCGGCCGGCGAAGCCCGCGGCGACGCGCCGGTGCCCACCACCGTGACCACGTTCCTGGGCGACCTGGTGGCCGACTGGCGCGCGACGCGCTCGTCCAATGTGCTGGTCTACACCAACCTGTTCGGCGAAGACCAGGCCATCGTGTCGGATTCGGCCATCAAGCAGATGATCTGCAACGTGCTCGACAACGCCCTGGAAGCCTCGCCCGGCTGGGTGTCGCTGCAGGCCGCGCGCGAGGACGACGAGCTGCTGCTGACCGTTGTCGACCATGGGCCCGGCTTCGCGCCGGCCATGCTGGCGCAACTGGGCAAGCCCTACCAGTCGAGCAAGAACCGGCCCGGCAGCGGACTGGGCCTCTTCCTGGTGGTCAACGTGGCGCGCACGCTGGGTGGTTCGGTGTACGCGGCCAATGCGCCGGAAGGCGGCGCCGTCGTCACGCTGCGCCTGCCGCTGTCTGCGATTACCCTCGACACCCATGACCACCCCGACGACGACACCGCCGCCCGAGCCTGAAGACGACGCCGGCCAGCGCGTCCTGCTGCTGGTCGAGGACGACGCCGCCTTCGCGCGCACGCTGGCGCGCTCGTTCGAGCGGCGCGGCTACGAAGTGCTGCAGGCCCACGATGCCGCGCGCGTGCGCGAGGTGCTGGCCACCCGCAATCCCGGCTACGCCGTGGTCGATCTCAAGCTCTCGGGCGGCGATTCAGGCCTGGCCTGCGTGCAGTTGCTGCATGCGCACGACCCGGACATGCTCATCGTGGTGCTGACCGGCTACGCCAGCATCGCCACCGCCGTGGAAGCCATCAAGCTGGGCGCCTGCCACTACCTGGCCAAGCCGTCCAACACCGACGACATCGAAGCCGCGTTCGGCCGCGCCGCGGGCGATGCCGATGTGGAGCTCACCGAGCGATCCACCTCGATCAAGACGCTGGAGTGGGAGCGTATCCACGAGGTGCTGGCCGAGACCGGCTTCAACATCTCCGAAACCGCGCGCCGGCTGGGCATGCACCGCCGCACGCTGGCGCGCAAGCTCGAGAAGCAGCGCGTCAAATAGGCGCGCGCCAAGCCCCCACGCCAGCCGGCGGCGCGGGGTCGTGATACAAACGCCGCGTCCCGCCCGGTCGCCTTGCCGATCCGGCCATCGCTCCACCCGCCCATCCATGCCCGCCGCCCCGACCGGATTCCGCCTGCCCCGCGCTGCTTCGCATCGCGGCGTCGCTGCACGCGCCGCGCGGCGCACGGACCGCGCGGGCGCGGCCGTCCCTCGCCCTCCTGCCACGCACCGTGGCCCCATGGCCGTGCTTTCCCTGGCCGTGCGAGGAGGCCAGGTGGACCCTTCCCACACCTGAGTTCCCCGCACGGCACCTCGCCAGCGGACCGTCGTCCGCCGTCCTGCGTGCACCCCTGAACCCGGCCCCGGCATGACCGGCCGAGCCACGTCCTGAGGGACTGCGCGCGCATTGCACCGCGTCGCGGTGCGCCTTGTCACGAGCTCATTGTTCATGGAACTGTCCAGGAATTTCATCAAGACCAAGCGGCCCTGCGCCGACGGCTACCGCTGGTTCATCCGCCATCGCCACCAGGGCACCGACTACCAGCATCTGCTCGACGCCCTCGTGCGGGACGACCGCGTGGAAGACGCCTGCTGGCTGCTCGACCAGTTCGGTCCCACCGACAGCGTGCTGACGCTGGACGACCTGCAGGCCGACGCGCTGGTGTTCGCCGGCTCGCTGGTGGTGCGCGGCGGCGTCGACGTCGCCACCACCGTGCGATGCGGCAGGAACATCGCCACCGGCGCCGGCATCCGCGCGGGCCGCGCCGTCGTCGCGGGTGAAGACCTTCGCGTCGGCGGCGGCCTGCGCAGCGAAGGGGTGCTGCAGGTGGGCGGACGCATCCGCGCAGGCTGGAGCGTGGAAGTGGCCGACCTCCTCGAATGCGCAGGCCGGCTGCGCGTGGGCGGCGAGTTGCGCAGCGGCGGCCTGGCCTGCACGGGCGGACTGCATGTCGACGAGAACCTGCACGTGAGCGGCGACGCACGCTGCGGCCAGGGCCTGCGCGCGGGCGGGCGCATCGAGGTCGGTGGCTCGCTGCGGGCCGGCCACGGCATCGAGGCCGGAGGCGACATCCACAGCGGCCGGCACCTGGAGGCCGGCTGGGGCGTGCGCACGCGCGGCGACATCCGGGCCGGTGGCGCCATCCGCGTGGGCGAGAGCCTGGCCGCGGGCGGCGAGATCCGCGCGGGTGCCGGCTACGGGGTCTACGCCGGGCTCGACGTGCCGGTGGACGCCTGGTCGTCCAGCGCGCGCGTCAACGCGCGTGCCCTGCCGGTCGGACTGCGCAGCGGTTGGTGGGACAACACGGCCCACGCCAGCCTCGTTCACCCCCCTTCCGCGTGACCGGAGCACGGCCATGCCACTCACGCTGTCCGCCCCCCTTGCCGCCGCCTGGCGCACGGCCAGGCCCCCGCGCCCCCGCCCGCCACGGCCGCTGTCGCTGCGCATCGACGTCGATCCTGACCCGCCGGGTCTGGAAGCCGAACTCGCGACTCTCTACGAGCGCCTGCACCGTCCGGGCGACCGGCTGCACGGTATCGAGCGCCACGACAGCGGCCAGCCCGGGCTGATCCTGCGCACACGCGAAGCCGACGGCGAGTACTACGTCTACGTGGAAGACACCGCCTGCCGACGCCTGGCCGGCTACACCGTGTTCAACCGCCTGGTGGAGCTGGACCGCCGGGCCGACCGCTGCCTGCGTGCGCCCCATTCGCGCTATGCGCCGCCCTACCAGCGGCGCGGCCTGGCCAGCGCGCTCTACCGGCAGGCCCTGGCCAGCGGCCTGTGCCTGCTCAGCGGTGCCCGCCAGTCGGCGGGCGCGCATGCGCTGTGGCTGGCGCTCGCAAGGCAGCACGAATGTGTGTGGGTCGATCTGCGTGACCGCCGGCTGCGCCTGCTGGGCGCGGCGGTGCCTGCCGCCGTGCAGGATGACCTGCACACCCGCATGATGCTGCTCGGCACCGGCTGGAGCCTGTCCCGTCTGGCAGCCTGCGCGGGGCTGCTGGGCGCCACCGGCGGTTGACGCCGGCGGCCCACGCCGCATCGGCCGCCTGCGCATGAGCCTGCAGGACCGCTTCGGGGTCCCGCCGCCGGGTGGGCGATCCAAAGCCGCGCGGCGTGCGTATATGCCACAAGCGCATCAAATCAGACAGGAGAGCCCGACATGCCCCAGGACGCCACCGCCCTCGCACTGCAATGGGTCGAGCGCGGCCGCGTGCCCGATGCCATGGTGCGGCTGGGCATCCGCCGGCTGCTGCGCGAGCGGCTGGCCGAGCTGCGCAGCGGCGACACCGAAGCCACGGCCCGCCTCACCCACGCCCACCTGCAGGCCATGCGCGCCGCGCCGCTGGCCCTGCTGCCCGAGAAGGCCAACGAGCAGCACTACGAGGTTCCCGCCGCCTTCTTCGCCGCCGTCCTGGGGCCGCACCGCAAGTACAGCTCGTGCTGGTGGCCCGAAGGTGTGCAGACGCTGGAGCAGGCCGAAAGCGCCGCGCTCCTGGCCACCTGCGAGCGTGCAGGCCTGGCCGACGGCCAGCAGGTGCTCGAACTCGGCTGTGGCTGGGGCTCGCTGTCGCTGTGGATGGCCGCGCACTACCCCGGCAGCCGCATCACGGCCGTGTCCAACTCGCACTCGCAGCGCGAATACATCGAGGCCGAGGCCGCACGGCGCGGCCTGGTCAACCTGCGTGTGATCACCTGCGACTTCAACGTGCTGGACCAGCCGGCCGGACGGTACGACCGCGTGGTGTCGGTCGAAATGTTCGAGCACCTGCGCAACTGGCCCGAGGCTTTCGCCCGCGTGGCCCGCTGGCTGGCGCCCGGCGGGCGTTTCTTCATGCACGTGTTCGCGCACCGCGAAGCGCCCTACCCCTTCGAGGTGCGCGACGCCAGCGACTGGATGAGCCGCTACTTCTTCTCCGGCGGCATGATGCCCAGCGACGACCTGCCGCTGCACTGCCAGGACGATCTGGCCCTGCTGCAGCAGTGGCGCTGGGACGGCCGCCATTACCAGCGCACGGCCGCCGCCTGGCTGGCCAATATGGACGCGAAGCGGGACGACCTCATGCCGCTGTTCGAGCGGACGTACGGCGCGGCCGATGCCGACCTGTGGTGGACGCGCTGGCGCCTGTTCTTCCTGTCGGTCGACGAGCTGTTCGGCTATGCCGGCGGACAGCAGTGGTGGGTGAGCCACTACCTGTTCGAGCGCCGGACCCAGATCGCCTGAACGCGCCGGGATCCGCCATGCCCACGCCTTCATCGTCCATCGCATGGCTGGCCACCACGGGCCTGCTGGCAGCGCTGTTGCTGGCGCTGCCGGCCTGGGTGCTGAGCCTCGCCCGGCGCGATGCCAGCCTGGCCGACCGCTTCTGGCCGTTTCTCATCGCCACCCCCGCCGTCCTGTACGTTGCGCTGGGACCGGCCACGCCACACGCGCCATGGCTGCTCGCGCTGCTGCTGGCCTGGGCGCTGCGGCTGGGCCTCTACATCACGATCCGCAACTGGGGCCACGGCGAAGACCGGCGCTACGCCCGCATGCGCGAAGAGCATGGCGACGCCTTCGCCCTGCGCAGCCTGTTCACCGTGTTCGGCCTGCAGGCCGTGCTGGCGTGGCTGGTGGCCAGTCCGCTGCTGGCGGCCTCGCAGGCGGGCGATGCGCCGCCCGCCTGGCCGCCGATGCTGTGGCTGGGGCTGGCCCTGGGCCTGGCGGGCCTGCTGATCGAGGCCATCGCCGATGCGCAGATGGCGCGCTTTCGTGCCAGCCGGCCGCCCAAGGGCAGCGTGATGGATCGCGGCCTGTGGCGCTATTCGCGCCATCCCAACTACTTCGGCGAGTGCTGCGTGTGGTGGGGCCTGTGGATCGCGTCAGTGGGCCTGGCCGGCACCGGCGCCCTGTGGGCCGTGCTGTCGCCACTGCTCATGACCGTGTTGCTCCTGCGCGTGTCGGGCGTCACCCTGCTGGAGCGCGACCTGGGCACACGCCCGGCCTACCGCGACTACATCGCGCGCACCAGCGCCTTCATTCCCTGGCCGCCGCGCCGCCATGGGTGAGCGCCACCGCCAGACACTGGCCGTGCTGACGGCGGCCCTGATCCTGCTGCCCTGCGGCGCGCGCGCCGATGCGCCCGCAGCGTCCGCCCCCCAGGAATGGCGATTCGAGGCGCGACTCGACGGACGCCCCATCGGTGATCACGTGTACCGGCTCGAAACCACGCCCTCGCGCCGCGTGCTGACCAGCCAGGCGCAGTTCGCGGTGCGCGTGCTGGGGCTCACGGTGTACCGCTACCGCCACCAGGCGCGTGAGCAATGGGTGGGCAACTGCCTGGCCGCCGTGGAGGCCGACACCGACGACGACGGCACACCGCTGACGGTGCGTGCCGACGGCGGCCCCGCCGCGCTTCAGGTGCGCACGGCCGACGCTGCCCTGCCGGCAGCCTCGGGCTGCGTCATGAGCTTCGCTTACTGGAACCCCACGGCGCTGCGGGGCCAGTCCAGCCTGCTGAACGTGCAGACCGGCCGCATGGAGCCTGTGCGTTTCGCAGCACCGGTCAGCGCGACGGTGGACGTGCGCGGCGTGCCGGTGGCCGCCACCCGGCTCACGCTGCAACTGCCAGATTCCGCCATCGATCTCTGGTACGCCGCCGCCGGAGAGGCGTGGATCGGGCTGGACGCCACGCTCGCCGGCGGGCGCAAGCTGTCCTACCGCCTGCGTTGAAGCTCGCCGACACGCCGTGACGCAGCCCGGGTGATCCGCAGGCGCCTGTGGCGCGTACGCTTGCACAACACGACTGCAGGAGCACACGACATGTCCATCACCCACATCGCCCTGGCCTGGCCCATCGCCGCGGTCGTCTTCCTGGCGCTCGACGCCGTCTGGCTCACCGCCATGGCCGACCGGCTGTACCGCCCCGCCATCGGCCACCTGATGACCGAACGCTTCGTGATGGCGCCGGCCGCGCTGTTCTACGTGATCTACATCAGCGGCATCGTCCTGTTCGCCATTGCGCCCGCGCTCCAGTCGCGCCGGCCGCTCACGGCATTGCTGCTGGGTGCGGCGCTGGGCCTGCTGGCTTACGCCACCTATGACCTGACCAATCAGGCCACGCTCAAGGGCTGGCCCTGGCACGTGACCGTGGCCGACCTGTGCTGGGGCGCCTTCGTCACCGGCATGGCCGCCTGGGCCGCGACGCACGGCGCGCTTTGGGTGGGCGGACTGCTCGGCAAGAACTGAGCCCCTGGCCGCCCTGAAAAGCAGACACTCTGCTGGCCTCCACGGAGGTCTTCCACGTTGGTTGGACCAGAAGTGAAAAAGCCGCCTTGAAGGCGGCTTTTTCATTGACGGCTCCGTAAGCCCTACATACCGACCACGGCCCCGGCCATGCGAGCGAACCAGCCGTCGAACAGCACACGGCCCTCGACGCTGGCCAGGCAGATGCACTCACTGCCGGCCTGAACGACGGGCTGGTGGCGCACGCTGCCATCGGCGCCGTCGAAGTCGCCCGGCCCGAACAGCGCGCGACCGTCGTGAAAGGTGCCGTACAGCACCTGGGTCAATTCGCTCTCGCTGTGCGTGTGCTGCGGCAAATACTTGCCGGCGGCAATGCGCAGCAGGAACAGGTTGGCCGCGGGATCTTCGGGCACGGTGACGCGGCTCCAGCGCATGCCGGGGCCGATCCAGCGCCACGGTGTGGCCGGGCAATGCGCCAGCGCTTCGGGCCACGGTGCGCCGTCGGGCATGGGCGGGTGCGAAGGCGCGGCGATGGGCGCAGCTGCAGCAGCCGCACGCGCACCGGCCAGCGGCGCATCGATGGCAGCCAGCGTGCGGGCCAGCGCCTGGGTGTCGAGCGCGGCAGGCGGCAACTCGTCGAGCAGCACGCCGCCCAATTGTTCGAGCCGGGCCACTTCCTGCCGGCAGGCGCCGCAGGTTTCGAGGTGGCTGGCCACCAGCAGGCGTGTGCCCGTGGACAGGCGGCCGGTCGCCAGGCCCAGCAGCAGGTGGTCGTCGGGATGATGGCGGATCGTCTGATTCATCGATCGGCTCCGTCCAGCAACTTGCGCAGGTGCGCCACGGCCAGCCGCACGCGCGACTTGACCGTGCCCAGCGGGATACCGAGCTGTTCGGCGATCCGCGCATGCGGCTGATCTTCGAAAAAGGAAAGGCGGAGAACTTCGGCCTGCTCGGCCGGCAACTGCGTCATGGCGTGGCGCACGCCGGCTTCCATGCGGCCGGTGTGCAATTGTTCATCGGGCGACGGGCCTTCGTGTTCCATGGCATCGAAATCCGTGCCGTCGGCCACGGCCGCGGCCAGGCCGCCCTGGCGGCGGAACCGGTCGACACGCAGGTTGCGGGCGATCGTGAAGACCCAGGTCGAGACGGCGGCCTGCCGGCCGTCGAACAGCACGGCCTTGCGCCAGAGCGCGACCATGGTTTCCTGGGTGACTTCCTCGGCCAGTTCGTCGTCGGCACCGCCGCGCACCAGGTAGGTTTTCACGCGCGGGGCGAAATGCTTGAACAGCACGGCGAAAGCCTGCCGATCGGCCGCCTGGGCCACGGCGTGCACCAGCTGCACCAGCTCTTCGGGTGTCGGCTGCGCGCTGCGGGCGGCGGTGTGGGGTTTCACGATGGACAGCAAGGGGGGCCTGGCCCTCCGGGGCCGGGCCACGGCTGCCAGCGGTCGGGCTAGGGGGTCCATGCCGGTTGATACGCGGCATGCGGCGGATTAGATCACAAGGATCCATCGCTCCTGCGCTGGAAAACCATGGGGCGGATCGCAGGGGGAGAAATACGCAGCCGCCAATCCAAACCCCGAGACCGGGCGTACAAGGGCGAGAACAGAATGAAAAACCCATGGATCTCGCCAGCGCCACCCCCGACCTCCCCCACCAGCGTGCCGACAGCGGCCGGCCGCTGGACATCGCCGTCATCGGCAGCGGCATCTCGGGGCTGTCGGCCGCGTGGCTGCTGTCGCAGCGCCACCGCGTCACGCTGCTGGAAGCCGACAACCGGCTGGGCGGCCACAGCAACACGGTCGACGTGCACACCGAAGATGGCGCCGTGGCTGTGGACACCGGCTTCATCGTCTACAACGAGCCCGCCTATCCCAACCTGACGGCGATGTTCGCCCACCTGGGCGTGCGTACCCAGGCCACCGACATGTCGTTCGGCGTGAGCCTGGACGGCGGCGCGCTGGAGTACGCCGGCACCGATCTGCGCAGCCTGTTCGCCCAGCCGCGCAATCTGGTCAGTCCCCGTTTCTGGTCGATGCTGCGCGACCTGGTGCGTTTCTACCGCCGCGCGCCGGGTGATGCGGCACGCCTGGGACTGCTGCCGCTGGACGCCTATCTCGATCAGATGGGTTACGGTCAGGCCTTCCGGCAGGATCACCTCTATCCGATGGCCGCGGCGATCTGGTCCACGCCGGCCGAGTTGATCGGCCAGTACCCCACCGAGGCCTTCGTGCGTTTCTGCGAGAACCACCATCTGCTGCAAATGACCGGCCGCCCGGCCTGGCGCACCGTGGACGGCGGCAGCCGCCGCTACGTGGCGAGGCTGGCCCGCGCCGTGACCGAACGGGTGCAGCGCGACCTGCCCGTGCTGGAGGTGCGCCGCGATGCCCAGGGCGCTCAGCTGCGCACCCGCGAGGGCTGGATGCCCGAGCGCTTCGACGATGTCGTCATCGCCACCCACGCCGATCAGGCCCTGCGCCTGCTGCCCGATGCCAGCGCGCAGGAAAGGCGCCTGCTGGGCGCTTTCGGCTACAGCCGCAACCACGCCGTGCTGCACAGCGATCCGGCACTGATGCCGCGCCGGCGCGCCGTCTGGTCCAGCTGGAACTATCTGGCCGACCGTCAGCGCCCGGGTGCTCCCTGCGTCACTTACTGGATGAACCGGCTGCAGCACATTCCCGACCGGACCCCGCTGTTCCTCACCCTCAATCCGGTGGTGCCGCCGCGGCCCGAGCACCTGATCCGCACCGAGATCTACGAGCATCCGCTGTTCGACGCCGCCGCCATCCGCGCGCAGCGCGAGCTGTGGTCGCTGCAGGGCTGGCGCCGTACCTGGTTCTGCGGCGCCTACTTCGGCTCCGGCTTCCATGAAGACGGCCTGCAAGCCGGGCTGGCGGTGGCCGAGGCATTGGGCGGCGTACGCCGGCCCTGGAGCGTGCCCTCCGAATCGGGCCGCATCCAGCTGGGCGCCGTGGGAGCCCGCACGGCATGACGACGCAGGCACCTGCACGCGCACGGCAGCCGGCCCCCGCCGGCGAGGCCACCGCGTCCGCGCCGGTGCGCCAGCGCTCGAGAACGCGCCGCCTGCTGCAGGCGCCTCTGCCGGCTGGCGTGTCGAGCGCGCTCTACGTCGGCCATGTCATGCACCAGCGCCTGCGGCCCGCGCGCCACCGGCTGCGCTACGGCGTGTTTTCGATGCTGTTCGACCTGGACGAGCTCCCGGCGCTGCATCGGCGCCTGCGCCTCTTCTCTCTGGGCCGCTTCAACCTGTTCAGCCTGCGCCTGTCCGACTTCGGCGCGGGCGACGCGGCCGGCCCGCGCGCGCACGTCGAGCAGCATCTCCAGGCAGCGGGCCTGCCCACCGGCGGGCCGATCCGGCTGCTGGCGATGCCGCGCATCCTGGGCTACGCGTTCAATCCGCTCACCGTGTACTTTTGCCACGGGGCCGATGGCCGGCTGGGTGCCATCCTCTACGAGGTCAACAACACCTTCGGCGAACGCCACAGCTACCTGGTCGGCGTCGGCCCGCGCGCGCACGAGCGCGAGGTGATCGAGCAGCGCTGCGACAAGTGCTTCCACGTCTCGCCCTTCCTGGGCCTGGACATGCACTACCGCTTCCGCGTGCTGCCGCCCGATCTGGCTGACGAGCGCCTGTCCGTCGGCGTGACCGCGCACGATGCCGAAGGCCCTGTGCTGGTGGCGCGGCTCGATGCGCAGGCGCGGGAGCTGACCGACCGCGCCCTGCTGCGCGCCTTCTTCACGCACCCGCTGCTCACGCTCAAGGTGGTCGCGGGCATCCACTGGGAAGCCCTGCGTCTGCTTTTCAAACGCGTGCCGGTGCACGATCATCCGCAGCGCCCGGCACATTCCGTCACCCTGGGCACCGCCTGCACTTCCTCCCCCACTCACCGAGGCCAGACACCGACATGAGTACCCGCCTGGATTCCCCCTCTTCGCCTTTCGCCGACCTGGCCGCGCCCGCGCCCGACGCCTCTTGGATGTCCACGCTGGCGCGCCGCCCATTGCGCCGGCTGGTGCAGCGCCTGCTGGACGGCATCACGCGCGGATCGGTTTCCGTGCAACTGCCCGACGGCCAGTGGCTACAGGCCACGGCTGCCGAGCCGGGCGCGCAGGCCACCGTCGTGCTGCACCGCTGGCGCGCGCTGGCCCGGCTGCTGTCCGGTGGCGATCTGGGCCTGGCCGAGTCGTACCGCGACGGCGACTGGTCCACGCCCGACCTGCTGGGCGTGATGGAGTTCGGCCTGCAGAACGAAGCCGGCTGGGGCACGGCGCTGCAAGGCGGCCGGCTGGCCCGCTGGCTGGCGCGCCTGGCCCACCTGCGGCGTGCCAACACACGCAGCGGCAGCCGCGACAACATCTCTTTCCACTACGACATGGGCAATGCGTTCTATGCCCAGTGGCTCGATCCAAGCATGCTGTATTCCAGCGCCATCTACGCACACGGCGAGGAGACGCTGGAGCAGGCCCAGCAGGCGCGGCTCGGACGCATCGCCGAGCTGCTGCAGGTGCCCGAGGGCGGCAGCGTGCTCGAGATCGGCTGCGGCTGGGGCGCGCTGGCGGCCGACCTCGCGCGCCGGCATGGCGCCCAGGTGACCGGGCTGACGCTGTCCACCGAGCAGCTGGCGCATGCGCGCGAGCGCGCCGCCGGGCAGGGCCTGGCCGATCGCGTCGACCTGCGCCTGCAGGACTACCGTGACGTGCAGGGCCGCTACGACCGCATCGTCTCCATCGAGATGATCGAGGCCGTGGGCGAAGCCTGGTGGCCCACCTACTTCGACACGCTGCGCCAGCGCCTGGCCGACGGCGGCCGCGCCGTGCTGCAGGTCATCACCATCGGCGAGGCGCACTTCGACAGCTACCGGCGCGGCGCCGACTTCATCCAGCGCCACATTTTTCCCGGCGGCATGTTGCCCACCGTAACCGCCATGCGTGAGCACGCCGCCGCCGCCGGTCTCACGCTGCGACAGGACGAAGCCTTCGGCCAGGGCTATGCGCTCACGCTGGCCGAATGGCGCCGCCGCTTCCTGCGTGCCTGGCCCACCATCGCGGCCCAGGGTTTCGACGAGCCGTTCCGGCGCCTCTGGGAGTACTACCTCTGCTACTGCGAGGCCGGGTTCCGCAGCGGGCGCATCGATGTGGGGCTCTACACGCTGGAGCCGGCTGGCGCGGCTGGCTGACGCCCTTCAGCGCGCAGGCGAAGGCCGCCAGTCCTGTCGTGCCGGCAAAGGCCGCGCCGGTGTGAGCGCGCGATTCACCCTGCAGTTCCGCAGGCGACAGCCGTCGCCGGCCGGCCCCTTGATAAGGCTGGCGACCCGAGCTGCGCATGGGCCTGCAGCGACGGACACGACGGATACGGGCGCGGCACGCCGACAGGCGGCTTGCGGGAGGCCACGGCCATGGATGGCCAATGTGGTCGATAATAAGAACAATTCCCATTCCGTTGGCAAGCCCTGCCGGGCCGCCAGTTTCCGTCGTGCTGGAGCGCTATTACCGCGAATTGCTGAACTTTCTGCACCGCCAGGTGAACGACCGCCACACGGCGGCCGATCTGGCGCAGGAAAGCTATGCCCGCGTACTGGCGGTGCAGCGCGACGGCCGCGAGATCCTGGACGTGCGTGCCCTCCTCTATCGCACGGCGCGCAACCTGCTGGTGGACCAGCACCGCCGCGCTCAGGTGCGGCAGCACGACGACATCGACACGCTGGCCGAGGCCCATCAACCCGCAGCACCCGGCCACCTGCGGCCCGACGAAGCACTCGCCTCCGGGCAGGTCGTCCGCGCCTATGTGCAGGCCATCGAGCAATTGCCGCCACGTTGTCGTGAGGCCTTCGTGATGTCGGTCTTCGACGGGCTCGGCCAGGCCGAGATCGCGCGCCGCATGGGCATCTCGGTGAGCATGGTGGAAAAGCACATCGTGCGCGGCATGCTGGCCTGCCGGGCATGCGGACAGCGCCTGCAGAACGGCGACCCGGTGGCCTGCGACGACGCGGGAGTGCGTCGCTGACCCGGCTATGCTCCGGGCGCGCAGCCCGGGCCTGAGGATTCGGCCCGCCCCGTGCGTCTACAACGACAAGCGCCCTTTTCGCCCCACGCCATGCCCCCGCCCGCACCTGCCGCCGACCGCACCGACGCCGACCCGCATCCGCCGGCCGCCGCCGTGGCCGACGAGGCCATCCAGGCGGAAGCCGCCCTCTGGCTCACGCGGCGGCGCGCCGGGATGGATGCACGACAGTCCGCCGATTTCGAAGCCTGGCTGGCGGCCGACCCCCTTCACTCGCGCGCCTGCGACGAGATGGCGGCCACGCTGGGCGCGCTGCGGGCGCTGCCCGTGCAAGCCGTGGATGCCCTGCGCGCCGGGATCGCCCGCCCGCCGTCGGCGCACGCACATCGCCTCGCCAGCCTGGCTGCGTGGCTGCCACGGATGGCGACACCGGTGCTGGTGGCTTCTGTGCTGGGCGCGGCCGGCTATGGCTGGTGGCGCATGCCGACCTTCGAGCAGGCCTACGCCACCACGCGCGGCCAGCAGGTGCTGGCCACCCTGCCGGATGCCGCCCAGGGCAGTACGGTGCAGCTGGACACCTCCACGCGCATCAACGCACGCCTGTTCCACGGCCGGCGCGAGGTGCAGTTGCTCGAAGGCCAGGCGATGTTCGCCGTGCATTCCGATTCGTCGCGCCCCTTCCACGTGCTGGCCGGCGGCGTGCGCATCACGGTGGTGGGCACGCGGTTCTCGGTACGGCACACGCGCTCTGGCCTGGGCGCCGGGCAGACCGTGGTCTCGGTGGAAGAAGGCCAGGTGCGTGTGCAACGCGAGGCGACTGCGGGCAGCACGGCGGCGGCCATCGACCTGCGGGCCGGACAGAGCGTGGCCGCCGATGGCAACGGTGACCTGGGCACCGTGACGGCCATGCCGCCGGCCGCCGTGGCCCCGTGGCGCGATGGGCGCGTGAGCTTCGACAACACACCGCTGGCCCAGGCCCTGGCCGAGTTCGAGCGCTACGGCAGCACCGGCCTGGTGGTGCGAGACCCCGCGCTGGCGCGTCTGCCGGTGGGTGGCAGCTACGGGCTGCGCCAGTTCCGCCACTTCGCCGACACGCTGCCTCAGGTGCTGCCGGTGCGTCTGGAACAACGCGGCGACGTCACCGAGATCGTCGCGCGGTAGAAGGGCGGGGCCGCCCGGGGTGGCCGCGGAAATTTTCCGCAGTGCACGTGAGGATCGGCAGCGCTGATGCGTCTTCATCGGCAGGAACGGGCAGGCGCCTGCGCTGCCGCCCGACATCGAAGACCGAAAGAGGATCCATCCACCATGCGCGCTGCGCGTTTCAACCCTGCTCCCCTGGCCCTGGCGGCCGCCCTGTGCGCGGCGCTGTCGGCCGGCACCACACTCCCGGCCCATGCCCAGAAGGCACCGCCCACCAGCGTGCAGGCCATCGTCATCCCTGCGCAGCCGCTCGGCACGGCCCTCAACGAACTGGCACGGCAGGCCAGGCTGCAACTCAGCTTTCCGGCCGCCACCGTGGCCGGCAAGACCGCGCCGGCCGTCTCGGGCCAGTTCACGCCGCAGCAGGCGCTCGACCGCCTGCTGGCAGGCAGCGGCCTGGAGGCCGACGTGGCCGGCTTGTCCGTGGTGGTGCGCCCGGCCGGAAGCGGCACGGGCAACACTACCCTCCCGGCGGTGCAGGTGACGGCATCGGCCACGCTGGCCGGCGGCGTGCCGGCCGTCTACGCCGGCGGCCAGACGGCGCGCGGCGGTCGCGTGGGCGTGCTCGGGAACAAGGACATGCTGGACACGCCGTTCAGTTCCACCCAGTACACCGCCCAGCTGATCGAAGACCAGCAGGCGCAGAACCTGGGCGACGTGCTGGTCAACGACCCTTCGGTGCGCAATACCTATTCGCGCGGCGCTGGTCGCGACGAGTTCAACATCCGCGGCTTCACGCTGTTCAACTACGACGTGTCGTTCAACGGGCTCTACGGCATCTCGCCACGCAACGCCAATGCGATGGTCGGCGTCGAGCGCGTCGAAGTGCTGCGCGGCCCCAGTGCGCTGCTCAACGGCATGGCGCCGGCCGGCTCGGTCGGCGGCGCGATCAACCTCGTGCCCAAGCGCGCGGGCATCGATCCGCTCAACCGCCTCACCTTCTCCTATATCGGCGATGGCCAGTTCGGCACGCAGGCCGACGTGTCGCGCCGCCTGGGCCAGGACCAGGAATGGGGTGTGCGCGTGAACGCGCTCTATCGCTCGGGCGATCTTCCGGTCGATCACGCCAAGGAAGACATGAGCGCCTTCTCGCTCGGCGTGGACTACCAGGGCGACCGCGTCCGGCTCGAAGGCGACATCGGCTACCAGAACCGCCTGACGCACGCGCGCAGCAGCCTGCTGTTCCTGCCGGCGGCCGGCATTCCGATCGCGCCCGCGCCCGAGGCGACGGTGAACTTCCAGCCGGCCTGGAGCTACTGGAAAGCCAAGGAGCTCTCGGCCATGCTGCGCGCCGAGTTTGACCTCACGCCCGACTGGATGCTCTATGGCGCCATCGGCGCCCAGCAATACGACTTCAACAGCCTGCAGACGGTCTGGCAGTTGCAGGATGCCGCAGGCAATCTGCTCGGCCGGCCATACCTGCTCAACGAATACGTCGATACCCGCACGGCGGAAGCCGGCCTGCGCGGCCAGTTCACCACAGGCCCGCTGCGGCATCAGCCGGTATTGAGCGCCAGTACCTATCTGTCCGAACCGGGTTCGCGGCGGCTCAATGGCGCCTTCGCCGCATCCAGCATCTACACGCCCACGACGCAGCCCGAGCCCGGCCTCAGCATGCCGTCCGATATCCCGCGCACGGCCTCGACACGGCTGCGCAGCGTGGCGCTGGCCGACACCGTCTCGACCCTCGATGACCGCATCCAGCTGACGCTGGGATTGCGCCACCAGCAGGTCATCGCCGGCGTCTACGACCGCTCGGCGGTCACGCCGCTGGCGGCGTTGCTCCTGAAGGCGACGAATGCGCTCTCGTTCTACGGCAACTACATCGAAGGTCTGGGCCAGGGGCCCACGGCGCCCTCGGTCGGCGTTTCGAATGCCGGCGCGGTCTTCCCGCCGCAGAAGTCCAGGCAGGTCGAGGCCGGCGCCAAGTACGACTTCGGCCGCTTCGCCACCACCTTCAGCGTCTATCAGATCGAGCGGCCCAGCAGCTTCACCGAAGCTGGCGTGTTCCGCGTGGACGGAGAGCAGCGCAACCGTGGCGTCGAGCTGATCGGCCAGGGCGAAATCGCTCGCGGCGTGCGCCTGCTGGCCGGCGTCGCCTACACCGACGCCACGCTGACGCGCACGCAGAACGGTATCAACGACGGCCGCACTGCGCCCGCGACGCCGAAGTTCCAGCTCAACCTCTCGGGCGAATGGGACACGCCGTTCATGCCCGGCTTGACGTTGACTGCGCGCGGCCTGCGCACCAGCTCGCAGTACGCCGACGTCGGCAACACGCAACAGATTCCTGGCTGGACGCGCTACGACATCGGTGCACGCTATCGCTTCAACAGCGGACGCGTGCCCGTCACGCTGCGTGCGGCAGTCGAGAACGTGCTGGACACCAACTATTGGCAATCCGCCGCGCGCGATGCCCTGACCATCGGCGCCCCGCGCACGCTGCTGCTCTCCGTCTCGGCCGACTTCTGATCCGCCGACAGCTCCGTGCCGCAGCAGTCGCCACCATGACCTCCACGCACTGGACCGTGCTGTCTCGCATCTTGGCCGCCGTGCTGGGCGGCCACGTGCTGGCGAGCGCGCTGTCCGTCGCCATCGTCGCGCTGGCTTCGGCCGCGTGGCCGATGGCACGGGCAGACGCGGCGCTGGCCGCCATGCAGCTGAGCTTTCTGCCCTGGGCGGCTGCCGTGATGTGGGCCTTCGCGGCCCGCAGCGCACCGCGCGCATGGGCAGGGCTGGCGGCCGTGGCGCTGCCGGCGGCGGTGCTGTCGTGGGCAGCGCTGAACCTGTGCTGATGCGCTCTGCTCTCCGGGCATGAAAGACCAGTTCCGCCAATCGATGGCCTGGCTGCACACCTGGCTGGGTGTCCTAAGCGGCTGGGTGCTGTATTTCATGTTCGTCACCGGAACGGCTGGCTACCTCGACACCGAGATCGACCGCTGGATGCGCCCCGAGCTACCGGCGGCGCAATGGCCCCTGTCGCAGGACGCGGCTATCGGGCAGGCTCACGATTTCCTGCAGGCACAGGCCGGCGATGCGCAGCGCTGGACGATCACCTTGCCGCTCGACCGCAACGACCCGTTCCTTCAGGTGTCGTGGCGCGGCACGGCGTCGGGCTCAGCCTGGCTCGATCCGCATACCGGGCAACGCATGGCCGTGCGCGACACCGGCGGCGGCCAGTGGCTCTACCAGTTGCACTGGAGGCTGCACTACCTGCCCGCCCGCCTGGCGGAATGGATCGTCGGCGCCGCGACGATGGCTCTGCTGGTCGCGCTGGTCACAGGCGTCGTTGCGCATCGCCGGCTGTTCGCGGACTTCTTCACCTTCCGGCCGGGCAAGGGCCAGCGCTCGTGGCTGGATGCGCACAACCTCGTGAGCGTGGTCTCGCTGCCGTTCCAGTTCATGATCGCCTACTCGGGCCTGGTGTTCGTGATGTTCTCCTTCACGCCACTGATCGTGGTCGCCTGGTTCGGCAGCGGAGAGCGCGGGCAGCGTGACTTCATGGACGGCATGTTTCCTCCGCTCGCACCCGCGGCGGCGGCCGGCCGGCCGGCGCCGCTGCTGTCGCTGCCTGCGCTGGTGCAGGATGCGCAACTCCGTATCGCCGGAGCGCCGGTGGCCACGATCGACATCCAGAACCCCGGCTACGCGCATGCACGCGTCCTCGTCGCGGGCAGCTTCGCGGCCGGGCCGGTGCGCACGACCGACCTGCTGGTCTATGACGGCGTCAGCGGCGAACTGCTGGCCCACCGGCCCGCAGTGCAATCGGGCCCCCGGACCTTTCGCGACCTGATGCTGGGCCTGCACGAGGGCCTGTTCGCCGGGCCGCTGCTGCGCGCGCTGTACGTGCTGTCGGGGGCGCTGGGCTGCGCCATGATCGCCACCGGCCTGGTGCTGTGGACGGTCAAGCGCCGCCAGCGCGTGGAACTGGGCCGCGCCTTGCCGCATGCGGGGCTGCGGCTGGTGGAGCGGCTGAATGTCGCCGTGGTGGCCGGCCTCGTGGTCGCGGTGGCGGCCTACTTCTGGGCCAACCGGCTGATCCCCGCCGCTCTGCCGGGGCGGGCTGCACTGGAGCAGCAGACGATGTTCTGCGCCTGGGCCGCTACCTTTTTGCACGCAGTGCTGCGGCGGCCGGCGCGGGCCTGGGTCGAGCAATGGGCCTTCGCCGGCCTGGCGCTGGCGCTGTTGCCGCTGCTCAACGCGGCCACCGGCGGCCTGTCCATGCCGCGTGCCCTGGCGGCCGGCGACTGGGCCCTGGGCGGGTTCGATGCGACAGCGCTTCTGGCGGGCACGCTGCTGATGGTCACCGCCGTGTCATTGCACAGGCGTGCCGATCAGGCGGTGCCGTGCTGATCGCCCTGGCCTGCGTCGCCGCGGTGCTGGGATTCGGCGCGCTGGCGCTGCTGCTCGACCGCCATCAGGAGCAGATGCTGCGGCGCACTCTCCGCCCCGGCCTGCGGCCATGGCTGCGCCTGGCGGGCACGGCGTTGCTGGGTCTGTCGTATGGGCTGGCCGCCTGCGCGCAGGGTGCGGCATCCGGCTTCATCCTCTGGTTCGGGCTGTTGACGCCATGTGCGTTGCTGGTCGCGGCCACGTTCACCGCGCTGGCCCGCCGTCGCGCCTCGCGCTGAAGCCGACCCGGGCGCGCCGCCCCGCTTGCGACCAATGCCGATCGCGATGCACCGGAACGTGTCGCAGCGGCGGCCTGAGCGGCATGCCATACGCGTGGCCGGACGCATCCACCACGCAACGGCCTGCGTACAACGGCGATGCGAGACGATCTCCCACCCGGCCTGCCCAGCCGGTCCTGGTTATGGAGCAACTTCCTGGCGACGCAGATCGCCTGGTTTGCCGCCGTGCTGGGCGCCGCGCACGGCTTTGCGGGCTGGGCCTGCGTGCCGGCCCTGGCCGTCGTGGTCTGGCATCTCTGGCGGGCGCCGCAGACGGCACGGGAGGGCGGGCTCATCGCCCTGGCAGCCATTGCGGGCACGCTGGCCGACGCTCTGGTGCTGCGGCAGGGCGCCATCGCCTACGCATCCGGCCAGTGGTCGGCCGTGTTGCCGCCACTGTGGATCACGGGGCTGTGGGCCGTGTTCGCCACCTCGCTCAATGTCACACTTCGCTGCCTGCATGGTCGCTGGTGGCTGGCGGCGTTGCTGGGCGCCGTCGCGGGCCCGCTGGCCTTCGCATCGGGCGCGCGGCTGGGAGCCGCCGAGATGCTGCAGCCCGCGCGCGCGATGGGGCTGCTCGCGCTGGAATGGGCGCTGGTGCTGCCGGCGCTGTGCGCGCTGGCGCGGCGGCTGGACGGCGCGAGGCCGGCGGCCCTGCCGAGCCACCCCGCCACCTGATCCGTCGGCCTACTCCGGCCAGCGCTGCGGCACGCGCCGGACCTTGGCCGTGTCGTAACCCAGGGCACGCAGGCGCGTCATGGCCTCCTCGTAGTGCTGCGGCATGATCTGCGGCGTACGCGCCATCACCCAGGCGTAGTCCCGGCTGGACCGCGCCACGATCGTGCGCTGGCCGTCCGGCGACAGATCGGCGATCACGTATTCGGCCTGGAATGGCCAGATGAACTGCATGTCCCACACCGCGTTACCCCCGCCCGGCCGAACCGTGCCCACGGGGTACATGGTGCTCACCGGCGTATCGAAGCTGCCGTGCCGGTAGCGGAAGCGCGTGGCGATACGGCCATCATCGCGCAGCGAGTACGACTCGACCGCATTGAAGGCCGCGCGCTCGGGCCACGTCGGAATATGGGCGATGACGTACCAGTCGCCCATGAAGCCCGCCAGATCGACCGTCCCCGCCGTCGGAATGGTGGGAACTTCGGCGGGCGCGGCGTCGCGCGTGCGCGTGGCGCAGGCGGCCAGTGCAGCGGCCGCGCAGACGGCGGCCAGCAGTCGCCAGCGCCGGGCGTGATGGGGTACCTTGGGCATGTCTTTCACCTCGCTCTTCGATTCGTGGATGTCTCCGTCTACGCCGGCCACAGCGCCAGAGATCATTCCGGCGGGCGTATAGGCGTAACAGACTGATGGCGCCAAGGTCGGCGGTGCACTGCCCCACAGCGATCTGGATCAGCGCCGGATGGTGCACGCCCAACCCGGCTCAAGCGGGTACCGACGGCGTAGCTGGCATTTCGTGCCGTGTGGCCGCGGACGTCGTCGCCCGCGTGCGGGCCACGCCACATATTCACAACATACATTTTATTTTTTGATATATTATTAAGACGTTAAGCAAGAGATGGCCATGACCCCTGCCCGCGTTCTCATCGATCCTGAAGCACTGCGCAAGGCTGCAGGCACCGCCGTGGCCGCGCTCAAGGTGCTGGCCAACGAAGACCGCCTGCTGCTGCTGTGCCAGCTCTCGCAGGGCGAGATGTGCGTGAGCGACCTGGAAGCCACGCTGGGCATCCGCCAGCCCACGCTGTCGCAGCAACTCGGCGTGCTGCGCAACGAGGGCGTGGTCGAGACGCGCCGCGAAGGCAAGCAGATCTTCTACAGCGTCGCCGACCGCAATCTGCTCGAGATGCTTGAACTGCTGTACCGCCTCTACTGCCCCAAGGAATGACCCCACCATGACCATCGCCTGGAACGCCTTCACGCCCTACGCCGCACTGGCCGGGGGCGCCCTCATCGGACTCGCGGCCGCCATCTTCGTGCTGTTCAATGGCCGCATCGCCGGGATCAGCGGCATCCTGGGCGGACTGCTGCGGCCCGCATCGGGCGGCGTGGGCTGGCGGCTTGCCTTCCTGGTCGGCCTGGTCGGCGCGCCTGTGGTCTACGCCTGGGCCACCGTCCTGCCCCGGCCGCAGATCGACGCCGGCTGGGGGGCGCTCATCGTCGCCGGGCTGCTGGTTGGCGTGGGCACGCGCTACGGCTCGGGCTGCACCAGCGGCCACGGCGTCTGCGGGCTCTCGCGCCTGTCGCCGCGCTCGCTGGTGGCCACGCTGGCCTTCATGGGCGCGGGTTTCGTCACCGTCTACGTCGTTCGCCACCTGTTGTCCGCCTGAGGAGCCGCGCACATGTCCATCGTCACATCTCTCATCGCCGGCCTGGTCTTCGGCCTCGGACTCATCCTCTCCGGCATGGCCGATCCGGCCAAGGTGCTGGGCTTTCTCGATCTGGCGGGTGCCTGGGATCCGTCGCTGGCGCTGGTGATGGCCGGCGCCATCGCCGTCGGCCTTGTGGCCTTCACGCTGGCCAGGGGCCGTGCACGCAGTCTGCTCGGGCTGGAGATGCAGTTGCCCCAGGGCAGCCGCATCGACCGGCGCCTCGTCGGCGGCGGCCTGCTGTTCGGCATTGGCTGGGGCATCGCCGGTTTCTGCCCCGGGCCGGCACTGGTGGCTCTGGGCATGGGTGAGGTGAAGGCCGCCGTGTTCGTGCTGGCCATGCTGGCCGGCATGGGGCTGTTCGAACTGCTGGAGCGACGACCGGCCGGCCGTCGCGCAGCGGACGGGACGTTGCGGTGAGTGTCGCGCCCGCAGGCAGCTGGCTCGCCGTGCTGGCGACGCTGGCCCTGGTGCTGCTGTACGAGGCTGCGCTGGTGCTGCTGCAGCGCCGCCGGCCGGGCGCGGTGGCACGCGCGGCGCATGCTGGCTTGCGCGAGGACTGGTTCCTGGCCGTCTCGGCCGCCCAGGGCTCCGAGGTGCTGGCGGTGCAGACGCTGCGCAACTCGCTGATGTCGGCCACCATGCTGGCCTCCACCTCCGCGCTGGCGCTGATGGGCACGGTCACGCTGGCCGCGCCCTCGCTGCACACCATCGTGGACCACGCGGCCACGGTGGCGCCGCTGGCCCTGGTCACGCCGCGCCTGCTGCTCGAGCTCGTGCTGCTGTCGCTGCTGTTCGCCTCGCTGGTCTCCACGCTGATGGCCGTGCGCTTCTACAACCATGCGGGCTTCGTCGGCGGCATGCCGGTGGGCTCCGAGGCCCGCACCGGCTGGACGCCGCTGGGCGTGCGCTACGTGCGTAAGGCGGGGCTGTTGTACGGCTTCGGGCTGCGGCAGCTGGTGCTCGTGGTGCCCGTGGTGGCGGCCATGCTGCACCCCTTCGCCGGGCCGGTGGCAGCGCTGGCGGTGGCGTGGGTGTTGTATGCGTTCGACCGGGTGGGTAGCTGATGCGTCCGTAAGGAACTGCCATGTGGCAGAGAACTGCCACATGGCAGCCTGACATATTGCCAAGTCAATGCCATCATCGGCCTGGCCGCGACGCAAGTCCCTGACAAGAAAAGAATTTCTACTCGTCGCTTCGCTGGCACGCGTCTTGAGATGCCACACACGCGCTGCCTTGCAGAGATCTGCGGGGCTGGCGCTTCAAAGGATTCACGATGCTCGATTTTCCCGAAGCTTTGCTGCTGGCCCGCATACAGTTTGCGTTCACCGTCAGCTTCCACTTTCTCTTCCCTGCCATCACGATCGGTCTGGCCAGTTACCTGGCCGTGCTGGAAGGCCTGTGGCTCAAGACCGGCCGCGCACACTACATGGACCTGTATCGCTACTGGATAAAGATCTTTGCGCTGGTGTTCGGGATGGGTGTGGTCTCGGGCATCGTCATGTCCTACCAGTTCGGCACCAATTGGTCGGTCTTTTCGGACAAGGCAGGCCCCATCATCGGCCCACTGATGGCCTACGAAGTGCTGACGGCCTTCTTCCTGGAAGCAGGCTTCCTGGGCGTGATGCTGTTCGGGATGCGGCGCGTGGGCAAGCGGCTGCACTTCACCGCCACGCTGATGGTGGCGCTGGGCACCTTCGTCTCTGCCTTCTGGATCCTCTCGGTCAACAGCTGGATGCACACGCCGGCGGGCTTCACGACGAACGCGCAAGGCCAGTTCGTCTCGGCCGGCAGCTGGCTTGCGATCATCTTCAACCCCAGCTTTCCCTACCGCCTGGCGCACACGATTTCGGCGGCCTACCTCACCACGGCCTTCATGGTCGGCGGCGTTGGCGCCTGGCATCTGCTGAAAGACCGCGACAACCCGCGCGCGCGGCTCATGTTCTCGATGGCCATGTGGATGGCCGCCATCGTGGCACCGCTGCAGATCGTGCTGGGCGACATGCATGGCCTGAACACGCTGGAGCACCAGCCCGTGAAGGTGATGGCCATGGAGGGCCACTACCAGAGCCATCCCGAAGGCGCGCCGCTCATCCTGTTCGGCATACCCAACAGTGCCGAGAACCGCGTGGACTACGCGATCCAGATTCCCAAGGCGTCCTCGCTCATCCTCAAGCACGACATGAATGCGCCGCTGGCCGGGCTGGACACCGTGCCGCCGGCCGACCGCCCGCCTGTGGGCATCGTGTTCTGGGCCTTCCGCATCATGGTGGGGCTGGGCTTTCTGATGGCGGCGCTCGGGGCCGTCAGCCTGCTCGCGCGCGCGCGCGGCAAGCTGTACGACTGGACATGGCTGCACCGCTTTGCGCTCGCGATGGGCCCTTCTGGCCTGATCGCGGTGCTGGCGGGCTGGGTGACCACGGAGGTGGGCCGACAACCCTGGACCATTCACGGCCTGCTGCGCACGGCCGACGCCGCCTCGCCGCTGGCCGCGCCGGCCGTCGCCGCCTCGCTGGTGGCTTTCGTGGTGGTGTACTTCGCGGTGTTCGGCGCTGGCGTGCTCTACATCCTGAAGCTGATGGCCAAGCCGCCTGCACTGCACGAACCGGAGCCGCCCCGCACGCCGGACCGGGCCGCCGGAACCACGCCGGTCGTGGCCGTACGGCCTGAACAACTGTCCGCCGACTGAGGGAGAACACGTCATGTCACTGGACCTCACCATCGTCTGGGCCCTGATCATCGTCGTGGCCGTGTTCATCTACGTCGTGCTCGACGGCTTCGACCTCGGCATCGGCATCCTGTTCACGCGCTTCCCGGTCGGTCACGACCGCGACACGGCCATGAACAGCATCGCCCCCGTATGGGACGGCAACGAGACCTGGCTGGTCATGGGCGGTGGCGGGCTGCTGGCCGCCTTTCCGCTGGCCTACGGCCTGATCTTCTCGGCGCTGTACGCACCCATCATCGCCATGCTACTGGCCCTGGTTTTCCGTGGCGTGGCCTTCGAGTTCCGCTGGCGCGACCCGGCCCATCGCGGCTTCTGGGATCTGGCCTTCTGCGGCGGATCGCTGCTGGCGGCTTTCTCCCAGGGCGTGGTGTTGGGCGCGCTGCTGCAAGGCATCGCCGTCGAGAACCGCGCCTACGCCGGCGGCTGGTGGGACTGGCTGACGCCTTTCACGCTGGTCACCGGCGCGAGCGTGGTCGTGGCGTACGCCCTGCTGGGCGCCACCTGGCTGGTGATGAAGGCCGAGGGGCGCTTGCAACAGAAGGCGCGTGCGCTCGCCTGGCCGCTCGGCATCGCCACGCTGGTGGCCATCGTGGCTGTCAGCGCCGCCACGCCATTCCTCAACGCCAGCTACTTCGACAACTGGCTGCGCTGGCCGGGCATGCTGAAGGTGGCGCCGGTGCCGGTGCTGGTGGCGCTGGCCAGTATCGCCTTCGCGCGCAGCCTGAAATCGGGCCGCGAAGTGGTGCCGTTCCTGCTGGCGCTGGGCATCTTCCTGCTGTGTTTCGTGGGCCTGTGCATCAGCGTGTTCCCGCATGTCGTGCCCGGTTCAGTGACCCTCTGGGAAGCGGCAACCGATGCCCAAAGCCAGATATTCATGCTGTGGGGTACCGCCATCGTGCTGCCGATGATCCTCGCCTACACCGCCTGGTCTTATTGGGTCTTCCGCGGCAAGGTCAACGCCGAGGGGTACCACGCATGAGGTGGCTCCCGATGCGCTGGCGGTCGATCGCGCCAGCGCCCGAAGACGCTGAGGCATCGCCGCTCTGGCGGCGACTGGCCTGGATGGCCGGTCTGTGGCTGGCCAGCACGGGCGCACTGCTGCTCGTCGCCATGCTCATCCGCTGGGTGCTCCGGCGCTGAGCTCTCCTTCGTCCGGCAGGCCCTGATCGAGCCCCAAGGCCTTCAGGCGCCGATACAGGGTGCGCTCGCTCATGCCGAGACGCCGCGCCAACTCCTTGCGGGTGCCGCGCTGGCCCGCCACGGCCTGGAGGATGGCCGCATCGTCCGTCTCCGGCCCGCGCACCAGCGGCTGCACTGTGGGGATGGGCACGGAGGTTCGCGTCTGGCCCAGCGAAGATGGCAGGTGTTCAGCGCGCAGCACGCCGTCGTCGGCGAACAGCCGCGCGCGCTCGAGCACGTTGCGCAACTCGCGGATGTTGCCGGGCCAGGCATGGGCCTGTAGGCGCGCCAGTGCGGCCGGCTCCACCACCAGGCGCGGCTGGCCGGGGGCCGCGCGCTGCAGGAAGGATTGCACCAGCAGCGGGATGTCGCCCAGCCGCTCGCGCAGCGGCGGCAGCGCGATGGGGAAGGCGCTGATGCGGTAGTACAGGTCCTGGCGGAAGCGGCCGTCGTCCACCATCTGCTGCAGCGTCTTGTGCGTCGCCGCCACGAGGCGGAAGTCCGACTGCAGCGTCTCCAGGCCGCCCACGCGGCGGAAAGTGCCGGACTCGATCAGCCGCAGCAGCTTGACCTGCATGGCCAGCGGCACGTCGCCCATCTCGTCGAGGAACAGCGTGCCGCCCTGGGCCGTCTCCACCAGGCCGGGCTTGCGTGCGTGGGCGCCGGTGAAGGCGCCCTTCTCGTAGCCGAAGAGCTCGCTCTCGAACAGCGCCTCGGTCAGGCCCGAGCAGTCCACCACCACGAAGGGGCCGCGTGCGCGCGGGCTGGCCTCGTGCACGGCGCGCGCGAACAGCTCCTTGCCCGTGCCAGACTCGCCCAGCAGCAGCACGGGTAGCATGGACGGCGCCACGCGCTGCACCGCCTCGATGGCGGCGTTGAAGGCGGCCGACTGGCCCACCAGCCCCTCACCGCTGGGCCGGGCGGAGGCGCTGCGCACGGTGGCCAGACGCTCCACGTAGGCCACTACCTCGCGCCGCGCATCGAGGATGGGACGCAGTTCCACGTCCACATGCTCGGGGCCGCGCGGCGTGTGGTGGATGTGCAGCACGCGGTCCGGCCCCTTCTGCTCCAGCGCCTTCTTCATCGGGCAGTGCTCGCCGGACTGATCGCAGGGCACTTCGTAGTGGTGCGAGACGCGGTAGCACTTATCGCCGATGTAGGGCTTGCCCACGGCGCCGAACTGGCGCTGGTAGGCGGTGTTGGCGGCCAGGATGTTGTAGCCCGGATCGAGCACGATCATGGGCTGCGCCTCGTGCTCAAGGTAGGACAGCAACGGCTGCATGGCGGCGGCGATGGGCGCTTCGGGGTCGTGCGGCATGCCGGGATTGTGCGGCAGGACTGCCACGTCTGCCACATGACCGCCAGAAAACTGCCATCCACTGCCAGACGCGCACTGCCATATTCAAACTTACAGCGTCCGGCGTGCGCGGCACAGAAAAAATCCCATTGAATCAATAACTTGCGTCATCGACTCGCAGGCAACCAAGTTGGCACGCCTCTTGATAAATGCCATGCACCGCTGCACGAGGTGCAGCCCTCAATCCAAGGAAACTGAACCATGAAAATCAATGCAGGCACCCTGGACCGCACCCTGCGCGTCCTCGTCGGGCTGGCGCTCATCGCCATGGCCGCCACCGGCGTTGTCGGGCTGTGGGGTTGGATCGGCCTCGTGCCGCTGCTGACGGGCGCGATCGGCAACTGCCCGCTGTACAGCCTGCTGGGCATCAACACCTGCGCCATGCGCCGCTGAGCCATACGCCAAGGAGGCCCCGCCATGAACCCTCGCCCTACCCTGCACGTCGAAGGATTCTTCGACGAAGCGACTTCCACCGTCAGCTACATCGTGCTGGACCAGGCCACGAAGCACTGCGCGCTGGTCGACAGCGTGCTGGACTACGACCCCAAGTCGGGCCGCACCTCTCACGCGAGTGCCGACAAGCTCATCGACCGCGTGCGCGAACTCGGCGCCACCGTCCAGTGGCTGCTGGAGACGCATGTGCATGCCGACCACCTCTCCGCCGCGCCCTACCTCAAGCAGGCGCTGGGTGGGCGCATCGGCATCGGCCAGCACATCACTACCGTGCAGAAGGTGTTCGGCGGCCTGTTCAACGCGGGCGAAGGCTTCGCGCACGATGGTCGCCAGTTCGACCACCTGTTCGCCGATGGCGAGACCTTCGCCATCGGCGAACTGCAGGCACGCGCCATGCACACGCCGGGCCACACGCCGGCCTGCATGACCTATGTGGTGGACGACGGCACGCAGAGCGCCGGCTTCGTGGGCGACACATTGTTCATGCCCGACTACGGCACGGCGCGCTGCGACTTCCCCGGCGGCAATGCGCGCACGCTGTACCGCAGCATCAACAAGGTGCTGAGTCTGCCGCCCGAGACCCGGCTCTACATGTGCCACGACTACCAGCCCGGCGGGCGCGAGGTGAAGTTCGTCACCACCGTGGCCGAGCAGCGCGAGGCCAACATCCACGTGCGCAACGGCATCAGCGAGGAAGAATTCGTCGCCATGCGCCAGGCCCGCGACGCCACGCTGGCCATGCCAGTGCTGATCCTGCCCTCGGTGCAGGTGAATATGCGCGCCGGCGAACTGCCGCCGCCCGAGAGCAATGGCATGCGCTACCTGAAGATCCCGCTGAACGCGCTCTGACCGCCTCTCGTCCACAACAACAGCCCACAACGGAGACAGCCCATGGACATCCGCCCCCTGACCGACACGCTGTCGGTCTCCCCGCAGCTCACGGCCGCCAACATCGAGGCCGTGCGCGCAGCGGGCTTCCAGGCCATCGTCTGCAACCGCCCCGACGGCGAAGGCGCCGACCAGCCTAGCTTCGACGAGATCGCGCGCGCCGCCCAGGCCGCCGGCCTGCAGGCCCACTACCTGCCCGCCGAATCCGGCAAGGTCACGGACGCACAGGGCACGGCCTTCGGCACGCTGATGGACCAGCTGCCCAAGCCCGTGCTGGCCTTCTGCCGCACCGGCACACGCTCCACCACCATGTGGGCGCTGTCGCAGGCCGACAGCCTGCCGCTGCCGCAGATCCTGGAGACCGCCGCGCGCGCCGGCTTCGACCTCAAGGGCGTGGTGCGGCGCATCGCCAACGGCGGCAAGACGCCGGTGGAGGTGGCCGACGCCACGCACGCCGTGGTCATCGTGGGCGGCGGCGCGGCCGGCATCGCCGTGGCCTCCAGCCTGCTGGCGCGTCAGCCGGGCCTGGACATCGCCATCATCGACCCGGCCGACGTGCACTACTACCAGCCCGGCTGGACGCTGGTGGGCGCCGGCGTGTTCGACGCGGCCAGCACCGCCCGCACCCTGGCCAGCGTGCTGCCGCCCGGCGTGCACTGGCTCAAGGCCGCCGTGGCCGCCTTCGAGCCCGAGCGCAACGCCGTGGTGCTGGACGGCTGCCGCGTGGTGAAGTACGAGCAGCTCGTGATCTGCCCCGGCCTCAAGCTGGACTGGAAAGGCATCGAGGGTCTGACGGACACGCTGGGCCGACGCGGCGTGACCAGCAACTACCGCTACGACCTGGCCCCCTACACCTGGGAGTTGGTGCAGCAGCTCGCCCGCGCCAAGGGCGGCCGCGCCATCTTCAGCCAGCCGCCCATGCCCATCAAGTGCGCGGGCGCACCGCAGAAGGCCATGTACCTGTCGGCCGACCACTGGCGCAGCGCCGGCGTGCTGTCGGCCGTGGACATCCAGTTCTGCAACGCCGGCGCCGTGCTGTTCGGCGTGGCCGACTACGTGCCCGCGTTGATGGAGTACGTCCAGGCCTACGGTATCCACCTCAACTTCGGCGAGACGCTGGTGGCCGTGGACGGGCCGGCGCGCCGCGCCACCTTCAGCCGCGCACTGCCCGACGGAACCAACGAGCGCACCGTGCGCGAATTCGACATGCTGCACGCCGTGCCGCCGCAGAAGGCGCCGGACTTCGTGCGCGTGAGCTCGCTGGCCGACGCCGCCGGCTGGGTCGACGTAGACCCGGCCACGCTGCGCCACAAGAAGTTCGCCAACGTGTTCGCGCTGGGCGACGCGGCCAACACCTCCAATGCCAAGACTGCCGCGGCTGCGCGCAAGCAGGCCCCGGTGGTGGCGCACAACCTGCTGGCCACGCGCGGCACGGCCAAGGGAGATGCGCAGTACGACGGCTATGGCTCCTGCCCGCTCACGGTGGAGCGCGGCAAGATCGTGCTGGCCGAGTTCACCTACGGCGGCAAGGTCGCGCCGAGCTTTCCCAAGTGGCTGATCGACGGCACGCGGCCCTCGTCGCTGGCCTGGCTGCTCAAGGAGCGCATCCTGCCGCCGCTGTACTGGGACGGCATGCTCAAGGGCCGTGAGTGGATGGCCCAGCCCGAGATGGTGGACTGATGGCCGCAGTCCAGGCTGCGGCGCAGGCGGCGGCCACCCCGGCCACCTCGGCCCCACCTGCACGCTGGCAGCGCCTGCTGCCAGCGCTTCCCATACTGGACTGGGGCCAGCGCTACGACCGCGCCACCCTCGCAGGCGATGCGGTGGCGGCGCTGATCGTCACCGTCATGCTGATCCCGCAGAGCCTGGCCTATGCGCTGCTGGCCGGCCTGCCGCCCGAGGTGGGGCTGTACGCGAGCGTGGCGCCGCTGCTGCTGTACGCCGTGTTCGGCAGCAGCCGCGTGCTTGCCGTGGGGCCGGTGGCGGTGGTCTCGCTGATGACGGCCGCGGCCGTGGGCGAGCATGCCGCGCCGGGCTCGGCAGCCTATTGGCCCGTGGCCATCACGCTGGCCTTCCTCTCGGGCGCAATGCTGCTGGCCATGGGGCTGCTGCGGCTGGGCTTCATCGCCAACTTCCTGAGCCACCCGGTGATCTCGGGCTTCATCACCGCCTCGGCGCTGCTGATCGCGGCCAGCCAGCTCAAGACGCTGATGGGCGTGCAGGCGCAGGGCCACAACGTCGCCGACCTGTTGATCGACCTGGCGCGCCAGGCGCCGCAGGCCGACCTGCGCACGCTGGTGGTGGGTGTGCTCGCCACGGCCTTCCTGTTCTGGGTGCGCAAGCGCCTCAAGCCGCTGCTGCTGCGCTGGGGCCTGCCCGCGCAGGCCGCCGACTTCGTGGGCAAGGCCGGGCCGGTGGCGGCGATTGCCGTCACCACGCTGCTGGCCTGGGCGCTGCAGTGGCAGGCCGAGGGCATGAAGGTGGTGGGCGCCATTCCGCCGGGGCTGCCGCCCTTCACCCTGCCGAGGTGGGACCCGGCGCTGTGGCGCCAGCTGGCCGTGCCGGCGCTGCTGATCAGCGTGGTGGGTTTCGTCGAATCCGTCTCGGTCGGCCAGACCCTGGCCGCGAAGCGGCGCCAGCGCATCGCGCCCGACCAGGAGCTGGTGGCCCTGGGCGCGAGCAACCTGGGCGCGGCCTTCACGGGCGGCTTTCCGGTGACGGGCGGCTTCGCGCGCTCGGTCGTGAACTTCGACGCCGGCGCGCGCACGCCCGCGGCCGGCGTGTTCACGGCCATCGGCATCTTGCTGGTCACGCTGCTGCTCACGCCCGCGCTGCACCACCTGCCCCAGGCCACGCTGGCGGCCACCATCATCGTGGCCGTGCTGTCGCTGGCGGACTTCGGCATCCTGCGCCGCACCTGGGCCTACTCGAAGCCCGACTTCGCGGCCGTGGCCGCCACGCTGCTCGCCACGCTGGGCCTGGGCGTGGAGACCGGGCTGCTGGTGGGCGTGGGCGTGTCGCTGGCGCTGTACCTGTGGCGCACCAGCCGGCCGCACATCGCCACCGTGGGCCTGGTGCCGGGCACCGAGCATTTTCGCAACGTGCAGCGCCACGCCGTGCGCACCAGGCCCGCACTGCTGGGCCTGCGCGTGGACGAGAGCCTGTACTTCGCCAACGCCCGGGCGCTGGAAGACCATGTGAACGACGCCGTGGCCGCGCAACCCGCACTACGCCATGTGGTGCTGCAGTGCTCGGCAGTCAACGCCATCGACGCCAGCGCGCTGGAGAGCCTGGAGACCATCGCGCACCGCCTGCGCGACGCGGGCATCACACTGCACCTGTCCGAGGTCAAGGGGCCGGTGATGGACCGGTTGCAGGGCACGGCGCTGCTGCAGCAGCTCGGCGGCCCGGTGTTCCTCACGCACTACCAGGCGATGGCGGCGCTGGCGCCCGAGGTGCTGGCTGAGCCCGCAGAATCTGCACCATGCAGTTGACCACCCTGCTCTGGCAATCCGTGCGCGCGGGCACCATCGCCTCGGTCGCCATCGTGCCGCTGGCTCCGCTGTTAAAGGCCGCGGGCCTGCGCATCGGCCACTACGGCCCGAAGTTCGCCGGGCTCTACCTGGACGAACCGCAGCCCTGGCAGCTGTTCGTGCAACACCTGGTGATCGGTTGGCTGTCGGCGCTGCCGCTGCTGGTGGTGCTGGCGATGTCCACGCCGCTGGGCTGCTGGCCGGTGCGTGTGGGGGCCGTCTACGGTGCGCTGTACTACGTGGCCGTCAACTCGCTGGCGCTGCCGCTGTACTTCGGCGACGCGCTGCCCCGGCAGTTGGGCGCGGCAACCGTGCTGCCCAGCCTGGTGGGGCATGTGGTTTTCGGGGCGGTGGTGGGGTGGGTTGCACGAAGCACGGCCGCTCGAAAAAAGAACCAATCTCTAAGGGCCTAGCACGCCTTGCTACGCGCAGCTTTGCCGGAGCACGCCCGAATACCCCTCCTCACTCCCACTCGATTATCTATAAGCATAAAAACTCGTTTAACAGCAACAACTTACGAATAGACGGCCTATTGATGCCATGAAAAGTGCCATACCCAGATCAAGAGGATGAACTCTGCCTGCGCTGGTGCCGGGCAATGGCCTCTTCCAGAGTCTCCCCGGGCTGCCATCCGTACAGGTCGCGGACGCTCTTCGTTCTGGCATGGCCGGGGGGTTTGAACTCGTAGCCGGCAGCGGCCATCTCGGCGGCCATGTCCTCGGTGATGAAGAACGGTTCGTTTTCTTCGTGCAGTTTCATGCTGACACCATAGCGACGTTCTAAAAACCAGAAGTCTATCCACCCCCCTCCCAGCCGATCAGTCAAGAACTTCCGGCCGGCTCCAGCAAGCTGGGACGCGCCACGATAGCCTTGAACAGATTGCCGGACCGATCATCGATGAGTTCGATCTGCGGCCATGCCCTCAGTGAGCGCAGCAGGCCGCTACCCAATCCGCGATAAGGCAGGAGCTTGGCGGCAAAGGACGCCAGGATGGGGTTGCGCATATTGGAGTTGCCGGCCTTGATGTTCTCGATAGTCAGGTTGTTGGGCAGGTGGCCAGGGCTGATGATCTCGACACGATCCGCGAAGACCAGTACGCGGATCGGCGCGCTGACGAAGTAGTCGCGGTGAATGAGGGCGTTGGCGACCAGTTCTTCCCAGACGATGCGGGGAATCTCAGGCTGCCCCTGGGAGTTGAAGCCCTGCTCGCCCTGCGCGGCGCGGGTGTTAGCGACGATAAAGCCCAGCGTCTGCTGGAACACGTCGGCCAGCTTGCCGACGATGTCGCGGCTGTCGATGTAGCGTTCGTCCTCAATCTGGGTGCCGACAAAGGCGACGGCCTTGACGACGAAGGCGGGTAGCGCGTAGTGCGGTGATTTGGCGAACAGCAGACCGCCCGCCACGTTGAGCTGCCCCTGGTTCATCAGGTTCATGTTGGTCAGCAACTGCGGCAGCGGCTGGTTATGCTGGGCGAGCGGCTCACCGAATTGCTGCTCGAAGAAGGTTTCGAAATAGGGCATGTCCACATCGCCCGCGCTCAAGCCCGCTACGGGCGTTTCGTCGGCGTGCACCAAACCCGCCTGCTGGAACAGGCGCTGCAATTCCTCGCGCGAGGTGGCGCGGCGCTTGTCCGAGCCGTTCTTCACCCAAATCGCGCCGTTCTTGTCCATGTAGGGCTTGTTGACGCCCTCAGCGATAGAGAGCACCAGCACCGTGCCTGCCGGGTGAGGCACGTTTTCCGTGAGCGGGTTCACGGCGGGACGCACGACCTGCGAGGCCACGTTGGCGATGAGCATGTTGAGACGAGCAACGTCGGCGCCGGATAGACCGCGCACCGAACCGTCGTCGTTCACCCCAATGAAGATGCGACCACCAGCGGTGTTGCTGAAGGCAACGATCTCTGCTGCCAAGGCGTCGGCATTGTTGATGTCCGTCTTGAACTGCTGCCGACTGTCCTCGCCCCGGCTGAGCAGGTCGATCAGCTCTGTGGTTTCCATAGGTTGTAGACCTCTTTGCGACGGTTGAAGGCTTCCTGGCCTCCTTCCATGATGTTGATGATGGCGTCCTGCACCGGGCGGGCGTCGATGCTGCCGCTTCGCGTGGCGACCTTCTCGTCCTGGTATTGGCAGGCGTGCACCTGTTCCGCGTCACCCAGCACCGGGAAGTTGGCGTTGTGGGTGGCGAAGATGAATTGGGCGTGAGGCTTCATTTCCCGTAGCAGCTTGATCACATCGTCGTAAATGGTCTGGTTGTCCAGATCGTCTTCCGGTTGGTCGATGATGATCACGTCGTTCTGGCGTTGACTGAGCACGTACAGCAACAGCGCCGAAGCGCGCTGCCCGAGAGAGTGGTGCTTCAACTCTTTGCCGCGATAGCGGATGACGAAGCGGTTGGGCACCTGCCAGGTGACGAAATCGGTCAGGTTCTGCATGAAGGTCTTTTCGAAGACCTCGGGGGTGCTGCCGGCCTTCGCCAAGGCTCCCGGCAGGGCACGCAGGAGGCCGCCGAAATCGGCATAGTCCTCCATCACTGCGCGCAGCGTGGTTTCGCGAATGTTGCTGCCCTTGAAGAGCTGCTGCATGAAGCTGATGGCGGCTTCCTTGTCGCCCTTGAAGTCCGCTTCGATCTGCAGGGCGGTGTGGCCAGCGTTCACGCGGTCCAGCTCTACCTTGATGGTGTTGAACTCGCGCAGCCATAGTTCATTGAGTTTGTCGATCTCGGCAAACAGCGCGTCGCGGATGCTGGTCTGCTGTGATTCCTGCTTGGCCAGCGCCTCCAGCATTTGCTCCGCCTTGGTTTTGCGCTGCTGCTGGGCCAGGAAGTCGTCCGGCTGGATGGCAGTCATGCCGGTTTGCTTGAGCTCCTGAGCCAGTTGGCGCTCGACTTGTGCGAACTCCTCCTGAAGGCTCCTGCTTGCGCCTTCAAATTCGCCCTGTTTGGTCTTGAGGCGAGCTGCAATGACGTTCGCTTCTCGCTCGATCTGCTTGAGCTGATCGACCTTGGCAACGAGGCTGGAGAACTCAGCGTAGTAGGCCGTGAAGAAATCCGGGTTCTGCTTGGAAACGTAGCTCGTTGCGTTCCGCAGCTCGTCCTCATGCTCGGCAATCAGACTTCCTAGAGCGAGGATGAAGCTGTCTGCCCGCTCCATCATGCGCGCGAGCGCTGTGGCGTCCTGCTGGAAGCCAAGTCGCTTTTGGAGCTTATCGGCGACACCGTGCTCCGCGAACTTGGTCAGACGGAAGTTGGCATCATTTAGTTGGGTCTCGAAGTCGCGCTTGAGTTCGGCCGTGTTGCTGAGCTTGAGCCAGCGCTGAGCAGCGTCACGCACGCGCTGGCGTTGAACCTCTATTTCGTCACGCAGCACACGCAGCTTCTCGCCAACCAGCTTTTCCACCAGATCGGTCTCGAAGCCTTCGCCGGTGCTGGAAAGGTCCTTCTGGCCGAAGTAGATCGGACGGCGCAGTACGGTCTCCCGGATCGACACGCCGGGTTGCAACTTGCCGCCCAGATAGACATTCGGGGCTTCGCGGAAGATGCGGGAGATGGTGAATTCCTGTCCGTACACGTCACATGCTGTCAGCGTCACCTTGCCGCCGCTGCCAAGGGTATGGCGGATCAACTCATCCTTGTACTTGGTGTCCTGCGCCTTCTCGCCGCGTGGAATGTCGAGGGCGTAGCGTACTGCCTCCAGGATGGATGATTTGCCGCTGCCCCGGATGCCGATCAACGTGTTGAGTTCGGAAGAGAAATGCAGCACTTGCCCATCGAGGATGCCGCCGTCGAAGCGGATGCTGCGGATGTGCGACGCTTGATGTTTGGGCGGCTCCATGGCTACCCGCCCAGCGGGATCGCTCAAGGCAAACTTGACCGCCTCGAAGGACAGTTCGCCCAGCTTCAGGTAGCTGGCTTTGCCTCGACCGATTTCATCGACACTCTTAGGGTCGCTGCCTTCCAGTTCGGCGGGGTACCAGCTCTGTAGCCAGCTTTGAATCTTGGTGCGGCAGGGTTTGTCTTTGCCTGCGCCGTCGTGCGTGCGTACCTTCTGAAAAGCCAGCGTTCTGCGTCGGAAGAACTCGTTTTGCCCCAACTCAGTAAGCCGGCCGCCATCCAGCTCCGCCCACAGGCCACTCGGGGCTTCGACATGGGCGAAGACAAGGAAGAAGTCCCAGTGATAGCCTTCCAGCTTCTTGATGGTCTCCAGAAGCGACCATGAAGTGCGCCCGTTCTCCTGCTCGTACTGCGCGGGCGTTTTACCTTCGAATGCGCTGGTCAGAAAGGGGTTGATGTAATTGTGTTCATCGATCCATTCGTCGGAGAACACAACAAGCGTGTGGATGCCATTAGCCCCGTCATTGACCGACAACTCAACGCCTGGCAGCAGCGCAATACCCTTCTTCTGGGCCGTCTTGCGCAGTGCTTTGAATTCTTCGAAGTCGAACTTGTTGTGGTTGGTGATGACGCCCAATCGGATGTCCGCTTTCTCCAACGCATCCACATAGTTGCTGTTGTAGAAGTTGTCATCGCCCGTGAACTTGAATTCTCGGTCCGCTCGGGTATGCAGATGAAAGTCAGCACGGACCCACTGCGCCCCTTCTGCAAAGACCATGGATCGAGCCTCTGACTGCTTCGGTCGCAGACTTTCCATCATGGTTCATCCTTATAGTTAGTCCGCGCGTAGCCCACCAGTCGAGCGGTCTGCGGGTCATAGATAAACTCGGTGATCGATCCATCTCGAATGCGCTGAACCGCCTCGTCGATCACATGAAGTGGCACTAGGAACCATTCCTCAGGCTGCACAGGATGACCGAAGCGGTCGTTGATCGTGATGTTCAACCGCGCGGGCGCGAACAGTCTGTGGAACAGGTTCTCCATCCGGGTGCGGTTGACGCCCGCGAGCTTGTAGGTCGCTACCACTTCGACCTTCGCCAGCAGGTAGGTGGAGTCGTGTTCGGCGTTGGCAATGCGCGTCTCCACCCTGCCCCCGGTCACGCCCATCTTGTGGATGATGTCGCGGTGCTGCGCGACATAGGGATGATCGGAGAGGGAGCGCAGGACGTAGATCGTGCCGCTTTCGACATCATCGGCCTCAAGCTCGCCGCCGAAGGAGAGTTGTCCGCTCTCGGGCGAGGCCAGCCGCCGCGCGGCGGGGTCGTTGTAGAAAGCGCGCTGGAGCGAGCGCAACAGCAGATTGCTTTCGGTGCCGTTGGAGAAGATGAGGCGCAGGCGGCGGTCCACTTCCCCGGCGGTGGTTTTCAGCGGTTCGCCGACCTCTGCGACGTAGAGCGTGATTCCATCGAGAACGAAAAAGTCCCCGGCCTCAATCGCGCGGCGGCCCGCCTCTATGGGCTGGGACTGGCGCAAGCCGGTCTTGACTTCCGTCGCTACGCGCTCGAACAGTGGCTTGAACGCCTCGAAGTCTTCGCAAGGCTTGCGATCCGCGATCTCCTCGGCGGCGCGCTTGTCGGCGCTGGTGCGGACATGGCGTAGGACCGTGATGTCGTCTGCGTCGGCTACGCCCGCCAGCTCGGCGGCCAGGTCGTCGATGTCGATGGCTTCATCTGCCGAAGCGGCAACGGTAGGCGCCCCGGCGAGCAAGCTCTGACAGTCCAGCGGCTCCAGCAGGGCGCGGCAGTCCGGGAGCGCACGCAAGCGGTCCAGGCGCACGGCGTAGAGGCGCTCGAATATGTAGCGACCCTCACCATGCTGCGGCGCACGCCCGTGCTTCTCGGTGAAGCGTTGGATTTCCTCGAAGCCCGCGATGACGCGCTCCTCACTGGCCGGCCGTCCGGCCTTCGCCTCGGGCGGTGCGAACTCGGCAAGCTCCGCAGCGAGTTCGTCAAGATCGGAGTTACTCATAGCGCCCCTCCGCCTTGAATCGCATAAAGGCGGCCGCGCCTTCGGCCATGCGTCGCTCCCAGGCATCCTGGGAATCGAGTGCAGGAATGCGTCCGCGCTCCTTCTTGAACTGAACGGCGCGAACAGCCATCTCCTTCGCCTCGTCCGGCGTCAGACTCGTGCGCTTCGCCGAGATGGCCGCCGCAACCTGCTTCAAGCTGTCCTCGCTCATGGTCTTCGCAAGGATGGCGTAGGCTTCGCCAAAAGGGTTGATGCGGTCGATCAGGTCGATGTCCAACTCGCGCACGTCCATCGCAAAGCGGCGCACGCCGTCGATCAGGGCGGTGTTGGGTGTTCCATCGCTCTCACCTTCGGTCACCAGCCGCTTGGCCTGCTGCGTGAGGTTGAGGGCAGCAATGGCGTGCTGACGCACGGCCTCCTGATCTTCGGCGTCAAGCTCGGGATATTTGTCCTTGATGATCTTGCCCATGCGAACCTGCGTCAGTTCCTCGGGCACCAGCTCCTCATCGAACAGGCCGCGCTCGATGGTGGGCTTGTCCTGCACAAAGGCCGCAATGACTTCGTTCAGGTCTTCCTGACAGATTCGCGCCGCCTCCTTGCTCTTGGGCTCGGCGAGGCCCTTGATCTCGATCTGGTAAGCCCCTGTCTGCTCATTGACACCGACATTGCAACGGTCCGCGTCGTAGCCACCCTCGCCGTAGTTAAATCCCGGCGTCGGGCCGCTGTCGGGGTTCTTGGGCTTGAACTCGAAGCGCGGAGCTAGAACCTGCTCCATCAGCAGGCTTGCCGCGATGGCCTTCAACGTATCGTTGACGGCCTCGGTGACAGCTTCCTCCGCCGCATCCGGCTCGGCGATCAGGTTGGTGAACCTCGCGCGGGTCTTGCCGGGGGCGTCGCGGGTAGCTCGGCCGATGATCTGCACGATCTCGGTCAGGCTAGCGCGGTAGCCCACGGTGAGCGCATGTTCGCACCAAATCCAGTCGAAGCCTTCCTTCGCCATGCCCAGCGCGATGATGATGTCCACATGGTCGCGGTTGTTCTTCTGCGCCGGGTCTTTGAGCGCGGCGGACACGCGGTCGCGCTTGGCGGCATCGTCATCGACGAGATCGGCGATGCGCAGCACGCGGCCATCGGGGCGCTTGACACGTTGGAAGCCGGTCGCAGGGTCGATGCCCTGCCATTCACCCAGCGCCTCGATGATGTGCTCCACTTCCCGCATCTTGTCCTTCGTGCTCTCGCGCGAATTGACATTCGGGATGTGAATGATGGTCTTCTCGGCGGGATCGAGGACGTTGAGGATGTCATCGACGTAAGGCCCGCTGTAGAAGAAGTAGCCGATGTCGAGTTGCTTGAGGTACTCGTAGCCGTTGAGCTGCTCGTAGTAGGTGTAGGTGACAGTATCGAACTTCGACTCATCCTGCGGCGCGAGCACGGCCTCGGCGTCGCCACGGAAGTAGGAGCCTGTCATGGCGACGATGTGCGTCTTGCCCCGCGCGAAGAACTGCCCCAGGTGCAAGCCGAGCTTGTTGTCCGGATTGGCCGAAACGTGGTGGAACTCATCGACCGCGATCAGTCGGTCGTCGAAAGCCTCCACGCCGTAGGCATCGACCGCGAAGCGGAAGGTCGCATGGGTGCAGACCAGCACCTTGTCGTCGCCTTCGAGGAATGCGCCCAGCGACTTGACCTTGCCGCCGTTGTCGTTGCCCGGCGCGTTACACAGGTTCCACTTGGGTTCGACGTGCCAGTCGGTCCAGAAGCCGTACTTCGACAGCGACTCGTCGTTGAAGCTGGCACCGATGGACTTCTCCGGCACGACGATGATGGCCTGCTTCAAGCCTTGGTTCTTCAGCTTGTCGAGTGCCACGAACATCAGCGCACGGCTCTTGCCCGATGCGGGCGGCGACTTGATGAGCAGGTATTGCTCGCCCCGCTTCTCGTAGGCCCGCTCCTGCATGGGCCGCATCCCAAGCGCATTGGCCTTGGTCGACGCACCGTTGCGGGCGTAGGTGACGGAAACGGACGGTACGGACTTGATCTTGTCGCTCATGCGTTGGCTCCCGCTTTGCGCTTCTTGCCCTTGGCTGGTGCAGCCGAAGCGGTCATCTTGGTATAGAGGTCAAACAGCTTTTCCAACCGCTCGGTGTCGTTCTTGAAGCGCCGACCGATGTAGACGCGCTCCAGCACTTCGTCGTTGCGATCATGGGCGGCGCGCAGGTCGGCGGGCATGTTTTCGGGGTCGTACAGGTCCGCGATGGTCGCGGGAAAGTGATGCTCCCGCGCCAGCAGGATGTCCTCCGCGCAGCGAGTGAGATCGGCCTTGTTTTTCTCGGTCAGCGTCGGCACCGGAAACGTGTTCCAGCCGAGGGTGTTGGAGTAGCGGTAGCGCGTTTCCAGCTTGCCGCAGACGGTGGCGATCCATACAAGATGCAGGCGCGAGGCAATGAGCGCCATGTTCCATAGAGGCGCGTCGTACAGGCCATACGCAGCATTGGAAATAATGCCACCTGTTGGGAGCAGCCCAACTGGAAGATACGGCCGAGACTCGCTCGAATGGATCGGAACGATGATTGACTGGTTGCCCGGTTTGCCCTGAATCTGCCGGAATCTGTGCGGGTACTGCGCAGCAGGGCGCGTTTCCTTCGCCTTGCTACTTTCCCGAAACTCCCTCACCTGTTCAAAGCGGAGAGCAAGGCTCGGGACGGAACTGGCCTCGCTTTCGTCAGCATCAGTGACCCAAATGCAAACCCGCGGCGAACCCTTGATGAACTCATCCGAACCAAAGTAGGGCCGCAGGAATTTTTTAGCAGTCGGCGACTCACGGGTGATCTGCCGCGCCTCATCGGGCGACAAGATCAGATTTCCGCCGTCTGTGGGCTTGTTGCCCCAGTACATGTCGGGGCGACCCGTTGGCGCTCTACTTGCGGCATCAACGTAAAGATTTGGTCCGGGCACTATGTATGCGTTGATGTTCGGAACGAATTTCTCGATGACCTCTTCACCATCCGAGGCTTCGAAGAGTCGTGCCCCCCTACCTGTATCGGTGGTCAGACCAATGATCAGGACGGTGACGCCAGCATTGTGCGCAGCCAGGTTGCGCCATTTAAACGATGAGTAGGCAAAGAAGATGCGTGACGAAGCGTCCAGGAGCAGCGGCCAGAACATGTGGACGAGCTGCCCTTGGCAGATTGAGTTCGTCGCAACGAAGGCCGCTTTGGCCGTCTGATGTTGCATGAACTCATGCGCTTTCCAAAACCAGCCCATTACGTAGTCGAACGACTTCCAGTATTGACTATGGCCTTCGAAGAGCCACTTGAGGTCGGCTTTCTGCTCCGGAGTTTGGGAACTCAGACCGGCGTAAGGCGGGTTCCCGCAAATATACGTCTCGCCGCCTTCGTTCTCGAAGTCGATCTCAGCCTGATCAAGCGGTGTTTGCAGAAGATCGTCATAAACTAGCTTCACCCCTGAGCCGCCGACATCCATTAAGCTCAACCAGTCAAGCCGCAACGCATTGCCGCAGGTGATCCAATTCTCGCTGCGCAAGGGCAGAAACTCGGCCAAGGCCAGCTTCTGCCCACGATAGAGCACGTCGCACTGGTACTCAGCGATAACCAGCGCAAGGCGTGCAATCTCTGCCGGGAAGTCACGCACCTCGATTCCGCGAAAATTCGTGAGCGGGATAACCGAACACAAGTCAGGTTCGCCTCGTCGCCTGTTGATCTCGGCCTCGATGGCGCGCATCTCCTTATAGGCGATGACAAGGAAGTTGCCCGAACCGCAGGCCGGATCGAAGACCCTGATCCTTGCCATGCGCTTGCGCAGGTTCAGCAACATGCGAGGGTTATCGCCTGCCTCTTCAAGCTTGGCCCGCAGGTCGTCGAGGAACAGCGGATTCAGCACCTTCAGGATGTTGGGGACACTGGTGTAATGCATCCCCAGCTCGCCGCGCTCCTCGTCCTCGGCGACAGCCTGGATCATCGAACCGAAGATGTCCGGGTTGATCTTGGTCCAATCCAACCCGCCGACGTGCAGCAGGTAGGACCGGGCGATCTTGCTGAATCGCGGCACTTCGTCGCCACCAGAGAACAACTGCCCGTTGACGTATGGGAAGTCTTCGGCCCATCGGGGAATCTTGGCGGCGGCCCGGTCCTCGCGCTTGGTGTTCATGGTGCGGAACAGCGTGGCGAGAACTTCGTGCGTGTTCGATGAGTCCCTGGCGCTCATCTGCGCGACGGTTTCAGTGAAGCGGCCCTTGCCGACAAAGATGTCGGTGTCCTCAGCAAAGAAGCAGAAGATCAGCCGCGCCATGAGGTTGTTCATGTCGTGGCGACGCTCCGCCGTGCCCCATTCGGGGTTGTCCTTCAGCAGTTCGACGTAGAGTCGGTTCAGGCGGCTGGTGGCCCGGATATCGAAGGCGTTTTCGCTGATCTGGCGGACAGTGCTGATGCCCGCCAGCGGCAGAAAGAAGCCGAAGTGGTCCGGGAAGTCCTTGAAGGCGCAGGCAACGGTCTCGCCGCTGGTCAGGTCTTCGGCCTCGAAGTCCACCCCGTCCGTGGCGAGGATGAACTTCGCCTTGGCCTTGGCCGTCGCCGGGCTGGCCTTGAGAGCGGCCAGCGTCTGCGTCACCCCCCCGGCGTCGCAGGTCAGAATGTGGATGTTGCTGGTCTGGAGAACACCGCTGAGGTCGGACTTGTTCGACGCCCCGGCGCGCAGGCGCTTGATGGTCGTCGCTTTGTTGCCGAACGCCTCAAGGAAGGCATAGGGGAACTCCGCACGGTCGAACGGCTGCTCCGCGAGGTCGGTGATGGCTTGTTCGATTTCTACGGCATTCATGGGCGTGCAGCCCCCTCTCGGGGCGAGGCCGCCTGGTTGCTATCGTTTTTCGGGGCGCTCATGTCTTGTCCTGCGTTTTCTCGGCTATCTGCGCGGCAATCCAGCGATCCAACTCGCTGCGACGAAACCGCCAGGTGCCGCCCAGCTTGAATCCCGGTATCTCCCCCTGCTGGGCCAGCCGGTAAACGGTCTTCTTCCCTGCCTTGAGGTAGACCGCCACTTCATCCAGCGTGAGAATTTCGCTATCAGGTTGGTTCATGTCAGGCGGCTCGCTTGGTGTCGCGCGGCGAAGTCTTCCAAAGTTTGGCCAAGTTTACCATCTGATCCACCCAAGTGAACCCCGAATCTCATGTGCGCGAAGCCATGGATTCGGCCGGCGCCATGCGTTGCGGCGGGCTCGCGGCACCGGCTGGATGGCAAGGCCATGTGCTTTAGCCACCAGGTCGTAGATGGTTTACGCCAAGAAGGTGGTCGGCGTGTCTTCTTCCGGGGAAAACACGCAACGTAGTACCCTTTGGCCTTCACAGCCGCGCTCTCTGTGGCCTCATCTGGATGAGACGGGCTAGGCAAATCAGCGTGAGGTGTGCGATGGGCAGGAAGGAAACCGAAGAAGCAATTGCAGACAGCCGCGCCGGCCGTATCTCGGGGCGGTTCGCCACAGTCGCCGAGCTGCTGGCCGACCTGAACGCTGACGACACCCCGAACATTCAGCAGGGCAGCGCCAACGTCTATGCCGACCTGGGCTATCCCGACGCCGGCGAAATGCTGGTCAAGACCCGACTCGTCACCAAGATCGGCGAGGCCATCAAGGCGCAACAGTTGTCGACCGAGCAAGCGGCTACGCTTCTCGGATTGACGCCGGCCGCGCTGCACGAGCTGCTGACCGGCCGCTTTCGCTCGCAATCGGTCAATGACCTGGAGCGCCTGGCATCCATGCTTGATGAGGCCAGCCGATGACATGCTCGAAGAACCTGGAAAACTGGCTGCATGAGAAGGTCGGCCCGGCCTATGACGCCTTGAAGGCCGACCCGGCCCGCGCCGTCACGCCTGGCCAGGTGCGCTACACCCTGGCCGAGCTGCTGGCCGAGGCCGAAGCCGCCGGCGTGTATCCACTGCCGCCGGAACAACGCGAATGGGTAGATGCGCCGGCCGTTGGCCGTGAGCTGACGCCTTTCGACCCGGCCGAGACGCTGACCTCGGCCGAGGCGATCAGGACCTTCCTGGCCGAAGCCAAGGCCACAGCCGACCCGGCCTATATCGAACACGCACAGGCCGTCGCAGCGCGGGCGAAGGCCATGCACGGCATCGAGTAGGAGAGCTGGCCAGCATCGCCATTCCTGGCGGTGCTGCAGCTCGACGTGCGCCGTTCTGGTGCGCTGGATCTCATCGCTAGAAACGACGATGCGAGATCCACGCCAAGGAGAAGGCCAGAGCGGCCGTCATCGTCCGATCTGGCGATGCTCGAGCACGCCAGCGCACATCGTCACCCTTGACGATGCAGGCCCGGGAATGACAAGGGCGGCCAATGGCCGCCCTTGCTGCTCCTGGTTCGCGTGCCTACGCGGCGCCGAGTGACTGCCGCACCGCGTCCAGGGCCTCGCGAAAGTCGGCAGGTGTCGCCTGGCCCGTCTCGGCCTGGTAAAACACGACCATGAAAGCGTTCGCCACGGCCTCGGCGAGCGGCCCGAGCTGCCGCGCCGCGTCCTGGTCTAGCCAGTCGAGCGCGGCGAGTTGCACGGCTGCATGATGAACGGCCTGCGTTGCATTGGTAGGATTCAGGGTTGCCATGATTCACCTCTCTAACAGGTGGGTTGTGGAAGTGTCGGCCGGCCCCACGCCGGCCGACGCGCTTATCGGCTGCCGGTGCCGTAGAAGCCGGCGGCCTCGGCCAGCGGCGTGCTTCTCGCGCTGCTGCCGTAGCTGCTGGCATTGCCGCCCGACCTGGCCGCCAGCTTGGTGGCCTCAATGACGGGCGGAGCAGGTCGATCAACAAAGGCCGCAACTTCTGCCGCCGGGTCTGCATCAGTCGATTGATCGTCGACCGGCTCAACCTCACCCGCCTGCGCCTGGCGCTGCTCGGCAGCGGCAACGTCCAGGCAGTCGAAAAATCCTCTCGGCGTCATCGTCATACCTCCTTGTCGCGGTTGGCGAACGCGGCCACTTCATCATCAGGATCAGCAGCAGCCGAATCGGCCCCTGCCAGGCTGTTGCCGCCGAAGCTGGGCACATCCTCCACCGCCTGGTCTGTCTGGCTGCTCGCCCGGATCGCGGCGGCGATCTTCCCGCCTGTGGTGTCGGCGATGCGTTCGGCGGCGGCGTCGCGGATGCTGGCCGCCTTGGCCTTCGCAACGTCGCCAATGCCTTGCACCAGGTTCGCAGCCGTCGCAGCGACAAGGCTTCCCGCACCTCGGCCGGCTTGGCCGCCGGCGTCGCTGCTGCCGCCGGCCTTCGAGCCGCCGCCATCGCCGCTACCCTTCGAGCTGGAGCCGGCTTTGTCGCCGCCCCTCGATTCGCCGCCGCTGCTGCCCGAACTGCTGGAGCTTCCAGATCTGTAAAAGCCGGCCGCCTGGCCGAGCGGCGTACTTGTGCCGGCACTGGAACCGCCGCCACCAAAGCCCGCCGCCTGCGCGAACGATCCAACATCGGAATCACCGCCAGCACCACCACCAAACATGGGCACTCCGCCCGATTCGCCACCGGCGCTAGCCCCTGCTTTCTCGAACGCCGCCTTAATCGCCGACATGCCGCCGGCGGCCGAGGTCGCACCGCCCATCACGGCCGCGCCAGCCACGCTGGCCGCTCCGGCGGCCATGCTCGCCGCGCCCATAGCCGCACCGATGGCGGCACCTGCACCGAAGTTGCCAATGCCGCCAGCGCCACCGATGCCCGAGCCGGTGATGATGCCGGCGACAAGCGGGGGCACACGATTGACCAGCATGAGCAACGCCACGCAGAAAACCAGCATCACGCCCAGCTCTTCAAAGTTCAGGGTGCCGGTGTTCATCCTGGCGTAGAAGCTGGAAAGCAGGTCGTTCCCGATGCCGACCAGGAGCACCATCGTCATGATCTGCGCGGCCACGCCCAGCACGGTCTTGTAGTAGTTGATCGCCATGTCGGAAGTCCAACGGCTTCCACCGAAGCCGAGGAAGAAGATTCCGGCGTACATCAGCAGCCAGCCTGATACGAGCAGCAGCAACATATTCACGGCGACAACAGCCAGCAGGATCAGGATGCCGACGCTCAAGGCCACACCGATGAAGCTATCCACTGGCGACCAGATCGACGAGTTCCTGAATGCCTGCTTCAAGATCATGAAGCCGATATCCACAATGCCCGAGGGTGTCACCGACGCCACCCCGGACGCCTGCTCGCCGATCCGGGCCAGTGACTGGATGATCGAGTTGGCGAAGGCCGGGCCGTTGCGCAACAGCCAGAGGAAGAAGCCGAAGAACAGGATGAACCTGATGAACTCGGCGAAGAACTCGCCAATGTCAGCCTTGCGCAGCGCCATGAAGCCGAAGGTGAAAACCAGCGAGATCGTGCCCAGCGTCCAGAACAGGAACATCGCGGCATTCATCATCACCGTCTGCCAGGACGTGGCTCGCGTGGCGAACTCCGTCACCACCTGGTCAAGCATCCCCTGATTGGTGAGTTGGGCCGATGCGGCGGTGGAGTAAAGCGCGAGGGCGACGCCGATCAGCACCGCCTTTTGCAGTGTTTTCATGGCTTCGCCTCTTTCTGGTCTTTCGGGTCGGCCAGTTCGAGCCAGTTCATGGGCTTCTCGGTCGGCGCGATGCCGCCGGCGGCCGGCGACCGGCGCGAGCACAGCCCGGCGAATTTCTCGCGCGTGGCCCTGTCCTGGATCTTCTTGATCGCCTCGATCTGGCAATTGGTGTCATTGACCTCGGGCATGGGCGGGATGGCCGGCTTGTTGTCGCAACCAGCCACCAGCACCACCACGAGGCCGGTAAGCAGCATCGTTTTCTTCATGGTGCAGGGCCTCCGTCAGCGGGTCAGTTCGAGCCAGTTTCTCGGGTTGGCCGTCCGCTCGATCCTGGACTCCCGGGAAGTCGCGCCGGCGGCCTGCTGTTGCGCCTCTAGGTCGGCCTGCGCCTGCATCCTGGCCGTCGCGGCGTTCTGCTGTGCGATCAGCAGGCCACGGATTTGCAGAAGCTGGTTTGCCTGGTTGGCGGCGAGCTGGTTGGCGTAGCCGATGGCCTGCATCTGCCCGGTCGCGCCCTGCGCGGCGGACTGGAGCCGTTCGAGCTGGCGAGCATCGGCGGAAAGGTTGCGCTGCTGTTGCTCCAGGCCCTTGAAAAGCGCGTCGTTCGCCTTCTTCTGACTCTCGCTCGCCAGGCTGCGGTTTTGCTCCATCGCAGCGCGCTCGGCATCCGAGCACCCAGCGGCCGAGAAGCAAGGCGAACCACGGTAATAGGCCACATCCTGGAACTTGCCCAGGTACGCATCGATGCTGCCGAGCTGATTCCGGTAGTAGTTCAGCGTGTCGGTGGCGGCCATCAGTCCGTTGATGGTGGACTGCGCCTGGTCCCAGATATAGGCGGCCGGAGCCATGGTGTTTTGCAGCATGTTTTCGTACTGCTGCAATTGAGTCTGGTACTGCTCGATCTGCTTGAGCGTCTGCGCCACCGACTCAATGGCGGTCATGACGTTCTGCACCAGGTTGCCGCCGTCGATGACGGGGATGCCGGCCTGCGCCGGGGTGACGATGATGCTGCCGGCCAGAGCGGCGGCGAGCGCGGTTTTAGCCGCTAAAAAACGGACGTGCTTCATGGTCGCAATCTCCATTCGATGAAAGAAAGGCAATGCCTTGACCAAGCTCGCGCTTGCCCACGGCAAGGTTTCATCGAAGAGCTACGCCACTAGCTAATCGGTATCGCCCTTGGCACTGAGGCCAGGGCTTCGGTGGTTCTGCTCTCGGCCCTTACGGGGTGTCCCTGGCCTTATGCGTCCTCCCGAGAGTTGATAACGCTCAGGCCCGCGGCCTGGAAGTGCCTCGTGTCGCGTCCGGCACACGAAAATTTAGCCGCTAAAACTCTCAACGGTCGGCCCTCGGCTGCACCACCGATTTCATAAGCCGACTCATTTCATCCTGAGTAGCTTCGATCCGAGCCAACAGGGCGAGGATCGTTGCATCGCCGAAACGGGCAGTGCGCGGATCGTCGGTCAGCCAGAGCTTGAGCAATCCGCCCAGCCGGCCAAGGTCGCCATTCACCCGCACCAGCTCACGCACGTAGTGGTAGTCCATGACTCCCTTGACCTGGTAGCCCTGGCCTACGTCGCGCAGATAGCGCGCCACGCTGATCCCCGCCATCTTGGCGTTCGCCTCAATCAGTTCGCGTTCTTCTGGAAGGCAGTACACCTTGATCGGCGGGCTGCCCTTCCTGGTGATTCGATTCTCGTCACCCATGTGTCCTCCAACCGGCGGTAGCCGGCAGCCTCGCAGAGCAGGATGCCCGTTGAGCGCCCCGCGCGAATAAGGGACAGTGAAGAAGGACAACCGGCTTGCCGGTGGGCCTACTTCACACATCCTGCCCGCCTTACGGCGTTGTTTTTGCCTCGTATGACTCATCGAACTTCGCGCTGTAACCGCACCGTTGCTTCGCAACAGCGCGCCAACAGCGGGAAAACCAACGGAAATTGCCAATGTCCGCGTGCTTGCAGCGATCCAAGAGGCCGGTAACAGCGTTTCAGCCATGCGCTTGCAGCGATTGAGCATGGAACTTTGCTTACTTCGTACCCTGCCCCATGGAGCTAGGCCGCGCATTGGTGATGTGCTGGCGAACGTACTTCAGGAACGTCTCATACCGGAAAGGGATGCGCCCGACCTCGCGCAGGTGCTCCCAGATGATCTTGAGCGCGTAGCCGGCCTCCATCGCTTCCTTCACGTCCGAGCGCACCGCCATGAAAGCGGCCAGGTAGTCCCTGCGCTTTGTTTGCGAGGTCTTCTGCTGAAGAGCCAGCCGTGCGGCCAGCTCCTCGGGGTAGCTGCTTTCTGTCGTCGCCATGTCCGTAAACCTCCGTTATCAACTGAACTACTGCGAAGGTTACGGAGTGCTGGCCTACACAACATTCCAATAATTGGCCGAAATGGTTGACATGGAGCCGATGACACAGGCACGCCCATCGAAACAGGGATGGCAGCTCATTCAGCACGGAAAATTGAACGCCAAGAGGGGAGTAGGCCGGGAGATCCCCGCCGCTCGGCCCCTCAAGTGTCAAAGAGAGGACCGCATCGTCAGAAGTGGCGATGCGAGCTCCAGCGCCGGCGGCCGTCATCGTCAGAACTGGCGATGGGGCCCTCGGTGCATCGTCGGACGTGGCGATGGTCGACCATGGCCCGGACATGGCCAGCCTCGCCGGAGATGACGATGCTGCAGCTCGACGTAGCGCGCGAAAGAAAGGCCGATCTCATGGCGTGGCCAGGGCATTGAATTGAACTGTTGTATGTTGTAGCGCGCTACAACATACAACACCTGCCTATTGACACTTGAGGGGCGCAGCGTTTTAGCCGCTAAAAAGAACCGGCCGGAGCTGACCGCCCTTCTGGCGTACAACTCGGCCGCAGGCCGACCATCGGCAAGGACTTGGCGTCGCCCTAAAGGGCGGCGGCAAGTGCCGCGCCTAGTGGATGATCTTGGAAGATCATGGATGGAATTTGCGGACTAGCCGCAAGCCCGCGCCGTTGCTCTGTTTTCCGGTTTGAGGCGGGGAGCGTTGCTACGGGTGAAGGGGAACGTTGCTACGGAGCTTGGGGAACGTTACTACGGGCTTCGGCCTGCCAATTTCCCACTTCCCTGCCGCATACTCGCTGACCTTCCATCCCACGGTGGCAAGCTCGGCCAGAGCCTTGCGGGCCTTCTGGCGGCGCTTCTTCATGGCCTCGGCGTTCGCCTGGTCCGGCCAGACATAACCGGAAAGGGTATCCAGTTCCACACGCCCGGCTTTGCCCGGATCGATCCAGCCGCATAGCCGCTGGTGAATCAGACGGGCCGGGTCAGTCTGTAGCGCCCGCACCTCGGCCATCTCGATGCGGGTATACGGGCGACGCCCAAGAATCGCCTCTGCAATCTGAGGATTCAGCGCGACGAATAGCCGTCCGTCCTCCTCGTCGAAGGCGTAGCTCATCAGGTGAAAAGACCTTTGCCTGCTCCCCTTGGTGACGACCACCGTCACGTTTGCCATGCGCAGCAAGCTCGCCTTGATCGCCCTGATATTGTCGCCGCCATCGGTCAAGCCGATTTCGCCTAGCAGGCTGGTCATACTCTCTCTCACGACCAGCGCATCCTGCCCTACCGCGTCGAACTTCGGCTCAAGGAATAGACGGAGTTGCTTCGGCAAGTCCGCTGTTGGCTCTGGCGTCAGGATGATGCCCTTCGGCCCTCCAAGAGCCACAAGACCTTGCAGCAGCCGCATGTCATCTGCGCCAAGAGGCTCGAATCCGACGAACCGCGCTAGTTCATTTTCGGCGTAGTGATACGTCACATCGAGCTTGAGCTTCTTCCGTTCGCCGCGCTTGAGACTGCGGAACAAGCCGGGGACCAAGCAGTGCATTGGATCGTGCCTGGCATGGGTGAGGTCAAAAGCCATCGCCTCGCCTCCGACCGTCACGTCCCTTTTCCTCATTCCGGCTGGCCACATACAGCTCCACCGGCACCAGCACGCCGCCGGCGTTCCGCATGTACCAGCGATCAAGCGGCGTGGCGTCGTAGTTCTGCTTGCTGACGCCGAAACGCACGAAGAAGCCGCGCCGCTCATCGCCGATGGGCTGCCGGTCATGGGCGCGGTCGCTGAGGCGCTTCGCCTCGTCCTCAGTCATGCGGGCGACGTAACCGCACCACCTGGCGTTGTCGATCAGCGCGGACGCGCCACGCGCGGCCTGCTGCTGGTCGGTCTGCCCTTCGCGGGCGCTTCCTTTGCTGACGTGGTGCAGGTAGAGCACGGATGCGCCCGTGGTAGCCGCGACCTGCTCCAGCACGGCCACGAGGTGGGCCATGTTGCCGTTGCTGTTCTCATCGAGGGCGTGGATGCGGCTCAGGGTGTCCAGCACGATCAGCCTCGCCCCGGCGCTGTACTCGATGACGCGGCGCAAGTGAGCCTCGTCCATGACGTTCAGGCGCTTGCCCATGATCGGCTCAAGCACGAGGTTCTCGGCGATGGCTTGGCGGGCTGTATGCCCGAGGTGCTGGCCGATGGCGTGAATGCGCCGGACAAGCGCGGGCGGCGGGTCTTCCCCGGCCAGATAGACCACGCGCCCGGTGTGTGCGGGGGCCAGGCCCACGAGGTCGCCGCCGGCAACGCTGCATGCGATGCTCATGGCCGCTTCCAGCGCCCAGAAGCTCTTGCCCGTGGCCCCTGGGGCGACGAGCGCGCCGACGGTTCCCGCGAGGAAGCCCGGCCATATGAAGTCCAGCACCGGCGGTTCGCACTCGAACGCCGCCAGGACGTCAATCGCCACGACTCAGTTCCCCGTTCCGTACAGGGATTCGTCGCTCAGCACCTCGGCGATCTGCGAGGTTCGAAAGTAGACGCGCCGACCGATCTTCAAGCGAGCCTTGTTGATTCGCCCCGCCCATTCGCTCGTCGTGCGCAAGCTGACCCGCAGGCCATCCGGTGATCGATCCAGGACGGAGGCGAGCTGTGCCATGCTCAGCAGCGGGCCGAAGCGTTGCAGTAGCGTGTCTTCTATCGTCATTGCGTAAACCTCCGCTATCAACTGAATTGCTACGAAGGTTAGGCGTTATTGGGGGTTGCCTACATCTTATTAGTTGTCCAAAATGGTTGACATGAAGAATGATCCAACCATTGTCATCTGGGAAGGCTGCGATCCCACTGTCTCGGAAGCCATCGGGCAGTTTGAGGATCGGTGGCGGCCGTATTCCGCCTCCTCGCGGCGCTACCCCATCGTTGGGCTGTTACAGGAACTCATTGACCCCGCCGTGGCTGCGTACACGGCGACGCTGCCACAACGCTACTTGGGCCATATCCCCGGAGCAGGAACAGGGGTGAGCTTCAGCGGAATCATTCGACTAGTTGGACTTGATGCGATGGTTCGCATGCAGCGGCAGTTGCTGCGCCAGTTCATCAAAACGGAGGATAGGCAGACGCCAAGAGATCGGCGGTTTGTTGCAACACTTGAATCGTTGATCGGGCTTGTATGGGACTGCGCCTGCAAACGGCCGGTGAAGTCGAAGGTGCGCGACACCCGACTGAATGGCGAACGCCTCCAGGGGTTCTGCCGGTTCTGCGGATCACTCGCCGAGCTGACCTCATTCGCCGGCGGGAGCGATGATCCGAAGGCGGACGATCCAGAGGAAAAGCTTCGACTAAGCAGCCTGTATTGCCTGGATCACCGGCCTAAATTGCCGAGCGGCGCATGGAACCCTGTCTACAGACAAGCAAGGCGATCCCTCGCGCAATTCGACCTCGAACTGGCGAGACTCAACCAGCAATGCGCGAAGCCGGCCACTGCCCAAGTGAAATCGGGCGATCAACTGGTTGACAGCTACTTCTTCCACTATGTCGCAGGCCAGACCTTACAGCCGGCGGACAAGGCAGAGCTGCGCAATCAAGCACGGCTGATGGTGGACTCGAAGCTATCGGATCGCAAAAAGCAGATGCTGATGCTCCAGCGGTCTGGACTCAATCAGTCGGAGATTGCGCGAAAGCTCGGCATCGAGCGCCAAGCGGTATCGAAGGCGCTGGCGGCGATCCCCGCGATGTTCCGCTTGAGTACAAAGCCGCGCTCACGGCGTCAACCTAATTGACCAACTAATAGGACGAAACAATCCGCATTGCCAGGCACCATCAGGCACATGTTCGCAAGTGACTGAAAGAGGCCAGGGGATGCAGGCAACGACAAGCAAGACGCTCATCAATCGGAAGAAGCTACTGGCAATGATCCCGCTGTCTGAGCGCACGATCTTCAACATGGAGCAGCGCGGGGAGTTTCCGCGCCGGATCGCACTCACCAGCCGAAACGTTGCCTGGGACTTGGCCGAGGTCGAGGAATGGATCGAGGCGCGGAAGTCGTCGGGCACTCAGGCGATGCGGCCAGGCTTCACTCAGTCGGTCGCAGCCGCCACTTTTTAGCCGCTAAAACGCCGCGCCCCTCAAGTGTCAATGACGCGCGAAGCCACACCTCGATGCTCGGGCGGTGCTGCTGAACCCGCCCTCCTCTGACTTACGCCTTCGGCCGTCTCAGCGTCCATTCGTCGATCATGTCCGCCCAGTCCTGCAACATCGCCGTGCGCTGCTCGCGGTACTCGGCCTTGTTGTAGACGGCCCTGACGCCCCGCTGTTCGTGCGCCAGGCACTTCTCGATCCAGTCCGTGTTGTAGCCGGCCTCATGCAGCAACGTACTGGCCGTGCGCCGCAAGTCATGCGGCCCGAACTTGGCGAGCGACTTCCCTTCCTTCTGCGCCAGCCGATACGTCAGCGTCAGCACCTGGTTGAGCGTGGCGCTGCTCATGGGTAAGTCCGAGTCATACCGCGACGGAAGCACGTAGTCCGATCCCCCCGCGAAGGTTTTCAGGGCGATGAAGATGTCCAGCGCCTGCCGGGACAGGAACACTAGATGTGGATTGCGCCGCTTCATCCGCTCCTTCGGGATCGTCCAAAGCGCGTCGCTGAAATTGATCTCGCTCCAGGTCGCGTTGGTCAGCTCGCTCTTGCGCACCATCGTCAACAGCAGCAGCTTGGCCGCCGCCCGAATGGATGGCGCTGTGCCGATGCGCTCCATGTACTGGTACATCAGGCCGATCTCGTCGGGCGTCAGCGCACGGTCGCGCGGCTCGAACTTGGCAATGGTCGTCGGGCGTACCAGCTCGGCCGGGTTCTCGACCTTCTGGCCGCGCTCGATGGCCCAGCGAAAGACCTGGAGCACCACCTCGCGGACATGCACGGCCGTCGCCGGCGCGCCGCGCTCGACGATGGCATCGGTCAGCGCGCGCAGGTCTTCGTGGGTGATCTCCACCAGCTTCTGATTGCCGAACTTTGGCTTCAGCTCGCGCTCGTAGACCGAGCGGCGCATGTCGCGGGTGGAGTCGGCCATCTGGTAGCCGCGCAGCCACTTTTCCGCCCAGGCCCCGAACGTCTCCGCGTCCTTGACGCGGGCCTTGTCCCGCGCCTTTTCCTTGGCCGGCGACTTCCCGGCCGCGATCATCTTCTTGGCCTCGCCCAACCGCTCGCGGGCTTCCGCCAGGGTGATCCCGCCGACACCGTAGCGGCCGAAGGTGATGGTCTCCTGCCTACCGTGGATCGAGTAGTTGTAGCGGAACGAGATCGCTCCGGCGGCCGTGACGGCTACATAGAGGCCGTCACGGTCATTCACCTTGTAGAGCTTGTCCTTCGGCTTCAGGTTGCGCAGCTTGGTATCGGTCAACATGGTTCTCGCCCTGATTCAGCTCAAATACCATGATCCGAAGACCGGCCCGTCCTAGCGTAAAACATCAATTAAATCATCGTATTACGCAAATTCGATACCATGAACATTCAGCAAGGTGGTCGCATGGTATCGGTGACTTCTCATGGCATAGAAGCATTCAATGCCATCCATCATGCCATGAAAAAACGGTGCTTGGCGATGCCAAATGTTGCCAGGCGGTGCCGAACGAGATCACAAAAAAGCCCGCAATGACGCGGGCGTAGGTGTGTTTTCGTGCTACCAGATGCTAGCCGGTGCCAGACGCCGAATCACTCCCACTCGATCGTCGCCGGCGGCTTGCTGCTCACGTCGTAGGTCACGCGGTTGATGCCCCGCACCTCGTTGATGATGCGGCTGGAAACCCTCTTGAGCAGTGCATACGGCAACTCGGCCCAGTCGGCGGTCATGAAGTCGCTGGTCTGCACGGCGCGCAGGGCCACCACGTAGTCGTAGGTGCGGCCGTCGCCCATCACGCCCACGCTCTTGACCGGCAGGAAGACGGTGAAGGCCTGGCTGGTCAGGTCGTACCAGGTCTTGCCCTTGTTCGGCCCTTCCTCATCGCTGCGGAAGTTGCGCAACTCCTCGATGAAGATCGCATCGGCGCGGCGCAGCAGGTCGGCGTACTCTTTCTTCACCTCGCCCAGGATGCGCACGCCCAGGCCTGGGCCCGGGAACGGGTGGCGGTAGACCATCTCGGGCGGCAGGCCCAACGCCACGCCCAGCTCGCGCACCTCGTCCTTGAACAGGTCGCGCAGCGGCTCCAGCAGGCTCAGGCCCAACTGCTCGGGCAGGCCGCCGACGTTGTGGTGGCTCTTGATGGTGACGGCCTTCTTGCTCTTGGCGCCGCCGGACTCGATGACGTCCGGATAGATCGTGCCCTGGGCCAGGAAGGTGGCACCCTTGTGGCCGCCGGTGCCCGCCTTGAGCTTGGCTGCCTCGGCCTTGAACACGTCGACGAACAGCCCACCGATGATCTTGCGCTTGGCCTCGGGGTCGCTCACACCAGCCAGCTTGCCGAGGAACAGCTCGCTCGCATCCACGCGGATCACGCGCGCGTGCAGCTTGCCTTCGAACATGTCCATGACCATGTCGCCTTCGTTCAGGCGCAGCAGGCCGTGGTCGACGAACACGCAGGTCAGCTGGTCGCCGATGGCGCGGTGGATCAGCGCCGCGGCCACCGACGAATCCACGCCACCCGACAGGCCCAGGATGACTTCCTCGTCGCCTACCTGGTCGCGGATCTTCTGCACCGCCTCGGCGATGTAGTCGCCCATGATCCAGTCGGGACGCGCGCCGCAGATGTCCAGCACGAAGCGGCGCAGGATGGCCGCGCCCTGCTTCGTGTGCGTGACTTCGGGATGGAACTGCACGGCGTAGAAGCCGCGCTCCTCGTCGGCCATGCCGGCGATGGGGCAGCTGTCGGTACTGGCCATGAGCTTGAAGCCCGGCGGCAGCTCGGTCACCTTGTCGCCGTGGCTCATCCACACATCGAGCATGCCGTGGCCTTCGGGCGTGGCGAAGTCCTGGATGCCCTCGAACAGCTTCGTATGGCCGCGCGCGCGCACGCTCGCAAAGCCGAACTCGCGCTTGTGGCCGCTTTCCACCTTGCCGCCCAGCTGGTGCGCCATGGTCTGCATGCCGTAGCAGATGCCCAGCACCGGCACGCCCAGCTCGAACACAGCCTGCGGCGCCTTGTCGGTGCTGTCCTCGTAGACGCTGGCGTGGCTGCCCGAGAGGATCACGCCCTTGAGGTTGCCGTCGGCCGCGTACTGGCGGATCCATTCGTCGCTGACATCGCAGGGATGCACTTCGGAGAGCACGTGCGCCTCGCGCACGCGGCGCGCGATCAGCTGCGTGACTTGCGAGCCGAAATCGAGGATGAGGATTTTCTGGTGGGACATGGTTCAGGAGAGGTCGGTGATCAGGGGATGGTCGAGCTGGGTGCAGGCACGGCGCAGCGCCGCATCCATCGTCACCAGCGGCGCCTTGAGGTCGACGGCGAGCTTGAGATACGACGCGTCATACGGCGTGAGTCCAAGGTCCTGCGACCAGGACCAGAATTCCAGCGGCGACACACGCATCGGCGCCAGCGCCACGGGCAGGCGGCTGAGCAGCCGCAGCACGTGCTGGTGCACCGCGGGCGTGAAGCGGCCGCGGGCCAGCGCACGGCCGGCGGCGTGCAGCGCTTCGAGCGGGAAGATCGCCGCGCTGCTGGCGCTCTCTTCCTGCGTCATGACGCGGATGAGCGCCTGCGAGACCCGGTCGCTGCCTTCATCGGGAAAGGCCCAGCTCGCGAAGGCCGAGGCATCAATGACCAGCATTGCCACCCTTGGTATCGATCCAGCGGTCGGCGCGGTCCTGCAGCTCCTGCTTGTGCTCGGTCCACAGTGCCTGGAAAGCCGGCTGGCCGCCGCCCACCTTGGCACGCAGCGCTTGCAGCTCTGCAACGACCGCCTGGCGCCGTGCCTCGATGCTGGGCTGCTCGCTCTCCGGCTCCTTGATCAGCCGGATGACGCGCTTGCCGTGACGCGTGAGCACGACTTCCTCGCCCTGCTCGACCGCACGGATCAGTTCGGACAGCTGGCTCTTGGCCTGGTGGATGGGGACGGTCTGCATATCTGGCCCTTTTCCGGGTGATTCGGGCCATATTGTAAACCACCCAAGAAAAAGGACCAGAAAATTCTGGTCCTTTTCGATGGATGCCAGCGTTGTCAGTCGGCCCGGTAGTTCGGCGCTTCCTTGGTGATCTGCACGTCGTGCACGTGGCTCTCGCGGATGCCCGCGGCCGTGATCTCGACGAACTCGGCCTTGCTCTTCATGTCGTCGATGGTGGCGCACCCGCAGTAGCCCATGCTGGCGCGCACGCCGCCGGCCATCTGGAAGATGATGGAGACGACCGAGCCCTTGTACGGGACGCGGCCCTCGATGCCTTCGGGCACCAGCTTGTCGGCGTTCGGATTGCCGGTGCTGGACTCCTGGAAATAGCGGTCGGCGCTGCCCTGCTGCATGGCACCGATCGAGCCCATGCCGCGGTAGCTCTTGTAGCTGCGGCCCTGATAGAGGATCACTTCGCCCGGTGCTTCTTCAGTACCGGCGAACATGCCGCCCATCATCACCGTGCTCGCGCCGGCGGCGATGGCTTTGGCGATGTCGCCGCTGTAGCGGATGCCGCCGTCGGCGATCAGCGGAATGCCCGTGCCCTGCAGCGCGGTGGCCACGCTGTCCACGGCCATGATCTGCGGCACGCCCACGCCGGCGACGATGCGGGTGGTGCAGATCGAGCCCGGGCCGATGCCGACCTTGACCGCGTCGGCGCCGGCTTCCGCCAGCGCCAGCGCGGCGGCACCGGTGGCGATGTTGCCGCCGACCACGTCGATCTGCGGATAGTTCTGCTTGACCCAGCGGACGCGGTCGATCACGCCCTTGCTGTGGCCGTGCGCGGTGTCGACCACGATGGCATCGACACCGGCCTTCACCAGCGCCTCGACGCGCTCCTCGGTGCCCTCGCCCACGCCGACCGCCGCACCGACGCGCAGGCGGCCGTTGGCATCGCGAGCGGCATTGGGGAAGGTGGTCTGCTTGGTGATGTCTTTCACCGTGATCAGGCCTTTGAGCTCGAAGGCGTCATTGACGACCAGCAGCCGTTCGAGCTTGTGCTTGTTGAGAAGCGCCTTGGCGTCGGCGGCAGTGACACCCTCCGCCACGGTGACCAGTCGCTCGCGCGGCGTCATGATCTGGCTGACCGGTTGGTCGTAGCGCGTCTCGAAGCGCAGGTCGCGCCCGGTGACGAGACCGACCACCTTGCCGCCGTCCACCACCGGGAAGCCGGAGATGCCCAGTTCGTCCGACAGCTGCATGACCTGCAGCACCGTGTGCTGGGGCGTGATGACGACCGGGTCGCGCAGCACGCCGGATTCGTAGCGCTTGACCTTCGCCACCTGGGCGGCTTGCTCGGCCGCGGTGAGGTTCTTGTGCACGATGCCCATGCCGCCCTCCTGCGCGATGGCGATCGCCAGGCGGGCCTCGGTCACCGTGTCCATGGCGGCCGAGACGAGCGGGAGGTTGAGCTGGATGTTGCGGGAGAAACGGGTGGCTAACGAAGTGTCCTTGGGCAGGACCTGGGAGTACGCCGGCACCAGCAACACGTCGTCGAAGGTGAGCGCTTTTCCGAGTAGGCGCATTTGTCAAAGCTCCAAAAGAAGAATTGTATCCGTGGCGTCATCCACGACTTGGGCAATGCGCTGCGGCGGCGCGGCAACACCTGCCGGCATCCGTGCATCGCCGCCTCCCCGGCGTGCGCGCGCAGCGCTACACTTTCGCGCATGAAGCTGGCATCGCTCCTTCTCGCAGGCGCTTTCTGCGCCCTCCCCCTCGCCGCGTCCGCCCAATGGACATGGCTCGATGCCGGTGGCCGCAAGGTCTTCAGCGACAAGGCGCCGCCGCCCGAAGTGCCCGAGCGCAACATCATCAAGCGGCCCGGCGGCACGGTGGTGCGTTCGACCGCGCCCGCAGCACCGGCTGCAGCGTCTGCGTCTCCTGCCATGCCGGCAGGCGCACCGGCGGATGCGCCGCCGAACGCCGCGGCCACCGCGGCTTCTGGCGCCGTCGCCCGTCCCCCTGTGGGACAGGACAAGGAATTGCTGGAGCGCACACGCCAGGTCGAGGCCGCCGAAGCTCAGCGCAAGAAAGCCGAAGAAGAGCAGGTGGCCAGGTCACGCGCAGACAACTGCAACCGCGCAAGGCAGGCCAAGGCGTCGCTCGACAGCGGCGTGCGCATCGCGCAGGTGAATGCCAAGGGCGAGCGCGAAATCATGGACGACGCAGCCCGCGCCGCCGAAGCGCGCCGCGTGCAACAGACCATCCAGGCTGACTGCGCGCCGCGCTGACGCCACCCACTTCCCGTTTCAGTAGCCCGGCTTGGCGCCGGGTCGCCGTTTCGAGAACAGCCCCGTGGCCCGCGCGCCCTGCCGGCCGAAGCGCTCGCGCCGCGCCACTTTGGGATCGACCAACAACGGCCGATAGATTTCCACCCGGTCCAGATCGCGCAACGCTTGGCCCGGCGCAGCCGCGCGGCCCCAGATACCGACGGCCGACTGCGTGACGTCCAGCCCGGGATACGTGGTCAGCACACCGCTGGCATGCACGGCCTGAGCCACGGTGCTGCCCGAAGGCAAGCCCACCTCCCGCTCGAAAACCTCTCGCGCGCGGGGGCTGTAGGCCACGGTCACGCGCAGCGGCGCATCGTCAGCCATAGACCTGCTCGGCGCGCTTGACGAAGGCGTCCACCATCGAGGCCGCGATCTTGTCGAACACCGGCCCCACCAGCGCCGAAAGCGCGAAGTTGTCGAAGCCGTACTGCAACTGCAACTCCACGCGGCAGGCGCGCTCGTCCTGGCGGTTTTCGGCCACGGGTGAGAAGCGCCATTCGCCTTCCAGGCTGGAGAAGGGCCCGCTCACAAGCCGCATGCGGATGCTGTTGGGGGCATCGTGGTCGTTGCGCGTGGTGAACGACTGGCGCAGGCCGCTGAAGGCGATGCCGACTTCGGCTTTCATGCCGGCGGCGTCGGCTTCGATCACACGGGCGCGGTCGCACCACGGGAGGAACTGGGGGTACTTCTCGACATCGGCGACCAGGTCGAACATTTCCCGGGCGCTGTACCAGATGAGGACGGACTTGTGGACAGTTTTCATCGATTGCAGGGAGCCGCACCGTGCGCGGTGCGTAGAATCCAGCCCCCTGCCCCATTGTATTGAGGCGATTTACCCCCACGTCAGCCCATGGCCAAATCCACCGACTCGGCGAACCGCATCGCGGACAACAAGAAAGCCGCGTACAACTACTTCTTCGAAGAGCGGTACGAGGCGGGCATGGTGCTGCAGGGCTGGGAAGTGAAGGCCCTGCGCGAGGGCAAGGTGCAGCTCACCGACGGGTACGTCGTCGTCAAGGACGGCGAGCTGTTCATCATCGGCTGCCAGATCAATCCGCTGCGTACCGCCTCCACCCACGTGAACCCGGACGCCGTGCGCACCAAGAAGCTGCTGCTGCACAAGGAGCAGATCAAGCGCCTGATCGGCAAGGTCGAGCAGAAGGGCTACACGCTCGTGCCGCTCAACCTGCACTGGAAGGCCGGCAAGGTGAAGTGCGAGATCGCGCTGGCCAAGGGCAAGGCCGAGCACGACAAGCGCGACACCATCAAGGACCGCGAAGGCAAGCGCGAGGTGGAGCGCGCGATGAAGAGCCGCAACCGCTGAATCCGCGCCAGTTTTTTTCGCTGGCCGCGGAATAAACGCCGGTCCGCCGGTGTTCATGCAGGTACCCCAACCCCGGAGATACCTGCCATGCGCTTACTCGCTTCCTCCCTCCTGCTCGCTTCGCTGCTGGCCGCCGGCTGCGCCTCGATGGCCACGGCCCCCGCCACGGCACGCGAGGGCGTGCTCGCCGGTCCGAACGGCATGACGCTCTACACCTTCGATCGCGATGCGGCCGGCAGCGGCAAGTCGGCCTGCAACGGCCCCTGCGCCACCAACTGGCCCCCGCTGATGGCTGCGGCGGATGCGAGCGCCACCGGCGACTACAGCGTGATCACGCGCGATGACGGCGGCCGCCAATGGGCTTACATGGGCAAGCCGCTCTACTACTGGGCCAAGGACAGCAAGCCCGGCGATCGCACGGGCGATGGCTTCAACAACGTCTGGAAGATCGCGCGTCCCTGAGCCGGCCGGCCGCGTTGCGGCCCACAATCGAAACCCATGGAGTCTTCGCTCGTCGTCGCCCAGATGCCCGGCCTGCGCCGCTACGCACGCGCGCTGACGGGCGATGCCTGGGCCGCCGACGATCTCGTGCAGGACACGCTGGAGCGCGCCTGCGGCAAATGGAGGCTCTGGACGCCGGGCACCGACCTGCGCGCCTGGTTGTTCACGCTGATGCACAACCTCTATCTCAATGAGCGCCGCGGCGCGCATGCGCGCATCGTCCAGGTGCCGCTGGAAGACGTGCAGGACGGCCTCGTCGCACCAGCGGCGGCCATCGGCGACATGATGGACCTGCGCCGCGCCCTGCTCTGCCTGCCGGACGAACAGCGGGCCGTGCTGCTGCTGGTGACGCTCGAAGACATGGGCTACGAAGAGGCCGCTGCCGTGCTCGGCATTCCGGTCGGGACCGTGATGTCGCGCCTCTCTCGCGCACGCGCCCGTCTGCGCGAACTGCTCGATGGAACGGCGCGCGCGCCAGCCCCTCCAACACCTGCCGCCGCACCCACGCTGCGCCGGATGAAATAGCGCCCGACATGACCTCGCCCCCCCTTCACCCGCCGATTCCGGATGACGAGCTGCACGCCTGGGTCGACGGCCGCCTGGATGCCGATGCCTGCACTGCACTCGAGCAACGCCTGGCCCACGATGCGGATGCACAGGCCCGAGCCCAGGCGTGGCGCGCGCAGCGCGACGGCTTGCGCCAATGGGCCGGCGACACACCAGATGACGCGCCACTGCCCGAGGGGCTGCTCGCCGCAGCCCGCGCTCTCGAGGCCACGCGTGCGCGGGCGCTTCGCCGCCGGAGCCGCCTGGCACTCGCGGCGGGCGTGCTCATGGCGTTCGGCGCCGGCTGGCTCGGCCACGGCGCGTGGAACGGCACCGCCGCCGGGGCAGCAGGCGCGGCGATGGCAGTGCGCCAATTCTCCAGCGATGCGGCGCTGGCACATGCGGTATACGTGCCTGAGGTGCGCCACCCGGTCGAGGTGGGCGCGGCGCAGCAGGACCATCTGGTGCAGTGGCTGTCGCGCCGCCTGGGCCGCCCGCTCAAGGTGCCGCAACTTCAGCCGGAAGGGTTCGATCTGGTGGGTGGACGCCTGTTGCCCGGCGAGGGTGGCGCACGCGCACAGTTCATGTTCCAGGACGCGGCCGGCACGCGCCTCACGTTGTACGTCGGCGTGCTGGACACCTCCGGCGGCGGCGCCGGCACCGCCTTCCGCTTCGAGGACGACGATGGCGTGCCGCGCTTCTACTGGGTCGACCACGACTTCGGCTATGCGCTTTCAGGCGCGCTGCCGCGCCGCCGGTTGCTCGCGCTGTCGGAGTCGGTCTACGCCCAGCTCTCGGCGCCGGCACAGGCTGGCACCAAGCCGAACAGTTAGCCCGGAAGGCGGCCCGTCAGGGTCTTTCCCGCCAACCCAGCCATTCGTTGGCCACCAGCGCCCCGATGACCAGCAGGCCGCCGCTGATCACGCTGGGCTGGGGCGCTTCGCCAGCACCGAGCCAGGCCCAGAGGATGCCGAACACCACCTCCAGCAAGGCCAGCAGCGCCACTTCGGGTGCCTTGAGCACCCGCGCGCAGCGCACGGCCAGCACGCAGGGGATGGCGAGTTGCACGAGGCCCAGCAACGCCAGCAGCAGCAGGTCGTGACGGGAAGCTTCGAGAGGCCAGGCCAGCGGCAGCGTGACGACACTGGAGATCAGGGCGCCGACCAGCACCGCAGGAACCAGGTCCACGTCGTGACCGTGGGCCTGGCTGCGCTGGACCACGGTCCAGTTCACCGCCGCCGCCACAGGCACGCACAGCGCCACGAGCGTGCCCGCCAGGTGGCCGTCGCCCAATTGCGAGCCGTACATCCATGCGATGCCCGCGCCGGCCGCGAGGATGGCCAGCCAGGTGCGGCGCGCCAGGCGCTGCCCGATGAAGACACGTGCCACCAGTGCGGTGAAGAACGGGCCCACCGCCATGGTGATCAGCACGTTCGCCACTGTGGTGAGCGTGAGCGCCATCATGAACGCGGTGAACATCACGCTCCAGCAGACGCCCGAGAGCCAGAGCGCCGCGCCGCCGTGGCGCAGCTTGCCCAGCACCGCACGGCCCTGGATCAGCGGCAGCAGCACGGCGAGCGAGAGCGCCGTGAAAGCGCTGCGCCAGAAGGTGACTTCGAAGCTGCGGGCCTGCTCCAGATGGCGCGTGACCACGCCGGCGATCGACCACATCAGGGTCACCGCCACCATCAACCACACCGCGCGGGTGTGGTCGAGCTTCATGCTTCGCGCGACGCGCGCTTGCGCTCGTGTTCCTTGAGGTAGCGCTTGCGCAGGCGGATCGACTTGGGCGTGATCTCGACGAGCTCGTCGTCCTCGATGAACTCGACGCCGTATTCCAGCGTGAGGTCGATCGGCGGCGTGATCTTGATCGCGTCTTCCTTGCCGGATACACGGAAGTTGGTCAGCTGCTTGGTCCGCGTGGCGTTCACCACCAGGTCGTTGTCGCGGCTGTGGATGCCGACGATCATGCCCTCGTACACCGGATCGTTCGCCTTCACGAACATGCGTCCGCGGTCGTCGAGCTTGCCCAGGGCGTAGGTGAAGATTTCGCCGTCGTCCATCGAGATCAGCACGCCGTTCTTGCGGCTGGCGATCTCGCCGCGGTGCGGCTCGTAGCTGTCGAAGATGTTGCTGATCAGGCCCGAACCGCGCGTGAGGTTGAGGAATTCGTTGGTGAAGCCGATCAGGCCCCGCGCCGGGATGCGGTATTCAAGACGCACGCGGCCCCGGCCGTCCGACTCCATGTTGACCAGTTCGCCCTTGCGCTCACCCAGCGCCTGCATCACGCCGCCCTGGTGACCTTCCTCGATGTCGGCCGTCACCAGCTCGATCGGCTCGTTCTTCACGCCGTCGATGTCGCGGAACACCACGCGCGGCTTCGAGACGGCCAGCTCATAGCCTTCGCGGCGCATGTTCTCCAGCAGGATGGTCAGGTGAAGTTCGCCCCGGCCGGCCACCTCGAAGATGCCGTCCTCGTCGGTTTCCTTCACGCGCAGCGCCACGTTGTGCTGCAGTTCCTTCTGGAGGCGGTCCCAGATCTGGCGGCTGGTCACGAACTTGCCTTCACGGCCGGCCAGCGGCGAGGTGTTCACGCAGAAGTTCATCGTCAGCGTGGGCTCGTCGACGCGCAGCATGGGCAGCGGCGTGGGGTTGGCCGGGTCGGTCACGGTCACGCCGATGCCGATGTCCTCGATGCCGTTGATCAGCACGATGTCGCCGGGGCCCGCCTGCGGCGTCTGCATGCGGTCAAGTCCCTGGAAGGTCAGCACCTGGTTGATGCGGCCCTTGGTGGCCTTGCCGTCCGGACCTTCCATCACCAGCACGTCCTGGCCGGGCTTGATCGTGCCCTGGCTGATGCGGCCCACGCCGATGCGGCCGACGAAGCTGGAGAAATCCAGCGCCGAGATCTGCAGTTGCAGCGGCGCTTCGGCGTCGCCGGAATTGGCCGGCACGTGCTGCAGGATGGTGTCGAACAGCGCCGACATGTCGGGACCCCACTGCTCGCCGGGTGCGCCTTCGGTCAGCGAGGTCCAGCCATTGATGCCCGAGGCGTAGACCACGGGGAAGTCGAGCTGCTCGTCGGTGGCGCCCAGCTTGTCGAACAGGTCGAACGCGGCGTTCACCACCTTGTCGGGGTTGGCGCCGGGCTTGTCCACCTTGTTCACCACAAGGATCGGGCGCAGACCCAGAGCCAGCGCCTTCTTGGTCACGAAGCGCGTCTGGGGCATGGGCCCTTCCTGCGCGTCGATCAGCAGCACCACGCTGTCGACCATCGACAGGGCGCGCTCGACCTCACCGCCGAAGTCCGCGTGGCCCGGGGTGTCCACGATGTTGATGTGCGTGCCCTTCCAGGACACGGCACAGTTCTTGGCCAGGATGGTGATGCCGCGCTCGCGTTCGATGGCGTTGTTGTCCATCACGGTATCGACCACTTTCTCGTGGTCGGCGAACGTGCCGGACTGGCGCAGCAGCTGGTCCACCATGGTGGTCTTGCCGTGGTCGACGTGGGCGATGATGGCGATGTTGCGGATCTGTTTGCTCATGGTCTTGCTTCCAGGATTTGCTGTATTTCGATGGGGCTCAGCAATCGCCCCGGGATGAGTTCTCCGGCCGTCACGTGGGCGGTGCCCAGCAACTGGCCATGGGTGGGTGCGGCGCCCTGCGGGGGCGGGCCGTAGACCGCCACCTGCGCCTGGTCGTTCCAGGTGCCGCGGCGGCGCAGGCCCGACAGGAATCGCCCGGCATTGTCTTCGTCCAGCGTGACGGCCGCGTGATCGGGCAATAGCGCATCGACGGGTTGCAGGTTTGCCAGACGCGCGCCCTCGTCCATCGCCTCGAGCGCCTCCAGCGTCACGCAGCGCGACAGGTCGAAATGGCCCGTCGCCACGCGGCGCAGCGACGTGAGGTGGGCGCCGCAACCGAGCGCACGGCCGATGTCCTCGCCCAGCGTACGGATGTAGGTGCCCTTGCTGCATCGCACGGTGATGCGCAGCGTGTCGGCGCCCTCGGGTTCGATCGCCAGCGAATGGATGGTCACGTCGCGCGCCTCGCGCTCGACTTCCTCGCCCGCGCGGGCATAGTCGTAGAGCGCACGGCCGTCCTTCTTGAGCGCGCTGTACATCGGCGGCACCTGGCGGATGGGACCGGTGAACTGCGCCTGCACCGCCGCCAGTTGGTCGGCCGTCACGGCCACGTCGCGGCGCTCGACGACTTCACCCTCGGCATCGCCGGTGGTGGTGGTCACACCCAGGCGGGCCGTCGCGACATAGGTCTTGTCGGCATCGAGCTGCAACTGGCTGAACTTGGTGGCCGCGCCGAAGCACAGCGGCAGCACGCCGGTGGCCAGCGGATCGAGCGTGCCCGTGTGCCCGGCTTTCTCGGCGCGCAGCAGCCATTTGCATTTCTGCAATGCGTTGTTGCTCGACAGGCCCAGCGGCTTGTCGAGCAGCAGCACCCCGTGCACGGGGCGCCTCACGACCCGTGCTCGTGGTGCGCTCATGGCTTTACTCCCCGTCGTCCTTGGAACGAGAGGCCACGGCGCGCGCGATGAGCGCGTTCATGTCGGCCGCACGCTCGGTGGTGCGGTCGAAGACGAAGTGCAGCGTGGGCACCGTGTGGATATGCAGTCGCTTGAACAGGCCGTTGCGCAGGAAGCCGGCGGCCTGGTTGAGTGCCTCCTGCGTTTCCTGCGGATCGCCCACGAGCAGGCTGAAGAACACCTTGGCGTGGGCGTAGTCGGGCGTCACCTCGACGGCCTGCACCGTGACCATGCCCACGCGCGGGTCCTTCAACTCGCGCGCGATCAGCTCCGTCAGATCACGCTGGATCTGATCGGCCACCTTGAAGGCGCGGTTGGGCTGGGCGGACTTCTTTGCAGGCATGGAAGTTTCGGGAGGACGCAAGTCCTTGGACCAGGGATACCGCGGAACCGGCTTTGCCGGGCCGCTGGTATCGCCCCCTCGCAGGGGGTTGGCGAAGCGACACGAAGTGACGCGTAGCCTGGGGGTGGTCACAAGGTTCTGGCGATCTCCTTGATCTCGAAGAACTCGAGCTGGTCGAGTTCCTTGATGTCGTTGTAGTTCTTGAGCTTGATACCGCACTCGAAGCCTTCGCGGACTTCGCGCACGTCGTCTTTCATCCGCTTGAGCGATTCGAGCTCGCCCGTGTAGATGACCACGTTGTCGCGCAGCAGGCGGAAGTGCGCGTTGCGCGTGACGAAGCCCGAGGTGACCATACAGCCGGCCACCGTGCCGATCTTGGACGCCACGAACACCGTGCGGATCTCGGCCGTGCCGATGACTTCCTCGCGCTTCTCGGGCGCCAGCATGCCGGACATGGCGACCTTCAGCTCGTCCACGGCGTCGTAGATGATGCTGTAGTAGCGGATGTCCACGCCGTTGCTCTCGGCCGTCTTGCGCGCGCCGGCGTCGGCACGCGTGTTGAAGCCGATGATGATGGCCTTGGAGGCGATCGCCAGGTTGACGTCCGACTCGCTGATGCCACCCACGGCGGCATACACCATCTGCACCTTGACCTCGTCGGTCGAGAGCTTGAGCAGCGATGCGGCCAGCGCTTCCTGCGAACCCTGCACGTCGGCCTTGACGATGATCGGCACCGTCTTGACCTCGCCCGCCGTCATGTCGGAGAAGATGTTCTCCAGCTTGGCGGCCTGCTGCCTGGCCAGCTTGGTGTTGCGGAACTTGCCCGCACGGTAGGTGGCGATTTCGCGCGCGCGGCGCTCGTCGGCCATCACCATGAATTCGTCGCCGGCCTGCGGCACTTCGGTCAGACCCTGGATCTCCACCGGGATCGACGGACCCGCGCTCTTGGTCGGGCGGCCGTTCTCGTCGAGCATGGCGCGCACGCGGCCCGAGGTCTGGCCTGCCAGCACCACGTCGCCCACCTTCAGCGTGCCCGACTGGACCAGCACCGTGGCCACCGGACCGCGGCCCTTGTCAAGCTGGGCTTCGATGACCAGGCCCTTGGCCATGGCGTCCACCGGCGCCTTGAGCTCGAGCACTTCGGCCTGCAGCAGCACCTGTTCGAGCAGATCGTCGATGCCCTGGCCGGTCTTGGCCGACACGGACACGAACGGCGATTCGCCGCCGTACTCTTCAGGCACGACTTCCTCGACCACCAGCTCCTGCTTCACGCGATCGGGGTTGGCATCGGGTTTGTCGATCTTGTTGACCGCGACCACGATGGGAACACCCGCCGCCTTGGCGTGCTTGATGGCTTCCCGGGTCTGCGGCATGACGCCGTCGTCGGCCGCCACCACCAGGATGACGATGTCGGTGGCCTGCGCGCCGCGGGCACGCATGGCTGTGAACGCCTCGTGGCCGGGGGTATCGAGGAACGACACCATGCCGCGCGGCGTCTCGACGTGGTAGGCGCCGATGTGCTGCGTGATGCCGCCGGCCTCGCCCGCCGCCACCTTGGCGCGGCGGATGTAGTCCAGCAGCGAGGTCTTGCCGTGGTCGACGTGGCCCATGACGGTGACCACCGGCGCGCGCGACAGCGACTCCGCCTGATGTCCCGACGATTCCTCCTCGGTGAAAGCTTCCGGGTCGTCCAGGGCGGCCGTCACGGCCTTGTGGCCCATTTCCTCGACCACGATCATGGCCGTGTCCTGGTCCAGCGGCTGGTTGATGGTGACCATCTGGCCCATCTTCATCAGCGACTTGATCACTTCCGAGGCCTTGACCGCCATCTTGTGCGCCAGTTCGGCGACCGTGATGGTTTCGGGCACGTGGACCTCGATCACACGCTGCTCGGCCGGCTGCGCGGACTGCTGCGAATGGTCGCCACGATCACGGCCGTCGCCGCGGCGGCCACGCGGGCCGGAGCGCCAGTTGCCGCGACCGACGCCACCGGAGGCGTCGCCACGGGTCTTGATTTCCTTCTTCTTGGCCTGGTCGTCGGCCCAGCTCGACGAGAGCTTGGCCGACTTGACTTCCTTGCCACCCGGCGCCGCAGGCGCGGCGGTCGTGCCAGGACGGGCGCCGGCCGCGGGCGAGCCCGCCGGCTTGTGCAGCGTGCCCTTCATGCCGGGCTTGGCGTCGGTCGCCACGGGCTTGGCTTCTTCGGGCTTCTTGGCCACGAGCACCCGCTTGGGCGCGTTCATCATGGCGCGGATGGCCTCGGCCTCGGCCAGCGCCTTGCGACGGCGCTCGTCCAGATCCTTGGCGCGTGCGGCTTCCTCGTCGGCGCGGGCCTTGGATTCGGCTGCGGCCTTGGCACGCGCTTCTTCCTTGGCAGCGGCTTCGGCGGCGGCGCGGCTCTCGGCTTCCTTGGCAACGGCGTCGGACGCAGCATCGCTCAGCGCGGCCGGCGGCGTCTCGACGACGGCAGCCTGTGCCGCAGCGATGCGGGCCTGCTCGGCGGCAGCACGTTCGGCCTGCTCGCGGGCTTCCTGTTCTTCGCGCAGGCGTCGCTTCTCGGCGAGCTCTTCCTCCTGGCGGCGGATCAGCTCGGCCTGGCGGCGGGCCTCTTCCTCGCGGCGGGCGAGTTCGGCCTCGTCCACCACGGGCGCGGAAGGTTCGGCCACCGTCTCGGGCTCGGGCATGGCCTCCGCCGCCACTGCGGCGTCGTCGTCACGCTTGATGAAGGTGCGCTTCTTGCGCACCTCTACCTGGATGGTGCGGGCCTTGCCCGACGCATCGGCCTGCTTGATCTCGCTGGTGGATTTCTTCACCAGGACGATCTTCTTGCGCTCTGCGCCGGCGGCGCCGCCGTGGCTGGCCTGCAGGTAGCTCAGCAGCTTCTGCTTGTCAGTTTCGGTCAGGGCGTCGGACGCGGCCGACTTGGGCACGCCCGCAGAGCGCAGCTGGTCAAGCAGTGTGTCGGTGGATTTCTTGAGTTCGTTCGCGAACTCGGCAACGGTCGTACTGGACATGTGGTGCGTTTCCCTCCATCACATCACTCTTGACCCGCGAACCAGTGTTCGCGAGCCTTCATGATGAGGGCCTTGGCCTCGTCCGCAGACTGGCCGGTGATTTCCGTGAGTTCGTCGACGGCCAGGTCGGCCAGATCGTCGCGCGTGTTGACGCCGGCTTCGGCCAGCTTGGCCGCCAGCTCGGGCGTCAGGCCCTCGAGGTCGCGCAGGTTCTGCGAGACGTCCAGCGCGGTTTCCTCGCGCGCGATCTCCATGGTGAGAAGCGCATCCTTGGCACGGGCGCGCAGTTCGTTGACGGTGTCTTCGTCGAAGCTCTCGATCTCGAGCATCTCGGACAGCGGCACATAGGCCACTTCCTCGAGGCTGGTGAAGCCTTCCTCGATGAGGATGTCGGCCACTTCCTGGTCGACGTCGAGCTTTTCCATGAACAGCGCGCGGATCGACTCGGTCTCGGTCGCCTGCTTCTGGGCCGACTCGGCGGCGTCCATGATGTTGATCTTCCAGCCGGTGAGGTCGGAAGCCAGGCGCACGTTCTGGCCGCCGCGGCCGATGGCGATGGCGAGGTTTTCCTCGTCCACCACGACGTCCATGGCGTGCTTTTCCTCGTCCACCACGATGGACGACACGTTGGCGGGCGCCAGCGCGCCGATCACGAACTGGGCCGGGTCTTCGGACCACAGCACGATGTCCACGCGCTCGCCGGCCAGCTCGTTGGTGACGGCGTTCACACGCGTGCCGCGCACGCCGACGCAGGTGCCGATCGGGTCGACGCGCTTGTCGTGGCTGAGCACGGCGATCTTGGCGCGGCTGCCGGGATCACGGGCGCAGCTCTTGATCTCGAGCAGGCCCTGCTCGATCTCGGGCACTTCGTTGCGGAACAGCTCGATCATGAACTCGGGTGCCGAGCGCGAGAGGATGATCGGCGCGCCGCGCAGCGTCAGGTCCACTTCCATGATCATGGCGCGCACACGGTCGCCGCTGCGCAGGTTTTCCTTGGGGATCATCTCGCCGCGGCGCAGGCGCCCTTCGACGCGCCCGCTCTCCACGATGATGTCGCCCTTGTCCATGCGCTTGACCGTGCCGGTGAAGATCTTCTCGCCACGGCTCATGAAGTCGTTGAGCAGCATCTCGCGCTCGGCGTCGCGGATCTTCTGCAGGATCACCTGCTTGGCCGCCATGGCGCCGATGCGGCCGATCGGCACCGATTCCACCGATTCCTCGATGTACTCGTCGACCTCGATGTCGGGCATTTCTTCCTTGGCTTCGAACAGGAGGATTTCCTGGTCGGGCAGCTGCAGGCCGGCCTCGTCGGGCACCACGTGCCAGCGGCGGAACGTCTCGTACACGCCGGTGTCGCGGTCGATCGCCACGCGGATGTCGACCTCGCCTTCGTAGAGCTTCTTGGTGGCCTGGGCCAGAGCCGATTCGACGGCACCGAACACCACGTCGCGCTCGACGTTCTTCTCGCGCGAGATCGCTTCCACCAGCATCAACAGTTCGCGATTCATGTCACATCTCTCCTTGGCCTGGGCGCTGCGCGCGCCCCTTGAAATCAACGATCGGTGCCAGCCGGGCTTCCTTGAGCTCGTCCAGCACGAATCCCAGAACCTGCATCGGGGCCGGCGCCTTCTTTCGGCTGATGCGGCGACCCGGATCGGGCGGCGGCTCGTCGCTCCAGACGATCTGCCAGCCCGCGTCGGCACGCTCGAGCGTGCCGCGGAATTTCTTTCGGTTGGGGGCGACCTGCCCGGCTGCGGCCGTTCCCATGGGGACTTTGAGCGTGATGTCGATCACCTCGCCTGCGAAGCGCTCGAAATCGCGCTCGTTGCGCAGCGGACGGTCGATGCCCGGCGAGGACACCTCGAGCCGGCGGTAATCGACGTCGTCCACCTCCAGCGCGAACTGCAACTGGCGCGTGACTTTCTCGCAGTCCTCGACGGTGACGGGCTGCCCGGCGGGTGCCGCAGGATCCCAGGGCAGATCGATCGTGATGCGCAGCAAGCCACCGGCGGAGCGCTCGATCTCCACCAGGTCGTAACCCAGACCGGTCACGGTTGTTTCAACGATTTGCTGCAGTGCCACCGACGCTTTGCCTTGCCCGTTTCAGATGAAAAATGGGAAACCCAAAAAACGAACGACCAATAAAAAACGGGCGGTGGTTAACAGCCCGTTTTGGTCGTAGCCTTGGATTATAGCCAGCAAACCGTTGATTTGCAACGGTTTGTGGCGCTGACGGGCGCGAAAGACGCTAGGACGGCAGGCCTTCGCCGGCCGCTTCCACCAGCCGGCGGGTGTAGGCGTGCGCCGGGGCATCCAGAACCCGGGCCACCGGGCCGGCTTCGACGATCTCGCCATCCTTCATCACGATCACGTCGTGCGCCATGGCCCGCACCACCTCCACATCGTGGGTGATGAGCAGGTAGGCCAGGCCCCGGTCGCGCTGCAGGCGCTGCAGCAGCGCCAGCACCTGCTTCTGGATGGTGACGTCCAGCGCACTGGTGGGCTCGTCGAGCAGGAGCAGCGCCGGCTCGAGGATCAGCGCGCGCGCGATCGCCAGCCGCTGGCGCTGGCCTCCCGAGAACTCATGCGGATAGCGGTCGAGCAGCCCGGGAAACTGCGATTCGGCAAGGCCCACGTCGGCCAGCGCCGAAATCACCCGCTCGCGCCGCCGCGCCGCCGGCAGGCCGGGCTCGTGCACCAGCAGGCCTTCGCCCACGATTTCTTCCACCGTCATGCGAGGCGACAGCGATGAATACGGATCCTGGAACACCACCTGAACCTGGCGGCGCATGGCACGGTCGGACGCACGGCCCTGTCCCCATTGCCGGCCGACCACGGTGAGTTGGCCGTCCGCGGTGCGTACGAGGCCGAGCGCGGCCAGGGCCAGCGTCGACTTGCCCGAGCCGGATTCGCCGACCACGCCCAGCGTCCGGCCCGGCGCAATGGCGAGGTCGGCGCCCTTCACAGCCACGAACTCGCCCCGGCGGAACCAGCCCGCCAGCCCAGCCCGCGGCACGGGGTACGTCACCCGCAGCGCGTGGGCGCGGGCCACCTCGGCGCCTGTGGCCGGCACCTCGGCAACGTCGCGCACGGGCCGGCTTTCGATCAGCCGACGGGTGTACGGATGCTGCGGCGACGAGAGCACCTGCGCCACCGGCCCCTGCTCCACGATGTGCCCGCGCTCCATCACCGCCACGCGGTCGGCAAAGCGGCGCACCAGGTTGAGGTCGTGCGTGATGAGCAGCATCGCCATGCTGTTCTTGACCTGCAGCCGGCCCAGCAGTTCGAGGATCTGCTGGCGCAGCGTGACGTCGAGCGCCGTGGTCGGCTCGTCGGCCAGCAGCAGGCGCGGCTCGCCGGCCAGGGCCATGGCGATCATGGCGCGCTGGCGCTGCCCACCCGAGAGCTGGTGCGGGTAGGCCCGGGCGCGCCGCTCGGGCTCGGGGATGCCGGTTTCGGCCAGCCGCTCGACCGCCACGTGCCAGGCCTCGGCGCGCGTGGCGCCGCGCTTGAGCTGCACCACCTCGGCGATCTGGTCGCCCACGGTGTAGAGCGGGTTGAGCGCCGTCATCGGCTCCTGGAAGATCATGGCGATGTCGCGTCCGCGCACGCCGCGCAGTTCACGTTCGGGCAACTGCAGCAGGTCACGGCCATCGAACAGCGCCTGGCCCGACAACTCTGCATTGAGCGCCAACCGCAGCAGGCTGAGCGCACTCACCGTCTTGCCCGAGCCCGATTCGCCCACCAGGGCGAGCTTTTCGCCAGGCGCCAGCGAAAAGTCGATGCCGTGCACGACTTCGTGCGCGCCGAAGGACACCTTGAGCCCGCGCACGTCGAGGAGCGCCCCGTTTCCGGTACTCATTGGTCGGCCTTGCGCGGATCGAGCGCATCGCGCAGCGCGTCGCCCATGAAGGTGAGCAGCAGCAGCGTGCCCACCAGCACGCCGAAGGTGGACAGCGAGATCCACCAGGCGTCGATATTGTTCTTGCCCTGCGACAGCAGTTCGCCCAGAGACGGCGTGCCCGGCGGCACGCCCAGGCCCAGGAAGTCGAGCGAGGTGAGCGCGAGGATGGCCGCGCTCATGCGGAACGGCAGGAAGGTGATGACCGGCGTCATGCTGTTGGGCAGGATGTGCTTCCACATGATGCGCCCGCTGCCCACGCCCAGCGCCCGCGCGGCTTTCACGTAGTCCATCTGGCGGTTGCGCAGGTACTCGGCGCGCACGTAGGCCGACAGCCCCATCCACCCGAACAGCGACAGCAGCACCAGCAGCAGGCCCACGCTGGGCGTGAAGATGGCGGCGAAGATGATCAGCAGGTAAAGCTCGGGCATCGATTCCCAGATCTCGATGAGGCGCTGGAAGGTCAGGTCGATGCGCCCGGCGAAGTAGCCCTGGATGGCGCCTGTGACCACGCCAATCACCACGCCGATGACCGTGAGCGCGAGCCCGAACAGCACCGATAGGCGGAAGCCGTAGATCAGCTGGGCCAGCAGGTCGCGACCGCGGTCGTCGGTTCCCAGCAGGTTGTCGGCCGTCGGTCCTGCGGGGTTCGGTTCCCTGGCGAAGTAGTTGATGGTGCGCGAGCCATAGGGAATCGGCGGATAGATCGCCCAATTGCCGTCCCGGCTCAGCTGTTCGCGGATGAAGGGGTCGTGGTAGTCGGTGGGCGTCTCGAAATCACCGCCGAAGGTCTTCTCGGAGTAGTCGTTGAACAGAGGGAAGTACATCTGCCCCTCGTAGCGCAGAGCCAGCGGCCGGTCGTTGGCGAGGACCTCGGCGAACAGGCTGAGGACGAGCAGCGTGGAGAACACCACCAGGCTCCAGAAGCCGAGCCGGTTCTTGCGGAAGCGCCGCCAGGCCCGTGCGCCGGGCGAGGCCGAGCGCTGCGGCGCGGGGGGCGGCGGGGCGTCAGTCGAACCGTACACGCGGGTCCACCAGTACGTAGCAGAGGTCGCTCAGCAGCTTGGTCACCAGGCCCAGCAGCGTGAACAGGTACAGCGTGCCCAGCACCACGGGATAGTCGCGGCGGATCACGCTCTCGTAGCTCAACAGGCCCAGGCCGTCGAGCGAGAACAGCGTCTCGATCAGCAGCGAACCCGTGAAGAAGGCGCCGAGGAACGCAGCCGGAAAGCCCGCGATGATGGGCATCAGCGCGTTGCGCATCACGTGCTTCCAGAGCACGCGGTTTTCGGGCAGGCCCTTGGCGCGCGCCGTCAGCACGTACTGCTTGCGGATTTCCTCGAGGAAGGAGTTCTTGGTGAGCATGGTGGTGACGGCGAAGCTGCCCACCACCATGGCCGTCACCGGCAGCGTGATGTGCCAGAGATAGTCGACGATCTTGCCGCCCCAGCCGAGCTCATCCCAGTTGCTCGACGTGAGGCCGCGCAGTGGAAACCATTCGAGCTGGCCGCCGAACACCACCAGCAGCGCCACGCCCAGCACGAAGCCCGGGATGGCGTAGCCGACGAGGACCACGAGCGTGGTGATCAGGTCGAACCGCGAGCCCGCGCGCACAGCCTTGGCCACACCCAGCGGCACGGCGATCAGGTAGCTGATGAAGAAGGTCCACAGGCCCAGGCTGATGGAAACGGGAAGCTTCTCGCGCACCAGCTGCCACACGTCCTTGTTCTGGAAAAAGCTGCGCCCCAGGTCGAAGCGCGCGAACTGGCCCAGCATCTGCCAGAACCGCTCGGTGGCCGGTTTGTCGAATCCGTAGAGCTTCTTGATCTCTTCGATGCGTTTGGGATCGACGCCCTGATTTCCGCGGTAGCTGGCGCCACCCGATTCGACGCCGCTGAAGCCGCGCGACTCGGCCAGATACTGCTCCACCGGACCACCGGGCACGAACTGCATCACGATGAAGGTCACCAGCAGCACGCCGAACAACGTGGGCAGCATGAGCAGCAGGCGTTTGGCGACGTAGGCAAGCATGGGTGGCGCGGTCCTTTTCCTGGCCTAGCGGATGCCTGCCGGGGTGGGCACGCGCGACCACCAGGCGCCCATCACCCAGTCCTCGCCGCCGGCGTAGGCGGGCATGGGCTCCTTGAAGGCCAGCCGCCGGGCGCTGTAGACCATGCGGTGGGCGGCCAGCGTCCACTGCGGAATGAGGTAGTGGCTGTGCATGACGACGCGATCCAGCGCGCGGCACGCCGGCAGCAACTCTTCCTTGGTGCGGGCGCGGACCACGGCCGTCACCAGCGCATCCACGGCCGGGTTCTTCACGCCCATGTAGTTGCCCGAGCTTTCGGTGTCGGCAGCCTTGCTGCCAAAGATCTCGGCCAGCGACTGGCCGGGGTTGTGCGTGCCCGGAAAGTTGATCGTCGTGATGTCGAATTCGAACCGGTCGAGCCGTTGCTGGTAGAGCGCGAAATCCACCGGCACGAACTTCAGCTGCACGCCGAGCTTCTCCAGGTTGCGCATCCATGGCGTCACGGTGCGCACGCCGCTGTCGCGGCTGTCGAGGTATTCGATGACGTACGGCTCACCCTTGGCGTTGCGCAGCGCGCCGTCGCGGTAGGTCCAGCCGGCCTCGGCCAGCAACGCCTGGGCGCGGCGCAGGTTGTCGCGCAGCGAATGCCCCTCGCCCGTGGTGCGCGGCGGCTCGTACATCGGGCCGAAGGTGGCGGCCGGGATGCGATTGCGGAAGGGTTCGAGCAGCGCCTGCTCCTCGGCCGACGGCAGGCCGGTGGCGGCGCAATCGGTGTTGCCGAACAGGTCGCGCACGCGCGGATAGCCGTTGTAGAACAGCTGCCGGTTCATCCATTCGTAATCGAGCGCCAGGCCCAGCGCCTCCCGAACGCGCGGGTCGGACAGGCGCTCGCGCCGGCTGTTGAGCACGTAGCTCTGGAAACCCGCCGGCTGGCGGTGCTGGAACTCCCGCTTGACGAGCTCGCCCGAATCGAACTTGCGACCCTTCACCCGGCGAGCCCAGTCACCTGCGGAATAGAAGGTCATCATGTCGAACTCGCCGGCCTTCAGCGCCTCGAGCCGCGCCGTGTTGTCGCGGTAGATCTTGACCGTGATGCGGTCGAAGTTGTGCATGCCGCGCTTGACCGGCAGATCCTTCGCCCAGTAATTGGCGTCGCGCACATAGGTGATGTCTCGCCCGAACACCACCGGCCCGATCCTGTAAGGGCCGCTACCGATCGGGATGTCCATCACCACCTGGTCGAACGGCTTGCCCTTGCCCCAGGCGCGGCTGAAGACGGGCAGACCGCCGACGGTCAGCGGCAGCTCGCGGTTGGGCTTGCGAAAGCGGAAGCGCACGGTGCGCGTGTCGATCACGTCGGCGCCCGCCACTTCTTCGAGCAACGTGCGGTACGCCGGCGAAGCATGCGGCCCGATCAGTGTCTCGTAGCTGTGCTTCACGTCGGCCGCCTGCACGGGCGAGCCGTCGTGGAAGCGGGCCTGGGGCCGCACGCGGAAGGTGGCGCTCAGGCGGTCGGCCGCCACCTCGACGTCCTCGGCCAGCAAGCCGTAGCCGGAGGCCGTCTCGTCCATCGAGCCCGTGAGCAGCGAATCGAACAGCATGCCCGACAGATAGGCCGGGGGCGACCCCTTGATGGTGAAGGGGTTGTACTTGTCGAAGGTAGAAAAGCGCAGGTTGCTCACCAGCCGCAGCTCGCCGCCCTTGGGTGCTGCCGGGTCGACGTAGTCGAATTGCGCGAAGCCGGGCGGGTACTTGAGGTCATCCCAGAGGGCATAGCCGTGGGCCGCCCAGGCCGGGCCGGCCAGCATGCCCACGAGCAGAAACAGCAAACCCCGCATGCGACAATCCTGCCAGATTTTTTTCGAAAGACTCTCAATGGGCTTCCTCGCCGGCAAGAAATTGCTCATCACGGGCGTTCTGTCCAATCGTTCCATCGCCTACGGCATCGCACGCGCCTGCCACGAACAGGGTGCCGAACTCGCTTTCAGCTACGTCGGCGAGCGCTTCAAGGACCGCATCACCGAGTTCGCCGCCGACTTCGGCTCGAACCTCATCTTCGACTGCGACGTGGGTGACGACGCACAGATCGAGAGGCTCTTCACCGACCTGTCGGCCCACTGGCCGAAGTTCGACGGCTTCGTGCACAGCATCAGCTACGCGCCGCGCGAGGCCATCGCGGGCGACTTCCTCGACGGGCTCTCGCGCGAAGGCTTCAAGGTGGCGCACGACATCAGCGCCTACAGCTTCCCGGCCATGGCCAAGGCCGCCCTGCCCTACCTCAACGCCAAGTCCGCCCTGCTCACGCTAACCTACCTGGGCGCCGTGCGCACCGTGCCCAACTACAACACCATGGGCCTGGCCAAGGCCTCGCTCGAAGCCTCGGTGCGCTATCTGGCCGAGTCGCTGGGCCCACGCGGCATGCGTGTGAACGGCATCTCGGCCGGCCCGATCAAGACGCTGGCTGCCAGCGGCATCAAGGGCTTCGGCAAGATCCTGTCGGTGGTGGCCGAGACCTCGCCCATCCGCCGCAACGTGACCATCGAGGACGTGGGCAATGTCGCCGCCTTCCTCATGAGTGACCTGGCCTCCGGCGTGTCCGCCGAGATCACCTACGTGGACGGCGGTTTCAGCCAGACCGTGGGCGGCATCGCCGAGCCGGCCGAATCGGCCTGACGACCTTCCTCGTCGCACCCGCCTCATGACCGCAGGCTGCCACGGCATCGCCCGTCGCGGCCTGCTTGCATGGGCGGCATCGCTCTGGCTCGCGACGCCACGCCCGGCCGGGGCGCAGGCCGCGCCGGTGATGCTGGCCAACGTCTACCGGCCCGGCATCGATCTGTCGGACTACTGGGTCAGCGAGAAATACGACGGCCTGCGCGGCTACTGGGACGGCCGCCGGCTCTGGACGCGCGGCGGCGAGCCCGTCAACGCGCCGGCCTGGTTCACCGCGGGTTGGCCCACGGTGCCGATGGACGGCGAACTGTGGGCAGGCCGTGGGCGCTTCGAACAGGCCACCTCCACGGTGCGCCGACTGCAACCCGACGACGAGGCCTGGCGCACGATGCGCTTCATGGTGTTCGACCTGCCCGCCCATGGCGGCCTGTTTGACACCCGGCTCGCGGCGCTGCAGGCGCTGCTGCATCCATCGCCCTCGGCCTGGCTGCAGGCCGTGCCGCAGCGCAAGGTGGGCAGCGACGCCGCACTCCAGGCCCTGCTGCGCGAGGTGATCGCCGCCGGCGCCGAGGGCCTGATGCTGCATCGTGGCGCTTCGGCCTATCGGGCCGAGCGCAGCGACGACCTGCTCAAGCTCAAGACGCACGACGACGCGGATGCACGCGTCATCGCCCATCTGCCCGGCAAGGGCAAGTACACGGGACAGCTGGGCGCGCTGCAGGTCGAAACGCCCGAGGGCCTGCGCTTTTCCATCGGCTCGGGCCTGACCGACGCACAGCGGCGCGCACCGCCGGCCGTGGGCAGCTGGATCAGCTACCGCTACCGGGGCCTGCACGACAGCGGGCTGCCGCGCTTTGCCACCTTCCTGCGCGAGCGACCCGACCTGGCGGCGCGCTGAGCGCCGCCCGGCCCCGACGGTTCAGACCGTGCGGCCGAACGGGCCGTCGGAGCCCACCTGCACCAGGTTGCCCTCGTGCGCCAGCGGCTGGGGCTGCTTCACCGCCGTCTGCGCGACGCAGTCCGCGTAATAGCGCACCTGGCCGCTCTCGTCCTCCAGCTCGACGAGGCCGTGGATGTCGGTCTCGAAGCCCGGGCACTTGGCGTTGAACTCGCGCGAGAACTTGAGGTAATCGACGATCTTGCGGTTGAACACCTCGCCCGGGATCAGCAGCGGAATGCCCGGCGGGTACGGCGTGATCAGGCTGGTGGTGATGCGGCCTTCGAGGTGGTCGATCTCCACGCGCTCGGTCTTGCGGTGCGCAATGTGCGCGTAGGCATCGCTGGGCTTCATGGCCGGCGTGAGGTCCGAGAGGTACATCTCGGTCGTCAGGCGGGCGATGTCGTACTCGGCGTACATCTTGTGCACGTGCTGGCACAGGTCGCGCAGGCCCATGCGCTCGTAGCGCTTGTGCTGCTGGCAGAACTCCGGAAGGATGCGCCACATCGGCTGATTCTTCTCGTAGTCGTCCTTGAACTGCTGCAGCGCCGTCAGCAGCGTGTTCCAGCGGCCCTTGGTGATGCCGATGGTGAACATGATGAAGAAGCTGTAGAGGCCCGTCTTCTCCACGATCACACCGTGCTCGGCGAGGAACTTGGTGACGATGCTCGCCGGGATGCCGGTTTCGGCGAAGCTGCCGTCCATGTCGAGGCCGGGCGTGACGATGGTCGACTTGATCGGGTCGAGCATGTTGAAACCGTCGGCCAGCTTGCCGAAGCCGTGCCACTTGGCGTCGCGGTCCTCGCCCTTGATGATCCAGTCGTCGGCCGTGCCGATGCCTTCGTCGGCCAGTTTCTCGGGGCCCCAGACCTTGAACCACCAGTCGTTGGCGCCGAACTCGGCCTCGACCTGGCGCATGGCGCGGCGGAAGTCCAGCGCCTCCAGGATGCTCTCTTCCACCAGCGCTGTGCCGCCGGGCGGCTCCATCATGGCGGCGGCCACGTCGCAGCTGGCGATGATCGCGTACTGCGGCGAGGTGCTGGTGTGCATCAGGAACGCCTCGTTGAACAGATGGCGGTCGAGCTTGCGGTTGGTCGAATCCTGCACCAGTACGTGGCTGGCCTGGCTGATGCCGGCCAGCAGCTTGTGCGTGGATTGCGTGGAGAACACCAGCGATTCCTTGGGCCGCGCGCGCTTCTTGCCCATTGCGTGGTACGGGCCGTAGAACGGGTGGAAGGCCGCGTGCGGCAGCCAGGCCTCGTCGAAGTGCAGCGTGTCGACGTAGCCGTCGAGCGCCTGCTTGATGGTCTCGGTGTTGTAGACCACGCCGTCGTAGGTGGACTGCGTGAGCGTGAGGATGCGCGGCTTGACCTTGTCGGCATCCACGCCTTCAAGCAGCGGGTTGGCGCGGATCTTGGCCTTGATCGCCTCCACGTCGAACTCGCTGCGCGGGATCGGACCGATGATGCCGAAGTGGTTGCGCGTGGGCTTGAGGAAGACGGGAATCGCGCCCGTCATGATGATCGCGTGCAGGTTGCTCTTGTGGCAGTTTCGGTCCACCACCACCACGTCGCCCGGCGCCACCGTGTGGTGCCACACCATCTTGTTGCTCGTGCTGGTGCCGTTGGTCACGAAGAAGCAGTGGTCGGCGTTGAAGATGCGCGCAGCATTGCGCTCGCTCTCGGCCACCGGGCCGGTGTGGTCGAGCAGCTGGCCGAGCTCTTCCACCGCGTTGCACACGTCGGCGCGCAGCATGTTCTCGCCGAAGAACTGGTGGAACATCTGGCCCACCGGGCTCTTGAGGAACGCCACGCCGCCCGAGTGGCCCGGGCAGTGCCAGGAGTACGAGCCGTCTTCCGCGTAGTCGAGCAGCGCCTTGAAGAACGGCGGCTGCACGCCTTCGAGGTAGCTCTTGGCTTCGCGGATGATGTGGCGCGCCACGAACTCCGGCGTGTCCTCGAACATATGGATGAAGCCGTGCAGCTCGCGCAGGATGTCGTTGGGCAGGTGGCGGCTGGTCTTGGTCTCGCCGTAGATGTAGATCGGCACTTCGAGGTTCTTGCGCCGCACTTCGGCGATGAAGGTGCGCAGGTTGAGCACCGCCGGATCCGTCTCGGGCCCGCCGCTGAATTCCTCGTCGTCGATCGACAGGATGAACGCGCTGGCGCGGCTTTGCTGCTGGGCGAACTGCGACAGGTCGCCGTAGCTGGTCACGCCCAGCACCTCGAAGCCCTCGGTCTCGATGGCCTGCGCGAGCGCGCGGATGCCCAGGCCCGACGTGTTCTCGGAGCGGAAGTCCTCGTCGATGATGACGATGGGGAAGCGGAATTTCATGAGGCGGCTCCGATGAGTCCGGACGAAAGCCGTCCGGCAAACGCAAAACAGGCGCGAAGTTTAAGGAAATTGAATGTCCGTCATTCGGTGAGGCCAGGCTTTTGCCCCAGAATGTGGCGGGATCAATACAGAGTTACGGAGGAATCTCATGGCGCATTCGACATTCTGGTGGTTGCTCGCGGGCGGCCTCGTGGTGGTCGAGCTGCTCACGGGGGGCACCTTCTATCTGCTGATGGCGGCCATCGGGGTCGTCGCCGGCGCGCTGGCCGCGCACGCGGGCCTGTCGCTGCCGATGCAGTTCGTCGCCGTCGCGCTGGTCGGCTCGGCCACCGTGATCGCCTGGCACGTCTACCGCCGCAAGCGCGCACCGCAGCAGTTGCCCGCCTCCAGCAACCGCGACGTCAACCTCGACATCGGCGAGTCGGTGCACGTCGATGCCTGGCAGGCCGACGGCACGGCCCTGGTGCGCTACCGCGGTGCGCAATGGACGGCCCAGCACCGCGCGGGCGTGATCCCGGCGCCCGGCCCGCACCGCGTGGGCGAGGTGGTGGGCAACCGCCTCGTGCTCGACCGCATCTGAACCTGGCCGCGCGACGGCGCGCGGCACGCCCCTTTCATCACATCGTCACCCCTAGAGGAGGAAATACATCCATGGAAATCGGCCTGATCCTGTTGGTCATCGCGGGCATCTTCGTCGTCCGCTCATTCAAGATCGTGCCGCAGCAGCACGCCTGGGTGGTGGAGCGGCTGGGCAAATACCACGCCACCCTCACCCCGGGCCTGAAGCTGCTGGTGCCCTTCATCGACCGCGTGGCGTACAAGCACAGCCTCAAGGAAATCCCGCTCGACGTGCCCAGCCAGGTCTGCATCACGCGCGACAACACGCAGCTGCAGGTGGACGGCATCCTGTACTTCCAGGTGACCGACCCGATGCGCGCGAGCTACGGCTCGTCCAACTACATCATGGCCGTCACGCAGCTGGCGCAGACCTCGCTGCGCAGCGTGATCGGCAAGCTCGAACTCGACAAGACCTTCGAGGAGCGCGACATGATCAACGCCCAGGTGGTCTCGGCCATCGACGAGGCCGCGCTCAACTGGGGCGTGAAGGTGCTGCGCTACGAAATCAAGGACCTGACGCCGCCGGCCGAAATCCTGCGCGCCATGCAGGCCCAGATCACCGCCGAGCGCGAGAAGCGCGCGCTGATCGCCGCCTCCGAAGGCCGCCGCCAGGAACAGATCAACATCGCCACCGGCGAACGCGAAGCCTTCATCGCCCGCTCCGAAGGCGAGAAGCAGGCCGAGATCAACCAGGCGCACGGTGAAGCCGCCGCCATCCTCGCCGTGGCCGAAGCCAAGGCCGAAGCCATCCGCAAGGTGGCTGAAGCCATCCGCCAGCCCGGCGGCGAGCAGGCCGTGCAGCTCGAAGTGGCCGAGCGCGCCGTCACCGCCTACGGCAAGGTGGCCGCCGACGCCACCACCACGCTCATCGTCCCGAGCAACATGACCGAGGTGTCGGCGCTGATCGGCTCGGCGATGAAGATGATCCAGACGCAGCAACCCACCCGCTGACCTGCTTGAAGGCGCCGCGGCCTGCTACAATCTGCGGCTTCGCGGAGAGGTGGATGAGCGGTTTAAGTCGCACGCCTGGAAAGCGTGTGAGGGTTAATAGCCCTCCGCGGGTTCGAATCCCGCCCTCTCCGCCAAGGGACAAGCAATGAAGCGCCTTTCGGGGCGCTTTTTTTGTTTTTCCACCATTGTTTCTACCAATGGCCTTCCTGGCAGTACAGCGGCAAATATTCCGTGGGCAACTTGGTGCCAACATTTCCGCACAGTCGCGCCGTGCCTCTCAGTAGCAGTAAAAGATTGCTGGCCTTCATTCCCGGGTGAGGGAGTGGTGAAAGTGACCGATGAACCAGACTGCTTGTGCGTGAGGTCACGCCTAAAAGAAATAGATTGTCTGTGATCATTTTTTCGACCTAGAATCCAGTCGCCAAAACTAATCACACATCCATATGGTGCCCTCTCCTACGCCCGTGCTGCCTTCGTTCGGCGATTCAATCATTGTGAAAGAACCGGGCGCAGCAAGGCAGGCGCTGGCAGTACTTTCCCTCACTGAAGAGATCATTGAGTCGATTGCAGATGCCGCGGCCACGGCAAAGGCTGACACCATGGCCGTGGAGCCATTGAATGCGCCGGGAACGAACGCCTACAACAAGGGCGTTGCGGCAAAGCGGATCGCCCTCCTTCCTCGCGGGTGGCGCATGAGCCATGACCGCGGGATCGAGGCAACGGTCAACGACGATCTTGGCATTCAATTGGTCTTTCAGAATGTCGACGCGGCCTGCTTGGAGCGCGACCCTCAGGCAGTATCCGGAAAAGGATCGGGCGCCCGAAAGTTGGTCTATGAAGGTCAACGGCAGAACGTTCTTTTCGAACGCAAAGAAGAATCGCCGCAGCAGGCACGAGGTGCTCCGCTGCGCGTCTGGTTGGTATGTGTCAGTACGTCCGATAAGAAGCTTCGGGCAGAGGTTTCTTGCCCGCTGCTGTTCGAAGGCAACCAGTTTGAGGGCTTTTCCAAGCGAATTTTTGTGATTGATCGGGACTACGACCCCACGCCCAAAGCTCGAGCTGCTGCGGGTGACCGCAGCGTCGACGACGCGTTCGAAGTGAAGATTGCGAAGAAGAAGTGAAGGTGTATGTTCAGTGCAGTTAGGTTGACGCTGGCACGTCAACGACGGCAGCTCACCAAGAAAGAGTTGGCGCACAGGTCTGGATTGAGCATCCCGACTTTGACGAGGCTTGATGCTGGTAAGCATGAGCCGGACCGCGAAACTGTGTCCGCACTCGCTCAAGCTTTGGCGTTTCCTGTCGAGTTCTTCTACATGGACGATGGAGAAGTGCTAGCGCCTAAGGCTGTGAGCTTTCGAAGTCTGTCGACTCTATCGGCTCGTCAACGCGATGCCGCTTTAGCCGCAGGTTCTTTGGCGTTTGAAATTCATGACTGGATAGCGGATCGATTTGAGTTGCCTCAGCCGCAGATTCTTAACCTGCGTGGCGAGAATCCAGTAGCAGCTGCGGAGACTCTGAGAAGTCATTGGGGGCTGGGCGCTCAGCCAATTGAATACATGGTCAAGCTTCTCGAGGCAAAGGGGGTGCGTGTCTTTGCGCTTGCTGAGCAGCACAAGAATGTTGACGCATTCTCTTGCTGGCACAACGGTGTGCCGTTTGTATTTCTGAACACATACAAATCCGCCGAACGGAGCCGCTTTGATGCGGCTCACGAGGTTGCTCATCTGTGTCTCCACCAGCACGGAGAAGCATCTGGTGATCGGAATGCTGAGCGTGAAGCCGATAGTTTTGCCTCTGCCTTCCTTGCTCCTCGAAGTGACGTGATCGCCCATTTGCCTAGGCAACCCTCCTTGGCTCAGTTGATCGGAGCCAAAAAGCGCTGGGGCATCTCGGTCGCTGCACTGTGTAGGACAGCGCATGATGCTCAGCTGATTTCGGACTGGCACTATGAGAGCCTATCAAAGCAGCTCAGCTTCCTGGGCTATCGGACCAATGAGCCGGAGGGCATGCCACGCGAACGCTCTGTTCTTTGGCGGATGGTGTTTGAAGCTCTTTGGAAGGATGGCCTGACGCGCGACTCCATTGCAAAGGAGCTGCACCTACCCCCAGAGGAAGTAGAAGCTCTTGTCGGAGAGTTGGTTGTGGAGTCTGTGCCGCAGGCGCCTCGCGAGAGGGCTGTACTTCGGGTTGTCTGACTGCTCTCTGCCTGCTTCGGCGGGTTCTCCTTTTCTGGCCGATAGTCGTCACAGTAGCCGGGCCTACCCAGAGCTCGAAACAGGTGCTGCTGAACCTTGAAACTTAATCAGAACTCGGCTGACGCCCTGAGCCCCCCATGCAGTGCGATCGGTCAAAGAGAAACAAAGAAGCGCCCGAGAGGCGCTTCTTTCACTCCCGACTGAGAGCTACTGACAGTTCCGGTGCTCATGCACCTCCAGATCCGCGGCGTTCACCCACCCCAACACCTCCCCCGCCTTTGGCTCATCCCCAAACGCCCCCGGCGCGTAAGTGAGCCGCACCCGCCCCGTGACGCCGTGCTGCTCTTCCGCGTAGAACGCGCTGAAGGTCTCCATAGTTCCGGCTGGCTCCACCGCCCCTCCCTGCCGGTACACCACGATCGGCCGCACAAACTCGGGCCCCGTGCCAGTCTGCCGGTGCTTGCCCATTACGCAGGCTCCGACCTCGATCAACTGGAACTGCTGCGACGTTGTCGTTGAGCTTGCCACGATCGGTGCCGCCGGTGACGTCGCGGACGCCTCAGCCTTCTGATTGACCACCCAGGTCGGTACGTGCTCCGGCGCTGCATGCGCGCGCGGCGCCGACTGACTCACCCTCCCCCGCCCCGTCTCCATGTCGTAGCCCAGGTAGTTATGCATGAACCCATTGGTTGCCACCATCCCGATGAACCACCCGATCGTCTGCGGTCCAACTGCCCAGAAGATCCGCTTCTGGATCGAGTCCGCGAATCCTTTGGTGAAGTAAAGATCCGGCATGGCCATCCGGCGCAGCACATCGCCCACCACGACCCCGACGGTCGTCAGCACCGAGCCGGAGATGAACAGCGCGATGTAGCCGAAGAACCCCCAGTGAATCTTCGACGAGAACGCCGCTCCGATCGCCAGCGCTCCAAAGATGGCCGTGCACACGCCCGCGTAGATCGCGAGCCGCTTCTTGACGACCTGCGTCATCTGCATGTTTCCCTCACTCATGGTCCTTCCTTTGCTCTTCAATGCTCTGAAGTTCGAACGACGACATGCCCGCGTTCATGGAACGCAGACAGATCCGGTAGATGGAAGGGCCGATCAGCCCCACTTGCCTGAGCGCCTTCAGGCGCGAATGACGGGTAGACAACGGATGCGATCCGTCCCCGATGAATGCCCAGGCGGCATCGATCAACTGCTGGCGCGCGGTCGGCCGCAGCACGAGATAGGGAACCCACGCGAGCGGCCCCACCAAGGTACAGACCAGACCCCAGGTGGGCAACGACAACCCCACCTTTGTTGCGCCCAGACTGCGCATGTCAATCGCGATGGCCAGCGCCGAGAACACGGCGCACAAAAGCCACAACAGATAAACCCACATTGCTTCTCTCCATGAATATCATATGCGCATTTAGATTATTGGATGCGCATCTAGAATTTTTAGATGCCCGCCGCCATCCAGGACGCACGCCACAAGGCCATTGCCGCGCTGCTCGTGCAGCTGCGCAAAGAGCGCGGCTGGCTGCAACACGACCTGGCCCATCGGCTGCGTCGGACGCAGACCTTCGTCTCGAAGTACGAGACGGGACTGCGCCGACTGGATGCCATCGAGCTCCTGGACATCCTGCGAGCGCTGGATGCCGACCCCCACGAGTTCATTGACCAGGTGATGGCCCTGCCCAAGTCCGGCGCGAAGCGCTGAACCTGGAACCTGATCTTTTATGAACCCGCGCGGGTGTTGGCGGTCTTGCTAGACCGCTTCATTCCTCGCCTTTGCCTTGCGATCGAGCTTCTCGCGCAGCGTTGACGGTGGCGCGTCCTCCCCCGCTGGCGTCTCGCGATCACCGGCCACTTGAGGCGGATAGAACTCCTCCACGACCGCGCCTCCGTCCTCGGGCGTTTCTTCAAAGGCGCCCTGCGCCAGCCCTTCACGCGCGGCCTGATCCAGGCTCTCCTGACTGAACCCCGCCTCCCGCCGGGTCTGCGCTTCCTGCTGAGCCTTTCCAATGCCCTGGGCCAGCGTGCTTCCCGTCGGCACCGTGATGTCGACGTAGTAGATCGGCGTGCCGTGAGACATCTGCGTGGACTTGCCGCGCAGCCGCAGCTCCAACGGCAACGTCGCGAGATTCCCGCCGCTGACCGCCTGGAAGTACTTGAGCCGCGTGGCTAGCGTACGGATGCTGTTGAACCCGGTCGTGCGGAACACGAAGGTGCTGAGATCGTCCTCCTCGCCGATACGCACATTCAGACGCCCGAAGGGCTTGCAGCCCTGCTCGGCCAGCTCGCACGCCTCGGGTGCAGGACAGGGCTGGCTTTGGACCCCTTGCGGTGTGCTGCGCCGGCAGGTTTCGCCGTTTCCCACGCAGATCGGCCGGCCTGACGTCCGATCGAACAGGCAGTAGCTCGCGCGCAAGTTGAGTTCCGGGTCGCCGAACAGGAGTCGGATGGGGATGCGCCGCAGCTTCGTCGACTCTTTTGCGCTCGTGTCAGCCCCTTCCGTGCGGGCCTGCGCTTGGGTTTTACGCAGCTGCTCGTCCAGGGGATGCAGCAGCCAGCCCTCGCGGGTCTGGACTTGGGTGGTCAGGGTGAACTCGTCGTCTTTGACGGGTAGCCGCTTGCCGTTCTTCTCAACAATGCGGCCGATGGAGATGCGCCCGACCACTGGAGGGGTCAGGGCCAGTCCTTTGAGCATGGATGCTCCTTTCAATAGGGGAAATGATGTGTGGGAACGCTCGCCGTCAGGTGGCCGGGGCGTCGTGGATGAGGAAGCGCCGGGAGCCGGGCTTGTCGGTGGCGTAGCGTTCGCGCAGGTCGGGGTGGTCCGTCAGCAGGCGCTCAAGGTCCACGCTCTTGCTGTCCTTGCTGCGCCGCCAGGTGACGGAGCCTTGCTCGAAGCGCACGCGCGTGGCGTCGCCCATGTGCTGCTGGATCTGCTGCTTGAGGGTGGCTTCCAGGCGAACCTGCTGCTCGAGCTGCTGGCGGACGTCCTTGAGGTCCGAGAACACAGCGGACATCACCAGGTCCGCGGACCAGTCAAGCGTCTGACCCCGGTCTTGGGGATAGAGCGCCCGTAGTGCTTGGTCGGCCGACTCGGAGCCATCCGGCGGTGGTGGGCGGTCTTCGGTGACGTGGCGCCAGAAGTCGCCTTCCAGTTCGATCAGCCGAGCGATGAGCCCGGCATCACGCTGGATGCGGTGAACCTCCAGGCGCTGGCCGCAGATGAGCACCGCCACGTCGGCCGCCTGCTTGCCGGTGACGCCCAACTGATGCTGGACCTGCAGCTGGACATAGTCGGGCACGCCCTCCTTCCACAGCTTGGCGCCAAACTCTCCCGCCGTCTTGCACTCGAGGATCTGCACGCCTGGCGCACCGACGATCTCTCGGTCCAGGTTGGCCAGCATGTACGGCACCGTGGGGTGGCGAAGCACGGCGTTGACCTTGCGCACACGGTTACCCGTCTGCTGCGCGTAGGCCGCTGCCACGATGGGTTCAAGCAGTGCGCCCCAGAAGATCGGCTCGCGCGTGTCCGTGGCGTCCGGCTGGCGAAGTTCGCCCTCGCGGCCGGTCTTCTCGAGCCAGAGCTCCAAGGCGCTCTTGTGCAGGTTTAGGCCCACGGCCGCGGCCGCGTCGGAGCCGCCGATGCCGCTCTTGCGGACCTCCAGCCAGTCGGCGCGGTCCATCTTGCGGGTGTCGACCAGGCGCAAGGCCGGGCGCAGCCGCTCGGGTCGATCCTTGGGGATCGGTTCATTCATGGTGTTCTCCAGAAAGGGAAAAGCCCGGATGCACGAGGCATCCGGGCTCTATGCCGCCCTCGGGGCAGCGGGTGGATATGGATAGGTGGATGGCGACAGGTTTCAGGCCACCAGAGTCATGGCCTCGTCCCAAGCGCGTTGCTTCAAGCTGGCGCCGGCGCCGAACCAGGCGGCATCCAGGCGGTGGTCGTCGCTGCGCGCGCGGCGATGGTGGTCCACGAATTCCGTAACTCCATTGAGCAAACCCCACGCCGTTCCGGCCGCCGACGGCAGGGTCGATCCCTTGCCAGCGCCGCCGTAGAGTTCCTGGACGGTCTTGAGCGCACGCTCGTTCACAGACATCACCAGGTGGGATGCAGGATCGAGCGTGGTGTAGGTCAGTACGCGCTTGAAGAAGGCCTCGGCTTGCTCGTCCGTGACCTTACGGGCGGCCAAGGCGTTCATGCGCGCCATGAACCCGGACCACGAGCTAGTAGCGATCCCCAGTTGGCGTTTGACGGCTTCGGCATCGAACTGGCTACGGTGGGGAACCTTGACGGCGCCCTGCCCTTGCCCCAGCGCGATCGCCAACGTGTTATTGCAGACCACGCGCACAGAGGTGAACTGGGCTGTCGTGGCGAGCGTTCCATCGCAGGCCGTGGCCAGCAGCAGGTAACCGTGGACGTCGTCCTTGCCCTTCAAGGTCGCGCTCTGGCCGGTACGGGCCAACGCCCAGAGCTTGCGTCCTTCCTTGAGAACGCCGGCAGTTTCCAACTCGTAGCCCCCGATCTCCGTCAAATCCCTGAAGAACTCGAGTACGGCAGCAGGCTGCACGACCGAAAATCGGTTGGAAACGACCGACAGCGGCGCCTTGGTGTCGGAGCGATACAGCACCTTCTGCTGCGGGAAGGCATGGATCGAGCCGAGGTTCTGGTTGCCGGCGACATAGCGAACTTCAGCCTCTTCGATGCTCCAGTCCATGCCGGCGCTGCGCGTCCAGACTTCGAGGGATTGCTTGGGGGCCAGGCGGTTGCCCAGACCGTGCCAGGGGGTTTCGTTGGCATACGCCATGGTTTGCACGAGGTGCATGAGTGAACTCCTGAAAAGATGACGGCATAAAAGAGCCCGGCATCGGCCGGGCTGACATGCGTGTGAGAAACGAAAGAATGAAAGGAAGAGAGCCTTCAGTTGGGCTCGGCTGCGCCGTACGGATAGCCAGGGAAAGGCGGGAACGGCCGGTAGAACCCATAGGGCTCGTCGTCCTCGTCGTCCGGCAAGGACATGGGGCCGTAGGCATGCGCTGGAGCGCGACGATCGTGGCGTGCGTGGTACCGCGGCTCCGGCGGCTCATCGTCGAGTTCGTGGGGATAACCCACATCGGACTTTGGCGCCGTGGTGTGACTGAAACGATGATTGCAGTTCAGGCAGCGGTAGTTGGCGAGAACCTTGTCGTCGATCAGATCGCCGATCACAGCGCCAGCGGCGCAGCCGGCAGCGCCACCAGCCAATGCAGCCAGGACAGCGCCAGCCTCAGCGCTCAGGAGCGATCCCGCGGGACCGGCCATCGCGCCAACAGCAGCGCCGATGCGCGCGCCGTTCCAGACGTTGGCAGCGCTAGAGATGCCGCCGGCCAGGCCACCGAGCATTACTGCGGCTTTGCGACCGCGGTTCATGGAGATGACGTGGGTGCTTCGACAATGCGGGCAGTCGGGAGGAAGACCTCGGCTCATGCGGCAGCCTCCATTGCGGAGAACCTCCGGCAGGCGCAGGAACGGCGATAGAGATGCGACCACGCCAAGCCGAGCAGGAAGACGATGCCAAAGGTAAGCAGCGTCTCTAGGGATGAGGGATACGGGAACACGGTGACTCCTTGTAGAACAGGACGCGGGAGCGAAAGGCGCCAGCGTGAGAGCAACAGGTGCTCTCAGTACCGTCATATGTGGTTGAAAGAATCTGGAATGCACTTCCCGTCATGAGGAATCGCGTTGCGATAGCATCACTTCCCCAATCCGTTGATCACGCGCACAGCCTGCGCCAAAGGAAAACTCTACATGCCCGATATCGCTGGCGCTCTCAGAGAAGAAATCGCGCGCATTGCTCGAAAGGAGCTCAAGACCGGCATGGAATCGGTGGCGAAGGCTTCATCGCGGCATCGGGCCGAGATCGCAGAGCTCAAGCGAACCATCACCGGATTGGAGCGCACAGTGGCCAAGCTCGTGAAGACGCAAGGGGCCACCGGGTCGAAGAGCATCGTGCCATCTCAAGGCGATGACAGTGTCGGGTTTAGATACAGCGCCAAAAGCATGGCGTCACAGCGAAAGCGGCTTGGATTGTCAGCTGCGCAGATGGGCCAGTTGCTCGGCGTCTCTGGGCAGACCGTCTACAAATGGGAAGAAGGCGAGGTACGGCCCCGCCAAAGCCATTTCGCCGCTATCGCCGCAATGCGAGCGATGGGGCGGCGAGAGGCAATTTCTCAACTTGCACAGAGTGGCGACGGGGCGGGTTCCGCCGAGGCTCAGGACTGAGTTTGCGGAGACGTCGATGCTGAACGCGGTACGGCTGGTGTGCGTTGCTTGTCCGTTGAGTGCGGGTGCGCTTGCTGTCAGCGCGGTGCGTGAAGGGTCGGGCACGCTGGGGCTGATCGCTGCGGTAATGGGCACGGTCGCAATTGGGATGCTGAGACTCTGGATGACGGGCAAGCGAAAAGTACAGCGGCACATGGACGACCTGCGCGACTCGGTGCTCTGGTAGACCGCCCTCCCCACTTCTCAGCTCAGGCAGCACCCAAAGCATCACCAAGACGGCGCGGCCTGTCGGAGAGAGGGGTGCGCTGGCGATCAAACAGATTCAGAGCACGAGGCACAGGAAGGTCCAGTTCGTGAACTGCGACTCCTTAATGGCTAGAAGCTGAGAGCGCAGTGACATGTGACCTGCTTGACTGTCGCGACTCCAAAGAACTGCCCCACTTGGATAGCCTGACGCCGATTCAAGATTGACGCGTAAGCTGGCTTAATGCAGCGTCGATATACACATTACTTGACAAACGCTCTGCCTCACCAAGGCATTCGGTCGAGGAATGAGAACTTGCCCTCTTGCTGCGATTCCTACAGTCAGCCAAGCTCCGTCGAGTCCCGCTGGAGGTCCTGCAGCTGCAGTTACAGACTGCGGAGCCGCCGCGGATATCTCGGGGGCACATGTTTCAGTACTTCTTGGCTTCGGCCACCACCTCGAAGTAGTACCACTGTCGGACCATCTTTTCGAAGTCGTCCATTTCATCTCCCCCATGCTTCGCACGAGCAGTCTCACCTGCGTCCAGCGCGGCCAGGAGCGTGGGCTGCTGAAGCTTCTGGAGACCGTTTATGAAGCGGGCCCTAGCCCGAAGCATAGTTCGCACGACGTCCGGCGGCGACGGGTCTCGGAGACTCTCATCCTCCTGGCTTTGGTCTCCCTTCTTGCCGATCTTCTCTTCTTTGTCCTCTAAGTACTCTAGCTTTCCCCAATCAAACCTCTCCTCCTGCTTCTTCTCATCCTTCGATTCTTCCGCCACCTCTGCTGGCGACTGTTGAGGTTGCGGCGCAGGCTTCGACTCTTTCGCAGCATCCGGAGGGTTTGGCGCCTCCCGCATGAGGCGGTCGAACAGTTCTGGATACTCATATGGCCGGCCCACCTCTCCGACAGTCTCCAGTACCCGCCAGACTTCCATGGGGATCGCGGCCAGTTCCTCCTTCGTCACATCCAAGGCAACAAGCTTGGTAAGCAGTTCGGGCGTCAGGTGGGGTAGGGCCAGTTCAACGTCAACGTAACCAGACAAGCCTCGACCTTCAAGGATGCATTTCACCGCCTTCTGGAAGTCGTTGCTCGACAGAGCATACTTTTTGCAAAACTCCTGCTTAACGACATCAAAGGCTGGCGACTTCGCCCAAGTGTCTTTTGGAGGTAACGCCTTTGCAAGCTCAACAAGCTTCGCGCGCGAGAGCTTAGACGTGAATGAGCCCTGCTGGTACTCATAAACCAACGCGTCTACGTAGTTATCGAAGTCCTCCGTGGCAGAAAACAATCGTTTGAGCCCTGCCTGCAGGGTGCCGAGGTTGATATGGTGGACCTCCTGGAGGTGGAGCTCCTTCTCGTTCGATCGCCGATACCGGAACGTCTGCCCTTGGCTGTCAAAGGTATCCAACTCCCTAATGACACCCTCGATAGGATTGATCCGCTCGCGCAGCGTCGGATCTGTCTTGTCGCAGACCCTGAGTAACTCATTGAGCAGCGGGCCCAGCTTGTGGTCCCTCAGCACAGTTCTGTTCACGTCAATTTCGCGAACCTCGGCCAAGCGAGCGATCTGGCGCTTCAGGAAAAGCTCAATATGGTGCCGAGCGCTGAAGCAGATGGGATAGATCAGCGCATCCATGTAAACGCCGACGTCGCCATCGTCCACGAGGTCCTCGAAGGATTCCACCGATTCATTGAGGCGTGGGGGCTCCATAGCTGTCCGGAGCAGCGCCATAGCGGCCTGGGCGAAGCCCAGCACATAAGCGTGGTCACCCAGCTGACCCCCATTTTTCCCGACGCATGCGTTCAAGAGCGGGTCAGGTCCGTTAGTAAAGAGAGGTTGATGAGCCGTCAGAAAAGACTCGGATTTTGTCATTGGTTCTTAGCAAAGCTATTGACGCAGAAGGCCCTGAGTTTCACAGAAATCTGACCGACTTATCGCGTTAGCGCCAACTCAGAACCAAACCACGGCGGCACGACGACTCACGTGGATGAATGTTCCACCACGTGTGTGGCCCGCCAAAACTATTCTCGATGTTGCGATGTCGATGTTGGCCGATCTGGTGCACTCGCTGGGCGTGCGCATCCAAGCGCTGCTGGGCGAGTCGCTCAAGGCCAGCGCCAAGCGCGGGCCGTCCTCGGCGCTGTTGTGCCAGATCGCGCGAATTCAGGCGCGACCCAAGCCCAGACAGAAGTACATTGTTCGGTGCTGGAAACCTTCCTCGCCCAGCACCTAAAACACTGAGCAGCAGCAACCAGACGCACCAACGAGTAGGCCTTCACGACCTCGATCAACGGCCGGAACGGTGAGGGCTTCTTCTCTATCATTTGGCCCTCAGCAGCTAAAGAAATACCGTGCTCGGTAAGAGGCTAGTGCAAAACCGTGAGCTGCGCTCGATGCAACTGCACTCATCTTTCCTTGGCTGTGCGCGCCCGCTCCCGCACTTCGATCAAATGCAACTCCACGTCCTTGGCTGCAAAGAGCGCAGCATTGACATCGCCTTCCGCCAGTAGTTCCAGGCACCGCTGGGCTAGCTGCTGCAGCTTCGTCAGATCTCGCGGGCCCAGGATCGACGCAGCGCTCAAGTCGCCCAACGCCTTGGCGCAACGCGCTCGATCTTCCTCTGGGGTAATCAGCTCATCTTCCTGGGGAAGCATGGCGCGATCCACCATCGCGGCTCTGGGTCTGCTGCCCGTGCCGGCGACGGCGGCTGTCCTGTTCGTCGTGGTGGCCGCCGTGGCACCACAACTCGGGCGGTCGCTGGACGCCGTTCGAACGGTGGTGCCCCTCTACGCGGTTTTTGTTATCGCCGCACCGTTGTCGGGATGGGCCGTGGCGCGTGCCTGGCGATTGCGGCCTGACCTAGGCCGCGCCGTGGCGTTCAGCAGTGCGACCCGCAACTCGCTGGTCGTTCTTCCGCTTGGATTGGCCATTCCGGGCGCCGTGCCCTGGATACCTGCGGTGATCGTGGCAAACCCTGGTGGAGCTCATCAGCGAACTCCTGTACGTGAAGCTGCTGCCTCGACTCGGTTCCCGGCCGTAAAAGTTCGCGAGTGATCCTCGGACCAACGTGGATTTCCTGCAGCCGTTACGCTAGCGAGAATTTTCGGCTGTGTACGAAGACGACGGCGATCGAGCGGTAACAAGGATGTCGAACTCCCGCAAGCGCTCCTCAGGAGCTAAGCATCGCTGTCGCGAGCAGCGTTTTAGGCGAGGAAATTTCAATCGACTGTGCGACTGCTGTCCCGGAACGTCTTGAAGCTGCCGTAGATTGCGATGGCCGCAATGAGCAGCGCGACCACCAGATCGGGCCAATTTCCACCGAAGACCATCACCAGGCCGCCCGCGACGAAG
>JAFKGD010000011.1 GCA_017307855.1 Burkholderiales bacterium | reverse complement strand
ATCGTGGCCACCGACACGAAGTTCCACGAATTCATGCCGGAGATCTGGCACCGCCCCGAGGCCAGGGGCAACTTCGAGGCCAACCCGGCCATGGCCGAGGCCACGGCCACGCGCAACGGCACGCTGGGTGGCGCCTACTTCATCATCGCGGCGCGCGCGCTGGGGCTCGATTGCGGGCCGATGAGCGGGGTGGACCTGGCCAAGGTCAACGCCGAGTTCTTTCCCGACGGTCGCTGGAAGGCCAACTTCCTCATTAACCTGGGCTGGGGCGACGACAGCCTGCTGTTCGAGCGCAACAAGCGCCTGTCGTTCGAGCAGGCCTGCCAGCTGCTGTAAACCGTTCGCCCCGCGGCCTGACCTGCCATGTGCTCACAGCGGTTGCGTCGATGCCTTGCGCAGCAGCGCGGCCAGCAGCTTGGTCATGGGCGGCCGGTCGGCCCGCTTCTTCCACAGCAAGCCCGGCGTGCGGATGGGCGTCGGATCCTCCAGCGGGATGAAACGCAGGTCGTCGGCCGGCGTGAGCGCCGTGGCTCCGATGATGCCGGCCAGCCCGGTGCGGCGGATCAGTTCCAGCATCGGTGCGATGGAATTGAGTTCGGCCGCCACGCGCGGCTCGGCGCCGGCCGCTTCGAAGCATTCGTCCAGCAGCGCCCGGGTGGAGAACACCGCCGGCAGCAGCACCATGCGCGCATGATGCAGCTCGACCATGCGCACGCGGCGGCGCCGCGCCAGGGCGTGATCGGCATTCACCACCAGCATCAGTTCTTCGTTGTAGAGCGGCTCGAACCACAGCTCGGGCGCGTTGGGCGGCCGGTAGGCCACGCCCAGATCCAGGTGCCCCGACTGCACGCGCCGCGCGATCTGCCGCGCCGAGAGTTCTTCCACGCTCACCTGGATGGTCGGGTAGTGATCCAGGAAGGCGGCCACGCACGACGGCACCAGGCGCGTGTTGAAGCTGGGCGTGGTGGCCAGGCGGATGCGGCCCTGCATGGCGTCGGTGTCGGCGCGCAGCGCCTGCACGCCGCGGTCGATCTGCTCGAGCGCCGGCGCCATGTGGCTGCGCAGGATCTCGCCGGCCTCGGTCAGCGCCACCCGCTTGCCCGCGCGGTCGAACAGCGGATGGCCGACCTCGTCCTCGAGCTGGCGGATCTGGTGCGACAGCGTGGATTGCGTCACGTGCAGGCGCTCGGCCGCGCGCGTGAAATTGAGCGTGTCGGCGACCGCGTCGAAGTAGCGCAGGTGGCGTAGTTCCATGAGACGGAGATACGGGATTACCCGCGCAAGAATGATCGATGGTATCGATCATATCGGTGGATATTCATCACTTCCATCGCATGTGAAAGATTCCTAGACTCGTCGCGCACGACAACGAACACAGGAGACAGACGATGATCCAGATCGATGCAGAAGACATCACCCAGGCCGTAATCGATCGCCTCGACGAGTGCCGGGACGCACGTTTCAAGCAGATCATGACGGCGCTTGTCACGCACGCCCACGCCTTCGTGCGCGAGATCCAGCCCACCGAGGCCGAGTGGATCGGCGCCATCGAATTCCTCACCGCCACCGGCAAGATCTGCGACGACAAGCGGCAGGAATTCATCCTGCTGTCCGACACGTTGGGCATCTCGATGCTCGTGGTGGCGCTCAACCAGCTCAAGGGCGCGCGTGCGGCGGGCCAGGGCCGGCTGGAAGCCACGCCCGCCAGCGGCAGCCCCACCGAAGCCACGGTGCAGGGACCGTTCTATTGGGAAAACGCGCCCGAGATGCCGCTGGGCGCCGACATCGGCGAAGGCATGCCGGGCGAGCCCGCCTGGTACACCGGCCGTGTGACCGACACCGCCGGCCAGCCCATCGCCAACTGCTGCATGGACGTCTGGTCAGGCGACGGCGACGGGATTTACGACATGCAGATGGGCGACGACGCCGGCATGCGGTTGCGCGCGCGCTTCTACACCGACGCCGACGGCCAGTACCGCTTCTGGTCGATCAAGCCCTCGTTCTACCCGGTGCCCGACGACGGCCCGGTGGGCGACATGCTGCGCCGCATGGGCCGCCATCCCAATCGGCCGGGCCACATCCACATGAAGGTCTACAAGCCCGGCTTCCAGACGCTGACCACCCACCTGTTCGTGGCCGACAGCGTGTACCTGGATTCGGACGCCGTGTTCGGGGTGCGCGACAGCCTCATCGTGCCCTACACCGAGCATGCGCCGGGCCGCGCGCCCGATGGCCGCGAGCTCGACCGCACCTGGCACAGCGCGCACTACGACTTCCGGCTCGCGCCGGCGGCAGCCTGAGGCGGGAGGCATGGCATGAAGATCGGCAAGGCCACCGTTCCCCAGACCGCCATCTGCACGTCGGACGAGCACACCATCGTCGTGCGTGGCGAAGACCTGTGCCGTGACCTGATCGGCAAGATCGGCTTCGCGGACTACTTCTTCCTGCTGCTCACCGGCCGCCGCCCGGATGCGCCGGCCTCGGCCGTGCTCGAGGCCACGCTGGTGGCGATTACCGAGCACGGCCTTGTGCCCAGCGTGCAGGCCGCGCGGATGACGTACGCTGCCGCGCCCGATGCGCTGCAGGGCGCCGTGGCGGCTGGCATCCTGGGCTGCGGTTCGGTGATCCTGGGCGCTTCCGAGACGGCTGGCCGCATGTTCGTCGAGATCGACGAGGCTGCCGCCCGGCACGGCGGCGACCTGAAAGCCGCGGCCACGGACGTGCTGAAGGCGCGGCGCGCGCGCGGCGAAGCCATCCCGGGCTACGGCCATCCGCTGCACAAGGAACGCGATCCGCGCGTGGCGCGCCTGTTCGCCGTGTCGCGCGAGGCGGGCGGCGGCCAGCGCTTCGTCGAGATCGCCGAGGCGGTGGAAGCCGCCATTCCCGGCGTCGTGGGCAAGGACCTGCGGCTGAATGTCTCCGCCGCCATCCCGGCCGTGCTGCTGGGTGTGGGCTTTCCGGTGGGCTCGCTGCGCGGCGTGCCGATCCTGGCGCGCACGGCGGGTCTGATCGCGCATCTGGCCGAGGAGCAGGGCAACCCTATCGGCTTCGCGCTGTCCTACCAGGCCACGCGCGAGCAGCAGTACACCGGTGAGCTGCCGGCCGGCTTCGGCGGCGCGCACAAGGCCGCGGCGTGAGGGCAAGGCACCAACCATGAACAAGGTCCTGCAGGGCGTGCGCGTGGTCGAACACGGCACCTTCATCACCGGGCCGGCGGCGTCGATGCTGCTGGCCGATCTGGGCGCGGACGTCGTCAAGGTCGAACTGCCGGGCACGGGCGACCCCTTCCGTGCCTTCAAGGACGGGCTCTACAGCCCGCACTTCCAGACCTACAACCGCAACAAGCGCAGCATCACGCTCGACACCCGCAAGGTGCCCGACCGCGAGCGCTTCGACACGCTGGTGGCAGGCGCCGACGTCTACATCCAGAACTTCCGCCCGGGCGTGGCCGACGACATCGGCGCGGGCGAATCGCGCCTGCGCGAGCTGAACCCCAGGCTCATCTACTGCGCCATCAGCGGCTTCGGGCAGGACGGCCCGTCGGCCGGCCGGCCCAGCTACGACACCGTGGCCCAGGCGGCCAGCGGCTTCCTGCGCCTGCTGGTCAACCCGGCCAACCCGCGCGTGGTGGGCCCGGCGCTGGCCGATGCGATCACCGGCTTCTATGCCGCCTACGGCATCCTGGGCGCGCTGCATGCGCGCAACGCGGAAGGCCAGGGCCGCAAGGTCGAGGTGTCGATGTTCGAGGCCATGACGCACTTCAACCTCGACGCCTACACCCACCTGTTCTCGGTGGGCGAGGTGATGGGCCCGTACAGCCGGCCCAGCGTGTCGCAGTCGTATGCGCTGGAGTGTTCCGACGGGAACTGGATCGCGCTGCACATGTCGTCGCCGCCGAAGTTCTGGCAGGGGCTGGCCGAGGCGATGGAGCGCACCGACATCTTCGACGACCCGCGCTTCTCCACCCGAGAGGCGCGCATCGAGCACCAGGGCGAGCTGATCCAGGTGTTGGGCGCGATCTTCAAGACCCGCCCCCGCGACCAGTGGTGCCAGCGCCTGCTGGCGCGCGACGTGCCGCATGCGCCGATGTACCGCACCGACGAAGTGCCGGGCGACGCGCAGGCCGAGCACCTGCAGTTGTTCGTCGATACGCACACCACGGCGGGCGAGCCGGGCTTCCGCACCGTGCGCTCGCCGCTGTCGTTCGACGGTGAGCGCGCGCTGGACGTGATCGCGCCGCCGCAACTGGGCGAGCACAACGCCGAGTTCGCCCACGGCTGGCCCGTGCCGCCGCCCTGACGCCGCCACGCCGGCCAGGGTTCGCATCCACGAGAAAACAAGGAGACAAGACGCATGAACAGGAAAGACGAACGACACACGGCACACCCGGTGCGGCGCACGCTGCTGGCGGTGCTGGGCGCGGCCACGCTGCTGGCCCCGGCGCTGGGCGTGGCCCAGGACTTTCCCTCGCGGCCACTGAAGATGGTCGTGCCCTTCGGCCCCGGAACCACCACCGACATCGTCGGCCGCGTGGTCGCCGACGGCATGGGCCGCGCGCTGGGCCAGACGCTGGTGGTGGAGAACCGCGCTGGCGCCGGCGGCACCATCGGCACCGACCAGGTGGCCAAGTCGGCGCCCGACGGCTACACGCTGGTCATGGGCACGGTGGGCACGCACGCGATCAACAGCACGCTCTACCAGAAGCTCGGCTACGACGCGCTGCGCGATTTCGCGCCCATCGCCTTCGTGGGGTACACGCCGACGCTGCTGGTGGTGGGCGGCAACTCGCCCATCCGTTCGCTGGCCGACCTGCGCGCGCAGGCCGGCAAGCCCGGCGGCGTGAGCTTCGCCTCGGCCGGCAACGGCACCTCGGGCCACCTGGCGGGCGAGTTGCTCAAGGCGCGCCTGGGCGGCGAGATGGTGCACGTGCCCTACAAGGAAGGCGGCCTGGCCGTCTCCGACGTGATGTCGGGGCAGGTGCATTTCATGTTCTACCACCCGGCCGCGGTGCTGCCGCACATGAAGACCGGCAAGCTGCGCGCGCTGGGCGCCTCGGGCTCGGCCCGCAGCAGCGCCGCGCCCGACGTGCCCACCATCGCCGAGCAGGGCGTGCAGGACTTCGACCTGGTCGCCTGGTTCATGGTCTATGCGCCGGCCGCCACGCCCGCGCGCGAGGTGGCCCGGCTGCGCGATGCCGCGCGCCAGGCATTGGCCCAGCCCGACGTGGCCCAGCGCCTGGCGGGCCAGGGTCTGGAAGCCCGCGCGATGTCGCCCGAAGAAGCGGCAGCCTTCGGTCGCACCGAGGTTGCCAAGTGGGCCGACCTGGTGCGCCGCTCGGGCGCGCGCGTCGATTGATCCGAAACGAGTTCGCGAAGAAGCAAAGCAGTGAGTGAGAGCCCCGCTGCCGTCCGGCGCTGATGCAGGTCGGCAGTCCCATCAACACACGAGAAGACGAGGAAGACAACATGACATTCGCACGACGTTCCATCATCGCGGCTGCTGCCGCAGGCGCCGCCACGCTGGCGGCCGGCCCGGTGTTCGCGCAGGGCGCGCCGGTACGCATCGGCAGCACGCTGGCCCTCACCGGCCCGCTGTCGGCCACGGCCATGGTCCACAAGCTGGTGGGCGAGATCTACGTGGAGCAACTCAACGCACGCGGTGGCCTGCTGGGCCGCAAGGTGGAATGGATCGTGCGCGACGACCAGTCCAAGCCCGACCTGGCCCGCACGCTCTACGAGCAGTTCGTCACCTCCGACAAGGTCGACCTGCTGATGGGCCCCTATGCCACCGGCGCCATCCTCTCGGCCATGGGCGTGGCGCAGCGCTACAACAAGGTGCTGGTGCATCACACCTTCGGCATTCCGTCGCTGGCCAAGTACGACATGCAGTTCCCGTCGTGGTCGCTGGGGGCAGACCCGGGCACCACCGTGCCCAACTCGCTGTTCGACGCGCTGGCCGCATCGCCCAAGCCGCCCAAAACCATCGCCATCGTCACCAGCAAGTTCCCCTCGATCCACTTCCTGTCGCTGGGCGGCCGCGAGGTGGCCAAGAAGCGCGGCCTCAAGGAAGTGCTGTTCCTCGAATGGGAATTCGGCAACCGCGACTTCGGCCCCATCGCCGCGCGCGTGAAGGATGCCAAGCCCGACCTGGTCTGGATGGGCGACATCGGCCTGGAGGGCAACATGCTGCTCGACGCGATGAAGAAGATCGACTACGTGCCGCCGCTGCACTTCCACCTCTACCCGGCACCCGGCCCCATGACCAGTTCGGCCGACGGCGACAACGCGCTGTCGGTGACCATCTTCGAGGAGCACGCGCCGTTCACCAACGACCCGGTGGCCGCCGAGTTCGTCAAGGTGTTCAAGCAGCGCGCCACGGCCGCCAAGCTGCCCGACACCACGGTGGAAGTGCAGGCCGCGGCGTCGTACTCGGCCTGGCAGATCCTGGAAGCCGGCGTCAAGGGCGCTGGCAACTTCGACGACAAGGCGATCGCGGCCTACCTCAAGAAGAACCGCGTGCAGACCATCCACGGCAACCTGCGCTTCGACGGCGTCAACAACTATGGCGACGACCTCATGAAGATCAAGCAGGTGCAGGGCGGCAAGTGGCAGGTGGTGTGGCCGCAGCAGTTCGCGGCGCCGGGCGCCAAGCTGCAGGTCAAGTAACAACAGAAGGCGGCCCCAGGCGATGTACCTGCCCAGCTTCAATCTATTGGCCCAGTCGATCCTCTCGGGGATCTTCATCGGCGCGCTCTACGGCCTCATCGGCCTGGGGCTGGGCCTGACCTGGGGCCTGCTGCGCCAGATCAATCTGGCGCACTTCGGCTTCACCTTCCTGGCGGGCTACCTGGCCTACCAGATGGCTTCGCACTGGCACATCGACGTGCTGTGGGCGTTCGTGCTGTTGCCGCCGGTGTTCTTCGCGGTCGGCGCGGGCATGCACTGGGTGCTGTCGCGCTTTCGCATCTCGCCCTTCAACTCGCTGCTGGTCACCTTCGGCCTCACGGTGATGATCGAGAGCCTGGTGCAGGGCATCTGGACGGCGGACTTCCGCCGGCTGGAGTCGCCCTACTCGGCAATGAAGTTCACCATCGGCCCGCTGTTCGTGCCGATTCCCGAACTCATCACGCTGCTGCTGTCGGCGGCCTTCGCGGCGGCCATCTGGGCCGCCATGCGCTACACCGATCTGGGCCGAGCGCTGCGCGCCATGGCCGAGGACGGTCCCATCGCCGCCGCCTACGGCATCAACGAGCGCGGCCTGTCGCTGCTGCTGGCGGGCCTGTGCGCGGCCCTGGCCGCGTTCGCTGGCGTCTGCCTGGCGATGACTTTCGCACTCACGCCCTCGCAGATCTTTGCGTGGATCGGCGTGGTGTTCGCCGCCGTCATGCTGGGCGGCCTGGGCAGTGCCATCGGCCCGCTGGTGGCCGGCGTGATCATCGGCGTGAGCGAGGCCGTGACCATGGCCGTGGCGTCGCCCTCGTGGGCGCCGACGGTGTCGTTCACGCTGCTGATCGTGATGCTCCTTCTGCGTCCCGGAAAGGCGGGACATTGATCATGCAAAAACCACTGATCGGCATCCTCGCCGCCGGCGCGGCCCTGGCCACCGTGCCGTGGCTGGGCCTGCCCACGTTCTACGAAACGTTCCTCTACATGCTGTGCCACTGGATGATCCTGGCGCTGTCGTGGAACATCCTCTCGGGCTATTCGGGCTATTTCTCGTTCGGCCACGGCGCGTTCTTCGGCGTGGGCGTGTACACCACGGCCGCGCTGGCGGGCAAGCTCGACTGGCCCTTCCTCTGGACGCTGCCGATGGCCGCGCTGCTGGCGGCGCTGCTCGGCGTGGCGCTGGGCGCCGTGGTGTTCCGCGTGCGCGCGGTGCGCGGCGAGCTGTTCGCGCTGCTCACGCTGGCCGTCACGCTGGTGGTGGGCACCATCGTGCTCAACACGCGCATCGACGGCGGGCCCGGCATTTACCTGATGGGCGTGCAGGTGCCCAACATCGGCCCTTCGCCCTCGGCGTCCCTCTACCTGATGGCGCTGGCCGGCGCGATCGCCACGCTCGTCATCGCCTGGCGCATCCAGGCCGGGCGGCTGGGCCTGGGCCTGTTCGCCATTCACGACGACGAGGACGTGGCCGAGGTGATGGGTGTGCCCACCTACCGCTACAAGCTGCTGGCCTTCGGCATCTCGTGCGCGCTGGCGGGGCTGGCGGGCGGTATCCACGCGCTGTTCGTGTCGTACGTCACGGCCGGCGAAACCTTCAACATCACCGTGCCGCTCACCGTGGTGCTGATGAGCGTGCTGGGCGGCACGCGCCACTGGGCCGGGCCGGCCGTGGGCGCGGTGGTCATCACGTGCCTGATGTACGCCTTCACGGCCGGCGACCACGCCGTGGCCGGCAAGGCCGCCGTCGGTGCGGTGCTGGTGGTGGTGATCCTGTTCATGCCCAATGGCATCCTGGGCTTCCTGCTCAAGCGGCGGGCCGACGCGGCCAGGCGGGCAGCGGTGGGGGCGGGCCCGGAAGACGCACATACCGCGCCGATGGTGGGCGTGGCGGCGCATGCGGCCGCTGCAGCTGCGCCCGCAACCGCGACTGCCGGCACGGCGCCGGTGGCCGAGCCCCCGCCCGTGCGAGCGATGTCGCCGGCGCCCGTCGGGGCGGCGCCTCTGCTGGAGGTGCGCGATCTCTCCAAATGGTTCCGCGGCGTGAAGGCGCTGGAAGGCGTGAGCCTGCAGGTGCGCGAGGGCGAGATCCTGGGCCTGCTGGGTCCCAACGGCTCGGGCAAGTCGACCTTCATCAATGTGGTGAGCGGACACCTGTCGCCCACGCGCGGCAGCATCCTGTTCGAAGGCCGCGAGCTGGCGGGCCAGCCAGCCCACCGCATCGCTCACGCGGGCATCGCCCGCACCTACCAGATCCCGCGGCCCTTCATGCATCTCACCGTGCTGCAGAACGTGGCACTGGTGGCCATGTTCGGCAATGCCTCGCTCAGCGAGAAAGAGGCCGAGCGCCAGGCGCACGAATGGCTGGCGTTCACCGGCCTGGGCGCCAAGGCCGGCGTGCTGCCCGACGATCTGAACCTGCACCAGCGCAAGTTCCTCGAACTGGCGCGCGCGCTGGCCGCGCGGCCGCGGCTGGTGCTGCTCGACGAAGTGCTTTCGGGCATGACGCCCAGCGAGATCGACGAAGCCATCCTGCTGATCCGCCGCATCCGCGATCAGGGATCGACCATCGTCTTCGTCGAGCACGTCATGCGCGCCGTGATGGCGCTGACCGACCGCATCGCGGTGCTGCACCATGGCCAGCTGCTGGCCGAAGGTCCGGCGCAGGCGGTGATGAACGACCCGCGCGTGGTCGAGGCCTATCTCGGAGGACAACACCATGCTTGAAGTGCGCGAACTGCAGGTGCGCTATGGCCAGGCCCAGGCGCTGTGGGGCGTGTCGCTGGACGTGGCGGCGGGCGAGCTGGTCTGCGTGGTGGGGCCCAACGGCGCGGGCAAGACCACGCTGATCAACGCCATCGCCGGGCTCAACCCGGTGCATGCGGGTCGGCTGGTGTTCGAAGGGCGCGACGTGACGCGGCTGGCGCCGCACCGCTTCTGCGATGCCGGCATCGCCATCGTCCCGGAAGGGCGGCGCCTGTTCACCGGCATGAGCGTGCTCGACAACCTGGAGTTGGGCAGCTACATCGCCAGCGCCAAGGCCCACCGGCAGCAGACGCTGGAACGCGTGCTGCAGCTGTTCCCGGTGCTCAAGGAGAAACTGCAGGCGCCGGCCGGTGCGCTCTCGGGCGGCCAGCAGCAGATGGTCGCCATCGGCCGCGCGCTGATGGCCCGTCCGCGCCTGCTGCTCCTCGACGAGCCCTCGCTGGGCCTGGCGCCCGCGATCGTGCTGGACATGTTCCGCGCCATCCGCGAGATCAACGACTCGGGCACCTCGGTGCTGCTGGTGGAACAGAACGTGGTCATGGCGATGGAAATCGCTCGCCGCGCCTACGTGATGGAAGAGGGCCGCATCGTGGCCGACGGCGCGGCAGACGAACTGCTGGCGCGGCCCGAGATCCGGCGCGCCTACCTGGGGCTGGAGACCGCCTGAGCGGGGGGCGGGGCGACGGCGATAATCGGCACACCCCGCCTGCCGCACCAGGGCCCGCCCGCACACGGCGGGCCTTGTGCTTTCTCCGCCTGCCCGCTGTCCGGTTCCCGAAGTGCTTGAGTCCCTGCCCATCATCACCGACCCCTGGTTCTACGTCGTCTCGGTACCGGCCGTGCTGCTGCTGGGCGTCAGCAAGAGCGGCTTCGGCGCAGGGTTCGGTTCGCTGGCCGTGCCCATCATGGCGCTGGCCGTGAGCGTGCCGCAGGCGGCCGCCATCCTCATGCCGGTGCTGCTGCTGATGGACCTGCTGGGCCTGGCGGCCTTCCGCAAGGAGCTCGACCGGCGACTGCTGCGCTTCCTGCTGCCCTGGGGCCTGGCCGGCGTGGTGCTGGGCGCGGTGCTGTTCCGCGTGCTGGACACGCACGTGATCGCCGGGCTCGTGGGCGGCTTCACGCTGCTCTTCCTGGCGCAGCGCCTGGTGTTCCCGCCGCGTGCCGACAGCCCGCCGCCGCCGCGCTGGGCGGGGGCCATCCTCACGGCCGTGTCGGGCTTCACCAGCTTCATCGCGCACGCGGGCAGTCCACCGCTCAACGCCTACGTCATCCCGCTCAAGATGCGGCCCATGCTCTACACGGCGACGATGGCGTTCTTCTACTTCTTCATCAACCTCTCGAAGTGGATACCGTACGCGCTGCTGGGCCTGCTCGATCTGCGCAACATGGCCACCTCGCTAGTGCTGCTGCCGCTGGCGCCGTTCGGTGTGTGGATGGGCATCCGCATCGCGCGCCGCATCAGCCAGGAGCTGTTCTACCGGCTGCTCTACATCGGCATGTTCCTCACCGGCATCAAGCTGCTGTGGGACGCCTTCCGCTGAAGCTTTGCCGCCACGCCCGGCGGGGCCTGCCGCTAACATAGGGCCACTTCAACTCGCCGAGGGGGAACTCATGCCGGTCGTGGTCGTCGCCAATCCCAAGGGAGGCGTGGGCAAGTCCACACTTGCCACCAACGTCGCAGGGTACTTCGCGAGCCAGGGGCACGCGGTGATGCTGGGCGATGCCGATCGCCAGCAGTCCTCGCGGCTGTGGCTGGGCCTGCGGCCCGCGGCCGCCCGCCGCATCGAGACCTGGGACGTCAGCGCCGATTTCATCGTGCGGCCGCCCAAGGGCGTGACGCACGTGGTTCTCGACACCCCCGGCGGCCTGCATGGCTGGCGCTTCAACGACGTCATGAAGCTGGCCGACAAGGTCATCGTGCCGCTGCAGCCCAGCATCTTCGACATCTACGCCACGCGCGCCTTCCTCGACGAACTGGCCGAGCACCGAAAGGCCTCGGCGCTGCAGGTGGGCATCGTCGGCATGCGCGTGGACAGCCGCACGCTGGCGGCCGACCGGCTGCGCGACTTCGTCGAAGGACTGGGCCTGCCGGTGCTGGGCTACCTGCGCGACACGCAGAACTACATCCACCTGGCCGCGCGCGGCCTCACGGTGTTCGACGTGGCGCCGGGTCGCGTCGAGCGCGACCTGGAGCAGTGGCGCGGCATCACGGACTGGCTGGACACCTGAGCGGCTACCGCACGCCCGGAAAAAAACGACGGAGAGACGACAAGATGAAGACATTCGCGCAGCCTGCCGACCTGGCACCGCTGGTGGGCCAGGAAGTCGCCGTGAGCGACTGGATCGAGGTCACGCAGGCCCAGGTCAACCAGTTCGCCGAGGCCACGGGCGACCATCAGTGGATCCACGTGGACGTGGGGCGCGCGCGATCGGGTCCGTTCGGCGGCACCATCGCGCATGGCTTCTTCACGCTGTCGCTGCTGCCGCGATTGCTGGAAGGCTCCATCGCCATCACCGACGTGCGCATGGGCGTCAACTATGGCCTGAACAAGGTGCGCTTCACCGACCCCGTGCCAGTGGGCAGCCGTGTGCGCGCGCGCTTCGCACTGCTGGCGCTGGAAGCCGTGGCCGGCAACGGCATGCAGAGCACGTGGCAGGTGACGTTCGAGCGAGAGGGCAGTGCCAAACCTGTCTGTGTCGCCGAATCGTTGGTGCGCCATTATCTTTAGGCCCCACGTTCGCTCACTGCGTGCAGCTTTCTGCCCCCGAAGCGGGTGCTTCACGGTCAGCGCCAGGGGCGCTACACCGCGTCGCCGAAGCCTTGTTGCCGCCACGCCTCGAACACGGTCACCGCCACGGCATTGGACAGGTTGAGGCTGCGCTGGCCGGCACGCATCGGCAGCCGCAGCCATTGCGAGGGTTCGAAGGTATCGCGCAGTTCGGGGGCGAGGCCGCGCGTCTCCGATCCGAACACCAGCCAGTCGCCGGGCATGAAGGCCACGTCGTGCACGGTGCGCGTTCCGCGCGTGGTGAGGGCGAACAGACGCGCCGGATCGGGCCGCCCGGTATCCAGCAGGGCCTGCCAGCTGGCGTGGCGGTGCACCTCGGCGTATTCGTGATAGTCCAGTCCGGCGCGCCGCATCAGCCGGTCTTCCATCGAAAAGCCCAGCGGCTCCACCAGGTGCAGCGTGCAACCCGTGTTGGCGGCCAGCCGGATGACGTTGCCGGTATTCGGCGGGATTTCAGGCTCGACCAGGACGATGTGGAACATCGTGCGATTGTCGCCGCGCGGCTCGCTGCGTGAGTCAGGCCTCGGGCGTTCGTGCGACCACGATGCCGGCGATGTGGGCCGCGCCGGCCTCGCGCAGTGCACGCGCGGCCTCCTCGAGCGAGGCTCCGCTGGTCATCACATCGTCGACCAGGGCGATGCGCCGGTCCCGCACGTGGCCGCGCCGCAGCGGATCGACGGCGAATGCACCACGCAGGTTGGCCAGCCGTGCAGCCCGGTCCAGGCGGCTTTGCGCGGGGGTTTCGCGCACGCGCAGCAGCAGGCGGGATTCCACGCGGCCCGGCGCGAGCCGGCGCGCCAGCTCGAGCGACTGGTTGAAGCCGCGCTCGCGCAGGCGCCCTGGCGCCAGTGGCAGCGGCAGCACCAGGTCGGCGCCGTCGAGCAGTCGGACGGCGGCCGGGTCGGCCCGCACCAGCGCCGCCAGCGAGGCGGCCCAGCCGGGTTGCCCGCCGAATTTGAAATCGGTGATGCAGCCGGCCCACGGATAGCCGTAGTCCACGGCGGCATGGCAGGCGTCGAGCGCCGGGCCGCGGCGCAGGCAGCGGCCGCAGCAGTCGCCCGCATCGGCGGGCAGGGGCAGGGCGCATCGGCGGCAGCGTGGCGAAGGGACGGCGAATCGCGCCACGCAGGCCTTGCACACCGGCGCGGCGGGCCAGGCGGCGCACAGCGCGCACTGGCTGGGCAGTGCGCGCGATAAGCCCTCCATCAGCCGGTGCAACATCCGGCTCAATATACTCGCGCGCTGGATCGTCCATGGCCTCTCCTGCCGCGCCCCGCCCCCCCACCATCGACCCGCGCGCGGCCGCACGCTGGCTTCGCGCAGCGCCGCCCGCCACGCCGTGGCTGCACGAGGAGATCGGGCGCCGCATGGAAGACCGGCTGCAATGGATCCGCCATGCGCCCGAGGCCTGGGCCGACTGGGCGCCCATGCGGGGCGGGCAGAACGCGCACGGCCTCGTGACACAGCGATATCCCAAGGCAGCCTGCTTCGTCGTCGAGTCGACGCCTGGTCATCAAGCCGCTGCGCGCGAGCGCCTGGCCAGGCCTTCATGGTCGCCCCGCCGCTGGCTGGGCGCCCCGCTCGCGTTCGAGGCGCCGCCGCCCGGCGGCGTGCAGATGCTGTGGTCCAACATGGCGCTGCACCTGGCGGCGGACCCCGGAGCGCTGATCCGCCAATGGCAGACCGCGCTGGCCACGGGAGGGTTCCTGATGTTCTCGTGCCTGGGCCCCGACACACTGCGCGAGTTGCGCGCGCTCTACGCCGCGCTCGGCTGGCCGGCCCCGGGCCACGAATTCACCGACATGCACGACTGGGGCGACATGCTGGTGGAGGCCGGCTTCGCCGAGCCGGTGATGGACATGGAGCGCATCGTGCTTACGTGGGAAACGCCCCAGGCGTTGCTGGCCGAGTTGCGCGAGCTGGGCCGCAACTTCCACCCGCAGCGCGCGACCGGCCTGCGCGGGCGCGGCTGGTACTCGCGCCTGTGCGCGGCGCTGGCGGCCCGGCTGGCCGACGCCTCGCAGGGCGGGCGGCTGGCGCTCACCTTCGAGGTGATCTACGGTCATGCCTTCAAGGCCGCTCCGCGGGTGCCACTGGCTGCACGCAGCGAAGTTTCGGTCGACGAAATGCGCGAGTTGCTGCGCCAGCGCAAAACCGGAGGCGTTGCGCCGGGCCATGAGCCTGAAGTTTGAGCCCGCTCAGGGACAAACCCTTACTCAAGCCACGCTACAATTCCCGGCTGTGTCAGTTTCGGGCATCTTCCCCTAGCTAGCACGGCGGGCCGAGGCAGGCAGTTGCACCTCGGCGGCCGGCTTTTGTGAGCTTCAACGTGTCGAATCCGATCTTCCGTTTCGCCACTGTTTCAGGCCAGGACACCCACTGGTCGCTCAAGCGCAACTGCTCGGTCACGCCGGCCCAGCTGGGGTGGATGTATCTTTCGCTGTGCGTCGTTTCCCTCGGGATCGGCGCTTTTTTCTGGTTCCGCGGCGCGCTGCTGGTGTTGCCGTTCGCCTGGGCCGAGTTGCTGGCTGTGGGGTGTGCCTTCATGGTGTACGCCCGCCACGCGGCCGATGGCGAGCGCATCTCCCTCAAGGGTGGGCGGCTGGTGGTGGAACTGGAGAGCGCGGGGCGCCTGGAGCGGGCGGAGTTCAACCGGCAGTGGGTTCGCATCGAGCCCTCGGCCGGCGACACTTCCCTGATCGAGGTGTATGGGCAAGGGCGTTCAGTGCAGGTGGGTCGTTACGTACGGCCGGAACTGCGCGGCGCGCTGGCCCGCGAGCTCCGCATGGCGTTGCGGGGCGCAAGCTGACGGCACAGACCGTGGGGCGGGCGGGGCAGCACCATGGGCGGCTAGTTGAAATGAGACTTGGAAGTTAAGTGAACACGATGAAGAGCATCCACAACAGGCTGGCTTCCCTGCTGCTGATCGCCGGGGCCTGGGTCAGCACCGGCGTACACGCCAGGGTCAACGATCTGCCCGGAGGGCCGGCGGTCAACCAGCTGAACCTCCATCCGCCGGTCACGCGGATCGCCGAGGAGCAGCACTGGCTGCACTGGTTCATGCTCATCATCTGCACGGTGGTCTTCGTGCTGGTGTTCGCGGTGATGTTCTATTCCATCTGGAAGCACCGCAAGTCGGTCGGCCACAAGGCACAGCTGCTGGCCGAACCCATCTGGGTCGAAATCGGCTGGACGCTGGTTCCCTTCCTCATCGTGATCGGCATGGCGCTGCCGGCCACCAAGGTGCTGGTGGCCCAGAAGGACACCACCAACGCCGACCTCACCGTCAAGGTCACGGGCTACCAGTGGAAGTGGGGCTACGACTACATCAAGGGAGAAGGCGAGGGCCTGGCCTTCATCTCCACCCTCGACTCCAGCCAGCGTGCCATGTCCGACGCCGGCAAGCCGGAGGGCGACAACTACCTGCTCAAGGTGGACAAGGCCATGGTGGTGCCGGTGGGCAAGAAGGTCCGCGTCATCACCACGGCCAATGACGTGATCCACTCGTTCATGGTGCCGGCCTTCGGCATCAAGCAGGATGCCATTCCCGGCTTCGTGCGCGACACCTGGTTCCGCGCCGAGCAGACCGGCGACTTCTACGGCCAGTGCGCCGAGTTGTGCGGCAAGGAGCACGCCTACATGCCCATCCACGTGAAGGTGGTGACGGCCGAGGAATACACGGCCTGGGTGGCCGAAGAGAAGAAGAAGGCCGCCGCGCTGCTGGACGATCCGTCGCGCGTCTGGACGCTCGAAGACATGGTCAAGCGCGGCGAGGGCGTCTATGCCGCCAACTGCGCGGCCTGCCACCAGGCCAACGGCAAGGGCGCCGGCCCGATCAAGCCGCTGGACGGATCGGCCATCGTGCTCGACACCGACCACAAGAAGCAGATCACGATCCTGCTCAACGGCGCCGCCAACGGTGCCATGCCGTCCTGGAAGCAGTTGTCGGACACCGACATCGCCGCTGTGGCCACCTACACCAAGAACAGCTGGTCCAACAAGACCGGCCAGATCGTGCAGCCCGCCGAAGTGCAGGCCGAGCGCGCCAAGTGACCTGCGGCACCGAAAGAATCTGAGGATAACGATATGAGCGCTGTACTCGACAACCACGGGCACGCCGGCCACGCACACGACGACCACCACGACCACCATGCGCCCACGGGCTGGCGTCGCTGGGTGTTCGCCACCAACCACAAGGACATCGGCACGCTGTACCTGCTGTTCTCGTTCACCATGCTGATGGTGGGCGGGGTGCTCGCGCTGCTGATCCGCGCCGAGCTGTTCCAGCCCGGCCTGCAACTCGTCAATCCCGAGCTGTTCAACCAGTTCACCACCATGCACGGCCTGATCATGGTGTTCGGGGCCATCATGCCGGCCTTCGTCGGTTTCGCGAACTGGATGATTCCGCTGCAGATCGGCGCGTCGGACATGGCGTTCGCGCGCATGAACAACTTCAGCTTCTGGCTGATGATTCCTGCGGCCATCATGCTGGTGACGTCGTTCTTCATGCCCGGCGGCGCGCCGGCGGCAGGCTGGACGCTCTACGCACCGCTCACGCTGCAGATGGGCCCGTCGATGGATGCCGGCATCTTCGCGATGCACATCCTGGGCGCCTCGTCGATCATGGGCTCGATCAACATCATCGTGACCATCCTAAACATGCGCGCCCCGGGCATGACGCTGATGAAGATGCCGATGTTCTGCTGGACCTGGCTCATCACAGCCTACCTGCTGATTGCCGTGATGCCCGTGCTGGCCGGCGCGATCACCATGACGCTGACCGACCGCCACTTCGGCACGACGTTCTTCAACCCTGCCGGCGGCGGCGACCCGGTGATGTACCAGCACATCTTCTGGTTCTTCGGCCACCCCGAGGTCTACATCATGATCCTGCCGGCGTTCGGCATCATCAGCCAGATCGTCCCGGCGTTCGCGCGCAAGAAGCTGTTCGGCTACGCCTCGATGGTGTATGCCACGTCGTCCATCGCGATCATGTCGTTCATCGTGTGGGCGCACCACATGTTCACGACCGGCATGCCTGTCACCGGCCAGCTGTTCTTCATGTACGCGACCATGCTGATCGCAGTGCCCACGGCCGTGAAGATCTTCAACTGGATCGCCACCATGTGGAAGGGCGAGATGACCTTCGAGACCCCGATGCTGTTCGCGGTCGGCTTCATCTTCGTTTTCACGATGGGCGGCTTCACCGGCCTGATCCTGGCGATGGCGCCGATCGACATCCAGCTGCAGGACACCTACTACGTCGTGGCGCACTTCCACTACGTGCTGGTGGCCGGTTCGCTGTATGCGCTGTTCGCCGGCTATTACTACTGGGTGCCCAAGTGGACGGGCGTGATGTACAACGAGACGCGTGGCAAGATCCACTTCTGGTGGTCGCTGATCGCGTTCAACGTCACTTTCTTCCCGATGCACTTCCTGGGCCTGGCGGGCATGCCGCGCCGCTATGCCGACTACCCGATGCAGTTCGCCGACTTCAACGCGATCGCCTCGGTGGGTGCCTTCGCCTTCGGCTTCGCTCAGGTCTACTTCTTCCTGTTCATCGTGCTGCCGACCATGCGTGGCAAGGGTGAACCGGCGCCGCAGCGTCCCTGGAACGATCCCGATGGCGCAGGCGCCGAGGGCCTGGAGTGGGAAGTGCCTTCGCCGGCACCGTTCCACACCTTCGAAGTTCCGCCCAAGCTGGATTCGACCGCCACCAAGGTGGTGGGTTGAAGGAGGCGGCGATGACCACGCCCGAGCAGAAGAAGGCCAACCTCCGGCTGGCGCTGATCCTGGCGTCGGTGGTGGCGGTGTTCTTCGTGGGCTTCATCGCCCGCATGGTCTGGATGGGCTGAGCTCCGGCTCGTCCACGCCTTCCGAGGAACCGTTTCATGGCCACCCAGCATCTGCGCCGCGAGAACGCCAGGATGGTCGGCAAGCTGGCCGTCATCGCCCTGGGCATGTTCGCGTTCGGCTATGCGCTGATCCCCATCTACAAGCACATCTGCGAGATGACGGGCATCAACATCCTGTCGCTCTCCGAGCGCCAGGTGCCGGGCGGTGGCGTGGCCGGCCGCGCGGCGGCCAAGGTCGCCGTCAATTCGCAGGTCGACACCACGCGCACCATCACGGTCGAGTTCGACGCCAATGTCCGTGGGCCCTGGGATTTCAAGCCGGCCGTCCGTTCGATGCAGGTCCATCCGGGCGAGCTGATGACGGTGATGTACGAGTTCCAGAACATCCAGAACCGCCGCATGGCTGCGCAGGCCATCCCGAGCTACGCGCCGCGCCAGGCGGCGGCCCACTTCAACAAGCTCGAGTGCTTCTGCTTCAGCCAGTACACGCTGGAGCCGGGCGAGAAGAAGGAATGGCCGGTGGCCTTCGTCATCGATCCCAAGCTGTCGAAGGACGTGACGACCATCACGTTGTCCTATACGTTCTTCGAGGTGGGCGGCAAGACGCCGCCGGCGCCTACCGCATCCGCCACGGGCTCCGTGCCTCAACTGGAAGCCGGGACGTGAACGGCATGAACGCACGCACGCCGTCGCCCGCGCCGCGCAAGCCGGGGCTGTCGCTGTGGCGGACCGTGAAGGCGGTGGCCTGGTCGTTCGTCGGCCTGCGCCAGCGCGGAGATTTCGAGGAGGACATCAAGCGCCTCTCGCCCATCCACATCATGGTGGTGGGCCTGATCGGGGCCATGCTGTTCGTCGGTGGGTTGATCCTGCTGGTGAACTGGGTGGTGACCGCTTGAGTCCCATGAACAAGATCAAAGATTAGAGAAGTCAGGAGCTGCACATGAGTTCGTCCACCACCGGCGCCACGCCCTACTACTTCGTGCCGGGGCCTTCGCGCCATCCCGTCATGGCGGCTGCGGGGCTGTTCTTCGTGATCCTGGGAGCCGGCCAGTGGATCAACGGCCACGGCTGGGGCGCCTACTCGCTGGCCTTCGGCCTGGCGTGGTGGGGCATCGTGCTGTTCCAGTGGTTCCGCGATGCGGTCCATGAGAGCGAGACCGGCCAGTACGGCCGCAAGATCGACCTGTCGTACCGCTGGAGCATGAGCTGGTTCATCTTCTCGGAGGTGATGTTCTTCGGTGCTTTCTTCACCGCGCTGTGGTGGGCCCGCTCGCACTCGGTGCCGGCGCTGGGCAGCCTCGAGAACGCGCTGCTGTGGCCCGATTTCAAGGCTGCCTGGCCCAGCGTGTCGCCCGGTGCGACCACGTCGCCGGCCGGCATCGTCGAGCCATTCCAGACCATGGGCCCGTTCTGGCTGCCGACCATCAATACAGCCCTGCTCCTGACCTCGGGCGTGACGCTGACCATCGCCCACCATGCACTGCAGGTTGGTAACCGGGCCAAGACCATCGGCTACATGTGGGCGACCGTGCTGCTGGGCGTCGTGTTCCTGTTCGTCCAGGGCTACGAATACGCCCACGCCTATGCCGACCTGAACCTCAAGCTCAGCTCGGGCATCTTTGGCTCCACCTTCTTCATGCTGACCGGTTTCCACGGCTTCCACGTGTTCGTGGGCATGCTGATGCTGCTGTTCATCACGCTGCGCCTGCAAAAGGGGCACTTCACCTCCGAGCGCCATTTCGGCTTCGAAGGTGCGGCCTGGTACTGGCACTTCGTGGACGTTGTCTGGCTGGGCCTGTACATCCTGGTCTACTGGATGTGATCGCCGCGCCCTGCGGCATCGATGAAAAAGGCGCCGCGAGGCGCCTTTTTTCCATGGCCCGCCCGGGCTGCGACACTAGCGGCTGGCCGGAACGCCGGTGGGCTGGATCCAGCCGAGCTTCCAGGCGATGAGCAGACAGATGAAGAGCAGCACCGAGAGGCCGACGCGCACCGCCAGCGCGCGGGCCATGTTGTTGCCAGACTTGGGCTTGCCGTCCTGGCCACCGCGCATCATGAACACCAGCGCCGTGCCCAGGCTGGCGAGGATCGCGACGAAAACCAGTCCCATCAGGTATTTCATGCAGAGGATTATCCCGTGACCGGGCCCCGCACGCGCTCCGTGCGCTTCTGGATCATCACGCTCGCTACCGTGGCCGGCATCGCAGTGACGGTGTCGCTGGGGCGCTGGCAGCTCGACCGTGCCGCGCAGAAGATGGCGCTGCACGATGCGATCGAGGCGCAGCACAACGCGCCAGCCATGGGTGGCGCGGTGCTGGCAGGCCAGCACGACCTGTCGCCCTGGCTGCATCGCCGCGTCGAACTCCAGGGCGAATGGGTCGAGGACCGCACGGTGTATCTGGACAACCGGCAGATGCACGGCCGGCCCGGCTTTTATGTTTTGACGCCGCTGCGCCTGATGCAGGGTGGCGTGGTGTTGGTGCAGCGGGGCTGGGTACCGCGAGATTTTCAGGACCGCACGCGCCTGGTCCCGGTGCAAACGCCCCCAGGGCCGGTGAGGGTCGAGGGCCGGGTGGGGCCGCCGCCGGGCCGGCTGTATGCCTTGGGCAATATGTCCGAGGGGCAGGGGGCCCAAGGGGCTTCCCGCATCCGGCAGAATCTCGACCTGGACGCTTTTCGCACCGAGACCGGGCTGCCGCTTGCCGAGGGCAGCATCGTCCAGACGGGCGCTGCCAGCGAAGGCCTGCAGCGCGAATGGCCCGAAGTGGCCAGCGGCGTCGAAAAACACTATGGTTACGCCGCCCAATGGTTCGGGTTCGGCGGCCTGATGGCAATCCTTTATGTCTGGTTCCAATTCATCGCCCCCCACCGGCGCCGCCGCACCGCTGCCGCCAGCTGACGAGCCGCTGGCTTTCACCGTGCACTCCATGCCGTCGCCGCAGTCCCTCGGTGGCAACACGGCGCGCACGCGCAGCGGCCGCTGGAAGATGATCGGCGTGCTGCTGATGTGCGCGGCACCCGTCATCGCGTCGTACTTCACCTACTACGTCATCCGGCCCGATGGGCGCACGGCGTTCGGCGAACTGGTGGAGCAACGCCCCATGCCGCCCATCGTGGCACGCACGCTCGATGGCCGTGAAGTGCCACTGACCTCGTTGCGGCACCAATGGTTGCTGGTGAGTGCCAGCGCCTCCGCCTGTGCCGAGCGTTGCCAGACCAATCTCTATCTGCAGCGCCAGTTGCGAGAGAGTGTGGGGCGGGAGAAAGACCGTGTGGACTGGGTCTGGCTCGTCACCGACGAGGGCGCCGTCCCCGACACCCTCCGCCCGGCGCTGGCCAATGCCACGGTGTTGCGTGTCGATCCGGCCGCGCTGCAGAAGTGGGTCGAGCCCGCCGCAGGCCATGCGCTCGAGGACCATCTCTATGTCATTGACCCCATGGGCAACTGGATGATGCGCTTCCCGCCCGCGCTTGACGCAAAAAGCGCCGCGCGTGCCAAGCGCGATCTGGAGCGGCTGCTGCGCGCCTCGTCCTCATGGGACCAGGCCGGCCGCCCGGTGCAGGACTGAGGCATGGACGCGCAACCACTCTACGACCTCTCGCCCCTGGCGCGCATGATGCTCATGGGCGTGGTGCTCGCGCTCGGGCCGCTGGCCTGGATCTGGATGCGCAACCGCCAGGCCGCGCCCGCGCAGCGCATGGCCGCGCTGACTGTGCTCACGCTGTTCCTCACCTTCGATCTGGTGCTGTTCGGTGCCTTCACGCGTCTCACCGACTCGGGCCTGGGATGCCCCGACTGGCCGGGCTGCTACGGCCAGGCCAGCCCGCTGGGCGCGCATGCCGAGATCAGCGCTGCGCAGTCGGCCCAGCCCACGGGGCCGGTCACGCACCGCAAGGCCTGGATCGAGATGATCCACCGCTACCTGGCCACCGGCGTGGGCGTGCTCATCCTCACGCTCACGGCCGCCAGCTGGATGCTGCACCGACGGGGTGGCACGCTGGCCGTCAGCCCGTGGTGGCCCACGCTCACGCTGGTATGGGTGTGCCTGCAGGGGGCGTTCGGCGCGCTCACGGTCACCATGAAGCTGTTTCCGGCCATCGTCACGCTGCACCTGATCGGCGGCCTGGTGCTGCTGGCGCTGCTGTGCGTGCAGGCGGCGCGCTTCCGCCAGGCCCAGCGCGATGAGGCGCCCGCGCTCGTCGACGGTGGCCGGCGCGTGCTGCTCTGGGTGACCACAGCTGCCGTCACGCTACAAATCGCGCTGGGTGGCTGGGTCAGCACCAACTACGCCGTGCTGGCCTGCCGTGACTTCCCGCAGTGCCAGGGCAGCTGGTGGCCGCAGATGGACTTCCTGAGCGGTTTCGAGATCTGGCGCCATCTGGGCATGACGGGTTCGGGCGAGGGCATTCCTTTCGCAGCGCTCACGGCCATCCACTACACACATCGGCTCTGGGCGTATGTGGTTCTGGCACTGATGGCACTGCTGGCCTGGCGTCTGTGGCGCGACCCGGCGCTGGCGCGGCCCGCGCGATGGGTGGCCGCGCTGGCTGCCTGGCAGTTCGGCACCGGCCTCTCCAACGTGGTATTCGATTGGCCGCTGGCCGCGGCCGTCTCGCACACCGGTGGCGCCGCCGCGCTCGTGGTCGTGCTGACCTGGGCGTTGGCCAACAGCCGAGTCGATGGGACGCAGGCGGACACCCGGGACGTAACACTGCGGGAGGCCCGCGCATGAGCACTCGACCCTCCCACCCGACGCCGACGACGGACGTACCCCTGGTTGCAGCCTCGTTCGGCTCGAAGATCAGCCAGTTCAATGCACTGACCAAACCGCGCGTCATCCAGCTCATCGTGTTCTGCGCGCTGATCGGCATGGTGCTGGCCGTGCCCGGCCTTCCCACGCTGGCGCACGTCAAGCTCGCGGCCATCGCGTGCCTGGGCATCTGGCTGGTGGCGGGCGCCGCGGCGGCGTTCAACTGCCTGGTCGAGAAGGGCATCGACGCACGCATGAAGCGTACGGCCTGGCGCCCCACCGCCAAGGGCGAGTTGTCGGACCTGCAGACGCTGCTGTTCTCGGCGCTGCTATGCGCGGCAGGCTCGTGGCTGCTCTACGTGTGGGTCAACCCGCTCACCATGTGGCTCACGTTCGCCACGTTTGTCGGCTACGCGGTGGTCTATACCGTGATCCTCAAGCCGCTCACGCCGCAGAACATCGTGATCGGTGGGGCTTCGGGCGCCATGCCGCCGGTGCTGGGCTGGGCCGCGATGACGGGGCAGGTGGGGCCCGAGGCGCTCATCCTCTTCCTCATCATCTTCCTGTGGACACCGCCGCACTTCTGGGCCCTTGCGCTCTATCGCGTCGAGGACTATCGCAAGTCGGGCCTGCCCATGCTGCCGGTGACCCACGGCAACGAGTTCACGCGGCTGCAGGTGCTGCTGTACACCATCATCCTTTTCGCCGCCTGCCTCATGCCTTTCGTCTATGGCATGAGTTCATGGTTCTACCTGTTCTGGGCCGTGGTGCTGTCGCTGGGGTTCTGTGGCTACGGCTTCGCGCTGTGGCGCAGCTATTCCGACGCGCTCGCGCGCAAGACCTTCCGTTTCTCCCTGATTCACCTCAGCCTGCTGTTCGCGGCGTTGCTGGTCGATCACTACCTATTCTGAGTACCGACATGCACAAGCGCGACCTTCTCCGCGGCCTCTCGTCCCTGGTCCTCGTGTCGTCGGCAGGGCTGCTGGCGGCCTGCTCCGAACCCAAGCCGTCGTTCAAGTCGGTGGACATCACCGGCGCTGACTACGCCAAGGACTTCAGGGTCGTCGACCACGAAGGCCGCGAACGCACACTGTCGGACTTCAAGGGCAAGGTCGTCGTGATGTTCTTCGGCTTCACGCAATGCCCCGACGTCTGTCCGACCTCCATGGCCGAGCTGGCGCAGATCAAGAAAGCCCTGGGCGCCGACGGCGGGCGCCTGCAGGGCGTGTTCGTGAGTGTCGACCCCGAGCGCGACACACCCGAGATCCTCAAGGCCTACATGGGTGCATTCGATCCGTCCTTCGTGGCGCTGCGCCCCACGCCAGAACAGTTGCCAGCGCTCGCCAAGGACTTCAAGATCTACTACAAGAAGGTCGATGGCAAGACTCCCACAAGCTACACCATGGACCACACGGCCGCCAGCTACGTCTACGACACGCAGGGCCGCCTGCGCCTGTACGCGCGGTATGGCGCCGGCGCCGAGGCGCTCACCTCCGACGTCAGGCAACTGCTGAAAGAAGCCTCTTGAGCGCAGTGCAGGCCACGCATGCCGCTCTGCTCGGACGCAAAGGGGCCGCCCGCATCGCGCTGATCCCGCCCGATGTGCTGGAAGCACTCAATGGCGGCCACGTCCCTACCGTCAATCTCAACGAGTTCCTCGCCATCGACCTCGGCCGTCTGGCCCCGGCCGTGGCCCTGCAAGTGGGGCTCGATCCGCGGGCGGAGCGCCTGGTCGACACGCTGGCCATGCTGCCGGCGTTCAAGCCCATGCAGCGGCACACGCATGTGGCGCGCGCGCTGTACGACCTGACGGCCGCCCACACCGCCTGCGACGACGTCGCGCATCGGCTGGCCACGCATCCGAGCGACCTGGCCCGCTGCTGGGCCGCGCAATGGATCGGTTTCAGCGGCCTGCCACTGGCTGCCCGTCTGGAGAGCGTGCGCCGCTTCGCCGCCGATACGCACTTCGGCGTGCGCGAAATCGCCTGGATGGCGGTTCGCGACGAGGTCGCAGCCGACCTGGATGCCGCATTGGCGCTGCTCGCACCGTGGGTGGTGGATACCGACGAAAACATCCGCCGCTTCGCGAGCGAACTGACGCGTCCGCGTGGCGTGTGGTGCGCGCAGATCGAGCCGCTCAAGGCCGAGCCCTGGCGCGGGCTGCCACTGATCGAGCCCTTGCGCGCCGACCCGAGCCGTTACGTGCAGAACTCGGTGGCCAACTGGCTCAACGATGCCGCCAAAAGGCAGCCAGCCTGGACAGCCAGCGTGTGCGAGCGATGGCTGGACGAATCGCCGGTGCCCGCCACGCGCTACATCGCGAAGCGGGCGCAGCGCAGCATCCTGGCGTGAAGGCGCTCAGCCGCCGGCCTTGATGTTGCGGGCGCGGATGACGCCGCCCAGCGTCTCGGTATCGGCCTTGATGCGGCGGGCCAGTCCCTCGCTCGACGTGCCCGTGACCTGCCAGCCCTGCTGGAACAGTCGCTCACGCACATCGGGAGAGCGGGCGATCTCGCTGATCAGCGCCGAGAGATGTTCCACGATCGGACGCGGCATGCTGGCCGGCGCGGCGGCAGCGTTCCAGATCTCGAGCTGGAAGTCCTTCACACCCGCTTCGGTGAGGCTGGGCAATTCGGCTGCCAGCGAACTGCGGCCGGCCGAGGTGACGCCGATGGCCTTGAGCTTGCCGGCCCGAACCTGCGCCGTGACCAGCGCCGGCGGCAGCAGCGACAGGTGGATGTCGCCCGCGATCATGGCGGTGATCACCTGCGGATTGCCCGGGTAGGGCACATGGACCGGATTGATACCGGCCCTGTCCTTGAGCAGTTCCATGCCGATGTGCGCGACGGTGCCGATACCTGGCGTGCCGTAGCTCCACTTGTCGCCAGCGGCCCGGGCGGCGGCCATGAACTCGGCGGGCGTGTTGCCCGGGGCATTGGCCGGTGCGGCCAGCACCAGCGGCGCGGTGCCGATCATGCTGATGGGCGCGAAGTCCGTCAGCGGATCGAACGGCAGCGCCGGGTTCAGCAACCTGGCGATGGTCATGTTGCCATTGATCATCACGCCGATGGTGTGGTCGTCGGTCGCCTTGGCAATCAGGTCGCCTGCAATGTTGCCGCCCGCGCCTACGCGGTTTTCCACGATCACGGGCTGGCCCAGTGCACGCGAGAGCGGTTCGGCGATCGTGCGAGCCGTCAGGTCGGGCGTCGAGCCGCCGGGGAAACCCACGATGATGCGCAGCGGCCGGTTGGGCCAGTTGGCTGGCAGCGGCATGGCCCGCGCGCCCTGCGCCAGCACGGCGGGCGATACGACGGCGGACGCGAGGGCCGTGGCCAAGACGGCGCGGCGGGAGGCAAGGTGATGCATGGTTTGTCCTTGGAATTTGGGGGTGAAGGTGCCTGCGATGGGCGAGCCCTGTGGTCTGGCGAGCGGAATCAGCGATCGTAGCGCCGCCCCGGTCCTGTGCGTGTGCGGGCAAATGCCCATGACGGATGGCGCTGCCGCAAAAAAAAGCCCGGCGCGCAGCCGGGCTGTTGTGTGGGGGCGCAGGCCTCAGGCGTAGCTTGCCAGGGCCTTGCGCATCTTCTTCATCGCCGCCGCCTCGATCTGGCGGATGCGCTCGGCGCTCACACCATACTCGGCCGCCAGTTCGTGCAGTGTCATGCCGCCCGAGCCGTCGTCGTTGACGTGCAGCCAACGCTCCTCGACGATGCGTCGGCTGCGCGGATCGAGCTCTTCCAGCGCCGTACTGATGCCGTCGCTGGCCAGCACGTCACGCTGGCGTGATTCGATGAGCGCCGTCGGTTCCTGCGCAGCGTCGGCCAGGTAGGCGATAGGGCCGAAGCTGTCCTCGCCGTCATCGGACGGGCCGGGATCGAGCATCACGTCCCCGCCGGAGAGCCGGGTTTCCATCTCGATCACTTCCTCGCGCTTGACGTTGAGCTCGCGCGCCATGGTGTCGATCTGGCTCTCGGTGAGCGTGTCGCGGTGCACCGTGCCGTCAGCCACGGCGGCGTCGGCCTTGAACCCCTGCTTCATCGAGCGCAGATTGAAGAACAGCTTGCGCTGGGCCTTGGTGGTGGCCACCTTCACCATGCGCCAGTTCTTCAGGATGTACTCGTGGATCTCGGCCTTGATCCAGTGCATGGCGTAGCTCACCAGCCGAACGCCCTGATCGGGGTCGAAGCGCTTCACGGCCTTCATCAGGCCCACGTTGCCTTCCTGGATCAGGTCGCCGTGCGGCAGGCCGTAACCCAGGTATTGACGGGAAATTGACACGACCAGGCGCAGGTGGGAGAGCACGAGCTTTCCCGCCGCTTCCAGGTCACCCTGATTGCGCAGCTTGCGGGCGAAGTCCTGCTCTTCCTCGGCCGTCAGCAGCGGAAGGCGGTTGACGGCGGAAATGTAGGCGTCGAGGTTGCCCAGTGGCGGAACGACCGACCAGGGATTGGCAAGCGCGACGGCGTGGGCAGAGGCTCCAGTTTGAGAAGACATACCAGAAACTCCTTTCGAAAAAGCATATTAGCACTCTCTTTGAGGGAGTGCTAAAGAAAGGGTTCCATCAGTTCCTATGGCGCCGATAGACGAATTTGCAAGAGTTTTGTTACAAATCGCGGCAGGGCTCACCAGCGGACGCCAAGCCTGCCCAGAGCATGAGTGAGCACGAACAGCGGGCCGACAAGAAGGTATTGCAGGTCCTCGAAAAACGAGGGTTTGCGGCCTTCGACCTTGTGACCAACGAACTGGAAGATCCAGGCGATCACAAAGATCGCCAGGCAGATCGGCAGCACGTGCTCGCTCATCGCTCGCACGGCCAGCAGAGACAGGACGGCGGCAATCACCATGCCGGCCAGCAGTACAGGCGAGCGCAGCATCACGTAGTACGCCAGGCTGCCCAGCAGGAAGCCATAGGCAGCCCAGGGATGGATCCAGTAGATCAGCCCGATCAGGCTGAGCATGATGGCCGGGATGGCCACGAAGTGGATGATCTCGTTGGCAGGATGCCGATGGCTTTCGGCATAGTGGGCCAGCAGCCGGTCGAGCCGGCGGCCGGTGGGCGCGGCAGTGGCCCCGGCGGTGGTATCCATCATGGCGTGTCTCCTGTGGAAGCCGTGCCTGCGTGGGGCCCGGCCAGACCATGATGCCAGAAGCAGGCCCTCACGTCAGCCCGGTGCGGGTCGGACGGGGCGGCCAATCAGGCCAGCAGCGCCTGGGCGAATTCCTGAGCGCTGAAGGTCTCGAGGTCTTCGAGTTTTTCGCCCACACCGATGAAATAGACGGGCACCGGCCGCGCCCCGGGATGCGCGGCCTGCCGTTCGCGCGACCACAGCGCGATGGCGGCCAGCACACCGCCTTTGGCCGTGCCGTCGAGCTTGGTCACGATCAGCCCCGTAAGCTGCAACGCCTCATCGAAAGCCTTGACCTGGGCCAGCGCGTTCTGGCCGGTGTTGCCGTCGATGACCAGCAACACCTCGTGGGGCGCCGTGGCATCGGCCTTGGCCACCACGCGGCGGATCTTGCGCAGCTCTTCCATCAGGTGCAGTTGCGTGGGCAGGCGGCCGGCCGTGTCGACCAGCACCACGTCCTTGCGGCGCGCACGGCCGGCATTCACGGCGTCGAAGCTGACGGCGGCTGGGTCGCCGCCTTCCTGGCTGACGATCTCGACGGTATTGCGGTCGGCCCAGACGCCCAGTTGCTCGCGCGCCGCCGCGCGGAAGGTGTCAGCCGCCGCCAGCAGCACCGAGGCGCCGCCGTCCGCCAGATGCTTGGTGAGCTTTCCGATGGACGTGGTCTTGCCGGCTCCGTTCACGCCCGCCACCATGATCACGGTGGGCACGTGCTCGCCGATCACCAGCGGCCGTTCGAGTGGCCGCAGCAGGTCGGCGATGGCCTGCGCCAGCAGCGCCTTGACGGCTTCGGGGCTGGAGGCCTTGGCCTCCTTCACGCGGCGGCGCAGGTCGTCGAGCAGGTGCTGGGTGGCGCGCGTCCCGGTGTCGGCCATCAGCAGCGCGGCTTCGAGTTCCTCGTACAGCGCCTCGTCGATCTGGGTGCCCGTGAAGACTTCGGCAATGCTGCTGCCGGTGCGCTTGAGGCCCGAGCGCAGGCGGTCCATCCAGCCCCGGCGAGCGGCGATCGGTTCGGCCTCTACAGCCGCGGGGGTGGGTGCCGTCCCGATGGCGGGCGGCGGGCCGGCAGTGGACACAGGGCCAGCTGGCGCGGCAGCGGGAAGGGCCGGTGTGTCAGGGACAGCGGGCGCCGGGGTGGCGGCAGGCGCCTTCTTGCGAAAAAAACTGAACATCGGACGGCTTTTTAGAATCACACGATTCTATGAAACTGCCCCTTACCACCTTCGTCGGGCGGGCTTGTGCCGTGCTGCTGCTCGGCGCCGGGGCGGCCTTGGCCGCCGCGCCTGCCGCGCCACCGTCCGGTCCTCCGGCTTCTTCGTCCGCTTCCCCCGCCGCCGCGCCGGGGACCACGCAGTTCACGCTGGCCAATGGCCTCACCGTGCTGGTCAAGCCCGACCACCGTGCGCCGACGGCCGTGCAGATGCTGGTGTTGCGTGTGGGCTCGGTCGATGAGGTGGATGGCACCTCGGGCGTGGCCCATGTGCTCGAACACATGATGTTCAAGGGCACGAAGACGCTGGCCCCGGGCGAGTTCTCGCGCCGCGTGGCCGCGCTGGGCGGTCGGGAAAATGCCTTCACGATGCGCGACGCCACCGGCTACCACCAGCAGATTCCGGCCAACCGGCTCGAGGAAGTGATGGCGCTGGAAGCCGACCGTTTCGCCAACAACCAGTGGCCGGACGACGAATTCCGCCGCGAGCTCGAAGTCGTCAAGGAAGAGCGCCGCATGCGCACCGACGATTCGCCGCGCGCACGCCTGTACGAGCAGATGAACGCGATGGTGTTCACGGCTTCGCCCTACCGCCGGCCCATCATCGGCTGGATGGACGACCTCGACGTGATGACGCCGCAGGACGCACGCGAATTCCATGCCCGCTGGTATGTGCCCGCCAACGCCGTGCTGGTGGTGGCAGGCGACGTCGAGCCCGAACGCGTGCGCGAACTGGCCGAGCGCTACTACGGCGGTATTCCCGCTCGCGCAGTGCCGGTGCGCAAGCCGCGCAATGAACCGCCGCAGCAGGGCATGCGCCGGCTCGACTACAAGGCCCCGGCCGAGCAGGCCTACGTGAGCCTGGCCTGGCGCGTACCCAAGGTCGAACGGCTGGACGATGCCAGCGCCGAAGACGCGCTGGCCCTCACGGTACTGTCGGCGGTGCTCGACGGTTATCCGGGCGCGCGTCTGGAACGCACGCTCGTACGTGGTGAGTCGCGCGTGGCCGATTCGGCCGGCGCCTACAACGGCCTGTGGGGCCGTGGCCCGCAGGTGTTCATCATGGACGGCGTGCCCGCACCCGGCCGCACGGCCGAGGAGCTCGAAGCCGCGCTGCGTGCCCAGGTGGCGCGCGTGGCGAAGGATGGCATCAGCGAGGCCGAGCTGGCGCGCGTCAAGACGCAATGGACGGCGAGCGAGGTCTACAAGCTCGACTCGGTGATGAACCAGGCGCGCGAGCTGGCCAGCTACTGGGTGATGGGCATGCCGCCCGATACCGGCGAACGCATCATCGAACGACTGCGCGCGGTCACGGCCGAGCAGGTGCGCTCGGTGGCCGCGCGCTACTTCGGCGACGACCAGCTCACGGTGGCCATCCTGCGGCCGCAACCCATGCAAGGCGGCCGCAAGCCGCGCGCGCCGATGCCCGGCGCCCACGGAACCGGAGACATGCGATGAGTGCGCGCCAACCGATTCGCACCCTGGCCCGGCGGGCCACGATCGGCGCAGCCCTGTTGGCCGCTGTCACGCTGGCCCAGGCGGCCATCGCCATCCAGCACTGGACACAGCCTGATGGCGCCCAGATCTATCTGGTCGAAGCGCCGGCCATTCCGATGGTCGATGTGCAGATCGACTTCGACGCCGGCGGCCGGCGTGATCCGGCCGACAAGGCCGGGCTGGCAAGCGCGGCCGCCGGGCTGACATCGAGCGGTATCGCTGCCCGCGGCAACGAACCGGCACTGGACGAAGACGCGCTGGGCGAAGCCTGGACCGACCTGGGGGCCAGCTTTGGCGCCAGTGCGGGCTCGGACCGCATGAGCTTCTCGCTGCGTTCGCTCACGCAGGCCGACCTGCTGGCGCGCGCCGCGCAGCTTGCCGCGCGGCAGATGGGCGAGCCGGCCTTCCCGGACGTCGTCTGGCAGCGTGACCGCGCGCGTGCCATCGCCGCATTGCGTGAAGCCAACACGCGTCCTGGTGCGCCGGCCGTGCGCGTGTTCAATCGCGCCGTGTTCGGCAGCCATCCCTACGGCTACGACACCAGCGAAGAGACGCTGGGCCGCATCGGCGTGGCTGACATGCGCGCGTTCTACAGCCAGCGCATCCGCGCCTGCCGCGCCAAGCTGAGCATCGTGGGCGCCGTCACGCGCGCACAGGCCGCGCAGCTGGCGACCACGCTGCTGTCGCGCTTGCCGGCCGGCGGCTGCGAGGCAGGTGCCGATGCGCCGGTGCCCGAGGTCGCCCCGCTGGCCAAGGCCGAGGACATCCGCATTCCATTCGAATCGGCCCAGGCCCACGTCTACATCGGTCAGCCGGGCTACCGCCGTGCCGATCCGGATCATTTCGCGCTGATGGTGGGCAACTACACGCTCGGATCCGGAGGCTTCGTCTCGCGCCTGTATTCCGAAGTGCGTGAGAAGCGTGGGCTGAGCTACAGCGTGGGGAGCTGGTTCTCGCCGGGCCTGCACGCGGGCGCCTTCGGCATCGCATTGCAAACGCGCCCCGACCAGGCGCAACAGGCGGTCGAGGTCTCGCGCGATGTGTTGGCCCGCTTCGTCGCCGAAGGGCCGACCGAGGCCGAGTTGCGTGCGGCCAAGGACAACCTGATCGGCGGCTTTCCGCTCCTGCTCGACAGCAACCGCAAGCTGCTGGGCAACGTGGCCAACATCGCCTGGAGCAACTTGCCGCTGGACTACCTCGATACCTGGACGCAGAAGGTCGAGGCCGTCACGGCGGCCGAAGTGCGAGCGGCCTTCGCGCGCAAGCTGCAACCGCAGCGCATGGTGACCGTGGTCGTGGGCGCCAAGCCCTGAGTTCGTGACGCCAGGCCGCCTGAACTATGCTCGGCGGCAATGACTGATCCACGACCGGGCGGCAAGCCCACGTCCAGAGCCGGTGCGCGCAGTGCAGGGACGCCGCCGCGCGAGGTGCGCATCATCGGTGGCCGCTGGAAGCGCACCAGGCTGACCGTGGCCGACCGGCCCGGCCTGCGGCCTACGCCTGATCGCGTGCGCGAGACGCTGTTCAACTGGCTCGGGCAAGACCTGACCGAATGGCGCTGCGTGGACGTGTTCGCGGGCACGGGCGCACTGGGCTTCGAGTGCGCCTCGCGGGGTGCGGCGCAGGTGCGCATGTTCGAGCAGGACGCGGCGCTGGTGGCACAGCTGGAAGCGATCCGAGCGAAGCTCGATGCGCAGGCCGTGCGTGTGACCCGTGGCGACGGCGTGGCCGGCCTGCGGGCGCTGCCGCCAGGCTCGGTGGACCTGATCCTGCTCGATCCACCGTTCGCCTCCGCGCTGTTCGGCCCCGCACTGGCTGCGGTGCATCCCGCGCTGGGTGCGGGCGGCTACGTCTACCTCGAGGCGCCCGAGGCATGGGACGACGAATCGCTCTCGCCGTACGGACTCGTGGTGCATCGTCAGATGAAGGCCGGGGCCGTGCATGCCCACCTGCTGACCCGGGCGGCATAATGCACCGCAACAAATTCGCCAGGACAGCGTTGAGGAGATGCCCATGTCGAGCGTGCTTGCCGTCTACCCCGGGACATTCGATCCCATGACCCTGGGGCACGAGGACGTGATCCGCCGTGCCACCCAGTTGTTCGACCGGGTCATCGTCGCTGTCGCGGCGGGTCACCACAAGAAAGCGCTGTTCACGCTGCAGGAGCGCATCGAGATGGCCCGCGAAGTGGCCCGCGAATATCCGCAGGTCCAGGTGGAAAGCTTCTCCGGCCTGCTGCGCGATTTCGTGGTGGCGCGTGGCGGCAAGGCCATGGTGCGCGGTCTGCGCGCGGTGACCGACTTCGATTACGAGTTCCAGCTGGCCGGCATGAACCGCAGCCTGATGCCCGACGTGGAAACCGTCTTCCTCACGCCCAGCGACAAGTTCCAGTTCATCTCCAGCACCTTCGTGCGCGAGATCGCCGTGCTCGGCGGCGAGATCGACAAGTTCGTCTCGCCCTTCGTGCAGGCCCGCCTGCAGGAGAAGGTGCGCAGCCTCGGCCGCGACGTGCCGGCTGCTCCGGCCCTCTGACGTCGGTAAGTCTGCCGCTTTTCAGGCAGGCAACAGGCACGGCAGCCAGGCCTGCAGTGCCGCGTTGACCTCGCGCGGCCGTTCCATCGTGAGCATGTGGCCGCAGCGGTCCAGCAGCACCAGTCGCGCGCCAGCGATGCCCTCGGCCAGTTCGCGCGAGCATTCGGGCGGCGTGAGCTGGTCGCCGTCACCGCAGATCACCAGCGCAGGGCAACGCAGCGAGGCCAGATGCGCACGGGCGTCGGGACGCTTCACGAGCGCACGGTTCTGACGGATCAGCGCGTCGGCGCCGGCATCCAGCACGAAATCCAGATACGCCTGGACCAGCGCCTCGTCGTCCGCATGGCGTGGATGGAAGGCCATGGCGACGTTGGGACGGATCACTTCCTCGACGCGCCCCTGGGCGAACAGTGCGATGGCCTGCTCTCGCAGGGCGCGCATGCTGTCGGTTTCGGGCCGCGCGTTGGTGCCCAGCAAGGCCAGGCCGCGTATGCGCTGCGGCGCCTGGCGGGCGGCTTCCAGCGCCACCATGCCTCCCATCGATGCGCCGCACAGCGCCAGCGGCCCCGGATGGCGCTGCAGCACGGCCGAGGCCATCGCCTCGATGCTGTCGTGCGTGGACCAGGCATCGCAGACGACAGGACTCCAGTCGGCCAGTCCGCTGAGTTGATGGCGCCACATGCGTGCATCGGCGGCAAGGCCTGGGATCAGCACCAGCGTGAAGTCTTGCGCGGCGGGCATGTCAGGCATTGTGCAGCCGTCCGTGCTTCGCGGGGAAAGGGGGCCCCGGCGCGATCCTAGAATGGACCGAATGACCCAATTCATCCTGATCCGCCATGGCGAGACCGACTGGAACCGCGAGTTGCGCTTCCAGGGCCAGGTGGACCCGCCGCTCAATGCCACAGGACTGGAACAGGCGCGTCGCCTGTCCGAACGTCTGACGGGCGAGAAGATCGACCATTTCTACGCCAGCGATCTCCTGCGAACGCGCCAGACGGCCGAGCCCACGAGCCGCGTGCTGTCGCTGGCGCCCGCCCTCGACGCGGCGCTGCGGGAGCAGCATTTCGGTTCGGTGGACGGCATGCGTGCCGGCGACATCCAGCGGGATCACCCCGAAGCCTGGGCGCAGTGGACACAGTTCCTGCCCGACTACGCCCTGCCGGGGGGCGAGAGCGCGCGCACCTTCCATGCGCGCGTCATGGCCGCGATGGACCGGCTGGCCGTAGCGCACGCGGGACAGACGGTTCTGGTGGTCACGCACGGCGGCGTGCTCGACATGGTTTATCGCACCGCGCGCTCGCTGGGCCTGCATGGGCCGCGTCAGTCGGAGATTCCCAATGCCGGCATCAACCGCGTGCAGTGGGGAGGCGACGCATGGCAGATCCAGGACTGGGCCGACGCACGCCATCTGGCGGGTTTGCCACCGCAGCCGGTCTATGGACAGGCGCCGCCGGAACCGGCCAGCGATTCGCCCAAGCCAAGCAAGCGATAGAGCTGCGCCGCCTGCCGGCGCAGGCGCACCGATTCGGGCTGAGCCGCCAGCTGCGGCTGCAGCAGGTTCTGCGCGCCGGCCAGATGACCGCTGCGTATCAGCGCGTCCAGGTGCAATTGCGCGAACAGGTCGCGTTGCGCGTGGCTGCCACCAACCTCCACCAGCCGCGGCAACGCCGAGCCCAGATGCAGGGCACAGCCTTCGGCATCGCCACGCGCATGTGCGAGCAGCCCGCGCGCGGCCGGCTGGCAGATGTCGTTCCACACTGCACGGTCGGGGGGTGCCACCGAGGCGGCATGGGCTTGCAGGCTGGCCAGCAGCATGTCGGCCTCGATGCGCCCCGCGCGCGCCAGCGCATAGAGGAACTGCAGGTCGAGGAAGGGCAGCACGTGGTCGGCGCCGCGCGCGGCCACGTGCCGGGCCACATCGTCCCAGCGGTTGCCCACATCGCCTCCGGCCAGTTCGAGACGCGCCAGCAACGAAATGGCGTTGACCTGATCCTGGGAATAGTCCTTGACCACACCCCAGATCTCGTCGTCGTAGAGTCGCAACACCTCGTCGTGATGACCCAGCTCGAGCTCGAACAGTGCGAGGTGCCACCAGTTGTGCGTGACCATGAACGAATTGAGGTCCGTCCAGGTGTCGCTCATCTCGCGCAGGAAGGCGATGCCTTCGCGCACGCGACCCTGCGTGAGCATGACGTGCGCCAGGGCGTGGTGCGCCCACGGCTCCTTGCGGCGCAACGCGATGGCATGGCGTGCGGCGGCCTCGGCCTGCGGAAGGAAATGGCATTGCTCCCATGCGAACGCCAGCATGCCGTGCAGATAGGGCACGTCGCCTGCCTGCGGCAGCGCTGCCAGAGCCAGCCGCAGCATGCCCGGCGAATCCCCACGATTGAACAGGTGGTACTGGCCCAGCTTGAGCGAGGCCAGGTCGCGCGGGTGCTCGCGCACCTGCTCTTCATGCAGGGCAATGGCGCGCGGCACGTCGCCGTCCACCCAGGCGGCCACGGCGTGCGCGAAGCGCGCTTCGCGCGGCGTGGCCTCGCCCGCAGCGGCGAGTGCGCGCTGCGCATACGGGGTGGCCTGAGCCGGCGCGTCGCGTGTCTCCGCGAACATGTGCAGCGCGGCCGCACAGGCCTGCACGATGGCGCTGTGGTCGTGCGCGGCCACGGCGAGCACGTTGGCGGCGCGGGCTTCGCTGGCGATGAAGCCCAGGACGAAGTCGTCCAGCGCGGCAAGGCTGTCCGCGTGCTGCAACGTGACGGGGTTGCCGAGGCTGTCGCGGGCCGGCATGCGCGAAAGCGGTCAGGCCGCCGGCGGCACCGGCCAGGGGCGCGCCGGGTCGCGGATCAGCTCGAAGGCCCGCGACACCTGGAGCACACCGAGGTCGTCGAAGCGTTGGCCGGCGATCTGCAGGCCGATGGGCAGACCCTCGCGCGTGTAGCCGCAGTTGATGGATGCGGCGGGCTGCTCCGACATGTTGTAGGGCACGGTGAAGCCGATGTGCTCGAGCGGGTGCAGCGGGTCGTTGGTGGGCGAGGGCAGCTCGGCCGCGAAGGCCGGCATCGGCGCCGTCGGCGAGATCACGTAGTCGAACGCGCTGCAGGCCTTCACGGCCGCCACGCGCGTGGCGTGGAACTGGCTGAAGGCACGGAATACGTCAGCACCGCCCATGCCGGCCGCGCTGTCGGCCCAGGCACGGATGTAGGGCAACACGCGTTCCCGGCGTTCGGCCGGCAGGGCCTGCAGGTCGATGTGCGAACGCATGCGCCAGAAATGGTCCATGCCGTCGAGCATGGACTGGGTCATGAAGGGCCGCATCACCTCGACCTGCGCGCCCGCCGACTCCATTAGCGCGGCGGCGCGCTGCACGGCGGCCAGCACCTCCGATTCGACCGGCAGCCCGCAGCCCGCGTCGAGCAGCAGGCCGATGCGCAACCCGCGCAGCTTCCCGGGCCCTTGATCGAAGTCGTCCCAGGCGATGTCCTGCGCGGGCAGGCTCATGCTGTCGCGTGTGTCGGGTTGCGCGAGCGCGCGCATCATCCAGGCCGAGTCGCCCACCGTGCGCGTCATCGGGCCTGCGGCGCGGCCCATGTAAGGCGGATCGATCGGGATCCGGCCCAGGCTGGGCTTGAGTGTGAAGATGCCGCACCAGCCCGCCGGCAGGCGCAGCGATCCGCCGATATCCGTGCCGATGTGCAGCGGGCCATAGCCAGCCGCGGCGGCAGCGCCGGCGCCGGCACTCGATCCGCCGGGCGTACGGCTCACATCCCACGGGTTGCGTGCCAGGGCGTGGAAGCTCGATAGCCCCGAGGACAACATGCCGTAGTCGGGCATGGTGGTCTTGGCCAGCAACACCATACCGGCATCCTTCAGCCGTGCGGCGGGCGGAGCGTCGGCCGTGGCCGGGATGAGCTCGACCGCCGCCGTGCCGGCCGGCATCGGATCGCCGCGCGTGGCGATGTTTTCCTTGATCGTTCCGGGCACGCCGTCGAACGGCGACAGCGGCGTGCCGGCCTGCCAGCGCGCCTCGCTCGCGCGGGCCTGGGCCATGGCGTCGTCGGGGCGCAGCAGCCAGGTGGCCTGCAGGTGCGGCTCCCAGCGCGAGACATGGTCGAGCACGGCGCGCGTCACCTCCACGGGGGAGAGCGCGCCCTGGCGATAGGCCTCGCTCAGCTCGCGCGCCGAGAGTTCGTGCAACTGCGTGGCAGGACCCGTGGGCGGAAGTGCGGTCACGGCGCGGTTCAACCCCAGCTGATGCCGGCGAGGTCGTTGGCGAAGATCGGGAGCTCTTTCCAGAGCCCCTTCACCTGGCGCTTCGCAATGGTCGGGAACTGCGGCTGGTAGAGGAAGCCGTTGGCGGCATCCTGCGCCAGCAGCCGCTGCGCGTCGCCCAGCAGCTTGTTGCGTTCGTTGGCGTTGCCCGAGCTCTTGATGCGGTCGAAGAGCGCGGAGAACTCCTTCGACTGGTAGCCCCAGTAGTAGTCGGGCTTGGCGTAATTGCCCAGGTCGAACGGCTCGACGTGGGACACGATGCTCAGGTCATAGTTGAAGCCGCCGCCATAGGTGTTGGCGATCCACTGCGCCCACTCGACGTTTTGCACCTTGACGGTAATGCCGATCTTGGCGAGCTGTGAAACGATGACTTCGCCGCCTTGGCGCGCGTAGGGTGCGGGCGGCAGCGTCATCGTCAGCTCCAGCGGCGTTTTCACACCCGCATCGGCCAGCAGCTTCTTGCCCTTCTCGATGTCGAAGGGGTTGATGCCCGTGGTGTCCACGTAGCCGGGCGCACCGGGCACGTAGTGGCTGCCGATGGGCGCGCCGAAGCCATCGGCCGCACCCGCGATCACCGCACGGCGGTCGATCGCCGACAGGATGGCTCGGCGCACGCGCACGTCGCTCAGAGGCTTGCGTGCGCTGTTGATGGCCAGGATGGTCTTGGCGCGCGAGCCGGCCAGGATCACCTGGAACTGCGGGTTGTTGCGGAACTGCGCCACGATACGCGTGGCCGCGCGCGGGAAGATGTCCACGTCACCCGACAGCAGCGATGCCGCCTGCGCGGCCGGATCGGAGATGAAGCGGAAGGTGAAGCGCTGTGTCTTGGCCGCAGCAGGATCTCGGTAGCCGTCCCACTTGGCCAGCACGAGCTGCGAGCCCTTGTTGTACGAGTCAAGCCGGTACGGACCGGTGCCTACCGGCTTGGTGGCATTGGTGTCGGCGCTCTTGGGCTCGACGATCACGGCCGTGGCCTGGCCGAGCACGAAGGGCAGGTCGGGATCGATTTCCTTGTTGAGCAGCACGACGGTGTAGTCGTCGATCACCTGCACGCCGATGTTGGCGTACGTGCGCTTGTCCTTGTTCGTGCTTTTCTCGCCGCCGGCGCGCTCGAAGCTGTACTTGACGGTGCTGGCGTTGAAGGGTTCTCCGTTCTGGAACTTGACGCCGCGCCGCAGGCGGAAGGTGTAGGTCTTGAGGTCCGGAGAGACTTCCCAGCTTTCCGCCAGCAGTGGCGTCACACTGCCGTCGCCGTTGATCTTGGTGAGGGTCTCGTAGATGCTGTAGAGCGTGACCTCGCCGATCGAGGCGGCGGCGCTGGCCGTCGGGTCCAGCCCGGTGGGCTCCAGTGTCATGCCGATCACGAGGTTGCTCTTGCGGGCCTGGGCCAGCGCCAGCGGCGACAGCGTCGTGGTGGCCGCGGCCAGGGCGGACGAGGCGAGGACGGTACGGCGGTTCAACATGGGAACGACTCTCCTGCTGGATGGAAAACGAAGCCTGCGGCGGCGGGGCCGGGGCGCTCAGCCCGCATCATGGGGCAAGCGCGGGCGGCATGACAAGCCGGCGCGGCGAAGGCAGGCCCGGTGCACCGCATGGTCAGGCCGGCGCGGTGCCGGCCATGGCCGCCGTGGACGCGGGCGGATCAATGCGCGGGATGGCCTGCACCAACGTGCGCGTGTAGGGATGCTTCGCATCGCTGAACAGCCGCCCGGGCGGGCCTTGCTCGACGATCTGCCCGTGGTGCAGCACCACCACGTCGTCGCACAGGTGATGGACCACGGCCAGGTCATGGCTGATGAGCATGTAGGTGACGCCATGGCGCTCCTGCAGGTCCTGCATGAGGTTGAGCACCTGGGCCTGCACCGATACGTCGAGCGCGCTCACCGGCTCGTCGGCCACGATGAGACGCGGCCTCGTGACCAGCGCGCGCGCGATGGCGATGCGCTGGCGCTGGCCGCCCGAGAACTCGTGGGGGTACTTGTCGAGATCGGTGCTGCGCAGGCCCACCGCCGCCAGCACGTCGGCGGCCTGCTCCCGCTGCACGGCGCGAGGTTCGCCCTGCGCGGCCAGCGGCTCGGCGACGATGCGAGCCACCTTCTGCCGCGGATCGAGCGAGCCGTACGGATCCTGGAACACCATCTGGAAATCGCGGCGCGCGCGGCGCAAAGCGGCTGGCGCAAGGGTGTGCAGATCGTGGCCATCCAGCGCCACGGTGCCGGACGTGGGCGTGTCCAGCGCCATCACCAGGCGTGCCAGCGTCGACTTGCCCGAGCCCGATTCGCCTACCACCCCAAGGCTGCGGCCGGCATGGATCTCGAAGCTCACGCCGGCCAGCGCATGCACGACGGGCGCGGGCTGCAGCAGCTTCTCGCGCGGCAGGCGGTAGTCGCGCGTGAGGCCCGTCACACGCAGCAGCGGCGTCGAGACCGTGCTCATGCGTAACGACCCTCGCTCACGGCCTGCGCCACGGCGGCCAGGCGCAGGCAGCGCGCCGCGTGGTCGGGACCGACGGGCTCGGCCACCGGGACGGTGACGTGGCAGGCGGGCTCGGTGAAAGCGCAGCGGCCCGCGAAAGTGCAGCCGGCGGGCAGGTCGACCAGTTCGGGGACGGTGCCGCCGATCGTCGCCAAACGCTGGCCGCGTGGCTGGTCGAGCCGGGGCCGGGCCGCGAACAGGCCGCGCGTGTAGGGGTGACGCATGCCGGAGAACACGCTGGCCGTACTGCCGGCCTCGACGACGCGGCCACCGTACATCACCAGCATGCGCGAGACGTTCTGCGCGATCAGACCCAGGTCATGTGAGATCAGGACAAGCGCCATGCCGCGCTCAGCCACCAACTCGCCGATGAGGTCGAGGATCTGCTTCTGGATGGTCACGTCGAGCGCGGTCGTCGGCTCGTCGGCGATCAGCAGTTCAGGGCCGCAGGCCAGCGCCATGGCGATGGTGATGCGTTGGCGCTGGCCGCCCGAGAATTGATGCGGGTATGCATCGATGCGCTGGGCCGCCTGCGGGATGCCCACGCGATCCAGCAACCCGATCGCCTCGTCGCGCGCCGCGCGCGCCGACAGTCCCCGGTGCAGGCGCAGGGGCTCGGCCACCTGGCGGCCGATGGTGTGCACCGGGTTGAGTGCCGTCATCGGCTCCTGGAAGATCATCGCGACGCGGTTGCCGCGCACGCGGTCCATGCGGCGCTCGGGCAGGCCCACGAGCTCCTGCCCGTCGAAGCGGATGCTGCCGCGCACCTGGGCGTTCTCGGGAAGCAATCCCATGATGGCCATGGCGGTGATCGACTTGCCGCAGCCCGATTCGCCGATCAGGCCCAGCGTCTGGCCACGTTCGAGCGAGAAACTCACGCCGCGCACGGCGTCGGCCGCGCCGCGCGGGGTCTGCAGGCGGATGCCGAGGTCGTCGATGTCCAGCAGCGGCATGTCGGCCTCCGGTCAGCGCTTGCGGGCCAGCCGCGGATCGAGCAGATCGCGCAGGCCATCGCCCAGCAGGTTGAGGCCGAGCACGGCCAACACGATGGCTACGCCCGGGAACACGGCCAGGAACGGCGCCTGGAACATCAGCGACTGCGCCTCGGCCAGCATGCGCCCCCACGACGGCTGGGGCGGCTGCGTGCCCAGGCCCAGGTACGACAGCGCGGCCTCGGCCAGGATAGCGATGGCGAAGCGGATAGTGGCCTGCACCACCAGCACCGAGACGATGTTGGGCAGCACGTGCTCCAGCGTGATGCTCCACGGTCCTTTGCCGCAGGCGCGCGCGGCCAGCACGAACTCGCGCGACCACACGGCGTTGGCCGATGCGCGCGTGATGCGCGCGAAGGTGGGGATGTTGTAGATGCCGATCGCGATGATGGCGTTGACCAGCCCAGGGCCGAACACGGCGGTGAGCATGATGGCCGAGAGGATGGCAGGAAAGGCGAACGTGAAGTCCGACAGCCGCATGATGCCTTCCTCGACCCAGCCGCGCCGCGCCGAGGCGAGCAGGCCCAGCGCGGTCCCGATGACGAGGCCGATGCCCACGGCGATCAGGCCCACCAGGATGGATGCGCGCGCGCCCACCAGCAGCAGCGAGACCACGTCGCGCCCGAAGGCATCGGTGCCCAGCCAGTGCTGCAGGCTCGGCGCCTGCAATGCCACGTCCATGCGGACTTCGTACGGTGACCAGGGCGTCCACACCAGCGACAGCGCTGCCGCGGCCAGCAACAGGGCCGTGAGCACCGCGCCGATCACGAAGCTGGGATGGCGTGTGGCGCGACGCAGGAACGACGGCGCCGGCCCCGCCACCGCCAGTGCATCGCTGCCCGTCGGCAGCGATGCGGCCGGGACCGTGAGCGAAGCGGGCGTCGGCTCGTTCATATGTCGCTGGCCTTCACGCGCGGATCGATCACGGCATAGAGCACGTCGACCACGAAATTGACGATGACCACCATCGCCGCCAGCAGCATCACGCAGTTGCGCACCACAATCACGTCGCGGTTGGCGATGGACTGGAAGATGAGCCGGCCCAGGCCCGGCAGGTAAAACACGTTCTCGACCACGATGGTACCGGCCAGCAGCTCGGCGAACTGCAGGCCCATCACCGTGAGCACCGGGATCATCGCGTTGCGCAGCACGTGGCCCCAGAGCGCGGCACGCCGCGAAACGCCCTTTGCGCGCGCGGTGCGCACGAAATCCTCGCGCAGCAGGTCGAGCACGGCCGACCGCGTGATCCGCGCGAGGATGGCCGACTGCACGACGGCCAGTGCGAGGGCCGGCAGCATGAGGGCCTTCAGCGCTTCCCACGGGCCATCTTCCCAGCCCGGGAAGCCGCCGGCCGAGAACCACTGCAGGTAGACCGAAAACAGCAGGATGAGCAGGATCGCGAACCAGAAGTTCGGCACGGCGATGCCCAACTGCGTGAGCGCCATCACGCCCACGTCGCCGGCCTTGTTGTGGCGGGAGGCGGCGTAGATGCCGGCGGTGAGCGCGATCAGCGCGGTGAGCAGCATGGCCATCACGGCCAGCGGCACGGTGACGGCGAGACGCTCGAGCACCAGCTCGCTGACGGGCGTGCCATAGGCGTAACTGGTGCCCATGTCGCCCTGCAGCAGGCCTGCGATCCAGTCCCAATAGCGGTTCCAGGCCGGCTGGTCGAGCCCGAGCTTGACGGTCAGCGCCTGCACCGCGTCGGGCGAGGCATCGGGACCCATGAGCATCTGCGCGGCATTGCCGGGCAGGATTTCCAGGACGAGGAACACCACGACCGAGGCTGCGGCCAATGTGGCGATCAGGGTCAACAGGCGCTTGAGAAGAAACAGGCTCATCCGTCAGGCGTCATTCGCGGGGGGTACTGCCGGGCCGCGCGGGGTGACCCCTCTGGCTGCCGTGGCATCAGCATAACGGCAAAAGCGCCGCCCGGCGACGACGGCGATAATCCGCGCATGGCACTCATGATCACCGACGAATGCATCAACTGCGATGTGTGTGAGCCCGAGTGCCCGAATCAGGCGATCTTCCTGGGTCCGCAGATCTACGAGATCGATCCGCACAAGTGCACCGAGTGCGTGGGCCATTTCGACGAACCCCAGTGCGTGCAGGTGTGCCCCGTGGCCTGTATTCCTGTCAATCCGTCGCAGACCGAGGACCGCGAGACGCTCTGGCAGAAGTACCACCGCCTGCAGCAACCGGGTCCGGTCCGACCATCGCGCTCCCAGTCGTGCGGCCAGGTAGCAGGCTGATCGGCGGTTTCAGCTTTTCTTCCTTTTCTTTTTCTGCGGCGCGCGCTGGCCGTCAGTCACGGTGTAGAGGCCGTTGTCCATGGCCGCGGCTTTGGATTTCTTGCGCGTGGCGTTCGGGGTTCCATGGCGGGCCGCGTTCGGCGGGCGTGAAGCCAGGCTTTGCGCAGTGGGCGCAACGGCGGCGCGGCGCTGCCTGGCCTCGCGCTCGTCACGCAGTCGCTCGCGTTCGAGCGCGTCCGCCGCGTGGCCCGAGCGGCGATTGACTTCATCGGCAGCAGACTTCTGTTCGGACGAACGCGGATCGCCGCTGGGCACCACGCTGCCGCCGGCGCACGCCATGTGGCTGTAGGTGTTGTCGGCACACCGGTACACCGCCTGCTGAGCCGAGGCCGGCAGACAGGCCATCGCGCCGATTGCGAGCGCAACAGCCAGCGACAGGTGTCCGGGGCGGACGGATTTCACGGCGTGACTCCGGCCTGCCCGGAGGCGGGCGCTGCGGCCGTGTCGGGCGCGGGTTGGCGCGGCGGCTTGGGGCGCGGCGGCTTGCTGGTGTGCACCATCTGCGTGGCACGCGTCATGTCGCCGCCGATGAGTTCGGGAACGGCCTTGAGCGTCCGGTCGATGCAGACTTCGATGGCATCGCGCTGATCGGGTGCCGGCTTGCGCAGCACCCAGTGCACCACTTCGGATTTGACGCCAGGATGGCCGATGCCCAGGCGCAGACGCCAGTAGTCGCCCGTGCCCAATTGCGCGTGGATGTCGCGCAGGCCGTTGTGGCCGGCGTGGCTGCCACCGAACTTGAGCTTGGCCTCGCCAGGCACGACATCGAGCTCGTCGTGCACCACGAGGATTTCTTCGGGCTTGATCTTGAAGAAGCGGGACAGTGCCGCGACCGACTTGCCCGAGACGTTCATGAAAGTCTGGGGCTCGAGCAGCCAGATCGTCTGCCCATGGGCGCTGGTGCGCGCGACCTGCCCGTGGTAGCTGCGATCGGACACGAGATTCACTTTCAGCTGGCGCGCGAGGGCATCGATCCACCAGAAGCCGGCGTTGTGGCGCGTGGCCTCGTACTCAGTGCCCGGATTGCCCAGGCCGACGAACAACTTGATCATCGCGGGATTATCGCGGCAGGCCCCGGACACCGGTGGTGCGCGGACACAAAAGAAAACGGCCCGCGCAAGGCGGGCCGTCGTCAGGAAGCGAGCGGTGCTTACTTCTTGCCCTTGGCGGCCGGAGCAGCGGGCGCGGCCGCTGCAGCGGTGGCAGCGGGATCGGCAGCTTCTTCTGCGGCAGCAGCCACCACAGACACCAGCACCGGGTTGTTCTGGCCGTGGGTCACGGCCTTCACGCCCTTGGGCAGCTTGATGTCCTTGAGGTGCAGCGATGCGCCCTTCTTCAGCTCGGACAGATCGACCGAGATGAACTCGGGCAGGTCGCCGGGCAGGCAGGAGATTTCCAGTTCGGTAACGATGATGTTCACCAGCTGGGCTTCCAGCTTCACGGCGGGCGATTCTTCCTGGCCGCTGTAGTGCACGGGCACCTTGGCCGTCAGACGAGTCCGGGCGTCCACGCGCTGGAAGTCCACATGCAGGACCAGCGGCTTGTACGGGTGGTACTGGACGTCGCGCAGCAGGACTTTGGAGGTGGCGCCGGCCAGTTCCATCTCGAGGATGGACGAGTGGAAGGCTTCCTTCTTGAGGGCGTGCCACAGCGCGTTGTGATCGATCTCGATCAGTTGCGGCTCCTTGCCCTCGCCACCGTAGACGATGCCGGGGGTCTTGCCCGAATAGCGGAGACGGCGGCTCGCACCCGTGCCCTGCTTTGCGCGCTCAAAAGCGACGAAATTCATGTTCAAACTCCAGTAGAAGCCCGCCGCGACCAGCTGGGCTCCGGTTCAAAAAAAGGCGCCCGGCATGGGCGCCTGCTTCTTGCCTCAGAACAGGTTGACCTGATCCGAAAACAAACTCATCACCGATTCGCCCTTGGCAATTCGCTGGATCGTTTCGGCGATCAACGGGGCGACGGTGAGCTGACGGATCTTGGTGCAGCCCTGGGCGGCATCCGACAGCGGAATGGTGTTGGTCACGACGACTTCATCGAGCGCCGCACCCTGGGCGATGCGCTCGATGGCCGGGCCGGAAAAGATGGCGTGCGTGCAGTAGGCGTAGACCTTCTTGGCGCCACGCTCCTTGAGCACCTCGGCCGCCTTCACGAGCGTGCCGGCCGTGTCGATCATGTCGTCCATGATCACGCAGTTGCGGCCCTCGATGTCGCCGATCACGTGCATGACTTCGGAGACGTTGGCCTTGGGGCGGCGCTTGTCGATGATGGCCAGGTCGCAGCCCAGCTGCTTGGCCAGCGCGCGCGCGCGCACCACGCCACCCACGTCGGGCGAAACCACGATCAGGTCTTCGTAGTTCTTCTGGCGCAGATCGCCCAGCAGCACCGGCGAGGCGTAGATGTTGTCGACCGGGATGTCGAAGAAGCCCTGGATCTGGTCGGCGTGCAGGTCCATGGTCAGAACGCGTGCCACGCCCACGGTCTGCAGCAGGTTGGCGACGACCTTGGCCGAGATCGGCACGCGCGTCGAGCGCGGGCGGCGGTCCTGGCGGGCATAGCCGAAATAGGGGATGACGGCGGAGATGCGATCGGCCGACGAGCGCTTGAGCGCATCAACCATGATGAGCAGCTCCATCAGGTTCTCGTTGGTCGGCGCGCAGGTGGACTGCACCACGAACACGTCGCGGGCCCGAACATTCTGGTTGATCTCGACCGTGACTTCGCCGTCGGAGAAACGGCCCACATGCGCGTTGCCCAGGGAGATGCCCAGGTGCTGAGCAATCTCGGCAGCCATGCCAGGATTGGCATTGCCCGTGAAGACCATGAAATCGGGGTGGAGCGGCTGCATGGAGCTTCCCGGCGAAGTGTTGTGTGCCTGAACGTCGAGCGTATTTGGCAGGGGAGGAAGGACTCGAACCCTCGAATGCCGGAATCAAAATCCGGTGCCTTAACCAACTTGGCGACTCCCCTACACGGGAGGATGGCCGATGCCACCCACCGATGAATGTCGCTAGGATGCCCACCCTTTGAGGGGATGGGCCTCCAGATTGCTGCAGATGCGTGCCTGCCAGGGCGGTGACGGCAAGAATGCCGGCGCCGGGACGCCCGAGGGCAGGACCGCGAACACCGCACTTCCAGAGCCAGTCATCCTGCCGTCCAACCCCTGCTGCGACAACCAGGCCAGGGCCTCGGAAATCGCAGGGCAGAGTTGCTCGGCCACTGGCTGCAGGTCGTTGTGGCCGAAGCCGAACGGGTTTGCAGCAAAGCCTGAGATTGTAGCAGTTTCTGAATTGCGTTTGAGAAGGGGTGACGCAAAAATCTTTGCGGTCTCCAGTCCCTCAGTGGGTTTGAGGACACAGAACCTGGCGGCGGGTACATCGATGGGCGTGATCTGCTCGCCGATGCCTTCCACCCAGGCCGCGCCGCCCGACAGGAAGAACGGCACATCTGCGCCGAGCGAAAGGCCGATGTCGGCCAGCGTGCTGGCCGGCAACCCCAGCCCCCACAGCCGGTTGAGCGCCAGCAGGCACGACGCGGCATCGGACGATCCACCCCCCATGCCGGCCTGAGCGGGAATCTTCTTCTCCACCGCGATGTGGGCACCGAGCGTGGTGCCGGTGCGCTGCTGCAGTGCACGCGCCGAGCGGACCACCAGGTCGTCGTCGGGCAACTCGATGCTCAGATCTTCGCGAGAAATCCCACCATCCCGGCGCAGCTCGAAATGCAGCGTGTCGCACCAGTCCACCAGCATGAAAACCGACTGAAGCAAGTGGTAGCCATCGGGCCGCCGACCCGTGACGTGCAGGAACAGGTTGAGCTTGGCGGGAGCAGGAACGTCGGTCAGCGATGTCATGGCGAGGCTGTGGGGCCCGCCGATTCTCGCTCAGGGAGCGTTTTCGAAGATCAGCCGCAGGTCGGCCGCGGGCGCCGGCGACTCGCGGCGCGCGTTCAGGCGACCTTCGGCATAGGAGGACAGGTCGGCCTGCCATCCCTGGGCGGCGGCGGGGCGGCCCGAGAGCCACTCGAACAGCGCCGTCACGGGGACAGGCGTGCCGGTCACACTGGCGAGCAGTTCATCCACGGAGGCGTAGCGGCGCGTCTCGTTGCCGCTGTGCAGTGTGGCGCCCTCGGGGCCCCAGGTCAGGCGCGCCAGGATGCTGCCCAGCGGAGTGGCCAGCGAGAGTTCACCCGCATCGGGCGTGCCTTTGAGGTCGAACGCCGCCGAGAGCGATTGCGGCGGGTTCGAATCGACGCGCAGCGCCATGCGACCGCTCCAGTTGTCGGGCGCCGCGCCTGCCCGAGGGACGGCGGTCCGCGGTGCTGCGCAGCCAGCCAGCCAGAGCACGGCGCCCGCGAGCGGCAGCGACACAGCCAGTCGGCGCGACGGGAAGGCTGCCGGGCGGGTCATGGCCGCACCCGCAGGCGGCGCAGCGTTTCCTGCAGTGTCTCGTTGTCGGCGGCCAGGCCCAGGCCTTCGCGCCAGATGGTCATGGCGCGCTCGCGCTGGCCCAGCGTCCAGAGCACTTCGCCCAAGTGCGCCGCGATCTCCGCATCGGGCCGGGCGCGGTAAGCCCGCTCCAGAATGCGGGCCGCTTCCGTTCGGTTGCCGGCGCGGAACTCGACCCAGCCCAGACTGTCCGAGATGAATGGGTCGTTTGGCGCGAACTCCAGAGCCTTGTTAATGAAGGCGCGCGCTTCGTCCAGCCGCACGTTGCGATCGGCGAGCGAGTAGCCGAGCGCGTTGTAGGCATGGTGGGCGTCGGGCTTGAGGTCGAGCACACGGCGCAGAAGCCGCTCCATCTCGCTCAGGCTGTCGAGCTTCTCGGCCAGCATGGCCTGGTCGTAGAGGAGGTCGGTGTCGTCGGGCGTGCGGCTCAAGGCGTCGGCCAGCAGGTCGTAGGCGGCCTGGTACTGCTTCGCATCGCGCAGCAATTGCACCTCGGCGCTCAGTCGCAGCTTGGCTTCGGCCGCGTTGCGCGCGGGCAGGCTGCGGATCAGCGCCCGCGCCTCTTCGAGCCTGCCCTGTCGCGCCAGGATGGACGCACGGCGTGCGCGCAGGCCGATGAGGTCCTGCGCATTCTCGATTCGGGCCAGCCAGGTTTCGGCGCCTGCAAGGTCGCCGCGTTTTTCGGCGATCTGCGACAGCACCAGGTAGGCCTGGGCCTGGCCGCGGCGCCGCTCGTCGGCATTGACTTGTTGCGGTGCCAGCGCGAGATATCGCTGCAACGCGGCCTCGCCGGCATCGGCCTTGTTGTCCTGGGCCTGCAGGGTACCCAGAATGAGCCAGGCTTCCGCCAGGTCGGGCTTGTCGGCCGTGGCGGCCTGCAACTGCGTCGTGGCCTCGGCGTAGCGTTGAAGATCGATCAGCGCGCGGGCATAGCCCAGGCGCAGCTCGGGCAGCGGCTTGTCGGTGGAGAGATAGCGCTGGATCAGCGCGTCTGCCTCGGGCACCTTGGGGTCGAGCATTTCGAGGGCCAGCAAGGCCGGGCCTTCGGCTGACGGGTCGCCAGCCTGACCACGGCGGGCAGCTTCGAGTGCGCCGGGAAGATCCCCTGCAGCCATGCGCATGCGGCCAACGGTGGTCCAGGCCGTGGGCGCCGTGGCCGGCACGCGCAATTCGTCCACCAGCGCCTGTTCAACCACGCGGGCAGCCAGCCGGCGATCGCTCACGCGGGCGTAGTAGCGCGGTACGGACGCGATGGCGAATGGACGTTCGGGTGCTGGCACGGCTGCCAGCTCGTTGCGCAAGGGTTCGACCGTATCTGCCACACGATTGAGCGCCAGCAGGATCTGCAGCACATAGCGATTGGCGTCGCGCGACTGCGGGTCGGCCGCGCGCCACGCCCGGGCGGCGATGAGTGCCGAGTCGCCATCGCGAGCCTGCAGCGCCAGCGCAATGGCGCGCTCGTAGAGCCGGGGGTCGCCGGTGGTGCGGGCGGAATCGAGGATCAGGGCGAAAGCTTCGTTTGCCTCGCCGGAACGGGCGGAGATCTCGCCCAGCAGCAGGCGGTAGAACAGGTCCGCATCGAGCGCCGACTGCGGCGGGGTGGGGGGCTCGGCGGCGGCAGGGCGGGCTGCCGTCTGCGCCTGGGCGGATGGCAGGGTCATGGCATGCGCCACAGCGAGCGCGACTGCAGCGAGGCGGAGGGAGCGCTTCATCGAACCATAATAATCGAGCAGCGTTAACCCAACTGGTCATGCCGGAACTGCCCGAAGTCGAAGTCACACGTCTGAGTTTTGCCGATCGCATCCAGGATTCTGAAATCCTCGGCGCCGAACTGGGCAAGCCACTGCGCTGGCCGCTGGGCCTCGATCCCCAGGCGCTGGTCGGGCGGCGCGTGCTGTCGGTGCGCCGGCGCGGCAAGTACCTGCTGATCGACCTCGACCGCGGCATGCTTCTGCTGCACCTGGGCATGTCGGGCAGCCTTGGATTCTCGGCGCGCGTGGGGCCGCCCGGTGTGCACGACCACTTCGATCTGGTGACGACGCGCGGTGTCCTGCGGCTCAACGACCCGCGCCGCTTCGGCGCAGTGGTCCACGCTCATGGCGAGAACGATCCGGTGGCGGTCAAGCTACTCGGCGCGCTGGGCGTCGAGCCGCTGGGCGAAACCTTCGATGCCAAGGCTTTCCATGCCGCGCTGAAGTTGCGTCGCACGGCGATCAAACAGGTGCTGCTGTCGGGCGATGTCGTGGTGGGCGTGGGCAACATCTACGCGTCCGAGGCGCTCTTCCTTGCGGGCATCCGGCCGACCACGGCGGCGTGGCGCCTGACCCGTCCGCGTGCCGACCGGTTGCGTGAGGCGATCCGCGACGTACTGGCCCGCGCCGTATCGCGCGGCGGCAGCACGCTGCGCGATTTTTCCAATGCCCACGGCGAGAGTGGCTACTTTCAGCTCGAAGCCATGGTGTACGACCGCGCCGGCGAGCCGTGCCGCACCTGCGCCACACCCATCCGCCTGCTGCGCCAGGGGCAGCGCTCCACCTACTACTGCCCTGTGTGCCAGAAGCCCTGACGGGCTGACGGGTCATGGTGAGCAGGGCGCGAGCTGCGCCCGGCGTCGTCGATGCTATATTTTGTTAACAAACTTCATGGCGCCCCGCGCGCTGACGCCGTGCCCCCTTCGTTCCATCAGCAATTCGACCAGCACGGCGCATGGCGGCGTCAGTTCGCGCTGCGCCTGCAACTGCTCTCCGAATGGATGAGCGAACACGAACTGCTGGACGCCGCCGTGCAGGAGCGCTTGCGGCGCCTCGAAGCGCAGGTGCGTTCGGACAAGATCATGGTCGCGTTCGTGGCCGAGTTCTCGCGCGGCAAGTCGGAATTGATCAACGCGCTGTTCTTCGCAGGTTATGGGCGCCGCATCATGCCGGCCAGCGCGGGCCGCACCACCATGTGTCCCACCGAACTGGGGTATGACGCCGCGCTCAAACCCAGCCTGCGCCTGCTACCCATCGAAACGCGCCTTGAATCGCGCACGCTGCTCGATTGGAGGGAGGCCGCTGGCGGCTGGACCCAGGTCGACCTGGACACCAGCGATGCCTCGCAGCTGGCCAGCGCCATGCAGAAGGTGGCCGAAGTACAGCGCGTGACGCGCGAGCAGGCCGCCGCGCTGGGCTTCTGGAGCGATGAAACGCCTGAAGACAATCCCATGATCGGCGAGGATGGCCTGGTGGAGGTGCCGCGCTGGCGGCACGCCCTCATCAACATCGCGCACCCGCTGCTCAAGCAGGGGCTGGTCATCCTCGACACGCCGGGACTCAACGCCATCGGTGCCGAGCCCGAGCTGACGGTGAGCCTGATCCCGCAGGCGCATGCTGTCGTCTTCATCCTGGCAGCCGACACGGGCGTGACCAAATCCGACATGGCGATCTGGCGCGAGCACCTCATCACGGAGACGGGCCGCAGCGAGGCCCGCATGGTCGTGCTCAACAAGATCGACACCCTCTGGGATGAACTGAGCACCACCGACGAAGTGGCTGCGCAGATCGGGCGCCAGCGCGAAGGTACGGCCACCATGCTGGGTCTGCCGCCCGCGCGCGTGTTGCCCGTGTCGGCGCAGAAAGGCCTGCTGGCCAAGATTTCGCGCGACAAGCCGCTGCTCAACGCCAGCAACCTGCCCGCGCTCGAGCACGCGCTGGGTGAGGACATGATGGGTCGCCGCGAAGCGATCCTGCGGCTGGCGGTGGACGACGGCATCGCCGAGCTCAGAACCGAAGCGGCGCGCATCCTCAACATCCGGCGCCGCGATCTGGCCGAGCAGGTGATGGAGCTCGGGGGACTGCGCGGCAAGAACGTGTCGGTGATCCGCCACATGCGCGCGCGCATCGAGCAGGAGCAGGTGGAGTTCGAAGTGAGCGGCGCCAAGATCCAGGCCGTGCGCGCCGTGCATCTCAAGCTGCTGCGCGAGGTGTTCGATCTTCTCGACTCGTCCACGCTCAGAAAACTGCTCGAGGAACTGAACCATGCGCTGCGCCAGCCCGGCATCAAGCTCGGTGTGCGACGTGCCTATGACGACGCCTTCGGCAAGCTGGGCGAGAGCCTGGACCGCGTGGCGCGGCTCACTTCGGAAATCCAGTCGATGCTGGTGGCGATGTTCCGCCAGCTCAACGCCGAGTACAGCTTCTCCCTGCAAGTGCCCACCGAGCCAGACATGGCACAAGTGCAGCAGGAGTTACGCGACATCGAGCAGAGCCACCTGCGCTATCTGGGTGTCGGCAACATCCTGCGGCTGGCCCAGCCCGAGTTCTCCGATCGGCTGGTGCGCGCTCTCTTCACTCGCCTGCGTGTGCTGTACGACAGCGTGCAGGGCGACATCGAACTGTGGAGCAAGAGCGCCGCGGCCCAGCTCGATGCCCAGTTGCGCGAGCGCCGCCGAAACTTCACGCGCAGGCTCGAGGCCATCGAACGCATCCAGCAGGCGGCCAGCGGCCTTGACGAGCGCCTGGGCGAGATCGACCTGCACAAGAAGCAGATCGACGACATCGAGGAGCGCCTGGTCGAGCTGACGTCGCATCTTGTCGCACCGCCGGCCGCGCACGCGGTGCCCGCCGCGGCATGACCACTGCCGGAGAGAGTTTCGCCACGCGGCTCGTGCGTTGGCAACGCAGCCATGGCCGCAACCACCTGCCGTGGCAGAACACGCGCGATCCATATCGCGTGTGGCTGTCCGAGATCATGCTGCAGCAGACCCAGGTTGCGACGGTGCTGGAATACTTCGACCGCTTCCTGGCACGCTTCCCCGACGTGAAGGCGCTGGCGGCGGCCGACCAGGACGACGTGCTGGGCCTGTGGAGCGGCCTGGGGTATTACAGCCGTGCGCGCAACCTGCACCGGTGCGCGCAGGACGTGGTTGAGCGCTTCGCGGGTCACTTCCCGTCCACGGCGGCCCAGTTGCAGACGCTGCCCGGAATCGGTCGCTCGACGGCAGCTGCCATCGCCTCGTTCTGCTTCGGCGAGCGGGTCGCCATACTCGACGGAAACGTCAAGCGGGTGCTGACGCGCTGGCTCGGCTTCGAGGCCGATCTGGCGCGAGCGGCCAACGAGCGTGAGCTGTGGGACGGCGCCAGCCGGCTGTTGCCGGAGCGTTCGGCCGACATGCCGTCCTACACGCAGGGCATCATGGATCTGGGAGCCACGGTCTGCCTGTCCAGATCGCCATCGTGCCTCGTGTGTCCAGTCGCATCCGATTGCGTAGCGCGCCTGCAGGGACGCGTGCAGGACTACCCGGTGCGCACGCGCACGCTGCGGCGCAGTTCGGTGTCGCTGTGGCTTCTGTGGGCCTGGCGCGAAGACGGCGCCGTCTGGCTGCACAAACGCGCAGCGCGCGGCGTGTGGGCCGGCCTGTACTCGCTGCCTGCCTTCGATAACGTTGAAGACCTGAACGCCACGGTGCCGCCGTCTCTGCGCGAATCCGCCATCGATTTTCCGGCATTCGTGCACGTGCTCACCCATCGCGACCTGCACCTGCATCCGGTGCGCGTGCAGATGTCTGCGGGCCAGCAGCCTGGAGGCGAGGGCGCGTGGGTCAGTGCGCAGCAATGGCCTGCATTGGGCTTGCCTGCGCCTGTGCGGCGCCTGCTGCAGGCGACCGTGGCACCTGACTGACGCGGAAGAAAGCGCGCCGGGCGCGCCGCGTCAGCGACCGTCGATGCCGTCGAGCTCGCGGTGCCGGCGCAGCGTCACCCACTGCCCGGCGAAGACCCGCGCCAGCTGCTCCACAAGGAATACCGAGCGGTGTTGACCGCCCGTGCAGCCGATGGCGACGGTCACGTAGCTGCGGTGATCGCCCGCCAGCGATGGCAGCCAGTGAGCGAGAAAACGTTCGATCTGGCCGAACATCTCGCCCACCGATTCATGCCCACGCAGCCAATCGGCCACCGGCCTGTCACGTCCGGTGAGCGGCCGCAGCGCCGGCTCGTAATGCGGATTGGGCAGCATGCGCACGTCGAACACGTAGTCGGCGTCGAGCGGGATGCCACGCTTGAAAGCGAAAGATTGGAACACCAGCGTCATTGCACTGGCAGGCGCCGAGACCAGCGACTTCACGTAGCTCTGTAGCTGCGCCGATCGGATCAGGCTGGTGTCGACCACGTGGGCCTGATCGCGGATGTCGGCGAGCAGTTCGCGTTCGAGTTCGATCGCATCGACCAGCGCGCGTTGCTGCTCCATGGCGTCGATGCGCCGCGACGGCCGGGAGAGCGGGTGCAGACGCCGGGTCTCCGAATAGCGTCGTACCAGTGTGTCGGTGGTCGCGTCGAGAAACAGCGACCGCACAGTCACGCCTTGCGCACGCAGGCTGGCCAGCAGCGGCGGGAGCATTGGCAGCGAAGTGGCGCTGCGTACGTCGACTGCGATGGCGATCTGGTGGGCCTGCTGCCCCTGCTCCAGCTCGATCAGAGGTTTCAGCAGCTCAGGGGGCAGGTTGTCGACGCAGTAGTACCCGGCGTCTTCCATCGCATGCAGGGCCACCGACTTGCCGGAGCCCGACATGCCGCTGATCAGCACGAGTTCGGTACCCAGCGCAGGCGCAGGACGGGGCCGGTCCATGATCAGTTCCGCGTCCCCAGCATTTCACGCGCATGCGCCAGCGAAGTCCCCGAAAGCCTCTCGCCCGCTAGCATGCGGGCGATCTCGGCCACGCGCTGCTCGCCTGCAACGGCGGCGACATCGCTCAGCGTGCGTCCGTCTTCCGGGCGCTTGGACACCAGCAGGTGGTGGTCAGCGCAGGCAGCCACCTGCGGCAGGTGCGTGACGGCCAACACCTGGCGGTCACGGCCCAGCTGTTTCATCAGGCGGCCTACCGTCTCGGCAACGGCGCCACCCACGCCGGCGTCGACCTCGTCGAAGATCAGCGTCTGCGCCGGGCCCAGCTCGCTTGTGGTGACGGCGATGGCCAGCGCGATGCGCGAGAGTTCGCCGCCAGAGGCTACTTTGGCCACGGGCCGTGGCGTGCTGCCGGCGTGACCGGCAGCGAGGAATTCGACGTCTTCGAGGCCGTCGCGCGCAGGTTCGTCGAGCCGATGCAGCTTGACCTCGAAGCGGCCGCCGGTCATGCCCAGGCCCTGCATGGCCTGCGTGATGGCAGCCGCCAGTCGGGGCGCGGCGCGCGAGCGCTGGTCGGAGACGGTCTGTGCGGACTTCAGGAAGGCCTGGCGGGTAGCGGCTTCGGCGCGCTCGAGCGCGTCGAGGTCGGTGGCTGCATCGAGCCGGCCGAGCTCGGCGCGCCAGCCGGCCAGCAGCGCGGGCAATTCCTCGGGCGGCCGGCGGTAACGGCGCGCCAGCGCCATCCAGGATCCCACGCGTTCGTCAAGCTCGGCGAGCCGCTGCGGATCGAGCTCGGTACGCCGCAGGTAAGCGTGCAGGCTGTGCGCGGCATCTTCGGCCTGCGCCAGACTGCTGGAGAGCACTTCAGCCAGGGACGCGAATTCGGGCTCGACCGGCGACTGATCGCCGAGCTGCTCGCGCGCGCGTGCGAGCAGGCCGACCGCACCGCCAGACTCTTCGTCTTCCAGCGCGGCGAGCGCCGACGTTGCGGTATCGAGCAGCGTCTGTGCATTGGACAGGCGTGTGTGCAGGGCGTTGAGCTCGGCCCACTCGTCGGCCCCGGGCGCCAGCTTGTCGAGCTCGCCGATCTGCCAGGCCAGGCGATCACGCTCGCGTTGGAGCGACTCCTGTGCGTTGCGTGCTTCTGCGACCGCCTTCGTTGCCTCACGCCACTGCTGCCACGGTGCCTGCAGCGCGTGGCCGTCGACGCCAGCGTAGGCATCGAGCAGCGCGCGTACGGCGTCGGGCCGGGTCAGGCTCTGCCACGCATGTTGACCATGAATGTCGAGCAGGGATTCGCCGAGCTCGCGCAACTGGGTCGCCGTGGCCGGGCTGCCATTGATCCAGGCACGGCTCTTGCCTTGCGCGTCGATCGTGCGGCGCAGCAGCAAGGCGTCACTGCTGTCGAATCCGGCGTCTGCCAGCCAACTGCCGAGCGGTGCGGGTGTATCGAACTCGGCGCTGATCTCGGTGCGGGCCGCACCTTCACGCACGACGCCCGCATCGGCGCGGCTGCCGAGCACCAGTTGCAGCGCGTCGATCAGGATGGACTTGCCAGCACCGGTTTCTCCCGTGAGCACCGTGAAGCCGGCCTCCAGATCGAGCTCGAGTTCGCGCACGATCACGAAATCGCGCAGGGTGATGCGTCGAAGGGCCATGGCGTCAGTACGCTCCCTCGTTCCAGTGCAGTTTCTTGCGCAGCGTGTCGAAATAGCTCCAGCCGCGGGGATGGAGGAATTTGACCCGGTGTTGCGAGCGGCACACCGAGATGCGGTCGCCGTGCAGGAGCGACGCGAGCGACTGCATGTCGAAATTGGCGCTGGCATCGCGGCCGGCCACCACCTCGATCACGATCTCGGCGGCATCGGACAGCACGATGGGGCGGTTGGACAGCGTGTGCGGCGCAATCGGCACCAGCACCCATCCCGGAATCGACGGATGCAGCATCGGCCCACCGGCCGAGAGGGCGTATGCACTAGAGCCGGTGGGCGTGGCGACGATCAGGCCGTCGGCGCGCTGGTTGGCCACGAAGTGTCCATCCACCTCGACGCGCAGTTCGACCATCCCCGAGGTGGCGCCGCGATTGACCACCACGTCGTTCATTGCCCGCGCCTCGAAGACGCATTCGCCTTCGCGGATCACGCGCGCATGCATCAGGCTGCGCAGGTCTTCCTCGTAATCGCCAGCCAGCATGGGTTCGAGCGTGGCGCGATAGCTGTCCAGCGGAATGTCGGTCACGAAGCCCAGGCGGCCCTGGTTGATGCCGATGAGAGGAACACCGAAGGGCGCGAGCTGCCGGCCGATACCCAGCATCGTGCCGTCGCCGCCCACCACCAGACCGAGGTCGCAGTGCGCACCGATGGCCACGACGTCGAGCGCCGGGTGCCCGGTCAGCCCCGAATTGGCAGCCGTGTCCTGTTCCAGCGAGACATCGCAGCCCTTGCCGTGCAGGAAGTCGATGATGTCCTGCAGCACCCGGCGCGAAGAAGCGGCCTGCCCGCTGGCAGGTGCGGCGTGGTACTTGCCGATCAGGGCGACATGGCGGAATTTCGACTTCATCGCCGGAGATTAGATCATTAGAGTTTTCCGATGGTCTCCATTGCGCGCCCTTGCGTCCGCATCCAGTCGCGGTAGATCACCTGCAGGTGCTGCTTTCTCGGTCCGGTTGATTTCTCGATCATGGCCATAAGCGGTGCGACTAGGGCGTTCTGCCCAGCGAAGTGCGCGAGTTCTGCCTGTGCTTCAGGCGATGGTGTCTTCACGCCTTGCTTCCAGTTGCTCACTAGTTGGACGGTGACGCCGAGAACTTGGGCTAGCTGTGTAAGGCCGCCTTGCTTGTCCGCTGCAGCTTCCACTAGGCGTTTGATGCGGGCGTAGTCTGGCGTAGGCGCTTCTTTCGCTTGCATAAGTAATCCTCCATGGGTTACAGTGGGTGTTAATCCGTGACGGATTACTGTTAACTGTCACGGATTAACTCTATCACTCTCATGGAGCTACCCATGCAATCTTCACAGTCTCACGGCCTCCCCCCCGGTGCAAACGGCGACCCGCGTGGTAGCTCACCCGGAGAGCCCGGCCGGGGGGTGGCCACCCTCTCTGACTGGCGCGTCCGCTGCGTGCAACGTGCTCAACGTCGCGCTGGTTATGTGGCCTCGATGGATAAGCGCTGCACTGCGGCACGGAAGCGGTCTGCCGTTTTCGACTGCCCTGATGACCTTTGGTCGGCCTATTGCGCATTGGATCGTGAGTATCGCGAAGACGTTGAGCTTTGCCGTGACGCCGGGGTCTTGCTGCACTTCGGGTGCGTGCAATGACATCGAACCGCGATCAATCCGGCATGGTGGTCCGTAGTGGCCACACGGTGCGCCTCGGCGCTTCCGTGGGACGTGTTCTCTCCGTCGCCAAGGGGTCGGCCTCCGTCCACTGGATCAGCGGCGCTGACACGTTCGAGCGCACCACGCGCCTCGTTGTCAATCGCACGCTTGGCCGTGTTCAACCGCCGCGAGGTGCAGCGTGAGGCTAATTCCCCGGCATGGGGAAGCTGGCTACGTTGAGCCGCAAAAGCGTGCTTCGTGTCGGACTTGCCGTCACCTGCAGGCTAGCGAGGAATACGGTCTCGGGCTCGCGACGTACTGGTCGTGTCGGCAGCACGGGTTTGAGGTTCGGCAGGGCGGTGTCTGCGATACGTACGCGGCTTGGGGCGCCAGGCCGACGGTCGCCGACGTGAAGACGCGCGACCTGTTCGTGTCGCCTTTGGCGTATGCGGCCCGGTATGAGCCGCTCCCCGGCGTGGGGAGTACCGCATGAGTCAGGCACTCGGCTTTGCCCTCACCGGCGTCTGTGTGCTTTGCCTCGCCGGTCTGTTTCCGCCTGGCATTGCACGCGCCCCAGTCATCGCTGTTGCCGGGTGCTTCTTCCTTGGCGCGGTCGTGGTCGCGTTAGGTGTCGCATGAACCTCTGGCGAACCATCGTCCGCGGCTTCGGCTGGCGTCTCGGCGCTATCGCCGCTGTGGCCCTCGTCTCCCTTCTCGCAAAGGTCTTCTCATGAGCACCGACATCGATGAGTTTTCGGACTGGTTCTGCCAGGACTGCGGCGTGGTCTTCGATCCCTTTGATCGCGATCCCGATCACGTCACTTGTCCGGACTGTGGCTCGGGCAGCGTTGCCAGCATGGATGAGCTCGACAGCGATGCCGCAAAGCATGCTGATTACGAGGAAATGTGGGCGGTTGAAGACGGCGACGGTGATGACGACGACGGCGACGACGAGGAGTCCGACGAGGCCGATTAACGCTGTCTCAAGGGGCGCGAGCCGCCCTTTCGGACAGCGCTCATGTTGACCGCTGATAACCCGGAGCTACCCAAATGCAAGCAATCATCCAGATCATCAAAGTGAACGAGAAACGCACCGGTTCGAAGGACGGCCGCGCGTGGGAAATGCAGGACAGCGAGTGCATCCTGCTCAACGACGACGGCACGCCCAGCCAGGTCGGTGTCCTGCCGATCCCGAAAGAGCTGCGCGAAAAGGGCGTGAATCCCGGCACGTACACCGGCACGTTTGCGCTCAAGGCTGATCTCCGCACGCGGCGTATCGAGGCCGTCCTCACCGGCCTTGCGCCCTACGCAACGAAGCGCCAGGCGGCGGCACCGGCGGCGTCGTGATGCTCGTCACTGAGGTCACGCCTGAGCAGTTGGAAGTCATCTTCCGGCAACTGGTGATTGCGGCCATCGGCCTTGGCGCTCTCGGCTACGCCGTTGTCTGGACGCTGGCTGGCTTCCTCGCCTGGGCGCACCGTCGGATCACTGTGCGCCCGCAAAGCCTGGAAGACCAGTTGCGACATGCTGAGCGTGTTCGCGCCATGGCCGAGCGTCGTATTCGCCGTCTGAAGGGTCTCGCGTAATGGCAGAGCCTACCGTCATCAATTGCGCCACGCAGGCCTGCACGGTGACGGTGGTGCATGAGTTATCGCTGCCGCCGCTTCAGCTCACGCCGGGCGAGGCTGGTGCCATAGCTGGGGCGATCTTGCTCGTGTGGGGTGTCGCGTTCGGCTTCCGGATGTTGATCCGCACGCTCCACGTGGATGACAAAGGACAGGTTGACGACAGCAGGGAGTGATTTCAGCGGGGAGCCTGCCAGCGTTGTGAAACGTCGTGGGCCTCTCCGGTGCAATCCCGCACCGTATCTCAACGAGGAAAACATGAACAAGCGTTTCGCTCTCATTCGCAACCCCCGCAATCTGTCGGCCGTCGTGGTCGCTGCCGGTGCTTCGCTGCTGCCGGTGCTGTCGCATGCCGCGGCAATCGACGTCGACGACCTGGTCGCCGACATCGCTGCTCAAGCGGTGCCCGTGGGCCTGATCGGCGGCGCGGTGCTGCTCCTGATGGTCGGCATCAAGGCCTTCAAGTGGGTTCGTCGCGCGATGTCCTGATCGCGTGGGCTCCCCAGCTTGGGGGGCCTTTTCAAAGCGCCGTGTCCGGTGCTTCGCAAAGGTCGATGCCATGGGCTTGTTTATCCTGATCGCAGTGCTGGGGGCCGCATGGCTGATCTTTACCGCGTAGCGCTCCTGTTGCTTGCCTTGTGGTTCACACCTGCAGCGCATGCGTTGATCCCTTTTCAAACGGGCGAGGCTCCGACATCGTCGGCTGTCGGTGTGTTTACGCAGGCGCAGGTAAATGGTTGCGTCAGTACCTATTCAACTGGCACCGGTGGGCCGTGTGTCTACCGGGTTTATGCCTTGCCGATGTCTGGTGGTACACCTGGCAATTGCGCCGCGAATACGTACTGTCATATCTTGCAGCGCAGTACTTGCACCATCGGGTACTGCTACCTCTACGACTCGATTGGTCGAGGCACGGCCCTTTGCCCAGTGAACAGCACTGCCGTCAGTGGTGGTTGTCAATGCAACAGTGGTTGGCAGCAGAACCCGTCCGCTACAGCGTGTGTGCAGGAGCCATCACAGAAAGAACAGTTGTGCGCACAACTGAAAGAGGATGCATCGCCTTGGCCGTTCGCGGCTGGCGGCTATCAGGTCAATACGGCGTGTGACGAAGAGGGCTTGGCCGGTAGCTACGGTGGTGGCTGCGTCGTGGAGATTGGTGGTATCAAGATGTCTTTCAAAGACGAGGCCACTGGTGTATGGACCACGCATGGCACGGCGCGATACACCGGCGCTGTTTGTCAAGGCTCGTCGACGACGCCGGTTAATGGCGGAGCCACTCCGCCACTGTCTCCTGCGTCAGCGCCTGTTGGTGCTTCGAACCCGTGTCCGAATGGACAGCCAGGTCAGGTCAACGGCGTGACCGTGTGCTTGCCCATGCCTTCGGGCATTACGACGGCCGGCACTGAGGGCTCAAGCAAGACCGTCACAAACCCAGACGGCACGAAGGTCAAGACTGACGTCGAGCGGACGACGCAATGCAGCGCGGGCCAATGCACGACGTCAACTACCACGACGGTGACGAATATCAATTCCAGCGGGACGGTGACGGGCACGTCATCAACGACCTCGCAGGGGACCGCGCCAAAGGGTCAGTTCTGCGCGGAGAACCCTGGCAACGCGCAATGCGATGGGCCTGCCGACTCCAGCTTTGGCGGTAGCTGTGGGGCGGGCTTCACCTGCACGGGCGATGCGGTGCAATGCGCTGTCGCGCAGGAAATCCACCGGCAAAACTGCAAGTGGAACGACACCAGCTCTGCGGAGTACGCAAGGTACCAGGCCGACAAAACCCGGACTGGGGATCAAACGGCCGACCTGCCAGGAAGTAGCACGGTGAGTCTCGCGCCTGGTGCATTCGATACGACCGATGCGCTTGGCGGCGGCGGCGGTGTTGGCGTCGCTGACCTGAATGTTCAGGTGTGGGGCCGTGATCTGACGCTGCCGTTCTCGAACCTGAACCCGTACCTGGTCATCATGGGCAACGTGCTTTTGGCGTGCACGTTCGTTCTCTGTGCTCGCATCGTCATGAGGGGATGAAATGCCGGTGATCCTCGCCACGCTCGGTGGCATGCTTCTGCAAATCGCGCCTGGCATCGTTCGCCAGGTCTTAGTTGCACTCGGCATTGCTACGGTGAGCTACGTCGGTCTCGATGCCTCGCTCGCCTGGTTGAAGACGCAGGCCATCGCGAATTTCAACCTGCTGCCGCCTTCGGTGTTTGGCATCCTCTCGGTGCTCAAGGTGGGCGTTGCGCTGAACATGGTGTTCTCCGCGATGGTGATGCGCGCCACACTCAATGGCTTCAGCGGTGGCACGTTTAAGCGCTGGACGAAGACGTGATCTATCTCACCTCAGGCGCTAATGGCGCTGGTAAAACGCTGCTGACGCTCTATGACGTTCGCGCGCAGCAGTTGAAAGAGAATCGCCCCGTCTACTTCAATGGTTTTGAGGCCGGTCAGCAGTTGCTGGACTGGGGCTGGCAAAAGTTCGATCCGAAGGAATGGCAGGCGCTGCCGGATGGGTCCATCTGCGTGATGGATGAGGCGCAGAACGAGTTCCCCATGCGGCAGGCGGGCTCGGCCGTGCCCGACTACGTGAACGCCATCGCGCAGTTCCGTCGTAAGCGCGGCTTTGATTTCTGGATGGTCACGCCTCACCCGCGGCTGCTCGATGTATTCATCCGCCGGTTGATCGAATCGCCCAGCTGGCACCGGCATCTGAAGCGCAATTTCGGTGCTGACGTTGTCAGCGAGCTGAAGTTCAATTTCGTCAACGTTGATTGCGACAAGCCAGGCTCTGGTGATAAGGGCACGGTCACCACCAGGCTGTACCCGAAAGAGGTCTACAACTGGTATCGGTCGGCCTCGCTGCACACGGGCAAGAAAAAGCTGCCGCGGCAGTTCTGGATCTTGTGCGCGGTGGCGGTGGCCATCCCTGTGTTCGGCTGGTTCGCCTGGCAGAGGGTGGGCAAAACGAAGCTCACGGAAAAGGCTGAGGCTCAACCGATTGCCACGGCCGCACCCGCCGGACGTCAAGGGCCGATGTCAGCCGACGAGTACGCGCAGAGCTTCAAGCCCCGTGTCCCTGGCTTGCCCCATACCGCGCCGCGCTACGACGGTGTGACGGCTCCGCAGCAGGCCCCGATGCCCGTGGCATGCGTCCAGACGGTGGCCAGGTGCCAGTGCTATTCGCAGCAGGCCACGCTGATGGCGGTGCCGCGGGAGCTGTGTGCGCAGATCGTGGCGGGTGGTTTCTTCCGGGATGACATTCCCGCGAGCCACTCCCTAGAAAGCGGTCTTCGCCAGGGGGGGCCGGCAAAGCCGGGGGACGGCACGTCCACGGGGTATGGGGTGCAACCCCATGCTGAGCTGTCGTATCGCCCGCCGGCTGCTCAGAGCCTGGCCGCCTATGTGGCGCCCGTTCGCGAGACGCAGGCCGGAGGCGCGGCCGCGACGGGCGCGCGCAGCGCGCCCTAGATTTATCTCTATGACACTTTGGTACATCGGGGCTGCAAGGCCCTGAAAAAGGTGAAGCCCGCGACTGCTGGAAACAGTCCGGGCTTCGGGACAAACAACCGTAACGGGGTTGATGTGATTCAAATTCTTGATGGTGTGGCCTATCAGGTCAAGCGCGATGGTCCGTTCGAAGTCAAGGCGCACGATCTCGGCAATGGGCATCTGGAAGCGTCAGCCGTGCGTAAGTCCACGGCTAAGGAGCTGGACTGGTCGCCGCAGGTGATCGCCGATCACCTGGAGATGATGGAGCGTTACCGCGAGGAGCATGCTGAGGAAATCAGGGAGCGCAACCTCCAAAGGGCCGCCAAACGCGCCAGAACGGCCATCAGGCGGCTTTGCAAGGCCATGGGGTGCACCACCCTGCTCACGCTCACTTATCGCGCCTGTGAGGCGGATTTGGCCCGCTGCAAGGCCGACCTGAAGGAATTCAATCGCCGGGTCCAGCGCGTCCTGCCCGGCTTCCGCTTCGTCGCAGGCTTCGAAAAGCAAAAGCGCGGTGCCTGGCACGTGCACATGGCCACCGGCAACATCCCCCGGTCGTTCCTCAAGTTCGCAACCGGTGGAGTCCCCATTCTGGTGAAGTCGTTTGATGTGCTCCGGGCGATCTGGCGTAGCGTCACGAAGGATCGGGGCGGCAACATTGATGTGTCCCGGCGCAAGCGTCATAGCCAAAAGTCACCTGCTCAGGTTGCTGCCTACATCTCGAAGTACATCACGAAGGCGTTCGCTGAAGGCGACAAGTGGTCGAATCGCTGGACGAGCTACGGGGCGCGCACGTGGGTCCCGGTTGACCCCTCCAAGCCTCAGGGCGCGGGCATGTGGCGCTCGGTTGTGCCTGCTGCGCATGTGCTTGGCCAGGTCGATCAGCTCGCAGATGCGGTGGTGCTGGTGTATGGGCTCATGGGTGAACAGCACGAGGTCACCAATGCGCGCCTGGACAGGTGGGGGGAGTGGTTCAGCCTGGCGGCTGAATCGGGTTAGCGCGCTCTGCTACAAACGTGCCGGAGTTGGAGAGGATGTATTGATGCTGGTGGGATACGCCCGCGTGTCCACCGCTGAACAAAACACATCGGTCCAGTTGGCTGCGTTCCGGCGCGCAGGGGTCGATAAGGTCTACGAAGAAAAGCGTTCGGCGGTGAAGACACGCCCCGTGCTGGATCAGGTGCTAGCAGAGCTAGGCCCCGGCGATGTTCTCGTGGTCTACAAGCTTGACCGCCTCGCGCGGTCCATGTCCCATTTCGTCTCTGTGTTCGAGCGTCTACGCGCGAAGGGCATTGGCTTTCGCTCGCTCACAGAGGCTATCGAGACGGAGACCGCGCAGGGCCGCATGTTCCTGGGCCTGTTGGCGGTATTCGCAGAGTTCGAGAGGGAACTGATCCGGGAGCGCTGCATGGCGGGCCAGATAGCGGCGAGGGCACGTGGGCAGGCTTGGGGAAGATCTCGCGCGTTCACGGCCGACGAGGCGGCTACGGTGGTGGCGATGTGGCGTGAGGGCTGGGGATATCAGCGGACGCTGGCCGAAATGTTCGGTGTCTCGCTTCAGTGCATGCGGGAGACGATCTGGAGGGCTGAGAAACGTGGCAAATGGGCAACAGATCGGTAGAATGTTTCGATGCTCGATGATCGTGCCAGGTTGTTGCTCAAAGCGCTGATCGAGCGCTACATCGCGGACGGACAGCCGGTCGGATCTCGCACGCTCTCGCGGGCATCGGGGCTCGAACTCTCGCCCGCGACCATCCGCAACGTGATGTCCGACCTCGAGGAACTGGGCCTGATCGCCAGCCCGCACACCTCGGCCGGGCGCGTGCCCACGGCGCGCGGTTATCGGCTGTTCGTCGACACCATGCTCACCGCCGAGCGCCGACATCTGGCGGCCCCGACGCTGCGGCCGGACCAGCCGCAGAAGGTGATCGCCAATGCAGCGCAACTGCTATCCAGCCTGTCGCAGTTCGTCGGCGTGGTCATGGCGCCGCGGCGCAGTTCGGTGTTCCGGCAGATCGAATTCCTGCGTCTTTCGGAGCGCCGAATCCTGGTGATCATCGTGTCACCCGAAGGCGATGTGCAGAACCGCGTCATCTTCACCGACGCCGACTACACGCAGGGGCAACTGGTCGAGGCTGCCAATTACCTCAATGCCCACTATGCGGGCCTCGCGATGGAGCACGTGCGCGAGCGCCTCCAGGGTGAAGTCGAACAGCTGCGCGGCGAGATCGCGGCGCTGATGCAGGCGGCGGTTGCTGCCAGCACCGAGGCGCTGTCGCAAGAGCAGGACGACGTGGTGGTATCTGGCGAGCGCAACCTGCTGGCGGTGAGTGACTTCTCCAGCGATATGGGCCAGTTGCGGCGCGCCTTCGACCTGTTCGAGCAGAAGGCCCAGCTCATCCGTTTGCTGGACATTTCCAGCAAGGCCGAAGGCGTTCGCATCTACATCGGCGGAGAGAGCCACACCGTGCCGGTGGAGGACCTGTCGATCGTGAGCGCGCCCTACGAAGTCGACGGGCAGGTGGTCGGGACGTTGGGTGTGATCGGCCCGACGCGCATGCACTACGACCGCATGATAGAGATCGTGGACATCACGTCGCGGCTCGTGAGCAACGCGCTCAGCCACAAGTAGCCTGGGGCGGCACTCTACAATCGCGGCCCGTGGGGCGTTAGCTCAGTTGGTCAGAGCAGAGGACTCATAATCCTTTGGTCGTTGGTTCAAGTCCAACACGCCCTACCACCCCAGAAAAAGCCGCCTCCAAGGCGGCTTTTTTGCTGGCCGGCGCTCTCCCTCAGGGCTTGAGCAGCACCTTGCCACGGCGGCCGGGTTGCAGGCTGGCCGCAGCCGCCGCAGCTGCGTCGGCGATGTCGTACACGGCCTCCACCGGCAACTGCAGTTCGCCCGAAGTGGCCAGCCGCAGCAGCTCACCGATCAGGGCGCGGCGTGTCTGGGCCGGCATGGCGGTACTCACCTTGCTGCCCCAGAAGCCCTTGACCGTGGCCTGCTTGAAGATGAGGTCGCCCGATGCGATCTGCATGGGTTCGCCCGCCATGGTGCCGAACGAAACCAGCAGGCCGCCTTCGCCCAGCAACGACAGCAGCTCGCCGCTGGCCTGGCCGCCGATGGAGTCGACGGCTGCGCGCAGGCTGGCCGAGCCCAGCAGCGCGCGCACGCGATCCTGCCAGCCGGCTTGCGCCGTGGAGATGGCGTGGTCGATGCCGAGCGCCGACAGTTCGTCCACGCCGGCATCGCGTCGCACGAGGTTGACCGTATGCACGCCGCGCGCACGGGCAAGCATGGCCAGTGTCTTGCCAACGGCGCCGTTGGCCGTGTTCTGGATGATCCAGTCGCCGGGCGCGACCTGCAGGAACTCCAGCAGCGACAGCGCACTGAACGGCATGGCGATGAGCTGTGCCGCGGCTTCGTCGGACAGGCTGTCCGGCACAGGTACGAGGCCGGCCGCAGGCGCCAGGAAATACTCGGCCCAGGTGCCGTGGACCCCTGCGATCGCCACGCGCTGACCGATGCGGACGCCTGTCACGCCGTCACCCAGAGCGTCGACGATGCCGGCGGCCTCGCTGCCGCCGATGGCGGGAAGCTGGGGCTTGTAGCCGTACCGGCCATGCACGGTCCAGAGGTCGTGGTTGTGAATCGGCGAGAGCAGAGTGCGCACGCGCACCTCGCCGGCCGCGGGTTGGGGGAGCGGCAGTTCGCCGAGTGTGAGGACGGTGGCGGGGTCGCCGAAAGTGGCGTGTATGGCGCTTCGCATGAAGACTCCTGTGGGTGTCGCGATGAAAAATAGGGCCGCGCAGCGACTGCCTCGGCCGGCTGGTGAATGATGGTGATGGCTAAGTGCGCCCGGTCGTGCGCCGCGATGACGGCGTGGGAGCCGGGCACGTCAGCAGCGGCAGGGTTGCAGCCAGCGCGTGTTGCAGCGGGGTTCTGTCCTGTCCCAGCTTGGCTAGCAATGCGGCTCCCAGCCACATCTGATGAAGCACTTGGGCCAGTGCCTGCGGATCAGTGCCGGGCGGGAGGGAGCCGTCGCTGCGACCCTCCGTGATCAGCACGGCAATCCGGGCTTGCAGCCTGGCCACCCCGGCATTCAGGATGCGCCGCATGTCTTCCGACAGATCGGCCACTTCGGCAGCCAGCTTGACCACGAGACATTGACCGGCAATGCCGCAGTGGCCGGGTTGATCGAGCCAAAGATTCCAGTAGCGCATCAGGCGCTCGAGGCCGGTGCCCTTTTCCTCGGCCAGTGTGTCCAGGCGTTGTCGGTACTGCTCGACATACTGTTCCAGCAGCGCGCAACCGAAGGCTTCCTTCGAAGGGAAGTAGTGATAGAACGAGCCTTTGGGCACGCCGGACGTCGACAGGATTTCCTGCAGTCCCAGCCCCGCGAAGCCCTTGCTCAGTACGAGTCCTCGCCCCGTATCCAGAATGTGCTGGCGCGTGGTTTCTGCTTTTGCGGTCAAGGTGCGCATGACCGAATTGTCGATGAAAATAGACCGGTCGTCTTTTTGTGTCAAATACTCCTAAAGAAACGTGCGCGCATCACCGATGTGACGGCGCCGCGTGAGTGCACGCAGTGCTCGGTTCGCAGGCCCTCTTTCGAGCGCCATTTTTCCATGCTACAATTTATGTCTTCGCGGCTGTAGCTCAGTTGGATAGAGTACTTGGCTACGAACCAAGGGGTCGTGGGTTCGAATCCTGCCAGCCGCACCACTTTTCTAAGTGATTTCAACGGTCTAGAGCCATAAGCTCTAGGCCGTTTTTCTTTCCTGGGTGACTTTTGGGGGACTCGTCGTCCCCCGCGCCGCCTCTTGTTCGAGCCTGAGGGAAGCCAGGCTCAGGTTCCACCGGCCGCTGTCGGCCTTGATCAGTTCCAGGGCCGCATGCAGCTCGACGATCTGCGCCACGCTGTAGTGACGCGTCATCGACGGGCTGGTGTGCCACAGGATGTCGCTGATCGTGCTCTCGGTCACTCCCGCTTCGCGCAGCCGCATGCCGACCGTGTGCCGCAGATCATGAACATGCAGGTCGCCCAGGCTTGCGGCCTTGCGGCCGTTCTGCCAGGCGGTGTTGTTCATGGTGAGCTGCGGTCGGTACTCCATCGCAGGTGCCCGATCGAGGTTCTTCTTCCGCTCGCGTCGCCAGACGAAGACGAAGTCCACATGCTGGCCGCGCACGGACTCGATCACCGACTGGGCGACGCTGTTGCACACCACGATCCTCGACCGCCTGCGGCCCTTCACATGCTCTGCAGGCACCTCGAAGACCGAGATCCCGAGCTGTGGAACCTTGATCTCCCACTCCCACCTCAGGCTGCAGACCACGTTGTCACGCACGCCGGTGTTCAGAACGAACAGCGACATGCGGGCAAGGTGATCCGGCAGCTTCGGTAGAAGCGCCCGCTGCTGGTGCCACGAGATGGGCCTCGGCTCGCGCTGATGCCCCACCAGCGGCAACAACGTGATCGTCGGTGCCTGAGGGAGCCACGTGCGCCCCTGCTCATCGCGCCAGCTGGAGGCAGCGAGATTGAGGATGCGCCGCACCACGCCGAGTGCAAGGTTCACCGTCTTGTGCGAACGGCCCTTCGCCAGACGTTCCGTGATGTAAGGCGCCAGCGTTGAGTCGTGCACCTGGTGCAGCGGCAGTGATCCGATGTGCGACATGATGGACTTGAGCAGGAACGTTTCGGTTTCCAGCGATGGCTTGTCCTGGTGACTGACCAGGTAGTGCGCGGCAACCTCGTCGAAGGTGCGTTCGGCCCGCTCCCCATGCAGCACGACGGCGCGCCGCGCCGCCAGCTGCTTGATCAGCCAGCCTTCCGCTTCTTCATAACTTGTGAAGCCGCGCTGGCGAAGTCGAGTCTTTTTCCACTGTCGATCGACTTGCCACGTTGCGTTGTTGTCGGCGTAGATGCCCGACATTGATTTCTGGCCCATGAGATCCTTCCTTTCTCTTGTTCGGGCCATCCGTTCCGCTGGCCATTCTGCACCGCGGGGGTGCTGCTGTCATTTGCGGCTGCCGGCTGCCCCGCGGCTTCGCGCTTGAACTCCTCGAAGACGCGGTCGAGATCCTGTCGATCGAAGATCAGGGACACCCCCTGGGGAATCCCGACGAGTCGGGGCAGCCAGCGCTGCTCCCATGTGCGGCGCTTCACGCCGACGTAGTCCATCGCCTCCTGCTGGGTGAAGCCGCGCTTCGTCATGTCTGGGGGCCTTCAGTCGGATCTCGGCGGACATCGATCGCATACACCGTCACCGGCCGCCGGCCGAAGTGCGGGTGCGTGATGGTCTTGAGCACGTATCCGCGCCACGGCAGCTCCAGCCGGCGCGATGCGTCAGCGCGCGGCGGGTAGCCCTTCGTGAGCACGATGCGGTGGAAGTCCTTGCCCTCGATGCGCTGCCGCCAGAACGGCGTGGCCAGGCGGAACTCTTCCGTCTTCCTGCCGTCGCGAATCGCGTCGAAGTACTCGGCCTTGAGGGATAGCTGCAGCGTTCTCTTCATGCTGGCGCTCCATTGATCGACTGGATGTGCCACGAGCAGCCTCCGGCATACTGAGTTCCTGTCGGCATGGAGAGGGATATGGCTGAGAGATTTCGTTCGATGAATGACGTGGACAGATACGTACGAGAGCAGGGCGACGTCGGCAAGCTGGTTCTGTTGCTGACTGCCCAGGCGCTCGACACTGAATCGCAACGCTGGGTCAACGCATGGTCGGATCGGGACGATCGGATCAATGCCGGTGTCCTCGCCGCGCAGGAGAAGAGCGAGGATCGCGCGTTAGTCCGCCGCTCTGTGGCTGCTGCAGAGGCACAGGCGGCCAGTGCCGCTGACGCGGTTCGAGAGGCGGCGCGTGCGCGAAGGGATGCCAGGATCGGCATCGTGATTGCGTTCGCCGCATTTGTCTTGTCGGCATCGCAGTTCATGTGGCCCCCTGGACGCTAATCGCAACAGCCACGTTACGTACCCAGATCGGCTGGGCCGAGAGCATGAAGGTCTCGCCGGACATGGCCAGCAGCAGGGTCTCGCCCATCACGTTGGCGATCGCCTCGGCCGCCGCGGGCGGCACGGCGTTGCCAATGCGCTCGCGCCATGCCTGGTCGCTCAGGCCGTCCAGCTCGAGCTGCTCCTCGGGGTCGACCAGCGATTGCAGGGCGGCTAGCTCCAGCGTGGTGAACGGGCGGTGCCACGTGCCGTCCAGGGCGCGGATGCGGCACACCAGCTTCTGAGCAGGTGCGGGCATGAGGCGCGGGTCAGCAACACTCCAGCGGCCGTTGTCGTGGCCGGCGGCCGCGCTCACCGCGCCGGCGGCGCTGGCCCACGGCACCACGCCATAGTGGCCGGCCGTGAGGTAGTGGTCGCCCGCGCCGCGCTTCATGCCCGGGCGAGGGTCCGCCACTGACAGGTAGCCGCCTTGCACGCCTTTGCCGCCGGCCGTGACCGTGCGGCTCGAGCGGTCCCACGCGCCGACGTGCAAGTGGCCGTGCCGGCCGTCCCAATCGGGCCGCGGGTCGGCCACGGATTGGCCGGTGCCGTGGGCGCTGGTGACTGCCATCGAGTTGCCGTCCCAGGGCACGATGCGGAACTCGTTCGAGTGTTTCGCCGGGCCGGCGTGCCGCGGGTCGGCCACGGTGTACGCGCCTTGGCCAGGGTTCTGCTGGCCGGCGATCGCGCCGCTGGTGTCATCCCAGCGGCGGACGCCGTAGGCCTGGCCGTCGCTCCACTTGGCCGACTGGCTGAACCGGGGGTCTGCCACGGAAAAGCGCCCGTTGCTGGGGAGCGACTCGCCGGACACCGCGCCCATCGGCGCATCCCACTGGTTGACGCCGTAGCCGGCCGAGTACAGCTGCTGGCGCGGGTCGGCCACCGAGAAGGTGCCATTGCCAGGACGCGAGGCGCCCGCCACCGTGCCGCTCGGCTTGTCCCAGGCCTGCACGCCCAGCACGCCGTTGTGCATCTCCGGCACGATCAGGTAGTCGCGCAGGTGCCCGTTCTCCACGGCCAGCCTGTTCAGGCTGCGCCAGTCGCTGCCGGCCTCGACGAACGCCAGGCGCACCCAGGTCTTCCACTGCAGCGACGGCACGCGGTGCATGGGACCGGCGCGCTCGTCGCCCGGCATGAGCATGCGGTCGAGCACGTCGCCCACCGCGCGCAGCGCCCGCTTCGTCGGCTCGTACAGGAAGTGCGGCACCTTCTCCATGTGGCGCGCCACCAGCAGGAAGCGCTTGCGGCTCTGGGCCAGCCCGCCCAGCTCGCCGCAGTCGTGGGTGGTCTCGGCTACCGCGTAGCCGTAGGCGCGCAGCAGCGCGACGATCTGGTCGAGCAGCTGCCGGCCGCGCGTGGCGATGCGCGGCACGTTCTCGAACAGCAGCATCTCGATCGGGTCGTCCTTGAACGCTTCCAGCGTGAGCCAGATGCCGCGCAGCGTGAGGCGGTTGAGCGCCTGGTACTTGTCGGTCTCGCTCTTCGTCTGCGACAGCAGCCCGCTGAAGCCCTTGCACGGCGCCGACAGGAACACGATGTGCGGCCGCTCGTAGCCGAAGGCGCGGTGGATATCGGCCGTGGTGGCCTCACGCCACTCGGGCCCGGGCTCGCGGCCGTGGAAGGCGATGTACTGGGAGCGGTCGAACAGGTCCAGGACCGTGCCCGGGACGCCGGCGATGGTGCCGAAGTCGCGGATCGCCGCCGGGTCATTGTCGATGCCGCCGATGCAGCGGAAGCGGGCCTGCAGGTTGCCCACGCGCGGCCGCGCGCGGTTGAAGCCCTTGGCGCCGCCGGCGAGGCCGCAGAACAGGTGCCCGTGGCGGATTTCGACGTCACGCAGCATGGCCGGCCTTCGGAAGGGGGAAGGCATGGCCAGCGCAGTCGGCGGATGCGGTGTGCATCACGGGCGGCGTGCTGCCCGCGCAATCAGCGGTGCGCTCGGGTTGGTGTCCGGCGAGCAAGGCAGTGATCTGCAACACCATCGCGCGGTCGGCGCGGCCTGGCACTTCGTGCCAACCGCCCGTGCGCAAGTAGGTCAGGCATTCTTCGAGGGACAAGTCGTCCCGCTCCAGCGCGTGATAGCTGAGCTTCTCCAGCACGTCGTGCCGGTTCGGCTCGCGACGGTTCCATGCTGCACGAGCGTGGTCGGGATCGTCGTTGCCGATGGTCGCGCCGCAATCCTTGCAGTACACCACGTAGTGGCCAAGGTTGGGTTGGTCGGTGTCGGCGATGCCCTTGCAGAATGGGCAGGGCTCCAGCTCTAACAGGGCGTGTAGGAGTGGGGAGGTCATGTCGCCACCTTGGTGGTGTTGGAAACTGCCCGACGCACAGCGCGGCGCAGCTCGCCGCGGCTGAGGTTTTCGAGCTGGAACTGGTGAAGGTCGATGGCCGTGTCGAGCGATTCGAGCTGGTACCAGGACGGGAAGTGCGCGCACCACTTGCTGCCGTCCGCTGTGGTGGCCTTCTGATGAATCTCCAGCAGTACCCTGTTCGCGACTTGGAGGTGCTCGCCCAGGCCGCGCACGATGCCGATCTGTTCGATGGCGTGGGCGAGGTTCATCGCGCCGGCCAGCATCGCCCAATGCTCCTCGGTGGCGGCTCCCTGACGCATGGCCTGGAGCGCGACGCGCGCGGGCACGAGGATCGCGTTCACGTCCGCCGCGGGCAGGCGAGCAGAGAACAGGATGGCGGTGAAGTGCGACCGCGGCAGTATGGATAGATCCACGCACGCCGGTGTTGGGCTGGGTGCGCGCTGGACTTCCTTGGGCGATTTGACGCTGGCGCGAGTCGGGCTGGTGATCACGAACTGCATGCAGCCTCCTCGGTCGGCTCGACATGCTCCAGCTCGGTGTGGTCGGCGCAGATCTCGATCAGCTTGCCCTTGATCTCGACACTGACGCTCCAGCCGCGATCGCCGATGCGGCTGATGAGCACGCCTTCTTTTCCATTTACCTTCTGCAGCTTGCCTTGCGCGTCCTTGACGTCCATCTTGAAACGAACGCGCTGCCCGAGTTCCAGGCCAACGATCGGCGCGCTTTCCGCAGCCTGAAGCTCTGCTGCTATGGCGGCTGCTGCCTCTGCCGGTGTGGTCTTGGTGGCCTTCGACTTGGGCTTCTTCGTTGCCGCCTGTTGCTGCTGGGGTGGGGCGATGGCGGCTTCAAGTTCAGCGCGCGCGGCAGATTTGATGGAGGCCAAATCGATGCCTGCAGCAGCTGCGAGTGCCTCGATCGCGGGAGCCTCTTCGGTGTAGCGCCCCTCGCCGGAGACATACGTGTACTGCGGCTTGCGGTCCATGTAGAGCAAGAATCGGCACACGCGACCGCCCAGCTCCAGTTCTGGGATGTCGGCGACAACACGCTTCAGGGTCTCCTCGTCGGTCAAGTCGAGGGAGCCTTCGGGGATGCTGAGCACTCGGTACAGATCGGACTCCTCCATCACCGGACTCCAGCTCAGATGCTGGAGCAGCAGCCGGAGCATCGGCGGCGTGAACGCTGCGAGCGCGCCTGCGGCCAGCGCTTCTTCGATCGTGGAGATCGCATCGTTGCGCCACGCTTCGTTGTACCGGCGTGCGAGCGTTTGGACACGGTCCTCTTCCTCGCGGGCGGCATGCTCCTTCGCATCGGCGCGCTGGTCGGTCTTGGACTTGTGAGCGGCGATCGCCTGCTGGAGCGCGGCCTCGTCCACCACCTCCTTGACCTGCTTGGTGTGCGGATCCACGAACACCTTCACGGCGCTCTTCAGCTGTTCCTTCGTCAGCGCGTTGCGCAGCTGGATCGACTTTCCGCCTTTGCCGGGGATGGTGACCTGATCGACGTCGTGCAGGCCCCTCATGGGGCCGTACTCCGTGGGCTTGGCCTCCTTCGCTTCGCGCCCCTCGATCACTTCCTGGCCACGATCGCGCGCACGTGTGATCGTGATCTGGCGTGTGGCGTCTTCCTTCGAGTGGAAGCATGCCGGATCGGTGCAAAGGTCCGGGCTGTCCACGTCGGCGAACAGCTCGGGCGCGGCGCCCGTGCGCTTCGGGCAGTCGCCGCAAGCACCGATGCCCTCGCACAGCTCGGTCGAGGACTGGTCGAAGCCGGCCTGGTCCAGGCGCAGCATCACGTTGTTGCGCGACCAGCGCTTCGCCTCGCGAAGGCTCATGCGCGGATCGCCTTCGCCCGTGGTCTCGGTGAACTCCTTCAGCGCCTTCAGCTGAAGCTTTTCGCTGGGGATGCGCGCGATGATGTCGGCATGACCAGCGGTGATCTTTCTCTCGGAGAGCGCGGTGCGAGCTTGCTGGCAAAGGTCCAGCAGCTTCAGGCGCCCGTAGACGTAGGCCCGACTGCGGCCGATGCGCGTCGCAACCTCCTCGGCGTTGACGCCAGTCGTGCGGATGAGCTGCGAGTAGCCCTCGGCTTCCTCCAGCTCGGTGAGGTCATCACGCTGAAGGTTTTCGACGATCTGGATCTCGACGACCTGCGCATCGGTGAGCGGACGAATCAGCGCCGGAATGGTTGTCTGCTCGGCCTTGATGCAGGCCCGGTAGCGGCGCTCGCCGGCGACGATCTCATATGCCGGCCGCACGCCGCCGTAGCTGGTCTCTTCGACCCGATCGGCGGGAAGCGGGCGCACCAGGATGGGCTGATGAACGCCGGCGACACGGATGCTCACAGCGAGTTCACGCAGCTTCTCCTCGTCGAAGTGCTTGCGCGGGTTGGTCGGGCTGGGAACGATCAGGTCCAGGTCGATGCGCTCGAAGCGATCCGCGCCGCTGCCTTCGGTGTGTTCGGAGGTCGTTGCCTCCGTGGTGGTCTGCAGGTCTTGCATATGAGGTCTCACAGTGGGTTGGAGGAAAGATCGGTGGTGCGGCCGTCGGGCCAGTACAGGCGATCACCGACGCGGCTGGGCAGCGAGGCGGCTGTGTTGGCGCCCGGGCGATGGCTGGGGACCAGTTCGCGCGGGATGTAGTCGCGGCCGACGACCAGGTGGTCCCGGGCCGTGGCGTACGGAGGGTGGGGGCGCAGCCGATCCGGACGCGGCCGTGGGGCGTTCGGGTTACGCAGCTTCTCCTGCCCCCTGCCGGTGATGTAGTACCGCGGGTCGTGCTGCTCGCGATTGACGGCGGCGTAGCCGAGCATCACGAGGTTGCTCAGGGTGTGACCTGGCAGCTTCTTGCCCAGGACGGCCTCGACTTGTGACCGCGACGAGATGCCGTGCACCTGCAGATGACGCAGGACGTCGATGGTGAGGGGGTGCGCCTGGCCCATGTCAGTCCTCGATCTCGACACGAACCTTCTTCAGGCCTGCGTCAGCAGCCCACACCTCGGCGAGCACAAGCTGTTGTAGGTGCCGGATCGTGTGGCTGTTGTTGAGGATCAGGTCCGGCTTGAAGGCTGAGCCGTCGACCGCGCTCGCGTGCTGGCCAGCATCGACTGGCGCCTGACCGACGATCTGCCACAGCACGCCACCGAAGTCGTTCCTCACCATCGCAACTTCGTTCTCGAAACGACAGTCCGAGATCACGAAGCGCTGCGCGAGACGTTCACGCAGCATGTACGTCATGCGTCGTCGAGCGATGTCCGTCCAGTACCACACCCCGAAGTGGCGGCGCCGAAACTCGGTTCCCCACCACTGGAGAATCTGCCGTGGGCTACGCGGTTCGGCGGTGTCCATCGCAGCCTTGCGAAGGAAGTGGTCCGAGGTGATTGCGTTGATGAACGGTTTCGACACGCATCGCTGCAGCGCGAGCGCGGCGGTCGGAATCTCTTTCGTCGCGCGATCGATGAGCGCCGAGAGGTCCAGCTCGAAAGCTTCGGCGACTTCGCTGTACAGCGGCTGGGCAAACGAGATCTTCGTGAAGCCGCAGTGGGCTACGAGAATGTCTGCGACCGTGTCTTTCCCTGCACCATGCAGCCCGGTGAGGCCGACAAGGCGAAATGATTTGCGCATGGGCGCTTACTCCTGTTGAGGTTTGAGAACGTGGATGTGGGCGGCGTTCGGCGCCATGAGGCGCAGGCCGCCGAGGGGGACTTCGACGCGCACGCGCTCGCCCGGCTTGTGACGGCGAGCCGCCGCCTCGGCCTGGGCGAATGCGTGGGGTGGGAACGGCTGCTGCACCACCATGCGCGTGCGGTGCTCGTCTTCGAGTTCGAGCACCAGGCACAGCACGGGCTCGAAGTGGCCGAGACGGTCAGCGGCGCGCGAGACGGCCTTGGCAGGCTCCATCAGCACACCGGTGAACTCGACCAGGGGCGCGGCGGTTGCGGCCGGCATGATCGTGGCCTCAAGCCTGGAGCCACGCGATCAGCGTGGCTGTGAGCACCGGCAGCAGCACCGCGATGGCGCAGACGAGTGCGATGCGCCTGCGTCGGCGGACCTTCACGGACACGAAGGGGCCTTCCAGCGGCAACGGCTGGCGTGTATCCACTCGCAGGCCGCCCGGGCGGGTGAACAGACGATTCATTGGAACGGCCTCCGCAGTACACGCGTCTGTACGGCCCACGCCTGCGGGAAGCGCTGCTCGGCATCAGCCGTCGCTGCCTGCTGGCTTGGGAAGATGCCCTCGTAGGTGAGGAAGCCGGGCACCTTGATCTGAATCTTCAGCATCGGTGCGGTGACCGTGCGCACGCTGGTGGTGCCGTCGGTTCTCATGCTGGAGCTCCGGTGGCCTTGGCGATGAGGGCGCGAGCGCAGTCGAGTTGCGCCTGATCTGGGCCTTCATCCGTCGTGCAGTGCATGAGGGACGCGAGCAGCTCGGCGATGAGGTCGTCGCGCTCGTCGTAGGGGGTGAGTTCATGCGCGGGCACGAACTGCGACCAGATGCGCGTTTCGCCGTAGTGTTCGCTGGCAGGGATGACGATGGGGTCATCGAGGAGGATGTCGGCCTTGAGCGTGCCCTCCTCGGTGTGCCAAGTCAGGGTGCGAATGACGCCGATGACGCGCTGCGCGCCGTAGTCGCGGCAATGGCGCACGCGCTGGCCGATGTGCAACGCAGGTGCCATCCCCACACTCGGCAGCGCGGGCTTGTCGGCCAGGCAGAAACCTTCGCAGCGCGTGCAGGCGGCGCCGTGGGTGTGCTGCGCGTTCAGCACGTGACCTCCACCAGGCTGCCGAAGTCATCCATCACAGCGTCGTAGCTGTGACGCCATTCCCGCCCCTGCTGATCCTCCATGCGCAGCGTCACGTGCCACTGCGTTCCGGGCTCGCGCAGCCTGATGCCGGCGTAGACCGGCTTGAGCGATTGGTCCAGCACCGAGACATAGTCGTCGGCGTGCATCGAGCGGAATGGCTGGCGCGGGGTAAGGCGCGGCGGCGCCGTTCGGGCCACGGTCGCGCGCGGGGCAGCGGTTTGCATTTGACCTCCAAGCGCCCGGGATGGGCGTTCGGCGGATTATTAGGCATTGCCTTTGTTAAAGCAAGGCATTGCCTTTTTATAGATCACTTGTAACAGTGGGTTGTTACAGGATGGAGCGGAATTTGAAAACCAAACACCTAGTGCTCATGGTGCTGGTGGCTGTGGCTGGACCAGCCGTGGCCGTGAATAAGTGCGAGGGGAGCGATGGCCGGACGGTGTTCCAGGACGCGCCATGTGCCGGAAGAGGCGAAACGGTGCAGGTGCGCCCTGCCGCTGGTGCCGCACCGTCAGCCAGCGTGCCGTCCCAATCGGAAGCCCAGCGACTGGAGGCGATCGTCGAGTCGAGTCAGCGCGATCGCCGCAAGCAGGATCTGGGCGAGCGGCTCGTGCCGCAGGCGCGCACGGCAATCAGCCGTCACCGGGCGCAGTGCGATGCTGACATTCGACGCCTGGAGCAGGAGAAGGGCCGGTACGTCCAGAACCTGTACGGCAAGACGCATGCGGCGCAGATGGCCAGCGAGATAGCCACGCTCACGTCGCGGTGCGACACGAGAGAACGCGAACTCAAGGAAGCACACGAGCAGCTCGTGAAAGAGTGCGCAACGCTCAGTTGCACGCCACTCTGATCGTCAATTTCCCTCTGTAGGTGCGCTGGAATCGCCGCTTGGCCGGCGAGGCTGGTACGCGCGAAAATCGTAGATCCGTGCCGTGGCGGACCTAGCCCGAAGTGCCGGTTCTTTTTTTGCTTCCGGCCTGGGCCAGCAGTCCGCGAACGAAGCCTTCGACCTCACCCCGCTGAAACTCTGACAGCAACGAGTACTCGCCGCCGCTGATGGTGTGGAAGGGCCACGGTGATGGCGCGGCCTGCTCGGCCGTCGCGCTCGCGCTCGCGCTCAGCGTGACGTAGTTCGCCGGCACGTCGAACCACCAGTCCAGGGAGCGCCCCGACCATTCCACGAGCCTGGGGTAGCGTTCTTTGCCCAGGCGGCCGTGCTCGACCCAGTCGCGCACCGATGGTGGCTTGACGTCGAAGGTGCGGGCGAGCGCCGCGTAGTCGCCGGCCATGTCCTTTGCCGCCATGACCTCGTTGATCTTGGCGCCAAGGGGGTGCGAGGTGTCGATCACCTTCAGCGGCTTAGGCATTGCCTTACTCTCGCCGAAGGTGCCTTTGAAAGGCAATGCCTTGCTCATGATTAGGCAATGCCTTATCATGCCGCCGATGAACTACAGACCCCTCTATCCTCCGCACCTGCGCGAGCAGATCCTTGCGGCGATCGGCAAGGGAATCGTTGAAGGCGGCGGGCCGGCGGCATTCGCGCGGCTCATGAACGTGTCGACGACGACCGTGACGGAATGGCGTGACGAAAAGCGCGCCGTGCCGCCGGCCAGGGGGGCTCGGTTCGAGCGGGCGGCCAACGGTGTTGTTGGTCGGCGCGATCTCTGGCCGGACACGTACGCCGAGATCTGGCCAGAGCTGGCACCGGCCTCGCAGCCTGCGAACACAGCTCAGAACTCGTGAGCGCACATGGTCCACGCACCGGTTTTCCCCCGCCGCCCAAACAGGGCGCGCGTCTGCTCCTTCACGTCTTCTCCCTCCCTGAGACGGGCCACGCACGGGCAGGTGCGAGGCCTTGGACGTGCGCTGGCGGCGGGGGGCTTTCTTCATCGGACTGCATCGCATGGATGCAGTCTCTTTTTTTTGTCCGTTTGAGTCTGTACGTGCCTGTCCGTGAATCACGGACGGCGCCGGAAAGGGGGATGCAATGCAGCTAAATTTCGGTGAGTTTTACGAGTCATTGAACGATGCGCTGACCGCAACCGTCGCAGCTCTCGGCGGGTTCAAGAAGATCGGCGCGCAACTGTGGGGGGAACTGCCGCCCGAGCAGGCGGCCCAGCGGCTGCGCGACTGTCTGAACCCCAGCCGCCGCGAGAAGCTCAGCCCGGAGCAGCTGCTGTTCATCGTCAGGATGGCACGGCAGGCCGGGTTCCACGCGCTCATGAACTTCGTTGCGGCCGACACTGGCTACAAGGCCGCCCCGATCGACGCAGAGCGACAGAAGCAGGATCTTCAGGCGGCCATCGCCGCGGGCATGGAGCAACTGAACCGGCAGATGGCGAGGCTGGAGCGGATGCAGGACAAGGACGCCTGACCGCTCAGCATGGACAACTACCTACAGGTCCTCCAGCAGATGGAGGAGTTCGGGATCGTCCTGCGTGCCAAGGACACGCCGCTGAAGCTCGACACCGAGCGTCGAGTGACGTGTGGCGAGAAGGGCAAGGACTGGTACCGCTTCTACACGTTCCAGCCCAATGCCGGCGGCACCTACATCACGGGCAGCTTCGGGACGTACCGTCACGGCGGGTCGTTCCAGAAGGTCGAGGTCGACTGGGCCCCGTTGTCCGAGGCGGAGCGCAAGAGGCTGGCCGCGCAGCGAGACGCCGCGCGCGCCGCGTCGGAGGTGGCGCGCCGCCATGCAGCCGCCCAGGCGGCCATGTCGGCCGCCGAGTGGTTGGCAGCAGCTGGCCGCAGCGGGCGGTCGCCCTACCTTGAGGCGAAGGGCCTCGAAGGCGAGTCGTGTCGCTACATGGCCGATGGGACGCTGGTGATCCCGATGATGCGTTACGACCTGCCCGTCGACGAGCGGCTGCAGGCCGTGCAGCGCATCTTGCCGAACGGGCGGAAGTTCTACACCAAGGGCTTCACCAAGCCCGGCTGCGCAGTCCGTCTGGGCCCGGCGCCCGTGCTCGGCATCGATACGTTGCTGCTCGTGTGCGAGGGGTATGCCACGGGATTGACCTTGCGCGTGGCGACGGACCGGCAATACCCCGTGTTCGTAGCATTCGATGCCGGCAACCTGGTGCACGTGGTGCCGCAGCTTCGAGCGCTGTATCCCGAGGCTCGTCTTCTCATCTGCGCCGACGACGACTGGCGCACGCGAGATCCGCAAACCGGGCGCCTCTCGAATCCAGGAAGAACGGTCGCCCGCAAGGTCGCGCGCGAGGTGCCGGGTTGCGACCTGGTGTGGCCGGTGTTTGCCGGCGGTCAGCGCGACCCGAAGGACACGGACTTCGACGATCTCAGGCAGCGACAGGGCATCGAGGTCGCGCGCCGCCAGTTGTGTGGCGTGCTCAACGCGATGGAGCGGCTCTATGGTTGATGACGAGCTGCCTGAGCCCGAAAGCCCACCATCGCCGCGATCCGATGCCGCAAGTGCGGCATCGGCCAAAGCACACGGCGCGGAAGCGCCGCAAGACAACGTTGTGTCTCTCAAGGCAAAGCGGGGTGGATCGCGCAGGGAAGAGGCAGCAAAGGGCGCCGCAAGGGGCGATTCTGCGACGACCTCCGGACCCCCGACCCCCCCAAAAAGCGCAGTTGCGCAACCCTCGGGGGATGGGGGAGGCAAGGCCGCGCCTGCCAAGAAGACCGAGAAGACCATCGACTGGGGCAAGTTCAACGGCCTGTGCGAGAACTTCGTCCTGATCTACGGCACTGACACGGTGTGGGACGCGACAGAGCGGCTGATCATGAAGATCGCCAACATGGGCCACGCTCACGGGTCTGACATGGTGCGGATGTGGAAGGGCAGCGAGCGCCGGCGCACGGTCCGCCAGTCGGACGTGGTGTTCGATCCGACGATGAAGGTGGATCCGGAGACGACGGTCAATCTGTTCGACGGGCTTGCGATGGAGCCTGTTGCAGGGAACGTCGACCCGATGCTTGACCTCATTCGGTTCCTCACCAGCCGGGCGAGCGACAACGCCGATGCGTGCGAGGAGGTCATGCACTGGTTGCTGTGCTGGCTGGCCTATCCACTGCAGCGGCCGGGGGCAAAGCTTCGCACCTCCGTCGTGATGCACGGCGACGAAGGTGCCGGGAAAAACTTCCTGTTCGACACGGTGGTGTCGATCTACGGCAAGTACGGCGCCCTGGTGGGTCAGGACGAGCTGGAGGACAAGTTCAACGATTGGCGCAGCTGCAAGCTGTTCGTCGTCGGTGATGAAGTGTCGAGCCGGGCCGAGCTGGTGCACAACAAGAATCGACTCAAGGCCTTGATCACGAGTCCGACGGTGCAGATCAACCCGAAGAACCTGCCTCGGCGGGAAGAAACGAACCACATCAACATCGTCTTCCTGTCCAACGAGCTACAGCCGCTGGCGCTGGACAACAGCGATCGCCGCTACCTGGTGGTCTATACCCCCCGCGCCAAGGGCTTCGAGTACTACAAAGCCCTGAGCGCGTGGCGTGAAAACGGGGGCGTCGAGGCGTTCATGCACTACCTCATGAACTATCCGCTGGACGACTTCAACCCCTATGCGCCCGCACCCATCACGGACGCGAAGGTGGCGCTGATCGGGCTCAACCGCAAGAGCCCCGAGCTGTTCTGGCAGGAGTGGTCCGGGGGTGAGCTGGATCTTCCGTACTCAAGCTGCTCGATGGCGCAGGCGTACCAGGCGTACCTGAAGTGGTGCCAGCGCACGGGCGAGCGCTACCCCTTCAAGCGCGAGCAGTTCACGCCCACGGTGCTGCGCTTTTCCGAGGCCAACGACAGGCCCACACGCGTCAAGCCGATGAAGCTGGCGACGGTGGGGGCGAAGAAGGTGGAGCGCATGTTCCTGGTGGTCGAGCCGCCTGACGAGCGCCAGGGCGACTGGGCGACCGACTGTGTCTCTGCCTTCGAGGAGCACCTGAAGGTCTACCTGGGCTGGACGCCCCGCTCCCCCGGTGAACGTGAATCAGGGCCGGGAGGGGATGAATGACGCGAGCCGGTTACGCGGTTGCATGGCGGTGTAACTCCGAGAGCAAGCAACGGCGCGGGGAGTTACGCGGTTACGCGGTTACGCGTCCCCCACATGTGTGCATGCGGGTGTGCGTGTGCGTGCGTGCAGGCATGCACATGCGATGCCGGTGTAACCGCGTAACCGTGCAACTCGCTAGGCGGGGCGCGGGTTCACGGGTTACGCGCGCGCGCAACCGCGTAACTCCATCGTCTTTCTTCTGAAGGAAAAGAGAAATGAAAGTCTTCTGCACCTCTGGCCTGGCCGACCCGTTCCCTGGCTGCGCGCCCGCGCGCCGCTTCTGGCTCGTGCCGGCGTGCACCAGAGGGGGGCCTATAGGTACTCCTGGCACCGCAGATCACCGGGGTAATTCAGCCCCCGCGCGGTCGCCAGTGGCTGGCCTGGGGAAAAGTGAACGTTGTGGTGAACGGGGGCCTGCAAAGTGAACGCACGGGTCGAGCTGATCACGCAGGCGGCATACGCGCGTCAGCGCGGCGTTGCGAAGTCCGCCGTGGCGAAGGCTGTTGCCGAGGGCCGCATCTCGCTCATCGACGGCAAGATCGATCCGGCCGTGGCCGACATCCAGTGGGAGAAGAACACCCGCGCGCGTGCCGATAGCCGCCGCGCAGGCGCGACATCGGCCGAGGTCGAAGGGGCAGGTGGCCCTGCGGCTGAAACCGCGCCCGTGGTTGCCGAGGCGCCGCCGGCAGCACCTGGCTACAACGAGTTCCGCACGCGCAGGGAGAAGGCCGAAGCCGAAAAATCCGAGTTCGAAGCGGCGAGGCTGGCCGGGCGGCTGATCGACCGCGACACGACTGAGCGCGCGATCTTTGATGCCTTCCGTCAGCTGCGCGACGCTGTCATGACCTCGGCCCAGCGCGCCGCCCCGAAGCTGCTCGGCCTGGCGGATGTTCGCGAGGTCGAGCGTGTGATCGAGGATGAGCAACGCAAGGCGTTTGCCGGGTGGGAGCAGCGCATGCTGGAACGCCTGCCCTCGAAGGAGGCGGTATGACTGAGGTGACGCGGCCTGCATTGCGCTATCACGGTGGGAAGTTTCGGCTGGCCCCGTGGATCCTCCAGTTCTTCCCGCCGCACGCGTGCTACGTGGAACCCTTCGGTGGAGCGGCCGGTGTGCTGCTGCGCAAACCGAGGGTGTATGCCGAGGTCTACAACGACCTGGACTCCGACATCGTCAACTTCTTCCGCGTTCTGCGCGATCCAGTGCTGCGAGAGGACCTGGTGCAGGCCTGTCGGCTGACGCCTTATGCACGCGACGAGTTCGATCTTGCCTACGAATCCACCGACGATCCGCTTGAACGCGCACGCCGCACGTGCGTGCGCGCGGCAATGGGCTTCGGTAGTGCAGGGGCGACGAAGGCCACCACGGGGTTTCGGACTGACACCCGGCGGAAGTACGGCACTGCACAGCACAACTGGGCCGACTACCCGGCCGCGCTCTCGGCTATCGGTGAGCGCTTCGCCGGCGTGCTGATCGAGAACCGCGACGCCGTAGAGGTGATCCAGGCGCACGACGGTCCGGACGCCCTGCATTTCGTTGACCCGCCGTACGTGCATGCCACGCGGCACATGCGCAACAAGGGCGGGTATCGCTGTGAACTCGACGATGCCGGGCATCAGCGTCTGATCGACGTGCTGCATGCCGTCGACGGAATGGTCGTGCTCTGCGGATACGCCAGCGAACTGTATTCGCAGCTGGAGGTGGCGGGGTGGCAGCGGTTTGATACGGAGGCACGCATCTCCGGCGGTCGTGGCACGTCGATTCGTACTGAGGTCGTATGGCTGAATCCTGCCTGCAGGGCCTCGCTTGAACGCGCGCGCGGCGACTTGTTCTCGGAGGGCTCGGCTTGAACATCGCCGATGGCTTCGAACTCGTTGTGATGACCGCGGTCTCCGCCGCGCGGCCAGATCCTGAACTGCGCGTCGACGAATGGTCTGAGGAGTTCATGAAGCTGCCGAAGTCGGCGGCCGCCCCTGGAGACTTCCGGTTCGAGCGTACGCCGTACGCGCGCCGCGTCGCACAGGTGCTCTCGCCCGGCCACCCATGCAAGCGCGTGGTGGCGAAGGTGGCGTCGCAGATGTTCAAGACGCAGACCGCGATCAACTGGATCGGGGCCTGCATCCATCGCGCTCCGGCCAACATCCTGGCGCTGCAGCCCACCGATGGGCTGGCCAAGCGCTTCAGCGCCCGCGTGTCGCAGGCCATCCGCAACGTGAAGGAGCTGCGCGAATGCGTTTCCGCCCAGCGAAGCCGAGACAAACGCAACACGACCCAGGCGAAGGACTTCAAGGGCGACGCCACGCTGTACATCAACACCGCTGGCGCCGCGGCCAACTTGGCCGAGATCACCGTGCGGTACCTCTTCATCGACGAGGTGGACCGGCTCCCGCCTCTGGTGGAGGGCGACTCGGTCGAAATCGCGGAAGCCCGGGCGACACAGCATGAGCGTGACTGCAAGTTCTACGAGGTCAGCAGCCCGACGCTCGAAGGCTTCTCCAAGATCGACGAGCTGTTCCTCATGGGAACGCAGGAGGTATACCTGGTGCCGTGCCCGCACTGCGGCCATCACCACCAGCTCGAGCTGGCGAACTTCCGGTACCGACGAGATCCCGACACTGGATTCATGGACGCCGCGTGGTTCGTGTGCCCCGAGTGCGGCAGCGAGATCGAAGAGCGCTACAAGTCCAGCATGTTCCTCGACCCCGCCGCCGGCGGCACGGCGCACTGGCACGCGACGGCAAAGGGTGACGGTGAGACCGTCAGCTTCACCATGTCGGCGTTCTACATGCCGATCGGCGCGATCGGTTGGTTGAGCCTGGCACGCCAGTACGAGCGGGCCCGCACCGCGCTTCAGCGTGGCGACCACACGCTGATGCAGGTGTTCTACAACACTCGCCTGGGCCTGAGCTATCGCAACAGCGAGACCACCACCACGGCCAAGCAGCTGCAAGACCGCGCCGAGCGCTATGCGCCGCGCGTGTCGCCCGAGCCGGCCTTGGTCATCACGATGGCGGTAGACACGCAGCCCAACCGACTCGAAGTTCAGATCGAGGCGTGGGGCCCGGGGCTGGAGCACTGGGTACTCGACTACATCACCCTCATAGGCTCGCCGAGCGAGTCGCCCGAAACGCCCGGCAGCGTTTGGGAGCGCCTGGACGAGATCCGGCGCACGCCGGTGCTGCACGCCAGTGGTCGCCCGATCATGATCAGCGCTTACGGTATCGACGCGGGCGGCGCCAACACGCAGGACGTCTACAACTACGGCTCGCAGCGCCGCGCGTTCAACTGCACGGTGCTCCACGGCGCCACGCGACCCAACAAGCCGATCATGGGCAGTGCGCCCAACCGCGTGGACATCGAGTGGGGCGGCACGAAGACACCGAACGGCGTCGAGCTCTGGCAGGTCGGTACCGACGTGGCGAAGGACTATCTCTCAGCGCGCCTGCAGCTGGGGGATGGCCCGGGGGCGATGCACTTCCACGACCAACTGCCACCCGAGTGGTTCGAGCAGATGGTGACCGAGCAGCCGCGCGTGCGCTACACGAAGGGGCGAGCCATCCGTGAGTGGATCAAGCCCAACGGGGCGCGCAACGAAGCCTGGGACGTGTCGGTCTACAACCTGGCCATTGCCTACCAGCTGGGCCTGCACAAATGGTCCGCGCTGGATTGGAAGCACCTGCGTGAGAAGCTGATCCCGCCCACGCTGGAGCTGTTCGCGCCTGTGGCCGCGCCCCCAGCTGCTGCCGGCGCCGAGGAATCCCCTCCGGACGTGCCATCCGCGCCGGACGAATCGTCTCTCCCTGACCAGACCTCAAGAGAGGAGGCGCATCAACCTGTGCGACCTCCCGAAGCTCCCGCGCCTGCCCGCGCACCGGTTGTCCAAACGTTTGTACAGCCGAACCCGAGCCCTATGGGCCGCCGCATTCTTTCCCGAGGTGTTCGATGACTCACCCCTACTGCCCCGACCAGGGCATCCAGTTCGCAGCGCCTTCACCTGGCGCGGATGAGCCCGAAGAGGCCGCACTGAGCGGCCAAGATCGTGATCTCGACGTTCTCTGTGAACGCTGGGTGGCGTGGTGCGCTACGCGTCGGCTGTACGCACCGGCGCCCACCTACGTTTCCATCCTCGGTCAGCTCGCTGGGCGCCGTCGCCCTCCGCGCGCTGGCGGCATGGATGCCGCGACGAGCGCCGAGCTGGCGGCCTTTCACATCGCATACCTGTGCCAGCCTGATGCCCTGGACAAGCAGGTGTTCGATCTGTACTACGTTCATCGGGTCAAGCCGATCAAGGCCGCTGCGACGGCGCTCGGGATTTCGCGAAAGCACTTCTACAGCGTCCTGTCCGAGTTTCGGCGCCGTGTGCATGCCGCAGCTCAGGCCGTGCAGGGTGAGAACGAGACCGCGCGGGATGCGTTGCCGCACTACGTTCCGGTGTCTGGCGCGTAGCAGTGTGTCAAGCGCTGTTTTGTCACCTCCACAGGTGACAAAAAAGGACTGGCGAACAGGTGACACTTTCCCCGAAAATTCGTGCTCATAACGGTAGGTCTAGTAACTGCGCCTACCGATCGAGATACACCACAACGCAGTTGTGAAGCGTGAGCCCCGGCCTCCGAAAGGAGCCGGGGCTCTTCTTTTGGGGAACCGTACATGCTCACCATCAAGCGCCGAGGCATCAGCGCCACGGACGCTGCCGCCAACGTGGCCAACGTGCCCCGTGCCGTGGTGCCGTATGCCGCCTCGACGGCGCTCACGCGCACCGTGCAGTACGCGGCGAAGACGGCTCTGCCCCAGGAGATGCGGCGATCGTTCTCCGGCCCGGTGGCCTACACCCTCAACTCGCTTCGCGTGGAACCCGCCACGAAGGACAAGTTGAGCGCCCGAGTCCTGGTGAAGAACGATTCCGGCGCCGGTGTGGCGCCCGAGAACTTCTTGTTTCCGCAGGTCGAGGGCGGGCCGCGCAAGGGCAAGCGCTTCGAGAACGCGCTGCGGTACGCCGGCGTGCTGCGCACGGGCCAGTACGCCATGCCCGCGGGTGGCGCGACGATGGACAAGAACGGGAACGTCAGCGGCGCGCAGATCCGCACCATTCTGTCGGCGATGAAGTCGATTCGTGGTGGCGTAGGCGCCGAGGGACAGAAGGCTGGGAAGGGTCGGCGACTGAAGAACGACCTGTTCGTGGGAAAGCCCAACGGCGGCAATCGCCCCGAAGGTATCTGGCGCCGCGAAGGATCGCGAACGAATCGCGAGAGTTCGCGTCTGCGCCCGCTGTTCATCTTCACCAGTCAAGCGCCGCAGTATGGCCAGCGCTTCGACTTCGACGGAGCTGTCCAGCAGGTTGCACGTGAGCGTTTCAGGCCCGAGTTCGAGAAGGCGGTGCCGCAGATCGCGGCTCGCTTCGCACGGGGAGGTCGCGCATGACGTTGGAAGAACTCCGGGCGCGCCTTGCCGCATATCTCGAAGCCGAGACCAAGATCCTGGCAGCTCAGGAATATGTGGTGGGCCAGGGCTCCACAGCTCGCCGCCTCACGCGTGCGGATCTCGGTGAAGTCCGTGCCGAGATCCAGCGCCTGAGCGCCCAGATCTCCCAGCTGGAAGCGGCGACGCAGCGCGCCCGGCGGACCGTCTACCTCCGACCTTTCGGCTGAAGTTATGGAGCAGAACGTACTCGACCGCGCGATCGCAGCGGTGGCGCCGTCCTGGGCGGCTGATCGCATGAAGGCGCGTGTGCAACTCAGCGCGCTCGCGGCGCTGCCATCCATTTCTGCGGTGGCCGAAGAGAACTCCCCGGGCGGCCCCACCACGCCGGCCAACCGCTGGTGGCGGCCACGGCCGCGTGACGCTCGCTCGGACACGCTGCGGCAACTGCCGGATCAGCGCGCACAGTCTCGGGAGCTTTCTCGTACCAGCCCGATCGCGGCGGGCGCCATCAACACGAACATCGACCGCGTGGTCGGCACGGGTCTGGCGCTCAGCGCACAGCCCAACCTGAAGGTGCTGGGATGGGATCCGGAGCGGGCGCTCGAATGGAAGGCGCACACGCAGAACGAGTTCAGTCTGTGGGCGGACAGCACCGAGAGCGATATCGAAGGGAGCCTGACCTTCTATCAGCAGCAGGGGCTGCTGTTGCGCGCGGTGCTGGAGAGCGGCGACGCTTTCACCTTGCTGCCCGATGGTGAGCGCACGTCGACCCAACCGTACGCGCTGCGCATCCAGTTGATGGAGGCCGATCGGGTAGGCAACCCAGCCGGTCAGCTGGACTCGCCCTCGATGGCAGGTGGCGTTCTTTTCGGCAAGGGCGGTGCTCCCGAGAAGTTCTTCCTGTACGACCAGCACCCTGGCAACTATCTGCCTGGCAGGGGAAAGTCTCCGCACTCCGGACAGTGGGTGGAGCGGCTCGGACGCAGTGGCCGTCGGCGCATGCTGCACCACTTCCGCAAGCTGCGCCCAGGTATGCCGCGTGGCATGCCCTACCTGGCACCGATCATCGACTGCATCAAGCAGATCGCGCGCTACAGCGAGGCCGAAATCATGTCCGCTGTCCTCACGTCCTACCTCACGGTCTTCATCGAGACGCCGAGCGGCAACGCGGCGCCGGTCTTCGACGGAACGAGCCCAGGCGCTGGTGCACCGGGGCAGGAGATCGGTTTGGGCATGGGTGCGGTGGTGGGTCTGGCCCCTGGTGAGAAGCCCAGCTTCGTCAATCCGGGGCGCCCCAATCCGAACTTCGAGCCCTTCATCCTGGCCGTCATCAAGCAGATGGGGATGGCGCTGGGCATTCCCTACGAGCTGCTGATCAAGCAGTTCAACAGCAGCTTCTCGGCCAGCAAGGCCGCCCTGCTGGACGCATGGGTCTATTTCCGGAGCGTGCGCACATGGCTCGCCCTCAGCTTCTGCCAGGCCGTGTATGAGACCTGGCTCGCCGAAGCGGTGGCGATCGGCCGCGTGCCTGCGCCGGGCTTCTTCTCCGACCCTCTGATTCGATGGGCCTACAGCCGCGCGGCCTGGCCAGGCGACAGCATGGGCTCGATCAACCCGAAGGACGAGGTGGCGGCGTACTCCGCTGCGATCGACGCCCGCCTGATGACACGCGAGCGGGCTGAGTGGGAGCTGTGGGGCACGGACTGGAACGACACCTACGAGCAGAAGCTCTCCGAGCACACCCGGCTCAAGGCGGACGGCATGTTGCCAGTCCCGAAAGCAGGGGCCGCTGCTCCTGCTGATGCTGCCCCCAGCAAGGAAGCTCAAGCATGAGAGACAGCGACATCGTTCCGCTGGAAAACGGTCGGCCGCGCCGCAGGGTGTCGTTCGATCCAACGATCAACCTCGGCCACGTGCTCACCTTCGTGGGGTTCATGGTGGCCGGATTCTCTGCGTACAGCACGCTGGACAAGCGCCAGTCCGTGTACGAGCAGCAGATGACCTTCGTCGTCGAGAACGCCCGCGCGCAGGAGATGCGACTCAATGCCGCGCTCGGCGAGCTGAAGACCGACATGAAGGAGCTGCAGCGCTCTGTCAACGATCTGAGCCGCAACACGAGCGCGGTGGAAAGGATGCGTCCATGACGCTGATCGACCTGATCACAAGCCCCTGGGCCATCACGCCCGACAAGCTGCACGAGATCCGCGAGATCTATGCGACGCACATGCGTGGCGAGAAGATCGACATCGATGCAGTCGAAGCCCGGCTCGGCCGGCCGCTGTCGAGCGATCAGCAGGAGTACACCGTCCACTCCGGCGGCGTCGCTGTCCTCGAGCTGGAAGGCGTCATGGCGCCCAAAGCGAACCTCTTCATGCGCATCAGCGGCGGGATCAGCACGCAGCTGGCCCAGCGACAACTTGAGAGCGCGATGGCCGATGCCCGCGTGCGCTCAATCCTCCTTGTTCTCGACTCTCCTGGCGGCAGCGTGTTCGGCATGCCGGAACTGGGGGCCTTCATTCGTGAAGCGTCGGCGGAGAAGCCGATCGTGACGATCAGCCCGGGCACGCTCGCGAGCGCGGCGTACTGGATCGGCTCTGCGGCGAACGCCGTCTACATCACCGGCGCCACCGTCCACGTCGGCTCCATCGGTGTCGTGATGGCGCATGACTTCACGCCTCGTCGTGATGGTGGCACCACCTCCGAGATCTCGGCCGGCCGATACAAGCGCATCGCAAGCGACACAGCGCCGTTGACCGAAGAAGGTCGCGTCCACCTGCAGGAGCGGGTGGATTACCTCTACACCGTGTTCGTCGACACGGTCGCTTCGCAGCGGGGCGTGTCGGCGGATGAAGTACTCGAACGGATGGCCGACGGCCGCACGTTCGTGGGCCAGCAGGCGATCGACGCAGGACTCGTGGACGGTGTTTCCACGATCGATGCGCTGATCGACCAGCTGGCCACAGATCCCGCCGCGTTCTCGAAGCGCCGAAAGGCTGTCTTCGCCGCTGCGGCCCTCCCGTCCCCAAGCGCCGGTGCTGCGCCCAAAGACAAACCTCAAACCCGTGAAAAGGAAATCGTCATGCCTGAAGATGACAAGCAGCCCCTCACGCGTGCGTCTTTCGAGCAGGACCACGCGCCCCTCTTCGCCCAACTCAAGGCGGAGTTCACCACCCTCGGTGCCACGCAAGAGCGCGATCGCATCCAGGCGGTCCTCGCCGTCGGCGCAGGCCTGCCCGGCCACGAGAAGCTGCTCACGACGCTGGCCTACGACGGCAAGACGACTGCGGCCGAAGCATCGGTGCAGGTCCTGGGCGCTGAACGTGCGGCGCGCGCTGCGGCGGCACAGGCACACGCGGACGACGCCCCCGCTGCTGCTGCCCCCAGCGCAGCGCCGGCGGACAAGTCTGAGAAGACCAAGCAGCAGAAGGTCGAGGAAGCCCAGGCGTACGCCAAGGAAAAGGGCATCCCGCTGGTCGCGGCCCTCAAGGAACTCGGCTACGCCTAAGGCGCGGCGCTGAGATCGAAACTCCACAGGAGAACCACATGCAAGGAAACATCTCCCTCCTCACCCTCACCATCGCCGCCGCTGGCGCGCTGGCCGAGGACCGCTTCGTGACGCAGGCCGGCGCGTATCCCGCAGCCGGTGGCAAAAGCTTCGGCGTCACGCGCACCAGTGCCAGCGCCGAAGGCGACCTGGTGCCCTGCGACGTGCTGGGCACCGCCATCGTCGAGGCCGGCGCCGCGTTCGCGAAGGACGCCGATCTGCAGAGCGACGCTTCCGGTCGAGCGATCGCGCTGACGGTCGGCGCCAAGCACGGCGTGGCGCGCGCCATGCAGGCCGCGACGGCAGCTGGCCAGAAGGTCGAAGTGCTGCTGCTCCCGAGCAACGGCATTCCCACCGCCGCGTCCTGAGCGCCCAGTCTCTCGGCACACCCAGTCAATTTCAGGAGCAACACCTCATGTCGCAACAAACCACCTCCCAAGCCCGCGTTGTGGATCCGATCCTCACCGCCGTGGCTCGTGGCTACGGTCGCCCCTCGGCGCGCGTGGCCAACGTTCTCTTCCCGATCGTTCCCGTCAACGTCCGTGCCGGCACCATCCTGGTGTTCGGCCCCGACTCCTTCCGCCTGGTCAATTCTGCGCGTGCACCGGGCGCCAACACCAAGCGCGTGCAGTTCGGCTACTCGTCCGGGAAGTACTCCCTCGTCGATCATCGGCTGGAGGGCGCGGTCCCCATCGAGAACGAAGAGGAAGCCGCAGCCGTCCCCGGCATCGATCTGGGCCAGCACGCCGTGAACGCGGTCCAGGACGTGATGGGCAACGAGCGCGAGAAGCAGGCCGCTGATCTCGCGCGCAATCCCGCGAACTATCCGACCGGCAACAAGGTGACGCTGGCCACGAAGTGGGACAACTCGAGCAGCGACCCGTTCGAGGACATCAACGATGCCAAGAGCGCGGTGCGTTCGAAGATCGGTCGGCGTCCCAACGTGCTGACCTTGGGCCCGGACGTGCTGACGGCCCTTCGCAGCCACCCGAAGGTGCTGGATCGCCTCAGCACCGCAACGGATCGTCCGCCGGCGACCATCGAGCAGCTGGCCCGGCTGTTCGAGCTGGACCGCATCATCGAGGGCGAATCGACGTACTACGAGGACGCCTCCGGCTTCACGGACATGTGGGGCAAGGACGCGATCCTGGCGTACGTCACGCCGGCCAGCGTCCAGCAACGTGGTGCGCCGAATTTCGGCTACACCTATCAGCTGGAAGACCGCCCGGTGGTGGAAGAGCCGTACTTCGAGCGCAACCCCCAGACCTGGTTCTACCCGGTCGCCGATGCCTACCAGCCCCTGCTGGTGGGCGCCACGGCGGGCTTCCTGTTCACCGGCGCAGTGAGCTGATCATGCAGTTCACCTGCAAAGAACCCATCAAGTTCAAGGGCAAGCGGTACGAGCCCGGCGCGCGCATCGAGCTGACTGCCAAGGAAGCTGCTGGTGTTGCGCACGCGGTCGAACCCGTGGTGGCCGAGAAGGCGCAGAAGGGCTCTGGCGGCAGCGCTGATAAGGGCGGCCAGGGCTCTACGGGCGACGCTGGCGCCGGCGGGAAGACGGGTGGCGATAGCGACGCTGGGAATGGCGGGCAAGGTGCGGGCGGTCCTTCAGGCGATGGGGGCGGCAAGCCGGCATCGGACGAGGACAAGTCCGATCCCGCCGGCAAGCCCGCTGCTGACACCAGCCAGCAACCCAACGGTGCCGCTTCGCAGAGCACGCTGACCTGAACGTCATGGACTCGCTGGAAGACGATCTCGCGGCCGTGTTCTACGGCCCCGACGTGGCCACTCCGTTTCGGCGTCACCGCCCTGCGGTGGAGCCGGCACCGGTGTGGGCCATCGTCGGGGTCGTGGACGCCGAGGAGTTCGAAGGCCGCGTCCTGGCAGCTCAACGTACCGCGCAGATGCCGGCGTCAGCCGATGTTCGCGTTGGCGACGAGCTGGAGGCGCTGGCCGCGGTCGACGCGTCGATGCCCATCGGCACCCGCTTCAAGGTGCTGGAGGGTGCGCGCGTGGTTGACGGACGCGAGTTTCGCGCGCTTCTCGGTGGGGTGCCGCAATGAGCGACGTGCTGTTGCGAGGCGCGCCCTTCGCGATCGGCGAGGCAGTCGTCGAGTCGCTGCGGTCGGGCTTCTCTGCACAGGAAGTGCGCGTCCTGGACAACCCGGTCCGCGCCGCCGATCTGAGCGACGGCCAGCGCATCGTCTTCTACGAGGATCAGCCCGACCGCGCGATCGAGAAGAACCGACGTGTCTTCTCGTTCGCGGTGGGCGTCATCAATCGTACGGCCGAGGCGCGATTGGGTGCACATACGGACTACCGCCGGGCCAAGCGCCTGGTGCGTGATGCCATCAAGGGCATCGCTGAGGTTGTGCAGCCGGGAACTCCCGTCAGGGAAGGCGAGGTCATCTTCAGGCTGGAAAACATCGACGTGGGGGGCAGCCTCGTGCTGGGAACCTTCACTGTCGACTACCGCGACCCGGACTGAGTCCGAGTCGATTTCATCACAAGGCCCGCCCGATTCCGTCGCGGGCTTTTCATTTGGAGAATGCCATGAGCATTGCACAAGCCATCCTCGGTGCCGGCAGCGTCCGGCTGAGCATCTACAACCCCGACACGCAGACCTGGCCTGGCCTCGGTGATCCGGTCGGCGCGGATCGCTTCTCGATCACGCCGCAGTCGGAAACGCGCGAGAAGACCTCCAAGCGCAAGGAAAACTACGGCCAGGCCGTGGCTTCGGTCGTGATCTCGCAACCCACGCAGATCGCGATCACGTTGTCCGCGCTGGATCGTGACGCGCTCGCCGCCCAGTTCCAGGGCGTGCTCGCGCCCTGGACCCAAGGTGCGGTGGTCTCTGCCGAGGTCGATGTGACGGCGAAGCTGGACAAGTGGATCTCGGTCGGCGTGCGCAACGCAATCGGCGCGGGCTTCGCCGTGAAGAATGCCGCGGGCACCACCACCTACGAGCTGGGCACCGACTACGAAGTCAACTACTGGTCGGGCGAGATCAAGCCGCTCTCGACGGGGGATATCGAAGCCGACCAGGCGCTGAAGGTCACCCGTGCCGCAGCCGCCATCGACGGCTCGCAGATCCGCGGCGGCGTGCGCCCGCAGGTGCGCGTGCATGCGCTGTTCGACGGCGTCAACAAGGTGGACGACAAGGAAGTCGAGTGCGAGGTGTGGGAGGCGGTGCTTACCGCGAGCAACGAGTTCGACTTCCTGGCCGATGACTTCAACGGGATCGAACTGACCGGCACGCTGGTGGTGCCGGCCGGCAAGACCGAGCCCTACGTGGTGCGCCTGAAGAACTGATCAGGCCGGCCGAGCCGCGTCGCCTCAGGGTTGACGCGGCTTGCTCGCAGCACCCATCAACAACAGCACCGGCCACCCCAGCACCGCCGTGGCAATCGCGCCTGCACCCAGCGCCATGAGTCGCTCCCAGTCCAGCACCAGGCCGAGCATCGCCATCGGCACGCCTGCCGCGACCAACGCGATGCACCAGACCAGACCCTTCATCGGAAACCTCCATGACTGAGCCGAAGATCAAATACGACCTTGAGGCGGCTGTCAAGGGTGAGGCGGAGGCAGAGGAGCTGGCGAAGGCGTTGCGCGATGTCGGCGATGTCCTTGAAGGCGATCTGCAGTCGAGCGCCCGGAACGCTGCGGCAGCGCTCGATACCTTGGCCGGCAAGCAACGGGCGATCGAGAGCTTCGGCACGCTCAAGCGCGAAAGCGAGGGGCTATCAGCCGCCCTCCAGCAGGCCACCTCGACTGTAGACCGCCTGGCCAACGAGCTGCCTCAGGCGGCGGCAAACACGCAGATCCTGGCGGATGCTGAGCGTGCGGCAGCAACCGCTGTCCAAACGTCTGTACAGGATCTCGACCGCAAGAAGGCGGCGCTCAAGAGCTTGCAGACCGACACCACCGCGGTCAACAAGCGAACCGACGAGTACCGCCAGACCGTCACTGCGCTGAAGGATGGCATCAAGGCGCTGAACGCCGACATCAAGCTGCAGCAATCGGGGCTCAGGGTCACTGCGCAGGAAGCGGCGAAGGCGCAAGGCGCAGAGGCGGGTCTGCGCAAGGAATATGAGTTGGCGGTGGGCAGCGCGCAGAAGCTGTCGGCCGAGGTCGGCAACAAGAATCGGGCGCTCGAAGTCTCGCGGCAGCAGCTGCAGGGCATGGGCGTCAGCACCACGGGGCTGGTGCAGGCCGAGCGGAATCTCCAGGGCGCGGTAGCGGAGGTTCGCAAAGAGGTGGCGGCGATGGCGCCGGCCTATCAGCAGGCCGCGGCTGCGTCCTCTGCAGCCACGCGAACACAGGCACAGAACCAGCGCACGTTGCGTGATGGCATGACGTCCATCAGCACGCAGCTTCAGCGCATCCAGCAGATCGCGACCATCGCGGTCGGCGGCAACTACTTCACGGGCCTGATCAAGGACGTCGCGGACACGGCCGACGAGTTCCGCAACCTCGAAGCGCGGGTAAAGCTGGCGACGGGGGAGGGCGGTGGTTTCGCCGAGTCCTTCAAGGGCGTGCAGCAGGTCGCGCTCGATACGCACAGTGCGCTCGAAGGCACCGCCACGCTGTTCGCGCGCATCACGAAGGCCGGCGAGGAAGCCGGCATGGCCTCGCTGGCGGCACAGCAGCAGGCGCTGCAGCTCACTCAGACCATCAATCAGGCGACGCAGCTCTCGGGAGGGTCGGCCGAGTCCGCGCGCGCAGCGCTCACGCAGCTCATCCAGGGCTTCCAGTCCGGGGTGCTGCGCGGCGAAGAATTCAACTCCGTGATGGAGCAGGCGCCACGACTGGCTCAGGCGCTTGCCAATGGCCTCGGCGTCACGACCGGCGAACTGCGCAACCTGGCGCAGCAGGGCGCCTTGACGACGGATGTCGTGATCAAGGCGCTACGCGGGCAGGCAGATGTTGTGGCCGGCGAGTTCCAGAAGCTGCCGCCCACCGTGGGCCGCGCGTTGCAGGATCTATCGACGCAGTGGACGCTCTATGTCGGCCAGGCCGACAAGGGCCTGCTCAGCAGCGCCAACGTCGCCAAGGTGATCAACGCACTTGCCGGCAACCTGGACATGGTGGTCGGATCGCTGACGGCCGCCGGCAAGGCCTGGGCCGCGATCAAGGTCGCCGGGCTGGTCGCCGACTTCACCCGCTGGGCCACTTCGACGCTCACGGCCACGAAGGCGATGGAAGCGAACACGGTGGCAGCTGCTGCGAACACGGCGGCCCAGCGTGCCAACAGCGCTGCGCAGGCCGAGAACGCGGTTGCGCAGCGCGCCAATACCGCTGCGAGCGTTGCCAACACGGCTGCGCGCGCAGGTAACGCGAAGGCTTGGGCAGATGTGGGCGTGTTCACGCGCGCTGCAGCTGGTGCCCAGGCGGCTGCCACGACAGCCGTCGTCCAGAACACGGCTGCGCTGGCCGGCAACGCCGCCCAGGCGGCCAAGGCCGGCATTGTCTGGCGTGCAGCCTCCAGCCTGGTCGGCCCGTGGGGAATTGCAGTTGCAGCGCTGACACCCGAGATCCTTGGTCTTGGCCGTGCGCTCGGTGAGCAGCTGGCGTCCTGGACGAGCTGGGGAAAGATGCTGCGCGAGAACGAGGCGCAGCTGCGCACCCAGGAGGAAGCCATCAAGGCGCAGGCCGAGCAGATGGCGCGTGGCAATCAGCTGTTTGCCGAAGCGCGTGATCGACAGTTCGAACTGTCCAAGGCCGCGATGGGCCTCGTGGCCGAGTTCGACAAGCTCCGGAAGGAAGGGACGGCCACGGCCCAGGCGATCGAGAAGATTGGCAAGGACTTCGATCTCGCCAGCATCCCCGGGATCCGGGACGCCTCGGCCGTGCTGGACAAGCTGGCCGCCGACGGCAAGATCAGCGCCGATCAGTTCGAGCAGGCGTGGAAGACGGCGCTGAGCGGCCAGGATCTCGCCCAGTTCGAGGTGATGGCGCGCGCAGCGTTCGCGGGAAGTGCGCGCGAGGCGGAGCGCCTCCAGCAGGTGTTGGACGCGTCGGTGCGCGAGGCCGTCCGACGCACGGGGCTCGACTTCGATCTGCTCAAGGGCGGGATCAGCGCTGCCTCGCGCAGCGCGATCAACGATGTCGAGGCGATCGTCCAGGGGATGGATCGGCTCAAGCAGCAAGGCGTCGACACCGGCCTTGTGCTCGGCCAGAGCCTTGAGCGCGCGATCCGCACCGCCGACTCGCAGGCGGCGCTGGATGCTCTTCGATCGCGTGTGGAGGATCTGAAGGGGTCTCTCGGCGAGCGTGTGACCTCGGGGCTGCTGGAGCAGATCAGCCGGCAGTCGGACGATCTTCGTCTGCGCATGGATCGGCTCCGTGCCGGAATCCAGTCCACGGCAGAGGCCTTCTCCTTCTTCGGGCTGAAGGGCCAGGCGGAGCTGCAGCGGACAGCCAGGGAGTCGGCCGAGGCGTACGAGGTGCTCAGGTCCAGCGGCACCGCGACTGCCGAGCAGCTGCGAAGCGCATTCGTCCGCGTTGCACAGGAGGCGATCGCTGCCAACAAGGGCATCGCGCCGGCCTGGCTTGCCACCGAGGCGGCGATTCGTGACGTGAAGATCACGACAGACGAGCTGGGGCAGGCCACCGTCGAGGCCATCGACAAGGGGGTAGATCGCCTAGGACGCCTGGAGCACGGCTGGCGGCGTATCGGCGAGACAGTCGCAGCGACCGCCGCACAGGTCGAGGCATTCCAGGCGATGCAGGACCGATACGCTCGACCGGACGGGGCAAGCATTGTCGGCGCCACTCGGGACGAGCGGCTGTCCGGTCAGAACGCCGTCGACAACACCTTGCTCTACGACGTCATCGCGAAGATGCGCGAGGGCAAGCTGGGCGCTGACGATACCGGCGATGTCGAGGCCGTGCTCGCCGCGTTGGCTCAGAACGAGTCCGTGTTCCGAGATCTTGATCGCAGCAATCCGGGTGGCATCAGCACGCAGGGCCTGCAGAGCAGGAATGAGATGCAGGTGGTCGCAGAGTTACTGAAGCAGTTCATCTCAGCCCAGGGTCGCACGAACAAGACCGTGAAGGTCGATCTCCGTTCCAACGGTGGCACCAGCAGTTTCAACACGGACGACGCGGGTGCCGAAGTTGTCATCAATGCCTTGAAGCAGGCGAAATCCAACGCGGGCGCCTGATCACCATGTCCATCACCTTGACCTACAACGGCACCACCGCAACGCTGCCGGAAGACCTGCTCTGGGCCAACGAGTTCCAGTGGGAGCCTGTCCAGCAGTCGCGCGAGTACTCCAGCACGGGCGCGCTGATCATCGACGAAGGGCTCAAGCAGGCGGGCCGGCCCGTGCACCTTTCGGCTGGGGAGGACTTCGGCTGGATCTCGCGCGCCATGTGCGAGACGTTGAGCGCGTGGTCCCGCTTGCCCGGCATCTCGCTCGAGCTGCAGATCCGTGGCGAGGTGCTCACTGTCGCATGGGACCGCGAGGACGTGGCCTTCGAGGCCGAGCCCCTCATCCATTACGCCGATCCCAGCATCGACAGCACGGACCAGTACGTGCCGACGCTGCGCTTCATCACCTTGTGAGAACCACGCAATGCCCATTCAAAGCGAAGACATCAAGCTGGTGAAGTCGGCCGTCATGGCCGACACCACCGACGGCGGCGGCGCCATGACAGGCGTCGAGATCGTCGGCGGCCAGTCCAACAACATGTTCCCCGACTCGTCGGAGATCGACCGCGCCATCGGCCGCTGGCAGGCGCGCAAGGTGTTCGGCGTGGCGCAGTCCGCGGACACCGACACGCTGATGGGCGCGCACGCGATCCTCACCGAGGCGCCTGGCGACCCGCTGGTGAACTGCCTGCTGATGGAGGCCAGCGACTGGGCCGAGACGCGCGATGCCGCGCGCCTCCGGGTCGAGCGTTTCCTGGTGAAGGGGCCGCGCTTCGGGTGTCGCCTGCTGGATAACCACTACGCCGGCACACTGGTGGTGCGCTTGTTCTCGATGACGGGCACCGACTTCCCTGCCGGGGGCGAGGTGCTGGTGCTGAGCCAGACTGGCGTGGGCGAGCAGTATCTGCGCATCCTGAAGATCGCGGTGAGCAACGAGACGTTCACTGTGCTCGAAGGCAGCAGCACTGTGACCTTCAACGCCTTCGTGGCCACATGCGACCTGGGCTCGGAGCTGGCCTACGACTTCAACGGCCCTCCTGCGGCCCGCGCCATGCCTGTCGGCGCTTGGGCACTGCCGTTCAGCACCAGCGCCGCCGCAGGGGCGCAGTTCTTCGGCGTCAAGAAGCTGACCGCGTCGGCGGCGCTGGGCGACTACGAGGTGATCGCAGACGGCATCTTTGCGCCGCTGGTGCCGGCGGCGACACTTGAATCTCCGCTGATCGACCAGTACCCCCTCGCACCTCGTCAAGGCGTGCACAGCACGGCGAACAGCGCGCTGTCGTACACCGCGATCGTCGCGCTGAACCCTGGGATCAGCGTGCAGCTCATGACACCCGTGCAGCCGGGCACCTTGGCAGCCACGCGCGCCGGCCTCTCCCTCGTCGATGACTTTGCCGGGGTCGTGAAGGACGGCAGCACGGCGGTGGCCAACATCGACTACGCCACCGGGCTTCTGACCTTCCTGGCGACGAGCCCGGCCTACGGCGTCGCGGGCACGACTTTCACCTACCGGCCTGCCACGGCGAGCCAAGCCAGCACGAAGAGCGCCTACGACGAGGTGACCTTGCTGAATCAGGGCTTGAGCTGGGTGCGCAGCATCAAGCCTGCTCCGGCGCCTGGCACGCTGGTGGTGAGCTACATGGCCCAAGGCCGCTGGTACAGCCTTCAGGACACGGGCGGCGGCAAGATGGCCGGCGCGGACAGCTCCTACGGTGCCGGCACCATGAGCTATTCCTCGGGCAGCGTCTCGCTCACCCTTGGCGCACTGCCGGACGTGGGCAGCGGCCTGTTGTACCAGTGGGGCGAGGCGTATGGCGCCGTCGACGGCATCCCGCTGGTGACCATGCCCGACGAGTTCGAGGCACTGATCCCGCTGGATGCCTACACGGACCTAGGCAGCATCGTCGTGACTTGGTCGGCGGGCGCCAACAACTACACCGCGACGACGAACAGCAGCGGCACGCTCAGCGGCCATGCCACCGGCAAGGTGCTCGATGGCGTGCTGCATTTCCGTCCCTCGGTGAAGCCGACTTCAGGCGTGGTTCAGGTGGCCTGGACCTCCGCGCCGGTACCGCAGGACACCTACACCGGCAGCGGAAACAACCTCACGCTGTCCGCGACGCCCGTGCGGCCGGGCACGGTGCGCTTCAATCTAGGCGTGGTCGCGCAGAGCTACTACGAGCTGCCGGGAACCCTCGCCATGCGCGATGACGGCGTGGGCAACATCATCAGCGTGGCTACGGGCACGGTCGTGGGCGGCATCAACTACGCCACTGGCGCCATCACGATGGCCAGCACCATGCTCTACAGCCGAGTCGTGTACTACGGTCCCGGCGACACGGCGCCGATCTGGCCCATCCCCGGCATGACGGACTACCAGCGCCGCGTGGTGGCCAACCGGACCGTCTCCTTCAGCGGCGTGCACTCCGGCGTGCAGTACGGCACCGGCACGCCAGTGGCGCACACCGAGAACAAACCCCTGGCCTGGTCGGCGCAGATTCCGGTGGGCCCGGGCTGGGGCGTCGTGCCCAATGGGCTCACGTTCATGATGGGCGGCGAGCTCTACACCTGCGCGGCAGGCAACCTGCGGCGCGGCGTGGACCTGTCAGTGGCGGTGGCCGCTGGCTCCGTGTCATCCAGCGGCGTGGTGAGCGTCACCAGCCTCCCGGCCAACGGCAGCACCACTCCCACATGGATCAATGTCGCGCTCGATCTGAACGCAGAGAGGGTTGCGTCTGGCGTGTTCCGCACGGCGAGCGCTCCGCTCAAGCCGGGCGTGTTCCAGATCATGGCCGGCAGCAGTGCGGGAAGCGCCGACGGCGCCGGCGACCTGTCGGGCGACGGCTTCGGCGGCTGGGTGGATGCGCAGCGCGGCGTGGTGTTCTGGGAGCGCGCGCCTGGCGACGAGATCGACGCCAGCGCCGTCACGTACAACACGGTGTTCCTGCAGGCCATGCCGCTCGACCCCGAGCTGCTCGGTCTGGACACGGCGCGACTTCCCCTCGATGGGCGTGTGCCGATCTTCAAGAACGGCATGCTGGTCGTGGTTCATCACACGGCCGAGCTCACGCTGGCGTCGTCGATCACCAAGGGCGTGGACTACTCGCTCGGGCGGGCCCGCGTGGCGGCTGTCGAGGTGCGGGATTCGCTCAAGGTCCTGGTGCCCTCGGGCCTGTACGACGTGAACCACGACGCCGCCAGCGTCAACTTCAAGACAGGCTCCGACTTGGCAGGCTACACCCAGCCGTTCAAGGTGAAGCACCGCATCGAGGACATCGCCGTGTTGACCGAGGCGGACATCAGCGGCCGACTGCGCTTCACGCGCAGCCTCACGCACAACTACCCGGCCGAAGAGAGCTTCGTCTCAGGCGCACTCGTTTTCGGCGACGTGTTCGCTCGCGCCTACAACTACATCGAGCAGACCACCTGGACCGGCGCCTGGTCGGACAGCCGCATCGGTGGAGCGCCCACCGCCAACTTCAACGAGGCGGTCAACCCCATCGTGGTGACGAACGCGGGCTCGATCCGCGAGCGCTGGGCTGCGATCTTCACCAACACCACCAGCTTCCGCATCGTCGGGGAATCGGTGGGGCAGATCATCGAAGGCAGCACGGGCGGCCCTTGCGCGCCAATCAATCCCAGCACCGGTGTGCCGTACTTCACGATCCCCGCCGCTGGATGGGGTAGCGGCTGGGCCACCGGCAATGTGCTGCGCTTCAACACCGATGCGTGCGGCCGCCCGTTCTGGGTCGCGCGCACGATCTTGCAGGGGCCGGCGACGCTGGCCAGCGATCAGTTCACGCTCGCCTTCCGCGGCGATGTCGACACACCGTAAAGGAAGAACATGGCACACGAAGTCACCTATGCACACTCGCAGCTCGCTGGCGCGCCCGTCTTGACGGGCCAGGCGGGTTCACTGGCCACCATCCTGGACGCGGTGCTCTGCGACGGCTGGGGCACCAAAACAATCGCCAGCATCGTCGTGGCGGCCGGCGTGGCCACCGTCACGTTCTCGGGAACGCAGACCTTCGAGCCCGACGTGGCCATCGAGATCATCGGCGTCGCTACGCCGGGAGCGCTCAATGGTCGGCAGCGCGCGATCAGCACCGGCACCAACAGCGTCAGCTTCGCCACGTCGGCGCCGGACGGCACGGCCACCCTGAGCACGGCCACGGTCAAGAATGCCTCGCTGGGGTGGACAAAGCTGTTCACCGGCACCAACACCCGGGCCTACAAGAGCGCCAACAGCGCCAGCACGGGCATGGTGCTGTACCTCAACGACACCGGCACGACCAGCGGCCGCGTCCTCGGCTACGAGGGCATGACGGACATCAGCACCGGTCGTTTCCCGTTCCCGCTGTCGGGCTGGATCGATGGCGGGCTGTTCTGGAGCAAGAGCGCCACAGCAAACGCGACCGCACGGCGGTGGCTCATTGTTGGTGACGACCGGACCTTCTTCTTCTGCAGCGCGCCCGGCACTTCGATCTACAACTACACGGTCCACGGCTTTGGCGATCTGATCGCCACCAGGCCCAATGACCCTTACGCCTGCGCCTTGTCGGGCCACTTCGCTGAGTCGTCCGGCCTCAATGGGTATCCCCTCGGCTGCGTCGCAATCAGCGACCGCACCAACGCCCAGTCCAGGGGCGTCTTCGTGCCCCGCCTTCACAACGGCATGGGCGCGAGCATCAACTGCCAGACGTTCGGCGCTGGCCAAGTCGCTGCGTGGGCTGCTGCGCCTCAGACCTATAGCGGCATGGCCGGCTACGGCATCGGCCAGTTCCCCCATGTTCCGGACAACGCGCTGATCCTGAATCGCGCGATGGTTGTGGGGCCCACAGGGCAGCTGGCTACGGGCGCCGGCCACATCAGAGGCTACTGGCCCGGCATTCTTCATGCTGCGCAGGATGTGGCCGGCAATAACTTCTTCAACCTCAACATCAAGGTCGACGGCCAGGGTGATTTCACCGGCCGGGTGCTGATGCACGAGCGTCCAGGGCAACCGAGCGGCGCGGGCATGGGGTCGGTGTTCTTCGACGTGACGGGCCCCTGGAGGTAAGCCATGCCTGCTGCTCGTTACTGGCGTGTCTCCGCCTTCGAGAGCGTCGGCGGGGGAGACCTTTCGCTGACGGAGCTGCAGCTCTGGGACGCGGCTGGGCGGGTAGACACCACCGCCACGATCACCAGCTCGCACGCGCCCAGCGGTGGCAGCTTGGCGGCGCTCAGCGACGGGGACACCTCAGCCTCGGCAACCTGGTCGGCGCTCGATGTCAGCGGAGCGGCCCCCTTCTGGATTCAGTGGGACCTCGGCTCGACTGGAAGCGCGGATGCGCTGTCGGTGCTGATCGGATCGGGCCTGTTGCAGGAGCTGTTCCCGTACTCGTTTGTCTTGTCGTACAGCACGGACGGCATAGGCTGGGTTGGCCTGTATGAGGCTCTCGGAGTCACCTGGCCGGGCACCAGCAGCACGGCACAGGTGGGCAACCTCGACCCGCTCGCTGCGCAGACCCGACTGATTCTCAACTTCGAGGAAGACAACGGCGCGTTGGCTGCTGTCGACACCGTCTCCGGTCGGACCTTCACGTCGAACAACGCGGCTTCGGCCTACGTGTCAACCTCCCAGAGGCGATTCGGGAGTGGTGCCGCATACCTTGGCGCCATCAGCACGCGCTTCAGCTGCCCCGCCAACAATGAGCTGAACCCGCTGACGCAGCTGTTCACGCTGGAGTTCTGGAGGTACCACGTCTCGGCGCCAGGTACCTACGGCGCCTACTGGGTTCTGGGCACGCAAGCGAGCGGGGGCGTGCTCAAGTATGGAACGGGCTATGGCACGTACTACTACTCCAACAACTCGGCAGGGACACTCGTGGCCTCCACGAACGTCGCCCCCGCCAACACGTGGCAGCACATGGTGCTGCAGCGCCCCACTGCCACGAAATTGACCATCCACGAAGATGGGCAGCTTCGCGCTACAGCCACCATCGCCGCTGGCCTCTCGATCGGGCAAGCTGGCTCGATCCAGCAGCACATTGGCACCGCTCCCGACACCTCGGGTGAAGGCGCCGTCAACTACCTCGATGGATATCGCCTCACCGTTGGGGCTGCTCGCTACCCTGACGCGAATTTCACGCCGCCGGACCGCGCGCCGGCTCTGCGCATGGGCTTCTCGGGTGCTCGGGCCTTCCGGCGAGTAAAGACCGGACCACGTCCTCTGCCGGTGGGCGCGACAAGTGATTGGCCGCCGTCCACGATCGGCAGCGGTCGGAACTTTCGCGGCTACAGCATGTATGGTGGTCGGGGCGTGATCTACGGCTCCACCAAGAACAAGGGCACGCCGTCCAACACGCCTGTTGGCCGCAAGGTGCGCCTGTTCCGCGAGGGCGACGGCTATCTGGTGGCAGAGACCTGGAGCGACGCGGTGACTGGCAGCTTCGCCTTCACGGAACTCGATCCTGAGATCAAGTACACGGTGATCTCGTTCGACCACACTGGCTCCTACCGGGGCGTGATCGCCGATCGCGTCACGCCGGCGCTCGCATGACGCTCTCCCTCTACGCGCGCCGCGCAGTGCTGGCGACTGTCCGGTCGCTCGTCGATGCCGGCGGCGGCGGCGCGCTGCTGTTCTACGAGGGCTTCCCGCCGGCACAGCCTGAAATGCCCCCAGGTGGCTCGCCATGCTTCTCGATTGCGCTGGCGGTGCCATGCGGCGAGGTGTCGGACCTGGACGGGTTTGCGCTCTTGCAGCTCACAGTTCCGCGCGTCAACCTGGTCGCAAACACGGGCATCGTGGGATGGGCCCGACTCGTGGACGCGGCCGGCGTTGGAATCCGCGACTGGCCTGTCACCGATGACCCGGAGGAACAGTACGGCCTGGTGATGAGCCAGCTTCAGGTCTACGCTGGCGGCGAGGCGTCGCTGGTCTCTGCCGCGATTTACCTCTAGGCAGCACATGGAGGAAGTGGACGCGCTCAACGTCGAGCTGCTCTTCGAGGGCGTACCGACGCCCGAGGGGCCGGCCGAGCTGGTCTTCGGCGAGACCGATACACCGGTCATCGATCCGGTCACGGTGAGCGCGCGGCTGCTGTTGGTGGCCGCACCTTGGATGCACGGTGCCGTGCTGTACGACAACCGGGTGACCCGCTACCGCGAGGTGCGCGTTCCCGATGGCTTCCAGGTGGGCGATCGAGCTGCAGGGGGTGGTTCGGCCGGCTGGGATCGCGGTCAGAAGACGCACCCTGCCATTGCTACGCCCTGGTCGCGGGCAGCGCGCGCGGGGCGCGACCAAGGGGCGGGATTCGCGCCGGGCACCCCGCAGATGCAGCGTACTGCCCAGCGGTGGCAGTTGGGCACCGGTGACCGGTCAGTCCAGGGACAGTCATCGTTCCAGGTGGGGACGTCCCACCGCCCTCATCGCGGCGGCAGCTGGCAGCTGGCCAGCGCCGAGCGCGCGCAGTACGACTTCAGCTTCCAGCGTGGCACGAATCTGCGGCAGCAGCGCGGTGGCGGATGGCAACTGGCCGGGCGGGTCGGCCGCGCATGGCTTGGCGGCTTCCGGCCGTCGTTCGTCCGGATCGGGCGCCAATGGCACGCCGTGCCCTGGGGCCTGGGCCGCTACGCGCCGTCGACGCAGCGGGTTGTGCCGCCGATCGATCCGGGCGATCCCGTTTATCACGAGGCGCACCTGGTGTTCGCATGCCCGCCGATGGTTGCGCCCTATGTCCTGGTGTTCGGTGATGACTGCCTGGGTCCGGATCCCGGCGGGCAGCTCGTCATTCTTCCCGCGAGGTTCTACATGTCATCGCACGAAATCACCGCCTGGCGGTTGCCCGATATGGCGCCGATCACCCTGCTCGACGTCACGATGTCTGCCGACCGTGGTTCGTTCGCCTGGAGCCTTCAAGCCACGGGCCCCGACGAGCTGTTCTCGCTGCTGGCACCCTCGTCCGGCCTGCCCACGTCCATCCTGCTCGATCTCGATGGCATGGAGTGGGTGTTTGCGATTGAGGGGCTACGCCGCGACGTTTCTTTCGCTCGCCGGCGTGTTTCGATCACCGGTCGCAGCAACACCGCGCTGCTCGGCGCCCCTTGGACTCGCGCAGGTAACTGGAACAACGCGGAGGCCCGCACCGCCCAGCAGCTGGCCGAGGCGGCGCTGGCGTCGACCGGCGTGGGGCTAGATTGGGACATTGATGACTGGCTGGTGCCGGCCGGGGCCTGGAGCTTCGCGGGCACGCCGCTGGCGGCGGTCCAGGCCGTCGCTGAGGCCGCCGGCGGCCATGTTCTCAGTCACCGCAGCGCGGCCACCCTATTGGTTCGCCACCCGTATTCCGTGGCTCCCTGGCTGTGGGGGGCTGAAACCCCCGCGGTTGTGATCTCTGAGGACGCTCTGATCACGCTCGGCATCGAGCGCACCGACGGGCCAGACATCAACGCCGTTCACGTCAGCGGTGTGAACCAGGGCATCTTGGCCCGCGTGCGCCGAGCTGGAACTGCCGCAGACAAGCAGGCGTCGATGGTGACCGATGCGCTCAACACGCACGTCGTGGCGGCGCGGCAGCGTGGGTTGTCGGTGCTGGGTGCGGCCGGCGCCAAGCACACGGTGCGACTGCAGGCGCCGGTGCTCACCGGCCCGGGACAGCCGGGGGTGCTCGACGTCGACCAGCTGGTCGAGATCAATGCGCCTTCCCCGTGGCGCGGCGTCGTGCGCTCCGTGAGCGTCAGCTACCAGGCGCCGAAAGCGCGACAGAACTTCACGTTGGAGCGCCACCTGTGACCACGAACCTCTACCGCGCGTTGCGCGAGATCTTGCCGGAGGCGCCGCTGCTGGTGGGCGATGTCTCCACGCTCAACCTCGACGGATCCATCACCGTCACGTTTCCTGGTGGTGGCGAGCAGCGGGTACGAGGCGCCGACGTGTCGACGGGCGACCGCGTGTTCGTCCGCAACGGCGTGATCGAGGGGCCGGCACCGGTGCTGCCGTTCGAAGACATCGAGGTCTAGATCCGTTTCGCCATTTCATTGGCCCGCCGCGGCGACGCGGCGGGCCGTTCTTCGTCCTCAACCTGGAGCATCCTATGAATCCCCTCAAGCGTTGGCGCTGGTGGGCCGTACTGGCCCTGCCGCTGCTCGTGATCGCTGTCAACAGCTTCGGCCCCGACGGCTGGCGTGAGCCGCTGGTGCGACTGATCTGGCTGTCCTGGTCGGCGCTGTGTGTCGCGCTGGCGCATTCCGGCCGCAAAGCCATGTTTGACTACGCGCACGGACGTGAAGCCTGGCTCAAGGCCTTGGAGCATCCGATCGGCGCTGGCTTGGCGTTCCTGGGGCTCTGCCTCGTGAGCGCGGCGCTATTCATCGGTCTGGTGGGCTTCGCGCGTGCAGATGTTCCAGCGCCGGCGAAGACGCTCGCGCCCCTGGTGGTGGACGAGATCGAGCGCCGATGGCCGGAGATCCCGCGGCGCAGCTACATCGGCGCGCTGATCGAGAAGGAGACGTGCATCACCCTCACGCACCGCAGCTGCTGGAGCACGTCGGCGCGGCTGAAGACCAGTCGCGAGGAAGGCGCCGGGCTCGGCCAGATCACGCGAGCGTGGACCGCGGACGGAGCGCTGCGATTCGACGCGCTGGCCGAGACCCGCGCAATGGCTCCGCAAGATCTCGCCGAGCTGAACTGGACGTCGGTGTACATCCGTGCGGATCTCGGGATCCGCGCGATCCTGGTGAAGCTGGAAGACTGCGACGACCGGTTGAAGCGGCTCGGCAGCTTCGAGCCCCTCGTCCGCGTGGCCTTCTGTGACGCTGCCTACAACGGCGGGTGGGGTGGGCTGCAGCAGGACCGTCGACTGTGCGCTCTGAAGCCTGGTTGCGACGCCGGGCAGTGGTTTGGGCACGTCGAGCACACCAGCAGCAAGAGCCGGACGAAGTGGCAGGGGTATGGACAGAGCGCGTTCGACATCAACCGTGAGCACGTCGCCAGCACGGTGCCGTTGGCGCCCAGGCGCGGGAAGTATCTCGCCTGGCTGGGGGTGTAGCCGTGGCCCGCGAACTCATCGTCGGTGCGTTGCTGGCGGCGGGGCTCATGACAGGGGCGCTGCTCGCCATTCGTTCGTACGGGGCCGGCCAGTACGACCGTGGCAAGGCCGAGGCCACCACCACCTACGAGCGCGCGATAGATCGGCAGAAGCTAGATGCCGCAGCCACGCTCGCCACCGAGACGGCACGCGCTGCCGCGGCCGAACAAACCATGCGCGAGATGCGCGCAGCTCAGGAGAAGAAGAATGTCGACAACGAGAAAAAACTTGCTGATGCTCAGGATGCTCTGCGCGCTGAGCGTCTTCGCAATGGCGGCCGGCTGTACGACCCTCACGCAGAAGCCGGTGGATGTGGGCGCGGTGGTGGTAGCGCCGAAGCCGCAACCACCGGCCGTACCGGTGAAGGTGCAAGCCCTCCAGCCCAAGCCGGCGGGCTACTTTCTCTGCAGCTTTCTGACCTACTCGACCGGCTCCTGCGTGAAGCCGACGAAGTGAATGAGGCCTATGCCCAGTGCCGTGCAGACGTCTACACGGTGAGGGGTCAGCCGGCCCCCTGAAAAAAGAACGAGGCGACCGCCCGGGGTGCTGGAACACCCCGGACGGCCACCGAACCCACAGAACGCGCCTGTGAGCCCAGCCAAGGCCCCGCCCACCTGTACAGGCGGGGGCAGTGTAACCACCCCCTGGAGCCCACTATGGCAACACCCATCATCCCGTGGATCGGCGGCAAGCGCCGCCTCGCGGACACCATCCTGCAGCGCTTCCCGTCGCACGAGTGCTACGTCGAGGTCTTCGCCGGCGGCGCGGCGCTGTATTTCCTTCGGCCGCCGGCGGCGGTGGAGGTCATCAACGACATCAACGGCGAGCTGGTGAATCTCTACCGCGTCGTCAAGCACCACCTCGAAGAGTTCGTGCGCCAGTTCAAATGGGCGCTGTCCAGCCGTGAGGTGTTCCGCTGGACGCAGGACACGCCGCCGGCGACGCTCACCGATATCCAGCGTGCCGCGCGCTTCTTCTACCTGCAGCACCACTGCTTCGGCGGCAAGGTTCAGGGGCAGACGTGGGGCACGGCCACCACGACGCCCGCGATCAACCTGCTGCGGCTTGAGGAAACGCTCTCGGCGGCCCATCTGCGGCTCGCCAGCACCTTCATCGAGCAGTTGCCCTGGTACGAGGTCATCGGCCGCTACGATCGGCCGCACACGCTCTTCTATCTGGATCCGCCGTACTGGCAGACCGAAGGCTACGGGGTCGTCTTCGAGTTCACCCAGTACGAGCGCATGGCCGAGCTGATGCGTGGCCTGCGCGGAAAGGCGATCCTCAGCATCAACGACCACCCGGACATCCGCCGGGTGTTCGATGGCTTCCAGATGGAGACCTTGGACATCGAGTACACAGTCGGGGGCGCCGATCGTGCGCGGCGCGGCGAGCTGATCATCTACTCGTGGGATCGGAATGCCGAGCCTGCGGGCCTTTTCTGAATCTCAGAGGTCGCCCAAACCAGCGTGTCCCGAATGCTTTCTCTCCTGATACTCACGAATCCATTCCTCGGCACGCGTGAATAGGCGTTCGATCGCTCGAGCGTCGCCACCGCTTGCGCTACCGGAAAGACGGCCAAATGTCTGACTGTCTTTGCTCAGTTCGCATAAGACGCCCAACGGTGCACCGTCGAAGTCGTTCATGTGTGAGAACTTCAGATGCCAGTGGCCAACTTTGCGTTCTTCGATGAATGTGACGGTGTTAGGCATGGCAGCAGCAATTATGTCGGCTGGTGCAGATCTAGAGGGGCAGCCTGCGCACTGCTAGGGCTATGAAACGTATGGGTGGTGCCGCTTCAAAGTGCTGCCTCAGCACGCCTGCCGAAGCCGATGCGATATTCCACAGTCCTGCTGAATCTCGCTGACGTGCTAAGGGCGTTGGAAATGGGATCTGGCGGCATTTGGATCAGCCCCTACAATCTAGGGTTATCCACAGAAAAAAAGCAAGGTTATCCACAGTATCCACACAATTTGCTGTATAGACTTTGTTGATCATCTGAGGAGTCCATGTCACAAGACGCACGTCCGCGCGTGAAATTCGCTAGCCCTCCGGTCATGGAGGTGGTTTGTGGAGTGGCGTTCAGTTTGCCCCGTGCAATGCGCACAGCTGACGTTGGCAAGTTTTGGGGGCAGATCGACGGCAGCTTCCCGACGTTGCAGGAAGTCGCCCCATTGCCGCCGGTCATTGAAAATCTCAGTGAGTTTCAACAGCCGGTTCTTGGAGCTGAATTTGTAGACATGCCTCCTCTGCGGAGGTCCTGGTTCATCTCCCCTGACGGCAGATTCCTCGCGCAGCTTCAGGACGACAGATTCATCTTCAATTGGAGACGTCTGCCTGAAGACGGTGCCGAGGTATATCCCGGTTTCGAGGCGGTCATGGAAGGATTCTGGGGCGGCTGGGAGAAGTTCGCTGCTTTCGCTGCAAGCGGCGACCTCGGCGCTCCTACCATTCTTCAGGCTGAAGTTACCTACATCAATGCGCTTGAGCACGCCACGGGTTTTGACGTGGGGGCGCTTTTGACGGATCACCAAGTCCATCAGGATTCCTCGCGTTTTCTGCCCCTTCCAGAGCGAATTAATTGGCAGACATCCTATCGACTGCCTGACGATCAGGGTCGCCTTCATGTCGTGGCGCAGACGGCGATGAAGACATCCACTCGTGAACCACTGGTTCGTCTTGAACTCACTGCGCGTGGACTTCCTCTGGATTGCTCAGATGAAGGTCTGAAACGTTGGCAGTGGCTTGGTCACGACTGGGTAACGCATGGGTTCGCAGACGTCACAAGCGCTGCTGCCCAAACTCATTTGTGGAAGAGGTCGCTATGACTTTCAGCTCTGCTACTTATGAACCGTGTGAGTTCGACAGCATTGAACATGATGCCCCGGCGCCGCTGCGCCGCTCGAATCGGGTTGGCCGCTCATCAGCTACGTCTTACTCGGATGACATAGTCTTGTCGCCGGGATCAGCGTCAACAACGGGTCGCCTTGAGCCTTCACCGACCCGGGGCTTGCCAGCCGCTACTGCGCTCGTGAAATTTCTCGTGCATCGTGGCTTGGCCCAGTTGGATCACTCCGGAAATATTTCTCACGTGAAGATTTCCAAGCAGGCAGGTGAGGCCTCTCATCATCTGCTTGACCTTCTCTCGCCCAATGCCGGCGTGCCTACGATGGCCCCCGATGGTGAAGGAGGGCTTCAGCTGCTCTGGAAAGCAGGGGATACTGAAGTTATTGTGGTGGTCGATGGATGGAATCTGCACGCAGTAGCATCGCCAGGAACTAAGCAAGCGGTGCACCTGCACGATTTGGCGTTTCGTCCTGGGCGACTCCCTGCGGAACTCCAGTCCCTTTTCAACGCCGTTTGAATCCGTGACCCACGAGGCGGTCGTCGAAGTTATCCCTGACGATAATTTTGTTGCGCGTCATGTCAATGCGCCCTTCATGTGGGACGCAAAGACGCAGGCACTTATCGCGCAGAATCTTTTCTTGCTGAATAGCGGTGCTGAGTCATTGGTCTGGCGCAAGTATGCCGCTACGCCTGCCGAGGTTCATCTTCTCGGTTGTGCGCGTCAATCATCGTTGCGTGATCGAGGCAATGCTGGCTTCAGATACCAAGGGTTCTATTCAGCGTCTGCAGGCGATGTTCGAGCACTTAAGAACGCCGTTGGGGACGGTTTTGCCGTCGATCACGTGCCTTCAGAAGGCATTCATCATGCTCATGTCTCTTTCAGACAAGCAGGTGCCGATACGCTGAGGAAAGCGCACAGAGCTGAACTGAGACATATGCTAGCTCAGCATTTTTCGGGTAGCGGGCTCGAGAGCCACGAGTGCCACGCTTGACCTTCTGACGGAGCAGAAGGTCTGACAGCTCCTCGCGTTGTGCAGCACGACTTCAGCCGATCGCCGGCATCAGCCCGCTGGGGGACTTATGGGGGATGCGCGAATTCGGTTCAGTGCAATACTGAGCATAATGAGTTGGAACGGACGGCCCAGTTGCTAATAGAATCAACAGCTTGCGTTCGGCGGGGAAACTACGAACCAAGGGGTCGTGGGTTCGAATCCTGCCAGCCGCACCAACACGAAAGCCCGCAACGCAAGTTGCGGGCTTTTTCGTCTGGGCCGTCGCTATCCCCCGCGTTGGCCGGCATGTGGTTCGAAGGGCTACCGATCACCATGAGCAAGGCGTTCACGCGCGAGACCGATCAGGACGACGACGGAGATGACGGCGATGCAGGCCTGCCGCCGCTTCCGGCAGGCAGCAAGAACTACATCACGCCAGCCGGGCATGCCCGGTTGCGCGCCGAACTGCTCGATTTGCTGGATAACGAGCGCCCCAGGATCGTCGACGTCGTGCATTGGGCGGCTGGCAATGGCGACCGTTCGGAGAACGGCGACTACCTGTATGGCAAGAAGCGCCTGCGCGAGATCGATCGCCGGATCCGCTTCCTGACGCGTCGCCTCGATCTTGCCGAGGTGGCCGATCCGAGTGTCCACCACGGCAGCGACCAAGTGTTCTTCGGTGCCACTGTCACCTATGTCGACGAGGCCGATGGCGTCGAACGCACGGTGACCATCATGGGCATCGACGAGGCCGACAGTGCGCAGGGTCAGGTGAGCTGGATCTCGCCGATCGCCAGGGCCTTGCTCAAGTCGCGCGAAGGTGATGTGGTCAGGCTGGTCACACCGACCGGGCCGCGCGATATCGAGGTGCTTGCCGTCAGCTACCCCGCGAAGGCCTGAGCGGCGGCTGCCGTCCTCAACTGGCCGGAACGGCGCGCCGTGCGCCAAGTACCGACGGGGTGCGGCGCAGTTGCCGCAGGATGCCGTCGAGGTGGCTGCGGTCGCGCACGGCAACCACGAAGCTCAGGTCGGCTGCATCCTGTGCCGTGTCCTCGGGCATGTCGACATGGGTGATGTCGGCTTCCGCACCCGCAATCGCCACGGCCACGCGCGCCAGCACGCCTTTCGACTGCGCCACGGTGACGATCACGCCGGTTTCGAACGCGCGCACTGGCTCGTCTGACCATTCCACTGCGAAGAAACGCTCGGCGTCCTTCTGCTGCAGTCGGCGGCCCACGCTGCATTCGGCCGTATGGACGACCAGTCCTTCGCCGTGGCCGAGGTAGCCGATGATGTCGTCGCCAGGGATCGGACGGCAACAGTGCGCATACTGGACCGAGGAGTTCTCGCTGCCGTCGAGCATCACCGCGCCTTGCGACACATTCTCGTGCGCGGTATAGCGTTCCCGCGTCAGAAGCAGGGCATCAGGGCGCAGGCCTTCTTCGGCCATGTAGGCCACCAGCCGCTTGGCAACGATGCTCGCGATGCGCTTGCCCAGCCCGATGTCGGTGAGCAGTTCGGCCCGGTTGCGGCTGCCGGTGAAACGCAGCAACTTCTCCCAGATGACGGCTCGGCGCGGATCCTCGCTGGGTAGCTTCTCCATGCCCTCGGCGCGCAGCGCCTGCACCAGCAGCTTCTCGCCCAGGCCCTGGGATTCGGCCTGCGCCAGCGTCTTGAGGTAGTGGCGGATTTTGGAGCGTGCACGGCCCGTGCGAACGAAGCCCAGCCAGGCCGGGTTGGGTTTGGATAGCGGCGCGGTGATGATCTCGACCACGTCGCCATTCTTGAGTTCGGTGCGCAGCGGCACCTGCTCGCCGTTGATCCTCGCGGCTGCCGTCTGGTCGCCCACGTTGCTGTGGATCGCATAGGCGAAGTCGACCACGGTGGCACCCCGCGGCAGCGCCATGATCTGGCTCTTGGGCGTGAAGACGTAGACGGCATCGGGGAACAGGTCGACCTTGACGTGATCCCAGAATTCGGCCGAATCGATGGTCTCGCTCTGAATGTCGAGCAGCGACTGAAGCCACTTCGTGCCCATGCGCTCGGCATTGGCGCTGCCGGGCTCGTTGGCCTTGTAGAGCCAATGAGCGGCCACGCCCGACTCGGCCACCACATGCATGGCCTCGGTTCGCATCTGGAACTCGACGTTCACGCCCGATGGTCCCACCAGCGTCGTGTGCAGCGACTGGTAGCCGTTGAGCTTGGCGATGGCGATGTGGTCCTTGAACTTGCCGGGAACCGGCTTGTACATCTGGTGCAGCAGGCCAAGGGCGGTATAGCAGTCGAGCACCGACGGCACGATGAGCCGGAAGCCATAGATATCAGTCACCTGTGCGAACGACAGGTGCTTCTCGTCCATCTTCCGGTAGATGGAATACAGCGTCTTCTCGCGTCCGGCGATCTGCACCGAGATGCCGGCCTGGGCGAAAGCGGTTTCCACCTCGCGGTGCACCTTCTGGATCAGGTCGCGGCGTCGGCTGCGGGCTTTGGCCACGGCCTTGGCCAGGATGGCATGGCGCCAAGGCATCAGGTGGCGGAACGACAGCTCCTGGAGTTCGCGGTACGTCTGGTTCAGGCCGAGGCGGTGGGCGATGGGGGCGTAGATCTCCAGCGTCTCGGCGGAGATGCGCGCCCACTTCTCGCGCGGCACGTCGTCGAGCGTGCGCATGTTGTGCGTGCGGTCTGCCAGCTTGACCAGGATGACCCGCACGTCGCGCGCCATCGCCAGCAGCATCTTGCGGAATGATTCGGCCTGGCTCTCTTCGCGCGTGGTGAACTGGAGCTTGTCGAGCTTCGTCAGCCCGTCCACCAATTCGGCGACCGGGCTGCCGAAACGCTCGATCAGCTCGGGCTTGGTCACGCCGCAATCCTCGATCGCGTCGTGCAGCAAGGCTGCCATCAACGCCTGGGCGTCGAGCTTCCATTCGGCGCATTGCACCGCGACCGCGATCGGATGCGTGATGTAGGGCTCTCCGCTGTTGCGCAACTGACCCAGATGGGCCTCGTCGGCGAAGCGGTAGGCACGGCGCACGAGCTCGACGTCGGCCGCGTCCATGTACACCAGCCTTTCCGTGAGCGCGGCGAAGCTCGCCGCAGCCGCGTTCAGGGCTGCGGGCGTCGGCGCCGCCTGGCTGGGAGCGGGTTTAACGAGCGCACTCATCCCCTGAACTGTAGCGCCTGCAGCGCAAGTGCACGGACGCAAGAAAAAAGGCACCGCAGTGCGGTGCCTTTTGGACTCACGCCGCCTAGGCGCGAAGCGGGTTCATGGCCGCTCAGATCGGGACTTTCTTCAGCATCTCCAGGCCCACCTTGCCGTCAGCGATCTCGCGCAAGGCCGTCACGGCCGGCTTGTTCTTGCTCTCGATCTTGGGCGCGTGGCCCTGGCTCAGCATGCGGGCGCGGTACGTGGCCGCCAGCACCAGCTGGAAACGGTTGGGAATCTGCTCGAGGCAATCTTCGACGGTGATGCGGGCCATGCTGGATCTCTGTAGGGAGGTTGGATTCGGTCAGACGATGTCCAGGGCCTGGAACACCTGGGCGTTGAGCCTGCGCTGCGCCGCGAACTTCAGGCGCTGCGCGTGGACGATGGCTTTGAGGTCGAACAGCGCACGTTCGAACAACTCGTTGATTATAACGAAGTCGAACTCGTGGGCCTGGGCCATCTCAAGCGCTGCATTCTTGAGCCGCAGCTCGATCACGTCGGCAGCGTCCTCACCCCGGCGCTCCAGGCGCGAGCGCAACTCTTCCCAACTCGGCGGGAGGATGAAAATGAGCACGGCGTTGGCAAAGATGCGCTTGATCTGGATGGCGCCCTGGAAATCGATCTCCAGCACGACGTCGGCGCCCTGCGAGATTCGCTCCTCGATCGCCCTGCGCGAGGTGCCATATCGATGGCCATGCACATGTGCCCATTCGAGGAAGGCGCCCGCGCCGGCCATGGCATCGAACTCGCCCTGGGAGACGAAGAAATACTCCCGCCCGTGCTTTTCCTGGCCCCGTGGCGCGCGGGTGGTGTGGGAGACGGACGGCTGGACGTGGGAATCCAGTTCGAGCAGTGCCTTCACCAGGCTGGACTTGCCGGCTCCGCTGGGCGCTGCCACCACAAAGAGGTTTCCGGGATAGTCCATGTTCGGGAAGGCGTCGGTGCGATTGGTCGAAGGCGGGCCGGTGGCTGGCGCCCGCCAAGCCCGCCATTTTAGCTGTTGGGGCTGCCTGTGGGCCGCCCGCCTACTCGATGTTCTGCACCTGCTCGCGCATTTGCTCGATCAGCACTTTCATGTCGACCGAAATGCGCGTGAGTTCGAGGGCGGCGGATTTGGAGCCCAATGTGTTGGCCTCACGGTGCAGTTCCTGAATGAGAAAATCCAGGCGCTTGCCGATCTCGCCGCCCTTCTTCACCAGACGTTCGATCTCGTCGAGGTGGGAAGCCAGCCGGGTCAACTCTTCCGCCACGTCGATCCGGATCGCAAAGGCCGTGGCTTCGGTCAGCGCCCTTTCCTGGGCCGACTCGGGCGGCTTGCCACCCTCGGCCAGATTCATGGCGTCCTTCCAGCGCTCCAGAAAGCGCTGGCGCTGCTGGTCGACCAACTGCGGAACCAGCGGGGCGGCCTGCGCGGCGAGTGCGCGCAACTGCTCCAGCCGGTCGAGCAGCATTTCGGCCAGCCTCCCGCCTTCGCGGGCGCGGGCTGCCACCAAGGCATCGACAACCTGCTCGGCCAGGGCGGGAACGGTTGCGCTCCAGTCCGGCCCGGGGCCGCTGCCACCGGCGGATAGCCGCAGCACGTCTGCCACTGACAGCGGTCGCGCCTGCGGCAGCCAGGCGAGCACGCCGTCCTGCAGCGCGCCGAGCTTTTGCAGCAGCCGGGGAGACGGGTCGGCCAGGCTGGCACTGGAAGGGCTATCGAGTGTGGCGCGCAACTCGACCTTGCCGCGCTTCAAGCGGCGGGTGAGCAACTCGCGCAGCGCCGGCTCGTGCTGGCGCAATTCGTCGGGAAGCCGGAAAGAGAGGTCCAGGAAGCGGCTGTTGACTGACCGGATCTCCAGTCCGAGCCGGCCCTGGCTGGTCAGGGCGGCGTCATTGGAAGAACCCGCCTCGCCCGTGACTTTCTGGGCACTGGCGTAACCGGTCATGCTGTAAACTGACATCGACACTCGCTGAGGGTTCAGGACGTTTCACGTCCCTGGAGGGAGCGCCGTCGCGCCGCTGCGCCGGGCCCATGATAATCACCCGGATTATGTCAAAGGTAAAGCCCGCTTCCCTGCCTCCAGACACCGTGATCGGCGGATACCGCATCGTCCGGAAAGTCTCCGCAGGCGGTTTTGGCGTGGTCTATCTGGCCGTCGACAACGAAGGCGAACAGGTCGCCGTCAAGGAATACCTCCCCTCTTCGCTGGCCACGCGTGGTCCGGGTGAATTGCTGCCGCAGGTTCAGCCCGAAAAGCTTTCCCTCTACCGCTTGGGCCTCAAGAGCTTCTTCGAAGAAGGCCGCTCGCTTGCCCAGATCTCGCACGCCTCCGTGGTGAGCGTGCTCAATTTCTTCCGCGAGAACGAGACCGTCTACATGGTGATGAACTACCTGGAGGGCGCGACCCTCCAGGATTTCATCATCACCGCGCGCGAGCTCAAGAAGCAGAAGGTGTTCCGCGAGTCCACCATCCGCAGCCTGTTCGACGAGATCCTGCGCGGGCTGCGCATCGTGCACCAGCACAAGATGCTGCATCTGGACATCAAGCCGGCCAACATCTTCATCACGGATGACAACAAGGCGGTGCTGATCGACTTCGGCGCCGCACGCGAAGTGCTGTCCAAGGAAGGCAATTTCATCCGCCCGATGTATACGCCCGGCTTTGCCGCGCCCGAGATGTACCGGCGTGATTCGTCGATGGGACCATGGACCGACATCTATGCCATCGGCGCCTGCATCTACGCCTGCATGCAGGGCTATCCGCCCAACGATGCGCCGCAGCGCATCGAGAAGGACCGCCTGTCGCTGTCGTTGTCGCGCCTGCGGGGCGTCTACTCCGACAACCTGATCGAGGTGGTCGAGTGGTGCATGTCGCTCGACCCGCTGTCGCGCCCGCAGTCGGTGTTCGCGCTGCAAAAGGAGCTCAGCCGTGAAGGTGAGCGCCGCTACACCAAATTGTCGATGGGCGAGAAGGTGCGGCTGCAATTCGACAACATGCTCACTGACACCAAGAAGAACCTCAAGAAAGCCACGGGCTTTTCCACCAAGATCAAATGAAGTTTTCCGTCTTCCAGGTCAGCCGGCGCGGCGGGCGTGCCAAGAACGAAGACCGCATGGGCTATTGCTACACGCGGGAGTCCGGGCTCTTCGTGCTGGCCGACGGCATGGGTGGGCATCCCGAGGGCGAAGTCGCCGCGCAGCTGGCGCTGCAGACCGTGTCGGCGCTCTACCAGCGGGAGGCGCGTCCGGTGGTGCGCGATCCCCGTGAGTTCCTTACGGCGGCGCTGATGGCCGCGCATCACCAGATCATGCGCTATGCCGGCGAGAAGGGCATGCTGGACACGCCCCGCACCACGCTCGTGGCGGGCGTGCTGCAGGGCAATGCCGCCACCTGGATCCACTGCGGCGATTCGCGCCTGTACGTGGTCCGCGACGGTGAACTGCTGACGCGCACGCGCGACCATTCGTACATGGAACACCGCGAGGCCTCTACCGTTCTCCGGCTCACGCCGGTCAACCGCAACATCCTGTTCACCTGCCTGGGTTCGCCCACACGACCGGTGTTCGACGTGTCGGGGCCCGTGAACCTGCAGCAGGGTGATCGCATCATGCTGTGCTCCGACGGCCTGTGGGGCAGCCTCAGCGACGAAGAAATCGTGCGCGAGCTCAGCCGCCAGGGCGTGGCCGAAGCCGTGCCCGAGATGGTCGAGCAGGCGCTGCGCAACGGCGGCGAGTACAGCGACAACGTGACCGTCATCGCCGTTGAATGGGAAACGCCCGACAGCTTCGAATCCACGCGCGGCATCTCCACCGACAGCATCAACGATGGCGTGTTCGCCTCCACCATCCAGGCCGGCGGCATCGAGGGCATGGTGGAGGACCTTGACGACGCCGCGATCGAGCGCTCGATCGCGGAAATCAACGAGGCGATCCGGCGCTCCGCCGCCCGGAAGTCCTGAAAGGTAATCAATGAGTGAGTTTGCGAGAAGCGGCGGTCGGGCCGCAGATCAACTGCGCCCGGTGCGTATCACACGTGGCTTCACGATCCATGCCGAGGGTTCGGTGCTGATCGAGTTCGGCCAGACGCGCGTGCTGTGCACGGCCTCGGTCGAGGAGAAGGTACCCGGCCACAAGAAGGGCAGCGGCGAAGGCTGGGTGACGGCCGAATACGGCATGCTGCCGCGTGCCACGCACACGCGCGGCGACCGCGAAGCCGCGCGCGGCAAGCAGAGTGGCCGCACGCAGGAAATCCAGCGCCTCATCGGTCGCTCGCTGCGCGCCGTGTTCGACCTGAAGAAGCTCGGCGAGCGCACCATCCACCTCGACTGCGACGTGCTGCAGGCCGATGGCGGCACGCGCACGGCTGCCATCACGGGCGCCTTCGTGGCGGCCAGCGACGCCGTGGCCACGCTGCTGGCCTCGGGCAAGCTCAAGGAATCACCGCTCACCGGCGAGGTGGCCGCGGTATCGGTCGGCATTGTCGAGAGCGTGCCCCTGCTCGATCTCGAGTACATCGAGGATTCGGCCTGCGGTACCGACATGAATGTCGTGATGACGGGCCTGGGCCATTTCATCGAAGTGCAGGGCACGGCCGAGGGCGAAGCGTTCACGCGCCGCGAGATGGACGAGCTGCTGCGCCTGGCCGAGAAGGGCATCAACGAACTGGTTTCGCTGCAGCGCCAGGCCCTGGCCGCATGAAGCTCGTGCTCGCATCCAACAACGCCGGCAAGCTCGCGGAGCTGCAGGCGATGTTCTCGCCGCTGGGTGTCGAGCTCGTGCGCCAGTCCGACCTGGGTGTGGGCGAGGCAGAAGAGCCCTACCGCACCTTCGTCGAAAACGCGCTGGCCAAGGCGCGCCATGCCGCGGCAGCCACCGGCCTGCCGGCGCTGGCCGACGACGCGGGTCTCTGCGTGCGGGCCTTCGATGGGCTGCCGGGCGTGGACACGGCCTACTACGCCACGCAATTCGGCTACGAAAAGGGCGACGCGAACAACGTGCGCGCGCTGCTCGAGCAGATGGCGGGCATCGAAGACCGCCGCGCCGCGCTCGTCAGCACGCTGGTGGCCGTGCGCACCCCAGACGACCCGGAGCCGCTGATCGCCGTCGGACGCGCGGCAGGCGAGATCACGCGGGAGCCCGCGGGCAGCAACGGTTTCGGGTTCGATCCGGTGATGTTCATCCCCGCGTTCGGGCAGACCTTCGCGCAGTTGCCGGTCGAGACGAAGAACGTCCACAGCCATCGTGGCCAGGCGGCGCGCGCCATGCTGGCGCTCATGCGCGAGCGCTGGCTCGCCGACTGACCGGCTTCGACCTTCGCCATGCAGGACATCGCGCACTACATGCGTGCCGGCACGCTGCAGCTGGCGGCGCTGCCGCCGTTGTCGCTTTATGTGCATCTGCCATGGTGCATCCGCAAGTGCCCGTACTGCGATTTCAATTCCCATGAAGCCGCGGGCGGTGTGCCCGAGCAGCGCTATCTGGACGCCCTGGTGGCCGATCTCGATGCAGCGCTGCCGCTGGTGTGGGGCCGTCAGGTGCACAGCATCTTCATCGGCGGCGGCACGCCGAGCCTGTTCTCTCCCGAAGGCATCGACAGGCTGATCGGCGACATCCGTGCGCGCCTCAAGCTCGAACCCGATTGCGAGATCACGCTGGAGGCGAACCCCGGCACCTTCGAGCGCGACCGCTTCCGCGCTTTCCGCGGCGCGGGCGTGACACGGTTGTCGCTGGGCGTGCAGAGCTTCAACGACGATCACCTCAAGGCACTGGGTCGCGTGCACGACCGCGCACAGGCGCTGGCCGCGGTGGAAGAGGCCGCCTCGGCTTTCGATACCTTCAACCTCGATCTGATGTATGCGCTGCCCGGCCAGACGCTGCAGCAACTCGATGCCGATCTTGGGCAGGCGCTGGCGATGTCGCCGCCCCATCTGTCCGTGTACCACCTCACGCTCGAGCCCAATACCTACTTCGCCAAGTACCCGCCGCCGCTGCCTGACGACGACACGGCCTATGCCATGCTCGACCGAATCACCGAGGCCACCGCAGCGGCCGGGCTGCGCAGGTACGAGGTGTCGGCCTACGCGCGTGACGGCCACCGTTGCTGGCACAACCTGAACTACTGGCAGTTCGGCGACTACCTGGGCATCGGCGCGGGCGCGCACGGCAAGCTGAGCTTCGCGCATCGCGTGGTGCGCCAGGTGCGCTTTCGCGAGCCGCGCCTGTACATGGACAACGCGCTGGCCGGCAATGCGGTCGCGCAGGAAGACGAGGTGGGCCGCGCCGACCTGCCGTTCGAATTCATGCTCGGCGCGCTGCGCCTCAAAGAAGGCTTCGAGATCGCTTCGTTCCTCGAGCGTACCGGTCTGCCGCTCAACGCCATCGCGCGCGGGCTCGACGAAGCGCAGGCACGCGGGCTGATCGAGCGCGACGGCGCGTGGGTCCGGCCAACCGATCGCGGGCTGGATTTCCTCTCCGATCTGCAGTCGGTCTTCCTGCCCGCGTAGAATCGGCCGCCTTGCGGAAGCGTGGCAGAGCGGTTGAATGCACCGGTCTTGAAAACCGGCGACGTTTCGCGACGTCCGTGGGTTCGAATCCCACCGCTTCCGCCACTTCACCCGAACGCCGCCTCGTCTCACCGGACACGTCCTCGATGCCTCATTCCGCCGAAGAGAAGAAACGGGTGATCACTCGCCTGCGGCGTATCCGTGGCCAGGCAGAGGCATTGGAGCGCGCGGTCGAGGCTGGCACGGATTGCGGCGCGCTGCTTCAACAGCTTTCAGCCCTTCGCGGCGCCACCACCGGCCTTATGGCTGAAGTGCTCGACAGCCACCTGCGCGAAACCTTCGGCGGCGTTGCCGGTCGGCCCGCTGTGGCCGACGACGCGGAGATCGACCGGCTGATCGGCATCTTCCGGACGTACTTGCGTTGAGTGACGGGGGCGGGCGTCGGCTCGTCGGTCTGACGGGTTTCTCCGCTCCCTCAAAAAAGCGCTTCAGTCTGTTCCTCGCCGGATTGGGGATGCGCGACTCTGAGCTGCGCCACTGCGCCGTACGATGCCCGTCCAAACGCACGAGGCGACCTGCCGCCGCCATCCGATGTCTTTCCGTGCATTTCCTTCCGCCGATTCCGGACGCAACCCATCGCCCGGTACCGTCCATGACTGTCTGATCGTCGATGACGACCCCGTGTCACGCCGGGCAATCGCACGCCAGCTGACGTGCCTCGGCGTCCAGGTGCGCGAAGTCGGTGCTGCAGAGGCTGCCTTTGGCATCTGGCAACAATGGCGCCCCGCCGCAGTCCTGATCGATTGCGTGCTGCCAGGCTGGGATGGCTACCGCCTCGCAGGGTTCATCCGCGAGTACGAAAGCCGCCTGCCCGACGATCCGCGCAGCCTGCTCATCGCCGTGTCCGGACGCAGCGATCCGGCGCATTGGCACCGTTGCGAAGTGTCCGGCATGGACGGGGCGCTGGCGAAACCGGCCCGCATGACCGACTTCATGCAAAGCCTCGGAATCGGGGCTACGGCCCGGGCCAGCCACAATGCCTCAGCGCGATCGCAGGAACTCGAACTGCGCTGCCTGTATGCCAGCAGCTGCGGCGTCGATCTCCAGAATCTCTTCTCGGCGTTGTCGGCGGGGCAGGACGAGCAGGTCCGGCATCACGCGCACCGCATCGAAGGTGCATCGCTCGTCGTGAAAGCCACGGAGGTCGCAGCCACTGCTCGCCAGCTCGGCGACGCTGTGCGTGCCGGCCTGGGCGAGGTCGAGCTGGCCCTCCGCGCAGCGGCTCTTGACCAGGCCTGCAGTCGCTGGCTGCGTCAGCAGGGGTGGCTCATGGCGACATCCGGACAGGATGGGAGATGAGCGGATCCGGATCCGGTCATCCGCTCTCGTCCGGCTCCGGGCGGCCGCCCGGCATGCCATTGCACGTGGTGGTTCTCGATGACCACGCCGTGGTGCGCTACGGACTCGAGCTTCTCGTGCAGCAGAGCCCGCGGCTGCGCTGGGCAGGGAGCGCAGCGACCAGCGCCGAGCTTTTCTCGCTGCTGTCGAGTGCTCCATGTCACGTGCTGGTGCTTGACTATGAGCTCTCGCCCGGGGAGCTTGACGGCTGGAGCCTGGTGAAGATCCTCCGCGTCCGCTTCCCGCACGTGCGCATCCTCGTCTACACCGCGCACCTGGATGCCTCGGCAGAGCTGCTCATGCGCAAGGCCGGGGCGCACGGCTTCGTGGCCAAGAGCGGAGACCTCACGCAGCTTCTGCGCACTCTCGAAGCCGTGGCGACCGGCGACATCCACTTTTCCCAGGCCGACGCCGTCGATGCAGGAGACCAGCGCCTGTCACGTCTGACCCCGCGCGAGATCGAGGTCCTTCGCTGCTGCCTGCAGGGCATGAGCATGACGGACATTGCGCGCAAGTTCGTGCGCAGCGTGAAGACAGTCAGTTCACAAAACCGGACGTCGCTGGTCAGCGGCTATCGCAAGTACTTCGAGGAAACACCCTCGACCACGCTGACCCGGCGGGTCTGACGCGTGGCGTTTCGCGTGCCATGCCACCGCTTCGGCTGGTGTCCGCGGTGCACGCCGGAATGATCCGAAAGTCGGTGCATCACTTTGCCGCTTCGCGGCGGCCTTCCGCAAAGGAGAGATTCCATGATGTCAGTATCTGGCCTCGGCCCTGCCTCCTTCGGCGGTGTGGCCGCCTCCCAGGGCGGCGCGCCGCAGGCTCCGGCGTGCGCACCGCAGAGCTCCTCGTACGCCAGCGGTGCATGCGGCAGCCTCGGTGGGGTCAGCGGCGCCTGGGCTGCCGTTGCGCCCGCGTGGGCGGCGGCGATGCAGGCCTGGGTCCGGCAACAACCTGGCTGCTGCGGCAGCTCGTGCTGCGGACAGATGTGCCAGGCGTGCTGCTGCGGCGGCATGCCCATGCCGCCTTCATTCGCGCAGAACTATCCGGCGCAACGCAGCGCCTGCAACCAGCTTCTGGGCTGCGCCGCATGCGCATGCCAGAGTCCCGCTGGCTGCCAGAGTCCCCTCTCCACGGCCCAGGGCTGGCTCAAGCGCCATGGCTTCGATCCTGAGGTGAAGTCCGACCCCTGGGGCAACGAACCGCCCGCGCTCTGGAAGGACATCTGCAAGCTGGCCCACAGCGCGAATGCCGATCCGAAGGCATTCTGGGCATTGCTGCAGCAGGTTATCCGGTCAGCCGCTGCCAGGGCCTGAGCCTGCCGGTCCGCCACGGGCACTGGAGACGTCGTGTCCATCAACGCAGGCATCGGCGCGTCCGGCGGAGTGACCGGCGTACCTGTCATCGGACCGCAATCGCAGGCCCGGCCGGTCGCTGGCACCGGCTTGCCCGCCGCGGCGCCGAACGTCGCCGACACGCCCGCAACGCGACCCGGCCATCAGCCGGACGCCGCCACCGCGCCAGCGCCGCCACGCAGTGGCCACATCCTGCAGTCACTGCGCAAGCGGAGCGAGCGCAGGGCGTCCGGCGACGACGGAGGGGATCCGGCAGGAGACAATCCTTCCGCCGATCTGCCCGCCCCCAGCAGGCGCGCGGCCCAGCTTGTCTATGAGATCGCGGAGCATCTGCGGCCGCAGTCCGAGCTGCTGACCGGCTTGCCCGAACTGCTGGGCGCCGGCTGCACGCCCGAGCGCCAGGATGCGGCACCTGGCGCGCAAGGCGCCTGCTCATGGTGCGGCGATGTCGCGTCGCAGCAGCGGATTGCTGCCATGGCGCAATCGCCCGAAGGCCGGCGGGCCTTGTCGATGCTGTTGCTGGCACTGGCGATAGAGGATCACCAGATGCGGCACGGCGATCCCTACGCCGGATTCAACCAGGCGGCATGCACCGCCCGGCGGTATGCACAGCTTGACTCCGACCGGGCACCGGCATGGCTGCGTCCGACGATCGAGCGCCTGCGGCACGCGTCGCCAGAGCAGCTTTCACGGGATCTGTCCGAACAGTTGCGCCAGTCGGTCACAGGCGGCCTGGACAGCTTGGCGAAGGCATGGGAGCGATGCATGCCGCTGCGGCCCGCCCGGCTCCTCCTGCGGCGCGAGGCGCCCTCGGACGACGAGGGGTCGGGCCACGCAGCCGCCACCGAAGCCGGCTCGCCCTACCTGCGGATGCGGGGAGTGCTGCTTGCCTGACCGTGGCGCCGCGCGGCCGTTCAGTCGTCGTCCGGCAGCAGCACCCACTTGTAGCCCGCCGGCGCGCGGTGCGATGGAGAAAGCTGCGAGGGCACTTCAGTGCGCGGGTCATCCTCCGGCGGGCGGGAGCGGCGCAGGAAGCGCAGCATCACCGTGAGGAAGCCCACCCCCGCCATCAGCACCAGCAGCCAGAACAGCGGCGTCGGTATCTCGGTCATTGCATTCCCCCGCAAAAAGACGTCGCGATGTCACCGCGATGGCGCGGATTGCAGCAGCACCGCCGACACGGCCGAACCCACGCCGCGCAGCACGGGGCCGGCCTGGCGCTGCTCGTCGAGATCGGCGGTGCACGCCGCGATCACGATACCGCGCGCGCCGCCATCCTGCGGATTGACCACCACCATGTGGCAGGCCCGCCGGTGCTGCGTGCCCGTCTTGTGGATGATGGGCTGGCTCTTGGGGATGCCGCCTTCCATGCGGTAGTCGCCGCGGCGGCCGAACTTCATCGCGGTGAACAGGCGCTTCGTGCTGTCCGCAGACAGCAGTTGGCCGCGCACCAGCTGCTCCAGCATGCCGCCGTAGCCTTCGAGCGTCGCGCTGTTGAAGCCTTTCCGGTAATAGCTGGCGTAGGCTTCGTCGATGCTGCGCGTCTTCAGTTCGCTGGCCGGCACGCCGATGGCACGGCGCACAGCCTCGACGCGGCGCGGGCCGATGGGCTCGGAGGCGACTTCGACGAGACGCTGGTTGGGCAGTTGCGCGGCCTTGGGATGCAGTTCGCCATACACATCGCGCCGCACCTGGGTGAGCGTCGTCAGCTTCTCGAAGCCTTTGCCCAGATGCTTGCTGGCGCTGGCATTGAGGGTGTCTTCGCCGATGGTGCGAACGAGCAGGTTGGCCGCGGTGTTGTCGCTCACCCCCAGCATCCGGGTGATCAGCGAATCGACGGTGTAGGCCGTGCCGGTGCGCGCCCACACGAGTTCGCCCGGCCCGTCGATGCGGTCGGTGTCCTGGACGGCCAGTCGCTGGTTGGTGCGCAGTTTGCCCGCGTCGACCTGCTGAAGTACGGCAATGGCGATCGGCACTTTGGTGCTGGAGCTGAGGTACCAGGGCCGGTCGGACGCGTAGGAAAGCGACTCGCCGTTGTCCAGCCGCTTGACATACACGCCGAGTTGCCCAGGCGTTTCCCTGTCGAGCTTCTCCAGGCGCGCCCGCAGGGCGTCGCGCCAGTCGTCCGCGCGCGCGTGCTCAGCGGGCGACAGGGCGAGCCACAGGCCCAGCGCGAGGGCCACCGGCCACGGAGGCAGGAGCCGGCTTCGATTTCGATGGGGCAACAGCATCGGGTGGGACGACAGGGCAGGCGGGTGCATCGGTGACTCCAGAGGTGATCAGGCCCGAGCGGCAGATGGCCGCACCGACATCGCGCAGCGCATTCTCGCCACGCGCCGTGGAAGGTTCGCCCTGGGCGCAGGCGACGATGACGACCGGCTGCGCCGCGCCGCGAACGCTCACCAGGCCCGAATCGCAGACACGCTGGCGTTGCGTGCCGGTCTTGTGTGCAAACACGGTGCCCGGTGGAAGGCCGGCGCGGATGCGGCGCGAGCCGGTGACGGTGCGCTTCATCACGCCCAGCAGGTATCGCGTGGACTGGGGCTCGAGCGCGTGGCCGGTGGCGATCAGCGACAGCAACTCGCCATAGGCATCGAGGCGCGCCGAGTTCGCTCCGCTGGCGTAGTAAGCGCGCCAGGCAGCGTCCAGCGTCTTGAGGCGGAAGTGCTGCTGCGGCACGCCGGTCAGGCGCGAGAGCAGGGCCAGCCGCGCCTTGTCGTCGGGCTGGCGATGCAGCTGGAGCAGGTCCTGCCCGGCCAGCCGGCTGGCAGCGGGTGTCAACTGGCCATAGACCAGGCGCCGCACGTCGGCCAGCGTGGTGATACGGCCGAATCCCTGCGGCACAAGAGAGGTGACGACGTCGTTCACCTGGCGCACGCCCACCAGATCGATGAGCATGTCGGTGGCCGTGTTGTCGCTGTGAATGATCATCTGGTCGATCAGCAGCCGTACCGGCAGTGGCGTGCCCACGGCCTGGCGGTTGGTGTTGCCGGCGCCGTCCACGTAGTCGGAAGCGCGCAGCGTCACGGGTGTGTCGAGCGAGAGTTGCCCGGCCTCGACGGCGCGCAGCACGGCAATGGCGACCGGAACCTTGACCGAGGAGGCGATGTACCAGTCCTGTCCGGCCTTGTAGCCCACCGAGATACCCGACGCGAGGTCTCGCACATAGACGCCGATGTCGGCGCGGTGGGCGTCGTCCACGCGCGGCAGCTGGGACAAGAGGCGCTGCTCCCACGCCGTGCCGGCGGAACCGCCGAGCACCGCTGGGGCGGGCGGCTCGGTCGTCAGCCCTTGCGCATGGGCCGACAGGCCGCCTGCCGCCAGGTTGAGGCAAGCCACGGCACGGAGCGCGCAAGAGGCGAGGGTGTGGGAAATACGGACGGTCACGGGCAGGATCGGCATGCAGCGCACGGGGGACGGCGCGTCGCCTTAGCCCGCAGTGTCCGCGTGCACGCCCTCCGTGTGTGTCGGACAGCGCCGATAACCGGGCCAGGCGGTGCCGGATGCGCGTGCCGGCTCAGTTGAGCGGCTTGAGATGCGTGTGGCGCGCAGGCACCGCTGCAGCGTCAACGCCTGCGCGCTCATGCTCATGGGCGTGGCCGTCGACGTGTGGATGCGGATGCGTGTGGCCCGCGTCTTCCGCCAGCGGCACCAGATGAACCTTGCCGTGGCGCACGCCGCGCAGTGCGACGAGCTGCTGCGCGAACGCCTGCACGGCCGCCGTGGGGCCGCGCAGCACCACCGTCTCCATGCAATGGTCATGATCCAGGTGCGTGTGCAGGCTGGTCACCACCAGGTCGTGCTGGTCGTGCTGCAGGCTCATCACGCGGGTGGAGACGCTGTGCTCGTGATGGTCGTACACGTAGCTCACGCTGGCCACGCACCAGCGCGCGGCGGCGGCCGAGCCTGACGGGGCCTCGAGCCGGGCGTGGCCGAGCTCATGACGCAGCAGGTCGCGCACCGCCTCGCTGCGGTTGCCGTAGCTGCGCGCGGCGATCATCTCGTCGAACTGCCGGGCCAGATCGTCGTCGAGCGAGATGGTGAAGCGCTGCATGGCGGACTCGATGCGCGGTGGCGTGGTTCAGGCGGCGGCGAGCATGCCGCGCTTCTCGATGAAAGACACCACCTCGTCCAGACCCGAGAGCGTCTTGAGGTTGGTCATCACGAACGGCTTGGTGGGCCGCATGCGGCGCGTGTCTGACTCCATCACGTCGAGGTTGGCGCCCACGTGCGGCGCGAGATCGGTCTTGTTGATGACGAACAGATCGCTCTTGGTGATGCCCGGACCGCCCTTGCGCGGGATCTTCTCGCCCGCAGCGACGTCGATCACGTAGATGGTGAGGTCGGACAGTTCGGGGCTGAAGGTGGCCGCCAGGTTGTCGCCGCCCGATTCGACGAACACCACGTCGGCATCGGGATGCTCGGCCAGCATGCGGTCGATGGCTTCGAGGTTGATCGAGCAGTCCTCGCGGATGGCGGTGTGCGGGCAGCCGCCGGTCTCCACGCCCATGATGCGCTCGGGCGGCAGCGCGCCGCTGACCGTGAGCAGGCGCTGGTCTTCCTTGGTGTAGATGTCGTTGGTGATGGCGATCAGGTCCCACCTGTCGCGCATGGCCTTGCACAGCATCTCGAGCAATGTGGTCTTGCCGGAGCCGACCGGCCCGCCGATGCCCACGCGCAGCGGCGGCAGCTTCTTGGTGCGGTTGGGAATGTGATGCAGGGCGGAGGCCATGGTTGTCGTCCTTGGGGAAGGGGAGGGGTCAGCTGCGGAACAGCCGTGAGTATTGTGTTTCGTGCCGCGCCGAGAGGATGGCCAGGCGCGGCGAGAAAGCCTGGCGCGCATCGTCGGCCAGGGCGATGGCGGTATCGACGGCGGCGGGAATGTCGGCCGCCAGCCTCGCCAGGATGCGCTGGCCCGCGCTCTGGCCCAGCGGCACGGCGCGCACGGCCGCCGCCACCATGTTCTCGGCCCAGCCGAAGGCGAAGGCCAGAGCGGCATCGCGCACCGGGGCGCCCGTGCGCGACACGGCGAAGGCGAAGGCCACGGGGTAGGTGGCTGGCAGGCCGGCAAAGCAGGAGGCCGCGTCGGCGTGCCGCAGCTTGAGCCACTCGACGAACGAGCGACCCATCTGCTCGGTCTGCAGCCGCAACTCGGCGCTCTCGCGCGTGGCGAGCACCCAGGCGGTGAGGTGCGTCAGGCGTTCGCGGTCGTTGGCGCGCCAGGCCGGCACGGCTTGCGCCAGCACGGCGAGATCGGCGCGTGCGAATGTCAGGTGCAACTGGTCGACCAGCCAGAGCGCGGCCGATGCCTCGTCCTTCACGCCGGCCCATTCGACGGCGGCCTCCAGCCCTTCGGAGTACGAGAAGCCGCCCACCGGCAGCGCGGGCGAGGCGAGCCAGATCAGGTCGAGCAGGCTCGCCGCATCCAGTGCGGCGGCAGGCACGTCAGTGCGGATGGCGGTGGCCGTGGTCATGGCCGTGATCGTGTCCTTCATGCGGATGGGCGTGGTCGTGGGAATGGCCATCCGCGTGGCCGTGCCCATGGCTGTCGCCGTGGTCGTGCGAATGCCCATGGCCGTGTCCATGCGACGCGCTGTGTGCGCCGTAGGCGCCGCCCTCGGGCTCGAACGCCTCGTCGGCCGCGCGCACGATCAGGTGCATCGCGCGCAGCATGTCTGCCAGCACGTGGTCAGGCTCGATCTTCAGGTGCGTGGGCGTGAGCTCGATCGGCACGTGCCGGTTGCCCAGGTGATAGGCGGCGCGCAGCAGGTCGAACGGCGTGCCGTGTTCGGTGCAGTGCGTGATGACGAGCACCGGCTGCGGCGCAGCCACCACGCGGATCAGCGAGCCGTCGGCGGCCACCAGCACATCGCCGCCGCGCACCAGCGTGCCGCGTGGCAGGAACACGCCCAGAGCGCGGCCCTGGCTATCGGTGGCGTCGAAGCGGCTTTTCTGGCGCACGTCCCAGTCGAGCTGGACGGTGGCCGCGCGTTTGAGCAGCACGGGCGCGAGGCCCTGGCCGGCGGGAATGAGTCTGGAGACCTGGAGCATGGAAGGAAGAGGTCCGGGCGGACACGCTTGAAGGTGAGGCGCTGTTATACCGGGCCGATGCGAGAGGGCCGGGCGCACCGTGCCCAGCCGCGCGTTCAGAACAGGAAGTACCGCTGAGCCATCGGCAGCGACTTCGCCGGTTCGCAGGTGAGCAGCACGCCGTCGGCGCGCACGGCGTAGGTCTGCGGATCGATCTCCATCACCGGCAACGCGCCGTTGTGGATGAGGTGCTGCTTGCGCACCTGGCGGATGTTCTTCACCACGCCCACGTTCTTCTTCATGCCCACACGTTCGTGCACGCCCAGGCCGTGTGCGGATTGCGACACGAAGGTGAACGAGCTCCTGTGCAGCGCGCCGCCGAAGGCGCCGAACATCGGCCGGTAGTGCACGGGTTGCGGCGTGGGAATGGAAGCGTTGGGATCGCCCATGGCGGCGAATGCGATGAAGCCCCCCTTGAGGATGAGCGCGGGCTTGACGCCGAAGAAGGCCGGCTTGAATACCACCAGGTCGGCCCACTTGCCCACCTCGATGCTGCCCACCTCGTGGCTGATGCCGTGCGAGATGGCCGGGTTGATCGTGTATTTGGCGACGTAGCGCTTGGCGCGGAAGTTGTCGTTCCTGCTGCTGTCCTCGGGCAGCGTGCCACGCTGCTGCTTCATCTTGTGCGCCGTCTGCCAGGTACGCAGGATGACCTCGCCCACGCGGCCCATGGCCTGCGAGTCGCTGCTCATCATGCTGATGGCGCCGATGTCGTGCAGGATGTCCTCGGCTGCGATGGTTTCCTTGCGGATGCGGCTTTCGGCGAAGGCCAGGTCTTCGGCGATGCCGGCGTCCAGGTGATGGCACACCATGAGCATGTCCACGTGCTCGTCCAGCGTGTTCACCGTATAGGGCATCGTGGGGTTCGTGGACGAGGGCAGGAAGTTGGCCTCGCCCACCACGCGCAGGATGTCGGGCGCGTGCCCGCCGCCCGCGCCTTCGGTGTGGAAGGCGCACAGCGCGCGTCCCTTGGTGGCGGCGATGGTGTCTTCCACGAAGCCGGATTCGTTGAGCGTGTCAGAGTGGATAGCCACCTGCGTGTCGGTTTCGTCTGCCACGTCCAGGCAGTTGCTGATGGCCGAAGGCGTGGTGCCCCAGTCTTCGTGCAGCTTCAGACCGATGACGCCCGCGTCGATCTGCTCGCGCAGCGCCTCGGGCCGGCTCGCGTTGCCCTTGCCCAGAAAGCCCAGGTTCATCGGGAAGGCATCGGCCGCCTGCAGCATGCGCTCGATGTTCCACGGGCCCGGCGTGCAGGTGGTGGCGAAGGTGCCGGTGGCCGGGCCGGTGCCGCCGCCGAGCATGGTGGTCACGCCCGAGCACAGGGCTTCTTCGATCTGCTGCGGGCTGATGAAGTGGATGTGGCTGTCGATGCCGCCGGCCGTGACGATGTTGCCTTCGCAACTGATGATCTCGGTGCCCGGGCCGATGACGATGTTCACACCGGGCTGCGTGTCGGGGTTGCCGGCCTTGCCGATGGCGGCGATGCGGCCGTCCTTGATGCCGATGTCGGCCTTGACGATGCCCCAGTGGTCTAGGACGAGCGCGTTGGTCATCACGCAGTCCATCGCGCCCGAGTGGTTGGTGCGCTGCGATTGCGCCATGCCGTCGCGGATGGTCTTGCCGCCGCCGAACTTCACTTCCTCGCCGTAGCCACCGGCGGCCAGGGTGAAGTCTTTCTCGACTTCGATGACGAGGTCGGTGTCGGCCAGGCGCACGCGGTCGCCGACGGTGGGGCCGAAGATTTCCGCGTAGGCGCGGCGGGAGATGGTTGCCATGTCGTGTGTTCTTTCCCTGTCTCGCTCAGAGCGCGCCCTGGACCAGGCCGCGGAATCCGTACACCACGCGATCTCCCCCGAGGTCGACCAGCTCGACGGTGCGCTGCTGGCCGGGCTCGAAGCGCACGGCCGTGCCCGAGGCGATGTTCAGGCGCATGCCGCGCGCGGCGGCTCGGTCGAAGTCGAGCGCGCCGTTGGTTTCCGCGAAGTGGTAGTGCGAGCCCACCTGGATGGGACGGCTCGCTGTATTCAGCACCCGCACGGTCAGCGTGCGGCGACCGGGGTTGAGCACGTGGTCGTCGCCATCGACGATGAGTTCACCGGGGATCATGGTTGCCGCCTCAGGGGATGGGTTGATGCACCGTGACGAGCTTGGTGCCGTCAGGGAAGGTGGCCTCGACCTGGATGTCGGGGATCATCTCGGGCACGCCCTCCATCACGTCCTCGCGCGCGAGCACCGTGCGGCCTTCGCTCATGAGCTGGGCCACGCTCTTGCCGTCGCGCGCGCCTTCCATGACGGCGGCCGAGATCAGCGCGATGGCTTCCGGATAGTTGAGCTTGAGGCCGCGTGCGCGGCGGCGCTCGGCCAGCAGCGCGGCGGTGAAGAGGAGGAGCTTGTCTTTTTCCCGGGGGGTGAGTTCCATGGCCTGCGATGTCTGGGGGCGATGCGGACAATTATGGGGACGTTGCAAGGCCCATGCCGGGCCACCCCTGCGGCAGCGTGGAAACGGCGTCGCCGCCCTGCAGCGGCCCGACCGGCCTTCAATGGCACGGAAGCTGCACCGCTGCTGGCGTGAGCGCCCACCCTCCGATTCCTGCCGACACCTTGCCGGCCACCGCCGACGCGGCCGATGGCGGCGAGGCGCCGCAGCGCGTGGTCAAGGTCCGGCGCGACTACAACAGCTGGGTGGCCAGCGAGACCATGGAGGACTACGCGCTGCGCTATACCCCGCAGCGTTTCCGCAAATGGTCGGAGTGGCGGGTGGCCAACACGGCATTCGGCGCGGCCTCCTTCCTCATCCTGGAGGCCGTGGGCGCCACCCTGCTGGTGCAGTACGGCTTCGCCAATGCGTTCTGGGCCATCCTGGCCACCGGGCTCATCATCTTCGCGGCCGGGCTTCCCATCAGCATCTACGCCGCGCGCTATGGCGTCGACATGGACCTGCTCACACGCGGCGCGGGCTTCGGCTACATCGGCTCGACCATCACGTCGCTGATCTACGCCAGCTTCACCTTCATCTTCTTTGCGCTGGAGGCTGCCGTGATGGCCTATGCGCTAGAGCTGGCGCTGGGCATTCCGCCGAGCTGGGGTTATCTGATCTGCGCGCTGGTGGTCATTCCGCTGGTCACGCACGGTGTCTCGGCGATCAGCCGCCTGCAGTTGTGGACGCAGCCGCTGTGGCTGCTGATGCTGATCGTGCCGTTCGCGTTCGTGCTGGCGCTCGATCCTGGGGCATTCGCGGGCATCACGCACTACAAAGGTGAGAAAGGCACCGTGGATGGCTTCAGCATGCCCTTGTTTGGTGCCGCATTGACAGTGGGCATCGCGCTCATCACGCAGATGGGCGAGCAGGCCGACTACCTGCGCTTCATGCCGCAACCCGCGTTCGGCGGCCGCGTGCGTTGGTGGGCCGGCGTGCTGGCGGGCGGCCCGGGATGGGTGGTGCTGGGCGTGGTCAAGATGCTGGGCGGCGCGTTGCTGGCGTACCTGGCGATCACCCACATGGTGCCGACCGAGCGCGCGGTCGATCCCAACCAGATGTACCTGGCGGCTTACGAATACGTGTTTCCGCACTACGGCCTGGCGGTGGCGGCGACGGCGCTGTTCGTGGTGGTGTCGCAGCTCAAGATCAACGTCACCAATGCGTATGCCGGTTCGCTGGCCTGGAGCAACTTCTTCTCGCGCCTCACGCACAGCCACCCCGGTCGCGTGGTATGGGTGGTGTTCAACACGCTGATCGCCTTCATGCTGATGGAGATGAACGTGTTCGAGGCGCTGGGCGACGTGCTGGGCCTCTACTCCAACATCGCCATCGCCTGGATGATGGCCGTGGTGGCCGACCTGGTCATCAACAAACCGCTGGGCCTGTCGCCGCGCGGCATCGAGTTCAAGCGCGCCTACCTCTACGACATCAACCCGGTGGGCGTGGGCGCGATGGTGTTGGCCTCGGCGCTGTCGATGCTGGCGCACCTGGGGCTGTTCGGGCCCATGGCGCAGGCGTTCTCGGCGCTCATCGCGCTGGGCACGGCGCTGGTCACGTCGCCGCTGATCGCGTGGCTCACGAAGGGCCGCTACTACATTGCACGCGGCCCGCAGCAGGAGCAGCCGCTGCGCTGGCAGCGCTCTGCGGCCACCCCCGCCACGTCCTTTACCGCTCCCGTGCTGGTCACGCAGCGCTGCACGATATGCGAGCGCGAGTATGAGGGCCCGGACATGGCCCATTGCCCGGCCTACCAGGGCGCGATCTGTTCGCTCTGCTGCACGCTCGATGCGCGCTGCGGCGACCTGTGCAAGCCGCACGCGAGCCTGTCGGCCCAGTGGTCGGGCGCTTTGCGCTGGCTGCTGCCGCGCCGCATCTGGCCTTACCTCGACACCGGCCTGGGCCACTACCTCCTCCTCATGCTGGTGATCGTGCCGCTGCTGGCGGCGGTGTTCGGGCTGCTCTACCACCAGGAGCTGCGGGCACTGCAGGAATCGGCGCAGCAGATGTTCTCGCCAGCGGGCGTGCTGCGCGGCGAGGGACTGGCCAGCCACGCGCTGGGGCTGGGCTTCCTCAAGGCCTATCTGGCCCTCATCCTCATCGCCGGCATCGTGGCCTGGTGGCTGGTGCTCGCGCACAAGAGCCGGCAGGTGGCGCAGGAAGAGTCCAACCGCCAGACCCATCTGCTGATGCGCGAGATCGAATCGCACCGCCTCACCGACGAGGCGCTGCAGCGCGCCAGGCTCGAAGCCGAGCGCGCCCAGCATGCCGCCGAGCATGCCAACCAGGCCAAGAGCCGGTACCTCAGCGCCATCAGCCACGAGCTGCGCACGCCGCTCAACAGCATCCTGGGCTATGCGCAGCTGATGGGCGAAGACCCGTCGGTGCCCGCACACCGGCGCCAGGCCGTCAACGTGATCCGGCGCGGCGGCGAGCACCTGCTGTCGCTGATCGAGGGCACGCTGGACATTGCCCGCATCGAGGCGGGCAAGCTCACGCTCGACCTCAAGCCCATGCGTTTCGCCGACTGCATCCAGGAGATGGCAGGCATGTTCGAGCCGCAGGCCACCGCGCGCGGCCTGTCGTTCCGCTTCACGGCCGACGGGCGGCTGCCCGCGCTGGTGCGCGCCGACGAGAAGCGCGTGCGCCAGATCCTCATCAACCTGCTGGGCAATGCCGTCAAGTTCACCCAGCGCGGCGGCGTGAGCCTGCGCGTACGCTACGCGCGCGAGATGGCGCTGGTCGAGATCGCCGACACCGGTCCGGGCCTTCCGGCCGGCGAGCTGGAAAAGATCTTCGAGCCCTTCGCGCGTGGCGATGGCGCCGCGCTGGCCGCGCCCGGCGCGGGCCTGGGCCTGACCATCGCCAAGATGCTCACCGACCTCATGGGCGGCGAGCTCAGCGCGGACAGCACGCCGGGGCAGGGCGCCACCTTCCGCGTGCGCCTGTTCCTGCCCGAGTTGACCGGGGCCGCACACAGCGCCGAGCCCGTGCGCCAGCCCCGGCGCGGCTATGCCGGGCCGCGCCGCAAACTGCTGGTGGTCGACAACGAAGAGGCCGATCGCGATCTGCTGGTCAACCTGCTGGAGCCGCTGGGCTTCGAGTTGCGCACGGCCGCCAGCGGCCACGACGCGCTCGACCTGCTGGCCGCGGGCCTGGCGCCCGACGCCCTCTTCATGGACCTTGCCATGCCCGGCATCGACGGATGGGAAACGCTGCGGCGCATGCGCGCGGCCGGGCTGGGGGCAGGCACGCAGGTGGCCATCGTCTCGGCCAACGCCTTCGACAAGGGCCTGGAGAACGACGCCGGCATCGGCCCCGAAGACTTCATCGTCAAGCCCGTGCGCCATGCCGAACTGCTCGACTGGCTGGGCCGCCGCCTGGCGCTGCAATGGCTGGAGCATGCGGCGCCCACGTCCGAACCCGCGAACGCCTCCGATGCGCCGCTGACCTATCCGGCGCGCGAGCGCCTGCAGATGCTGCGCGAGGTGGTGGCGCTGGGCTATTACCGCGGCATCGTCAACCAGATTGCCGAAATGGAAGCCGCGCAGCCCGAATGCGCACCCCTTGCCGAAAGGCTGCGCGCGATGGCGCGCGAGTTCCGCCTCGAAGCCATCGACGACCTGCTTGCCGCCGCGCCGGACGCGCCGCCGGCGAGCGTGCCCTGAACGGACTGCTTCCGACTGCCATGAACCCCTCTGCCACTGCGTCGCCCACGGCACCGGCTGCCACCGGCGCGGCCTCTCCTGCCACCTTGCCGCTGGGCGACGGCGAGGTCGTGCTGATCGTGGACGACGTGCCCGACAACCTGGCCGTGCTGCACGACGCGCTCGACGAATCGGGCTACACCGTGCTGGTGGCCACCTCGGGCGAGGCCGCCCTGACGCGGGCTGCGCAGGCGCAGCCGCACGTCATCCTGCTGGACGCCGTCATGCCTGGCATGGACGGCTTCGAGGTGGCGCGGCGCCTGAAGGCGCAGCCGGCGACGGCGCAGATTCCGATCATTTTCATGACCGGCCTCACCGACACCGAATACCTGGTGGCGGCCCTGCAGTCGGGCGGCGTGGACTACGTCACCAAGCCCATCAAGCCGCGCGAGGTGCTGGCCCGCATGGGCGTACACCTGGGCGCCGCGCGCGCCGCGCGGGCGCAGGCGCGCCAGGCCGGGCAGGCGCGCAACGCACTCGACGCCTTCGGCTACGCCAGCATCACCGTGCGCGTATCCGACGGCCGGCTGATGTGGCAGACGCCGCTGGCGCGCGACCTGCTCATGAAGCACTACGGCACGGCCGCGCCGGTGACGCCCCAACCCGTGGTCGACTGGCTGCGCCGCCACCTGGCCGCCGCGCAGGCCCACATCGAGCCGCCGCGTCTCACGGTGGAGCAGGGCGCCTGCCGCCTCACGTTCCGGCTGCACCGGCAGACCGGCGACGAGGGCGGCACTGGCGACTGGCTGATCGTGATGCGCGAAGAAGACGACGCCTCGGTGATCGACGCCATGGCCACGGCCTTCGGCCTCACGGCCCGCGAGGCCGAGGTGCTCTACTGGGTCGTCAAGGGCAAGATCAACCGCGACATCGGCGACATCCTGGGCGCCAGCCCGGCCACGGTGAAGAAGCACCTGGAGCGGGTGTTCGCCAAGCTCGGCGTCGAGACCCGCACGGCCGCCGCCGCCATGGCGATGAGCCGCATCCGCCCGCTGCAGCCGCAGTTCGAAGGCTGACGACCCGCGCCTCCGGTGGCTGCCGCGAGGGCGCCGCAGCGTGGCTCGTGCCGCCGCACGGGCCGGCGCGCATTGCAGCGCTTTCGCAACACATGTCCGCGATGTATCCGCCGGGTGTTGATTTGTTTATGAGAGTAATTATCATTTGCAAACACTGAGGCCCTGTGCCTCGTCACCCAGCCCGCCATCCGCCCCGCCGGACCGCCAGAACTCTCCAGACGGTACGAACGGCAGAACGCCAGCCAGGACGTTCCCGTTTCTTCTCCCTCCATCCGTCTGGAACCCATGGCACACACCAAGAACCTCAAGCCGGCCGACGCACACCGCCGCCACATCCATCCCCGATTGACCGCCGCCGCGGCCGCCGTGCTGGCGCTCACGGCGCTACCCGCCGCAGCGCAGGGGACGAGCAGCGGCGGCACCTTGCCAGCCGTTCAGGTGCAGGAGTCCGCAGAGGGCGGCGACTACAAGGCCGACAAGGTTTCGTCGCCCAAGTTCACGCAGCCGCTGGTCGACACGCCGCAAACGATCACCGTCATCAAGAAGGAAATTCTTCAGGAGCAGGGCGCGCGAACCCTGCTGGAGGCGCTGCGCAACACGCCGGGCATCACGATGACCCTGGGCGAGGGCGGCAACAGCAATACCAAGGACAACATCTTCATGCGCGGCTTCGATTCGTCGGGCAGCGTCTACATCGACGGCGTTCGCGATCTGGGCAACTTCCCCCGTGACATGTACAACATCGAGCAGGTCGAAATCATCAAGGGCCCTTCAGGCTCCGAGTTCGGCCGCGGTGCGCCGTCCGGCACGATCAACCTGGCCACGAAGGTGCCGCGCCTGGAGAACTTCGTCTCGGGCTCCGGCAGCTTGGGGACGGCCGATCAGAAGCGTGGCACGATCGACGTCAACCGCATCCTCGGCGAGACATCGGCCATCCGCTTCAACGCCATGGTGCAGGACGGTGGCGTACCGGGCCGCGACTACGTGCGCAACAAGGGCGTGTCTTTCGCGCCGTCGCTGGCGCTCGGGCTGAACACGCCGACACGCACGTTCCTGAGCTACGAGCACGTCGAGCAGGACAACCGGCCCGATGGCGGCGTCACGACCCTGGGCCTGCCCAACTACACCACGATCGCAGGCCAGGCGCGGGCCAGCCGCGAGAACTACTACGGTTCCCTCTCCGACTTCGAGAAAGTCGATGGCGACGTGCTGACCGCCCGCATCGAGCACGATCTGGCGGCCGGAACCACGCTGCGCAACACCACGCGCGTCGCTCGCGTGCGACACGACCTGATGCTGTTCGCACCGGGCGCCGCCACGGCCGGCAATCCGATCACCGTGAGTCGCTCGCGCCAGACCAAATGGCAGGAGAACGAGCTCTTCACCAACCAGACCAACCTCACCACCACATTCAAGACCGGTGCCTACGAACACACCCTGAGCACGGGCGTCGAGCTGATCCAGGAGCGCCAGCACAATCGCGCCTACAGCACCGTGGCGGGCATACCGGCCGCCAATGCCTACAGCCCCGATCCGTCCCAGCTCACGACCGCATACACCACGCTCGGCTTCTCCGGGGTGCAGGACCGAGACCGCGTCACCACGCTGGGGCTCTATGCCTTCGACACCCTCAAGCTCAACGATCAGTGGCTGCTCAACGGCGGCCTGCGGCTGGACAAGTACAAGGTGGTCAACAAGGACATCGCGGCCAACGGCGCCGTGACCGAGATCACCGATTCCGACAGCATCGTGAGCTGGAAGCTCGGTGCCGTGTACAAGCCGGCTGCCAACGGAAGCATTTATGGCTCGTTCTCGACGTCGCAGCAGCCGCCGGGCGGCAGCAACTTCTCGCTCAACGCGACGGCGACCAACATCAACAATCCGAACCTGGATCCGCAGAAGGCCACCAACCTCGAGTTCGGCACCAAATGGGATTTGCTGGACAACCGGCTCGCCGTCACCGGCGCGATCTATCGCAGCGAGAACAAGAACGAAATCGCGGCCACCGGCACCTTGCCTGGTGAAGTCATCCAGCTCGGCAAGAAGACCGTCAACGGTATCGAACTGGGCCTGGTGGGCGAGATCACCAAAGCGTGGTCGGTCAGCGCCGGAATCGCCAAGATGAACACCAAGCTGGCACAGAGCAACACGGCGGCGCAGGGTGCCACGCTGCAGTGGTCGCCCGACCTCTCGTTCACCTCGTGGACCACCTACCGGCTCGGCCACGGCATCACGCTGGGTGGCGGCGCGCGCTACATGTCCAGCGTGGCTCGCCAGACGACCAATACGCCGGCCGCCAACATGCCCGAGATGCCGAGCTACTGGGTGTTCGATGCGATGGCGTCGTACGAGGTGAGCAAGAACGTCTCGCTCCAGCTCAACGTGTACAACCTGGCCGACAAGTTCTATCTGGCCACCATCAACAACAACGGCAACCGCTACACCCCGGGTGCGCCCCGCTCGGCGCTGGTCACGGCGAACTTCAAGTTCTGAACGGCGGCCGGCGGCGCCTGCGCGCTGCCGGCCGTGCGGTCACGCCGCGGGCTGCAACCCCGGCTCGCGCTGGTCGGCCTCGGGTGCGGAGACCGATTCCGGGCCCTGGGACTCGTCGGCCGGTGCACCGGCCGCTTCCCGTGCGATCGCCTGCAGCGCGCGCGCCACCACTTCCTGCATGTCCACCGGCCGCAATTCGCGGGCGCGGATCAGGCGTTCGCAGCTGCGCCGCGTCATGGAGTGCGGCCGGTTGTTCTGGCTCTCGAACATGAAGAGCGTGCGGCGCTGGCTCGCCCAGATGAGCTGCGCGCGCAGCCAGGCTTTCTGCGAATGCAGGTCGACCCAGCCGCCGAGCTTGAGGCCCTTGATGATCTGCGAGGGCGTGAGTTCGACGCCAGGCCCGGCCGGCACGGCAGAGCCGGCGGCAGCGGCGTCGTCCAGCGGCGCGGCACCGGAATCGAGCGGCACGGCGCCCGAATCCGGCGACAGGGATGAGGATTCGAACAGCGACGAATCGAACTGGCTGTCGCCGCTTTCGCCGGCCAGCAGACCGGGCTCCTCGAAGCCCACGGCTTCGAGCGCCTCGCGTCCGATCCAGGGCCGGGCCGCGGGCTTGGGCTTGCGTTCCTCGGCCGTGGCCGGCGCCTCGGGTGCCTCGGGGCGTGCGTCGAGGAAGCCGTCTTTCCAGTCGCGGCGGTTGCGCGTGCGGCACAGGTCGAGCACGGGCTTGTGCAGGCGTTCGAGCGTGTCGAAGATCGATTGGCGCTCGGCATCGTCCTGGCCCAGCATCTCCAGGCCCTCGTTGATCTTGCGCAGCACCGAGGGGATCAGGCCGATGAGCTTGACGGGGTTGTTGAGCGTGAGCTCGTGCTTGGTGCTCCAGAGCAGGTCGGACACCAGCGAGCCGAAGCCGCCCGGGTCGAGCTGGTTCTTCGTGTCCTTCAGGCGCGCATGCGCCATCACCAGCGTCCAGCGGTTGTAGAGGAAGTCGAGGATGACGGCCGGCACCAGGTCGAGGTCAGTGCGCTGGCTGATCTCGTAGGCCAGCTGGTTGGCCAGCGCCTGGCGCTCTTCGGCGAAGCGCATGGCTTCGACGACGGCGTTGCGCGGTTCGGCGTCGGCCTGGTCCTGCTCGGTCCACAGCCCTTCGAGCTTGCCGAGCGCGGCCTCGAAGGGCTTGGCGTCGGTGACTTCTTCCAGATGGTTCAGGCCGTTGAAGGCCGAGCCGATGGGTTCGAGGAATTCGTTGAAATCGGGCGCGAGCTCGTCGTTGTAGCGGAAGCTGCGCTGCGCCACGCGCTCGATCAGCCGGCGGCCCGGATGCGCGGTGTCGGAGAAGAAGCGCGGGTCGATCATCGCCAGGCGCAGCAGCGCCGGCTCCAGCGCCAGGATGGCCTCGCGCATGGCGCCCAGCAGGCGGGCGTCGCGCGCCACCTGGTTGAGCAGCTCGCGCACCAGCTCCAGGCCCAGCACCTGGTCGACGTACTGCGCGTCGCGCTTGAGCTGCGTGCGTACCAGAGCGCGCTCCCTGGCGCGCGCGTACTCGCCCCACATCGGCGAGCTCAGGCCCATCGAGGCGTCGACGTAGCGCATCGGCCGCTCGATGGGCGGGACGTCGCGGTAGTTTTCGGGCGAGTCGGGCAGCACTTCGGTGTCGAGCTCGTCGCGCAGTTGCGCCAGCTCGCGGTCCACCGATTCGTAGAAGGCCGGCGCCAGCACGCGCGGTGCCGGGCCGGTGGGCGCGGGCGCCGCCGGATTGGCGAAGAACTGGCGCAGCAACTCGCCGCTCACCTGCTCGTCGGCCATGTCCACCACCACCGGGTCGCCGATGTAGGTGCCGCCGCCGGCACCCCCCGCACCGCTGCCACCGGCGCCGCCGCCCATGCCGCCGCTACCGCCACCGGGGCCCCCGAGCCCGCCATGGCCGCTGTCGGGGCTGCCGGATTCGCCGGTGGACGAGCCGCCAGCGCCGGAGGGTGATTCCGGCGCCTGCCCGACCTTGTAGCCGACCGCCTGTACGCCGGCTTCCTTGAGATCGCGGATCACGCGCGCATAGACCGACTTGATCTCGTCGCCCAGCGGCGGCGCGATGTGCGCGAGCCAGACGGTCACCGTGCCCGATTCGGCGCCGGCCTCGTCCAGCGTTGCACGCACCACGCGCGCGAAGATGTCGGCGCGGAACGGATTGAACTGCGGGGCGATGTGCGTGAGCCCGAGCGCCGAACTCACCAGGCCGTCCACGGCCAGCATGCTGGACTCGAGGATGCCCGAGAGGCGCTGCAGCAGGCGGGACACTTCGATCGATTGCGACAGCGCGGAGTCGTCGACCAGTGTGAAGTCGCGTCCACCGAAGCCCGAGTCGCCGTCGCCGAACGGATCGAAATCGGACGTCGCTGACTTGGGCACCACGAACTGGCCCGTGGCATTGGGATTGGGGTTGGCCGCCAGCCGCATCGCCGTCGCAGTCTCGGCGTTGAGCGCATCGCGCAGCAGGGCCGCGTAGCGGCGCGAGAGGGGATCGCGCAGGTTGGCCAGCGTGCGCCAGGCCAGGGTGAGCTCGTTGCGGCTGGCGCTGCTGATGCTTTTGCCTTCGGCGTCCTGCAGCACCTTGACCGTGTTGTCGACGCAGCGCGCGAACGAGGCTTGCCCGTCGTCCGCCGCGTGGTCTAGGCAATTCTGGAGAGCGAACGATTCCAAGGCCATATTCAGGTGTGCGGCGTTCCGCAATCTCCACCCCCCTTGGGCGGAGCAACGCGGTGCCTATTCTATGCAGCGGCGGGTACTCCGGTAGGGCGGAGCCTGCGTCCAGTCCGGGATTACCGGGCTTTGTTCGACGAAAGGGCATGCACGAGACATGCCCACCTCGCGCGCCGGCCCGCTCAGGCCGCCTTGCCCCGGCCGCGGCGCGCCCCGCCGGCGCTGGTTGGCGCGGCCGGTGCCGGACCGCCTCGGGCGTGCTCGTCCAGCCACAGCAAGGCGTCGGCATGCGCCAGGAAATGCTGCAGGTAGGCGGGCGACAACCCGTTCATCAGCACCAGCGAGCGATGCACCAGTTGCTGCGAATTGATCGGGCCGGCATTCTCGGGCACCTCGGCCAGCGCCTGGGCCAGCCGCCGACCGGCGTCCAGCCGTGACCAGGTGCGGCGGAAGTACTCCAGCGTGCCGGGCTCGGGCAGGCCGGGCGCCGGGACGCCGCCCGGCGGGGGGGCCGCGGGATCGGCGTGTCCCACGGCCTTGGCGTTCAGCCGGTCGGCCAGCTCGCCCAGCGGGCCGCGGCGCGGCGCCGGCGCGGCGGAGGCAGCGGCCGGTTCAGCCACGGGGCGGTGCCACGGTGCGCGCCGGGCGCGGGGTCGGCGACATTTCGACGCGGCGGTTGCGCGCACGGCCTTCGGCATCGGCATTGGACGCCACGGCCTGCTCGGAACCGAACGCCGCGGCGAACACGGCCGACGCCGGCAGGCCATCGTCGATCAGCGCGCGCGTCACGGTGAGCGCGCGCTGGGCCGACAGCTCCCAGTTGTCGGTGAAGCGGCGTGCGCCGTCGCGCACCTGGCGGTTGTCGGTGAAGCCGCTGACCATGAGTACCTCGTCGCGCGCCTTCAGATAGGCGGCCAGCGGCTCGGCCAGGCTGCGCAGCAGCTGGCGGCCCTCGGGTTGCAGATCGGCCGAGTTGAAGGCGAACAGCACGCTGCCGCTGATGCCGATGCGGCCGTTGTCCAGCGTCACGCGGCCGGCGGCCAGCGGCCCGGCCAGGGCCTGCTCCAGCGCCTGCAGCCGCTGCGTCTGGACTTCGCGCTGCGCGATTTCGGTCTTCAGGCGTTCGGCCAGATCCAGCTGCATGCCCAGCGCCGCGACCAGCACGAGCGCCAGCGCGCCGACGAGCCCGGCCATCAGGTCGCCGAAGACGGCCCAGACCGGCACCGACGGCTCGATGCCGTCGTCGATCTCGTCGGCCATCATGGGGCCGCCCCCGGCGATGGCGCCGCCGCCAGCTGCTGCAACTGCTCGACGATCTGCTTTTGCGACAGCAGGCTCAGGTCCACCACGTCGCGCGCCTGGGCCACGTAGTAGGCCAGTTGCTCGTCGCTGCGGGCCATCGACTGGCCCAGCGCGCCCTCGATGCGCTGCAACTGCGCGCCCAGTTGCTGGCTGGTCTGGCTGAACTGCTCGACAGCCGTGCCGAAGGCTTCGCCCAGGCGGGTCAGATCGGCGGCACCCTCGCCCAGATGGGTGGCGGCGTCCTGCAGGCGCGCCGTTTCGGCGCCAGCGTGCTCGGCGAAGCGCTCGCCCGCGCGTTCGAGCACGCCCGACGACGCCGACACCAGCGCGTCGATGGCCGCGCGCTGCTCGCCGCTGGCGTGGTTGACCGCGTCGAGGAGGGTGGCGAGCGTCTCCAGGATGCGGCTGCGCTCTTCGAGCATGGCGTTGTCGCGGACCATGCTGTCCGACAGTTGCTGGCGCAGCTCGCCGATCACGCTGGCGGCGGCGCGCGGCGCTTCGGCGGCGGCCTGCATCAGCTGCTGGATCTCGGCCAGCGTCTGGCGTGCCTGCGTTTCCGCCTGCGCCGTGACGTCGCGTGCCGTCTGCGCCAGCGTGTCGCAGATGGCCTGCTGCTGACGTGCGGTGTGCTCGCCGGCCTGCTTCCATTCGGCCTGCAAGGCGGCGGTCTGCGCGCCGATGGCGTCGCTCCAGGCGGCCAGGCGCTGCTGCTCGCGTCCGGCCAGGCTGGCCTGCAGTCGCTCATGCGCTTCGTCCACCGTGCGCAGCAGCGCGGCCGATTGTTCGCCGAACGTGGCGGAGGCCGCGGTCAGGGCCTGCAGCGTGCCGGCAGCCATCTGTTCGCCGGCCTGCAACTGGCGCGCCGCGTGCTCGCCGGCCTGCTGCCATTCGCGCTGCAGTGTTGTCGCCATGGCGGCCAGCGCGTCGGTCCAGGCCGCCAGCCGCTGCTGGTCGCCTTCGGCCACGCGCGACTGCAGGTCGGCATGCGCCTGCTCCACCGTGCGCAGCAGCGCGGCCGCCTGGTCGGCAAAGCCGGCCGTGGCCGCCGACAGCGCCTGCTGCGCGCCCGAGGTGAGGTCGTCGCCGGCCTGCTGCTGGCGGGCCAGCAGCGCGTCGGTTTGCGTCGAGACGCGCTCCACCGTCTGCTCCAGCCGGCTCGCCACCCGGTCGACCAGCGCCTGCGCGCCTTCGTCGAAGCCGGTGGTGAAGCGGCCCAGCGCGTCGCCCAGCTGGGTGCCCGCCACCTCGTGCGTGCGGCGCTGCTCGGCCAGCGCCTCGGTCCAGAGGTTCGCCACACGGTCGACGCGTTCGTCGAACCGGCCCGACAGCGCTTCCAGTTGCGCCTGCATGGCCTGTGCCACGCCGGCATGCAGCGCCGAAGCCTCGCGTGCGAGCCCGGCCAGCGTGGATTCGGCCATCGGCGCGATGGCCGCGCCGGCGGCGCGCGCGCTCTCGGCCAGGCTGGTGCGCAGCGACTGGTCCACCGAGGCCGCGAGGCCGGTGTAGGACGCTTCAACGCGGGCGTGGAAGCTGTCCTGACTGCCGGCCAGCCGATCACCCAGCGCCTGATGCTGGCGCTCGAGCGAATCCATCAACGACTGCAGCCGCTCGGCCACCAGCGGCAGCGCCTCGGCCTGACGCTGCAGAAGGCGGAACGATTCCTCGCGCTGGTGCGCGCGCGAGAAGCCGCGCAGCGTGCTGCCGATGCGCACGTCGAGCGCCTGCACGGCCTGCAGCCGCTCGCGCCGCAGCAACGAGGACATCAGGCCCAGCATGGCCGAGGTGGCCACACCCGCCACCGATGCGCCGAACGCCAGGCCCAGCCCTCGCACGGGCGCGGCCAGCGCGGCGCGCACGGATTCGAGGTCGGTCGCCGTGTCGAGCGCGGCGCCGGTGCCACGCAGCGTCACCACCATGCCCAGGAAGGTGCCTAGCATGCCCAGCAGCACCAGCAGGCCGGCCAGGTACGGCGTGAGCGCCGGGCCCGGCAGACTGGCGCGGCCCTCCTCGATGCGCTGGCGCACCGGCTCGCGCAGCGAGGGGTGCAGGCGCTCGATCCAGGCGGCCAGGCCGGCGGGTTCCTGTGCGTCGGCCACGGCGTGGGCGAGCGTGTCGGTGGCTTCGCGGTAGCGGCGCAACTCGGCCGCGCCCCAGATATAGAAAGCGGCGATCAGCGCCGTCATGGCCAGCGCCATCGGATGGCTGCCCACGTAGCCCGCCCCGACCCAGGCCACGGTGGCGAGGCCGGCGGCGAATGCGATGGAAGGAAGTTGTCGGATCATGGTGTGGCGATGACGGGTGAGGCGGCAGCAGGATCGAGGGCTGCGAGCAGCCCTTCGACCGGCTGCAGCCGGAGATCGAGTTCGGCCAGCAGCAGCTCGTGCATCTCGCGACGGAACTGTTGCAGCCAGAGGTTGGTGGCGACTGCGGCGGAAGCGGCGCCGGCGGTGTCGCCAGGGGCCTGCGTCGCGGCGGCATCCGCCTGCAGCCGACGGAAGCGCCGCTCCAGCAGCGCGGGCACGTGCAGCAGCAGGCTGCGTTCCCGCGTGCCCATCACCTGCTCCATGACGGCATCGACCGCGGCCAGCCTTGCGTGTTCGGCCGAGCGCGTGGCCAGCCGGGCGCGCAGGCGCGCGCGCAGCGGCGCGATGCCGGCTTCCATGGCCTGCTGTCGCGTCTGGTAGCGGTGGCGGAAGGTGGAGAAGTCGGCCTCGGGTTCGGCGCCGGGCAGGGGTTGCAGGCCGTTGGGGCGGGCGTGGCTGTCGGCCGCGATGGCGCCTTCCAGCGCGGCGCGCACCTTGCGGTAGTCGGCGGCGGCGTCGCCGCCACGCAGGGCGCGTGCGGCCACGGGCGCGGTGTTGAGCGCGCCGGCCAGCGAAATCGCGTCGTTCCAGCGCAGCCACTGGCTGAGCCGGTCGGGGAACGACTGACGCGATTCGGAGGATGAGTCGATGTCGGCCAGCCGGGCGAGCACGCGGACGAGCGCCGGGCCGGTGACAGGGATGCGCCGTGACATGTGCGCCTTGCTGCTGATGCCGGTTGGGAAGAAAACGGGAAACCCGGCAGTTTAACGGCGGCCCACCCGCGCGCCGGGCGTGGGCGGTCGCTCGCGCCTGAGGCCTGCCGGCGGCGCGTACGCCACCCGGCGTATATGCGCGGCGGGGGGTGCTCTCCAGAATCGGCCGCATCGCCAGCGAAACGGCCACCCGGAGGGGCAGGCGGCGCGGCGAGCCGATCCAACCACCCGGAGAGCACACATGCAACGTCGTTTCACCATCCAGGCCATTGCTGCCGCCGCCGCGCTGGCAGGCGTGATGGCTTCGCCCGCCTTCGCCCAGTCGGGCGGCACCATCAAGGTCGGCATCCTGCACAGCCTGTCGGGCACCATGGCCATCTCGGAAACCGTGCTCAAGGACACGGTGCTCATGACGATCGACGAGATCAACGCCAAGGGCGGCGTGATGGGCAAGAAGCTCGAACCGGTCGTAGTCGACATCGCCTCCAACTGGCCCCTGGCGGCCGAGAAGGCCAAGCAGCTGGTGTCGCAGGACAAGGTCGCCGTCACCTTCGGCTGCTGGACGTCGTCGTGCCGCAAGTCGGTGCTGCCCGTCTACGAAGAAGCCAACGCGCTGCTGTACTACCCCGTGCAGTACGAAGGCGAAGAGCTGTCGAAGAACGTGTTCTACACGGGCGCCGCGCCCAACCAGCAGGCCATCCCGGCCGTCGACTACCTGATGAGCAAGGCTGGCGGTGGCGCCAAGCGCTGGGTGTTGCTGGGTACCGACTACGTGTACCCGCGCACCACCAACAAGATCCTGCGCGCCTACCTCAAGAGCAAGGGCGTCAAGGACAGCGACATCGACGAGAAGTACACGCCGTTCGGCCATGCCGACTACCAGACCATCGTCGCCGACGTGAAGAAGTTCAGCCAGGGCGGCAAGACGGCCGTGGTGTCCACCATCAACGGCGACTCCAACGTGCCCTTCTACAAGGAACTGGGCAACGCCGGCCTCAAGGCCAAGGACGTGCCGGTCGTCGCCTTCTCCGTGGGCGAAGAAGAACTGCGTGGCGTGGACACCAAGCCGCTGGTGGGCCACCTGGCCGCCTGGAACTACTTCATGTCGATCAAGAACCCGGAAAACACCGCGTTCATCAAGAAGTGGACCGACTACGCCAAGGCCAAGAACATCCCTGGCCACAAGGACAAGCCCCTGACCAACGATCCGATGGAGGCCACCTACATCGGCATCAACATGTGGAAACAGGCTGTCGAGAAGGCCAAGTCGACCGATCCGGACAAGGTCATCGCTGCCATGGCCGGCCAGACTTTCAAGGCGCCCTCGGGCATCGTCTCCAAGATGGACGAGAAGAACCATCACCTGCACAAGAGCGTGTTCATCGGCGAGATCAAGGCCGACGGCCAGTTCAACGTGGTGTGGAAGACCCCCGGCCCGGTCAAGGCCAAGCCGTGGTCGCCGTACATCGAAGGCAACGACAAGAAGCCCGACGAGCCGGTGAAGAAATAAGCTCGTCCCAGGGCTTGCTCACTGCGTGTAGCCGCCCACCCCCTACCGGGGGCGGCGCGGCCGCGTGAGGCGGCTCTGCGTGGCGCGCCCTGGCTCCGCGTCGCGGCTCGCGAAGAATGTTCACGGACTTGCTGGAAATTCGAATGCGGTTGTTCCTGGTTTCATTGATGCTGCTGGCTTCCGGCTGGGCGCATGCGCTCACGGCCGAGGAGGCGCGGGGCATGGCGATCGGCGATGCGGAAGAGCGCGTTGGGGCGATCGCGAAGGCCCTCGCGAATGCCGACGACAGGACGGCGGCGTTCATCCAGGCGCTGGCCGACGACTCCGTGAAGTTCAAGGACGACGCGGTGTTCGTGATGAACGGCGATGCCGGCACCGACCCCGTGACCGGTGCGGCAGTGACCGTGCCCGAGGACGCCGAAGACGTCGTCAACAACAACTACCTGCGTGGCGAGCTCGATACGGCTCTGGCCACGCTGTCGCTTTTCAGTGCCGACGACCGCACACGTGCGGCGGCGGTGCAGTCCCTGCTCAAGGACCCATCCGAATCGCGTCTGCCGCTGGTCGAGAAGGCGCTGGCGGCCGAAAAGAACGACGCCATCCGCGACCAGCTCGAACTGGCGCGCGCGGCGGCCCTGCTCAACAGCGAAGACAAGGCCAAGCGCATCACCGCGGCCAGGCTGCTCGAATCCAGCCGCAGCACCAACACGCGGCTGTTGCTCAACGAACGCCTGACCGTCGAGGAAGACGGCGAGGTGAAGGCACAGCTCTCGGCCTCGCTCAAGGTGGTGAGCGAAGCCCTGGCCTGGGGCGAACGCCTGGGCCAGCTGTTCTCGGGCATCAGCCTGGGCTCGGTGCTCCTGCTGGTGGCGCTGGGCCTGGCCATCACCTACGGTCTGATGGGCGTGATCAACATGGCCCACGGCGAGCTGATGATGATCGGCGCCTACGCCACCTACGTCACGCAGGGGCTGTTCCAGCGCTGGCTGCCCGAGGCCGCATTCGGCTGGTACCTGGTGGCCGCCATCCCCGTATCGTTCATGGCGTCGGCACTGGTGGGCGCGGCGCTGGAGCGCAGCGTGATCCGCTTCCTCTACGGCCGCCCGCTCGAGACGCTGCTGGCCACCTGGGGCATCAGCCTGATGCTGATGCAGGGCGTGCGCAGCCTCTTCGGTGCGCAGAACGTCGGCGTGGAAAACCCGGCGTGGATGAGCGGTAGCGTGCAACTGCTGCCCAACCTGTCGCTGCCGTGGAACCGCGTGCTCATCGTGCTGTTCGCGGCGCTGGTGCTGGCGGGCGTGGCTTTCCTCATCAGCCGCACGCGGCTGGGCCTGTTCGTGCGCGGGGTCACGCAGAACCGCCCGATCGCTTCCTGCATGGGCGTCAACACGGCGCGCGTGGACACCTATGCGTTCGCGCTGGGTTCGGGCATCGCGGGCCTGGCGGGCTGCGCCCTCAGCCAGATCGGCAACGTCGGACCCGACCTGGGACAGACCTACATCGTCGATGCGTTCATGGTGGCCGTGGTGGGCGGCGTCGGCCAGTTGGCGGGCACCGTGTACGCGGCGCTGGGCCTGGGCATTCTCAACAAGGTGCTGGAAGGCTGGACGGGTGCCGTGCTGGCCAAGATCACCGTGCTGGTGCTGATCATCGTGTTCATCCAGAAGCGCCCCCAAGGCATCTTCGCCATCAAGGGCCGTGAAGCATGAATCCCACGACTTTGCAATTGCCCGCCAAGGCGCCATTGATGTCCGGCCGCGGCTGGAGCGGCTTCCTGGCCGCCCTGGTCTTCGTCTGCGCCGTCGCGCCGCTGGCCAACATGGTGGTGCCCGAGGGCAGCCTGTTCCACATGAGCGACTTCATGGTGGCGCTGCTCGGCAAGATCATGTGCTACGCCATCTGCGCGCTGGCCATGGACCTGATCTGGGGCTACACCGGCATCCTGTCATTGGGCCACGGCCTGTTCTTCGCCCTGGGCGGCTACATGATGGGCATGTACCTCATGCGCCAGATCGGCCTGGACGGCAACTACAAGAGCGAGTTGCCCGACTTCATGGTGTTCCTCGACTGGAAGGCATTGCCCTGGCACTGGACGTTCAGCGACTCGTTCATCTTCCAGGCACTGATGGTGGTGGCGGTGCCGGGCCTGCTCGCCTTCGTGTTCGGCTACTTCGCCTTCCGCTCGCGCATCAAGGGCGTCTACTTCTCCATCATCACGCAGGCGATGACGTTCGCCGCCATGCTGCTGTTCTTCCGCAACGAGACGGGCTTCGGCGGCAACAACGGCTTCACCGATTTCAAGCGGATTCTCGACATCCCGATCGCCACGCAGCAGATGCGCATGACGCTGTTCGTCATCACTGGCCTCACGTTGCTGGGCTTCTTCCTGTTCTCGCGCTGGCTCGTCACCTCGAAGTTCGGCCGCGTGCTGCAGGCCATCCGGGATGCGGAGAGCCGCGTGATGTTCTCGGGCTACAACCCGCTGGCCTACAAGCTCACGATCTGGACGCTCTCGGCGATGATGTGCGGCGTGGCCGGTGCGCTCTACGTGCCGCAGGTGGGCATCATCAACCCCAGCGAGATGTCGGCGCCCAATTCGATCGAGATCGCCATCTGGGCGGCCGTGGGCGGGCGCGCCACGCTGATCGGCCCCATCGTCGGCGCTTTCCTCGTCAACGGTGCCAAGAGTTATTTCACCGTGGCTTTCCCTGAATACTGGCTGTACTTCCTGGGCCTGCTGTTCATCGCGGTGACGCTGTTCCTGCCGCAGGGCGTGGCGGGCCTGGTGCGCCAGTTGCTGGCGCGGCGGGGCAGCAAATTCGTCAAGGGCGCCGTCGCACCACCGCCGGCGCAGGCGCTGGCCGAGAGCCGCGCGCACGAGGCAGGCGCCGAAGGAGCGAAACCATGACGCCCGATCTGCTGGAGCAGGGCGCGCAGCGCGTGGCGGCGCGCATGGAGAAACTCAAGACCGAAACCGAGTCGGGCGGGCGCAGCGCGGGCTATGCGCGCCCGCACGTGGCCGGCGAGGTGGACGTCACTCACGGCCGCATCCTCTACCTGGAAGACGTGAGTGTCAGCTTCGACGGCTTCAAGGCCATCAACAAGCTCAACCTCGACATTGCCCCCGGCGAGCTGCGCTGCATCATCGGTCCCAACGGCGCGGGCAAGACCACGATGATGGACATCATCACCGGCAAGACCCGGCCCGACGAAGGCCAAGTGTATTTCGGCAGCACGATCGACCTGCTGGCGCACAACGAGCCCGAGATCGCGCAGCTCGGCATCGGCCGCAAATTCCAGAAGCCGACGGTGTTCGAGCAACTCACGGTGTTCGAGAACCTCGAGCTCGCGCTCAAGACCGACAAGGGCGTGAAGAGGTCGATGTTGTTCAGGCTCGACTCGGCGCAGGGTGACCGGCTCGCCGAGGTACTGCACACGATCCACCTGGGGGCCAGCGTCACGCGGCAGGCCGGCAACCTGAGCCATGGCCAGAAGCAGTGGCTGGAGATCGGCATGCTGCTCATGCAGGATCCGAAGCTGCTGCTGCTCGACGAACCCGTTGCGGGCATGACGGACGAGGAGACCGCACGTACGGCGGAACTGTTCCTCTCGCTCAAGGGTCGCCATTCGCTGATGGTGGTGGAGCACGACATGTCCTTCATCCGGGCCATCAGCGAGATCGTCACCGTGCTGTGCGATGGCTCGGTGCTGGCGCAGGGCACGCTGGACGAGGTGCAGGCGGACGAGCGCGTGATCGAGGTGTACCTTGGCCGCTGACGACAGGACAGGCCGGCGCCGGCCGGGAGAGGGGAGTGTGAAAGGACGGGCAGCCGCGCGGGCGGCTGTCCGTCCGGCCACCTTGCCGGGCCGGGGCCGGAAGACATCTCTGCGACACGACATCCCACCATGCTGACCGTCAAGAACATCAACCAGTACTACGGCGGCTCGCATATCCTGCGCGACGTCAGCCTCGAGGCCCGTCTGGGCAAAGTCACCGTTCTGCTCGGACGCAACGGCGTGGGCAAGACCACGCTGCTCAAGAGCCTGATGGGCCTGGTGCCGATCAAGACCGGCAGCATCGAATTCGATGGCCGCTCCATCCATGACGCCACGCCCTACGAGCGCGCGCGCGCCGGCATCGGCTTCGTGCCGCAGGGCCGCGAGATTTTTGCGCGCCTCACGGTGGAAGAAAACCTGCGCATGGGACTGGCCTACCGCAGCGGGTCCACGCCGGTGCCGGCCGAGCTGTACGAGCTGTTCCCTGTGCTCAAGCAGATGCTGCATCGGCGCGGCGGAGACCTGTCAGGAGGGCAGCAGCAGCAACTGGCGATCGCCCGGGCACTCGCACCCGGGCCGCGCCTGTTGATCCTCGACGAACCCACGGAAGGCATCCAGCCCAGCATCATCAAGGACATCGGCCGGGTGATCCGCATGCTGGCCGACCGCGGCGACATGGCCATCCTGCTGTGCGAGCAGTACTACGACTTCGCCGAGGAGCTGGCTGATGACTATCTCGTCATGGAGCGCGGCGAGGTCATCGCGCGCGGTCCCGGCGAAGAGATGAAGGCCAGGGGCATCCGCCAGCTCGTGGCGATCTGAGCCCCGCACCCGCCGCGCACACGGAGTTGGTGGCGACTTGTGGGCGCCGTTCACGGGCGCTTCATGCGCGGGGCAGGCTTGGCACAAGCTGGCGATTTCCTTTGCCGGGCGTTTACCCACGCTTCACGTGGCGACCGGACGATGAAGGCTCTTCATCTCCGAAAGGAAACGCCATGAACACCGCGAGCAAGATCACCCTGGCACTGGCCGCATCGATGGGCTTGTCGGCCGTCGCCACCGCCCAGCCGCGCCACGCACCGCCAGCCGAGCGCGTCGTCGTCGTGCGCCATGGCGAAGTGCGCCACGCACCGCCCGTGCGCTACGCACCGCCTCCGCGCCACGCGGCTCCGGTGCGCTACGTGCACGTCGACGAGCGGCGCTTCGCACGCTATCACCGCGGCCAGCGCATGCCAGCGGCCTACCGCGCGCCCCAGTACGTGGTGACGGACTGGCGAGCCCACCGGCTGGCGGCGCCGCCGCGCGGGCATCAATGGGTGCGCGATCGTGACGGCCGTGACTTCGCGCTCGTGGCCATCGCCACCGGCCTGATCGCCAGTGTGGTGCTGAGCCGCTGACCATTTGCCCGCCGGGCGCTGAAAGCAGGAACGGCGCACAGCCCCGCAGGCCGTGCGCCGTTCTCCTCGGGTTGCAGGCCGGTCGGGATTCCCGCCGGGCCGCTCGTACGGTCAGGGCTTCGTCTTGGCGGCTGCCGCGGACTTGTCAGCGGCAGCAGCCTTGTAGGCCTCGCCGTTGACGGTCAGACCCTCGGCCGAGAACTTGGCGGCCGTCTTGTCGCCGATGCCTTTCACGCGGGCGCGCAGATCGGCCCAGCTCTTGAAGTCGCCCTTCTTGCGCTCGTCGAGGATGCGTGACGACAGGCTCGGTCCGATGCCCTTGATGCTGTCGAGTTCGGCCGCGGTGGCCTTGTTGACTTCGGGGGCGGCGAACGCCAGGCCGGCCCAGAGGGCGAGGGTGGCCAGCAGGCCCGTCTTGATGATGCGCATGGGTGTTTTCCTCCTGAGTGACATGAAGGCGCGGCAGGCGCCGCGCCCGCTTTCGCCGCCGGCTTTCAGCGGCGAGGCGCATCTTGTCCGTGCATGGCGCGCCCGGATCGGGCGACTTGCAGAGTTTTACGAATTCGCTGCCCGCGACGCAGCGCCTATGCCCGCCCGCATGCGTGCGCTCAGAGTTCTTCGACGCGGCGTGCGGGGTAACTGTCCCAGGCCTGGCAACCCGGGCATTGCCAGAAGTGGCGCTGGGCCTCGAAGCCGCAGGCAGCGCAGCGATAGCGCATGAGGGGTTTGGCCGCATGGTCCAGCGCGCGCTGCACCTGCGGATGCAGTTGCTCAGACTCCAGCCGCTCCCTGGCCAGCCAGCGCGACGCGGCAACGAGCGAAGGCTCGCGGCGCAGGTGCTCTGCATACCAGTCGGTCGCCACGGATGCCTGCCCGCCGGATTCAGGAAGCGCCGCGCCCGAGAGGATCAGGGCCTCCACCAGGTCGAGCGAGGGCGACTGCGTATAGCTGGCCAGCAGCAGCTCGCGCGCCTGCGCATCGTGACCGCTGGCCTGCGCGGCTTCGACGAGGCTGCGTGCGAACAACGGAAGGCTGATGGGCGAGGCGTCCACCAGAGCGCGCAGATGCTGCCATGCGTCTTCTGCCTGGCCCTGGCGCATCAGCAGCGTCGCCAGTTCGATGCGGGCGCGGGGCGCGGCTGGCGCGGTGGCAACGGCCTGCTCCAGCAACTCGCGGGCCTGCGCGTCGCGCCCTCCGGAGACGTGGCCTGCCGCCTCTTCACACAGATAGTGCGCGCGGCGGCCGCCGAAGCTGGCCTGGTCGCTGCCGTCGAGCCGGCGAGCGATCTCGGCCGCCTGGCGCCAGTCGCGCGAGCGCTCGTAGATGGCCAGCAGCGCGAGCCGTGCCTGATTTTCGAAGGCCGTTCCTTCCAGGCGACGCAGTGCGTCCTCCGCGCGGTCCAGCAGGCCGGCTTTGAGGAAGTCGAGCGCCAGCGCGTGCTGGGCGCGGTCGCGATCGGCCTGCGAGAGGTCGGCGCGCGAGAGCAGGTGCTCGTGCACGCGCACGGCACGGTCGTATTCGCCGCGGCGGCGGAACAGGTTGCCCAGCGCGAAGTGCAGCTCCGATGTGTCCGGATCGTTCTGGACGGCCTCGATGAAGGCGTCGATGGCCTGGTCCTGCTGTTCGTTGAGCAGGAAATTCAGGCCCTTGAAATAGGCGCGCGGTGCGTTGCGGTTCTCGATGCGCAACTGCCGCAGGTCGAGGCGGGACGCCAGCCAGCCCAGGGCGAATGCAACGGGCAGGCCCAACAGCAGCCAGCTGAAATCAAACTCCATGCTGCTCGGGTGCCATGGCCGTTGTGGCTGCGGGGACGACGGGAGCCGAAGGCGGCGCCGGCGGCGTTGCGACGACGGCGGGGACGGTGGCCTGTACACGCACGGCTACGCGGCGGTGATGCCACCAGCGCGGCACCATGGCCAGGACGCCAGCGGCCAGGCCGAGCGCGAAAGCCCCCAGCACGATCAGCACCAGCGGACCACGCCACTGTGTGCCGAAAAAGAAATGCACCGTTGCCTCGTGCTGGTTGTTCAGCGCGAAAGCGAAAAGGGTAAAAAAAATGGCTGCCTTGAGCAGCCACGAGAGGTATTTCATGCATCTCCTCGAGCGGCGAGAAGAATTCTAGGCCACCCGAAGGGTGCCTCCGGTATCGGGTTATTGCGGCGTGACGCCGCCCATCTCCTCGGTCCGGCGGTCGACCGCCTCGCGCAGGGCCTTGCCCGGCTTGAAGTGCGGCACCCGCTTTTCGGGGATGTGGACGCTCTCGCCACTGCGCGGGTTGCGGCCCATGCGCGGCGGGCGCCGATTCACGGAGAAGCTGCCGAAGCCACGGATCTCGATGCGGTGCCCGCGCACGAGCGCGTCGCTCATCGCGTCAAGAATGGTCTTGACGGCGAATTCTGCGTCGCGATGCGTGAGCTGGCCGAAACGCGCGGCCAGTTCTTCGACGAGGTCGGAACGGGTCATGGACTCGGAAGGTCTCGGTTGTGTCGTTCATGGACCCGGCCACGCCGCCAGGAGGCGGCGCGGCCGGGTGTCATGCAGCTTATTGCTTGTCCGAGTTGTCCAGCTTGGCGCGCAGCAAGGCGCCCAGGCTGGTCGTGCCGGCGTTCTCGCGGGCCGACTGCTGGCTCAGGTTGGCCATGGCGCCTTGCTCGTCGGCCATGTCCTTCTGCTTGACCGACAGCTGGATGTTGCGCGTCTTGCGATCCACGTTCACCACCACGGCCGTGACTTCGTCGCCTTCCTTGAGCACGTTGCGGGCATCTTCCACGCGGTCGCGGGAGATTTCCGAAGCGCGCAGGTAGCCGATCACGTCGTTGCCCAGGTCGATCTCGGCACCGCGCGGATCCACGGTCTTGACCTTGCCGGTCACGATCTGGCCCTTGTCGTTCACCGAGGTGAAGGTCGAGAACGGATCGCCGTCGAGCTGCTTGATGCCCAGCGAGATGCGCTCGCGGTCCACGTCCACGGCCAGCACGATGGCTTCGACTTCCTGGCCCTTCTTGTAGTTGCGCACGGCCGCTTCACCGGCTTCGTTCCACGACAGGTCGGACAGGTGCACCAGGCCGTCGATGCCGGCAGCCAAGCCCACGAACACGCCGAAGTCGGTGATCGACTTGATCGGGCCCTTGACGCGGTCGCCGCGCTTGGTGTTCTGCGCGAATTCCTGCCACGGGTTGGCCTTGCACTGCTTCATGCCCAGGCTGATGCGGCGCTTGTCTTCGTCGATCTCGAGGATCATGACTTCGACTTCGTCGCCCAGCGACACGATCTTGGACGGGGCCACGTTCTTGTTGGTCCAGTCCATTTCGGAGACGTGCACCAGGCCTTCGATGCCGGGCTCCAGCTCGACGAATGCGCCGTAGTCGGCGATGTTCGTGATCTTGCCGAACATGCGCGTGCCTTGCGGGTAGCGGCGCGACACGCCCAGCCACGGGTCGTCGCCCATCTGCTTGAGACCCAGCGAGACGCGGTTCTTTTCCGTGTCGAACTTGAGGATCTTGGCGGTGATTTCCTGGCCGGCCTGAACGACTTCGCTCGGGTGGCGGACACGGCGCCAGGCCATGTCGGTGATGTGCAGCAGGCCATCGATGCCGCCGAGGTCGACGAACGCACCGTATTCGGTGATGTTCTTGACCACGCCGCGCACGATCGCGCCTTCCTTGAGCGTTTCCATCAGCTTGGCGCGCTCTTCGCCCATGGAGGCTTCCACCACGGCGCGGCGCGACAGCACCACGTTGTTGCGCTTGCGGTCGAGCTTGATGACCTTGAATTCGAGGGTCTTGTTCTCGAACGGGGTCAGATCCTTGATGGGACGCGTGTCGATCAGCGAGCCTGGCAGGAACGCGCGGATGCCGTTGACCAGCACGGTCAGGCCGCCCTTGACCTTGCCGCTGGTGGTGCCGGTGACGAATTCGCCGGATTCCAGGGCCTTCTCGAGCGCGAGCCACGACGCCAGGCGCTTGGCGGTGTCGCGCGAGAGGATGGTGTCGCCGTAGCCGTTTTCGACCGAGCCGATGGCCACGGAGACGAAGTCGCCGGCCTGGACTTCGATTTCGCCCTTGTCGTTCTTGAACTCGTCGATGGGCACGTAGGCTTCGGACTTGAGGCCCGCATTGACGACCACGTGGTTGTGTTCGACGCGCACGACTTCGGCGGTGATGACCTCGCCGGCACGCATTTCAGAGCGTTGCAGCGATTCCTCGAACAGGGCGGCAAAAGATTCAGACATTGAGTTTCCTATCCGGTCCACGCAGTTTTCCGCCAGCACCATTGCTGACGTTTTTAAGGCTGGGGACGGCGGTTGGTTTGCGGAAGATCCGCGGTTGGGGTTGCACACCATCCGGCCAGTGCGCATGCAGCGCGAGTGGAGCCGGATGGACCGGTTGGCTGCCGTTCAGGATTGCCCGAATGGCCGCACGCCTTGCCACCATGACAGCACCTGATCCACGCATTCGTCGATGGACAGATCGGAGTTGTCGAGCAGCCGGGCATCTGGTGCGGGCTTGAGTGGCGCGACGGCGCGGGACGAGTCCCGCAGGTCACGCGCTTCGAGATCCGCACGCAAGTCGTCGATGTTAGCCGAAAAACCCTTTGAAATCAATTGCTTATGCCGACGCTCGGCACGCTGCGCGGCGCTGGCCGTCAGGAACACCTTGAGCGTGGCCTGCGGGAAGATCACGGTGCCCATGTCGCGGCCGTCGGCAACCAGGCCCGGCAGGCGGCGGAAACCGTGCTGAAGTTCGACCAGTGCTTCACGCACGGCCGGCAGCGCCGACACGCGAGAGGCCGTCATGCCGGCGGCTTCGGTGCGGATGAGATCGCTCACGTCTTCTCCGTCCAGCAGGATGTGGCCATCCCCGAAACGGATCGGCAGCTGGCGCGCGAGTGCGGCGATGGCAGTTTCATGCTGCGGCTCGGGAGCCAGGCCGGCGCGATGGGCGGCCAGCCCCGTGACACGATAAAGGGCGCCCGAATCGAGGAAGTGGTAGCCCAGCCGGCGCGCCACCCGGGCCGCCACCGTGCCTTTGCCTGAAGCCGTCGGGCCGTCCACGCAAAGCACTGGAACCTGCTCGGCGGGCGCATGGGCCACGGCGAACAGCGTTTCGAAATAGTCGGGGAAGGTCTTGGCCACGCACTTCGGATCTTCAATACGCACGGGCAGACCCGCAGGGTTGAAGGCTGCGAGTGAAAAGCACATGGCGACGCGGTGATCGTCGTAGGTGTGGATGCTGGCTGGCTGCCAGTCACCCGGGCTCGCAGGCGGCGTGATGCGGATGAAGTCGGCGCCTTCCTCGACTGTCGCTCCCAGCTTGCGCAGTTCTGTCGCCATGGCGGCGATGCGGTCGGTTTCCTTCACCCGCCAGCTTGCGATGTTGCGTAAGACCGTCGTGCCCCGGGCGTAGAGCGCCATCACGCCCAGCGTCATGGCGGCGTCGGGTATGTGGTTGCAGTCGAGATCGATGGCGCGCAGCGGCCACTCGCTGCGGCCGACCTGCAGCCAGTTGGGGCCGCTCTCGATGTGCGCGCCCATGGCGCGGGCCGCGTCGACGAAGCGGATGTCGCCCTGGATCGACGCTTCCCCCACGCCTTCGATGCGGATGCCGCCGCCTTCGGCGATGGCCCCCAGCGCGATGAAGTAGCTGGCCGACGATGCGTCGGCTTCCACGTGCAGCCGGCCAGGCGAGCGGTAGCGGCTGCCGGCCGGAATCGTGAATCGCTGCCAGCCCTCGCGGCGCACCTCGATGCCGAAGCGTGCCAGCAGGTCGAGCGTGATGCCGATGTAGGGTCTGGAAATAAGCTCGCCCACCACCTCGATGACGATGTCCTGCCGCGCCGCCAGCGGAAGAGCCAGCAGCAGCGCGGTGAGGAACTGGCTCGACACGTCGCCGCGCACGCGGATGGGCGCGTCGAGCCGCAACGCAGCCCCGGGCCGCAGGCGCAGCGGCGGGAAGCCATCGTGGCCCAGGTAATCGATGGGGCAGCCCAGCTGGCGCAGCGCATCCACCAGATCGCCGATGGGGCGCTCGTGCATGCGCGGCACGCCGCGCAGCGTCACGTCGCAGCCCAGCACGGCGAGCGCAGCCGTGAGCGGGCGCATGGCCGTGCCCGCATTGCCCAGGAACAGGTCGTGGGGCTGGCCGTCGGCGCGCGGCGCAGGCTTGCGCCCGCCCAGGCCGCTGATGCGGGTGCTGCCGGCGGACTGCTCCACGCCGCAACCCAGCGTGCGCAGAGCATCGAGCATGACGCGCGTGTCGTCGGAGTCGAGCAGATCGAGCAGTTCGGTCGTGCCTTCGGCCAGGGCGGCCAGCAGCAGCACGCGGTTGGAAATGCTCTTGGAGCCGGGCAGGGTGACCGTGCCCTGCGCGCCCGCCAGCGGCGGCACGTCGAGGAATTCGGTGGAGTACATGGATGCGGGCGGCCGTGCGGGCCGCTCAGTGTGCGGGCTTGTGCGAGGTCATGCGCCAGTTTGCGCGTGCCTCGCTGGCCTGTTCGATCAGCAGCTCCAGGGCCTGCGCATTGCCAGCCTCGATGGTGGCCTCGAGTGCCTTGAGGGCGCGCTGGAACAGCTTCGACTGCTCCAGCAGCTCCTCGCGATTGGCCAGCAGCACGTCGCGCCACATCTCGGGGTCGGCGGCAGCGATGCGCGAGAAGTCGCGGAAGCCCGGTCCGGCCAGCGACAGGAAGTCGCGGCCGCTCGGCTGAGACGTGATGCCGTTCATGAGTGCGAATGCCAGCAGGTGCGGCAGGTGGCTGACGGCGGCGAAGGCCGCGTCGTGCGCCTCGGGCGACATCTTGGCCACGTGGCAGCCCAGTGCCGACCAGACGGCCGCGGCCTTCTGGATGTGCGCGGTGTAGGTGCGTTCGAGCGGCGTGAGGATCACCTGCTTGCCTGCGTACAGGTCGGCGTCGGCGTGCTCGACGCCCGAGAGTTCCTTGCCCGCGATCGGATGCGCGGGCACGAAGCAGCCGATCTGCTCGCGCAGCACACGACGCGCTGCATCGACGACGTCGCGCTTGGTGGAGCCGACATCCATCACCAGAGTCTGGGGCGTGACCAGATGGCGGATCGTCTTGAGCGTGGCCTCGGTGGCCGCCACCGGCACGGCCAGCAGCACGATATCGGCGCCCGATACGGCAAGCAGGGCCGAGGGCGCCTCGACGTCGATCACTCCCATGGCGCGCGCGCGCTCCGTGGTGGAGGGCGACTTGCTGTAGCCCACCACGCGCTTGACCAGACCGGCGCGTTTGAGTGCCAGCGCGAACGAGCCGCCCATGAGTCCGCAGCCGATGAGCCCGAGCTGCTCGAACACCGGCGCACCGGCGGGTTGCTGGGCGGCCGCGTTCATTGTTCCCCGCTCGCGTAGGTGCCCAGCACCTTGTAGAAGGCGCAGAGCGACTGGAGCTCGGCCAGCGCGGCACCCACGTGCGGCTCGCTCGGATGGCCGACGACGTCGATGTAGAAGTAGTACTCCCACTGACCCGAGCGCGCGGGGCGGGACTCGAAGCGCGTCATCGACACGCCGTGCTTCTTGAGCGGCACGAGGAGATCGTGCACGGCGCCGGGCTGATTGGGTACCGAGACCACCAGGCTGACATGGTCGCGGCCCGTGGCGGCCGGCGCGCCCAGCACCGACGGCAGGCAAACCACGACGAAGCGCGTGCGATTGACAGCGATGTCCTGGATGCCCGGCGCGATCATGTGCAGGCCGAACTCGGCGCCGGCGCGCGCGCCGGCGATGCCGGCCCAGGCCGGATTGCCGGCAGCCAGACGGGCCCCTTCGGCGTTGCTCGAAACGGCACGGCGCTCGGCGTGCGGCAAGTGGGCCGTCAGCCAGTGCTGGCACTGCGCCAACGCCTGCGGATGGGCGCACACGACCTCGATGCCGTCAAGGCTGGGCGAGCTGCGCAACAGGTTGTGGCGGATCAGCAGGCTGACCTCGCCAACGATATGCAGCGGCGAGCCCAGCAGCAGGTCGAGCGAGCGCGTGACCACGCCTTCGGTGGAGTTCTCCACCGGCACCACACCGAATTCGGCGCGGCCACCTGCAGCCGCCTGGAAGACCTCGTCGAAGTTCTCGCAGCGCACCTGTTCGACGCTGGAGCCGAAGAACTGCAGCGCGGCCTCTTCGCTGAAGGTGCCTGCGGGGCCGAGGTAGGCGACGCGCACGGGGGCTTCGAGGTCGAGCCCCGCCGAGGCGATTTCGTTCCAGATGGCGGCGACGTGCTTGTCCTTGAGCGGGCCCGGGTTGGCCTGCTGCAGGCGCGCAATGAGTGCGCGGACGCGGTCGGGCCGGAAGAACGGCGTGCCCTCGCGCTTCTTGATCTCGCCCACTTCCTCGGCCAGCCGCGCCCGGCGGTTGAGCAGCGTGAGCACCTGGGTGTCGATGTCGTCGATCTGCGCGCGCAGGGGCGCCAGCGAGTCGTCCTGCTTGTTGTTGTCCTGTGGCTGTGTCATGGATATGCTCTGCCCGCCCCCCTCAGGCGCGGGTCTGCTCGAATTCGCGCATGTAGGCGACCAGCGCCTGCACGCCGGCCAGCGGCATGGCGTTGTAGAGGCTGGCGCGCATGCCACCCACCGATTTGTGGCCCTTGAGCTGCAGCAGGCCGCGTTCGCGCGCGCCAGCCAGGAAAGCGTCGTTGCGCGACTCGTCGGCCAGCAGGAACGGAATGTTCATGCGCGAACGGCACGAGGCGTCGATGCGGTTGGTGTAGAACGACGAGCCGTCGATGAAGTCGTAGAGCAGTTTCGCCTTGGCGATGTTGCGTTGCTCGACGGCCTCGAGGCCCTTGGCCGCGCCCTCGGTCTGGCCGAGTAACCAGCGGAAAGTCAGGCCGGCGATATAGATCGCCCACGTGGGTGGCGTGTTGTACATCGACTGGTTCTCGGCCACCAGCTTGTAGTCGAAGGCACTGGGGCAGGCGGGCAGGGCGTGGCCGATCAGGTCTTCACGCACCACCACCAGCGTCAGGCCCGCCGGACCCAGGTTCTTCTGGGCTCCACCGAAAGCCAGGCCGACGCGCGACCAGTCGACCGGGCGAGACGCCACGTGCGACGAAAAATCGATCACGAGCGGAGCGTCGCTGCCCAGCGCCTTGAGGTCGGGCAGCGTGTGGAATTCGACGCCATGGATGGTTTCGTTGCTGCAAAGGTGCAGGTAGCTGGCACCGGGCGAGAGCTTCCAGGTGCCCGCGTCCGGGATGGACGTGAAGCCACCGTCCTCTGCGCTGGCAACCACGTTGGCCGTGGCATAGCGCCGGGCTTCCTTGACGGACTTCTGGCTCCAGCCGCCCGTCACCACGAAATCCACGGTGCCGCCGCGCGAGAGGTTGAGTGGGACGATCGCGTTCTCGGCCAGACCGCCACCCTGCATGAAAAGGATGCGGTAATGGGACGGTACCGAGAGCAGCCGGCGGAGGTCGGCTTCGGCACTGGCGAGGATCTCGCCGAACTCCTTGCCGCGATGGCTCATCTCCATCACGCTCATGCCGCTGCCGTGCCAGTCGAGCATGTCGCGTGCCGCCTCGCGGAGCACGTCCTCCGGAATCGCGGCCGGGCCGGCGGAGAAGTTGTAGGGCCGTACCGTGGGCGTCAATTCGTGCCCTTCTTCGCCGGCGCTGCGGGTGCGGCAGCGGCAGGCGCGGGCGGCACGCCCAGAAGCTTGGCGAGGTTGGCGTCGAGCTGGCGCACGCGCGGCTCGATCTGCGGCCGGGCTTCAGCCACGACCTTTTGCGCCAGCGTGCTCTGCAGCTCGGGAGCGATCTGCAGGTACTTTCGGTTGAGCGGTGAATCGATCCAGGCGATCAGCTGCTTGAGCTCGTCTTCGGAAAATCTCTCTTCCAGCAGGGGCCCCAGCGTGAGGTCGGCCTGCTGGAGGGCTTTTTCGCGCACCAGGGGCACCGATTCGTCGAGGTACTTCTTGAGTTCGGCATCGGCTGCCTTCGCGGTGGCTTCCCGCTTGTCGGCCGGCACACGGGCAGCGAGCACGCGGCGCGCCGAATCGGCGATCTGCAGCGCCGGCTGCTCGGCCAGTTGGCGCGCCAGCGCCTCGATGCTGGGACGTTGCAGCAGCAGGAGCTTCTGGACGAGTTCTTTCTTGGTCTGCGCCTGTGCCGTGCCCCAGCAACTGGCCGCCAGCAGGGCCAGCGCAATCAGCCGGGTGGTGGAGGTTTTCATCATTCGTCGTTTCCTTCTTCCATCGATTCATCGCCAGGCTCTCCAGCGGTATCGCCATTGGCGTCGTTCTCGACGATGCGTTGAAGGCCGCCGAGCTTGGCGCCCTGATCGAGTGCGATCAGCGTCACGCCTTGCGTGGCGCGTCCCAGCTCGCGGATCTCGGACACCCGGGTGCGCACCAGGACGCCGCGGTCGGTGATCAACATGATCTCGTCGTCGGCGCGCACCAGCGTTGCCGCCACCACCTTGCCGTTTCGCTCGGATTGCTGGATGGCGATCATTCCCTTGGTGCCGCGGCCATGTCGCGTGTATTCGGCGATGGGCGTTCGCTTGCCGAAACCGTTCTCGGTGGCCGTCAGCACGCTTTGCTGCTCGTCCTCGGCCACCAGCATCGCAATCACGCTCTGGCCGGCCTCGAGCGCCATGCCGCGCACGCCACGCGCAGCGCGTCCCAGCGGTCGCACGTCGTCCTCGTCGAAGCGCACGGCCTTGCCGCCATCCGAGAACAGCATCACGTCATGCTTGCCATCGGTGAGTGCCGCACCGATCAGGTAGTCACCATCGTCGAGGTTGACGGCGATGATGCCGCTCTTGCGCGGGTTGTTGAATTCGTCGAGTGCCGTCTTCTTGACCGTGCCCATGCTCGTGGCCATGAACACGTAGTGATCGGCGGGAAAGCTGCGGAACTCCCCGGTGAGTGGCAGCACCACGTTGATCTTCTCGCCTTCCTGAAGGGGAAACATGTTCACGATGGGGCGGCCGCGCGAGCCGCGCGAACCTGCAGGCACTTCCCAGACCTTGAGCCAGTACAGGCGGCCCCGGTTGGAGAAGCACAAGATGTAATCGTGCGTGTTGGCGATGAAGAGCTGGTCGATCCAGTCGTCTTCCTTGGTCGTGGTGGCCTGCTTGCCACGCCCGCCGCGCTTCTGTGCACGGTATTCGGACAGCGGCTGGCTCTTGATGTAGCCGCTGTGGCTGAGCGTCACCACCATGTCGGTGGGCGTGATCAGGTCTTCGGTGCCCAGATCCTGGGGATTGTGTTCGATCACGCTGCGGCGGGCGCCCAGCTTGGTCTGCCCGAACTCTATCTTCAGGGCCGTAAGCTCCTCGCCGATGATGATGGCCACGCGCCCGGGCTTGGCCAGGATGTCCAGCAGGTCTTCGATGACCGCCATGATGTCCTTGTACTCGGAGACGATCTTGTCCTGCTCCAGGCCGGTGAGGCGCTGAAGGCGCATTTGCAGGATTTCCTGGGCCTGCGTCTCGGAGAGGCGATAGAGGCCGTCGTCCTGCATGCCCAATGCACGGTCGAGGCCGTCCGGGCGGTAGTCGTCGGCATTCACCGTGCCGCCGTCGGCGCGCGTGCGCGTGAGCATTTCGCGCACCAGCTTGCTGTCCCAGGCGCGGGCCATCAGCTCGGTCTTGGCGACGGGCGGCGTGGGCGATTCGCGGATGATGCGGATGAATTCGTCGATGTTGGCCAGCGCCACCGCCAGGCCTTCGAGAACGTGTCCGCGCTCGCGCGCCTTGCGCAGCTCGAACACCGTGCGCCGCGTCACCACTTCGCGGCGGTGCTGCAGGAAGATGTCGATCAGGTCTTTCAGGTTGCACAGCTTGGGCTGACCGTCGACCAGCGCCACCATGTTCATCCCGAACGTGTCCTGCAACTGCGTCTGCTTGTACAGGTTGTTGAGTACGACTTCGGGCACTTCGCCGCGCTTGAGCTCGATCACCACGCGCATGCCCGACTTGTCGGACTCGTCCTGGATGTGGCTGATGCCCTCGAGCTTCTTCTCGTGGACCAGTTCGGCAATGCGCTCGAGCAGCGACTTCTTGTTCACCTGGTAGGGAATCTCGTCGACGATGATGGCCTGGCGCGATCCCTTGTCGATGTCCTCGAAGTGGCACTTCGCGCGCATGACCACGCGGCCACGACCCGTGCGATAGCCGTCCTTCACCCCCGAGACGCCATAGATGATGCCGGCTGTGGGGAAGTCGGGTGCAGGCACGATTTCCATCAGCTCGTCGATCGACGCTTCTGGATTCCTGAGCAGATGCAGGCAGGCATCCACGACCTCGTTGAGGTTGTGCGGCGGGATGTTGGTGGCCATGCCCACCGCGATGCCGGCCGAACCGTTGACCAGCAGATTGGGCAGGCGCGCCGGCAGCACCAGAGGCTCCCGGTGGCTGCCGTCGTAGTTGGGGCCGAAGTCGACAGTGTCCTTGTCCAAGTCCGCCAGCAACTCGTGGGCGATCTTGTCCAGGCGGATTTCGGTGTACCGCATGGCTGCGGCGTTGTCGCCATCGACCGAGCCGAAGTTGCCCTGGCCATCGATGAGCATGTGGCGCAGGCTGAATGGCTGCGCCATGCGGACGATCGTGTCGTAGATCGCGGAGTCGCCATGGGGGTGGTACTTACCCATCGTCTCACCCACGGCCTGCGCACTCTTGCGGTACTTGGCGTTGTAGGTGTTGCCCATCTCGTTCATCGCAAACAGGACGCGGCGATGAACCGGCTTGAGGCCGTCTCGAGCATCCGGCAGTGCGCGTCCCACGATGACGCTCATGGCGTAGTCGAGGTAGCTGCGGCGCATCTCCTCTTCGAGGCTGATGGGCAGGGTTTCTTTGGCAAACTGGGTCATGCGGGCTCGAGTCAGGCAGGCGGCGAAAGGTGGATTTTAAGGCTTGGGCGATGTCGTGCCCGAACAACAGAAGCCGGGTAATGCGCTTCTGTCCTACGCATCGCCGGGAACCTTGCCATTGTCACAGGGGGGGCGTGTGGCACAATCGCAACTAACGTTTTTCGTGATGGTCATGAAAGCGTGTTGATCGCAGCGCGGCTGCGCTTTTTCCCATGAGGAGAACCATGAAGAAACTGAACAAAGTGGCGATGTTGATTGCCTCCGCAGCCCTCGCTTCCGCTGCCGGTGCCCAAACCGTTGATAACTGGCGCAATGCAGGCAACGAACTGGTCTGGAAGAACGGTACGCAAGAACTGTGCTGGCGCGATGCCAACTGGACGCCGGCTACGGCTGCTCCTGGCTGCGACGGCGCTCTGGCCCCCACTGTGGCCCCGGCTCCTGCACCGGCCCGCGCGCCCGCTCCGGCTGCCGCCGCTCCTGCTCCGGCTCCCGCACCCGCTCCGGCCCCCGCCGTGGCCAGCAAGGTGACCTACGCCGCTGACGCTTTCTTCGACTTCGACAAGTCGGTCCTGAAGCCGGAAGGCCGCGCCAAGCTTGACGATCTGGTCAGCAAGGTGAAGGGTATCAACCTGGAAGTCATCATCGCCGTGGGCCACACCGACTCGATCGGTACCGACGCCTACAACCAGCGCCTGTCGGTTCGTCGCGCCGAAGCCGTGAAGGCCTATCTGGTCTCCAAGGGCATCGAACAGAACCGCGTGTACACGGAAGGCAAGGGCGAGAAGCAACCCGTGGCCGACAACAAGACCTCCGAAGGCCGTGCGAAGAACCGTCGCGTGGAAATCGAAGTGGTCGGCACCCGCGCCAACTGAGTCGCTTCGGCGATTTGAAAAAGCCCCGCCCTGCGGGGCTTTTTTCATTTCAGCTCTCTCTTTCAGCGCAGCCGATAATCCATCCATGTCACAGAAGAACCTGAATGCCGACCCGGCCGAACTCGCCAAATTCTCCGAGCTGGCCCATCGCTGGTGGGATCCTGAAAGCGAGTTCCGTCCGTTGCACGACATCAACCCCCTGCGTCTCGACTGGATCGATCAGCAGGCCGGACTGCGCGGCAAGCGTGTGGTCGACATCGGCTGCGGGGGCGGCATTCTGGCCGACTCAATGGCCCGGCGTGGCGCGGATGTGCTGGGCATCGACCTCGCTTCCCGCGCCCTGCGTGTGGCACAGCTGCACGCCCTTGAGGCGGCAACGCCGCATGTGCGCTACCGCGAGATCAGCGCAGAGGCGCTGGCCGCCGAAGAGCCTGCAGGTTACGACATCGTCACCTGCATGGAGATGCTGGAACATGTGCCGGACCCGGCATCGGTAGTACAGGCCTGCGCCACGCTCGTGAAGCCGGGGGGCTGGGTGTTTTTCTCCACCATCAATCGCAATGCCAAGGCGTTCCTGTTCGCTGTCGTCGGTGCGGAATACGTGCTGCAGATGCTGCCGAAGGGCACGCACGAATATGCGCGCTTCATCCGCCCGAGCGAGCTGGCATCGCATTGCCGTGTGGCCGGACTCGACCTGCAGGGCAGCCGTGGCCTCGAATACAACCCGGTGACACGCCGCTACTGGCTGTCGGCCGACACCAGCGTCAATTACCTGGTTGCCACCCGCCGTCCGGAGGCTGCATGACACGTGTCCGCGCGGTGCTTTTCGACCTGGACGGTACGCTGATCGACAGCGCGCCTGATCTGGGTGCGGCAGCCAATAGGCTGCGTGTGCGCCGCGGCCTCGCGGAGTTGCCGCTCGACGACTACCGCTCGATGGCGGGTGCGGGCGCGCGCGGCATGTTGGGCGTGGCCTTCGGCATGACCCCCGACCATGCGGACTACGAGACGATGCGCGAGGAGTTCTTCGTGAGCTACGAGGGCAGCATGGTGGAGCACACACGCATATTCGAGGGCGTGCCCGAGCTTGTCCGTGCGCTCGGGCAGGCCGGGCTGGCCTGGGGCGTGGTCACCAACAAGGCCGAGCGCTTCACGCTGCCGTTGACGCGTCAGATGCCCCTGTTCGACTCGGCCGCGGCCATTGTCAGCGGCGACACCACGCCGCACCCCAAGCCGCATCCCGCGCCGCTGCTCGAGGCCGCCCGGCGGCTGGGCCTGGTCGCCAGCGACTGCATCTACGTGGGCGATGACGAACGCGATATCGTCGCTGGCCGGGCGGCAGGCATGCCGACCGTCGCCGCCACGTATGGGTATCTTGGCGCCCGCGCCGACACGGCGCACTGGCGCGCCGATGCCAGCGTTGATCGTCCGCTGGATGTCCTTCGTGTGCTGGCGGACTTGAAAGCCGAACAAACCGCCTAAAATACGAAGCTCACGGGGCTGCACTGGTTTCGACGTGGGTTCGGAATCGCAGCGGTGCATGTCGAGCTTGAATAGCGCTCGTAAATCTGTATTCGACAAACTAACTGCAAACGACGAACGTTTCGCACTCGCCGCTTAATTGCCGGTGAGCCTCGCAACAGCAGGCCAATGGGCTGGGCAAGGGTATCGGGTCAAACCGGTGTCCAGGCTGCGGGGTAACTTACATTGGCTGGCTTCATGTCGGGTACCTTGGCATGGGGCGAGATCCAAGGGTGCTGGCTGGTGGGGCAGCGTGCGACTGCGCGGCTCTTCCGGTAAGACTCAAAACAGACCGCTAAACATGTAGATCTGCGCGAAGAAGGCTTGCGGACGGGGGTTCAAATCCCCCCAGCTCCACCATATTTGAGCTCGCTTTGGTTCGGAATGGTTCAAAAAACTATTAAGAATCAAAGGGTTGGTCGGATTTTGAATTCGTTGCGGTTCGCCGGGGTTCGCGGTGAGTCGGGGTAACTGTCGGGTAACATCTAGGGTATGTCGACTCTTTGTCGAGTACTTGATTGGAGTTACCCGTGGCCGTGTCCGATCTGCTGTCTGATCGCTCAATCCAATCTGCCCTGCGTACTGCATCGGATAGCGCTACTGCGCGGAAAATATCGGACGGCGGGGGACTGCTGCTGGATGTGCGCCCGAGCCGCGTTGGGTGGTGGCGTTTCCGTTATCGAATCGCCGGCGTCGAGAAGATGCTCAGTCTTGGCGTCTACCCGGACGTCTCGTTGCGAGAGGCCCGATCGCGCCGCGACGATGCCCGCCGCCTCGTGTCAAACGGCATTGACCCGAGCAAGCAGCGGCAGAGCGTGCGAGCGGCCGAGCTGAAGAAGGCTCTTCGCAACAAGCAGGTTGCTGAAGGTCGACCGATCGAAGGCAGTTTTGAGTACTTGGCTAGGCGCTGGGTAGAAGAAATTCACCGCTCGAAAGTGAGCAAGGGGCATGCCGACCGAACGTTGGTTCGATTCGAGAACGACGCATTCCCGTTGCTCGGTAGTCGCCCAATTGCTGAGATCGACCCCCCGGAACTGCTTCGCTGTCTAAGGTTGGTCGAGAGTCGTGGGGCTCTCGAGACTGCGCATAGGCTTAAGGATTCATGCGGCCAAGTTTTCAGGTATGCCATTGCGTCGGGTGAGTGCGCTCGCAATCCAGCGGCAGATCTGAGGGAAGCGCTGCGTCCAGTGCAGACCAAGCATTTCGCAGCGCTGCTGGAACCATCTGCCGTCGGAAAGCTTATGGTGGATATTGCTGAGTACCGTGGAAGTGCGGTCACTCGGGCTGCGCTCATGCTCTCGCCCTTGCTCTTGCTGCGACCAGGTGAACTCCGACACCTCGAGTGGGAGTGGATGGACGAAACCAGGGACGTATTAGTTCTGCCTTCCAGGCTTATGAAGCGCTCAATCGCTGGCAAGCAGGATGGTCCGCCTCATGTCGTACCGCTAGCTACCCAAGCCAAAGAGATTCTTGTTCAGCTTGGAAGTCACACTAGAAGCGGCAAATACATGTTCCCATCATTGACGTCATCGCAACGATGTATGTCCGAGAACACAGTGAGGAGCGCTCTGCGACGACTGGGCTACACAAATGACGAGATGACTCCGCATGGATTCCGTGCCACCGCCAGGACGATGGCTGCTGAGCGTTTGGGTATCGACCCAGAAGTGATCGAGGCACAGCTCGCGCATGCAGTTGGGGACGCGCTCGGCCGAGCTTACAACCGTACGCAGTACTTGGACCAACGCGTTCAGCTTATGCAACGTTGGGCAGACTACCTCGATGAACTCCGCGACAAAGCCCAGCAACATGGAGTGACGTGATGGACGATTCCAAGTCGGAAGCTGAGCAATTGGTGTGTGCCGATAGCCCTAGCGATGTAGCCGCCATGGACCTGTCCTTGGTGCTCTCACATTACCGCCAGTGCGCATCGATATCTGGCGAGGCAAATCCGCCCAAACTTGCCATGAATCAGAAGGCCACCGTGGTTCGCATGATGCAGACGATAGTCGCTTCCGATGATCTCGATGCGATGCAATTGGGTTTCGTACAAGCCCTTTTCGCAGCGATGCTCAGTGTTGAAACTCGGTGCAAAGGTCGTCGTCGTGCTGACCAGATGCTCGGCGTGACCGGTCTGAAAGGAAGATCCATCAATGAGAAGAAGGAAGCCCTCGTTGACCAGATCGCGACGCACATAGTTGAAGGCCAAGCAATGATCGGCGCAAACCCGAATGAGATCGCGCTGCAACTTGCAAACGAAGAGATTAGGCGAAGAGGGTGGACGCCGGAGCTCAAAGGAGGCCGACGTAGCAGCCTCAGTCGTGCATTGAGAAAGTCCGCAACACAGCGCAAGCCCGGCTGAACAAAGCAGCCATGTAGCTGAAAGGCAACCAATAGGAGCGCCAACCGAACTCCGGAGTACGGTTGACACTTTCGTGAGGTCTGCGATCAAAGCACAGTTCGATACCCGCCGAAGTGGTTCGGTAAGGAGATCGAAATTGATTAAGCCGATGCTGAAGTTGAAGCCTGCCATGCGCGCATTGGGCATGGCAAAGACAACCTATTACGCCGCGATCAAAGGAGGGCTAGTACCTCCGGGAGTGAAGACAGGACTCACGCAACGTTCAGTGGCGTGGCCGAGCGAGGAAATCGAAGCTCTTCGGGAAGCAATCATTGCCGGGAGGGATGAGTCGGCCATGAAAGAACTTGCGGCGCAGCTACTCATCGCGCGAGGAGGCTCCCATGCCGACTAGCCATATCTTCTACACCCTTCGCGGAACAGCGGCGGCTTTTCGGCTCAGCTTCCTACCTCGAATGCGCGCTACTAACGTTCAATCCGGTCAAGATTGGCTTGACCGAGTGGAAATGGCGCTTGATGCGATAGTGAGCGGACAGTTGGATAGCGTTGAGATCGACACCGCCGGATCGGTGCTCCGCTCTGGACCATCCGGAAAGCTTGAGCTTGTTATTCCGGATATTCGAACTATGCGGAGTGGAAGCAATGTCTGCAGTTGATCGGATTTTTGGTGCGACGTTGTTCGATTCGGTAAAGAATCCTCAAGGCAAAGCGAAGCGGCTTAATCTACGAGGGTTGCGCCGACTTTTGCATGGAGCGAAGCAGTACACGAACAAGATCGAACAGCCTCTGCTCTCTTGCGCTAGCTTCAAAGAGAACTATCGGCTTGCTGCCAACATAGAGCATGTAGGTGCAATCGTAGGTGACCATGATGCGGGCACGATGACTGTGGACGAGGTGGAAGCGCGACTAAGGGACTGCGGGCTTGCTGGACTGGTGGCCACGTCCTTCAGTCATAGCGTCGCATTGCCGCGTTGGCGCATAGTTGTCCCGATCTCACGAGATGCTAGTACAGCGACTCATCGAACACTTGTTCGACAGCTAAATAGGGTGCTTTCAGGTGCCCTAGCCGAGGAGTCGGAGGTAGCGGCGCAAGCTTGGTTCTGGGCGAAGAACGTTGCTCAAGAGATCGACATTCGCCTAGTCGACGGAGATCCCTTTGACCTGCACGCGGAGGACTGGACTATCCCCCCTCGGCCTTGCACGAAAGCGAGCTTGTGCGCCACAGTGACCAAGAAGACGCCCAATGTTGACAAAGCGGGATCATCAGATGGTGAGCATGACCCGTTCAATGCGATCGACACGACCCTGGAGGACACGCCTGAAAACAGGACCCGTGTTCATTTTGCGCTTGAAGCAGTTCCACCTAGTTGCTCCCGGCAAGAGTACCTTCACATAGGGTTCGCTCTCTGCTCAACAGGATGGTCTGATTGGAGCGACATGTGGCGTAACTGGGCGAGTGGCGCACTTCATGGCTACGCGGAGCCGAGCTTCGACGAGTTCGATTTTGAACGAGATGCGAAGAGTGCGAAGCGCGACGGCGGTATCACGATTGCAACGCTCTTCAGTGCCGCTGAACGTCGAGGATACAAGCAGGACGGCGACGCTCCGGGCGATCGGCCAGACGGCGGTCGAGAGGATGCTACAGACGCTGGCAACCTGAATATTCTTGTTAGGCTGGCTGACGGCAATCTTAAGTACAACGCCAGCCAGAAGGAATGGCTGTGGTGGAGTGAGACCCACTGGCTGGTTGGGAAATCGGCAGAAACTGAGCTAGATCGGCTGTGCGGTGCGGTAGCGGAGCACTGGTTCATCAAGTCCCGGGAGAAGAACGCGGAGAGCGTCGGTAAATCAGCAGAAGGAACGTGGTCAAAGATCCGAGCTGTTGGGGAAAGCTTCTTCCGACAGTATCGATACTGTAGGAGCCGAAAGGGAATCGACGCGCTACAGACGCTCGCGCGGCGCGACGATCGACTAACCATCGATCCACTCGTGCTTGATCGAAATCCACGTCTTCTTGGAGTCCAGAACGGTGTCGTTGACCTCGAAACTATGACCCTTCGCCATGAAGCTCGAGATGACTTCGTGACGCTGAAGTGCTCAGTAAATTTTGACCCCTCAGCCAAGTGTGATCGATGGCGCCGCCTCATTAGGGAGGCAACGGGCACGCCGAGGGGGCGGTCGTCTGTGCCGCGCCCTCAGGTTGCAGCGTACTTGCAGAGGTACCTGGGATACGCTTGTACCGGCCTCACTAACGCTCAGATGATGGGCATTTGGGTAGGGAATGGAGCCAACGGGAAGAACGCAATTCTTGATCAGGTCATGGCGGTGCTCGGACCAGGATATGCAATGAGCATCCCGCCAGAAATGCTCATGCTCAGCAAGCGAGATCGAAACCCTGAAGCCCCTTCACCAATGCTGGCTGGGTTGCATCGCGTTCGGCTTGCCGTGGCTGCTGAGACCCAAGAGGAGGAGCGACTAGATGTCGGAACAATAAAGCGACATTCAGGCGGGGGACCGCTTCGAACCCGCGGTTTGAATCAAGCTCCCTTCGAGTTCACTATGACGCACAAACTCGCGCTTATGACGAACGAGAAACCTCGCATTGCGAAACTCAGCGAGGCGATCATCGGGCGACTGCATATCGTCCCCTTTGAGATGACATTCAACAGGCCAGGTCATCCCAATCCGGATCCGGAGCTACCAGACGGAGACCCGCATCTTGCTGAAGTACTGGAGACAGAGCGCACCGGAATCTTGAACTGGTTAGTTGAAGGAGCGATGCTCTATCTTAGGGATGGGCTGCTGCCACCATCAGACGTCACGAATGAGACCGTTGCGTTTCTTTCAACACAGGGATACTTCTACGACTGGGTGAAGGAGCAGGAGGTATGCGATCCCAAAAAGGGAATGCGAGCTGCTCAGTTGCTCGGGGCGTATATGGAAGCTTGTAAAGTAAAGGGAATCCGCCGACCAATGCCGAACTCCATAGTTTCACTCGGGCGAGCTATTAGCAAGCTTGACGTGGACAAGACAAGAGATGAAGCGGGCATTCGCTACGGCCTCAGGACGATCGACCCGGACGACATCATCTGATCCTGGTCTTCGCGAGTATGCGACCCAATGCAGTTATGACGGACTGCAGGCCCAACCTGGGTGGGAGCACATAGAGATCCATCTCTTCCACTCAGTTCAGACCTGTGAAGCTCCTACATTCCTACATCTTCTACAGATGGGGTGGTGCCATGCCAAGATTCAGAAATTTTTTTGCGTCGGGGCTCAGCGCCCTCCCCCAAAAAGTCGGGGCGGCGGAAGTACCTTTTGATTTGCACGACTCGTGACCAGCAAGACGACAAATCAATTCCACCAGACGCGAAATGTGCGGTAGCAGGGGAACTACCTATGCCAGCTCTTCCGAAGGCTCGATTCTCGGCAGTGAGCGTCCGCGGAATGCCGGCAGGACGCTCACCGAGCGCCAACCTGGCGTACGCAACGCTGACGGGTTCAGGACGACCTCAAATCGCGCACGATGCGAAGCAACTGTTTCTTTGCGCGCTGGGGAAGCGCGTGATAAAGCACCAATAGATCCGCGAGATCATCGTCTTCGGTATAGAAAAAAGCAGTCGGTACGCTCAGGACCGCTGCGACTCTCTGCATCAGACTGAAGTCAGGAACTCTGGCCCCGGCCTCGTAACGATTCATCCGCGTACTGGCAGACATTGCGTCCAGTCCAGCTTCGAGTCCCAAGCGCTCTTGCGACAGACCAACGCGAAGTCGGGCTTCCTTCAATCGTCGGGCAAGAAGTGTCATTGGGATCGGGCCTGCGCCGATGATCTCCAATACCTCTATCCAAAATACTACCGAATTGGTAGTATTGAACTAGGAGGAACATTCAGATGAACTTTTCTTTGGGCAATGCGGTGTCGGGAGATGCTCGATTCCGCTGCGCAGCTGCATTCGTCCGCGTCTGGATAGGGGTGGCAGCTGCATTTCTGGCGTCCGGCGTCCAAGCGCAGCTGAAGGAGACAGACATGTCCTCCCATACGTGGGTCGTGTCTGAGCGCGTGGATCGCATGACCGGCCGGACGACCAAAAGTGCATCTATATGGTCTGTAGACAAGATATCCTTGCCGCCGCCGTATCAAGGAGAGCAGCCAGTAATGCTCTCTGTGGGAAAGACGCCTGCAGGCGAGGAGTACGTGATCCTTGGCGTCGTGAGCGGTCAGTTTTGGTGCTCGGATTGCCAGCTACGAGTGCGGTTCGGTGAATCCGCAGTCGAATACTGGTCCGCAACAACAAAGCTTCCCCGTACGCAGTTCCTCTACATCTATGACGCTAAGCGATTCATTCGTGCAGTCTCGACTTCGGAGAAAGTACTGATCGAGGCGCCATTCTATGCAGCCGGTCCGTTCCCGATAGAGTTTCATATCAAAGACTTCCCTCTCGTCCCCAGGTGATCGTAGTGGGGCTAGGTGTGGACGTTGACACTCGAATCACGGCAGCGGCCTGCTCGCCAACGCGCTCGACAACGGCTCGGACGCGCTCACTTACGCCATCAGCTATCTGGCCGTGACACGCACGGCGATCTGGAAAGCGCGTGCGGCGCGCATCACGGCGGTGATGCTGCTGGTGCTCGCGGTGGGCGTGA